>NZ_BKDH01000001.1:0-4303337 GCF_009811375.1 Variovorax boronicumulans
ACAGGATGCGAGAGGTGCGCACGCCCAGGGCCCGTACGGCTTCGACGAACAGCAGTTCGCGCACGACCAGCGTCGAGGCCCGCACCACCCGTGCGACACGCGGCGTATAGACCAGCACCAGCGCGAGGACGGTGTTCATCAGCGACGGCCCGAGGATGGCCACCAGCGCGATGGCCAGCAGGATGTCGGGGAAGGACATCATGGCGTCGACCACACGCATCAGCGGTGCGTCGAGGCGGCGGAAGAAGCCTGCCATCAAACCCAGCACCGTGCCGGCGATGACGGCACCCAGGGCCGTGAGTGCCGCGATGGCCAGCGAGTAGCGTGCGCCATGCACGATGCGCGAATACATGTCGCGCCCGAGTTCGTCGGTTCCGAGCAGGTGTTCGGCGCTGGGGGCCTTCAGCCGCTGCAGCACGGCGGTGTCGTTGGGGTCGGCCGAGGCGACCAGCGGCGCGCCGATGGCCATGATGGCAATCACCAGCAGCACCAGGGCGGACACCATCACGATGCGGCGGTGCATCAGCTGGCGGAGCATTCGAGGCATGCGCATCGTTCAGACCTTCACGCGCGGATCGACCACCGCATACAGCAGGTCGATCGAGAAATTGATGAGCACGTAGATCGCGGCAATCACGAGCAGTGCACCTTGAATGACCGGGTAGTCGCGCCGCAGCACGGCGTTGACCACCAAATTGCCCACACCGGGCAGGCCGAACACGGTCTCGGTGATGACGGCGCCGCCGATCATCAGCGCGACGGTGAGGCCGATCACCGTGACGATGGGCACGAGCGCATTGCGCAGCGCGTGCTTCAAGACGACGACCTTCTCGCTCAGACCTTTGGAGCGTGCGGTGCGCACGTAGTCTTCGCCCAGCACGTCGAGCATCGAGGCGCGCGTGAAGCGGATGATGAGTGCGGAGTTCAGCAGGCCCAGCACGGTGGCCGGCAGCACCAGCGCGTGCAGCCGCTCGGCGAAGGGCGCATCGGGCGCGCCGTAGCCCGAGACCGGGAACCACCCGAAGGACACCGCGAAGATCTGGATCAGCACGATGCCCAGCCAGAAGCTGGGGATGCTGGCGCCCAGCATCGCGATGCCGGTGAAGAACTGGTCGACCACGCGGCCGCGGAACACCGCCGAGACGATGCCGCAGGGCACGCCGATGAGCGCGGCGATGGCCACCGCCAGCAGCGCGAGCAAGGTGGTGGGCTCGGCGCGCTCCCACAGCGCCTGCGTGACCGGGCGCTGCAGGAAGATCGAGGTGCCCAGGTTGCCCTGCAGCACTTCGCGCAGCCAGTAGCCGAACTGCACGGGCAGGGGCTTGTCCAGGCCGTAGTCCTTCTGCACGCGGGCGATGTCGGCGGCGGTGGCCTGGTCGCCCAGCAGCACGGAGATGGGGTCGCCCGAGGCGGCGCGCGTGAGCACGAAGACCAGCACGGCCACCAGCGCCAGCACGATGAGCATGCCGGCGAAGCGCGAGGCAATGAAACGGAACAAGTGCGCCTCCTACTTGATCTTCACATTCCAGAAGAACGGCCAGTTCGTGGGTTGGTAGTTGTCCAGCGCGGGGCTCTTGGCCGAGAGGGCGTTGAACTTGCCGACGCTGATGTACGGCACCTCGTCGTACACCACCTGCTGCACCTTGCCCCACAACGCGCCGCGCTTGGCAGGATCGCTCTCGGTGTTGAAGGCGCTGAGCGAGGCCTTCTTGGCAGGCGAGTCCCACCAGCCTGGTGCACCGTCGCCCAGTTGCGGTGGCGACAGCATCGGCTCGGGGAACAGCCCCGAATGGGTGATGAAGATTTCCCACAGCCGCGGGTCGTTGCGGCGCTGGGTGAGCGTGGCCCAGTCGACGACGTTGAGGTCGACCTTGAAGCCGGCGCGCTTGAGCTGCTCGGCCATCAGGAGCGACATGTTGTAGTGGAAGTCGTACTGGCGGCTGGTGAGCACGCGGATCGGCTCGCCCTTGTAGCCGGCCTTGGCGGCGGCGTCCTTCGCCTTGGTGGCGTTGCGCTGGTTGTACTGGTCGGCGCCGGCCGCCGAGTAGAACGGCGAACTCTTGGGGAAGTGGTTCGCTTCCGCGATGAAGAAGCGCGTGTCGCCGAAGCCGGCCGCGAGCATTTCTCCCTGGCCCATCGCCGTCTGCAGGGCCTGGCGCACGGCCTGGCTGGCGAGCGGGCCTTCCTTGGTATTGAAGACCACCAGCGGAAAACCGAAGGCAGGCGTGATGATCGGCAGCGTCTTGCCGCCGGCCTTCTCCAGGCGCGGCAGCGCTTCCACCGGCAGCAGGTCGGCGAAGTCGTACTGGCCGGCCAGCGCACCTTCGACGCGCGTGCTGGCGTTGGGCACGGGAACGAAGCGCAGCTCTTCGATGACCGCTTCGCGCTTGCCGCCGTAGCCGCTCGCGGGCTCCTTGCGCGCGGCGTACTTGTCGAAGCGCGTGAGCAGCACGAACTGGTCGGGACGGCGTTCCTTGAACTTGTAGGGGCCGGTGCCGACGAAGTCCTTCAGCGGCGAGGCCATCGATTCCTTGGCCATCATCGCGGCGGTGCCATTGCTGGGCAGCGCGAGCTGCGAGAGCAGCGGCGCATACGGCGCCTTCAGCACGATCTCCACGCCCAGCGGACCCTTGGCCTTGAGGCTCTCGATTTCCTTGCCCACGGCCTTGCCGCGCGGCGACTGGTCCATCCAGCGCTGCAGGCTGGCGACCACGTCGTCGGCCGTGAGATCGCGCCCGTTGTGCAGCGCCACGCCCTTGCGCAGCGTGATGGCGTAGGTCTTGCCGTCGGCCGAGATCTTGGGCATGCCCTCGGCCAGCATCGGCACCACGTTCCACTTGGCATCGAAGGTGTACAGCGTCTCGTACACGTGCTGCATGATGGTTCCGACCAGGTCGGCCGTGGAGGCCATCGGGTCGAGCGTCTGCGGCTCGGCCACCATCGCCAGCGTGGCGAAGTTGCGCGGGCCCTGCGCGTGGGCGCTGGGGTGAGGCAGTGCGGCACACAGCATCGCGAGCAGCGAAGCGCCCAGCAGGCTGCGCTTGGACAGACGAGGCAGGCGCTGGACAACAAGACCGGCGTGAGACATGGGGTGTTCCTTCATGGGCGATCGGTGGGCAATGAATTCACTTTTTTCAGGCCCGAACTTTGAAGCACAACCTATGCCAAAACATCACCATTTACCCTGAGCAATGATCTAAATATTCGAACTCTCCCTTCGAAATTCAATGCCGTTCGCGCACGCATCCGCTGCTAGATTCCGGTCGAATCTTTTCCCACCGAAAGATGGCGTCCGATCGAATTTGCGAGGATGAAAATGAGCACCAAGAAAGTTCTTGCGGTAGGTTTTCTGTTCGGCTGTGCGTTGCTGACGCATGCGGCGATCACGGGGGTGAACCCCCTCGACACGATCAAGAAGGCTGCCACCAGCATGGCCTCCGCGGCCGCTGAGCTGGTGGCCGATCCCTTGCCGCTGCAGGGCCCCGGGCTGGGCAACCTGACTTACACGCAGGCCGAGCTGTTCAAGCCCATCTCGATGATCAAGGAGGAGGTCGACACCGGCGTCGGAGCCGGCACCGGCGCCGACGTGCCGAAGATCCCCGGGGGCAGTGTGACGCACCCCACCGCCGGGTACACCAAGTACCACTACGGCCAGAACGTGGGCCTCATGATCAACGGCTACTTCCTGACGACGTTCACGCCCGACGGCGGCCTGGGCCCCGGTGGCTTCCTGCTCTACGACGTCTCCGATCCGCGCAACCTGCGGCTCGTCAAGCGCATCTACGAGCCGGACGGCCGTACCAAGGAACTGAGGGAGCCGCATTCCATCGGCATCGCCAGCATCGGCGGCAAGCAGTACGTCGCCGTGCCCAGCGTCTTCGGCGTGGAGTTCTGGGACTTCACCGACATCAACGACGTCAAGCAAGTGAAGAAGCTGGTGCTGCCCAACGTCAACAAGGGCGACTACAACAACGTGAGCTGGCAGCTGTGGTGGCAGGCGCCCTACCTGTACGTGGCGGCGGCGGAGCAGGGCGTGTTCGTCATCGACGCCGCAGACCCCGCGAACGCAGTGCTCGCGAACCGTGGCGCCGGCAAGCCCAACCCGATACCGACGGGCGAGCTCGGCGGCTTTCGCGTGGGGCCGATCTTCACCATGGGCAACCACATGGTGCTGACGTCCATGACCAACACCAGCGGCTTCGCCAGCCTGGACATCTCGGACCCGCTGAATCCCAAGGTGCTCGACACCGTCTCCGGGTCCACCGCCAGCTACTACTCCACCTGCTTCGACGGCAAGAAGGTCTACGCCTCGGCGCAGGAGAGCGGCGGCAAGATGTACGGCTACGACCTGAGCGACCGCTCGCGCTTCGTGGCCGAGGACAACCGGCTGGTGATCAACCAGCAGCTGTACTGCAGCACGCAGGACAACTTCGTGTTCCAGGGCGCGCAGAACTACATCCACAAGGTCGATGTGAGCAACCCGCTCAACCACGTCGAAGTCGGGCGCGGCGGACTGTTCGCAACGACGCATCCCGATTTCTCGAGCTCCGACCATGGCCAGGTGTCGCCGTTCGGCAACCTGATCTACGTCGGCAACGACCACGGCTCGGGCAGCGGCTTCATCGTGCATGCGGTGGACCCCGACACCACCAAGCCCGAAGTGAAGCAGGTCTCGCCCGTGAACGGTGCGAAGCAGCAGGCCCTCACCTCGCGCATCGGCCTGGGCATGACCGACAGCATCCGCCCGGAGAGCGTGAACGCCAACACCTTCATCGTGCGCCCGGTCGGCGGCAACACGCTCGCGGGCACCTACAGCGTGCAGCTGGGCATCGTCAACTTTCACCCCGCGCAGCCGCTGCAGCCGGGCACCGCCTACGAGGTGTTCCTGCCCGCCAACGGCCTGAAGGACTATGCGGGCAACGCCATCGCGGCCGACTACCGCTCCACTTTCAACACCGGCAACGCCAACGACATCAACCTGATGCACCACTGGGCGCTGACCGGCAACCTCGGTGACCAGATCAGCGCCAACAACGGCACGCCCGCCACCGGCGACGCGTTCGAGAGCATCGGCCTGAACTTCGCGAACCGCACCACGGGCGTGCAACTGAAGAACGACAGCGTGTCCACCACGCTGGGCGGCACCGCCTCGCTGAGCTTCTACATGAAGACCACGCAGGCCGGCGGTGCGAACTCGTGGACCGCGCCCGGCATCTTCGGGCGCGACCAGTCGCCGGGCGTCGACGACGTGTTCTGGGGCTGGCTCGACAGCACCGGCAACATCAAGCTGTCGGTGGGCGACCACGCAGGCACGCGCTCGCAAAGCGCCGTGAACGACGGCAACTGGCACCACGTCGTGCTCACGCGCGACGCGGCCTCGGGCGCGCAGGCGGTGTACGTGGACGGCGTGAAGACCACCTCGACCGGCCCCACCGGCACCAAGGGCCTGTCGACCAAGTTCCAGCTGCTGGGGCAGATCCAGGGCAACGCCGCACTCTTCAAGGGCACGCTGGCCGAGGTGCGCGTGTACGGCCGCGTGCTCGGCGACACCGACGTGGCGGCGCTGCGGGCGCAGGCCGTGATCGGCGATCCCAGCATCGTGGGCGCACCGAAGATCGTCAACGGCCAGCTGAACTTCAACCCGGCCACGCTGGGTGCCACCGGTGCGCAGTTCCGCTGGAACTTCGGCGACGGCACGCAGAGCGCGTACGCCTCGCAACCCGGCGTCACGCACACCTACAGCAGCCCCGGCCACTACACCGTGACGCTGACGGTGAAGGCCGCGAACGGCCAGGAGACCTTCTACACCTACAACCTCACGGTGATCGCACCCGTCACGGCGGCGGCGCCGACGCACACGACCAACATCGCGGGCGATGCGAACGCGGTGTATTCGGTGAACCCCGACAGCGGCACGGTGGCCGCCATCGACGCGCAGACCTTCGCCAAGCGCTGGGAAGTGCGCGTGGGCGATGAGCCCAAGACGCTGGCCGTGGGCCCCGACGGCCGCATCTGGGTCACGGTGCAGGGCGAGGACAAGCTGGTGGCGCTCAACGCCGCCGACGGCACGCTGTCGACGACGGTGCCGCTGGCCTATGGCAGTGGTCCGTACGGTGTCGTCTTCACGCCCAATGGCACCAAGGGCCTGCTGACGCTCGAGAGCAAGTCGGCCCTGGTCAGCTTCGACCCGACCACCGGCGCCGCCACCGGCACGCTCGCCCTGGAAGGCAGCGTGCGCGGCATCGCGGTCGATGCGGGTTCGCAATCGGCCTACGTGACGCGCTTCAAATCGAAGATGACGGGCGGGCAACTGCACAAGGTGAACCTGCAGAGCTTCAGCGCCGCCACCACCATCGCACTGGCGGTCGACACGACCACGGTCGACACCGAGGCCGCCTCGCGCGGCGTGCCCAACTACCTGAGCCAGGTGGTGATCTCGCCCGACGGCGCGCGTGCGCTGCTGCCTTCGAAGAAGGACAACATCGTGCGCGGCACCTTCCGCGACGGCCTGCCGCTGGAGCACGACAAGACCGTGCGCTCCATCCTGTCGCAAGTGAACCTGCAGACGGCCGCGGAAATGTTCAGCGAACAGCTCGACTTCAACGACCGCGCCCCCGCGCGCGCCGCGCTGTACTCGCCGGCCGGCGACTACATCTTCGTGGCCCAGATGGAAGGCAACCGCATCGCCATCGTCGATGCCTACAACCGTTCGGTGCGCGGCGAGATCAACGCCAGCAGCGCGCCGCACGGCCTGTACCTCGATGCGGCGCGCAAGCGGCTGTACGTCAACAACTTCCTGGCGCGCTCGGTGTCGGTGCACGACGTGGCGCAGGTGCTGTCCTCGGAGTCGGCGGCCCCGGCCTTCCTGCAGAACATCACCACGGTCGCGCAGGAGCCGATGGCGGCCGCGGCACTGCGCGGCAAGCAGGTGTTCTACAACGCGTCGGACCGGCGCATGAGCATGAACAACTACATGTCCTGCGCGAGCTGCCATGCCGATGGCAGCGACGACGGCATGGTGTGGGACTTCACCCAGCGCGGCGAGGGCCTGCGCCGCACCATCAGCCTGCAGGGCCGTCGCGGCACGGGCCACGGCAAGCTGCACTGGACGGCCAACTTCGACGAGGTGCAGGACTTCGAGCACGACATCCGCAACGAGTTCGGCGGCACGGGCTTCCTGACGAACGCCGACTTCTCGGCCACGGGCGACCCGCTCGGCGTGCCGAAGGCCGGCCGCAACGCGCAGCTCGACGATCTCGCGGCCTATCTGAACTCGCTGAACAAGTACATGCGCAGCCCGGCCCGCGCGGCGGACGGCAACCTCAGCGTGGACGCGGTGCGTGGACAGACCGTGTTCAACACGGCCCAGTGCGCGACCTGCCACACGGCCGGCAGCCTGCGCGACGGGCTGCGGCACGACGTGGGCACGATCCAGCTCTCGTCGGGCAAGGGCAGCAACCAGCCGCTGGCCGGCGTGGGCTTTGACACCCCGACGCTCTACGGCACCTGGAGCAACCCGAGCTTCTTCCACAACGGCCAGAAGGCCACGCTGCAGGACGTGCTCGCGGGCGGCCACGGCAATGCCTCGGGCCTGCCGGCGGCCGACCTGCTGGCGCTGGGCGAGTACGTGAAGTCGTTCGACACCGCACCGGCGATCGACACGCGCATCCGCTCGGAGGTCAACAACCTGTGCGTCAACGTGTCGGGCGGCTCGACGGCCAGCGGCGCCACGGTGGTGCAGTGGGCCTGCGGCAACGGCGCCAACGAGACCTTCACCGTCAACAGCAGCGGCGGCTACACCCAGTTCGTCGCGAAGCACAGTGGCCTGTGCCTGGCGCAGGGCAACACCAACGCCGGCGGCGGCCCGCTGGTGCAGCTGGCGTGCACGGCGGGCATGGCCACGCAGTGGAGCGTGGTCGGGGCGACGCTGCGCAACCGGGTGTCTTCGGGTGCGTGCCTGGATGTGCCCGGCTCGACCACCACGCAGGGCACGGCGCTGTCCACCTACGCCTGCCATGGCGGGGCCAACCAGCGCTGGAGTCAGATCCCCTGAGCTCTTCTGCCCGTTCTCTCTCTTTTTCTCTCGCTCTCTCCAAAAAGGAAATCACGTGTCGGCACTCCAACTCTCCCTCCCAGGCGGCTATCGGTTCATTCCGGGCGTCCAGCAGTACTCGGCTGGCGTGGCCGCCGAACCTGGGTTTCGCATCGAGCGCGTGCGCTTCCTGGAGCCCCTGCCCCTGAAGCAGGGCTTTGCGCGCATCAAGGAAATCCTGGAGGAGGCCTCGCGTCCGCTGGCCGCCTTCTGCGCGTGCGAACTGCGGTCCCCGGCACCGTTCACTGAACAGGGCTTCGTCGAGTTCAACAACCTCTACGTGGGCACTTTGAAGGAGTGGGGCATCTTCATCGGCGACCTGAATCCGGTGGCGCGAAGCAACGTGTGCCCCGCGCTGTCGCCGCCGTCGGAGCCCTCGTTCCATGCCTTCAGCTACACCGTGCCCGACGCCGAGGCGGCGGCGTCGTTCGTGGTGGCGGGCAGCGCCGAAGCGCCGGAAGGCAAGGGGCACTACCGCGACCATGCCGTGCGCCTGGGCGACACCTCGCCGCCCGCCATCCTGAAGAAGGCGCAGTGGGTGCTCGACGAAATGGAACGCCGCCTGGCATCGCTGGGCTTCACCTGGGCCAGCACCACGGGCTCGCAGCTGTACACGGTGCACGACATCCACCCCTTCATCGCCGACGAGATCGTCAAGCGCGGTGCCGCGCGGCACGGGCTGACCTGGCACTACAACCGCCCGCCCGTGGTCGATCTCGAGTACGAGATGGACTGCCGCAGCGTCCAGTTCGAACGCGTCGCGGTCTGATCGCACGCGGGTCGCCACACCTTCTCACCGAGATGCCCATGCCCAAGAAATTGCCGCATCGCCTGGCCGCCACCTGCCTCGTCCTGAGCGCGTTCCTGGCGGCCGGCCTCGCCGCTGCGCAGAACATCCAGGAGCGCACCTTCAAGTTCGCCTTCGTGAACCAGAAGGAGCATCCGCAGGGCATGGGGGCGCAGCGCTTCTCGGAGATCGTCGAGAAGAAGAGCGGCGGCAAGATGAAGGTGAAGCTCTTTCCTTCGGGCGTGCTGGGCGGCGATGCCTCGGTCATCGCCTCGCTGCAGGGCGGCACGGTGGAAATGACGATGGCGATCCCGGGCCTGCTCTCGGGCATGGCCCGGGAGTTCTCGCTGTTCGACCTGCCGTTCCTGTTCAACAACGAGAAGGAAGCCGACTTCGTGCTCGATGGTCCGGTCGGCCGCAAGCTGCTGGACAAGCTGCCCGAGAAGGGGCTGATCGGCCTCACGTACTTCGAGCACGGCTTTCGCAACGTCACCAACAGCCGGCGGCCGGTGGCGAAGATGGAAGACCTGCAGGGCCTGAAGCTGCGCGTGATGCAGATCCCCGTGATGATCGATGCCTTCCGCGCGCTGGGCGCCAACCCGTCGCCGCTGCCGCTGCCAGAGGTCTACACCGCGCTGGAGCAGAAGGCCGTCGACGGCCAGGAAAATCCGTACTCGCTGGTGGAAGCCTCGAAGTACTACGAGATCCAGAAGTACGGCTCCAACACGCGGCACGTGTTCAACCCTGTCGTGCTGCTGTTCAGCAAGAAGCGCTGGGAGCAGCTGTCGGAAGACGAACGCAAGATCCTTCTCGATGCGGCCCGGGAGACGCAGCCCTTCCAGCGCGCCGCCAACCGTGATGTCAACGCCAGGGCCGCCGAGTTCCTGAAGGGCCAGGGCATGGTGCTGACCGAGTTCCCCGCCGCCGAACGCGAACGCCTGCGCGAGAAGCTCGCGCCGGTCACGGACAAGCATGTCAGGCAGATCGATCCGGCGCTGACCCAGGAACTGTTCTCCGAGCTCGGCAAGGCGCGCGGCAGCGCCGCCAGATAGCCAGCCAATCAACCACCAAGGAATGACGAATGAAGCTGTTGCGTTACGGGGCCGTCGGCCAGGAAAAGCCGGCGATGCTCGACGCAGAAGGCCGCTTGCGCGACCTCTCCATGCACGTGAATGACATCGCACACGAGGTGCTGTTGCCCGCCGGCCTGGCGCGCCTCGCCGCGCTGGACCCGCAGAGCCTTCCACTGGTGGAAGGCGCCCCGCGCATCGGCGCCTGCGTGGCCGGCTCGGGCAAGTTCATCTGCATCGGGCTCAACTACTCGGACCACGCGGCCGAGACAGGCGCCACGGTGCCGCCCGAGCCCATCGTTTTCCTGAAGGCCACCTCGGCGATCGGCGGACCGAACGACGTGCTCGAGATTCCGCGTGGTTCCACCAAGACCGATTGGGAGGTGGAGCTGGGCGTGGTGATCGGCAAGACCGCGAAGTACGTCAGCGAAGCGGACGCGATGGACCACGTTGCGGGCTACTGCCTGATCAACGACGTGTCGGAGCGCGCGTTTCAAACCGAGCGCCAGGGCCAGTGGACCAAGGGCAAGTCGGCCGACACCTTCGGACCGATCGGCCCCTGGCTCGTGACACCCGATGAAGTGCCCGACCCGCAGCAGTTGGACATGTGGCTGGAGGTCAACGGCGTGCGGCGCCAGAGCGGCTCCACGGCCACCATGGTCTACGGCGTGCGCTACCTGATCGCGTACCTCTCGCAGTTCATGAGCCTGCGCCCGGGGGACATCATTTCCACCGGAACCCCGCCCGGCGTGGGCATGGGGTTCAAGCCGCCGGTCTACCTCAAGCGCGGCGATGTCGTCACGCTGGGCATCGAAGGGTTGGGCACGCAGCGGCAGGTTGCCACGCAGTTCGATTGAAGGGGAGGTGGCAGGGGGCGGCAGCGGGCCGTGAGGCGCCCGCTGCTGCCGCTGTGTCAGACCAGCGTGGCGCTCACGCCGCGTTGCACCACGGGCGCGATGCCGGCGTAGAAGAACGCGAGGCTGTCTTCCGGGCCGTTGACGGCGCGCCCGCGCACCTTGGCCATGGCGCAGACGCCGACCTGTGCGCTGTCGGGGCCGATCACGAGGACGAAGGGGTTGTCGTCGTCGCCGCGCAGGTAGCGTCCGCCGAACTCGCGGCGTGCGGTTTCGAACACGTAGGCCGACGCCAGGAAGTGCAGGTCGTCGGGCAAGGGCGCCTGCTGCTGGAAGAAGTCTTCGAGCACCTGATCGACCAGGACCAGCGAGGCTTCGGAGTAGTCGAGCGCCGCGCTGTCGATGGGCGCGCCGGGTTGCGAAAAAGCGCCGATGAAGTCTTCCGCCTGCGAGGCCATGCCGGCCTCGAGCGTCGACGGCATGTCCACTTCCGGCTGCTTTTTCTTCTTCAGGAAATCGAACAGTCCCATGGTGCTCAGGCCTGCACCGCGGCCGACAGTTGCCGCAGCATGGCCGACTGCCGCGCCTCTTCGGCGTCGCGCAGGCTCTTCGCGGCGCGCGCCGCAACGTAGCTGACGTACAGGGTCTCGACCGCCCGCGCCCATTCGTGGGCCTTCTGCGACACGCCTTCCGCCTTCACCGGCGAGCCGGTGGCCATCGGCGTCGACAGGTCGTCGAGCGGACGGGCCGGGACGTCGACGCCGGCCTTCCCGAGGATCACGGCTTTCTGAAGAATGGTGAGCATGGCGGACCTCTCTTTTTTCTTGTTCCAGAGTAACAGCGCCCTTCGCGGGCTGCCATTCGCCAGATGACGTATCCGCCCCCGAATTCAAGATGAACTTTCGGCTGACATGGGGTTTGTCTGGGTGGCCGGAAGCAGGGCCTACACGAAGCGCCACCGGCCTCTCGCAATGTCCCTTCGATGGTTCTGGATGCAAATAATATTTGTTTTCATTCTCAATAGAATTGATGCTGATCAGTTGGTACGCAACAACAACGCATCCCGAGAGCGGCCCTGTTTTTCCTGCCGTTTCCCGTGGAGTTTTTGCATGTTGTTTTCGCGTTGCGGCCGTCGGCCGCGTCCGTCGGTGCTGGCGCTGGCCGCCGCATCTCTTTTTTCTCCCGCCCTGTTCGCCCAGACGCCCGCTGAACAACAACTGCGCGAGGTCGTCGTCAGCGCGACCGGTTTTGAGCAGGAACTCAAGGACGCGCCCGCGTCCATTTCGGTGATCACGCGCCAGGAGTTGGAAACGCGCCAGTTCCGCGACTTGGCCGAGGCGCTGCAGAACGTCGAAGGCATCGACGTGGGCGGCTCGACCGGCAAGACCGGGGGCCTGGACATCTCGATCCGCGGCATGCCCAGCGACTACACGCTGATCCTCATCGACGGCCGCCGCCAGAACGTGGCCGGCGACGTGACGCCCAACGGCTTCGGCGCCGCGCACACCAGCTTCATGCCGCCGCTGGCGGCCATCGAGCGCATCGAGGTCATCCGCGGCCCGATGTCGACGCTGTATGGCTCCGACGCCATGGGCGGCGTGGTCAACATCATCACGCGCAAGGTGGCGCGCGAATGGGGCGGTCAGGTCACGATGGAAACCGGCATCCCGCAGGACAGCGAGTGGGGTTCGCAGACGCGCTCCAGCGTCTACCTGAGCGGCCCCGTCGCCACCGACCTGCTGGGCCTGACCCTGCGCGGCAACATCTACCGCCGCGAAGCCGCCGACTGGGTGCTGGCCCCCGGCCAGGCGCAACCCGCGACGGCCCGCAACCCCGCGCCCGCCGAGAGCCGCCAGCACAGCGTGGGCGGGCGCCTGATGCTCACGCCCAACCGCCAGCACGACATCTGGCTCGACGTGGAATCGGGCCGCAGCTGGTACGACAACGAAGACGGCCGCCTGGGCACGCGCGACGCCGCCGCGCCCAACCGCACCGGCAACAACCCGCCGGGCTACCTGGACGCGTTGCGCTTCAACCGCGACCAGGTCGCCATCGGCCACACCGGGCGCCTGGGCTTCGGCACCGTGGAAAGCAGCCTGATGCACACCACCACCGAGACCGTCGGCCGCACGATTCCCGGCGGCGCCATCCCGCGCAATGCCGCGGCCCGCCGCACCGTGTACTGGCTGAACGAAGCCGACCGCGGCCGCGCGCGCGAACTCAAGACCACCAACCTCGTGCTCGACAGCAAGCTCGTCGCGCCCGTGGGCGATGCCCACGTGCTCACCGTCGGCGGCCAGTGGTGGGACGCCAAGCTGGTCGACGGCCTGCTGCCCCGCTCGCAGAGCCAGACCATGTGGGCGCTGTTCGCCGAAGACGAATGGCGCCTCGCGCCCGGCCTCACCGCCACGCTGGGCGGTCGCTACGACCACCACAGCGCCTTCGGCGGCCACGTGAGCCCGCGCGGCTACCTGGTCTGGGACGCCACGCCGCAGTGGACCTTCAAGGGCGGCGTGAGCAAGGGCTTTCGCGCGCCGCGCCTGAACCAGCTGATCGACGGCATCAGCGGCGTGAGCGGCCAGGGCGCCACGCTCAACATCGGCAACCCGAACCTCAAGCCCGAGACCAGCACCAGCACCGAGCTGTCGGCGCTGTTCAACAACCAGAAGGGCCTGACCGCCTCGGCGACCCTGTTTCACAACAAGGTGAAGGACAAGATCGCCAGCGGCGGCGACTGCAGCGTGGCGCGCATCTCCAGCTGCGTGGTCGACCCGACCGCCAACTACTCGGTCAACGTCGACCAGGCCAAGACCTGGGGCATGGAGCTGAGCAGCCGCGTGCAGCTCACCAAGGCCTGGGGCCTGAAGGCGGGCTACACCTGGACCGACAGCGAAGTGATCGAAGGCGGCGTGAAGAACGGCAAGCTGGCCGACACCGCGCGCCACCTGCTGCACGCGCAGCTCGACTGGAACCCCGACGCCAAGTGGCGCTTCTGGCTGCGCGGCGAGTACCGCGGCAAGAGCCCGCGCTTCACCGGCGACCCGGCGCGGCTCACGGGCAACAACCTGGCGATCTACCGCGCGGTGGGCGACATCAAGGCGTACCACCTGTTCCACCTCGGTGGCTCCTACCAGGTGTCGAAGAACGTGCGCCTGAACGCCAACATCAACAACCTGTTCAACAAGGACTTCCGCAAGTTCCAGCAGGTGAACCTGGCGGGCACCTCGGCCTGGGTCAACGAGTACTTCCAGGGCGGTGCCTCGGTGGCGGGCACCACGCCGGCCGGACGCACGATCTGGCTGTCGGCGAACGTGACGTTCTGAGGTTGATGGCGGGCGGCGCGGGCCTCAGGGGTCCGTGCGCGCCTGCCACACGAGCGTCGCCGCGCTCAGGTCTTCGAGCGCGCTGCCCACGGCCTTGAACACCGTGCGCTCGGCATCGCCCGTGCGCCCGGGCCGTGCGCCACGGCACAGCTCGGCCAGCGTGCCCTGCACCGCGTCGGCGCGCAGGGTACCGGCCGCGATCGCATCGAGCAGGTCGCCGGCCTTCTGCAGCGCCTCGGGCGTGTCGATGAAGGTGCGCGTGCCATCGAAACAGTGCACATCGGCTTCGCGCATCGCGGGCGTGAAGCTGCCGATCAGGTCCAGGTGCACGCCCGGCGCCAGCCATTCGCCGCGCACCAGCGGCGTGGTCGCCAGCGTGGCGCAGCTCACGATGTCGGCACTGCGCACGGCCGCTTCGAGGTCGGTGCCGGCCGCTTGCGCGTTCCATCCTTCACTGCGCCATTGCTCGGCCAGCGCCTCGGCGCCCTCGGGCCGGTGGTTCCACACCCACACCTCGTCAATGGGCCGCACGCTTGCGTGCGCGGCGGGCAGCATGCGCGCGATGCGGCCGGTGCCCAGCACCAGCAGCTTGCGCGCATCGGCGCGCGCCAGGAACGAAGCGCCCAGCGCCGAGGCGGCCGCCGTGCGCCGCGCCGTGATCTCGTTGCCGTCCATCATCGCCAGCGGCACGCCGGTGCGCGCGTCGTACAGCACGTAGGTCGCGTGCAGCCCGGGCAGGCCGCGCGCACCGTTGCCCGGAAAGATGTTGATCGTCTTGATGCCCAGGAAGCCCGCGTCGCTCCACGCCGGCATGATCAGCACCGTGCCGCGCGTGGCCGCGTCGCCGCCGGTCTCGATGCTGTGCACGTGGCGCGGCGGCACCTGCGCCTCGGCCGCGAAGGCGGCGCGCAGCGCGGGCACCAGCCGCTCGAAGCTCAGGGGGGCGGCGGTGGCGGCTTCGTCGAAGTGTTTCATGGGCGGGCAGGCAGCGCCGGGGCGCTGTCGAAGAAGGTGGTGAGGGCTTGCTGGTACGTCGTGCCGAAGCGCGGCGCCGCCATCGGTTCGAGGTGGCCGGCGCCCGACACCTCGATCAGCTGCTTGGGTTCTTTCGCATCGGCCAGCAGGCGCTGCGAGTGGCCGTGCGGAATCACCGCGTCGGCCGTGCCGTGGATCAGCAGCAGCGGAATCGGTGCGATGGCCGCGACGAATTTCGAGGCCGCGTAGTCGTCGCGCACCAGCAGGCCGGCGCCCGGCAGCTTGTCGTTGGCGATCGAGCGGTACGAATAGAAGGTCGACTCGATCGCCACCGCCTTCACGCCGGCCCGGTTGCCCGAGCCCACGGCCGCGATCGCGTTCGTGCCGCCCAGGCTCTGCCCGAAGACGAACAGCCGCGACGCATCGACATCCGCGCGGGCACGCACATGGTCGAGCGCGGCGTTCGAGTCCTCGAACACGCCCCGGGGTTCGGGTTCGCCGTCCGATTCGCCATAGCCGCGGTAGTCGAACACGAAGACGTTGTAGTCCTGCGCGGGCAGCCATGCGACGAAACGCCAGTGGCTGCTCATGTTCTGCGCGTTGCCGTGGAAGTGCACCACCGTGCCCTTCGCCGTCTTCGGGTCCGCCCGGCCCGCGGCGGGAATGAACCAGCCGCTCAGGCGCGTGCCGTCGGCGCTGGTGAAGCGCACGTTCTCGTAGCGCAGGCCCAGCGCGTCGGGCATTTCGTAGCGCACGCGGTCGGGGTAATAGAACATCGACTGCACGCAGCCGCCGAGCAGCAAGAGCGGCAGCGCGGCGAGCGGCAGCTGCCACCAGCGGCGCGTGGGTGTCGCGGTTCTGGTCATATGCGGCGCGATGGCGGCGTTTCCGGTGGGGGAGTCTGTCGGTTGGAGAACTTCAGCAAGAGGTTGATGCAAAGCGCGTGCAGGCCGAACGCAAGCAAGCCAGGTACATAGACCATGAAGAAATCGCGCCAAAAAAAGTCAGGCCTGCCGCCAGAGCCAGCAATCAGCGAAGCAAGAAACATCGCGGCGATCAGTGTGGAAACGGCGAACGGACGAGAGGTCGAGCGACAGCAAAGATAGAGGTAGTACGCGGTAAGGGCGGCGCCGAGCCAGAGGCCCGGAATGATCAGTGCTTCGAGGCCCATGCAGGTTCCTTGTTCGGGTGAATCGAGTCCTGGCTGCTGCCGGCCTGGATCAGGTAGCGGCTCTCGGCAACTGAAAGACATGCATGTCCAACCACTGCCCCGACGCGTTCTCGATGAGCACGACCTCCGTGCAGCGCGCCTGCACCGGCCCCGACGCAAGCAGCCGCGCCTGCAGCTCGATGGCCGCTTCTTCCGCGTGCAGCGCGTTGCCGTGCGCCACCGACAGATGCGGAACGATGTCGTCGTGCGCGCCGTCGTACGGCGGGAAGTCGGGAAACTCTTTCACCAGCGCGCGCGTCATTTCGATGAACGGCGCAGCGGGCTCCGGTGCGAGGTAAGCGGTCTCGGGAAAGCGTCCGACCTTGCCGAGCACGAACGAGAACAGCGCCGTGCGTTGCAGCACGCGCCGCGCACGGGCGAGCACCTCGTCGGTGATCAACGCGGGGCCCATGAAAGGAACGAGCAGCGTGATGTGGGCGGGCACGCCGAGCGCCACGGTGGGGTCGAAGCGGCGGCGAAGGTCTGCGGCGATGGGTTCAGCCGCGGGGACCTTCACGGCGAATGCGGAGATGGGCATCGGGCGGAGGATAGCCCATCGATGCTCCGATTCGCTCCCGGAAAACGCGGCGATGAAGGCTCCTTCTGCCTCAAAAGAAGTCGGCCTCCCGCAGTGCTTTCGCGGCGACCACCAGCCGTCGGACGGTGATGCCGATCTGTTCGTGTTCCACCCCATTCGACAAGACGGCGCCTGCATGGAAGTCCGGCTCCAGGGTGACCCGGTAGCGCATCTGGAAGCGGATGGCGCTGTTGATGGTCTCGATGACCATGTACAGGGCGTTCTCGTTGAACTGCCTGCCGGTCTTGGCGCCGGAGGCCTTGAGCACCTGCCAGTCGTCCTGCTTGTGAGCTCGAAGGTCTCCCAGATCGTGCTGCCAGGCATCCAGCAGCTTGTCGCAGATCGCCAGCCCGATCTGGTCGTCGGGCGCCGATGCGTCGAGCACGATGGGCGTGCCGGTCTCGGCAATGCTCGTGGTCGAGGAGACGATGTACGTGCTGTCCCCGTACAGGTACAAGACCGCGCGCAGTTCCTTGCCGGTGCGCAACCTGGCGTCGTTGATCTCGACGGCGGAATGGTCGGGCGACGCCCTCCTGGCTGGCTCTTCCTTGGGGGCTTTCTTCAAGAAGTCGAACATGGACAGGTTCTCCTCAGTGCTTCGCAAGCGTTGAAATCCGGCCCCAGTCCAGCCCCATCTTGGCCAGGTACTTGCGCAGCCGGTCCGCATCGTTCACCACGCTGCGCTGCGTCCGCGAGGCCTGGAACAGCTGGCGCCCCGCCTCCGACAGGCTGCGCGCCGGCCGGCACACGCGCACCACCGCTTCGAGCTGCAGGCGGTCGAACAGGTCGAGCGCCGCGAACTTCTCTTCGCCGAGCAAGGCTTCCAGGTCGACCTCATCGTCCGCCGCCACTGAAGCGCCCGTGCCCTCGTGCTTCCACAGCCAGCGCAGCCGCGCGATCTCCGCCTCGACCAGCGCGACCGCGATGCGCCCGCCGTCGGCCAGCGTCGCGAGCCGCGTCACGCTGGCCGAGAGGTCGCGGAAGTTGCCGCGCCAGATCGCCTCGCTGCTCTGCGCAAAGCGCAGGTAGGCCGTGCGCGCCTCGGCGTTGAATCGCACCACGCGGTGGTTCTCGGCCGCGTGCAGGGCCAGCAGGTGGTCGAGATTGGGCTCGATGTCCTCGGGCCGCTGCGCGAGGCCGGGCAGGTCGTAGGTCCAGAGGTTGATGCGCGCGAACAGGTCTTCGCGAAAGCGCCCCTGCGCCACGTCGCGGCGCAGGTCGCGGTGGGTGCCGGCGATGAGCTGGAAGTCGCTCTCCACTTCCTTGTCGGCGCCCACGGGGAAGAAGCGTTTTTCCTCGATGGCCTTGAGCAGCATCGCCTGTTCATCCAGGCCCAGCTCGCCGATCTCGTCGAGGAACAGCGCGCCCTGGTGTGCGGTGCGCAGCAGCCCTGCGCGGTCGCTCGCCGCGCCGGTGAACGAACCCTTCTTGTGGCCGAACAGCGTGGACGCCGCGCCGTCGCCGCGCAGCGTGGCGCAGTTCACCTCGACGAACGGCCCCGTCACCTGGTGGCGCGCCTGCTTCAGCTCGAACATGCGCCGCGCCAGGAACGACTTGCCCGCGCCCGTCGGCCCCACCAGCAGGATGGGCGCGCGCGAGCGCACGGCCACGCGCTCGATCTCGTCGATGAGTGCGTTGAAGCGCGCGTTGCGCGTGGCGATGCCGCTCTTCAAAAAGGCGACCGCGTCGCGCTGGTCGGCGTCGAAGCGGCGCGCGATCGGGTCGTAGCGCGACAGGTCGAGGTCGATCAGCGCGACCTTGCCGGCGTCGCCCTGACGCTGCTTGCGCGGCGGCGAGGTCTGGGCCAGCACGCCCGGCACCACGCGCGATTCCGACAGCAGGAACATGCAGATCTGCGCCACGTGCGTGCCGGTGGTGATGTGCGTCCAGTACTGCTCGCGCTCGGGCTGGAAGGGGTAGGCGCGCGCCCAGTCGTACAGGCGCGTGTAGACCTCGCCGAAGTCCCACGGGTCTTCGAGGTCGAAGGGCACGAGGTGGACGGTGGTCTCGGGCGACACGGCGGCGATGTCGGCCTTCACCAGCTCGGCCAGCGCCGTGTGCTTGCGCGTGTGCAGCAGCTCGATGCGCGCCACCACCATGTCGTCGTGCTGCGCGAGCGAGACCGTGGGGCGCCACTTGTTCCAGCGGCCCGCGCCCTGGCCGGCATCGAGCTGGGTGCCGAGAAAACCGATGACGACGATGGGTTTCATGGATAAAAGACTAGCTGAATTTCTAGAAATTATCTGAATGCTAGCAAGGGGTGGGCGTCGTTTCACACCGGATGAAGAAGAAATTCCCCTTTTCGGTCAATGACTTGCATCACCGTCACCGTGTTTCCAGGCGCCGTGCGCGCAAGTTGGCACGCTCGCTGCAATAGAGAGTCTGTCCGGATGCAGTTCATCCGCTCCCAGGTGCCGCATGAAAGCGGCCCGGTGCCGCAGGCCAGACCTGTTCTTGGGTCCGCGGTATGCCGCTGTTGAACTGTGCTGGTCACTGGACTTGATCCAGTCTGCTCATGGTGGAGCACCGTGCTAACCACGCGGCGTGGCGGGTTCGATTCCCGCAAACAACCTTCGGCGGTGTTCGCACCGCCGCTTTGATGGGGGCGAAAGCCCCACCGCCCCGGCACACCGGAGCGAGGCGCAGGGCAGGGCCCGGCCGAGCGACACCGTGCCAGTGCAGGCGGCTTGCGCATCGCGCGTTCTGCCAGGAACCGCATGCAGCCATCGACGCAGAAGGAGGCGATGGCGCAGCCAAAAAAGGCCGTGCCACCGCACCGACCCGTCGACCGCTGCGTTGCTGACCTCGCAAGCCACGGTGCCCGCCGCCTGCCCTTCGTGGGCCCCGATACGAAACGTAGACGAACAACGAACGACAACCGCAACGAAGAAGAAGAGAGAGGAAGAAAAAATGCTGGGATTCACCCAATTCACCGTGAAGAAGAACGAACGCGTGCTGCTGCTGCGCAACGGCGACTTCGAGGGCCTGTATGCCGCTGGCAAGCACCGCGTGTTCACGGGCTTCGACACCGTGCAGCTCGAGCGCTTCTCGCTGGCCGAGCCGGCCTTCGAGCACGAGCTGGCCGACTACTTCCTGGCGCGCGAGCCGCAGCTGGTGCAGCGCGAGTTCGTGCAGGTGTCGCTGGGTGAGACCGAGGTCGGCCTGCGCCATGAAGACGGCGTGCTGGTGCAGGTGCTGCCGCCCGCCACCCGCAAGCTCTACTGGCGCGGCCTGCGCGAGCAGCGCGTCGACGTGATCGACGTGGCCGCCGATGCACGCCTGCCGGCCGAGCTGCTGGCCAAGCTGCAGAGCGTGGCGCTGCGTCCGCGTGCGGTGCAGGGGCTCGAAGGCGTGCTGCTGGTGCAGGTGCCCGAGTTCCATGCCGGCGTGCTGACCCTCGAAGGCCAGATGCAGGCGCTGCTGCCACCGGGCAACCACGGCTTCTGGCGCTTCAACCGGCAAGTGGCGGTGACGAGCGTGGACCTGCGCTCGCAGATCGCCGAAGTGAGCGGCCAGGAAATCCTGACCCGCGACAAGGTGGGGCTGCGGCTGAACCTGTCGGCGGTGTGGCGTTTCGCCGATGTGCGCCAAGCCCTGGCGCAGATGCCCAAGCCGGCCGAGCATGTGTACCGCGAGCTGCAGTTCGGCCTGCGCGCGGCGGTGGGCGAGCAGACGCTCGACGCGCTGCTGGAGAACAAGTCCGCCATCGACCAGACGGTGCTGGTGCAGGTGCGTGAGCGGCTGGAGGGTTCGGGCCTGGTGCTGGAGAGCGTGGGCGTGAAGGACATCATCCTGCCGGGCGAGATGAAGACCATCCTCGCGCAGGTGGTGGAGGCCGAGAAGTCGGCCCAGGCCAACGTGATCCGCCGCCGCGAGGAAACCGCGGCCACGCGCTCGCTGTTGAACACCGCCAAGGTGATGGAGGGCAACCCCGTCGCCTTGCGCATGAAGGAACTCGAGACGCTGGAACGCGTGGCCGAGCGCATCGACAAGATCTCGGTGGTCGGCGGCCTGGACCAGGTGCTCAACGGACTCGTGACGCTGCGGCCGAACGGGTCCTGAGCAGTAGAGAAAAGAGAGACACACGGGCACGCAGGCACAGAAGGGAGCGCCACTGCCAAAAATGTTTGAAATTGCCGGCAGCCTGGGTAAGACCAGGTACGGCGGGCAAGTCGGTCGACGAGCAAGGTTGAGGATGCAGGTGCTGGCTCCGATGACGGGTCTGTCACTGGCGCGCGTTTCCAATCGTCGACTGGGCCGCTGGATTCAAACACCACGGTCGCCGTATTGATGCGGGTTCGAATCCCGCCGTGTCCACCAACGAGTGTGAAGAATAGATAGACAGAGGAAAGAAAAATGACGAACTACAAACTGCATGAAGTCGCGAACGGCGTCCCCGTGAAGATGTGGACCAACGGCGTGCCTGTGGAAGACGAAGCTCAGAAGCAGCTCGAGAACGCCGCGCGCCTGCCCATCGTGTTCAAGCACATCGCGGCCATGCCCGACGTGCACTACGGCATCGGTGCGACCGTGGGCTCGGTGATCCCGACCTTCAAGGCCATCATCCCCGCCGCCGTCGGCGTGGACATCGGCTGCGGAATGATGGCCTGCAAGACCACGCTCAACGCGCGCGACCTGCCCGACAACCTGGGCCCGCTGCGTTCGGCGATCGAGAAGGCCGTGCCGCACGGAAGCAACCCCAAGCGCATGGGCCGCGACAAGGGTTCGTGGGAAACGCCGCCCGATGAAACCGATGCGGCGTGGGCGAAGCTGGTGGACGAGTTCGAGCTGATCTGCGAGGACCACCCGCGCATCAAGAACACGAACAACCACAAGCACCTGGGAACGCTGGGTACCGGCAACCACTTCATCGAGGTGTGCCTCGACGAAGCGGGCGCCGTGTGGTTCATGCTGCACTCGGGTTCGCGTGGCGTGGGCAACGCCATCGGCACGCACTTCATCGAACTCGCGAAGAAGGACGCGCAGCTGCACCAGCGCAACCTGCCCGACCAGGACCTAGCGTACTTCGAGGAAGGCGCCCGGTACTTCGGCGACTACGTGCGTGCCGTGGGCTGGGCCCAGAAGTTCGCACGGGCGAACCGCGAAGTGATGATGCAGCGCGTGGTCGCGGCCGCGCGCAAGGTCATCACCAAGCCCTTCGAGGCGCACGTGGAAGCGGTGAACTGCCACCACAACTACGTGAGCCGCGAGACGCACTTCGGGCAGGACGTGCTCGTGACCCGCAAGGGCGCGGTGAGCGCGAAGCTCGGCGAGCTGGGGATCATCCCCGGCAGCATGGGCGCCAAGAGCTACATCGTGCGCGGCAAGGGCAACCCCGAGAGCTTCATGAGCTGCAGCCACGGCGCGGGCCGGAAGATGAGTCGGACGAAGGCCAAGAAGCTCTTCACCGTCGCCGACCAGATCGCCGCGACCGAAGGCGTCGAATGCCGCAAGGATGCCGACGTGATCGACGAGATCCCGATGGCCTACAAGGACATCGACGCGGTGATGGAGGCGCAGAAGGACCTGGTGGAGGTGGTTTACACGCTCAAGCAGGTGGTCTGTGTGAAGGGTTGACCGTGGGCATCGAGTACCGCGTCAAGGTTGCATTGCCGTCGCGCGAAGTCGCGCAAGGCATCTGCAGGAAGGCAGGCATCGGCGGCCATCTGAACGTCGAGGGCGAGCGCGCGGATTTCTATCCGGCGCCGCCGTCGACGCCTTCGGAATGGGCGCAGGCCGTGGTCAGCATCGAGGCGGATGGCTTTGTGGTCTGCCTGCTTGCGAACACCAACTTTGCACGACAGGTGTTGGGCAGCATCGTTCAACTCGCTGCGGGCGAAGGTATCGTGACAGTGGAAGAGCTATAGGAGGGGATCGGGAGACCGGCCTGCCTTCGTAGCGACGTATTGCGGAGGTTCAAAGAAAAATGAAAAGCAACAAGCAACGCCGCGCCGAAATCAAGGCGTACCGCCTCGAACGCGCTGCGCGCGCCGTGGCACTGCAGCAGCGCCAGGCCGATGCACGCCTGCTGCGTGCCGAAGGCATGGTCGCGGCCGACACGGCCTTGCTGGCCGCGCACAACAACACCTACGGCCCGCTGCCCACCTTCTACGTCGACAAGGCGTTCACCTGCCGCGATTGCGGGGCGCAAGAGGTGTGGACGGCCAAGCAGCAGAAGTGGTGGTACGAGGTGGCGCTCGGCAGCATCCACAGCACGGCGGTGCGCTGCCGCGCTTGCCGGCTCGGAACCGCGCGAACAAGAACAACGACACACGACTGAACAAGAGAGAAAGACTTTCCCGATGACGGAAGCACAAGAAGAACAACGAGCACTCGATGCCGTCGAACTCGACGGCTCCCAAGGCGAAGGCGGTGGCCAGATCCTGCGCACCGGCCTAGCGCTGTCGATGGTCACGGGCCGGCCGCTGGCCATCGCGAAGATCCGCGCGGGCCGGGCCAAGCCGGGCCTGATGCGCCAGCACCTGGCGTGCGTGCACGCGGCGGCGCAGATCAGCGGCGCGCAGGTCGATGGCGCCGAGCTGGGTTCGCAGTCGCTGCGCTTCGTGCCGGGGCCGGTGCGCGCGGGCGACTACCGCTTTGCGATCGCCGGTGCGGGCAGCTGCATGCTGGTGCTGCAGACCGTGCTGCCGCCGCTGCTGCTGCAACCCGCGGGTCAGGTGAGCCGGCTGCGGCTGAGCGGTGGCACGCACAACCCGATGGCGCCGCCGTTCCACTTCCTGGAGCGCGCGTTCGCGCCGCTGGTGCGTCGCCTCGGCGGCGACCTGCAGCTCGTGCTGCGCCGTTGCGGCTTCTACCCGGCCGGCGGCGGCGAGGTGGACGCGACGATCGTGCCGGCGGCGGAAGGTGCGCGGCTGCAGGCCTTCGACCTGCTGTCGCGTGGTGAGCTGCGCGCGGGCCATGCGGAGTGCCTGGCGCCCGGCCTGCCGCGCCATGTGGCGGCGCGCGAACTCGAAACGGTGGGGGCGGCGATGGGCTGGTCGGCGCAGGCCGAGCAACTGCGCACGGTGCCGACGCGCCAGAACGAAGGTCCGGGCAATGCACTGCTGGTGACGCTCGCCTACGCGCACCTCACCGAGGTGTTCACGGCCTTCGGCGAGAAGACGCTGAGCGCGGAGCAGGTGGCGCACGGCCTCGTGAAGGAAGTGCGTGCCTTCCAGAAGCACGAGGACGCGGCCGTGGGGCCGCACCTGGCCGATCAGCTGGCGCTGCTGCTGGCGCTGGCGGTGTTCCGGCAACCGGGGCAGTCGGGCGCGTTCACCTGCAGCGAAGTGACCCCGCACACGCGCACGAACTGCGCGGTGATCGAGCGCTTCCTGCCGGTGCGCTTCACGATCACCGAAGCTGCAGGCCCGCGCGCGGCGCGGGTGCAGGTGGCGTCGTGATTACAGGCCGGCCTGGCGCGTGAAGCTCACGGCCGGCTTCTTGTAGGCGGAGGGCACTTCGTCGCGGTAGAAGGCGCGGCGGTCCAGGCTTTGCAGCGGGTTGTGGGCAGCGGCCACGGCCTGGTCGCGCACGGCCTGGCGGTCGAGCGTGGAGGTCACGGCGACGGTGCCTTCGGCGGCGGCGTCGGAGTATTCGTTGCCATTGCGCGCGGCGGCGACGGCCTGGGTGCGCACGTCGGCACGGCTGGCGGCCGAGGTGATGGCGTGCACGCCTTCGTAGGTTTCGGCGTGGGCCGCACCGATGGTGCCCAGCAGGGCGAAGGCGGCGGCGGAAATGGCGAGGAGTTGCTTGCTGTTCATGATGAGATTTCCCTTGAGTCTGTGGGCGGCGGACAGTCGTCGTTGCCACAAGCTGCAGTGTGAAACCGCATCACGGAAGGCGCTGTGCGTTTGCGCACCGAATCCGGCAGGTGATGCTCAGGCCGCTTTTGCGGCGCGTGAATACATCACGGCCAGCGGTTCGGAGCGCCCGCGCACGTTCAGCGTGTCGACCGGGCCCAGCGATTCTTCGGCGCCGGCCTGTTGCGCCGCGAACTGCGAGACCACGAGCCGCGCCGAAGCGGTCTTCGAATGGTCCTGCAGGCGGCTTGCGGTGTTGACCACTTCGCCGATGGCGGTGAAGGTGGTGGTCTCGAGGTAGCCGACCTCGCCGACGGCCGCGCGCCCGGCGTGCAGGCCCATGCCGAAGTCCAGGTGCTGGCCGAACTGGGCCTGGAAGTCGACGTTCCATGCGTCCATGCGTTCGCCGATGAGCTGGGTGGCGTGCAGGGCCTGCCGGCAGGCGGTGGGCAGGTCGCTCTCCAGGCCGAAGATGGCCATCACGCTGTCGCCGATGAACTGGTTGGGCACGCCGCCGCTCTCGCGCACGGCAGCACCGACGATGGCGAAGTAGCGGTCGAGCACGTAGGCCAGGTCGAAGGGCCACTGCCGTTCCGACAGGCCCGACCAGCGCCGCAGGTCGACGAACAAAATCGCCACGTCGCGCTCGTGCCCGAAGCGGCCGACCGGCGCGGGCCGGCCTTCGCGCGGCAGCGGCGCGAACAGCGGCGTCACCTCGATGCTGCCGCGCGGGCGCAGCTGGCAGGCCAGCCGCACGTCGTGCGGGGCGCGCACGCGTTCGAGCGTGCGCTGCTCGTCACGTCCCGGCGTGCCGATGTGTTCGGGCGCGCCGCCCACGCGCACGCGGCAGGTGGAGCAGCGCGCGCGCCCGCCGCAGATCGACACATGCGCGATGCCGTGCGAGCGGCTGGCTTCGAGCACGCTCCAGCCGGGCGGCACGTGCACGGTGCGGTCGGGGTAGCGCAGCGCCACGGTGGCGCCACGCGCGCGTCGGGCCAGACGGCTGCGCGCCGCGTAGGCCGCGAGCAGGGCCAGCAGCGCCAAGGCGTAATAGAGCTTGATGTTGGTCTCGGCGGTGTTGAGCGCGCGGCCCTGTTCGGGCGTCGGCAGCACGACGGGCGGCACGCCGGTCCACTGGAACTCGCGCCCCATCGAGACGAAGCCCATCGCGGCGGTGACCGGCAGCAGCACGGCCACGGCGAGCAGCGGCGCGAACAGGCGCCGGTAGAGCGGGCGCACGCGCAGCGCGAAGTGCAGGCCGAGGCAGCCGTGGGCCCAGGCGGCGAGCATCATGCCCAGCTGCGCGCCCGCGCCGGCCAGGTCCCACAGGCCCCAGACCACGCGCACGTACGAACCCTCGATGCCGTAGGCCAGCCAGGCGCCGCGCATGGCGGTGAGGTGGGTGGCCAGCAGCAGCGGCAGCGCAAAGCCCAGCAGCACGCGCAGGGCTTCGAGCGGCGGCATGCGCAGGGTGCGGCGTTCCCACAGGGCGGCCACGGCGAGCACGAGGTGGGTGAGGGCGGCGCCGTACAGCAGCAGCGTGCCGGGCAGGCTGTGCCAGAACTTCTGCACGCCGCGCAGCACGGTCTCGGCCGCGGCGAAGGAGACGATGCCCAGCGAATGGTTCAGCAGGTGCGCCGTGATGTAGGCCATCAGCACCAGCCCGCTCGCCCAGCGGAGGTTGCGCCGTGTCGGCGTTCTCAGCAAAAAAGGGGAAGGAGGGGAACGTCTGTCCATGAACGGGTTCGAAGCGGCACCCGAGCATAATGCGCGCGCTTCGATGACCACCGGCATGGCCCTACCCGAACCCACCCCCCGCTCCAGCCTCGCGCTGCGCCGCATCGCGCTGCTCGAAGGCCTCTCCGACGACCGCTTCGACCATCTGGCACGCCAGTGCCTGTGGCACAGCGTGGCGGCCGGCAAGCCGCTGATGCTGCGCGCCGACCTGCAGGGCGAGGTGTTCCTGCTGGTGTCGGGCCGCGTGCGCGTGACGACCTACGCGGCCAACGGCCGGCAGGTGACCTTCCGCGATTCGGAGGCCGGCGCGCATTTCGGCGACATTGCGGCGCTCGACGGCGGCCCGCGTTCGGCCGACGTGGTCACGCTCGAACCCTGCGTGGTTGCCAGCCTGGACCGCGCCGCCTTCCTGACGCTGCTGCGCGAGGAGCCGCTGGTGGCCGAGCGCGTGATGCAGCGGCTGGCCGCGCTGGTGCGGCAGCTGTCGGAACGGGTGATCGACCTGAGTACGCTGGGCGTGCAGAACCGCCTGCATGCCGAGCTGCTGCGCCTGGCGCGCGAGGCGGGCATCGACGGCAACGAGGCCCGGCTGGAGCCCGCGCCCAAGCACGCGGCGCTGGCCAGCCAGATCAGCACCAACCGCGAGCAGGTGACCCGCGAACTCAACACGCTGGTGCGCGGCGGCGTGCTGCGCAAGGACGGCAAGGCGCTGGTGGTGGCCGATGCCGAGCGCCTGGCGCTGATGGTGTCGCAGGTGCGCGGGGACTAGATCAGTTCCAGCGGCCGTTCGGGCCGGCCACGCTGTAGCGGCCGGCGCCCATCAGGGCCACGCTCAGCGCGCCGAACAGGTACAGGCCCTGCAGTTCCAGCGCCCAGCCGCCCTGCTTGGTCAGCGCGAACAGGTCGGCCATGTGCACGAGGCCGAAGGCGAAGAGCATGTTGATCACCACCACGGCGGCGGCGGCGCGCGTCCACAGGCCCGCGATCATCAGGAGCGGCGCGACGATCTCGCCCACAAACACGAGGTAGGCCAGCCCGCCCGGCAGGCCGGCCTTGGCCAGCATGCCGCTGATGAAGCCGACGCCGGCCGAGAGCTTGAAGATGCCGTGCAGCAGCATCAGCACGCCGACCGACACGCGCAGCACCAGCTTGCCGGCGTCGTCGCGGGCGGCGGGCGTGGCAAGGAACGACGAGGAGGAAGACGCCGAAGCGGCGGAGGCGATCGGGGCAGCCTGGGTGTTCATGGCGAATCCTTGAGTGGAAGAAAAAAGGAAGAAGGCCGCTGCGGACTGCGGCGGTTGCCATGCCAGTGTGAGAGCCCCGCCGCCGCCGGTCGGTGCGTTTACGCACACTTTTCGGCGGTTGGGTCGCTGCCGCCGGGCCTCAGTCGCCCTTGTAGCCCGAGGCCTTGATCACCGGCAGCCAGCGTGCGGCCAGCGCGTCGGTGTAGCGCACCACCTCTTCGGTCGAGGCGCCAGGCAGCAGGTCGTAGCCCACGCGGCCGAGCTTTTCGCGCACGTCGGGCAGGGCCAGCACCTTGCGCACGGCCCGGTTCCACTGCGCCAGCGTGGCGGGCGCGGTGTTGGCGTGGGCGTACAGCACGTAGCGCGACGAGGCCACCAGCGTCGGGTAGCCCGACTCGGCGAAGGTCGGCACGTCGGGCAGGCCGTCGGCGCGCTTGTCGCCGGCCACGGCCAGCACGCGCAGCTTGCCTGCGCGGTGGTACTCGGTGAGGGTGGTGGTGGCGTCCATGCCCGAGGCCACCTGGCCGCCGATCAGCTCGGTGACCATGGCCGCGCCGCCGCGGTAGGGCACCAGGGTGGCACCGCTGCGCGACAGGGCCACGAAGTCCATCGCCAGGAAGTGCAGCAGCGAGCCCACGGTGGTGATGCCGATCGAGCCCTGGTCGGGGTTGGCCTTGGCGGCCTGGACGAATTGGGCCAGCGTTTTCACCGGCGAGGCGGCGCTCACGGCCAGGCCGAACTGGATGCCGCTCACGTCGGTCACGGGCTTGAAGTCGGTGGCCGGGTTGAAGCGCATGTTGGCGTAGATGGCGGGGCCGATGAACATCGGGTCGACCGGCGCCAGCAGCATGGTGGTGCCGTCGGCGGGGCTGTTCTTCAGCACCTCGGCCGCCAGCCGCGTGCCGGCGCCGGGGCGGTTGTCGACCATCACCGGGCGGCCGAGCTCGTCCTTGAGCTTTTCGGACAGCAGCCGGCCCATGAAGTCGGCCGGGCCGCCGGCCGGGAAGGGCACGATCAGGCGGTTGACCGCCGGCTGCGCGTTCGCGCCGTACGGCAGCAGGCCGCCCAGGCCCGTGGCCGCTGCCGCGCGGATGAGGCCGCGCCGCGAGAGCGCGGGGCCGGTGGGGAAAGTGAAGGGGGTCATCGAAAGTCTCCGGGTGGTTGGAATCGTTGGAAGAGCGGGAAAAGGAAGATCACTGCGCGACCAGCGGCGTGAAGCGGGCCGCGTCCTCGATCGCCTGGCCGGCCTCGAGCAGCAGGTCTTCGCGGAAGCGCCAGGCGAGCAGCTGCACGCCCATGGGCGCGCTGCCGGCCATGCCGGTGGGCACCGCGAGGCCGGGCATGCCCAGCGCGGCGGTCGCGAGCAGCGGGCTCTGGGCGTCGATGAGGGCGCGCGCGCGCTCCAGGCTGGCGACGTCTTCGTCCTGCGGGCAGGGGCGCTGCCATGACACGGGCATCAGCACCAGCGGATGGGTCTGCATGAACACCGACCAGCTGCGCAGCAGCGCCTGGCGCCGCGCGAGCGCGTCGAGAAAACCGTCGCGGTCGGTCTCGGCCATGCCTTCGAGCAGGTAGCGCTGGCTGCGCCGCATGAGGTCGTCGCCGTGCTGCTCGACGCCCGCGATGATGTTGCGGCGGGTGTCGTCCACGATCAGCGTGCGCCACAGGGCCGCAGCCTCGCCGAAGCAGGGCAGCTCGGCTTCGTCGACCGCGTAGCCCGCCTGCTGCAGCCAGCGCGCGGCGTCGTCCAGCGCCTGCGTGACGGCCGGGTCGACCGGGATGCCCGGCGCGCGCTTGAACAGCGCCACGCGGATCGGGCCGGTGGGGCGCGGCAGCTCGTGCGGCACCGGTACCCAGTTCGGGTCGCGCGCGTCGGGGCGTGCCATGGCCTCGTAGCCCAGTCGCAGGTCGGCGATGCTGCGCGCCAGCGGCCCCTGCACCGACATGAGCTGCGGCGTGATGCCGCGCTCGCTCGTGGCGCTCGGGTTGAAGGCCGGCACGCGGCCGGCGGTGGGGCGCAGGCCGGCCACGCCGCAGGCGTACGCGGGGTAGCGGATCGAGCCGCCGATGTCGTTGCCGTGCGCCAGCGCGCCCATGCCGGCGGCCACCGCCGCGGCCGCGCCGCCGCTGGAGCCGCCGGGGGTGATGGCCGCGTCCCACGGGTTCAGCGTGCGGCCGTGCACGCCGTTGTCGGTGAACCAGCGCGACGAGTAGGTCGCGGTGTTGCTGCGCCCCACGATGACGGCGCCCGCGCTGCGCCAGTGCGCCACCACCGGCGCGTCTTCGCGGGCGATGTGGTCCTTGAGCGGGATCACGCCGTTGGTGGTGGCGTGGCCGGCCTGGTCGACGTTGACCTTGATGCTCACCGGCACGCCGTGCAGCGGGCCCAGTGCTTCGCCGCGCAGGGTGCGGGCGTCGGCCGCGTCGGCGCTGGCCAGGGCTTCGTCGGCCAGCACTTCGGCCAGGGCATTGAGGCGCGGGTTGAGTTCGGCGATGCGCGCGAGCACGCTGGTCGTCACTTCGCGGCAGGACAGCTCGCGGCGGCGCACGGCACCGGCGAGGTCGGTGGCGCTGCGCTGCCAGAGGGCGGGGGATGCGGTCATGGGAGGTCTCGAGCAAAGTTCAGGCAAAGGAAACCCCGCACCCCGGCGCGACCGGGGTGAAGGCAAGAGAGAGCAGGGAAGAAGGCGGCGGCGACGCGGATCAGCGCGCGCCGCGCGGGCGTCAGCCGGTCGGTTTCTTCATGAGCAGGCTGCCGCGGTCGACGCGGGATTCGGCCTCCAGGGCCAGGGCTTCGGCGTGTTCCATGTGCACGCGCATGACCTCGCGCGCACGCGCGGGGTCGCGGGCGCGCAGCGCGTCGAGCAGTTCGGTGTGGCTGTCGACGATCTCCTCGTCGAACTGGTCGAACTCCGTGAGCGCGTTGCGCACGATGATCACGCGGCGGATCACGTCGTTGAGCAGGCGGCACACCAGCGCCAGGAAGGGGCTGCTGCAGGCCTCGGCCAGGCGGTCATGGAACAGCAGGTCGGCCTCGCGGCGCTCGTTCCAGTCGGCGCTGCCGCCGTGCGCCGGGTGGCTGTGGCCGATCAGCGCCTCCAGCGCGGCCAGGTCGGCCTCGGTGAGGCGCGTGGCCACGTTGGCGGCCAGCTCGGGCTCGACCACGCGCCGCAGCGCGTACAGCATCGTGATGTCGACCGGCTGGAAGTACAGGAAGTTCGACACCGCCTGCAGGCACTGCTCGTACGAGGCCTGCGTGAGCGTGGCGCCGCCGTTGGGGCCGGTGCTGATCGCCACCAGCCCCTGCACCTGCAGCGCGGCCAGCGCCTCGCGCACCGTGCCGCGCGACACGCCGAGCTGTTCGATCAGCTCTTTCTCCTGCGGCAGCTTGTTGCCGACCTGTTGCTGGGTCTGCACGACCCAGCGCTTGATGTTGTCGACCACCTGGTCGGAACGCTTCACGCGCTTGTCGCGCGTGAGCGAAGGCTTGGGTTGGGAAGGGGGCATCTGCGTTTCGGGTATTTATGATCATAAATGTCATAAATCTCGAAAACACTGTCAAGCGGGTTGTCCCGCGAGGCGCGGCCGGGGCGGGCCGTCGGCAGGAAACCGGGCTTCCTGCTACGCTCCCGGACGGCCCGCCTGCCCCTGGCGGGCTTTTTTCTGCGCTGCTGGTTTCCCCATGGTTTTTCCCCTCATCACCGACCCGTCGTTCTACGCGGTCGCCGTCCCCGCCGTGCTGCTGCTCGGCATCAGCAAGAGCGGCTTCGGCGCCGGGTTCGGGTCGCTGGCCGTGCCGATGATGGCGCTGGCCGTCACCGTGCCGCAGGCGGCGGCGATCCTGATGCCGCTGCTGCTGCTCATGGACCTGCTCGGCCTGGCCGCGTTCCGGCGCGACTTCGACCGCTCGCTGCTCAAGTTCCTGGTTCTGTTCGGGCTGGTCGGCACGGTGATCGGCACGCTGCTGTTTCGCGTGCTCTCGGCCCACACGGTGGCGGGCATCGTGGGCGTGTTCACGCTGGTGTTCCTGGCGCAGCGCCTGCTGTTTCCGCCCAAGCCCAACGACCCGCTGCCGTCGCGCGCGGTGGGCGCGGTGCTGACGACCGTGTCGGGCTTCACCAGCTTCATCGCGCATGCGGGCGGGCCGCCGATCAATGCCTACGTGATCCCGCTGAAGCTCAAGCCCGTGGTGTTCACGGCGACCATGGCCTACTTCTTCTTCGTGGTGAATCTCAGCAAGTGGATTCCCTACGCGTGGCTCGGCCTGCTCGACTTTCGCACGCTGGCCACCTCGCTCGTGCTGATGCCGATCGCACCGCTGGGCGTGTGGATCGGCATCCGCATTGCACGCCGCATCGATGCGACTTGGTTCTATCGCTTCGTCTATCTGGGCATGCTGTTGACAGGCCTGAAGCTTGTCTACGACGGCTTTTTGGCCTGAGAAAACATCAGAGCTCGACGATCGATTTGAAGCCGCCGAAGATCATGCGTTTGCCGTCGAACGGCAGGTTCTTCATGTCCATCATGGCCTCCAGGCGCGGGTCGGCCATGACCTTCTTGTTGATCGTGTCGCGGTGCTTGCGCGACTTGTAGGTGATCCACGAGAAGGCCACGGTCTCGTCGGCCTTGAGCTTCACGCTCTGGGGGAACGACGTGAGCTTGCCGGGCTTCACGTCGTCGGCGATGCACTCCACGTACTCGAGCGCGCCGTACTCCATCCAGACCTTGCCGGCCTTGCGCGCCAGCTTGCGGTAGGCCTCGACGTTCTTGGTGGGAATGGCGACGATGAATCCGTCTACATAACGAGCCATGTCTGTTCTCCTGAATAGGGGATAGAAACGTTGAAAAAGAAAAAGCGGGGGCTGCATGGCGCCGTCGCGTTCACGGCGACGCTGTCTTGCCCGCCGCGCCCGGGGCCGACGCTGCTTCGTTGTTGTTCTGGGTGTGTCCCGGCGCGGCCGGGCGAAGCAGCAGGACCCCGATCAGACCCGCCGCCGCCGCGAACACGGCGCCGACCAGGAATGCCAGGTTGTAGCCACCGGTGAGCGCCAGCGGCGTCTGCGCGCCGGCGGTGGCCATGGCCGTGGTGCGTGCCGCCGCGGCGCTGGCCAGCACGGCCAGGCCCAGGGCGCCGCCCATCATGAAGGCGGTGTTGACCACGCCCGAGGCCAGGCCCGAGTCGGCCGGGTCGACCTCGCTCATGGCCGCCAGCAGCACCGGGTTGAAGGCCATGCCCGCGCCCAGGCCCAGCAGCACCATGCCGGGCAGCACGTCGAGCACGAAGCTGCCGTTGACCGGTGCGCGCGCGAACAGCGCCAGCCCGAGGGCCGCGAGCCACAGCCCCGCCGCCAGCGGCTTGCGGATGCCGAAGCGCATCACGATCTTTGCGGAGAGGCCGAGCGAGAACACCGCCATGATCACGTTGGCCGGCAGGAAGGCCAGCCCGATCTGCATCGGCGTGTACTGCAGCACCAGCTGCATGTACAGCGCCGAGATGAAGAACCACGCGAACATGGCCGCGGCCCACAGCACGCCCACCACGTTGGCCACCGACACGCTGCGCAGCCTGAACAGGCCCAGCGGCATCAGCGGATGCTGCACGCGCGCCTCGATGGCGATGAAGGCCACCAGCAGCACCACGGCCGCGCCGAGCAGGCCCATCGTCTGCGTGGAGCCCCAGCCCGCCTCGTTGCCGTTGACCACGCCGTACACCGCGAGCATCAGCGACGAGGTGACGGTGATGGCGCCGGCCACGTCGAGCTTCTCGCCGTGCGCATGGCCGCGCGCGTTGGGCAGCAGCGCCACGCACAGCGCGTACACCGCCACGCCGATCGGCAGGTTGACCAGGAAGATCCAGTGCCAGCTCAGCGTGCTCGTGAGCAGGCCGCCCAGCAGCACGCCGATGCTGCCGCCGCCCGCGCACACGAAGCCGTACACGCCCATCGCCTTGGCGCGGTCGGCCGGCTCGGTGAACAGGTTCATGATCAGCGAGAGCGCCACGGCCGACACCACCGCGCCGCCCAGGCCCTGCACCGCGCGCGCCGCCACCAGCAGGCCCTGCGAGGTCGAGACCCCGCAGGCCAGCGAGGCCAGCGTGAACAGCACCAGGCCCGCGAGGAACACGCGGCGGTGGCCGTACAGGTCGCCCAGCCGACCGCCCAGCAGCAGGAAGCCGCCGAAGGTCAGCATGTAGGCGTTCACCACCCAGACCAGAGACGTCTCGGAAAAGCCGAGGTCGGTGCGGATCGAAGGCAACGCCACGTTCACGATCGTGGTGTCCAGCACGATCATCAGCACGCCCAGGCACAGCACCATCAGGGCGAGCCAGCGCTTTCGGTTGTCGAGGGTTTCGGTCATGGAAGGTGCTTCCTGCGAAGAAGGGAAAAAGTAGAGAGAGGCGGCTCCGTGCTCAGACCAGCGCCTTGCCGCCGTTGATGAGCCACGGCGTGCCGAAGCGGTCGGTCACCATGCCGAAGCCTTCGACCCAGAAGGTCTTCTCGAAAGGCATGCCGACCGAGCCGCCGTCGGCGAAGGCGTCGAAGATGCGCCGCGCCTCGGCCACGGTGTCGAGCGTGAGCGCCACGCCGAAGCCCTTCATGCCTTCGAAGGGCTGGCCCGGCATGGTGTCGGAGGCCATGAGGATGCCGTCGCCGTAGGTGAGCGACGCATGCATGATCCGCTTCTTGGCCTCGGCCGGCATCTGCTCGGTGTCGGGCGCTTCGCCGACGGTCATCATCATCTGCATGGTGCCGCGCAGCGTCTTTTCGTAGAAGCGCATGGCCTCGGCGGCGTTGCCGTCGAACGTGAGGTAAGCGTTGATGGGGGACATGAGAGTTCCTTGAATGATTGAGGTGAGTCGATGAGGGGAGGAGGCGTTTACTTTTCGGTTGCGCTCTTCAGATTGGCCAGGCCCGCCTCGAAGTCCTTGCCGATCATCTGATCCATGTCGAAGAAGATGCCCATGAGCTTGGCCATGTAGGGGCTCGGGCCGTACATGGCCCAGGTGACCTGCGTGGCGCCGCCCTGCGGCTGCAGCGTGAACTCGGCCGTGTTGTGGCCTTCGAAAGGCTTCACGAAATCGAGCTTGATCGCAACCTTCGACGCCGGCTGCGACTCGGTGATTTCCATCGTGCCCGCGCCCGCCTTGCTGTTGCCTTCCCAGGCGTAGGTCGCGCCCTTGCCGCTGGCGGCGCCGCCGTAGCTGCGCTTCATGGCCGGGTCGAGCTTCTCGTAGGGCGACCACGCGCTCCAGCGGTGGAAGTCGTCGATCAGCGGAAAGATCTTTTCGGCCGGCGCCTCGATGCGCGTGGTGCGCTCGACGCGGAAGCTGTCGGGTCGCGTGGCGCCGTAGATGAGCAGCGCGGCAATCAGCGCGAGAACGGCGAGGACGATGGTCTTGAGCATGATGAAGAAAAGCGAGTGGGAAGAGTGAAGAACGAGCCCCCGCGCATCACGCGGCGGCCGGGTCCGCCACCAGCAGCCAGCCCACGCCGAAGCGGTCGCTGAGCATGCCGAAGCTGGTGGTGAAGAAGGTCGGGATCAGCGGCTGCATCACCTGGCCGCCGTCGGCCAGTGCGTCGAACCACTTGCGGGCGTCGGCGTCGCTGTCGGCCGACAGCGACAGCATGATTCCCTTGAACTCGGCCTGGCCGGAGCAACGTCCGTCGGACAGCATGAGCTCGGTCTGGCCGATGCGCAAGACCGAATGCATCACTTTGTCAGGGCCGGGCATGCCGCCGGCGCAGCCGGCGTCGGGGTTGCCCTCGGGGCCGCCGGTGGCCGGCGCCTCGCTGTAGCGCATCAGCTGCACGACTTCGGCGCCGAGCGCCTTCTTGTAGAAGGCAATCGCTTCGTCGCAACGACCTTCGAAGGACAGGTAAGACTGGACTTTCATGGCGTTTCCTTTCGGTTGGTTCACGGGCACAACGGGTCTGCGCGAAAACAATGGAATTACTTTGTGTACACCGTCCACAAAGAATAGCAGAGATAATGGACGGTGTCCACATGGAGTCGCGATGAAGCTCAACAACGTTCCCGAAAGCCTGCCGCCCGCGCGCAGCACCTACCGCCACGGCGACCTGCGCCGTGCGCTGCTGGATGCGGGCATCGAACTGGCGCGGGACGGCGGCCCCAGTGCCGTGGTGCTGCGCGAGGCCACGCGCCGCGTGGGCGTGGTGCCGAACGCGGCGTATCGCCACTTCGCCAGCCGGCACGACCTGCTGCTGGCGGTGCGCGCCGCGGCGCTGTCGGAGGCGGCCAAGGCGATGGAGGGCGAGCTCGCCGTGCTGCCCTGCGACCAGCCGCCCGCCGACTTCGCGCGCGCCCAGGTGCGCGCCATCGGCACCGCTTATCTGCGCTTTGCGCAGGCGCAGCCGGGGCTGTTTCGCACGGCCTTCGTGGTCTCGGAAGACGCGCAGGGCGACGTCGGTCCCGACGGCGCGGGCGCCAGCGGCATGAACCCGTTCGAGTTGCTGGGCGCGGCCGTCGACCGGCTCGTGGACGCGGGCCTGCTCGACCCGGCGCGGCGCCCGGGCGCCGAATACCTCGCGTGGTCGGCGGTGCACGGGCTGGCGTTGCTCATCATCGACGGCCCGCTGCGCGGGGTCGACGCGGCGGCCACGCATGCACTTGGGCAGCGCCTCATCGACATGGTGGAACGCGGCCTGTAGCCGCAGCGTCGCCGCGCTCCGGTCTCAGAGATAGATCTTCTGCAGCAGCTTGATGAGCGTCTCGCGCTCGCGCGTGCTGAGGCGGCTGCTGGCTTCGGTTTCCAGTTGCACCACGGCCTGCTCGGCCTCGCGGATCAGCGTCTCGCCGGCCGGCGTGAGGTGCAGGCCGACGGCGCGACCGTCGTGCGGGTGCGGGCGGCGTTCGATGAGGCCGCGGCCATCGAGCGTGGCCACCAGGCTCACGAGGTTGGGCGGCAGGATGTCCAGCGTGTTGCACAGCTGCCGCGAGGTGGCGCCCGGGTTGTGCGCCAGCAGCGAGAGCACCGAGAAGTCGATCTGCTTGAGGCCGTAGGGCGCCATGCGGTCCGCGAACACGGTGCTCACGATCAGCCAGGCGCGCCGGGCGTTGTAGCCGACCAGCCCTTCGAGCACGCGGGCGTCGAGCCGGTCCGTACGGGGCGACGGCAGGGCGGCGGATTCGGTCTTGGCGGACGGTGTTTTCGCGGGAGGAGGCATGCGGCGAGCGTAACCGCGCGTTGCTTTCTCGAACAACTAGCGTGACGCCTCTTGTGCGGAATGCGCCAGTGCGACACCCTCACAAGCCCGCTTGACGATGCCCAGGCGCATCTCGAACTCGGGCAGCACCCAGCGCCGGAAGGCCGCCGCGGCGCGCAGGCGATCCGCATCGTCGGGCGCGGCCACCTCGATGCGGGCCCAGGCCCACGCCATCAGCGTGAGCGCCGTCACGCGCAGGAAGTCGTCCGCCACCTCGTACGGCAGCACGGGGTTGGCGTGCGCCGCCATCGCCACCGTGGTGCCCAGGTAGCGCAGCTGCGCCAGCCGGCGCTGCACGTCGGCATCGGCCTCGCGCGAAGCGTCGAGCGTGTCGCGCAGCTCGAGCAGCACGGTCGACAGCGCCGCGCCGCCGTCGGGCAGCACCTTGCGCACCAGCAGGTCGATGGCCTGGATCTCGTTGGTGCCCTCGTAGATCATGGTCACGCGCGCGTCGCGCACCACCTGCTCGACGCCCCATTCGCGCACGTAGCCGTGGCCGCCGAACACCTGCAGGCAGTCGCTCGCGCCGTGGAAGGCCTGGTGCGTGCAGGCGGCCTTGAGCACCGGTGTGACGAGCGAACACCAGCGCTGCGCGCGCTCGCGGGCCTTGGGGTCGGCGTCGTGCGTGGCGATGTCGAGCATCAGCGCGCTGCGGTAGGCCAGCGCGCGCGAGCCCTCGATCCAGGCGCGCTGGGTGTCGAGGATGCGGCGCACGGCCGGGTGCTCGGCGATCAGGTCGGCTGCCTCGCTGCCGCGGCTGGCGGGCGCGGCGCCGGGCGCGCGCATCTGGCGGCGCTCGGCGGCATAGGCGTCGGCCTTCTGCCAGGCGGCGTCGAGCAGGCCGATGCCCTGCAGCGCCACGTGCAGGCGCGCCGCATTCATCATCACGAACATCGCGGCCAGCCCGCGACCGGGTTCGCCGACCAGCCAGCCGGTGGCGTCGTCGAAGCGCATGGTGCAGGTCGGGCTGCCGTGCAGGCCCATCTTTTCTTCGATGCGCTCGCAGTGCACTGTGTTGCGCGCACTGTCGGGCAGCACCTTGGGCACGAGCGCCAATGACAGGCCCTTGGGCCCCGCCGGTGCATCGGGCAGGCGGCACAGCACGAGGTGCACGATGTTCGGCGTGAGGTCGTGCTCGCCGCCTGAAATGAAGATCTTGCCGCCGTTCACGCGCACGCTGCCGTCGGCCTGCGCCGTGGCGCGCGTGCGCACCTGGCCGAGGTCGCTGCCGGCGTGGGCTTCGGTGAGGCACATGGTCGCGAGCCATTCGCCGGTCGCGATCTTCTGCAAATAGCGCGCCTTCAATTCGTCGCTGCCGTGGTGCTTGAGGCAGGCGTACGCGCCGTGCAGCAGCCCCGGCGCCATGGTGAAGCCGTGGTTCGCGGCGCTGAGCCATTCGTAGAGGATGGCTTCGAGCACCGCGGGCAGGCCCTGTCCGCCGTCTTCGGTGGCGGCGGAGAGCGCCGGCCAGCCGCCGTCCACGAAGGCCTGGTAGGCCGCGCGAAAGCCCGGTGGCGTGACGACCTCGCCGCCGTCGAAGCGGCAACCCACCTCGTCGCCCTCGCGGTTCAGCGGTGCGATCACCTCGCCGACGAAGCGTGCGGCTTCTTCGAGCACCTGCGACTGCAGCGGCTCGTCGACCTCCGCGAAGGGCGCGAGTGCGCGCAGGCGCGTGGGTGCATCGAGCACCGCGTTCAACAGGAAGCGAGCGTCTTCGGGGCGAGGCTGGTAGTGCATGGGGTTCAGGACTCGGCGGTGAAGCCGATCTTCTTGACCAGCGGGCCCCAGCGCTCGTACTCGGACTGCAGCGACTTCTTCATCTCCTCGGGCGAGGAGCCGTGCGCGATCAGGCCGACCGACAGCAGGCCGTCGGCCACGGCCTTGTCCTTCAGCGCGGCCTGGATCGCGGTGCTCGCGACGGCGATGGTCGCGGCCGACGTCTTCGCCGGTGCGAAGAAACCGAACCACTCGTCGGCCACGATCTCGGGGAAGCCCTGCTCGGTGAAAGTGGGCACGTCGGGCAGGTAGGCGGGGCGTTGCGCGCCCGAGGTGGCGAGCACGCGCAGCTTGCCGGCCTTGGCGAACGGCAGGCAATCGCCGGCCGGCGTCAGGCACGAGGCGATCTGGCCGCCCACCACGTCATTGATGCCGGGCAGCGAGCCGCGGTAGGGCACGTGGCGCAGGTCGGTGCCGGTGCTCAGGCCCAGCAGCGCGCCCAGGAAGTGCGGCGTGGAGCCCGCGCCCGGCGAGCCGTAGCTGGCCTGGCCGGGGTTGGCCTTGGCCCAGGCGATGTAGTCCTTCAGCGTCTTCACGCTGGCCGGCACCATCGGGCCGACGGCCAGGCCGTGCGTCATCACGGCGCCGATGGAGATGGGCGCGAAGTCGGGGATGGCGTAGCTGAGCTTGGTGTAGATGTGCGGGTAGATCGACAGCGCCGAGGCTTGCGCGAGGCACAGCACCGCGCCGTCGGCCGGCGAGGTCTTGAGCGTGTCGAGCGCGATGCGCCCGCCCGCGCCGGGCTTGTTCTCGACCACCGGGTTGGTGGCGGTGAAGGGCGTGTTGCCCAGCTTGTCGGCCACGCGGCGGGCCACGCTGTCGCCTGCGCTGCCGGCCGGGAAGCCGTAGTAGATCTTCACCTGCTGCTGCACCGCTTGGGCGAGTGCGGCAAGGGGATGCAATGCGGCGAGTGCGGCGGTGCCGCCGAGCGCCGCCGTGAATTGGCGTCGGGTGGTCATGGTCTCGTCTCCTGGTTGTCTGCGGGGGCGGGAATCAGCGCGGCGCCATTCGGAGGGCGCCGTCGAGGCGAATCACTTCGCCGTTCAAATGGCCGTTGGTGACGATGTGGCAGGCCAGCTCGGCAAATTCCGAGGGCTTGCCCAGGCGCGGCGGGAACGGGATCGACGCGGCCAGCGAGTGCTGCACCGGCTCGGGCAGTTCCAGCAGCAGCGGCGTGGCGAAGAGGCCGGGCGCCACGGTGCACACGCGGATGGCGTGCTGTGCGAGGTCGCGCGCCATCGGCAGGGTCATGCCGACGAGGCCGCCCTTCGACGCGCTGTAGGCCTGCTGGCCCACCTGGCCGTCGAAGGCCGCGACCGAGGCGGTGAAGAGCATCACGCCCTTCTCGCCGTTGTCGAGCGCGTCGAGCTTCGCGCAGCGCGCCGCGAACAGGCGCGCCATGTTGTAGCCACCGATGAGGTTGATGTTGACCACGCGCACGAAGTCTTCGAGCGGCGCCGGGTTGCCGTCCTTGCCGACGATGCGCTTGGCGCTGCCGATGCCGGCGACGTTCATCAGGATGCGGGCGGGGCCGTGTGCGGCGGCTGCCTTGTCGAGCGCGGCGTTCACGCTGTCGGTGTCGGTGATGTCGCAGGTGCAGGCGACGCCGCCGATCTCTGCGGCCACTTTCTCTGCGAGTGCGGCATTGCGGTCGAGCACCGCGACCTTGGCGCCCAGGCGCGCGAGTTCGCGCGCGGTGGCCTCGCCGAGGCCCGAGGCGCCGCCGGTGACGAGTGCGGCTTGTCCTTCGATCTTCATGGTGTGTCTCCTGAATGGGGTTAGCGGGGCTTGAGCGTGAAAGGCAGCGTGTCGGCGTGCAGCGCGTCGGCCAGCGCGGCGCGGTGCTTGAGCACGGCGCGCTGGTTGATGGAGCCCTTGTCAGTCACTTCGCCCTTGTCGATCGACGGCGGCTCGGCCATCAGGTGCAGCCGCGCGATGCGGTTGGCGCTGCCGGTGGCGCCGGCCGCGAGCGTGTCCACCACCTGCTGGAAGTGCGCCTGCACGGGTGCGCTTTCGAGCACCTGCTGCAGCGGGGCGTCGGCAGGCAGGTCGGCGAGCTGACGCACCTTCTGCGTCGGGAAGATCAGCGCACCGACTTCCTTCAGGTTGATGCCCGTGAGCACCGCGTCCTGCACGTAGGGCGAGCCGGCCGCGATGATCTTCGCGCGCAGCGGGCCCACGCTCACGAAGGTGCCGGTGGCGAGCTTGAAGTCTTCGGCGATGCGGCCGTCGAAGCGCAGGCCGCGGTGGATGTCGCGGTCGTCGATCCACTTCACCGCGTCGCCGGTGGAGAAGAAGCCTTCGTCGTCGAAGGCCTCGGCCGTGGCCTCGGGCGCGCGCCAGTAGCCGGGCGTGATGTTGGGGCCGCGGTAGCGCACCTCGGTCTTGCCGTCGACCTCGATCAGCTTGAGCTCGATGCCGGCGGCCGGCAGGCCCACGTCGCCCGACTTCACGTCGGGGCCGGTCACGTACAGCGCGAAGGGGCCCGACTCGGTCATGCCCAGGCCGGTGCCCATCACGATGCGCTCGCCGACTTCCGACTCCTGCGTGCGGTGCAGGCTGTCCCACACGGGCTGCGCGAGCGCCGCGCCCGAGTAGAAGAACATCTTCACGCGCGACAGCAGGTTGCGGCGCAGCACGGCGTCGCTTTCCATCGCGTTGGCAATCGCCTCGAAGCCGGTGGGCACGTTGAAGTAGATGGTGGGCGCGATCTCGCGCAGGTTGCGCAGCGTCTCGGCCATGCCGGCGGGCGTGGGCTTGCCGTCGTCGATGAACAGCGTGCCGCCGTTGTCCAGCACGATGCCCACGTTGTGGTTGCCACCGAAGGTGTGGTTCCAGGGCAGCCAGTCGACCAGCACGGGCGGCTCGTCGCCCAGCGCGGGAATCGACTGGCGCAGCTGCTGCTGGTTGGCGCACCACATGCGGTGCGTGTTGATCACCGCCTTGGGCATCTTGGTCGAGCCCGAGGTGAAGAGGAACTTGGTGATGGTGTCGGGGCCGGTGGCCTGCATCGCCGCGTCGATGGCGGGCGTGGCCGGCGTGGCGGCGAGCACGTCGAAGCGCGTGGTGGCGCGGCCTTCGAGCGTGCCTTCGGCGAGCACGACCTCGGTGCCGGCCGGCACGGTGGCCGCGATGGCCTTGGCGAAGCGCGCGGCGTCGGCCGCGAACACCAGGCCGGGCGTGAGCGTGTCGATGACGTGGCGCAGCTTGTCGTAGTCCTGGCTCACGATCGCATAGGGCGGCGACACGGGGCAGTAGGGCACGCCCGCGTAGAGGCAGCCCAGCGCGAGCAGCGCGTGTTCGATGCCGTTCTCGCTCAGGATCACGACCGGGCGCTCGGCATTCAGGCCGCGATCGAGCAGGGCTTGTCCGATACCGCGCGCTTCTTCCAGCGCCTGCGCATAGCTCACGCGCAGCCAGTCGCCGGTGCGGCCGTCGGGCAGGCGCTCGCGGCGCGCGATGAAGGTGCGATCGGGCGCGACCTGCGCCCAGTGCGCGAGCCGGTCGGTCATGCGCTCGCGGTAGGCCTGCAGCGGCGTCTCGGCCGTGAGGTAGCGCGTGCCCGGCGCGCCGTCGCGCAGCACCGCGCGCGTCACGCCGAAGGCCAGCGGGCGGTAGCGGACGGCGGTCATTTGGATACCTCCCCCATGCTTCGCCACTGCGTGGCTTCGCACACCCCCTCCCAAGGGAGGGGGCGAGCGCCTTCGGGCGGCCGAGCGGCGCTCATCCCTTGCTCACTTTCGCGCCGCGGCCTTCGAGGAAGTCGCGCACGCGTGCCTTCGCCTCGGGCGCGGCCTGGACGATGCCCGACATCAGCGCCTCGGTGAAGAAACCGTGGTCGGCCGATTGCTCGGAGATGCGCGGCAGGGCGTGCATCAGCGCGTAGTTGGTGAGCGGCGCGTTGGTGGCGATGCGCTTGGCAAGCTCCAGGGCCTTGTCGAAGGCGGTGCCTTCGTCGACCAGGTACTGCGCGAAGTTGGCGCGCTCGCCGTCTTCGGCGTTGTAGACGCGGCCGGTCATCATCATGTCGGTCATGCGGGCCACGCCGATCAGCTTGGGGATGCGCACCGAACCGCCGCCGCCCACGAAGATGCCGCGCGAGCCTTCGGGCAGCGCGTAGAAGGTGGAGCGGTCGGCCACGCGGATGTGGCAGGCGCTGGCCAGCTCGAGCCCGCCGCCGACCACCGCGCCGTGCAGCGCCGCCACCACCGGCACCGGGCCGTGCTGGATCAGGTCGAGCGCGCTGTGCCACAGGCGCGAGTGCTGCATGCCCTGGCCGGCGTCGCGTTCCTTGAGCTCGCTCAGGTCCAGGCCGGCGCAGAAATGCGGGCCCTCGCCGTCGAGCACGGCCGCGCGCACCGTGGCGGGCAGCGTCTCGAAGGTGTCGCGCAGCGCGAGGATCAGGCCGTCGGACAGCGCGTTGCGCTTGGCGCCGCGCGTGAGACGAACGATGGCGACGTCGTCGCGGATGTCGAGGTGGAGGTCTGGATTGGTCATGATGGTGTGCGGGGTTGCGTTGGATTATGGTTATGAGAAATAATCAATTCAAGGCATTGGAGCCTCCCGAAACCTAGGGACTTACCCGAACCGGAGACAACGACATGGACCCACGGAACCTGATCGCGATCGACATCCACACCCACGCCGAAGTGAGTTGCTGGAACCCTTTCGACAACTACGGCGAGGAATACGACCGCGCGGCCGACAAGTTCTTCGGCTCGAACCGCCGCCCCACCATCGCCGAGAGCGTGGCGTACTACCGTGAAAGGAAGATCGGGCTGGTGATGTTCATGGTCGACGCCGAGTCGAACATGGGCCGCCGGCGCATCCCGAACGAGGAGATCGCCGAGGCGGCGCAGCAGAACAGCGACATCATGATTGCCTTCGGCAGCGTCGATCCGCACAAGGGAAAGATGGGTGCGCGCGAGGCGCGCCGGCTCATCGAGGAACACGGCGTGAAGGGCTTCAAGTTCCACCCGACCGTGCAGGGCTACCACCCCTACGACCGCATGGCCTGGCCGATCTACGAGGTGATCGCCGAGTACAAGCTGCCGGCCATCTTCCACACCGGCCACAGCGGCATCGGCTCGGGCATGCGCTGCGGCGGCGGCCTGCGGCTGGAGTACAGCAACCCGATGCACCTGGACGACGTGGCCATCGACTTCCCCGACATGCAGATCGTCATGGCCCACCCCAGCTTCCCCTGGCAGGACGAGGCGCTCAGCGTGGCCACGCACAAGCCCAACGTGTGGATCGACCTGTCGGGCTGGAGCCCCAAGTACTTTCCGAAGCAGCTGGTGCAGTACGCCAACACGCTGCTGAAAGACCGCGTGCTGTTCGGCAGCGACTACCCGCTGATCACGCCCGACCGCTGGATGAAGGACTTCGAGGCCGCCGGCTTCAAGCCCGAGGTGATGCCCGGCATCCTCAAGGACAACGCGGTGCGCCTGCTGGGGCTCGGAACCCCGGCGGCCTGAGGTTCAGGCGGCGCGGGGCGCCGCCTCGTTCCAGTGCGGCTCCCACAGCGCCGCGCCGCGCTCGAACACGGCGGCCAGCTCCTTCTTGCGCCGCTGCGCCACCGCGGTGATCAAGGCATTGCAGACCGACAGCGCCGCCGTGTACGAATCGAAGGGCGAGGCGCTGGAGGTGCGCACCAGCAGCAGGTGATCGGCCGAGGCTGCCGCAGGCGCCGTGGGGCTGTCGGTGACCATGACGACCTTCGCGCCCTTCTCGCGGAAGTAGGCCGCCGTGCGCGCGATCGCGAGCGAGTGGCGGCGGAAGGTAAGCGTGAGCAGCAGGTCGTTGTCGTCGATGCGCAGCAGCTGGTCTTCCAGCGGCAGCGCGCCCGCGCCACCCAGCAGCCGCACATCGGGCAGGCACAGGTTCAGGTTCAGCGCGAGGTGGCTGGCCAGCGGCAGGCCGTTGCGCTGGCCGAGCACGTGCACGCGCACCTTGCGCTGCGTGAGCAGCTTCACCGCCGCCTCGAACGCGCCCACGTCGAGCGCCGCGAAGGTGGCGGCCAGGTTGTGCTGGTCGTGCAGCAGCGCGTTGTCCAGGCAGCTGCGTACGGAGGTGTCGTCGCCGATGACCGCGTCGGCGCGCGTGGCAGGCGAGGCCAGCAGGGCGGTGACTTCGGCGCGCGCCTCCATCTGCGCCTGGGCGTAGCTCTCGTAGCCCAGCTTGGCGAGCAGCCGCACCACGGTCGAGGCGCTGGTGCCCACCTTTCTTGCAAGGCTCGTTGCAGATTCGAGCAGCCCCTGCGGGTGGTGCGCCTGCAATTCCTCGATGAGGCGTCGCTCGCTTTTCGTGAGCTTCTTGCCATAGCCCGAGATGCGCTGGTTCAGGCTGGGGGCGGCGGGGGTGTCTGCGTGCGGCATCGGAGAAACCTCATGTTTGCAACGAGTATTGCAAAAATTGGGCCTCCTTGCAAAAATGAATGCACGATTTCGGCCGGACCTGTCCGCCCGATTGCCCGCTTCTTCTGCAGAAAGACCTTGCCATGCGTTCCACCACCCCCGCCGTGCCCGCCCTGCGTCGGCGCGAGATCCTCGGCGCCGGCCTGACGGCGGCGCTGCTGCCCCTGTCCGCGCGCGCCCAGGCCTTTCCGGCCCGCCCGGTCACGCTGGTGGTGCCGTTCCCGGCCGGCGGCTCGGTCGACCTGATCGCGCGGCTGTACGCCGAGCCGCTGTCGAAGGCGCTGGGCACGCCGGTGGTCATCGACAACCGTGCCGGCGCGGGCGGCTCCATCGCCAGCGCGCAGGTGGCGCGCGCCAAGCCCGACGGCTACACGCTCGTGGTGTCGTCGCAGAGCTCGCACCTGGCCAACCCGCTGACGCAGGCCAACCCGGGCTACGACCCGATCAAGGATTTCCTGTCCATCAGCCAGCTCGCGCGCTCCATCAACGTGCTGCTGGTGAACCCGGCCGTGCCTGCCAAGACCTTCAAGGAGTTCGTGGCGCTGGTGAAGTCGCGCCCGGGCGAGCTCAACTTCTGCAGCGCCGGGCCGGGCAGCATGGGCCAGCTCAACGTCGAGCTGATGAAGTCGCAACTGCAGCTCAACGCCACGCACGTGCCCTACCGCGGCGGCGGCCCGCTGGTGACCGCGCTGATCTCGAACGAAGTGCAGTTCGGCCTGGACAACCTCGCGCCTTTCCTGCCGCACATCCAGGCCGGCAAGCTGCGCGCGCTGGCCGTGGCCTCGCCCACGCGCGTCGCGGCATTGCCCGACGTGCCGACTTTCACCGAACTGGGTTACCCGGTGCTGAACACCACGTCGTGGATCGGCCTGGCCGCGCCCGCGAAGACGCCGCCCGAGGTCATCGCCGCGCTGCACAAGGCGGTGCGCACGGTGGCCGACCAGCCGACGATGGTCGAGGCGCTGCTGGCGCGCGGCTCGCTCGCGCCCGAGGCGCAATCGCCCGCGCAGTTCACGGCCATGATGTCGGAGCGGCTCGCGCTGTACGGCGAGATGGTCAAGCGCGCCGGCATCCGCGGCGAGTGAGCGGGCGGCTGGTTCCATGACGCAGACACTGCCGACCTTCGCACCCGACACCGCACCGCTGGAGGTGCTGCCGCGCGACCTCTCGGCCTACCGCCAGGGCAACACCGGCATCGACTACGTGCACCGCTTCGCGTCCGGCAAGCCGGGCCCGCACGTGCTCGTCAACGCGCTCACGCACGGCAACGAGATCTGCGGCATGGTCGCGGCCACGCACCTGCTCGACACCGGCGTGCGCCCGAAGATCGGCACGCTCACCGTGAGCTTCGCGAACGTCGAGGCCTACGAGGCCTTCGACATCGACCGGCCCTACGAGAACCGCCAGCTGGTGCACAACCTGAACCGCATCTGGTCGCCTGAGCTGCTCGACGGCACCGAACACAGCCCCGAGCTGCGCCGCGCGCGCGAGCTGCGGCCCGTGCTCGACGCGGCCGACTACGTGCTGGACATCCATTCCACGCGCGCCCCCGTGCAGCCCTTCTGGGTCTACCCGGAGTTCGAACGCAATGCAGGCCTGGCGCAGGCCGTCGGCGGCCCGGCGGTGCACCTCGTGATGCCCGTGGGCGCTGCGCCCGGCACAGGTGTCACGGCGTACGGCCGCCACGGCGAGCCGGGCATCGACGGCGGTGCGGTGGTGGTCGAGTGCGGCCAGCACTTCGCGCAGTCGGCGGCCGACCTGGCGACCGACGTGTCGCTGCGCTTTTTGGCGCACCTCGGGCTCGTCGACCCGGTGCCGCGCGTGCCGGTGGCCGCGCGCCGCTTCCGGCTGCTCGAGGTCCACATGGTCACGTCGGACGACTTCGCCTTCGTGCGCCCCGTGCTCGGCTTCGAGACCTTCGACCAGGGTGAGCTGATCGCGGTGCAAGCCGGGCGCGAGATCCGCTCGCCCTGCGACGGCTGCACGATCTTCATGCCGACCCGCGCACCGGTGATCGGCCGCGAGGGCGTGTACCTGACCGTGCCGGTCTGACCTGGGGCCTCAGGACGCCTTCGCGTCGCCCGCTGGTTCGTCTTCGCCGAGCCGGTCCCAGTCCTGGCCCGAGCGCAGCTTGCGCTCCTCGCGCTCGCGCGCCATCTGTTCCTCGAACTGCTGGCGGCCCGCCTTGTTGGCGGCGATCAGCTTGGCGCGGTCCTTGTAGTGCGGGTAGATCTCGTCGCTGAGCTTGAGGTTTCGCTGGCGGAAACGCATCGACGCCTCGCGCGCCTCGGCCGCCGGCCAGCCCAGCGCCTCCAGCGCCGAGCGCGCGCTGCGCAGCGACGACTCGAACACCTCGCGCTCGATGTCCTGCACGCCGCGGTCGCGCAGCTGGAACAGGTGGGTCACGTTGCGTGCGCGCGCAATGATGCGCGCCTGCGGAAAGTTCTCGCGCACCAGGTCGACGATGTCCAGCGACTGCTCGATGTCGTCCACCGCCACCACGATGGCGCGCGCAGTGCCGGCGCCCGCGGTGCGCAGCAGGTCCAGCCGCGTGGCGTCGCCGTAGAACACCCGGAAGCCGAACTGGCGCAGGCCTTCGACGGTGTCGGCGTCGTGGTCGAGCACCGTCACGCGCAGGCCCTGCGACATCAGCAGGCGCCCGACGATCTGGCCGTAGCGCCCGAAGCCGCAGATCAGCACCTTGGCGTCCTGCTGCTCCGAAATCTCTTCGAGCTGCGGCCCGCCCGCGTGGCTGTAGCGCGGCAGCACGAACTTGTCGAGCAGCACCAGCAGGAGCGGCGACAGCAGCATCGAGAGCGCCACCGCGCCGATCAGCAGCGAGGTGGTCTGCGGCGGCAGCACGTCGGGCCCAGCGGCCTGGAACACCACGAAGGCGAACTCGCCGCCCTGCGCCAGCAGCAGCGTGAACACCGGCCGCTCCTGGTAGGCCAGGCCCATCGCCTTGGCGAGCGCGTAGATCACCACCAGCTTGATGACCAGGAAGCTCACGACCAGCAAGGCCATGACCCCCGGGTTGGCCAGCAGCACGCCGAAGTTGATCGACATGCCCACCGCGATGAAGAACAGCCCGAGCAGCAGGCCCTTGAAGGGCTCGATGTCGGTCTCGAGCTCGCGCCGGTACTCGCTCTCGGCCAGCAGCACGCCGGCCAGGAAGGCGCCCAGCGCCATCGACAGGCCGACGAACTGCATCAGCGCCGCGATGGCCACCACCAGCAGCAGCGCGGCGGCGGTGAAGATCTCGGGCGTGTCGCTGCGCGCGATCCAGCGCAGGATCGGGCGCAGCAGCAGCCGGCCGCCGAGGATGATGCCGGCGATCACGCCGACGATCTTCAGCGCTTCGAGTGCGCGGTCCAGCCCGCTCACGGCCTGCTCGGCTGCCGTGGCACCAGCCAGCAGCGGCAGCAGCGCAAGGATCGGGATCGCCGCCACGTCCTGGAACAGCAAGATCGAGAAGCCGGCCTGGCCGCTGGGCGTTTTCAGCAGGTTGCGTTCGCCGAACACCTGCAGCGCGATCGCGGTGGACGACAGCGCCAGCCCGAGGGCGGCCACCAGTGCCACGCGCCACGGCGCGCCCACGGCCCAGCCGACGGCGAACAGCACCGCCGCGCAGCTGAGCACCTGCGCCGATCCCCAGCCGAAGATCGGGCGGCGCAGGCTCCACAGGCGCTTGGGCTCGAGCTCGAGGCCCACCAGGAACAGCATCAGCACCACGCCGAACTCGGCGAAATGCAGCACGTCTTCGACGCTGGACACGAGGCCCAGGCCCCAGGGGCCGATGGCGATGCCGGCCACGAGGTAGCCGATGATCGAGCCCAGGCCCAGGGCCTTGGACAGCGGCACCACCAGCACGGCGGCGCTCAGGTAGATCAGGCTGCTGGTCAGCCAGGCGGGTGCGTGTTCCATGCTCAGGCCGCCTTGTGGGTGCTGCTGCCGTTGGCGACGGCCAGGCCGTGCGTCATCGCGCTGTGGAACGCGCCGGCCATCACCTGGCCCACGTCGTCGGATTCGGCGGGGCGGTCGGTCTCGGGCACCGGGCAGGCGATGCAGGCATCGAGCTCGTCCATCTCCGGCCACACCGGGTAGCTTTCCAGGCGCTGCACGAACACCTCGACATGCGCGGCCACCTCGGCCTCGCTGGCGCGGCGCGCGCCGTGCAGCAGCAGCGGCGGCAAAAAGCGCATGCCGCACAGCGCGGCGGTCTGCTCGTAGGGCGGCAGGAAAGCGTCGAAGAAATAGCGGTTGTAGCTTTGCGGGTGGTAGCTCGGCTCGGGGCCGCCGGTGGTGGCGACCAGCCAGCAGTCCTTGCCCTGCAGCGCGGTGCCGCCGGGGCCGTAGGCCCAGCCGTAGCCCAGCACGTCGTCGACCCAGAGCTTCTGCAGCGGCGGCATCGAATACCACTGGATCGGGTGCAGCAGCACCACCAGGTCCGCGCGCGCCAGCCGCTCGCGTTCGGCTTCGACGTCGATGGCGAAATCGGGGTAGCTGCCGTACAGGTCGTTCACGTCGGCGCCGGGCACGCGCTGCGCCGCGGCGAACAGCCGGCGGTTCACGCGCGAGTCGCGCCAGTGGGGGTGGGCCGCCAGCACATAGATGCTGCCGGCGGGGTTCTCCGTGGATGTTGTTGTCGTCATGTGGCGAACATAACGCAGACGGCCCGCCGTCGCCGACGCGCCACCCGGGGCGACTACCATCCAGCCCTGTTCCAGTTCTGGAGGAGATCCTCATGCCGGTGGTTCTGGTCGCCAATCCCAAGGGGGGCGTGGGCAAGTCGACGATTGCAACGAACATCGCGGGCTACTTCGCGAGCCGCGGCCATGCCGTGATGCTCGGCGACGTGGACCGCCAGCAGTCCTCGCGGCTGTGGCTCGGCCTGCGCCCGCCGCAGGCCCGCCCCATCGCCACCTGGGAAGCCACCGGCGACAGCACCGTGGTGCGCCCGCCGCGCGGCACCACCCACGCGGTGCTCGACACGCCGGCCGGCCTGCACGGCTGGCGCTTCAAGGAGGTGCTGGCGCTGGCCGATCGCGTGATCGTGCCGCTGCAGCCGAGCATCTTCGACATCTACGCCACGCGCGATTTCCTCGACCGCCTGCTGGAAAGCCGCCGCGCCGAGAAGACCCGCATCGGCCTGGTCGGCATGCGCGTGAACGCCCGCACGCTGGCGGCCGACCGGCTGCACGAGTTCATCGCCGGCCTGGGCGTGCCCGTGCTGGGCGAGCTGCGCGACACGCAGAACTACGTGCAGCTGGCCGCGCGCGGGCTCACGCTGTTTGACATTGCCCCGGGGCGCGTGCAGCGCGACCTGGACCAGTGGGCGCCGATCTGCGAATGGCTCGACGCCTGAACTGATCCCCCGGATTTCCCTGAATCCCGGTTGTCGCAAGTCCGACAGCCAGCCTTGTGCCCTTGGCACCAGAATGCCCCGCATGACCAAAAAGACATTCCAGACCCTTCAGGATCTCGCCGCCTGCGTCGGCCAGGAAGTCGCCGTGAGCGACTGGATCAGCGTGACGCAGCAGCAGGTCAACCAGTTCGCCGAGGCGACGGGCGACCACCAGTGGATCCACGTCGATGTGGAGCGGGCCAAGTCCGGCCCCTTCGGCGCGCCGATCGCGCACGGGTTTCTCACCTTGTCGCTGCTGCCGAAGTTCTTCGAGACGGCCATCGACGTGGTCGAGTCGCGCATGGGCGTGAACTACGGCCTGAACCGCGTGCGCTTCATGTCGCCGGTGCCCGTGGGCCAGCGTCTGCGCGCGCGCATGAAGCTGCTGAGCGCCGAGCCGATTCCCAACAACGGCCTGCAGATGACCTGGGAAACCACCATCGAACTCGAAGGCGCCGCCAAGCCGGCGTGCGTCGCCGAGTCGGTGGTGCGCCGTTTTCCCTGAGCGGACTTTTTCTTCTTCTCTCTACTTACATCCGGCGGTCGGTGACCTCGCCGTAGGTGGCCGCGCCCTGCCGGGTGATGCCGACGGCGCTCGCGCGCACCGCCGCGCGGTCGACGTTGCCCGCGGTCGGGCGGGCCACGCCGGTGCCGCCATTGCTGATCTGCAGCGGCTGCATGGCTTGCGCCTGGACCTGGGCACGCGTCAGCGACGACTGGAAGGGCGCGGGTGGCAGCGGGTTCTGCTCGCCCTGGAAGGCATGGGCGCCGCCGGCGAAGGCGAGGGCGGCGATCGTGATGAGGCGCAGGGTGGTGGTGTGCATGGCGGGACTCCTTGGCAGTCAGCGTTGAGGGGACGGATGCCGGTGCGAATCACCGGCATGCCTTCCCATACGCTGCCCGGCACCGATCGGATGTGCCCCTGCCGTGCGAAGGGCCGTCAGGCGAAATCGTTCTGCCGCCAGGCTTCGAACACCGTGACCGCCACCGCGTTCGACAAGTTCAGGCTGCGCTGGCCGGCGCGCATCGGCAGCCGCAGGCGCTGCGCTTCGGCAAAGCCGTCGCGGATCGCGGGCGGCAGGCCGGCGGTTTCCGAGCCGAACACCAGCCAGTCGCCGGGCTGGAAACGCACGTCGTGCACGGGGCGGGAGCCGCGCGTGGTCAGCGCGAACATGCGCTCGGCCGGCGGTTGCTGCGTAGCCAGCAGTGCGGCCCAGTCGGCGTGGCGCTTGACTTCGGCGTACTCGTGGTAATCGAGCCCGGCGCGGCGCAGCAGGCGGTCGTCCATCGAAAAGCCGAGCGGCTCCACCAGGTGCAGCGTGCAGCCGGTGTTGGCCGCGAGCCGGATCACGTTGCCGGTGTTCGGCGGAATTTCGGGGTGGACCAGGACGATATGGAACATGCGCCGATTGTCGCGGGCGCCGCCGATGGCTTCAGCGCGGCGGATCGGTCCGCGCCAGCACCACGCCGGTGATGTGCGCCGCGCCCGCCAGGCGCAAGGTGGCGGCCGCGGCGAACAACGAGGCGCCGCTGGTCATCACGTCGTCCACCAGCACCACGCGCCGCCCCCGCAGCCCGTCGGCGCGCAGCGGCTCCACCGCGAAGGCGCCGCGCAGGTTGCGCAGCCGGTCGGCGCGCGGCAGGCCGCTCTGCGCGGGCGTGTCGCGCGTGCGCAGCAGCAGGGTGGCGTCGGTCTTGGCCGGTGCCAGCCGGCGGGCAAGTTCATGCGCCTGGTTGAAGCCGCGCTCGGCCAGCCGGCCGGGCGCCAGCGGCATCGGCAGCACGAGGTCGCACTGTTCCAGCGCCGGCTCCACCCACGGCGCGCTGCGCAGCAGGGTGGCCAGCGGGCCGGCCCAGCCCGCCTCGCCGCGGAATTTGAACTGGGCGATGCAGTCGGGCCACGGCCAGGCATAGGTGCAGGCGGCGAGGCAGGCGTCGAGCGGTGGCGGGTGCTTGATGCACTCGCCGCAGCGCGCCACGCCCTCGGGCATCGGCAGCGCGCAGCCGCCGCAGCGCGGGGTCGGCGGCGCGAAGCGGGCCACGCAGGCGTCGCACACGCGCTGCGCCGGCCAGGCGCGGCAGACCTCGCACTGGCTGGGCAGCCGCGCGAGCAGCGAGGTGAAAGGCCTCAGGGCCCGGCGGTTGTACATGCCTCAATATACTCACGGCCCCATGGCCACCGACCCCGCAAGAAGACCGCCGACCATCGATCCCACGGCGGCCGACCGCTGGCGCCGGCTCGCGCCCGCCGAGGGCTCGCCCTGGCTGCACGAGGAAATCGGTCGCCGGATGGAAGACCGGCTGCAATGGATCAAGGCCCAGCCCCGCACCTGGGCCGACTGGTCGCCGCTGCGCGGCGGCCTCGAGGCCCACGCGCTGCTCGCCCGCCGCTACCGCGACGCCGAAGCCTTCGTCATCGAACCCGAGCCCGCGCTGGCCGAACGAACGGGCGAAGCGCTGACCGCGCCCTGGTGGAGCGCGCGTCGCTGGCAGGGCGGCAAGGCCCGCTTCGACGCCACGCCTGAAGACGGCGTCGACCTGCTCTGGGCCAACATGTCGCTGCACATGGCGGCCGACCCCGAGGCGCTCATCGCGCAGTGGCACCGGCTGGTCGCGACCAACGGCTTCCTGATGTTCTCCTGCCTGGGCCCGGACACCGTGCGCGAGCTGCGCGCCCTGCATGCCCGGCTCGGCTGGCCCGCCGCCGGCCATGAATACACCGACATGCACGACTGGGGCGACATGCTCGTGCATGCCGGCTTCGCCGAGCCCGTGATGGACATGGAGCGCATCGTGCTCACCTGGGCCACCCCCGAGGCCGCCCTGGCCGAGCTGCGCACCTTGGGGCGCAACCTGCATCCGGCGCGCTTTCCCGCACTGCGCGGCAAGGCCTGGCACCGCGCGCTCAAGCAGGCCCTGCCCGAGCTGGCGCCGGCCGCGGAAGGCGAGGGCCGCATCGCGCTGACCTTCGAGGTCATCTACGGCCACGCCTTCAAGCCGACGCCGCGCGTGGCGCTGTCGCCCGAGAGCGCGGTCTCGCTGCGCGAGATGCGATCGATGCTCCAGCGCGGCCGCCCTGGCGCCTGAGCGACCCGGCAGCCCTCATTCGGTGCGCGGGGCCCGCGCTCTACCCGCTACAATCCGCCGTTGCGTGAAACTCGCGGGTATTGTCCCGTGATCGAGGGGTGTCGGATCCTGTTTGTACGAGGGGTTTGGCCACCATCGACGCACCGATTTGCTGAACTCGCCCGTGTCGAATTCCGTGTTTCGTTTTGCCACCGTCTCAGGCCAGAACATCCACTGGTTCCTGAAACGCAATTGCTCGGTGACGCCGAGCCAGCTGGGCTGGCTCTACGCCTCGCTGTGCGTGGTATCTCTGGGAACGGGCATGGTGTTCTGGCTGCACGGTGCGCCGCTGGTATTGCCATTCGCCTGGCTCGAACTGGCCGCGGTGGGCTTTGCGTTCATGATGTACGCGCGGCATGCCACCGATGGCGAACGGATCGCGCTGCAAGGCGGACGCCTCGTCGTGGAGCTCGAGAACGGTGGGCACTACGAACGCACGGAATTTCTTCCGCACCAGGTGCGGATCGAACCGCAGACCGGCGATCGTTCGCTGATCGAGGTCTCGGGGCAAGGTCGATCGGTCAGGGTGGGGCGCTATGTACGCCCGGAGTTGCGAGCCGCACTGGCGCGCGAGATTCGCATGGCGTTGCGTGGCGCCTGAGGGGGCTCGCGCGGTGCTGCACGGTTGGGTTTTCGAAAAATTGAAGAAACGTGAACACGATGAAGAGCATTTGGCGCAATAAGTACAGGCCGGCGAATCTGTTGCTGGCGGCCGGCGCGGCGTTCAGCAACGCGGCGCACGCAGTCAACGATCTGCCCGGCGGCCCCGCGGTGCGCCAGCTGAATCTTCCGGTCGGCGTGACCAAGATCGCGCAGGAGCAGCATCTGCTCCACACGATCATGATGATCATCTGCACGGTCATCTTCGTCGCCGTGTTCGCGGTGATGTTCTATTCCATCTGGAAGCACCGCAAGTCGGTGGGCCACAAGGCTGCGAACTTCCATGAATCGGTGGTGGTCGAGGTCATCTGGACCATCGTGCCCTTCCTCATCGTGATCGTGATGGCGCTGCCCGCCACCAAGGTGCTCGTGGCCCAGAAGGACACCACGAACGCCGACCTCACGATCAAGACCACGGGCTACCAGTGGAAGTGGGGCTACGACTACCTGAACGGCGAAGGCGAGGGCCTGGCCTTCATCTCGACGCTCGACAGCTCGCAGCGCGCCATGTCCGACGCCGGTGCCAAGGGCGCCATGCCCGACGACTACCTGCTCAAGGTCGACAACCCGATGGTCGTGCCGGTGCAGAAGAAGGTCCGCATCATCACCACCGCGAACGACGTGATCCACGCCTTCGCCGTGCCGCAGCTGGGCCTCAAGCAGGACGCCATTCCCGGCTTCGTGCGCGACACCTGGTTCCGTGCCGAGACCGTGGGCGACTACTACGGCCAGTGCCAGGAACTGTGCGGCAAGGAACACGCCTACATGCCGATCCACGTGAAGGTGCTGTCGGCTGCCGACTACACCGCCTGGGTCGCCACCAAGCGCAAGGAAGCCGCCGCCAAGCTCGACGACCCGACCAAGGTCTGGACGCTGCCCGACATGCTGGCACGCGGCGAGAAGGTCTACGCCGCCAACTGCGCGGCCTGCCACCAGGCCAACGGCAAGGGCGCAGGCCCGATCAAGCCGCTCGACGGCGCAGCCAAGGTGACCGATTCCGACCACAAGGTGCAGCTGCTGGTGCTGCTCAACGGCCAGAACAACGGTGCCATGCCTGCCTGGAAGCAGCTGAGCGACACCGACCTCGCGGCCGTGGCCACGTACACCAAGAACAGCTGGTCGAACAAGACGGGCCAGCTGGTGCAACCGGCTGAAGTGCTGGCCCTGCGCGGCAAGTGATCCGACGGCGCCCCGCGAAGAAGAAATTGCAAGGAACAACGACATGAGCGCAGTCCTCGACCCCCACGGTCACGCCCCCGGCGGCCACGCACACGACGACCATCACGATCACCACGCGCCCACCGGCTGGCGCCGCTGGGTGTTCGCGACCAACCACAAGGACATCGGCACGCTCTACCTGCTGTTCAGCTTCACGATGCTGATGATCGGCGGCGTGCTCGCCCTGCTGATCCGCGCCGAGCTGTTCCAGCCCGGCCTGCAGATGGTGAACCCCGAGCTGTTCAACCAGTTCACCACCATGCACGGCCTGATCATGGTGTTCGGCGCCATCATGCCGGCCTTCGTGGGCTTCGCGAACTGGATGATCCCGCTGCAGATCGGCGCATCCGACATGGCGTTCGCGCGCATGAACAACTTCAGCTTCTGGCTGCTGATCCCGGCGGCCATCATGCTGGCCGGTTCGTTCTTCATGCCCGGCGGCGCGCCCGCGGCCGGCTGGACGCTGTACGCCCCGCTCACGCTGCAGATGGGCCCCTCGATGGACGCCGGCATCTTCGCGATGCACATCATGGGCGCCTCGTCGATCATGGGCTCGATCAACATCATCGTCACCATCCTGAACATGCGCGCTCCCGGCATGACGCTGATGAAGATGCCGATGTTCTGCTGGACGTGGCTCATCACCGCCTACCTGCTGATCGCCGTGATGCCCGTGCTCGCAGGCGCCATCACGATGACGCTGACCGACCGCCACTTCGGCACCAGCTTCTTCAACCCCGCCGGCGGCGGCGACCCGGTGATGTACCAACACATCTTCTGGTTCTTCGGCCACCCCGAGGTCTACATCATGATCTTGCCGGCCTTCGGCATCATCAGCCAGGTCGTTCCGGCCTTCGCCCGCAAGAAGCTCTTCGGCTACGCATCGATGGTGTACGCCACCTCGTCGATCGCCATCCTGTCGTTCATCGTGTGGGCCCACCACATGTTCACGACCGGCATGCCGCTCACGGGCCAGCTGTTCTTCATGTACGCGACCATGCTGATCGCCGTGCCCACGGCCGTGAAGATCTTCAACTGGATCGCCACCATGTGGCAGGGCTCGATGACCTTCGAGACGCCCATGCTGTTCGCGGTCGGCTTCATCTTCGTGTTCACGATGGGCGGCTTCACCGGCCTCATCCTCGCGGTCGCGCCGATCGACACGCAGCTGCAGGACACCTACTACGTGGTGGCCCACTTCCACTACGTGCTGGTGGCCGGCTCGCTGTTCGCCATGTTCTCGGGCTTCTACTACTGGGCGCCCAAGTGGACCGGTGTGATGTACAACGAAACGCGCGGCAAGGTCCACTTCTGGTGGTCGCTGATCTCGTTCAACGTCACCTTCTTCCCGATGCACTTCCTGGGTCTGGCCGGCATGCCGCGTCGCTACGCCGACTACCCCATGCAGTTCGCCGACTTCAACGCCATCGCTTCGGTGGGTGCGTTCTTCTTCGGCTTCGCGCAGGTCTACTTCTTCCTGTTCATCGTGCTGCCTTCGATGCGCGGCAAGGGTGAAGCAGCAGCCCAGAAGCCCTGGGAAGCGGCCGAAGGCCTCGAGTGGGAAGTGCCGTCGCCGGCCCCGTTCCACACCTTCGAGAACCCGCCCAAGCTTGACGTGACCGCCACCAAGGTGATCGGCTGATCACCCGCGCACGCCGGACAAGCACCACGACCGCACGACGATGACGACGCCTGAACAAAGAAGGAACAACCGACGCATGGGGCTCACGCTGGCCTCCATCGCGGTGATCTTCTTCATCGGCTTCATCGTCCGCATGGTCTGGTTCAGCGGTCGCTGACCGCGCCGCATCGCACTCCCGAACGGAAGCAACAGCATGAGCCTCGGTCAACGCATCCGCCGCGCCAACGTCCGCATGGTCGGCAAGCTGGCCGTCGTGACCTGCGGCATGTTCGCCTTCGGCTACGCGCTGGTGCCGATGTACCGCGCCATCTGCGAGATGACCGGCATCAACATCCTCGCGCTCTCCGAGCTCCAGGTGCCGGGCGGCGCCAGTGGCGCCAAGAACGTGCGCGTGCCGGACAACACGCAGGTCGACATGACCCGCACGATCAAGGTCGAGTTCGACTCCAACGTGCGCGGTGGTCTCTGGGACTTCAAGCCGGCCGAGCGCTTCATCGAAGTGCACCCGGGCCAGCTGAACACGGTGATGTACGAGTTCCAGAACACGCAGAACCGCCGCATGGCCGCACAGGCCATCCCGAGCTACGCGCCGCAGCAGGCCGCGGCGCATTTCAACAAGCTCGAGTGCTTCTGTTTCAACCAGTACACGCTTGATGCGGGCGAGAAGAAGCAGTGGCCGGTCGCCTTCGTGATCGATCCGAAGATCTCGAAGGACGTCAAGACCATCACGCTGTCGTACACCTTCTTCGAGGTGGGCGGCAAGACGCCTCCGGCCCCGGTGGCCGCCGTTTCGCATGTTGTCGCCGATGAGCCGCGCTCGTGACCTCGCCGTTGCCGCCCGAAGCTCCGCGCCGCAAGCCCACGCTGTGGGACACGATGAAGGCGGTGGGCTGGTCGTTCTTCGGGGTGCGCCGCAACAGCGCCTACAAGGAAGACTTGGGCAAGCTCAATCCGCTGCACGTCATCGTGGTGGCGTTTGCCGCAGTGATCGTCTTCGTGGTCGGGCTGGTGCTGCTGGTGCGGCATGTGGTCGCGGCCGCCTGAGCGTTGCCTGTTGAGCCAAAGACAAAAAACCACGATCTCCAGAATCATTGAATCGAGAGAAGAAAGAAAGCCAGGAGCTGATATGAGTTCAACCACCCACGGCACCACGCCCTACTACTTCGTGCCCGGACCCTCGGCCTACCCGGTCGTGTCCGCGATCGGCTTGTTCTTCGTGATCCTCGGCGCGGGGCAATGGATCAACAGCCACCAGTGGGGCGCCTGGTCGCTGCTGCTGGGCATGGTGATCTGGCTCGGCACGCTCTTCGTGTGGTTCCGCGCTGCCGTCGGCGAGAGCGAGAGCGGCCAGTACGGCCACAAGATCGATCTCTCGTACCGCTGGAGCATGAGCTGGTTCATCTTCTCGGAAGTGATGTTCTTCGGCGCCTTCTTCACGGCGCTGTGGTGGGCCCGCACCCACGCGCTGCCGACGCTCGGCAGCCTGGACAACGCGATCCTCTGGCCCGACTTCAAGGCCGTGTGGCCCAGCGTCGCGGCCGGTGTCACCGGTTCGCCGGCCGGCATCATCGAGCCCTTCCAGACCGTCGGCCCGTTCTGGCTGCCGACCATCAACACCGCGCTGCTGCTGAGTTCGGGCGTGACGCTGACCATCGCCCACCACGCGCTGCGCGCCGACCACCGCGCCCAGTGCATCCGCTTCATGTGGCTCACCGTGCTGCTGGGCGTGATCTTCCTGGGCGTGCAGGGCTACGAGTACTTCCACCTGTACACCGAACTGAACCTCAAGCTCAGCTCGGGCACCTACGGTTCGACCTTCTTCATGCTGACCGGCTTCCACGGCCTGCACGTGTTCATCGGCATGCTGATGCTGCTGTTCATCACGCTGCGCCTGCAGAAGGGCCACTTCACCGCCGAGCGTCACTTCGGCTTCGAAGGCGCCGCCTGGTACTGGCACTTCGTGGACGTGGTCTGGCTGGGCCTGTACGTGCTGGTCTATTGGCTTTGAGCGAAGAACCTCACGGCATTCCAGAAAAAAGGCGCCGTAAGGCGCCTTTTTCATGGTTCTCGTGGAACGAGCACCATCTGTTACTTCCCGAGCGGGAGCCCGGTGGGCTGGATGTAGCCGAGTTTCCAGGCCAGCAGCATGCACAGGAACAAAAAGACCGACAGGCCGATCCGAAAGGTGAGGGCGCGGGCCATGCCGCCGCGCTTGTTCTGCCCGTCGCGACCGTCCTTCAGCATGAAGTAGAGCGCGAAAGCGAGGCTCGCGAAGATGCCCAGAAAGATCAGGGCGACGAAGTATTTCATGACCCGCATTATCGGCCGCACGCCCCGTCCGCTCCAGTGACCCCCGAGCTTCCCGAGTCCGTTGTTTCCCCCGCCACGCCGCGCCGCCGCGCGGGCCGGGGCCGTTTCCTGGTCGTGACGCTGGCGGCCGTGTTGGCGCTGGCCGCCACCGTGTCGCTGGGCCGCTGGCAGCTGTCGCGCGCCGCGCAGAAAGAAGCGCTGCAAGCCCGCATCGACGCGCAAAAGCAGAAAGCCCCGCTGTCCCAGGCCGAGTTCCTGGCGCTGGGCGAAGCCGCCGGCGAAATGCACCGGCCAGTACACCTGCGCGGCCTGTGGCTCACGGCGCAGACGGTCTACCTGGACAACCGCCAGATGCACGGCACGCCGGGCTTCTACGTGCTGACGCCGTTCGCACTCGAAGGCAGCGAGCAGGCCGTGATGGTCCAGCGTGGCTGGGTGCAGCGCAATTTCGTCGACCGCACGCAGCTGGGCGCGGTCGAGACGCCGCCCGGCATCGTCGAGCTCACGGCGCTGATTGAGCCGCCGCCGAGCCATCTGTTCGAACTCGGCGCGAAGGCTGCGGTCGCACCGGCGCCTGCGGCATCGGCCGCTGCGCCGGCCCCTTCGGCTGCCGGCGCCAGCGCTCCGGCACCGGGCATTCAGGGGTCTTCCCCCATCCGGCAAAATCTCGACCTGGAGGCATTCCGCGGCGAGACCCAGCTGCCGCTGCGCACCGACGTGTCGCTGCAGCAGAGCGGGCCGGCGTCCGAGGGCCTGCAGCGCGACTGGCCGGCCCCGGCGTTGGGCCTCGAGAGGCACTACGGTTACGCATTCCAGTGGTTCGGCCTGTCGGCCCTCGTTGTCATCCTCTATGTCTGGTTCCAATTCATCTCCCCCTTCCGGCGCGCGCGGCGCCGCGCACGCGATGGCCGCGGCCTCTGACGAGCCGCTGGGCCTGACCGTGCACTCGATGCCGTCGCCGGGCCAGGCGCTGGACGAGGCCGAGAACCGCCGCACCGTCCACGGGCGCTGGAAGATGATCGCCGTGCTGCTGATGTGCGCGGCGCCCGTGATCGCCTCCTACTTCACCTACTACGTGATCCGCCCCGAGGGCCGCAGCGTGTACGGCGAGCTGATCGATCCGCAGCACGAGATGCCCCGCCTCACGGCAACCGACCGCAGCGGCGCGCCGGTCGAGCTGGCCACGCTCAAGGGCCAGTGGCTGCTGGTGGCAGTGGCCGACGCGGCCTGCGACGCGCTGTGCGAGCAGCAGCTGTACCTGCAGCGCCAGCTGCGCGAGAGCCTGGGCCGCGAGAAAGACCGCCTGGACCGCGTCTGGCTCGTGAGCGACGCGGCGCCCGTGCCCGAGCGCCTGACCAACGGCCTGCACGGCGCGACCGTGCTGCGCGTGCCGGCCGACCAGTTGGCACGCTGGCTCGCGCCCGTGCAAGGGCACGCGCTGTCCGAGCACCTCTACGTGGTTGATCCGATGGGCAACTGGATGATGCGTTTCCCGGCTCGCATGGACGCCGCCGGCGCGAGCCGCGCCAAGCGCGACATCGACCGCCTGCTGCGCGCCTCGTCGTCGTGGGACGAAGCGGGCCGCTGAGCCCGCGCGAACAACCACCGCCTCATGGACACGAGCTCCCTCTACGACCTCACGCCGATCGCCTGGATGATGGGCGCCGGCGTGCTGCTCGCGCTCGGACCGCTGGTCTGGGTGTGGCGCCGCAACGCCGGCTCTGGCCCTGCGCGGCGGCTGCATGCGCTGACCGTGCTCACGCTGTTCCTCACCTTCGACCTCACGCTGTTCGGCGCCTTCACGCGGCTCACCGATTCGGGCCTGGGCTGCCCCGACTGGCCCGGCTGCTACGGCAACGCCAGCCCGGCCGGCGCGCGCCACGAGATCGCGATGGCGCAGGCGGCCCAGCCGACCGGCCCGGTGACGCACAGCAAGGCCTGGATCGAGATGGTCCACCGCTACCTCGCGACCGGCGTTGGGGTGCTGATCCTCACGCTGGCCGGCGCCACCTGGATCGTGCGCCGCCGCCAGCGGCGCCAGCCCGCGCCGCCGGTCGACAGCGCGCACCACCACGTCGTGCTCAGTGCCTGGTGGCCCGCGGCCACGCTGGTCTGGGTCTGCCTGCAGGGCGCCTTCGGCGCCATGACCGTCACCTGGAAGCTGTTCCCCGCCATCGTCACGATGCACCTGATGGGCGCCATCGTGCTGCTCGCGCTGCTGTGCATCCAGGCCGTGCGCTACCGCCAGGTGGCGGCGCAGCGCCTGCCCACGGCCGTGTCGCCGGCCCTGCGCAACGGGCTGATCGCCACGGCGGTGCTGCTGGTGCTCCAGATCGCCCTGGGCGGCTGGGTCAGCACCAACTACGCGGTGCTGGCCTGCACGCAGTTCCCGACCTGCCAGGACAGCTGGTGGCCGCCGATGAACTTCGTGCAGGGCTTCGAGATCTGGCGCCACCTCGGCGTGACCGGCGAGGGCCAGCCGCTCGACTTTTCCGCGCTCACCGCCATCCACTACGCGCACCGCCTCATGGCGTACGCCGTGTTCGTGGCGCTCGGCCTGCTGGCCTGGCGTCTGCGCCGCCTCGAGGCGCTGCGCGCGCAGGCGCACTGGCTGGCCGGCCTGGCGCTGCTGCAGCTGGCCACGGGCCTGGGCAACGTGCTGCTCGGCTGGCCGCTGGCCGCCGCCGTGCTCCACACCGGCGGCGCCGCGGCGCTGGCCGTGGTCCTGACCTGGGCGTTGTGCGAGAGCCGGCGCGAAAGTGCCGCCGCTGCACCGATTCCGCGCGCCGTCGACAATGCGCGCGGCACCCCCCAACCGAAGAAAGCCACCGCGTGAGCACCCCGATTCCTGTTCAGCACGCCAGCACCGCCAACGTGCTGCGCCAGTTCTACGCGCTCACCAAGCCGCGCGTGGTGCAGCTGATCGTGTTCTGCGCGCTCATCGGCATGGTGCTGGCCGTGCCCGGCCTGCCGTCGTGGGCCGACGTGCAGCGCGGCGTGCTGGCTTGCATCGGCATCTGGCTGGTGGCTGGCGCCGCCGCCGCATTCAACTGCCTGGTCGAGAAGGGCATCGACGCCAAGATGAAGCGCACCGCCTGGCGCCCCACGGCGCGCGGGCAACTCAGCGACATGCAGGCGCTGGTGTTCTCGGCGCTGTTGTGCGCGGCCGGCTCGGCGCTGCTGTGGTTCACGGTCAACCCGCTGACCATGTGGCTCACGTTTGCCACCTTCGTCGGCTACGCGGTGATCTACACCGTCATCCTGAAGCCGCTGACGCCGCAGAACATCGTGATCGGCGGCGCCTCGGGCGCCATGCCGCCGGTGCTGGGCTGGTCGGCCATGACGGGCGACGTCGGCCCCGAGGCGCTGATCCTGTTCCTCATCATCTTCCTGTGGACCCCGCCGCACTTCTGGGCGCTGGCGCTGTACCGCGTCGAGGACTACCGCAAGGCCGGCCTGCCGATGCTGCCCGTGACGCACGGCAACGAGTTCACGCGGCTGCAGGTGCTGCTGTACACCTTCATCCTGTTCGCGGCGTGCCTGATGCCCTTCATCTACGGCATGAGCGGCTGGCTCTACCTCGTGGTCGCCATCGGCGTGAGCATCGGCTTCACCGGCTATGCCTTCGCGCTGTGGCGCAACTACTCCGACACGCTGGCGCGCAAGACCTTCCGGTTTTCGCTCATCCACCTGAGCGTGCTGTTCGCGGCGCTGCTCGTCGACCATTACCTCCGCTGACCGGACCGTCTGCCCATGAACAAGCGCAATGCCCTGAAATCGATCGCCGCCACGGCCGGCTGGGTGGCCGCCTCGGCCACGCTGGGGCTGGGCCTTTCGGCCTGCAGCGAGCAGCCGAAGCAGAGCTTCCAGGCGGTCGACATCACGGGCGCCGACTACGCCAAAGACTTCTCGCTCACCGACGCCGACGGCAAGGTGCGCACGCTGGCCGACTTCAAGGGCAAGGCGGTCGTGCTGTTCTTCGGCTACGTGCAGTGCCCCGACGTCTGCCCGACCACCATGACCGAGATGGCGCAGGTCAAGCAGCAGCTCGGCGCCGACGGCAGCAAGCTGCAGGTGCTGTTCGTCACCGTCGATCCGGCGCGCGACACGCCCGAGGTGCTTAAGGCCTACATGGGCGCGTTCGACCCGAGCTTCGTGGCGCTCATTCCCACGCCCGAGCAACTGGCCGCCGTCGCGAAAGACTTCAAGGTCTACTACAAGAAGGTCGACGGCAAGACGCCGACCAGCTACGCCATGGACCACTCGGCCGCCAGCTACATCTACGACCCGCAGGGCCGCCTGCGGCTCTACGCGCGCTACGGCGCGGGCGTGCCGGCGATGGTGTCGGACCTGAAGACGCTGCTCGCGTCCTGAGCCGGGCACCCCGGGGCATGGACGCCGCATCGGTCGCGCACCTGAAGTCGCGCAAGGGCGCGTTCCGCATCGCGCTCATTCCGCCCGAGGTGCTGGGTGCGCTGAACGGCGGGCTGCTCGAGACCGTCAACCTCAACGAATTCCTCGCGCTCGAACTGCCGCTGCTCGCGCGCAGCGTGGCGGGCCATGTCGGCCTCGATGCGGCGCACGAACGGCTGGACGACACGCTCGCCATGCTGGCCGCCTTCAAGCCCATGCAGCGTCACAGCCACATCGCGCGGGCGCTGTACGACATGACGGCCGAACACGCCGAGCGCGACGCCGTAGCACACCGGCTGGCCACGCACGCGAGCGACGTGGCGCGCTGCTGGGCGGTGCAGTGGATCACGCTGTCGGGCCTGCCGCTGGCGGCCCAACTCGACGCCGTGCGCCGCTTTGCCGCCGACCCGCATTTCGGCGTGCGCGAGTTCGCCTGGATGGCGGTGCGCGACAGCGTCATCGACTCGCTCGACGAGGCGCTGGCGCTGCTGCAGCCCTGGGTGACCGATGCCGACCCGAACGTGCGCCGCTTCGCCAGCGAACTCACGCGCCCGCGCGGCGTGTGGTGCGCGCAGATCGAAACATTGAAGGCCGAGCCCTGGCTGGCGCTGCCGCTGCTGGAGCCGCTGCGCGCCGACGCGCATCGCTACGTGCAGAACTCGGTCGCCAACTGGCTCAACGACGCCAGCAAGACGCAGCCCGAGTGGGTCGAGACGCTGTGCACGCGCTGGGTGGCCGAGTCGCCGGTCGCCGAGACCCGCTACATCGCGAAGCGGGCGCTGCGCACGCTGACCAAGTCGACGCCCTGAAGCGCCCCTGAACGAAAAAAGCCCGGCACTGCCGGGCTTTTTCGTGGAGGAGGGCGGTCGCGACGCTTACGCGTACTCGGCCAGCGCCTTCTTCATCTTCTTCATCGCCGCCACTTCGATCTGGCGGATGCGCTCGGCGCTCACGCCGTACACCGCGGCCAGGTCGTGCAGCGTCATGCCGCCCGAACCGTCGTCGTTCACCTTGAGCCAGCGCTCTTCGACGATGCGGCGGCTGCGGTCGTCCAGCGCCTCCAGGGCGGTGGCGATGCCGTCGCTCGACAGGCGGTCGCGCTGCTGCGATTCGAGCAAAGCGGTCGGTTCCTGCGTGGCGTCGGCCAGGTAGGCGATCGGGCCGAAGCCTTCGTCGCCGTCATCGGACGGACCCGGATCGAGCAGCACGTCGCCGCCCGACAGGCGGGTTTCCATCTCGAGCACTTCCTCGGGCTTCACGTTCAGGCGCGTGGCCATCTGCGAGACCTCGTCGGGGCTCAGCGTCTCGCGGTGCGTGCCGTTGTCGGCCGCGGCCGAGTCGGCCTTGAAACCCTGCTTCATCGAACGCAGATTGAAGAACAGCTTGCGCTGGGCCTTGGTCGTCGCGACCTTGACCATGCGCCAGTTCTTCAGGATGTACTCGTGGATCTCGGCCTTGATCCAGTGCATGGCGTAGCTCACCAGCCGCACGCCCTGGTCGGGGTCGAAACGCTTCACGGCCTTCATGAGACCGACGTTGCCTTCCTGGATCAGGTCGCCGTGCGGCAGCCCGTAGCCCAGGTACTGGCGGGAAATGGACACGACCAGGCGCAGGTGCGACAGGATCAGCGCACCGGCGGCTTCGAGGTCGTTCTGGTCGCGCAACTTGCGTGCGAAGCCCTGCTCTTCTTCGAGCGTGAGCAGCGGCAGGCGGTTGGCGGCCGAAATGTAGGCATCCAGGTTGCCCAGCGGGGGGACCATCGACCAGGGGTTGGCGACGGCCAGCTGGTTGGCAGAGACTCCAGACAGCGTTGTCATCAGGGGAAACTCCTTTGTGGCGGTCATATTAGCACTCGGTTAGAGGGAGTGCTAAGCCAAGGGTTCCCTTGGGTTTCTATCGTTGCGATAGCTTTTGTCGCGATTTGTTGGATATTTGTATGCCGTTTGGCGTTTTTCAAGTCCTGGACGCTTGCCTCAGCAACCAGTCCTGGAATGCCAGGATGCGCGGGTCCCCAGCGCTGCCTTCCGGGTAGACCAGGTGGTAGGCGTAGCCCGCCGCCATGGGCACGCCGATGTCGAACAGCTGCACCAGCCGGCCCTGGGCGAGGTCGGCGCCGATCATGTCCAGGTCGGCCAGGCCGACCATGCCGCTCTCGGTGACGGCGCGCACCACGTCGCTCGAGTCGGCGAAGCCGATGCAGCGGCTGTCGTCGAAGCCCTCGATGCCCGCCGCGGCCATCCACATCGGCCAGTTCGGCCAGACCATGCCGTCGGTCTTCCAGTCGACGTAGCACAGCGTGTGCTGGAGCAGGTCGCGCGGCGTTGCCAGCGGGGGGCCGCTGGCGAGCAGCCTGGGGCTGCAGACCGGCACGATCACGGTGTCGAACAGGCGCTGTGCGCGCGTGCCCGGGTCTTGTCCATTGCCGAAGCGGATCGCCACGTCGATGTCGTCGGCGTCGAAATCCCGCAGCGCGTCGGAAATATCGAAACCCAGTTCCAGCCCCGGGTTCGCGGCGCGGAACTGCGGCAGCCGGGGCAGCAGCCAGTTGGTCGCGAAACGGGCGCTGGTCGACAGCCGCAGCGTCGCCGCCCCGCGCGCCATGCGCCGGGCGCGGCCGGCGGCGCGGCGCAGGGTGTCGAGCGCGTCGGCGGTGGCCTCGAACCACACGGCGCCGGCCGGCGTGAGGCGGATGCTGCGGCTGGTGCGCGTGAACAGCAGCACGCCGAGCTGGTCCTCGATCTCCTTGACCTGGTGGCTCACGGCCGCCGGCGTCAGCCCGACTTCTTCGGCGGCCCGCGTGAAGTTCAGGTGCCGCCCGGCGGCCTCGAAGGTGCGCAGGGCGCGGGTGCCGGGGAGCAGTCTGGGGTGCATCGATCTTCAAATGGTTTTTGATGATTTTCCAAAAACTATTCGTTTCTCTTGAGGAAGTCAACGCGGGATAGTTCAGGAACTTGATGATCCATCCCCTCCAGGAGCCACGAAACCATGTCCGCCAGCGTCCCTTCTTCTTTCTTTGTCGTGCAGCGCAACGGCCAGCCGGTGCCCGCCGCGGACCTGGCGCCGCTCGCCTTCGCCGGCCACGCCCACTTCACGGCCATGCAGGTGCGCGACGGCCGGGTGCGGGGCCTCGACCTCCACCTGGCGCGGCTGCGCTTCGCCTCGCAGACCCTGTTCGGCCAGGCGCTGCCCGACGACACGGTGCGCGCCCACCTGCGGGCCGCGCTCGCGGCCGGCCCGGCGGACCTGTCGCTGACGGCCACCGTCTACTCCCCGGCCGGTGAGTTCACCGCGGTCGACGCGGTGCCCGAGGTGCTGATCCGCACCGGCCCACCTTCCAACGGCCCCGCCGGCCCGCTGACCCTGGCCGCGATCGAACACGAGCGCTTCCTGCCGGCCGTGAAGCACATCGGCGAAGGCGCCAAGACCCAGCTGCTGCGCCAGGCCGTCGCGCAGGGTTTCGGCGACGCGGCCTTTCTCGACCGGCACGGCCGGCTCGGCGAGGCGTCGATCTGGAACCTGGCCTTCTGGGACGGCCAGGCGGTGGTGTGGCCCGAAGCCGAGGTCCTGGCCGGCACCACGATGGGCATCGTGCGCCGGCAGCTCGAACGCCTCGGTGTCCCGCAGCGCAGCCAGGTGCTGCGGATGGCCGACCTGCCTGCGCTGGCCGGCGCCGTGGTCATGAACTCGTGGACGCCGGGCGCGGCGGTGCACCGCATCGGCGACGTGGTGTTGCCGGCAGCGCCGGCTTTCGTGGAACTGCTGCACCGGGCCTATGAGGCCGAACCGCTCATGTCGCCTTGAAGGAACCCTCGCGCGCGGACGCTGCGCGCCAGATCACCCACCGACTACCAGCGGATGCCGAGCTTGACGAACAGCTTGGACAGCACGAACAGCGGGCCGACCCAGAGGTACTGGATGTCCTCGAAGAACGAAGGCTTCTTGCCTTCGATCTTGTGGCCGACGAACTGGAAGATCCACGCCACCACGAAGATCGCCGCCGACACCGGCGCCACCGCGGTGCCCATCGCATGCACCGCCACCAGCGCCAGCACCGTGAGCGCCAGCATCGTGATGAGGAAGGCCGGCGAGCGCAGCAGGGCGTAGTACACGAGGCTGGCCGCCACGAAGGCGTAGGCCACCCACGGATGGATCGCGAACAGCAGCCCGACGATGCTCAGCATGATCGCGGGAATGGCCACGAAGTGGATCAGCTCGTTGGTCGGATGGCGGTGGCTCTCCTCGTAGTGGGCGAGCAGGCGGTCGACCTTGCGCTCGCTGGTGGCGAGCGGGGCGGCGGCAGTGTGGGTCATGGCAGGTCTCCGGGGCGCCGTGCGTTGCGGCAAGACGTCCATGGTGCCCACGGCGCCGCGCCGTGGCAAGTGGCGCCAGCCCGGGTCAGGGCGCCATGACTTAGGGCACTGTCGCGCGGGGCGTGCGCCGCTAAGATCAAATCCGTGGCCTCTTTCGACTCCCCCTCCGCACCCCTGCCGCCCACCACCGACACCGGTGTGCCTGCCGGCGTGTCCGGCGCGATCCTGGTGGTCGACGACCACGACCTGCTGCGCCTGGGCGTGAGCGCACTGGTGCAGGCCCAGGCCGCCACCTCGGGCGCGCGCATCGCGGTGTTCGAGGCCGGCAACATCGCCGACGCGCTCGCGCTTTACGCGGCGAACGAGGCGGCCATCGGCCTCGTGCTGCTCGACCTCGCGCTGCCCGACACACACGGGCTCAGCGGCCTGGCCGAGTTCCGCTTGCGCTTTCCAGCGGCGCGCGTCGTGGTGCTCTCGGGCACCGCCAACAGCACGCTGGCGCAGGGCGCGCTCGCGCTCGGGGCCAGCGCCTTCCTGCCCAAGTCCGCCGACCTGAAGGAGATGGTGGGCTTCATCCGTGCCTGCGGCCTGTTCGAGGCCGACGGCACGCCGCAGCAGCCGCTGCCGCCCGCGTCGCTGCCCAAGTCGCTGTCGGGGTATGCGGAGTTCGCGCACGCCAGCGCCTGGCAGGAGCTCACGCCGCGCCAGATGCAGGTGCTGCAGTGGGTGCTCGAAGGCAAGGCGAACAAGGAGATCGCGCAACTGGCCAACCTGAGCGAGGGCACGGTGAAGAACCATGTCTCGACCATCCTCCTGCTGTTCGGCATGCGCTCGCGCGCCCAGCTGATCAGCATGCTGCGTTGAGCGGCGCCACGCTGGCGGGCCGCGGCGATGCCGCCGCCGGCCAGCTGCTGGGCCAGCGCGTGCTGCGCGAGCATGTCGGCTCGGTCTACGACACCTACGGCATCTCCACGCTGACCCACCTGGGCTTCGTGATCGTGTTCGGCTGCATCATCTATTCGCAGCTCAGCGATGCGCGCCTGCTGTTCTGGATGGCGGCGCTGGTGGCGGTCGACATCTACGTCTTCTTCACGCCGCGCTGGACGCCCGACAAGCCGGCCTCCGAGAGCCCGTACTGGGCGCGCAAGATCTCGCGCATGGTCACGCTGGTCAGCATGATCACCGCGGTGGTGCCCTGGTTCATCGTGCCGCACGAGAACCTGCCCATGACCTCGCTGCTGATGGCCGTGATCGTCGGCAGCTGCGCGCGCGCCGCGCAGTCGCTGTGGCCGCTCAAGCCCGCGCTGTTCGGCTACACGCTGCCCATGTCGCTGGGCATGATCATCGCGCTGGCCTGGCAGGGCGACGGCCTGCACCTGTTCCTGGCCGCGGCCGGCTCGGCCTACCTGATGCTCACGCTGCACGCCGGCGTGCGCCAGCACCGACTGCTGACCGACTCGCTCATGCTGCGCTTCGAGAACGAGGCGCTGGCCGCGCGCCTGGGCGAGCAGATCGCCGCCACCGAGCGCGCCAGCGAAGAAAAGACCCGCTTCCTCGGCGCCGCCAGCCACGACCTGCGCCAGCCGCTGCACGCCATCGCGCTGTTCGGCGCCGCGCTCGAGAACGAACTGCGCGGCCGCCCCGAGAGCCGCAACGCCGAGCGCCTGATGCGTGCCGTGAACGCGCTGGGGGCCTCGCTCGACACCATGCTCGACGTGTCCCGGCTCGACGCCGGCGTCATCACGCCGTCGCCGCAGCCGGTGGAGCTCGATGCGCTGTTCCTGCCGCTCAACCACACCTTCTCGGCGCAGGCGGAGCAGAAGGAGCTGCAGCTGCGCGTGCGCGCCAGCGGCCTGTGGGTGCGCAGCGATCCGCAGCTGCTGCACCGCATGCTGTCCAACCTGATGGACAACGCCCTCAAGTACACCGTGCAAGGCGGTGTGACCGTGACGGCGCGCGACCGCGGCGACACCGTCTGGATCGAGGTGCGCGACACCGGCATCGGCATCGCGCCCGAGCAGTCGCACCGCATCTTCGAAGAGTTCTACCAGATCGATAACCCGGGCCGCGACCGCGCGCGCGGGCTGGGCATCGGCCTGTCGATCGTGCGTCGCCTGTCGCGCCTGCTGGGCCATCCGGTGCAGATGCATTCGCGCCCGGGCCGCGGCACGCACTTCCGTGTCGTGCTGCCGACCGTGCCGCCGCAGGTCAGCGCGCTCGTGGGACCGTTCCCGGCCGGCAGTGTCGAACTGGCTGCACGTCGGCGCGCGGCCACGCTGCCCGGTCGCGTGCTGCTGATGGACGACGAGCTCGAAATCCGCGAGGCCATGACCGGCCTGCTGCGCTCGCACGCGATCGACGCACACGCCGTCGCCGACGAGGCCGCCGCGGCCGATGCGCTGCACCAGGCCCGCGCCGAGGGCCGGCCCTTCGGCCTGCTGATGTGCGACTACCGCCTGGCCGACGGCGTCGACGGCCTCGACGTGGGCCTGCGCCTGAGTCGGCATGCCGGCGCCGAACTGCCGCTGCTGCTCATCACCGGCGAGACCTCGCCCGACCGCCTGCAGCGCGTGCGCGAGTCGGGCGTGCCCGTGCTGTTCAAGCCCGTGGCGCCCGATGCGCTGCTGCAGGCCATGGCGGGGCTCGCAGCGGCGTCGTAGCGTCCCGTACACAGCTTGCGGTCGAAAGTGAATACGTTGTAGTTCATTGCGTGCCGATCGATTCGGATGGGCACACATGCAATGACTTTTGGCACTGCCGGGAACATCGGCCCCGTCGTAATTTCGGGTTTCCACGGCGTCGACGGACTGCGGTCCGCGTTGCCCCCGAACAAGAATCGACAAGGGAGTGCCCATGAATTTCAAACCTGCTGCAGTGGCCGCCGCGACGGCCGCGCTGCTGGCCCTGACGGCGTGCGGAGGTGGGGGCAGCGGCGGCGGTGGTGGTGGTGGCTTCGTGTTGCCGCCGCCCGCGCCGGCGCCAGCCCCGGCGCCTGCGCCCACACCAGCACCGGCCCCGGCACCGGCACCGGCACCGGCGCCGGCGCCGAATCCGGGCGCGACCACTTTCCTGTACGAGGGCTTGCCGGCTGCGACCACCGCGTCGGCCTTCTTCGACAGCCTCGCTGCGCAGGGCGCGCGCGGGTTCCGTTTCCTGAGCGGTTTTTCTTTCATGGTCAGCCCGACCACTGTCGATCAGGTTGATGGTTTCGTGAAGACCATCGATGCGACCTACAGCTACGAGAAGAAGCCGCAGGCCACCTCCAACGCGGACCTGCTGAACCAGCTGAACGAAGCTGGTGCGCGGGGCTTCCAATGGGCGGGCGAGTGGATCGTCGGTGGCGAGACCTTCTACTTCTACCGCAAGAGCAGCGCCGACACTGCCACCTACAGCTACCGTGTCGAGCTTGCGCCTAAGAGCAAGGCGGACTACCTGACACAGGCGAACACTCAGGGTGCGAGCGGTTTCTTCAACCGGACAGCCGAGTTCGGAACCGGAGATCCGGCGGGCATGGTCACCGTCTATGAGAAAAGCTCGGTCGGCAACGCCACCTTCGCTTATGAAATGGGCGATCCCATCAACGACCACGCTGACTACCTTGCGCAGTTCAACGAGCGCGGCGCCCGTGGCTTCCGCTTTCGGGCGGAGCTGATCTTTGCGGGGGGCAACGGTGTGCTCTACGCCAAGGACCTGTCGCAGTCGACGACCTTCAACTTCTATTCGCTTGCACCAGCCACCAACACCACAGCCCTCATCCAGCAGGCGAACGCCGAAGGGGCCAAGAAGGCAGCGCTGCTCGGCCACCTTGCGCTGAGCACCGGCGAGCAGAAGGCCTACTACTTCACACCGACCGACTGCAACGCCAGCCCGGTGTGCGGTCCGACGTCACTGTTCGGTTTCTGATTCCCGAAGAGGCACACACGCAGGGGGAAATACAAAGGGAGAAAAAAGAAAGACAGGGAGCTGACGGTCCCCGGCGCGAGTCGGGGACCGTTTTTTTTGACCGAAGCGAACGGCGGCGAAAGCGCCGGTCAGCCCAGGAGCGCCTGCGCGAACTCGCGGGCGTTGAAGGTCTCGAGGTCTTCGAGCTTTTCGCCCACGCCGATGAAGTACACCGGAATCGGCCGCTCGCGCGCGATGGCGCACAGCACGCCGCCCTTGGCGGTGCCGTCGAGCTTGGTGACGATGAGGCCCGTGAGGCCCAGGGTCTCGTCGAAGGCCCTGACCTGCGCCAGCGCGTTCTGGCCGGTGTTGCCGTCGATTACCAGCAGCACCTCGTGCGGCGCGGTGGCGTCGGCCTTGGTGACGACGCGCTTGATCTTCTTGAGCTCGTCCATCAGGTGCAGCTGTGTGGGCAGGCGGCCGGCCGTGTCGACCAGCACCACGTCCTTGCCGCGCGCCTTGCCGGCGTTCACCGCGTCGAAGCTCACGGCCGACGGGTCGCCGCCTTCGTTGCTTACGATCTCGACGGTGTTGCGGTCGGCCCAGACCAGCAGCTGCTCGCGCGCCGCCGCCCGGAAGGTGTCGGCCGCGGCCAGCAGCACCGAGGCGCCTTCGGTGGCCAGGTGCTTGGTGAGCTTGCCGATGGAGGTGGTCTTGCCCGCGCCGTTGACGCCGGCCACCATGATCACGGTGGGCGTGTACTCGCCGATGACCAGCGGCTTCTCCAGCGGCTTGAGCAGGTCGGTGACGGCGTCGGCCAGCAGGCGCTTGACCTGCGATGCGTCGGTGGCCATCTGGCGCTTGACGCGCCCCTTCAGGTCGTCGAGCAGGAACTCGGTGGCCTTGACGCCGGTGTCGGCCATGAGCAGCGCCGATTCGAGTTCTTCATACAGCGCGTCGTCGATCTGCGCGTTGACGAACACCGCCTGGATGCCGGTGCCGGTCTTGCGCAGGCCGGTCTTGAGCTTGTCGAACCAGCTCTTGCGCTCGGTGGCGATGGGGGCCGGTTCGGCGACCACGGCGACGGGCGCGGGAGGCGGTGCGGGCACGGGCGCCGGAGGGGGCGGCGGTGGCGCAATGACGGGAGCGGGTGCAGGAACGGGAGCAGGCGCTGGCGCAGGGATCGGCGCAGGTGCGGCGACCGGAACTGGCGCGGGCGCTGGCGCCACCACGGGCGTGGCCGGTGCCGGCTCGGGGGCCGGCGCAGGTGTGGGTGCAGGTGCGGGTGCAGGTGGGGGAACAGGCGCTTCCGCTGCCGGCTTCGACCCGAACCAGCTCGACGGCGAGAACACCGAGCGTGCCGGTGCGGGTTCCGCGGCCGGGGGCGGCGCGGGTTCGGCGGTCGGCGGCGGGGCCGGTGTCACCGGGGCATCGGCAGGTGGTTTTTTCTTGAAGAAACTGAACATCGGGAGCTTTTTACAATCCGACCCATTCTATGAAACACCTCTCGCCACGCCGCGCTGCGTCTGGTGCGGTGCTGGCCCTGGCGCTTTCGGCGCTGTGGACCGTGCCCGCGCAGGCCCAGTCCACCCCCGCTTCCGCCGCGTCGACCCCTGCCGCCGCGGCCCCGGGCCCCCAGCAATTCACCCTCGCCAACGGCATGACCGTGATCGTGCAGACCGACCGGCGCTCGCCGACCGCGGTGCAGATGGTCTGGGTGCGGGTCGGCTCCATGGACGAGGTCGACGGCACCACGGGCGTGGCGCACGTGCTGGAACACATGCTGTTCAAGGGCACGAAGAGCGTGCCGGCCGGCGAGTTCTCGCGCCGCGTGGCGGCGCTGGGCGGCCAGGAAAACGCCTTCACCATGCGCGACGCCACGGGCTACTACCAGCAGATCCCGGTCGGCAGCCTCGAGCAGGTGATGAAGCTCGAATCGGACCGCTTCGCCAACAACCAGTGGCCCGACGACGAGTTCAAGCGCGAGATCGAGGTGGTCAAGGAAGAGCGCCGCCTGCGCACCGACGACCAGCCGCGCGCCCTGCTCGGCGAGCAGCAGAGCGCGGCCGTCTTCACCGCGTCGCCGTACCGTCGCCCGGTGGTGGGCTGGATGAGCGACCTCGAATCGATGACGCCCGCCGACGCGCGCGCCTTCTTCCAGCGCTGGTACGTGCCGGCCAATGCCGTGCTCGTGGTGGCCGGCGACGTCGACGTGGCGCGCGTGCGCGCGCTGGCAGAGAAGTACTACGGCAGCATCCCCGCGCGCGCCGTGCCGGAGCGCAAGCCGCGCACCGAGCCCGCGCAGCGCGGCATCCGCCGCCTCGAGTTCAAGGCCCCGGCCGAGCAGGCATACGTGTCGCTCGCCTTCCGCGTGCCGCAGCTCACCAACATCGACGACGCCAACAGCGACGCCTGGGCGCTGGTGGTGCTCTCGGCCGTGCTCGACGGCTACGCCGGCGCGCGGCTCGACCGCGCGCTCACGCAGGGCCCCGGCCGCGTGGCCGATTCGGCCGGCGCGTACGCGGGCTTCATCGGCCGCGGTCCGCAGCTGTTCATGCTCGACGGCGTGCCGGCCGCCGGCAAGACCGCCGAGACGGTCGAGGCCGCGCTGCGCGCCCAGGTGGCGCGCGTGGCGAAAGAGGGTGTCGGCGAGGCCGAGCTGGCCCGCGTCAAGACGCAGTGGGTGGCGAGCGAGACCTACAAGCGCGATTCGGTGATGGCGCAGGCGCGCGAACTCGGCAGCAACTGGATCCAGGGCCTGCCGCTGGACGCCAGCGAGCGCATCGTCGCCCGGCTGCAGGCCGTGACGGCGGCGCAGGTGCAGGCCGTGGCCGCCAAGTATTTCGGCGACGACCAGCTCACGGTCGCCACGCTGCGGCCCCTGCCGCCCGAACCCAAGCGCGGCCGTGGCTTCGCAGCCCCTGCTGGCGAGATGCGCTGAAAGGCACCGGATTCCTCCATGAAGAACCTCAAGAAATTTGCAAGCACCGCCCTGCTGGCGGGCATCACCGCGCTGTTCGGCATGGGCAGCGCGCAGGCCGCGCTGCCCATCCAGCACTGGACGCTGGCCAACGGCGCGAAGGTGTACCTGGTGTCGACCAACGCATTGCCGATCGTCGACGTGCAGATCGATTTCGACGCCGGCAGCCGGCGCGACCCGGCCGCGCAGGCCGGGCTGGCCAGCACCAGCGCCGCGATGGTCGAGAAGGGCGTGCGCGCCGGGCGCAACGGCGAGCCCGCGCTCGACCAGAATGCGCTGGGCGAGGCCTGGGCCGACCTGGGCGCCAGCTTCGACGTGAGCGCCGGCACCGACCGCACCAGCTACACGCTGCGCACGCTGTCCGATCCGGCGCTGCTGACCAAGGCCGTGGCCCTGGCCGCACGCGAGATCGGCGAACCCTCGTTCCCTGACGACATCTGGTCGCGCGAACGCGAGCGCATCAACGCCGCCATCAAGGAAGCCAACACCAAGCCCGCCACCGTCGTCGGCCGCGCCTTCGCGCAGGCCGTGTACGGCACGCACCCCTACGGCCAGGAAGTGACCGAAGAGACGCTCGCGCGCATCGACACCGCCGCCATGCGCCAGCGCTACGAGCAGCTGATCCTGCCGTGCCGCGCCAAGCTCAGCATCGTGGGCGCGGTCACGCGCGCCGAGGCCGAGGCGCTCGCGACCACGCTGCTGTCGCGCCTGCCCAGCCCCGCCGCCTGCGCACCGCTGCCGGCCGTCGCGCCGGTGGTGGCGCTCACGGCGCCGAAGGACGAGCGCATTGCGTTCGACTCGGCGCAGGCCCACGTCTTCATCGGCCAGCCCGGCTACCCGCGCCAGGACCCCGACCACTTCGCGCTCACGCTCGGCAACTACGTGCTCGGCGGCGGCGGCTTTGTTTCGCGGCTGACCGAAGAGGTGCGCGAGAAGCGCGGCCTGGCCTACAGCGTGTACAGCGGCTTTGCGCCGGGGCTCGACGCGGGCGCCTTCCGCATCGGCTTCCAGACCCGGCCCGACCAGGCCGAGGCGGCGACGAAGGTCTCGCGCGACGTGCTCGCGAAGTTCGTGGCCGAAGGCCCGACCGAGAAGGAGCTGAAAGCCGCCAAGGACAACCTGATCGGCGGCTTCCCGCTGCTCTTGGACAGCAACCGCAAGCTGATCGGCAACGTCGCCAATATCGCCTGGTACGGCCTGCCGTTGGACTACCTCGACACCTGGACCGCGCGCATGAACGCGGTCACGGCCGCCGACATCCAGGCCGCGTTCGCCCGCAAGCTGCAGCCGCAGCGCATGGTGACGGTGGTGGTGGGCGGCAAGCAGGCCGCCGCAGCGCAGTAAGAAAAGTTCAGGCCAGCGCGTGCGGCCCGCTGCGCGCGGCCTCGCGCACCGCGGCACCGAGCTGCGCCAGCAGGCGCGGCGCCGCGCGGGCGTGCTGCCAGTACAGCGGCACCGGCAGCGTCGCGCCGGGCACCAGTTCCACCAGCGTGCCGTCGCGCAGCGCATCGGCCACCATGCTGGTCGGGTGCATGCCCCAGCCGATGCCGCGGCAGGCCGCCTCGACGAAGGCGGCGGGCGAGGGCACCCAGTGGCGCGGCGTCTGCACGTTGCGGTGGCAGATGCGGCGCACCCAGCGCGCCTGCAGCCGGTCCTTGCGGTCGAACACCAGGTTCGGCGCGGCGGCCAGCGTGCGCGCGCCCACGCCCTTGGCGAAATACCGTTCCACGAAACCGGGGCTCGCGGCGGCCACGTAGTGCACCGTGCCCAGCGCCTCGCTGTTGCAGCCCGTGACCGGCTGGGCCAGCGCGGTCACGGCTGCCAGCACCGCGCCGCTGCGCAGCCGCTCGGCCGTGTGGTCCTGGTCGTCGGCCGTGAGGTCGAGCAGGGCGTCGGGCGCCTGCGCCGCGAAGGCCGCGGCGCCCGCCATGAACCAGGTCGCGAGGCTGTCGGCGTTGACCGCCACCCGCACCGTGACCCGCTCGTGTGCCTCGCCGCTGCCCATGCCGAGCGCGGGCAGGGCCTCGCGCAGCTCGTGCTCCAGCATGCCCACGCGCTCGACGTGCCGGCACAGCTGCAGGCCAGCCTCGGTCGCCACGCAGGGCTGGCCGCGCACCAGCAGCGCGCCGCCGGTGCGCTCCTCGAGCAGCTTCACGCGCTGCGACACCGCCGAGGGCGTGACATGCAGCGCGCGGGCGGCGCGCTCGAAACTGCCTTCGCGCACCACGGCGGCAAGGGCGTGCAGGGCGGCGTAGTCGAGCATGGTTGTGAATGAAGTAAAACTGAATCGGCGTTAGAAAGTTTAGTTTGATTGAATCGCATGCGGACGGCAAGCTCGGACCATGACCGCCGTTCACGCCTCCACCGCTTTTCTCAACGGGCTCTTCATGAGCCTGGTGCTCATCGTCGCCATCGGTGCCCAGAACGCCTACGTGCTGCGCCAGGGCCTGCGCCGCGAGCACGTGAGCGCGGTGGTGCTGTTCTGCGCCGTCTGCGACGCGGTGCTGGTCGCCGCGGGCGTGGCCGGCATGGCGCAGGCGCTGAAGGGGCGGCCGATGCTGGCGACGCTGCTCGCGGGCTTCGGCGCGGCCTTTCTCTGCGGCTACGGCCTGCGCGCGCTGTGGCGCTCGCGCCAGCCGGGCGCGCTGCAGACGGTGTCGCAGGGCGCCTCGCGCTCGCGCGCCGCGGTGGTCGCGCAGGCCGCCGGCTTCACGCTGCTGAACCCGCACGTCTACCTGGACACCGTGCTGCTTGTGGGCACGGCCGGGGCGCAGTACCCGGGCCTGCTCAAGGCCTGGTTCGTGGTCGGGTCGACGCTGGCCAGCGTGCTGTGGTTCACCGCGCTGGGCTTCGGCGCGCGGCTGCTGGCGCCGGTGTTCGCACGCCCGCGCGCCTGGCAGATGCTCGATGCGCTCATCGGCGGCACGATGCTCGTGCTGGCCGCACTGCTGGCCCGTCGCGCGTTCATGGGCTACTGAGTGAAGGGGGGCCAGCCGCGGCGTTAAGCTCGCCGCATGCCCCAGAAGCCCCCGAAGAAGAACGCCGCCGCGCCCGTCTCGCGCGCCCCCGCCGCCAAGCGCCCGTCGCGGCCCAGCGAGGTCCGCATCATCGGCGGCGAATGGAAGCGCACCCGCCTGGCCGTGGCCGACAAGCCCGGCCTGCGCCCCACGCCGGACCGCGTGCGCGAAACGCTGTTCAACTGGCTCGCCAGCCTGGCCGGCGTGGGCGGCGGTGCGCTGCCGGGCTGGCACTGCATCGACGCCTTCGCGGGCACCGGTGCGCTCGGCCTCGAAGCCGCCTCGCGCGGCGCGGCCCACGTGCTGCTGTGCGAGCAGGACGCCGCGCTGGTCGCCCAGCTGCAGGCCGCCAAGGCCAAGCTCTCGGCCGAGGCCGTGCGCGTGGAGCGCGGCAACGGCGTCACCGCGCTCGAACGCGCGGCGGCGGGCAGCCTGCAGGCGGTGTTTCTCGATCCGCCCTTCGACAACCTCGCGCTGTACGAGCCGGCCCTGCGCGCCGCCGCGCGCGCGCTGCACGCCGACGGCGCGATCTACCTCGAGGCGCCGCGCCGCTGGGCCGCCGAGGAGCTCGCCGCGCTGGGCCTGGCCGAATTCCGCTACCTGAAGGCCGGCGCCGTGCATGCCCATCTGCTGCGCCGCGCTGTGTCCGTGCCTGCATAATCCGCCGGACAAGCCGCACCGGCAGCATGAGGAAGAAGCAACCATGGCCAGCAACGTGATCGCGGTTTATCCCGGCACTTTCGACCCCATCACCCTCGGTCACGAGGACGTGGTGCGGCGTGCAACCCAACTCTTCTCCAAGGTGATCGTCGCCGTCGCGGCGGGCCACCACAAGAAGGCGCTGTTCACGCTCTCCGAGCGCATGGACATGGCCCGCGAGGCCGTGAAGCCCTACAGCGACCAGGTGACGGTCGAGAGCTTCTCGGGCCTGCTGCGCGACTTCGTCGTCGCGCGCGGCGGCAAGGCCATGGTGCGCGGCCTGCGCGCCGTGACCGACTTCGACTACGAGTTCCAGCTCGCCGGCATGAACCGCTCGCTGATGCCCGACGTCGAGACCGTGTTCCTGACCCCGAGCGACAAGTACCAGTTCATCTCCAGCACCTTCGTGCGCGAGATCGCCATGCTCGGCGGCGAGGTCAACAAGTTCGTCTCGCCGAACGTCGAGCAGCAGCTCACGGCCAAGGTTCGCAGCCTCGGCCGTGAATAAGCACTCCCCCAGTCTTCGCGCACTTCGTGTCGCTTCGCCAACCCCCTCGCCGGGGGCAACACCAGCGGCCCGGCAAAGCCGGTTCCGCGGTGTTCCGCGAAGCGACCTGCGGCTCGCCGCGGCGAGTGTCGTGAGGTGAACAGCACCCCCTTGCCCCGCCTGCATCCGCTGGGCGATGCGGCGCTGGTGTGCGACCTGCCCGCGCCTGCCACGCTGGCGCAGCAGCAGCGCATCTGGGCGCTGGCCGCCGAGGTGCTGGCCTGGCCCGGCGTCGGCGAAGCCTTGCCGGGCATGAACAACCTCACGCTGACCTTCGACCCGACCGCCGTGGCGTTCGAGGAACTCGCGGCGCGCGTGCTCCAGGCCTGGCCGGGGCTCGCGGCCCATGCCGCCGAAGGGCGACGCATCGAGATTCCCGTGGCCTACGGCGGCGAGCACGGCCCCGACCTGGCCGACGTGGCGGCCCACACCGGGCTCTCGGTAGCCGAGGTGGTGCGACGCCACAGCGGCGGCGACTACGTGGTCTACCTGCTCGGCTTCCTGCCGGGCTTCGCCTTCATGGGCGGGCTGGCGCCCGAACTCGCGACACCGCGCCGCGCCGAACCGCGCACCGCCGTGCCGGCGCGCTCGGTCGGCATCGGCGGCGAGCAGACCGGCATCTACCCGCTGGTGTCGCCGGGCGGCTGGCAGCTCATCGGGCGCACGCCGCTCGAACTGTTCGATCCCTCGGCGGAATCACCCACGCTGCTGCGCCCCGGCGACCGCGTGCGCTTCGTCGTCGAAAGCCTGCAGACATGATCCTCGTGCGCAAACCCGGCGTGCATGCCTCGGTGCAGGACCTCGGGCGGCCCGGCCTGCGCCAGCTCGGCATCTGCCCGGGCGGTGCGCTCGATATGCTCGCGCTCACGCTGGCGAACCGGCTGGCCGGCAACGCCGACGCGGCGGCAGGCATCGAATTCACCATGGGCGGCTGCGAGCTGCAGTTCGAGACCGACACCCGCATCGCGCTCACCGGCGACGACTTTGGCGCCACGCTCGACGGCGTGCCGCTGTGGCCCTGCTGGAGCGTGCCGGTGCGTGCTGGCCAGACCTTGCGCCTGGCCGGTGCCAACGCGCCCGGCACGGCGAAGGCCGGCCTGCGCAGCTGGCTCGCGGTGGCCGGCGGCATCGACGTGGCACCCGTGCTCGGCTCGCGCAGCACCGACCTCAAGGCCGGCTTCGGCGGCCACGAGGGCCGCGCGCTGCGCAAGGGCGACCGGCTCGCGCTGGGCGCTTCGCGGCTCGGTGCAGACCAGAACGCGCGCCGTCCCTTCGGCCTGCGTGCGCCCGACTGGGGCACGGCCGAGCCCGACGGCGCCTTCGCGCTGCGCGTGCTGCCCGGCCCCGAGTTCGACCTGTTCACGCCCGACGCGCAGGCGCTGCTGTGGAACGAGCGCTGGCGCATCACGCCGCAGAGCAACCGCATGGGCAGCCGGCTCGCCGGGGCCGAGCTGCAGCGCAAGGCGGGCGGCGACATGCTGTCCTCGGGCGTGATCCCCGGCACGATCCAGGTGCCGCCTTCGGGCCAGCCGATCATCCTCATGGGCGACGCGCAGACCACCGGCGGCTACCCGCGCATCGGCGTGGTGATCCGCGCCGACCTCTGGAAGCTCGCGCAGGCGCCGCTGGGTGGCCGGCTGCGGCTGGTGCGCACCGACCTGTCGCACGCGCTCGCGGCCTGGGCTGCGCAGCAGCGCTACCTGGGGCAGGTGGCGCAGGGGCTCGCCGCTGCGGGCTGGCCCGGCGCGGCCTAGACTGTGGCCTGAAGCAGGTGGCTCCCGCACCTGCCCCCGAGACGGAGAACACCCCATGCAGATCGACCTGAACGCCGACCTCGGCGAAGGCGCCGGCAGCGACGAAGCGCTGCTCGGCCTCGTGAGTTCCGCCAACATCGCCTGTGGCTGGCATGCGGGTGACGCCAGGACCATGCAGCAGTGCGTGCGCTGGGCCATGGCCCACGGCGTGGCGATCGGCGCGCACCCGAGCTTTCCCGACCGCGAGAACTTCGGCCGCAGCACCATGCACCTGCCGCCCGAGGAGATCGTGGCGAACGTGCTCTACCAGGTCGGCGCGCTGGCCGCGATCGTCAAGGCCGAGGGCGGCCGGCTCGCGCACGTGAAGCCGCACGGCCAGCTCTACAACCAGGCGGTGAAAGAACCCGAGCTGGCCGAGGCGCTGTGCGAGGCGGTGCGTCGCTTCGACCCCTCGCTCAAGTTCTTCGGCCTGGCCGGCAGCAACATGATCGACGCGGCCCGCCGTGCCGGCCTGCAACCCGTTGAAGAAGTGTTCGCCGACCGCGGCTACATGCCCGACGGCAGCCTCGTGCCGCGCAGCCAGCCCGGCGCGCTCATCGAGAGCGAGGAGCAGTCGCTGGCGCAGACGCTGTCGCTGGTGCGCGACCACCGCGTGGTCGCCATCGACGGCAGCACCGTGCCCGTCAACGCCCAGAGCGTGTGTCTGCACGGCGACGGCGCGCATGCGCTGGCCTTCGCGCGGCGCATCCGCGAGCGGCTGCAGCAGGAAGGCATCGACGTTCGCGCGATGGCCTGAACAGGATGCCGGCGAAGCGCGCTTCTCCCAACGTCCTGCTGACGGGCTTCGAGCCCTTCGAGCAGGAGCTGCTCAATCCATCATGGGAGGCGGTGCGCACGCTCGATGGCTGGAAGTGCGGCCGCGCCACCGTGCATGCGCGCCTCGTGCCCTGCGTCTTCGGCGAGGCGCTCGCCGCGCTCGACCGCGCGATGGACGAGCTTCAGCCGACGCTGGTGATCTGCATCGGCCAGGCCGGTGGCCGCGCCGAGTTCACGCCGGAGCGCATCGCCATCAACGTCGACGACGCGCGCGTGCCCGACAACCTCGGCCGCCAGCCGATCGATGTGCCCGTGGTGCCCGGCGCGCCTGCCGCCTACTTCTCGAGCCTGCCCGTGAAGGCCATCGTGCGCGAACTGCGCGCGGGCGGCGTGCCGGCCTCGGTGTCGAACAGCGCGGGCACCTTCGTGTGCAACCACCTCTTCTACGGGCTGATGCACCGCATCGCGACGCACGCGGCGGCGAAGGGCGTGCGCGGCGGCTTCATCCATATTCCCTACCTGCCGGCGCAGGCGGCGCGTTTTCCGGGTGCGCCCAGCATGGCGCTCGAGACGCTGGTCGATGCGTTGCGCATCACCGTGAAGACAGCACTCGCCGTGAAGCAGGACGTCGCGGAAACCGGCGGCCAGTTGCACTGACCGGGGCTCTCAAGCGCTGGGGAAGTGCTTGCCCAGCCAGGCGTTGAGCGCCGTGTTGACGAACGCAGGCTTCTCCATCGTCAGCATGTGGCCGCACTGCGGCACCCACACCACCTCGGCGCGCGGCAGCAGCGCCGCCATCTCGCGGGTGCATTCGGGTGGCGCGAGGCGGTCGTCGTCGCCGCACATCAGCAGCACCGGCGCACGCAGCAGGGCCAGGTGCGTGCGCGCGTCGGGGCGGCGCATCACGGCGTGGTTCTGGCGGATGAGCTGGGCCGCGCCGGCGCCGAGCACGATGTCCAGGTAGCGCTGCACCAGCGCCGGGTTGGCGGCCTGCGCGGGATGGAAGGCGAAGGCGACGTTGGGCTCGATGATCTCGCGCACCTCGCCGCGCTCGAACCATTCGATGGCGCCTTCGCGCAGCGCGAACATGTCGGGCGTCTCGGGCCGTGCGCTGGTGCCCAGCAGCATCAACCCGGCGATGCGCTCGGGCGCCTGGCGCGCCGCCTCCATCGCGACCATGCCGCCCATCGAGGCACCGCACAGCACCAGCGGGCCGTCGTGCTCGCGCAGCGCGGCACTGGCCATGCCTTCGATGGTGTCGTGGCGCGTCTGGACGTCGCTCACGCGGGCGCCGAAGGCGGCGGGAAGTGCCGGCAACTGGGCCTCCCAGAGGCGTTCGTCGCAGGCAAGGCCGGGCAGCAGGACAAGATGAGGCATGCGCCGATTTTGCGCGATCGGACGCGCTCGGCGCACGGCCCGTATGCGGTGGCGACCGTGCAACAGCGGGTTGGCACGAAGCCGGCATGTCATGCACTCGGAGGACAATGCATGCAATGTCCACCACCACCCCCGACTCCGCCCCCACCGACCTCATCCTGATCCGCCACGGCGAAACCGCCTGGAACCGCGAGCTGCGCTTCCAGGGCCACGCGGACGTCCCGCTCAACGACATCGGCCACGAGCAGGCGCGCCGCCTCGGCCTGCGGCTCGCGGGCGAGACGGTACAGCACCTCATCAGCAGCGACCTCATGCGCGCCCAGCAGACCGCGGCGCCCGCGGCGCAGCAGCTGGCGCTGCCGGTCGTCACCTCGGTGGCGCTGCGCGAGCAGCATTTCGGCGTGGTCGAGGGCATGCGGGCCGACGAGATCCAGAGCCAGCATCCGCGCGCTTGGGAAGAGTGGCTGGAGTTCCGTGAAGACCATGCCATGCCGCAGGGCGAGAGCGCGCGCGAGTTCCATGCGCGCGTGATCGGCGCGCTCGGCGCCGTCGCCGCCGCGCACCGCGGCCAGCGCCTGATCGTCGTCACGCACGGCGGCGTGCTCGACATGGTGTGGCGCACCGCGCGCGGCCTGAGCCTCAGCGGCCCGCGCCAGAGCGAGATCCCGAACGCGGGCTTCAACCGCATCCGCATCGCCGACCCGGCCGCGCCGGACGCCATCGAGATCGTCGAGTGGGCCGACACGCGCCACCTCGCCGACTTGCCGCCGCAGCCCACCTACGACCAGCGCCGGCACCTCAAGAAAGACTGATGAGCCTTTGGCTCAGGCCGGGCAGCTGCCCGGCTTCGGCGTGCGCAGCAGCGGCACGCCGGCGCCCACGCCCGTGGGCTGGCCGCCGTCCACCGCGAGGCGACCGTTCACCAGCACCGTGACCACGCCCTCGGACAGCAGCGTCGGCTGCGTGTAGGTGGCCTTGGCCGCAAAGCGCTTCGGATCGAACACCACCACGTCGGCGTGGTAGCCGGGGCGCAGGTGGCCGCGCTGCACCAGCCCCAGCGTGTCGGCCGTGAACGAGGTGCTGCTGCGGATGAACTGCGCCAGCGAGATCGCGCGTTCCTTCACCACGTACTGGTCGTACTTGCGCGCGAAGGTGCCGTAGGCGCGCGGATGGCCCAGCGACGAGTCGGACGAGGTCATGACCCAGGGCCGCTTCATGAAGGCGCGCACGTCGTCGTCGCTCATGTTGAACGAGGCGATCATCAGGTCGCCGTCGCGCAGCACGGCGATGGCGGCGTCGACCGGGTCGGCGTTCGAGGCCTTGGCCACGTCGGCCAGCGTCTTGCCCACGTACTTCGTGCTGCCGGCCGAGAACAGGATGGCCTCGGGCCCGCCGCGCAGGCGCAGGTTCTCGCGCATGTCCTTGCGCAGGCGCTCCTGCTGCGCCGCATCGTCGAAGCGTTGCAGCGTCGCGGCGCGGCCGCCTTCGTTGGCCCAGGGCGGCAGCAGCGCGGCCGAGAAGCGCGTGCTCGACGCGGTCCAGGGGTAGTGGTCGGCCGTGATGTCCAGGCCCGCGGCGCGCTCCTTCTCGATGCGCCGGATGATGTCGCCGCTCTGGCCCTGCACCGCCACGCCCAGCGCCTTGATGTGCGCCACGTGCACCGGCAGCTTCGCCTCGTGGCCGATGCGGATCACCTCGTCGATCGAGCCCTTGAGGCCGACGTTGTACATCGACTCGTCGCGGATGTGGCTGTCGTACAGGCCGCCGTGCGCGGCCGCCACCTTCGCGAGTTCGATGACCTCCTCGGTCTTCGAGAAATTCTGCGGCGGGTAGAACAGGCCCGTCGACAGCCCGAGCGCACCGTCGCACATCGCGCGGCTCAGGTGCTGCTTCATCGTGTCCATCTGCGCGGGCGTGGGGGCGCGGTTGGCCTCGCCGAGCTGGCTGATGCGCAGTGGCCCGAAGCCCGCGTACATCGCGACGTTGGTGCCGACCGGCACGGCGCGCAGCTTCTGCGTCTGTGCCGCGATGTCGTAGCCGCCGAAGCCGTCGTTGCCGATCACGGCCGTGGTCACGCCCTGCGTGAGAAAGGGAATGTTCAGACGCTTGCGCGCGTCGCTCGAGAGCAGGTCGGCGTCGGCGTGCGTGTGGGCGTCGATGAAGCCGGGCGCCACCACGAGGCCGGTGGCGTCGATGGTGCGGCGCGCGCTGAACTGCGCCGGCATGGCGCGGCCCGCGAACACGATGCGGTCGCCCGCGATGCCGACGTCGCCGACCACGGGCGTGTCGCTGTCGCCCGTGTAGATGGTGCCGCCGCGCAGCAGCAGGTCGAGCGCGACGGGGGCTTCAGCGGCGGTGGTGGGGAAGGGCGAGGCGAGGGCCGCGAGAACGGCCAGCGTGACGAGGGAGCGCTGCATGGGCGAACGGGAGGAGAGCGGGAGGAGCGGCCAGTTTAGGAGTCGCTCCCGCGCAGCCGTTAATTCCTTTTGCGGCACGCCCCATGACCGGAAGGCATGGGTGGCGCCGCGCGCCGCTCAGCGCGCCGTGAGCTGCCTCAGCCCCAGCCGCGCGTAGACCGCGTCGGTCTGCCGCCGCAGCCGCAGCGATTCGGGCTGGCCGTTGAGCTGCTGCTGCAGCAGGCCTTGCGCGCCCGCCAGCGCGGACTCGGTGCCGGTGCGCACCAGCGCGTCGAGGTACAGCTGCTCGAACAGGTCGCGCTGCGCGTGGCTGCCGCCGATCTCGATCATGCGCGGCAGCGCGACGCCCAGGCCTTCGACCGCGCCCGCCACGTCGCCGCGCGCATGGGCCACGAGGCCGCGCGCGGCCGGCACGCACACGCGCTGCCACGCGGCGCGCGTGGACGCTGGCGCCACGGGCGCGAAGGCCTCGATGTTGTGCAGCAGCACCTGCGCCTCGGGCCGGCCAGCGCGCGCCAGGCCGTAGAGGTACTGCAGGTCGAGAAAGGGCAGCACGTGGTCGGCCTGGCGCTGCCGCAGGTGGTCGGCCACGTCGTCCCAGCGCGCGCCGACGTCGATGCCCGCCAGCTCGAGCCGCGCGAGGAGCGACACGGCGCCGATCTGGTCTTGCGAGTAGTCCTTCACCACGCCCCAGGCGTGCTCGTCGTACACCGCGAGCGCTTCGGCGTCGCGGCCCAAGTCGATGAGGAACAGCGCCACGTGCCACCAGTTGTGCGTGACCATGAAGGAGTTGAGCCCGGTCCAGGTGTCGCTCACGCCCTGCATGAACGCCAGCCCCTCGGCCAGCCGGCCTTCGGTGAGCATCACGTGCGCCAGCGCATGGTGCGCCCAGGGCTCCTTGCGGCACAGGCCGATGGCACGGCGCGCGCTGGCCTCGGCCTCGCGCAGCAGGTGGCACTGCTCGTAGCCGAAGGCCGCCATGCCGTGCACGTAGGGCACCTCGGCTGTGGCCGGCAGCGCCGCGAGCGCGAGCCGCAGCATGCCGGGGCAGTCGCCGGTGTTGAAGCAGTGGTACTGGCCCAGCTTCACCGACACCAGGTCGCGCGGATGCTCGCGCGCCTGCTCGGCATGCAGCGCGATGGCGCGTGCGATGTCGCCGTCGGTCCAGGCCTGGACGGCGGCGATGTAGCGCTGCTCGCGCGGCGTGGCGCGCGCCGCACCGGCGCGGGCCTTGTCGAGGAAGGGCTGCGCATTCGCTGCGGCCTCGCGCGATTCGGCGAACAGGTGCAGCGTCGCGCAATAGGCTTGCACGATCGGGCTGGCATCGCGCTCGGCCAGCGCCAGCAGGTTCACGGCGCGCGCCTCGGTCGAGAGAAAGCCCATGACGAAGTCGTCGACCAACGCGAGGCTGGCGGCGTCGTCGAGCGTGAGCGGATTGCCGAGGCTGTCGGCGGTGTGCGGGGTTCCGTGGGAGGGCATGGCGGCATGGTGCCACGCCCCCGGCGTCTTTCAAGTCCCTGTGAGAAGCCCTAGACACCCGCCTGCTGGTGGCGGTACTCCTGCGTCTGGCCGCCGTAGCCGTAGGCCGCGGCGCGCGCGTCGATCACGTGGACGTACGAGACCTCGTGCAGGTCGGGCCGCAGCCGCGCCATGGCCGCGTGCACCTCGCGCAGGTAGCGCGCCTTCTCGGCCTTGGTGTTGGTCTCGTCGGTCACGCTGATGTCCAGGTGGAAGGCCGACTTGCCGAGCTCGGCCAGCGACTGGCCGCCGATGAACCAGCTGTCGGCGGCGATGTACTGCACCGTGACGGCGATGACCGGCAGCGCCTTGCCGAGCACGCTCTGCGTGAGCTCGGCGACCGTGTCGACGGTCTTGCGGGTGAGGGCGGCGTCAGGCTGGCCGGAGAGGTGGACGACGATGTGGGGCATGGTGGACTCCTTTTTGCGTTGAAGAACGGGTGGTCGATGGGGTGATTGTGGGATTCCTCTCGTCATCGGAAAAGCGGGAAGATATGATGGAATCCATCGGATCAGCGAATGGATGGGCAGGCACCATGCAAGGCTTCGACCTCGAACAGTTGCGCACCCTGGTGGCGGTGGCCGACGCCGGCAGCCTCACGGCCGCGGCGCCGCGCGTGTACCTGTCGCAGTCGTCGGTGAGCGAGCAGATCCGCAAGCTCGAGGAGCGCGCCGGCCAGTCGCTGCTGACGCGCAGCAAGGCCGGCGTGGCGCCCACCGAGGCGGGCCTGCGGCTGCTGGGGCATGCGCGGCGCATCCTCGCGCTGAGCGACGAGGCCTTTCGCGACCTGCGCGGCGAAACCCTGCAGGGCGAGCTGCGGCTGGCCGTGACCGACTACTTCCGCCCCGGCGACCTCACCCGCCTGCTGGGCCGGCTCGGCGAGCGCTATCCGCAGGTGCGGCTGCACGTGACCATCCTGAAGAGCGACGCGCTGCGCACCGCCTACGCGCACGGCGATTTCGACGTGGGCCTGGCCATGAACATCGCGGGCGCCAATGCAGCAGCGGCGGGCAGCGGCGCCGTGCTGCGGCGCGAATCGCTGGCGTGGCTCGGCGCGACCGGCCTGCGCCTTGTGCGCGGCGAGCCGGTGCGGCTGCTGGCGCTGCCCGACACCTGTTCGCTGCACCAGTTCACCGTGTCCCTGCTGCGCCGCCGCCGCGTGCCCTACGTGCTGGCGCACGTCGCATCGGGGGTGGCGGGCCTGCAGTCGGCTTTGGCCGCAGGCCTGGGCGTGGCCTGCCTCAACGAATCGGCGATCGGGGAAGGCATCGCGCGGCTCGCGCCGCCCCATGGGCTGCCGGCGCTGCCGCGCGTGGCGTTCCAGTGGCTGCCCGCGCGGCGGGGTGAGACCGCGTTCGTGACGCGGGCGCGGGAGATGCTGTCGTTGCAGCTGGCCTGATGAAGGCCGTGCTCAGAGCTGCGGCCAGGGCCGTTGTACTTCCCGGATCTGCTCGAACGCACGCGCCACGCGCAGCACGCCGAGGTCGTCGAAGCGCTGTCCCGCGATCTGCAGCCCGATCGGCAAACCGCCGGCCGAGTACCCGCAGTTCACCGACGCCGCCGGCTGCTCCGACATGTTGAACGGCACCGTGAAGCCGATGTGCTCCAGCGGGCGCAGCGGGTCGTTGGTGGGCGAGGGCGCCTCGGCCGCTGCCGGCATGTTGGGCGACACGGGCGAGATCACGTAGTCGAAGCGGGCACAGGCGTTCACCGTGGTGACGCGCGTCGCATGGAACTGGCTGAAGCTGCGGAACACATGCTCGCCGCTGAACTCGGCGGCGCTCTCGGCCCATTCGCGGATGTAGGGCAGCACCTTGGCGCGCTGGTCGGGGCGCAGGGCCTTCAGGTCCACGAGCGAGCGCATGCGCCACAGGTGGTCCATGCCGTCGAGCAGGGCCTGCGACATGAAGGGCTGCATGGGCTCGACGATGGCGCCGGCCTTTTCGAACAGGCGCGCCGCCTGCTCGACCGCGGCCTGGATCTCGGGTTCCACTGCGAGGCCGCAGCCGGCGTCCAGCAGCAGCCCGATGCGCAGGCCGCGCAGGTGGTCGGGCGCGACGTCGAACGCGGCCCAGTCGATGTCCTGCGCGGGCAGGCTCATGCTGTCGCGCGCGTCGGGCCGGGCCAGCGCCTGCATCATGAGCGCGGCGTCGCCGACGGTGCGCGTCATGGGGCCGGCGGCGCGGCCCATGTAGGGCGGGTCGATCGGGATGCGCCCCAGGCTGGGCTTGAGCGTGAAGATGCCGCACCAGCTGGCGGGCAGCCGCAGCGAGCCGCCGATGTCGGTGCCCAGGTGCAGCGGACCGTAGCCCGCCGCCGCAGCGGCACCGGCGCCGGCACTGGAACCGCCCGGCGTGCGGCTCAGGTCCCAGGGGTTGCGCGCCAGCGTGTGAAAGCTCGACAGCCCCGACGACAGCATGCCGTAGTCGGGCATGGTGGTCTTGCTGACGATGACGGCGCCGGCCTCCTTCAGGCGCGCGGCCGGCGGCGCGTCGGCGGCGGCGGGCATGAGGTCGACGGCGGCGGTGCCCGCGGGCAGCGGGTCGCCGCGCGTGGCGATGTTTTCCTTGATCGTGGTCGGCACGCCGTCGAGCGGGCCGCGCGCGTCGCCGCGCTGCCAGCGCTGCTCCGAGGCGCGCGCCTGCTCCAGCGCGGCCTCGGGCCGGAACAGCCACGTGGCCTGCAGCCGGGGCTCGCAGTGCTCGATGCGCGCGATGACGGCGCGCGTCACCTCGACCGGCGACAGGCGCTTCTCGCGGTAGGCCGCGGACAGCTCCTGCGCCGACAGTTCGCTCAACGAAGGCAGGGAAGGGTCAGGCACTGCGGGGCTCATCCCCACGACAGGGCCGACAGGTCGTTCACGAAGATCGGGTTCTCTTTCCAGAGGCCCTTGACGTTCTTCTTGGCCACGGTCGGGAACTGCGGCTGGTAGAGGAAGCCGTTGGCCGCGTCGGTGGCCAGCAGCTTCTGCGCCTCGCCCAGCAGCTTGTTGCGCTCGGCCGCGTTGCCGGTGGACTTGATCTTGTCGAACAGCGTGTCGAAGGCCTTCGACTGGTAGCCCCAGTAGTAGTCGGGCTTGGCGTAGTTGCCCAGGTCGAAGGGCTCGACGTGCGAAATGATCGACAGGTCATAGTCCTTGTTGCCGTAGGTGCCGCTGAGCCACTGCGCCCACTCGACGTTCTGGATCTTCACGTTGATGCCGATCTTGGCGAGCTGGGCCACGATGACTTCGCCGCCCTGGCGCGCGTACGGCGGCGGGGGCAGGGTCATGCGCAGTTCGAGCGGGGTCTTCACGCCGGCTTCGGCGAGCAGCTTCTTGGCCTTCTCGATGTCGAAGGGGTTGATGCCCGTGGTGTCGATGTAGCCCGCGGCGCCCGGCACGTAATGGCTGCCGATCGGCACGCCCAGGCCGTCGGCCGCGCCCTCGATGAAGGCCTTGCGGTCGATGGCCGCGAGGATGGCGCGGCGCACGCGCACGTCGTCGAGTGGCTTCTTCTTGTTGTTGATCGAGAGGATGGTCTTGGCGCGCGAACCGGCCAGGATGGTCTGGAACTGCGGGTTGTTGCGGAACTGCGGCACGGCGCGCGTGCCGATGCGCGTGAACACGTCCACATCGCCCGAGAGCACGGCGGCGGCCTGCGCGGCGGTGTCCGAGATGAAGCGGAAGGTGACCTTGTTGATCTTCGCGACTGCGGGGGCGCGGAAGCCCTCCCACTTGCTCAGCGTGATCGACGAGCCCTTGGCCCAGTTGTCCAGCTTGTAGGGGCCGGTGCCGATCGGCTTGGTGGCGTTGCCCTCGGCGCTCTTGGGCTCGACGATGGCGGCCGTGGCCTGGCCCAGCACGAAGGGCAGGTCGGGGTCGATCTCCTTGTTGATGACCACGACCGTGTGCTCGTCGACCACCTGGGTGGCGAGGTTGGCGAAGGTGCGCTTGTCCTTGTTGGTGCTCTTCTCGCCGCCGGCGCGGTCGAACGCGAACTTGACGGTGGACGCGTTGAAGGGCTCACCGTTCTGGAACTTCACGCCCTTGCGCAGCTTGAAGGTGTAGGTCTTCAGGTCGGGCGAGATTTCCCAGCTCTCGGCCAAGAGCGGCGTGACGCTGCCGTCGACGTTGATCTTGGTCAGCGTTTCCAGGATGTTGTACTGCACGACCTCGGCGATGGCGGCGGCGGCGCCGGTGGTCGGGTCCAGGCCTGGCGGCTCCAGGGCCATGCCGATCACGATGGCGTCCTTGCGGCCCTGCGCCATGCCGGCCAGCGGGGTGGCCAGGGCGACGGTGGCGCCGGCGGTGGTAAGGAGCGTGCGACGGTTCAACATACGGGGTGATCTCCGGAAAACGGTCAGTGTCGAATGACTGCTTCGGCGCGCACCGTGCCCCAGGGGGAAGCGCAGCGCCACGAAAGAAAGACACACAGCACGAAAGATGCCACGTGCAGCGGATCATTCTCTCGCAGCAGGCCCTCCGGTGCGCGCCGGCGCGGGCGGTTTTTCCTCGGGACGTTCCCGGATGGGCGAGCGATCTTGCGCGAAGCCAACGGCTTGCGCCACCAGATGCTCATGACCGATCTGTCCGAGGCCGTGCCCCCGGCGACTTCAGGCCGCGCGCAGCGTGCCGCCGGGCGGCGTGTGCAGCACCGCCGACAGCAGGGTGCGGGTGTACGGATGCTGCGCGTGATGGAACAGCTCGGCGGGCGGCCCCTGTTCCACGATCTGGCCCTTGAACACCACGCACACGTCGTCGCACAGGTGGTTGACCACGGCGAGGTCGTGGCTGATGAGCAGGTAGCTGATGCCGAACTGCTGCTGCAGGTCCTGCATGAGGTTGAGCACCTGGGCCTGCACCGAAACGTCGAGCGCGCTCACGGGCTCGTCGGCGACGATGAGCTTGGGCCGCGTGATGAGCGCGCGTGCGATCGCGATGCGCTGGCGCTGGCCGCCGGAGAACTCGTGCGGGTACTTGTCGAGGTCGGTGGTGCGCAGGCCGACGGCGGCAAGCGCTTCGGCGGCGCGTTCGCGCTGCTCGGTGCGGCGCGTTTCGGCCAGCGCTTCGAGCGGTTCGGCGACGATGCGCGCGACGGTCTGGCGCGGGTCGAGCGAGCCGTACGGATCTTGGAAGACCATCTGGAAGTCGCGCCGCGCGGTGCGCAGATCGGCCTTCGAGAGCGTGTGCAGGTTGCGGCCTTCGAGCGCGACGCTGCCCGAGGTGGGCGTGTCCAGCGCCATCACGAGGCGCGCGATGGTCGACTTGCCCGAGCCCGATTCGCCGACGATGCCCACGCTCTTGCCGGCCTGCACGCTGAAGCTCACGCTGTTGAGGGCCTTCACGGTGGGCGGCGGGCCGAAGAGTTTTTCGCGCGGTAGGGCGTAGTGCCGCACGAGGTCGGTCACCTGCAGCAGCGGGGTCGATGGATTCATGGCGCAACAGCCTCCGCGGCTGCAATTTCTTCGAGACGCATGCAGCGCACCGCGTGGTCCGGCGGCAGCACCGTGGCGGACGGCCGCGTGGTGTGGCAGGCGTCGACCGTGTACGCGCAGCGGCCCGCGAACGGGCAGCCCGGCGGCAGGTCGACCAGCTCGGGCACGCTGCCGCGGATGGTCGCCAGGCGCAGGCCGCGCGGCGCACCGATGGCGGGGCGCGCGGCGAACAGGCCTTGCGTGTAGGGATGGGCGCGCTTGGCGAACACGGCGTCGGTGGGGCCGCTCTCGACCACGCTGCCGCCGTACATCACGAGCATCTTCGAGACCGTCTGCGAGATCACGCCGAGGTCGTGCGAGATCAGGATCAGCGCCATGCCGCGCTCGGCCACGAGGCCCTGGATGAGCTCCAGGATCTGCTTCTGGATCGTCACGTCGAGCGCGGTGGTGGGCTCGTCGGCGATCAGCAGGTCGGGCCCGCAGGCCAGCGCCATCGCGATGCCGATGCGCTGGCGTTGCCCGCCCGAGAACTGGTGCGGATACGCATCGAGGCGCGAGGCCGCGTCGGGAATGCCGACGCGGTCGAGCAGCGCGAGCACTTCCTTGCGCGCCTCGGCCTTCGACAGCCCGCGGTGCAGCCGCAGCGGTTCGCCGACCTGGCGCGCGATGGTGTGCACCGGGTTCAGCGCCGTCATCGGCTCCTGGAAGATCATGCCGATGCGATTGCCGCGGATCTGGCACATGTCCTTTTCGTCGCGCCCGACCAGCTCGGTGCCGTCGAAGCGGATGCTGCCCGTGACCTTCGCGGTCGCGGGCAGCAGGCCCATGAGCGACATCACGGTGATCGACTTGCCGCAGCCCGACTCGCCCACGATGCCCAGCGTTTCGCCGCGCTCCAGCGAGAAGGAAATGCCGCGCACGGCTTCGGCCGGGCCGCGCTGCGTCTGCAGGCCGATGTGGAGGTCGTTGACTTCGAGAAGTGCCATGACGTGCTTGTTTACCTCGCGCGCGCCAGGCGCGGATCGAGCAGGTCGCGCAGACCGTCGCCCATCAGGTTCAGGCCGAGCACCGCCAGGGCGATGGCCATACCGGGGAACACCGCGAGCAGCGGCTGCTGGAACATGAGGGTCTGGGCTTCGCTGAGCATGCGACCCCACGAGGGCTGCGGCGGCTGCGTGCCGAGGCCGAGGTACGACAGCGCAGCTTCGGCCAGGATCGCAATGGCGAAGCGGATCGTGATCTGCACGATCAGCACGGCGGAGATGTTGGGCAGCACGTGCTGCATGGTGATTGCGAAGCTGCCCTTGCCGCAGGCGCGTGCAGCAGCCACGTACTCGCGCGACCAGATCGCGTTGGCCGAGGCGCGCGTGATGCGTGCAAACGTCGGGATGTTGTAGATGCCGATCGCGATGATGGCGTTGACGATGCCGGCGCCGAACACGGCCGTCATCATGATGGCCGACAGGATGGCGGGGAAGGCGAGCGTGAAGTCCGACAGGCGCATCACCGCTTCTTCGACCCAGCCGCGTCTTGCTGCAGCGAGCAGGCCCAGCGCGGTGCCGACGACGAGGCCGATGCCGACGGCAATCACGCCCACGAGGATGGAGGCGCGCGCACCCACCAGCAGCAGCGAGGCCACGTCACGACCGAACGCGTCGGTGCCGAGCCAGTGCGTGGCCGAAGGGCCCTGCATCTTGTTCGCCATGTCCATCGCGTAGGGCGACCACGGCGTCCAGACGAAGGAGAGCAAGGCCGCCAGCAACAGCAGCAACGCGAACACGCCGCCGATGACGAAGCTGCGGTGCTTGACCGCGCGGCGCCAGAAGCCGGGCGCGAGGGGCGCGGCGGATGCGGGCACGGAGGAAGGGGAGAGGATGGCGCTCATATGTCGCTCGCCTTGATGCGCGGGTCGATGACGGCGTAGAGCACATCGACCACGAAGTTCACGATGACGACCATGGCCGCGAGCAGCATCACGCAGTTGCGCACCACGATCAGGTCGCGGTTGCTGATGGCCTGGAAGATCAGGCGGCCCAAGCCCGGCAGGTAGAACACGTTCTCCACCACGATGGTGCCGGCCAGCAGTTCGGAGAACTGCATGCCCATGACGGTGATGACGGGGATCATCGCGTTGCGCAGCACGTGGGTCCACAGCACCATGCGCTGCGACACGCCCTTGGCGCGCGCGGTGCGCACGAAGTCTTCGCGCATCACCTCGAGCACTGCGGAGCGCGTGATGCGCGCGAGGATCGCGGCCTGCACCACTGCGAGCGACAGCGCGGGCAGAAGCAGGGACTTGAGCCCCGCGAAGATGCCTTCGCCCCAGCCCTCGAAGCCGCCGGCGGAGAACCACTGCAGCTGCACCGAGAACACGAGGATCAGCAGGATCGCGAACCAGAAGTTGGGAATGGCGATACCGACCTGGGCCATGCCCATGAGGCCGACGTCGCCGAGCTTGTTGTGGCGCGCCGCAGCCGTCACGCCCACGAGCAACGCGATGACGACGGTGAGGGCCATCGCCATCACGGCCAAGGGCACGGTGAGAGCCAAACGTTCGAGGATCAGGTCAATGACCGGCGAGCTGTAGGCGTAGCTGTCACCGAGGTTGCCGGTGAGCAGGCCACCGATCCAGTGCCAGTAGCGCGTCCACGCGGGCTGGTCCAGGCCGAGCTTGGAGGCCAGGGCGGCGACGGCGTCGGGCGAGGCGTCGGGGCCCATGAGCATCTGCGCGGCGTTGCCGGGCAGGATCTCGAGGACGAGGAAAACGATGACCGAGGCGCCGATCAGGGTGCCGATCAGCGTGGCGATGCGCTTGAATAGAAACAGACTCATGGGGCGGGCCGCAGCATAACTGACTGGTGCAACAACCGTGCCTCGACTGTGAACTTTGTCGCTCCTCGCCGGACCGCCCTGACGCTGGCGGGGGCTCCGCAGGGTCTGCTGGGAGGCCTTCGTCCGGTCCGCCGATAATCGGGGGATGGCCCTCATGATCACCGACGAATGCATCAACTGCGATGTCTGCGAGCCCGAGTGCCCGAACGATGCGATCTACATGGGCGTCGAGTTCTACGAGATCGACCCGCACAAGTGCACCGAGTGCGTCGGCCACTTCGACGAGCCGCAGTGCGTGCAGATCTGCCCGGTGGCCTGCATCCCGGTGAACCCGGACCATGTGGAGACCCGCGAGACGCTGATGCAGAAGTACGTGCGCCTCACGGCGGACAAGGCGGCAGCGCCAGCTTCGGATGCCGCCTCTCCGTCGTCGTCAGCCGGCGCCCTCTGAGCCGGACGGTTTCTTCTTCTTTTTCTTCTTGCCTGTGTCCTTCGGCGCCTCGTCGCCGGTCGACGGGCTGTTGAAGCGCGCGCTCGTCGGGCGGGGCTCGGCCGTGTGCTTGCGCTGGCGGGCCTGGGCGGCCTGTTCTGCGGGCGTGAGCGGTTGCTCGCTCGTGGCGAAGCGCCCGGCATCGAAGGTCGTGGGACTGCGCCGGCCGAGCGCCTCCCGCTCCTGCGACTCTCGGTGGCGTGCCAGCCGACCCGCGCTGCGTTCGTTGCGGCGCGTGGCATCTTCCGATGCCTTGCGGTCCGCATCGTTGCGCCGATCGTCCACCTTCACGGTCCGCCCACCTTCGCAGGGCTGGTCGGAATAGGTGTTGCCGCATCGCCAGGTCTGGGCCGAAACGCCCATGGAGACGGCGGAAAGTGCTATTGAAAATATAGCAATTGCCGCTGTGCCTGCTGTCTTCTTGTTCTTCGTCGTCGTTCTTCTTTTTCTCATTTTTTGTTTGCTCTCCCTCCCTGCACTCCCGTGGCCGGCTAGGTGGCGGCAGGCGTCGTGCCTCCGTCGCCGGGCTCCCGCCTCGGCGGCTTGGGCCGCGGCGGTTTGCTCGTGTGAATCATCAGCGTGGCCTTTTCCATCTCGCCGGCCACCAGGGCGGGGGCGGCGTGCAAGGTGCGCACGATGGCGTCTTCGATCGCTTCACGTTGTTCCTTGAGCGGCTTCTTGAGCACCCAGTTGACGACCTCCGACTTCACGCCGGGGTGGCCGATGCCCAGCCGCAGGCGCCAGTAGTCGCCGGTGCCGAGTTGCGCGTGGATGTCGCGCAGGCCGTTGTGGCCTGCGTGGCTGCCGCCGAACTTGAGCTTGGCCTGGCCGGGCACCACGTCGAGCTCGTCGTGCACCACGAGGATTTCTTCGGGCGCGATCTTGAAGAAGCGCGCCAGCGAGGCCACCGACTTGCCCGACAGGTTCATGAAGGTCTGCGGCTCCAGCAGCCAGATGCTCTGGCCGCCGATGTTCGCGCGTGCCGCGAGGCCGTGGTAGCCGCGCTCGGGCACGAGGTTGAGCTTCCAGTCGCGCGCGAGGGCGTCGATCCACCAGAAGCCGGCGTTGTGGCGCGTGGCTTCGTACTCAGGGCCCGGGTTTCCGAGGCCGACAAACAGCTTGATCATGGCGGGAATTATCTCGCCGCCCCCCAAAGCAAAAGGCCCGCACGAGGCGGGCCTTCTGTTCGCGGACGGAAAGAAAGAGGATTACTTCTTCTTGGCCGTCTTGGCGGCGGGCTTGCCAGCGGCAGCAGCAGCAGCAGCGCCTTCGGCAGCAGCGCCTTCGGCGGCCGGTGCGGGCTCTTCCGAGACCAGCGGCGGTACGGCCGACACGATGACCGGGTTGGTCTTGCCGTGGCTCACGAACTTCACGCCCTTGGGCAGCTTGATGTCGTTGACGTGCAGCGTTGCGTTCTTCTTCAGGCCCGAGAGATCGATCTCGATGAATTCAGGCAGATCGCTGGGCAGGCAGTTGATTTCCAGCTCGGTCATCACGTGGTTCACGAGGTTGTGATCCAGCTTGACGGCGTCGGACTCTTCTTCACCCTTGAAGTGAAGCGGCACCTTCATGTTCATGCGGGTCTTGGCATCGACGCGTTGGAAGTCGATGTGTTGCACCAGCTGACGGAACGGGTGGTATTGCACGTCGCGCAGCAGCACCTTGGTGACGGCGCCGGCGAGGTCCATTTCGAGGATCGACGAGTGGAAGGCTTCCTTCTTCAGGGCGTGCCACAGCGCGTTGTGATCGATTTCGATCAGTTGCGGCTGGGTGTCACCACCGTAGACGATGCCCGGGGTCTTGCCCGTGATGCGGAGACGGCGGCTCGCACCCGTGCCCTGCTTTGCGCGCTCATAAGCGACGAATTTCATAACTAGCTCCTGTGAGAGTCCACCGCGACCAGTGCGACTCCGGTTCAAAAAGGCCTCCGAAGGAGGCCTGCTTTTTCGCTCTCAGCTCAGAACAGGTTGTCCTGGTCCGAGAACAAACTCATCACCGACTCGCCCTTGGCAATGCGCTGGATCGTTTCGGCGATCAGCGGTGCCACGGAGAGCTGGCGGATCTTTCCGCACGCGACGGCCGCGTCGGAAAGAGGGATGGTGTTGGTGACGACCACTTCGTCCAGGGCCGTGCCCTTGGAGAGGCGTTCGATGGCCGGGCCCGAGAAGATCGGGTGCGTGCAATAGGCGTACACGCTCTTGGCGCCGCGCTCCTTCAGCACTTCGGCCGCTTTGACCAGCGTGCCGGCCGTGTCGATCATGTCGTCCATGATCACGCAGTTGCGGCCGTCGATCTCGCCGATCACGTTCATGACTTCGCTGACGTTGGCCTTCGGGCGGCGCTTGTCGATGATGGCGAGGTCGCAGTTCAGTTGCTTGGCCAGCGCACGGGCGCGGACCACGCCGCCGACGTCGGGCGAGACCACGATCAGGTCTTCGTAGTTCTTCTGACGCAGGTCGCCCAGCAGCACGGGCGAGGCGTAGATGTTGTCGACCGGAATGTCGAAGAAGCCCTGGATCTGGTCGGCGTGCAGGTCCATGGTGAGCACGCGCTCGACGCCCACGGTTTCCAGCAGGTTGGCGACCACCTTGGCCGAGATCGGCACGCGGCTCGAGCGCGGGCGGCGGTCCTGGCGGGCGTAGCCGAAGTAGGGAATCACGGCGCTGATCCGCTCGGCCGAGGCGCGCTTGAGCGCGTCGACCATGATCAGCAGTTCCATCAGGTTTTCGTTGGTCGGCGCGCAGGTCGACTGCACCACGAACACGTCGCGCGCACGGACGTTCTGGTTGATCTCGACGGTGACTTCGCCGTCGGAGAAGCGACCGACGCGTGCTGCGCCCAGCGAGGTGCCGAGGTTGTGCGCGATTTCTGCAGCAAGGCCGGGATTGGCGTTGCCGGTGAAAACCAAGAAGTCAGGGTGATTGGCCTGCATGAGCGCGTCCGGGCAGTGCAAATGGGCTTGCGGGAAAGCCGCCAAAGGTTTCGAGTCGTGGCGGCCTGTGTGGGCCGCCGATTATTGCAGCCGGTGGACTGCAAAAGAAGCACTGCGGCCATCAGGCCGCAGTTTGAGAGATTTGGCAGGGGAGAAAGGATTCGAACCTTTGCATGCTGGAATCAAAATCCAGTGCCTTAACCAGCTTGGCGACTCCCCTACACAGGTTGATGGTTTGCACCATCCACCGATATATGTCGCATCGAACCGCAGAGCGTTCCGATTATCTCTTCAGGCTGCCCATCCCCAGAGTGGATGAACTGCCAGATTGTCGCATTGTCGAACCTGCCATCCCCGGGGGGCTTCGAGCAGTTCCGCTTCCTGCGGCAATTGCGGCATCTTCGCGAACACCGAACTTCCGGAGCCGGTCATCCGGGCCTTCAAACCTTGCAGTCCGAGCCATTCGATGGCGTCGGTGACTGCGGGGCAAAGCCGTTGGGCAACCGGCTGCAGGTCGTTGTGACCGAAGTCGTAAACCCCGTTGCCGAGGTTTGTGGCTTCTAGCTGTTCGCTATCTGCAGCAAAGCCTGAGATTATAGCAACAGGAGTTGCCCGTTCCAAATCATCCGCAGAAAAAATTAATCGGGTATCGAGTCCCTCGGGTGGTTTGGCCACCACGAAGCGTGCCGGCGGCAGGTTGACCGGGGTGATCTCCTCGCCGATGCCCTCGACCCAGGCGTTGCGTCCGCCGAGGAAGAAAGGCACGTCCGCGCCCAGCTTCAACCCGATCTGCGCCAGGCGCGACAGCGGCAGGTTCAGGTTCCAGAGGCGGTTGAGCGCGAGCAGGCAGGTGGCCGCGTCCGACGACCCGCCGCCCATGCCCGCCTGCGCCGGCACGTGCTTGGCGATGCCGATGTGCGCGCCCCGGCCCGGCGCGGCATGCGCCTGCAGCGCACGGGCGGCGCGCAGCACGAGATCGTCGGCCGGCAGCGGCGTGGTGAGGTCTTCGCGGCTCAGTTGGCCGTCGTTGCGCAGCTCGACGTGGAGCGTGTCGCACCAGTCGATCAGCATGAAGACCGACTGCAGCAGGTGGTAGCCGTCGTCGCGCCGCCCGGTAATGTGCAGAAACAGGTTCAGCTTGGCCGGCGCGGGAAGGTCGTAGATCGCCTTCATGAGCGTTCGAACACGATGCGCAGGTCCGCCCGAGGCGCCGGGGATTCGCGGGTGGCCTGCAGGCGGCCGTTCGACAGCTGGCCAAGGTCGGCGCGCCAGCCGGGCACGGGGTCGGCGCGGCCATCGAGCCAGCCGAACAGGGCGCCCACCGGAATGGCGGCGCCGGTGGCGGCTTCGATCAGTGCGTCGACGGAGTCGTAGCGGCGGGTCTCGCTGCCGTTCTTCAGCAGGGCTTCACCCGGCGCCCAGTGCAACTGGGCCAGCGTGCTGCCGATGGGCGTGGTCAGCGTCAGGTCGCCGGTTTCGGCCGAGCCGCGCAGCTCGAACAGGGCGGCAAAGGTCTGGACCGGTTCGCTGTCGATGCGCAGCGACATGCGCCCGCTCCAGCTGGCCGAACGTCCGGGCGCGGCAGCGGTGCCGCCCGAGAGCTGGGCGCAGCCCGAGAGCCACAGCAGCAGTGCGCCGCCGCCCGCGCCAAACGCCGCGCGGCGGGTGAGGGACTCATCGCCCCGCGCGGGAGCCGTGTGCGTGATCGATGCCATTCAGGGTTTGACGCGCAGGCGCTTGAGGGTTTCCTGCAGCGTCTCGTTCTCGGCGTCGGTCAGCAGCGATTCTTTCCAGATCGCGACCGCGCGGTCCTTCTGGCCGACCGACCACAGGACTTCGCCGAAATGCGCGCCGATCTCGGGGTCGGGCCGCGTCTTGTAGGCCGCCTCGAGGATGCGGATCGCCTCCGCCGTGTTGCCGAGCCGGAACTCGACCCAGCCCAGGCTGTCGGCAATGAACGGGTCTTCGGGCGCGAGCTGCACGGCCTTCTGGATGAGCGTGCGGGCCTCGTCGAGCCGGATCTTGCGATCGGCAAAGGAGTAGCCCAGCGCGTTGTAGGCGTTCTGGCTCTCGGGCTTGAGCGTCATGAGGCGGCGCAGCAGCCGCTCCATGTCGTCCAGGCGATTGAGCTTCTCGGCCATCATGGCTTGGTCGTAGACGAGGTCGCCGTCGTCCGGCGCGGCGGCCGAGGCCTGGGCCAGCAGGTCGTAGGCGGCCTGGTATTGCTTGGCTTCGCGCAGCAGCTGGGTTTCGGCCAGCAGTTTCTGCTTGCGTTCCTCCGCCGTGCGCTCGGGCAGCGCGCGCAGCAGCTCGCGGGCCTGGGGCAGCTTGCCCTGCTTGGCGAGCAGGCTGGCGCGGCGGCCCTGGATGGCGCTCTGGTTGTCAGTGCTGTCGATGCGCGTGATCCAGCGGTCGGCCGCCTGGAAATCCTTGCGCCGCTCGGCCAGCTGCGAGAGCACGAGATACGCCTGCGTCAGCCCGCGCTTGCGGTCGGCGACGTCACCGGCGTCCTGGCTCTGGCCCGGCGCTGTCATCAGGTCGACGTAGCGCTTGAGCGAGGTTTCGGCCGCCGCTTCCTGGCGGGCCTGCATCTGCAGGCTGCCGAGCAGCAGCCAGGGCTCCGCGAGTTCGGGGCGCGCGGCGGTCAGGGTCTGCAACTGCGTGGTGGCGTCGCTGAAGCGGCGGTTCTCGACCAGCGTGCGCGCATAGGCGATGCGCAGGTCGGGCGAGGCCTTGGGGTTGTTCGCGAGGTAGCGCGTGACGATCGGCTCGGCCAGCGGCTGGCCCGGGTCGATGAGCTCGAGCGCCAGCGCCGAGGGCGCCTCGGACGACGGATCGATGGCTTGTCCCTTGCGCGCGGCGTCCAGCGCCCCCGAGGGGTCGCCGGCGTTCAGGCGCAGGCGGCCCACGGTGGCCCAGGCCAGTCCGCCGGTGGTCGGGCTCTTGAGTTCATCGACCAACGCCTGCTCGACCACCGAGGCGGCCAGCTTCTTGTCGGCGGCGCGGCCGTAGGTGCGCGCGATCACCGCCATCAGCAGGGGGCGTTCGATCTGCGAGGTGGCGGCCACTTCGGCGCGCAGCGGTTCGACGGTTTCGCTGATGCGGTTCAGCGCGATCAGGATCTGCAGCTCGATGCGCCGGGCATCGCGTGAATTGGGCAAGGCTTCCTGCCAGGCGCGCGCCGCGGAGATCGCGGCGTCGCCGGAGCGCGACTGCAGCGCGATTTCGACCGCGCGCTGGAACAGCTTGCCGTCGCGCAGGCGCCGGGCGGCGTCGAGCACCAGCGAATAGCCGGAGCCGGGGTCGCCGGAGCGGGCGGTGATCTCGCCCATGAGAATTTCATAGAACAGGTCGGCCGTCAGCGCCGACGGCTGCGCGGCTTCCGCGGCCGGCTTGGCGGCGGCAGGGGTCGTCCGGGGGCGCGCCGGCGGCTTCGGCGGTGCCGTGCGCTCGATGGCGGGAGGCGGGTTGCCGGCGGCGGTGGGTTCGAGAGATTGTGCGTGCGTTGTGTAGGCAAGCAGCACGAGAGACGCGGCCGCCGCAAGGCGGTGACGGCGGGGCGATGGGTTCATCTGACCATAATAATCCAGCCATTTGAACGAGCGCCGCATGGGGCTTCGTCGCTGCCGGAGTTTTACTTTTCATGCCTGAACTACCCGAAGTCGAAGTCACCCGGCGCGGCTTTGCCGACCGCATCGCCGGCGCGCGCATCGAGTCCGTGCGCATCGGCAAGCCGCTGCGCTGGGCGCTGATGGTGGTGCCGCAGGCGCTGGTCGGGCGCCGCGTGCGCGAGGTGCGCCGCCGCGGCAAGTACCTGCTGATCGACCTGGACCGCGGGCTGCTGCTGCTGCACCTGGGCATGTCGGGCAGCCTGCGTTTCGACATCCACCTGCCGGAGCCCGGCGTGCACGATCACTTCGACCTCGTCACCGAACTCGGCACCCTGCGGCTGAACGACCCGCGCCGCTTCGGCGCCGTGGTCTACGTGGACGACGAAGAGGCGCCCTGGGCCCTCAAGCTGCTCGGCGGACTGGGCATGGAGCCGCTGGGCGATGCCTTCGACCTCGACGCCTTCCATGCCGGGCTGAAGAAACGCCGCACGGCCATCAAGCAGGTGCTGCTCGCGGGCGACGTGGTGGTGGGGGTGGGCAACATCTACGCGTCGGAGGCGCTGTTCATGGCCGGCATCCGGCCGACCCTGTCGGCGGCGCGCATCAGCCGGCCGCGCGCGGCGAAGCTGCATGCGGCGGTGCGCGACATCCTGGCGCGGGCGGTGGAGAAGGGCGGCAGCACCCTGCGCGACTTCTCCAACGTGGACGGGCAAAGCGGCTACTTCCAGCTCGAAGCGACCGTCTACGGCCGTGCGGGCGAGCCGTGCCGGGTGTGCGGCACGCCGATCCGGCAGTTGAAACAGGGGCAGCGCTCTACTTATTACTGCCCCCATTGCCAGAAATCCTAGGGAAGGCGGGCCCCGTGGCGGCTGCTTCGGGGCAAACTCCTGCCGGTACCCCGTTCGCCATGTGGCGATGTTATATTTGTAAATTCTTACTTACATCTTCCCCTTGAGCCGCTCTTTCAACCAACAGCTCGATCAGCACGGCGCCTGGCGGAGCAACTTCGCCCGCCGCCTTCAGTGGCTGTCCCGTTGGCTGACCGACAACGAGCTGCTCGACCAGGCCGTGGCCGAACGGCTGCGCGCCCTCGAAGACCAGATCCGCACCAGCAAGGTCATGGTGGCCTTCGTGGCCGAGTTCTCGCGCGGCAAGTCGGAACTGATCAACGCGATCTTCTTTGCCGGCTACGGCCGGCGGATCATGCCGGCCAGCGCCGGGCGCACCACGATGTGCCCGACCGAGCTGGGCTACGACGCCGCACTGGCGCCCAAGCTGCGCCTGCTGCCCATCGAAACCCGCCTGGAACCGCATTCGCTCGCCCACTGGCGCGAGCGGCCCACGCGTTGGACCGAGCTGCCCATCGAGGTGGGCGACGCCGAGCAACTGGCCCGCGCCATGGGCAAGGTGGCCGAAGTCCGATGGGTGAGCAAGGACGAAGCCCGCGCGCTCGGCTTCTGGAACCCCGAGACGCCCGACGACAACCCGGTGCAGGACGCCGAAGGCCGCGTCGAGATTCCGCGCTGGCGCCATGCGGTGCTCAACATGCCGCATCCGCTGCTCGAGCAGGGCCTCGTGATCCTCGACACGCCCGGCCTGAACGCGATCGGTGCCGAGCCCGAACTCACCGTGAGCCTGATCCCGCAGGCGCATGCCGTCGTCTTCATCCTGGGCGCCGAAACCGGCGTGACCCGCTCCGACCTGTCGATCTGGCGCGAGCACCTGATCACCGGCGACGACAGCCACGACACGCGCTTCGTGGTGCTCAACAAGATCGACACGCTGTGGGACACGCTGAGCACCCCGGCGCAGATCGCGCAGCAGATCGAGCGCCAGCGTGAAGGCGCGGCCCGGCTGCTCGAAGTGCCGCTGGCGCAGGTGCTGCCGGTGTCGGCGCAGAAGGGCCTGCAGGCCAAGATCGGTCATGACGCGGCCCTGCTCGACGCCAGCCGGCTGCCGGCGCTCGAGGCGCTGCTCGGTGAAGGCGTGCTCGGCAAGCGCGAAACCATGCTGCGGCTCGCGGTCGATGCCGGCATGACCGCGCTGCGCACCGAGGCCGAGCGCCTGTTGAAGGTGCGCCAGCGCGACCTGTCGGAGCAGGCGCTCGAACTGCAGGGCCTGCGCGGCAAGAACGTGTCGGTGATCCGCCACATGCGTGCGCGCATCGACCAGGAACACGCTGAATTCGAGGGCAGCAACACCCGCATCCTGGCGCTGCGCTCGGTACAGGGCAAGCTGCTGCGCGAGGTGTACGCGGTGCTCGGGCGCACGGCGCTCAAGGCCGACATGGTCAAGCTGGCCGCGGCGCTCAAGCGTCCCGGCGTCAAGTTCAACGTGCGCAAGGTGTACGGCGAAACCTTCGATGCGCTGCGCAACAACCTGCGCGAAGTGCAGGCGACCACGGCCGAGATCCAGTCGATGCTGCACGCCACCTTCCGCCAGCTCAACGCCGAGCAGGGCTTCACGCTGCAGGCGCCGGCCGAGCCCGACCTGAGCGGCTTCGAGCAGGAGCTGGGCCAGATCGAGCGCAGCCACATCCACTACCTGGGTGTGGGCAACCTGATCAAGCTCGCGCAGGCCGACTTCTGCGACAAGCTGGTGCGTGCGCTGGCCAGCCGGCTGCGGCTGGTCAACGAAGCCGCCATGACCGAGGTCGAGCGCTGGAGCAAGGGCGCGAGCGCGCAGATCGATGCGCAGCTCAAGGAGCGCCGCCGCAACTTCAGCAAGCGCATCGAGGCGATCGAGCGCATCCAGAACGCCGCGGGCAGCCTCGACGACCGGCTGGCCGAGATCGCCGCGCAAGAAAGCCACCTGGCCGCGCTGCAGGAGCGGCTGCACGAGTTCACCTCGCTGATCGCGCAGCACGGCAGCCAGCCGCCTGTCGCGGCCGCCGCCATCGCGGGCGAGCAACTGCGTGCGGCCTGAGCGCACCGCCGCGCGGGCGGCCGTCTCCCCACCTCCGCCGCTGCCTCCCGAATTCGCCGCACAGATCGTGCGCTGGCAGCGCAGCCACGGGCGCAGTGAGCTTCCGTGGCAGAACACGCGCGATCCGTACCGCGTCTGGCTCTCGGAAGTGATGCTCCAGCAGACCCAGGTCACGACCGTGTTGGGCTACTTCGCACGCTTTCTCGAACGTTTTCCCGACGTGGCGGCGCTGGCCGCCGGCACCGAGGACGAGGTGTTCGGCCTGTGGAGCGGGCTGGGCTACTACAGCCGCGCGCGCAACATGCATCGTTGCGCGCAGGAGGTGGTCGCGCGCTTCGGCGGCGCCTTTCCGCACACCGCCGCCGAACTCGTGACCCTGCCCGGCATCGGTCGTTCGACGGCGGCCGCCATCGCGGCCTTCTGTTTCGGCGAGCGCGTGGCCATCCTCGACGGCAACGTGAAGCGCGTGCTGACGCGCGTGCTCGGCTTCGACGGCGACATGTCGTCGGCGGCGCAGGAGCGCGCGCTGTGGGACCTCGCCACGCAGCTGCTGCCGCCGGACGGCCAGCGCGAGGCGGTGGCGAGCTACACGCAGGGCCTGATGGACCTGGGCGCCACGGTCTGCCTGCCGCGCAAGCCCAGTTGCATGATCTGCCCGGTGAACGCGAGCTGCGTGGGCCTGCGCCAGGGCGCGCCCGAGCGCTACCCGGTGAAGACGCGCAAGCTCAAGCGCAGCGCCCAGTCGCTGTGGGTGCTGCTGGCGCGCGATGCCCAAGGGCGCGTGTGGCTGGAGAAGCGGCCCGCCAAGGGCATCTGGGCGGGGCTGCATTGCCTGCCGGTGTTCGACAGCCACGACGACCTGCTCGCGGCCCTGCCGTCGGGCGCGGCGCACGACACGCAGGAACTGCCACCCTTCGTGCACGTGCTCACCCACAAGGACCTGCACCTGCACCCCGTGCTGCTGCAGGGCGTCCAGCCGCAAGGCGAGGGCGCGCGCTGGGTCGAGGCGCAGGAGTGGAGCCGGCTGGGGCTGCCCGCCCCGATGCGCAAGCTGCTGGAAACCGCCGAGGCCTGAGCGGCCTCCGCCGTTAGGCGTCGAGTTCGCGGTGGCGCTTGAGCGCGCCCCAGCGCGCACCGAAGGCGCGTGCCAGTTGCTCGACCAGGAACACCGACCGGTGCTGCCCGCCCGTGCAGCCGATGGCCACCGTCACGTAGCTGCGGTGGTCGCGCGCCAGTGCGTCGAGCCAGTGCGTCAGGAACTGCTCGATGTCGTCGAACATGCGCGCCACATCGTCGTGCTCGCGCAGCCATTCGATCACCGGCTCGTCGCGGCCCGTCAGCGCGCGCAGCGCCGGCACGTAGTGCGGGTTGGGCAGCATGCGCACGTCGAACACGTAGTCGGCATCGAGCGGCACGCCGCGCTTGAAGGCGAACGACTCGAACACCAGCGTCAGCGCGTTCTGCGGCGCCGAGATCAGCCCCTTGATGTAGCTCTGCAGCTGCGCGGGGCGGATGAGGCTGGTGTCGATCACGTCGGCGCCATCGCGCAGGTCGGCCAGCAGCTCGCGTTCGAGTTCGATGGCCTGCACCAGCACGCGATGCTGTTCGGGCACGTCGGTGCGGCTTTCCTGGCGCGAGAGCGGGTGGCGCCGGCGCGTTTCCGAATAGCGGCGCAGCAGCGCGTCGGTGGTCGCGTCGAGGAACAGCGAGCGCAGCGAGACGCCGTCGGCGCGCAGCGCTTCGAGCTGCTGCGGAACGATCGGCAGCGACACGCCGCTGCGCACGTCCATCGCGATCGCCACGCGCGTGGCTTGCTGTTCGTGCTGCAGCGCGATGAAAGCGGTGAGCAGTTCGGGCGGCAGGTTGTCGACGCAGTAGTAGCCGGCGTCTTCCAGCGCGTGCAGCGCCACCGACTTGCCGGAACCCGACATGCCGGTGATGAGGACGAGGTCGAGATTCATGTTCATGGGGCGGTCGCCGGCGTCTTGTGGCCCAGCATTTCGCGCGCATGGGCCAGCGAGGTGGCCGACACTTTTTCGCCGCCCAGCATGCGGGCGATTTCGCGGGCGCGATCGTCGGCCGCGAGGCGCGACACGCCGCTTTCGGTGCGCGGGCCGTCCGTGCCGGCCGCCGTGGTCTGGCGCTTGGCGACCACGAGGTGGTGGTCGGCGCAGGCCGCCACCTGGGGCAGGTGGGTCACGGCGAGCACCTGGCGGTCGCGGCCGAGCTGCTTCATGAGGCGGCCCACGGTTTCGGCCACCGCTCCGCCCACGCCTGCATCGACCTCGTCGAAGATCAGCGTCTGCGCGGCGCCCAGTTCGCTGGTCGTCACGGCGATGGCCAGCGCGATGCGCGAGAGCTCGCCGCCCGAGGCCACCTTGCCGATGGCGCGCGGCGTGCTGCCGGCGTGGCCGGCCACCAGGAACGAAATTTCTTCGAGGCCGGCGCGGCCGGGCTGTGCCAGCGGCTGCAGTTCGACGTCGAAACGCCCGCCCTGCATGCCCAGGCCCTGCATCGCATGCGTGACGGCCTGGGCCAGGCGCGGCGCGGCCTGCTTGCGGATCTTGCCGAGGGCCTTGGCTTCCTTCATGTAGGCCTGCTGGGTGTTCTGCTCGGCGCGCTCCAGACCTTCGAGGTCGCTTTGCGCGTCGAGCGCCTGCAGCTCGGCCTGCCAGCCGGCCAGCAGCGCGGGTAGCTCGGCCGGCGTGCGCTTGTAGCGGCGCGCGAGCGACATCCACAGGCCCATGCGCTCGTCGAGTTCGGCGAGGGTCTTGGGATCGGTGTCGGTGTCGCGCAGGTAGCCGTGCAGCGAGTGGGCCGCGTCCGAGGCCTGCGCCACGCAGGAGGCCAGCACCTCGCCCAGCGTACGGAATTCGGGCTCGATGTGCTCGCAGTTCTGCAGCAGCGTCGCGGCGCGCGTGAGGGCGGCGAGGGCGCCGTTGTCGTCGTCTTCGAGTGCCTGGCTCGCGCCCTGGGCGGCGTCGATGAGCGCCTGCGCGTTCGAGATGCGCGAGTGATGGGCCGAGAGTTCGTCCCACTCGTCGGCGCCCGGCGCGAGCTTGGCGACTTCGGAGATCTGCCATTGCAGCCGTTCGCGCTCGCGCTGCAGCGAGTCTTGCGCCGAGCGTGCGTGCTCGAGTGCCGAGAGCGCCTGGCGCCAACTCTGCCAGGCGGCGTCGAGCGCGTCGGTGCGCGCGCCGGCGTAGGCGTCGAGCAGGCCGCGCACGGCCTCGGGGCGGGTCAGGCTCTGCCAGGCGTGCTGGCCGTGGATGTCGAGCAGGCGGTCGCCGAGTTCGCGCAGCTGCGTGGCGGTGGCGGGGCTGCCGTTGATCCAGCCGCGGCTGCGTCCCTGCAGGTCGACCGTGCGGCGCAGCAGCAGGCCGTCGCCCGCCTCGAAGCCGCCTTCGTCGAGCCAGCCGGCCAGCGCCGGGTCGGCGTCGAACTCGGCGCTCACGTCGAGCCGCTCGGCGCCTTCGCGCACGGCGCCGGCGTCGGCGCGGTTGCCCAGCGCCAGCTGCAGCGCGTCGATCAGGATGGACTTGCCGGCGCCGGTTTCCCCGGTCAGCACCGTGAAGCCGGCAGACAGGTCGAGTTCAAGGGACCGCACGATCACGAAGTCGCGCAGTGCGATGCGTCGCAAAGCCATCTCAGTTCGTCCTCAAGCTGGGGGCGTGGTCCTTCATCAGGAGCCCCCTTCGTTCCAATGGAGTTTTTTCCGCAGCGTGTCGAAGTAGCTCCAGCCGCGCGGGTGCAGGAAGCGCACCCGGAAGTCGGAGCGGCGCACCACCACGCGGTCGCCGATGGCGAGCGAGGCGAGCGACTGCATGTCGAAATTGGCGCTGGCGTCGCGCCCGCTCACCAGCTCGATCACGATCTCGTCGGCGTCGGGCAGCAGCACGGGGCGGTTGGACAGCGTGTGCGGCGCGATCGGCACCATCACCCAGCCCGGCACCGCCGGATGCAGCAGCGGCCCGCCGGCCGACAGCGCGTAGGCCGTCGAGCCCGTGGGCGACGCGATGATCAGCCCGTCGGCGCGCTGGTTGGCCACGAAATGGCGGCCCACCGACACGCGCATCTCGACCATGCCCGAGGTGGCGCCGCGGTTGACCACCACGTCGTTCATCGCGAGCGCGTCGAACACCACGGCCTCGTCGCGAAGCACCTGCGCGTGCATCAGGCTGCGGTGGTCTTCTTCGTATTCGCCGGCCAGCATCGGGATCAGCGTGGCCTGGTAGTTGTCCAGCGGAATGTCGGTGATGAAGCCCAGCCGCCCGCGGTTGATGCCGATCAGCGGGATGCCGTAGCACGCGAGCTGCCGGCCGATGCCGAGCATGGTGCCGTCACCGCCGACCACGAGGCCGAGGTCGCAGCGCTGGCCGATTTCTTCGACCGACAGCGCCTGGTAGCGCGGGTGGGGCGGGGCGTCGGTGTCCTCGCAGGACGAACGCTCCACGAACACCGTGCAACCCTGCGATTCGAGGAAGGCGCCGATGCCCTCCATCACGCCGTCGCGCGCATCGGCTTGCGCCCGGGCGCCGGAAGCCTGGTATTTGCCGATCAGGGCGACGTGACGAAAGCGTGAGGTCATAGCTCACAAATTACAACACTAAAATCTTGCAATGCTGGACGACCGTGCCAAGTTGCTGTTGAAGACGCTGGTCGAGCGTTACATCGCCGATGGGCAACCCGTCGGATCGCGCACGCTCTCGCGTTCGGCGGGGCTGGATCTCTCGCCCGCGACCATCCGCAACGTCATGTCCGACCTCGAGGCGCTGGGGCTCATCGCCAGCCCTCACACCTCGGCCGGACGCGTGCCGACCACGCGCGGCTACCGGCTCTTCGTCGACACCATGCTGACCGCGCAGCGCGAGCAGATGAGCACGCCAAGCCTGGCGGCCGACCAGCCGCAGAAGGTGATCGCCAATGCCGCGCACCTGTTGTCGAACCTGTCGCAGTTCGTGGGCGTCGTGATGGCGCCGCGGCGCGTCTCGGTGTTCAAGCAGATCGAATTCTTGCGTCTGTCGGAGCGGCGGCTGCTGGTGATCATCGTCTCGCCCGACGGCGACGTGCAGAACCGCGTGATCTTCCCGGAATCCGACTACTCGCAGTCGCAGCTGGTCGAGGCCTCGAACTACATCAACGCGCACTTCGCGGGCCTGACGATCGAGCAGGTGCGTGATCGCCTGCAGTCCGAGGTCGAAAAGCTGCGGGGCGAAATCGCCGCGCTGATGCAGGCGGCGGTGCAGGTCAGCTCCGAAGTGCTCACCGATGCGCAGGCCGACGACGTCGTGATTTCGGGCGAGCGCAACCTGCTGTCGGTGACCGATTTTTCCAGTGACATGGGGCAGCTGCGGCGCGCCTTCGATCTGTTTGAAGAGAAGGCGCAGCTGATGCGGCTGCTCGACGTGTCGAGCAAGGCCGAGGGCGTGCGCATCTTCATCGGCGGCGAAAGCCAGGTCGTGCCCTTCGAGGAGCTGTCCATCGTCAGCGCCAACTACGAGGTCGACGGCCAGGTGGTCGGTACGCTAGGCGTGATCGGCCCGACCCGCATGCCGTACGACCGCATGATCCAGATCGTCGACATCACGTCGCGGCTGGTGAGCAACGCGCTGAGCCACCGCAAGTAAGCGGCCGCGCGCGGCGCATAGAATCGGGCCCGCGTGGGCCGTTAGCTCAGTTGGTTAGAGCAGCGGACTCATAATCCGTTGGTCGAGTGTTCAAGCCACTCACGGCCTACCACCACACATTCCCCCTCTGTAGACACTCCGACGAAGGCCGCATTGCGCGGCCTTTTTCCTTGCAGCTGTGAGGGCGCGAGCGAGGCCTGCGGCCGCCGCCGATTTCACCTACGGCAAACACAGGATTCCTTCAGGTTGCAATGCAACATCGAAGGCAGAATGCACCATTTGAGTGCAAATGTAACGAGCCGGGTGATCCCTGCGCGCGCCGCACTGCGATTCCCGATGGCCATGACCCCGCTTTTCAAGCTCCTGCTTCCGATGTCCCTGCTCGCGCTCGCTGCATGCGGCGCCAAGCAGGCCTCCACCACCGATGACGCGCCGCCCGAAGTCGGCGTGGTGGCGCTGCACGCCAGCGACGTGGCCGTGCACACCGAGCTCGCGGGCCGCACGGCCGCCTACCGCGTCTCCGAGGTGCGGCCGCAGGTCAACGGCATCGTGCGCAAGCGGCTGTTCGAAGAGGGCGGCATGGTCCGCGCGGGCCAGGTGCTGTACGAGATCGAGCCCGGCCCGTTCGAGGCCGCGCACGAGCAGGCGCAGGCCGCGTTGGCCACCTCGCAGGCCACCATCGCCAGCCTGCGCGGCAAGGCCGATCGCTTCGGTGAACTGGTCAAAGCCAATGCCGTGAGCAGGCAGGAGCACGAAGAGGCGCAGGCGGCGCTGGTGCAGGCGCAAGCCGGCGTGAAGGCCGCGCAGGCGGCCGTGAAGGCGGCGCGCATCAACCTCGACTTCACGCGCATCACCGCGCCCATCGCGGGACGCATCGGCCGCTCCGCCGTGACCGAAGGCGCGCTCGTGGCGCCGGGCCAGACGATGGCGCTGGCCACGATCCAGCGGCTCGACCCGATCTACGTCGACGTCGTGCAGTCGAGCCTGGCGTTGACGAAGCTCAAGCGCCGCTTCATTTCGGGCGACATGGCGCCGGCCAGCACCCAGGTCCGCCTGCGCATGGAAGACGGCCTGCCTTACCCGCATGCCGGCACGCTGAAGTTCTCCGAAGTGGCCGTCGACGAGGCCACCGGCTCGGTCACGCTGCGCGCGGAATTCCCGAACCCGCAAGGGCTGCTGCTGCCGGGCATGTACGTGCGCGCGCAGGTCGAGTCCGGCGTGGAGCGCCAGGCCATCCTGGCGCCGCAGCGCGGCGTGGCCCGCAACGAGAAGGGCGAGCCGACCGCGCTGGTGGTGGCGGCCGACAACAAGGTCGAGCTGCGCGCGCTCGAAGTGCGCAGCACCGAGGGCGAGCACTGGGTCGTGACCCGGGGCCTGCGCGAGGGCGACCGCCTGGTGGTCGACGGCCTGCAGCGCGCGCGCCCGGGCGAAAAAGTGAAGCCGGTGCCGGTGTCCACGGCGGGCGCATCGTCCGCTGCTGCGCCTTCTCCGGCCGATTGACGAGAAACCGCAAGCTCCCGTGATCGCTCATTTCTTCATCCAGCGGCCCGTCTTCGCATGGGTCATTGCCATCCTCATCATGCTGGCCGGCGGCGTGGCCATTCGCACGCTGCCGGTGTCGCAGTACCCGGACATCGCGCCGCCGACCGTGGTCGTGTCGGCCAACTACCCCGGCGCCTCGGCGCAGGCGGTGGAAAACAGCGTGACGCAGGTGCTCGAGCAGCAACTCAAGGGCATCGACGGCCTGATGTACTTCAAGTCGACCAGCAGCGCAGCCGGCTGGGCCGAGATCAACGTCACCTTCCGCCAGGGCATCGACCCCGACACCGCACAGGTGCAGGTGCAGAACAAGGTCAGCCAGGCCACCAGCCGCCTGCCGCAGGCGGTGCAGCAGCAGGGCGTGACGGTCGCCAAGTCGCAGAACAACTTCCTGCTGATCGTGGCGCTCTACGACGAGACCGGCCAGCGCACCGACACCGACATCGCCGACTGGATGGCCAGCAACCTGCGCGACCCGATCAGCCGCGTCGACGGCGTGGGCTCGGTGCAGGCCTTCGGCGCGGCGTACGCCATGCGCATCTGGCTCGACCCGCACCGGCTGGCCAGCTACCAGCTGATGCCGTCCGACGTCACGGCTGCCATCACCGCGCAGAACACGCAGGTGTCGGTGGGCGAGATCGGCGCGCGGCCGTCGGCGCCGACGCAGCACCTGAACGCCACCGTCACCGCGATGTCGCGGCTGCAGACGCCCGACCAGTTCAAGGCCATCGTGCTCAAGACGCAGGCCGACGGCGCCGTGGTACGGCTGGGCGACGTGGCACGCGTGGAGATCGGCAGCGAATCGTATGCCGAGACCACACGCCTGAACGGGCACCCGGCCGCGGGCTCGGCCGTGATGCTGGCGCCCGGCGCCAACGCGCTGACCACCGCCCGCGCGGTGAAGGCGCGCATCGCCGAGCTCGAACGCTCGCTGCCCGCCGGCTTGCGCGTGGCCTACGCGGAAGACACGACGCGCTTCGTCAAGATCTCGATCCAGTCGGTCATCCGGACGCTGCTGGAGGCCATCGCGCTGGTGGTGGTCGTGATGTTCCTCTTCCTGCAGAACTGGCGCGCCACGGTCATCCCGGCCATCACCGTGCCGGTGGTGCTGCTGGGCACCTTCGGCGTGCTGGCGGCCTTCGGCTACTCGATCAACGTGCTCACGCTGTTCGGCATGGTGCTGGCCATCGGCCTGCTGGTGGACGACGCCATCGTGGTGGTGGAGAACGTCGAGCGCGTGATGCACGAAGAGGGGCTCGATGCGAAGGCCGCCACGATCAAATCGATGAAGGAAATCACCGGCGCGCTGGTCGGCATCGCGGTGGTGGTGTCGGCGGTGTTCCTGCCCATGGCCTTCTTCGGCGGCTCGGTGGGGGTGATCTACCGGCAGTTCTCGGTGACCATCATCGCGTCGATGGTGCTGTCGGTGGTGGTGGCCATCGTGCTCATCCCGGCGCTGTGCGCGCGCTTCCTGAAGGCCGGCGTGCCGCCGCGCACGCGCGGCTTCCTGGGCGCGTTCAACCGCCGCTTCGACGCCGCGCAGGGCCGCTACGTGGGCGTGCTGGGCCGCATCCTGCGCAAGCCGCTGCGCTTCACGGCGGTGTACGTCGCCATCGTGGCCGGCATGGGCCTGCTGTACCTGAGCCTGCCCGGCGGTTTCCTGCCGGAAGAGGACCAGGGCAGCGTGATGGTGATCGCGACGCTGCCGGCCGGCGCCACTTCGGGCCGCACCGACGAAGTGAACCGCGCCATCGAAAAGCACTTTCTCGAGACCGAGAAGGACACGACCGACACCATCTTCACGCTTACCGGCTGGAGCTACAGCGGCTCGGGGCAGAACATGGGCATGGCGTTTGTCTCGCTGAAGGACTGGTCCGAGCGCGCCAGTGCGGACAAGCGTGCGCACGCCATCGTCGAGCGTGCCGGCAAGGCGCTGGCCAAGCAGCAGCGCGACGCCGAGGTCTTCGGCATGGTGCCGCCGCCCATCGAAGGGCTGGGCGAGTCCAACGGCTTCGAGTTCTGGCTGCAGGACACCTCGGGCATGGGCGCCGAGCGGCTGTTGCAGGCGCGCGAAAAGCTGGTGCGCGAGGCCAACAAGGACCCGCGCCTGCAGTCGGTGCGCGCCAACAGCGTGGCCGGCACGCCGCAGCTGCAGGTCGACATCGACCAGCTGAAGGCCTCGGCGCTGCGGCTGTCGCTGGACGACGTGAACACCACGCTGGGCATTGCCTGGGGCGGTAGCTACGTCAACGACTTCATCGACCGCGGCCGCGTGAAGCGCGTGTACGTGCAGGCTGATGCGCCGTACCGCTCGGCGCCGGACGACATCGGCCAGTGGTTCGTGCGCGGCAGCACGGGCGCGATGACGCCGTTCTCGGCCTTCGCCACCACGCGCTGGTCGCAGGGCGCCTCGCAGCTGGAGCGCTACAACGGCCTGTCCGCGGTGCAGATCCAGGGCGCGGCCGCGCAGGGCACCAGCTCGGGCACGGCCATGGCGGCCATCGAGACCCTCGCGAAGAAGCAGAGCGGCACGGGCCAGGCCTGGAGCGGCCTGTCGTACCAGGAGCGGCTGTCGGGCGGGCAGGCGCCGCTGCTGTTCGCGCTGTCGATCCTCGTGGTCTTCCTGTGCCTGGCGGCGCTGTACGAGAGCTGGTCGGTGCCGGTGTCGGTGATGCTGGTGATTCCGCTGGGCGTGCTCGGCGCGGTGATCGCGGCAGCGCTGCGCGGGCTGTCGAACGACATCTACTTCCAGGTCGGCCTGCTCGCGACCATCGGGCTGTCGGCCAAGAACGCGATCCTGATCATCGAGTTCGCGGAGGCCGCGCTGCGCCGTGGCGTGCCGCTGCTCGAAGCGGTGGCCGAAGGCGCGCGCCTGCGGCTGCGGCCGATCCTGATGACCTCGCTGGCCTTCTTGGCGGGCGTGATCCCGCTGGCGGTGGCCACCGGCGCGGGCTCGGGCAGCCAGGTCGCGATCGGCACCGGCGTGTTCGGCGGCGTGCTCGCGGCGACAGCACTGGGCATCTTCTTCGTGCCGCTGTTCTATCTGCTGGTGAAGCGCGTGGCCGCACGGCTGATGGGGCACAAGGCGGGCGGCGAACAGGTGGCTTGAGGCCATCGCATCGCAAGGCCGTGAAGCTTTTTTGAAGGCCTCGCCGGAACAGCGCTTTCGGCGGGGTAGAATTCAAGGCTGCGCGGCTGTAGCTCAGTTGGATAGAGTACTTGGCTACGAACCAAGGGGTCGTGGGTTCAATTCCTGCCAGCCGCACCATCTCTCGAATAGCCTGGAAGAGTTTCTCTTCCAGGCTATTTTCGTTTGGGGCCCTCGCACAGAGGGTTTTGCTGCCCGCATTCGCTGCGCGGCAAGCGCCCACAAAAAAGCCGCCCGAGGGCGGCTTTTTGACGTCGATACGGACAGCTGCCAGGCCAGACCTGCGCAGCGTCGCATCAAGCGTCTTACTTCTTCTTGGCGACGGCCTTCTTGGCGGGAGCCTTGGCGACGACTGCCTTCGAGACAGCAGCCTTGGTGACAGCAGCTTTCTTGGGAGCGGCGGCCTTCTTGGCAGCGGGTGCAGCAGCGGCCTTTTCAGCCTTGCGCTTGGCGGCCTTCGGGTCGATGGCGGCCTTGAAGGCAGCGCCGGCGACGAACTTCGGCACCTTGGTGGCGGCGATCTTGATCTTGGTGCCGGCCTGGGGGTTAAAGCCCGAGCGTGCAGCGCGTGCGACTTGCTTGAAAGTACCGAAGCCGACCAGCTGGACCGAATCGCCCTTCTTCACGGCAGCGACGACGCTGCTGGTGATCGTTTCGAGGACGCGTGCGGCCTCGGCCTTGCTCAGGTTGTGGGTGGTGGCGATCTTCTCGACCAGTTCGATGCGGTTCATTCAGTATTCCTTGGATGGTATGGCGCCGTGTTGCCTACGGCGGCCCAGGCTTATTCCGGGCGGGGCGGAGTGTACCGGGTCGGAAGGGCCTCTTTGAAACGGCATGGGCCGGATGCGTTGCAACAAGCCCCATTGCAGGCTGCCGTCGTCCGTATTTTCAGCTTTCGATCACAAAGGTTGGGGAGGGCGAAAAAACACGCTATAATCGAAAGCTGTGCGGCTGTAGCTCAGTTGGATAGAGTACTTGGCTACGAACCAAGGGGTCGTGGGTTCAATTCCTGCCAGCCGCACCACTCTTCAAGGGTTAGCTCGTTTTTCGAGCTAACCCTTTTTCTTTGGCCGGTCATTGCGCCGCGCTCGCATCAAGGTCGCGTCGGTCGCGCGTCTTTCCAGAGGCCTGCCCGCTTGGCCTTCGCTTCTTCCTCCGCGAATTCGTACTGCCCGCGTTCCTGGGGTGACAGGCGTTGTGCCTGTACGGGCTGCCAGCGTGCCAATCCGACGGTCAGCAGTGCCAGGCCTGGGTCGAGCGTTCGTGGGCCATGGGGTGCCGAATCCGGCGTCACCATCACGCGGCAGATGCGCTCGCGGGCATGGGACGTGGAAGCGTCGCAGTCGACGTCCGCTGGCTTCAGGCGAACCATGTCGTGCATCTTCTGCCGGGCCTGCTCGGCGAAGGGCTGCCCGGGCTTCGGCGCCTCGATGCCCTGCAGGCGCACGCGGCGCCACGCACTGGCGCTGGCCGCGTCGCCGCAGCGGGCGGTGAGGGTGTCGCCGCTGTGGATGCTCACGACAAAGCAGGTCTGCGTCCTGGCGTGGGTGTCGAAGGGAAGAAAGCCCAGTGCGGCAGCAAGGACCGCGAGAGCGTACAAATGAAGCCCCGCCGAAGCATGGCGACGGCAGGGGAAATGTCCGGTGGCGATCACGGGGGCTCCTGTCTCCTAGCATTGCGGTTGCGGCAAACTCACCGGCTTGTAGGGCGCGGCAAGGGCGCCCAGTATTTCCGATTTGAAGGGCTCTGCATTGAACAAGGCATTCACCAAGGAGTCGGACGCCGATGCGGACGACGACGATGACGGCGCAGGCGGCGCCGCACCCGCGCTGCCGGCGGGCAGCAAGAACTACATCACGCCCGAGGGCTACGCGCGCCTGCGCGACGAGCTTCTGCAGCTGATGGACGAGGAGCGCCCCAAGGTCGTCGAGGCCGTGCACTGGGCCGCGAAGAACGGCGACCGCTCCGAGAACGGCGACTACCTCTACGGCAAGAAGCGCCTGCGCGAGATCGACCGGCGCATCCGCTTCCTCGGCAAGCGGCTCGAGATCGCGGAGATCACCGACCCGTCGGTGCACCACGGGCGCGACCAGGTCTTCTTCGGCGCCACGGTCCGCTATGCCGACGAGACCGGCGAGGAGCGCAGCGTCACGATCCTCGGCATCGACGAGGCCGAGAGCGCCAAGTCGGAGGTCAGCTGGATTTCCCCGATCGCGCGTGCGCTGCTCAAGGCGCGCGAGGGCGACGTGGTGAAGCTCGTGACGCCCGGCGGGGCGCACGAGGTGGAGATCCTGTCGGTGAGCTATCCGGCGCCGCGCACGCCGGCGAACTGACGAAGAAGGTCAGGGCGCCGGAATCGTCCGCGCCGCGGTCAGCACCGACGCAGTCCGGCGCGCGGCGCGCAGCACGGCATCGAGGTGCGTGCGGTCGCGCACCGCGATCACGAAGCGCAGGTCGGTCGAATCCTGCGGGGTCTCGTCGGCCATTTCCACGTGCGTGATGTCGGCCTCGGCATCGGCCAGGGTGGCCGCCACGCGGGCCAGCACGCCCTTGTCGTTGCGCACGGTGATGACCACGCCGGTCTCGAAGGCGCGCGTGGGTTCGTCGGCCCATTCGACCGCGAAGAAGCGCTCGCTGTCCTTGTTGCGCAGGCGCTGGCCCACGCCGCAGTCGTCGGTGTGCACTACAAGCCCTTCGCCGTGCCCTAGGTAGCCGACGATCTGGTCGCCGGGAATGGGTCGGCAGCACTGGGCGAAGCGCACGGAAGAGTTCTCGCTGCCATCGAGCGTCACCGCGCCTTGCGACACCGCCTCGTGCGAGGTGAAGCGCTCGCGGCTCAGGAGGAGGGCGTCGGGGCGCTCGCCGATCTCGGCCAGCAGCGCCATGAGCCGCTTGGCGACGATGCTCGCGATGCGCTTGCCCAGGCCGATGTCGGTCAGCAGCTCGGCGCGGGTGCGGTTGCCGGTGAAGCGCAGCAGCTTCTCCCACAGCGCCTGGTGTTCGTCGTCTTCCTCGGGCAGCTTGCCCAGGCCTTCGGCGCGCAACGCCTGCGCCAGCAGTTTCTCGCCCAGGCCTTCGGACTCGGCATGCGCCAGCGTCTTCAGGTAGTGGCGAATCTTGGAGCGTGCCCGGCCGGTGCGCACGAAGCCCAGCCACGCGGGGTTGGGCGTGGACACGGGCGCGGTGATCACTTCGACCACGTCGCCATTCTTCAGCTCGGTGCGCAGCGGGACCTGGTCACCGTTGATGCGCGCGGCCGAGGTGTGGTCGCCGATGTTGCTGTGGATGGCGTACGCGAAGTCAACCACCGTGGCGCCACGCGGCAGCGCCATGATCTGGCTCTTGGGCGTGAAGACGTAGACGGCGTCGGGGAACAGGTCGACCTTGACGTGGTCCCAGAACTCGGCGGCGTCGCGTGTCTCGTCCTGGATGTCGAGCAGCGACTGCAGCCACTTGGTGCCCAGCCGGTCGTTGCTCGCGGCATTGGGCTCGGCGGCCTTGTAGAGCCAGTGCGCCGCCACGCCGGATTCGGCCACGACGTGCATGGCCTCGGTGCGCAGCTGGAACTCCACGCTCACGCCCGCAGGGCCCACCAGCGTGGTGTGCAGCGACTGGTAGCCGTTGAGCTTGGCGATCGCGATGTGGTCCTTGAACTTGCCCGGCAGCGGCTTGTACATCTGGTGCAGGATGCCCAGGCCGGTGTAGCAGGCGATCACGTTCGGCACGATGAGCCGGAAGCCGTAGATGTCGGTGACCTGCGCGAAGCTCAGGTGTTTTTCTTCCATCTTGCGGTAGATGGAATAGAGCGTTTTCTCGCGGCCTGCGATGCGCAGCGTCATGCCGGCGGCGGAGAAGGCCGTCTCGACCTCTTTCTGCACCTTCTGGATCAGGTCGCGTCGTCGTCCGCGGGCCTTGGCGACGGCCTTGGCCAGCGTGGCATAGCGCCAGGGCTTGAGATGGCGGAACGACAGGTCCTGCAATTCACGGTAGGTCTGGTTCAGGCCCAGCCGGTGCGCGATGGGGGCGTAGATCTCGAGCGTTTCACGCGAGATGCGGGCCCACTTTTCACGTGGCGCATCGGCCAGCGTGCGCATGTTGTGCGTGCGGTCGGCCAGCTTGACCAGGATGACGCGCACGTCGCGCGCCATGGCCAGCAGCATCTTGCGGAAGGACTCGGCCTGGTTTTCTTCGCGCGTGTTGAATTGCAGCTTGTCGAGCTTGGTGAGCCCGTCGACCAGCTCGGCAACCGGGGCGCCGAAGCGCTCGATGAGTTCCGGCTTGGTGACGCCGCAATCTTCGATGGCGTCGTGCAGCAGCGCGGCCATGAGCGCCTGGGCGTCGAGCTTCCATTCGGCGCACTGCGCCGCCACGGCGATGGGGTGGGTGATGTACGGCTCGCCGCTGTTGCGCAGCTGCCCGAGATGGGCCTCGTCGGCGAAGCGGTAGGCCCGGCGCACCAGCTCGGTGTCTTCGGGGCTGAGGTAGTCGAGGCGGGCCGTCAGCGCGGCAAAACTCGCGGCGGCCGCGTTCAGCGCCGCCGGACTCGGTTTCGGCGTGGGGGACGGAGGTTTGGCGACCGCGCTCATGGCTACCACTTTAGCGTGACCGCTCTGTGGACGCGTCCAGACGTAAAAAAAGCACCGCAATGCGGTGCCTTTTCGTTGCAGGGCTGCGTCAGAAGATCAGCCCGGCACTTTCTTGAGCATCTCGATGCCGATCTTGCCTTCGGCGATTTCGCGCAGGGCCGTGACGGCGGGCTTGTTCTTGCTCTCGATCTTGGGTGCGTGGCCTTGGCTCAGCATGCGCGCACGGTACGTGGCGGCGAGAACGAGCTGGAAACGGTTCGGGATCTGAACGAGACAATCTTCGACGGTGATGCGGGCCATGATGAATTCTTTCGGTCGGTGAGCGGGGATTTCAAGGGATGTTCAGTGCGGCGAACGTATCGGCACGTGCTCTGCGCTGTGCGGAATACCGGAGCCTCTGCGCGTGGACGATCGCCTTGAGATCGAAGAGTGCGCGCTCAAATAACTCGTTGATTATAACGAAATCGAATTTTCCGGCCTGGGCCATCTCTTCGGCCGCGTTTTTCAGGCGCAGTTCGATCACCGCCGCGCTGTCTTCGCCGCGCCGTTCCAGGCGGGAGCGCAGCTCTTCCCAGCTGGGCGGGAGGATGAAGATCATGACCGCGTTGGCAAAGGTCTTGCGGATCTGCAGCGCGCCCTGGAAGTCGATTTCGAGGATCACGTCGGTGCCCAGGGCCACCCGCTCCTCGACCGCCTTCTTCGACGTGCCGTAGCGGTGGCCGTGCACATGGGCCCATTCGACGAAGCCGTCGGCCGCGATGAGGGCATCGAACTCGCTCGGGGAGGCGAAAAAGTACTCCCGGCCGTGCTTTTCCTGCCCGCGCGGGGGGCGCGTGGTGTGGGAGACCGAGGGCTGAACGGCCGAGTCGAGCTCCATGAGCGCCTTGACCAGGCTCGATTTGCCAGCGCCGCTGGGTGCGGCGACCACGAAGATATTGCCGGGGTAGTCCATGGGTAGGCTCGTCGTCATTCGATGTTCTGCACCTGCTCGCGCATCTGCTCGATGAGGACCTTCATGTCCACGCCGATGCGCGTGAGTTCCAGGGCTGCTGACTTGGAGCCCAGGGTGTTGGCTTCGCGGTGCAGTTCCTGGATCAGGAAATCCAGCCGCTTGCCGATCTCGCCGCCCTTCTTGAGCAGCCGCTCGATCTCGTCGAGGTGCGAGTTCAGCCGGGTGAGCTCTTCCGCCACGTCGATGCGGATCGCGAAGGCGGTGGCCTCGGTCAGGGCGCGGTCCTGGGCGGCTTCGGGCAGCGTGCCGCCCGTGCTGGCGGTAAGGCCCATGGCCTCCTGCCAGCGCTCCAGGAAGCGGGTGCGCTGCTGTTCGACCAGCTGCGGCACCAGCGGGCCAGCCTGCTGCACCAGGGTGCGCAGCTGCGCCAGGTGCGCTTCGAGCATCTTGGCCAGCCGGGCGCCTTCGCGCTGACGGGCGGAGATCAGGGCTTCCAGGGCCTTGCCTGCCACGTCGAGCAGGTCGGGGCCCCAGTCGCCGCGCGTGGCGCCGTCGCCGCCGGCCAGGCGCAGCACGTCGGCCACGCTGAGCTCGCGGGCGCCGGGCAGCCAGGCACGGATGCCGTCCTGCACGCCGTTCAGCCGCTGAAGCAGCTTGACGGAGGGCTCGACCACGCCCGCCTGGGACGTGTTCTCGATGGCTGCGCGCACCTCGACCTTGCCGCGCTTGAGCTTGCCCGTGAGCAGCTCGCGCAGCGCGGTCTCATGCTGGCGCAGCTCCTCGGGGAGCTTGAAGGTGAGGTCGAGAAAGCGGCTGTTGACCGAGCGGATTTCGACCCCGAGCCGGCCCGCGGCGGAGGGCCGTGCATCGGCTTCGGAGTGGCTGCCTGCGGGGCCGTTCTGGCCGCTGGCGTAGCCGGTCATGCTGTAAACTGGCATTGCGCCTCACTGTGGTTTTGCTTGCAAGCACCGAGGCGTCGGTACAGCGTTCGCTTGCCGCACCATCGCCTTCGGGCGAAACTCCCGGATTATGTCAAAGGTCAAGCCTACGCCCCTGTTGCCCGATACGGTCATTGGCGGATATCGCGTTGTTCGCCGGCTTTCCGCGGGCGGTTTCGGCGTGGTCTACCTCGCGATCGACCCGAACGGCCAGCAAGTCGCCGTCAAGGAATACCTGCCTTCGTCGCTCGCCACCCGGGGCCCCGGCGAGCTGGCGCCGCAGGTGCCGCCCGAGAAACTGTCGCTGTACCGCCTGGGGCTCAAGAGCTTCTTCGAAGAAGGCCGCTCGCTCGCGCAGATTTCGCATGCGTCGGTGGTCAGCGTGCTCAATTTCTTCCGCGAAAACGAGACCGTCTACATGGTCATGAACTACCTGGAGGGCGCGACCCTGCAGGATTTCGTGGTCACGGCGCGCGACCTGAAGCGGCAGAAGGTGTTCCGCGAATCGACCATCCGTTCGCTGTTCGACGAAATCCTGCGCGGCCTGCGCATCGTCCATCAGTACAAGATGCTGCACCTGGACATCAAGCCCGCCAACATCTTCGTCACCGACGACGACCGCGCCGTGCTGATCGACTTCGGCGCCGCGCGCGAAGTGCTCAGCAAGGAAGGCATCTTCATCCGCCCCATGTACACGCCCGGCTTCGCCGCCCCCGAGATGTACCGGCGCGATTCGTCGATGGGCCCCTGGACCGACATCTACGCCATCGGCGCCTGCATCTACGCCTGCATGCAGGGCTATCCGCCCAACGACGCGCCCCGGCGCATCGAGAAAGACCGCCTGAGCCTGTCGCTCTCGCGCCTGCGCGGTGTGTACTCCGACAACCTCATCGAGGTGGTCGAGTGGTGCATGTCGCTCGACCCGCTCTCGCGCCCGCAGTCGGTGTTTGCGCTGCAAAAGGAGCTCAGCCGCGAAGGCGAGCGCCGCTACACCAAGCTCACGGTCGGCGAAAAGGTGCGCCTGTCGATCGACAACATCCGCTCCTTCGACAAGAAGAGCCTGCCGCGCGCTGCCGCGCCCACCACCCGACCGGCCTGAGCGACATGAAGTTCTCCGTGTTCCAGGTCAGCCGCAAGGGTGGCCGTCTCAAGAACGAAGACCGCATGGGCTACTGCTACACGCGGGAGTCGGGTCTGTTCGTGCTCGCCGACGGCATGGGCGGCCATCCCGAAGGCGAAGTGGCGGCCCAGCTGGCGCTGCAGACCATCGCCGCGCTGTACCAGCGCGAGGCCCGCCCCACCGTGAAGGACGTGAAGGCCTTCCTGGCCGAATCGGCCATGTCGGCGCACCAGCAGATCATGCGGTACGCCAGCCACAAGGCGATGCTCGACACGCCCCGCACCACCGTCGTCGCGGCCGTGCTGCAGAACGCCACGGCCACCTGGCTGCATTGCGGCGACTCGCGTCTGTACGTCGTGCGCGATGGCCGCCTGCTGACCCGCACGCGCGACCACTCGCATGCCGAGCGCCCCAAGCCTCACGGCGCCACCGACGCGCCCGTCAACCGCAACCTGCTGCTGACCTGCCTGGGCTCGCCCACCACGCCGCTGTTCGACGTGTCGGCACCGCTGCCGCTGCAGCGTGGCGACCGCCTCATGCTGTGCTCCGACGGTGTCTGGGGCGTGCTCGACGACGCCGTCATCGTGCACACCCTCTCGTCCGGCAAGCCCGTGTCCGACGCCGCGCCCGACCTCGCCGAAATGGCGCTGCGCAAGGGCGGAGCCCACAGCGACAACGTGACGCTGATCGCGCTCGAGTGGGAAATGCCCGAGACGCCCGGCGACGACCGGGGCGTGTCCACCGAAACCATCGACGACGGCGTGTTCGCCTCGACCATCCAGGCCGGCATGCCGTCCGACAGCGAGATCGACGACCTCGACGAAGACGCCATCGAGCGCTCCATCGCCGAGATCAACGAAGCCATTCGCCGCTCTGCCGCCCGCAAGACCTGAGCGCGCAGTTTCCCTTTTCTTCTTTCGGTTTTCTCTTTCAAAAAATGACTGCTTTCACACGAAGCGGCGGCCGTGCCGCCGACCAGCTGCGCTCCGTGCGCATCACCCGCGGCTTCACCATCCACGCCGAAGGCTCCGTGCTCATCGAGTTCGGCCAGACCCGCGTGCTGTGCACCGCCTCGGTCGAAGAAAAAGTGCCACCGCACAAGAAGGGCAGCGGCGAAGGCTGGGTGACGGCCGAATACGGCATGCTGCCGCGCGCCACCCACACCCGCAGCAGCCGCGAGGCCGCCAAGGGCAAGCAGACCGGCCGCACGCAGGAAATTCAGCGCCTCATCGGCCGCTCGATGCGCGCCGTGTTCGACCTCGCCGCTCTGGGCGAACGCACCATCCACCTCGACTGCGACGTGCTGCAGGCCGACGGCGGCACGCGCACCGCGGCCATCACCGGCGCCTTCGTGGCCGCACAAGACGCCGTCGACAAGCTGCTGGCCTCCGGCGCACTCAAGACCTCGCCCATCAAGGGCCACGTGGCCGCCATCTCGGTGGGCATCGTCGAAGGCACGCCGCTGCTCGACCTCGAGTACACCGAAGACTCGGCCTGCGACACCGACATGAACGTCGTCATGACCGGCGCCGGCCACTTCGTCGAAGTGCAGGGCACGGCCGAAGGCGTGGCCTTCACGCGCGAAGAAATGAACCTCCTGCTCGGCCTGGCCGAGAAGGGCATCGGCGAGCTCGTGAGCCTGCAGCAGCAGGCCCTGCTTTCGAACTGAACGAACGACGACCACAACCACTAGCTACTGGCGCCCGTTCATTCATCGGGCGCCACAGCCATCTTTGACTTTCCATGAAACTGGTTCTGGCTTCCAACAACGCGGGCAAGCTCGCCGAACTCCAGCAGCTGTTTGCCGAGCTGTCCGTCACCCTGGTGCCGCAGTCGGCACTCGGCGTGGGCGAGGCTGAAGAACCCTTCCGCACCTTCGTCGAGAACGCGCTGACCAAGGCGCGCCACGCCAGCGCCGCCACCGGCCTGCCGGCCATTGCCGACGACGCCGGCCTGTGCGTCGATGCTTTCGGCGGCCTGCCGGGTGTCGACACCGCCTACTACGCCACGCAGTTCGGCTACGCCAAGGGCGACGCCAACAACGTGAAGGCGCTGCTCGAACAGCTCGACGGCGTGGTCAACCGCCGCGCCGCGCTCGTGAGCACGCTGGTCGCGCTGCGCCGCCACGACGACCCCGAGCCGCTCATTGCCGTCGGCCGTGTGGTCGGCGAGATCGCGCCCACGCCCATCGGCGACAACGGCTTTGGCTTCGACCCCGTCATGTACCTGCCGACTTTCGGCAAGACCTTCGCCCAGCTGCCGCCCGACGTGAAGAACGCCAACAGCCACCGCGGCCGCGCCGCGCAGGCCATGCTCGCCCTGATGCGCGAGCGCTGGTTCTGACCCATGGCCACCGTCTTCCCGATCCAGCCCGCCCAAGCCGGCGGCGCCCCCCAGGCCAATGACGTGCTGCACTGGATGCGCCCCGGCCCGCTGCAACTCGCCGCACTGCCGCCGCTGTCGCTGTACATCCACCTGCCGTGGTGCCTGCGCAAGTGCCCCTACTGCGACTTCAACTCGCACGAGTGGCGCGCCACCAGCGAGGCCGACATCGACGGCCTCCCCGAAGCCGCCTACATCGACGCGCTGATCGCCGACCTCGACGCCGCGTTGCCGCTGATCTGGGGCCGCACCGTCCACACCATCTTCATCGGCGGCGGCACGCCCAGCCTGTTCTCGCCGCAAGCCATCGACCGGTTGCTGGGCGACGTGCGCGCGCGCCTGAAGCTCGCGCCCGAGTGCGAGATCACGCTCGAGGCCAACCCCGGCACCTTCGAGCGCAACCGCTTCCGCGCCTACCGTGCGGCCGGCGTCACGCGCCTGTCGGTGGGCGTGCAGAGCTTCAACGACGAGCACCTGACGGCGCTGGGCCGCGTGCACGACCGCGCCCAGGCCATCGCCGCGGTCGAAGAGGCCGCGAGCGCCTTCGACACCTTCAATCTGGACCTGATGTACGCCCTGCCGGGCCAGACCATGGAAGGCCTCGACGCCGACCTGACCCAGGCCTTGGCGCTTGCGCCGCCGCACATCTCGATCTACCACCTCACCATCGAGCCCAACACCTGGTTCGCCAAGTTCCCGCCCACGCTGCCCGAGGACGACATCGCCTACGCCATGCTCGACCGCATCACCGAGCGCACGGGCGCGAGCGGGATGTCGCGCTACGAGGTCTCGGCCTATGCGCGCGACGGGCACCAATGCGCGCACAACCTCAACTACTGGCAGTTCGGCGACTACCTCGGCATCGGCGCCGGCGCGCACAGCAAGCTCAGCTTCGCGCACCGCATCGTGCGGCAGGTGCGTTATCGCGAACCGCGCCTGTACATGGAGAACGCGCGCGCCGGCATGGCTGTGTCGCAGAGCGACGAAGTGGCGCTGGCCGACCTGCCGTTCGAGTTCATGCTCAACGCGCTGCGGTTGAAGCAGGGCTTCACGCTGCCCCAGTTCAGCGAACGCACGGGCCTGGCGATGACGTCGATCCAGCGCGGCCTGGAAGAGGCCGAGCGCAAGGGGCTCGTCGCGCGCGACCTGTTCCGCGTGTGGCCCACCGAGCGCGGACTCGACTTCCTGAGCGACCTGCAGACGCTGTTCCTGCCCGATGACGAATAAGGCTGCGCCGTCGGCATAAAATCGACGGTTCCGGAGAGTTGGGTGAGTGGTTTAAACCAGCAGTCTTGAAAACTGCCGACGTGAAAGCGTCCGTGAGTTCGAATCTCACACTCTCCGCCATCAGCCTGCTGTTCATGCGGGCTCGCGATCGGGGGCAAGCCATTTGCCCCCTCACGCAACCTACCTCCCCGACCCGTACCGCCGCACCAAAATGCGCGTTCCTGCCGCAGCCTCAAACTGCTGCCAAGCCAGCACCGCATTCCCCACTTCATTCATCGCCAGATCCGGCGAAGTAGCAATTTCGTCCGTGCCTTCCTGAGCCACCGGCGTCCCCCAGCCATTCGCCAGCGTGTGCCGAGCCGCATAGAGATCGCTGGTCCCCACCCCATTCCCCTGCGCCCACGCCACCAGTGCATTGGTCGCATCGTCCACGCCCAGTGCAGGCAAGCTCGCCAAAGCCTGCGAAGCCGCCGCCCGCACCACACGGTCCGCGCCGAACGCCGCCCCCGGTGCCGCCGTCGCCGCCATGAGCGCGTTATCCAGCCGCCCCCAACTCACGACCGCCGCACCCCCCGCATTCATGCGCAGCACGGGCGTGCTCAACAACGCCTGCGTGGCGACGAACGGTGCGCCCACCCGTGCAGTGCCGCCCTGCCACGCGCCCGCCGAGAAGCGCTTGAACCACACGGCGCTCTCCCACTGGTTGCTGCCGCCGGGCAGGTCGGCCTGGCCCCAGGCGAGCAGTGCGTTGCCGGCGGCGTCGATCGCCAGGTCGTGGGCGCCGATGGAGTGGCCGGTGCCGGTGTCGGGCACGAGTTCGGTGGCCGTGGCCCAGGTGCCGCTTGCGTTGGCGCGGTTGGTCCAGAGCGAGGCGCTGCTGCCGTCGGAGCGCTTCCACACGGCGACCGATTCGCCGGACCCCGCGACCACGACGGCCGGGTCGCCGTCGACGCTGCCCACGACCTCGTTGGTCTCGATGAGCGCGGCGGTGCCCCAGCCGCCAGCCGGGGTGTAGCGGTTGGCGTAGATGCTGAAGCGTGTGGCCGGCCCGATCTGCGACCACACGGCGACGGCGTTGCCGTTGGCGTCGATGCCCACGCTGGCGTTGCCGACGATGCCGGTGCCGGTTTCCAGCAGCGCGGGGCTGCCCCAGCCGCCCGTGGGGTCGACGGGCAGCGCCCACAGGTCGTAGCCGGTGACGGAGCTCAGCTGGGTCCACAGCACGACGGCGCGGCCGCTGGGCTTGTCGATGGCGATGCGGATGTCGCGCACGCCGCCGGCGTTGGCCTCGATGCGCTGCGGCGCGGTCCAGCCGCTGCCGGGCAGGTAGCGGCTGCCCCACAACCGATCCACTTGGGGGTTGCCTTCGATCTGGCGCCACACGACCAGTGCGCGCCCTTGCGCATCGATCGCGGTCTTCGGCAGGCTGGCGCCGCCGGCCGACAGCGCCGACGCATCGCCCCAGCCGATCACGGGCGGTGCGGCGACGAAGGTGGCCGTCACGCCGAGCGCTGCGCCCATCCGCACGCTGCAGGTGCTGCCGTTGCCGCTGCATGCGCCGCCCCAACTGCCGAGCACCTGTCCCGCAGCCGGCGTGGCCGCGAGGACGACCTCGGTGCCCGCGCTGAAATCGGCACTGCAGTTATCGGTGCAGTCGATGCCCGCGGGCTGCGATCCGACGCGGCCGTTGCCGGTGATGCCGACCTCCAGGCGATGGGTCACTGGCGCCGGCGGTGGTGGGGGCGGGAAGAGGCCCAGGGGCGGCAACGCGCCGCCGCCCGATCCGCCACCACCGCCACAGGCCGCCAGCAGGGCCAGCGCCCCTGCGCACACCATCCTCCGTCCGTAGCTGCTCGTCTTCGTCATGTCTGTGTTCCTCCTCATCCGCTGGCGCCGGGGCCCGGCGCCTTCTGTGCTTGTTCGTTCAAGAGGGCCGGATCGTAGGGACGGCCCCGCGTGCGGCCCATAGCACCTTCGGGCACCTGCCCGAAGGTGCTATGGGCCGTTCCAAGATGTCCCGATAGGCTGCTGGCATGACCTCTTCACGCACGCTCTTCTGCCTGCCCTGGCTTCTCATGGCTGCCGTTCTGGCGGGTGGCTGCGCTTCGCACGCCGTGACCGACGACGCCATCGTCACGAACACCTCGCGGGCGCTGGGCCTGCCGCCGCAGGCGTTCACGATCTCGAACCGGGCCGACAGCGGTGTGCAGACGACCTTCCAGGCCCGCACCGACGGCGGACGGGTCTACAGCTGCTACGTGGAGGGTTCGGTGTCGGTCGTGGGCCGGGTGGTCAGCGATGCCATCTGCCAGGAGATGCGCCAGAGCGACGCCCCCGCGTCCGCGCGCCGCTCCGCCACGCGGCCGGCGACCAGCCCCGCGCCAGCCTGCAATGCGCTGCTGCGCGCGGCGGGCCGTTGCAACTGAGGCTTCGCGAAAGCCGGCGTGGCACCGACGCGCCGGCGTAGACAACAATGGCGCCCTACGAGGAGAGGGCGCGGGCCGGGCCCGCACCCGAGGATCACGGCACCATGAAACTCCTGCTTGTCGACGATCACCCGCTGTTCGGTGTCGGCTTTGCGCATGCACTGACGCACGCCCGCCCCGACTTCGAAGTGCAGACCGCGCTCTCGCTGGCCGAGGGCGTGGCGCGGGCCTCGCAATGTGCGCCCGACATCGTGCTGATCGACTACCGCCTGGGCGGTGAAGACGGCCTCGAAGGCCTGCGTCTCTTCGGCGCCCGGCATCCCCTCGTGTCGCGCCTGATGATCTCGGGCGACGAAGAGCCGGCACTCGCCGCGCGCGCACGCGCCGCGGGAGCGGCCGGCTTCATCGGCAAGTCGCGCTCGGTGGCGCACATCGCCGCGGCGCTGGACGAGGTGGCCGCGGGTGGCGAGTCTTTCGATGTGCTGCCCTCGCGCACCGGCCTGCCGGTCGCAAGCCTCACGCCGCGTCAGCTCGAAGTGCTGCTGCTGGTGGCGCAAGGCCGCCAGAACAAGCAGATCGCCGCCGAGCTGGCGATCGCGGAGCGCACGGTCAAGCTCCACATCACGGCGCTGCTCGACACGATGGACGCGCGCAACCGCACCCACCTGCTGGTCCAGGCGCGGCGCGCAGGGCTGCTGCTGGAGCCGCGATGAAGCCTTCGGTGCCTGCCGCTCTCGCATCCCCGCTGAAAGCGCCGCGCGACCCCGGTGTGCGTGGCCTCATCGCCGCGTGCCTGCGCTTCTCGGACCTCCAGCTGCAGCAGGTCGAGCAGATGATCCGCACCACGCCCTGGGCGTGGATGTTGGCCGCGCTCGGCGGGTACCTGTGCTACCGCGAATACGCGACGGGCGTGGACGGCGCGCGCATGCAGGCGTGGTTCGCCGTTTACTGCTTTCTCGTGGCCGTGCGGGGCGGCATCTGGGTGGCATGGGCGCTGCGGCCCGGCCTTCGATCGAACCTCGCGGCGATGGCACTGCCCCTCATGGCCAGCAGCCAGAGCCTCGCCTTGTCGTGGGGCGTCTTGTGCGTCCTGCTGCAGAACGACGGGCCGGCGCAGGCCGAGGCCATCCTTCACATCACGATGGTCACCGTCTCGCTCGGTGGGGCGATCCGGCTCTCGACGATGGAGCGGTCGGCCATCGTCTATGTGGGTCTCATCCTCGGCCCGCTGGTGCTGCGCGACATCTGGTTCGGCGGCAGCTACCACCTGGCCATGGCAATGATCGTGACGCTGATCGGCGTCTACACGCTGCTGAGTTCCAGGGAACTCTCGCGCGCGCTGCACGAGATCCAGGCGCAGCGCCGGCGCAATGCCGAACTGGTGACCGCGCTGAGCGCCGAAAACGAGCGCAGCCGCTCGGCCCGCCAGACCGCCGAAGAAGCCGTGGCGGCGCGCATGCGTTTCTTCGCCTCGGCCAACCACGACCTGCGCCAGCCGCTCAACGCGATGGCGCTGCTGGCGCAGACGCTGCACACGGTCAGCACGCAGCCGCAGGTGCAGGCGCTCTCCGAGCAGTTGGTGGCCTGCGCCGACGGCATGACCGACGTGGTGGACGACCTGCTCGACATCACGCGCGCCGATGCCGGATCGATCAGCCCGCAATGGTCGCTCTTCGCCATCGACGAGTTGCTGCGCGACTGCTGCCGGCCGCACCAGGCCGTGGCCGCGGCCAAGGGGTTGAAGTTCGAGATGACGATCGATGCCGCCACCGTCCGCAGCGACCGCGCCTTGCTCACGCGCGTCGTCACTAACCTGCTGGCGAATGCCATCCGCTACACGCACAAGGGCACCGTGCGGATCGGTGGCCGGGTCGACAACGGCCGGCTGCGCCTGGCCATCGAAGACACGGGCGTTGGCATCGCGCCCGAACACCTGCCGCACATCTTCGACGAGTTCTATCAAATCGATAACCCGGCGCGCGACCGCCGCCTGGGCTACGGCCTGGGCCTTGCGACGGTCAAGCGATTGAGCGAACTGCTCGACCTGCGCGTGACCGTGCGCTCGCAGCCGGGGCAGGGCAGCGTATTCGACGTGCAGGTGCCGCTGGCCGATGCGGCCGAGGGCGGCCGGGCTGACGATGCCGAACGGCTCGTCGCGTCATCGACCGCCGCGCTGGCGGCGCGCGTGCTCGTGCTCGATGACGACCAGAGTTCGTTGCAGGCGCTGCAAGGGCTGCTGGCCTCCTGGGGCGCGGAGGTCCGCGCCGCGAGCGACATGGCGAGCGCACTGGCGTGCCTGCAGGCGGGCTTCCGGCCCGATGCGCTGGTGGTGGACCTGCGGCTTGGCCTGCAGGCGAGCGGCCTGCAGGCCATCGCGGACCTGCGCCTTGCGTTGAACGAAGCCGACCTGCCCGCGTTGATCGTGACCGGCGACGTCGGCGGCGATTCGCTGGCGGCGGCACGCGAGGCCGGCCTGCCGGTGCTCGTCAAGCCGGTGCGGCCTTCGCAGCTTCGCGCCTTCCTGGGCCATGCGCAGGCCTGGAGGCGGGAGCACGCGCCCGACTGAACGCGGGATCAGCGGCTCTCGACCGCGTGCCCCGCAATCGCATCGATCACCGGCGCCCACGTCACCTTCGGCAGCGCGTGCCCCATGCCCTCGATGGTCACCATCCGCGCGCCGGGCACGTGGCGCGCCACGTCCTTCCCGCATTCGATCGGCACCAGCGGATCGACATCGCCATGGATCACCAGCGTCGGCGCCTTCAGCGACGCCAGCCGCTCCCTGCGGCTGCCTGACGCGATGATGGCCGCGAGCTGGCGCGCGTAGCCGGCCGGGTGCAGGCCGCGTTCGAAACTGCGTTCCGCGCGCGCGGCATCGAGCGCCTCTTCGTCCGGATGCGAACCTGCGCGCAGCACCTTCATCACCTGCTGCTGGCGCGCGATGTAGCCGTCGCGGTCCAGCGGCGTGGGCGTGAGCAGCACCTGCAGCGCCTGCGGTTGGGGCGGCGGCAGGTCGGGGGCGCCGCTGGTGGCCATGATCGACACCAGCGTGCGCACGCGCGCCGGATGGCGCAGCGCGATCTCCTGGCCGATGGCGCCGCCCATCGAGGCGCCGACGATGTGGGCGCGATCGATGCCCAGCGCGTCGAGCAGGCCGACCGCATCGTCGGCCATGTGAGCCAGCGTGTACGGCACCTGGCTCGCGCTCACCGGCACGCCGGCCAGCGCCTGCCCGAGCAGCTTGGCCACGTCGGGAATACCCGCGGCGCTCAGGCGCGTGGACTGTCCGATGTCGCGGTTGTCGAAGCGGATGACGCGGTAGCCGCGACCGGCCAGGCGCTCGCAGAAGGCCTCGTCCCACGCAATCATCTGCGTGCCCAGGCCCATGATGAGCAGCAGCGGTGGCGCCGCCGGATCGCCGAAGCAGTCGTAGGCCAGCTCGATGCCGTTGGACGAAGCGAACGAAGGGGAGGAGGGGTCGCGTTGCATGGGGCGTGGCGGTGAAAAGGAAGGGGAGAGAAAGCAAGAGAAGCGAAAGGCAACCGTCGCGCGTTGCGCTTTGTGGCCTGCGGCCGGGACGGTGTTTCGTGGACGATCTTTCCGTGGGGCACCAGCGCGAGAAAGGTTCGTTCAGACCAACCGGGAGTGACTTCGGGACAATTTGGCGCTATCGGGAAACTCCGAGTCTGCGCGTGCAGAACGCTTCGATATCCTGCGACGACCTTGGAGTGCGAGGCCAGTGGCGGCCCGCCATCGAAGGCATGTGTTCTGAAGGGATTGAATCGTCGTGCATCGTTCGCCACCCGACTTCGCGTCACGCGTCTACGGACCCCAGCGCGTCGCAGCCATCGTCGCCACCCTGGTCGAAGAAGGCATCGCACCGGAACAAACCCTGAGCGGAAGTGGCCTGACGGAAGACCAGCTGCGCGCACCGGCGACGCGGATTTCCTACGAGCAGGCGGCCGTGGTCTTCCGCAACGCGGTGCGTCTGGCGCCCGGTCCCAGCATCGCCTTTCGCGCGGGCATCCGCATGCACCTCACGGCCTACGGCATGTACGGCTACGGGCTGCTGAGCAGCCCCACGCATGCCGACCTGATGGACTTCACCATCAAGTACAACCGCGTCATGGGTCCCGTGGCCGGGCCGGTGTCGTACACCTGCAGCGGCGGCACCGCGGTGCTGCCCTACGAGGTGCTGCTGTCGTCCGACCCGCAAGACCCGCTGTACCGCTTCGCGCTCGAGTTCGCCTTCGCGGTGCACCTTCGACTGGGGCGCGATCTCTTCGGTCCGTCGTTCGGTCTTTCCGCACTGCACGTGCGCTTTGCCGAGCCCGAAGATTTGAGCGCCTACCGCACGCTGTTCTGCTGCCCCGTGGCGTTCGGCCAGCCGCGCGACGAACTGCATGTGGGCTCGCCGTGGGTGGGCCATCCCTCGCGGCTGCCCGACTCGGTCACGCATGCGATGGTGAGCGAGATGTGCCAGCAGGTGCTGGCCGATCTGCCGCGCTCGGGCGGTGTCTCGTCGGTGGTGCGGCGCACGTTGATCGACCACATGCCCTGGCGCTTTCCGACCATCGAGCCGATGGCCTCGGAGCTGTCGATCCATCCGCGCACCTTGCGCCGCAGGCTCGAGACCGAAGGCACGACCTACCGCGGCATCCTGGCCGACGTGCGCCGCGTGCTGGCCATCGAGTACCTGCGCACCACGCGCATGACCACCGAGGAAATCGCCGAGCGGCTGGGCTACAGCGACGCCTCGAACTTCCGCCACGCCTTCGTGCGCTGGACCGGCCGCAGCCCGCAGGACTACCGCGCGGCGAAGGCCTGAGCCACGCCTGCGCGATGCCGCATCGGGCATCGTGAACCACCGCTGATTCGCACGCGCGCGCCTTCGTGCGGCGTTCGCGTGGCCGTCGATCCACACATCTGTTCGCAGTTGTGAGTCGCGCCTGCGCGGCGTTCAAATGCGCGTCCCGAAATCACCGCGAAGTGGTCGCATCGCACCTTTTCTTGTCGACGTCGCCGCGAAAAGATGGCGCCCAGAGCAACGACAACAAAGTGCCCGATCCGAGCCTCGCTGAAGGCCCGGACGAGGCCGACAGGAGACAACACATGGATGCACCTCGCGCGTGCCGGCATGCCCGGCACGGACTGGACGTACGCGGCGGGTTCACACCATGCATGCGTGCCGCCGCACAGGCCGGGCGCCGCCGTTGCGCGGCACCTTCACCCCTTTTCCCCGACCTCGATCCTCTCTCGAACGACCGCCCGACCGGGTAGCCGTGTGCATCGCGTCTGCACGTCGGGCTTTTTCTTCGCCTCTCTTTTTTTTCTTTTCCCTTTCCCTCCACTCCCGAGATGATCATGACCGAATCTTCTTCGATGGCCCCGCCGTCCCGCCGCCTGCTGATGCTCGAGTGGCGCGCCGTGGCGGAGCTGTCCGCGTTCTTCACCATGGCCCCGATGCTGCGCATGGCGCCCGCGGGCGACGGGCATCCCGTGCTCGTGCTGCCCGGCCTCTCGGCGAGCGATGCCTCGACGCAGCCGCTGCGCGCCTTCCTGCGCGACCGCGGCTACCGCGCGCACGGATGGAAGCTCGGCCCCAACTTCGGCCCGCGCCCCGGCGTGGAAGACCAGATGCAGGAGCGCCTGGCCGAGCTGCACGAGCGCTACCAGCGCAAGGTGAGCATCGTCGGCTGGAGCCTGGGCGGCGTGTTCGCACGCGAGCTGGCACGGCGCGCGCCCTCGCAGGTGCGCAGCGTCATCACGCTCGGCAGTCCGTTCGCCGGCGAGCCGCGCGCGAGCAACGCGTGGCGGCTGTACGAGATGGTGAGCGAGCGCAAGGTCGAGGACTGGCCCGAGCGCGAACGCATGCGCACGCCGCCGCCCGTGCCGGCCAGCGCCATCTACAGCCGCAGCGACGGCATCGTGGCCTGGCAGGGCTGCCGCGAACGCGAGACCGCGACCTCGGAAAACATCGAGGTCGAGGGCAGCCACTGCGGCCTCGGCCACAACCCGGTGGTGCTCTACGCCATCGCCGATCGGCTCGCGCAGCCCGAGGGCCAGTGGAAGCCGTTCCGCCGCGAAGGCCTGCGCCGCCTGCTGTACCTCGATCCGCACCGCGACGTGCGCAAGGCCGCCTGATGCGCTGCATCACCCACCCGTTCACTTCCTGGAGACGCACATGAACAGCAAGCCCTGGCTGGCTTCCTACCCCGAAGGCGTGGCGTGGGACCACGCGATCACGCCCACCTCGGTCCAGCAGATCCTGGCCGACGCCGTGGCCGGTTTTCCCGACCGGCCGGCCATCGACTTCATGGGCAAGCGGCTGAACTACCGCGAGCTCGGCGCGCTGGTCGACCGCGCCGCCAAGGGCTTGCAGGCCCTGGGCGTGCGCCCCGGCGTGCACGTGGGCCTGTTCCTGCCCAACACGCCGCACTACCTGGTCGCGCTGTTCGGCGTGCTGCAGGCGGGCGGCACGGTGGTCAACTACTCGCCGCTCGATGCCGCGAAGGTGCTCGAGCACAAGATCGAGGACAGCCAGACCGACTTCCTCATCACGCTCGACCTGGCCGCGCTCTACCCGCAGATGGCCGCCATGCTCGGCAAGACGCGGCTGAAGAAGCTCATCGTCGGCAACCTCGCCGAGATGACGGGCGCGCCCGAGCAGGTGGCCGCGCAGATGAAGGCGAAGAACGAAACGGTCGAGATCTCCGGCGACGAGCACCACCTGCGTTTTTCCGAACTGCTCGACAACGACGGCCGCTACACGCCGCACCCCATCGGCGACCCGCGCGAGGCGCTGGCCATCCTGCAATACACGGGCGGCACCACCGGCCTGCCCAAGGGCGCGATGCTCACGCACGCCAACCTGTCGTCGGCCTGCGAGCAGGTGGTGATCACGCAGTCGGGCACGCCGCCCGTGCTGCAGATGGGCACCGAGCGGCTGCTCGCCGTGCTGCCGCCGTTTCACATCTACGCGCTCACGGTCAACCTGCTGCTGGGCGTGCGCCTGGCGGCCGAGATCGTGCAGCACCTGCGCTTCGACCCCAAGGCCGCGCTGCGCGACATCGCCGAGAAGAAGCTCACCACCTTCTGCGGCGTGCCCACCATGTTCACCGCGGTGATCGGCGACCCCGACACGCCGCAGTACGACCTGCACTCGCTCAAGCTGTGCAACTCGGGCGGTGCGCCGCTGCCGATGGAGGTCGGCGAGCGCTTCCGCGCCATCACCGGCACCTGGCTGGCCGAAGGCTGGGGCATGACCGAGACGTCGCCCACCGGCACCTTCTCGCCCGCGCACGGCCAGCGCAAGGCGGGCTCGTGCGGCATTCCGCACCCGGGCGTGGTCATCAAGATGCTCGACCTCGAAGACCCCACGCGCTACGTGCCGCTGGGCGAGAAGGGCGAGATGTGCATCCAGGGCCCCAACGTGATGAAGGGCTACTGGAACAAGCCCGAGGCCACGGCCGACAGCACCACCTTCGACGGCTTCTTTCGCACCGGCGACGTGGGCTACATGGACGAGGACGGCTTCGTCTTCATCGTCGACCGCTGCAAGGACATGCTGCTGTGCAGCGGCTACAACGTCTATCCGCGCGTGCTCGAAGAGGCCATCTACCAGCACCCGGCCGTGCATGAGGTGGCGGTGATCGGCGTGCCCGACGAATACCGCGGCCAGTCGCCCAAGGCCTTCGTCACGCTCAAGCCCGGCGCCGAGGCCTTCGACATCAAGGCCCTGCAAACCTTCCTCAAGGAACGCGTGGGCAAGCACGAGATGGTGCAGGCCCTGGAGATCCGCGCTGCGCTGCCCAAGACGGCGGTGGGCAAGCTCTCCAAGAAAGACCTCGTGGACGAAGAGCTGCGCAAGCAGGCCGTCGCCGCGGCCACCGCCTGAGCGCACCCCTTCCCGAACTCCCACCGATCCCACCGACGAAAGAGGCCACGCCATGGACCACCTGAGCAGCATGGACGCGTCGTTCCTGCACCTTGAAACCCCCGAGACGCCGATGCACGTCGGCAGCCTCATGCTCCTGGACCTGCCCGAGGGCTACCGGGGCGACTACTACGAAGACGTGAAGGGCATGCTGGGCAAGCGGCTGCACCTGGCGTCGGTGCTCACGCGCAAGCTCGCGCAGATGCCCTTCGAGCTGGCCGAGCCGGTGTGGATCGACGACGACGACATCGACCTGGACTACCACGTGCGCAGCCTCACGCTGCGCCGCCCCGGCACCATGGAGCAGCTGCACCACCTCGTGGCGCGCCTGCATTCCAGCCTGCTCGACCGCAGCCGCCCGCTGTGGGAGATGTACGTCATCGAAGGCCTGGAGAACGGCCAGGTGGCCTTCTACACCAAGGCCCACCACAGCGGCGTCGACGGCAAGGCCGGCACCGAGCTGGCCAAGGTGCTCTACGACACCACGGCGCAGATGCGCGAGGTGCCGCCCGCGCGCCGCAAGCGCGGCAGCGGCAGCCACTACCAGCTCGGCGTGGCCGAGCTGCTGCAGGCGGCGGTGTCCAACTCGGCGCGCCAGTACCGCAAGCTCGCCGAGCTGCTGCCGGCGGCCGCGCGCGCCCTCACGGCGGCCGGCAGCGTGCTGGCGAGCCAGCAGACCGGCAAGGGCGAGCGGCGCCTGAGCCTGGGCATGGCGCCCAAGAGCATGTTCAACGACGCCATCACCAACCAGCGCTCGTACAGCACGATGTCGCTGCCCTTCGACGAACTGAAGGCGCTGGGCAAGCGCGTGGGCGGCACCGTCAACACCATCGTGATGGCGATGTGCAGCGAGGCGCTGGCCCGCTTCCTGAAGGAGCGCAACCTGCTGCCGAAGGAAGCGCTGATCGCCGGCGTGCCCGTGAGCCTGCGCGCCGAGGGCGACGACTCGATGAACAACCAGGTGTCGATGGTGCGCGTGGACCTGGCGACCGACATCGGCGACGCGGCCGAGCGCTTCAAGGCGATCCATGCCTCGTCAGAGGCGGCCAAGGCCGTGGTGCGCGAGCTCAAGCCCGTGCTCGGCGTCGACATGCCGATCACCGGCTCGCCCTGGCTCATGACCAGCCTGGCCTCGCTGTACGGCCGCTCCAACCTCGCGCGCCGCGTGCCGCCCGCGGCCAACGTGCTGATCTCGAACGTGCCGGGCCCGGGCGCCACGCTCTATGTGGCGGGCGCGCGGATGATGCACTTCTACCCCGTGTCGATCCCGTACCACGGCAGCGCGCTGAACATCACGGTGCAGAGCTACGCGGGCTCGCTCGACTTCGGCCTCACGGCCTGCCGCCGCATCCTGTCGCAGGAAGAGTCGTACGAGCTGATCGGCCACCTGCGCGCGGCGCTGCGGCAGATCGAGCGGCTGCCCAGCGTCGAGAGCGCGGCCAAGCCGGCGGTCGCGAAAGAGGCGCAGGCCGAGGCCGTGCCCGCCAAGGCCCCGCGCCGCGCGAAGGCGCCGGCCGCCGCCAAGCCGCGCGTGGCTGCTGCGGCTGCCGCGCCCGCCAGCAAGAAGCCCCGCGCGCCGCGCAAGCCGGCCGCTCCCCCCAAGGGCAAGCGCGCCGCGGCCGCTGCCTAGCCTTCCCGCCGATTCCTTCACCGACCGACCCTCAAAGGAAAGCAAGACCATGACCCCCACTTCTGCGCAGGTCCCCGCCCGCGCGCCGTACAACGCGGCGGACGAGGCTTTGTTTTCGAAAGTCAGCTGGCACCTGCTGCCGCTGTTGATCCTCTGCTACATCGTCGCCTTCATCGATCGCATCAACATCGGCTTCGCGCAGCTGCAGATGAAGCAGACGCTGGCCTTCAGCAACGAGGCCTATGCGCTGGGCGCGGGCATCTTCTTCATCGGTTACTTCCTCTTCGAGGTGCCCAGCAACCTCATGCTCGAGAAGATCGGCGCGCGCAAGACGCTGCTGCGCATCATGTTCTGCTGGGGGCTCGTGGCCTCGGCCATGATGTTCGTGGAGACCACCACGCAGTTCTACGTGCTGCGTTTCCTGCTGGGCGCGTTCGAGGCGGGCTTCTTCCCGGGGATCATCCTGTACCTCACCTACTGGTACCCCTCGGCGCGGCGCTGCAAGGTGATCTCGATCTTCATGACGGCCACGGCCATCGGCTACCTGCTGGCCGGCCCGCTGTCGGGCTGGATCATGAAGTACATGAACGGCCTGGGCGGCCACCATGGATGGCAGTGGCTGTTCGTGGTGCAGGGGCTGCCGGCCTCGGTGCTGGGCATCGTCGCGTTCTTCTACCTGAAGGACAAGCCCGAGCAGGCCGGCTGGCTCACGCCTTCGGAGAAGCTCGCGCTGCGCCATCACCTGGACAACGAGCCGCATGCGGTGGAGACCGCCTCGCACGGTTCGTTCTGGGCGCTGCTGCGCGACCCGAAGGTGTTCACGATGGCCTTCGTGTACTTCCTGTTCCTCGGCGCCAACTACACGCTGGTGTTCCTGGTGCCCACGCTCATCAAGAACTGGGGTGTGGGCGACGTGTTCATGGTCGGCCTGCTGTCGGCCATCCCGGCGGTCTTCGGCGCCATCGGCATGGTGTTCGTCGGACGCAGCTCCGACAAGCACCTGGAGCGGCGCAAGCACTTCTTCTTCTGTGTGGCGCTGGCCTCGGCGGGCCTGCTGGTGGCCGTCTTCAGCGGCGGCAACCTGGTGCTGGCGCTGGCGGGTCTCGCGGTGATGAGCATCGGCCAGTCGGCCAACACGCCGATCTTCTTCGCGGCCATCAGCGAGTACCTGCCGCGCAAGTCGGCGGCCGGCGGCATCGCGCTGATCAGCAGCCTGGGCAACCTCGGGCCCGCCGTGATGCCGGTGATCACCGCGTGGATCACCACGGCCACCGGCAGTTCGGACAACAGCATGTTCCTGGCGATCGGGCTGTGGCTGCTGTCCGGCGTGGTGCTGCTGCGCGTGATGCGGCCCGCCGCCGCCGGGCGCACGCAGTTCGCGCCGGCCTGATTCCCTGTTACTCGTCATTTCATTCACACAAGGAGATTCGATCCATGGCAACCAGCAAGACCGCAGCCAACGCCAACCCGCTCTTTCCCACGGCGCTGCCGTCGATGGAAGACTTCAGCAAGCTGATCGAGCAGCTCAAGCTGCCCGGCGTGGACGTCGGCGCGCTCGTGGAGTGGCAGCGCAAGGACATGGAGGCGCTGGCCGAGGCCAACCGGCAGGCCTACGAAGGCATCCAGTCGCTGGCGCAGCGGCGCGGCGAGATCCTGCGCGACACGCTGGCCCAGTGGCAGGACGCGCTGAAGGACGCCACCGGCAAGGACGCGATCTCCAAACAGGCCGAGGCCGCGCAGCGCGGCGTGCAGCAGGCCGTCGACAATTTCCGCGAACTGGCGCAGCTGGAAGCGCAGGCGCGCAACAACAGCTGGAAGGTGGTGCAGGACCGCCTGAACGAGAACATGGCCAACCTGCAGCAGCTGCTGCAGCCGAAGAAATAGGGGCGCTCCCGCGGACGCAATGTCCGCGCAACGACTGCTGGTAGCCTTGCCGGATTGTTCAGGCGCGCCTCGCCCCGCGAGGTCGCGCGATCCGGATGAATCAGAAAGGACTCAGCGCGTGGTTGTGACAGGGAGAAGATGGGGCGCGTGCGCCGCGTTGACGGCGGCATTGCTGGTGGGCGCATGCTCCACCACGCCCAGCACGCCGGTGGCGGGCCCCGGCGAGTACGTCGTGCAGACGGGCGACACGCTCTACCGCATCGCGCAGCGGCACGGCCGGACGACGGCCGAGATCGCCCGCTGGAACCAGATCAAGGACCCCGACCAGCTCGAAGCCGGGCAGGTGCTGCGCGTGGTGCCGCCCGGCGGCGCCGCGACCGGGGCGGCCACGCCTCCGCCGCGCAGCAGCAGCGGTGGCGGCAGTGCCGAAAAAGCCAAGCCCGCGCCCGCACCCCGCGAGCGCGACCCCGTGGTGCCGCCCGCCTCGCGGCGCAGCGACTGGGGCTGGCCGACGCAAGGCGCGGTCATCGCCGGCTTCAACGGCAACAGCAACAAGGGCCTGGACATCGGCGGCAGCAGCGGCGAGCCCGTGCACGCGATCGGCGCCGGCTCGGTGGCCGCGACGGAGACGATGCGCGGCTACGGCAGCGTCATCATGGTCGACCACGGCGGCTCCTACATGTCGATCTACACCAACGTGGGCACCGTGGGCGTGAAGCAGGGCCAGCGCGTGCAGCGCGGCCAGAAGATCGCCGAGATCGGCCCGGCGGAGGGCGGCCGCGCCAAGCTGCACTTCGAGATCCGCTACCGCGGCAAGGCCGTCGATCCGCGCCTGTACCTGCCGGCGAAGTAAGCGGAGCGGGCCCTCAGCCCTGCGGCCGGGTGAGCAGGTCGAGCTCGGCCCGCAGGCGGCGCACCGCCACTTCATGGCGCCGCGTCTGCGGCCCGCGTCCGTGCGTGCCGGCCTTCAGGATGAGCCGCAGCTGCTCGCGCTGCAGCTGCGCCTTCAGGCGCCGGGCGCGCTTGCCGAATTCCTTGCCCATGTCGCGGCGCACGCGGTAGCGCAGCAGCGGCGCGCCCAGGCGCACCCATTCGTCGTCGCGGATCAGCTCGCGCTCGGGCACGAAGTAGGCCGCCAGCGCGTGCAGGTAGGTGCCGTTCTCGCGCGCGGCGGCGCGCCAGACGAAGGCGGCGGCGATCACCACCGGAATGCCCTTGACGATGAGCAGCAGCGCGATGCCGACAAAGCCGTCGTCGAAGCGGTCCTCGAGCAGCGGCGAGTTCCAGATGAAGTGCATGGCCCACGCCAGCGCGAAGTAGAAGAGGGCGCAGCCGATGCGCGCCGCCATCGAGCGCTGCGGGTTCAGCAGGAACCACGCCACGCCGAACGAGGCGATGGTCGTGTAGGCCGCATGGCTCCACAGCCCGCTCAGCAGCCCGCGCATCAGCAGGTGGTAGAGCACCGGGTACACCTGGTTCTCGAGCGGGAAGTTCACGGCGCTGTTCACCGTGTAGCTCAGGTTCTCGATCACCTGGAAGCCCAGCCCGGCCATGGCGCCGACGATCAGCACCGACAGGTACGTTTCGAACTGGTTGCGCGCAATGAGCACCAGCAGGATCACGCCCGCGAGCTTCAGGAATTCTTCGGTGATCGGCCCCGCGATGGCCGGCCCCCAGGCCGCCACGAACTCCGGCGACACCAGCTTGGCGCACAGGCTCTGGATGGCGATGTTGGCCGGCGCCGCGAAGTACACCGCGCCCAGCCCGCCCCACGCAAAGGCCAGCACGTAGGCTTCGGGCGGGTGCTGCTCCAGCAGGTCGAGCGTGCGGAAAAACAGCACGAAGGCCGCCGTGTAGCCGCCCCACACCAGCAGGCCCAGCAGCGCGGTGACGGGCACCACGCGAAAGCCCAGCGAGAACATCGACACGGTATAGAACAGCCCGTTGAGGATCAGCGCTGCCAGCAGCCAGAACGCGGCGCGCTGCGGCTGGAAGAACGAGTCGGTGCCGATGGGCCAGTCGGCGTCTTCCTGGGTCGCGACGGGAGCTTCGGTGGCGGTGCTCACAGCGGTGCCTCCAGGTCCATCGAGTCGAGCATCTTGCGGGCGTCGGCCAGCGCTTCGTTGAAGCCGTCGGTGGGGCCGTACACGTCGATCTGCACCAGCGAGCGGCGCGGCGTGTCGACCACCTGCCAGAAGCGGCCGGCGAGCTTGGCGCCGTAGTAGGCGAAGGTCTTGCCCTGCAGGCCCCAGCCGGTGACGAAGTCGGACACGTCGCCTTCGACGGTCAGGCCCTGGCCGCGCTCCATGAGCCGCTGCTGGCGCACCATCGGGCCGTCGGGCCCGCCCATCCACAGGCGCGTGGTCACGAGGAACTTGTGGCCGCCCTTGAAGAGCATGAGCGACTGGCCGGCCTTGGAGCGCGACACGTCCATCTGCCAGCCCGGCGCGGGCTCGAAGCGCGCGTGGGCGACCGACACCGTCTCGCCCGCGGGCAGCGGCCGGCTGCCGGGCGTGTGGTTGTTCCAGAAGGTGAGGCCGCCGACATACGCGGCAATGGCCAGGAGGATCGCGAGCGCGCCCGGCCAGGTGCGGTACGGGATGCGGCGGGACGGTTGAAGCATCCGTGGATCGTGCCACACCGAAGCGACGGCGCGGGGGCGCCGCCGCTGTCGTCAACCGCTCAGAACGCCATGCGAATACCAACGTCGTAGCCCAGCGCCCGGTGCGGCTGCATGCCGTTCGTGGTCGCGTAGGCCGGCTGCGGGAAGATCGCCGGCAGGCTCAGCACCAGCGGCGTCACGCCCATCACCGTCGGGTTGTTGCGGCCGTTGGCGATGTGGATGCGCGCCACCGAGGCATACAGCGCCGTGCGCTTGGAGAGGTTGTGCACGTAGCCCAGCGCCAGCTTGTTCACCGACGAATTGCCGTCGGGCAGGCCCAGCCCGTTGACGAAGCGCACGCGCGCATACGAGGCGCGCACCACGCCCGCGCCCAGCGGCACGTTCACGCCGGCCATGAGGCCGTCGTAGCGGTCGCTCAGGCGCAGCGTGCCGTTGGCGAAGGGCGTGGCGCTGTGGCGAACGTCACGCACGCGCGACCATTCGCCGAACACCTTCACCACGCCGAAGTCGTACGAGGCGCCGAGGTTCAGGCTCTTGATCTTCTCGCTCTGCGCGGCGGCACTGGCCAGCGTGCTCTCGCCGTAGCCCAGCGCCACGTCGGCCGGGCCGCTGGCCCAGCCGATGCGCCCGCCCACGTAGCGTCCGCGCTGCGAGGGGCTGTCGGGCGTGTTGCTGACCTTGGTGTTCTCGTGCAGCGCGTACTGCACCTGGCCGTAGAAGCCGCCCAGGTTCGGCGGCAGGAAGTAGCTGATGGCGTTGCTGGTGCGCAGGTAGCTGTCGGTGCCGGCCGAGAGCCCGCCGTTCAGCAGGCCGCCCGTGGCCAGCGCGCGCGAGGCCGCGATGTTGCTGTTGACCACCGCGATCAGGTTGGTGCCCACGCCGTTGACGCTGAAGGGGTCGAACACCGCGTCGTTCCAGAACGAGGCCGTGTAGTCGCGGCCCAGGCGCACTTCGCCGAAGGGGCCGCTGAGGCTCAGCGTGGAGCGGCGTCCGAAGTTCGTGATGCCGCTGCCCGTGTCGTTGCTCAGCGGCGCCTCCAGCCAGAAGCTCGCGGCCAGCCCGCCGCCCAGGTCCTCGGTGCCGCGAAAGCCGATGCGGCTGGACGCATTGCCCGAGGGCGACAGCACGGTCTGGCTCTGGCGCAGCTCGGCCGGGCGCAGCGGGTTGTACGAACTGCTGGTGGTGCGGTAGTGGCTCACGCCCGCGTCCATCACGCCGAACAGCGTGAGCGAGGACTGGGCGAGGGACGCGCCGGCCGCGAGGGTCGCGGCCGCGGCGGCGATGAGGGTCTTCTTCTTCATGGTCTTGTCTCCTGGTTGTTGTAGGTGTGTGTCGTCGTCGGGATTCGAAACGCGTGTCAGGGCGCCCAGCGCAGCAGCGCGAGCACCAGCGCGGCGATGAAGACGGTTTCACCGACCATCAGCACCACCGGCTTGAGGCCCACGTCGACCAGCTCGCGCAGCTGCGTCTTCATGCCGATGCCGGCCATGGCCGCCACCAGGAACCAGCGCGACAGGTCGCTGCCCGCGGTGGTGAGCACGGGCGGCAGCCAGCCCGTGCTGTTGAGTGCCACCAGCGCGGCGAAGGCCACCGCGAACCACGGCAGCAGCGGCGGGCGCTGGCCGCCCACGGCCTTGCCGGTGGCGCGCGTGAACATCACGGCGAACAGGATCACCGGCAGCAGCGCCGCCACGCGCATCAGCTTGACCAGCGTGGCCGTGTCGCCCGTGGCCTGCGACATGCCGTAGCCCGCGCCCACCACCTGCGCCACGTCGTGGATGGTGGCGCCCAGGAACACGCCGGCCGTGTGTTCGTCCATGCCGAGGGCGCGCGCGATCAGGGGGTAGGCGATCATCGTGAGCGTCGACAGCGCCGACACGCCCACCACCGTGAACAGCGTGGCGCGTTCCTTCAGCGGATGCGGCGGCAGCGCCGCGGCCAGCGCCAGCGCGGCCGAGGCGCCGCAGATCGCGGTGGCGCCGCCGCTGAGCAGGCCGAACAGCACGTTGAAGCCCATCAGCCGCGCCACGACCATCGACACGCCGATGGTCAGCACCAGCGACACCGCCACCAGCAGTACGGGGTGCCAGCCCAGCGCCACCACCTGCGCGGCCGTGATGCGCAGCCCGAGCAGCGCCACGCCCCAGCGCAGCACGTGGCGCGCGGTGAACTCGATGCCGGGCTTGCACGGGCCCTCGGCCGAAAGAAAGTTCATCGCCATGCCGAGGATGAGCGCGAACAGCATCACCGGCGCACCGTAGTGCTGCGACAAGAAGGTGGACGCGGCGGCGACCACCGCGCAGGCGAGCACGCCCGGAAAGAGCAGGCGGCCGCGCGCCGGCCATGCGGCGACAGACAAGGCGGTCATGAAAACCTCAGGGCACGAGCACGGTGGCGCCGGTGGTCTTGCGGCCTTCGAGCGCGCGGTGCGCTTCGGCCGCGTCGGCCAGTGCGAAGCTCTGCTGAGGCTCGCTCACGATGCGGCCGGCCAGCACGTGGTCGAACAGCTCGTCGGCCATGCTGAGCATGTGCGGGCGCGGATGGATGTAATGCACCATCGCGGGCCGCGTGAGCCAGATCGAGCCCTTGGCCGCCAGGACCTGCGAATCGACGACCACGGCGCCCGACGAGGTGCCGTTGCTCACCAAAGTGCCGCGCGGCTGCAGGCAGTTGAGCGAAGCCTCGAGCGTGTCTTTCCCCACCGAGTCGTAGACCACGGGCACGCCCTTGCCGTCGGTGATCTCGCGCACGCGCTGGGCGATGTTCTCGCGCGAAGTCACGATGGTGTGCGTGCAGCCGTTGGCCTTGGCGACCGCAGCCTTCTCGTCGGTGCTCACGGTGCCGATCATCGTGACGCCCATGGCGCGTGCCCACTGGCAGGCGATGAGGCCGACACCGCCTGCGGCTGCGTGGTACAGGATCGTCTCGCCACCCTTCAGTGGATAGACCTGCCGGAACAGGTACTGCGCCGTCATGCCCTTCATCATCAGCGTGGCGGCCGTGCGGTCCGAGATGCCATCGGGCAGCGGGATCAACACATCGGCCGGCATCACACGCACCTGCGAGTACGCCCCCTGCGGCCCGATGAGGTAGCCCACGCGATCGCCCACGCGGATGTCGGTCACGCCCGGCCCCACGGCTTCGACCACACCCACAGCATCGGAACCGAGCCCGTTGGGCAGTGCGAGCGGATAGCGCCCGGTGCGGAAATAGATGTCGATGAAGTTGACCGCGATGAGGCTGTGGCGCACGCGCGCCTGGCCGGGGCCGGGCTCGCCGACCTCGACGTGTTCGAGCTTGAGCACGTCGGCGCTGCCGGTCTCGTGGAAGCGGATGGCTTGGACCATGGGAATTTCTTTCGGTAGGAAGGGCGGGCAGAAAGGCTCAGTCCGCCGAGAGTTCGTCGATGAAGGCCTGCGCGCCCGGCCATTCGCCGTAGCCCGAAGCGGGGTTGAGGTGGCCGACCTCGCCGAGGTCGACCAGGCGGCTGCCCCAGCCCTGCGCCATCTGCACCACGCGATCGAAGGGCGCCAGCGGGTCGTTGCGGCTGGCCGCCACGATGCTCGGGAACGGCAGCGGCCCGGTCGGCACCGGCAGCCAGCCGCCGGCGCGCAAGGCCTCGACGCTGGGGTAGCCCTCGGGCATCGGCCGCTCGAAGTCGGGCGGCGTGGCCAGCAGCGCGCCGCGCACCGGCCGGCGCGTGCGCTGCGCCCAGTGCGCCAGCATCACGACGCCGCCGCTGTGCGCCACGACGACCAGCGGCCCCTCGACCGCCTGCGCCTCGCGCTCGATGGCCGCCACGCGCGCGGCGCAGTCGAGGTCGTCGCGGCCCATGGGCGGCACCGCGCGCACGCGCGGCAGGCGTGCGGCGAGCAGGGTCTGCCAGTGGCTGGCGACGGCGTCGCGCAGGCCGGGAACGATGAGGACGGTGGGAGCGGTCATGTCGGCCTGCGCCCTCACTGGTTGAGCTGGATGTTGTAGGTCTTGACGATCCGCGCGTTGCGCTCGTACTCGTCATGCGTGATCTTCGCGAGCTGCTCGGGGCTCTCGCTGGTCATCGGCACGAAGTTCTGCGCGATGAGCCGCTCCCGCACCTTCGGCGAGGAGGCGGCCTTCGTGAGGACCGCATTGATCCGCTTCACGAGGTCGTCGGGCATCTTTGCCGACACGATGGCGCCGGCCCAGTTCGAGAAGTCGATCTCGTCGAAGCCCTGCTCGGCCATCGTGGGCACGTCCGGCAGCTGCGCCAGCCGGGTCTTGGCCCCGACCCCGAAGACCTTCACCTTGCCGGCCTTGATCAGCGGCAGCGACGTGACGATGCCGTCGAACAGGATGTCGACCTGGCTGCCCATCAGGTTCTGCAGCGCCGGCGGCGAGCCCGGGAACGGCACGTGCTGCAGGTCCAGCCCCGCCTTGCGGGCAAAGATGGCGCCGGCGTAGTGCGAGCTGGTGCCCGCGGAGTACGAGGCGTAGCTGCCCGGGCTGCCCTTGCCGGTCTTCAGGTAGGCGATAAGGCCTTTCAGGTCGTTGGCTGGCACCGACGGCGCGCTCACCAGCACCATCGCCGAGCGCGCCACCATGGTCACCGGCTTCACGTCCTTGACCGGGTCGAAGCTGGTCTTCATCACCAGCGGAATCTCGGTGAGGATGTTGCTGACCATGAACATGATGGTCTGCCCGTCGGGCGGCGCGCTGTTGAGCGCCTGCACCCCGATGGCGCCACCGGCGCCCGGCTTGTTGTCGACGATCACCGGTTGCCCGATCTCGGCCGAAATGGCGTCGGACAACACGCGGGCCACGACGTCCATGGTGCCGCCCGCGGGCGCCGGCACCACGATCCGCACCGGCTTGGTGGTCCAGGCATGGGCGAGCAGGGGCGCGGCGGCCAGGGCGGCTGCCCAGGGCTTCAGGCGGCGAAGGATGTTGTGGGTTTTTTTCATCGCGATGTCTCCAGGTGTTCTGGTGCCGGGGGTGGGGGGTGCTCAGGCCGCCTTGCGCAGGAAGCCCTGCTGCGCGCCGTTGCGGTTCGGCGCGAAGCCGTTGGCGGCCAGCGATTCCTCGACGGTGTCGTAGAACACGCCGATCTTGGAAATCTCGCGCGCCTGCTTGGCGGTGGCGATGGGGCGGCCGAATTGGCGCGAGATGGCCACCAGCTGCTCGACCTGCGCCACCGTGCCCATCTTGGCGGAGCGCGACTGGTTCCAGAGGTTGTCCTCGATGCCGCAGCGCACGTGCAGGCCCATGGCAATGCCCATCATGTTCACCGGCAGCACGTTGCGCATGGAGCTTTCCACCGTGAGCACCGCGCCGTCGGGCACGGCGCGCACGAAGTTGGCCAGGCTGTAGATGTTGGGCACGTCCATGCCGCCGCCGATGGCCACCCAGTTCATGACCAGCGGGCCCTTGTAGACGCCGCGGCGCATCAGCCGCTCGACCGAGTCGAAGCTGTTGATGTTGTAGCACTGGAAGGCACTCTGGATGCCGGCCTTGGTGAGGCGGCGGATGTGCTCTTCGGCCCAGCCCGGCTGCGCGGGCACGGTCATTTCCTTGTAGGCGCGGTAGACCTCGGGGTCTTCCATCGAGGTGCCCCGGGTGTCGGCGTCGTCCCAGTGCTCGACCACGTTCATCTGCGAGGTGTTGATGGTCACCGTCACCTGGTCGGGCGTGGGCTCCAGCTCGGCCAGCATGTGGCGCGTGTCGTCGCTCAGCCACTTGGCCGCGGCACCCTCGCTCTCGGGTGCGAAGCTGATCGAGCCGCCCACCTGGATGATCATTTCGGGCACGGCCTTGCGCACGCCAGCGATCAGCTCGTTGAACTTCGACAGCCGCTTGCTGCCCTTGCCGTCGAGTTCGCGCACGTGCAGGTGCAGCACGGTGGCGCCGGCGTTGTAGCAATCGACCGCCTTCTGGATCTGCTGCTCCATGGTGACGGGAATGTCTTCCGGAAAGTCGGCGGGCACCCACGACGGTGCGTAGGGCGCGGCGGTGATGACCAGCGGCTGCTGGTTTTCGGGGAACAGATGGCCGTCGAGAAAGTTCATGGCAGGACCTCGGGAGAAAGGAAGAAGGAAGGGAGAGGGCGCAGGACGTGCCCGCTCAGAAGACCGCGTCGCCGACGATGCCGGCGCGTTCCATCTTTCGATGGCAGGGCGGGTAGTCCATGACCGCGTAGTGCTGGGTCGATCGGTTGTCCCACATGGCCACGTCGCCCGGCTGCCAGCGCCAGCGCACCTGGTACTCGGGGATCTGCACCTGGCTCACGAGGTAGGCCAGCAGCAGGGCGGCGCCGGGCTGGTAGTCCTGCCCGTAGCGCACGTTGGCCGGCGTGTGGAAGTTGGTGAAGTGGGTCGTGAAGCCGTTGACGAACAGGATCTTCTCGCCCGTGTCGGGGTGCGTGCGCACCACCGGGTGCTCGGCATCGGGAAACTGGGCCTTCAGCGCCAGGCGCTTCTCGATCGGCATCGCGGCGCCGAAGGTGGCCTCGATGCTGTGGCGCGCGCGCAGCCCGGCGATCTGCTGCTGGATGTGCGCGGGCAGCTTCTCGAAGGCCAGCGCCATGTTGGCCCACATGGTGTCGCCACCCACCGGCGGGCACTCGACGCAACGCAGCACGCAGCCGAAGGGCGGCTTCTCGCGCCAGGTGGCGTCGGTGTGCCAGCTGTTCTCGTAGCGGTCGACCGGCGTTTCGGGGTTCTTGTAGATGCGCACCAGGCCCGGGTGCTCGGGGTCGCTGCCGACCACGGGGTGGTCCTCGAGCTCGCCGAAGTGGCGGGCGAAGGCGACGTGCTCGGCGCGCGTGAGTTCCTGCTGGCGGAAGAACAGCACCTTGTGCTGCACCAGCAGTGCGCGGATCTCGGCCGCCAGGCCGGCGTCGCGCGAGGCTTCGGCCAGCGACACGTGGCGCAGCTCGGCGCCGATGGCGCAGGTCACGGGGTGGACCTGGATGCCGCGCGTGTGCACGGCGGGGGCCCCGTTCGAGAGGCCTGGCTGGATCGTGGAACCCATTGTCTTGTCTCCTGTGCCGGTCGGGGAGTGCCGCTGTGTCTTTGCGGCGGTGACCGTGCTGGAAGCAAGAATAGGTCGGGGCCCCTGCGCGCGCCCCCTCCTCGCAGGAGGGGGAGACGGCCCTGGAGGGGAGGGAGAAACCCTCGGTGCCTGGCTGCGAGCCCTCAGTGCCCGGCGGCGAGCAGCCCCAGGATGCGCGCGCGTTGCACCACCTGCGTGCGCGTGCCGGCGTCGAGCTTGGCGAACAGGTTCTTCACATGCCACTTGACGGTGGTCTCGCCCACCTGCATGGCGCGCCCGATTTCCTTGTTCGACAGGTTGCGCGCCAGCAGCACCAGCACCTCGCCCTCCTTGGGCGTGAGCACGGCGCCGGGCGACGCTGGTGTTGCCGGCGCGGGTGCCGGCGGCACGGCGGGCGCAAGGGGCGCGACCGCGATCTCGGCCTGCGCGCCCTCGGCCGCCAACGTGCCGACCCAGGCACCCAGCTCGGGGTGCGCGTCGGAGAACACGCGCTGCAGCCCGTAGGCGCGCGCCAGGTCCATGGCCTCGCGCAGCAGCGCCTGCGCCGGCTGGCCGCAGCGCTCCAGCGCCAGCGCGCGCAGGCCCAGCAGCTCGATGTGCAGGCCGCCCTGCTTGCGCTGGCGCGCCTGTTCGTCGGCACGCGCCAGCTTCGCGAGGGCGTCGGGCCAGTCGCGCGCGGCGATGGCCGCGTGGGCGCGCGCCACGTCGCGCAATGCTTCCACGCTGCGCCGCCACAGCGGGCCCTGCGGCAGCGCGGGGTCGGCCAGTTGCGCGTCGATGCGCTCGCACAGTTCGCGGCAGGTCTGGGCGCGGTGGCGCTGCGCATGCAGGCGCACCTGCTCGGCCAGGCTGGCGATGCGCAACCGCGGCAGGCGCCGCGCGGCGCCGGCCGCGTCCAGCGCGTCCAGCAGTTCCAGCGCGCGGTGCTCGGCGCCTTCGGCCGCCGCGATGCGCGCCGCCGTGCGGTAGGCCTGCAGCAGCGATTCGGGCAGGCCACTGTGCTCCAGCACGTCGAGGCGGTCGGCCAGCAGCGTGGCGGCGTCGCCCGGCAGGTCGCGCTCCCAGGCCACCGACGCGAGCAGCGCGGCCAGGTTGCAGCTGAAGCGGTGGCGCCGACCCATCTCGGCCTCGGCGCCGGCCACGGCGGGGCGCAGCAGCTGCTCGGCCAGCAGCACCTGGCCTTCCCACGCATAGCTCAGGCCGATGACCAGCTCGCTCCAGCGCCGGATGTAGTCGACGCCGTGGCCCGGGTGCCCGCGCAGGGCCTGCTGCTGGCGCAGGCGCGCGAGCGCCGGCTCGCCCTCGAGCAGCGCGCGGTAGGCCATGCGATTGGCATGCGACTGCAGCAGCAGCGGGTCGGTCAGCGGCACGGCCTCGGTCCAGGGCGCGTGCAGTTCGACGAAGCGGTCGGGGTCGTCCGCGAACACGGCGGCGCCGCCGAGGATCAGTGCGCATTCGCAGCGCAGCGCGTCGCTCACATCGGGTTGCGCCAGGATGCGCGCCACGAAGCGGCCGGCTTCTTCATGCCGCTCGCTCGATGCCAGCGTCCATGCCGCGGCCAGCAGCAGGCGCGGGCGGCGGTCGAGTTCGTCGGCCGGCATCTGCGCCATCCATTCGAGCACCGTGGCCTGCCGGCCGCGCCGCATGAGCGATTCGTACAGGCTGCGCTCCGCGAGCTCGTAGGCGGTCTGGTGCTGGCCCGCGCTCAGCGCGTGGTGGGCGGCCTCGTCGAGCAGCTCGTGCGCGGCCAGCCACTGCGCCGCGCGCGCATGCGCCGCCACCTGCTCGGCGGCGTCGAGCGCGGCAAAACGCTGGCGCAGCACGTCGCGCGCCAGCGCATGCATGCGCAGCCACTCGCCCCCTTCGGCGGCGGCGAACACCGGCGTGTCGTTGCTCAGCCGCGCCAGCCGCGCCGCGGCGTCGTCGACGCCGGAGACCGCGCGGCACAGCTCGGGGTGCAGCAGGTCGAGCACGGCGATGCGGGCCAGGAAGTCGCGGTCGTCGGGGTCGAGGTTGACCAGCAGCAGCCGCACCAGCTCGCCCTGCAGCTCACCAGCGGCGGCCGTCATGTCGCCCAGCACCGTGTGCGCGGCGTGCGCGTCGGCCCCGCGCGCGATGATGGTCGTGGCCAGCTGCAGGCCCAGCGGCCAGCCTTCGGTCAGCTCGTGCAGCCGGGCGGCGGTGTTGCGGTCGACGCGCGCGCCGAAGCGCGCCTGCACCAGCTGCAGCGTCTCGTCGAGGCTGAACTTCAGCAGCGCCGGGCCGATCTCCACGCACTGCCCGTAGGCCACGAGGTCCTCGATGTCGAGCCGGCCGTCGGGGCGCGTGGCAATGAGCGTGCGCACGTTGGGCGGCGCGTTGCGCAGCAGGTAGGCCAGCGCCTCGCGCGAGGCCGGCGGCAGGCGGTCGGCCTCGTCGATGACCAGCACCACGGTCAAGGCCGCCTGCGCCAGCTCGGCCAGCAGCGCCGTGACGCTGCCGAGCGTGCCGGGCCGGTCGTCCTGGAACAGGCTGCGCCCGAACGCGGGGCGCCCCATGGCGACGCGCAGCGCCAGCGCCAGGCTCTGCACCAGCCGGCCCGGGTCGTCCTGGCTCTGCGCCGAGACCCAGCCGACCGGCACGCCCAGGCCCAGGTACTCCAGCCGCCATTGCGCCAGCAGCGAGGTCTTGCCGAAACCCGAGGGCGCCTGCACCACGCACACCGCGTGGTCGCGCAGCGCGTCGGCGCTCGACAGGAGCCGCGCGCGCGAGACCAGGTGACGCGGGACACGGGGCGGCGTCACCTTGAGCAGCAGGTCGCGCGGGGCGCCGCTCGCATCGGGGGGCGGGAAAGTGGCCAAGGCTCGTTCGTGCTCGTGGAGGGAAGAACGGGCCCGATTCTCCACGTCAATCGCGCGAGGCCGAAGCGCGGCGCGGCGCCCCCCGCCGCGCGCGGCTGGCCTTCGCGCTGCAGCCGTACTGCGCATGGAACCAGCGCGACAGCCCGCTGGGCGCGCAGAAGCCCAGCAGGCCCGCGACCTCGGCCAGCGGGCGGTCGCCCTCCAGCACATGGCGCACGGCGAGCTCCTTGCGCACGTCGTTGACGATGGCCGAGAAGCTCTGGCCGTCGTCCGCCAGCCGGCGCTGGATCGTGCGGCATTCCACGCCCACGTGCGCCGACACCTGCGCGATGCTGCAGCGCCCGCTGGGCAGGAGCAGCAGCACCGCGCGCCGCACGTCGCCCGGCAGCGCGTCGCCGGGCGCAGGCGCTGCCGCGTCGAGCAGTTGCCGCGCATAGCGCGCCATGGCCGGGTCGGCCGCGGGGTTGGGCGCGTCCAGGTCGTCGCGCGCGCAGACGATGCCGTGGAAGTCCTGGTCGAAGGCGACGGCCGCGCCCAGCACGCGGTGGTGCGTGCGCAGGTCGCGCGGCGCGGGGTGCGCCAGGCACACGCGCCGGGGCTGCCAGTCGGTGCCGAGAAACTGCCGCAGCAGGCGCAGCATCACGCCCAGCGCCAGTTCGATGCGCTGGCGCGTGGCGCGGTGCGCCTTGCCGGGCTGCACTTCCTCGCGGATGACCACCACCTGGCCGAAGGCCTCGACCATCAGCGACAGCGAGCCGTTGAGCAGCGGCTGGTAGCGCATCAGCACGTCGAGCGAATCGCGCAGCGTCGGCTGCTCGCGCACCAGCAGGCCGACGGCCCCGAGGTTCGACAGCCGCCGCCCCTCGGCCATGCACAGCCCGAAGCTGTCGTTGCCCGAACGCTCGGCCGAAGCCTGCAGCAGCGCGGCGACGCGGTCGACCGGGATCATCAGGTCGGGCTCGTCCAGCACGCGGGGGCTCAGGCCGGCGTCCAGGAGCATGCGGGTCGGGTCGAGGCCGCTGGCGCGGGCGACTTCGCGGTAGTGGGTGAGGCTTGCCGCGCGGACCAGGGAGGACATCGCAAGTCCGCACGTGGCAGTTCTCAGGGCACGAGCACAGTGGCGCCGGTGGTCTTGCGGCCTTCGAGCGCGCGGTGCGCCTCGGCCGCGTCGGCCAGTGCGAAGCTCTGCTGGGGCTCGCTCACGATGCGGCCGGCCAGCACGTGGTCGAACAGTTCGTCGGCCATCGACAGCATGTGCGGGCGCGGGTGGATGTAGTGCACCATCGCCGGCCGCGTGAGCCAGATCGAGCCCTTCGCCGCCAGCAGCTTGGTGTCGAGGACCACGGCGCCAGAAGACGTGCCGTTGCTCACGAGCGTGCCGCGCGGCTGCAGGCAATCGAGCGAGGCCTCCAGCGTGTCTTTCCCCACCGAGTCGTAAACGACGGGAACGCCCTTGCCGTCGGTGATCTCGCGCACGCGCTGGGCGATGTTCTCGCGCGAGGTCACGATGGTGTGGGTGCAGCCGTTGGCCTTGGCGACGGCGGCCTTCTCGTCGGTGCTGACGGTGCCGATCATCGTGACGCCCATCGCCCGCGCCCACTGGCAAGCGATGAGGCCAACACCACCCGCGGCTGCGTGGTACAGGATCGTCTCGCCACCCTTGAGCGGATAGACCTGCCGGAACAGGTACTGCGCCGTCATGCCCTTCATCATCAGCGTGGCGGCGGTACGGTCCGAGATGCCGTCGGGCAGCGGGATCAACACATCGGCGGGCATCACACGCACTTGCGAATACGCCCCCTGCGGCCCGATGAGGTAGCCCACACGATCACCCACGCGGATGTCGGTCACACCCGGCCCCACGGCCTCGACCACGCCCACGGCATCGGAACCGAGCCCGTTGGGCAGCGCCAGCGGATAGCGCCCGGTGCGGAAATAGATGTCGATGAAGTTGACGGCGATGAGGCTGTGGCGCACGCGCGCCTGGCCCGGGCCGGGCTCGCCGACCTCGACGTGTTCGAGCTTGAGCACGTCGGCGCTGCCGGTCTCGTGGAAGCGGATGGCCTGGTTCATGGTGCGTCTCCTGGGGTGTGTGGGGCTGTATGGAACGGATTCTTGCGGCGCGTGGCGGCGGCGGGAAGCGTGGTCTTGGCGATGTCCCAAATTGGCAAATCGATGCCCCAATAAAGCAAGAAATGCGGGCGGGGTGCGCCGGATACTGACGGCATCGGCCCACCGAGGCCTGCAAGACAACAACCGGAGACACCCCATGAAACTGCTGCAATTTGGACGCGCCGCCGCCGTGGCGCTGGTCGGATGCTCGATGGCCCTCGGGGCCTGGGCGCTGGGCGACAAGCCCGTCAAGCTCATCGTTCCCGCGCCGCCGGGCGGCACGATGGACATCGTGGCCCGCGTCGTCGGGCAGCAGATGGCGCTGGACATCGGTCGCCCCGTGATCGTCGAGAACCGACCCGGCGCGGGCGGCTCCATCGGCCTGCAGGCCATGCTGCAGGCACCGGCCGACGGCAACACCATCGTGATGGCCGCGAGCAACGTGCTGGCCGAGACACCGCAGGTCGTGAAGATGCCCTTCGATCCGCTGAAGGACGTGGTGCCCATCGGCTCGGTGGCACGCTCGGGCGTGGTGCTCGTCACGGCCGCGAACTTCCCGGCCAAGGACTTCCAGGGCCTCGTCGCCGAGCTGAAGACGCGCAAGGGCAAGGCCAGCTTCGCCAGCTACAGCCCCGGCACCGTGTCGCAGTACGCGGGCCTCATCCTCAGCGACCGTGCCGGGCTCGACCTGCAGCACATCGGCTACCCCGGCTCGCCGCCTGCGCTGCAGGACCTGCTGGGCGGCCAGGTCGACCTGATGTTCGACGGCATGCTCACCTCGATGCCGCTCATCAAGGCCGGCAAGCTGCGCCCCTATGCCTTCACCGGCAAGACCCGCTCGCGCTTCCTGCCCGACTTGCCCACCACCACCGAGCTGGGCTACCCCGACCTGCAGTTCCGCGGCTGGGTCGGCTTCATCGGTTCGGCCAAGCTGCCGGCCGACGTGATGGCCAGGCTCCATGCCGCGATCGAGAAGGCCGGCCAGGCGCCCGCCGTGCAACAGAAGCTGCTCGACGTGGGCCTGGAGCCCGAGCTCAGCGTCGACACGCCCGCGCTCATCGCCGAGACCCGCGCGCTGTCCGAGCGCAACGCCGCCATCGTCAAGAAGTACCGCATCCAGGCGAACTGAGCGGCACGCGCCATTCCATCGGAGACCTCTCATGAAGATCAGACCCCTCACACCGTCCATCGGCGCCGAAATCTCGGACGTCCATTTGGGCGAGGCCTCGCGCGACCCCGAGTGCTTTGCGTCGATCCGCGCCGCGTTGCTCAAGCACAAGGTGCTTTTCTTTCGCGGCCAGGACATCGAGCGCGCCGAGCACGTCGCCTTCGCACGCTGCTTCGGCGAACTGGAAGACCACCCCGTGGTCGGCAGCGACCCCGAGCACCCGGGCCTCGTGCGCATCTACCGCAGCGACAACAAGCACAGCTACGAGAACACCTACCACTGCGACGGCCTGTGGCGCCAGAGCCCCGCCATGGGCGCGGTGCTGCGCTGCATCGAGTGCCCCGAGGTCGGCGGCGACACCATCTGGGTGAACATGGTGCAGGCGCACGACGAGCTGCCCGACGAGATCAAGCACAAGATCGGCAAGCTGCGCGCCAAGGCCAGCATCGAGCATTCGTTCGGCGCCGTGATGCCGATGGAAGCGCGCCTCAAGCTGGGCCAGGACCATCCGCCCGTGGAGCACCCCGTGGTGCGCACGCACCCCGAGACCGGCGAGAAGGTGCTCTACGTGGGCAGCTTCACCACCCACTTCGTGAACTACAGCACCCCCGAAAACGTGCGTCACGGCATCGACAAGACACCGGGCGCGGCGCTGCTGCTGAACTACCTGCTCAGCCGCGCCACCATTCCCGAGTACCAGGTGCGCTGGTCGTGGCAGCCGGGCGACGTGGTCGTCTGGGACAACCGCAGCACGCAGCACTACGCGCTGAACGACTACTGGCCCGCGCCGCGAAAGATGGAACGCGCGGGCATCGTCGGCGACGTGCCGTACTGAACATCGCCGCCGCATCCGCCCCCCGCCTCGCCACCTGACAGACGCACGCCATGAACTTCCTCGACGGCCACCTCTTTCCCGAAAACCAGCAGCCGCTGATCATCACCGCCGCGCCCTATGCACCGGGCTGGCTGCCTTCCGACTTCCCGGGCGAGATCCCGGTCACGATGGAAGAGCAGATCCAGAAGGCGGTCGACTGCTACAACGCCGGCGCCACCGTGCTGCACCTGCACGTGCGCGAGCTCGACGGCAAGGGCAGCAAGCGCCTCTCGAAGTTCAACGAGCTGATCGCCGGCGTGCGCGCGCGTGTGCCCGAGATGATCATCCAGGTCGGCGGCTCGATCAGCTTCGCCCCCGAAAGCGAAGGCGCCGCCGCCAAGTGGCTGAGCGACGACACGCGCCACATGCTGGCCGAACTGGAGCCCACGCCCGACCAGGTGACGGTGACGGTCAACACCTCGCAGATGAACGTCACGGAGCACGCCGAGCTGGCGGACTTCAAGGGCACCTCGCGCGAGATCCCGGCCATCTTCGAGGCCTACAAGGAGATGACGGTGCCGGCGCAGCCGGGCTGGGTCGAGGAGCACATCCGCCGCCTCACCAAGGCGGGCATCCAGAGCGCCTTCCAGTGCTACAACATCAACAGCTTCGAGTCGGTCGAACGGCTCATGCGGCGCGGCGTCTACAAGGGCCCGCTGGTGATGAACTGGGTGGCGATCAGCGGCGGCATGGACGCGCCGAACATCTACAACCTGGCCAACTTCGTGCGCGCCGTGCCCGACGGCGCCGTGCTCACGGTGGAAAGCTCGGTGCGCAACGTGCTGCCGGTGAACATGATGGGCATCGCCATGGGCCTGCACGTGCGCTGCGGCACCGAGGACGTGCTGTGGAACCAGACGCGCACCGCCAAGATCGGCACGGTGGCGCAGATCGAGCAGCTGGTGGCCATCTCGCGCCAGTTCGGCCGCCCCATCGCCACGGCGCAGCAGGCGCGCGAGATCTCGAAGATTGGCGTGTTCTACGAGACGGCCGAAGAATCGCTCGCCGCCAACGGCTTCGCGCCGAACCGCAACGGGGGCAACCAGGGCTTCCTGCGCAAGGCGGCCTGAGAAGAAAGACGATGGCGATGACGAGGCGTTTCACGCGCGCCGCCTGGTGCCTGCTGGAGGGCATCGCGCATGCCCTGCGCCACGAAGACCTGGTTCAGAACGCGCGCACCGCGCCCTGAGCCACCGCGCCGGCCGTCTGCTTGCTCCATTGCGAGGCGCTGCAGCCGAAGTGGTGGCGGAACCAGTGGCTGAAGCTGCTGGGCCCCGAAAACCCCAGCAGCTCGGCCACCTCGCTCAGCGGCAGGTCGCTGTCGCGCAGGTGGCGCTTCACGAGGTCGGAGCGCACGTCGTCGAGCAGGCGGCTGAAGGTGAGGCCTTCGGCCTCGAGCCGGCGGTGCAGCGTGCGGCGGTCCACGCGCAGGTGCCGCGCCACTTCCTGCGCGGTGCAGCCACCGCCGGGCATGAGCGCCAGGATGAGTTCGCGGCAGGCTTCGCGCGTGCTCTCGCCGCGGTCTTTCAGTGCGGCTTCGAGGTACTCGCGCGCGAAACGCGCCACGCCCTGGTCGCCCGATTCGCGTGGCTTGCGCAGGTCGGCCGCCAGGCACACGAGGCCGTTGAAATCCTGGTTGAACTTGACGTGGCGGCCGAAGAAGGCGCGGTGCGCCGCCATGTCCGCCGGCGGGCGGTGCGTGAAGCACACCTGCTGCGGGCGCCACTGCGGATCGATGAGCTCGCCGAGGATGCGGAACATGATGCCCACGGCCAGCTCCATCGACTGGCGCATCGGCAGTCCGGGGCTGGGCAGCAGGTCTTCCTGGATGATGACCATGTCGCCCGTGTCCTCGAGGCGAAAGCTCAGCGAGGCGTTCACCAGCTTCAGGTAGCGGCCCAGCGTGTCGAGCGCGTCGCGCGGCGTGGGCTCTTCCTTGAGCACGACGCTGATGGGGCCCAGCGCCGAGAGCTTGCGCTGCGCCGCCAGCCGCAGCGCGAAATCTTCGGTGCGCGTGGCGCGCGCGGTGATCTCGAGCAGCTCGCGCACGGCGTCGCCCGGGATCAGCGTCTCGGGGTGCTCGAGCAGCTGCGCCTTCAGCCCCACGGTGCGCATGAAGGCATGCGGGTCGCGGCCGAGCGACTGCACCAGCTCCACGTAGCCGCTGAGGCTCGCGCTGCGCATCAGTCGACCGAGGTGCTTCATGGTGGCTGTGGGAAGGGCCCCGTGTTCACTCGGGGCTGATCTTGAGTTGCAGTTTCTCGATGATGGCCCGATTGTGGGCGGTCGTGGCGTCCAGCGTCTGGCGCAGCTGCTGCAGCGACATCTCTCGGGGCGGATCGTAATTCTGCGCGAGCAGCGCCTCGCGGAACTTCGGCGCCTGCACGGCCCGGGCCACCTCGGCGCGGATTTTCTCCTGCAGCGCCGGCGGCATGCTGCTGAGCACGAACACGCCCACGCTCGCGTCGGGCATCACGAAGTCGGGCAGGCCCAGCTCGCCGAAGGTGGGCACGTCGGGCAGGAAGCGCGAGCGTTTCGACGACGCCACGGCCAGCGCCTTGATCTTGCCGCTGCGGATCAGCGAAGTGACGTTGCTCACCACCTCGAAGGTCAGCTGCACCTGGTTGCCCATGAGGTCGACCAGCGCCGGCGCCGAGCCCTTGTACGGCACCACGAGGATGTCGTTGCCGCTGCGCGCGCGCAGCATCTCGCCCAGCAGGTTGGAGCGCGTGCCCGTGCTCAGGTTGGCCACGCTGACCGAGCGCGGATGCGCCTTGGCATGTGCCAGCAGGTCGTTCACCGTGTTCGGCGGGAAGCCGGCGTTGGCCACCAGCACATGGAACATGCCCGTCACCTCGCCGACGTAGGTGAAGGTCTTCAGCGGGTCGAAGGGCGTCTTCACCGTGAGCGGAATGTCGGACAGCACGCTCGACGGCCCGACCATCAGCGTGTAGCCGTCGGCCGGCGCGGCGATCAGCGCGCGCTCGGCAATGACGGCGGAGCCGCCCGGCTTGTTGTCCACCAGCACGGTCTGGCCGAGGTTCGTGCGCAGCTGTTCGGCGAGCAGCCGCGCCGCCGCGTCGGAGATGCCGCCCGGCGGCGCGGGAACGATCAGCCGGAGGGGCTTGTCAGGCCAGGCCTGGGCCGAGGCCGTGCCGCAGCACAGCGCGGCCAGGAAGAGAAGGGAGGCTCGCAGCAGATGCAGACACATGGTTCGTCCTCAGGTGGAAGAGACAAGAAGGGCGTGCGGATTCTGTGGCGCCACCGCTGCTGGATGCTTGGCGCCACGCGTCGGCCACTTACCGGATCGCGACAGCGAACCCTGTCTTTGCACGCGCCGTTCCAATGCCCCAGAAAGACAAAACCGCGCCCCCGATGAGCAAGAAGTTTTCGCAGCTGCGCCAGAAACTTTGGCTGCAAGCGCAACCTTTTCACCGGAGACAACCCCATGAACTTCCTCGACGGCCACCTGTATCCCGAGAACCAGCAGCCCCTGATCATCACGGCCGCGCCCTATGCACCGGGCTGGATTCCCGCCGACTTTCCGGAAGACATTCCGGTCACGATGGAAGAGCAGATCCAGAAGGCGGTCGACTGCTACGAGGCCGGCGCCACCGTGCTGCACCTGCACGTGCGCGAGGCCAACGGCAAGGGCAGCAAGCGCCTGTCGATGTTCAACGAACTGATCGCCGGCGTGCGCGCGCGCGTGCCCGAGATGATCATCCAGGTGGGCGGCTCCATCAGCTTCGCGCCCGAGGACGACGGCGCCGCCGCCAAGTGGCTCAGCGACGACACGCGCCACATGCTGGCCGAGCTCACGCCCAGGCCCGACCAGGTCACGGTGACCGTCAACACCACGCAGATGAACGTGACCGAGCACGCGGGGCTGGACGACTTCAAGGGCCTGTCGCGCGGCGACCCGCGGCTGTATTCGACGTACCGGGACATGATCGTTCCCTCGAACCCCAGCTGGGTGGAAGAGCACATCCGCCGCCTCACGGCCGCGGGCATCCAGAGCGAGTTCCAGTGCTACAACATCAACAGCTTCGAGACCATCGAACGCATGATCCGCCGCGGCGTCTACAAGGGCCCGCTGGTGATGAACTGGGTGGCCATCAGCGGCGGCATGGACCAGGCCAACATCTACAACCTGGCCAACTTCCTGCGCGCCGCACCCGACGGCGCGGTGGTCACCGTGGAGAGCTCGGTGCTCAACGTGCTGCCCGTGAACATGATCGGCATCGCCCTGGGCCTGCACGTGCGCTGCGGCATCGAGGACGTGCTGTGGAACCAGACCCGCACCGGCAAGATGAGCTCGGTCGAGCAGATCAAGCAGCTCGTGCGCATCGCGACCGAGTTCGGCCGCCCCATCGCCACCGCACAGCAGGCGCGCGAGATCATGAAGATCGGCGTGTTCTACGAAACCACCGAAGAGACGCTGCAGGCCAACGGCTTCGCGCCCAACCGCAATGGGGCGCAGCAGGGCTTCCTGCGCAAGCCGGCCTGATACCGCTTCCACCGCTGTCTCGGGGGCGGTTGACGTACCGACTGGTCAGTCGGTAGACTGGGCTGATCGCGCAGCTCGCCGGGCTGCATCGCATCGAACCGAAAGCCCCCCGATGAGCGAGAACTTCGCAGCCGAACTCCATCGCCGAGCGACCACGGCCCTGCAGGCCGGGCGCGCCGACGCGCAAGGGGAGGGCGACCGCGTGCCGGTCGGCCAGTACACCGACGAGGCCATCGCACGCGACGAGCGGCGGCTGCTGCAGCGGCATCCGCAGCCGGTGGCCGCCAGCGCCTCGCTCGCCTCGCCGGGCGCGTGGCTGTCGCTCACGCACACCGGCGTGCCGCTGCTGCTGGTGCGCCAGGAGAACGGGCAGGCGCAGGCCTTTCTCAACGTGTGCCGCCACCGCGGCGCGCGCGTGGTGCCCGAAGGCAGCGGCAGCGAGGCGCGTGCCTTCGTCTGCCCGTACCACGCATGGACCTACAAGCCCGACGGCGCCTTGCGCGGCGTGCCCGAATCCTTCGGCTTTCCCTGCCTGAAGCAGGACGAGTCGGGCCTGCGCCGGCTGGCCACGGTCGAGCGCGCGGGCGTGGTCTGGGTCGTGTGCGATCCGTCGCAGGCGGACAGCGACCCCGGTGCGCACTTGGGCGCGCTCATGGACAACCTCGAGTCGCTGGCCGGGCTGCGCGCGCCCGTGGCCTATGCGCCACGCACGTACGAGGTCGCAGCCAACTGGAAGCTGCTGGTCGACGGTTCCTTCGAGGCCTACCACTTCAAGGTGGCACACCGCGAGACCATCGCCCACATGTTCCTGCACAACCTGCAGGTGATCGACGAGTTCGACCTGAACCGGCGCCTGTACCTGCTCAAGGCGAAGTTCCAGGAGCACCGGCCCGATGCGGCCGGTTTCGATCCGCGCCGCTACGGCAACCTGACCTACTTCTTCTTTCCCAACACGACCATCCTGGTGCAGCCCGACCACGCGCAGCTCAGCATGCTGGAGCCGCTGGGCGCCACGCGCACGCGCGTGCACGAGCTCACGCTGATTCCCGAGGCGCCGGCCTCGGAGAAGGCGACCGCGCACTGGGACGCCAACGTCGCGCTGTACCGGCGCACGCTCGCGGAAGACTACGCGCTGGCCGAGTCGATCCAGGCCGGGCTGGCGTCGGGCGCGAACGACGCGCTCAGCTTCGGCACCTTCGAGTACAGCGCACCGCGTTTCCATGCGCAGCTCGCGCAGCAGGTGGCGGCCATGCCGGCCACACGCTGACGCGCGAGGGTGTCGCGCGTGCAACAACCAGACCACAAGACACAAGAAAGAATGGCGCGCATCGCGTCTGATCGCCGGTCGCGTCTTCGCGGCATGCGCTCGTCTGCGTGACGCAATCCAGAACCGCCCGATGGCCACCCTTGCCCCTTCCCGTAAAGAAACGATCCTCGCGCGCGCCGAGCAGCACTTTGCCGACCACGGCTTCCAGGGCGCGTCGTTGTCGGCCATCGCGCGCGACTGCGAGGTCGGCAACCCGGGGCTGCTGCATCACTTCCCGAGCAAGGAGGTGCTGTACCGTGCCGTGCTCGAAAAGCAGGCCGAGGACCTGACGGCGCGCATCTGCAAGCGCGTCGAGGCGGCCCCCGACCTGCCTGCGCGGCTGCAGGCCTTCGTCGCGCTGCAGGTCGAGTGGATGCACGCGCGGCCCACGGGCTTCAAGCTGGTCACGCGCGAACTGCTCGACAACGCCGAGCGCATCCAGCATGCGCAGACCCGGCCGCTCGAAGGCTTCCTGCAAGCCAGCCTGGGCCTGGTGGCCGCGGCGCAGGCGGCCGGCCTCGTGCGCGACGACCTGTCGGCCGTGGTGGTGCTCACGCTCATCTTCGGCACGCTGAACTACGCAAAGATGGCACGACCCACGTTCGCGAAGACCTTTGCCGAGCCTGCGCTGAAGAGCGACACGGCCTGGATGAAGGCGATGGCGCGCGACGTGCTGCGCGTCATCTCGCCGCCCTGATTTTTTCTTTCTCTCTTTCCTTCCCAGCAACCCCGACCAAAGGACGTTCTCTTGAAAACCCGCATCACCGAACTCTTCGGCATCCGCCACCCCATCATCCAGGGCGGCATGCACTACGTCGGCTTCGCCGAGCTGGCCGCGGCCGTCTCCAACGCCGGTGGCCTGGGCATCATCACGGGCCTCACGCAGAAGACGCCCGAGCTGCTGGCGCGCGAGATCGCGCGCTGCCACGAGATGACCGACAAGCCCTTCGGCGTGAACCTCACCTTCCTGCCGACCTTTGCCTCGCCGCCGTACCCCGAGTACATCGCGGCCATCGTCGAAGGCGGCATCAAGGCCGTGGAAACCGCGGGCCGCAGCCCCGAGGCCTACATGCCGGCGCTGAAGGCCGCGGGCATCAAGGTGATCCACAAGTGCACCTCGGTGCGCCACGCGCTCAAGGCCGAGCGCATCGGCTGCGACGCCGTGAGCGTCGACGGCTTCGAGTGCGGCGGCCACCCCGGCGAGGACGACGTGCCCAACATGATCCTGCTGCCGCGCGCGGCCGAGGAACTGAAGATCCCGTTCGTCGCCTCGGGCGGCATGGCCGACGGCCGCAGCCTCGTGGCCGCGCTCGCGCTGGGCGCCGAGGGCATGAACATGGGCACGCGCTTCATCGCGACCAAGGAAGCGCCGGTGCACGCCAACGTGAAGCAGGCCATCGTCAACGCCTCGGAGCTCGACACGCGCCTGATCATGCGTTCGCTGCGCAACACCGAGCGCGTGATCAACAACGCGGGCGTGGAGCGCCTCATGGAGATCGAGCGCGCCAAGGGCGACGCGCTGAAGATCGACGACATCATGGACCAGGTCGCCGGCATCTACCCGAAGGTGATGACCGAGGGCCACATGGACGCCGGCGCCTGGAGCTGCGGCATGGTGGCCGGGTTGATCCACGACGTGCCCAGCTGCGCCGAGCTCATCGACCGCATCATGGCGCAGGCTGACGAGCTCATCGCCAAGCGCCTGGCGGGCATGCTGCGCGGCTGAGCTTTCAGTAGGTCACCGTCACGGTGATCGTGCTGCTGTAGGGGCCCGGCGCCACGTACTGGCCGGGCGGAATGCGGCCGTAGACGGTGTAGTTTTTCGACACCGTCGTGCCCAGCACGGAGGCCGTGATGTTGTAGCTGTCCGAGACGTTGCTGGCGTTCCAGACAGTACCGTGCGTGTTGGAGGTGTAGAGGTTGTAGCCCAGCGGCGTGCTGCTGACCGGGCCCACCATCTGCCGGCTGGTGATGGCGCCGGCCGAGCCCGCGTCGAGGCCGATCGTGTAGGACAGGTTCACCAGCAGGGCGACCAGGGAAGTGACCTTGCCGACGACGGTGATGGTCGTGGTGTTGTCCTTGGGCGTTGCAACGGCGGGATCGTAGTTGCCGAAGGCCAATGGCGTTGCTGCAGTGACCGTGACAGTGCAGGTGAACACTCCCAGGCCCGTGCACGCGGCCCGCGACGCGCCCGGGGCCAGCAGCCCCGCCAGCGCCAGCACGACCGTCAGCGCGGGGACGAGGACACGGGTTCGCATCGGTAGGGGCCCATTGAAGGCAAGGCGCCGGCGGCGCGGTCGGGCGCGCCGAGCGTGAAGCGGCAATGCCCGCGCTTCCATCGCGCCTCGAAGCGTTCGTTCGGCTGCGGGTCGTCGACCGACACCAGCCCGTTGAAGCCCGACAGCAGCGAGGTGCCGCGCGCCGGTCGCATCACGTCGATGCCCGGCGGCAGCGGGCTGCCGTCGGGCAGCAGCACCGTGACGTTCGCGATCGCGTCGCGCGCGATGTCGAAGCTGGCCTGCGCCACGCCCTTGTAGCGCGGCACCACGCGCAGCACGTCGCTGCGCACCTGTGCCTCGATCGGCAGGTCGCCGTTGTCGATGCTGATGTGGTTGGGCTCGTAGGCGCGCAGGCCGGAGACGACGGCGCGGCCTTCGCTGTCGGTGGTGGTCCAGGGCTGGTTCTCGCGGTACACCTTCACGCCGGCGGCGCCGGGCACGGTCACGAGCGCGAAGGCGTCGTCCGACTGGCGGGTGGCAAAGCCCACGCCGCCCGCGAAGCCCACGGCGCCGCTGGCGCGCAGGCGCACCGCGGTCTGGCCCTGGGCGCGCGCAGCTTCGGCCGTCAGCATGCCGTAGCGACCGCGCCAATCGACCGCAGCTTCGCTGCGCGCGTTCTCGCCGTCGGCGGCGCGCAGCCGGTAGCCCCAGCCGGTGTCGTTGGGTGGCTGCTGCACCCACTCGGCCACGGCCGAGTGGCCGCCCGGCTTCTGATGCTGCACCGAGAGCGTGGCGTGCTGGCGCTCGCCGAGCGTGAAGCTGAGGCTGACATTCACCGAGGTGATGGAGCGCTTGCCGTCCTGGCGCGTGTGGGCCACCGAGGTGCCGAGCCAGGCGTTGCCGCCCAGGCCGATCGACCAGCTGGCGGTGGTCACGCCGATGTGCTCGCCGGTGTTGTAGCGCAGCCGCGTGTGGCTCGCGCCCAGCGTGCCGTAGCGGCCCAGCGAGCGGCCTGCGAAGAGCTGGGTCTGCGCGTCGGTGTGCACGGGGCTGTCGTGCCAGGCGATCTGCGTGAAGCCGCGGCTAGCCACCTGGCGGCTCACCGAGAAGTTCCACTCGTCGCTGGTGCGCGTGTAGGCGGCGCGCCAGAGGCGGCCGCTGTCGCCGTCCCTGCTGCGGCTGGCGGCGCCGTGCAGCGAGAGCTCGCCGAGCGTGCCCCAGACCCAGGTCACGCCGGCGCCCGCGGTCTGGCTGCGCGCACTGGCTTCGCCGCGCGCCTCGACGGTCACGCCGTCGTTCACGCCGTGGCGCCAGGTGCCGGCGACGAAGGGCGGGCCGTAGTCGAAGCTGCGCTCGCCGTAGCGCAGGCGCGTCCAGCCGGCTTCGAGCGAGTAGTCGGACAGCCCGGCGCGCAGCAGGTTCGAGCTCACGTAGTAGGGCGTGGTCACGGTGCGCTGCACGCCGAGCGCGTCGGTGACGGCGAAGCGCATCTCGCCCGCGCCGGTGAGCACGGGCACGTCGCTGAGCGCGAAGGGGCCGGCGTCGACACGGCGCTGGTAGCGCAGCGTGTCGTTCACATACACCTCCACCGCCGACGGCACGGCTGCGCCGCCGCGCAATGTCGGCATCGGGTAGCTGATGAAGCCGGGCTGCAAGCCGAAGCGGGTGCCGAACTGCACGCCGCCGAAGCGAAAGGGCGTGGACCATGCGGCGGCCTGCGTGATCGTGTCGCCCACCGTGAGGCGCGTGAGCCGCGCGGGGTCGTCGCGGCGGAAGTAGCTGTCCAGCCGCGTCGTGCCGCGTCCGCCGAACGCGGACTGGCCCGCGACGAGGCTCGTGCCCACCAGGCCCCAGTCGCCCGAGGCCGCCGCATCGAAGTAGCCCGAGGCGCGCGTGCCTTCGCGGTCGTGCTGCAAGGCCAGGTCGTAGTTGAGAAAGGCCCCGAAGGCCGAGGCCGACAGCGGCGGGCGGTCGCCCGCGTGCGCATGCACGGTGCCCAGCGTGAACGCCTCGGCGGGCACGCTCAGGTCCACGCTCTGCGCGCCTTCGTCGAGCTGCAGCTGCGCGCCCGGCAGCGCGCGCAGGTCGTAGTAGTCGGTGCCGTCGCGCTGCAGCGCCGCGGTGGCGGGCCGCACCAGGCGCCAGGCCGCGAAGTCGGGCGCCGATGCGAGCAGCTGGGCGCCGCGCCGCAGCAGCGGGCGCGGTGCGGGCTGGCTCAGGCCGTTGATGCGCACGTCGAGGATCGCGGGCTGCACCTCGCCCGCCATGTCAGCGGGTGACGTCTGTGCGCAGGCCACGCGCAGGCCCAGCCAGCCGCAGCAGACCCACAAGCTAGCGTGGCGTGGCGGGCGCACGGGGCACGCGCACGGTGGCGCTGGACGACGCCTCGGGGGCATCGGTGGCGGCCTCGACCTGCAGCCGGGTGTCGGGCGGCAGGGCGGGCAGTTCGATGTCGATGCCGGCCGACTGCCCGGCCAGCGCGTACTGCGACAGGCTCTTGCGCAGCAGCTCGGTGCCGTCCTCGCGGCGCACCACGAGCTGCGTGACCTGGATGTGTTCGCTGCCCTGGTTGTCGAACACCAGCCGCCAGGCCGTGCCTGCCGTGCCGGTGGCGCGCGCCGAAGGCTGCAGCGACCATTGCAGCGCGCGGCGCAGCTGCAGCGGCGGCACGAAGATCGGCACGCCGATGCGCAGCAGCGTCTGCACCTTCGCGCCCTCGGTGCCGTCCGCCGGCAGGGCCTGGTCGCGCGGCAGCTGGCGCAGGAAGACGCGGTAGCTGCGCTCGCCGGCGTCGGCCGGCACCTGCAGCCCGAGGCGCACGATCTGCCGCCCGCCGGGCGGCAGGCGGAAGATGGCCGGGTTGACCAGCACGTCGCGCGTGGGTTCGTAGGCATCGCGTCCGTCCTGCTGCGACCACGCCACCACCTCGGCCTGCACGGCGACCTCGGTGTCCTCGGCGTTGCCCATGGTGAGCGAGGCGACCGGGCGCTGCGGCGTGAGCACGATGCGCAGCGGCGCCACGCTGAGGCTGGTGGCCGCGGCGGGAGCGGGGGCAAGGGCGGCCAGCAGCAGGCCGGCCCCCCATGCGACTGGCAGCAGGGCGCGACGCATGCCGTGGCGGCCTGCGGTGAAGGCGGTCAACGGCGCCCTCAATAGGTCAGCGAGACCGTGATCGTGTCCGTGTAGTCGATGGCCGGCGCCGCGGTGTACTGCCCCGTGGGAATCAGGCCGTAGATCGTCTGCGTCTGGGGCGTCCCGTTGCCGACGTAGCCGGTGCCGGCGACGCTGTTGTCCCAGTTGGTCTGGTGCGCGCTGTCCTTGAAGAGGCCGTAGCCCAGCGTGTTGTTGCCGGCGGCCGCCGTGGGGCTGGTCATCAGGCGGTTCGTGATCGTTGCGCCCGAGCCGCCGCCCGCGCTTAGGCCGAGCGAGTAGGGCGTGCCGAAGGTGCAGGTCACGTTGAGGCTGGTGGTGCCGGCCAGCGCGGTGGCTGACGCCGGGTCGTACGGCCCGAACGCCAGCGTGGCCGGCGTGGTCATCAGGCAGGCCTTGAGCACCGTGGCCGTGACCTGGAAGGTCGTGGTCGTCGTGACCGCCTGCGCGGGCAGCAATGTCAACAAGGCACCGACGGGCAGCACGGTACGGGCCAGTGTGCGAAGGAGGGAGCGAGGCTGGTGGCGCATCGGACGGGACCTTTCATCGGTGACTGGAAACCCAGGAACGACAGTGAAAACCCACCCACCGTTTCCAGTAGTGGGCGCCCCCTTTCTAACCAATCTCTCCCCGATGGGACATAGGACGCAGCCCTGTCGTCGACAGCTTGCTACAGATTTTTCCGAGGCCGGGAGAGCTCATGAGTGATTTCGGTCTACAGCCTGGGCCGGGCCTAGGTCGGATGTCTTCATGGGGCGCGACCTCTTGTCGGAGGGGGTGGTGCGTGCGGTGTATAGAACCGTTTACATTTACGCTCTTGGGAGTCGCCATCCAACGCCATTGCAACCTTGCCCGCGAGGTCCATCCAACGTGATCGCCGAAATACATGCTGATGCCGCGCCTGCTGGCCTCGCCTCGGGGTTCACCATGGCGTTCCAGCCCATCGTGGACCTGGGCCGGCACGAGATCTATGCGCACGAGGCGCTGGTGCGCGGCCTGTCGGGCGAAGGCGCCGCCGAGGTGCTCGGGCGCGTCGATCCGGTCGACCGCTTCGCCTTCCACGAAGCCTGCCGCGTCAAGGCCATCGAGATCGCCTCGCGGCTGGGCATGAAGTCGCGCCTGAGCCTCAACGTCATGCCCAACGACGTCGCGGGGCAGGCCGAGTGCTTCCGCACCGCCATGGCCGCCGCCAAGCGCTGCAAATTCCCGGTGCGCCAGTTGATGTTCGAGATCACCGAGGGCGAGCGCGTGCGCGACCTGCACGGCCTGGCCGACACCTTCCGCGCCTTCAAGCGCCACGGCTTCACTTCGGCCATCGACGACTTCGGCGCCGCCTACGCGGGCTTCGAGCTGCTGGCCGCGTTCCAGCCCGACGTGGTGAAGATCGACCTGAGCCTGATCCGCGGCATCCATGCCGACCCGGTGCGGCTGACCATCGTGCGGGGCTTCGTCGCCACCTGCGACGAGCTGCGCATCCGCGTGATCGCCGAAGGCGTGGAGGCGCCCGAAGAGGTGCGCGCCTTGCGCGAGATCGGCGTGGAGCTGTTCCAGGGCTACCTGTTCGCGCGGCCGGCCATCGCCACGCTGCCGGCGGTGGCGTGGGACGCCGCCGCCTGAGCCTGCCCTGACCTGACCTCTGACCTTGTGCGTCAGACGTTGCTGGTCGCGCGCACTTCCTCGAGCGTGGTCCGGCCGGCCAGCACCTTCTCGATGCCGTCCTGACGCAGCGTGCGCATGCCCTCGCGCATCGCGGCGTCCTGCAGTTCCTCGGCGCGCGCGCCGCCCTGCACCAGCCGGCGCAGTTCCCTCGACATCACCATGAGTTCGTGGATGCCCACGCGGCCCCGGAAGCCGGTGTCGTTGCAGTGCTTGCAGCCGGTGCTGGTGTAGGTCTGCAGCTGGCCGTCGCGCCCGTGGCGCTGCACCCACTCGGCGCGCACGGCGTCGCGGGCGGCCGGCGTGTCCTGTGCGCCGAAGGCATGCATGTAGTCGGCCAGCAGCTCCTCGACCGCCTCGCTCGTCGCCGGGCGGCTCTGCACGCACTGCGGGCACAGGCAGCGCACCAGCCGTTGCGCCAGCACCGCCAGCAGCGAGTCGGCGAAGTTGAACGGGTCCATGCCCATGTCGAGCAGGCGCGTCACGGTTTCGGGCGCGCTGTTGGTGTGCAGCGTCGACAGCACGAGGTGGCCGGTGAGCGAAGCCTCGATGGCGGTCTTCGCGGTCTCGGCGTCGCGGATTTCGCCGACCATGATCACGTCGGGGTCGGCGCGCACGAAGGCGCGCAGCGCCTTGGCAAAGGTCCAGTCGATGCGCGGGTTGACCTGCACCTGGCGCAGGCCCGGCTGCGTGATCTCGATCGGGTCTTCGGCGGTCCAGATCTTGCGCTCGGGCGTGTTGATGCGCATGAGCGCCGAGTGCAGCGTGGTGGTCTTGCCCGAGCCGGTGGGGCCCACGCACAGCACCATGCCGTAGGGCCGGTCGACCGCCTGCGAAAACTGCGCCAGGTTGCGCTCGGACAGCCCCAGCGCATCGAGCGCGATGGGCTTGGCCGAGGCCAGGATGCGCATCACCACGTCTTCCAGGCCGTTGTTGGTCGGGATGGTGGCCACGCGCAGCTCGATGCGGTGCTGCGGCGAGTACTTCGAGAAGTTGATCTTGCCGTCCTGCGGCTTGCGCTTTTCGCTGATGTCCAGGTCGCACATGATCTTCACGCGCGCCACCACCGCGTTGCGGTAGCTGGGCGGCAGCTCCAGGTAGGTGTAGAGCCGGCCGTCGCGGCGAAAGCGGATGCGCGTCTTTTCCTGCCCGGGGTCGCTCTCGATGTGGATGTCGGAGGCGCCCTCGCGGTGCGCTTCGAGGATCATGCTGTTGATCATGCGCACCAGCGAGTTGTCCGACTGCTCCACGGGCGGCTCGCCGGCCGCGGGCGCGGCGGCCGATTCTTCCTTCTCGAGCGTCTTCAGCAGCGTGCTGGTGCCCGTCATGTCGAACTCGAGCGGACGCATCGGGTCGTTCATGTCGATCACCGGGCGCTCGGCCGCCACCTGGCCGACCTTCTCGTAGGCCTTGTGCAGCACGCCGTCCAGGTCCAGGCACTGGCCCAGCACGGGGAGCACCTTCATCTGCGCGATGAACTCCACCTCGTCGATCACCGCGTGCCGGTTGACCGGGTCGTCGAGCGCCAGCACCAGGCGCCCGCCGTGCAGCATGAGTGGCATGACCTGCAGGCGCCGCGCGGCTTCGTGGCCCACCTTGCGCAGCGCGTCGGCCGCGGCCGGAAACACATGCAGGTTCACCAGCGGGTAGCCCATCTTGCGCACCAGCGCGGTCTGCAGCTGGCCGCGGCTCACGACGCCCATGCGCACCAGCGTCTCGCCCAGCGGCACCGTGGGCTCGCGCTGCTGCTGCTGGAGCGCCGCGTCGAGTTGCGCCTGCGTGATCATGCCCAGCGACATCAGCGCCTGGCCGATGCGCGCGATCGGCATGCGGCTTTGCAGGTCGAGCTCCTGCACGAGCTGTTCGGGCATGACGACTTCGGTGGCTGCCATGGATGGGTCTCCTGGTGGTTGTGGGGGGCGCGGCGGGTGTACCGACGCTAACGGTAAAACGCGAAACGGTTGCGGCCCTGCGACTTGGCGGCGTAGAGCGCCGTGTCCGCCCGCGCGAGCAGTTCGCCGGCGCCGACGGTGGCATCGACCGTCTCGACGAACACGATGCCGATGCTGGTCGTGACGTCCAGCCGCCGGCCTTCCACGGGGAACGCCGGCGCCGCGATCTGCGAGACGATCTTGTGCGCCACGCCCGCCACCGCGTCCTGCGAGTGCACGTTCTCCAGCACGATCACGAACTCGTCGCCGGCCAGGCGCACCACGGTGTCGGTCTCGCGCACGCTGGCGCGCAGGCGGCGCGCGTACTCGGCCAGCACGCCGTCGCCGGTGGAATGGCCGAGGGTGTCGTTGATGGCCTTGAAGTGGTCGATGTCCAGGAACATCAGCGCCATGCCGCCTTCGGCGCGGCGCACGCGCGACATCGCCGCGGGCAGCTGCTCGTTGAAGGCCAGCCGGTTCGGCAGGCCGGTCAGCACGTCCATGCGCGCCAGCTCGATGAGCTTGCGCTCGGCCTCCTTCAGCGCCGTGACGTTGAAGGTCATGAGGTAGAAGCCCGCCGTGTGGCCCGCCAGGTCCTTGTCGGGAATCAGGTTCACCTGGAAGTGAGCCTCCCGGTCATCGATCGGCACCTGCACCGGGTACTGCGTCGCCCTGCCGGCGAGCACCGTGGGCAGGTGGGGCGTGTGCTGCGCATACACCGCCTCGCCCACGGCCGAGCGCAGCGTCACGCCGTCCAGCGGCGCGCGCTCGTCCAGGCCCGCCATGCGCCGCGCGCGGCTGTTGCCGTACAGGCAGTTCTCGTCGCGGTCGAAGTAGGCGACCAGCGCGGGGATGTTGTCGGTCACGTCGCGCAGGCGCTTTTCCTGCTGCGTGAGGGCGCGGCGGATGTTCACTTCGTCGGTGATGTCGAAGGTCATCGCGAACACGCCGTGCACCATGCCCTCGGCGTCCTGGTCGGGGATGTAGTGGGCCTTGAAGGTGCGGTCGCCGATGCCCAGCGCCGCGTCGCCGGCCTTCTCGACGATCACCGTCTCGCCCGCCAGCGCGCGCTCCATGTGGGGCCGCACCACCGCGAAATCGGCCGCGCCCCGCACCGCTGGCATCCACTGGCCCACCAGCGGCTGGCCGTGGTGCAGCGTGCGCACCTTGGCATTGACGAAGGTGTAGTACAGCGCGGCGTCGACGTGCGAGACCAGCGCGGGAATGTTGTCGGCGATGGTGCGGATCTGCGCCTCGCTGTGCGCCAGCTCGAGCTCGATGTGCTTGCGCTGCGTGATGTCGAAGGTCATCGCGTAGTAGCCGCACACCCGCCCCTGCGCGTCGAGCTCGGGGATGAAGTCGGTCTGGAAGAAGTGCTCTTCCTCGTCGCGGTGCGCGGCGCCGCGCCGCTCGAAGGACACGGCTTCGCCGGCCAGCACGCGCCGCAGGTTGTGCTCGAGCGTCGGGTCGTCGTGCAGGCCGCTCATGCTCTGCACGGGCTGGCCCACCAGCTCCTCGGCGCTGTAGCCCAGCTCCTCGCACAGCCGCGCATTCACGAAGGTGTAGCGGCCCTGCGCGTCGGCGTGCGAGATCATGGCCGGAAGGTTGTCGGTGATGTCGCGCAGGAACTTCTCGCTGGCCTGGTGCTGCTGCATGAGCCGGTCGAAGGTGCGCGAGAGGTCGCCGATCTCGTCGTCCGGGTAGGTGCGCGCCACGGCCGCCTGCGCGGGCGCCGCGTGGGCGTCGAGCATGTGGCGGTGCAGCCCGGTGAGCGGGCGCAGCTGCTGGCGCACCACGGCCAGCGCGAGCGCGCCGGCCAGCAGCGCCAGCACGATGGCGCCGATCCACGCGGTGCGCTCGATGGCGTCGATGCGGGCAAAGGCCTCGTGGCGCGGGTACATCGAGCCCATGATCCAGTCGGCCTGGCGGATGCGCTTGAAGGCGTACAGGCCGGGCACGCCCGCATGGTTCACGCCTTCGATGGTGCCTTCGAAGCCGCCGATCGCGCGGTCCAGGTCGGGCGCGTCGTCGGCCATGGCCATGTTGGCCTGCTTGAGCACGCGGTCGGCCAGCGGGTGGTCGATCACGATGCCGTCGGCGGTGGTGATGAACACGTAGCCCGTCTGGCCGAAGCGCACGTCGGCCAGCTCGCCCAGGATGTTGCGGTCCTTCAGGTTGATGGAGCCCGAGATCACGAACAGCACCCGGCCGGCCGCATCGAGCACCGGCTCGGTGATGGCGACCTGCGCCAGGCCGTTGAGCCGGTTGCGGTAAGGCTCGGAGATCACGCCCGTGCGCGCGGCGACCGTGTCCTTGAAGTACGCGCGGTCCTTCACGTTCACCTTGCCGATCTGTCGCGCGCCGTTCAGGTTGGCGACCAGCTCGCCGTCCGTGTCCAGGAAGGCGACGTTGTCGAATGCCGCCCGCAGGGACTGGTGCTTTTCCAGAAAGGCCTGCAGCGGCGCGGCGTTCGTGATGCCGTGCGAGCCCACGCTCTCGGCGATCGTCTTCAGCAGGATGCGCCGGCTGGCGAACTTCTGCTCCACCGCGCTCGCGATGGCCGACAGCCGCGCGAACTCCTCGTTGGCGATCGAGGCCTGCATGCGGCTCTTGACCAGGTGCAGCGCCACCGTGGCGATGATGAAGGTGGTGGCCAGCACGACGGCCGCAACGCCGACGCTGAGGCGCGTGTTCAGGCTGATGCGGCGTTTCGCGGTCGCGAAGAGTTTCATGGGCGTCGTGCAGGCGGTGCAGCGAAGCGGCGGGGACCACCGGCCGGGCCGGCCAGGGGGGCACGGCACACACCCTTCGCGCGTTGCGCAGCTAGTGTGTCAGAAAGTGCGAGAAATGCGCGCCATTGCGGTGCATCTCGCGGGGTTCCTGGGGGCCGGAGTGTTGCGCAGGTGCGCGAGGGAAACCAATCGTATTACTCGACGCGCGGCGGCGGCTCCGATCGGGCGGCCGCGGGCGAGCGGGCCGGCGCGATGAGCACCATCGCGCCGTCCTGCCCGCGCCGCACGCGCAGGCGCGTGCCGTCGAGCAGGCGCTCCAGCGCCGCGTCGGCGGCGACCTTTCCCCTGATGCCCCGGGTCGAGAGGTCCTTGACGTCTTCCATCTTGTAGATGAGCTGCACGCCCGACTGCGCGATGTAGGCGTCGAGCGCGGGCCGCAGCTCGCCGCCCTTCACGTCGAACTCCCGCGCGTGGGCGCAGGCCAGCCCCGTCGCCAGCAGGCCGGCGGCGGCCACGAGGGCAAGGCGGGGGCGGGTGAGGAAGAGGGCAAGGAAGGTGGGGGGCTGCCTCCGGATTCGAATCATGTCGGTCTGTTTTCCGCGAATTGGTTTTTCTTCTGCCCCCGGTGAGACGAGTTCGAGCGCACTTTCCGGTAACGGGGCAAGGGGGAAAAGCCCTCGGGCGCGGCCTTCTAGAATTTCCGGGTCCGCCGCCGGGCACGGGAATTCAAGGAAATTTCGCCGGCGGGCCTTCGCGCGTTACCGGAAATCTTCGGGCCGTTCGTCTCACTGTCTGTCGCCAATCCCGGCGACCTGCCGCTTTGTGTGTCGGCCCTTCAATTTCCAGGAGCGCTTCGTGGTTCTCAGTGACTTGGATGCCTGGTTCGTCAGCGAGGTGCTGCCGATGGAAGCCGCGCTCACGCGCTTCCTTCGCCGCAACTGGCGCGACGACGCCGAAGTGCCCGACCTGCGGCAGGACGTCTACGTGCGCATTTACGAGTCCGCCTCCAGATCCATGCCCGACCAGGTCAAGCCCTTCGTTTTTGCCACCGCGCGCAACCTGCTGATCGACCGCGCCCGGCGCGCGCAGATCGTTTCCATCGAGATCATTGCCGACCTCGACGCGCTCGACTTCTCGGCCGACGAGCTCACGCCCGAACGCCACGCCGCCGGCCGCGGCGAGCTGCGGCTGCTGCAGACGGCGCTCGACGCGCTGCCCTCCAAGTGCCGCCGCGTGGTCGAGATGCGCAAGATCGATGGGCTCTCGCAGCGCGAGGTCGCCACGCAGCTGGGCATCACCGAGGACACGGTCGAGCGGCAGGTCTCGCGCGGCGTGCGCGCGCTGGCCGACGCCCTGCTGTCGGGCGGCGTGCAGCTGGACACCAAGGCCTTCGGGCGAGCGCAGAACGAGCGGAGGCTCTCACCATGAGCGAAGCGCAGCGCATCGAATCCTTGGCTGCCGACTGGCTGGCCCGCCGCGACAGCGGCGACTGGACCGACACCGACCAGCAGCAGCTGGACGCCTGGATCGCCGCCTCCATTGCCCACCGCGTGGCCTGGCTACGGCTGTCCAGCGCCTGGGAGCGCGGCGACCGGCTGGGCGCGCTGCGCACGCCGGCGATTCCCATTCCCCTGCCCACGCCGGCGCCGGCACCCGCACCGCAGGCCGCACGTCCGGCCCCGCGCCTGTCGCGCTTCTCGCTGCAACGCATCGCCGCCGGCGTGCTCGTGGCCGCGGCCGGCACAGCCTGGCTCGGCTGGCAGTACACGCAGGAAGAACGCGGCCAGCACTACGCCACGGCCGTGGGCGCGCGCCAGTCGGTCGCGCTGTCCGACGGCTCGAAGCTCACGCTGAACACCGCCACGCAGGTGCGCACGGCCGTGAACGACAGCGGGCGCAAGGTGTGGCTGGACGCGGGCGAGGCCTACTTCGACATCGCGCACGACAAGAACCATCCCTTCGTCGTCATCGCCGGCGACCGCCGCATCACCGTGCTGGGCACGCGCTTTCTCGTGCGGCGCCAGGGCGAACAGGTGAACGTGACGGTGGAGGAAGGGCGCGTGCAGATCGCCGCGGCCAAGCCCGATGCCCGAAGCGCCGAGCCCACCGTGCTCACGCGCAACCAGGCCGCGGTCACGCATGCCGACAACGTGCTCGTGATGTCCAAGGCACCCAAGCAGGTCGACGACGAACTCAGCTGGCGCGAAGGCAAGCTCGTGTTCGACCAGACTACGCTGGGCGACGCGGCCGCGCAGTTCAACCGCTACAACCTGCGCAAGCTGGTGATCGCCGACCCGGTCATTGCGCAGGTGCGCATCGGCGGCAGCTTCGATGCGAACAACATGAGCGGTTTCGTGGGGCTTCTCAAGCAGGGCTTCGGCCTTGCGGCGCATGAGAGCGGCAACGAAATCAGAATTTCGAATCCGTAAATTACCGGAATGTGACGGGGCATTCGTCTCAGTGGGTACCCAAACAAATAACCACGCTGGAGACACACACAATGAATCGCACCGCGCCCCGCACCGGCCTGCCGCCCCAGAAGAAGAAGCGAACGTACGGCGCACTGCGCCCCTGGGTCATCGGCGGCGCGTGGGCGCTGGTCAGCGGCATGGCCGCGCACGCACAGACGCAGACCCCGCCGCAGGGCTTCGACGTGAGCGGCGGCGATCTCAAGACCGCGCTGGACGCCTACATCGCGCAGGGTGGCGTGCAGCTGCTCTACAAGGTCGACGACGTGAAGGGCGTGGCCACGCGCGGCGTGAAGGGCGCGCTGTCGCCGCAGGACGCGCTGGCGCGGCTGCTCGAAGGCACGCCGCTGCAGACGCGCCGCGGTGACGACGGCGCCATCGTGATCTACACGGCCGCCGCTGCGAAGCCGCAGGCCGACGAGGCGCCGCAGTCGCTGGACAGCGTCACCATCACCGCCACGCGCCGTCGCGAGCCGGTGCGCGAGATCCCGATGCAGGTCAACGTGATGAAGGCCCAGGCGCTGGAACGCGCGGGCGCCAAGAACCTGGCCGACTACGTGGCCGAGCAGCCGGGCGTGAACCTCACCAGCAGCGGCAGCGTCGGCGGCACGCTCACCATGCGCGGGCTGACCACCGGCCCGGTGCAGGGCATCGCGACCGTGGGCGTGTACGTGGACGACGTGGCCACCGGCATGAGCTCGGCCGGCGCGAGCGGCGGCAACACGCCGCTGGACATGGGCATGCTCGACCTGAGCCACATCGAGGTGCTGCGCGGCCCGCAGGGCACGCTGTACGGCGCCGGCGCCATGAGCGGCGTGCTCAAGTACGTGACCAACCAGCCCGACACCATGGAGTTCGCGGGCTCGGTGAAGCTGGGCACCTCGTGGACGCAGGGCGGCGGCCCGGGCTTCACGACCGGCGCGGTGCTCAACGTGCCGCTCAAGGAAGACGTGGCGGCCGTGCGCTTCGCTGCCTTCACCGACCAGTTCGGCGGCAGCTACGACGCCACGGGCCTGGCGCGCGGGCGCAACATCGACCGCGGCCACACCGACGGCGGCCGGGTCTCGCTGCTGCTCACGCCCACGCGCGAACTCACGGTGCGCCTCACGGGCACGGTGCAGGACGTGCATCGCAAGGGCCTGGGCTTCGAGGACATGGACCAGCGCACGCTGCGCCCCTGGACGCGGGAGCGCACGCGCCAGCTGTCGGCCAACGAGTCGTACAGCAACCTCACGCAGCTGTTCGGGCTGGACGTGGAATACGACTTCGGCTGGGCCCGCCTGAACTCGATCACCTCCGCGCAGGACGTGAAGATCAACAACGTCGTCGACGTCACCGGCCGCTACGGGCCGATGCTGAGCGCGCTGCGCCTGCCGGTGGCCTCGGTGCCGGTGAACAGCGCCGTGGAGCAGCACCGCGTCAGCCAGGAGTTCCGCCTGACCTCGCGCTCGGGCACCACCATCGAGTGGCTGGCCGGCCTGTACCTGAACCGCGAACGCGGCAGCAACAACGGCGTCATGGACGCCAACCTGATCGGGGGCCGCAGCCTTGGCCTGCTGACGTCGACGCAGTCCTCGCGCTACCGGGAAGAGGCGGCCTACGGCGACGTCACCTGGAACGTGACGCCCAAGTTCTCGCTCACCGGCGGCGTGCGCCTGGCGCGCAACAACCAGAAGTACGCCAGCCGCCAGACCGGCCAGCTCGTCGGGTCGGTCGCCGCCAGTGCCGCCGGCACCTCGTCGGAAAGCCCGACCACCTACCTGGCCGCGGCCAAGTACACGCTGTCGGACACGAGCACCATGTACTTCCGCGCGGCCAGCGGCTACCGCCCCGGCGGTCCCAACGTGCTCAAGGCCGACACCGACCGCAACGTGGTGCAGCCGATGTACAACTCCGACTCGCTGTGGAGCTACGAGCTGGGCTACAAGGCCGACCTGCTGGACCGCACGCTGTCGCTGGAGGCGGCGCTGTACGACATCGAGTGGACCGGCGTGCAGCAGCCCACGCGCAGCGGTGCCTTCGTGTTCGTCACCAACGCGGGCGCGGCCCGCATCAAGGGCAGCGAGGTCACGCTCAACTGGAAGCCCAGCAAGGAGTGGCGCTTCACCGCCAACGCCGCGGCCGTCGATGCGCGCCTGACCGAGGATGCCAAGGGCCTGGGCGCCAAGGCCGGCGCGCGCCTGCCGCACACGCCGCGCTTTGCCGCCACGCTGGGCGTGACGCGCAACTTCAGCCTCGCCGACCACCCGGCCTACGTCGGCATCAGCGCGCGTTACACCGGCAAGCGCGATGCGGGCTACCGCGGCAGCACGGCCATTCCGAGCATCAACATGCCGGCCTACACGCTGGTCGACCTGCAGGCGGGCATCGACTTCAAGCGCTTCAGCGTCTCGGCCTACGTGCGCAACCTGACGAACAAGCGCGGCATCGTGTCGATCGAAACCGGACTCAACGCGAACCCGAACCTGGTGACTGCGGCGCTCGTGCCCGCGCGCACCATCGGCGTGAACGTCAACGTTCCGTTCTGACATGTCGGGCCTCCCACCGTTCGCGGCACCGATGCCGCTGGATGCGGCCGCCCCTGCGGCCCTGGAAACGACCCGCAAGGCGCCCACCAGCGCCTGGTATGCGCTGGCGGTGCTCATCATCGCGACGGTGCTGGGCTCGATCGACAAGGTCATCCTCACGCTGCTGACGGAGCCGATCCGCCAGACGCTGTCGCTCTCCGACACGCAGCTCGGGCTGCTGCAGGGCGCGGGCATCGTGCTGTTCACCGGCATCGCCACCTTGCCGCTGGGCTGGCTCAGCGACCGCTACGACCGGCGCGTGGTGCTCGCGGCCTGCGTGGTGCTGTGGAGCGCCGCCACCGCCATGCGCGGCACGGCCATGGACTACGGCGTGCTGTTCGTCGCCTCCGTCGGCCTGGGCGTGGGCGAGGCGGGCCTCACGCCCATCACCAACAGCATGATCCCCGACCTGTTCCCGCGGGCGCAGCGGGTGCTGGCGAATGCGGTGTTCGCGCTGTCGGCCATCTTCGGCAGTGCGCTGGGCGCGCTGCTGGGCGGCACCATCGTGCACCTCACCGACGACCTGCGGCCCTGGCTGCCGATGGCGATGCAACAGCTCGAAGCCTGGCGCCTGACCTTCTTCGTGCTGGCCAGCGCCGGCATTCCGGTGACGCTGCTGGTGCTGTCGATCCGGCGCACGCCGCGCGGCGGCGCACTGGAAGCCAAAGCAACGCCCGGGGCACCGGCCGCCGACGCACCGGGCGCCACGACCCTGCGCCAGCACCTGCGCCAGCACTGGCGCACCTTCGCGGGCCTGGTGGTCGGCGTGGGCCTGACCAGCGTGGGCCTGAGCTCGCTGGGCACCTGGCTGCCGATCCTCACGGCGCGCACCTACGGCGTCACGCCGGTGCAGATGGGGCAGGGCATGGGCCTGGCCTTCCTGTGCGGCACGGTGGCCGGCGGCCTGCTGGGCGTGCTGTCGATGCGCTACGTGCAGCCGCGCATGGGGCCGGCCGCGGCGCTGCGGCTGATCATGCTGGGCAATCTTTCGGCGGCACTGATGTCGACGCTGCTGCTGTTCACGAGTTCGGCCAACCACAACTTCGCGCTGCTGGGCCTGCTGGTGGTGCCGCTCATCGGCAGCGCGGTGCTGCTGCCCAACGTGCTGCAGGACGCGGCGCCGCCGCACCTGCGCGCCCGCACGATCGCCATGCTCACGCTGGCCAGCCTGCCCTTCGGCGTGGTGGGGCCGCTCGTGGTCGGCATGTTGTCGGACGCCCTCAAGTCGATGCCCAACGGGCTGGCGGTGTCCATCGTCGTGACCACGCTGGTCGGCGGCAGCCTGGGCGCCATGGTGCTGCGCGCCGCCGAAGGCCCGTTCGTGCGCCTGATGCGCGAGGCGAAGCCGAACTGAGCCTTCCGCGTCGAGATTCCGCTCCCCCTCTTTCATCGTTCGTTGTTCCTCCATGTCACAACCACACCCTTCAGCCTCTCTTCCTGACACCGCCTCCGCACTGGCCGCCATCGACGCGCTGGTGGCGCCCCTGAACCGCAGCGACGCGCCCGGCCTGGTGCTGGCCATCGCACAGCACGGCCGCCTGCTGTACCGCCGCGCCGTCGGCATGGCCAGCCTGGAGATGGGCGTGGCGCTCACGCCGACCACGCGCATGCGCATCGCCTCCACCAGCAAGCACTTCACGGCCATGGCCGTGCTGCTGCTGGCGGAAGACGGCCTGCTCGACGTGGAAGACCCGGTGCAGAAATACCTGCCCGAGCTGCCGCAGCTGAGCGCCAACGGCCCCACGCTGCGCCACCTGCTCACGCACACCAGCGGCTGGCGCGGCCACGACGAGCTGTGGGCCATTGCGCACGGCCTCACGTTCACGCTGCCCGGCCCGGGCCTGCCGGCCATGGCGCGCCAGAGCGAGCTGAACTTCGAGCCCGGCACGCACATGGTCTACAGCAACGGCGGCTACTTCCTGCTGGCCAAGATCGTCGAGCGCGTGAGCGGCAAGAGCTTCAACGACTTCCTGAAGGCGCGCCTCTTCGACCCGCTCGGCATGGCGGACACCTCGTCGGTGGTGACCGACCTGGACGTGGTCCCCGGCATGGCCGGCCTGTACATGCCCGCGCCCGGCGGCGGCTGGCGCCGCGGCCTGTACCCGTGCGAACTCGACGGCGGCGGCTCGCTGGTGTCGACGGCGGACGACATGCTGCGCTGGCTCGCCCACATGCACGGCAGCGAGAAGATCGTGGGCAGCGCAAAGAGCTGGGCCCTGCTGTCGGCGCCCACCACGCTGTCGTCGGGCTCGCAGGTGAACTACGGCTTCGGCCTCGCGCGCCACCCGTACCGCGGCGTCGAGATCGTGCACCACGCGGGCGCCGTGCTCGGCGCGCAGTCGCAGATGATCAGCGTGCCCAGCCACGGGCTGGACATCATCGCCATGGTGAACGGCGCGCCCGTGTCGCCGTCGGCGTTGGCCCTCAAGGTGATCGAGCTGCTGCTGGGGGACGCGCTCGCGCCGCCCGAGGTGCGTCCGCTGGCCAGCGCCTTCCCCGCGCTGCCCGGCCAGCGCTACCACGCACCCTCCACCGGCGGCCTGCTGGGCTTTGCGGACGTGGCCGGCAAGCTGGCGCTGTCGTGGCAAGCCGGCGAGGCCAGGCCCCTGAACCAGGGCGACGGCAAGCTCTGGCTGGGCCTGCAGGACCTGCCGACGAACGACCTCGTGATCGACACCGCCGACATCGACCCGCAACGCGCACCCGATGCCTTCGTGCTGCACGAAGGCGGCCAGCCGCGCCGCTTCGAGCGCCTGCCCGAGACCGCGCCCGATGCCGCGTCGCTGGCCGACGAACTGTGCGGCGACTACACCAGCCCCGACCTCGACGCCACCGCGCGGATGGTGCTGGTCGACGGCCGGTTGCAGCTCACGGTGCAGGGCCGCCACGGCCAGCACGCGTGCGTGCTGACGCCGCTGTCGGCCGACGTGGCCACGCTCGCCTCGGTCGACCCGGTGCTGGCCCAGCTGGGCAAATCGGTTCTCAACGTGGAGCGCAAGGGCGGCCGGGTCGTGGGACTGCTGTTCGCCACCACGCGCTCGCGAAACATCCACCTTGCCCGCCAGGAGCCCCGCGCATGAAGTTCTTCACCACCCTGTTCGCCACCGAGACCAACACCTTCGTCTCCGCCCCCACCGGCCTGGGCAGCTACGAGGAATACGGCATCTTCCGCGGCGACGCCAGCACGCGCGACGCCACCGGCTACGGCCTGTACGCGGTGGAAGTGCGCCGGCAGCTCGCCGCCGAAGGCCATGAAACGGTCGAGAGCCTGCTGGCCTTCGCGCAGCCGCTGGGTCGCACCGTGCGCAGCGTGTACGAGCGCCTGCGCGATGAAATCCTGGACGACCTGCGCCAGGCCGGCCCGGTCGACGGCGTGATCCTCGTGCTGCACGGCGCGATGGTGGCCGACGGCTACGACGACTGCGAAGGCGACGTGATCTCGCGCGTGCGAGAGATCGTCGGGCCGAACGTGCCCATCGGTGTGTCGCTCGACCTGCACTGCCACTTCACGCAGAAGATGCTGAACACGGCCGACGCCATCATTTGCTACAAGGAATATCCGCACACCGATGCGTTCGAACGCCTGACCGAGCTGATCCGCATCGTGGTCGACACCGCGCAGGGCCGCGTGAAGCCCGTGACCGCCGTGCACGACTGCCGCATGGTCGGCAAGTGGCACACCACGCGCGAACCGATGGCCGGCTTCGTGCGCCGCATGCAGGACGCCGAAAAGCTGCCGGGCGTGCTCTCGGTGTCGCTGGGCCATGGCTTCCCCTGGGCCGACGTGCCCGAGTCGGGCGCCAAGCTGTGGGTGGTGACGGACAACGACCCCGCGCTGGCCGCCAAGCTCGCCGAAGAACTCGGCCGCGGCTTCTGGGACCTGCGCCACGAGACCGGCGTGCCCTCGCTCTCGATCGAGGAGACGCTCGCCAAAGCCATGGCCGTGCAGGGCGGCCCCGTCGTCATCGCCGACACCGCCGACAACCCCGGCGGCGGCGCCACCAGCGACAGCACCTTCATGCTGCGCGCCGTGGTCGAGCGCGGCATCGGCGACGTGGCCTTCGGCGGCGTGTGGGACCTGGGCGCGGTGCAGCTGTGCCGCGACGCGGGCGTGGGCGCGAGCTTCGAGCTGCGCCTGGGCGGCAAGTGCGGCCCGGCCTCGGGCGACCCGATCGACCTGCACGTGACCGTGATGAACGTGGTGGAGGCGCATTCGCAGGGCGGCCTCTCGGGCGTGCGCACGCCCATGGGCCCGTGCGTGTGGGTGCAGGCGGCCGACGGCGTGGACATCGTGCTCATCAGCAAGCGCAACCAGGTCATCGGCGCCGATCTCTTCACGGGCCTGGGCATCGACCTGGCGGGCAAGAAGCTGGTCATCGTGAAGTCGGCGCAGCACTTCCACGCGGAGTTCGGGCCCCTGGCCAAGTCGGTGCTGTACGTGTCGACGCCGGCCTCGCTGAGCACCGACTTCGCCAACCTGCCGTACCGCGTGCGCGACCTGGACTACTGGCCGCGCGTGGAGCAACCCGGTCGCCCGCACCACATGGCCGCGCCCGGCGAGCTTTACACCATCGACGGCCGCGCGATGCACCTGCAGCGCAGCGGCCCCGTGCCGGCCAGCGCGGCGCAGCCCACGCTCGTGATCGAGGCCGGCGGCGGTTGCGCCTCGCCGACCTACGCGCGCCTGCAGCAGGCGCTGGCGGCCAAGCACCCGGTGATCAGCTACGACCGCGCCGGCATGGGCTGGAGCGAGGCCGACGACGCGCCCTTCGACGGCGAGCGCACCGCGCACCGCCTGCACGCGCTGCTCGCAGCCGCCGGCGTGACGGGACCGATCGTGCTCGTCGGCCATTCGCTCGGCGGCCTGCTGAACCGCGTCTACGCGGGCCTGTACCCGCAACAGGTCGCAGGCGTGGTGATGCTCGACGCCAGCCACCCCGACCAGTTCGCGATGTACGAGCATCCGCCCGAATCGCAGTTCGCGGCCGAGCGCGTCAAGCGCGCGGACTTCCAGGCCGGCGGCCCGCCGCCGCCGGAGCAGGCGCCCATCGAGGCCCTGTTCGCCGACATGCCGCAGGTGCTGCGCCAGATGAAGGCGACCTACACGCCCGAAGCGCTCGACACCATGGTGGCCGAGGTGCGCGGCCTGCCGCACGTCGCGCGCCAGGCGGCCGCGTCGCCCGACTTCGGCTCGCGTCCGCTGGCCGTGCTGTGGGCGAAGCAGCAGCCGCTGCCGGCCGGTGCCGACCCCGCGATCGCCGCGGTGCAGCAGCGCTGGCCCGAGTTCCAGGAAGCGCATGCGGCGCTGTCGACGCAACGCCGCCTGGCCTGCATCGAAGGCGCCGCGCACATGACGCTGGTGCTGCTGGCGCCGCTGGTTCAGCGCGTGGCCGAGGAAATCGACGCCGTGATGGCGCAGGTCGCCTCCGGAACCGGCCGATGACGCCCCTGGCCGAACTCACCACGCCCGCGCTGCTGCTCGATGTCGGCGTGCTCGAACGCAACTGCGAGGCGATGGCGCAGCGCGCGGCGCGCCACGGCGTGGCGCTGCGCCCGCACCTGAAGACCGCCAAGTCGGCCGAAGTGGCGCGGCGCGCCACGCGCGGGCAGGCCGGCGGGCTCACGGTGTCGACCGTGGCCGAGGCCGCCTACTTCGCGCGCCACGGCTTCACCGACCTGACCTACGCCGTGGGCATCGACGCGAACAAGATCGAGGCGCTGCACGACATCCAGCGCACGCACGGCGCGCGCGTGACGCTGCTGGCCGATTCGGTCGAGGCGGTGCAGGCGGCCGGTGCCCGCGCGCGGGCGCTGGGTGCGAGCTTTCGCGTGCTGCTCGAGATCGACACGGGCGGCGGCCGCGGCGGTGTCGGTCCGCGCGACGACGGCTTGCTGTCGCTCGCGCGCGAGGTGCAGCGCAGCGAATCGCTGGCGCTGGCCGGCGTGCTCACGCATGCGGGCCACAGCTACCACGTGCAGGGCGGCACGGCGATCCGCGCCATCGCCGAGGCCGAACGCGCCGGCGCCGTGCATGCGGCCGAACGGCTGCGCGCGGTCGGTATCCCGGTCGAGGTGGTGAGCGTGGGCTCCACGCCCACGGCCGTGTGCGCGCAGTCGCTCGAGGGCGTCACCGAGATGCGCCCCGGCGTCTACACCTTCTTCGACCTGGACCAGGCGGCGCGCGGCATCTGCGGCGTGGACGACATCGCGCTGTCGGTGCTGGCCACGGTGATCGGCCACAACCCGCGCTCGCGCCGCGTGCTGATCGATGCCGGCGCGCTCGCGCTGTCGAAGGACCAGTCGGCGGCCGAGTTCCGCGCCGGCCTGGGCTTCGGCCTGGTGTGCCGGGCCGACGGCACGGTGCCGCTGCCCGGCCTGTGCGTGGCCGAACTGCATCAGGAGCACGGGCTGATCGCCTGTGAAGGCGACGACGACGCACAGGCCATGTTCCGCGCGCTGCCCCTGGGCGCCCGCGTGCGCGTGCTGCCGCACCACGCCTGCATGACGGCCGCGCCCTACGACCGCTACCACGTGGTGGACGGCGCGGGCAGCGGCGTGCAGGCGGTCTGGGACAAGGCGCACGGCTGGCAGACCGGCGCCTGAAGCCAATCAATTTTTCTGGAGAAGACAACGATGACGAAGACATTCCTTGCACGGCTGACGGCCGTGGCCGCGCCCTTTGTTCTGGCCCTCGGCCTGGGCAGCGCGCCGCAACTCGCAGGCGCCCAGACGCAGCCGGCGCCGCAAGCCGCGGCCAGCGCGGCTGCTGCCGCGCCGGCGCCCGTGGCGGTGCCCGAAAAGCCTGCCGCCCCGGTTGCCGCACCGACCGCCACAGCCAAGGTCGACAACCCCTACGGCGTGGGCGCGCTCTGGTCGCAGAGCGATGCCGTCGCCAAGGCCGTGCTCGCCATCCTGGCGATCATGTCGATGGGCAGCTGGTACGTGATCGTCACCAAGCTGCTCGAGCAGATGCGCATGGGCCGCCAGGCGCGCGCGGTCGACAACGAGTTCTGGAACGCGGGCACCGTGCAGGCCGGCACCGCGCGGCTGGCCGAGGGCAGCCCGTTCCGCTTCATCGCCGACGCCGGCATGCAGGCCACGCAGAAGCACGACGGCCTGCGCGGCAAGGTCGACTTCGCCGACTTCGTCGACCTGTGCATCCACCGCGCCACCGAGCGCGTGCAGCGGCGCCTGGGCAACGGCATGTCGCTGCTGGCCACCGTGGGTTCCACCGCGCCCTTCGTCGGGCTGTTCGGCACCGTCTGGGGCATCTACCACGCGCTCACCGCCATCGGCGTGGCGGGGCAGGCCTCGATCGACAAGGTGGCGGGCCCGGTGGGCGAGGCGCTCATCATGACCGCCATCGGCCTGGCCGTGGCCGTGCCCGCGGTGCTGGGCTACAACTGGCTCCTGCGCCGCAACATCACCGTGATGGACGACGTGCGCGAGTTCAGCGGCGAGCTGCATTCCGTGATCCTGGCCGGCAGCGCCGCGGCCTGACGCGCGCGCGCGCACGCAAGCGGATCGCGCCATGGCGATGAACATCCCGGCCTCCGGGGGAGACGAGGAACAGGCCATCGCGGCCATCAACACCACGCCGCTGGTCGACGTGATGCTGGTGCTGCTGATCATCTTTCTCATCACCATCCCGGTGGTCAATTACTCGGTGCCCGTCGCGGTGCCGAAGGAGCGCAACGAGGTGCGCGAGAGCAAGCCCGAGACCGTCGTGATCTCGGTGGACGCCGCCGGCCGCACCTACTGGTACGACACGCCGGTGCAGGGCACGCCCGCACTGGTGGCGCGGCTCACCAAGGTGGCGGCCCTGAACCCGCAGCCCGAGGTGCACATCCGCGGCGACTGGCATTCCGACTACGAGCCGGTGGGCCGGATCATCTACGCCTGCCAGGCGGCCGGGATCGCCAAGGTGGGCTTCATCACCGAGCCGCCCGCGCGCAACTGAGACGAGCAGACAGCGAGACAAGCAAGCCATGCCAAGAAAACAGAAGCAGGGGCGGCGCAGCAGCACGCCTTCCGACGAGCCGATGATGGACATCAACACCACGCCGCTCATCGACGTGATGCTGGTGCTGCTGATCATGCTGATCATCACCATTCCGATCCAGCTGCATTCGGTGAACCTGAACATGCCCACGGGCAACCCGCCGCCCAGCGACCTCAAGCCCGAGGTGCTGCGCATCGACATCGACGCGCTCAGCGTCGTGCAGTGGAACGGCGAGCCGCTGGCCGACCGCACGGAGATGGAACGGCGCTTCGAGCAGGTCGCCGCGCAGGCGGTGCAGCCCGAGGTGCACCTGCGGCCCGACCGCCGCGCCAAGTACGAGGTGGTGGCCGGCGTGATGGCCTCGGCGCAGCGCACGGGCGTGAGCAAGCTGGGCATCGTGGGCGCGGAGCAGTTCATCCCATGAAGCGCTCCCGCAAGGACTTCAACCCGAAATCGCGCTTCGGGCCCGTGGGCATCGCGGTGATGGTGCTGTTCCACGTCGGCGTGGGCTACGCGCTCGTGTCGGGGCTGGCGCGCCAGACGGTCGAGCTGATCAAGAAGCCGATGGACGCGACCATCATCAGCGAGATCAAGCCGCCGCCACCCCCGCCACCGCCGCCCCCGCCGCCGAAGAAGATCGTGCGCCAGGAAACGCCCAAGGCCCCGCCACCGCCGCGCCCGGCCTACGTGCCGCCGCCGGCCGTGACACCGCCCGCCACGTCGGCGCCCGCGATCACCGCCGTGCAGAACACCGAGCCCGTGCCGCCGCCGCCGGCCGCACCGCCGGCGCCCCCCGCGCCGCCGGCCCCGCCGAAGGCGACCACCACCGACATCGCGGTGGCCTGCCCGCGGCAGGTCAAGCCCGAGATGCCGCGCAAGGCGATGGACGAAGGCATCGGCGGCGTGGTCAAGGCCGAGGTGCGCATCAAGGGCGGCCATGTACAGGAGGTGCGCTTCCTGTCGGGGCCGCGCGTGTACCACTCGGCCGTGCGCGCCGCGGTGATGCGCTACGAATGCCAGACCACGGGCGACGCGGAGGTGCTGGCGACGCAGGAGTTCGTCTTCCGCATCGAGTAGGGGGAAGGAGCCGATCTCTCTTCTTCAGACAGATCGGCCCATGGCGAGCGCGCGCATCACGGCGGCCGTGCGCGTCTCCACGCCCAGCTTCACGTAGACATGCTCCAGGTGCTTGTGCACGGTGCGGGGGCTGATCGTCAGCAGCGCGGCGATCTCGGCGTCGGTCTTGCCCTGCGAGAGCCAGTGCATGACATCGCCCTCGCGCGGCGTGAGGCCGGCAGGCTGTGCATCCGGCAACGGCGTCGGGGCGCGGCAGGCCAGCCGGTACAGGAAGGCCACCGCCATCGCATGCTCCAGCCCCACGCGCCGGCAGTAGTCGGCCTGCTGGGCGGCGCGGCGCAATTCGCGCCGGCCCGGCGCCTTGGCGATGCGGCGGGTGGTGCGCGTGGGATGCGCGTCGGCGCTGCGATGCCGCACGGGCACATGGCCGGACTCCAGTTTGTCCAGCAGGCGAAGCGCGCTCGCCCAATCGTTGCGCGACAGGTGCGTCATGGCATGCCCTTTCACGGTGCATACGCATTGCTGCGTATGGCGCCCGCACGCATCGAGAGACAGGATGCTCGCAGGCCCTTTGCCTCGAATTCAGTATAGGCAGGCAGCGGGCGCGCCAGTCGCTTGTCGACGAAGGGGATACACATGGCCATCGACGAAACACGGCTTAACGCGTTCATGGGTAACTTCGTCCACGACATCGGGGCCGTGATGCACGCGGCCACCATCGTCGTCGGCGACCAGCTCGGCCTGTACAAGGCGCTGGCCGAAGGCCCCGCCACCGCGGAGCAGCTGGCCCGCCGCACCGAGACCGACGCGCGCTACCTGCGCGAATGGCTCTCGGCCCAGGCCGCCAGCGGCTATGTCGAGTACGACCCGAAAGGCGAGTTGTTCTCGCTGACCGAGGAACAGGCTTTCGCGCTGGCCGAGGAAGGCAGCCCGGCCTTCGTGCCCGGCGCGTTCCAGATCGCCGTGGCGCAGTTCAAGATCATTCCCAAGATGGTCCAGGCCATGCGCACGGGCCTGGGCATCGGCTGGCACGAGCACGACGTGGCCCTGTTCCATGGCACCGAGCGCTTCTTCCGGCCCGGCTACGCGGCCAACCTGGTGAGCCAGTGGATTCCGGCGCTCGAAGGCATCGAGCCCTTGCTGAAAAGCGGCGCGCGCGTGGCGGACGTGGGCTGCGGGCACGGTGCCTCGACGCTGCTGATGGCGCAGGCCTATCCCCAATCCAGCTTCGTCGGCTTCGACTATCACGCGCCGTCGATCGAGCGTGCGCGCGAAACCGCGCGCAAGGCCGGTGTCGACGATGAAAAGCGCCTGCGCTTCGAGGTCGCGAGCGCCAAGGATTTCCCCGGCGAAGACTACGACCTGGTCGCCGTCTTCGACTGCCTGCACGACATGGGCGACCCCGTCGGTGCGGCGGCGCACGTGCGGCGCACCCTCAAGCCGCAGGGCACGTGGATGATCGTCGAGCCCTTTGCCAACGACCGGCTGGAGGACAACATCAACCCGGTGGGGCGCGTGTTCTATTCGGCCTCCAGCTTCATCTGCACGCCGGCCTCGCGTTCGCAGGAAGTGGGCCTGTGCCTGGGGGCGCAGGCCGGTGAAGCGCGCCTGCGCGACGTCGTCTCGCAGGGCGGCTTCTCGCACTTCCGCCGCGCCAGCGAGACGCCTTTCAACCTGATCTTCGAAGCACGTCCGTAAGGACAAAGGAGGCGCCATGTCCCGCCAATACATCGACTGCCGCGAGTACCCGAGCACGATGAACTGCAGTGTCGCGCTCTGCGCCGACTCCGAAGGCGAACTGCTCGATGCCGCCGTCCAGCACGCCGTGGCCGTGCACGGCCACACCGACACGCCCGAACTGCGCAAGCAGCTGGCGAGCATGTTCAAGGCCGGCACGCCGCCGGTGGAGCTCGCGAAGACGCCCGCCTGACTGACTGACGGTCCTGCGCGGCCCCAGCCTCCGTCACGAACCTTGATGCAGATCAAACGCTTGCATCGGCCCGGCATTTAGCCTGCCCCGATGCAAGCTTCCGCCGCGCTCGCGCCGTTTCCGTCCGTTCCATCGTCCGCCGGGAGTGACGCCCGCGCCGACGCCTGGCAGCTGCTCGACGACCCCGCCGAGTGGGCCGCGTTCGGCCGCCCGCTGGAGGCCGGCACGGGCCGCTGGGAATCGCAGGTGGCGGTCGAGGGCATGCACTGCGCGGGCTGCGCCTTCACCGTCGAGGCCGCGCTGGCGCAGGTGCCCGGCGTGGCCGAGGTCCAGGTGAATGCCGCGAGCCGGCGCGCGCGCGTCGTGTGGTCGGCCACGGCCACGCGGCCTTCGCGCTGGTTCGAGGCCAGCGCGCGCGCGGGCTACCCCTTGCTGCCGGCCGGCAGCCGCAGCGCGCGCGAGACGCGCACGCGCGAACTGCGCATGGCGCTGTGGCGCTGGCTGGTCGCGGGCTTTTGCATGATGCAGGTGATGATGTACGCCTACCCGGCCTACGTCGCGCACCCCGGCGACATGACGGCCGATGCGGCGCAGCTGCTGCGCTGGGCCTCGTGGGTGCTCAGCCTGCCCGTGGTGCTGTTCTCGTGCGGGCCCTTCTTTCGCAGCGCCTGGCGTGACCTGCGCATCGGCCGTGTCGGCATGGACCTGCCCGTGACCTTCGGTGTGGTCATCACCTTCGTGGTGAGCACGGCCGCCACCTTCGACCCCACGGGGCCGCTGGGGCACGAGGTCTACTTCGATTCGCTGACGATGTTCGTCTTCTTCCTGCTCACCGGCCGCTGGCTCGAGGCGCGGCTGCGCGACCGCACGGCCGGCGCGCTCGAGGCGCTGATGCACCGGCTGCCCGACAGCGTGGAGCGCCGCGGGCCTGATGGCGAATGGACCCGCGTGGCGGTGCGTCGGCTCGCGGCGGGCGACGTGGTGCGCGTGCGCCCGGGCGAGGCCTTTCCGGCCGACGGCACGGTGATCGACGGCGACACCACCGCCGACGAGGCGCTGCTCACCGGCGAGTCGCGCCCCGTGCCGCGCCCCTGCGGCGACCGCGTGCTCGCAGGCAGCCACAACCTCTCGGCCGTGGTGCAGGTGCGCATCGCCTCGGTGGGCGAGGGCACGCGCTTCGCGCAGATCGTGCGGCTCATGGAAAACGCCGCGCTCGACAAGCCGCGCCTGGCCCGCCTCGCCGACCGCGTGGCGCGGCCCTTTCTCATCGCCGTGCTGGCCTGCGCGTTCGGCGCGGGCGCGCTGTGGTGGGCGGTCGATCCCGGCAAGGCGCTGATGGTCGCGGTGGCGGTGCTGATCGTCACCTGCCCGTGCGCGTTGTCGCTCGCCACGCCGGCCGCGATGCTCGCGAGCGCGGGTGCCTTGGCGCGCGGCGGCGTGCTCACGTCGAACCTGCAGGCGCTCGAAGCGCTGGCCGGCGTCGACACCGTGGTGTTCGACAAGACCGGCACGCTCACGGGCGACACGCCGCGACTGGAGCGCGTGTACTGCCGCCAGGGCCTGCGCCCGGGCGATGCGCTGGAGATCGGCGCGGCGCTCGCGGCGCTGTCGCTGCATCCGGCGGCGCGTGCGCTCGTCAACGCCTGGCAGGCGCAGTTCCGTGCGCCGCCGGCCTGGTCGGCGACGCAGCTGCGCGAGACGGTGGGGCAGGGCGTGGCGGCCTCGCTGCACCGGCGCGATGCGGTGGACGACCACGGCGCGCGCCCCGTGCGCCTGGGCTCGGCGGCCTTCTGCGAGGTGCCGCCGCTGCAGGTCGATGCGGCGCAGATCCACCTGAGCGACGACGAGGGCTGGCTCGCCAGCTTCGTGCTCGCCGAAGAGCTGCGCCCCGACGCCACGCAGGCCGTGGCGGCGCTGCAGGCGCAGGGGCTGTCGGTGCGCCTGCTCTCGGGCGACCGCGAGAACGCGGCGCGTGCCATCGGCGCGCAGGCCGGCATCGCGGCGGTGCAGGGTGATTGCGCACCCGAAGACAAGCTCGAGGTGCTGTGGCAATTGCAGGCGGCTGGGCGCGAGGTGGCGATGGTCGGCGACGGCCTGAACGACGGCCCGAGCCTGGCGCGCGCCAATGCCTCGTTCGCCTTCGGCCACGCCGTGCCGCTGTCGCGCGCACGTTCGGACTTCGTGGTGCTCGGCGATGCGCTGCAGGCCATTCCCGCGGCCGTGGCGCAGGCGCGCCGCACGCTGCGCGTGGTGCGCCAGAACCTGTTCTGGGCCGCGGCCTACAACGCCGTGTGCGTGCCGCTGGCCGTGGCCGGCTGGCTGCCGCCCTGGCTCGCCGGGCTGGGCATGGCGGCGAGCTCGCTGCTGGTGGTGCTCAACGCGGCGCGGCTCGCTGCACCAGGGAAAGCGGCGGTGGCCTGATGGACGTGCTGTTCCTGCTCGTGCCGCTGTCGGTGGTGCTCGTTCTGGCGATCCTCGGAGGCCTTTGGTGGGCCATCGAACGCGGCCAGTTCGAAGACATCGAGGTCGAGGGCGACCGCATCCTGAACAACGACTGACACAGCGATTGATGGCTTGATCTGCATCAAGCCTGCCCGGGCGACGCGGGCAGACACTGCCCGCAAACCACATCTACGGGCACCACGATGCAGCAGACCACGCACCCTCCCGCGGCCATCTACGACGACACCGTCGTGCGGCAGTTCGCACTCATGTCGGTGGTCTGGGGGGTGGTCGGCATGCTGGTTGGCGTGATCATCGCCTCGCAGCTGACCTGGCCCGAGCTCAACCTCGGCATTCCCTGGCTCAGCTACGGCCGCCTGCGCCCGCTGCACACCAACGCGGTGATCTTCGCCTTCGGCGGCTGCGCGCTCATGGCCACGAGCTTCCACGTGGTGCAGCGCACCTGCCAGGTCCGGCTGTTCGCGCCGGCACTGGCCTCGTTCGTGTTCTGGGGCTGGCAGCTGGTGATCGTCGCCGCCGCCATCAGCCTGCCACTGGGCTACACCAGCGGCAAGGAATACGCCGAGCTCGAATGGCCCATCGACATCCTGATCGCGGTGGTCTGGGTGGCCTACGCCATCGTGTTCTTCGGCACCATCGGCCTGCGCAAGGTGCGCCACATTTACGTGGCCAACTGGTTCTACGGCGCCTTCATCATCGCGGTGGCATTGCTGCACATCGTCAACAGCGCGGCCATTCCGGCCGGCTGGATGAAGAGCTACTCGGCCTACGCCGGCGTGCAGGACGCGATGGTGCAGTGGTGGTACGGCCACAACGCCGTGGGCTTCTTCCTCACGGCCGGCTTCCTGGGAATGATGTACTACTACATCCCCAAGCAGGCGGGGCGCCCGGTGTACTCGTACCGGCTGTCGATCGTGCACTTCTGGGCGCTGATCTTCACCTACATGTGGGCCGGCCCGCACCACCTGCACTACACCGCGCTGCCCGACTGGACGCAGTCGCTGGGCATGGTGTTCTCGCTGATCCTGCTGGCGCCCAGCTGGGGCGGCATGATCAACGGCGTGATGACGCTCTCGGGCGCCTGGCACAAGCTGCGCACCGACCCGATCCTGCGCTTTCTGATCGTCGCGCTGTCGTTCTACGGCATGTCGACCTTCGAGGGCCCGATGATGTCCATCAAGACCGTCAACGCCCTGAGCCACTACACCGACTGGACCGTGGGCCACGTGCACTCCGGCGCGCTGGGCTGGGTGGGCTTCATCACCATGGGGTCGCTGTACTACCTGATCCCGCGCATGTACGGCCGCCTCGCCATGTACAGCGTGCGCGCCATCGACGTGCACTTCTGGATGGCCACCATCGGCATCGTGCTGTACATCGCCGCGATGTGGATCGCCGGCGTGATGCAGGGCCTCATGTGGCGCGAGATCAATGCCGACGGCACGCTGACCTACACCTTCGTCGAAAGCGTGAAGGCCACCTTCCCCTATTACCTGGTGCGCGTGATCGGCGGCGTGCTGTACCTGGGCGGCATGCTGGTCATGGCCTGGAACGTCTGGATGACCGTGATCACCGGGCGCTCGGTGCGCGCCGAGATCCCGGCCGTTGCCGCCGCCCACGCCTGAAGCCCCGAAGCCTTTGAAGACGCACGATGAACGCACCTGACAACAAGACCCCCGCGCCCGCCGCCACCGGCTTCACGCACGAGAAGGTCGAGACCAACAACCTGCTGATGATCGTGCTGATCCTGCTGGTGGTGGCCATCGGCGGCCTCGTGGAGATCGTGCCGCTGTTCTTCCAGAAGTCGACCACCGAGGCCGTGGAGGGCGTGAAGCCGCTCACGCCGCTGCAGCTGGCCGGCCGCGACGTGTACCTGCGCGAGGGTTGCTACAACTGCCACTCGCAGATGATCCGCCCCTTCCGCTCGGAGACGCTGCGCTACGGCCACTACTCGGTGGCCGGCGAGTTCGTGTACGACCACCCCTTTCAGTGGGGCAGCAAGCGCACCGGCCCCGACCTGCACCGCGTGGGTGGCAAGTACAGCGACGAGTGGCACCGCATCCACCTGAACAACCCGCGCGACCTCGTGCCCGAGTCGAACATGCCGGCCTACCCGTGGCTGGAGAAGGGGCTGGTCGACGCCGGCAGCATCGCCACCCGCATGCGCGCGCTGCGCACGGTGGGCGTGCCCTACACCGACGAAGAGATTGCCAAGGCCGCCGACGAGGTGGCCGGCAAGACCGACATGGATGCCACCGTGGCCTACCTGCAGTCGCTGGGCCTGGCGCTCAAGTAAGAAGAAAGAACAGGCAACGCCCCATGACCGACATCACCACCTTGCGCATCGCCGCCACCATCGCCTGCTTCGTCGTCTTCATCGGCATCGTGGCCTGGGCCTGTTCGCGCCGCAACACGCAGCGCTTCGCCGAAGCGGCGCGCCTGCCCTTCGAGCAAGACTGACGCGGAGCCCCACGATGAGCGATTTCATCAATAACTTCTGGTCCAGCTACGTGGCCGTGGCCTCGCTGCTGAGCATCCTGGGCTGCGTGCTGCTCTTGTGGCTCACGGCGCGCAAGCGCGTGCCCTCCGACGCCGACAACACCACCGGCCACGTCTGGGACGAAGACCTGCGCGAAGCCAACAACCCGCTGCCGCTGTGGTGGGTGGGCCTGTTCGTGCTGACCATCGTCTTCTCGCTGGGCTACCTGGCCGTGTTCCCGGGCCTGGGCAGCTTCCGCGGCACGAACGACTGGAGCTCGCGCGCCGAGTACCAGCAGGACGTGGCCAAGGCCACGCAGGCGCTGGCGCCGGTGTACGCGCGCTACGCGCCCATGCCCCTGGAGGAGGTCGCGCGCGACCCGCAGGCCCGCGCCATCGGCGAGCGCCTGTTCATGAACAACTGCGCGCAATGCCACGGCTCCGACGCGCGCGGCAGCAAGGGCTTTCCCAACCTCACCGACGCCGACTGGCTGCACGGCGGCACGCCCGACAAGATCGTCGAGTCGATCACCAAGGGCCGCATCGGCACCATGCCGCCGGCCGCCGCGATGGTCGGCACGCCCGACGACGTGAAGAACGTCGCCAACTATGTGCTGAGCCTGTCGGGCGAGCCGCACGATTCGCTGCGCGCGGGCCTGGGCAAGCCCAAGTTCGCCGCCTGCGCGGCCTGCCACGGCATCGGCGGCGTGGGCAACCCGGCGCTGGGCGCCCCGCGCCTGAACGACCGCATCTGGCTGCACGGCTACGGCGAGGCCGCCATCGTGCAGATCATCAACGAGGGCAAGCACAGCGCCATGCCCGCGCAGGAAGGCCGCCTGACCGAGGCGCAGATCAAGCTGCTCGCCTCCTACGTGTGGGGCATGTCCAACCCTGCGACCGGGACGCCATGACGCGAAAGACGGTCATCCCGATCGTCAGTGCGCCGCCCGCCGCCGCGCCGGAGGTCGGCCTGTACGAGGCGACGAAGAAGATCTACCCGCGCAGCGTGCAGGGCCTGTTTGCGCGCTGGCGCTGGGCCATGGTCTTCCTCACCCAGCTGGTGTTCTACGGCATGCCCTGGGTGGAATGGGGCGAGCGGCAGATGGTGCTGTTCGACCTGGCCGCGCGGCGCTTCTACATCTTCGGGCTGGTGCTGTATCCGCAGGACCTGATCTACCTGTCGGGGCTGCTGGTGATCAGCGCGCTCTCCCTCTTTCTCTTCACGGCCGTGGCCGGCCGCCTGTGGTGCGGCTACGCCTGCCCGCAGACCGTCTACACCGAGATGTTCCTGTGGGTGGAGCAGCGCATCGAAGGCAACCGCAGCGCGCGCATCCGGCTCGACGCCGGCGCGTTCTCGCTCGAGAAGCTGGTGAAGAAGGCCTTCAAGCACCTCGTCTGGATCGGCATCGCGCTGTGGACCGGCTTCACCTTCGTGGGCTACTTCACGCCCATCCGCGAGCTGGGCATGGCCTTCCTGCAGACGCAGATGGGCTCGTGGGAGGTGTTCTGGGTGTTCTTCTACGGCTTTGCCACGTACGGCAACGCCGGCTTCATGCGTGAGCAGGTGTGCAAGTACATGTGCCCCTACGCGCGCTTCCAGAGCGCGATGTTCGACCGGGACACGCTCATCGTCAGCTACGACCCGCGGCGCGGCGAGCCGCGTGCGCCGCGCCGCAAGAACGTCGACCCGCGCAGCGCCGCCTTGGGCGACTGCATCGACTGCAGCCTGTGCGTGCAGGTGTGCCCCACCGGCATCGACATCCGCCAGGGCCTGCAGTACGAGTGCATCGGCTGCGGCCTGTGCGTGGACGCCTGCGACAGCGTGATGGACAAGATGGGCTACGCGCCGCGCCTGATCCGCTACGACACGCAGAACGGCATGGAGGCCGGCTGGTCGCGCCGCCAGCTGTGGCGCCGCGTGCTGCGCCCGCGCGTGCTGGTCTACACCGCATTGCTCGCGCTGCTGGTGGCGGGCCTGCTCGCCAGCCTGGTCGCGCGCACGCCGCTGAAGGTCGACGTGGTGCGCGACCGCGCCTCGCTGGCGCGCATCGTCGAGGGCGGTCGGCTGGAGAACGTCTACCGGCTGCAGATCATGAACGCGACCGAGCGCACGCAGCACTACCGCATCGCCGCGCGCGGCATCGAGGGGTTGAGCGTGGCCTCGCCCGACGAGGCCATCGAGGTCGAGCCCGCGCAGGCGCGCTGGGTCGCGGTGCGGCTGCAGGTGCCTTATGGCGCCGCGCCGGCCGGTTCGCACACGGTGCACTTCGACATCCGGCAGGCGGATGGCGCGGCGCAGGTTTCCGAAAAAGCGGTCTTCCTGGTGCCGCGCTGAAAGGTCTTCCCATGAACGATGCCCTGCCGATGAACGCGCCCGCGACCTCCGGCCCCTGGTGGCGCTACCCGCTGGTCTGGCTGGTGATCGCGGGGCCCGCCGCCGTGGTGCTGGCGAGCATCGTGACCGTGTGGCTGGCGCTGCGCACGCCCGAGGTGCTGGTGTCGGAGGACTACTACCGCGAAGGCATCGAGATCAACCGCACGTTGGCCGACAAGAGGCGCATGCCGGCGCAGGCCGGACGCAACCACGCGGCCACGCCCGAGGACGATGTGCCGGTGCCCAAGAGGGCTGCCCCATGAGTGCCATGCGCCGCATCGCCGGCATCCTGTGGCCGTCGTTCCTCGTGGCCTGCGGCATGGAGGTGCTGGTGTTCGCGATGATCGATCCGATCCATTCGTACTGCGGCGCCGATGCGCTGCGCATGTCGCGCCAGGGCATCTACACCGTGTCCTTCTTCGTGTTCTGGCTGATGGCTGCGGCCTCGAGCGCGTGCACCACGCTGCTGGCGTTGCCGTCCGAGAAAGAGACTGCTTCATGAGCCTGCCCGTGGCCTGCGTTCCCGAGACCCCGTCCGTGCTGCCCGTCGAGCTGCTGCGCCGCTTCGACGTGCCCGGGCCGCGCTACACCTCGTACCCCACGGCCGACCGCTTCGTCGAGACCTTCGGCGCCGGCGACTACGCGCAGGCGCTGCACCTGCGGCGCGATGCGGATGCGGCCGGCGAGCCGTTGTCGCTGTACGTGCACATCCCGTTCTGCGAATCGCTGTGCTACTACTGCGCCTGCAACAAGGTCGTGACGAAGCACCGCGAGCGCGGGCGGCAGTACCTCGATTACCTCGCGCGCGAAGTGGCGCTGCAGGTCGCGCAACTCGGCCCTGGTGCGCCCGTCGGCCAGCTGCACCTGGGCGGCGGCACGCCGACCTTTCTCGACGATGAAGAACTGGGCGAACTGGTGGCCCTGCTGCGCCGCGCGTTCGCCTTCGTGCCGGGCGGCGAGCAGTCGATCGAGATCGATCCGCGCACCGTGGACGCGAAGCGCCTCGCGGCGCTGGCCGCGCTCGGCTTCAACCGCCTAAGCTTCGGCGTGCAGGACTTCGACCCCGCCGTGCAAGAGGCCGTGCACCGCATCCAGCCGGCGGCGCAGGTCTTCGCGCTCATGGACGCGGCGCGCGCGTTGGGCTTCCGCTCGATCAATGTCGACCTGATCTACGGCCTGCCGCGCCAGAACGATGCTTCGTTCGAGCGCACGCTCGCGCAGATCCGCGAACTGCGGCCCGACCGCATCGCGCTGTACGCCTACGCCCACCTGCCGGAGCGCTTCAAGCCGCAGCGGCGCATCGCGGCCGACGAGCTGCCCGATGCGCCCACGCGCGTGCGCATGCTCGGGCGCGCGATTGCAGCGCTCAGCGAGGCCGGCTACGTCTACATCGGCATGGACCACTTCGCGCTGCCCGACGACCCGCTGGCGGTGGCCAAACGCGAGGGCCGGCTGCACCGCGACTTCCAGGGCTACAGCACGCAGCCCGACGGCGACCTCGTGGCGCTCGGCGTATCGGCCATCGGCCGCGTGGGCGCGACCTACAGCCAGAACACGAAGACGCTGGAGGACTATTACGCGCTGCTCGACCAGGGCCGCCTGCCCGTAGTCAAGGGGCTCGCGCTGTCGGACGACGACGTGCTGCGCCGGGACGTCATCATGGCGCTGATGTGCCGGGGGCGTGTGGACTTCGATGCGGTCGAAGCCGCGCACGGCATCGCCTTTGCGGACTATTTCGCCCCCGAGCGCGCCGCGCTGGTGCCGATGGCCGAACAAGGGTTGGTGCGCCTGTCGCCGCGCGCCATCGAGGTCACGGAGGCCGGCTGGTTCCTCGTGCGTGCGGTGGCGATGGTGTTCGACCGCTACTGCGCCGCGACGCGCACGCGCTTTTCGCGCGTGGTTTGATTCGATGGAATCCCCCGCACTCGCCGGCGCCGCATTGCTGATGGGGCTCGCCGGCGGGCCGCACTGCGTGGCGATGTGCGGCGCGGTGTCGGCCGCAGTGATCCGCATCGTGCCGGTGGGCAAGCCCGCGCAGGCCGTGCATCCCGTCGCACCGGTCGTCTTCCATCTCGGCCGCATGGCGAGCTACGCAGCCGCCGGTGCCATCGCCGCCGCGAGCCTGCATGGCCTGGGCGCAGCGAGTGCGCAGGTCGCGGCCTGGCGTCCGCTGTGGGTGATGCTGCATGTGTTCGTGCTCGCCTGGGGCGTGGTGCTCGCCATCGCGGGCCGCCAGCCGCTGTGGGCGCAACGCGCCGGGCGCGCCCTCGAAGCGCGCCTGCGGCCGAGGGCCGGCGGCTCGCTGCTGGGCGTGCTCGCCACGGGCACGCTGTGGGTCGCGATGCCCTGCGGCCTGCTCTATTCGGCACTCATGCTGGCCGCGCTGGGCAACGGGCCGCTCCAAGGTGCATCGACGATGGCGCTGTTCGCGCTCGGCAGCAGCGTGTCGCTGCTCGCCGCGCCGTGGCTGTGGCAGCGCTTGCGCGGGTGGGGCGACAGCGGCACGCGCCAGGCCTGGGGCGCGCGGCTGGCCGGTGTGCTATTGGCGGCGGTGGCGCTGCAGGCGCTGTGGATGGACCTGAGCCACCGCATCGCCGACTGGTGCGGCTGAAGCGCTAACTCCTCAGGCGATGCTCTCGATCAGCAACGCCTGCAACACGAACCTCCGGTTGTCCGCCGCCGCCGTGCGCTCGCCGAGCAGGCCCGCGAGCGCGGCCGTGGGGTGGCTGTCGGCCGCTGCGCCGTCGTGCACCGGAATGCCCGCGTGCTGGCCGATCTGGCGCACCAGCGCGGCATCGATGCCCTCGCAGGCGACGGCGTCGTAGAGCCGACCGAGCATGCGCGCCGTGTGCTGCAGCTCCTGCACCGGCGTGTCGGTCGACAGGCTGGAGCGCATGGTCGCGACCTGCGCGCCCAGTTCCTCGGCGGCCTGGCGCAGCAGGGCGAGCGCGGCGCTGTCGCCGGTCTCGCTGAGCAGGCCGAGGTTCTTGCCGCGCAGCAGCCGCGGCGGCGCGGTGCCGTCGAGCGCGGCGCGCTGGAGCAGCCGGGCGCGGCCCAGCAGGCTGGCCTCTCTCTGGGGCGACAGCGCGGCGGTGGAAGGGTGCATGGCAAGGTTCGACATGTGTCTCGCGGAGGCTAGCCACCCAGGCCGCGCCGGCCTTGACGCACATCAAGGAGCGCCCCGCTGTTACACGCCGGACACAGAGCATTCACCCGACGTTACGCACCGATGCGGGCCGTTGTCACTGCGGGGCCTCGCGCTTCCTAGCATCGAGACATCGCCTGATCGCAGGCAACGCCACACAAGACAGACAGAACGCCGAGGAATCCCCATGCTCACGAGTGCCCGCCCCAACCCCATCCTCCCGCTTCGGCCCCTTCCGACGGTGCAGAAGGAAGACGCGGGCCGCCGCACGGCCGAGCGCCTGCGCCTGCTGGCCGAGCAGCTGCAACCGCAGCGCCGCATGGTGCACACGGGCGACGTGATCTACCAGGCCGGCGAGCGCTTCGGCAACCTCTACATCCTGAACTCGGGCTTCTTCAAGATCGTGAATCTCTCGGCCGACGGCCGCGAGCAGGTGGTGGGCCTGAAGTTTCGCGGCGACTGGCTGGGCTTCGACGGCATCGCGGGCCAGCGCTACGTGTGCGACGCCGTGGCCATGGACACTGGCGAGGTCTGGGTCGTTCCCTACGAATCGCTGCTGGCCGCCTGCACCACACACCCCGCGCTGCTGCAGATGCTGCACGCCGCGATGAGCCGCGAGATCGCGCACGACCGCGATTCGCTGATGTCGGTGTGCACCTTGCCGGCCGACGCGCGCGTGGCCGACTTCCTGCGCTACTGGGCCGAGTCGCTGGCCGACCGCGGCATGCGCACCGACGAGATCACGCTGCGCATGACGCGCGCCGAGATCGGCAACTACCTGGGCATGACACTCGAAAGCGTGAGCCGCGCGCTGTCGCGGCTGGCGCGCGACAAGGTCATCGGCTTTGCCACCAAGGGCCGGCGCGAGGTGCAGATTCCCGACGTGGGCGCGCTCTCGGCCTTCGTGCAGCGCTGCCTGGCGCCGGCGCCCGCGATGCTTCAGTAAGAAGAGACGTCGTTCACTCGCGCGCAGCCAACAGCGCCCGCGCCATCGCCCGCGCGAGTTCGCTGCGTGAATACGGCTTGCGCAGCAGCTCCCAGCCCGGGGGCGCTTCGCGGTCGGCGTCGAGCAGCTCGGCCGAGAACCCCGACATCAGCAGCACCGCCAGCCGGGGTTGGCGCTGCACCGCCTCGGCGGCCAGCCGTGTGCCGCGCATGCCGGGGCCGAGCGCGATGTCGCTCAGCAGCAGGTCGAAGGGCGTGGCCTCGGCGGCCATCGCGGGCAACGCCTGTTCGGCATTGGCGGCGGTCGCGACCTCGCAGCCCAGCGTGGTGAGGAAGGTATGGACCACCTGGCGCACCTCGGCGTCGTCTTCAACGAGCATCACGCGCAGGCCCGGTGCCAGCGTGGCTTCGGCTTCGATCTCCATGGCATCTTCATCGACAGGCACCGCAGCGCTCGCCGCGTCGGCCTCGACCTGCGGCAGGTAGAGCGTCACGGTGGTGCCGGCGTTGAGCTTGCTGTCGATGGCGATGGCGCCGCGCGACTGCTTGACGAAGCCGTACACCGTGCTCAGGCCCAGGCCGGTGCCGCGCCCGGCCTCCTTGGTGGTGAAGAAGGGCTCGAAGAGGTGCTCCATGACCGCGTCGGTCATGCCGGTGCCGCTGTCGGCGATGGAGAGCGCGACAAAGCGGCGGCCGGCGTCGGCGTCGCTCAGTTCCTGGCGCACGGTGGCGGGCAGGGCGTCGCAGGCCTCGGCGCGAAAGTGCAGGCGCCCGCCCTCGGGCATGGCGTCGCGCGCGTTGATGGCGATGTTCAGCAGCGCCGATTCGAGCTGGCCCGGGTCGGCGCGCACGGCGGGGCAGGGGTCGTCGGCGTCGATCTCGATCTGGATGCGCTGGTCGAGCGTGCGGCGCAGCATGTCGGTGAGCGAGTGCAGCATCTGCCGCACGTCGACCGCGTCGGGCTGCAGCATCTGGCGCCGCGAGAAGGCCAGCAGCTTGCCCGTGAGTTCGGCGCCGCGCCGGCTGGCGCGCGCGGCGGCGGCCACGAGCTGCTGCGCATAGCCGTCGGCCGCGAGCTGCGGCAGCTCTTCGAGCACCTGCAGGTTGCCCTGGATGATGGTGAGCAGGTTGTTGAAGTCGTGCGCGATGCCGCCGGTGAGCTGGCCCACGCTCTCCAGGCGCTGCGCGTGGTTCAGCGCCTCTTCGGTCTGCACGCGCTGCAGGCTGGTGGCCAGCAGGCTGGCCACCGATTCGAGAAAGCGGATCTCCTCGTCGCCGAAGCGCCGCGCGGCGGTGGCGCGCACCGACAGCATGCCGGTCACGCGGCCCCGGTCGGACAGCGGCACGGCCAGCGCGCTGACCAGCCCGGCCTCGAGGTAGGCGGGCGGCACGGTGAAGCGGCGCTCCTCGCGGTAGTCCGTGACCACGACGGGGCAGCCCTGCGAGAGCACGTAGCCGGGTTGCGTGTCGGGCCGGTTGGCGATGCGCAGGCCGACGTTCTCGTCGGCGACCAGGCCCACGCCGCTGGCCAGGCGGAACTCGCGCTGGCTGCCGTCGAGCAGCCACACCATGGCCACCTCGACCTGCAGCGCGGTCGCGACGATGTCGGGCACCTGCGCGAGCACCACCTGCAGGTCGCGCGTGTCGACCGCCAGCCGGCCCAGCTGCGCCAGGTGTTCGCTGTAGCGCGCGCGCTGCAGCGCCTGCTTCACGCGCGGGTAGGCGCCGATGTCGCGGATCGCCGCCACCACGAAGGGCAGGCCCTGGTTCTGCAGCGGGCTCAGCGCGATCTCGACCATCACCTCGCTGCCGTCCTTGCGCTTGGCGACCAGCTCCATGTCGGTGCCCATCGGGCGCGGGCGCGGCGCGCGGCCGTAGGCTTCGCGGAAGGCGGCGTGGCGCGGGCGGATGCTGTCGGGCACCAGCGCTTCCACGCTCAGGCCCACGAGTTCGTCGGCCGCGTAGCCGAGCATGGCGGCGGCCGAAGGGTTGGCCAGCACGATGCGGCCCGACTGGTCCACCACCAGCAGCGAATCGGGATACGCGGCGAACAGCGAGCGGAACACGCTGCCTTCCTCGACGCCCGAGGGCAGGCCGGGAATCGAGGGGGCGTTGCCGTCAGCCATGGGTGACCGGCGGCACCAGGATGTAGCCCGCGCCGCGCACCGACTTGATGAGCTGCGGATCATCGGCGTTGGCCTCGATCTTCTTGCGCAGCCGGCCGACCTGCACGTCGATCGTGCGGTCGAAGGGAGCCGCTTCGCGACCGCGCGTCTGCTCGAGCAGGAAGTCGCGCGAGAGCACGCGGCCCGGGTGCCGCGCGAAGGCGCACAGCAGGTCGAACTCGCCCGTGGTCAGCGCCACGGCCTCGCCCTGCGCGTTGCTGAGGCTGCGCGCGGCGGTGTCCAGGCGCCAGCCGGCGAAGCGCAGGCGCTCGGGCGGCGTGGGCGCGGCGGCCGCCGACGCGTCGGGCGTCAGGCGCCGCAGCACGGCCTTGACGCGCGCCGCCAGCTCGCGCAGGTCGAAGGGCTTGGTCACGTAGTCGTCGGCGCCCACTTCGAGGCCCACCACCTTGTCCACCGGGTCGCCGCGGCCGGTGACGATCACGAGGCCGCAGCGCCAGTTCTCGCGCATGTGGCGGGCGATGGAAAAGCCGTCTTCACCGGGCAGGCCGAGGTCCAGCAGCACGAGGTCGGCCGGGTCGGCGGCCATGAGCGAGCGCAGCGCCGCGCCGTCGTGGATCTGGGTGACGCGGTAGCCGTGGCCCTGGAGGTAGTTGGCCAGCAGCAGCGTGATGTCGACCTCGTCGTCGAGCACCGCGATGTGGGGGGCAGAAGTCATGCGGGGGCTGGGAGAAAAAACGCCGGCGCCACGGGGAAGGGCGCAGGGAGCCGGGAAGCGTAGCACGCAAGGCGCCGCTCTGGCAGCCGCAGCGCCCGCCGTTGATCTGGCGCAAGGCCCGCGGGCGGGGCGCTTCCGAGAATCGCGCCCGTTGTCCACAGGGTCCAGAAGGTACGAACGAATGGCATCTTTTCTTTTCTCGGGTGCGCTCGATCTCCCGTGGTGGGGCGTGCTGCTGGCCGCACTGGCGCTGACGCACGTCACCATCGCCTCGGTCACCATCTTCCTGCACCGCCACCAGGCGCACCGCGCGCTCGACCTGCATCCCATCGCCAGCCACTTCTTCCGCTTCTGGCTCTGGATGACGACGGGCATGGTCACGAAGCAATGGGCCGCGGTGCACCGCAAGCATCACGCCAAGTGCGACACGCCCGACGACCCGCACAGCCCGCAGGTGGTGGGCCTGAAGCGCGTGCTGTGGGGCGGCGTGCTGCTGTACGTGGCCGAGGCGCGCAACCCCGAGACGCTGAACCGCTATGGCCACGGCACGCCCGACGACTGGCTCGAGCGCCGCCTGTACACGCGCTACCAGACACTGGGCATCACCTGCATGGGCCTGATCGACATGGCGCTGTTCGGCGTGCTGCCGGGCGCGCTGGTGCTGCTCGTGCAGATCGCGTGGATTCCGTTCTGGGCCGCCGGCGTGGTCAACGGCATCGGCCACTTCTGGGGCTACCGCAATTGGCCTGCGTCGGACGCGAGCACGAACATCTTTCCCATCGGCCTGCTGATCGGCGGCGAGGAGCTCCACAACAACCACCACGCGTTCCCGACCTCGGCGAAGCTGTCGAACAAGTGGTTCGAGTTCGATATCGGCTGGGTCTACATCCGCGCGCTGCAGGCGCTGGGGCTGGCGAAGGTGAAGCACCTGGCGCCGAAGCCGCGCCTCACCACGCCGCGTGCCACCGTCGACCTGCTCACGGTGCAGGCGGTGATCCGGCACCACTACGACGTGCTGTCGAACTACTCGCGCTCGCTGAAGCAGGCCTGCACCGAGGAGCTGGCCCGGGTGCATGCGCTCGCGCCGAACAAGGCCCGTGCGCTGCGCGCTGCGCGGCCCTGGCTCGGCAAGGAAGAAAAAGCGCTCGACGCCACGCGCCATGCGCAGCTCACGCAAGCGCTGGTGGCTTCGCAGGCACTGGAAACGATGTACGCGATGCGGCGCGAGCTGACCGCGCTGTGGAGCCGCTCGGGCGCCACGGGCGAACAGCTCGTGAAGCGGCTGCAGGACTGGTGCGAGCGCGCCGAAGCCAGCGGCATCGCGCCGCTGGCGGCCTTTGCGGTGCGACTGCGTTCCTACGCCTGAGGACGGCCTTCGCCGGTGCCGTCAGGCCGGCCCGACCTGCACCGCCACATCGAGCGGCACGGCCCGGCGCAGCGCGCTGCCCACAGGGGAGTGGGCCTCGGCCCAGTGCACCAGGTCGCGCAACGCCTGCTCCGGCACGCCGTCCGCGGCGATCCGCACCGCGACGTGCATGCGGCTGGGGCCGGCGGGCACGGAGGCCGGCTCGCCGAGCAGGCCGCGGCTGTCCGACTGGCTGCCGACGACCACTTCGAGGGTCGTCAACGCGATGCCGAGCTGCGCCGCCCGCATGGCGATCACGGTCGTTTCGCAACTGGCCAGGGCGGCGCGCATGAACCAGCCGGGGGATGGCGCTTCAGCCTTGCCTCCGATGGCCTTCGGCATGTCGGTCACGATGGATTCCCCCGTGGGCCCGGTTACGCGAAAGTGCAGGCCCGACACCAGCGTGGCCGTGGCCGGCTTGTCCTGGGTCAGGGCGTCCTGGGGATGCGTCGCGAAGTGGCTCGCGAGGGTGTCCATGGACTGCCGGATGTGCTGGGGTGAGCTCATGACGCTGCTCCTTGAAACGGGGAACGGGCGGGCGGTTCTTGCGCGAAAGAAGCCGCGAGCGGAGCAGGCCATTCTGGGCGCGGTGCCGGGCCCCGTCAAACCGGCGGCGGGCGGGCGGCCTACTGGTTCGCGACCAGCCCGTCCGGCAGGCTGAAGCGCTCGGACTCCACCTTGGCCGCGGCTTCGGGCGCGCGAATCAGCAGCACCGGCACGGGTGCCACGCGCAGGATGTGTTCCGCGCTGCTGCCCATGGCCCAGCGGCTCAGGCCGCGCCGCCCGTGCGTGCCGAGCACGATCAGGTCGGCCTTCGAATCGACGGCTTCGGTCACCACCTGGTCGTGGACCGCACCGGCCTTGAAGCCGTCGCGCAGCACGACCTCGGCCTCGACGCCCGCGTCCAGCGCCTGGGCGCGGGCCTTCTCGAGCAGCGTCACGGCGTTGGCGCGCAGTGCCCCGAGCCAGTCGCCCGAATGGCCGACGTAGACGTCCATGCCGAGCGCGAACGAGAGCTCGTCGAGGATGTGGACGATGCGCAGGCGGCCACCGGTGAGCCTGGCCAGGCGGATGGCTTCGGCCAGGCCTTCGGCGGAGGTGGAACTGCCGTCGACGGGAACCAGGATGCGTTGGTACATGGTGTGGAACCTCCAGGGTGCGTTGATGAGAAAGAGGAGATGCCATGCCAGTCTGTGCCTGGCTGCATGCGCGGGCCTTGATCTGGAACAAGCCCGGGCCGCGTCGGACTTGCGACCCTTGGGGCCTTCGAAAGAAGGAGACCCTCCATGACACATGCCGCCGTCCGGATCATTCGCCAGGAGCACGCCGCGCTGGCGGCCATGCTGCGTTCCATCGTCATGCTGCTCGACCAGCACCGCCGCAAGGGCACGATGCCCGACTTCGCGACGTTGCGCGCGATGCTGTTCTACGTGGACGAGTTTCCCGAGAAGCGCCACCACCCGAAGGAGACCGAGCTGCTCTTTCCCCGGCTGCGCGCCTGCACGCCGATCTCGCGCGACCTGATGGACAAGCTGGACAACGACCATGCCTGGGGCGAGCGCAAGATCCGCCACGTCGAGCACGCGCTGCTCGCCTTCGAGATGCTCGGTGAGCCGCGCCGCCTGGCCTTCGAGCAGGCGATGAACGAGTACGTGAGCTTCTACCTGGAGCACATGGCGCACGAGGAACGCGAGATCCTGCCGCTGGCCGAGCGCGTGCTCGGTGCCGACGACTGGCGCGAGCTCGACGCGGCCTTCGGCGAGAACCGGGACCTGTTCTCCAACCACCCCGCGCCCGACGAGGTGTATGCGTCGCTCTTCACGCGCATCGTCAACGCGGTGCCCGCGCCGATCGGGCTGGGGCCGGCGCTGTAACGACGGCCTGTGTCCGGATCGCTTAGGCTCGGCCTGAACTCATTCAGGACCAACGAGACGGCGAGATGGACATCGATCAGATCAGGGGAAGGCTGGACTTCCTTCGCGAGGCCGAGCGCCTCAAGAGCGTGCTGCGCAGCGCGCACACGGCCTCGGGCCGCACCGAGAGCACGGCCGAGCACAGCTGGCGCCTGTGCCTCATGGCCATGGCCTTCGAGGACGAGCTGGCCGACCTGGACCTGCTCAAGGTGCTGAAGATGTGCGTGGTGCACGACCTGGGCGAGGCGATCCACGGCGACATTCCCGCCATCGTGCAAGGCGCGCATCCCGACAAGAGCGCGCAGGAGCGCGAAGACCTGCAGGTGCTCACGCGCACGCTCGATGCGCCGCTGCGCGCGGGCATCCTGGCGCTGTGGGACGAGTACGAAAAGGCCGAGACGCCCGAAGCGCAGGCGGTCAAGGCGCTCGACAAGCTCGAGACCCTGCTGCAGCACAACCAGGGCGCGAACCCGCCGGACTTCGACTACGAATTCAACCTCGGCTACGGCCAGAAGCACACCGGCAGCCGGCCCCTGTTCCGCGCCATGCGGGCGTTGGTGGATGCCGACACGCAGAAGAAGGTGGAGGCTGCGCGGCGGACGGAGGCGGGGCCGGTGGTTCGCCCCGAGCAACCAGGCGACGAGGCCGCCATCCGGCAATTGACGGTGGCGGCGTTTGCCGAGGCACCGCATGCCGACGGCACCGAGCACCTCATCGTCGACGCTTTGCGCGCGGCCGGCCAGCTCACGCTGTCGCTCGTGGTCGAAGACGGTGGCGAGATCGTCGGCCATGTGGCGCTGTCGCCCGTGGCGATCTCGGACGGTACGACTGGTTGGCATGGCCTGGGCCCGATCTCGGTGGCGCCCGCGCGCCAGGGGCAGGGCATCGGCCGGCTGCTGATGGACGCCGCGCTGGCGGGCCTGCGCGCGGTCGGCGCGCAAGGCTGCGTGCTGCTGGGCGACCCGGCCTTCTATGGCCGTTTCGGCTTCGTCGTGCGGCCCGGGCTGGTGTTGCCGGGCGTGCCGCCGGAATACTTTCAGGCCGTGTCGTTCCACGGCGCGTGGCCGGTCGGCGAGGTGCGGTACCACGCGGCGTTCGGTGTCGGTGCCTGACGCACGGACCGGGGGCGCAAGGCGTTCATAATCGCCCCCGTCATGCCTGCCCGCCACCTGCCTTCGGACACTGCCCATGCGCCGCGCGTGAAGCGCGCGCAGACCTCGGTGTCCGCGCGTTCCGCGACCCCCGAACCACCCCGCCGCCGCATCCATGACGGTGGTGCGTCCCGCAGCCTTGCGGGCTTCACCGCGATGGAGAGCAGCGCACCGGCCCGCGCGCCGTCTGCGGCGCGCCCGCGCAACTGGCGCACGACCCTGCTGGGCGTGGCGCTGGGGCTGCTGATCGCGATGATGCTGCTGATGAAGTGGCTGCTCGACTACCAGGTCGGGGCCGCCGAAGCGCGCCACGCGCAGGAAGCCCAGGCGCGCACGCAGGCCGCGCGCTGCTTCGGCCGCGATGCCGGGCCGTCGTGCCCGCCGGCCGGTCGCACGGTCGTCGAGACCGTCGAGTCCGCCGCGACCAGATAACCCCGCGCACTGCGTGCGCGGTGCCTCGTTCGTTCAGTTCAGCGCAGCACCAGCACCGGAATGTGCGAGTGCGTCAGCACGTGCAGCGTCTCGCTGCCCAGCAGCAGCCGGGCCAGGCTGCGGCGCCCGTGCGAGGCCATCACGATCAGGTCGCAGTCCTGGTTCTTGGCAGCGTGGATGATGGCTTCGGCCACCTGGTTCGACTTCATGACCACCGCGTCGGCGCGGCGCACGCCCTTGGCCAGGGCGGTGTCGCGCACCGCATCGGCCACGCGCTGGGCCGCCTGCTCGACGTGTTTCTGGTTGGCCTCGAAGTCCGTCTGGTTCAGCAGCATCGAGCCTTCGAAATAGCCATAGGGCTGGATGTGCGCGACGTTGACGCTCACCAGCTCGGCGCCGGTCAGCAACGCGAGGTCGATGGCCGCGGCCACCGCCTTGTCCGACAGCGAAGAGCCGTCGGTTGCGACGAGAACACGCTTGTACATGGCAGGCTCCTTGGCCCCCGGCACCGCGGGTGCCCTCACTGCTCAGTCTAGGTCGCGCGGCCCGGTCTTTCAAGGCGCGGCGCAGCGGCCGCGCCGATCGCCGTCAGCTGCTCGTGCTGTGGCGCCGTCCCAGTGCGAACACCGAGTTCGGCGCGTCGACCACGAAGGGCTTGCGCACCGGCGAGCCGACGACGGCCGTGGTGCGGCGGGCGGCTGCGCTGGTGGCGGGCTGCACGCCCTTGGCCTTCTGTTCGTCGACCAGGCTCTGCAGCGAGATCGAGCGCAGGAACTCGACGGCGCGCAGGTTCACGGAGGCCCACAGGTCGTCGATCTCGCAGCGGCCGGGCTCGTTGTCCGAGCCGGCGGCGCGCGGGCGGATCTTGCTGGCGCCCAGGTCTTCGATGGTGAGCACGATGTCGGCCACCGTGATCTCCGTGGCCTTGCGGCTGAGCGAGTAGCCGCCGCCGGGGCCGCGGGTGGATTCGACCAGCCCGTTGCGGCGCAGCTTGGCGAACAGCAGTTCCAGGTACGAGAGCGAGACCTGCTGGCGCAGGCTGATCGAGGCCAGCGTGACGGGGCCCGAGCGGCCGTGCAGGGCGATGTCGATCATCGCGGTGACCGCGAAGCGGCCCTTGGTGGTGAGGCGCATGGTGTTTCCTTCCTTGCTTGTCGTTCTGTGTGCGCTTACTCGTCGCGGCCGCCGGCGATGCCCAGCAGGGCCAGCAGCGACTGGAACACGTTGTAGAGGCTCAGGTACACGCCCAGCGTGGCCGAGATGTAGTTGGTCTCGAGGCCGTCCTTCACGCGCTTCAGGTCGTGCAGGATGAAGGCCGAGAAGATGCCGATGGCGGCGACCGACAGCGTCATCATCAGCGCGCTCGACTGGATGAAGACGTTGGCGATGCCCACCACCAGCAGGCCGATGGCGCCCACGAAGAGCCATTTGCCCATGGCCGAGATGTCGCGCTTGATGACCGTCGAGAGCATGGCCATGCCCAGGAAGATGCCGCCGGTGCCGGCGAAGGCGGTCATGACCAGGCTGGCGCCGTTGGACAGGCCGAGCACGCTGCCGACCAGGCGCGACAGCATCAGGCCCATGAAGAAGGTGAAGGCCAGCAGCACGGGCACGCCGGCGGCGGAGTTCTTGGTCTTCTCGATGGCGTACATGAAGCCGAAGGCGCCGCCGAGGAACACCATGATGCCGATGCCCGGCGACATGGCGCGCGTGAGGCCGGTGGCCACGCCGAGCCAGGCGCCCAGCACGGTGGGCACCATCGACAGCGCGAGCAGCCAGTAGGTGTTGCGCAGAACGCGGTTGCGTTCCTGGACCGAGGCCAACGGTGCGCCGAAGCTGGAGGGGTAGGCCGATTGGCTGGAGTTCATCGAAAAATCCTGAAAAAAGAGAGAGGGCCGGACGGGTCGCATGACACGTGCGGCGGGGCCGTCGAACGGCTGAAAAGAAGGGGCAGGGGCGTCGCGCAAAAAGGGCGACGGGCCGGATCGGATGAGCGCAAACGCCCGGACTGCAACAGTCCTCAGGCGTTCGCTCGCCGCCGCGCGGCCTCAGGCGGCGAGGAGGGCGTGGGGCCGGGGTGGCCGCTTGGGCCGGTCGAGCAGCGGCGAGAGCACCGAGGTGGAGCCCAGCCGCGGCGGTTGCGCGGACAGCACCAGCAGGTTGCGCGCGTGGGGACGGGCGTCGACCAGTTCGGCGTGCTCGGAGCCCGCTTCGTCCATGGCGGACGGGTCTTCGGACGATGTCTTGCCGATGTCCTTGTCGCCGCCATCGGCCAGCGAGGCGGCGAGCGTCGCGACGGTCTGGCGTTCGCCGGACGACGACGTCACATGGTGGCCGCCGACCAGCCCGTGCGCGAGCACGGCGAAGCCGTAGCAGGACAGCATGAAAGCGAGGACGGTAGCGGCAAACCAGCGGGACATGTAGGGGTATTTTACCCGCCGCGAGGGATCGGCTCCGGCGGGCGCGAATTCATCCGACCACGGCGCACGGGTGTTGCCATCGTCCATCGGGTGGAACGCTGCAGGCGAATTTCGCCGACTACCGGACTTTCGGGCGCGCTTTTACGCTGACGGACATGCATCGGGACCCATTTTTCCCCGGCATTCAACCTCGCAAAGGAAGCCTCCCATGTCCAAGCCTTACACCCGTCTCGACAAGAACGATGTCGCCGTGCTGCTGGTCGACCACCAGACCGGCCTGCTCTCGCTGGTGCGCGACATCGACCCCGACAAGTTCAAGAACAACGTGCTGGCCCTGGCCGACATCGCCAGCTATTTCAAGCTGCCCACGGTGCTGACCACCAGCTTCGAGAACGGCCCCAACGGCCCGCTCGTGCCCGAGCTGAAGGCCCAGTTTCCCGACGCGCCCTACATCCCGCGCCCCGGCCAGATCAACGCCTGGGACAACGAGGACTTCGTCAAGGCCGTGAAGGCCACGGGCAAGAAGCAGCTGCTGATCGCCGGCGTGGTCACCGAGGTCTGCGTGGCCTTTCCGGCGCTGTCGGCGCTGGCCGAGGGCTTCGACGTGTTCGTCGTCACCGACGCGTCGGGCACCTTCAACGACGTGACGCGCCAGGCCGCGTGGGACCGCATGTCGGCCGCCGGCGCGCAGCTGATGTCGTGGTTCGGCGTGGCCTGCGAACTGCACCGCGACTGGCGCAACGACATCGAGGGCCTGGGGACGCTGTTCTCCAACCACATCCCCGACTACCGCAACCTGATCACCAGCTACACGCAACTGACCCAAGGAAAGTGAGCACCCCATGACCACACCGAACACCGTCGCCAACTTCAACGGCGCCAAGCCCGTCATCGACCCCGACGACGCCGTGATGCTGCTCATCGACCACCAGAGCGGGCTGTTCCAGACCGTGAAGGACATGCCGATGACCGAGCTGCGTTCCAACGTCACCACGCTGGCCAAGGTCGCGACGCTGGCGAAGATCCCGGTCATCACCACCGCCTCGGTGCCGCAGGGTCCGAACGGCCCGCTGATTCCCGAAGTGCACAAGTACGCGCCGCATGCGCAGTACGTGGCGCGCAAGGGCGAGATCAACGCCTGGGACAACCCCGAGTTCGTGGCCGCCGTGAAGGCCACCGGGCGCGGCACGCTGATCATCGCCGGCACCATCACCAGCGTGTGCATGGCCTTCCCGAGCATCGCGGCGGTGCACGAGGGCTACCGCGTGTTCGCGGTGATCGACGCCTCGGGCACGTACTCGAAGATGGCGCAGGAGATCACGCTGGCGCGCGTGGTGCAGGCCGGCGTGGTGCCGATCGACACCGCGGGCGTGTGCTCCGAAGTGCAGAAGACCTGGCACCGCGACGATGCCGCGCAATGGGCCGAGGCCTACAGCGCCGTGTTCCCGCCCTACCAGCTGCTGATCGAGAGCTACATGAAGGCGCAGGAGGTCGTGACCAACAGCGAGCAGCTGGACTCGCAGCGCGCCTGATCCTCTCGATGCGACACTGACGACCGCCGCGCCGCACGCCCTTCGCGTGCGGCGCGGCTTTCCTTCTTCTTTCAACGCACGGCAAGGAGCCCCGCATGGACAGTCCCCGCATCCTGATCATTCCCGGCAGCGCCCGCGACGGCTCGCTCAACCGCCGGCTGGCGGCCGTGGCCGCGGCCACCGCGCGCGCGGCGGGCCTGCAGGTGACGGAGATGGACCTGCGCGCGCTGGCGCTGCCCGTGTACGACGGTGACCTCGAGGCCGCCTCGGGCGTGCCGGCCGGCGCGCACGAACTGCGCAGCGCCATCGCGGCGAGCGACGGCGTGCTGATCGTCACGCCCGAGTACAACGGCTTCCCCACGCCGCTGGTCATCAACGCCTTCAGCTGGCTCTCGCGCATTCCGCCGGGCGAGGGTCATGCGGGCGGGCTGGCCGCCACGGCCAACAAGCCGGCCGCGCTGCTGTCGGCCTCGCCCGGGCCGCTGGGCGCGCTGCGCTCGATGAACTTCCTGCGCCAGTACCTGCAGATGGCCTTCGCCATGCTGGTGGCGCCGCAGCAGTTCGCGCTCGGGCGCGCGAACGAGGCCTTCGAGGCCGACGGCACGCTGAAGGACGCGCGTGCCGCGCAGTCGGTGCAGAAGGTGGTGGCGGCACTGGCCGCGCTCGCGACCGCGCTGCCCACGCCACGCTGACTTGCTCAGGGCGGCGTTCGTGCTGTCGCGCGAACGACCGTCCCGATCCGCATCGCGACGTATCTTCGACCGCACATTGGAAGAAGGACGAGACGACATGCAATTCGAATTCACGCCCCGGGTGCTCGCGCTGCGCGCCGAGCTGCTCAAGTTCATGGACGAGCACGTCTACCCGAACGAGAAGCGCCGCGAGGAAGAGCTGGCCGCCAACGCCCGCGCCGGCCGGCCCTATGCCGAGCTGCCGATGATGGCCGGCCTCAAGGCCAAGGCGCGCGAGCGCGGCCTGTGGAACCTGTTCCTGCCGGAGTCGGAACATGGCCCGGGCCTGACCAACGTCGAGTACGCGCCGCTGTGCGAGATCATGGGCCGGCGCTACTGGTGCGCCGAGATCTTCAACTGCTCCGCACCCGACACCGGCAACATGGAAGTGCTGGCGCGCTACGGCACGAAGGCGCAGCAGGAACGCTGGCTCACGCCGCTGCTGGCCGGCGAGATCCGCTCGTCGTTCGCCATGACCGAGCCCGAAGTGGCCTCCAGCGACGCCACCAACATCCGCTGCAGCATCCGCCGCGAGGGCGACGAGTACGTCATCAACGGTCGCAAGTGGTACATCACCGGCGCCATGAACGAGCGCTGCGAGATCTTCGTGCTGATGGGCAAGACCGACCCCGACAACGCCGACCGCCACAAGCAGCAGTCGATGGTGCTCGTGCCCAAGAACACACCGGGCATCACCATCGTGCGCGACATGCAGCTGCTGGGCATGTACGACCCGCCCTTCGGCCACCCCGAGATCGTGTTCGACAACGTGCGCGTGCCGGTCGAGAACATCCTGCTGGGCGAAGGCCGCGGTTTCGAGATCGCGCAAGGCCGCCTCGGCCCGGGCCGCATCCACCACTGCATGCGCGCCATCGGCATGGCCGAAGCCGCGCTGGAGATGATGTGCCAGCGCCTCGTGTCGCGCGTGGCCTTCCACAAGCCACTGTCGGAGCAGGGCGTGTGGCGCGAGCGCATTGCCGAGTCGCGCATGCTCATCGAGCAGTCGCGCTGGATGGTGCTCAATGCGGCCTACCGCATGGACACCGTCGGCAACAAGGTGGCCGCGAAAGAGATCGCCATGATCAAGGTGCTCACGCCCAACAACTGCGTGAAGGTGATCGACTGGGCCATGCAGGCCTTCGGCGCGATGGGCCTGAGCCAGGACACGCTGCTCACGCACTTCTACGCCTACGAGCGCCACCTGCGCGTGGCCGACGGCCCCGACGAGGTGCACCGCAACGCGATCGCGAAGCAGGAGCTGGCGGCGTACCAGTAACGGCAGCGCCGGCGCCACCGCGAACGTATGGGCGTCAGTCCACGCGCTTCGCGCGTTCGAGCATGGCGTGCAGAAGTACGTTGCAGCCGGCCGTCAGGTGGTCGGGCTGCGCGTCCTCGATCTCGTTGTGGCTGATGCCGTCCTTGCAGGGCACGAAGATCATGCCGGCCGGTGCCAGCCGCGCGGCATAGATCGCGTCGTGGCCCGCGCCCGACACCACGTCCATGGTCGAGTAGCCGAGCCGTTCGGTCGCGCGGCGCACCGCATCCACGCAATCGGGGTGAAACGGGCAGGGTGGAAAGTACGACACGCGCTCGATCGTCACGCCCAACCCGGTCTCGCGCCCCGTGCGCTCGACGCAGGCGAGGATCTCGCCGTGCATGCGGTCGAGCAGTTCGCCGCTCACGTTGCGCAGGTCGACCGAGAACTTCACCTCGCCCGGAATCACGTTGCGGCTGTTCGGATGCACCTGCACCATGCCGACCGTGCCGCGCCCGTAGGGCGGGTAGCGCAGCCCGATGGCCACCACCTCCTGCATGATCCGCGTCGCCACCTGCAGCGCATCGCGGCGCAGGTGCATCGGCGTGGGGCCGGCATGCGCCTCCATGCCGGTGACGACGCAGTCGTACCACGAGAGGCCGAGCACCGCCGGCACCACGCCGATGACCTTGTCCGCATCTTCCAGCACCGGCCCTTGCTCGATGTGCGCCTCGAAGTAGGCGCCGATGGGGTGGTCGCCCGGCGTCTGGTCGCCGATGTAGCCGATGCGCGCCAGCTCTTCGCGCACCGTCTTGCCCTCGGTGTCCTTCGCGGCGTAGGCGTGCTCCAGGCTGAAGGCGCCGCAGAAGACGCCCGAGCCCATCATCACAGGCACGAAGCGCGAGCCTTCCTCGTTCGTCCAGAACGCGACCTCGATGGGCGCTTCGGTGCGAATGCCCTGGTCGTTCAGCGTGCGCACCACTTCCAGTGCCGACAGCACGCCGTAGTTGCCGTCGAACTTGCCGCCGGTGGGTTGCGTGTCGATGTGGCTGCCCGACACGATGGGCGGCAGCGCGGGGTTGGTGCCTTCGCGGCGCATGAAGACGTTGCCGATCTTGTCGACCGTGATGCTCAGGCCGGCCGCCTTGCCCCACGACACCACGAGGTCGCGGCCCTGTTTGTCGAGGTCGGTCAGCGCCAGCCGCTTGACGCCGCCCTTGGGGGTGGCGCCGATGCGTGCCAGTTCCATCAGCGAGTTCCACAGGCGCTCGCCGTTGATCGTCAGCACCTGCGTGTCCACTGCTGCATTCATGTATGACTCCTTGGGGGTTCAGCGCGCCACGGCCGTGGGCGCGTGCTGCTGCTTGAAGCGTTCGAGTGCGGTGAACATCGGCGCGAAGGGCGGGCGCTTGAGGTAGCGGCCAGTGCCCGGCTCGGCGCGCAGGTCGCCGTTGCGCCAGACCCAGCGGCCGGCACTGACCGTGTGCCTGGGCACGCCCGTCACCTGGCGGCCTTCGAAGATGTTGAAGTCGCTCTTCGAATGCTGCGTCTTCACCGACAGCGTCTTGGTCGCCTTCGAGTCCCACACGACGATGTCGGCGTCGGCACCGGGCTGGATGACGCCCTTGCGCGGGTACAGGTTGAACAGCTGCGCCGCGTTGGTGGAGGTGACGCGCACGAACTCCGAGGGCGTGAGCCGGCCCGCGTTGACGCCGGCATCCCACAGCACGGCCATGCGCTCTTCGACGCCGCCGCAGCCGTTGGGAATCTTCGTGAAGTCGTCGCGGCCGGCGGCCTTCTGCTCGGCGCAGAAGGTGCAGTGGTCGGTCGCCGTGGTGTGCAGGTTGCCGCCCTGCAGGCCGCGCCACAGCATGGCCTGGTTCTCGCGCGAGCGGAAGGGCGGGCTCATCACGTGGGCGGCGGCGCGCGCGAAGTCGGGGTCGCGGTAGGCGCTCTCGTCGACCACGAGGTGGCCGGCCAGCACCTCGCCGTACACGCGCTGGCCGCGCGCGCGGGCGCGGGTGATGGCGTCGAGCGCTTCGCCGCACGAGACGTGCACCACGTAGATCGGCACGCCCAGCACGTCGGCGATGGCAATGGCGCGGTTGGCGGCCTCGGCCTCGACCATCGGCGGGCGTGACAGCGGATGGCCTTCGGGGCCGCGGATGCCCTGCGCCAGAAGTTGCTGCTGCAGCATCGCGACCAGCTCGCCGTTCTCCGCATGCACCGTCGGCATGGCGCCGAGTTCCAACGAGCGCTGGAAGCTCTTCACCAGGATCTCGTCGTCGGCCATGATCGCGTTCTTGTAGGCCATGAAGTGCTTGAAGCTGTTCACGCCATGCTCGTGCACCAGCGTGCCCATGTCCTTGTGCACGCTGTCGTTCCACCAGGTCACGGCCACGTGAAAGCTGTAGTCGCCGGCGGATTTTTCGGCCCAGCCGCGCCACATGCGAAAGGCGTCCATCAGCGACTGCTGCGGGTCGGGAATCACGAAGTCGATGATGCTGGTGGTGCCACCGGCCAGGCCGGCCGCCGTGCCGCTGAAGAAGTCGTCGGCCGCCACGGTGCCCATGAAGGGCAGCTGCATGTGGGTGTGCGGGTCGATGCCGCCGGGCATCACGTAGGCGCCGCCAGCGTCGACGACTTCGGCGCCCGCCGGCACCTGCAGGTCGGTGCCGACCTGGAGGATCTTGTCCCCCTGGCAGAGCACGTCGGCACGGTGCTCGGCATCGGCGTTGACCACCGTGCCACCGCGAATGAGAACGGTCATGGCGTGGGTTCCTTTTCTTTCTTGCTTCAGCTGGGGTTCTTGAGGGGCGGGACCAGGCCCTGAAGCTGCGGCGCACGCGCCTTCATCAGCCCCATGTAGACCACGGCCGACAGCACCACGCCGACGAACCAGGCGTAGGTATAGATCGTCTTGAAGAACTCGGGCATCGACGGCACGGCCGACGGAAAGGCGGCGTTCAGGAAGCCGGGGATGTTCGGCAGCACGCCGACGATGAAAGCGACGATGGCCGCCATGTTCCAGCCGTTGCCGTAGCTGTAGGCGCCGGTCTCGCGGTAGAGCGCCTCGACGTCCAGCTCCTTGCGGCGGATGAGGTAGTAGTCGGCAATCAGGATGCCGGCCACCGGCCCCAGCAGCGCCGAGTAGCCGATGAGCCAGGTGAAGATGTAGCCCTGCGTGGTCTCCAGCACCTTCCACGGCATCATCACGATGGCGATGCCGGCGGTGATGTAGCCGCCCGTGCGGTACGAGATCTTCTTCGGGTTGAGGGCAGAGAAGTCGTAGGCCGGGCCCACCAGGTTGGCCGCCAGGTTCACGCTCACGGTGTCGATCAGCAGGATGATGAGCGCGAGCAGCACCGCGGCGCCGGTCATGCGGCTGGCCAGGTCCACCGGGTCCCACAGCGCCTTGCCGTAGATGACCACCGTGGCCGAGGTGACCATCACGGCCATCATCGCGAGCAGGCCCATGGGTGCGGGCAGGCCGATGACCTGGCCCACCACCTGGTCGCGCTGCGAACGCGAGAAGCGCGTGAAGTCGGGAATGTTCAATGCCAGCGTGGCCCAGAAGCCCACCATGGCCGTGAGCGATGGCCAGAACACGGCCCAGAACATGCCGGCCTTCTTGCCGCCGGCCTCGAACTGCGAAGGCTGGTCGAAGATCGGGCCCAGGCCGCCCGCGCGCTGCACGGCCCAGTAGAGCAGGGCGATACACACGATGATCTTCAGCGGCGCAGTGTAGGTTTCGAGACGGCGGATCGACTCGATGCCGTGCACCACGAAGTACAGCTGGATGGCCCAGAAGATCAAAAAGCACACCAGCTGCGCGCCATTGATGCCGAGCATCGGCAGCTTGTCGCCGCCCAGCGGCTGGCCCATGAGCACGCCGACGAGCGTGTAGATCATCTGGCCGCCGAACCAGGTCTGGATGCCGTACCAGCCGCAGGCCACGATGGCGCGCAGCAAGGCGGGCAGCCGCGCCCCGCGCGTGCCGAACGAGGCGCGCGCCATCACCGCATACGGAATGCCGTACTTCGCGCCCGCGTGGCCGATGAGCAGCATCGGCACCAGCACGATGGCGTTGCCGAGAAACACGGTCAGCACCGCTTGCCCCCACGACATGCCGCCTTCGATGAGGCTGGCCGCCAGCATGTAGGCGGGGATGCACATCACCATGCCCACCCAGAGCGCGGCGAAGTGGTACCAGCGCCACGTTCGCTGCGCCAGTGTGGTGGGCGCCAGGTCCTCGTTCCAGAGGTTTGCGGCGGGTGCGCCGCCGTGCTGTGGGGTCGTCATGTGGGTTTTCTCCTGCACGTGTGTCGTGCTTCTGGCCGTGTGGTCGTTCCCCTCCCGCCGCCGCCCGGTCTGCGCCGGGCTTGGTCATTCACTTGCTCACTCACTCACTCACTCGCTTGTTCGATATCCCGTTCAGGCGGGGCTGCCGGTGCGCATCGGGTTGTTGGGGTGCGTGGTCCAGTTGGCGTAGTGGCCCACCACCGGGTGGCCGGTGCGCGCATCCGTCTCGCCGGCCTTCAGCGTGCGCATCGACAGCGCGCCGGGCACCGGGCAGATCGACACGCACAGGTTGCAGCCCACGCACTCTTCTTCCTTCACTTCGAAGAAGCGCATGCCGTCTTTCGTGGCGCTGATGGCCTGGTGCGAGGTGTCTTCGCACACCACATGGCAACGGCCGCACTGGATGCACAGGTCCTGGTGAATCACTGCCTTGTCGACGTGGTTCAGGTTGAGCTGCTGCCAGTCGGTGATGCTGCCGACCGCACGACCGCGCATCTGCTCGAGGTTGGCGTAGCCCTTCTGGTCCATGAAGTTGGAGAGGCCGTCGCACAGGTCCTGCACGATCTTGAAGCCGTAGACCATGGCGGCGGTGCACACCTGCACCGAACCGCTGCCCAGCGCGATGAACTCGGCCGCGTCGCGCCAGGTCGAGACGCCGCCGATGCCCGAGATGGGCAGGCCGGCGGTCTGCGGGTCGCGCGCGATCTCGGCCACCATGTGCAGCGCGATCGGCTTGGCGCCGGGGCCGCAGTAGCCGCCGTGCGAGCCCTTGCCGTCAGTGTGCGGGAACATCGCCATCGCGTCCAGGTCCACGCCCATGATCGAGTTGATGGTGTTGATGAGGCTCACCGCGTCGGCGCCGCCTTTCTTCGCGGCGCGCGCGGCGGGCCGGATGTCCGCCACGTTGGGCGTGAGCTTCACGATCACCGGCAGCTTCGAGTAGTGCTTGCACCACTCGGCCACCATCTGGATGTACTCGGGCACCTGGCCCACGGCCGCGCCCATGCCGCGTTCGCTCATGCCGTGCGGGCAGCCGAAGTTCAGCTCGATGCCGTCGCAGCCCGTGTCTTCGACCCTCGGCAGGATGTTCTTCCACGCCTCTTCGGTGCACGGCACCATGATCGACGCCACCAGCGCGCGGTCGGGCCAGTTGCGCTTCACGCGCGTCATCTCTTCGAGGTTGGTGCGCAGCGGCCGGTCGGAGATCAGCTCGATGTTGTTGAAGCCGGTCACGCGCCGATCGGCCGCATACGAGACGGCATAGCGCGGCCCGTGCACGTTGACCACGTTCGGGTCTTCGCCCACGGTCTTCCACACCACGCCGCCCCAGCCGGCCTCGAAGGCGCGGACCACGTTGATCTCCTTGTCGGTCGGCGGCGCCGAAGCCAGCCAGAAAGGGTTGGGGCTGCGGATGCCCACGAAGTCGATGCTCAGGTCTGCCATGTGAATTGCTCCTGTCGCGCCGCGGCGCGCACGGATGAATGGAGTGAAGGGAAGGGGGGGCGCTGTCGCGTCAGGCCGCGCGCAGGTGGCGGTCGATGGACAGCGCGGCCTGCTTGCCGTCTTCCACCGCCTCGACCGTGAGGTCGCGCCCGCCGAAGCGCGCGTCGCCGCCGGCCCAGACCTTGGGGAGCGAGCTGCGGCACTCGGCATCGGTGCTGATGCGCCCGCCTTGCAGCTGCACGCCGCTGTCTTCCAGCGCGGTCGCGACAAAGCTCTGGCCGATGGCGCACAGCACCATGTCGGCCTGCAGTGCTAGCGCTTCGCCGGTCTCTACCAGCTTGCCGTCGACCAGCACGGTGCGCGCGAAGTCGATGCCGCGCAGCACGCCGCCCTTGGCGCGCAGGGCCTTCGGTGCGGCCCAGTGGATGATGCGCACGCCGTTCTCCTTGGCCCAGCTCTGCTCGTCGACCGAGGCACCCATGGCTTCGGCGCCGCGCCGGTAGACGATGCTCACGTCTTCCGCGCCAAGCTTGCGCGACTGCACGGCCGCATCCACGGCGGTCATGCCGCCGCCGATCACCACCACGTGCCGGCCAATGGCCACGTCGGCCGGCGACGCGGCCTGGCGCAGTTCGGCGATGAAGTCCACCGCATCGCGCACGCCGGTCTGTTCGCCCAGACCCAGCGTGTTCACGCCGGCCAGGCCTAGGCCGAGGAACACCGCGTCGTAGTCGGTGGCGAGCGCATCGAGGTGCAGGTCGCGGCCCAGTGCCTGGTTGTTGCGCACCTCGATGCCGCCGACCGACAGCAGCCACTCGATCTCGCGTTGCGCGAAGTCGTCCACCGTCTTGTAGCTGGCCAGGCCGTATTCGTTCAGGCCGCCCAGCTTGGGGCGCGCATCGAACAGCGTCACCTCGTGGCCCAGCACCGCGAGGCGGTGCGCGCAGGCCAGGCCCGCCGGACCGGCGCCGACGATGGCAATGCGCTTGCCCGTGTCGGCCGCGCGCACGAACAGCGGCGCGCCGGGCGCGTCGAAGAAGGCATCGGTCGCGTGGCGCTGCAGCAGGCCGATCTCCACCGGCTTGCTCTCGTTGCTGTTGCGCACGCAGGCCTGCTCGCACAGCACTTCGGTCGGGCACACGCGGGCGCACATGCCGCCCAGCGGGTTCTCTTCGAGGATGGTGCGTGCGGCGCCGCGCAGGTTGCCGTCGGCGATGCGACGGATGAAGGTCGGGATGTCGATGCCCGTGGGGCAGGCCGTCTGGCAGGGCGCGTCGAAACAGTAGTAGCAGCGCTCGGCCTCGATGTTGGCCTGCACCACGTTCAGCGGCGGGTGGGCGTCGCAGAAGTTCTTGGCGTACTGCGCGGGGTCGAGACGGCCGGCGCGCACATCGGAGGCAATGTGCGCGCTGGGCGCGACGGGATTCATCGTGCTGCTCATGGGCTTTCAAGCTCCAGGTCGTGGTGGGGTAACCGTGTGCGACATGAGAGATCGAGCCCTCATGAAGTTTGACCAAGTGGTCGAATGTCGCGATGATTCAGCAAACGAGGGGTGCCGCCCATACACAGTTGGCGCGGCGAACGAGAAAGTGTTTGCCGCTGCCGACCATGCTGTTTGGTGCACTCCCCAGCACAGTTGCCAAGGGCAAACCCTGTCCAGACAGGCCGCATGCGTTTCTCAAGGAGACCCGGTGATGCAGAGTTCAAGCAACGCGTCGGCGCTGCGCCAGCCGGCGCCCGCCGGTGCCGGTTGGATGCAGGGCCTGATGGGCGACATGGACGAAGCCGCGCCCGGCCTCGGGCTGGCGCAGCGCCTCGTGGTGGGCGTCGAGTTGCGCGTCATCGACGGGCGCCTCGCACCCGGCACCAAGATGCCTTCGGTACGCGCGCTGGCCGGCAAACTGGGCATCAGCACCTTCACCGTCACCGAGTCGTACAGCGCCTTGCGGGCGCGCTCGGTGCTGGCCTCGCGGCCGGGCAGCGGCTACTACGTGCTGCACCGGCCTTCGCGCGTGGCAACCGACGACGCCGATGCGGTGCCGCGCATGACTGACACCGCCACGGCCCACGACCGCCCGCCACCCCCCGAATACCGTGGCGACGACCTGGTGCGTGAAGCCATGCGCCGCGTGGCCCGCTCGGCCCCCGAATGGGACAGCGGCACGCGACATGGTTTCGGACTGCCGTGCCTGCGCGAACTGATCGCCGCGCGCCATCGCGTCGAATTGCCCGCACTGGGCCCGCAGCAGGTCATGACGGCAGCGGGCAGTCTGGGCGCCACGATGTGTTTGCTGCAGGCCTGGACCGAGCCCGGCGACGCGGTGCTGGTCGAGTCGCCCGCACCGCGCCAGCTGCGCAGCCTGATCCGCACGCTGGGCCGTCGCATGCTCGAAGTGCCACGGCGCGGCGGCTGCGTCGACATCGCCGCGCTCGACAGCCATGCCGCGATGTTGCCTGCAGCAAGCCGCCAGCGCCTGCTGTTCCTGTCGACGGCAGTTTCCAATCCGCTGGGCGTGTGCATGAGCCCGCAGGGCGCGCACCAGGCGCTGCAGGCGGCCGAGCGACACGACCTGCGCGTGATCGAGCTCGACACCTGGCGCGGGCTCTCGCCGTTGCAGGCGCCCAGCCTTGCCGCGATGGACGGGCTGCAGCGCGTGGCGCAGGTCGGTGGCGTGTCGACCACGCTCTCGGCCAAGCTGCGGCTTGCACATGTGCTGCTGCCGCAGCATTGGGTCGACGATGCGGCCTTGCGCTGTCTGCACACCACGCTCGGGCCGAGCGAGTTCGAAGAGCGCGTGGCCTGCGAGGTGCTGGCCGATGCCGGCTATCCGCGCTTCCTGCAGAAGCTCAACACCGCGCTGAAGATCGCCGGTGAGCGCACGCTGTCGCTGCTGACCGGCGCGGGCCTGCAGGCGCTGTGCGTGCCCGATGGCGGCCCCTTTCTCTGCGCAGGCTGGCCGCCCGGCTGTGAGCCTCGTCCATCGAGCGATGCGGTGCTGCAGGAGGCGCGCAAGCAGGGCCTGCCGCTCGCGGCCGCGACCGATTTCGGCGACATGCCGCAGCCCTTTGCCTGGTATCGCTTCAACGTCGCGCACTGCGGCGACGAGCGACTGGTGCGCTTCCTGGCGCGGATGAAGAACCCATGAGTGCCGCGCCACCCCTGCGAACGGCGGCGCGTCCTCCCGCCGTGAAGCGCCAGGCCCGCCGCCAGAACCTCGAGAGCGCCATCCTCGCGGTGGCGCAGGAACGCTTCGCGCTGCACGGCTACGGCGGCGTGTCGGTCGACGACATCGCGGCCGACGCGGGCATCTCCAAGCAGAGCCTGCTGTACTACTTCCCCTCGAAGAAGGCGCTGTACAGCCGCGTGTTCAACGACGTGCTCGACTCGTGGCTGTCGAACCTCAACAGCCTGGCCGACGCCGACCTCGACCCGCATGCCGCGCTGGAGCGCTACGTCACGCAGAAGCTGCAGTTCTCGTACGACCACCCTTCGGGCTCGCGGCTGTTCGCGCAGGAAATCATTTCTCAGGCGCCGCAATGCGCCGACGACATCGAGGCCAAGCTGGTACCAGCCTTCCGCGCCGAAGCGGCCGTGCTGAACCGCTGGATGGCGAACGGCGACGTGGCGCCGCTGCCCGTGCCGCACCTGCTGTTCACGCTGTGGGCCATGACGCAGACCTACGCCGACTTCGCCTGGCAGATGCGGATGCTGCTTGGCAAGCAGGCGCTGGAGCCAGCCGACTTCGACCTGGCCCGCGAGACCATCCTGCGGATGCTCGAAGGCGCGCTGGGGCTGAGGCGGCCCGCCACCTCGGCGGTGGTGACGAGCGGGCACGCTGCGCTGCCGTGCGCGGAAAAGGCCGGCAAGGGCAGGCCCTAGTCGCGCGTCTCGAGCACCATCGACACCTCGACCACACCACCGCGAGGCAACGACGCGACGCCCACGGTGGTGCGAACCGGCAGTGGGGCATCGGGGAAGATCCGTTGCAGGGCCGCCGAGGCCGCGTCCATCACCTGGGCGTGGTCCTTGAAGTCGCCGCAAGCCTGGAGGTAGCCGTTCAGTGCCACGACGCGAACGACGCGCGAGAGGCTGCCGAGTTCGTCCTGTGCTGCGCGCAGCAGGGCGCCGACAGCCGCCACTGCGGCCCGCTGGCCGCGTGCCACATCGTCGGGGCCTTCGAGCCGGCCTGTGATCACCTGGCCGTTCTCGCGCGCCACCACGCCGCTCGTGTGCAGCAGACTGCCGGCCCTCGCGAATGTGGCGTAAGTACCCGATGGCTTGGCCCGCGCCACTTCAGGTGGGCACAGCCGGTCGAGCAGAAAGTCTTCGGGTTGCGCATCGCAGGCCTCGCCGCCGACCCAGCAACCTTCCTGCGTGTTCGCATCCCATGGCAATCCCACGTGGATCGCGGAGGGCGAACCCATTGCTTCTCCTTGCCGCACGGTCACCGACAGCGCCTCGTGGCCGACCAGCCCAAGGTGGCGCAGGCCCCAGGCCAGCGCGGCGGCGGCGATGCCCGTGGCGGCGTCTTCCGGGTAGCCGGAAGATTTGGGAAATTGCCGCGCGCTGACCGTGTCGGTTTCGTCCCGTGACATGGCATAGGGATACAGCCCGGTGGACCCGAGACGTTCGCACAGCGATTCGACGCGCGCGAAGTCGACGCGCAAGGCGTGCAGCTGCGCGGTGTCGGCCAGGCGAACCAGCGTCTTGACCCGGCTGGTGGCGGCGTTGAGCACCGGCCCCACGATCTGCCCGACCTCGATGCCCAGGCACTGCGCGATGTCTTCGACCAGCCGCTGTTGCGTCACCTCTTCCACCGTGGCACGCGGCTGGCTGATCTGCACCGTGCCATCGACGCGCCGGCCCGTGACGGTGCCGCTGAGCGTTTCGATCGCGACGGGCGAACCGTCCCATTCGCCGCGCCGGTGCAGCAGCCACAGCGCGCCGACCGTGGCGTGGCCGCACATTTCCATCTCGTGCTTGGGCACGAAGTAGCGCATGCGCAGCCGGTGCGCCGGTGTGGTCGGCTTCAGCACGAAGACGGACTCATGGCCGCTGAGCCGGGTGTGCTCCTGCATCTGCGCGGTGGAGAGCGCGTCGGCATCGAGCCAAACGGGCGCGGGGTTGCCGCCGACGGATGGATCGGGGCCGACGAACACGCGGATGTTCCGGCAACCGGGCGCAGAAAAAATCGCAGCCATCGTCAATCAGCCCTCGCGTTGACCGAGCGCGCAATGCCGCCCCAGAGCTTGATGTCGCCGCGGATCTGTTCCTCGAACACCTCGGGCCGCACGCTCCACGGCGTCACGCCCTTGGCCAGCATGTCGGTGCGCAGGGCCGGGTCTTTCATCGCGGTGTCGAGCGCGGCACGCAGGCGCTGCACCACCGGCTGCGGCGTGGCGGCCGGCGCCATCAGGCCGTACCAGAGCTGCGGCTTGAAGTCCTTGATGCCGGCTGCCTCGAAAGTCGGCAGGTCGGCGAAACCCGCCGCCGGTTCACTGATGGCCAGCGCCCGCATGCGGCCGCCGCGCACCTGCGCGAGCAGCGCGGGCGGGTTGTCGAACAGCGCCTGGATCTGGCCTGCCATCAGGTCGGCCTGCGCGGGTGCGGCACCGCGGTAGGGCACGTGCGTCATCTCGATGCCGGTGCGCTGCTTGAAGAGTTCGCCCGCCAGGTGGCTCAGGCTGCCGTTGCCGATGCTGCCGTAGTTGAGCGCCTGCGGGTTGGCCTTGGCGTAGCCGACGAAGTCCTTCACCGTGCGCGCCGCCAGCGCAGGCGTGACCACCAGCACGAAAGGCGTGGTGCCGATGGTGCCGATCGGCACCAGGTCCTTGAGGGGGTCGTACGGGAGCTTGGGGTACACCGCATCGGCCGAGGCGATGGTGGTCGTGGTGCTGGCCACCAGCGTGTAGCCGTCGGGGTTCGCCTTCGCGCCGAAGCCCGTGCCGACGGTGCCGCCCGCGCCCGAGCGGTTGTCGATGATGACCGACACACCGAGCGCAGCCTGCAGCCGCAGCTGCACCGAACGGAAGATCACGTCCGTTCCGCCGCCGGCGGGGAAGGGTACGATGATGGTGATCGGCTTCACCGGGTAGGCCGGATCGGAGGCCGGCCACGAGGCGGTCGGCCCGTACAGGGCACCGGCGGCGGCCAAGCCCAGGAGCGCGCGGCGCAGAGGTTGAGTAGTCATGGGGTCTTCTTGCAGGAGTGGTCCTTCCGATTCTGTGGAGCGCGCGCCAACGCGTGCGCCCGATTGCGACATGCGCGGCTTCGAATGCGACAAGGAACGGCCATGCCACTGACTTCCAGCCACCCGCCGCCCCGCCAATCGCTGTTCGTCGAACGGCTGTCTCACCAGGCGTCGATGGTCGCCAACACCCGCGACCACTACGCCACCGACGCGCACGTGCACGATTGCGACATGCTGTTCGTGCCCATCGCAGGCCGCTTCAGCGTGGGCGATGCGCAGGGCGAGGCGCAGCGCCTCGGGCCCGGCCACTTCGTCTGGTTCGCGGCGGGCAGCGCGCATTCGACGACCACGCTCACCGCCGGCCAGAGCCATGTCGCGGTCTACGTCGACCCGGCGCTGTGGGCCACGGCCTTGCGGGCGCAGGGCGTCGTGCGGCCCCCGCAAGGCATGCGCGCGGGCAGCACCGCGCTGGGCGCCTTGTCGCAGCGGATGTTCGAAGCGACCCGCGCGGGCGACAGCGAGAACTACGTGCTGTGCGGCGCGCTCGTGATGGAGGCCGCGCGCCTGAGCGCCAACCCGTTGTCGGAGGGCGACGTCTCGCCGGCGTTGTGGGTCGCCGAGCTGCTGGCCGAAACGATGCTGCGCGATCTGGCGCAGCCCCTGTCGCTCGACGCCTTCGCGCAACAGCACCGGCTGTCGCGCCGGCAGGTGGAGCGGGTCTTCCGCGCGAAGCACGGCATCTCGCCGCTGGAGTTCCTGCAGCGCCAGCGCATCGAACGGGCCGTGTACCTGTTGCAGACCACGCGGGACTCGGTGCTGTCCATCGCGCTGCAGGTCGGCTGGGAGTCGGCGTCCTATCTTTCGCGGATGCTGGAAAAGACCTGGGCGAAGACGGCGACGCAAATTCGCGCGGCAGCCCCTCGACAAAACTAGCCTGGCCGCTCAGGCCGGCGGCGGCGCTTCCCACGCGAAGCCCACGCCGTACACCGACCGAATCCAGTCGTGCGCGGGCGTCACCGCGCCGAGCTTGCGGCGCAGGTTCTTCACGTGGCTGTCGATGGCGCGTTCGGTCACGTCCACCGTGTCGTCGTAGGCCAGCTCCAGCAGTCGGGCGCGCGAGAAGATGCGGCCCGGGTGCCGCGACAGCACCTGCAGCAGCCCGAACTCGCGCCGCGTGAGGTTCAGCGGCGTGCCGTCGAGCGAGGCGCGCCAGTGCACGTCGTCGAGCACGAGCCCCGGTGCGTCGCCCGGCGCGACCTGCGCCGCCACGGCCGGCGCGGTGCGGCGCAGCACCGCGCGCACGCGTGCCACCAGCTCGCGCGGCGAGAAGGGCTTGCACACGTAGTCGTCGGCGCCCAGCTCCAGGCCGAGCAGGCGGTCGACCTCCTCGATGCGCGCGGTGAGCATGATGATCGGGTGCGCCGTGTGTTCGCGCGCGCGGCGCAGCACCTCGATGCCATCGAGGCGCGGCAGCATGATGTCGAGCAGCGTGAGGTCGGGCGGTGCGGCGACGATGCGTTCGAGCGCGCTCTGCCCATCGGCGAAGTGCTCGGTGTCGTAGCCGGCGTGGCGCAGGTAGTCCTGCACCACGGAGGCGATGTCGAGTTCGTCCTCGACGATCACGATGCGTGTCATGCGGAAGCTGCCAGCGGAAGGGTGATCGTCATGCGCAGCCCGCCCAGTGGCGAAGGCGCCGCCTCGATGCTGCCGCCGTGCGCCTCGAGGGTCGCGCGGCAGATCGACAGGCCCAGGCCCGAGCCGCCCAGCGCGCGGCTGCGCGAGGTCTCGCCGCGAAACAGGCGGTCGAAGAGGCGCGGAATTTCTTCCTCGGGCACGCCCGGCGTGCTGTCGTCGAACACCAGCGTGAGGCAATTGCCCGTCCACGCGCCCTCCATAGTCACGCCAATGCGGAGCTGGCCGCCGGCGTCGGTGTAGGCCAGCGTGTTCTCCAGCAGGTTCATGAAGACCTGGTGCAGCCGGTGCGCATCGCCGTCGATCACCGGCTGGGCCGAGGCGGCGATGCGGTCGAGGGCGTCGCGGTCGAGCGCGATGCCGCGCTGCGCGAAGCGGTCGCGCGTGTGGTCGAGCGCCTCCTTCAGCAGCGACAGCGGGTACACCGGCGCCTTCAGCAGGTCGCTCTGGGGCTCGCGCATGCTGCTGCGCAGGTCGTCGACCAGCTGGCCGAGGCGGATCACCTGCCGGTGCATGCGCAGCGCGGTGCGTTCGTCGAAGCTGCGCACGCCGTCCTGCAGCGCCTCGATCTCCGCGCGCATGGCCGCCAGCGGCGTGCGCAGCTCGTGCGCCGCATCGGCCAGCCAGGCGCGGCGCGAGGCCTCGGCCGTGTCCAGGCGCTGCGCCATGTCGTTGAAGGTCTTGCCCAGCAGCGCGAGCTCGTCCGAGCCGTGGACCGCGACGCGCGTCGAGAGCCGCCCGCGCGCCACGTCCTGTGCGGCCTGCGTGAGCGCGTCGATCGGCTGGAACCAGCGGCGCGCCAGCAGCCACGACAGCACCAGCGCAAAGGCCAGGCCGCACAGCCCGGTGAGCGCGATCACGCCGGACTGCCGGGCGAGAAAGGCGCGGTCGGCCTCGCTCTCCAGGCCCTGCATCGGCGCGAGCGCGAGGTAGCCGACGACGGTGCGCCCGTGGCGGATCGGCCGGCGCGCGGCGTTCTCCGGGTCGATGGTCGCGCCGACCACGAGCGCGCCGTGGGCGTCGAGCACGGCGAGGCGGCGAAAGATCGAGTCGGGCGGGCCGGCCAGGCCGGGGAAGAAGCCCGGCGGCGGCATCAGGAAGCGGCGGGGCAGCAGGTCGAGCTGCGGCGGCGGGGGCGAGGCGGTGGACGAGAGCCCGCTGGACGGTTCTGCCGGCGGCGCGCCGTCGCCCTGTGTGCCGGGCGCACGGCGCTCGTACCAGGGCGGCAGCCGCCGGTCGTCGGGTGTGGCGGCGCCGTCGATCACCATCGCCGACTGGCCCAGCTGCAGGCGGTGCCAGGCGTCGTCGTTGTCGCGCAGTTTCTTCCAGTCGCCGTTGGCGGTGTAGTGCTTCAGCAGGAGCTGCGAGAGCCAGTCCATGCGGCGGATCTCGATCTCGGCCACGTAGGCGCCCAGGCCCCGCTGCAGCGCGACGATCGAGAAGCCCACGAAGCTCAGCAGCAGCACGATCAGCAGGGCGGCCAGGGCCAGGAAGATCTTGCGGGAGAGGGTCAGGCGCGGCATGGGCTCGGCGGCGGAGGCATGGCCGCATTCTGCGGCATGCGTTTCGGGGGCGGGGATGGCATGGGCAAGCCGCCGATCATGGCGCCCGATTGGGGAGGAATCTGGGAGACGCGTCCTTGCGTGCCTCTCCCACATTTCTCCCGATTCGGATCGCACGATGCCCGCCATGACACCGGACACGCATCGCGCTCCTCCCACCTCCGCCTTCCGCGCACTGGCCGTCGCCGCGCTCGCCTGGGCCCCACCGGGGCACGCCGCGCCGCCGTCCACGCCTCCGGGCGATGCTGACATCGACCTGCTGCTGTTCCTGCTGGCGGCGCTGTTCTGGGGCGTCGCGCATGTGTGGACGCTGCTCGTGGTCTGGGCCGAGGCCCGGGCTTCGGGCGTGCGCGCGCCTGCCAGGAAGGAGGCCGCCCATGGCCGATGAAGCGATCGGGCGCCGGGGCCTGCTTGCTGCGGTCGGCGCGGCCGGCCTGGCCGCGTCTGCACCCGTGGCCGTTGCAGCAGCGCAGAAGCTCCCGCTGACCGCCCAGACCACCGAGGGCCCGTACTACCTGGACCTCGCGAACTTCCGCACCGACCTGACCGACGGCCGCGAGGGCGTGCCGCTCGATGTGCGCCTGCGCGTGCTCGATGCCGCCGGGCGGCCGCTGCGCGGCCTGCGCACCGACCTGTGGCACTGCGACGCGCAGGGCAACTACTCCGGCTTCAGCGGGCAGGGCGACGACCGCACGCGCGGCTTCGAGGGCCAGGCCTTCCTGCGCGGCAGCCAGCGCACCGACCGCGACGGCCAGGCCACGTTCGCCACGCTCTACCCGGGCTGGTATGCGGGGCGCACCACGCACATCCACGTCAAGGTGCACCACCGCGAGCGCGCCGTGCTCACGACGCAGTTCTTCCTGCCCGATGCGCTCAGCGAGTTCCTCTACACGCAGGTCTCCAGCTACCAGCGCGCGCGGCTGCGCGACACGCTCAACAGCGCCGACGGCATCGCATTGCGGGCCGGCGACACGGTGCTGGGCGCGGTGCGCGAGGAGGGCCGGCGCTACGTCGCGCTGCTCACGCTGGTGGTCGACCCCGCCGCGCGCCCGGTGACCGAGCGCCCGCCGCCGCCGGGCAGCGGCCCCATGCCGGCGGGCGGCGTGCGGCCGATGCGGCCGCGCACGCCCGAGGGCCTTGCCCGCATCCGCGCGCTGGTGCCGCCGCGCACGGAAGGCTGAGCGGTGTTGCGCATGCCGCTCCCGTTCGTTGCGCCCGCCGATGGGCGGGTCACGCCGCGCGCGCTGGCCCACGCCTGCGCGGGCGGCCTGGCCTTGTGCAGCCTGGCGCTGGGCATCGGCGTCGCGGCACGCGGCGCCTGCGCGGAGGCACGGCAGGCGGCCGTGCGCCACGCCAGCCTGTCGACGCTGGCGCCGATCATGCAAAGGGCCAGCGAAGGCCGCGGGCCGCGCGGCCACGGCGCATGCAAGGCCAGGCCCGCGCTCAGCCCGGCCGCTGTGCGAAGCTGAACCCCACGCCGTAGACCGAACGGATCCAGCCGTGCGAGGGCGACACGGCCGCGAGCTTGCGCCGCAGGTTCTTGATGTGCCCGTCGACCGCGCGCTCGTTCACGTCGAGCGCCTCGGGGAAGGCCGCTTCAAGCAGCCTGGCGCGCGTGAACACGCGGCCCGGTTCGCGCGACAGCGCACGCAGCAACAGCAGCTCGCGGCGCGTGAGCGCCAGGGCCCGCCCCTCCAGCCAGGCATGGCCCAGCGCGCTGTCGAAGGCCACGGCCGGGGAGGCCATGCCCACGCTCAGGTCGGGCGGCGCGCGCCGGCGCAGCACCGTGTGCACGCGCGCCACCACCTCGCGCGGCGAGAAGGGCTTGCAGACATAGTCGTCGGCGCCCAGGTCGAAGCCGCGCAGCCGGTCGGCCTCGTGCGCGCGCGCCGTCAGCACGATGATCGGGTGGTCGCTGCGCGCGCGCACCTGCGCGATCACCTGCAGCCCGTCGATGCGCGGCAGCACCACGTCGAGCAGCGTGAGCGCCGGCGGCGCATGCAGGATGCGCTCGAGCGCGGCAGCGCCGTCGCCGAGCTGCTCCACCTCGTGGCCTGCGCGCTGCAGCGGGCCCAGCAGCAGCGACGCGATCTCGCGTCCGTCTTCCACCAGCAGGATGCGGCTCATGGCGCGTGCGGTCCGGTTCAGAAGGACGTGCCGATCTGGAACTGGAAGCGCTGCGTGCGGTCGGCCGCGATGCCGTTGGCCGTGTCCTCCTTCTGGTAGACGATCGGCACCGCGTACGCCAGGCGCAGCGGGCCCAGCGGCGAGATCCAGCTGATGCCCAGGCCGGCCGAGGCGCGCAGGCGGTTCTGCGCCTTCCATTGCGCGTCGGTCATGCTGGCCGTGCGTTCGGCGAACACGTTGCCCGCATCGAAGAAGGTGTACAGGCGCAGCGACTTGTCGTTCCCCGCGCCGGGGAAGGGCGTGGTCAGCTCCATGTTGAAGATCGCCTTGCGCGTGCCGCCCAGCGAACCACCGGTGACCGCGTCGGTCGGGCCCAGCGAGTTCTGCTCGAAGCCGCGGATCGAGCCGAGTCCGCCCGCATAGAAGTTCTTGAAGATCGGGAAGCTGCTGCCGCCCAGCGCCTTCGCATAGCCGAGCTGGCCGTTGAAGGCCAGCGTGTACTGCCTGGACAGCGGCACGTACTGCTGGTACTGGTAGTTGGTCTTCAGGTAGCGCAACTCGCTGCCCACGCCCAGCTCGAGGTTGGCGCTCTGCAGGCGCCCGCGCGTGGGCACCAGGGCGCTGTCGCGGTCGTCGCGCGACCAGCCCACAGTGGCCGGGATGCCCACCACGTTCCTGCCCGCGCACACCACGCTCGGCGCGGTGCCGGTGCACTGGAAGTAGTCGAGGTAGGCCTGCGGCGTGGCCGTGTAGACGTACGAGCCGTTGACCAGCGTGTACGAGCCGTTGGTGCCTGGCGTGAACGAGTAGCGCTCCACGCCGATGCCCAGGTACACCGTGTCCAGCTCGTTCACCGGCAGCCCGAAGCGCACCGAGCCGCCGTCGCTCGCGAGCTTGTAGTTGCCGTCGGCCTCGTAGTAGGGCCGCGTGGTGGTGTGGAACAGGTTGAAGGTGCGCGAGATGCCGTCCTTCGTGAAGTACGGGTCGGTGGCCGTGAGCGACACCGAGCGGTTGTACGAGCTGGTGTTGACCTGCAGCCCCAGGTAGTTGCCCGAGCCGAACACGTTCTCCTGCGTGATGCCGAAGCTCAGCGAGATCTTGTCGGTCGACGAGTAGCCCGCGCCGAGTTGCAGCGAGCCCGTGGGCTTCTCGGCCACGGTGACGTTCAGGTCGACCTGGTCGTTGCTTCCCGGCACTTCGGCGGTCTCGACGTTCACGTCGGTGAAGAAGCCCAGCCGGTCGACGCGGTCGCGCGAGAGCCTGATCTTCGTGCCGTCGTACCAGGCGCCTTCGTACTGGCGGAACTCGCGCCGGATCACCTCGTCGCGCGTGCGCGCATTGCCACCGATGTTCAGCCGCCGCACATAGGCGCGCCGCCCCGGCTCGGCGTTCAGCACCATCACGACGCGGCGCCGGGTGCGGTCGATCTCGGGCTCGGCCTTCACGCGCGCGAAGGCGTAGCCGAAGGTGCCGAAGTGGTCGGCAAAGGCCTTGGTGGTGGCCGCCACGTCCTCGCCGTTGTAGGGCGCGCCGGGGCGCACGGTGACGAGCGACTTGAACTCGTCCTCGCGCCCCAGGTAGTTGCCCGCCAGCTTCACGCCGGCCACCGCGAACTTCTCGCCCTCGCTGATGTTCACCGTGAGCTCCAGCGTCTGCCGGTCCGCCGAGATCGCGACCTGCGTCGACTCGATGCGGAACTCGAGGTACCCGCGCGTCAGGTAGAACGAGCGCAGCGTTTCCAGGTCGGCGTCGAACTTGCTGCGCGCGTACTGGTTCGACTTCGTGTACCAGGCCAGCCAGCCGCCGCTGTCCTGGTCGAACAGGTCGAGCAGCGTGCGTTCGTCGAAAGCCTGCTGGCCCACCACGCGCACCCGCGTGATGCGCGCCGGCTCGCCCTCGGTCACGCTGAACGTGAGGTTGACGCGGTTGCGCTCCAGCGGCGTCACGGTGGTGACCACCTGCGCGTTGTAGAGGCTGCGGCCGATGTACTGGCGCTTGAGCTCCTGCTCCGCACGGTCGGCCAGCGCCTTGTCGAAGGGCCGGCCTTCGGCCAGACCGATGTCGCGCAGCGCCTTCTGCAGTGCCGCCTTGTCGAACTCCTTGGTGCCCGCGAAGTCGACATCGGCCACGGTGGGGCGCTCTTCGACGATGACCACGAGCACCTGGCCATTCACGTCGATGCGCACGTCCTTGAACAGTCCGAGGTCGAACAGCGCGCGGATCGCCGCGCTGCCGCGGTCGTCGCTGTACATGTCGCCGGCCTTCAGGCCGAGGGTTGCGAACACCGTGCCCGCTTCGACGCGCTGCAGGCCTTCGAGGCGGATGTCCTGCACGGTGAACGGGTCGGCGGCCTGTGCCGGGCAGGCTGCCATCGCGAGGCACAGCGCGGCAAGGGCCGCGAGGGACTTGGGAGGAATCGTCATCACCGCATGGTCTTCACCAATGTCGGAGGAATGTGGGACGCCCTCCCGCGCGCAGGGCCGGTTGGTGAGCAGTCGTTACTGCAACCCCATCGCGTTCACCGCCGGCCACGACACCGCAGGCCGTTCGATCCGTTCGCGGCAGTTCTGCGCATGCGTCTCCAGCGACAGGTCGCCCTGGATCTCCAGCAGCCGCTGCACCGTGCGATCGACCGCCCGCGCGTCGAGCAGCGGGTACGTGCGTGCCGTGCGCCCGTTGTTGCGCACCAGGCGCGCGATGTACGGCAGGTCCTGCTGCGTGATCACCGCAGCCGGCATCACGCCCTCCAGCTCCACGCCTTCGCACGGCAGCAGCACGAAGTACTGCAGCCGCAGGTCGTCCGGCAGCAGGCTGCGCAACTGCGTCGTCTTGCGCCCGCCCTGCCAGGCCGGGTCCTTCACTTCACGCGCCCGTGTGCAGCCCTGCAGCCGCAGAAACCAGCGCGGCGGCGCCTCGTCGGATTTCTTGCGATAGACGAACGCGTTGCGCCAGGCCTTGATCTCGAACAGGTAGACACCCGTCTCGCACACGATCACCGCATCGATGCGCGCCGTGGGCACCGCGCAACCGGAGGGCATCGGGATGATGAGGTTGCGAAGAATGCGCAGATGCGAAAACGCCGGACTGAACGCGGTGGCAAGTTGCTGCACCCCGAGCGACGCGGCGACCGCGCTTTGCGGCAGAACAATGGTCATGTCGAACTCCTTCGGAGCCCCGAGCATTGCCGGCCTTTTAGGAGACTTCTGGTAAACGAGGCAGAGCCTTGCGGTGTTCCCAGGCCGAGCGAAGCAAAGGCCTGTGAGGTTCCCCACCCCTTCTGTATGCGCCGAGGAGCGCAGCGTTTCGCGGATCAGGGCTCGCCCTTGTTTGAGCGAAGCGAGTTTGGGCGAGACCCCGCGAAACGTGAGCACCGCAGGTTGCCCGCAGCGAAGCGGAGGGACGCAGACAGCAGGGTCGCCTTTCTTTGCTTACTTTCTTTGGCGAAGCAAAGAAAGTGAGTCGCCAGCCGGGGCGAGACCCGGCCTCGGGAAGCAAAAAGACTAACCCTCGATCTTCCCAAGCCGCGACTCACGAAGCCGGCTAGGCGCCAACGCCCCAGCCGATTCAAGAATCGGATAAGCAATCGAACAGATATGCGAATTGATCCGCTTCAAATCGCTGATCAAGTCAATGTGCAGCGAACTCGTCTCGATGCTCAAAGTAGTCCGATCCGACAACCGATCCAGATGGGTTGTTGCATAGGCCCGCTCCAGATCGCGAAACCGTGCTTTTTCTTCCAGCAGCTTTTGCGCGTCGCGCACATTGCCGTTCAAGAACACACTCATGCTCAACCGCAGATTGGCAACCAGCCGCTGGTGCAACTCGACGATCTCCGCCATCCCCGCTTCCGAGAAGTTGCGCTGCGGCTTGATCTTCTTGTCCTCGATATCGATGATCACCCGCTCGATGATGTCCCCGATCTGCTCCATGTTGATCGTGAAGCTGATGATGTCCGTCCACCGCCGGCTTTCCTCTTCGCCCAGCGCCTCGCGCGAGATGCGCGTCATGTAGTACTTGATCGCCGAGTACAGCTCGTCCACCGTGTCATCGAGTTGCCGCAGCTCCTGCGCCAGCCGCAGGTCGTTGTTGCGGATCACATCGAGCGTGCCGATCAGCATCGTCTCCACGATGTCCGCCTGGTGCAGCGCCTCACGCGCCGCGTTCGAAATGGCCAGAGAAGGCGTCGACAGCGCCGAAGGGTCGAGGTGGTGCGGCCGGCTCGTGCCCACGGGCTGCGGCGGCACGGGCAACATGCGCGTCACCAGCTTGGCGACCCACTGCGTGAGACCGATGAACCCGACGCTGATCACGATGTTGAACGCCAGGTGGAACAGCACCACGCCGTGCGTCTGGTTCGGCAGCTGGGGCTGCACGTAGCGCACCCACAGCCCCACGAACGGCGTGACCAGCGCCACGCCCAGCGCCTTGAACAGCAGGTTGCCCACCGTCACCTGCCGCACCGACACGGCAGAGCGTGCCGTGGTCAGCACCGCCAGCAGGCCGCTGCCCAGGTTGGCGCCGAGCACCAGGCCCAGCGCCACGTCGAGCGGCACCACGTTCGAGCTTGCCATGGCCGCCACCAGCAGCACCACCGCCAGGCTCGAGTACGCCACGATGGCGAGCGCGGCGCCGAGGGTGATTTCCAGCAGCACATCGCTGGTGATGGACGCCAGCAGCGCCCGCACGGCCGGCGACGAGAACAGCGGCTCGGTGGCCGCCACCACCAGCTGCAGCGCCAGCAGCATCAGCCCCAGCCCGATCAGCACCCGCCCCACGCGCCCCGCCACGGTGGCCGAGCGCGTGATGAACAGCACCACGCCCACGAAGATGAACATCGGCGAGAGCCACGAGAGGTCGGCCGAGAACAGCACCGAGATCAGCGCCGTGCCCACGTCGGCGCCCCGCATCACCGCCAGCGCCGCCGGCAGCGTGACCAGGCCCTGCCCCACGAACGAGGAGGTCATGAGCGACGTGGCCGTGCTCGACTGCACGAGCGCCGTGACGCCGATGCCCGAGAGCGCGGCCGTGAAGCGGTTGCGCATGCTCTGCACGAGGATCTTGCGCAGGTTGGCGCCGAAGACGCGCAGCACGCCGGTGCGCACGAGGTGCGTGCCCCACACCAGCAGGGCGACGGCCGCAAGCAGATTCAGAAGGTGCTTCATGGAGGGCGGGGTCTGACCTTTCTCTTGTTTTCGTTTTGATTCGTTTCAGCCCCATTTTCCACAAGTAGACGCTTCAGTCGATCAGGGCTCCGTTGTCGTGGAAAGGATAAGGGCCTTCGAAGCTGCCGGAGGCCGCCAGGTGGGTGACGAGCCGGCGCCCGGCTGCGGACCAGGCGTGCACGCGGAAGGCGGGCGGTTCCAGCGTCCAGGCCGAGGCGGCGTCGGGCGCCAGGTCGAGGCAGACCTGGTGCGCCTGCGCCGGCGAGGTCGAGGCGATGGTGCCGCCGAAGCGCACGTCGATGGCGCGGTGCAGGTGGCCGCAGATCACGCGCTCGACGTTCGTGTAGCGGCGCAGCAGGGCCTCGAGCGCGTCGGCGCCCTCGAGCAGGCCGATCTCGTCCATGTGGCCGATCAGCGTCTCGAAGGGCGGGTGGTGCATGGCGACCACCACGGGCTCGTGGCGGCAGGCGTCGAGCCGGGCTTCGAGCCAGGCCAGGCGCTTGTCGCACAGCGTGCCGTGGCTGGCGCCGGGCACGCAGGTGTCGAGCGTGAGCAGCCGCAGCGCGCCCACGCGCACCGAGTACTGCACGAAGCCGTGCGTGTCGGCGCCCGTGCCCAGGTAGGCGTGGCCCGGGAAGCTGCGGCGCAGCTGGTCGCGGTCGTCGTGGTTGCCGGGCAGCAGGTAGACGGGCATCGTCAGCGGCGCGAGCAGGGCGGCCAGGTGTTCGTACTCGGCGGCGCGGCCGAAGTCGGTCAGGTCGCCGGTGATCACCACCGCGTCGGGCGGCTGGCGCAGCGCGAGCACCGACTGCACGGCGCGCGCGAGGTAGGGCGCCGTGTCGATGCGGCCGTAGGCCAGCCGGCCGGGTTCGCGGATGTGCAGGTCGGTCAGCTGGACCAAGAAGGTGTTGGGATTCGTTGTCGTGGTCATGCGCGGGTTTCCTGCGAGGTCATCAGGCGGTCGGCCGGGATGCGCAGGCCCACCGCGTCGCCCGGTCCGAAGGGGTTGTCGCGCCCCACGTCGGCCACCAGCACGGGCTGGTCCTGCAGGCGCAGGTGCAGCTGCACGCGGTCGCCCAGGAAGGTGCGGCGTTCGACCGTGGCGCGGCCCCAGCCGGGCGCCTCGCCGGGCGGGGGCGCGCCGACCTCGATGTCTTCGGGCCGCACCAGCAGCGTCGCATGCTGCTGCCAGGGCGCGGGGCAGGGCAGCGACGACCCTCCGAGTCGGACAACGCCCTGCGCGATGGCGTCGGGCGCGCGCTCCAGCCGGTTGACCCGGCCCAGGAACTCGGCCACGAAGGGGTGCGCGGGCGCGCGGTACAGGTCTTCGCCGCGCCCGACCTGCACGATGCGCCCGGCGCGCATCACCGCGAGGCGGTCGGCGATGGCCAGCGCCTCCTGCTGGTCGTGCGTGACGTGGATGGCCGTGATGTGCAGGCGGCGCAGCAGCTCGGCGAGTTCGTCGCGCAGCGACTCCTTGAGCTTGGCGTCGAGCGCGGCCAGCGGCTCGTCGAGCAGCAGCACGCGCGGGCGCACGGCCACGGCGCGCGCCAGGGCCACGCGCTGGCGCTGGCCGCCCGAGAGTTCGGCGGGACGCTTGTTCTCCAGGCCGCCCAGGCGCACGAGGTCGACCAGTTCGCCCACGGCGCGTTTCTCTTCCTCCGGCGACACGCCGCGGATGCGCAGGCCGTAGCCGATGTTGGCCGCCACCGTCATCTGCGGAAAGAGGGCGTAGCTCTGGAACACCATGCCCACGCCGCGGTGCTCGACCGGGCGCTGCGTGACGTCCTGGTCGCCGAAGACGATGCGGCTGCCGTCGTCGGGCGCCTCGAGCCCCGCGATGAGGCGCAGCAGCGTGGTCTTGCCGCAGCCCGAGGGGCCGAGCAGCGCGAGCACTTCGCCGGCCTCGACCTTGAGGTTGGTGGGCTGCAGGCCGCGCGTGCCGTCGGCGTACGTCTTCGCGCAGTTCGAGATGTCGACGGGGATGCGTTCAAGTTCCATGGCGTTTCTGCATCAGGTTGGCAAGGTACTGCAGGCCCCACAGCACCGGAAGAATGACGGCGAAAAAGACCAGCGTGTAGGCCGATCCGATCTCGATGCGCATCGAGGCGTAGCTGTCGGCCAGGCCCACGGGCAGCGTGCGCGTGAGCGGCGTGTGCAGCATCCAGGTGAGGTTGAACTCGCCCACCGACAGCGTGAACACCATCAGGCTGCCGGCCACGATGGCGGGGAACACGGCGGGCACGAGGATGCCCATGAAGCGCTGGCGGAAGTTCGCGCCCAGCGAGCGCGCGGCCTCTTCGAGCGCGAGCAGGTCGTCGCGCTGGAAAGCCGAGCTTACGGTGCGCACCATGAAGGGCAGCGTGAAGACGATGTGGCCCACGAGGATGAAGGCGAAGCTCTGGCGGAAGGCCGTGAGCTGGCCGTAGGCGAGGATGAGCGCGAGCGCCGTCGCCAGGCCCGGCACCGCGACCGGCAAGGTCAGCAGTTCCTCGAAGATGCGCGCCGCGCGCGAGCGGCTGCGCGCCAGCGTGTAGGCGCAGGGCACGCCGATCAGCACGGTGCACACGACGCAGGCCACGGCCAGCGCGAGCGACCAGCCGACGGTGCCGCCGTAGTTCTCCCACACCTCGCCCAGCCAGCGCAGCGTGAGGCCGCTCTTGAGGCCCGCGCTGTAGTTGTTGACGAGGCCGGCCATCACCGACAGCAGCATCGGCGCGATCATGAAGAGGCTCACGATCACGGTGATGGCGAGCAGGAAGGGGGCGCGGGGTTGCGAAGGGGTCTTCATCATCGGGCGACCGGGTTGGCGCCGAAGCGGCGCGCCACGAAGAGCACCAGCCAGGTCACGACACCCAGCGAGATCGACAGCGACGCGGCGAGCGCGAAGTTGGCGTAGTTGGTGAACTCGTTGTAGATGGTGATCGGGATCACCTCGAACTTGCTGGCCAGCGTGAAGGCCGTGCCGAAGGCGCCCATCGAGGTGGCGAACAGGATGGCGCCGCAGGCCAGCGTGGTGGGCGCCAGCTCGGGCATCCACACGTCGCGCGCCACGCGCAGCTTCGAGGCGCCGAGCGAACGCGCGGCTTCCTCGAGCTGCGTGTTCATCGATTCGGCCGCCGCGGCGTAGGTGGCAATGGCGCGCGGCAGCGAGAAATACAGGTACGCCAGGAAGAGGCCGAGCAGGCCGTAGGCGAAGGTGATGCGCTCGCCGACCAGCGCGTCGCTCAGGTCGGCCACCACGCCCTGGCGCCCGCCCAGCAGGATCACGAAGAAGCCGATGATCACGCCCGGGAACGACAGCGGCAGCGTGAGCAGTGACAGCAGCATGCGCTTGCCCGGGAAGGCATGGCGCGCGAGGTAGATGCCCACCGCCGCGCCCAGCACCAGCGTGGCCAGCGTCACCGCCACCGACAGCGCGACGGTGTTGGCCATGCTGTGCAGGTAGCGCGCATCGGTCAGCACCGCGAAGTAGGTGGCGGCGCCCTTGTCGGCCGGAAGCGCGAGCAGGCGCACCACCGGCAGCAGCCAGAAGGCCGCGAAGAAGACGGCCGCCGGCGCGACGCAGGCCAGCAGTCGCCAGCGTGGGTTCCAGGCGTTGGAGGAGGTGGTGCGTGTCATCGCGCGCGGCGCCGGGTCAGCGCACTTCCTTCAGGTACTGGTCGGAGAAGCCACGCTGCGCGTCGGCCATGCGGGCGTAGTCGACGGTCTTGGCACGGGCGTAGTCGCTCGCGGGCAGGAACTGCGCCTCGATCTCCTTGGGCATGGCGCTGGCGCGCACCGGGCGCAGGTAGGCCTTGGCCCAGATCGCCTGGCCTTCGTCGGACAGCGTGAAGTCGAGCACCTTCTTCGCATCGGCCGCGTGCGGGGCCTTGGCGACCAGGCTCATCACGTAGGGCACGGCCAGCGTGCCTTCGCTGGGGATGACGAAGGCGACGTTGGCCTTGTCCTTGTACTTGGCGCGGTAGGCGTTGAAGTCGTAGTCGAGCAGGATCGCGATCTCGCCCGACAGCACGCGCGCGTACGAGGTCTGCTTGGGCACGATGGGCTCGTTCTTCTGCAGCGCCTTGAAGTAGTCGATGGCCGGCTTGAAGTTGTCGAGCGTGCCGCCGCGCGCCTGGTTCACGGCCACGGCGCCCACGTAGCCCACGAAGGCCGAGGCGGGGTCGAGATAACCGATGAGGCCCTTGTACTCGGGCTTGAGCAGGTCGGCCCACGACTTGGGCACCGGCTTGCCCTTGAGCGCGTCGACGTTGACCATGAAGCCGAGCGTGCCCGAGTGGATGGTGAACCAGTTGCCTGCGGGGTCCTTCAGGCCGTCGGGAATGTCTTTCCAGGCGGCCGGCTTGTAGGGCTCGACCACGCCGTCTTTCGCGGCCTGCACCGCGAAGGTCACGCCGAGGTAGGTCACGTCGGCCACGGGGCTGGCCTTTTCGGCGACCAGCTGCGCGAGCGACTGGCCCGAATTCTTGTTGTCGGCCGGCACGGTGATGCCGGTCTTGGCCTTGATGGCCTTGAGCTGGGTGCCCCAGTCGGCCCATTCGGTCGGGCAGTTGTAGCAAATGGCGGTCTGGGCCATGGCGCCGCCGGCGGCGACGAGGGCGGCGGCCAGCACGCCGAGGCGGGCGAGTCGGTGAAAGCGCAGGGACATGGAAAAACTCCTGGGAGGGGTGGTGAGGTCAGGACAGTGCGGCGTCGTTGTCTTCGCGCGCATTCGCGCACGACTCGCCGTCTCGGAAGGCATGAGGCAGCAGCAGGCTCGCGTCGGCCTGCAGCGCGCGGCCGCCGGCGATCGCCTGCGCCAGCAGCTCGACGCTGTGGCGGCCGATGTCGCTGTTGGGCTGCGCGACGGTGGTGAGCGCGGGCGTGAGGTCTTCGCCGAGCGCGATGCCGTCGAAGCCGACCACGCTGAGGTCGTCGGGCACCACCAGGCCGCTCAGGTGCGCGGCGCGGATGCTGCGGATGGCGAGCAGGTCGTTCGAGCAGACCAGCGCCGTGGGGCGGCTGCACGGGCGCAACTCGGCGCACAGCGCATCGACGGCGGTCTCGACGAAGGGCACTTCGACGAGCGGCGGCGCCGCGAGGCCGGCTTCGGCCATGCCGCGCTGGTAGCCGCGGTAGCGCTGCTGCGCGCGGTCCGAGGCGGCCAGCGTGCCGCTGACCATCGCGATGCGCCGGTGGCCCAGCAGCACGAGGCGCGTGACCGCATCGGCCACCGCGCCTTCGCTGTCGACCGACACGCAGGGATGGTCGGCGTGCCGGTTGTAGGCCAGCACGTAGGGCACGCCGGCGGCCTGCAGGCGCTGCAGCGCGGCCGAGGTGGACGGGTTCGACACCACGAGGATCAGCCCGTCGACGTTGCCCGCCAGCAGCAGCTGGACGGCGCGCTCTTCCTCGTCGAGCCGGTAGCCCGTGGTGACCGGCAGGATCGCGTAGCCGCCCGCGACGGCCGCGCGCGCGATGCCCTGCAGGCATTCGGCAAAGGTCGGGTTCAGCAGCGTGGGCAGCACCACGCCGAGCGTGCGGCTGCGCTGGGTGCGCAAGGTGCGGGCGCTGGCGTTGGGCAGGTAGTTGAGCTCGCGCGCCACGCGCTCGACCAGTTCGCGCGTGGCCGGCGTCACCTTGTCGGGGAAATTGAAGGCGCGCGAGACCGTGGCCACGGAGACCCCAGCCTGGGCGGCTACTGCTTGGATGCTCATCGTGCGGGGTCCGTGGTGGGGTTCATGTAATCGATTACATTGGGCCGGCGCAGTATGACTTCGCGATGACAGGGCAGGGAAGTGGGGAGAACCCCGGGGCCGCTGGCGCAGCGTGCGGCCCAAAGAAAAAGGGGCCCGTGGGCCCCTTTGGTCTAGAACTGGCTTACTTGCCGCGCCGGACTCGCCGGATCTCGTCGACGATCAGGCAGATGGCCCCGAGCGTGATGGCGCTGTCCGCCGCGTTGAACGCCGGGAAGTACCAGTTGCCCCAGTGGAAGCTCAGGAAGTCGACCACGTAGCCGTGCATCATGCGGTCGACCACGTTGCCGATCGCGCCGCCCAGGATGCAGGCCATCGCGAACGAGAAGAGCTTCTGGCCCGCGTGCGACCGCAGCATCCAGACGATGAAGATCGCTGCCGCCACGCCGATCGCCGTGAAAAACCAGCGCTGCCAGCCCGAATGGTCGGCCAGGAACGAGAACGCGGCGCCCGTGTTGTGCGCGCGCACGACGTTGAAGAAGCTCGTCACGTAGGTCGCGTCGCCGAGCTTGTAGTAGCCCAGGATCAGCGTCTTGGTGAACTGGTCGATGATCACGATGATCGCCGCCAGCCCGAGCCACGGCCAGATGCTGGCGCCGCGCGAACGCGAGGCCGACGAGGCGGAACGTGCGGCCGCCATCAGGCCACGCTGCGCGATTCGCCCGCGCCGAACAGGTTGCTCGTGCAGCGGCCGCAGATGGTCGGGTGCGCCGGGTCGTGGCCCACGTCCTCGCGGTAGTGCCAGCAGCGTTCGCACTTCTGCGCGGTGCTCGGCGTGACCACGGTCGACAGCGTGTCGCCCGCCGCCAGCGCCACGGCCGAGGCGATGAACACGAACTTCAGGTCGTCGCCCAGCGAGCCCAGCAGCGCGAGGTCGTCGGCCGGTGCGTTCAGCTGCAGGTTGGCCTGCAGCGACGAGCCGACCTTGCCCTCGGCGCGCACCGCCTCGATGTCCTTGTTGACGCCGTCGCGGATCTCGCGGATGCGGCCCCACTTGGCGAGCAGCGCCTCGTCGGGTGCGGCGAACTGGCTGTAGGTCTGCGTGAAGATCGACTCGCCCGGCTTGCCGGTGCCCACGATCTTCCAGGCCTCTTCGGCCGTGAAGCTCAGGAACGGCGCCATCCAGCGCAGCATGGCTTGCGAGATGTGCCACAGCGCGGTCTGTGCGCTGCGGCGCGCGAGCGAGCCCGGGGCCGTCGTGTAGAGGCGGTCCTTCAGGATGTCGAGGTAGAAGCCGCCCAGGTCTTCCGAGCAGTAGATCTGCAGCTTGGCCACCACCGGATGGAACTCGTACACCTGGTAGTGCGCAAGGATCTCGGCCTGGAACTGCGCCGCGCGCGACATCGCGTAGCGGTCGATCTCGAACAGCTGGTCGAGCGGCACGGCATCTTTCGCGATGTCGAAGTCGCTCGTGTTTGCGAGCAGGAAGCGCAGCGTGTTGCGGATGCGGCGGTAGGCGTCGACGACGCGCGCGAGGATCTTGTCGTCGCCCGCGATGTCGCCCGAGTAGTCGCTCGCGGCCACCCACAGGCGGATGATTTCCGAGCCCAGCTTGTTGCTGATTTCCTGCGGGTCGATGCCGTTCTTGAGCGACTTGCTCATCTTGATGCCCTTGGCATCCACCGTGAAGCCGTGCGTGAGCAGGCCCTTGTACGGTGCGCGGTCTTCCAGCATGCAGGCGATCAGCAGCGACGAGTGGAACCAGCCGCGGTGCTGGTCGTGGCCTTCGAGGTACAGGTCGGCCTCGGGGCCGGTCTCGTGGTGCACGTTGGGGTGCGTGCCGCGCAGCACGTGCGAGAAGGTCGAGCCCGAGTCGAACCACACCTCGAGGATGTCGGTGCTCTTGGTGTAGCTCGGTGCGTCTTCGGCGCCCAGGATGTCTTCGACCGTGACGCGGCTCCAGGCCTCGATGCCGCCCTTCTCGACGATGTCGGCGGCCTGGTCGAGGATTTCCATGGTGCGCGGATGCAGCTCGCCCGAATCCTTGTGCAGGAAGAACGGGATCGGCACGCCCCAGCTGCGCTGGCGGCTGATGCACCAGTCGGGCCGCCCGGCGATCATGTCGTGCAGGCGGGCCTTGCCGTTCTCGGGGTAGAAGCTGGTCTGCTCGATGGCGTCGAGCGCGGTCTGGCGCAGCGTCTTGGGCGCCTTGTCCTTGGTGAACACGCCTTCGCCTTCGTCCATGCGAACGAACCACTGCGCGGCCGCGCGGTAGATCACCGGCGTCTTGTGGCGCCAGCAGTGCGGGTAGCTGTGGGTGATGGTCTCGGTGGTCAGCAGGCGGTTGGCGTCGCGCAGCGCGGCGATGATCACCGGCACGGCCTTCCAGATGTTCTGGCCGCCGAACAGCGGGAAGTCGGGCGCGTAGCTGCCGTTGCCCTGCACCGGGTTCAGGATGTCGTCGTACGCCACGCCGTGGGCGATGCAGGAGTTGAAGTCGTCCACGCCGTAGGCCGGCGAGGAGTGCACGAGGCCGGTGCCGTCGGTGGCGGTGGCGTAGTCGGCCAGGTAGATGGGCGACAGGCGCTGGTAGCCCGCATCGACGTCGTACAGCGGGTGCTCGAACTCGAGCCCGCCGAGCGCCTCGCCCTTGACCGTGGCCAGCACCTTGCCGTCGAGCGCGTAGCGCGTCATGCACATCTCGACCAGCGAGTTGGCCAGGATCAGCAGGCCGCGCTCGGTGTCGACCAGCGAGTACTCGAGCTCGGGGTTGAGGTTGATCGCCTGGTTGGCGGGGATCGTCCACGCGGTGGTGGTCCAGATCACGGCGAAGATGTCGCCCAGGATCGTGTGGTCGGTGCCGAAGGCCTTGAGCACCTTCTCGCGCTCGTGCGCCTTGAAGGCCACGTCGATGGTCTGGCTCTTCTTGTCGGCGTATTCGATCTCGAACTCGGCCAGCGAGGAGCCGCAGTCGAAGCACCAGTACACGGGCTTGAGGCCCCGGTACACGAAGCCGCGCTCGATCACGCGCTTGAACGCGCGCAGCTCGCCGGCTTCATTGGCAAAGTCCATCGTCTTGTAGGGATGGTCCCATTCGCCCAGCACGCCCAGGCGCTGGAAGTCGACCATCTGCTGGGCGATCTGCTCCGTGGCGTAGGCGCGGCTCTTGGCCTGCATCTCGTCGCGGCTGAGGTTGCGGCCGAACTGCTTTTCGATGGCGTTCTCGATCGGCAGGCCGTGGCAGTCCCAGCCGGGCACGTACAGCGCGTCGAAGCCTTCGAGCTGGCGCGCCTTGGTGATCATGTCCTTGAGGATCTTGTTCACCGCGTGACCCATGTGGATCTGGCCGTTGGCGTACGGCGGGCCGTCGTGCAGGATGAACTTGGGCGCGCCGTGGCGGGCGTCGCGCAGGCGGTGGTAGCGGCCTTCGTCGTTCCATTCCTTGACCCAGCCCGGTTCGCGCTTGGGCAGGTCGCCGCGCATCGGGAAGGGGGTGTCGGGCAGGTTCAGCGTGGAACGGTAATCTTTGGGGGAAGCAGCGTCAGACATGTTGGGTGCGGCGAAACAGAGGGGCTTCGACAGGCTCAGCCCGAACTGCATTGAGCGGTCGGTGCGGAAGATATAGCCGTTCGCCCTGAGCTTGTCGAAGGGCGGCAGCACGGGGCGTGCAGGGCTAAATTCGGTCGCGCGTGGTCTGGCGGTGGGTCTCGGCGTGGGTCGATGCGAAGAACGCGCGTGCGTCGCGGCCATCCTTCGCGATGCCCGCAGTGAGGGCTTCGAGGCTGGTGTAGCGCAATTCGTCGTGCAGTTTGTGCAGGAGTTCCACGCGCACGATTTTACCGTAGGCCCCTTCGGCCCCCAGATGCGAGGGCCACTCCAGGCAATGCGTCTCCAGCAGCACGCGCCCGGCGTTGACGTCGTTGGCGTCCAGCGAGGGTCGCACGCCGAGGTTCGCGACACCCGGCAGCGGCTGGTCGGCCAGGCCGTGCACCAGCACCGCGAAGATGCCGCTGGCGGCTGGTTTCCAGTGCTTGAAGCGCAGGTTGAGGGTGCGAAAACCGTCGTCCTTGCCCGGCGACGACGCGCCCAGCGCCCGGCCCAGCTTGCGGCCGTGGACCACGTGGCCCGAGATCGTGTACGGGCGCCCCAGCAGCGTGTGGGCGTCGGCCATGCGGCCTTCGGCCAGCGCCTCGCGCACGGCCGAGCTGGACACGCGCAGGCCGTGCACCTCGTAGCTGTTCATGCGCGCGACGTCGAAACCCTGCGCTTCGCCGGCGGCATCGAGCATGGCGTAGTCGCCCGCGCGTTTGGCGCCGAAGCGGAAGTCGTCGCCCACCAGCACGTAACGCGCACCCAGGCCGTCGATCAGCACGTTCTGGATGAAGGCCTCGGGCGACTGGGACGCCAGCCGGCCGTCGAAGGGCAGCACGATGGTCTGGTCGACGCCGCAGGCCGCCAGCTCGGTCAGCTTGTCGCGCAGCGTGCCGATGCGGGCCGGCGCCAGGTCGGGTTTCTTGGTGACGGCGGCGAAATAGTCGCGCGGGTGCGGCTCGAAGGTCAGCACGCAGCTGGGCAGCCCGCGATGGCGGGCCTCGGTCTGCAACAGCGCCAGCATGGCCTGGTGGCCGCGGTGGACGCCGTCGAAATTGCCGATCGTGAGGGCGCAGGCCGGAGCTACGCCCGGGTGTCGGAAGCCGCGGAAAACCTGCATGGGAGAGTATCTTTTTGATAGCGCCTGATGCCCGTCGTATGGGCAAATCAGGCCGATTTGTCACAAAGCCGGTATATTGTGACGCAGTGGGTGGGTTGGCGTGAGTCGCCGACGCATTCCGAGTCTCTGGTCTCTGCGTGTTTTTCTCGTTTCGAGGAGGCGTGTGTGAAGGTCTTGAAGCTGTCGGCCCAAGGGCTGCCCCAGTCATGGATATCGCTGGAACAGGCGGTGATCCACTACGCGGCGGACGAAGTCCGCTGGGAAGTGGGCGCGCAGGTGGCTGTGTTCCGTGGCGGCCACAACGCGATCACGGGTGAGCAGTCGCAGATCGCGATCAACAGCATCATCGGCACCAAGGGCGTGCCGCGCATCAACCCCTTCGCGCAGCGCCCGGGCCTCACCAACAGCAAGCTGTTCTCGCGCGACCGCAACATCTGCGCCTACTGCGGTGGCCATTTCCACGAAGACGAACTCACGCGCGAGCACATCATTCCGTTCGCGCAGCGCGGCATCGACACGTGGATGAACGTGGTCACGGCCTGCAAGCCCTGCAACCATCGCAAGAGCAGCCGCACGCCCGAGCAGGCGAACATGCCGCTGCTGTACGCGCCCTATGTGCCCAGCCTGTGGGAAGACTTCATCCTGCGCAACCGCCGCATCCTGGCGGACCAGATGGAGTTTTTGATGGCGCACCTGCCGCAGTCGTCCCGGTTGCACGACATCTGACACCCGGCGCGCAAGAAAAAGGAGGCCTCGGCCTCCTTTTTTCTTTCAGCCCTTCCAGGCCGGCGGCCGTTTCTCGATGAAGGCCTGCACGCCTTCCAGCGCACTCTCGTCCATCATGTTGCAGGCCATGGTCCGGCTGGCGTCGGCCAGCGCGGCCTCGATGCCGGTCTCGAGCTGGCGATAGAACAGCGCCTTGCCCAGCGCGAGCGCCGTGCGGGGCTTGGCGACGATGCTGGCGACCAGTGCCTCGACGGCGGCATCGAGCGCTTCGGGCGGTGCGACCCGGTTGACCAGGCCTTTTTCGCGCGCTTCCTCGGCGCCGATGAATTCGCCCGTCACCAGCATCTCGAAGGCTTCCTTGCGACCCAGGTTGCGCGACAGCGTGACGCCAGGCGTGGCGCAAAAGAGGCCGACGTTGACGCCGCTGACCGCAAAGCGCGCGTCGCTGGCGGCCACCGCGAGGTCGCACACCGCCACCAGCTGGCAGCCCGCCGCGGTCGCGATGCCGTGCACGCGCGCGATCACCGGCACGGGCAGCCGCTGGATCGACAGCATCATCGCGCCGCACCGGTCGAACAGCTGCTGGTAGTAGCCGAGCGAGGGTTCGGCGCGCATCTCCTTCAGGTCGTGGCCCGCGCAGAAGGCCTTGCCCGCCGCAGCGATGACGACGGCGCGCACCGTGTCATCGGCGGCGACCGCGCCGAGCGCCTGCTCGAGCGCGCCGAGCATGCCCTCGGACAGCGCATTGAAGGCGGCGGGACGGTTCAGCGTGAGCGTGACCACGCCGCGCGCGTCGCGCGCCGTCAGGACAAAGGGGGCCGTGTCGTTCATGGCCGTTCAGTACGTCAGCTCGAGCACCGTCGTGTGCCCTTGCGCGGCGGGCCAGCTCTGGCCGCTGAGGCGCTCGCCGTTGAACTCGGCGCTGACCGTGCGCTGCGGCGCGCCGGCCGCGATGCGCAGCCGCGAGCTCGACTGCCCCGCGCCCTGGGCCGGCACGCCGGGCGGCGGGCTCTGGCCGTCGAAGTTCATCGTGTCGCGCTGCGCATCGAAGTAGCCGCGCGGGCGCGTGAAGACGACCACCGCACCCGCGCTGCTCTCGGCCGGCGCCAGGCGCTCGGTCCGCAGGTTGACGACGCCGCTGCTGCGCACGAACGGGCTGCGGTAGATGTGCGTGGTGCCCTGGCCGGGCACGTCGAGCACGAACTCGTAGCGCGCCGTGGGCTGCGCGCTGAACGGGCCCCAGCGGCCGTCGGCGCCGACCGTCTGCTGGTGCGCCGCCTCGCCGCGCCGCGCGCCCGAGGCCGGGTCGACGGCAAAGACCGTGACGCGCGCGCCTGTCAGTGCCAGGTTGTCCGCGCCGGTCGCGCGGCCGTCGAGCACGACCTTCGATTCTGGTGCCACCGCCGTGCTGGCCGGCGCCTGGCCGGTCAGGAAGCGCCAGGTCGCCGCGAAGGCAGAGGGCGAAAACGAGGTCTCGCGGTGGTCCACGCGCGGCAGCACGAGGTTGGTGGCACCCTTGAGCGCCGGCCCGTCGAAGCCGATGTTCGTCGGCTGGCCCGGCGCGCCGATCCACAGGCCGTCGGGCTGGGCGTACTTGTCGTTGGTGTCCGAGCGCAGCGTGAGCCATTGCACGCCGGGCGTGACCTCGTCGCCGTTCGGTCCCTTGGGCGCATTGAGCTGCTGCATGAAGGCCGAGAGCCCCGAGAACTCGTTGTTCTCGCGCAGGCCCTTCACCTTCCAGATGCCGTGCGCCGGGTTGCCGCCCAGCACCACGTGGCTCACCACGGCCGCGCCGCCGCCGTTCTGCACGTAGTTGCGGATGGTGTTGCCGCCGCGCGAATTGCCGATGAGCACGACCTTGGGCGCGCCCGTGGCCTTCAGCACCTTCTCGACCTCGGCGCGCAGGAACGCGGCCGAGTCGGCGGTGGAGCTGCGCCCCGGCTGGGCCACGGCGTCGTCGTCGCGGGCCAGGGGAGTCGGCTGGTCGAGCGCAAACAGCCGCTCGCGCGGCCAGCCGTTCGATTCGAAGCGCCAGATCGTGGTCTGCCACAGCGCGGCCGAGTCGCCGTTGCCGTGCATGAAGACGATGGGCGGGCGTTCGGTGGAAGAGGGCGCGGAGGTGGCGCAGCCGGTCAGCAAGGTGACGGCGGTGCTTCCGGCAAGGGCCAAGGCAAGCAGGGTGCGGCGGGAAGGCATGTCTGTCTCTCTCCTGGCAGGGGGCTGGGGCCCCGCAAGTGAAAACGCCCGCCGGCGCAAGGCGGGCGGGCGTTGGATGCTATCGACAAACAGCCGTCAGGCGAAGACGCCGGCCGTGTCCTGCATGCGTGCCGACACTTCACCCAGGTGGTGCAGCGTGTCGCCGAAGGTGAGCTCGAGCTGCGTGAGCTTGCGGAAGTAGTGGCTGCCGATGTATTCGTCGGTCACGCCGATGCCGCCATGCAACTGCACCGAGTTCGCGGCCACGTAGCGCATCGACGTGCCCAGCTGGTACTTGGCGCGGGCCAGCGCCTGGCGACGTTCGTCGGCCGGGGCGTTGAGCTTGAGCGTCGCGTAGTAGCTCATCGAGCGTGCCAGCTCCAGCTGCATCTTCATGTCGGCGACGCGGTGGCGCAGCGCCTGGAAGCTGGAGATGACCACGCCGAACTGCTTGCGCTGGTTCATGTAGTCGATCGTGACGTCGAGCGTCTTGTCGAGCACGCCGACCGCTTCGGCGCAGGTGGCGGCAATGCCGACATCGACCGCGTACTCGAGCGCGGCCAGGCCGTCGGCCGTGACCAGCGTGGCGTCGGCCTTGTCGAACACGACTTCGGCCGCGCGGCCGCCGTCCTGCGTGCCATAGCCGCGGGCTTCGACGCCGCTGGCGCTGCGCTCGACCAGGAAGAGGGCGATCTTGCCGTTGACCTTGGCGGGCACGATGAAGGCATCGGCCTCGTCGCCCACGGGCACCACGCTCTTGGCGCCGGTCAGCGAGTAGCCGTTGCCCGACTTGACGGCCGTGGCCTCGCACACGTCGAGGCGGTAGCGCGCCTTGCGCTCCTGGTAGGCCAGCACCACGAGGGCCTGGCCGCCGGCGATGCGCGGCAGCCAGTTTTCCTTGGTGGCCGCGTCGGCGTAGCCGCCGAGCACGGCGCCGGCGATCAGCGTCTGGGCGAAGGGCTCCAGCACGATGCCGCGGCCCAGTTCTTCCATCACGACCATGCCGGCCACCGGGCCCATGCCCAGGCCGCCGTCGTCTTCGCTGATGTACAGGCCGCCCAGGCCGAGCTCGGCCAGTTCGTCCCAGGCCTCGCGCGAGAAGCCGCCCTTGGCCTCGATGCCGCGGCGGCGTTCGAAGTCATAGCCCTTGTCGACCCACTTGCGAACGGCGTCGCGCAGCTGGTCCTGGTCTTCCGAAAAATTGAAATCCATGTTGGTGTCTCCTCAGCCCAGGACGGTTTGCGCCACGATGTTGCGCTGGACTTCGTTCGAGCCGCCGTAGATCGTGGTCTTGCGCATGTTGAAGAAGGTCGATGCCAGCGGTGCCAGCGCCGGGTTGCCGCCGGGGAAGTTGCCCTGCCAGCCGGCTTCCATGGCTTCGCGGATCAGCGGCAGCGAATAGGGGCCGCCGGCCAGCATCATCAGCTCGGCGTAGCGCTGCTGGATCTCGCTGCCGCGGATCTTGAGCAGGCCGGCCACGTCCAGTGAGTTCTTGCCCGAGGTGGCGGCCGAGAGCACGCGCAGCACCATCATCTCGAGGGCGACGATGTCGACTTCGAGCTTGGCGATCTCGTCGCGGAAGCGCAGGTCGTCATACACGCCTTCGCTCTTGGCGATGCGCTTGAGGCGCTCGAGTTCGCGCTTGGCGCGGTTCACGTCGGCGATGTTGGTGCGCTCGTGCGAAAGCAGGTGCTTGGCGTAGGTCCAGCCCTTGTTCTCTTCGCCGATCAGGTTCTCGGCAGGCACTTCGACGTTGTCGAAGAACACCTCGTTCACCTCGACGCCGCCGTCGATCAGCTTGATCGGGCGCACGGTGACGCCGGGCGACTTCATGTCCAGCAGCAGGAAGCTGATGCCGGTCTGGGGCTTGCCCTCGTTGCTGGTGCGCACGAGGTTGAACATCCAGTCGCCGTGCTGGCCGAGCGTGGTCCAGGTCTTCTGGCCGTTGACGATGTACTTGTCGCCCTTGCGCTCGGCCTTGGTCTTGACCGAGGCCAGGTCGGAACCCGAGCCGGGTTCGCTGTAGCCCTGGCTCCACCAGACTTCGCCGCTGGCGATGCCGGGCAGGAAGCGCTTTTGCTGCTCGGCGTTGCCGAAGGCCATGATCACCGGGGCCACCATGACGGGGCCGAAGGGGATGATGCGCGGCGCGCCGGCCAGTGCGGTTTCTTCCTCGAACAGGTGGCGCTGCACGGCGGTCCAGCCGGGGCCGCCGAATTCCTTGGGCCAGCCGTAGCCCAGCCAGCCCTTCTTGCCGAGGATCTTGGCCCAGCCTTGCAGATCGTCGCGCGTCAGTTCGAGCGCGTTGTGCACCTTGTGCGAAATCTCCTGGGGGAGGTTGTCCTTGACCCATGCGCGAACTTCTTCGCGGAACTTCTGTTCTTCGGGTGTGAAGCTCAAATCCATGCGTGCCTCGCTGTGTTGATCGGTCCACCGCAGACGCGGGGTGTCTCCGGAACTGCGAGTTTTAGCACGGTCGTGCTGCGATCCGGTGTCCGCGTCGCGACAAGCCCGCCGGCGCCTGGGTTGACGGGCGGCGTCGGCGGGACACGGATAATCCCGGCCTCCCATGAAGAACATCGTGATCCTGATCTCCGGCGGCGGCTCGAACATGGCGGCCATCGTGCGCGCCGCCGAGCGCGACCGCTGGGCCGAGCGCTTCGGCGCGCGCATTGCCGCCGTCATCAGCAACAAGGCGGAGGCCGGCGGCTTGGCGCTGGCCGCATCGCACGGCATCGCGACCGCCGTGGTGCCGCACCAGGCCTTCGACAGCCGCGAGGCCTTCGACGCGGCGCTGGCCGAGGCGGTCGACGCCCACGCGCCGGCGCTGGTGGTGCTGGCGGGCTTCATGCGCATCCTGACGCCCGGCTTCGTGGTCCGCTACGCCGGGCGGCTGGTGAACATCCACCCCTCGCTGCTGCCGGCCTTTCCGGGGTTGCACACGCACCAGCGCGCCATCGAGGCGGGCTGCAAGGTGGCCGGGGTTACGGTGCACCAGGTCACGGCCGAGCTCGACCACGGGCCGATCCTGGCGCAGGCCGTGGTGCCGGTGCTGCCGGACGACACGGCCGCCACGCTGGCCGCCCGGGTGCTGTCCCAGGAGCACCTGCTGTATCCGCGCGCCATCGCTGGATGGCTGTTGGATACATTGAGTCACAAAGCTTAAAGTTGTTTATATTGTTGGGTTTTCGGGAGCACAGAACTTTGAAAACCCAATCGCTACTGTTGACGTTGGCCACCGCGGCCCTGCTGGCCGCCTGCGCCGCTCCGGCCCCCGCGCCGGCACCGGGCGCCGCTGCACCTGCGCCCGCCGCGCCGGCCGAGCCCGTCTTCCAGTGCAACGCCGAAGGCGCCCGCTTTGCCGTGGGCCAGCAGGTGACGCCTCAGCTCGAAGCCGCCGCGCGCGCACGTGCCGGCGCCGGCACGGCACGGGTGCTCAAGCCCAACCAGGCGGTCACGATGGAACTCAACCCCGGACGGCTCAACATCAGCGTCGACGCGCGTGGCCGCGTCAAGGACGTTCACTGCGGCTGAGCGTCGATCGGGGTGAAGCGGCGCTGCGGGCGGCCGTCGATCTCGATGGTTTCCTCGAACATCGCGGCCGGCCGGACCCACAGGCCGTGGGCACCGTAGAGGGCGCGGTACAGCGTCATCGGCTCCAGCGTTTCGCTGTGGCGGACGGTGCCGATCACGTCGTACTCGCCGCCCTTGTAGTGGCGGTAGCGGCCAGGGGGCGTTTCGATCAGGGGAGGGAGGTCTTCGTCGTTCAACGGGGGCTTCTTTCTTCGGTAACAACTGTCGGATGAGTCTTTGACGGGAGTCGGATGGACCGTGCGGATTTTGTTCACCTGGTTCGCCTGAGCGAGCACGCGAGTGCGGACGACAGCGCGCGCTACCGGCGTGGCGTCGCGGCGTTCGCCGCGCTCGGCTACCTCTGGGTGCTGGCCTGCCTCGGGCTGGCGGTGGGCATTGTGGCCTGGGTGGTCGTGTCGGTGGCCGACGGGCGCTTCAACTTCACCCGCGGCTGGCTGCTGGTGTTCGCGCTGGGCCTGTTCTGGGCGACCCTGCGCGCGCTCTGGGTGCACTTTGACGAGCCCGACGGCGAGCCGCTCACGCGCGCCGACGCGCCCGGATTGTTCGAGGCGCTGGACCGCATCCGCGAGCGCATCAAGGGGCCGCCGGTGCACCGTGTCTACCTGGACGACAACTTCAACGCCAGCATCAGCCAGGTGCCGCGCTTCGGTCTGTTCGGCGGTGCGCTCAACTCGCTGAGCATCGGCCTGCCGCTGCTGATGATGCTGGACCGGCAGCGCCTGCTGTCGGTGCTGGCCCACGAATACGGACACCTGCGCGGCAACCATGGCCGCCTCAGCGCCTGGATCTACCGCACGCGGCTGTCGTGGCTGCGGCTCGATGCCAGCCTGCAGCGAGACGAGGGCGTGATGGCGCTGGTGTCGCAGGCCTTCTTCCGCTGGTACTTTCCGCGCTTCGCCGCCAAGACCTTCGCACTGGCCCGCCAGGACGAGTACGAGGCCGACCGCATCTCGGGCCGGCTGCTCGGCACCGCGGTGGCCGCGGCCGCGCTCACCGAAGTGGCCATCAAGGGCAACTGGTACGCCAGCGAGTTCTGGCCCTGGCACTGGGCGCGCGCCGAGCGCGAGCCGCTGCCGCCCGGCCCGTTCGCCGCTTTGCGGCAGCGCGCCCGCACGCCGCCGAGCGAGGAGTTCGCGCGCCAGGCGCTGCGCGAGGCGATGCGCCGCGTGAGCGACCTGGACGACACCCACCCCGTGCTGCGCGACCGGCTCGAAGCGCTGAACCAGAAAGCGGCGCTGCCGGCCTGGTCGCAGCGGCCCGCACTCGACATGCTGGCCGACAAGCACAAGTGGATCGCGCATTTCGACAACGCCTGGCGCCGCGCCCACGCCGCCGACTGGAAGCAGCACCACGCGCACCGCTCGCGCATCCGCGAGCGCATCGCGGTGCTGGCGGCCCGCGGCGAGCGCAACACGCCCGACGAGATGGTCGAGTGGGCCGACGCCGAGCGCCGGCTCGACCCGGCGGCGCCGGTGCGCGCGCGCTACGAGAGCGCCTTGCGGATCGCACCGGACCATCCGGGCGCGCTGCGCGGGCTGGCCCAGATGCTGCCCGTGCGCGAGCGCGCCGAGCGCCTGGCGGTGCTCGAACGGCTGCATCAGTCGGGCGTGGCCAGCCGCTGGTGGGCGGCGAAGAACGCCGTCGCTTCCCTCGAAGATCCCGAAGCCGGGCCGCACGACGAGCAGGGGCTCAAGCTGTGGCGCGCGCGGCTCAAGGAGGCGGAGGAGGCCGAGGCGCGCGCCTGGGAAGAGATCACCGACACGCCGTTCTTCAGCCAGATTTCGCGCCACGACCTGAACGACCACGAGCTGGGCGAGCTGCGTGCCGACATCGCACGCTGCCTGCCCGTGTCGCGGCTGTGGGTGGTGCGCAAGAACCTGCGCGAGTTCGCCTGGCGGCGGGCGTACATCGTGTTCGTCGAGGTGCCGGGGCTCGACGACGAGGACCGCTGGCACCTGTGCCGCGAACTCGAGCAGACCCTGACCTTGCCGGGCGCGGCGCTCGTGCTCTGGGCGGGGCACTCGCCCACGCTGGAAGACATCGAGCGGCAGGCCTTCGGGACCGTCTGGGTGCGCGGCGTCTGAGGCGTTTCGGCCGCGAGGCCGGCCGGCTGAGACAATCGGGGCTATGCATCCCAAAGCCCTGTTGGAGGCCACCGCCGATCTGGTCGGTCTGGTCCTGAAATTCGATCACCCGGCCGATCAGGTCGTTTCGCGCTTTTTCCGCGACCACCGCGAGTTCGGTCCGCGCGAGCGCGCGACGCTCGCCGAAACCGTCTACACCGTGCTTCGCAAGAAGCTGCTGTTCGATCACCTGTCGCCTTCGGGCAGCGGTTCGAAGGAGCGCCGCATGGCGATCCTGGGCTTTCACGGCCCGCGCGACTTCCTGAAGAGCGCGCTCAACGACACCGAGAAGCGCTGGCTCGACAACTGTGACGCCGTCAAGCCGGACGACCTGCTCGAACGCCATCGCCACAACCTGCCCGAATGGCTGGTCGCGCCGCTCAAGGCGCAGCTGGGCGACGGCTTCTGGCCGATGGTCGAGAGCCTGCAGCAGCCGGCGCCGCTCGACCTGCGCGTCAATGCGTTCACCGACAAGCGGGCTGAAGTGAAGGCGGAGCTTGCGAAGGCTGCTATCAAATCGGAAGTGACGCAGTTCTCGCCCTGGGGCCTTCGCATCGACGGCAAGCCCGCGCTGACCAAGCTCGACGCGTTCGTGCGCGGCGCCATCGAGGTGCAGGACGAGGGCTCCCAGCTGCTGGCGCTGCTGCTGGATGCCAAGCGCGGCGAGATGGTGGTCGATTTCTGCGCCGGCGCCGGCGGCAAGACCTTGGCCATCGGCGCGACCATGCGCAACACCGGTCGCCTCTACGCCTTCGACACCTCGGCCCACCGCCTCGATGCGCTCAAGCCGCGGCTGGCGCGCAGCAAGCTGTCGAACGTGCACCCGGCCGCGATCGCCCACGAGCGCGACGACCGGATCAAGCGCCTGGCCGGCAAGATCGACCGCGTGCTGGTCGACGCGCCCTGTTCGGGGCTCGGCACGCTGCGCCGCAATCCAGATCTCAAATGGCGGCAATCGGCCAAGTCGGTGGCCGAACTGACGGCCAAGCAGACCGCCATCCTGCAAAGCGCGGCCCGGCTCGTGAAGTCGGGTGGCCGGCTGGTGTACGCCACCTGCAGCGTGCTGCCGGAGGAAAACGAGGCCATCGCCGAGGCGTTTGCCGCCGCGAACCCCGATTTCGTGCCCATGGATGCCGCGGAATTGCTCCAGGCGCTCAAGGTGGAGGGCGCCGAAACCCTCTGCGCGGGCGGGGAAGACGGCCGGCGCTACCTGCGTCTGTGGCCGCATCGCCACGCCACCGACGGCTTTTTTGCCGCCGTGTGGAACCGGAAATAGGCGCGGGGCTCCAAACTAGGGTAAATCTGCGGTGTGACAGAAGGACAAAAGGCCTCGTTTTGGCCCTGACATCCTAAAATCGCGGGTTACCTGAAGGCTGCACCTTCGTGTGGCCATGGAGTACCTGACTCAATGATGCTTCCTGACTCCGCCGTTCTGAACGCGGTCATCCAATGGCTCGGACACGGCCTGTGGGACATTGCCTGGTGGCAAGTCGTGCTGTACACGCTCGTCACCACGCACATCACCATCGCAGCGGTCACGATCTTTCTGCACCGCACGCAGACGCACAAGGCGATGGACCTCGGTCCGATCCCTTCGCACTTCTTCCGTTTCTGGCTCTGGCTCGGCACCGGCATGGTGACGAAGGAATGGGTCGCCATCCACCGCAAGCACCACGCGAAGTGCGAAACCGCCGACGACCCGCACAGCCCGCAGGTCAAGGGCATCGACGAAGTCTTCTGGCGCGGCGCCGAGCTGTACCGCAAGGAATCGAAGAACAAGGAAACGATGGAGCGCTACGGTCACGGCACGCCCGATGACTGGATCGAACGCAACCTGTACACGCGCTACAGCTGGCAAGGCGTGGGCCTGATGCTGGTGATCAACCTCGCGCTGTTCGGCGCGCTCGGCCTGACCGTGTGGGCGGTCCAGATGCTCTGGATCCCGATCACCGCCGCCGGCATCATCAACGGCATCGGCCACTACTGGGGCTATCGCAACTTCGAGGCGTCCGACGCCAGCCGCAACATCATGCCCTGGGGCCTGATCATCGGCGGCGAAGAGCTGCACAACAACCACCACACCTACCCGACCTCGGCCAAGTTCTCGGTCAAGAAGTACGAGTTCGACATCGGCTGGGTCTACATCCAGGTGTTCCAGAAGCTTGGCTGGGCCAAGGTCAAGAAGGTGCCGCCGAAGATGCAGATGGGCGACGTCCAGCCCGTGGCCAACGAGAAGACGCTCGAGGCCGTCATTGCCAACCGCTACGAAGTGATGGCCGGCTACGCTCGCGAAATGCGCCGTGCGACCAGCGAGGAAATCGACGTGCTGAAGGCCAAGGGCGCCGACCTGTCGGTGCTCAAGGCGGCCAAGCGCTGGCTGCACCGTGACGACGACAAGGTGCCCGCCTCGGCGCGCACCCATCTGGTGCAGGCCCGCGCTGCGCACCCGGTGCTCGACAAGATGGTCACGATGCGCGAAGAGCTGCGCCAGCTCTGGCTGAACACCTCGCAATCGCGCGAGCAGCTCGCAGCCGACCTGGCGGCCTGGTGCCACCGTGCGGAAGCCAGTGGCATCGCCGGCCTGCGCGAGTTCTCGACCCGCCTGCGCGCTGCGCGCGCCTGACGAGGCAAAGGGCCGGCGCCTCCCGCGCTGTTGCCCTCGCTCAGTGAAAAAGCCGACCTGCGGGTCGGCTTTTTTGTGCCTGCCTTTTTCTGCTTTCGCAAAAACGACAGGCAATAAAAAACCCGCTGGGTGAGCAGCGGGTTTTTTGGGGGGAGAACAGGCCGAATTACTTCAGCTTGATTTCCTTGTATTCGACGTGCTTGCGCGCCTTGGGGTCGAACTTCATGATCGACATCTTTTCAGGCATCGTCTTCTTGTTCTTGCTCGTCGTGTAGAAGTGGCCGGTACCCGCGGTGGATTCCAGCTTGATCTTTTCGCGTCCGCCTTTGCTCGTTGCCATGATTCAGCTCCTTAAGCTTGGCCGCGGGCACGCAGGTCTGCGAGCACGGCATCGATACCGTTCTTGTCGATCAGGCGCAGTGCAGCGCTCGAAACGCGCAGGCGAACCCAACGGTTTTCGGTCTCGACCCAGAAACGGCGGTATTGCAGGTTCGGCAGGAACCGGCGCTTGGTTTTGTTGTTGGCGTGGGAAACGTTGTTTCCGACCATCGGGCCTTTGCCCGTTACGTCGCATACGCGTGCCATGTGGACACTCTTTCTTGAACAGCTGGCACCGGCGCAATCAGGGCGATTGCAGGGTGTTTTGCAGCTTGACCTCGCCAGAAACGGGTGGCGGTACCCCGGATTTGCCGCAACCCGACTCCCGGTGGGAGATAGGCCCTGTTTCGGCAAAGCCTCGGATTATAGCCCTTTCGGGCTCAGCGAGGCCGGGGGCCGTCGCAGATACGGGAAATCCGGCCGCGCTGGGTGGCCGGTGCCCGTGGGGATAGGCCTCAGTGCTCTTCGAGGAAGCGCTGCGCGTCCAGGGCGGCCATGCAGCCCGTGCCGGCACTGGTGATGGCCTGGCGGTAGATGTTGTCCTGCACGTCGCCGGCCGCGAACACGCCGGGCACGCTGGTCATCGTCGCGAAGCCCTTCAGGCCTGAGCGGGTCAGGATGTAGTTGTCCTTCATTTCCAGCTGGCCCTGGAAGATGTCGGTGTTCGGGTGATGGCCGATCGCGATGAAACAGCCCTTGAGCGTGATCTCTTCGGTCGCGCCGGTCTGCGTGTTCTTGATGCGGATGCCCGTCACGCCCGTGCCGTCACCGAGCACCTCGTCGAGCTGGTTGTGCAGCTTCAGCACGATCTTGCCTTCGGCTACTTTTTCCATGACCTTGTCGATCAGGATCGGCTCGGCGCGGAACTTGTCGCGGCGATGCACGAGTGTGACTTTGTTTGCAATGTTGGAGAGGTACAGCGCTTCCTCGACGGCCGTGTTGCCGCCGCCGATCACGCAGACCTCTTGCTCACGGTAGAAGAAGCCGTCGCAGGTCGCGCAGGCGGAGACGCCGCGGCCCATGAACTTCTCTTCGGAATCCAGGCCCAGGTACTTGGCCGAGGCGCCCGTGGCGATGATCAGCGAGTCGCAGGTGTAGGTGCCGCTGTCGCCCGTGAGCGTGAACGGGCGCTTGCTCAGGTCGACCTTGTTGATGTGGTCGAACACGATCTGCGTCTTGAAGCGTTCGGCGTGTTCGAGAAAGCGCTGCATCAGCTCCGGGCCCTGCACGCCATGCACGTCGGCCGGCCAGTTGTCGACCTCGGTGGTGGTCATGAGTTGACCGCCTTGCGCGATGCCCGTGATGAGCAAAGGCTGGAGGTTGGCGCGTGCGGCGTAGACGGCGGCGGTGTAGCCGGCCGGGCCGGAGCCCAGAATGAGAACCTTGGCGTGTTGGGGTGCGGACATGAGTAGAAAACCTAGGATGGACGCTGCGGCAGCGTGTACATTTTCAGGGTGGTAGCGATACGTGGGGAGTATCACCGCCCGGTTCAACACCGGGTGCACGGTGTTTTCAATGCGCGCGATTGTAGTAATCCATGGGCTCAGCATCAGGATCACATCGCGCGCTGTTTCAGGGATTGATTAATGTCGATGCTGTCCAACCTTGAATTGCTTCGGCGCGTTCCATTGTTCGCGTCGTTGACGGCCTCGCAGTCCGCAAGCATTGCGGATGCGATCATCAAGAAGCGCTTCAAACGCGCCGAGGTCGTCGTGGAGCAGGGCAAGAAATCCGATGCGCTGTACATCATCCTGACCGGCCGCGCCCGCGTCACGAGCGCCGACAGCCGTGGCCGCGAGGTGATCCTGGCCACGCTGCACCCCGGCGACTACCTCGGCGAGATGAGCCTGATCGACGACGAGCCGCATTCGGCCACCGTGCGCACCGAAATCCAGTGCGACGTGCTCATGCTGGGCCGCGACGCCTTCGCGCGCTGCCTGCCCGAGAACTCCTCGATGGCCTACAACATCATGCGCGGCCTGGTGCAGCGCCTGCGCCACGCTGACCGCAAGATCGAGTCGCTGGCGCTGATGGACGTGTACGGCCGCGTCGCCCGTGCGCTGCTCGAGTTCGCCAGCCAGGACGGCATGGGGAACCTCAAGGTCCGCGACAAGATCTCCCGCCAGGACCTGGCCAAGATGGTCGGCGCGTCGCGCGAAATGGTGAGCCGCGTCATGAAGGACCTGGAAGAGCGCGGTTTCGTGCAGTCCCAGGAAGACGGCTCGGTGATCATCAAGGACCGGCTCCTGACGCTGACCTGAGCCCATAGGCCGGGCGCTTTCGGCGTCCACGGCCTTTTGTTGTAGTGTTCGGGGCGGCCGGCCTGCGTTTTTTCGGGCCGGGCGCCGTGCTTTTCATGACCTATTCGCTCCATACGCTTCAATCGTCCTCCTCTTCTTCTGCTGCCGAAGGGCAACCCGTGCGCCTGCGCGCCCTGCGCTTCGCCCACGAAATCACCTTGATCGCCGGGTTCGCAGCCCTCCTGTTCTGGCTGCTGGCGATGCTGAGCTTCACCCCGTCCGATGCCGCCTGGTCGACCTCGGGCACGGGCGGTGAGATCAAGAACTGGGGCGGCCGCATCGGCGCCTGGCTGGCCGATGGCAGCTACTTCCTTGCCGGCTATTCCGTCTGGTGGTGCCTTGCGGCGGGCCTGCGCGCGTGGCTCTCGTCGCTGGCCGGCTGGCTGCGCGGCGGCGAACCGACGCCGGCGGTCGAACAGCCCCCGCGCGGCCGCTTCAACCGCAGCCGCCTCGCTTTCTGGTTCGGCCTGGTCCTGCTGCTGTGCGCGAGCGCGGTGCTCGAATGGTCGCGCCTGTACCGGCTCGAATCGCACCTGCCGGGTTCGGGCGGCGGCGCCCTCGGCTACCTTGTCGGTCCGGCGAGCGTGCGCTGGCTGGGCTTCACGGGCTCGGCGCTGGTCGCCATCGCTGGCGGCGTCATCGGCTCGGCGCTGGTGTTCCGTTTCTCCTGGAGCCTGATCGCCGAGCGCATCGGTGCCCGTGCGTACTCGCTGTTCGAGTCGCGCCGTGAAAAGCGCGAAATGGCGGCCGACATCGCCATGGGCAAGCAGGCCGCGCGCGAACGCGCCGGCGACGAGGAAGAGCTGGCGCCCGCGCCGCGCGCCAAGAAAATGCGCCCCAGCAAGGAGGCCTCGTTCGGCGACGCCGGCCCTCTCGAGCCGAGCTTCGACGACGAAGAGGAAGAAGTCGCGCCCAAGCGCCGCCCCGCATCGCCGCCCGTGCAGATCGAGCCCGCGATGACCGAGGTCCCCCGCAGCGACCGCGTCGTCAAGGAACGCCAGAAGCCGCTCTTCAAGGAACTGCCCGACAGCAAGCTGCCGCAGGTCGACCTGCTCGACGCCGCGCTGGTGCGCCAGGAAACGGTGTCCTCCGACACGCTCGAGATGACCTCGCGCATGATCGAGAAGAAGCTCAAGGACTTCGGCGTCGAGGTGCGCGTGGTGCTCGCTTCGCCCGGCCCGGTGATCACGCGCTACGAGATCGAGCCCGCCACCGGCGTCAAGGGCTCGCAGATCCTCGGCCTCGCCAAGGACCTGGCGCGTTCGCTCTCGCTGGTGTCGATCCGCGTGGTCGAGACCATCCCGGGCAAGAACTACATGGCGCTCGAACTGCCGAACGCCAAGCGCCAGTCGATCAAGCTCAGCGAAATCCTGGGCTCGCAGGTCTACAACGAGGGCAAGTCGATGCTCACGATGGGCCTGGGCAAGGACATCATCGGCAACCCCGTGGTGGCCGACCTCGCGAAGATGCCGCACGTGCTGGTGGCCGGTACCACCGGTTCGGGCAAGTCGGTCGGTATCAACGCGATGATTCTTTCGCTGCTCTACAAGGCCGAGGCACGCGACGTCCGCCTGCTCATGATCGACCCGAAGATGCTCGAAATGTCGGTCTACGAAGGCATCCCGCACCTGCTGGCGCCCGTGGTCACCGACATGCGCCAGGCGGCACACGGCCTGAACTGGTGCGTGGCCGAGATGGAGCGCCGCTACAAGCTCATGAGCAAGCTCGGCGTGCGCAACCTGGCCGGCTACAACACCAAGATCGACGAAGCCAAGGCGCGCGAGGAGTTCATCTACAACCCCTTCAGCCTCACGCCGGACGATCCGGAACCGCTCAAGCGCGAGCCGCACATCGTGGTCATCATCGACGAGTTGGCCGACCTGATGATGGTCGTTGGCAAGAAGATCGAAGAGCTGATCGCCCGCCTTGCGCAAAAGGCCCGCGCCGCCGGCATCCATCTGATCCTGGCCACGCAGCGCCCCAGCGTCGACGTGATCACCGGCCTCATCAAGGCCAACATCCCCACGCGCATCGCGTTCTCGGTGGGCTCCAAGATCGACAGCCGCACCATCCTCGACCAGATGGGGGCCGAGGCGCTGCTGGGCATGGGCGACATGCTCTACATGGCCAGCGGCACGGGCCTGCCGATCCGCGTGCATGGTGCCTTCGTGAGCGACGAGGAAGTGCATCGCGTGGTGGCCTACCTCAAGAGCCAGGGCGAGCCCGACTACATCGAGGGCGTGCTCGAAGGCGGCACGGTCGATGGCGACGGTGACGGCGACCTGCTCGGCGGCGGCGACGGCGAAAAAGACCCGATGTACGACCAGGCGGTCGAGGTCGTGCTCAAGAACCGCAAGGCCAGCATCTCGCTGGTGCAGCGCCACCTGAAGATCGGCTACAACCGCGCCGCGCGCCTGGTCGAGGACATGGAAAAAGCCGGCCTCGTGAGCGCCATGAGCGGCAGCGGCCAGCGCGAGATCCTCGTGCCCGCGCGCCAGGCGGAGTGACCCGCCGGCGCACCATCGACGACGACCCCCGTTACCACCGCGGCAGGGCTGGTTACGTGCTGAGAGGCAATTTGCAAACGCGCACCGGCGCTGCTGCAAATCTTCATGAAAGCCTACAGAAGCCGGCACCTGCGGCGGGTAGTGTCGATGGGCATCGCAGCAACGTTTTTCCGAGGAACCTCCCATGAAGAAAACCCGCCTCTGGCTGTTGGCCGGCCTGATCTGCACGGTGGCCGGCAGTGCCTGGGCCGACGGGCTCGAAAGCCTCGAAGCCTTCGTGAAGACGGTCAAGTCCGGCCGCGCCGAGTTCACCCAGACCGTGACGGCCCCGCCGCGCGAGGGCCAGCCGGGCCGCGTGAAGACGTCGACCGGCACCTTTGAATTCCATCGCCCCGGCAAATTCAAGTTCGACTATCGCAAGCCCTTTGCCCAGAGCATCGTGGCTGACGGCAAGACGCTCTGGCTCTACGACGCCGACCTGAACCAGGTCACGCAGCGCACCCAGGCGCAGGCGCTGGGCTCGACACCTGCGGCGCTGATTGCCTCCGCCGCCGACCTGCGCGCCCTGCAGGCCGATTTCGCGCTGGAAGCCGCGCCCGAGCGCGACGGCCTGCAGTGGGTCAAGGCCACGCCGAAGAACAAGGACGGCCAGCTGCAGAGCGTGATGGTCGGCTTCCAGGGTGACGCGCTCGCGGCCCTCGAGATCCTGGACAGCTTCGGCCAGCGCTCGGTGCTCAAGTTCAGCAAGGTCGAGGTGAACCCCGCGTTGCCCGCCAGCACCTTCGAGTTCAAGGCGCCCGCGGGTGCCGACGTGCTCAAGCAGTAATCACCCTCAGCAGGACAGTCCCCGGTTTGGCCCCGCGCACCCACCAGCCCCTCGCCGAGCGCCTGCGTCCCAAAACGCTCGGCGAAGTGATCGGCCAGCAGCACCTGCTCGGTCCGGGCATGTCGCTGCGCATCGCCTTCGAGTCGGGCCAGCCGCACTCCTGCATCCTCTGGGGCCCGCCGGGCACCGGCAAGACCACCATCGCGCGGCTCATGGCCGACGCTTTCGACGCGCAGTTCCTGAGCATCAGCGCGGTGCTGGGCGGCGTGAAGGACATCCGCGAGGCGGTCGAGCAGGCCACCGCCGCGCGCGACGGGCTCACGCAGCAGCGCACCATCGTCTTCGTCGACGAGGTGCACCGTTTCAACAAGAGCCAGCAGGACGCGTTCCTGCCGCACGTCGAGTCGGGCCTGTTCACCTTCATCGGCGCGACCACCGAGAACCCGTCGTTCGAAGTCAATTCGGCCTTGCTGTCGCGGGCGGCGGTGTATGTGCTGCAGTCGCTCAACGAGGGCGACCTGAAGCAGATCGTTGCCAAGGCGCAGGCGATCCAGGCGGTTCCGGCCATCGACGAGGCGGCCATCGACCGCCTGGTCGCCTACGCGGACGGCGACGCGCGCCGCCTGCTCAACACGCTCGAGACCCTGGCGGTTGCGGCCGGCGCTGAGAAGCTCACGAACATCACCGACGAGTGGCTGCTGCGCGTGCTCGGCGAGCGCATGCGCCGCTACGACAAGGGCGGCGAGCAGTTCTACGACACCATCAGCGCGCTGCACAAATCGGTGCGCGGCAGCGACCCCGACGCCGCACTCTACTGGTTCGTGCGCATGCTCGACGGTGGCGCCGACCCGCGCTACATGGCGCGCCGCCTCGTGCGCATGGCCAGCGAAGACATCGGCCTGGCCGATCCGCGCGCGCTGCGCCTGGCGCTCGATGCGGCCGAGGTCTACGAGCGCCTGGGTACCCCCGAAGGCGAGCTGGCACTGGCCGAATGCGTGGTCTACCTGGCCATCGCACCCAAGTCGAACGCGGTCTACAAGGCCTACAACGCGGTGCGCGCGCTGGTGAAGAAAGACAGCACGCGCCCGGTGCCGATGCACCTGCGCAATGCACCGACCAAGCTCATGAAGGAGCTCGACTACGGCAAGGGGTACCGCTACGCGCACGATGAGGAGGGCGGTTTCGCCGCCGGCGAGCGCTACCTGCCCGAGGGCCTGGAAGGCCAGGTGTTCTACGAACCGGTCGAGCGTGGACTCGAAATCCGCATCGCGGAAAAGCTGCGCGAACTGCGTCGCCTCAACACAAATTCAGATCGCTGATACAGGTTTGCGCATCTGCATGACTTCACGCGCATACAGCATGAAGTGAGCGGGTAAACCCCGGTCATCCCGCCCCAAAACAGCGCCGGGGCGTGTCTACAATCCCGCCCACCAAATCTGCCGGCGACACATGTTGGCTGGTTTTTTGCTTGTCAAGCCAGTGGCGCCAAACCGGTGCCTCGGTAGGTGAATGGCACCCGCAAGGTGCAACACATAGGGAATCGCGTTATGGAAATATTGCTGCAGCAGATCATCAACGGTCTGGTTCTCGGCAGCATGTATGCCTTGATAGCCTTGGGCTACACCATGGTGTACGGCATCATCAATCTGATCAATTTTGCGCACGGTGAAGTGCTGATGGTGGGGGCGCTCACAAGCTGGACCATCATCGGGCTCATGAAGGACGGAATGCCCAACACACCGGGCTGGCTGATCCTCTTCGTTGCGCTGATCATTGCCTGCGTCGTCGCGGCAAGCCTCAACTTCGTGATCGAGAAAGTGGCCTACCGGCCGCTGCGCAACAGCCCCAAGCTCGCACCGCTCATCACCGCCATCGGCGTGTCGATCCTGCTGCAGACGCTGGCCATGATCATCTGGAAGCCCACTAACAAGGCGTATCCCAACCTGCTGCCGACCGACCCCATCCACGTGGGCGGCGCCGTCATCTCGCCGACGCAGGTCATGATCCTCAGCGTCACGGCGTTCTCGCTCGTGATCCTGATGTGGCTGGTCAACTACACCAAGCTCGGCCGCGCGATGCGCGCCACCGCCGAGAACCCGCGCGTCGCAGCGCTCATGGGCATCCGGCCCGACATGGTCATCTCGGCCACCTTCATCATCGGCGCCGTGCTCGCGGCCATCGCCGGCGTGATGTACGCCTCCAACTACGGCATCGCGCAACACGCGATGGGCTTCCTGCCCGGCCTCAAGGCCTTCACCGCGGCCGTGTTCGGCGGCATCGGCAACCTGGCCGGCGCAGTGGTCGGCGGCATCCTGCTGGGCCTCATCGAGGCCATCGGCTCCGGCTACATCGGCACCCTCACGGGTGGCGTGCTGGGCAGCAACTACAGCGACATCTTCGCTTTCATCGTGCTGATCGTGATGCTCACGCTGCGGCCTTCGGGTCTGCTCGGCGAGCGCGTGGCGGACCGGGCCTGAGGAGCAGCACACCATGAAGAACAGCAAGAACCTCGCGCTCTACATCCTCGGCGTGGTCGCCGTGCTGGCGCTGCCCATCCTGTTGCAGACCCAGGGCAACGCCTGGGTGCGCATCGCCGACATCGCATTGCTCTACGTGATGCTCGCGCTCGGCCTGAACATCGTGGTCGGCTACGCCGGCCTGCTCGACCTGGGCTACGTGGCCTTCTTTGCGGTCGGCGCGTACCTCTACGCGCTGATGGGCTCGTCGCACCTCTCGGACACCTTTCCGTGGTTCAAGGCGATGTTCCCGAACGGGCTGCACACCTCGCTCTTGATCGTGGTTCCGCTCGCACTGGTGGTGGCCGGGGTGCTCGGCGCGATGCTGGGGGCGCCCACGCTGAAGCTGCGCGGCGACTACCTCGCGATCGTCACGCTCGGCTTCGGTGAAATCATCCGGGTGTTCCTGAACAACCTGGACCAGCCGATCAACATCACCAACGGGCCGAAGGGCATCACGGCGATCGACTCCATCAAGTTCTGGGGTCTCGACCTCGGCAAGGCGTGGAAGTTCGACGGCTTCACGATCTCCTCGGTCACGCTGTACTACTACCTGTTTCTGGCGCTCGTGGTGGCCACCATCATCATTTCGCACCGCCTGCAGATCTCGCGCATCGGCCGCGCCTGGATGGCCATCCGCGAAGATGAAATCGCTGCCAAGGCGATGGGCATCAACACCCGCAACATGAAGCTGCTGGCCTTCGGCATGGGCGCCAGCTTCGGCGGCGTGTCGGGTGCGATGTTTGCGGCCTTCCAGGGCTTCGTGTCGCCCGAGTCCTTCAGCCTGATGGAGTCGGTGATGATCGTCGCCATGGTCGTGCTGGGCGGCCTTGGGCACCTGCCTGGCGTCATCCTGGGCGCCGTGCTGCTGGCCGCGCTGCCCGAAGTGCTGCGCTACGTGGCCGGTCCGCTGCAGGCGATGACCGACGGCCGCCTCGACGCGTCCATCCTGCGCCAGCTGTTCATCGCGCTGGCCATGATCGTCATCATGCTGATGCGCCCGCGCGGCCTGTGGCCCTCGCCGGAACACGGCAAGACGCTGACCAAGAAGAACGGCGCGCCCGTCGACCCGACCCATGCGGCCGTGGCGCCCGGAACGCTGCAGACCCACGCACCGGGCATCGACAGCCCCGCCGACGAAGTGCCGGGTGCGGCATCGCGTCCCATGTCCATCAATCCGTGAGCCAAGGACACACAGACATGACGACAGACACCATCCTCGACGTTCGCGGCATCTCCAAGCGCTTCGGCGGACTGCAGGCCCTCTCGGACGTGGGCATCACCATCAAGCGCGGCCAAGTCTACGGCCTGATCGGGCCCAACGGCGCCGGCAAGACGACCTTCTTCAACGTGATCACCGGGCTGTACACGCCCGACAGCGGCACCTTCGAGCTGGCCGGCAAGCCCTACCAGCCGACGGCCGTGCACGAAGTAGCCAAGGCCGGCATTGCGCGCACCTTCCAGAACATCCGCCTCTTCGCCGAAATGACGGCGCTCGAAAACGTGATGGTCGGGCGCCACATCCGCACGCATTCCGGCGTGTTCGGCGCCATGCTGCGCACCAAGGGCTTCAAGGCCGAAGAAGCGGCCATCGCCAAGCGGGCGCAGGAGCTGCTCGACTACGTGGGCATCGGCAAGTTCGCCGACTACAAGGCGCGCACGCTGAGCTACGGCGACCAGCGCCGCCTCGAGATCGCGCGTGCCCTGGCCACCGACCCCCAGCTCATCGCGCTGGACGAACCGGCCGCCGGCATGAACTCGACCGAGAAGGTCCTGCTGCGCGAGCTCATCGACCGCATCCGCAAGGACAACCGCACGATCCTGATCATCGAACACGACGTCAAGCTCATCATGGGCCTGTGCGACCGCGTCACCGTGCTCGACTACGGCAAGCAGATTGCCGAGGGCAACCCGGTCGAGGTACAGAAGAACGAAAAGGTGATCGAGGCCTACCTCGGCACCGGAGGACACTGAGATGAGCACCGCAGAAGCAACGATGGCAACCGCGACGGCACCGGCCGCCGCCAAGGCCGCAGGCAAGAACCTGCTCAAGGTCCGCGGCCTGAAGGTCGGCTACGGCGGCATCCAGGCCGTGAAGGGCGTGGACTTCGACGTGTTCGAGGGCGAGCTGGTCTCGCTCATCGGCTCCAACGGCGCCGGCAAGACCACCACCATGAAGGCCATCACCGGCACGCTGCCGGCCGGCGCGGGCGACATCGAATTCCTGGGCCGCAGCATCAAGGGCCGCGGCGCCTGGGACCTGGTGGGCGAGGGCCTCGTGATGGTGCCCGAGGGCCGCGGCGTGTTCACGCGCATGACGATCACCGAGAACCTGCAGATCGGCGCCTACATCCGCAACGACAAGGCCGAGATCGCCAGCGACATGGAGCGCGTGTTCGTGACCTTCCCGCGCCTGCGCGAGCGCAAGGACCAGCTGGCCGGCACGATGTCGGGCGGCGAACAGCAGATGCTGGCCATGGGCCGCGCGCTCATGGCGCGCCCGAAGGTACTGCTGCTCGACGAACCCACCATGGGCCTGTCGCCGATCATGTGCGACAAGATCTTCGAGGTGGTGCAGACCGTGGCTTCGCAGGGCGTCACGATCCTGCTCGTGGAGCAGAACGCCAACCGCGCGCTGCAACTGGCCGACCGTGGCTACGTCATGGAGTCGGGCCTCATCACGATGAACGGCGACGCCAAGGAACTGCTGCGCGACCCGCGCGTGCGCGCCGCCTACCTCGGCGAGTAAGCGCCGCAAGCGCCAACCGGCCAGCACCGCCGAGCGCGGTGGCTGGCCGTTTTTCCGTCTGTCCCTATCCCATCATCGCGGCGGCGGCCTTGATCGCCTCGCGGATGCGGCCGTAGGTGCCGCAGCGGCACACGTTCTCGATGGCGTCGATGTCGGCGTCCGTCGGGGTGCGTGTGCGGCGCAGCAGGTCTACCGCGGCCATGATCTGGCCCGGCTGGCAGAAGCCGCACTGCGGCACGTCCAGGTTCATCCAGGCCTGCTGCACCGGGTGCAGCGTGTTGCCGTTGGCCAGGCCCTCGATGGTCGTCACCTGGCGCCCGCGCACGTCGGACACGCGCACCGAGCAGGTCGTCACGGCCTTGCCGTCGACGTGGCAGGTGCAGGCCTTGCACACGTTGATGCCGCAGCCGTACTTCGGGCCGGTGATGCCGAGCTTGTCACGCAGCACCCACAGCAGCGCCAGGTCGTCGGGCGCCTCGACGTCGACGTTCTGGCCGTTCACCTTGAAAGATTGCACAGGCATGGCGGGTCTCCTCAGGCGGGGATCGGAACGTTGACGGGCGTGGGCAGCTTGCCCGGCGGGATCGGCGTGAAGTCGACCGGGAAGTTCAGCGGGAAGCTGCGCGGCTTGATGCCGGTGGCGCGCCCGTAGGCGTTGGCAATGGCGCCCGAACTCGCCGACAGGCCGACCTCGCCCAGGCCGCCGATGGCCTCGCCATTGGCCGGCAGGATGATGATCTTCACATCCTTCGGGTAGTGCTTCATGCGCGAGAAGTGGTACTGCGAGTAGCTGCCTTCCAGCGGCAGGCCGTTCTGGATGTGCAGCCCCGCCGACAGCACCAGCGCGATCGATTCGCACAGGCCGCCCTGCAGCTGCGCCTCGATGCCCGAGGGGTTGATCGGCGTGCCCACGTCGATGGCGATGGTCGCTCGCACCACGCGGGCCTGCGCCGGCACGCGCGCGTCGATCTCGACGATGCAGGCCGTGAACGACTTCGACTCCTGGTGCACGCCCACGCCCTGCGCAAAGCCTGCCGGCATCGCCTTGCCCCATTGCGCGGCCTCCGCCACCGCCTTCAATACCGCGCGGGCGCGCGGCAGGCGCAGGTACTCGAGCCGGAAGGCGACCGGGTCCTTGCGCGCCGCACGGGCCATCTCGTCGACCAGGATCTCTTCCACCAGCCGCGCGGGCTGGATGTGCACCGAGCGGTAGGAGCAGGTGTTCATGTCCATCGGCACCGGCGTCAGCAGCTTGGTCGTGACGCCGAAGTTGTAGGGCGACGTCACCATGGTCTTGAACATGACCTGCTCGATCGCGAAGTTGCCCACCGTCTGCGGGAAGGCATTGGGCAGCGCGATGGCGGCGGCCTCGAGCATGTTGCCGAAGCCGTGGCGCGTGTCCAGGCGCACGCTGGCGATACGCTGCTCGAAGGCGATGACCTGGCCCAGCAGCATCGTGGCGCGCGCCTTCTGGTAGATCGGCGGGCGGATGCGCGTGTGGCGCATGTCGTCGGTGCGGTGGTACATCAGGCGGCAGGGGCGCCCCAGCGCCTTCGACACCTGGATCGCCTGCAGCACCGGGTCCCAGAACAGGCGCCGCCCGAAGGAGCCGCCCGAGGGCACCGCATGCACGACGACCTTGTTCAGCGGCAGGCCCAGTTCGGCGGCCACCGCCTGCTGGGTGACGATGGGGCTCTGCAGCCCGGCCCAGATTTCGGCGCGGTCGGGCCGCACATCGGCGATCGCGCATTCGACTTCCATCGGGCAGTGCGCGGCCGGCGCGAACTCGAACTCGGCCTCGACCGTCAGTGCGCCCAGCGGCGGCAGCGCAAAGGGCAGCAGCGACGACTTCAGCTTGCGCATGATGGTGGCGTTCGACTCGCCGTCGAGCGGGCCGGCGGCCCAGGTCACGTCGAGCGCGTTCACCGCGGCCCAGGCCTGGCCGAAGGTCTCGGCCATCACCGCCACGCCGGGCGGCGTCGGCGTGATGCCATTGGTGGCGGGGATCGGCACCACGCCGATCACGCCCGGCATGCCCATCACCGTGTTCAGGTTGTTGATGCCGACGAACTTGCCGTTGATGGTTGGCGGGCGCCGCACCATCGTCGGCTTGGCATTGGGCACCGCCTGGTCGAGCGTGAACTTCTTGCGCCCGGTGACGATGTCCAGCGCATCGAGCCGCGTCACGCGCTGGCCGACCACCGAGGGCGTCGAGCCCGAGAGCAGGCCGCCGAGGCCACCCAGCACTGGCATGCCGGCGTGCATCGAGCGCACGCTCGACGAGCCGCCCGTGAGCTGGTTCCAGATCAGCTCGGGGCTCGCGTCGGCCGACGTGACTTCGATGGCGCTCAGCGGCAGGCGCAGCTTGTCGGCCAGCATCATCGCGCTGGCCGTGGCGATGCCCTGGCCCACTTCGAGGCGCGGCAGCGCCAGGCGCACGCGGCCGTCGCCGGTGTTCGTCACCTTCACCAGCGGCATGGTCGGCAGCGAGGTCAGCGTGACTGCGTCGCCGATGTCGATCAGGTCGGTGGTGTCGGGCGGGGTCATCGGCAGTAGCGCGGCCACCGCGGAGGCGGGCGCCGTGAGGGCGCCGAGCCCCGCGATGCCGGCCGCCGCCGAGGCCAGCGGCGCGGCCGTGGCGTAGCCCAGCACGTCGCGCCGGCGCAGGCCGTGCGCGTCCCCGTCGTCCGGCCCGCGCGCGGGACGCGGGTCCTTGTTCGAACGCTTCATCGTTGTCTCCTTGTTGTTTGGCGAACGCGGATGACTGTGGCACCATCGCCGCGCCGAAGATGTCGTTGCAACGACATTTCTTACGGTCCCCGCCGACCGGCGCCTGCGACGGATCGGCCGATGCGATGTCACGAGGGACGACAGCAGGAGGCGCGATGTCGAACGCGTTGGAGAACATGCTTCGCGAGAGCCTGTGGGCGCGCGCGCTCACGGACGACGAACTCGACCGCGTCGTCCAGGAGTCGCACGAGCGCGTGGTGCCGGCCGGCGGCTTCGTCGTGCGGCGGGGCGAGCCGGCCGATCACTGGATCGGCGTGATCGACGGCCTCATGAAGATGTCGGTGTCGCTGCCCGACGGGCGCGTGTCCACCTTCACCGGCGTGACCGCCGGCGGCTGGGGCGGCGAAGGCTCGCTGCTCACCCCCGGATGCTGGCGCTACGACGGCGTGGCGCTGCGGCCCACGCGCGTGGCCTGCGTGCCGAGGCACAGCTTCGAGCGGCTGATGTCCACCAGCATCGACTTCAATCGGTTTCTGTTGTTACACATCAATGCGCGACTGAGCCTGTTCATCGGCCTCATGGAATTCGATCGCCTGCTCGGGCCCGACGCGCGCGTGGCGCGTTGCCTGGCCAGCCTGTTCGACCCCATCCTCTATCCGCGCGCCACCCGCTTCGTGCGGTTGAGCCAGGACGAGATCGGCCTCTTGTCGGCCGTGTCGCGCCAGCGTGCCAACCGCGCGCTGCATGCGCTGCAGCGCGACGGCCTGTTGCGCATCGAACATGGCGGCGTGGAAGTGCTCGACCTCGCGGGCCTGCGCACCTACCAGAGCGGGGCGGCCGAAGCGGCGGCGGCCGTGGCCGCGGCCACCGACACGCAGGCCGCGGCGCCCCTGGACGACCTCGTCAGTCCACCTTCGCCCCGGTGGCCTTGACCACCTTCTCGTACTTGGCGAGTTCGCTCTTCATGAAGGCGCCGAACTGCTCGGACGAGTTGCCGACCGGCTCGGCCAGCATCGAGGCGAAGCGGGTCTTCGTTTCCGGCGCATTCAGCGCGGCGACGAAGGCCTGATTCAGCTTCGCGACCACCTCGGGCGGCGTGCCGGCCGGCGCGACCAGGCCCCACCAGGTGTCGATCGAGAAGCCCTTGAGCGTGTCGGCCACGGGCGGCACGTCGGGCAGGGCGCTGCTGCGCTTGAGCGTCGTGACCGCGATCGCCTTCAGCTTGCCCGAGCGGATGTTCGGCGCGGCCGTGGCGAGGTTGTCGAAGTTGAAGTCGACCTGCCCCGACAGCAGCGCCAGCTGCGCCGGGTTGCCGCCGTTGTACGGAATGTGCACCGCGAAGATGCCCGCTTCCTTCTTGAACAGCTCGCCCGCCAGGTGGCCGGCGCTGCCGTTGCCGCCGCTGGCGTAGTTGAGCTTGGCCGGGTTGGCCTTGGCGTAGCGGATCAGGTCGGCCAGCGTACGGATGTTCAGGCGGTTGGCCGTCTCGGCGTTCATCACCAACACGTTGGGCACGCGCACCATCTGCGTGATCGGCGCGAAGTCGGTCGCGGCGTTGAACGGCATCTTGCTGTACAGCCACGGGTTCACCGCGTTCGTGGCCGTGGCCGCGATGCCGATCGTGAGGCCGTCGGCCGGCGCCTTGGCGACGAAGTCGGCACCGATGTTGCCGCCCGCGCCGGGCTTGTTGTCGATGATGACCGGGCCGCCCAGCGTGTCCTTCACCTGCTCGGCCAGGATGCGCGCCGTGTTGTCGATCGGGCCGCCGGCCGCGTAGGGCACGACGAGGCGGATCGGGCGGTGTTGTTGTGCGACCGCGTGGCTGGTGGCCAGCACCGTGGCGCCAGCGATCAGGGTCAGGAGGAAGTGTCTCGTCTTCATGTTGTTCTACGCAAAGGAAAAGGGGGAACGCGAAGGCTCAGGGCAGGGCCTTGTCGGCTTCGGTGGTGAAGGCGTCGGCGAAGAACTCTTCTTCCGGCAGGCCGGCCAATGCCACGTAGTCGCGCTTGGCCGAGTCGACCACGATCGGCGCGCCGCAGGCATACACCTGGTGGCCCGACAGGTCGGTGAAGTCTTCCAGCACCGCCTGGTGGACGAAGCCGGTGCGGCCGGTCCAGTTGTCTTCCGGCGTGGCGTTCGACACCACGGGCACGTAGCGCAGGTTCGGCATCGCGGCCAGCTGCTCGCGCAGCCAGGCGTCCATGTAGAGGTCCTCGGGGCGGCGTCCGCCCCAGTAGATCGCGGCGGGCCGCTCGATGCCCTTGAACTGCATGTGCTCCAGCAGCGCCTTGATAGGCGCGAAGCCCGTGCCCGAGGCCAGCAGGATCATCGGCTTGTCGGAGTCTTCGCGCAGAAAGAAGCTGCCGAACGGGCCTTCGATGCGCAGAATCTCTTTTTCCTTCATCGCGCCGAAGACGTGGTCGGTGAACTTGCCGCCCGGCAGGTGCCGCAGGTGCAGTTCGAGACCCGTGCCCGGCACGGCCACCGTGTGCGGCGCGTTGGCCATCGAGTAGCTGCGGCGCGCGCCGTCGCGCAGGATGAATTCGACGTACTGGCCTGCATAGAACTGCAGCGGCTCGCCGGCCGGCAGTTGCAGGCGCAGCATCATCACGTCGTGCGACTGGCGCGTGAGCGCCATCACGCGCACCGGCATCTTGCGGATCGGCAGCGCGCCGGCCTCGGTGACCTGGCGCGACTCCAGCACCACGTCGCTCGTCGGATGGGCGCAGCAGGTCAGCACGTAGCCGGCCAGTTGCTCCTCGGCGCTCAGCGCCTTGCTCTGGTGCGGGCCGAGCGTGACCTCGCCCGACAGCTTCTTGCACTTGCAGGAACCGCAGGCGCCGTCCTTGCAACCGTAGGGGAGGCCGATGCCCTGGCGGATGCCGGCCGCGAGGATGGTTTCGTCGCCCTGGACCACGAAGTGGCGCCCGCTGGGTTCGACGGTGATGGAAAAGCCCGCTTCGTGCGGCGCTGTAGCAGTCATCGGTATTCTTCGGGGGTGAACTTTCCCGGCTGCATGCGGCCGGGACAACTGAATTGAGACAGGAAACCCGGATTTTGCCTTCAATCAATAGTCCCTCCGGCGCACTGCCGGCCCGGTTCCGGCGCGAGCGCCTGCTGATCGTCGGCTGCGGCGATGTCGGCCAGCGCGTGGCGCGCAACCTGCGCGGGCGCATGCAGCTGGTGGCGCTCACGTCCTCGGCCGACCGCGTCGCGGCGTTGCGCGCGGCCGGCATCCGGCCGCTGGTGGGCAACCTGGACGACCGCGCCACCCTGCGCCGCCTGGCAGGCATCGCCACCCGCGTGGTGCACCTGGCGCCGCCCGCCCGCGAAGGCGGCGCGGCCTGGTGGCGCGACCAGCGCACCGTGTCGCTGGCGCAGGCGCTGCGGCTGCGCTCGCTGCCCTCGGCGCTGGTCTACGGCTCCACCAGCGGCGTGTACGGCGACTGCGGCGGCGCGCGCGTGAGCGAAACGCGCGGCGTGCGCCCCGACACCCCGCGCTCCCACCGGCGCGTCGATGCCGAGCGCGCCGTGCGCTGGTTTGGCCGCAGCACCGGCGTGCGCACCAGCATCCTGCGCATCCCGGGTATCTACGCGCCCGACCGCGAGAACGGCACGCCGCGCGGCCGCCTGGAGCGCGGCACGCCCGTGCTGCGCCGCGAGGACGACGTCTACACCAGCCACATCCACGCCGACGACCTCGCACGCGCCTGCGTGGCGGCGCTGTTTCGCGGCAAGCCCCAGCGCGTGGTGCACGCGTCGGACGACACCGAGCTGCGCATGGGCGACTACTTCGACCTGGCCGCTGACCTCTACGGCATGCCCCGCCCGCCGCGTGTGGCGCGCGGCGAGGCCGAGCGGCAGTTGCCGCTGCAACTGCTGAGCTTCATGGGCGAATCGCGCCGGCTCGACAACACGCGGCTCAAGCGCGAGCTGCGCGTGCGGCTCGCGCATCCGACGGTGCGCACCGGCCTGCAGCCCACAGAAGCCTGAAGGGACGCACCCGTGAACAAACAGAGCGTGCGCATCCCCGACGGCCATCCGACCTTCGGCTCGACCGCCGTCTTCGACACCTTCAAGTACGCGCCCGGCGTCAAGGCCGGCGGCCTGCTGTTCGTGGCGGGGCAGGTCGGCCTGCGTGCCGACGGCAGCGTGCCCGAGAGCGCCTCGGAACAGGCCGACTGGGCCTTCCGGCGGCTGGGCGTGGTGCTCGAGAGCGCGGGGCTCGGCTTCGCCGACCTGGTGGAGATCGTGAGCTACCACGTCGACGTCGAGCACGAGCTGACGGGCTTTCGCGAGGTGAAGGACCGCTACATCACCGGGGATTTCCCGGCGTGGACGATCCTCGGTGTGGCGGCGCTGGCGCGGCCGGCGCTGCGGGTGGAGATTCGTGCGGTGGCGGCGTTGAAGACCGCGCAAGCGGGCTGACACCGAAGCGGATGCCCAGGGGCCGGGCGTACCATGGCAGGACAGGTTCCAGATCGAACCGATCGAAGCGAAGCGGACGAAACGAATGCCCCAAACGATTGAAGCGTTGCTTGCCGATCAAGGCGCGCAGGCTGTCCTCGCCTACTTGAACGCGCGCGTGCCGCATCGGTACACCGGGATCTACAAGATCCGCGCCGACCTGGTCACGAGCCTCTACCTGCACGACAAGCAAGGCGAGCTGATCCCCGAGAACATTGCCGTCGTGCCCTTCGAGGCGAGCATCTGTCCCTTTGTCCTGCGCGACGGGTGGTTCCGCACCGACGACTCGAGCGTGGACGAGCGCTTTGCCACGCACCCCGGACGGGACTACACCATCAGCTACCACGGCGTTCCGCTCTTGAACCCCTCGGGCGCGGTCGCCGGCACCTTGTGCCACTTCAACTTCACGGCCGTGCCGCTGCCGGACGACGAGTTCGAGCTGCTGCACCAGGCCGCCTTGTCGCTGCAGGTGAAGCTCGCCGACGTGCTTGGCTAGGGCGGGGCGCTGCCCGGCCCGAAAGCCCCCGAGGCAAAGAAAAACCCGCTGCGCCAGTGAAGCGAGCGGGTTTCTTGATGTGGGGGTGAGACGGTGTCGTCTCGTGGTGCCCGGGGCCGGAATCGAACCGGCACACCTTTCGGTGGGGGATTTTGAGTCCCCTGCGTCTACCAATTTCACCACCCGGGCACATCCGGAAGGAAGCCCAAAATTATGGCACAGTGGCTGGCATGAATTATCCGACGATCGAAGACGCCATCGGCAAGACCCCCCTGGTTGCCCTGCAACGCATCCATGCCGCGGAAAACGCCAAGCGCGGCAACGTGATCCTGGGCAAGCTCGAAGGCAACAATCCGGCGGGCTCGGTCAAGGACCGGCCGGCGCTGTCGATGATCAAGCGGGCCGAGGAGCGCGGTGAAATCAAGCCCGGCGACACGCTGATCGAGGCCACCTCGGGCAACACCGGCATCGCGCTGGCGATGGCCGCGGCCATCAAGGGCTACCGCATGGTGCTGATCATGCCGGAGGACCTCTCGGTGGAACGCGCCCAGACCATGAAGGCCTTCGGCGCCGAGCTGGTGCTCACGCCCAAGAGCGGCGGCATGGAATACGCGCGGGACCTGGCCGAGCAGATGGTCGCCCAGGGCAAGGGCCGCGTGCTCGACCAGTTCGCCAACCCCGACAACCCGCGCATCCACTACGAGACCACCGGCCCCGAGATCTGGACCGACACGCACGGCAAGATCACGCACTTCGTGAGCGCCATGGGCACCACGGGCACCATCACCGGCGTCTCGCGCTACCTGAAGGAAAAGAACCCGGCGGTGCGCATCGTCGGTGCGCAGCCGGCCGAAGGCTCGCGCATTCCCGGCATCCGCAAGTGGCCGGTCGAGTACCTGCCGAAGATCTACGACCCGAGCCGCGTCGATGAAGAAATCAGCGTGAGCCAGGACGACGCCGAAGAGATGTGCCGGCGCCTGGCGCGCGAAGAGGGCATCTTCGGCGGCATCTCGGCAGCCGGCGCGCTGTGGGCGGCCATCGAGGTGTCGAAGAAGGTCGAGAACGCCACCATCGTCTTCGTGGTCTGCGACCGCGGCGACCGCTACCTGTCGACGGGCGTTTTCCCCGCCTGATCCCTTCACACTGCGGCGGCGCCTCCGGGCGCCGCACGCCCGAGAAAAAGAACAGAGACTTTCCATGCCCCACCCCAAGTTCTGCCAGGCCTGCGCCACCCCGCTCGAATGGATCGCGTTGATGGAAGACGGCGGTCCCAAGGAGCGCCTGCGCTGCCCCAACTGCGGCCACACGCACTGGAACAACCCCACGCCCGTGCTGGCGGCCATCGTCGAGTACCGCGGCCAGGTGCTGCTGGCGCGCAATGCGGCCTGGCCGGGCAAGATGTTCGCGCTCATCACCGGCTTCATGGAGGCCGGCGAGACGCCCGAGGAGGGCATCGCGCGCGAGGTCAAGGAAGAGACCGACCTGGACGTCAGCGCCGCCAAGCTCGTCGGGGCCTACGACTTCCAGCGCATGAACCAGATCATCATCGCGTACCACGTGGTGGCCGACGGCGAGGTGAAGCTCTCGCCCGAGCTGGTGGACTACCGCCTCTACGACCTGCCCGACCTGCGGTGCTGGCCCGCCGGCACCGGCTATGCGCTGGCCGACTGGCTGCGCACGCGTGGCCACGAGCCGGTGTTCTTCACTGCCGCGGAAAACGAAGAGCGTCGCCGCGGCCTGAACCTGCCGCCGGAGCCTGGCAATGCAAGTTGACCGCGAAATCGACACGCGCGGCCTCAACTGCCCGCTGCCGATCCTGAAGGCGAAGAAATCGCTCAACGACATGGTGAGCGGCCAGCTGCTGAAGGTGGTGTCGACCGACCCGGGCTCGGTGCGCGACTTCCAGGCCTTTGCGCGCCAGACCGGCAACGAACTGGTGGCGCAGGAGACCGTGGGCAGCGACTTCATCCACGTGCTGAAGCGGCGCTAGCGTCGGCAACCGGCCAAAGAAAAAGGGGCCTCGCGGCCCCTTTCTGTTTTCAGCGCTTTGCAGTGCCCTCAGAGCTTCAGGCTCTTGAGGTACTCGCGGAACTGCACGCCCACTTCGGGGTGCGCCAGCGCCAGCTCCACCGACGCCTGCAGGAAGCCTTCCTTGCTGCCGCAGTCGTAGCGGATGCCCTTGTACGAATAGGCGTAGACCAATTCCTTCTTCATCAGCGCCGCGATGCCGTCGGTCAGCTGGATCTCGCCACCCGCGCCCTTGGGCTGGTTGCGGATCTCGTCGAACACGCCGGGCGTGAGGATGTAGCGGCCGGCCACACCGAGGCGCGAGGGCGCGTCTTCGGGCTTGGGCTTCTCGACCATGCGGTTGACCTTCACGAGGCCGTCTTCCACGTTCTCGCCGGCCACGATGCCGTAGCGCTTGACGTGTTCCAGCGGCACTTCCTGCACGGCCAGCACCGAGGCGCCCAGGCGCGCGAAGACTTCGGTCATCTGCGCCAGCACCGGCTGGCCGTCGACAGGGCCGACCATCAGGTCGTCCGCCAGCAGCACGGCGAAGGGCTCGTTGCCCACCAGGTGCTCGGCGCACAGCACGGCGTGGCCCAGGCCCAGCATGCGCGGCTGGCGCACGTACGAGCAGGTCATGTCGTCGGGCGACACCGAGCGGGCGATTTCAAGGAGTGCGTCCTTGCCGCTGGCTTCGAGCTGGCTTTCGAGCTCGTAGGCGGTGTCGTAGTGGTCTTCGATCGCGCGCTTGTTGCGCCCGGTCACAAAAATCATGTCGCGGATGCCCGCGGCATAGGCTTCTTCGACGGCGTACTGGATCAGCGGCTTGTCGACGACTGGCAGCATTTCCTTCGGCTGGGCCTTGGTGGCCGGCAGAAAGCGGGTGCCGAAGCCTGCAACAGGGAATACGGCCTTGCGGATGCGCGTCGGGGAAGAAGTGGACATGGGCGGTTCAGTGTCGTTGGATGCAGGAAAAAGGAGAGGGATGAGGACGGTTACGGCGCGAAGCCGATGACCAAATCCTAATCCCCCACCCGGACCCCGTCTGTCAGCCGAGGCGCACAAGCTGGCCGCGCAGGCGCTCCAGCGTGGCGGTGAAATCGGCCAGGCGCGTGCGCTCCTGTTCGATCACGGCGGGCGGCGCCTTGGCCACGAAGGCCTCGTTACCGAGCTTGCCGTGCACCTTGGCGATCTCGCCCTCGATGCGTGCAATTTCCTTGCCGATGCGCAGTTTCTCGGCCGCCTTGTCGATCTCCATGTGCAGGCACAGGCGCGTCGTGCCCACCACCGCCACGGGCGCCGCTTCGGCGGCGGCCTGCCACGAGGCCTCGTCGTCGAACACCTTCACTTCCTTGAGCTTGGCCAGTGCCTGCAGCACCGGGGCCGCATCGCGCAGGAAGGCCGCGCCTTCGGCGTCGTCGGCCACCGCATACAGCGGCAGGCGAGTCGCGGGCGACACGTTCATTTCGCCGCGCAGCGTGCGGCAGGCGTCGACCAGCGCCTTCAGGCGCGCCACGTGCGCTTCTGCGGCTTCGTCGATCTTCTCCGGCTGGCTCTGCGGGTAGGCCGCGATCATGATCGACGCGCCTTCGCGGCCCGCGACCTTCGACACCTTCTGCCACAGCTCTTCGGTGATGAACGGAATGATCGGGTGCGCCAGGCGCAGCAGCGCCTCGAGCACGCGGATCAGCGTGCGGCGTGTGGCGCGCTTCTGCGCATCGTCGCCGGTCTGGATCTGCACCTTGGCGATCTCGAGATACCAGTCGCAGAACTCGTCCCAGGCGAACTGGTAGATCGCGTTGGCCACGTTGTCCAGACGGTATTCCTCGAAGCCCTTGGCCACTTCGGCCTCGACGCGCTGCAGCTGCGAGACGATCCAGAAGTCGGCGCGGCTGAACTTCAGGTAGCCGTGCGCCTTGCCGCCGACCTGGCAGTCTTCCTTCGTGTGCTCCAGCAGGCCGCAGTCCTGGCCTTCGCAGTTCATCAGCACGAAGCGCGTGGCGTTCCACAGCTTGTTGCAGAAGTTGCGATAGCCCTCGCAGCGCTTCGAGTCGAAGTTGATGCTGCGGCCGAGCGAAGCCAGCGAAGCGAAGGTGAAGCGCAGCGCATCGGCGCCAAAGGCCGGAATGCCCTCGGGGAATTCCTTCTGCGTGTTCTTGCGCACGGCCGGTGCGGTCTCGGGCTTGCGCAGGCCTTGCGTGCGCTTGTCGAGCAGCGCGGGCAGCTCGATGCCGTCGATCAGGTCGACCGGGTCGAGCACGTTGCCTTCCGACTTGCTCATCTTCTTGCCCTGGGCGTCGCGCACCAGGCCGTGGATGTACACGTCCTTGAACGGCACAGTGCCCATGAAGTGCTTGGTCATCATGATCATCCGGGCGACCCAGAAGAAGATGATGTCGTAGCCCGTCACGAGCACGGTCGAGGGCAGGTACAGCGCCAGGTCCTGCGTCTTCTCGGGCCAGCCCAGCGACGAGAAGGGCACCAGCGCCGACGAGTACCAGGTGTCGAGCACGTCTTCGTCGCGCGTGAGCGTCTTGCCCGGTGCCTTGGCCTGGGCCTCGGCTTCGGTCTCGGCCACGTACACCTTGCCGTCTTCGTCGTACCAGGCCGGAATCTGGTGGCCCCACCAGAGCTGGCGCGAAATCGTCCAGTCCTGGATGTTCTCCATCCAGTGGTTGTAGGTGTTGACCCAGTTCTCGGGCACGAAGCGCACTTCGCCCGACTTCACGACGTCGATGGCCTTCTGCGCGATCGACTGGCCGTCGGCACCGGGGCGCGTCATGGCCACGTACCACTGGTCGGTGAGCATGGGCTCGACCACGGCGCCCGAGCGCGCGCAGCGCGGCACCATGAGGCGGTGCTTCTTCACCTCGACCAGCAGGCCCAGCGCCTCGAGGTCGGCCACGATGGCCTTGCGCGCCACGAAGCGGTCCATGCCGCGGTATTTTTCGGGTGCGTTGTCGTTGATGGTCGCGTCGAGCGTCAGGATGCCGATCACCTCGAGCTTGTGGCGCTGGCCCACGGCGTAGTCGTTGTAGTCGTGCGCGGGCGTGACCTTGACCACGCCGGTGCCGAATTCCTTGTCGACGTAGTCGTCGGCAATGATGGGAATCAGCCGGTCCACCAGCGGCAGCTTCACGCGCTGGCCGATCAGGTGCTTGTAGCGCTCGTCTTCGGGGTGGACCATCACGGCCGTGTCGCCGAGCATGGTTTCGGGGCGCGTGGTGGCCACCGTGAGCGTGCCGCTGCCGTCTTCCAGCGGGTAGGCGATGTGCCAGAGCGAGCCGTCTTCTTCCTCGCTCTCGACTTCCAGGTCGCTCACCGAGGTCTTGAGCACCGGGTCCCAGTTGCCCAGGCGCTTGCCGCGGTAGATCAGGCCTTCTTCATACAGCTTCACGAAGGTGTGCGTGACCACCTTGGAGAGGTCGTCGTCCATCGTGAAGTACTCGCGGCTCCAGTCGACCGTGTCGCCCATGCGGCGCATCTGCTCGGTGATGGTGCTGCCCGACTTTTCCTTCCACTCCCACACGCGCGCCACGAAGTTCTTGCGGCCCAGGTCATGGCGGCTGACCTTCTGCTCCTGCAGCTGGCGCTCCACCACGATCTGCGTCGCGATGCCTGCGTGGTCGGTGCCCGGCACCCACAGCGTGTTGGCGCCCTTCATGCGGTGGTAGCGCGTGAGGCTGTCCATGATCGTCTGGTTGAACGCATGGCCCATGTGCAGCGTGCCCGTCACGTTGGGCGGCGGCAGCTGGATCGCGAACGACTCGGCGCCTTCCTTGGGCTGCTGCGTGCCGCGGAAGCCCGCCTTGGCGTAGCCGCGCTGCTCCCATTCCGGGCCCCAGTGCGCCTCGATGGCGGCGGGTTCGAACGATTTGGACAGGCTCTCGAGGCCGGGCTGGGAGGTAGGTTCGCTCATGGGGAATGCAAAACGGCACCCTCGGGTGCCGTTGGTGACAGGGTGGGATTGCCCGGGATTTTACCGGGGCGGCCCGGGGAAACCCCAGCCCCACATAATCAGCTGATGCTGTTCCTGCTTTCCCCCGCGAAGTCGCTCGATTACGACACCCCCGTCCCCTCCGAAACCCCCGCCACCCAGCCCCATTTCGAAGCCCCGCGCGGCCCCTCGGTCGAACTCATCAAGCTGCTGCGCGAGAAGTCGCCCCAGGACATCGCCGAGCTGATGCACCTGTCGGACAAGCTCTCGGCCCTCAACGTGGCCCGCTACGCCGCCTGGTCGTCCAAGAGCACCGAGAAGAACGCCCGCCAGGCCGCCTTCGCCTTCGACGGCGACGTGTATGGCGGCTTCGACGCCCGCAGCCTCACGCCCGCCCAGCTCGCCTGGGCGCAGGACCATGTGGGCATCCTCAGCGGCCTGTACGGCCTGCTGCGCCCGCTGGACCGCCTGCAGCCCTACCGGCTCGAAATGGGCACCGCGCTGGCCAACCGCCACGGCAAGGACCTGTACGCCTTCTGGGGCTCGCGCATCGCCGAGCACCTGAACGAGCGCCTGGCGGCCGACCGCACGCCGGTCGTCGTCAACGTCGCCTCGCAGGAGTACTTCAAGTCGGTCGACCAGAAGGTGCTCAAGGCGCGCGTGGTCGAATGCGTGTTCCAGGAGTGGAAGGGCGACAGGTACAAGATCGTGAGCTTCTTCGCCAAGCGCGCCCGCGGCCTGCTGGCGCGCTGGGCCGTGGTGCACCAGGCGGCCACGCCCAAGGCGCTGGAAAAATTCGACCTCGAGGGTTATGGTTTCGACGCTCAAGCGTCGACAGCCGAAAGGCTGGTGTTCAGAAGAAAGCTAGCATGACCCCCAGGCTGCGCGCACTTCGTGTCGCTTCGCCAACCCCCTTCCAGGGGGCAACACCAGCGGCCCGGCAAAGCCGGTTCCGCGGTGTTTCTGGCGAAGAACTGCGTGGAGTCATGTGTTGCGGGTCTCATTGCAGAGTGGAGGAGCACTGACATGTCCCAAGCGATCAGTCCGGAATTGCGCGAATGGCTGGTGGCCCAGCTCGCGGCCGGCCATTCGGTGCCCGCGTTGCGCATGTCGATGCGGGCGGCCGGCTGGCAGGATGCCGCCACCGACCTGGCGCTGGCCCAGCTCGAAGCCGGCTTCCCCGATGTCGCGGCGGCCCTGGCGCCGGCGCGCACCGAGATGCCAGGCCCCGACCTCGACGGTGCGCCGCTGTACCTCGACGCCGGCGACCGCCGCGTGCAGGTGCTGCAGACCGTGCGGCATCCGCGCGTCGTCGTGTTCGGCAACCTGCTGTCGGCCGAGGAATGCGAAGGCCTGATCGCCGCCGCGCGCGTGCGGCTGGCGCGCTCGCTCACCGTCGAGACCCGCACCGGCGGCGAGGTGCTCAACGTCGATCGCACCAGCGACGGCATGTTCTTCGAGCGCGGCGAGAACGAGATCGTCGCGCGCCTCGAACAGCGCCTGGCCATGCTGCTGCGCTGGCCGCTCGAATACGGCGAGGGCCTGCAGATCCTGCGCTACGCGCCCGGCGCGCAATACCGCCCGCACTACGACTACTTCGACCCGCACGAGCCCGGCACGCCCACCATCCTCAAGCGCGGTGGCCAGCGCGTGGCCACGCTCGTGATGTACCTGCAGGAGCCTGAGCAGGGCGGCGCCACCACCTTCCCCGACATCGGGCTCGAAGTGGCCCCGGTGCGCGGCACCGGCGTCTTCTTCAGCTATGACCGGCCCGACCCCGCCACCCGCACGCTGCACGGCGGCGCGCCGGTGCTCGCGGGCGAGAAATGGGTCGCCACCAAGTGGCTGCGCGAGCGCGAGTTCAAGTGAAAAGAAAAACAGGGACCCGATGAAAGTCACCGCCAACGGCCTGCAGATCGAAGTCGACGACACCGGCGGCGAAGGGCGCCCCGTCATCCTGCTGATCATGGGGCTGGGCATGCAGCTGGTCGCGTGGCCCGACGCGTTCGTGCAGCAGCTGGTCGATGCGGGCTTTCGCGTGGTGCGCCACGACAACCGCGACATCGGCCTGAGCCAGGGCTTCGACCACCTCGGCACCGGCAACCTCGTGTGGGAAACCATCCGCCACCGCATCGGCCTGAAGGTGCGCAGCGCCTACACGCTGCAGGACATGGCGCTCGATTCGCTCGGCGTGCTCGACGCGCTGGGCATTGCCCGCGCCCACATCGTCGGTGCCTCGATGGGCGGCATGATCGCGCAGCGCATCGCCGCCACCGCGCCCGGGCGCACCGCCAGCCTCGTGAGCATCATGAGCTCCAGCGGCGCGCGCGGCCTGCCGGGCCCGCGCCGCGAGGTCGGGGCCATGCTCATGCGGCGCCCGCGCAGCCACGACGAGGCCGCGCTGGTCGCGCACAGCATCAAGCTGCTGCGGCTCATCCAGAGCCCGGCCTACCCGCAGACCGACGAGCAACTGGCCACGCGCCTCACCTTCAGCATGCGCCGCGCCTACCACCCGGCCGGCCTGATGCGCCAGATGCTCGCCATCGGCGCCGACGACGACCGCCCCCAGGTGCTGGCGCGCATCCAGCGCCCGACGCTGGTGCTGCACGGCGACGCCGACGCGCTCGTGCCCATCGCCTGCGGCCGCGATTCGGCGCAGCGCATTCCGGGTGCGACCTTCATCGCCGTGCCCGGCATGGGCCACGACCTGCCGCCCGAGGTCTGCACGATCCTCGCCAACCACATCGCTCCGTTCGCACACGCGGCGGATGCCGGAACCGCCCCATGAGCCACGACCCCACCAACCCCAACACGAACCCCAACACCCCCGAACAGTCGCAGCTCGGCCGCGCCTCGGCCTACGCCGACACCTACGACCCGAGCCTGCTGTTCCCCATCGCACGCGCCACGCAGCGCGAAGCCATGGGCATCCAGGCCGGCGCCTTGCCCTTCTTCGGCGCCGACCTCTGGACCGCCTTCGAGCTGAGCTGGCTGAACCCGCGCGGCAAGCCGCAGGTGGCCATCGCGCACTTCACCATCCCGTGCGAAACGCCCAACATCATCGAGAGCAAGTCGTTCAAGCTGTACCTCAACAGCTTCAACAACAGCACCTTCGCCAGCATCGATGCCGTGCGCGAGCACCTGCGCACCGACCTTTCCGAAGCCGCATGGCGCGGCAGCGACCAGTCGGCCGGCATCGGCGTGAAGCTGCTCACGCCCGACCTGTTCGACCGCGAACCGGTGCACGAGATCGACGGCCTGGACCTCGACCGCCTCGACATCGAATGCACCCACTACCAGCCCGCGCCCGAATTGCTGAGCAGCGACACGACGCAGGTGCACGTGAACGAAACCCTCACCAGCCGGCTTCTGAAGAGCAACTGCCTCGTCACCGGCCAGCCCGACTGGGGCAGCGTGCAGATCCGCTACAGCGGCCCGCCCATCGACCAGGCCGGCCTGCTGGCGTACATCGTGAGCTTTCGCAATCACAACGAGTTCCACGAACCTTGCGCCGAGCGCATGTTCACGGACATCTGGCGCCAATGCCAGCCGACCAAGCTCGCGGTGTATGCGCGCTACACGCGGCGCGGCGGGCTGGACATCAACCCGTTCCGCACGAGCTGGCCGCAGGCGCTGCCGGCGAACATCCGCACGGCGCGGCAGTAACGGCCACCCGCCGGCGGTCGCGCGCTGCCGCCGCTTAAGCCCCTCTTCGGAAACCCCAAACCCGCACCCGCCTGGCCTGTGGCATTCTGAAATTCCCCCGCGAGTTCGCGGGCGAACGAACATCCGAAGCAGAGGCAAGACACATGGTTGAAGGCAAAGTGATCGTCGTCACCGGCGCGGGCGGCGGCATCGGGCGCGACATTGCGCTCGCGATGGCGCGGCATGGCGCGAAGGTGGTGGTCAACGACATCGGCGCGGGGCTCGATGGGGCGGGCGGCAGTGCCGGGCCGGCGCAGCAGGTGGTCGAGGAGATCCGTGCGGCGGGCGGCGAGGCCGTGCCCAACACCGACAGTGTGGCCGATGCCGCGAGCGCGGGGCGCATCGTGGAATGCGCGGTCGACAGCTTCGGGCGCATCGATGCGGTGGTGAACAACGCGGGCATCCTGCGCGACCGGTTCTTCCACAAGATGTCGGTCGACGAGTGGGACGCGGTGATCAAGGTGCACCTGTACGGCGCCTACTTCGTGAGCCGCGCGGCCGCGACGCATTTCAAGGAACAGAATTCGGGCGCGCTGGTGCACATGACCTCCACCTCGGGCCTGATCGGCAACTTCGGCCAGGCCAACTACGCGGCGGCCAAGCTCGGCATCGCGGCGCTGTCGAAGTCCATCGCGCTGGACATGCTCAAGTTCAACGTGCGCTCCAACTGCATCGCGCCTTTCGCCTGGAGCCGCATGATCGGCGCCATTCCCACCGACACCGACGAGCAGCGCGCCCGCGTCGACAAGATCAAGCAGATGACGCCCGCCAAGGTGGCGCCGCTCGCGGTGTACCTGGCGAGCGATGCGGCGGCGGCCGTGAACGGGCAGATCTTCTCGGTGCGCAACAACGAGATCTCGCTCATCAGCCAGCCGCGCCCGGTGCGCTCCATCCACCGCTCCGAAGGCTGGACGCCCGAGAGCATCGCCGAGCACGCCATGCCCGCGATGCGCGCCAGTTTCTTCCCGCTGGACCGCTCGGCCGACGTGTTCAGCTGGGACCCGGTCTGAGAAGGTGTGAACGACCCCGCCATGTCCGGATTCATTCACACCTTCTGAGGACAAACCCGCAAGCGGCTGCAGGCGACGCCGTTCGCCGGACAATGCGCGTTCCTCCCGCTTCCTTCGTGCCCGCCCGGTGAACCTGCACTTCGACCTGTTCGACCTGAAACTGTTCGTCTACGTGGCGGACGCGCGCAGCCTCACGCGCGGCGCCGAGAAGGCCTGCATCTCGCTGGCCGCCGCGTCCACGCGCATCAAGCAGATGGAAGAGGCGGTGGGCGGCAAGCTGCTGCACCGCAGTGCGCAGGGCGTGAGCCTCACGGCGGCAGGGCAGGCCGTGCTGTACCACGCCAAGCGCGTGATGCAGCAGATGGAGCACCTGCGCTGCGACATGCAGGACTTCGGCAAGGGCATCAAGGGCCATGTGCGCGTGTTCGCCAACACCACCTCGATCACCGAGTACCTGCCGCAGAAGCTCGCGGGCTTTCTCACGCAGCACCCGGCCGTGCAGGTCGATCTGCGCGAATACCTGAGCGAAGAGATCGTGCGCGCCGTGGCCGACGGCGAGGCCGACATCGGCATCCTCGCGGGCGATGTGCACACCGGCGAGTTCGATGCGCGCCCGTTCGGGCGCAACCAGCTCGTGCTGGTGGTGCCGCCCACGCATCCGCTGGCGGGCGCATCGTCGGTGGCCTTTGCCGACACGCTCGACGAGCAGCACGTGGGCCTGCACCACGGCAGCGCGATCCACCGCTTTCTGCAGCGCCGCGCCGAACTCGCGGGGCGTGGCTTCAACCCGCGCATCCAGGTCAGCAGCTTCGAGGCCATCTGCCTGATGATCGAAGCGGGCGTGGGCGTCGGCGTGCTGCCGTCGTCGTCGGCGCACAGGCTGTCGATGGCGATGCGCATCTCGACCGTGGCGCTCAGCGATGCCTGGGCCGAGCGCGAGCTCAAGCTCATCGCGCGCAACCGCGAGCAGCTGCCGGCCTCCGCGCGCGAGCTGTTCGATCACCTCACCCTGGCCTGAGGCGCGACGGGCCATGTCCGCCGACCTGAAATCGTTGCGCCTGTTCGTGGCCGTGTCCGACCACGGCAGCATCAGCGAAGGCGCCAAGCGCTGCCATATCGCGCTGGCTGCTGCGAGCAAACGCATCTCCGATCTCGAGGCGCGCGCCCGGCTGCCGCTGCTGGTGCGCCATGCGCGCGGCGTCACGCTCACCTCGGCCGGCCATGGGCTTCTCCTGCATGCGCGCGCCGTGCTCTCGGCCATGGACCGGCTCGGCGCCGAGCTCGACGATTTCCAGAACGGTGTGGCGGGCGTGGTCAGCATCACGGCCAACGCCTCGACCATCGCGCAGTTCCTGCCGGCGCAGATCGGCTCGTTCCTGCGCCTGCACCCCGTGCTCAAGATCGACCTGCAGGAACGCGCCAGCACCGAGGTGGTGAAGGCCGTGCAGGCCGGTCTGGCTGATATCGGCGTGATCGAGGGCCAGACGCCCGCCGACGGCCTCGAATGCCTGCCCTACCGCACCGACGAGCTGGCCGTGGTGGTCGCGCGCGACCACCCGCTGGCGCGCCGCAAGCGCATCGACGTGGCGGAGGTGCTGCGCCACGACCATATCGTGGTGCGCGAAGGCACGGCGCTGCACCGCGTGCTGCTGGCCGCCGCGCTCGAGGCCCAGGTGCCGCTCAAGGTGCGCATGCAGGTGGGCAGCTTCGACATGGTCTGCCGCATGGTGGAGCAAGGCGTGGGCATCGGCGTGCTGCCCTATGCGGCCATCCTGCCGCAGCTGCAGATTCTCAAGCTGCGCTGCCTCAAGCTCGACGCGCCCTGGGCGCTGCGCCGCCACCTGCTGTGCGTGCGCCGCCAGCAGGAGCTCACGGCCGCCGCGCGCTCGGTGCTCGAACACCTCGGCCGCCCCGACTGAGCTGAGGCCATCGGGCAAGGAGCCTTCGCGCCGCGCGAAGGCTCGAACTCGCCAAAAACGAATTGTTCTCCTGCGGCCCTCGCGCAAAGATGCGGGCACACCAAAGGAGACACCCTTGAAGATCATCCGCGTCAGCGCCACGCCGCTGAACATTCCCGTGACCATCGACGTGGTCGGCCTGAACAAGCAGACCTCGCTGTCGCTGTGCCTCACCGAGATCGAGACCGACACCGGCCTCGTCGGCCACGGCATGACCGCCATCACCGAAGAAGAAATCATCGCCGCCGCCGTGCGCGAAGTGGCCGGCCCCGCGCTGATCGGCGAAGACCCGATGGCCACCGAGCGCCTGTGGGAGAAGCTCTACTGGCTGCTCTCGCCGCGCGGCCAGACCGGCTACGCGAGCCACGCCATCGCCGCGCTCGACATCGCGCTGTGGGACTTGAAGGGCAAGGCATTGGGCCAGCCGCTGTGGCGCCTGTTCGGCGGCGCGCGCGCCAAGGTGCCGGTGTACGCCACCTTCGGCTTCGGCTTCTTCGAGCGCGACCAGCTCGCCGCCGCCGCGAAGCTGTGGGTGTCGCAAGGCTTCCAACGCCTGAAGATGACGGTCGGCAACCACGCGCTCGCGCGCCGCGACGAGCCGCGCCCGCTCGACGAGGTCATTGCCGAAGACGTGCGCCGCGTCGCCGCCGTGCGCGAGGCCGTGGGCCCCGACGTCAAGCTGTACGTCGATGCCAACTGCGGCCTCGACCTGTTCCACGCCACCGAACTCGCGCACCGCATCGAGCCCTACGGCATCAGCTTCTTCGAGGAGCCGCTCACGCAGAACGACGTGCGCCAGATGGCGCAGCTGCGCGCGCGCACGCGCATCCCGCTGGCCTGCGGGCAGAACGAGGGCCTGGCCTTCCGCTTTCGCGACCTGCTGGTGAACCAGGCGGCCGATGTGCTGCAGCCCAACGTGACCATCTCGGGCGGCTACTCGCAGTGCCTGAAGATCGCGGGCATGGCCGCGGCCTTCAACGTGCCGATCGACAACGGCGGCGCCTGGCCCTTCCACAACATGCACCTGCATGCGGGCGTGTCCAACGGCGGGCTGGTCGAGTACCACTACGTCGCGGTGCAGATGCTCAAGCAGATCTTCGACGGCCTGCCCGTGCCCGACCAGGGCTGGCTCACGCTGCCCGAGGCGCCGGGCCTGGGCTTCACGCCCAACGCCGAGCGCGTGCGCGAACTCGCGAAGCTGCCGACCTCGCACGGGAAAGGCAAGGCCTGAGCGCCACCCGACGACACTTCCGACCACGACCAGGCCGCGCAGACGGCCGGCGCATCCCGACCACCACGGAGACAAGATGAACGACAGAAGAACAGACGCCATGCGGCCCTCGCGCCGGCATGCCCTGCAGGCCGCCCTGGCCCTGGCCGGCCTGCTGGCCGCCGCACCCGCCGCGTGGGCGCAGAAGTTTCCCGACAAGCCCATCCGCATCGTCGTCGGCTACTCGGCCGGTGGCGGCGTCGATGCGGTCGCGCGCATGCTCAGTGCGCGCTTGCCCGCCGTGCTGGGCCAGCAGGTGCTGGTCGAAAACCGCACCGGCGCCACAGGCCTCATCGCGGCCGACCTCGTCGCCAAGGCGCCGCCCGACGGCTACACGCTGATGATGGGCGACAGCGCTTTGCTCATCGCCAAGCTGCTGCAGCCGAAGATCGCGATCGATCCGCTGACCAGCTTCAAGCCCGTGGCCGGTGCCTTCGTGTCGCCGCTGATGATCGTCGCGGGCAACGACTTTCCCGCGAAGACGCCCGCCGAACTCGTCAAGGAACTCAAGGCGCACCCGGGCCGCTACTCCTACGCATCGTCGGGTGTCGGCACCGTGCAGCACCTGGGCTTCGAGATGCTCAAGCAATCCACCGGCGCGTTCGTGGTGCATGTGCCGTACCGCGGCGCGGCGCAGATCGTGCCCGACGTGGTCGGCGGCCAGGTGCCGCTGGGCGTGGTGAGTGCCACGGCTGCGATGGCGCAGTCGAAGGCCGGCAAGCTGCGCGCGCTGGCGCTGCTGAACAACGCCAAGCTCGAAGGTGCCGAAGGCGTGGCGCCGCTGGCCGAGGCTTTGCCAGGCTTCGACGTCGCGCCGCGCATCTTCCTGCTCGCACCGGCGGGCACGCCCAACGACGTGGTCGACAAGCTCTCGGCCGCCGTGAAGACCGTGCTCGACATGCCCGAGACGGGCACGGCTGCCGCCGCGCAAGGCACGCTGCGCGCCTATGCCACGCCGGCCCAGCTGGGCAAGGACATGGCGGAAGAAACGACGCGATGGAAACGCATCATCACGGACCAGCGCATCGTGGCGGAGGGGAACTGAGGTGACACAGCCCCATCTCGGCCTCATCGTTCCTCCCGCAGCCGGCGCCGTGCCGGTGGACGGACCGCTGCTCTACGGCGACCGCATCCGCTTCAGCGCCAAAGGCCTGGGCCTCGGCGAAATCTCCACCCGCGGCTACACCGAAGTGATCGACTCGGTCATCGGCAAGGCGCTGGAACTCAAGGCGGAAGGCGCAAGCGCCGTCTCCCTCATGGGCACCTCGCTGAGCTTCTTTCGCGGTGTTGCCTTCACCCGCCAGCTGAAGCGCGAGATGGAACAGGCCACGGGCCTGCCCTGTACGACGATGAGCGACGCCATCCTTGCGGGCCTGCGTCACCTGAAAGTGCGGCGCGTGGCCGTCGCCACCGCCTACATCGACGAGGTCAACACGCAACTGCGCACCTACCTCGAGCAGAGCGACTTCGAACCGCTCGCGCTCGAAGGCCTGGCCATCTCCGACGTGCAGGCCGTGGGCCAGGTGTCGACCGAGGTGCTGGTCGATCTGTGCCTGAAGGTGTTCGACGACCAGCCCGGCGCCGACGGCCTCCTGATCTCGTGCGGCGGCCTCGTCACGCTCGATGCCGTGCGCGAGGTCGAGGCGCGCCTGCGGGTGCCCGTGGTGTCCAGCTCGCCCGCGGGCTTCTGGGACCTCGTGCGCACCGCGGGGCTCGATGCGCGCTCGCCGGGGCAGGGCCGGCTGTTCGGCTGAACCCCGCCTGTCCCTACGTGCGCGAAGGCCCGGTCAGCCGGCCTTCGGCAGGTACTGCTCCACCAGGCTCGCCCAGTAGGCGGCACCGACCGGCAGCAGATGGTCGTTGAAGTCGTAGTGAGGGTTGTGCACGCTGCAGCCGCCTTCGCGGATGTGCGTGCCGTTGCCGATGAAGAAATAGCAACCCGGCACCTCTTCGAGCATGAAGGCGAAATCTTCACTGGCCATCACGGGCGGCCCGGTCTCGACCATGCCCTGCGGGCCCACGAGGTTGCGTGCCACCGTGCGCGCGAACGCGGTCTCTGACGGCGTGTTGACCAGCACCGGGTAGCCGCGCTGGTAGTCCACCTCGGCCTCCAGCCCGAAGCTCTGGGCCTGGGCATGCACCAGTGCGCGGATGCGGGCTTCGGCCAGGTCGCGCGCGTCGCGGTCCAGCGCGCGCACCGTGAGCTTCAGCAGCGCCGTCTCCGGAATCACGTTGCTGGCCGTGCCCGCCTGCAGCACGCCCACCGTGACCACCACCGCATGCAGCGGGTCGGTGTTGCGTGACACCACCGTCTGCAGCGCCATCACGATGCTGGCGGCGGCGACTGTGGGGTCGGTCGCCAGATGCGGCATGGCGCCGTGGCCGCCGCGGCCGGTGAGCGTGATGACCACCGTGTCGCCCGAGGCCATCTGCGCGCCCTCGCGGAACAACAGCTGCCCTGCCGGCAGGCCGGGCATGTTGTGCATGGCGAACACCGCGTCACAGGGATAGCGCGTGAACAGGCCCTCCTTCATCATGCGCGAGGCACCGTTCAGGCCTTCCTCGGCCGGCTGGAAGATCAGGTTCAGCGTGCCGTCGAAGCGCCGCTGCTCGGCGATGTACTGCGCCGCGAACAACAGCATCGTGGTGTGGCCGTCGTGCCCGCAGGCGTGCATCACGCCGGGCCGCTGGCTGGCGTGCGGAATCTGCGCGAGCTCGGTCATCGGCAGCGCATCCATCTCCGCGCGGATGCCCAGGCGGCGCGGGCTGTCGCCCAGCTTCAGCTGGGCGACGAAGCCGGTGCCGCCGATGCCGCGGTCCACCTGGTAGCCCCAGGCTTCGAGCCGGTCGGCGACCAGCGCGCTGGTCTGGAACTCCTCGAAGCCCAGTTCGGGGTGGCGATGGATCTGGCGGCGCACGGCGGTGTAGGCGCCGGCGTGCGCCTCGGCCCAGTCGCGCACCGCGCGGGTGTCGTGTGGCGTGTCGGTCATTGGGGTTGCAGGTTGATGCGTTTGGCCAGGGCCTGGAAGCGCGCGGCCTCGGCCGCGAACTGCTTGGCCGATTCGTCGAGCGTGCGCGCAGCGGCCGGCATGGAGCCGGTCGACAGGATCGCCTGTTGCACCTCGGGCTGTTCCAGCGTGGTCGTGAGCGCCTGGTGCAGGCAGGCGGCCGTGGCGTCCGGCGTTTCCTTGCGCACCATCAGGCCGGCCCAGGTGCTGTACTCGAAGTCCTTGAGCAGCCTGCCTTCGGCAAAGGCCGGGGCTTCGGGGGCGAACTTCTCGCGGCGCGGCCCGACCCAGCCGAGGATCTTCAGGCGTCCCTGGTCGGCCAGCCCGCGGTACATCGTGGCCCACGGCATCATCGTGAAGTCCACGAGGCCCGCGCCCATGTCCTGCAGCAGCGGCGCGCCGCCCTTGTAGGGAACGTGCAGCATGGCGGCGCCCACGCGCGTCGACAGGTCTTCGCCCGCGAAGTGGTACAGCGAGCCGTATCCCACGCTGCCGTAACTCAGCGGCTTGCCGCCGGGCGTGCGGGCGAGGGTGATCAGCTCGTCGATGGACTGCGCCGGCAGGTCCTTGCGCGCCAGCAGCACCATCGGGTTGAACGTCACGGGGCCGAGCAGGCGGAACTGGTCGTGGCGCAGCTTCACGGCGGCATTGGCGAGCGGCGTGAGGATCACTTCATTGGGCGACCCCAGGAACACCATGTGCCCGTCGGCCGGTGCCGCCAGCACCTTCTGCGCCGCGATCGCACCGCCGGCGCCGCCGAGGTTCTCGACCAGCACCGGCTGGCCCAGCTGCTTCGACAGCGACAGGTGGATGGACCGCGCGATCACGTCGGACAGGCCGCCGGCCGGGTAGGGCACCATCAGCGTGACGGGTCTGGACACGCAGGCCGCGCCGGCGGCAGGGGCCGCCAGCAGGGTGGTGGCGCTGCACAGGGCGAGCAGCGAGGCTTTCAGGCAGAAGCGGATCAAGGCAGACACCTCATGACAGGACGGGACAGGACGGGACAGGAAGGATCGAACGGTCGGCGGATCGTAGGTTTGCCCGTGGCCTGCCACAATGTTTGATCCAGCCAATCGATGTGCTGTTTCAGCCAGGAGTCCCGCCGGTGGTTCACTTCGATCTGTTGCTTCCAGAAGGCGGCGCACCCGGTGCGCTGTGGTCCGCCGTCGACGTGCTGCGCGAGCTCAATGCCCTGGCGCGCGTGCGTGCGCCGCGCGACGCCTTGCCGGCCGCGAGCTGGCGTCTGCTCGGTGCCGACGGCCGCGCGCACCGCTGGCATGCGCAGACCTGCATCGACGAAGACGAGCGCCGCCATGCGCGCCGTCCGCAGCCGGGGCCGCGCGTGCTGCTGGTGGCGCCGCTGGTGATGCAGTCCATCCCGGCGCTGCAGAAGCTGGTGCGGCGCAATGCCGCCAGCGTCGAGCTGGTGCGCCGGCGCTTCGAGGCGGGCAGCCTGATCGGTGCCTGCGGCACGGGCATCTGGCTGCTGGCGCAGGCGGACTGCATCCTGAGCGCGCCGATCCCCTGGCTCTACCAGTCGGGTTTCGAGAAGTACTTTCCCGGGGTGCGCATGGAAGCCAGGGAGCCGATCGTGGCGGAGCGCGGCTGCGTCTGCGCGGTGGCGCCGTCGCTGCTGCATGCGCTGGTGCTGCACCTGGCGCGCTACGCGGGCCTGGCCGACCTGGCGCACGCGGGTGCCGAGAAGCTGTTGCTCAACACCGAGCGGCAGGCCCTGTCGGCCGCGATGACGGGGACGCAGGTGATGGGCCAGGCGCGCGACACACCGCTGTACCTGGCCCAGGCGTGGATGCAGGCCCATGCAGCTCAACCCCTGCGGCTGGCCGAGGCCGCGGCGGCAGCGTCGGTGAGCGAGCGCACGTTGACCCGCCTGTTCCACCAGCATTCGGGCATGACGCCCCTGAAGTACCTGCAGGGGCTGCGCGTGCAGCGCGCGCAGATGTGGCTCGAAGGCACCTTCCGTTCGGTGGACGAGATCGCGCGCGATTGCGGCTACGGCGACACCAGCGCGTTCTGCCGCATGTTCGCGCGCGCCACCGGCACCAGCCCACAGCGCTACCGCGACCGCTACACCTTTCGCGGCCCGCGCGCGCGTTGGCGCCTGCAGGAGACCTCGCTGCTCGAAGCGTGAGCGGGCGCGCCGTGGTTCAGGCGGCGGAGGAGGTCGCCTGCAGCCAGCGCCCCACGCGGGCCGTGCCGGCCAGCTGCCAGACGCGCTCGCACAGTGCCTTCGCTTCGTCGGCTGTCGCGCCTTCGCCGTAGTGCGCCAGGCGCTGCATCTTGTCCTCGATCTCGGCGCGGCTCAGGCTGTTGCCGGGGTCGCCCTTGGGCTCGTCGACACGGCCGGCCAGCGTGCGGCCGTCGGCCGTGTGCACGCTGACCTTGCCGATCCAGCGCGCGGGGTAGGCGGTGTCGACCTCGTCGTCGAGCGCCATCGTCACCTTCTCGCGGAAGGCCGAGACCTCGGGCGAGAGAAAGTCGCGGTCGAACTCGCCCAGGCCCGCGCGGCCGTGCACGGCGATGAGGCCCAGCACCGTGCCCATGGAGAACTTGCCCTGGTGCACCGTGGCCGGCACCGTCACGCGGCCCAGCACGTCGATGGCGCCCTGGTGCACATGCGTCGTGACCTGGGACACGTCCGCCGGCTTGAGCTTGTTCTGTTCCATCACCTGCAGCAGCGCGTCGGCGGCCGGGTGCGTGTGGCGGCAGGAGGCGTGGTACTTGAACGAGGTCTCGGCCAGCGTCCAGCGCGTGCCCAGGCCGTCGGTGAGCTTCGCCGGATCGGCGTCGCTCGACATGCCCACGCCCAGCCCCTGCGCACCTTCGAGGATCTTCGCCGCGCCCGTGAAGCCTTCCTGCGCGAGGTAGGCCGACATCAGCCCGCTCGCCGCCGCGTGCGCGCAGTGCAGCTGCTTCGAGTCGGCCGCGTCGCGCAGGAACTCCCACACACCGGCCGACTGCGTGCCGGCCGAGCCGAAGGCATGCAGCATCTGCTGCGACGACAACTCGAGCAGGCGGCCCACCGCCGCGGCTGCCGCGAGCGTGCCCGCCGTCGCCGTGGTGTGGAAGGTGCGGTAGTGCGAGCGGCCGAGGAACTCGCCGACGCGGATGCCCACCTCGTAGCCCGCGACCACGGCCGTCAGCAGCTGCGCGCCGCTGGCACCGAGGCTTTGCGCCACTGCGAGTGCGGGTGCGATGACCACGGCGGCCGGGTGGAACACCGAGCCGTTGTGCACGTCGTCCTGCTCCACGTAGTGCGAGGCCGCCGCGTTGACCATCGCCGCGAACAGCGGGGAGCTGGTGCGCCGCGAGGTGAGGATTTCGCTCGGGCCTTCAGCGGGGCCCATCATCTGCGCGAAGCGCTCGATGCTGCGTATCGGCCGCGCCGTGCGGGCCGCGAGCACCGAGCCGAGCCAGTCGAGCATCAGGTCCTCGGTGCGGCGCAGCACGGGCGCGGGAATGTCGGCGAACTTCAGCTCGGCCGCGAAGGTCGCGAGCACCTTGCTGGGGTGGTCGATGGCGTTCATGTGCAGTCCTTCAGAACGAGCGGGGCAGGCCGAGCATGTGTTCGGCGACGTAGCTCAGGATGAGGTTGGTCGAGATCGGCGCCACCTGGTACAGCCGCGTCTCGCGGAACTTGCGTTCGATGTCGTATTCGCAGGCAAAGCCGAAGCCGCCGTGGAACTGCAGGCAGGCGTTGGCCGCCTCCCAGCTCGCCTTGGCCGCGAGGTACTTCGCCATGTTGGCCTGCGCGCCGCAGGGCTGGCGCGCATCGAACAGGCGGCAGGCTTCGTAGCGCATCAGGTTCGCGGCCTCGGTCTCGATGAAGGCTTCGGCAATCGGGAACTGCACGCCCTGGTTCTGCCCGATGGGGCGGCCGAACACCACGCGGTCCTTGGTGTAGGCCGTCACCTTGTCGATGAACCAGTAGCCGTCGCCGATGCACTCGGCCGCGATCAGCGTGCGCTCGGCATTGAGGCCATCGAGGATGTACTTGAAGCCCTGGCCTTCCTCGCCGATCAGGTTTTCGGCCGGGATCTCGAGGTTCTCGAAGAACAGCTCGTTGGTCTCGTGGTTCACCATGTTGAGGATGGGGCGCACCGTCATGCCTTTGCCGATGGATTCGCGCAGGTCGACGATGAAGATCGACATGCCTTCCGACTTCTTCTTCACATCGGCCAGCGGCGTGGTGCGCGCCAGCAGGATCATCAGGTCCGAATGCTGGATGCGCGAGATCCACACCTTCTGCCCGTTGATGACATAGCGGTCGCCCTTCTTCACGGCGGTGGTCTTGATCTTCGTGGTGTCGGTGCCGGTGGTCGGCTCGGTCACGCCCATCGACTGCAGGCGCAGCTCGCCGCTGGCGATCTTGGGCAGGTACTGGCGCTTTTGCGCCTCGCTGCCGTGGCGCAGCAGCGTGCCCATGTTGTACATCTGGCCGTGGCAGGCGCCCGAGTTGCCGCCGCAGCGGTTGATCTCTTCCATGATCACCGAGGCTTCGGTCAGGCCCAGGCCCGAGCCGCCGTACTCCTGCGGGATCAGCGCGGCCATCCAGCCGGCCTGGGTGAGCGCGTCGACGAACTCGGCGGGGTAGCCGCGCGCCTCGTCGACCTTGCGGAAGTACTCGTTGGGAAACTGCGCGCACAGGTCGCGCACGGCGTCGCGGATGTCGGGGAAACGGTTGTCGGTAGCGATCATCGTGTTCAGTCCTGGCGGGGGCCGCCCGCTTCCTTTTCGACGCGTTGCCAGATCTCGATGGCCATCGGGTCGTCGATCTCCTCGAGGATGTGGCCCACGAGGCCGATGGCGCGCGCCATCACGCCGAAGCCGCGAATGATCTTCCACGGAAAGCCGAACTCGGCCGCAATGGCGCCGATGGCGCCCGTGGCGTTGATCGGCAGCGACTTGCCCGACACGCGCTCGGCCTCTTCCTGCACGGCCTGCATCAGTGCGACGTAGTGGCTGGAGAGCCCGTTCTCGGCCGCGATCTGGAACAGGCGCGGCGTGCGCGGATCGATCGGCTTGTGCAGCGGATGGCCCAGGCCCGGCACGATGATCTTGCGTGCGCGGTGGTCGGCCACGATGTCCTTCGCCATGTCGGCCAGCGGGCGGGTGGGCTTCTCGCCGAAGGGAATGGCCTCGTACAGCATCTTCGCGGCGCCTTCGGTGCTGCCCACGAACACGGTGCCCAGCCCGCACAGGCCGGCGGCCACGGCGGCCTGCAAGGCCTCGGGCGCGCCGGCATAGGTGAGCCGCGCGGCCAGCGCGCTGGGCGTCACGCCGTGCTCCACCAGCGTGACGACGATGGCGTTGAAGGTCACGGACTCCTGCGGCGTCGGGATGCGGCCCGTCAGCTCCAGGAAGGCCATGTCGCCCAGGTTGAGGTGGCCGAGGATTTCCGAGGGCAGGTCGCGCCCGCGCACGGTGATCTTGTCGGGCGTGCTGTGGCCGAGGTCGGTGTGCAGGGATTTCTTGATCTTTGTCATGGCCGCAAATCTATCCCCGCGCGCGCCCGCAGGCGCTCAGTGATTGCGAAACCCTCCCTTCCGCAATCGCGAATGCCCGCCGGCGAGGTCTTCGGGCACGCTGCGACTCGTCATTGCAACGGAAAAGAAAAGGCAGACAGCGCGATGGATTCCGACTCACTCCTGGCCGTGCGCGAAGCGGCGCTCGACTACTTCACCCGCAGCGGCGCCACCGCGCGACGCCGCGCCCGCACCGAACACCCGCAGGCCGACGAGGCCAACGGCTGGGGCGAGATCGCCGCGCTCGGCTGGCCCGGCATGCTGGCGCCCGAAGCGGCCGGCGGCCTGGCGCTGGGGCTCGACGGCGCCGCAGAAATTCTGCGCGCGGCCGGCGAGCACGCGGCGCCCGAGCCACTGCTGGCCGTGGCGGGCCTGAGCGCGCTGCTGCTGGCTCGGCTCGACACGCCGGCGGCGCGTGCCCTGCTGGCCGAGCTGGTGGCGGGCCGTAGCCTGCCCGCGCTGGCCTGGCAGGAAAGCGCGGGCGACCTCAGCGCCGTGCCGTTGGCCTGCGGCTGCGAGGCGCGCGCGGGTCATGGGGGCGGCGTGCTGCTGCAGGGCGACAAGCTCATGGTGCTGCCCGGCACCGCCGCCAGCGGCTGGCTGGTGTCGGCGCGCGGCGAGGACGATGCCGTGCTGCTGTGGGTGCCGCGCGGCACAGCCGGCGTGAGCGAGACGATCGTGCCGCTGGTCGACGGCAGCCAGGCAGCCAACCTGCGCTTCGAAGAGGTCGTGCTGCCGGCCGACGCCGTGTTGGCCAGCGGACCGGCCGCGCAGGAGGCGCTGCGCCAGGCGCTTGCGGCCGGGCAGATCCTGCAGGCGGCCGAGCTGCTCGGCGCAGGGCAGGCGATGCTGGCGCAGACGCTGGCTTACCTGCGCACGCGCGCGCAGTTCGGCAAGCCCATCGGCAGCTTCCAGGCGCTGCAGCACCGCAGCGTCGACATGTTCATCCACCTCGAGGTGGCGCAGGCCACGCTCAACGAGGTGCTCGCGCTGGCAAGCGACGGCACCTTGCCTTCTGACCGGCTCGAAGCCGAGGCCAGCCGCGTCAACGCGCGGTGCACCGCTGCCGCGCTGCAGGCGTCGCGCGCGGCGGTGCAGCTGCACGGGGCCATCGGCTACACGCAGGAGTGCGACCTGAGCCTGTTCTACAAGCGCGTGCTGTGCCTGTCGGCGTGGCTGGGCAATGCCACGGCGCACCAGCGCCGGCATGCCGCGCTGACCGGCGAGGCCGAAGCGGCGGCCGGTGGCACGACCGCCTGGCATGGCGAGTTCCTGGCACGCACCACCGACTGGTCCGCCATGCCCGAGGCCGAGTTCCGCCGCATGGTGCGCGGCTTCCTGCAGCAGCGCTATCCGGCGCAGCTGCGCTACCTGTCGCACCGCGCGCGCTGGAGCGAGGTGCGCGAGTGGTACCTCACGCTCTCGGCGCAGGGCTGGATCGCGCCGGCCTGGCCGCAGTCGCACGGCGGCATGGGCCTGCCGGCGGACAAGCTCATTGCCTGGATCGAGGAGCTGGAGCAGCATGGCGTGGCGCGCGCACCCGACCAGGGCATCGTGATGATCGGCCCGCTGCTGATCCAGCACGGCACGCCCGAACAGCAGCAGCGCTTTCTGCCGCGCATCCTCAGCGGCGAGCACGTGTGGTGCCAGGGCTATTCGGAGCCCAATGCCGGCTCCGACCTGGCCGGCCTGCGCACCGAGGCGGTGGCGGGGCGCGACGCGCAGGGCGATCACTTCGTCGTCAACGGCCAGAAGATCTGGACCACGCTCGCGCAGGATGCCAACCACATCTTCATGCTCGTGCGCACCGACAAGGGCGCGCGCAAGCAGGAGGGCATCAGCTTCCTGCTGTGCGACCTGCGCACGCCGGGCGTCACGGTGCGGCCGATCCACACGCTGGCGGGCGAGCCCGAGTTCTGCGAGGTGTTCTTCGACAACGTGCGCGTGCCGGCCGACCAGCTCGTGGGTCGGCTGCACGGCGGCTGGACCATCGCGAAGGCGCTGCTGGGCTTCGAGCGCATCTTCCTGGGCAGCCCCAAGCAGTCGCAGTACGCGCTGGGCCAACTCGCACGGCTCGGGCAGGCACGGCGGCTGTTTGCCGACCCGGTGTTCGCACAGCGCTTCGCGGCGCTGCGGCTCGACGTGCTCGACCTGTCGGCCGCCTACACGGGCTTTGCCGACATCGTGCGCGCGGGCAAGCCGCTGCCGGCGTCGGTGTCGCTGCTGAAGATCTGGGCCAGCGAGACCTACCACCGCATCGGCGCGCTGCTGGTCGAGGCCGGCGAAGAGCAGGGCGCGGTCGCGGGCGACCAGGTGCTCGACGGCCAGAGCTTCAACGTGCTCTCGCCGCTCATCGGCTCCACCGCCGCCATGATCTACGGCGGCACGAACGAGATCCAGCGCAACATCCTCGCGCGACAGGTGCTCGACCTGCCGGCCTGAGCGATGTGAGCCGCCAAAGACATACACAACTGGAGACAACGCTCATGCAATCCCTCGACTTTCTTTCGCGCCGCCAGCTCATGGCCGCGCTGGCGGGCAGCGCGGCGCTGGCCGCACTGCCTTCGCGCGTTTTCGCGCAGCAGCCGCTGCCGCCGCTCATCAAGCTGGTGGTCGGCTATTCGGCCGGCGGGCCGGTGGACGGCGCCGCGCGCCTGCTCGCGCCCGCGCTGGGCCAGGAGCTGGGCACGCAGGTGATCGTCGACAACCGGCCCGGCGCCGCCGGCTCGCTCGGCGGCAACGCCGTGGCCAAGGCGCCGCCCGACGGCGCGATGCTGTTCTTCGGCGCGAGCCCGACCATCACCATCAACCCGAACGTGCAGCGCAGCATGCCCTTCGACCCGATGAAGGACCTCACGCCGCTGGCGCCGCTGGTCGACTACACCAACGTGCTGGTGGTCAACAACGACCTGCCGGTGCGCAACGTGGGCGAGCTGCTGGCCTATGCCAAGGCCAAGCCCGGCAAGCTGTTCTACGGCTCGGCGGGCGTGGGCGCGTCGAACCACCTGAGCGGCGCGCTGCTCGAGAAGATGAGCGGCGTGCAGCTCACGCACGTGCCCTACAAGGGCAGCGCCCCGGCGCTGGCCGACGTGATGGCCGGCACCGTGCCAATGATGTTCGACATCATCGCCACCTCGCGGCCCTTCATCCAGTCGGGCAAGTTGCGCGCGCTGGCCGTCACTTCGCGCCAGCGCAACCGCATGCTGCCCGACGTGCCGACCATGATCGAGTCGGGCGTGCCCGGCTACGACGTGGGCGGCTGGTTCGGCCTGTACGGTCCGGCGCGCATGGACTCGGCGCTGGTGGCGCGCGTGAACGCCGCGGCGCAGAAGATGCTGGCGCGCGAAGACATCGCGCACCGCCTGCGCGAGCAGGGCTACGAGGTCTGGGCGGGCGCGCCGGAGGTGCTGGCGACCAAGGGCGTGTCGGACCGCAAGCTGTGGGCCAGCGCGTCCAAGGGCATCGAGGCGGAATAGCCGATGCAGCCCCGCATTCATCACCTGCTCGAAGACCGCGCGGCCCGCACACCGGACGCGGTGTTCCTCCACGAACTCGATGGCACCACCACGTATGGCGCGTTGCAGGCCATGGTCGAGACCGCCGCGAACGACCTGCTCGCCGCCGGCGTGCGGCCGACCGACCGCGTGCTGCTGGTGGCCGAGAACTGCGCCGCCCACATTGCGCTGCTGCTGGCCTGCAGCCGCGTGGGCGCGTGGTCGTGCGGCGTCAACGCGCGCATGTCACCGGGCGAGATCGCGGCGATTGCCGAGCGCGCCGACGCGCGGCTGTGTTGCTTCACCACCGACGCGTCCGATGCGGCGCGCACGCACGCGCAGCGCGCGTCGGCCGTGCCGGCCACGCTGCCCGGCGTGATGTTCACCGCCGCGCGCGCCGACGCCCGCCCCGAGCCCGACCCGGCGCTGGCCGATGCCGCCGCGATCATCTTCACCTCCGGCACCTCGGGCACGCCCAAGGGCGTGATGGTGTCGCACCGCGGGCTGCTGCACTTCGGCCGCGTGTCGGCGGCGGTGCGTGCGCTCGACACGCGCGACCGCGTCTACGCCTTCCTGCCGATGACCCACATCTTCGGCATCGGCACCGTGCTGATGGCCGCGCTCACGGGCGGGGCCGCGCTGGTGCTGCGCGCCAGCTTCTCGCCGGCCGACATGCTCGAGGCGCTGGCGCACGGGCAGGTGTCGAACCTGCTCGGGCCGCCGACCATGTACGCGCGGCTGCTGGCGCACATCGAGGCGCAGCAGCTGGCGCCGCGCTTTCCGCAGCTGCGCTACGTGTACACGGGCTCCGCGCCGCTCGACCCGGCGCTCAAGCAGCGCGTGGAGCGGCTGTTCGGCCAGCCGCTGCACTACGGCTACGGCCTGTCGGAGTACGCGGGCTCAGTATTTCTTACGCGTACCGAGGCGCCACGCGCCGACACCTCGGCCGGCTACGTGGTCGACGGTGGCGAGGGGCGCATCGTGACGTCCGAGGGCACCGAGGCCGCCGTCGGCGACACCGGCGAGATCTGGCTGCGCGGCCCGGGCCTGATGCTGGGCTACTTCCGCGACGCGGCCGCCACCGCGCAGGTGATGCGCCCGGGCGGCTGGTACGCCACCGGCGACCTCGGCCGCTTCGACGCCGACGGCGCGCTGTTCGTGGTGGGGCGGCTGAAGGAAATGATCATCCGCTCGGGCTTCAACGTGTACCCGGCCGAGGTCGAGGCGGTGATCGGGCGCTTCGCCGGTGTGCATCTGTGCGCCGTGGTCGGCGTGCCCGAGGCCGACGGCAACGAGCAGATCGTTGCCTTCGTCGAGCTGAACCCCGGCGCGGTGCTCGACGAGGCGGCGCTGCGCGCGCACCTGGCCGAGCACCTGTCGCCCTACAAGCGGCCGGCGCGCATCGAGGTGATCGACGCGATGCCGACGACGGCCAACGGCAAGCTGCTCAAGCGGGAACTGCAAGCGCGGGCCCGGCTGCCCTGAGATTCGCAGGAAGGTCGCCGATGACACTGCGGCGCCCCTTCTGCGTGTCCATGTACTCGCGCATGCGGGCGATGCGGCCCTCGCGCAGTTCGAGGATGAAGCAGTAGTCGTTGTCGTAGTGCCGGCCGTTGGCGAGCGTGGCCTGCAGGCGCATCTCCAGCACCACGGTGTCGCCTTCGCAGAGCAGGTGGGTGAAGTCCACCGCGACGTCGGCCACGAACAGCTTGGGAAACTCCTCGACCAGGAAGCGCACGATCGTCGGCGGCCCGATCATGTGGTCGGTGAAGCCCAGGGCCACGCCGGTGGCGTTGTCCTTGGGCGCCAGCCATTCGGCGTCGTCGGTGAAGGCGGCGCGCACGCGCTGCGGGTCGCGGCTGGCGAAGGCCTTCCAGGCGTCGACGACGGCGCGCTTGTTCTGCTCGGGGGTCATGGGGTGCGGCGGATGAAGTGAAGGAGCGGCGACGATAGGGGCGCCGCGTTGCGCCGGCCCGCTGCTTCCGGACATCTGCAACGCGCTCTCGGACTTATCCTGCAAGGAGCCGCGCTGCTGTCCGCCAGCCGATGCGCCGTGCAGGCCGCATCGTGGGAGCCTTCAACAAGGAATCCACGCCATGGCCGATGACCTGAGCAAGCGCGGACCGCAGGATGCGGCCCGCATCAATGTCAACGAACTCCACGAGGTTCGCTACTGGACCCAGACGCTGGGCGTGACCGAGGCGCAGCTGCGCTCGGCCGTCGCGGCCGCTGGGGTCGAGGTGAAGGACGTGCGCACCTACCTCGGCAAACCCTGAGCGCGCGCTGCAGGTGCGGCCCGGCGAGCAGGGCGCGCGTAGGCAGGCTCCTACAGCCGCGGCGCGGAGCGGGGCCGATACTCGTGGCCTTGTTCCCGCCTTCAGGAATCCTGCCTTGACCGTGCTCCCTGCCGCCTCTCGTCCCACGGGCCGCGCGCCCTTGCGGGCCGCTGCGCCGCGATGAAGTCGTCTCCCAGCGCCCGCAGCTGGATTGCGGCCGGCGTGCGCCACGAGCTGCTCACGCGCGCCCTGCCGGCGCTGCGGCACGACATGACGGCGCCCGTCTCGGTGATCCGCATGGCGGTGCTGATGCTCAAGCGCCAGGTGGCGGCCGACCCCGTCGACCCCGCGGCCTGCGAGGAGCGGGTGAACCTCATCGACAGCCAGGTGTCCGAGCTGGTGGCCGCGATCCGCTCGCTGCGCGACTGGGAGCTGGCCACCACCGACGACGGCATCACGCGCAGTGCGCTGGTGGCGCAGTGCATGACGCTGATGCGCTCGGCCTTCGACCTGCACGGCGTGGCGCTCGAGGTCGACGAGGCGCTCGCCGCCCCGCAGGACGATGAGCCGCGCTGGCCCAATGCCGCCGCGCTGCGCTACCTGTTCCTGGGCGCGCTGGGCTACCTGCACGACGGTGCGAACGAGGCCGGCACCATCCGCATCGAGCCCGACGGCACCGACGCGCTGCGCCTGCACGCCCGGGTGCGCGAGGCCGGCGGCGCGAACGCGGTGCTCGACGCCCACCGCGCGCCGCGCGCCCTGGCCATCGACACCGTGGCGCTGCAGAACCTGGCCGAAGACCTCGGCTACGCCGTGCTGCTCGACGCCGACACCGTGCGCTTCGCCCTCGCCGCGGGCTGAGGCGTCCGCAGGAAGGCGAGCAATCGCCGCTCCGCCGCCACCAGGCCGCGCGCCGGGCCGGCCGTGGCGGCGCGGGCCGCGATCTTCTCCAGCAAGGTGCCCGTCGCCGCCGTGTCGTCCTCGCGCGCCAGCGCCTCGCCCAGCGCCAGCACGGCCGGGTGCACGTAGGCTTTCTTGCAGACCGCCGGCGTGTTGCCGAGCTGCCGCGCCACGGCCGCGAGGATGTCCCTGGCGCCGGGCCGGCGCTCGCCCTCCCAGGCACAGGCCCGCCGCGTGAGCTCCAGCGCCTGCACCGTGCCGTGCCAGGTGCGGAAGTCCTTGGCGGTGAAGCGCTCGCCGTCGCCCTTGCCTGTGTCGGTGGCGTCGGCGATGTAGTCGTTCACGTCGTTGGACGACACGCCGCGCACCTCGCCCGCTTCGTCCGTGTACTGGAACAGCGCCTGTCCCGGCAGTTGCTGGCACTGGCGCACCACGCGGGCCACGCGCGGGTCGTCGATGCGGGCCTCGTGCGCCACGCCGCTCTTGCCGCGAAAGCGCAGCCGCAGCGCCGAGCCCTGCACCGCCGCGTGGCGGTTGCGCAGCGTGGTGAGGCCGAACGAGCCGTTGCTGCTGGCGTAGGCCTCGTTGCCCACGCGCAGCAGCGTGGTGTCGAGCAGGCGCACCAGCGTGGCGATCACCTGCGCGCGCCCAGGTGTGCGGGTGCCGGCGCGCAGGTCGCGCGCCACGCGGGCGCGCAAACGGGGCAGGGCGCGCCCGAAGGCCGCGAGGCGCTCGAACTTGGTGCCGTCCTGCAGCACGCGCCAGTCGGGGTGGTAGCGGTACTGCGTGCGGCCGCGCGCGTCCAGGCCCGTGGCCTGCAGGTGGCCCTGCGGCAGCGGGCAGATCCACACCTCGGTGTAGGCCGGCGGAATCGCCAGGCTGCGGATGCGCGCGAGCGCGTCGGCATCGCGCAGCCAGCGGCCGTGCGCGTCGCGGTAGCGAAAGCCGTCGCCCCACTTCAGCCGGCGGATGCCCGGCATGCCGGGGTTCACGTAGACCAGCCCGCCGGCCAGCGCTGAGGTGGCAGCCGGTGCGGGCCGGCATGGGGTTTGCATCGAAGGCATGTCATCGCGCTTGTGCCAGCATCGACAATCGTGCGGTGTAGGACGCCGCACGCTGTTGCCGAGGCGCGCTTTCCTTTCCTTCCTTCTCTTCGGATTCCACCCATGTCCCTCCTGAACTCCCGTCGCTTCTCTCTGGGCAGCCGCGGCCTGGCGCTGTGCGGCGCCGTGCTGCTCGCCACGGCCTGTGCCTCCACTTCGCCCACGGCCGACACCCGCGCTGCCGCCGCCGCCCCCGTCAAGGTGAAGGTGTTCGTGGCCGCCATGTTCGAGATCGGCCAGAACACCGGCGACCGCGCCGGCGAGTTCCAGCACTGGTACGAGCGCTACTGGAAGGGCGCGACGCCCGTGGCCGTGCCCGGCGCGCTGCAGCCCGTGTACTGCAACGCCGACGGCGTGTGCGGCGCGGTGCTGGGCATGGGCAAGGTCAACTCGTCGTCGTCGATGCAGGCCATCCTGCTGAACCCGAAGTTCGACTTCTCGCAGGCCTACTACGTGATCTCCGGCGTGGCCGGCACGCCGCCCCAGCGCGGCACCATCGGCGAGGTGAGCTGGGCCACCTGGCTGGTCGACTACGACCTCGGCCACCGCTGGGCCCCCGAAGAGAACAAGCCCGGCGAACCCACCTTCATGCCGCGCAAGGGCTACGAGGAGTACCGCCGCTTCAAGCTCAACCCCGACCTCGTCGGCTGGGCCATGAAGCTGTCGGCCGACACGCCGCTCAAGGACGCGGAATCGGCGCGCAAGTACCGCCTGCGCTACCCCGACGCCGCCGCGCGCCGCGCCCCCTTCGTGGGCACCGGCACGCACATGACGGGCGACACCTTCTTCCACGGCCCCGGCATGTCCAAGCAGGCGCAGTACATCGCCAGGCTGTATGGCGCCGACGACTACGTGATCACCGAGATGGAAGCCGCCGCCATCACCCTCGTGATCAAGCGCACCCACGGCACCGACCGCGTGATGAGCCTGCGCGGCGCGGTCAACTTCGACCAGGGCAACCCGAAGGAAAGCACGCTGCAGCACCTGGACCCGGCGCCGGGCGAGACGGCGGGCGGCTTTGCCGAGACGGTGGAGAACATCGCGCTGGTGGGCACGCGCGTGGTCGACCACATCGTGAAGAACTGGCCCACCTGGTCGGCGGGCGTGCCCAAGCCCTGAAGATCGTCAGGGCTGCAGCACGGGCTGCAGGTGCCACGTCACGTTGAAGTCGAAGGGCGTCCAGCGGCTCACCGTGACGCCCGCCTGGCGCAGGCCCCGGCCGGTCCAGGTGTTGCAGGTCTCGAACAGGTGGTAGCTGCCCCGGGCTTCGTAGAAGGCATCGTCGTTCGCGTAGTGCGCGCCCGCGATCGGCACCGCGCGGCCTGAGGGCAGCGTGGCGCGCACATGGGCCACGAGCTGCGCGTACTGCGCCTGCGAGAGCGGCAGCTTGTAGGCCCCGCGCCGCAGCTGTGCGCGCTGCAGGTAGGTCACGTGCAGCAGCGAGCGGTTGCCACCCGACAGCGCCCCGAAGGCGCGCGCGGCCGTCAGGTCGCCCCAGGTCGGCGTGTGCAGGTAGAACTCGCGGTCGCCCCAGCCGATGGCGACGAACTCGGCATCGGGCGGCGGCGCCTTGAAGTCGGACAAGGGAAAGAGCTGCAGCCAGTCGATCGTGGCCGAGCGGACCGGAAACACCAGGTCGGTGTGCACGCCGTTGCTCAGCACCCAGGCCTCGACGGTCGCTGGCTCGGCCGGCGGTTTCGCGTTGGCCGGCAGGAAGACCAGCGCGCAAGCCACGGCCACATACAGCGTGATGGCGAGCAGCAATCCCAGCAGGGTGAGGGCGATGCGTCTCAGCCAGCGTCGAGTCATGGTGGTGTCAGAAGAGCGACGCCGTGGTCGCCACCGGTGCCGCGCTGCGGGCGTTGCCAGCGGGCGCCAGCGCCTCGGGGCTGCCGGCCTTGGCCAGCGCGCCCACGCGCACGCCCAGCAGGCGCAGCGGCCGCTCCAGCGGCACGCGCTTGAGGCACTGGCCGCCGACCTGGCGGATGGTCTTGCCGTCGTCGGTGAAGCGGTCGATGGTCTGGTCGCGCGTGGCGATCTTGAAGTCGTCGTAGCGCAGCTTGATGCCGATGGTCTTGCCCACGTAGCCCTTGCGCTGCAGGTCTTCGGCCAGCTTCTCGCACAGGTGCGTGAAGATCGCGCCCAGCTCGGCGCGGTCGCGCACCGCGTGCAGGTCGCGCTCGAAGGTGGTCTCGCGGCTCATCGACACGGGCTCGCTCTCGGTCACGACGGGGCGGTTGTCGCGGCCCCAGGCCACCTCGTGCATCCACGCGCCGGTGGCCTTGCCGAAGGTGTCGATGAGCCAGCCGCGCTCGCGTGCCGCGAGCTGGCCCACGGTCTCGATGCCGAAGCGCTTGAGCTTCTCGTCGGCCTTCGGGCCGATGCCGTTCACCTTGCGGCAGGGCAGGGGCCAGATGCGGCTTTCGAGGTCGTGCTCGTAGACCACCGAGATGCCGTTGGGCTTCTCGAACTCGCTGGCCATTTTTGCGATGAGCTTGTTGGGCGCCACGCCGATCGAGCAGGTGAGGCCCGTGGCGTCGAAGATCGACTTCTGGATCAGCCGCGCCAGCGAGCGCCCGCCGTCGCGCTGGCCGCCGGGCACGTCGGTGAAGTCGATGTACACCTCGTCCACGCCGCGGTCTTCCATGAGCGGCGCGATGTCCAGGATCACCTGCTTGAAGGTGCGCGAGAAGCGCCGGTACTCGTCGAAATCGACCGGCAGGATCAGCGCCTGCGGGCACAGCTTGGCGGCCTTCATGAGCCCCATGGCCGAGCCGATGCCGAACTGACGCGCGGGGTAGGTGGCGGTGGTGATCACGCCGCGCCCCGTGTAGTCCTTCAGGCGCGGAAAGGCCTCGATCGGAATGTCGGCCAGCGTGGCGCCCTCGGGCAGTTCGCGGATCGCCTCGTCGACGCGGCGCCGTCCCCCGCCGATGACCACCGGCAGCCCCTTGAGCTGCGGGTAGCGCAGCAACTCGACGGACGCGTAGAACGCGTCCATGTCGAGGTGGGCAATGCGGCGGATCGGAGGGGCCGGGGGCGGCGCGGGCTGGAAACTCACGGTGACAATTGTCTCGCTCTCCGGGCATGTTCGCCCGCCCCCGTGTCGCGTGCAAGAATGCGGCGGAATTTCAATCCCCACGCAGGTGGCGAACGGAAAGGAATGCACGATGGGTGACGACGAGGTGGAAGGCGGCCTGTCGGTCGCGCTGACGCCGGTGCAGATGGCGGCGGTGCTCGGCGGCGAAGACGTGCCCGAGTCGGCCAGCCTCAGCAACCGGCTCTGGGGCACGGCGGCGCTGATCGGCGGCGTGATCGAACTGGTCGGCGCCGGCGTGCTGTGCGTGGCCCCCGAGCCCACCATGGCCAGCAAGGTCGGCTGCGTGGTGCTGGGCGCGCACGGCAGCGACGTCACCGCCACGGCCGCGCGCCAGATCTGGACCGGCCAGACGCAGCGTACCGCCACCGCGCTCACCGCCGACGCCACCGCGCAGGCGCTGGGCGCCTCGCCCGAAACCGGCGCGCAGGTGGGGCTCGCGGTCGACGTGGCGGTGCCGCTCTTCGTGGCCGGCGGGCTGGCCGCATCGCGCGTGATCGCGGTGCGCGCGAGCCGCTTCAAGCTCGAGCCCGTGCGCCTCATCGAGCACGAGGGCATTGCGGGCTCCAAGGCCGGCGGCCATACCATCCGCGAGCACGTGGGCAAGTCGGCGCAGGAGCTGCTCGACCGCTTCGCGAAGAAGCCCAGCCTGCAGCGTTCGTCGTCGTTCTTCGACCTGGCCACCGCCGAGTCGGCCATCAGCCAGACGGTGCGCGCCAATGCCCGGGCCATTCGCGCGTGGTCGCGCTCCGCGGCGGTGGGCTCCAAGCCCGTGGCCTTCGAGCACGACATCGCCGCCGTGGTCGGCATCGGCGTGCAGCGCGGCAGCACCGCGGTGAGCCAGCTCACCAAGGTGCGCGTGACGCTGAACATGCGCACGTACAACGGCAAGCCGTTCTACATCCTCACCGCCCATCCGTTCTGATTTTTCCTCACGACCCCACGATGCGATTCGAACTGATCGACCACCTCACCAAGGTCTATTTCGGCCAGGACGCCGACATCCTCTTCGGCGAAACCGGCGCCGAGATCATGGCCTCGTACCGCGAGTCGAGCACCGAGGCCGAGCTGGCCGCGCTGCGCGCCGAGATCGCCGATTACCTCGGTTCGCACGACGACCTCGAAGCGGCGTTTGCGCGCGACTTCTCGCGCGACTACATCCCTGAAGATTTCGGCACGCCGGCGAAACAGTTTCTCGACAGCGTGCTGGCGGCGGTGCAGTAGCGGGTCGTCAGCGCGATTCGACCGTCACCAGCAGCGGCGAGTCGAACATCGCCACCGGCGAGATCACCGGCTCGTCCATCGGCACGGTGTCGCCGTAGCGCTCACGCATCTTGGCGCGCACGGCCGGGTCGGCGAGGTTGAAGCTGCGGATCTTCTGCAGCTCGCCGATGCGCACGCCCAGTGCGCGGTCGTAGAGCTTCCACACCAGCTCCGAGCAGTAGATGCGCGAATCCGACCATTCGAAGGTCAGGTCGTACGGGCGGCCCGCGAAGTCCGAGGTGCGCGCATGCAGGCGCGCCACGGCGCCGGGCGTGAGCCGCGTGCCGGCGTCGCGCAGCCGCTTCACCACGTAGCGCCCGCCGTTGCCGCGCGCCGTCCATTGCGCGAGCGGCGTGTAGCGCACCGTCGAGACCGCCTCGAACACGTAGGGTTTGCCCTCCCGCAGCAGCACGATGCCCATGTGGCTGTAGCGCGAGCCCGTGGCGCGCTGCACGGCCAGGCTTTGCGCCGAGCGCGAGGTGTGGAAGATGATGTCGCCGTCTTTCAGCGGGGTGGCCGCATGGCCGGCGCCGGCTGTCAGGAGGGTGAAAAGGGCAGACAACGACGCGGAAAGGGCTTTCGACATGCAGGGCATTTTGCGGGATGCCGCTTGCGCCCCGCGGCATGCCGGTGCCATGATCCGCGCCATATGCAAACCGTCGCCTCCATCCTCTGGCGCAGGCTCGATGCACCGGGCCACGATGCCTGTCGCCTCGAACGCAACGCCTCGGCCTGGCAGCTCGACGGCGCGGCGGTGTTCCGCACCGAGGGCGGACGCATCGCCCAGCTGCACTACCGCGTGCGCTGCGACCTGCTCTGGCACACGCAATGGGGCACCGTGCGCGGCTGGCTCGGCGAGTCGGCCATCGACCTGTCGATCACGCGCGACGCGCGCGGCCACTGGAAGCTCAACGACGAAGCCGTGTCCGACATGTCGCACTGTGTCGACCTCGATCTGGGCTTCACCCCCGCCACCAACCTGCTGCAACTGCGCCGCCTGAACCTCGCACCCGGCGAAAGCGCCGACGCACCGGCGGCCTGGGTCGACATCGAAGACGGCGGGCTCAGCGAGCTGATGCAGCGCTATGAACGGCGCAGCGACAGCACGTATGCGTACGAGGCCAAGCGCTTCGACTACGCGGAAGTGCTGGCCGTCACGGCCGAAGGCTTCGTGAGCGACTATCCGCGGCTCTGGCGCGCGGAGGACTGACGCGTTGTTTGGAGTTGTCGGGCGCTGCGCCTGAACGCGGCGGCATGGGCTTTCTGAGTTTCGCCTTCAATGCAGCCACCGTGGTGCTGCTGATGTTCGGCGTCCTGGTTCTCGGCGTCGTCCTGCTGCGGATCTTCGGGGCGCTGGAGCGGCGGATGGACTCCCGGGCGGCCGGGCGTTTCTTCAAGTTCACGGGCTACTTCACGCTGGCGACCTGCGTTGTTGTGCTGGTGGGCGGCTTCGTTCTTTACGTGACGCGCGCGCCGGACAAGGCGGAACTCGAGCGAGGCATGGCCAAGCTCTTTACCTACCCGTCCAACCGCATTCGCATCGACCTGAACAATGTCAGCGCAGCGCAGCGCCATGAACTGGTGCGTGCGCTGCAGCCGTTGCTGGCGAGCACGTCGCGCGAGTTCTACCAACGCGTCACCACGCGCCGCGGCGGTTACGACGTCGAGGCGACGCTGCCGAGCTACTACCGCCTGACCGCCGATCGCCTGGAGATCGCCACGGGCGAGAGCTTCGGCAACGGCAGGACGATCCCCGTGCTATTCCCGCAGGTGCTGGCACACGCGGCCAACGCCGCCACCGTGCCGGCGCTGCCTGCCGCGATCGACGCGCAGATCGTGGCGGGCGACCAGGCACCGGTCCCGTTGTCGCTGGTGTCGAAGACCGCCGAGCTGATGGTGCTCACGCGCCAGACGCTGCGGGGCACGCAACCCTTGCCCGCGCCCTGCCTGATGGCGATCCAGGCGCAGGTGCCCACCGATCACTTCGAGTGGCTCTTCGGGGCCGACCGGAACGGCCTGGGCAAGGACGTGCGCTTGCAGGTGAACGCCGTGCCCGGCGTGCTGCCGGCCGGCACGTACGAACTGCGCCAGCTGACGTTGCTGGGCTCGGAGCGCAAGCGCGTGCTCTGGGAACGGGCGGCCGCGCAGGGGCATGTTTCGGTGCAATTGGGCCTGGCGCCCGTCGGCCTGCGCGAGAGCCCCGGCTGCGAGGCCCGCCTGCTCAAACAGCTCGACCGTGCATGGACCGTCACGGCGTTGCGCAACGTGTCGCCCGCACTGGCCAGCGCGGTGAAGCAGGTCGACATCGAACAGCGCCCGGCGCGCTTCAGCCCCTGGTACGCGGGCTTCGGCTGGGTGGCCGCGCAGCCCTAGTCGAACTGCGCCCGCGCCCCCGCCACCAGCGCGCGGTTGCGCCGCCGGTCTGCCGCAATCTCCTGCGCGAAGTCCTCGAGGCTCCCGCCGGCCGGCAGGTTGTAGGCCTCGCGCAGGCGTGCGCGCAGCGGGTCGCCTTGCAGCAGGCGGTTGATCTCGCCGTTGAGGCGCTGCACCACCGCCGCCGGTGTACGCGCCGGCGCGAAGATGCCGAACAGCGAATCGCGATTCGCCTTCTCGTAGCCCAGCTCCGCGAGCGTGGGCACCGCCGGCAAGGCTTCGATGCGCGCGGGCGCGCCGACCGCCAACGCCTGCAGCCGGCCGCTCTCGATGTACTGCAGCTGCTGCGCCGCGACGTTGGTCGACAGCACCTCGAACTGGCCGCCGAGCGCATCGTTGAGCTGCGGACCGCCGCCCTGGTAGGGGATGTGCGTGATGTCGGTGCGGCTTTGCAGGCGCACCTGCGCAAGCACCATGTGGCCGATGGTGGCCACGCCCGAGGTGGCCCAGCGCACCGCGCCGGGCTGGCGGCGCGCCAGCGCGATCAACTCCGCAAAGCCGCGGCCCGCGAAGGCCGGCGTGCCCACGACCAGCACCGGCGTGCGCATCACGCTGGCCACGGGCACGAAGGCGCGCAGCGGGTCGTAGGGCGCGCGCGCGAGCAGCGGGTGCAGGGTGAGCGGGCTGATGGCCGAAAAGGCCAGCGTGTGGCCGTCGGGCGTGGCGCGTGCGAGCGCGTCCATGCCCAGGCTGCCACCTGCGCCGGCGCGGTGTTCGATGAGCACCGGCACGCCCAGCGACTGCGCCAGCGGCTCGGCCAGTGCGCGCGCCATGCCGTCGCTCACGCCGCCCGGCGGGTAGACCACGATCAGGCGCACGGGGCGGCTGGGCCAGGGCGACGAGGCTGCGTGCGACAGGTGCGGCAACGCACACGCAGCCGCGAAGCCGACGCGTTGCAGGAAATGGCGGCGCAGCAGCGGCACGGTCATGCGGCGGGCTTCCCCTCGGCCAGCCCACGCAGCAGTGCCGCGAAGTGCCGCGCCGGCAGGTTGTCTTCATCCGCGCGCGACACCAGCGTGAGCGGCGCGTCGAGCTGGCCGCCGTCGGCCAGCCGCGTGTAGGCGATGGCGTGCGCGTGCACGCCGGTCATCGAGGTCGGCACCACCGACAGGCCGACGCCCGCGGCCACGAGGTTCAGGTTGGTCATCATGCGATCGACTTCGGCCACCACGCGCGGGCGCAGGCCCTGCGCGTGGCACAGCGCGAGCAGCTCGGCATAGAGGCCGGGCGCGCCCGGGCGGCGCACGAGGATGATGCCTTCTTCGCAGAGTTCCGACAGCGGCAGCGGCTTCGCGGGCTTCTTGCCATTTGCGGCAGGCGCGAAGCGGTGATCGCTCGGCATCGCGACCCACACGGGCTCGCGCAGCAGCGTCTCGAACACCAGGCCCTCGGGCCGCGCCACCGGCACGCGCAGCAGGCCGCAGTGCAGCCGGCCCGCGGCCAGCGCCTCGGTGAGCTCGGCGGCGTTGTCCTCGCGCAGCTGCAGCTCCACGCCGGGGTGCGCGCGGCGAAAGGCGCGCAGCGCCTCGGGCATGAAGCGGTGCGCCGCGGCCGAGCTGGTGAAGCCGACCGCGAGCGTGCCGGTCTGGCCCTGGGCCACGCGCGCCATGCGCTGCTTCATGGCCTCCATGTCCTGCAGCATGCGCAGCGCCTCGGCCTGGAACAGCCGGCCGGCGTCGGTGAGCGCCACGCCGCGCGGATGGCGCTTGAACAGCAGCACGCCCAGCTCGCGCTCCAGCGCCTTGATCTGCAGGCTCAGCGGCGGCTGCTGGATGCCCAGCTGCTCGGCGGCGCGCGTCATGTGGCCGGTGCCGGCCACGGCCACGAAGTACCTCAGGGCGCGTATGTCCATATGTTTTTTGTATTGAATAGGCCTTGTTATTTTATTTGACCCTAGGTCACACGGAATCTATCGTCCGGCCGCCCCTTCAAACAAGCCGCCCGCCGAGGCGGTACGCCGGAGACAAATCCATGCGCACACTGCGCCCTGCCTCGAAGTTTCGTGTCGTCGTTGCGCTGATCGGCGCGTCGTTGGTCCTGGCCGCCTGTGGTGGCGGCAGCGGGGGAGGAGGAAGCCCCGGCTTCTTCCTGCCGACCCCGCCGCCCGCCAGCGGCGACACCCCGCCCGCCGAGGAGCCGCCCGGCACTCCGCCCCCGCCCGTGCTGCCCGTCGTGGCCTGCGCCGACCTGGCCGGCAAGAGCCTGCCCGCCGCGCTGATCAGCCTGCCCACGCAGGGCGCCACCGTCACCAGCGCCACGCCCGTGGCCGCGGGCGACGCGGGCAACACCCTGGGCGATTACTGCCGCGTGCGCGGCACCATCGCGCCGGTGGACCCGGCCTCGCAGCTCATCCATTTCGCGGTCAACCTGCCCGAGCAGTGGAACCAGAAGACCATCCACTTCGGCGGCGGCGGCTTCGACGGCGTGCTCATCGACGGCACCGAGGTCATCCGCTTCGGCCCCGCCGGCAAGCCCGCGCCGCTGGCGCTGGGCTACGCGACCTACGGCGACGACTCGGGCCACCAGTCGAGCAGCATCACCGACGGCAAGTTCGCGGCCAACGACGAGCAGCTGGCCAACTACGGCGGCCAGTCGCTCAAGAAGACGCGCGACGTGGCGCAGGCGCTGGTGTTCGCGCGCTACGCAGTGAAGCCCAGGCACGCCTACTTCCTCGGCACCTCGACCGGCGGGCGCGACGCGCTGAGCTACATCCAGCGCTGGCCGCAGGACTACGACGGCGTGATCGCCAACGAGCCCGCGCTCAACTACACCGGCACGCGCCTGTCGAACGTGGCGGTGGGCCGCGCGCTGTACAACGACGGCGGCAAGGGCTGGCTCAACCTGACGGAGACGCTGCTGGTGCAGAAGGCCGCGATGCAGGCCTGCGACAAGCTCGACGGCGCGATCGACAACATCGTGAGCAATGTGGAGAGCTGCCGCCAGCTGAACACGCAGATCCTCGCCTCGCTGCGCTGCCCCAATGGCGCGGACACGGCGGACACCTGCCTGTCGGACGCGCAGATCGACACGGTGCACGCCATCGAATCGCCGCTCGAGTTCACGACGTACGCGCTGGCCAACGGCGTGAAGCGCGCGGGCGGCTACAACCTCCTCGAAGGCGCGCTCGTGGCCGGCCCGTACACCACACGCGACCTCGGCACGCGCAAGGCGCCGGGCAACCCCGCCACCTCGGCCGACGCCAACATGTACGTCACGGGCGACCAGTGGGTGAAGTTCTTCGTCACGCGCGATGCCGGTTTCAACACGCTCACCTTCGATCCGCAGAACCCCGGCGCGTATGCGGCGCGCGTGGCCGAGGTCTCGAAGCTCACCGACGCGACCGACCCGAACCTCGCGCCCTTCTTTGCACGCGGCGGCAAGCTGATCATGCTGCACGGCCTGGCCGACGAGGTGATCAGCCCCAACTCGACCATCGACTACTACCGGCAACTCGTCGCCACGCTGGGCCAGGCCGCGGTCACGCAGAACGTGCGCTTCTACACCGTGCCCGGCATGGGTCACGGCACCGGCAGCTTCATTCCCAACTGGGACTCGCTCGCGGCGCTCGAAGGCTGGGTCGAGGCCGGCCTCGCACCCGCCACGCCCGTGGCGGTGGACGCCGTGGCCGGCAGCTACGGCCGCACGCGCCCGCTGTGCCAGTTTCCGTCGTGGCCCAAGTACCGCGGCAGCGGCAGCCTCGATGCGGCCGTCAACTACAGCTGCGTGACCGAGGTCGGCGACCCGCTCGCCTGCCCGAACCTGCCGGCGAGCGCCACGCGCTACAAAGGCGGCAACAGCTTCGGCGAGGAACTGCAGGTGCAGATCGACCCGGCCAGCCTGGCCTACACCGTGACCATCGATGCCAGCCACGAACCCGCGCGGGTCGGCACGCAGCGCAGCGGCTCGCTCGTGTCGCAGGGCAGCTGCAGCTACGCGAGCGGCGAGAGCGGCGCGGTGTTCAGCTTCGGCGCCGGCGGTGTGCTGCTGGGCGGCGTGAACCCGCCGAGCGGCAGCGGCTTCTCGCCGCTGGTGGCGTTCCAGAACACCTTCCAGAACGTGTCGCCGTCGACGGACTTCCGCTCGGTCTCGCTGATCTTCAATGCGGCCGGCGTGGAACAGCTCGGCGCGGGCACCACGGCGGCGTTCTCGTCGGCGGGGCGGCTGCGCAATGCGGGCACCTTCCAGTTCTGCCGCAGCCCGGCGTCGAACAGCTTCATGACCTATGACCAGACCTGCAAGAACACCGAGAAGGGCTACCTCAGCTACAGCACGGCGCGCGGGGCTTTCGACATGTACACGACCTCGACCTCGTCGAGCGGCACCGCCGAGACCGAGGGCGGCACGCTCACCGGCTCGGTGGTGATCGGGCTGATCAACGGCGTATCGACACCGCTGTACCTGCGGCGGGTGGCCACCGCCGTGCCGGCGGGCGACACCAGCAGCGGCGCGGCCACCGTCATCCGGCCGGGTCTGCGCCTGCTCGCGGTGCAGCAGACCCTGATGCCCGGCGCGGCCGATGGCAGCTACGCCATGGCCAGCGTGAAGGGCGAGAGCCGCGAGGCCACCGTGGTCGGCACGGCCTTCAACCTCGGCGGCGCGGCCACCACGCTGGGCTACGACACGCCGGTGCTCGGCGTGGCGCAGGCCGGCGCCGGCCGGCCGGGCCACCTCATCTTCAACAGCGGCGTCGTGGGCTTCGTCTCCGCCGACGGAGCGAACGCGACGCTGGACCTCGGAGTACGCCATTGAAAAAATACCTCTCGCAACTTGCGGCCTTCGCTTGGCTGGGTGCGGCGCCGCTGCTGTCCGCGCACGCGGCACCCGCGACCACGCCGAAGCCCACGGCCTGCCCGTCGCCCGTGCCGGAGACCGCGCGCTGCTACACCGGCGAAGACGGCGTGGGCTCGTTCTACTGGATCGCCATTCCCAAAGACTGGCAGCGCGGCGTGCTCGTGATGCACGCGCACGGCGGCCCTGAAACTGGCGCGCCCAAGCTCGCGCGCAGCGAGGAAGACCTCAAGCGCTGGGCCGTCACCGTGAAGGCCGGCTATGCCTGGGCCGGCTCCACCTACCGGCGCGGCGGCTACGGCGTGACGATGGCGGCGCAAGACACCGAGCGGCTGCGCCAGATCGTCGTGCGCCACTTCGGCCAGCCCCAGCGCACGCTGCTGCATGGGCAGAGCTATGGCGCGGGCGTGGCGGCGAAGGCGGCCGAGCTCTATGCGCCCGTGGGCGAAGCGAAGTCGCCATACGACGGCCTGTTGCTCACCAGCGGCGTGCTCGGTGGCGGCAACAGCGCCTACGACTTCCGGCTCGACCTGCGCGTGGTGTACCAGTACGTCTGCCGCAACCACCCCAAGCCCGATGAGCCCCAGTACCCGCTGTGGATGGGTCTGCCGATGGACGCGAAGCTCACGCGCGCGGACCTCGCGGCGCGCGTCAAGGACTGCACCGGCGTCGGCACACCGGCCGCGCAGCGCACGCCCGAGCAGGCGGCGCGACTGAAGACGATTGTCTCGGTCGTGAAGATCCCCGAACGCTCGCTCGTCGGCCACCTCAACTGGGCGACGTGGCTGTTCCAGGACCTCGTGCAGCAGCGCCTGAACAGCCGCAACCCCTTCGGCAACATCGGTGTGGTCTACAGCGGCTCGGCCGACGATGCGGCGCTCAATGCCGGCGTGCTGCGCTACGCGGCCGACCCGCAGGCCCAGGGCGCGCTCGCGGCCGACAGCCAGCCCACGGGCCGCACCTCGCTGCCCACCGTGGGCCTGCATGCCATCGACGACCCCACGGCGTTTGTCGAACTCGAGAACGCCTACCGCCGCATCCGCGACGCGGCGGGCACCGGCGGGCATCTGGTGCAGAGCTTCAGCGCCGAGCGCGAGCACAGCTACCTCAGCGATTCGGAATACCCCGCGCTCTTCGGCGCGCTGCTCGACTGGATCGACAAGGGCGAGAAGCCCACGCCGCAGAGCCTGGCGCAGCGCTGTGCTTCGCTCATGCCGCGCTACGACACCGACGGAAAGAACGGCTGCCACATCCAGCCCGAGTGGCAACCCCCGACGCTCGAAAGCCGTGTGCCTTCGCGCGCGCCCTGAATTTCTTTTTGACCTTGACGGAGACTTCCATGAAAAAACTGTTCGCCCTCGCGGCGATGGCCCTGGCTGTGTGCGCCCACGCACAGGACTTTCCCGCGGGCAAGCCCGTGACCATCGTCGTGCCCTTCGCGGCCGGCGGCCCGACCGACCGCGTCGCGCGCGACCTCGCCGAGGCGCTGCGCAAGCCGCTGGGCGGCGCCAGCGTCATCATCGACAACGTGCCCGGCGCGGGCAGTTCCATCGGCGCGGCCAAGGTCGCGCGCGCCAACCCCGACGGCTACACGCTGCTGCTCAACCACATCGCGATGGCGACCGTGCCGACGCTGGTGCGCAACGTGCCGTTCAAGGTCGAGACCGACTTCGAGTACCTGGGCATCGTCAACGACGTGCCCATGACGCTCATCGCCAAGCCCAGCCTGCCGGCCACCAACTACAAGGAGCTGACCGCCTGGATCGCCACCAACAAGGGCAAGATCAACCTGGGCAACGCGGGCATCGGCTCGGCCTCGCACCTGTGCGGCCTGCTCTACCAGAGCGCCACGAAGACCGAGATGACGCCCGTGCCCTACAAGGGCACGGCACCCGCCATCACCGACCTGATCGGCGGCCAGATCGACCTCCTGTGCGACCAGAGCACCAACACCTCGCCGCAGATCGAGGCGAAGAAGGTCAAAGCCTATGCCGTGACCACGCCCAAGCGCCTGACCACGCCGCTCTTGAAAGACCTGCCCACGCTCGACGAGGCCGGCCTGAAGAACTTCCAGGTGACGATCTGGCACGGCCTGTACGCGCCCAAGGGCACGCCCGCGCCGGTGCTCAAGAAGATCAGCGACGCGCTGAAGGCGGCACTGAAGGACGCCGACTTCATCAAGCGCGAGGAAGCACTCGGCGCCGTGGTCGCCACCGACGGCCGCATCGAACCCGAGGGCCACAAGAAGTTCGTGGCGGCGGAGATTGCGAAATGGAGCCCGATCATCAAGGCGGCGGGGGTGTACGCGGACTGAGGTTGTCGGCTGGCGTCAGCCGCCCGGTGCGACGGACTCTCCGCTCCATCGGACGCGCGACGCCTGTAGGTGATGCCGCATGGCCGCGGCTGCCACTTGCAGACCGCGTGTCACCAGCGGGAGGTAGATCGTCTCTTGCTTCACGAACGCCGCTTCCCAGGCCCGCGGGGTTTCCGTGCGTTCGCTCATGTGCGGCGAGATTGGGTTGTGCACGCGCAAGTTGGGGCACCAGCCAATGTGTCACGCTATGCTGTCGCCCCCATAACCAGGAGCGAAGAGCGAATGAAATCTCGTTGGAAGATCTGGGCCTCGATCACGGCCTTGATGGCGATATCGGGCTGCACGCAGTATCCGATCGCAATGACGGCTGAGACGTTCGAGACCATCATCGAGGGGCGCTATGACCCGAGCAAACAAGGGCTTCTCGCCGACTGCATCTTCGACGGATGGGACACGGTGATGAATTACGCAGCGTTTTCTCAGGCAAGGCTCGTCAAGCGTGCATGGGGCTACCGGGTAGATTCCATCTCAATGACCAACAAGCTGATGGCTGCGGAATTGCGAGACGATGGAATCGTCACCATCTCGCGCATGAAGGAGCGGCGCATGGTCACCACGCTGGTACCTGAGACCACCGCCGCAACCGCTTGCCTCACTCGCTATGGCGCGACCTTCTCGAAGATCGGCGGCCCGTAGGATCACGAGAGACCATCGAGCTGCCGACGACCCCTCGTTTTTTTATTGCAATCTCTCTTCGATGGAGGTTGCGAAAAAAGCCTCACCCCAACCGCATCGACAACTCCACGTCACCGCCGAACGGCACCGACAGATACCCGCTGTCAGGCGAGCGCACGCGCGCCAGGTACTCCGGGCTGTGGTCGGCGTTGTCCGCCACGATCAGCGCGCCCGGCCGCAGGCGCGGCTCGACCAGCGCCAGCACGTCGGGGTAGAGCGCCTTCGCGCCATCGAGCAGCAAGAGGTCGATGGAGGCTGGCAGGTCGACGGCCAGCGTCTGCAGCGCATCGCCTTCGCGGATCTCGACCAGGTCGGCCACGCCGCCTTCGGCCAGGTGCGCGCGCGCCCTGGCGACCTTCGTGGGCTCGAACTCGCTGCCGATCAGGCGGCCGCCGCCGTTGTCGCGCAGCGCCGCGGCCATGTACAGGGTGGACAGGCCGAAGGAGGTGCCGAACTCCACGATGTGGCGCGCGTTCGTGCTGCGCGCCAACTGGTACAGCAGCACGCCGGTCTCGCGCGACACCGGAAGCCACAGGTCCTTGAGCCGGCTGTAGAGCGCGATGTACTCGGTCTTGCTGTGCATCAGCCGGTGGCGTTCCTCCGGACTGACGTCGGCGATGGCCGGGCTGGCCTCCTGGAACAGGCGGTCCAGCAAGGGCGCCAGGGGTGCGGTGGTCAAGGTGGTCACGGGGTTCTTTCGTGTGAAAAGCAGATGGGAAATACTATGAAGAACCCTTCATGTTTTCCATTCGCGTTCCGCCACGCTCCCATGATCGATCGTCGAAGCACCCCGATCTCCTCTCGCAGGCAGCCCAAGCAGGCGCGCTCGGCCGACCTTCTTGGGGCCATTCTTCAGGCAGCCATTCAGGTTTTGGCGAAAGAAGGCGTGCGCCGCTTCACGACGACGCGCGTGGCCGAACGCGCGGGTGTGAGCGTGGGGTCGGTGTACCAGTACTTCCCGAACAAGGCGTCGATCCTGTTCCGCTTGCAGAGCGATGAATGGCGGCAGACCACGGAGTTGATGCGCGGCATCCTCGGGGACACGCAGCGTCCCGCGTTGGAGCGCCTGCGCCTGCTGACGCATGCGTTCGTGCGCTCCGAATGCGAAGAGGCCGATGTGCGAACGGCGCTCGACGACGCCGCGCCGTTCTACCGCGACGCACCCGAGGCACAAGAGGTGCGCGCCGCCGGTGACGAGATCGTCCGCGTGTTCATGCAGGAGGCGCTGCCAGCGGCTTCCGATGCCACGCGCCAAATGGCAGGCGACCTGATCGTGGCGACGCTCAGCGCCGTGGGGAAAGAGTTCTCGGAGCGCCCCCGCACCGACGCCGAGATCGAGGCCTGGGCGGGCGCGATGGCCGACATGTTCTGCGTCTACATGGAAAGCCTCGCGTCGCGCTGAGCACTCCGCGCCGAATCGGCCCGCCCTCGACGGGGCCTTCAGCCGCCCCTCAGAACGTCCCCGGCAACAGGATGTCCGACTTCACATCGTCGATCTGCGTGCGACCGCAGAAGGCCATCGTGATGTCCAGTTCCTTGTGGATGATCTGCAGCGCGCGCGTCACGCCTTCCTGGCCGTAGGCGCCCAGGCCGTACAGGAAGCTGCGGCCGATCAGCGTGCCGCGTGCGCCGAGCGCGCGGGCCTTGAGCACGTCCTGGCCGCTGCGCACGCCGCCGTCCATCCACACTTCGATCTGGCTGCCCACGGCGTCGGCGATGGCCGGCAGCGCGGCGATGGAGGAGGGGGCGCCGTCGAGCTGGCGGCCACCGTGGTTCGACACGATGAGTGCGTCGGCGCCACTGGCCACGGCCAGGCGTGCGTCTTCTTCGTCCATGATGCCCTTGAGGATCAGCTTGCCGCCCCAGCGCTTCTTGATCCATTCGACGTCCGCCCAGCTCAGGGCCGGGTCGAACTGCTCGGCGGTCCACGACGACAGCGACGACAGGTCTTTCACGCCCTTGGCGTGGCCGGCGATGTTGCCGAAGGTGCGGCGCTTGGTGCCCAGCATGCCCATGCACCAGCGCGGCTTGGTCGCCAGGTTGATGAGGTTCTTGATGGTGGGCTTGGGCGGCGTCGACAGGCCATTCTTGATGTCCTTATGGCGCTGCCCGAGGATCTGCAGGTCGAGCGTGAGCTGCAGCGCCGACACGTTGGCGGCCTTGGCGCGGTCGATCAGGCGTTCGATGAAGTCGCGGTCCTTCATCACGTAGAGCTGGAACCAGAAGGGGTGGCGGTCGGTGTTCTCGGCAATGTCTTCCAGCGAGCAGATGCTCATGGTCGAGAGCGTGAACGGGATGTCGAAGGCCTTGGCGGCGCGCGCGCCCAGGATTTCGCCGTCGGCGTGCTGCATGCCGGTCAGGCCCGTGGGCGCGATGGCCACGGGCATGGCGACCTCCTGGCCGATCATGGTGGTGCGGGTGGAGCGGCCTTCCATGTTCACGGCCACGCGCTGGCGCAGCTTGATCTTCTGGAAGTCGCTCTCGTTGGCGCGGTAGGTGCCCTCGGTCCAGGCGCCGGAGTCGGCGTAGTCGTAGAACATCTTCGGCACGCGCCGCTGGGCGATCGCCCGCAGGTCTTCGATGCAGGTGATCTTGGAAAGGTCGGGCACGGGGGAGGTCTCCTGGCTGGTGTTATTGAGGTCAAGGCGGGCCGGCTACGCAGGCCACGGCAGCGCCGGGGGTCGAGTCTGCAGGGGAAACGCGCCGGCGACCTGAAAAAAGCCCGCACCCCGTCTGAAAATTATTCAGCCCGGCTCGCGCAGCGCCTGGCGCAGCCATTCGACGAAGGTGGCGCATTCCCAGCGTTCCATGGTGCCGGGGCGCCAGCACAGGAAGTAGGCGTTGGGCGAGGGCGCGCTGTGCGGCGACAGGCGCACCAGCCGGCCGTTGTCCAGCCAGGCGCGGCCCAGCCGCAGGTGCATGAGCACCACGCCGAAGTCTTCGGCGGCCGCATCGAGCGCCAGGCCCAGGTCGTTGAACTGGTGGCCCACGGCCGGCTCGGGCAGGCCGATGCCGCAGGCCTTGAACCAGATGCGCCACGACTCCAGCGGCGTGCGCAGCATCTGCACGCGCGCCACCTCGGCGTCGGTCGAGAAGTGCTGCTCGAAGGGCCCGTGGCGTTCCAGGTAGGCCGGGCTGCACACCGGCGAGACGTCGTCGGCCAGCAGCTGGCAGAACTCGCGGTCGTGGAACGGGCCGGTGCCGAAGCGCAGTTCGATGTCGGCGTCTTCGGCCGTGAAGTTGCGCACCGGCATGGTCACCTGCAGCATCAGCTCGATGGTCGGGTAGGCGTCGCGGAACTCGGCCAGCCGGGGCAGCAGCATCTGGCGCGAGAAGGTGGGCGTGACCGCCACGCGCAGCCGCCGCACCTGCGACGCGGGCTCGCGACCCGGCACCTGCTGCAGCGCCGCGATGGCCTCGCGCACGCGCGCCAGGTAGGCCACGCCGTCGGCGCTCAGGCCGAAGTCGTTGCCCGTGAAGAGCTTGAGCTCGAGCTGCGTCTCGAGCTGGCGGATGCGGTGGCTCACCGCGCTGGGCGTCACGCTGAGCTCCTCGGCCGCCAGGTTCACGCTGCGCAGCCGCGCGACGGCCTCGAAGGCCTGCAGGCCCTGGGTCGAGGGGAGTCGCGTCGATGCCATGTGTTTTTTGGGGAAGGAGTGAGCGATGCGATGTTATCGAAGGGCGACCAGCGCATCGAGCAGCCGCCGCAGGTCGTCGACCGCCTCGCGCGCCAGCGCCGCATCGCCCATCTGCGCCTTGACGATGGCGCCGTCGACGCCGAGCGCGGCCGCCTGTGCAACGGCCATGCGCTGCGGGCCGTCGGGCAGCAAGCCGGCGATCACCTCGACCATCTCGCGCTTGTGCTCGCGCGCGATGTCGGCGGCACCGGCCACGCTGGCGCCCACCTCCACCACCGAATTGATGAAGGCACAGCCCCGAAACAGCGGGTCGGCGAACCACTCGGCCATCACGTCGGCCAGCACCGGCAGCGCCTGCCCCTGCGCGATGCGTTGCTGCGCGTCGCGACGGCCCAGCGCATCGACGAACCAGGCCATCCACACGCCATGCCGGTGGTCGAGAAAGGCGCGCACCAGGTCGTCCTTCGAGGGGAAGTGCCGGTAGAAAGTGACCTTGGTGACGCCCGACGCGGCGATCACGCGGTCGATGCCGGTGGCGCGGATGCCGTCGGCGTAGAAGAGCTCGTGCGCCGTGAGCAGGATGCGCTCGCGCGCGGGCAGTGCAGAGATGTCCATGCGGCGATTGTAGGCATGTAGACAGGTCTGTCTACTCGTGGCACATTGCGGACCTTCATCACTTCATTTCTTTGACTAAAAGACCGCCATGGAATCCCGCCCGCCGCTGCCGCCCTTCACCCTCGAATCCGCCCTCCAGAAAGTCCAGGCCGCCGAAGACGCCTGGAACTCGCGCGACCCCGTGCGCGTGAGCCTGGCCTACACGCCCGACACCGAATGGCGCAACCGCGCCGACTTCGTCAACGGCCGCGCGCAGGTGGTGGCGTTCCTGTCGCGCAAGTGGGAGCGCGAGCACGACTACCGCCTGAAGAAGCAGCTGTGGGCCTTCATGGACAACCGCATCGCGGTGCGCTTCGAGTACGAATGGCACGACGCCGCAGGCCAGTGGTTCCGCAGCCACGGCAACGAGAACTGGGAGTTTGCGCAGAACGGCTTGATGCAAAGGCGCTACGCGAGCATCAACGACCAGCCCATCGCGGAGTCGGAGCGCAAGTTCCGTTGGGAGCGATAAGGCGCAGGGGCCGACAACGGGCATGCCTGTTGCTTGCCCTGTCGCATCCCTTCATACCCAGGAGCCAAGCCGCATGAACCGCAACGACGTCACCGAGAAGATCATCACCGTGAAGGTGTCCAAGGGCATCCAGTGGGCCGACGTGGCCAAAAAGGTCGGCCTGTCGAAGGAGTGGACCACCGCCGCCTGCCTCGGCCAGATGACGCTCGACGACAAGCAGGCCAGGGTCATCGGCAAGATCTTCGGCCTCACGCCGGAGGAGCAGAAGTGGCTCCAGGTCGTGCCCTACAAGGGCTCGCTGCCCACGCCCGTGCCCACCGACCCGCTGATCTACCGCTGGTACGAGGTGGTGAGCGTGTACGGCACCACCATCAAGGAACTGATCCACGAGGAATTCGGCGACGGCATCATGAGCGCCATCGACTTCAGCATGGACATCCAGCGCCAGCCCGACCCGAAGGGCGACCGCGTCAACGTGGTGCTGTCGGGCAAGTTCCTGCCGTACAAGAGCTACTGACGTTCGGCGCTCAGTCAGTACACCGGCGCCGCCGGCTTCGGCCGCGGCGTCGGGGCCGGGCGCCAGCCCGGGCCCGCCATGCCGTAGCGCGCGCCCTCGATCGCACCCGCAATGGCACGCGCCACACCATCGACCGGTGTCGTCAGCCGCCGCCGCGTGCGCATGCGCTCGAAGGCGTAGCTGTCGGCGATGCGCTCGGCCAGCGGGTCGGCGGCCTCGGCCACGTCGGGGCTCACCAGCGAGACGTGCACGCGCCCCGCGTGTTCCCGCCGCAGCCCTTCGGAAATCGCCTGCACCGCGTACTGCGTGCCGTGGTACACGGCCGAGTCGGGCGTGGCGCCGCCCATGGCCACCGGCGCGACGTTGACGATGTGGCCCCAGCCCTGCTCCTGCATCGTGGGCAGCACGGCCGCCACGCCCAGCAGCATGCCGCGCAGGTTGACGTCGATCATCAGCTCCCATTCCTCGATCTTGCGCTGCCACAGCGGCGACAGCGGCATCACACCGGCGGCGTTCACCAGCACGTCGATGCGGTCGTGCGTGTCGAGGGCGAACTCGGCAAAGGCCTCCATGTCGGGCCGGTGCGTCACATCGAGCCGACGGAAGCTCGCCGAGCCGCCGGTGGCATTGATCTCGGCCGCGAGCGCCGCGAGCCGTTCGGTGCGGCGCGCGCCGAGCACCACATGGGCGCCGCGCCGCGCGAGCCGCCGCGCCGTCGCCTCGCCGATGCCGCTGCTGGCGCCGGTGACGAGAACCACTGTGTCCTGGATTGCACTCATACAAAACTCCTCATGCGGGTCGATGCGCCACGGCGCGAGGGGTGCGCCGGGCATGCAGAGGAGTCTCGGGGCGAAGGGGCCGGAGGCGGTATCCGGATCGAACGAGGTTTTTGCCTGATCCTGCGAAATGCAGAAAACGGCGGGCCGTGCGCGGGGCCGCGTCAGGCGCGCCGGCCCAGCCGGTTCCCCAGCGCCAGCAGCGCCCATCCCGCCAGCCCGAAGGTCAGCGCGATGCCTGCGGCGTAGACGGCCACGCCGCCGTAGCCGCCGACGTTGGCGGGGTTGAGGAAGGGGTAGGGGTACCAGCCGGTGCGGCTGCCGCGCACCAGCGTGTAGGCCAGGTAGGCCATCGGGAAGACCAGCGTCCACAGCAGCTGCCGGCCGCCGAGGCGCGTGCGCGGCGGCTGCAGCAGCCAGTCGAGCAGCACGACACACGGCATCACGTGGTGCAGCAGCGTGTTGATCCACGGCCGCAGCGCGCCGAGGTCGACGTCGCGCAGCAGCAGCGAGAAGACGATGCCGACCACCACCATGTTCACGGCTGAGATGGCGCGCAGCCCCTCGTCGGGCCCCGTGGACGCCGGCCGCCAGAGGCGACGCGCCCCCAGCACCAGCACGATGGCCGCGAACAGGTTCGAGAGGTTGGTGAAGAAGCTGAAGAAGTTGACGACGTCGAAGCCCATGCGGACATGGATCGCCAGCTGCCAGCCGATCGCCACCAGGGTCAACAGGCCGAAGAAGAGGCGCAGCGCGGACCAGGCCATGGGATGCCGGTCCTCAGGGCCTGCAGCTGCCGCCCATGGACACCGAGCCGTCCTTGCATTCGGTGAGGATGGGCTCGCCGCGCGATGCGGGCGCCGAGGTGGCGCTCGGGGCCGGCGAGGCCGCGCCGCCTTCGCGCTGGTAGACGATCTTCTTGGTGCCCAGCTCGCAGCTGCCCACCACCTGTCCGCTCGCCGTGGCGGCGGCATCGACGGTGACGACGCTGAAGTTGGTCACGCCCGAGGCGGCGATCTTGGCCTCGATCTGGGCGCGCAGCGTTTCGCAGTTGCTCAGGCTCGGGTTCTGGGCATGGGCGCTGCCGGCGGCCATGAGCAGGGGCCAGGCGGTGGCGGCAACAGCAAGCCAATGGCGTTTCATGAGGGGCCTGCCTTTCTTTCTTGCGTGCAGTGGGGGCGGGAGAAATCGGAGTCTAGTCGTGCACAAAGACCAACGGCCCGCCGCGCGAGCGACAGGCCGTTGGTGTGGGCACTTCCGGGCCTGGTCAGGCCCGGGAGGCGCAACGCAGCGGAATCAGACCGCCGGTGCCAGCACCGCGTTCAGCGTGGCGCTCGGGCGCATCACGGCTTCGTACTTCTTCGGGTCGGCCAGGTAGTAGCCGCCGATGTCCACGGCCTTGCCCTGCACGGCGGCGAGTTCGTCGACGATCTTCTTCTCGTTGGCGGTGAGCGTCTCGGCCAGCTTCTTGAACTTGGCCTGCAGGTCCTTGTCCTCGGTCTGCGCGGCGAGTTCCTGGGCCCAGTACATGGCCAGGTAGAACTGGCTGCCGCGGTTGTCCAGCTGACCGGTCTTGGGCGACGGGTTCTTGTTGTTGTCCAGCAGCTGGCCGGTGGCGGCGTCGAGCGTCTTGGCCAGGATCTTGGCCTGCGCGTTGCCGGTCTTCAGGCCCAGGTCTTCCAGGCTCACGGCCAGCGCGAGGAATTCACCCAGCGAATCCCAGCGCAGGTGGTTTTCTTCCACCAGCTGCTGCACGTGCTTGGGGGCCGAGCCGCCCGCGCCGGTCTCGTACATGCCACCGCCGGCCATGAGCGGCACGATCGACAGCATCTTGGCCGAGGTGCCCAGTTCCATGATGGGGAACAGGTCGGTGAGGTAGTCGCGCAGGATGTTGCCGGTGGCGCTGATGGTGTCCAGGCCGCGCACGACGCGCTCCAGCGTGTAGCGCATGGCGCGCACCTGGCTCATGATCTGGATGTCCAGGCCCGTGGTGTCGTGCTCGTGCAGGTACATCTTGACCTTGGTGATCAGCTGCGCCTCGTGCGGGCGGTAGGCGTCGAGCCAGAACACGACCGGCATGCCGGAGTTGCGCGCGCGGTTCACGGCCAGCTTCACCCAGTCGCGGATCGCGGCGTCCTTCACTTGGCACATGCGCCAGATGTCGCCCTTCTCCACGTCTTCGCTCATCAGCACTTCGCCGGTGTCCAGGTCGGTGATGTTGGCCACGCCGTCTTCGGGGATCTCGAAGGTCTTGTCGTGCGAGCCGTACTCTTCGGCCTTCTGGGCCATGAGGCCGACGTTGGGCACGGTGCCCATGGTCTTGGGGTCGAAGGCGCCGTGCCACTTGCAGAAGTTGATGATCTCCTGGTAGATGCGGGCAAAGGTCGATTCGGGCATCACGGCCTTCACGTCCTTCAGGCGGCCGTCGGCGCCCCACATCTTGCCGCCGTTGCGGATCATGGCGGGCATGGAGGCGTCCACGATCACGTCGTTGGGCGAGTGGAAGTTGGTGATGCCCTTGGCCGAGTCGACCATGGCCAGCTCGGGGCGGCCTTCGTGGCAGGCGTGCAGGTCGCGCTTGATCTCGTCCTGCGTGCTCTGGGGCAGCGTGGCGATCTTGTTGTACAGGTCGACCATGCCGTTGTTGACGTTGATGCCCAGCTCGTCGAACAGCTTGCCGTGTTTCTCGAAGGCTTCCTTGTAGAAGATCTTCACGCAGTGGCCGAACACGATGGGGTGCGAGACCTTCATCATGGTGGCCTTCACGTGCAGCGAGAACATCACGCCGGTCTTGTGCGCGTCTTCGATTTCCTTTTCATAGAAGGCCAGCAGCGCCTTCTTGCTCATGAACATGGAGTCGATGATCTCGCGGTCGAGCAGGGCGACCTTGGGCTTGAGCACGATGGTCTTGCCGCTCTTGGTGAGCAGTTCCATCTTGACGTTGCGGGCGCGGTCCAGGGTCATGGACTTTTCGCCGTGATAGAAGTCGCCGCCGTGCATGTGCGAGACGTGCGAGCGCGAGGCCTGGCTCCACTCGGCCATGCTGTGCGGGTTCTTGCGGGCGTATTCCTTCACGGCGCGGGGCGCGCGGCGGTCGGAGTTGCCTTCGCGCAGCACGGGGTTCACTGCGCTGCCGGTGCACTTGTTGTAGCGCGTGCGGATGTCCTTGTCCTCGTCCGAGGTCGGGTTCTCCGGGTAGTCGGGGATCTTGTAGCCCTTGCCCTGCAGTTCCTTGATGGCCGACTTGAGCTGCGACACCGAGGCGCTGATGTTGGGCAGCTTGATGATGTTGGCTTCAGGCTTGAGCGTGAGCTTGCCCAGCTCGGCCAGGTTGTCGGGCACCTTCTGGTCGTCGCTCAGGAACTCGGGGAACTCGCCCAGGATGCGGGCGGCCACCGAGATGTCGCTCGTCGTCACGTTGATGCCGGCCGGAGCCGTGAAGGCGCGCACGATGGGCAGGAAGGCGTAGGTCGCCAGCAGGGGCGCCTCGTCGGTGAGGGTGTAGACGATGGTGGGTTGCTTCGTGCTCATGCGCTTGCTTCCGTAGGTTCTGGGTTGTCGAGAGGGCTGAAATTTCATTGGGCGAAATGGACTTTCGCCGGAGCCCCCCATTGTCGCCCGGTCGGGCCGGGGCGCGGCCGGAGAAACCCCGATGACCCCTCTGCCAGGGCTTCCCGCGATGGCTACCATTGCGCCCCATGAAAAAGCTGCCTCTTGCCGGGATCGTCGGTCTTCTCGCGTCGCTGCTGGCCGGCCCCGTGCTCGCTGCGCCTGCCGCGCAGGTCTTCGTTGCCGTCAAGACGCCCGAGGCCGTCGACGCCATGTGGCGCGCTCACCTGTGCGCCTTGCTGCCGCAGCCCTGCGATGCGCAGGCGCTGAAGCTGCACCGCCCGCGCGACGGCGCCGCGCCCGACGACTACCTGCTCACGTCGGAAAAGCCCCTGGCCATGGCGCGCCTGAAGCACGACGCCGGCACCGGTGGCTGGCAGCTCGCGCAGCTGCACGATTTCTCGACCTACGTGGCCTCGCAGCAGCGCGACCGCCCCAGCACCGACCCCGAGCTGCACCTGGCCCTCGCGCCGGTGCTCTACCCGCTGGCCGAAGGCCGTTGGGCCGTGGCCGTGACCCAGCACGAATCGGAAAACTATTCGGGCGGCGGCGCGTCCTATGTGACGGCCGACTTCGTGCCGCTGGACACGCCGCCCGGGCAGCGCGCCAAGGCCGCGCGCGAGAGCATCCCGTACTGGTGCTCGCGGTCGATCCGTGCCTGCTTCAGCGAGAAGGAATACAAGACCTCGAAGCACTGCCACGACGAAAGCCGCGGCAGCCTGCGCATCGCCTACGACGCGCCGGCGAAGGCCGGCGGTCCCTACGTGTGGCGCTACACCTGGCTGCAGAGCGAATGGCCGGCGCACACGGGGCCGGCCGGCAACAAGCGCACCAGCGTCGACTTCACGGACGACAGCGCCCGGAAACCAACCGCCTGCGACGGCGGGCTGCAGTAGGCAGGCAGCAGACTGCGGCTCAGTGCCGCGGCACCGTCACCGCGCCCACGTGCAGCGTGCGTCCCGCGCCCAGCCCCGCCATGACCAGCACCACGCCCAGGCCGACGAACAGCCACGCCGAGGCGCGGAAGCTGCCGGTCCAGCCGTGCAGCAGCCCGGCCAGCAGCGGGCCGAAGGCCGCCACCATGTAGCCCACGCCCTGCGCCATGCCCGACAGGTGCGCGGCGATGTGCGAATCGGGCGAGCGCAGCACGATCATCGTGAGCGCCAGCGCGAAGGTGCCGCCCTGCGAGATGCCCAGCACCACGGCCCAGGTCCACATGCCGCCGGGGGCGTCCAGCGGCGCGAACAGCATGGCCAGCATGGCCGCCACCGTCATCGCCGAGAGCACCACCGCCAGCGCACGCTGGTTGCGCAGCTTCACGGCCAGCGCCGGCACCACGAGGCAGGTCACGACCTGCGTCATGACCGACAGCGACACCACGTAGCCGGCCATTTCGCCGCTGAGCCCGCGCTCGCGCAGGATCGGCGCCAGCCAGCCCATCACGATGTACGCCAGGGCCGACTGCAGCCCCATGAAGAAGGTGACCTGCCAGGCCAGCCGGTCGCGCCACAGGCCGCGCACGGTGAAGCCCGACTCGCTGGCCACCGGCTTGAGCGGCAGCGCCTGCGGTGCCCAGATGAACGTGACCAGCGCGGCCGGCACGGCCCACATGGCGAGCGCCAGCGTCCAGCCGCCGCCCAGTGCGTGCTCCAGCGGCACCGTGAGGCCCGCGGCGCTGGCGGCGCCGCCGCACACGGCCATGGTGTACAGGCCCATCATCAGCGCGGCCTGCTTGGCGAAGTCGCGCTTCACCAGGCCCGAGAGCAGCACGTTCGACACCGCGATGCCGCTGCCCGCGATGGCCGAGGCCAGGAACAGCAGCGGGATGTTGCCGGTGCCGCGCAGCACCGTGCCCACGCCGATCAGCACCATGCAGCCCAGCAGCGTGCGCTCGGTGCCGAAGCGGCGCCCGAGCCAGGGCGCCATCGGCGCGAACACGCCCAGGCAGACGATCGGCAGCGTGGTCAGCAGGCTGGCCGCGGTGGCCGACAGGCCGGTGGCGCGGATGATTTCCGGCAGCACCACCGACAGGCTGGCGAACACCGGCCGCAGGTTGAAGGCGATGAGCACCACCGTCAGGCCGAGCAGCAGCCGGCGGCCCCGGCTGGGGGTGGGTGTGGGGCGCGGCGCGGGCAGGCTGTCGACTTCGGCGTCGATCAGCAGTTCTTCGGCGCCCGATGGCGCCGCCTGGGTGCGCGCCGTGGCAGCGGCACCCGTGGGCAAGGTCATGGCGCTCATGCGGTGCCCAATGCGAGCGCGTTGAGCGTCGGCGCCATCAGCTCGCGCACGGCGGCGGCGGCGCGCTCGGGGTCGCGGCTGGCGATGCCTTCGACGATGGCGCGATGCGCCGCCTCGTCGGGCTCGGGCAGGCTGGCGCTCAGCGTGCTGGCGATGGTTTCCTTGATGTAGCCGGTGATGAAGCGGCAGGTCTCGACCAGCGCCAGGTTGCCCGACACATCGACGATGGCCAGGTGAAAGGCCAGGTCGCGCTCGATGAAGGCCGCGCCGCCGTCGGCCAGGTCGGGCTGGCCGCGCTTGTCGAGCAGGGCGTTCAACCGGCGCAGGTCTTTCGCGGTGTGGCGCACGGCGGCGAGCCGGGCGGCTTCGACCTCGAGCGCGCGGCGCACCTCGAACTGGTCGCGCAGGCTGGCCAGGCGCAGCTTCTGCAGGCTGGCCGAGGGGTCGAAGCCCGAGCGCACGTAGGTGCCCGAACCCTGCCGCACCTCGAGCAGGCCGCGCGAGACCAGCGTCTTCACCGCCTCGCGCACCGTGCCGCGGCTCACGCCCAGCAGCTGCGCCAGCTGGGGCTCGATCGGAATGCGCGAGCCGATGGGCCAGCGACCCGCCGCGATTTCGGTGCGGATGCTGTTCGCGGCGGCGTCGGCCAGGGAGGTGCGGGGCGGTTGGACGAGCATGGGATCAGGGCGGCTTATTCATTCAATGATTGGATGAATTTAACCATTGTCAAAAAGACGCGGTCGGCGGGAGGGGCATGAGGCGGCGCGGCGGGGTGCCTGGCCGCCCGCTTTACCAGCTGCCCGAGGCGCCGCCGCCGCTGCTCGAACCGCCGCTGTCCGAGGAGGACGACGACGACGAGGAAGACGATGATGAACTGCTGCTCCAGCCGCTGTCGTCGTCGTCGCTGCTGCCCGATTCCCAGACGCCGGGCGGCAGGAAGCCGATCAGCATCGAGAAGAACGCCGCCAGCCCAATGGGAATCCACGAGGTGTCCGGTACCGGGCCGGGCGAGGTGATGTGGAACACGTAGCCGCAGATGCCAGCCACGATGACCAGCCGGACGACGAAGCTGATCACGCTGCGCTGAAAGGTGTTGACCATGCAGCGCACGATGATCACCGCGAACAGCGTCACGCCGCCGATGCACAGCGCCCACAAAAAGCCCCACCAGAAGCGGTCGGCGCCGACCGTCCACGCGATGGCGACCAGCGACGCGATCACGAGCACGAAGCCGCCCATGAAGATGGCGGCCGTGCGCGACATGCCGCAGAGAAAGCCCAGGCCGTAGCCGAAGATCGCCGGCATCGCCAGCACCAGCGCGATGGCCGGATTCAGCAGCGCCGCGCCGGCTGCCAGCGGGCCGGCCCCGAGCAGGCCGAGCACCAGGCGAAGGTCGCGTGGGGCAGGGCGCGCACGCGCCGGTTCGGGCTTCATTGCCGCCAGGGCGTCGGCCCAGGGTTCGGGGCCCGCGCCGGCGTTGCGCCGACCCTTGCGTTTTTTCTCTTCGGCACGCCGCGAGGCCGAGCTGCCGCGCGGCGGGTCGCGCTCGATGCCGCGGCCGTGGTAGATGCCCAGGCCCAGGCCCCACAGCACCACGCCCAGCAGGCCCCAGCCTTCGGGCGTGACATGGCCGCCGCTCGTCAGGCTGGTGACCTTCTCGTCGTCGGGTGCGGGGACGGGTGCGGCGGCGTGGTCCACGACGATCTGCTGCGACTCGGGTGCGACAACGCCCACCTCGCCGTCGAGCAGCCGCGCGAGCGCGCCCACGGCCGCCTGCACGCCGCCGGCGAAGTCGCCCTCGCGAAAACGCGGCGCCATCTCGCGGTCGATGATGCGGGCCGCCTGGATGTCGGTCACCGTGCCTTCGAGCCCGGTGCCGACCTCGATGCGCATGCGGCGGTCTTTCTGCGCCACGAGCAGCAGGATGCCGTCGTCGGCGTCGCTGCGGCCCAGCCGCCATTTGGCGAAGACGCGCGTGGCGTAGGCCTCGATGGTGTCTTCGCCCGTGGTCGGCACGATGAGCACGGCGAGCTGGGCCTGGGTGCGGCCCTGGATGTCGGCGATCTGCGCGCGCAGCGCCTCGGCCTCGCCGGGCGGCAGCGCCTGCGCGAGGTCGACCACGCGCGAGCTCATCGGCGGCACCGGCACGGGCTTGGCCTGCACGGCGCGCGGGCCGGCCAGGCACAGCACCAACAGCAGCAGGCCCAGGCACAGCGACAGCCAGCGGGGCATGGACAACGGCGCGTTCGTCGGCGCACTCGTCGGCGCGTTCATCGGCGCGCGCCCTTGGCCGCCACCACGCCCGCGCCGCGCACCTCCACCCGGCGCTGGTCGACCACCTTGCCGCTGGCGTCCACCAGCTCGATCAGGTGCCGGCCCGGCCACGGCAGCCACTGCGCGCTGTTGCCGCGCGCGTGGAACTTGCCGTCGATGCGCCACTGCACGCCGCGCCCTTCGGATTCGAAGCGCACGCGCTGGCGCTGCGGCGGAATGTCGGGGTCGAGCGCCAGGATCGTGCCGTCGGACGGCGCCGTGATGCGCGCCGAGGCGGCGTCGCTCGCCATGCCGGTGTCGAGCGCGAACAGCGGTTGCTCGGTGCCCTGCAAGAACCATTCGCTGCGCGCCGCTTCGAGCGGGTTGCCGTCGGCGCCCGGGCCGAAGCTCACGCGCGCCTCGACCAGCCCGGCGGGCGGCGCGGGCGCGCGGCTGGGTTCGCGTGCGTGCAGGAAGCGCATCACCTCGGCCCACACGGGCGCGGCGCCGCTGGTGCCGCTCACGTCCCACATCGAGGCGCCGCTGGCGTTGCCGACCCACACGCCGACCGTGTAGCGCTGCGACCAGCCCACGGCCCAGTTGTCGCGCATGTCCTTGCTGGTGCCGGTCTTCACGGCGGTCCAGAAGCGGGTCGAGAGGATGCTGTCCAGGCCGAAGGTGCGCGTGCGCGCGTTCGGGTCGGACAGGATGTCGCTGACGATGAAGGCGGCGCGCGGGTCGAGCAATGGCGCGGCTTCAATGGGCTTCGCCTTGGTGGCCGGGGCAGGGCGTGGCGTGAGCGTGGTCGCCCCGAAGCGTCCGCCGTTGGCCATCATGCGGTAGGCATTGGCCAGCGACAGCAGCGACACCTCGGCGCTCCCGAGCGCCAGGCTGTAGCCGTAGTAGTCGCCGCTCTCGCGCAGCGGCAGGCCGGCGGCGCGCAGCTCGCGCGCGAAGGCCTCGGGCGACACCATCACCAGCGTGCGCACGGCTGGCACGTTGAGCGAGGCGGCCAGCGCGGTGCGCGCCGACACCGGGCCCTTGAAGCGGCGGTCGTAGTTCTGCGGAATGTAGAGGCCGCTGGCGGTGCTGATCTGCGCCGATGAATCCTCGATGAGCGAGGCCGCCGTGATGCGCTTCTCGGCCAGGGCCTGCGCGTACAGCAGGGGCTTGAGCGTGGAGCCGGGCTGGCGCAGCGCGGTCACGCCGTCGACCTCGGCGGCCTGGCTCAGCGGGCCGGAGGAGCCGACCCAGGCCAGCACCTCGCCGCTCGCGTTGTCGAGCACCACGAGCGCGCCGTCTTCCACGTGGCGGTCGCGCAGCTCGCGCAGGTGGCGCTGCAGGCTGTCGAGCGCGTAGCGCTGCAGCGGCGCGCGCAGCGTGGTGCGCACGCTGGTGGGGGCGGTGGCTTTTGCATCCCCGGCATCACGCAGTTCGCGCAGCACCCGCCGCGCGGCATGCGGCGCGATGCCTTCGTTGGGCTCGAACGCGCGCCGCTGCACCACGGCGCTGGTGAACATGTCGAGTGCCTCGCAGTCGGTCTTGGCGCCGGGCTCCATCACGCGCAGCACCTCGCAGGCGCGCTGCGCCACCAGCGCGGGGCGGGCGTTGGGCGCGCGCACCAGCGCGGCGGCCACGGCGGCCTCGCGCGCGTCGAGCCCGCTCGGGGCCTTGCTGAAGAGCGTGCGTGAGAGCGCGTCGATGCCGACGATCTCGCCGCGGAAGGGCACCGTGTTCAGGTAGGCCTCGAGGATCTGGTCCTTGCGCCAGCGGCGCTCCAGCTGCGTGGCGGCCACGGTCTGGCCGATCTTCTGCGTGAAGCTGCGCCCGCCCGCCGCGCGGCGCAGGTCGTCGTCGAGCAGGCCCGCCAGCTGCATGGTGATGGTCGAGGCGCCGCGCGTGCGCGTGTTCCACAGGTTGCCCCAGGCCGCGGCCGAGGCGGCGCGCCAGTCGACGCCGCTGTGTTCGTAGAAGCGCTTGTCCTCGCTCAGCACCATGGCCGCGCGCAGCGCGGGCGACACGTCGGCCAGCGCGGTCCACTGGCCGCGCCGTACCGTGGGGTCGGTGCGCACGCGCTGCAGCAGCTCTCCCTGGCGGTCGAGCACGGCGGTCTCGGAGGAACGGGAGTCGCGCTTCACCTCCTCGAAGCTGGCCAGCGCCCAGGCCGAGGGTGCGGCGGCTGCCGTCAGCAGGACCACGGCCAGGGTGCGCCGGGCGGTGGAAGAAAACGAGAACGCAAGAGGCATCGCAGCAGACGGGGCCGCGGGGCGGCAGGCAAAGCGGAGACGGCCCATTCTCCGCCATGCCTTGCGGGGCTCGCCCACGGGCGCGTCAGGTGCCGACGTACGCCGCGAGATGCTGTCCTGTGAGCGTGGCGCGCTTTGCGATCAGATCGGCCGGCGTGCCCTCGAAGACCACGCGCCCGCCGTCGTGGCCGGCGCCGGGGCCCAGGTCGATGATCCAGTCGGCGTGCGCCATCACCGCCTGGTGGTGCTCGATGACGATGACCGACTTGCCCGCATCCACCAGCCGGTCGAGCAGGGCCAGCAGCTGCGCCACGTCGGCCAGATGCAGGCCGGTGGTCGGCTCGTCGAGCACGTACACGCCGCCCTTCTCGGCCATGTGCGTGGCCAGCTTGAGCCGCTGGCGCTCGCCGCCCGACAGCGTGGTGAGCGGCTGGCCCAGGCTCAGGTAGCCCAGGCCCACGTCGGCCAGCCGTTGCAGGATGGCGTGCGCCGCCGGCGTGCGCGCCGGGCCCTCGCCGAAGAAGGCCGTGGCTTCGGTCACCGGCATCGCGAGCACCTCGCTGATGTCGCGCCCGCCGAAGCGGTGTTCGAGCACCGAGGCGTGGAAGCGCTTGCCCTCGCACTCTTCGCAGATGGTGGCCACGCCGGCCATCATCGCCAGGTCGGTGTAGATCACGCCCGCGCCGTTGCAGGTGGGGCAGGCGCCCTCGGAGTTGGCACTGAACAGGGCCGGCTTCACGCCGTTGGCCTTGGCGAAGGCGTTGCGGATCGGGTCGAGCAGGCCGGTGTAGGTGGCCGGGTTGCTGCGCCGCGAGCCGCGGATGGCGCCCTGGTCGACCGCCACCACGCCCGCGCCGGCGGGAATCGATCCGTGCACCAGCGAGCTCTTGCCCGAGCCCGCCACGCCGGTCACGACCACCAGCACGCCCAGCGGAATGTCGACATCGACGTTGCGCAGGTTGTGCGCCTTGGCGCCGCGGATCGGCAGCGCGCCGGTGGGCTGGCGCAGTTTTTTCTTGAGCGCGGCCCGGTCGTCCAGGTGCCGGCCCGTGAGCGTGCCGCTGGTGCGCAGCGCTTCCACGCTGCCTTCGAAGCAGACCGTGCCGCCCGCCGATCCCGCGCCGGGGCCGAGGTCGACGACATGGTCGGCGATGGCGATGGCCTCGGGCTTGTGCTCCACCACCAGCACCGTGTTGCCCTTGTCGCGCAGGCGCAGCAGCAGCTCGTTCATGCGCTGGATGTCGTGCGGGTGCAGGCCGATGGTCGGCTCGTCGAAGACGTAGGTCACGTCGGTGAGCGAGGAGCCCAGGTGGCGGATCATCTTCACCCGCTGTGCCTCGCCACCCGAGAGCGTGCCCGAGGGGCGGTCCAGGCTCAGATACCCGAGGCCGATTTCGACGAACGAATCGAGCGTGTGCGCCAGCTTGGCCAGCAGCGGCGCCACCGAGGGCTCGTTCAGGCCGCCGACCCACGTGGCGAGGTCGCTGATCTGCATCGCGCAGGCCTCGGCGATGTTGAGCTTCTTGATGCGCGACGAACGCGCCGCCTCGCTCAGCCGCGTGCCTTCGCACTCGGGGCAGGTGGTGAAGGTCACGGCCCGTTCCACGAAGGCGCGGATGTGCGGCTGCATCGCCTCGACGTCCTTGGCCAGGAACGACTTCTGCACCTGCGGAATGAGGCCCTGGTAGGTGAGGTTGATGCCGTCGATCTTGATCTTGGTCGGCTCCTTGTGGAGCAGGGCGTCGAGTTCTTTTTTCGTGAACTTGCGGATCGGCTTGTCGGGGTCGAAGAAGCCGCAGCCGTTGAAGATGCGCCCGTACCAGCCTTCCATGCTGAAGCCCGGGATGGTGAGCGCGCCTTCGTTGAGCGACTTGCTGTCGTCGTAGAAGGCGCTCAGGTCGAAGTCCGTGACCGCGCCCCGGCCTTCGCAGCGCGGGCACATGCCGCCGGTGCGGCTGAAGGTCTGTTTCACGGTCTTGGCCGCGCCGCGCTCCACGGTGATGGCGCCGGTGGCCTTCACCGAGGGCACGTTGAACGCGAAGGCGCTGGGCGAGCCGATGTGCGGCTTGCCCAGGCGGCTGAACAGAATGCGCAGCATCGCGTTGGCGTCGGTCGCGGTGCCGACGGTGGAGCGCGGGTCGCCGCCCATGCGCTCCTGGTCCACGATGATCGCGGTGGTCAGGCCGTCGAGCACGTCGACCTCGGGCCGCGCCAGCGTCGGCATGAAGCCCTGCACGAAGGCGCTGTAGGTTTCGTTGATGAGCCGCTGCGACTCGGCCGCGATGGTGCCGAACACCAGCGAACTCTTGCCCGAGCCCGAGACGCCCGTGAACACCGTGAGCCGGCGCTTGGGCAGTTCGACGCTGATGTCCTTCAGGTTGTTCACGCGCGCGCCCTGCACGCGGATGAGGTCGTGGTGGTCGGCGGCGTGCCTGTTCTGCGTGTTTTTCGCTTCCTTCTTCGGTGCCTTGCTGCTCATCGGGTCTTTCTCTGGAAGGGACACGGGGCCGCCACGGCGGCGGCGCCCGTGCAGGAGGTCAGGGGGCTGCGGCGCCGGCGGGCCGGCTCAGCGCGTCTGCTGGATGCGGATCAGGTTGCCCGCCGGGTCGCGCACCGCGCAGTCGCGCACCCCGTAGGGCTGGTCGGTGGGCTCCTGCACGATCTCGGTGCTGCGCGCCTGCAGGCGCTCGAAGGTACCCTCGAGGTCGGGCGTGGCCAGCAGCAGCGAGGCGAAGGTGCCCTTGGCCATCATCTCGGCGATGGTGCGGCGCTCGTCGTCGGTGAGCCCGGGCGTGGCGGCCGGCGGGTACAGCACGATGGAGGTGGCAGGCTGGCCGGCGGGGCCGACCGTGATCCAGTGCATGCCGCCATAGGCGACGTCGTTGCGCACCTCGAAGCCGAGGGTGTCGCGGTAGAAGGCCAGCGAGGCCTGCGCGTCGGTGTGCGGGAGAAAGCTCGAATGGATGCTGAGATTCATGATGGCGAGGGTCCGTGGTTGTGTCGGGCCGTCATGCTAGGTGCGAGGCGGGGTTTCGCGCTTCTCGATTCCTGATCGGCCGTGTCACTTGTTTCGCCACGCACGCCGGCATGCCCGCCGTCGCCTGCGCCGCCTCGCGCCGGTAGACGCCGGGCGACACACCGACCAGCTCCGTGAAGCGCGTGGTGAAGGTGCCCAGCGAGGCGCAGCCGACCTCGAAGCAGACCTCGGTGACGCTCAGGTCGCCGCGGCGCAGCAGCGCCATCGCGCGTTCGATGCGCCGCGTCATCAGGTAGGCGTAGGGCGACTCGCCATAGGCCAGGCGGAACTGGCGGCTCAGGTGCCCGGCCGACATGTTCGCGTCGCGCGCGAGCGCTTCCACGTCCAGCGGCTGTGCGTGCTCGCGGTCGATGCGGTCGCGCACGCGGCGCAGCCGTGCGAGGTCGGGCAGAGAGGGCTGGGGCAGCGTGGCGGTCATCGGCGGGATCGTGCCACGTCGCTACGGCGTGCTCAAGCGCAGGCAAAGGTTCCACATCCGGTAACGAACTTCACACAAGCGCCTGCATCTGGAAACCCGATGCGCACGCGGCGGGGCTTCAATACGGTACGGGCTCGCAGCAGGCGCGCCCGACTGTACAGCCCCACCCAAGGAGAACTCCGCATGACGAAAACACTCGCGCTTCTGCTGGCCGCCTCGGCCATCCTGGCTGGTTGCGTGGTCGCACCCTACGACCGGGGCCCGCCCCCGCGCGGCCATGGCTACGACCGCGACCGTGACGGCGTGCCCAACCGCTACGACCGTGACCGCGACAACGACGGCGTGCCCAATCGCTACGACCGCCGGCCGAACAACCCCTACCGCTACTGACACCGGGACCGAAGCCCCCCAAAGAAAAAGACCGCGAGGCACGCAGCCCCGCGGTCTTTTTTCTTGTGCGTGTGTGGATGTGCTCAGGTGGCGCGGCGCGCCATCAGCGCCCACAGGCCGGCCGCGCTCAGCAGCGAGCCACCAGCGAGGTGGAAGCGCCGCTGCGCGCGCGGCGAGGCGAGCAGCCGGCCGGCCGAGCTGGCGAACACCGCATAGAGCGTGGCGTTGAGCGTGGCCAGCGCCACGAAGGTCAGGGCCAGCACCCACATCTGATGCGACACGTCGGCGCCCGGGCGGATGAACTGCGGCAGGAAGGCCACGAAGAACACGATGCCCTTGGGGTTCAACGCCGTCACCAGGTAGGTGTTGGCGAACAGGCGCCAGCGCGAGGCCGGTGCGGCCGGCGCGGCGGTCTCGGTGGACGAGATGCCCGCGCGCAGCAGCTTGATGCCCAGGTACAGCAGGTACAGGCCGCCGACCCACTTCACCACCGTGAACCAGAACGCCGAGGTGGCCAGCAGCGCGCCCAGGCCCAGCAGCGACACCACGAGCGCGGTCGAATCGCCCAGCGCCACGGCGGCCACCAGCGGCACGTTGGCGCGGCGGCCGTGCGACATTGAATAGCTGATCACCGTGAGGATGGTCGGCCCCGGAATGATCAACAGCAGCGCCGAAGCGGCGACGAAGGCGAGCCAGAGTTCGATGGGCATGGGTGTTCCTGAAAGAGGGAAGGAGAGAGGGAAGGGCGGTGCGCCGTTCAGCGCGGGAACGAAGTCTTTTTCATGCGTCCGAGGTCGAAGCCGGTGCGCCGAAACGCAGCGCAGACCGCGCCTTGGCGCGCTCGGCCTCGATGGCGCGGTCGCGCGGCTCGGCCGTGGTGACCAGCGAGTCGATCAGCCGCGCGGCCGTGGCGGCCACCTCGTCCACGGCGCGCTCGAAGGCCTGCTCGTTGGCGCGCGAGGGCACGCTGAAGCCGCTGAGCTTGCGCACGAACTGCAGGGCGGCGGCGCGGATCTCCTGCTCGGTGGCAGGGGGCTCGAAGTTGTAGAGGGTCTTGATGCTGCGGCACATGGCGAATGCTCCGGTCAGGCGCGGCGCGGGGGCCGCGCGGCCAGTCTAGCGAAATCGCGTTTTCTTGCGCAGCACCCGCCGGGCAAAGGCTACTTCAGGCTCAGGACACCCAGCCCCAGCCCGATCACCCCCAGCACGAAGCTCACGAGGCTGATCTGTAGCGGGATGCGGTAGGCGGGATCGGGGTGGTCCCAGTGCGCGCGCAGCACCTCCAGCGCGGTGGCCCGGCGGATTTCCATCGCGCAGCCGTGAAAGCCCTGCATGTTGATGCTGCTCTTGGGAATCTGCAGCGCGAGCCGGGTCTCGTAGTCGATCTCGATGCCGTCTTCGGGGAAGCCCGGGTCGCGGCCGATGCCCCGGATCATGCGGCAGCAGCGCTTGCCGGCGTTCGTCTTCAGCACCACCCAGGCGTTGCGCCCGCCCAGCGGCGCCAGCCGCTGGTTGTGCACGCGGATCAGCGAGAAAGCCTCGTAGTCCGCCGGGTTGGTGAACGAGCGTTGTTGCGTGACGTGGAGTCCTGTGACCATGATTTCCTCCCTCTGTGAATGAACGCCGGTGCGCCTGCCGGACAGCCCGTGCAGGCGTCGCTTTCGACGTTAGTTCAGAAGGCGGGAGGTGCCCATTGGCGTTGCCATGGAGAGAACGATTCAATCGTCAACAATGGTGAAGCAGACGGGCGATCCGGTCGCGGCGCGCGCCTGCCCGGGCTCAGTCGCCGTCGTAGAAGAACTCTTCGCGCACGATCTTGCCGTCCTTGACGGTGTACAGCGCCATCTCTTCCATCGTGAAGCGCTGGCCCGTGGGCTTCATGGTCACGTCGAAGCGAAAGCCCACGATGAAGCGGTCGTCGTGCGGCCAGGGGCCGGCCACCTGGAACGAATGCACCTCGTGGTTGGCGACCCACCATTCGCCCTTGGCGCGGATGGCCGACAGGCCCACCGACTCGCGCGACATGCCGGGCGGCGCGCTGGCCTCGACGCTGACGGCCTCGGGCGCGTAGAGCGCCTGGGCTTCATCGAATGTCCCTGCTCTGCACAGCGCCACGAGCTTGGCGGCGATTTCCTGGGTGTTCATGCGTTTCTCCAGTGAGTTGGGGGGATGGCGGGAGGCGCAGTGTAGGCCCGCGCACCGTGCGTCGTCGACAGATGTTCAACGCGCTGGTTCGTTGAGCGCGCGCAGGCTGTCGACGCCCTCCGGCGAGAGCCACAGCAGCGTGTTCAGGTAGGTCTCGATGCGGTCGACCAGCGCGCTGCGCGGGCCCTCGCGCCATTCGGTGGAACCGTAGAACGCCGCCTGCTCGGCCTCCAGCGCCTCGCGACTCGCGTAGGCGCGCACGAGGTGGTAGCTCTCTTCCTCGTGGTCCGACCGGCCGTAGCTGACCACGTCCATGCCCTTGCTGCGCAGCATGGGCACCGCGCGTTCATGCATCGCGCGGTGGAAGTCGTCGAGGGTGCCGGGCTTGAGGCGGTAGGTGCGGATTTCGAGGAGGCGGGTCATGAGGCGTCTTTCGCTGCAGCGTGAGTTACGCGTAGAGCAACGTAACCACCGTGAAATACAGAACCAGGAGACATGCCAGGATGCCCTTGGCGTTCTTCGTGACGAAATCAATGTAGCGTGACATGGCCTCGTCGGTGAGCCGAGCCTGCAGCGCATGTTCTGCGGGCAGAACGGCGCGCAGCAGATAGCCGCCGAAGAAGATGACGGCCACGAGCACGACCATGAGGAGCAGTGGCAGAAGGAGGACCATGAGGGCTGGAGGATATCCCCCGTTCGATCACAAGGGGGCGAAAAACCGTCCCATACCAGCTCTTAGCGCCATAGGACACTTCAAAGGATGTGCGTGCCGCGCGCCCGAATGCGAGCGACCCAAGCTTCGGCTCGCGCGTAGCAGTCCGAAAATCTATCGACGTTACTTGGCACATCTCCAATCGAGAAGAACGTGCTGAACAACCGTAAAACGAGACCCTCTTGGTTCCTTCGGTGAATATCGAAAAGTTTGCTTTGAGATAGTTCACGCCTCCCTCTTAATCTCAACTCCTTGTTGATGTTCCGAGCTCGCTCCTGGACGACTCTGCGAGTGCACTTGAACTCCAAATAACCACGAACAGTGGATTCAAACCACCACTCTGCGGGCATAGTGAACCAGCGCCCCTCTCGCAGGGTTCTCACTGCCAACGCTTGTGCTGCTTGTCCCACATCGCGGGTGTCCAAGAACACTCGGTAGAAATCTTCAAAGCCCGCATTTAGCTCTGACGGTTTCACCTGTTTGGTCGTCGAAATCAGCCCATAGCAGGGGCAACGCTCTACGGGACTCATCTGCCCTAAGAAATAGGCGCCAAAGCATGCGGAGACGACTGCGAGGAGATTGAAGCCGGTGGCGATGTTCAGTCTCAACAGATACTCCCCTAGAGTGGGCCACGCGACCATGCTGCTGTTTTCAAACTCTAGGCCTTGCATATCGTCGCCGTGACAGTCGATCTGAAGTATCGGAATCTCACCCTGCGAGGCTTCTTGGATCAGGCGGTTCATTAGCGCCAAGAACTCTGCCGCACTCCAACAGCGCTCCAACTGCACCGGAACGCATATCTTGCGCGCCTCGAGCTCGCGACGAAGAAACTCGGCTGTTTCCGTCCCCGTCTCTCGTTCGTTGGGCTCAAGGGACTGCACGACCACGAATTTCGTGTATCGGAATCCTGCAAGTTGAATTTGCTGCGTCGCCATCGCTTACCTCTGTTCACGGGGGCGGTGGGCGGCGGGTGCCGAGGATGTACTGCGCGACCCATTCCGCCTGTTCCGGTGTGTCGGGCATGTCGACGCCCCGCGAGCGGCTCAGCAGGTGAAAGATGTTCTGGCGCGGAACGCCGAGTCCGTGCAGCAGGCTGCCCGCGATGAGGCCCGTGCGGCCGATGCCTGCGCGGCAGTGGATGGCGATGGCCTTTCCGCTCACCAGTTCGGCGCCCAGTTCGGCAATGAAGGCCGCCGCGTCCTGCTGCGATGCCGGCAGGCCTCGGTCCGGAATCGGGAAATGCCGGAACACGATGCCATGTTCGGCGCACAGCGCAGGCTCTTCCCGGAGTTCAAGTGTCCTGATTTCCTGCGCCTCGAGCAGGGAGACCACCATGTCCAGCGATGCACGCTGCCAGGACGCCACCTCGGCGCGCAGCAAGTCACCGCCGCGCGGGCGTGCCATCAGGCCCAGCCGATGCGGCGGTATGTCGCGGACCCAGTGGATGGTGGTCTCGAACATGGTCTGCGGACCTTACAGCCGATCGATCAGCCGCATCGCCCTCAGGTGAAAACGATCGCCGTCTTGTGCGCGATGCTCAGCCGGGCCGATTCGTACAGCAGCAGCCACGATTCGATTTCCCGGTAGAGGCCTTCGTCCTCGCCCATGCTGTCGGCGAGCCGGGCCGCTTCCTCGTCCGACAGTTCGCCGTCCGAGAGCGTGATGCCGAGCGCGGGGGCGACCAGCACCAGTTCTTCGAACAGGCGGTACGACGAGCCGAGCATGCCGCCGGGCAGGTCGGTCTCGTCTTCCTCGGCAAAGATCACTTCGTCGAAGTCGACCGGCAGGTAGAAGCCTTCCGCGTCGGAGTGGCACAGCAGGTGGCTTTCGAACATGTTGGCCACGTCTTCGAGCGTCTCGTCTTCCGTGGGGTCGGTGTCTTCCGGCAGCGGTGTGGCCATCCACCCGGGCGTCGTGACGCGGTGCGCGTAGGCGCGGCGCAGGTAGTGGATGAACGAGTAGGGCAGGCCGTCGAGTGGCGCGCGGGATTCGAGCGGCGGCAGCGTGCGAGGCTCGACGTGCGGCGGCAGGCCGGTTTCGGCGAGCTTGCGGTTCGCGGCGGCGAAATCCGCCTCGAAGTGTTCGGCGCCTTCGGGATCGTTCTCGATCAGGTCGGCGAGGATGCCGACGCAAATGGCCAGGCCCATGGGGTTCTCCAGGTTGTGGGTTCGCCGCGATGGTGACGAGGCGCGGTGAAGGCGGGATGACGGCCCGCCTTCACCGTGGGGTGCCCCGTTACTTCGCCGCCTCCACCTTCACCCGCGCATTCGGCGTCTCGCCGAACATCTCGGGCGCGTACATCGCTTCCACGCGGCTGGGCGGCAGCGCGAAGTCGCCGACGTTGTTCAGGCGCACGGTGTATTCCATCTTCACGACGCCCTTGGGCAGGTACTCGTAGTAGCTGCGGAAGGCCTCGAAGCTGCGCTCCTCGAAGGCCGGCCAGCCGGCGCCGCTCTTCTTCTCGCCCTGCGTGGCGATCTGCGAGTCGCGGCCCAGGCCGCTGCCCAGGATGGTGGCGCCGCCCGGGACCGGGTCGGTGATCACGACCCAGGTCATGTCGGTGCTGGCGTTGACCTCGATGCTCACGCGCAGCACGTCGCCGCGCGTGTACTTGCCGGCCACGGCCTGCTCGACCGGCGTGATGGTCTTCTTCAGCGCGTAGCCCGCCGCGAACGGCGCCTTCAACTGCACGGCGGCCAGCGACTGCAGCGTGAGCCACGGCTTGCCGGTGCCCTGCTGCGTGACCAGCAGTGTGTCGCGCACGGGCGCACCCGTGGGCGATGCGGACCAGGGCAGGAACATCGTGTTGTTGCGCAGGTTGCCCGGCGAGGCGGGGGCGCCGAACATCGTGGTCTGGTTCGGGGCGCCGGTTGCGTCGCTGGCCTTCACGCGCTCCACCTTGCTCCAGTCGACCTGCGCCTTCACCGCGCCCAGCGTGGCGGCGGTGACGCCGGCCACCGGCGTGCTCTCGAACACCTTGCTGAACTTCTCCAGCGCCAGCCCGCCCCACAGGTTGGCGGTGGTGGTGTGCCAGGCGCCGTTCTGCTGGCGGCCGATGAAGCCGTTGGCGAGCTTGCCGATGTCGTCCTTCCAGGCCGGGTCGTCCATCACCGTGAGCAGCAGGCGCGCGGTGTTGACGTCGCCGTTGGTCATGAGCCACCACCAGTAGTCGTCCTGCTCGGTGCTGAAGATGAGCTTGGTGCCCTGGTACGACAGGCGCGCCTTCAGCACGTTGTTGGCCTCGTCCAGGCGCTGCTGGCGCTGCGGCACGTCGTTCACGCGCTTCAAGATGTTGACCCAGTCGATCACCGCGCTGGTGGGCCACTGGTTCGGCGCGATGGTGATGCTGCCGAGCATGCTGCCCTTGGCCTTGCCGTAGCGCGACAAGGCTTCGAGCGCGGCGAGCTTGCGCACGTCCAGGTCCTTGCGCGGGCTCCAGAACTCGCGCGTGACGCGGCCTTCGACGAACGCGATCAGGCCCGACTCCATCGGTGCGCGCGCGTCGTCGGCGAGCGCGAAGGCCGGGTTGAGCTGGGCCGCTTCGTGCGTGGCCGCGAGCAGGTACGACGTGAGGATGTCGCTGCCGCGGTTGGCTTCGCCGTCGCGCGGCGGGAAGTAGCTGGCCAGGCCGTCGCTGTCCAGGTAGGTGGGCAGCGTGGCCAGCACGCCCTGCCACATCTTCGCGTCGCGCAGGCCGACCGCCTTGCTGGTCTTCTGTTCGAGGCAGCTGAAGGGGTAGTTGGCGAACCAGTCGCGCACGCCCGGCAGGCCTTCGGCCAGCTTGGGTTGCAGCGATATCTTCAGGCCGCCGCGGCCGGGCAGGGCGTCGGCGGGCGGTGCCACGTCGAGCGTGAACGGCCCGTCGACCTGCACCAGCGTGGCCTGCTGCACCGTGAGCGGCACGGCGGGCACGATGCGCTGGCGCACCTTGAGCGCGTCGCGCGCGCCACCGACCGTGTCTTTCGCCTCGATCTCCCACAGGATGGCTTCGGCGCGCGTCTGCGCGAGCTGCGCGGGCGCGGTCACGTTCCAGGCCACCTCGCGCGATTCGCCGGCGGGAATGTCGACGGTCTGCGTTTCGAGCGTGAGCAGCGTGGCGCGCGGCGTGGCTTCCACCTTCATCGGTTTCTGCGTGGTGTTGCGCAAGGTGATCTGCGCGCGGAACTGGTCGTCCTCGCGCACCAGCGGCGGCAGGCCGCTGATGATCTGCAGGTCTTGCGTGGCCTGGATGCTGGCCTGGCCGGTGCCGAACAGGCTGGTGCCCGCATCGGCCACGGCCACGATCTTGAAGGTGGTGAGCGCGTCGTTCAGCGGCACCGTCACCACGGCCTGACCGTTGGCGTCGAGCACGATCTTCGGGTTCCACACCAGCAGGGTGTCGAGCAGCTCGCGCGTCTGGCCCTTGCCGCCGCCGCCGCCCGCGGGCACGGCCTTGCGCCCGTAGTGGCGCCGGCCGACGATTTCCATCTGCGCGGTGGAGGTGCTCACGCCCCAGCTGCGCCGCTGCAGCATCGCGTTGAGCAGGTTCCAGCTGTCGTTGGGCATGAGCTCCAGCAGGGCCTGGTCAACCGCGGCCAGCGCCACTTCGGCGCCGGCGGCCGGCTTGCCGTCGGGCAGCTTGGCGGTGATGGTGACCTGCGCCTTGCTGCGGATCGGGTAGCTGGGCTTGTCGCTGGTGACGGTCACGTCGATCTGGTGCGCGCGCGTGCCGACGCGGATCTCGGCCATGCCCAGGCGGTAGGCGGGCTTGCTCAGGTCGACCATCGCGGTGGGCGCGACGTATTCCTTGCCCTCGTACCAGAAGGCGGTCCACCACTCGCGCGGCGCCTTGAAGCCCCAGGTGAAGAAGCTGTACCACGGCACTTCGCGCAGGCGCCCGCGCAGCGCGAGCACGCTCACGTAGGCGTTCGGGCCCCACTCGGGCTTGACCTGCAGGCTGACCGTCGGGTCCTTGCCGTCCAGCTGCACCACGTGCGTCTCGATGATGCCTTCGCGTTCCACGGCCACGAGCGCGGTGGCAAAGCGGAAGGGGCTGCGGACCTGGAACTTGGCGACCTCGCCGGGCTGGTAGCTCTTCTTTTCGGGCAGCACGTCGATGCGGTCGTTGTCCTCGCCGCCGAACCACAGTTCGCCCTGCCTGGTCACGTAGACCGAGCTCACGGCGCTGGCGCTGCGGCCGTCGCTGTCGGTGGCGCTGGCCACCAGCTCGACCTCGCCGGCCTCCTTCAGCTCCGACTCGCACAGCAGCAGGCCGCGCGAGTCGCTCTTGCCGGAGCAGACGGTGCCGATGTCCTTGGTCTCGGTCTTGTTGTCGTAGGTGTAGAAGCCGCCCACCATGCGCTTGCGGCTGGTGGTGGTGATGCGCGCCACGGCGCGCACGTTGAGCGTCACGCCGGCCTGGGGCTTGCCCGTGAGGTCGAGCGCGAGCGCCTGGAACTTGAGCTTCTGGCTGGTCGAGACCCAGCCCTCGGTCTTGATGCCGGCGATGACCGACGCGGGCCACAGCGTCTGCGTGCTGCGAATGGTCTGCACCTCGCCGTTCGGGTCGGCGTAGGTGGCTTCGAGCAGCAGCTCGCGCGCCGCCTTCACCTTGGGCACCTTGTCGATCGTGACCTTGCCGGCGCCGTCCTTGTTCAGCGTGAGCGGCAGCTTGTCGGCGATCACGCGGGTGTCGTTCACGCTGTTGAGGTCTTCCTCGCCGGCGCTGGTGTCGGCGGCGGTGGCGGCTTCGCTGCCATCGCCCGAGGCGCGCGGCGGGTTGAAGCTGAAGGCGTCGTAGTCGGAAAAGCTCAGGCCCTTGCCGCGCACCATGGCCGACACGCGCACCGGCAGGTTGGCGGCGCCGCCGCCGGCCACGTAGTTGATCTGCACGTCGGTGGGCACGCTCGTGGCGGCCACCAGCGGCTTCTTCTCGGTGGGCGCGATGCGGCCTTCGAGCACGGGCAGTCGGAATTCCTCGACGCGGAAGATGCCGGTCGAGTAGGTGCGGTTGTTGCCTTCGTCGCTGGTGCCGTCGCCGCTGCGCAGCTCGACCTGGTACACGCCGAGCTTGGCGGCCGGCGGAATGGCAAAGCTGTTCTCTGCGCTCAGGCCGCCGGTGGCGGTCTTGCGCCAGGCCAGCGGCTGGGTGAAGCGCTGGCCGCTGCCCATGTGGGTGACGACCAGCGTGTCGGGCCGGTCTGCCGGCAGGCCGAAGCCCTTGCTGGTCTGCGTGCGCAGCAGGCTCTTCATCGACACCGTCTCGCCGGCGCGCAGCAGCGTGCGGTCGAAGATGGTGTGGGCGATGCCGTCGGGGCGCACGTCCAGGCTGGTGGGCACGTTGAAGCGCCAGGGCTCGATGCCGCGCTGCCAGTCGCTCCAGGTGAAGGCGAGGTCTTCCACGCCCTTGTCGTCCTTGGCGCGCGCGCTCACGAACCAGGCGCTGGTCTCGTACTCGTTCGGGCCGTTGCAGCTCGGTGCATCGGGCGACACGCCGTTGAGCATCACGATGCCGCTGGCGTCGGTGGTGCCGGTGGCCACGGCCTTGCCGTCGCAGCTGGACACGCGCACCTCGGCGCCCGCCACCACCTTGCCCTTGTCGAGCGTGGTGACCCAGGCCATCGAGTTCTCGCGGCCCAGCTTGAAGTGCACGGCCAGGTTGGTGGCCAGCGCGGTGGTGCGCACGTACATCGTGCGCCCGGCGTTGTAGCGCTCGTCGAGCAGGGCTTCGCCGAGTTTCTGCGAGGCGATCTCCAACACGTGGAAGCCCGGCGTGAGCGGGATGCCGACGACCTCGAAGGGGCGCGGGTCGCCGCTCTCGGCCTTGGGCATGTCCAGGGCCTTCACGCCCGGCTGGCCGCCGAGCAGCGACACCATGCGCGTCTGCACGTGCGAGCGTTCGTTCTTGTCGATCACCGGGGGCAGGGCGCCCTTCACGTCGCGGCGCGCGGTGTCGCGGCTGACCGTGTAGCTGTCGTAGCGGCGCACCTTGCGGTACCACGCGATGATCTCGGCGTCGGTCTTGGGGTTGAGGTCGCTCACCTTGCCGGGCGTGAGGGCCTGCACCATCAGCTGCGGCTCCACGCGGCGCACCGTGACCGGCATCATGGCCGGGGTGCCGGGCTCGGCCAGGCGCTCGATCACGCCGAAGGGCGAGGCCGCGAACTTGGCCAGCGGCGGCATCGCGCCGGTCGCCACCTTCAGCGGAAAGCTGCCGGGCGTGCCCAGCGCGCGGCCCGAGGCGTCCTGGAAGCCGGAAGGCAGCTCGATGCTGAACTGCGTGCTCTCGGCCAGCGGCGGGCCGAAGCTCGCGCTGTTGACCACGTCGTCGTCGTTCTGCGAGCCGCCGCCGCTTTCGAGCGTGGCCTTGATCGTCTTGCCGTCGCCCTTGAGCACGATCTGCGACGCCACCTTGCGCGTCACCGGCGCATTGAACTGCAGCTGCATCGGGCGCAGCGGCAGGCAGGCGGCCTGCGCGTTCTCGCGCTCGCAGCTGAAGGACACGGCGAAGGGCTCGCGCACCTGGTAGTCGAAACGGCGTTCCACGTTGTTGGCCACGCCCGACGGCGTGGCCACGCCCTTGCCGTAGACGACCTGCACCTTGGCACCCGGCGTGAGCGTGCGGTTGCACTGCATCGTGATGAAGCGCAGCGGGTCTTTGGCGGCTTCCTTCTCACGGTGGAAGGCCTTGAGCAGTTCGGTGCGCGCCTCGCCCTCGAGCAGCTTGGCCGGAATGCGTTCGCCGACACCGTCGGCCGCGCACCAGACGTTCTGGCGCACGCTGTCGATCGTGGCCGCGCCGTTGAGCTCGAGCACGAACATCTGCTGCTCGTCGATGCGGGCGTAGGTGCCCGGCATGTAGTTGCGCACGAACGGGCCACCGCTATTGAATTGATAGCGTTCGGGGCCGGTCAGCTCGCCGCCGCCGGCCGGCTTGAAGGTGGGAATGCGGGTGACCGAGCAGCGCACGCCGGGCGGCAGGTCGTTCTCGAAGTCGTAGACCCAGGCCTTGGCGTCGGTCCAGCGGCCGGTGCCCTTGCCGGCCTGCGCGTCGGAGCAGCTCACGGTGAGCGGCGCGGGCGCCTTGGGGTCGCCGAAGTTGACCGCCGCCTGATCGAATTTGGCGACGACCTGGCGCACGCGCGCCACTTCGCCCTGCGGGGTCAGGCTGGTGATCTGAAGTGCATGGCCCGGGCCCGCCGCGAGCGCGCCGGCGGCCAGTAGCAATGTCGGAATGAAACGGTTCACGGAGTTCTCCACCTTGAGGCAGCGCGCAGCGTAGCCGATTTGCATGGCGCTTCGGGAGTGCCAAGCGTCATAGGCCGTCCGTGTTTGAAGCGCGCGTTCGGTCGACGTACGCCGGTCTTCTTACAATCGCTGACGTCGTGCGTGCGCTGCGCAGACCGCCACCAAGACCTCGCCGCCGACCGAATGAAACGCTACTGGGAAATAGACGCCTTGCGCGGGCTGATGCTCGTGCTGATGACCGTCACCCACCTGCCCACGCGGCTGACCGATCCACTGGGCCAGCCTTTCGGCTTCGTGTCGGCCGCCGAGGGCTTCGTGCTGCTGTCGGCCTTCGTGGCGGGGCTGGTCTACAGCCGCATCGGCCACGTGCGTGGCGTCGACTCGATGCGCCAGGCCTTCTGGCGGCGTGTGCTCAAGGTCTACCTGTGCCAGGCGGCGATCCTGCTGTTCTTGTTCACCGTGATCGCGGCGCTCGGCGTGCACATCGACCAGCCGGCGGTCAAGAACCTCGTGTCGTACTACCTGGCGGAGCCGCGCGACGGCTTCCTGTTCGGGCTGCTGCTGATCTACGAGCCGCCGCTGCTGGACATCCTGCCGATGTACATCTTCTTCATGCTCATGAGCCCCTGGGTGCTGGCCTTTGCCATGCGCCACGGCTGGACGCTCGTGATGGTGGCCAGCGCCACGGTCTGGGCGATGGCGCAGTTCGGGCTCAGCGAATGGGTCTACGGGCTGGCGGTGCGCTACCTCGGCGTGCCGGTGCCGTTCCACGAGATGGGCGCCTTCAACACCTACGCCTGGCAGTTCCTGTGGTTCACCGGCCTGTGCCTGGGCGCCAGCCGCAATGCGCCCGAGGCCCGGCCGCTGCGCTTTCCGGCCTGGCTGCTGGTGCTGGCGGCGGGCATCGCGCTCTACGGTTTCTACTGGCGCCACACCGGCATCAACGGCCAGGCGCCGTTCGGCGGCGATGTGGAAATGAACCTGCTGTTCGACAAGTGGCAGCTCGGCCCGCTGCGGATCGTGAACCTGGTGGCGCTGGGCATCCTGGCGGTGCGCTTCGGGCCCTGGCTCATGCGCAAGATCCCGCGCCTGCACTGGCTCGAGGCCATGGGCTCGGCCTCGCTGCCGGTGTTCTGCGCGCACCTCGTGGCGGTGCTGCTGGTGCTGGCCTTCTACGGCGACAACCAGATGGCGCGGCCCTGGTGGGGCGACGGCCTGCTGCTGGCGGCGGTGTTCGCGGGCATGTACTTCGTGGCACGCTTCACGCGCGGCGCCGACGTGCCGCCGCCGGCGGACGATGTGCCTTCGGAGCCTGCGCCGGCGTGAAAGAACTCGCCCCCAGGCTTCGCGCACTTCGTGTCGCTTCTCCTACCCCCTACCGGGGGCGACACCTGCAGCCCGGCAAAGCCGGTTCCGCGGTGTCTCGCGACTGAATCGCGCCCGCTTCATGCCATGCGGACAGCGGGAGGTCCGCTCAGGGTTGTACCGCTGGCGGCATCGGAAGATGCGGCGCCACCACCGACTGCCACAGCCGGTAGCCCTCGTCCGTCAGGTGCAGCCGGTCGCCGCGGAACAGTTCGGGGCGCGGGCGGCCGTCGGCGCCGAGCATCGGCGTGTGGATGTCGATGTACTCGCTGTTGGGCAGCAGGTTCAGGTAGGCCGAGATCACGTGGTTGGTCTCGCGGATCTGCGGCATGAGCTGCTCGCGCGACGGGCTGGGCTTGACCGAGATGAAGCTGATGCGCGCGTCGGGCAGCTCGGCGCGCACCGCGTTGGCAAAGCGCGCGAAGCTGTCCAGCACCTGCAGCGGCGTGCGGCCCTCGGCCAGGTCGTTGTCGCCCGCATAGAGCACCACCTGCCGGGGCTTGTAGCGCACCACGAGGTCGCGTGCGAACAGGGCGCAGTCGGCCAGCGTCGAGCCGCCGAAGCCGCGGTTGACGATGCCGCCCGGCACGCGGGAAAAGTCCTGCGACAGGCGCGTCCACATGCGCACGGTCGAGCTGCCCACGAACACCACGCCGCCCGGGGCCGGAAAGCGCTCCTGGTCGGCGCGCGCGAAGGCGGCCAGCTCGTTGTGCCAGCGGGCCTTGGCGGCGAGGTAGGCGGAGGCGGTGTCGGCGGCCGTGGCGCCGTCGGCTTCGTAGGGGAAGGCGGCGGCCGCGGTCTGGGCCTGGGCGGTGAAGGCAGCGGTTGCCAGCAGCAGGGCGGCGGTGGCCGCCAGCGCGGATTTCATCGAAGGCATCGGAAAGAGAACGGAAGCGGAGAAATTCAGGACAGGGTCAGAGCGTTTTTTCGATCAGCGGGCCATGGAACAGCACCGGCCCGGTCGGGCCGCCCGCGCTCGGGACGCCGCCCTTGGGCTCCAGGCTGATCGCCAGCGCCGGTACGCGCACATCGGATTCCGAGGCGGCCAGCCGCAGCGCCGGTGCATTGTCCAGCACGCCGAGCGAGCGCGGCGCGCCGCCGGGCGGCAGGGCCCACAGCTGCAGCGACTTGTCGGCGCCTTCGCGGAAGCTGCCCACGCGCTGCAGCACGAGCTGCTTCTTCTTCGGGTCGAAGGTCACGAGCATGGAGGCGGCGGCCTTGTCGTCGGACAGCACGGCCACGTACTGCACGGCGGGCGCGTTGATCAGCTGCTCGCGCAGGTTCAGGCCCACGCCCACGGCCAGCACGGCCACGAGCGCGCCGGCTGCGGCGGCGCCGCGCCACAGCGCAAGGCTGCGCAGCCAGCCGCCCGTCGATGCAGACGCAATGGGCGCGGCGTTGTCGCGCTGCCGCTCGAGGGCCTGCTGCGCTTGCTCGGCGTCGATCAGGTTGCGGATGCGGGTCCAGACGGCCGGGTCGGGCGTGACCGGCTGCTGCAGCTCGGTCATGCCGGCCAGCCGGCCCTGCCAGACCAGCGCGGCGGCGCGCACGGGCGCCTGCTCGCGCGCCAGGGTTTCGAAGCGGCGGCGGGCGCCGCCGCGCAGCGTGCCGAGTGCATGGCTGGCGGCCAGCAGTTCGAGCAGTTCGGGGTGGGCAAGGAGGTTCATGGGGCGGGTCTCATGATCAGGCGAAGCGGCCCATGCAGGTGCGCAGCTTGTCGAGCCCGCGCCGGATCCAGGTCTTCACGGTGCCCAGCGGCAGCTTGAGCTGTTCGGCCAGTTCGCCGTGGCTCATCTCGCGCAGGTAGGCCAGGCTGACCACCTCGCGCTGGCGGCCCTCGAGCTGGCTCAGGCACTGGTGCAGCGCCCAGGCCTGCTCGCTCGCATCGGCCATGTCGGCCGGGTTGGGCGTGTCGGATTCGAAGGTGTCGGCCATCAGCTCGTCGAATTCCTGCGTGAGCTGGGCGCGGTCGGCGGTGCGGCGGCGCAGCAGGTCGAGCGAGCGGCTGCGCACGATGAGCCCCAGCCAGGCCAGCGGCGGACTCAGCGAGGCACGGTAGTCGCCGGCCACGCGCCAGATGGTGAGGAAGGACTCCTGCAGCACGTCTTCGGCCCACTCGCGCTGGCGCACCACCCGCATCGCCAGCCCCATGAGGCGGGGCGCGGTGCGGTCGTACAGCTGTCGCAGGGCGGCTTCGTCGCGATGGCCGATCCGGTCGATCAGCGCCATCAGTTCGGCGTCGGGGCTGGGTGCGGTCATCGGCGGATTGTGGGGCATCGGTGCGCATGTCCGAGGTACGGCCCGGCGGTGCGGGCGGATTCAGCGCGACCGGTCTGAATCCAACAGCCCTCGGGCTGCGTACAGGGGGCAGGGGGGCGTCGACATGCAGAACTCCAGACGGCGGCTCTTTCTTTTTCACCACCGATCCGACACCGAGGAAACGACCATGCACATCCGCACCCTGACCGTCCTGGCTTCCACCACCGCAGCGGCGCTTGGCCTGGCCGCCTGTTCCGGCATGGGCGCCAAGCCCCTGCCGATGTTCTCGCAGGCCAGCCTGCCCGACGCCGTGAAGGTGCCCGCCGGCCACCGCGTGGCCATGGAAACCGTGGGCGCGGGCGACATCACCTACGAGTGCCGCGCCAAGGCCAACACACCGGGCGCGCACGAGTGGGTCTTCGTCGGCCCCGACGCCAAGCTGATGGACCGCGCCGGCAAGCAGGTCGGCAAGTACTACGGCCCGCCCGCCACCTGGGAGAACGCGGACGGCTCGAAGCTCACGGCCACGCAGGTGGCGGTGGCGCCGAACGGCACCGGCAACATTCCCCACCAATTGGTGAAGGCCAACCCCGCCACCGGCATGGGCGCGATGCAGGGCGTGAGCTACATCCAGCGCGTCGCCACGCAGGGCGGCGTGGCCCCCGCTGCCGCCTGTGGCGCCACGAACCTGGGCCAGAAACAGGTCGTGAAGTACCAGGCCGACTACATCTTCTACCGCGCCGGCTGAAGCGCTGAAATCCCCCGCTGCGCCGCCGTTTGGAAACATTCGGCAACGTATACTGCGCCGCAAAACGGAGCGGGACCGCGTGCGCGCGGGGGCGGGAATGAAGCAAATTGCGATCGTGATCGCGCTCTGCGTGGGCGCGTGGTTCTTCTTTGTCGGCGGCCGCAAGCTCGACGAGGCGATGGTGCGCGACTACTACCGGAAGGACGCCCACGCCGTGTACTCGCGCGACGCCGAGGCGATCTGCAAGCAACTCAGCCGCAAGGCGGTGATCGAGAGCAAGGTCACGGCCATGGGCCGCACCCTCGAGACCACCCAGAACCGCGACGAAGCCTGCGACACGGTGAAGGAAAACATCGAGCTGTTTCGCACCGTCGGCGACCGCATGGGCGGCATCCTCACCATCGAGTACGACTACCACATCGACAACATCGAGGTGGCCACCGACCGCAAGAGCGCCACCGTCACGGGCACCAGCGTGCTGAAGATGGGCGAGTCGGTGCTGCAGTACAAGAGCAGTTTCACCCAGCGTCTGGAGCGCGAACTCGGCCAGATGCGCCTCGTGCATTCCAACGGCGTCACCGTGGTGCGCCTGGGCGGCGCGGGCGCGATGAGCCAGAGCGACTTCTTCCGCAAGTAGCCGCATCAGCACCCCAGGCCCCGCCATGATCGACCGCGACTCCCTGCCGCCGCCCCCGCCGTTCTGGCACCGCCTCAACAGCTTCTTCGCCTTTCCGCTCCAGCTGCGGCCGCTGGCCTACGGCCTGGTCCTGTCGTTCTGCAGCCTGCTGTTCGAGGCCGTGTTCTTCCTGCCCGATGCGCTGGCCTTCGTCGTCATCGAGGTCGGCATCATCCTGGCGGCCAGCCGCTACGGCTTCAAGGTCATTGCGCTGGGCGCGCGCGGCATCCGCGACTCGGCCGACTTCGGGCGCGAAGCCAGCGACGAGTGGACCTACCTGCCGTGGAAGCTCTTCGCCATCTCGCTGGTGCAGACGATGCTCATCGGCTGGCTCGCCTGGTACGAGCCGGTGCTGGGCACGGTGGGCCTGTTCATCATGTCCTTCACCTTCCCGGCGGCGGTGATCGTGCTGGTGCAGTCGGGCAGCTTCTTCCAGGCCATGAACCCGGGCTACGTGATGGACGCGATGCGCACCATCGGCTGGCCTTATGCGCTGCTGTGCTTGTTCCTGTTCCTGCTGAGCACGGGCGCGCAGGTGGCGATCTCGATGGTGCTGCCGGTGTTCGACGGGCGCATCGTGCTGCCGATCGTCAACTTCGCGTTCATCTACTTCGGCTGGGTGATGGCGAGCCTCCTGGGCTACGTGATGTACCAGCACCACGACGCCTTCGGCATCGACCTCGTGCCCGGCGCGGGCGCCGACATCGGCGCCCCGGTCGACCGCCGCACGCCCGCGCAGATCGCCGCGCAGCGCACCGACGCCGAGGTGGCGCAGTGCATCACCGACGGCGACCTGGCCGCCGCGCTGGGCATTGCCTACGAGGCGCAGCGCACCGCCGACGCCGACGACCTGGCCGCGCAGCGCCGCTACCACCGCGTGCTGGCGCTCATGCCCGAGAAGAAGGACACGCTGTTCGACCACGCACGCCGCTTCATTCCGCTGTTGATGCGGCGCGACCTCGCATCGGACGCGCTGAAGGTTTTCAAGGCCTGCCGCGCCATCGACAAGAGCTTCGTGCTCGACGACCCGGCGATGGTCATCGCGATGGCCCGCGCCGAATGGCGTGGCGGCGACGCCCACGGCACGCTGGCGCTGCTGTCGGGCTTCGACAAGCGCTTCCGCGGCCACGCGGCGATTCCGCAGGCCTACGAGCTCGCGGCCCGCGCGCTGGTGCAGGGGCTGGGCCGCGCGGACATGGCGCAGCCGATCCTCACCACGCTCGAGGCCCGCTACCCCGAGAGCGAGCAGACGCAGGAAGTGCGCTGGCTGCTGCGGCCGGCGGCCTGAGAGAGGGCCGGCCCGCGGATCAGGGCAAAATTCCGCACGCCGCGCCGGCCGGACCTGCGGATCTGCCTCCCATGCCGCCCCTTTCGCCCGAACCGTCCCTTTCTGCTTCCTCTTCTTCTGCATCGCCGGCGCGCTCCCGCCGCCGCGCACTGGTGGCCTGGGCGGGCGCCGTGGCGCTGGCGCTGCTGCTGATCGCCGTGGCCGGCCAGTGGGCCGCGCGGCGCGAGGCGAACTTCCAGGCCGACTCGATCCGCCGTGCCATGGAAGTGCACGTGCTCGGCCTGCGCGACGCCGCCGGCAAGTACGGCTACCTGCCGTTCACCGCCGGCATGCACCCCGACGTGCTCGCCGTGCTGGCCCATCCGCAGGACCCCGCCGCGCGGCAGCGCGCCAACCACCACATCGAGGAAGTGAACCGCCTCGCGGGCTCCGACGCGCTGTACCTCACCGACCCGCAGGGCCTCACGCTGGCCGCGAGCAACTGGGCCACGCCGCAGAGCTTCGTGGGCGAGTCGTACGCCAACCGGCCGTACTTTCTCGACGCGCGGGCCGGGCGGCGCGGCCTGTTCTACGGCGTGGGCCAGACCACGGGCGAGCCGGGGCTGTTCATGTCGGCACCGGTGCGCGCCGAGGGCGGCGGCGAGGTGCTGGGCGTGGTCACCGTCAAGGTCAGCCTGCGCCAGCTGCACGACGCCTGGGCCTTCGTGCGCGATCCGATCCTGCTGACCGACGCGCGCGGCATCGTGTTCCTGAGCTCGGTGCCGGGCTGGATGTACCAGGCCACGCGGGCGCTGAGCCCCGCCGACCTGGCCGGCATCGAGCACGACCAGCAGTACGGCACGCGCACCCGCTTCGCGCCGTTGCCCTGGCGCGTCGAGCACATCGAGGGCGCACCGGGCTACCTGGTGCGCACCACGGTCGGCGGCAAGGCGCGCCGCTTTCTCGCCGTGGACGAGCCGCTGCCCGACCTGGGCTGGACCCTGACGGTGATGGCCGACCACGCCGAAGTCACCCGCGCGCGCGAGCGCACCTGGATGCTCGGCCTGCTGGGCGCCGGCGTGCTGTTGCTGGGCGCGCTGTACTGGCGGCTGCGCGAGCGCCGCTTCGCCGAGCAGCGCGACGCGCGGCGCGACCTGGAACTGCGCGTGCGCGAGCGCACCCACGAGCTGGACCAGGCCCACGCCTTCCGCAAGGCGATGGAAGACTCGCTGCTGGTCGGCATGCGTGCGCGCGACCTGCAGGGCCGCATCATCTACGTCAACCCGGCCTTCTGCGAGATGACCGGCTACGGCGCCGACGAGCTGCTGGGGCGGCTGCCGCCGTACCCCTACTGGCACCCCGACGACGTGACGCAGCACTGGTTCCACTACGAGGCCATGATGAGCGGGCAGCCCGCGCGCTCGGGCTTCGAGTCGCGCCTGCGGCACCGCGACGGGCACGAGGTCATCACCATGGTCTACACCGCGCGGCTCATCGACGCCGACGGCCGCCACAGCGGCTGGATGAGCTCGGTGGTCGACATCACCGAGCAGAAGCGCGCCGAGCTGCGCCAGCGCCAGAACGACGAGCAGCTGCAGCACGCGCAGCGCCTGGCCAGCCTGGGAGAGATGGCCTCCACGCTGGCGCACGAACTCAACCAGCCGCTGATGGCGCTGAGCAACTTCGCCAGCGCCGCCAAGGCCTTCGCCGCGCAGGGCAATCAGCCGCTGCTGGCCAGCAGCCTCGACGAGACCGTGGCGCAGGCCAAGCGCAGCGCCGAGATTGTGCGACGCATCCGCGGCTTCGTGCGCCAGCGCACCGCCGGCACCGAGGACTGCGCCGTGGCCGCGCTGGTGACCAATGCGCTGGCGCTGCTGCAGGGCGAGATGCGCCAGCGGCAGGTGCGCGCCGAAGTGCGCATTCCGCCCGCACTGCCGCCGGTGCGCGGCGACCGCGTGCTGCTCGAGCAGGTGCTGCTGAACCTGCTGTCCAACAGCCTGCAGGCGATGCAGCAGGGCACGCCGCCCGAGCGGCGCGTGGTCGAGGTCGAGGCCGAGCTGTGCGAAGGCCGCGTGCACATCCGCATCGCCGACCACGGCCCCGGCATCGACGCCGCGCTGGCCGAGCAGGTCTTCGCGCCCTTCTTCACCACCAAGGCCGGCGGGCTCGGGCTGGGCCTGAACATCTGCCGCACCATCGTGGAGGCCCACCGCGGCCGCTTGTCGTTCGCCGACCGGCCCGACGGCGGCACGGTCTTCACCCTCGAACTGGAGGCTTCCCCGTGAACGCACCCCTGCTTGCCAACCACCTGTGCGTCGTCGACGACGACGAGGCCGTGCGCCGCTCTTTGGGCCTGCTGCTGCTGTCGCGCGGCCATGCGGTACAGGCTTTTGCCTCGGGCGAGGCCTTCCTGGCCGGTGCCGACCTGCAGCGCCCGGGCTGCGCCATCCTCGACCTGCGCATGGAAGGCATGAGCGGGCTGCAGGTGTTCGACGCGCTGCGCGCGCAGGACAGCCCGCTGGTCGTGATCTTCCTGTCCGGGCACGGCGACATCCCGATGGCGGTCGAGGCGGTGCAGAACGGTGCCTTCGGCTGGCTGGAAAAGCCCTGTAACGACGAGCGCCTGCTCGACAGCATCGCGAAGGCGTTGCACAAAGCCGAAGAGATCGCCGTGCGCCGCCAGGCCCGGCAGGCCGCGCAGGCGCTGTGGGCCAAGCTCACGCCGCGCGAGATGCAAGTCGCCCGGCTCGTGGCCGAAGGCCTGCCCAACAAGCGCATCGCGCAGGAACTCGCGCCGCTGGAGCTGCGCACGGTGGAAACGCACCGGGCGCACATGTTCGCGAAGCTGGGCTTTTCCAGCAGCCTGGAGCTGGATCGCTTCCTGCGCGAGCACGGGTTGTAGGTCTGTTCGGGGCGCGTGCCCAGGCCACCGGGTACTTCCCTCCGCGAATGTCCCCCGCCTTCGGCTCCTCCTTGATTTCGCTGCGGGAAGCACCCGGTGGCCTGGGCACCGGGCACGCTGTGGGTGCTCGCCGATCAACGACTGCACTGATGACGCTCACGCCGATGGGGTGCCTTGCGCAGCGAAATCAAGGAGGAGGGGCGAAGCCCGGGGGACATTCGCGGAGCAAGGTGCCCCATCGGCGGGAGCGTCGCCCTGAAGGCGCCCCAACCTCTGGCTAGAACTTAGGGTTTACCCCTGCGTACCGGTACGCAGTCCCGCGGCGGGGGCCCTACGGACGACAGCGCGCCCCCGGCGGACCAGACTCCCCGGCACGGCTTTCCGCGGGCTTCGCGGGGGCTGCAGCCAGAGACAAGGACCCCCCGCATGACCGCCATTGCCAGCAGCAGCACGAGCGCCGGCGCTTCCATCCCGGACGCGACCCGCGACACCACTCCCTACACCTTCGAGGAAAAGCGCAAGCGCATCTTCGCCATCTTTGCCGCCTCGTCCGGCAACCTGGTGGAGTGGTTCGACTTCTACGTCTACGCCTTCTGCGCGATCTACTTCGCGCCCTCGTTCTTCCCCAAGTCGGACCCGACGGTCCAGCTGCTGAACACCGCCGGCGTGTTCGCCGCCGGCTTCCTGATGCGCCCGATCGGCGGCTGGCTGTTCGGCCGGCTGGCCGACCGCAAGGGCCGCAAGACGTCGATGGTGACCTCGGTCGTCATGATGTGCGTCGGCTCGCTGGTCATTGCCTGCCTGCCCACCTACGCGCAGATCGGCGCCTGGGCGCCCGCGCTGCTGCTGGCCGCGCGCCTGCTGCAGGGCCTGTCGGTCGGCGGCGAGTACGGCACCACCGCCACCTACATGAGCGAAGTGGCGATGCGCGGCCAGCGCGGCTTCTTCTCGTCGTTCCAGTACGTCACGCTGATCGGCGGCCAGCTGCTGGCCGTGGTGGCCGTGGTGGTGCTGCAGCAGCTGCTCACCGAGGCCGAGCTCAAGGCCTGGGGCTGGCGCATTCCCTTCGTGCTGGGCGCCCTGGCCGCCGTCGTGGCGCTGATGCTGCGCCGCACGCTGACCGAAACGGCCAGCACCAAGACCCGCGCCGCCAAGGGCGCCGGCAGCGTCGCGGAACTGTTCAAGCACCACAAGCGCGCCTTCCTCGTGGTGCTGGGCTACACGGCCGGCGGCTCGCTGATCTTCTACACCTTCACCACCTACATGCAGAAGTACCTGGTGAACTCGGCCGGCATGTCGATCAAGACGGCCAGCAACGTGATGACGGCGTGCCTCTTCCTGTACATGTGCATGCAGCCGCTGTTCGGCGCGCTGTCGGACCGCATCGGCCGGCGCAGCAACATGCTGCTGTTCGGCGCCCTGGGCGCGCTGATGACGGTGCCCGTGCTGAGCAACCTGCAAAGCGTGAGCAGCCCGCTGATGGCCGGCGTGCTGATCACGCTGGCCCTGGCGGTGGTGAGCTTCTACACCTCGATCAGCGGCATCGTGAAGGCCGAGATGTTCCCGCCCGAAGTGCGCGCGCTGGGCGTGGGCCTGTCGTACGCGGTGGGCAATGCCATCTTCGGCGGCAGCGCCGAGTACGTGGCGCTGGGCCTGAAGTCGATCGGCCACGAGTCGTATTTCTACTGGTACGTGACGGCGATGATGGGCGTGGCCTTCCTGGTCAGCCTGCTGCTGCCGAAGCAGGCCACCTACCTGCACAACGACAAGTAAGCGCAGCGGCGCTTCATCAACGAACCCGGCCTTGCGCCGGGTTTTTTACGTGCGTTGCAACGCGCGCGTGACCATGTCGTTGGGCGCCAGCCGCAGCAGGTGCGGCAGCAGGCCCAGGGCGCGATCGCGTTCGCCCGCGTGCAGCAGCCCGTTGGCGCACACCGAGAGCGTGTCGGCCAGCTCGGGGTGGTCGGGCGCGGTCTTCAGCAGGATGCGGCAGAGCTTGTCGGCATCGCCGAACTGGCGGATGCGCGCGAAGCGGCGCGCCAGCCGGGCCATGTCGTCGGGCTTCAGGCGCACGCCCGGCCTGGCCTGGTCGAGGTAGGTCGTGAAGCTGGCGTGCTGCAGCGCCAGCGTGTCGGCGTCGGTGGCGGGCAGGCGGAAGATGCGGCGCGCGGCCTGGTGGAAGTCGTCGCTCGCGGGCTGCAGGCGCGCGGTGTGGAACCAGGCGCGCAGCGTGTCGGTGTCGCCGGGGCGCAGGGCGGCGGCGGCGCGCCATTCAACGCACGCGGGCTCGAACTTCATGGCCGCCGACAGCTTGCGCGCGGCGGCCACGTGCTGGTCGAAGCGGTGGTCGTCGGTCACCATTTCCGACTTCACAGTCTCGGGCGTTTTCACGCGGCCCAGCCACATCGCGCCGGCCATCAGCGCCGCGCCCGTCAGCAGGCCGCCCAGGTGGGCCATGTAGGCGATGCCCTGGCCGCCGATCCAGTGCTGCACCAGCTCGTTGGCGATCCAGGCCGGCAGCAAGAGCAGGGCGGGCGCCGTGACGTAGTTGAAATAGAAGAACAGCTGGTAGAAAAAGCGGATGCGCCGCAGCCGGTACATCACGGCGTACATGCCCATCAGCGCCGAGATCGCGCCCGAGGCGCCCAGCCCGTAGCCGCCCTTGCCCGCATAGGCCCAGCCGGCCAGCAGCGCGGAGCCCACGCCGCCCAGCAGGTAGAAGCTCAGGTAGGTGCCGCGCCCCAGCGCCAGCTCGACCGAGAAGCCGAACAGGAAGAGGAACAGCATGTTGCCCAGCAGGTGGCCCGTGCTGCCGTGCAGGAAGGCGGCGGTGAGCCAGGTCCAGGGCTTGAACTCGGCGTCCTTGCCGTAGTCCTGCGACCAGCGCGCGGTGAACGGCGCGGGCAGCATCGCCTCGTACTGGCGGCGATCGCGCTGCCATTCGTCGAAGCGCGGGTTCGCGGGCGTCACGACCTGGTCGGCGCGCAGTTTCTTCAGGAAGGGTTGGTCGTTCTGCAGGCCTTCGAGCAGCTGCGGGTAGGCCTCTTCATGCGCCAGCATGCGGCGCGCCAGCTTGCCGCGCTTGGGGTCGGTTTTCTCGAGCCACTCGACGAAGGGCGGCAGCTCCAGCTCGGGCAGCACGCTCTGCACGTAGAACTGCGCCGCGCGCTCGCGGCCGTTGTCTTCGCTGCGCTGCGGCCCCCAGAACACGAGCATGTTCAGGAGGATCAGCAGCACCGTCATCCACGGCGGGTTGCGCCAGCTCGGCTTGTTTTCGAGCGGGATGGCGTAGAACATGAAGCGCGGCCCTCGGTGGCGTGGCCGCGGGCTTCAGCCCAGGCGCGCGCGGTGGCGGGCGACTTGGGCCTTCACCTGCACGGGCGCGGTGCCGCCCAGCACGTTGCGGGCGTTGAGCGAGCCGCGCAGGCTCAGCACGTCGTACACGTCCTTCTCGATGTTCGGGTTGAACTGCTGCAGCACGGCCAGCGGCAGCTCCGACAGGTCGACCTGGTGCGAGGTGGCGGCCTTCACGGCGTGGGCCACGGTTTCGTGCGCGTCGCGGAAGGGCAGGCCCTTCTTCACGAGGTAGTCGGCCAGGTCGGTGGCGGTGGCGTAGCCGCGCAGCGCGGCGGCTTCCATGGCCTGCGGCTTCACGGTGATGCCGCCGATCATCTCGGCAAAGATGCGCAGGGTGTCCTTGAGCGTGTCGACGGTGTCGAACAGCGGCTCCTTGTCTTCCTGGTTGTCCTTGTTGTAGGCCAGCGGCTGGCCCTTCATGAGCGTGATGAGCGCCATCAGGTGGCCAACCACGCGCCCGGTCTTGCCGCGCGCCAGCTCGGGCACGTCGGGGTTTTTCTTCTGCGGCATGATCGACGAGCCCGTGGTGAAGCGGTCGGCGATGTTGATGAAGCCGAAGTTCTGGCTCATCCAGATGATGAGTTCTTCGCTCAGGCGGCTCACGTGCACCATGCACAGGCTGGCGGCGGCGGTGAACTCGATCGCGAAGTCGCGGTCGCTCACGGCGTCCAGGCTGTTCTGGCAGACGCTGTCCATCTTCAGGGTGCGCGCCACGAGTTCGCGGTCCAGCGGGTAGCTGGTGCCGGCCAGGGCGGCGGCGCCCAGCGGCAGGCGGTTGACGCGCTTGCGCACCTCGCCCATGCGCTCGGCGTCGCGGCTGAACATTTCCACGTAGGCCAGCATGTGGTGGCCGAAGCTCACGGGCTGGGCCACCTGCAGGTGGGTGAAGCCGGGCAGGATCACCTCGACGTTCTTCTCGGCGATGTCGACCAGCGCCTTCTGCAGCTCGACCAGCAGGTCGCCGATGAGGTCGATTTCGCCGCGCAGCCACAGGCGCACGTCGGTGGCGACCTGGTCGTTGCGGCTGCGGCCGGTGTGCAGGCGCTTGCCGGCGTCGCCGACCAGTTGGGTCAGGCGGGCCTCGATGTTCAGGTGCACGTCCTCGAGGTCGAGCTTCCACTCGAAGCTGCCGGCCTCGATCTCGCTGCGGATCTGCGCCATGCCACGCTCGATGGCGGCGTGGTCCTGCACGCTGATGATGCCCTGGGCCGCGAGCATGCCGGCGTGCGCCAGCGAGCCCTCGATATCGGCCTGCCACAGGCGCTTGTCGAAGAAGACGCTGGAGGTGTAGCGCTTCACCAGGTCGCTCATCGGTTCGGAGAACAGGGCCGACCAGGCTTCGGATTTCTTGTCGAGTTGGTTTTGGGTCATGGGAGCCGTCCAGGAAGGCAATAATGGGTTGGTCACCCGATGGATCTGATGTCTGCGATGCGCAACCCGGCGATTTTATCGGCCAGCTCCCCCTCCACGTCCGCTTCGTTGCCGGAACGCGCCCGCGCGCCCGTGCGCGGCGGTCCGGCGCTGTTCGACGCCTGCCAGATCGGCGTGGTGCTGCGCACCGTGGTGTTCGTCGAAGCGGTGGTGGCGGTGGCCACGCTGTTCGTGGTCGGCTCCTTCGGCGAATGGCTGGTGCAGGCGGCCACGGTCACCGGCGGCGCGCTGCCCGCCACGCTGCTGTGGCTGGTGGCGGCCTGCGGGCTCAAGAAGCAATTGCGGCGCCTGCCGCCCCCGGGGCAGTACGCCGCGGGCGCCGTGCTGGGCGCGGTGGCGTCGCTGTACGGCTGCGGCCTGCTGCGCCTGACGGGCGTGATCGCCAGCGCCCCCTGGCTGGCCAGCGCGCTGGCCGGCGCCCTGTTCGCGGGGCTGGTGATGGCGGCGATGGTGCTGCGCGCGCGCGGCCAGACGCCGGCCGCGACCACGGCCCGGCTCGAAGAGCTGCAGTCGCGCATCCGCCCGCACTTCCTGTTCAACACGCTCAACAGCGCCATCGCGCTGGTGCGCGAGGAGCCCGCCAAGGCCGAGACCATGCTCGAAGACCTGGCCGAGCTGTTCCGCCAGGCGCTCACCGTGCCCGGCGAATCGGGCACGCTCGCCGACGAGATCGCGCTGGCCGAGCGCTACCTGGCCATCGAGCAGGTGCGCTTCGGCGAGCGCCTGCGCATCCGTTGGGACCTCGATGCCGCCGCCAGCGACGCGCGCCTGCCGCCGCTGCTGCTGCAGCCGCTGGTCGAGAACGCCATCAAGCACGGCGTGGAGCCCAGCCCCGAGGGCGGCAAGCTGCGCATCCGCACCGAGCGGCGCGGCGGCATGGTCGTGATCGAGGTGGTCAACAGCCTGCCGCCGCTGCGCTGGGCCGACGAGCCGCTGCCGCGCGGCCACGGCATCGCCTTGGACAACGTGCGCGAGCGGCTGCGCCTGCTGCACGACATGCAGATGCAGTTCAGCGCCGGCATGGACCAGAAGAACTACCGCGTACGCATTGCCATTCCCGCCGAATCCTCATGAGCCTCAAGACCCTGATCGTTGACGACGAAGCCCTGGCCCGCTCGCGCCTGCGCACGCTGCTGCGCGACTGCAGCTCGCCCGCCGCCGAGGTGACGGCCGAGGCCGCGCAGGGCGAGGAGGCGCTGGCCCACCTGGCCGCGATGGACCTCGACCTCGTGCTGCTCGACGTGCACATGCCCGGCGTCGACGGCATCGAGGTGGCGCGCGCGCTGCGCAGCCGGCCCGACGCGCCGGCCGTGGTGTTCGTGACGGCGCACGCCAGCCACGCGGTCACGGCCTTCGAGCTGGAGGCGGTCGACTACCTCACCAAGCCCGTGCGCGCCGAGCGGCTGCAGCAGGCGCTGCAGAAGGTCGAACGCTTCCTGAAGGAGCGCCGCGCCGCCCAGCCGGCGGCTGAGGCCACGCCCGAGTGCGTGCTGATCCAGGACCGGGGCCGCGCCGAGCGCGTGCCGCTGTCCGAAGTGCTGTACCTCAAGTCCGAATACAAGTACCTCACGGTGCGCACCGCCACGCGCAGCCACATCCTCGATGGCTCGCTGAACGATTTCGAGGAGCGCTACCCGAACCGCTTCCTGCGCGTGCACCGCAATGCGCTGGTGGCGCGCGCGGCGATCCGCGCGCTCGAGCGCTACGACGACGGCGAGGACGCCGAAGGCTGGGCGCTGCGGCTGGACTCGGTGCCCGAGCCCGTGGCGGTGTCGCGCCGCCAGCTGGCCGCCGTGCGCGAGATGCTGAAGGAATCGCGATGACCGACGACACCCCGGCCGGCCCGAAACCGGCGCCCGAACGGCCGGTGGCTGCGGATGAGCCGCCGCCTGCGCCTGCACCCGCTCCGGCGCCACCGCCACCGGTCGAACCCGTCGAGCCCGCAGCGCCGGTCGAGCCGAGCGCGACCGCCGAAGAGGCGACCTCCGCCCTGCGCAGGCGCTTCGTGCTGCACATGCCGGTCGACGTGCGCAGCGCCTCGCTGGTGGTGCTGGCCGTGCTCGCCAGCGTCTTCGCGTTGCGCTGGGGGCAGGCCGTGTTCGTGCCGCTGATGCTGAGCCTGCTGCTGAACTACGCGCTGTCGCCGCTGGTCGAGCGCCTGCACCGCTGGTACGTGCCGCGCTGGATCGGCGCGGCGGCGATCCTGCTGGGCCTGTTCGGCGGGCTCGGGTGGACGGGCTATTCGCTCTCGGGCAGCGCCTCGCAGCTGCTCGACTCGCTGCCGGTCGCCGCGCAAAAACTCGGCCAGGCCATGCGCCGCGACAAGAACGCCAGCGCCACGCCGCTGGACAGCGTGCAGCAGGCCGCCGCGCAGCTCGAGAAGGCGGCCGAGGAAAACTCCGCGCGCGTCGCCTCGCGCAAGGGCGTGGCGCGCGTCGTGATCGAGCGGCCGGGCTTCAATGTGCGCGACTACCTGGTGAGCGGCACGGTCGGCCTGCTCAACGCGATGGGGCAGCTCACGCTGGTGGCCTTCCTCACCTACTTTGCGCTGTGCTCGGGCGACACCTTCCGGCGCAAGCTCATCAAGATCACCGGGCCCAGCCTGCAGAAGAAGAAGGTCACGGTGCACGTGCTGGACGACATCACGCGAAACATCGAGCGCTACCTGCTGGTGCAGATTTTGGTGAGCGGGCTGGTGGGGCTGACCACCGGCCTGGCGTTCTGGCTGCTCGGCGTGGAGAACGCGGCCGTGTGGGGAATCATCGCGGCCGTGACCAACCTCATTCCCTACATCGGCTCGGTGATCGTGCTGGTGGCGGCGGGGCTCATGGCCTTCCTGCAGTTCAGCAGCATCGAGATGGCGCTGCTGGTGGGCGGCGTCTCGCTGGCCATCCACACGGTGGTGGGCAACCTGCTGATGCCCTGGCTCACCAGCCGCACCAGCCGCATGAACCCGGTGGCGGTGTTCGTGGGTGTGATCTTCTGGGGCTGGCTGTGGGGCATCTGGGGGCTGCTGCTGGGCATCCCGATCACCATGGTCATCAAGTCGATCTGCGACCGGGTGGAAGACCTGCAGCCGATCGGCGAACTGCTGGGCGAATAAACCGGCCCTTCAAACCCTTCAGGAGGGTGCATCGTCCGATGCTGTAAATTATTGCGAATCAATTCGCAATAATTAAATGCCCGACGTTTCATCCGCTTCCTTGCCACCCGGGGCCGGCGCCCCGGCCCGGCTGCTCTCCATCGACGCGCTGCGCGGCCTCGTGATCCTGTTCATGCTGCTGGACCACGTGCGCGAGACCTTCTACCTGCACCACCAGGTGCCCGACCCGATGCTCGTGGCGCAGACGCCGCCGGCGCTGTTCTTCGGCCGCCTGCTGGCGCACCTGTGCGCGCCGGTGTTCGTGTTCCTGACCGGGCTGTCGGCCTTTCTCTACGGCGCGAAGCAGGCGGACGGCCGCGCGGCGGCGTCCTCGTTCCTGTGGAAACGGGGCCTGTTCCTCGTGCTGCTGGAGGTCACGGTCGTCAACTTTGCCTGGACCTTCCAGTTCCCGCCGGCGACGGTGTTCCTGCAGGTGATCTGGGTGATCGGGCTGTCGATGCTGGCGTTGTCGGCGCTGGTGTGGCTGCCGCGCCGGGCGCTGGTCGTGTTGGGCGTGGTGCTGGTGGCGGGGCACAACCTACTCGACGGCGTGCACTTTCCCGTCGGCCATGTGCTGCACGTGCCTTGGGCGGTGCTGCACGACCGGGGCTGGATCGAGCTGTCCGACGCCTTGAGGCTGCGCACGTCGTACCCGCTGCTGCCGTGGATCGGCGTGATCGCGCTGGGCTACGTCGCCGGGCCGTGGTTCCTGCCCGGCGCCGATGCGCCGCAGCGCCAGCGGCGGCTGCTCGTGTGGGCCGTGGGCCTGCTCGTTGGCTTCGTGGGGCTGCGTGCGCTCGACGTCTATGGCGACAAGCCCTGGGCAGCAGGCGACAGCGCGCTGACGACCGTGATGGCCTTCCTCAACGTCACGAAGTACCCGCCGTCGCTGCTGTTCATCGCGCTGACGCTCGGCGCGGGGCTGTGGCTGCTGCGCCTGTTCGAGCGCCGGCAGGGCGCGGCCTGGCTCGCGCCGCTGGCCGTGTTCGGCGCGGCGCCCATGTTCTTCTATGTGCTGCACCTGTACGTGCTCAAGTTCCTCTACCTGGGGGCCGAGGCGGTCTGGGGCCCCAACCAGGGCCGCCTGTTCGGCTTCGACGCCGTCTGGATGGTGTGGCTGGTCACCGGGGTGCTGGCCTTTGCGCTGTATCCGGCGGTGCGCGCCTTCGCCGCCCTGAAGGCGCGGCGCCGCGACATCGCGTGGCTCAAGTACCTGTGAAGGGCCGGCGATGAAGCGGGTCTGCGGCGCGGCCCTCGCCATGCTGGGCACGTCCACCCTCGCGGCCGAAGGCGGCGGCTTCGTCGAGGACACGCGCTGGCACGTGCTCCAGCGCAGCGTGTACGAGCACCGGAGCTACCTGCACGGCGATCGCAGCAACGGCGGGCGCAACGCCACGCTGCCGAAGGCGCGGCGCAGCGACTACGCGCAGGAGTGGGGCTACGGCGTCATGGGCACCCTCGCGTCCGGCTTCACGCCGGGCTGGATCGGCTTCGGCGTGGACGCGCATGCCTCGCTCGCGCGCAGCCTCGACGGCGACGATCTGCGCGTCGGCAAGATCCGCATGCTGCCGGTGGACGGCGCGGGCTACGCGCAGGACGGCATCGCGCGCGGCGGCGTGGCGCTGAAGGCGCGCATCTCCGCCACCGTGCTGACGGTGGGCGAGCAACGCGTCAAGACGCCGGTCTTCAGCGCGTCCGATTCCCGCCTGCTGCCCGAGACCATGCGCGGCTGGCTGCTGACGAGCCGCGAGTTCGACACGCTCACGCTGCAGGCCGGCCGCTTCACCGGGTCGACCGACCGCCATGCGCGCGGCACGAACCACCCGTTGATCGTCAATTACCTCGACCCGAAGTCACCGCGCGGCGACGTGTTCGACTTTGCCGGCGGCACCTGGAAGGGCAGCGCTTCGCTGTCGCTCACGGCCTATGTCGCACGCCTGAAGGACACCTGGCGCACGGGCTACCTGGGCGCCCACTACACGGTGCCGCTCCCGCAGAAGCGTGCGCTGTCCTTCGACCTGCAGGTGTACCGCAGCAAGGACACGGGCCGCGCGTTGGCCGGCCCGGTGGACAACACCACCGCGAGCCTCATGACCAGCTACACCCACGGCCCCCACCGCGTGGGCCTGGGCTGGCAGAAGGTCGCGGGCGACACGCCGTTCGACTACGTGACGCGCGGCGCCGTCTGGCTCGGCAATGCAGCGCAGCTGTCCGACTTCAACGCGCCGCATGAGCGGTCGTGGCAGCTGCGGTACGAAGTGGATGCCGCGCGTTGGGGCGCACCCGGGTTGAGCCTGGGCGCGGCCTACATCCGCGGCAGTGGCATCGACGGCAGCCGGGTGCCGCCGAGCGGAGGCTACGCATGGCTGGGCTACGGGCAGGGCGGCCGGCACTCGGAGCGCGACCTCTGGCTGCGCTACACGGTCCAGCAAGGCAGCGCCAAGGGCCTGGCCTTCCTGCTGCGCTACGGCGAGCACCGCAACAACAAGGCGCAGGCCGAACTCAACACGCGCCAGATCCGCGTCGCGCTGGAGTACCCGATCGGCAACGACTGAGCGGGCGGCGCTGTCAGGGGGCCGTGACGGGCAGCTTCTTCACGAAGGTCGCGGCGGGGTCGAGCGGCTGGCCGTCGCGCGTGCGCAGGTCGATCGGCGCGACCGGCTCACCGTTCTCGCGCTCCAGCAGCACCGAATGCGGCTCGCCGGGCGCGAACAGGTTCGCCTCGCCCCAGTGCCGCAGGCCGACCACCACGGGGAACAGGCCGCGGCCCTTGGCCGTCAGCGCGTACTCCTGGTAGAGCGAGCCGTCCGAGGCCGGCACGAGGTCGAACACGCCTTCCTGCACCAGCCACTTCAGCCGGTCGGCCAGGATGTTCTTGGCCACGCCCAGGCTCTGCTGGAACTCGCCGAAGCGCCGCATGCCGTCGAAGGCGTCGCGCACGATCAGCAGCGACCACTGGTCGCCGACGATCTCGAGCGCGCGCGCCATCGGGCAGGCGTCGAACCTCAGACTTTTTCTCCTGGCCATCGTGTGTTTCCTGTGCGTCCCTGGGATGGCGGGATTAGACCGTAGCGTTGGATTGGTTGCAAATTAAAACTGATGCGGCTAGCATCCATCTGGTTTTAATTTGAAACCTGAAATGACCATGACCGTCCCAGTAAGCATTCCCTCCGGCGGCGACGCCGTGCCCGGCCTGCGCGCCAGCCCTGTGCGCGTGGCCGTCGTGCAGTTCGACCCGCAGGTCGGCGTCGAGAACCTCGCGCGCAACGCTGCCGCCGTGCGCCAACAGCTCGAGGCTGCGGTGGCCGGCGGCGCGCAGCTCATCGTGCTGCCCGAGCTGGCGACCACCGGCTACTGCTTCAACGGCCGCGCCGAGGCCTTCGCCCACGCCGAGCCCGTGCCGCACGGCCCCACGGTGCAGGGCTGGGTCGCGTTCGCGGCGCAGCACGGCGTGTACCTCGTCGGCTGCCTGGCCGAGCAGGACGGCATGCAGCTGTTCGACACGGCCGTGCTCGTCGGCCCCGAGGGCTACATCGGCCGCTACCGCAAGACGCATCTGTGGAACAACGAGAAGCTGTGGTTCACGCCCGGCAACGAGGGCTACCCGGTGTTCGAGACGAAGATCGGCCGCATCGGCCTGCTCGTGTGCTGGGACATCTGGTTTCCCGAGGCGCCGCGCATCGTGGCGCAGCAGGGTGCCGACATCATTTGCGTGCCCACGGGCTGGGTCTGGACGCCGCCGCCGCTGTACGACGCCAGCGGCGTGTGCATGGCGGCCTACCTGACGATGACGGCCGCGCACGCCAACAACGTCTTCATCGCCACCGCCGACCGCGTGGGCCGCGAGCGCGGCACGGGCTTCATGGGCAACTCGCTGATCGCGGGCACGAGCGGCTGGCCGATGGGGCGCATCGCCGGGCCCGAGGAAGAAACCATCCTCTACGCCGACGTCGACCTGGGCGCCGCGCGCTCCGCGCCGATCTGGACGCCGCTCAACGACCTGCACCGCGACCGGCGAACCGATCTGTACGACGCGATGCTGGGCTATCGGGGGGCGCCGGCCCTGCCACGCTAAGGCGGGAAAAACGGAGGATCATCCACGGCCCGAGCAGCGCCCCGAGCCCGACCGAACTCCACGCCGCCACCCACGCATACGTGCTGCCGAAGCCGAACCGCGCCTGCCCCCAGTCGAGCGCCAGCCCGAACACCCAGGGGCTGAGCGCGCCCGCGCCGAAGCCCATCACCGAGCGCACCGAGAAGGCCACGCCGAGCCGGTGCGGCGCCACCACGTCGGCCAGCGCGGTCGAGTAGACCGACGAATCGGCGATGGCCAGCAGGTTGTACAGCGCCGCCATCGCGGCCAGCGCCCACAGCGGCCAGGTCCACATCCAGCCGAAGGTGAACGACAGGCTCAGGCTCGCGAGGGTGGCGATCATCATCACGCGCGCGCGGCCCAGCCGGTCGGAGGCCGCGCCGCCCACCACGCTGCCGAACACGCTCACGAGGTGCGCGAACGCCGCCAGCGCGATGCCCGCGGCCGGCCACGCGGTCGCGCCGCCGCGCGACGAGGCCATGAGGTAGGCGGGCAGCCAGGCCCACAGCGCCATGAGCTCCCAGCAGTGGAAGGCATAGGCCCAGTTGCCGGCCATCGCGGGTCGGTCGCGCACGGTCGCGCTTAGCGCCTGCAGCACGCCTTCGCGCGGCGCACCGGCGACCTGTACGGCAGGCGGTGCCATGCGCCGCAGCGCGAGCTGGGCCAGCAGCACGCCCATCACCGTGCAGCCCGCCGCCACCAGCAGCCCGGTGCGCCAGTGCGCCACCACGCTGAAGCCCGCCACCACCGCGAGCGACAGCGCATAGCCCATCGACGCGGCCCCGAGGAACAGCCCCATCGCGCGCCCGCGCACCGCCGGCCCGGCGTTGAGCGACAGCAGTTGCAGCCCCGGCGTGTACGAGGCACCCGCGCACAGCCCCGCCAGGCCGTACAGCAGCAGGGCCGAGCGATGGTCGTGGGCGAAGAGGGCGAAGGCCAGCGAGGCGGCCGCGCCGATCGCGCCACCGACCGCGAAGATGCGGTGCGGGCCGAAGCGGTCGGCCAGCAGGCCCACGGCGAACAGCGAGCTCATGTAGCCCACGTGCCAGGCGCTCTGGATGGAACCGGCCTGCGCGGCCGTCATCTGCCAGTCGTCGCGCATGAACGGCAGCACGCCCGAGTAGGCCGTGACGATCATTCCCTGCAGCAGGCGGCTGGCGCACAGCAGCGCCAGCCATCCGCGCTGCGGCGCCGCTGGGGTGGGGTCAGCGCAGTGCACGCTGCATCAGCACGGTGTCGACCCACTGGCCGAACTTGAAGCCGACGTGGCGCAGCACGCCGACCGGCTCGAAGCCCAGGCTCGCATGCAACCGTTGCGAGCCTGCGTTGCCGCTGTGGCCGATGCACGCGACCATCTGCGTGAAGCCGGCCTCGGTGCAGCGGTGGATCACCGCCTGCAGCAGCGCCGTGCCGATGCCGTGGCCGTGCATGTCGGGCGCGACGTAGATCGAGTCTTCCACCGTGTGCCGGTAGGCCGAGCGCGCGCGGTAGGGGCCGGCGTAGGCGTAGCCGGCCACCTCGCCATCTTTCAGGGCCACGAGGTAGGGCAGGCCGCGTTCCTGCACGTCGATGCGGCGCGCCTGCATCTGCGCGACGGGGGGCACTTCTTCTTCGAACGAGCACAGGTCGTGCTGCACGTAGTGGCTGTAGATGGCCTGCACGCGGGCCATGTGGTGGGGCTCGGCATCGGCGATGTCGAGCGCGGTGAAAGCAAGGGTGGGGGAGGACATGACTCGATCTTGACGAGCCAGGATCGATAAGTGAAGCTTGGTCAACCTATGCAGCGCATAAGGAATACTTTGGAAAAGAACCTCAACCTCGACCAGCTCGCCACCTTCGCCCTGGTGATCGACACCGGCAGCTTCTCCGCCGCGGCCGACCGGCTCGGCCTGTCGCAGCCGGCCGTGAGCCTGCAGGTGCGTCAGCTCGAACGCCGGCTCGCCGTGCGGCTCATCGAGCGCGTCGGCAAGCGCGCGCGGGCCACGCCGGCCGGTGCGGAGCTGCTGCGCCACGTGCCGCAGATCGAGGCCGCGGTCGAGAACGCCGTCGACGCGGTGGCCGACCATGCGCGCGGCGTCACGGGCCGCGTGCGGCTGGGCACGGGTGCCACGGCCTGCCTGTATTTCTTGCCGGCAGTGCTGCGCCAGCTGCGCGAGGAATTCCCCGCGCTCAGCGTGGTGGTGAGCACCGGCAACACCGACGAGCACGTGCGCAAGGTGGAAGACAACAGCATCGACCTCGCACTGGTCACGCTGCCCGCGGCGGGGCGTTCGCTGAGCGTGATGCCGGTGTGCGACGACGAGTTCGTCGCCATCGGCCGCGCCGACCTCGCGCCGCTCAAGGCCCGCGTCACGCCGGCCGACCTGGCGACGCTGCCGCTGGTGCTGTTCGAGCCCGCGGCCAATACGCGCAAGCTGGTCGATCGCTGGTTCGCGGCCGAGGGCCTGCAGCCGCAGCCCGTGATGGAGCTGGGCAGCGTCGAGGCGATGAAGGAGATGGTGGCCGCGGGGCTGGGCTACGGCCTGGTGCCCGGCATGTCGATGGCGGGGCGCGGTGCCCATCCGGCGCTGAAGGCCAGCCGCCTGGCCCCGCGCATGCACCGCACGCTGGCGGTGGTGATCCGTCGCGACAAGCCGCTCAACAAGGCGCTGCGCACGGTGCTCGAGGCGATCGTGGCGGCCGGCAAGAAGCCCGGCCGCCGTTGAAGGTACTTACTCCGGAATGGCCGCCAGCGGCGCCGCACCGCCGCGTGCGCGGCCCAGCGTGCCGACGATGAGCGCGGCGATCAGCACCAGCACGCCGCTGAGCACCATCGTGGGCGAGATGCCGCGGCTGTCGACCATCAGGCCGCCGATCAGCGCGCCCGAGGCGATCGCCACCTGGAAGCCCGTCACCAGCAGGGCCTGGCCGGCTTCCTGCGCGTCTGGCACGGCTTCCATCATCCAGCCGGTGAGCGCCACCGGGATCAGGCCGAAGGCCACGCCCCAGATCACCACCACCACCGCGCCGGCCACCATGCCGGTGCCGATCACCGTGGTCAGCAGCAAGGCCGTCGCGAGCATCAGCGCCGCCAGCAAGGTGGTGCCGCGCACGCTGCGCGCCACCAGGCTGCCACCCAGGAAGGTGCCGATGAAGCCCACCGCGCCGTAGACCAGCAGCAGCGTCGAGACCGCGTTGGCCTGCAGGCCGAACACCTGCTGCAGCAGCGGCTTCAGGTAGGTGTAGGCCGCGAAGTGGCCGGCGATGAAGAACAGCACCGCGAGCAGGCCGACCTGCGCCATGCGGCGCGTGAGCGGCGTGAGCAGGTCGCGCGCACCGATGGCGCGTTGCGGCGGAATCGCGGGCAGCAGCCACAGCTGCACCAGCAGCACCGCCGCGGCCAGGGCGCCAGTCACGGCGAACGAGGCGCGCCAGCCGAACATCGTGCCCAGCCACGAGCCCGCGGGCACGCCGAGCACCGTGGCGGCCGACACGCCGGCCAGCACCAGCGACATGGCGCGCGCCTTCGAGGCGTCGGGCACCAGCTGCGTGGCAGCGGCGGGCGCGAAGGTCCAGAAGCCGCCCACGGCCAGGCCGAGCATCAGGCGCGCGACCAGCATGGTCGTGAAGTTGGGCGCGAACGCGGCCAGCAGGTTCGAGGCGATCAGAAGCAGCGTGAGCGCGATCAGCACCGTGCGCCGGTCGAGCCGGCCCGAGGCGACGATCAGCGCCGGCCCGGCGAAGGCGGCGAGCACGCCGGGCATGGTGATCATCAGGCCGGCCGTGCCGTCCGACACGTTCAGGCCGCGCGCGATGTCGGTGAGCAGGCCGATGGGCATGAACTCGGTCGACACCATCGCGAAGGTGCCGACGGCGATGGAGCCGACCGCGAGCCACGCGGAGCGGGTGGGGGCGGCCACGGCGTCGCGCGCGGGCGCCGCCAGGTCGTCGATGCAGGGGTTGCTGCCGGAAGAATTCATCATGGAGATGCAGTCCTTGAACGCATCGGCGATGAAGGCGCCAATGCCGGTGAGGGGGCATTGGAGTGTGCGAGCCGGCCGCCTTGCGACCAAGGGGCGGTGGAGCAGTAGACAGTTTCCCTGCGGCGAACAATCGACCCCTTTGGTGACTGCAGCCATCCGGGGATGCGGCAATGGCGCCTTTCGCCATCACCGTCTTTTTGAGTTGCCGAGATTAAGTGTGGGCGGGGCGCAACTCGAGCGCCCGTCCATCGGCCACGAACGCCTCGTCGACCAGCACGCGGAAGGCCGTGCCCTGCGGAAACTTCGGCTGCGCGACGGCCGGCGAGAGGAATTCGATGTCGAGCGCGATGGGCGTGCCGCGCACCAGCGATTCGCCCTGCGGCACGCGCCAGCGCGCCGAGAAGCCTTCTTTGTCGAGCACCAGCGCGCCCCGGTATTCGCCGGGGCCTAGCGGCACGTCCTGCGCCGGCACCGAGGGGCGGCGGAAGGTGAGTTCCACGGCCAGGTGCGGCGTGAACTCGGGCAGCGCGTCGAAGCCCGCGGGCGGCGCCTGCTTCGGCGTGCGGCGCGGCAGCTTGCCGATGAGCCACCCGATCACGTTGCCGATGATCGGCACCCACAGCACCATCAGCAGCGTGGCGATGTCGCGCGTGGTGGTGCCGGGCGCCGCGTAGTGCCGCACGATGCCGCCGCCCACGGCCACGCACAGGAGGATCAGGACGATGACGCGTCGGCGGAACTGGATTTTGGTCATGAATGCGCGGCGGGGCGGGGGGTGAAAGCGGCTTCGGACCTTACCCTACCCGCAGCACCGCATCCGCCGGCAGCGCCTGCCAGTCGATCCATTCGCCCATCGCCACATGGTGCGTGGGCGCGGTGGCGCCTTCGACGGTGCCCCACTGCAGCGTGAGCCGGTGCTGGCCGAGCCGCAGCGCGAGCTCGAAGCCCGGCCAGTGCGCAGGCACATGCGGCGTCATCGACAGCTGCCTGCCCTTCACGTTCAGGCCCAGCAAGGTCTCGACCGCCGCGCGGTGCAGCCACGCGGCCGAGCCGGTGTACCAGCTCCAGCCGCCCCGGCCCACATAGGGCGCGGCGCCGTAGACGTCGCCCGCCATCACATAGGGCTCCAGCTCGTAGACCGGGCCGCGCACGGGGTGCTGCGAACGGTGGGCTGGGCTCAGGCCCTCGAAGCTCTGCCAGGCCGCTTCATGGTCGCCCTGCAGCGCCTGCGCCATCAGCGCCCACACGGCGCCGTGCGAGTACTGGCCGCCGTTCTCGCGCACGCCCGGCGGGTAGGCCTGGATGTAGCCCGGGTTGGGGGTCGACTGGGCAAACGGCGGCGCCAGCAGCCGCAGCAGGCCGGCCGGCTCGTCGTGCAGGTGCTTCTGGACGGCGGCCATGGCCGGGCCGGTGTGGGCCGCGTCCGAGGCGCCCGACAGCACCGACCAGGCCTGTGCGATCAGGTCGATGCGGCACTCGCTGTTGATCGACGAGCCCAGCGGCGCGCCGTTGTCGAAGAAGGCGCGGCGGAACCAGGCGCCGTCCCAGCCGGCGTCGTGCAGTGCGGCGATCCAGCCCGTGCGCGCTTCGGTCCAGCGCGCGGCGCGTTCGTGTTCGCCGCGCGCCTGCGCGATGGGCGCGAAGCGCTCGACCACGCTGCACAGGAACCACGCGAGCCACACCGATTCGCCACGGCCTTCATGGCCGACGCGGTTCATGCCGTCGTTCCAGTCGCCGGTGCCCATCAGCGGCAGGCCGTGCACGCCGGTCTTCAGGCTGCGGTCGATGGCGCGCGCGCCATGGTCGAACACGGTGGCCATGCGGCCGCTGTTCTGCGGCGCGTAGTAGGCGTCTTCGGCGCCCTCGGGAATGCCGGGGCCTTCGATGAAGCCGACCATCTCGTCGAGCAGCGAGGCGTCGCCCGTCACCTCGACGTAGTGCGCCGACGCGTAGGGCAGCCACAGCAGGTCGTCCGAGAAATGCGTGCGCACGCCGGCGCCGCCGGGCATGTGCCACCAGTGCTGCACGTCGCCTTCGGGGAACTGGCGCGCCGCGTTCACGAGGATCTGTGCGCGCAGGCGCGGCGGGTCGGTGAGCGCGAAGGCCATCGCGTCCTGCAGCTGGTCGCGGAAACCGAAGGCACCGCCGGCCTGGTAGAAGCCGGCCTTCGACCAGAGCCGGCAGGCCAGCGTCTGGTACACGAGCCAGCGGTTGACCAGCGCGTCGAACAGCGGGTCGGGCGTGCGCACCTGCAGGCGGCCCAGCAGCTCGTCCCAGAAGCCGCGCACCTGCGCCAGCGCCTCGGGCACGTCGCGCTGCCGCCAGCGGCGCGCAAGCTCGAGCGCCGTGTCGGCATTGCCCGCGTGGCCCAGCACGAAGCTGAAGCGCGCGGTCTCGCCCGCCGCCACGACAAACTCACCGCCAATCGCCGCGCAGGCATCGAGCCCGCTGCCCGCGCGCCGCGCCAGCGTGTCGGGCACTTCGACGATGCCGCGGCCGGCGAAGAATTCGCTGCGGTCGCAGGTCCATTGCGTGGCCCCGGTGGTCGCGCTCTGCAGGCCGGCGAGCAGCAGGAAGGCCGCGCTGCCGCCGAAGCCCGCGCTCGATTCGCGCTGCTGGCCGAACACGGCCGGCTGGTCTTCGGGCTTCCAGCAATGCACGGTGCGCCGTTCGCCGCGCGCGGCGCCCAGTTGCCACTCGACCATCGCGAGCGCGCGCAGGCGGCGCTGGCCGGCGCCTTCATTGCGCACGCGCACATGCACCAGCTTGACGGCCTCGTCGCGGTCCGCGAAGAAGGTGGTTTCGAATGCGAGGTCGCCGTGGCGGCACTCGAAGACGGTGTAGCCCTGGCCGTGCCGCACGCGGTGGCGGGTGGCGCCATCGCTGCCACCGGCGGGCGTGAGCGGCAGCATCTCGCGCGTCGCCACGTCCTGCAGCAGGTAGTGCTCGAAGGCCGGGTCCTGCACCGGGTCGTTCGACCACGGCGTGACCTGGTGCATGCGGCTGTTGCCGGCCCAGGTGTAGCCGGTGCCCCATTCGGACACCTGGAAGCCGAAGGTGGCGTTGGCGATCACGTTGATCCACGGGCGCGGCGTGCGGCGGTCGGGGCCGACCTCGAAGCGGAACTCCCCGCTCTCGGCGTCGAAGTCGCCAGTGGGGGCCGTGTGGGCCGGCGAGGCTGCCTGCCGGCTCAACAGCGGCGTGCGGTGTTGAATCGGTGCGCTGCTGTCGTCGGCGATCGTCGGGCTGCGTGCCTCATGCAACGCCGCCACCTGCACTTCGAGCGCGCGGCCGTCGGCCGTGAACACCACGCGTGCCAGGCTGGAGAGCGCGGCCTTTTCCGACGGCACCACGTCCTGGTCGCGCAGCAGGTAGAAGCCGGCGGTGTCGTTGCGCGGAAAGCTGTTCTGCGTCTGCTGTGCGACGCGCGTGCGCAGCATCTCGATCTCGCGCTGCAGCGGCATGAGGTACGAATTCGGTTCGCTGTTGAGCACCACCAGGTCGCAGGCCACGCCGCCGAAGCCCCACCACGGCTGCGCGCGCAGCAGCGTGTTGATGAGGCCCATGCCGTTCATCGAGTGGATGTACACGAGCACGATGGGCTTGTCGCCCGAGATGCCGAAGCGCCAGATCTGGCGCAGGTCGATCAGCCCGCGGTCGCTCATCACGCGGGGCGTGGTGTAGGTGAGGATGGTCGTCAGGTCCTGCAGCGCCAGGTTCTGCGCGGGCGCGATGCTCAGGTCGCGCAGCCGCACCTGCGCCAGCGTGGCCGCCATGCGGGTGGCGCGCTCCACGTGCATGGGCTGCAGGTAGCGGTCGATGCAGGGCATCAGCGCCTCGATGCTCTCGTCGGCGGCGGTGGCGAAGCTCAGGCGCGCGGTGGTGCCCGGCGCGATCGACAGGCGCACGCGCAGGCAGGCGATGGGGTCCAGGCCGTTCACCGGCTTGCCCTGGGCCGTGAGCGGTTGCCTGTCGAGCGCAGGGGCGGCCAGCGTGCGGTTGCGGCCGATGAAGGCGCGCCGGTCGGTCATGCAGTCGATCGACAGCACGTGGGCATCGACCGAGGCCACGAAGTGCACCGCGGCCACCACCGCATCGCCATGCAGGCGCGGCTTGCGCGACAGCAGCAGCGCGCGCCACGTGGGCTCCCAGCGCGATTCGACGAACAGGTTGGCGAAGGCCGGATGTGCCTCGTCGGCCTTGGGGTTCGACAGCACCGGCTCGAAGTACGAGATGAGTTCGAGCGTGCGCGTTTCGTCGCCCGAGTTGTGCAGCGTGATGTGGCGCAGCTCGGTGTCGTCCTCGGGGCTGATCAGCACCGTGGTGCGCACCTGCAGGCCGGGGCCGGTCGCATCGAACTGCACCTGGTCGGCCAGGAAGCGGGTGCGGTAGTGCCAGTCGGCGCCGGGCGCGGGCAGGGCGGTGAGCGAGGTGAGCTCGGCTTGCCCTCCGTCTCTTTCGATATCGCGCACATAGAAGAAGGTGCCGTAGCTGTCGCGCAGCGGATCGTCGCGCCAGCGCGTCACGTTGAACGAACGCCAGCGGCTCACGCCCGCGCCGTTGGCCCGCAGCGCCACCGTGTAGCGGCCGTTCGACAGCAGGTGCGTGGGCTGGAAGCCCGGCCCCGTCGGATCGACCACGCGCGGCTGGAACAGCGGCGCCAGCTCGGCCTGGCTGGGCTCGGGCGGCGTGCGCGGGTCGGCGCTGCCGATGATCTGGCGCGGCGTGCGCTCGTGCAGCAGCGACTCGTGCGCCTGCACCAGCGCGGCGCTGCCGAACCAGCGGCGCGGCGCGTCGTCGCGCAGCACGTTGCACAGCGCCACCAGCGACATGCCCTGGTGGTGTGCCATGAAGTTGCGCACCACGGTGAAGTCCTGGCCCTCGGCCTGGCGCGAGGTGGTGAAGTCGATCGCGTCGTGAAAACCGAACTCGCCGCGCGCGCCGAGCGATTCGAGCAACTCGAGGTTGCGCACCGCCGCTTCGGGCGCGAACGGTGCGGCCATCAGGCTGGCGTAGGGCGCCACCACGCGGTCGGTCGGCGGCGTGCGCCGCAGCGCCAGGCGCGGCACGCCGAAGGGCGAGTACTGGTACGCCAGCGAATGGTCTTGCGCGAAGTAGGCCGACTCGGACACGCCCCACGGCATGTTCTGCGCGCGGCCGAAGGCCTGTTGTTCGGCGATGGCCGCGGCGTTGGCGACCTGCAGCAGGCCGTCGGTGGGCTCGGTCATCACGAGCGCGGGCATGAGGTACTCGAACATCGAGCCCGACCACGACTTCAGGCTGGGCTGGAAGCCCACCAGAAGGAACGGGCGGCCCAGCGCCATCCAGTGGCGGCGCGGCACGTCGCCCTTGGCAATCGCCAGGAAGCTCAGCAGGCGCGACTCGGAGGCCAGCAGGTCGTAGTAGCTCGCGTCGAGCACGTTCTCTTCGACGCGCAGGCCGATGTGGAACAGGTGGCGCTTGGCGTCGTAGAGGCCGCTGAAATCCATGCCGTCGTGCAGCGCGCCGCAGCGTCGGGCCAGTGCTTCCAGCGCGGGGGCTTCATGGCTCTGGCAGCTTGCGTCCGCTGCGAAGGCGCGGCAGGCCTGCGCCACGGCCACGAGGTGGCCCGCGAAGTTGCCGCTGTCCACGCTGGACACATAGTCCGGCGGCAGCGGCTTGAGCGTCTGCGTGTCGTACCAGTTGAACAGGTGGCCGTTGTGCTTGTGCATGCGGTCGACGGTGTCGAGCGTGGCCGTGAGGCGCGCCAGCAGGGCTTGTGTGTCGATCCATCCGAACTCGCGCGCGCAACAGGTGGCCAGCAGGTACATGCCGATGTTGGTCGGCGAGGTGCGGTGCGCGAGGGTCGGCTGCGGCTCGAGCTGCAGGTTGTCGGGCGGCAGGTGGTGGTCGTCCGGGCCGACCACGTGCTCGAAGAAGCGCCAGGTGTCGTGCGCCAGCGTCTCGAGGTAGCTGTGCTGCGCGGGCGCGAGCGGGTCTTCGGCGTGTGCGTCGACACGGCTGCCCCACCAGGCCGCAATGGGCGCCAGCGACCACAGCACGAAGAGCAGGGGGCCGAGCACCGGCCAGGCGCTCCAGTTGGCGAGCACGGCCAGCACCAGGCACACCGCGCTGCTGAGGGCCGCGCTGCGCACGAAGGGTTTCAGGCGCTGGCTCGATTGCGCCTGCGCCTGGTCGGCCGTCGTCCACTGCAGCAGGTGCCTGCGACTCACGACCAGCCGCCAGGTGGCGAGGAAGGCCGCGTCGAGGAGCAGGCGCGTCTGTGCTGCCAGCTGCACGAACTGCCAGGCCGCACCGGCCAGGGCGCGCAGCAGCTCGACCGCGCCCACATCGAAGAAATGGCGCAGCTCGATGGCGCGCCGTGTCGGCACCAGGCCGGCCAGCGCGCCCAGCAACGGGCCCAGTGTGAGCGCCGCGCCGACGGCCGCCAGCGCCCAGCCGAGCGGCATGGCCTGCGTGAAGATCACCAGCACCAGCAGCGCGAAAGACGCCGGCACCACCAGCGAGCGGCGCAGGTTGTCGCTCATCTTCCACAGGCCCAGCGCGTCGATGCCGAAGCGGCGCGCGCGCCACATCAGCGGCAGCAGCTGCCAGTCGCCGCGCACCCAGCGGTGCACGCGCGAGGCGGCCACGCCGGCATGGTGCGGATGGTCTTCGACCAGCACCACGTCGCTGACCATCGCGCAGCGCGCGACGCTGCCTTCGAGCAGGTCGTGGCTCAGCACGGCGCTGTCGGGCAGGCGGTCGTTCAGCGTGGCGTGCACCGCGCGCACGTTGAGCAAGCCCTTGCCGGTGAAGGAGCCGCTGCCGAACACGTCCTGGTAGATGTCGGACGCGCCGCTGCCGTACGGGTCGAGCCCGCACTGCCCGGCGAACACCCAGTGGAAGAACGAGCGCTCGCTGCGCATCGGGAACGGCGTGACGATGCGCGGCTGCAGGATGCCGAAGCCCGCGACCACGCGCCGGCTCGGCATGTCGATCTCGGGCGCGTTCAGCGGATGCGCGGCAATGGACACGAGGTCGCGCAGCGCGCCGGGCGGCAGGCCCGTGTCGCTGTCCAGCGTCAGCACATAGGGCGTGCGGCCGGGCGCGAGCTGCCGGCCCGGTGCGAGCGGCAGAAAGCCGCTGGCGTCGCCGCTGGCCAGCAGGCGCATCAGCATTTCGAGCTTGCCGCGCTTGCGCTCCCAGCCCATCCAGCGCTGCTCGGTCTCGCTCCAGCTGCGCGGACGGTGCAGCAGCAGGAAGCGCGGCGCGGCGCCGTCGGCCGGCGGGTACTTGGCGTTGAGTGCGGCGATGCGTTGCTGGGCGTCATCGAGCAAGGGCGCGTCGTCGGGCATCGCGGCTTGCGACGCGTCGGCCCAGTCGGTCAGCAGCGCGAACTGCGCGTGCGCCTCGCGGTTGGCGAGCCAATGCAGTTCGAGCCGGTGCGCGAGTTTGGCGTTGTTCGCGGTCGAACCCAGCATCGTGGGCATGACGACGAGCGCGCGGTGCCGCTCGGGAATGCCGTTCGCAAAATCGAGGCGTGGCAGGGCCTGCACCCGCACCGACTCCGCCATGATGCGTTGCGCCAGTGCAATCAGCGCCTCGGACAGCGGCCACGCGAGCAGCAGCAACGCCGCGACCGTGGTCCAGTCGCCGCGATGCGGCAGACCGTGCAGCACGGCGGCCAGCAGCAGCGCGGTGCCGAGGGCGACGGACCCCACGTAGACGGGCAGGCGCCAGCCGCGATGGCTGCGTGCGGGCCGCGCGCTCGCAGTGCGTGCAGCTTGGCCCGGCGCTGCGTTCGCCTGCAGCGATGCGATCAGCGCGGGCCGGCCCTGGCCGAAGAGGTAATAGCCCGCAGTGCCGTCGGCACGGTCGGTCTCGGCACCGGCTTCGTCGGCCGGCGCGCCCGATGCCAGCGTGACCACGGCCTGCGCCACTTCGCGCTCGGGCCGTTCGGTGCTGCGCGCCACCTGCTCCATCGCATGCGTGATCTGCTGGCGCGTGAGTTCGCTCTCGTTCGCAAAGCTCGGCAGTTCGCGCAGCACGCGCAGCGAGCGGCTCACCGGCTCGATGAGGTCGCTCCATTCGACCTGGCCGATCATGCGCAGGGTCGTGATGATGTTGCCGACCGTGAGGTTGGCCGCGGCCTGCGCGTTCTGCGCGTCGCCGATCAGCGCCGGGCCGTTGGGACAGTGCTGTTCGGTCCAGCGCACCAGCGCGGGCATGTCGTCGCCGTGCTCGACGGGCAGGCGCTGCCACAGCTGCGTGAGGTAGCTGTCCTGCAGGCCGTGGCTTTGCAGTGCGCGGTACAGCACGTCGAGGTCTTGCACCGAGAGGTGCGGCGCCGCGTCCCAGGCCGCATGCGCGATCTCGCGCGCGACCTTGTTCTCGGCGATGCGCTCGGCCACGCGGCGCAGGTTTTCGAGCAGCACCACGCGCAGGGTGGTGGGCAGCGCCCACAGCTCGCCGAGCATGAGCTCGTCGATATCTTGATACGCGTTGAGGAAGGCCGTGAACAGCGTCTTGTTGAGCACGCTGTCGGTGTGCGCCACATAGGCCCACGCAATGCCGTACACGCGCGGCAGCCCTGCCAGCGGCGGCGTGACGAGCTTGGGCAGGCGCGCGTAGTAGCTGCGCGGCACGCCGTCATGGATCTGCTGGAGCTGCGCCTCGACGAGGTGGAAGTTGTCGAGCAGCCATTCGGCTGCCGGCGATACATAGCGCCCGCTCAGCGAGATCAGCGCGATGTAGTCGAAGGCGGCGCGCAGCGACTCGAGGTTCTCGTCGACCCGCGGAAAGAAGGGCGCGCCTTCGCGCGCGCGGTGGTGCTCGTCTTCCACCACCTGGGCACGGGCCAGGCTGTGGCCGTGCTGTTCGAAACGTTGGGCACCGAAGAGTTCGGCGCGGATCGGGAGGGCTACCGGGTCGTGCGGACCGAGCAGAAGGGTCCGGGCGTAGTGACTGAGCCCTTGGAGGCGGTCGACGACGGCAGCGGCGCTCAAGTGACCGCGAACAGGCCGATGCCCAGAACCACGGCCACGCAGGCCATCGTGACAATGCGACCCGCAGCGAGCGCGCGCACACGTTGCATGTGGCTTCGCAGCGAGAACCATCGCCCGTGGGCACGTGCACAGTGGTGCATGTGGGAAGCCAGGGCCTCGAAATCGCTGCCGACGAAATCGATCTGAGAATGGGAAAGGGACTGCGGGACGGACATTGCAACGGGCTCCTGTGAAACGACTTCGAGCTGCCGCGCGATTGCGAGAACTGTGAACGTGTCCCGACCGTACCCTTTTAAATGACCTTACAGGTACCTCATTGCCGACAGCGCACGTAGGAAAGGGCGCACAAGGCGCCCTTTGTCCGTGGAGGCTGTGTGCAGGTTAGCCCGTGTTGCGCAGCCCCGCCGCCACCCCGTTGATCGAGATGTGGATGCCGCGCTGCAGCCGCTCGCCGCCGTCGCCCGCGCGATAACGCCGCATCAGCTCGACCTGCAGGTGGTGCAGCGGGTCGATGTACGGGAAGCGGTGGCGCACCGAGCGCTGCATCTCGGCATTGCCCTCGAGCCGCTGCTTGGCGCCCGTGATGAGCGTGAGCGCATCCGAGGTGCGTTGCCACTCGGCCTCGATCATCGAGAACACCTTCTGGCGCAGCTTGCGGTCGGTGACCAGCTCGGCATAGCGCGAAGCCAGCGCGAGGTCGCTCTTGGCCAGCACCATGTCCATGTTCGACAGCAGCGTGCGAAAGAACGGCCACTGCGCGTACATGCGCTGCAGCAGCGCCTGGCGTTCCTTCTTGCCCGCGGCGGTGCCGGCGGCGGCCAGGAACTGCTCCACGCCCGAGCCGAAGCCGAACCAGCCCGGCAGCGTGAGGCGGCACTGGCCCCAGCTGAAGCTCCAGGGCACGGCGCGCAGGTCGTCGATCTTGTGGCTCGGGTTGCGCGAGGCGGGGCGCGAGCCGATGTTGAGTTCGGCGATCTCGCGGATCGGCGTGGAGCCGAAGAAGTAGTCGCCGAAGCCCGGGGTCTCGTACACCAGCTTGCGGTACGCGGCCATGCTCGCGGTCGAGAGTTCGCCCGCGGCCGAGAGGAAGTTCGCGGGCGCCGACTTGCCCTGCGGAAGCAGAGTCGCTTCGAGCGTGGCGGCCACCAGCGTCTCCAGGTTGCGCCGGCCGATCTCGCGGTTGGCGTACTTCGAGCCGATCACTTCGCCCTGCTCGGTGAGGCGGATCTGGCCGCGCACCGTGCCGGGCGGCTGCGCCAGGATGGCCTGGTAGCTCGGGCCGCCGCCGCGTCCCACCGTGCCGCCGCGGCCGTGGAACATGCGCAGGCGGATCGGGTTCTTTTTCTTCTTGTTCAGCTCGTCGAACAGCGACACCAGCGCGATGCCCGCGCGGTACAGCTCCCAGTTGCTGGTGAAGATGCCGCCGTCCTTGTTGCTGTCGGAGTAGCCCAGCATCACGTCCTGCTCGGCGCCCGAGCGTTCGATGAGCGCCTGGATGTTCGGCAGCGCGTAGAAGGCACGCACGATGGGCGCGGCGTTGCGCAGGTCTTCGATGGTTTCGAACAGAGGCACCACGATCAGGTCGCAGGTCGCGTTGCTGTCCATCGCGCCGCGCAGCAGGCCCACTTCCTTCTGCAGCAGCAGCGCCTCGAGCAGGTCGCTCACCGTTTCGGTGTGGCTGATGATGTAGTGGCGGATGGCCGCCGCGCCGTAGCGCGCACGCGCGGTGCGTGCGGCCGCGAAGATGGCCAGCTCGCTTCGGGCGAGCGGCGAGTAGTCGGCATCGGGCACGCGCAGCGGACGCGCGTCGTCGAGCAGCTTGAGCAGCAGCGTCTGCTTGGCCTCTTCGGCCAGCGACGCATACGAGGGCTCGATGCGCGCGGTGGCCAGCAGCTCGGCGATCACGGCCTCGTGCTTGTCGGAGCTCTGGCGCAGGTCGACCGTGGCCAGGTGGAAGCCGAACACTTCCACCGCGCGGATCAGCGGGCGCAGGCGCGGCGCCGCGAGCACGGTGCCGTGCTTCTCGACCAGCGACTCCTCGATGGTGCGCAGCTCGGCCAGGAATTCTTCGGCATTCGCATACGGGTTCTGCGGCGCGACCGCATGGCGCGCGGCCTCGCCGCCGCTGAGTTCGCGCAGCGTGGCGGCCAGGCGCGCGTACACGCCGGTGAGGGCGCGGCGGTAGGGCTCGTCCTTGCGGTGCTCATTGGTGTCGGGCGAGCGCTCGGCCAGCGCCTGCATCTCGACCGACACATCGACCAGCGTGGCCGACAGCGACAGCTCGCCGCCCAGGTAGTGCACCTCGGTGAGGTAGTGGCGCAGCGCGAGTTCCGACTGGCGGCTCAGCGCGTACTCGAGCGTCTCGGCCGTGACGTTGGGGTTGCCGTCGCGGTCGCCGCCGATCCACTGGCCCATGCGCAGGAAGGGCGCGACCGAGGGCGTCTGCCCGCCTTGCACCAGCGCCTTCTCGAGGTCGGCGTACACGCGCGGAATTTCGCGCAGGAAGGTGGCTTCGTAGTAGCTCAGCGCGTTCTCGATCTCGTCGGCCACCGTGAGCTTGGAGAAACGCAGGATGCGCGTCTGCCAGATCTGCGTGACGCGGATGCGCACCTGGGTTTCGTTGTCAGCCAGTTCGATGGGCGAGAGCGCGTCTTTTCCGCCCGCATAGGCGTTCTGGCGCAGCTTGATCTCGTCGCGCGTGGTCAGCAGCAGGGCGATGGCGCGCTCGGCGTCGAGGATGCTCTTGCGCTGCACTTCGGTCGGGTGCGCCGTGAGCACGGGCGACACGTAGCTGTGGGCCAGCGAGGCGACGATCTCGTCGGGCTTGATGCCGGCCTTGCGGATGCGGGCCAGGGCGGTCTGCAGGTCGCCGTCGGCCTGCACGCCTTCGCGCTCGGCCTCGGTGCGGCGGCGGATCTGGTGGCGGTCTTCGGCCAGGTTGGCCAGGTGGCTGAAGTAGGTGAAGGCGCGGATCACGCGCACCGTTTCGGCGGCGCTCAGGCCCTTGAGCAGGTTCTTCAGCGCGCGGTCGGCGGCATGGTCGGCGTCGCGTCGGAACGACACCGACAGGGTGCGGATCTTCTCGACCAGCGCGTAGGTTTCGTCGCCCTCCTGCTCCCGGATCACGTCGCCGAGGATTCGGCCCAACAGCCGGATGTCGTCGATCAATGGCTGGTCTTCGGTCTGGCGGCGCTTGGCGGGAGATGCAGGAGTCTTGCTGGCTTTCATTCGATGTTGTTCCTGGGGACTTGAATGGACGCGCCGCCTCCGTTGCTGCGGCGCAACATGCTAGCATTCCAGAGGTCAGAAACCATGTACTTTTTTGGGAGCGATCTTGAGCAACATCGTGATCGCCACGCGCGAAAGCCGGCTGGCCCTGTGGCAGGCCGAACACGTGCAAACGCTTTTGCAAGAACGAGGCCACACGGTCAGCCTGCTGGGCATGACGACCCGTGGTGACCAGATCCTGGACCGCACGCTGAGCAAGGTCGGCGGCAAGGGCCTCTTCGTCAAGGAACTCGAAGCCGCGCTCGAAGACGGGCGCGCCGACATCGCTGTGCATTCGCTCAAGGATGTGCCGATGGAGCTGCCCGAGGGCTTCACGCTGGCCTGCGTGCTGGAGCGTGAAGACCCGCGCGACGCGCTGGTGTCGCCGCGCTACGCCTCGCTCGACGAGCTGCCGCAGGGCGCGGTGGTCGGCACCTCCAGCCTGCGCCGCGTGGTGCTGCTGCGCGCGCAGCGGCCCGACCTGCGCATCGAACCGCTGCGCGGCAACCTCGACACCCGCCTGCGCAAGCTCGACGAAGGCCACTACGACGCCATCGTGCTGGCGGCGGCCGGGCTCAAGCGGCTGGGCCTCGAAGACCGCATCCGCGTCGCCTTCGACCCCGACACCATGCTGCCCGCCGCAGGGCAGGGCGCCCTCGGCATCGAGGTGCGCGCCGACCGGCAAGACCTCATCGACCTGCTGGCACCGCTGGCCCACAAGGGCGACTGGCTCAGCACCACCGCCGAGCGCGCCGTGAGCCGCGCGATGGGCGGCAGCTGCTCCATGCCGCTCGCGGCCCATGCGCGCCGACAGGCCGACGGCACGTTGCGCATCGACGCCGCCTGGGGCGACCCGGAAGGCGATGCGCCGCTGGTGCGCGTGCATGCGCAGGCCGAGGCCGGCGACTTCGCGGGGGCCGATGCCCTCGGCCAGCACGCCGCCGGGCTGCTGCGCGACGCCGGTGCCCACTGATCACGGTGGGCGCCGAGCGATGCGCGCGGGGCCTGTCATCGTCACGCGGCCGGCGCACGAAGCGGCGGCGTGGGTTCGCGATTTCCAGTCGGCCGGTCTCGAGGCCGTGGCGCTGCCGCTGATCGCCATCGCGCCCGCGCTCGACGTCGAACCGCTGCGCGCCGCGTGGGCGCGGCTCGCGGACTACGCGGCGCTGATGTTCGTGAGCGCCACCGCCGTCGATCACTTCTTCCAGCACCGGGGCACCTCCACCCTCGCCGGTTGCCGCTTCTGGGCCACCGGCCCCGGCACCGAGCGTGCACTGCTGCGCGCCGGCGTGCCGCCCGCCGCCATCGACGCACCGCCACCCGGCGCCACGCGCTTCGACTCCGAGGCGCTGTGGGCGCTGGCCCACGGGCAGGTGTCGCCGGGCGTGCGCGTGCTCATCGTGCGCGGCGGCGACGAAGCCGGCCAACCGGCCGGTCGCCAATGGCTGGCCCGCGAGATCGACGCCGCCGGCGGCGTGCGCGACACCGTCGTGGCCTACCGGCGCCTGGCGCCCGCGCTCGACGAGGCGCAGCGCCGCATCGCGACCGAAGCCGCAGGCGGGCACGGCATCTGGCTCTTCAGCAGCTCGGAAGCCATCGGCAACCTGCAGCGCGCCATGCCGGGCACCTCGTGGCAGGCGGCGCGCGCCATCGCCACCCATGCACGCATCGGCGAAGCCGCGCAGGCCGCGGGTTTCGGGGCGTTGCGTGTCTGCACACCCCTGCGGGAAGCGCTGATCGCGTCGATAGAATCCTTCGCATGAGCGCCGCGTCCCCGTCCGACGACCTTTCTCCCCCTTCCGCCGCCCCGGTGCAGGTGCCCGCCACGGTGGCGCCGCACCAGACGCCCGCCGCCCAGGCGGCCGCGGCCACCCTGCTGGCACGCATCGGCATGGGCCTCGTGGCCCTCGTGGCGCTGATCGCGCTGCTGTCGACCATCGCGTTGTGGCAGAAGGTCGGCGGCATGAAGGAACAGCTTGCGCGCCAGAGCGCCGAGGCCACCGCCCAGTCGATGGAAGCGCGCACGCTGGCGCGCCAGGCCAGCGACACGGTGCGCGACGCCGCCGCCCGCGTGGCGCTCATCGAGACCCGCGTGGCCGAAGTCGCGCTGCAGCGCTCGCAGCTGGAAGAACTCATTCAAAGCCTCTCGCGTTCGCGCGACGAGAACCTGGTGATCGACATCGAATCCGCCGTGCGCCTCGCGCTGCAGCAGGCGCAGGTCACGGGCAGCCTCGAGCCGCTGCTCGCCGCGCTCAAGGCCGGCGACCTGCGCATCGCACGCGCCGCGCAACCGCGGCTGGCGCCCGTGCAGCGCGCCATGCAGCGCGATGCCGACCGCCTGCGCAGCAGTGCCAGCACCGACAGCGCCGAAGCCCTGCAGAAGCTCGACGAACTGGTGCGCAGCGTGGACGACCTGCCCACGCTCAATGCGGTGGCCGTTCGCGGCAACGGCGTCAACGCCTGGCGTCCCGAACCCATTCCCGCTGATGCGCCCTGGTGGCAGCGTGTGCTGCTGACCATCCGCGGCGAGGCCCGTTCGCTGGTGCGCGTGGGCCGCATCGAGAGCCCCGAAGCCGTGCTGCTGGCGCCCGAGCAGTCGTACTTCCTGCGCGAGAACCTCAAGCTCAAGCTGCTCAACGCGCGGCTGTCGCTGCTGTCGCGCCAGATGGATGCCGCGCGTGGCGAACTGGGCCAGGTCACCGCGTCGCTCAACCGCTATTTCGATCCGGCCTCGCGCCGCACGCAGGCCGCGGCCACGCAGCTGCAGCAACTGCAGCAGCTCGTGCGCAGCACGGAGCCGGTGCGCATCGACGACACGCTGGCCGCGCTGACCACCGCGGCCGCAGGGCGCTGATCCGTTCATGCGCGCCGCAATCTGGCTCCTCGCGCTGTTCGCCGTCGCTGCGGCGGTGGCGCTGTTCGCCGGCAACAACCAGGGCACGATCACCGTGTTCTGGCCGCCGTGGCGGGTCGACCTCTCGCTGAACCTCGTGCTCGTGATCCTGCTGCTGACCTTCGTGCTGCTGCACGTCGCGTTGCGCGCACTCGCGGCGCTGTTCTCGCTGCCCACGCAGGCGCGCCACTGGCGGCTGCAGCAGAAGGAGCGCATGCTGCACTCCGCCTTGCTCGACGCCATGGTGCAGCTGATCGCCGGCCGCTTCTCGCGCGCCCGCAAGGCTGCGCAGGCCGCGCTCACGCAGGAAAAGACACTGGCCGCGCTCGGCGCCGAGCTGCCGCAGGCGCAGCAGGTGCGCGTGCTGTCGCACCTGCTGGCCGCTGAAAGCGCGCAGGCCCTGCAGGACAAGGCCGCGCGCGACGCGCATCTGCAGCAGGCCCTCAACGAAAGCGCCGACCGCACCGTGCTCGCGAGCCCTGAAACCCGTGAAGGCGTGCAGCTGCGCGCCGCGCGCTGGGCGCTCGACGACCGCGACCCGACGGCCGCGCTCGCACGGCTCGAAGAACTGCCGCAGGGCGCGCAGCGCCGCACGCTGGCGCTGCGGCTGCGCCTCAAGGCCGCGCGGCAGGACCGTCGCACGGTCGAGGCGCTCGACACCGCGCGCCTGCTGGCCAAGCACCGCGCCTTCTCCGACGCGGCGGCGCAAAGCATCGTGCGCGGCCTCGCGACCGAACTGCTGACCGGTGCGCACGACCCGGCGCAGCTGCTGCGTGCGTGGTCCGAACTCGATTCCGCCGAACGCCAGATGCCCGAGGTGGCCATCCACGCGGCCCAGCGCATGGTCGCGCTGCGTGGCGACCTGGCGCTGGCACGCGGCTGGCTGCTGCCGGCCTGGGAGCGCATGGTGGCGAACCCGCGTGGCCTCGGCGACGGGCTGCGCGTGAAGCTCACGCGCGCGCTCGAAGCGGGGCTCGATTCGGTGGACGCCGACTGGCTCGCACGCATCGAAAGCGCGCAGCGCAACAACCCGCGCGACGCCAACCTGCAGTACCTCGCCGGCATGGCCTGCATGAAGCGCCAGCTCTGGGGCAAGGCCCAGCAGCTGCTCACGCAGGCCGGGCTGGGCCTGCAGGACCCCGACCTCTACCGGCGCGCCTGGCTCGCGCTGGCCCAGCTGGCCGAGGCGCGCGAAGACCACGCGCAGGCGGCCGACGCGTGGAAGCGCGCGGCGCAGGTCGACAGCACGCCCTGAGCGTTGCCTCAGTCCGCCGGCTTCAAGAGCACGCGGATTCCTTGGCGGTCGCCAGGCCCGTCGTTCGCACCGACGGCTTGCCATTGCCGAAGATCAGCAGGCTGAAACCGGCCAGCACCCACACCCCGATCCCGCCGTAGAGCATCACCCAGCCGAAGCTGTGCACCAGCGCCGCATGCACGGCGGCGCCCGACGGATCGGCCTGCGCCAGCGCCGGGAACTGCTCGGGCAGCGACGCGAAGCTGCCCGCCGCGACTTTCTCTGCCAGCGCGCGCAGCTGCGCTGCATCGAGCGACGCGGACAAGGTCTGCTTCAGGTGCGCGTGAATGCCTTCGAGTAGCAGGAACCCCATCAGCGCAATGTTGATGGCCAGCGTGATCAGCCGCGCGCTCATGTCCATGCCCGAGGCCATGCCCGCGCGCGCGCTCGACACCGAGCCGGTGGTGGTGTTGGTGACGGGCGTGTTCGTCAGCCCCAGCCCGATGCCGGCCAGCAGGCAGCCGGGCAGCAGCGTGAGCCAGCTCGCATTTGCCAAGCCGCTGCCCCAGCGCATCGCGACGAAGCCCAGCCCGATCACGAACAGCCCCGCCGGGATCACCACGCCGGGCCGGTAGCGCATCGACAGGCGCTCGGCCAGCGGCGGCAGCACCAGCGTGGGCAGCGTGTAGGCCAGCAGCGCCGAGCCGGCCGTGACGGCGTCGTAGCCCAGGCCGCTCTGGAAGTAGATCGGCAGGTAGATCATGAACGGCCAGAAGCTGAAGTTCATGCCGATGGAGCCGACGATCGAGCCCGAGAAATTGCGGATGCGGAAGACCGAGAAGTCGAACATCGGGTGCGGGTTGATCTTCTCCACCCACACGAAGACCGCGAAGCAGGCCAGCGTCGCGACGAGGATGCCGATGGCCACGGGGCTCGTGAAGCCGAGGCCCGGCCCCTGCGTGATGAAGTAGGTCAGGCCGAACACCGCGAGCGACAGCGTGACGATGCCCGGCAGGTCGAGCCGCTTCGCGTCGGGGTCGCTGGACTCTTCCACGCTGCCCAGGACCAGTGCCAGCGCCACCACGGCCAGCGGCACGTGGACCAGGAACACCCATTCCCAGCTCGACAGCGCAACGATCGCGCCGCCGACGATCGGCCCGAAGCCCAGTCCCATGCCGAACACCACGCCCCAGATGGCGAAGGCCTTGCTGCGCTCCTTGCCTTCCTGGAACTGGTGCGACAGCACCGCGAGCTGGCAGATCAGCATCGCGCCGCCGGCCAGGCCCTGCAGGAAGCGGCTGACGATCAGCACCGGCGCGTTGCCCGCGATGCCGCACGCCAGCGAGGTGAGGCCGAACAGCACCACACCGACGATCAGCACGCGCTTGCGGCCGTAGCGGTCGGCCACGGTGCCGGCCGCCATCAAGACCGTGGTGCAGGCGAGGGTGTAGGCGTTCATGATCCACTGCATGTCGCTGAAGTCGCCGTGCAGTGATTTTTCGAGCGTGGGAAGAATGACCGGCACGCTGGAGATTTCCAGGCCGAACATCAAGGCAATCAGGCAGACCGCGGACAGGGCGATCCGGTTCTTGCCGGCAGGGGAGAGGGACATCGGGCGGTTTCCAAAAAGGCAGAGCGGCCGATTCTGGTGAAACCCTCTTCATGATGGAAATGATTTGATTTCCTAGAATTCATTAGGAAACATCATTGATCAAAACTCCCCATGGACTTCGACCCCACGCTGTTGCGCGCCTTCGTGGCCGTCAAGGAAACCGGCGGCTTCACGCGCGCCGCCGAGCGCCTGCACCTGACCCAGTCGGCCATCAGCCACCAGATCCGCAAGCTGGAAGAGCAGGTGGGTCGGCCGCTGTTGCACCGCACGACGCGCCGCCTCACGGTGACCGAGGACGGTGAAGACTTCCTGCGCTACGCGACGCAGATCCTCGACACGCTCGACGCGATGACGCGGCGCTTCCAGCCCTCGCCGATCTCGGGCGTGGTGCGCTTCGGCGTGCCGGACAACTTCATGGGCGACCGCCTGCCGCCGCTGCTCTCGCAGTTCGCGCGCGGGTTCCCGGCCGTGCGCATGGAGGTCTGCGTGAGCATGCACACCGACTTGCGCGCGGCCATCCGCGCCGGCGAGCTCGACCTCGCGGTCGTGATGTCGCCGCCCGACGTGGTGGAGGGCACCTGTCTGCGGCGCACGCAACTGGTCTGGGCTGCGGCCGAGGCCTTCGAGGCGCCGAAGGGCGCATCGCTGCCGCTGGCCTTCTTTCCGAAGCCGTGCGTCAACCGGCAGGTGGCCGGGTCGGCGCTCGACCTCGCGCCGCTCGACTGGCACGTGGTCTTCACCTCGGCCAGCCCGCAGGGCATTCGCGCGGCGGTGCTGGCGGGGCTGGCGGTGACGGTGCTCACGCGCGAGGAGGTGGAGCCGGGCATGAAGATCGTCGACGGCCGCTACGGCCTGCCGCCGCTGCCGAGCGTGAACTTCTCGTTGATCTGGAGCGAGAACGGCAAGACGCCCTGCGCCTGCCGCTTCGGGCAACTGATCCTGGAGATGCCGGACCTGCCCGGCGTCGAGGCGCTGCCGCAGCAGGCCTGAACTCCGAAGCAAAAAAAACGGCGCCACGAAGGCGCCGTTTTCATTTGCGAGGGAGCAGGGCTCAGAGCGAGCGCTGCTGTTCCTGCGGCTGCTGCTGTTGCTGTTCGAACGGCAGCGACATCGAACCGAGGTCGCGGCGGGTTTCGACCAGCACCAGCGGGCCTTCGTCGAGCACGATCACCGGCGGGCGTTCGCGCGGCACGTGCACCGGCTTCGGCTCGGCGGCGATCGCGGCGCGCGCCTGCGCGATGCGTTCGGCATCCGAGTTGACCCACTGCAGGCCCGAGCTTTCGGCGATCTGCGCGAGCTCGTTCAGCGGCAGTTCGAAGGCCTGCACCTTGGGCAGTGCACGGCCGTTGCCGGCGGGCGCTGCTGCTGCGGGCTTGGCCGCGGCTTCGACCACGATGGGCGCTGCGACGGGGGCCGGTGCGGGCGCGGCGGGGCGCTCGAAGCGCGGCTGCTCCTGCACCTGCGGCGCGGGTTCGCGCACTTCGACCGCGGTGGCGACCACGGCCACTGCGGCGGCTTCCGCCACCAGCGGCAGTTGCTGCTGCGGCTGGCGCTCGGCCTGGGCTTCGGCAGCCACGGCGCCTTCGGCGACCGGTGCGGCGTCTGCGCCGTTGGCTTCGCTGCCACCGTTGCCGGCGTCGTCACGCGGACCGCGTTCGCGGCGGTCACGGCCGTAACGGTCACGCGAACGGCCGCGGCGCTCTTCGCCGTCGCGGCGCGGGGCTTGCTGCTCGTTGCCTTCGTTGCTGTTGCCTTGCTCGGCATCGCCAGCGACAGCCGATTCGGCCACGCGTGCGTCGCCTTCGTTGGCTGCAGGTGCGTCGTTGCGGCGCTCGCGGCGGCCGTCGTTGCGCTCACCGCGCGGGCCGCGCGACTCGTCGCCACGGCCGTTGCGGGGCTGGCGCTCGCCGTCGCCGGCGGGTGCTGCTTCATCGCGCGGCTGTTGCTGCTGCGCGTCGCCGTTGCGCTCACCGCGCTCGTTGCGTTCGCCGCCACGTTCACCACGCTCGCCACGTTCACGGCGCTCGCCGCGGGCGCGGGGTGCGCGTTCCGCTGCGGCATTGCCGTTCTCGTCGCCGCCGGGTGCCGGCTGCTGTTGCTGCGCGTCGAGGTTCAGGTTGCCGTCGAGCAGGGCTTCGGCCGGCGCGTTGCGGCCTTCGCCACCTTCGCGGCGCTCACCGCGACCGCCACGGCGTTGTTCGCCGTCGCGCGGTGCGCGTGCTTCACGGGGCTCGCGTTGCTCGCGTGCCGGGTTGGTGCTGTCGTTGCGCTGCTCGGTGTTGCGAGCCTCGCCGCGGCGTTCGCCGCCTTCACGGCGCTCGCCGCCGCGTCCGCCACGGCGGTCACCGTCGCGTCCACCCGAACGGCCGCCGCCTTCGCCACGGCCTTCGCCGCCGCGTCCGCCGCGGCGCTGTTCGCCGTCGGCGCCGCGCGCACCGCGCGTTTCGCCGTCACGGCCCGGGCGACCGCCTTCGCGGCGGGGCTTCGGTGCTTCGACCGGAATGGCGCTGGGCGCCGGTGCCGGTGCGGGCGCCGGCGAGGCGCCGCCGAAGAAGCTCTTGATCCAGGCCATGAAGCCGGTCTGTGCCGGGGCCGGAGCGACCACTGCGGGCGGGGCCACCGGTGCGGGCGCGGGCGCAGCGCGCACCGCTTCGGGCTTGGGCGGCACCACGGGCGCGGGTGCGTCGGGCAGCACGCCCTTGATGACCGGCGTCTGCTTGTTGGTGGGTTCCTGCGAACGGCGCGTGACCGAGGTCGGGTCCTCGATCTCGTCGGCCATCTTGTAGCTGGCTTCGATGTGATCGAGGCGCGGATCGTCGTGCTTGAGGCGCTCGAGCTTGTAGTTCGGCGTTTCGAGCGTCTTGTTGGGCACCATCAGCACGGTGACGCGCTGCTTGAGCTCGATCTTGGCGATTTCAGGGCGCTTTTCGTTCAGCAGGAACGAAGCGACTTCCACGGGCACCTGCACATGCACGGCGGCCGTGTTGTCCTTCATGGACTCTTCCTGAATGATGCGCAGGATCTGCAGCGCGCTCGATTCGGTGTCGCGGATGTGGCCCGAGCCGCCGCAACGGGGGCAGGGGATCGACGAACCTTCGGACAGTGCCGGCTTCAGGCGCTGGCGGCTCATTTCCATCAGGCCGAACTTGCTGATCGAACCGAACTGCACGCGGGCGCGGTCTTGCCGGAGCGCGTCGCGCAGGCGGCTTTCGACTTCGCGGCGGTTCTTCGACTCGTCCATGTCGATGAAGTCGATGACGATCAGGCCGCCCAGGTCGCGCAGGCGCATCTGGCGGGCCACTTCGTCGGCGGCTTCGAGGTTGGTGCGGGTGGCGGTTTCTTCGATGTCGCCGCCCTTGATGGCGCGGGCCGAGTTCACGTCGACGGACACCAGTGCTTCGGTGTGGTCGATCACGATGGCGCCGCCCGAGGGCAGCTGCACGGTGCGGGCGTAGGCCGACTCGATCTGGTGCTCGATCTGGAAGCGGCTGAACAGCGCCGCGTCGTCGCGGTAGCGCTTCACGCGGGCGGCATGCTCGGGCATGACGTGCGCCATGAACTGCTGCGCCTGGTCGTAGATGTCGTCGGTGTCGATCAGGATGTCGCCGATGTCGTGATTGAAGTAATCACGGATCGCGCGGATGACGAGCGACGATTCCTGATAGATCAGGAAGGCACCCTTGCCGCCCTTGGCCGCGCCGTCGATGGCGGTCCACAGCTTGAGCAGGTAGTTCAGGTCCCACTGGAGTTCGGGCGCCGAGCGGCCGATGCCGGCGGTGCGCGCGATGATGCTCATGCCCTTCGGGTACTCGAGCTGGTCCATCGCCTCCTTGAGCTCGGCGCGGTCGTCGCCCTCGATGCGGCGCGACACGCCACCGCCACGGGGGTTGTTGGGCATCAGCACGACATAGCGGCCGGCCAGCGAGATGAAGGTGGTGAGGGCGGCGCCCTTGTTGCCGCGTTCTTCCTTTTCGACCTGGACGGTGAGTTCCTGGCCTTCACGGATCACGTCCTGGATGCGGGCCTGGCTGGCCGACACGCCTTCGGCAAAGTACTGCTTGGAGATTTCCTTGAACGGCAGGAAGCCGTGGCGGTCTTCGCCGTAGTCGACGAAACAGGCTTCGAGCGACGGCTCGACGCGGGTCACGACCGCCTTGTAGATGTTGCCCTTGCGCTGTTCGCGCCCTTCGATTTCGATTTCGTAGTCGAGCAGTTTCTGCCCGTCGACGATGGCCAGGCGGCGTTCTTCGGCCTGCGTGGCATTGATCAGCATCCGCTTCATGATGCGTTGTCCTTATATGTATCGTTCTACCGGCTCATGACGAGCCAACGATGCACGGACGACGCCCGCGAAACCAGGGAATTGCCGCTTGGCCCCGGATGCTGTGACTGCCGCGCCAGGCGCGAGCAGGCCTCTCGAGCGTCAGCTCAAGAAGACAGCCGGGGTGGGGGCGCGTGGATGGGCGCGAGCCAGATTCGGTGTTGGGTGGCTGCCTTTTTGACAGCCGGTTGCGCAAGGGTGGCGCGCACTGCGGGCGATTCAATGCCTGAGGCGACTGGTCGAAACCAGGTCGACCAGCGCAGGCATATTTGAATCAGCAGCATCAACACAACAAGGGACTCGCTTCGATCCGCCTGCAGCTTGGAAGCTGCAGGCTGGGTATTCCGTATCGGTGTTTCGTGGGTGTCGGCTTGACTTGGGTGCCTGGCCTGCCACTTTGCGCGATTGCGCGGGGTTTGCGGGCTGGACGCCAAAGCGGCATCGACCTCACAGCATGGTCGTCAGTGCTCTAAACTTCTGTCTAATCAAGCACTTACACGACCGCGCTGGTGAAAAACATTATAGGTGCGAAGAAAAGCCCCGCGGGGGCTCCAAATCCCGCGGATCGACCCGCGGGCGCCGACACCGGCACGCCGCACGCCGCCATCCACTTCCTGACCGTCGACGCCGAATCCGCCGGGCAGCGGCTCGACAACTTCCTGTTTCGCCATCTGAAAGGCGTGCCGAAGACGCACGTCTACCGGATCATCCGGTCGGGCGAGGTGCGCATCAACAAGGGCCGCGCCCAGGCCGAAACCCGCATCGAAGACGGCGACCTGGTCCGGATTCCGCCGGTCCGCATATCGCCGCGCGCCGAAGAGGGTGCCACGCCGCCCGCGCCGGCGCGCGAGTTTCCCGTGTTGCTCGAAGACGAGGCCGTGCTGGCCATCGACAAGCCGGCCGGCGTGGCGGTGCACGGCGGCAGCGGCGTGAGCTTCGGCGTGATCGAGCAATTGCGCACGGCGCGCCCGGGCGCCAAGTTCCTGGAACTGGTGCACCGGCTCGACCGCGAAACCTCCGGCATCCTGCTGGTCGCCAAAAAGCGCAGCGCACTGGTGGCATTGCAGGACCAGTTTCGCGAGCGTGAAACCGGCAAGACCTACCTGGCGTTGGTCGAAGGCGACTGGCCCGCCAACAAGAAGGTGCTCGACGCGCCGCTGGCCAAGTACCTGCTGCCCGACGGTTCGGGCGCCGGTGCCGGCGAACGCCGCGTGCGCGTGGTCGCCAAGGACCACCCCGACGCGATGCGCGCCGTCACGCTGGTGCGCGTGCTGGCCCGCCTCAGCCTGCCGGGCGACGCCACGCCGCTGTCATTGCTGGCGGTGACCATCAAGACCGGGCGCACCCACCAGATCCGTGTGCACCTGGCCTCGGCCGGGCATCCGATTGCCGGCGACGACAAATATGGCGAGTCCGATCGGCAGCGCGCCTTGCACAAACTCGGCCTCAAGCGCATGTTCCTGCATGCGTGGCGGCTGCAATTCAACCACCCGGCCAGCGGCGAGCGCATTGCGCTGCAGGCCGGGCTGCCGCCCGAGCTGCATGCGCTGATGTCGCGTGCGGCGCTCGAGGCGATGGCGCAACATCCCACCCCCACGGCCCATGACTGATTCTTCCGCCAGCCCTGCACGTTCCCCTCGCTTCGACCTGATCGCCTTCGACTGGGACGGCACGCTCTACGACTCCACCCGCCTGATCGTGCGCTGCATCCAGGCGGCCGTGGTCGATGTCGGCGGTGCCAAGCCCAGTGAGGACGATGCCGCCTGGGTGATCGGCCTGGGCCTGGCCGAGGCGCTCGCGCGCGCGGCGCCCGACGTGCCCAAGGAAAAGTACCCCGAGCTCGGCGCCCGCTACCGCTACCACTTCCTGCAGCACCAGGACGACCTCGTGCTGTTCGACGGCGTGCTGCCCATGCTCGATGCGCTGCGCGCGCGTGGCCACAAGCTGGCCGTGGCCACGGGCAAGTCGCGCCGCGGCCTCAACGAAGCATTGAAGACGGTGGCGCTGCGCGACCGCTTCGACGCCTCGCGCACCGCCGACGAAACCTTCGGCAAGCCGCACCCGCGCATGCTGCTCGAACTCATGGAAGAGCTCGACGTGCCGGCCGAGCGCACGCTGATGATCGGCGACACCACGCACGACCTGCAGCTGGCGCAGAACGCCGGCTGCGCCAGCGTGGGCGTGGGCTTCGGCGCGCATGCGTCGTCCACCTTCGACGAATTCAAGCCGCTGTACGTGGCGCAGTCGATCGCCGAGCTGCAGGCCTGGCTGCTCGGGAACGCCTGAGGGCCAAGGCATGAGCGACTCGCGCATCCCGCTGTGCAATGCCTCGGACCTGGTCGAGGGCGGCAACGCCGTGCCCTTCGACGTGGTCCACGGCGGCGAAACCTGCCGTGCCTTCGCGGTGCGCTTCGAGGGCCTGCCGCATGCGTACCTCAACCGCTGCAGCCATGTGGCGATGGAGATGGACTTCCAGCCCGACCGCTTCTTCGACGACAGCGGCCAGTGGCTGCTGTGCGCCACCCACGGCGCTGTCTACAAGCCCGACACCGGCGAATGCGCGGGCGGACCCTGCCGCGGCGGGCTCGTGAAGATCGCGCTGAGCGAAGAAGACGGCGTGGTGCACTGGCATACTGACTGGAACCTCCAACCTCTTTCCTTCTGACATGACCGATCCGAATCGCAGGGAACCCCAGGGTTTCGAACCGCTGGAGCCGGCCGTCCCCCTCACGACATCCCAAGACAGCCCCCGCACCATGGCCCAAGATCCCACGCAGCGCCCCGGGTGGGAGCGCGCCACGCTCGAGAAACTCGCGTTCGCCTCCCTGAATGAGCAGAAGGCCACGCGCCGCTGGAAGACCTTCGTGCGCCTGGGCTGGCTGGCCTTCTTCGTGTTCCTGGCCTGGTTTGCGTTCTCGCGCAGCACGCCCAGCACCGCCAAGACCACGGCCCATACGGCCGTCGTCGAGATCAAGGGCGAGATCGCCAACGGCGGCGACGCCAGCGCCGAGTTCGTGATCGCCGCCATGAAGACGGCCTTCGAGGACGAAGGCGCCAAGGGCGTGGTGCTGCTGATCAACTCGCCCGGCGGCAGCCCGGTGCAGGCCGGCATCATCAACGACGAGATCAAGCGCCTGAAGGCCAAGCACAAGAAGCCGGTCTACGCGGTGGTCGAAGAGACCTGCGCCTCGGCGGCGTACTACATCGCAGCTGCCGCCGACAAGATCTTCGTCGACAAGGCCAGCATCGTCGGCAGCATCGGCGTGCTGATGGACGGCTTCGGCTTCACCGGCGTGATGGAAAAGGTCGGCGTCGAGCGCCGGCTGCTGACGGCCGGTGAGAACAAGGGTTTCCTCGACCCGTTCAGCCCGATGAACGACGCGCAGCGTGCGCATGCCCAGTCGATGCTCAACCAGATCCACACGCAGTTCATCAACGTGGTGAAGACCGGCCGCGGCGACCGCCTCAAGCTCGATACCCCGGGCCTGTTCAGCGGCCTGTTCTGGAGCGGCGAGCAGGCCGTCGAGTTCGGCCTGGCCGACCAACTGGGCAACGTCGACTTCGTGGCACGCGAGGTGATCAAGGCCGAGGAAGTCATCGACTACACGCGTCGCGACAACGTGGCCGAGAAGCTGGCCAAGAAGTTCGGCGCCGCCATGGGCGCGGCCTCGGTGAGTGCGCTGAAGACTTCGCCGGCGCTGCGCTGAGCGCGGCTTTTTTTCAGGCGGCGCTGCTGTCGCCGCTGCCGGTGAACCGGGCCGAGGCCGCCAGCGCGGCGGCAAAGGCCACCACCACATAGAGCGCGGCGGTCAGCGAGCTGACCCGCGCCAGCAGGCCGATCACCGCGGGCCCTGCCATGAACCCCAGGTAAGCGATGGCCGACACGGCGGCAATGCCATTGGCGGGCGCCACGCCCGGCACGCGGGCCGAGGCGCCGAACAGGATCGGCACCACATTCGCGAAACCAACGCCGACGCCTGCGAAGCCGAGCAGTGCGAGCCAGGGCAGGTCGGTCAGCAATACCAGCGTCATCGCCCCCGCCGCGAGGAGGCCACTGCCGCGCAGCAAGGCCGTGGGTGAGAAACGGGCGCGCATCGCATCACCGCCAAAACGTGCGGCTGCCATCGCGGCGGAAAAGCTCGCATAGGCCAGCGCGGCCTGCTGCTGCGGGCTGCCCAGTTCCTGCTGCATGTAGAGCACGCTCCAGTCGTAGATGGCGCCCTCGGCGATCAGCCCCAGCGCGGCCAGCACGCCAAGCACCGCGAGCACGCCGCGCGGCAGGCGAAAGCTATGGTCCGCTGCGGCCGCGCCGTCGGCGGGGGCAGCCGGCGTGGGCAGCATGCGCGTTGCCGCGATCGCGACCACGCCGATCATCACCACGGCCACGGTCCACAAGTGGGTCTGCGGCGCCATGCCGGCGGCCAGCGCCGCGCTGCCGCTCGCGGCACCGACCATACCGCCGAGGCTGAACATGCCGTGCATGCCGCTCATCAACGGTTGATTGCCGCGCAACTCGAGCTGTGCGGCCTCGGTGTTGATCGCCACGTCGAACACGCTGGTGACCAGGCCGAACACCGCCAGCAGGCCCAGCAGCGCGGCATAGCCGGGCATCGCGATCAGGCCGGCGATCAGCAGTGCGTAGACGCAGCCGCACAGCGCGGCCATGCGGCGCGGGCCGTGGCGGCCGATCCAGCGCCCGGCGCTGGTCAGGCCGACCATCGCGCCGGCGCCCGCCGCGAGCATGGCGAGCCCGAGCTGCGCCTCGTCGATGGCGTAGTGCGCCTTGACCGTCGGCACGTGCACGCCCCAGGTCGCGAAGATGAAGCCCGACGCGAAGAACTGGGCGCGCGACGCCCAGCGCGTACCGGCCGTGACGCCCGGCCCCACCCTCAGCGCCCGATCGCGAACACGGCGGGCAGGCGCTCGTCGGTCGTGGCCTGCGGCTTGGCGGCGCGCCAGGCTTTCACCGTCTCGCTGCGCACCTGCGCGGTGGCGAGCGTCAGGCCGCGCGCGACGGCGAGGCGGGTGTTGTGCTGCAGCGTCTGCACCAGCGCCTGCAGCAGGGCGGCGTTGCGGTACGGCGTTTCGATGAAGAGCTGCGTCTGGCCGGTCTTGAGCGCGAGCGCCTCGAGTTCGCGGATGCGCGCCTGGCGTTCGCCGCCGTCCTGCGGCAGGTAGCCGACGAAGGCGAAGTTTTGTCCGTTCAGGCCGCTTGCTGCGAGGGCCAGTAGCAAAGACACCGGCCCGGTGAGCGGCACGACGGTGATGCCCAGGTCGTGCGCGGCGCGCGCCACCGACGAGCCGGGGTCGGCCACGGCGGGCATGCCGGCTTCGCTCAGCAGGCCGATGTCGTGGCCTTCGAGCGCGGCGGCGAGCAGCGGGCGGGCGTCGAACTGGCCGGCGTGGTCGCCTTTCTTGTGCACTTCGCGCGGCAGTTCCTGGATGTCCTGCGCCTGCAGCGGCGCGGCGAGCGGGGCGACGGCGTCGACGCGCTTCAGGTAGGCGCGGGCCGACTTGGCGTTCTCGCAGATCCAGTGCGTGATGCCGGCGGCGGCCTGCAGCGTGCCCAGCGGCAGGGCGTCCTGCAGAGGGGCCTGGAGGTCGCAGCCGAAATCGAGCGGCGCGGGGACGAGGTAGAGCTTGCCTTTTGTGGTCACAGCAGGTCGACTCCCGCGGCACGCAGCATCCGGCAGGTGCGGATCAGGGGCAGGCCGACCAGCGCGGTGGGGTCGTCGCTGTCGATGGCGTCGAGCAGCGCGATGCCGAAGCCTTCGCTCTTGGCGCTGCCGGCGCAGTCGTAGGGCTGTTCGGCTAATAGATAGCGCTCGATGGCGGTGTCGGAAAGGTCGCGGAACACCACGCGCACGGGGGCGATGTCGCGCTGGACGAAGCCCGTGGCGTGGCAAACGACGGCCACGGCGGTCTGGAAGATCAGCGTCTGGCCGCGCATGCGGCGCAGCTGGGCGGTGGCCCGTGCGTGGTCGCCGGGCTTGCCGAGCGCGTCGCCCGCCAGGTCGGCGACCTGGTCGGAGCCGATCACCACCGCGTCGGGAAAGCGCGCGGCCACGGCGTTGGCCTTTTCCAGTGCCAGGCGCTCGGCCAGCGCGCGGGGCGTTTCGCCGTCGAGTGGGGTTTCGTCGACTTCGGGGGCGTGCACCTCGAAGGGCAGATGGAGGCGGGTGAGCAGTTCGCGCCGGTAGCGCGAGGTCGAGGCGAGGATCACGGTGCGTTGCATGCAGCGATTGTGCGTGAGCGACCGGACCCGACCGGCTCGGCGGGTTGCTCGCCTGGGAGGCCGGCCGGCGCGCTAGACTGGGGCAGATGAAGAGAGAATTTGCCCCCGAAAGGCTCAATGTGCCCGCGTTCACCGCGGCGGCCGCCACGCTGGAAGGCGCCGATCCGGTCCCGGGTTTCGCGCGCCTGGTCGCCGAACTGGCGACGCCGGCCACCGACGCCGTGGTCCGCTGGGAAGCGACCGGTGAAGAGCGCCCCGGCGCCGACGGCAAGGCGACGCCCTGGCTGCACCTGGATGTCGAAACCACCGTGCCCCTGGTCTGCCAGCGCTGCCTGTCGCCGGTCGATACCGAACTGTTCGTGGACCGCTGGTTCCGTTTCGTGGCCGACGAGGCCACGGCCGAGGCGGAAGACGAGGAGTCCGACGAAGACCTGCTGGTCGTCAGCCGCGACTTCGACCTGCGCGGGCTGATCGAGGACGAGCTGCTGATGGAAATCCCCGTCATGCCGGTCCACGACGTGTGCCCGACCCCGGTGCGCCTGTCCTCCAGCGACGACGATTTCCAGGCGGCCGAGGAGGCCAAGCCGAACCCCTTTGCCGTGCTCGGCGCGTTGCGTCCGCGCAAGCCCGAAGAGGGTAAGTAGCCCTTTCTCTCTGGCTGGGCTATAATCATGGGCTTCGCGCGCGCCGCCGTGAGCAGCAATGCATACAAGGCAAAGGCAGAACGTGGCATTCCATGCATGCCGCCGGAGCTTTCGTCTCATTGCCACCGCTTGAGCCCGCATCCAGTCACCCACCTAACCGTCCAGGAGCCATCATGGCCGTCCAGCAAAACAAGAAGTCGCCTTCCAAGCGCGGCATGCACCGTTCCCACAACGCCCTGGGCGTGCCCGGCATCGCTGTCGAGCCCACCACCGGCGAAACGCACCTGCGCCACCACATCAGCCCGAACGGTTTCTACCGCGGCCGTCAGGTGCTCAAGAACAAGTCCGAAGCCTGATCTCGAATCCCAAGGCCAAGGCCCGAAGCTACTTTTGCTGTAGCGTCGGGCCTTTGTTTTGATGGCTGCGCCTTTTTCTCCCGAACTCACTGCTGCGCCCGCCGCAATCACGCTCGCCGTGGATTGCATGGGGGGTGATCATGGGCCGCGTGTCACGCTCGCGGCCTGCCGCGCGTTTCTCGAGCGGCACAGCGAAGCCTCGTTGCTGCTCGTCGGTGCGCCGGCCGCATTGACGGGGTTTGCCGACCATCCGCGCGCCCGCATCGTGCCGGCCAGCGAAGTGGTCGGCATGGACGATCCCATCGAAATCGCCCTGCGCAAGAAGAAAGACTCTTCGATGCGCGTCGCGATCCAGCAGGTCAAGGATGGCGCGGCGCAAGCGGCGATATCTGCCGGCAACACGGGCGCATTGATGGCGATTGCACGCTATCTGCTCAAGACGCTCGACGGCATCGATCGTCCTGCCATCGCGCCGCAGCTGCCCAATGTGAAGGGCGGGGCGACCACCGTGCTCGATCTTGGTGCGAACGTCGATTGCGACGCTGAGGATCTGCTTCAGTTCGCCGTGCTGGGCTCGGCGCTCGTTTCGGCGCTGACCGGCAACGAATCGCCGTCGGTCGGCTTGCTCAATATTGGCGAAGAAGCCATCAAGGGCAGCGAAACCATCAAGAAGGCCAGTCAACTGCTGCGTGCAGCTGCCAACTCCAAGGATCTGAACTTCTACGGCAACGTCGAAGGGAACGACATTTTCAAGGGCACGACCGACATCGTCGTGTGCGACGGATTTGTCGGCAACGTGGCGCTGAAGGCCAGCGAAGGCGTCGCGTCGATGATCGGCGAGTTCATTCGCGTCGAGTTTTCGCGAAACATTTTCACGAAACTGGTGGCTATTGTTGCTTACCCGGTTCTAAAAGCGTTCAAAGGTCGCCTGGATCATCGTCGCTACAACGGCGCGGCCCTGTTGGGCCTGCGCGGGCTGGTGTTCAAGAGCCATGGCTCGGCCGACGAAGTGGCTTTCGGCCATGCGTTGGATCGCGCTTATGATGCCGCTCGCAACAACCTGCTCGATCGCGTGCGGGCCCGCATCGCCCACGCCGCGCCTTTGCTCGCGCGGCAGGAGTCGGCGGTGCCGGCCGACGCGACAGCCCTTCACGCTTGATGACCCCTTTTTCGCGCATTACCGGCACCGGCAGCTACCTGCCCCCCCGCCGCGTCACCAATGACGACCTTGCCAAGGATCTGGCGACACGCGGCATCGAAACTTCCGATCAGTGGATCGTCGAGCGCACCGGCATCCACGCGCGCCACTTCGCGGCGCCCGATGTCAGCAGCAGCGATCTCGGCCTCGAAGCCGCGAAACACGCGCTGGAAGCCGCCGGCCGCAAGGCGAGCGACGTCGACCTGATCATCGTCGCGACCTCGACGCCCGACATGGTGTTCCCGTCGTCGGCCGCGATCCTCCAGCACAAGCTCGGCATCGCCGGCTGCCCGGCCTTCGACGTCCAGGCGGTCTGCAGCGGTTTCGTCTACGCACTGACGGTGGCTGACGCGATGATCCGCACGGGCACCGCGCGCTGCGCGCTGGTGATCGGCGCCGAAGTGTTCTCCCGCATCCTCGACTTCAACGACCGCACCACCTGCGTGCTGTTCGGCGACGGCGCGGGTGCGGTGGTGCTCGAGGCTTCCGACGAACCTGGCATCTTGGCCAGCGACCTGCATGCGGACGGCAAGCACGTCGGCATCCTGTGCGTGCCGGGCCATGTGTCGGGCGGCAACGTGCTCGGCACGCCGCTGCTGCACATGGACGGCCAGGCCGTCTTCAAGCTGGCGGTGCGCGTGCTCGAAGATGCCGCGCGCGCCACGCTGGCCAAGGCCGGCAAGACCGAGGCCGACATCGACTGGCTGATCCCGCACCAGGCCAACATCCGCATCATGGAAGGCACGGCCAAGAAGCTGAAGCTGCCGCGCGAGAAGCTGGTCGTCACGGTGCACGAGCACGGCAACACCTCGGCCGCCTCGATCCCGCTGGCGCTCGACGAAGCCGTGCGCTCGGGCAAGGTGAAGAAGGGTGAGACCCTCATGCTGGAAGGCGTGGGCGGTGGCTTCACCTGGGGCGCGGTGCTATTGAATCTGTAGTGCGTCGCGGCGCCCCGAAGCGGGCGTCGGCGCGGTGACGAAGAAACAACAATGAAATCCTTTGCTTTTGTCTTTCCGGGTCAGGGCTCGCAGGCGGTCGGCATGCTCGACGCCTGGGGCGATCACCCGGCCGTGGTCGAGACCTTGCGCGAAGCCTCTGAAGCGCTGGGCGAAGACATCGGTGCACTGATCAAGAACGGTCCCAAGGAAGAGCTGGCGCTCACCACCAACACGCAGCCCGTGATGCTGGTGGCTGGCGTGGCCGCCTGGCGTGCCTGGCTGGCCGAAGGTGGCGCCGCGCCGTCCGTGGTGGCCGGCCATTCGCTGGGCGAGTATTCGGCGCTGGTGGCTTCGGGCGTGCTCACGCTTTCGCAGGCCGCACCGCTGGTGCGTTTCCGTGCGCAGGCCATGCAGCAGGCCGTGCCGGTCGGCGTCGGCGCGATGGCGGCGATCCTTGGCATGGCGTCCGACAAGGTGGTCGCCGGCTGCGCCGAAGCCACCGCCACGTTCGGCCCCGGCAGCGCCGAGGTGGTCGAGGCCGTGAACTTCAACGATCCGATGCAGACCGTGATCGCCGGCAGCAAGGCTGCGGTCGACAAGGCCTGCGAGCTGTTGAAGGCCAACGGCGCCAAGCGCGCGTTGCCGCTGCCGGTGTCGGCGCCGTTCCATTCAAGCCTGATGAAGCCCGCGGCCGAAGCCCTGCGCGAGAAGCTCGCGAGCGTGGCGCTGGCCGCGCCGCAGATTCCGGTGCTCAACAACATCGACGTGGCCGTCGAGACCGATGCCGACCGCATCCGCGACGCCCTGGTGCGCCAGGCCGCCGGTCCGGTGCGCTGGGTCGAGAGCGTTCAGGCCTTGAAACTGCGCGGTGTAGCCGCCATCATCGAGTGCGGTCCCGGCAAGGTGCTGGCCGGCATGGTGAAGCGCATCGCCCCCGAACTGGAAGCCGCGTCGGTGTACGACCCGGCCACCCTCGCGGACGTCCGACAATCGCTCGCCGGCTGAACGCCGCCAGGCCCCGATACTTTTTCTCTTTTATGAGCACTCCCAAATTCGAAGGCCAGGTCGCCCTGGTCACCGGCGCAACGCGCGGCATCGGCGCCGCCATTGCGCTCGAACTCGCGCAGCGCGGCCTCAAGGTCGTGGGCACCGGCACCACCGATGACGGCGCCGCCAAGATCACCCAGGCGCTGAGCGCGTTCGACGGCCGCGGCCGTGCGCTCGACGTGAACGACGGCGCTGCTGTCGAAGCCCTGATCGACGAGATCGTGCAGGCTTACGGCGCGATCCATGTGCTGGTCAACAACGCCGGCATCACGCGCGACACGCTCGCCATGCGCATGAAGGACGACGACTGGGATGCGGTGCTCGACACCAACCTCAAGGCCGTCTTCCGTCTCTCGCGCGCGGTGATCCGCCCGATGATGAAGCAGCGCTATGGCCGCATCATCAGCATCACGAGCGTGGTGGGCGCGTCCGGCAATGCCGGCCAGGCCAACTACGCGGCCGCCAAGGCCGGCGTGTCGGGCATGACCCGTGCGCTGGCCCGCGAACTCGGCAGCCGCAACATCACGGTCAACTGCGTCGCGCCGGGCTTCATCGAAACCGACATGACGGCCAGCCTGCCGGAAGCCCAGCAACAGGCGCTGCTCTCGCAGATCCCGCTGGGCCACCTGGGCAAGCCGGCCGACATCGCGCATGCGGTGGCCTACCTCGCATCGCCGCAGGCCTCGTACGTGACGGGGCAGGAACTGCACGTCAACGGCGGCATGCACATGTAGCCGAAAGGCGCAATCTTTTTCCGTACCGGAGCGCGGGGCAAATGCCACGGGCCGCCCGGCTAAAATCCACCAGTTACCTACAACCCTTAGAGGGAATCAAATGAGCGATATCGAAGCACGTGTCAAGAAAATCATCGCCGAGCAGCTCGGCGTGGAAGAGTCCCAAGTGACGAACGAAAAGGCTTTCGTGGCCGACCTCGGCGCTGACTCGCTCGACACGGTCGAACTCGTGATGGCACTCGAAGACGAGTTCGGCATCGAGATCCCGGACGAAGACGCAGAGAAGATCACGACGGTGCAGAACGCCGTCGACTACGCCACCAAGAATCAAAAGGCCTGATCGGCCAGCTGACACTGCAACGACGGCCGGCGGCTCTTTTTTCAACCGCCCGCGCCGCTCGGCAGCTGTCCAGCGCTTCCAGAAAGGTTTGCCGGCATGACCAAACGCCGCGTCGTCGTGACCGGACTCGGTTGCATCGCTCCTGTCGGAAACACCGCAACCGAATCCTGGACCAACCTGTTGGCCGGGAAGTCGGGCATTGCGAACATCACCGCGTTCGATGCAAGCGCCTTCGCCTGCAAGTTCGCCGGTGAGGTCAAGGGTTTCGACATCACCCAATACATCTCGGAGAAAGAAGCGCGTCACATGGACCGCTTCATTCATCTGGGACTCGCCGCCGCCATCCAGGCGGTGCAGGACAGCGGACTGCCGACCGGCGACGCGCTGTCCTATGAAAAGGCCGTGCGCATCGGCTGCAACATCGGTTCGGGCATCGGCGGTCTGCCGATGATCGAACAGACGCATGGCGAGTACGCGAGCCGCGGCCCGCGTCGCATTTCGCCGTTCTTCGTGCCGGCGTCGATCATCAACATGATCTCGGGCCACGTCTCGATCAGGTACGGCTTCAAGGGCCCGAACATCGCCGTCGTGACCGCCTGCACCACCGGCCTGCATGCCATCGGCACGTCGGCACGCATGATCGAGTACGGCGATGCCGACGTCATGATCGCGGGCGGCGCCGAATCGACCATCTCTCCGCTCGGCATCGGTGGCTTCACCGCGCCTCGCGCGCTGAGCACCCGCAACGACGATCCCGCCACGGCCTCGCGTCCGTGGGACAAGGACCGCGACGGCTTCGTGCTGGGCGAGGGCGCCGGCGTGCTGGTGCTCGAGGAGTACGAACACGCCAAGGCGCGCGGCGCCAAGATCTACGCGGAAGTCTCCGGCTTCGGCATGACGGGCGACGCGTACCACATGACCGCCCCCGACGTCGACGGCCCGCGCCGTTCGATGGCGATGGCGCTGGCCAATGCGGGTGTCAACGCCGACGAGGTCCAGTACCTGAACGCGCACGGCACCTCGACGCTGATCGGTGACCTCAACGAGACCAATGCGGTCAAGCTGGCGTTCGGCGATCACGCGAAGAAGCTCGTCGTCAATTCGACCAAGTCCATGACCGGCCACCTGCTGGGCGGCGCGGGCGGCATCGAATCGGTGTTCACGGTGCTCGCGCTGCATCACCAGAAGAGCCCGCCGACGATCAACATCTTCAACCAGGATCCGGAGTGCGATCTCGACTACTGCGCCAACGAGGCGCGCGATCTGAAGATCGATGTCGCGGTCAAGAACAACTTCGGCTTCGGCGGCACCAACGGCACGCTGGTGTTCAAGCGCGCTTGAGCGTCGCTCTCCCATGCACAGCGCACCGTCGGTGACCTATCCGGTGGGGCGCACCCGCGGCGCGACCCGGATTCTTCTGGCCCTTTGGACTCTGGGCGTCTGCTGCGCCGGCGCAGCCTGCTATCTGTTCGATAGCAATGGCTGGCGCCAGTTGTTACTGCTCCTCAGCGTCGTCTTTTCCGGTGTCGCGGCAGGTTTCGGCCTGCGGCGCGACGGGGTGGCGACGCTGCATTTCGATGGATCGCATTGGTCGCTGACCGGTGCCGATCCGACGCGCGGCGTGCTCGCCGCGCGCGCCGTGGTGGCGCTCGATTTCCAGTCGCTGCTGCTGGTCCGCCTGGCCGAACCCGGCCGCGCGGCCCGCTGGGTCTGGCTCGAGCAGCGGGCCATGCCCGAGCGCTGGCGCGACGTGCGCCGTGCGGTCTATGCGCGGCCCCCGGCGGCCGAGCCGGCCGGCGATCCCTGGCGCGCGACCGCTCCGGCCGACGCGCCCTGACCCGTTTCGATGACCACTTCTTTGCCTCCCGTGCCTCCGGAGTCCGCGCTGCCCGATGAGGCGGCGCAGGCGCCGCGCCCGGGTGAGGTCGATTTCCAGCTGGTCCAGCGCACCGTCGCGGGCGACCAGAAGGCGTTCGAGCTGCTGGTCATCAAGTACCAGCGCCGCATCGAACGCCTGATCGGACGCATGGTGCGCGATGTCGACCTGATCGAGGACATCGCCCAGGAAACCTTCATCCGCGCCTACCGCGCGCTGCACCAGTTCCGCGGCGAGGCGCAGTTCTACACCTGGCTGTACCGGATCGCAGTGAACACCGCCAAGAAGGCGCTGGTGGACATGAAGCGCGATCCGACCGTCTCCGAAAGCGCACTGCGTTCGTCCTCGGATGACGAAGATGAAACTTACCGTCCTGGAAACGAACCAACCAGCGATGAAACCCCCGAATCGGTCATGGCGGCGAACGAAATCGCCAGTGCCGTCGAGGCTGCCATGGAAGCGCTCCCCACCGAGCTGCGCCAGGCGGTCACGCTGCGCGAGATCGAGGGGATGAGTTACGAAGAGATTGCCGAGGTCATGGATTGCCCGATCGGCACGGTGCGCTCGCGTATTTTCCGGGCGCGCGAGGCCATTTCGGCCAGGGTCAAGCCGCTGCTGGACAACCAGTCCGGCAAGCGTTGGTAGATCAGCAGGTGAATGACATGAATCAGACGATGACGGTTCGGGAACAGGTGTCCGCACTGGCGGACGGCCATTTGCAGGGCGAGGCGTTCGCGCGTGCGATCGAATCCGTCTGCGCCGAGGACGACTCGCGCGACGCCTGGCACGCCTACCACGTGGTGGGCGATGTGCTGCGCTCGTCGGCGCATTCGCGCTGCAGCGACACCTCGGCCTTCCTGGCGCGTTTCCAGCAGCGGCTGGCGCAGGAGCCGGTCGTGATCGCTCCGCCCGCGGCCGTGGCGCCGCTGGCCGCCGTGCCGGCCGCGATGCCCGTTCGGCAACGCGCTGAGGCGGCCAACGAGCCGGTGTTCCGCTGGAAGCTGGTGGCCGGCGCCGCGTCGTTGATGGCCGTGGCGGCCATCAGCTGGACGCTGGTCGGCAACGGCGCCGCGGTGCCGAACGGCGGTGCCCAGCTGGCCGCGGTGCAGCCGCCCGTGGCGAATTCGGTGCTGGCGGCCGCGGCCGGCGGCAGCGAGCTGCCAGGCAACGGCGCCCTGACGCCGACCCGCGTGCTGGTCGGCAATGGCAATCCGCAGGTCATGCTGCGCGATCCGCGCCTTGACCAGCTGCTCGAAGCCCACCAGCAGGCCGGTGGTGCATCGCAAATGCCGTCCGGTTTCCTGCGCAACGCCACCTTCGAGGGCCCCACGCGCTGATTGCGCGACCGTCGCCGCCTGCAATGACCGTTGTTCACATGCCGATTTCCGCACGCACCCTGGTGCTCGCGTTTGCTGTTCTTTGCCTGGGGCAGATGGCCACCGCGCAGACCCGCTACGGTGCGGCGAACACGAAGAGCGTGCCCTCGGCGCAGACCGACGAACCGCCGGCCATGGGCGTGACCGAGTGGCTGCAGCGCATGCATGCGGGCGCACGGCAGCGCAGCTACGTGGGCACCTTCGTGGTGTCGGCGCCAGGTGGCGATCTGTCGAGCGCGCGCATCTGGCATGTGCGCGACGGCGATCACCAGCTGGAACGCATCGAAGCGCTGTCGGGCCCGCCGCGCTCGACCTTCCGGCGCAACCGCAACGTGATGACCTTCCTGCCCGAGGCGAAGGTCGTGAAGGTCGAGAAGCGCGAGAACCTCGACCTCTTCCCCAACCTGCCCGACAAGCCCGATTCGTCGGTGGGCGACTACTACGACGTGCGCGCCATCGGCAAGGACCGCGTCGCGGGCTTCGATGCCGACGTGGTGCAGCTGGTGCCGCGCGACGGCCTGCGCTTCGGCTACCGCATCTGGAGCGAGCGACGCTCCGGCCTCGTGGTGAAACTCCAGACCGTCGACAGCGACACCCGCGTGGTCGAGCAGTCGGCGTTCTCCGAGCTGCAGCTCGATGCGCCCGTGAAGGCGCAGGCGCTGGCGCAGATGATGGCCAACACGAGCGGCTACCGCATCGAGAAGCTCGAGCTCGAGCGCAGCACGGCGCAGGACGAAGGCTGGATGCTGCGCACACCCGTGGCCGGATTCAAGCCCCGAAGCTTCTTCCGGCGCCCCGCGCTGCCCGCCGGCGACGGCAAGCCGCCCAAGCCCGAGGCGACCACCGTCCAGTGGACCTTCTCCGACGGCCTGGCGACGGTCTCGCTCTTCATCGAACGCTACGATCCCACGCGCACGCCGGGCGACGGCGTGCTGACCATCGGCGCCACCAACGCGATCCGCCGGCGACTGCCCGCACCGGCCAGCGACTGGTGGCTGACCGCGGTCGGCGAGGTGCCGCAGCAGACGCTCAATGCCTTTGCCCAGAGCCTCGCGCGCACGCGCTGACGGGCGATGGGCTGACGCCGTGCAGGCGTTCGGGCTGAACCAAGCCGGCGCCGGGTACTCATAGCCTCTGTCGTTATTTGCAGCTCTGTTCTTTTTGAAAGACAACCGATGATGTTCAAAGTCGAGGGACACAAGCTTCGTTCCGGTCTGCTGGCCTTTGCGCTGGCGCTGACGGCCGGCGCCACTTTCCTGCCGGTCGAGTCGGTGCATGCACAGACGCGCACGCTGCCCGACTTCACCGACCTGGTCGACCAGGTCGGTCCGTCCGTGGTCAACATCCGCACCGTCGAGAAGGTCGCGCAGCGCGGCGGCGGCAACGGCGAGATGGACGAGGAGATGCAGGAGTTCTTCCGCCGATTCTTCGGCCAGCCGCTGCCGGGCACGCCGCGCCAGGGGCCGCGCCCGAACCGTCCGCAGCAGGAAGAAGAGCGTCCGCGCGGCGTGGGCTCGGGCTTCATCCTGACGGGCGACGGCTACGTCATGACCAACGCGCACGTGGTGGAAGACGCCTCCGAGGTGCTGGTCACGCTGCCCGACAAGCGCGAGTTCAAGGCCAAGATCATCGGCGCCGACAAGCGCACCGACGTGGCCGTGGTGAAGATCGAAGCCACGGGCCTGCCTGCGGTCAAGGTGGGCGACATCTCCAAGCTGCGCGTCGGCGAGTGGGTGATGGCGATCGGTTCGCCCTTCGGCCTGGAGAACACCGTCACCGCCGGCATCGTGAGCGCCAAGCAGCGCGACACGGGCGAGTACCTCCCGTTCATCCAGACCGACGTGGCCATCAACCCCGGCAACTCGGGCGGCCCGCTGATCAACATGCGCGGCGAAGTGGTGGGCATCAACAGCCAGATCTATTCGCGTTCGGGCGGCTTCATGGGCATCTCGTTCTCGATCCCGATCGACGAGGCGATCCGCGTCAGCGAGCAGCTGCGCACCTCGGGGCGCGTCTCGCGTGGGCGCATCGGCGTGCAGATCGATCAGGTCACCAAGGACGTGGCTGAAGCCATCGGCCTGGGCAAGGCGCAGGGCGCGCTGGTGCGCGGTGTCGAAGCCGGTTCGCCGGGCGAGAAGGCCGGCGTGGAGCCGGGCGACGTCATCACCAAGTTCGACGGCAAGGCGATCGAGAAGCCGAGCGACCTGCCGCGTCTCGTGGGCAACACCAAGCCGGGCACCAAGAGCACGCTGACCGTGTTCCGCCGCGGCAGCTCGCGCGACCTCAGCGTGACCATCGCCGAGATCGAGCCGGACAAGCCCGCCAAGCGCGCAACCGACCGCGACGAGCCGGCTGCGAAGCCGTCTGCCTCCGCGGCCCTCAAGTCGCTCGGCCTTGCGGTCAGCGACCTCAGCGATGCGCAGAAGAAAGAGCTCAAGCTGAAGGGTGGCGTGAAGGTCGATGCCGCCAACGACGCTGCGGCGCGGGCCGGCCTGCGCGAGGGTGACGTCATCCTGGCCGTGGGCAATCTCGAGGTGGCGAATGCCCGCGAATTCGAGGCGGCGGTCGCCAAGGCGGACAAGGCCAAGTCGCTCAGCGTGCTCTACCGCCGGGGCGACTGGGCGCAGTACGCCCTGATCCGACCCGCACGCTGATACGGCGGCGGCGTCAAGTGGCCCCACCCGGCAGTCGGGTTTGGGGCCATTTTTTCGAGGTGTTTACGACGCTTCGGCGCCGGCCTCTAAAAAAATCCGAGGCCTCGAAAACGTCAAGATTTGTTTGCGATCACTAACTTATAAAAGGGCTAAGGACGAATTTCGGTAGAATAGACAGCTCCTGGCGGCCAGTCAGCGCATAAAGAGGGCGATGGCCTTCACGATGCGAGATGTCACACAGCCGTCCACCGGTGCTCCACAGATCGCCCACAAGTTGTTCAGCTACTGCTCCACCGATCCTGTTGATAAGTTGTGAGTATCTTTGATGTTGTGGACCTGCAACGAGCCCTTTGGACCCTGTTCCCGGATGTACGTGCTTCCCTTTTTGCCTACAATGAAGTTCCAACTACTGCAGTTGCCATTGCTTGTTGGTTCAGGGCGCGTCTCCAGAAGACGCGCCCTTTTTTCTTGGCCCCGCCCCTCGGCGCCCGAGCCAATTCAAGTACTTAAGCGTTCCCGTTGATGAATCACATCAGAAATTTTTCGATCATTGCGCACATCGATCATGGCAAGTCGACGCTCGCAGACCGTTTGATCCAACGTTGCGGCGGCCTCGCGGAACGCGAGATGGAAGCGCAGGTGCTCGACTCGATGGACATCGAAAAAGAGCGTGGGATAACCATCAAGGCGCAGACCGCCGCGTTGCACTACAAGGCACGCGATGGACAGGTCTACAACCTCAATCTGATCGACACGCCGGGCCACGTCGACTTCTCGTACGAAGTGAGCCGCTCGCTGTCGGCATGCGAAGGCGCATTGCTCGTTGTCGACGCATCGCAAGGCGTCGAAGCGCAGACGGTGGCCAACTGCTACACCGCGCTCGACCTCGGCGTCGAAGTGATACCGGTGCTCAACAAGATCGATCTGCCGAACGCAGACCTCGACAACGCGCGCACCGAAATCGAAGACGTGATCGGCATCGACGCGACCGACGCGATTCCGTGCTCCGCAAAAACCGGCGTCGGCATCGACGACATCCTCGAGACCATCGTCGCGCGCATGCCCGCACCGCGCGGCAATCCCGACGGCCCGCTGCGCGCGATGATCATCGACAGCTGGTTCGACCCGTACGTCGGCGTCGTGATGCTGGTGCGCGTGGTCGACGGCCGCCTCGTGAAGGGCGAGCGCATCAAGATGATGGCGTCGGGTGCGATGTACAACGCCGACAGCATCGGCGTCTTCACGCCCGCCAACGAGGCGCGCGCGTCGCTCGAAGCCGGCGAGGTGGGCTACATCATCGCGGGCATCAAGGAACTGCAGGCGGCCAAGGTCGGCGACACGGTCACGCTGATCCGTCCCGGTACCGGCGGCGCCGCCGCCACGGCCACCGAGGCGCTGCCCGGCTTCAAGGAAATCCAGCCGCAGGTGTTCGCGGGCCTGTACCCGACCGAAGCCAGCGAGTACGACTCGCTGCGCGACGCGCTCGAGAAGCTCAAGCTCAACGATTCGTCGCTGCGCTACGAACCCGAAGTGAGCCAGGCGCTGGGCTTCGGCTTCCGCTGCGGCTTCCTGGGCCTGCTGCACATGGAGATCGTGCAGGAGCGCCTGGAGCGCGAGTTCGACCAGGACCTGATCACGACCGCGCCCAGCGTGGTCTACCAGGTGGTGCGCAACGACGGCGAAGTGATCATGGTCGAAAACCCGTCCAAGATGCCCGACGTCGGCAAGATGGCGGAAATCCGCGAGCCCATCGTCACCGTGCACCTGTACATGCCGCAGGAATACGTCGGCTCCGTCATGACGCTGGCCAACCAGAAGCGTGGCGTGCAGCTGAACATGGCCTACCACGGCCGCCAGGTCATGCTGACCTACGAGATGCCGCTGGGCGAGATCGTGCTCGACTTCTTCGACAAGCTGAAGTCGGTGAGCCGCGGCTACGCCTCCATGGACTACGAGTTCAAGGAGTACCGTGCGTCCGACGTGGTGAAGGTCGACATCCTGCTCAATGGCGACAAGGTCGATGCGCTGTCGATCATCGTGCACCGCAGCCAGTCGCAGTACCGCGGCCGGGCGGTGGTGTCGAAGATGCGCGAGATCATTTCGCGCCAGATGTACGACGTGGCGATCCAGGCGGCCATCGGGGTCACGATCATTGCGCGTGAGACAATCAAGGCACTTCGCAAGAACGTGCTCGCCAAGTGCTACGGCGGCGACATCTCCCGCAAGAAGAAGCTGCTCGAGAAGCAGAAAGCGGGCAAGAAAAGAATGAAGCAGATCGGCTCCGTCGAAGTCCCGCAAGAGGCCTTCCTCGCGATTCTGCAAGTCGAAGACTGATCACCACGAACATGGCATACCTCACCACCCTGGTTCTCGCGGCGTTCGCCAGCTACGTCGGCGCCTGGTATTTCGGCGCGCTCGAAGGCAACTTCGCGCTGCTGCTGTTCGTGGCCACGGTGGTCACCGGGGTCTACTGGCTGGCCGAGCGCTTCTACTTCCTGCCGCAGCGCGAACGCGCCGCCGCCACGCTCGAGAGCTCCATCGCCGAACGCAACACGCGGCTGGCGGGGCAGGGCATCACCCAGGTCGACACCACCGACGCCAAGGCCAGCGAACGCCTGCTGATGCAGCCCTGGTGGCTCGACTGGACCGCGGGCCTCTTCCCGGTGATCTTGGTCGTGTTCCTGCTGCGCTCGTTCCTGTACGAGCCCTTCAAGATTCCCTCGGGTTCGATGATGCCCACGCTGCTGACCGGCGACCTGATCCTGGTCAACAAGTTCACCTACGGCCTGCGCCTGCCGGTCATCAACACCAAGATCACCGACGGCACGCCGCTGGCGCGTGGCGACGTGGTGGTGTTCCGCTACCCGCCCAAGCCCAGCATGGACTACATCAAGCGCGTGGTCGGCATTCCGGGCGACGAGGTGGCCTACCTGAACAAGAAGCTCACGATCAACGGCCAGCCGGTGGGCAAGGCCCCGATCGCCGACTACCTCGATGGCGAGTCGATGCGCATCCTGAAGCAGTTCGACGAAGACCTCGGCGGCAAGCAGCACAAGATCCTCAACGACGAGAACGCCCCCGCCTTCGTGCCGGGTGCCAGCGACTTCCCGTTCCGCGAGAACTGCCGCTACTCGGTCGAGGGCGTGGTGTGCAAGGTGCCCGAAGGCAACTACTTCATGATGGGCGACAACCGCGATAATTCGGCCGATTCCCGTTTCTGGGGATTCGTACCGGACAAGAACATCGTGGGCAGGGCCTTCTTCGTCTGGATGAACTTCGGCGATCTCGGTCGCATCGGTCCGTTTCAATAATTAATCAACAGTCAACGTTACTGTTCGAGGGGTAAGAGGGCATGAGAACCAACAGTCGGTCCGTCCGTGGCAGTGCCGCGCACCAGCGCGGCATCTCGTTCATCGGCCTGGTGTTCGTCGCGGCGGTGCTGGGCTGCGCGGGCGTCGTCGTCGCGCAGGTCATTCCGACGCTGATCGAATGGCAGGCCATCGACAAGGCCGCCAACAAGGCCAAGGAAGGCGCCACGGTGCCCGAGATCCGCGCGATCTTCGACCGCGCCCAGGCCATCGACGACTTCAAGTCGGTCAGCGGCCGGGACCTCGAGATCAAGAAGGTGGGCGACAAGGTCGTCGTGTCGTATGCGTACGAGCGCGAGATCCCCCTGTTCGGGCCGGCCTACCTGACGCTCAAATACAAGGGCGCGTCCCGCTGACCGCGGTGTCGAACAAGAAGGTGGACGGCAGCCTCGTCGCGCTGCAGGCGCGCCTTCAGTACACGTTCTCGGACCCGCGCCTGCTCCAGCTCGCGCTCACGCACCGCAGTTTCTCGGCCGACCACAACGAGCGCCTCGAGTTTCTCGGCGACTCGGTGCTGAACCTGGCCGTCTCACACCTGCTGTACATCCGCCTCTCGGAACTGCCCGAGGGCGACCTGTCGCGCGTGCGGGCCAACCTGGTCAAGCAGGACACGCTGCACCGGCTCGCGCTGGGACTGGCGCTGTCGCCGCTGTTGCGCCTGGGCGAAGGCGAAGCCCGCTCGGGCGGCCCGAACCGGCCCTCCATCCTGGCCGACGCGCTCGAAGCGCTGATCGGCGCGGTCTACCTGGACGCCGGCTTTGCCGCCGCGCAGGCGCTGGTGCACCGGCTCTACGAGGCGGTCGAGATCAATCCGCGCATGGAAGCCGCCGCGAAAGACCCGAAGACCGAATTGCAGGAATGGCTGCAGGGCCACAAAATGAAGCTGCCGGTGTACCGCGTGGCAGCGACGCTGGGTGCAGCGCACAAGCAGACCTTCGATGTCGAGTGCGAGGTGCCCGAGCTGGGCCTTCGCGAGCGCGGCATCGGCGGCTCGCGCCGCGCCGGCGAGCAAGCTGCCGCGGCCGCCATGTTGATCCGGCTCAAGGCACGCGGCGCCGCGTGAAATCAGAATGAACGATGTAACCAATCCCGCAGCGGGACCCGAAGACACCGCAGGCGACACGCCTGCCACCGGGCCGCAGCACTGCGGCCTGATCGCCATCGTCGGCAAGCCCAATGTGGGCAAGTCGACGCTGCTCAATGCGCTGGTCGGCCAGAAGATCAGCATCACCTCGCGCAAGGCGCAGACCACGCGCCACCGCATCACCGGCATGCGCACGCTGGGCGCCACGCAGTTCGTGTTCGTCGACACGCCGGGTTTCCAGACCCTGCATGCCAACGCGCTGAACAAGTCGCTCAACAAGACCGTGCAGGGCGCGGTGGGCGATGTCGACCTGATCCTGTTCGTGGTCGAGGCCGGCAGCTTCACGCCGGCCGACGAGCGCGTGCTCAAGCTGCTCGGCAAGGGCATCCCCACGGCGCTGCTGGCCAACAAGCTGGACAACGTGCACCGCCGCGGCGACATCGCGCCCTGGCTGCAGACGATGCAGGCCAAGCACAGCTTCGCGGAGTTCGTGCCGATGTCGGCCAAGAACTCGAAGGACGTCGAGCGCCTGTTCGGCATCTGCGAGAAATACCTGCCCGAGCAGCCCTGGTTCTACGACGAAGACGAGCTCACCGACCGCAGCGAGAAATTCCTCGCCGGCGAGCTGGTGCGCGAAAAGCTCTTCCGCCTCACGGGCGACGAGCTGCCCTACACCTCGACCGTCATCATCGACAAGTTCGAGGAAGAGCCGCCCCAGAAGAAGGGCCAGAAGCGCCTGCTGCGCATCGCCGCCACCATCGTGGTCGAGCGCGACGGCCACAAGGCCATGGTGATCGGCGACAAGGGCGAGCGCATCAAGCGCATCGGCATGGAAACCCGCGTCGAGCTCGAGAAGCTGGCCGACGCCAAGGTGTTCCTCGAGCTGTGGGTGAAGGTGCGCTCCGGCTGGGCCGACGACGAGGCGCGCGTCCGCTCCTTCGGCTACGAATGAAGTGGCTGCCGCTCATCGCGTTTCGCATGAACCGGCTTACGTGCTCCATCGCTACGACTGGAGCGAGTCGAGCCTGATCCTCGAGGTCTTCACCCGCCACCACGGGCGCATCGCGCTCGTGGCCAAGGGGGCGAAGCGGCCGAGTTCCAATTTCCGTCCCGTGCTGCTGCCGCTGCAGCCGCTGCAGCTCAACTACGGCGGCGACGCCGAGATCCGCACGCTGAAAGGCGCTGAATGGATGGGCGGCCACGTCATGCCGACCGGCGAGGCGCTGCTCTCGGGCTACTACGTCAACGAGCTGCTGCTGCGCCTGCTGGCGCGCGACGACGCGCACGAGGCGCTGTTCGACGCCTACGCCGGCGTGGTGCAGGTGCTGGCCGGCGACCACGCGGGCGCCCAGGCCGCGACGCAGGCCGCCGCGCTGCGCGCCTTCGAGCTGCTGCTGCTGCGTTCGGTCGGCCTGCTGCCCTCGCTCGACGTGCAGACGCTCACCCTGGAGCCGCTGGCGGCCCGCACGCGCTACACCCTCGTGCCCGAAGCCGGCCTGCGCCAGGCGGCCAAGGACGAGGCCGCGCTGGCCGGCGCCGACTGGCAGGTGCTGCAGAGCGTGCTCGACGACCGCACCCCGTTCACCGCCACCCTGCGCGAGGTCGCGACGATGAACGTCGGCAGCAACAGTGCCCTGCGCAACCAGCTGCGGGCCTTGCTCAACTACCATTGCGGCGTGACCACGCTGCGCACGCGGCAAATGATGAGAGATCTGCAAGCACTATGAGCACTTCTTCGGGCGATGCCGGTACCACGGCCCTGTCAGTCAATCTCAACAAGGTCGCCCTGGTGCGCAACACGCGCCACCTGGGCATCCCGAGCGTGGTGGGCGCGGCCCAGGCCTGCCTGGCCGCGGGCGCGCAGGGCATCACCGTGCACCCGCGCCCCGACGCGCGCCACATCCGCGCGCACGACGTGAGCGACCTGTCGGAACTGCTCGCCAAGGACTGGCCGGGCATCGAGTTCAACATCGAAGGCAACCCCTTCCACAACCTGATGGACTTCGTGCGCGAACTCAAGCCGCACCAGGCCACCTTCGTGCCCGACAGCGAAACGCAGTCGACCAGCGACCACGGCTGGAGCTTCCCCGAGGACGCCGAGCGCCTGCGCCCGCTGATCGCCGAAGCCAAGGCGCTGGGCGTGCGCGTGAGCCTGTTCATGGACCCGATCCCCGAGATGATGGCCGCCGTCAAGGCCGTGGGCGCCGACCGCGTCGAGCTCTACACCGAAGGCTATGCCGCCTCGCGCGGCACGCCGCAGGAAGCCGCCGTGCTCGCGCGCTACGTGGCCGCAGCGCAGGCCGCGCACGCGGCGGGCCTGGGTGTCAACGCTGGCCACGACCTGAGCCGCGACAACCTCACGCCGTTCCTGCGCGCCGTGCGCGGTGTGCACGAGGTGTCGATCGGCCATGCCTTCGTCGCCGATGCGCTCGAACTCGGGTACGCCGCGACCACCCGCGACTACCTGCGCTGCATCGCCGACGCCGCATGATCTACGGCATCGGGACCGACATCTGCGATGTGCGCCGCATCGCGGCGACCTTCGAGCGCCAGGGCGAACGCTTCGCCCGCCGGGTGCTGAGCGATGCCGAGTTCGCCATCTGGCAGGCCCGCGCCGCGCGCTGGCCCAAGCGCGGCCTGAGCTACCTCGCCACGCGTTTTTCCGCCAAGGAAGCCTTCAGCAAGGCCATCGGCCTGGGCATGCGCATGCCGATGAGCTGGCGCCTGTGCGAGATCGCCAACCTGCGCAGCGGCAAGCCGGTGATCGTGTTGCACGGCGAGCTGAAAGACTGGTTCGAGGCGCAGGGCCTGACGGCGCACGTGACCGTCACCGACGAAACCGAGTACGCCGCCAGCTTCGTGGTGGTGGAAAAGGCCTGACCAAATCTCCGGCGCCGTTGCGCCTTGCCGACCGATCGACCGACATGACCGACCTGAACCACGCGCCGCTCCTCATCGATGTGGCCGGCACCGAACTCACTTCCGCCGACCGCCGGCGCCTTGCCAACCCGCATGTGGGCGGCGTGATCCACTTCACCCGCAACTGGCAGGACCGCGCGCAGATGACCGCGCTCAACGCCGAGATCAAGGCGATCCGGCCCGACCTGCTGATCTGCGTCGACCACGAAGGCGGCCGTGTGCAGCGCTTTCGCACCGACGGCTTCACACGACTGCCCTCGATGCGCAGCCTGGGCGAGCTGTGGATGCACGATGCCCTGCGCGCTACGCAGGTCGCCACTGCGGCCGGGCAGGTGCTGGCCGGCGAGTTGCGCGCCTGCGGCGTCGACTTCAGCTTCGCGCCGGTGCTCGATCTGGACTACGGCGGCAGCAGTGTGATCGGTGACCGCAGCTTCCACCGCGACCCGCGCGTGGTCGCGCTGCTCGCCAAGAGCGTGATGCACGGCATGCTGCAGATGGGCATGCGCAACTGCGGCAAGCACTTTCCGGGGCATGGCTTCGTGCAGGCCGATTCGCACGTCGAAATTCCGGTCGACCGGCGCAGCCTGAAGGCCATCCTGGCCGACGACGCGCGGCCCTACGACTGGCTGGGCGGCACGCTCGCGGCCGTGATGCCGGCCCACGTGATCTACCCGAAGGTCGACAAGCGGCCGGCCGGTTTCTCCGAGAAATGGCTGAAGGACATCCTGCGCCAGCGCTTTGCGTTCGACGGCGTGGTGTTCAGCGACGACCTGAGCATGGAGGCCGGGCGCTACATCGACGGCCAATTGCTGAGCTACACCGACGCCGTGCTGGCGGCACTCGCGGCGGGTTGCGACCTCGCGCTGCTGTGCAACCAGAGCATCGGCGAAGGCCGGCCGCTGGACGAGATGCTCGACGGCTTCACGGCTGCGGCGCCCGACGGGCGCTGGCAGGGCGATGCGGCCAGCGAGGCGCGGCGCCGGTCACTGCTGCCGGGCGACGACGCGCTCGGCTGGCAGGCGCTCACGGCCTCGGCGCGCTACGTGCAGGCGCAACGCCTGCTGGCCGGCGCTCAGTCGCGGAAGGGCCGCACCGGCAGCTGATTCGCCGCGGGGCCGAGCAAGGCGGCCACCTCGGGCGTCTCGAACAGCGACTCCAGCCAGGGCTTGTCGGCCAAGGCGGCTTGGAAGAACACCTGCAGCAGCCGCAGGGTTTCGGTGCGCAGCGCGCGCGTCAGCATTTCAGCGTCGATCCGCGGCGTGCCGACGGGCGCAAGCGCCGCGCAGGCCTGCGCCACGGTGCGCAGCAACTGTTCGGCAAAGTCGCGCTGCGGCGGCCACAGGTGCGCGTAGAGCTGGGCGATGAGGTCGATGTCTTCCACACGGCTGCGCGGCAACAAGTGACGCAGCACCGCGCGCCGCGCCCGCATGGCGAGCGAAGCGGCGTGCGCCAGGTCAGTCGGCGGCGCGACCGGTGCCGCGCGGTGCAGCAGCTCGGGAATGACCGCGAAGCGCGCACCGGCCACGATGCAGCGGCACAGCATCTGCAGCGCATCATGGACAGCGAACTCGGGGTCGTGGCGCACGCCGGTGCGTTCCAGGAAGCGGCGGCGCACCAGGCAGGCCGACAGCCGCAGCGGCTCGGGGCCCAGCGCTTCGGCCACGATCTCGTCGTGCCGCTGGGCGTACTTCAGCGGCCCGGCCGCCGTTTCGCTCCAGCAGCCGACGATGTCCAGGTCCGGGCAGGCGGCGAGCAGCGCGGCCTGCCGCTGCAGGCGGCCGGGCAAGGCGCGGTCGCCCGCATCGGCGAAGACGACGTGCTCGCCAGTGGCTTGTGTGAGCGCGAGGTTGCGCAAGGTGGCGCGGTCGCAGGGCACGGGGAGCGCGATCCAGCGCAGGTCGGGGGCGATGGCGCGCGCCTCGCTTTCAGCTGACGCAGGCAGACCCGCCGCCACCACGACCAGCTCCAGCGCCACATCGGCCTGTGCGGCCCAGTCGCGCAGGTCCTGCAGCCAGTCGTCGCGGGTGCCGTCGGGTGTCAGGCAGACCGACACGCGCGGCATTGCCACGGGCGGCACGCGGTCGGGCTGCTGGGCGCGCCAGGCGAAGTAGCGTTCGAGTGCAGGGCCGATGTCCGGCGGCGCGAAGGCCCGCTCGAGCGTGTCGAGCCCGTCGCGTTCGAGCTGCGCGCGGCGCGGCGCATCGGCGACCAGCGCGACCACGGTGTCGACCAGCTGGTCGTAGGGCACGCCCACCACCGCATCGCGGAAGGCGGGGTCGATCTCGCTGTCGGGGTAGAGCTCGCAGACCACGGCCTTGCGATGGCGCAGCAGGATCGACAGCCGGGGCGTCTCGACCACGCGGGACGCTTCCCAGTTGTGCAGGTTCAGCATGACCTTGGCGCGGCGCATGCGGTCTTCGCGCTCGGCCTGGGTCCAGAACCCGCCGCGCGTCATCTCGAGGCGCAGGCCGCGCGCCATCAGCGCTTCAAGTACGTCGATCCGGCGCTGCGTGAACGAGCCGAAGAAGCAGACGTCGATGTCGCGCTCCTCCTCGGGCAGGACTTCCGACAACGGCAGGATGCGGGCCGCGTCGGGCTCCCAGCCCAGCGGCACGTAGTCGGCGTTCTGGTAGCCGAGCTCGCGGTGGCGATGGAAGTTGGTCTTGCTGTACTCCCACAGGTAGCAGCGCGGGAGCAGGTCGAGGTAACGGTCGTTCCAGGCATGCGAGCCTTTGACCATCGGCTCGAAGTTGACGACGATGCAGTTCGGGTGAAGCGGCGCGATGCCCTCCCAGGGGGTGTCCCAGAAGAAGAACAGGATGTTGATCGCGCTGGGATCGACGTTCGCCGGCGTGTAGCTCGTCGGGTAGCCCAGCCGCTCGGCCGCCAGGCGATAGGTCCGCACGATGTCGCCGCAGACCGCGTCTTCGGACAGGGACGTGAAGTGCAGCCGTGGCAGGGTCATGGGCGACGACTGTACCGGGTCAGCCCGCAGCCGGCGCGCCTGGCACGCCCACGGCCGCGGGCCACAGCGGCGCGCCGCCCGCTTCCAGGTGCGTCAGGTACAGGCGCAGCTCGAACTCGAAGCGGTGGTACTCGGGCTCCATGTGCGTGCACAGCGCGTAGAAGGGCTTGTCGTGGTTCTTCTCGCGCGTGTGGGCCAGTTCGTGCACGACGATCATGCGCAGCCATTCGAGCGGCACGGTCTTGAACAGGCTGGCCACGCGGATCTCGCGCTTGGTCTTGAGCTTGCTGCCCTGCACGCGCGCGATGGTGGTGTGGGTGCCCAGCGCGTGGCGCACCACATGCAGCTTGTTGTCGAACACCGCCTTGGCCAGCGGCTCGGCCTTGCGCATGTACTCGCCCTTGAGCTCGCAGGCGTAGTCGTACAGCGCGCGGTCGGTGCGGATGTCGTGCAGGCCGGCGTAACGTCCGCGCAGCAGGGCGCCGAGCTTGTCGGCCGCCATCAGCTCTCTCACCTGCGCCAGCAGCGCGGGCGGGTACGCGGACAGGTACTTCATCGGTGGCTCACCCCGCCGTGCGTGCCGAATAGGCGAGCCCGGCCGCCACGCCGCCGAGCAGGTCGCCCTCGATCAGCGGCACGCCGGCGAAGCTCGCGCGCAGCGCCCGCTGGAACGGGCGCAGGGCCGACGAGCCGCCGGTGAGGTAGATGGCGTCGAGGTCGCCGCTGCGCAGGCCGGCGCGCTTCACGCAGGCGTGGGCGCAGGCCACCACGTTCTCCAGCGGCGCCGCGAGCTGCTGCGCCATGTCGGTCGGCGTCAGCGCGGAAGCCAGCCCCGCCTCGATGCACGACAGGTCGATCTGCACTTCGGCGTCGCTGACCGAGCCGTTGATCTTGGCCTGCTCGACCTCGCTGGCGATGCGGTGGCCGTGGCGCTCCTCGAGCACCGTCATCAGGCGGTCGTGCAGCTGGCGGTCGCTGTAGCTGGTGCGCAGCTCGCGCGCCTGGCGCACGGCCTTCGGGGCGTAGAGCCAGTTGATCAGGTGCCAGGACGACAACTCGAAGAACACCTTGCTGGGCACCTCGCGCCCGCTCGGGCCGAGGTGGCGCAGCCCGAGCAGCGGCATCACGCGCTCCAGGTTCAGGCGCTGGTCGAAGTCGGTGCCGCCGATGTGCACGCCGCTGGTGGCCAGCACGTCGTCGGCGCGGTCGGCGCGCGCCATGCGCTCGGGGCCCAGGCGCACCACGGTGAAGTCGGAGGTGCCGCCGCCGATGTCGACGATCAGGATCAGCGACTCGCGCGTGACGCGTTGCTCGTAGTCGAAGGCTGCGGCAATGGGCTCGTACTGGAAGGACACGTCGCGCAGGCCGGCGGCGCGCGCGGCGTGGCGCATGCTTTCCTCGGCGCGCTGGTCGCGCTTGGCGTCGTCGTCGACGAAATGCACCGGGCGGCCGATGACCACGCGCTCGGGGCGCTGGCCCAGCTCGCGTTCGGCGCGCGTCACCAGCTCGTGCAGGAAGCGCGCGATGATGTCCTCGAAGCTGACCAGCCCGTCGTAGACGGCGGTCTTCTCCTGCATCAGCGGGCTGCCGAGCAGGCTCTTGAGCGAGCGCATGAGCCGGCCTTCGACGCCGGACAGGTACAGCGCGATGGCGTCGCGGCCGAAGTGCGTGCTGCGGTCCTCGGCGTTGAAGAAGAGGGCGGTCGGCAGGGTGGTGGCGCTGCCTTCGATGGGCAGCAGGCGCGCGGCCTCGCCGGGGGAGGCAAAGGAAACCGCGGAATTCGAAGTGCCGAAATCGATGCCGATGGCCGGGGTGCGTAGGGGATTCATTCAAGCAGGAAATCGGAGGGCCCAAGAGTGTAGAGGGTCGGCCGGAGCGCGAGATAGACTGCGCCCCAATGACCACCCCACCCGGACGCCGTCGATGCCGCTGTGCCTGACCTTCTTCGACCGGCTCGACGAGCCGGTGCTGCGCAACCACAGCCACTACTGCCGCCGTTTCGGCTACCCCCATGCCTGGGTGGAGAGCGAGGGCGCCGGGCATCCCGCGCTGCGCGACTGCGCGAAGTACGCCGAGATGCTGCGCCGCCTGCGCGGCCTCGACGAAGGCGACTGGCTGCTCTTTCTCGACGGCGATTCGGTGCTGTTCCATCCGGTGGCTGTCGAAACGCTGCTGGAAGGCCGCGACCTGCTCGTGGTGGACGGGCCCAAGGGCCTGCCGCTCGTCAACCTGATGATCCTGCGCAACACGGCGGCCAACCGTGCGCTGCTGCATGCGCTCATCCGGGCGGCGAGCCAGGTGGTGGCGCGCGTCACGCCCCGCCTCGACGCCGCGGCGCTGCTGCGTCCGGCTGGCATGCTGTCGTGCAACGGGCTCATCGGCGACTGCTACGTGAACGTCTCGTGGCGCATCGCGAACTGGTTCACCGCCCGCATCTTCGTGGTGCACCTGGCGCCCCTGGTGGAGCTGGATGCCGAGGGCCGCGTGGTGGAAGAGCTGCTGCACGACGCGAACCTGCAGCGCCTGCTGGTGCGCCGGGTGAACGCGGCGCTGACCGACGGCGAGCCCGTGCTGCCGCCGCCGGCCTATCCGGCGATCTCGGAAGACGTGTATTCATGCGTCAACCCGCAGGCGCCCATTGCCTTCGTCACGCTCTACACGCACCACATCAACGACTACGCGCGCGTGTCGGAGCACAACGTGCGGCGCTACTGCGAGCGGCACGGGTACGGCTACCACGTCTACCGCGCCATCCCGGACGAGCTCGATCCGTCGATCAGCGGCGCCTGGGTGAAGAGCTGGCTCGTGAAGCGGCATCTCGCGCAGCACCAGTGGGTGGTCTGGATCGACGCCGACACGCTGTTCGTCAACCAGACCCAACGCATCGAGCCGCTGCTCGAAGGCCGCGACCTGCTGTTCGCCAAGGACATCGGCGCGTGGGACGTCAACTCGGGCGTGATGGGGTTCCGCCACACCGAGCGCAACCTCGAACTGCTCACGCAATTGTGGGAGCGCATCACCGGCGTCGACGACAAGTCGACCGTGTACGCCAGCCAGGGCGACCAGTACTACACGAACGTGGTGCTGGGCGAACACGGCCTGATCGGCGACGCGGTCGTGACCGACCTGCTGAGCATCAACACGCCGCCGCACCTGGCAGGCGACGACAGCCTGCTGGTGCACTTCGTGGGGCTCGGGGAGCCCTACCGGTCGGTGTACATGGCGGACGTCGACGCGCGCTCCAAGCGCCTGGGCTGAGCGGGCGGCGCGCGCCGCGCTTCAGCCGCCGAAGGTATAGGTCGTGGGGTAGCTGCTCGACGCCATCTCGCGCTCGCTGTCGTCGCGGAAGTCGCCGTGGTGCGGGCTGAGCAGATAAAGGTTGCGGTCGGCGCACAGCCGGGCCAGGTCGTCGGCCGATGCGACCTGCAGCGAGAGCCCGCCCAGCGTCAGCACCAGGGGGAAGGGCTCGGCCTGGTGGCGCTCGTAGATGCCGCGGCCTTCGCCGAGGTAGTCGAGCCGGTGGTCGATCACGCGAAAGCCCGTCTGGTAGAACATCTTGCGGGCATCGAAGTCCGTGAAGAAGCGCAGGTGCGTGAAGTCGAGCAGGCCCCAGTGGGTGTAGCGCCAATGCCCGCGCATGGCGTCGTACAGCATCGGCAGGTTGGACGCGTTCGGCAGGCTGACCAATATCTGCGCATCCGGCGCGACGATGCGCTTCAGGCCGCTGAGCAGCTGCCACGGATTGACGAGGTGCTCGAGCACGTCGAACAGGCACACGAGGTCGAAGGGGCGCGTGAGGCCCATCGCGGCGAAGTCGACGGTTTCCACGTCCTGCTCGACGACCTTGTCGAAATGTTCGCGCGCCACCTGCGCCGCCGAGGCGTTGAACTCGCAGCCCCAGAGTTCGCAGCCGGGGTGGCGCCGGCGCAGTTCGTGGCCCACGCCACCGGAGCCGCAACCGATGTCGAGGGCGACCGTGGGAGGACGCTGGATCATGTCCAGGCACTCGGGCCTGGGGTTGAACGGGTAGACGTATTCCTTCTTGTCGCGGTCTTGCCAGAGAAAGTCGGTCACGGACAGCGTCCCCGTCGGGTGGGTCAGCCTTCCCGGCGCAGCGCCGGGAACAGGATCACGTCGCGGATGCTCGGCGAATCGGTCAGCAGCATCATCAGGCGGTCGATGCCGATGCCGCAGCCGCCGGTGGGCGGCATGCCGTATTCGAGGGCGCGCACGAAGTCGTGGTCGTAGAACATGGCTTCGTCGTCGCCGCTGTCCTTGGCGGCCACCTGTGCGTTGAAGCGCGCGGCCTGGTCTTCGGCGTCGTTCAGCTCGCTGAAGCCGTTGCCGAATTCGCGGCCCGTGATGTACAGCTCGAAGCGCTCGGTGACCTCGGGGCGCTCGTCGTTGGCGCGCGCCAGTGGCGAGATCTCGGTCGGGTGCTCCATGATGAAGGTCGGCTGCCAGAGCTTCTCTTCCACGGTCTCCTCGAAGTACATGACCTGCAGGCTGGCGAGGCTGCGCTGCGAGAGCTTGTCCTTTTCTTCGCTCAGGCCGAGCTTGCGCAGGGCGTTGATGAGCCAGGCGGTGTCGTCCACGCCATCACCGGCATCGGTGTGCTTGAGGATCGCTTCGCGGATCGTCAGGCGCTCGAAGGGCTGCGTGAGGTCGACGGCCTTGCCGCCGTAGGTGAGCTGCTGCGTGCCCACGGCCTTGTCGGCGATGGTGCGGATCAGCGTCTCGGTGAAGTCCATCAGGTCGCGGTAGTTCCAGTAGGCCGCGTAGAACTCCATCATCGTGAACTCGGGGTTGTGCCGCACCGAGATGCCCTCGTTGCGGTAGCTCCGGTTGATCTCGAACACGCGCTCGAAGCCGCCGACGATCAGGCGCTTGAGGTACAGCTCGGGCGCGATGCGCAGGAACATCTCCTGGTCGAGCGCGTTGTGGTGCGTCTTGAACGGCTTGGCGTTCGCGCCGCCCGGAATGGGGTGCAGCATGGGCGTCTCGACCTCGAGGAAGTCGTTGGCCACCATGAACTCGCGCAGCGCGCTCACGGCCTTGCTGCGCGCGGTGAAGCGCACACGGGCCGATTCGTCGGTGATCAGGTCGACATAGCGCTGGCGGTACTTCTGCTCCTGGTCGGCCATGCCGTGGAACTTGTCGGGCAGCGGGCGCAGGCTCTTGGTGAGCAGGCGCAGGCGGCTGACCTTGATCGACAGCTCGCCGGTCTTGGTCTTCATGAGCGTGCCTTCGGCACCGAGGATGTCGCCGAGGTCCCAGCGCTTGAAGTCGGCGTACGCCTCTTCGCCGATGGCGTCGCGCGTCACGTACAGCTGGATGCGGCCGGTGGCATCCTGCACGGTCGCGAAGCTGGCCTTGCCCATCACGCGCTTGAGCATCATGCGGCCGGCCACGCTGACGGCGACGGCCTGTGCTTCCAGGGCTTCCGGCTCGGTGCCGCCGTGCTGCTCGACCAGCGCCGCGGCGCGGTGGCCGGGCTTGAAGTCGTTCGGGAACGCGACCCCCTTGCCTTCGGTCTGCGCCGTGCGCAGCAGCTTGAGCTTTTCGCGGCGTTCGACGATGAGCTGGTTGTCGTCGGCCGTGGACGTGGGAGAAGAGGAGGGCAGTTGTTCGTCGGACATGGGAGGCGTGTGGGGGCGCAGCAAGAAGAGGGAGGGTGTGCGCGGGCCGTGCATTTTAGCCCATCGGCCTTGAGCGGAATCGGCCTGAAGCGCCCGTCAGTTCTGTGAGGGTTGCTATCAAAAGTGGAGCTTAACCCTCAGCGTTTTCAGCCGTTCGGCGGTGTCGCGGCGTCTGGGGTGCCCGCGTGGCGGCGCGCGATCTGCTGGGCGTCGTGCTGCATCACCAGCGTGCGCAGGCGATCCGGGTAGCCCATGTAGTGCAGCATGAAGCTGTCGCCGTCGTACAGCGCGGGGTGCGAATTGAAGGACACGCCGTCGGAACGCGGCATGGCCGCGTCGCCGCCGGCCTCGGCCCAGGCGGCGACGAAGAAGGCCTGGTCGCCGCCCGAGGCGTAGACACCGCGCTTGTCCTGCACGGCGTCGATCAGCGCTTGCACGCGCTCCAGGTAGGCGATGCAGGCCGGCGTGTTCGAGAACACCATGAAGCCGCTGTTGAATTCGTAGCCCGACACGTCGCGCGCCAGCGCCACCGGCCGGCCACGCAGCAGGGACACGAGCGGCCGTGCGCGGTCGTGGATGAGGATGTCGGCATCGACCCACGCGACCTGTTCGTGCTCGGCCAGGTGCTTGAGCAGCAGCCGGGGCTTGATCCAGTTGCCGGCCACGCGGCCCCGCAGGTCGGCGGGCAGGTCGCGGTAGACGTGGTGGGTGTGGCCGTGGTGGTCGGCGTACGCGGCGATGTTGCGCTCCGACAGCGTGGCGTAGCCGGCGATGTTGGGCGTGTAGCTGGTCAGCAAGGCGACGGGGCGGCCGGGGTTGCGCACTTCGTAGTCCGGCTGGCCCGTGGGGGCTGGCGGCAGGTCGTCGTAGAGCTGGCCGTTGCGCGCGAGCACTGCGTTCAGGTGCGCGACGAAGAGGCCCCGCACCCGCATGTCCTGGACATCGATGTGGACCGCGGGATTGAACGAGAGCACGAAGGCCGAGACCTCCGGCAGGTAGTGGCCGAAGCGGGCGAACAGCAGGTTGGGGTAGTGCCGGCCGTCGATGAGCTGGTGGTGCGGATGGGCCGCCAAGCCTTCGAGCTCCCGGTGCGCCCAGCGGTCGGTGCCCGCGTCGGGCGCGGTGCGCAGGCGTTCGAGCACTTGGGCCACCAGGTCCGTCGCCTCGGGGCCCGCACGCAGCATGAAGCAGCTGCCTTCGGGGCGGTGGTGGTGCTCGTTCTCGGCGATCCAGTGCGCTGCGTCGCCGATCACGGCCGGTGCCGGCAGGGGCGCGAGAAAGGCCGCATCGTCGTCCGCGAAGACCAGCAGCGTGCCGTCGGGCGCATCGGCCAGCGCGGCGCTCACCACGCTGTACTTGTAGACCAGCAGCGTGCGCGCGCTGTTGTGCGGCGTGCCGATGGCGTGCAGGCGGTGCGCGTAGCCCCAGCGGGCGCAGTAGGCGCGGTGGTTGTCCGCGAGGGCCTCCGCGCCCGCGCGCAGCAGGATCGAGTGGAAGCGGACCGGCGCCGGGCTCATCTCGCGGCGGGCCGTGTCTAGTCGGTGATGCCGGTGCGTGCCAGCAGGTCGCTGACCAGCTCCAGGCGCATCAGCGGGCTGTCGAGTTCCATCAGGCGCTGCTTGAGTTCGAGCTGCATCGGCACCAGCTCGCACCAGCGGTTGGCCACCCAGCCGCAATCGTCGAGGCGGTGGGGCGCACCGATCGGCAGGCGTACCGTGTCGCCCTGCGCGTGGCGGCGCTCTTCGAGGGTGTCGATCAGGCGGCGCAGCGCGGTGGCGGTGTGGCGCAGGTCATCGGGGATCTCGAGGTCGACGTCGTCGGCGACGGCTTCGACCTCGGCGATCCACAGGCCGTGCTTCTGCAGCTCGCTGCTGCGCACGCGAAAGCGCTGCGTGCCGACGCATTCGATCTGCAGCAGGCCGCTTTGCGGCGCGTCGAACGTGCGGATGTCGGCGAGCGTGCCGACGGCGGCAAAGCTTTCGGCTTCGGCGCCGGCCTTGCGCACCTCGGCGCCGCTCGTCAGGCTGACGACGCCGAACGGGGTGCCGGCCTTGCGGCACTTGCCGACCATGTCGAGGTAGCGGACCTCGAAGACACGCAGCGGCAGCAGGCCGCCGGGAAACAGGACCGTACCGAGCGGAAAGAGAGGAATGCGCACGTTGAAAAGGCCGGGCCAGTCGCCGCGGTCAGCTGGGTTGAAGGATCAGGTTGAGGACGGTCGCGTGCTCGGGCCGCAGTATCCCCTGCATCTGGAACGCGTGGCGCGCGTGGTTGAGCAGGTTGAGGATCGACTGCTGGCACTCGCCGGCGCTCTGGCCCCAGCGCGTGTCGACCTCGGACAGGGCGCTGTGCGCCGCGCGATGCAGGTCGACCAGGTGGGCCAGCGTCTGGGGCATGTCGCCGGGGTTGCGGTACAGCGTGAGCAGCTGTTCGCACTCGCGGCCCCGCAGGCGCGGGAAGACCAGCGGCAGCAGGCGCCGGTAGATGCGGTCCTTCGAGGCGTAGAGCCGGTCGCGCGGCAAGGTGCGGGAGGTCATGCCCGGGTGGATGCGGTAGCGCGTCAGCGGCTCGGGCAGGTTCGCGAAGCGCGCGCCGTGCAGCATGCAGTCGACCCAGAACCCGAGGTCGTCGACGGCGTAGAGGTTGGGGTCGAACTGCAGCCCGTGGGTGCGGTAGAAGTCCAGCCGCCCGGTCGTGCTCTGGTTCGCGAGGTAGTCGTAGCCTTCGACCATGCGGGCCTTGATCGTCGCGTCGTCCAGCGGCAGGCCGGTGACGCCGGCCTGGTCCTGGAAGTGCTCGAGCTGGCTGCCGACGACGGTGACCGACGGGTTGCTTTCCAGGAACGCGACCTGCTTGGCGAAGCGGTCCGGCGTGGCGCAGTCGTCGTGGTCGACGCGCGCCAGGTAGGTGCCCCGGGCCATCGCCATCGCGAGGTTCATGTTGGCCGGCAGGCCGACGTTGCAGGCGTTGCGGTGCCGCCGGATGCGCGGGTCGTCGAAGGCCGCCAGGTGCTCCCAGGTACCGTCGGTGCTGGCGTCGTCCATGACCAGCAGCTCGAAGTCGGTGAAGGTCTGTGCCTGCAGCGACTGCAGCGTCTCGATGAGGAACTCGCCGCTGTTGAAGGTGGGGAGCACGACGCTGAGCAAAGGCATGGGGTTCCGTAGGGCGGTGTGGCCGGGGGCGAGGCTTGTGGTCCAGAATCGGAGCAGTCGCGCGCGTGCGCACCTCCCTGCCCATCCGACATGTTGTACCAGATACCCTCGTTTCTCCTCGACGTGATCGTCGGCCTGCTCGGTGGCGCCTGCCTGCTGCGCCTGTACATGCAGTACCACCGCGTGCCCTTCGGCAATCCGCTGGGGCGCTTCGTGTTCGCCATCACCGACTGGATCGTGCTGCCGCTGCGGCGCATCGTGCCCGCGGTGAAGCGCTGGGACCTCGCGAGCCTGATCGCGGCCTGGCTGCTGGTGATGCTCAAGTTCCTGGTGCTGTGGCTGCTGGCCGGCAGCTTGGCGCGGATCACGGCGCTGCCGCTGGTGTCGCTGGTCGGGCTGCTGCAGCTGGCGGTGTCGGGCCTGACGGCGCTGCTGGTGGTGTACGCGGTGCTGTCGTGGATTCCCGGCGCTTCGCCGATGCTGCTCGACCTGATCTCGCGCCTGGCCGAGCCGCTGGTGCGGCCGTTCCGCCGCTTCATTCCGCTGATCGGCGGTGTCGACCTGTCGCCGCTGGCCGCCATCGTGGTGCTGCAGGTGGTGGCGATCGTGCTGGGCAACCTGCTGGTCTTTGCGTTCCGGCTCGGCGCCTAACGCGTCGGGGTACCCCAGACAGCAAAACGCCCGCACCGCCTTTCGGCGTGCGGGCGTTCAGGCCGAAGCCTGAGCTACGGTGAAGGTCAGAGCACCGCGTCGGCCGGCTGGCGCAGCAGCATGGCCAGCGTGCTGGCGATGGTCTTGCGCAGTTCGCGGCGGTCGCTGATGAAGTCGATCGCACCCTTGGTCTGCAGGAACTCGGCGCGCTGGAAGCCTTCGGGCAGCGTCACGCGCACGGTCGATTCGATCACGCGCGGGCCGGCAAAGCCGATCAGCGCCTTGGGCTCGGCAATGACCACGTCGCCCACGAAGGCGAAGCCGGCGCTCACGCCGCCCATGGTCGGGTCGGTCAGCACGCTGATGTAGGGCAGGCCCTTCTTCGCCAGGCGCGTGAGCGCGGCGTTGGTCTTGGCCATCTGCATCAGCGAGAGCAGGCCTTCCTGCATGCGCGCGCCGCCGGTGGCGGTGAAGCACACGAAGGGCACCTTCTGCTCGATGGCGGTCTCGACGCCGCGCACGAAGCGCTCGCCGACCACGCTGCCCATGGAACCGCCCATGAACTCGAACTCGAAGCAGGCCACGACCACGCTGATGCTGTGGACGGAACCGCCCATGACGACCAGCGCGTCGGTCTCGCCGGTGTTCTCCAGCGCTTCTTTCAGGCGCTCGGGGTACTTGCGGCTGTCCTTGAACTTCAGGGCATCGACCGGCAGCACTTCCTGGCCGACTTCGTAGCGGCCTTCGGCGTCCAGGAAGGCGTCCAGGCGGGCGCGGGCGCCGATGCGGTGGTGGTGGCTGCAGCTCGGGCAGACGTTCTGGTTGTGCTCGAGGTCGGTCTTGTACAGAACGGTCTCGCAGGCCGGGCATTTGATCCACAGGCCCTCGGGTACCTGGCGGCGCTCGGACGGGTCGGTTTGTGCGATCTTGGCGGGTAGCAGTTTTTCAAGCCAGCTCATGGGGGCTCCTTGTGAGGGCAGTGATTATCGACCAGCCGCGTTCTTGGCCGTGGCGGCCGGCAGGGCGTCGAGCGCCTCGCGGATGCCGGCCAGGAATTCGCGCACCGTGGGCACCACGTTGTCGCGGGGCTGGTCTTCGATGAGTTGAATGATCTTGGTGCCGATGACCACCGCGTCCGCCGCCGAGCCGATGGCCTGCGCCGTGCGCGCGTCGCGGATGCCGAAGCCCACGCCGACGGGGATGCTCACGTGCTCGCGAATGCGCGGAATCATGCGACCGACCGCCTCGGTGTCGAGGTGGCCGGCACCGGTCACGCCCTTGAGCGACACGTAGTACACGTAGCCGCTCGCGATGCGCGCCACCTGCGCCATGCGCTCGGGGGTGCTGGTGGGGGCCAGCAGGAAGATCAGGTCGATGCCGGCGGCTTTCAGGTCGGCGGCGAAGTCCTCGCATTCCTCGGGCGGGTAGTCGACGACCAGCAGGCCATCGACGCCGGCCGCGGCCGCGTCGCGGATGAAGGCCTTCTTGCCGTGCACGAGGTCGTAGCGCTCGACCGGGTTGGCGTAGCCCATGAGCACGACCGGCGTGGTCGTGTCTTTGGCGCGAAAGGCGGCCACCATGGCGAGCACCTGCTTCATGCCGACGCCCAGCGCCAGCGCGGCCTCGCCGGCCTTCTGGATCACGGGGCCGTCGGCCATCGGGTCGGAGAAGGGCACGCCCAGCTCGATCACGTCGGCGCCGGCCTCGACCATGCCGTGCATGAGCTCGGGCGTGATGTCGGCGAAGGGGAAACCGGCGGTGACGTAAGGGATCAGCGCGCGACGGCCTTGCGTTTGCAGGGCCTGGAACTTGGCGGCAATGCGGCTCATCACTTGCCTCCCTTCACGCTTAGACCGCGCATCGAGGGGCGGTCGTAGAAATCGACGCCCGACAGGTCGGCGACGGTGCCGATGTCCTTGTCGCCGCGGCCCGAGAGGTTCACGAGGATCGACTGGTCGGGGCGCATGGTCTTGGCGAGCTTCAGGGCGTAGGCCAGGGCGTGGCTGGATTCGAGCGCGGGAATGATGCCCTCCGTGCGGCATAGGTAGTGGAAGGCTTCGAGCGCCTCGACGTCGGTGATGCCGACGTACTCGGCGCGGCCGATGTCGGCCAGGTAGGCGTGCTCGGGGCCCACGCCCGGGTAGTCGAGGCCGGCGCTGATACTGTGCGTCTCGGTGATCTGGCCGTCGTCGTTCTGCAGCAGGTAGGTGCGGTTGCCGTGCAGCACGCCGGGGCTGCCGCGCAGGATCGAGGCGGCGTGCTTGCCGCTGTCCAGGCCTTCACCGGCCGCTTCCACGCCGATGAGGCGCGTGCCCGCGAACGGAATGTAGGGGTGGAAGATGCCGATCGCATTGCTGCCGCCGCCCACGCAGGCGACCACCACGTCGGGCTGTTTGCCCTCGGCTTCTCCGGTGATGCCGTCGGCCGCGAGCATGGCGGGCATCTGCGCGATGCACTCGGTGCCGATCACGCTCTGGAAGTCGCGCACCATGGTCGGGTAGGGGTGCGGGCCCGCCACCGTGCCGATGATGTAGAAGGTGTTTTCGATGTTCGTGACCCAGTCGCGCATGGCCTCGTTGAGCGCGTCCTTCAGCGTCTTGCTGCCCGATTCGACGGGCACGACGGTCGCGCCCAGCAGGTTCATGCGGTAGACGTTGGGGCTCTGGCGCTTCACGTCCTGGCTGCCCATGTAGACCACGCACTCAAGGCCGTAGCGCGCGCAGATGGTGGCCGTGGCCACGCCGTGCTGGCCGGCGCCGGTCTCGGCGATCACGCGGGGCTTGCCCATGCGGCGCGCGAGCATCGCCTGGCCGATCACGTTGTTGATCTTGTGCGCGCCGGTGTGGTTCAGGTCCTCGCGCTTCAGGTAGATCTGCGCGCCGCCCATTTCGCGGCTGGTGCGCGCGGCGTGGTAGATCGGCGAGGGGCGGCCGACGAAGTGCTTCAGCTCGTAGTGGAACTCGGCCAGGAAGGCCGGGTCGTCCTTGAACTTGGCGTACGCGTCGCGCAGTTCGTTGATCGCGTGGGTGAGCGTTTCGCTCGCGAAGGTGCCGCCGTAGGGGCCGAAGTGGCCGCTGGCGTCGGGTTGCTGGTAGTCCTGGAATTGGCTTTGCATGGTTCTCGATCGATGGGCCGCAGCCCGAGTGCGATCGGGTGCGGCGGCTAACTGGAGAAGGACGAAGCGTCGGCTGCCGAGGCTTTGACAGTGTTCGCCGCATCTGCGGCTCTCACGGCGGCGACGAATGCCCGGATCTTTCCGGCGTCCTTGAGGCCCTTGTGCCCGGGACCGTCGATTTCGACGCCCGAGCTCACATCAACGGACAGCGTCTTGCAGCGCGTCCGCAGGCTGTGAATGCCATCGCTCACGTTTGCAGGTGTGAGCCCACCACTCAAGACGAGGTGAGCGTCGACGGCGGGTGGAAGAAGTGACCAATCGAAAGCCTTGCCGCCTCCGCCATAACCTTCGACATGGGCGTCGAGCAGGATGGCCTGGGCGCGGGAGTAATCGGACGCGTATTTTACGAGGTCGAAGCCGGCCCCGGCAGCCCCCAGCGGAATCCGGGCGGCGCGCATGTAACGAAAGCGTCCCGGGCCGGTGGCTTCCTCGCACTGTTCGGGCGTTTCTTCCCCGTGGAACTGCGCGATGGCGCCCTTCACGCGGGCCAGGGAAGCCATGACTTCGGGAGCGTCCGCGTTCACGAACAGCAGCACGGGCGTGATGAAGGGTGGCAGGCGCGAGGCCAGTTCGGCGGCGCGCTCGACGCTCACGGCGCGCGGGCTCTTCGGGTAGAGCACGAAGCCGATCGCGTCGGCGCCGGCCTCAACCGCCGCGTCCACGTCGGCCTCACGCGTGAGGCCACAGATCTTGATGCGGGTGCGCGGGGCGAGGGGGGCGGGAGATGTCATGGCGGGCCATCATACGAAGCCCGCTCGCCCTGGAACGTGGCCTCGGCCGGCAGACCCCACTTGGCGTCGTACAACGGGCCGAGAAAGTACAGGCCGTCGGCGGAGAAGGTGGGCGCGGCCACCTTGCGGCTGCGTGCCTCGAGCACCTCGGTGATCCATTCGGGCCGCTCGTCGCCGCGGCCGATGCGCACCAGGCTGCCCATCAGGTTGCGGATCATGTGGTGCAGGAAGGCGTCGGCCTCGAACTCGAAGTGCCAGCGGCAGCGCTCGCCGTCGCCCACGCGCGTGATCTCGAGGCGCCGCAGGTCCTTGACCGGCGAGAGGGCCTGGCAGGCGGAGGCGCGGAACGAGCTGAAGTCGTGCCGGCCCACCAGCAGCGCCGCAGCGGCGCGCATCGCATCGCCGTCGAGCGGGTACATCGACCAGCCGACCCGGCCCGCATCGAGGCTGGGCCGCACGGGCGACTGCGAGAGCACGTAGACGTAGCGACGCGCCAGGGCACTGGCGCGGCAATGGAATTCGGCGGGCACCGGATGCGCCCACTGCACCGCGATGTCGTCGGGCAGGTAGCGGTTGGTGCCGCGCATCCAGGAGAAAGGATCGCGTTCGATGTCGGTGTCGAAGTGCACCACCTGCATCAGCCCGTGCACGCCGGCGTCGGTACGGCCGGCGCACAGCGTGCTGACCCGGCTGCCGGCGGGCAGGCCGGCGAACTTCGCGAGGGCGGCTTCGAGCTTGTCCTGCACCGTGCGGCCCGAGCGCTGGCTCTGCCAGCCCTCGTATGCCTGGCCGTTGTAGCGGATGCCGAGTGCCAGCCTCACGAAGCGATCAGAAGGGCAGTCGGCAACCGGCTCAGCGCAGTTCGGCGAGCAGCTGCTTGGCTTGCGACTTGAGGTCGCCAGCGCTTTCGGCTTCGACTTCCTCGACCAGCGAGCGCGCGCCTTCGACGTCGCCGATGGCCTGCAGTTCGCGGGCCAGCGAGAGCTTCACGGCGTGCGGGTTGTCGTCACCGTCGTCGTCCAGGGCGGACGGCGAGGTGGCTACAGCCGCCGAGCGCGGTGCCTCGGCAGTGGCGGAGCGGGCCGGCAGGCCGGCGAGGGCGCTCATGTCGAACTCGATGAAGCCCGAGTCGGCAGGCAGCGTGTCGCGCAGCATGGCCGGGCGGGTGTTGTGCTCGGCGTCGTTCAGCGACGAGGGGCGCGTGTGGGCGGTCAGGGCGCCGGGCGCCGTGTCGAAGTCGTTTTCGAGATCGACAGGCGCTGCGGCGTGGCCGTTGCTCAGCGGGGCCGGTGCGGCCGTCGGCGCGTAGACCGACTTCGGCAGGCTGGCACCCACGGGGGCAGGCGCCGGTGCCGGCGGCTGGGTCAGGTCGAGGTCGAAGTCCAGCGGCGCGACCGAGGGCATGAAGGCCGGCGGGGCCGACGCCACGGGCGGTGCGGCCGGGGGCGGCGGTGCCACGACGGCGGCTGCGACTGCGGCAGCCGGCTTGGCGGCAGCGGCCAGCGCGCCGGCGAATGCCGCGGTTTCGGCCTGGCTGGCGCCTCGCGCGGTGCCCGTGCCCGATTCGTACAGCGGGTTGCCCGGGTCGAGGTCCTTGCCCATGTCGACCACGCGGTTCCATTCGGAGCCCGCGCCGTTGGTCAGCTTGTGCACTTCGGTGGCCAGGCCGTCGAAGGCGCGCACATCGCGGCGCTTGGCGTGGATCTCGAGCAGCTTGAGGTGGATGGCGGTGCGGTCCGGGTTCAGGCGCAGCGCTTCGCGCAGGATTTCCTCAGCCTGCAGGTCGCGGCCATAGGCGAGGTAAACGTCGGCTTCGGCGACCGGGTCGACATCGCCCGCGTCGAGCTGGCTCGGCGAGTACGACAGCGACGACACGGTGGAATCGCCGCGGTTCTTGGTGTCGACCGATTCGCCGCCGCTGGCGCCGAAGAACGAGTCCTTGGGAATGCGGCTCTCGAGGAACACGCTCTCGCTCATCTCTTCACGGCGGCGGCCCAGCACGCGGTACAGCAGGAAGCCGACCAGCAGCGCGATCAGCGCGGCGCCGGCAAGCATCAGCGGGTTGTCGAGCAACTCGTCGAGGAAGCTGCGCTCCGGCGGGGGCGGCGGCGGTGCGGCCTTGACCACAGGCTTGGGAGCGACGATGGGCGCGGCGGTGGCTGCAGCGCTGGCTGCGGCTGCCACGGGCAGGGCGGCTGCGTCGGTGGCCGACGGTGCGGCGGCTGCTGCAGCGGAGGCCGCGGCGACGGGGGCCGTTGCAGCGGGAGCGGTTGGTGCGGCTGCCGGCGCCGGCGTTGCCGGTGCGGTGGCTGCGGCAGCAGGGGCCGCGGCGGGCGCAGGAGCGGCCGCTACCGCTGGCGTCGGCGTCGTGGCACCGCTCAGCGGTGCGGGAACGGCGATGCCGGGCGTGGTGGCCGGCGCTGCGGGCGCGGCGGCCGCAGCGGACGATCCGGTGCCCGTGCCGGTACCGGACTTGAGCTTGTTCAGCTCGTTGATGTTCTTCGTGAGTTCTGCGACGCGGTTGCTGCTGTCCTGCGCCTGGCGGGCTTGGGCGACCTTTTCGTCGGCGGCGCGCGCGGCGGCGTTGCCTTGCGACACCGTGAGCTTGTCGGGTGCGCTGGCGCCGGCATTGCGGTCTTCCACGCTGGCCTGCAGCTTGCCCGAGGCCTGGCGGCTTGCGGCGGCCACGTTGGTGGTCGGGGCGTTTTCGGCGAGGCGCTGGCGATAGCTGCCGAAGTCGCGGCTTTGCGCGGTGATCGTGCGGCGTGCGTCGGCGGCCGGCACGGCGGCTGCTGCGGCGGCGTTCGGCAGGTCGAGCACGGCACCGGCCTTCATCCGGTTGACGTTGCCGCCGACGAAGGCGTCGGGGTTGGCGTTCAGCAGCGCGACCAGCATCTGGTCGAGCGAGACGTCGGCGGGCTTGTGGGCGGAGGCGATCTTGCCGGCGGTGTCGCCACGGCGCACCGTGACTTGCTCGCCACTGCCGCCGCTGGGGGCGGCGACGGCGGCACGTGCCGGCGCGGGAGCCGGTGCGGCCGCAGGGGCCGGCGCAGCCGCAGCGGGTGCGGGCGTTGCAGCCACTGCAGGCGCGGGTTCGCGGCGCACGCGCGGGGTGGGCGCGGGGCGCTCGACCGGCGTGGCGATCTGCGGCGCGATGGGAGTCACTGGTGCGGCTGCCGCCTGGCGCGTGGCCGGCGGATCGAGCAGCACGGTGTAGTCGCGCACGATGCGGCCCGAGGCGCCATTGGCTTCGAGCAGCAGGTCGATGAAGGGGTCGTTGAGCGGGCGGTTGCCGGCCAGGCGCACCACGTACTGGCCGCCGGCGCGGCGCTGCAGCGTGGCTTTCACGTCGCCGAGGGCCGCGTTGTACGGGATGCCTGCGTTCTTGAAGGCTTCGGCCGTGGCGATGTTGATCTTCAGGCCTTCCGCCTCGTTGGCGGCCATTTCAGTGACATCGATCTCGGCGCGCAGCGGTTCGCCCAGTGCCGACTGCACCCGCAGCGGTCCCAGCGCGAAGGCGCTGGCGTCGGCGCTGGCCAGTCCCAGCGTCAGGGCCGCAGCGGCACCCAGGATGGAAAGGCGCCAGCCATTCGACGGCAGGGCGGGGCGGGCGGCCGAAGGGCGGGCCGCGGGCAACAGATGTCTTGTCATGCTGATAGGGGCGGCTCAGGCCCTGAATTTGTAAGAGGACGTTAGCATCATCAACATGCACTGACAAGGCAATGCGCCTGATCTACCCAGTGCGCGCATACTTCCGATGACATCCTGCGTTGCCTTTTGGCAACATTTTTGTATTTCAAGGCCCTGAGCTGCCCGCATCAGGCTTCGAGCAGGATGCGCAGCATGCGGCGCAGCGGTTCGGCCGCGCCCCACAGCAGCTGGTCGCCGATGGTGAAGGCGCCGACGTACTCGGGGCCCATCGCCAGCTTGCGGATGCGGCCGACCGGGATGTCCATGGTGCCTGTCACGGCCACCGGCGTCAGGTCCTTCACGGTGGCTTCGCGCGTGTTCGGCACGACCTTGGCCCAGGGGTTGTCGGCGGCGATCATCGCTTCGATGTCGGCCACCGGCACGTCCTTCTTGAGCTTGAAGGTCAGGGCCTGGCTGTGGCAGCGCATGGCGCCGATGCGCACGCAGAAGCCGTCCACCGGCGTGGCGGCGGTGCCGAAGCCCGCGCCCTGGCCGAGGATCTTGTTCGTTTCGGCGCCGCCCTTCCACTCTTCCTTGGACATGCCATCGCCCAGGTCCTTGTCGATCCAGGGGATCAGCGAGCCGCCCAGCGGGGCGCCGAAGTTGGCGATTTCGGACGCGCTCAGGCTCTGCTGCTTGTGCAGCACCTTGCGGTCGATCTCGAGGATGGCCGACTTCGGGTCGTCGAGCAGGGCGCGCACTTCGGCGTTGAGGGTGCCGAACTGGGTCAGCAGTTCGCGCATGTGCTGCGCGCCGCCGCCCGAGGCCGCCTGGTAGGTCATGCTGGTCATCCACTCGACTAGGCCGGCCTTGTAGAGGGCGCCCACGCCCATGAGCATGCAGCTGACGGTGCAGTTGCCGCCGACCCAGTTCTTGCCGCCCTTGGCGAGCGCGTTCTGGATCACGGGCAGGTTGACGGGGTCGAGCACGATGATCGCGTCATCGTTCATGCGCAGCGTGGAGGCCGCGTCGATCCAGTGGCCGTTCCAGCCGGCGGCGCGCAGCTTGGGGAAGACCTCGCTGGTGTAGTCGCCGCCCTGGCAGGTGATGACGATGTCGCACTTCTTCAGTGCCTCGATGTCGTTCGCATCCTTGAGCGTGGTTTCGTTCTTGGCCATCGCCGGGGCCTTGCCGCCCGCGTTCGAGGTCGAGAAGAAGACCGGCTCGATGAGGCCGAAGTCGCCTTCGGCCTGCATGCGGTCCATGAGGACCGAGCCGACCATGCCGCGCCAGCCCACGAGGCCGACCAGAGGTTGCTTGGATGCGTTCGCCATTTCAGTTTGCCCTTAGTGAAGAAAGAAAAAATCAGTCTTTTTTGCCCCCGACTCGTCGGCCGGGGGAGGGCGTGACGAAGCGGGCTGCGGTTAGCCGGTAATCGTCTTTTTGGTGATGGCTGCTACGACCGCGTCGCCCATTTCGCGGGTGCCGACGCGCTTCGTGCCTTCGGACCAGATGTCGCCCGTGCGCAGCCCGGAGGCGAGCACGTGCTTGACCGCCGACTCGATACGGTCGGCAGCTTCGGGCTGGTTGAGGGAGAAGCGGAGCATCATGGCAGCGGACAGGATTGTAGCCAAAGGATTGGCAACCCCTTTGCCGGCAATGTCTGGCGCGCTGCCGTGGCTCGGTTCGTACAGGCCCTGGTTGCTCGCATTGAGCGAGGCCGAGGGCAGCATGCCGATGGAGCCGGTGAGCATCGCGGCCTCGTCCGAGAGGATGTCGCCGAACATGTTGCCGGTGACGACCACGTCGAACTTCTTGGGCGCCTTCACCAGCTGCATGGCCGCGTTGTCGACGTACATGTGGTCGAGTTCAACGTCCGGATATTCCTTGCCGACCTCGGTCACGATGTCCTTCCAGAACTGGAAGGTCTCGAGCACGTTGGCCTTGTCCACGCTGGTCACGCGCTTGCTGCGCTTGCGGGCCGCCTCGAAGGCCACGCGGGCGATGCGCTCGACCTCGGGGCGCGAGTAGCGCATCGTGTCGAAGGCCTCTTCGGCGCCCGGGAAGTGGCCGTCGGTGGCAATGCGGCGCCCGCGCGGCTGGCCGAAGTAGATGTCGCCGGTCAGCTCGCGGATGATGAGGATGTCCAGGCCCGCGATCAGCTCGGGCTTCAGGCTCGAGGCGCCCACCAGCTGCTCGTAGCAGATGGCCGGGCGGAAGTTGGCAAACAGGCCCAGGTTCTTGCGCAGCCCCAGGATGGCTTGCTCGGGACGCAGCGGGCGGTCGAGCTTGTCGTACTTCCAGTCGCCGACGGCGCCGAACAGCACCGCGTCGGCGTCCTTGGCGAGCTTGAGCGTCGCTTCGGGCAGCGGGTGGCCGTGCGCCTCGTAGGCCGCACCGCCGACCAGGGCCGATTCCATCTCGAACTTCAGGTCGAGGACTTCGAGCACCCTGACGGCTTCCGCCACGATTTCGGTGCCGATGCCGTCACCCGGGAGAACTGCGATTTTCATAAGTTGGTCTGAGGTTTTTTCTTGAAAACGGAAATGCCGCCGATCACGAGATCATCGTGTGCGCGAGCCAGGGCTTCTGCGCCAGGCGCTCGGTTTCGAAGGCCTTGATCTTGTCCTTGTGGCGCAGCGTGAGGCCGATGTCGTCCAGCCCGTTGATCAGGCAGTACTTGCGGAAGGCCTGCACGTCGAACGCGAACTCCTGGCCGTCGGGCTTCACGACGACCTGGCGTTCCAGGTCGATGGTCAGCGTGTAGCCCGGGAAGGCGAAGGCCTCGTCGAACAGCTGCGAGACCTGCGACTCGGGCAGCACGATCGGCAGCAGGCCGTTCTTGAAGCTGTTGTTGAAGAAGATGTCCGCATAGCTCGGCGCAATGATCGCGCGAAAGCCGTACTGGTCGAGCGCCCACGGCGCATGCTCGCGAGACGAGCCGCAGCCGAAGTTCTTGCGCGCCAGCAGCACCGAGGCGCCGGCGTAGCGCGGCTGGTTCAGCACGAAGTCGGGGTTCGGCTTGCGGCTGGCCGGGTCCTGGCCCGGAAAGCCGGCGTCGAGGTAGCGCCACTCGTCGAACAGGTTCACGCCGAAGCCGGTCTTCTTGATCGACTTGAGGAACTGCTTGGGAATGATCGCGTCGGTGTCGACGTTCTCGCGGTCCATGGGGGCCACGAGGCCCTTGTGCACGGTGAATTTCTGCATGTGATGTCTCCAGATCAGGCGAAGGTGCGCACGTCGACGAAGTGGCCGTGCACGGCTGCGGCGGCGGCCATGGCCGGGCTCACGAGGTGGGTGCGGCCACCGGCGCCCTGGCGGCCTTCGAAGTTGCGGTTGCTGGTGGAGGCGCAGCGCTCGCCGGGCTCGAGGCGGTCGGCGTTCATCGCCAGGCACATCGAGCAGCCGGGCTCGCGCCATTCGAAGCCTGCGGCCTTGAAGATCAGGTCGAGGCCTTCGCGCTCGGCCTGTTCCTTCACCACGCCCGAGCCGGGCACGACCATCGCGAGCTTCACGTTCTTCGCGACCTTCTGGCCCAGCTTCTTCACCACGGCGGCGGCTTCGCGCATGTCCTCGATGCGGCTGTTGGTGCACGAGCCGATGAACACCTTGTCGATGAAGATGTCGTTCATGGCCTTGTTGGGCTCCAGGCCCATGTAAACCAGCGCGCGCTCGATGGCGCTGCGCTTGCTGGCGTCCTTTTCCTTGTCGGGATCGGGCACGCGGCCGTTGATCTCGACCACCATTTCGGGCGAGGTGCCCCAGGTGACCTGCGGCTGGATCTGTGTGGCGTCGAGCTCGACCACGGCGTCGAAGGTCGCGCCGGGGTCGGACTGCAGTGTGCGCCAGTAGCTCACGGCCTGGTCCCATTCGACGCCGGTGGGCGCGAGCGGGCGGCCCTTCACGTAGGCGATGGTCTTTTCGTCGACCGCCACCAGCCCGGCGCGCGCGCCAGCTTCGATGGCCATGTTGCAGACCGTCATGCGGCCTTCCATGCTCAGGTCGCGGATGGCCGAGCCGGCGAATTCAATGGTGTAGCCCGTGCCGCCGGCGGTGCCGATCTTGCCGATGATGGCCAGCACGATGTCCTTGGCCGTGCAGCCCAGCGGCAGCTTGCCTTCGACCTTCACGAGCATGTTCCTGGCCTTCTTGCCCAGCAGCGTCTGCGTGGCCATCACGTGCTCGACCTCGCTGGTGCCGATGCCGTGCGCGAGCGCGCCGAACGCGCCGTGCGTGGAGGTGTGCGAGTCGCCGCAGACCACCGTCATGCCCGGCAGCGTCGCGCCGCTTTCCGGGCCGATCACGTGCACGATGCCCTGGCGCTTGCTCAGGAACGGGAAGAACGCGGCGGCGCCGAACTCGGCGATGTTGTGGTCCAGCGTGGTGACCTGCTCCTTGCTGGTCGGGTCGGCAATGCCTTCGTAGCCGCGCTCCCAGCCGGTGGTCGGCGTGTTGTGGTCGGCGGTGGCCACGACCGAGCTGATGCGCCACAGCTTGCGGCCGGCCTCGCGCAGGCCTTCGAAGGCTTGCGGGCTGGTCACCTCGTGCACCAGGTGGCGGTCGATGTAGAGGATCGCGGTGCCGTCTTCCTCGGTGTGGACGACGTGTTCGTCCCAGATCTTGTCGTAGAGCGTGCGTGCCATGTCGGTCTCTTGTCTTTCGTGGGGAAATGGATTGTCTGTCGAGGCGGTCTAGGCCGCGAGTCGTTCGGTGGCGTCGGCCGAATCGGCCGCTGCGTGCAGGTGGTTCACCAGCGTGCGCGCCGCCACCGGCAGGGTGGAGAAGTCGCGCGCCACCAGCCGGATTTCGCGCGCCGCCCAGGCGTCGTTGAGCGGCACGCTCACGAGGCCGCGGCCGATGCCGTTGTGCATGAGTTCGAAGGCGCGCTGCGGCATCACGCCGATGCCCAGGCCGTTGTCGATCATCCGGCACATGGCGTCCAGGCCCGTGACGTGGATGCGCAGCTTCACGCTGCGGCCGGCGCTCAGCGCCGCTTCATGCATCGCCACGTAGATCGAGCTGTTGGTGTGCAGGCCGACGTGGTCGAAGGCCAGCGAGTCGACGAAATCGATCGTGTCGTGCGCGGCCAGCGCGTGCCCCTCGGGAACGATCAGCGCGAGGCGGTCGTGGCGGTAGGAAAGGCTCTGCAGCTCGCCCGCGCCGCCGGCCACGTGGCAAACGCCGAGGTCGGCCGCGCCTTCCTGCACCGCGCGGATCACTTCGCTGCTCAGGTGCTCCTCGAGGTCGATCTTGATGGCCTCGTGCGCGCGCGAGAACACGCCAAGGTCTTCCGGCAGGAACTGCACGATGGCCGAGATGTTGGCGTGCACCCGCACGTGCCCGCGCACGCCGTCGGCGTATTCGCTGAGCTCGCCCTGCATCTTCTCGAGGCTGTAGAGCACCGAGCGGGCGTGGTGCAGCAGGCTTTCGCCAGCCGGCGTGAGGTCGACGCCGCGCGCATGGCGGTAGAGCAGGGCGGTGCCGAGCGTGGCCTCCAGGTCGGACAGCCGCTTGCTCACGGCCGAGGCCGCGATGAACTCGCGCTCCGCCGCGCGCCCGATGCTGCCCAGCTCGCACACGGCCACGAACAGCTGCAGCGACGTGAGGTCGATGCGGCGGGCAAAGTTGCGTTCGGACGTGCTCATGGGGCTTGGGCATCGCGATTGGCGATGAGTTGGCTATTTTCTTCCTGTTTTGAAGCCCTTGCCATCGCGATATGCGATGACCTCGCTGCCGGCTGGCGAAGAGGGGCATGCCGAACGGGCAATAAAAAAGCTGCCCGGAGGCAGCTTTTTCAGGGGGCGGAGGTTCCGCAGCCGGTCGATCAGCGGGCCGAGATCGGCTTCACGTCACGCTTGGGCGAGCCTTCGAACAGCTGGCGCGGGCGGCCGATCTTGTACTCGGGGTCGCCGATCATTTCGTTCAGCTGGGCGATCCAGCCGACGGTGCGGGCCAGCGCGAAGATCGCGGTGAACAGCGGCACGGGGATGCCGATGGCGCGCTGCACGATGCCCGAGTAGAAGTCGACGTTCGGGTACAGCTTGCGCGACACGAAGTACTCGTCTTCCAGGGCGATCTTCTCGAGCTCCTTGGCCAGCTTGAACAGCGGGTCGTTTTCCAGGCCTAGCTCGGTCAGCACTTCGTTGCAGGTTTCCTGCATCAGCTTGGCGCGCGGGTCGTAGTTCTTGTACACGCGATGGCCGAAGCCCATCAGCTTGACGTTCGAGTTCTTGTCCTTGACCTTCTTGATGAACTCGCCGATCTTTTCCACGCCGCCTTCGCGCTGGATGTCGTACAGCATGTTCAGCGCCGCTTCGTTGGCACCGCCGTGGGCCGGGCCCCAGAGGCACGCCACGCCGGCTGCAATGGCCGCGAAGGGGTTGGTGCCCGACGAGCCGCACAGGCGCACCGTCGAGGTCGAGGCGTTCTGCTCGTGGTCGGCGTGCAGGATGAAGATGCGGTCGAGCGCGCGCTCGAGCACCGGGTTCACCTTGTACTCTTCGCACGGCGTGGCGAACATCATGTGCAGGAAGTTGCCTGCATAGCTGAGTTCGTTCTTCGGGTACATGTACGGCTGGCCGACGGTGTACTTGTAGGCCATGGCCACGAGCGTGGGCATCTTCGCGATCAGGCGGATCGCGGCGATCTCGCGGTGCTCGGGATTGTTGATGTCCGTGCTGTCGTGATAGAAGGCCGACAGGGCGCCCACGAGGCCGGTCATGATGGCCATCGGGTGGGCATCGCGACGGAAGCCGCGCAGGAAGAACTGCATTTGCTCGTTGACCATCGTGTGGTTCGTCACGAGCTTGGTGAAGCTGGCCTTCTTGCCTGCGTCCGGCAGCTCGCCGTACAGCAGCAGGTGGCAGGTTTCCATGAAGTCGCAGTTGGTCGCGAGCTGCTCGATGGGGTAGCCGCGGTACAGCAGCTCGCCCTTGTCACCGTCGATGTAGGTGATGGCCGACTGGCAGGCGGCGGTCGACATGAAGCCCGGGTCGTACGTGAACATGCCGGTCTGTGCATACAGCTTGCGGATGTCGATCACGTCGGGCCCGATGGTGCCCTTGTAGATCGGCAGTTCGACGTTGTCGCCGCCATTGCTGAACGACAGCGTGGCCTTGGTATCGGATGCTTTCATTTCGGTTTACTTTCAGAGGTGGATTCAGGACGAAGGAGAAAAAATGGCAGGACGCTGAGCGCCGTCGGTACGCATCAGCTGCAGCAATGCGACCACCTCGGCCCCGGCCCATGCGGGCTCGGGCTCCTTTCTGCACAGCAGCAGGTCGAGGAGGTCGTTGTCCGACAGGTCCATCAATGTCTCCATCGCTCCCGCTTGACCGACGGTCATGTGGGATTCGTGCCGCTCGAAGAAGCGGGCGATGAACAGGTCGTTCTCCAGCAGGCCGCGCCGGCAACGCCACTTGAGCTTGCTCAGCGCGCGTTCGCCGAGCAGCGTATCGGGGGCGTTGGCGGGGGTCGACATAAGTAAGGCTTCTCGGAAAAACCGTCAGATGGCGCGACGCACCATCAGTTCCTTGATCTTGCCGATGGCCTTGGTCGGGTTCAGGCTCTTCGGGCACACGTCGACGCAGTTCATGATCGTGTGGCAGCGGAACAGGCGGTACGGGTCTTCCAGGTTGTCCAGGCGCTCGGCGGTGGCTTCGTCGCGGCTGTCGGCGATGAAGCGGTAGGCCTGCAGCAGGCCGGCCGGGCCGACGAACTTGTCGGGGTTCCACCAGAAGCTCGGGCAGCTCGTGGAGCAGCTCGCGCACAGGATGCACTCGTACAGGCCGTCGAGCTCTTCACGCTCTTCGGGCGACTGCAGGCGCTCCTTTTCGGGCGGCACGGTGTCGTTCTGCAGGTACGGCTTGATCGAGTTGTACTGCTTGAAGAACTGGGTCATGTCGACGATCAGGTCGCGGATGACGGGCAGGCCCGGCAGCGGCTTGAGCACGACGGTGCCCTTGAGCGTGTTCATGTTGGTCAGGCAGGCCAGACCGTTCTTGCCGTTGATGTTCATCGCGTCGGAGCCGCAGACGCCTTCGCGGCACGAGCGGCGGAACGACAGCGTGGGATCCTGCGCCTTGAGCTTCATCAGGGCGTCCAGCAGCATGCGTTCGTGGCCGTCGAGTTCGACCTCGACCGTCTGCATGTAGGGCTTGGCGTCCTTGTCCGGGTCGTAGCGGTAGATCTGGAATGTGCGCTTCATCGTATGGACCTTGTAAATATTCTTAGAACGTGCGGACCTTGGGCGGCACGGATGCCACCGTCAGCGGCTGCAGCTTGACGGGCTTGTACGAGAGGCGGTTGTCCGCGCTGTACCAGAGCGTGTGCTTCATCCAGTTGGCGTCGTCGCGGCCCAGCGGTGCGACCGGGTCGTCCGCGGGACGCTCGTAGTCTTCCACCGTGTGGGCGCCGCGGCATTCCTTGCGGGCGGCGGCCGAGACCATGGTGGCCTGCGCCACTTCGATCAGGTTGTCGACTTCCAGCGCTTCGATGCGGGCGGTGTTGAACACCTTGGACTTGTCCTTCAGGCCGATCGACTTGACGCGCTCGCGCACGGCGGCGATCTTGACCACGCCTTCGTCCATCGAGGCCTGCTTGCGGAACACGGCGGCGTGCTGCTGCATGACGGCGCGGATCTCGCCGGCCACGTCCTGGGCGTATTCGCCGCCGGTGGAGGCTTCGAGCTCGTTCAGGCGCTGCAGGGTGCGGTCGGCCGCATCCTTGGGCAGTTCCTTGTGTTCCTTGAGCTTGTCGTTGAACTCGACGATGTGGTTGCCGGCCGCGCGGCCGAACACCAGCAGGTCGAGCAGCGAGTTGGTGCCCAGGCGGTTGGCGCCGTGCACGCTCACGCAGGAGCATTCGCCCACCGCGTACAGGCCGTTCACGATGGCGCTGTTGTCTTCACCCTTCTGGATGACGACCTGGCCGTTGATGTTCGTCGGGATGCCGCCCATCTGGTAGTGAATGGTGGGCACCACGGGAATCGGTTCCTTGGTGACGTCGACGTTGGCGAAGTTGATGCCGATCTCGTAGACCGACGGCAGCCGCTTGTGGATGGTGTCGGCACCCAGGTGGTCCAGCTTCATGTGGATGTAGTCCTTGTTGGGACCACAGCCACGGCCTTCCTTGATTTCCTGGTCCATCGAGCGCGACACGAAGTCGCGCGGTGCCAGGTCCTTCAGGGTGGGCGCGTAGCGCTCCATGAAGCGTTCGCCGTTGCTGTTCAGCAGGATGGCGCCTTCGCCGCGGCAGCCTTCGGTCAGCAGCACGCCCGCGCCGGCCACGCCGGTGGGGTGGAACTGCCAGAACTCCATGTCCTGCAGCGGGATGCCCGAACGTGCGGCCATGCCCAGGCCGTCGCCGGTGTTGATGAACGCGTTGGTGGACGCACCGAAGATGCGGCCTGCGCCGCCGGTGGCCAGCAGCACGGTCTTGGCCTGCAGGATGTGCAGGTCGCCGGTTTCCATTTCGAGGGCCGTGACGCCGACCACGTCGCCTTCGTTGTCGCGGATGAGGTCCAGCGCCATCCATTCGACGAAGAACTGGGTGCGGGCTTCCACGTTCTTCTGGTAGAGCGTGTGCAGCATCGCGTGGCCGGTGCGGTCGGCCGCGGCGCAGGCGCGTTGCACGGCCTTCTCGCCGTAGTTGGCGGTGTGGCCGCCGAACGGGCGCTGGTAGATCGTGCCGTCGGGGTTGCGGTCGAAGGGCATGCCGAAGTGTTCGAGCTCGTACACGACCTTCGGGGCTTCACGGCACATGAACTCGATCGCGTCCTGGTCGCCGAGCCAGTCGGAACCCTTGATCGTGTCGTAGAAGTGGTAGTGCCAGTTGTCCTCGCTCATGTTGCCGAGCGAAGCGCCCACGCCGCCCTGGGCAGCGACGGTGTGCGAACGGGTCGGGAACACCTTGGAGAGCACGGCCACGTTGAGGCCGGCACGGGCGAGTTGCAGCGAGGCGCGCATGCCGGAGCCGCCGGCACCGACGATGACGACGTCGAACTTGCGCTTGGTGATGTTTTCTTTTGTGTAGGTCATGGTGGGTCAGATCTTCCAAAGCACTTGAATGGCCCAACCCGCACAACCGACAAGCCAGACGATGGTGAAAACTTGCAGCACGAGACGGATGGCGACAGGCTGGACGTAGTCCATCCACACGTCGCGCATGCCGACCCACACGTGATAGAGCAGGGCAACGATCACGGAGAAGGTCAGGACCTTCATCCACTGTGCGGCGAAGATGCCGGCCCACAGGTCGTAACCGATGGGGCCGCGCGAGAAGATCAGCTGCGCGAGCAGGATGATCGTGAACAGCGCCATCAGGGCGCCGGTGATGCGTTGGCTGAGCCAGTCGCGCAGACCGTAGTGCGCGCCGACGACGATGCGCTTGGAGCCGTAATTCACAGACATGGTTGGCTCCTTCTCAGTACAGGCCGAACAGCTTGGCGCCAAGCACCAGCGTGAGGATGATGCTCGCAGCCAGAGTGAAGATGGCCGAGCTGTGACCGAATTCCTTCGTCACGGCGGAGTGGCTCACGTCCATCCAGAGGTGACGCAGGCCGGCGATGAAGTGGTGCAGGTAGGCCCAGATGAGCGCCAGTGCGACGAGCTTGAAGAACCATCCCGGAGCGAAGCCGACGCCGATGTTGAAAGCAGACTTGAATTTCGCGAACGAATAGTCAGATGACAGCGAGGTGTCGAACATCCAGATGATGAAGGGCATCAGCAGGAACATCAGCACACCGCTCACGCGGTGAAGGATCGACACGATGCCGGCCGGCGGCAGCCGGTAGGTCGTGAGATCGGTGAAGGCGTTGATGTTCCGGAATTCGCGACGCGGCGGCCGGGGGGGAGTTGCAAGCTCTGTCATAGGGAGATGGCTTTCGTGGCTTTGTGACTTGTTGGCTTGTTCTGAGAGCGAACGCTTTTGTTTCTTCTGCGGAATGCAAACAACGCAAAATTCTATTGCAATGCACCATCGCGCATCGGACGCGCAGGAGTCAACGCACTGCGGCAGTCGGATGCTCGGGGCTCGAGGTCGCGTTGCGCGGGCTGAGTGTGCGCGTTTGTGCCCGCGCGGGCGAGGTTCTTCGGCGCCATCGGATCAGCCCAGCTGGTTGCGGTAGTGGTGGGTGTCGGTGCGGTACAGGCCGCGGCGCAGTTCCATCGGCATGTCGTGGTACGTGTGCGCCACGCGCTCCACGCTCAACAGCGGCATCTGCAGCGGCACGTCGAGCAGCTGCGCCTGTTCGGCATCGGGCAGCACGGCGCGGATCTTTTCTTCGGCGCGCACCATGCGCACGCCGAATTCGGTTTCGAACATCGCGTACATCGGGCCGGGCCAGGCGCGCAGCCGGTCGGCCGTGAGGCCCTTGAAGGGCGCGCCGGGCAGCCAGAGGTCTTCGAGGATGGTCGGCACGCCGCCATAGGCGAGCACGCGGCGCACCTGCAGCACGGCGTCGCCGGTGCGCAGGCTCAGCGCGCGCGCCACGTCGGCCGAGGCGCGCAGGCGCTTGCAGTCGACGATGGTGCGCTCGGCCGGGCCTTCGGCGCTCGGGCTGCCGGCGTCGGGTACGAGCTTGAGAAAACGGTACTGCACATGCTGTTCGGCATGCGTGGCCACGAAGGTGCCCTTGCCCTGGCGGCGCACCACCAGGTTTTCGGCCGCCAGCTCGTCGATCGCCTTGCGCACCGTGCCCTGGCTCACGCGGTACCGCACGGCCAGGTCCATCTCGCTGGGGATGGGCTCGCCCGGCTTCCACTCGCCGGCCTGCAGGCTCTGCAGGATCAGGGTCTTGATCTGCTGGTAGAGCGGACTGAAGGACGGCGTCGTGGGCTCGTCGAGGGTGGAGGGCGTGTTCATGGCAGCGGTGGGGTGCGCCGTGGCGGACCCCCAGAGGATATCTTATATAAGACATAAGACGGCCTTTGTCGAATCGGCTTAAAATGCGGCCCGGTCCCGCGCCGCGGGAAAGCTTCCCCCCGCTGGACCGCGGCGCCCCACGAGAGCGCTAACCCGTTTCACCACCTTCTGGAGTCTTCCCATGAGCAAAAAGCCTGTCCGCGTTGCCGTTACCGGTGCCGCCGGTCAAATCGGTTACGCCCTGTTGTTCCGTATCGCTTCCGGCGAAATGCTCGGCAAAGACCAGCCGGTCATCCTGCAACTGCTCGAAATCCCCGACGAGAAGGCCCAGAAGGCGCTCAAGGGCGTGATGATGGAGCTCGACGACTGCGCCTTCCCGCTGCTGGCCGGCATGGAAGCCCACGGCGACCCGATGACCGCCTTCAAGGACGCCGACTACGCCCTGCTGGTCGGTTCGCGCCCCCGTGGCCCCGGCATGGAACGTGCCGAGCTGCTGGCCGTCAACGGCGCCATCTTCACGGCACAGGGCAAGGCACTGAACGCTGTCGCTTCGCGCAACGTGAAGGTGCTGGTCGTCGGCAACCCCGCCAACACCAACGCCTACATCGCCATGAAGTCGGCACCCGACCTGCCGCGCAAGAACTTCACCGCCATGCTGCGCCTGGACCACAACCGCGCTGCCAGCCAGATCGCCGCCAAGACCGGCAAGGCCGTGGCCGACATCGAGAAGCTCACCGTCTGGGGCAACCACTCGCCCACGATGTACGCTGACTACCGCTTTGCGACCATCAACGGCGAAAGCGTCGCCAAGATGATCAACGACCAGGAATGGAACGCCAACACCTTCCTGCCGACCGTCGGCAAGCGCGGCGCGGCCATCATCGAAGCGCGCGGCCTGTCGTCGGCTGCCTCGGCCGCCAACGCCGCCATCGACCACATGCGCGACTGGGCCTTGGGCACCAACGGCAAGTGGGTCACGATGGGCATCCCGTCGGACGGCCAGTACGGCATTCCGAAGGACGTGATGTTCGGCTTCCCGGTCACCTGCGAAAACGGTGAGTACAAGCTGGTCGAAGGCCTCGAGATCGATGCATTCAGCCAGGAACGCATCAACAAGACGCTCGAAGAGCTCGAAGGCGAACGCGCCGGCGTCGCCCACCTGCTGTAAAGCAAACCCGCCAGCATGCTCGACTGGAACCCCGCGCTCTACCGTCGCTACGAGGACGAGCGCACCCGGCCCGCACAGGAACTCCTGGCGCGGGTCCCGCTTGCCGAGGCCGCCCGCGTGGTCGACCTCGGATGCGGACCGGGCAATTCCACCGAGCTGCTGGCACATCGGTTCCCGACGGCGCAGGTCACGGGCACCGACAACTCCGAAGCCATGCTGGTCAGCGCGCGCGAGCGCCTGCCGGCGGCGCGCTTCGAGTTGAGCGACATCGCGACCTGGGCGCCGCGTGAAACAGAAGCGCCCGATCTCATTTACGCCAACGCGTCCCTGCAATGGGTGCCGGATCACGAAACGCTGATCCCCCGCCTGTTCGACGCGCTGGCCCCGGGCGGCGTGCTCGCCGTCCAGATGCCCGACAACCGCCAGGAGCCCACGCACCGCCTGATGCGTGCGGTGGCGGCCGAAGCGCCCTGGGCTGAGCCCATCGGCGACGCCGACAAGCTGCGCACCTTGTTGCTGCCGCTCGGCGGTTACTACGACCTGCTGGCGCCGCAGGCGGCCAACGTCGATGTCTGGCACACCATCTATCAGCACCGCATGGCCGATGCCGCCTCCATCGTCGAATGGGTGCGCGGCACGGGCCTGAAGCCCTTCGTCGACCGGTTGCCGCCCGACCTGCAGGCGAGCTATCTCGCCGAATACGAACGCCGGGTGAACGAGGCCTACCCGGTGCGCACCGACGGCAAGCGCCTGCTCGCCTTCCCGCGCATGTTCATCGTGGCGCACAAGAAAAAAGACGCATGACCACCAAGAACGCCGCCCATCCCGCGGACGTGCTGCTCGGCGCACAGGCCGGCGCCGTGACCCTGCCGGTGTGCGACCACTACAGCGGCGTCGAAGCCCGCATGAAGAAGAGCCTCGCGCTCCAGGCCGAGATGGCGCAGGAGTTCGGGGCCTGCGTGTTCGACGTCACCCTCGACTGCGAAGACGGCGCCCCGGTCGGCGGCGAGGCCGAGCATGCCGCGCTCGTCACCGAGCTCGCGCTGGCCGCCCGGCCCGGCATGCGCGTGGGCGTGCGCGTGCATCCGGTCGACCACCCGGCCTTTGCCGGCGACGTGGTCACCATCGCCGGGCGCGCCGGCCATCGGCTGAGCCACCTCATGGTGCCCAAGGTCGAATCGGTGGCCGATGTGTGTCAGGCTGTTGCCGCGCTCGACGCGGCCGATGCCGACGCGCTGCCGCTGCACGTGCTCATCGAATCGCCCCTGGCGGTGCACAACGCCTTCGAAATTGCCGCGCACCCGCGCGTGCAGTCGCTGAGCTTCGGCCTCATGGATTTCGTGTCGGCGCATGCCGGCGCCATTCCCGCCGACGGCATGGGCGCGGCGGGGCAGTTCAGCCACCCGCTGGTCGTGCGTGCCAAGCTGGCACTGGCCTCGGCGGCGCATGCCTACGGCAAGGTGCCTTCGCATTGCGTGGTCACCGAATTCAACGACATGGATGCGATGCGCACCGCGGCCCGCAAGGCGGCCACCGAATTCGGCTACACGCGCATGTGGAGCATCCACCCGAACCAGATCCGGCCGATCCTCGAGGCCTTCGCGCCCGACGAGGCGCAGATTCAAATTGCCACAAAAATCATTACAAAAGCCGCAGACGCGGATTGGGCACCGACACAAATTGATGGCACATTGCACGACCGCGCGAGCTACCGCCACTTCTGGCAGGTCCTGACGCGCGCCCACGCAACAGGGCGCGCGTTGCCCTCCGAGGCGAAAGCCTGGTTTGCATCGCGGTCTCCTGAAACCCACTGAATCAGCCTGAAGGAACCCCGCTCATGAAGAAAATTGCACTGATCGCCGCCGTTGCGCTGGCCCTGCCTTTCGCCGCCGTGGCCCAGAACGCCACCGCCACCAAGCCGGCCGCGGCCAAGGCCGAAGCCAAGAAGACCCCGCCGAAGCGCCAGGTGACCCGCAAGGCGGCCAAGGCCGTCGAAGAGGTCACGCCGATCGCCGACGACACCAACATCGTGCTGTCCGAGTCCGACCTGGCCGTGGCGCAACGCGTGTCCATCGGCAAGGCCCAGTGCGAACTCGGCGCCGACGTGACCGTCACGCCCGACGAGAAGAAGCCCGGCTTCTTCACCGTGACCACCAAGGGCCTGAAGTACCGCATGCACCCGGTCGAAAGCCGCACCGGCGCCATCCGCCTCGAAGACCCGCGTGCCGGCGCCATGTGGCTCCAGCTGGGCAACAAGTCGATGCTGATGAACCAGAAGGCCGGCCTGCGCATCGCCGACGAATGCCAGACCGCCGCTCAGGTCGCCTTCGCCGACGAGATGAAGAAGAACCCCCCGAAGGCCCTTTTCGAAGGTGCCGACGCAGCCAAGAAGTAAGAAGAGCACCGAACCCGGGGTGCGGCGCGGCTCTTGCTTGGCCGCTTGAGACCGCAGCGCACGCCCGATAGCCTAGTTTCCGGAGAAAAGAAGATGTTGCAAGCCTACGTTGATCATGTTGCCGAACGCGCCGCGCTCGGTATCCCGCCGCTGCCCCTGAGCGCGAAGCAGACCGCCGAAGCGATCGAGCTCCTGAAGAGCGCGAATGCCAAGGACGGCGCCTTCCTGCTGGACCTGCTCACCTACCGTGTGCCCGCCGGCGTCGACGACGCCGCCAAGGTCAAGGCGAGCTACCTCGCGGCCGTGGCCCACGGCACCGAGAAGAACGCGTTCATCTCGCGCGCCCGCGCCACTGAACTGCTCGGCACCATGCTCGGCGGCTACAACATCAGCCCCATGATCGACCTGCTGGACGACGCCGAAGTCGGCGCTGTCGCAGCCGAAGGCCTGAAGAAAACCCTGCTGATGTTCGACCAGTTCCACGACGTCAAGGAAAAGGCCGACAAGGGCAACGCCCACGCCAAGGGCGTTCTGCAAAGCTGGGCCGATGCCGAGTGGTTCACCAGCCGTCCCGAAGTGCCCAAGAGCATCACCGTCAGCATCTTCAAGGTGGCCGGCGAAATCAACACCGACGACCTGTCGCCCGCACCCGACGCCACCACGCGTCCCGACATTCCGATGCACGCCCTGGCGATGCACAAGAACGCCCGCCCCGGCATCGTTCCTGAAGAAGACGGCAAGCGCGGCCCGGTGAAGTTCATCGAAGACCTGCGCGCGCGCGGCCACCTCGTGGCCTATGCCGGCGACGTGGTCGGCACGGGTTCGTCGCGCAAGAGCGCCACCAACTCGGTGCTGTGGTTCACCGGCGAAGACATTCCCTTCGTGCCGAACAAGCGTTTCGGCGGCGTCTGCCTCGGCGGCAAGATCGCTCCCATCTTCTACAACACGATGGAAGACTCGGGCGCACTGCCCATCGAGCTCGACGTGACGCAGATGAACATGGGCGACGTGGTCGAGCTGCGTCCCTACGAAGGCAAGGCCCTGAAGGACGGCAAGGTCATCGCCGAATTCCAGGTCAAGAGCGACGTGCTGTTCGACGAAGTGCGTGCCGGCGGCCGCATTCCGCTGATCATCGGCCGCGGCCTCACGGCCAAGGCGCGCGAGGCCCTGGGCCTGCCCGTCTCGACGCTGTTCCGCCTGCCGCAAAGCCCGGTCGACACCAAGAAGGGCTTCTCGCTTGCACAGAAGATGGTCGGCCGCGCCTGCGGCCTGCCCGAAGGCCAGGGCGTGCGCCCGGGCACGTACTGCGAACCCAAGATGACCTCGGTCGGCTCGCAGGACACCACCGGCCCGATGACCCGCGACGAACTGAAGGACCTGGCCTGCCTGGGCTTCTCGGCCGACCTCGTCATGCAGTCGTTCTGCCACACGGCGGCCTACCCGAAGAAGGTCGACGTCAAGATGCACCACGAACTGCCCGAGTTCATGGCCAACCGCGGCGGCGTGTCGCTGCGTCCGGGCGACGGCGTGATCCACAGCTGGCTCAACCGCCTGCTGACCCCCGACACCGTGGGCACGGGCGGCGACAGCCACACCCGCTTCCCCATCGGCATCAGCTTCCCCGCAGGCTCCGGTCTCGTGGCCTTCGCGGCCGCCACCGGCGTGATGCCGCTGGACATGCCCGAATCGGTGCTCGTGCGCTTCAAGGGCAAGATGCAGCCCGGCGTCACGCTGCGTGACCTGGTCAACGCCATTCCGCTGTACGCCATCAAGTCGGGCCTGCTGACCGTGGCCAAGCAAGGCAAGAAGAACATCTTCTCGGGCCGCATCCTCGAGATCGAAGGCCTGCCCGACCTGAAGGTGGAGCAAGCCTTCGAACTGAGCGACGCCTCGGCCGAACGCTCGGCCGCCGGCTGCACGGTGCACCTGAACAAGGAACCGATCCAGGAGTACATCAACAGCAACATCACGCTGATGAAGTGGATGATTGCCGAAGGCTACGCCGACGCCCGCACGCTGGCACGCCGCATCGCCGCGCAGGAAGCCTGGCTCAAGGACCCGCAGCTGCTCAAGGGCGATGCCGACGCCGAGTACGCCGCCGTCATCGAGATCGACCTGGCCGAGATCCACGAACCCATCGTGGCCTGCCCGAACGACCCCGACGACGTGAAGACGCTGAGCGACGTGGCCGGTGCGCAGATCGATGAAGTGTTCATCGGCTCGTGCATGACCAACATCGGTCACTTCCGCGCCGCATCGAAGCTGCTCGAAGGCAAGCGCGACATCCCGGTCAAGCTGTGGATCGCACCGCCGACCAAGATGGACGCGCAGCAGCTCACCGAGGAAGGCCACTACGGCGTGTTCGGCAACGCGGGCGCGCGCACCGAAATGCCGGGCTGCTCGCTGTGCATGGGCAACCAGGCACAGGTGCGCGAAGGCGCGACGGTGATGTCGACCAGCACCCGCAACTTCCCGAACCGCCTGGGCAAGAACACCAACGTGTACCTGGGCTCGGCCGAACTGGCCGCCATCTGCTCGCGCCTGGGCCGCATCCCGACCCGCGAGGAGTACATGGCCGCCACGGGCGTGATCGACGCGTCCAGCGCGCAGATCTACCAGTACCTGAACTTCGACAAGATCGAAGACTACAAGGGCGTGGCGGACACGGTCACGGCCTGAGGGTCGTTGCAGCCGGCGAGTGATTCGCCGGCCTCATGAAAAAGCCCCGCTTCGGCGGGGCTTTTTCATGGGCGGTCGCTGCCGGTGTCAGCCCGGTGGCGGATTCGGCTTCAGGTGCTCCTGGCCCTTCAGCACCATCGCCATGCCGGCGGGGCCGCCCACCGCGTAGGGCAGCGAGGCCTGCAGCGAATGGGCGAAATCGCCGCGGTACAGTTTGGCGCCCTGGTGGGTCAGGTTCGAGTTGGCGTCGATGTAGATCGACTCGCCCAGCCCCGACCACAACCGGCAGAAGCCGTAGTCTTCCGACAGGTAGCGCCGCGTGATGGGGTCGACCATCACGTCGAAGAAGCGGTAGTGCAGCCCGCGGTCGGCTTCGCCGATGCTGTCGGGCACGTACTGCAGCTCGGGGTAGGCGGCCATGAGCCGTTCGAACACGCCGCGCCGGATCGCCATGAAGCCCGTGGGCGCCTCGGTCATCTTCATGAAGCCGTCGGGCTGCACCTCGAGCTCGATCTGCGACGCGCCTTCTTCGGCCTGGGCATTGACCGTGTAGCGCGTGAACGCGGCCTCGAACTGCTGTTGCGTGGTGCCTGCCGCCACGCCGTCCTGCGGCCAGTTCTCCCGCTTCAACGGGTACACGCCGGCGGCGATGTCGTAGCCCGACAGCAGCAGGCGGAACGCCGCCTCGGCCGAGAAACCGATGTCCGCGTCGATCCAGAACAGGTGGGTCCACTCGGTGTTGGCCAGGAACTGGGCCACGCAGTTGTTGCGCGCACGCGTGACCAGGCTCTCGCCCTGGTGCATCAGCACCTGCACCTTCATGCCGGCACGCTCGGCGCTCACGGTGAAGTTCAGCAGCGACGCCACGTAGTTCTGGAAGAACTTGCCGTCGTGGCTCGGCGTCACGATCACGGGATAGAAATTCCGGAGTTCGGACGGATCGAGCATGCGAGGGGGCTCCGTGGGACGAGGGGCTGGCTAGCGGGCAGGGCGCTGCATCAGGCCCTGCAGCAGGGTGTCGTAGGTCTGCGTGGCCACTGCGTCGCCGGGCAGGTAGCGCCCGATCAGCGCGCGTTGCCGGTCGCGGTAGGCCTGCGCCTGGGCGTCGTGCCCGTCGATGGCCTCGAGCACGCGGGCGCTGCCCGCGGCCACGTCGTTTTCTGCGTAGTAGTAGCCGAGGTCCGCGCACAGGTGGGCGTTGTGCACCAGCGGATAGCCCTGCCAGCAGGTCTCGAGGTAGAAGTAGTTGAGCGGGTTCTCCCACTGGTGGGAGACCACGATGTCGGTGTTCTGCGCCAGGAACACCGGGGTTTCGTGCCGGCCCAGGAAGACCGCCTTGTGCTGGCGCACCAGGTCGAGCTGGTTCATCAGCGTGATGAACTCCATGCTGTCCTTGGCCATGCGCTCCACGTTCGTGACCTGCAGCAGCCCGATCGCGTCGGGGCGGGCGCGGTAGGCCAGCTCGGCGATCAGGATCGGGTAGACGCAGAACTTCACCACGTTGATGTTCGGCTCCATCACGCTGAGCCGCCGCGGGCCGCTGCGCGGCTGGTACGCACCGCCGTCGGGCAGGGCGCGGGCGCGCTCTTGCAGGAACACCGGGCTCCAGACGAAGGGCACGGCGCGCGCCTCGGCGCGACGCAGCACCTCGAAGTACGGCTGGCTGATGTGGGCCACCTGCGGAACCATCCAGATGTCGTCGTAACGCTGGTTGATGAACAGGTTGCGGCCCCACAGCGGCTTGCCGAACAGCATCGACTCCATCGCGTGCACGTACTCGAAGCCGCAGCAGTACGACACCAGCCGCGCGCCGCGGCGCTTGAGGTGGTCGGTCTGGTCGGCGTCGATCTGGCCGCCCAGTTCGATCAGCACGTCCACGCTGTCCTTGGCCGCTTCGAAAGTCACGGTCGGCCAGCGGGCCTGGTCCCAGGGCAGGGCGGGGGTGATGGGGGTGGCGGTGGTGTTGACCAGCACCACCGAGGCGACGCTGGGGCAGTGCTTCAGCGCCTCTGCCAGGAACACGGCGTTCTGCTTGATGCCGTTGTTCCAGAGGGTCTCGGCCTCGTGGTGGAGGCCGATCGTGATGCCGATGCGCAGGCCGGCACCCGAGGCGGTGGTCATTGGTTTTCGCGGGGGACGTAGCCGGTCAGGCGCCAGCCTTGGGGTTCGAGGCGGAAGCTGACTTTTTCGAAGACCGTCTTGTCGTTGGTCAGGCGGGTGGCGAAGTCGACGTTGGCGTACAGGCCTGCAGGGATGCCGGTGCTGTCGTCCAGGTAGCGGATGCGGGTCACGCTGGCCCAGTCACGGCGGGCCACGACGCCCACGGTCTGGCGCGAGCGTTGCGTGTTGGCAACGAATTCGGCCTTGGGAAAGCGAGTCTTCACAAACGCAGATGCGGTGTCCCAGATCTCTCCCGCCCGGTTCTCATCGATCTGCTTGAGGCTGCTGAGGCCCGCCTGGACGAGTTCGTCGGCGGAGTTGCCGTCCTGCGCCAGGGCGCAGGAACCGGCCAGGGCCAGCGTGCATGCGGCCAGGAAACGGGGGAGAAACGGCTTCATTGGGCACCTTTTGTGAGGAAAACCGCTGTGACAGACAGCGGCGGCGATTCTAGGCGGGGCGTTCGGATCGACGTTCCACAGCGACATCGGCGAGCCGGAACTTGTCGCCAATCGTGAAAGTTTGTGAACTAAATCATCATTTCACGGTTTCCGGTAGACCGAAATGGCTGCAAATGTAAACGGCTGCGTACATTACCGCGTCCATTGTGAACGTCAGGGTAACTACGACCCTGGCTGGGGCGACGAACCGCGGGCGGTCGTCGTCTTCCTCCGCCGTTGATACCGCGCCCGCCCTCTGCGAACCGAGCTCGAAGAATATGAACAAGTCTTACCGAAGTATCTGGAATGAAGCCCTGGGGGCCTGGGTTGCGGCGTCTGAAATCACTTCGGCACGGGGGAAGAAGAGCAAGTCGCGGGTGGCTGCGGCTGTCGTGGCTGTTGCGGCTTCGGTTGCTGTGGGATGGGCGCCGGGAGCGCTTGCGGCGTATACGGGCAATCAATCAGGTGTCGGTGTGACGGGGACTAGCACCAACAGCGTCGCAATCGGCTCAAGCTCTGGCAGCGGTGCGGGTTCGGGACGTGCCTACGCCAATAGCGGCGACTTTGCCGTTGCGATCGGGTTCGCGGCCAATGCACTGGGTGCAAATGCCACGGCAATGGGGGCAAACGCGATCGCATCAAGTACAGGGGCAACGGCAATAGGTTCCGGCACCAATGCATCGAACACTGGCGCAACCGCATTGGGCTCGAATGCGATTGCCAGCGGCAATGGCGCAACCGCACTTGGTCAGAACACGGTCGCGACCAATACAGCCGACGTCGCAATCGGTCGCGGTGCATCAACAAGCGGTAGCGGTGGTTACGGTGTTGCCATTGGCCACAACGCGACGGCTCAAGCCAAAGGCGGGAGTTCCACTGCCATCGGTTCGGGTGCCAAGGCGAACATCGGAGCGGGTGCATTCGCGCTGGGCAACGACGCCAATGCCAGTGGCACGTCTTCGGTCGCGATCGGTGGAGGAGACGGCTCGACGACAGGTGGTTCGGTCGCTTCCGGTGAGCGAGCGATTGCGATCGGGCGCTCCAGCAATGCCTTCGGTGACAGGTCCGTCGCCATTGGCTCAGACGCAGCCGCAGCCCAGCAGGCCGTGGCGATGGGCGACGGCGCAAACGCCGCCTATGCCGGCAGTGTTGCCTTGGGGCAGGGAAGTGTGACGGGTGCCGCAGCCCCGACAGCAACCGGGTTTTTGACTGGATCTGCTGCGCCTGCCGCCGAAGTGTCTGTCGGCTCTGCAACGGCTCTACGTCGAATCACGAATGTGGCCGATGGCGCCGCAGCGCAAGATGCTGTGACTGTTGTGCAGTTGAGCACGGGTTTGAGCACCACCGCCAGCAGCATCAGTAGTCTGTCGACTTCGACGTCGACGGGGCTCAGCACGGCGACCAGCCGCATTTCGAGTCTGTCCACGGGGCTGAGCACCACGAACAGCAACGTCGGCAGCCTGTCGACTTCGACGTCCTCAGGTCTGAGTACCAGCAGCAGCCGCATCGACAGCCTCTCGACGTCGACGTCGAGCGGTTTGAGTACGGCGACCAGCGGCATTTCCAGCTTGTCGACCGGCCTGAGCACCACGAACAGCAACGTCGCCAGCCTGTCGACATCCACATCGTCGGGCCTGAGCACGGCGAGCAGTCGCATCAACAGCCTGTCGACTTCGACGTCGTCGGGTCTGAGTACGGCCACGAGCGGCATCTCGAGCCTCTCGACCGGCCTGAGCACCACGAACAGCAACGTCGGCAGCCTGTCGACCTCCACGTCGTCCGGGCTGAGCACGGCGACCAGCGGCATCTCCAGCCTGTCGACTGGCCTGAGTACCACGAACAGCAACGTCAGTAGCCTGTCGACATCGACGTCGTCTGGCTTGAGCACGGCCACGAGCGGCATCTCGAGCCTGTCCACCGGCCTGAGCACAACGAACAGCAATGTCGGCAGCCTGTCGACCTCCACGTCGTCGGGTCTGAGCACGGCGACCAGCGGCATCTCCAGTCTGTCGACTGGCCTGAGCACAACGAACAGCAACGTCAGCAGCCTGTCGACTTCGACGTCGTCCGGCCTGAGCACGGCCACGAGCGGTATCTCCAGCCTGTCCACCGGCTTGAGCACGACCAACAGCAATGTCAGCAGCCTGTCGACTTCGACGTCGTCCGGCCTGAGCACGGCCACGAGCGGCATCTCCAGCCTGTCCACAGGCCTGAGCACTACGAATAGCAACGTGAGCAGCCTTTCGACGTCGACGTCGTCGGGGCTGAGCACGGCGACCAGCGGAATCTCGAGCCTGTCCACGGGCTTGAGCACGACGAACAGCAATGTGGGCAGTCTGTCAACGTCCACGTCGACTGGCCTGAGCACGACCAACAGCCGCATCGACAGCCTGTCGACGTCCACATCGAGCGGCCTGAGCACTGCGACCAGTGGAATCTCGAGCCTGTCCACTGGTCTGAGCACGACGAACAGCAACGTCAGCAGCTTGTCGACCTCCACGTCGTCGGGTCTGAGCACCGCGACCAGCGGCATCTCCAGCTTGTCGACGGGCCTGAGCACCACGAACAGCAGCGTCAGCAGCCTGTCGACTTCGACGTCGTCCGGCCTGAGTACGGCCACGAGCAGCATCTCCAGCCTGTCCACGGGCTTGAGCACCACGAACAGCAACGTGGGTAGCTTGTCGACCTCGACATCGTCGGGTCTGAGCACGACCAACAGCCGCATCGACAGTCTCTCGACGTCCACGTCGAGCGGCCTGAGCACTGCGACCAGTGGTATCTCGAGCCTGTCCACGGGGCTGAGCACGACGAACAGCAACGTGAGCAGCTTGTCGACCTCGACGTCGTCGGGCCTGAGCACTGCCACCAGCGGCATCTCCAGCTTGTCCACGGGCCTGAGCACCACGAACAGCAACGTCAGCAGCTTGTCGACGTCCACGTCGTCCGGTTTGAGTACCGCTACGAGCGGCATCAACAGTCTGTCGACGGGCCTGAGCACGACCAACAGCAATGTGAGCAGCCTGTCGACGTCGACGTCGTCGGGCCTGAGCACGACCAACAGCCGCATCGACAGCCTCTCGACGTCCACGTCGTCTGGCCTGAGCACCGCTACCAGTGGCATCTCCAGTCTCTCCACGGGGTTGAGCACAACGAACAGCAACGTCAGCAGCCTGTCGACTTCGACGTCGAGCGGGCTGAGCACGGCGACCAGCGGCATCTCCAGCCTGTCGACTGGCCTGAGTACCACGAACAGCAACGTCAGTAGCCTGTCGACATCGACGTCGTCTGGCTTGAGCACGGCCACGAGTGGCATCTCGAGCCTGTCCACAGGTCTGAGCACGACGAACAGCAACGTCAGCAGCTTGTCGACCTCCACCTCGAGCGGCCTGAGCACCGCCACGAGCGGCATCTCCAGCCTGTCCACAGGCCTGAGCACTACGAATAGCAACGTGAGCAGCCTTTCGACGTCGACGTCGTCGGGTCTGAGCACGGCGACCAGCGGAATCTCGAGCCTGTCCACGGGCTTGAGCACGACGAACAGCAATGTGGGCAGCCTGTCAACGTCCACGTCGACTGGCCTGAGCACGACCAACAGCCGCATCGACAGCCTCTCGACGTCGACTTCAAGCGGTCTGAGCACCGCCACGAGCGGCATCTCGAGCCTGTCCACAGGTCTGAGCACCGCGACCAGCGGCATCGCCAGCTTGTCCACGGGTCTGAGCACGACGAACAGCAACGTCAGCAGCTTGTCGACGTCCACGTCGTCCGGTTTGAGTACCGCTACGAGCGGCATCAACAGTCTGTCGACGGGCCTGAGCACGACCAACAGCAACGTGAGCAGCCTGTCGACGTCGACGTCGTCGGGCCTGAGCACGGCCACGAGCAGCATCGACAGCCTCTCGACCTCCACCTCGAGCGGTCTGAGCACTGCAACCAGCGGTATCTCGAGCCTGTCCACGGGCTTGAGCACCACGAACAGCAACGTGGACAGCTTGTCGACCTCGACGTCGTCGGGTCTGAGCACGGCCAATAGCCGCATCGACAGCCTCTCGACATCTACGTCGTCGGGCCTGAGCACGGCGACCAGTGGTATCTCCAGCCTGTCCACAGGTCTGAGCACCACGAACAGCAATGTCAGCAGCTTGTCGACCTCGACGTCGAGCGGCTTGAGCACGGCAACCAGCGGCATCTCTAGTCTGTCTACGGGCCTGAGCACGACCAACAGCAACGTCAGCAGCCTGTCGACTTCGACGTCGTCCGGCCTGAGCACCGCGACCAGCGGCATCTCCAGTCTTTCGACCGGTCTCAGCACCACGAACAGCAACGTCAGCAGTCTGTCGACCTCGACGTCGTCTGGTTTGAGCACTGCCACCAGCGGCATCTCCAGCCTGTCCACGGGTCTGAGCACGACGAACAGCAACGTGAGCAGCTTGTCGACCTCCACGTCGTCTGGCCTGAGCACAGCGACCAGCGGGATCTCGAGCCTGTCCACGAGCCTGAGCTCGACAAACAGCAATGTCAGCAGCCTGTCGACCTCCACTTCGAGCGGCTTGAGCACAGCCACGAGTGGCATCGACAGCCTTTCGACTGGTCTGAGCACGACCAACAGCAACGTCAGCAGCCTCTCGACCTCGACGTCGTCCGGCCTGAGCACGGCGACCAGCGGCATCTCGAGCCTGTCTACGGCTCTGAGCAGCACCAACAGCAACCTGGACAGCCTCTCGACTTCCACGTCGAGTGGATTGAGCACCGCGACCAGTGGCATCTCCAGCTTGTCTACTGGCCTGAGCACGACCAACAGCAACGTGAGCAGCCTGTCGACTTCGACATCGTCGGGCCTGAGCACTGCGACCAGTGGCATCGCCAGCCTGTCGACGGGCTTGAGCACCACGAACAGCAGCGTGGGCAGCTTGTCGACCTCGACGTCCAGTGGTTTGAGCACGACCAACAGTCGAATCGATAGCCTTTCGACCTCCACGTCCTCGGGGCTGAGCACGGCGACGAGTGGCATCTCGAGCCTGTCGACCGGGCTGAGCACCACGAACAGCAACGTGAGCAGCCTGTCGACTTCGACTTCGTCGGGTCTGAGCACCGCCACGAGCAGCATCGACAGCCTCTCGACGTCTACTTCGAGCGGTCTGAGTACAGCAACCAGCGGCATCTCGAGCTTGTCGACGGGCCTGAGCACGACGAACAGCAACGTGAGCAGCCTGTCGACTTCGACGTCGAGTGGCCTGAGCACGGCGACCAGCGGGATCTCTAGCCTGTCCACGAGCCTGAGCTCGACAAACAGCAATGTCAGCAGCCTGTCGACCTCCACTTCGAGCGGCTTGAGCACAGCCACGAGTGGCATCGACAGCCTGTCGACTGGTCTGAGCACGACCAACAGCAACGTCAGCAGCCTGTCGACTTCCACGTCGTCTGGCCTCAGCACCGCCACGAGCGGCATCTCCAGCCTGTCTACAGGCCTGAGCACCACGAACAGCAATGTGGGCAGCCTGTCGACTTCGACATCGTCGGGTCTGAGCACAGCCAACAGCCGTATCGACAGCCTGTCGACGTCCACGTCGAGCGGCCTCAGCACCACGAACAGCAACCTGGACAGCCTTTCGACCTCGACGTCGAGTGGCTTGAGCACGGCGACCAGCGGCATCTCCAGCTTGTCGACGGGCCTGAGCACGACGAACAGCAATGTGAGCAGCTTGTCGACGTCTACGTCGTCGGGTTTGAGCACGGCCACGAGCGGCATCTCCAGCCTGTCCACGGGCCTGAGCACGACGAACAGCAACGTGGGCAGCCTGTCGACTTCGACATCGTCGGGTCTGAGCACGGCGACCAGTGGGATCTCCAGCCTGTCGACCGGCCTGAGTACCACGAACAGCAATGTCAGCAGCTTGTCGACCTCGACGTCGTCGGGGCTCAGCACGGCGACCAGTGGCATCTCCAGCCTGTCCACTGGCCTGAGCACTACGAACAGCAACGTCAGCAGCTTGTCGACCTCGACCTCGTCCGGTCTGAGCACGGCCACGAGCAGCATCGACAGCCTTTCGACTTCGACGTCGTCTGGTTTGAGCACTGCCACCAGCGGTATCTCCAGCCTGTCCACGGGTCTGAGCACGACGAACAGCAACGTGAGCAGCCTGTCGACCTCGACGTCCTCTGGTTTGAGCACGGCGACCAGTGGCATCTCCAGCCTGTCTACCGGCCTCAGCTCCACGAACAGCAACCTGGACAGCCTTTCGACCTCCACGTCGAGCGGTCTGAGCACTGCAACCAGTGGAATTTCGAGCCTGTCGACTTCGACGTCGTCGGGCCTGAGCACGACCAACAGCCGTATCGATAGCCTTTCGACATCCACGTCGAGCGGCCTGAGCACGGCGACGAGCAGCATCGACAGCCTCTCGACGTCTACGTCCTCGGGCCTGAGCACTGCGACCAGCGGCATCTCTAGCCTGTCCACTGGCTTGAGCACGACCAACAGCAACGTCAGCAGCCTGTCGACCTCCACGTCGAGCGGCCTGAGCACGGCGACAAGCAACATCGACAGCCTATCGACGTCCACGTCGTCTGGTTTGAGCACTGCCACCAGCGGTATCTCCAGCCTGTCGACTGGCTTGAGCACGACCAACAGCAACGTCAGCAGCCTGTCGACCTCCACGTCGAGCGGCCTGAGCACGGCGACGAGCAACATCGACAGCCTTTCGACGTCTACGTCCTCTGGTTTGAGCACCGCGACCAGTGGTATCTCCAGCCTGTCGACCGGCCTGAGCACGACGAACAGCAACGTCAGCAGCCTCTCGACCTCGACCTCGTCGGGTCTGAGCACCGCCACCAGCGGCATCTCCAGCCTGTCCACTGGGTTGAGCACGACGAACAGCAACGTCGGCAGCCTCTCGACCTCCACGTCGTCGGGTTTGAGCACGGCGAACAGCAGCATTAGCAGCTTGTCGACGTCTACATCGTCCGGCCTGAGCACGGCCACGAGCAGCATCGACAGCCTGTCGACGGGCTTGAGCACGGCGACCAGTGGTTTCTCGAGCCTGTCCACCGGCCTGAGCACCACCAACAGCAACCTGGACAGCCTGTCGACGTCCACGTCGAGCGGCTTGAGCACGGCCACCAGCGGTATCTCCAGCCTGTCCACGGGTCTGAGCACCACGAACAGCAACGTCGGCAGCTTGTCGACCTCGACTTCGTCTGGCTTGAGCACGACGAACAGCCGTATCGACAGCCTGTCGACGTCCACGTCGTCGGGCTTGAGTACGGCGACCAGTGGCATCGATAGCCTGTCTACCGGCCTGAGCACGACGAACAGCAACGTCAGCAGCCTGTCGACGTCGACATCGTCTGGCTTGAGCACGGCGACGAGCAGCATCGACAGTCTTTCGACTTCGACCTCGTCGGGTCTGAGCACTGCCACCAGCGGCATCTCCAGCCTGTCCACTGGCTTGAGCACGACCAACAGCAACGTCAGCAGCTTGTCGACCTCGACGTCGTCTGGCCTGAGCACCGCGACGAGCAGCATCGACAGCCTCTCCACGTCCACATCGTCGGGCTTGAGCACGGCCACCAGCGGTATCTCGAGCCTGTCCACGGGGCTAAGCACGACGAACAGCAACGTCAGCAGCTTATCGACCTCGACCTCGTCCGGTCTGAGCACGGCCACGAGCAGCATCGACAGTCTTTCGACTTCGACGTCGTCGGGTTTGAGCACTGCCACCAGTGGCATCAACAGCCTGTCGACCGGTCTGAGCACGACCAACAGCAATGTGAGCAGCCTGTCGACGTCCACGTCGTCAGGGCTGAGCACGGCGGCCAGCGGCATCGCCAGCCTGTCCACCGGCCTGAGCACCACCAATAGCAACCTGGACAGCCTGTCGACCTCCACGTCGAGCGGCTTGAGCACGGCAACCAGTGGTATTTCGAGCCTGTCGACTTCAACGTCGTCTGGCTTGAGCACGGCGACGAGCAGCATTGGCAGCCTTTCGACCTCGACGTCGTCTGGTTTGAGTACTGCGACCAGCGGTATCTCCAGCTTGTCCACTGGCCTCAGCTCCACGAACAGCAACCTGGACAGCCTGTCGACGTCCACGTCGAGTGGCTTGAGCACGGCCACCAGCGGTATCTCGAGCCTGTCTACGGGCCTGAGCACCACGAACAGCAATGTGAGCAGCCTGTCGACCTCCACGTCGTCCGGCTTGAGCACTGCGACGAGCAGCATCGACAGCCTGTCGACTGGCCTGAGCACGACCAACAGCAACGTCAGCAGCCTGTCGACCTCGACGTCGTCCGGCCTGAGCACTGCGACCAGCGGCATCTCGAGCCTGTCCACTGGCTTGAGCACCACGAACAGCAACGTGAGCAGCTTGTCGACTTCGACGTCGAGCGGCCTGAGCACGGCCACGAGCAGCATCTCGAGCCTGTCCACTGGCCTGAGCACAACGAACAGCAATGTCAGCAGTCTTTCGACCTCGACGTCGAGTGGGCTGAGCACGGCCACGAGCGGCATTGAGAGCCTCTCGACCGGCTTGAGCACGGCAACCAGCGGTATCTCCAGTCTGTCGACGGGCCTGAGCACCACGAACAGCAACGTGAGCAGCCTGTCGACGTCCACGTCGAGCGGGCTGAGCACGGCCGCGAGTGGCATCGATAGCCTTTCGACGGGGCTCAGCACTGCGACCAGTGGCATTTCCAGCCTGTCCACTGGCCTGAGCACGACGAACAGCAATGTCGGCAGCTTGTCGACCTCGACGTCGTCGGGCCTGAGCACGGCCACGAGCAGCATCAATAGCCTCTCGACCGGCTTGAGCACCGCAACCAGCGGTATCTCCAGTCTGTCGACTGGCCTGAGCACCACGAACAGCAACGTCAGCAGCCTCTCGACGTCCACGTCGTCCGGCCTCAGCACCGCCACGAGCGGCATCTCCAGCCTGTCCACGGGCCTGAGCACGACGAACAGCAACGTGGGCAGCCTGTCGACTTCGACATCGTCGGGTCTGAGCACGGCCAATAGCCGCATCGACAGCCTGTCGACTTCCACGTCCAGCGGCCTGAGCACCACGAACAGCAACCTGGACAGCCTTTCGACCTCGACGTCGAGTGGTTTGAGCACAGCGACCAGCGGCATCTCGAGCCTGTCGACGGGTCTGAGCACGACGAACAGCAATGTGAGCAGCCTGTCGACGTCCACTTCGTCCGGCCTCAGTACCGCCACGAGCGGCATCTCCAGCCTGTCCACGGGCCTGAGCTCGACGAACAGCAATGTCAGCAGTCTTTCGACCTCCACGTCGTCCGGCTTGAGCACTGCGACGAGCAGCATCGACAGTCTGTCGACCGGCCTGAGCACGACCAACAGCAACGTCAGCAGCCTGTCGACGTCCACGTCGTCTGGCCTGAGCACCGCCACCAGCGGCATCTCCAGCCTGTCCACGGGCTTGAGCACGACGAACAGCAACGTGAGCAGCTTGTCGACCTCCACGTCGTCTGGCTTGAGCACTGCGACAAGCAGTATTGACAGCCTGTCGACTGGTCTGAGCACGACCAACAGCAACGTCAGCAGCCTGTCGACTTCCACGTCGTCTGGCCTCAGCACCGCCACGAGCGGCATCTCCAGCCTGTCTACAGGCCTGAGCACCACGAACAGCAATGTGGGCAGCCTGTCGACTTCGACATCGTCGGGTCTGAGCACAGCCAACAGCCGTATCGACAGCCTGTCGACGTCCACGTCGAGCGGCCTCAGCACCACGAACAGCAACCTGGACAGCCTTTCGACCTCGACGTCGAGTGGCTTGAGCACGGCGACCAGCGGCATCTCCAGCTTGTCGACGGGCCTGAGCACGACGAACAGCAATGTGAGCAGCTTGTCGACGTCTACGTCGTCGGGTTTGAGCACGGCCACGAGCGGCATCTCCAGCCTGTCCACGGGCCTGAGCACGACGAACAGCAACGTGGGCAGCCTGTCGACTTCGACATCGTCGGGTCTGAGCACGGCGACCAGTGGGATCTCCAGCCTGTCGACCGGTCTGAGCACCACGAACAGCAACGTCAGCAGCCTGTCGACGTCCACGTCGTCGGGTCTGAGCACCGCCACCAGCGGGATCTCCAGCCTGTCTACCGGCCTGAGTACCACGAACAGCAATGTCAGCAGCTTGTCGACCTCGACGTCGTCGGGGCTCAGCACGGCGACCAGTGGCATCTCCAGCCTGTCCACTGGCCTGAGCACTACGAACAGCAACGTCAGCAGCTTGTCGACCTCGACCTCGTCCGGTCTGAGCACGGCCACGAGCAGCATCGACAGCCTTTCGACTTCGACGTCGTCTGGTTTGAGTACGGCAACCAGCGGTATCTCGAGCCTGTCGACGGGCCTGAGTACCACGAACAGCAACGTGAGCAGCTTGTCGACCTCGACGTCGTCTGGCTTGAGCACTGCCACGAGCAGCATCGACAGCCTCTCGACCTCCACCTCGAGCGGTCTGAGCACTGCAACCAGCGGTATCTCGAGCCTGTCCACGGGCTTGAGCACCACGAACAGCAACGTGGGCAGCTTGTCGACCTCGACGTCGAGCGGCTTGAGCACGGCAACCAGCGGCATCTCTAGTCTGTCGTCGGGCCTGAGCACGACCAACAGCAACGTCAGCAGCCTGTCGACCTCGACGTCGTCGGGCTTGAGTACGGCAACCAGCGGTATCTCCAGCCTGTCCACGGGCCTGAGCACCACGAATAGCAATGTGAGCAGCTTGTCGACCTCGACGTCGAGCGGCCTGAGCACTGCGACGAGCAGCATCGACAGCCTGTCGACCGGCCTGAGCACGACGAACAGCAACATCAGCAGCCTCTCGACGTCTACGTCGTCTGGCCTGAGCACGGCGACCAGCGGTATCTCGAGCCTGTCCACCGGCCTGAGCACGACGAACAGCAACGTAAGCAGCCTGTCGACCTCGACGTCGAGCGGCCTGAGCACTGCCACCAGTGGCATCTCCAGCCTGTCCACCGGCTTGAGCACGACGAACAGCAACGTGAGCAGCCTGTCGACTTCCACGTCGTCCGGCCTCAGCACCGCTACTAGTGGCATCGACAGCCTCTCGACCGGTTTGAGCACAGCGACCAGTGGCATCTCCAGCTTGTCCACGGGCCTGAGCACCACGAACAGCAACGTCAGCAGCCTGTCGACTTCGACGTCGTCGGGACTGAGCACGGCCACGAGCGGCATCGACAGCCTCTCGACCGGCTTGAGCTCGGCGACCAGCGGCATCTCGAGTCTGTCTACTGGTCTGAGCACAACGAACAGCAACGTCAGCAGTCTCTCGACCTCCACGTCGTCCGGTCTGAGCACCGCGGCGAGCGGCATCGACAGCCTCTCGACCGGCTTGAGCACGGCGACCAGTGGCATCTCCAGCCTGTCGACCGGCCTGAGCACCACGAATAGCAACATCAGCAGCCTCTCGACGTCGACGTCGTCCGGCCTCAGCACTGCTACCAGCGGTATCTCCAGCCTGTCCACGGGCCTGAGCACGACGAACAGCAATGTCAGCAGCCTGTCGACGTCGACGTCGTCCGGTCTCAGCACCGCTACCAGCGGCATCGACAGCCTCTCGACTGGTTTGAGCACGGCGACCAGTGGCATCTCCAGCTTGTCCACTGGCTTGAGTACGACGAACAGCAACGTCGGTAGCTTGTCGACTTCGACGTCGAGCGGCATCTCCAGCCTGTCGACCGGCCTGAGCACCGCCACCAGCGGCATCTCCAGCCTCTCCACAGGCCTGAGCACCACCAACAGCAACGTCAGCAGCCTCTCGACTTCCACGTCGTCTGGTCTGAGCACCGCGACGAGCGGAATCGACAGCCTCTCGACTGGTCTGAGCACGGCGACCAGTGGCATCTCCAGCCTGTCCACCGGCTTGAGCACGACGAACAGTAACGTGAGCAGCCTCTCGACATCTACGTCGTCTGGCCTGAGCACCGCGGCGAGCGGAATCGACAGTCTGTCGACTGGCCTGAGCACCGCCACCAGCGGCATCTCGAGCCTGTCCACCGGCCTGAGCACCACGAACAGCAACGTCGGTAGCTTGTCGACTTCGACGTCGAGCGGCATCTCCAGTCTGTCGACGGGCCTGAGCACCGCCACCAGCGGAATTTCTAGCCTCTCGACCGGCCTGAGCACCACCAACAGCAACGTGAGCAGCCTGTCGACCTCGACGTCGAGCGGCCTGAGCACGGCCGCGAGTGGCATCGACAGCCTGTCGACGGGGCTGAGCACCGTCACCAGCGGTATCTCAAGCCTTTCGACCGGCCTGAGCACGACGAACAGCAACGTGAGCAGCCTGTCGACTTCCACGTCGTCGGGTTTGAGTACGGCCACGAGCGGCATCGACAGCTTGTCGACGGGTCTGAGCACGGCCACCAGCGGTATTTCCAGCCTGTCCACTGGCCTGAGCACCACGAACAGCAACGTCGGTAGCCTGTCGACTTCGACGTCGAGCGGGATCTCCAGTCTGTCGACGGGCCTGAGCACGACGAACAGCAATGTGAGCAGCCTCTCGACCGGCCTGAGCACCGCCACCAGCGGCATCTCCAGCCTCTCCACAGGCCTGAGCACCACCAACAGCAACGTCAGCAGCCTCTCGACCTCCACGTCCTCGGGCCTGAGCACCGCCACGAGCAACATCGACAGCCTCTCGACCGGCCTCAGCACGACGAACAGCAACGTCGACAGCCTCTCGACCTCGACCTCGTCGGGCCTGAGCACGGCCACGAGCAGCATCGACAGCCTGTCGACCGGCCTGAGCACGACCAACAGCAACGTCAGCAGCCTGTCCACCTCGTTCTCGTCCGGCCTGAGCACCGCCTACAGCGGCATCTTCAGCCTGTCGACGGGCCTGAGCACGACGAACAGCAACCTGGGCAGCCTGTCGTCCTCGACCTCGACCGGCCTGAGCACTGCCAACAGCAGCATCGGCAGCCTGTCGACCGGCCTGAGCACCGCCAACAGCGGCATCAGCAGCCTGTCGACCGGCCTGAGCACGACCAACAGCAATGTCGGCAGCCTCTCGTCGGGCCTGAGCACGACGAACAGCAACCTGAACAGCCTCTCGACCTCCACGTCGTCCGGCCTGAGCACGGTCACGAGCAGCGTGAACAGCCTGTCGAGCTCGGTGTCCACCGGCCTGAGCACCTCGGCCAGCCGCATCGACAGCCTGTCGACCGGGCTGAGCACGGTGGGCAGCAGCGTTGACAGTCTTTCGACTGGCCTGAGCACGACCAACAGCGCCGTCGGCAGCCTGTCGACCGGCCTGAGCACGACGAACAGCAACGTGAGCAGCCTGTCCACCGGGTTGAGCACGACCAACAGCACCGTCAACAGCCTGTCGACCGGCCTGAGCACCACCAACAGCAACCTGGACAGCCTGTCCACCAGCGTGGGCGGCGCGGCCAGCGGCCTCTCCAGCCTGTCGACCTCGACGTCGACTGGCCTGAGCACGGCGATGAGCGGCATCGGCAGCCTGAGCACGACGGTCAGCTCGATCTACAACGGAGGCACCAAGTACTTCCACGCCAACTCGACCAACACCGACTCCAAGGCCAGCGGTGCGGAAGCGGTGGCGATCGGGCCGCGTTCCGAAGCCAGCGGCGCCAACTCCTTCGCCGCCGGCAACGGCGCGCGGGCCACGGCCGACGGCGCGGTGGCGGTGGGCTTCGGGGCGCAGGCCACGGGCACCAACGCGATCGCCATCGGCACCGGGGCGCTGGCCACGGGCTCGCAGGCCATCGGCGCGAACTCCCGTGCCGGCGGCGGCGGCGTGGCCCTGGGTGACGGTGCGGACGCCGGCGGCACGCCGCTGAGCAAGGCGCAGAACATCGCGCAGGGCACGGCCATCGGCTTCGGCGCGGTGGTCCAGCAGACCGGCGGCGTGGCACTGGGTGCGAACTCGGTGGCCTCGCGGGCGGCGGGCGTGGCTGGCTACGTGCCGGGCAGCGCGAATGCGCAGCAGGAAGCGGCCATCAAGGCCACGACCAGCACGCAGGCGGCGGTGTCGGTGGGCGATGCGGCCAACAACCAGTTCCGCCAGATCACGGGCGTGGCAGCCGGCTCGGCCGACAGCGACGCGACCAACGTGGCGCAGCTGAAGGCGGTCTCGGCGGCTGCGAAGGCCAGCAGCGTGCAGTACGCCACCAACCCCGACGGGTCGGTGAACTACAACCAGATCACGCTGGGCACCGAGACTTCGGGTCCCACGCGCATCAGCAACGTGGCACCGGGCGTGCTGCCGGGCGACGCGGTCAACCTGGGCCAGCTGCAGCAGGTGCAAAAGCAGGTGGGCGACGTGGCGCGCATCGCCTACTCGGGCTCGGCGATGGCCTTCGCGATGTCGGGCACCTACCTGCCCACGCTGTACCCGGGCGAGAAGACGATCGGCATCGGCATGGGTTCGTACAAGGGCTACAGCGCCGTGGCGCTGACCTTCAAGGCCCTGTCGGACGACGGCAAGATCTCCTGGGGCGCGGGCCTGAGCTCCACCGGCAAGGAGTGGGGCGTCAACGCGGGCATCGGCTGGAAGTGGAAGTAAAAGGCCGCTAGGCCGACGCCCCCGGTCCGGTGGCTCCCGCGCCCTGCGCGCGGGAGCCATTGTTTTTTTGGTACACACTTCGGCCATGCGCATCGGTATTTCAGTCCTCTCCCACGCGGGGCAGAACATCTGGGAAAACGGAATGGGACAGAACGTCCTGTTCCTGGCCCGGCTGCTGCAACGCATCGAATTCGTCGAGTCCGTCACGCTCATCGACGCGGGCGACCAGCAGGCGATGCCGCCGCAGGTCGACCTGTCGGCGATGGGGCTCACGCTGGGCCGCGCCCGCGAGCTGACCGATGCGCTCGACGTGGTCATCGAAATGGCCGGTGCGCTCGACGTGCAGTGGCTGTCGTACTTCCGCGCCTGCGGCGGACGCGTGGCCTTCCACGGCGTGGGGCAGCCCTTCGTGGCGCTGGCCGAGCCGATCGTCTTTGCCGACAAGGGGCACTTCGGCGCCACCGACCGCTGCGACGAGATCTGGCTGCTGCCCAAGGACACGGCCTTTGCGCCGATGATGCGCACGCTGCACCGCTGCCCGGTGCACGAGGTGCCGTACCTGTGGTCGCCGCAGTTCCTGGCGCAGCGTGTGGACGAGGTGCAGGCGCAGGGCTTTCGCTTCGGCTACCAGCCGCGCACGGCGCAGCAACCGGGGTTCCGGGTCGCGATCTTCGAGCCCAACATCTCGGTGGTGAAGTCGTGCAGCATCCCGATGCTGATCACCGACGAGGCCTACCGCACCAACCCGGAGCACGTCGCGGCGATGCACGTGCTCAACACGCTGCACCTGAAAGACCATCCGACGATGCTCTACCTGGCCAACTCGCTGGACATCGTGCGCCAGCACAAGGCCACCTTCCACGGACGGCACGACTTCGCCGGCTTCATGGTGCAGCACGCCGACGCGGTGGTGTCGCACCAGTGGCAGAACGACCAGAACTACAGCTACCTCGACGCGCTGTACGGCAACTACCCGCTGGTGCACAACTCGCCCTGGCTGCGCGATGCCGGCTACTACTACCCCGACTTCGACATCGCCGTCGGCGCCGAACAGCTGGCCGCGGCCGTGCGCGGCCACGACGCGCAACTCGACGACTACCGCGCGCGCAGCCAGCGCGTGTTCGACGCGATCGACCCGATGCACCCCGCCAACATCGACGGCTACGCACAGCGGCTGTTGAACCTGGTGGGCGGCGATCCGGCGTTCCGTGCCGGCAACGCGAAGGTGGCCGCATGAGCGAAGGGCAAAACCCCACCGCAGGCCCGCGCGCGGCCGCTTCACCGACCCGGCTGAAAGTCGGCGTCTCCATCTTCATCCGCAAGGGCGAGCAGAGCCTGTGGGAGAACGGCGTCTACCAGAACTGCCTGTTCCTCGTGATGCTGCTGCTGCGTTCGCCCTGCGTCGAGCGCACGGTGCTGGTGGCCGGCGGCGGCGACGGCGGTCCGGCCGACGCCACCAACTTCCTGGCCGACTCGCCGGTGCCGATCATCGACATGGCGACCGCCGCGCAGGAGCTCGACCTCATGATCGAGATGAGCGCGCAACTGGGGCGCGACTGGTCGGTGGCGTTCCGCGAGCGCGGCGGAAAAATCGTCTCGATGCGCGTGGGCAACGACTACGTGATCGACATCGAGCGCATGACCTTCAACAAGCCGCACGGCATGCTGGTCAGCGGCGCACCGTACGACGAGGTGTGGACGCTGCCCGAGTACGAAACCTCCTGCAAGCCGTACTTCGCGAGCACCTTCCGCGCACCCACCAAGCTCATGCCGCACCTGTGGAGCCCGATGGTGGTCGAGAAGGCGATGGCGCGCGGCGCCGAGGGCAAGCGCTTTGCCTACGAGCCGGGGCGCAAGCAGTGGCGCGTGGCCATCTTCGAGCCCAACATCTGCATGGTGAAGACCAGCTTCATCCCGATGCTGGGCTGCGAGTCGGCGCACCGCGCGCAGCCTCGCCTCATCGAGAAGATGTGGGTCTACAACAGCTTCCACCTGAAGGACAAGCCGAACTTCGTCGCCTTCGCCCAGAGCCTGGATCTGGTGCAGCACGGCCTGGCGACCTTCGAAGGGCGCTTTCCGCTGTACCAGGTGCTGCCGGGCGCCATCGACGCGGTCTTTGCGCACCATTGGGAGAACGCGCAGAACTACCTCTACTACGAGGCGCTGTACGGCGGCTGGCCGCTCATTCACAACTCGCACCTGATCGGCGACTGCGGCTACCGCTATCACGGCTTCGACTGCGAGGAGGGCGGGCAGGCGCTGCGGCGTGCGTTCGCCGAGCACGACGCCAACCTGCCGGCCTACCGCGAGCGCGCACGCGCTCTCATCGCGAAGCTCGACCCGGAAGGCGAGGAGAACGTGCGCCTCTACTCGGCGGCCATCGAGAGCCTCTACGCGTGAAGGCGACACCGATGAACGTCCTCGCCCGATCCACCGTTGTAGCCTGCACGCTCGCGATGGCCGGCAGCGCGCTCGCGCAGGGCGTGCTGGCCCCGCCCGCGGCGCCGCAGGACACGCTCACGCGCGCCGCCGCCAGCGTGGGCGTGCAGCGCTGCCTGCCCGCGATCACGCGGCTGGCCACGCTCACCGTGCAGGGCAGCCGCGCGCACGACGTGCTGCTCGACTGGGACCGCAAGCGTCCCGACGCCGGCCCGGTGTTCTCGCTTGTCGGCATCCAGTACCCGAACGCGGGCGTGGCCGCGTCGATCACCGCCATTCCCGACGACAGCGGCGCCTGCACCGTGGCGGCCGAGCGCATCTCGGTCGCGCCCTTCACCTGCGCCAGCGTGGCCGAGCAGGAACTGAAGAACTACAAGCGCACGGCGCTGCTGCCGATCTACACGGTCTACACCGACGACAAGGAACCCACCTCGTCGGTCTCGCTGATCGACTCGCCGCCGGGCTGCCTCGTGATCCGCCGCTACGTCGAGTACGGCTGGCGCGATCCCAATGCACCCGTGCCGGCCGCCGCGCCGGCCGGTCAGGCGCCCAAGCGTCGCTGATCCCGCGGGGCGCGCGAGCCCGTCTCCGACACGCGCGAACGCCCTTGACCGGCCCGGTGCGGGCCGGTGCCGTCCAAGAATGGACGCATGCCGCGCGCTCCGGTGCGGTGCAAGGAGACCCCATGCCACTGGCGACCCTGATCGGCCGATGGGCGATGCAGCCTTTCTCCAAGGCCCTGCCGCCGCTGGGCGACACCGAGCGCGCCGCGCTCGAGGCCGGCACGGTCGGGTTCGAAGGCCAGCTCTTCGCCGGGCGCCCCGATTTCGACGCCCTGACGGCCGCCGGCCCCAACCAGCTCAGCGCGCGCGAAGAAGCCTTCCTGGCGAACGAGGTGCCCGCGCTGTGCCGCATGCTCGACGACCACGCCATCGACCAGGCGCACGACCTGCCGCCCGAGGTGTGGCGCTTCCTGCGCGAGAAGCGCTTCTTCGGGATGATCATTCCCGAGGCCTTCGGCGGCCTGGGCTTCGGCCACTACGCGCATGCGACGGTGGTGGCGCGCATCGCGAGCGTCAACGTGGCAACGGCCGTCACGGTGATGGTGCCCAACTCGCTCGGGCCGGCCGAGCTGCTGCTGCGCTACGGCACCGACGCGCAGAAAGACCACTACCTGCCGCGCCTGGCCGACGGCCGCGAGCTGCCGTGCTTCGGCCTGACCTCGCCTTACGCGGGCTCCGACGCCGCCGCCATTCCTGACCGCGGCGTGCTCGTCGAGCGCGAGTTCCAGGGCCGGCGCACGCGCGGCTTCCTGGTCGATTTCGACAAGCGCTACATCACGCTCGCGCCGGTCGCCACCGTGGTCGGCCTGGCGTTCCATGCCATCGACGAAAGCCGGCCCGAAGGCCAGCGCGAGCTGGGCATCACCTGCGCGCTGATTCCCGTGCCGCATGAAGGCATGGCGATCGGCCGGCGCCACCGCCCGATGGACAGCGCCTTCATGAACGGCCCGATCCGCGGCCGGCAGGTGTTCGTGCCGATGGACTGGATCATCGGCGGCGAGCCGCAGGTGGGGCAGGGCTGGCGCATGCTGATGGAATGCCTGGCCGCGGGCCGCGCCATCTCGCTGCCCGCGCTGGGCTCGGCGATGCAGCAGACCGCGCTGTACGTGAGCAACGCCTACGGCCAGATCCGCGAGCAGTTCGGCCTGCCGGTGGGCAAGTTCCACGCAGTGGCGGGGCTGGTCGCGCAGATGTCGGCGCAGCTGTACGCGACCGATGCCGCGCGCCGCTTCACGGCGGCCGCGCTCGACAAGGGCGAGCGGCCCAGCGTGGCCAGCGCGATCCTCAAGGTGCAGCTCACCGAGGCCGGGCGCCGCGCGGTCAACCATGGCATGGACATCCTGGGCGGCAAGGGGATCATCTCGGGTCCGTCGAACCTGCTCGGCGTGGCGTACCGGCAGGCGCCGATCGCGATCACGGTGGAGGGCGCGAACATCCTCACGCGCGCGCTCATCGTGTTCGGCCAGGGCGCGGTGCGCTGCCACCCGCACGTGCTCGACGAGATGGCGGCGGTGCAGGCGAAAGATGAAACAGCACTGGGCCAGGCGCTCCTCGCGCACGGCAGGCATGTGGCGCGCAACTTGTGGCACAGCCTGTTCGGCGCGCCGGTGCTCGGCGATCCGCCCGAGGCGCTGGCGGCCGAAGCGCGGCTCATCGCGCGCATGAGCGCCAAGTACGCGCTCACCGCCGACCTGGCGATGGGGCTGCTCGGCGGCAAGCTCAAGCGCATGGAGCTGCTGTCGGCGCGGCTGGGCGATGTGCTGGCCCATCTGTACCTGGCGAGCGCCTGCGTGTGGCGCTACCGCGTCGATGCGGCGCCCGAGCTGCTGCCCTTTGCGCAGGCGGCGATCCGGCTGCAGCTGGACGAGGCCGGCAAGATCCTGCGAGACCTGTACGCCAACCTGCCGACGCCGGGGCGGCGCCTGCTCGGTGCCCTGGTGCTGCGCCGCACCGCGTACCTGGCGCCGCTGCGCGACGTGCAGCTGATGGCGCTGGCCGAGCTGCTGCGCACGCGGCCGGACGTGGTCGCGCGGCTCGTGCCCGATCTGGCCGAGCCCGGCCCGGGCGGCCTGCGCGACCTGATGCAGGCGATGGCGCTCGGCGCGCAACTGGGCGAGGAGACGGCCGCGCTCAACAAGGTGCTGCGCCGCACGCGCTCGCTCGACGAGGCCGCGCGCTCGGCCAGCGACCCCGCGCTGGCGCTGGCCTACCTGCAGGCGGCCGACAAGGTGATCCAGGTCGACGACTTCGAAGGGCCGGCGCGCAACGCGGACGGCAGCGCCGGCCTCAGCGCGCCTGCTGCGCCGCCAGTGCCGTCAGCGCCGCCGCCGTCTGCTCGTCCGCCGGAAAGAACGACTCCACCGCGAGTTCCTGCAGCGTGACGTCCACCGGCGTGCCGAAGATCGTGATGGTGCTGATGAAGCTCAGCACGCCGCTGGGCATGACCACCTGGAACGGCACGGCCACCGCCGACAGCGCGGTGTCGAGCAGCGGCGCGTCGTGGCTCACGGCCGGCGGCGGGTAGCCCTCCAGCTCGTCGTGCAGCGCCTGCAGCACGGTGTCGCCGGTGGCGGCGATCTGCTGCTGCAGCCGCTCCAGCAGGTGCGTGCGCCATTGCGCGAGGTTCGCGATGCGCGGCGCCACGCCCTCGGGGTGCAGGCTCAGGCGCAGCACGTTGATCGGCGGCTTCAGCAGCTCGGCCGAGCAGCCTTCCATGAGCAGCGGCACCAGCGCGTTGTGCGCCACCAGGTTCCAGTGGCGGTCCACGGCCAGCGCGGGGAAGGGCTCGTGGCCCTTCAGCACGAGGTCGATGGCGCGGCGCGCCGAGGCCATGGCCGGGTCGTCGAGCGAGCGCTGGCGGTACATGGGCGCGAAGCCGGCGGCCACCAGCAGCGCATTGCGCTCGCGCAGCGGCACGTCCAGGCGCTCGGCCAGGCGCAGCACCATTTCGCGGCTGGGCGCGGCACGGCCGGTTTCCACGTAGCTCAGGTGGCGGGTCGAGACCTCGGCCTCCTGCGCCAGGTCGAGCTGGCTTAGGCGGCGGTGGGTACGCCAGTGCCGCAGGTGGGCGCCGAACGGATCGCGCGCGCCGGGCAGGCTGGCGGCGGCGGCCTTGGACGAATGGGTGCGGGGGGTGTTCATGGAGCCGCATTCTGGCGCGGTGGCGGCGCGGCGCCATGACCTCCCAGGTCATCGACGCGATCCACGCCCGGCGGAATCATCGACCCCAACGCAGCAGGACTGGCCTGCCGCGTACCCACCCAGGAGATCCACATGTCTGTTTTCGCTTCCCCCCGCTTCCTGTCGAACGTGATGTGGGCCGATGCCGCTTCGTGCGCCGCGACCGGCGCGCTGCAGGTGGCGTTCACCGACGTTCTCGCCCACCTGACCGGCCTGCCGGCCTGGCTGCTCATGGGCACCGGCGTGTTCCTGCTGGCCTATGCGGCCGCCGCCGCCTTCATGGCCAGCCGCCGCACGCCGCCGCGCACGCTGATCGGCCTCGTGGTCGTCGGCAACTTCGCCTGGGCCGTGGCCTGCGTGGCGCTGCTGGTGAGCGGCGTGTTCGCGGTCACCGCGCTGGGCACGGCCTGGGTGCTGGCGCAGGCGCTGTGCGTGGTCGTGCTGGCCGAGCTGCAATGGACCGGGCTGCGCCGCACCCGGGGCGCTACCCGTATGGCGATGGCCTGAGCGCCTGACGGTCCGCTCCACGCCCGCCGCACCCCGTGCGGCGGGCGTTTTCGCTATGAGAACGATAGTTCCGGGAGAGCCCGACAAGGAAGACCGACTACAGCCACTGACATTGAACCTCGCTATCCTTGAGAGGCTTCCACGAACACACAGGAGTCTTCTCATGGCCAAAGCCCCGGCGCACGCGTTTGCGTCCACCCTCAAGACCTTCAAGACCGCGTCGGGCAAGTCCGGCAAGTACTGGTCGCTGAAGGAACTGGCCAAGCAGTACCCGTCCGTGGAGCGCCTGCCGGTGTCGATCCGCATCGTGCTCGAGTCTGTGCTGCGCAACTGCGACGGCCAGAAGGTGTCGGCCAAGCACGTCGAGGAGCTGGCCCACTGGGCGCCCAACGCCGAGCGCACCGACGAAATTCCCTTTGTCGTCACCCGCGTGGTGCTGCAGGACTTCACCGGCGTGCCGCTCCTGGCCGACCTGGCCGCCATGCGCAGCGTGGCCGCCAAGCTGAACAAGTCGCCCAAGACCATCGAGCCGCTGGTGCCCGTCGACCTGGTGGTCGACCACTCGGTGATGGTCGACTACTACGGCACGCCCAAGGCGCTCGACCTGAACATGAAGCTGGAGTTCCAGCGCAACAACGAGCGCTACCAGTTCATGAAGTGGGGCATGCAGGCCTTCGACACCTTCGGCGTCGTGCCGCCGGGCTTCGGCATCGTGCACCAGGTCAACCTCGAGTACTTTGCACGCGGCGTCTACAAGAGCCCGGCCGACAAGAGCGACACGCCGGTGTACTACCCCGACTCGCTGGTGGGCACCGACAGCCACACCACCATGATCAACGGCATCGGCGTGGTCGGCTGGGGCGTGGGCGGCATCGAGGCCGAGGCCGCCATGCTGGGCCAGCCGGTCTACATGCTCACGCCCGACGTGGTGGGCTTCGAGCTCACCGGCAAGCTGCGCGAAGGCGTCACGGCCACCGACCTGGTGCTGTACGTCACCTCGATCCTGCGCGCCGAAAAGGTGGTGGGCAAGTTCGTCGAGTTCTTCGGCCCCGGTGCCGCGTCCATCGCCGTGCCCGACCGCGCCACCATCGGCAACATGGCGCCCGAGTACGGCGCCACCATGGGCTTCTTCCCGGTCGACGAGATGACCGTGGCGTACTTCGAAGGCACCGGCCGCACCAAGGAAGAAGTGGAGCGCTTCGCCGCCTACTACAAGGCGCAGGGCCTGTTCGGCATGCCCGCGCCGGGCGACATCGACTACACCAAGGTCGTCAAGCTCGACCTGGGCACCGTCTCGCCCAGCCTGGCCGGCCCCAAGCGCCCGCAGGACCGCATCAACCTGGGCGACCTGTCGACCAAGTTCGCCGAGCTGTACAGCAAGCCGAACGACGCCAACGGCTTCAACCAGCCGGCCGACAAGCTCAAGCAGCGCTACGCGCTGACGCGCGAAGGCCAGAGCGGCGACACCGAAGTGCCCCCGCCGCCGCCCGGCTCGCCGCGCCCGGTCATCGAGATGGTGGCCAACCGCTCGACCAAGGCCGCGGCCCACACCAGCGCCACGGCGCCGTCGGCGCCCAAGGGCGACGTCACCATCGGCAACGGCGACGTGCTCATTGCGGCCATCACCTCGTGCACCAACACCTCCAACCCGAGCGTGATGCTCGCGGCCGGCATCCTGGCCAAGAAGGCGGTGGAAGCGGGCCTGAAGGTGCAGCCGCACATCAAGACCTCGCTGGCCCCGGGCTCGCGCATCGTCACCGAATACCTCGAGAAGGCGGGCCTGCTGCCGTACCTGGAGAAGCTGGGCTTCTACCTCGCGGGCTACGGCTGCACCACCTGCATCGGCAACGCCGGCGACCTCACGCCCGAGATCAACGAAGCCATCACCAAGAACGACCTCATCGGCGCGGCCGTGCTCTCGGGCAACCGCAACTTCGAGGCGCGCATCCACCCGAACCTGAAGGCCAACTTCCTGGCCTCGCCGCCGCTGGTGGTGGCGTTTGCCATCGCGGGCAACGTGATGACCGACCTCATGACCCAGCCCGTGGGCAAGGGCAAGGGCGGCAAGGACGTGTACCTGGGCGACATCTGGCCCACGCCGAAGGAGATCGACGACAACCTGCGCTTCGCGATGAACGCCAAGTCGTTCCGCGCGAACTACGAGAAGGTCAAGAGCGATCCGGGCAAGTTCTGGACGAGCATCAAGGGCACGACCGGCCAGGTGTACGACTGGCCGACCTCGACCTACATCGCCGAGCCGCCGTTCTTCGAAGGCTTCCAGATGCAGCCGCACGCGTCGGACGCGGGCATCCAGGGCGCGCGCGTCATGGCGCTGTTCGGCGACTCGATCACCACCGACCACATCTCGCCGGCCGGCTCCATCAAGGAAAGCTCGCCCGCGGGCATCTGGCTCAAGGCGCACGGCGTGCCCAAGGCCGACTTCAACAGCTACGGCTCGCGCCGCGGCAACCACGACGTGATGGTGCGCGGCACCTTCGCCAACGTGCGCATCAAGAACCTGATGATTCCGCCGGACGCCAACGGCACGCAGGAAGAGGGCGGCGTCACGCTGTTCCAGCCGGGCGGCGAAAAGATGTTCATCTACGACGCCGCCATGAAGTACATGGCAGCGGGCACGCCGACCATCGTGTTCGGCGGCGAGGAGTACGGCACCGGCTCGTCGCGCGACTGGGCCGCCAAGGGCACGCAGCTGTTGGGCATCAAGGCCGTGGTGGCGCGCAGCTTCGAGCGCATCCACCGCGCCAACCTGGTCGGCATGGGCGTGCTGCCGCTGCAGTTCCGCGGCGCCGACTCGTGGCAGACGCTGGGCCTCACGGGCGAGGAAAAGATCGACGTCGTGATCGGCGGCGAACTCAAGCCGCAGATGGATGTGAAGCTGGTCGTGCACCGCGCCGACGGCAGCCACCAGGAGGTGACGGTGCGCCTGCGCATCGACACGCCGATCGAGGTCGACTACTACAAGCACGGCGGCATCCTGCCGTTCGTGCTGCGGCAGCTGCTGGCGGCCTGACGGGCTGGGTTTGATCCGCGTCGGGCTCATCTCCGACACCCACGGCCTGCTGCGCCCGCAGGCCGTGGCGGCCTTTCAGGGCAGCGACTTCATCGTGCACGGCGGGGACATCGGCGACGCCGGCATCCTCGACGCACTCGCCGCGATCGCGCCGCTGACGGTGGTGCGCGGCAACAACGACCGCGAGGCGTGGGCCGGGGCCATTCCAGAGACGGCATTCCTGAAGGTCGGCGACGTGCATGTCTACGCGATCCACGACCTTTCTCAGATCGACATCGACCCCGCCGGTGCCGGCGTGCGTGTCGTGATCTCCGGCCACTCGCACCAACCCAAGGTCGAAGAACGCAACGGCGTGCTCTACGTCAACCCGGGCAGCGCCGGCCCGCGCCGATTCAAGCTGCCTATCGCCGTGGCCGAACTGATCGTCGACGGCGACACCGTCAGCGCGCGCATCGTCGAACTGCCCCTGTGAGCGGGGCGGGGTCGAATACCCCTAATTGAGAATAAATCTTATTTGATGGGGTATCCTCGGGCCGTTCTATGAAAAATGCACCACATCGGGGCATTTTCAAAGAACGTTCTTCTGTTCCGAGATGCTCATTCCCTTTCTCATCATGCTGCGCGAAGGCATCGAAGCCGCGCTGATCGTCGGCATCGTTGCCAGTTACCTGAAACAAAGCGGTCGCGGCGTGCTGATGCCCGCGGTGTGGGTCGGCGTGCTGCTGGCCACCGCGCTGTCGCTGTTCGCCGGCGCCGGCCTGCAACTGCTGGCGGCCGAGTTTCCGCAGAAGCAGCAGGAGCTGTTCGAAGGCGTGGTGGGGCTCATCGCCGTGGTCATGCTGACCACGATGGTGTTCTGGATGCGCAAGGCGGCCCGTTCCATCAAGGGCGAGTTGCACGCGTCGATCGACAAGGCGCTGGCGCAGCATGCCGACGGGCAGGGCTGGGCGCTGATCGGCATGGTGTTCCTGGCGGTCGCGCGCGAGGGGCTGGAGTCGGTCTTCTTCCTGCTGGCCGTGTTCCAGCAGAGCACCGGCTGGGAAGCGCCCGTGGGCGCGCTCGCCGGCATCGCCGTGTCGGTGGTGGTCGGCTGGGGCATCTATTCGGGCGGCGTGCGGCTCGACCTGCGCCGCTTCTTCCGCTTCACGGGCCTGTTCATCCTGCTGGTCGCGGCCGGGCTGCTGGCGGGCGTGCTGCGCAAGCTGCACGAGGCCGGCGTATGGAACCAGCTGCAGACCGTGGTGTTCGACATGAGCGAAACCCTGCCGATGGACAGCCCCGTGGGCGCCGTGCTGTCGGGCCTGCTGGGCTACCAGGCCGCGCCCGTGGTGGGCGAGGTGATCGTCTACCTGGCCTTCCTGGCCGTGGCCCTGTTCTTCTTCCTGCGCCCGGCCGCCGCGCCGGCGCCGCGCACGGCCACCGCCGGCTGATTTCTTTCCTCCATGTCTTCTTCCTCTTCTTCGTCATCGACGCTCATGCGCGTCGCCGTGGGCGCCTCGGCGCTGCTGGTCGTCGCCGGCCTCGCGGCCTTCTGGTACGCCTCGAACCAGGCGCGCAAGGCGCCGCCCAAGGCGGTCGACCATGCCGTCACCGTCACGATCCGCGGCAACGCCTGCGACCCGAACGAGATCACCGTGCCCGCGGGCCGCACGACCTTCACCATCGTCAACCAGTCGAACCGCGCGCTCGAGTGGGAAATTCTCGACGGCGTGATGGTGGTCGAAGAGCGCGAGAACATCGCGCCCGGCTTCTCGCAGACCATGACGGTCAAGCTCTCGCCGGGCGATTTCGCCATCACCTGCGGCCTGCTGAGCAACCCGCGCGGCAAGCTGCACGTCACGCCGTCGGCGGCCTCGCTGGCCGAGGAGGCGCGGCCCTCGCTCGTCAACTACGTGGGCGCGCTGGCCGAGTACCAGGTGTTCCTGCGGCTGGAGGCCGCCACGCTCGACGACGCGGTGCGCGCGCTGGCCGATGCCGTCAAGGCCGGCGACCTGGCGCAGGCGCGCGCGCTCTACGCACCGGCCCACCAGGCCTACAAGCGCATCGAGCCGATGGCCGAGCTGTTCGCCGACCTCGACGCGCGCATCAACGCCCGCGCCGACTACTTCGAGAAGCGCGAGGCCGACCCGGGCTTCAGCGGCTTCCACCGCATCGAGTACGCGCTGTACGGCCAGGGCGACGCGAAGGCGCTGGCACCGGTCCTGGACCAGCTGCTGGCCGACACCGAAACGCTGCAGGCGCGCCTGCGCGAGCTGAGCGTGCCGCCCGAGCGGCTCGCCAGCGCCGCCTCGAAGCTGCTGCGCCGCGTGGCCGACAACCTGCCGGCTGGCGGCGAAGACCACTACGGCCATGCCGAGCTGGTGAACCTGCAGGGCAGCTACGAAGGCACCAAGAAGATCGCCGACCTGCTGCAGCCGCTGCTCGTGAAGGCCGCGCCCGCGCAGCAGAAGGCCGTGGACGAGCGCTTTGCCGCCTTCGACGCCGCATTGGCGCCGTACCGCGCCGGCGAAGGCTTCCAGCCCGCGCCGCTGGACGACGCGCAGCGCCAGGCGCTGGCCGTGCCGGTGCGCGCGCTGGCCGAGGAACTGGGCAAGGTGAACGCCGCGCTCGGTCTGGAATGAGTTGAGAGAGAACGACGACCCCATGGAACCGACGAAGAAGAACGACACCGCTCCTGCCTCGCCGCACCGCCGCCGCATGCTCGGCGCTGCGGGCGTGGCCTTTGCCGGGCTCGCCGCCAGCGCGCGCGCCGGCGCGGCCATTCCGGGCCCGCCCGACACTGGCGCGCAGGTCACCGACGCGCCGCAGAGCACCCACACGCAAGACCGCGTGCCCTTCCGCGGCAAGCACCAGGCGGGCGTCGTCACGCCGCGCCCGACGGCCGGCATGATCGCCTCGTTCTACGTACTGGCCGAGAACCGCGCCGACCTGGAACGGCTGATGCGCACGCTCACCGAGCGCATCGCCTTCCTCACGCAGGGCGGCCCGCAGACCGACCCCGATCCCAAGCTGCCGCCCGCGGGCTCCGGCATCCTCGGCCCGGTGGTGCAGCCCGACGGGCTCACCGTGACCGTGTCGGTCGGCGCGTCGCTGTTCGACGAGCGCTTCGGCCTCGACAAGAAGAAGCCGCTGCGCCTGAAGCCGATGCAGCGCCATCCGAACGACGCGCTCGACGCCGCGCTGTGCCACGGCGACTTGTCGATCCAGTTCTGCGCCAACACGCCCGACACCAACATCCACGCGCTGCGCGACATCATCAAGAACACGCCCGACCTGCTGGTGCTGCACTGGAAGCAGGAAGGCTCCGTGCCGCCGATTCCGGCCGTGGCGGGCCAGCCGGCGGAGAGCGCACGCAACTTCCTCGGCTTTCGCGATGGCTCGGCCAACCCCGACTCGGCCGACGACACGCTCATGAACAAGCACGTCTGGGTGCAGCCGAACGGCGACGAGCCGGCCTGGGCCGTGGGCGGCAGCTACCAGGCGGTGCGCATCATCCGCAACTTCGTCGAGCGCTGGGACCGCACGCCGCTGCAGGAGCAGGAGGCCATCATGGGCCGCCTGAAGCCCAGCGGCGCGCCGCTGGACGGCGGCAAGACCGAGCACGACGTGCCGGACTACACCAAGGACCCCGAAGGCAAGGCGACGCCGATGGACGCGCACATCCGCCTGGCAAACCCGCGCACCAAGGCCTCGGACGCCAACCTGATGCTGCGCCGGCCCTTCAACTACTCGAACGGCGTCACCAAGTCGGGCCAGCTCGAGATGGGCCTGCTGTTCATCTGCTACCAGGCCGACCTCGAGAAGGGCTTTGTCGCCGTGCAGACCCGCCTGGACGGCGAGCCGCTCGAGGAATACATCAAGCCCATCGGCGGCGGCTTCTTCTTCACGCTGCCCGGCGTGCAGGGCGCCGACGACTGGCTCGGGCGCAGCCTGCTGGCCGCCTGAGCGCTCCCTTTTTCATCACCACCGCACCGCATCCAAGGAGATTCATGACCGTGCAGTTCCGCCGCCGCTTCCTCGCCGCTTTCGTCGCAGGCTTTGCCGGGCTCTACGCCGTCGGCGCGCAGGCCGCCGTGTCGCCGCTCGAGCTGGTTGGTCCGATCTCGGACTACAAGATCTACGTGACGCAGAACGTGCGCAAGCTGGCGGCCGACGTGCGCGTGTTCACCGCCGCCGTGAAGGCCGGCGACATCGAGAAGGCCAAGAAGCTCTACGCGCCCACGCGCACCAGCTACGAACGTGTGGAGCCCGTGGCCGAGCTGTTCACCGACCTCGACCAGTCGATCGACTCGCGCGCGGACGACCACGAGAAGGCCGAGAAAGACCCGGCCTTCATCGGCTTCCACCGCATCGAGTACAGCCTGTGGACGCTCAAGAGCACCAAGGACCTGAACCCCGTGGCCGACAAGCTGCTGGCCGACGTGCTCGAGCTGCAAAAACGCCTGGGCGCGCTGACCTTCCCGCCCGAGAAGGTCGTGGGCGGCGCCGCCGTGCTGATGGAAGAGGTGGCCGCCACCAAGATCTCCGGCGAGGAAAACCGCTACAGCCACACCGACCTGTGGGATTTCCAGTCGAACTTCGAGGGCGCCTACAAGATCGTCGAGCTGCTGCGCCCACTGGTCGTGAAGCAGGACAAGCCCTTCGCCGAGAAGGCCGACGCCAACTTCAAGGTGGTGTTCGACACGCTGGCCAAGTACCGCACGGCCGACGGCGGCTTCGAAACCTATTCGAAGCTCACCGAGCGCGACCGCAAGATGCTGGCCGGCCGGGTGAACACGCTGGCCGAAGACCTGTCCAAGCTGCGCGGGATGCTCGGATTGAACTGAGTCCGGCCCCGCGGGACGCGCTCATTTCCGGCTGACCCGGTACTTTTTGGGGTTGGTCAGGTTTTCGCGAGTGAGAATTGCTAGCATCTGGCTTTTGCTTACTGGCGTGCCCCGGGATTTCCGGGGGGCGCACCTCCACCGTGCGAAACAACGACCTCGGCGCAGCGCCGACCACCACCGCGCTGAGCCTCGACCAGCTTCCGTCCCATCAGTGGGCCACCGTGCTCGACGTGGCCCGCCCCGACAGCGCGGACGACCGCGAGCTGGTGCTGCGCCTGACCGAAATCGGCTTCGTGCCGGGCGAGGCCGTGCGCATCGTCGCCACCGGAACCCCGGGCCGCGAGCCGCTGGCCGTGCGCCTGGGCCACACCACCTTCGCGCTGCGCCGCCACGAGGCCGCGCTGATCCACGTCACGCCGGGGGCCGCGAACCATGGTTGAAGCCGTCATCCAGGGGCCGGGCCGTCTCGGCGCCACCGCGCAGCCCGCGCGCATCGCGCTGCTGGGCAACCCGAACTGCGGCAAGACCGCGCTGTTCAACCTGCTGACCGGCAGCCGCCAGAAGGTGGCCAACTACGCCGGCGTGACCGTCGAGCGCAAGGAAGGCACGCTTCGCACGCCGACCGGCCGCCGCGTGTTCGTGCTCGACCTGCCGGGCGCCTACAGTCTGAACGCCCTGAGCGCCGACGAGGCCGTCACGCGCGACATCGTCACCGGCCAGGCGCAGGAAGCGCTGCCCGACCTGCTCGTGTGCGTGACCGACGCCACCAACCTGCGCCTGAACCTGCGGCTGGTGCTCGAAGCGCGCCAGCTCGGCCTGCCGATGGTGGTGGCGCTCAACATGACCGACATGGCCAAGAAGCAGGGCATCGCGGTCGACACCGCCGTGCTCTCGCGCGAACTCGGCGTGCCGGTGATCGAGACCGTGGGCGTGCACACCGGCGGTGCCAAGGGCCTGCTCGAGGCGCTCGACGCACCGGTCGCCGCCGCGGCGCCCCAGCCCTGGAAGGCGCCCGGGCTGGACGACGTGCTCGCCACGCAGCGCGAGGTGCGCCGCATCCTCGGCCTGGCCGTGAAGGAGCCCGTGGGCAGCCTGGACACCAGCGACCGCATCGACCGCGTCGTGATGCACCCGGTGTGGGGCATGCTGGTGCTGGCCGTCACCATGTTCCTCATGTTCCAGGCCGTGTTCAGCTGGGCCAACGTGCCGATGGACGCCATCAAGGCCGGCACCGAAGGGCTGGGCAACCTCATCAAGACGCACATGCCCGAAGGCATGCTGCAGAGCCTGCTGGTCGACGGCGTGATCGCGGGCGTGGGCGGCGTGATCGTGTTCCTGCCGCAGATCCTGATCCTGTTCCTGTTCATCCTCGCGCTCGAAGACTCCGGCTACCTGCCGCGCGCGGCCTTCCTGCTCGACCGCCTGATGGGCACCGTGGGCCTGTCGGGCCGCTCGTTCATTCCGCTGCTGTCGAGCTTTGCCTGCGCCATTCCGGGCGTGATGGCCACGCGCACCATCAGCAACTGGCGCGACCGCATCACGACCATCATGATCGCGCCGCTCATGACCTGTTCGGCGCGGCTGCCGGTGTATGCGCTGCTCATCGCGGCCTTCATTCCGGCGCGCGACGTGGGCGGCATCTTCAACCTGCAGGGCGTGGTGCTGTTCGCGCTGTATGTGTTCGGCATCGTCTCGGCGATGGCGGTGGCCTGGGTGATGAAGCGCTTTCGCGACAGCACGCGGCACTCGCCGCTGCTGATGGAGCTGCCGGCCTACCGCTGGCCGAACCTGCGCAACCTGGCGCTGGGGCTCTACGAGCGGGCATGGATCTTCATCCAGCGCGTGGGCACGATCATCCTCACGCTGACGATCCTGCTGTGGTTTTTGTCGACCTTCCCGTCGCCGCCCGAAGGCGCGACCGGCCCCGCCATCCAGTACAGCCTGGCCGGCATGATCGGCCGCGGGCTGGAACACATCTTCGCGCCCATCGGCTTCAACTGGCAGATCTCCATCGCGCTGGTGCCGGGCATGGCCGCACGCGAAGTCGCGGTGGGCGCGCTGGGCACGGTGTACGCGCTCTCGGCCACCGGCGACGACGTGGCCAGTGCGCTGGAGCCGCTCATCGCCGGCAGCTGGTCGCTGGCGACCGCGCTGTCGCTGCTGGTCTGGTACGTGTTCGCGCCGCAGTGCATCTCGACGCTGGCGGCCGTCAAGCGCGAAACCGGCTCCTGGAAATACGTGTGGATCATGGCGGGCTACTTATTCGCCTTGGCATACGTGGCATGCTTCTTGACCTATCGCATTGCACTCGCTTTCGGCGCGGGGTAAAACCACAGGGAAAGGGTTGAAGAAGACATGACACAGCAACTGATCGTCGGATTGATCGTCGCGGCCGCCGCGCTCTACGCGGTCTGGCGCTGGATGCCTGCCGGCTGGCGCCGTGGCGCCGCGCGCAAGTTCGCGGCCGGCACGCAGCGCGCGGGCCTCATCGATCAGGCCCGCGCCGATCAGCTCGCCGCCTCGCTGGCCAAGACCTCGGGCTGCGGCTCGTGCGACAGCTGCGGCAGCTGTGCCCCCAAGAAACCCGCTGGCGCCGACCCGGCCGACAGCCACAGCAGCCCCGCGCTGACTTCCACCACGCCCAGCACCGGACGCTGAGTCCGATGCCCGCGCACATCCTCGTCGCCGGGGGCGGGATCGGGGGGCTGGCCACGGCGCTGGCGCTGTCCCGCGCCCACCACCGCGCCGACGTCTTCGAGCAGGCCGCCGACTTCGGCGAAATCGGCGCCGGCGTGCAGCTCGGCCCCAACGCCACCCGCCGCCTTCACCAACTCGACCTCGGCCGCGGCCTCGCAGCCATCGCGGCGTGCCCCGAGGCGCTGGTGGTCCACAGCGCCGGCAGCGGCGCCGAACTGGCCCGCATGCCGCTGGGCGATGCCATGCAGCAGCGCTACGGCGCGCCGTACTGCTGCGTGCATCGCGCCGACCTGCACACGCTGCTGCTCGATGCCGTGCGCGCGCAGGGCACGGGCTCGCTGGTCACGGCCGCGCGCATCCGGCAGGTCGAGACCAGCGACGACCTGGTCTGCGTCTCGAGCACCGACGCGCGTGCGTGGGAGGGCGAGGCGCTGGTGGGGGCCGACGGCCTGTGGAGCCTGGTGCGGGCGCAGCTCGAATCCGAATCTGCTGAAGCGCCGCCGCGCGTGACGGGCCACACAGCCTGGCGTGCGTTGGTGCGTCAGGCCGACCTGCCTGCGGCGCTGCGTCGTTCGCGCGTCGATGTGTGGCTCGGGCCGCGTTTGCATGCGGTCGCGTACCCGGTGCGTGCTGGGGATGCGCTCAATGTCGTTGTGATTGCCGAATCTGCACCTGCGGGCGATGCGCGCGATTGGGATCAGGCCAGCAGCCTTGTGGCCTTGAAGCAGGCGATGGGTCGCAGCTGTGCGAGCCTTCAGTCATTGCTCGATGCGATGCCGAGTTGGCGCGCCTGGACGCTGAGCGACCGTGCGCCCGTGGCCGGGCCTAGCGACATGGCGCACGAGCGCGTGGCGCTGGTGGGCGATGCTGCGCATCCGATGGTGCCGTACCTCGCGCAAGGCGCTGGCATGGCGATCGAGGATGCGGTCGCGTTGGCGGATGCCTTGGGCGATGCCTCGGCGTTGGGTGTGCCGGCCGCGTTCGCGCGCTATGCCGATGCGCGCTGGGAACGCAATGCGCAGGTGCAGGCGCGGGCGCGTCGCAACGGCGAGATCTTTCATGCCACGGGTGCGGTGCGCTTCGGGCGCGACATGGCGATGCGGTTGCTGGGGTCCCGGCTGCTCGATCAGCCCTGGCTGTACGGCGGCTGATCCAGGGCGCGTGCCCAGGCCACCGGGTACTTCCCTCCGCGAATGTCCCCCGGGGCTTCGCCCCTCCTCCTTAATTTCGCTGCGGGAAGCACCCAGTGTCCTGGGCACGGGACACAGCGCTGGCGTGCAGCCGATCAACGACCGCGCTGCCCCACGCTTACGCCGATGGGGTGCCTTGCGCAGCGAAATTAAGGAGGAGGGCGAAGCCCGGGGGACATTCGCGGAGCAAGGTGCCCCGTCGGCGTGAGCGTCGCCCTGAAAAATCAGAGCCGGAACGTTTGCAGATGCTCGATGCGCTCGGCCAAGCCTTCCTGCCCCAGGTAATGCCCCTGCGTCCCATCGCGCATCTGCGCGAGCGTGGTTTCCAGTTCGACCAACATCGCATCGCGATCCGCCACGAAGGCCGGCGGCACGTCGATGCCGATCTGCGCGCAGGCGTCGGCGATCAGGTGCGCGCTGGCGGGCGCACCGCAGGCTGCGCACTTCACGATGGCCGCCACGGTCGGCTCGGCGCCGTTGTCCAGCAGGGCGCGCGTGAGTTCGGGCGAGATCTGACCGTCGATGTTGCGCAGCACGTCGGATGCCACCGGCGCGCCTGCGCGCACCAGCGCTGCCGCGGCGGCGAAGGCGCTGTGTCCCACGGCCACGTCGGTGGCGAGTGCACTGCCTTCATGCGGCCCTTCGAAGTTCAGGCCTGCGGCGGCAAGTTCGGCGACCAACGCAGCGTCGTCGGTGGCAATCGCGTGGCGCAGTGCCGCGCGTGCGAGCGCCGGGTGATGGCGCAGCGTGCCGTCTGCAAGCGGCGTGCGCCAGTCGACGATGGCGCGGCAATAGAAGGTGACCAGCTTGTCCATCAGATCGAGGTCCAGCCCGTAGCCTTCGTGGCGGTCATCGAGGTAGGCGAGCAGCGCCTGCCCCGAGAAGTAGTCACCCGTCGGCGCCAGCGGGTCTTCGTCGAGATGCAGCGCCGCGAAGGCGCCATACAGGTCGGCGGCCACGGGGCTCAGGCCGTCTTCGTGCAGCGCGTGCGTCCAGGCCGGCGGCAGGCCCTGCTTCCACGCGATGACCTGGCCGTGCGCGGCACCGGGCTCGACCACCGCGTAGACGCGGTCGCAGTACTCGAAGCCGCCGAAGGGCAGGTGCGTGAGCTTGCCGCTCCAGGGCGTGCCGCTGTCTTCAGCCCCTTCCTCGGCGAGTTCCTGCTCATGCTCGATCCAGCCCTGCAGGTCGCGGTAGCCGTCGCTGCCGTCCCAGAACAGCTCCGACCAGCTGACGCTCTCGACGTTGCCGTTCATCGGCAACGCGAGGTCGTAGTCGAGGCGCCCGCCTGCCGTGTGCTGCCACAGCGCGACCAGCGCCTCGGGCAGCGGGCCGGCGCACAAGGCCTGCACCGCATCGATCTGCTGCTGCGGCATCGGCGGTTGCGCGTCGAAGATCACGCGGTCGGCGAACAGCACGACGCCATGTTCGCGCAGGGTGGAGAGCTCTTCGGCAGAGAACGAGGTGTTGTTGTTCATGGCGGCAGCCTCCGTGTTCTCCAAAATGTAGCGCTTTGCGCCGAGGGAGCAACCCTCGTTCGCCCGGGGCTGCTGCAAGCCTCTGCATGACGCACTACAGATCGGTGCGCAGCTTCCAGATCTCGGGGAACAACACCACGTCGAGCATCTTGCGCAAGTAGCTCACGCCCCCCGTGCCGCCGGTGCCGCGCTTGAAGCCGATCACGCGTTCGACCGTGGTCACGTGGCGGAAGCGCCAGAGGCGGAAGGCGTCTTCGAGGTCGGTGAGTTTTTCGCCGAGCTGGTACAGGTCCCAGTGGTCGTGCGGGTTGCGGTAGACCGTGAGCCAGGCGGCCTCGACGCCGTCGCTCGATTCGTAGGGCTGGGTCCAGTCGCGCTCCAGCCGGTCGGCGGGCACGGGCAGGCCGTGGCGTGCGAGCAGGCGCAGCGATTCGTCGTAGAGCGAGGGTGCGCGGTAGGCTGCATCCACCTGCGCGAGCAGGTCGGCGCGATGCGCGTGCGGCTTGAGCATGGCGGCGTTCTTGTTGCCGAGCAGGAACTCGATGCAGCGGTACTGCGCGCTCTGGAAGCCGCTGGAATTGGCGAGGTAGGGGCGCATCGCCGTGTACTCGGGCGGCGTCATGGTCGAGAGCACGGTCCACGCGCTTACCAGCTGTTCCATGATGCGGCTCACGCGCGCGAGCATCTTGAAGGCGTCAGGCAGGCGCTCTTGCGCGATGCACTGCACGGCGGCGTGCAGCTCGTGCAGCATGAGCTTCATCCAGAGCTCGCTGGTCTGGTGCTGCACGATGAACAGCATCTCGTCGTGCGCGGGCGACAGCGGGTGCTGCGCGTTGAGGATCTCGTTGAGGTGCAGGTAGTCGCCGTAGCTCATGGACTTGCTGAAGTCCAGCTGCGCCTTCTCTTCGTGGACGATGGACTCGGGGGTCTTGTTGCTGTCGTTGTCGGTGCTCATGTCACTGCGTTCTTGCGGTTGAATTCGGCGCGTCGCCACTCGCCGGTCTCGAGCACCTGCACGAGGTGTTCGACCGAGTGCCACACGTCCTCGAAGCCGAGGTACAGCGGCGTGAAGCCGAAGCGCAGGATGTCGGGCATCTGCGAATCGCCGGCGCGGTAGTCGCCGATCACGCCGCGCGCGATCAGCGCCTGCACGATGGCGTAGGCGCCTTCCTCGCGGCTGAGGCACACCTGCGAGCCGCGCAGCGCGTGGTCGCGCGGCGTGACGAGCGAGAGGCCTTGTCCTGCGCAGCGTTGCTCGACCAATTGGATGAACAGGTCGGTGAGCGCGAGCGATTTGGTGCGTAGCGCGGCCATCGCACCGCCGGTGCCGTTGAAGGCTTCGGCGGCCAGCACGGTGTCGAGCCCGCATTCGAGCCCGGCCAAGGCGATGACCGGTTGCGTGCCGCACAGGTAGCGGCCGACGCCTGGGGCAGGGCGGTAGTGCGGCGTGAACTCGAAGGGCGCCGCGTGGCCCCACCAGCCCGACAGCGGCTGTTCGAACTGGCCTGCGTGCTTGGTGTTCACCCAGGCGAAGGCCGGCGCGCCGGGGCCGCCGTTGAGGTACTTGTAGCCGCAGCCAATCGCGTAGTCGGCGTTGCTGTCGTTGAGCGCCACGGGCACGGCGCCCGCGCTGTGCGCGAGGTCCCACACGGTGAGCGCGCCCGCGGCGTGCGCGGCGGCGGTGACGGCCTTCATGTCGTGCATGGCGCCGGTGCGGTAGTTGACGTGCGTGAGCATGAGCACGGCGACTTCGTCGGTCAGCGCGGCAGGCAGCTCGGCTGCATCGATCAGCTTCAGTGTGAAGCCGCGTTCACGGCACAGCGATTCGGCGATGTACAGGTCGGTGGGGAAGTTGCTGCGCTCGCTCACCACCAGCTTGCGTCCGCTCGCCTTCTGCTGCGAGAGCGCGGCGAACAGCACCTTGTAGAGATTGACGGAGGTGCTGTCGGTGCACACCACTTCGCCGGGCGCGGCGCCGATCAGGCGGGCCACCTTGTCGCCCAGGCGCTGCGGCAGGTCGAACCAGCTCGCGGTGTTCCACGAGCGGATCAGGCCTTCGCCCCATTCCTTGGCCACCACGTCGGCGATGCGCGCGGGCGCGGCCTTGGGCAGCACGCCGAGCGAGTTGCCGTCGAGGTAGAGCACGCCCTCGGGCAGGGTGAATTGGTCGCGCAGGGCGCGCAGCGGGTCTTGCGCGTCGAGGGCGCGGCAGTCGGCGAGGGTCGTCGTCATGGAAGGAAGGGTTTCAGCGGGGAAGTTCGCGCAGCACGGCGCGCACGGGGGAGGCATCGGCGCTTGTCAGCTTGAGCGGCAGCGCGATGAGTTCGTAGTCGCCCTCGGGCACGTCGTCGAGCACGAGGTTCTCGAGCACGCGCAGGTCGAGGTGGCGGATGCGCTGGTGGCTGTCGAGGGTCTTGCTGTCGGCCGGGTCGATGCTGGCGGTGTCGATGCCGATGAGCTTCACGCCCATGGCCGCCAGGCGCTCGACGGTGGCGGGTGCATAGGCCGCGAGCTGCGGGTCCCAGCGGTCGACGGGCATGGCCGGGTAGGTGCGCACAAGCACGCGCGGGGGCAGCGTGTCGTTCACGGCATGCGCGATGTGCTCCCAGGTGACCAGCGGGCCGCGGCCGATCGCATGGATCACGCGGCAGGGGCCGAGGAAGGGCGTGAGGTCGACCTGGCCGATGGTCTGGCCTTCGGGGGCGTAGTGCAACGGCGCGTCGGCATGGGTGCCCACGTGCGGCGACAGCGTGATCGCGCTCACGTTGACCGGGCAGCCGGGGCCGATGGTGGCGCACCACTGCTGCGAATACGGCGTGTCGCCCGGGAACACCGGGCTGCCGGCGTGCACGGGGGCGGAAATGTCCCAGAGTCGGAGCGGGGCGGTCATGGCGGGCGGCAGGGCGAAGGAAGAAAAAGGGCAGTGTGGGCCGGTTGGAGTCGGTCCACAAGGGGCCGGCGGGTGCCGAATGCTATGCGCAGTGGCTGCCTTGAGTCGAGAAGTTATCCATCAATCATCGAAAGATTGAATAATCTATTCAATCGACAGGAAATGGAGAACAAATCATGCAAGCCGACCTCGACCGAACCGACCTCCAGTTGCTGCGCGCGCTGCAGGACAACGCCCGCCTGACCTCGGGCGAGCTGGCGCAGATGGCGCACCTGTCGCAGTCGCCGTGCTGGCGGCGGGTGAAGAAGCTGGAGGACGACGGCGTGATCGGCGGCTACCACGCGGGCCTGAACCGGCGCGCGCTGGGTTTCGGCGTGCTGGCCTTCGTGATGGTCGGCATCGACCACCAGACCGAGATCTCGTCGCGCGCCTTCGAGGACGCGGTGTGCGCCATTCCCGAGGTGGTGATGTTCCACGGCATCTCGGGGCCGGCGGACTTCATCCTCGTGGTGGTCGCGAAGGACCTCGATGCGTACTCCGACCTGTTGCAGCGCAAGCTGCACCGCCTGCCGGGCGTGCGCCATGTGCAGACGCATTTCTCGCTGCAGGAGTTCAAGGGGCAGCTGGGCGGGTTGCCGGTACCCATGGCCTGAGAAGGTGTGAATCAACCTACTGCGCGCCCCGATCTCGCATCTGCGGTCCTCACCGTACGCGTGTACGGTTCCGGTCCTCGATGCGACCTCGGGGCGCTCGCTACGGTTTCTTCACACCTTCTGGGCCGTCAGTGCAGTTCGTCGGACAGCATCGGCAGCCCATGCCGCAGGCGCGCGCGCTGGCAGGCGTCGCTGCCGGCCTGCAGCTCGTGGCAGGGGTTGGGTCGCCATTCGTAGATGCCGCAGGCCACCGACTGGCCGATCTTGCCGGTGAGCGCGGCGCAGCGCGCCGGCGTGTGGTCGGTGCCGCGCATGCGGCACAGGGCGTCGTTCACGTCGACCGCCAGGCCCGAGGGCACGCGACCGCCGTGGTCGTCGAGCTCGTGCACGCTGAAGTCGACGCGGTAGCTGGCGCAGCAGGCGCCGCAGGTCTGGCAGGGAGACATGGGATCAGGAAGCGAGCAGCGCGGCGTCACGCACGCGCTGCAGCATGCGGCGGCGGATCAGCCCGCTCGCGGGTCGGATCAGCAGCCAGTAGGCGGTGAAGCGGCGCTGCGCGGCGGCATCGCCGCACCAGACCCGGGTGCGGGTGGTGAGGCGCGTGCCCGTGCCTTCGGGCTCGGCCGTGAAATGAAGCACCAGCTTGGCCAGGCCCGTGGCATCGAGCGCGGCGAAGGCCGGGCCGTCGGCCAGCGGGACCAGGCCGTAGTCGAAGCGCCAGAAGCGGCCGGCCAGGCCGAAGGCCAGTTCGCGCTCGCCGTCGCGCCCCAGCGGCGTGAAGTCGGCAAACCCGAAAGCCTCGCGCTGGCGCAGCGTGGGGGCGGCCAGCCCGAGCCGGCTGGCCAGCCGGTTCGGCAGTTCGCGCAGCGCGATCAGGCTGCGCGCCACGGGGTCGTCGGTGATCTCGGGGCGGGCCGCCACGTCGAGCACGCGCGCGGGCGACGCGGGCACGTGGAGGCTGTGCGTCTCCGCGAACTGGTAGCGCGGCAGGTAGCGGTTCATCAGCTCCATGCGGCGCCCGGGTGGTTCATTGGATCGATGTCAGAGCCTGCCGAGCAGCAGGAACTCCATCAGCGCCTTCTGTGCGTGCAGGCGGTTCTCGGCCTCGTCCCACACGACCGACTGCGGGCCGTCGATGACCTCGGCCTGCACTTCCTCGCCGCGGTGCGCAGGCAGGCAGTGCATGAAGAGGGCGTCGGACTGGGCGATGCGCATCATGTCTTCGTCGACGCACCAGTCGGCAAAAGCCTTGCGGCGCGCCTCGTTCTCGGCCTCGTAGCCCATGCTGGTCCACACGTCGGTGGTGACCAGGTCGGCGCCGCGGCAGGCTTCCATCGGGTCCTTGAAGACCTTGTAGCTGTCGCCCGAGCGGATGCCGGCGATCGACTGGTCGACCTCGTAGCCGCTGGGCGTGCTCACGTGCACGGTGAAGCCCAGGATCTCGGCCGCCTGCAGCCAGGTGTTGGCCATGTTGTTGCCGTCGCCGACCCACGCCACCGTCTTGCCCTGGATCGAGCCGCGGTGCTCGATGTAGGTGAAGATGTCCGCCAGGATCTGGCAGGGGTGGAACTCGTTGGTCAGGCCGTTGATGACGGGCACGCGCGAGTGCGCGGCGAAGGCGTCGATCTTGGTCTGCTCGTAGGTGCGGATCATCACCAGGTCGACCATGCGGCTGATGACCTTGGCGCTGTCCTCGATGGGCTCGGCGCGGCCCAGCTGGCTGTCACCGGTGGTCAGGTGCACCACGCTGCCGCCGAGCTGGTACATGCCGGCCTCGAAGCTCACGCGGGTGCGCGTGCTGGCCTTCTCGAAGATCATGGCCAGCGTGCGGTCGACCAGCGGCTGGTGCTTTTCGTAGGTCTTGAACTTCTTCTTGATGATCGCCATGCGATCGAAGAGGTAGACGTACTCGTCGGCCGTGAGGTCCGAGAACTGCAGGTAGTGGCGCAGGGCGTTCGGTGCGGCGGCGGTCGTCATTGCGCAACGGGCTCCGAGAGGAAGGTTTTGACGATCGGCGCGAGAATCGCAACGATCTCGTCGGCCTCGGCAATGCTCAGGATGAGCGGCGGCACGAGGCGGATCACCTTGTCGGCCGTGACGCTCAGCAGCAGGCCGGCGTCGCAGGCGCGGTTCAGGATCGCGCCGCAGGGCCGGTCGAGCTCGATGCCCAGCATCAGGCCCTGGCCGCGGATCTCCTTCACGCCGGGCAGGCTGCCGATTTCGCGTTCCAGCGCAGCCTTCAGGTGGGCGCCGACGGTGGCGGCGTTCTCGAGCAGCTTGTGCTCTTCCATGATGCGGATGGTTTCCACACCGGCGCGCATCGCCAGCGGGTTGCCGCCGAAGGTGGTGCCGTGGTTGCCCGGGCCGAAGATGTTGGCGGCCTTGGGGCCGGCCACGACGGCGCCGATCGGCACGCCCGAGCCCAGGCCCTTGGCCAGCGGCATCACGTCAGGCTTGATGCCCGCCCACTGGTGGGCGAACCACTTGCCGGTGCGGCCCATGCCGCACTGCACTTCGTCGATCATCATGAGCCAGTCGCGCTCGTCGCACAGCTGGCGCACCTGCTTGAGGTAGTCGACGCGCATCGGGTTGATGCCGCCTTCGCCCTGGATGGTTTCGAAGAACACGGCGACCACGTTCGGGTTGCCTTCGGTGGCCTTCTTCAGCGCCTCGATGTCGTTCAGCGGCACGCGGATGAAGCCTTCGACCAGCGGGCCGAAGCCGGCCTGCACCTTGGGGTTGCCGGTGGCCGACAGCGTGGCGATGCTGCGGCCGTGGAAGGCGGCTTCGTAGACGACGATCTCGGGGCGCTCGATGCCCTTGTCGTGGCCGAACTTGCGCGCCAGCTTCAGGGCGGCTTCGTTGGCTTCCAGTCCGGTGCAGCAGAAGAAGGCGTTGGTCAGGCCCGACAGCTCGGTGAGCTTGGTGGCGAGCTGTTCCTGGCCGGTCACGTGGTAGTAGTTGGAGCTGTGGATCAGCTTGGTCAGCTGGTCCTGCAGGGCGGGCACCAGCTCGGGGTGGTTGTGGCCCAGCGTGTTGACGGCGATGCCGCCCAGGCCGTCGAGGTAGGCCTTGCCCGTGGTGTCCCAGACTCGGCAGCCCTGGCCGTGCGACAGCGCGATCGGCAGGCGACCGTAGGTGTTCATGACGTGGGGCGAGGTGGGTTGCTGGGCGGTGGCGCTCATTCGGTTCTCCAGATAGGGAACGCGAATTCTAGGCGTGCGGTTTGACGGCTTCGTTGAGGATTCCGCATCACAGCAATGCCCCCCATTCAGGATGCAAAAAGGGCCCCGGATACAATCGCTTGCTGCACCGCAGCACCTGTTCCGGTCGCCTCACTTCACGATGATTTCCCCCAACGCCAAAGAAATCTTCATCCAGGGCATCACCCACGATGGCCGCACTTTTCGCCCCAGCGACTGGGCCGAACGCCTCGCCGGCGTCATGTGCTCCTTCCGCCCCGGCGGCGCCTACCCGGGCAGCCACCTGAGCTATTCGCCCTGGTGCATTCCCACGACCATCAACGGCGTGAAATGCGTGGTGGTGAACCGCGCCCTGCGCGACGCCGAGCCCATGGCCTGGGACTTCTGCGTGAACTTCGCCAAAGACAATAACCTCCAGGTGGCCGAGGCCTGCCTAGTGCCCGACCCGGCGGACACGCCGCCCCCTCCCCAAAAGGCCTGACTTCCAGGCCTTTTTCTTTTCTGCGCGGCCGTTTTGGCCTGGGCACTTTTCGAGCGCCCATGAAAAAACCGCCCGAAGGCGGTTTTTCACTTTTGCTTGCTGCAGCGCACCCCGATCAAACGGCGGACCGGAGGATTCCGGTCCGGGCTTGCCTGACAGGTGTCAGGCGGCGGCCTTTTCAGGCGCCAGGGCGAGGGCCTTGACCTTGGCCGACAGGCGGCTCTTGTCGCGGGCGGCCTTGTTCTTGTGGAAGATGCCCTTGTCGGCGACGGTGTCGACGATGCTCTGGGCCTTCGCGAACAGTTCGCTTGCCTTGGTCTTGTCGCCAGCCAGAACAGCCTTTTCGACGTTCTTGACAGCGGTACGGTATTTGGAGCGCAGCGAGGTGTTCGCAGCGTTGAGCTTGACGTCCTGGCGGACGCGCTTGCGGCCCGACGCGAGGCGCGGGTTCTTCTTCTTGGGCTTGGCGGATGCCATATTTAGTGTTCCTTAGGTGTCTGAGGATGATGCAGCAAAGCCCTCCATTATAGGCTGGGTTCCGGTTTTTGCCGAATTGCCTGCTTTTGCCACCTTTCGCAGCCCTACACTCGCCCCCGTGTCCCTGTTCAAATCCGCCTCCACCGTCTCCCTGCTGACCCTCGCTTCGCGGATCACGGGCCTCGTGCGCGACGTGCTGTTTGCCTCGGTGTTCGGCGTCAGCGCGCTCACCGACGCCTTCAACGTCGCTTTTCGCATCCCCAACCTGTTTCGCCGCGTGTTCGGCGAGGGCGCCTTCAGCCAGGCCTTCGTGCCGGTGCTGGCCGCGCGCAAGACCGAGGCGGGGCAGGAGGGCGCCCGGGAGCTGGTCGACCACGTCGCCACGCTGCTGACCTGGGCCCTGGTGGTGCTGTGCGTGGCCGGCGTGGCCGGCGCGCCGCTGCTGGTCTGGGCCATGGCCAGCGGCCTGCAGGGTTTCGACGCCGCCGTGGTCATGACGCGCTGGATGTTCCCCTACATCGGCTTCATGTCGCTGGTGGCGCTGGCGGGCGGCATCCTCAACACCTGGCGCAAGTTCGCCGTGCCGGCGGCGTCGCCGGTGCTGCTCAACATCGCGCTGATCCTGTCGATCTCCATCGGCGCGCCGCTGTTCCGCCGCTACGGCATCGAGCCGATCTACGCCCAGTGCGTGGGCGTGATGGTCGGTGGCGTGCTGCAGCTGGCCCTGCAGATTCCGGCGCTGCGCGCATTGGGGCTCATGCCTCGCATCGGCGCCAGCTTCAAGGCGCTGCGCGCCGCGTGGACCGATCCGACCACCCGCAAGGTCATGAAGCTCATGCTGCCGGCGCTGCTGGGCGTGAGCGTGGCGCAGATCTCGCTGCTCATCAACACGCAGATCGCCTCGCACCTGGCCACCGGCAGCGTGACCTGGGTCACCAACGCCGACCGGCTGATGGAATTCCCCACCGCCATGCTCGGCGTGGCGCTGGGCGTGGTGCTGATGCCGCAACTCGCGGGCGCCCGCGCCGCCAAGGACGACGCGCGCTATTCGTCGCTGCTCGACTGGGGCCTGCGCCTCGTGGTGGTGCTGGCGGCGCCGTGCGCCGTGGCGCTGCTGCTGTTCGCCAAGCCGCTCGTGGCCGTGCTGTTCCACAACGGCGCCTACACCGGCGAGGACGTGGGCCGCACCACCGTGGCGCTCATGGGCTACGGCGTGGGGCTGGTCGGCCTCGTGGCGGTGAAGGTGCTCGCGCCCGGCTACTACGCCAAGCACGACACGCGCACGCCCATGCTGATCGCCGTGACGGTGCTGGTGTTCACGCAGGTGCTCAACTTCTTCCTGGTGCCGCTGCTGCAGCACGCGGCGCTGACGCTGACCATCGGCATCGGGGCGCTGGTCAACGCGCTGTGGCTGCTGATCGGCCTGATCCGCCGCGGCAGCTACACCCCCGAGCCCGGCTGGGGCAAGTTCGCGCTGCAGGTGCTGCTGGGCACCGTGGTGCTGGCGGTCTTGCTGGCCTGGGGCGCGCACTATTTCGACTGGGTCGGCCTGCGCGCGCAGCGCTTGCACCGCATCGGCCTTCTGGCCGCGCTCATCGCCGGCGCCGCGCTGCTCTATTTCGCCGTGCTCACCGCCGCAGGCGTGCGCCTGCGCAGTTTCATGCGCCGCTGAAGCGCTGTTGGCGAGCCGGAAAACACTGCCTTGACGCTCCCCGCGGGCTCCTCTACAAAGCCATATGACGTTCAGCTACCAGGTTCCCACGGCACTGGAATATTTCGAGTCGCTGGTCGGCAGCGATGACCACTTTCCGCTGCTCGAAGCGGCGGCCAGCATCGCGCAGGACGAATACCCCGAACTCGACGTGCAGCAGGTGCTGGGCGACGTCGACCAGCTGCTCGCGCGCCTCAAGCGCCGCCTGCCGGCCGACGCCGCGCCGCTGGCCCGGCTGCGCGCGCTGAACCAGTTCTTCTTCAGCGACCTGAATTTCGGCGGCAACGTCAACGACTACTACGACCCCGACAACAGCTACCTGAACGCCGTGCTGCGCACCCGCCGCGGCATTCCGATCTCGCTGGCCGTGCTGTGGATGGAGCTGGCCCAGGGCCTGGGCCTGCAGACGCGCGGCATCAGCTTCCCGGGGCATTTCATGGTCAAGGTCACGCTGCCCAAGGGGCAGGTCGTGATCGACCCGTTCACCGGCAAGTCGCTCTCGCGCGAAGAGCTGGGCGAGCGGCTCGAGCCCTACAAGCGCGGCAACGGGCTGGTCGGCGAGTTCGACGTGCCGCTGGGCCTGTACCTGCAGCCCGCGAGCCCGCGCGAGATCATCGCGCGCATGCTGCGCAACCTGAAGGAAGTGCACCACGCGCAGGAAGACTGGCCGCGCTACATCGCGGTGCAGAACCGCCTCATTGCCCTCTTGCCCACCGCCTGGGGCGAGCACCGCGACCGCGGCGTGGCGCATGCCGAGCAGGGTCATGCGGCGCTGGCCGTGCGCGACCTCGAAACCTACCTCGCCAACGCCGAAGACGCGCTCGACATCGACGCGATCGCCGAGCGCGTGGCGCTGCTGCGGCGCCTGGCCAACTAGCCACAACGCCCATGACCGACACCCGCACCGGCGTGAGCGCGGCGCCCGACCTGGGCACGCTGCACGAATTCCACGGCGTGCAGCCGGTGCTGCCGGTGTCCGACGTCTCGCGCGCCGCGCGCTGGTTTTCCGAGGTGCTGGGTTTCGAGATCGACTTCATCGCCGGCGAGCCGCCCAGCTACGCCCGCGTGATGAAGGGCGACCGCAGCTACGGCGACCCCGTGTACCTGCGCCTGTGGCAATGCGGCAGCCGCGAGGCCCGGCCCTGGCGCGGCGAAATCGTGATCCACGTCGGCAAGGACATCGACGGCCTGCACGCCGCCTATGTGAAGCGCGGCGTGACCATCATCGAGCCGCCCACGTCCCAGCCCTGGGGCCTGCGCGAATTCGCGATCCGCGAACCCGACGGCCACGTGCTGCGGTTCTGCGGCTATCTCTGAAACACAAAATTACAAACAGATCGATGCGGCCGTGTCGATCCGCGGCCCGCTCGCGCGACGTGTGAACAGGAGCACGCAGATTCCGGCGTCTCCCGATCCCCACCCACTTTCAGGAGAAACGACATGCGATTCATGGTTCTGGTCAAGGCGAGCAAGGATTCCGAAGCCGGCGTGATGCCGAGCACCGAGATCCTCACCGAGATGGGCCGGTTCAACGAAGAACTGGTCAAGGCCGGCGTGCTGCTGGCGGGCGAAGGGCTGCACCCGTCGTCCAAGGGCGCGCGCGTGCGCTGCGAAGGCAAGAAGCGCACCGTCATCGACGGCCCCTTCACCGAGACCAAGGAGCTGCTCGCGGGCTTCTGGCTGCTGCAGGTCAAGTCGAAGGAAGAGGCCATCGAGTGGATCAAGCGCAGCCCGTTCCAGGAAGGCGAGATCGAGATCCGCCAGGTCTTCGAGGCCACCGATTTCGGCGAGGCCATGACGCCCGAGCTGCTGGCGCAGGAAGACCGCTTGCGCGCCGAGTCGGCTGCCAAGGCCGGCCGCTGAACTTCATCCATTCCTCGAAGGAGAAACGATCATGCGATTCATGCTGCTGATGATTCCCCACGGCTACGAAAGCGCCGCGCCCGGCACGGTGCCCGACGACGTCGAGCGCGTGGGCTCGATGATGGCCTTCAACGAGTCCCTGCAGAAGGCCGGCGTGCTGATCGGCTGCGAGGGCCTGCACCCGCCGTCGATGGGCGCGCGCGTGAGCTTTCCGGGCGGCAAGCCGAAGGTGGTCGACGGCCCCTTCGCCGAGGCCAAGGAAGTGCTGGGCGGCTACTGGCTGATCGATGTCGCCTCGCGCGCCGAGGCCATCGAATGGGCGAGCCGCTGCCCGGGCAGCGAAGACGAGGTCATCGAGATCCGCCAGGTGCAGGAGATGGAGGACTTCTCGCCCGAGGTGCAGGACGTGGCGAGCGAGTTCACGTCGATGCAGCAGACGCTGAAGAAGTGAGCCGACCCTAGTCTTCCCGCACCAGCCGGATGCCCACCAGCGTGTAGCGCGTGTCCGGCGCATTCCAGTTGCGATACGACGAGCGGGCATAGAAAGCCCAGGTGTGCCAGGAGCCCCCACGGCGCACCCGCACGGTGCCCGTGGCCGGGCCCTGGGGGTCGTCGACCGGTGAGCGCGCGTAGTATTCGTCGCCATGCCAGTCGGCCACCCACTCCCACGCATTGCCGTGCATGTCGTAGAGGCCCCAGGCGTTCGGCGCGAAGCTGCCGACCGGGGCGGTGAAGGCAAAACCGTCGTCGCCCGCGAGCGCCATCGCGCGCCAGCGCGGCCAATGGGCGGCGCTGCGCGTGTCGAACACGTTGGCCCCGCGCAGCAGCGTGGCCGGATCGTCCCCCGTGCTGTAGCGGGTGCGCGTGCCGGCGCGGCAGGCGTACTCCCACTCGGCCTCGGTCGGCAGGCGGTAGTGCCGGCCCTCCGTCTTGCTCAGCCAGGCGGCCAGCGCCTGCGCGTCGTTCCAGCTCACGTTGACGACCGGGTGGTCGTCGCCCTGCGCGAAGCCCGGGTTGCGCCACGAGTAGCGCGGGTCGCGGCCTTCGAAGGCGTCGCCGCGCCGCGTGGTGGCGGGGTCGTAGTCGGCGCGCCAGCCGTAGCCGCCGGTGCCGTCGGCCACCGATTCGGGCACGTGACCCGAGGCCTCGAGGAAGCGCCGGAACTGGCCCACCGTCACCTCGTGCCGGCCCATCCAGAACGCCCGCGTGATGCGCACCTTGTGCACCGGCCCTTCGTCGGCCAGCTGCGTGAAGCGCTCCTTGGGCAACTGCGGGTAGTCGCGCGCCAGCGCGTCGGGCGCCTCGTCGCTGCCCATGAGGAACTCGCCGGCGGGCAATCGCACGAAGGCCATGCCCAGGCTGTTGCGCTCCACGGCGAGGTCGTCCGCCCGGGCGCCGCCGCAGGCGAGGCCGAACGCGAAACCCAGGCTCCACAAGACGAGGCGTGGTGTCATGGCCCCATGCTATCCGGCCCGCCGCGCCGCAGCGAGGCCGCATGAGCAGCGGACCAGACACCGCCGCCATTCACCGCGCCATCGAGGCGGTCTGGCGCATCGAGTCCGCGAAGATCATCGCCGCGCTCGCGCGCAAGGTGCGCGACGTGGGCCTGGCCGAAGAGCTGGCGCAGGACGCGCTGGTGGCCGCGCTCGAGCAGTGGCCCGTCGACGGCGTGCCCGACAACCCCGCCGCCTGGCTCACGCAGGTGGCCAAGCACCGCGCCCTCGACCGCCTGCGCCACGTGCAGCTGGCTGAGCGCAAGGCGCCCGAGATCGGCCGCGAGCTCGACGCGCTGCACGCCATGGCGCAGGCCGACTTCGCGCAGGCGGTGGATGCGGCGCTCGACGACGACATCGGCGACGACCTGCTGCGCCTGGTGTTCACCGCCTGCCATCCGGTGCTCTCGACCGAGGCGCGCGTGGCGCTCACACTGCGGCTGATGGGCGGCCTCACGACCGACGAGATCGCGCGCGCTTTTCTCGTGCCCGAGGCCACCGTGGCGCAGCGCATCGTGCGTGCCAAGCGCACGCTGGCCGAGGCGCGCGTGCCCTTCGAGGTGCCGCGCCGCCACGAGCTCGAAGCCCGGCTGGCCTCGGTGCTCGAGGTGCTCTACCTGATCTTCAACGAAGGCTACTCGGCCACCGCCGGCGACGACTGGATGCGCCCCACGCTGTGCGACGAGGCGCTGCGCCTGGGCCGCATCGTGGCCGAACTGGTGCCCGGCGAAGCCGAGGTGCACGGGCTGGTCGCGCTGATGGAAATCCAGGCCTCGCGCGCCGCCGCGCGCGTGGGCGCCTCGGGCGAACCGGTGCTGCTGCTTGACCAGAACCGCGCACGCTGGGACCCGATGCTGATCCGCCGCGGCCTGGCGGCGCTGGCGCGCGCCGAAGCGCTGGGCGGCGCGCTCGGCCCCTACGCGCTGCAGGCCGCCATCGCCGCCTGCCACGCCCGCGCGCGCACCGCGGGCGAGACCGACTGGGCCCGCATCGCGGCGCTGTACGACGCGCTGGCCGCGCTGTCGCCGTCGCCCATCGTCGAGCTGAACCGCGCGGTCGCGCTGTCGATGGCCTTCGGGCCGGCCGCCGGGCTGGAGGTGGTCGATGCGCTGCAGGACGAGCCCGCGCTGAAGGGCTACCACCTGCTGCCGACCGTGCGCGGCGACCTGCTCTTCAAGCTGGGCCGCCACGACGAGGCGCGGCGGGAGTTCCAGCGCGCTGCCTCGCTCACGCGCAACACGCGCGAGCAGGCGCTGCTGCGGGCGCGCGCCGAGGCCTGCGGCGACAAGCCTTAGCGGACGGGCGCCGACGTGCCCGCGGAAGGCGAGCCCGGCAACCCGAACTGGTGCCACGCGCGGCGCAGCTGCGTGTCCGAGCCGAAGCCCGACAGCTCGGCCGCGCGCGTCACGCTGGCGCCCGAGGCCAGCGCCAGTTGCGCGGCCGCCAGCCGCAGCCGGCGCAGGTAGGCCAGCGGCGCCACGCCCGCATGCTCGACGAACAGCCGCGTCAGGTGCCGCGCCGAGGTGTGGGCGACCTCGGCCATGCGCGGCACGCTCCAGTCGGCTTGCGGTTGTTCGCTGACCGCGTCCTGCACCCGGTGCAGCGCCGCGTGCAGGTGGTTGCGGTAGGCGAGAAAGGGCGACAGTTCCGGGTCGTGCGGGCCGCGCCGCAGCGCCACCACCATCGTCTGCGCCACCTGGGCCGCCAGCGCCTCGCCGCAGGTGTCGGCGATGCGGTGCAGCATCAGGTCGATGCCCGTCGTGACGCCCGCGCTGCTGTAGACCGGCGGGTCGATCACGAACACGCGGTTGCTCACCACCTCGCAGCGCGGCTCCACGGCGCGCAGTTCGTCCAGGTGATGGTGGTGCGTGGTGACGCGCCGCCCCGTGAGCGCGCCCGCGTGCGCCGCGAGCAGCGCGCCCGCGCAGACCGTGACCAGCTCGACGCCGCCGCGCGTGAAGCGCTGGCCGCGCAGCCAGTGCAGCAGGTCCTGCGCCTCGGGGGTGTCGGTCGCGATGGTGTCGCCCGGCAGGCCGACCAGCACCACCCAGCCCGGGCCGTCCCACTGCGTCGGCAATGGCGACAGCCCCGACAGCGCGACGCCGACCGAGCCCATGACGGTCGGCCTCGGCCCCGCGAATTCGATGACGAAGCGCTCGGGCTGGCCCGCTGCACGCAGCCGCTGGTTGGCGATGCGCAGCGCCTCGGCCGGCCCGGCCCAATCGAGCACCAGGCTGTCGGGCAGGAGCACGAAAACTACGCGGACAGGGGCTCGTTGCGGGTCCATGCGTAGTCCATCTGGCGCGCGGTGCGCTCGGCCAGTTCGCGCCCGGCCAGGCGTTCGACCAGATGCAGGCTCATGTCGATGCCCGCGCTGATACCGGCCGAGCTGACGATGCGGCCGGTGTCGACCCAGCGCACGCCGTCGCGCACGTCGAGCTGCGGGAATTGGGCGCGCAGGTCGGCGAGGTCTTCCCAGTGCGTGGTGACCGCCTCGCGCGTCACGACGCCGCTTTGTGCCAGCAGGAAGACGCCGGTGCAGACCGAGGCGACGAGCTGCGCGCCGGCCGCACACCGGGCGATCCAGCGCAGGGTGTCGGGGCTCGCCATCGGCGCATCGACCACGCCGCCGGGGATGACCAGCACGTCGGCGGTGGCGGCGGCATCGGCCAGCGTGTGGTCGGCGAGCAGCCGCAGGCCGGCGCGCGCCTGCACCGGTTCCCCGGCGCGGGTGTGGGCGACCGAGGCGACCTCGAACGGCGCGGACGCACCCGGCTGCAGGCGCTGGTGGACGCGGGCAGCGGTGGTGAAGACCTCGAAGGGGCCGGCGAAGTCGAGCGCCTCGACGCCGTCGTAGGCCAGGATGCGCACGCGCAGCGGGGTCATGCGGCGGCGCTTTCCGTGGCGCGTTCAAGTGCCTGCGCCACGCTGCAGACCGTGGCGAAGCGCCCGTCCAGCACGGTCGCGGTGCGCGCCTTGATGTCGGCGGCCGACAGGGGGCGGCCGTCGGGCTGCACCATGTCGAAGGTGAGGGTGGCGTCGGTCACGTAGTCGACCTCCCAGCCCAGGTCCGAGGCGTGGCGCGTGGTGGTTTCGCAGCACTGCTCGGTGCGGATGCCGCTCACGATCAGGCGGCGGATGCCGTGCTGCGTGAGCCACACGTCCAGGCCGCTGTTGACCAGCGCGCTGTGGCGGTGCTTGGTGAAGGTGGCGGCCGCCTCGAAGGACGCTAGGCCCTCGATCGGGCGCACATGGCCCGATTCGACCGCGAAGGGGTTGGACGCAACCTGCGGCGGATCGACGTGGAAAACACGCACGACGGGCAGCCCGGCCGCCACGGCGCCGGCGATCAGCGCGTTCTGGGCCTCGAGGTAGGGCGCGAGCAGGGCGGCGTTCCAGTAGGGGCGGTGGCGGAACGATTCCTGGGCGTCGATCACAATCAGACAGGTGGTCATGGCGGTGGCGGGCAAGGCAAAGTGGATGATGCCGCCTATTCTTGGACGCCGCCAGCGCCTCGTCCGCGCCGATGCGGACCGGAACCGATCAGATCAGGACATCAGCCGGCCGCTAGACCAGGCCGCCCGCGTGCAGTTCTTTTTTCAGGTACGCGTAGTACAGCGGCGCCGCCACCAGCCCGGCGGGGCCGAACACCGCCTCGGCCACGAACATCACCGACAGCAGCTCCCACACGCGCATCTGCGTGCGCGCGCCGACCACCTTGGCGTTGATCACGTACTCGGCCTTGTGGATCAGGATCAGGAAGGCCAGGCAGGCCGCGGCCGTGACTGGCGACACCGACAGCGCCACCAGCGTGATCACCGAGTTGCAGACCAGGTTGCCCACGATCGGCACCAGCCCGGCCACGAAGGTCAGGGTGATCAGCGCGGGCGTGTAGGGCAGCTCGAGGCCCCACAGCGGCATCAGGAACAGCAGGAAGATCGCTGTCAGCAGCGTGTTGAAGGCGGCGATCCAGAACTGCGCCGCCACGATCTGGCCGAAGGCCTCGCCGAAGGTGGTGATGCGCTGGAACATCTGCTGCGCCAGTGGCCGGCGCTGGGCCGGCGGCGGTGCCACGGCGGCCAGCGCGCCGATGATCAGGCCCACGTAGGCGAACAGCAGCCCGCCCAGCCAGGCGCGCCCGGCCATGGCGAGCGAGCCGGCCTGCGTGCGCAGGTAGTTGGCGACGATGCGCTGCACCTCAGCCGCGCCCTCGGGCAGGTAGACGGCGATGTCGGGTGGCAGCTTGGAGCGCAGCTCGAGCACCGTGCGGGCCGTGTAGTCGAGCAGTTCGCGGTACTGGTCGGGCGCATCGAGCACGTACTCGCGCGCCTGAGAGAACCCCAGCGTGACCAGGCCGATCGGGCCCAGCAGTACCAGCGTGACCGCCACCACCCGGGCCAGGCTGTCGGCGCCGGAACGCAGGGGCTTCAGGCGCGACAGCCAGCCGCCCAGCAGCCGGGCGAACCAGCGTGCGACCAGGAAGCCGATGCACACGCACAGCAGCCCCGGCAGCAGGTGCTGCCACATCACGAGCATCAGCCCCGCGAGCATCAGCAGGTAGCTGGCCAGTACCACGTGGCGGGAGGCGGCGACCGGGGGCGGGGCGGCGAGGGTGGCGTCGGGCAGCGGCGTGGCCATCCGGGGAGCGGGGCGTGCGGTGAGAAAAAGAAAAAAGAACGGGCGCGCGATCAGGCGACGACCACGGCCGCGCCGTCGCCGCGCTCGGCGATCACGCCGATCTCGTGCACCGACTCACCGGCGGCGCGCAGCGTGGCGGCGCAGGCGGCGGCTTCGGCCGCATCGATCACCACGACCATGCCGATGCCGTTGTTGAAGGTGCGGTTCATCTCGATGTCGTCGATGCCGGCCACCTTCTGCAGCCAGGCGAAGAGCTCGGTCTGCGGCCAGCTGCCCTTCGTGAGGTGGGCGGCGGTGCCTTCGGGCAGCACGCGCGGGATGTTCTCGAGCAGGCCGCCACCGGTGATGTGGGCCAGGGCCTTGATCGGGTGCTTGCCCAGCGCCTCGAGCACGGGCTTCACGTACAGGTGGGTGGGTTCCATCACGGCTTCGCGGAAGGGCTTGCCGTCCAGGGTGGCGGGCAGGTCGGCGCCGGCGCGCTCGATCACCTTGCGCACGAGGCTGAAACCGTTGGAATGCACGCCGGCCGAGGCCAGGCCGAGCACCACATCGCCGGGCTTGACGTTCTGGCCCGTGAGGATCTTCGACTTTTCGACCGCGCCGACCGCAAAGCCGGCCAGGTCGTACTCGCCGGCCGGGTACATGCCGGGCATTTCGGCGGTTTCGCCGCCGATGAGGGCGCAACCCGAGATTTCGCAGCCGCGGGCGATGCCGCCGACCACGGCCGCGGCCGTGTCCACGTCGAGCTTGCCGCAGGCGAAGTAATCCAGGAAGAACAGGGGCTCGGCGCCCTGCACCAGCACGTCGTTGACGCTCATGGCCACGAGGTCGATGCCGACCGTGTCGTGCATGTTCCATTCGAAGGCCAGCTTGAGCTTGGTGCCCACGCCGTCGGTGCCGCTCACCAGCACGGGTTCCTTGTAGCGCTTGGGCACTTCGAACAGCGCGCCGAAGCCGCCGATGCCGGCCAGCACGCCTTCGCGCATGGTTTTCTTCGCCAGCGGCTTGATGCGGTCGACCAGGGCGTCGCCTGCGTCGATATCGACACCGGCGTCCTTGTAGCTGAGCGGGGTGGGCGTGGAGGAGGTCATGGGCGGGCGGTGTCGAGAAGAAGGAGCGAAAAGGTTCGCGAAGCGGCGAGGAAGGGCAGGCAGGGGAGGCGCCGGCGACCGAGGCGGCCGGGCCGATAGAATTCCTCACGATTTTAAGGGCCCTCCGGGCCCCCTCCATGAACCTTCCCGGGATGAAACAGCTCGCGCTCGATATCGGCATTGCGACGGGCCCCAGCTTCGACGCCTTTTTTGCCGGCCCCAACGAGGCGGCGCTGCGACACCTGCAAGTGTGGGTCGGCGGCGCCGATGGCAGCCCCGCGCTGCACTCGCCGGTGCCGACCTACCTCTGGGGCGACAGCGGCAGTGGCAAGACCCACCTGCTCGAATCCGTGCGTGTCGCACTGGCCGAGCAGGGCGCCAGCGTGGGCTGGCTGCACGCCGGCCTGCTGGAGCCGCCCGAGTTCGACGAGCGCTGGGGCGCCGTCCTGCTCGACGACGTCCACCTCTACACCGCGGTGCAGCAGCACGCGGCCTTCAACTGGTTCGTCAACGCCCAGACCCTGCAGCGCGGCGTGGTCGCCGCCGGCGCCTTGCCGCCGGCCGACCTGCCGCTGCGCGAAGACCTGCGCACCCGCCTCGGCTGGGGCCATGTCTTCCATCTGCAGGTGCTGAGCGAAAGCGAACGCCGCGCGGTGCTGCGCCAAGCGGCCGACGCGCGCGGCGTGATGCTGTCCGACGACGTGCTCGACTTCATGCTGCACCGCTTCAGCCGCGACCTGGGCAGCCTGATGGAGCTGCTGTCGCAGCTGGACGGCTACGCCCTGCAGACCCAACGCGCGATCACCATTCCGCTGATCCGCTCCATGCTCGAAAACGAATAGACAGATAAGAAGAAGCGCCTGCTCCTCCTCGAAAAACAACCAATGATCAAGAAATTCATCGACAAGCTGCTCGGCAAGTCCGCCGGCGGCACGCAGGGCAAGAGCCGCTTCGGCAAGCGCCAGGAGGTGCCGGCAGAGGTTCACAAGATCGATCCCGCCCTGGTCGACGAACGCGCGAAGAACGTGGTCACCACGCTGCAGCAGGCCGGCTACGAGGCCTACGTGGTGGGCGGCGCGGTGCGCGACCTGCTGCTGGGCCTGCGCCCCAAGGACTTCGACGTGGCCACCAATGCCACGCCCGAGCAGGTCAAGTCGCTGTTCCGCCGCGCCTTCATCATCGGCCGGCGCTTTCGCATCGTGCACGTGGTGTACGGCCGGGGCCGCGAACACGAAGTGATCGAGGTCTCGACCTTCCGCGCCTACATGGACAGCGCCGCTGCCGAGCAGGTGGCCGGCAACGAACGCACCAGCAAGGGCGAACTCGCGAGCATGAAGCACGCCGTGGACGCCAGCGGCCGCGTGCTGCGCGACAACGTCTGGGGCCCGCAGGAAGAAGACGCGGCGCGCCGCGACTTCACCGTCAACGCCATGTACTACGACCCGGCCAACCAGGTGGTGGTCGACTATCACAACGGCATCAAGGACGCCCAGAAGCTCACGCTGCGCATGATCGGCGACCCGGTCACGCGCTACCGCGAAGACCCGGTGCGCATCATTCGCGCCATCCGCTTCTCGGCCAAGCTCGCCGCGCTCGGTTTCAAGATGGAAGCCAAGACCGCCGCGCCGCTCATCGAATCGAGCAAGCTGCTGGCCGACGTGCCGCAAAGCCGCATGTTCGACGAGATGCTCAAGCTGTTGCAGACCGGCCATGCCATCGCCACGGTCGAGCAACTGCGCAAGCTGGGGCTCGCCACCGGCATCTACCCGTTGCTCGACGTGGTGGTGGAGCGCGCCGACCAGCCCTTCGTGAAGGCCGCCCTGCAAGACACCGACCGCCGCGTCGGCGAAGGCAAGCCCGTGGCGCCCAGTTTCCTGCTGGCCTGCGTGCTGTGGGCCGACGTGCGCGACGGCTGGGCCCAGCGCCAGGAAGGCCGGCACGGCCAGCGCCCGCAGCCGCCCTTCCCGGCGCTGCAGGACGCGATCGACGACGTGTTCAATTCGCGCATCGGGGACGTGTCGGGCCGCGGCAAGCTGGCTGCCGACATGCGCGAGATCTGGATGATGCAGCCGCGTTTCGACAAGCGCACCGGCTCCACGCCCTACAGCCTGGTCGAGCAGGCGCGCTTCCGCGCCGCCTTCGACTTCATGCGCCTGCGCGCCGACGTGGGCGAGGTCGGCGAGGCCATCGCCGAGTGGTGGCAGGAGTTCAGCACCGCCGACGACCTGCGTCGCCAGGACCTGCTCGAGCAGGTGCGCGAAGAACAGAAGGTGCGCCAGCGCGTGCGCCTGCGCGATCCGGCCGCTGCGCCCAAGCCGCGCAGCGAGCAACCGGCGCGCCAGAAGCAGGCCGCAGCCGAGTCGGACGACGGCGACGGACCCGACATCGAGGCCGATGCCGTGCCGCCGGATGGCGAAGCGGCGGCCCCGCGCAAGCGCAAGCGCCGACGCAAGCCGCGCCCGGTGGGCGGCGGTAGCGGTGGTGGCGGCAGCGAGGGCGGCGGGAGCGCCGCAGGCGAATGAGTGCGCCCGACCGGCCGAAGGACGGCAAGAAGAGCGCCCCGGCTGCCAAGGCAGCCAAGGGGGGCAAGCCCGCGCCGCGCGCCGGAAGCAAGCCGCCATCGGCAGGCAGCAAGAGCGGCCCGCCCGCGCGCCGCGCGCCTTCGCGTCCACGCGGTCCGCGTGAGGACTACCCGACCGTTCAGGCCTTCGTCGCCATCGGCGCCAACCTGGGCGATGCCGAGGCGACCGTGAAGGAGGCCATGGCCGCCATCGGCGCGTTGCAACGCACCCAGGTCACGGCCCGCTCGTCGCTCTACCGCAGCGCGCCGGTCGATGCCGAAGGCCCCGACTTCATCAACGCCGTGGTGGCCGTGCGCACCGGGCTGGACGCGGAGCAGCTGCTCATCGCGTTGCAGCGCCTGGAGACGCTGGCCGGCCGCGAGCGGCCCTTTCCCAATGCGCCGCGCACGCTCGACCTCGACCTGCTGATGCACGGCAATTCGGTGATCGAAAGCCCCACGCTGACCCTGCCGCACCCGCGCATGCGCGAGCGCGCCTTCGTGCTCAAGCCGCTGGCCGAGATTGCCCCCGACAAGGTGCCGCGCGCCGCGCTGGCACGCGTGACCGGCCAGGTCATCCAAAAAATCCGCTGACTCTTGGGGCGGCCGGCATGCGGCTGTCCCTGCCGGATCTCGCCGGCGTTGCCGCGTGCGTGCGGCTGGTCGTGGCACTGCGGTTGCCGGCCTGAGCGGGCCGGTCAAGCCGGGGCCCGAAGGTCGGCCCGACCGGTCGTTCCGGTCGCGCCCGTTAAACTCGGGAAGTTTTCACGAAGGCGTCATGAAATTGTGATTGGCGCGTCCCAGGAGTTTTTTCCATGTTCGGCAAGCTGCTGCCCCGAGAGGGCAATTTTTTTGAAATGTTCAACCAGCATGCCGAGCGCATCGTGGAGGCGGCGCGTGCGTTCGAGCAGCTCGTCACCCACTATGCGGACGTGCACCTGCGCGAACAGTACAACCGCGACGTCGACAACGCCGAGCGCGCCGCGGACCGCGTGACGCACGACGTCAACCGCCTGATCCACAAGACCTTCATCACGCCCATCGACCGCGAGCAGATCCACAAGCTCATCAACACGATGGACGACGTGGCCGACCTGATCCAGGACTCGGCCGAGACCATGGCGCTGTACGACGTGCGCCACATGACCGACGAGATCGTGCGCCTCACGGCCCTGAGTGTGAAGTGCTGCGACCGCCTCAAGGACGCCGTGAAGTACCTCGGCAAGATCGCCGACCCGGCCGTGGCTGAGGCCACGCTCAAGACCTGCGAGGAAATCGACCGCCTCGAATCCGACGCCGACCGCGTGATGCGCAGCGCCATGAGCAAGCTGTTCCGCGAAGAGCCGGACGTGCGCGAGGTCATCAAGCTCAAGGCGATCTACGAGCTGCTCGAGACGATCACCGACAAGTGCGAGGACGTGGCCAACGTGATCGAGGGCATCGTCCTCGAGAATTCCTGAGCGGGTAGCAGCCGATGACAACGGTGCAGGTCGCCCTCTGGGTGGTGGTGGTGCTGGTCGCGCTCGCGATCCTGTTCGACTTCATGAACGGCTTCCACGATGCCGCCAATTCGATCGCGACGGTGGTGTCCACCGGCGTGCTCAAGCCGGGGCAGGCCGTGGTGTTCGCGGCTTTCTTCAACCTGATCGCGATCTTCGTCTTCCACCTGAGCGTGGCGGCCACCGTGGGCAAGGGCATCGCCCAGCCCGGCGTGGTCGACGTGCACGTGGTGTTCGGGGCGCTCATCGGCGCCATCAGCTGGAACCTCGTCACCTGGTACTACGGCATCCCGAGCAGCTCGTCGCACGCGCTGATCGGCGGCATCGTGGGCGCTGTGATTGCCAAGACCGGCACCAGTGGCCTCGTGGCCTCCGGCATCTGGAAGACCGTGGCCTTCATCTTCGTGTCGCCGCTGCTGGGCTTCCTGCTGGGCTCGCTGATGATGATCGTGGTGGCCTGGGGCTTCCGGCGTGCCACGCCGTCGCGCGTGGACCGGTGGTTCCGGCGATTGCAGCTGGTCTCGGCCGGTGCCTACAGCCTGGGCCACGGCGGCAACGACGCGCAGAAGACCATCGGCATCATCTGGATGCTGCTGATCGCCACCGGCTACGCCTCGGCCAGCGACGCGGTGCCGCCGACCTGGGTCATCGTGAGCTGCTACGCGGCCATTGCGCTGGGCACCATGTTCGGCGGCTGGCGCATCGTGAAGACCATGGGCCAGAAGATCACCAAGCTCAAGCCCGTGGGCGGCTTCTGCGCCGAGACCGGCGGGGCGCTGACCCTGTTCCTGGCCACCGCGCTGGGCATTCCGGTGTCGACCACCCATACCATCACGGGCGCCATCGTCGGCGTCGGTGCCACGCAGCGCGCCAGCGCGGTGCGCTGGGGCGTGGCGGGGAACATCGTCTGGGCCTGGGTCCTGACCATTCCCGCCTCGGCCTTCGTCGCGGCGATGGCTTACTGGTTCAGTTGGCAGATTTTCTGAAGCACTGAAGCGTCGGCGCCTCGTTCGCAGAGGCGCCGCGCTTGGCTGAGCGACTATTGCGAGATTTTTCGGCCTTCTTCGATCTGGTGTTCGAAGTAGTGCTGGAAGCTGTACACGATGCTCGCCATCAGGATCGAACTGCCGAAGAACAAAGACGCCACCACGGCGCCGATCGTGAGCCAGTTGGTCTGGCCCGGTGCAGCGTCGGTCGGTGCGCCGGCGTTGAAGCGGGCATTCCATTTTTCGGGCGTCATGAGGCCGTAGATGATCGCCATCAAGGCGCAGCCCGCGATCGTGAAGCCGAGCAGCGGGATCAGTGCCCAGCTCACGCCGTCGTCCACGCCGTACATGCGCAGGCGCTCGATGCCGTAGATGCCCAGCGCGGTGGGAATGGGCAACAGCCAGCCGAGCCAGTCGCCCATGCCGCGCAGGTAGAAGCGGTGCAGGCCCAGCGGGCCACCGAGGAAGGAGAGCCAGGCGGCGACGGTCTTGCTTTTCATTTTCTTCATCACATCATTCGGGTTTGGTGCGGCTGCCTTCGCCGAGTACTTTTTCCATCAGGACCACGTCGCGCCAGGCGTCGAACTTCCAGCCGCAGTCTTTCAGCACGCCCACGTGCGTGAAGCCCTGGCTGCGGTGCACGCCGACCGAGCCGGCGTTGGCCGAATCGCCGATCACCGCGATCAGCTTGCGCACGCCGACCGCTTCGGCCGCCTGCGAAAGCGCCGCCAGCAGCTGTGCGCCCACGCCCTTGCCGCGCGCGGCCTCGGACATGTAGATCGAGTCTTCGGCCGAAAACCGGTAGGCCGGGCGGGGCTTGAACCAGTTGCAGTAGGCAAAACCCAACACTTCGCCGTTTTCTTCGGCCACGAGGTAGGGCAGGTTCTTGCCCAGCACGTCGGCGCGCCGGGCGGCCATGTCGGCCTCGGACGGAGGCTCGGTTTCGAAGGTGCCGGTGCCGTGCAGCACGTGGTGGGCATAGATGGCCGTGATGGCTGCGATGTCTTCGTCGCGGCTGGGGCGGAGGGTGAGGGTCATGCGGGTGGGGCAGGCGGCGCGGGGCCGGAATTCGGAGAAAAACCCGGGTCGGGCTATAATCGTGGGCTTTTCAGCGTGCGCTGGCCGGGTGGCCATGTCGCGTGTCTCGACGCTGGAAGAACATCGTGAGCGGGCCTCTTTCTATTTGAACTGGCTCGCTGACCACCCAAGGATAAATCATGGTCGTCATTCGACTCTCCCGCGGCGGCTCCAAAGGCCGTCCGTTCTTCAACATCGTCGTGTCGGACAAGCGCGTTCGCCGCGATGGCCGTTTCATCGAGCGCCTGGGTTTCTACAACCCGACCGCCAAGGAAAACGAAGAAAGCATCCGCATCGCCCAGGACCGCCTCGCGTACTGGAAGAGCGTCGGTGCCCAGGCTTCGCCCACGGTGCTGCGCCTGATCAAGCAAGCCGCTGCCGCGGCCCCCAAGGCGGCCGCCTAAGCCGCCCCGCACGGCGATGCTGCCCACACTCGAAGCCGCCGAACTGCCGGCGGATGCGATCGAGGTCGGACGCATCGCCGATGCCTGGGGCATCAAGGGCTGGTTCAAAGTCCTGCCCCACAGCGCCCAACCCGAGGCGCTTTTTTCTTCCAAGCGCTGGTTCCTGCAGGCTCCCGGAGCCTCCACGCCCGCCGCTTTCCGGCTCGCGGTCCGCGAAGCCAAAGAACATTCCGACTGCATCGTCGCCTCGTCCGAGGACGTGCCCGACCGCAATGCGGCCGAGGCGCTGCGCGGCGCGCGCGTGTTCGTGCCGCGCTCGAGCTTCCCGACCGCCGGTGACGACGAGTACTACTGGGTGGACCTGATCGGCCTGTCGGTCGTCAACCGCGAAGGTGTCGTGCTCGGTGCGGTGCGCGAACTGCTCGCCACCGGCCCGCAGACCACGCTGGTGCTGACGGCCGAAGAAGACGGCAAGACCATCGAGCGCATGGTGCCGTTCGTCTCGGTCTTCGTCGACAAGGTCGACCTGCCCGGCCGCCTCATCACGGTCGACTGGCAACCCGAGTTCTGACCCGGGCCGCGCGCGCATGCGCTTCGACGTCCTCACGCTTTTTCCAGAACTGTTCGCGCCCTTCATGGCCAGCGGCGTGACGCGTCGCGCCTACGAATCGAAGCAGGTCGAGGTCGTGCTGTGGAATCCGCGCGATTTCGCGCAGGGCAACTACAAGCGCGTGGACGACCGCCCCTTCGGCGGCGGGCCCGGCATGGTGATGATGGCCGAGCCCCTGGCGGCCTGCCTCGATGCCGCGCTGGCGGTCCGTGGCGCACCGGCGCCGGTGGTGCTGTTCTCGCCCATCGGCGAGGCGCTGCGCCACGAGGCCGTCGAGCGCTGGTCGGCGAGCGAGGGTGCGGTGCTGGTCTGCGGACGCTACGAAGGCATCGACCAGCGCTTCATCGATGCGCGTGTCACCCACCAGGTCAGCCTCGGCGACTTCGTGCTGTCGGGCGGCGAGATCGCGGCCATGGCGCTGCTCGACGCCGTGGCCCGCCTGCAGCCAGGCGTGCTGGGCGACGAGGCCAGCCATGTGCAGGACAGCTTCAACCCGGCGCTCGACGGCCTGCTCGACTGCCCGCACTACACACGGCCCGAGCAGTGGAACGGGCAGGGCGTTCCGGCGCCGCTGCTCTCGGGCCACCATGCGCAGATCGAGCGCTGGCGGCGCGACCAGCGCCTGGCCATCACGGCCGCGCGGCGCCCCGAGCTGATCGATGCCGCCCGGGCGGCAGGCAAGCTCAACAAGGCCGATGAGGTCGCGCTGAAAAAAAAGCTATAATCCGCGGTTCCCCGATCCTCTGTCCGGCCGCGCCCGGTTTCTTGGTGGTTCTTCCGCCAAAGCCCACGGCGCCTTTAGTGCAGCCCGAAACGATCGATATCCAGGAAATCATGAACCTCATCCAGACCCTCGAGCAGGAAGAAATTTCCCGTCTCGGCAAGACCATCCCCGATTTCATGCCCGGTGACACGGTCATCGTCAGCGTGAACGTCGTCGAAGGCAGCCGCAAGCGCGTGCAGGCCTACGAAGGCGTCGTGATCGCCAAGCGCAACCGTGGCCTCAACAGCGGCTTCACCGTGCGCAAGATCTCCAGCGGCGAAGGCGTGGAGCGTACGTTCCAGACCTACAGCCCGCTGATCGCCGGCATCGAAGTCAAGCGCCGCGGCGACGTGCGCCGTGCCAAGCTGTACTACCTGCGCGAGCGCAGCGGTCGTTCGGCACGCATCAAGGAAAAGCTGCCGGGCAAGTCGCAGAAGGCTGCGTCGGCCGCTTAATCAGCCGCCGTCCTTTCTGCTCAAAAAGCCGCCGCTCTGGCGGCTTTTTGCGTTGGCGCTGCGCTTCAAGACAGTTTTCCATTTTTACGCTCTACTCCTTTCATTCCGCCACAGGCCGCATCCTCTCTTGACCTCCTCCACTTCCGCCCCCACGTCCTCCGCTGTCGTCGAACCCGTCAATGCCGTGGTGCCGCCCGCGTTGCTGCAGATCGACCCGCGCCAGGCGCCCTTCGTGGACGGAAGCGATGGTCTGCCGGCAGTGGCGCCGGCGCAGCTGACGGCAACGGCCCTGCGCGCGCGCTTCGCCTCGCCGCCCGTGTGGACGCCCGAGTTGCGCCGCGAGCCCCGCATGACCGACCGGGTGCCGGCCCAGGCCGCCGTGCTGGTGCCGATCGTGCAGCGCCCGCAAGGCGCGACCGTGCTGCTCACCGAGCGCACCACGCACCTGTCGACCCACTCGGGGCAGGTGGCCTTTCCCGGCGGGCGCGTCGACCCCGAGGACGCCAACATTCAGGCCGCCGCGCTGCGCGAAGCCTGGGAAGAGGTGGGCCTGTCGGCGCAGTTCATCGAGGTGCTCGGCACCTTGCCGACCTACACGACCGTCACGTCGTTTGTCGTGACCCCGGTGGTCGCGCTGGTGCAGCCCGACTTCGTGCTCGACATCAATCCGTTCGAAGTGGCCGAGGCCTTCGAGGTGCCGCTGGCCTGGCTGATGGACCCGGCCAACCACCGCCGCCACGCGGTCAGCGCCACCGATGGGGTCCGACGCGAGTGGTACTCGATGCCGTACGTCGATGGCCCGCACGAGCGCTTCGTCTGGGGCGCCACCGCGGGCATGCTGCGCAACCTCTACCGTTTCCTCGCCGCCTGAGCCGGATCGGGCGCCACCTGGGGTCAAAACCTTCAGGTGCTCTCGCTATCATCGAAGGATGAGCTTCTTTGCCATCCTGTGCGCGTTGCTGATCGAGCAGGTGCGGCCGCTGGGCCCGCACAACCCCGTGTACGGCGGCGTCCTGGCGTGGACGCGCTGGACCAGCCGCAATTTCGATGCGGGTAAGCCGCACCACGGATGGATCGCCTGGGGGCTCGCGGTGTTCGTGCCCACGCTCCTGTCGCTGGGCGTGCACTGGCTGCTGGTGCTCACGCTGGGCCTGCCCTTCGCCGTGCTGTGGAGCGTCGCGGTGCTCTACATGACGCTGGGTTTTCGCCAATTCAGCCATCACTTCACCGACATCCGCGACGCGCTCGACGAGGGCGACGAGCCGCTCGCGCGCTCGCTGCTGGCGCACTGGCAGGGCGTCGATGCCGCCGAGCTGCCGCGCAGCGAAATCGTGCGCCACGTGATCGAGCATTCGGTCATTGCGGCGCACCGGCATGTCTTCGGCGTGCTGGCCTGGTTCTCGGTGCTCGCCGCTCTCGGCCTGGGGCCGGCAGGCGCGGTGTTCTATCGCATGAGCGAGTTCGTCGCGCGCTACTGGGCCCACAAGAACGGCGCGCCGGTGCAGCCTTCGAGCGTGGCGGTGCAGGATGCCGCCGAGCGTGCCTGGCATGCCGTCGACTGGCTGCCCGCGCGCATCACGGCGCTCGGCTTCGCCGTGGTCGGCAGCTTCGAAGAGGCCATCGACTGCTGGCGCAACGATGCGCGGCGCTTTCCCAACGAGAACGATGGCGTGATCCTCGCGGCCACGTCCGGCGCGGTGAACGTGCGTCTGGGCGGCGGCTCGCTGAGCCCGATCCCGGTGGCCGATCCGCTGCCGCGCGCGCAGGCCGGCGAGTCGCCGAGCGTCGGGCGGCGCCTGGACAGTGGCAGCACGCCGGGGCGCGAGCCCGAGCCCGGCCACCTGCGCAGCGTGGTCGGCCTGGTCTGGCGCTCGGTCGTGATGTGGATGGTGCTGCTGGCCTTGCTCACGCTCGCGCGGCTGCTGGGCTGAGGCCATGACCACCCCGCCCGCACCGGCCTTCTGGAGCCCGCGCGTCGGCGCGCTCGAGCCCTACGTGCCCGGCGAGCAGCCGCGCATTGCCAACCTCGTCAAGCTCAACACCAACGAGAACCCGTACCCGCCATCGCCGGACGCCATCGCGGCGATCCAGCGCGCGGCGGCCGACGGCCTCGAACGCTACCCCGACCCCACGTCGCTCGCGCTGCGCGAAGCCGTGGCACGCCGCCACGGCCTGCAGGTCGGCGAAGTGTTCGCGGGCAACGGCTCGGACGAGGTGCTCGCGCACGCGTTCTTCGCCTTCTTCCAGCAGGCGCAGCCGCTGCTGATGCCCGATGTGAGCTACAGCTTCTACAAGGTCTATGCCCAGCTCTACGGCATCGCCTGCGAGCAGCTGCCGGTCGATGAGGGCCTGCGCATCGACATCGATGCCTTCGCAGCGCGCGCACGGCAGGGCTGCGGCGGCATCGTCATCGCCAACCCGAACGCGCCGACCGGCATCGGCCAGCCGCTGGCGCGCATCGAGCAGCTGCTGGCGGCGTGCCCGGATCGCGTCGTGCTGGTCGACGAGGCGTATGTCGATTTCGGCGGCGAGAGCGCGCTGTCGCTGATCAGTCGGTATCCGAACCTGCTCGTGGTGCAGACGCTGTCCAAGTCGCGCTCGCTGGCCGGGCTGCGCGTCGGTTTCGCCTGCGGGCAGGCGCACCTGATCGACGCGCTCGTGCGGGTCAAGGACAGCTTCAATTCGTACCCGATCGACCGGCTGGCGTCCGCCGGCGCCGTGGCCTCGCTCGACGACGAGGCGTGGTTTCGCAAGACACGCGACCAGGTCGTCGACACGCGCGAAGGCCTGACTCTGCAGCTCGAGGACCTGGGCTTCGAGGTGCTGCCGTCGCAGGCCAACTTCGTGTTCGCGCGCCATCCGCAGCGCGATGCGGCCGAGCTGGCTGCACTGTTGCGCGAGCGCGCGGTGCTGGTGCGGCATTTCAGGCAGCCGCGCATCGCGCAGTACCTGCGCATCAGCATCGGCACGCGGGACCAGTGCAGCGCGCTCGTGCAGTGCCTGCAGGACATCCTGGCCTGACCTCCCGAGGCAAGTCCATGTCGACCCTTCATGCCGATCCGCGCGCTGTTGCCTGCACATCGTTCTGGCAAGTCTTGAGCGACAGGCTCGAGAGCCTGCATGCCTTGTCGGGACACGCGCTGGTGGAGGCGCTGAACGCGCTGCTGCAGCCCTTCTTTCCGAACCTGGCCGCCGAAGTGCTGGGCGACCCGCCGGCTTTCACGCTCGTGCTGACGGCGCATGGCGCCGAAGACGATTTCGAAGACCTCATGGCCCTGGTGCACAGCGCGCCCGCGTTGCCCCAGGTCGAGGTGGAGGCCTTCCGGCAGCGCATGCGCGAAGGTTTCAGCATGCGCATGAACGACTTCGAACTGGCCAGCGCGGACGTTCTCGTGAAGCACGAGCCTTACAGGGGGCGGGTGGCGCTGGAGATCGGCTTTGCCAAGCCCATTCCGATGGACATGCAGGACCACGCGCGCCACATGAGCCTGATCATGCTCGACCACATCCTGGGCGAGTACGACTTCGCCGTGAAGGTCGGGCCGGTCGATCACGTCGAGGCCGATGCGCAAGCGGATTTCGATGGTGTGCCGCTCGATGACTTCGTGCCTCTGTTCGACGCATGCTGGCGCGAGGACCTGGGCCACACCGGCGTGTTTCCCGCGGGCGAGCACGGCTGGTCCGGCCTGACTGCCACGCGCACTGCTGAGGACGGCCGCGAGGTCGAGGCGGTCGTGATGCGAAACGACGCCGCGAATGCGCTGCTCGGGCGTGCCGACCTGGGTCATCGGCTCTCGGCCGCCATCCCCGTCGAATCGGGCGAGGAACTGGACGAGGCCCGTGTCTATGAAGACCGGCTGACCGCGCTGCTGCAGACGCACGGCGAAGGCTGCTGCACGCACATCGTGCTGGAGGCGGGCGTTCGCACCGTGCACTTCCATGTGGCCGATCCGCAGGCGGCCATTGCGCATGCGCAATCGGTTCAGGAAGCGCTGGAGTTGCCGGTGACGCTGGACCTGGCCTTCGACCCGACCTGGAAGTCGTACCGCACCTGGCTGGCCTGAGCGCGGCCGGGCCCTCGGTGCGGCGTCAGTAGCGCGTCTGGCTCAGCTCGGCGAACAGCTCACCGTAGATCTTGTAGCGCGAGGCGCTGATCGGACCGGGCTGCGTCGCTGTTTCGACGTTCGAGATCACGCCGCAGCCGGGCTCGTGCAGGTGGGTGCAGTTGTAGAACTTGCAGTCGCCCGTGTGCTCGGCGATGTCGGGCATGAGGCCGGCGAGCTGCATCGGCTCGATGTGGTTCAGGCCGAATTCCTGGAAGCCCGGCGAGTCGATGAGGCCCGTGGTGCGGGCCTCGTCGATCCAGTACCAGGTGGTGCTGGTGGTCGTGTGCTTGCCCGAGTTGAGGGCTTGCGAAATCTCTTGTGTCAGCACGCTCGCGCCGGGCACCAGCAGGTTGGTGAGCGTGCTCTTGCCCGAGCCCGACGGGCCGAGCACCAGCGTCGACTTGCCCTCCAGCAGTTTCATCAGCGAGGCGTAGTCCGCTTCGCCGGAAGCCTTGAGCGACAGCGGCAGCACGCCGTGGTGCATGCGGCGGTAGGGCGCCAGCTTGGCCCAGGCGCGCGCAAAGGGTTCGACGAGGTCGCTCTTGTTGAGCGCGATGATGGGCGTGATGCGCTCGGCCTCGGCCGCGATCAGCGCGCGCGCCAGCTGGTGTTCGGAAAACTCCGGCTCGGCCGCGATCAGGATCAGCACATGGTCGAGGTTGGCCGCGAACGACTTGGTGCGGATCTCGTCCTGCCGGTAGAAGAGGTTGCGGCGCGGCAGCACCTCTTCGATGGTGCCTTCGTCTTCGGTGGCCTGCCAGCGCACGCGGTCGCCGACCACGGCCTGGCTCTTCTTGCCGCGCGGGTGGCAGATCAGCCGCTCGCCCGTGGGCGTTTCGACGAGGCAGTGACGCCCGTGGCTGGCGACGACGAGGCCGTCGTGGTGCGCCTTCCCCGTGTTGTGCGCAGCGGGGGTGAAGGCGGCGCGGCCCGGCTTAGCCACAGGCGCGTGTCCTCATGCGGCGGGGCTCGCGACCAGCGCGTCGGCTTGTCGTGCGCAGTCGAAGTCGGTGATTGAGAGGCCGTTCACATCGTGCGTGTTGAAGCGCACCACGCAGCGGTTGTAGTGCACCGACAGGTCGGGGTGGTGGTCCTGCGTGTGGGCCACCATGGCCAGCGCGTTCACGAAGGCGATGGTCTCGAAGTAGTTCGCGAAGGTGAAGGTCTTCTCGATCGCGACATCGGCGCCGTCGCCGGTGAGCTTCCAGCCGTCGAGCTGGGCTAGGCCCGAGACGATCTCGGTGGCGCTCAGGGCCTTGCGGGGCGGAAGGTTCTTCCAGTCCTTGGGTTTGAACATGCTGCTCATGAGGGGCTTCGCTGAAAAGGTGGTTCGAGGGTCACGCCGCGGCCATGCGCGCAAGGCGCTCGGAGGCGGGGGGATGGGAGTAGTAGAACTTGACGAACACCGGGTCGGGCGTGAGCGTCGAGGCGTTGTCCTGGTAGAGCTTGAGCAGGGCGGCCGACAAGTCGGCGCCGCTGGTCTGCGCCACGGCGTAGGCGTCGGCCTCGAACTCGTGCTTGCGCGACAGGCGCGCCGGCAGCGGGGCGACGAAGAAGCTGAACACCGGCACGGCCAGCATGAACAGCAGCAGCGCCAGCGCGTTGTTGGGCGCCGCGGGCGACAGGTTGGGCTGCACGCCCAGGCCGGCGTAGAACCAGACCTGGGTCGAGACCCAGCCCAGGAGCGCAAAGCCGGCCAGGCTCAGCGCGAACATCGCGACCAGCCGCTTCACGATGTGGCGGTGCTTGAAGTGGCCGAGTTCGTGCGCGAGCACGGCCTCGACTTCGCCGGCGTTGAGCTGGCGCAGCAGCGTGTCGTAGAACACCACGCGCTTGCTGGCGCCGAAGCCGGTGAAGTAGGCATTGGCGTGCGCGCTGCGCGTGCTGCCGTCCATCACGAACAGGCCCTTGGCCGCGAAGCCGCAGCGCTTCATGAGCGCCGTGACGCGCGCCTTGAGCGTCGGGTCGTCCAGCGGCTTGAACTTGTTGAACAGCGGCGCGATGAAGGTCGGGTAGATCAGCATCAGCAGCAGGTTGAAGCCCATCCACGCGCCCCAGGCCCAGAGCCACCAGAGCGTGCCGGCCGCGCCCATGAGCCACAGGATGAGCGCCGCGATCGGCAGCCCGATCAGCGCGCCGAGCAGCGTCGACTTGACGGCGTCGGTGAGCCAGAGCTTCCAGGTCATCTTGTTGAAGCCGAAGCGCTCCTCGAGCCGGAAGGTCTGCCACAGCGTGAACGGCAGCTCCAGCAGGCCGCCGATGAGCGCAAAGGCCGCCAGCAGCGCCAGTTGCTGCACCATGCCGCCGCCCAGCCACACCAGCAGCAGCTTGTTCAGCAGGTCGAGCCCGCCGAGCAGCGTCCAGCCCAGCAGCAGGGCGGCGCCCCAGGCCATTTCGACGAGCCCGAAGCGCGCCTTGGCGATGGTGTAGTCGGCGGCCTTCTGGTGCGCGGCGAGCGTGATGGTCTGTGCAAAAGCTTCCGGCACGGCGCCGCGGTGACGTGCCACGTGGCGCACTTGGCGGGTGGCCAGCCAGAACTTCACGAGCAGGCCCGCCACGAGCGCCGCCGCGAAGGCAAGGGTGAAGATGAGCGAATAAGACATCATGAAGCGGCGAGTTTAGTCCGCGGTATGTCGGGGTGCAGGCCTTCGACGACAATCCTGCGATGCCCGAATCCCTTGACCCGACGCCCCCCGCAACCGTCCCCGCCCTGAAGAAAAGCGACCAGAACCTGGTCTGGCTCGACTGCGAAATGAGTGGCCTCGACCCCGAGAAAGAGCGCCTGCTCGAGATCGCCGTGGTCGTCACCGGCCCCGACCTCACGCCCCGCATCGACGGCCCCGTGCTCGTCATTCACCAGAGCGACGCCGTGCTCGACGCCATGGACGCCTGGAACAAGGGCACCCACGGCCGCAGCGGCCTGATTGACAAGGTCAAGGCCTCCACGCTGGACGAAGCCGCGGCCGAGCAGCAACTGCTCGAATTCATCGCCAAGTACATCCCCAGGAGCGGCTCGCCCATGTGCGGCAACACCATCGGGCAGGACCGGCGCTTCCTGGTCAAGTTCATGCCCAAGCTCGAGGCGTACTTCCACTACCGCAACCTCGACGTCAGCACCCTCAAGGAGCTGGCCAAGCGCTGGAAGCCCGCGGCCTACACCGCCTTCAAGAAGCAGCAGGCGCACACCGCGCTGGCCGACGTGCACGAGTCCATCGAGGAGCTCGCGCACTACCGGGAAACCTTCCTGCGCTTGGTGGATTGACAACAATTAGGTAAAAACCCGAAGCCGTGCCATAATCGCAGGCTTCGCTGATTTGAACGCGTCTTTGGACACAGATCAGCGTCTCTCGCATCTCCCTATCTTGCACACCGCGCCCGATCGCATTCGCTGATCAAAAAGGGCCGCAGCCTCCGACGAAAGCCGGAAGTTGAATGTCGTTGGATGGTTGATGTTTTTAACCACCAACGGGGCGCCGCCTACGGCAGCGCTCGCGTTTGAGATTGATATTCATGACCGACGCTTTTGAAGCGCAGGGCGAACTCGCGCCTGTGCAATCCGCTACCCATAACGAATTCACCGCTGTCGCGGAAACCGTGTCCGAGGCTCCGATCCTCGACGCACTGGACGCCGCAGCCCCCGAGGCCGCCGAAGCCGAAGCGCCTGCCGCGCCCAACGGTTTCATCAAGCTGGGCCTCGCCCCCGAACTGATCGCCGCCGTGGCCGACATGGGTTTCACCCAGCCGACCACCGTGCAGGAAAAGGTCGTGCCGATCGCCATGGGCGAAGCCGGTTCGGCCCGTTTCGTCGACCTGATGGTGTCGAGCCAGACCGGCTCGGGCAAGACCGCCGCCTTCCTGCTGCCCGTGCTGCACACGCTGATCAAGCGCCAAGCCGAGGCCGAAGCCGAAGCCAAGGCCGAGTTCCAGCGCTTGGCCGCTGAAGCCGCTGCCCGTGGCGAAGCGCCGCTCAAGAAGCCCAAGCGCAAGGACCCGACCAACGCCCGTCATTTCAAGGCCGCCACCCCCGGCGCCCTGATCCTGTGCCCGACGCGCGAACTCGCGCAGCAGGTTGCACACGACGCCATCGAACTGGTGCGTCATTGCCGCGGCCTGCGCGTTGCCAACGTGGTGGGCGGCATGCCTTACCAGCTGCAGATCGCCAAGCTGCAGAACGCCGACCTCGTGGTCGCCACGCCGGGCCGTCTGCTCGACCTGCAGCGCTCGCAGCAGCTCAAGCTCGACCAAGTCAAGTTCCTCGTCGTCGACGAAGCCGACCGCATGCTCGACCTCGGCTTTGCCGACGACCTGGCTGAAGTCAACCAGCTCACCATCGAGCGCCAGCAGACCATGATGTTCAGCGCCACCTTCGCGCCGCGCATCCAGCAGCTGGCCCAGCGCGTCATGCGCGAGCCGCAGCGCATCACCATCGACAGCCCGCAAGAGAAGCACGCCAACATCAAGCAGTCGCTGTACTGGGCCGACAACAGCCAGCACAAGCGCAAGCTGCTCGACCACTGGCTGCGCGACACCAGCATCAACCAGGCGATCGTGTTCGCCAGCACGCAAGTCGAATGCGACGGCCTCGCCAACGACCTGCAGCAAGAAGGCTTCAGCGCCGTCGCGCTGCACGGCGCCCTGAGCCAGGGCCTGCGCAACCGCCGCCTGATGGCACTGCGCCAGGGCCAGGTGCAGATCCTGGTGGCCACCGACGTTGCCGCCCGCGGCATCGACGTGCCGACCATCACCCACGTCTTCAACTTCGGCCTGCCGATGAAGGCCGAGGACTACACCCACCGCATCGGCCGTACCGGCCGTGCCGGCCGCGATGGCCTGGCCATCACGTTCGCCGAGTTCCGCGATCGCCGCAAGATCATGGACATCGAGCACTACAGCCGCCAGCAGTTCAAGGCGGAAGTGGTTGCCGGCCTCGAGCCGCAACAGCGCATGCCGCAATCGCGTCCCCCGATGGGCGAGTACCGCGGCGGCCGCGGCGACAACTTCTCGCGCGATCGCAAGTTCGGCAACGGCGGTGCGGGCGGCGGCGGTGGCTACCGCGGCAACAACAACGGTGGCGGCTATGCCGGCGCCAGCGGCTTCAACGACCGCAATTCGCGCGGCCCGGCCCAGGGCCAAGGCCCGCGCGGCTTCCAGGGCGGCCAGAACGCCGGCTTCGGCGGCGGCCGTGACGAAGGCGGCAATGGCGGCGGCTACGGTCGCAAGCCGGGCTGGGGCGACAGCGCCCCGCGCGGCGGCCACGGCCATGGCGGCGGTCGCGGCGACGGCGGTTTCGCACCCCGTGAAGGCTTTGCACCCCGCGAAGGTTTCGCACCGCGCGGCAACGGCGCCGGCCACGGTGGCCCGGGCAAGGTGTTCGTGCCCCGCGACGCGCAAAAGCGCGCGTTCAAGCCCAGCCGCTGATCGCCCCCGCAAGCGGCCCTGAAAAGGGCTGCTTCCCCCCAAAAAGCCCGCGCTTCTCACGAACGCGGGCTTTTTCGTTGTCGGGTTTCCGAGCAGTCCGGCGCCCATGAAGTTGGTTGACACCTGAATCGATGAAAAGTAATGTAATGGCGCATTGCTTCTCCCCGGTCCGTTCGCGGCTGCCGGTTCATCGACACCTGTTCTCGACTTTCGATCATGAAAATTGCGATTCTTGGGGGTGGCCACGGCGCCTATGCGGCCGCCGCGGACCTGTCTGAAACCGGCCATGAAGTGCGCCTGTGGCGCCGCGACGCCGCCGCGCTCGAACCCGTCGTGCAGGCCGGCGCGATCACGCTGAAAGACGCCGCCGGCGCGCGCGAGGTGCCCATCGCGCTCGCTACTGCCGACATCGGCGCCGCGCTCAAGGGCGCCGAGCTCATCGTCATTCCCACGCCCGCCATCGCCCAGCACGACATCGCGCTGGCCATGGCGCCGCACCTGGTCGACGGCCAGGTCGTGTTCCTGCCACCGGGCACCTTCGGCAGCTACGTGATGGCGCAGGCGGTGAAGGCCGCCGGCAACCGCGCCGACGTGGCCTGGGCCGAGACCGGCACCTTGCCCTACCTTGCGCGCAAGCACGGCGAGCGCGAGGTCAACGTCACCATCCGCGCGATCCGCCTGCCCACCGGTGTCTACCCGGCGCGCAAGGAGGCGCAGGCGATCGAGGTGATCCGCCGCGCCTACCCGGCCGTGCACGGCTGCGGCGACGCGCTCTCGGGCGCGCTGATGAACGCCGGCCCCGTCATCCACCCGCCGCTGATGGTGATGAACGCCGCGCCGCTGCAGCACTTCGAGCGCTGGGACATCCACAACGAAGGCACGCAGCGCGCCGTGCGCGACGTGACCGACCGGCTCGACCGCGAGCGCATGGCCGTGCGCGAGGCCTTCGGGCAGGGTGCGCCGCACTATCCGCTGGCCGACCACTACAACAACGACCAGTGGATGTACGGCGATGCGCACAAGCAGCTCGTCAAGTCGGGCGATTGGCGCGAGAACATCGACCTGCACACGCACCGCTACATCACCGAAGACACCGAACTCGGCCTGGCCTTCCTGGCCTCGGCCGCACGCCATGCGGGCGTGGATGCGCCCATCGCGCACGGCCTGCTGGCCATCGTCGGCGGCTTCCTCGGGCGCGACCTGCGCAAGGGCCCGCGCACCTTCGAAAGCCTCGGCCTGGCCAGCCTGAGCGCAGCCCAGCTCAAGCAGAGGCTGCACGATGGCGAATGAGCCCGCGCCGCCGCGCTTTGCCGCCGTGGGCGCCGGCCGCATGGGGCGCGGCATCGCCATCGCGTTCGCCTATGCGGGCCACCGGATTTCGCTGATCGACCTGCGCCCGCGCACGCCCGAGGCCTGGCAGCGCCTGCGCGACGAGGCACAGGCGGAAATCACTGCGAGCCTCTCAGGCCTTGCACAGCTCGGTGTGATCGATGCCTCGCAGGTCGAGTGCATCGCTGCACGCGTGGATTTCGTGAATGCAGCAGAAGCACCGCGCGCACTGGCCGCCGCCGAACTGGTGTTCGAAGGCGTGCCCGAAACCATGGAGGCCAAGCGCGAGGCCTTCGAGCAACTCAACCGCCATTGCCGCGACGACGCGATCCTCACCTCGACCACCAGCAGCATCCTCGTGACGCATCTGGCTGCGCTGGTGCGCCGGCCCGAGCGCTTCCTGAACATGCACTGGCTCAACCCGGCCTACGTGATTCCCGTGGTCGAACTGAGCTGCCACCCCGGCACCGACGCCGGCGTGCTCGCGCGCACGAAGGCACTGATGGAGGCCATCGGCAAGCTGCCCGTGGTCTGTGGCGCTTCGCCCGGCTACATCGTGCCGCGTCTGCAGGCGCTCGTGATGAACGAGGCGGCCCGCATGATCGAAGAAGGCGCTGCCACAGCGGAAGAAATCGACAAGGCCACGCGCTACGGCCTGGGCCTGCGCTTCGCGGCACTCGGCGTGGTCGAGTTCATCGACTTCGGCGGCTGCGACATCCTGCACCACGCGAGCCGCGAGATGTCGGCCTCGCTCGACGCAGGCCGCTACACCGCGCCGGCCATCGTCGGGCGCATGGTCGAGGAGGGGCGGCTGGGCCTGAAGAGCGGCAGCGGCTTCTACGACTACGCGGGCCGCGACACCGCCGCCTACCGGCGCGACGTGCTCTCGCGCACGCTCGGTGAACTGAAGCACGCGGGCCTGTGGCGCGCGCCGGCCGACGAGACGCTGCCATGACGATCCGCCGCGCCTTCGCCGACCTGTCGGTGGGGCAGGTGCACTACGCCGTGTGCGGCGACGCGCAGGCGCCGGCCGTGTTGCTGCTGCACCAGTCGCCGCGCAGCTGGGCCGAGTACCGCGAGGTGCTGCCGCTGATCGCCGGCGCGGGCTACCGCACCATCGCCATGGACACGGCGGGCTTCGGCGATTCGGCCGACGGCGGCGTGCCCGCGAGCATTGCGCAGTGGGCGCGCGTGGCGTGCGAGCTGCTCGATGCGCTCGGCATCGCGCAGGCCGACGTGGTGGGGCATCACACCGGCGGCGTGATCGCGATCGAGCTGGCCGCGGTGTTTCCCGAGCGCGTGCGCAGCCTCGTGCTGTCGTCCACGCCGTACACCGACGAGGTGTTTCGCCGCGCCCGCGCGCAGCGTCCACCCATCGACGAAGTGGCGCCCAGCGACGACGGCAGCCACCTCGCCGCGCTGTGGCAGAAGCGGCAGGCCTTCTATCCGCCGGGGCGTCCCGACCTGCTCGAGGCTTTCGTGCGCGATGCGATGAAGGTCGGCCATCGTGTCGAAGAAGGGCACCGCGCCGTGGCCTCGTACCGCATGGAAGAGCGCATCGGCCGCGTGACGCAGCCGACGCTCATCGTGCGCGCCACGCTCGACCCTTTCGCCGCGCCGCATGCGGCAGAGCTGCAGCATCACCTGCCGCAGGCGCGCATCGTCGACATCGACGGCGGCATGGTGCCCTTGCCCGACCAGATGCCCGAAGCCTTCGCGCGCACGGTGCTCGACTTCCTGGCGACGCGGCCATGAAGGCCGTTCGCATCCATGGCTTCGATGCCGCGCCGGTGCTCGAGGACGTGGCCGACCCCGTGGCGCGACCCGGCCACACCCTCGTGCGCATGCAGGCCGCGACCGTCGGTCACATCGACCGCACCGTGTGGCAGGGCCGCTTCCTGCGGCATCCGCCGTTGCCTTACACGCCGGGCGTGGAAGCGGCGGGCGTTGTCGTCGCGAGCGAGCGTTATGCAGAGGGGCAACGCGTGTGGTTGCGTGGCAGCGGCTTGGGCACGCTGCTCGACGGCACGTGGTGCGAGCTCATCGATGCGCCTGACGATGCACTCGGCGTGCTGCCCGATGCGGTGCCGATGACGCTCGGCGCAGCGTTCTTCTCGCCCACCACATCGGCGTGGGTCGCCTTGCATGAGGTCGCCCGATTGCAGTCTGGAGAGCAAGTGTTGGTAACGGGCGCGAGCGGCGCGGTGGGTTCTCTGGTGATGCAGCTGGCACGCGATGCAGGCTGCACCGCAACGCCGGTCGATCCGAAGGCAGGCCCGCCTGAAGCCGCCAGCGCCGACCTGCTCATCGACACCGTCGGCGGCGACGTGCTCGCCTCCGCCTTGCCTGCCGTGCGCCCCGGCGGCCGAGCCGTGCTGATCGGCTACACCGCCGGCCCGACGCTGCAGCTGGACATCGCGCACTTCCTGCAGCGCGACGTGGCGCTGCTGCCGCTCAACATGTTCCGGCGCGAAGCCGCGGGCCGCGCAGCCGCTCCAGAGTTGCTTGCGAGGCTGGCCGACGGCCGCCTGCACCTCGACGTGCAGCCCTTCGCGCTCGCCGATGCAGCCCTCGCGCTCGACTGGATCGCCAGACGCGGTCATGGCGGCCATCGCGGCCGCGCGGTGCTCGTGCCCTAGTCAGGCCTCAGGCCGGACGCTTCAGTCTTCGTCCGGCACCTCGACCGGCACGTGCACATGCAGGTCGATCATCTGCCGCAGCGTCTGCTTGAGCTCTTCGGCGCGTCGCAGGCCGAAGGGCTCAAGCACGCGGCGCTCGTGCTCGCGCGCCAGTTCCATCAGGTGCTCGACCGCTTTCAGCCCCGCGGGCGTGATGCGCACCAGCGTGATGCGGCGATCACTTTCATGGGGCAGGCGCTCGACCTGACCGCGCGCTTCCATGCGGTCGAGCAGCCGCGTCACCGTCGGCTGCTTGGTCACCGTGACCTGCGCGAGCTGGCCGATGCTGACCGCGTCGCTGCCCGCCAGCGACGCCATCACGCGCCACTCCGACACCGAAAAACCCTGCTGCCGCGCCACCTCGTGGAACTCCGAAGAGATCAGCTGGCTGGCCTGCGCGAGCAGCGCGGGCAGGTAGTCATCGACGAAGCGATGCGTTTCCTTGGATGGTTCAGACATGAAGGCGCCTCCTGTTTGCCGCAGGCATGCGGATTGCATGGCTAGGGTAATTCATGATTGTGGATACATTCATTTCTAAACATTATAGGAACCGTGATGTGACCCCGGGGCCGCATCCTCCCACGAGAAAGAAGAAGGACATCCATGGCTGAGCGTTCGTTCGTCGAAGAAGTCAAGAAGCTGAGACTTACTGGTGGAGAAGTGTTTCGTGGCGAAGGCATTCTGGCCGTCACCAAGGCCCTGCTGGAGTCGGGGGTGTCGTATGTGGCGGGCTACCAGGGCGCGCCCATCTCGCACCTGATGGATGTGCTGGCCGACGCGCAGGACATCCTGGCCGACCACGGCATCCGCTTCGAGAACAGCGCCAGCGAAGCCACCGCCGCTGCCACGCTGGCCGCCTCCGTCAACTACCCGCTGCGCGGCGCCGTCACCTTCAAGGCGACCGTGGGCACCAACGTGGCGTCCGATGCATTGGCCAACCTGGCCTCGGGCGGCGTCACCGGTGGCGCGCTCATCATCGTGGGCGAGGACTACGGCGAAGGCTCGTCGATCATGCAGGAGCGCAGCCACGCCTTCGCCATGAAGTCGCAGATCTGGCTGCTCGATCCGCGGCCCAACCTGCCGAGCATCGTCGATGCGGTGAAGACGGGCTTCGACCTCTCCGAGGCCAGCAACACGCCTGTGATGCTGCAGCTGCGCATCCGCGCCTGCCACGTGCACGGTCACTTCATCGCCGGCGACAACAAGCGCGCCAAGTTCACGCTGAAAGAGGCACTGGAGAACCCGCAGCGCGACGTCAGCCGCATCGTGCTGCCGCCCGCGAGCTTCGTGCATGAACAAGAGAAGGTGAAGGACCGCTGGCCCGCCGCCGTGCGCTTCATCGAGGAGCGCCAGCTCAACGAGTTCTTTTCCGAAGAGGCCGACGACATCGGCATCATCGTGCAGGGCGGCAGCTACAACACGCTGCTGCGCGCGCTCGAACGCCTGGGCCTGGCCGACGTGTACGGCGAGACCCGCGTGCCGCTGTACGTGATGAACGTGGCCTATCCCGTCATCGAGAGCGAAGTCATCCGCTTCTGCGAAGGCAAGCGCGCCGTGCTCATCGTGGAAGAAGGCCAGCCCAACTTCGTCGAGCAGAACCTCGCCACCATCCTGCGCCAGGCCGGCTCCACCACCGCGCTGCACGGCAAGGACATGCTGCCCGTGGCCGGCGAGTACACGACGCTCGAACTGCTCAAGGGCGCGCGCACCTTCTGCGAGCGCTACGAACGCCTCGCGCCGCTGCCCGTGCCCGTACCGGTGCGCAAGGTGATCCCGTTGAAGGAAGTGGCGGCCATCGGCGTCGACGATGCACCCGAGCCCGCGCAGCCGTCGAGCGCGCTCGGCGACGTGGTGCATGCGCGCCCGCCGGGCTTCTGCACCGGCTGCCCGGAGCGCCCCATCTTCAGCGCGATGAAGCTGGTCGAGCGCGAACTCGGTGCGCACCACGTGAGCGCCGACATCGGCTGCCACCTGTTCTCGATCCTGCCGCCTTTCAACATCGGCAACACGACGATGGGCTACGGCCTCGGCGGTGCAGGCGCTTCGGCGCTGAACGCACCGGCCGGCAAGCGCGCGATCTCGATGATGGGCGACGGCGGCTTCTGGCACAACGGCCTGACGAGCGGCGTGGCCAACGCGGTCTTCAACAAGAGCGACAACCTCACCATCATCGTCGACAACAACTACACCTCGGCCACGGGCGGGCAGGACATCCTCTCGTCCACGGCTGTCAACAAGACGCGCAGCACCGGCCACGAGATCGAACGCGCCGTGCGCGGCGTGGGTGTCGAATGGGTGAAGACCATGCGCCGCACCTACGACGTCGCCGGCATGCGCGACGCACTCAAAGACGCACTCACCACCACCAAGAAGGGCCCCAAGGTCCTCATCGCGCAGTCGGAGTGCATGCTCAACAAGCAGCGGCGCGAGAAGCCGCTGGTGCGCAAGGCCATTGCCGACGGCAAGCGCATGGTGCGCGACAAGTTCGGCGTCGATGCCGACACCTGCACCGGCGACCACTCGTGCATCCGCCTGTCGGGCTGCCCGTCGCTCTCGATCAAGCCCAACCCCGATCCGCTGCGCGTCGACCCCGTCGCCACCGTGCTCGACAGCTGCGTGGGCTGCGGCAACTGCGGCGACGTGTCGCACGCCGCCGTGCTCTGCCCCTCGTTCTACAAGGCGCAGGTCGTGAGCAACCCGACCGCTTGGGACCGCTTCCGCCAGCGCGTGCGCACCGCCGTCATCGGCTGGATGCAGCGCGGCGACGCGCGCCGCCGCGACGCCCATGCCTTCTGACGCCATGACGAACAAGGTTCAACCGATAAAGATTGCCATCCTCGCCATGGGCGGGGAGGGCGGCGGCGTGCTCGCCGACTGGATCGTCGACATGGGCGAGGCCAACGGCTACGTCGCCCAGACCACCTCCGTGCCCGGCGTGGCCCAGCGCACCGGCGCGACGATCTACTACGTCGAGCTGTACCCCGACGCGCAGGCGCACGCCGACGGCGGTCGCCCCGTGCTCGCGCTGATGCCGCTGCCGGGCGACGTCGACGTGGTGCTCGCCTCCGAGCTCATGGAAGCCGGCCGCGCGGTGCAGCGCGGGCTGGTCACGCGCGACCGCACCACGCTCATCGCCTCCACGCACCGCGTCTTCTCCATCGCCGAAAAAAGCGCCATGGGCGACGGCCGCGTCGACAGCGAGCAGCTGCTCGCCCACACCGCGCGCGCCGCCAAGCGCTTCATCCGCTTCGACATGGCGCAGGCCGCCGAAGCCTCGGGCAGCGTGATCAGCGCCGTGCTGTTCGGCACGCTCGCGGGCTCGGGCGTGCTGCCCTTCAGCCGAGCCCACTTCGAGGCCACCATCGAGCGCGGCGGCGTGGGCGTGAAGCCCAGCCTCAAGGCCTTCGGTGCGGCCTTCGACCGCGCACAGGACGGTGACGACGGCGAACCCGCCAAGGTGGCGCCGGCTGCCACGCCCGCACCTCAACCGCGCCACCCGGCCGTGCGCGCGCTGGTCGAGCGCGTGCAGCGCGACTTTCCGCAGCCCGCGCACGACTTCCTGCTCGAAGGCGTGCGTCGCCTCATCGACTACCAGGACCTGGCCTACGCCGGCCTCTACCTCGACCGCATGGACGCTGTTGCGAAGCTGCCCGACGACGCCCACCGCCTGCTGCGCGAAACCGCGCGCCACCTGGCGCTGTGGATGTCCTACGAAGACACGGCCCGCGTCGCCGCCCTGAAGACCCGCGCGACCCGCTTCGAGCGCGTGCACGGCGAGGCCGGCGTGCAGCCGGGCCAGCTGCTCGCCATCCACGAGTACATGCACCCGCGCCTGCAGGAAATCTGCGAGACGCTGCCCGGCGGCATTGGCCGCTGGCTCATGCACTCCACGCTGCCCAGGAAGATCGTCGAGCGCTTCACGCAGCACGGCCGCGTGATCCGCACCAGCTCGCTGCGCGGCTACCTGATGCTGCGCATGGTCGCGGCCTGCAAGCGCTGGCGCCGTTCGACGATGCGCTACGCCGACGAGAACCGCCGCATCGAAGAGTGGCTGCAACGCATCGCCGCCACCGCGCCACGCAACCCCGCGCTCGCCGTCGAACTCGCCCAGTGCCAGCGCCTGGTCAAGGGCTACAGCGACACGCACGAGCGCGGCCTGCGCAACTACGACACCGTGATGCGCGCGTTCGAACGTGCGGGTGCCGCGCTGGCGCCCGCCACCCTGCGCGAACTGCGCGACGCGGCGCTGGCCGACGAACACGGCCACAAGCTGCAGGCCGCGCTGGTGCAGCACGCCTTGGCCTGAAGGGACCCGAACCATGACCGCCCCCACGCTCCAGCTTCGCGTCGCCGAAGCGCGCGCCCTCAACCCGCTGATCCGCCTGCTGCGCCTGCGCGCCGAAGACGGTCGCGCGCTGCCCGGCTTCGCCGCCGGCGCGCACATCCGCGTGCAGGTGACGCTGGCCGACGGCGCCACCGACTGGCGCCACTACTCGCTCGTCAACTTCGCCACCGAGCGCAACGCCACCAACGCCCCGACAGACTACGTGATCGCGGTGCGCAAGGAGGCCGACGGCCGCGGCGGCTCGCGCTTCATGCACGAAGGGCTGGCCGAGGGCAGCGTGCTCACCATCGAGCCGCCGAAGAACGACTTTCCGTTGCACACCGGCCCGGGCGGCACGGTGCTGGTGGCCGGTGGCATCGGCGTGACGCCGCTGGCCTCGATGGCCGCGCGCCGCCGTGCCGAAGGCGCCGCCGTGCGCATGCACTACGCCGGCCGCAGCCGCGACCTGATGGCCTTCCTGCCCGAGCTGCAGGCGCTGCTGGGCGACGACCTGCGCGTGCATGCCGACGCCGAGGCCGGCGCGCCGCTGGACATCGACGCGCTGCTCGACGCCGTGCCCGCCGGCGACCGCCTCTACGTGTGCGGCCCCAAGGTCATGCTCGATGCCGTGCTCGCGCGCACCCAGGCCCGCGGCTGGGAGCACGACCGCGTGCACTTCGAGCTCTTCACCGAACCCGTCGTGGAGGAGGGCGACCAGCCCTTCGAGGTGGAGCTTGCCCAGTCGGGCCAGCGCTTCACCGTGCCGGTCGGCCAGAGCATCCTCGACTGCCTCATCGAACACGGCTGCGACCCGATGTTCGATTGCAAGCGCGGCGAGTGCGGCGTGTGCGCCGTGCCCGTGATCGAGGGCGAGATCGACCACCGCGACTACGTGCTCACCGCCCGCGAGAAGGCAGAGGGCACCGTCATGCAGATCTGCATCTCGCGCGCCAAGGGAGCGCGCCTGGTGCTCGACCTCTGAGAAAAGCCAGCCAGGAAGGAGCCAGGAGAACCATGCCTTCGTACCGAGACAACCCCGATGCCGTTCGCGCGCTCGTGCAGAACGACCGCGTGCACCGCGACCTGTACACCAGCCAGGAGCTCTTCGAGCTGGAGCAGGAGCACTTCTTCGCCAACACCTGGAACTACGTCGGTCACGAGAGCCAGCTGCCGAAGTCGGGCGACTGGATCACCAACGAGATCGCGGGCCGCCCGCTGATCGTCGTGCGCCACAGCGACGGCAGCGTGCGCGTCATGATGAACCGCTGCGCCCACAAGGGCTCGCGCCTGGTGAACGGGCCCTGTGGCAACACCGGCAAGTTCTTTCGCTGCCCGTACCACGCCTGGACCTTCAAGACCGACGGCGCGCCGCTGGCCATTCCGCTGAAGACCGGCTATGAGCACACGCAGCTGCACGAGTGCGAGTCGGGCAAGGGCCTCACCCCGGTGAAGCACGTGCGCAGCCACCGCGGCTTCATCTTCGTGAAGATCAACGACGCGGGCCCTGACTTCGACGACTACTTCGGCGATTCGCTGAGCTCCATCGACAACATGGCCGACCGCTCACCCGAGGGCGAGCTGGAAATCGCCGGCGGCTGCCTGCGCTTCATGCACCAGTGCAACTGGAAGATGTTCGTCGAGAACCTCAACGACACCATGCACCCCATGGTGGCGCACGAGTCGTCGGCCGGCACCGCCAAGCGCATGTGGGCCGACAAGCCCGAGGACGAACCCAAGCCCATGGCCGTGGAGCAGTTCGTGCCCTTCATGTCCGACTACAAGTTCTTCGAGGACATGGGCATCCGCACGTATGACCACGGCCACAGCTTCACGGGCGTGCACTTCAGCATCCACAGCAAGTACAAGGCGATCCCCGAGTACGACGACGCCATGAAGGCGCGCTACGGCGAAGAGAAGACGGCGCAGATCCTGGGCATGGCGCGGCACAACACCGTGTACTACCCGAACCTCACGATCAAGGGCGCGATCCAGGCCATTCGCGTGGTCAAGCCCATCTCGGCCGACAAGACCCTCATCGAGAGCTGGACCTTTCGCCTGAAGGGCGCGCCGCCCGAGCTGCTGCAGCGCACGACCATGTACAACCGCCTCATCAACTCGCCGTTCTCGGTGGTGGGCCACGACGACCTGCAGGCCTACCGCGGCATGCAGGCCGGCCTGCACGCCAGCGGCAACGAGTGGGTGAGCCTGCACCGCGACTACGACGAATCGGAGTTGAAGGGCGGCGAGATCACCACGGGCGGCACCAACGAGCTGCCCATGCGCAACCAGTACCGCAGCTGGGTGCAGCGCATGACGGAGACGATGTAATGGCCGCCGCCGATATCACCCGCCAGGACCTCGTCGACTTCGTCGTCAACGAAGCGCGCCTGCTCGACACCCGCCGCTACGAGGAATGGAACGCGCTCTTCACCGACGATGCGTTCTACTGGATTCCGCTCGTGCCCGACCAGGAAGACGGCCTGAACCACACCTCGCACCTGTACGAGGACAAGCTGCTGCGCGAGCTGCGCATCGAGCGCCTGAAGAGCCCGCGCGCGTTCTCGCAGCAGCCGCAAAGCCGCTGCCACCACCTGCTGCAGGTGCCCGTGGTCGAGACCTTCGACACCGAGGCCCAGCGCTTCGTGGTGCGCACCGAGTTCCACTACACCGAGTCGCAGGGCGACGAGCTGCAGTTCTACGTCGGCACCTTCTTCCACCACCTCACGGTGCAGGACGGCGCGCTGCGCATGACGCTCAAGCGCGTCGACCTGCTCAACTGCGACGCGGCGCTTCCGGCCGTGCAGCTCTTCATCTGACAGGGACGCGATGACCCACGCCACCGTCCACCAGGTGTTCGCCGCCACGGCCGCGCGCACGCCGCAGGCCGAGTTCCTCTTCACCGAATCGGTGACCGCCGCCGCCTACGGCATCGCCGCCGGCGCCATCCGCTGGGGCGAAGCCGCCGCAGAAATCGATCGGCTGCGCACCCTCTACGCACAGGCCGGCTACGGCCACGGCCACCGCGTCGGCCTGCTGCTGGAGAACCGGCCCGCCTTCATCTTCCACTGGCTCGCGCTGAACGCGCTGGGCGCCAGCGTGGTGCCGATCAACGCCGAGATGCGTTCGGCCGAGCTGGTCTACCTCATCGGCCACAGCGAGATCGGCCTGGCCGTCACGCTGCCCGAGCGCGCCGCCGACCTGCAGGCTGCCGCCGCGCAAGCCGGCGTGGCCTTCGAGACCATGGGCCCCGACGATGCCGTGCCGCCCGCGAAGACCGCCGCGCCGCGCGCCGGCGAGCCCGTGGGCACCGACACCGAATGCGGCCTGCTCTACACCTCGGGCACCACGGGCCGGCCCAAGGGCTGCATCCTGAGCAACGCGTACTTCCTGCGCGCCGGCGAGTGGTATGCCGCGCTCGACGGCGTGTGCAGCATCCGCCCCGATGCCGAGCGCGTGATCACGCCGCTGCCGCTCAACCACATGAACGCGATGGCGTTCTCGACCATGGTCGTGCTCATTGCAGGCGGCTGCCTCGTGCAGCTCGACCGCTTCCATCCGAAGAGCTGGCTGGCCAGCGCGAAGGAAAGCGGCGCGACCATCGCCCACTACCTGGGCGTGATGCCCGCGATGCTGCTGTCGGCCCCCGCGTCGGCGGCCGACCGCGACCACGCGATCCGCTGGGGCTTCGGCGCCGGCGTCGACCGCAAGAACCACGCGCCCTTCGAAGAACGCTTCGGCTTCCCGCTGGTCGAGGCCTGGGCCATGACCGAGACCGGCGCGGCCGCCTGCATCATGGCCAACCGCGAGCCGCGCCTCGTGGGCACCAGCTGCTTCGGGCGGCAGGAAGACTTCGTCGAGATCCGCCTCATGGGCGAGGACGGCAGCGACGTGGGCACCGACATGCCCGGCGAACTGCTGGTGCGCTCGGCCGGTGCCGACCCGCGCCGCTATTTCTTCTCCGGCTACCTCAAGGACGAAGAAGCCACGCGCGAAGCCTGGGCCGACGGCTGGTTCCACACCGGCGACCTCGTGCGGCGCGATGCCGACGGCAACTTCTTCTTCGTCGACCGCAAGAAGAACGTGATCCGCCGCAGCGGCGAGAACATCTCGGCCGTCGAGGTCGAGAGCGTGCTCAACCAGCACCCGGCCGTGAAGACCTCGGCCGTGGCCGCCACGCCCGATGCGGTGCGCGGCGACGAGGTGCTCGCCTGCATCGTGCTGCGCGACGGCAGCGATGCGTCGCAGCGCGAAGCGGTCGCGGCCAGCATCGTCCAGCATGCGCTGGCGCAACTGGCGTACTACAAGGCGCCGGGCTACGTGGCCTTTGTCGAGGCGCTGCCGCTCACGCCTTCGCAGAAGATCCAGCGCGGCCAGCTGCGCGAGATGGCGCAGTCGCTGCCGGGCCAGGGCCATTGCATCGACACGCGCTCCATGAAAAAGAGGCAGGCATGACCAAGCGACGGCTCTCTTACGAAGGCGTCGCGGTCGCGGTGCCCGTCACCGTGCCCTACGTGCGCTACTCCACGCGCACCGCGCACTGGTTCGTCGGCCAGGCCATCGACGCGCTGGTGCAGGCCAGCGGCGTGGCCAAGGAGCAGATCGACGGCCTGTGCCTGAGCAGCTTCTCGCTTTCACCCGACACGGCCGTGGGCGTCACGCAGCACCTGGGCCTGTCGCCACGCTGGCTCGACCACATGCCCACCGGCGGCGCCTCGGGCGTGATGTGCCTGCGCCGCGCGGCGCGCGCCGTGCAGGCGGGCGATGCCGACATCGTCGCCTGCGTGGGCGCCGACACCAACCACGTCGACTCCTTCCGCCAGACGCTGGGCAGCTTCAGCAACTTCGCGCGCGATGCGAGCTACCCCTACGGCTCGGGCGGGCCGAACTCGATCTTCGCGTTCATCACCGCCAACTACATGCGCACCTACGGCGCCACGCGCGAAGACTTCGGCCGCATCTGCGTGGACCAGCGCACCAACGCGCTGGGCAACCCCAACGCCATGTTCAAGAAGGGCCTCACGCTCGATGAGTACATGGCCGCGCGGCCCATCTCCGACCCGATCCATCTGTTCGACTGCGTGATGCCCTGCGCCGGCGCCGACGCGTTTCTCGTGATGAGCGAGGAGCGCGCACGCGACCTGGGCCTGGCGCACGTCGTGATTCGCGGCGCCATCGAGCGCCACAACGCCTACGCCGAAGACCCGGTGATGGTGCAGGGCGGCTGGCGCAAGGACCGCGATGACCTCTACGCACAGGCCGGCGTGCAGCCCGCCGCGCTCGACTTCGTGCAGACCTACGACGACTACCCCGTCATCGTGATGATGCAGTTCGAAGACCTGGGGTTCTGCGAGAAGGGCGAAGGCTCGGCCTTCGTGCAGGCCAACACCATGACCTTCGACGGCAGCTTTCCGAACAACACCAGCGGCGGCCAGCTCTCGGCCGGGCAGGCCGGTGCGGCGGGCGGCTTCCTCGGCATGGTCGAGGCGATCCGCCAGCTGACGGACCAGGCCGGCGCGCGCGCCGTGCCCAACGCCCAGCTGGGCCTTGTCGCCGGCTTCGGCATGGTGACCTATGACCGCTGCCTCTGTACGGGCGCCGTCATTCTCGGGAGACCCGCATGACGATGCCCATGATGCGCCCCCCGCGCAAGAACCCGGTGCTGCGCACCCGGCAGATGAACCTGCCGCCCGGCGCGCGCGGCCGCGTCGCGCTCGGCCTCACGGCCGCCGCCGCCGAGGGCCGCTTCGAGCTGCAGACCTGCGAGGACTGCGGCACGGTGCAGTACCCGCCGCGCGAGGTCTGCCACAAGTGCCTGTCGTCGGCGCTGCGCTGGCGCCAACAGAGCGGCGAGGGCGCGCTGCTCGGCAGCACCACGCTGCACCACAGCAACGACCTGTTCTTTCGCGAGCGGCTGCCCTGGCGGCTGGGCCTGGTGCACCTGGATGCCGGCCCCACGCTCATGGTCCACCTGCACGGCGAGGTCGGCGATGCGCCCGCGCGCGTGCGTGTCGGCGCCCGGCTCGACCGTGCCGGCCAGGCCGTCCTCATTGCTTTTCCGACTGAAGGGAGTCCCCACATGGCCGACGACAAGATGCTGCGCGAAATGACCAGCGACCCCAAGTTCCGCAAGGTGCTGGTGACCGACGGCAAGACCGAGACGGGCCAGGCCCTCGTGCGTGCGCTGGTGAAGGCCGGTGCCGACATCGTCTGGGTCGGCCATGCCGAACCCTGGAAGAAGATGGGCGACGGGCTGGACGACATCTCTGCGCTGCCGCAGGTCACGCTCGTGCCGCTGGACCTCACCAACGGCCGCCAGGTGACCGAGCTGGCCGGCTCCATCGGCGGCAAGGTCGACATCGTGATCAACAACGCCGAGGTGCACCGCACCTTCGGCATCGGCGCGCGCCGCGGCACCGACGTGGCCAAGGCCGAGATGGACATCAACTACTTCGGCCTGCTGCGCCTGGCGCAGGAGTTCGGCCCCGCGCTCAAGGGCCGCTCGGCCGACGGCGCCACGGGCGCGACGGCATGGGTCAACCTGCTGTCGATCTACGCGCTGAGCAACTTCCCGCCGCACGGCACCTTCAGTGCCTCGAAGGCCGCGGCGCATTCGCTGGCGCAGTGCCTGCGCGCCGAGATGCGGCCCGCCGGCATCCGCGTGATCAACGTGTTCCCCGGCCCCATCGACGACGAATGGAACCAGCACACGCCGCCGCCCAAGCTGGCGCCGACCACGCTGGCCAACGCCATCGTGAAGGCGCTGCGCGACGGTGTGGAAGACGTGTACCCGGGCGACGTGGCGCAGGAGTGGCTGGAGCGCTGGCGCGACAACCCGAAGGTGCTCGAACGCGAACTCGCGGCGGGCGGCTGAGCAGAGGAATCACACGATGACCACGACCACCAACGAACTGATGTCCGCCGCCGAAGTCCTCGGCAGCCTCGTGACCGCCATGGCCAGCGGCCGCATCCGCGTGATCGACCTCACGCAGACGCTCACGCCCGAGTTCCCGCAGATCGCGCTGCCGCCCGAGATGGGCCAGTGCTGGCCCTTCCGCATCGAGGAAGTGTCGAAGTACGACGAGCGCGGCCCGGGCTGGTACTGGAACAACTTCTCCTGCGGCGAGCACACGGGCACGCACTTCGACGCGCCGATCCACTGGATCTCGGGCCGCGACCTGCCGAACAACTCGGTCGACACCATCCCCGTGCAGCACTTCGTCGCACCGGCCTGCGTGATCGACTGCTCGCCGCAGGTGAAGGACGACCCCGACTACCTGCTGACGCTCGAAGACATCGAGGCCTACGAGGCCGCGCACGGCCGCATCCCGAAGGGCGCGTGGGTGCTCATGCGCACCGACTGGTCCAAGCGCACCGACCCCGAGGCGTACCAGAACTTCGACGAGACCGGCCAGCACACGCCGGGCCCGAGCACCGAGGCCGTGCGCTTCCTGGTCGAGCAGCGCGACGTGCTGGGCTTCGGCTCCGAAGCCATCGGCACCGACGCGGGGCAGGGCTACCACCTGCGTCCGCCCTACCCCTGCCACTACTACATGCACGGCGCGGGCCGCTACGGCCTGCAGTGCCTGAGCAACCTCGACCTGCTGCCGCCATCGGGCGCGGTGCTGATCTGCCCCCCGCTGAAGATCGAAAAGGGCAGCGGCAGCCCGCTGCGCGTGCTGGCCCTGGTGGGAGCCACGGCATGAGCGCCGCCGCCCCCAAGGTCGCGGCCGTCACCGGCGGCAGCGCCGGCATCGGCAAGGCCATCTGCGAAGACCTGCTCGCGCAAGGCTACGAGGTGGTCTCGCTCGCGCGCCGCAAGGCCGAGATCGACCACCCCAAGATGCACAGCCTCGAGGTCGACCTGGCCGACCGCGCCGCCACCGGCCAGGCCGTGCGCGAACTGGTCGAGCGCTTCGCACCGACCACGCTCGTCCACAACGCCGGCGTCATCCGCGCCGCGCTGCTGCCCGACGTGAAGCTCGACGACCTCGATGCGCTGGTCGACCTGCACTTGGGCTGCGCCATCCAGCTCGTGCAAGGCGCGCTGCCCGCGATGCGTGCGCAGCGCTTCGGCCGCGTGGTGCTGCTGTCGTCGCGCGCCGCGCTGGGCCTGGCCACGCGCACCAGCTACTCGGCCACCAAGGCCGGCATGCTGGGCATGGCGCGCACCTGGGCGCTGGAGCTCGCGGCCGACGGCATCACGGTGAACGTGGTGGCGCCGGGCCCGATCCGCACCGACATGTTCTACGACGTGGTCGAGGCCGGCAGCGAGAAGGAGCGCGCGCTCGCGGCCTCGGTGCCCGTCAAGCGCCTGGGCGAATCGGCCGACGTGGCACGCGCCGTGCGTTTCTTCGCCGCGCCCGAGAACAGCTTCGTCACCGGCCAGGTGCTGTATGTCTGCGGCGGCACCAGCGTCGGCAGCCTGGCCCTCTAGTTTCATTTCAGCGTCCGTTTCGTTTCGTTCAAAAACATCACCTCTGGAGCATCGCCATGAAAGTCCTGAACCGAATTCGCACCCTCGCGGCCGTCGCCGCGGGCCTCGGCGCGCTGAGCGCCGCCAGCGCGTGGGCCGCCGATCTGAAGGTCGGCTTCATCACCTCGCTGTCGGGGCCGGTGTCGTCGCTGGGCATTCCGTACGAAAAGGGCATGAAGGCCGCGCTCGCCTACAAGGCCGACCTGGGCGGCCGCAAGATCCAGCTGGTGCAGCTCGACGATGCGTCCGACCCCACCACGGCCGCGCGCAACGCACGCAAGATGATCGACGAGGACAAGGTCGACGTCATCATCGGCACGGCCGGTTCGCCCGGCGCGCTGGCCATTGCCGGCGTGGCGCGCGAAACCAAGACGCCGCTGATCTCCATCGCCAACGCCAACCTGCCGGGCGAGGAGGGCGCGTGGATGGTCACGCTGCCGCAGCCCGCACCGCTCATGGTGAGCGCGGTGGTCGAGCGCATGAAGAAGTCGGGCGTGAAGACGGTGGGCTACATCGGTTTCTCCGACGCCTGGGGCGACCTGGTGTACGGCGCGCTGCAAAAGAGCGCCGAGCCGGCCGGCATCAAGATCGTGTCGAACGAGCGCTATGCGCGCGGCGACGCGTCGGTGACCGGGCAGGTACTCAAGATCGTGGCGCTGCGCCCCGACGCGGTGATCACCGGCACCTCGGGCACGCCCGGTGCGCTGCCGTACCTCGCGCTTTCGGAGCGCGGCTACAAGGGCCAGATCTACGGCATGCACGCGCTCATCAACCCCGATTTCGTGCGCGTGGGCGGTGCCTCGGTCGAAGGCCTGCTGGCTCCCACGGGCCCGGTGATCGTGGCCGAGCAGCTGCCGAACGACAACCCGATCCGCAAGGTGTCGATGGACTTCCGTGCGGCCTACCAGAAGGCCAACGGCGCACCGCCGACCGACGCCTTCTCGGCCTACACCTTCGACGCCTGGCTGGTGTACCTGGACGCCGCCCAGCGCGCGCTCGCCACCAAGGCCGAGCCCGGCACGCCGCAGTTTCGCCTGGCGCTGCGCGATGCCATCGTGAGCACCAAGGAGCTGGTGGGCACGCACTCGGTCTACAACTTCAAGCCGACCGAGCGCTACGGCTCGGACGACCGTTCGCGCGTCGTCGTGAAGCTCGAGAAGGGCCAATGGAAGCTGGTGCCCTGAACGCCCTCGCGTCGATCCGATGAACGCCGCCCACCCCATGCACCCGCTGCTTCGTTCCCTGCGCCGCCGGCGCGCGACCGGCACCGTGCTGTTCGCCGCCGCGCTGCTGGCCGGCTGCGCCGCGACCGCCCCGGGCGGCAGCGGCGAGGTCACCATCAAGCGCGACCGCTACGGCGTGCCGCACGTCTACGCCAGCGACACGCGCGGCCTGTTCCACGGCTTCGGCTATGCCGTCGCCGAAGACCGGCTCTACCAGCTGGAGATGGCGCGGCGCTCGGGCAACGGCAGCGTGGCCGAGGTGCTGGGGGCCGAGTTCGTCGCGACCGACAAGGCCACGCGCGCCAACATCGATCCGGTGTCGATCCGCCGCCAGATCGACGCGCTGAGCGCGGACGACCGCGCCATGTTCGAAGGCTATGCCGCGGGCGTCAACGCGCGCATCCGCGACGTGCTGGCCGACCGCGCGAAGCTCATGCCGCGCGAGTTCATCGACAACGGCTTCGAGCCGGCGCCCTGGACCGCGGACGACGTGGCCATGGTCTGGATCGGCCTGATCCTCAACCGCTTCTTCGCGGGCACCGCCGAGGTCGCGAACCTCTCGCTGCTCAACCAGCTCAAGGCGGCGCGCGGCGACGTGGCCGGCCTGCAGCTGTACGAGCAGCTGCGCTGGCTCGAAGACCCGACCGCGCCGACCATCGTGCCGCGCGGCAACGCGAACCGGCTGGCAAGCGCCGAGCCCGGCGATGCCGCGCTCGCGCCGGTCTCCGCGCAGGCCGCGGCCGACTTCCGCGCCACGCAGGTCGCCCGCATGGGCCTGGCCGCCACCGAAGGCATGCCGACCGCCAGCAACGCCTGGGTGCTCGGCCCCTCGCGCACCAAGGAGGGCGTGGCCGTTTTGTACAACGGCCCGCAGCAGGGCTTCAACAACCCGTCGTTCGTGCACGGCATCGGCCTGCACGGCGCGGGCTACGACCTCACGGGCCTCACGCCCATCGGCCTGCTGCCGGTGCTCTTCGGCACCAACGGCACCATCGCCTGGGGTTCGACGGTGGGCTCGCTCGACACCAACGACATCTACCAGGAAGAACTGAACCCGGCCAACCGCTACGAGTACCGCTACGACGGCGCCTACCGCCCGATGACCCGGCGCACCGACGTGATCCGCGTGAAGGGCGCCGCGCCGCAGAGCGTGGACATCTACGCCACGGTGCACGGCTTCGTGCAGAGCTGGGACGTGGACAACGCCCGCGCTTACACCGCGCGCAGCACCTGGCAGGGCCGCGAGGTCGAGACCATGCTCGGCTGGGCGCGTGCCGCACGGGCGCGCGACTGGTCGGGCTTTCTCGCGCAGGGCGAGCGCGTGGCCGCATCCATCACTTGGTTCTATGCCGACGTGGCGGGCAACATCGGCGCCGTGGGCCTGGGCCGCATGCCGCGCCGCCCGGCCACGCAGGACATCCGCTTTCCCGCGCGCGGCGACGGCAGCATGGAGTGGCAGGGCAGCCTGCCGTTCAGCGCCAACCCGCGCGCCTACAACCCCGCGCAGGGCTACCTCGCGAGCTGGAACAACCAGATCGCCGAAGGCCTGCGCGCGGACGGCGCCAACTTCTCGCACGTCGATCGCGTGGCCGAAATCCACGCGCAGCTGCAGGGCACGGCCAAGCTGGGCGCCGACGAGGTCTGGCGCGTGAGCCAGGGCGCGGCATTGGCCGACCTGAACGCGCGCTACTTCGTGCCCCTCATCGTCGACGCGGCCAAAGGCCTGCCGGCCGGCGACCCCGCGCGCCGCGCAGCCGACCTGCTCGCCAACTGGGACCTGAAGAACCGCGTCGCCCCGGGCGGTGAGGTCTACGACAACCGCGCCACCACCGTGCTGCGCGCGTGGCTGGGTGCGATGTCGCGGCGCCTGCTGGCCGACGACCTGCCGCCAGCCGTGTTCGCCACCTACGCCAACCTCGGCTATCCCACGCTCACGCCGCGCGGCTCGCCGGGCAGCGCCCAGCCCGCGGCCGTGGCGAAGCTGCTGTGGAACGCGCTGAGCGGCCCGGCCTCGGGTGTGCCGCAGCGCCACGACTTCTTCAACGGGCAGGACCCGCGCACGATGGTGCGCGCGGCGCTGACCGATGCGGTGGGCGAGCTGCGCACCCGCCTCGGGCCCGACATGGCCGCGTGGACCACGCCCGTGGTGCGGCACCGCTTCTCGCGCATCAACGCCATCGGCGTGCCGTGGGCCGGCGCGGGCGACGAGCCCGAGGTCAGCCCCTACATGAACCGCGGCACGCTCAACTACCGCGTCGTGCTGCGCCCGGGCGCGCTCGACATGTGCTCGGTCGCGGCGCCGGGGCAGAGCGGCTTCGTGAGCCCGGCCGGCGTGCGCGACCGCCATTACGCCGACCAGCTGGCGCTGTTCGAGCGCTTCGAATGCAAGCCGGAGCGGCTCACGCCCGCGCAGGTCGATGCCGACCTCGAATCGCGCCGCACCTTGCGTTACTGACCCGTCCCTCGTCCCCATTCCAACCCCCGAAGAGGAAGCTCCCATGAAGAAAATCTCCCGCCTTGGCCTCGCGCTGCTGGCCGCCTTCACCGCCGTCGGTGCGGCGGCGGCAGACCTCAAGATCGGCTTCATCAGCTCGCTCTCGGGGCCGGTCGCGGCGCTGGGCGTGCCCTACGAGAAGGGCATCCGCGCGGCCATCGCCGAGCGGCCCGAGATCGGCGGGCGCAAGGTGCAGCTCATCGTGCTCGACGATGCTTCGGACCCGACCACCGCCGGGCGCAACGCGCGCAAGCTGGTGACCGAAGACAAGGTCGACGTGCTCATCGGCACCTCGGGCGTGCCGGGCGCGATGGCCATCGCCTCGGTGGCGCGCGAGCTCAACACGCCGCTCATCTCGCCCACGCCCGTGACCATTCCGGGCGCGGACGGCGCGTGGACCGTCACCGTGTCGCAGCCGTTCCCGCTCATGGTGGCGGGCGTGGTCGAGCGCATGCAGAAGTCGGGCGTGAAGACGGTGGCCTTCATCGGCTTCTCGGACGCGCTGGGCGACCTGGCCTACGACTCGCTCGTGAAGAGCGCCACCACCGCCGGCATCAAGGTGGTGGCCAACGAGCGCTATGCGCGCAGCGACTCGTCGGTGGCCGGGCAGATCCTGAAGATCGTCGCGGCGCGGCCCGACGCGGTGTTCGCGGGCAACTCCGGCACGCCGGGCGCGCTGCCTTACCTGGCACTGGCCGAGCGCGGCTACAAGGGCAAGATCTACGGCACGCACGGCCTCATCAACGCCGACTTCGTGCGCGTGGGCGGCACGGCCATCGACGGCCTGCAGGTGCCCAGCGGCCCGGTGCTGGTGGCCGACCAGCTGCCCGACAGCAACCCCATCAAGAAGGTCGCGATGGGCTTTCGCAATGCCTACCAGAAGGCGAACGGCGCGGTGCCCACCGATGCGTTCTCGTCGTACACCTACGACGCCTACCTGCTGCTGGCCGACGCGGCCTCGCGCACCAAGGGCGAGCCCGGCACGCCGCAGTACCGCACGGCGCTGCGCGATGCCATCGTGGGCACGAAGGAGCTGGTGGGCACGCACGGCATCTACACCTTCAAGCCCGACGACCGCTACGGCTCGGACCAGCGCGGCGTGGTCATCGTGCAGATGAACAAGGGCCAGTGGAAGCTCGTTCCATGAACTGGCTCGCCCCCAGGCTGCGCGCACTTCGTGTCGCTTCGCCAACCCCCTACCGGGGGCAACACCAGTGGCCCGGCGAAGCCGGTTCCACGGTGTTCCTCGGCGGCACGCTGACATAGCTCGAAGCAGGAGCACGATCACATGACCGCCTACCGCAACCGCCCCGATCTCGTCGCGGCGCTGGTCCGCGACGACCGGGTGCACCGCGACCTGTACCTCAGCGACGAGCTGTTCGCGCTGGAGCAGGAGCGCTTGTTCGCCCGCACCTGGGTCTTCCTGGGCCATGCCAGTCAGGTGCCGGCGTCGGGCGACTTCGTCACGCAGGAGATTGCGGGGCGTCCGCTGCTCATGGTGCGCCAGCCCGACGGTGCGGTGCACGTCATGTACAACCGCTGCGCCCACAAGGGCACGCAGCTGGTGACCGACGAGAGCGGCAACACCGGCCGCTTCTTTCGCTGCCCGTACCACGCGTGGACCTACAAGCTGGACGGCGCGCCGCTGGGCCTGCCGCTGAAGAACGGCTACGAGGGCACGCAGCTCAAGGCCTGCGAGTCGGGGCAGGGGCTGTCGGTGGTCAGGCACGTGAAGGTGTACCGCGACTTCGTGTTCGTGCGCCTGTCCGACACCGGCCCCTCGTTCGAGGACTACTTCGGCGATGTGCTGGGCGCGCTCGACAACATGGTCGACCGCTCGCCCGAGGGCAGGCTCACCGTGGGCGGTGGCGTGCTGCGCAACATCGTCCATTGCAACTGGAAGATGTACCTGGAGAACATCAACGACACGGTGCACCCGATGTCGACGCACGAGTCGGCCACCAAGGCCGCCGAGGCGCTGTGGGAAGGGCATGCGCCCAGCGACCCCAAGCCGATGGCGATGGAGCAGATCCTGCCCTTCGGCTCGGGCTACGAGTTCTTCGACCAGATGGGCGGGCGCGTGTTCGCCAACGGCCACAGCGTGCTGGGCGTGAACTTCAGCATCCATTCCAACTACGCGCAGCTGCCCGAGTACGAGGCCGCGATGCAGGCCGCGCACGGCGTGGAGCGCGCCGCCGACATCCTGCAGCGCTCGCCGCAGAACTCGGTGCTGTACCCCAGCCTGTCGGTCAAGGGCTCGCCGCAGGCCATCCGCGTGATCCGCCCGCTCGCGGCCGACCGCACGCTCATCGAGGCCTGGAGCTTCCGCGCGGCCGGTGCCCCCGCGCTGCTGTTCGAGCGTGCCATGAGCTACAACCGGCTCGTGTTCTCGCCGATGTCGGTGGTGGCGCACGACGACGTGCACCTGTTCGAGAGCATCCAGAAGGGCCTGCGTGCCGGCGGCAACGAATGGATCAGCCTGCACCGCAACCACGACCCGGCCGAGACGCAGCAGGCCACGGTGACCACCAACGGCACCAACGAGCTGCTCATGCGCAACCAGTTCCGCGCCTGGGCCCGGGCCATGACGCCGGAGGTGGCAGCATGAACGACCCGCGCGACTTCATCGCCCACGAGGCGGCCCTGCTCGACGCGCGCCGCTTCGACGACTGGCTGGCCCTGTTCGCCGACGACGGCCACTACTGGGTGCCGTTGCTCGGCGCGGCGCAGGCCGATCCGTTCTCGCACAACTCGCTGGCCTACGAAGACCGGCTGCTGCTGCAGCTGCGCGTGGAGCGGCTGAAGAACCCGCGCGCGCATTCGCAGCATCCGGCCAGCCACAGCCAGCATGTGCTGCAGCCCTCGCGCATCGAGGAAGAGGGCACCGACGACGTGCGCCTGCGCACGCCGTTCCTCTACATCGAGGCGCGCGGCGACGACCAGATCCTGCTGAGCGGCACCGCCCGCCACCACCTCATTCGCACCCCCACGGGCTGGTCCATCCGCGAGAAGCGCATCGACCTGCTCAATGCCACGCGCGCCTTGCCCGCGATCCAGTTGTTCATCTGAGTTTCTGTTCCTTCCATCCTTCCTCACTGGAGCTACGACATGAAGAACCTGATGCAGACCTTGACGCGCGGTGCCCTCGCCGCGGCGCTGACCGCCTGTGGTGTGGCGAGCGCACTGGCGGCCGACCTCAAGGTCGGACTCAGCGTGTCGCTGTCGGGGCCCAACTCCTCGCTGGGCGTGCCGTACGCCAAGGGCATGCAGGCCGCGCTGGCCTACAAGGGCGAGGTCAACGGCCGCAAGATCCAGCTCGTGGTGCTCGACGACGGCTCCGACCCGACCACGGCCGGGCGCAACGCGCGCAAGCTCATCGAGGACGAAAAGGTCGACGTGCTCATGGGCACCTCGGGCGTGCCGTCGGCCATCGCGATGGCGCAGGTGGGCAAGGAGGCGAAGACGCCCATGATCGGCCTCACGCCGATCCTGCTCGACCCCAACGAGAACCCGTGGGTCATGACGGTGGCGCAGCCCACGCAGCTCATGATCGACGCGGTGGTCGAGCGCATGAAGCGCAACAACGTCAAGACCGTGGGCTACATCGGCTTTTCCGACGCCTGGGGCGACCTGGTGTACGAGGCCCTCATGAAGGCCGCGCCGGGCGCCGGCATCAAGGTGGTGAGCAACGAGCGCTACGCACGCGCCGACGCCTCGGTGACCGGCCAGGTGCTGAAGATCGTGGCGCTGCGCCCCGACGCGGTGATGACCGGCGGCGCCGGCACACCGGGCGCGCTGCCGTTCCTGGCGCTGCAGGAGCGCGGCTTCAAGGGCGGCGTGTACGGCCAGCACGGCCTGATCAACCCCGACTTCGTGCGCGTGGTCGGCGCGGCCGGCCAGAACGCGCTGATGCCCACGGGCCCGGTGATCGTCGCCGAGCAGCTGCCGGCCGACTACCCGACCAAGAAGATCGCGACCGACTTCCGCGCCGTGTTCCAGAAGGTCAACAACGCACCCACCAGCGACGCCTTTTCGGCCTACTCGTTCGACGGCTGGCTGGTGTTTGTGGACGCAGCCTCGCGCGCCATGAAGAAGGCCGAGCCGGGCACGCCCGAGTTCCGCGTGGCGCTGCGCGACGCGATCTTCAGCACCAAGGAGGTGGTCGGCACGCACGGCGTCTACACCTTCAAGCCCGGCAGCCTGTACGGCGTGGACGAGCGCGCGCGCGTGATCGTCAAGCTCGACAACGGCCAATGGAAGCTCGCCCCTTGAATCTCCTGTTTCCCTTCACGACAACGACAACGATGACTCCGACAGAGGTTTTTCTATGAACTGGGACGTGGCATTGATCCTCGTCACCGACGGCCTGGCCAACGGTGCCGTCTATCTGCTGGCCGGGCTCGGGCTGGTGCTGATCTTCTCGGTCACGCGGGTGGTGTTCGTGCCGTTCGGCGACATCGCGGCCTTTGCCGCCCTGTCGCTGGCGGCCTTCGAAACCGGCCGCGTGCCGCCGACCATCGGCATGGTCGCGGTGCTGGCCGCGCTGGCGCTGGCCACCGAGATCGGCAGCCTGCTGCTGCGCGGCGAGGCCGCGCGCATACCGAAGGCGGTGCTGATGTGGGGCGTGCTGCCCGCCATTCCGTGCGTGCTCGCCTGGCTGGCGGCGCGGCCCGGCGTGCCGGTGGCGGTGCACATCGCGGTGGCCGTGCTGCTGGTGGTGCCCATCGCGCCGCTGCTGGCGCGCGTGGTGTTCCAGCCGATCGCCGATGCTTCGGTGCTGGTGCTGCTGATCGTGTCGCTGGCGCTGCACTTCCTGCTGTCGGGCCTGGGCCTGCTGTTCTTCGGGCCCGAGGGCTCGCGCACCACGCCGCTCACGAGCGCGGTGTTCACGCTGGGCGACGGCTTCACGGTCAGCGGCCAGGTGGTGCTGATGGTGGGGGCGGCCGTGGTGCTGAGCGGGCTGTTCTTCCTGGTGTTCGAGCGCACGGTGGCCGGCAAGGCGCTGCGCGCCACGGCCGTGAACCGCGTGGGCGCGCGGCTGGTCGGCATCCGGCCGGTGCGCACGGCGCTGCTGGCCTACGGCTGCGCCTCGCTGCTGGCGGGGCTCATCGGCGTGCTGATCGCGCCGGTGACCACCATGTACTACGACTCGGGTTTCATCATCGGCCTGAAGGCCTTCGTGGCCGCGATCATCGGCGGGCTCGTGAGCTACCCGATGACGGCCATCGGCGCGCTGGCGGTCGGCGTGGTCGAGAGCTTCGCGTCGTTCTGGAGCGGCGCGCTGAAAGACGTGATCGTGTTCAGCCTGCTGATCCCGGTGCTCATGCTGCGCTCCTTCATGGCGGCCCATTCGGAAGAGGAAGAAGACGAGGTGGACCAATGAACGGCAACACGAAACGCATGGCGTGGATCGCGGGCGTGATCGTCGTGCTGGCCCTGGTGCCGGCCGTGGCGGGCAGCTTCACGGTCTCGCTGCTGAACGACATCGGCATCGGTGCGCTGGTGGCGCTGGGCCTCGTGCTGCTCACCGGCGTGGGCGGCGCCACCTCGTTCGGCCAGGCGGCCTTCGTGGGCATCGCGGCCTACGCCACGGCGTGGCTCACGACCGCGCAGGGCCTTTCGCCGTGGCTGGGGCTCTTGTTCGCGCTGCTGCTCACGGGGCTGTCGGCGCTGGCCATCGGCATGCTCACGCTGCGCCTGGGCGGGCACTTCCTGCCGCTGAGCACCATCGCCTGGGGGCTGTCGATCGCGATGCTGTTCGGCAACGTCGATGCGCTCGGTCGCCACACGGGCCTGTCGAACATCCCGGCGCTGCAGATCGGCGGCTGGTCGCTGGCCGATCCGCGCGCCATGTACTACCTGATCTGGGTGGTGGTGGGGCTGGCCTGCCTGTTCAGCCACAACCTGCTGCAGTCGCGGCCCGGCCGCGCGATTCGCGGGCTGCGCGGCGGCGCCACGCTGCTGGCCAGCGTGGGGGCGGATGCCTACCGCGTGCGGCTGTCGCTGTTCGTCACGGCGGCGCTGTTCGCGGGGCTGGCGGGCTGGCTTTATGCGCACATGAACCGCTTCGTGAGCCCGTCGCCCTTCGACGTGCGCGCCAGCATCGAGTACCTGCTGATGGCCGTGGCCGGCGGGCTCGGGCAGCTGGCGGGCGCGCTGGTGGGCGCGGCGCTGGTGCTGGTGCTGAAGAACGGCCTGCAGGACGTGCTGCCGATGCTCACGCAGCGCGCGGGCCAGCTGGAGGCCGTGGCCTTCGCGGCGCTCTTTATCCTGCTGCTGCACTTTGCGCGCGGCGGCGTGATGGGCCTGCTGCGGCGCTGGACGCGCCGGCGCGCCGCGCCGCAGGGTGCCTCGCGCTACACCGGTGCGCCGGTCGAGCCGCTGCCGCACCGGCAGCTGCCGGCGCGCGGCACGCAGGTGCTGTCGGTCAATGGCGCCGTGAAGCGCTTCGGCGGGCTGGTGGCGGTGAACGACGTGAGCTTCGACGTCAAGGCGGGCGAGATCATCGGCCTCATCGGGCCCAACGGCGCGGGCAAGTCGACCATGTTCAACCTGCTGACCTGCACGCTGCCGATGAGCGCGGGCCAGGTGCGCTTTCTCGAGCACGACATTGCCGGCATGCCGCAGCGCGCGGTGGCGCGGCTCGGGCTGGCGCGCACCTTCCAGCACGTGAAGCTGCGCCCGCACATGAGCCTGCTGGACAACGTGGCGCTGGGCGCGCACTCGCGCACGCGCTCGGGCATCCTGAAGGCGGGCCTGCGGCTCGATCGCACGGAAGAAAGCCAGATCCTGCAGGAGGCGCAGCGCCAGCTCGACCGCATCGGCCTGGGCGACCGCGCGCACGAGCTCGCGGGCAGCCTGCCGCTGGGCACGCAGCGCATCCTGGAGATCGCGCGCGCGCTGGCCGCCGACCCCGTGCTGCTGGTGCTCGACGAGCCCGCGGCCGGCCTGCGCCGCAAGGAAAAGATGGCCTTGGGCGACCTGCTGCGCAAGCTGCGCGAGGAGGGCGTGACCATCCTGATCGTCGAACACGACATGGACTTCGTGATGAAACTGGTGGACCGTCTGGTGGTGATGAACTTCGGCTCCAAGCTCGTGGAGGGCGTGCCGTCGGCGGTGCGCGCGGACGAGCGTGTGCAGGCCGCATACCTCGGGAGCGTTGTATGACCGCGATGCTGGAGATTGGCGATCTGCACGTGTCGTACGGGCAGGTGGAGGCGGTGCGCGGCGTGTCGCTCGACGTGCAGCGGGGCCAGATCATCTCGGTGATCGGCCCCAACGGCGCGGGCAAGACCACGCTGCTGGCCGCGGCCATGGGCCTGCTGCCGTGCAAGGGCACGCTGCGCTTCGAAGGCGAAGACCTGCAGGGGCTCGATGTGGAGTCGCGCGTGGAGCGCGGGCTGTGCCTCGTGCCCGAGCGGCGCGAACTGTTCGGCGAACTGACCGTGCTCGACAACCTGCAGCTCGGCGCCTACGCCAAGCGGCTGCGCGGCGACGCGATGAAGCGGCAGCTGCAATCGGTGTACGACCGCTTCCCGCGCCTGGCCGAGCGCCGCGCGCAACGCGCCGACACGCTCTCGGGCGGCGAGCGGCAGATGCTGGCGGTGGGCCGCGCGCTCATGTCGGCGCCGCGCTTGCTGATGCTCGACGAGCCCAGCCTGGGCCTTGCGCCGCTGATCGTGCGCGACATCCTCACCATCGTGCGCAAGCTGCGCGACGACGGCGTGTCGATCCTGCTGGTGGAGCAGAACGCACGCGCCGCGCTCGAAAGCTCGGACGAAGGCTATGTGCTGGAGACGGGCGAGATCGCGCTGTCGGGTGCTTCCGGTGACCTCGCGAGCGACCCGCGCGTGCAGGCCACCTACCTCGGCGGAGGCACGCACGATGACGAGTGACCCGCGCGCGGTGCCGCCGGCGCAGCGCACGCTGCCCGCCATGCTGCAGCGGCAGGCGGCGCTGTTCGGCGCTCGCCCGCTGCTGCGCATCGCGGGCCGGCAATGGACGCACGCCGACGCGGCCGATGCGGCGGCCACGCGCGCCGGCGCACTTGCGCAGCACGGCTTGGCGCGCGGCGACCGCATCGCCGTGATGTGCGGCAACCGCATCGAGTTCCTCGACACCTTCCTCGGCGCGGGCTGGCTCGGCGCCTCGGTCGTGCCGGTCAACACCGCATCGATGGGGCCGCAGATCGAATACTTCCTCGCGAACAGCGAGGCGAAGCTGCTGGTGATCGAGGCGGGCTTTCTCGATCGGCTGGCGACGGCCGACCTGGCCCGCACGGCGCTGCGCGAGGTGTGGGTGGTCGGCGAGGCCGAAACGCCGTGGACGCCGCCCGCCGGCGTGCGCGTGTCGGCCTACCCGTCGGGCGCGCAGGCCCTGCCGCCCGCTGCGGTGCAGCCGGGCGACCCGCTCGCCATCCTCTACACCTCGGGCACCACGGGCCCGGCCAAGGGCGTGATCTGCCCGCAGGCGCAGTACTTCTGGTGGGGCGTGAACAGCGCCGAGGTGCTCGGCGTGGGCCGCGACGACGTGCTGTGCACCACGCTGCCGCTGTTTCACATCAACGCGCTCAACACCTTCGCGCAGGCCGCGCTCACCGGGGCCGAGGTGGTGTTCGAGTCGCGCTTCTCCGCCTCGGGTTTCTGGCCGGCGATGCGCACCAACGGCGCGACCGTGGTCTATCTGCTCGGCGCGATGGTGCCCATCCTGCTCGCCCAGCCCGAGGGCGAGGGCGAGCGCGACCACCGCGTGCGCACCGGCCTCGGCCCCGGCGTGCCCGCCGCGGCGGGGCAGGCCTTCAAGGCGCGCACGGGCGTGGCGCTGCTCGAAGGCTACGGCTCGACCGAAACCAACTTCGCCATTGCCACCGCGCCCGATTCGCCGCGCGGCGGCGTCATGGGCTGGCTGCGTCCCGGCTTCCAGGCCTGCGTGGCCGACGAAGACGACGTGCCGCTGCCGCCCGGCGAGGCCGGCGAACTGCTGCTGCGCGCCGACGAGCCCTATGCCTTTGCCAGCGGCTACTTCCACATGCCCGAGAAGACCGTCGAGGCCTGGCGCAACCTGTGGTTCCACACCGGTGACCGCGTGGTGCGCGATGCCGACGGCGCGTTCCGCTTTGTCGACCGCATCAAGGACGCGATCCGCCGGCGCGGCGAGAACATCTCGTCCTTCGAGGTCGAGCAGGTGCTGCTGAGCCACCCCGGCGTGGCCTCGTGCGCGGTGTACCCCGTGCGCTCCGAACTGGCCGAAGACGAGGTGATGGCCGCGCTGGTGGCGCGCGAAGGCGTCGTCATCGACCCGGCCGAGTTGGCACGCTTCTGCGAAGGCCGCCTGCCGTACTTCGCGGTGCCGCGCTACATCGACCTCTTGCCCGACCTGCCGCGCACCGAGAACGGCAAGGTGCAGAAGTTCAAGCTGCGCGAGCGCGGAGTGGGGCCGCAGACCTGGGACGGTCGGCCCGCCAAAGCCGGATGACGCACGCCACCACGCTTCCGCTGGCCGGGCGCGTGGCCTTCGTGACCGGCGCCGGGCAGGGGCTGGGCGCGGCCATCGCGCGCGGGCTGGCGCAGGCCGGTGCGTGTGTGGCGGTGGCCGACATCGACGAGGCCAATGCACAGGCCGTCGCCACCGAGGTGAACGGCCTCGCGCTGCCGCTCGACGTGCGCGACGAGCAGGCCTTCGGCGACCGTTTCGCGCAGGCCGTGGCGCACTTCGGCGCGGTCGACATCCTGGTCAACAACGCGGCGCGCACGCCGACCACCTCGCTGTGGGACATCACGCCCGCCGAGTGGGACGACGTGCTCGCCATCAACCTGCGTGGCAGCTTCTTCGGCTGCCGCATCGCGGGAAGGCACATGCGCGAACGTAGCGCGGGCCGCATCGTCAACCTGGCCTCGCTGGCCGGGCAGCAGGTCAGCAGCGCCACCGGCGTGCACTACGCGGCCAGCAAGGCCGGCCTGCTGGCGCTGACGCGTGCCTTTGCGCAGGAACTGGCGCCGCACGGCGTGACCGTGAACGCGCTGGCACCCGCCGCCATCGACAGCCCCGCGCTCGCGGCGCTGCCACCCGAGCGGCAGCAGGCGCTGAAGGCCGGCATCCCGCTGGGCCGCTTCGGGCTGGCCGACGAGGTGGCCGCCGCCGTCGTCTACCTGGCCTCGCCGGCCGCGGCCTTCATGACCGGGGCGACGCTGGACCTCAACGGCGGCCGTTTCATGCGGTAGCACCCTGCTGGTGCGCAAATGGCTAAAATGATTCAGAACTAAACCATTCAGGTATGCACACAAATTCGCTCACTGGCCGTCATGCCCTCGTCACCGGCGCCGCTCGCGGCATCGGCGCAGAGATCGCCCGCACCCTTGCCGCCCAGGGCGCTGTGCTGACCTTGCTGGGCCGCGATGCGCAGGCCCTGCAGCGTGTGGCCGAGACCCTGGCCGGCAGCGGCCACGGCGTGGTGGCGGCCGACGTGGCCGACCCGGAGGCTGTTCAGTCGGCCTTTGCGCAGGCGCGGGCCGAGCGCGGGGCTGTGACCGTGCTGGTCAACAACGCGGGCGCCGCCGAGAGCGCGCCGTTTCTGAAGACCTCGGTCGAGCTGTGGCAGCGCATGCTGTCGGTCAACCTCACCGGCAGCTTCCTGTGCGCGCAGGCCGCGCTGCCCGACATGCTCGACGCCGGCTGGGGCCGCATCGTCAACATCGCCAGCACCGCGGGGCAGAAGGGCTACGCCTACGTGTCGGCCTACACGGCGGCCAAGCACGGCGTGATCGGCCTCACGCGCGCGCTGGCGCTCGAAGTGGCGCGCAAGGGCATCACCGTGAACGCCGTGTGCCCGGGCTACACCGACACCGACATCCTGCGCAACAGCGTCGCCAACGTGGTCGGCAAGACCGGCCGCAGCGAAGCCGATGCGCTGGCCGAGTTCTCCAGCGTGAACCCGCAAAAGCGCATCGTGCAGCCCGCCGAAGTGGCCGACGCCGTGCGCTGGCTGTGCGGCGAAGGCGCCGCGTCGGTCACGGGCCAGTCGATCTCCGTTTCAGGAGGAGAAGTCACATGAGTCGCAACGATGCCTCCCACGCCGTGCTGAGCGACGCCGAAGAACTCGGCCACGAAGCCCGCGCCGGCCATGAAGACCACGCCATGCTCAAGCTGTGGCTGCGCATGCTCGCGAGCACCACGCAGATCGAGGCCGAGATCCGGCGCCGGCTGCGCGAGCGCTTCGGCATCTCGCTGGCGCGCTTCGACTACATGGCGCAGCTGTACCGCTACGAAGACGGCCTGAAGATGCGCGTGCTCTCGCGCTACCTGATGGTCACCGGCGGCAACGTCACCGGCCTGACCGACGAGCTCGAGCGCGAAGGCATGGTGGCGCGTGCGCCCAGCCCCGACGACCGCCGCGCCTGGATCGTGAGCCTCACGCCCGAAGGCCGCAACGCCTTCGAAGCCATGGCCACCGAGCACGAGCAGTGGATCCTCGAGATGTTTTCGGGCCTGGACATGAAGACCGTCAAGCAGATGCACAACCAGCTCGGGCTGCTGCGCGTGCACGTGATGCGCGGCGACGGCGCGGTCGAGGACCGCGCATGAGCGGCGAGGGCGGTGGTGTGGAGTTCCAGCGCCCGCGCCTGATCCGTTTCTCCGACTGCGACCCGGCGGGCATCGTCTTCTATCCGCAGTACTTCGTCATGCTCAACGGCCTGGTCGAAGACTGGGTGAGCGAGGGGCTCGACGTGGGCTACCACGCACTGATCGGCGAGCGCCGCGTCGGCCTGCCGACCGTGAAGCTCGACGCCGACTTTCGCGCCGTGAGCCGCATGGGCGACCGCGTGATGCTCGGCCTTTCTGTCGCGCAATTGGGCTCGCGCTCGATCACGCTCGCGTTGCGCTGCTTCGAGCCCACCACGGGCGAGCTGCGCATGCAGGTGCGTCAGGTGCTGGTGACGACCTCGCTCGACACCCACCGCGCCATCGCCGTACCCGACGACATGCGCGCGGCCATCCTGCGCGATGCGCCAGCGCTGGCCGTTGCCGAGCCCGCTGGCAAGACCTGAGAGAGGCTAGAGCGCCGGCGCAGGGCCGTCGGCAGGCTCGAGCGCCTTCTTCTCCTGCGCGTGCTTCTTCAGCCAGCCGCTGAGCTCTCGTTTCCCTTTGGCGTTGGCCTGGCGCCACGCCTCGCGCGCGGCCGCCACGAAGCGTTCTTCCGCCGCATCGGGCGGTGCTTCCGAAGGCGCAGTGTTGTCTTCGTCGAGCCAGCCGGCGGCCACGTCGCAGTGCCGTTCGATCTGCCGCGCGAGCTTGTCGCCGATGGGCCGCGCACTCTTGATCTGGCTCCACATGCTCGGAGAGATTTCGAGCTTGCGTGCGAACGCCTGATCGAGCCCCTTGGCGGGCAGGCCCGCCGCGACGGCGTCCTCGAGAAAGCGGCGATGCAGCACAAGCGCATTGCGGCGGCGCGCGACGGTGGTATGGGGCACTGTTCAAAAACAACAACAAGACAAGAAAAGATTGTCCCGGTTGTTGACGTCGCCGTAAACACTCTTTACAGTTGCCTCCAATTCACGGCAGCAGCCGTCCCTTTTTTCCAACCCCTTACAGCCGACAGCGGCAATTTTTGACCAGGAACCATCGTGAACACCGCACTGACCCTCACCAGCATTCGACCCGCCTCGGGCCGACCGCTCGTGCGCGTCGGGTTCTGCCATGGTTTCGACATGCCGTCGCCCCTGTCGTTGTCTTCGCACCTGAACACCGCGTACGCCGCCAAAGCCGCAGCCCGTCTGCGCGTGGGTGGTCAGTTCGAGGCTCATCAGGTGCCCCCGGGTGGAGGTCGCGCGTAGGCGCGCATCTCTCAAGCTCTCTCGCAAAGAGGCCCGGACACCGCAAGGTTCCGGGCCTTTTTGTTTTTGCCGCTTTCCATTTCGGGTGTGCCTTCACCCCACCGCCAGAAATTGCCGCGTCGACGGTCTGGCGGGATGTGCATGAGTTGATCACTCCTGTGCAGCGACGTTCGACGGGGCCGCGCCCAGCGCGCGGCCCGTCGCGTGAGGACACAACCGAAATGGAAGCGCGGCAGGCTTTCTTGGTTTTTCTTCCGTGTGTGGCGCAGCCTGGTAGCGCATCTGGTTTGGGACCAGAGGGTCGCAGGTTCAACTCCTGCCACACGGACCACACCCGAGCGGGACCGGGCCATGCCAACGCGTGGCCCGCCCGCGGAAACCGGCCGCAAAGATAGGGCGGCGCCGGAACCCGTCACCGGACATTTTTCAAGTCATTACTTTCTTTTTTCGTCACCCACCAAGGAGGCCCTCATGCGCAAGCGCAACTCACCGATCCGGATGATCGCCGTGCACCCGGCGCCGCTGCCGCGCAGGCACATGGTGTGGTCGCTGGCCCAGCGCTTCGGCGTGGGGCTCGGGCCGCGCTACGTGGCCGATCGCGCGTCGGCATTGCCGGGCGGCAGCGAGGCGCCACTCGACAGCCTCGACCTCGACCAGCGCGTGCGCGCGTCGGGCGAGTGGTAGCAGCTCAGCACTGCTCGTCTTCTGTTTCTTCAATGGTGCGTGTAGCTCAATGGCAGAGCCGCGGGTTGTGGTCCCGCTGACAACGGTTCGATTCCGTTCGTGCACCCCATCCGTTCACCACAAGCCATCGCCGCGAAGGGAGGCGATTCGTCATGCATTCACACGTCCTGCAACTCGATATTCAGGGCACGCCGCAAGCCTGGATCTCGCTGGAGCAGGCGGTGTTGCACTACGCCACGGGCAACGTGGCCTGGGAAGACGGCGCGCTGCCGCTGGCCACGCTGCGCGGCGGCTTCAACGTGGCGCGCGGTGTGCAGTCGCGCATCGACGTCGCGCCCATCATCGCGCTGCGCGGTGCGTCGAAGATCAACCTCTTCGACGTCGTGCCCGGCGTGACCAAGGCCAAGCTGCTGCGCCGCGACCGCCACACCTGCGCCTACTGCGCGCAGGTGTTCGCCGACCGCGACCTGCAGTGCGAACACGTCATGCCCGAGTCGCGCGGCGGCCCGTGGAGCTGGACCAACCTCGTCAGCGCCTGCGCCGTCTGCAACAACCGCAAGGCCGCGCGCACGCCCGAAGAAGCCGGCATGCCGCTGGTCTACCTGCCGTACGTGCCCAGCCGCTTCGAGAACTTTCTGCTCGAAGGCCGCAACATCCGAGCGGACGTGCACGAGTGGCTGGCCAGGCGCCTGCCACGCGGCTCGCGGCTGCAGTAGCGCGATGTGCACGTGCACGCGCACAAAGAGAAAAGCCCGCTTCCGTTGGATCAACGGACAGCGGGCTTTGCCTTGTGCGGCTCGCGGTGCGCGAGCGATGCGTGTGTGAATGAATGAAGGCGCGAGTGGCTTGTTGTGTTCAGCGCCCCGCGCCGAAGAAGCTGTAGGCCACTGCGGTGGCTGCTGCGAGCCCGCCGAGCAAGATGAAGAGCACCTTTGTCGTACGGCGAGGGCCGCGCCGTGAACGGACCCAATGTTCCGGCCCGATCAGATCGATCGGAACCGTGGGTTTGCCTATGTCGGATGCCTTTTCCATGCCAAGAAATATAGCGCAGGCGCCAAGGCAAGAAGTTACAACGGCTTTTTGGCCCCATCGCACCGTGGCCGCTTGCCGACACCAGACAGAAACGTGTGAAATATTCCTCATGAACCAACAAATCATTCTCGAGAGCCTGGTCCGCGCCCTGGAGAGCTGGGTCCGCAACGCCTCCGCGGCCGAGCTGTGGCGCGTGCACCGCGAGGGCGGCCTGGGCGCATCGATCCGCACCGAAGGCGAGAGCGTCGTGCACGTGCGCATCGCGCTCGACGGCCCGCCCGATGCGTTGTCGAGCATCGGCAAGACCGACGGCCGCCTGCCCATGACCGAAGCGTTCAGAGGCGCACACGGTGAAGCAGGGTGGGGCACCCCGCCACCGCAAGGCAGCGCCGAGCGCGAGCAGTGGTTTCTGTCGAGCGATGTGGCGCAAGAGCAGGCGCGGCAGTACCTGTTGGCGGAGGTGGTGGCGCGGCGGGATGCGTTGGTGCGGCGGGTGGAGGCGTGGGCTGCGGGTGCGGGTTGAGGTGGGCGAGCGGCTCGCAGCGCGATTGCCTTCGCGTGCGCGACTACAAGTCGACGCGAGTCCTCATTTGTTCACCGTGAGAGTCTTCCGCTGACGCGCTTCTCTCCCTACATTTGAACGACCGCCGCGCCTCACAGCGAGACATCGATGCACGCCGCAGCGATGTCGATGTGAGGCACAAAAGGCGACGGCCAGGGTGCGCTAACACCCTGACCGTCTGACCAAGTGACGTGCAAAACTTTGGAAAGAGCGCACACCAAATGGCTGATCAAATTATCGCCGGGCGAACCACGCCCGAATCCCACGATGCAACCCACCAGCCGGATGCGTCAGACATCCTCGAGAACAAGCTGACGCAATTGCGATCTCTGCTGAGTTGTTGCCATGGTGACTGCAGTGAATGGTTCGATGCGATTGGAGCGCAGCATCGAGACAACATCATGTGGATTGCCGCTGATCTTGTGGATGATGCGGAGCGGCTGTTCCAACAGCTGGCGACATGTCCGGAACAGTCAAACGCGTCAAATAGATAGGGCCAAGAGATGTTGCTGGCCAATATCAAAACGCCACTTCAAGATCCACTTGCTTGACGCAGCTTTGAGTCTTGGAGTGATTGCCGGCGCTCTGCCAAGCATCGTCATTCAGGACGACATCTGCCAACGCGGCTATCGGGAGGCATCGCCAGTTCGAAGGGGCACCGGCCGGTGCCAAACCCTTCTTGCTCTTTCCCGCATACTGGTAGAAGAGCGCTTGCTCCTGACCATCTCTGCCCAGGCCAATGGCATGAGGGGAGAGTTGGCGAAATAGCCCTTCGTACATTGCATTGATGTTGCGTTTGTCCAGGATGGCTTGGCGAATCAAGTTGTAGGTAGTGCTGGTCATGACGGCGTTCGATGATGAACTCAACACTCTAGGTGCCAACGCATCCGTTAAATCGAATGGTTTACCCTTGGAGAGCGTGAGCCGATGTCTCGTTGCCGCGCAATGCCTTGTCAAATCGATTTCATGACACTGGCATCGTATGAGGGCCCCGCTCTGCGCGATCAGATCGCGAGGTACGTACCGGTGGGTTGTGAATCAGACCAGCGTCAGGATCGTCTGAACCTCAGTGACACCGAGCGACGGCAAGCTTCCAACATTGATGCTGTATTTGATGCCAGAGACGCCAAGTGGCGGCGTGTAGTCATCGGGCAATCGAGGGAACTCTCCTGCGACCTCGAATACGTGGACATCACGGAAGGTGAATCGCAGCAACGAGCCGGTCTGCCGCAGACCCTCGTGCCACCCGAGCTGAGCCAGTCGTGCTTCAAACACATCGATGGCGCGCCCGTCATTTCCTAGTTTTTCCCGAATTTCATCCACGCGGTCCGCAAGCGTCTCGTCGCCCCCCAGGGTTCGCTCCAGGAGGACGCTAACGAGGAGTAAGCGTTTCCCGGGAGGTGCTCGAAGCTGATCAAGGCGCGAAATCTCATGCTTCGGCTCGGAGCGAGTTGTGGTTTTCACCTCGATGTGAAGCCCCTGGCCTACAAAGTCGTGGCGTTCGCTGTCGGGTCCGCTCCAGAGGTGGCAGATTCGAGATCCAACCGTCGGGAACAGGACATTTGTGAGCACCCAGAGTTCACCGAAAAGGCCGATCTGCTCACTTGCACCGAGATCCGGCGCAAGCGGACGCAAGGCTGCGCGCACATCGTCGATGATTCGATCGACTGACAGGGCTGGATCGCGACCCTCTGTGCGAATCGCATAGAGCACTTTGTTCGCGACCAGTGTGAGCAGCTCCTCGTGGTGACTACGGGCCGATACATCGAGCCAGGTTTGCTCACCCTCAACTACGCGGACCTGAATGCTCTGGAGGTCCGGCGGCAGGTTCTGGGGGGCAACGTCGACAGCGATCAGGAGATGCAGTCGTCCATCTTCCGTAATGCCGAGGAGGGCGTTCGTGAAATCATCGATGGCGAGCTCGTAGAGGGGCTCATGGCGGGAGCGCAGTTCGCGCAGCCTCGTCCAGCGCTCTGATGTGATTTCACTCATGAAGCAGCCCGCGATTCGCGACGAGTCGATGCTCGCCGTCAGTGGTTCGTGGGAATGACAGCGCCACGCCGAGCACTGCTTGTGTCGGCGCACGCAACGGCTCCGGGTCGAGCGGGTAAAGCAGCAGCAGCCCCTGAGAAGGAGGGCGATCCTCACGCATGGCTCGTGCACTGAATCCGGAGGTCACACGGTAGTTCTCTGGCCCTCCGTGCAAGCCTATGCCCTCATGACGCGGGTCAATAAGAATGCCGATTGATTCGTTCGCCTGTAACGAGCGATGCACAAGCCCGAAAGGCCGACCTCCCAAGAGCACTTGCCGATCACGCTGCGGATTGGCAATGAAAACGGTCCAGTTGACGAGCTCTCCCGCCACAGCGCGTTCCAGGATCCAGTCAGCTATCTCGGCGCCCTGAAACGCAATACTGCTCGGGTGCCCCTCGTACTGGCGCAGGAACAGTGCGACGTCTTCCGCAGGGACGTCGTGCGCGATTGCCCCACCGTGCGCATCCTGCGTTGGCGGGTGCTGACGCAGCAGACCCGACGCCAGCTCAAGGTTCCGCTCCAGTGCATCACCGTCGTGCAGAGGGAACAGGATGGTCTGGGGATTTTCTCCAGACCATGAGCGAGCGTCGTCCGTCAGCATCTTGCTCTTGGCCTTGCTCGTGAGAAGCAGCTTTGAGTGCGCGCGCATTCGGATCGCCATCTCGTCGGGTCGCCGTCCGGCCCTGTTCAACGCCGTGATCGAGTCCCGTAGAGACTCCTCGACAAGTGCGAGTTCGACGAACCATTGAGCGATACCGTCGGTCGTCCAGATTCGTATCAGGTCGTCGTAGCCAGTGCGGAAGCCGTACCAGCGAGCCATCTGAAGCAGTGCATCAGCGAGGGTGGTCGTGCGCAAGAAGTAGGCAACGGTGAGTCCTTCGAGCGTAAGCCCGCGCGACAGTCGGTTGCCGCCGACCGCGATGAGTTGGCGTCCGGGTTTTTCGTCGTATTCCAGCTCGCCACCCGTGGTGCTGTTCAGGACCACGACTTCCGCGCGGGCGAGATTGTTCACTGCTTCTTCGAGTACCGCTTCTTCGGTTGCTGGCAGCTCGACGGCGCCAAGGCTGGTCAGGGCGGACTTGATCATCCGCCGGAGCACGCCGGGTTCGGCTTCTTCGTGATGAAACCAAGTGCGGATCTGCTCCTCAATGGCCGAGCCAATACGTGCCTGATCCCGTTGAAGCTGGGACACATGCACGAGCATTGTGTGTGGCTTGCCCGTCTGACCTCGCAGCAGTCTGATCGCGCCAACGAGTGCGAATGTCAGTAGCGCGTCGGACAGCGACTGAGGTAGATCGAGCGGCCCTCGAGCCACAACGGCCTCGCTTTTCTTTCGCTGCTTTGGCTTCAGAGCTTTCACATCCGCGGCGTCTACGGGTCGCAGGACATCGCGCCCCTCGGCACTCACGCCGAACAGTTCTTCTGTGCCGGTGTAGCCGTCAGGACGCGGGAGCTGTACCACGAAGTCCTTGGGGAACAGGTCCTCACCAACCTTGCTGTCGCTTGCGTCGGGATCAATGAGGATGTTCGCGAAAGGCGTTGCGGTGTAGGCAATGTAGGTCGCTCGCGGGATCTTGTTCAGGATGTCCCGGATCAATGCATTGGTCAGAGAAGGCGCGGTATTTTCGTCGGGAGAAGTCTCCTCATCGACGCTCGGATCGCGACGATTTCCGCGTGTATTGATGGAAGCCTGATCGGCCTCGTCATCGATGAGCAGCACCGGAACTTCGTTGAGCCGGCCCTCCAGCTTGCCGAGCCATTGATTGATTCGCGTCAAGATCGGCGTGATCTTCTTTGCAACGATCAGTACGGTGCCGGTGGAGGCGAAGCCATCGGCAACGGGTGGTTCGTGGAAGTCGGTGGTTTCATCGGTGAGCGTGATCCAGTCGACGCCGACATCCACCAGCTCGCGGTTCAGTCGTCGCTGGGTTTGATTTCGCAGTGAATCGTGAATGCCCGACAGCACGATGATCAGCCGGTAGCCGACATCGGCCGCCCGCGCGGCGACGGCTGTAAAGTTCGCCGTCTTGCCGGACTGGACATATCCGACGACCAAACCGCGACACTGAAAGTTGGGGCGCCCTGCAGGTGTGGTCTTCGAGATGATGCGAAGTGATTCTTCGGCGACTGACGCGATCTGGTGGGGCTGCCACTTTGGCTGGGATAGCAGGAACGCTTCGTGTCGAGACCAGTTCGTCCAGGATGTCCCGTCGGTCCAGAGCTCGAGTCTGGGCTTCAGAGTCAAGCGCGGCGGTAACTTGCCAGCCATCAAGGTTTGTCCGTCAAGAGACCCGGTACGCCAGCGGCCTCAAGTACACGGAGGAATTCGGAAAGAGCCGCCTTGGCTTCAGCGTCTTTCTCAATGACCTGTACAAGCGCGACCAACGCAGGCACTTGCGGCGTGATCTCGACATGCTCACCGCCGAAGCCGAGTTTGCGTTCCCACGGTGTGGAGCCCGTGCTGACAAGGCGAAGTGCGACTTTGTCCTTTTTCGGGGGGGAGGGTGACGTGGTTCCGGCGACAGGCTGTCCATTTGAAGGAGAGAGAGCGTCCGAACTGCCGCCTCCAGGAGAGCTCGTCGTGGAAGAGCCGGATGCACCTTTCTTGCCGCCCGCGGTGGGTTGCTGGTCCGTAGACTTTATCTTCTTGTCATACCGGCTTCGAGCCGCTGCACGTGGGGCCTTCAGAAGTTCTTTAAGGTGGTCGGCGACGGCGAAAGGCAGACGAATGAGTTGCTTGCTGATATCCACCTGGAGCTGTTCTTCTGCCAGTCGGTCGAAGTCCACAGCGACGCGAAGCAACTTGGTGTGTTCGTCTTTGGCAAAGAGGTCCTCCCAGCCGCCCCACTTGATGAGGCGATTGAGACGGTAGAAATAGAAGCCTTGTGCATCATTTGCTCGCCCGTTCAGAGAGAGGCGGTCTCGTTCGACGCGCTGTTCCAAGGGGGGCATCAGCTTGATGTAGTCGTCAAACTCAGCTTCGTTCGGTGTGACGTGCGCACGAACAGAAAGTACCGGCACTTTGTCGAACTCCAGGGCTGGAAGCTCGATACGACGTTCTTCGAAGACTCTGGTCAACGGGTGACCCATCGGGTTGTTGGCTCTCAATGGTTCGCCGTTGAGTCGGATGATCACTTTCTCCCGGCCCGGCACCTTGCCCTCCAGGTAGCGGTGAAAAACCAGCTCCAGGTGTGCCTTGATTGCAGCCAGCTCCAAGGCGTATGGAGATTCTCCCTTGCCCTTGGTCGGTTCCATGGTGGGGCGCATCTGCGTGAGCAGGACTGCGGTACCTGATTCACCGATATCGACGACGCCAGCGTGCTCTGGGGTGACGGTGTTGCTCAACAATTCCCAGCGCCGTGTCTTCGCAAGGTGCTCCTTGTCCCAAGTGAGAGTGCCGGTCTTGTCTCCGGCAGCCTTTGATACCACCGTCAGGCGATCAGCCTGAGACCAAGCAGCGCCCTTGAGTCCATAGCCGAATTTGCCAAGGTCGGCGTCGTCGTATTCGCGTTGGTGCCCGATCTTCATCGCGTTGCGCAGGTCATCGGGTGTCATGCCTGTGCCGTCGTCGCGGATGCACATCCACCTGCCGCCATCGTTCGGATTCGGAAAGGTGATGTCGATCTCTTTGGCCTCATGGGAAAGGCTGTTGTCCACGAGGTCGGCGACAGCGCTGGGAAGGCTGTGCCCGGCGCGTGCCAGGATCTTGAACAGTCCGAGCGGGTCAGGTGCGACGTCGTCGTAGTCGTTGCTCTTGTCGGCCTTGGGTTGGGACGTCACGGGCACTGTTTCGGCCTCCTTGAAAAGTTGAGGGAAGTACTCCGCTAGCACTGCATGGCAGTACGCGCCTTCATCTCCGTACAACGCGATCATCGCGGACTGGCCGAGGCGGGCGCTTTCGCCGTGGTTCACGATGGCCGTGCGGGCCGGGTGATCCAGAGGGAGAGCCACCCATGATGCCTTTGCCGGTGTCATCGAAGCGTCCACGACCATCGCGAACAAGACGCCGGGATCGACGTAGTCGTAATAGGGCGAGATCGGGCAATCGCCTTCGAGTCGCCAGTTTCTGTGCTGCCGCTTGAGCCAGGACGGTACCTTGATGACTGTGTTCGCGTCTTCGAGGCGGTTGCAATCGATGGCAATGATGTCTGAGTCTTTTGCGGAGGGAAACACCTTGTCGACTACGTCCCAGTCGAAGTTGATCGCACGCTGCTTGCCGCGTTCCTTGCCCTGGCGACGGTACTCGTGAAACATGCCGAGTTCCGAGTGGGTAAGGAGTCGAAGAATCGTGAACTTCACTTCGTCCCTTCCGTGGTCTTGATCTGTGACTTTCGCAAGCCGAGCAGTGCTACGCGCATGTCAGGCGTTTCGGGGGCACCCAGGCACTCTCGCATTCCACGCGCGATGGCATAGGCGAACAGTGGAGGCACCGCATTGCCGATCTGCTTGAAGGCCGGGTTCATCGAGCCTTTGAAAATGAAGCCGTCCGGGAAGGATTGAAGTCGGGCAGCCTCTCGGACGGTGATCGTGCGGGCCTGTCCTGAGTCGAAGTGGATATGGGAGTACGAGTCCTTGCCAAGATGCGCCATCAGCGTGCGTACAGGCGTCTCGGCACGAAGTTTCCACCACTTGTTTGGAAACTTTGTCGGGTCGTAGGGAATGCGCCAGGACGTGACGAAGTGACTTACATCGGGGTCGCGGGGGTCGGTTGGTAGCCCGCGCCGCTTTCGACTGGCGAGCCATGTCGCGATCTTCTTCTCAACGTAGGCATGAACCTGCGGATACTCCCAACCAGGCTGAACCTCTGCAAAGATCTTGTAGTCCCGCGGCAGGTAGCGAAAAACGTGGCCGGTTGTGGCCTTGGTGGCAAAGCCCAGCCATTCCCGCATCAGCCGCGAGTAAGCCGTGCTCGGCTTGTTCGTGGTGTAGTCCACTGGCTCGGACGGGTCCTTCGCCCCGCGTCGGATGCGGCCGGTGCGAAGCATTTCCTCCGCGTAAAGAGGCGGCAGGTCGGCGAGAGCATCCGAGGCCGATGTCGCAGGGGGTGCGTCGGCTATCGGGTCGGCAATCCAGCGGTGATGTTCGGAGCCCTCAGCCTTCAGGACGCGTCGAGCAGCGTTCTTTGAGCTGATGTACCCGGACGGCAGCACCAAGTGGTGCGTGGGGGCTGGAAAGCGCGGCTTGATTCCCGTGGATCGATGAAAGCCCACAAGTATCATCCGCTCGCGCATCTGAGGGACGCCGTACCACACAGCATTAAGCAACGTGTAGGCGACGTCGTAGCCCTCTTCGGCAAGGCTCTTCGATACCAGTTCGGCCACGTTGTTGCCGCCGTGGTTGAGGATGTCCGGGACGTTTTCCATCAGCAGTGCTACCGGCTTTGTCGCCCGGATGAAGGCGACGTAGCGCTCCCAAAGGCTCACACGGCCGTCGACCAGGAAGGCTTGGTCAGCGGTAACTTCCTCGCGCAGGCGTGCTTGCTCACGGAGCTTGGCCCGACCCACGCGGGCGAAGGCTTGGCAGGGAGGACCGCCTACCAGCACGTCAATCTGGTTGTCTGTGGCGCCATCAAGCTCCAAGTCAGCAAAAACTGTTTCGGCAGTTTCAGTAACCGCATCGCGGGAGGTGTGGTGGGCGGCGCGATCTCCTCCAGTGGAGCGTGGGCCGAAGTTCGCACCGTGGGAACGTGCGGCCCAGGGATCGCTTTCTATGGAGGCAACCGGCGTAAAACCAGCCGTCAGAAAGCCGAGCGAAATGCCGCCGCACCCGGCGAACATGTCCATATAGCGGATGGATTCACCGCCCTGGATGCGGCGCAACTTGCCGCGAATCAGTTCGCTGTCGACGTCGGACACAAGAGGCGGGTTCGGAGGGCGTGGAGCCAGGTCGGAGCGGGATGCTCGGGGCTTTTCAGGCGTCTTGGAGGACTGCAGCGGCTGCAGAACATGGTGGATGGGCATCCGATCTCTCTCATCAGGAACTTGCTCCGGGACAGCCAGTTGGGGCCGGCCCTGACAAGGCTGCGTCAGGTTTATTCATATCGTGCGCTCCAGCCTGCATCGATGAACGCCTGGAACTGCGGGCGTCGCACTCCAGAATGGCAGTCAATCGATCGGGCCGAAGTTCTTCGCCGTTTCGTGACGGAGTGTAGTGAAGCTGGCAGCTCGTCAAAACTTGCGACTGCAGCTGCCTTGATCGTGCAATGGTCTGGAGCCTCGGAAGGAGTTGACTGGGATAGTGGTAGATGCTTTGGCTACGAAAGATGAGGTCGTGCAGATGAAATACGATATCCGCCAGAGCTTTTACTGGGGAATCCGATGGCTGCATATCGGGGACGACCTCTCCTTGGTCTGTGGGTTGGGCGAAGGTTGCGCCACCGAATAGATCCTCGTGAATGGACGGGAGCTCATGCCGGGCTTTTCGAGTGAAGCTCGGGTTCGTTGCCCGCCGCAACGCGATTGCCTGGCCCGCCCGGCTACTCCTGCTTTGCAGCACATGTGATGGACATCGTCTCCCCTGACAAGCGGTCCCGGATGATGGCCGGCATCAAAGGCAAGGACACGAAGCCGGAAATGGTGGTCCGCAAGCTGATTCACGGAATGGGCTTCCGTTTTCGCCTTCATCGGAGGGACCTGCCGGGATCGCCGGATCTCGTGTTTCCTCGCCTGCGAAAAGTGATCTTCGTGCACGGCTGTTTCTGGCACAGGCATCCGGGGTGTAGATTTGCCTACACGCCAAAGTCGAACGCAGAGTTCTGGCTGACGAAGCTGGAGGGAAACATGCGGCGCGATGCTGCGGTGCAGGACGCGCTGGCTGCCTTGGGCTGGGACGTCATGGTCGTTTGGGAGTGCGAGGCCGCCAACGTGGCTGAGCTCGCGAAGAAAATCCGGGTCTTTCTTTCAGCGGAATCGTTGCCATAAAGCAGGGACTCTCTTGGTCACCGTAAGCCGATAGATAGATCGCGAACTCCGGATAGTCTGTGGCCGGCGAGACCGCTATGCCATTGAGATGTGCAGGCGCGGAATTGGGGATGGGCTGGAAAGGGTGGGCTGACTGATGCAAGTCTTGCGCAAACACTCCGCCCCGAATTGAGCGGCGCCATTGGCTATACAGCGAGCGAAACGGAAAAAGCCCGCTATCTTTTGAATAGCGGGCTTTTAATTTGGTGCCGGAGAGATGAATCGAACACCCGACCTTCTCATTACGAATGAGCTGCTCTACCGACTGAGCTACACCGGCGAAGCCTCAGATTATAGCCAAGAAATCAAGGCTTCTCGGCGTGGTACTGCGTCAAACGCTCGACTTCGTGACGCGAACCCAACATCACGCTCACGCGCTCGTGCAGTTTGGTGGGCTTCAGGTCGAGGATGCGCTGCTTGCCGTTGGTGGCGGCGCCGCCGGCCTGCTCGACGAGCCAGCTCATGGGGTTGGCCTCGTACATCAGACGCAGCTTGCCGGCCTTTTCGGGCTCGCGCTTGTCCCACGGGTACATGAACACGCCGCCGCGCATCAGGATGCGGTGCACGTCGGCCACCATGCTGGCAATCCAGCGCATGTTGAAGTCCTTGCCGCGCGGGCCTTCCTTGCCGGCCAGGCATTCGTCGATGTAGCGCTTCACGGGCTCGTCCCAGTGGCGCATGTTGCTCATGTTGATGGCAAATTCCTTGGTGTCGGCCGGAATCTGGATGTCTTCCTGCGTGAGCACGAAGCTGCCTTGTTCGCGGTCGAGCGTGAACATGGCCACGCCGTTGCCCACGGTGAGCACCAGGGTGGTCTGCGGGCCGTAGATGCAGTAGCCGGCGGCCACCTGCTGGGTGCCGGGCTGCAGAAAGTCGGCTTCCTGCACGCCGGGGGTGTCGTCGGGCTTCTTCAGCACGCTGAAGATGGTGCCGATGCTCACGTTGACGTCGATGTTGCTGCTGCCGTCGAGCGGATCGAACATGAGCAGGTATTCGCCTTGCGGGTAGCGGTTGGGCACCACGTGGATGGTTTCCATCTCCTCGCTGGCCATGGCCGCGAGGTGGCCGCCCCATTCGTTGGCTTCAATGAGCACTTCGTTGGCGATGATGTCCAGCTTCTTCTGGATTTCGCCCTGCACGTTCTCGCTCTCGGCGGTGCCGAGCACGCCACCCAGCGCGCCCTTGTTGACGGCCTGGCTGATGCTCTTGCAGGCGCGGGCGACCACTTCGAGCAACAGGCGCAGCTGGCCGGGAATGAGGCCGTCGGCGCGTTGCTGCTCGACGAGGTAGCGGGTGAAGGAGATTTTTTGCTGTGCCATGGGATCTGTCCTATCCAAATGAGAGGGTCTGTTCGTGGAACACCGCGGAACCGGCTTTGCCGGGCCGCTGGTGTTGCCCCCGGTGAGGGGGTTGGAGAAGCGACACGAAGTGCGCGAAGCCTGGGGGAGAGCTCAATTACCGGCGAGGGCGCGGGTGACGACTTCGTGGGTGTCCTTGCTCAGGTCGGGCTTGGCGGCCACGCGGGCAATCGCTTCGCGTGCGGCGCTGCGGTAGGGCTCGGCCAGCTTGCTCCAGCGGTCGAGCGCGCGCGCCAGGCGGGCGGCCACCTGGGGGTTGATGGCGTCGAGTTCGATCACGCGGTCGCTCCAGAACACGTAGCCGGCCGCGTCCGCGCGGTGGAAGGCGCCGGGGTTGCCGCTGCAGTAGCTGAAGATCACGCTGCGCGCGCGGTTGGGGTTCTTCAGCGAGAAGTCGGGGTGCTTCATGAGCTGCTTGACCAGCGGCAGGATGTCGCCGCCGCGGTCGCTGGCGCCGGCCTGCAGCGAGAACCACTTGTCGATGACCAGCGCCTCGTCCTTGAACATGGCGTGGAAGCGCGCAAGCGCCTGCGCCGCCAGGGTGTGGCCCGACGACACGAGGGCGTTGAGCGCGTTGAAGCGGTCGGTCATGTTGCCCGCGTCCTTGAAGCGCTGCAGGGTCTTGCCGGGCCACACGGTGTCGCCCGAGGCGCGCGCCGCCAGGCACAGGAAGTTGAGCGCCATGCCGGCCAGCGCGCGGCGGCCCGACGAGGTCGGGTCGGGCGTGTAGGCGCCGGTGTCCTTGTTGTCTTCGTAGGCCTGTTCCCAGTCGGCGAAGAGGGCGGTGGCGAGCTGGGCGCGCATGGCTTCGCGCACGAGGTGCACGCGCTGCGGATCGACCACGTCGAGCTGCTCGGCAATGTAGGTTTCCGACGGCAGCGTGAGCACCAGTTCCTTGAAGGCGGCGTCGAGCTGCGGGTGGCGCAGCACGCCGCGCATGGCGTCGAGGTAGGCGTCGTTCAGCACCGGCGTGGTGTCGGTGGCGTGCGCCGCAATGGCTTGCAGCGCGGCGCGCAGGCCCAGGCGCTGGCCGGCTTCCCAGCGGTTGAACGGATCGGGGTCGTTGGCCAGCAGGGTGAGCAGCTGGGCGTCGGTGTACGCAAAGTCGAGGATCACCGGCGCGCTGAAGCCGCGCAAGATGGACGGCACGGGCTCGGCGTCCAGGCCCACGAAGGTGATCTGCTCGCCGGCGCGCGACAGCACGATGGTGCGGGTGCCGCGTGCCACGTCGCTTTCGCCCTCGAGCTGCATGGGCAGCTCGCGGCCGGTGGCGGCGTCGAGCAGGCCGATGTTCAGCGGAATGACGAAGGGTTCCTTGGTCTGCTGGCCCGGCGTGGGCGGGCAGCTTTGCACCACGCTCAGGGTGTAGCTGCGGTTCTGCGCGTCGTACACGCCGTGCGCGGCCAGGCGGGGCGTGCCGGCCTGGCTGTACCAGCGCTTGAACTGGGGCAGCAGGCGGGCCAACTCGGAATCCGGGTTGGCGTCGGCAATGGCCTGGGCGAAGTCGTCGCAGGTCACGGCCTGGCCGTCGTGGCGCTCGAAGTACAGGGTGATGCCCTTTTCGAAGCCCTTGCGGCCGACCAGCGTCTGCATCATGCGAACGACCTCGGCACCCTTTTCGTAGATGGTGACGGTGTAGAAGTTGCTGATCTCGATGTAGCTGTCGGGCCGCACCGGGTGGGCCATGGGGCCGGCGTCTTCGGGGAATTGCGCGGTGCGCAGCACGCGCACGTCTTCGATGCGCTTGACGGCGCGGGCCGAGGCGTCGGCGCACAGGTCCTGGCTGAACTCCTGGTCGCGGAAGACGGTGAGGCCTTCTTTCAGCGACAGCTGGAACCAGTCGCGGCAGGTCACGCGGTCGCCGCTCCAGTTGTGGAAGTACTCGTGGCCGACCACGCTTTCGATGTTGCTGTAGTCGGCGTCGGTGGCGGTGGCCTGGTTGGCCAGAACGTACTTCGTGTTGAAGATGTTCAGGCCCTTGTTCTCCATGGCGCCCATGTTGAAGTCGCTGGTGGCCACGATCATGAAGCGGTCCAGGTCGAGCGGCAGGCCGAAGCGGGCTTCGTCCCACAGCACGGAGTTGACCAGCGAGTTCATGGCGTGCTCGGTCTTGTCGAGGTCGCCGGCGCGCACGTACACCTGCAGCAGATGTTCCTTGCCGCTGCGCGCTTTGATGCGCTGCTCGCGCGCCACGAGCTTGCCCGCCACCAGGGCGAACAGGTAGCTGGGCTTCTTGAAGGGGTCGACCCACTTGGCGAAGTGGCGGCCCTCGGGCAGTTCGCCCTGGTCGACGAGGTTGCCGTTCGACAGCAGCACCGGGTAGGCGGCCTTGCTGGCGCGCAGCGTGACGGTGTACATCGCCATCACGTCGGGACGGTCGAGGAAGTAGGTGATGCGGCGAAAGCCCTCGGCCTCGCACTGCGTGAAGAAGGTGTCTTCGCTCACGAACAGGCCCATCAGCTTGGTGTTCTTGATGGGGCAGCAGGTGGTGAAGAGTTCGAGCTCGAACGCGTCGGGCAAACCGTCGATGACGAGCTGGTCGCCTTCCATGCGGAACGAGGCGCCCTGGCCGTTCACGAGCACGCGCGCCAGGTTGAGCTCGTCGCCGTCCAGGCGCAGCGGCTGGGCCGGCACCTCGGGGTTGCGGCGCAGCTGCATGCGGTTGAGCACGCGGGTCTTGGCGGGGTCGAGGTCGAAGGTCAGGTCGACGGTGTCGATCCAGAACGCCGGCGCGGCATAGTCTTCGCGGCGGATGGCAATGGGTTGCCCTTGGGCGTCACGCTGAAGCAGCATCGAGGGTCTCCAGAAAATTCGAATGGGCCAGTTCGTTGTAGTCGCGAACGGCGGCGATCACGTGGGGGCCGGCCAGCTCGGCGGCGGTATGGGTGCTGCACACGGCCACGGCGCGCATGCCGCCGCGGCGGGCCGCTTCGATGCCGAAGGGCGCGTCTTCGAAGACGATGCAGCGCTCGGGCGCCACGCCGATGCGGCGCGCGGCTTCCAGGAAGATCGCGGGCGTGGGCTTGCCCGAAAAGCCTTCGTCGCCGCCGACGATGGCCAGCGGCAGCGGGTCCATCTTCAGGCGCGACATGGCGAACGCGATGTTGTGCCTGTCGCCGGCCGTGCCCACCGCCACCTTCAGGCCGCGTGCCACCGCGGCCTTGGCGAAGGCGGTGAAGCCCGCCACTTCGGTGAAGTTGTCGTGGAAGAGCTCGCGGTAGATCTCTTCCTTCTCGTGCACCAGGCCCAAGCACTCGGCATCGGAGAGCTCGCGCTCGAACAGCTCGCGCATGCTCTCGGTGCCGGTGCGGCCCGTGGTGCGCGCGAGGATCTCGCTCACGTCGAGCTGCACGCCATGGCGCTGCGCGAAGGTCACCCACGAGCGCGCATGCCAGGGCATGGAGTCGATCATGGTGCCGTCCATGTCGAAGATCAGGGCTTCGACCCTGCCGGTGTTCAGGCTCATCGGTCAGACGCCTTGCTTGAGCGAGGCTTCGATGAACACGTCGAGGTCGCCGTCGAGCACCTTCTGCGTGGCCGAGACTTCGACGTTGGTGCGCAGGTCCTTGATGCGGCTGTTGTCCAGCACGTAGCTGCGGATCTGGTGGCCCCAGCCCACGTCGGTCTTGCTGTCCTCGAGCTTTTGCTGCTCTTCCTGGCGCTTGCGCATCTCGTGGTCGTACAGGCGCGAGCGCAGGCGCTTCCACGCCACGTCGCGGTTGCTGTGCTGGCTGCGGCCGTCCTGGCACTGCACGACGATGCCGGTCGGGATGTGCGTCAGGCGCACGGCCGAGTCGGTCTTGTTGATGTGCTGGCCGCCGGCGCCCGAGGCGCGGAAGGTGTCGGTGCGCACGTCCGAAGGGTTGATCTCGATCTCGATCGAGTCGTCGATCTCGGGGTACACGAAGATCGAGGCGAAGCTGGTGTGGCGGCCGCCCGACGAGTCGAACGGCGACTTGCGCACCAAGCGGTGCACGCCGGTCTCGGTGCGCAGCAGGCCGAAGGCGTAGTCGCCCTCGACCTTGATGGTCGCGCCCTTGATGCCGGCGGTGTCGCCGGGCGTTTCGTCTTCGATCTGCGTCTTGAAGCCCTTGCGCTCGGCGTACTTCAGGTACTGGCGCAGCAGCATGCTGGCCCAGTCGCAGGCCTCGGTGCCACCGGCGCCGGCCTGGATGTCGACGAAGGCGTTCAGCGGGTCGGCCGGGTTGTTGAACATCCGGCGGAATTCGAGCTGCTTGATGTCGGCTTCGAGCGTGGCGGCGTCATCGGCAATGGCCTGCAGGCCATCGAGGTCGCCGTCTTCCTTCGACATCTCGAAGAGCTCGGTGTTGTCCGACAGCCCGTTGGTGAGCCGGTCGAGCGTGACGACCACGTCGTCGAGCGACTTCTTCTCCTTGCCCAGTTCCTGGGCCTTCTTGGGGTCGTTCCAGACGTTCGGGTCTTCGAGCGATGCGTTGACTGTCCTCAGTCGTTCAGCTTTGGCATCGTAGTCAAAGATACCTCCGTAAATCGACCGTACGGACGCTCAGGTCCGCGAGCATTGCGCCGATTTGGTTGATCTGTTCTGCGTCCATGGGGTGTCCTGACTGTGTGAGGTTGGTGTTCGGGGGAACCCGTCATTTTCTCACGGTCCGCCAACCCGCCAGGCAGCGCCCCTGTATTGCGCCTTCCCTCTCGGGGGGAAGGCGCGGGCACCGGAATCAGAACGCCGGAATCAACGACCCCTTGAACTGCGTCTCGATGAAGCTGCGCACCTCCGGCGACTGGTAGGCCGCCACGAGGCGCTTGGCCCAGGGCTTGTCCTTGTCGGCGCGGCGCACGGCGATCAGGTTGGCGTAGGGGCTCTGGGCCGATTCCTTGATGACGGCGTCCTTGCCGAAGGACAAGCCGGCCTTCTCGGCGTAGTCGTTGTTGATGGCCGAAATGGCCAGGTCGTCGAGCGAGCGCGGCAGTTGGGCGGCGTCCAGCGACACCAGCTTGAGCTTCTTGGGGTTGGTCACGACGTCCAGCGGCGTGGCGTTGTTGTTCTTCACGGCCTCGGGCTTGAGGGTGATGAGCTTGGCCTGTTGCAAGAGCAGCAGGGCGCGGTTGCCGTTCGAGGGGTCGTTCTGGATGCCGACCGAGGCGCCGTCAGCCAGCTGGTCGATCGACTTGATCTTGCGCGAGTAGAAGCCCAGCGGCGCGGTGATGGTCAGGCCCACGGGCACGAGGTCGAAGCCGCGCGCCTTGATCTGGTTGTCCAGGAAGGGCTGGTGCTGGAAGGCGTTGGCGTCCAGGTCGCCGGCGGCCAGCGCCGCGTTGGGCAGCTGGTAGTCGTTGAACACCACGACCTGGACGGTCAGGCCGTCCTTGGCGGCCACCTTCTTGACCACTTCGAACACCTGCTCGGCGCTGCCGACGGAAATGCCGACCTTGACGGTGTTCTTGTTGTCCTGCGCGAAGGCAGCACTGCCAGCGAAAAGGGCGGTGGCGAGGGTGGCGAGCACGAGGCCGCGGCGGCGGAAAGTGGAATGCATGGTGGCGCGAAATCGAAGAAATGAAGGCGCCGAATGTGGCATTGCCGCCGCAGATCGGGAACGAACCAATCCTCATATCGATATGGCGTCCACTCGCTCCATGCGGTCTTTCTTATTTGATTTTTCATATAAGCACGAGCCGATTTGTTCGTTCCCTTTCGGCTTGTTTCTTTTCATACTCGGCACCTTTTTGCGAACCTGCGCGGTCGCGCCTGTGCGGCCCGCGCCTTCTTTCATGACCTTCCCTTCGCCTGATGCGGCACGCGGCAACGCGGCGCCGGTCATCCGTCTTCAATCGGTGCAGAAGTCGTTTGCCTTGCCCAGCGGCGAGGTGTTCGACGCCGTGCAATCGCTCTCGCTCGAGATCCAGCAGGGCGACGTGTTCGGCCTCATCGGCAAGAGCGGCGCCGGCAAGTCGACGCTGCTGCGCCTCATCAACCTGCTCGAGCGCCCCGATGCGGGCCAGGTGTTCGTCGGCGGGCGCGACCTCACGACGCTGTCGCGCCGCGAGCTGCGCGACACGCGCCAGAACATCGGCATGATCTTCCAGCAGTTCAACCTGCTGCAGAACGCCACCGTGTTCGACAACGTGGCCTTCCCGCTGAAGATCCATGGCCGCCACTCCAAGGCCGAGATCAACGAGCGGGTGCGCGAGTGCCTCGATCTCGTCGGCCTGGCCGAAAAGATCGACACCTACCCGGCTCAGCTCTCGGGCGGCCAGAAGCAGCGCGTGGCCATCGCCCGCGCGCTGGCGCCGCGCCCGCAGGTGCTGCTGTGCGACGAGCCCACTTCGGCGCTCGACACCGAAACCACCCGCGCGCTGCTCGAAACGCTGCGCGACATCAACCAGAAGATCGGCGTGACCATCGTGATCGTCACGCACGAGCTCTCGGTGGTCGAGGTGCTGTGCCGCAACGTGGCCATCCTCGAAAAGGGCCGCCTCATCGAGCAGTTCGCCGTCGATGCGCCGAGCGAGGAACGCAAGACCGCGCTGGGCCGCGAGATCGACGAACTGGTGCGTCGCCGCGAACGCGAGGCGCGCGAACCCGTGGCGCCGCGCGTGGCGACCGCACAGCGCAACGCGCAGGAGCTGGCCTATGTTTGAGAACATCACCCCCATCCTTCCCGAGCTGTGGACGGCCACGGGCCAGACCTTCTTGATGCTGGCCATCGGCCTGTCGGCGGCGGTGCTCATCGGCGGCCCGCTGGGCATCCTGCTGTTTCTGCTCGGCCCGGGCCAGTCGCTCGAGAACAAGCCGGCGTTCCACATCCTCAACTGGATCGTGAACACGGTGCGTTCCTTCCCGTTCATCATCCTGCTGGTGGCGCTGGTGCCGTTCACGCGGATCATCGCGGGCACCTCCATCGGCCCGCTGGCGGCCGCGGTGCCGCTGTCGTTCGCGGCCATTCCGTACTTTGCGCGGCTGGTCGACCAGTGCCTGCGCGAGGTGCCGCGCGGCGTGATCGAGGCGGCGCACGCCATGGGCGCGTCGGAGTTGCAGATCGTCTGGCGCGTGCTGGTGGTCGAGGCGCGCTCGGGCCTGGTGCTCGCGCTCACCGTGCTGGCCGTGAGCTTCCTGTCGTACTCGGCGATTGCCGGTGTGGTGGGTGGCGGCGGCATCGGCGACCTGGCGATCCGCTACGGCTACTACCGCTTCCAGACCGACGTGATGGTGCTCACCGTGGCGCTGCTCGTGGTGCTGGTGCAGATCCTGCAGTTCGTGGGCAACACCACGGCGCGCCGACTCGACAAGCGTTGATTTCCCTTTCTTCTTTTTCCTCTCTCATCTTTCTGTCCATTCCATGAAAACCGCACTGCTGCGCCGTTCCGTTCTCGCCGTTTCCCTCGTCGCGCTGTCGCTCGGCGGCCTCTCGCTGTCGGCGCAGGCGCAGGACGCCAAGAAGAACCTCGTGATCGGCGGCACCGCCGGCTCCAACGCCGACCAGCTCAAGGCCGGCATCATTCCGATCCTCGAGAAGAAGGGCTACAAGGTGAAGCTGGTCGAGTTCAACGACTATGTGCAGCCCAACCTCGCGCTGGCCCAGGGCTCGCTCGACGCCAATTTCTTCCAGCATCGCGTCTACCTGCAGAAGTTCTCGGCCGACCAGAAGCTCGACCTCGCCGAGCTGGTGCAGGGCCCGATCGCGCCCATGGGCGTGTACTCGACCAAGCGCAAGACGCTGGCCGACGTGAAGGAAGGCGACCGCGTGACGCTGCCGAACGACCCGAGCAACCTGGCGCGCGCGCTGGTGCTGCTGGAGCAGAACAAGCTGGTCACGATCAAGGCCGGCATCGATCCGCTGCGCGCGTCCGAGAAGGACGTGGCCGAGAACCCGAAGAAGCTCAAGTTCATTCCGCTCGAGGCCGCGCAGCTGCCGCGTTCGCTGGGTGACACCGAGTACGCCATCGTCAACGGCAACTTTGCGATCTCGTCGGGCCTGAAGCTCACCGAGGCCGTGGTGCTCGAGAAGACGCCCGACTACTACCTGAATGTGGTCGCCGTGAAGAGCGCCGACAAGAACGCCGCCTGGGCCAAGGACATCGCCGAGGCCTACCGCTCGAAGGAATTCAAGACGGTGGTCGACAGCAAGTTCCAGGGCTACGCCAAGCCCAGCTTCCTGCAGTAATTCACCACGCTTCAGCGAAGGACGCCCCATGCCCGTGCTCGCCGTATTCGATGGCCAGGCCAATTGGCGCGACACGCACGTGTGCGACGGCTGGATCAGCGACCACCTCGCGCGCCACGGCGTGCGCTGGGGGCGCGGCGAGGCCGACGGCCAGCGCGTGCTCGACAGCGCGGGGCTGTTCTATCTGCCGACGGCGGACGGGTATCTGGGGCTGTTGGTCGAAGGCGGGGAGTGGGTCGCCATGCCCGCCGAAGCGCCGCATTTCTTCGATGCGGGCGAGGCTGCTTCGCTCGACGGGCTGCCCGCCGCGTTGCCGCGCTTCGAGGCCTTTGTCGAAGAGGTGCTCGCGATGACGGGCAACGACGCCAGCGACGAGTAAGTCAGCGACGGGCCTGCGCGGCCCGTCGCATCCCCGGCGTCGGTCAGGCCGGCGCCGTCGTCGGGCTCGGGCGCGCCGAACGCGACGGCCCTTGCGTGTAGCGGTCCATCGCCAATCCATCTGTGCGGATCTCCGGCCGCTGGCCCGTCACCAGGTCCGAGATCAGCTTGCCCGAGCCGCAGGCCATGGTCCAGCCCAGCGTGCCGTGGCCCGTGTTCAGGAACAGGTTGGGGTAGCGCGTGGCGCCGACGATGGGCGTGCTGTCGGGCGTCATCGGGCGCAGGCCGGTCCAGAAGCTGGCGTTGGGCAGGTCGCCGCCCGGGAACAGGTCGCTCACCACCTTCTCGAGCGTGGCGCGGCGCGCCGGATTCAGGCGCAGGTCGAAGCCGCCGAGCTCGGCCATGCCGCCCACGCGGATGCGGTTGTCGAAGCGCGTGACGGCCACCTTGTAGGTTTCGTCGAGCACGGTCGATTGCGGGGCGAGCGATTCGTCGAGCAGCGGCACCGTGAGCGAGTAGCCCTTGACCGGGTACACCGGAATGTCCAGCCCCAGCGAGGCGATGGCGGCGCGCGAGTAGCTGCCGAAGGCCATCACGTAGCGGTCGGCCGTGAGGATCTTGCCGGCGCGCGTGCGCACGCCGGTGATGCGGCCGCCGTCGGTCTCCAGGCCGTCGATGGTCTGGCCGAAGCGGAAGTCCACGCCCAGGCCGTGCGCGATCTCGGCGAGGCCGCGCGTGAACAGGTGGCAGTCGCCGGTTTCGTCGTTGGGCAGGCGCAGGCCGCCCGTGAGGCGGTCGCGCGCGCCGGCCAGGCCGGGTTCGACGCGCGCCAGGGCGTCGCGGTCGAGCAGTTCATAGGGCACGCCGCATTCCTCGAGCACGGCGATGTCGCGCTGCACCGCGTCGAGCTGCGCCTGCGTGCGGAACAGCTGCAGCGTGCCGCCGGTGCGGTGCTCGTACTGCAGGCCGGTGTCGGCGCGCAGCTGCTGCAGGCAGCCGCGGCTGTATTCGGCCACGCGCATCATGCGTTCCTTGTTCACGGCGTAGCGCTCGGGCGAGCAGTTGCGCAGCATGGCGGCCATCCAGCGCAGCTGGAACAGCGTGCCGTCCGGGCGGATCGACAGCGGCGCGTGCTTCTGGAACATCCACTTGATCGCCTTCAGCGGAATGCCGGGTGCAGCCCACGGCGTCGAGTAGCCGGGCGACACCTGGCCGGCGTTGCCGAAGCTCGTTTCCTCGGCCGGACCGGCCTGCCGGTCGAGCAAGGTGACTTCGGCGCCGGAGCGCGCGAGGTAGTACGCCGTGGTGGTGCCGATCACGCCGCCGCCGAGAACGATGACTTTCATGGTGTATCCGCTGATCTGAATGGAATGATGTGAATCTAAAGTGCACAATGCAGTGGATTCCATTGTTTTTAGGTCTTTGGCCGTGAAAATCTCTGCCGAAAACCGTCCAAGGCCCCGCGCGGAGTGAAATGCCCGAACTCGACCGAATCGACCGCAAGATCCTCGACCTGCTGCAGCGCCAGGGCCGCATTTCCATGACCGAACTGGCCGAGCGCATCGGCCTGTCGGCCTCGCCCTGCGCCGAGCGCGTCAAGCGCATGGAGCGCGACGGCGTCATCACCGGCTACCACGCGCACGTGTCGCCCGAGGCGCTGGGCAAGACGCTGCTGGTGTTCGTGGAGATCAAGCTCTCGGCCAAGTCGGGCGACGTGTTCGACAAGGTCAAGCAGGAACTGCTGCACATGCCCGAGGTGCTCGAATGCCACCTGGTGTCGGGCAGCTTCGACTACCTCGTGAAGGCGCGCCTGAGCGGCATGAGCGAGTACCGGCACCTGCTGGGCGACATCCTCAAGAAGCTGCCGGTGGCGGCCGAGTCGCACAGCTACGTGGTGATGGAAGAGATCAAGGAAACGCTGATGCTGGCGGTGGACCGGTGAGCGCTGGCGCTATCGTCATCCGGCCCTGGCGCCTGGCCGACTTCGACGCGGTGAAGGCCATCCTCGACGACACCTTCGCGAGCACCTGGCTGCCGCAGCTCACGCCCGAGGCCGCGAAGGCCTATGCCGACAGCGGCGAGCCCGTGGGCTACATCGACGAGAGCGGCCCGGCCTTCTTCGTGGCGGAACTCGATGGCGAGGTGGTCGGCATGGTGCACTGGGAACACGACTTCGTGCAGGCCCTGCACGTGCCCGCCGCGCACCAGCGCAAGGGCATCGCCCGCGCGCTCATGGCCTATGCCGAAGCCGGCATGCGCGCCGACGGCGTGGCGCGGGCGCGGCTCGAGACCGACACCTTCAACACGCAGAGCCAGGGCCTGTATCGCGCGCTCGGCTACCGCGAGGCCGGCCGCTACCCCGACCTCGAATGGCACAGCGGATTCACGACCATCCTGTATGTGAAAGACTTGGCCTGAGCTTTCTTTCCACCTCTTCAAGGACATCGGCATGACCCTCTCGATCCGCCGCGACGGCACCACCGGCACGCGCCACATCCTCAAGATCCGCAACCACGAGATCCCTGTCGATGCCTCGCCCGCGGGCGGCGGCAGCGACGGCGGTGCCGAGCCGCACGACCTGTACGACGCGTCGCTCGCGGCCTGCAAGGCGCTCACGGTGCTGCTCTATGCGCGCCGCAAGGGCATTCCGGTGGAAGACATCGAGGTCGTGGTCGACCGCGATGACAGCGAGGAGCGCAAGGGCATCTACCGCCTGAAGTCGGGCCTGCGCCTGACGGGCGATCTGACCGAGGCGCAGCGCGACGAGCTGCTGCGCGTGGCGGGCAAGTGCCCGGTGCACAAGCTGATGACCGAGGTCAAGACCGAGATCGAAACCGGCTGGGCCGACTGAGCGCGTTGCGCCCTTACTTGGCCGCTTCGGCCTGCTTGCGCGCCGCCGCCACGCGCTTGGCATAGCGGTCGCCCCAATCGGCCAGCGGCCCCAGCGCCGCATTGAGCGTGGCGCCGAGCGAGGTCTCGGAGTACTCGACGCGCGGCGGTACTTCGTGGAACACCTCACGGTGCACGAGGCCGTCGGTTTCCATCTCGCGCAGCTGCTGGATCAGCATCTTCTCGCTGACCTCGGGCAGCAACCGCTTCAGCTCGCCGAAGCGGTAAGGCTGCAGGTGCAGCTCCCACAGGATGACGGCTTTCCACTTGCCGCCGATGACCTCGAACGCGGGGCCGATGCCGCAGTTGTAGGGCTTCTTCGCTGCCATCTCTTGCTCCTTGCGATTCCAATACTTCCCATTTGGTAAGTACCTTACTTTATCGTAGGTACTTGACCATGTGGAAGTGCAATTTCTACCATGCAGGCGTCATCAACCACTGCATCGGATTGCCATGAGCAACAAGAAGGAAGTTTCGGTTCTGGGCCTGGGCGCCATGGGCGTCGTCATCGCACGGCTCTTTCTCGACCAGGGCTACAAGGTCACGCTGTGGAACCGCACGGCCGACAAGGCCGACGCGCTGGTCGCCCGCGGCGCCGTGCTGGCGCGCAGCGCGGCCGAGGCCTTGCGCGCGAGCCGCATGGCCGTGATGTGCGTGTACGACTACCGCGCCGCCGACGCGATCTTCGCGATGGACGGCGTGGCCGCCGCCATGGACGGCCGCCTGCTCGCGCAGCTCACCACCGGCAGCCCGAAGGACGCGCGCGAGGCCGAGGCCTGGGCGCACCGCCACGGCGCCGCGTACCTCGAAGGCGCGATCCAGGCCGCGCCGGACCAGATGGGCCGGCCCGACACGCCGCTGCTGGTGTCGGGTGCGCAGGCCGTGTTCGCCGAGGCCGAACCCTTGCTGAAGGTGCTGGCCGGCGGCATCGTCTACCTCGGCGAGAAGGCCAGCGCGGCCGCGGCCATGGACCTGGCCACGCTGTCCAGCATCTACGGCACGATGCTCGGCTTTTTGCACGGCGCGCGCATTGCCGAGCACGAAGGCTTCGACGTGGCCGAGTACGGCCGCATCGTGGCCGGCATCATGCCGACCTTCGCGGGCTTTCTCCAGCACGAGGGCGCGGTCATCCAGTCGGGCGACTTCGCGATCACGCAGAGCCCGATGCGCATCTCGGTCGAGGCCACGCAGCGCATCCTGCAGACCGCGCAGGAGGCGGGCATCAACACCGAGTTCCCGGCCTTTGCCGCGGGCCTGTTCCGGCGCGCCGATGCGGCGGGGCTCGGCGGCGAGGAACTGGCGGCGCTGATCAAGCTGCTGCGCCAGTAAGGATCAGGCCCAGCGCATCGACTGGATCGCGCGCACCACCTCGGCCTCGCGTTCCATGAAGAAGTCGGTGTGGTTGCAGTGGTCCAGCGTGAGCCGGTGCGAGGTCTGCAGCGCGGCGGCCAGGCGGTCGGCGTCGGCGCGGCGCACGCGGCGGAAGATGCGCAGGAAGTCTGCGGCGTCCTGGCCGGTCTGCGCGTCGAGCGGTCGTTCGAGCCAGGGGAACAGGTCGCGCTGGTCGAACGGCAGCGCGGTCACCACCAGCGCCGGCGCGCGCACCGGCCGGTAGTCGGGCGAGAAGCGGTGGGCTGCGGTGTCCATCGCGGTTTCCACGGCGTCGGGCGTGTTGGGGCGCACGCTGCCGTCGGCCAACTCGTCGAGCGCGTCGCGCAGGTTGGCCTCGAGCGCGGGCCACCAGTTCTTGGACTTGCGTCGCAGGTACGCAATGGCCGCCTTCATCGAGCGGCCGTCCTCGGGCGTGGGCGCGGGCTCGTCGAGCCGGCGGTTCAGCGGCGGGTCTTCGCCACCGGTGTCGGCGTCCTTCGTGTAGTCGAAGGTGGTATCGAGGTACACGAGGCCGCGCACCCGCTCGGGAAAGCGGCCCGCGAAACGCGTGAGTTCGTTGCCCGCGATCGAGTGGCCGCCGAGCACCACACGCGTGAGGCCGAGCGCATCGCACAGCGCGGCCAGGTCGTCGACCAGCGTGTCGACCTCGTAGTGCTGCGTGGCGCTCTTCACCGGCAGCGGCTTGTCCGACAGGCCGTAGCCGCGCCGGCTCACGGCGAGCACGCGCGAGGCGGCGCCGGCCGCGACCAGCGCGGGCGCCAGGCTGTCGAAGCAGCGCGCGTTGCCGCCGAGGCCGGCGAGCAGCACGAGCACGGGACCGCCGTCGTCGCTGCGCTGCCAGTCGCGCACCTGCAGCGAGACGTCGGGCGTGCTCGACACCTTCACGCGGCGGTCGGTGGCCGCCACGGGAAGGTCGTTGCCGATGGGGGCAGTGCCGGCGTTGCCGCCGCCACCACCGCCGCAAGCGGCCAGCCCAGCCGCGCTGCCCAGGAGCACGGCGCGCAGCAGGTCGCGGCGCTGGAAGTGAAGCGGGTTCGCCCAGTGCGGGCGGACCGTGGAAAGACAGGGGCGAGGCACGTCGGGGCTCCAGGCAGGAAGAAGAAAACAGGAGCCTTGCAGTGTGGGCACGCCGCCTGAAGAAGCCCTGCAGCCTTCATGAAGGCTTCCTGAAGCGCAACGACGGGGTGTGGCAGATACTTCGGCCACTTCCCGGAACCGGGCTTGTTCGCTTGGAATCCTTCCCATGAATCTTTTGCTTGTTGAGGACGATCTTGATCTTGGCAACGGCGTGCGCATTGCGCTCGCCAACCAGGGCCTGGATGTGGTGTGGGTCCGCAGGCTCGACGACGCGCTGCGCACGCTCGACAACGGCGCCTTCGACATGGTGCTGCTCGACCTGGGCCTGCCCGACGGCGACGGGCTCGACCTGCTGCTGCGCCTGCGCCGCACCCGCCAGATCCTGCCGGTGCTGGTGCTGAGTGCGCGCGATGCACTCAACGACCGCCTGCGCAGCCTGGACGACGGCGCCGACGACTACCTCGTGAAGCCCTTCGCACTGGCCGAGTTGCTGTCGCGCGTGCGGGCCCTGGCGCGGCGCAGCTACGGCTTCAACGACGAGACCATCCGCATGCGCGGCCTGGCACTGCACGAGCCCACGCGCGGCGTGATCGTCGATGGCGAGCCGGTGGAGCTGTCGCGCTGCGAGTTCGACCTGCTCGCGTTGCTGCTCAAGCGCACCGGCCGCGTGGTCACGCGCCGCGTGATGGAAGAGCAGGTGCTGCCCGGCGGCCAGGCCAACGGCAGCAACTCGCTCGAGGTGCACATCTCCAACCTGCGCAAGAAGATCGGGCAGGGCTACATCCGCACGGTGCGCGGCATCGGCTATGTGATCGACACCCAGTCGCTGGTGCGGAGCCCGTCGAAATGATGCGCCAGCTGGCGCGCGGCTGGAAGAACTGGAACCAGCCGTCCCTGATGCGCCGCCTGCTGGTGGCGCAGATGGCCGTGGTCGCGCTGCTGTGGACCTCGGCCGTGGGGCTGCTGCTGTACGACTCCTACAAGGACCCGGGGCTGCTCCGGTTCACCAGCATCTTCAAGGCGGCGATCTCCATTGCGCAGAAGCTGGAGGACCAACCCGAGCGGCAACGAGAGGCGCTCGAGGCCTTCGACGCCGCGCTCATCGAGGCGCTCAGCGACGGCGACGAAACCAACGAAGCCCTGGCGGTCATGCAGGTGTGGCAGCGCGGCAAGCTGATCTATAACTCGCGCGCCGGTGTGCCCGTGCTGCTGAACTCGGTGCCCGACCGCAACGAGACCGTGGTCGCGGGCGGCCGCGAGTGGCGCGCGCGCACGATGGCCTCGCCCATCGCCGACACCCGCGTGGTGCTGGCCGAGCCCAGCGTGTGGCGGCTGGCCGTCACCGTGCTGTCGCGCGGCTACTACCTGCTGCCGCTGGTGATCAGCCTGCCGTTTCTCGTCTTTCCCGCGTGGCTGTCGGTGCGGCTGGCGCTGCGTCCGTGGCGCCAGGTGAGCCGCGAGACCGCCGAGCGCGGTCCCGACGACCTGACGCCGCTGTCGTACACGCCGCCGCACAAGGAGCTCAAGCCGATGGTGCAGAGCATCAACAGCCTGCTGCTGCGGGTGCGCGACAGCACGACGCGCGAGCGCAGCCTGATCGCCGATGCGGCGCACGAGCTGCGCACGCCGCTGGCGGCCATGCGCGTGAACGTCGAGGCGCTGAAGGAGCAGAGCAGCGACGAGGGCCAGCGCGAACTCATGGCCAACCTGCTGCGCAGCAACGACCGCGCGGCCCGGCTGGTGGGGCAGCTGCTGCAGCTCATGCGCAGCGACGCGGTGGCCACCAACGCGCTGCCCGTGATGCTGTCGCTCGACGGGCTGGTGCAGGACCGGCTGGCCATGATCGAGGGCCTGGCGCGTGCGCGCGGCGTGGAGCTCGAACTGGTGTGTGACGACGCCGTGCCGGTGCTCGGCGAGCGCGAGAGCCTGGTCTCGATGATCGACAACCTGATCGACAACGCGATCAAGTACAGCCCCTGCGGCGCCACCGTGACGGTGCACGTGGCGCGCGAGGGCGCACGGGCGTTGCTGACCGTGGCCGACACGGGCCCGGGCATTCCGCCCGCGCTGCGCGAACGCGTGTTCGACCGCTTCTTCCGCAACCCCGACCAGACGCAAAGCGGCAGCGGGCTGGGCCTGGCCATCGTCAAGTCGGTGGTCGACCGGCACGGCGGCGATGCGGTGCTGGGCGAGGCCCCGGGCGGCGGCCTGCTGGCCACGGTGCGGCTGCCGCTGGCGCAGGCCGACGTGCCGCAGCCTTTGCTCGTCGGCGCCTGAGCCCGGGGGAAAAGGCCCCGGCCGGGCCTGTTCCGGGGCAAGGATTTACACTAGCCGGCTCCCCCGGCGCTCGTCTACAGGACACTTTCACCAATGAAGTGGGTCATTCTTGCCATCTTCGTGCTCAGCGCACTCTACGTTCACTTCCGTGGCCAGGTCCGGCACAAGTTCTTCAGACAGCTCTCTGATCACTCGACCTTCCTGGCGCCGCTGAACGTCTTCATGTACCTTTTCTCGAAGGTGCCCGGTACGCCGTACCTGTCGCCTGCGCAGTTCCCCGAGATGCGCATCCTCGAGGAAAACTGGGAAGTGATCCGCGAAGAGGCGCTGGCCATGCGCAACGGCGGCAGCATCAAGGCCTCGAGCCAGTTCAACGACGTGGGCTTCAACTCCTTCTTCAAGAGCGGCTGGAAGCGCTTCTACCTGAAGTGGTACGACGATGCGCACCCCTCGGCCGCCGTGCTGTGCCCGCGCACCACCGAGCTGCTCAAAGGCATCGGCACCATCAAGGCCGCGATGTTCGCCGAGCTGCCCCCGGGCAGCCGCCTCGTGCGCCACCGCGACCCGTTCGCCGGTTCGCTGCGTTATCACCTGGGCCTGTGGACGCCGGGCGTCGAAGGCTGCTATATCGACGTGGACGGCCAGCGCTACCACTGGCGCGACGGCGAGGCCGTGGTGTTCGACGAGACCTACATCCACTACGCCGAGAACACCACGGACCACGACCGCGTGATCCTGTTCTGCGACATCGAGCGCCCGCTCAAGTACCGCTGGGCCAGCGCCGTGAATCGCTGGTTCGCGAAGAACCTGCTGGCCGCCGCCGCCTCGCCCAACGATGCGGGCGACAAGACGGGCGGCCTGAACCGCGCCTTCAAGTACATCTACCAGATCCGCGTGGTCGGCAAGCGGCTGAAGGCCTGGGACAAGCGCGCGTACTACCTCGTGAAGTGGACGATCTTCGGCGGCCTCGCCCTCTGGATCTTCTGGTGAACTAGGCTCGCCCCCAGGCTACGCGCACTTCGTGTCGCTGCGCCAACCCCCTACCGGGGGCACCACCGGCGGCCCGGCAAAGCCGGTTCCGCGGTGGTTCTTGAAGGATCCAGCCTGACAGCTCTGCTCAGGCCTCAGCCAGTATCAAACGTGCACGCGGCGCACGCCGCCAGCACACCAGGCCCGCCAGCAGCACACCACCGAGCACGTCGAGCAGCACGTGCTGGCGCGTGGCCAGCGTCGAGTAGACGATCCCCGCGGCCCACAGCACGTTCACCCATTGCGTCCACGCGGGCGCCTGCACGCTGCGCAGCTGGCGGCCGAGCCACACGGCCGCGAACACGGCGAAGGCCACATGCAGCGACGGGAAGGCATTGCCGCCCGCATCGGCGCTCTTGAGGAACTGCAGCGCCGGGTACTGCGACCAGTCGATCGCAAAGCTCGGCACGACCGTCGGAAAGCACCAGAACACCGCCAGGCCGATGGCGGCCATGAGCGCGGCCCCGCGTGCGCAGGCCCACAGCTCGGCCTTGTTTTTCGTGAAGGCCGGGGCGAGCGAGATGTAGAACCACAGCGAGCTGTACAGCAGCATCGCGTCGTCGCTCACGTCCACCCAGTGGTCGATGGCCGTGAGCGGCATCACCGTCGGCACCGAGGGCGGGTGATGCATCACCCAGAAGTACAGGACGAAGAAGCCCGAGATGCCGAGCGTGGTGCCGATCATCTTCACGACCCACAGCGTGGCGAAGCGCTGCCCCAGCGCCAGGTGCCAGGGCGTGACGGGGAGGGCGGCGGGGTTCGGGCGGGAGGGCAGCGTCACCGGTGCGCTTTCAGGAGAGGGAAGCGCCACAGCGTAGGCGCATGCATTGCGTGAACATTGCGTTACCTCATGCGAGGGCTCTCTAGAATCACCCGCCTGTCCGGTCCCTCCCCATCCCCCCCATGAGAATCCTGCTTGTCGAAGACGAAGCCGACCTGGCGCAGGCGCTCGCGTCGGCGCTGCGCCAGAACCAGGCGGTGGTCGATGTGGCGAGCTCGCTGCGCGCGGCCGAGGAGGCCGCGCTCGGCGCGCCCTACGACGTGGTCGTGCTCGACCGCGGCCTGCCCGACGGCGACGGCCTCTCGCTCGTCGCGTTCCTCGCGCAGAACCACATCGCCTGCGCCGTGCTCGTGCTCACCGCCATGACCGACGTGGCCGAGCGCGTGCTGAGCCTGGACGGCGGCGCCGACGACTACCTGGCCAAGCCCTTCTCGATGGACGAGCTGCTGGCCCGCGTGCGCGCGCTGGCACGCCGCCCCGCGGTGCGCGCCAACTTCATCATGACGCTCGGGCAGCTGCGCTTCGACCACCACACGCGCCAGGCCCATGTGGGCGAGGCCTGCCTCACGCTGCCGCGGCGCGAGCTGCTGGTGCTCGAGACGCTGCTCGAACACCGCGGCCGCACCGTGCTGCGAGAGGCCCTGCAGGACCGCGTGTACGGCCACAAGGACGACATCCAGTCGAACGCGCTCGACACGCACGTCTCGCGCCTGCGCTCGAAGCTCGACAAGGCGGGCGCGCAGGTCGAGATCCATGCGATCCGCGGTGTGGGCTACCTGATGTGCGCGCCGCAGTCGGCATGAGCCTCAGTTTGCTTTCGCTGCGCTGGCGGCTGATCTGGAGCCTGATCCTCTTGCAGGTGGTGGTCGGCCTGCTGGTGATGGGCGGCTTCCTCGGGCTGGCGTGGGCGTTGGGCCGCGTGGTCGACGAGACCGGCCACGAGACGGTGGCCGCCATCCAGCGCGCCCTGATGCGCGGCGCCGACGGCCAGCTGGTGGTCGAGCCCACGAGCGCGCTGCGGCGGCTGCAGAAGGCCGACCCGCAGTTCTGGTTCATCGTGCGCGACCCGAACGGCGTGCAGCTGCGCCACGGCGAGGTGCCGCCCACCTACCTGCGGCTGCTCGATGCGCTCGACGACACCGAGCGCGTGGCCATCGATCCCGAGAGCGACGGCACCCGCCCCAAGGCCCGCTTCGAGCGCATCGAATCGCGCGCCGGCCCGGTGGTCGTGATGGCGCAGACCGGCGGCCCGCTCACGGTGGAGAACACGCTCAAGGGCACCGGCATCGCCTTCCTGTTCCTGGTGGCGCCGATGGCGCTCGTGACCTGCCTGGGCGTGATCCTGGCGACGCCGTTCGTCGTGAAGCGCGGCCTGAAGGGCGTGGTGGCCACGGCGGAGCATGCCGAGGGCATCGACGTGCACGAGCGCACCACCCGCCTGCCGCTGGCCAACGTGGCCAGCGAGATCCGCCCGCTGGTCAACGCGGTCAACCGCGCCTTCGACCGACTCAATGAAGGCTACGACCGGCAGGAGCGCTTCCTGGCCGATGCCGCGCACGAGCTGCGCACGCCGATCACCACGCTGCAGATCCATCTCGAAGGCCTGCCCAACGACCCGCTGAAGATGAAGCTCATGCAGGCCTCGGCGCGGCTGGCCACGCTGGCCGAGCAGCTGCTCGACCTGCAGCGGCTCGACCACGGCCTGTCGCTGGACCAGCAGGTGGAGCTGAAGTCGCTGTGCGAGCGCGTGGCGGCCGACATCGCGCCGCTCGCGATCCGCAGCCGCTGCACGCTGTCGGTCGACGCGCCGCAGCCGCTCACGGTGCGCGGCGATGCGCCCTCGCTGGAACGCGCGCTCACCAACCTGATCCAGAACGCCATCGAGCACGGCGGGCCGGGCTGCGACATCCAGGTGCGGCTGTGCGAGCCCTCGTGCATCGAGGTGCGCGACTCGGGCCCCGGCATCCCCGAGGCCGACCGCGAGCGCGTGGTGGCGCCGTTCCACCGGCTCGTGCCGCGCGGGCGCGGCGCCGGGCTGGGCTTGCACCTCGTGGCCGAGGTGGCGCGGCTGCATCGCGGCCAGCTGAGCATCGGCTCGAGCGAATCGGGCGGCGCGAAGATGCGGCTCGAACTGATGAACCTCGAGGCCTGAAGAGGAGCCGCTTGTCATGAACGCCATCGACCGGCTGCCCGAACCCACGAACCTTGCCGGCGCGCAAGCGCTGATCGCGCGCGTGCAGGCGATGCTCGATGCCGAAGGGGTGGCGATGCGTGCGCCGCCGCCGGAGCCCACCACCTGCTGCGGGCGCGGCTGCAATGGGTGCGTGTGGGAAGGGTGGCTGGCGGCGGTGGCCTATTGGCGGGATGAGGCGTCGCTGCGGCTGGGTTAGTAGATGCGGGGCCGCAGCACCTTGATCGTTTCCGCACCCGCCAGATGGTCGACAAAAAGATGCTCTGCGAAAAGGTAGCGCCCCACCACGCTGCGCAGATCAGGTGACTCGCACACCGTCACGGTCTCATGGCGCTCGGTGTACATGAGTTGGAAGGCCGGACCTTCCTTCAGCATGTAGAAGCAGCCATCGCTGCTGATTCGCTCGGCCCTGATCCTGCCTTCGTACCAGCGGGTGGCCATCGCATGGTCGACCAGCGCGTCGGCGTCGATGGTGAACACCGCTCGGCACTCTTCGGGCGTGAAGTCGTCGCGAAGTGCCGTGCCGTCTTCGCCGTTGTAGGCCTCGTGGATCAGGTCCGATGCCGTGTTGTGCAGCAGGGCCTCGAGTTGCGCTTGGCGGTCCGGAGGCTGCACCATCTGGTAGGGGGCGATCAACGGAGGCGTGGCAAGGCTGGCGATGTGAAAAGGCTCGACACCCGTTTCCAGGCTGGTGGAAAGCTTCAGGTACCAACGCTCCTGTGCTGCGCGCGGTGTCCTGCGAGTGGCTGTCACGCTGCCGGCATAGTGCACGCGGCGTTCGCCTGTGCCGGTGGGCGTCGATGGCGCAGCATCGGCACTGCCCGTGCCCCAGAACTGATCCCTCAACGACCAATCACCGTCCGCCGGATCGTTCAGGGTCTGGACGATGAGGTCCGCGAGGATCTGCGGCGGTGCCTGCGCGGGCTGGCCATCGACGGACACCGGCACCATGGCATCGACCCTGAACGCCATCGGCTCGCCGAGGCGAAAGCTTTCACCACGATCGACGTGAATCGCTTCCAGTGCCCGGCGCCGTGGTGGCGGCACGGTGCGTCGCACAAGGGTGTAGGCGGCCACGAGCGTCAGCACAGTGAAGATCGGAAACACCGGCAGCCCCACCAACAGCCACAGCAGGTTCCGACCTCCACTCAACGACCAGCGCAGTGCGTTGAAACCGAAGGCGGCAAAGAAGGCCAGCACCGCCAGCGCGACCAGCGAACCCAGCCAGTCGGTGATGCTGGTTCGTGAAGGGGCATTTGAAGGCGGCGGTGCCGGAGACGTCCACGCCGTGTCGTGCCGCTGCACGATGCGCGGCAGGCCGATCACGCGCGGATCGGGCAGCGGCGTCCAGAAACTGTCGTCCTGGGCGGCCAGCGCGATCGTGCGGATGCCATCGCGGTGTTCAAGCTGCAGCGCTGCCTGCGCGACGCCGTCATGCGCCGTGTCATCGAAGCGCTGAGGACGCGCATCGGGCACGCGGTGGTAGCGGCGCTTCTCGACATCGACGATCAGCGCATCCGCACCCGCCGATGCCGCATGAAAGCGCTCGTCAGAAGACGGAAGGCCTTCCGACAGCGGCAGCGCCAGAACCCGCGCGAGGACATCGAGGTAAGAGTGGGGGCGAGACATGCGTCCGAATCTAGCCGGCGATCCCGAGCGCCGCAGCCGCCAGCTTCGCCACCTCCAGCGTGCTCCCGGGCGCCTCGCCGTCTTCCAGCATCCACACCGACGACAGTCCGGCCCACGCCAGCACCCATTGCAACAGTCGCCGCCGCTCGATGCCCGTGGCCTCCGCGATGACCTCGATGCGGCGCGCGAAGCGCCCCGGCGCCAATGCGCTCTCGCCGTCCGGATTGCACAGGATGTTCGCGTGGTCGAAGCCGCGCTCGCCGTGCAGGCCCTTGGGGTCGATGGCGAGCCAGCCGGCCGGGCCGAAGTCGAGCACGTTGCCGTGGTGAATGTCGCCATGCAGCACGACCACGTCGCGCGGTGCGGTCAGCAGTTCGCGTGCGGTGCGTGCGCTGTGGTCGAAGACGCCGCCGTGCGTGGCCGCGCCGGCCCACAGCGATTCGAACCAGCGCGAGAGCGGCACCAGCGTCGGGGGCGGCGGCGTGTCGCGCGGGGCGTGCAGGCGCGCGGCGGCGGCGCACAGGATGCGCGTGGCCTCGTCGTCGTGGCCTTCGTGAACCATCTGCGGCAGCGAGGCAGTGCCTTGCGCGCGCACCATCAGCAAGGCTTCGCCGTCATGGGCCAGCACGGGCGCGGCGCCGTCGCCGTTCCACCAGGCCATCAACAGGCTGCCCGCCTGCTCCTCGGCCTCGTGCGACACCTTGAGCATGGCCGCCACGCCCTGCTGGCGCACGGGCAGCAGCGTGCCGCTCAGCGAAGTGAAGGCCTCGCCGTCGGGGGTGAGGTTCCAGCGTTCCAGGTAAGGCGCGAACACGCCGTGCGGGTCCACTAGCGCGATTCCCAGAACCCCCGGTGCGTGGCGATCATCTCGTCGGCCACCTCGGGCACGGGGCCGATCACCTCGACGGGTTTCTGTCCGCGCGCGAAGACCTCGCGGCAGGGCAGGCTCAGCGTCGGGTTCTCGGGGTGGTCGCCGGTGAGTGCGAGCAGCGCCGATTCCTCCGCGCCGTACACCACGCGCCCGATGTTGGCCCAGTAGCTCGTGCCCGCGCACATGGCGCAGGGCTCGAAGGTGGTCACCAGCGTGCACTGCCACAGGTACTCGGGCGGCCAGTTCTGCGCCGCGTGGCGCGCGAGCGTGGCCTCCGCGTGGTGCACCGTGTCGATGTTGCCCTGCTCGGCGAGAACGGTCTCGCCGTCGGGTGCGACGAGCACGGCGCCGAAGGGGTGGCGGCCCATGGCCATGGCGCGTCGCGCCACGGCGTCGGCGCGACGCAGCGCGCGGGTGATCTGTTCGGGGGTCATGCCCCCATTATTTATGCGTTCTGCGAGCCGCGGTGCGCCCAGCCTGTCGTGTGCTTCTCGATGAGGCTGAACAGCTCATACATGATCATCGCCATCGCACCCACCACCATCAGGCCCGCGAAGGCCAGGCCCATCTGCATGGCCGAGCCGGCCGAGATCAGCAGGTAGCCGATGCCCTCGTTGGCGGCGGTCATCTCCGACACCGTGGTGCCGACGAAGGCCAGCGTGATCGCCACCTTCAGCGAGCCGAAGAAGTAGGGCATGGAGCGCGGCAGGCCGATCTTGATGAGCACGTCCCAGCGCTTGGCACCCAGCACGCGCAGCACGTCTTCCAGCTCGGGCTCGAGCGTGGCCAGGCCGGTCGCGATGTTCACCATGATCGGGAAGAAGCTGATCAGAAACGCCGTGAGGATCGCCGGCCCGATGCCGATGCCGAACCACACAACCAGGATCGGCACGAAGGCCGCCTTGGGCAGGGCGTTGAAGGCCGTCATGAGCGGGTAGATCGCCGCATAGGCCAGGCGCGAGCTGCCGATCACGAAGCCCAGCAGCACGCCCACCACGATCGCCAGGCCAAAGCCCGCCATCGTGACCCAGAAGGTGCGCCACGCGTGGCCCGCGATGATTTCCTTGAACTCCCAGAACTGCTCCCAGATGCGCAGCGGGCTGGGAAAGATGAAGTCCGACACGCCGAAGCCCGCGCAGATCACCTGCCACAGCAGGAGCACCGCCACGAGCAGCAGCCACGGCGACCAGCGCTCGAGTTGTTTGCTGTTTTTCATTGCCGCCTCCTCAGTGCGCCGCCGCCGCGGCGGAGGGGGTGGTGGCGTTGCCGCGGATGGCGCCGATGTGGCCGCGCAACTCGAGCACGATGTCGGTGAACTCCTTGGTGTAGGTCAGCTCCAGCTCGCGCGGGCGCGGCAGGTCGATCTCGCGCTTGACCACGAAGCGCCCGGGGCTCTTGCTCATCACGTACACCGTGTCGGCCAGGAACACCGACTCGCGCAGGTCGTGCGTGACCAGGATCACGTTGAACTGCTGCTCGGTCCACAGGTCGCGCAGGATGCACCACAGCTCCTCGCGCGTGAACGCGTCGAGCGCGCCGAAGGGCTCGTCCAGCAGCAGCATCTTGGGCTCGTGGATGAGCGCGCGGCAGATGCTCGCGCGCTGCTGCATGCCGCCCGAGAGCTGCCACGGAAACTTGTCCTCGTAGCCGCCCAGGCCGACCTTCTGCAGCAGGCGGCGGGCGCGCTCTTCGTATTCCTTGCGTTTCGCTTTGAAGTTCGAGCGGTAGGGCTCGACGATTTCCAGCGGCAGCAGCACGTTGTCGACCGTGGTGCGCCACGGCAGCAGCGAAGGCGCCTGGAAGGCCATGCCCGAGATCTTCAGCGGCCCGGTCACGGGCTGGCCGTCGATGCGGATCTTGCCCATCGAGGGCATCTTCAGCCCCGTGGTGAGCTTCATGAAGGTCGACTTGCCGCAGCCCGAGGGGCCGACGATGGCGATGAACTCGCCGCGCGTCACCTTCAGGTCGATGGCCTCGACCGCGAAGTGGTTGGCGCGCAGCAACTCTTCGTTGTAGGCGAGCCAGACGTCCTGGAAATCGACGAAGGGGGCGGCTGCGTCGGGTGTCGTTGCGCCGGCCGCCATCACTTGCGCAGGATTCCGCTGAGCTCGGCCGCGGGCGGGAGCATGGCCGCGGTCCACACGGCGTCGGGGCTCACGCGCGTCTTGGTGTTGAAGGCGTCGGAGACCTGCGAGGCCATGAGCGACATGCGGCCCGCGTTGACGGCGCCGAAGCCGTCGGTGCGCGCGTCGGCGCTGTTGATGACGGTGTCGATGGCCAGTTGCAGGCGGCGCGTCTCGAGCTTGCTGTCGATGATGCCGTCGCGCGCCTTCACCGACTCGATGCCCAGGGCCGGGTTGGCGATGACTTCCTTGGCGCCCTTGGCAAAGGCCGAGAGGAACTTCTTCACCGCCGCCGGGTTGTCCTTGAGCAGCTTGGGCGAGGCGATGATCACGTTGCCATACAGCTTCACGCCGTAGTCGGGGTAGGGCAGGATCACCACGTCGGCCGCCTTGGCGCCGCGCGCTTCCAGGTTGAGCAGCGAGGTGAACGTGAAGCCCGTGATGGCGTCGATGTCGCCGCGCACCAGCATGGTCTCGCGCAGCGTCGGGTCCATGGCGGTCCAGTTCACGGCACCGATGTTGTTGGCCTTGGCGAAGATCGGGAACGCGCGGCGGCCGGCGTCGAACACCGGCGCGCCCAGCTTCTTGCCGGCGAGGTCGGCCGGCTTGGTGATGCCGCTCTTCTTGAGCGCCATGACCGAGGCCGGTGTGTTGTTGTAGACCATCATCACGGCCACCGGCTTGTTCGGGCTGTCGGGGTTGTTGGCGTGGAACTCCATCAGCGCCGCGAGGTCGGCAAAGCCCATGTCGTAGGCGCCCGAGGCCACGCGCGTCACGGTGCCGCCCGAGCCGTTGCCGGCGTCGATGGTCACGTCCAGGCCGGCGGCCTTGAAGTAGCCCTTGGCCGCGGGGTGCAGGAACAGCGCGGCCGGTCCTTCGAAACGCCAGTCGAGCTGGAACTTGATCGGCGTCGGGCTCTGGGCCATGGCCGAAGACAGGCCGAAGCTGAGGGCCGAGGCGGCGAGGAAGGACTGGATCAGTTGACGCTTGTTCATGCGGGTTCCGTGAATGTGAATGCTTCGGCATTCAAGCAAAAACGGTGCCCGCACGCGATTGGTGCGAACCCTTCCGGTGAATCACCGAGGTGCGTGGCCCGCCCAGGGCGTGTGCGGCGTGCACCGCGCCTGGGAATCCGGGCCGTGGACCGCCGTCAGAGCGCGGCGCCGATCTTGCGCAGCTCGGCGATCTGCGGCGCCTTGGGCAGCCAGACCTTGTCGAATTCGGCGATGACCGGCGCGGGGTTGTAGTTGCTGGCGTTCTTGATCGCGATGCCGCTGGCCTTGAACTTGTCGATGAGGCCCAGCTCGGTGGTCACGATGTCCTTGATCTGCGCGTCGAGCTGCTGCTTCACGAGGTCGGTGATGAGCGCCTTGTCCTTCGCGTCGAGCGTCTGCCAGATGCGGCCCGACACCAGCGGCGCGAAGGGCATGAACAGCGCGTTCATCGGCAGCAGCGTTTTCGAGACGCGGTCGAAGCGCTGGTTCCACGAGAACTCGATGTCGGCTTCGAGCCCGTCGACCTGGCCGTTGGACATGGCGTCGAACACGCCCGGTGTGGGAATGGGCGTGGGCGCAGCGCCCAGCAATTGGTAGAAGTCGCGGTACACCGGCGTGGGGTTGATGCGCAGCTTCATGCCCTTCAGGTCGGTGGGCGAGGCGATGTCCTTGGTCGCGAACACCACGCGCATGCCGGTGATGCCCCAGCCCAGGCCGATGGTGCCGGTCTCGCGCGGCAGCACGTCGAGCAGCTTGAGCGCCGCGGACGTGCGCACGAGCGAGGCGACGTTGGTGGTCGAGCGCACGAGGTAGGGCGCATTGATGGCCGCCACGCTCGCCACGCGCGAGCCGAGTTCGGCGGCTTGAATCCAGCCCATGTCGAGCGCGCCCGACTGCAGCTGCTGCATCATGGCCGACTCGTTGCCGAGCTGGCCCGAATGGAACACCGTGGCGCTCAGGCGGCCGTCGGTGGCCTTCTTCAGCGCCTCGCCGAAGCTCACCGCGGCGCGGTTCCACGAGTGGCCCGCGGGCGTGATGAGGCCCAGGCGGAATTCCTTGGCGGCGGCGGCACGCGACACGGTGCCGAAGAGGGTGGTCGACGCGGCGGCGGTGCCGGCGGCGGCCTGGACGAACTGGCGGCGGGAGAGGGGCATGCGAAGCTCCTGTGGGGTGAGGTGAATGAACGGGAACGCGGATCAGCGCTTACTTGATGAGCGCCAGGGACAGACTCGGGAACAGCGACAGCAGCACCAGCGCCACGCAGCAGATCAGGAAGAAGGGCAGCGTGACGATGAACATCTTTCCGGGCTTGGCGCCGGTCACCGCCGACGCCACGAAGAAGCTCAGCCCCACCGGCGGCGTCATCAGCCCGAGCACGAGGTTGATCACCACCACCACGCCGAAGTGGCGCGGGTCGATGCCGTAGATCTCCGTCGCGATGGGCAAGAGGATCGGCACGGTCATGATGAGACCGGGAATGCCGTCGATCACGGTGCCGATCACCAGCAGGATCACATTCACCAGCAGCAGGAAGGCGATCGGGTCCTTCGCCACGGTCTGAATCCATGCGGCCGTGGCCTGCGGCACCTTGCCGTAGATCAGCAGCCACGAGAACACCGCGGCCGCCGCCACCAGGAACAGCACCACCGCCGAGTAGATCGCCGACTTCAGAAGGATCTGCGGAATCATCGCGAAGCGGAATTCCTTGGTCACGTAGCGCCCCACCAGCACCGCCGCCACTGCGCCCACCGCCGCCGATTCGGTGGGGTTGGCCAAGCCGCCGAGAATCGAGCCGACGATCACGATGGGAATGAGCAGCGTCGGGCAGGCCGTGAGGATCGTGTGCAGCCGCTGGCGGGCGGTGCGCTTTTCGGTGCGCGGGTAGTTGTAGATCACGCCCATGCCGGCGATGACGATGAAGAACAGCACCGTGAGGATCACGCCGGGGATGATCCCCGCGATGAGCATGTCGCCCACCGCCACCTGCGCGAGCACGCTGTACACCACGAACATCACCGAGGGCGGAATGATCGGGCCGAGCATGCCGCCGTACACCGTGATGCCGGCCGCGAAGGTCTTGTCGTAGCCCTGCTTCTCCATCTCGGGCACCATGATCTGGCTCATGATCGCCACCTGCGCGGTGGCCGAGCCGATGATCGACGACACCAGCATGTTCGCCAGGATGTTCACGTAGGCCAGGCCGCCTTTCACCGAGCCGATGAAGGCCAGCGCGAGGTCGACGAGGCGCCGCGTGATGCCGCCGCCGTTCATGATCTCGCCGATGAGGATGAACAGCGGAATCGCAATGAGGCTGTAGCTGTCGACGCCGCCGAACATCTGCACCGGGAACGACTGGAACAGCACCGTGTCGCCCGAGTTGAGGATGTAGACGATGCCCGACAGGCACAGGCAGGCACCGATCGGCACGCCGACCAGCATGATCAGCAGGAAGAAGGCAGAGGTCAGCATTTCAGTTCACGGCGTCCGCGTTGGCGACATGGAACTCGTCGTGCGTGCGCTTGGGCTGCAGGCCGAGGTCTTCGAAGAGGTTGGCCAGCGCATGCACGCTGAGGGTGAGCGCGAAGATCGGCAGGATGAGCTGCACCACCCACGTCGGCCAGTCGAGCGTCTGCGTGCGCTCGGTGTAGAGAAAGTTGAAGCTCTCGGCCGCGAATTCCTTCGCGTCGAAGCCGTGGCGCACGATGCCCGCCGGGTCCATCCACAGCCAGCACATCGCGAGCAGGGCCTGCCCGAGCAGCAGCACGCCGCCCGAGGCGCTGGCCTTGGCGACGCGCGCGGCCCGGGTGCCGAGCTTGTCGGTGAGCAGGGTCACCGCAAAGTCCAGCCGCAGCCGCGTCATCGCCGACGCACCGATGAAGGTGAGCCAGACCACGCAGTACACCGAGGCCTCGTCCACCCAGTAGAGCGGAAAGCCGCCGTAGCGCGTGACCACGTTCAGCAGCACCAGCACGATGAGCAACCCCATGAGGCTGCTGAGCAGGTGGCGCTCGCAGCGCAGGACGAAGTCCGACGCGTCGAGCACGCGGCGGGACAGGCCGCCGCTTTCTTTCAAGGCGTTTTCTTGCATGGTGTTCTGGGCCTTGCGGTGCGTCGTGCGCGCGGCGATTACATGACCGACTGGTACTGCGCGGGCCGCGTGGCCAGCGCCTTGGCGACGACCTTCTCGATGAAGGCGCGCTCCTCGCCGATGAGCGGCAGGCGCGGGCGGCGCATGTGCTCGGTGCCCACGCCCACCAGCAGGTCGATGAGCTTGAGGTTCTGCACCAGCTTGGTCGACACGTCCAGGTGCAGCATCGGCGTCATCCACTGGTACAGCTTCAGGGCTTCGGCAAACTTGCCCGCCTTCATCAGGTCGTACAGCGCGACCGTCTCGCGCGGGAAGGCGCAACCGACACCGGCCAGCAGGCCGTCGCAGCCCAGCGCCAGGCCTTCGTAGGCCAGGTCGTCCACGCCCAGGAACAGCTGGTAGCGGTCGCCCACCGTGTTGCGCAGGTCGGTGATGCGACGGATGTCGTCGGTGCTCTCCTTGATCGCCGCGATCCACTCGCAGTCGGCCAGCTCGACCATGTGTTGGGGCTTGAGGTCCACGCGGTAGGCCACCGGGTTGTTGTAGACCATGATGGGTTTCTGGGCCGCGTTGGCGATGGTGCGCACGTTGAGCATCGCTTCGCGCGCGTCGGCCACGTAGATCACCGAAGGCATGACCATGTAGCCGGCCACGCCCAGCTTGTTGGCGCCGTCGACGTAGCGCAGGGCTTCGCGGGTGCTGGTCTCCGAGACGTTGGCCAGCACGGGGATGCGGCCGTCGGCGGCTTCCAGGGCAATCTTGGCGACCTGCAGCTTTTCTTCCAGCGTCAGCGTGCTGGCTTCACCGAGCGAGCCGCAGGTGACGAGGCCGTGGATGCCGTTGCGGATCTGGAAGTCGATGTGGCGGGCGGTGCCCTCGGCGTCGATGCTTTCGTCGGCGTGGAACTTGGTGGTGATGGCGGGGAAGATGCCTTGCCAGCGGGGATTGCTCATGAACGCGTACCTCGAAAAAAGAAGAAAAGGGCGCTGCGGACAGCGGTCGAAACCAGGGCTTGAGGGCTTGGTTTTTAAATATATTAGTAAGATATGAGAAATATCTGCTCAGGGTATTAGCAGATTGCATGCCAGCCGAAATGGTGGTTGGAGGCTTCTGGAAAGGGCGTTCGGGCCCCCGGAAGCACCGCCTTGGCGCACCCACGCCTCAGGATGCGGCGGACGAAAAAAGCCCCGCAGCGGTGAACGCGGCGGGGCGTGCGGCTTGCGCCGGCGCGGTGCTCAGGTCGGCGTCGTCGCCCCGAAGCCCAGCCAGTACGGATCGCCCACGCGCTTGCCCACACTGCTGGCCGCGTCGCGCACGGTGGCGCCGAAGCGCTCCACCAGCGCTTCCGACAGCTGCTCCGCGGGCAGCGCGATGCCGAAGGCGTAGGTCTGGCGCGTGGCGGGGTCGAGCACCGCCGACGAGATACCCGCCACGTTGGTCACGTACTCGCCGCGCGACAGGGCCCAGCCGGTGTCGCGGATCACGGCCAGGCGCGCCAGCAGGTCCTTGCGCGTCTTCGGTGCGTGGCCGCGGCCCTGGTCGAGCTTGGTGCCGATCAGGGCGCCCACTTCGTCGTCGTCCAGGCGCGCCAGCAGCGCGCGGCCCATGGCGCTCGAGTAGGCCGGGGCACGGCTGCCCGGCGGCGTGTAGATCTGCAGCGCGCCGGCGCCGGTGCGCATTTGGATCACGAGCGTGTCGGTGCCGTCCAGCACGTTGATGTAGCCCGTGCAGCCCGTCTCGCGCACCAGCGCGTCGAGCGCCTCCTCGACCAGCGAGGCCGTGTTGCGCGAGGCGCGGAAGTGGTACGAGGCTTCCATGATCACGCCGCCCGGGCGGTAGGCGCGCGTGGCCGCGTCGCGGTCCAGGAAGCCGTAGCCGGCCATCATGCTCAGCGTGCGCGAGGCCGAGCTCTTGGGCAGGCCCAACTCGGTCACGACGTCCGTCACCGTGATGTCGCGGCGCAGCCGCGCGATCAGCTTCAGGACGTCCATGGCGTTGGCAAGGGTGCTCATCGTGTTCGATAGGTTGGGGTGGGAATCATAGGTTCGGCGCCGGTGCGTCTTTTCGGCCGACCCGGGTGAACGCCCGCTTGACAGCCGAAAGTACGGTTTTATCATTCAGTCCAAGTTTATTGGACATGGTTCCAAAATATGGAACTAACAAGGAATGACCATGCACCATGAAGTGACCGCCGTCGCGCCGCTGGAAGACGAGGGCGCCGGGCACACCGCGCCGCCGCCGGCCGCGCTGCATCCCAAGGCGCTCGCGCCCGCCAACCTGATCCTCACGGTGGTGCTGAGCGTGTTCGGCGCCATCGTCGGCATCCAGATGCTGGCCAGCCTGGGCATCACGCCGAGCACCTCGCTGATCGGCGCGCTCGCGGCCATGACGCTGGCGCGCGTGCCGCTGGCCATGTTCCGGGGCTTTCGCTCGGTGCATGCGCAGAACCTGGCGCAGACGAGCATCTCGTCGGCCACCTTCGGCGCGGCCAACAGCCTGTTCCTGCCGATCGGCATTCCTTTCCTGTTCGGCCTGCCGCAGATGGTGGTGCCGATGCTCATCGGCGTGAGCCTGGCGATGCTGCTCGACGCCTGGCTGCTGTACCGCATGTTCGACACGCCGGCCTTCCCGGCCAAGAACCCGTGGCCGCTGGGCATCGCCGCGGCCGAGGCCATCAAGGCAGGCGACAGCGGCGGCAAGCAGGCCTGGCTGCTGCTGGGCGGGCTGGCCACCGGCGTGGCGGGCGCGGTGTTCAAGCTGCCGATGTCGGCCTTCGGCGTGGCGCTGATCGGCGGGCTCGGCGCCATGACCGCCTTCGGCATCGGGCTGCTGGTGCGCGGCTATTCGGCGCCGCTGTTCGGCTTCGACATCGGCACGCGCTACGTGCCGCACGGGATGATGATCGGCGCCGGCCTCGTCGCGCTGGTGCAGGTGGCGCGCGTGGTGCTGAAGAAGCACGGGCGCGCGGCCGACACTGACAGCACCGCCGCGACGAAAGAGGCGCTGGCCGAGGCGCGCGGCGCCAGCGTGCTCGGCCGCTCGCTCAAGCTGGGCGGCGCGGGCTACCTCGCGATCATGGTGCTGCTGTGCGCGGGCACCGGCATCTACACCGGCATGTCGCCGGGCATGCTGGCCTTGTTCATCGTGTACGGCACCTTCGCGGCCTTCGTGCACGAGCTCATCGTGGGCATCGCGGCCATGCACTCGGGCTGGTTCCCGGCCTTCGCGGTGGCGCTGATCTCGCTGCTGCTGGGCATCCTGATCGGCTTTCCGCCCGAGGCGCTGGTGGTGCTGGCCGGCTTCTCGGCCGCCACCGGCCCGGCCTTTGCGGACATGGGCTACGACCTCAAGGCCGGCCACCTGCTGCGCGGCGAGGCCTCGGGCTCGGCCTTCGAACTCGAAGGCCGGCGCGAACAGATGATCGCCGGCATGGTCGGCTTCGGCGTGGCGATCGTGGTGGTGGCCTGCGCCTACCCGCTGTTCTTCGCCAACCACCAGACCGCGCCGATCAACGCCGCCTACGTGGCCGCGATCAAGGCCGGCATCTCGGGCGAGACCGCGCGCAACCTGGCGCTGTGGGCCGTGCCCGGCGCGCTGCTGCAGCTGGCGGGCGGGCCGCGCCAGCAGCTGGGCGTGCTGTTCGCCACCGGCCTGCTCATCGCCAGCCCGATGGCCGGCTGGATGGTCGCCGCCGGCATCGCTTGCCGGCTCGCGGTGCATGCCGTGCTCGGCGCCGCTGCGCGCGAACGGCTCGAGGTGTTCGCCGGCGGCGTCATCGCGGGCGACGCGCTGTACAGCTTCTTCTCGGGCGCGGTGAAGAGCCTGCGCAAGTAGTTCTCCTTCTTTCCTTTCATCACACACACAGGAATCGAATCCATGAAACGCAATCTGACCAGCGACGACGTCCGCGCGGCCATCTGGGGCGGCGCCATCCTCGGCGGCGGGGGCGGCGGGCTCATTGCGGCCGGCGAGCGCGCCGCGCGGCTGGCGCTGCAGGTCGGCACGCCGCAGCTGTGGAGCGTCGACGAGTTCGACGACGCCGCGCTCACCGCCACCATGGCCCTCGTGGGTGCGCCGGCCGCGCCCGACCCGCACGTGCAGCCGGCGCACCTGCTGCGCACGCTGGAGCTGCTGCGGCGCGAGCTGCCGGCGGGCCAGAAGCTGGTCGCGTTGCATGCCAACGAGAACGGCGCCGAGACCACGGTCAACGGCTGGTTTCACGCCGCCATGACCGGCCTGCCCGTGATCGACCTCGCGTGCAACGGCCGCGCCCACCCCTCGAGCGTGATGGGCGCGCTGGGCCTGCACACCGAGCCCGACTACCTCTCGGTGCAGGCCTACGCGGGCGGCGAGCCGCACCGTTATGTCGAAGGCGTGGTGTCGGGCCGGCTCGAACAGACCTCGGCCGTGGTGCGCCGCGCCTCGGTGGAGGCGGGCGGCCTCGTGGCCGTGGCGCGCAACCCCGTGACCGTGGGCTACGCGCGCCAGCACGGCGCGCCGGGCGCCATCAGCCACGCCATCGCGCTGGGCCAGGCCTTCCTGGACGGCGGCGTCGATGCCGTGGCCCGTTCGCTCGACGGCCGCCTCGTCGCCGAGGGCACGGTGCGCAGCTACCGCTGCGAGCAGCAGGAAGGGCTGGACGTCGGCGTGGTCGAGCTCGACGACGCGGCCGGCACCACGCTGCGCTTCATCAACGAGTACATGCTGCTGGCGCAGGGCGGCGAGCGCATCGCGCGCTTTCCCGACCTGATCATGACCTTCTCGGACGACGGCCAGCCCGTGGTGTCGGCGCATGTGCGCCAGGGCGCGCGGCTGCGCGTGCTGGTGGCGCCACGCGCGCGGCTGCTGCTGTCGCGCACCATGTTCATGCCCGAGCTGTACCGGCCGCTCGAGAAGTCGCTGGGCGAAGCCTTCGCGCCGGCCTGAACGGAGAAGCCACATGACACTGCGCATCCGCTGGATCCGGGCCGTCGGCAACGACACCTACAACGCGCGCTTCGCGCAAGAGTTCGCGCAGGTGAAGAACCCTGGCACCGAGGTCGAGGTGGTGTCGCTGCGCAACGCCTCGGTGCAGCACCACGTCGAGTACCAGAGCTACGAGGCGCTGCTGGGCGCCGACATCGTGCGCGCCGTGCGCGACACCGCGCAGCAGGGCTTCGACGCCGTGGTGGTCGGCTGCTTCTACGACCCGGTGCTGGTCGAGGCGCGCGAAATCTCCGGTCAGACGGTGGTGGTCGCGCCCTGCCAAGCCTCGTTCGAGGTCGCGTCCAACCTGGCGCAGAAGGTGTCGGTGATCGTGGGCCGGCGCAAGTGGGTGCCGCGCATCGAGGCGCGCGTGCGCGAGTACGGCTATGCGCACCTGATCGCCTCGTTCCGCGCGCTGGAACTCGGCGTGGAAGACTTCCAGCGCGACCGCGACGAAACCGTGCGCCGCATGATCGCGCAGGGCCGCCGCGCCATCGACGAGGACGGCGCCGAGGCGCTCATCCTGGGCTGCACGCTCGAGTTCGGCTTCTACCGCCAGTTGCAGGACACGCTGGGCGTGCCCGTCATCGATTCGGCGCTGGCCGCCTTCAAGCGCGCCGAGGCGCTGGCCGACATGAAACAGCGTTTCGATTGGAAGCCCAGTCGCGTCGGCGGCTGCGAGCCACCGCCTGAAGACAAGGAGCTGCTGGCCTGGAACGTGTTCGACCCGGCCGACGTGCCCGTGGTGTCGCTCGTGCGCGCCTGAGCATTGCGCCATGAAAAACGCCCCGCCGCGGAGACCGCGACGGGGCGTTGTGTTTCATCGACGAAACGTCGGCGTCAGTCCTGGGACTTCACCTTCGCCACGGCCAGCGCCGTCATGTTGATGATGCGGCGCACCGTCGCCGAAGGCGTCAGCACGTGCGCCGAGCTCGCGCCACCCAGCAGGATCGGGCCCACCGTGATGCCGTTCGCGCCCGTCATCTTCAGCACGTTGTAGAGGATGTGCGCCGAGTCGAGGTTCGGGCACACCAGCAGGTTGGCCTCGCCCGTGAGCGTGGTCTCGGGCAGGGCGGTGCGGCGGATCTCGTCGGACAGCGCGGCGTCGCCGTGCATCTCGCCGTCGCACTCGATGTCGGGTGCCATCTGCGAGAACAGGTCGCGCGCCAGGCGCATCTTGCGCGCCGAGCCGCGGCTGGAGGTGCCGTAGTTCGAGTGCGACAGGAAGGCCACCTTCGGCGGCAGGCCGAAGCGGCGCACCTCTTCGGCGGCCATCACGGCGATACTGGCCAGCAGTTCGGCGCTCGGGTCTTCGTTCACGTTGGTGTCGGTGATGAACACCGTGCGCTTTTCGAGCGTGAGCGCGTTCAGCGTGGCGAAGCCGGGCGCGCCGCGCTTCAGGCCGATCAGGTTGCGGATGTGCTCCAGGTGCACATCGAAGCGCCCGACCAGGCCGCAGATCATCGCGTCGGCATCGCCCAGGTGCAGCATCAGCGCGGCGATGGTGGTGTTGGAGCGGCGCACCATGGTCTTGGCGGCCTCGGGCGTGACGCCGCGGCGGCCCATGAGCTTGTGGAAGCTCTCCCAGTAGGTGCGAAAGCGCGGATCGTCTTCCGGGTTCACGATCTCGAAGTCGGTGCCGGGGCGGATGTGCAGGCCGGCCTTCTGGATGCGTGCCTCGATCACCGCGGGGCGGCCCACCAGGATGGGCTGGGCCAGGCCTTCGTCGACCGCCCACTGCGCGGCGCGCAGCACGCGCTCATCTTCGCCCTCGGCGTAGGCCACGCGCTTGGTGGTGGAGATTTTTGCGGCGCTGAACACCGGGCGCATGAACATGCCCGTCTGGTAGACGAAGCGCGTCAGGTGCTGGCGGTAGGCCTCCATGTCCTCGATGGGGCGCGAGGCCACGCCCGAGGCGGCGGCCGCCTTGGCCACGGCCGGCGCGATGCGCAGGATCAGTCGCGAATCGAAGGGCTTCGGAATGATGTAGTCGGGGCCGAAGGCCAGCTCCTGGCCGGCGTAGGCGGTGGCCACCTCTTCGCTGATGTCGGCCTTGGTGAGGTCGGCAATCTCGCGCACGCAGGCCAGCTTCATTTCTTCCGTGATCTTGCTCGCGCCGCAGTCGAGCGCGCCGCGGAAGATGTACGGGAAGCACAGCACGTTGTTGACCTGGTTCGGGTAGTCCGAACGGCCCGTGGCAATGATGCAATCCGGGCGCACGGCCTTGGCCAGCTCGGGGCGGATTTCAGGCTCGGGGTTGGCCAGCGCCAGGATGATCGGCTGCGTGCCCATGGTCTTGACCATCTCGGCGCTCATGACGCCGGGGGCCGAGCAGCCCAGGAACACGTCGGCGTCCTTCACCACGTCGGCCAGGGTGCGCGCACCGGTGTCCTTCTGGGCGTAGCGGGCCTTCGATTCGTCGAAGCCGCCCGCGCGGCCCATGTAGATCAGGCCCTTGGAGTCGCAGGCGTAGATGTTGGCGGGCTTGGCGCCCAGGCCGACCATCACGTCCAGGCAGGCGATGGCGGCAGCGCCCGCGCCCGAGACGGCGATCTTGACGTCCTCGATCTTCTTGCCGACCAGTTCCAGGCCGTTGAGCAGCGCCGCGGCCGAGATGATGGCCGTGCCGTGCTGGTCGTCGTGGAACACGGGGATGTTCATGCGCTCGCGCAGCTTCTTCTCGATGTAGAAGCACTCGGGCGCCTTGATGTCCTCGAGGTTGATGCCGCCCAGCGTGGGCTCCAGCGCCGCGATGATGTCGACCAGCTTGTCGGGGTCGTTCTCGGCCAGCTCGATGTCGAACACGTCGATGCCGGCGAATTTCTTGAACAGGCAGCCTTTGCCTTCCATCACGGGCTTGGAGGCCAGCGGGCCGATGTTGCCCAGGCCCAGCACGGCGGTGCCGTTGGTGATGACGCCCACGAGGTTGCCGCGGGCGGTGTATTCGGCCGCGAGCGCGGGATCTTCCGCAATGTCGAGGCAGGGGTAGGCCACGCCCGGCGAGTAAGCCAGCGACAGGTCGCGCTGGTTCAGCAGGGGCTTGGTGGGGGTGATCGAGATCTTGCCCTTGACGGGCGAGCGGTGGTATTCGCGCGCTGCTTCTCGAAGTGCTTCTTCAGCGGGGGACAGGGATGCAGCCATTTGAAAAGTCTCCTAGGTTCTGGCGGGCAATGAGGCTACCGCAAAAGCGCGGCCTCTTCTCTCGGGGGGAACGACGAGACCCTCTATCTTCCGCCTGATCGAGAGGGTCTGCCGACTCGCTAAACTTCAACACCCCCGTTTCCGGGGGGCAAATCCGTGCCGCACGGGCGGTGCGGCGAACCAACGTCCACAACCACAGAACAACACGGAGGGACATCGAATGACACCCGGACCTTTCACCGGCACCGAGCCGGACGTCGTGGTCATCGGCGGAGGCCCTTCGGGCTCCACGGTGGCCGCCTTGCTCGCAGACAAGGGCCACGACGTGGTGCTGCTCGAGAAGGCGCAGCACCCGCGCTTTCACATCGGCGAATCCTTGCTGCCGATGAACATGCCGCTGTTCGACCGGCTCGGCGTGCGCACCGAGGTCGAGGCCATCGGCCTGCGCAAGCACGGCGCCGAGTTCGTCTCGCCCTGGCACGACCACAGCAGCCACTTCGACTTCGGCCAGGCGATGGACAAGAGTTTTCCCTATGCGGTGCACGTGCGCCGTTCGGAGTTCGACGAGCTGCTGTTCCGCCACGCCGGCAAGCGCGGCGCGCGCACCTTCGAGGGCCGGCGCGTCACCGGCGTCGACATGGACGCGGGCAAGGGCACGCCCGACAACCGGGCGCTGGTGAAGGTCAAGGCCGACGACGGCACCGAGACCGAATGGCGCCCGCGCTTCGTGATCGACGCCAGCGGGCGCGACACGCTGCTGTCGAACCAGTTCGACGCCAAGCAGCGCAACCGCAAGCATGCGAGCGCGGCGCTCTATGGCCACTTCGCCAACGCCGAGCGCCGGCCGGGCCGCTTCGAGGGCAATATCTCGCTCTTCTGGTTCGACCACGGCTGGTTCTGGTACATCCCGCTGAAGGACGGCACCGTGAGCGTGGGCGCCGTGGCCTCGCCGGCCTACTTCAAGCGGCGCCAGGGCGCCTCGCTCGAGGACTTCCTGATGCAGACCATCGCGCTGGCGCCCAAGCTGGCTGCGCGGCTGAAGAACGCCACGTTGATGGAAGGCGCCACCACCACCGGCAACTACGCCTACGACTCCAAGTTCTGCCGTGGCGACCGCTTCATGATGGTGGGCGACGCCTACGCCTTCGTCGACCCGATGTTCTCCTCGGGCGTGTACCTGGCGATGAACAGCGGCTTCGAGGCCGCGACCTGCGCCGACCACTGGCTCAAGGGCGAGGCGAAGGAGGCCGAGAAGGCCTTCCGCCATTACGAGAAGGTGATGAAGCACGGGCCGAAGATGTTCTCGTGGTTCATCTACCGCATCACCTCGCCCGCCATCCGCCGCCTGTTCATGGCGCCGCGCAACATCTGGCGCATGCAGGAGGCGCTCCTGTCCATCCTGGCCGGCGACCTGTTCCGCAACACGCCCATCGGGCCGCGCTTCTGGGGGTTCAAGGTGACGTACTACGCGTCGTGCCTGGGCATCCTGCCGCAGGCCGTGAAGACCTGGGCATGGCGCCGGCGCAACCTGAAAGAGTCTCTGGAGACTGCAAAGACCTAGTTTCAGTCGGGAGTCACGGTGTGCTGGGCGAGGGCTTCCAAAGCCTTCACCAGCGCCGAGTGATCCAGCTGGCCGTAGCCCATCGCCGCGCAGGCGTTCATCAGCTGCGCTGCGTTCGCGGTCTGCGGCAGCGCCACGCCCAGCGAACGGGCGCTTTGCATCGCCAGGTTCAGGTCCTTCTGGTGCAGCGCGATGCGGAAGCCCGGCGCGAAGGTGCGCTTGATCATGCGTTCGCCGTGCACTTCGAGGATGCGCGAGCTGGCGAAGCCGCCCATCAGCGCCTGGCGCACCTTGGCCGGGTCGGCGCCGGCCTTCGAGGCGAACACCAGGGCTTCGCTCACGGCGGCGATGTTCAGCGCCACGATGATCTGGTTGGCCACCTTGCAGACTTGGCCGTCGCCCGCGCCGCCCACCAGCGTCACGTTCTTGCCCATCTTGTCCAGCAGCGGCTTCACGCGGCCGAAGGTGCCTTCGTCGCCGCCGCACATGATCGTCAGGCTCGCGGCCTTGGCGCCCACTTCGCCGCCCGAGACCGGTGCGTCGATGTAGCCGGCGCCCAGCGCCACGATGCGGCGCGCGAATTCCTTGGTGGCGATCGGGTCGATGGAGCTGCAGTCCACCACGATCTTGCCCTGCGAACCCTTCAGGCCGTCGGCCACGCCTTCCGCGCCGGGGGCGCCGAACAGCACCTTCTCCACGTCAGGGGTGTCGGGCACCATGATGAAGACGATGTCGGCCTTGCGCGCCACTTCGGCGGCCGAGCCGCAGATGGTGGCCTTCGAGACGAAGGGTTCCGGCGTGTTGCCGTGCGTGTTCACGAAGAGCGTGTGGCCTGCGTCGAGCAGGTGGCCCGCCATGGGGGCGCCCATGATGCCCAGGCCGATGAATCCGATTTTTTGTGCTGCAGTGGTCATGTCTCTGTTTCCTTCGTGAACGTTCATTGCTTCTTCGTGAGGGCTTCGCGCCAGCCCAGGCCTTCCACCGTGGTGGCGCGGGGCTTGTATTCGCAGCCGATCCAGCCGTCGTAGCCCAGCGCGTCGATGTGCTGGAACAGCCACGGGTAGTTGATCTCGCCCGTGCCCGGCTCGCCGCGGCCCGGGTTGTCGGCCAGCTGGATGTGGCCGATGCGCGCCAGCTGCTTGGTGAGCGTGTTGCCCAGCTCGCCTTCCATGCGCTGCGCGTGGTAGATGTCGTACTGCACGCGCAGGTTGTCCGAGCCCACCTCGTCGATCAGCGCCAGTGCCTGGTCGGTGCGCGTGAGGAAGAAGCCGGGGATGTCGAAGGTGTTGATCGGCTCGATCAGCAGGCGCAGGCCCGCGGCTTCGAGTTCGCGCGCTGCCAGGCGCAGGTTCTCGACCACGGTCTTGTGGGCCGCGTCGGTGCTCACGCCCGCCGGCACCTTGCCGACCAGGCAGTTGAGCTGCGGGCAGCCCAGTGCCGTGGCGTAGTCGATGGCCAGCGCGATGCCTTCGCGGAACTCGCCGGTGCGGTCCGGGTGGCAGGCGATGCCGCGCTCGCCCTTGTCCCAGTCGCCGGCCGGCAGGTTGTGCAGCACCTGCTGCAGGCCATTGGCGCGCAGGGCGGCGACGAGTTCCTTCTTGTCGAAGGGGTAGGGGAAGAGGTACTCCACCGCCTTGAAGCCGGCCTTGGCGGCCGCCTCGAAGCGCTGCATGAACGGCAGCTCGGTGAAGAGCATCGTGAGATTGGCTGCGAACTTGGGCATGTCTCTTGTCTCCTCAATCAGTCCAGCATCGCCACGGCGAGGGCGGTCGGTGCGTCGGCCGTGCTTTCGGCCAGCGGTTCGAATTCGTTGATGGCGTCGATCTCGGTGCCCATCGCGATGTTGGTCACGCGCTCCAGCATCACCTCGATGACGACCGGCACCTGGAACTCGGCCATGAGCGCTTCGGCGCGGGCGATGGCGGGCGCCATCTCTTCCTGCTTGTGCACGCGGATCGCCTTGCAGCCCAGCCCCTCGACCACCTTGAGGTGATCGACGCCGTAGCTGCCTTCGATGCCGGCGTCGGCCGGTGCGTTGATGTTGTCGAAGGCCAGCTGCACGCAGTAGTCCATCTCGAAGCCGCGCTGCGACTGGCGGATCAGGCCGAGGTAGGAGTTGTTGACGACGATGTGCAGGTAGGGCAGCTTGAACTGCGCGCCCACGGCCAGCTCTTCGATCATGAACTGGAAGTCGTAGTCGCCCGAGAGCGCGACGATCTTGCGCGTCGGGTCGGCGGCACGCACGCCCAGCGCGGCGGGAATGGTCCAGCCCAGCGGGCCGGCCTGGCCGCAGTTGATCCAGTGGCGCGGGTTGTACACGTGCAGGAACTGCGCGGCCGCGATCTGCGACAGGCCGATGGTGCTCACGTAGCAGGTGTCGCGCTCCAGGTGGTTGTTCATGCACTGGTACACGCGCTGCGGCTTCATCGGCACGGTGTCGAAGTTGGTCTTGCGCAGCAAGGTCTTCTTGCGCTCGCGGCATTCGCCGGCCCAGGCGCCACGGTCGGTGAGCTTGCCGGCGGCCTTCATTTCCTCGGCCACTTCGACGAAGAGTTCGAGCGCGGCCTTGGCGTCGGAGACGATGCCGAAGTCGGGCGTGAACACGCGGCCGATCTGCGTGGGCTCGATGTCCACGTGCACGAAGGTGCGGCCCTTGGTGTAGACGTCGACCGAGCCGGTGTGGCGGTTGGCCCAGCGGTTGCCGATGCCCAGCACGAAGTCCGAAGCGAGCACGGTGGCGTTGCCGTAGCGGTGGCTGGTCTGCAGGCCGCACATGCCGGCCATGAGCGGGTGGTCGTCGGGAATGGCGCCCCAGCCCATGAGCGTGGGGATCACCGGCACGCCGGTGGCTTCGGCAAAGCGCACGAGCAGGTCGGAAGCGTCGGCGTTGATGATGCCGCCGCCGGCCACGATCAGCGGGCGCTCGGCCGCCTGCATCATGCCGATGGCCTTCTCGATCTGGGCGCGCGTGGCGGCCGGCTTGTAGGGCTTGAGGGGCTCGTAGGCGTCGATGTCGAACTCGATCTGCGCCATCTGCACGTCGAAGGGCAGGTCGATGAGCACGGGGCCCGGGCGGCCCGAGCGCATGAGGTGGAAGGCCTGCTGGAACACCTGCGGCACCTGGCCGGGTTCGCGCACGGTGACCGACCACTTGGTGACGGGCTTGGAGATCGACTCGATGTCGACCGCCTGGAAGTCTTCCTTGTACAGGCGGGCGCGCGGCGCCTGGCCGGTGATGCAGAGAATGGGAATGGAATCGGCCCAGGCCGAGTACAGGCCCGTGATCATGTCGGTGCCCGCCGGGCCCGAGGTGCCGATGCACACGCCGATGTTGCCGGCCACGGCGCGGGTGTAGCCCTCGGCCATGTGCGAGGCACCCTCGACGTGGCGCGCGAGGATGTGCGAGATGCTGCCGCGCTGGCGCAGGGCCGAGTACAGCGGGTTGATCGCCGCGCCCGGCACGCCGAAGGCCTGCGTGACGCCTTCTTTTTCCATCACCAGAACTGCGGCCTGGACCGCTGTCATCTTTGCCATTTGAAAGTCTCCTTGAGGTGGCCTCACTGTAGGAAGCGGGGCGCATTCCAAGAAGACGGCTGGGGGCCATAAAACCTATTCCTCCATGGAATAACTGGCTACCATCCGGCCATGGACCGACTACTGGCTATGGAAATGTTCGTGCGGGTCGTCGAGACGGGGAGCTTCTCGAAGGCGGCGCGCGAGTTCAACACCACGCAACCCACCGTGACCAAGCAGGTCGCGGCCACGGAGGCGCGGCTGAAGGTGCGGCTGCTCAACCGCAACACGCGCGGCGTGAGCCTCACGGAGCCGGGCGCGCTGTACTACGAGAAGTGCAAGACCATCGTGCGCGACGCCGAGGAGGCCGACAGCATCGTGCAGCTGCGCCAGAACCAGGCGCAGGGCCTCTTGCGCGTGGGCACGTCGGTGGCCTTCGGGCGGCGCGTGGTGGTGCCGCTGGCGCTGGAGTACATGCGCCGGCATCCGCAGGTGCAGCTGGACCTGAGCTTCGAGGACCGCTACGTGGACCTCATCGCGCAGGGCATCGACGTGGCGATCCGCATGGGCAAGCTGGCCGATTCGTCACTGGGGGCGCGCTACCTCGGCGCGAATCCGTGGGTCATGGTGGCGTCGCCGGCCTACCTGAAGAAGCACGGCACGCCCAAGCGCGCGCAGGACCTCAGCGCACACGTGGCGCTGATCTACAGCAGCGTGGTGGGCGACGAGTTCTGGCGCATGCACACGCCGCGCGGGGAACCGGTGACGGTGCCGGTGTCGGGGCGCTTCCGGTCGAACAACCTGTCGGCGGTGCTGGCTGCGGCGCGTGATGGGTTGGGGATCGCGTTGATGCCGCGCTATGTGGCGAGCGAGTCGCTGGCGGCGGGGAAGGTGAACGCCGTGCTGGGGGACCATGCGTTGCCGGAGCAGGAGATCCACGCGGTGTTTCCTTCGCCGAAGTTGGTGCCGGGGAAGGTGTCGGGGTTCGTGGCGTTTCTGCAGGGGCGGTTTGATGAGGGGTGGTGGGACGCCTGACGGGGTTTGTTCAGGGCGCGTGCACAGGACATCGGGTACTCCCCTCCGCGAATGTCCCCCGGGGCTGCGCCCCTCCTCCTTGATTTCGCTGCGGGGAGCACCCAATGCCCTGCGCACAGGGCACGCTGTGGGTGTTCGCCCTGCGTGAAAGGCCGGCTTCAGGCTGCGAGCCGTTGCGGCGTCCGCCCTGCAGGCCGGGCCAACCCAAGGTGGTCGCGCAACGTGCGCCCCTCGTATTCCGTGCGAAAGATGCCCCGCTTCTGCAGGATCGGCACCACGCCGTCCACGAAGTCCTGCAGCCCATGCGGCAGCGCGTCGGGCATCAGGTTGAAACCGTCGGCCGCGCCGCCCTTGAACCAGCGTTCGATGTCGTCGGCGATCTGTTCGGGCGTGCCGACGATCACGCGATGCCCGCCGCCACCCGCGAGTTCGCGGATCAGCTGGCGCACCGTGTAGCCGTGCGTGCGCCCGGCCGCGACCACGGCGTTGAAGAAGGTGTGGTTGCCGTTGCCATTGCCGGGCAGCGGCAGGTCGTCGGGCAGGCGCTCGTCGAGCTTCAGGCGGTCGGGCGTGATGCCCAGCGTGCCGGCCAGGCGCGTGAGGCTGTAGTCCCAGGGGATCAGGTCGACCAGCGCGTCGCGGCGGCGAAGCGCCTGCGCTTCGGTGGCGCCGACGATGGTGGTGAGGCCAGCCAGCACCTTCACTGCGTCGGGGCCGCGGCCCAGTTCGGCGGCGCGGGTCTTGAGGGCGCGTGCGTAGGCCTGCGACTCCTCGAAGGATTGCGAGGCGGAGAACACGGCTTCGGCATGGCGCGAGGCAAGCTCGCGCCCGTCGGCCGAGGCACCGGCCTGCACCAGCACCGGGTGGCCCTGCGGCGGGCGCGGCAGGTTGAGCGGGCCCTGCACCGCGAAGTGCTCGCCGCGGTGCGCAAGGGCGTGCACCTTGGCCGGGTCGATGAAGCGGCCGGCGGCCTTGTCGCCGACGAAGGCGTCGTCTTCCCAGCTGTCCCACAGTGCCTTGACGATGTCGGCGAACTCGGAGGCGCGGGCGTAGCGCTTGGCATGGTCGGGCGTGGTGTCCAGGCCGAAGTTGCGCGCCGAGGGCAGGTCGGCCGTGGTCACCATGTTCCAGCCGGCACGGCCGGCGCTCACGTGGTCGAGCGTGGCGAAGCGGCGCGCGAGGTTGTAGGGCTCGTTGTAGCTGGTGGAGGCCGTGGCGATGAGGCCGATGTGCGTGGTCGCGGCGGCCACGCAGGCCAGCAGGATGGTGGGCTCCAGCGCGGTGATCGGGCGGAAATGGATCTGGTCGACGATGGCCGCGTTGTCGGCCAGGAACACGGCGTCGAGCTTGGCGGCCTCGGCGATCTGCGCGGTGCGGATGTAGTGCTGGATGTCGGCGAACGCCCACGGGTCGCTCTCGGGCAGGCGCCAGGCCGAGGGCACGAAGCCGGAATGCAGGATGTTGACGTTGAGGTGCAGCTGCCTGCGCGGCGCGGAGTTGTTGTGATTGCTCATTGGCTGAAATAGTCCGGCAGCCGGTAGCCCGCCCACACGGGGTTGGCCTTGAAGAACTTCTGGAACTCGGGCGACTGGTAGGCGGTGGCGATGTCCTTCGCGAATTTCGCGTGTTCGTTGCTGCGCTTCACCGCCACCACGTTGACGTAGGGCAGCGTCATGTCTTCGAGCTTCAGCGCCTCGGTGAGCTTCAGGCCGGAGGCCACGGCGAAGTTGCCCTGCACGGCCGCGAGGTCGGCATCGGCCAGCGAGCGCGGCGCCTGCGCGGCGTCCAGCGGCACGATCTTCAGGCGCTTGGGGTTGCTCGCGATGTCGCGCTCCGACACGCTCAGCGGACTCACGCCCGGCTTGAGCGTCACCCAGCCGATGGCCGCGAGGATGTTGAGCGCACGCGCCGCATTCACCGGGTCGGCCGGCAGCGTGACGGTGGCGCCGTCGGGCACGGCGTCGAGCGTCTTGTGGCGCCGCGAATACAGGCCCATGGGTGGCGTCGGCACATGCACCACGGGCACGAGGTCGAAGCCCTGCTGCTTGTTGGTGGCGTTCAGGTACAGCGAGTGCTGGAAGATGTTGGCGTCGATCTGGCCGCGCTCCACCGCGTCGTTGGGCTGCACGCCCTGGCTGAACTCGACGTACTTGATGCTGTAGCCCAGCTTCTTCAACTGGGGCTCGATGCCGTGGGTGAAGGCGTCGCGGTAGGGGCCCGGCATGAAGCCGACGCGCAGGTCGTCCGCGTGGGCGGGCGCGAGCAGCAGCAGGCTCAGGGCGAGTCCGCCGGACAGCGGGGCAAGGCGGCGCAGCCACGAGGGGGCGCGCGAAAGGGAAGGCATGGCGACAACTCCGGGAGACGGCAAGGGGAGTCGGGCACTCTAGGACGCACGCTGCGCGCTGCGAACGAAGATTTGCGCGCTTGCATATCCGCAGGCCGGATAAACCGCGCCGGCTTTTGTAGGATGCGCCCCATGACCCTGCACATCGGAATCGTCGGCTGCTCCGCCGAAGGCGCGGCCCTTTGCTACAAGACCATCTGCATCGAGGGCGCGGCGCTGCTCGGCCCGCACGCGCACCCCGAGGTGTCGATGCACACGCCCTCGCTGGCGGAGTACACGCGCTGCCTCGACGCGGGCGACCTGGCGGGCGTGGGCGCGCTGATGCTCGGCTCCGCGCACAAGCTCGCCGCGGCGGGCGCGGACTTCCTGATCTGCCCCGACAACACCATCCACCAGGCCTTCGACCACGTGGCGCCGCATTCGCCGCGGCCCTGGCTGCACATCGCCGAGGTGGTAGCCGACGAGGCCGTGCGCCGGGGCTTTCGCCGCATCGGCATCACGGGCACGCGCTGGCTGACCGACAGCGAGGTGTATCCCGAGAAGCTCTCGGCGCGCGGCCTGGAATATGTTCGCCCCACCGTCGACGAGCGCGCCGAGATCGGCCGGATCATCATGGACGAGCTGGTCTGCGGCATCTTCAAGCCCGAGGCCGTGGCCACCTTCCAGCGCGTGATGCAGCGCCTGAAGGACGCCGAGGGCTGCGACGCGGTCGTGCTCGGCTGCACCGAGATCCCGCTGATCATGAGCGACGCGAATTCGCCGTTGCCGACGCTGGATTCGACGCGGCTGCTGGCGCGCGCGGCCTTGCGTCGCGCCACGCAGAAGTAGAACTAGGCCAGGAAGCCTTCGATCAGCTGCGCCACGCGCTGCGGCTGGTCGTGGTGCAGCATGTGGCCCGCGTCGTCGAGCTGCTCGATGCGCACCGAAGGCACGGACTTCAGCCGCTCGTGGAATTCGGCGAGCGTGTAGCGGGCCTTCCACCAGCCGTGCAGGCTGTCGTCCGAGGCCTCGACCATCAGCGTCGGCGCGGTGATGCGCGCGTAGAGCGCCAGTGTTTCGTCCACGCGGAAGATGTTGGCGTTGACGATCTTGTGCGCGGCTTCGCCGAGGATCTGCCAGCGCGTGCTGCCGTCGGGCTGAGCCTGCGGCGCCGACCAGTGGCCGGCCAGCCAGTCGGCCTTGTCCTGCGTGAGGCGCGGGTTGGTCTTCATGAGGCGGCGTGCCACGCCGTCCACCGCCGAATAGCCCGCGAGCGCCTTCTCGCCGCGGTGCAAGCCCTTGAGCTCGTCGATCCACTGGCCGTAGCGCGCGGGCGCCTCGGCGGGCTGGCGCGCGGGCATGCCGAAGCCCTCGAGGTTGACGAGGCGGCGGATGCGCGCCGGGCGCACGCCCGCGTAGTGCATGGCGACGTTGCCGCCCATGCTGTGGCCCACGAGGTCGACCGGGCGGGCATCGTCGCCTTCGCCGGCGTAGTGGTCGAGCAGCCATTCGAGGTCGGCCAGGTAGTCGGGCAGCCAGTAGTTGTCGACACCGCCGCCGTCGGTGAGGCCGAAGCCGCGCCAGTCGGGGGCGATGATGAAGCGGTCGTCCTTCAGCGCATCGACCACGAACTGCCAGGAGGCCGCCACGTCCATCCAGCCATGCACCAGCACCAGCGACGGGCGATCGTTCGACGGCTGGCCCCAGAGGCGGACGTGGTAGTTCAGGTTGCGCACGGGCACGAATTCGCTGCGCGAGCGGCGGAGGGCTTGGTACATATGGCGCTCGATGATACGGAGAGGCCGCGCCGCGCGCAGTCCGCCACAGGACAGGGCGGCGCTCGGTTTCTCGGGGCCGGGGCTGCGCCTGCCGCGCGGGCGCGCTAGCATTCCGCGCATGAAAAAGATTCCACTCGGTCAGAGCGACCTCCACGTCACCCCGATCTGCCTCGGCACCATGACTTTCGGCGAGCAGGTCGATGAGCCCACGGCCCACGCTGTATTGAACCGTTCGCTCGAGCGCGGCGTCGACTTCATCGACACGGCCGAGATGTACGCGGTGCCGGCAAGCAAGGAAACCTGCGGCGCGACCGAAACCATCATCGGGAACTGGTTTGCGGCCAACCCCGGCACGCGCCAGAAAATCACGCTGGCGACCAAGGTGGCCGGCCCCTCGCGCGGCATGCCCTGGGTGCGCGAAGGCACGGGCATGACGGCGGCCGACATCGAGGCCTCGTGCCACGGCAGCCTGCGCCGCCTGCAGACCGACGTGATCGACCTGTACCAGATCCACTGGCCCGAGCGCCACGTGCCGGTGTTCGGGAACATCCACTACAACCCCGAGAAGGAAACCTCGCAGACGCCGATCCACGACCAGCTCGAGGCGCTGGGCAAGCTGGTGAAGGCGGGCAAGGTGCGCACCATCGGCCTGTCGAACGAGACGCCCTACGGCGTGCACGAGTTCGTGCGGCTGGCCGAACAGCACGGGCTGCCGCGCGTGGTGTCGGTGCAGAACGTCTACAACCTCGTGAGCCGCGCGCACGAGAACGCGCTCGACGAGACCATGCACCGGCTGGGCGTGTCGCTGCTGGCGTACTCGCCGCTGGCCTTCGGCCTGCTGACGGGCAAATACGACCAGAGCGGCATCGAAGGCCCCGACGCACCCAAGGGCGCGCGCATCTCGAGCTACGAGTCGGTGCGTAAGCAGCGCTGGGGCAAGCCCGACGCGCTGCGCGCGGCGCGACGCTACAACCAGCTGGCGCGCGACCACGGCCTGAGCCCCACGCAGCTCGCGCTGGCCTTCTGCTACACCAAGTGGCAGGTGGCGAGCACGATCATCGGCGTGACCTCGGTGGCGCAGCTCGACGAAGACCTGGACGCCTACGGCACGACGCTGTCGGCCGAGGTGCTGGCCGAGATCGACAAGATCCGCCTGGACATCCGCGACCCCGCCGCCTGACCTGAGCAAGTGAGCAAGAAAGCCCACGTCTCCGAGACGCCCGCCACCCAGCTGCTGCGGGCGAACAAGGTCGCCTTCACCGAGCACCCCTACGAATACCTGGAGCACGGCGGCGCCCAGCACAGCGCGCAGGTGCTGGGCTTCGATCCGTTCACCGTGGTCAAGACGCTGGTGATGCAGGACCAGGACGCCAGGCCGCTGATCGTGCTGATGCACGGCAACCGCACGGTGTCGACCAAGAACCTCGCGCGGCAGATCGGCGCCAAGTCGGTCGAGCCCTGCAAGCCGGAGGTGGCGCAGCGCCACAGCGGCTACATGGTGGGCGGCACCTCGCCCTTCGGCACGCGGCGCGAGATGCCGGTCTACATCGAGTCGAGCGTGCTCGAACTGCCGAAGATCGCGATCAACGGCGGGCGGCGCGGCTACCTCGTGGGCATCGATCCGCAGGTGTGCGTGACGCTCCTGGGCGCCAAGCCCGTGCAGTGCGCGCTGGCAGAATAGCCGGCGTTTGCTTTTTCCCGCCGGGCATGCAGGCCGGCGGCGCACAACAACAATCCGTTCCCCGGAGACCCGCCTTGAGTTTCGATCTGCCTTCCCTCCTTGCCATCGTGGCGTCGTACCTGATCGGTTCGCTGTCGTTTGCGGTCATCGTGAGCAAGTCGCTCGGCATGGCCGATCCGCGCAGCTACGGCAGCGGCAACCCCGGTGCCACCAACGTGCTGCGTTCGGGCAACAAGGGCGCGGCGCTGGCCACCTTGCTGCTCGACGCGGCGAAGGGCTGGCTGCCAGTGTTCCTGATCCGCCAGTTCGGCGCGCAGTGGGGGCTGGGCGAGGGCGTGGCGGCGCTGGCGGGCCTGGCGGCCTTCCTGGGCCACCTGTACCCGGTGTTCTTCAGCTTCCAGGGCGGCAAGGGCGTGGCCACGGCCGCCGGCGTGCTGGTGGGCATCGCGCCCTGGCTGGGGCTGGCCACGGGCGCGACCTGGCTGATCATCGCGATCTTCTTCCGCTATTCGTCGCTGTCGTCGCTGGTGGCGGCGTTCTTCGCGCCGGCCTACTACCTGCTGGGTGGAAACATTGCGTGGCCACTCGACCGCACGGTGCTGATTGCGATCATCATCATGAGTCTGCTGCTGATCTGGCGGCACCGCGAAAACATCCGCCGGCTCGCGGCCGGCACGGAGTCGAAACTCGGCTCGAAGAAAAAGGCTTGAACTCACCATGGCATCCATCACCCGCTTCCACGTCGGCCCGCGTCTGTCCGAGACCGCGGTGCACAACGGCACCATCTACCTCGCGGGCCAGGTGCCCGACGACACCACGCAGGACATCCGCGGCCAGACCGCGCAGGTGCTCGGCATGGTCGACCGCCTGCTGGCCGAGGCCGGCAGCGACAAGTCGCGCATCCTCATGACGCAGATCTTCCTGGCCGACATCGGCGACATCGGCGCCATGAACGAGGTGTGGGACGCGTGGATTCCGGCCGGCAACACGCCGCCGCGCGCGACCGTAGAGGCCAAGATGGCCAACGCGGCCTACAAGATCGAGATCGTGGTGACGGCCGCGCAGGCCTGAGGCCGGATCGGGAGCGGTCTCAGTACCGCTTCTCGAGAATCATCTCGTCGGCGTCGCGCCGCATCGAGAAGCGGTTGAGAAAGCTGTTGCCCAGCAGCACGAAGGGCATGGGTTGCTGCGAGACGATGGCGTCGATGTCGTAGACCTCGACGTCGCCCACGCGCACGCTCTGCAGCCGCAGCCTGTAACCCGCAGCGTTGCCGTTGGCCGTGCGCATCTGCACCAACTGCCCCTTGCTGTAGTCGAGCCCGATGCGCTGGGCATCGACCGCCGACAGCGCGATGGTGGTTGCGCCGGTGTCGAGCATGAAGGTGACGGCGCGGCCGTTGATCTGGCCCTGCGTCATGTAGTGGCCCCGGCTGTCGGCCTGCAGCACGATGCGGTTGCCGCCGCTGCCGGCAATGCCGCCCCGGCCGATGCTCACGGGCGAATCCATGCGCAGCGAGAAGCGCTTGCCCGCCGATTCGACCACCGCCTGGTCGGCCTGCAGCGACACGAGCTTGACGCCCTGGAAGGTCTCCCCGGCCGCCACCGTCTTGGGCGGCGCGCCGTTCACGATGAGGATGGCGCGGCTGCCGATGGAGCCGGTCAGCGTGACCGAGTCGGCGGCGTGCGCCGCCATGGCCGCGGCCGCCCACAGCGCCGCGACGAGGAGCGCCTTCATGCGCGGGTCAGTCGCGGAAGTTGTTGAAGGACAGCGGCATGTCGGGCACGTCCTTCTTGATGAGGGCCATGGCGGCCTGCAGGTCGTCGCGCTTGGCGCCGGTGATGCGCACGGCGTCGCCCTGGATCGCGGCCTGCACCTTGAGCTTGCTGTCCTTGACGATGCGGGTGATCTTCTTGGCCTGCTCGCTCTCGATGCCGTTCTTGATCTTGATGACCTGCTTGACCTTGTCGCCGCCCATCTTCTGGACGTCGCCCTTGTCGAGAAAGCGCACGTCGACGTTGCGCTTGGTGAGCTTGTTGCGAAGGATGTCCTCGACCTGCACGAGCTGGAACTCGGCGTCGCCGATCATGGTGATCTCCTTGTCCTTGAGCTCGACGGCGGCGGCGGTGCCCTTGAAATCGAAGCGTGTGCCGATTTCCTTGGCGGTGTTTTCGACCGCATTCTTCACTTCGGGCAGATTGGGCTCGCAGACGGTATCGAAAGACGGCATAGGCTCTCCTGGACGCACGGGGACTGAATGCGACAATTCTCCCATGATCGTGGAGTCCAATGTCCCGCTGCAGCCCTACAACAGCTTCGGCATCGTCGCGCGTGCGCAGCACCTGGCGCGCATCGCCAGCGAGGCCGACCTGGCCGCGCTGCACGCCGACCCCGCCTGGCGCGACGAACCCCGTTTCGTGCTCGGCGGCGGCAGCAACATCGTGCTCACGGGCGACGTCAAGCCGCTGGTGCTGAAGGTCGAGATCAAGGGCCGGCGGCTGGTCGAAGAGACGCCGCGCGCCTGGATCGTCGAGGCCGGCGCTGGCGAAACCTGGCACGACACCGTCGAATGGATGGTGCGCAGCGGCTATCCGGGGCTGGAAAACCTGGCGCTCATTCCCGGCACGGTGGGCGGCGCGCCGGTGCAGAACATCGGCGCCTATGGCGTCGAGCTGCAGGACCGCTTCGACTCGCTCGACGCCTTCGACCTCGAAACCGGCCGCGCCTTCACGCTCGACGCGGCGCAGTGCGCCTTCGGCTACCGCGATTCGGTCTTCAAGCACGTGCGCAGCGGCCCGAATGATTTCGGCCTGGCGGGCCGCGCGGTCATTACGCGGGTGCGCTTCCGGCTGCCCAAGCCCTGGAAGCCGGTGGTCGGCTACCTCGACCTTGAGCGCAAGATGGAAGAAACCGCCAACTTCACGCCGAGCGCGGTCGACATCTTCGAGTGGATCTGCGCCATCCGCCGTGCCAAGCTGCCCGACTGGCGCGTGCTGGGCAACGCCGGCAGCTTCTTCAAGAACCCGACGGTCACGCCCGAGCAGTGCGCCGACATCATCGCGCGCGACCCCAAGATCGTTCACTACCCGATGGACGACGGCAGCATCAAGCTCGCGGCCGGCTGGCTCATCGACGCCTGCGGCTGGAAGGGCAAATCGGTGGGCAACGCCGGCGTGTACGAAAAGCAGGCGCTGGTGCTGGTCAACCGCGGCGGTTCGGCCAACCCGGTGACCGGCGGCGAGGTGATGACGCTGGCCAAGGCGATCCAGACCAGCGTGTACGAGCGCTTCGGCATCCGATTGGAGCCGGAGCCGGTGGTGGTCTGACGCGGTGGATCTCGACTTCCTGCACCTGAACTACCGCCGGCGCATCGCCGTGCTGGGCTGGGCGCAGCTTGCCGTCATCGTGGCGGGCATCGCCTCGGTGTTCCTGGTGCGGGCGGGCTGGTGGGGGTCGGTGCTGCTGATCCTCGCGGCCCTCTTATTCGCGGGGCTCCTGAGCCAGATCGAACTCAGCCTGCGCCGCCAGTTCATCCGCGAGGCCCGGCTGCCGCCGTTCCTGATCGGCAAGCTCCGCGCGGCGCACCCGCAACTGAGCCGACGCGACGCCGAGTTGGTGCTGCGCGGGCTGCGGCAGTTCTTCATGGCGTACCTGCGCAGCAACCTCAAGTTCGTCGCCATGCCCTCGCGGGTGGTCGACACGGCCTGGCACGAGTTCATCCTGCACACGCAGGGCTACCAGACCTGGTGCCAGGCGGCCTTCGGGCGCCTGCTGCACCACAGCCCGGCCGAGGTACTGGGGCAGGACGCACGGCGCAACGACGGCCTGCGCCGCACCTGGTACTGGGCCTGCAAGGAAGAAAGCATCGACCCGCGCAATCCGGCGCGACTGCCGCTGCTGTTCGCGCTGGACATCAAGTTTGCGATTGCGGACGGCTTTCACTACATCCCCGATTGCCGGGCGGTCGAGCGCGCGACGGGCACCGACGCGCACTGCGGCTCGAGCTTCGGCGATTCGTCGTCCGACGGTGGCAGCTCGGGCGATGCCGGAGGCTTCGGCGGCAGCGAGGCGAGCGGGAGCGGCGATGGCGGCTCCAGCGACGGAGGTGGCGCGTCCGATGGGGGCGGTGGATGCGGTGGCGGGTGCGGAGGAGGCGGCGACTGACGCCGGGTGCACCTTCCAAAGAAAAACGGGCCCCGAGGGGCCCGTTGTCATTGCTGCCCTTGCGGTTGGCAAGGGCGGCGAAGGGATCGATCAGCTCGCGTCGCCGTCGTTCGCCAGCTTCGGCAACGAGGCGCCTTCGCCCGACGACAGCAGGCCGACCTGCGTGTAGATGGCGAGCTTTTCGCGCGTGTCGACGATGTCCAGGTTGCGCATCGTGAGCTGGCCGATGCGGTCCAGCGGCGTGAACGCGCCTTCGACCTTTTCCATGCTCAGGCGCTCGGGCTTGTACGTGAGGTTGGCCGATTCCGTGTTCAGGATCGAGTAGTCGTTGCCGCGGCGCAGCTCGACCGTCACTTCGCCGGTGATGGCGCGTGCCACCCAGCGCTGGGCCGTTTCGCGCAGCATGATGGCCTGCGGGTCGAACCAGCGGCCCTGGTACAGCAGGCGGCCCAGGCGGCGGCCGTTGTCGCGGTACTGCTCGATGGTGTCTTCGTTGTGGATGCCGGTCACGAGGCGCTCGTAGGCGATGAACAGCAGCGCGAGGCCCGGGGCCTCGTAGATGCCGCGGCTCTTGGCCTCGATGATGCGGTTCTCGATCTGGTCGCTCATGCCCAGGCCGTGGCGACCGCCGATGCGGTTGGCTTCGAGGATCAGCTCGACCAAGTTCGCGTAGCGCACGCCGTTCAGCGCAACGGGCACGCCTTCTTCGAAGCGCACCGAGACGGTTTCGCGCTTGACTTCGACTTCGTCCTTCCAGAAGGCGACGCCCATGATGGGCTGCACGATCTGCATGCCGCTGTTCAGGTGCTCGAGGTCCTTGGCTTCGTGGGTGGCGCCCAGCATGTTCGAGTCGGTCGAGTAGGCCTTTTCGGACGACATCTTGTAGGCGAAGCCGGCCTTCTGCATGAACGCCGACATTTCGGCGCGGCCGCCCAGCTCGTCGATGAAGACCTGGTCGAGCCAGGGCTTGTAGATCTTCAGCGCGGGGTTGGTGAGCAGGCCGTAGCGGTAGAAGCGTTCGATGTCGTTGCCCTTGTAGGTGCTGCCGTCGCCCCAGATGTGGACGTCGTCTTCCTTCATGGCCGACACCAGCATGGTGCCCGTCACCGCGCGGCCCAGCGGCGTGGTGTTGAAGTAGGTCACGCCGGCGGTGGTCACGTGGAACGCGCCGGCCTGCAGGGCGGCGATGCCTTCGTTGGCCAGCTGTGCGCGGCAGTCGATCAGGCGGGCGTTCTCGGCGCCGTAGAGCATCGCCTTGCGCGGGATCTCGTCGTAGTCGGGCTCGTCGGGCTGGCCGAGGTTGGCGGTGTAGGCGTAGGGGACCGCGCCCTTGAGCTTCATCCAGTGCAGCGCCGCGCTGGTGTCCAGGCCGCCCGAGAAGGCAATGCCGACCTTCTGGCCGGCGGGAACGTTTTGGAGAATGGTCGACATGTCAGGGGTTCCGTTTCAACCGAAGTGGCAGATGTAGCTGTAGGGCTCGCCGCTCACGCGGATCTGGAAGCTGGAGTTGCCCGGGATGCTGAACTTCTGGCCGGGGCCCGAGGCGATCCACTCGCTGGTGCCTGCAAGCTGGTATTCGCAGCTGCCGCCGGTGCCTTCCATGATTTCAGGCGCGCCGGTGTTGAAGGTGAGGGTGGAGGGCAGGACCACGCCGACCGATTTCTTGGTGCCGTCCGCCAGCGTGAGGTTGTGGCTCACGCACTTGCCGTCGAAATACACATTGGCCTTGGTGGCCACTGCGGCGCTGTTGATGGTGTCGGTAGTCGTCGTCATTGGATGGATGGCGCCGGCGCCTGCGCGTTCGGCGGATCGAGGGACGCGCCGCGGCAGCAGCACCCCCGGGGTTGGAGAAGCCCTCGATTTTAGGGGCTCGGGCGAGCCGGCCCGCCGTGGGGGAACTCAGTAGCGCCAGCCGTGGCGATGGCCGCCCCATCCGCGGTAGCCACGGTAGTAGCCGCCACCGCCCCAGCCGCGCGAATAACCCAGGTTCAGCGAGATGCCGACCGGCGGGTAGACATAGGGCTGCGCATACGGGTAGGTGTAGGCGGGTTGCACGTAGACGGGCGGGGCGTACACCGGGGCCGGCTGCACGTAGACCGGCGCGGGCGCATTGGACACCACCACGCCGGGTTCGGGCACGACGCTGTCCCAGGGGGAGTTGGCACCTTGCTGGTACTGCCCCTGTTGCGGGTACGGCTGGTACTGTTCCTGGTACTGCGGGCCGTTGTTGGCCTCGACCGGGTAGGGCTGCAATTGCGACTGGGGCTGGACCGGCGCGGTGGTCACGCCCGACGTGGTCACCCCGTAGCCGCTGGCCTGGATCGGGATGGTGGCGCCCGGCCGGCTGGTGGTGCGGGTCGTGTACTGGCGGCCCTGGTACTCGTAGGTGACGTTGTAGCTGACGTCGCTGCCGGTCGTTTCGCGGATCGGCGTGGCGGAAATCACGCGCGCCTGGACCACTTGCTGGGCCTGCACGACGCTGGCGCCCGTGGCCAGCAGGCCGGCCGCCGAGAGCCCCGTGAGGATGCGAAAAACGTGTCTGTTCATGGTGTTCTCTCCTGCAGATCGGGGTTGGAGGCCGGCCGGCGGGACGGGGTTCCGGGGTTTACACGGCGTTCACAGCCCAGCTATCGGCATTGAAACCAGTCGTTACGCCCGTCTTCGGGCCCCAATCGACCACAGGCCGCTTGATCAGGCTGGGGTTGGCCAGCAGCACCGGGCGGGCCGAGGCGGCGTCGACCACCGCGTCGCGCGTGGCCTCGTCCAGCTTGCGCCAGGTGGTGCCCTTGCGGTTGACCAGTGCCTCCCAGCCGGGGGCCTGGAGCCAGCGGTCGAGTTCGGCCTCGGGCACGCCCTGTTTCTTGAAATCGTGGAAGGCGTAGGCCACGCCATGGTCGTCGAGCCAGGCGCGGGCGCGCTTGACGGTGTCGCAGTTCGGAATGCCGTATAGGGTTGTCATGGCCGCCATGATGCCGCGTGCGGCGGGTCGGCGACAATGCCGGCCTCCATGGAAACCCTGAACGACTGGCTCGCGCGCGCCGAGCACCTTCATCCCGACAAGATCGAACTCGGGCTCGATCGCGCCAAAGAAATGGCGCAGCGTCTGGGCCTGCGTTTCGACTGCCCCGTCATCACGGTGGCGGGCACCAACGGCAAGGGTTCGACCTGCGCCATGCTCGAATCGATCCTCACGCACGCGGGCTACCGCACGGCCGTGTTCACCTCGCCGCACCTGGTGCGCTTCGAGGAGCGGCTGCGGCTCAAGGGCGAAGCGGTCGATGCTTCCAAACTGATAGCAAGCTTCGAGGTGGTGGAAAAGGCCCGCGGCGACATGGCCCTGACCTACTTCGAGTTCACCACGCTCGGCATCCTGCATTGCATGATCCAGGAGAAGCCCGACGTGGCGATCCTCGAGGTCGGCCTGGGCGGCCGGCTCGACGCGGTGAACATCATCGACGCCGACTGCGCGGTCATCACCAGCATCGACCTGGACCACATGGAATATCTCGGCCCCGACCGCGAAAGCATCGGCTTCGAGAAGGCCGGCATCCTGCGCGCCGGCAAGCCCGCCATCGTGAGCGATCCGGTGCCGCCGCAAAGCGTCATCGACCACGCCAACGCCATCGGCGCCGACCTGTGGCGCTTCGGGCACGACTTCAACGTCTCGGGCGACAAGCAGCAGTGGGGCTGGTCGGGCCGGGGGCGGCGCTACAGCGGCCTGGCGTACCCGGCGCTGCGCGGCGCCAACCAGTTGCTCAACGCGGCGGGCGTGCTCGCGGCGCTCGAGGCGCTGCGCCCGCAGCTGCCGGTCACGGCGCAGGCGGTGCGCAACGGGCTCGCGATGGTCGAGCTGCCGGGCCGCTTCCAGATCGTGCCGGGCGAGCCCACGCTGGTGCTCGACGTGGCGCACAACGCCCACGCCGTCGCGGCGCTGGCCGAGAACCTCGACGCGATGGGTTTTTCGCCCACCACGCACGGCGTGTTCGGGGTCATGGCCGACAAGGACCTCGCGCCCATCCTGGCGCGCATCGGGCCGCTGATCGATCGCTGGTACTTCACCGACCTGCCCACGCCGCGCGCCGCCAAGGCCGCCGATCTGCTGGCCGCGTGGCAGGCCCAGAACACGCGCAAAGACGCCTCGGGCAGCGTGCACGCGAGCCCGATGGACGCCCTGCGCGCGGCCATCGAGCAGGCAGGTGCCACTGATAGAATCGTGGTCTTCGGATCGTTCTTCACCGTGGGTGGCGTCCTCGAAAACGGCACCCCCCGGCTGCAAGCCAAACACCTGCTGCCAGGCGGCTGATCGTCGGGCTGTCCACACCCATCCGGCACCATCGGGCACCACCTCGCTGCACTCCTCCAGGGATCGAACTTCATGGCGTTTTTCAAGTTCCGCGCGCGCGGCCCACAAGGCAACGAAGGACGCAGCGCCCCCGCGGCGGTGCCGGCGGAAAGTGTCGAATCCATGCGCCGGCGTGCGCGCCATCGGCTGCTCGGCGCGGCGGTGTTGGTGCTGGTCGGCGTGATCGGCTTCCCGCTGCTGTTCGACACCCAGCCGCGCCCCGTGCCGGTCGACATTCCGATCGAGATTCCCGACCGCAACAAGGCCAAGCCGCTGCCCGTGCCCGCCACGCCGGCACCCGCGACGAGCAGCGCGCCGTCGTCGTCGTCCGATGGCAGCTCCCGCGTGGCGGCAGCCTCGTCGGCCGGCGGCATGATCACCGAGACCGCCGACGGCACCGTGATCGAGCCCGGCACGACTGTGCCCGCCACCCCGGCGACGCCCAAGCCCGCCGTGGAGCCGAGGAAGCCCGAACCCAAGCCGGAACCCAAACCCGAGCCGAAGCCCGAACCCAAACCGGAGCCCAAGCCGGAGCCGAAGAAGCCCGAACCGAAGCCCGAGGCCAAGCCGAAGCCGGAACCCGCCAAGCCCGCCGCGAACGCCGACGACGGCGCCCGCGCCCGCGCGCTGCTCGAAGGCAAGCCGCCCGCCGCCGCGCCCAAGCCGGCCGCCGACGACAACGGCCGCTTCGTCGTGCAGGTCGGTGCCTTTGCCGATGCCGACAAGGCGCGCGAAGTGCGCCAGAAGCTCGAACGCGCCGGCCTCAAGACCTACGTACACGTCGCCAAGACGACCGACGGCGAACGCACGCGTGTGCGCGTCGGGCCGTTCGCCTCGCGTGCCGAGGCCGAGAAGGCCGCGGACCGGGTCAAGGGCTTGTCTTTGGCCGCAGCCATCCTCACGTTGTAAGCACCGCCGTCGCCTGCTGCCTGTAGTTCATTGCCGTGGCCCTGCTCGACTGGATCGCCATCGCGCTCATCGTGCTGTCGATGCTGTTCGGGCTGGTGCGCGGCCTGGTGTTCGAAGTGATTTCGCTGATCGGATGGGTGGCCGCCTTCATCGTGGCCCAGTGGGTGGCCTCCGACGTGGCGGCCTGGCTGCCGTTCGGCGACCCGCAGGCCACTTGGCGCTACCCGCTGGCCTTCGTGCTGGTGTTCGTGGCGGTGGCGTTCGGCGTGGGGCTGGCGGCAGCTCTCACGCGCAAGCTGATCGCCGCGGTCGGCCTGCGGCCGGTGGACCGGATTTTGGGAGCAGCGTTCGGCGCGGCACGGGGGGCGGTGGCCCTGCTCGTGCTGGCGGTCGTTGTTCATTTGCTGGCGTTGAGCGACAGTGCCTGGTGGCACGAATCGCGCAGCGCCATTGTTCTCGATGCGGCATTGCAGGGCCTCAAACCCTCGCTGCCTGAAAAGTTGGCAAGCTACCTGCCCTGAGAGGAATCGTTCATGTGTGGAATCGTCGGCGTTGTCAGCAACGCACCCGTCAATCAGCTGCTCTATGACGCGCTGCTGCTGCTGCAGCACCGCGGCCAGGACGCGGCCGGCATCGTGACCTTGCTGGAACGCAAGTTCTTCATGCACAAGGCCAAGGGCATGGTGCGCGACGTGTTCCGCACCCGCAACATGCGCGCGCTGCCGGGCAACGTGGGCCTGGGCCAGGTGCGCTACCCGACCGCGGGCAACGCCTACAGCGAAGAAGAGGCGCAGCCCTTCTACGTGAACGCGCCCTTCGGCATCGTGCTGGTGCACAACGGCAACCTGACCAACGCGCACGCCCTGCGCGCGGAACTGTTCTCCACCGACCACCGCCACACCAACACCGAGAGCGACTCCGAAGTGCTGCTCAACGTGCTGGCCCACGAAGTCGAGCGCTCTTCGCGCGGCGTGCCGCTGCACCCGGCCGAGGTGTTCGCCGCCGTCAAGAACGTCTACAAGCGCCTGCGCGGCTCCTACGCCGTGGTCTCGCTGATCGCCGGCCACGGCCTGCTGGCCTTCCGCGACCCCTACGGCATCCGTCCGCTGTGCATGGGCCGCAGTGCCGACGGCACCGTCATGGTGGCCAGCGAATCGGTCGCGCTCGAAGGCTCGGGCCACGTGTTCGAACGCAACATCGAGCCGGGCGAAGCCGTGTTCATCGATCTCGAGGGCAACGTGCACTCGATGCAATGCGCCGAGGGCGCCTCGCTCAACCCGTGCATCTTCGAGTTCGTGTACCTCGCACGTCCCGACTCGGTGCTCGACGGCATCTCGGTGTATCAGGCACGCCTGAACCTGGGCGAAACGCTGGCCAAGCGCGTGGTCTCCACCGTGCCGCCGAACCAGATCGACGTGATCATTCCGATTCCCGAATCGAGCCGCCCGAGCGCCACGCAGCTCGCGCACCTCCTGGGCATTCCGTACCGCGAAGGCTTCGTGAAGAACCGCTACGTGGGCCGCACCTTCATCATGCCGGGGCAGGGCGTTCGCAAGAAGTCGGTGCGCCAGAAGCTCAACGTGATCGGCAGCGAATTCAAGGGCCGCAACGTGCTGCTGGTCGACGACTCCATCGTGCGCGGCACCACCAGCCGCGAGATCGTGCAGATGGCGCGCGACGCCGGCGCGCGCAAGGTCTACCTGGCCAGCGCCGCGCCGCCGGTGCGCTACCCCAACGTCTACGGCATCGACATGCCGACCAAGGACGAACTCGTGGCGCACGACCGCACCGTCGAGGAAATCCGCGAACTCATCGGCTGCGACGCGCTGATCTACCAGGACGTCGACGCCATGAAGCGCGCCATCGGCTCGCTCAATCCGAAGCTCGCCGGTTTCGACGCCTCGTGCTTCGACGGCGTGTACGTGACCGGCGACATCGACACCGCCGCCATCTCGCGCATGAACGGCAACCGTCCGCGCATCGAGGAAAACGAAGAAGACGCTTCGCGCCTCGCCCTGCCGAACCCCAGCGAGTAAGAGAAAGAAGAGAGGGCCGACGTGAGCCAAGACGAACGCACCTTGCCACCCGGCCTGCACCGCGACACCCTCGCGCTGCGCACCGGCCTGGCGCCCAGCCAGCACGGCGAGCACTCGGAGGCCCTGTTCCTCACGAGCGGCTTCGTGCAGCCCGACGCCGAAACCTCGGCCCGCCGCTTCGCCGGCACCGAGGCCGGCTTCACCTACTCGCGCACCTCGAACCCGACGGTCGCCAGCTTCGAGCAGCGCCTGGCCGCGCTCGAAGGCACCGAGGCCGCCATCGGCGCCTCGACCGGCATGGGCGCGATCCTCATGATGTGCATGGGCCTGCTCAAGGCCGGTGACCACGTGATCTGCTCGCGCTCGGTGTTCGGCTCCACGCTGAACCTGTTCGGCAAGGAGTTCGCCAAGTTCGGCGTCGAGACCACCTTCGTCTCGCAGACCGACGTGGCCGAATGGCGCGCGGCGCTCAAGCCCAACACCAAGCTGCTCTTCGCAGAAACGCCGACCAACCCGCTGACGGAAGTCTGCGACATCCAGGCATTGGCCGACCTGGCCCACGGCGTGGGCGCGCTGCTCGCGGTCGACAACTGCTTCTGCACGCCGATCCTGCAGCGGCCGGCTGAGCTGGGCGCTGACCTCATCATCCATTCGGGCACCAAGTACCTCGACGGCCAGGGCCGTGTGATGGCTGGCGCGATCTGCGGTCCGTCGAAGCTCATCGTCGATGTCTTCGGCCCCGTGGTGCGCACCGCCGGCATGGCGCTGTCGCCATTCAATGCGTGGGTCGTGCTCAAGGGCATGGAAACGCTCGGCATTCGCATGAAGGCGCAATGCGCGAATGCGCTGGCCGTGGCGCAGTGGCTCGAGCAGCAGCCCGGCATTGCGCGCGTGTACTACCCCGGTCTTGCCTCGCATGGACAGCACGAACTCGCGATGCGCCAGCAGTCGGGGCAGGGCGGGGCCGTGGTGTCGTTCGACGTGGTCGGCGACACGCCCGACGCCGCGCGTGCCAACGCCTTCCACGTGATCAACAGCACGCGCGTCGTGAGCATCGCCACCAACCTGGGCGACACCAAGACCATCATCACGCACCCCGGCACGACCTCGCACGGCCGCCTGACCGAAGTGCAGCGCCAGGCCGCGGGCATCAGCCAGGGGTTGATTCGCCTCGCGGTCGGCCTCGAATACATCGACGACATCACGGCCGATCTTTCGCGCGGCCTGAGCACCCTGACTTCCTGATTTTTCATTTCATGACCGGCAAAGTTCGCACCCGCATCGCACCGTCTCCCACCGGCTTCCTGCACCTGGGCACGGCGCGCACCGCACTCTATTCGTGGGCCTACGCGCGCCACCACGGCGGCGAGTTCGTGCTGCGCATCGAGGACACCGACGTGGCCCGCTCCACGCAGGACTCGACCGACCAGATCCTCGCGTCGATGCACTGGCTCGGCCTCGATTACGACGAAGGCCCGATCTACCAGATGCAGCGCCTCGAGCGCTACCGCGAAGTCATCGCGCAGATGCTCGCGGCCGGCACCGCCTACCACTGCTACTGCACGCCGGCCGAGCTCGACGAGATGCGCGAAGCCCAGCGCGCGCGCGGCGAGAAGACGCTGTACGACCGCCGCTGGCGCCCGGCGCCGGGCAAGGTGTTGCCGCCCGTGCCGGAAGGCGTGCCGCCCGTGGTGCGCTTTTGCAATCCGCCCGAAGGCGATGTGACGTGGAACGACCTCGTCAAGGGCGAGATCACCATCAACAACCGCGAGATCGACGACCTGATCATCCTGCGTCCTGATGGTGTGCCGACCTACAACTTCGCGGTGGTGGTCGACGACTGGGACATGGTCATCACGCACGTGTTCCGTGGCGACGAGCACATCAACAACACGCCGTGGCAGATCAACATCTTCCGCGCGCTTGGCGCATCGCTGCCGCAGTTCGGCCACGTGCCCGTGATCCTCGGCGACGACGGGCAGAAGCTCTCGAAGCGCCGCGGTGCCGTGAGCGTCACCGCGTACGAGGACAACGGCTACCTGCCCGAAGCCATGCTCAACTACCTCGCGCGCCTGGGCTGGAGCCACGGCGACGACGAGCTCTTCACGCGCGAGCAGATGGTGAGCTGGTTCGACGGATCGCACCTGTCGAAGAGCCCCGCGCAGTGGGACGCGGCCAAGCTCGCGTGGGTGAATGCGCAGTACATCAAGGCCAAGAGCGGTGACGAGCTTGCACCGCTTGTTGCAGCGCAGTTGCAAAAGCGCGGCATCGTCGCCGACGAGCGTCTGCCTGCGATCTGCGCGCTCTTCAAGGACCGTTGCGACACCACGGTGGCGCTCGCGGGTTGGGCTGCGGCGTTCTATTCGGACATCGAAGTGAGCGATGCGGACCGCGCGCAGCACATCACCGATGCAGTGAAGCCCGCGATCGCAACACTCGTTGAAAAATTGATGACGGTCGCCTGGGAGAGGGCCGAAATCGCAGTTATGATCAAGGAAGTCCTCGCGACACACGCGCTGAAAATGCCCGTGTTAGCGATGCCAGTACGAGTGCTTGTGATGGGAACATCGCAGACACCGTCCCTCGATTCAGTGCTCGAAATTTTTTCCCGTGAAAAAGTTATCGAGCGATTGAAAAAGGCCTGAAAAATCGGGCTATAATTCGAGGCTCGACACCCACACGGGGGTATAGCTCAGCTGGGAGAGCGCTTGCATGGCATGCAAGAGGTCATCGGTTCGATCCCGTTTACCTCCACCATCAAAGTGTCGAGTAGGTTAGAGATGCTGATCGCAGCACGTCCAAGGTTTTGACCCTATCGTCTAGAGGCCTAGGACACCACCCTTTCACGGTGGCTACCGGGGTTCGAATCCCCGTAGGGTCGCCAGTTTCACTTCGGTGAAGTCGGCACGAGTCGTCAACACTCGGTTCCGCAAGGAACGAACGTTGTCTACCAGGAGTGGTAGTTCAGTTGGTTAGAATACCGGCCTGTCACGCCGGGGGTCGCGGGTTCGAGTCCCGTCCACTCCGCCAATAAAATCAACGGGTTGCAGCAGAAATGCTGCAACCCGTTTTTCTTTGTTCGGGCCGTGGGAACACCTGTGGGAACACTTGAACTTGGGAGCAACGCTAGCCTCACCGCCGTGGGTAGCCTATCGGCGCACGCAAACTGCAGTGGGCCTGTGTTTGTGGGGGGAAATGATGAAACTCAGCGAGATGACGAAGATGTCGCTCATGTGCCGCCACCAAGCTGAACGCACCGAGAAATCAGTCGTGCCGGAACTGGGTTGAGCATGGATCTCGCTCTTCTTCGCCATATGCTTGCGCCACTTGTCGAAGCGCTCAAGGATGCAGGTACGCACGCAGAGCTTCCGTCCCTCTGCGAAGGGTTGGGCTTACCGCATCCCGACTCCGAGGGCTCGAAACGAGAGCGCATGATCGCGAGCTTCAATGCGCTCGCCGACGCGGATCTGCCCAACACCGCGCAACGTTTCCTGAAGCGGCATCCCCCTTCTGCTGCGACGCGCAACGTCATCCAGGACATCCTTTGGGCCGACTCCGCATGCCCTGAAATCCCCAAACGGTTCCGTCGCGAAGTGGCGCAGGCTGTGGATATCGAAGATCTCTTTGGGGATGCCCGGCAGTTTGACGCACTGCTTGATCAGCTCTGGATCTTGGATACTGATCCGTGGGCCGGTATGTTCGGCAATAGCAGGACGAACCTTCGGCAAGAAATCCAGCAACACGTGCACAGAAACCGGGGCGATTGGTCCACCGAATCTCTCTTCGATAAGCTGGGTGCGTACACGGCTTCCACTGGGCGCTTCGTACGCTTTCTCGAAGGTCTCGCATCGTCCGATATCCGCCCCGACGAAGCGGCGCAGCGCCACTTCGTGGCGACCGTCAACACGGCGCTGCGCAAATGCGCTGCCGAGCTCAGAGAATGCGATACGGATGGTGGCTATCCCGTCTTCAGCCTGGTTGCCACACACACCGCGGCGGCCGGGCGCCCGAAGAACCTGATCTTTGCTTCATCGATCAAACCTGATCTTAGGTTTCGCGATGCGGTGAACAACGACATCGAGATCGTCACCAATGCCGACAAGGTGCTGGTCTATGACCGTCCCATCGGCATGGATGGTCTCCTTTGGAGCGATTTGCAATCGTGGTGGCGCGACACGGCGAAGATTGCTGATGCCGCGGCAGCAAAGAAGAGCCTCTACAGGCGGTTACGCGATAGCCTGCCGTCCAACTCTCCACCGCAATCCGTCCTCTTTAGCTCGTTCTATGGCAGCTTCGGAAGTGCGGTCCCTGATCTGCCTGCACTGCTGCCCGAAGTGTGGCTGCACTGGGACCCGCGTACGGTCAAAGAGCGCGGCCGTGACGCGCTGCTGCGGTTCAGAATGGACTTTCTGTTGCTGCTGCCCCAAGGGGTCCGCGTCGTCATCGAGGTGGATGGCAAGCACCACTATGCTGACGACGCAGGTCGGGCCGATGTTGTTCGGTACGCGCAAATGGTGGCCGCCGATCGCGAATTGAAACTGGCGGGCTATCAGATCTTCCGGTTTGGCGCTCACGAGTTGCTTAGCGACTCGGCAGGGGGGCTGGTCAAGACGTTCTTCGAGTCACTGTTCAAGAGGTATGGGGTTCCTGTAACTTACCGTCCATGAATCCAGACGACGACGCAGCTCACCGAAAGATCAGGCTCGCCGTGGCGGCGACGGAAACCGGTGCCGTGCTCTTTTCCGGCTCTGACACCTCAACACAGTTTGATCGCGGGTGCGATCATGTCTGCGCGCTGCTTCGCGATGCGTATACCTTGTTCACGGCAGGCTCGTTTCCTACAGCAGTCTTTTTGTCCATCACGGCAATCGAGGAGATAGCGAAGCTTGAGATTGCTGCATTCAGGCAGCCTGGTCTAACCGTGCCCGCGAAGCGCCGTAGCGACGACCACCTCTACAGCCACAAACTGAAGCATGCGATTGCGCTCCAAGAAGTGATCGCTATTGGAACGAGGCTGCCGGCGGCCATTGGCGAAGCACGCGTCCGCGAATTGCTGGATATGTCGGAGTCGGGCGGGCTGGTGGCCCTGCGTGAGTCTTCCCTTTACGCTGAAAATGTCGATGGGCAATTCTTGTGTCCGCACGACCGCATCGATCGGGCACTCGCGCGCGAAATGTTGCTCTTAGCGCTTGAAGTCTGGGACGACAGACTTGTGGGTCTCAGCAACCATACCTATGCACTCGACGGGGAGCTTGTGGCCATGTTCGAGGCCGTAGCGCGGCCATAGCCGGTAGCGATGCGAGGTGCCATTTCCGGAAACAGCATGCTTAAGACTGGGTCATACCGCGCGGGCCGAAGATAGCTTTCGTCGTCCGCTGCCACTTTGTCGATGATGGTTTGGCGCCACGCGGCATAGAGATCGGCTTGCTTCTGCGTAAATCGCGCTTCCAGGCCAAAGGCCTTCACCGCCATGGGGTAGAGCGTATGCCACTGACGGGTATCGGTTCCACTCTGCATGATGGCATTGAGAACCTGAAACCCGGTGTCGACGGCGTAGCCGATGCCGCGGTTCTGTTGGATTGAAAGGAGGCGTGGGATGACGCCGGCTTCGTCCACCATCTCCGCATCTGCGGCGCCTGGCAAGCCATGCGCGGCCAACGCTTCTGCAGCCGCCATGATTTGCGCCCAAGGTTCGCTGTCTGGCCCGAGGAGCGTGGGCTTCGGCGTGCTGTCTCCATGCGCTCGTCGGGCTTTCTTGATGCCAGTGTTCGCGTCGTAAAACGCGATCGCCGCCGAGAGGTAGGTACCTGCCCATTTCGATGCAGATGTCGCGAGGTAGAGAGGGCGCCGGATTTCGATCAGGCGCTTTTGATACCGAAGAGTGACCGGGTGCCGGGCCATCTCCGCTTCCAGAATCTTTCGCTTGATGCGCCAGACGGGATGGTGAACCCAGCGCTTGCCGATCGTCTTGTCGACGACCAGGGTGCGCAACCCGTCCAAGGTGACCTGTCCTCCGAGTGAGCCTATGTTGATCTCGAGTGTCGGTAGATCGAGCTCACGGATGCGGCGTAGCTTTTCTGCGTCGATGCCGTGAGTCACTGTCACCTCGACCAATAAGGTAAGCGGCCAAAGTGGGCTGTAGGTGTCTTCAACATCCTCCTCGAAGTCTCCACTGACCATTGTCATGGTGCCGCCGTGGGTATGAGTCTGGCGTCCGCCGAGCGTGCCGATCACATCAGGCACGATGCTGCCCAGGCGCCGTTCCAGTCGTACCTCATCCAACGCCAGGTTGCGAGAGGCCGTCATCCAAAGCTTGCGAATCCTTTCTTCTTCCCAGTCGCCACCGAACTCCTCAGGGGGATCGCGGATGACCTCGACTTCGAGGCCGGGCGTCGCAATAGACGAGGCTTGCTCAAGGATGGCCTTGACCTGGCGGTGGAGCAGCGTTTCGCGGCGCCAGCGTTGCATGGTTGTAGCATCCGTGTCGGGCGGGAGGTGCGAGCGAAAATCCGCTTCATCGGACTCTTGCCAGCCGTCCAGCGCATCCCGTGCCGCCTGAGTGGCGGCTGCATCGGCCTCTGCGCTCAGTTCTTGATCGTTCCAATGGGCGCACCAGCGGATGTCCGGAAGGATGCGCAGCCGGGCGCGAATCTCCTCGGGTCCGAGCATCGCGATGGTTGGATCGGAAAGCGACAACGTGACGATGGCGTGTCCGCGGCCATCGCTGTCGGCTTGGCGAAGACCTGTCAGGTCGACCAGCAACTCTCGTCCATCGTCAAGCGTCAGCAGCGCCGTCGCGTGGTCATGTAGTGACGCGCCGATAACGGCAACGCGTGCGGCCGGCGCTTCAACCCAGACCTCGTAGCCTTGGCCGCTGAAACCCTCGGCAGTCGCCGACATTCTCCGCCGCGGAAGATCGATGAAGCCTATCTCCAGCAGGTGTCGCGTGGCGGCCAGGCGTGCCGCAACCAGAGAGCAGTCATCCTTCTGCGCGCCCGCCGGATGACGGAAATGCGCCGTGGGACGTGTTCGCAGTGGCTGGCCCGCCATCACGGGAATCAGCGATAGTTTGCACGCAGGGCAGATGCACGTGCACCCAGCTTGCGCGACTTCGGGATCATGGATGTAACGCGGCTCACCGGTTTGCGCGTCGTGCGCCCACTTCAAAGGTACGGTAGTGGAATCGACGGCCCGGTTCCGCGCCATCTCCGGTTGGATTTCAACCTTCCACGTGTTCAAGTCTTGCACCATTCGATCAGCCCCTTTCGGATCCAAAAATGGCATCGGCACATTTTCTGCTGATGGACCGAGGGGGAAACCGTTGGGCGCCTCCAGAAATCATGCCCAACTTCCCAACGTGGACGACGTTCGGGATTCAGCGAAAGCGATATCTGCACACCGCATCCGCCTGGGCAACTCAAGCACGCCCATTTCTTGACGCCGCCGTCCACCACCAACCACAGTTCACCGGCAGGAACCTCGGTCTTTCCCGGGTGTCGATCGACTCGTTTCACGAGAAAGTTGAAGTCCAGAAGCCCGAGGCGGCGCAGCATCAACGCGACGAAGCGTTTCATAAGGTCACCCGATCACGCCAAGAAAGGGATTCACGTCACCGCGGCCCCAGGTGACTTCGGTTGCGCAAACGGGGCATGTCGGAACCGGCCGGCACGTCATCGAGCGATCCTCCACACGGTCGAATCGGCGAATGCGGTTGTGCGTCATGCCGCCTTGGCCGCGGAAACCTGTCAAACCCTGGATCAGCTCATCTACTGCGGCGCAGGCAATGCTGGTAGTGAACGTGACCACTGCCGGGGCCGGGTCGCCACCGCCCTCCACATACGCTTCCGCCTTGCGGCGTTCGAACTCCGCGGGATCAATGCGCTGCAGTCCTTCGGCCGCGGCACGCTGGGCATTGACGACGCCGAGGCACATCAGGCAAGGATTGCCGGGCCTGATTGTCGTGATGCGACCCGTCATGTCGTAGTCCACCCCGCTCTTGGCCGACCGCATTCGCAACCCCACGTCGATCAGCGGAATGCCGTAGTAGTGGGCAAGCCGGTTCAAGGTCAGCCGACCTTGGTTGTCATCGGTACAGCCGAAAAGCACATCGCAAGACCGCAGCACGTCACGCAGTGAGGGGTCCCCTACCCATGCACGCCGGGTTACAACCTTGTTGCCCAGGCCGCAAGCCTCGATTTCGCGCGCGAGGATGTCCACTTTGGCCAGCTTCGCAGGCACGTCGGCGGCGCGCGATCCGTGGACACGATTCAGGTTGGTCGTGTCGATCGTATCGTTGTCCATCAACGCGAGGTGCCCGACACCCAGCCGAGTCAGCAGCGAAACCACGGCACTGCCCGTGCCACCGCATCCGATCACTCCGACGCGCAGCGCCCGCACGATGGGATTGAAATCTTTGCCAAACAGTGCTGCCTGTCGAGCCAGAAACTTCGCATCTTCGCGCTCGGAGTCCGCGCGCCAGATATTGATCTTGCTTCCGACGATAGAGATGGACGACGCTTGCGTGGATGCCTTGGCCGAGGTCCACAGGCGCCCCGCGATGGCGTCGTTCCGGCCGAAGACCAAGCTGGCAAGCCCGTGCGCCCCCTTGTTGAAAGTGGTGCGCGCCAGTTCCGCTTCGTTGCGGTCGTCCTGGTCGGAGAAGAACGCGCTCGCGCCAGGATGCGTGTGAACGAGCCCAGGAACAAGGTTGCGGTGCTGCGCCAGACCCAGCAGTCGCATGAATCCCTGTGTAGACCACGTCACGTGCACTGCGGAGGACGACACCATCTCGTCGGACGTGATTGGCACCACCTCATGCGAGATCAGGCGAATGCGCGGCTGGTTGGACCAGGGGTCCGCCGCGATCTCGGCCTTGCCGAACAGCACGTAGGCCGCGGCCTCCGCGCCGTTCTCCCGGTGAAGCAGCGCGCGCAGCGCCGCTTCATGGGATTCCAGCAAGATGATGTCCAGCGCTGCGGCCGGCATCACTTGGCCTCCACCAGTGCGTGCTCGATGCGCTTGATCATCGTGTGCAGGCCATCGACCCCCGGGCGCCAGCTGTTGTTGTGGCGAGACCAACGCTGCCAGTTGCGGCCCATGAAGGCGTGTGGCTGGTCCGCGCACGTGGGGTAGCGGCCAGCGGATGCCAGCGTCAGCCAGGGGTCGCAGAAGAACATGTCCGGCGCCACGTCGGGATAGCCGGGCGGCAGGATCACCAACACGTCGGCGACCGGGTGGTTGAACTTGCCCTCCGGCAGTTGCATCTGCTTCAGCACAACACCCGTGTGCGTGCCGTCACCGACCACCTCAACGGCGAAGCCGTGGCTGTCCAGATAGCGCTGATCGGCTTCTGGCAAGGCCGCTAGCCCCTCCGTCGTGTCGCGGATCAGCGTGATGAAGCGCTCGATACCCGGCTTGCTGAGGTCGATCAAATCGGCGTCACGGATGAGCACATCCTGGCCGCCGCCACGCACTTCGAGGTAGACGTCATAGGTGTCGGGAGGGACGCCAGCCAGCGCCTTCAAGATCTTGCCGCTGATGGAGGGCTTGCCCCATTCCATTTGGCGATCGTCGATCGTGAACTTGAACGCGCGATCCGTCTGGAAGATGACGAAGCGCTCCGTGCCGCGCGCGCGCAGGTCGTAAGTCTCGTCGAGACGCAGATCTTCGAATTCGCCCGACGGCAGGATCGCGTAGATGCTGAATTCAGCCACCGGACGGACTCCGGCAGCTTGGAGGATCTGGCGGCCGGTAGGGACGGGATCGCTCAGATCCAGGTTGCGCTCGTTGAGCTGTTCATCGGCCACCACGATGCGATAGAGGTGTGCCAGGCGAAGACTGCGGCCTTCGCGGATGGCGGCGCCCACATCTTCGAGGGGGATACAGCTGTCATCGCCAGGATTTTGCGTTTGCATTTGATTGACTTTCTGTCGGCCTTCTGCGGGATTGCAGTTTTCTTGGCCTCCACTAGGTCAATCGCAGCCGATTTCCGAACCGGAAAGCTCGCTCAAGCTTTTTTTATGGTGATCGCGCCGACTGGAAGATCGCCGCAGATGAAGAAGCTGGGGCACCGGGGGCAAGTGCGCGCTTCTTCCTTTATAGGAAAATCGCCACTGCGGACGCGCCTGACGAATTCTTGGACCTTCTCGCTGCGCGTCTTGAGCTTGCGCTCGGAGATCTCCATCGGCTGCGTCGTCTCGCTGGTCAAGTAGGTGACCTCGACCTGGGCCGATCCACCATAGGCCTGCGCGGTCGCAAGATGGAGCAGTGTGTACTCGATATCATCGAAGGCGTTGGATCGCGGTTTGCCGGTTTTGACGCGCCGAACGACGATATGCCCCTCCTCGCCCCGGGCGACGCTGTCGGGTCTGACGAGAATCTCACCTTCTGCCCATCCAAGCGAGATCGGGGGGGCAGGGGCCGGTACGCCACGGCTACGGGTCTCGATGATGCAGTCCACCAGCCGCCGCGCGATCCGCCGGTAGTCTTCCGCATAGCCATGCTCGACCGACCCCTTGGCTTGCCATGCTTGATCGAAGCGAGCGCCGAGTTCGGCTTCGCTCGGCATCGTTAACGCATGTGCGGTCTTCAGCCAATCGAACACATCTCCAACAACGTTGTGCATCTTCATGAAGGCCGTCTCAGTACGGCGGCCTCCGAGTTTCATGACGTGGGTGTAGAGAAACCGGCGTGGACATCGTTCGAACAGGCTCACCTGGCTGTCGGTCCAGGCCGGTTTCTGCTCCCAAGCAATCTGCAAGGCTGGCCTCGGCCGCGACCCGGCAGGTCGATGCGGCGGAGTTGGCGGTTGGATCAGGTGGTGATGGATGGAGGCCATGAACTTGGAAGGGTTGCGTCCTCTGCCATCCGACTGAACTGACGACGCATAGAGGAACAGCCGATCACGGGCGCGGGACAGGGCCACGAAGAACAGGCATTCCTCTTCTTCGTCGTGCCCCGCCTTCACCGCGGTCAATCCAGTGATTCCGTCGGAGCCGTGAATGAGGCCGTCGGGTGGCGCACAGCGCGGTGCCATGTTGTTGCGCGGCAAGCCCGAGGTCACCATCCCGGGAATATGGACGGTGTGAAACTCGAGTCCCTTGCTGGCGTGAATGGTCATCAGGCGGACTGCATCGATACCGTCGGCCGCCCCTGGCAAATGGCGCAATCCGCGGTCTTCCGAAAGAAGGACGAGTCGGCGAATTCGATCTAGAAGGCGCACGCAGGGTGCGCCGGCGCCGGAGGGTTGTTGACGGCAGAAGTTGAGGAACTGCCACAGTGCCAGGCCCCTCATCCTACTTCTCGCGTCACCTGCCTGGTACAGGGTCTTGGCGAGTCCGAGGCGATCGATAACCCAGGTGGATAAAATGCTCCAAGGATTGCCGGTGGCGCTCATCCCCTCAAAAAGCATGGCCACACGGGCCAAGGACGCCTTGCTCGTTTCGACGAGTTCCGCGGGCCAGTTCTTGGTGAGGCGCCACTCGAGAGCCGCCACCTTGCTTTCGCGCAACCGCTCGGCGATCTGTGCGACATCATGCAACGGCAGTTGGTATGTTGGCATCGTGGCGACGCGGACCAGTCCTACGGCGTAGGGGTCGCCTAACATCGAGAGCATGGCGAGGAGATCCTTGATCTCCGGTCGCTCGAACAGACTTCCGAGGTGCAGTACCGGAATGCCTCTGGCTTCAAGGCCTTCGGCGATCTCGCTCAGGCGGGCGTTGGATGCGCAGAGCAGCGCCTGTTCGCGAAATGCGGTTCCGGTTTCCTGCTGGTGCTTGATCGCGGCAGCCACCGCCGAAATCTCGTCCTCCGTTGAGCCCGCAACTCTGAACTCCGGTTTGGTACCCGTGGCACCACGGCTGGACTTCAGGTGCAATGGCAACGACCCGCTGGATGCCTTCATCTTCGCGGAGAAGGCGGTAAAGACGTCAATGACTTCTTGCCCAGACCGATAGTTGACTCCCAGTTGGGCGACCTGCGCTCCGGGGAAATCCAACGTGAACTGGGCCATGTTGGTGGCCGATGCGCCGCGAAAACGGTAGATGGATTGCCGTGCATCGCCGACGACCCAGAGGTCCCGTCCGTCACCTACAAGGGCTTTGAGAAGGCGTACGGAAGAGCGGTTGACATCCTGGTACTCGTCCACGAGCACATGTTTGTGCCGTGCGCGCAGCGCATCTCTCACTTCGGCATCGGTTTCGACTAGGCGCACAGGTTGAGCAACAAGATCGCCAAAGTCGATCAGTTGCTTCTCGGTCATCAGGCGTTCGTATGTCTCGTAGACCAACGCAACTTCCAGGCACTTCTCGGCGCTCTTCATCGCCTCCGCGTCGGTGCCGGATTTCTGCGCCATGGATTGCGCCAATGCTCTATAGCCGGCAGCATCGACCACTTCGTCCTTGGCGCGCGAAATCGCACTGAGCATGTCACTAAGATCGAGCGCCGGATCCCACAAGTTCCGGTAGTGCCGTAGCGCTAGCCGCGGCAGTTCGTCTTCCAGCAGTTCAATGCTTTCGGATCGATCGATGAGACGAGGGTTCGGTGGAAGCTCGAGCTTGTCGTGAAAACGATGGATGACATCCAAGCCGAATGCGTGAAAGGTGCCGATCCACATGGCCGCGGCAGCTTGCGGGTTCCGTGCGGCGAGCCGCTCGCTCAACTCGTTCGCCGCCTTGTTGGAGAACGTGAGAACAAGAATGGATAGAGGGTCCACGCCTTCGGTCAGAAGGCTCTCGATGCGCTGCACCAGCGTTCGCGTCTTGCCCGTTCCCGGCCCGGCCTGCAACTGGAATGCCGTGTCGCGATGGTTGGCCGCTGTAGTCTGGGTAGGGTCGGGGGTCAGTACAGGGACACCTGCGGTAGGCTCCGCGACGACGGGCGGATCGTTCGGCATGAGCAGTGCATCCAGAAGCTGCTGCTGAACCACTTGCAAGGGCGCTCCAAGGCGTGTGGCGATATCGAAGGAAGAGCAGCCGCCGTCGATGTGATGACGCCGCGCTACCGGGCGCGGCAGGAGGAGTTCGCGTGCAAAAAGATCCATGCGGACCTCCCGGCGTTCCCTGGCGCCGTAGTCGAGCACACGCTCTACACCGACCGGTGCATCCTCGGCCGAGCGGTCCGGTTCGACTTCCTCTGTCACGACGTCTTCAGCGCCACCTTCCAAGACGAAATGTCCAAGTTCGTGCGCTATCAGGAAGGCGCGATCGAACGCTGATCCAATGTCTTCATAGAGGATGCACCCGGCTTGGCGGTCGAGCACTGCGCGCCCGCCTTTCAGCGCTGAATCACCCCGTGCTAACGCGTACACATCGAGATCTCGTCGGGCCGCTTCGCGGCTCACGAATTCGAGCAGGCTCCATGGATCGGCACCGTCCTCGACGGCCGCTTGGTGGATGCGTTCCGCTTCGCGCCGCGCGGCCTCGGTTGCGTTCATGGCTAGTCTCGCAATCCCTGAAGGGTCGCCTTCTGGGCTGGCGTCAGCTGGGACGTCTCGAGCGCCTGTTCGAACGATATCTGGGCGGCCACTTCGGGCTTCACGTTCGAACGGAAGCTTTGGCTGGACACCATGGCGGCCGGGCTACACAGATAGGCCGACACCGCATCGGCGGTCGCGTCGAGTTCGGCCGCTAGCCGTTGAACGAAGCGCCCGGGAATGGTAGCGGCGTCAATCGCTCGTTCGCGCAAGCGGATCAAGAACAGATTGCTGACGTCCAGCCTCTTGGCGGTTGCTTTGAACGCGGTGGGATTCAATTGCGCAAAGGGGTTGGCAATAGCCGTGCTTTGTGCAGGTTCCATCGCAGCTTGAAACTGTTGCCAAGCGTGCTCGACGACCTGATCAGACGAAACCTGCACATCATCGCCGGCACGTGAGGCATCCATCATCATCAGCTCAATCGAGCAGTCCACAAGTGCCTGCGCATGTTCGGGATACTGGCTCAGGTAGCGCTCCAGCGTTGCGCGGTCATGCTTGGGCTCAACGGAGAACGCAAGGAGAACTTCTTCTTCGTCGAGTCGGGAATGTTCGGTGCTCATAGTTCAGCCTCCTTTTCAAGAACGGCCTTGAGAGCTTTGCAGGCACGATCACGCCGGTTGCGAACCGTCCTTTCGTCGCACTGCAGAATGCGTGCAATTGTCATGACATCTTCTTCCTTGGAATCGATTGGAATGCCCTGCAAGAGGAGGCCGATGACCTGCTTTTGATCCGGGGGTAGACGGTCAATCGCGGCGAACAGCACTAACCGGAAAGCGGGATCGTCAATTTTTTGCGGATCGCCGTTCAAGAAGGCCTCCAAGGCCACTTCAACCTCGGGCGAAACTTCGGAGCCATCAGGCTCCTGAGACCCCAGCGGAACCGTTGTAACGTCACCGGCTATCGCCTTGAACTTGCGCAGCACGGACGTTCGAAGCGCCACCATCGCTTGGTTGAAATGGATTTCGTAGAAATCCAGCAAGCCTGCTTTTGACGTGCAATCTCTGGTGATCAAGACGACAAAGCGGCTAACGATTTCGTCCCGGACATCGGCCGCGCTGCCGATGTCAGAGTTCCAGATCGTCGAACGCAGTGAATGGTCGACGCGCTTTAGAAGAATCTTAAAAATCTTCTCGAACTCTTTGCGTTCCCCTTCGGCCCACGCTCGCCGAAGAAAATAAAGCAACACTTCTGTTGGCACGTACTCAGGTCGCGCCCTCGCCACTCCATCGAACCGCATGAGTCGAGCATCCGCCTCCACTGGCTCGAGCGTTTCGATCCAAGCTTCGACGGCAGCTGGCCGCTGGTAGAGCGTGCCGTCCTTTTTCTTGCGTGTAAGTGCTACCGGCATCTCTCGCCTCCACTATTTTGGTTTGACCGATCAGCGCATGTTTCACCGAATCCGGATCGGCAGCGATACCTGCGGCTGGATCGGCACCAGCGTCTTTGCATACGCCCGCAGGATCTCGTTGTAGAGATCTGCGTGCTTCGGCGCTTCGACGGTGATGATCAGCGCGTAGCGGATCTTTTCGGCGCCGGTGGCGCTGTGGCCGGCTTCGCGCGCGTTGTAGTGGATGTCGAAGACCGGGTTCTTGAGGGTGCTGCCACGCATGTTCTTCGCACTGTGCAAGACTGTCTCCCATTTGCCCATGTCGGAGCGTCGTTCTTCTTCGGTCGCGTATTTCTTCATGTCGAAGAAGCTCTTGGTGTCGGCGTTGGCCTTGCCATCCTTGATCTTCTCGTCGCTAGGGCGGAATACAACCTCCAGGCCCGCGCGCGTGTACGCAGCGGCATCCTGCGGATCCGTTGGCGAGGCATAGCAGAAGGTTGCTTTGAGGCGGATGCTGCCCTTCAGGCCGCCGACAGGCAGCGGCAGCGAGGCGCGCAGATATTTGCCTGGCTTCAGCTCTCCTTGGTAGACCACGCGCGCCACGCCTTCCGGACAGGTGATGATGCTCGTCAAGTCTTCAGGCACCTTCCCCCAGCCCACCTCGAGCTTGTCGTGCGTCGCTGTGTCCGCGGCGTGGACCAGCAGCGCCTTGATCGCAAGCGGCGACAACTCCGCCCCAAGGATGGCGCGAATGCCAACCGCGCTGCGCAGCAGATACGGAGAGGCAAAGCTGGTGCCCAGTTGCGGCGATAACGCGGCCTTCTTGCCAGGCGCAATCACATGGAAATAGTTGCCCGCATTGCCGCCGAACGCCATGAGGTCCGGCTTGACGACACCCGGACTGCGGCCGGGGCCGACTGCGCTGTATGGCGCGCGCGCCCAATTCGCCTCGGTGTCGTTGGTGGCACCGACAGCCAGCGCATTGACACAGTCCGAAGGTACCTGCACACGGGCGTTTCCGGATGCGCGGTCCATCTGGCCGTTGTTGCCGATGGCGACCGTCATCAAAGTGTCGCCGTCGCTCAGCAGGTCATCGATGACCGACGTCCAGGCGTGCACGTCGGTATCCTCGATCGGCAGGTCCGGGCCCAGACTGAGGTTGATGAACTGGTACTGCCGGGAGAGCAGGACCTGCTCGACGAAACCCAAGGTCCGGTACAACTCCAGCGGATCTTCCGTCTCGGCATCCTTGTCCAGCACGCGCAAGTGATCGACGTAGGCGAAAGGGCGGGCGGCAGTGCCATTCGGCTGGATGGGGCCGAACAGGAACGCGGAACTCACGGCCAGGCCATGCTCAAGGCCCGCCGGATCGTCCTGCGCGTTTTCATCAAGAACGCGGTACGAGCGCAGCCACGGGCCGATCGCGTGTTGTTTGGGCAAGCCGCCATCGAGGATGGCGACCTTGGGCTCCGACGACAGCGGCTGCTCGGTCGGCAGGCTGCAGCCGACCGACACCTCGCCCGTGCGGTGCACGGGCCGCATGCCGCGCAGCTTGGGCACTGGACGGATGACGCGCACGAACACGAATTCGGCAAGCCGTTCGATGTGGTCATGCTTGCCTTCGACGGGCACGAACCACAGGTTGCCTGCGGTGAAGCCAAGTTCGCTGTGAACCTTGACGCTTACTTCCTTGGCGTACTTCACGAAGGCCTGCTGAACGAACAGGCGGCTTTCATCCGGCAGCAGATGGATGCCGACCTCGAAGAAGCGATCCTTGGCGCTGCCGTAGTCCGCAATGCGTTCACGGGGCGTGAATGCGGAGAACTGCTCGATGTGCGCGAGGTCCAGCGCTTCATCGGCCCCTTCTTCGATCTGGTGAGCCCATTCGTTAAGGTGGCGAAACGCCTGGCGCTTGCCGGCAACGAACAATTCTGTCGTCGTGGATTCCTGCGGCACGCCCTTCTTGGTCCATCCGCCGGGTGTCACTTTCACAGTGCGACTGCCGACCGACTCCAGGCCGACGGTGCGCAGCATCGCCGTGGGGAAGAACGACCGGGCGATGTAGCTAGGGTTCATCGTCAGTCGGGCAACCCCAAAGTCACTGGGGCAGGCGTGCGAAGGCAGGGCGTCGAGCGCAGTGGCGGTCGCCGAGAACTGGGGCGTCAGCCGCTGCACAGCTTGCGCGAAGGAGTACACCTCGGCCTTGCCCGGCATGCGCTTGGGCCCCTTGATGTCATGAGTCAGCAGTTCGCCGCGCCCGATCAGAAAATTGGTTTGGCTCATGCGTCAGGCTTTCCTTTCGAGGTTTTCTTGGCCGCGGCCGGTTGCTCGCTGGTGTATTTGCGGATGGTGTCGCGGCTCACGCCAGTGATCTCGGAGATGGTGTGCTGCGACAGGCGGGTCTGCTTGGCCAGCAGCACCGCCAGATCGATGCGGCCTTGACGCTCCAGGACGAGCGCGCGCGACTTGACAAGCTCTTCGATCAAGTCGGCATCCGAGGCCGTGCCCAATGCAATGGCGCGCCGGAAACGCTGGAGGTCCCGTTCGATATCGCTGAACGACTCGCCGTTGAAGACGAAGGTGAGGATGTCGATCCAGCGGCCGAACAAGGCATAGTCCGGCCCCAGAAAACGCTTGATCGCCTGTTTGACGGCCGGCATTTCCGGCGCCTTGAAGTTGACCACCAGGTCGAAGCGCCGCCACAGCGCCGGGTCGATCAGTTCCGCGTGATTGGTGGCCGCCAGTAGCAACCCAGTGCCAGGCCACTCGTCGACCTCCTGCAGGATAACGGTGACCAGGCGCTTTAGCTCGCCGATGTCGGTATCGTCGCTTCGCCGCTTGGCGATGGCATCGATTTCATCGAGCAGCAGCACGCAGGGGCTGCGTTTGGCGAAATCGAGTGCGGCTCGCAGGTTGTTCCCGCTGCGCCCGAGCAGGCTGCTCATGACGGCGGTCAGATCGAGCACGTACAGCGGCATGCCCAGTTGAGACGCCAGCCAACGTGCCGTCAGCGTCTTGCCGACCCCCGGAGGACCGACAAAGATGGCTGAGCGCGTGGGGGTCAGGCCCATCGATACCAAGCGCTTCGTCTGGCGGCGCTCCTGGATCAGTTGGCTTAAGGTTTCTTCCAGGTCGAGCGACAGCAGTGGTTGCTCTCGATCGGGCGCGTCCTTGAAAACCTTCAGCAGAGACAGCCTAGATTCGTCATCGACAGGCAGGGACTGTGCTGGAGCGGCGGGTGGCGCGACCTTGCGCATGGGAGCGCTCGCGCGGGGAGCCTTCGCGCGCAGGTACAGGTCCATCTGCTCAGCCAGCTCCGGATCGGAGTTGCGATACTTGCGCACGAGCCGGGCGACGAACAGCCGCACGTCCTCCGTCTGCTCTGCGAGTGCGAGCCGGATCAACTGGGCTAAGTCTGACTGAACTTCGTTCATTTCGTCCAGCATGCTTGTAACTCGTTGATTTTCAATGGGTTTATTTTTTAGAAAAATGGAATAGACGTATTTTCTCACGTTTCCGTGACGCTGGGAAACGACTAGCAAAGGGGGCGTCCGGCGTCGGGTCGGGGCCTTTGCCCCGCACGTCCCTCGAAGCTTCCGACCGAGTGCGTTTCCGATCTGTGCGCTACCCAAAGGGTGCGGACGCTGCGGCTAAAGTATCCATATGTCACAAACGGAAGAGATCATTCAGCCCAAGAGTTCGCTCGCCTTGAATTGGCCGACGGCACTCAGTTTGTTCACCGCTCTCGTTGCAGCAGGCACGGTCACCCTTCACCTCATTGGTGACGTCAGGCATCGGCAATATCTCGGGTATTGGGGCATCGATGCCGGCCTGTTTCCGAAAACGACAGACTGGATCTTGATCAATGGGTACTACGGGGTGGTCGACCGATTCGTCGCCATCCTGATTGCCATGTTGGGCAACATTCATTGGTTGGCCACTGCCGCCGTCATCCTGGGCGTATATGTCTTCATTTTGCTGTCGCCCGCGAGTGGCGCGTCAGGCAAAGCGCCAGCGTGGCTGTTGCGACAGCCTGAATGGCGACGACGCCTCATCCGGCAGATGCTGCTTACGGGATTGTTCGTGAGCGTAGTTCCCTGCGCGCTTTTCCTGCTGACAGGCTTCATGGCGGTTCCCGCCGCCCTCGGGGAAACTGCTGGCAAGGCCGCGGCCCAGAGCGAGGCTTCGGAATACAGGAAGGGCTGCCAGACGTCGAAAATTCCTTGTGTCGAACTGAAGAGAGAGGGGGGAGTCATCTCCACAGGCTTTGTACTCGACAGTTCCCCGTCGCATATCGCCATCTTCGACGCCCAGATGCAGCGAGGCCGTGTTATCGCGCTTGAAAAGCTTGAGGTGGTTTCGAGCGGCGTGCCAAAGCTCGGAGAGGGCGTCTCGCCCTGATTTCACTGCCGCCTACGAGAGTTCCACATGCCAACAGCCAGAGAGACGTTCGACAGTTCCATCAAGGATGCGATGGAATTGCTCGATCACTTTAATGCCATCAACGTTCTTCCGCCACCGCCGAATGCGGAGGTACTGAAGCGCGCGGGGCTCATCATGGCTTGCACGGCATGGGAGACCTATGTGGAAGATCGGGTGCAGGAAGCCGTGCTGCAGAGGCTGGGCGAAGGCAATGACAGTTTCCAGAATCGATTCGTTCTGCGGCATCTGCAAGCGGTACTCAAGCAGTTCCACAATCCCAGCGCTGAGAAGACCTGCAAGTTGTTCTCGGACTTCCTGGGCATTGATGTGGCGGCATCTTGGCAGTGGAACAACTACGACAGCGCGCGTGCCCGCCAGGAACTCGATGCGCTGATCAAGAAACGGGGCGAGGCGGTACATCGCTCGAAGGCCCCGGCCGCTGGAGTACCTGCCGCTCATCTCATTCGGAAGGACGAGTTGGAGAAGGCGATCAGGTTCCTGAAAAGCTTGGTGGAGGCGACAGAGAAGGCTACCGAGGCTTGACCCAGTTGCTCGATCACTGCTCATGGCTGAGCCGGTACCCTGTCGTTTTATCGAGCGAGGGCGCTTGTGAGCCCAGGGGCTTTGCTCCCATTTATGCAGCATGATGGGTGCACGCACGTGCTCACGGACCGCCTGGCAAAAATTGGCACGCGCAAACAGTCCTGCTCGGTCATGAACGACGCGAAACAGTAAGCCATGACAGCTTCGACCGCAATCGATACGACGAACTTGCTCACGATCTTGGGTGTCATCGCCGCAGTGTGGGCACTCATTTCACCAACCAGCAGACTGCGATTTCGCTTTTGCATGACCTGGCCGGATTGGATCGTCGGCGGCGCGGTCTTTCTCCTCGCCCACTATTTGGTGTTCGCGCCTGCCTTGCAAAGCCTCGGGCTGTACTACAGCCTGGGACCCTGGCGTTGGGGATTCGACAGCACGAGCACGGTTTACCTGCTCCTTCTTGCTGTCGTCTTCTACTTTTTCTGGAGAACAAGATCTCCCACGCTGGCCCGGAGCAGAGTCGGCGTCTTTCATGAGCTGATCGAGAATGTGCTTCTCACCAAGCGCTACGACGAACTGGTGTTGCTGGTCGAGCCGCAACTGCCGAAGCTGATTCGCCTGAGCCAAGAGCAACCCACGCTCGCCCGTTGGGTTGACCGGCTCGATCCACCGAGCATTGACATGGCTGCTCTCTTGCGGGGGGCACGACCCCGTGCGAAGCCGGTTTGGCACCGGCGCTGGAGTGCTGTGCTGCAGGGCTTGAAGTCCTGGTGCGTGAGACGTGACGGGACCAGCGCGCAGGCTCGTGCAGTCCTCGTGAATCTCATCACGTCTCCCGAACTAACCATCCACCTGGCAGTCGCTCACCCACACTTCTGCCTCAAGCTCCTCGAAGCCGACGAAACGGTACGGTCCGACTTCATCGATCACTACATGGATGCACTGCTCGATGCGCCGGGAAGTCGTCTCTACGTGGAGCTGAAAAACAACCAAAACCTGAATGGCGGGAGTCGTCTGTACCTGCCGGAGAACAACCGGCTGCTGCGTTTCTTCTTCGCCGACGCCGCTGCAGCTGTCAAGAACGGTCTAGATGGGGCCGTTGGAGAGGCGGTATGCCGGCGATTGGAAGAAGATGGAAAACTGATTGAGAAGCTGAACGGGCCGCTGGGGTCTTACCGTGACGCAGGCAAATTCCGTTGCCCGATCAATTCCGGCATAACGCTCTTTGAGATCATGGTCCACGAGGGCATCCATCAGGGGCTGCAGGACCATATGTGGCTGCACTACTTCGGGCACTTTGCGGAAAAGATACTGAAGCAGATGTCCGTGGCGCCTGACGAACAGACATATCAGGAGTGGCCGACGCCTTTTCACTATCTTCTCTACCGATTGGTCAGCGTCGCCACTGATTGGGCTGAACAGTGCGCGCGCATCGAGGATTCAGAGATCCCGATGGACACGCGCACCGCCGATGGCTTTGACCGGCACTTCATTTCCAAGGAAGCCACCAAGGTGCTTGGCTCGATGCTGGAAGACATTATTCCAAGCAACAAGATTTCCACATCCTTCAAGACGTATCTGCTGGAAGTTGCCATTCGCAGTCACATCAAGCTTCAGGGCAACCGCGATCTCGCTGACGTCGCATCCTCATTCATGACCGCCGTGATCCGGGGCGCGGCTTCTCCGACAAGGGCGTCCTATCGGGTTGAGCTTCGGAATGTATTTGGACGAATGGACCACAGGATGAGGCACGAGGCAGCGCGATTCGAGGAAGCCTTGGAGGCATCGCTTTCAGATGCCCATGTTGCACAGCGCTGAGTGCGTCAGCGTGAGCCCTTCGGCGCCCGGGAGCTGAGAACCCAAGCACCCAGGCCTGCGCTGCGAACATTCGCGGTCGGCACGACTTGATTGAGGCCGTAGCCGGTCCGCTCATCTCCTTCGGAGATGAGCCGCATGATGGCCCCATGCAGTTCGGGGGACACTGATGCGCCAGTGTCCATGTCACGGAAGAAGCGCATCGTGGCTCCGGCCACGACATCGGCCAGTTGCACCCCCACGGTCTCATGTGACTGACTGAATTCAAGGGCGGCCTCTTCCTCAAACCGATAGTCGGACTGTGGCGTGTAGGGGAGCTCCATGGTGCTACCCAGGTGCTCGGCAGTGGCCTTGCCCTGGCGCAGGATGCTCTCCACCTCGAACTGCTGGTCGTGCACCAGCCGGATGCCGGCCAAGCGGCGCCCGTAGTAGCGATTCATTCGGGCGTAGATGCTGGTGAAGGAAGTCAGGTTCGGCAGCATCCAGACCTGCTTCGCATGTTTGTTGAGATCAGGAGGCGGAAGAAACCGCAGCCAGGACTCGCTTTGAGAATCACATAGCTCGCAGTACTCGGCTTCGGCCACTTCAACCATGTGGGCGACTCCCTGGGCGATTTGCACTGCCGCCCCTTCATATGTCGGTTGCGTGGCCATCTCGCGCAGGCCGGCGAACGATGCGCGAAGAGTCGCGTCTTCTGGCGCCAAGCAGGATGCGATGAACGTGTCCAGCACGCGCTCAGATGCGTGGAAGTGCAAGAAGTCGGCAACTGTGTTTTTGAGGAAGTTAAGCTCCATCGACTCGGGGTAGCCGAGACAGGGCGCCAGAAGCTGGAACGATGTGATGCTGGTGCAGATGAAGTAGCGCTTGTCGACGAGCTCAACGAAAAGAGGCGCTTCCTGGTCGAGCAAGGCGGCGATGACTTCGGCGGAAAACTTCGGCTTGGAGGTCAGCGACTTCGACTTGAGTTCACCCGGAGGAATGCGGTGGCGACTTCGCAGCTCACTGATGCGGCCTTCCCAGTCATGGCCATCCTCAAGTCCGACGCCGGCCAATGCAAAGTAAGGCTGTCCTTTGAAGTCGTAGCCTTTCCCGCTGTTGATCATGTCGCCGCTGTGGCCGCTTTCGTCGATATAGATGGTGGTCATGGTGCCGGTCATCTTCTTCGCAATAGGTTCTTCTTCGCACCTGCAACGCATTTTGGGTGTCCCGGCCAAGGGTACATGGCCGGCCGCGCTGTCGTGCTGCGCATCGAGCCACCCTTGGGGTCTCGCCCCCTTCGGGCTTCCATCGTTCCCGCGCTCCGCTCGGCTGACGCCTTCGGCCCGGCTCGCTAACCCGGGCCTGCGCGCTGCGCTTGCCTTCAGGGGATCGGCTGTGCAGCACTTCCCCACCGCGCTGTGCTTGGCGTCCCTGTGATCCCGCCGAACCGGCTGTGCCGATCGGTCTTCGCGCCTGCGGCGCTGCGCGCTTCGCTTGCGTGGGGTCGGCGTGAAGGGCGGGCCGTTGCCTGTCCAGCCATCTTTCCTGACCTCATCACCTTGTGCGCGACTGTAGCCCGCGGCCGGGTGCCGTCAAGGCGCGCCAGGCCGAGTCCTCGGCTGCGCCTGCGGGCCGCACCTACCTGACGCTTGTTTCCTTGACGGCACCCGTCCGCGCGCTCCTGGCCGTCGCGGGCGATGAACTCAGGAAAGACGGTGGCAACGAGGCCAACCGGGTTCTTCGTGCCGACCCCACCGGAAGACCCGAAGAGGGCTCCGAATCTAGGAATCCGGTGGGGGTTGTTCAACAGCCAACCTTGTCAGGAGAAAGATCATGCAACTCGCTTCCCGATTCGCACCGGCTTCGCCGGTGCTGCGTTCGGAATCCCCACTGTCGGATGACCGGATCAGGGCCGTGGCGCCGTCGATCTTCGCGGAGGCTCCCCACGGCAGCCGCTCGGAACGCTACAGCTACATCCCCACGGCCACCGTGTTGCGGGAATTGAGAGGGGAGGGCTTCGAGCCCTTCATGGTGTGCCAGACCCGCGTGCGGCAGGAGGGGCGGCGCGACTTCACCAAGCACATGATCCGGCTGCGCCATGCGAGCCAGATCAACGGCCGAGAGGCCAACGAAATCATCCTGCTGAACTCGCACGACGGCACCAGCAGCTACCAGATGCTGGCGGGCATGTTTCGCTTCGTCTGCCAAAACGGGCTGGTGTGCGGCGACACCGTGGCCGATGTGCGGGTGCCCCACAAGGGCGATGTGGCGAGCCACGTCATCGAGGGCGCGTATGAGGTTCTGGGCGGCTTCGACCATGCATCGGAATCCCGCGAAGCCATGCAGGCGATTGCGCTGGATGCCGGGGAGTCGGAGGTGTTCGCCCGCGCCGCACTGATCCTCAAGTACGACGATCCGGACAAGCCCGCGCCCGTCACGGAAGCGCAAATCCTGATGCCACGTCGCACAGACGATGACCGCCGCGACCTGTGGAGCGTGTTCAACCGCACGCAGGAAAACCTCATCAAGGGCGGAATGAACGGGCGCGCCGCCAACGGGCGCCGCCAGAGCACGCGTCCGGTGCAGGGCATCGACCAGAACCTGCGGCTAAACCGCGCCCTGTGGCTGCTGGCCGATGGCATGCGCCAGTTCAAAGCCTGAACCCCAAGCCCGGAGGGGCGCAAAGCCTCTCCATTCATTCCCCGCCTTTTCCATGTTTCCTCATAGGAGCTACACCATGAACACCGCTACCTTTCAAGAAACCAACGCCGTCGCCACGGCCGGCGCTGTCGCCGCCTCGCAGGAACTGCTGCTGATCCCGCTGTCCAAGCTGCGGCCTTCGAACCGCAACGTGCGCAAGAGCGGCGGCACGTCGATACCCGAACTGGCCGCGAGCATCGTGCGCGTCGGCCTGCTGCACAACCTCACCGTGGTGGCCGCGCCCGATGGCGAGCACTACGACGTGGTGGCCGGGCGGCGGCGTCTGGCCGCGTTGAAGCTGCTGGTCAAGCGCCGCAAGCTGGCGAAGGGCCATGAGGTGCATTGCCTGCTCGTGCTTGACGATGCGGCCCGCACCGTCAGCCTGACGGAGAACGTGCAGCGCGAGGCCATGTCGCCCATCGAGGAACTGTTCGCCTGGAAAGACCTCGTGGCCGAAGGCCGGCCCGTGGAAGACATCGCCGCCGATTTCGGCGTGACGCCCTTGGTGGTGCGGCGGCGCTTGAAGCTCGCGAATGTCTCGCCTCGGCTGCTGGCGGACTTTGAATTGCAGGCCGTGACGCTGGAGCAATTGATGGCACTGGCCATCACCGACGACCATGCAGCGCAGGAAGCCGCGTTCTACGACTCGCCGCAATGGCAGCGCAGCCCGGAGGCGCTGCGTGATCACCTGACGAGCGACGAGATCGACGCGAGCCGCGATGCGGTGGCACGCTTCGTCGGTTTGGAGACCTATGAGCAGGCAGGTGGCGGTGTTCGCCGCGACCTGTTCGCGGACGACCAGAACGGCATCTTTCTGACGGATGGCGCGCTGCTGGAGGCACTGGCGCGCGACAGGCTCGCGCCGATGGTCGAGCAAGTGCGGGCCGAAGGGTGGGCCTGGGTGGATGCCGTCCCACGCGCCACGTCATCCCATCTGTACCAGTTCCAGCGCGCACGCAGCTCGCGCCGGGAACCCAGCAAGGCCGAGGCCAAGCGCATCGCCAAGCTGGAAGACCGGCAATCGACGTTGCACGAGCGGCTGGACGACGACAACGAGGACATGACCGACGAGCAGGCGCAGGCGCTGCACGACGAAATGGACGAGTTGGGCAACGAACTGGACGCCATCGAACGCCAACTGGTCGAGTACCCGCCCGCCGCGGTGGCGCTGGCCGGCGCCATGGTGTCGCTGGACCCCATGGGCGGCGTGGTCGTGCATCGCGGCCTGCTGCGCGAGGAACAGGCCAAGGCGTTGCGGGAACAGGCGCGGCAGGAGGAGGACACGAACGCCAGTAGCTCGAGCGCGGCCACCGAAGAACCGGCCAAGCCCGACATCTCGGAGAAGCTGGCGAGGCGCCTCAGCGCGCACCGCACGGCGGCATTGCAGGCCGAGGTGGCGCGGCACCCGCAGGTTGCGCTGGTGGCTATGGTGCATCGCCTCGCGCTGCGCGTGATCGTGGACTGCTACGGTTCGGGCGGCTCGCCGGTCGATATCAGCGCCACGCCGCAGGATGGGCTCGGGCTGCATGCGCCGGACATGGCGCAGTCGCGCGCCGCCATCGGCATGGGGAAGGTCCGGCAGGCTTGGGCCGACCGCCTTCCCAACAACCCCGATGCGCTGTTCGCCGAACTGCTGGCCTTCCCGCAGCAGGAACTGCTGTCGCTGCTGGCGGTGTGCGTGGCCTCCACAGTCAGCGCGCTGGCGTCGCATGAGGAAGAAGTCCCCGCCGCTGCGCTCGCGCAGGCGGTGAACCTCGACATGCACGACTGGTGGACGCCGACCGCTGCGGGCTACTTCGAGCATGTCTCGAAATCCAAGGCGCTGGAAGCGGTGCAGGCGTTTGCGCCCGATCACGTCAACCGGCTGACGAAGCTGAGGAAGGCCGAACTCGCGAGCGAGGCCGAGCGGCTGGCGGCGGGAACGGGCTGGCTGCCCGTGATGTTCCGAGGGCGGGAGATTGCTGCCGAAATGCAGGCCGCGCCGGAGGGCAAGGCCGAGACCGATGCCGAGTCCAGCGGCGGTGCCGAGGCAGAAGACCGCGAGGACATGCACGCTGTCGCGTGAGCATGGCGCCCCGGCCTGCGGGCCGGGACTTTTGAATCGGCGCGACGCGCGCGGCAGGTGTGCCGCGCGCGTTTTCACATCCAGCGGCTGCGCCGCCGACATCTCAAAAAGTGAGCCCCGTCGAAGAACGGGTGCAGGGCTGCGACAGGCCTTGCTGCGCTGGGTTCCGGAATGCGGCGCCGTCCCCGACGCTGGCGGGCAGGTCCCGTGAACAACGGGTGGTAGTCACCGACAGGCCATCCGCCATGCTCTCCGATTTACACGCCGCCGATGCCGATCTTGTGTGCCGCCACGCGGCGGAGCGTTCTCCCTTGTCTTCGCCTGTCTGCCGGCTTGGCATTCGGCCGCAGCCGAATCCGTGCAGGGAGGCTGTCTCCGCGGGCAATTGCCGGGCGCATGCGTCCCTTGCGAGGACAGGTCCGCGCCCACGGCCTTGTATGTGTCGTGAATCCTGGCGCGGGCACGGCGGCGCTGCTCTGCGTTTCGCTTGCCTCGGGCTTCATCGCCGCAACCGTCCGGCCCGACAAATTTCCCCTCTGCTGCGCAGATTCCTCGCGAGGCAAATTTCTCGGGCCTGCCGGTCCTCCGCTGCACTGCGGCCTTCGGTGCGGCGCGCCCGAACCCGCGCCGTCCGGATCACGCCAAGGCCGCGATGGGCGCGGACCTGGATCAACCTCGAAAGGACTTCATCATGAGCACCATTGGCAACTTCACCGCATCGGGCAACGGCTACACCGGCACGGTTCGCACCCTGACCTTGAACGTCAAGGTCAAGATCGCCGCCAGCGACAAGGCGAGCGAGAACGCCCCGGACTACCGCGTCGTCGCGGGCAACGGCCTCGAGATCGGCGCGGCGTGGAAGAAGGTCAGCAAGGCGGACCGGCCCTACCTGTCGGTGACGCTGGACGACCCGTCGTTCCCGGCGACCATCTATGCCCGCCTGGTCGAGGGCGATGACGGCGCGCACAACCTGATCTGGTCGCGCAGCAAGGGCGACTGAGCGTCGCCCTCGGCGCCCCGCTGCGGCGGGGTGCCGTCTTCCGCCAATCGCTTCGACGGTCCGCGAGTGCTCGTGGGCCTTGTCGCGTCTGATTTCCAGTTCCTGGGTACCGTGTTCCTTTGCGGCAGCGCGGATCGGCCCAAAAGCGTGATGTCGTGTTCGCACTTCGTCGTAAAGCCGATGTCCCGGGTTCGTGTGTCTGTGGCTTTGCGGAGATGCGCCATACCGGATTCGCGGTTCAGCGGATGTCAGCAGATGCGCTTCCGAGGGCTCACGGATCCGTGCGTCTCCGGCGGTGCCGGACCGCGCTGTCGTGCTGGCGCATCGAGCCGCCCATGGCGTCTCGCCCCGTTCGGGCTTCCATCCCTGACGCCTTTGCACCTGCGGTGCTGCGTGCAGCCGCTTGCGATGCGGGTGCATGCAGGGGGGAGGGCTGGCTTGCTGTTCCCTTCATCGTCGCACGCCGGTCTGGCCGTCAAGGTCTGCGCGTGCCTTGCACGCTGGCGTCCTGGCGGCCGTCTTCGAACCCTGACGGCTGCGCTGCGCCGTGCCGCTTCCGGTCTCGGGCAATTCCGCCCGGCATCCTTCCAAGGAGAAAGACCATGACGACGCTCATCACCGACGAACAACGCGTGCTGCTGCTGGCCAACGGCCGGGAGTCGGCCGAGAACCCCGACTTCGATCCGCGGCCGGTGGTCAAGCTGTTCACGCCCAACGCGGGCGCGACCTGGCTGTTGACCGAACTCGATTCCGAAGACATCGCGTTTGGACTCTGCGATCTCGGGCAAGGTTTTCCCGAACTCGGCTATGTGAGCCTGACGGAGCTGGAGGGTTTGCGCGGGAGATGGGGGTTGCCTATTGAGCGCGATCTCTACTTCGTCGCTGACAAACGGCTGAGCGGCTACGCGCGCGAGGCGCGGCTGGCAGGGCGCATCGTGGCGTAGCGCCAAAGGCGCGACCAACCGGTCGCGCTTTCATTCTGTGTGCGAACCTTGGATTTCTGCCAACTCGCGCCGTACACGCTCGAAGAGCTTGTCTCTGGCCTTGTCGTCGCTGCCATAGGCGAGCGTCAGCAGCGTGAGTGGATGCACGTCCATGACCTCGCAAAGGTCGCTCACCTTGCTGAGGGTCGGACTCTTCAGGCCGCGTTCGAGCGAACTCAGGTACGTGCGACTCGACACATCGGAAAACGCTTCCTGACTCAGGCCACGGGCTTTCCGCACAGCCTTGAGAGCCGCGGGGAAAGAGTGGGGGGCGGAGGTCATTCGGTCGTTCGTCGGGGAACGGCGATGACAACCTATCGACCTCTATAGGGCTACAATCTATAGTGTTCAAAACGCATTCTCATCAAGGCGTTATCGAGTGCGATTCGACGGCGAGGCATCGCGCAAAGCTTTGTGTCGCATGAAGTCACCAATTCGACTTACAGATCTTCGTCTGTCGCACTAGCATTCCAAGGTCTCCTCTCGAAGCCATGGCATTCCTCACCGAACAACAGCGCGACCAGATGCTGGCCAACGGCGCAGCGCGCGCCGATGGCCGCGCCGTCGATCCTTATCCCGTCGTCAAGCTGTACACCTTGGACGCCTCGGCCTGCTGGTTACTCACCGAACTCGATGCCGATGGCGATCGCGCCTATGGGCTGACCGATGCCGGCACGGGCTTCCCCGAACTCGGGCACGTGAACCTGTCGGCGCTCGAGCGTGTGCGCGGACCCCAGGGATTGCGCATCGTCGCCGATCCGCATTTCAGGGCTCGTCAGCCGCTCTCCGGCTACACGGCCGACGCGCAGCGCGACGGGTCGATCAACGATTGAACTTCATCGGTGGGCGGGGCGCACGGGATCGTCGCCGCCCGCGCGACAGCGCATCGCCGCAAAAGCCAGCCACATCGACCGTGCCTGTGGCAGCCTTCGCGCAAGCAAGATGAAGTGAGCTCTGCTATGACCGACCGCAAGGCCGAAGGCCTGCCGAGCGCGCCCTGGCGCGCGTCGGCGGCCTACCTCTACACGCTCGATCTCGACAGTCCCGCGCTCGCGTGGGAGTACCTGCGCCGCCATCCGCAGTACCAGGCGGACTGGGCACGGCGCGCCGCATCGCTCAAGCGGTGGGGGTTGCGACAGCGCCGAAGATCCCCGTCTCGATGCGCGCGAAGCGCGACCGTACTGGATCACGGCGGCTGACGAGTTGCTGCACGTGCGCGCTTCGCGCGCGCACGGCGCTTCGACCCGGCCGACCTTCGACCTCTGGCGCGTGCCTGGCCGCAAGCGCCTGGCGCTCGGCGGCTCGGGCCTCACGTTGCTGACCGAGGTGTCCGCACAGCGGCTGCGCATGTCACTGGCCGATGACCTCTGCGATGGCGCGGCCTACACCTGCGCCGTCCCGCTCGGCCCTGGCCTGCGCGGCCAGTTGGATGCGTTCAACGCGCAAGCGCAGGTTCTTCAGGGCCATGCGCCTGCCGGCAATTCCACGCGGGCTGTCACCCGTGCCGCGCTGCTGCATCTTCGCGCCTTGCAGGCGCTCGACGGCGCGCAAGCCGGCGCGTCGCACCGCGAGATTGCCCAGGCCCTGTTCGGCTTCGAAGCCGCGGTGCGCTGGCATGCCGATGGCGAATTGCGCGCCGCAGTCAGGCACCTGCTGCGGCGCGCCGAGGCGTACATGAGCGGTGGCTATTTGAGCCTCGCGGGCATACAGCGCACTGCAACTGAGTCTCCCGGAGACGAACCGGTGCGCTGAATATCTCCCTGCGCAAGAAGGCCCTTACTCCCGAGACTGCCTCCATTGGGCTGCGAATGGTTCGCGGCCCCGCGACAACGATGGAGGCCCTCATGGCAAGTGCCAGTTCCCCGTTTTTCGCCCGCGCTGCGACGGCTGCGCCGCGACCCCTTGCGGTGCCCGCCGCGCCGGCCAACCCCGAGTTCTTGACCACCGACGAGGCGGGCGCCTTCCTGCGCTTGTCGCCGCGCACGCTGGAGAAGCATCGCGTGCTGGGCGGTGGGCCTCGCTTTCGGAAGTTCGGGGCACGCGTCGTCTACGCGATCGAGGATCTGCGGGCCTGGGCGAACAGCCGGGCCTATGAGATGACGTCCGACCCCGGCTACGTGCAGCGCGACTCCGTCCGCTGACCGGCGAGCGGGCAGGAAACATCACCATGTCGAAGCGTCAGAGCGAGCGCGAACAGCTGTCGCTGTTCCGCGCGCTGCCGGGCGCTGACATGGCGCTGCGCGATGCGCAGGACCTGATGGCCTACCCGTTCTTCTCGCTGGCCAAGTCGCCGCGCGCCGTCCCGATCCGCTTCGAAGCCGGAGGTGTCTCGCTCACCGTCGAAGGGGTGCCCGAGCACGGCATCGCCACGATCTGGGATGCGGACGTGCTGATCTGGGCCGCGAGCCAGATCGTCCAGGCCAAGAAGGAAGGCATCGCGCCTTCGCGCCTGATGGTGGTCACGCCCTACGAGATCCTGCGCTTTGCGCAGCGCGGCACCGGCCGCAGCGACTACCTGGCGCTGCGCGCCGCGCTGGACCGGCTGCAGTCCACCACCGTCGCCACGACGCTGCGCCAGCGGGAGCGTCCGAACGGCGCGATGCGCGTGCACCGCTTCTCCTGGATCAACGAATGGAAGGAGTACATCCGACCCGACGGACGCGCCGACGGCATCGAGTTGATCCTGGCCGACTGGTTCTTCTCGGGCGTGATGGACGAAGCCTTGGTGCTCACGCTCGATCCCACGTACTTCCGGCTTTCCGGCGGCATCGAGCGCTGGCTGTACCGGCTGGTGCGCAAGCACGGCGGGCGCCAGCCCGCGGGATGGCGCTTCGAGATGCGCCACTTGCACCTGAAGTCCGGAAGCCTGCAGCGCCGCTCCGACTTCGCACTGCAGGTGCGCCAACTGGTAAGGCGCCAGGCGCTGCCGGGCTACCGGCTGTCCATCGAGCGCAGTGGTGGCATGGAGTGGTTGGCTTTCCGGCCGATGCCGGGCGAACCGTTTCATAGGGACTTATCCACAGTTTCTGTTGAAGAACCTGTGGATGACGTGGGGACGGGCTCGGTGGATCGCCCGCATGACCCTCGGTGGATCACCCGCAGAACTATCGGTGGATCGCCCGCACCGATCGGTCCGGAGGCCGTGCCCGGCAACGGTTTCGCCCCTCCCTAAACATCTAAAGGGATACATAAATGGAAGTCACGCGCGCGCGAGCCGAAGGTGCTCAAACAACGGGCAGTGCTTCGATCGAAGCAGCCCAAACGGGCCAGACAGCCGAGAACCGCTCGCGGGAAAGTGGTCCTCGGCCCGGCAAGGTGATCGCGCTGCTGAACCAGAAGGGCGGCGCAGGCAAGACAACGCTCGCCACGCATCTGGCCGGCGAGCTGGCGATGCAGGGAAGCCACGTCACGCTGCTCGATGCCGATCCGCAGGGCTCGGCCTTGGACTGGGCGCAGCGGCGGCTTCAGAACGGTCAGGCGCGGCTGTACGGCGTGTTCGGACTCGCGAGGGACTCGCTGCACCAGGAGGCGCCGCAGATCGCCTCGCAGGCCGACTACGTGGTCATCGATGGCCCGCCGCGGGTCGCGGCCCTTGCGCGCTCCGCATTGCTGGCCGCTGACCTGGTGCTGATCCCGGTGCAGCCCAGTGCCTACGACGTGTGGGCCAGCCACGAGATGGTGCAACTCGTCATCGAAGCGAGGGTGTTTCGGCCGCAACTGCGCGCCGCTTTCGTGATCAACCGGCGTGTGGTGGGGACGGTCATCGGGCGTGAGGCGCGCGCGGCGCTGGCCGATCAGCCGTTCGCTGCACTGCCCGCTGAAATCTCGCAGCGCATCGTGTTTGCCGACAGCGTTGCCGCCGGTCGACTCGCCTGCGAAGCGGCGCCGTCGTGCGCCGCGGCGCGCGAGATCGCTGCGCTGGCGCAGGCCGTGCGGGAGATGCTGCGATGACGTCGCGAGCGACATCCGCCTCGCCGAAGCGCGCGCCGATCGGCCGCAGGCCGGCTGCCGATCCGGCGTCGGCCTGGGTGCGGCGGGCCGACGAACCTGCGGCCGCGATCAAGGCGTCGATCTACACCGCGCGCTTGACCATCGACGTGACGCCGGCGCTGCGAGGTCACATCAAGGTGGTCGCGTTCAAGCGCGGCGTGACCGCGGCCGAGATGCTGCGCGAACTGCTGGAGCGAGAGTACGGCGGAGGTGAACCGTGATGCAGCCGCAGCCGCCTTCTGCGCAGTCCTCGCCCTCGGCCGTCGTATCTCCCGGGACCACGCGAGGGCCTACCTCCATGCGGGTGTCATTGGCCTTCGTCGAGCATTGCGTGAACGTCTGGCTGCGCTTCGGTCGGCCAGCGCACGAGACCATTCTGGATCGCTGGCGGCGCGTCGCGATCTTCGAGCCGGATGCGGTCTGCTGCCGTGTCAAGTGGATCGGCAACGACTATGGCACGGCGCTCTGGCAGCTGATGGTGCTGCAGGCCCCCATGCCGTCCGACGGCGCACAGCGCGTTGCCGGTGTACAGCCGGGCGCGCGCATTCTGCTGCGCGCCGATGGCGAGATCCAGGTCAAGGCAGTGCTCGCGGCGATCGACGCCATCGAGGCCTCGGGCATCGACCCGTGCATGGTGGCCGTCACGTACTGGCGCACGGCCGGCAACCGGCTGGCTGCGCGCCAGCCGCTGCCGGCCTACACCGCTGAGCGGCATGCGGCGCATCTGGCGCGCCGGGCGCTGCGATGACGCCGCGCCTGCTCTTCGCCTGCATGGGCGTCGGCTTGGCTGCGTTGTGCGCGCCCGCCGTCATGCCGGTGGGGGCGCACGATCGCGTGTTCGTGGTCTACAACCCGAGCGACAGCGTACCGCGCGGTTGGTACCGCATCGGCCGCATGGAAAGCGCAGCCTCGCTGCACGTCGGCAGCATCGTGCTGGCACGGCTTCCGGCCGACGTGGCCGCCTTCGCGGCCCAGCGCGGCTACCTGCCGAGCGGCGTGCCGATCCTCAAGCGCATCGGCGCGCTTGCGCCGCAATCGGTGTGTGTTTGCGATCAGCTCGTGCGCATTGACGGTGCCGTGGTGGCGAGCCTGCGAACGCATGACGGCGCGCATCGCCCGCTGCAAGCCTGGTCGCAATGCCGCCCCCTTGCGGTGGGCGAACTGTTTCTGCTCGGCGACACGAACCCGGCGTCGTTCGACAGCCGGTATTTTGGGCCCATCTCCGCTTCGGCCGTGTTGGGCGTCGCGCGGCCTTTGTGGACATGGGGTGCACCATGAACTGCGCGGTTTCCTGCGAACGAGCATGCCGTCGAACTGCAGCCGGACGTGCGTCCGTGCTGCACCTGGTCTTGCAGAGGGCCCGCCGCCAGCGTGCAGCGCGAGCTGCACCGCCGCTCCCCTTCGGGCAGCGTTGCGCCCCCCGTGCGCGGCTGGCGGCAGGTCGGAGCCGGGAGCGGATGCGGGAGGCGGAGGCGGAGGGCCAGATAAAAAGGACGGCACGCCGTACCCCCAAATACCAGTCTGCACGTGGGCTTGGCGCGGCACCGCGAGGGATCTCGCGTGTGCCTTGCAGTCACGGGTACCCACGTGGCCGCGGCGTTTGTCTCGTGCCGTTTACGACGGACTGCGTCCCGGGGCGCTCGGAGCTTTGCCATGGCCGGACATGACGACGATCGCTTCCGGGTCAAGCCGGCGGCGCCGAGGTTGCGGGCCGGACCGGGCCCGCAGCGCTTCATCGCGCAGGTGCTCAAGGAAATCTCGAAGGCCGGAGTGAAGCGTTTCGGCAAACAGGAGGGGCGGCCGGCGAGCACTTTCGGACGAGGGCGGATCGCGGCCGCCGTGGCCGGACGACGCCTCGGCCCGAATGCCCGGCGTGTCGTCATCAAGAGTCGCTTCGTCGTCCTCAAGCGCGCCGCTGTGAAGTCCGTCGCTGTCCACCTGCGCTACATCGAGCGCGATGGTGTCACGCGCGATGGACGGAAGGGTCGGGCCTACGGCGCCGACACCAACGAAGTCGACCTGAAGTCCTTCCAGGAACGCGGACAGGGCGACCGTCATCAGTTCCGCTTCATCGTCGCACCCGAGGACGGGCTGGAACTGGATGACCTCAAGGAATTCACCCGCCAACTCATGCGCCGTGTGGAGGTAGACCTGGAAACCCGGCTGGACTGGGTGGCTGTCGATCACTGGGATACGGACAACCCGCACACCCACATCGTGCTGAGCGGGCGGACCGCCAGCGGAGAGGATCTGGTGATCGCCCCGAACTACATGGCGCACGGCATGCGCATGCGCGCCAGCGAGATCGCCACCGAGTGGCTGGGCCCGCGCACCGAGCTCGAGATTCGGCAGAGCCTGATGCGCGAGGTGGACCAGCAGCGGCTGACCGGCCTAGACCGGGCGTTGATCCGGCAGGCCGACCGGGAAGTCAGCATCGACCTCACGGGCCACTCCCCGGCTCGGCAGCGTCAGAACATTTTGCGGGTGAGGCTGCAGCGGCTCGAAGAGATCGGACTTGCCGAGCGGGCGGGTGCAAATCGTTGGAAGCTCCGACCTAGCATGGCGGCCACGCTCAAGACGATGGGTGAACGCGAGGACGCGTTGGAAGCGATGCGACGAGCGCTCAAGGGTCAGCAGCGTGAACTCGTGGTGCACGGCGCAGAGGGCGCTGGCGCCGTCCCGGTGATCGGTCGCATAGTCGGCAAGGGATTGGCCGACGAACTGAACGACCGTGGCTACCTGGTCATCGACGGCATCGACGGCCGAGCGCATCATCTGCAGTTGCCGGCACAGGTCGACCTGTCTCAGCTTCCGCTGCACGCCATCGTCGAGGCTCCGCAGCAGGGCAGGGTGAAGGACGTCGACCGGACGATCGTCGCCGTGTCGGAGAACGGCATCTATGACGCCATCAATCATCTGAACAGGCTCCGGCACGCCGGTGATGGCGATCCACAGGCCACCCTCGACGTTCACGTGCGCCGGCTCGAAGCCTTGCGCAGAGCTGGTCTCGTCGAGCGCGTGCCCGAGGGCAAGTGGAGGATCCCGGCCGATCTGATCCAGAGGACCCAGCAGAACGACGCGCGCAAGACCGCGGCCCGGGTGATCGAGTTGCACTCGCATCTGGCCATCGAGCAGCAGGTGCGAGCGATCGGCGCGACATGGCTCGACCGGAAGCTGGTGACCGACGCGGGCGTCGCGCGTCAGGGCTTTGGTGCCCAGGTGTGCGACGCGATGCAATCCCGCGTCGACTTCCTCTGCGAGCAGGGCTTGGCCGAGCGCCGGGGCCACCGTGTGGTCCTCGCGCGCAATCTGCTGGTAACCCTGAGAGATCGTGAGCTTGCAGCTGCCGGAAAGTCATTGCGGGACCAGACCGGCAAGACCTACAGACCGCTGCAGGATGGGCAGCAGGCCAACGGCATCTATCAACGGTCGATCCAGCTCGTTAGCGGGCGCTTCGCCGTGCTCGACGACGGCGTGAGCTTCAGCCTCGTGCCGTGGCGGCCCGTGATCGAGCAGCGCCTAGCGCAGCATCTGTCGGCCGTGGTGCGCGGGGTATCGGTCACGTGGAGTGTTGGCAGGCAGAGAGGTCCTTCTATTTGACGTCCTCCATTGACGCCCTGATCGATCGCCCGTGCCGGCTAGATCGTCATTCATCACGCGCCTCCGGCTTCAGGAGCACCTCGCCGCCTTCGCGTGCGGTCCAGGATGAGTTCAGGATCTAAGGTGTTGCACGTCGCCGCCACTTGGTCGAGCCACTTCTGTGCGATCTCGATGTCCATGGGCGTACTGCCTCGTTGAAAGCTCGTCCATGGGCTGCAGGGGCCGCAGCATCCGCGATGTGGGGCGGTTTTTTGACCACGCAAAGCGGTTTCGACCCGCGCTCGTCGCTTTCCATGCAGATGCCTTTGGGCTGGATGTAAAACGAGGTCGTCGATCCGGGGTTTCTCGGTAGCATGCGCATAGGCTGGCTGGGCGATAGCGGCCTGAGGTGCGTTGGCTCAGTGCAGCAGATAGAAGCGATAGTCCGAGCCGCCTGCGGCTGCCCCCTTTCGACAGCCTCGTGCCAGCGGGGCGAACCGCCCCATTCGCAGAAAGAAGCGCAACGCTCTTGCGATGATGACCATGGTGTGGGCGCTGCTCACGCTCTGCGCCGCAGGACCTTGCCCGGCCGTGCCTCGGTTATCGAAGCGTCGCGCATCACGGCAGTTCCGTTGACAAAAACGTGAGTCACACCCGTCGACTTGACGTTCGGGTTTTCCAACGTGGAGTGACAGTGGATTTGATCGAGATCGAAGATCGCAACGTCCGCGTAGTATCCAGCCCGGAGTTCTCCCCGATGCTCCAGCCGGAAACGCCGTGCGGGAGTCCAGGTCAGGCGCCCTACCGCCTCGACAATATCCAGGACGCGCTGATCTCTCACGTATTTCTGAAGGAACGACGCTGCCCACGAGAAAGCGATCGGCGAGAACCTCAGGTCTTTCAAAGCGCCCACTTCACTGACGGACACGCCATCGGAAATCACCATGCAGTCGGGCTGCCGGATCAACGTATCAATGTCGGCTTGGCTCGATACCCGTCCGCACCACATCAAGCGAGACATCTCGGCGCCTTCTTCCAGGAGGAGGTCGCAGATGCAATCCCAAGGCGTGGATTGCCGCTCGACGGCAATCTGCTGAATGGTTTTTCCCATGTAAGAAGGGTTCGCTCCGCAATGGTAGAGAACCAGCAAGTCCCACCGGTGGTCGGCAAGCAACTTCCAGTTGGGAAATGCGTTCTCCTGCAAGCGCGCTCGGGAAGGTCCGGGTCGCAGTAGGGACCGCAGTTCGTCGCTTGGCAGCTCAAGTGCCCAAGTCGGGAGAGACGCAATGACTTTCGTGGGCCCCCATTCATCGGGAATGACATCGAAGCCCACATCGGCGCCATCTTTGCGCGCCCAGCGCACCATCTCCAGCAGACGATCCGCCGCGCCCTGCGGCGCGCCGTACTTCGGAGCTATGTGAGACAGCTGGAGCTTGGACCGGGTCGTGCGAGCGATGCCAAGCGCTTCTCCGACCCCCATTTCGATCAACCAGTCGCGGTTGCGGACGTGACTGGCGTACACCACGTCGAACTCCGCCGCAATCGCACCTGCCTCCAAGAGTTCCACGGCGGTCGCATGCATGCCTGGCGCGTACTCCAGCCCAGTGGAGATACCAATCGCACCGTCGTCAAGAGCTTGGCGCAGATACGTCCCCATCGCTGAGAGTTCGTCCGCACCGGCTGCGGAACTGGCCGTTCCCTTGACGGCAAGGCGAACCGTACCGTGGCCCACGTATGAAGCGACGTTCAATACGGGACGCGTGGCCTGGAGCACGTCAAGGTATTCGGCGAACGTCCTCCAGGTGATCTCTGTCGAATCCTGCACCGCGAGAAGGTGCTTCCTCAGCAAAATAGGGTCGGCGCAAGGTGCACAGCTATGACCGCAATTGCCGGCGATCTCGGTCGTGACTCCTTGCGTGATCTGACTCTGGCCACCGGAATCCTTGAGAAACGCAGCATCCGAGTGGGTATGAATATCGATGAACCCAGGTGCAACGATCAAGCCAGAGCAGTCGATCCTCTGGCGCGCAGGTGCGTCGACGATGCCTTGCTGCACCCACACGATCCGTTCGCCTGCGATGGCCACCGTGCCTACGAAGGGCTCCGCTTGGCCCTCGCTCGCGACAACCTGGCCGCCGACGAGTAGGTAATCGATCATCATGCTGGTCGGCTCAGTTGTCGATGCGAATGTTCTTCGCCTTGATCAGGCCGGACCACCGTCCTTCTTCGGCCGCAATGAAGCGAGAGAACTCGCCGGCATTCCGGGGTTGGACCACCATGCCCCGGCCTCGCAGGTCTTGCAGCACTGCGGGGTCCTTGAGGACTTCTAGGATTTCCTTCGAAAGGTAATCCTTGATGGCAGAGGGCGTCTTGGCGGGCGCCGCGATGCCGTACCAGAGTGAGACGTCGATTCCAGGGAGGCCCTGCTCTGCAAGGGTTGGGACGTCAGGGAAAGAGTCCATCCGCTTGTCCACGGTGACTCCGAGTATCTTCACCTTGCCCGATTTTGCGAGCTCAGTGGCACTCAGCGCCGACAGGAACATGAGATCGATCTGTCCGCTGAACACTTGGGTCAGCGCAGGAGCGGTACCCGGAAAGGGAACGTGCAGGAGTTCCACGTGTGCGGCCTGCTCCATCAATGCGATAGCGGCGTGCGCGGTGCTTCCAACCCCCCAGCTTGCTGCGGAGACCGAGCCGGGCTGTTGCTTTGCCACGCGAACGAGATCCGGAACACTGGCAGCCTTCGAGCTCGGATTGGCAACGAGCGCAAAAGGCATGATGCCCATGAATGCCACCGGGTCCAGATCCTTCGAGGTATAGCTGATGTTCTTGTACACCATCGGGTTCAGCACGTTTGTCTCCGGCAGTGCCAACATGAGGGTATAGCCGTCAGGCTGCGCACGAGCGACGGCCGTCGTGCCGACGATTCCGTTCGCGCCGGGCTTGTTGTCCACCACCACCTGTTGGTTTATTCGCTCCGAAAGCTTCAAGGCCATCAGCCGCGCAATACCGTCCGTGTTGCCCCCTGCGCTCCAAGGCACGACCAGCCTGATCGGTCGGGATGGGAACTTTTCGGTCTGCGCGGAGGCCGGCAGAAGGATGGCCGCCAGCAGGGCGCCAAATGCGAGATTGCGGAAAGACATAGTGGGTTCCTAGGTAGTGACGTTCCAAATCTAGTTGGATCGATTTCTGTCCCGCGTGCCACTTTGTCGGAAAGGGAAAGACCGGTTACGGGTTTTCGGATGCACTACTTATCGCGGGCCAAAAGGTGCCGCGCGCCATGCGCCCGGCAGGACACGCAGGTCCGCGATTTTTCAAGCCTGAAGGTTGGAGGAGGGCACGCGCGCGCAAGGTCACGCAATTGCGTCATCAGGCCCCAGGCGAACACCCTCACCCTCAGCGGCAGACCACGACGAACTCGCGTTGTCCCAGCGTGCAATTCGGCCATCGCGGACTTGAAGAATCTCGATGGCTCGAGTGTGCTGCAGCGTTGAGTGTTCAGGTGACTTCCAGCGCAATCGCGCGTCGCAGATAACCAGGTCGCCGGCGACTGCGCGAACAGTCTTGCGAAGGTCGTAGTGGGTGTATCTCGAATATCGCTCACGGATGATCGGACCCAGCTGCTCCTTGCCGGTAAGGAGGACTGCGCCGAGGTCGGCGATAACGTCATCCGTGAAGATATCTAGGATGAGATCAGGATCCAAGGTGCTGCAGGTCGCCACCACTTGATTCAGCCAATTCTGTGCGGTCTCCGCATCGAGGGCTGCACTGCCGTCTTGATAGCTCTTCCAATCGGTCATGGGGATATCTCCGGTAAATAAAGGTGGAATCAGGTCGCCTGACGATCAAGCCTCGTAAGCCACGCCGTCGCGGCCAGGGTCAGCGCCACCCTCGAGCTGTTCGCCGTTGATGCGGATCCCGTGCACAGAAGCAATCGTGTACCCGAAGGGGTTTCGGACCACTTCGTAGCCCAGACTCTCAAGCGGCCGGGACACGGAGCGTGGAATGCGATTCGAAATATCGATGATGTTGCTCGTGGACGAGAAGCGCGGAGCAGCTACGGCCTCTTGCATGTTCATCCCATGATCCGCAACGTTCAGGATTGCCTGCAGCACGCCCATTGCGATCTGCGTCCCGCCTGGCGCGCCAAGCACAATTTCGGGCTCGTCTCCGCGGAACACGATGGTGGGACAGGCCGAAGTGAACCTTGCCTTTCCGGGTGCGATGCTGCCCGTTCTGCCTGGTCGCGGGTCGAACACGCCCATGCAGCCGTTGTACATGAAGCCAAGGCCGGGCGTCATCACACCGGACGGCATCGCGAGCGAATGCGTGATGGCAACACAATTGCGTTCACCATCCACCACTGACAGGTGCGTCGTGTCCTTTGGAACAGGGGCCCCTAAGTTGAGACGGGGCACGTCGGCCTTCTCGCCGGCATTGATAGCGGCAGCAGCCTGCGCCGCGTAAGCCTTGGAGAGCAGGCGATCCAGCGGCACCTCTAGAAAAGCCGGGTCACCGAGATGCCGGTCCTTGTCGATGGTGGCGCGCTTCATGGCCTCACACACGATGCGGATGTATTCCGGCGTGTTGTGCCCGAGCGCCGTCAGGTCGAACTGCTCCAAGATGTTGAGCATCTGGAGCAGCATCGCGCCGCCTCCAGGAGGCTGATTGGTGGTGATGCGCCGGTCTCTGTAGGTTCCTGCCAGCGGAGCGTTCTCGCGTGGTGCGTAGGTCGCGAGATCTTGCAAAGACAGCAGGCCGCCGTGGGTAGCAAAGTCCTCCACCATACGGTGGGCGAGTTCACCGCGGTAGAAGGCCGCTGCGCCATCACGCGCGATCGTTTCCAGCGTGTTCACGTAGTCCGGGTTTCGCAGCGATGTGCCGATGGTCTTAGGAGTGCCGTCCGGCCGGCAGAAAAGTTCCCGACCGGCGGCCGAGTACAGGAGCCGCTCTCTATTGCTTGCTCGACCGGCGAGCGGCTCGTCGATCCAGAACGCATACATCGCCGGCCGTACCATGAACCCGTCCCGGGCCCATGCAATGGCAGGTGCGACCACTTCTCGCCACGGAAGGCGGCCATGCCGCGCGTGCAGGCGCTCTAACCCGCTGAGTGTCCCTGGAACCGCGATAGCTTGGTAGCCGATGTCGTTCAAGCGGCCCTTGATGCTGAACCCAAAACCGTCGCGCGTCTCACCCTCTAGCAAGTGCTCCCACATGTCTGCGCGAGCGCCAAGCGGCGCGGGAGCGTGGAAGTCCACATACTCGTGAATGCCGGCTTCTGGGCGGTATACGGCGGCCGTGCCGAAGCCGCCAATGCTGCACATCAGCGGATCCACCACGGTTTGCACAAGGGCGCAGGCGACTGCCGCGTCGACTGCGCTCCCGCCGGCCCGCAGGATTTCAACGCCCGACTCGGCTGCTTCAGGCTGCGGACAGCTCACCATTCCTTTGCTGCTCATGTCGACTCTTGTATCAAGTTGAGCCCACGGCGCCGGTTGCCCGCTGCCGCTCGGCCGGGCGGAGTGTGCTAGCGCGTCATGCGTCCGGAGTGTTGTCGACCTCCTGCCGTTCTACGCTGGGCAGCTTCTCGTACTCCTCGATGTACCGCGGCACCGGGACGTCCTGCCGACCTTGGGGATCGCGGATGGCACCCGCGAAGACCTGCTTAATCAGCAGTTCACCGGCCCAGCAATCGCGGTCCAGATCGAACTCGAAATCGGTGGGTGGACCCGACCGCATCTTTGCCACAGCCTCGGCAATGGGAATGCGCATCACCGTCGTGCTGTTCAACTCCTTGGAGTTCGGAGGCCTCACATCGGCAAAACGGCCTTTCAGGACGTGGCGCGCGTAGGCCTCGAAGGAGGCGATTTTTTCCTGTGGATCCGTCACTTCTTCTGGACGCCCGAACACCACCACGGAACGGTAGTTAACGGAGTGGTTGTAAAGCGCGCGTGCCAAGACGAGGCCATCCACATGAGTGACAAGGACGCACACCTCCCCACTCAGCGCCGCGCTGAGCATGGTGCTCTGGTTGGAGCCGTGAATGTAGATGTAGTCGCCAATCCGGCCGTAGCCAGTCGGCAACACGCGGGGCGCACCTTCGTGGACGTAGGCCACATTGCACATGAACCCTTCGTCCAGGATGGCGTGGATGGCCTCCTTGTCGTAGATCCCACGGTGCGGACGACGGGTTAGCTTCGTCCGCTCTGTCACTTCGTACTTCTCAGTCATCGACTTTCCTTCGGATTGGGGGGCTGTTCCCCTGGAGCGCGGGGCGCGAAAAGTGTCTTGCTAACGATTCTTGACGGATCTAAGTGTCACTGTCGGGCCACTTTGCGGCGTTGTTGCAGGCCACTTTGCGAGCCTGCATGCTGCGCGCCCGCCCCGATCTACTTCGCGGGTCCGACTGATGCCGGTCGCCTCGCGATGAAGTCCCCGCGGATCTGCTCGTATGCCGCTCCTGCACGAAGTACCTTGGCGTCGCCGCCGTACGGGCCGATCAGCTGGATGCCCATGGGCCAGCGGCCGTTCGGATGGAAGCCGGCGGGTACCACCAAGGCCGGCAAGCCGCCCAGGGTGGCGTAGATTGCGACCTCCATCCAGCGGTGGTAGGTGTCCATCTCACGTCCCGCGATGTGTTTGGGCCAGCGCTCCTCCGCGTTGAATGGCCAACACTGCGCGGAGGGCAGCACGAGCAGATCCCACTGATCCAGCATGGTGCGCATATGCTGGTAGTAGTTCGTGCGAACCTGGCTTGCCTGACGGAAATCGGTGAAGCTCATGCCGCGCGAGCACTCGTACTCCCACTGAGCCTCCGGCTTGATCTTCTCCTTGGCACCCGGCAGTTGCATGAGCGCCCCGACACGTGGCCCCGCGCCTGCGCGGCGCCAAGTCAGCCAGCATTCCCACAGTTGCTTGGGATCGAACCCCAATGGCACCTCCTCGACCACGGCGCCCGCCGCTTCGAGGTGATGCAGCGCTTCGCGACAGGCGTCCAGCACCCCGGTTTCCATCGCGAGGTGGCCGCCAAGGTCGCCCAGCCAGCCTATGCGCATGCCGCTGAAAATCCCCGGATCGACGGCCTCGTTTTCGTTCCAGCCCAAAGGCATCTGCATGGAAAGCGGCGAACGCGGATCGAAACCGCTTTGTGTGGTCAGAAGCCGCCCCACATCGCGGATGCTACGGCCCATGGGACCCTCGTTCGATAGCAGGTCGATCCACACGTCCGACATTCCAGCCTGGGGCACCCTTCCTTGCGACGGGCGCATACCGAAAACATGGTTCCAGCCTGCCGGGTTCCGCAGTGAACCCATTCCGTCTGACCCGTCCGCGATAGGGAGCATGCGCTGCGCCAGGGAAACGGCCGCGCCTCCGCTGCTGCCGCCGGCGCTCACTGCCGGATCCCATGCATTGCGGGTCACACCCCACAGAGTGCTGAACGTATGCGAGCCCAGTCCGAACTCAGGCGTCGTCGTCTTGCCGACCACGATGCAGCCTGCGGCCTTCATGCGTGCGGTCAGGATGGAGTCGCTCGTCGGCATACTGCGGGCCAGCAGCTCGCAACCTTTCGTGGTGGGGAAGCCAAGGACGTCTGCGAAATCCTTGACGGCCATGGGGATGCCATGCAGCCAGCCCCGCACCTTGCCGCTGGCTAGTTCGGCGTCAGCAGCATCGGCTTCGGCCAATAGCTTCTCGACCGGAGCCATGTTTACGATAGTGTTGAAGATGGGGTTGAGCGCATGAATGCGATCGACCGTGGCCTGCATCAGCTCGCGGCAAGAGAACGACCGGCGCCGCAGGCCATCGGCGAGTTCGGAAGCCGTCAGGTCGGTCAAGGCAGGCCTCACGGAGGCGGTTTCACTCATCATTTCTCCTTGGGCCGCGGCAGGGCACAGAACAGAATCCTCCCGCGTCGAGCCACTTAACGTCGTCTGTCATATAAGTGGCATGCCACTTGCATCATCAGCGAGCCACACTCGGCACCATGCCGAAGCGACTTGGCGCATTCTTGACGGGGAACAGCGCGATGAACGGGCCACTTTCAATCGATGAATCGAACCACTTTGGTGCGCAGCCCAAGCCCCGGCGACGGCGAGCGCGTGCATCCAGGGCACGCCTGCTTGAGTTCCTGGTGATCGATCGGCAAAGCCCGGTGACTGTGGTGGACCAAGTTGCCACCGGGATTGAGCACCTGATCGTCACCGGCGGCCTGAAATCAGGCGACCTCCTGCCGTCGACGCGCGAGCTCGCCCGAACGCTCGACATCGGCAGGGCCACTGCGCTCAGTGTCATCGCCAGGCTCAGCGCAGAGGGATTCGTCGAGACCCGCGTCGGCTCCGGCTCGCGAGTGCGCGAGCGATCAGCCGACTTGTTGACCGGGAGTGCCGCGCCCGCGCCAAGCTCGCTCAAACGCAGCCACGTGCCGGGCGCCGTGGCCATCCAGCAGCAGGTTGCCTTGCTGGACACCTTGCCAAAGCATGTCTCGCGCAGTACCCGTTTGATGGATTTGCAAGGCCTGTCGGTGGCTACGCCTTTCGCTCCAGGGATGCCGGCAATCGATCAGTTCCCCTATCACTCCTGGAGCGACTTCTGTGCAAAGTCCTGGAAGCACGCGACGGCCGCCATGCTGGAAACTCGCGACCCGGCCGGCTACAGGCCGCTTCGCGAGGCACTGGCTGGCTACCTGGCGAGTGCACGTGGGGTACGTTGCACGGCGGACCAGATCATCATTGTCTCTGGTGCTCAGCACGCGTTCGATCTCACCTTGCGCGTGCTGACGCAGCCGGGTGACCGGGTGTTGATTGAGGATCCGGGCTTTCTTGGCGCCAGGAATGCCATGCTGTCGGCAGGATTGAATCTGAGGGGGGTCCCGTTAGATGAAGAAGGTGTCATGGTGCCGGACGACAACGGCGGCGCCAAGCTGCTCTACACCACCCCGTCGCACCAGTATCCGATGGGTAGAACCATGAGCCTCGCGCGCCGCCGGGCACTCCTCGAGTGGGCGCGCCGGACATCCTGCTTCATCTTCGAAGACGACTACAGCAGCGAATTTCGGTATGACGGCAAGCCTTTGCCTTCCCTGCAGGGGTCTGACGAGTACAGCCGGGTGATCTACGCTGGAACGTTCAACAAGATCATGTTCCCGTCCTTGAGGCTGGGTTACCTCGTCGTCCCGGAAGAACTCGTTGATGTTTTCCTGAGTATCCGAACCTGGTCGGACGGCTGTCCTCCGGGCGTGATCCAGGCTGCCATGCTCCAGTTCATCGAGCGGGGAGCTTTTTACTCGCACATCCGCCGGTTGCGAGAGATCTACGCAGCACGCCACTCGCTGCTGTGCGAGCTGATCTCCCAGAGGATGGGGCTGATGCTGTCGGTCATCTCGGATCCGGCTGGACTGAACCTCGCGGCGGTCGCGAAGCGCCCGATGGACGACGTGGCCCTCTCACGCCGTGCTCGCAATGCGAATATCGTCTGTCCGCCCCTGTCTCAGTACTTCGTCCATGTGGAACCGCAGTGTGGGTTCCAATTTGGCTTCGCTTCGAGCAACGAGGCTCAGATGAAGGCGGCCATCGACCGACTCGAAGTGGTCTGGGGCCAAGGAGCGTCGACTGCTACTTAACTGGTCTGAGGAACTGGCGCGAAGTGGCATGCAGCAGGAGACCTTCGATGCTTACGCTTCTCGGATCACGAAGGGAACCGCTCATGCTTCAGACTCGAATTGGCTACGAACTTGCTCAAGATGACACAGAGGCGCGCCGCCTGGCGCTGATCGTGCTACGCACGGACCGCACCATCGAGGGCGAGGTGCGATCGAGCCTTCCAACCTCGCAGCCCATCTCCCTGTACCACAGTCGCATCTTCAACGACTTCGAGATCACCGCAGCGACCTTGGAAGCCATGTCGGACCTGCTGCAACCGACGGCGGCCTTGATCCCCGCCGAGTTCAAGCCGCATGTGGTGGGCTACGGCTGCACGTCGGCCACGATGCTCCTGGGCGAGGAACGCATCGCAAGCATCATCCGCCAAGCACATCCGGGCGTACAGGTGACCGAACCCGTTACTGCTTGCATTGCGGCATGCAGGTCGTTGGGCATGAAGAAGATCAAGCTGGTCACACCCTACGAGAGCGCGGTGAACCGGAAGATCGTGGACGGACTGCGTGCCCGCGGGCTGGACGTGGACTCCGTGGTCTCGTTCGAAGAGCCCGATGACCTGAAGGTGGGCGCCATTTCCACGAACAGCGTGGTCGAGGCCGCCCTCCATGCGGGCGGTGGAGTGAAGTCGGACGTCGATGGTGTCTTCATCTCATGCACCACGCTGCCGAGCTTCGGTGCCATTCCGATCATCGAGCGCCTCACGGGCAAGCCCGCGACTTCAAGCAATCATGCGCTGGCATGGCACATGCAAAAGCTTGCCGGCATCAAGAAGTTCCAGAGCTCGCTCGGGCGCCTCTACGCAGACTAGCCGTGGGCTGGCGTCCTCCGACGGCGTTCCCGCCTCTTGCGACATGCTTCGCCGCCGCACCGTCGTCCGTGAGAACGCCGTTACCCCTCTGATGCTCGACCTCAACGAATACCTGAAGAGGATCCTCAGGGCCCGTGTGTACGACGTGGCCGTGGAAACCCCGTTGCAGCCTGCCAGAGAGTTGTCGAGCCGGCTTGGCAATCAGGTTCTCCTGAAGCGCGAAGACCAGCAGGCCGTGTTCAGCTTCAAGCTCCGCGGCGCCTACAACAAGATCGCACAGTTGTCGCCCGAGGAGATGCGTCGCGGGGTGATCTGTGCCTCTGCGGGTAACCATGCTCAAGGTGTCGCACTTGCCGCGCGGCGCTTGGGCGCGACCGCGGTCATCGTCATGCCTTTTACCGCGCCACGCGTCAAGATCGAGGCGGTCAAGGGACTGGGGGGCACCGTGGTGCTGCACGGGGAGAGCTACTCCGAGGCATACGCTCATGCCCTGGAACTACAGGAGGCGGACGGGTTGACGTTTGTGCATCCCTTCGACGATCCCGATGTGATCGCCGGGCAAGGCACGGTAGGCATGGAGATCCTGAGGCAGCATCAGGCGCCGCTGCAAGCCGTGTTCGTGCCAGTCGGCGGCGGCGGGTTGATCGCTGGCGTCGCTGCGTACGTCAAGGCAGTCCGCCCGGAGGTTCAAGTGATCGGGGTGCAGACCGTCGACTCGGATGCCATGGCGCGATCGGCTCTGGCTCGCGAACGCGTCACGCTGGGCGACGTGGGCTTGTTCTCGGATGGAACGGCCGTGAAGCACGTGGGCGCGGAGACCTTTCGCATCGCCAGCAGTCTTGTGGACGACTATGTGACGGTGGATACGGACTCCATCTGTGCGGCGATCAAGGATGTATTCACCGACACTCGCAGCATCGTGGAACCGGCCGGGGCGCTGGCAGTGGCCGCCGTGAAGCAGTACGTCAAGCAGCGAAAGACGCGCGGAGAGACGTATGTAGCCATTCTCAGCGGCGCCAATATGAACTTCGACAGGCTCCGGTTCGTTGCGGAACGGGCGGAGATCGGTGAAGAGCGGGAGGGCCTGCTCGCGGTCACGCTTCCCGAATCACCTGGAAGCCTGTTGCGCCTGTGCAAGACCATCGACACCCTGTCCGGCCCCGCTCGCAGCATCACGGAACTCAAGTACCGTGTATGCGACGCCGAGAATGCCTCGGTGCTGGTCGGGCTGACGATCCACTCCGCAGGGGAAACGGCGCGGGTTGCGGAAGTCCTGACGCAGGCTGGCTTCTCCGCCCAAGATCTGACGCACGATGAACTGGCCAAGGAGCACATGCGGCACATGATGGGCGGACGCTCGCCACTCGCTGCGGGCGAGCGTGTGCTGCAGTTCGTCTTTCCGGAGCGTCCGGGTGCCTTGATGCAATTTCTCTCGTCATTGCCGCCCAACTGGAACATCACGATGTTCCACTACCGCAACCAAGGCGCCGACTACGGCCGGGTGTTGGTTGGCCTGCAGGCGCCCAGCCCAGACGAGGACGATTTCCACCGTGTTCTGGAGAGAGTGGGCTATCCGCATGAGGAGCTCACGTCCGCTCCTTCCTATCGGCTTTTCCTGGGGCCACGCAGCTAAAGGCACGATCAGGGGTCGCCCGGTGCTCGTGCGAGGCCCGACTTGTGCGGGGCCCACAAGTAACTCAGCTGATTGTCATCAAGGACGCGTTGCCGCCGGCCGCTGCCGTGTTGATGCTCACCCGAAGGAGTTGACCGGCGTCACTATCATGAGGAGCCGCGCGGGTGAACGGCCCACGTTCTTGCCGCTGTGTGGCTGTTCGCAAGAGAAGTGGACACAGTCGCCTGGCTCGAGCACCAGTGTTTTGTCGCCGATTCGGAATTCAAACTGCCCGTCCAACAGGTACAGCACTTCCTCGCCTGCGTGCGTCAGGACCTCCGGGTTCATCGACTCGCCCGCGGGGTAGACCAGTTCAAAAGCGCTCATCTGCTGATCGATGAGCTCTCCACTCATGAGGTGGTACGAGTATCCCCGAGCAGTGAGTGGCGGTTCGCCACCGCGGTCCTTGGCTCTGTTCAGGATGTAGCGCGGAGCGGCTTTTGCACCAGGATCCTCGAAAAAATCGCCCAGTGGGATGCCGAGGCGGCCCGCAATCACGATCAGGTTGGAGATCGAGGCACTCGATTCGCCGCGTTCCAGGCGCGACAGGAAACCCGGGGAGAGGTCTGTGTCTTTGCTCAGACGCTCGAGGGTGATCTGCTTGGCGCGGCGGGCTTCCCTGATCCTCGCACCGAGCCGGATTGCAACGGCCCGGGTCTTTTCCTCGAGTTCTGATTTGTTCTTGTCCATCGCAGCGCTGATTTTTTGTGTGTGGTGCAAATCTACCATCGCGGCACGGTGCAGCAAAGAACGCAGGACGTGGAGCTCACAGGCAGGCGCCGGTGGCGCTACTTCCCGCCTGTGAACTGGGCAAGGCTTCTGGCCGAGTCGGGGTCGCGGCCAGACTTTCGGGCAACCGGTACGTCGATGGAGTCGACGGGCGAGACAATCATCAACAGGCGTGCCTCTCCGTGCCCGATGTTCTCGCCGGTATGCGGTTGATCGCAAGCAAAGTGCACGCAGTCTCCGGGCTCCAAGACTATCGTGTCGGATCCGATGCGGAACTCCATGGTGCCTTCAAGAAGATAGAGGACTTCCTCGCCTCGGTGTGTCAGTACCTCTGGATGCATCGTCTCGCCGGCAGGGTAGACGAGTTCGAATGCGCTGACCTTCTCGCCCTCCAGATCGCCGCTGGTGAGGCGGTAGGTGTAGCCGCCGGCACTCAGCGGAGCTTCGCAACTCCTGTCCTTTGCCCGCGTCAACACATAGTCGGGTCGGGGACATTCGTGCGCATCCTCGAAGAAGTCACGCAATGCGATCCCCAGGCTCTCCGAGATCACGATGGGGTTGGAGATCGAAGCGCTTGTCTCTCCGCGCTCGAGGCGAGACAGAAAGCCCGCCGATAGATCGGCCTTTGCGCTGAGGACTTCAAGGGTGATGGCTTTGGAGCGTCGTGCATCACGCAACCGCTCACCCAAACGCCTGGCCACTGTCCTGATGGTCTCGTCGAGGTCGGCTTTGTTTTCTTCCATGAGTTCCGTTGCTATCTGAGTGCATCACTGAAAGGTGCGGCATGCACCAAGGTGGTTGTCGTCTGCCCTTTCCGCGTGCCTTGGAGACGTTCCTCGGTAGGCACGAAACATGCATCATAGGCAAAAAACGGCTAATAACTTTCCCTATGGACAAATGTGCATGGCATGCACATCATTGTGTTCCTAATACAAATTTGAAACGATGACAGCTCCAGGCATTTCAGGCGGCATGACGGAGAACATCCCCGACGTTGGGGGCAGCTACGCGCTCGTCGTCGAGGGCTTAACCAAGGACTTCGGCGGCTTCACCGCCGTGAATAATGTTGACCTTCGAGTACGGCGCGAGACCATCCACGCCCTGATCGGCCCCAATGGCGCGGGCAAGACGACGTGCTTCAATCTGATCACTCGATTCATCCGACCCACCTCCGGCCGCATCTTCTACAACGGGCAGGACATCACTTCGGTGGCGCCCGAAGACGTTGCCAGTCAGGGTCTGGTGAGATCTTTTCAGATATCCGCCATCTTTCCGAAGCTCTCGCTCGCCGAAAACGTTCGTGTGGCGCTGCAGCGCCGGCTGGGAACGACGTATCACTTCTGGAAGCCGCTCTCCAGCCTTAAAGCACTGGATGCGGACGTGGACCGGCTGCTCGATTCGGTCGGCCTGCTTCATCAGCGCGACCAAGTGGCAGGAACGCTGTCCTACGGCCGCAAGCGCGCACTGGAGATTGCGACGACTCTGGCGCTGGAGCCCCAGGTGCTTTTGCTCGACGAGCCGATGGCGGGGATGGGACGCGAGGACATCGAGACCGTCGCCGCGCTTATTCAAAGGGTCTCGAAGGGGCGGACCGTCTTGATGGTCGAACACAACCTGGGCGTGGTCGCGCGGCTCGCGAACACGATCACCGTTCTGTGTCGTGGGGAGGTGCTCGCGGAAGGAACCTACGAGGCCGTTTCAAAGAATCCCGAGGTTGTGTCCGCCTATATGGGAGGCGCTCATGGCTGAGGCCCATCTTCGTGTCGGCGACCTGCACGCGCAGTATGGCGAGAGCCGGATTCTGCATGGGATGAACTTCACCGTTCAGCGAGGCGAGGTCGTCACCCTCCTTGGTCGAAACGGTGCAGGCAAGACGACGACGCTTCGCGCCATCATGGGCTTGGTCGCAAGGAAAAGCGGTTCCGTAGAGTTCGAGGGTCGGGAACTATTGGGGCGGCTTCCCGAGGCAGTCGCCCGCGCCGGCATAGCGTGGTGCCCCGAAGAGCGGGCCATCTTCTCCGGCTTGACTGTGCAGGAAAACCTCATGCTTCCGCCCGTGGTGCGCCCTGGAGGCATGAGCGTCCAAGAAATCCTGACGCTGTTCCCGAATTTGGCTCAGCGCATGAAGAGTCCTGGAACGAAGCTGTCCGGCGGAGAGCAGCAGATGCTTGCCATCGGCCGCATCCTGCGCACCGGCGCGCAACTGCTGTTGCTCGATGAGCCGAGCGAGGGACTGGCCCCGGTGATCATCGAGCAGATCGGATTGACGATCCAGAAGCTCAAGGCGCGTGGCATCTCCATCCTACTGGTTGAGCAGAACGTGAGGTTCGCGACGAGCGTGGCCGATCGTCACTACGTCGTGGAGCATGGCGAAGTAGTTGACACGTTCTCCAGCACAGAGGTCGACAACAAGAGCGCTCAGTTGAGCGCCTACCTGAGCGTGTAAGGCGTCACATGGGCATCGAATCAATTTTTGGCATCCCCACAAATGCGTTCATGAGTCAGCTCTTGCTGGGTCTGATGAACGGGTCGTTCTACGCCATGCTGAGTCTTGGCCTGGCAATCATCTTCGGCCTGCTCAATGTGATCAACTTCCTGCACGGCGCCCAGTTCATGGTCGGAGCGTTCGTAGCCTGGATGTTGTTGACGTGGGCCGGCGTCGGATATTGGGTTGCGCTGCTGGTGGCGCCGCTTGCCGTCGGACTGGCAGCTGCGCTCGTTGAGCGGCTACTGCTGCGTCACCTGTATCGCCTGGATCACCTCTACGGGATGCTGTTGACCTTCGGACTGATGCTGATCGCCGAGGGCGTGTTTAGGAAGAGCTTTGGTTCATCGGGACTGCCTTACCCGAACACCATGCCGGGAGGAATGGACCTGGGATTTATGTTCCTGCCGTACTACCGCGCCTGGGTGGTGGTCGTGTCGTTAGCGGTCTGCCTGGCTACATGGCTTCTCATCGAGAAGACCCGATTGGGAAGCTACCTGCGTGCCGCGACCGAGAACCCTGACGTTGTGCGGGCATTCGGAATCAACGTTCCTGTCTTGCTCACGCTTACCTATGCCTTTGGCGCGGGACTCGCGGCACTGGCTGGGGTCATGGCGGCTCCGATTTATCAAGTCAGCCCTCTGATGGGCTCCAACCTCGTCATCCTCGTCTTCGCGGTCGTCGTCATCGGTGGCATGGGGTCGATCATGGGCTCAATCCTGACCGGATTCTCGCTGGGTGCCATCGAGGGACTGACCAAACTCTTCTATCCGCAGGCGTCCGCCACCGTGATCTTCCTCGTCATGGTCATCGTGCTGCTTGTCAAGCCGGCGGGGCTCTTCGGAAAGATCAAGTGAGAACACTATGAGACAAGCCGCTTCTTTGACACTTCGCCCGATCGTCTTCCTGTTGGCGGCTGCAGTGATAGCGCCCGCGCTGATCTACCCCATCTTCCTGATGAAGGTGATGTGCTTCGCGATATTCGCGTGTGCGGTCAACTTGCTCGTCGGCTATGTTGGGCTGTTGTCGCTCGGGCATTCCATGTTTTTTGGCATGTCTGCCTATGTCACAGCGTACACCCTCAAGGAATGGGGTTGGCCGTTCGAGGTTGCGCTGCTCTGTGCCGTCTTGGCGAGCACGGTGCTGGGCTTTATCGCCGGCGCCATCGCGATCCGAAGGCAAGGAATCTACTTCGCGATGATCACGTTGGCCCTGGCGCAGATGGTCTACTTCTTCTGCCTTCAGGCGCCGTTCACTGGCGGTGAAGACGGTCTGCAGAAGGTTCCTCGGCCAGTGGTCCTTGGCCTGCTCGACACCGCCAACGATAACGTTCTCTATGTGGTGGTGCTCGCGATGTTCCTGGCGGCGTTCGCCATCTATCACCGGACGATTCATTCACCGTTCGGCCAGGTGCTCGAAGCCATACGCGACAACGAGCCGAGAGCCGTCTCGCTGGGCTACAAGGTCAATCGATATAAGTTGCTGGCGTTTGTGCTCTCGGCCGCGCTGACCGGGTTGGCTGGCGGAACCAAAGTGCTCGTCTTTCAGCTTGCTTCACTCACAGACGTGAATTGGCACATGGCCACCGAAGTGGTTCTGATGGTGCTGGTCGGCGGCATGGGTACCTTCCTGGGCCCCTTGGCGGGAGCGGTCTGCATTCTCGCCATGCAGGAATACCTGGCTCCGCTCGGTGAGTGGGTGATGGTGATCCAGGGGGTGATCCTGGTCACTGTGGTTATGGTCTTCCGTCGCGGACTGGTGGGCGAATTCGAGGTATGGCGCACTCGCAAAAGTTCACTGATTGAGGCTGGGAAACACGCCGGCCATCAAGAAGGCGCTGCCGGACTTGCCACCCCGAAGGGTGCGAATCCACACCGTTGATCTCTCATTTTTTTGATTTTCAGTTTGCATGAGATGCACAGGTATTGCCCTGGATGCACGTGAGTGCAAACACCTTTTCCATGACCACTACCAACTTCCTCAGAAAGGAATGAACATGTCCTCGAAAGCGCTCAAGTTCTTCGCAGCCGGCTTGGCTGCGCTCACCGCCATCGCGAGCGTTGTTGCCTCGGGACCTGCCCGCGCGCATGTGTCAGGCGATGTCGTGAAGATCGGCATCCTGAACGACCAGTCCGGCCTGTATTCAGACTTGGCCGGCGTTGGCTCGGTGGAGGCCGCACGCCTCGCGATCGAAGAGTTCGGTGGCCAGGTGCTCGGCAAGAAGATAGAGCTTGTCTGGGCCGACCACCAAAACAAGGCGGACATCGGCGCAGGCATCGCGCGAGCCTGGTTCGACAAGGACGGCGTCGACGCGATCGCCGATTTCTCGAACTCCAGTGTGGGGTTCGCGGTGCAGGCACTCGCGAACGAGCGCAAGAAGATCACGCTGATCACTGCAGCGTCCTCCGACTTCACTGGAAAGGCGTGTACGCCGTTGTCCACCCAGTGGGTCTACAACAGCTACAGCAACGGCTACGGCCTGGCCCGTCTCATGACCCAACGCGGCTTGGACTCCGTCTATCTCCTGACGGTGGACTACGCGTTTGGCCATGCCTTCGCGAACGATGTTCGAAAGGCCGTTACCGACAACGGCGGAAAGGTCGTCGGCGAGTTGCGTTTTCCCCTCAATTCCTCGGACCTGAGTTCGTACCTGCTTCAAGGGCAGGCCTCCAAGGCCAAGCTGATCGTGGCGGCGAGCGCCGGCAGCGACATGACCTCGATCGTCAAGCAGGCGACTGAATTCGGCATCACCCCGAAGCAGGCGCTGGCGGCTCCCTCTGTCTTTCTGACTGATGTGCACAGCATGGGGCTGCAAGCCGCGCAAGGGCTGCAGTTCCTGACGGCGTTCTATTGGGATCGAACCGCGGCCTCTCGCGCTTGGTCCGAGAAGTTCTTCGCGCGCCGCAAGGCCATGCCGACGATGACTCAGGCGGGGGTCTATTCCGCCGTGCGGCATTACCTCAAGGCCATCGAGGCCGCAAAAACCGATGACGCGGCTGCGGTCGCCAACAAGATGCGCGAACTGCCCATCAAGGACATGAACATCGAGAACGGCCGCGTCCGCGAGGACGGGCAAGTAATGCACGACATGTACCTCGTTGAGGTCAAGAAGCCGGCCGAATCCAAGCGCGCCTGGGACTACTACAAGGTCGTTGCTACCGTCCCTGCAGAGCAAGCCTTCCAGCCGCTCGGCGCCAGCGCCTGTCCGCTGGTCAAGAAGTAATCAATTTCCAACCCCTTCCAAGGAGAAAAAAGTGAGCGATTCCATCCGTATGAAACTCGACGAAGTCCACGAGCTCGCAACAACGCTGTTGCTCGCCCAGGGCTTCAACCAAGCCCACGCCAATGCCATCGCCAATACGGTGACTGCGGCCGAGCGCGACGAGTGCCGCCATCATGGCTTGTTCCGCATTCCCTTCTACGTCAATGCACTGCGCGCTGGGCAAGCTTCCGGTGATGCGGAGCCGACAGTCGACGACCTTGCGCCAGCGGTGATACGAGTCGATGCCCACTATGGCTTCTCACCGCTGGCGCTGGAAGTCGGCGATGAGCTCCTCGCCAAGCGGGCGCAGGAGACGGGCATCGCCGCACTGGCCGTCAACAACGCCCTCAACGTGGCGGCCTTGTGGCCAGAGGTCGAGCGCCTGGCGAACCGCGGCCTGGTCGCGTTCGCGTTTGTCGCCGCAGCGCCCTACGTTGCGCCGCATGGCGGCACCAAGCCGCTTTACGGTACCAACCCCATGGCCTTCGCCTGGCCTCGACTCAACCACCCTCCGATGGTCTTTGACCAAGCTTCCAGCGCAAGCGCGCGCGGCGAAATCCAGGTTCGTCTGCGTGATGGCAAGCCGCTGCCCGAAGGCTGGGCGGTGGGCCCGGACGGGAAGCCGACAACGGACCCGAAGGCCGCTCTTGCAGGCGCTCAGCTGCCGTTCGGTGGTGTGAAAGGCGCTTCCATTGCCATGATGGTCGAGTTACTCGCCGGTCCGTTGGTCGGTGATCTGCTGAGCTATGAGGCCGGCGAGAAGGATGTCGCGAACACCGGCGCCCCGTGCGGAGGCGAGCTGATCATTGCCATCGACCCCGTTCGATGCCTCAAGAACGGCAACCGCAAGGCGCAGTTGGAACACGGGGAGCAACTGTTCAGCAAGATCCTCGAGCAGGAGGGAACGCGGCTGCCGTCGCAGCGCCGGTATGAAGCCCGCGGACGTACGGTGGTGGAAGGCGTCACCGTGCCGAAGTCACTGTACGACACGCTGAAGCTGTTCAGCACAGGCACCTACGTTCGGCAAGAGAACGCCTACGAGGGCGACGACCTGCTGCGCGGAAAGCCGGCGAAGGCAGTGGCCTGAGCATGGTCGCCTCAAGCCAGAACTCTCAGTACGCGCCAACGCCGCGTACCCAAGTCAGACGCCGGCCGGAGCGGGCCAGCTACGATCGGCAACTGGTCCATTCGATCATCGACGAGGCTATCGTTTGCCACGTGAGCTTTATCTACGAGGATCAGCCGTGCATCATTCCGACGACGATCCTTCGCATCGATGAAGACCTCTATCTCCACGGCAGCCCGACGAATCGAATGCTGTGCGTCCTCGCTCAAGGTGTACCGGCTGCCATCGCCGTCACCCACATCGATGCTGTTGTGGCGGGTCGGTCCGGTTTCGGTTGCAGCGTGGACTATCGATCCGCCATCATCTACTCCAGCGGGCAACTCGTGGAGGGCCCGCACAAGGCAGAGATCGTCGACCGCGTGATTCAGTCCGTCGTGCCGGGTCATCGGGTGCGCGCGCCAAAGCAAAAGGAGCTCGACGCCACGATGGTGCTGCGCTTCCCAATAGTCGAAGTCTCTGCAAAAGTCCGAGACGTCGGCGTGCGCGACTACGAAGAGGACCTGGGGCTGGACTTGTGGGCCGGCACGATACCTCTGCGTGTCGTGGCCGGAGCACCGGTCAATGCGCCGGATCTGCGGCCGGGCATCAGGACTCCGGACTACGCGCTGAACTACCGACGCGGCAGGGGCTGATCGCTGGTTCGTCGGCTCACCGGGCACGAGGACCAGCATGTGCATTCGCGGCGTACGGAGGTCCGCTGCGCCGGCGTGCCCGGCGCCCGGCCGCCGCCTCGACAAGGGTGCACAGCCTCTTCCACCACTTTCCATTTCGTCACCTCATGGCCACTAGAAACTACCGCCAGCCAGCAACGCCGCTTGACTATCGGAACCAAGCAGCGGTTCCGGACCATCAACGCTATTCGGACAACTGGCGCGCGATGAGCGAGTCAACGCGAAAGCGCCTGGTACATTGGTCCGATGTACCGTACGGGCAAGGAGAACTGCAAACGTGCGACATCTTTCCTGCTCGGAACAACAATGCGCCGGTCTTCGTCTTCATTCATGGCGGCTGGTGGCACTTCCTGGACAAGTCGGATTACAGCTACGTTGCGGAGCCGTTTGTCGAGCGCGGCGCGGCGTGCGTCTGCATCAACTATCCGCTCGCTCCGAAGGCCACGATCGGTGAGATCGTCGCCAGCGTGCAAGCGGCGCTGCTATGGATACATCACAACATCCGTGAATACGGAGGTGATCCCGGCCGAATCGCGGTGGGCGGGCATTCTGCGGGCGGCCACCTATCGGCCATGTCTGCGTTCACGAACTGGGCCAAGCTCGGCGGACCGGAGAACCTGGTGAAGGTCAATTGCGCCATCAGCGGTCTTTACGACCTTGTTCCCATCCTCGACACACCCCACAACGAGAAGATCCGGATGGACAGGGCGACCGCGGACCTGATGAGCCCCGTCGATCTGGTCCGCCCTTCGGCTGCAAAGCACATCCTGTGCGTCGGAGCCGCGGAAACCGAGGGCTTTCTCTGGCAGCACGACACCTTTGTCGAACTTTGCAGACAGCGAGGATTGGCCGTCGCGGATCTGCGCCTCGCAGGTGAGCATCATTTCAGCGTTGTCGACCAAGTGGCAAACGCAGAAAGCGAGTTGTTCAAGTCGCTTTGGGCCGCGATGACCAGCGGCTAGCGACGCGCTGCGCCTTGCCGCTCAGGATACGCAGCTTGGTGGAGTTCTTCACTTCTTCCATGGCTGCGTAGGTGTGCGTCTCACGCACACCGGACCTTGCCACAGTACGGTGCCGGCGAATGCGCGATAGGTGTCCATGTCAGCAACGCGCGTCTTGATCAGGTAGTCGAACCTGCGCGCGACCATGTGGGTATCCAGGACTTCGGGTTGGACTTGCACCGCAGCGCGGAACTGATCAAAGACATTCGGTGTGGTGCGATCCAAAAGTACGTCGATGAATACCAAACTTTGAATAGTTCTGCGAAATACGAAAAATTCGAACAAATGTTCGGTCGCTACAGCTTGATGATAGCGAACAAGACATACCCTGCCATGCCCATGAGCACCCCCCCTGTTCACGTCTGCGAAACCTTCTTTCAGCCCTCTGTGTTAGCCGTTGGCGCGCGCGCGATCTGGCCCTTGGAGGCAGAAACCCTCCTGCAGAGACTGCCAATCGAGGTCGCTTTGGATTCCGTACTGCTTCATGGGGCGACGGATGAGGTCGAGCGCATTCAGCACCAGCTTGCTCGTCGTGACGGCCCCGTCGTTTGCGTCGAACGCATGCAGCCCGGGGATGCAGACGTACCGCTCGAGCGCCTCATGATCGAGCGTGCCTTGAGTATCAACACCGCGGCTGCCGGTGGCAACGCTTCACTTATGTCGATCGGTTGACTATGCGCTATCAAATTGCGTTCGTGGGTGGCGGCAACATGGCCCAAGCGATGGTTTCGGGCCTGCTGCAGGTGGGGGTGCCTCCGCACGATGTCCTCATCATCGACCCCGATGCCCAACAGTTGAAGCGAGTGCAGGAAACCCATGGCGTGCGAGTTGCTGACACGCCGGAAGGGAATCTCGACGGCGTGGACTTGATCGTCTGGGCGGTAAAGCCACAGGTGCTTCGCTCGGCGGCGGAGAAGGCACTGCCTCCCGGCCTTGATGTCTTACACCTGAGCGTCGCTGCGGGAGTGCGGCTCTCCGAGTTGACAACGTGGCTGCGGTCCGGGCGCGTAGTGCGCGCCATGCCGAATACGCCTGCCTTCGTCCGGGCGGGCGTGACGGCGCTGCAGGCAGCCTCGGGTGTGGACGAATCGGAGCGCCGCCTGCTCGAGCGCCTGTTGGGAGGGATCGGCCGAACATTCTGGGTGAACACCGACGCAGAAATGGACGGCGTCACTGCGGTCAGCGGCAGCGGGCCGGCGTACGTGTTTCACTTCCTCGAAAGCCTCCAGTCGGCCGGTGAGGAGCTCGGCTTCTCGCCCCAGATGGCGCATGATTTGGCGCTCTGGGTTGTGGGCGGCGCAGTGCAGCAGGCAGCAGCCAGCCCTGAATCGTTCGCGGAGCTACGCCGACGGGTCACCTCCAAGGGAGGAACGACGGAGGCGGCGCTGGAAGTGCTGCATACACGCAATTGCAAGGGCGCATTGGCTGAGGCGGTGAAAGCAGCGGCGGATCGCGCACGCGAACTAGGCGACCAAGTGGCACAGGGGTGACGAGGCGATCTGTCGCGGACGACGTCAGGGCCGGACGAACGCAGGCGAGATCACGCTCATGAAGGCGGTGGGCACCGCACTGGAAGACCGGTCCGCCGTGTCACTGGCTTTCGATGCGCTCCAGAACCCACCGCAGACCGCTTGAACCCGGACGCGATGGGCGCTCCCCCAACGTCAAACAACGGCGTCCGGACGAGACTGGTTGTCGCCAACCACGTCGTTGCCTGACGCAAGACGCGAAAGAGCCGGTCTGGTGCTTCAAGAGGTGCATCGCCCGCAGATGCCCGTCTCGCAAAGTGGCACCGTCCGAAAGCCATAAGTGGCTAGTAGGTCTGCGAATTGCCAGCCTAAGCTCAACCCGCGCCAGAGTGATTGGCACTCCGATCAAAAGATCGCGAGGTGGCGATCTCTTCGAAACCCACAACGTATGTCATTGCCTAACGCCTCTGTCTTGGAGGGTGTTCTCGTTCTCGATGCGGCCACCTACATTGCGGCGCCGTTGAGCGCGGCGATCCTCTCGGAGTTCGGCGCTCAAGTGATCAAGATCGAACACCCGCGCTCCGGGGATCCGCTGCGGCGCTTCGGAACGAAGGGGACTGATCCCGGGGCCTCCATGCAGTGGCTCAACGAGAACCGCAACAAGCGGTCGGTCACCATCGATCTCGGCAAGCCCGAAGGGCGAGACTTGTTCATTGCACTCGCGAAGCAAGCCGATGTCGTCGTGGAGAATTTCCGCCCCGGCACCTTTGAGAGATGGGGGTTGTCCTGGGAAACCCTTCACGCTGCCAACCCGCGTCTCGTGATGCTTCGGCTTTCCGCATTCGGCCAGGACGGGCCGCTCAGGGAGCAGGTTGGGCTTGCGCGCATCGCGCATGCATTCAGCGGAGTCATGTCCATCAGCGGTGAGCCGGATCGGCCCCCCGCGAATCCGGGGCCGACTTCCCTCGCTGACTACGTCGCGGGTGTCTACGGTGCGCTCGGCCTTCTCCTGGCCCTCTTGGAGAGAGAGCGGTCGGGGCAGGGACAGTTCGTCGATCTGGCACTCTATGAACCCATGTTGAGGACGATGGATGAGGCCTTTGCCGTCTTCGATCGGACCGGCTTCATTCGCCAACGCTTCGGATCGCAAGTTGCCACTGTCGCACCAACGGCCAACTATGAATGTGCGGACGGCCGTTTCGTCACGATAGGCATTCCCGATGAGAAGATGTTTGCGCGTCTCGCCTGCGCAATGAACTTGCCCCATTTGGCACAGCCCGGCTCCCAATTCTCGACCAACGCGATGCGCGTCGAGCATAGAACCGAGATCGAAAGCATCGTCCGCGCTTGGGTTGGGTCGCATGACCGCGACACCGTGATCCGGTTGCTCCAGAACGCAGACGTTCCATGCGCGCCGATACTGGACGTGGGGGAGCTTGCGCGGCACCCGCACGTCGCGGCTCGCGAGAACTTCGTCACGCGCCCGGACGGTTCCGGCGGAACGATCACGATGCAGACTCCCGTGCCTAAGCTTTCGCGCACACCCGGTCGGGTCTCAACCTCCGGCCCCGCGCTAGGGGAGGCGACGGACGAAATCCTGACCCGCCTGCTTGGATTGGGCGAGCTGGAACTCACTGATCTGCGTGCGAAACAAGTCATATGAGTTCGCAGTTTCGGCAGCGCTCTACACTCGAACTTCACCGTTGCGACGGGGTGCTCGTGGTTTGTCTGAACCGTCCCAAGGCTCTCAACGCCATCAACCGAACGATGCGGGAAGAACTGCGCCAAACGCTCGGCGAAGCGCAGCGCGATAGCGGCATATCGGCTCTTGTGCTGACAGCCAGCGGCAGGGCGTTTTGTGCTGGGCACGACATCAAGGAACTACTGGCGCTTTCTCCATCCGCGGCGAGTGCGGTCATGCTGGAGATTGGTGACCTCTACCGTGACCTGCGCGCCTTCTCCAAACCCCTGGTCACTGCGCTCAACGGCCTAGCCCTCGGGGGCGGCGTGGCGTTGGCGCTCTTGTCGGATGCACGTCTCGCCACACCTGATTTCGAGTTCGGTTTTCCCGAGATTGACCACGGCCTGGTGACGGCACTCGGGCCGTGGTTGCTCGGGCTCTTCCTGCCGCGGGCACTTGCACATCAGATTGTGCTGAGCGGCGCGCGCCTTTCAGCCGAACAGTGCGCCAAATATGGACTCGTCTCAGAAAGCGTCGAGCCGAACGATCTGCTCTCGAAGGCCATCTCCTGCGCGTCATCATTGGCAGAGAAACCGCAGAGCGCGTTCTCCATCATGAAGGCGCGATTTTCTGCGGTCACCGACGCCGGTTTTCATGAGGCATTGGCAGCTGGCGCCGGAATGCAAGAGGTCGCGCACGCGGCGCGATTGGAGGGCGGCTCACACTCGGAGAAGCACGAGCATGGTCCGGTCGAAGGAATCAGACCCCAACATTGCCAAGGATCCAGCTCCTGAATGCACCTCTCGCTTCTGCCGCTTCCATGTCACCGTTCGGGCTGCCTGAAGAAGCCTCGCATGAACGCTTGATCTTCGCGACGAACCCGGACGGACTCCGATGCATCGTCGCCATCCAAAGCACCCAGCGCGGTCCAGCGTTCGGCGGCTCACGCCTATGGAAATACAGGGAACGATGCAGATGTGATGGCCGAGGTCGCCTTGATTGGGGAGCGCATCGACAAACTTTTCGATCGCATGCGCAACGGGATTACGCCCTCGCGTGTAGCCGAACTCTGGGCCCGAAGGAAGCTTGGCATGACGTAAGCGACGGCGCATTGGACTAAGAATCCTCTAGGTCCTTCAGCGTGCGCCAACTGGCCCCCCATATCCGAGCGAAGTGGTTTGCGCGGGGGGCGGGCTGCACAACTAGAGTGTCCAGGTCATTCCTGGGGAACCAACCATGTCTCTTCGCAATCTCGCACTGGGCGCCGTCTTGGCTGCCTTCCTGCTGCCGGTATCTGCACAGATCGACAACTTTCCACAACGGCCCATCAGGCTTGTCGTGCCTTGGTCTCCTGGAGCTCACACCGACGCAGTGGCCCGCCTCATGGCCGATAGGCTGACCACCAGGCTCAAGCAGCCGGTCCTGGTCGATAACAAGCCGGGCGCCACCGGGATCATTGGCGCTACCCTGGTGGCTCGTTCGCAACCTGATGGGTACACGTTGCTGTTTGCGCTGCCGGAAACGAACGTGCTGAACCCATTGATCTACAAGAACATCGCGTACGCCGCCAAGGACTTTGACGCAGTGGCGTTCATGGGTGTCGTGCCGTTTGCGCTCGTTGCCAACCCAAGCTCGAAAGCGAGCACGGTGTCCGACTTCGTGCGGCTGGCGAAGGAAAGGCCCGGAGCGGTCTCGGTTGCGACCTGGGGTATCGGGAGCACTGCGCATGTGGCTACTGCGTTGATTGAGCAGTCCGCGAACGTGCACCTGCTGCACGTTCCGTTTCCCGGATCCGCCCCCGCGCTGACGCAACTCCTCAGCGGGCAGGTCGATCTCATGTTCATGGGAACCCAGACCGCCGCAGACCTGGCCAAGGCAGGGAAGGTGAAGGTGCTCGGTGTGACGTCGGCCAAGCGGATGGACGCGTACCCGGAATTCCCGACTCTTGCCGAGCAGGGCTTGCCAATCGATGTTGCGGTCTGGTACGGCTTCATGGTGCCCGCAAACACGCCAGCGGCCATCAAGGACTACTTGGCCAAGGAGATTCTGGCAGTTCTGCAGGACCCTGCCGTGCTGAAAGAGCTGCGCGATCGCACGATGGTGATCACGCCGCAATCTGCCGCCCAGTTCTCACGGTTCCTGAGTGACGAAGAAGCGCGCTGGACCAGCCTCATCAAGGCCAAGAACATCCGAATCGACAACTGACGCGTTCCGACCCACCTGAGGAGATGCCATGAATCTTTCCGAGATCAGCAAGCTCCCCACCGAGCAAAAAACGGCCTTCCTGCGTCAGGCGAGCACCACCTGCTGCTATTACGTCAGGCCCACAGTGCTGGTGGACTTTGACCACGACCACCGGCTCGTTCGGGAGGAAATCTTCGGCCCGGTGCTGGTGGCCATCGAGACCTTGAAGTGCGCGATTTACGAATACATCCAGTACTACAACGTGGATCGGATCAAGCTGGGGCTAGGAGGACTGAGTTCCAATTGCTCGCGCAATTGAACAAAAAAACGGAGTAGTTCCAGAAGTGACTTCAGCCGAATTGAGCGAGTGCGTGCCAGATTGAACCGCTGGAATGAACGCAAGGATGATCGAATTTCGCCATCTCCGTTACTTCATCGCCGTCGCCGAGGAGCTCAATTTTCGTCGCGCCGCTGAGCGGGTTCATATCGACCAAACCCCACTGTCGCGAACCGTACGTGACTTGGAAGAGCGAATGGGTGTGGCGCTCCTCGTTCGGAGGCCCCGCAGACTTCAGCTCACTCCTGCAGGCGTCAAGTTGCTCGACCATGCGCGAAGACTCTTCCTTCGTCTGGAGCGCATCAAGCGCGCTGTGCGGGAAACCGATGCTCGCTACCGGGCGCCGCTTCGCATCGGCGTCGCCGACGGGATCGCCCAACCCAAGCTTTCCGAGTGCTTCGCCAACTGGCGAGCGCTGGCGCCCAACATCCCGCTTGACATTGCCGAGATGCGCGCGGTCGAGCTGCTGGCCGCGTTGCGGCGCGAGGAAATCGATGTCGGATTCTCCTTCGGCGTGCCGGACGACGAGGCCGTCGTCCAGGAAGTGGCATGGTCCTACCCGTTGGTGGCATTGCTCCCGCCCGGTCACAAGTTGGTAGCACGTGACGTCCTGCCGATCTCTGAACTCCTTGCGTTTCCGATGATCGCCTCGCACCCCGGTCGCTTACCGGGGCTGCGCGAGCAGATGGACGCTGTGCGTCGGCAGTACACGGCGAGTCCCATCATCGCGGGCGAGGCCCGGACCCTGGCAGGCTACATCACCCGCGTGGCCTCCGGCCTGGGAGTCGGGGTCGCCGATGCCGGCCACATGGAAACTCTGCGCCGCGCCGACGTAGTGGCCGTACCTCTGGCCGAGGACATACGCATCAACACCTACGTGCTGCACAAGCCTCAAAGCCACGAGTTGCACGACGCGCTGCAACGTTTTCTGGCGCATGCCAAGACGCCGCATTGATGCAAGCGGCGCGCGGCGTTTGGCGCGATGCTGCCTCGCGCCGTTGGCGTTGGACAAAGCGCCGATCCTTTGAAATGCTACCCGCCGCCTGACAGGGCGCGATCTTCCGCGCACAGCCTTCAACAGGCCCAAAGCCACAACAACACGTCCGCCCACGTACGCTGCGCCACGCCCCCGTGGGTGTGCGCTGCGGCACTTCGAATCCAGACTTCAGAAAGCGGTGCGCTTCTGTATGTGCGCCGGAAATGAATGCGGAGGTGACCTATGCCGAGGGAAACGAACGGCATCCTGTTCGGACAGATTGTTGTGGTACTCGGTACCACGACGGGTGGGGTGTGGACGGCCACGCAGTGGACTGCGCATGCGCTGGGCTACCAGCCTAGGCTCGGCCCTCCTTGGTTCGAGACTTCCGGCGTGCCAGTCTACGAGCCGTGGAAGTTATTCGAATGGTGGTACTTCTACGATGCCTATGCATCCCGCGTCTTCGAAAGTGGCGGTGCCATCGCCGCTCTCAGCGGCATGCTCGCCACTGGCGCCGCGATTGCGATGGCGATCTGGCGCGCGCGACTGTCCAAGCAGGTCACGACATATGGCTCCGCGCGTTGGGCTGAGCACCATGAGATCGCCAAGGCCGGACTGACAAACGCGACGGGGGTGTTCCTCGGCAAGGCGCCCGGCAGGGATGAAGCCTACCTACGCCACGAAGGACCGGAGCATGTGATGGCCTTCGCGCCCACGCGCTCCGGAAAGGGCGTGGGACTCGTGGTGCCCACGCTGCTGTCCTGGCCCGGCTCCGCTGTGATACACGACATCAAGGGCGAGAACTGGAATCTCACGGCGGGCTGGCGCTCGCGTTTCTCGCACTGCCTGCTGTTCAACCCGACCGATGCGCGGTCGGCTGCGTACAACCCGCTGCTCGAGGTGCGCCGCGGCGCGCACGAGGTGCGTGACGTGCAGAACATCGCGGACATTCTGGTGGATCCCGAGGGCGCCTTGGAACGTCGCAATCACTGGGAGAAGACCAGCCATGCGCTGCTGGTCGGCGCGATCCTGCATGTGCTCTACGCCGGCGAGGACAAGACGCTGCGCGGCGTGGCCAACTTCCTGTCCGACCCCGCATGCCCTTTCGAGGTCACGCTGCACCGGATGATGACGACTCGGCATCTCGGTGAGGACATTCATCCGGTCGTTGCCTCGGCCGCCCGTGAGGTGCTCAACAAGAGCGACAACGAACGGTCCGGCGTGCTGTCCACGGCCATGTCCTTCCTGGGGCTGTATCGCGACCCGACGGTGGCCGAGGTCACCTCGCGTTGCGACTGGCGCATCGCCGACCTGATCTCGGCGGAACACCCGGTCTCGCTGTACCTGGTCGTTCCGCCCTCGGACATCAGCCGCACCAAGCCGCTGATTCGGCTGATCCTCAACCAGATCGGCCGGCGGCTGACGGAATCGCTCGACGGTTCTGACGGCATCGCGCGCCTCCACAAGGCATTGCTGATGCTCGACGAATTCCCGGCCCTTGGTCGGCTGGACTTCTTCGAGTCGGCGCTGGCGTTCATGGCCGGTTACGGACTGCGTGCGTTCCTGATCGCGCAGTCCCTCAACCAGATCGACAAGGCCTATGGCATGAACCACTCGATCCTCGACAACTGTCACGTGCGCGTCGCATTCGCGACGAATGACGAGCGCACCGCCAAGCGGATCTCGGAAGCGCTGGGGACCGCGACCGAGCTGCGCGCGCAACGCAACTACGCGGGCCACCGGCTCGCTCCCTGGCTCGGCCACCTGATGGTGTCGCGCCAGGAGACGGCGCGGCCGTTGCTGACGCCGGGCGAGGTGATGCAGTTGCCGCCCGACGACGCGGTGGTGATGGTCTCGGGCCATCCGCCGATCAAGGCTAAAAAGCTGCGCTACTACGAGGACCGCAACTTCACGCGGCGCGTGTTGGCGCCTCCTGTGCTGGCTGCGGGCGCCTACGCAGACCGGCCGACAGCGCAGCCCGATGATTGGAGCGGACTGGCGCCGCTGGCCGCGCCCGAGGTTGCGTCGGGCAACTTTGCGGGAGGCTTCACCGACGAGGGTGGCCATCAGCTCAAGCCCGAATTGGAGGTTGTGCGCGACACGCGGGGTCTGCCTGAAGATGACGGCCTTCTGGTGCTCGAGGACGAGGAGGACGTGCCGCTGCGCCCGCAGGACGTGGACCGTCAGCTCGCGCGTACCGCACGCCTCGCAGCGCTGGACCCTGACGACGGGATCGCGCTATGACACGGGCTCGCCTCAATATCTTCATCGAGCCAGAGCACGCCAAGCGCCTGGATCGGTTGGCGGTGCACAAAGGCGTGTCGAAGTCGGCCGTGATCGCCGCCGCGCTGGCTTCGTTCCTGTCGCCCGACGGGGGCGACCAGCGCGAGGCCGCGCTCGCCAAGCGCCTGGACCGGCTCTCGCGCCAGTTCGATCGGCTGGAGCGCGATCAGAACGTGCTGATCGAGACGGTGGCGCTCTATGTCCGCTACTTCCTCACGGTCTCGATCCCGGTGCCCGAGGGCCAGCTGGAAACCGCCCGCGCGCAGGGACGGGCCCGCTTTGCCCAGTTCATCGAGCAGCTCGGGCGCCACTTGCAGCGCGGGCGCAGCCTGGTGCGCGAAGTCCATGAGGAGATTGAGCCCGAAGCGGCGGCGCCCTTGCGGGCAGGGCAGAGGGAATCGGAGGAGGCCGTCGATGGTCCAGCCGCGTGATCCTTCTTCCGGCGCATCGGACGGCGGCGCTGCGGACAGCGCCGTGGCGCGGCGCATCCGCATGCTGCGCACGGCCATGGGGCCCGAGATCGCGGCGGCCCTTGCGGACCCGGAAGTCGTGGAGGTCCTGCTCAACCCCGACGGCTCGCTGTGGGTGGACCGGCTCGGCACTGGCCGCGAGCCCACCGGCGCGGCGCTGCCTTCGCCGGTGGCCGAACGCATCATCCGCCTCGTCGCCACGCACGTGCGCGCCGAGGTTCATGCGGGCCTCCCGATCCTCTCGGCCGAGTTGCCCGAGACTGGCGAGCGCTTCCTGGGCGTGCTGCCGCCGGTGGTCCGCGCCCCCTCGTTCGCGATCCGCAAGCGGGCGCTGCGCATCCTGAGCCTGGCGCAGTACGTGGCCGACGGCATCCTGACGGGGGACCAGGCCGCATTCCTGCGGCGGGCCGTGCACGATCGCCTGAACGTCGTCGTGGCCGGCGGCACCAGCACGGGCAAGACGACCCTCGCGAACGCGCTGCTCGACGAGATCGCCGAGACGCGCGACCGCGTCTTGATTCTCGAGGACACGGTGGAGTTGCAATGCCGCTCCGACGACCACGTGAGCATGCGCACCGAGCCGGGCGTGACCACCATGGCCGACCTGGTGCGCGCCACCTTGCGGTTGCGGCCGGACCGCATCGTGGTTGGCGAGGTGCGCGGCGCCGAGGCGCTGGACCTACTCAAGGCCTGGGGCACAGGGCATCCGGGGGGCATCGCCACCGTGCATGCCGGATCCGCGCTGGGCGCCCTCACGCGGCTGGAGCAACTGGTGCAGGAAGTCTCGGTCACCGTGCCGCGCGCCCTGATCGCCGAGGCGGTCCACGTCATCGTCTTCATCGCCGGCCGCGGCCGCGCCCGGCGGGTACGCGAGATCGCGCGCGTGATCGGCCACGACAGCGAGGGCTACCGGCTTGATACCTCGGCGGTGCCTGGCTTTCCGTTGCTCTCTTCATCCCTCTCTGCTCCTTCCACCCCGTCGTCTCCTGGAGAACCGCCATGACGATTTCACGCAGTTCCGCAAAGCCGCTTCTGTCCATGGTGACGGAGGCCGCGCTCCTGCTGGCCATCGCGCTGCCCGCGCACGCGGCCGGCTCCAACATGCCCTGGGAAGCACCGCTGCAGTCGATCCTCGATTCGATCCAGGGCCCAGTGGCCAAGATCGTCGCAGTGATCATCATCATCGTGACCGGCCTGACGCTGGCCTTCGGCGACACCTCAGGGGGTTTCCGCCGGTTGATCCAGATCGTGTTCGGCCTGTCGATCGCGTTCGCCGCCTCGAGCTTCTTCCTGACCTTCTTCAGCTTCTCGGGTGGAGCGGTGCTGGCATGAATGAGTCGGCTGCTTTCTCCCCGGGTGTCGCGCCCGGTTTCGAGATCCCGCTGCACAGGTCGCTCACCGAACCGATCCTGTTAGGCGGCGCACCGCGCACCGTGGCGATCGCCAACGGCACGCTGGCCGCCGCGGTCGGTCTCGGGCTGCAGCTCTGGGGGCCCGGCATCGCGCTCTGGATCGTCGGCCACGCGCTGGCCGTCTGGGGTGCGCGCCTGGACCCGCAGTTCCTGCAGGTCTTCGCGCGGCACATCAAGCAGCGGCCCCTTCTCGATGTCTAGGGGATGCGTGATGCAAGAAGGGGAGACGCCATGCTGAATCTCGCCGAGTACCGCAAGCGCCCGGCGCTGCTGGCCGACTGGCTGCCCTGGGCCGGTCTGGTCGCCCCTGGCGTCGTGCTCAACAAGGATGGATCGTTCCAGCGCACGGCGCGGTTCCGCGGGCCGGACCTTGACAGCGCGACGCAGGGCGAGCTCGTCGCGACCTCGGCACGGCTCAACAACGCGCTGCGCCGGCTCGGCGCGGGCTGGGCGATGTTCGTGGAGGCCGAGCGGCGGGAGGCGGCCGGCTATCCGGAGTCGTCGTTTCCCGAGGCGCTGTCCTGGCTGGTCGAAGAGGAGCGCCGCGCCGCGTTCGAGGAGGACGCCAGCCACTTCGAGAGCCGCTATCACCTGACCTTGTTGTACCTGCCGCCCGAGGAGTCGAAGGCGCGTGCCGCGGGGCTGCTCTATGAGCGCGCAGGGACAGACGTCCAGGATGGATCGGGTGCAGCGGACGGGTCGGATTGGAAGGGGCGGCTGGAAACCTTCGTCTCCGAGACCGAGCGCTTTTTCGGTCTGCTCGAAGGCGTGATGCCGGAGGTCGAGTGGCTTGACGATGCGCAGACGCTGACCCACTTGCACAGCTGCGTGTCCACGCGTCGGCACGCGGTCGCGGTGCCCGAAGTGCCGATGCACCTCGATGTGCTGCTGGCCGACGAGCCGTTGACGGGCGGGCTCGCGCCGATGCTCGGCAGCCGGCATCTGCGCGTGCTGTCGGTGCGCGGCTTCCCGACCTCGACTTGGCCGGGCCTGCTCGACGACCTGAACCGCCTGGGCTTCGCCTACCGCTGGAGCACGCGCTTCCTCTGCCTGGACAAGGCCGAGGCGGAGAAGGAGCTCGTGCGCCTGCGTCGCCAGTGGTTCGCCAAGCGCAAGAACATCGTCGCGCTTCTGCGCGAGACCATCTTCCAGCAGGAGAGTGCGCTGGTCGACTCGGACGCCTCGAACAAAGCGGGAGATGCTGACGCTGCCCTGCAGGAACTCGGCAGCGACCAGGTGGCCTTCGGCTATGTGACGGCTACGGTGATCGTGCTCGACGCCGATGCGGCGGCCGCCGACGAGAAGCTGCGCGCGGTGGAACGCACGATCCAGGGCCGCGGTTTCGTCACGATCCCCGAGACCCTCAACGCGGTCGAGGCCTGGCTGTCGTCGATCCCGGGCCATGCCTACGCGAGCGTGCGCCAGCCCATCGTCTCGACCTTGAACCTCGCGCACATGCTGCCGGTATCGGCCGTCTGGGCCGGTCCCGAGCGCAATGCGCATCTCGAGGGTCCGCCGCTGATCGTCACGCGCACCGATGGCGCCACGCCGTTCCGGCTGGTCACGCACATCGGCGACGTCGGGCACACACTCGTGGTCGGGCCGACCGGCATGGGCAAGTCGGTGCTGCTCGCCACGCTCGCGCTGCAGTTCCGCCGCTATGCTGGCTCGCGCATCCTGGCTTTCGACATGGGGCGCTCGTTGCGCGCCACGATCCTGGGGCTGGGCGGCGAGCACTACGACCTCGGGACTGATGGCGAGATCGCCTTCCAGCCGCTCGCGCGCATCGACCTGGACGGGTACCGCACCTGGGCGGTGGAGTGGGTGGAGGGACGCCTTCGGCAAGAAGGCCTCGAGGTCGGGCCGGCCGAGCGGGAGATGGTGTGGTCGGCGCTGGCCAGCCTCGCCACCGCACCACTCGAGCAGCGCACGATGACCGGTCTGGCGGTGCTGCTGCAGTCGAATGCCCTGCGCCAGGCGCTGGCGCCCTACGTGCTCGGTGGTGCGCATGGGCGGTTGCTGGACGCGGACCGGGACCGGCTGGGCGCGTCCTCCATCCAGTGTTTCGAGATGGAGGAGCTGATGCACAGCAAGGCGGCCGTGCTGGCCGTGCTGAGCTACCTGTTCGCGCGCTTCGACGAACGCTTCGACGGTGCGCCGACGCTCCTGATCCTCGACGAGGCCTGGCTGTTCCTCGACGACCCGGTGTTCGCCGCGCGCATCCGCCAGTGGCTCAAGACGCTGCGCAAGAAGAACGTCTCGGTGATCTTCGCGACGCAGAGCCTGGCCGATATCCAGAACTCCAGCATCGCGCCAGCCATCGTCGAGAGCTGCGCGAGCCGGATCTTCCTGCCCAACCCGCAGGCCACGGAACCCCAGATCCGCGTGATCTACGAGGGCTTCGGACTCAACCGCCGGCAGATCGAGATCGTCGCCACGGCGCAGCCCAAGCGCGACTATTACTACCAGTCGCGCCTGGGCAACCGGGTGTTCGAGCTCGGGCTCGGACCGGTGGCGCTGGCGTTTGCCGGCGCGGGTTCGCCCGAAGACCAGCGCGAGATCGACCGCGTGCAGGCCTCGGTGCTGGCGTCGCCGTTCGCGCGGATGCTTTCGGTCTTCGCGGCCGCCTGGCTGCGGCACCGCGGTCTCGGATGGGCGGCCGACCTCATTCCATCGTTTCCATCTGCATCTCCATCTCTTTCCTCAACCTCGCAGGAGCCAATGCCATGAACCTCCAGTTTTCCTTCAAACCCCGGATCGCCGCGCTGGTCGCGGTCAGTGCGATCGCTTTCGGTGTGGCGCCACCGGCCCATGCCATCTTCGGCGTCGGCGACACGGTGTTCGATGCGTCCAACTTCATCCAGAACATGCTGACGGCAGCCCGTGCGCTGGAGCAGATCAACAACCAGGTCGAGCAGCTGCAGAACGAGGCGCAGATGCTGCGCAACCAGGCGAGGAACCTGCAGGGGTTGGACTTCAGTGCGCTGTCCGAGCTCAAGTCGACGCTGGCGGCCACGAACCAGCTGATCCAGCAGGCGCAGGGACTCGCGTTCAACGTCTCGCGCATGGAGGACGAGTTCAAGCGTCTCTATCCGGAGTCCTTTTCAGCGGCGATCTCCGGCGCGCAGATGGCCGGCGATGCGCGCCAGCGCTGGCGCAACTCGCTGGAAGCCCTGCGCACCGCGACGCGGGTGCAGTCGCAGGCGATGCAGAACTTCGCCGCCGACGAGCGCGCGCTCACGGATCTCGTGAACCGCAGCCAGTCGGCCACGGGCGCCTTGCAGGCGATGCAGGCGACCAACCAGCTGCTGGCGCTGCAATCGCGCCAGGCGATCCAGGCGCAGCAGCTGCAGATCACGCAGGACCGCGCTGCGGCGCTGGAACAGGCGCGGCAGGTGGCGGTGCAGGAGCGTGCGCGCGAGGTGCGTCGCCGCTTCATGGGCAGCGGCACGCCGTACACGCCCCATAACGTGAATTTCTACGGCAGCTGAGGGGCGTCCATGAAGAACCTGCTTCTCATCGCGACAGCCGCTTTGGCCCTGGTGCTCGCCGGCTGCGGCAAGTCCGAGCCTTCAGCGCCTGCGATCGAGTCCGTCGAAGCCCTGGTCGCGAGTCCCGAGCGGCTGAAGGAGCTGCGCGCGCAGTGCAAGGCCGACCATGCCAGGATGGGCGACGCGCAGTGCCAGGCGGCGGCCGAGGCCACGCGCCAGCGCTTCATGAGCGGCGGCCCATCGCCCTACGCGAGCGATCCGGTCCCGCCACCGGCCGCACCTGCTTCGCCGCCGGCCGGCGCGGGCGCCAAGGACTGAAGCGATGAACGATGTCGCGGTCATCGATCGCTTCCTGGATGTCTTCTCGCGCTACATCGATTCGGGCTTCGGCTTGCTGCATGGCGAGGTGGCGTTCCTCACGGCCACGCTGGTCGTGATCGACATGACCCTGGCCGGGCTGTTCTGGGCCATGGGCCATGCGGCGGGGCAGGGCGACGACGTGATCGCGCGGCTGATCCGCAAGGTGCTCTATGTGGGGGCGTTCGCTTTCATCATCGGCCACTTCAACCAGTTGGCCGGGGTCCTGTTCCGGTCGTTCGCGGGGCTCGGCCTGATGGCGTCGGGCTCCGGCCTGACGCAGGCGCAGTTCCTGCAGCCCGGCCGGCTTGCGCAGGTCGGCATCGAGGCGGGCCGGCCGATCATGGAACAGATCGGCGAGATGACGGGCTTCCCCGAGACCTTCGCCCATCTGGACACCATCGCGGTGCTGTTCCTGGCCTGGCTGGTGCTGATCGTGAGCTTCTTCGTGCTCGCGGTGCAGCTCTTCGTCACCTTGATCGAGTTCAAGCTGACGACGCTGGCGGGCTTCGTGCTCGTGCCCTTCGCGCTGTGGAACAAGACCGCGTTCCTGGCCGAGAAGGTGCTGGGCAACGTGGTGTCCTCGGGCATCAAGGTGCTGGTGCTGGCGGTGATTGTGGGGATCGGCACCGGCCTCTTCGCGGAGTTCCGCACGCCGCCTGGGGCCGAGCCGTCCATCGACCATGCGCTGACGATCATGCTGGCATCGCTGGCGATGCTAGGCCTGGGAATCTTCGGACCGGGGATCGCGACGGGCCTGGTGTCGGGCGCGCCGCAGCTCGGTGCCGGCGCGGCGGCCGGTACGGCCCTGGGTGCGGCGGGGCTGGCCGTCGCCGGTGGCGCGGCCGTGGCGAGCGCGGGTTCCGCCGTGGCCGCGGGCACGCGCATGGCGCCCGGCGCAGCGCGTGCGGCCATCGGCGGCGGCGCGGCGGCCGCGCGCTCGGCCAGCAGCCTGGCGGACGGCGCGAAGTCGGCCTACCAAGCCGGCGCGGCGGCATCCAGCGGTGGAGGTGTGCGCGCGGCCGGTGCCGGCCTTGCCCATCTCGCGAAAACCGGTGCCGGTGCCGTCGGCCAGCAGGTCGCGTCTGGCGCCAGGGCCGTGAAGGACCGCGTGGCGAGCTTCGTGGCCGATGCCTCTGCGCCTGCGACGACGGGGCATGCGGCATCTACCGGTGCGTACGAGCCCGACGCACAGGCCCACGAGCCTGCATGGGCCCGACAGATGCGCCGCAAGCAGCAGCTGAGCCATGCGGCCTCCACGACGGCACATGTCCTGCGCTCGGGCGACCACGGCGGCAGCGGCACGGGCCCGAGCCTGCGCGACGACGCCAGCACCTGATCCGGATTCTTGAGGAGAACGACCCATGCGATTCAAGCGACCCCAGGTGCGGTACTCGGACACGCCCGAGCCCGTCACCCCCTATCAAGCCGCGGCGCAGGTCTGGGACCAGCGCATCGGCAGTGCGCGCGTGCAGGCGAAGAACTGGCGGATCATGGCCTTTGGCTGCCTCTCTCTGGCCCTGCTGATGGCCGGCGGGCTGGTTTGGCGCTCGGCGCAGTCCATCGTGACGCCCTATGTCGTCGAGGTGGACAGCGCCGGCCAGGTGCGTGCGGTCGGCGAGGCCGCCACGCCCTACAAGCCCAGCGACGCACAGATCGCGCACCACCTGGCGCGCTTCATCACCGACGTGCGCTCGCTGTCGATCGATCCGATCGTGGTGCGGCAGAACTGGCTCGAGGCCTACGAGTACACGACGGACCGCGGCGCCGCGACCTTGAACGAATACGCGCGAGCCAACGATCCGTTCTCGCGCATCGGGGAGAGCTCGGTGGCGGTGCAGATAAACAGCGTGGTGCGCGCCAGCGATTCGTCGTTCCAGGTGCGCTGGACGGAGCGCCGCTACGTCAATGGCGAAGCGGCCGGGCTGGAGCGCTGGACCGCGGTGCTGGCGATCGTGCTGCAGGCGCCGCGCACCGAGGAGCGGCTGCGCAGGAACCCGCTGGGCATCTACGTCAACGGTCTGTCCTGGAGCCGCGAGCTCGATGCGACGGACACAGCGAAAGGAACCAAGCCATGAAGACGGATTTCCGTGAACACGCATTTGCGCCGATCCTGATGGCGGCGGCCGTCCTCGCCGGTTGTGCCACGCAGGGCAAGCCGCCGCCGGCGATCCCGCTGGACGAGCCAGTGGCCGTCGCCGCACAGCCGGTGCCCGAACCGTCCCCGCCCGTCGAGGTGGTGGAGGTGCCGAAGCCCTTGCCGCTGCCCGGGCAAATGAAGGCGCTGCCGAGCGCGCAGGAGGCCAAGTCGGTGCCTGAACCCCTCGACGAGAAAGTGCGCGTCTCACGGGCCAACGAGGAGGCCCGCGTACCACCGACGCGCGAGGGCTACGTCAATGCGATCCAGGTCTGGCCGTATGCGGACGGCGCGCTGTATCAGGTCTACACGAGCCCGGGCCGCGTGACCGTGATCGCACTGCAGGAGGGCGAGGAACTGGTGGCGGTCTCGGCCGGCGACACGGTGCGCTGGATCGTGGGCGACACGGTCAGCGGCAGCGGTGCGAGCCAGCGGGTCCACGTGCTCGTGAAACCCACGCGCGTGGGCCTGAAGACGAACCTGGTCATCACGACGAATCGGCGCACCTACCTGTTGGAGCTGTCTTCGACGCCGCAGGCCTGGATGGCGTCGGTGTCCTGGGACTATCCGAAGGACCGGATGCTGGCGTTGCAGAAACAGTCGAGTGAGGCGCGGGCCGCCGCGCCTGTGGATGCGGGCCTGTCGGTGGAGCAGATCCGGTTCCGCTATGCGATCAGCGGCGATACGCCGTCCTGGAGACCGCTGAGGGCCTTCGACGACGGGCAGAAAGTCTACATCCAGTTCCCGGGCGGCATCGCCCAGGGCGAGTTGCCGCCGCTGTTCGTCATCGGGCCGCAGGGCGACGGGCAGCTCGTGAACTACCGCTTCCGCTCGCCGTACTACGTGGTCGACCGCCTCTTCGGCGCGGCGGAGCTGCGGCTGGGCGGCTTCAAGGGCGGCAGAGCCGAGGTGGTGCGCATCGAGCGCACGGATGGCGCGATCGGCAGCGTACAGGGCACGCGGAGCGGTGGGTCATGAGCGCGGAAGAGACCGTGCCGCCCCTGTCGTCCCAGGTCGCGCCCAAGGTGGCGCCGGAGACGGTGGCCCTGCGCGCGCAGCCGCGGCCGGTCATGCGGCTCAATCGCCGCATGCTGGCGGTTGGCGCCGGCACCCTGGCCGCGGCTGTGCTCGGTGGCACGATGTGGTCGCTGCAATCGCAGAAGCGCGAGCGCAACCCGGCGGCCGAGCTGTATAACGTGGACCGCGTGGCCCGGGCCGATGGGTTGGACCAGTTGCCGAAGGACTATGCCGGGATGCCGCCGGCGTCGAAGCCGGCGCCACCGATGCTGGGGCCGCCGCTGCCGGGAGACCTCGGGTCGGCCATGGTGAAGGCACAGCAGCCGATGGAGGCGAGGGCGGGGCAGGGCGTTGATCCGGCGCAGGCCGAGCGCTTGGCGGCCGAGGAGGCGGCGCGATCGTCGGTGTTCTTCCGGCGCGGCGGCGACGGCGCCGCCGCGAAGCGGGGGACGGCCGTCGAGCGGGCCTTGCCCGCAGCCGCCGCGGATCCCTCCGGGATGACGGCGGGGCAGCAGCCGTTCAATCCTTTGGGCGCGATGAACCCAGCCGTGGCTTCGCCCACCGACCCTACGACGGCACAGAACCAACAGGACCGCCAGGAAGCTTTTCTTGCGAATGCCGGTGACACGGCCACGCGCAATCCGGGCAGCCTGCAATTGCCGGCTTCGCCGTACCAGGTGATGGCGGGCACCATCATCCCGGCTGCGCTGGTGACGGGCATCAACTCCGACTTGCCGGGGCAGGTGATCGCCACCGTGACAGAGGCGGTCTACGACACGGCCACGGGGCGCCATCTGCTGATCCCGCAAGGCTCGCGGCTGATCGGGCGTTACGACAGCCAGGTAGCCTTCGGGCAGCGGCGCGTGCTGCTGGTATGGACAAGGCTGATACTGCCGGACACGTCCTCGGTGGCGCTCGATCGGTTGCCGGGCATCGACCCGGCCGGGTACGCCGGGCTGGGGGACGCGGTCGACTGGCACTGGGATCGCATCCTGGCCGGCGCGGCGTTGTCCACGCTGCTCGGCGTGGGAGCCGAGTTGGCCGCGCCGCAGAGCCGGGCGGACCAGGATGGCAATCGCCTCGTGATCGCGGTGCGTGAGGGCGCGCAGGACACGGTGAACCAGGTCGGGCAGGAAATCACGAAGCGCAATGCGAACATCCAGCCGACGCTGACGATCCGGCCGGGGTTTGCGATGCGGGTGATGGTGAACAAGGACTTGATCCTGCGGCCGTATCAGCTATTGTTTTTAAAGCGCGGGAGTTCGCAATGAACAAGACCAAGCTCCGGCTGGGCCCACTGCCGAAAGCGGAAGTGGTCAAGCTGACGATCTCAGTGTCCGCTGAACTGAAAACGACGCTGGACCGGTACGCAGAACTGCACAGTCGGGAATATGAACAGGCCGTCGATGCGGTTGCGCTGATCCCTCACATGCTTCATGCGTTCATGGCACGCGACAGGGAGTTCAAAAGAGTAGTGGCCAAAGCGTCGTCGGACGTTCGGTCTAAGGCCGGTGGTCCGTTGTCGCCATCGAGAGCTGCGCATGAAAGCTGATGCAGCTACTGCAAGGTGGGGCGCGTCAATTACCGATGGTGCTGAGCAACTGCATGCTTTCTGCGGCCAGATAGAGTTCATCCTCTTTGGTCACGAACCTAGCGTGCATCATTGCAAGGCGGATGGGGTATAGCCGTCGGAAGGACTCCCGCACGCTACGGCAACAGATGGACGCAGTGCGTCGGTGCTGCGCAGTGAGCCCAATCATCACGAGCGAAGCCCCACACATTGGCGGGGTACGTGACCCGTGTGGCCTCCGGCTTGCGCGTCGAGGTTGCCGATGCCGGCCACATGACAACCTTGTGCCGCTCATAGAGGACATCCGTGTCGTTGTTGGGCGATCCGCAGCCAAACGAACGCCCCGACGGGCCGAGGTCCGATGCTTCGAAAGTGAGAGTGCCGCTTCCGCGCGCTGCGGTTTGCTGGAACCCGAAGGGCTGTATGCGGCGGTAGGATCAGAGATCGCGTTACGCCATCTCCGGCCTTACGTCGGAAAGTGTGCGAAGGACTTCGCAAACAGCCGAGATGCCTGGACTTGAAAATGCATCTGCAGTGCGGTCCAGCACTCCAGTCGAGCCGCGTACATACGTCGATTCAGCTACTCATCCGGCGACTTCAACCTTGGGTGCCGCGTCCGTGGCACCGCTGGAAATTGGCCTCAGCTCTTTGCGCAGAATTTTCCCCACTGCTGATTTGGGCAGCGACTCGAGGAACGTGATGTGGCGAGGCACCTTGTATGCGGCAAGGAGCTTGCGGCAATGCGCTTCCAACTCTTCCGCCCTCAGCCCAGGTACGCGGCGAACGACGAAGAGATGCGGGGCCTCCGCCGAGCGCTCGTCAGGCACCCCGACGCACGCGCATTCGAGCACGTCCGGGTGCATGGCGACCACGCCTTCGATCTCGTTCGGGTAGACATTAAAGCCGGAGACCAGGATCATGTCCTTCTTCCGGTCGACGATGTACATCAGGCCTTGCGCATCCATGGTGACGATGTCGCCGGTCTTGAACCAGCCGTCCGGCGTGAACGACCTGCGCGTTTCTTCCTCGCGGTTCCAGTAGCCCGCGAAGACCTGCGGGCCCTTGATCAGCAGTTCACCCGGCGTGCCGAGCGGCACCGGTTCGCCCGCCTCGTCGGCGATGAGAACGTCGGTCGACGGCACAGGCGCGCCGATGGTGCCGTTGCGCCCCGGCGCATTGAAGGTAGCGCTGGGCGACGTTTCAGTAAGCCCATAGGCTTCGGTGATGGGTGGGCCGCCGGCCGCAACCCACTTGGCTGCAACGGCGGCCTGGATCGAGGCACCCGCGCCGATGACCACGTTGCAGCGGGAGAAGTCGATGCTGGACAGCTCGGGCAACGTCACCAAGGCATTGAACATTGTGTTGACGCCGATCAGCATGTCGAAGGGCGCCCGCTCGAGTTCGGCGCAAAGCGCCTGGGCGTCGCGCGGATTGATGACCAAGCGGTTGTGAGCGCCGCTGGCAAGGGCCGTCAAAGCCATCCCGAGCGGAAAGATGTGATACAGCGGCAACGGCGTTACGATCTCGAAGTTGTCAATGTCGAGTGCCAACCCCAGCCATGACCGCATCTGCAGCGAGCTGGCAAGCACGCTACGGTGTGTCAGGCAAGCGCCCTTGGAAACACCCGTCGTGCCGCCGGTGTACTGCAGAAAAGCCAGATCGGAGGGACGCACATGCTCGCTGGCAAATTCGGCGTCCGGTAGCGCGGCGGTCGCGTCGCGCAAACCGACGACGCGAGGCCCATCGTTCGCAGCTGGCGCGCCTGCATCGCCGCCCGTCGCGAACAATGCCTGCTTCACCTGTTGCATCGGCACGGTCATGACATACCGAAGCTGTGTCTGGCCGAGAACCTCGGTGACCACACCCATGAACGACTCGGCAGCCACCAGTGCAGACGCCCCCGAATCGGCCAGTTGGTACGCCAGCTCGCGTGCCGTGTAGAGCGGGTTCATGGTCACCCCCACCATGCCCGCGCGCAGGATGGCGGCCAAAGCCACGGGGTAGATGAGGTTGTTGTGCAGCAGAAGGGCGACTCTGTCACCGCGCTTGAGCCCGGCCGCTTGCAGGGACCGCGCGAGCAGCGCCGACGCGTGCTCGACCTGGGCGAAGCTCAGCGATTCTCCGGCGCAGGTGACGGCCGTCCTGGACCCGTGCCTCGTGAACGCGCGTTCGAGCAAGCTGACGAGGGTTTCACTGTCGTCCAGGACGATCTCGCGGGGAAGCCCTGCGGGGTAGGAGGCATGCCAGGGGCGGTGTTCCATGAGTTTTTCCTTCATGCGGTTGGCGGCGGCTCAGGACAGGGCTTCGCGAACGAAGTCCATGCGGTCCTGTCCGAAGAACATCTGGTCGCCGACGAATAGCGTGGGTGCGCCGAACACGCCGCGTTCGACGGCCTCTTGCGTGGTTGCCTTCAGTGCCGTCTTGGTTTCGGCATCCTGCGTCAGGCGCTCGATCTCGGCGGGATCGAATCCGCCCTCGGCCAAAATGCGGGCCGTGAGCTGCGCATCGTTCAAGTTGAGCGCGTCGATCCACAGTGCCTTGAACACGCAGCCGAGCAGTTGCTGCAACTGCTCGGGGCGCCGCAGCTGAATGCCGGTGACCGCACGCATGAGGAACAGCGTGATGACCGGAAAGTGCGGATTGCCCTGGAAGGGAACGCCATAGCGGCGCGCATGGCGCTCGTAGTCCATCTGCGTATAGCGGCCCTTGGCGGGGATGGTGGCCGGTGACGCGTTGCCCGTGGCCTGGTAGACGCCGCCGAGCAGCATTGGCCGGTACACGAGCTCGGCGCCGTGGCTGCCGCATAGCGCGGGAAGCTGCGTCCAGGCCAAGTAAGAAGACGGGCTGCCGACATCGAAGAAAAAATCAACCGACTTGCGCATTCATGGCTCCTTTAATTAAACGAACGTTTGGTTAACGAAAGCTATGTGATTAACGCGCCACCGTCAACGGGGTTTCACTGGACTTCATTCCTCATTGACAAACGAACGTTCAGTGATTAACGTGCAATGACCTAACGAACGTTTTTTAAAGGAGACCGTATGGACCCATCAGCCAACCACCGCGGCGTGGCCCTCGTCATCGGTGCGGGCGACGCGACCGGCAGCGCGATCGGCGCGCGCTTTGCCCGCGAAGGCTACGTCGCGTGCCTGACACGGCGATCGGCCGACAAGCTGGAGCCCGCTGTCGAGCGCATCCGCAAGGCCGGCGGCCAGGCGTTCGGCTACGGCAGCGACGCGCGCAAGGAGGAAGAGGTCGTGGCCCTCATCGACCAGATCGAGAAGGAGCGCGGCCCGATCGAGGTGATGGTCTTCAACATCGGCGCCAACGTGCCCAGCAGCATCCTGGAGGAAACGGGGCGCAAGTACATGAAGATCTGGGAGATGGCCGCCTTCAGTGCGTTCCTGAATGCGCGCGAGGTCGCGCGCAGGATGGTTGCGAGGGGACGCGGGACGATTCTGTTCACCGGCGCGACGGCGGGCATTCGCGGCTCCGCGAACTTCGCGGCCTTTGCCGGCGCCAAGCATTCCCTTCGCGCACTGGCCCAGAGCATGGCGCGAGAGCTCGGCCCGCGGGGCATCCATGTGGCGCACATCGTGGTCGACGGCGCCATCGACACGGAGTTCATCCGCAGCAACTTCCCGGAACGCTACGCGCTCAAGGAGCAGGGCGGCATCCTGAACCCCGAGCACATCGCGGAGAACTACTGGTACCTGCACACCCAGCCTCGAGACGCCTGGACGTTCGAGATGGACCTGCGCCCCTACATGGAAACCTGGTGAAAGACACATGAAAACACGCATCACTGAACTCTTCGGCATTCGCCACCCGATCATCCAGGGCGGCATGCACTACGTCGGCTTTGCGGAGCTGGCCGCGGCCGTGTCCAATGCCGGCGGGCTCGGGCTCATCACGGGCCTGACCCAAAGAACCCCCGAGCTCCTGGCCAAGGAAATCGCGCGCTGCCGCGACATGACGGACGAGCCCTTTGGCGTCAACCTCACGTTCCTGCCGACCTTGTCCTCGCCGCCATACCCCGAGTACATCGCGGCGATTGCCGAGGGCGGCGTTCGCATCGTCGAGACGGCCGGGCGCAGCCCCGAGGCCTACATGCCCGCGCTCAAGAAGGCCGGCATCAAGGTGATCCACAAGTGCACCTCGGTGCGCCACGCGCTGAAGGCCGAAGCGATCGGATGCGACGCCGTGAGCGTGGACGGTTTCGAGTGCGGCGGACACCCGGGCGAGGACGACATGCCCAACATGATCCTGCTGCCCCGGGCCGCCGAGGAACTGAAGATTCCATTCGTGGCCTCCGGGGGCATGGCCGACGCACGCAGCCTGGTGGCGGCCCTGGCGCTGGGCGCGGACGGCATGAACATGGGCACGCGCTTCGTGGCGACGCAGGAAGCGCCGGTCCACCAGAACGTGAAGGACGCCATCGTCGCGGCCACCGAGCTCGATACGCGGCTCGTGATGCGCGGTCTGCGCAACACCGAGCGCGTGTTGACCAATTCATCGGTCGAGCAGCTGATCCGGATCGAGAAGGAAAAGGGGGCCGATCTCAAGTTCGAGGACATCATCGACCAGGTCGCGGGCGTCTACCCGCGCGTGATGCTGCAAGGCGAGATGGATGCCGGCGCCTGGAGCTGCGGCATGGTGGTCGGCCTGATCAACGACATTCCGACGGTGCAGGAACTGATCGACCGCATCATGGAAGAAGCTGAGCATCTGATCGTGCAGCGCCTCGCCGGGTTCCTGGAGCCGGCGCTGGCCTAGCCCTGGACATCCGCCGGCTCGCTGCCCCGCGGGCTGGCTCGCACCCTCTAGGCCAGGTAGCGATCGCGCAGCAGTTTCTTGTAGAGCTTGCCGGTCGCGTGCCGGGGAAAGTCGGATTCGAAATCGATGCTTCTCGGCACCTTGAGCGGACCGAGCAGCTCGCGGCAGCGTGCCTTCAGCGCATCGGCGATCCCCGTGCCCGTGAAATCCGAATGTGCCGGCTGGATGACGGCTTTGACTTCTTCGCCGTATTCCTCGTTCGGCACCCCGAAGACCGCGGCATCTGCGACACGGGGGTCTTGCAGCAGCACGTTCTCGATCTCTTGCGGGTAGATGTTCACGCCGCCCGAGATGATGACGAAGTCCTTGCGGTCCGTCAGGTAGAGGTAGCCTTCATCATCGAGATGGCCGATGTCGCCGAAGGAGCGCCAGCCCTGCGGACTCGTCGCCGCGCGGGTCTTGGCGGGATCGTTCCAGTACTCGAATTGGACATCGCTTTCGAAGTAGACGTTCCCGGTTTCGCCCGTGGGCAGCTCACGGCCGGCGTCATCCAAAATGTGCAGGATGCCGTCGGTCGCTCGGCCGACCGAGCCCTTGTGCTCGAGCCATTCGCGCGACGTGATGGCCGTGGAGCCGATGCCCTCGGTGCCCGAGTAGTACTCCTGAAGGATCGGCCCCCACCAGTCGATCATCGCCTGCTTGACGTGCACCGGGCAGGGCGCCGCGCCGTGAACCGCCTGGGCCATGGAGGCCGTGCTGTAGCGGCTGCGTACATCGCCTTCCAGTCGCAGAAGGCGATGGAACATGGTCGGCACCCAGAGCGAATGCGTGCACCCGAAGCGCGCGATGGCTGCGAGCGCGCGCTCGGCGTCGAACTTCGGCATCACGATGCTGGTGGCACCGGCATGGATCGCAGCCGAGAGGAACCGATTGGGCGCGCTGTGATAGAGCGGCGAGGTGGACAGATAGACCGACGAGGCGTCGAGCGCGAATGCGCGCGCCACCGCGGCGTTGCGGTTGTCGACGGCATCGAAGTCACCCTCGAATGGCGGCTTGCGCACGCCCTTGGGCCGGCCGGTCGTGCCCGATGAATACAGCATCTCGCGTCCTGGCGCGAGCACGGGCGGCAGCTCGCCCGGCGCAGCCAGAAAGCGCGCATCCCAGGATTCGATGGCCGAATCCGCAAAGCCGATCCCGACGCGCCGTGCGCCACCCAGGTCCAGCGACCAAACCGTTTCGGCGCTCATGCAGGCCGACGACACGACCGCGACCGACGCCCCCGAGTCCTTCACGATGTATTCGAAATCCGCAGCCAACAGCCGCGTCGAGGCGAGCACGTAATACAGCCCGATACGCTGCGCGCCGAGTGCAAGAAAGAGCAAAGCGGGCGCGTTCTCGATGCACAGCACGATGCAGTCGCCCCGCTTCAGGCCGAGCGACAGCAAGGCGTTGGCCGCCCGGTTCGCCTCGCGTTCCAGCTGTGAGAAGCTGAACGCCTCGCCCGATTCGAGAAAGTGCACCGCCACCTTGTCGGGCGTGGCAACTGCGAAGCGGCTCAGGTGGTACATGCCGCGCGGTCAGAAGAGATCGATCGCCGGTTCCATCAATGCCGAAGACCCGGCCCGGATCTCGCCGCAGAGCGCCGCCGTCTGCGGCAGGAGCCGCTGGAAGTAGAAGCGGGCGGTGGCGATCTTCGATGCATAGATTGGATCGGTCGACTCGGCGTGCCTGAACGCCACTTCGGCCATGCGGGCCCAGGTCCATGCGAGGGCCACATGCCCCACCAGGCGCAGATAAGGCACAGCGGCGGCCCCAGCCGCGTGCGGGTCATGCGCGGATGTGGCAACGAGCTTGCTTGTGAGTTGCCTCACTTCAGCGACCAACCCGGCGAGCGGTTCCGCGAATTCGCGCATCGCCTCGCGCGGGCCACAGGTCTCGGCGAATGCGCGGGCCATGTCCAGGAAGGCGCCCATCTGCCGGCCCTGGTCGGCCAGCACCTTGCGCCCGAGCAGATCCATGGCCTGCACGCCGTTCGTGCCCTCGTAAAGGCCCACGATGCGCACGTCTCGCAGATGCTGCTCGACGCCGTTCTCGCGGATGTAGCCGTGCCCACCGAACACCTGCATGGCGAGCAGCGTGCACTCCACCGCGAGGTCGCTGGACAGCGCCTTGACGAGCGGGGTCAAGAGGCCCAGCAGGTCGGCCGCCTCGTCGCGTTGAGCGACGTCGGGGTGAAGGCGCTGCACGTCACTGAGCTGCGACGTCCACAGCGCCAGGGCACGTGCGCCCTCGATGTTCGCCTTCTGCGTGAGCAGCATTCGGCGCACGTCGGCATGCCCGATGATCGGGTCGGCCACCTCACTGGAAGATCTCGCGCCGCTGGCACGGCCCTGCAGGCGCTCCTTCGCATAGGCCCGAGCCTTCTGGTAGGCAGCTTCCATCAGCCCGATGGCGATCATGCCGACCAGCACGCGCATGTGGTTCATCTGCACGAACATGCCCGCCAGACCCTTGTTGGGCGCACCCAGCAGCCAGCCGGTCGCGCCGTCGAAATTGATGGTGCAGGTCGAGTTGCCGTGGATGCCCAGCTTGTGCTCGATGGAGCCGCAGACCACCGCATTGCGCGCCCCGGCGGCGCCGCTCGCATCGGGCAGGAACTTGGGAACGATGAAAAGAGAAATGCCCTTCACGCCGGGCGGCGCGTCCGGCATGCGCGCCAGCACCAGGTGCATGATGTTGTCGGTCAGGTCCTGCTCGCCGCCCGAGATGAAGATCTTGCTGCCGGTGATGCTGTAGCTGCCATCGGCCTGCGCCACGGCACGGGTTCGCATCAGGCCCAGGTCGGTGCCGGCGTTCGGCTCGGTCAGGCACATCGTGCCGGCCCATTCGCCCGAGGCGATCTTCGGCAGGTAGAGTGCCTTCTGTTCCTCCGATCCGTTGGCCGCCACGTTCACGTAGGTGGCATGGGACATGCCGGGGTAAGACGACCACGCCATGTTCGCGCCGCCGAAGACTTCGTAGACCGCATTGGCTACGACCGAAGGAAAGCCCTGGCCTCCGAACTCGGGGCTGCACGCCAGTCCGGGCCAGCCGTTCTTCGTGAACTCGTCATAGGCCTTCTTGAAGCCCGGCGGCGTCTGCACCACGCCGGGCGAGGGCATGCTGCACCCGTGCTCGTCTCCGGGCCCATTGAGCGGCGCGATCACCTCGGATGCGAACTGGCCGGCCGCGGTGAGCACCTGGTCGATGGTTTCGGCGTCGAGCTCCGGCTGGCCGCAGGCCTCCAGCATGGCCGGCACCTGGAGCACTTCGTGCAGCACGAATTGAATGTCCCGCATGGGGGCCTGATAGGTCATCGTGATCTTCCTTGCCTCAAGCCACTTCGAACAGGCCCGCAGCGCCCATGCCGCCGCCGATGCACATCGTCACGACGACGAAGCGCGCGCCGCGCCGCTTGCCTTCGATGAGCGCATGCCCTACCAGCCGCGAGCCGGTCATGCCATAGGGATGCCCGATCGTGATGCCGCCGCCGTTGACGTTCAGCTTTTCCGGATCGATGCCCAGGCGATCGCGCGAGTACAGCACCTGGCAGGCGAAGGCCTCGTTCAATTCCCACAGGCCGATGTCGCTCACCTTGAGCCCGTGGGTCTTCAGCAGCTTGGGCACGGCCAGGACCGGGCCGATGCCCATTTCCTCGGGCGCCAGGCCGGCCACCGCAATGCCGCGGTAGGTGCCCAGGGCCTTGAGCCCGCGGCGCTCGGCAACTGCGCGCTCCACCAGCACGCAGGCCGATGCGCCATCCGAGAGCTGGCTCGAGTTGCCCGCGGTGATGACGCCGCCTTCGATGACCGGCTTGAGCATGGAAAGGCCTTCGAGCGTGGTGTCGGGGCGATTGCCTTCGTCGCGGTCCAGCGTGACGTCGCGGTAGCTGATCGCGCCCGTCTGCTTGTCGGCCACGGCCATGCGCGCGGTGATGGGCACGATCTCGTCATCGAACAGATGGCGCTCCTGCGCCAGGGCGGTGCGGCGCTGCGCTTCCGCGGAATACGCGTCCTGCGACTCGCGCGAAATGCCGTACTTCTTTGCCACGATCTCGGCCGTGTTCAGCATCGGGATGTAGGCGTGCTGCACGCGCGCGATGAGCAGCGGGTCGGCCTCTTCACCCACCCACTTGACGAAAGGATTCTGCACGGCGGAGATGTTCTCCTGGCCACCGCCCACGGTCACGTCCATGCCGTCGACGATGATCTGCTTGGCCGCCGTTGCGATGGCCATCAGGCCAGATGCGCATTGCCGGTCCATCGTCTGTCCCGGAACCGACTGCGGCAGTCCCGCCGCAAGCGCCGCGAGACGCCCGATGTTCATGCCCGCGGTGCCGGCGGCCATCGCGCTGCCGACGACCACGTCCTCCACTTCTCCGGGATTGATGCCAGCCCGCTGGACGGCATGCTGGATCGCATGGCCCATCAGGGTCGGCGACTTGATGTTGTTCAATGCGCCGCGAAACGCGCGGCCGATGCCCGTGCGTGCGGTGGAAACGATGACGGCTTCTCTCATGGTCAGACTCCAGGGGTTGGCTAGACAGGTTGGCGCAGCGGCTCGCCGCGGTTCAGGCGCAGGGCGGGCGAGAGTTCCTCATGGCCATCGCTTCGTCCGCCTTACTTTAAATAACGATCGTTTGATAAACGGTAGTGCAATATAGTTTTGCGGCGAGGGCAGCGTCAACACGCTGGAGCGGGTTTGCGGCAGGGGGAAACCCTTGATGTGGAGCCCAGGGGGCCGCGATGGAATCACGATCGTTTATCAAACGAGTGGCATGCTATGATGGGCGCCTCCACGATCTGCAGAGGCCAACTCATGCGCTATCCGTCCACTCACAAAGAGGAAACCCGCAAGAAGCTGCTCGCGAATGCCCGCGCCATCGCCAAGAAGGGCGGCTTCGGCACCACCGGCGTCGATGAATTGATGGCGAGCATCGGCCTGACCGGGGGCGCTTTCTATGGACACTTCCCGTCCAAGGAGGCGCTGTTCGCCGAGCTCCTCGAACACGAGATCTCCAATAGCACCGACATGCTGGCCGGAGACCGCGACTCTCCGCCCGACCACGTCGCCAAGCGGTTGCGCAGCTACCTGAGTTCTTACCACGCGCTGCATCCCGAAACCGGATGCGTCCTGCCGGCCCTCGGGCCGGAGATCGCAAGGGCGGGGCCCGAGGTGCGTGCGGCGGTCGAAGACGGATTGAAGCGCCTGCAGAAAAGCTGGAGTTCGCGCATCGGCGACCCGGATGCGGCATGGGCGTTGATTGCCCAGTGCGTCGGCGCACTGGTGCTGTCCCGTGCGGTCGAATCGGAGCGCACCCGCAAGGAAATCCTGGCCTCCAGCCGCCGCTTCATCGACCAGACGCACGCATTGGACGAGACCCCTGCAAAGCCGTCCAAAGCATCCTGACAGCCGACGCCGATGCTGTCTCGGCGAGCCACTCCTGCAAGTGCGCTGATGCAAACGCTCTCTGCACCGCAGGCAAGCGCGGCGGCTGCCGCGAGCCTTCAGCGGTCAGCCTGCACCTACACCAAGGCGCATCAACTCGCTCGCCTGATCAGGCATCACTATGACGCGGAACTTAGCAAGGTCGGTCTCAGAATCACGCAGTACCGGCTGTTGACGGAAGTCCTGGCACGCGGGCCGGTGCGCCCCTGCGATCTGGCCGAGACGATGTCGCTCTCTCCATCAACGCTGACACGCACTCTCAAGCCCCTCATCTTGACAGGTTGGGTGGATCTTGGACCGGGTACTGACGGGCGCACTCGGAGCGTGCGTATCACCGCTGCGGGCCGCGGCAAGTGTGCCGAGGGCATGCCTCACTGGAGCGTGGCCCAAGCCAAGGTGCACCAGTTGATTGGGAGCCGAAATGCCAGCGCATTGCATGCGCTCATTGGGGAGTGCCTGATGCGCATTTCAGCAGTGGAATGAATGACATCAAGCCATGTCCGGGGCTTGCGACATGGGGAAAAGGGGATGTCGAGGGGGCTCGATCTGGCACTGAAGAAGGCTTCGGCCACTAATTGAAAAGCGGCCGATTAGCGCTCTGCGATCAGCGTCGCAGTTGCATCAGACGAGCGCACCCGGTGCGGCGGCGTCGAAGCCCTTCAGGTTCTTGTGATCGCCCGATTGAATCTTCGAAACCCAGTGCGGATCGCCGAGCAATGCACGGCCGACGGCAATCAGGTCGAATTCGTTGCGTTCCATGCGCTCGACCAATCGCTGCACGCTCGCCGCTTTCGATCCCTTGCCGGCAAAGGCGTTCAGGACGTCGCCGTCCAGGCCGACAGAGCCCACGCTGATCGTGGTTGCGCCGGTCAGCTTCTTGGCCCAGCCCGCGCAGTTCAGGCCGTTTTCGCCGTCGAGCTCCGGAAATTCCGGCTCCCAGAAACGCCGCTGCGAGCAATGCAACACGTCCACGCCAGCTTCCACGAGCGGCAGCAGCCAATCCGTCATTTCCTTGGGGGTGGGCGCGAGACGTACGGTCAGGTCCTGCTGCTTCCATTGGCTGACACGCATGATGATCGGAAAGTCGGGACCCACCGCCTTGCGGGTGGCGGCCACGATCTCGCTGGCGAACCGCGAACGCTCCTTGAGTGTGGCGCCGCCATACCGATCGATGCGCCTGTTGGTGCCGGACCAGAAGAACTGGTCGATGAGATAGCCGTGTGCACCATGAATTTCCACGGTATCGAAGCCCAGGCGCTTGGTATCTGCCGCGGCTGCAGCGAACGCCGCCACGGTGTCCGCGATCGCTTCCTCGGTCATGGCTTCACCGCGCGGCTTGTCCGGTGCGTCCAGGCCCGACGGGCTTTCCACCGGCGAATCGGGTTCTCACCCGGTGTAGCGCGCCGAACCGGTATGCCAGAGCTGCGGACCCATGCGGCCGCCGGCTGCGTGCATGGCATCGACCACCCCCTTCCAGCCGGCCAGCGCAGCTTCGCCGTGAAAGACGGGATGTTGGGATCGTTGCGGGAGGCAGGGCGATCGACGACCGTACCTCAGTGCGAAGGTGCGTGTCTTCATCGACCGGGCGGCGACGCTCTTCGAGCGCCACGAAGACTTGCGACGCAGCTGATCTTTCCGAAATCCGGGAGTGGAGGCGAGGATGCGCCGCGGCTGCTCAGGGAGAACATTCGACCGTCACATAGTCCGCGGGCGTGTTGATCTCTATCAGCTCGAGGTCGTCAGACTGGCGAATGACGTTGTGCGCCACTCCGGCGGGCTGACTGAGGCAGGAGCCGGCAACGACGGTCACCGGTTCCGGCATGCCGTCAAACCTGAATTCGACCCAGCCTTTCAGCACGTACACGAAGTGCGCGGTCATGTCGTGCCAATGCCAGCCGGTCTCCTTGCCGAACGGCTGGACAGCGCGGATGTGCTTGGCGCTGATGCGGCCCCTCGAAGCCTCCGCCATTCCGAGATCCCGGTACTCGACATTCGAGCGAGGACCATCCCGATGAAAGCGGCGGTCGTCCAGAGGGGTGAGAACAAACTTGGATTTCGCCTGGTCAAGCGGCAAGGGACCTGGGTATCGCGCAGTCTTGCTCATCGGATTTCCTTTCAGTTGATTGGTCAGCGAGTGCTGTCGAGATGCACGGCGCTGGCGCAGGTGGCGATGGATGGGCGGTTGGTCTGATCACGCAGCAATCGGCGCAAGAGTCTGGAGCGCGCCGCCTTGCCGAGCCGAAGCATAGGCCGCGTCCATGATCTGCATCATTGCCTCGGCGTCACGCAATGACGCGATCGGCTTCGCACCCGTGCGACATTCGGCAAGGACCCGTTTGACGAACAGGGGGTAGTAGGCGTCCGTGTCCAGTTCGAGACGCAGACTCCGGGTGCCAGCGGCAAGATTGGTTCGGTCGCGGAACTCGATCCGGTCGGGGCCCGATTTCGCGTACATGCGATCGGATGCAAGGGTGAACGAGAACTCGCGCTGCTCGTCAGGGGTACTGGGGAAGCTGTAGCCGGTCTCCACGAGACCGATCACGCCATCTTCGGTTTGCATCGTCAGCAACGAATAGTCTTCAACCTCACGTCGGTGCGTCCTGGCGTTCATGGTCGCCGAGACGCGTGTGACTTCCTTGCCGGTCAGCAATCTGAAGAGGTCGATGAAGTGCGTCGCGACATTGATCGTGGATCCGCCGCCGGAAAACGCGGGATCGAGCGCCCAGCCTGCGCCTGCAGCTTCGTAACGTCCGGGTGGCCCTACGATGAACCGGAAGGACATGTAGTTGAAGTCCGACGGGACACGGCCCTCGGCACCGTTGACTGCGTTGAGCAGGTCGCTCATGCGAAAGATGAGCGGTACCGCGCAATAAAGATCGGCTTCCTCGGTCAGTTTTCGCAGCCGGGTCACCTGCGACATGTTGACGCCGCAGGGCTTCTCCAGCGCAAATGGAATTCGCCGCGCAATCACCGCTTCGGCGAGCTTCGGCATTTCGGAATGCCGACCGAACACAAACGCGAAATCGACTTCCTCGCGCTCTAGCAGTTCATAGGGCGACGAGTACAGCCTGCTCCCGAATCGCGCGGCAATTGCTTCTCCCTTGACATGCTCCGCATCCGAAACGGCGACCACCTCGATCCCGGGTGTCTCGAGCGCATCAAGATAGAGTGGGACATGCCAATGGCTGGCTTCCAGCAATGCAACTTTCATGCGTATTCTCCCCTCGTGCAGCCAGCCGCGCGGAATGCTGCGGCGAACCTGGAAAGCCTATTCATGACATCTTCCTTTCATTCAGATGGCCACAACTGCGTGGTTTCGGGCCCGTCCGGTAGTGACTTGCCGTCGGGTCGGTAATCGAATCCAAGAAAACGAAGGGCATGCAGCGCCTGCCCTTCATGCATCGGGCGTCCGCCTTGGGTGCGACACCCGCGTGCATCGGCGGCGCGGCAAAGCGGCGTCGGCTCGGGTGCATTGACGATGTCCACGACGATGCTGCCGGGATCCAGCCGTTCGGGATTCACGGGCATGGGATCGTTCGCGTGCATACCCAGCGGCGTGGCGTTGATGACGATCTCGAATCCGCGTGGATCGGCTGAACCGGAACGCGTGGTGCAACCGGTTGCGGCGGCGACGGAGGTGGCGAGTTCGTCGGCGCGTCGCTCGTCGACATCGAAGATGGACAAGGCACGGGCGCCCGCGGAAGCGACTGCAAATGCGATGGCTCTGCCTGCACCTCCGGCACCGACGAGAAGAACGGACTTGTTCGCCGGGTCATTGCCTTCCCACTGCATGCCAAGCACACAACCGAGGCCATCGAATATGGCACCGACCCAACGTCCATCCGCATCGCAGCGGATGACGTTGACTGCGCCAACCTGACGCGCAGTCGGATGCAGTTCGTCGACAAAGGACAGCATCCGCTGCTTATGGGGCATCGTGACCAGCACGCCGGAAAGGTTCCCCAACGCCCGTGCACCGGTGACGAATGCGGGCAGGTCATTGTCCTTGACCGCGAACGGGACGCAAACCGCGTCTGCGCGCTGTTCGATGAAGAGCCGGTTCAATAGTTCGGGCGACTTGGCTGTCGTCAGCGGATCGCCCACCAACCCATAGAGTCGGGTTGTTCCGGTGACATGCGGGATCATGCTTTGGCCAGCGCTTCGGTGTAGCGGGTGCGCACCTCGAGCACCACGGCTGCGGGCGCCAGGTCACGCAGGATCATGCGCTGGAAGGCTTCGCCGCAGATCTGGTTGAAGGTCGACTGGATCATGGAGTAGTTCACCATGCGGCCGCGTTTTTCCACCAGTGCCTTCCAGCCCAGCTGGTCTTCGGCTTCCGGCGTCTTGAAATAGGCATCCTTGTAGGCGCTGGCGCGCGCCACCACTTCGCCGCCTCGCGCGGCGATCGCCTGAGCTGCCGGGCTGGCCATGAACTTGACGAACTCCCACGCGCCACCCTGGCGTGGCGAATGGCGATTGATGCACATCTGGAAGCCGTACACCGCGTGCTTGTCGTCGGGCTCCACCGAAGGCGCCGGCGCCCAGGCCAGATCGTCGGCCACGGCTGCCTTCAGGCCTCGATAGCGGTACAGCCCGAAGGTGGCGGATGCCACCGTGCCCGCCCGCATCCCATCCTGGAGCTCGTTGTACGCGAACTGAAGGCTCACAGGCGTCGCAGCTTTCTTTTGGAAGAGGTCCTTGACGATGGTGGCGGCCAGCAACAGCCGCTTGTCGCTGAAGCCAATTTCGCGGCCGCTGGGCGCGAAGAAGGGGTCGCTGTTGCCCGCAACGATGGAGCTCACGATGAACTCCATGAACGCCTGCGCGCCGCCGATCCCGCCGCTCAGGCCGATAGGGACGCCGTAGGCCATCTGGTTCTGCTTGGTCAGCAGCGGGCCGAGCGCGCTCACTTCTGCGTACGTGCGCGGCGGCGTCGCAATCTTTGCCTCCTCGAACTTGCTCTTTCGGTAGACGTAGATCGGGATGCGATAGTCCTGCTGCAAGCCCCAGATCTTGCCGTTGACGCGGGTCTGGTCCATGCCGATCAGCCAGTCCGTGGTGTCCACCTTGTCGCGCGCGATCAGCTCGTCGATGGCCAGCACCGAGCCGGTAGACACGAACTCGGGCATCTGAAAGTTGTTCACGCGGATCACGTCGGGGCTGTCCGACTTGGCGCGCGCCGCGCGTACGCCGTTCTGCCCGGCGGGGTCCACCACCACGCGTACCTTCACACGCGGCTGGCTGGCCTCGAAAGCCGCGATCATCTGCGTCTGCGCCGCCGCGCGCGGGTCTTTGGTGTTGGCCGGGTCGAGAAAGGTGTCGTAGGCGATGGTCTCGGTGGTCTGGGCGAAGGCCCGGCCTGCGGGTGCGCCCAGAATGGCAGCCATGCCACCCAGGAAGATGCGCCGGCTCGTACGGGGCGCTGATTTCTGTTCGTTCATGCTTGCTGGTTTCTGCTCGTTCATGTTTGTCTCCTGGTTTAAGTGCACGTGTGGCGAACTAGCCTTTGACAGCGCCGGCGGTCAGGCCGCTGATGAACCATCGCTGCGCGAGCACGAAGATGGCGACGATGGGAAGGGAGGACACCACGGCGTAGGCCATGACGTACGACCAGGTGATGCCGATGCTGTCGAACACCTGGTTGACCAGGGCCACCTGCAGCGTGCGGTGCGCTACCTCAGGCGCGAACGCGGCCACGGTGATGTAGTCATTCCAGGTCGTGACCATGCCGATGACGGCACTGGCGGCGATACCGGGCCGCACCAACGGCAAGATGACTTTTGTGAAGGTTTGCCAGTGATTGGCGCCGTCCACCTGGGTCGCCTCGTCCAGCTCGCGCGGCACCGCGTCCACGAAGTTCTGCATGAACCACACCGTCTGCGGCACAAGGCGCGCGGCCTGCACCACGATGATGACCGCCGCGTTGTTCAAGAGGCCCAGCGCGTCCAGCAGGAAGTACGTCGGCACCAGCAGCGCAACGCCGGGAATCATGGACGTGGACAGGATCAGCATCATCACGGTGCGCTTGCCGCGGAACTCGAAGCGTGAAGCCGCGTAGCCGGCAGGCGCGGACAGCAGTACGGCGAGCACAACCGCGCCGACCGCGTACAGCACCGAGTTGAACAGGTCGGAGCCGAAGGTCTCGTTGCGGAACACCGCCTTGTACGCCGAGAGGCTCGGCTCGCTAGGGAAGAAGGTAGGCGGGTAGGCCATGACATTGGCCTCGCTCTTGAGTGAGGTGAGCACCGCCCAGGACAGCGGGATCAGCACGACCAGTACCTGGGCCGTCAGCACGGCCCAGGACAGCATTTTTTCGGAACGTCGGATATGCATGATGTTCAGCCCGAGACGCGGCCGGTGAGCCGCGTGTAAAGGTAACCAAGGAAGAGGTTGACCCCCAGCACCACGACGGAGATGACCGACGAGGGCGAGAGGTCCACCGAGCGGAAAGCGCTGGAGAACACTTCGAAGCTCCAGGTTGCGGTCGAGCCCAGCGGCCCGCCGCCGGTGAGCACCAGGATCAGCGTGATGAGCGTGAGATAAAGGATGCCCAGCGCCAGCGCGGTGCTGCCCAGCGTGGGCGCGATGTGCGGCCACACCGCGTGGCGCAGGCGCGCGCGCAGGCCACCCCCGTCGATGTCGATCGCCTCATACAGTTCTGCCGGGATGCTTTGCAGCGAGGCGCTCATCATCACCATCACGTAGGGGAAGGACCACCACGCGGTGACCAAGATGACGAGAAGGAGCGCCAGCGAAGGATCGCCCAGCATCAGGCCGGGCTCCATGCCCAGGGACCGCATCAGGTAGCTCATGGGCCCGTACGAGGGATTGAGCAGCCACAGCCAGAAGCAGCCCACCACGCCCATGGACAGCGTCCAGGGCAGCAACAGCAGGGTGCGCACATATGCAGCGCCGCGCGCAATGTTCTGCAGTGCAAGGGCGCTGGCCAGCCCCAGAGGCAGCACCACTGCCAGCGCGCCGAACACGTACAGCAGGGAGTTGAGGCTGAGTTCAAGGAAGGCGGGAGAAGAGATCACCGAGACATAGTTCGCCAGGCCCACGCCTTGCACCACTTCATAGAGGCGCGTGCGGTGAACGCTCAGCCAAAGCACCACGACCGTGGGATAGAGCGTGACGGCGAGCAGCACGGCGACGGCTGGCGCAAACCAGGCGAAACGCGCCCAGAAGCCCGGCGGTCGGGGGTCCGCCTGCATCACAGTCGCGGCTGCCGCGTAGGGAATGGCATTCATAAAGACGACCTCACATAGAACGACGTTCCAATGTAGTGACTTGACTATGCCTCGTCATGCGGGATATCCCTTGATATTGGCTTGGGTCTCAGTGCTACATTGGAACCCTGTTCTAAATAGATGGAGATTTTTGTGGCCACTGGCGACATGATCGAGCGCGTGCTGGACATCCTCACGCTGCTGGCCGACTACCCCCAAGGGCTGCCAATCAGCGAGGTCGCGCGGCGACTGGAACTGCCCAAGAGCGCCGTGCACCGACTGCTGTCCATATTGGTGAGGCGGGGGCTGGCGGTGCAGGATGAGTACAGCCAGCGCTACCGTATGACGGTGAAACTGGCCGCCATCGGCTTTCGCTTTCTCGCGGCCTCCGGCATCACGGAGATTTGCCAGCCCTCCCTTGACCGGCTCGCCGCGCGCACCGGCGAACTGGTTCGCCTGGCGTTGGTGGAAGACGACGCGCTGATCTGGATCGCCAAAGCCCAGGGCGCGCTCTCCGGCCTGCGTTACGACCCCGATATGGGTCAGCCCGTGGTGCTGCACGCCACGTCGACCGGCAAGGCCTGGCTCGCAACCCTGGACGACGCGCAGGCCGTGGCCCTGGTGAAGGCGCGGGGCTTCGTCGTGCCTTCCCGGTTCGGCCGGCCCGTCGTGCGCGACGAGGCCAGCCTGCTTGCCGAACTTGCGCTAACGCGCGAGCGCGGCTATGGCACATCCATCGAGGAAGGGGAGCCAGGCACATGCGCGGTGGGCTGCGCCATCGTGGATCCGCAAAGCCGCCGCGCCATCGGCACCGTCAGCGTGGCCGGCCCCGTGGCGCGACTCCCGCCGGAGCGCATCGCCGCCATCGCGCCCGACGTGCAAGCCACCGCGGCGGAGATCGCCGACCTGTGGCCCAGCCGCAAGGTGATGGAGGCCATGATGGGGATGACGCCGCTGAAAGTCTCCAATGGCTGAAGGCCTTCCCCGTTGGAAGCTCGCCGGAGCCGAGGTGCCATGCGCGTGCGCCGCTCCGGGCGTCGTTCTCGTTCACAGGCGCCTATCGTGCGCGGCCAGCCGAGCGGCTGCGCTGTGTTTCCGAAGGGGCGGCCAAGTCGCGCTCAACCTGCGCGCGGCCGTGCTCACCACATTCAAGGAACAAAACCATGCTGGCAGGTGAAGGTGCAGTGGCTATCTGGAACGACATCGCCGAGGCCGGGCGCGCAGAGTTTTACGCTTGGCATCTGCACGAGCACATGCCCGAGCGCGTGGGCATTCCCGGTTTTGTGCGGGGGCGCCGCTATCGCGCTGCCGATGCAGCGACCCAGCCAGAGTTCTTCACCCTGTATGAAACCTCGAGCTTCCAGGTCATCCAGAGCAGTGACTACCTGTCGCGCTTGAACGAGCCTACGGAGTGGACGCGTGCGACCACCGCGCATTTCCAGACGACCACGCGATCACTCACGCGCGTGGTGGCCAGCCACGGCGTGGGCTCGGGTGGCGCGATGCTGACTGTGCGCTTCGACATTGCGGACGACGCGGTGCGCGACGTGGTGCCGCGTCTCGGTTCGGCTCTGGAAGCCGCTGCGCGGCTGCCGCGCATCAGCGGTGCGCACCTGCTGGGCTCGGATGTCGGCATGTCGGGCCAGCGCACCGCCGAAAGCAAGGATCGCAAGGACCTGCAGGCCCCGGCTCGCTGGGTGCTAGTGCTGGAAGCATGCGACCCCGGCGCCTTTGACGCGGCCCTTGCGCTGTTGCAACAGTCCACCGAACTGCGTGACGCTGCCGTGGGCCGCTATCTGCATGAATACACGCGGCTAAAAACCGCCTGGCAAGCGGGATGAGGGATCACAGCTCCCCCTTCGACCCGCAGGTGCGCGCAGCGGCACGCGGCCGGCTCTGCGCGACAACAGCTTCAATTTTTGAATGAGGAGACACCAAGATGGCAACAGTTGAGATCCAGGACGTAGCCAAGTCCTTCGGCAGCACGCAGATCATCCGCGGCGTGAGCATCGACATCCGCGACGGTGAATTCGTCGTGCTGGTCGGCCCGTCGGGCTGCGGCAAGTCCACGCTGTTGCGCATGGTCGCGGGCCTGGAAGGCATCGACGGCGGCGAGATCCGCATCGGCGGGCGCCGCGTGAACGGCCTGCTGCCCAAGGATCGCGACATCGCCATGGTGTTTCAGAACTATGCGCTGTACCCGCATCTCACGGTGGCGGACAATCTCGCGTTCTCGCTGAAGCTGCGCCATGCGCCGCAGCAGGAGACCGAAGAGCGCGTGGCCCGCGCCGCCAAGATCCTGGGACTGGAGCCGCTGCTCACGCGGCTGCCCAAGCAGCTCTCCGGCGGCCAGCGTCAGCGCGTCGCAATGGGCCGAGCCATCGTGCGCGACCCGCAGGTCTTCCTGTTCGACGAGCCGCTGTCCAATCTGGACGCGAAGCTGCGTGTGGCCATGCGCGCAGAGATTCGGGAGCTGCACCAGCGCCTGAAGGCCACCACCGTCTACGTGACGCACGACCAGATCGAGGCCATGACCATGGCAGACAAGATCGTGGCCATGCACGACGGCATCGTGGAACAGGTAGGCACGCCGCTCGACTTGTTCGACCGGCCGCGAAACGTCTTCGTCGCGGCCTTCATCGGCTCGCCGTCGATGAACCTGCTGCCCGTCAAGGTGAACGGCAAGGGTGTTGTGGACAACGCGGGCAACCACTGGACTGTGCCGGGCGTGCCGGCCACAAGCGGGCAGGCCCTCACGCTGGGCGTGCGGCCCGAGCATCTGCGGCTGGACGCCGAGGGCGTGGAAGCGCGCGTGCTGGTGGTGGAGTCCACCGGCTCGGAGACGCACCTCATCGTCGATGCGGGCGGTACCAAGCTCACCTGCGTGCTGCGCGAACGGGTCGGTGTGCGCCCCGGCGACCAGGTACGCCTGGGTGCGGACAGCGCGCATGTTCATCTTTTCCGCGCGGATTCCGGCGAACGGCTCGAGACGTTGCACTGATCCTGCAAGGACCGGCGTTCAAGGGGCGGCCATCAACGGCATCGCAGCGGCGGTGCACTTGAGGCAATGCGCACCAAGGCAAAGACGGCGACGCGGAGTTTCACGCCCTGCCGTAACAGGCCAACGGCACGCCGGGCTGGCTGGCCCCAGGGATGACAGCCCGGCGGCAAAACTCCGAATGAGGTTTGCCTCAGACCGGAAATATCAGTCGACACAAGGAAACAGGCAAATGAACGGTATCCAGATCGAGCGCGCCGACAGCGTGACCGGCGCTTCTTCGACTTGCGGCGAGATCCACGGGATCTTTTTCAGCCGAGGCGTGCTGCGCCGCCCGGACAAAGCGGCAGCGCACGCGGGGCTGGGCGCATGAACAGCCTCGAGCCGAGCGCCATCGAGGCCGCCGCGCGCTACCTGCACGCACTTCAGACGTCGGGTCGCTCCGGTGCAAGGCTCGAAGCCGGCTTGCGCCCTGCCACGCCGGAAGACGGTTGGCGCATCCAGCGGCGAATCAGCGAACTGCGCGGCAGCCCCGCCATCGGCTGGAAGTGCGGATTGCCCCCGGGCGATCGCTGGGTCGCCGCCGCACTGCATGAAGCCAGGCCATCGGGCGGCATGGCTGCCGCGCCTGCCGGACCGACCGGCGCAGCGCGCATCGAGCCCGAACTGGCATTCGAGCTCAAGCAAAGCCTGCCGCCACGGGCCACCCCCTACACCCCTGCAGATGTCAATGCCGCCATCGGCGGCGTGCGGCTGGCGGTCGAGGTGCTCGGTTGTCGCTATGACGATGCTGCAGGCGCCAGTGGCCCTGAACTGATGGCCGACAGCCTCTGGCACCAAAGCGTGGTGCTGGGACCGACTGCCGCACTGGACTTTGCGCAGGAGCCATTTCCTGGTCCCTTCGAGATTGCACTCTCGGTACAGGGCCAGGACGACATCACATTGGCAGCCAGCCACCCCAACGGCGACCCGCGCTTGCCTCTTTACTGGCTGGCCGAGCTTCTGCGCAGCCAGGGCATGGGTCTGGAGGTCGGGCAGGCCGTCATCACCGGCTCATTGGCGGGGGCGATTGACCTGCCGTTCAAGCGTCCCGCCGTGCTTCGCTACGGCGACTTCGGCGAAGTCGCGCTGACGCTCGAACCGCTGTGACAACGCGGCCTCCAATCTGAATTCACACCTCCAAAGCCAACAGGATTCCCATGCGTCTCGTTCGATTCGGCCCTCGCGGCTCTGAAAAACCCGGCCTCCTTGATGCACAAGGCACCTTGCGCGATTTGTCCTCCGTCGTGAGCGACATTCACGGGCCGACGCTTTCACCCGAGAGCCTTGCGAGGCTGCGCGCCCTCGATGCCTCGAGTTTGCCCGCCGTGCCTGCCGACACACGGCTCGGCCCCTGCGTGGGCCAGGTTCCGAATGTGGTTTGCATCGGCCTCAACTATTCCGACCATGCGGCCGAGACCAACACGCCGATTCCCACGCAGCCGATCGTCTTCAACAAGCACACCAGCGCGCTGGCTGGTCCCAACGATCCGGTCGTCATCGCGCCCGGCTCGGGCAAGCTTGATTGGGAGGTCGAACTCGCTATCGTGATCGGTCGTCCGGCCTGGCATGTCAGCGAAGCAGAAGCGTTGCAATATGTGGCCGGCTACTGCCTCTGCAACGACGTGTCCGAGCGTGCCTGGCAGATCGAAATGGAAGGCCAGTGGACCAAGGGCAAAAGCTACCTTGGCTATGCGCCGATAGGCCCCTGGTTGCTGACGGCTGACGAAGTGCCGGACCCGCAGAACATCGACCTCTGGCTCGACGTGAACGGAACTCGCCGGCAGACCGGCAACACCCGCACGCAGATTTTCGGCGTTGCCACCATCGTGTCCTATCTCAGCCGCTTTATGGCGCTTCGGCCCGGCGACGTGATTCCAACCGGTACACCGCCGGGTGTCGGTCTCGGCCAGAAGCCGCCTGTGTTCCTGAAGGACGGTGATGTCATGACCTTGGGCAGTGACCTGCTCGGCACGCAGCGCCAGCAAACCATCGCCTACAGCGACACTATGGGCGCCGCCTGGCGCGCTGGCCACTTGCCTGCGCTTTAAGGCGATTGCCCACGCGAGTACGCCCGAGGGCGCCATGCGAATGACTGAGTCGGCCGCGATCTGCCTGTACCTAGCCGCGCGGTTCTCGGCGGGCCAGGGGGATGTAGGTTGCGGCGAGCAGGACTTCGGGCCGTACCTCAACCACCTCCATTTCGGCGAGGCGACCTCGACCTTTCCGCAGACGCTCGTGTTGCGGTATGCGCACTTCGAGCCGGCGGAGCGGAAGCAGCCACAGGTGGCTGACGACTATGCCAAGTGGTTCCTCGCGCGCCTGCGAACGCTGGAGCCGCTGCTCGCCTTGCTATCCCTTGCCGTGCGACGACGGGCTGCTGGCGCCGGCGAGCCGCGCGATCTGAAAGACACTGTCTGGCGAGACCTGGACATAGTCATTCAGTCCGCCGGACCGCATGATCGGATAGGCCTCGGCGGTCTGATATACGCCGTCTTTGAGGAGTGCCTTGTCGATGTACACGGCCACCACCTCGCCCAATACGAGCCAGCCACTGACCTTGTCGCCATCGGTGTTCCGGAACTGCACGACGTCGATCACCTTGCATTCCATGGCTGCGCGGCTTTCGCCCACCCGCGGGACGTTGACCATGCGACCCGGCACGGCCGTGAGGCCGGCGAACGGAAACTCGTCCTCGCCGTGCGCAAGCGGTGCTGAGGTCTGGTTCATCTGATCACCCAGCTCGCGGGTGACCAGGTTCCAGGTGAACTCCCGCGTTTCCGATGCGTTTTGAACGCTGTCTTTCCAGGCGATCGAAGAAAACCCGATGATCGGTGGGTCGTAGTTGAACGCGTTGAAGAAACTGTAGGGCGCGAGATTGACCCGCCCCTGCGCGTCGCGCGACGAGATCCAGCCGATGGGCCGCGGGGCCACCAGCGCATTGAGCGGGTTGTGGCTCAACCCGTGGCCCTTGGCGGGCTCGTAGTAGTGAAAGTCTCGAATTGTCATCATTGGGCCTGCTTTTCCGCGCGGCGGCGCTATTGCGCCACCAGATTGAGGGTCTTCGCGATGCTGACGAACTTGTCGTTCTCTGTGCGCAAGAAGGCCGCTGCCTGCTGCGGCGTCATGGAGTCCAGCTTGCGCAAGCCCTGTGCCGCCGCAAGCGCGACGAACTCCGGACTCTCGTTCCACTCGTGGAAGGCCTTGCTCAGGCGCGCGACGACGGCATCGGGTGCGCGCGCGGGCGCGAACAAGCCCGTCCAGATGCCGAATTCGAAGTTCTTGAACCGCGCGTGCTCGCTCAGCGTCGCGAGGTCCGGCAGGAGTGGATGTCGCTTCGTGCTCGCGATGGCGAGGGCCTTGATCCGCCCCGTCTGGATCATTCCCAGGATCGGTCCCGCGAGAGGAACAAATGCGAGGTCGACTTCGCCGCCGCCCACGGCCGTGGCGATGGGTGCGATGCCTTTGTACGGAATCTCCAGCAACTTGACACCGACGCGCCCCTGCAATTCGGCGGCCGCAAGATGAGCGAGCGTGCCCTGGCCCCAGTGTGCAATGGACAACTCCTTCGCGCCCGGCTTTCGCATCTGCTCGAGGAGCGCGCCGAGGTTGTTGAAAGGGCGGTCGGGATGGCTGACGAGGACCATGTCCGCGCTCCCGAATGAACCGATGAGCTTGAAGCTGTCGGACGCGTACTTCGCCGAAGCGAGAGTGAGCGGCGCCACCACCAGATCCGGACCGGCAGTGGCGAGCAGCGTGTATCCGTCGGGCGCGGCGTTCAACACGTTCATCGCTGCGATGGAGCCGTTCGCCCCGGGCATGTTTTCGATCACGAGGGTCTGCCCGAGGGCGCGCTGCAGAACGGGTGTGGATGGCCGCACCGAAGCGTCGACGCCGAACCCAGCCGGGTAAGCGACCTTGACCAGGATGGCTTTGTTCGGATAGGGCTGCGCGGTCGCGGCAGCGCAGCCGCAAAGCGCGACCGCGACAAGAGCGGCATCAAAGAATCTGCGAGTCAGAGTTTTCATGTTTGTCTCCGTGCGCCGGCCAGAAAGCCGGCTAAGTGTTGTGAATAAAAGATTCATGCGTACACATCGGTGATGGCGTCGACAGCTTCGAACCCATCAAGACGTCTCCAATCGCACTGGGGCGCAGCAATGACTTCCGGTGGCGCATCAACCGGGCCGACTGTTGCGCGGGCAAAGGGATAACTGCTGCGGGCACGGAGCGGGGCACTTGGGCATTTGTAGAACGATCGTTTAGTAAACGAAGACTATGTCACCGCCAGCCACCTGTCAACAAGAAGCTCTTCCATGAGATCCGGGGAAACCCTGGGCGTATGCGCGGGTTTGGACGCCGCCGGCGATGTCTTTCACGCACGCGCAAGCCTTACCAGGCGGAGATCCATGAAGTGGCACTTCGAAGCAAGGTTGGCGCTGCGCTGCAATCACCACGGGCGAAGTTCCGAGAGACTGGGGGCCTCAGCAACCCATCTTCACGGAGACACAACATGCCCGTCATTGTTTGCGAATGCAAGGTCGGAATCCAACCCGGCGTCAAGGCCAAGATCGCCACCGAAATCACGAGCGCGATCAGGGAAATCATCCTTTCGCCGCTCGACTTGATCAGCGTCGTATTCCATGAAGCCACGCCCGAGAACACCTACCGTTCGGGAGAGCCCACTTCCGAAACCCTGATCTTCTGCCACATACGTGACGGGCGCAGCGACGGCGCCGTGCTGTCGCTGGCCAAAAAGGTGAGCGCGATCTGGAGCGCATGCACCGGCGCATCCGAGGACGAGGTCGAGGTTCTCGTTGCACTGTATCCCGCCAAATACGTCGTGCGCGGCGGCGAACGCCTGCCCGAAGCCCCTCGCGTCTGAGGGTGGTGCGGCTGTAGCGCCGCACCTGAGCGTCGTGCCAAAAATCAAAGGAGACAAGTCAATGAAATCAACCCGCCCGATAGATGTTCACAAACTGGCCGACGAGGCGAAGTTCAACAGCTTTCACCGCTCCGTACTGATCTGGTGTTCCGTCATCCTGGTCCTCGATGGCTACGACCTGGCGGTCGCCGGCACCGCGCTTCCGTCGATCATGAAGGCAATGAATGTCGACGCAGCGACCGCGGGCTTCATGGCCAGTTCGGCGCTGTTCGGCATGATGTTCGGTGCGATCGGGCTCGGCGCGCTCGCCGACAGGATAGGGCGCCGATGGGCGATTGCGATCTGCGTGTTCCTGTTCAGCGTGTTCACCGCCGCCGCCGGGTTCACCAGCGACCCGGTCACCTTCAGCGTGATGCGCTTCCTCGCCGGGCTCGGCATCGGCGGCGCGATCCCGACTGCGGCCGCGCAGATGACCGAATACTCGCCGAAGAAGGTGCGCGGCTTGATGGTCACGCTGATGTGCTGCGGCTACGCGGTCGGCAGCATCCTCGCAGCGCTGCTAGGCAAGCAGTTCATCGAGACCTACGGCTGGCAATCGGTGTTCATTGCCGCCGGCGCGCCGGTGGTGTTGATCCCGTTCATCCTGAAGTACATGCCGGAGTCGCTGCCGTTCCTGATCAAGCAGCACGACGACGCGCAACTGCGCGAAGTGGTCCGGAAGATTCGGCCAGACATGCGGTTCGAGCCGCACGAGGAGTTCCTCGTTCCTGCCGAGGACAAGGCCGAAGGTCCGAGCGTAGCCAGGCTATTCCTGGACGGCCGCGGCTTCAGTTCGGTGATGTTGTGGGTCGCCTTTATGACCTGCCTGTTTATGCTCTATGCGCTCAGTTCGTGGCTGGTCAAGCTGATGGGCATGGCCGGCTATAGCCTGGGCTCGGCACTGAACTTCCTGCTCGCCTACAACACCGGTGCCGTCGTCGGCGCCGTCGGTGGCGGATGGCTTGCAGACAAGCTGAACATCAAGTGGGTGACAACCGCATTCTTCGCGGTTGCCGCGGTCTCGCTGACTTTTCTTGGCTACGGCGCGCAGCCGCTGTTCCTGATCGTTGCCATCGTGGGCGCGTCGACGCTGGGCACCCAGATTCTGCTGTACGCGTATGCCGGGCAGTTCTACCCGACGTCGATCCGTTCGACGGGCCTTGGTTTCGCCTCAGGAGTCGGGCGCATCGGCGCGATCGCAGCGCCCATCGTGATCGGCCTTTTGGTCTCCATGAAGTTGCCGCTGGCGCACAACTTTCTTGCCATTGCACTGGCCGCCGTGATCGGAGGTGTCGCGGTTGCACTGATCAATCACAAATCGTCGGACACGCTCCGACCTACAACCAACCAAGGAAAATTCCATGTCTCGCAAACTTGAAGGCAAGATCGCAATCGTTACTGGTGGATCCACGGGAATCGGGCTCGCTACCGCCCAGCGGTTCGCTAGTGAAGGAGCCCACGTCGTTATCACCGGTCGCCGACAAGCCGAACTCGACGCTGCGGTCTCCGCGATCGGTGACGCTATCGGCATCCGGGTCGACTCATCGAACATGGCCGAACTCGACACGCTGTTCGATCGGGTGAAGCGGGATAAGGGTCGGATCGACGTATTGTTCGTGAATGCCGGCGGCGGCTCGCGGCTGCCGCTCGGGAGCATTACAGAGGAGCAGTATGACGACACATTTGGCCGTAACGTCAAAGGCGTACTGTTTACTGTACAGAAGGCGCTGCCGTTGCTGGCGGACGGCGCATCAGTCATCCTGACTGGCTCCACCGCCGCCAGCGGAGGCACCGAAGCATTCAGTGTCTACGCCGCCTCAAAGGCCGCCGTACGCTCGTTCGCCCGCAATTGGATTCTCGATCTAAAAGGCCGCGGCATCCGGGTCAACACGCTCAGCCCTGGACCTACCAAGACACCAGGCTTCTTTGACCTGGCCGGTCCCGACGCCGCACGGCAACAGGGAATGCTCGATGCGATGGCCACGCGGATCCCCATGGGCCGCGTCGGCGAACCGGACGAAATTGCGAAAGCGGCAGTCTTTCTTGCCTCCGACGATTCGAGCTTTGTCAACGGCATTGAGCTGTTCGTGGACGGCGGCAAAGCCCAGATCTGAGTACGCAGCAAGCGAGAGAAGCAGATCATGTCATGAGCAAAGTCATCATCACCTGCGCTGTCACGGGTGCAATTCATACGCCCTCGATGTCACCCTATCTCCCGGTCACACCGGAAGAGATCATCGAAGCCTCTGTCGGCGCCGCCGAGGCGGGCGCGGCGATCATTCACCTTCACGCACGCGATCCGATCACGGGTAAGCCGGATCAGAGCCCCGAGGCATTCGGCCGATTCCTGCCGCAGATCAAGGCACGCACCGATGCGGTGATGAACATCACCAGTGGCGGCTCGCCGTACATGACGATAGAGGAGCGCATTCAGCCGTCAATGCGCTTTGCGCCCGAGGTGGCCTCGCTCAACATGGGATCCATGAATTTCGCGCTGTTCCCGATGTTGGCGCGGTTCAGCGAATTCAAACATGCCTGGGAGCGCGAAGCGCTCGAAACCAGTCGTGACCTGATCTTCCGCAACACCTTCAAGGATATCGAATACGCCCTGGCGCAATGTTCGGCCAACGACACGCGCTTTGAATTCGAGTGCTACGACGTGAGCCACCTCTACAACTTGGCGCACTTCGTCGAGCGCGGTCTGGTCAACGCACCGTTCTTTGTTCAGACTGTGTTCGGCATCCTGGGAGGAATCGGCACGCACCCTGAAGACGTGTTGCACATGAAGCGGACAGCCGACCGGCTGTTCGGCAATGATCTTCGCTGGTCGGTGCTGGGCACAGGCAAGGATCAGCTTCGTCTTGCAGCAATATCTGCCAGTATGGGCGGCAATGTGCGCGTTGGACTGGAGGACAGTCTGTGGCTTGGACGCGGCACGCTGGCCGAGAGCAACGCAGCGCAGGTGCGGCAGGTACGACAGATTATCGAAGGGCTTGGTCTTGAAGTCGCCAGCCCGAAAGAAGCAAGGGAGATCCTGAAATTGAAGGGCATTGGGCAAGTCAACTTCTGAGGCGACGCATCAGTGTGTTGCAGTCCTGCGGAATTCGGACGGCGTCATGCCAGTTGCTTGCTTAAAAGCGGTGCTGAAGTGTTGAGCGTGACTGAAGCCGCAGTCCAGCGCGATTTCAGTTGCGGTGCGACGGGGATCCAGGAGGAACTCCTTAGCCCGCTCGAGACGCAGACTGTAAACAAAGCGTAGGGGTGTCTGCCCGGAACTCTCGCGAAAAGCCCGGATGAAATGCCGGGGACTGACACCAGCAACTCGTGCCAGGTCCTCGATCGTGAAGGGCCTGGACAGGTCGGCCTCGATGTAGTCGACTATGCGCCGGAAGCTGCGGGGGGCAAGGCCACCGCTCGAACGGACGGTGGCTGCCTGACTGCCGTCAATCCGCGCCAGAAGAGCGAGCGTCTGCATTGCCCAGCCATCCGCGAACAACCCGTAAAGGCTGTCTGCATTGCGCGCCTCACGGCAAAGCATTGAAAGGCTACGTTGCAAATCCTCGCTGCCGAAGCCAATCAGGGGTCGATTGAAATGACAGCCGGCGTCGGACGCGACGGCCGGGTCGAGGAAGGCTACCGTGTAGTCGAACGAGGGGGCAACCTTGAACTCGCCTACGACGGAGGTCGAGGCCGGGAGCAGCGTCAGGTTTGTTCCCTTTCTGATCTCCGAGTCGATGCGGCGTCCGTCAAGTTCCAGATGCAACTCGTTGAGGCCGCTGCGAAACCAGAACAGCGCAAGTCGCGGTTGACAGAAACGCCAGGAGATGGGCCCGGTGGCTCGGCGCGCGAGGACTTCAACATGCGTGGTGCGCGAGTCAGCAATGGTTCCGGAGACGAGTTCACCTCCAACCTCTCGGTACTCGGTTTGTGAGTCCAGGTGACCATGCATTGCTTACCTCCGGCATTCTGGCGTGGATGGCTTTGCACTACACGATGGATGTCATGACGCAAAGATCGGTGCTAACTGGCGATTGCTTTCTCGTAATCGGCCCGGAACTCGCCCAATACTGAGCGCGCCGGACGCGGCGCACCGAGATGCAGGTAGCGTAGTTCATCCATCAAGGCACTCCAAAGTGAAGGGCCGCCCTTTTCCAGCAGCTCCGAGCGCAAAGACGCCTCCGGATCCGTATGCCGAAGGCCCCAGGCAGCCATATATGCGAGCAGAGGTACAAGCTGTATGGCCGCTTCCGTGAGGCTGTAGATGCCTTTCTGCTGATGATTCGGATCCGAACCTCGTGTCAGCAGGCCGGACGCGGTCAAGTGCTTCAGCCGGCTTGCCAGAATGTTCGAGGCGATGCCTTCCTTGTTTTGCTCCAGCAGGGCGCCATAGCTGCGCCTGTTCTCGAACATGACATCGCGGATAACGATCAGGCTCCAGCGGTCGCCGATCTGCTCAAGCGTCAGGTTGATCGGGCAGCCCGATCGTCTTGTTTGCGACAAAGTCCTCTCCTGAATTTCTACTTGCATTATGCAAGTTGTAGGCGTACCATTCAACCGCTTGCACAATGCAAGTGCCGTAGAGATCTTGGCAGATCGTTAGGAAACACTATGAAATTCTCCACCATCACTTCGCGTGCCGTGCTCGCAGTATCGCTAGCATTCGCTGGCACCTTCGTTGCGGTAGCACCGGCCCAAGCTGAAGCGCCGATGCAGCGCAAGCAGGTTCCTGGCTTCTATCGCACGATGATCGGCGGCTATGAAGTCACCGCGCTCCTTGACGGCGGCGCCGGCATTGACTCCAGCCTCCTGCATGGCGATCCAGCGCTCATCCAGTCCCTTTTGGCGCGCTCCTTCCAGAACGATCCGAAGAATGTGTCGGCCACCGTCCAAGGCTACCTCGTCAACACCGGCTCCAAGCTTGTTCTCATCGATACGGGTGCAGGCGGCCACTGGGGTGGCCCCACGCTGGGCAAGCTCGTGCAGAACTTGAAGGCTTCCGGCTACAAGCCGGAGCAGGTTGACCTGGTGCTGCTGACCCATCTTCACGCTGACCATGTTGGCGGGATCTACAAGAACGGGAAACGCGTCTTCCCGAAAGCGACCGTGATGATGAAGAAGGCCGACGCCGACTTCTGGCTGTCGAAGGAAATCGCCGCCAAGGCCCCCAAAGAAGCAAAAGTCTTCTTCACGATCGCACAGGATGGCGCTGCGCCTTACATCGCTGCAGGCAAGTGGAAGCCGTTCGAAGGCATGGATGAAATCGTCCCCGGTATCGCTCCCTATGCCATTCCCGGCCATACGCCCGGTCACACCGGCTACATGATTTCCTCAAAGGGTCAGTCGCTGCTGGTCTGGGGCGACACCGCTCACGTCGTCGCCGTCCAGATGCCGCACCCGGAAATCGGCATCGTCTTCGACTCGGACGGCCCGATGGCCATCAAGACTCGTGAAGACCTTCTGGTGAAACTCGCTGCGGACAAGACGATGATCGCCGCCGCCCACATGCCGTTCCCTGGCCTGGGCCGCGTTCGCAAGGCTGACACCGGCGCTGGATACGACTGGGTCCCGGCGACCTTCCTCGACCTGAAGTGAGCTGAACGATGACCTACGATTCATCTTCCGTCCGCAAGCTCCGCGATGCGATGTTCGCCTTCAACATTGCGCATCCCGAACAAACCATCGAGACGCTCCGCGTTGGCATGGAGGCAATTCCACAGGCAAACCCGCCGGCGGCTGACCTGACCGTCGAACCGACGAAGCTCGGTGGCGTGGCAGCGGTAGCGATTACGGCTCCCGGCGCGTCCAAAGACCGAGTCATCTACCATTTTCACGGTGGTGGCTGGGTGGCTGGCTCTCCTGCCTCGCATCTGGGCATGCTCGGAGAGCTGTCTCGAGCCGCAAAGTCCCAGGTCATCGTCCTGGACCACTCCAAGGCACCCGAGCACCCGTTTCCGGCTTCCTACGACGAGTCCATCCGCGGCTACGAAGCGGTGCGTGCGCTTGGCAAGCCGTTCGCCGTGACAGGAGACTCCAGTGGCGGTGGCATGGTTCTCAACGTTCTTGCCTATGCATCCTCGAAGGGCCACAAGGACGCGCGAGCAGCGCTACTGATTAGCCCATGGGCAGACCTAACACTGACGCTGCCCTCGTTGACGCAGTTGGCCGACCGCGACCCCATGGTCAACGCGAGTGCGATGCGGGAGATGGTCGAGGCTTACGCTGGCAACCACGACTTGAAGGATCCGCGCATCTCGCCCGTGTTCGCCGACATGCACGGTTTTCCTCCACTGCTCATCCATGTCGGAAGCGACGAAGTACTTCTCGACGACGCGCTTGAAATTGACAGAAAGGTGCGCGCGGCCGGCGGCGAGTCGCACCTTGAGGTCTGGCCAGAGATGCTGCACGTTTGGCACATTCAGACAGGCTCTTTGCCTCAGGCCCACGACGCGCTGCAGAGAGCCGGCGAGTTTCTCGTCGGGCACCTCGAGAAATAGAAGTCGTAGGCATGCGATGGGAATATCGCAACGACTACTGAGACCAACCTAGGAGATTGCAATGACCACTGACACCAACGCGCCGGGAACGGCATGGATGCAAATCGTCAAGAAGAAAGGAACGAGCGACTTCGCGGCGTCGTTCACCGCTGACGCCAGCCTTCAGACCTCAGCCCTCAGCAAGGCCGTGGTCGGCCCGGCACTCATCGGGGCGTTCTTTGCCGCTACGAGCAAGATGTACGAAGACTTCGTGTTCACCGCGGAGACGGTCGACGGTGCGAAGACTTACCTCGAGTGGGATGCCACCCACGGTGGCAAGCCGATCGCCGGCACCACCATCATCACCCGGAATGAGTCTGGCCTCATCAAAAACATCAAGCTCTTCCAGAGCCCGTTTCCTGTCGTTCGTGAATTCTCATCTGGCCTCGAGAAGCGGCTCGCAGGAACACTCGGCCAAGACTTCTTTAGCTAAGCCGGGAAAACAGCCAACTTCAACGCCTCATTTAACCTGAACAACACAACCGAGGAAACACTCGTGCCAACATTTCACGCCCACATTCCGGCTCAAAAGTTCTCCAGCGAAGAGAAGCGGGCCCTGGCGGATGCCTTAAATCTCGCTCTTCATGAAGCCATGGATACGCCTATGGATGACCGTTTCGTCATCATCAGTGAGCACAAGGACGATGAATTCTTCATCCATCCGACCTTTCCTGCCATGGAGAGATCCGACAAGCGCATGGTCGTAACGGTGACGTTCGGTACGAGCAGGACGGTGGAGCAGAAACGCAAGCTCGCGGAGTTGGTTACCCGATACGCAGTAGAAAAGGTTGGCGTCAGCAAAGACGATATCAGCCTGATGATGTATTCCATTCCCTTGGAAAACATGAGCTTCGGAGGCGGAAAGCTGGTCTCTGATATCGACCTCTCCATGCCTTGGGTAAACAAGTAAGAAGGACGAAGCTGCCCTGTTCTTGAAAACGGGGCAGCGAATTGACTGGAAACGGATGTCTCGTTCGTTTCTCAGGCGTGTGGCTCATGTGGCTTCGATCCGACACCATTCTCGCGACGGGAATCGCGATTGAATAAACCACCACTCCGGTCCTTGGTGCTGCGGACGCGCACCGAGCCGGAGGCATTGGAGGCTGCATTCCTTGCGCCCGTCCAAAAAGAGGTAAAGCTATGACCGACTGGCATTTCTACGAACCGGCGCGGGGGCATTCCCTGCGTCACGATCCGCTCAACGCCATCGTCGCTCCGCGACCGATTGGTTGGATCAGCACAGTCTCTAACGACGGCGTGCGCAACCTTGCGCCCTACAGCTTCTTCAACCTGTTCAGCTACAAGCCGCCGATCGTCGGCTTTTGCTCGCTTGGTGCGAAGGACTCGCTCGCCAACGCGCGTGACACCGGCGAGTTCGTATGGAATCTGGCGACGCGAGAGCTCGCCGAGGCGATGAACGCCTCCGCGGTAATGGCGCCCGCGCACGTCGATGAGTTCGAGTTGGCCAAGCTGGAGACGCTGCCCTCTGCCAAGGTGCGGCCATCGCGCGTTGCGGCTAGCCCGGTGCAGTTCGAGTGCGTGGTCACCCAGATCGTGCAGCTTGAGGCGCAGGGCGGCGCGGCGCTCCCGGCGTGGCTGGTGTTGGGCGAAGCAGTAGCGATCCACATTGACCGGCAGCTGATCACGAACGGCGTTTACCAGACTGCGCAGGCGCGCCCGATCCTGCGCGGCGGTGGGCCGGCCGACTACTTCGAAATCGGCGCGGGACAGCTCTTCACGCTTGAGCGACCGGGTGATTGACTTGGCGTCGAGCGAGATGGTGCACGCAGCGATTCATCGCCGGCCGCTTGATGGCGTCCGGAAATTTTCCGCGGAACTCGGTCGCCGCCTGCAAGGCAAGGTCGATGCGAGTCACTTTTACGGCGCCGCCTGACATCTTTCTACAAGGAGAACTCCCATGTTTCAACGTACCGATATCGCATTCGAAGCCGAGGGCGGCGTCACGCTGCGCGGCTGGCTCTATGTGCCCACCGGCGGCACCGGCCCCCATCCCGCCATCACCATGGCGCATGGCTACGCAGGCGTGAAGGAGCACGGCTTGGAGCGATTCGCCGAGAAATTCGCCTCCAACGGCTTTGTCGTCCTCCTGCACGATCACCGCAACTTCGGTGCCAGCGACGGCACGCCGCGCCAGGATATCGACCCATGGCGTCAGATCGCCGATTGGCGGCGCGCGATCAGCTTCCTCGAACACCAGGACGTCGTCGACGCGAAGCGCATCGGCTTGTGGGGCACGAGCTATTCCGGTGGCCACGCACTCGTGCTTGGCGCAACCGAACGCCGCTTGCGCGCGGTCGTCACGCAGGTGCCGACGATCAGCGGCTTCGAGCAAGGACTGCGCCGCATTCCGCCCGACGCCATCGCCGCCATCGAGGAGGCCTTCTCGGCGGACGAACGCGCGCAGGCGCGCGGCGAGCCGCCGCGCCGGCAGACGATCGTCAGCGCCGATCCGGCCGTCCCTGCTTCGTACCGCGCCAAGGGCGCCATCGAGTTCTATCTGCAGCCCGTGCCCGACGGCGCCTGGGAGAACAGCGTCACGGTGCGCTCGACGCGCGCCGCGCGCATGTACGAACCGGGCGCGTGGATTGCGCGCGTGTCTCCCACGCCGCTGCTGATGATCGTCGCGCTGCAGGACACGATCACGCTGACCGATCTCGAGCTGGCCGCCTACGAGCGCGCCCTTGAGCCGAAGCGCCTCGTGACGATCCCCGGCGGCCATTTCGATCCGTACATCACCAGATTCGATCAATCCAGTGCGGCCGCGCTGGACTGGTTCAAGGAACACCTCGCGTAACCGCAACTTGCAACAACGCAGGAGCCCGACATGTCTCATCTCACCCATGCCATCGAGCATGGCATTGCCACGATCATTCTCGATCGCTCACCGCAAAATCGCATCGGCGACCAGATGGTTAACGAACTGGCCATGGCGATCAACGCGATCGAACACAGTGACGCGCGCGTCGTGCTGGTGCGCGCCGAAGGCGAAAACTTCAGCTTTGGCGGCGACATCATGCCGTGGCCCGACGACACCCCCCGCCAGTTGCGTGCGCGCTTCGAGGGTTACATGGACGTCTTCAATCGCTTCGAACGCCTGCCCTTGCCTGTCATCGCGGTGGTGCACGGCTTGTGCGCCGGCGGTGGTTTCGAGCTGGCGTTGCGCGCCGATGTCATCTTTGCGGCCGAAAGCGCAACGTTCTGCCATCCGGAACAGTCGCTTGCCTTGGTGACCCTGCTGGGCGGCATCTACCGCGTCGCCGAACGCGCAGGACGCGCACGTGCCATGGAATGGGCACTGACTTCCGAGCGCGTCCGCGCCGCAACGATGGAGCGCTTCGGCGTGATCAACCGCGTCGTCACCGATGTCGGGCTGCTTGCAGAGGCGCACGCGTTCGCCGCGAAGTTCGTGCACGGCCCTACACGCGCCCACGCCGTCCACAAGGCCTTGCTGCGCGCCTGGGCCAACGGCGGTGTCCAGGCGGCCGACGATGTGATGTTCAACGTTGCCATGCCCTTGTTCGAGACAGAAGACGTGAAGGACGGGCTTGCTTCGGCCATCAAGGCTCTGAAGGCCGGCACACCGCGCCCGCCGCTCGAATTCAAGGGCCGTTGATCCGCCACGCAAGCCCTGTCAAGGAGCGGCACATGCACGAGTTGCTGGAGCGGGTGGTCGAGGCGCACGGGGGGATTGGCGCGCTGGAAGCGGGATGAAACGCTCAGCGCCACGATCGTGACGGGTTGACCTGCCCCCAGTACCTCACTTGATTAACAGAAGGAATTCACATGTCTCATCCATTCCCCGATTTTCGCCTTACTGGCCAGGTCACCGTCGTTACTGGTGGCGGTAGCGGTATTGGCAGGGCCCTGGCACACACGTTTGCTGGCGCGGGTGCCCGGGTCGTTGTACTAGATACAAACGGCGCGGCGGCAGAACAGGTGGCCAACGAGATAGGCTCGATGGCACAACATGCGGTTGCCGACGTGTCCAATGAAGACGCGATCGAAAGCGTCATGGAGGACGTCGCCCGCCAACACGGTCGAATCGACGTGCTATTCAACAACGCAGGTATCAATCGGCGCAACACCTCGTTTGATTTGACGATCGCGGATTGGAATGCGGTTGTAGCAGTAAACATGACCGGCATGTTTCTTTGCGCCAGGGCCGCCGCGCGGCACATGCGCGATGGCGGCGGCGGGCGAATCGTCAACACCGCATCGATACTTGGTATTTCCGGCGGTTGGTATCCGAATATTGTCTACCAGGCTACTAAAGGCGCGGTGGTCAATATGACCCGTTCGTGGGCAGTCGAATGGGCGCCCTACAACATCCGCGTCAATGCTGTAGCGCCGAGCATTATTCGCACTCCAATGACCGAGGCGCTCACAAGTCAGCCGGACGTGGTCGCGAAATTCGAAGCGCTGACACCGTTAGGAAGACTGTGCGAACCCGCGGACATGACCGGGCCAGTGTTGTTTCTTGCTACTGCCGCATCGAGCATGGTTACCGGCCATATCCTTCCCGTCGATGGCGGCGTATTGGCGCAATAACAGTTGAACCCAACCGGCCCCAACAGATCGTCGATCCAGATTTGGGCCACGGTTTCCTGTTCAGTACGCCACACAATTTGCCGGTCCTGCCCTGCAATTTCTGAATTAATTAAACTGAAACATGGAGAAAACACTATGAATTACAAGGGGTTTGACCTTGCTGGAAGAGTCGCAATAGTAACCGGCTCAACTTCCGGAATTGGGCTAGCCATTGCTCGTGGCTTGGCCCAATGCGGTGCGCAAGTCATTGTATCAAGCCATCTCCAGTCGGACACCGATGCGGCAGCGTCGTTATTGGCAAGCGAGGGTTTCGACGTCAAAGGTATCCGCTGCGACATCACCAATCTTGATGACGTCAAAAGCTTTGCCGAAGAATCCAAACGCGCTTTCGGTCGCGTCGATATTGTCGTTTGCCACGCGGCCGGCCCGGTCCCGGTCGGGCCGATTGCCGACACCGACATTGATCTGCTGGACGCTTTGCTCCTCACAACAGTGCGAAATAACCTGGTGTTAATCCGTCAATTCTTGGCGGGGATGGCCGAACGCCGCTACGGGAGCATTCTCATGACGTCCAGTATCGCATCGGAACGCGCCAGTCCGGCCCTCGGCGCCTATGGTGCCGCCAAGGCTGCGCTGAACGGCGTGGTACGCAGCATCGCGGCCGAATGGGGGCAATGGAACATTCGCGCCAACGCCTTAGCCCCATCGATGGTGCGCACGGCGTTCTCGCAAATCATGTTGAACACCCCAGACGCTGTAAAAGCGATGGCCGCAAAATCGCCCTCTAACCGCATCGCCGAACCAGACGATATCGTCGGCGCCGCGATTTTGCTGGCGTCGCCGGCCGGATCGTACATATCCGGCCAAACCCTGCTCATCGACGGCGGTCGTTCAATCATTTAACCGGTACTACGGCGCGATTCGCACTGCACTTACACAAACAAAATACGGAGACAACATGTCGGAGAATCAAAAAATTAATGTCCGTTCGTTCATCGATGACCGGCCGGTCGGGCGCTATCAAATCTTTATTATTATCTTGGTTTTTCTGGTCGTTGCATTTGATGGCATGGATGTCGCGATCATGGGTTTCGCTGCGCCGGAAATCATTCGGACCTGGGGCATTACAAAGTCGCAAATGGGCTCGATCTTGGGGGCAGTTTTCTTCGGCGTAGCAGTCGGTGCCCTCATTGCAGGCCCCATCGGCGACCGCTACGGTCGCAAGCTCATTCTGACCGCGAGCGTGTTGTGGTTCGGCGTGCTGACCTTGGTTTCCTCTCAGGCGGCAGACGTCAATACGTTGATCACGCTGCGGATCTTGACAGGCCTCGGCCTCGGCGCGGCATTGCCGAACGCTGTTACGCTGATTTCCGAGTATGCACCAATGAGAAAACGCTCGCTGATCGTCACGATCGTCTACAGCGGCTTTACTGGCGGGGCTGCCGTTGCCGGCCTGATTGCGGCATGGCTACTTCCGGCATTTGGATGGCGAGTCATGATCGCAATCGGGGGGCTGCTCCCGATCGCATTGGCCCTCGTCCTAGCCATGTGGCTGCCTGAATCGGTCGCGTTTCTCGCGCTGAAAGGAAAACGCCTTGCGGCCATCCCTAAAATTCTCCGCAAGATCGACAAAGGCTCCAGCGTCCTCTCGGATGCCACGTTTTGGATTCCGACGCCCGTTGATCAATCAAAGGGATCTGTCGCCATCTTGTTCACAAAAGCCTATGCCATGGGGACTTTTTTGCTGTGCCTAGCGTATTTCATGGGCGTGTGCGCCACATACGTCATGGTCAACTGGCTGCCAGTCATTGCCAAGGACGCCGGTTTCACCCTCGGGCAGGGCGTGGTCATTACGTCCCTGATCACGCTCGGCGGTCCGATCGGATCGATCTGTATCGGTGCGATCATGGATCGGGTACGTCCGCACTGGGTACTGGTACCGACGTTTCTGATCGCTGGCGCATTCCTCGCCTCCCTCAGCGTCGCACCAAGAAATTTTGGTGCCTTGTGCATATTGATGTTTGCTTTGGGGTGCTTCTTCCACGGATCAATGACTGGCTTGCAGGCGCTCTCGGCCATGTCATTCCCAACTGCGGCCCGCTCGACAGGGATCAGCTGGATGCATGGCTTCGGCCGCTTGGGCGCTATTGCCAGCGGCTTTATCGGCGCAACCATGATGGGCTGGGGATGGGGACTCGGACAGATTTTCATGGCGCTGGCGGTGCCGATGGTCGTCGCAGCCTGTGCGGTCGCTCTTTTGGGCATGCGCAATGAGCGCACTCGTATTGAGCGTATTGAAATAGGTAACTCACAGGCACTCAGTTTGCGAACCTGACCCAGCCACCGGAGCATTGGCGCTGCGGTGGGCGAATGCCACAGCGCCAGTATTGACGTTCCCGAAGGCGTGACGTAGAAGTTCTCACGCAGGTAGTCCATGACACGGTGATGCTCATCGCCTCCATGATCAAGCCGATCACGAGCGCCGCAGCCATACAGCTGGTCGAGCAGGGCAGGTTGAGCTTGGGCGATCCAGCTGCCGCAGTGGTCCCCGAGCTGGGCGCTCTCAAGGTCCTGCAAGGCTGGGACGCGAACGGTGTGCCCCTGCTGCGCGATGCCGAGGATAGCGACATCCGCTAGATGTCAGCTGTCAAGAGCAAGCGCAGCGTGTATTGCGCTTGTGCTTGGGCCGTGCGCCGACAATGCTTCCGCCCTGGCTCATCCGGCCGCTGCGCCCGACCAAAAAGCGCTAAGGAGCGAGCTGATGGAGACGTCACGTCAGTTGACGTCAAACTTGCGCTTGGGGAGCTCCCCCTCGGAGTCAGGTGTCGCCATACATGAACGAGAGAAAAACAAATCGAACCCCGGCAGTCACTTCCAGGACTTCGTGCAAAAGTGAGGAGGAGAAGACCATTGCAGCGCCAGTGGGGGGCCGGTATAAGGTCTCGCCGAACTCAGGGAAGCGCAACTCGCCGCCGGTAAATTTATCGGCGTTCAGGTTGATCGACAGCGCGAAGCGCCGATATTCGGTAGGCAGGATATTGTCTCGGTGGCCATACCCGAAGCCGCCGCGGATGCCTTCATATCGCGCCATACGCATCGTCTCGTGCTTTGTGATGCGATAGTGGAAAGCGCGGGCGACCTCCTGTTCGACACGCAGCATCCGGCGCAAAAGAAATTGAACCGTTGCTTTTTCATGAAAGAAATGATCTACCCGGTCTCTGCGCCCCTGATCAGGGGCCGGCACTTTATAGTCTGCGTTGAAATAGTTAATCGCCTTACTCGCCTGCACGAGAACCTGGCCGCGCGTGTTGAATAATTCGATCAGAGTGCGGCACTCGTCGGCGCTGAACACGTCTGGCACTGTAAGTACCGGCGCGCGAGACAACATGTTTTCCGTAGCACGCTCCGACTGGAGCCGGGCACAGGCGACGTGGCGTGCAGCAGGAAACGCGGAAGCCGTCGAACATGGGACGATTGCCGCAATACGCTGATTACCGCGCAGCAAGATCGCCTTTGCACCTTCCCTCAGGGCAGCGCAGACTTACCGCAACCGCCGAGCGCGAGGCTTACTTGAGCAGGGTCAAGCTCGTCGCGCTGACTGGTGAAACGATCCTCTCACTCGCCACGCTGCGCCGGGGTGAAATCGCACGGAGCTGGGTACAACTGCTTCCTTGCTCTCCCTCTCCGTCTACAGACCAACACGAGCTGAGTTCATGTGAGTTTGCATGAGCGTGCTTACGCTACGGTATGCCTGGATGGGTCGTTCGCGGCTGCACCGCAGGGCAATCTGTTGACCTGATGTTCTCAGGAGTGTGCAGCTTGTCTACCAATGAATCCGATGATCGCGGAAAGTCTGGTGCTGGTGCTCCACACCTGCTGACCGCTGCGCCAGCGTTCTTCCGCATTGCCGACGTGATGCGCATCACCGCCTTGAGCCGCGCCACCGTGTATCGGCGGATCGCTGACGGGATTTTTCCGCCACCGGTGCATTTGGGTGGGCGGGCCTGTGGCTGGACGCCGGCGGCGCTCCAGGCCTGGATCGACGATCCAGGTGGCTACCGCGCACCTCGCACGCCACATGATGATGACGGTGCCGAATTGATGCCAGCGTCGCCAGGGAAGAGGAGGGCGGCGACAGACTCCCTGAAGCAAAGCAGGAGTCAGCCTTCAAGCAGGACTGCGCTGAGCCGCTCGCCGAGCTTGCGCCAGGCTTCGCGTTTCTCGTCGGCGTAGTCATGGTGAAGGTAGTGCCGGCGCACCTTGCTGCCCGGCATGACGTGGTTTTGGCAGCGGTCGATGACATCCAGGCTGATGCCGAGCGACTGCATCATCGTGGCCGCGGTACGGCGCAGATCATGCGGGGTCCATTCCCCGTTCTCCCCTTTGGACAGCACCAGCGTGTCGTCGTTGCGGCGGTTCTTGAGCGGCTTGCGGTTCTTGAAGCGCATCTGTCTGTCGCCGACCTGCTTGGAAACGGTTTTGACGTCGATATGTCCTTCTTTCTGGCGGGCAGGGAAGCACCACGCGCTCTTGCCTTCACCTTCGCCAGTGAGCCCGCGCAGTTCCTTGAAGTGGCCAAGCACGAAGTCCGATAGGTAAACCTGCCAGTCCACGCGCGTCTTGGTGTTCTCGCGCGGAACGAACCAGGTGCCGGCCTCGAGGTCTATGTGTTCCCATCTGGCCATCAGCAGCTCGCCGATGCGACATGCGGTGCCGAGGCAGAGCCACAGGGCCAGTTGCGTTTCCCGTTGCAGCGGACGATCGGCGCTGCGCCGGTTCTCGGCCGATTCGTACTGCGCCAACGTCGTCGCGAAGATATCCCGCAACTCGCGGATTTCGGCAGGCTTGAGGACACGTTGGCGGATGACGGGCTCGTAGCCGCTGGGCACCACCTGCTTGGTCTCGACCAGCTCGGCCGGGTTTCCCTCGCTGAGCAGTGCTTTCCAAGGCTGTCGCTTGATCGCCCAGCGATACATTTGCCGAATCTCGGACAGCATGCGTTCTGCCGTGCGCCCGCGGCCACGGCCGCGACCGACCTTACGCAGCGCGTCGCACAGTTCGGTGTCAGTGATGCCGCGCACGGGCCTGTTGCCAAGGCGGGGCAGGATGTCCTTATCGAACGTGCGGCGCAGTTCGGCGTTGCCGTCGGAGCGTTGCACGCCGTTCTCGAGCCATGCATCGAACATGTCGCCCAGGGTAGATGCCTCACGTTTGCGCTGGATCTCCGCAGCGATGAGGGCCTCGCGCTGAGCTGCCTGCTCGGCCTCGCGTTCCATCATCGCCACACGCGGGTCGGCACCAGAGGCGATGCGGGCGCGCTCCTCGGAGGCGACTTCGCGTGCCTTCGCGAGCGACACGTCGGCGGCGTTGCCCAGGGCAAGTTTTTGGCGCTTGCCGTTGAAGCCGTAGACCAGCATCCACGACTTGTAGCCAGTTGGCAAGATGCGCAGGAACAACCCGCCGCCGTCAGCCATCAGGCGTTCTTTTTCTGTTGCTTTGGCGGTTTTGACCGCCCGATCTGTCAGTTGAAAGTGAGCCATCCCGTCGTCCCTGGTGTAGGGGCTCGTGAGGGGTGGCCGGGCATTTGTTCGCATGCTCCGACGTCAATCCACGACCCCCGGGCAATATGGGGACAGAATAACTCAAATGTGGGCTCCATGGGAACACCGTGGGAACAATTGGCACGCGCTTGAAAGAGTCGAGGCTAGGCCGTTTGGTGCTGCATGAGACAAAAATTCCTTTTTAAAACAATGAGTTGTGGTTTACTCGGATGTTTTATGGCGCCTCAAGTTGTCGCACTAAGTTGGTGTATTTCTTGGGATTTACGGCCTGTCACGCCGGGGGTCGCGGGTTCGAGTCCCGTCCACTCCGCCAAACACAAGCCCCAGTAGCAGTTCTGCTACTGGGGCTTTTTGTTTTGCTCCGGGGCTTGGGCGCAGATGGGCACTTGTTCCAGGGATTCCGGCTAACCCCACCACTACCAGCTGGCAGCGTGACATTTGGGAACGTTCTTCACCGTGGCGATGTACGCGACGCCGCCAGGCCAGGCGTTGGTGATGCATCAGGGCAGTTTCTCGCCCTCCAGGAGATGAAATGATTTTTCCCCGGTCCACTCTCAAGCTCGGTGTCGCAGGTCTCGTGGCTGCCGCCGCCGTTTTCACCGCCGCATCGGCCAGTGCGGCCACCAGCTGGTCCATTGGCGTCAACCTGCCTGGCGTGGTCGTGAGCGAGCCCGCACCGGTCTACTACGAGCCAGCGCCTGTCTATTCGAGGCCAGCCCCGACCTACTACCAGCCCGCACAGCCGGTCTACTCCGCCCCGGCACCTGTCTACTACGAGCCTGAATCCCGTTGGGAAGAGCGCCGCGCGCAACGCTGGGAGGAACGCCGCGCAGAGCGCCGTGAATGGCGTCGCCGGCAGTGGGAGCGCGAGCAGCACCGTCGCTACTACGAGGATCGCGACTGACATCGGGAACGTCGATCCCTGCGAATCTGCCGGGCCTGGCATCAGTGATCTGCTGCCAGGCCCGGCTCGCACGCACGCGCGGTTGACCTGAGCGCAGCGCGCTTCCGGAGCGCTGCCACGCGCTCCCGGCGGTTGCCTGCGCGCCCTGCGCATCCGCAGGGCCGACAGGACTTTCACCGAGCCATCAACGCATGAAGTCCGGGCATACTCGCGCGCCCTCCAGATTTCCAACAACTACGCCAAGAAGAACTTCATGTCAGGACACGGCTTTCACGTGCATGGTCCGCACGATCACGAACTCGAACATGCCGCCTCCGGCGGCCACGACCACGGCCATGACGGTGCCACCTCCTCAGGCAAGGGCATGAGCACGACGGGAAAGATTGCCGTGAGCACCGCCGCCATTGCGACGGCGGGCGCGATCTTCGCGTACATGGGCGGGGCCACGCAAGCGAACGCCGGCCTCTACAAGAACAACGCGGCCATCAAGAAGACCGAGGCCTCGAACCAGTGGAATTACTTCCAGTCGAAGAGCACCAAGCAGGCGCTGGCGGAGTTCGCACGCGACACCGCCACCGACGACGGCCGTCGCCAGGGCTGGCAGGTGAAGGTCACCCGCTACGAGCAGGAGAAGACCGAGATCCAGGCCGCCGCCAAGAAGCTGGAGGACGAGGCCAGCCGCTGGGACGCGCAATCCGAGACGCAGATGCACCAGCACCACCGATGGGCGCAAGCCACCACCGTGCTGCAGGTCTCCATCGCGCTGGCGGCCATTGCGCTGCTCACCCGGAAGAAATGGCTGGAGCGCGCGATGTACGGCGTGGCCGTCGCGGGCGTGGCGATCGGCGCGCTGGCGGCACTGCATATCTAGGACGGGGCGGGGCGGTTCACCAGCGCGTGAATCCCGCGCAGGTCCAACCGCTCCAGCAGATCGACAAGCAGGGCCATGAAAGGTGCGTAGGCGGCTTCGTCGGCGTGGCGTTCGATCCAGTGCTCGATGTCCGTGACGCGACCCTGAAGCGCCAGACTGGCGAGTTCGTCCAGGGCGCGGTCCCCCGGCATGGCATCTCGGGGCATCGCGGGCGTCGGTGATGCTTCGCCAGGCGCTGTCTCCCGCTGCGCGACGACGGGCCAGTCCGCGTCGGATGCATCGACCGGCACCGACAGCGTGAAGGAGAACGTCGCACCCTGACCGGCCACGCTGGCCACGCTCAGCGTTCCGCCCATGGCCGAGACAATGCGCTGCGCGATGAACAGGCCCAGTCCCGTGCTGCCGCTCGCGGGGTGCATCTGCTGGAAGGCGCCGAAGATGTCGATGTTCCGGCTCATGTCGATGCCGATCCCGGTGTCACTGACCGCGAAGCTCAAGACACAGGCGCGCCCTTCGGGCCTGGCCGTGACGGACAAGGTCACCACGCCGTCGCGCGTGAACTTGGCGGCGTTGGACAGCAGGTTCAGCAGCACCTGCTGCATGCGCCTTCCGTCCAGGCCGATCTCTCGGGGCATTCGCTCGGAAGGGCGGTAGCGAAAGCGGTTGTTCCGCTGCGCGCACAGAGCGACGGCGTAGTCGGAAATGTCGTCCAGCAGGCGCGGCAGGTCGGTGGTGACGGGGTGGACCGTCAGCGGTTGCAGCTCTGCCTTGGCGTACTCCAGCAGTTCGTCGATCAGGTGGAGCTGGTACTTGACGCTGCGCTGGATGGTCAGCAGATGCTTGCGCTGCGTGTCGTGCGCATCGGCGAGCAGGAGAGACGCGTACCCGCCGATCGTCGCAAGCGGTGCGCGCAAGTCGTGGCCGATGTAGCCCAGGATCTCGACTTTCTGATGGGCCTTGGCCTCGATGTGGGCGAGGGCCGCGCGCAGATCGACATGCAAGGCGGCGGCGTGCATGTTGCCGAACGCGAGCGCGTAGCCGATGTGGGTCAACTTCAAGCCGAAGGCCAGCAGGGTCTGGAAATTGCCCGACGCCAGAAAGTCCTGTGGCACGGGAAAGAAGGGCGTGCCGACCAAGCGTGCACCATGAACCAGCAACGCCAGCAAGGCGACGACGACCACTTCGGGGTTGCTGTTTCCCCCGCGCCCACGACCCATCGTGCACAGTGCCTGAAGGGTCATCAGGGCGATCACGGACTGGGCCGCGCCGTACACGTAGACACGCGCCGAGGTGTCGTACGTGACATAGGAGAAGCAGGCCAGCAAGGCCACTTCCACCGCCAGTACCCCTGCCATCCAGGGCAGCCACGCGCGGCGCCGGTCGAAGAACAGGCAGATGCCTGCATAGAACAGGACCGAACTCTGTGTCGTGAGGAAATTCCCGAGGAGGATGGAGAAGAAGTCGGGGATCCTGTCCCGCAGGATGAGCAGCAAGGCGCCGACGCCGAACACAAGGAAGCCGACGCCCCAGACCAGCAGATAGCGCGCGCGTCCCTTCGCCCACAGCGCCAGCATGCCGGCGGCAAGGACAAACTCCGCCAGCGCCGTGAAGAACGCAGCAGTTCCCAGATTCAGATTCATTTGGACTTCGATCGACGCTTGGCGATGCGCGTCGCTCCGAGGGGAGTCCGATTCTGCGGAGGATCTCGTCAGCCGCCTTTGCCTGGCGGTGCGCCGGTTTTGATCGGGCGCCCTGTCCGGTCATTGACCGGTTCGCGCCTTCCCAGGTTGCGCGAGTTCAGGCGCAGCGCTACCCCAGCAGCAAGACCTGCGTGCCGTCGGAGGCCACCATCACGCCCGGCGAGGCCGCATCGATCTCGATGCGGATGCCCATGTGCAAGGCCGGGTCCAGGGGGCGCTGGCGGCCCGCGTTGAAGAGCGCCACGTCGCGCAGATAGGTGCCGTGCTGCGCAAGGTTCAGCACGAACTTTTCCGGATAGGCACCGGTCGCGGTCAGGTGATCCGAGAATTTCTCGGTCATCGTGAAGAAGAGGAACAGCGGGTTGTCGGCCATGCCGCGAATCTAGCCGCGCTGCACGCAATCCGACTACCGGGTTTGTGGGAGGGGGGGAAGCGCCCGGCCGCAGCCTTCAGGCCATCCCGTAGCGCAGCAGCCAGTTCCAGATCACCGCCGAGCCGTTCGACATCGCCAGCGCCGACTTCGCGTAGCCCATGAGGTCGGCCAGCCGCACCTCGGCGCGGATCACGACGTCGTGGCGCTGCAGGTCTTCTTCCTTCACGTCCGCGCGGCGCCGGTCGAGCTCGTCGCGCAGCACGGTGGCGTAGGCGCGCGGGCTCTTCAGGCGCAGGAACATGATCGGCTCGACCACGGCGTCGAGCGCGGGATCGACGAAGGTGTGGATCTCGGGTTCGCGCGAGACGACCTGGTCGCCATGCGCGTCCCGGATCAGCTGCTGGGCCTCTTCGAGCGCGGCCTCGTTCGCCGCGTAGATCCGACCGCCGCGTCCTTCGCAGATGAACACGTACTGGTCGGGTCGCGAGAGCCAGTCGACCGGCCCGCGCTGGGCGAAGACGGCCAGGCCTTCGGCGCCGGGCAGCAGCGACTGGCGCAGCGGGTACTTGGTGAGGGGGTCTTCAGCGAACATCTTGCAGCTTCCTCGAAATGACGAGCGACGGGGTGTCGGCGCGGCGGTCGGCGGGCACGACCAGCACATCGCCCGTGGCCCAGCACAGCACGCGTTGCGCCACGCTGCCGAACAGGAAGTCGGCCAGCGGATGGGCGCGGCGCTTGCCGACCACCAGCAGCTCGGCGCGCGCATGCTGCTGCTGCACCGTGGCCTGCCGCGCCGGGTCGCCGCGGCCGATGGCCGACAGCACGCGGTTGCGCCGCGCGCTGGACGAGTCGGTGAGCGAGAACAGCCGCTCGCGCGCCTGTCGCATGCTGTCGTGGCGGTAGGTCTTGATGGCGTGTTCGGACACTTCGGCGTAGCGCAGCTTGCTCTCGTGCATCGTGTTGAGTGCGTGGAACAGCTCCAGCGCGGCGTCGGGGTCCAGCCCGTGGGCCAGGCTCACGAGCTCGCGCGAGGCGGGCGTGAAGTCGACGGCCACGAGGATGCGGCTGTAGCGCAGGCGCGTGTCGAGCCGCGTCACGAGCACCGGGCAGCGCAGCTGCCGCAGCAGGCGCTCCACGGGCTGGCCGGTGAAGAAGGCGGCGGGCGAGCGGTCGCGTTCGTGGCTCAGCACCACGAGGTCGACGTAGCGTGCCTCGTCCACGATCTGCGCGAGGCCGCCGCCCGGCCCCGCGACCTGCTTGACCAGCACATCGAAGCGCGAGGCCATGGCGCGGGCCAGCCCCGCGAGGGCGGTCGCTGCTTCGGCGTGCGCGAGCGGCGCCAGGTCCGCGGGCGCGTACACGAGCTTCAGCAGCGCGCCGTGCTCGGCCGCGAGCAGCGCGGCGCGTTCGACCGCGCGGTTGCCGCGCGCCGTCAGGTCGGTGACGGCGAGGATGGATTGAAAAGACGGCGTGCTGGATGCGACGCCGCCTCCGGGAAGGGCGTGCTCCCGCTGAACCTGATGATGATGCATGACGCACTCCAGTCGAACGCGACCCCGGATGACGGGGGCGCAGCCGCGCGGGGCAGGTGCCCGGCGGTCGATGGTTTGCGCTGAAAAGAGAGAGGGGGAAAGAGGCGGACCGCCGGGCTCAGGAATGTGCGGGCGTCTGCTGGGCCGCCGCTGTCATCCGCGCCCACGCAGGCGTGCAACCGCCGGGGCGGGACGTCAAGGTGCGGAGGAAGGGCTGGGCGTTCATGCGGGGGAGTCTAGGCCGGATGCGGCCGAATCCGCTCAGTACCCGCACAACCTTTGCCAGATTGACGCCGCGCGGTGCAGGGCGCGCGCGGTGGGGCTTCCCATTTTTCCTTTTCATTTGTCATGCGCAGGAGGGGACGTGTTTCCGTGTCTGTCCCCGTCTTCCTGGAGGTTCACGCATGAGATCCCACTGCCTAGCGCCCGGCCGGGCCGCAGAGATAGCCCATGAGCGCATCGACGATCGAGGCCTCGAGCGCGGCCGGCTCGAACTGCGCGGGCGGCTCGATGACGGCCGCATGCACCAGCGTCTCCATGATCTGCAGCACCACCCAGGTGGCGAGGTCGAGGTTGCGCGGCGCGAGCTCGGGGCGGTGCTCGTCCAGCAGCTGGCGCACGCGCCGGAAGATGTCGTGGTCGGCCGCACTCTCTTCGCGCGGCGCATCGAAGAAGGGAAATTCCTTTTCGAGCACGCGATGCAGCGCCGGGTAGAGCGCATGCGCCGCGAGCAGCGCGCGCACCATGGCCTGCACGCGCCCGCGCAGGCTGCGCGCACGCGAGGCGGCCAGCACCTCGTCGATCACCGCGTACATCTGACCCGCGTGCCGCTCGTGCAGCGCCGTGATCAGCGAGTCCTTGTTCGGGAAGTACTGGTAGAGCGAGCCCACGCTCACGCCGGCGCGTTCGGCCACCACGTTGGTGTTGGTGCCGGCATAGCCGCGCTCGCCCAGAACGCGAGCCGTGGCTTCCAGAATGACCTCGACCATCTGCTGGGAGCGCGCCTGGCGCGGCGTCTTTCTTGGCTGGGGAAGGGATTTCATCGGGCGGTTCGAATGCGAGTTTTCAATGCGAGTGAAGGCTCGTATTCTAAGAAGAACCGAGCAAATGCTCGCATTCAAGAGTTCGCAACATCCGAATCGATACACACACCATGACAGCCAATGCCTCCGAGGCCCACGCGCCGCGTGCGTTGCCTTCCGCCTTCCCGCTCCTGCAGCCAATCGCCGCGGTCCCACCCGAACGGGGCACGCGGCTGGAAGCCCATGTCCTCCAGTGCCGCCTCGTGACGCCGCACATGCGCCGCATCACCCTCGGCGGCCCGGACGTCGCCGCCTTCTTGCGCCACGCGGCGGCCGACCAACCCGGCGCCTGGGTGAAGGTGTTCGTGCCCGGCGGCGAAGGGCGGGCCTACACCATTCGCCGCATCGACCGCGTCGCCGCCACGCTCGAGCTGGACTTCGTGCTGCACGGCGACAGCGGCCACGAAGGCCCCGCTTCGGCCTGGGCGGCACGGGCGCAGCCAGGCGAACGCATCGGCTTCGCCGGGCCGCGCGACGGCGGTTTCGCGCTCCCGGACGACGCGCGCTGGGTGATGCTGGCCGGCGACGCGACCGCGCTGCCTGCGATCCAGTCGATTGCCGCGAGCCTCGGGCCGGAGATCCGCCTCAAGACCTATGTCGAAGTGCCCACGGCGGCCGATGTGCAGGAGATCCGCAGCCAAGCTGTGTTGCGCACCTGCTGGCTCACCGGCGATCCGGCCGAGCCGGGGCTGGCGCTTCAACAACAGCTGATGCACCGGCCGCAGCCGGCGGGGCCCGGTTACATCTGGCTGGCGGGCGAGTCGGGCGTGGTGCGCACGTTGCGCGCCCATTTCCTGAACGACCAGGGCCTGGCGCGCACGCGCCTGACCGCCAAGGGCTACTGGAAGCACGGCGAAGCCGATCACCGCGACCGGGCCTGAGCCCGACGCGCCGGGTCAGTGTTCCGCCGGTGCGTGGCGCGTGCGGGTGTCCGACGGCCGCTCGCCGAAGCGCGCGCGGTACTGGGCCGCGAAATGGCCCAGGTGAAGGAAGCCGTATTTCTCCGCCACGTCGCGCACGCCCGTCTGCGTGGACGCGGCCTGCAGCTCGGCGCGCACCCGGTCCAGCCGCAGCTCGCGCAGGAACTCCATCGGTCCCTGGCCCGCATGCTGGCGGAACGCGATCTGCAGGGCGCGCGCGCTGCAGCCGGCCTCGCGGCACACGTCGGCCAGCGACAGCGGCTGCTCGGCGTGCGCGGCCATGAACTCCTGCGCCTTGCGCACCGCACGCGGCAGCAGGTGGCGCTGCGCGTCGCCGGCCAGGGCGCGCGAGTGGTTGTGGCCCGCCGACATCAGCAGGCTCGACATCAGGTACTCCTCGGCATGTTCGGCCAGGCGTCCGCCGCCTTGCAGCGCATTGCCGGCATCGAGCGTGAGCCGCAGGTAGTCGATGAAGTGCACCAGCGGCGCGAGCGCGGGGTTGTCCAGCGGCACACCGAGGTCGAACACCAGGTGCTGGCGCACGGGCGCCTGCAGCAGCGCCTCGAGCCGCGACAGCAGCGCCGCGCGCGCGATGCGCACGATCAGGTGCGGGCTGTCGTCGGCCCAGCGCATCGACAGCAGCTCGGTGGGCGAGGGCAGCGAGGCGACGCGCGGCGTGGCCTCGACCTGCTGGCCGCCACAGCGGATGTCGGCGCCGCCGCGCAACGGAATCTGCAACAGGAAGAAATCCTGCAGGTAGCCTGGGTCGATCTGCACGCCGGGGCCGTACTGCACGTAATTGAGGCTCACGTCGCGGTGCAGCCGCGCGCTGTGGTGGCAGGCGTCCAGTTCGGTGCGCGGGCGCAGCATCGTGAGGCCGTGGGGGCAGAACACGCGGGCCACGCTCTCGCGCGCCTCGTCCATGTCGTGGCTCTCGAACAAACGGTAACGCTGCAGCGGCAGCCGTGGGGCGGTGGCGGTTTCCATAGGGAAGCGCAGTGACCGTAGCAAAAAGCCTTCCAGCCCACAATTCGGGCCGTCCCTTGGCCCCCCCGAAAAAACCTGCGCGGCAGGGACAGCGCCTGCGTTTTCGGGATCGGCCGGCGAGGCCTTGCGTTCTACCTTTGGCCCATTCGCCGAACCGGCGATTCAACCGAGGAGAGCAAGCGTCATGTTCAAGGGACTCGAAGGCAAGAGCGCCATCGTCACGGGTGGTTCGACATTGATAGGCGCCGGCGTGGTGCGCGCCTTCCACGCGGCGGGCGTGAAGGTGGTCATCGCCGACATCGACGCCGACAAGGGCCAGCCGCTGGCCGACGCGCTGGGCGCCGGGGTGCGCTTCGTGCGCACCGACATCACCGACGACGCGCAGGTGAAGGCCTGTGTCGACGAGGCCGCCACCCGCCACGGCGGCGTGCACTTTCTGGTGAATCTGGCGTGCTCGTACGTGGACGACGGCTTCAAGTCGCCGCGCGCCGACTGGCTCACCTCGTTCAACGTGAACGTGGCCAGCGCCGTGGCCATGCTGCAGGCGGCGCACCCGCACATGGTGGCGGCCGGCGGCGGGGCGGTGGTCAACTTCACCAGCATCTCGTCGCGCGTGGCCCAGACGGGGCGCTGGCTCTACCCCGTGAGCAAGGCCGCGATGGCGCAGCTCACGCGCAACATGGCGATGGACCTCGCACCCGACCGCATCCGCGTGAACAGCGTCTCGCCGGGCTGGACCTGGTCGGCCGTGATGGACCAGCTCACGGGCGGCGACCGCGCGCGCACCGACCGCGTGGCCGCGCCCTACCACCTGCTGGGGCGTGTCGGCGACCCCGACGAGGTGGCGCAGGTGGTGCTGTTCCTGTGCTCCGAGCACGCGAGCTTCGTCACCGGCGCCGACTACGCGGTGGACGGCGGCTACTCCGCCATGGGCCCGGAGCAGGCCGTGCCAGCCATTCCCCGCCTGATGGAGCCCTGATCGGCATCCACAACAACACCCCCACGAGACAACACAGAAGGAGCAAGCCATGAAGCGAATCGCCATCGTCGGCGCGGGCCAGTCGGGCCTGCAACTGGGACTGGGCCTGCTGGACGCAGGCTACGAGGTCACCATGTACAGCAACCGCACGGCGGACGACATCCGCCACGGCAAGGTCATGTCGAGCCAGTGCATGTTCCACACCGCACTGCAGGTCGAGCGCGACCTCGGGCTCGACCATTGGGCCAGCGACTGCCCCACGGTCGATGGCATCGGCTTCGCCGTGCCGCACCCCGAGCAGAAGGGCGCCAAGGCCGTCGAATGGGCGGCGCGGCTGAACTCCAGCGCGCAGTCGGTCGACCAGCGCGTGAAGGTGCCGGCGTGGATGGCGCTGTTCCAGCAGAAGGGCGGTGAGCTGGTCTTCAAGGACGCGGGCATCGACGACCTCGAGGCCTGCACCCGCAGCCACGACCTCACGCTGGTGGCCAGCGGCAAGGGCGAGATCTCCAAGCTCTTCGAGCGCGACGCCGCCAAGTCGACCTACGACCAGCCGCAGCGCGCACTGGCGCTCACCTACGTGAAGGGCATGCGCCCGCGCACGCCGTACTCGGCCGTGTGCTTCAACCTGATTCCGGGCGTGGGCGAGTACTTCGTGTTCCCGGCGCTCACCACCACGGGCCCGTGCGAGATCATGGTGTTCGAAGGCGTGCCCGGCGGCCCGATGGACTGCTGGGCCGACGTGAAGACGCCGCAGGAGCACCTGGCGCGCAGCAAGTGGATTCTCGACACCTTCACGCCCTGGGAGGCCGAGCGCTGCGCCGACATCGAACTCACCGACGACAACGGCATCCTCGCCGGCCGCTTTGCACCCACCGTGCGCAAGCCCATCGCCACGCTGCCCTCGGGCCGCAAGGTGCTCGGCCTGGCCGACGTGGTGGTGCTCAACGACCCGATCACCGGGCAAGGTTCGAACAACGCGGCCAAGTGCGCCGACACGTACCTGAAAAGCATCCTGGCGCGCGGCGAGGGCGCGGCCGATGCGCCGTGGATGCAGCAGACCTTCGACCGCTACTGGTTCGGCTATGCGCAGTGGGTCACGCGCTGGACCAACATGCTGCTCGCACCGCCGCCGCCGCACGTGCTCAAGCTGCTCGGCAGCGCCGGCGCCGTGCCGCCGATGGCCAGCGCCATCGCCAACGGCTTCGACGATCCGCGCACCTTCTTCCCGTGGTTCGCCGACCCGCAGGAGGCCGACCGCTACCTCGACACCTGCGCGGCTGCTGCGGCAGCTGCGTAGGCGGAGCCAGCGCATGACACGACGCGTGGCCATCGTCGGCGCCGGCCAGTCCGGCATGCAGCTCGCGCTGGGCCTGCGGGCCAGGGGGTACGCCGTGACGGTGTATGCGAACCGCACGGCGCAGGAGATCTTCGACGGACCGGTGATGTCCAGCCAGTGCATGTTCGAGACCGCGCTGCAGACCGAGCGCGAACTGGGGCTCGACAGCTGGGCCGACACCTGCCCGGTGGTCGAGGGCATCGGCATGTCGGTGCGCAGCCCCGAAGGCCAGCGCGCCATCGCGTGGGAGGCGAAGCTCGACGGCCCCGCGCAGTCGGTCGATCAGCGCCTGAAGATCTCTGCGTGGATGCAACTCTTCGAGGCGCGTGGCGGCCGCCTCGTGCACCAGGACGCGGACATCGACACGCTGGAAGACTGCGCGCGCACGCATGACCTCGTGGTCGTTGCGAGCGGCAAGGGCGAGATCTCGGCGCTGTTCCCGCGCGACGCGGCGCGCTCGCCGTTCGACGCGCCGCAGCGCGCGCTGGCGCTCACCTACGTGAAGGGCATGCGCCCGCGCGAACCGTTCGCGGCCGTGAGCTTCAACCTCATTCCGGGTGTCGGCGAGTACTTCGTGTTCCCGGCACTGACCACCAGCGGCCCGTGCGAGATCATGGTGTTCGAAGGCGTGCCGGGCGGTCCCATGGACTGCTGGGACGACGTGAAGACGCCGCAGGAGCACCTGGCGCGCAGCAAGCAGATCCTGGCCACCTTCCTGCCGTGGGAGGCCGAGCGCTGCGAACACATCGAACTCACCGACGACCACGGCGTGCTGCGTGGCCGCGTCACGCCCGTGGTGCGCCACCCGGTCGCCACGCTGCCCTCGGGCCGCCAGGTGCTGGGGCTGGCCGATGCGGTGGTGCTCAACGACCCGATCACGGGGCAGGGCTCGAACAACGCGGCCAAGGCGGCCGACATCTACTTCAAGCGCATCCTCGAGCATGGCGATGCGCCCTTCGACGCCGCGTGGATGCAGCAGACCTTCGACCGTTATTGGGAGGGCTACGCCCGCTGGGCCACCGACTGGACGCACAGCCTGCTCACGCCGCCCGCGCCGCACCTGCAGAAGCTGCTGCAGAGCGCCACGCACAGGCCGGCCGTGGCGAGCGCGGTGGCCAACGGTTTCGACGACCCGCGCAACTTCGCGCCCTGGTGGTTCGACGCGGCCGAGGCCGATCGCTTTCTCGAAGCCAAGGCGCGCGAGGCCGCGGTCGACCGCTTCGACCGGCGCGACTTCCGCAAGGCGCTCGGCCAGTTCAGCACCGGCGTCACCGTGATCACCACGCGCGCGCTCGACGGGCGCCGCGTGGGCATGACGGCCAACTCGTTTTCGTCGGTGTCGCTCGATCCGCCGCTGGTGCTGTGGAGCCTCGCGCGGCAGGCGCCCAGCGTGGCCGACTTCACGGGCGCGAGCCACTTCGCGATCAACGTGCTGGCCGCGCCGCAGCATCACCTGTCGCGCCAGTTCTCGACGCCGCAGGCCGACAAGTTCGGCGGCGTCGACTGCTGCGAGGGCACGGCCGGCGTGCCGCTGCTCAACGGCGTGCTCGCGCGCTTCGTGTGCCGCAACGTGCGACAGTACGACGGCGGCGACCACCTGATCTTCATTGGCGAGGTCGAGGGCTACGAACGCTTCGACGGCGAGCCGCTGGTTTTTCACTCGGGCTACTACCAGGTCACGACGCGCCATCCGGAATGCGTACAGTGAGCCCCTGGTTCCCCACGTCCACCTTTGAGCATTGAACGGAGTCACACACCCATGCAGAACAAGGCATCCACCTCCTCGTCGCAAGACATCCGCATCCAGGCCGCCGACGGCAGCGGCAGCTTCGGCGCCTACCTGGCCCTGCCGCGCGGCGGTACCGGCCCGGGCCTGGTGCTCGCGCAGGAAATCTTCGGCGTCAACAAGACCATGCGCGACGTGGCCGACTACTACGCCGAGGAAGGCTATGTGGTGCTCGTGCCCGACCTGTTCTGGCGCCAGGAGCCCGATGTGCAGCTGGGCTACACGCCCGACGACTGGCAGCGCGCCTTCGCGCTGTACCAGGGCTTCGACGAAGCGCTCGGCATGCAGGACATGCAGGCCGCCATCACCGCGCTGCGCCAGCGCCCCGAGGTGCCCGGCGGCAAGGTCGGCGTGCTCGGCTTCTGCCTGGGCGGCAAGCTCGCCTACCTGGCGGCCTGCCGCACCGACGCGGATGTGGCGGTGGGCTACTACGGCGTGGGCATCGACGCCGCGCTCGACGAGGCCGACCGCATCCGCTGCAAGCTGGCGCTGCACGTGGCCGAGCTCGACGGCTTCTGCCCGCCCGAGGCGCGCGACCGCATCGTGCAGACCCTGCGCGGCCGGCCGAACGTCGAGGTGCATGTGTACCCCGGCGTCGACCACGCCTTTGCGCGCGTCGGCGGCGAGCACTTCCACCGTGCCTCGGCGCTCATGGCGCACGAGCGCAGCGTGGCCGCGCTGAAGTCGGCCATCGGCCCGAACTACGACCTGGCCGCGTTGTGGGACAAGCACTGCGAGTACGAGTTCGGCACCCGCAACGTGGACGACACCATGGGCACCATGGTGGCCGAGCCCTACGTCAACCACATCCCGACCATGACCGGCGGCGTGGGCTACAAGAACCTGCACGCGTTCTATACGAACCACTTCGTCAACAGCAACCCGCCCGACACCTCGCTGGTGCCGATCTCGCGCACCGTGGGCGCGACGCAGGTGGTCGACGAGATGCTGTTCTGCTTCACCCACACCACCGAGATCCCGTGGATGCTGCCCGGCGTGGCGCCCACCGGAAAGCGCGTGGAGATCCCGCTGCTCGCGGTCATCAAGTTCCGCGGCGACAAGCTCTACCACGAGCACATCTACTGGGACCAGGCGAGCGTGCTGGTGCAGGTGGGCCTGCTCGACGCGGCGTTGCTGCCGGTGGCGGGCGTGGAAACGGCGCGCAAGCTGCTCGACGAGACGCTGCCGTCGAACACGCTGCTGACGCGCGCTTGATGCGAACCTGATGCGAACCTGATGCGTCCGCGCGGCGAAGCTGCCGCGCGGGACGCGGCGGGCGTCTCAGACCGTCATGCCTTGTTCGACGTCGAGCGTCTTGCGGCGTGCCATGGCCAGGTTCGACTTGGTCTTGTCCAGCACCAGGTAGACGAACAGGCCTTCCTTCTTCTGCATCGGGCGGATGATGTGGTACTGCTTGCCGAGCGTGATCAGCATGTCTTCGATGCTGTCGTTCAGGCCGAGGTCGCGCATGGTGCGCAGCTTGGCGCGGACCACTTCGGTGTTGCCGGCGGCGGCCACCTCGAGATCGACGCCCGAGCCGATCTGGCCCAGGATCATGCCGCTGCTCGAATCGACCAGCGCTGCGCACAGGGCGCCGTCGCAGGTCATCAGTTCGTCCATGGATTGCTTGATATTTGCCATCGAAATCTTTCCTAGTCCTCGCCCCTGAAAGTCGGCGGCCACCCGGGCGAAGGGAATGGGCGGCTGCCGGTGTCGAATGGGTGTGGTGCGCCGATGCCCGGCGTCAGGCGTGCTGCAGCAGCTGCGTCGCCTGTTTCGCGAAGTAGAGGACCTGGCCGATGATGGCTTCGCGGCTGGTGACCACGCTCACGATCAGCGTCATCTCGGGGTGCCGCGCCTGCAGCATCAGGATGTGGCCGTGCGTGGCCTCGATCGCCACGTTGTCGCAGTGGCCCAGCTGGCTTTCCTCGCCGGCCACGGCGCCCAAAGCGGCGAGCGAACTGGCAATGGCCGACAGGCGCGCGACCTGCGCGGTGTTCTCGACGCGCGCGGCCAGCTCCAGGCCGTCCTCGGTCGAGATCACCACGGCCTTCACGCCCTTGATTTCCCGCATCAGGGTGTCGATGGCCGATTCCGCTGCAAGCCTGATTCTTGGAGTGATGTTCATTGCTGCCTGAATGGAAGGAAAAGGAGAAAAAGAGGGGCGTCCTGCGTTCAGACCTCGAGCTGGAGCAGGAGCAGTTCCAGCAGCTGCACGACCTGCTGCGCATCGGTGACGTTGGCCGGCAGCACCGGGCACACGACGCCCTTGGCCTCCATGCGGCGGGCGTAGGCGTCGATGCCGGGGCTCGGGTGCGTTTCCATGCGGCCCACCGCCACCACGCAGGCGGTCTGCGCGATGAGCTCGGCAAAGCCGTCCAGGTAGATGTCCAGGTCGGCCAGCGGATCGGGGCGGCTGTTGTCCACCAGGATCACCACGCCGAGCGCGCCGCGTCCCAGGATGCGCCACATGAAGTCGAAGCGCATCTGGCCGGGCGTGCCGTACAGGCGCAGCTTCTCGCCGTTGTCGAGCGTGAGTTCGCCGTAGTCCAGGCCGACCGTGGTGGTGGCCTTGGCGACCGAGGTGTCGCTGTTGCGCACGTCGGTGCTCACGGGCGGGATCTCGCTCACGCCGGCGATGGCCGTGGTTTTGCCGGCGCCCATGGTGCCGGTGAAGAGGATCTTGTGTTCTACGGTCATTGAGGGCCTGACGGCAGCAAGCCGAGTCGGTTCCTGATGCGTGCGAGCAGGCCGGGCTGCACGGTGTCGCGGGCGGGTGCCGGGAAGCGGCTGTCGGGAAAGACGCTGTCGGGGGCCGAGGCCGCCACCAGCGCGCCGGGGGGCGCGGCGCGTTCGAGCAGGCCGGCGCGCTGCAGGTCGGCCAGGAAATCCGCGCACTCCTGGCGCGTGGCGGGCGAGCGCTGCTGCAGCGACAGCACCGACGCCGGCCGGTTGGACATCAGCGTGGCCAGCCGCAGGCGGATCGGCGCCTCGAGCACGGCCGCGGGCGGCCAGCGCAGCATGCGGAATTCTTCGTGCTCGCCGATCGGCACCTCGGTCGTAGCCAGCCCCAGGCCGCGGGCGTGGACCACCATCGCGCCGAGGCGGTTGAGCGCCACTTCCAGCGCATCGGTGTGCAGCGGCAGGGCCAGGAAAGGGCCGCGTTGCGGGTCTGCATGGGCGACGGTCAGCGTGGGCACCGCCGGTTGCGGCGAGGCGGCGGCAAGGGCGACCTGGTCGCCGACGACCCGCAGGTCGGCCTGTTCAGCTTTCCATGACCAGTTCTGGTGCGTGCGGTGGTCGAGCAGCCGGATCAGCGACTTGAGCAGCACTTCTTCGCGGTGCGGCAGCCCTTCGACGCTGTAGCTCAGCAGAGCGCGTTGACTTTTGGGAACGGTGTTAACGGCCGTCATGCAGCCTCCGCACCACCGTGCCCATCGGCCGGCCGCTGTGGGATGTTGCGTTCAACCGCATCGAAAACACCGATTGGAGGCGGCATCGCCGTTCTTTTTGCAACTTAAGCACTCACTGTAAGAAGTTGGACGGAGACGCCGATCGCAACGCTGGCTGGGAGAACTAAAGTGTTTGTTTGGAGGTGGCGTCAAAAATATAACACTTGTTTCAAATAAAAACACAAGATTACGAACAACTGTTTTCAGTGGGTCGCGGACGCGACAAAGCCTCGCGTGCCGCAGCGCGGCACGCGAGGTTTCAGGGAGGGGCGGGGAAAGCGGCGGGCGGGGAGAAGGGTGCCCGCCGGGGCGTCAGTGCGCCAGTTGGGCCTGCAGCTCGGCCACTTGCCGGCGCAGGTCCGCGTTCTCGGCCGTGAGCTCGGCCACGCGCTGTTGCAGTTGCTGCACGGCGTCGAGCGCCGCCGGTTCGGCGCCTTCTTCGGTTTCAGGTGCGGCCTCGCGTGGCTTGCGCTTGGCCTCGCGCACGCGCTTGGCGGCCTGCTTGAGCTCGTCCTTGCCGGCGTTGGCGGCCGACACCTGCTCTTCGGCGGGCAGCGAAGCGACGGCCGCGGCCGTGTTGATCGAGATCACGCCCGACTTCACGGCCGCCACCAGTTCGGGCGCGGCCTGCTTCTGGATCTTCTCGATCATCACGACCTGGCTGCTGCTCAGGCGCGCGGCGCGGGCGATGGCCTCGCGGCTGTTCAGCGGCACGGGCGGCGGCAGGGCCTCGTCGGAAGCGGGAGTGGAGGTCGAAGCGGGCGCGTCGTCGACGTCGAAGGGCGGGTCGTCCGCCGTGGTCGGGGTGGTCGGCGTGGAGGCGGTGCTGCGGGCGCGGCGCTCGTCCACGATGTCTTTCTTGCGCAGCGCCAGCACGCCGCGCAGGTAGTCCGAGATGCTGCGGCGGCCCAGGTGCTGGTCGATCATCCACAGGTGCACGTCCTGCAGCGTCTTGAAGCGCGTGTTCTGCACGGTCTGGAAGGGCAGGCCGTGCTTCTGGCAGATGCCGTAGCGGTTGTGGCCGTCCACCAGCACGTCGCCCCACAGCACCAGCGCGTCGCGACAGCCTTCGGTGAGGATGCTGCGTTCGAGGGCTTCGTACTCCTCCGGCGTCAAGGGATCGATATAGGCTTTGAGTTCTTCGTTGACGACGATGTTCATGGGTACGGGAGCGATGTAAGGGGCGGAATTTTAGGTGTCTCGGTTTCGGCCGCTCGAACGTCTAGACAGGGAGAGAGACGAGAAGGCGTCACTGGGAAAAACAGGGCTTTCTTGCGTCATCAAATGGTAATAGTTCTTATTTGCATCTTTGCCCTTGAACACTTCAGGAGTACCCATGGATCTGTCGCTTTCCCCGTCCGCGCCCACGCTGGGGGAGGTCTTCATCGCGAACCGTGCCCAGCTCCAGCGCGTCGCGCAAAAGATCGTCCGCACCGCTGACCTCGCAGACGAAGTGCTGCAGGACGCCTACCTGAAGCTCGCCGACGGCGCTTCGGTGCGCGATGTCCGCAAGCCGCTCGGCTACTGCTGCCAGGTGGTGCGCAACGTGGCGGTCGACTACCACCGCCACCATTCCGTGGAGGCCAGCTACCGCACCTACTGCGACGACGTCGAGCTCGTGAGCCCGCCCAGCAGCAACGACGCACCCGACCGCGTGCTCGGCGGCCGGCAGGCGCTGGTGGCCATCGACCGCGTGCTCGAGGCCTTGCCGCCACGCACCCGCCTCGCGTTCGAACTCAACCGCCTCAGTGGCCTGACCCAGCGCGAGATCGCCACGCGCCTGGGCTGCTCCGCCACGCTCGTGAACTTCATGATCAAGGACGCCGACGCGGCACTCGAAAGCTGCCGCTACCTCGTGCAAGCCGCCTGAGTTTTCCGACGCACCGCATCGGCGCTACGATGGCCGCCGATGAGCAGCAGCAGCAACGACACGCAAAGCGACCCCACCTGGCAGACCGCCTGGGCGTGGGTCCGCCGCCAGCACGCCGGCGAGGGCGAGCTCGACGCCGCCGCGAGCGCCGAGCTCGCGCATTGGCTCGCCGCCGATCCCGCGCACCACCAAGCCTACGACGAGGCAGGCCGCCTCTGGCTGCTCGTCGGCCTCGTGCCGCCCGCGCACGACGTCCCTTCGCCGGACGCCGAAGACGCGGCCCGCTAGCCCGCTCCCTCTTTTTTTCGCAGCTCCTGCAGCGGCCCTCGCCGCGGCGCAGCCGTGCACGGTCTGGATGCATGCGGGACTAAACACCCGGCCTCGCGGCGCGTCTTGTATCGCAAGGGCAAACCCTGCCCGTCATTGCACTTACCAAGAGGACCGCCCATGTCTACCAGCTGTTTCGACCGCGAGGACGAGACCTTCATCGTGCTCGTCAACCACGAAGCGCAGTACTCCATCTGGCCGCACTGGAAGGCCGTGCCCGGCGGCTGGAGCGCCGTCGACGGCGTCAAGGGCGACAAGAAGACCGTGCTCGACTACGTCGAAGCCCAGTGGACCGACATGCGCCCGAAGTCGTTGCGCGACTGGATGGCCGCGCAGCAGCCAACCGACAACGCCTCCACCTCCGCCTGACGCGCATGCAGGCCTCGCTGCCCCTGCTGTGCCTGCCCTGCGCGGGCGCCAGCGCCACCATGTACCTGCGCTGGCGGCGTGCGCTGCCGCGCTGGATCGAGGTCGTGCCGGTCGAGCTGCCGGGCCGCGGCGGGCGCCTGGGCGAGAGCTTCGTCGACGACTTCGACCGCATGGTCGCGCAGCTGTGCGCCGAGCATGAAGGCCTGCTGCGCGGTCGCTACGCGCTCTTCGGCCACAGCATGGGCGCCTTGCTGGCCTGGGGCATGGCGCAGCACCAGCGGCAGCAGCAGCGCCCGCTGCCGGGCGCGCTGATCGTCTCCGGCAGCGCAGCGCCTTCGCAGCGCGACCCCGACCGCTTTCTCGACACCACCGACGACGCGGCCCTCATCGCCGACCTGCGCAAGCAGGGCGGCACGCCGGACGAACTCTTCGACAGCCCCGAGCTGCTGCGCATGACGCTCGACACCCTCGGCGCCGACTACCGCCTGTGCCGCAGCTTCGTGCACGCCGACCCCGCGCCGCTGCCCGTGCCGCTGCATGTGCTGGCCGGCCGCCAGGACGACATCGCCCCGTGGCGCATGCAAGCCTGGGCCGGCGAGACCGCGCACGCGCGCTTCACGCTCGAGGGGTTCGAGGGCGGCCATTTCTTCATCCGCCAGCACGAGACCCCCGTGCTGGCCGCGCTGGCGCGGCACCTCGCGCCGGCGGTGATGGCGGCGGGAGGCGTCGATGCGGCTCGTGCCCTGGCATGACCCGTTGCCGTCGGGCATCGCGTTGCATCGCCTGGACCTCGACCTCGCGGCGGACGACGGCGATGCCTGGGCCGACCTCGCGCCCGATGAGCGCGCACGAGCGACTCGCTTCGCCCGCCGCGCCGACCGCGTGCGCTTCGCCCACACCCGCGCCGCCGTGCGCCGCCTGATTGCGCAGCGCCTCGCCTGTCGTCCAGCGGACGTGCCGCTGCGCACCGACGCACACGGCAAGCCCTTCGTCGAAGCCGGTAGCGACAACGCCGCGCCCCTCTTCAACGTCTCGCACGCCGGCGACCACGCGCTCATCGCGCTGGCCGATCCGGCGCGCGTGCGCTGCGTGGGCGTCGACATCGAAGCCTGCGCGCGCGACCTCATGGCCGACGCCGACGCGTTGCTCGCCATGGCCTTCACCGCGCGAGAGCAGCGCGAAATCCGCAGCGACGCCGACCTGCCACGCGCCTTCTACCGACGCTGGGTCGGCAAGGAGGCTGTGTTGAAAGCCGCCGGCGTCGGCATGGCCGAACACCTGCAAAGCATCGGCATCCACCCCGACGCCCACGGCGCGCTCGCCGTCGACTGCGCCGTGCCCGCGTGGGCCGGCATCGAAGCGATGGCGCTGTCCGCGCCGCCGGGCTATGCCGCCGCGCTGGCCTGGCACACCAAGGAAGACCCCCTGTGAACCCGATGCATCCCGTGGACTTCGTGACCCATCTGCGTGACCTCGCCGCGCAGCGCCCCGACGACATCGCATTGATCGCCATCACCGACCGCGATGGCAGCGCACTCGACACGCCCATCAGCTACCGCGCCCTCGACGCGCGCGTGCGCGCCCTCGCGGCGCACCTGCAGCAGGCCTTCGCGCCCGGTGGCCGCGCACTGATCATGCTGGACAACAGCGACGACTACGTCGTGAGCTTCTTCGCCTGCCTCTACGCGGGTCTCGTCGCCGTGCCGGTGTTCCCGCCCGAGTCCACGCGCAAGCGCCACCTGGGCAAGCTCGAAGGCATCGCCGCCGATGCCGATGCCTGCTGCGTGCTGACCCACGCCGCCATCCGCGATGCGATGGCGGGCGTGGACGCCGCCTTTGCGCAAGCCGTGCTCATCGCCGTCGATGAGATCGACGCCGCCGGCGCCGACGCATGGCGCCCGCACACGCCGGCCGCCACCGACATCGCCTTCCTGCAATACACCTCCGGCTCCACCTCGGCGCCCAAGGGCGTCATGGTCACGCACGCCAACCTGATGGCGAACATGCGCGCGATCGAAGAGGGCCTTTCGGTCTGCACGAGCGACACCTTCGTCACCTGGCTGCCGCTGAACCACGACATGGGCCTCATCGGCGGGCTGCTGCAGCCGATGCACCGCGGCACGGTCGTGGCGCTGATGTCGCCGCGCTACTTCCTCGAGCGTCCCGTGCGCTGGCTCGAAGCCGTCTCGCGGCTGCGCGCCACGGTCAGCGGCGGGCCCGACTTCGCCTACCGCCTGTGCCTGGACCGCGTGTCCGACGCGCAGTTGCAAAGGCTCGACCTGTCGTCGTGGCGCCTCGCGTTCTCCGGCGCCGAGCCGGTGCGCGCCGACACGCTGCGGTCGTTCCAGCAACGCTTCGCGCCCGCGGGCTTTCCGGCCGAGGCGGTGTACCCCTGCTACGGCCTGGCCGAATCGACGCTGTTCGTCACGGGCGGACACCGCGGCGCCGGCATGGTCGCGCACGCCTTCGACAAAGCGCGCCTGGCACAAGGCGCCGTGGTGCGCGACGACGGCGGCGCCATGCTCGTGGGCTGCGGCCGGTCCGTCGCACACCATGCGGTGCGCATCGTCGACACCGCCACGCTGACCGCCTGCGCCGACGGCGTCGTCGGCGAAATCTGGGCTTCGGGCCCGAGCCTGGGCGGCGGCTACTGGAACAAGCCCGAGGTGTCGCAGAAGACCTTCGTCGAGCACGAGGGCACGCGATGGCTGCGCACCGGCGACCTGGGCTTCGTGCACGACGGCCAGCTCTATGTGGCCGGCCGCATCAAGGACATGATCATCGTGCGCGGCCACAACCTGTATCCGCAGGACATCGAGCGCGAAGTCGAGCGCGAGGTCGAGGCCGTGCGCAAAGGCCGCGTCGCGGCCTTCGCGGTCGAGGGGCCGGAAGGCGAGGGCATCGGCCTCGCGGCCGAGGTGTCGCGCAGCATCCAGAAGCTGGTGCGGCCCGAGGTGCTGGTCGAGGCGTTGAGCGCCGCCGTGAGCGAGCAGTGCGGCGAGCCGCTGTCGGTCGTGATGCTGCTCAACCCCGGCGGCATGCCCAAGACCACGAGCGGCAAGCTGCAGCGCGGCGCCTGCCGCCAGGGATGGATCGATCGCACGGCGGACGCCTATGCGATCTACGCACACGGCGCGTTCGTGCTGGGCGGCAGCGCCCCCGCAGTCGACACACCCGAAGTCGCACTCGACGACGTCGAACAGGCCCTCGCCACGATCTGGCACGAGGTGCTGCGCCGCCCCGCCGAACGGCCGCTGGCGCGCGATGCGCACTTCTTCACCCACGGCGGCAACTCGCTCGCCGCGACGCAGGTGGCCGCGCGCATCGGCGAGCGCTGGGACATCGACTTTCCATTGCGTGCGCTGTTCGAACAGCCGCGCCTGGGTGACCTCGCGCGCGAACTGCGGCGCGTGCTCGCGCTCGGTCAGCGCCGCGCGCACCAGCCGATCCCGGCCCTGCCGGCCGAGCGCCGCACGGGGCTGCTCGCGCTGTCGCATGCGCAGGCGCGCCAGTGGTTCCTCTGGCAGCTCGATCCGAAGAACAGCGCCTACCACGTGGGCGTGGCGCTGCGCCTGTCGGGCGTGCTGGATGCCGACGCACTGAAGGCGGCGCTCGAAGGCCTGCTCGCGCGCCACGAGAGCCTGCGCACCGTGTTCCGCACGGCGGCCGACGGCACGGTCGGCCAGCAGGTGCTGTCGACCGCACCGCTGGCGCTTGCCCACATCGACCTGCGCGCGCTGCCGGACAGCGACCGTGAAGGCGCCGCCGCCGCACAGGCGCGCGCGCTGCAGGCCGAGCCCTTCGACCTCGTGGCCGGCCCCGTGCTGCGCGCCGCCTGGCTCCAGCTCGGCGACACGCACCACATCCTCGCGATCGTCACGCACCACATCGTGTCCGACGGTGCCTCGCTGCAGGTGCTGCTCGACGAGTTCGGCGTGGCCTATGCGGCGCACGCGAAGGGCGAGGCGCCGTCGCTCGCCGCACCGGCGATCCAGTACGCCGACTACGCCGCGTGGCAGCGCGACTGGCTCGCCGCCGGCGAGGCCGAACGCCAGCTGGCCTACTGGCGCACCCAGCTCGGCAGCGACCACCCCGTGCTGGCACTGCCCACGGACCGCCCCCGTCACGCGGTCGCCAACTACCGCGCGGCCTCGCATGCCTTCGACCTCGACGCGGCCCTCGTCGCCCGCCTGCAAGCCACCGCGCAGGCGCATGGCGCCACGCTGTTCATGGTGCTGCTCGCGGGCTTCCAGGCGCTGCTGCATCGCTACACGGGTCAGCCCGACGTGCGCGTGGGCGTGCCGGTCGCCAACCGCCACCGCCCCGAGACCACGGGCCTCATCGGCTTCTTCGTCAACACGCAGGTGCTGCGCGCCACGCTGAACGGTCGCACCCCGTTCGCGCAACTGCTGGCCCAGATCCGCGAGGCCGCGCTCGGCGCGCAGGCCCACCAGGACCTGCCGTTCGAACAGCTCGTGGACGCCCTGCAGCCGCAGCGCAGCCTGAGCCACAACCCGCTGTTCCAGGTGATGTTCAATCTGCTGCGCGAAGACACGGCCGTGCTGCGCGGCCTGCCGGGCCTGGCGGTCGACGAGTACCGCATGGAGGACAGCGCCGCGCAGTGCGAACTCGCGCTCGACATCCGCGAGCGCGCCGACGGCCAGGTACGCGCGGTCTTCACCGCGGCGGCAGAGCTGTTCGACGGGGAGACCGTCGCGCGCATGGCCGCGCACTACCGCGCGCTGCTCGACGCGCTGACCGCCGACCCGGCCCGCGCCATCGGCGATGCGCCATGGCTCGTTGCCGAAGAGCAGGCGCAACTGCACGCCTGGGGCACAGGCACATCGCCCGCATCCGCCGCGACACCCGTACACCGGCTTTTCGAGGCGTACGTCCGCCGTGCACCGGATGCCATCGCGTTGATCGCCGGTGACACCGAACTCTCCTACGCCGCCCTCGACCGCCGCGCGAACCGGCTCGCGCACCGCCTGCTGCGCCACGGTGTGCGGCCCGACACGCCAGTCGCCGTGGCCGTCGATGCCCCGGTCGATCGCGTCGTCAGCCTGCTGGCCGTGTTGAAGGCCGGCGGCACCTACCTGCCGATGGACCCGTCGCATCCGCCGCAGCGGCTGTCGGAGTTGCTGGCCGACAGCGGCGCCGCGCTGCTGCTGACCGGCAGCCACAGCTCAGTGAACGGACCCGTCACGCGCATCACGGTCGATGACGCATCGCTCGACGACGAACCGGACGCCCCCCCGCAGGTCGCGCTGCACGACCACCACCTGGCCTACGTGATCCACACCTCGGGCACCACCGGCCGCCCCAAGGGCGTGGCGGTCGCGCACGGCGCGCTGTCGATGCACCTGCAGGCCATGGCCGACACCTGCGGCTTCACGGCGAGCGATCGTTCGCTGCAGTTCGCGCTGCCGCACGTCGACGCCGCCATCGAGCAGTGTCTGCTGCCGCTGACCACCGGCGCCGCGCTGGTGCTGCAGCCGCAGTGGTGCTCGCTCGCCAGCGAACTCGACGCCTTGCTCCAACGCCACCGCGTCAGTGTGGTCGACCTGCCGCCGGCCTACGCGCGCCAGCTGCTGCAAGACCAGCCGCCGTTCCAGCACGCCGTGCGCCTCGCGCTCTTCGGCGGCGAGGCCTGGACCGGCGAAGACCTCGCGCTGGTCCGCCGCGAGCTGCACCCTGCACGCATCGTGAACGCCTACGGCCCGACCGAGGCCGTGATCACGCCGACCCTGTGGTCCGCCGACGCCGAGGCCATCGTGCAGGGCTACGCCCCCATCGGCCGCCCGGTCGGCCGCCGCACGGCCCATGTGCTCGACGCCGATCTGCAGCCCGTGCCGCAGGGCGTGCCCGGCGAGCTGTACCTCGGCGGCGACGGCCTCGCGCGCGGCTACCTCGGGCGCGCAGCGCTGACGGCCGAGCGTTTCGTCGCTGATCCCTTCGACGGGGCCGGCGGTCGCCTGTACCGCACCGGTGACCTCGTGCGCTGGCGTGCCGACGGCCAGCTCGAGTACCTCGAGCGGCTCGACCACCAGGTGAAGGTGCGGGGCTTCCGCATCGAACTTGGCGAGGTCGAGGCGCGCTTGCGCGAGCAGCCCGGCGTGCGTGAGGCGCTGGTGTGCCTGCACGAGGGCGCAGCGGGCCCGTCGCTCGTGGCCTACGTCGCACCCGCTGCAGGCGCATCGCTCGACGCGACCACGCTCAAGACGCAGCTGGCGCAGGCGCTGCCCGACTACATGGTGCCTTCGGCGCTGATGGTGCTCGACAGCTTCCCGCTCGGCGCCAATGGCAAGGTCGACCGCCGCGCGCTGCCCGCACCGGCGGCCGCCGGCACCCCAGGCTACGAAGCCCCCCGCGGCGACGTCGCGCAAACATTGGCCGCGATCTGGGCCGAGCTGCTCAAGGTCGCGCAGGTCGGCCTGCACGACAACTTCTTCGACCTCGGCGGCAACTCGCTGCTCGTGATTCGCATGCACCGGCTGGTGGAAGACCGCCTGCAACCGGGGCTCGCGGTGGTCGACCTCTTCAAGTACCCGACCGTCGGCGCGCTCGCCCGTCACATCGAGCAGAAGGGGCGCAGCCCCGCCGCTGCTTCCGCCACCGACGACGCCGCGCAGGCAAAACAGCGCGCGCAGCAGCAGCGCGCCGCCTTGCTGCAACGCCGCCGACCCACGGAAAGAACCCTCTGATGCACGCGCAAGACGACACCCCGCTTTCCCCTGACACCACGGGCCTCGAGATCGCCATCGTCGGCATGGCCGGCCGCTTTCCCGGTGCGCCCGACGTGGACGCCTTCTGGCGCAACATCCGCGACGGCGTCGAGTCGGTCACCGTCTTCAGCGACGACGAGCTGCGTGCGCGCGGCGTGCCCGAGCGCGCGCTGGCCGACCCCGACTACGTGAAGGCCGGCGTGCTGTTCGACGGCTTCGACCGCTTCGACGCCGGCTTCTTCGGCTATTCGCCGCGCGAGGCCGAGCACCTCGATCCGCAGCAGCGCATCTTTCTCGAATGCGCCTGGGAGGCGATGGACCATGCGGGCTGGCCGACCGGCCAGAAGGGCGGGGCGCCCGTCGGCGTCTACGCGGGCGACGGCCCCAACCTCTACCTCATGAAGCACCTGCTGCCCGCCGTCGGCATCGACGCGGGCACCGGCATCGCCGACATGCTGGGCCTCATGAGCGGCAACTCCGCCGGCTCGCTGTGCACGCGCGTGGCCTACAAGCTCGACCTGCGCGGCCCGGCGCTGAGCGTGCAGACCGAATGCTCGACCTCGCTGGTGGCCGTGCACCTGGCCTGCCAGGGCCTGCTGAGCCACGACTGCGACATGGCGCTGGCCGGCGGCGTGTGGCTCAACCTGCTGCAGGAGGGCGGCTACCGCTACCAGAACGGCGCCATCCTTTCGCCCGACGGCCATTGCCGCGCCTTCGACGCCCAGGCCGCGGGCACGGTGATCGGCAGCGGCGCGGGCATCGTCGTGCTGCGCCGGCTGGCCGACGCGCTGCGCGACGGCGACACCATCCACGCCGTCATCAAGGGCACGGCCGCCAACAACGACGGCGCCGACAAGATCGGCTTCACCGCACCGAGCGTGCAGGGCCAGGCCGGCGCGATCCGCGCGGCGCAGCTCATGGCCGACGTGCCCGCGCACACCATCGGCTATGTCGAGGCGCACGGCACGGGCACCACGCTGGGCGACCCGATCGAGCTGGCTGCGCTCACGCAGGCCTTCCGTTCGGACGGTGGTGATGGCGGGCGCTGCGGCTACTGCGCCATCGGCTCGGTCAAGACCAACATCGGCCACCTCGACGCGGCGGCCGGCGTGACGGGGCTCATCAAGGCGACGCTGGCGCTGCGCCACCGCACGCTGCCGCCGAGCCTGCACTTCGAGCAGCCGAACCCGCAGATCGATTTCGCGAACAGCCCGTTCCGCGTGAACACCGAAGCGCGCCCGTGGCCCGAGGGCGACACGCCGCGCCGTGCGGGCGTCAGCTCTTTCGGCATCGGCGGCACCAACGTGCACGTCGTGCTGGAAGAGGCGCCGCCCGCCGCTGCGTCCGAATCAACGACAGGCTGGCAGGTGCTGCCGCTGTCGACCCGCAGCGCATCCGCAACGCGACAAGCCGCGCAGCAGCTGGCCGATCACCTGCGCGTGCACCCCGCGTTGCCGCTCACCGACATTGCTCACACCCTGCAGGCGGGCCGCCGCGTCTTCGAGCACCGCAGCGCCGTGGTGGCCGACCATGCCGAAGGCGCCGTGCAATTGCTCTCGGCGGGTGAAGGACTGGCCGTGCGCGCCGCGCCCGCGCAGGCGCCCGAGGTGGTCTTCCTCTTCCCGGGCGGTGGCACGCAACATGCCCAGATGGGCCGCGCGCTCTACGAGGACGACGCGGCCTTCCGCGACGACATCGACCGCTGCTGCGCGCTGCTGGAACCCGAGCTGGGCTTCGACCTGCGCACCGTGCTGTTCCCCGCGCCCGGCGGCGAAGCCGAGGCCGACGCGCGGCTGTTCGACATCGCGCTCGCGCAACCCGCGCTCTTCGTCGTCGCGTACGCGATGGCGCAATGGTGGATGCGCCGCGGCGTGCGGCCCGCGGTGATGATGGGCCACAGTCTGGGCGAGTACGTCGCCGCCTGCCTGGCGGGCGTGTTCCGCCTCGAAGACGCGCTGCGCGTCGCGGCCCTGCGCGGGCGCCTGCTGCAGTCGATGCCGCCCGGCGCGATGACGGCGGTGCCGCTGTCGCGATCCGCGCTCGCGCCCTTCCTGGCGCCGGGCTGCGACCTCGCCGCCGCCAATGCCGAGCAGCTGTGCGTGATCGCCGGCCCGCGCGACGCGGTCGAAGCCGCCGAGGCGCGGCTGCGCGCGGCGGGCCACCTGCCGCGCCGGCTGCATGTGTCGATCGCTTCGCACTCGGCGATGACCGAGCCGCTGCTCGCGCCGCTCGAGGCGCTCATCGCCTCGGTGCCGCGCCGGCCGCCGACGATTCCCTTTGTCTCGAACGTCACGGGCCAGCTGATCACGCCCGAAGAGGCCGTGAGCCCCGCCTACTGGGCGCGCCACCTGCGCGGCACCGTGCAGTACGCCGACGGCGTGGGCACCTTGCTGCAGGTGCCGGGCCGCGTGCTGCTCGAGGTCGGTCCCGGCGAAACGCTGGCGGGCCTGGCGCGCCAGCATCCGCTGGCCGACACCGCCGCCGGCGTGTTCGCCAGCCAGGCGCATCCGCAGCAGCAGGCACGCAATGCGCAGCAGATCGCGCAGACGCTGGCCCAGCTGTGGGTCGCGGGCGTGGACATCAACTGGGCCGCCTGTCGCGCGGGCGCCGCGCGTCGGCGCGTGCCGCTGCCGGCGTATCCGTTCCAGCGCCGCCGCTACTGGGTCGAAGCGTCCAGCGCTGCGAAGGCGCCGCAACGAACCAACGCTGACGCGTTCTATGTGCCCTCGTGGCAGCGCACGGAGCCGCTGGTCGTCGCGCCTTCGACCGATACCGGCGGTTGCCTGCTCGTGCTCGGCGACAGCCGCAGCCTCACGGGCCACCTCGTGCGCCAGCTGCGCGCGCAGGGCCGCACCGTGGTGCTGGCCGAGCGCGGCAGCGCCTTCGCACGCACGGGCCACGGCCACTGGACGTTGCGCCCCGGCGCGCGCGACGACCACGCCCGCTTGCAGACGGAGATCGCGGCCGACTTCGGCGCCATCGCCGGCATCTACCACCTGTGGAGCCTCGACGAGGCGCTGCCCGCGCAGCAGCCGCAGGCCGGGTTGCTCGAGCGCAGCTTCTTCAGCCTGCTCGCGCTCGTGCAGTCGCTCGACGCGGGCGAGCGCACGCTGCCGCTCGCCGTCGTCGCCAACCAGCTCGAAGACGTGACCGGCACCGAGCCGCTGTGCCCCGAGAAGGCCACGCTGCACGGCATCGGCAAGGTGATTGGCCAGGAATACCCGCGCGTGCATTGCCGCGTGATCGACGTGGTGCTGCCCGCGCCCGAAAGCGATGCCGAAGGCCGGCTGGTCGCGCAGATCGTGGCCGAGGCCGCGGCGCTGCAGGCCGAGCCCGGTGAGCCGCTGGTGGCCTGCCGTGGCGCGCACCGCTGGATCAAGACCTACGAACCCGCAGCACTGACCGCTGCGGCGCAGCCACGCCTGCGCCACGAAGGCGTCTACCTCGTCACCGGCGGCCTGGGCGGTGTTGGTCTCGCGCTGGCGAAGCACCTGGCCGTGCACTGGCAGGCGCGGCTGGTGCTGCTCGGCCGCACGGCGCTGCCGGCGCGCGCGGATTGGCCGGCGCTGGTGGCGGCCGACAGCACACCCGCCGATCTGAAGGCGCGGCTGCAGCAACTGCTCGAACTCGAAGCGCTCGGCGCACAGGTGCTCACCGTGTCGGCCGACGTGTCCGACGCCGACGCGGTGCGTGCCGCCCTCGCACAGGCGAACGCCCGCTTCGGCCCGCTGCACGGCGTCGTGCACGCGGCCGGCGATGCGGGCGGCGGCATGATGGCCGGGCGCACGCGCGCGCAGGTCGACACCGTGTTCGCGACCAAGGTGCGCGGCACGCGCGTGCTGTTCGATGCGCTGCGCGGCCAGCCGCTGGACTTCGCGCTGCTGTGCTCGTCCATCTCCAGCGTGGCCGGCGGCCTGGGCATGAGCGACTACGCCGCCGCCAACGCCTACCTCGACGCCGTGGCCGTCGCGCACGAACGGCTCGGCGCGTTCCCGGTGTTCTCGGTCAACTGGGACGCCTGGCGCGGCCTGGGCATGGCCGCGCACATGGACGTGCCCGACGACATCGGCATGGACGGCCCCGAGGGCGCGCGCGTCTTCGAGCGCATCGTCAACGGCCCGGCGCGGGCGCAGACCGTGATCTCGACCACCGACCTGGCCACGCGCCTGGGCCCGCTCGACAACGGCATGCTCGACCTGCTCGGCGATGAGGCACCGGCTGCCGCCGCAGGCTCGGCCCATCCCCGGCCCGCGCTGCAGACCCCGTTCGTCGCGCCGCAGGGCGAGATCGAGACCGCGCTCGCCGCGCTGTGGACCGAGCGCCTGGGCATCGCGCCCATCGGCGTGGACGACAACCTGTTCGAGCTCGGCGGCGATTCGCTCGTGGCCATCCAGCTGCTGTCGCGCGTGCGCAAGCGCTACGCGACCGAGCTGCACCCGAGCGAGTTCTTCAAGGCGCCGACCATCGCCGGCCTGGCCGCGCGGCTCGGCGTCGCCTCGACCACCGCCGCGCCGCAGCGCAGCGCGATGGAGATCACGCCCGTCGCGCGCGGCGGTGCGCTGCCGCTGTCGCCGATGCAGCACCGCCTCTGGCTGGTCGACCGCCTCACGGACGCCGCCAACCGCAGCGGCCGCGCGGCCTACAACATGTCGGCCGGCCTCGCGCTGCACGGCGAGCTCGACATCGGCGCGCTGCGCGCCGCCATCGACGCGATCGTCGCGCGCCACGAGGTGCTGCGCACCGTGTTCACCGAGGACGACGACGGCGAACCCATGGCCGTCGTACGCCCCGGTGCGCCGCTCGACATTCCCGTGATCGCGCTCGACGACGGAGCGCGCTACGGCCAACTGTTCGACGAGCTGGTGCGTGCACCGCTCGCGCTGGCCGAAGGGCCGCTCATCAAGGCCACCGTCGTGCGCATGGCCGCGCGCGAGCATGTGCTGGTGCTCGTGGTGCACCACATCGTGTTCGACGGCTGGTCGATCGCCGTGTTCGCGCGCGAGCTGGCCGCGTTCTACGAACGCGCGCGGCGCGGCCAGCCGCTGGCACTGGCGCCGCTGCCCGTGCAGTACGCCGACTACGCCGGCTGGTATGCGCGCGCGCTCGCCTCTGAAAGCTTCGCGCCGAAGGCCGCGTTCTGGCGCGAGCGGCTGGCGGGCGCGCCGCAGGCCTCGGGCATCAAGCCTGACCACCAGCGCCCGGCCGCGCCCACGCATGCCGGCGACTCGGTGCGGCTCACGCTGTCGCCGGCGCTGTCGCAATCGCTGGCCGCGCTCGCGCGGGCGTCGGACACGTCGCTGTTCACGCTGCTGCTGTCGTCGTTCTTCCTGTTCTTCCACCAGGCCTCGGGTGCTGATGACATCGTCATCGGCACCGACGTCGCGGGCCGCGGCCACCCGGACCTCGAAGGGCTGCTCGGCTTCTTCGTCAACGTGGTGCCGCTGCGCTCGCGCCGCGCGAAGGCTGGCACCGACTTCGCGCAATGGCTCGCCGCCACCAAGGCCGACACCCTGGCCGCGATGGACCACCAGGACGTGCCCTTCGACCGCATCGTCGAGCTGTCGGGCGTGCCGCGTGCGCGCGACCGCAACCCGCTGGTGCAGGTGCTCTTCGTGCTCCAGAACACGCCCGAGATCCGGTTTGCCATCGAAGGCGCCGAGGTCCAGGTGCTGCCCCAGCAGATGAACGAATCCAAGTTCGACCTGGCGGTGTTCGCCAGCGAACAGGGCGGCGCGCTCACCGCCGAGTGGGTGTTCGCCACCGACCTCTACCGGCGGGAGACCGTCGAAACCTTCACCGCTTCGTGGCACGCGCTGCTGGAGCGGATCGTCGCCACACCCAGCCAGCCGATCGACGCGCTGGCCCCCATGCCCTCGGAGGAATCCATCGCCATGACAAACGCTCCCAACGTCCGCCCGGCCTCGAAACTGGACAAGCTCGGCAAACTTGGAAAGCTCGACGCCCTGGGCGCCGGCCGCGCCCCCGTGCGCGCCGCCGCGCGGCCCGCCGTGCAGACCTCGTTCCTGAAGCCCGGTGCCGAGTTCCCCATCGTGCTGCAGGCCACCAGCCCCGAGCTCGACACCGTCGCCTGGGCCAAGGGCCAGGCCGACTACATCGAGATGCTGGTCGCGAAGCACGGCGGCATCCTGTTCCGCGACTTCGGCCTGAAGACGCCGCAGGACTTCGAGGCCTTTGCCGAGGCCATCGAGCCCGAGCTGTACGGCAGCTACGGCGACCTGCCGAAGAAGGAGGGCGGCAAGAAGACCTACCGCTCCACGCCATACCCCGAGCGCCAGATGATCCTGTTCCACAACGAGAGCGCGCACCTGGACCGCTGGCCGCGCAAGCAGTGGTTCTTCTGCGAGCTGCCGTCGCCCGTGGGCGGCGCCACGCCCATCGTCGACTGCCGCGAGATGCTGCGCCGCCTGCCGGCCGAGGTGGTCGCCGGTTTCGAGCGCAAGGGGCTGCAGTACGTGCGCACCTTCACGCCCGGCCTGGACGTGAGCTGGCAGGATTTCTACAAGACCGATCGCCGCGAGGACGTCGAGGCCCGCCTGGCCGCCGCCGGCATCGAATGGCGCTGGTTCGACGGCGACACGCTGCAGACGCGCACCCGCTGCCCCGCCGTGATCCGCCACCCGCTCACCGGCGAGCGCGTGTTCTTCAACCAGGTGCAGCTGCACCACGTCGCCTGCCTCGAGCCGCAGGTGCGCGAAGACCTGCTGGCCATGGGCGGTGTCGAGCGCCTGCCGCGCCACGTGACCTACGGCGACGGCTCGCCCATCGCCGACGAGACCATGGCCATCGTCGGCGAGGCCTACGAGGCCTGCGCCGTGCGCTTCGACTGGCGCCAGGGCGACGTCGTGATGCTCGACAACATGCTCGCGGCCCATGCACGCGACCCCTTCGAGGGCCCGCGAAAGATCGTGGTGGCGATGGGCGCGATGTTCGACCGCGCCGCGCTCGACGACGGCGCGCGCGGTGCCGAGTCCCGCCTGGCCGACGAACAGGGCGCCTGAACGAAATGACGACCATGACCGACCACTTCGACGACACGACCTTCCCGCTGAGCCCCGAACAACGCGCCGTGCCGGCCGATGCGCCGCGCCTGCTGCTGCGCGCCGACATCGAGGGCGGGCTCGACGCTGCGCGCCTGCGCGACGTGGTGGCGCGCGTGCTGGGTGCGCACGGTGCCTTGTGCAGCGCCATCCGCGCGGTGCCGGGCTACCGGGGGCTGCGCCAGCAGTACAACGAGGGCATGGCGCCGTTGGCCTGGAGGAATGCCGATCTGCGCGATGCGCCCGAATCTGCGGTCATCGAATGGCTGGCGAACCTGCAAGCCACGCCGCTGGACATCGCGCGCGGCGAGATGGTCCATGCCGGGCTCGCACGCACCGGTGAAGCGCGTCACACGTTGGCGCTTTCCGTGCATGCCTGGGTTGGCGACCGGGGCAGCCTGCAACATCTGTTCGACCAGATCGCCACGGCCTTCGCTGACGAAAACGCTTTCGATGCCGCCGAGGTGTTCCCGTATGCACGCTTCGTGACTTGGCGCCAGGACCTGCTCGATGGCGAAGACGCTGCCGAGGGACGCGCCTACTGGCATCGCTACCTCGCGCAGGCCGCCACGCTCACGCCGCCGCGCCTCGTCGGTCGGCAAGCTGCTGCCTCCCAGCAGGCTGTGCGCGTGCGTGCTGACGAACCTGTCGACGCCACTTTCGCGGGCCGCATCGCCGCCTGCGCCGACACACTGGGCGCACAGCCCGACACGTTGTTGCAGGCCGTCTGGTGGCTGCTGATCGCGCGCCTGGACGGCACCGGCCGTTTCATCGCCGGCTGGCAGCACGACTGCCGCCGCGACTACCCGCCGATGCAAGGTGCAGTCGGCGTGTTCGACAAGGTGCTGCCGCTCATCGTCGAGACCGCGCCCGAGACGCGCTTTGGCGACTGGTTCGACAACGTCGACGGCACGCTGGCCGCGCATGTCGAGGCGCAGGAATACTGGGCCGTCGAGGAGCCACCCATCGCCGCGCACCTCGCGGTCGGCTTCGCGTGCCACGAACGGCCGCGCCGTCACGGCGCGGATCCGCAATGGCAACTGGCTGCGCTGCCGGGGCCGCTGCCGACGTTCGAACTCGCCCTGCAGGTCGCATGGGACGTCGACGGTGCCGCGCTCTCGGTGCATGCCGCTGCGGCGCGCCACAGCGAGATGGCGGTGCAGCGCCTGCTGATGCAATACCTCTGCCTGCTGGACGCCGTGGTCGAACGCCCCGACGCCGCGCTCGGCGCGCTGCCGCTGGTCGGTGCGCGCGAGCGCGAGCTGCTGCTGCAGTCGCAAGAGGCCGTGGCCGATGTCGGCACGCAGACGGTCACCCAGCGCATCGCCCACTGGGCCGTCGAAACGCCCGATGCGCCCGCACTAGAAGCAGGCGACCAGCGCCTGAGCTACCGCGAACTCGACCAGCGCATCGGTCGCATCGCCCGCTGGCTGCAAGGGCAGGGCGTGGTGCCGGGCACCATCGTCGCGCTGAACCTGCCGCGTGCGCTCGACCTGCCGGTGGCGATCCTCGCCGTCTGGCGCGCGGGCGCCGCCTACCTGCCGCTCGACCCCGACTGGCCCGAGGCGCGCCGCGCGGCGGTGCTGGCCGATGCGAAGCCGTTGTTCACCATCGACGCGGCGTTGCCCGATGCGGCCACGCTGCCCGAAGCACAAGCCGCATCGCACATCGCCGCACCGAACGACCTCGCCTACGTGCTCTACACCTCCGGCTCCACCGGCACGCCCAAGGGCGTGGCCGTCGAGCAGGGCCAGCTGCAGAATTACGTGGCAACCGCCTCGGCCGCGATGCAGCTCGACACCTGCCGCCGCTGGGCGCTCACCAGCTCGGTGGCGGCCGACCTGGGCAACACCGCGCTGTTCGGCGCGTTCCACAACGGCGCCTGCCTCGTCGTGGCGGCGCCGCACGAGGCCAAGGACGCCGAGGCCTTCGCGCGCTTCATGCGCACACACGCCATCGACGCACTGAAGATCGTGCCCTCGCACCTCGAGGCGCTGCTCGAAAGCGCCACGCCCTGCCTGCCGCGCACGCTGGTGCTCGGCGGCGAGGCCGCGCCGCGCGCGCTGGTCGAGCGCATCGCGCGGCTGGCGCCGCAGTGCGCCATCTACAACCACTACGGGCCGACCGAGGCCACGGTCGGCGTCATGGTGCATGCCGTCGAACCCGGCGCGCCCGTGCCCGAACAGCTGCCGCTGACGCGCGTGCTCGCGAACAACCGCGTGCGCGTGCTCGATGCATCGCGCGGCCTCGTGCCGGCGGGCGGGCTGGGCGAGGTGTACATCGGCGGGGCGCAGCTGTGCCACGGCTACCTGAACCGCGCGAACGCTGACGTGTTCGTCGCCGACCCGTTCCGCGCCGGTGAGCGCCTCTATCGCACGGGCGACCTCGCGTGGGTGCTACCCGAAGGCGGCCTGCGGCTTGCGGGGCGCGCGGACCACCAGGTGAAGGTCCACGGCTACCGCGTCGAGCCGGCCGAGGTCGAGGCGGCGCTGCTGGCGCGGCCCGGCGTGCGCCAGGCCGTGGTGCTGGCCGTGCCCGATGCGGCCGGCGCGACCACGCTCGCCGCCTTCTTCGTCGGCGACAGCGAGGCGGCCGACGGCCGCGCGCTGCGCGAACAGCTCGCCGCGCTGCTGCCCGCGCACATGGTGCCCGCGCGCTGCACGGCCGTGAGCGCCTTCGCGCGCCTGCCGAACGGCAAGATCGACCGGCTCGCGCTGGCGGCCTCGGCCCCGGCCGAAGCGCCACGGCGTGCAGTGAAGGCCCCGCGCGACGCGCTCGAAGCGCTGCTTGCCGACGGCATGGCCACGCTGCTGGGCAGCGGCCCGGTCGGCGTGGAAGACGACTTCTTCGAACTCGGCGGCCACTCGCTGCAGGTCATCAAGCTGGTGGCGCGCATCCGCAAGCTGCTGCAGGTCGAGGTGGCGGCCGGCGTGGTGTTCGACCACCCGACGCCCGCGGCGCTCGCCGCCGTGCTGCGCGAGGCCAGCGTCGACGCGGCCGCACTCGAAAATCTGGCGCAGACGCACCGGCAGCGCGACCTCGCCGACGAATCCGTGGGCGAGGCCGCATGAGCATCGCCATGGACGAGATCACCCGCACCGTGCACGACGGCCAGGCGGTGCCGCTGTCGTATGCGCAGGAGCAGCTGTGCTTCCTGCAGAAGCTGGAGCCTGGGCTCACGGCCTACAACCTGCCGCGCGTGTTCCGGCTGACCGGCGCGCTCGACGCCGATGCGCTGGCGCGCGCGTTCCAGGCGGTCGTTGCGCGCCACGCGATCCTGCGCACGCACTTCATCGAGCACGACGGCGTGCCGATGCAGGTGGTGCAGGCCGAAGTGCCGTTCGCGCTGGAGCGCATCGACCTCGCGGACCAGGGTGCCGACGCGCAGCAGGCCGCTGTCGATTCGCTCGTGCGCCGCACCGCGACGCATGTGTTCGACCTGGGCCGCGCGCCCGCGCTGGTGGCCCGGCTCGCAAAGCTCGCAGACGATCGGCATGTGCTGGCCGTCTGCCTGCACCACATCGTCTCCGACGCCTGGTCGAACCCGATCCTGGCGCGCGACCTCGGCGCGGCCTATGCGCTGGCGCTGCGCAGCGAGGGCCCGGTGCAGCTGCCGCCACCGCCCGTGCAGTACGCCGACTTTGCCGTGTGGCAACGCGCCCGCGTGCAGGGCGGGGCGCTCGCGCCGCAGCTCGCGCACTGGAACCGCCACCTCGGCGACGAGGTGCCGTCGCTCGATCTGCCCACCGACCGCGCGCGCCCCGCGCAACAGACCTTCGCCGGCACCGCGCTCGGCTTCGAGCTGCCGCCGGCTCTGGCGGCAGCGCTGCAGACCTTCTGCCGCGCCGAACGCTGCACGCCGTTCGTGGTGCTGCTCGCGGCCTGGCAGGTGCTGCTGTCGCGCTGCAGCGGGCAGGACGATTTCGCCATCGGCGTGCCCAACGCAGGCCGCCACCGCGAGGAGGTGCAGGACCTGCTGGGCTTCTTCATCACCACGCAGGTGTTCCGTGCGCGGCTCGCGCCCCGGCGCACGCTGCGCGAGGTGTGCCGCCAGGTGCGTGCCGATGCGCTGGCCGCGCTTGACCATGCCGACCTGCCGTTCGAGGTGCTGCTGGCCAGCCGCAAGGACCGCCGCGACCCCGCGCGCAGCCCGCTGTTCCAGGCCATGTTCGGCGTGCAGATGGCCGGCGAGGCCGTCGCGCTCGACTTCGCCGGCGTGCGCGCCGAGCTGCAAGAGTTCGACGACGCGGGCGCCAAGTTCGACCTGTCGCTGGACTTCTACATCGACCCGCACGGCGTGCGCGGCCGGCTCGAATACAACACGGACCTGTTCGACGCCACGACCGCGCAGCGCCTGGTGCGCGCCTACCAGCGCGTGCTGCAGGCGATGTCGGACGACCCCGACCGCGTGCTCGCGAACCTCGTGCTCACCGACGCGGACGACGAAGCGCGGCTGCGCGCGTGGAGCGAGAACCTGCCGCACCGCCCGTACACGCAGCCCGTGCACCAGCGGATCGAAGCGCAGGCGCGCGAGCGGCCCGAGGCGGTCGCGCTGGTGTTCGGCGACACGGTGCTGCGCTACGGCGAACTCGACGCGCGCGCCAACGCGCTGGCCCATCACCTGATCGGCCTCGGTGTACGGCCCGACATGCCCGTGGGCATCGCCGCCGAGCGCAGCCTCGAGATGGTGGTGGGGCTGCTGGCGATCCTGAAGGCCGGCGGCGCCTATGTGCCCATCGACCCCGAGCTGCCGCGCGAGCGCATCGCCTACATGCTGGAAGACAGCGGCGTGACGCTGCTGCTCACGCAATCGCATCTGCGCGAGGCGCTGCCGGTCGCGGCGCACGTGCAGGTGCTCGCGCTCGATGCGCTCGACCTGTCGGCCGAATCCACCGCCTGCCCGCAGGTCGCGCTGCATGGCGAGAACCTCGCCTACGTGATCTTCACCTCGGGCTCCACGGGCCGCCCCAAGGGCGCGGCCAACCGCCACAACGCGCTCTACAACCGTCTGGCCTGGATGCAGGACGCCTACGCGTTGAACCATGGCGACACCGTGCTGCAGAAGACGCCGTTCGGCTTCGACGTGTCGGTGTGGGAGTTCTTCTGGCCGCTGATGCAGGGCGCGCGCCTTGTCGTGGCCGCGCCTGGCGACCATCGCGAGCCGGCACGGCTGGTCGAACTGATCCGCACGCACGGCGTGACCACGCTGCATTTCGTGCCCTCGATGCTGCAGGCCTTCCTGGCGCACGACGGCATCGAGGCCTGCACCAGCCTGCGGCGCATCGTCTGCAGCGGCGAGGCGCTGCCCGCCGAGGCGCAGGCGAAGGTGTTCGAGCGCCTGCCGGGCGCAGGGCTGTACAACCTCTACGGCCCGACCGAGGCGGCCATCGACGTGACGCACTGGACCTGCCGCGCCGACGGGCTGAACCATGTCGCCATCGGCCGCCCCATCGCGGGCTGCAAGACCTACGTGCTCGACGCGGGCCTGAACCCGGTGCCGCCGGGCGTGGGCGGCGAGCTGTACCTGGGTGGCATCGGCCTGGCGCGCGGCTACCTGCACCGGCTGGGCCTCACGGCCGAGCGCTTCGTCGCCGACCCCTTCAGCGACAGCGGCGAGCGGCTGTACCGCACGGGCGATCTCGTGCGCTGGCGCGACGACGGCCAGCTGGCCTACCTGGGCCGCATCGACCACCAGGTGAAGGTGCGGGGCTTCCGCATCGAGCTCGGCGAGATCGAGGCGCAGTTGCTGGCGCAGCCGCGGGTGCGCGAGGCCGTGGTGGTGGCCGACGAAGGACCGGGTGGCACGCGGTTGATCGGCTACGTGTCGCCGCAGCCCGGTGCGGTGGTGGACGCGGCCGTGCTCAAGGCGCGCCTGGCCGAGGTGCTGCCCGAGTACATGGTGCCGGCGCTGCTGTGCGTGCTGGCGGCCCTGCCGCTCAACGCCAACGGGAAGATCGACCGCAAGTCGCTGCCCAAGCCCGAGCGCAGCGGGGCGCAGGCCTACGAGGCGCCCGAGGGCGTGGTCGAGCAGGCGCTCGCCACGGTCTGGGCCGAGGTGCTCGGCCTGCCGCGCGTGGGCCGGCAGGACAACTTCTTCGAACTCGGTGGTGATTCGATCCTGAGCCTGCAGATCGTGTCGCGGCTGCGCACGGCGGGCTGGAAGCTCACGCCGCGCCAGATGTTCGAGCGCCAGACCATCGCCGGGCAGGCGGCCGTGGCCGAGCCCGTGGGCGCGGCGGTGCAGGCCGAGCAGACCGCAGCCGAAGGCGAGGTGCCGCTGCTGCCGTTCCAGGCCGCGTTCTTCGAGGCCGACATGCCCGAGCGCCACCACTGGAACCAGTCGCTGCTGGTGCAAGGCCGCGAGCCGCTGGCGGTGCCCGCGCTCGAAGCCGCGCTGGCGGCCGTGGTGCAGCACCACGATGCTTTCCGCCTGCGCTTCCATCGCGCGGCCGATGGCCGCTGGCAACAGGCCTACGAGGCCTTGCCGGCGCGCTGGCGCGAGGAATGGCTCTGGGTGCGCGATGCAGCGAACCCCGCGCAGATCGCCGCGCTGTGCGACGAGGCGCAGCACAGCCTCGACCTCGCGCATGGACCGCTGCTTCGCCCGCTGGTCATCCGCCTGCCCGGCGGCGACTGGCGCCTGCTGCTGGCGGCGCACCACCTCGTGGTCGATGGCGTGTCGTGGCGCATCGTGCTCGACGACCTGGCCACCGCGTACGCGCAGTGCCGCGACGGCCGACCGGTCGTGCTGCCGCCGAAGAGCGCCAGCCTGCAGGCCTGGGCGCGCGCGTTGCAGAGCGAAGCTGCCGCGATGGATGGCGAACTCGCGCACTGGCAGGCCTTCGCCGACGTGCCGGTCGCGCTGCCCTGCGCGCGGCCCGAGGGCGTGAACACCGTGGCGCGCCGCGCCAGCATCGCGTGGCAGCTCGACCGCGCGCGCACGCAGGAACTGCTCAAGGCAGCACCGGCCGCCTACCGCACGCAGGTCAACGACCTGCTGCTGACCGCGCTCGGGCGCGCGCTGTGCGGCTGGAGCGGGCACGCGCAGCTCGCGATCCTGCTCGAAGGGCACGGCCGCGAAGACATCCTCCCCGCGCAGAAGGCGCTCGACCTGTCGCGCACCACCGGCTGGTTCACCAGCCTGTTCCCCGTGCGGCTCGATCCGCTGGGCGCGTGGGGTGATGCGATCAAGCGCGTGAAGGAAGACCTGCGCAGCGTGCCGCAACGCGGTCTCGGCCATGGCGTGCTGAGGCACCTGGGCACGGACGCACAGCAGCAGGCGCTGCGCGCATTGCCGCGTCCGCAGCTGGTCTTCAACTACCTGGGGCAGGTCGACAGTGCGCCCGAGGCCGTATGGTCGCTCGCGACCGAAGACGCGGGCGAGCCCGTCGCGGCGAGCGCGCCGCTGCTGCACGAATTCAGCGTCAACGCGCAGGTGCGCGACGGTGCGTTGCAACTGACGGTGGACTTCAGCGCGGCGCGGCATGCGCAAGAGGACGTGCAGGGCTGGATGAACCGCTTCGGTGACGAACTCGAGGCGCTGATCGCGCACTGCACGTCGGGCGCTTCCGGTGTCACGCCGTCGGACTTTCCGCTGGCCGGGCTCGACGCCGCGCAGCTCGACGCACTGCCGCTGTCCGTGGCACACCTCGAAGACCTCTATCCGTTGTCGCCGATGCAGTCCGGCATGCTGTTCCACAGCCTGGTCGATGCGCAGGGCGAGGCTTACATCAATCAGCTGTGCATGGACATCGACGGCCTCGATGCCGAGCGCTTCCGCGCCGCATGGCAGCGCGTGCTCGCGCGCCACGAGATCCTGCGCAGCGGCTTCCTGGCCGACGGCGCCATGCCGCTGCAATGGGTGGCGCGCAGTGCCGAGATGCCGTGGGCCGAGCAAGACCTGCGCGAGAGCGCCGATGTGCCAGGTGCACTGGCGCGGTTGGCCGCCTCGCAGCGCGCGAGCGGCTTCGACCTCGCGCGCCCGCCGCTCATGCGCATCGCGCTGGCCCGCACGCAGGCGCAGCGCCATCACCTCGTGTGGACCTGCCACCATCTGCTGCTCGACGGCTGGAGCGTGGCGCAGCTGCTGGCCGAAGTGCTGCGCAGCTACGCGGGGCAGGCCGGCGAGCCCGCACCCGGACGCTTCCGCGACCACATCGCGTGGCTCGCGGCGCGCGACGCGCAGGCCGGCGAGGCGCACTGGCGCCGCGTGCTGGCCGGCGTGGAAGAACCGACGCGCCTGGCGACCGCGCTGGTGCAGCCGGTGCCACCGCGCCCCGGCAAGGCCCGCCAGCGCCTGGCCTTCGACACCGAAACCACGCGCATCCTGCGCGAAGCCGCGCGCACCGCGCACGTCACGCTCAACACGGTCGTGCAGGCCGCCTGGGCGCTGCTGCTGGGCCAGCGCACGCGCAACGGAACCGTCGTGTTCGGCGCCACCGTCGCCGGCCGCAACGCCGAGATGCCGGGCGCCGAGCGCATGCTGGGCCTGTTCATCAACACGCTGCCCGTGGTCGGGCGCCTGCGGCCCGGCCAGCCCGTGGGCGAGTGGTTGCGCGAACTGCAGGCGGCGCAGGTCGCGTCGCGCGAACACGAGCACACGCCGCTGCACGAGATCCAGGCCTGGGCTGGGCAGGGCGGGCAGGGCTTGTTCGACACGCTGGTGGTGTTCGAGAACTACCCGGTCGATGCGGCCTTGCGCGGCGACGCTGCGGCGGGCCTCCGCTTCGGTGCGGTGCGCACGCAGGAAGAAACCTCGTACCCGCTGACGCTGATGGTGCACGACGATGCGGCGCTGCACATCGACCTCGTGCATGCGCTCGACGTGTGCGACGACGCGCAGGCCGCGGCGCTCGTGGGCCAGTTGCGCGCGGCGCTGCTGGCGCTCGCCGGCGATGCGGCGCAGGCCGTGGACCAGCTGACGCTGACCGATGCGACCGAGCGCGAGCGGTTGTCGTCATGGTCGCGCGGTGCATTCGCACCGCAGGCGGTCGTGCCCGTGCACCACCTCATCGAACAGCAGGCGAAGGCGAACCCCGACGCGCTGGCGCTCGTCACGGCCGAGCATCGCCTCACCTACGCCGCACTCAATCGCCTCGCCAACCGCTGGGCGCACCGGCTGATCGCGCAGGGCGTGCGCCCCGACATGCCGGTTGCGATCGCGGTCGATCGCTCGGCCGAAACCGTCGTCGGCCTGCTCGCCGTGCTCAAGGCCGGCGGCGCCTATGTGCCGCTCGACCCGGCGTTCCCGCCCGAGCGACTCGCCTACATGGTCGAGGACAGCGGCGCCTCGCTGCTGCTCACGCGCCGCGCGCTGATGCCGCGCCTGCCCGACGCAGCGAGCGTGCAGCGGCTGGCGTTCGACCTCGACGCGGCCGACGACGGCATGGCCGCCTGGCCCGACCACGACCCGGCGGTGCCGGTGCATGGCGAGCAGCTGGCCTATGTGCTCTACACCTCGGGCTCCACCGGCCGCCCCAAGGGCGTGGCGATGCGTCACGACGCGGTCGCGCGTCTCATCGCGTGGCAGCTGCAACGTCTGCCGGGCGCGAGCCGCACGTTGCTGTTCGCCTCGCCGTGCTTCGACGTGGCGTTCCAGGAAATGGTCAGCGGGCTGGCCGGCGGCGGCTGCCTCGTGCAGACCACCGATGCGCAGCGGCTCGACCTCGACGCGCTGGAAGACCTGGTGCACAGAGAAGGCGTCGAACGCATGTTCCTCACCTTCTCGGTGCTGCAGCATTTCGCCGAGCAGTCGCTGGCCTCGGGCCGCCGGCTGCCGGCGCTGCGCCAGGTCATCACCGCGGGCGAGCAGCTCAAGCGCACGCCCGCGCTGGCCGAGTGGCTGGCGCGCGAGCCGCAGTGCCAGCTCATCAACCAGTACGGGCCGACCGAGACGCATGTGGTGAGCGAGTTCGTGCTCGACGGCGCAGGCGACGAAGACCTGCCGCCCATCGGCACGCCCGCATCGAGCGCGCGGCTGCGTGTGCTCGACGCGCAACTGAACCCCGTGCCTGTCGGCGTGGCCGGCGAGCTGTGCGTGGGCGCCGAGGTGCTGGCGCGCGGCTACCTGCACCGCGCCGGCCTGACGGCGCAGCGCTTTGTCGCCGACCCGTTCGATGCGAACGGCGGGCGGCTCTACCGCACCGGCGACCTCGTGCGCTGGCGCGATGACGGCCAGCTCGAGTACCTCGGCCGGCTCGATCACCAGGTGAAGGTGCGGGGATTCCGCATCGAACTCGGCGAGGTCGAGTCGCAGCTGCTCGCGCAACCCGGCGTGCGCCAGGCCCTGGTGCTGGCGCAGGAAGGGCCGGGCGGTGCGCGGCTGGTGGCCTATGCGGCCGGCGCCGAAGGCCAGCCGCTGCGCCCCGCGGCGCTGCGTGCGGGGCTGGCGGCGGCGCTGCCCGACTACATGGTGCCGAGCGTCATCGTGGCGATGCCGCAGGGGCTGCCGCTGAACGCCAACGGCAAGGTCGATCGGCAGGCGCTGCCACCGCCCGAGGCCGCGGAAGCGCGCGCCCACGTGCCGCCGCAGGGCGCCACCGAAACCGCGCTGGCCGGCCTCTGGGCCCAGGTGCTGGGGCTGTCGCGCGTGGGACGCGGCGACAACTTCTTCGAGCTCGGCGGGCATTCGCTCGCGGTGCTCAAGCTGCGCCAGCAGGTCAAGGCGCAGATGGGCATCGACCTGCCGCTGCAGCGTTACTTCGAGCTGCCCGACCTGGCGGCCTGCGCGCAGGCGCTCGACGCGCAAGGGCCGGCGCAGGCGCAGCAGGCCGCGCAGGCCGAGAGCGATCTCGATCGCATGGATGCATTGTTGGAAAGTCTGGGGGGTTGAGTGAGCAGTAGCGAACGCAGTAGGGCCATCGCCCAACGGCTGGCGGGTTTGCCGCCGGCGCGGCAGAAGGAATTCATCGCCGCGTTGCGTGCGCAGGGCATCGATTTCGGCCGCCTGCCGATCGTGCCCGACCCGGCCGCCGTGCCGGGTGCGCCGCGGCCCGCCTCGTACGCGCAGGCGCGCCAGTGGTTCCTCTGGCAGATGGACCCCGAAAGCACCGCGCAGCACATCACGGCCGCGCTCACGCTGCACGGCGTGCTCGACCACGCGGCGCTGCGTGCGAGCCTGCAGGCGCTGGTGGTGCGGCATCCGTCGCTGCGCACGCGCTTCGGCGTGAGCGACGACGGCGTGCCGCAGCAGACGGTGTCGTCCGAGGCGGTGCTCGACCTGCGCGAAGCCGATCTTCGCGCCCACCCCGCGCAGGTGCGCGACGAGGTCACGCGCCTCGTGCGCACGCCCTTTGACCTCGCGCGCGGCCCGCTGCTGCGCGTGGGCCTGCTGCGCACCGGCGAGACCGCGCACTTGCTGGTGCTGGTGATGCACCACATCGTGTCCGACGGCTGGTCGATGCAGCTGCTGGTCGACGACTTCGGCGCGCTGTACCAGGCGCACCGTCAAGGGAACGACGCCGCCGTGTCGCCCGCGCCCGCCCTGCAGTACGCCGACTACGCCGCCTGGCAGCGCCACTGGCTCGAAGCAGGCGAGGGCGAACGCCAGCTCGCCTACTGGACCGAACGCCTGGGTGGCGAACAGCCGCTGCTGCAACTGCCCGCCGACCGCGCGCGTCCGCCGCAGGGGCCGTACCTGGCCGCGCGCCGCCGGCTCGACCTGCCGGGCGAGCTGGCACAGGCGCTGCGCCGCCGCGCGAGCGCCGAGGGCGCGACGCTCTTCATGGTGCTGCTGGCCGGCTTCCAGGTGCTGCTGCACCGCTACACGGGCCAGGGCGACATCCGGCTCGGCGTGCCCGTGGCCAACCGCGACCGGCCCGAGACGGCCGGCATCCTCGGCCTGTTCGTCAACACGCAGGTGCTGCGCGCCGAGCTGGCCGGCCACACCACGCTGGCCCAGGTACTGGCGCAGGCGCGCGAGGCGGCGCTGGGCGCGCAGGCGCACCAGGACCTGCCGTTCGAACAGCTGGTCGAGGCGCTGCAGCCCGAGCGCAGCCTGAGCCACCCGCCACTGTTCCAGGTGATCTTCAACCACCGGCAGCAGGACCTGGGCGCGCTCGACCGGCTTGAAGGCCTGCGCATCGAACCCTGCGAACTCGATGAACAGGCGGCGCCTTTCGAACTCGCGCTCGACACGCTGGAGCAGGCCGACGGCACGCTCGGCCTGAGCTTCACGTACGCCCGCGCGATCTTCGAGTCCGCCACCATCGAGCGCATGGCCGCGCACTACGTCGCGGTGCTGCGCCAGCTGGCCGACGACCCTTCGCGCACGCTGCGCGAGGTGGCGCTGCTCGGCCCGCAGGAACACGCCCAGCTGCGCGAATGGGGCGAGGGCCGGGACACGGCCTGGGACGAGGTGCCCGTGCACCGCCTCGTCGAGCGCCAGGCCGCGTTGCGGCCCGAGGCCACGGCGCTGATCGTCGATGGCGTGCCGATGCGCTTCCGAGACTTCGATCGGCGTGCCAACCGGCTCGCGCACGCCCTCATCGCGCAGGGCGTGCGGCCCGAGGACCGCATCGGCCTCGCGGTGGAGCGCTCGCCCGAGATGGTGGTGGCGCTGCTCGGCGTGCTGAAGGCGGGCGCGGCCTATGTGCCGCTCGACCCCGACTACCCGCCCGAGCGGCTCGACTTCATGGCGGCCGACAGCGGCGTGCGGCTGCTGCTCACGCAGGCGCGCGTGCGGGAACGGCTGGGCGCATCGATGCAGGCGCTGCCCGCGCTGCTGCTCGACGGCGGCGTGCTCGACAGCGGCCCCGAAGACGCACCCGATGTCGCGGTGCATCCCGAGCACCTGGCCTACGTGATCTACACCTCGGGCTCCACCGGCCAGCCCAAGGGCGTGGCCGTGGCGCATGGCCCGTTGAGCATGCACATCCAGACCATCGGCCGCGCCTACGGCATGACGCCGGAGGACCGCGAGCTGCAGTTCGCATCGATCAACTTCGACGGCGCGCACGAGCGCATCTGGACGCCGCTGGCCTTTGGCGCCACGCTGATGCCGCGCAGCCAGGAGCTGTGGACCGTGCACCGCAGCCGCGAAGAGATGCAGCGCCACGGCATCACCGTCGCGTGCTTCACGCCGGGCTACCTGCAGCAGATGGCCGACGAACTCGGCGAGGAAGGGCGCGTGCTCACGCTGCGTTCGTACACCGTGGGCGGCGAGGCCATGGGCCGCGTGGCCTGCGAGCGCGTGATGCAGACCCTGCAGCCGCCACGCCTCATCAATGGTTACGGCCCGACCGAGACGGTGATCACGCCAACGATCGCCAAAGCCTATGCCGGCACTGCTTTCGACGCCGCCTACCTGCCCATCGGCGCGCCCGTGGGCGACCGCCGCGCCGTGGTGCTCGACACCGACATGAACCTGGTGCCGCCCGGCATGGCCGGCGAGCTGTACCTGGGCGGTTCGGGCCTGGCGCGCGGCTACCTGAACCGCGCAGGCCTGAGCGCCGAGCGCTTCGTGGCCGATCCCTTCGACACCGCGGGCGGGCGCCTGTACCGCACCGGCGACCTCGTGCGCTGGCGCGCCGACGGTCAGCTCGAGTACCTGGGGCGGCTCGATCACCAGGTGAAGGTGCGCGGTTTTCGCATCGAACTCGGTGAGGTCGAGGCGCGGCTGCGCGCGCAGCCCGGCGTGCGCGAGGCTGTGGTGGTCGCGCGCCACCGTGCGGGCGGCGCGCTGCTGCTGGCCTACGTGTCGAGCCTCGATGCGCAGCGCCCGGTCGAGGCCTTCACGCTGCGCGATGGGCTGGCGCAGGTGCTGCCCGAGTACATGGTGCCCTCGGCGATCACCGTGCTCGCGGCGCTGCCGCTGAACGCCAACGGCAAGGTCGACCGCGGGGCGCTGCCCGAGCCCGTGTTCGCTGCGGCGGCCAACACCTGGGAAGCGCCGCAAGGTGCGGCCGAGGAGGCGATGGCTACGGTGTGGGCCGAGGTGCTGGGCGCGCCGCGCGTGGGCCGCAACGACAACTTCTTCGAACTCGGCGGCCATTCGCTGCTGGCCATGCAACTGCTCGAGCGGCTGCGCCGGCAGGGCTTCGGTGCGCAGGTGCGCACGCTGTTCCAGAACCCGCGCTTCGCCGACTTCGCGCGCGCCACGCTGGAAGCCGGTGCCGCGCCGCGCCCGGCGCCGGTGGTGCCCGACAACGCGATCCCCGACGGCTGCACGCGGCTCACGCCGCAGATGCTGCCGCTGGTGACGCTCGACGACGCGCAGCTGCGCCGCATCGAGGCCGCTGTGCCCGGCGGCGCGGCCAACATCCAGGACATCTACCCGCTCGCGCCGCTGCAGGAAGGCCTGCTGTTCCACCACCTGATGCAGGCCGAGGGCGACGTCTATGTGCAGTCGCTGCAGATGCGCTTCGACAGCGAGGCCCGGCTCCATGCGTTCATGGACTGCCTGAACCGCGTCATCGCGCGCCACGACATGCTGCGCACGGCGGTGCTGTGGGAAGGGCTGGCGGAGCCGGTGCAGGTGGTGCACCGCCATGCACCCGCCGAGATCGAATGGCTGGCTATCGACGCCGCCGCGGGCGATGTCGCCGCGCAACTCGAAGCCCATGTGCGCCCCGGCCACTACCGCCTCGACGTGCGCCGCGCGCCCATGCTGCGCGCCATCGCCGCGCACGATGCGGCGGGCGGCGGCTGGCTGTTGCAGTTGCCAAGCCACCACCTGGCGCTCGACCATGTCTCGCGCGACCTGCTGGTCGAGGAGATCACGCTGCTGCTGCAGGGCCGCGCCGACGCGCTGCCCCCACCCGTACCGTTCCGCAGCTTCGTCGCGCAGGCGCGGCTCGGCGCCGACGTGGCCGAGCAGGAGACTTTCTTTCGCCGCATGCTCGGCGACGTGCGCGAACCGACCGCGCCCTTCGACCTGTTCGATGCGCGCGGCGACGGCACGGCCGTGGAAGAAGCGCACCTCGAACTCGACGCGGCGCTGGCGCAGGCCGTGCGCACGCAGGCGCAGCGCAGCGGCGTGAGCGCGGCCACGCTGTTCCACCTGGCATGGGCGCTGGTGCTGGCCAAGACCACGGGCAAGGACGACGTGGTGTTTGGCACCGTGCTGTTCGGCCGGCTCGCGGGCGGCGAGGGCGCGGGGCGCGCGCTCGGCATGATGATCAACACGCTGCCGCTGCGCGTGACGCTGGGCCGCAGCCATGCACTGGCCTGCGTGCGCCAGACCCACGCCGCGCTGGCCGGCCTGCTGCACCACGAGCACGCGAGCCTGTCGCTCGCGCAGCGCTGCAGCGCGGTGCCCAAGGGCACGCCGCTGTTTTCGACGCTGCTGAACTACCGCTATGTGGCGCAGGCGCCCGAGGCGGGTGCCGATGCCGGCGGCTGGGAGGGCATCGAGACGCTCGGCGCGCAGGAGCGCTCCAACTACGCCTTCGCGCTGTCGGTGAACGAACGCGCCGACGGCTTCGCGCTGACCGCGCAGGTCGATGCATCGGTTGGCGCCGCGCGCGTGTGCCAGTACATGCACGACGCGGTGCGCCGCGTGGCCGACGACCTCGCGCACGCGGCCACGCACCCCGTCGTGGCCTTCGATCTGCACACCGCCGACGAGGCGCAGCGCCTGCAGGCCTGGGGCGTGAACGCGCCCGCCTACCAAGACACCGCGCCGGTGCATGTGCTGGTCGCGCGCCAGGCCGCGCTGCGGCCCGAGGCCACGGCGCTGATCTTCGGCGAACGCACACTGAGCTACGCCGCGCTGGAGGCGCGCGCCAACCGGCTGGCGCACCACCTCGTGCGCGCGGGCGTGCGGCCCGAAGTGCGCGTGGGCCTCGCGGTGCGGCGTTCGGCCGACATGGTCGTGGCGCTGCTCGCGATCCTGAAGGCCGGCGGCGCCTACGTGCCGCTCGACCCGGCCTACCCGCCGCAGCGGCTGGCGTACATGGTGGAAGACAGCGGCGTCGCGCTGCTGCTGGCCGACGATGCCGTGGTGCTGGACCGCATCGGCATGCCCGGTGTGAAGGCGCTGACGCTCGACACGCTCGACCTGTCGGACGGCCCGTCGCACGACCCCGGCGTGGCGGTGCACCGCGACCACCTGGCCTATGTGATCTACACCTCAGGCTCGACCGGCAAGCCCAAGGGCGTGGCCGTGGCGCACGGCCCGCTGGCCATGCATGTGCAGTCGATTGGCGAGGCCTACGGCATGACGCCGGAGGACCGCGAGCTGCAGTTCGCGTCGATCAACTTCGACGGCGCGCACGAGCGCACCTGGGTGCCGCTGGCCTTCGGCGCGGCGCTGATGCCGCGCGACGAAGAGGTCTGGCCGGTGGAGCGCACCTGCGCCGAAATTGCCCGCCACGGCATCACGATTGCCTGCTTCACGCCCGGCTACCTGCACCAGATGGCCGAGCTGATGGGCGAGGCCGCGAGCCGGCTGCCGATCCGCTCCTACACCGTGGGCGGCGAGGCGATGCCGCGCACCAGCTTCGCGCTGGTGCAGTCGGTGCTGAAGCCGCCGCGCATCGTCAACGGTTATGGGCCGACCGAGACGGTGATCACGCCGATGATCGCCAAGGCCGCGCCGGGCGAGGGTTTCGACGCGGCCTACATGCCCATCGGCCGCCTCGTCGGCGACCGCACGGCCTACGTGCTCGACGGCGCCATGAACCAGGTGCCGCCCGGCGTGGCCGGCGAGCTGTACCTCGGCGGCGACGGCCTGGCGCGCGGCTACCTGCAGCGCGCGGGCCTGAGCGCCGAACGCTTCGTGGCCGACCCCTTCGGCGCGCCGGGCGGTCGGCTCTACCGCACGGGCGACCTCGTGCGCTGGGAGGCCGACGGGCAGATGGCGTACCTCGGGCGCATCGACCACCAGGTGAAGATCCGCGGCTTTCGCATCGAACTGGGCGAGATCGAGGCGCAGCTGCTGGCGCTGCCGCAGGTGCGCGAGGCCGTGGTCGTCGCCAGCCAGGGCGCGGGCGGCGCGCGGCTGGTGGCGTATGTGTCGCCGTTGGCGGGCGAGCGCATCGAGCCGGCGCGGCTGCGTGCCGGCCTCGCGGCGCTGCTGCCCGAGCACATGGTGCCGGCGGCCATCGTCGTGCTCGACACGCTGCCGCTCAACATGAGCGGCAAGGTCGATCGCCATGCGCTGCCGGCGCCGGTGTTCGCCGGCGGCGACGGCTACGACGCGCCGCGCGGCAGCGCCGAGCAGGCGCTCGCGCGCATCTGGTCCGAGGTGCTGGGCGTGGCACGCGTGGGCCGCGACGACAACTTCTTCGAACTCGGCGGCGATTCGCTGCTGAGCCTGAAGGTGATGGCGCAGGCACGGCGCCTGGGCCTGCCGGCGCTCGATCTGAAGCTGCACGACTTCCTGCGCACGCCGACCATCGCGGGGCTGCTGGGCGGGCGTGCAGACGCGCCGCCGCTGGTCGCCCTGAACGCCGTGGTGCCCGTTGCGGCGCCGCTGTTCTGCCTGCATGCCGCGCTGGGCACGGTGTACGACTACGCGCCGCTGGCGCGCCGTCTGCAGGGCGTGCGCACCGTGTACGGCCTGCCGTGCCGCATGCTCGCCGATCCCGCGCACCGCGACGTGTCGCTGGCGCGCATGGCCGACGACTACGCCCGCATGGTCCGTGGCGTGCAGCCGCAGGGGCCGTACCACCTGCTGGGCTGGTCGCTCGGCGGCGCGCTCGCGGCGGCCGTGGCCGCGCGGCTCGAAGCAGAAGGGCAGGCCGTGGCGTTCCTCGGCCTGGTCGATCCCTACGTGCCCGAGCCCGACGCGCCCCTGCAGACGGTGGACGACGACGGCCGCCGCGACTTCGCTGACTTCGTCGCCTCGGCCTGGCCGGCGGCGCGCCTCGACGGGCTGCTCGACATCGACGACTTCGTCTGCGACGAGGCGACGGTCGCCGCGCTGATCGCCCTGGGGCGTGCCAAGGCGCAGGCCCGCGGCGACGCGCTGGAGATGCCGGCGCACGCGAACCTGCCCGACGACGAACTGGCCCGCATCTTCCTCGTGAGCCAGCAGCTGAAGGCGATCGAGACCGAGGCGCTCGTGCCGCTGCGTTGCCACGCCGAGTGCTGGTGGATCGCGCGGCGCCCGGCGGCGGACCGCGCCGCGCTCGCGCTGCAGCTGGGGCGGCCGGACCTCGCGAGCGCTGCGGCGCTCGACGAGGACCACCACGCGATCCTGCGCAGCCCGGTGTTGTTGACGCAACTGGGCGAGCGACTGGGCGAGGCCGAAGTCCTCGCGGCCTGACGCCCGGGCATAAAAAAACGCACGACCCGGAAGCCGGGTCGTGCGTCAAGGGCACCTTCTGCCGGTGCCGCCCTAAGTCAATTCGTTGGTGCGTGTCAGAGCTTGTAGCTGAGCTTCAGCCAGGCGTTGCGCGGGTTGCCCTGCGTGTAGCCGTTGTAGGCGCCCAGGCCGTTGTAATAGCGCTTGTCGCCGAGGTTCTCGATGTGCAGCGAGGCGCTCAGGCGGTTGTTGATGTCGTAGCGCGCCATCAGGCCGAACAGCGTCAGGCCGCCTTGCGAGGCGCGGCCGAGTTCGTTGAACTCGTCGTAGTAGATGCCGCTCTGGTAGCTCACGCTGCCGCCGATGGTGAGCTTGCTCCACTCGCCCGGCAGGCGGTAGCTGGTGGCCACCCGGAACAGGCGGCGCGGGTACTGCGGGTTCAGCAGCACGCCGTCGGCATCGCGCTTGGCGTGGTAGGTGTAGCCCGCAAGCATCTGCAGGCCCGGCAGCACTTCGCCGGCGGCGGTGAGTTCGAAGCCCTTGCTCTTGGCGCCCTGCACCGCGCGGTACGGAATGCCGCCGTCGGGCAGCAGCGAGCCGGCGCCGGTGTCGATCACGGCCAGGTTGGTCTCGCGCGTCTTGAAGATCGCGGCGCTGGTGTTGAGCTTGCCGCCGAAGTGCTCGCCCTTCAGGCCCAGCTCGATGTTCTTGCCGCGCTGCGGCGCGATGAGCGAGTTGTTGCGGTCGCGCACCGTGTTGGGCTGGAAGATGTCGGTGTAGCTGCCGTACAGCGAGAGTTCCTTGCTCACGTCGAACACCACGCCCAGGTAGGGCGTGACCACGCCGTTCTCGCGCATCGAACTCACGCCGGTGCGCCGCCAGGTGGTCCAGTCGAGCGTGGACGCATCGGATTTGTACCAGGTGCCGCGCGCGCCGACGATCAGCGACAGCGGCTCGGCCAGCTTCAGCCGGGTCGAGGCGTAGATGGCTTTCTCGGTGGTGTTCAGCGGCGCCGTGTACAGCGGGTACGAGAAGGAGGTCGGCTCGGGGAAGCTCTGCAGCTGGTAGAAGTTCAGCGGCCGGCGGTCGATCATGCGCGGCACGGCGCCACGCGTGTAGACCGTGGCGTCGTAGGTGTTGTAGCTCATGCCCACCACGGCCTCGTGCGTCTGGCCGAAGGCCTCGAACGGGCCCTTCAGGTGCACGTCGAGGGCCTTGTTGGCGCCTTCGGCGGGGTTCTCGCGGATGTCGATGGTGGAGGCGCCGGTGCGTGCGTTGATCGCGCGGTAGATGCTCAGGTCGCCCGAGGCGCGCTCGCGCTTGCTCTTGAGGTAGCTGGCGTCCACCTTGAGTTGCCAGCCCGCGCCCAGGCGCTGGTCGAGGTTGGCGAACAGCTTGTCGGAGTACATGTCCCAGTAGCTCCACGGGGCGCTGGAGTTGAATGAGCGCGGCAGGTTCGTGCGCTGGCCGTTGCTGAAGAACAGCGGGCTCTGGCCGTAGTTGGCGCCGTCGATGGCGGTCTTCTGGTGCTCGAAGCCCACCGACAGGCGCGAACCCGCCGCGAGGTCGACTTCGAGAATGCCGTACAGCGCGTCTTCGCTGCGCTTCTTGTTCTCGATGAAGCTCTTGCCGTCGGTGCGCGAGGCCATGAAGCGGCCGCGCACGGTGCCGTCGGCGTTGAGGGGGCCGCCCACGTCGATTTCCGCGTTGTAGCGGCTCCAGCTGCCGATGCCGCCCGAGATGTGGCCGGCGAATTCGGAAGTCGGGCGCTTGCGCACGAGGTTGATGGCGCCGCCGGGCGAGCCCACGCCGTTGAGCAGGCCAGCCGCGCCGCGGATCACTTCGACGCGGTCGTAGAAGGCGGTGCTGATCATGCTCGACTCGCCGGCCACGCTGTTGAAGCCCAGCGTGGGCACGCCGTCGATCATGGTGCTCAGGGCGAAGCCGCGCGAGGAGAAGGTCACGCGCTCGTCGTTGCGGTCGGCCACGATGCCGGGCGTCTGGCGCAGCACGTCTTCGAGGGTGACGAGGTTCTGGTCGTCGATCTGCTGGCGGCCGATGACGCTGACCGACTGCGGCGTTTCGCGCAGCGACAGGTCCATGCGCGTGGCACCGGCGGCGGCGCGCGTGGTGTACGAGCCCGTGCCTTCGGTGGTGCCGTCGGTGGCGGCCTGCGCGGCCACGGTCACGGCCGGCAGCGTGGACGCGCCGGCCGTGCTCTGGCGCTGGATGGTGACGCGCGTGGGGCCGTTGCGCACCGCCACGAGGCCGCTGCCGGCCAGCAGGCGGTCGAGCGCCTGCTGGAAGCTCAGGCGGCCCGACACGGCCGGTGCGGCCAGGCCCGAGACCACGTCACCGGCGGCGAGCACCTGCACGCCGGTCTGGCGCGACAGCTCGTTGAGCGCGGCGCCCAGCGGCTGGGCGGGGACGTTGATGTCGCGTGCTTGTGCAGCGGCCTGGTCGGCGCCCTGGGCGGCGGCGAGGCCGCTCCAGCTGGCAAGGGCGGTTCCGAAGGCAGCGGCAAGCGCGGCGCTCAGGAGTCGGTGGCGAGGCGAGAAACGCATGGGTGAAGGCTCCAGACAAATAAATCGGTGCGGCATGAAAACGGGGCGCGCCGCAGCCGTCGATCGGATGCGGGGTGCTTCTGGATGTAAGACGTTTGAACTCGAAAAAGAGAGACAGGCCCGTGACAAGGCATCGGCCGCCGCGTCGATGCGGGTCGAAAAACGAGCGGGAAAAGGAGCAGCGCGCCCGTGGGCACGCCCGGGTCAGCGCGCCTGCAGGCGCACGCTGCCGTCGGGCCGGGCCACCGCCACCAGCGGCAGGATGGCCGGCAGCGCGTCGAGCAGGCCGGCCGAGTCGTTGGTCCGAAAGCGCCCCGAGAGCCGCATCGCGTCGATGCGGGCGTCGGCGCCGACGATGGGCGCGCTGCGGTAGCTGTTGACCGCGGCCAGCGCGTCGCCCAGCGGCGTGTTGTCGAACACCAGCCAGCCGTCGCGCCAGGCCGAGAGGGCGGCGGTGTCGGCCTGGCGCACTGGGTCGGCGTGGCCGTCGCGCACCTCGAGCATGTCGCCGGCGCGCAGGTCGACCACTTCGCCGCTGCGTTCGGTACCGGCGTGGCGCAGCACCTGCACGCGCACATGGCCGTGCTCGACGCCCACGGTGATCGGGCCGCCGCGGTCGCGCACGGTGAAGGCGGTGCCGACCACTTCGATGATCGCCTCGCGCGTGCGCACCACGAAGGGCCGCTCGGCGTCGGGCGCCACGTCGAAGCGGACCTCGCCGCGCGCCATGTCGATCATCCGGCGGCGGCGGTAGAGCGTGACGTCGACGGCGCTCTGGGGCGCGAGGTCGAGGCGGCTGCCGGCCGAGGCATCGGCGGCATCGGCCAGCGTGACCTTGAGCATCCGCGCGTTCGGTGTGCGGTACGTCGCCTGGAACACCGGCTGCTGCCAGTACCACTGCACGCCGCGCCCGGCGACCACGCCGGCGCCGAGCAGCCCGGCGACCGACAGCAGCATCTTGCGGCGCGAGGGGTTGCGCGGGGCCGGTGCGGGCACGGGCTCGTCGAAGTGCGCGCGCAGGTCGTCGGCCATGCCGCCCAGGGCGTTCCAGCGCTCGCGCGCCTCGCGCACGGCGGCGGCGTGTTCGGGCGAGCGGGTGCGCCACTGGTCGAGCGCGAGCCGGGCGCTGTTGGCGGCCGGGCTCGGCGGCGCGATCTCGTCCTCGACGATGAGCGCGAGCGCGCGTTCGATCAGCCGTTCACGCGGAACGACCGCTGTGGCCGCACGGCTCATGAAAAGTCTTCGGCCAGTGCGGTGTCGAAACCGGCGTGGCTGTTCACCGCCTGCGGCTCGATCAGTTCCTGGCGCAGCTCGGCGAACACGCGCGAGCAGTCGATGGTGGCGCGCAGCAGGTGCTTGGCGACCGCCATCTCGGTGATGCCCAGGCGCTGCGCGATCTCGGCGCGCGAGTGGCCGTAGGCGCGGAACAGCAGGAACACCTCGCGCCGGCGCGGCGGCAGCTGTTCCATGGTTTCCACCACGCGGCGCAGCACGCGGTGCTGGGCCACAACGTATTCGGACGAGGGGGCCGTGAGGTGCGTGCCCACGACGGCATGCGAGACGGCCCACTCCTGCGCCACCTTGCGGTGGCGGGCTTCGTCGATGCACAGGTTGCGCGCCACGCGGAACAGCAGGGCGCGCGGCGACTCGATGGCGGCGCCGTCACGCAGGCCGAGGGTGTGCGTGTACACCCGCTCGAAGCTGGACTGCGCGATGTCGGCCGCATGGTGCGGGTCGCGCAGGTCGCGCGTGAGCTGCCGGCGCAAGTCCGCGTAGTGAGACACAAGTTCCTGGACGAGGTCGCGCATCCGGTCGCCTTCTCGCAAGCATCGACAAAAGACCCCTGGGCCGATGGCTGGTGCGCGCCGGTGAAGAGGAGGCGAGGGCGCTGGCTTCGGTGACCCCGGGGATGGGGTGAATAAGAACTATTCTTATTGAGTGTAGCACCGAAGCCTTGCGTTTCCGTGGCTAGACCACGGGCGCGGCGTGGGCGGGGCGCTCTGCGGCCGGCACCTGTGGCGCCTGCGCCGTGTGCCGCGGCGTGGCGTTCAGCAGCGCCTGGCCGATCTCGTCGGAGCGGATGGCGGTGACCGACAGCAGCGTGTCGCTCAGGCCGTGGCTGGTCTCGCAGGCGCCCTGCAGGAAGATGCCCGGGCGCAGCGCCGGCGTGCCCTGCACGCGGTAGTCGCGGTCGACCGAGAAATCGCCCAGGTAGGGCGCCAGCGGCGCCAGCAGCGTGCGGTGCGCGTCGCGCGCGTAGCCGGTGGCGAGCACCACGGCGTCGTAGGCCTTGTCGTGGCGCGCGCCGGTGTTCAGGTCGTGCAGCGACAGGTGGATGCCGTCCTGCGCGGCGCGCACGGCCGACACCTCGTGCCGCCGCAGGAAGCTGTGGCGCGTCGAGCCGGCCACGCGCTGGCGGTAGAACACGTTGAAGATCTGCTGGATCAGTTCCAGGTCGGGCGCGGCGTAGTTGGTGTGCCAGAACTCCTCGAGCAGCTCGGCGCGCTCGTTCACCGAGCGGTTGAACACGAAGTCGGTGAAGTCGGTGTTGAAGATCTCGTTCACGAACGGGCTGTCGTCCGAGGGCTTGATGGAGCGCGCCCGCATGATCAGGTCGACCTGCGGCTTGGCCGGGTGCGACTGCAGGTCCATGAAGATCTCGGCCGCGCTCTGGCCTGCGCCCACGATGGCGATGCGGTCGGCGCCGGGGTGGCGGGCGATGGCCTCCAGGTAGGTGCTCGAATGGAACACGCGGCCGTCGTCCCGCAGGGGCTGGAAGCGCGCCGGGATGTTGGCCACGCCGCCCACGCTCACCACCAGGTTGCGCGCCAGGCGCTCGCGCACCGCGCCGTTGGCGTCGCGCGAGCGCACGCGCAGCAGCGAGACCTCGTTGCCCTTCATCTCGGGCACCACCTCGAACACGGCCTCGCCGTAGGCGCAGCGGTCTTCGAACTGCGCCGCTGCCCAGCCCAGGTAGTCGTTGAACTCGTGGCGGCTCGGGAAGAAGGTCTTGAGGTTGATGAAGTCCTGCAGGCGCTGCTTCTCGTGCAGGTAGTTCAGGAAGGTGAAGCGGCTGGACGGATTGCGCAGCGTGGCCAGGTCCTTCAGGAACGAGATCTGCATGTGCGCGTTGTCCAGCAGCATGTTGCGGTGCCAGACGAAGCCCGGCTGCTTCTCGATGAACAGCGCATCGACGAAGTGGCCCTTCTGGCGCTTCTCGTCGAGCGCGATGGCCAGTGCGATGTTGGACGGGCCGAAGCCGACGCCGATCAGGTCATGGATTTGCATGGATGTCCTCCAGGGATGGCTCGTGTCGACGAGCCGGGGCCGGCGAAGCGGCGGTGGGGTCGGCGCGCGGAATCCACAGCGCCTCGCCGAAGAAACGCTCGCGCCACAGCACGCCCAGCAGGGCGCGCTTGTGCGGAAAGTCGAACTCCTTCACATGGGCGTAGCCGCAGCGGCCCAGGCTCCGGATCATTTTTTCGTTGTCGGCGCGCGGCTCGATCACCAGGCGCTGCGTGCGCGGGTCGTCCAGGAACAGGTAGTGCGACACCGACGGCATCCAGGCCGTGAGAAAGGGCTTGCCGCGAAAGCGCGCCTCGCCCACCAGCGCATGCCAGCCGCGGTCGTGGTCGGCCGCGTCGTAGAAGGGCGCGATGCGGTCTTCCTTGGCCCAGTAGGCCTCGAAGTAGCCGAAGGGCTCGCCGTCGAAGCGGCCGACGAGGCCGGTCACGCGCGGGTCGGCTGCGATGCCTTCCAGGTACTGGCGGTGGCGCGCGAGGTCGCCTTCCTCTTCCCAGAAATGGGCGACCACGGGGTCGTTCATCCACCGGTGGAAGGCGGGGAGGTCGCGTTCGATGTCGACCGTGTCGAGCGTGAGCGTCTTACCCAGCCACGGGACGTGCCGGCGGTACACCGTGCCCTGCGGCTTGGCGGGGCGCAGCGGATGGCGCTTGCCCTGCGTGACGACGAAGCGCTGCGCGAAGGGCTCGCGCGGCTGCGGCAGCCAGGCCCGCGGCCATTGCCAGAAGGCTTCGCGCGTCACCGTGGGCAGCGCGCCCTCGGCCGGCGTGACGATGCCTGCGTCCACCAGCCGCGTGCCGGTCGGCAGCGGCGATTGCAGCGCGAGCTGCCGCGCGGCCGGGTGGCGCTGAAAGGCCGCCTCGATCGCCGCCAGCAGGTGCGCTTCGTCAGGCTCGCCCGCGCAAGCGCCCAGCCATTCGAGGCGCGGCGTGCCGGGCTGCGCGCGCAGGGCCCAGGTGCTGCCGTGGCGGTCGCCGTCGAGCGGCGTCACCTTGAGCGCGGTGCCTTCCAGCCGGACGTCCAGCACCCGGCCTTCGGGATGCGCGTGAAAGCGCCATGCAGTGTCGTGGGCGGTCAAGCAAAACCTCCGGGGTGTGGTCGATGTGTGTGGGATGCAGAAGGAAGACGCGGGCTGCGGCCGGATGTTTAGTCGGCGGTGCTTGCACAGCGCTCCCGCTCGAACTCGGGCGAGAGCGGGCACGCGCCGCAGTAGCCCAGCCGCGGCACGAGGTAGTAGAGGCAGCACTGGCGGTGCAGCGCGATCGGCGGCGCGCTGCGGTCGGCCACGCGCACGCCGCGGCGCGCGGGCATGCACATCGGGTTGTCGCGCGCCTCGCCGCACGGTTGCGGCCAGGTCGGGCGGTGCAGCAGGTGCTCGAGGTCGGCGGCCACGGCGGGCGCCTGGCCGCTCATGCGCAGGCCTTCTTCCAGCACCGGCTCGAGGTAGCGCACGGCGTTGCCCCAGAGGATCTTGGGCGCCAGCCGCGTGAGCTGCGTCAGCCGCGCGAACAGGGGCGCGAGGTGCGTCCACAGCAGAACGTCGTAGCGCGCGGTCGTGTCGGTGCCGGGGCGCGGCGTGCCGATCTCGACGATGTGGAAGCACTCCGGGTCGCCGTCTGCGTCGTCGAGGCTGACCCAGACCTGCTCGGGCCTGACCGGAAAGCCGTGCTGCAGCAAGCTCGCCGCAGCGGCCACGGGCGGCAGCAGCGCGTGCAGGTAGTTCATGCTCCAGGCGGAGGCGACCGCGCGCAGGTCGCGCTCCGGCATGTTCAGCGTGCGCGCCTTCAGGCGCAGCAGCGCCAGCAGGCGCGGCGGGTCGGCCAGCAGGTCGGCCACGCGCACGGCGTCGGGCGGCGGGTGCGGGGCGCAGGCCAGCGTTTCGCCGTAGGGCGCCCACTCGCCCTGGAAGATCGGCGCGAGCAGCGGGATCACGGGGCGGGGCCGAAGGTGGCGTGAAGAAGAAGGCGCACAGGCATGCAGCAGAAGACGCGCCGGCGCGCGGGAAATTTAGTCCACGCAGGCCCCGCACCTAAACAGCGTGCCCCACGGAGCGTCTACTCACTCATCGACAGCAGTGCAGGCGTGCGAATCCCCATGAGCTTCCCGAGACACCGTCCCTCCGATCCGGCCTTCAGCATGGCCTGGCGGCTTTTTCGCGAGCTGCACGACGCACCGTCGCCCGAGCGCGCCGAGCAGCTCGTGGCCTGGCTCGGCCAGGACCCGGGCCATGTGCGCGCGCTCGACGAGGCCCTGACGCTGTGGGCGCTGGCGGGCGCCTCGGTGGTGGAGGCCGCGCGCGAGGCGGGGGCGCAGCCGCTGCTGCAATAGGCGCTGCGCCTTCCTGCTAAACAAGCAGGCGCGCCGAACGTCATTGCAGGGAGCCCGTCTCCCTTTGCAACGAACCGTCCGCCGCATGAACCTCACACCCGCCAGCGCCCCCGCGTCCGAACTCGTCCGGCTGTTGCGGCCCTACTTCCCGTGGATCGCGCTGTCGACCGTGACCGGCATCGGCGCGGGCATCGCGACCGTCGCGCTGCTGGCGACCATCAACCAGGTGCTGCATCGCCCCGGCGGCCTGGCCGGCGGGCTGCTGCTGACCTTCATCGGCCTGTGCGTGGTGGCGCTGGTCGGGCGCGCCACCTCCGACATGTCGAACAACGTGGTCGGCCAGCGGTTCGTGGCGCAAGTGCGCAAGAGCCTGGCGCTGAAGATCCTCGCGGCGCCGATCGATGCGCTCGAGCGTTACCGCATGCACCGCCTGATGCCCGTGCTCACGCAGGACGTCGACATGATCAGCGACGTGGCCTTCATGCTGGCCTCGACCATGATCGCGCTGGCCGTTTCCCTTGGTTGCCTGGGTTACCTGGCGTGGCTTTCGCCGCCGCTGTTCGGCCTGCTGCTGGGGGCGCTGCTCGTGGGCATCACCGTGCAGAGCCTGGCGCATGCGCGCGGCATCTCGGGCTTCTTCAAGGCGCGCGAGCAGGAAGAGGCGCTGCACAAGGCCTACCGCGGCATCAGCGAAGGCGCGAAGGAGCTGCGCATGCACCGCGCGCGCCGCGCCAAGGTGTACGAGCAGCAGGTGGCGCACACGGTGGAGCGCATCCACGACATCAATCGGCGTGCCATCAACATCTTTGTGCTGGCCTCGTCCTTCGGCTCGGCGCTGTTCTTCTTGCTGATCGCGCTGATCCTCGGCTGGGCCGCGTTCCGCGACACCGCGCCCGTCGTGCTCAGCGGCTTCGTGCTGGTGCTGCTGTTTCTGAAAGGCCCGCTCGACCAGGTGGTGGCGGCCCTGCCGCACCTGGGGCGCGCGAAGGTGGCGTTCGAGCGCATCGGTGACCTGTCGGCCCGCTTCGCCACGCCCGAACCGCACCTGGACCTGCACGCGCCGCCCGCCACGCCGGTGCTGCACGACGCCATCGAGCTGCGCGGCGCGCGCTATGCGTTCCCGGCGGTGGAGGGCGCAGAGCCCTTCGTGCTCGGCCCGGTGGATTTGCGCATCGGCCGCCGCGAGATCGTCTTCGTCGTCGGCGACAACGGCTCGGGCAAGACCACGCTCATCAAGCTGCTGCTGGGCCTGTACGCGCCGGTGGATGGCGAGCTGCTGCTCGACGGCAAGCCCGTGACGCCGCAGACGCGCGACGACTACCGCCAGCTCTTCACCACCGTGTTCTCGGACTTCTACCTGTTCGAAGACCTCGTGGCCGGCGAAGAGGGCGGCCACCAGGCGCTGCCCGAAACCGCCTTGCCCTACCTGCAACGGCTGGAGATCGCGCACAAGGTGTCGGTGAAAGACGGCGCCTTCAGCACCACCGACCTCTCGACCGGCCAGCGCAAGCGGCTGGCGCTGGTGCACGCGTACCTCGAAGGCCGGCCGGTGCTGGTGTTCGACGAATGGGCCGCCGACCAGGACCCGGCCTTTCGCCATCTGTTCTACACCGAGCTGCTGCCCGAGCTGCGCGCCAAGGGGCATTCGCTGGTGGTCATCTCGCACGACGACCGCTACTTTCATGTGGCCGACCGCATCGTCCACATGAAGGCCGGGCGCATCGCGCAGGCCACCGAGGCGCCGGCGCCGAGCCTCGCGGCTTGACCCGTTCGCGAAGCGGGTGCTAGTGTGAGGTTCGCTTCGAACGAACCTCCACAACAGAAAGAACAGGCTTCCTCATGCACCTTCGCTCCACCCCGCGCTCATGGACGCGCGCCGCCTGCCAGGGCGCCGTGCTGGCCAGTGCCTTGCTCGCCGTCAACGCCATGGCCCAGAAGCCGCACCAGGGCGTGCTCGACGCCGCCACGCAGCAAAAGGACGAGACGCTGCAGCTGCTGGAGCGCATGGTCAACATCGATTCCGGCTCGACCAACACCGAAGGGTTGGCCAAGGTGCGCGAGATGGTCGCGGACGAACTGCGCAAGCTCGACGCGCGCATCGAGAGCTTTCCCGCCGAGCCGCACCCGGGCACCAACCTGGTCGCGACGCTGACCGGCCAGGGCAAGAAGAAGATCCTCATCCTGGCCCACATCGACACCGTGTTCAAGGACGGCACGGCCGCGGCCAAGCCCTTCTACATCAAGGACGGCCGCGCCTACGGCCCCGGCGTGATGGACAACAAGGGCGGCGTCGTGGCCGGTCTGCAGGCGCTGAAGATCCTGCAGAAGATCGGTTTCAAGGACTACGGCCAGATCACCTTCCTGATCGACACCAACGAAGAGACGGGCTCGGTCGGCACCAGCGCGCTCATCGAGCGCGTGGCCAAGCAGCACGATGTGGCGCTGAACCTCGAGCCGGGTCGCCCGGCCGACGGCCTCGTGGTCGAGCGCAAGGGCTCGGCCACGGCGCTCATCGAGGTGAAGGGGCTCGCGTCGCATGCGGGCGTCGCGCCCGAGGCGGGCCGCAACGCGGCCATGGAAGTCGCGCACCAGGTGCTGCAGTTGTCGAAGGTGGCCGATGCGGCCAAGAAGACCACGGTCAACTTCACGGTGCTCACGGCCAACGGACCAACCAACGTGATCCCCGCGTCGGCCAGCGCCAAGGGCGACGTGCGCGCCGCCACGCCCGAGGAGCTCGACCGCGTCGAGAAGGACCTCATGCGCATCGCGCAGAACAAGCTCATCCCCGAGACCGAGGTGCGCGTGCGCCTCGTGCGCGGCCTGCCGCCGATGCCGCGCTCGCCCGCATCGGACAAGCTGGTGCGCATGGCCGAGGGCATCTACGGCGAGATCGGCAAGAAGCTCACCATCGAGAGCAGCGGCGGCGCCGCCGACGCCAGCCTCGTGGCCGGTGTCGGCGTGCCGGTGCTCGACGGCTTCGGCATCGTGGGCGGCGGCATCCACACGCCGGAGGAGTACGCCGAGGTCGAGAGCGTGGTGCCGCGGCTTTACTTGCTGTCGCGGATGCTCATGGACTTGAGCGCGAACTAGGGCCTGTTGCCGGGGCTTCAGCCCCGCTTCGGAATGCCCAGGCCCTTCACCACCGCCGGCCGCGTCACGAAGGCCTCGAGCACGCGCGCGACGTTCTTGAACTCGCTGAAGCCCACGAGGTCGCCGGCCTCGTAGAAGCCGATCAGGTTGCGCACCCACGGGAAGGTGGCGATGTCGGCGATGGTGTAGCTGTCGCCCATGATCCATGCGCGGTCGGTCAGGTGCTTGTCGAGCACGCCGAGCAGGCGCTTCGATTCGGCCACGTAGCGGTCGCGCGGGCGCTTGTCTTCGTAGTCCTTGCCGGCGAACTTGTTGAAGAAGCCGAGCTGGCCGAACATCGGGCCGATGCCGCCCATCTGGAACATCACCCACTGGATGGTCTCGTAGCGGGCCGCCGCATCCTTCGGGATGAACTGGCCGGTCTTCTCGGCGAGGTACAGCAGGATCGCGCCCGATTCGAACAGCGCCAGCGGCTGGCCGCCCGGGCCGTTCGGGTCGAGGATGGCGGGGATCTTGTTGTTCGGGTTGAGCGACAGGAACTCCGGCGACATCTGGTCCTGGGTCTCGAAGCTCACGAGGTGCGGCTCGTAGGGCAGGCCGGTTTCCTCCAGCAGGATCGACACCTTCACGCCGTTGGGCGTGGGCAGCGAGTACAGCTGCAGGCGCTCGGGGTGCTGCGCGGGCCATTTCTTCGTGATGGGGAAGTGCGAGAGATCGGTCATGGGGGAAGTCCTTGGAATAGGGGCGACAACGGCGAGCGCCGGATTCTGCACGGGTCAGGCTGGCGGCGTGCGCGCATGGCCTTGCAGGCGCGGCAGCACCTCGCGGCCGAGCTCGTCGACGATGTCCTGCGCGGGCCGCCGGCTGCTGCGCACGAGGTTCAGCAGCACGTGCGCGACGCCGGCGTCTTCCATGCGGTCGAGGTAGTCGATGAGCGCATGGCGTCCGGCGCGCAGACCGAGTTCGATGGGCTCGGCGGGCGCGTCGGCATCGTCCAGCAGGTCGAGCTGCAACGACTGAACGAAGGGCTTGGCCTCGCCGCCCGCGCGTTCGCGCAGCGCGGTCTGCCACAGGCCGATGCGGCCCTGCTGGCGCGCCTCGTCGCGGTGGTAGGTGGCCCAGCCGTCGGCGTGGGCGGCGGTCCATTGCAGCGACTGGCGCGCCGAGCCCACCACCAGCATGCCGATGCGCGCGGCGGGCGCCGCCATGAGGTCGTGGCCGCCGGTGGCTTCGTGCAGCGCGGCGCGTTCGTGCGCATCGGGCGAGAGCGCCGAGCGCACGAGGTTCCAGCGTTCGCGGAAGACGTCGCCGCGCAGCGCGATGTCCTGTTGGAAGATGGCGAACTCGGCCTCGCGGTCGCCCGAGCCCAGCCCGAGGATGAAGCGGTCGTTCGACAGGCGGTTGAGCGAGAGCGCGGCCTTGGCCACGTGCAGCGGATGGCGCAGCGGCAGCACGGCGGCGGCGGTGCCGAGCGCGATGCGCTGCGTGGCGGCGGCCAGCGCGGTGAGCCAGAGGAAGGGCTCGTCGAGCACCGCGGTTTCTTCGCCCTGCGGCACCATCACGGGCACGTCGCGCGTCCACAGCGCGGCAAAGCCGAGCGTGTCGGCCAGGCGGGCCAGCTGCAGTTCGGACGCGGGGTCGGCCATCGCGCCGGGCGGGCGCGCCAGCGGCGTCATCAGGCCCAGGGTGAGGCGCCCGGCGAGCAGCGTCTGCCGGTAGGCGGTGTTGAAGGGCGCCATGGCGGCGTCAGGCGCGCCGCTTGCGGGAGGCCGGCGCGGCGGGTGCAGCGAACAGCCTCTCGATCGATTGCCGCACGTCGGCCTGCATGTCGGCGATGGCCTTGGTGTCGCCCGAGAGGTGCTTGAGCAGCGCCTGCAGGAACAGCCCGTCGAAGAGGGCGTAGCAGGCCGAGGGCGGCAGGCCCGGCGCCTGGCCGGAGAGTTCGGCGAAGCGGCTCATGATGCGCCAGATCATGTCTTCGAGGCTCTTGTCGATCTGCACCACGTCGTCGTGGAAGGCCGCTTCGAACAGCGCCTGCGAGCGCAGGTCGTACCAGAGCCGGTGCACGTGGCCTTCGCCTAGCAGCGTGTCGCCCAGGCTCTGCAGGAAGCCTTCCATGAGCTCGTCATACGTCGTGGCGGTGTCGACTGCGTGGTCGTAGCGCGTGACGCAGCGCGCCTTGTACTGCTTGACGCTGCAGACGATGAGGTCGACCTTGTCGCTGAAGTAGTAGTGCAGCACGCCATGCGAGAACTCGGAGTTCTGCGCAATTTCGCGCAGGCTGGTGCGCGCGTAGCCGAGCGTGGCCAGCGTGGTGAGGGCGGCTTCGCCGAGCTCGGCGCGGCGCTGCTCGAACTTGTCGGCCGGTGCCTTCTGCACCCGTCCGGCGTGCTTCTTTACCCGTGAATGAGTGGTCATTTCTAGCCAGGCCGCAGAGTGCCGGCCGCTGTGTTTCCTGGTGATTGCAAACCATAGCACGCGGCGTGGGAAATCCCTCGTACGTGCATTCCAGAGGCATTTTACGAAATTTGGGCAGTCGTCAAAAAAATTCTTGACACTCGTCAAGTCGATTCCTAGCATGGCCGCTCCATCTCATACACATATCCACAGGAGACAAGTGATGGCCAAGTTCGACTTGACGGGGCGCAAGGCCCTGGTGACGGGGGGTGCGCGCGGCATCGGCGCGGGCATCGCCCAGGCGTTGGCGCAGGCGGGTGCGTCGGTGATGATCGGCGACGTGCTCGCCGATCTGGGCAAGGAGACCGCGCAGCGGCTCTCCGCCGAAGGAGCGAAGGTGGGCTTCGTCCCGCTCGACGTCACGAAGGACGGCGATTGGGCTGCTGCCACCGAAGCCACGGTGAAGGCGCTGGGCGGCTTCGACATCCTGGTCAACAACGCCGGCATCGAGATCACCTCGCTGGTGGTCGACGTCGACGGCGACGACCTGCGCCGCATGCTCGACGTGAACGTGGCCGGCACGCTGCTGGGCATGAAGCACGCCTTTCGCGCCATGCGCCCCGGCGGCAGCGCGGGCGGCGGCGGGGCGGTGGTCAACATCGCCTCGGTCGCGGCCACCATCGCCTTTCCCGCCATTGCCGGCTACTCGGCGACCAAGTCGGCGGTCGACCGCGCCACGCGCGTGGCGGCCATGGAGTCCGGCAAGCTGGGCTACGGTGTGCGCGTCAACTGCATCTATCCCGGGCTCGTGCCCACCGACATGGGCATGAAGCTCGCCAACGACATCGTGGCCGCGGGGCTCGCGCCCAGCGTCGAGGCCGCCGTGGGCGACGTCATCGGCCAGACGCCGCTGGGCCGCCTCGGCGAGATCGGCGACATGGCCGACGTGGTGGTCTTCCTCTGCTCCGACGCCGCCCGGTTCATCACCGGCGCGGGCCTCGCGGTGGACGGCGGCATGGGCATGTGAGCGATCAACCAGGAGAGAAACAATGAGCAGCAAGAAGAAACCCGTCATCGTCTACGGCGCCTCCGGCTACACCGGGCGCCTGGTCTGCGAGTACCTGCGCGAGTACCACATCCCCTTCATTGCGGCGGGCCGCAGCGCGGAGAAGCTCGAGGCCGCGATGAAGTCGAACGTGCCCGGCATCGAGACCGCGGACTACGAAGTGGTCGAGGTCGCGCACACGGTCCAGGCACTCACCGAGCTCTTCACCGGCGCCTCGGTCGTGCTCAACACGGTGGGGCCGTTCGCCAAGTTCGGTCCCGAGGTGGTCGATGCCTGCCTGGCCGCCGGCTGCCACTACACCGACACCACCGGCGAACAAGACTGGCTCATCACGCTCGACCAGAAGTACGGCGCCAAGTTCGCCGCTGCAGGCCTGCTGCTGTCGCCCGGCCTGGCCCAGATGTACACCACCGGCGAAATCGCGGCGCAGCTGTGCCTGGAAACGCCCGGCCTGGACACGCTCGACATCGCCGTGTTCTGGGGCGGCAGCCCGACCATCGCGTCGACGCAGACCATCCTGGTGAACGCAGCCACGTCCAAGGCCTTCTACCTGGAGCAGAACCAGTACGTCGAGTGGCAGCCCGACGCGGGCCTGTACCACCTGTCGATTCCCGGCCAGCACGAAGCCGCACTGGCATTGCCCTGGGGCGGCACCTCGCACCCGGTGTGGTTCAAGCGCGACCCGCGCGTGGCCAACGTGAAGGTGCTCGGCGGCGTCTTCAACAAGCCGCTGATGCTGGGCGTGCCGCAGATCGTGGCCGCCGCGCTCAAGGCCACCGAAGGCATGAACGACGAAGACCGCTATGCCGCGCTGGCCCAGACGGCCGCGGGCGTGATGAACACCATGCCGCCGCGCGAGAACCCGCGCATCAACAAGTCGGTCGATTCGGTGCATGCCTCCGGTCCGCTGGGCCGCGCGCACTGCGTGATCTTCGGCAACTGCAACTACAAGCAGACCGGCCTGCTGCAGGCCTATGCCGCGGCCTCGCTGCTGCAGCAGGCACCGCGCCGCGCCGGCTTTGCCTCGGGCTGCCAGGCCTTCGGGCACCGCGAGCTGTTGGGGGCGCTGCGCAGCTTCGGGCTGGTGCAGGAACCCGTGCTCACGCGGATGGGCTGACGCGCATGCGCCTCGTCGACTACCTCGACAAAGGCGCCCAGCAGGGCGCCGATTCGCCGTGCCTCACCATGGGCGACGCCGACCTGAGCTACGGCCAGGTGCAACGCATCAGCTGGCGCGTGGCGCGCGGCCTGCAGCGCGCGGGCATCCAGCCCGGGGACAAGGTGGCGGTGCTCTCGAGCAACGACGCCCTGGCCTTCGCCACGGTGTTCGGCATCTCGCGCGCCGGTGGCGTGTGGTGCCCGATCAACCCGCGCAACGAAGCCAGCGAGAACGCCTTCGTGCTCGACACCTTCGATTGCGCCTGCCTCGTGTTCCACAGCAACTACGCGCCCATGGTCGAGCAGATGCGCGCGCAGCTGCCGAAACTGAAGGCGCTGGTGTGCCTCGACCAGCGGCAGGCCTTCGCGCCCGCCATGGACGAATGGCTCGACGGGCTGGACGATGCGCCGATCGACATCGCACCGCCCGACGACGTGGCCATGATCGCCGGCACCGGCGGCACCACCGGCCAGCCCAAGGGCGTGATGCTCTCGGGCGGCAACCTGGAGGCCATGTCGGCGCTGACCCTCATGGGCTACCCGTTCGAAGGCCGGCCCGTGTACCTGGCGCTCGCGCCGCTCACGCATGCGGCCGGCGTGCTGTGCCTGCCGGTGATGGCGCTGGGCGGGCGCGTGGTCATCATGCCCAAGCCCGACCTGAGCGAGTTCCTCGCGCTCATCGAGCGCCGGCGCGTCACCCACACCTTCCTGCCGCCGACGCTGATCTACATGCTGCTGCAGCACCCGGAGCTGGCGCAGACGAAGCGCGACTCGCTGCAGTGCTTCTGGTACGGCGCCGCGCCCATGTCGGCCGCGCGGCTCGAAGAGGCGCTCGACAAGATCGGCCCCGTCATGGCCCAGCTCTTCGGCCAGACCGAGGCGCCGATGATGGTCTCGATGATGCCGCCACGCGATCACTTCAATGCCGATGGCTCTGTGGCGCGCCAGCGCCTGGCCTCGGCGGGGCGGCCCGGGCCGCTGGTGCAGGTCGGCATCATGAACGGCGAGGGCGCTTTGCTGCCCACGGGCGAGAGCGGCGAGATCGTGGTGCGCGGCTCGCTCGTGATGCGCGGCTACTACAAGGATCCGAAGGCCACGCAGGAGGCCTCGCGCCACGGCTGGCACCACACGGGCGACATCGGTTACCTCGACGGCGACGGCTTCCTGTACATCGTCGACCGCGCCAAGGACATGATCATCTCGGGCGGCTTCAACGTCTACTCCGCCGAGGTGGAGCAGGTGCTGATGCAGCACCCCGACGTGCAGGACAGCGCTGTCGTCGGCCTGCCCGACGAAAAGTGGGGCGAGCGCGTGGTGGCCGTGCTGCAGCTGCATGCGGGCCGCAGCGTGGATGCCGAGGCGATCAAGACCTTCGTCAAGTCGCGCATCGGCAGCGTGAAGGCGCCCAAGCAGGTCGAGGTGTGGGCCGACCTGCCGCGCTCCAAGGTCGGCAAGGTGCTCAAGAAGGAAGTGCGGGCGTCGCTGCTGCAGAAGCTGCAGTCGCCCTGATGCGGATTCAGTCGCGCTGGTAGTGGCCCTGGTGCGCCTGGCGCAGCTCGAACTTCTGGATCTTGCCCGTCGAGGTCATCGGCAGCGCGGGCAGGAAGACGATGTCCTTGGGCACCTCGAAGCCACCGAGGTGCTCCTTGCAGTGCGCCGTGAGCGTGGCTTCCGAGAACTCTGCCGGCGCATCGGGCCGGCGCGTGACGAAAGCCGTGATGGCCTCGCCCCAGCGCTCGTGCGGCAGGCCGACCACCGCCGCATTGAGCACGCCCGGGTGGCGCAGCAGCACTTCTTCGACCTTGAGCGAGGGCACGTTCTCGCCACCCGACTTGACCATGTCCTTGAGCCGGTCGAGAAAGATCAGCTGCCCGTCGTCGTCCAGCTTGCCCAGGTCGCCCGAGTGGTGCCAGCCGAAGCGCTGCGCGTGGGCCGTGGCCTGCGGGTCCTTGTAATAGCCGAGCATCACGTTCGGCCCGCGAAAGACGATCTCGCCGACCTGGTTCGGTGCCAGCAGCTCGCCCTCGTCGCCCATCACCGCGACCTCGTTCACCAGCGTGCCCACGCCCCAGTACGAGCCGAAGCGCTCGCGCTGCTGGTGCGTCTCGAAGATGGTGGCGCCGGGGTACATCTCGGTCTGCCCCGAGGCCAGCGCGAAGTTCGGGCACAGCGCATCGAGCAGGCGCAGCAGCAGCGTGCGCGACATCGGCGCCATCGCATACACGCACAGCCGCAGGCTCGACAGGTCGCGCGATTCGCGCTGCGGGTGGGCCAGCAGCGCGCCGTACATCATGGGCAGCCCGACCGTCACGGTGATCCTGTGGCGCTCGATGGCGGCGAGCATCGCGCCGGGGTCGAAGCCGCGCAGGATGACGTTCGTGCCGCCCACCGCGAGCGCCGACATCAGCACCGTGTGCTGCCCGCAGTGAAACAGCGGCAGCACGTTGCTCCACACGTCGTGGTGCGCGGGGCCGCCGCCCCATTCGAGCATGTTGCTCTGGAGCACCGAGTGCACCGAGGCGTGCGAATGCATCACGCCCTTCTGCCGGCCGGTGGTGCCGCTGGTGTACATGATGAGCGCGAGCTGGTCGCTGTCGATGGCCACGTCGGGCAGCGTGGCGGGGCCCTGCGCGATGGCCTGCGCCACGGTGGGCATGCCGGGCGGCGGCGTGTCGCCGTCGAGCACGCACAGCAGCGGCGAGACGCCCGCCCTGTCCAGCAGCTGGCGCAGCTCGGGCTTGGCGTGCAGCGCGGTGTCGATCACCAGGTGCCGCGCTTCGGCGTGTTCGAGGATGTAGCCGATGGCATCGACCGCGAGCGCCGTGTTGATCGGCACCCACACGAGGCCGGCCTTCTGGATGCCGATCAGCGCGACCACCATCTCGATCGAGTTGTTGCACAGCATGGCCACGCGCTCGCCGCTGGCCAGGCCCAGGCCCAGCAGGTGGTGCGCGAAGCGGTTCGATGCGGCGTCGAGCTCGCTGTAGCTCATGCGGTGCTCGCCTTCGATGAGCGCGGTGCGCGCGCCGAAGCGCCGCGCGCTGCGGTGGATCACGTCGCCCAGCGCGATGCGGGCGATGCGTTGGAAGGAGGAGGGCGTGGGCTCGGTACGGGCGGCGGGCATGGGGGCGTGTCTCCGGTCGTTGGGGGTGTTCGATCGGAGCGCAGACTAAGACCGGCACCGCCTGCCGGTCTTGCGAAGAGTGGCTATGCGGCGCCGGCCGCCCGCCGGGGCCGCGTCAGAAGCGGGCCTTGAGGAAGGCCGAGGGCCCCTGCAGCCGCACCTTCAGGCGCGAATCGGCAAAGCCGCCCTCGCGCGTGAGGTCGATGTTGGTCACGCCATACGACAGCACCAGGCCCACGTTCTTCACCGGAAACCACTCCACGCCGGCTGCGGCGTTGTAGATGTTGCCGTGGAAGCGACCGCTGCTTTTCCACACGCCGGAGGCGTCGGCGAACAGCCGAAGGTCGGGCGTGATCGCGTGGCGCACGCCGACCTCGAGCAGGGGCGCGATGGCGTTGTCGCTCGAACGCTCGCTGACCGAACGCACCTGCCCGTTCACGCCGACCAGCGCACTGGCGCCGAGCGTCGCGCGGTAATAGGCCGCGCCGGCGCCCAGCCCGAAGACGGTGTTGCCCGAACCGAGCCACCACTTGTAGGCGAGCTTGGCGAAGTCGAGCTGGGCCGAGAGGTTCGCGTTGCCGATGGCGCTCAGCGAGCCGAAGCTGCCGAACGAGGTGTTGCCCGCGACCTGCCCTTCGTAGTCGCGCTTGTAGCGGTAGTAGTCGAAAGACAGGCCCTGGCTGTCGCCGATCAGCACGTCGGCCGAGATGCGCGGCATGGTCACGCGTCCCGGCTTGAGCTCGTTCGAGCGCAGCACGCCGTAGGGGGTTTCGACCGAGGCGCTGAACTTGGGATCGGCACTGAAGGCCCCCACCGAGAAGCTGAATCGGTCCAGCGCCGGCGAGGGCTCGGCCGCAGCAAAGGGCGCGAAGCAGAGAAGGGAGAGGGCGCCGGTTCCGGCCAGGGCGCCCAGGGCGCCGAATCTCGCGGTCCGGTCGAACGGACGCGAACGAAGCAACAGCATGAAAGAAATCCTTCGGGTGAAAGATGCCTCGGGCATGTGCATGGCGCGATGCCTCCGGGCTGAGGCTCCCTGAAACCGCATCACCTTAGTGACGAGGCATCGCGCTGCGCATGCGCCGTTGGCCGATGTGCCTGTAGGAAATTGCCGATCGCACGCCGATGCATGCCGCGGCGCTACAGTCCGCCCATGCGCGAACACCTTTCCACCACCACCGGTCCCCAGCGTCTTCTCTACGGGGCCGCGGCGGCCGTCGCGGTGGCGCTCGTGCCCTGGCCGATGGGCCTCACGGCGCGCGCGCTGGCCGGCTGGTGCGCGGGCGTGGCGGTGTACCAGGTGCTCAGCTGGTGGCTGGCCGAGACCTTCGATGCCCAGCGCACGCGCGAGCGCGCGCAGCAGCTGGACCAGCCCAACGTCGTGATCCTGGTGTCGATGCTGGTGGCGGTGGGCGTGAGCGTGGTCGCCATCGCGATGCTGCTGCAGCAGGTGCGCCAGCTCAGCGGCTGGGCGCGCGGCGCGCACGTGGCGCTGGGGCTGGTGGCGCTGGCGGGCTCGTGGCTCATGATGCACACGATCTACGCCTTCCACTACGCGCACCGCTATTACATCGACCGCAAGGACAGCGCCTCCGACGGCGGGCTCGACTTTCCGGGCAAGGAGGCGCCCGACTACTTCGACTTCATTTACTACGCCTACGTGATCGGCATGACCTCGCAGGTGTCGGACGTGCAGGCCACCTCGCACGAGATGCGGCGCATCACGCTGGTCCACAGCGTGCTCGCCTTCGCCTTCAACATGCTGGTGCTGGCCCTGTCGGTGAACGTGGTCGCAGGCGTGGTCTGAAGAAAACTCAGCCCGCGGCCTTGCGCAGCGACGGCAGCTTGACGATGCCGGTCGACAGCGCCACGCCGCACACGATCACGAAGGCGCAGATCAGCATCCACTGCGTGATCTGCTCGCCCAGGAACACGGCGCCGTAGAACAGCGCGAACACCGGCACGAGGAAGGTCACGGTGAGGGCGCGGGCCGGGCCGGCGCGCTCGATGAGCCGGAAGAACAGGATGTAGGCCACGCCCGTGCAGGCGATGCCCAGGGCCAGCAGCGCCAGCCACGCGCGCAGGCTGGGCATCTGCGCGGGCCAGAGCCAGATCGCGGGCAGCGCGAGGAACAGGCTGGCGCCGATCTGGCTGCCGGTGGCCGTGGTCAGCGCGGGCACGCCCGACAGATGGCGCCGCGTGGCGCTGGCCGAGATGCCGTAGCACAGGCAGGCCGCCAGGCAGGCCAGCACGGCCCACAGCGCGGCGTGGTTGCTGGCGCCGGCATGCAGGCCGGCGCTGCGGCTGGCGAGCATCGCGACGCCCGCGAAGCCGATCACCAGGCCGACGAGGCGCGAGCCGTTCGGCCGCTCGCGGAACCAGGCCCAGGCCACCAGCGCGCCGAACATCGGCGTGGTGGCGTTGAGCACCGCCGCCAGGCCGGTGTTGATGGTCAGCAGCGCAAAGCAGAAGAGCGCGAAGGGCATGCCCGAGTTGAAGATGCCGACCGTGAGGCTGGCCTTCCAGTGCTTGGCGATCGACGGCCCCTGGCCGCGCAGCAGCGCGATCGGCAGAAGGAACAGCGCCGCGATGACCACGCGCACGGCGGCCGTGGGCAGCGCGCCGAACTCCGCCGCGCCGATGCGCATGAACAGGAAAGAGGCGCCCCACAGCGCCCCCAGCAGCACGAGGTCGACGAGCCACGCCTTCGGTGCGAGCGCGGCGGGGGCGGGCGAAGGCGAGGGAGCGACGGTGGTGTTGTTGTTCGTTGTGGTCATGCGTCTCTTTGGGGATTGGCGCGGCGCCACATCGAGGGCATGTGGCGCTGCGCCATGGGCGGTGTTTTCTTCTGTCTTACTTGCCGGTCTCGAGTTCGAGCAAGGCCGTCTTGCGCTCGAGCCCGCCAGCGTAACCGGTCAGCGAGCCGTCTGCACCGAGCACGCGGTGGCAGGGCACGATCACGCTGATCGGGTTGCGCCCGACCGCCGCGCCGACCGCGCGCACCGCGGCCGGGTTGCCCACGCGCTGGCTCAACGCGCCGTAGGTCGTGGTCTCGCCGGCCGGGATGGCGAGCAGCGCCTGCCACACGCCCTGCTGGAAGGCGGTGCCGTGCGACAGGTCGAGCTGCATGTCGAAGTGGCTGCGACGGCCCGCGAAATAGTCGCGCAGCTGCGCGGCGGCCTCGACCAGCGCGGGGTGGTCGTCCTTGGTCTGCCAGCCCGTGGTGTCGGGCCAGTGGCGCTGATGATCGAACCAGACACCGGCCAGGCCCTGGTCGGTGGCGGCCATCGTGACGCCGCCCAGCGGCGTGTCGGTGTGCGAGGTGTAGATGACGGTGCGTTTGAATTTCATGGTCTTTCAGGCACGGGGCCTGCCGTTGCGAGGTCGGAAGAAGTGGCGGTCGGCGCGGCGGCCGATGCCGGTTCGGAGGGCGCGGGCGGCGTGTGCCAGGCCCGCAGCACGGCGTAGCTGCGCCAGGGGCGCCAGGCCTGCGAGGCCTCGCCCGCGGCGCGCGCGGTGGTCACGCCCAGCGCCTTCTGCAGGGCCACGTCGCCGGCGGGAAAGGCGTCGGGCCAGCGCAGCGCGCGCATCGCGATGTACTGCGCGGTCCAGGCGCCGATGCCGGGCAGCTCCTGCAGCGCCGCGAGGGTCGAGGGCACGTCGGCGCCCGCATGCAGCGCCAGCCGGCCCGAGGCCACTTCGCGCGCGATGGCCTGCAGCGCGGCCTGCCGCTGGCGCACGATGCCCAGCTGCCCGAGCGCATCGCCGCTGGCCGCTGCCAGCGCGGCGGGCGTGGGGAAGAGGCGGCTCAGGCCGTCGATGGGCGTGTCGATCGCGTCGCCGAAGGCCTCGACCAGCCGCGAGCCCAGCGTGCGCGCCGCGGCCACGGTGATCTGCTGGCCCAGCACCGCGCGCACCGCGAGCTCGAAGCCGTCGACCGTGCCCGGCACGCGCAGCCCGTCGCCGTGCGGAAAGGCCGCATGCAGCGCTGCGTTGATCGCCATCGGTTCCGCGTCGAGGTCGAACAGCGCGCGGGCGCGGCTGATGACGATGGGCAGCACCGCGGCCAGCGAATCGCTCACGGCCAGCAGCACCTGCTCGCGTTCGAGGTCGAAGCGCAGCTGCAGCCAGCCGGCGTGCGTCTGCCCGCCCTGCTGCACGCGCAGGGTGCGCGCCAGCCGCACATAGGTGGGCGTGCTGCCCTTGGCGGGCTCCTTGCCGTCGGCGGTGTGCACGGTCTCGACGCCGCGCAGCGCGCGCCGTGCGAAGAAGCCGAGCATGGCGTTGGCGTCGTAGGGCGGGCGAAAGCCCAGCCGCACCTCGATGGCCTTGCCTTCACCGCCCTCGGTGCCGCCCGCGCGGCGCAGCGCGCTCGGGTTGAGCCCGTAATGCTCCACGAAGGCTGCATTGAAGCGCCGCACGCTCGCGAAGCCGCTGGCCAGCGCCACCTGCGTCATCGGCAGGCGCGTGTCGGCGATGAGCTGCTTGGCCGCCAGCAGGCGGCGCGTCTGCAGGTACTGCAGCGGCGACACGCCGAACTGCGCCTCGAAGATGCGCCGCAGGTGGCGGTCGCTCACGCCCAGGCGCGCCGCGATCTGCGCCGCGCCGGGGCCTTCTTCGGACCAGGCGTCGGGCTCGTCGATGAGCCGCGCCGCCTGCAGCGCCAGGATGCGCGAGGCATCTTCGGTCGACCAGCTGGCCGCGCGCGGTGCCAGCTCGGGCCGGCAGCGCAGGCAGGGCCGAAAGCCTGCGGCCTCGGCCTGGGCCGCGTGGCGGAAGAAACGGCAGTTCTCGCGCCGCGGCAGCTTCACGCGACACACCGGCCGGCAGTAGATGCCGGTGGAGGTCACGGCCGTGAAGAACGAGCCGTCGAAGCGCGCGTCGTGCGTCTTCATCGCCAGGTAGCAGGCGTCGCTCTCGAGCACTTCGGAGGGGGCGTGGGCGGTAGACATGGGGAAATGATACGGTTTCGACTCGTTTCAACTGGCCGTTTTCGGACATCGATGTCTACAACGCGTTGCCTACAATGCCCGACTCCGAACCAACAGTGACCCCGCCCTTCATGCAGCTCAGCGCATCGATCTTCAAGGCCTATGACATCCGTGGCGTCGTGCCCCTCAGTCTCGATGTCGAAGTGGCCGAGGCGCTGGGCCGTGCCTTCGGCAGCGCAGCCCGCGCGGCCGGCGAGACCGCGGTGGCCGTGGGCCGTGACGGTCGCCTGTCGGGCCCGGCGCTGGTGGACGCGCTGATCGACGGCCTGGTCGCCACCGGCGTCGAGGTGATCGACATCGGCGCGGTCACGACCCCGATGCTGTACTTCGCGGCCCACACGCTGTGCACCAGTGGCATCCAGGTCACGGGCAGCCACAACCCGAAGGACTACAACGGCTTCAAGATGGTGCTGGCCGGCCGCGCGATCTACGGCGACGAGATCCAGGGCCTGCGCAAGACCATGGAAGACGGCAGCGCCACGCTGGCGCCCGGCGGCAGCGTGCGCAAGGTCGACGTGACCGACGCCTACGTGCAGCGCATCGTGGGCGACATCAAGCTCGCACGCCCCATGAAGATCGTGGTCGATTCGGGCAATGGCATCGCGGGCGCGACCGCACCGGCCATCTTCCGCGCCATCGGCTGCGACGTGGTCGAGCTGTTCAGCGAGGTCGACGGCAACTTCCCCAACCACCACCCCGATCCGAGCAAGCCCGACAACCTCCGGGACCTGATGGCCGAACTGGCCAAGGGCGGGGCCGAGCTGGGCCTGGCTTTCGACGGCGACGGCGACCGCCTGGGCATCGTCACGAAGGACGGCCAGAACATCTTCCCCGACCGCCAGATGCAGCTCTTTGCGCAGGACGTGCTCTCGCGCGTGCCCGGCGGCACCATCGTCTACGACGTGAAGTGCTCGCAGCGCCTGGCGCCGGCCATCGAGGCCGCGGGCGGCACGCCGATGATCTACAAGACCGGCCACTCGCTCATCAAGGCGAAGATGAAGGAAATCGATTCGCCGCTGGGCGGCGAGATGAGCGGCCACATCTTCTTCAAGGAGCGCTGGTACGGCTTCGACGACGGCACCTACGCCGGCTGCCGCCTGCTCGAGATCCTGAGCAAGCACCCGGACGCGAACGCCGTGCTCAATGCGCTGCCCACCAGCTTCTCGACCCCCGAACTGAACGTCGCCTGCGCCGAAGGCGAGCCGCACGCGCTGGTCGCCCAGCTCGTGCAGAACGCGCGCTTCGACGCGCCCGCCCAGGTCTCGACCATCGACGGCCTGCGCGTGGACTGGCCCGATGGATTCGGGCTGATCCGCGCTTCCAATACCACCCCCGTGCTGGTGCTGCGCTTCGAAGGCCAGACCGAGGCGGCGCTCCAACGCATCGAGACCGAGATGCTTGCGGTGCTGCGAACGGTCAAGCCCGACGCCACGCTGGCCGCTGCTGCCCACTGAAGAACCTGTGCGTTCCCTGCTGCTTCGCCTCTACGGCGTCTTCACCACCGCCGTCCAACCGCTGGTCCGCCGCAAGCTGCGCCGCCGCGCCATCGCCGAGCCCGGCTATGCCGTGGCTGTCGAAGAGCGCTTCGGCCACTACGACGACGCCACCACCGGCTTTGCCCAGTGCTGGGTGCATGCCGTCTCGCTGGGCGAGACGCGCGCCGCCGCCATCCTGATCGCCGAGCTGCGTCGCCAGTACCCGGGCATTCCGATCCTGCTCACGCACGGCACTGCCACGGGCCGCGAAGAGGGCGCCAAGCTGCTCGAGCCGGGCGACACGCAGGTCTGGCAGCCGTGGGACACGCCGGGCGCCGTCGCCCGCTTTCTCGACCGCTTCCAGCCGCGCATCGGCGTGCTGATGGAAACCGAGGTTTGGCCCGAGATGGCCGCCGCCTGCGCCGAGCGCCGCATTCCGCTGGTGCTGGCCAATGCGCGGCTCAACGAGAAATCGCGCGCCGCGGCCGAACGGCTCAGCGGGCTGGCGCGGCCGGCCTACTCGGCGCTCGCCGCCGTCTGGGCGCAGACCGAGGCCGACGCGCACCGGCTTGTGTCGCTGGGCGCCAAGGTGGCCGGGATCTACGGCAACCTCAAGTTCGACGCCACGCCCGACGCGCGGCAACTGGCCACGGCCGTGTCGCTGCGCGAGCACCTGCCGCGCCCGATGGTCGTGCTGGCCAGCTCGCGCGACGGCGAAGAACGCCTGCTGCTCGAGGTGCTCAAGCGCTTCGGCGCCACCTCGCCGGTGCCGCCCGAGCAGGGCGCGATCCGCTCGATCGCCAAGCGCGTGCACGACGTGCAATGGATGATCGTGCCGCGCCATCCGCAGCGTTTCGACGAAGTGGCGGCGCTCATCGAGGCCGAAGGCTTCGCCGTGGCGCGCCGCAGCGCGGCCGGCCAGCCGGCCGAGGCCGAGATCTGGCTCGGCGATTCGCTGGGCGAGATGGCGCTGTACTACGGCCTGGCCGACGTGGCCTTGCTCGGCGGCAGCTTCGAGCCCCTGGGCGGACAGAACCTCATCGAGCCGGCGGCCTGCGGCTGCCCGGTGGTCATGGGCCCCTCGACCTTCAACTTTGCCGAGGCGGCGCAGCTGTCGCTCGCGGCGGGCGCGTCGCTGCGCGTCGAGGGCATGGAGCAGGCCGTGACGGCGGCGCTCAAGCTGGTCGAGAACCCGGAGCGCCGCGCCGTGATGGCGCAGGCCGCGCTGGCCTTTTCGTCGTCGAACCGTGGCGCGGCCGAACGTACGGCGGCGGCGGTGCTGGCGATTGCGCAGGCGGCGGAGCCGGTGACGACACCGGTGGCCGGCGACGACAGCGCGCCGCCCGAAGCGGCGCGGGCCGAACCCACGCTGGATTGAGCGGCCCGTTGCCGGGTCAGCGCACCGGCGGGTTCAGGATCACCGGCGGCGGCGGTGCCGACGGCATCGTCGGCGCGGGCGGGTTGAACGGCTGCACCGGCACCGGCGGCACCACCGGAATGGCCGGCGGCGTCACGGGCACCACAGGCGCACCCGTCGTCGCGGCAGGCACCGCAGGCGCGCTGCCGTTGCGTGCCAGCGTCGCGTTGATCGCGTTCATGTCGTCGGTCGTCAGCGTGCCGTTGGCCTGGCGCAGCTTCAGGTTGCCCAGCAGCACGTTGTAGCGCGCCTGCGCGAGGTCGCGCTTGGTCTGGAACAGCTGGCTCTGCGAGTTGAGCACGTCGATGTTGATGCGCACGCCCACCTGGTAGCCCAGCTTGTTGGCGTCGAGCGCGCTCTGGCTGGAGGATTCGGCCGCTTCGAGCGCCTTCACCTGGCCGGCGCCCGACACCAGCCCGAGGTAGGCCGCGCGCGTGGCCTGCGCCACGCTGCGGCGCGTGCCCTCGAGCACGCTGCGCGACTGGTCTTCGAGGGCCAGCGTTTCCTTGATGCGGTTCTCGGTGGCAAAGCCCGCGAACAGCGGCAGGTTGAAGGTGACGCCGACCGTGGCGGCGTTGACGCGCGTGCCCACCGTGCTGGTGCTGGTGCCGGTCGGGTTGCGCGTGACGTTGTAGCCGAGGTTGGCGTCCAGCGTGGGCTTGTGGCCGGCCTGCGCCTTCTGCACCTCGAGCCCGGCCACGTCCAGGCCCAGGCGCGCCTGGCGGATCGCCGGATGCACCTCGTCGGCTTGCGCCACCCAGGCGTTGATGTCGGCGGGCTGCGCGGTCGGCAGCACGACCGGCGCGGCCAGCGGCACGGGCACGCTGCCCGGGCGGCCGACCAGCTGGTCGAGCACCACCTTCTTGACCTGCAGGTCGTTCTCGGCGGCGATTTCCTGGGCGATCACGAGGTCGTAGCGGGCCTGGGCCTCGCGCGAGTCGGTGATGGTGGAGGTGCCGACCTCGAAATTGCGCTTGGCCGAGGCCAGCTGCTCGGCCACGGCCACCTTCTGCGCGCGCACCAGGGCCAGGCTGTCCTGGCTGGCGAGCACGTCGAAGTAGGCCTGGCTCACGCGCACGATCAGGTCCTGCTCGGCGATGGTGAGCACCGCCTGCGCCACCTCGGCCTGGCGCTTGCCCTGCTCGTAGGTGGCCCAGTTGGCGGGGCGGTACAGCGGCTGCGTGGCGTTGATGCCGACGTTCTGCGTGGTGAAGTCGCGCGAGGCGCTGCTGCCGCGGCCGGTGCCGGTCAGGGTGTCGATGTCCAGGTTGCTGCGGTTCACGCCCGCGGTGAGCCCGACGGCCGGCAGGATGCCGGCCTTGGCCTGCGCGGCGCGCGCCAGGTTGGCCTCGTACTGGGCCCGCGCGCCCTGGTAGGTGGCATCGAAGCCGCGCGCGGAATCGTAGAGTTCGTTCAGTGTCTGGCCCTGGGCCGGCAGTGCGAGCAGGCTCGCAATGGCGCTTGCGAGGGCTGCGGAAAGAGGCAGAAGCCGGGGCCTGGGAGGCATTGAACGTCCTTGGGAGGGAAAGAATCAGTAGCGCGGCACGCTCGGGTCGTGCTGCGCGGACCAGGCGTCGATGCCCCCCGCCACGTTGGCGAGCGAGTCAAAGCCGTTCTGGTGCAGAAAAGCGGCCACGCGCTGGCTGCGGGCGCCGTGGTGGCACAGGCAGGCGATGCGGGGCGCGGGCTGTCCGTCGCCGCCGGCGAGTTCGGCCAGCCGGCCGGGGATCTCGTTCATCGGGATCGAGACCAGCGTGAAACCCTGCGGCGCGACGCTCGCCGTCTGCAGCTCCCAGGGCTCGCGCACGTCGAGCAGCACCGGGGCGGCGTCGGCGTCCTGTGCGAACCAGGCGGCCAGGTCGGCGGGGCGGACTTGATCGATCATTCGGTGGGCCGCTCGATCAGAAGGCGAAGCGCGAGGGCTCGGGGAAGTTCAGCAGGCGCGGCGCCACGGTGTCCCAGGGCTGGATCGTGTCCCACTTGCTTTCGCTGGTGCGGGTCACGAAATGGGCGCGCATCATGGGCTCGTCGCCGACGATGGCCGACAGGCGGCCGCCGACCTTGAGCGAACCGAGCAGGTTCTGCGGAATGCGCGCGACCGAGCCGCTGAGCACGATCACGTCGAAGCTCGGGCCGCTGGCCAGGGGCACGGCGCCATCGGCGTGGCGCACTTCGACGTTGGTCACGCCGTTGCTGCGCAGCGTCTCGGCGGCGCGGGCGGCCAGCACGGGGTTGATCTCGAGCGACAGCACCTGGGCCGCGCGGGCGCCGAGCAGGGCGGCCATGAAGCCGGAGCCGGTGCCGATCTCGAGCACCGATTCGTGCTTCTGGATGTGCAGGTCCTGCAGGGTGCGGGCCTCGACCTTGGGCGACAGCATGAATTCGCCGGGCACCGAGCCGTCGAGCAGCGGCAGCTCCATGTCGAAGAAGGACAGCGTGCGGTGCGCGTCGGGCACGTAGTCTTCGCGGTGAATCTCGGCCAGCAGCTCGAGGATGTCCGACTCCAGCACGTCCCAGGGACGGATCTGCTGTTCGATCATGTTGAAGCGCAAGCGCTCGAGGGTGGGCGTGGGGTTCATGGCGTGGCTTTCCTTGAAGGCTCTGGACGGGACAAACCTTCAATTTTAGGTCGCGTCGATGACGCCACCGCGCCAGTCGGCCATCGGGCGGGCGTCATGCGGGGCTCCCGGGGCGCACGCACAGGCCGTAAAGCACGGTTTCGCACTGGGTGGCGATGAATTTTTCGGGGTCGAGCGTGCTGACGCCGTCGACGCAGACCATGGCCGAATGCTTCCAGAGCATGAGGAACACCATGGGCGCGACCACCGAATAGATGGCGTGGTCGATGTCCATTTGCACGAACTCGCCGCGGTCGATGCCGCGCTGCAGGATGCGTCGCAGGAGTTCGTGGCCGGGGCGCACCACCTGCTCGCGGTAGAACTCCGCCAGCTCGGGGAAATTGCCGCCTTCGCTCATCATCAGCTTGGTCAGGCCCGAGGCCTTGGTCAGGCCGACGCGCTCCCACCAGACGTTCATGCAGTAGCGCAGCATCTCGGCCGTCGTGCCCTCGAAGGCCTCGAACTCGGCGTTCCACTCTGTGAAACGGCCGCCGAGGTTTTCGATCACCACGGCCTTGAACAGCTCTTCCTTGCTCGGAAAGTAAAGAAAGAGGGTGCCCTTGGACACGCCGGCGCGGGCCGCCACTTCTTCCGAGCGGGTGGCGGCAAAGCCCTTTTCGACGAACAGGTCGAGCGCCGCCGCCAGCAGCTCGCCCGGACGCGCCTCCTTGCGCCGCTCGCGCTTGGACGGCAGCGGGCAGAACTTGTCGACGAGGGAGCGGGGGGAGGCCATGGCGTTAATGACTGACGGGTTAGTAATGTAGTGACCGGCATCCGGCCCGTCAAGCCGCGACAATACCGGTCCCCGCTTTTTCCAACCCACCCGGAGCCGCGCCATGTCTTCCTCACCGTCGCCCACCGAAACCATCGTGCTCGGCGGAGGCTGCTTCTGGTGCACCGAGGCGGTGTTCGACCGGGTGCAGGGCGTGCTGGACGTCGAATCGGGCTACAGCAACGGTCAGACCCTGAACCCGAGCTACGAGCAGATCTGCACCGGCCGCACCGGCCATGCCGAGGTCGTGAAGCTCGAATTCGACCCGGCGCAGATCAGCCTGCGCGAGCTGCTCGAGATCTTCTTCGTGGTGCACGACCCCACCACGCTCAACCGCCAGGGCAACGACGTCGGGACCCAGTACCGCAGCGGCATCTACACCACGAGCGATGCCCAGAAACAGGTTGCCGACTCGGTCATCCGCGAAATCGAGGCCAGCAAGACCTACAGCTCGCCCGTGGTGACCGAAGTGGCGCCGCTGGCCAACTACTCGACCGCCGAGGCCTACCACCAGGACTACTTCCTGAACCACCCGAACCAGGGCTACTGCGCGTTCGTGGTCGGCCCGAAGGTCGAGAAGTTCCAGAAGACCTTCGCCTCGCGCGTCAAGGCCTGAGTCTCTTTTTTCACGCCCCGTGTCCGCCACCCTGCGCCAGACCCCGACCCGCACGACGCGCGCCACCCGCGCGCTCGTCGTCGCGCTGGCGTTCGCGCTCTGGTTCGCCGGCACGATGGGGCTCATGCACCGCTCGCTGCACGTGCCGGGCCTGCCCGCCGCTGCTGCGGCGGCGCAGGCACAGGCCGCGCACCGGCACGACAGCGGCCACACGCTGGCCAGCCTGTTCGGCGTGCACGACGACGCCGACTGCCGCCTGTACGACCAGCTCGCGCACGGCACGGGCGTGCCCGGCGTGCCGCTGGTGGTGCTGCCGATGCTGCTGCCGGCGGCCACGTTTGCTTATCTGCAGGGCGAAGCCATCGCCCGCTGGGTCGCGCTCTTCGACGCGCGCGGCCCGCCGTCCACTCGCTGAATCCCCCGTGTTCCGGTTGCTGCACCCCTTCGGGCGGGTGAGGGCGGCCGGTCGTTCCCCGATTCAACGAGTGTTCCTTCTTCATGACCCCCCAATTCCGTCGCAACGCCATCGGCGCTGCCGTTCTTTCGCTCGCCTCGGTGGCGAGCCTGGCCCAGACCGCCGACACCGCCGCCGCCCCAGCCGCTGACGCCACCAGCCTGCGCGAAGTCACCGTCACCGGCAACCCGCTGGGCGCGAGCGACCTGATCGCGCCGACCACCTCGCTGTCGGGCGACCAGCTGCTGCTGCGCTCCGAATCGACGCTGGGCGAAACGCTGAACAACCTGCCCGGCGTGAGCAGCAGCTACTTCGGCCCCAACGCCAGCCGCCCCAGCATCCGCGGGCAGGACGGCGACCGCATCCGCATCCTGCAGAACGGCGGCGGCGCACCCGATGCCTCGGCGCTGAGCTACGACCACGCGGTGCCCGTCGACGCGCTGGTGACCGAGCGCATCGAGGTGCTGCGCGGCCCCTCGGCGCTGCAGTACGGCGGCAGCGCCGTGGGCGGCGTGGTCAACGTGATCGACAACCGCATCCCGACCGAGCCCATCAACGGCTTCGGCGGCCGTGCCGAGCTGGGCTACGCCAGCGGCAACAAGGAAAAGAGCGGCGGCGTGCTGCTCGAAGGCGGCAACGACCGCTTCGCGCTGCACGTCGACGCCTTCAACCGCGATTCGAAGGACGTGGCGGTGCCGGTCGACCTCGAATGCAGCAAGCCCGGGCGCCTGTCGCTCGCGCGCCGCATCTGCAACTCGCAGAACGAGGCGCACGGCGGCGCGGTCGGCGGCACGCTGTTCTTCAGCCAGGGCTGGATCGGCGCCTCGGCCAGCACCTACCGCAGCAACTACGGCACCGTGGCCGAGGACGACGTGACCATCGGCATGAAGTCCGACCGCTACGCGCTGGAAGGCGAATGGCGCCCGGGCGGCTTCATCCGCAGCATCCACGCGAAGGTGAGCCGCACCGACTACCGCCACACCGAGTTCGAGGGCCGCGAGGCCGGCACCACTTTCTCGAACCTGAGCAACGACCTGCGCATCGAGGCGCGGCACGAGAAGATCGGCAACCTCGAGGGCCTGGTCGGCTTCAGCCGCGAGACCAACCGCTTCGCCGCCGACGGCTCGGAGGCCTTCGCGCCGCACAGCCGCACGCGCTCCAACGCGCTGTTCCTGCACGAAGAGCTCGGCACCTCGTGGGGCCGCCTGAGCTTCGGCGCGCGCACCGAGAAGGTCACGGTGCGCTCGCTGGGCTACCCCGACGACCTGTCGGTGACGCGCTTCGCCATCGGCGAGCGCAGCTTCAACCCGCACAGCGCGGCGTTCGGCGCGCTGGTCAACCTCACGCCGCAGTGGCAGCTGACCTCGAACCTGGCCTACACCGAGCGCGCACCGAAAGACTACGAACTGCTCGCCAACGGCCCGCACGTGGCCACCGCGGCCTGGGAGGTGGGCGACCCGAACCTGGGCAAGGAAAAGTCCACCGGCTTCGACCTGGGCGCGCAGTGGAAGTCGGGCCCGAACACGGCCCGCGTGAACGCGTACGTCACGCGCTTTCGCAACTACATCGGCCTGACCGCGTCGGGCCGCACGCTCGACGAGGAAGGGCAGGTCGTCACCGACCCCGAAGCGACCGACACGCTGGCCGAGTACCGCTACGGCGGCATGCGCGCGCGCTTCACCGGCATCGAGGCCAACGGCAACCTGCGGCTGCTGGGCGCCGACGGCTTCGCGCGCATGGCCGACGCGGGCACGCTCGACCTCGAGTGGCGCGGCGACATCGTGCGCGCCAAGAACCTCGACACCGGCGAGCCGCTGCCGCGCATCGCGCCGCTGCGCCTGGGCGCCACGCTGGCCTACGGCAACGGGCCGTGGACCGCGCGCGTCGGCTTCGACTACAACGCGGCGCAGCGCCGGGTGCCGAGCGTGGGCGCGCGCGAGACGGACGCGTACACGCTGTGGAACGCGTCCATCAGCTACCGCATGAAGGTACAGCGCGCCAACCTCACCTGGTACGCGCGCATGGACAACATCGGGAACACGCTGGCCTACACGCCGACCTCGATCCTGACGACCACGGTGTTCCCGAAGGCGCCGCTGCCGGGGCGTTCGTTGAAGGTGGGCTTGCGCGTCACGTTCTGAGGCTGCGGCCTTGCGCGCGGCGGGCGCGCGCTATCCTCGCCGGGTGAATTCGTTCGTCATTTCTTCCCTGCTGCCCGTCGTTCTCCTCATTGCCGCCGGCTACCTCGCCGGACGGCGCCGGTGGATCGGCGGCAATGCGGTGAAAGACCTGTCGAATCTCATCTTCCTGCTGCTCGCGCCCGCGCTGCTGTTCCGCGCCATGAGCACGGTGCACGTGCAGGAGTTGAGCCTGAAGCCCGTGGCGGCGTACTTCATCGCCTCGGGCCTGCTGTTCGCGGCCACGCTCGCGTGGCGCGGCTTCAACCGCACGGGCGCGGTGCTCGCGCTGGCCAACACCTACAGCAACACCGTGATGATCGGCATCGCGCTGATCGGCCTGGCCTACGGCGAGCCCGGCATGGTGGTGCTGCTCACGCTGATCTCGCTGCACTCGCTCGTGCTCATGACCAGCGCCACCGTGGTGCTCGAGCTGGCCGTGGCGCGCGAGCACGCGGCGGTGAGCGGCGCCGATCGGCGCTCCATGGCGCGCACCGTGGGGCGCGCGCTGCGCAACGCCATCATCCATCCGGTGCCGCTGCCCATCATCGCGGGCCTGCTGTTCGCGCAGACGGGGCTCGTGATGCCCGAGGTGATCGACAAGCCGATCCAGCTGCTGGGCCAGGCCTTCGGGCCGGTCGCGCTGGTGATGGTGGGCATCACGCTCGCGCTCACGCCCATCGGGCGCCACTGGCGCGGCGCGCTGGTGCAGGCGCTGGTGAAGAACCTCGTGCACCCGCTGCTGGTGGCGCTCATCGGCTGGCTGCTGGGCGTGCGCGGCATCCCGCTCACCGTGATGGTGGTGGCGGCGGCGCTGCCCATCGGCGCCAACGTGTTCCTGTTCTCGCAGCGCTACCGCAGCGCCGAAGACCTGGTCACGGCCAGCGTCGCCGTGTCGACCGTGCTGGCGCTGGGCACGCTCACCCTGGTCATGGTCTGGGTGCAGTGGTTGCCCTGACGGCCCCCATTTCTCCCGCGCTTTTCGCGAACTTTTGCCCGACTGAGCGACAGCGCTAGCCCTATGCCGTTTGGCAGGGGTGGCCGTTTGGTGGGCTGGCGAGCGGCGTTCGCGCCCCTACATTTGCCGGCTGATGACGATCTACCCGGCGCGTGTTTCGCCCCTTGCCCTTGCAGTGACGGCGGTGGTCGCGACGGTGATCGCGCTGCACGGCGCGCGCGCGCATGCGGCGGGCGAGGCCAAGCCATGCCGCACGCCCTGCCTGGCCGTTCCGGTGCCGGCCGAGGCGCCGCAGGCCAAGGAAGCCGAGCCCAAGCCCGCCGTCGTGCGGCCGGCGCCGAAGCCGCGCCCGCAGATCACCGCCACCGCAGCGCCGGCCCCGGCCCCGGCGCCCGAGGCGCATCGCGAACCCGTCGAGCGGCGTCCCGCGCCTTCGAAACGCTGCAGCGAGATCAACATGCGCGCCGCCGTGGGCGAGCCGCTGTCGGACCAGGACATGACCATTTTGAGGAGCCAGTGCTGATGACCACGACCCACACGAACACAGCGAACACCGCCGCCCCCCGCACCCTGTGGCGCGTGCTGGCGCTGTGCACTGCCGCGCTGCTGGCCACCGCCTGCGCGCACCGCCCCGCGCCCAGCAGCGCCATGCCCTTCGATCAGGCCGTCACCCAGGCGGTCGACGACCTCATGGTGCAGACGCAGAAACTGCCGGCCTTCCTGGCCAAGGTGGAGTCGACGCTGACGCAGCGGCGCATCGTGATCGACCCGTTGCTCGAAGGCGCCAGCGGCCAGCAGACCGAGGTGACACGCGTGGCCGAGCAGCGCATCGTGCAGCGCATGCAGGCGCAGTTCAAGCAGTTCACCGTGACGCCGTTCAACGCCAACGAGATCGGCAACGCGCAGTACGTGCTCAACGGCACGCTGGTGCGCGACAAGGACGCCTCGGGCGCGCCGTACCGGTTGAACCTCGCCATGACCGAGATCAAGAGCGGCATGGTGATCGCGCAGTCGGTGGCGCGCATCAGCGATGCCTCGCTCGACACGCGGCCCACCGCCTTCTTCCGCGACAGCCCCGTGAACGGCAAGGACCGCGGCGTGGAGGGCTACATCCGCACCGCCGAGACGCCGGCCGGGCAGGCCGCCGACGCGCTGTACCTGGAGCGCCTGCCGACCGCCACGGTGCTGCAGGAGGCCACCGCCGCCTACGAGGCCGGCCGCATGAGCGAGGCCCTGAGCCGCTACGAGGCCGCGTCGAAACGCGCCGACGGCCAGCAGCTGCGCATCTACAGCGGGCTGTACCTCACGCAGTCGCAGCTGGGCCGCACGGCCGACGCCGAGCGCACCTTCGGCACGCTGGCGCGGCTGGGGCTCGAGAGCAACAACCTGAGCGTCAAGTTCCTGTTCAAGCCGGGCTCGACCGACTTCCTGGCCGACCCGAAGATCAGCGCGGCCTACCCGATGTGGCTGCGCCAGATCGCGCGGCAGGCGGCGCAGATCGACGCGTGCGTGGTGGTCACGGGCCACACGAGCCGCACGGGCTCGGAGGCGGTCAACGAGCGGCTGTCGCTGCAGCGCGCGACCAGCGTCAAGGCGCGGCTGGTGGGCGAGGCGCCGCCGCTGTCGAAGAAGCTGCGCGAAGCCGGCATGGGCTTTCGCGAGAACATCGTCGGCACGGGGGCCGACGACGCGAGCGACGCGCTGGACCGGCGCGTCGAATTCAAGGTGGCCGGTTGCGAGGCCTGAGCCAGGCTCAGGGCGCGAGGCGTTCGCGCACCCAGTCCGCACCTTCGAGCCGGTAGCGCAGCCGGTCGTGCAGCCGGCTCTTGCGGCCCTGCCAGAACTCCCAGCGGTCGGGCACCAGCCGGAAGCCGCCCCAGTGCGGCGGACGCGGCGGCGAGAGCAGGTGCTTGGCGGCGTACACGGCGGCGTTCTTCACCAGCACGTCGCGTCCGCTGATCACTTCGCTCTGCGGGCTGGCCCAGGCGCCGATGCGTGAATCGAGCGGGCGGCTGGCGTAGTAGGCGTCGCTCTCCTCGGCACTGACGCGTTCCACGCGGCCTTCGATGCGCACCACGCGCTCCAGCTCGACCCAGTGGAACTGCAGCGAGGCATACGGGTTGCCCGACAGCTCGCGGCCCTTGCGGCTGTCGTAGTTGGTGTACCAGACGATGCCGCGCGCGTCGTAGCCCTTGATCAGCACGATGCGGCTGGACGGGCGCAGGTCGCTGCCCACGGTGCACAGTGTCATCGCGTTGGGCTCGGGGATGTGCGCGTCGACGGCCTCGGTGAGCCAGCGCTCGAACTGCTGGATCGGGTCGGCGGCGCTGCGGGTCTCGTCGAGCTCGGCGCGCTCGTAGCTCTTGCGCAGCGCGGCCAGCGCGTCCTTGGAAAGAGGAGAAGAAGTCATGCCGGGATTGTTGCGCACATACTTCGCCCATGACGACAACCGAGACGAACGCCCCGACCGTGATCGTGCTGGCCTCGGGCCGTGGCGAGCGTTTCATCGCGGCCGGCGGCACGGGCTCCAAGCTGAAGGCGCTGCTCGCGGGCCGGCCGGTGCTCGAGCGCACGCTCGACGCGGTGCGCGCGAGCGGCCTGCCGTGGCACCTGGAAGACGCGGGGCACCCCGGCATGGGCGATTCGATCGCCGCCGCGGTGCGTGCCACGCCCGACGCGGCGGGCTGGCTGATCCTGCCGGGCGACCTGCCGCTGGTGCAGCCCGCGACGCTGCGGGCGGTGGCCGCTGCGCTCGGCGGGCGGGTGAATGCCGTGCAGCCGCAGTACCGGGGCGAGCGCGGGCACCCGGTGGGTTTTGCGGCGGGCTGCAGGGCCCAGCTGGCGGCGCTGGAGGGGAATCTGGGCGCATCGTCCGTGCTGCGGGCGATGCGTGCCATCGATTCGGTCATCGATCTGGCCGTGGACGATGCCGGCGTCGTGACCGACATCGACACGCCCGAGGCCCTGGCGCGGGCCGAGGCGCTCTGGCAGGCGCGCGCGGGCGCCTGACCGCTCACACTTTTTGCTTAGTTCTGGGCAACGACCGCGCAGAGCACGCGCGGGCCGGAGTTGCCGGCGGGCTGCGTCGTGAAGTCGTCGCGGTCGCGGTGCACCACGAGCGCGCGGCCGCGCACGTTGTTGGCGGTGCCGTCGGTCAGCGAGATCGCGTGGTTGTCGACGCTGAAGCGCGCCACGCCGCTGGCATCGGCCACGAGGCTGGGCAACTCGCCGGCGTGGCTGCCGGGCGCGGAGAACTTGCCGTGCGTGCCGCCGGCCGGGTTGAAGTGGCCGCCCGAGGCGTTGCCGTTGTTGCCGCAGTCGCCCTTTTCATGGATGTGGAAACCGTGCTCGCTGCCCGGCGCCAGGCCGCGCACCTCGCCGGACACGCGCACGCCGTGGTCGAGTGCGGTGAGCGTCACCGAGCCGCGCGCGGGGTTGGGCGTGACGGCGGCGGTCGGCGTCAGCTCGACCGTGGTGCTCGGCTTGCCGCCCATGCTGCCGCAGGCGGCGAGCACGGCAGTGGCGAGGAGGGCGGTGCCAGTGGCGAGGAGACGGCGATGGATCATTGGTTTTCCTTGTTGATGAACGGGGTGGAGGGTTGAGAGGAAGCGGTGTCCGAAGACCCCGCAACGTATACCGGAGCCGGGGCTGTCCCGCAATCGGCGGGTGTCTGAAATGGCGGTTCGGCGGCCAGCGCCACCAGCCGGGCCAGCGCGGCGTCGTGGATCGCGTGGCGCTGCAGCTCGAGCAGGGTCTGGCGTGCGTAGTCGAGCGAGCTGCCGTAGCGGCCCACGGCATTCGCGAAGATGTGGCGGTAGCGCTCGTCGCTGAGCTCGCCCGTGAAGTTGGGGCTGCGCCGTGACAGCGTGAAGGCCAGCGCGCGCACCGGCCCTTCGGCGGTGCCGCATTGCAGCCACTTGGGGTCGTACACGCCGGTCGGCATCTCGCGCAGCCAGAGGCGCTTCAGCGTCTCCAGGCCCTCGGCCTTCGGCACGCGGAACACGACGCCCCGGCAGCTGCCGCCCGAGAGCAGCCCGAACACCAAGCCCGGCGTCTGCACGCTGCCGCGGTTGACGCGGCTCCACATCTTGAGCGCGCGGTGCCAGCCGTGCACCGAGGCCGCGCGCCGCTCCGCAAAGCCGAACTCGGGCCGCCAGATCAGCGAGCCGTAGCCGAACAGCCAGAGATCGTCGCGTCCGCCCCAGTCGGCGATCGCGCGTTCCAGCATCGGCTGCGGGTCGCGCAACGGACGGGGCATGGGGTCCAGCCCCGGCGGACCGGGGTCCGGCGCGCCGGCTGACACGGGGGTGTCGGGGGTGGCGCCTACAATTTCGTGATCATGGTTCACCGCACCATTATTTACCGACCCCTTTCCTACGGAGATCGCGCTTCCATGAACAACGACGACAGCCAGCAGAATTTCGCCCTCGGCTTCCTGGTGGCATTGATCGCGCTCGTGATCATGTTCGTGATCGGCGTCGCCTTCTGGCACAAGGGCCTGGGTGCGACGGCCGCGCAGGCCAAGCCCGCTGTCGCGGCTTCGGCGCCGGCACCGGGCGGCGCGGTGCAGGTGACCGAAGTCACCGAGACCGTCACCGTGGTGATCCCCGACGGCGCCAGCATCCGCGTGGTCGGCGGCGTGGTGAACTTCTACTTCGCGACCGGCAGCGCCGACCTCGCACCGGGCGCCGCCGAGGCGCTGGCCCTGGTCATCAAGGGCGTCGAGGGTGGCCGCAAGGCGGTGGTTTCGGGCTTCCACGACACCACCGGCGACGCCGCCGTCAACGAGGAACTGGCCAAGAAGCGCGCCCAGATGGTGCGCGAGGTGCTGGCGGGCCTGGGCGTGCCGGCCGAGAAGATCGACCTGCAAAAGCCCGCCGTCACCGCCGGCTCGGGCAACAACGCCGAGGCGCGCCGCGTCGAAGTCCGGCTGGTCGACTGAGCGATCCGGCCTTTTGCATCTCCATCAAAAAACCCGGCATGGCCGGGTTTTTTTGTGCCTGCACGCGGCCGGGTGCATGCCTGAGTAATTTCGTATCGTTCTGCGGCCTGATTTCATCGGGGCGTCGCGCTCGAATTGGTACGATGGGCCTCCAGGCCCACAGTCGCGCCGGCGACACGCAGCAAGAGCCAACTTCCCCATGAGCAGCACACACCCCACCGTCCGCGACGTCACCGATCGCATCCGCGCGCGCAGCCGCGACACGCGCAGCACCTACCTCACGCGCCTGGCCGAGATCCGCGCCCGCGACCGCGGCTCCGACCGCATGGGCTGCGCCAACGTGGCGCACGCCGTGGCCGGCATCCCGGCCAACGACAAGTTCAAGGTGGTGGCCGAGCGCGCGCCCAACCTGGGCATCGTCACGGCCTACAACGACATGCTCTCGGCCCACGCGCCGTATCAGGGCTACCCGGACATCATCAAGCACGAGGCCCGCCGCCACGGCGCCACCGCGCAGGTCGCCGGCGGCGTGCCCGCCATGTGCGACGGCGTCACGCAGGGCACGCCCGGCATGGAGCTGAGCCTGTTCAGCCGCGACCTGATCGCCATGAGTACCGCCGTCGCCCTCACGCACGACATGTTCGACGGCGCCCTGATGCTCGGCGTGTGCGACAAGATCGTGCCGGGCCTGCTGATCGGCGCGCTGCATTTCGGCCACCTGCCCACCGTCTTCGTGCCCGCCGGGCCGATGCCCTCGGGCCTGTCGAACACCGCCAAGTCGAAGGTGCGCGAGCAGGCGGCGCAGGGCCTCGTGGGCCGCCAGGGCCTGCTCGAGGCCGAGATGGCCGCCTATCACACGGTCGGCACCTGCACCTTCTATGGCACTGCCAACAGCAACCAGATGCTGCTGGAGGCCATGGGCCTGCACGTGCCCGGCACGGCCTTCATCCAGCCCGGTGACGCCATGCGCGAGACGCTCACGCGCGAGGCGGTGCGCTCGGTGCTCGGCAAGGCGAGCGACACGGCCTTCAACTGCCCGCCGATTGGCGAGATGGTCGACGAGCGCTGCATCGTCAACGCCATGGTCGCGCTGCTGGCGACGGGCGGCTCCACCAACCACCTGATCCACTGGGTGGCCGTGGCGCGCGCCGCGGGCATCCTCATCGACTGGGACGACTTCTCCCAGCTGTCCGACGTGGTGCCGCTGCTCACGCGCGTGTACCCCAACGGCAGCGCCGACGTGAACGAGTTCCAGGCCTGCGGCGGCCCGGGCTTCGTGATCGGTGAGCTGGTCGAGGCTGGCTTGATGCACGCCGACGTGCTCACGGTGCGCGCCGGCGGCATCCGCGAATTCGCCAACATCCCGTCGCTGGCCGGTGAGAACACGCTGCAATGGACGCCCGCTGCACCGCTGCAGAAAGAAGCCGTCACGCGCCCGGTGGCCAGCCCCTTCAGCGCCACCGGCGGCCTCAAGCTGCTCAGCGGCAACCTGGGGCGCAGCGTGATCAAGGTGTCGTCGGTGCCCGACGATCGCCATGTCATCGAAGCGCCCGCGCGCGTGTTCGACTCGCAGGCCGCGCTGCAAAAAGCGTTCACGGCCGGCGAGCTGGAGCGCGACGTGGTCTGCGTGGTGCGCTGGCAGGGCCCGCAGGCCAACGGCATGCCCGAGCTGCACAAGCTCACGCCGCCGCTGTCGGTGCTGCAGGGCAAGGGCTTCCGCGTGGCACTGGTCACCGACGGGCGCATGAGCGGCGCCTCGGGCAAGATTCCCGCGGCCATCCACGTGTCGCCCGAAGCCGCCGCCGGCGGCCCGCTGGCCAAGGTGCGCGACGGCGACCTGATCCGCCTCGACGCCGTAGCGGGTACGCTCGCCGTGTTGCTGCCCGAAGACGAATGGGCCGCGCGCGAGACCGCGACGCTGTCCGACGCACAACGCATCGCGGACGGCCACGGCCTGGGCCGCGAACTGTTCGCCGGCATGCGCCGCAACGCACTGACCGCCGAAGAGGGCGCCTGCACCTGGATGTGACGGGGCCCACGCGGGCCGCAAGAAATTTTTGGAGCCATGAGATGACAGACAGACTCACCCCCCTCGACGTGATGCGCGACGCACCCGTCATTCCGGTCATCGTGCTGAACGACGTGAAAGACGCCGTGCCCCTGGCGCGCGCGCTGGTCGCAGGCGGCATCCGCATGCTCGAAGTGACGCTGCGCACGCCGCAGGCGCTGCAGTGCATCGAGGCCATCGCCAAGGAAGTGCCCGAGGCCGTCGCCGGCGCCGGCACCATCCGCAGCGCGGCCGACGCGCAGGCCTCGGCGCTGGCCGGCGCGAAGTTCGGCGTGAGCCCGGGCTACACGCGCGCGGTCGGCAAGGCCTGCCACGACCTCGGCCTGCCGCTGCTGCCCGGCGTGGCCACCGGCAGCGAGATCATGACGGCGCAGGAAGACGGCTACACCCAGCTGAAGTTCTTCCCCGCGCTGCAGGCCGGCGGCCTGCCGATGCTCAAGGCCTGGCAGGGCCCGTTCGGCGACGTCACCTTCTGCCCCACGGGCGGCATCCATGCGGGCAACGCAGCCGAGTTCCTCGCGCTGTCGAACGTGGCCTGCGTGGGCGGTTCGTGGATCGTGCCGACCGACGCCATCCGCGACGGCGACTGGACCCGCATCGAGCAACTGGCGCGCGCCGCGAGCCAGCTGCCGCGCTGAGCATGTCGGCCGATTTCGACGCGGGCGACCTCAAGGTCATCGCGTTCGACGTGTTCGGCACGGTGGTCGACTGGCACAGCGGCATCGCGGCCGAGGTCGAGCGCGTGCTGCCCGGCGTGGACGGCGCGGCCTTTGCGCTGGCCTGGCGCGCCGGCTACCAGCCCGCCATGAAGGCCGTGATGGAACGCATCGCGGCCGGCGAGGGCGGCTTCACGCTGCTCGACGAGCTGCACTTGAGCATGCTCGAACAGGTGCTGCACGACTTCAGCCTGGCCGACCACCTCGACAGCGCCGCCAAGCGCGACCTGAGCCGCGCCTGGCACCGCCTGCCGGCCTGGCCCGATGCGGTCGAGGGGCTCACGCGGCTGAAGAAGAAGTTCACCATCTGCACGCTCTCCAACGGCAACATCGGCCTGCTCACCGAGATGGCCAAGCGCGCCGGCCTGCCCTGGGACTGCGTGCTGTCGGCCGAGGTGTTCAAGGCCTACAAGCCCGACCCGCGCACCTACCTCGGCGTGGCGGGCGTGTTCGACGCGACGCCCGGGCAGGTCATGCTCGCCGCGGCGCACCACGACGACCTGGCGGCCGCGCGCGTGTGCGGCCTGAAGACGGCGTACATCGAGCGGCCCCACGAGTTCGGCCGCAACCAGCCGAAGGTCGTGTCGCCGCAGCCGGACAACAACCTGCATGTGCGCGACATCATCGCGCTGGCCGACCGGCTGGGCTGCTGATCGATCAGTCCGTGATGAGCTTTTCCACCGTGCGCAGGTTGCGCGTGGTGGTGCTCGACTTGTAGCGGGTCTTCGCAAGCAGCTTCGCGACCGGCGTCTCCAGGCTTTCGCCGCGCGGGCACTGCCAGTACAGCACGCCATCGCCGCGCACCAGCTGTTCGACCTTGGCGTCGACCGTGCCGGCTTTGTCCATGATCTCGTCGAGCATCGCGGCGTCGGAGCCGAACACGAGGTACGGATGGTGCGTGTCGTCGATGCGCTCAAAGGGGTAGCTTGCGGCCATGTCGGCCACGCGCTGCTGCGTGAGCAGCACGATCCACGCCTCGTAGCCGAAGCACTGACGCAGCGCCTGCTCGATGCGCGTGCGCAGCGCGGCGGCATCGGGCGCGTCGGTGTCGAACAGCACGTTGCCGCTGGCGAGCACCGTGCGCACCGCGCCGAAGCCGAGTTCGTCGACGAACAGCGCCTTCAGGTCGGCGCTCTTGATCGTGATGCCGTTGACGTTCACGCCGCGCAGCAGGGCGACGTAGCGCGTCAGCGGCGCGTCTTTCTTCTTTGTCTTCGGGCTTGCCATGGCGTGGGGTGTGGCCCGAAGCGGCTCAGCGCAGGCCGCCGCCCGCGGCGTTCTCGTTGCGCTGGATCAATTCAATCTTGTAGCCGTCAGGGTCCGTCACGAAGGCGATCACCGTCGTGCCGCCCTTGACCGGACCGGCCTCGCGCGTCACGTTGCCGCCCGCGGCCTTGATCTTGTCGCAGGCCGCGTAGGCATCGGGCACGCCGAGCGCGATGTGGCCATAGGCGGTGCCGAGCTCGTAGCTCTCGGTGCCCCAGTTGTAGGTGAGCTCGATCTCGGCCTGGTCAGGGTTGCCGTTGCCGTAGCCGACGAACGCGAGGCTGTACTTGTACTCGGGGTTTTCCGACGTGCGCAGCAGCGTCATGCCGAGCACCTGCGTGTAGAAGTCGATGGAGCGCTGGAGATTGCCAACGCGCAGCATGGTGTGGAGAAGTCGCATCTCGTGGGTCGTGTCGTTATGGGGGATGGCGCTATTGTCGCCCTCTGGTCCGGGCGATCAAGCGGCCAGCGTCAGCAGGTGCGCCTGGTACTTCTTCAGGAAATCCATCAGATGCCGTGGGTACTCGGGCACCACCGCCGCGCGCACGCTGGGGCGCGCCGCCAGCGCGTGGCGCCAGGCGTTCACCTTGGGCAGCGCGTCGAACAGGTGCGAATCGCTGATCGCGTCGAACACTTCGAAGTAGCGGAACACCGGTGCGAACACCGCGTCGACGAGGCTGAAGGCTTCGCCCGCGAAGTAGGGGCCTTGCGCCAGCGCGGCCTCGACGCGTTCGAACTTGGCGGCCAGTGCCTCGCGCTTCTGCGCGAACACGGCGGCGTCCTGTGTGGTCTCGTAGCCCCACAGGTCGGCGAGGATGGCCGAGCCGAACTCCATCCATGCACGGTGCTGTGCACGTGCGAGCGGGTCTTCGGGGTGCAGGCGGGCGCCGGGTTGCGTTTCCTCGAGGTACTCGCAGATCACGTTGCTCTCGAACAGCACGGCCTCGGTGCCGTCGGGGCGCTGCACCTTCAGCAGCGGCACCTTGCCCAGCGGCGAGATGTCGAGAAACCACTGGGGCTTGTTCGCGAGATCGATCACGACGCGCTCGAAGGGCACGTTCTTCTCGTGCAGCGCGATCGCGGCGCGTTGCACGTAGGGGCACAGCAGGTGGCTGACGAGGGTGAGGGCCTGGGTCATGGGGCGTTCCGCTTTCGAAGAGTTGGGGTCGGGATCGGCGCGATTCTTGCGGGCCTGAACAACCTTTTCTGGAAAAGCCCATTCGGGCGCCGCCCGGTTGCTACGGCTTGGGAAAAAGGTACGCGCCGGCCGCAGGCTTGAGAAGGGGCTTGAGTTCGGTGAACGGCAGCGCCACCGTGGTGCCGAGGCAGGCGCCGAGCGCATGCGGCACGCCGCTGACCGCGACGGCCAGCGCATCGCGCCCGCGGGTGCGCTCGAAATGCAATGCCAGGTACTGGGGCCACACCTCGTCGCAACCCGTGTAGTGCTGCGGGTCTGCGGCGGCTGCGGATTCGGGCCCACGTCCCTCTGCCTTCAGCTTCTTCCCGATCAGCGCCATGAGCGTCTGGCTCGGCACGAACCCGTCCGGCGTCCTGGTGAACGCGCGGAACAGGCGTTCGAAGTCGAGGTACTCGCCACGGACCAGGTCGAGTGTGTAGGGCGCGTAGTGGTTGTGGGGATGGGCGCCGCCGCAGTCGGCGCTTCCCGATTCGACGACGCTCATCAGCGTCGGGCTGAGAAAGGTGACGCGCACCGATTCCGCGTCGTAGTTTCCCAGCGAGCCGGCCGCCGGATGCGTCTCGGTGTAGAGGGTGGCCTTGCATTCGAGCGCGGCGAGGCTGAGCTGTCCGTGCCTGCGCGCGAGGATGGCGTTGACCTTCTCGACCACGCGCGCATCCGGGTGTCGCGTGAGCCGCGGGTAAGAGAAGGGCGTGCGCGGATCGATGACCATGCGCCATGCCACCGCTCCGCTGACGTGCTCCGCGCCTTGCTTGAGCGGGGTCTGCAGCTTCAGGTGGTCGTAGGGTGCCGTCTCGATGGAGATCGGCGCGTCCGAAGCCGCGCCGGTGGTGTTGCCTGGCGGGATGGCGCGCGTCACCGGCGCAGTGGCGCCGGGACTCCGGTCTGGGTCGTACTGGCGAACTTGCCGAAGCTCGAACGCGACGTTTTTCTTGCCGGGGCCATCGCTCCAGCTTCCGGCAAAAGTGCCGTCAACCACCTGGCCGCGCCACGTCGGGCCCGGCTGCCGGGTCTGCGCATCTTCGAACAGCGGCGCGTTGCCGCCTTGTGCCGCCCGGTACATCGCCTCGCCCTGGATCGGGAGGGCTTCCACGAGCTTCGTCACCGGCCCGGAGAGTGGAATGTCGACACCGTGGCGGCGATAGAAATACCGCCCGCCGCTGGAGGCATTCACTTCGAGCACGACCTCGCTGGTGCCGAGGGTGCCTTGGTAGACCGTACGGACTTCTGCCAGGGCCGGCGTCGCCGACCCGAGCAACGTCGCCCACGCGAGGAGGAGTCGGGTCGCGTTGCGCATATCGGAGTTCCTTCCGCTACGAGGCCGTTTCCAGCCAGTGCGTGATCCGCCCGTTGTGCATCACGCCGATGCGGTCGGCCATCGCATGCGCCTCGGCCTCGTTGTGCGTGACCAGGATCGCGGTCTGGCCGGCCTTCTTCAGGATGCCGCGCACCTCGGCGGTCAGGCGCTCGCGCGTGCCGCCGTCGAGGTTGGAAAACGGTTCGTCCAGCAGCAGCAAGGCGGGCGAGGGCGCCAGCGCGCGGGCCAGTGCGATGCGTTGCTGCTGGCCGCCCGACAGCTCGTGCGGGTAGCGCTCGCCGGCCTCGGCCAGGCCGACCAGTGCGAGCATCTCGGCCACGCGCGCCTGCTGCGCCGCGCGGCCCAGGCGGCGCAGGCCGAAAGCAACGTTCCTGGCGGCCGACAGGTGCGGGAACAGCGCGTACTCCTGGAACATCATGCCCACGCGCCGCTGCTCGGGCGGCAGGTGCTTCTGGGGCGACGACAGCAGCGTGTCGCCGAGGCGGATGGTGCCGGCGCGCACGGGCTCGAAGCCGGCGATGGCGCGCAGCACCGTGGTCTTGCCGCAGCCCGAGGGGCCGAACAGGCAGGCGATCTCGCCCGCGGGCAGGTCCAGCGAGAAGCCGTCGACCACCGTGTGCGGGCCGCGTGGCGTGTCGTAGGCGAGCTGGAGCGAGTCGAGATGAAGCGGGGAACTCATGCGGGGTCCGTGTCGGGAGGCGTCACCGCCGGTGTCGTGCCGAGCTGGTTGCGCGCCAGCAGCACCACCGGCAGCAGGCCGGCGACCACGATGGCCAGCGCGGCGATCGCGCCTTCCTCGTAGGTGCCGCGCGCGGCCTCGGCATACAGCCAGGTGGCGAGGGTGTCGAAGTTGGCCGGGCGCAGCAGCAGAGTGGCTGGCAGTTCCTTCATGGCGTCGACGAAGACCAGCAGTGCGCCCGCCGCGATGGCGGGCTGCAGCAGGGGAAGGTGCACGCGGCGCAGCGTGCCGCCGGTGGTTTCGCCGAGCAGGCGCGAGGCCTGCTCGATGGCCGGCGGAATGCGCGCCAGCCCGGCCTCGATGCCACCCACGGGCATCGCAAGAAAGCGGATCGCGCAGGCCATGACCAGCACGATGCCCGCACCCATCAGCGGCAGGCCCTGCCAGCCCATCGCGCCGGCCAGCGCCGCGTCGAAGGCCAAGGCCGGCGTCAGCAGGCCGATGGCGAGCACGGTGCCCGGCACCGCGTAGCCCAGCGTGGCCGCGCGCGCCTGCCAGCGGGCGCGGTTGAGGCTCGTGCCCTGGCTGCGCGAGGCCCAGGCCACGACCAGCCCCGCCGCCACGGCCACCACCGTCACGCCGGCCGCCAGCGCCAGCGTGTTGCCCAGGCTGGCCACGAGGCCCTGCGAAATGCCGCCGCCCTGGTGCAGCCGCTTGCCGCTTTCCCAGACCAGGTACAGCGCGGGCGCGACAAAGCCGATCAGCACCGGCAGCGCCGCCGTCGCGGTCGCCGCCCAGGCCGCGCCGCCGTGCAGGCGCCGGGGCTGCACCGCGCGCATGCGCTGCGCGGAGCCGAAGCGCTGGTGCTGGCGGCCGTTGCGTTCGAGCCAGACCAGCGCCACCACCACGAACAGCATCGCGCAGGCGATCTGCGCGGCGCCGGCCAGGTCGGAGCGCGTGATCCAGGTGGTGTAGACCGCCACCGTGAGCGTGTTCACGCCGAGGAATTCGGAGGCGCCGATGTCGTTGAGCGTCTCGAGCAGTGCCAGGCTCAGGCCCACGGCCAGCGCCGGCCGCGCCAGCGGCAAGGCCACGCGAAAGAACGCGCCGCGGCGGCTCTCGCCCAGCGTGCGCGCCGCTTCCAGCAGGTGCGCCGGCTGGGTCATGAACATCGCGCGCGCCGTCATGTAGACATACGGATAGAGCACGAAGCCCAGCACGAAGATCGCGCCCGGCATCGAACGCAGGTCGGGCAGGCGGAACTGGCGCGGGCTGTCGAAGCCCAGCATCCAGCGGATCGCGCCCTGCACGGGGCCGATGGGGTGCAGCAGGTCGAGGTAGGCGAAGGCGACGATGTAGGTCGGCATCGCCAGCGGCAGCAGCAGCGCCCAGTTGAGCACGCCGCGGCCGGGAAAATCATGCGCCGTGACCAGCCAGGCGCAGCCGGTGCCGATCACAAGGACCAGGGTGCCGACGCCCGCGAGCAGCAGCGCGGTGTTGAGCGCCGCCTGCGGCAGCACGTGCGCGAACAGCGGCCCCCAGTGGCCGACGCCCGAGCCGAACGCGAGCCAGGCCAGCGTGAGCACCGGCGCGAGCACGCCGAGCGCGATCAGGAACGACGCGCAGCGCCATGCCGGGCCCGCGGCGCGCAGGCCCGGCGGCTGGCGCCGCGAAATCAGCATTCAGTTGCCGGCAAGGTGTGCCCGGCCATGCAAAGTCACTGGTCGAAGCCGACCTTGTCGACGAGGGCGCTGGCCTGCTTGCGGTATTTGGCAATCTCGGTCAGCGGCAGCGGATCGACCTTCAGCTCGCCGATGGACTGGCCGATGATCGGGTCGAGGGCCACGCCCTTGCGCACCGGGTACTCGTAGTTGGCGTCGGCGTACAGCGCCTGGGCCGGTTCCGACACCAGGAACTCGAGCAGCTTGACCGCGTTGGCGCGCTGCGGCGCGTTCTTGGCCACGGCCGCGCCGCTGATGTTCACATGCGTGCCGCCGCTCTTGGCGCTGGCGAAGGTCGGGCGGATCACCTTGATGGCGTCGCCCCACTTGCGCGCGTCGGTGCCTTCCTTGGCGCTCTTCATCTGGCCCACGTAGTACGAGTTGGCCACGCCGATGTCGCAGATGCCGCCGAGGATGTCGCGCGCCACGTCGCGGTCGCCGCCGGTGGCCTTGCGCGCCAGGTTGCCCTTGACGCCGCGCAGCCACTGCTCGGTCTTGGCTTCGCCGTCGTGCGCAATCATCGCGGCCACCAGGGCCGTGTTGTAGGGGTGCTGGCCGGCGCGGATGCAGACCTTGCCCTTGTACTTCGGGTTGGCCAGGTCTTCGTAGCGGAAGCTGGTCAGCGGCTGGTTCTTGTCGGCGTACAGCACGCGCGCGCGCAGCGAGAGCGCGAACCACTGGCCGTCGGCGCCGCGCAGGTTGGCCGGAATGGCCGACTCGAGCGCGGCCGACTTCACCGGCTGCGTCACGCCGCCTTCGACGAGGTCGACGAGGTTGCCGATGTCCACCGTCATCAGCACGTCGGCCGGCGAGCGCGCGCCTTCGGCCTTCACGCGTTCCAGCAGACCGTCCTTCACGAACACCGTGTTGACCTTGATCTTGCTCTGCGCGCTGAACGCCGAGATCAGCGGCTGGATCAGCGCCGGCTCGCGCGTCGTGTAGAGCGTGAGCTCGTCATTGGCGGCGTGCGCGGGCAGGGCGGAGAGGGCGAGCCAGGCGGCAGAAACGCCGAGGAGGGCGTGCGCCACGCGGCCCTGGGGGCCGGAACGGTCGGTCATGAAGGATCCTCCAGGTGCGGTGAGGTGTTCTAGGAAATGCATCGGCGACGGCGGAGCCTGTCGCTGATGCGAACAATTATCACTGACAGGGAGGAGCGGGTTTTCCTTTTGGCTTACAGCTTGAGGGCCTACTTGAAGCGCCTCACCGCCCCGCCGGCACCTCGAACACCAGGCACGTCGTCGTCGCATGCGCATACAGCGTGCCGTCCGCCCCGACCAGCCGCGCCTCGGCGGTGGCGAGCTGCCTGCCGCAGTGGATCACCTTGCCCTCGGCGCGCACGCGCTGCACCTTCGGCGTGAGGCCCTTGACGTAGTTCACGCTGAGTTCGGCCGTCGTGTACGCGCGACCGGGCGGCATCATGGTGTGGACCGAGCAGCCCAGGGCCGAGTCGAGCATCGTGGCGACCCAGCCGCCGTGGATGGTGCCCAGCGGGTTCAGGTGCTGCGGCAGCGGCGTGCCCTGGAAGATGGCGATGCCCTTGCTGACCGAGACGATGGTGAAGTCCAGCGTCTTGGCGATGGCGGCGTAGGGAATCTCGCCGTTGAGCATGGCCTGCATGACCTCCAGGCCGGTCTTGCCGGCGACCTGCTCGGGGCGTGCGAGCCCGGGGCCGGGGCCGTTCTCGAGGCGCTCGGCGATCTGCCGTTCTTCGGCGATCCATGCGTCGAGCAGATTGGAAGGGGTGTCGGTGAAAGCTTGCTGCGTCATGCCTGTGTTCCTGCTGGGGGCTTTGCGGGGAGGGGTTGATTGCATATGCAATAGTTGCACATACAATAATACCCCATGGACACACCCACCCAACCCCGCGGCTGCACCAGCTTCAAGACGCGCCAGCTGATGCGCCGCCTGACGCAGCACTACGACGCCGAGGTGTCGCGCAGCGGCCTCAAGACCACGCAGTACTCGCTGCTGTCGCACCTCAAGCGCCTGGGCCCGATGCGCCCGGTCGACCTGGCGGGCGAGTTGAAGATGACCGCGTCCACGCTGAGCCGCAACCTGCAGCCGCTCATTACCGCGGGCTGGGTGGCGCAAGTGGCGGGCGCCGATGCGCGCAGCCGGCTGGTGTCGCTCACCGACGCCGGCGAGGCCAAGTGGCGCGAAGCGCAGCAGCACTGGAAGACGGCGCAGCTCAAGCTCAATGCGCTGCTGGGCGTGGAGCGCGTGCTGGCGCTGCATGCGCTCATCGACGAGTCGCTCGCGCTGCTGGGCACGGGCGAGCCGGTCGACGTGCAGTACTGACGCTTCCCACCACCTTCAGCAACGAACACGTTCCGCGTCTACGCAGCCGCGCGGCCGGATTTCCTGTCTCTTCGTTTCTCCCCCGACCCATTCCAACAGTTCCAGAGGTCCCATGTTCGCCACCCACGTCTCCGCATGGCTGCAGCGCCGCGGCATCCACTACGGCTGGATCGTCGCCACCGTCACCTTCCTGACCATGCTCACCATGTCGGCCGCGCTCGGCCTGCCGGGCGCGATGATGAAGCCGCTCGGCGAGGAGTTCGGCTGGAGCACCGAGCAGATCTCGTCCGCGCTCGCGCTGCGTTTTGCGCTGTTCGGCCTCATGGGCCCGTTCACCGCGGTGCTGATGGAGCGCTACGGCCTGCGCGCGGTGATGTGCGCCGGCCTCACGCTGGTCGGCCTGGGCATGGCGCTGGTCACCACGGCCTCGCAGCTGTGGCAGCTGTTCGTGCTGTGGAGCCTGATGCTCGGCCTGGGCACCGGCATGACGGCGTTGGTGCTCGGCGCCGTGGTGGCCAACCGCTGGTTCGTCGCGCGGCGCGGCCTGGTCGTGGGCATGCTCACGGCCAGCGCGGCCACCGGCCAGCTGGCCTTCCTGCCGCTGGCGGCCTGGATGATCGAGCACTGGGGCTGGCGCTCGGCCATCGTGCCGATCGTGGTCGGCAGCGTGGTGATCGCGCTGCTCGCGCTGTGCCTGGTGCGCAACCGGCCGTCGGACATCGGCCTGCTGCCTTATGGTGAAGCGCCCGGCACGCAGCCGGCGCCGGCGCCCGCCTTCACGATGAACTTCGCCACGCCGTTTCGCGTGCTGCGCGAGGTGGCGACCAACCGCACCTTCCTGATCCTGGCCGGCACCTTCTTCATCTGCGGCCTGAGCACCAACGGCCTGGTACAGACGCACTTCATCTCGCTGTGCGGCGACTACGGCATGAGCGCCGTGCCCGCCGCCTCGGTGCTCGCGATGATGGGCGCCTTCGACTTCGTCGGCACCATCCTGTCGGGTTGGCTCTCCGACCGCTACGACAACCGCAAGCTGCTTTTCTGGTACTACGGCCTGCGCGGGCTGTCGCTGTTCTGGCTGCCGCATTCGGAGTTCACGATCTACGGCCTGGGCCTGTTCGCGATGTTCTACGGCCTGGACTGGATCGCCACCGTGCCGCCGACCGTCAAGCTCGCGGGCGCCGCCTTCGGCCCCGCCAAGGTCGGGCTGGTGTTCGGCTGGATCTTCGCCGCCCACCAACTGGGCGCGGCCACCGCGGCCTACGGCGCGGGCTTTGCGCGCACGCTGCTGCTGACCTACACGCCGGCGCTGTACACGGCCGGCGCGGCCTGCCTGTTCGCGGCGCTGATCGTCATGGCGATCCGCCGTCCCGCCAAGACCGCCACCGCACCGGCTGCGGCCACCACTAACGCCGCCGCACGCGCCTGACCGCCGGAGACCCGCATGACCACCCCCCAACAAGCGAACGGCGACCTCGATCCGCGCACGCGCCGCCTGCTCGAGGCGCCCATCATCCCCACGCTGCTGCGGCTGGCCGCGCCCAATGTGCTCGTGATGCTGGCGCAGGCCTCCGTCGGGCTCATCGAGACCTACTTCGTCGGCAAGCTCGGCACCGACGCGCTGGCCGGCATGGCGCTGGTGTTCCCCATCGTCATGCTGATGCAGATGACCTCCAGCGGCGCGATGGGCGGCGGCATCGCCTCGTCGATCGCGCGTGCGCTGGGCGCGCGCCGCCGGGGCGACGCCGATGCGCTGGTGTGGCATGCGGTGGTCATCGCGATCGGCTTCGGCCTGTGCTTCACGCTGGCGCTGCTGCTGGGCGGGCGCTGGCTCTATGGCGTGATGGGCGGCACCGGCGCGGCGCTGGAAGCCGCGCTCACGTACTCGAACTGGGTGTTCGCGGGCGCGGTGCTGGTGTGGCTGTTCAACTCGCTGTCCGCCATCATCCGCGGCACCGGCAACATGGCGGTGCCGGCCAACGTGACGGTGGTGGGCGTGGTGTTCCTCATTCCCGCGTCGCCGCTCCTGATCTTCGGCATCGGGCCGTGGGGCGGCATGGGCATCGCGGGCGGGGCGCTGGCGCTCCTGCTGTACTACCTGCTGGGCTCGCTCGCGCTCATCGCCTACCTGCGCTCGCCGCGCAGCCTGCTGCGGCCCACGCTGGCGGCGTTCCAGATGCGCTGGCCGCTGTTCCGCGACATCCTGCGCATCGGCCTGATCGGCACGGTGTCGACCGTGGCGACCAACCTGTCGATCGGCATCGCCACCGCACTCACCGGCCATTTCGGCGCGGGCGCGCTCGCCGGCTACGGCACGGCATCGCGGCTCGAGTATCTGCTGGTGCCGCTGGTGTTCGGCCTCGGCGCGCCGCTGGTCGCGATGGTCGGCACCTGCATGGGCGCGGGGCTGCGCGAGCGCGCGCTGCGTGCCACCTGGGCCGGCGCGGCGCTGGCCTTCGGCATGGCCGAGGTCATCGGGCTGGCAGCGGCGCTGTTCCCGCGCCCGTGGCTGATGCTGTTCGGCCACGACCCCGTGATGCTCGAGACCGGCGCACACTACCTGCGCGTGGTGGGGCCGTTGTACGGTTTCTTCGGCGTTGGGCTGGTGCTGTACTTCGCCTCGCAGGGCGCGGGCCGGCTGCTGTGGCCGGTGCTCGGCAACATCGCGCGGCTCGCCGTGGCGGGCACGGGCGGCTGGCTGGCGCTGCGCTGGGGCGGCGGGCTCACCGGCGTGTTCGCGGCGCAGGGCGTGGCGCTGGTGGTGTACGGCATCGTCATCGCCTCGGCCATCGCGGGCGGTGCGTGGTTCGGCCGCGTCGGCTGGCCGCGCACGACCCAAGGGTTGCTGCGCCGCGTGGCGCAGGCCTGAAGCGCTCACTTTTTCTTTTCATCAACGAAAGGCTCGCCATGCAGATCAAGGATTCCGTCGTCTTCATCACCGGTGCCAACCGGGGGCTCGGCCTGGCGTTCGCCAAGGCGGCACTCGCGGCCGGTGCGCGCAAGGTCTACGGGGCCGCGCGCGACCCGAAGAGCGTCACGCTCGCGGGCGTCGTGCCCGTGGCGCTCGACGTGACGCAGCCCGCGCAGATCGAGGCCGCGGTGCGCGCCTGCGGCGACGTGACGCTGCTGGTCAACAACGCGGGCATCTCGCGCGGATCGAGCTTCCTGGGTTCGCCCGACGCGGTGGCCGCGGCGCGCGCCGAGTTCGAGACCAACTTCTTCGGCCCCTGGGCGCTCACGCAGGCCTTTGCGCCGGTGCTCGCGTCGAACGGCGGCGGTGCGGTCCTCAACGTGCTGTCGGCCCTGGCCTGGACGACGTTCCCCGGCGTGGCGACCTACAGCGCCACCAAGTCGGCGGCCTGGTCGCTCAGCAACGGCTTGCGCAACGAACTGGCGGGGCAGGGCACGCAGGTCACGAGCCTGCACGTGGCGCTCATGGACACCGACATGGCGGCGCGCCTGCCTGGCCCCAAGACCTCGCCCGACGACGCGGCGCGACAGGCACTGGCGGGCGTGGAAGCGGGGCTGCCCGAGGTGCTGGCCGACGAGGTCACGCGCCAGCTCAAGCAGAGCCTGTCAACCGAGCGGCCCGCGTATGCGAGTCCGCCGGTCTGAAGTGCGTCAATAGCGGTAGGGGTTGTTCGGGCGACGGTCGTAGCGGTTGGGCACACCGTCGCCGTCGTTGTCCCGGCGGCCGTGGCGACGGCCTTCCCAGTCGCGGCGGCCGTGGTCGTAGTAACCGTGGCGACGCGGACCGTCGTAGTAGCCCGGGTGGTAGTGGCGCGGGGGCGGCGGCGGGGCGTAGTAGTGATGGCGCGGCGGCGGCGCGGGCGTCACGTACACCTGGGCCTGGATGAACGGGCCGCCGGCCTGGGCATGGGCCGGCGCGGTGAGGGCGGCCAGCGACAGCAGGGCGGCAGCACCGAAGGCGAATGTCAGCTTTTTCATGGCGACTCCTGGGGAGTGATTGCGATGCCTCATCGTCGCGCCATTATGTGAAGTTCTTGTAAGCCGGAAGCGAAATCGCATGAAGAGCTGTAAGCCGCTGCGCTCGCGCTTTTTCAGCGTTGCGGGGCCGGCAGCATGCGCCGCAGGGCTTCGAAGAACAGATCGGACTGTTCCCGCTCGCCCTGGATCTGCGCCGCCACATGCGCGGCCAGTTGGGCGTTGACGGGCACCAGCGGGCGCCCGGTCGATTGCGCGATCACCTGGTGCAGGCAGGCGCGCTCCAGGTAGTACAGGTCGTCGTAGGCGTGGGCGATGGTGCCGCCCGCCACGATCACGCCGTGGTTCGCGAGAAAGGCCACGTCCTTGCCGGCCATGGCGCGCGCAATGCGTTCGCCCTCGGCGTCGTCCAGTGCCAGACCGTTGTACTCGGCATCGATGGCGATGCGGTTCATGTAGCGCATGGCGTTCTGGCTGGCGGTCGGATCGAGCGCGCGGTCGACCGTGAGCGTCAGCGCCGTCGCATAGGGCATGTGGCAATGCAGCACCACGGCGTGGCCCGTGAGCCGGTGCACTGCGCCGTGGATGAAGAGGGCGGTGGGCTCCACGCGGTGGCGGCCCGCGAGCACTTCGCCGTGCACGTCGATCAGCACGATGTCGTCAGGACCGATCTCGCTCCAGTGCAGCCCGCGCGGGTTGATCAGGTAGCGGTCCTGCGCGCCCGGCAGCAACACGCTGAAATGGTTGCACACACCTTCGGACAGCCCGTGGTGGGCCGCGGCGCGCAGCGCGAGCGCGAGGTCTTCGCGCAACTGGCGCACGGCGGGGCTGGCGTATTCGGAATCGGCAGACATCGCGGGGGTCTCCTTCTTTCTTGTGGTGGGTGAATCGTTCGTGCCGGATCAGGCGCGGACCAGACCGGCCCAGGCCGCCACGAAGCGCTGCGCGTCTTCGCGCACGGCGGCGGCGGTCTTGCCGGGCTTGTAGAGCGACGAGCCGATGCCGAAGCCGGCGGCGCCGGCCGCGCGCCACGTGCCCATGTTGTCGGGGGCGATGCCACCCACGGGCATCACGGGCGTGCCGGCCGGCAGCACCGCGAGCAGGGCCTTCACCACGGCGGGCGAGGCCAGCTCGGCCGGGAACAGCTTGAGCCCCGTGGCGCCGGCCGCGAGCGCGCCGAAGGCTTCGGTCGGCGTCATCACGCCGGGCAGGCAGACCATGCCCAGGCGCGCGGCCTCGGCGATGACGTCGGCATTGAAGTTGGGCGACACGATCAGCTCGCCGCCGGCCGCATGCACCTCGCGCACCTGCTTGGCGTCGAGCACGGTGCCCGCGCCGACCAGCGCGTTCGGAAAGCGCTGGCGCATCAGCGCGATGCTCTCCAGTGGCTGCGGCGAATTGAGCGGCACTTCGAGCAGCCGGAAGCCGGGCTCGACGATGGCGTCGCCCACGTCGGCGGCTTCGGCGGGCGAGAGGCCGCGCAGGATGGCCACGAGCGGCAGGGCCTGCATCGCGGCGTTGAATTTGTCGAGGGGCGTGGTCATGGGGCGGGTGTCCGGTCGGTGTCGAGAAAGCCGGACAGCGTGTGCAGTCCGGCCCAGGTGGCTTCGGCGCCGAGCGTGCGCGTGGCGACGCCGGTGGCGCGCAGGGCCAGGGTGTAGCGCTGGGTGAGGGCCGAGGAGCCGATCAGCACGACCTCGCCGACAGCCTGTACCGATTGCGTGCGCAGCTCTTCGCCGATGAGCAGGCCCGACAGGTAGCTCGACAGCTCTTCCTTGGGCATGCGTTCGAACAGCGCGAGCGTGCGGGTGCCGAAGGCGTTGTGCAGCAGGCCGTGGCCGTTCTCGGAGCGCGTCACGCCTTCGAGGAACGCGGCTTCGTCGAGCGGCGCGGCGGCGTCGAGCGTGCGCCCCAGGATCGAGTGCTGGCTCAGCAGCGCGTAGAACTCGCCCGTCATGTAGGTGCGAAAGCCCGCGACGCGGCCTTTCTTGACCGTGGCCCATTTGTTGTGGGTGCCGGGCAGCACGAAGACGCCGTCGTCCAGGCCAGTGATCGTCATGGCGCCGAGGATCTGCACCTCTTCGCCGCGCATCACATCGGGCACGCCGGCGTGTTCGTCGCTGAGGCCGGGCACGATGGCGATGCGCGCGCCGGGGATGGCGTCTGTGGCGATGATGCTGCGGCCTACTTCGACGCGGCCTGCGGGGCAGGGGCAGTAGGGCGCTTCGACCCAGCCCTGCTTGCTGCCGGCCATGCCGGAGATCAGGCAGCGCGTGTCTGCCAGGCGCATCCAGTCGCCGAACAGCGACTCGAACACGGCAGGAAAGCCGCCCTCGGGCACGGTGAGGATGCCGCGGGCGTCGCTGCGCTCTTCGATGACCTGCCCGCTCGGGTCGAGCAATGCACCGCGTAGCGAGCTTGTGCCCCAGTCGATGGCGATGAGTCTTGTCATGTCTGTCGTCTGTTGCGTTTCGAGAGTTTGTTCGGGGCGCGTGCCCAGGGCACCGGGTACTTCCCTCCGCGAATGTCCCCCGCCTTCGGCTCCTCCTTGATTTCGCTGCGGGAAGCACCCAGTGCCCTGGGCACTGGAGGCGCGGTTGTTGTGCGTGCCGATCAACGACTGCAGCGAACAACGCTCACGTCGATGGGGTGCCTTGCGCAGCGAAATCAAGGAGGAGCCCGAAGGGCGGGGGACATTCGCGGAGCAAGGTACCCCGTCGGCGGGAGCGCGCCCTGGATCTCTCCAAATCAGTGATTGTCTCGCGGCACAAAGGCCCCACGGCGACCGCGCAGAAAGGCCAGGTCCGCCCCCTGGTCGGCCTGCAGCACCGTGTCGACGTACAGCTTCCAGTACCCCGAGTCCAGCGGCGCTTTGGGTGCCACCCACTTCGCGCGGCGCTTCGCCAGCTCCTCGTCGCTCACGTGCAGGTGCAGCTTGCGGTTCGGCACGTCGAGCTCGACGATGTCGCCGTCCTGCACCAGTGCCAGCGGGCCGCCCGCAGCCGCTTCGGGCGCGGTATGCAGAACGACGGTGCCGTAGGCCGTGCCGCTCATGCGCGCGTCGCTGATGCGGACCATGTCCGTGATGCCCTTGCGCAGCACCTTCGGCGGCAGCGGCATGTTGCCGGCCTCGGCCATGCCGGGGTAGCCCTTGGGGCCGCAGTTCTTGAGCACCATGATGCAGTGCTCGTCGATGTCCAGGTTCTCGTCGTCGATGCGCTTGTGCAGGTCGTCGGCGCTCTCGAACACCACCGCGCGGCCCTTGTGCACCAGCAGCTCGGGCGTGGCCGCGCTGGGCTTGATGATGGCGCCGTTGGGCGCGAGGTTGCCGCGCAGCACACAGATGCCGGCCTTGTCCTTGAAGGGCTCGGCCTGGGTGCGGATGACCTGCGGGTTGTAGTTCTCGGCGTCCTTCACGTTCTCCCACACGCTCTGGCCGGTGACGGTGAGGATGTCCTTGTGCAGGTGGTCGGCGATTTCCTTGATGACCACGGGCAGGCCGCCCGCGTAGCAGAAGTCTTCCATCAGGAACTGGCCCGAGGGCTGCAGGTTCACGAGGCAGGGCAGGTCGGCGGCGAGGCGGTCGAAGTCGTCGAGCGTGAGCTCGACGCCCATGCGGCCCGCAATGGCCAGCAGGTGGATCACGAAGTTGGTCGAGCCGCCGATGGCCGCGTTGACCTTGATCGCGTTCTCGATCGCCTGCCGCGTGAGGATCTTCGACATGTTCAGGTCTTCATGCACCATGTCGACGATGCGCCGGCCCGCCTGCCGTGCGAGCACATTGCGGCGGCCATCGACGGCAGGGTAGGCCGCGTTGCCCGGCAGGCCGATGCCCAGCGACTCGACCATGCTGGCCATGGTGCTGGCCGTGCCCATCGTCATGCAATGGCCGTGGCTGCGGTGCATGCAGCTCTCGGCTTCGAAGAAGTCTTGCAGCTTGAGCGTGCCGGCGCGCACCTGCTCGCTCATCTGCCACACGCCGGTGCCCGAGCCCAGTTCCTGGCCGCGCCATTTGCCCGAGAGCATGGGCCCGCCCGACACGCCGATGGTCGGCAGGTCGACGCTGGCCGCGCCCATCATCAGCGCGGGCGTGGTCTTGTCGCAGCCCATGAGCAGCACCACGCCATCGAGCGGATTGCCGCGAATGCTTTCTTCGACGTCCATGCTCGCGAGGTTGCGGTACAGCATGGCGGTGGGGCGCAGGAGCGTCTCGCCGAGCGACATCACCGGGAACTCGAGCGGGAAGCCGCCGGCCTCGTACACGCCGATCTTCACCTGCTCGGCGAGCGTGCGGAAGTGCGAGTTGCAGGGCGTGAGTTCACTGAAGGTGTTGCAGATGCCGATGACCGGGCGACCGTCGAACTGGTCGTGCGGCACGCCCTTGCCTTTCATCCAGCTGCGGTAGATGAAACCGTCGCGGTCGTGGCGTCCGAACCACTGCTGGCTGCGCAGTTCGCTGGCGGGCTTTTTCTTCGGGGCGTTGCTCATGGGATGTGTCTCTTCGTCGTTGATGCTTTGCGGAAATCCTCAGGGTTTTTCCTGCGGGAAGACCGTTTCAATCATCATATGATAAGCGTGACGAGCTGTCGCGCATTCAGGGTTTTCGAGTGGCCGGCACAGGCAAGAGCTGCCTGAATCCGGCCCCGATACGGGCAGGCAAACAGGCACCGGACACCACCAGAACCACACACCCACAGGCAGGCATGATCAAGAACGTTCACGGCAACACGGTCGACCGCATCGGCAGCGACATCGTCGCGGGCCGCTATGCGCCCGGCGCGTCGATTCCGCCGGAGCCGCTCTTGTGCGAAGAGCTCGGCGTGAGCCGGACCGTGGTGCGCGAATCGATCAAGTCGCTGATCGCCAAGGGCCTGGTGACCAGCGGCCCGAAGGTGGGCACGCGTGTGCAGCCGCCCGACCAGTGGAACTGGTTCGACGCCGATGTCATCGTCTGGCAGACGCAGGCGGGCCTGTCGGCCGAGTTCCTGCGCGACCTGCAGGACCTGCGCCGCGTGGTCGAGCCCGCCGCGGTGGCGCTGGCCGCCCAGCGCGCCACCGCCGAAGACATCGCCGACATGGAAGACGCCTACGCGGGCATGAAGCGCGCCATCGAGTTCGGCGGCGACTACATCACGCCCGACCTGCGCTTTCACCAGGGCCTCATCCGTTCCAGCCACAACCGCATGCTGGTGCAGATGAGCCGTGCGCTGGGCGCGTTGCTGCGCACCAGCTTCGAGATTTCGACCACTCGCAAGAACGGGCCCGCGAGTTCGCTGCCGCTGCACCGCGCGGTGCTCGACGCCGTCATCGCACGCGATCCGGCCGCCGCCGAGAAAGCCGTGCTGGTGCTCATCGACGGTGCGCGCCACGACATCGAGACGGTGCTGGCCTCGCGCAAGAAGATTCCGCGCATCAGCCGCCCGGCGACGCAGCTGAAGGCCTTCCCGCTCTAGACGCGGCGGCCGCGCAGACATCCCATAACAACACTGGAAAGTCAGGAGACGCAGATGCTGATGCAAAGGGCTATCGACGGATTTTTTCGCCTGCTGGAGTTCCTCGTCGTCGTGTGCATGGTGGCGATGGTCGTCATGGTGTTTGGCAACGTGGTGCTGCGCTACGGTTTTAATTCGGGCATTTCGGTGTCGGACGAGATGTCGCGCTACTGCTTCATCTGGCTCACCTACATCGGCGCCATGGTGGCCATGCGCGACGGCGCGCACCTGGGTGTCGACACGCTCATCAAGCATCTGCCGCTCATGGGCAAGAAGGTCTGCTTCTTCCTGAGCCAGTCGCTCATGCTGTTCTGCAACGTGCTCTTCTTCATGGGCACCTACGAGATGCACGAGCTGCAGGTGACCAACATTTCGCCCGTGGTCGGCATCTCGATGATCTGGGTCTACGGCATCGGCTACGTGGTGTCGGTGGTGATGGCCCTCTTCAACATCGACAAGCTCTGGCGATTGTTCAGGGGCCGGGTGCCCGACCAGGAGCTGATCCAGATCATGGAATCCGAAGAACAGGTGCTCGACGCCGCCGCACACGGGAAGGTGGCGCAATGACTGTCACGATCTTCATCGTCTCCCTGCTCGGCGCCATGGCACTGGGCATTCCGATTTCGTACTCGCTGCTGGTGTGCGGCGTCTCGCTGATGGGCTGGCTGGCCTACACCGGCGGCCTGCCGGCCTTCGACAGCCAGATCATTGCGCAGCGCTTCGTCGATGGCGCCGACAACTTCCCGCTGCTCGCGGTGCCGTTCTTCCTGCTCGCCGGCGAGTTCATGAACGCCGGCGGGCTCAGCCGGCGCATCGTGAACCTGGCGATGGCCTGGGTCGGCCACTACCGCGGCGGCATGGGCTATGTGGCGGTGCTGGCCGCGATCATCATGGCCTCGCTGTCGGGCTCGGCCGTGGCCGACACGGCCGCGCTGGCCGCGCTCCTCATCCCGATGATGAAGGCCGCCGGCTACCAGATGAACCGCTCGGCCGGTCTCATCGCCGCGGGCGGCATCATTGCGCCGGTGATCCCGCCGTCGATCGGGCTCATCGTGTTCGGCGTGGCGGGCAACGTGTCGATCACCAAGCTGTTCCTCGCGGGCATCGTGCCCGGCATCCTGATGGGGCTTGCGGTGGGCGTGGCCTGGTGGATCGTGGCCCGGAAGGACAACGTGAAGTCCTCGCCGCGCGTGCCCTGGGGCGAGCGGCTGAAGGTCACGGCGCAGGGCAGCCTGGCGCTGGCGCTGCCGATCATCATCATCGGCGGCATGAAGTTCGGCGTCTTCACGCCGACCGAAGCCGCCGTGGTCGCGGCCGTCTATTCACTCGTGGTGGGTCTCTTCATCTATGGCGAACTCAAGGTCAAAGACCTGTACCGCCTCACGCTCGCGGCCGGCAAGACCACCGCGGTGGTGATGTTCCTCGTGGCCGCCGCGATGGTGAGCGCCTGGCTCATCACGGTGGCCAACATCCCGACCGAGGTGGTGTCGCTGCTCGAGCCCTTCCTGGACAACAAGACGCTGCTGATGTTCGTGATGATGGTGCTGATCGTCATCGTGGGCACCGCGCTCGACTTCACGCCCACCGTGCTGATCCTCACGCCGGTGCTGATGCCCGTGGTGCTCAAGGCCGGCATCGACCCGGTGTACTTCGGCGTGCTGTTCATCATGAACAACGCCATCGGCCTGATCACGCCGCCCGTGGGCACGGTGCTCAACGTGGTGAGCGGCGTGGCGCGCATCTCGATGGACGATGCCTTCAAGGGCGTGATGCCGTTCTTCATCGCCCACCTGGTGGTGCTGTTCACGCTGGTGTTCTTCCCGCAGCTCGTGACCGTGCCGCTGCAGTGGTGGATGGGGCGCTAGTTCTTCTTTTTTCCTGTCAGTCAGTTCGTTCAACCAACCCCTCGAATCGAAGGAGACAAGCATGTTGTTTCGCAGAACCCTGATGACCGCCGCCCTCGTGGCCGGCGGCCTGCTGGCGTCGACCGGCGCCCTCGCGCAATTTGCCGAACGCACGATCAAGTTCACCAACGGCGTGAACGAAGACCACCCCGTGGGCGTGGGCGTGAAGAAGATGCAGGAAGTGCTGGCGGCCAAGACCGGCGGCAAGATGAAGATCACGGCCTTCTGGGGCGGCGCCGCGGGCGGCGACCTGCCGGCCACGCAGGCGCTGCGCGCCGGCACGCAGGAAATGGTGTGCACCTCGAGCTCGCCGCTGGTGGGCATCGTGAAGGAACTCGGCGCCTTCGACCTGCCGTTCCTGTTCGCCAACGAGAAGGAGGCCGATGCGGTGCTCGACGGCCCCGCGGGCGAGTACTTCAACAAGAAGCTCGAAGCCGCCGGTCTCGTGAACCTGGCCTACTGGGAGAACGGTTTTCGCAACCTCACCAACAGCAAGAAGCCAGTGGCCAAGGCCGAGGACTTCGAAGGCGTGAAGCTGCGCGTGATGCAGAACAACATCTTCCTGGACTCGTTCAAGACCCTGGGCGCCAACGCCGTGCCCATGGCCTTCGGCGAGGTGTTCACCGCGCTGGAGACCCGCACCATCGACGGCCAGGAGAACCCCTTCGTGACCATCGAGACCTCCAAGTTCAGCGAGGTCCAGAAGTACCTGAGCGTGACGCGCCACGCCTACACGCCCTTCCTCATCCTCTACAGCAAGAAGCTCTGGGACCAGCTGAACCCGCAGGAGCAGGCGGTGCTGCGCGAGGCCGCGAAGGAAGGCCAGAAGGTCCAGCGCGAAGCCAACCGGGCGCTCAACGAGAAGTCGCTCGCCAGCCTGCGCAAGACCATGACGGTGAACGAAGTCTCGGCGGCCGAACAGAAGCGCATGCTGGAGAAGGTCAAGCCCGTGTACGACAAGAACGTGCCCAACATCGGCACGGAAGCCGTGGGCGTGGTCACCGACGCGCTGAAGAAGGCGCGCGGGGGCTGACCGAGGCTTTCGGCCATGCGCTGAATGTTTGCAAGAGCCGCGCGGCACCCGCCGCTGCGGCTTTTTCTTTTTGCGGAATCCTTGTCATGAAAATCACGCAGCTCGAAACCATCCGCCTGGGCGAGTTTCCCAACATCCTGTGGGTGCGCCTGCACACCGACGAGGGCCTGGTCGGCCTCGGCGAGACCTTCATGGGCGCCGAAGCGGTCGAGGCCTACCTGCACGAGTGGGCGGCGCTGAAACTGCTGGGCACCGACCCGCTGCAGATCGAGGCGCGCAACCGCGACATCACGGGCTACCTGGGCTGGCGCGGATCGGGCGTGGAAACGCGCGGCAACTCGGCCGTCGACATCGCGCTGTGGGACCTGTTCGGCAAGGCTGCCAACATGCCGGTGCACACGGCGCTGGGCGGCAAGAGCCGCGATGCGATCCGCATCTACAACACCTGCGCGGGCTACCAGTACATCCGCAGCGCCACGAACCAGACCAGCTCGAACTGGGGCCTGGCCAACAACAACGGGCCCTACGAAGACCTGCAGGGCTTCCTGCACCACGCCGACGAGCTGGCCGAGTCGCTGCTGTCCGAAGGCATCACGGCCATGAAGATCTGGCCCTTCGACCCGGCGGCGGAGAAGAGCCACGGGCAGTACATCAGCAACGCCGACCTCGACACCGCGCTCGAGCCCTTCCGCAAGATCCGCCAGGCGGTGGGCGGCAAGATGGACATCATGGTCGAGTTCCACAGCCTGTGGCGGCTGCCGATGGCGCAGAAGATCGCGCGCGCGCTGCAGGAGTTCGACACCTTCTGGCACGAGGACGCCATCCGCATGGACAGCCTCGACCTGCTCAAGCAGTACGCGAAGGACTGCCAGGCGCTCGTCTGCGCCAGCGAGACGCTGAGCTACAAGTGGGGCTTCAAGGACTACCTGCAGACCGGCGTGGCCGGCGTCGCGATGCTCGACCTGAGCTGGTGCGGCGGCCTCACCGAGGCGCGCAAGATCGCCGCCATGGCCGACGCCTGGCAACTGCCCGTGGCACCGCACGACTGCACGGGGCCGGTGGTCTGGGCCGCCTCCACGCACCTGAGCCTGCATGCGCCCAATGCGCTCATCCAGGAGAGCGTGCGCGCCTTCTTCACCGGCTGGTACAAGGAGCTCGTCACCGAGTTGCCGAAGGTCGAGAACGGCATGATCAGCCTCAACGACAAGCCCGGCCTCGGCCTGGAACTGCTGCCTGACCTGCACAAGCGCGCCGACGCGATCGTGCGGGTGTCGAAGGCGGCGTAGCGCCTGTCAGCGGTTGTCGTCGGTGCGCAGCCGCAGCAGGGCGCGCACGAAGCCGTGGTCCGAGCGCGAGCGGTCGCGGCCTTCGTGCAGGTGGTCGTTGAAGTAGTCGACGCGGCGCACGTCGCCCAGGCTGTGGCGGCTGCTGGCGACGAACTCCTCGCTCACGAGTATCTGGTCGAGCACGTCCGGAAAACCCTGGTGGATGTGCGAATAGGCCACGTCCTTCTTCAGCGCCGACTCGCCCTGCATCTCGTAGGCGTTGAACAGCGCCACATCGCGCGCGGCCTTGTCGTAGGCCACCTCGGAGGTGGCGGCCACCAGCTGCGTGGTCACGCTGTGCGGGTTGTCGTTGAAGTCGCCCATCACCACCAGCGGCACGTTGGTGCCCTGCAGCAGGTCGATCACGATGCAGCGCAGGGCCGCGGCCTCGGCGCCGCGCATCAGCAAGGAGCGCAGCGAGGCCATCGCGCCGATCTTGCGGTCGTCGCGGTCTTCGAGGGAGTTGCCTTGCGCGTCCTGCAGGAACTTGGGGCGCTTGGACTTCAGGTGCACCGTCAGCACATGCACCTGCTGGCCGTGCTTCATGCGCACGGTGGCCAGCAGGGGCGGGCGCTCGAAGCGCGTGTGTGGGCCGATGCCCGGCACCTCCACACCGAAGCCCGCGGGAAAGTCGACGAAGGACTGCACGCTGTCCACCTGCAGCCGCGTGACGATGCCGACGCGCGGCGTGCCCTGTGCGCCCGGCCGACCGGGCGTGCCCGGCGGGCTCGCGGGCGGTGGCGAGTTCTCGGCGCCCGGCACCGAGACGAAGTCGTAGCGCAGGCCGCTGCGGCCGATGGCGGCCTTCAGCGCGGCCTCGTCCCACACCTCCTGCACCGCGAGCACGTCGGCATTGAGCGCGTGGATGCGCTCGCCGATCCAGTCGATCTTGCGTTCGTATTCGCGCTCGTTGTAGGCGTCCTGGTTCTCGTAGTACACGCGGTTGGGGTTCGCGAGGTTGAGCAGGTTGCAGGTCGCGACGAAGAGCGTGGCGTAGTTGGGCGGGATGTAGGAGGGCATGGCCCGCACATTGTGTCCTGAGACGGTGCAAACGAACCTGCTGCGCCGGCCGCCCCGGTAGAAACGAAAAAGGGCACCGAAGTGCCCTTTGTGGAATCGACGCGCGTGCGCGTTTCAGCGACCGAACGAACGACCGCCGCCGCCACCGGAGCGGCCACCGCCGCCACCGCCGTAGCCACCGCCGCCACCCGAGCGGCCACCGCCACCCGAACGGTTGCCGCCGTAGCCGCCACCACCGCCGCCGCCCGGGCGACCGCCGCGACCGCGACCACCCATGTGGTCGACGCTCGTGCGCAACGGGTCCGGCTGGCCGGCTGCACCGCCGCCTGCGACGGCTTCAGCGCGCAGGTGCGCGACCTGGTTGGCTTGCGTCGGGCTGTGGCTGTTGCCGTGATGGCGCGGTTGGCGCTCTTCGTGGGGCGTGTGGTGATGCGGCTGCTGCGGTGCGCGCGGCTGGCCTTGCTGCGGGCCGCGGCCCTGTGCGGGACGGGCTGCGCCCTGGCCACGCGGGCCCTGGCCCTGGCCTTGGCCGCCACCGTTGGCATTGCGGCCTTGACCGCCGCCGCCCTGGCCGCCACCGCGGCGTTGACCGCCGCCATTGCCGCCACCACCACCGCCGTTGCCGCCACCCTGGCCGGCCTTGTTCTCGCGGATGCGCGACATCATTTCGGTGCGTGCGGCCTTGGCGGCTGCCTGCATGACTTCGCGGCTCGGCGGACGGCCGGCGCCGCCCCAGATCGTCTGGCGACCCATGGCGATCGGCTCGGCGCGTTCGCCTTCTTCAGGACCGAAGCCCTCGACCTTCTGCACCGGAATCGTCTGCTTGGTGAAGCGTTCGATTTCCTGCATGAAGCCTTCTTCGTCCAGGCACACGAAGCTCACGGCCTCGCCACTCGAACCGGCGCGGCCGGTGCGGCCGATGCGGTGCACGTAGTCTTCGCTGACGTTCGGGATTTCGTAGTTCACGACGTGCGGCAGCTCGTCGATGTCGATGCCGCGGGCTGCGATGTCGGTGGCCACCAGCGCGCGGATGTCGCCGCTCTTGAAGCCGGCCAGCGCCTGCGTGCGGGCGCTCTGGCTCTTGTTGCCGTGCAGCGCCATCGCCTCGATGCCGTTCTTGGTGAGGAACTCGGCCACGCTGTTGGCACCGAACTTGGTGCGCGTGAACACGAGCACCTGGCTCCACTTGTTCTCGTTGATGATGTGCGCGAGCAGCGCCTTCTTCTTGCCGCGGCCCACGGGGTGGATCACCTGCGTGATGCGCTGCACCGTGGTGTTGCGCGGCGTGACCTGGATGCTCTGCGGGTTCTTGAGCAGCGAGCCGGCGAGGTCGCGGATCTCGTCGCTGAAGGTGGCCGAGAACAGCAGGCTCTGCTTTTCCTTGGGCACCAGGGCCAGGATCTTCTTCACGTCATGGATGAAGCCCATGTCCAGCATGCGGTCGGCTTCGTCCAGGATCAGCATCTGGACCTGGCTCAGGTCGAGCATGCCCTGCTGCTGCAGGTCGAGCAGGCGGCCGGGGGTGGCCACGAGGATGTCGACGCCCTTCTTGAGCTTGCTGATCTGCGGGTTCATGCCCACGCCGCCGAAGATCACGGTGGAGTCCAGCTGCAGGTACTTGCCGTACGTACGCACCGACTCTTCGACCTGGGCCGCGAGTTCACGCGTGGGGGTCAGCACGAGGGCACGGATGCCGATGCCGCCGAACTTGTTGGTGGCGCTGCGGCTCATGGTGAGCTTGTGCAGCATCGGCAGGGTGAAGGCCGCGGTCTTGCCGGTGCCGGTCTGCGCGCCGCCCAGCAGGTCGTGGCCGTCGAGGACCACGGGAATGGCTTGCGCCTGGATGGGGGTGGGGGTGTCGTAGCCGTGCTCGTGCACAGCCTTCAAGATGGCGGGAGCCAGCTTCAGTTCGTCAAAATTCATTGTGGAAACAACAAGCGCCATACACGGCGCAGTGGCATCGGCCCGCCAGGCGTCGTTTTGGGGTGACGCCGAGCCAGTCAAGGCAGATGAAGGTCAGGGGTGGGAGCCGGAAGACCCGCGGTGATTTGGGGTTTTCTTCGTCCCCGGCAGAGAGCCGGTTTGCGGGCAACTGGACCCGGCAACGAGGACTATTGTCGCATGAGTCGATAATCATGGGTTCGCCGCGCCCGGATCACTGTCCGGACGACCGTGCTTTTACGCAAATCCCAAGCTACCCAAGGTAATCATTCACAGATGGCTCAATACGTCTATTCGATGAACCGCGTCAGCAAGACCGTGCCGCCCAAGCGGCAGCTCTTGAAGGACATTTCGCTCTCTTTCTTCCCCGGCGCCAAGATCGGCGTGCTCGGCCTGAACGGCTCGGGCAAGTCCACGCTGCTCAAGATCATGGCGGGTGTGGACAAGGAATTCGAGGGCGAGGCCCTGCCCATGCCGGGAATGACGATCGGCTACCTGGAGCAGGAACCCAAGCTCAACGCCGAGCACACGGTGCGTGAATCGGTCGAGGAGTCCATGGGCGCGGTGTTCGCGGCCAAGGCCCGCCTCGAAGAGGTCTACATCGCCTACGGTGCCGAAGACGCCGACTTCGACGCGCTGGCCGCCGAGCAGGCCCAGCTCGAAGCCATCATCGCCACCGCCGGCACCGATTCCGAGCACCAGCTCGAAATCGCCGCCGACGCACTGCGCCTGCCGCCGTGGGACGCCAAGATCGGCCTGCTGTCGGGCGGTGAAAAGCGCCGCGTGGCGCTGTGCCGCCTGCTGCTGTCCAAGCCCGACATGCTGCTGCTCGACGAACCGACCAACCACCTGGACGCCGAATCGGTGGAGTGGCTCGAAGTGTTCCTGCAGCGTTTCACGGGCACCGTGGTGGCCATCACCCACGATCGCTACTTCCTGGACAACGCCGCCGAGTGGATCCTGGAAATGGACCGCGGTCGCGGCATTCCCTGGAAGGGCAACTACAGCACCTGGCTCGAGCAGAAGGGCGAACGCCTGGCGCAGGAGCAAAAGAGCGAAGAAGCCCACGCCAAGGCCCTGAAGAAGGAACTCGAGTGGTCGCGCCAGAACCCGAAGGCACGCCAGGCCAAGAGCAAGTCGCGCCTGGCCCGCTTCGAGGAGCTGAGCGACATGGAATACCAGAAGCGCAACGAAACGCAGGAAATCTTCATTCCTGTGGCGGAGCGACTGGGCCAGCAGGTGTTCGAGTTCCACGGCGTCAGCAAGTCCTTCGGCGACCGCATGCTGATCGACAACCTGAGCTTCACCGTGCCGCCGGGCGCGATCGTCGGCATCATCGGCCCGAACGGCGCCGGCAAGTCGACGCTGTTCAAGCTGCTCGCGGGCAAGGAAAAGCCGGACACGGGCGAGGTCGTCATCGGCCAGACCGTGAAGATGGCCTTCGTCGACCAGCACCGCGACGAACTGGCGTCCGACAAGACCGTGTGGGAAGACATCTCGAACGGCCTGGACATCATCAACGTCGGCAAGTTCCAGATGGCCAGCCGCGCGTACGCGGGCCGCTTCAACTTCAACGGCGCCGACCAGCAGAAGAAGGTCGGCACGCTGTCGGGCGGTGAACGCGGTCGCCTGCACTTGGCCAAGACGCTGATCGCGGGCGGCAACGTGCTGCTGCTGGACGAACCGTCGAACGACCTGGACGTGGAAACCCTGCGCGCCCTGGAAGACGCGCTGCTCGAGTTCGCCGGCACCGTGATGGTCATCAGCCACGACCGCTGGTTCCTCGACCGCATCGCCACGCACATCCTCGCGGCCGAAGGCGACAGCCAGTGGACGTTCTTCGACGGCAACTACCAGGAGTACGAAGCCGACAAGAAGAAGCGCCTCGGCGAAGAAGGCGCCAAGCCCAAGCGCATGCGCTACAAGGCACTCAAGTAAGACAGGACGCAGGCGGCTTCGGCCGCTTCGACGACCAGAGCGCGCGGTTCCGCAAGGGGCAGCGCGCTTTGTCGTTCAGGGGGCGCCGTGGCCGACGAGGTCCGCGTCGAGCCAGCCGCGCAGGCTGTTGACGAAGGCCAGCGCTTCGACGCGGGGCAGGTCGTCCACGCGCACGACCGCTTCGGTCAGCTGCCCTTCGCGCAGCCGACGGGCACGCCCGATGCCGTCGAGCAGCCCGCAGTGCAGCGGCGGCGTGACCCAGCGGCCGTCGAGCCGCAGCGCGATGCTGCCGCGCGTGCATTCGGTGATCTCGCCGTCGCGGTTCCACAGCAGCGTGTCGAACACGCCGGGTGTGGTCGGTGTGAACGCCTCGTAGTGCGCGCGGCGCGTCGTCTTGAAGCGCGAGAACTCGCTGTCGGCCTCGTCGAAGGCGCGCGCGGCCAGCTGCAGGCGCACGCGCGGTGGCGCAGCGTCCATGGCGAAGGCCTCGGCGCGCGGTTGTCCTTGCGCATCGAGCAGCAGGCGCACGCGCCATGTGCCTGCGGCATGCGCTGCGCGCAGTTGGTCCAGGCAGGCCGTCAGGTGTGCTTCATGCCACGGATAGCCGAAGTGCACCGCCGCGTTGCGCATGCGGGCGAGGTGCGCGGGCGCATCGCGCAGTGCGCCATCGGTCAGCGCCAGGGTTTCGAGCAGCTCGAAGGAGGTCATGGTTGCGAAGATACCGCCGCGCCGAGAAAGGCGCGCTTGTGCCGCCACTCGTCCCACTCCGCGTCGGCCTGCGCATCGGCCGTGATGCCGCTGCCGATGCCGCAGCGCGCGGCGCCGTCGCGCAGCGTGACGGTGCGGATCGGCACGTTGAAGGTCGCGTGCCCGCCGGGCCGCACCACGCCCACGGCACCGCAGTACACGCCGCGCGCGTCGGGCTCCAGCGCGCGGATCATGCGCATGGCGCTCACCTTCGGCGCGCCGGTGATGGAACCGCAGGGGAACAGCGCCGCGAACAGGTCGGCCAGCGTCGTGCCTTCGCGCAGGCGGGCTTCCACGTCGGAGGTCATCTGCCACACGGTGGGCAGCGCCTCGGTGTGGAAGAGGCGCGGCACGCGCACCGAGAAGGGCTGGGCCACGCGCGAGAGGTCGTTGCGGATCAGGTCCACGATCATCACGTTCTCGGCGCGCTCCTTGGGCACGGTGCGCAGCCGCAGCGCGTGGGCCGCGTCCTCGGCGGGCGTGGCGCCGCGCGGCGCGGTGCCCTTCATGGGGCGCACGAGGATGCGGTCGCCGTCGCGGTCGAAGAACAGCTCGGGCGACACCGACAGCACCTGTTCGTCGCCGGTGTCGATGAAGGCGCCGTAGCCGTTGGGCTGTGCCTGCCGCAGCGCGTGGAACCAGGCCTGCGCGTCGCCGTCGAAAGTGGCGCGCAGCGGCGCCGTGTAGTTGAGCTGGTACAGCACGCCATCGGCGATGGCGCGGTGGATCGCCTGCATGTTGCGGTCGAAGGCCTCGCGCGACAGGTCGGCCGTCCACGCGACGGGCGCCACGGCGGGCGCCGGCGCGTCCGGCCATGGCAGCACTTCGTCATGCACGCCGAACCAGGCCAGTGGCCCGTCGGGCGCATGCACCTCGAACGCCGGATCGAACGCCGCGGCGGCCTCGTAGCGCAGGTGGCCGACGCACCAGCGACCTTCGCGGGCCAGCGCCTCGACGGCCTCCAGCACAGGGCGCACCTCGTGCGGCGCATGGGCGACGAGCACGCGCACCGGTGCGCCGAAGGCGGCGCGCAGCCGGGTCGCCCCGTCGGTGCGCGGGTCGGCGAAATCGATCAGCGTGGACAGCAAGCGCGCGCCCGGGCCTTTTTGTCAGGTGGCCGCGCGGACCGGCGCAGCGGCGGCTGCCCCCGCCGAGCCCGCGAGTGCCCGCTTGCGCACCGCGTAGATGTTGTTGCGCAGGGCATAGAGCTCGTCGGCGTACGACAGCGGCACGGCCACCTTGTTGACCACGCGGTCGAGGTCGTCGAGTTCTTCCAGCAGCTTGTCGCGCTCGGCCTGGCTCTGGCGCCCGTCCACCTTGGCCTCGATGTCGCGCAGCCGCGCGTACCAGCGGAACACGCGGCGGCGCACGCGGAACTGGTACAGCGGCGGGATCACGCGGCTCAGCGGCAGCATCAGCACCAGCACGCCGCCCAGCACCAGCCACATGCGCTCGACCAGGTTGCTGGCCCAGAACGGCAGGTAGCGCTGCCAGAAGGGAGGCGTGCCGTTGATCGCGCGGTCGCCCTCGGGGCTCACGGGCAGTTCGCTGGTGCGGGTGTTGGGGAAATCGCGCGCGCGGTTGAACCAGCCGGCGTCGCTGTGCACGGTCTGCGCGGCCTGTGCGAACAGCTGGCGCAAGGCCGGGTGGGTCTCGTCGCGCGACAGCAGCGAGGTGGTGGCGGCCAGCAGCGACACGTCGTGCAGCGGCAGGTCCTTCGACAGGTCGACCACGCCGCGCGGCAGCGTCACGGCCGACAGGAACGGAAAGCGCCGCGTGTAGGCCTCGGCCTGGCCGAAGTCCATGAGCTGGATGTCGCCGGCGCGCAGCAGCCGCTGCACCTGCGGCGACTGCGGGGCCGAGAACAGCACGATGGCGTCGAGCAGCCCGGCCTGCAGCGCCTCGGCCGCGGCGGCCTGCTCGAGGTTCGACAGCAGCAGGTCGTCGGGCCCGAGCCGGTTGGCCTTGAGCAGCCGCTCCATGATCTCGGGCAGCCCGCTGCCCGGCAGGTCGACGTTCACGCGCAGGCCGCGCAGCTGCGTGAGCGAGGTCAGCATGCCGGTCTTGCGATCGATCTTCTGCGCGGTGTCGGTGCGGTAGAAGAGCCAGATGGGCTCGAAGAACAGCGCGCCCAGCGAGCGCAGGCCGGCCTCTTCGTCGGCCACCGGGTCGGCGCTGCCGCCGCGCACGAAGGCCACGTCGGCACCGCCGGTGCGCAGCAGCTGCAGGTTCTCGGTCGAGCCCGAGGTGGCCTTGAGTTCGACGGTGATGCCGCTGTGCTTCAAGGCGTCGGCGTAGCGCTTGCCGAATTGCGCGTAGGCGCTGCCCGTGGGGCCGGTGGCCAGCGTCACGTGCTTGGGCGGCTGCGGCTGCAGCCACCAGTAGGCCGCAATCAGCAGGCCGATGACGATGAACACGATCGGGCCGGCCGAGGCGATCAGGTCGCGGATCGACAGCAGGATCAGCTTCAGGGTGCGGGGGAACGCCATGGGGTGCCTCGTCGTGCGGTGCGCGCGTCAGCCGCGCGGTGCGGCCAGGTCGGCGGCGCAGGGAATGTGCAGCTCGCCCACGGTCACCGCGCGCGCGGCGCGCACGGCGCGCACGGTGGCGATGGCGGTGGCCTCGGCGGCCATGGTGCTCAGCACGGTCATGCCGGGCGCATCGCCTTCGAGCGGCACGCGGCCGGTGGCCAGTGCGAACAACGTGTCGCCGTCGCTCATGGTGTGCACCGGGTTGATGGCGCGCGCCAGGCCGTCGTGCGCCACCATGGCGAGCCGGTTGGCCTGCACCTTGGTCAGCACCGCGTCGGTGGCGATCACGCCGATGGTGGTGTTGGTGCCCGCCAGCAGCGGCTTGGGCAGCTCGCCGCGCAGCAGCGCGCGGCGCGTGTCGAGCAGGGCGCTGCCGTCCTCGGTGCGCGCGCCGGCCACGGGCAGGGCGGTGTCGGGGTCGATCACGTCGCCCAGCGAATTGACCGCGATCAGCGCGCCGACCGTGACGCCGCCCACGGTGACCGAGGCGGTGCCGATGCCGCCCTTCATCGCGCGGTGCACGCCGAAGAGCTTGCCCACCAGTGCGCCGGTGCCCGCGCCCACGTTGCCTTCGGCGGGCGCATCGGTCGAGGCGGCTTCGCAGGCGGCGTAGCCTGCGGCTGCGTCGGGGCGGATGCGCGCGTCGCCCATCGGCAGGTCGAACAGCACGGCGGCCGGCACGAGGGGCAGGGTGCCGAAGCGCACGTCCATGCCGACGCCGCGCTCTTCGAGCCAGCGCATCGCGCCCTCGGCGGCGGCCAGGCCCCAGGCGCTGCCGCCCGCGAGCATGACGGCGTGCACTTCCTGCACGAGGTTGCCGGGCGAGAGCAGGTCGGTCTCGCGCGTGCCGGGCGCGGCGCCGCGCACATCGACACCGGCCACGGCGCCGTCGCGCGCAATGATCACGGTGCAGCCGGTGGGGCGGCGGGTGTCGGAGAAATGGCCGACTTCGATGCCGGCGACGTCGGTGATGGCACCGGCGCGAGAAGAGGGGGAAGAAGACGCAGCGGACATGGCGGCCGATTATGGGACCGCGACCTTTACGATCCCCACAATGACAGTTGCAAGAAGTTTCTCCCCCGAGGGCGGCAGCCGCCACGTGGTGGTGATCGGCGCGGGCGCGGTGGGCTGCGCCACCGCCATCGAGGCCTTGCGCGCGGGCCTGCGCGTGACGCTGGTGGAGCCCGGCGAGCCGGGTGGCCCGCAGGCCACGAGCTAAGGCAACGCCGGCTGGCTGTCGTCGCACTCCGTGGTGCCGCCCGCGCTGCCGGGGGCCTGGCGCAAGGTGCCGGGCTGGCTGGCCGACCCGCTCGGGCCGCTGGCGTTGCGCTGGCGCCACCTGCCGCGCGCGCTGCCGTGGCTGTTGCGCTACCTGGCCTCGGGCTGGACCGAGGCGCGCGTGCAGCGCACCGCCGACGCATTGCGCACGCTGCTGGCCGATGCGCCCGCGCTGCATGCGCAACTGGCCGCCGAGGCCGGCGTGCCGCAGCTCATCGAGCGGCGCGGGCTGCTGCATGCCTACCGTTCGCGCGCCGAGTTCGACGGCGACGCGCTGGGCTGGCGCGTGCGCCGGCGCGCCGGTGTCCAGTGGGAAGAATGGCCGGCGGACGAACTGCGCCGCCGCGAGCCCGATCTGGCCGCGCGCTACACGTTCGGCATCTTCGTGCCTGAAGCCGGCCACTGCCGCAATCCGGGCGCCTACGTGGCGGCCCTCGCCCAACATGCGCTCGACGCGGGCGCCGAACGCGTCGCCGCGCGGGCCACCGGCTTTCGCATCGAGGGCGGCCGGCTGCGCGCCGTGCACACCGACGCCGGCGAGATCGCCTGCGATGGTGCTGCCATCTGCGCCGGCGCGCGCTCGGGCCCGCTGGCCGCGGCGGCCGGCTCGGCGGTGCCGCTGGAGTCCGAGCGCGGCTACCACGTGGTGCTCGAAGGCGCCACGGCCGGCCCGCGCACGCCGACCATGGTGGCCGACGGCAAACTCATCGCGCACTGGATGGACGGCGGCCTGCGCGCGGCCGGCCAGGTGGAGATCGCGGGCCTCGAAGCGGCGCCCGACTGGCGCCGCGCCGAGATCCTGCACGCGCATCTGCAGTCGATGTTTCCGTCGCTGGCACCGCCCGCGCCCGGTGCGCCTTCGGTGGCGCACTGGCTCGGACACCGCCCGAGCCTGCCCGACGGCCTGCCGTGCATCGGCCCGTCGGCGGCCAGCGGCGACATCGTGCTGGCCTTCGGGCATGGCCACGTCGGCCTGTGTGGCTCGGCGCGAACCGGGCGGCTGGCGGCGCAACTGCTGGCGGGCGTTGCGCCGGAGATACCGCTGGCGCCCTTCGATCCGGGGCGCTTCAGGTCCTGAGGTTCACAGCTTCTCAGTTCGCCGGCGTGATCGACAGCACGGTGAGTGCGCCGTCGACCTTGTCGACGGTGAACTTCACCTTGTCGCCGGCCTTCACCTTGGCGAGCAGTGCCGGGTCGCTCACGCGGAACACCATGGTCATGCCGGTCATCTCGAGGTTCGGGATGTCGCCGTGGCGCAGGGTGATCTTCTTGGCGTCGGTGTCGACCTTGCGGACTTCGCCGTCGACCTGGGGCAGCGCGGCCTGCGCGAACGCCGCGGCGGCGAGCACGAGGGTGGAGAGGGCGGTGAGGACTTTTTTCATGGTCGGGGTTCCTTCCTGGTTTGGATGGGATGAAGGGTAAGAGGGGGTCAGCGGTAGCTCTGGTAGACGCGCGTGCTGCCGTCGGCCAGCACCAGCAGCACGTCGTAGGCGTCGCGCTGGTCGCCGTAGGCCGGGCCGTCCATGCCGGGCGAGCCGATCGGCATGCCGGGCACGGCCAGGCCGATGGCCTTGGGCTTTTCCTTCAGCAGGCGCTGCATCTCGCGCGCGGGCACGTGGCCTTCGATGGCGTAGCCGCCGACGCGGCCGGTGTGGCACGAACCCAGCTTGACTGGAATGCCGAGCCGCTCGCGCGCCGGGCCGTTGCCCTCATCGTGCACGCGCGTGGCAAAGCCGTTCTTGTTGAGGTGCTTGACCCAGTCCTGGCAGCAGCCGCAGTTCGGGTCTTTCCAGATCTCGACCATCGGCGCGGCGGCCTGCGCGGCGAGCGGCAGGGACGCGGTGGCGGCGGCGAGTTTCAGGAGGGTTCGTCGTTGCATGGTGGGGTTCCTTTCAGTGGGTCATCGTGCGGGCGCGGCAGCGGCCCGCACGCGCACGCGGCCGGCCATGCCGAGTTCGTAGTGGTCCTTCACGAGGCAGGCGAAGTCGAAGTCGCCGGCGCGGTTGAAGGTCCAGATCAGTTCGCCGGTCTTGCCCGGCTGCACATGCGCCATCCAGGGCTCGTCGTGCTCCATGCCGGGGTGCTTCTTCATCATGGCGGCATGGTCCTCGATGACGGCGGTGGTGCCAAGCACGAGCTCGTGCAGGTCCTTGCCGCGGTTCTTCAGCCGCAGGCGGATGGTGTCGCCTTCGCGCACCTCCAGGACCGAGGGCGTGAAGGTCATGTCGTCGGCCATCGCGATGTCGATGGTGCGCTTCACGGCACTGGCCTTGCCGGCGATGCCCCAGGCTTTCTGCTCGGGCGCGAGCGATGCGGCGGCGGCCTTGCCGGCCTGGGGCGCGTGGCTTTCGTGGGCCGTGGCGAACGTGGTGGCGGCCGCCAGTGCGATGCCGGCGACGAGGGGGGAGAAACGGGTGTGCATGAATGGAATCTCAAAAAAGTTGGATCGATGCGATCAGTGGTTGTGGGCCCCATGGCCCGAGGGCTTGCGCACGGTGGCGCTGCCGCTGTCGGGGCTCGCGGGCGCGGCGCCCGTCTTGCGCGGCGCCACCGGTGCACCGGTGGCCGACACCTCGCGCGCGACCGTGCCGGCCGGGTGCTTGAACCAGCCCGGGTCGCGGTAGTCGCCCGGCTTCTGGTCGCGCCGCACCTTCAGCAGCGTGAACATGCCGCCCATCTCGGCCGAGCCGAAGGGGCCGGTGCCGGTCATCATGGGCACGGTGTTGTCGGGAATGGGCATTTCCATCTCGCCCATGTCGGCCATGCCCTTGTCGCCCATCACCATGTAGTCGGGCACGAGCTTCTTGATTTTTTCGGCCACGCCCTTGTGGTCCACGCCGATCATGGTCGGCACGTCGTGGCCCATCGGGCCCATGGTGTGGTGCGCCTTGTGGCAGTGCAGCGCCCAGTCGCCTTCCTCGTCGGCAATGAACTCCATCTGCCGCATCTGGCCCACCGCCACGTCGACCGACACCTCGGGCCAGCGCGCGGTGCGCGGCACCGGGCCGCCGTCGGTGCCCGTGACCTCGAACTCGTGGCCGTGGATGTGGATCGGGTGGTTGGTCATCGTGAGGTTGCCCGCACGGATGCGCACGCGGTCGCCTTTGCGCACGTTGAGCGTGTCGATGGCCGGGAACACGCGGCTGTTGAAGCTCCAGATGTTGAAGTCGGTCATGGTGTTGACCTTGGGCGTGGCGCTGCCGGGCTCCACGTCGAAGCTGCCGAGCAGGAAGCAGAAGTCGCGGTCGACCTTCTCGATCAGCGGATGCTCCGCCTTCGGGTGCGTGACCCAGAAGCCCATCATGCCCATTGCCATCTGCACCATCTCGTCGGCGTGCGGGTGGTACATGAAGGTGCCGGGGCGGCGCGCCGTGAACTCGTAGACGAAGGTCTTGCCCGGCGGGATGTGCGGCTGCGTGATGCCGCCCACGCCGTCCATGCCGTTGGGCAGGCGCTGGCCGTGCCAGTGCACGGTGGTGTGCTCGGGCAGCTTGTTGGTCACGAAGATGCGCACGCGGTCGCCCTCGACCACCTCGATGGTCGGGCCCGGCGACTGGCCGTTGTAGCCCCACATGTTGACCTTGAAGCCGGGCGCCATCTCGCGCACCACGGGTTCGGCGACGAGGTGGAATTCCTTGACGCCGGCGTTCATGCGCCAGGGCAGCGTCCAGCCGTTGAGCGTGACGACGGGGTTGTAGGGCCGGCCGTTGGGCGGCACCAGCGGTGGCGCGGTGGCGGTCGATGCCTGCGTCACCGGCTCGGGCAGCGCGGCCATGCTCACGCGGCTCACGGTGGTGGCGGCCACGGCCGTGGCGGCGCCCGCAAAGAAGTTGCGACGGTTCATGTCAGTGGCCTCCCGCCGCAGGTTCGTTGGTGGCCGCGGTCTGCAGGGCCGTCATGCCGCCGGGCGAACTGCCCGTGAGCACCAGTTGAAGATCGGTGTCGGCCAGCCAGAAATCGCGCTGGGCCTCCATGCCGGCGTTCACGGCGAGCATGCTGGCGCGCGTTTCGCCGAGCAGCTCCCACACGCTGGCGAGCATGCCGTTGTAGCGCAGCACCATCTCTTCGTTGACCTGCTTGCGCAGCGGCAGCACCTCGTCGCGGTAGCGGCGCGCCAGGGCGTAGGCGGTGTTCCAGCCCTGCCAGGCTTCGCGCGCCTCGCTGGCGGCGAGCACGCCCACGTCGCGCACGCGCGCGGCCGACTGCAGGTACTGCGCCTCGGCGCGGCCGCTGCGGGCCTGGCCCCAGTCGAAGATCGGAATCGGCAGCTCGAGCTCGAAGCCGCGCGTGGTCGATTTCGAGCGATCGGCGTCGTTCTCGAAGGTGGTGTTGCGCACCACGCCCAGCTCCATCGCATTGATCATGCGGGTGGCGTGCGTGAGGCCGAGCGAACCGGCCACGGCCGTGTTCTGCGCCTGCGCCGAGCGCACGTCGAGCCGGTCGCGCAGCGCCAGGGCCTGCACGTCGCCGAGTTCGGGCGCGGCCTTCGGCAGCGGCGGCAGGCGGTCGGGCAGGGTGTAGGCGGTGCGCGCGCCGCTCAGGCCCAGCAGGCGCGTGAGCTGTTCGCGGCTGGCGACGGCCGCCTGTTCGGCGCGTGCGAGTTGCGCGGACGCGTCGGCCAGCAGCAGCTGTTCGCGCGTGCGCTGCAGCGCGCTCCAGTTGCCGACCTGGGCCATGCGGTGCGCCAGTTCGGCGCCGGCCTCGGTGGCGTCCTTCGCGTCGCGCAGGTAGCTCACGCTCTGCTGCGCGGCCACCGCGCGCACCCAGGCGCGGCGGGTGTCGGCGGCCAGCAGCAGCACGCTTTGCGCCGCCTGCAGCTTGGCGGCCTCGTGCCGCTGGCCGGCCCAGCGCGCCTGCCACGGCAGCGTGAGCAGGCCCACCACGTTGAAAGTCAGCATGCGCTCGAACTCGCGTTCGCTGCCCTGCGCCAGGCGGCTGAAGGACAGCACGGGGTTCGGCAGGCTCGCGGCCTGCACGCGGTCGGCGTCGCTCAGTTGCAGCGTGGCAAAGGCGTCCTGCACGCGCGGGCTGTTGACGAGCGCGATGCGCACGGCGGCCTCGGCGTCCAGCGGCTTGGCGAGCAGCGCGTCGACGCTTTGCTGCGAGGCGTCGTCCGGCTTGCGCTGGGCCGCGGCGCCCGCCATGAGCGGGTTGCCGTCGACCAGCGCCTGCACGTCGCCCGCGCCGCCGTCGGGCGACAGGCTGGCGCAGCCGGCGAGCACCAGCGCAGCGGTCAGCGCGGCGGCGGTTCTGAGGAATGAAAAGTGACTTTTTCGCCCGAGGGGCGGGCTATCTGTTCGATAGCGGGGGATGCCGGCATAGGGCCGGCGAGCAAGGGAATTCACGAGCGATCTCCATGGGCAATACAGCGAACGCTGCGAGCCGGGAAGGGCTCACTGCGGACGGACTACGGGCAGGAAGATCAGGAAATGGGCGGCTTGAAGCCCAGGACGGGCTCGGCGCTGGCAAAGCGGGCCGCGTGCGCGGCCGGTGGCGCCTGGGGCGCCGCATGCGGGGTGTCGACCAGCGGCATGCCGCCGAGCGCCACCGTGTGGCAGACCTGGCAGGCGACACAGGTGCCGCAGTTCGCGTGGTCGGTGCCGTGGGACTGCTGCGAATCGCCGCTGCTGTCGTGCATGGCCGCCATGTCGTGGCCGGTGTCGGCCTCCATGGTGGCGTCATGGCAGTGCGATTCGGCGATGCCGGCTGCTGCAGCCACCACCTCGGCGGCGGGCAGCGAATGCCGCACCATCTCGAGCGCCATGGCGTCGCCGAGCCAGCCGCGGATGGGCAGCAGGGCGATCATGAGGGCGAGCAGCAGGGTGCGCATGGTTGGGCGCGATGATAAACCGGGGCGGGGCGCCGGCGCCTCAAGACACCAGTTGGCCGCGGGCCTTGTCGACCCACACCTGCAGGTTGTCGAGCAGGTCCTTCTGGCTGAAGGAGCAGCTTTCCTCGCTGAAGAGCGCGCTCGATTCGAGGCGGTCCAGCAGGTTCAGCAGCACCTCGCCGTAGCGCGGCGGCAGGGCGCCGAGCAGTTCGGTGCTGGCGCGCGCGGCCGTGGAGAGCGTGGTGACGGAGCCGCTGCCGCCTTGCAGCGCGGCGATGCCCGAGGCGATGGTGTCGAGTTGCGTCACGGTGCTCATGAGGTGGCCTTCGCTGGTGGTGGCAGTGCCAGCCCGCGCTCGCGCATCAGGTCGCGCAGCACGTCGGGGTAGTCGGTGATCAGGCCATCGGCGCCCGCGTCCATGAGCCGCACCATGTCGGCGCGCTGGTTCACGGTCCAGGGCACGACCTTCATGCCGAGCTTCTGCGCCTCGCGGATCGCGGGGGCACCCAGGTCGGCGTGCGCTGGCGACCAGATCACCGGCCCGGTCGATGCACCGGCCGCGGCCTTCACCAGCTGCGGCACCGAGGCGAAGCTCGCGGGGGCGAGGCCGGCGGTCCAGCGGCTGTCCTTCAGCGTGCGGGGCGTGGTGAGGTAGGCGCGCGACAGCTGCGGCGCGAGCTGGCCGACCAGCGCGAGCGTGCGCCAGTCGAAGCTCTGGATGGTCACGCGCTCGCCCACCTTCGCCTTGTCGATCTCGGCCAGCAGCGCGCGCACCATGGGCTCGGGCGCGGCCGTCTCGTCGGGCTTGGTCGGGTCGATCTTGGTCTCGATGTTGAAGTGCACCCGCGCGGCATCGGCGCCGCGCGCCTGCACCTGCGCGAACAGCGCGGCCAGCGTGGGAATGCGCTCGCCGTCGCGCGGCTGCTGCAGCGCGAACTGCTTGCCGTAGTTGCTCTCGGGGTTGAGGCGGCCCACGTCGTAGGTCTGCAGCTGCGCCAGCGTGAGTGAGCGCACGGACGGGGCGGGTTGGGCCGTGAGCCAGGCACCGCGCGCGTCGCGCGTGTGGTCGGCGTTGAGCGCCGTGTCGTGCGACACCACCACCACGCCGTCGGCCGTGAGCCCGATGTCGAGTTCGAGCGTGGTCACGCCCAGGTCCATCGCGTTGGAGAACGCGGCCAGCGTGTTCTCGGGCGCCAGGCCGCGTCCGCCGCGGTGGGCCTGCAGGTCGAAATGCTGTTTCGCCTTCGGGGCGATGGCGGCGCAGCCGGCGCCGAGCAGGGCGGCGGCGATCAGGAGGAAGGCGGTGCGTTGTTTCATTTGAGTTGCACTTTGATGCCGTTGTCTTGCACCGTGATGTCGCCCACCTCGTAGGTCTTGCGGCCGACCGTGAGTTCGTCGGCCGTGAAGCTGCGCAGGATCTGGCCCTGCAGCAGTTCCTGCGCGACCACCGCGCCGACCTTCTGCAGGCGCTCGGCGTCGCGGCCTTCCACGCCCTGCAGCTCGAGCCGCTCGGCCTTGGGCTGGTCCAGCCGCAGCGCGCGTGCCGCCGCGTCGTAGCGCAGCGCGCTGCTCACCGACACCACGCCCTGCACCGGCGAGGCCGCCAGCAGTGGACTGGCGATGGTCAGCGTGGCCGTGATGGCGGCGCGGTTGGCGCGCCCGTCCAGGCCCAGTTGCGGGTCGCGCAGCCCGACCATGAAGATCTCGGCATAGCGCTCGGCCACCGGAAAGCGCTTGGCGATTTGCGACTGCAGCTCCTCGCGCGTGGCGGTGTACTCGTTGGTGAAGAAGTTGAAGCCGGCCAGCGCCGCGAACGGCGCGGGCAGGGCGGCGGCGCCCAGCAGCGCGCGCAGCACCCGACGGCGGAAATGAGAGGGCGGGATTCGGTCGGTCATGGAGCTTGCGAGCTTGCCACAGGCGACGAGGTTCCCGCCAGCGGCGCAAGAGCGCGCCGGCGTGTCGGAGGTTCAGCCGTTCACGCGCAGTTCGTAACGCGCAAACGTCCCGCCGCGCAGGTCGATGCAGCTGTGCAGCGCGAAGCCGAAGCCTTCGTACAGCGTGCGCAGCGCGGCGCGGTCGGCCACGCAGTCCAGCCGCAGCCAGGGGCGCCCGAGCGCGCGGGCGTGGTCGCGTGCATGGCCCAGCAGCGCGCGCGACACGCCCCGGCCCGCCCAGGCGCGGCGCACGGCCAGCTTGTGCACGAACAGCGCGCTGCCGGGCGCGATCTCGGGCCAGAACGACGGGTCTTCCAGGTCCAGGCGCATCACGCCGGCCCAGTCGCCGTTCTCTTTGGCCACCACGTAGCGGCCGGCGTCGGTGTCGCGCTGGATGCGTTCGATGCCGGTGTCGGCGGCGCTCCAGAGCGGGCGTCCGCCCTCGGCGAGCCATTGCGCGGCTTCGGTCAACACGGCCGCGACGGCGGGCGCTTCGCTGGAAAGGGCGGGTTCGATGTGCATCGGCGCGCAGCTTACCGATCGTGGCGGATCACGTGGAAGCCTTCCTCGGCCGTGGGCGGCACGAAGTGGCGGGTGATCAGGTCGAACTGCGCGTCGGAGGTTTCGAAGGGGTGCTCGCCCGCCGCGTTGCGCGCCCGCAGCCTCGCCTTGCAGACCTCGTCCGGCACGTCGAGAAAGTGCAACTGGTGCGCCGCGCCGGCCTGCTCGAAGAGGCCGCGCGCCCAGGCCCGGTTGCTTACCGTGTTGGCCGGAAAGTCGAGCACCACCGACACGCCGGCGCCCAGCAGCGCGCAGACGTGCTCGCCCATCGCCTGCTTGAGCCGGCCCGCGGCGCGCACGTAGTCGGGCAGTGCGTGGATTTCACCGGGGTAGAGCGCGGCGAGCCAGGTGTCTTCGCTGATGCACACGGTGGCGGGCGCCTGCGCCAGGCGCCGGGTCAGCGTGGATTTTCCGGCGCCGATCTTGCCGCAGACCATGTGCAGCACGGGCGGGGGAGATGTGGGGGGTGTCGATGTCATTCGGTCTCCTGCGGGTGGGGGGAACAGACCTCGGGAGACGGACAAGAAAAACCCGCCTCCTGGGGCGGGTTGCATGGCGTGGTTTCGAACCGTGCGCTAGCTCACCCGCTCTCGCGAGAGCGGGCGAATGATCGATGCGGTGCGAAGGCGGGCCATGAGGGCGAGGTTAACCCGGCCCGGGGCGCGCGGGCGAACCAGGAACCACGGTTCGAAATGCGCAAGAAATACCTGTGGCGCGCTTTGGGCGCATTTGTGAATCGGATTCGATATTTTTGTTATCTATGTAATTATTTGTGTTTATTCCATTTTTTATATTCTTAGCCGGTGTAATCAGTTCGAACTAATTTGAATTTCTTATTGCAGTCCGGCAAAAAATACGTGCTAAAGAAGCGGACCGGTTTTTTTCGAAGCCGACAGGCCACGGAAATCGCAGGGCCGCGAGGCTCCGGGCCCTCATTTCTGGAGCAGCTCATGGACGAATTCCTGATCGCCGTCGACGCCGAAGACCGGCCGCTGCACGCGGTCGAAAAGATGAGTGCCCACCGCGAGGGTATCCTGCACCGGGCGTTCTCGATCTTCCTGTTCGACACGCAGGGCCGGGTGCTGCTGCAGCAGCGCGCCCTGGGCAAGTACCACTCGCCCGGCCTGTGGAGCAACAGCTGCTGCGGGCATCCGCGCCCCGGCGAGCACACCGGCGCGGCCGCCGTGCGGCGGCTGCACGAAGAGCTGGGCCTGCGGTGCGCGCTGCAGCCGGTGACGGCCTTTCTCTACCGGGAGGCGGTGTCCGCGGAGCTGGTCGAGCACGAGTACGACCACGTGTTCGTCGGCATTGCGCACGACCTGCCGCAACCCGACCCCGGCGAAGTGCGCGAGTGGCGATGGCTGGCCTTGCCCGACCTGCACCGCGAACTGGCGCGGGCCCCGGCGCACTTCACCATCTGGCTGCACCGCATCGCCGAGCGCTTCGGGCCGGAAGGCCTGGGGGCCTGGCGGGAGCGCGCATTGACGGCGCATTGACGCGTAGCCCCGGGGCTGGCCCGCAAGGCCCACCGATTCCCGTGGCTTTCGGTCGAATTGCACTTACTGCCAAAGTTCTATATCAAAAAAATTCTCTTTAACAGGAACTGTGATTGCACTAAATTCTCAATTCACTCCCGGCGATGCCTTACAAGCCTGGGAGTCGGTTAATTCAAGGATTTGATGAGAAGGAATCACCTCTGTTGAATTGGATTGGATCCGTGGTTTGCGTCCGTAGTCATGGGAATTCACGCAATTAGAATTCCCCGTTGCGTGGCCTTCTCGCCATTCGATGCGATTGAATTGCTTTGAAAGAAGGCAGACATGAAGCAGAAGAGCGAACAGGCCGCGGTGTACCCCTGCACGTCCACAACAGCCCCCGGCTGAAAGGGGGCTGCGGTGTTGCGCATCACCTTCCGGCAACTGGAGGCCTTTCACTGGGCCGCGACATTGGGCTCCGTCAACGCGGCGGCCCGCCACCTCTTTGTCAGCCAACCGGCCATCACGGCCCGCGTGAGGGAGCTCGAAGGCATCCTCGGGCACGCGCTGTTCGCGCGCAGCCAGCAGGGCGTGCAGCTGACCGCGGCCGGCGACGAACTCTTCCAGCAGGTGCAGCAGCTGCTGAAGGCAGGCGAAGAGGTCGAGCGCCGCGGCGGGCGGCTGGTGCCGCCGCTGGCCGCGGGGCTGCGGCTGGGCATCGACGAATCGCAGCACCTGTAGCTGCGGCTGCTGTTGCCGCCGCGCGCGGTCAGTCGTGCAGCGACGACAGGAACTGCTTCAGCTCCGGCGTCTGCGGCGCGCCGAACAGTTCCGCCGGCGGGCCCATCTCGTGCACGCGGCCCTGGTGCATGAAGATCACGCGGTCGCTGACCTTGCGCGCAAAGCTCATCTCGTGCGTGACCATCAACAGCGTCATGCCTTCGTCGGCCAGCGACTCCACCACGCGCAGCACCTCGCCCACCAGCTCGGGGTCGAGCGCCGAGGTGATCTCGTCGCACAGCAGCACCGCCGGCTCCATCGCGAGCGCGCGCGCGATCGCCACGCGCTGCTGCTGGCCGCCTGAGAGCTGATCGGGCATCGCATCGAACTTCTCGGCCAGGCCCACGCGTTCGAGCAGCTTGCGCGCCTGCGAGGCGGCTTCCATCGACGAACGCTTCTTCACCAGCGTGGGCGCCAGCATCACGTTCTTGCCGACCGTGAGGTGCGGGAACAGGTTGAAGCCCTGGAAGATCATGCCCACGCGCTGGCGCAGCGTGCGCATGGCCATCGCGCTCTCGTGCAAGAGCGGCTTGCCGTCGACCGTGAGCGCACCTTCCTGGAACACCTCGAGCCCGTTGATGCAGCGCAGCAGCGTGCTCTTGCCCGAGCCGCTCTTGCCGATGATGGCGATCACCTCGCCGCGCTTCACGTCCAGGTCGATGCCCTTGAGCACCTCGTTCGTGCCGTAGGACTTGCGCAGCGCCGTGATGCGCACGATGGGCGCGGCGAACGTTGCGGCTTCGGGTTGCGATTGGGGTTGTTCAAGCACGGCGGCCATGGGTCTTCCTCTCGAGGGTCTTGGCGTACAGGCTCACGGGGAAGCACAGCACGAAGTAAAGCAGGGCGACGCAGCTGAACACCACGAAGGGCTGGAAGGTGGCGTTCGAAATCATGCTGCCGGCCTTGGTGAGTTCGACGAACCCGATCACCGACGCCAGCGCCGTGCCCTTGATCACCTGCACCAGGAAACCGACGGTCGGTGCGATGGCGATCTTCACGGCCTGCGGCAGGATCACGTGGCGCATCTGCTCGCCGAAGCTCAGCGCCAGGCTGCCCGAGGCCTCCCACTGGCCCTTGGGGATCGAGGCCACGCAGCCGCGCCAGATCTCGGTGAGAAAGGCGCTGGTGTACAGCGTGAGCGCCACGCTCGCGGCGGTCCACGCCGACACGTCGATGCCGAACAGCGCGATGCCGAAGTAGGCGAGAAACAGCTGCATCAGCAGTGGCGTGCCCTGGAACAGCTGCACGTACAGGCCCACGGCCCACTCCGCCGCCTTGCCGCCGCGCAGCCGCGCGAACAGCAGCAGCGCGCCCACGATCCCGCCGCCAACGAAGGCGATGAGCGAGAGCACGACCGTCCAGCGCAGCGCCATCAGCAGGTTGCGCAGGATGTCCCACAAAGAAAAGTCGACCATGGTGAAAGTGCCTCGCGGTCAGCGGCCGAAGAAGAAGCGCGGCCCGGCCCAGTTGAGCAACCGGCGCAGCGCCACGGCCAGCGCGAGGTACAGCAGCGTGGCGACGATGAAGGATTCAAAAGCGCGGAAGTTACGGCTCTGGATCAGGTTGGCCGCATAGCTCAGCTCCTCGGTCGAGATCTGTCCGCACACCGCCGAGCCCAGCATCACGATGACGATCTGGCTCACCATCGCGGGCCACACCTTCTTGAGCGCCGGCGGCAGCACCACGCGCAGGAACACCTGCGCCTTGCTGAGCGCCAGGCTCACGGCGGCTTCGATCTGCCCCTTGGGCGTGGCCTCGATGCCGGCGCGGATGATCTCGGTGGAGTACGCGCCCAGGTTCATCACCATCGCGATCACCGACGCCACCTCGGGCGAGAGCTTCACGCCCGCCGCCGGCAGCCCGAAGAAGATGAAGAACAGCTGCACGATGAAGGGCGTGTTGCGGATCAGCTCCACGTACGCGCCCACGAGCGCGCGCAGCCACGCCGGCCCGCCCGAGCGGGCCCACGCGCACAGCGTGCCCACCGCCAGGCCGAGCACGGTGCCCACGGCCGTGAGGCCCAGCGTCCATGCCACGCCGCGCAGCAGCAGCGGCCACTCGGCGAGCACGGCGCCGAAGTCGAATTCAATGCCCATGGCCGCGCCTTTCGATCAGACCGGCAGGTCGCCGGCCGCCTTGCCGAGCCACTTCTTGGACATCGCGTCGAGCGTGCCGTCCTTCTTGGCGGCGGCAATGATCTCGTTGACCCGCGTCTTCAATGCGGTCTCGCCCTTGGCGATGCCGATGAAGCAGGGGCTGTCTTTCAGCAGCAGCTTGTACTCGGCGCTCACCTTCGGGTTCTTCGCGAGCATGTCGCCGGCCACTGCCGCGCTGGTCGCGAGGGTCTGCGTCTGGCCGGCCACGAAGGCGGCGATCGTCGCGTTGTTGTCCTCGAAGCGACGGTAGTCGACGTTCGGCGGCGCCACCTTGTTCAGTTCCTGGTCTTCCATGGCGCCGCGCGTCACGGCGACGGTCTTGCCGGCCATGTCGGCGAAGCTCGTGAGCTTCATGCTCTTGGCCGCATACACGGCCTGGAAGAAGGGCGCGTAGGCCGCGCTGAAGTCGATCACCTTCTCGCGCTCGACGTTCTTGCCGAGCGTGGAGATCACGAGGTCGGCCTTGCGCGTCTGCAGGTAGGGAATGCGGTTGGCGCTGGTCACCGGCACCAGCTCGACCTTCACGCCGAGCTTGGCGGCGACGAGCTGCGCCATCTCGACGTCCAGGCCCTGCGGCTGCATGTTGCGGTCGACCGAGCCGTACGGCGGGTAGTCGGTGGGCACGGCGATCTTGATGGTCTTGGCCTTGAGCACGTTGTCGAGCGCGTTCTGCGCCTGGGCGGCGCCGGTGGCGGCCAGCAGGGCGACGCTGGCCAGCGCGAGGGCAAGACGGCGGGTGGCGAAAGAGGTCATAGCAGGGCTCCTAGGTAGGTCGATGAATCGGTGGTGGCGTCGTCGGCGGGCGCGGCCTTGCGGCGGCGCTTCGGCGCGGGGGTGTTGTTCAGCGGTGCCAGCGCATCGCGCAGCTGCGCGAGCGGGTCGGCAGGCGCCTGCACGCGCAGCGCCGACTGCACCGTGCCGATGTGTTCGGCCATCAGCGCCTCGGCGGCGGCGTGGTCGCCGCGCTCCAGCGCCGCGACGATCTGCACGTGGTCCTCGCACGACTGCACCGCGTCGTGCGTGCTCTGGTAGAGCATGGCGATCAGCGTGGTGCGCGCGGTGAAGTCGCGCAGCGTGTCGGCCAGCAGCGTGTTGCCCAGGCACTCGGCCAGGCACACATGGAAGTCGCCCAGCAGGAAGCTGCGGTGGCCGACGTCGCTCTCTTTCAGTGCGGCCTTTTCACGCTGCAGGTGCGCCTTCAACTGGCGCAGGGCGGCCTTGTCGATCTTGTCGGTACTGCGGATGAGCCCGAGCTCGATCACGCGCCGCGCCTCGAAGGCCTCGCGCGCCTCGTCCTGCGAGGGCTCGATGACGAACCAGCCGCGCCGCGCGCTCACCGTGACGATGCCGCGCGCGGCCAGCCGCGTGAGCGCCTCGCGCACGATGGTGCGGCTGCAGTCGAACAGCATCGCCAGCGGCTGCTCGCCCAGGCGCGCGCCGGGCGCGAGCTTCTGCGCCATCACCGCTTCGACGATGCGTGCACTGATTTCGGATGCGGAGATGGCCATATGCCTGCATATCAGCAGCTTCCGTGCCAACTGGTATGCAAGCCGTGTGCACCGAAATGGGCCGGCCGTGGTGCGCCGGCGGTGCGCGCTAGCGCTGGCCGAGCGCGCTGCGGGGCAGGGCCAGCAGCATGAGCAGCGCCGACAGCACCAGCGCGCCGCTCAGCACATACAGGCTGGCCGTGAAGCCGCCCGTGAGCGTCTTGAGCGCGCCCACCATCATCGGCGCCACCAGCCCCGCGCTGCCGCCGATGGTGCTGATGAGCGCAATGCCCGCCGCCGCCGCGCTCTTCGACATGAAGCTGCCGGGAATCGCCCACAGCACGGTGAAGGCGCTCGAGATGCCCATCGACGCCAGCGCCAGGCACAGCACGGCGGCCACCGGGCTGTGCATGAAGAGCGTGGTCAGCGCCAGCCCGGCTGCGCCCGCGAGCGCGCCCAGCGCGAAGTGCCAGCGGCGTTCCTGGTGCCGGTCGGAGTGGCGCCCCACGACGATGTTGGCCGCGATGCCGGCCACGGCGGGAATCACCGAATAGAAGCCGATCTGCAGCACGCTGAGCCCCATCGACTTCAGGATCGTCGGTTGCCAGAACGACAGCGCATAGATGCCCAGGATGATCAGGAAGGACATGAAGCCGATCAGCCACACGCGCCCGTCGCGCATCGCCGCGCCGAAGGTGTGGCGTCCGGCGGCGCCGTGCGCGGCCTGGTCCTCGGCCAGCAGGTGGGCCACGCGCTGCTTCTCGGCCGGCGAGAGCCACGGTGCCTGCGCCGGGCTGTTCGACAGCGTGCGAAAGGCAATGACGCCCAACAGCACGCTCGGCAGCCCTTCGAGCAGGAACAGCCACTGCCAGCCGCGCAGTGCCAGCACGCCGTCGAGGTAGGTCATCGTGAGCCCGGCGATCGGCCCCGCGACGATGGGCGCCGCGCCGAAGGCCATGAAGAAGAGCGCGGTCGCCTGTGCGCGGCGGCGCGAGGGGAACCACAGCGTCAGGTAGAACAGCACGCCGGGCGCGAAGCCGGCCTCGAACACGCCGATGAGAAAGCGCAGCACGTAGAACTGCGTGGGCGTGGTGGCGAACATCATCGCCGCCGAAGCCAGGCCCCACAGGCCCATGATGCGCAGCAGCGTGGCGCGCACGCCGATCTTCGCGAGCATCAGGTTGCTCGGGATCTCGAACACCGCGTAGCCGAGAAAGAAGATGCCCGCCCCCAGGCCGAACACCGCGTCGCTGAAACCCAGCTGGTCTTTCATCTGCAGCTGCGCGTAGCCGACGTTGGTGCGGTCCAGGTAGTTCAGCACGTAGCAGGCGCACAGCAGCGGCATCAGCCGCCAGGTGATCTTGCGAAAGAGCGCGGCGTCGTCGCGCGCATCGGCCGAGGCCGGCGTGCGCGCGCCGGCGGCGGCATCGAGGGTGGCGGTGTTCATCGGTGTGTCTCCTTCTCTTTCTTGCTGTTGTGCGCGTGTTGGCAGGTCAGGCTCGCACGAGCGCGCCGAAGCTGGTTTCGCCCCACAGATGGCTGGTCGGCGCGCCCGGAAACAGCCAGTGCGGCGAGCACTCGGCCGACGGCACGACGTTGCTGAAGCCGTGCAGCGCCGAGGTGCCCGCGAGCGTCTTCTCGAGCACCATCGACAGGTACTGGTCGTTGCTGCTCTCCTGCGTGTTGCCGTTGAGGATCACCTCGGCGCCCGTGGCCTGCGCATAGCGGCGGATGCCGTTGTGGCGCGACTGCAGCGGCGCCCAGCTGTCGGCCGACACGCCGTTCTCGCTGCTCACGCGCAGGCCGTCGCCCGTGCGGTACACCAGCGAGTGGTTGCCTTCGGTGTGCCCCGGCGTGTGCACCAGCGCGACGCCGGGGCCGAGCTGCAGGCTGCCGTCGAAGGCGGCGATGCGTTCGGGCGGCACCCCGTCCAGGCCGTGCGGGCAGTACCACTCGGCCTGCACCGGCAGAAGGCCCTGCACGTTCGCGAGTTCCTGGCGATGCGCCAGCAGCTTCGCGTTCGGCAGCAGGCCCGGCGCACCCGCGCTGCCGAGCCAGCGGCGCACGTCCTGCGTGTGCAGGTGGTCGTAGGTGATGTGGTCGATCTGCCCGGGCGCCACGCCGCAGCCGGCGAGCGCCTGCAGCACGGTCTGGTAGACCGGCGCGATGGCCTTGTGCAGGAATTTCGGCGTCTGGTCGCTCAGGCGCTTGAAGTAGGGCGTTGCGTTGCCGGCCTCGAAGTCGGCCGGCGTGAAGAGCAGCGTGCGCAGCCGGCCTTCGAAGTCGTCGTACTGGACGAGCACGGTGCGCGCCAGCAGGTGCACCATGTGCGGCTTGAGCAGCTGCTGCGAGTACACGCCGGTGAAGGCGAACCACGCGGGGTAGGGAATGCGCAGCAGGTTGAAGCTGCGCGCGAAGTGAACGGGCGGTGCGTCGAGCAGCCGCTCGCGCAGGGCCTCGGCGCCGCGGCGGATGGCGCGCAGGCGGTCCTGCGGCATGGCGGCGTGGCGCGTGCCGTCGAGCTCGGTGATCTGCGCGAAGCCGGTGGGGTCGGGGTCTCGGGTCATGGTCGTCTCCTGTGTCTGGATGCGTGGGCTGCCTGGTTCGTCGCTCAGTACATCGAGCGCCCTCCGGAGATATCGAACACCGCCCCGGTGCTGAACGAGCACTCGTCCGACGCCAGCCACGCCGCCATCGCCGCCACCTCGTCGACGTCGACAAAGCGCCCCATCGGCACGCGCGAGAGCAGGGCGGTGCGCAGCTGCTCGCGGTGCTCGGCGGGCACGTCCGCGAAGACGGCGGTGTCGGCCGCCGACGGCGTGATGCAGTTCACCAGCACGCCCGACGACGCCAGCTCCTTGCCGAGCGACTTGGTCAGCGCGATGAGCCCGGCCTTTGAGGCCGAGTAGGCGGCGTTGAAGCCGTTGCCTTCCTTGCCCGCGACCGAGGCGATGTTGACGATGCGCCCGCGCCGCTGCACCAGCATCAGCGGCGCGACGGCGCGGCAGCACAGCCAGGCGCCCGTGAGGTTGATGTCGAGCACGTGGCGCCACTGCGCGGGCGTGTGCTCCCACGCGGGCACGGTCGGCCCCAGCACGCCCGCGTTGTTGACGAGCACGTCGATGCGGCCGAAGCGCTCCTGCGACTGCGAAGTCGCGCGGGCGATCTGGTCTTCATCGCGCACGTCGACCAACGATGTGACCACGGTGCCCAGCGGCGCCAGTTGCGCCGCCGCCTCCGCCAGCGTTGCGGCCTCGACATCCCACAGCGCGACGCTCGCGCCGTTCGCGAGGCAGCGCCGCGCGATGGCCAGACCGATGCCGCGCGCGCCGCCGGTCACGATCGCGTGGCGCCCTTCGAGCGGCCGGGCGAGCGTGTCGGTCATGCCGTGGCGGCCTCGGCCCGGGGGGCGGTTTGGCCGAGCAGTCCGGCGACCAGCCCGCCCACCATCTCCGGGGGCACGCCCACGAGCAGCTGGCGCAGCATCGTCAGCGTGTCGAAGTACACGCGCTCGCACACCAGCCGGTCGCCCTCGAAGATGAAGAAGGCGTTCATGCGGCAGCGAAAGCTGTTGCCCGTGGGCGGCAGGCCCTTGAGCGGGCCGCGGTGCGTGCCGAGCAGCCAGAACTCCACGATCACCGAATCGTCGGCATGGCGCAGCTGGATGATCTCGTGGCGCTGGTCGGGGAAGGCGCGGCGCGTGTCGGTGTAGTACTGGCGCACGTCGGCGATGCCGTCGTGCACCTCGCCGCTGGGAATCAGCTCGTAGTGCGGATGCGGGAAGGTGCCCAGCACCGCGTCGAAATCCTGCCGCGTCTCGTCGGCGAAATGGTCGAGCACGAGGCGCTCGCGGCGGGCTTGCAGGTCGGTCAGGGTGGTCATCGGGGTGTGCTCCATGCGACAGGGGTGACAGGGGACATCGGGTTGCCGCGAATGCGTCGACCCGGGTGGCCTGCGTACTATCGACAGCCCCTCGACGCCAGACTGTCCGGTGTTGGCAATCGAGGCCCCGGACAAACCCGCGATGCCACGCTCTTCCCCTTCTGCCAGCGCCAGCCCCGCCGAGCCGGACGCGCAGCCTTCGCCCGTGCACAACAGCGACATGCGGCTGGCCGACGACGTGCAGCAGCGCCTGCTCGCGGTGGCGCACCGGCGCACGCTGGTGCGCGGCGAATCGCTGTTCCACAAGGGCTCGTCGCCCGACGCGCTGTTCGGCGTGGTCAGCGGCTCGTTGCGCGTGAGCGTGGTCGCGCCGGGCGGGCGCGAGGCGGTGATCGCGATGCTCGAGCCGGGTCACTGGTTCGGCGAGGTCTCGCTGCTGGTGGGGCGCGAGCGCGTCTACGACACCTGCGCCGTCGACACCACCGAGATGGCCGTGGTCGCGGCGGCCGACTTCCACCGGCTGGTGGCCGACCATCCCGACGTGCACATGGCCTTCACCCGGCTCGTGTGCCTGCGGCTGCGCCAGGCGCTGGCCTGGATCGACGACGTGATCCTGATGCCGCTGCCCGTGCGGCTGGCGCACCGGCTGCTCACGCTGGACGCGCGCGCGGTCGCGCCGACGGAGGAAGGGGGCGGCACGCTGCTGGGCGTGTCGCAGGAAGACCTGTCGTTCATGCTCGGCGTGTCGCGCCAGAGCGTGAACCGCCAGCTCAAGCTGTGGGAGGAAGACGGCACGCTGCGCGTGCGCTACCGCAGCATCGAACTGCTCGACCGCGCGCAGCTGGAGCGGCACGCGGCCACGCCGCGCTGAACGCGGCCGGAGTTCAGTCCATCCGCGCGCCCGAGGCCTTCACCGCCTTGTCCCAGCGCGGCGTTTCCGTCGCGAGGAAGCGTGCGAAGTCTTCGCTGCCCAGGTAGGCCGGGTCCGCGCCCTGGCTCACCATGCGCTCGCGCACCTCGGGGCTGGTCAGCACCTGCCTGAACGCATCGCTGAGCCTGGCGACCACGTCCTTGGGCGTGTCCTTCGGCGCCAGGAAACCATAGAAGCCCACCACCTCGAAGCCCTTGACGCCCGACTCGATGACGGTCGGCACGTCGGGCAGCGCGGGGTTGCGCTCGCGGCTGGTCACGGCCAGCGCGCGCACCTTGCCCTGCTTGTGATAGTTGGCGGCCTGCGGAATCGATTCGGCCATGAACTGCACCTGCCCGCCCATCAGGTCGGTGAAGGCCGGCGCGCTGCCGCGGTAGGGGATGTGCACCATGAAGAGGCCGGTCGCGGTCTTGAACATCTCGGGCACGAGGTGGCTGATGCCGCCGTTGCCCGCCGAGCCGTAGTTGACCTGGCCCGGCCGCGCCTTGGCGTAGTCGATGAACTGCTTGAGGTTCTGCACCGGCAGCTTGGGCGTGACCAAGAGCGCGAGCGGCTGCATCGCGGTGCGCGCGATCGGCACGAAGTCGCGCTGCGTGTTGTAGGGCAGCTTGCTGTAGAGCGCGCCGTTGATCACCGCCACCCCGGTGTTGGCCAGCACCAGCGTGTAGCCGTCGGCCGGGCTCTTGGCGACGAAGTCGGCGCCGACCGAGCCGCCCGCGCCGGGCTTGTAGTCGACGATCAGCGGCTGGCCGAGCACGGCCTGCAGCTTGTCGGTCAAAAGGCGTGCGTGCTGGTCGAGCGGGCCGCCGGCCGGAAAGCCGATGACGACCTTGATCGGCTTGTCGGGGTAGGCGGCCAGGGCCGCCGTGGTGCCGAACGTGCCAAATGCGCCGAGGGCGAAAGAAAGGACCGCCGATGCGGTCCGGGTGGGCTTGCTCATGATCCGTCTCCTTTTTTGTGGAGACGATCATAAGCAGCGCGGTCAGCTCGCCAGCGTGGCCTTCAGCGTGATCTCGGGCACGCTCGCCAGCGCCTTCGACAGCGGGCAGCCGGCCTTCGCGGCGGCGGCGATTTCCTGGAACTTCGCTTCGTCGAGGTTCGGCACGGCCGCGTCCAGTTCGAGCTGGATGCGGTCGATCTTGAAACCGGCGCCGTCCTTGGCCAGCCGCACGGCGGCCCTGGTGTCGATGCGCGTCGCGGTCAGGCCCGCCGCTTCCAGCGCGAAGGCGAAGGCCATCGTCAGGCAGGCCGCATGGGCTGCGCCGACGATCTCCTCGGGGTTGGTGCCGCGCCGGTCGTCTTCGAAGCGGCTGGCGAAGCCGTAGGGGTAGTCCTTGAGGGCGCCGGTCTCGGTGCTGACGAGGCCCTTGCCGGTCTTGCCGGCGCCTTCCCAGTGAACGCTTGCGTGCTTGTCTGCTGCCATGGACATTCCTTCAGTCAGGTGGAGGGTGGATCGGAGGGAGAACCGCAGGTATCGCTCCGAAATCCGCGCCTGTCTGTAGTCGCAGAGCGCATCGCATCGGGGGCCGACGTCAGCCGCCGTGCACGCCCCAGGTGCTGCGTTTCAGTTGGCCCCGGACCTCGCCGCCCGGCCAGGCCTGCGTCGACACGCTGACATACCAGAGGCCGGCCATCAGGTCGGCCATCTGGGCGGGCGTCAGCCGGCTCGTGCCGGTCCGCTCGTAGCCGGCGCCGGTGCCGTCGTTGCGCGGCTCCCCCTCGCTGGGCAGCGGCAGCTGGATCGCCAGCGGGCCATTGCTGCCCGTGGCGGCGGGGCCGTAGAAGCCGACGACCGTCGCCGGCCCGCTCAGGCGCGCGGCGTTCACGCGCCATTCGAACACCCCGGTGGCCAGCGTCAGCGTACCGGCCGCCGAGCCGCCGGCCTTGCCCTTGTGCGGCGGGACCACGTCCTCGGTCCCGAGCCAGCAGTCGGCCACGAACCATGTCGGCGGTTCCTTGGACGGCGAGTCCGTCGCGGGGGCCGACATGCCGAACCGGGGGACCCGCGAGCAGCCCGCCGCGGCCAGGGCGGCCAGTGCGGCACCGAAGAGGGCGATGCGTCGGCGCAGGGGAGTGCGGGCGGGGTCAGGCATGGCAGACAGGCACAGGTGAAGCGGAGCCCGCACGATAGCCGATGCGCTGTGCCTACCCGACGTACGAAGAATGGGCGTCGCCAAGGTGACGCCCCGGGGGCTTCCCCGATGGGAGCGGCGGCCGGTGCGGCTTAGGCTGGCGCATTGCGCCTTTTCGCACCGCTTTCTTTCCCCTCTCCTTCCTCCTCCGCCTGTTCACAGACCATGCAACCACGCCCGCATTACAAGTTCTGGCCCAAGCGCCTCCCGCATTCGATCACCGTCCCCGCGACCTCGCTGTGGCACAACCTGGCCACCTCGGCGGCGCGCTACCCCGACAAGGCCGCGCTGGTCTTCTTCGGCCGCGTGCTGAGCTACCGCGACGTGGCCGACCAGGTCGAACGGCTGGCCGGCACGCTGCATGCGCTGGGCGTGCAGCGCGGCGACCGCGTGGTGCTGAACATGCAGAACTGCCCGCAGCTGGTGATCGCGCATTTCGCCATCCTGCGCGCCAACGCCGTCGTGGTGCCGGTCAACCCGATGAACCGGGCCGAAGAGCTCAAGCACTACATCGTCGACCCCGACGCCAAGGTGGCGATCACCACCGGCGACCTCGCGGCCGAGCTGGCCAAGGCCAGCGACGCACTGCCGCCCGAGCAGCGCCTGTCGCACCTCATCGTGAGCCAGTTCACCGACGCCTTCGATGCCGGCGTGACCGGCGACGACGCCCCCGCGCCGGCCTGGGCCGACTGGCTCGGCACGCGCCACCCGCTGCCCGCGCTGGCCGACGGCCGGGTCATGGCGTGGACCGACGCGCTCGCGGCCGGCCACCCGGCCCCCGCGCACGTGGTGGGCGCCAACGACATGGCGCTGCTGCCCTACACCAGCGGCACCACCGGCCTGCCCAAGGGCTGCGTGCACCACCATTCGAGCCTCATGCACAACGCGATGGCGGGCCAGCTCTGGGGCCAGGCGACGTCGGAGGCGGTGGTGCTGGCGGTGGTGCCGATGTTCCACATCACCGGCGTGGTGAGCATGATGCACACCTCGATCCTCGCGGCGGCCACGCTGGTCATCATGCCGCGCTGGGACCGCGACGTGGCGGGCCGGCTCATCTCGCGCTGGAAGGTCACGAGCTGGACCAACATCCCCACCATGGTCATCGACCTCATGGCCAGCCCCAACTTCGCGAGCTACGACCTCACGAGCATGACCCACATCGGCGGCGGCGGTGCCGCCATGCCGCAGGCCGTGGCGCAGCGCTTGTTCGAGCAGTACGGCCTGAAGTACCAGGAAGGCTACGGCCTCACCGAGACCGCCGCGCCCTCGCACACCAACCCCTCGGACCACCCCAAGCAGCAGTGCCTGGGCATCCCGTTCATGAGCACCGACGCGCGCGTGGTCGACCCCGACACGCTGCAGGAAATGCCCATCGGCGAATCGGGCGAGATCATCATCCACGGCCCCGAGGTGTTCCAGGGCTACTGGAAGCGCCCCGACGCCACCAAGTCCGCTTTTGTGGAGTTCGAGGGCAAGCGCTTCTTCCGCTCGGGCGACATGGGCCGCATGGACGAGGAGGGCTACTTCTTCATCACCGACCGTTTGAAACGCATGATCAACGCGAGCGGCTTCAAGGTGTGGCCGGCCGAGGTCGAGCTGCTGATGTTCCGCCACCCCGCGATCCAGGAGGCCTGCGTCATCTCGACCAAGGACGACTACCGCGGCGAATCGGTCAAGGCCGTGGTGGTGCTGCGCGCCACGCACAAGGACACGACCGAGCAGCAGATCATCGACTGGTGCCGCGAGAACATGGCGGTCTACAAGATTCCGCGCAAGGTGGAGTTTGTCGATGCGCTGCCCAAGAGCGGCAGCGGCAAGGTGATGTGGCGCCTGCTGCAGGAGAAGGAAGGCACGGCGGCCTGATCGTCGCTGTGGGCTACAGCTGGCGCGCGTAGCGCCCCGGCGCCTGGCCCACATGGCGGCTGAACGCCGTGCTGAACGTGCTGGCCGAGCTGTAGCCGACGCGCGCGGCCACCACCGCCGGCGCGCAGCCGCCGCGGCGCAGCAGGTCCTTGGCGATCGCCATGCGCCAGGCCAGCAGGTACTCCATCGGCGGCAGGCCCACGGCGCGCGAGAAGCGCTCGAAGAAGGCCGAGCGCGAGAGCGCGGCCTTGCCGGCGAGTTCTTCCACCGTCCATGAACGCGCGGGGTCCGCGTGCATGTGCCGTACGGCGACGGCCAGCCGGCTGTCCGCCAGCGCGCGCAGCAGCCCCGGCGGCGCGCCTTCGCCGGGCGCCGAGCGCAGCGCCTCGATCAGCAGCACCTCGACCAGCCGCCCGAGCACGAGGTCGCGCCCCGGCCGCTGCGCCATCGACTCTTCGCGCACGAGCTGCACCAGCAGCGACAGCCGCGCGACGCCGCGCATGTGCAGCACAGAAGGCAGCAGCGACACCATCAGGGCCGCGTCGGGCGAATCGAAGGCGAAGTAACCGCCGAGCATGCGCACGTCGGGCGGACCGTTCCGGTCGCCGTGGCGGACCTCGTTGTGTGCGTCCTCGCGCGCCGCCTGCTCATGCGAATCGAGAAACACCGGCGGTGCCGGCGTGCGCCCCGACAGCGTGAAGCCGGGCGTGGCCGGCATGAGCAGGAAGTCGCCGGCGGCCAGCGCCAGCGGCGGCTGGCCGTCGACCGCCAGGACGCACTCGCCCTCGAGCATGGTGCAGAAGCTGGGCTGGCCGAAGGCCGTGTAGCGCACGGCCCAGGCGCCGGCGCCCGCGATCACCTTGGAATACACGGCGCGCGGGCGAAGCAGCGCGATGACCTCGGCCAGGGGATCGGCCATGGCTGGACTCCTGCAAAATAAATGGCGACGTTCGATGGTAGCAAGTCCGGTTGGTCGTCCCTATCGTTGGGGCTCTTCATCACCCACTTCCAAGGAACCCCATTGAAAACCGCACTGATCACCGGCTGCTCCTCCGGCTACGGCCTGGCCACCGCGCGTCACTTCCACGCCCAGGGCTGGCGCGTCGTCGCCACCATGCGCACGCCGCGCGACGACCTCTTTCCCGACGCGCCGAACCTGCGCGTGCTGCCGCTCGACGTGACGCGGCCCGACAGCATCGCCGCCGCCATCGAGAACGCGGGCCCGATCGACGTGCTCGTGAACAACGCCGGCGTCGGTCTCTTCGGCGCCTTCGAGGCCACGCCCATGGCCACCGTGCGCGAGGTGTTCGAGACCAACACCTTCGGCATGATGGCCATGGCGCAGGCCGTGCTGCCGCAGTTCCGGGCGCGGCGCTCGGGGGTGCTGGTCAACGTCACCTCGAGCGTCACGCTCGCGCCGATGCCGCTGGTGGCCGCGTACACCGCGAGCAAGACGGCGATAGAGGGCTTCACCGCCTCGCTCGCCTTCGAGCTGGCGGCGTTCAACGTGCGCGTGAAGCTGGTCGAGCCGGGCTACGGGCCCGGCACGCGGTTCACCGAGAACGGGGCGCAGCGCATGCAGGGCCTGATCCCGCCGGAATACGCGCCGCTGGCGCAGGGCGTCTTCGCGGCGCTGGGCAATCCCACGGCCGTGACCACGGCGGCCGACGTGGCCGAGGCCGTCTGGCGCGCCGCGAACGACACGGCGGAGACGCTGCGCTATCCGGCGGGCGCGGACGCGGTGGCGCTCGCGGCAGCCCGGCCGGCCTGAGCCACGCTGTCCGCAGTGCGGACAGGACGGGCAGGGCGGTACTGCGGCCTTTTTGCTTAAAATGAGAATAATTCTTATTTGTAGGCGGAACCCCCGCCGCCGTGCCGCCCGCCATGTCCGCTGCCGAAGCCGCCTTCCAGCAAGTCCACACCCTCTACAGCGACCACCACGGCTGGCTGCAGTCGTGGCTGCGCAAGAAGCTCGGCAATTCGTGCGACGCGGCCGACCTGGCGCAGGACACCTTCGCGCGGCTGCTGACGGCGCGCAACCCCGAGGTCATCGTGCAGCCGCGCGCCTACCTCACGAGCGTGGCCAAGAACATCCTCGTGAACTGGTACCAGCGCCAGGCGCTGGAGCGGGCCTACCTCGAGGCGCTGGCCGTGATGCCCGAGCCCGAGGCGCCGTCGCCCGAGCAGCGGCTGGTGATCCTGCAGACGCTGCACGAGATCGACGCGATGCTCGACGCCCTCAAGCCACTCGCGCGCCGGGCCTTCCTGCTGTCGCAGCTCGACGGCATGAAGTACGAGGACATCGCGCGCGAGCTGGGCGTGTCGCTCGTCACGGTCAAGCGCTACATGCAGCAGGGCTTCCGGGGGTGCCTGGCGGTGATGGCATGAGCGCCGCGCCGGGCCGCCCCAAGCAAGCTCGCGCCGAAGTGCGAAGCACGAAGGCATTCTGATGAGCGCCATGAATTTCGAAACGTCGGCACTCGCCCCGCGCGTGCTCGACGAGGCCGCCGAATGGCTGATGCGGCTGCACGACAGCGCCGTCACCGACGAAGACCGCCATGCCTGCGAGCGCTGGCGCCAGAGCCACCCCGACCACGCACGCGCCTGGGCGCGCGCCGAGCAGCTGATGAACAAGCTCGGCGGCCTGCCGCCGGCGCTGGCGATGTCCTCGCTCGCGCGGCCCGCGCGCGGCAACGCGAACAGCCGCCGCGCCACCCTCGGCCGGCTGGCCGCGCTGCTGGCGGCCGTGCCCGCCGGCTGGCTCGGCTGGCAGGCGGTCGAGATGGCGGGCGAGCGCGGCTGGATGGCCGGGCACCGCACCGCCACCGGCGAGCGCCGCGAACTGCGGCTGGCTGACGGCAGCCGCCTCACGCTCAACACCGCCAGCGCGGTCGATGTGCACTTCGACGGCACGCAGCGCCGCGTGGTGCTGCAGGCGGGCGAGATCTTCATCGCCACCGCGCCCGACCCCGCCGCCGCGCACCGCCCGTTCCGCGTGGCCAGCGCCGGCGGCACGCTGGAGGCGCTGGGCACGCGCTTCAGCGTGCGCAAGGAGACGGGCGGCGCCACCCACATCGCCGTGCTCGAAGGCGCGGTGCGCATCACGCCCGAGCGTGCCGCCGCGCGCGTGCTGCCGGCGGGGCAGCAGGCCCGCTTCACGGCCGACGGCATCGACGACTTCCGTCCGGCGGACGCCTCGGTGTTGGCCTGGACGCAGGGCATGCTGCTCGCCGACGGCATGCGGCTGGCCGACTTCGCCGCCGAGCTGTCGCGCTATCGCCCCGGGCTGCTGCAGTGCGACGCAGCGGTGGCCGAGCTGCGCGTCTCGGGCGCCTTTCCGCTGGCCGACACCGACGGCGTGCTGCGCATGCTGGTGTCGACGTATCCGGTGGACGCGGCCACGCGCCTGCGCGGCTACTGGGTCACGCTGGTGCCGCGTGCGGCACCCGAAGAGCGCGCGACGGGCGCTTCGAAAAATATATCGATCCGGGGGTGAGACTTTTTTTCGTTTCGGCTGGCAAGGAGGGTGAAGAACCCACCGTTGCCCAACCGAAAGGCCCGTCTCCATGTCTGCACCCCGCCCGTCCGCCTTGCGCCCGTTCGCAGAGCGCCGCCTGAACACCGTCCTTCGCCATGCCCTGATGGCGCTTGCCCTCGGCGGCCTGGCCGGCGCGGGAGGGCCGGCTTTCGCGCAGGCGCAGTCGTCCTCGCTCGACGCCGCCGCGTCCCGCGCCTACGACATTCCCGCCGGCCCGCTGGGCCGCACGCTCGCCGCCTTTGCGGCGGGCAACGGCATCGCGCTGTCGTTCGACCCCGCGCTCACGCAGGGGCGCAGCAGCCCCGCGGTGGCCGGCCGCTACACCGCACGCGAAGCCATCGAGCGGCTGCTCGCGGGCAGCGGCCTGCAGGCGGTGGCGCGCACCGACGGCAGCTACACGCTGAACCGCCGCGAGGCCGGCACGCCCGCCCCAGGGGCCGGCGGCATCGACACGCTCACGCCCGTCACCGTCACGGCCGAGGCCGACCGCAGCGGCACCACCGAAGGCACCGGCGCCTACACCACGCGCGCCACGGCGGCGGCCACCGGGCTCGCGCTCTCGCCGCGCGAGACGCCGCAGTCGGTCACCGTCATCACGCGCCAGCAGATCGAGGACCAGAACCTGCTGTCGCTCGGCCAGGCCATGCAGAGCGTGCCCGGCGTGTTCTCGGTGAGTTCCGACAGCGACCGCACCGACCTGTACGCGCGCGGCTTCTACATCGACAACTACCAGTACGACGGCGTGCCGACCACGGTCACCACCGATTTCTTCGGCGCCTCCACCAACGACCCGGTGCTGTACGACCGCATCGAGGTCGTGCGCGGCTCGACCGGGCTGCTCACCGGCGCGGGCAACCCCTCGGCCTCGGTGAACCTGGTGCGCAAGCACGCCGACAGCAAGGTGTTCGCCGGCAACGCATCGCTCGCGCTGGGTTCGTGGAACCTGCGCCGCGGCACGGTCGACCTGCAGACCCCGGTGACGAAAGACGGCCGCGTGCGCGCCCGCCTCATCGGCATGACGGAAGACCGCGATTCCTTCATCGACATGTACCACGGCCGCAAGCATGTCCTGTACGGCGTGGTCGATGCCGACCTCACGCCCAGCACCACGCTGAGCGTGGGCATCGAGTCGCAGGCCACGCGGCCCACCTCGTCGACCTGGGGCGGGCTGCCGCTGACCTTCAGCGACGGCACAGCCACGCGCTGGGACCGCTCCAAGACCGTCGGCACGCCGTGGACCCACTGGGACACGACCACCACCACCGCCTTCGCGAACCTCACGCACCAGTTCGACAACGGCTGGAAGCTCAAGGCCAACGGCTCGCACCGGCAGAGCAAGCAGAACGCCAAGCTGCTGTACCTCTACGGCGACCTCGACCGCCTCACCGGCACCGGCCTGGGCTCGCTGCCCGGCTACTTCGAGCACCAGTTCCGCCAGAACAGCCTCGACCTGCAGGCCACCGGCCCCTTCACGCTGCTGGGGCGCACGCACGAACTCGTGGTGGGCGTCAGCAACAGCCAGTCGCGCTACGTGGAGGCGAGCCATCCGCGCACCAGCGCGTTGCCCGACACCGGCAACTTCTACGACTGGAACGCCGCGTCGTACCCCGAACCGGGCTGGGACCCGCTGAAGGTCTCGGCCATCACCAAGACGCGCCAGACCGGCACCTACGGTGCCGCGCGCCTGTCGCTGGCCGATTCGCTCAAGCTCATCGTGGGCGGGCGCCAGAACAGCTGGCGTTCCACGCGCCTGACCGCCGACGCACCGGCCACGCGCAAGCACGAGGTGTTCACGCCCTACGCGGGCCTGGTGTACGACCTGAGCGAGAACTACTCGGTGTACGCGAGCTACACCGACATCTTCCAGCCGCAGAACTACCGCGACGCCGTCGGCGCGTACCTCGACCCGGTGACCGGCAAGAGCTACGAGATCGGCCTCAAGGGCGAGCACCTGAACGGCAAGCTCAACACCTCCATCGCCGTCTTCCGCGCCGAGCAGGAGAACGTGGCGCAGCGCGACGGCACCAAGCTCGTGCCCAACTCGAGCGAAGGCGCCTACTACGGCGCGCGCGGCGTGACCAGCAAGGGCATCGAGCTGCAGGTGTCGGGCGAACTGGCCCCTGGCTGGCAGCTGAACGCGGGCATCGCGCGCACGCTGGGCCGCGAAGGCAACGGCAACCGCATCAACACCGCCATGCCGACCACGCAGGCCACGCTGTTCACCACCTACCGGCTGCCCGGTACGTGGCACCGGCTCACTTTGGGCGGCGGCGTCAACTGGCAGAACCGCACCTCCTACGCGTACAGCGTGGGCGATGTCGACCTGCGCTACCAGCAGGGCTCGCGCGCGGTCGTGAGCCTGATGGCGCGCTACGCCTTCACGCCCAAGCTGGCGCTGCAGCTGAACATCGAGAACCTGTTCGACAAGAAGTACTACAGCAACATCGACGGGCAGGCCTACTTCGGCACGCCGCGCAACGCGGTGGCGACGCTGAGCTACGCGTTCTGAGCGGGAAAAGGCGGGGGGCATGACCCTTTTTTCGTTCTCGTTTGTCATGTAGGGGAGGGGCGCACGTCCGCGCCCCGTTTTCCGGTCCCCGATGAACACCCGCACCTCCTCCTTTTCTCCCGCCCTGCGGCTGCTGTCCCGCGTCGCCGCCGCCGTGTTCGGCGGCTACGCGCTGGCCTCGGCCGCCGCCGTCTTCCTGGCCGCCGTGCTGCCGGCCGGCCCCGCCGAGGCCGCGCTCGGGGGCATGCAGTTCAGCTTCGCGGTCTACACCGTCGCCGTGATCTGGGCCTTTGCGCCCGTCTCGCTGCCGCGCGCCTGGGCCGGCCTGCTGCTGCCGGCCGTGGTGCTGGCCGGGCTCGGCCTGGCCTTGCGCGGCGCGGGAGGCGGGGCATGAGCACGAAGACAACCAAGGCGCCGTCGCAGGGCGGCTTTCGCCAGGCCCAGGCCTGGCTGCACACCTGGTGCGGCCTGTGGTTCTCGTGGCTGCTGTTCGCGGTGTTCCTCACCGGCACGCTGGCGGTGTTCGACGAGCCCATCACCCACTGGATGACGCCGGAGCACCACGCCGAGGAAGCCGCCGCCGCAGCCAAGAAGGAGAAGGGCGAGCCCACGGCCGACCGCGCGCAGCGCCTGGCCTGGGGCATGGCCTACATGGCCGAGCACCACCCGGGCGCCTCGATGTGGGAGCTGTGGCCTTCGGATGCGCAGGGCGGCGGCGAGCTGCGCGTGTTCTGGTTCGACGCCAACCGGCAGTACGCAGGCGTCGCGCTCGACCCCGCCACCGGCAAGCCGTTGAAGGAAGACGGCGGCCACGCGGCGCGCGCCACGCTCGGCGGCCACCACTTCGTCGACTTCCACTACGAGCTGCACGCCGGCACCGTCGGCCTGTGGATCGTCGGCATCGCCGCGATGGCGATGCTGGTGGCGCTGGTGTCGGGCGTCATCACGCACAAGCGCATCTTCAAGGACTTCTTCACCTTCCGGCCCAAGAAAGGCCAGCGCAGCTGGCTCGACGCGCACAACGCCGTGGCGGTGTTGACCTTGCCCTTCCAGTTCATGATCGCCTACACCGGCCTCGTGATCTCTGGCACCAGCTTCATGCCGGCCCCCAAGGTCTTGCACTACGGCACGGGCCCGCAGGCGCAGGTGCGCTTCGTCTCCGAGCTGGGCGACAGCGACAAGCCCGCCGCCACCGGCCGCGCGATGCCCGTGCCCGTGCTCGAACCCTTCGCGGCGCGCGGCCAGGAGCGCATGGGCCAGCCGGTGCGCGCGGTCGTCATCGACCACCCGGGCGACGCGGGGGCGCGCATCGGCGTGTACGGATGGAACGGCGACGACGAATCCGCGCGCCGGCTCAGTGCCACCACCGGCATGGTGCAGTTCTCGGCCGCCACCGGCGAGGTGCAACGCGTGCGCCTGCCGGGCGCCGCGGACGGAGGAGCCGCCATGCTCGCGCAGTCGGCCATGGGCGGGCTGCACATGGTCACCTTCGGCGGCTGGCCGATGAAGTGGCTCTACTTTTTATGTGGCCTCGCGGGCACCGCGATGATGGGCTCGGGCGCGGTGCTGTTCATCGTCAAGCGCCGGCAGAAGCACCTGGGCGAGTTCGGCGGCGCGACGGCGCGGGTCTACCGGCTGGTCGAGGCGCTGAACGTCGCGGCCATCGCCGGGCTGGCCATCGCCTGCGTGGGCTACCTGTGGGCCAACCGGCTGGTGCCGGTGGGCATCGGGCACCGCGCGGACCGCGAACTGCAGGTCTTCTTCGCGCTGTGGGCGCTGGCGCTGGTGCATGCCTTCTTGCGCTCGCCGGCGCGCGCGTGGCGCGAGCAGCTCGGTGCGCTGGCCGCGCTGTGCCTGCTGCTGCCGGTGCTCAATTTCGTGACCACGGGTGATCACCTGCTGGCTCAGCTGCTACGCAGTGATTGGGAAAGCCTCGGCGTCGAACTGGGCGTGGTGGCCTTCGGCCTTGCGGCGCTGGGTGCGCTGCGTCATCTGCGGCGAAAGGCGGCGCGATGACGACGGCTTGGACTTCGTGGCTTGGCCTTGCGCTGGCGTATGCGGGCATGGCGTGCCTGAGCTTTGCCATGGACCGGCACCACGAGCAGCTGACGCGCGGACGCGAAGTGCCCGCGCGCCGGCGCACGGGCTTGCGCGTGATCGGCATGGTGCTGCTGGCCGCGGCCATCGCGCCCTGCGTGATGGCGTGGGGCCCCACGGTCGGGACGGTCGCGTGGCTGGGCTTCCTGTCGGCGGGTGCGTTGCCGGTGGCCTTGCTGTTGCCGTACCGCCCGCGTGCGGTGGCGTGGGGCGCCGGCGCTGCCGCCGTGGCTGGTGGTGCGGGGCTTGCGCCGGTGCTGGCGGCGCTGCTGCGCTGAGGTCAGTCCACCTTGATGGCTGCGGCCTTGACCACCTGCTGCGCCTTCGCGGTCTCGTCGGCGATGAACTTGTTGAACTGCGCGGAGGGCATGGTGAAGGGTTCGGCGCCGAGCTTCTCCAGCCGTTCCTTCAGCTCGGGCGAGACCATGATCTTCGCGACCTCGGCCTGCAGCCGCTCCACCACGGGCTGCGGCGTCCTAGCGGGCGCGAACAGGCCGACCCAGAACAGGTAGGCCGAGCCCGGCACGCCGGCCTCCACGGTGGTGGGTGCGTCGGGCAAGGCGGACGAGCGACCGGCGGTGCCCACGGCCAGCGCCTTCAGCTTGCCGCTCTTGATCAGCGGCAGCGCCGACACCATCGGCGCGAAGAACCAGTCGACGCGTCCGGCCATCACCTCGGTCATGGCTTCGGGTGTGCCGCGAAAGGGCACGTGCTGCGCGTCGACGCCGGCCGCGAGGCGGAACACCTCGGCATTCATGTGCGTGGCGGAGCCGTTGCCCGCGGAGCCGTAGTTCAGCCCGCCGGGCTTGGCCTTCGCCTTGGCCACGAGGTCTTTCACATCGGTGAAGTGCGAGGGCGCGGTCACCAGCACGTTGGGCAGGCTGGCCATCGGCGTCACGCCCGTGAAGTCCTTCAGCGTGTCGTACGACAGGCCCTTGTAGATCCACGGGTTCACGAGGTGGCCGGCCGAATGCACCAGCAGCGTGTAGCCGTCGGCCGGCGCCTTGGCGGCGATGGCCGCACCCAGCGTGCCGCCCGCGCCGGGGCGGTTGTCCACGATCACGCTGGTGCCCAGCGCAGGCCCCAGCTTTTCGGCGACCAGGCGCGCGACGATGTCGGTGCCGCTGCCTGCCGTGAAGGGCACGACCAGCTTGATGGGCTGCGTGCCCGGCCACGCGCCTTGTGCATGGGCGCCGCCGAGCGTGCAGGCCGCGAGTGCCGCGGCGATCGTGAGTGCCTGTCGGCGGCTCCAGGGGAGTGTCTTCTTCATGCGTCTTGTCTCCGTTGATGGGTTGGTGCGAGCGATGAATGACTGACTGGGAAAGGAGCGCGCTAGGCGGGCGGTGCGTTGGCCATCACCAGCGCCACCAGCACCGGGCGGTTGCTGCGGTTCTCCAGCTGGCGCTTCTCGCCGGGCGCGAAGCGGCAGCTGTCGTAGGGCAGCAGCACGTCTTCCTGGTGCGCGCCCTCGAGTTCGCCGACGACGTGCAGCTCGCCCTCGAGCACGAGGTAGAGCTTTTCCATCGGCGAGCCGTCCAGCCCGGTGCGGCCGCCCGGCAGGATCTGGCTCATGCCCATCCACATCTGCGTCGAGGGGCCGGCCTCCTTGCCCTGCAGGCGCAGGCAGCGCATGTCGAAGTGGTTGGGCGCCTCGTAGTGCGGCGCCTCGCTGAAACGGGTCACATGCATGGTGGGTGTCCTTGGGGCTCAGGGGCGCAGCACGACGCGGTCGGTGCTGCCCGACAGCACCAGCCGGTAGGCGTCGATCGCTTCGTCGAGCGCGAAGTGGCGTGCCACGGGAAAGGGTTTCAGCGTGCCGCGCTCGAAGCCTTCGCGCATCGCGTCGAGTTGCGCGGTGGACGCCACGCAGTCCATCGCCAGCGAGTCGATGCCCACGTAGGTGTGCATGCCGCGGTAGAACGCGAAGATGTCGAAGGGCACCGCGCGGTCGTGCGTGGCGATGAAGATCTGCGTGGCGCCCTTGGCCATCGCCTTGTTGGCGGCCTCGAAGTAGGCGCTGCCCACGGTGTTGTAGACGATGTGCGCGCCGCGCCCGTCGGTGAGTTCGCGCACCTGCGCGCCCACGTCGGCGTGGTGGCGCGCATCGACCACGTCGACCGGCGCGCTCGCGAACCCCGCGAAGGGCCCGGGGCCGCGCTGCACCGCGATCACGCGCGCGCCGGCCTGCGCGGCCAGCTGCACCGCCGCCTGCCCGACCTTGCCGTTGGCGCCCAGCACCAGCACCGTCTGGCCCGCCTGCGGCATGCCGCTGCGCCGGAAGCCCTCGTAGGCCGTGACGAAGGGCACGCCCACCGCGCCGGCCTCGTCCATCGAGATGCCCTTCGGCTTGGCGCGCAGCGCCGCTTCGGGCAGCACGAGGTAGCGCGCATGCGAGCCGTCGCGCGTGATGCCGACATCGCCGCCCGAGCCGTAGACCTCGCGGTCGATCCATTCCGAAGGGCCGCTCACCACGGTGCCCGCGAAGTCGCGGCCCGGCGTGCGCGGCCAGACGGCCTGCGGCATCAGGCCCAGCGCAGCCTTCACGTCGCTCGGGTTCACGGCGGCGGCGGCCACGCGCACCACGGCATGGCCGGGCGGCGCCACGGGTTCGGGCTGCGGTGCGGCCTCCAGGTGCAGCGCCTCGAGGTTGGCGGCCTTGCCGTTCACGCGCAGGGCGCGCGGTTCATGAAGGATGGCGCTCATCGTGCGGCTCCCTGAACGGCGCGGGTGTCGGCCAGCCCCAGCATCGCGCGGGCCTCGCGCGGGTTGGCGACCTCGCCGCCCAGGCTGCGCAGGATGTCGCGCGCCTTCGCCACGAGCTGCGCGTTGCTTTCGGCCAGCACGCCTTTCTCGAGGTAGATGTTGTCTTCCATGCCCACGCGCACGTGGCCGCCCAGCAGCCACGACTGCGCGACGATCGGGAACTCCGTGCGGCCGATGCCGAAGGCGCTCCAGAAGGCGCCGCGCGGCAGCAGGTTGCGCGCATAGAGCAGCGTCTCGGGCGTGGGCGCGAAGCCGTACTTCACGCCGAGCACGAAGGTCCACATGGCGGGCCCGTCGAGCGTGCCGTCGGCGATGAGGTCCAGCGCCAGGTGGATGTCGCCCGAGTCGAAGATCTCCAGCTCGGGCTTCACGCCGGCCTCGCGCATCACCTTCGCCATGCGGCGCACGTTCTTCGGCGTGTTGATCACCACGTCGGGGCCGGAGTTCATGGTGTTGAGGTCGAGCGAGCACACGTCGGGCCGGATCAGCGCGATGTGCTCCACGCGCTTTTCGGGCGGCAGCAGCGTGGTGCCGGGCGCGGCGATCTTCGGGTCGTCCTCGCTCGGAATGAAGCGCCCGCCCGGCCCGGTCGTGAGGTTCACGATCAACTCGCGGTTCTCGCGGCGGATGCGGTCGACCACCTCGCGGTACAGATCGACCTCCATCGAGGGCTTGCCCGTCTCGGGGTGGCGCACGTGGATGTGCACCTGCGCCGCGCCGGCTTCGGCGGCGGCCAGGCATTCGTCGGCGATCTGCACCGGCGTGATCGGCAGGTGCGGCGTCTGCTCGGGCTTCACGAGGTTGCCCGTGACGGCGCAGGTGATGAGCGTCTTCGCGTTGTTCACAGGTGGCGCCCTCCGTCGACCACGATGCGCGTGCCGGTGACGAAGCGCAGCGTGGTGGCCAGCGCTTCCACGGTGGCCGCCACGTCGTCGGGTTTGCCGATGCGCCCCAGCGGCGTGGTGCTGGCCATCTTGTCGGCGAACGCGGCGCCGCGCCCGGGCACGAAGCCCGACTCGATCGCGCCCGGCGACACCGACACCACGCGCACCGCCGGCGCCAGCGCCTTGGCCAGCGCATCGCCCACCACGTCGAGCCCGGCCTTGGCCGCGACATACGCGAGGTTGCTGCCCACGCCCGTGAAGCCGGCGATGGACGAGATGTTGACCACCAGCCCGTCGCCGGTGGCCTTGAGCATCGGCGCGAAGGCGCGGATGGTGGCGAACACGCCGCGGAAGTTGGCGCGCAGCAGGTCGTCGATGAGCTCGTCGGTCAGCGCGTCGAGGTCGCCGGCCGGCACGGGCTGCGTGTGGCCCGCGCTGTTGACCAGGATGTCGCAGCGCCCGTGCGCGGCCTTCACCTCGGCGGCGGCGGCCTGCAGGCTCGGCGTGTCGACGATGTCGGCGCGGATCGCGCCGTGGCGCTGGCCGCTGTCCGAGGGCAGGGCGGCGGCGCGCACGGCGGCGTTGTCGTCGCCACCGCGGTGCAGCAGCACGCAGGTGGCGCCCAACGCGGCCAGCCGCGTGGCCGTGGCGTAGCCGATGGCGCCGAGGCCGCCGGTGATGACGGCGATCTTGCCGTGGAGTCGGGATTGGGGATCGAAGCTCATGGGATGAAGGGAAGTTGCGGAATCAGGGGATCGGTGGGCGGGGGAACTTCATCTCGCCCGGCTCCAGCTGGAAGTCGTACTGCAGCGTGGCGCTACCGCCGTCGGACGCGAGCGCGAAGCGGCCGATGAGCTGGCGCGTCACGCCGAAGGTCGGGTCGCTCTCCAGGTTCTCGTCGTCGTCGGCGAACACCTGCGTGACCAGCACCTTGTGGCCCGGCTTGCTCAGCATGAAGTGCAGGTGCGCGGGCCGGTTCGGGTGGCGTTGCTGCGCGCGCAGCAGCACGCCGCACGGCCCGTCGGTCGGCACCGGGTAGCCGGCGGGGCGCACGCTGCGGAAATGAAAGCGACCCTCGGCATCGGTGGTGAAGCGCCCGCGCAGGTTCATGTCGTCCTGTTCCGGGTCCTGGTTCTCGTAGAGCCCGACCGGCGAGGCCTGCCACACGTCGACCGTGACGCCGGCCATCGGCTGCCCGCCCACATCGCACACCGTGCCGGTCACCTCCAGCGGCGTGCCGGGCGTGCCCGAGCGCGCGATGCTCTCGCCCGCCGCGCAGGCCGGCGAGTTGGCGCGCCAGAAGGGGCCCAGCAGGGCGGCCGGCGATTCGCCGTGCGGGTCCTGGTTGTTCTGCAGCGCCACCACCGTGGACACGCCCAGGATGTCGGCCGCCAGCACCACCTCGTTCTTGGTCTCGCCCGTGGCGTGGCCGATGGCGACGATGAATTCGAGCGCCTGCTCGAACTCCTCCTCGGTCAGCTTCACCTCCTGGACGAAGGCATGCAGGTGGCGCGTGAGCGCGTCCATCACGGTGCGCAGGCGCGGATCGGGGGTGCGTTGCATGGCGTCGAGCGCAAAGCCGAGCACCGAATCGGGGGAGGTGGCGATGTTCATCTGCAATCCTTGCAATCGTTTGCATGATCTTAAGGCAGATTCCGGAAAAGTAAAATGGTGGGTATCCGAGATGCCAGAATGGGAATTCGCCAACCATGGCGCACCGGATGACCAACAATCGTTTGCACCAATGAGCACCCATCCCCCCTCCAGCCCCGTCACCATCCGCGACGTCGCCCGTGCCGCCGGGGTGCATGTGTCGACCGTGTCGCGCGCGCTCAGCCCCGAGAAGCGCTCGCTGATCAGCGACGAGGTGCTGCGCGTGGTCGAGGAGGCCGCGCAGCGCCTGGGCTACCGGCCCAACCGCGCGGCCTCGGCGCTGCGCACGGGCCGCACCCACACCATCGGCGTGCTGGTGCCCGACATCACGAACGCGGTGTTCCCGCCGATCCTGCAAGGCATCGAGGCCAGCGCGGCGGCGCGCGGCTACTTCGTGTTCGTCACCAACGTGGTCGATCCGGCGCTGGCGCGGCCGGTGCTCGAGCGCATGCTGGCGCAGCGCGTGGACGGCGTGATCCTGGCCACCGCCACGCGCGACGACCCGCTGGTCGACTTCGTCGCCAAGGCCGGCATGACCGCGGTGCTGGTCAACCGCGCTGACGAGACCGGCCGCCTGCCCGCCGTGGTGAGCGACGACCGGCTGGCGATGAAGCTCGCGGTCGATCACCTCGTGGGCCTGGGCCACAAGCGCATCGCGCACCTGGCGGGGCCGCAGACCATCCCCACCGGCGTGGGCCGCCTGCTGGGCGTGGAGCAGGCGCTGCGCGACCACCGCATGAAGCCGGCGCGCATCGTCGAGTGCGCGAGCTACAGCCGCGAAGCGGGCGCGGCCGCGATGAAGCAGATGCTCGCGGCCGGCGCCGCGCCGCAGGCCGTGGTCTGCTGCAACGACCTCGTGGCGCTGGGTGCCTACGACGCGCTGCGCGAGGCCGGCCTGCGCGTGCCGAAAGACATCTCCATCACCGGCCACAACGACATGCCGCTGGTCGACATGGTCGATCCACCGCTCACCACCATCCGCCTGCCGCACCGCGAACTCGGCTGGCGCGCGGCCGAGATGCTGTTCGAGGAGATCGACGGACAGGCGCTCTCGGCCTCCACCGTGGTGCTGCGCCCGGAGCTGGTGGTGCGCAAGTCGACGGGCGCGCCGGCTGCGCGCTGAGCGAAGACGAAAACAAATGCATCCGCAGGGCGGTGCGCACACTTCGCGCCGAGAATCGTCGGCCATTCCCGGCCCCGTGTTCCGCTTCCTTTTCGCATGCGCTTTCGTCCCGTCTTCCTGCTTCTTTCCCTCGGTCTTTTCCTCCCGCTGCTGACCCACGCCGCGTCGCCGCGCACCTGCCTCGTCGTGGGCGTGAGCGACGGCGACACGCTCACCGCGCGCTGCGGCCGCAGTGGCGCCTACGAACAGGTCAAGGTGCGCATCGCCGCCATCGACGCACCCGAGAAAGCGCAGCCCTACGGCCAGCGCAGCCGCCAGGCGCTGAGCCGCCTGTGCTACGCCGAGAAGGCCGTCATCACCGAGCGCGACACCGACCGCTACGGTCGCACCGTGGCCGACGTGCGCTGCAACGGCGAAGACGCCGGCCGCCGCCTGGTGGCCGAAGGCTGGGCCTGGGTGTACGACTACCACGGCATCGCGAAGAAGCGCGGCGGCGACCTGTTCCGCCTCGAGGCCGCGGCGCGTGCGCAGCACCTGGGCCTGTGGGCCGACACCGCGCCGACGCCGCCGTGGGACTGGCGCCGCGAACGCCGGGAGCAGCCGCGCAACAACAACAGCAACCACGGCGGTAGCTCGCAGCCTTGGGGCGACGTGCGCTTCGAACCCCTGTCATGACGGCTTCATGGGCGCGCGGGAGCATCGCGGGTTCCCACGATTCCCACGGACCCCCAGGACATGGCCAAAGACTTCGCGCGCATGGAGGACTCGAACCCCTCCGGCAATCCCACCATCCACGACGTGTCCGATCCGCAGCGGCGGGTCTTCGTGCGCGGCGGCCTGGCGGCGGCCGTGGCAGGCCTGTTCGGGCCGCTGGCCGGCTGTGCCAGCACGGGCAGCGGCGGTAGCAACGCCGTGAGCGGCCTGGGCCGCGCCATCGGTTTCAAGAGCGTGCCCATGGCGGCGGTCGACCAGGTGGTCGTGCCCGAGGGCTACCGCACGCAGGTGCTGTACCGCTGGGGCGACCCCACCGGCATCGCGGGCCGCATGCCCGCCTTCAAGACCGACGCTTCCGACTCCGCCGACGACCAGGCGCTGCAGGCCGGCATGCACCACGACGGCATGGCCTTCTTTCCGCTGGACGGATCGAACCGCGGCCTGCTGGTGCTGAACCACGAGTACGTGGACGACGGCCTGCTGCACACCGACGGCATGAAGACCTGGAGCGCCGCGAAGGTGCGCAAGTCGATGCACGCGCACGGCGTGTCGGTGATCGAGCTGCAGCGCGACGGCGCGGCCTGGCAGCAGGTGCTGCCTTCGCGTTTCGCGCGCCGCATCACAGCGCTCACGCCGATGACGCTCACCGGCCCCGCGGCTGGCCACCCGATGCTGCGCACGGCGGGCGACCCCTCGGGCACGCAGGTGCTCGGCACCTTCAACAACTGCGCCAACGGCCAGACGCCGTGGGGCACCTACCTGACCTGCGAGGAAAACTTCGCCGACTACTTCGAGGGCACCGCCACGCCCGATGCGCACCAGAAGCGCTGGGGCCTCAAGAAGGGCAACGGCGCCAAGTACCGCTGGCACGAGCACGAAGAGCGCTTCGATGTGGCCAAGCACCCGAACGAATCGAACCGCTACGGCTGGGTGGTCGAGATCGATCCGCAAGACCCGACTTCCATGCCGCGCAAGCGCACCGCACTGGGCCGCGCCGCGCACGAGGGTGCCGCCGTGGCGCTCACCGACGACGGCCGCGCCGTGGTCTACATGGGCGAGGACTCGCGCTTCGAATACATCTACAAGTTCGTGAGCCGCGACAAGGTCCGCCCCGGCGGCGCCGCCGCCAACCGCGACCTGCTCGACCACGGCACGCTCTACGTGGGCCGCTTCGACGTCGACGGCACGGGCGAATGGCTGCCGCTGGTGCAGGGCAAGGGCGGGCTGGTGGCCGACAAGGGCTTCGCCACGCAGGGCGACGTGCTCATCAAGTCGCGCCAGGCCAGCGACATCCTCGGCGCGACGAAGATGGACCGCCCCGAGTGGACCACCGTCGATCCGCTGACGAAGGAGGTCTACTGCACGCTCACCAACAACAGCAACCGCGGCGCCCCGGGCCAGCCCTTCATGGACGCGGCCAACCCGCGTTCCAACAACACGATGGGCCAGATCATCCGCTGGAAGGAAAGCGGCGACCTCGACGCCACGAAGTTCGCGTGGAACCACCTCGTGCTCGCGGGCGACCCGAAGCAGACGCGCTACGAGGCGCAGGGCAACGTCAAGGGCGACGCCTTCGGCAGCCCCGACGGCCTGATGGTCGATGCGCGCGGCGTGCTGTGGATCCAGACCGACGTGTCGACCTCCACGCTCGGCAAGGGCGAGTACACGAACCTGCCCAACAACCAGATGCTGGCCTGCGACCCGACGAAGGGCGAGATCCGCCGCTTCCTGCTCGGCCCGGCCGGCTGCGAGATCACCGGCCTCACGGCCACGCCCGACCTGCGCACGCTGTTCATCAACATCCAGCACCCGGGCGAGCCGGCCAACGAGCGCAGCGACCCCGAGCGCCCGCTCGCCGTGTCGAAGTGGCCCGACGGCGCGGGCCGGCCGCGCTCGGCGACCGTGGTCATCACGAAGATCGACGGCGGGGTGATCGGCAGCTGACGCGGCCAAGGGGGCGCCTCGCGGGGCGCCCTCGGGGCTTCAGCAGTGGCCCGAGTACCAGCAGCGCACCTCGGGCATGAACAGCCCCCAGACGAAGCTGATCGCGCACACGATCAGCATCAGCAGCGCGAACATGCGCAGGCCCTCGGCGCCCCAGCGCGGCGCGAAGATGCTCACGAGAAAGCCCGAGATGAATGTGCCTTCGAGCCAGGCCGCGCCGCCCCAGCGCAGGATCCAGAGCCAGAACAGCGCATCGAGCGCATGAAAGACGACCCACCAGAGCAACGTCATCGCGCGGCGTGAGGGTGCTTGTTTACGACTCGCTGCGGCCTTGCACGTCGGCCACCACGCGCGCGTTGCGCTGGAAGCTCCAGTAGGCGCTGGCCCAGTCCCACATCACGACCACGCGGTTGCGGAAACCGATGAGGAAGTACGCGTGCGCGAACAACCAGAACAGCCATGCGGGCCGGCCGCTGAAGCGCAGCGGGCCGAAGGGCGTGCCCAGGTCGACCACGGCCGAGTTGCGCCCGATGGTGGCCAGGTTGCCGTAGTCGGCGTAGCGGAATGGCACGGTGGGCTGGCCCGCCAGGCGGCGCAGGATGTTCGCCGCCGCCGCACGGCCGGCCTGCTTGGCGCCGGGCGACACGCCGGGCACCGGCTTGGGCGGCTTGCCGGGCGCGTGGCTCATGGCGGCGGCCAGGTCGCCCACCACGCTGATCTCGGGGTGGCCGGCCAGGCTCAGGTCGGGCTCGACCTTGATGCGGCCCGCGCGGTCGCACTCGACGCCCGTGGCATTGCCGAGCAGCCGGCCCAGCGGCGAGGCCGCGACACCGGCCGCCCACACCACGCAGCTGCTGGGAATGCGGTAGCTCTGCAGCGGCGCGCCGTCGGGGCCGCCGCCGGTCTGCACTTCGAGGCCGGCGTTGTCGATGGCGGTGACGCGCGCGTTCAGCCGCACCTCCACGCCGAGCCGTTCCAGTTGTTCGAGCGCCTTCTGGCTCAGGCTCTCGGGCATGGCCTGCAGCACGCGCGGGCCGCCCTCGACCAGCAGCACCTGCGCGCTGCCGGGGTCGATGCGACGGAACTCGCCCGCGAGCGTGTGCTTGGCGATCTCGGCCAGCGTGCCGGCCATCTCGACGCCGGTCGGCCCGGCGCCGATCACCACGAAGGTGAGCAGCGCGCGGCGGCGCTCGGGGTCGGCGGTGGTCTCGGCCGTCTCGAAGGACATCAGCACGCGGCGGCGGATCTCGAAGGCGTCGGCCAGCGTCTTCAGGCCCGGCGCGGCGGGCGCCCACTCGTCGTGCCCGAAGTAGCTGTGGGTGGCGCCGGCCGCCACGATCAGGTGGTCGTAGGCCACCTGGCTGCCATCGGCCAGCTGCACCGTGCGCGCGGCCGGGTCGATGCCCGTCACCTCGGCCAGCAGCGTGGTCACGTTGGCCTGCTTGCGGAACAGCGCACGCACCGGCGCCGCGATCGACGGCGCCGCGAGCCCGGCGGTCGCCACCTGGTACAGCAGGGGCTGGAACAGGTGGTGGTTGGTCTTGTCGATCACCGTCACATCGACGTCGGCCCGCTGCAGCTTGCGCGCTGCCTCGAGTCCGCCGAAACCGCAGCCGATGATGACAACGTGGGGCCTGGCCGAAGGAGAGGGGGTTTGCATCGTCGAATCATACGCAGCGGGCCGGGGCGTTCCGGGGCCGCTTGCGCGCAGGACGGGCTCCTGCGGCGGCGCGGCGGCGGCGTCTTGTCCTACGTGCTTTTGTCGCCGGTATGGGCTAAAACTTCCGGCTCACCCGACTGGAGACACCATGACGTTTTCCCGGCCGATCGCCCCCGTGGCGAGCGCCTTGCGCGAGCAATTCCGCACGGTGCGCGCCGCCAGCCTGGCGCTGGCCGCGCCGCTGTCCGCCGAGGACCAGTGCATCCAGTCGATGCCCGACGCCAGTCCGACCAAGTGGCATCTGGCGCACACGACGTGGTTCTTCGAGACCGTGCTGCTGCAGCCGCATGCGGCGGGGCACCAACCCTTCGATGCGCGCTTTCATTACCTCTTCAACTCCTACTACGAAGCGCTCGGGCCGCGCCACCCGCGGCCGCAGCGCGGCCTGCTCACGCGGCCCTCGCTCGACGAGGTGCACGCCTACCGCCGCCATGTCGACGAGGCGGTGCTCGCGCTGCTCGCGGCGCCGGAGGCGCTCGAATGGGCGGCCATCGAGGCCATCGTCGCGCTCGGGCTGAACCACGAGCAGCAGCACCAGGAGTTGCTGCTCACCGACATCCTGCATGCCCTGTCGTGCAACCCGCTGCTGCCGGCCTGCAAGCCCGCGAGCGGCCCGGCACGGCGGCTGGCCGCCGTGCCGGCCGAGGTGCGCTGGCTGGAGCAGCCGGGCGGCATGGTCGAGGTCGGGCATGCGGGCGAGGGCTTCTGCTTCGACAACGAGACGCCGCGCCACGCCGCCTTGCTGCGCCCCTACGCCATCGCTGACCGGCTGGTGAACTGCGGCGACTACGCGCAGTTCATCGCCGACGGCGGCTACCACCGGCCCGAGCTGTGGCTGTCCGACGGCTGGGCCACGGTGCAGGCCCAGGGCTGGCGCCACCCGGCCTACTGGCTCGAAGCCGACGACCCGCGCATCGCCACCCTCGGCGCCGGCGGCGGCCCTGCCGCGCCCGGCGGCTGGCAGGTGTTCGGCCTGCACGGCGTGCGGCCGATGGAGGCCGACGCGCCCGTGTCCCAGCTGAGCTTCTACGAGGCCGCCGCGTACGCCGAATGGGCCGGCGCACGGTTGCCCACCGAGTTCGAATGGGAGGCCGCCTTCGACGCGTCCGGCATCGCGCAGATGAGCGGCCATGTCTGGCAATGGACGCGTTCGTCGTACGACCCGTACCCGGGCTTTCGTCCGCTGCCCGGCATCGCGGCCGAATACAACGGAAAGTTCATGGTGGGCCAACTGGTGCTGCGCGGCGGCAGCGTGGCCACGCCGGCCGGCCACACGCGGCCGAGCTACCGCAATTTCTTTCCGCCGGCGGCACGCTGGCAATTCTCGGGGCTGCGGCTCGCGAAAGACCTTTGACCGACACCTCGATGGAGCCGAGCACCATGCGCAATCCGACCGCCCCGTTCGCCCTCGCCAGCCACCTGCAGCGACAGGAAGCAGCGACCCCGCCCGACACCGCCCCGTGGTCCGAGTTCGGCCGCGCCATGCAGGCCGGCCTGGCGCGCACGCCGCGCCACATCTCGCCCAAGTTCTTCTACGACGTGGCCGGCTCGCAGCTGTTCGACCGCATCTGCGAACTGCCCGAGTACTACCCCACGCGCACCGAGCTGGGCATCCTGGGCGCTCGCGCCGGCGAGATCGCCGCGCAGATCGGACCGAACGCCGAGATCGTCGAGTTCGGCGCCGGCTCGCTCACCAAGGTGCGGCTGCTGCTCGATGCGCTCGAATCGCCGAAGCGCTATCTGCCGATCGACATCTCGGGCGAGCACCTCGAAGCAGCGGCGGCGCGCCTGAAGGCCGACTACCCGGCGCTCGCGGTGCAGCCCATCGCGGCCGACTACACCATGCCGCTCGTGCTGCCTGCGCCCATGGCCGGGGCGGGCCGGCGCGTGGGCTTCTTCCCGGGCTCGACCATCGGCAACTTCGAGCCCGACGAGGCGCTGGCGTTCCTGCAGCTTGCGGCGCGCATGCTGCGCGGCGGCGGCCTGCTGATCGGCGTCGACCTGGTGAAAGACCCCGACCGGCTGCACGCGGCCTACAACGACGCGCAGGGCGTGACGGCGGCGTTCAACCTCAACCTGCTGCGGCGCGCGAACGCCGAGCTGTCGGCCGACTTCGACCTCGACGGCTTCTCGCACGCGGCCTTCTACAACGCACCGATGCGCCGCATCGAGATGCACCTCGTGAGCCGGCGCGCGCAGAGCGTGCAACTGCGCGGCGAGCGCTTCTCGTTCGAGGAAGGCGAGACCCTGCACACCGAGTACTCGCACAAGTTCACCGTCGAGGGCCTGCAGGCCCTGGCGGTGCGCGCGGGCTTCCGCGTCGGGGCGGTATGGACCGACCCCGAGCGGCTGTTCAGCGTGCACTGGCTGGTGAGCTGATTCGCTAGCTGTCCAGCCCCGCAAGGCACACGTACTTCACCTCGAGGAAGTCGTCGAGCCCGTACTTCGAGCCCTCGCGCCCCAGCCCCGACTGCTTGACGCCGCCGAACGGCGCTTCGGCCGTCGAGACGAGCCCGGTGTTCACGCCCACGATGCCTGACTCGAGCGCTTCGGCCACGCGCATGATGCGGCCGATGTCGCGGCTGTAGAAGTACGCGGCCAGGCCGAACTCGGTGTCGTTGGCCGCGGCGATGGCTTCGGCCTCGGTGTCGAACGCGAAGATCGGCGCCAGCGGGCCGAAGGTTTCCTCGCGCGCGAACAGCATGTCGGGCGTGGCGCCGCCGATCACGGTCGGCTCGTAGAACAGGCCGCCCAGCGCATGGCGCTTGCCGCCCGCCAGCACGGTGCCGCCCTTGGCGACGGCGTCGGCCACGTGCTCCTCGATCTTCTCGACCGCCTTGGCGTCGATCAGCGGGCCCTGGTTGACGCCGGCCTCGGTGCCGTTGCCGACCTTCAGCGCGTTGACCTTGGCCACCAGCTTCTGCGTGAAGGCCTCGAGCACGCCGCGCTGCACGTACAAGCGGTTGGCGCACACGCAGGTCTGGCCGGTGTTGCGGTACTTGGAGACCATCGCGCCTTCGACGGCCGCATCCACATCGGCATCGTCGAACACGATGAAGGGCGCGTTGCCGCCGAGTTCGAGCGACAGCTTCTTGATCGTGTCGGCCGACTGCTTCATGAGCGTGCGGCCCACCTCGGTCGAACCCGTGAAGGTGAGCTTGCGCACGATGGGGCTGCGCGTCATCTCGCCGCCGATCTGGCTGGCCGAGCCGGTGAGCACCGACAGCAGGCCCTTGGGCACGCCCGCGCGTTCGGCCAGCACGGCAAAGGCCAGCGCCGAGAACGGCGTCTGCGTGGCCGGCTTCACGACCATCGCGCAGCCGGCCGCGAGCGCGGGCCCGGCCTTGCGCGTGAGCATGGCGGTGGGGAAGTTCCAGGGCGTGATGGCGGCGGTGACGCCCACGGGTTGCTTCAGCGCCAGGATGCGGCGGTCGGCCTGCGGCGCGGGAATGGTGTCGCCGTACACGCGGCGCGCTTCTTCGGCGAACCACTCGATGAACGAGGCGGCGTAGGCGATCTCGCCGCGGCTCTCGGCCAGGGGCTTGCCCTGCTCGGTGGTCATGATGAGCGCGAGGTCGTCCACGTTCGCCAGCATCAGGTCGTTGAGCTTGCGCAGGATGGCCGAGCGTTCCTTGGCGGGCACCTTGGCCCAGGCCTTCTGCGCCTTCTCGGCGGCGGCGATGGCGCGCACGGTCTCCTCGGTGCCGCACATGGGCACGGTGCCGATCTGCTCGCCGGTGGCGGGGTTGGTGACGGCGACGGTGGTGCCGTTGTCGGCATTCACCCAGGCGCCGGCGATGCAGGCCTGCTGGCGCAGCAGGGTCGGGTCTTGGAGTTTCAGTGGCATGGGTGGTTTGTCTCAGGCTTGCAATGCGGCGGCGAGGATGTCGAGGCCTTCGCCGAGCACCGCGTCTTCGATGGTCAGGGGGAACAGGAAGCGGACCACATTGGCGTGCACGCCGCAAGTCAGCAGCAGCAAACCCGCGTCGCGCGCTCGGGTTTGCACCTGCTTCGTGAACTCGGGGTCGGGCGCACCGTCGGCACCCGCGAACTCGACCGCCACCATCGCGCCCAGGCCGCGCACGTCCGCGATCTGCGGCACCTTCGCGCGCAGCCCTTCGAGGCGTGCCTTGAGCCGGTCGCCCAGTATCTGCGCGCGCTCGCACAGGCGTTCGTCCTCGATCACGTCGAGCACCGCATGCGCTGCCGCAATGGCCAGCGCGTTGGCGGCGTAGGTGCCGCCGAGGCCGCCGGGCGCGGGTGCGTCCATGATCTCGGCGCGTCCGCACACGGCCGACAGCGGCGTGCCGCCGGCCAGGCTCTTGGCCATCGTCATGAGGTCGGGCACCACGTCGTGATGGTCCATGGCGAACCACTTGCCGGTGCGCGCGAAGCCGGTCTGGATCTCGTCGGCGATCAGCAGGATGCCGTGCCGGTCGCAGATCTCGCGCAGCGCGCGCATGAACTCGGGCGGTGCGGCATAGAAGCCGCCTTCGCCCTGCACCGGCTCCAGGATGATGGCCGCCACCTGCTCGGGCTCGATGTCGGCCTTGAACAGCTTGTCGATGGCGCGCAGCGAATCGTCCACCGACACGCCGTGCAGCGCGATCGGCGCGGGCACGTGGAAGATGCTGCCGGGGAAGGGCCCGAAGCCGGTCTTGTACGGCACCACCTTGCCCGTGAGCGCCATGCCCATGAAGGTGCGGCCGTGGAAGCCCCCGCTCAGTGCGATCACGCCGGGCCGGCGCGTGGCGGCGCGCGCGATCTTGATCGCGTTCTCGACCGCCTCGGCGCCGGTCGTGAAGAAGGCGGTCTTCTTGGCGTGGGTGCCGGGCGTGAGGCGGTTCAGGCGCTCGGCCAGCGACACCACGCTTTCGTACGGCACCACCTGGTAGGCCGTGTGGGTGAAGCACTCGAGCTGCGCGCGAATGGCCTCCGCCACGCGCGGATGCCGGTGGCCGGTGTTGAGCACGGCGATGCCCGAGCCGAAGTCGATGTAGCGCCGGCCTTCGACGTCCCACAGCTCGGCGTTGAGCGCGCGCTCTGCGTAGATGGGAAAGCCGATGCCGACGCCGCGCGGCGTGGCGGCGATGCGGCGCGCGTCGATGGCGGCGTTGGTCGTGGATGTCATGAGAGATTCCTTTGTTGCTTGTATTGGGGGGCGCTCAATGGCTGCCCGGCGCCACCATGCGATGACGGATCTGGTCGGCGACCACGGCCACGATCAGCAGGGCGCCCAGCACCACCATCTGCAGGTACGAGCCCACGCTGGCCAGGTTCATGCCGTTCTGCACCAGGCCGATGAAGATGGCGCCCATCACCACGTTGGGCACGCGGCCGATGCCGCCGCGCAGGCTCACGCCGGCGATCACGCAGGCCGCGATCGATTCGAGCGCCACGGTGCCGCCGAGGTTGGCCTCGCCGGTTTCCACGCGCGCCGTGAGCAGCAGGCCGCTCACGGCCGCCAGGCCCGCGCACAGCAGGTAGGCCATGAGCAGCACGCGGCGCGTGTCGATGCCCGACAGCGCCGCGGCCTTGGCGTTGCCGCCCACCGCGAGCAGGTGCGTGCCGGTCGGCAGGCGGCCCATGAGCACGCCCATGCCGGCCACGCACACGGCCGTGACGAGGATCGGCACCGGCACGCCGAGCACGGTGCCGAAGCCGAACAGCTCGCTGAACTGCGCCGGCATGCCCGACACCGGCACGCCGCCCGTGAGGAACAGCGCAAAGCCGAAGCCGATCGACTGCACGCCCAGCGTCACGATGAAGGGCGACACGCCGATCACCGCCACGCCGAAGCCATTGACCAGGCCCACCACCAGCCCGGCGAGCATCCCGCAGGCGCAGCCCACGAGCACCACCATCCAGGCCGCGTCGGGAAAGGCCGCGCCCAGCGCCTGCATGGCGAGCGCCGAGACCACCGAGGTGATCGCCATCACCGTGCCCACCGAGAGATCGAAGCCGCCGGTGACCAGCGCCAGCATCTGGCCCAGCGACACGAGGATCAGGTAGACCGACTGGCGCAGCAGGTTCACCAGGTTCTGCACCGTGAGGAACTGGTCGGACAGCGTGGCGAACACCACGCAGGCGATCACCAGCATGAAGGGCAGCACGCCCAGGCGCAAAAAGAGACTGCGCAGCAGGCCGAGGGCGCGCCCGGCCAGGCCGGGCGTGGGAGCCGCGGGGGCGGCGGTGAGGGAAGGCGAAGTCATGAGGAGGGGTTCTCGCTGGGGCCGAAAAACAGGTTGAGCACGGCGGTTTCCTGGATGGCGTCGCCATGCAGCTCGCCGGCGATCTCGCCGCGGCACATCACGTACACGCGGTGGCTCAGGTGCAGCACCTCGGGCAGGTCGGACGAGATCACGACCACCGCCGCGCCGCCTTCGCAGAGCTTGCGGATCACCTCGTACAGCGCGCTGCGCGTGCCGACGTCGACGCCGACCGTGGGCTCGTCGAACACGTAGAGCGCGGCGTCGCGCGTCATGCCCTTGCCGAACAGCACCTTCTGCTGGTTGCCGCCCGAGAGCAGGCCCACGGGCCGTTCGAGGTTGCGCGGCGCGAGTTCGACGCGCTCGGCGGCCGTCGTCGAAAGCCGCCGCCCGAGGCGCTTGCGCAGCCAGCCGCCGCGCCCGCGCAGCGGCCCATGCACGAGGGGCAGGGTGATGTTGGCGCGCGAGGTGAAGCCGAGCACCAGTCCTTCGCCCTTGCGGTCGGGCGGCAGGTAGAACAGGCCCTCGTCGAGCAGCTGGCGCACCGTCGCGCCGGTGCGCGGCCGGCCCCTGAACAGCACGCGGCCTTCGCTTACGGGGTCGAGGCCGTAGATCGCGCGGAACAGCTCCGACTTGCCGCAGCCGACCAATCCGGCCAGCCCGACCACTTCGCCGCGCCGCACCGTGAGGCTGGCGTTTCGTACGCCGTTGGGCGAGGCCAGCCCCTCGACCTGCAGCACCACCTCGCCGGGGGTGGCCGTGATGCGCGGGTAGATGTTGTCGATGGCGCGCCCGCTCATCAGCTCGATGAGCCGGTCTGCGCTGGTCGCATGCGCGTCCACCGTCGTGACCTTGCGGCCGTCGCGCAGCACCGTGATGCGGTCGGCGATCTGCGCGATCTCCTGCATGCGGTGCGAGATGTAGACGATGCCCACGCCGCGCGCCTTCAGCCGCGCCACCAGCTCGAACAGGCGCTGCGTCTCGGTGTCGGTGAGCGAGGCGGTGGGTTCGTCGAGGATCAGTACCGACACCTCGCCGCGCAGGCCCTTGGCGATCTCCACCATCTGCTGCTGCGCGCGCGTGAGGCCCGCCACGGGCGCGTCGACGTCGATCTCGAAGCCCAGGTCGGCCAGCATCGTGCGGGCGCGTTCGCGCACCGCCGCGCGGTCGAGCAGGCCGCGCTGGCGCGGCTCCTCGCCCAGGCTCAGGTTCTGCGCCACCGACAGCGTCGGGATCAGCGAGAACTCCTGGAACACCGCGCTGATGCCGTGGCGCCGCGCGTCGTGCACGTTGGCGAACTTCACCGGCGCGCCGTGCATGCGGATCTCGCCCGCCGTCGGTACATTGGCGCCGGCCAGCAGCGAGATCAGCGTCGACTTGCCGGCGCCGTTCTCGCCGAACAGCACGTGCACCTCGCCGGCGCGCAGCTCGAAGTCCATCGCATCGAGCGCGAGCACGCCGGGGTAGCGTTTGCCCAGGCCGAGGGTCTGCAGCAGCACGGGAGCCATGGCCGGCCTACTTGACCTCGAACACCGGCTTGAAGCCGGTCGGCGGCAGGATGTCGGCCTGCTTCACGGTCTTGATGTTGCCGCTGTCGACCACGAAGATCTTCGGGCCGACGTGCTTCACCACGTCCTTGTTCTCGAGCAGGCGCACGGCCTGGTCGACCGCGATGCGGCCCTGGATCACCATCGAGTCGGCCGGCGCGGCCACGATGCGGCCCTTCTGGATGCCTTCGTACACGCCTGGCGTCATGTAGAACGAGAGCACCTGCACCTTCTTGTCGAGGTTGCGTGCGCGCAGGATGCCGGTGGCGGCCTCGGCGGTCACTGCCGTGCCGGCCACGTAGGCCAGATCAGGGTTGCCCTGCAGCACGTCTTCGACCAGCTTGGCCTGCGCCTCCTTGCCGGTGTCGCCGTACTTGGGGTCGAGCACCGTCACGGCGCTGCCTTTGATCGCTTCCATGAAGCCCTTGTGCGCGGCCTCGACCCAGCCCGCGCCGGCCGGGCCGGGGAACCAGCCGACCTTCACCGCCGGCGAGCCCGCGGGGTGCTTCTTGGCGAGGTACTCGCCGGTCGACTGGCCCATCGTGTAGAACGACACCAGCGACTTGGCCGACAGGTCGGGCGAGCTGACGCCATTCACGAGGTCGATCACCGGCACCTTCTTGGCGGCCGTGGCCTTGATGACGTTGTTCAGCCCGTCGCCCGAGATCGCGCCGATGACCACCGCGTTGGCGCCGCGCGCCACGCAGTCCTCGATCTGCGAGACCTGCTTGCTCAGGTTGGTGTAGCCGCCCGCGTCGACCACCTGCAGCTTCACGCCCAGGCGGCGCGCCTCTTCGATCACGCCGTAGTCCACGCCGAGCCAGTAGGCGTCCTTCATGTGTGGGAACGACACGCAGATGTCCCACTTCTTCGACGCCTTGGCCAGCGGCGTGTAGTCGATGGGTTTCTTCGTGCCCTCGGCCGAGAAGGCGGGTTCGGTGGCCTCGGCCTTGTAGGGAAACCAGTCGGCGGCCGAGGCCGGGGCATGCCACGCCAGGGTGGCGGCGAGCGAAGCGGCGATCAATGAAACGCGCAGGGGTGAGCTGTTCATGAAGAACTCCTTGGGTGACAGCGGTGAAGAAAAGGGGAGAGGGCGCGCGTCAGGCCGCGAGCGCGGCCCGCAGGCGGTCGAGCCGTCGTCGGCGTTCGGCGCGGGCTTCGAGCGCCTGCGCCATGTCGACCTCGACGAAGCGCGCCTTGTGGTTGGGCTGCATCTGGGCGATGAGGTCCATGTCGGCGCTGATGACCGTGCCGACCATCGCGTAGCCGCCGCCCGACACCGCGTCGCGGTGCAGGATGATCGGCTCGCGCCCGCCCGGCACCTGGATGGAGCCGTAGGGGTAGCCCGCGTCGACGATGTTCGACGGGTCGTCGCCCGCGCCGAAGGGCGGCGTGCGGTCCTGGAACTTCAGCGGCGTGCCGTGCTTGTAGCGGTAGCCGATGCGGTCGGCCTCGGAGCCCACGGTCCAGGTGTCGGCGAAGAAGCTGTGCACCGACACCTCCTGCAGGCGATGGAAGTAGATGCCCGGCAGCACGCGCAGGGCCACTTCCTTCTCGAGCACCGGCAGCAGCGCGGCATCGACCGTGCGGCCCGCGCGGGCGTTGGGCGCAGGCGTGCCCACGGGGAGCTTGTCGCCGGCCAGCAGCTTGCGGCCGTTGAAGCCGCCGAACGCGCCCAGGCCGTAGGTCGAGCGGCTGCCCAGCACCACCGGCACGTCGATGCCGCCGGCCACGGCGATGCACATGCGCGCGCCGAGCTTCATGAAGTCGAAGGCGAGCTTGTCACCGGCCTGCACGGCGAACGATGTGTTGCGCGGTACTTCGTTGCCGTTGAGCTTGATCTTCGCGTCGGCGCCGGTCACGGCCACCAGCGCGGGTGCGTCGAACTGCAGCTCGGGCCCGAGCAGCGTGCTTTCGATGACGGCCGCGCCTTCGTCGTTGCCCACCAGCAGGTTCGCGAGCACCAGGCTTTGCTGGTCGAGCGCGCCCGACAGCGGAATGCCCAGGTGGTAGTAGCCGGGACGGCCGGCGTCCTGCACGCTGGTCGCGAGGCCGGGCTTGAGGACTTCAATCGCCATGGAGCACCTTCAGGAGCTGTTGGTTGTAGCCGTCGGGGTCGGCCAGGAACTCGTTGAGCGAGAACGACACGGGCGCGATGCGCAGCGCGTAGGTGCCGGCCTCGACTTGCGCCACCTGGCGGTCGTACTCGGCGCGGTCGATGGGCTTCCACTTGACGATGTCGCCGGGCTGGAAGAACACCATCAGCTCCTTGAGGTACGACAGCCGCTGCGCCGGGTCGAAGATCGGCGCGGGCGTGACGCCGAACATCTGGTAGCCGCCCGCGCCGCGCACCGAGTAGATGCAGCTGAAGCAGCCGCCGTGGCCCAGCGTGAGCTTGGGCGTGTCGGTGCGCGGGCTCAGGTACTTGGGCACCTGGATCTGGCGCTGGCGCTCGACCATCTGGAACAGGAAGGGCAGGCCGGCCACGAAGCCGACCATCGACACGAACCACGGCGCCGACGAGTGCGCTTCGATGAAGGCCTCGACCGAGGCATGGCCGTTGATGCGCGCCGCGTACTCGATGTCGGTGCTCGACGGGTCCTGGTGACGCTCGCGAAAACGCATCAGCGTCTCGTGCGTCCACGGGTCGTTGTAGAGCACCGGGATCTCGACGATGCGCGTCTGCATCTGCAGGTCGGCATCGCCCAGGCCCGCTTCGATGTCCTTGAGCGTGGCGAGCAGCGCGTCGGGCGCGATCGTGTCGGGGTCGAAGCGCACGAGGTAGGCGGCGTTGGCCGGACAGATCTCGGTCACGCCGGGCAGGGCGCGGCGGCGCAGCTCGTTGCAGATCGCCATGCCCTTGAAGAAGGCGGGCAGCGACATCTCTTCGCTGATCTCGACGAACAGGTGCTCGTCGCCGCCGAAGCTGTAGCGGGCTTGCGGGGGGAGGGTGCTTGCAGCGGTCATGCGGCCACCTTCAACAAAGGAGGCGCGTCGGCGAGTGGATTCGCGGCGAGCCAGGTTTCGAGAAATCCCGTATGGAACGCGGCCTTGGCCACATCCGCGTCCTCGCACAGCGCGCGGTGCAACGGGATCGTCGTGTGAATGCCTTCGACTTGCAACTCGTCGAGCGCACGGCGCATGCGGGCCAGGGCGCTGGCGCGGTCGGTGTCGTGCACGATGAGCTTGCCGAGCAGCGAGTCGTAGTACGCGGGCACGGTGTAGCCGGGAAACAGGAAGGTGTCGAAGCGCACGCCCGGGCCGCCCGGCACCACGAGCTGCGACACGAGGCCGGGGCTCGGCATGAAGTTCTTTGCGGCGTTCTCGGCGTTGATGCGCACCTCGATGGCCGCGCCGGTCAGGCGGATGTCCTCTTGCTGCAGGCGCAGCGGCTGGCCCAGCGCGATGCGCAGCATCTCCTTCACGAGGTCGACGCCGGTGACCATCTCGGTGATCGGGTGCTCGACCTGGATGCGCGTGTTCATCTCGATGAAGAAGAACTCGCGCGTGTCGTCGTCGTACAGGTATTCGAGCGTGCCCGCGCCGCGGTAGGCCACGGCGCGCGCGAGCCGCAGTGCCGATTCGCACAGCGCGGCGCGCGTGGCCTCGCTGATGGCGGCCGAGGGCGCTTCTTCCCAGACCTTCTGGCGGCGCCGCTGCAGCGAGCATTCGCGCTCGAAGCAGTGCACCACGCGCTCGCCGTCGCCCAAAATTTGCACCTCGATGTGGCGCGCCTGGCGGATGAAGCGTTCGAGGTACACCTCGCCGTTGCCGAAGGCGGCCTGCGCTTCGGCGGTGGCGGTGGCGAACTGCTGGCGCAGCTCGGTTTCGTCGTGCGCCACGCGGATGCCGCGCCCGCCGCCGCCGGCCGAGGCCTTGATCATGATCGGGTAGCCGATGTCCTTCGCCACCTCGACGGCGGTGCCCGGGTCGGTCACCACGCCCGCGCTGCCGGGCACGGTGGGCACGCCGGCGCGCAGGGCGGCGGCACGTGCCGCGGCCTTGTCGCCCATGGTGCGGATCGCATGCGGCGTCGGGCCCACGAACACCAGGCCTGCGGCCTCGACGCGCTCGGCGAACGCGGCGTTCTCCGAAAGAAAACCGTAGCCCGGATGCACCGCGCCGGCGCCGCTGTCGGCGGCGGCCTGCAGGATCGCGTCGATGCTCAGGTAGCTCTTGGTGGCGTGCGCCGGGCCGATGCGCACGGCCTTGTCAGCCATGCGCACGGCGAGGCTCTGCGCGTCGGCGTCGCTGTAGACGGCGACGGTCTTCAGCCCCAGCTCCTTGGCGGCGCGGATGATGCGCACCGCGATCTCGCCCCGGTTGGCGATCAGCAGTGTGTCGAATGCGGCGGTCATGGGCGGTTGCCTCAGGCCGTTTCGATGACGGCCAGCAGCTGGCCCGGATCGACCGGCTCGCCGTTCTCGACGGCGAAGCTGGCCAGGCGTCCCGCCGCGTCGGCCGTGACTTCGCTGAACTGCTTCATCACCTCGACCAGGCCGAGCACGTCGCCCACGGCCACGGTGTCGCCTTCGGTCTTGAACGGCGGCGCGTCGGGCGCCGAGCGGCGGTAGAAGGTGCCCGGCAGCGGGCTCAGGACTTCATGGGTAGCGGGCATCGGGACACTCCTGGAACAGGTTCGGGTAACGAGGAAAAAAACTCAGGCGGGCTTGGCCAGGCCTGCAACTTCGATGCCGTTGTCGGCAAGGGCGCGCCGCGTGGCCTGCACCAGCGCGAGCGCGCCGGGCGTGTCGCTGTGGATGCAGACCGAGTCGAAGCCGATGGCCACGTCCTGGCCGTCGACCGTGCGCACCACACCCTCGGTGCAGGCGCGCAGCACCTTGGCGGCCACGGCCTCGGGGTCGAGCGCGCCGACGCGGCGCGTGAAGACGATGGAGCCGCTCAGGTCGTAGTCGCGGTCGGCATAGAACTCGCGCACCACCGGCTGGCCCAGCTCGCGCGCCACCTGGAAGGTGACGGACGACTCCATGCAGAACAGGCGCAGCGTGGGTTCGATCTGCTGCAGTGCGGTGACGAGGGCGCGCGACAGCGCCTCGTCGCGTGCCGCATGCATGTACAGCGCGCCGTGCGGCTTGATGTGCTGCAGCGTCATGCCGGCCAGGCGCGCGAACTCGCGCAGCGCGCCGAGCTGGTAGACCATGTCGTTCACCAGCTCGTCGGCCGGCGCGGTGATGTGGCGGCGCCCGAAGCCCACGAGGTCGCGAAAGCCCGGGTGCGCGCCGATGCCCACGCCGTGTTCGCGGGCCAGCAGCACCATCCTGCGCATGATGTTCGGGTCGCCGGCATGAAAGCCGGTCGCGATGTTGGCCGAGCTGATCAGCGGCATGAGCTGCTCGTCCACGCCGTCGCCGATGGTCCAGGGGCCGAAGCCTTCGCCCATGTCGGAATTCAGATCGATCCGCGTTGTCTTCGTCACGTCGTCCCGCCTTTGTGTGGTGCGCATCGTCAAGGGGGCGATGCAGGTTGGCGCGAAGGTTAGTCAGCAGTCGAAAGGCCGAAAAGCATTGTTTTCAGGCGGCCCGGTATCTGAAAAACAGATGCTGCAAGCCGCTGGATTGGGCGCTACGCTGGAGGGAAGCGATCGCGCGGTATCGGGTTTTCGCCCGAGGCGGGCAGCGCGTATCCGTAAATACCCTAGGAAGACGGCGCCATGTCCCTGACCCTTCGCCAGCTCAAGTACTTCTCGGCGGTGGCCGAGGTGGGGCGCATCTCGCATGCGGCGCTGCAGCTGAACATCTCGCAGTCGGCCGTGACCACCGCCATCCGCGAGCTCGAGGAGCTGATGGGGCAGCAGCTCTTCGAGCGGCACCCGCACGGCGTGGAACTCACCAAGGCCGGGCGCCGCTTCCTGAGCCACGCCTACGCGGTGCTGTCGGCGGCCGACGAGGCGGTGCGCATGCCGCACGAAGGCGAGAACGTCGAGGGCTCGCTCACCATCGCGGCCAGCTACACGGTGCTGGGCTACTTCCTGCCGCACCACCTGCAGCGCTTCGAGCAGCTGCATCCGCAGGTGACGGTGAAGGTGCACGAGGTGGCGCGCGAAGCCATCGAAGAAGGCCTGATCACGCAGCGCTACGACATCGGCGTGGTGCTCACCTCGAACGTGGTGCTGCGCGAGCTGTCGCTCGAAACCTTCTTCGGTTCGCAGCGCCGGCTGTGGGTGCCGGCCAAGCACCCGCTGCTGGACAAGGCCGAGGTGACGCTGGCCGACGTGGCGGCCGAGCCCTACATCATGCTCACGGTGGACGAGGCCGCGGCCACCGCGCTCAAGTACTGGAGCAAGACGCCGCACCAGCCGCAGATCCGGCTGCGCACGAGTTCGGTGGAAGCCGTGCGCAGCACGGTGGCCAACGGGCTGGGCGTGACGGTGCTGTCGGACATGGTCTACCGCCCGTGGTCGCTGGAAGGCAAGCGCATCGAGACCATCAACCTGCGCGACGCGGTGCCCACGATGAACATCGGCCTGGGGTGGAAGCAGGGCGTGGAGTTTTCGCCGGCGATGACCGCGTTCCGCAACTATTTCCGGCAGCTGTTTCTCGAGCCGGCATCGGGGCGCACGGGGCGCGGCCGCGCCTGACACTGCAGGGGGAAACCCTGCCGGCATCGGGCCGGGATGACCCGGCGCAAGGAAAGCACGTCGCGCCAGCGTCACAATAGCCGCTGTCCCGAGCGCGCAATGCGGCATCGGCACCTTGCACCTCCCCGGAGATCGATCCCATGAAAGCAACCTGGAACGGCGTCACCATCGCCGAAAGCGACGACACCGTGCTCGTCGAAGGCAACCACTACTTCCCGATGAGTTCGCTCAACCGCGACGTGGTCACCTTCAGCAACCACAAGACCACCTGCCCGTGGAAGGGCTCGGCGAACTACTACTCGCTGCTGGTCAACGGCGAGCTGCACGCCGACGCCGCCTGGTACTACCCCGACCCGAAGCCCGAAGCCGAGGAAATCCGTGACCGCGTCGCGTTCTGGAAGGACGTGAAGGTCAGCGCCCAGTGAGCACCGCCGCCTTCGCTCCCCCGTTCACGCCGCCGGCCGAACTGGCCGGTGCGCTGCGCGAACACGGTTATGCGGTGCTCAGCCCGCAGGGCGTGTGCGACTGGCTCGGCGTGCCGCTGGCGCAGCTCGAAGCGCTGCATGCCGACTGGAACGACCTGCCGCCCGACGAGTACCTGAAGGACGGAGGGCGCTACCGCACGCGGCGCCACGCCTGCTTCACGGTCGAGGCCGACGCCACGCTGGCGCAGGTGCCGCACCGCGCGCACTGGCAGCCGGTCGAATACAACGCGCTGCACGGCGGCATGCAGCGCTGGTTCGCGCCGATGCTCGAGGCCACGGTGGCGCAGCCCGTGTGGCAGCGGCTGATGCAGCAGCTGGGCCAGGTGAGCAGCGACATGCGCGGCGCACCGCAGCGCTGGTTCGTGGAAGCGCACCAGTTCCGCATCGATACCGCCGGCGGCATCGGCCGCCCCACGCCCGAAGGCGCGCACCGCGACGGTGTCGACCTGGTTGCGGTGGTGCTGATCGGGCGCCAGGGCATCAAGGGCGGCGAGACGCGCGTGTTCGAGGCCAACGGCCGGCGCGGCGAGCGTTTCACCATGACCGAGCCGTGGACGCTGCTGCTGCTGGACGACGCGCGCGTGATCCACGAATCGACGCCGATCCAGCCGATGGAAGAGGGCGGCGATGGGTGGCGCGACACGCTCGTCGTCACCTGCCGGTCTGAGGGTTTCCAGGGGGATTGAGACGCCTGCGGACTTCGCTGGTCGGAGTCCTACAGGGCGGGTTCTGCATAGCGGTTAAATTCGGGGCCCGACCCGGTGCGAACCGGGTCCGTCAGTCTGTCTGTCTGCGAACGCTAAGCGAGGTCCCGCCATGTTCAATCACATCCTGGTCCCCATCGACGGCTCCGAAACTTCCATGCTCGCGGTCAGCAAGGCCAGCGGTCTCGCCCTGGCCTTCGGCAGCCGCATCACGCTGATCCACGTGATCGACAACTACCCCTTCATCGGCGTGGGCGCGGACTATGCGCTCGGCCAGAACGAATACCTCGCGGCGGCCACCGCCAGCGCCAACGCGGCGCTCGCACGCGGCGTGGCCGCCCTGGCGGCCGAAGGCCTGCACAGCGACCAGCGCGTGATCGACGGCCACGTGGTGCACGAAGGCATCGTGGACACCGCCATCGCCATCGCGGCCGACCTGATCGTGATGGGCTCGCACGGGCGCAGCGGCATCGAGAAGCTGCTGCTGGGCAGCGTGACGCAGCGCGTGCTGCAGGACGCCACCATGCCGGTGCTCGTCGTCAAGGGCCGCTGAGCACGAAGCCCGCCGCACGTTCGAAGTGCAACGGCTCCCGCGTCGCGGGATGCACGAACCCCAACTCCCTGGCATGCAGCAGCAGGCGCGGCGCGCGTGCCTGCAGTGCCGCATCGCCGTACAGCGCATCGCCCAAAATCGGGTGCCCGATCGACAGCAGGTGAACGCGCAGCTGGTGTGAACGGCCGGTGAGCGGCTCCAGCAGCACGTGCGTGGCCGCCGGGCCGCTGGGCGGCGACACGCTGGCCAGCGCGCGCCAGCGCGTGAGGCTGGGCTTGCCGGCCGGGTCGATCTTCTGCAGCGGCCGGCGCGGCCAGTCGGCCATCAGCGGGGCGTCGATGAGCGACCAGTCATCGCGCTGCGGCATCACGCCGTCGACCACGGCTTCGTAGCGCTTGTGCACCTCGCGGTCGGCGAAGGCCGCGCTCAGGGTGCGCTGCATCTCCAGGCCGCGCGCCATCACCACGAGGCCGCTGGTGCCCATGTCGAGCCGGTGCACGATGAGCGCGTCGGGCCACTGGCGCTGGGCGCGTGCGCTCAGGCAGTCCTGCTTGTCCTCGCCGCGCCCGGGCACGCACAGCAGGCCGGCGGGCTTGTCGAGCACCAGCAGGTGGGCGTCTTCGTGAACGGGAAGCAGGTCGGGCGGCGAAACGGTCATGGGGACAGCGAGTGTAGAGAGGCTCAGAAAGCCGGAAGTAGGCTGGGCTATCCTCGACCGATATGCCCGGCGCCGCTTCTTCTCCCTTGTCTCCCACGTTCACCGACCTGAGGCGCGAGCGCCCCTTCATGCAGCTGTGGGTGGCACGCCTGTTCGGCACCGCCGCCTCGCAGATGATGCTCGTGGCCATCGGCTGGCACATGTACGAGCTGACGGGCAGCGCATGGGACCTGGGCCTGGTCGGGCTGTACCAGTTCGTGCCCGCGCTGCTGCTCGCGCTGTTGGCCGGCCACGTGGTGGACCGGCACCACCGCGCCCGCATCGTGGCGGTGTGCTTCGCGGTGCAGGGCACCGTGGCACTGGCGCTGCTGTTCGCGGTGCTGCACAAGAACGACACGCGCGGGCTGCTGCTCGGGCTGTCGCTGGTGCTGGGCGCGGTGCGCGCCTTCCAGATGCCGGCGCAGCAGGCGCTCACGCCGCTCCTGGTGCCGCCGCTGCTGCTGTCGCGTGCGATGGCGTTCAGCTCGGCCGGCATGCAGGGCGCGATCATCGGCGGCCCCGCGCTCGGCGGGCTGCTGTTCGTGGCGGGCATGGCGGTGGTGTACGGCGCGAGCGTGCTGTGCTTCGCGGTGGCCTGCGTGCTGGTGCTGCGGCTGCGCTACGACCATGCGCCGGCCGCGCGCGAGCCGGTCACGCTGGCCACGGTGTTCGCGGGCGTCAATTTCATCTGGAAGCGCAAGCCGGTGCTGGGCGCGGTGTCGCTCGACCTGTTCGCGGTGCTGCTGGGCGGCGCGGTGGCGCTGCTGCCGATCTATGCCAAGGACATCCTGCACACCGGCCCCTGGGGCCTGGGCCTGCTGCGCAGCGCACCGGCGGTGGGCGCGCTGGTGATGTCGATCGCGCTCACGCGCCGGCCGGTCGAGCGCAACGTGGGACGCACGCTGCTGCTGGCCGTGGGGGCGTTCGGGCTGTGCATGGTGGTGTTCGGGCTGTCGAAGAGCTTTCTCGTCTCGCTCATCGCGCTCGCGGTGTCGGGCGGGGCCGACATGGTCAATGTCGTGATCCGCCAGACGCTGGTGCAGCTGGAAACGCCCGACGCCATGCGCGGGCGGGTGAGCGCGGTCAACTCGATCTTCATCGGCGCGAGCAACCAGCTCGGCGAGTTCGAGTCGGGCGCCACGGCGGCGCTGCTGGGGCCGGTCGGCTCGGTGGTGCTCGGCGGCGTGGGGACGATGCTGGTGGCGCTGACGTGGTTCCGCCTGTTCCCGTCGCTGGCGCAGCGCGACCGGCTGGTGGTGGCGGCCCCGGCGTCGGCGCGGTCCTGATCGTCAGTCGAAGAGGGCGCGGGCCTGCGGCGTGTCGAGCGTGAGATCGCTCAGCGCCACGGCCACGCAGGGAAGAATCCAGCCGTCGATCTTTTCGTCGAAGCTCAGGCCCGGCCATTCGATGAGGTGGCGGCTCTCGCCCGACAGGCGCTGGCAGATGCAGGTGCGGCAGGTGCCGTTGCGGCACGAACTGGGCAGCTCGATGCCGGCCGCCTCCGCCGCATGCAGCAGCGTGACGCCCGCCTCGGCCTCGAATTCGAGGCCCGACGGTTCGAGACGGACCTTCATCGCGCGGGAGGTTCTTGCTGCTGTTGCTGTTCGCGGCGTTGCTCGCGCAGCATGAAGAGGTACAGGCTCTCGACCTTGTCGCGCGCCCAGGGCGTCTTGCGCAGGAACTTGAGGCTGGAACCCACGCTGGGCTCGCTGATGAAGCAGCGGATCGGCACCAGGTGCCCCAGCTGCTCCCAGCCGTAGTAATCGGCCAGCGCAGTCACGATGGCCTCCAGCGTGAGGCCATGCAACGGGTTGCGCGGCTGCGCCGGCTTGGGGGCGGGCGCGGGAGTGTCGGTCACTTGTTCTTGAGCTTGCCGCGCGGAATCACTGCCGTGGTGACAGTGCGCACGGGCTCGATGCCGCCGGTGGGTGCCTTCGGCGGCGAGGTGTCCTTCTTCGGTTTCTTCGCTTCCTTGTTGGTGCGTTGCTGACCCTTGGCCATGTGCTTTCTCCAGTTGATACGTGCGGATGCCGGAGGAGTTTAGCGGTGCGGCGACAATAGCCGGTTCCACACGTTTTTCCGCTTTCATGTCCGATTACGAAGTTCGCCCCGCCACGATGCGCGACGCCAAGGCCGTCGCCGAAGTCCATGCCCTCTCTGCCAAGGCTGCCTACGAAGGCATCCTGTCCGAAGACGACCTGCGCGTGCTGGCCCCCGCCTCGCGCGAGGCCAAGTGGCGCGAGGCCATCGAATTCAGCGAACCCCAGGTTCATGTGGTGACGCACGGCAGCGAGATCGTCGGTTTCGTGGGCTTCGACCGCTCGCGCGACCCCAAGACGCCGCCCACCACGGGCGAGATCTGGGCCATCTACGTCAAGCCCGAGCACTGGGGCAAGGGCGCCGGCGTGGCCCTGTGGGACGCCGCACGCGAAGGCCTGGCCGAAGAAGGCTGCACCACGGTCACCATCTGGGTGCCGCTGCGCAACGACCGCGCCATGCGCTTTCACGAACTCGCCGGCTTCAAGCGCGAGATGAAGACGGCCAAGACCACCGCCCTGGGCACGGTGCGCGTCGAAGAGATCCGCCTGAAGCGGGCGGTGGACTGATCCACCCCCGGATGCCGCGTACGGTCTTCACCGGCGCGGCCATCGGCTGCGGATAAGCTCGCCGCTTCTTCCACAGCCTGACTTTCGCCCATGGCCACCAGCCTGCTCCTGCTGCTCGACGACATCGCCACCGTGCTCGATGACGTCTCCGTCCTCACCAAAGTTGCTGCCAAGAAGACCGCCGGGGTGCTCGGCGACGACCTCGCGCTGAACGCGCAGCAGGTCACCGGCGTGCGCACCGAGCGCGAGCTGCCGGTGGTGTGGGCCGTGTGCAAGGGCTCCCTCGTCAACAAGGCGATCCTGGTGCCGGCCGCGCTGGCCATCGGTACCTGGCTGCCCTGGCTGGTGACGCCGCTGCTCATGGTGGGCGGCGCGTTCCTGTGCTTCGAGGGCGCCGAGAAGCTGGTCCACAAGTTCCTGCACAAGCAGGAGCACGAGGCCGACACCGCGCGCCACCAGAAGGCCGTGGCCGACACCACGGTCGACGTGGTCGCGGTCGAGAAGGACAAGATCAAGGGCGCGGTGCGCACCGACTTCATCCTCTCCGCCGAAATCATCGCCATCACGCTGGGCACCGTGCAGGGCCAGCCGTTCACGACGCAGCTCAGCGTGCTGGTCGGCATCGCGCTGATCATGACGGTGGGCGTCTACGGCCTCGTGGCCGGCATCGTGAAGCTGGACGACGCGGGCCTGTACCTGAGCCAGCGCAGCAGCGCGGCGGCGCGCGCCCTGGGCCGCGGCATCCTGGCGGCGGCGCCCTGGCTCATGAAGGGCCTGTCGGTGGCTGGCACGGCCGCCATGTTCCTCGTGGGCGGCGGCATCCTGGTGCACGGCGTGCCGGCGTTCGGCCATGCGGTCGAAGACTGGGCCAAGGCCACGGGCGGCGTGTTCGGCACGCTGGGCTCGATGGGCGTCAATGCCGTCGTGGGCATCGTGGCCGGTGCCGTCGTGCTGGCCGTGGTGGAACTCGTCGGCAAGCTGCGCGGCAAGAAGGCGGCGGCGCACTGAGCGCCTGTTGACCTTGCGGCCGGGCCTCAGCGGTCCGGCTTGCCGCGCTGGAACAGGCCGACGCCGACCAGCGCCACCCCCAGCGCGAGCGCGAACCAGCCGACGAGGTACGCACCGGCCACCATCTCGAACCAGCGCGTGCCCTGCAGAAAGCGCGGCCCCAGCAGCACGGCGACGCCGATCAGGAGGCAGAGGATGCCGCGCTCGATGGTGCGCAGCTGTCGTTGGGGGCGTCGGGCCATGGGGGGTCTTTGCAAGGGAAAACGGAAGCGGCCATTGTCCCGCGCCGCGCGGGCAGGCCGGTGGCCACCGCAAAACGTCGCGTGCGCGCATCGCTCGGCGCGCAAAAATGCTTCCAAACGTTGCAGAATCGCAGGCCATGCCATACCGCCACCTGCCCACCGGTTCCGCCTTCTTCCTTCCGTTGCGACGCGCCTGCGTGGGCGCCTCGCTGGCCGTGATGGCCGCCACGGCCTTCGCGCAGCCGCAGCCCGACCCCGCCGGTTTTCCGATGGACTCGGTCGGCTACCTCAACGAGGAGCTGCCGCGCATGGAAGCGGCCATTGCCGCGAAGGACCGCAGCTTCTTCCTCGGCGCGATGACGCGCATGGTGCAGTTCTCCGAGCGCTGGGGCTTCAAGGCCAAGGCCAACCCCGAGCTGGCCGCCTACCCGATGTGCACGGCGGCCGTCATGGACTACGCGGTGGTCGGTATGTGCAGGCTGAACCCCGCCGACGATGCCTGCGAGCCGGGCCTGGCGCCGCGTTTCGATGCGAACGTGAAGCGCTGCCGCGAGCTGGCCGCGCAAAAATAGGCCTCCGGCCTTTCGTCCTTCCTCTCACCGAACGAAGTCCCCGCGCCATGGCCGTGCGTGCGGGGCGGAGACACACGCATGGACTACACCCGCTACCAGACCCTCGCCCTCACGCGCCGCGGCGCGAATGGCGCGGTGCTCGACATCCAGATGCGCGCCACCAATGGCAAGCTGCCCACGGCCGGCCATGACGGCCACCGCGAGCTGGCCGAGATCTGGCGCGACGTGGCGGCCGACGACACGGTGCGCTGCGCCGTGCTGCGCGGCGAGGGCATGGGCTTCTCGGGCGGCGGCGACCTGGGCATGGTGCAGGACATGACCACCGACGACACCGTGCGCCAGCGCGTGTGGAAGGAAGCGCGCGACCTGGTCTACAACATCATCAACTGCGACAAGCCCATCGTGAGCGCCATGCACGGCCCGGCCGTGGGCGCGGGGCTGGTGGCGGGGCTGCTGGCCGACATTTCCATTGCAAGCAAGAACGCGAAGATCGTCGATGGTCACACCCGCCTGGGCGTGGCGGCGGGCGACCATGCGGCCATCGTGTGGCCGCTCTTGTGCGGCATGGCCAAGGCCAAGTACCACCTGCTGCTGTGCGAGCCGGTGAGCGGCGAGGAGGCCGAGCGCATCGGCCTGGTGTCGCTGGCGGTGGACGAGGCCGACCTGCTGCCGCGCGCCTACGAGATCGCCGACCGCCTCGCGGCCGGCAGCCAGAGCGCGATCCGCTTCACCAAGTACGCGCTGAACAACTGGCTGCGCCAGGCGGGGCCGACCTTCGATGCCTCGCTGGCGCTGGAGTTCATGGGCTTCGCGGGCGCCGACGTGCGCGAAGGCGTGGCCTCGCTGCGCGAGAAGCGCGCGCCGAACTTCGGCTGAGCCGACCTCCGCCGGGTCAGGCCTTGCTCAGCCCCTGCAAGGTCTGCAGGAGCACGACGCGCGTCTGCCCCAGCACCATGCCCTTCCACTCGTCGTTGTCGCAGTAGAACGCGTCACGCAGGCGGCGGCGGATCTCGCGCTTCTGCGCTTCGGGCGCCTCGGGGTGGCGGCGCAGCCAGGTGTCGGCGCGCAGGCGGTCGAGCACTTCCAGGTCGGGCAGCGTGCCGAACTCCAGGCCCATGGGCGCGACGCGCGCGTTCGGGCATTCGTCGTACGCGGTCGAGATCACCGGGCCCGACACGTCGGCCGAGGCCGAGTCGCCCGCGAAGGGCGCGAACACGTCGGCGCCCCACCAGGCGTGGGCCAGCGCGAGGTCTTCGGGCGTGTTGCGGCCCGGGTAGATCTTTTCGCCGTGGCCGTAGGGGCCCAGGCCCGTGTGCACGTCGATCCAGCCCAGGTGCGTGGCCGAGGCCGCATAGCCGCGCAGGATGGCGCGGATGGTGCGGTTGCTCCACGAGGGCGCGGTGCCGCCGTAGAAGAGGCCGTCGGGCGAGGTGTACTGCCCGCGCGTGACGGCCGCGCGGAAGGCGGTCATGCCGTGCGTGGCGATGTAGGCGGCCACCGCCGCGTCGTCTGCCGGCGTCGGCGGCCAGCTGGCGGGCAGCACCAGCGGCTCCACGTCGGCGTACTCGGCATTCACCGGCAGCGGCGCGCTGAAGTCGATGTGGTTGCGGTTCAGGTCGATGTTGTCTTCGTTGGTGCGGTGCAGGTGCGAGAAGCCATGCGGGTTCACTGCATGCACCAGCAGCAGCGCGACGCCCGCGCGCTCCAGGCGTGCGAGCAGGTCGGCGTCGTTCAGCGTGGCCACCTGCGCGCCCGAGCCGCAGAAGCCCTCGGGGCCGTGCGTGCCCGAGGTGACGAGCAGCACCTTCTTGGCGTCAGCCGCGCCGATCAGCGCGACGTCGGTGGCGAGTTCTTCGCCGAGCGCGCCGCGGTGCGTGGGGTGCACGAACGACTCGAGGGTGGCGCCGCGCGCCGCGGCGGCCTCGAGGAACTTGGCGCGGGCTTCGACGTACGTGCCCGAGAAATGGCGGGTGGCGGCGGTGGCAGGCTGGGACATGGCGGGAAGATTCCTGTGCATGAAGGCGGGAAGGAGGAAGACGGTATCAGGCCGGCGCGTGGGCGTTGGCGGCATCGATGTCGCGGCCGGTGTGGTCGCGCAGCCAGAGCAGGCCCAGCAGCGACACCAGCGTCATCCCCACCAGATACCAGGCCGGCGCCAGCTTGCTGCCGGTGGCGTTGACCAGCCAGGTGCTGACGAAGGGCGCGAAGCCGCCGAACAGCGCCACGCCCACGCTGTAGACCAGCGACATGCCGCTCGCGCGCACGCGCTTGGGAAACATCTCCGGCAGCATCGTGATGCCCGGCACCGTCTGCACCACCAGGCCGATGCTCAGCACGCCGAGCACAGTGAACAGCACCACGGGCGTGGGCGAGGCGTTGAGCCAAAGAAAGCCCGGGTAGATCAGGATCGCCATCACGATGCGGCTCCAGAGGATGAGCGTCTTGCGGCCCACGATGTCTGACCACTTGCCCACGAAGGGCGCGAGCGCGAACGACAGCAGGCCCGTGAGCGCCGCGCCGAACAGCGCCACCGAGGGCGTGAGGCCCAGTTCGCGCACGGCGTAGGTCGGCATGTAGAAGGTGACCACGTAGGCCGCCGTGGTGCCGCCCACCAGCGCGAGGATGGCGGCCAGCACCGTCCTGCCGTGCTGCGTGCAGACGATCTTCAGGCTGCTCTCGCGCGGCGCCTTCGCGTCTTCGGGCGTGATGTGCAGCGACTCTTCGAGGTGGCGACGGATGTACATGCCCACCGGCGCGATCAGCATGCCGAGCACGAACGGCACGCGCCAGCCCCAACTCTGCATGGCCTCGGCGGACAGCGAGACGGTCAGTACGCCGACCACCACGGCACCCATCAGCACGCCCAGGCCCTGGCTCGCGAACTGCCAGCTCGCCATGTAGCCGCGATTGGCCGGCGTGGCGTGCTCCACCAGCAGCGTGGTGGATGCGCCCACCTCGCCGCCGGCCGAGAAGCCCTGGATCAGGCGCGCCAGCACGATCACGATCGGCGCCGCGACGCCGATGCTCGCGTAGGTCGGCGTGAAGGCGATCAGCGCGCAGCCCAGCGCCATCAGGAAGATCGTGAGCGTCATGGCCTTCTTGCGGCCTGCGCGGTCGGCGTACGCGCCGATCACGATGCCGCCCAGCGGCCGCATGATGAAGCCGACGCCGAAGCTCGCCACCGTCAGCAGCAGCTGGCCGTAGGAACTGAAGGTGGGGAAGAACAGCTTGCCGATCACCAGCGCGAGAAAGCCGTAGACCGTGAAGTCGAAGAATTCCAGTCCGTTGCCGATGGTGGTGGCCACGATGGTCTGGCGCCGACGGGCCGGCGACGAGGGCGATGTGGGCGAGGGCTGGGAAGCGGGGGTGTTCATGTGTCTCCTGTGTGTATCGGGGGCGCAGGCCGCGTGGGCCCGAACCGCGGCGGATGCTAGAGACTCGCCGCTGTCATGAAAAGACAATAATTGGGCGTCAACGATAACTTTTAGTTGTCACTCCAAAGATGAAGCCCAATCAGTTGCATGCCTTCGTGGCCGTGGTCGAGCAGCTCAGCATCCGCGCTGCCGCGCGCGTGCTCGGCATTTCGCAGCCGGCCGTGACCAAGATCGTGCGCGAGCTGGAGCGCGAGGTCGGCGCGCCGCTGGTGGAGCGCAGTGTGAAAGGCGTGCGGCTCACGCAGTTCGGCCTGGCCTTCGCGCCGCGCGCGCGGCTGCTGCTGGCCGACATGGAACGCGCCCGCGACGAAATTGCGCAGATCCGCGACGGCGCCACCGGCTCCGTCTCGCTGGCCGTGAGCGCCTCGTTCGCGCTCACCGTGCTGCCCGCCGCCTTCAAGGACTTCCACACCCGCCTGCCGGCGGTCGACGTGCAGTTCAGCGAGGCCGTGCTGCCGTGGATGCTCGCGCGGCTGCGCGACGGGTATCTCGACTTCGCGGTGGCGCACATCGTGCCCGGCACGCTCGATCCGCAGTTCGAGGCGCTGGAGCTGTTCCCGGTGCAGCTGGTGGTCGGCCTGCGCGAGCGCCATCCGCTGCGCAATGCGCGCTCGCTGAACGACCTTTATGCCGCCGAATGGGTCCTGCCGGGCGACGACCATGGCGGAACCAACGCCGTGGCGCCGCTGTTCACCCCGCTCGGGCTGCCGCCGCCCACGCGCGTGCTGCAGGGCCACTCGGTCACCGTGGCGCTCGCGCTGGTGGGCCACATGGATTTGATCGGCCTCTTCGTCGAGCCGCTGGCCGGGCTGAGCTTCAAGCGCCACGGCATCCGCCGTGTCGACGTGCGCGAGACGCTGCCGGTGCTGAACGTGTGCGTGGTGCGCCGGCGCGGGCAGCCGTCGACGCCGGCGGCGCAGCACTTCATCGAGTGCATTCAGCGGGCGTCGGCGGCGGCGATGAAGGTGTAGCGGAGGCGGGGCGGCTCAACTCCAGAGCAGCAGCACCACGAGAGCGACGCCGGCGTAGGTGGCCAGGTAGCCGACGCCTGTCAGTAGCAGCGCGAAGCCGACGAGGTAGATCATGCGTCGCCCCCAATCCGGCGCGCTCGGTACGCAACGCCAATAGATCAGCGCGGCCGCGAGGATCAGCATTCCCGCGAATAGACGGACGAAGAAGATCGCGAGCTCGGGAGGAAAAAGGACCGACTGGTACAGCCAGATACCGAGGAATCCCGTCAGCGGGATCGAGGCCGCCCAAGCGAGCACGCCAAGTGCGAGGCGGCCCGCTGTTTTCATTGGGTGGCCTTCGTACAGCATGGATTTCGGCGCCGAATGCTCGTTGGCAGTCATAAATTTCCTCCCTGATTGGCGTTTCGAAATGGAACGCTCTGGAGGCGATGCTAGGGACGCGAGCGCCAAAACACTGTTCTCAAATGAGGCTTCCGCTCATTCCCGTCAAGCCGCCGGGCCAAGCTTCCCTGGCCTCAGCTCAACGCCAGAACAGCACCAGTGCCACGAAAAGCAGTTTGACGCCGAAGGCCACGAGGGCGCTGGCGACCACCATCAGCACCACGAAGGCGACGAAGTAGGCCACGCGTCGGCCCCAGTGCGGCACGCTCGGCACGGCATACCAGTAGAGCAGCGCGGCCGCGCCGATGTTGATGGCCTGGACCGCATACATGGTGACGCGCGAGGCTTCGGGCGAGTCAAGGACCGATGGGCCCAGCCACATGCACAGAAGTCCCAGCAGCGGAACCACGGTGACCCAGGCGAGCACGCCGAGCGCCAGGCGTCCGGCCGTCTTCATCGCAGGGCGTCCCGTCTGGTCGATGTTTCACTGGCAGTCATGAATTCCTCCTTGATGGCGTTTCAACATGGAACGCTCTGGCGCTCGATCCTATCGGCGAGTGCCATGAAACTGTTGTCAAATGAGAACTCCTCTCATTCATAATCCCTCCCGCTTCCGCACGCCGGAAGCGTCACCAGGCCGCCGGGAGGCGCGCCGCCAGAAGACATCCAAGGGATTTGAATGAAGAGAGTTTGTGTGGGCTTCGCGCTCGCTGCCGTGCAGGCAGCGCAGGCGCAATCCGTGCCTGCGTCCGCTGCCCCCGAATCGCGGGCAAGCGAGCTGAGCACCGTCAACGTCGAGGCCTCGCGCGCCAACGGCTTCCTGGCCGAGACGGTCGAGGCGGGCACGTTTCGGGGGGCGTCCGTGATGGACGTGCCGGCCACGGTCAACACCGTGACGCGCGAGGTGATCGAGCTGCAGGGCGCGGCGGGCGTGTACGACGTGCTGCGCAACACGGCCGGCGTGACGCGCCAGCAGAACGGCGGCGACACCTTCGACCAGCTCGTCATCCGCGGCATCGCCGTGGAGAACCGCACCAACTACCGCCTCAACGGCGCGCTCGCGATCCCCAACGTGTCGGAAATTCCGATGGAGAACAAGGAGCGCGTCGAGGTGCTCAAGGGCGCGTCGGCGCTGTACTACGGCTTCACCACGCCGGCCGGGGTGATCAACTTCGTCACCAAGCGCGCGCGGCGCACGCCCGTCACCTCGCTCGGGATGAGCTTCGACAACCAGGGCGGGCTGCAGGGGCAGGTCGACATCGGCCGCCAGTTCGGCGAGAACGACCAGTTCGGGCTGCGCCTGAACGCGGCCGGCGGCCAGCTGGGCTCGACCATCGACGGCGTGGACGGCAAGCGCAGCTTCGTCTCGGCCGCGCTCGACTGGCGTGTGAACCGGCGGCTCACGCTGAAGGCCGACATCGAGCACTATCGCAAGCGCATCACCGAGCAGGCCGGCATCGCGCGGCTTGCGGCCGTCAACGGCGTCATCGCGCTGCCGGCGCTGCCCGATCCGCACCAGCTGATCGCGCCGCCCTGGGCCGTGTTCGAGGCCGAGGTCACCAACACGCAGCTGCGCGCCGACTACGCCTTGAGCGACCACTGGGCGCTCAGCGTGGAAGCCGGCCATTCCGAGGCCGAGCGCGACCGGCGCCTGGCGCAGTTCGGCACCTACAACGTGCGCACCGGCCTGGGCCGTCTCACGGGCAACGTGCAGCACCTCGAGCAACGCTCCGACCTGCTGCGCGCCGAGCTGTTCGGCACCTTCGCCACCGGCGCGCTGCAGCATGAGCTGACGCTCGGCGCGGCGCGCAGCGACAAGACGCAGGCGCCCGTGTTCCAGCGCAACTACGGCGGCGCGACCACGCTGCAGAACCTGTACAACCCCGTGCCCATCGGCGCGCTGGCGCTGAGCGCGATGCCGTCGCGGCCCACCTCGGGCGCGCAGGACAGCGAGGAGCTGGGCCTGTACGCGCTCGACCGCATCACCTTCTCGCCGCAGTGGCAGCTGGTGGCCGGCCTGCGCCACACGCGCTACCAGAGCTGGCAGGGCGCGAGCGCCACGCTGCCGGCCCTCGACTACAGCGTGCGCAAGACCACGCCGCTGGCGGCGCTGAGCTACAAGTTCACGCCCGACCTCATGGCCTACGTGTCGTACTCGCAGGGCGTGGAAGAGGGCGAGGTGGCGCCGGCCGGCACCGCCAACCAGAACACGCGCATGCCGCCGGGCGTGAGCCGGCAGAAGGAGGTCGGCCTGCGCTGGCTGACCGGCGGCGGCACGCTGCTGTCGGGCGCGCTGTTCGACATCGAACGGCCCGGTGCCTACACCGACAGCGCCAACACCTTCGTGGCCAGCGGGCGCCAGCGCTACCGCGGCCTCGAGGTGTCGGCGCAGGGGCGGCTCACGTCCGCGCTGGCGTGGCAGCTCTCGGGCCAGTGGCTCGATGCCGAGTTCCGCCGCATCAACGCGCAGTACGACGGCAAGCGGCCCGAGAACACGGCGCGCACCACGGCGAGCGCCTTTCTCTCGTACGACATCGCGGCCGTGCCGGGGCTGTCGGTCAACGGCGGCGCGTACTTCACGGGGCGTCGTCCCGTCGATGACCTGAACCAGGGCTTCATCGGCGGCACCACCGTCTTCGGCCTGGGCGCGCGCTACGTGGCGCAGTTCATGGGCAAGCGCACTACCTTCCAGCTGAACGTCGACAACGTGGGCGACAAGCGCTACTGGTCGGCGGCCGGCACCCGGCTGGCGGTCGGCACGCCGCGTACGATCAAGGCCCTGGTCAAGATCGATCTCTGAACCCGCGCGCCCCGCCTTGGCGGGGCTTCCTGTTTCTCGTTTTCTTCTGTTTTTCATGGCTTTGCTGCGACGCGTCTGGTTCCAGATCCATTGGTTCATCGGCATCACGGCGGGCAGCGTGCTGGTCGTCATCGGCCTGAGCGGGGCGACGCTGTCGTTCCGCGCCGAGATCACCGACCTGCTGAACCCGATCCCGGCGGCCTCGGCCGCGCCCGCATTGGCCCCGCCTGCGCTCGTTGCGCGCGTGCAGGCCGAGATGCCCGGGCGACGCATCGCGACCGTCGCCGTGTCGACCGAGCCCGGGCGCCCCGCGCGCATCGGGTTCGCGCCGCCGCCGGGCGAGCGGCGCGGCGAGACGCGCTTCGCCGATCCCGCCACCGGCGCGCTGCTGCCCGATCCAGTGGGCGAGCACTTCTTCGAGTTCGTCGAGGAGCTGCACCGCTGGCTGCTGCTGCCGCGCGACGACGGCAAGCCCATCACCGGCTCGCTGGCCGGCCTGTTGCTGCTGCTCGCGCTGTCGGGCCTGTACCTGCGCTGGCCGCGCCGGCCCTTCGCGTGGCGCCAGTGGCTGCGCATCGACTTCGCGCTGCGCGGTCGTGCCTTCCTGTGGAACCTGCATGCCGTGATCGGCACCGTCGCGCTGCTGGCGTATGTGGTGTCGACCACCACCGGCATGTACTGGGCCTTCGACGGGCTGCGCAAGGCGGTGGACGGCGCGGTCGGCGAGGGCCGCGTGGTGCGCGCCGAACGCGCGCCGGCCGACGCCCCGGTGACGCTCGACCTGGCGCGCGTCTGGCAGGCCTTCGCCGACACCACGGGCGGCGACTGGACCCAGGTGACGCTGCGGCTGCCCGCGCGCAACGGCACGCAGGTGGAGGCCGTCTACCTGCGCACGCACCCCGAGCACGAGCGCGCGCGCAACCGCCTGTACCTGCAGGCCGCGACCGGCGAGACGCTGCGCCACGAACGCTATGCCGACAAGCCGCTCGCGGGCCGCCTCGTGAACAGCATCTACCCGCTGCACATGGGCACCTACTGGGGCCTGCCGGGGCGCATCGTGATGATGCTCACGAGCGGGGGGCTCGCGCTGTTCGCGATCAGCGGCTGGATGATGTACCTCGGCCGCCGCCGCACTGCGAAGGCCGTGCGCGCCGAGCGTGCGCGGCTCGACGCGGCCGCCGTGCCCGTCCCGGCGGGCGATGCGGGGCAGGTGCTGGTCGCCTTCGCGAGCCAGACCGGCCATGCCGAGCGCCTCGCGCTGCAGACGGCCGGTGCGTTGCAGGCGGCCGGTGTCGCGGCGGTGGTGCGGCCCGTGTCGGCACTGAGCGCTGACGCCTTGCTGCACTTCCGTCAGGTGCTGTGGGTGGCGAGCAGCTTCGGCGAGGGCGAGCCGCCCGACAGCGCGCGGGCCTTCGCCCGTGCGTTCGCGCGGCAGAGCGGCCCGGGCCTGCGCCACCTGCGCTACGGCCTGCTCGCGCTCGGCGACCGCCACTACGCGACCTTCTGCGGCTTCGGCCGCAAGCTCGACCACGACCTGCACAACCAGGGTGCGCAGCCGCTGTTCCCCATGATCGAGGTGGACGGCGAAGACCCGGTGGCGCTCGCGCGTTGGCACGATGCGCTGCGCGAGACCTTCGGGGTGCGCGATACCGCATGGCCTGTGTCGACCGCACCGGCTTTCGAGGCCTGGCGGCTCGACGGCCGGCGCCTGCTCAATGCGGGTAGCCAGGGCGATCCGCTGTTCGAAATCGAGCTGCGGCGCGTCGATGGCAGTGGCGCGATGGACTGGGTGCCCGGCGCACTGGTCGAGATCGTGCCGCGCCAGATGCACGACGACGGCACTCCGGCGCCCGCGCCGCGCAGCTATTCGGTCGCGTCGATTCCGTCTGACGGCGCCGTCCAGCTGCTGGTGCGGCAGGCGCGGCACGACAACGGCCTGGGCGTGGCCTCGGGCTGGCTCACGGTCGGCGCGCCGATGGGCACCGAACTCGCGCTGCGCCTCGTCGCCAACCCGGGCTTCGCGCTGCCCGACGATGCGCGGCCCTGCATCTTCATCGGCAACGGCTCGGGCTTTGCGGGCCTGCGCGCGCTGCTGCGCGAGCGTGCGCGCCGAGGGCACGGCCGCAACTGGCTGGTGTTCGGCGAACGGCAGGCGGCGCACGACGGCTTCGGCGCGGACGAGGTCGCGGCATGGCAGGCCGGCGGCCTCGTGGCGCGCGCCGATTTCGTCTACTCGCGTGACCAGGCGCAGCGCGTGTACGTGCAGGACTGCCTGCGCGAGGCCGCCGAAGCGTTGAAGCAGTGGGTGGACGAAGAGGGCGCGATCGTCTTCGTGTGCGGCAGCCTCGAAGGCATGGCGCCGGGCGTGGATGCGGCGCTCACCGAGGTGCTGGGCGAGAGCGGCATGGACGCGCTCATCGCCGAAGGCCGTTACCGCCGCGACGTCTACTGATCAAACGGGCGGAAAGCTCACGCCCGGTTCGCCCGCCTGCCAGGGCGCGTACTTGGTCATGATGCGCGCGAACAGCTCTGACGCGGTCCAGCCCGACAGCCAGGCCTGCAGGCGCGGCCAGGGCTGGGCGTCGAACCAGGCCACGTCGACCATCGCGAACTGGCGAACGAAAGGCATGAGCGCCGCGTCGGCCAGCGTGGCGTGCGCGCCGGCCAGTTGTGCCGACGTCGCGAGCCGGTCTTCGAGCCCTTGCAGGAAGCGCAAGCCCTCGTCGCGCGCCGAGCCTTCCGATGCGGGGTAGCGCGCCGGGTACTTGTAGCGGTCGAGCAGCGGCTTGAAATCGTTGTCGCAGGCCGCCACCAGCGCGAGCAGGTCGTCGAGCGTGCCGCGCTCCGGCGTCAGCCAGCGCAGCGGATCGTGGCGGCGCAGCGCCCACAGCATCACGTCCAGGCTCTGTTCCAGCACCGCTGCACCGCCGTCGAGCACCAGCACGGGGACAGTGCCCTTGGGCGAGGCCGCGAGCATCTCGGCGGGTTTGCGCTTCAACTCGACCTCGCGCAGCTCGCAGCGCTGTTCGCTCGCCACCAGCGCGAGCCGGGCCCGCATCGCATAGGGGCAGCGGCGGAACGAATAGAGCACGGGGAGGGCGGAATCGGGCATGCGAACGACAGGTGGACAAGCGGAGCCGGCCGATTGTCGGCCCGTGCCCGCCGGGTCGCGCGGCGGCGGGTTTTTCCTCACAATCGACCGCCATGGGCGAACGCCTTTTCCTCCGGCTTCACGACGACCCGCTGCACGGGCCGGAGTCGGGCGTGCCCGACGGCACGCTGCAGGTGCTGCCGATCGCACCGGCCCTGCGGTCGCATGTCTCGCACCTGCTGATGTACCGCGAGACCTTCGCGCCCGGCCACGAGGTGCGCGAGCGCGTGCTGCCCGACGGCGCGATCCGGTTGGTCTTCAACTTCGGCGATGCGCCCTCGGCCGACGACGCGCCGGGGCAGGCGGTCGAAGCCATCGGCGCCTTCGCCGCGCCCGCCGTGGTGCGGATGCGTGACACGGTGGAAGGCCTGTCGGTGGCGCTGCGCCCCGGCGCGGCGGCAGCGCTGCTGGGCGTGCCGGCCGGCGAGATCGCGGGCCGCGCGGTGCACCTGGACGAACTCTGGGGCGGCGAGGGCACGACGCTGCTCGCGCGCATGGCCGAAGCGCGCGGCGATGCCGCACGCGCGGAGTTGCTGCAGCAAGCTCTGGTGAAGCGCCTGCAGAAAGCCGGCGACGGCACGCCGCCGGCCGCCGCGATGCACGCCGCGCGGCTCATCGCCGCCGCCGACGGGCGTCAGGCATTGCGCGAGGTGGCGCAGGCGGTCGGCGTGGGCGAGCGCCGGTTGCAGCAGCTCTTTCATGCGCACGTCGGGCTGTCGCCGCGCGCCTGGGGCCGGCTCGCGCGGCTGCATGCCTGCCTGCGCGCGCTGCGCCTGCACAGCGCGCCGGCCTGGGCTGACATGGCGTCGGACCACGGGTTCTACGACCAGTCGCACCTCGTCAACGAGTTCCGCGGCCTGTGCGGCGTGACGCCCACCGAGTTCCTCGGGCGCCGGGTTTCGGTTTCTTCCAAGACGGCGCGCTGAGGCCGGCCTATCGTGGCGGCTCGTCCTGCCCAAGGACCCTCACCGAACGAAGGAGCAACGACACATGACAGCAGCCCCCTCTACCCCCGACGCCGCGCACCGTCCGCTGGCGGGCCGCGTGGCCGTGGTGACCGGCGCCAGCCGCGGCGCGGGCCGCGGCATCGCGCAGGAACTGGGCGCGGCCGGCGCCACCGTGTACGTGACCGGGCGCAGCACCCGCGCGCGGCCGGCCGACAGCTACGGCCAGCTGCTCGCCCTGTCCGAACTGGCCGCCTTGCCCGGCACCATCGACGACACCGCCGAGGAGGTCACGCAATTCGGTGGGCGCGGCATTGCCGTGGCCTGCGATCACACGAAGGAAGGCGAGGTGGCGGCGCTGTTCGCGCGCGTCGAGCGCGAGCAGGGCCGGCTCGACCTGCTCGTGAACAACGCCTGGGGCGGCCACGAAAGCTTCACGGGTGTCTTCGAGGCGCCGTTCTGGGAGCACCCGCTCGCCAACTGGGATTCGATGTTCGACCGCGGCGTGCGCAACCACCTCGTGGCCAGCCGCTGCGCCGCGCCGGGGATGGTGGCGCGCAAGCAGGGCCTGATCGTCACCACCACCTTCTGGGACCGCGGCCACTACCTGCGCGGCAACCTGTTCTACGACCTCGCCAAGGCATCGATGACGCGGCTGGCCTTCGGCATCGCGCAGGAACTGCAGCCGCACGGCGTGGCTTCGGTGGCGGTGTCGCCGGGCTGGATGCGCACCGAGTTCGTGCTCGCGGGCCACAAGACCGACGAAGCGCACTGGCAGGAGCGCCCCGCGCTGGCGCGCACCGAGTCGCCGCGCTACCTGGGCCGCGCCGTGGCCGCGCTGGCAGCCGATGCGCAGGTGCTCGACAAGACCGGCCAGGTGCTGCGCGTGGCCGACCTGGCGCGTGCCTACGGCTTCACCGACATCGACGGGCGGCAGGTCGAGGCGTTCGAGCTGTAGGGCGCGTCAGCGCAGGTCGCGCACGTCGATGCGAAAGCGCAGCTCGGGCGCGCCGCCCAGCCCGGGCTCGGTGATGAACTCCTCGACCAGCGCGCCGCCGTTGGCGCGGATCACGCGCTGCGAGGCGAGGTTGTCGGTGCTGGTCGTGATCTCGACGTGGTCCAGGCCGATGGCGCGCGCATCGGGCAGCAGCGCGCGCAGCGCGGCGGTGGCATAGCCCCGGCCGCTTTTCCACGGCACCACGCCGTAGCCGATGTGGCCGAGGCAGTACGAAGGCTGGGCGTTGGTGCCCGGCTGCCAGCGCAATTGGATGCTGCCGCAGAACTCGCCGTCCCACAGCCAGCGCCGGTAGCCCGGCAGCCGCGGCACGGTGCCGCCAGTGGGCAGCGCGATGGGCGGGCCCTTGGCCTCGCGGTCGACGAGGCCGGCGAGAAAGCCGTCGGGGTTGGCGCGGATCAGCGCCAGTTCTTCCAGGCCGGCTTCGGCCCGCAGGTTGTTGGGCGACCAGCCGCGTTCCAGTGCGGCGATGTAGCCAGGCAGGTGCTCGGGCGAGGGCCAGACGAGTTGCAGTGCGGAAAGGGACATGGGAAACAGTCCTTGTTGCTTTGATCAGTACGAGCGCAGGGCGATGCCCCAGCGCCCCTCGGCCTGCACGACGATCCAGAGGTTGGCGTGCGTGCTGAGCACCGCGCCGGCCGCATCGCGCCGCGTGTAGTGCACGACGAAGTGCACCTTGTCGTGGCTCACGAGCACCGGCTCCTTCTTTTCGTACTGCGTGCGCGCCCAGCCGCCGGCCTTGAGCGTGTCGAAGAAATCCACCGGGTGCCGGCCGGGCGCGGGCCAGTCGAGCCGCTGCGCGCCCGAGAGCATCGTGTGCGGAAAGTGCAGCTCGGCGTCCATGCCGCGCGTGTCCGAGGCATTGAACGCGGCCGTGAAACGGTCGAGGCAGGCCGACGCGGCGGCGACGACGGCCGCGTGCGGCGCGTCGGAGGGCGGCGGGGCGACGAAGGCAGAGAAATCGGTCATGTGCCGGATGGTAGGCGAGCGTGCGCATGTCGGTTGCGTCTGCAATAAATGCAACTGAGTTGCGTCAATCCATATAATGCAATTCTGTTGCAACTATGGAGCCTGCCCTCATGGCCGATCGCCTTCCCGTCACCGTGCTGTCCGGCTTCCTGGGCGCCGGCAAGACCACGCTGCTCAACCACATCCTGCACAACCGCGAGGGCCGCCGCGTGGCGGTGATCGTCAACGACATGAGCGAGGTCAACATCGACGCCGCGCTGGTGCGCGAAGGCGGTGCCGCGCTGTCGCGCACCGACGAGAAGCTGGTCGAGATGAGCAACGGCTGCATCTGCTGCACGCTGCGCGAAGACCTGCTGATCGAGGTGAAGCGGCTCGCCAAGGAAGGGCGCTTCGACCAGCTCGTGATCGAGTCGACCGGCATTTCCGAGCCGCTGCCCGTGGCCGAGACCTTCACCTTCGCGGGCGAGGACGGCCAGAGCCTGGCCGACGTGGCGCGGCTGGACACCATGGTCACGGTGGTCGATGCCTTCAACTTCCTGCGCGACTACGGCTCGCCCGACAGCCTGGGCCAGCGCGGCCAGTCGCTGGGCGACGAAGACACGCGCACGGTGGTCGACCTGCTGATCGAGCAGATCGAGTTCTGCGACGTGCTCGTGGTCAACAAGACCGACCTCGTGACGGGCGAGGAGCGCGAGCGGCTGATGGCCATCTTGCGCAGCCTCAACCCGCGTGCGCGCATCGAAGAATCGGAATTCGGTCGCGTCGCGCTCGACCGCGTGCTCGACACGGGCCTGTTCGATTTCGAGCAGGCCGAGCAGGCGCCCGGCTGGCTGGCCGAGCTGCGCGGCGAGCATGTGCCCGAGAGCGAGGCCTACGGCATCCGCAGCTTCGTCTACCGCTCGCGCCTGCCGTTCCATCCGCAGCGCTTCTGGGACTTGGTGCAGAGCGAGTGGGAGGGCGTGGTGCGCTCCAAGGGCTTCTTCTGGCTCGCGAGCCGGCCGACCCGCGCGGGTGCATGGTCGCAGGCCGGCGGCGCCTGCCGCTACGGCGTGGCGGGCCTGTGGTGGGCGGCCGTGCCGCGCGAGCACTGGCCGACCGACCCCGACGGGCTCGAACTCATCCGCAAGAACTGGGACGACGCCACCGGCGATGCGCGCCAGGAGCTGGTGCTGATCGGCATCGGCATGGACGAGGCCGCATTGCGCGCGCGGCTCGATGCCTGCCTGCTCACGCCCAACGAGATGCGCTTCGGCCCCTCGTGGTGGCAGAACCTGCCCGATCCGTTTCCGTCGTGGAACGTGTGAGCGCGCGGGCGGTTCAGTCGCCGGCGCTGTTGGGCTGCATCGCCTGCTGCACCAGCCGCGCCATGGCCGACGCGTTCTCGCTGCCGACGGCGGCCAGGCCCTGCACGGTGCCTTGACGGTCCTGCAGGGCTTCGTCCTGGCTGGCCTTGAGCTTGCCTTCGAGGCGGTCGATGGGGATCTCGATGCCCACCACGGCGCGCGCCAGCTTGCGGATGAAGGTCTCGGGCGCGTCCGTGGTCTGCCAGGGCACGGGTTGGCCGGCCTCGTTCGCCGCGGTCAGCCGCGCGAGCAGGTCGAGCAGCCAGGCTTCGTCGTCGATGGTGCGCGCGATGCCGTGCGCGTGCGCGACGGCGTAGTTCCAGGTCTGCACCACCTGGCCGTGCTCGGCCTTGCCGGGGTACCAGCCGGGCGTGATGTAGGCCTGCGGCCCCTGGAACATCACGACCGAAGGGGCCGCGGCATCGAGCTGGCGCCACACGGGATTGGCGCGCGACACGTGGCCGAGCAGCGTGCCGAACGGGCCGCGCGAGCGGTCGAGCAGAAAGGGCAGGTGGTTGGCGACCAGCCCGTCGGCGCCCGGCACGACCCAGGCGCCCAGCGGATGCGCGTCGATCAGCGCGTGGCTCGCGCCGAGGTCGGGCTGGCGGTGGTGCCGGGAGACGTACACGTGCAGCGCGATGAAACTATCGAGCGCAGTCGCCGCACATGCCGTGCAGCGTGAGCGCCGTGTGCCGCGTGTCGATGCCCTGCTTGCGCAGCGCCTTGCCGAGCCGGCCCATCACCTTGGGCAGTTCGGGGTCGGAGGGCAGGGCCAGCACCTTGTGGCACTGGTCGCATTCGAAGGTGTTGCCCGAGGCGGTGTCGACGTGCCGCGCGAAGCGGTTGACCCGGTCTGCGCCCACGCGGCGGTCGCACAGGCCGGCCTCGACCAGCCGGTCGAGCACGCGGTAGAGCGTGACGCGGTCGGGCGGCTCGCCCGTGGCGGCGGTGTAGGCGGCGGCCACTTCCTCGTGGGTCAGCGGCTGCGAGCCGTGTTCGAGCAGCTCGAGCACGGTCTGGGCGGCGCGCGTCACGCGCAGCCCGCTGCCGCGCAGCAGCGCCTCGCTGTCGAAGGCGGGGCGGGGCGACGAGGTCTTCGGGGACGGGTTCGGGGTGGTCTTCATGCGAAACGCCATTGTGTTGCATCCGGCGCTCCCTTGTGCCGGCAAGGGCGCCGGGGCGGCCCGAGGCGCGGATGTTGCGAGGTGCAAGTCAGCCAACCGGCCGTTTCGCCGCGGCCCGGGTCGCCCGAATGCGCTAAGGTCCGGGCATTCGCATTCCTGAATACCTTCGTTGACCATGTCCCGTCCCCCCATCGAAATCGAAACCGCCCCGAACCCCACCGCCTCGGTGATCCTGATGCACGGCCTGGGTGCCGACGGCAACGACTTCGTGCCGATCGCCGGCGAACTCGACCTGTCGGCCGTGGGCCCGGTGCGCTTCGTGTTCCCCAACGCGCCCGTCATTCCCGTGACTATCAACGGCGGCTACGAGATGCCCGCCTGGTACGACATCGCGGTGGCCGATCTGGTGGCGCGCGAGGACGAGGCCGGCCTGCGCCGCTCGCAGGCGAGCATCGAGGCCCTCATCGCCAACGAGAAGGCACGCGGCATCCCCGCCCATCGCATCGTGGTGGCCGGTTTCTCGCAAGGCTGCGCGATGGCGCTGATGACGGGGCTGCGCCACGGCGAGCGGCTGGCCGGCATCGTCGGCCTTTCGGGCTACCTGCCGATCGCCGCGACCACGGCGGCCGAGCGCCACGGCGCCAACCACGACACGCCCGTGTTCCTCGCGCACGGCCGGCAGGACCCGGTGGTGCCGCTGGCGCGCGCCGAACAGTCGCGCGACGCGCTGGTGGCGCTGGGCCACCCCGTCGAATGGCACGAATACCAGATGGCGCACTCGGTCTGCATGGAAGAGATCGCCGACCTCAACCACTTCCTGCTGCGCGTGTTCGGCTGAAGGCCCGCCACGCCGGGCCGCGCGCGCATCCATCCTGATCCTGTCACCCCGAAAGAACGCACAGAAGGAGACCCCCATGATCCTGGTCATCGGACACGCGCTGGCAAAGGCCGACACCCTGCAGGCGATGCTGGCCATCAGCGTGGAACACGTGCTGCGCTCGCGCGCCGAGCCCGGCTGCATCTCGCATGACGTCACGACCGACGTGCAAGACCCGCTGCAGCTCACCTTCGTGGAGCGCTGGAGCGACATGGCGGCGCTGCAGGCGCACTTTCGCGTCGATGCGTCGCGCGCTTTCGGCAAGGCGCTCGCGGCCATGGCCGACGGCGTGCCGTCGATCCATGTCTACCAGTCGGAAGAGATCGACCTCGCGGCGGGCCGCGCCAAGGCCTGAATTTCGAACCCCGCTGCGCGCCGCAAGGCCGGTGGTATTTGAGAGGGTAGCTATGAAAAAAGTAGCAAAAAACAGCATAGCCGGATGCGGGATTCCCTGCTTCAGCAGTGCCTGTCCGCCCGTGCTACCTTCCAGCCCCACAGAAGATTGATGGGTCATAAGAACATGAGCAACAGATTGCAGGAGAGGCTGGGTGCACTCCCGGCCGCGCGATTGAAGGGAATGCGTCGCGGCATCGAGAAGGAAAGCCTGCGCGCGCTGCCCGACGGCAAGCTGGCCCTCACGCCGCATCCGCTGGCGCTGGGCTCGGCGCTCACGCATCCGCACATCACGACCGACTTCAGCGAATCGCAGCTCGAACTCATCACGGGCGTGCACGCGGGCGTGGAGTCGGCGCTCGAAGAGCTCACGCGGGTGCACCAGTTCACCTACCGCGTGCTCGACCAGCTCGGCGACGAGCGCCTGTGGGTGTCGAGCATGCCCTGCGGCCTGCCGACCGACGAGACCATTCCGATCGGCCGCTACGGCTCGTCGAACGTGGGCCGCGCCAAGAGCGTGTACCGCATGGGCCTGAGCCACCGTTATGGCCGCCGCATGCAGACCATCTCGGGCATCCACTACAACTGGTCGCTGCCGGAGGTGTCGAGCGAAGAGTACTTTGCGCTGATCCGCAACTTCCGCCGTCAGGCCTTTTTGCTGCTGTACCTGTTCGGCGCCTCGCCGGCCCTGTGTTCGAGCTTTGTCGCGGGCCGCCCGCACGAGCTGCAGCCGCTGGGCGACGGCAGCATGTACATGCCGCACGGCACCTCGCTGCGCATGGGCCGCCTGGGCTACCAGAGCGAGGCGCAGGCCTCGCTGGCCGTGAGCTACAACAGCCTGGAGGGCTACGGCGCCTCGCTGCAGGACGCGCTCACGCGCCCGTGGCCAGCCTACGAGGCCATCGGCATCCGCAACCTGGGCGGCGACTACAACCAGCTGGGCACCAGCCTGCTGCAGATCGAGAACGAGTTCTACGGCACGATCCGCCCCAAGCGCGTGATCCACTCCGGCGAGCGCCCGCTGCATGCGCTGCGCGAGCGCGGCGTGGAGTACGTCGAGGTGCGCCTGATGGACCTCGACCCCTTCGAGACCGTCGGCATCAACGCGCAGACCATGCGCTTCATCGACGTGTTCCTGCTGCACTGCCTGCTGAACGACAGCCCCGACGACACGCCGCAAGAAATCGCCGACCTGGCGCAGAACCAGCACCTCACGGCCGCGCGCGGCCGCGAGCCGGGGCTGAAGCTGCGCCGCGACGGGCGCGAGGTCGCGCTCACCGACTGGGGCCTGGAGCTGGTCGAGCAGTGCCTGCCGATTGCCGCCGCGCTCGATGCGGCGCAGGGCGGCACGCAGCACGTCGACGCGGTGCGCGCCGCCAAGGCCGGCCTCGAGAACCCCGACAGCCTGCCTTCTGCCCGGGTGCTCGCGGCCATCGAGCAGCAGCACGGCAACTCCTTCGTCGGCTTCGTGCGCGCCCAGTCGGAGCAGACCCGCGCCGCGCTGCTCGCGCTGCCGTTCTCGGCCGCGCAGCAGGCCGGGTTCGAGCAGATGACGGCCGAGTCGATCCAGGCGCAAAAGCGCATCGAGGCGGCCGACACCATGCCCTTCGAGATCTACCGCGAGCAGTACGTCTCGCCGGCGCGCCTGGGCATGGCCCCCGGCCGCCTGCCGGTCGCGGCCTGAGACGGTCACCCCGGCGGCGCCGGCCGGCGCATGCCGACAGCGCCGCTGGCCGATGGCCTACAGCCATTGACCTGTCCGGCTCACCGTGACGCGGCGGCCAGCCCCGAAGATGGCGTCATGCGCTGCCCAGTTCCGGACCCGAGACACCCACCATGACGCTCCATGCCTACCTGGTCGAGGACAGTCCGGTGATCCGCGAGAACCTGGTCGACTTTCTCGAGGACGTGGTCGATGCGCACGTGATCGCCTCGGCCAGCACCGCCGACGAAGCGCTCGACTGGCTGCGCGACCACAAGAGCGACTGGGACCTGGCCATCGTCGACCTGTTCCTGCAGCGCGGCAACGGCTTGGCCGTGCTGAACGCCTGCCGCCAGCGCTCGCCGCACCAGAAGGTGGTGGTGCTCAGCAACTACGCCACCGCCGACATGCGCCTGCGCTCGCAGCAGCTGGGCGCCGATGCCTTCTTCGACAAATCGGCCGAACTCGACCAGCTGGTGGCGTACTGCGCCACCGTCCAGCCGTCGCATGGGTGACTCCCGCCGGGGGCGCCCGGCGGCGAACGGGGCGGGGAACTGAGGTAAAACGTTGGGTTGTTGTCAATTGGCAACCTTTACCAACACCGTTCAGACAGCGAGCAGAGACCTCATGAGCAACAGCACCTCCATCGACTTCCAGGGCCGCGTGGCCATCGTGACCGGCGCCGGCGGCGGCCTGGGCCGCCAGCATGCGCTGGCCTTGGCGGCGCGCGGCGCCAAGGTGGTGGTCAACGACCTGGGCGGCGCGCGCGACGGCTCGGGCGGCTCGGTCAGCGCCGCGCAGGCGGTGGTCGACGAGATCAAGGCGGCCGGCGGCGAAGCCATTGCCAACGGCGCCTCGGTGACCGACTTCGAGGCCGTGCAGGCCATGGTCAAGCAGGCGGTCGACGCCTGGGGCCGCGTCGACATCCTGGTGAACAACGCCGGCATCCTGCGCGACAAGAGCTTCGCCAAGATGGAGCTGGACGACTTCAAACTCGTGGTCGACGTGCACCTGATGGGCGCCGTGAACTGCACCAAGGCCGTCTGGGCGCTCATGAACGAGCAGAAGTACGGCCGCATCGTGATGACCACCTCCTCGTCGGGCCTGTACGGCAACTTCGGCCAGAGCAACTACGGCGCCGCCAAGCTGGCGCTGGTGGGCCTCATGCAAACGCTGAGCATCGAAGGCGCCAAGAACGACATCCGCGTGAACTGCCTGGCGCCCACCGCCGCCACGCGCATGACGGAAGACCTGTTCCCCAAGGACATGCTCGAGGCCTTCCGCCCCGAGGCCGTGGTGCCCGCAATGCTGGTGCTGGCCGCGCAGGACGCGCCCAACCGCACCATCCTCTGTGCCGGCGCCGGCACCTTCGAGGCCGCCCACATCACGCTGACGCAGGGCGCCTGGCTGGGCATTGCCGCCGACACGCCCGAGCAGCTGGCCGCGCGCCTGTCGGAAGTGACCGCGCGCGAGGGCGAGGCCGTGCCGCAAAGCGGCGCCGCCCAGGGCGCGAACGAAGTTGCCAAGGGCCAGGCGAACGCCGGCCGACGCTGAGCCTTCGTCACGCGGTGCATGGCGCTTGACTTCGAGCGCACTCGAGCATTTCCAATGAATTCACCGGATGTCCGGTGTCTTCATTCATCCAAGGAAATCACGCCATGCACACGATCGACAACAAGGCCCTGGTCCAGCGCATCCACGCGGAGCTGGACAGGGGCAACGGCCAGGCTTTCATCGACAGCCTCGCCGACGACGCCAGCTGGACGCTGGAAGGCAGCACGCCCTGGTCGCGCACCTACCAGGGCAAGCAGGCGATCCGCGAGGAGCTGATCAAGCCGCTGTTCGGGCAGTTCGCCGGGCCCTATGTGAGCAAGACCGAATGCATCATTGCGGAAGGCGACCGCGTGGTGGTGCTGTTCAGCGGCGACGTGCCCACCAAGGCCGGCAAGCGCTACAACAACCGCTATTGCTACGTCTACCGACTCGAAGGAGGCCAGGTGAAAACATTGACCGAGTACTTCGACACCGCGCTGGTCGAGCGGGCGCTCGACGCGCCGACCGCCCATGCCGGCTGATCCCGCCACTGTCGCCGCCACGCCGTCGTTCCACATCGGCGAGCTGGCCGCGCGCACGGGCCGCACGGTGCACGCCATCCGCTGGTACGAATCGCAGGGCCTCGTGCCCGGCGTGGCGCGCGATGCGGGCGGGCGGCGCGTGTATGGCGAACTGCATGTGGGCTGGCTCGACCTGATGGACCGGCTGCGCCGCACCGGCATGTCGATCGCCGAGATGCGCGACTACACGGCGCTCGCATTGCAGGGCAAGGCCACGCTGCGCCAGCGGCGCGATCTGCTCGAGGCGCACCGCGCGCGCGTGCACCAGACCATTGCCGACTGGCAGCAGGCGCTGTCGCTGGTCGATCGCAAGATCGATTTCTACGACGCCTGGATGGCCGGCGGGCGGCGCCCGCCGCTCATTCCGGTGGAAACGCCGCAGCACCTGCCCGCGCCGAAGCGCAAGCCGGCGCGCTGAGCTTCGACTCGACTACTCGGCGACGAAGCCCTCGCCGTCGCGGCGGATCGAATCGCGGGCGCGGTGATTGTTGAGGCGGCCCAGCGTGTTGTCGAGCAGGCGCTTGAGCTTGTCGGCCGCGCCGCGGAAGGCCTCGTCGAGGCTGGTGGCGTGCTGTGTCACCGCGAGCGGCTGGTGGTGCGCCAGGCGCGCTTCCATCACGCAGCACTTGTCGCCGCCGCCGGCCTTGTCGTGGTTCTCGTCGCTCAGGTGCACCTCGACGCGCGTCACGTCTTCGACGAAACGGCTCAGGTGCTGCTTGATCTCGGTGTCTGCCCAGCGCTCCAGCGTGTCCTTGTTGGTGATGCCATTGCTCGTGTTGACCTGGATCTGCATTGCGTATGTCCCTGCTGGATGGTGAACGAGCCTTCACTGTGCACCCGAAAGAGTGCCCCTGTGCGTAGGTGTGTTGCCCCTTTTTGCCGGGGCATGGCCGCGTGCTCAGCTCTGGATGTAACTGGTCAGCTGCGTGATGGTCTGCTCGTGCTCGGAAATGATGTCGTCCATCAGGTCTTGAATGGAGATCATGCCGACCACCTTGTCGCCGTCGACCACGGGCAGGTGGCGGAACTTGCGCTGGCTCATGAGCGCCATGCAGGCGCGGGTGCGGGTCTGCGGGGTGACGGTCATCACGTCGGGCGTCATGATCTCGGCGACCTTCATCTCTTTCGAGTTCTTGCCCTGCAGCGCCACCTTGCGGGTGTAGTCGCGCTCGGACAAAAAGCCCACGAGCTTTTCGCCGTCCATCACCATGAGCGCGCCCACTTCGAAATGCGCCAGCGTGGCCAGCGCGTCGAACACGCTGGTGTCGGGCGAGGTGCGCCAGGCGGCGGAATCGTGGCGCTTGAGCAGTTCGGAGACGGGTTTCATCGCAGGCACTCCATTCAGGGGTTTCGATCCGGCCGACGCACGTGGCGGCGCCGTGCTTCGGACAAATCATAGGGGCGGAATCGCCCTTCGCGATGCAAAACCCTCCCGGGTGTTGCGCGTGTCATGCCGCGCACACGAACCCGGGGATGATCAAGGGTGCTCAGGGCGCGGCGGCCAGCACGCGGCTCAGCGCCACGGCATTGCCCGCGACGTCCTTCACGAGGCCCTGCGCGTCGAAGTTCACCTGGAACTCCGACCAGCTGTCGCGCCAGTAGCGCCACACCGGCGCGTCCAGGCTCGGGTTCTCGCTGGCCACCGGGTAGCCCAGTGCCATCAGCACCTGTTCGCGCGTCATGCCCGGCATCACCTTGCCCGCGAGGATGGCGGCGCCCACCGCAGGCGGGAAGCTGGCGATCTTGCGCTTCGGGTCTTCGGTGACCACGTAGCGCTTGGCGAAGTCGATCAGCGTGATGTTGCGGCTGTAGTCGTTCTTGATGCGCTGGGGCTTGCCCGCGAGATCGAGGTTGAAGAAGCGGAAGTCGTAGGCCGTGATGCGCGCCGGCGTGCCCACGGGGACGATGCTCGTGCCCTGTTCGTCGTAGTTGATGTCGCTGATCGAGTCGCCGTAGGTGCGCATGTTGCAGCACAGGAAACCGTCGGTCAGCGGACCGGGCGGGGGCGACGGGCGCTGGGCGTGCACCGCGGTGGCGGACAGGATGGTGGTGGCCGCGAGCAGGGCGGCGGCGGCAAGGCGCTGGACCATGAAAAGGATCTCCCTCGGTGTGACTTTTTGAAACGGCTGCGGGCGCAGCGCGCGGATTCTAGGGGTGATCTTGCGGCCAACAAGCCAGTGAATACGCCAGTTGGTGCTATCAAAAGCGCAGCATCGAGGAATCGGTCCGTTTCCCGGTTCACAATGCGCACCCGGCCTGCGAGGCCGGTCCCTTCCAGACAGCGCGAAAGAAAGAGCATCCATCGATGGCGATCCAGTGGTTCCCCGGTCACATGTATTCGACCCAGAAGGCCATCACCGAACGGGTGAAGGACATCGACGTGGTGATCGAACTGCTCGACGCGCGCCTGCCCGGCTCCAGCGCCAACCCGATGCTGGCCGAGCTCACGGCCGGGCGGCCCACGCTGAAGGTGCTCAACAAGCAGGACCTGGCCGACCCCGTGCGCACCGAGGCCTGGCTGGCGCACTACAACGCGCTGCCCGACACCCGCGCCATCGCGCTCGATGCGAGCCTGACCATGCCCGCGCAGCGCATCGTGCGCGCCTGCCACGAGCTGTCGCCCAACCGCGGCGGCATGGCCAAGCCGATGCGCGTGCTGATCTGCGGCATTCCCAACGTGGGCAAGTCGACCCTCATCAACACGCTCACCGGCGGGCGCAAGGCCAAGACCGGCGACGAGGCCGGCATCACCAAGCTGGAGCAGCGCATCACGCTGGCCGACGACTTCTACCTGTGGGACACGCCCGGCATGCTGTGGCCGCGCATCATCGTGCCCAAGAGCGGCTACAACCTCGCGGCCAGCGGCGCGGTGGGGCGCAATGCCTTCGACGAGGAAGAAGTGGCGCTGGAGCTGCTCGACTACCTCAAGGCGAACTACGCCGAGGGCATCGTCGCGCGCTTCAAGCTCGTCGAGCTCGATGCCGCCACCCTGGGCGGCATGAAGGACGAAGACGTCCTCGACACCATCGGCCGCAAGCGCGGCGCGCTGCTGGGCAAGGGCAAGGTCAACCTGCAGAAGGCCGCCGAGATCGTGATGCACGAGTTCCGCGCCGGCAACCTGGGGCGCATCACGCTCGAGACGCCCGAGGAGTTCGCGCAGTGGCTGGCCGCCGGCCAGCGCGCCGATGCCGAGCGCGCCGCGAAGAAGGCGGCGCGCGGCAAGAAGGGCAAGCAAAAGCCCGAAGCGCCCGAGACAGACGGCGGCTCAGCGGCCGACGCGTGAAGGTCTTGCGCGCGGCTCGCTGAAGGCCGCGCGGGCCGCCCCTATCATCGAGACATGCAACGTCTCACGCGCCAGCGCAACGCCGTTTTCTCCGCCTTCAGCGACGCCGGCCGCGTGCTGACCGCCCCCGAAATCCTCGAGCACGCACGGGCCATCGTGCCCGAGATCAGCCTGTCGACGGTGTACCGCCAGGTCTCGCTGCTGCTGGCCGACGGCGAGATCGCAAAGGTCGAACTGCCGGGCGAGCCCGCGCGCTATGAAGTGGCCTGCAAGGCTGATCCGCACGACCACCATTCGCACGGCGCAGGCGAGGGTGGCGATGCAGGGCACCACCACCATCACTACTTCCATTGCTCGCACTGCGGCCAGGTGTTCCTGCTGCACGCGTGCCCGGGGCCGATGCATGACCTCGCCCCCAAGGGCTTCCAGGTGACGCACCACGAGGTCACGCTGCATGGCCTGTGCGTGGCCTGTGTCGACGCCGGCGCGAAAGCGCCGAAGGCGCATCCGCCGCACTGACGACGGCAGGGCCCCGGATGCCGGGGAAGGTCAACAAAGTTATTGAGAATGAATTCGCAATAACGTATATTCGCGTGTCCGAACGAACTCCCCGGCCACGCACATGCAAGTCCTGTCCTCGCTCAAGGAAGCCAAGAAGCGTCACCGCGATTGCCAGGTGGTGACGCGGCGCGGCCGCACCTACGTCATCTGCAAGTCCAACCCGCGCTTCAAGGCGCGGCAAGGCGGCGCAAAGAACAAGCGCTGAGCATTCGGCGGCTCTGCCGCCGTCGCCTTCATTCCCCATTCGATGACCGCATCGGCGTGCCCACGCCGGGGCGTGCCTGCGCGCGTCTTTCCTTTCCTTCTTCCTTCCATCGGAATCCCTCCGCCATGCTCCGAGCCTCCGGCCTCACCAAACGCTACGGCGCGCACACCGCGCTCGACCGTCTCGACCTCGACATCCGCGGCGGCGACATCTACTGCCTGCTGGGTGCCAACGGCGCGGGCAAGACGACCACCATCAACCTGTTCCTGAACTTCATCGCGCCGACCGACGGCACGGTGCAGATCAACGGCACCGACGTCACGCGCCACCCGGTCGCGACCAAGCAGGACGTGGCGTACATCCCCGAGCAGGTCACGCTCTACGGCACGCTCTCGGGCCTGGAAAACCTGCGCTTCTTCGCCGGCCTGGCGCTGGGCCACGAACTGCCGCGCGAACGCCTGCTTGCGCTGATGACCGAGGTGGGGCTCGACCACGCCGCCGCCGACAAGCGCGTCAGCATGTATTCGAAGGGCATGCGCCAGAAGGTATGGATCGCGGTGGCGCTGGCCAAAGAGGCCAAGGCGCTGCTGCTCGACGAGCCCACCTCGGGGCTCGACCCGCACGCCGCGGCCGAGTTCTCCGACCTGCTGCGCCGCGCGGCCGACCGTGGCGTGGCCGTGCTCACCACCACGCACGACCTGTTCCACGCGCAGCAGACCGCCACGCGCGTCGGGATCATGAAGCGTGGCCGGCTGGTCGAGAGCCTCGACGGCGCGCAGATCGGCCAGACCGACCTGCAGTCCCTCTACCTGCAACACATGAGGGCCTGACCCGATGACGATGCGCTGGATCGCCCGACGCGAATTCACCGAACGCCTGCGCGATGGCCGCCTGTATTGGGCGGGCGGTCTCGTGGCCGTGCTGCTCTTCACCGCGCTGGCCGTCGGCTGGGCGCACCAGCGCGGCGCGCATGCCGAGCAGGTGGCCGCGCAGGCCATGGACTACCGCGACTGGCTGCACCAGGACAAGCGCCATCCGCACGACGCCGCGCACCAGGGCATGCACGCCTTCAAGCCCGAGCCGCCGCTGTCGATGGTCGATGCGGGCATCAACCCCTACATCGGCAGCACCGTGTGGCTGCAGGCACACCGCCAGAGCGAGGTCAAGTTCAATGCCGCGCAGGACGCGACCGGCCTGCAGCGCTTCGGCAACCTGTCGGTGGGCTGGATCCTGCAGGTGCTCGGTCCGCTGCTGGTGATCGTGTTGGGCTTCAACGCCTTCGCGGGCGAGCGCGAGCAGGGCATCCTGCGCCAGACGTTGAGCCTGGGCGTGGCGCCGCTGCGCCTGCTGGCCGGCAAGGCGCTCGCGCTGTCGGCGCTGCTCGCGGTGCTGCTGGTGCCGGCGGCCTTGGTTGCGGCCGTTGCCGTGGCGGTGGGCGCGGAGCCGGGCGGGCGTGTCGATGCGCTGCTGCGGTTGGGCGCGTGGTCGCTGGGCTACGCGGTGTACCTCGGCATCTTCGTGTGCCTCGTGCTGGGCGTGTCGGCGCTGTCGTCCACCTCGCGCATGGCGATCACCGTGCTGCTCGCGCTGTGGATCGGGCAGGCTGTGATGGCGCCGCGCGTGCTCTCCGAGCTTTCGCGCACCTGGTATCCGAGCCCGACGCGGCTCGAATTCAACAAAGCGCTGGGCGCGGAACTCAAGGCCGTGTCGAACCAGGTCTGGCAGCAGAACTTCGGCACCACCGAGCGCTGGGGGCGCGACGTGCCGCTGAGCAAGTGGGGCATTGCGCTGCGCCTGGACGACCAGGCCTCGTACCCCGTGTACGACCGCCACTACGGCCGCCTGTGGGACACCTGGGAACAGCAGCAGAAAGTGCAGGAGTGGAGCGGCCTGCTGCTGCCGCTGCTCGCGGTGCGCAGCTTCTCGATGGGCATGGCGGGCACCGACTTCTCGCACCACCGCCGCTTCACCACGGCGGCCGAGCTGCACCGCCGCCACATCCAGGACCTGATGAGCAAGGACCTCGTGGCGCATGCCGATCCGCTCGGCGACCGCCACTTCTCCTACCAGGCCACGCCCGAGCTCTGGGCCACCGTGCCGCCCTTCGACTACCACCCGCCCGGGGCGGGGTGGGCGCTGCGGCACCAGGCACGCAGCTTCGCCGTGCTGTGCGTCGGCCTGCTGCTCGCGGCGGCGTTCGCGGCCTTCGCCACCTTGCGCCAGCGCGCGCTCTGAGAGGGGATGCCACCCATGTCGTCCCTCCATCCTCCCCAAGGCCGCCGCCTGCTGGCCGTGATGCGCCAGGAAGTCCGTTTGATGCTTGCCGAGCGCGGCCTGTGGGTCGTCGGCGCGCTGTTCCTTTTGCTCGTGGCCTATGCATTGGGCAACGGCCTGCTGCAGACCGCCCAGCGCGACCGCGCGCAGGCGGCCGTGGCGCAGGCCGACCGCGACACCCGCACCGCGCAGCGCACCTTGCTCGAAGGCATCTTCGCCGGCACCGCGCAGCCCACGCCCTTCGAGAACCCGGCCGATCCCTCGCGCATGGCCAGCGGCTACGGCGGCCAGCACGTGCTGCTGCCGACCGCGCCGCTGGGCCCGGTCGCGCTGGGGCAGAGCGACCTGTTCCCGAGCCAGTACCAGGTCACGAACCAGAGCCGCGTGGTGTTCATGAACCCCAGCGACATCGAGAACCCGTGGCACCTGCTGAGCGGGCATTTCGACCTGGCCTTCGTCATCGTCTACCTGCTGCCACTGCTCATCTTCGCGCTCAGCTACAACCTGCTGTCGGCCGAGCGCGAGAACGGCACCCTGCGCCTGCTGCTGTCGCAACCGCTGCGGCTGCGCACGCTGCTCGCGGGCAAGCTCACGGTGCGCGCAGCCGTGCTGCTGGGGCCGGCGGTGCTGCTGCCGGTGGCGGTGCTGTGGATCGCGCGCCATGCAGGGCTCACGGCGGGTGGCGCGGGCAGCGCCACGCTGTGGTGGGCGCTGCTGGTGGGCGCCTACGCGCTGTTCTGGTTCGCGCTGGTGGTGGCGGTGAACGCCTTCGGCGCCTCGTCGGCGACGAATGCGATGGTGCTCGTCATCGCCTGGGTGCTGCTGGTGCTCGTGGCGCCGGTGCTGCTGAACCTGGCCGTCACGCAGGTGGCACCTGCACCGTCGCGCACCGAGCTGGCCACGCGCCAGCGCGTGGTCACGGCCGAGGCGATGAAGCGCTACCAGGACCTGCTGGGCACCGAGTACCAGCACGTGGGGCAGGGCGCCATCCTTGTGCCGCGCGACGGCAAGATCGAGATCGCCGGCCGCTCGCTGGCCAACTACCGCATCCAGCGCGAGGTCGACGAAGCGATCCGCCCCGCGCTCGCGCGCTTCGACGCGCAGCAGGCACAACAGCAGGCGCTGGTGGGCCGCTTCGGCGCCGTGTCGCCGGCGGCCGTGGCCTACGAAGGCATGACCGCGCTGGCCGGCAACGGCGCACGCCGCCATGCGCGCTTCGACGCGCAGACCGTGGCGCACCACGAAGCCTGGAAGGCCTTCTTCTTCCCGCGCATCGATGCGCGCGATGCGCTCGCTCCCGCCGACTTCGACCGCATGCCCACCTTCGCCTGGCACGAGGAGCCTGCCGACCTCGTGCGCGGACAGGCCGCGCTGGCCGTGCTGCAACTGCTGGTGCCGAGCCTGCTGCTGTTCGGGCTCGCGGCCTGGCGGCTGCGGCGCTTCTCGGTGGCCTGACGCTTTCTTCATTTCTTCCACGCACCGCTCCATGACCCCGTTCACCCGCACCACCGTCGCGCTGGCCGCCTTCACCGCCTTGCAAGTCGCCTCTGCACAAGACAGCAGCAACAACGCCGAACTCGGCACCGTCACCATCGAAGGCAGCCGTGACGCGAACAGCCTGCACCTCGATGAGTCGAGCGGCTCGGCTTCGCGCCTGGGCCTGTCGGTGCGCGAGACGCCGGCCTCGGTCGAGATCCTGTCGCAGGACGCGATCCAGCAGCGCGGCGCCCGCACCTTCAGCGAAGCACTGCGCGGCATGGCGGGTCTGTCGGGCGGCGGCCCGCCGTCGTCGCCGACCACGCTGTCGCTGCGCGGCTTCACCAGCCTCATGTACCTGTACGACGGCGTGCGCAGCTCGGGCGCAGGCGTCACCAACCGCGTGCAGGACACCTGGAACTACGAACGCATCGAAGTGCTCAAGGGCCCGGCCTCGGTGCTCGACGGCGAGGGCGCCATCGGCGGCACCGTCAACTTCGTGACCAAGCGGCCCGACCGCAGCAACCCGCACAAGGAGGCGTTGCTCTCGTACGGCAGTTATGGCTCCACGCGCGCGGCCTTCGGCTTCGGCGGCGCGCTGGGCGAGGCCAGCGCCTACCGGCTCGACTACAGCCGCAACGACACGAAAGTGGGCACCATCGACCGCAACGGCGAGCGCATCGACCACTTCACGAGCGGCCTCTTGGTGGACCTGGGCGGCTCGGTGAAGCTGGACCTGTCGTTCGACTACCTGCGCGACGACAACGACGCCTACTGGGGCACGCCGCTCGTGCCGCGCAGCTTCGCCACGCAGCCGACGAACGTCGTCAGCACGCCCGACGGCCGCGTGATCGACCGGCGCATGGCACGCACCAACTACAACGTGCGCGACGACGAGAACTCGTCCGAAACCTACTGGCTGCGCGCGCGCCTTGCGGGACAACTCGACGGCGGCTGGTCGTGGCGCAACGAGTTCTCGGCCAACCAGTCGAAGCGCATGTTCCGCAACTCCGAAAGCGCCACCTTCGTGCCGCCCGCCAGCATCGCGCGCGACCAGACGCTCATCACGCACGACCAGGACTTCTGGCTCGACCGCTTCGACGTCACGCACAAGGGGAAGATCGCCGGCCTGGACAACCGCTTCGTCGTCGGCGGCGAGTACAGCGAAACCCGCTTCGGCAGCCAGCGCCGCTTCTCCAACAGCAGCCCCGCCACCGCCGCGCAACTGCGCGTGCCCGTGTTCGACCCGTACACCGGCTACTTCGACGACAACCCCGCGCTGACCACCGGCGCGGGCAACCGCGCCGACACCTTCTCGCGCGTGAAGGTCGCCTCGGTCTTCGTGGAAGACGCGCTCAAGCCGATGCGCGACCTCACGCTGGTCGGCGGCCTGCGCCACGACCGCACCGAGGTCGACCGCCGCATCTGGGACCTGAACGCAGGCAGCGTCACGCGCTTCGGCGCGAGCTACCGTGCCACCTCGGGGCGCCTCGGCGCCGTGTACGACCTGTCGCCGCAGTCGAGCCTGTATGCGCAGTACACCAACGCCACGCTGCCTGTGGGTTCGCTCTTCCTGCTGTCGGCCTCGAACGCCGCGTTCCCGATGTCGCGCGGCAAGCAGGCCGAGGTGGGCTTCAAGCAGAGCCTGCCCGCGGCCAACCTGGAGTGGACCGCGGCGCTGTACAAGATCGAACTCGACAACGTGCTCTCGCGCGACCCGAACAACGCGGCCACCACCGTGAACAACGGCCGCCAGTCGTCACGCGGCCTCGAGCTGTCGGCCGTGTGGAAGCCCACGCGCGAATGGACGCTGGCGGGCAACCTCGCGGCGCTCGATGCGCGCTTCGACACGCTGGTGGAAGCCGGCAACGTCTCGCGCGTGGGCAAGACCCCGCCGAACGTGCCCGAGCGCATGGCCAACGTCTTCGCCACCTACCGGCCCGACGGCTCGAAGTTCGAGTACTTCGCGTCGCTGAACCACACGGGGCCGATGTACACCGACAACGCCAACCAGATCCGCATCAACGGCTTCACCACGGTCGATGCGGCCGTGAGCTACCGCCTGAAGAACGCACTGCTGAGTTTCCGCGTGCGCAACCTGACGGACCGGCTCTACGCGACCTGGACCGGCCGCGCCGCGAGCCAGGTGCTGCTGGCGCCGCGGCGGACCTTCGAGGTGTCGGCGAAGTTTGATTTCTGAAGCTCGTGTGCCGGGGCGAACCGGCAGCGTGCCCCGTGCACAGGACACTGGGTGCTTCCCGCAGCGAAATCAAGGAGGAGGGCGAAGCCCCGGGGGACATTCGCGGAGGGAAGTACCCGGTGGCCTGTGCACTCGCCCTGAACAAACCCAGCCTCAGCGCATCTGCAGTCGCGCATCCTTCGGATACCCGATCGTGTAGTCCGCCGACACGCGCGCCGTCTGTCCCGCGTCCAGGTCGAAGCGCCACATCGCCAGCCCCGGCTGCTTGTTCCACGCCTGCTCGGCCGGCTGCGGCGCAAAGCGCGTGGTCACGCGCACCTGCTCGTCGACCGACACCGGCGCGGCCTCCAGCACCTGCACCGCGATCGGCGTGCGGTGGCGGTTCTCGACCACGTAGGCGCGCTGCACCTGGCGCTCGGCGCGCGAGCCGACGAAGCCGCCCGAGCCCTGGTTGTCGCGCTCGGGCTCGACCTGCACGCGCACCAGTTCGTCGCGGCCGAACGAGAGCGTGAGCTTCGCGTCGCTCGGCGCGTTCCAGCGGCCCTGGCCGACGAAGTTGCCGTCGCGGTACAGCTGCATCGGGCCGGCCGGCCACACGCCCGCGGGCTGCGCCATCTCGGCGACCAGGAAGGCGCTCGGGTCCACGCGCGGGCTGGTGCGTGCGGCGAGCTGCGCGGTGTCCTCATGCTGGCCCAGCGCCAGGGTCACGCGCTGGCCGTTGGAAGGCACGTCGATGCTTTGCGGCACGGCAAATTCGGTGGCGAAGCTGTTGTCGAACACGCTCACGTCGAACAGCGGCTCGCGCACGCGCTCCATGGCCATCTTGCGATCGGCGGCAATGGCGGCCGGGGCGGCGGCAGGCATCGGCGCGGCCATGTACGCCGACTCGGCATTCACGCGCGGCGGCGGCTCGATGCCGATGCGCCATGCGCTCGGCGTGCGCCCCGTGGTCTCGCGGCGTGGCTGGCCGGTGGACAGCACCAGCTTCACGCCGCGCCAGTCCTCGCCCGTGGCCTGCGCCACCAGCGCCTGGCGCTCGATGCGCACCTTGCGCGTCGTGGTGTCGAGCAGCGCGCGGTAGCTGGGTGTCCAGCCGGGGCCGTTGACCTGGTAGCTGAGCTTCACGTCGGCGTCGGCACTGGCGGCCAGCGTGACGGTCACGGCCGTCACCTGCGCGCCCTGGCCCTGCGTGCGGCCGCGCTCGGCCAGCAGCGGCTTGAGCTGGCGGTCGAGGTCGGTCTGCTGGCGCTGGATCTGGTGCTGCTTGAGCAGCGCGTCCTGGCCCGAACGGCGCATCGCGTCGGTCACGGCTGTGAGGTTGCGCGCGTCGATCGGCGCACGCGCGCCGGGGCCCGACTCGCCGCCCGACAGCCCCTTGAGATAACCCGTGACCATGCCCAGCGCATCGGTCTCGGCCTGCAGCGCGGCCTTGCGGTCTTCGAGTTCGCGGATGCGGCCGTCGAGCGCGCTGGTGGCGCAGTTGGCCGAGAGCTCGCGCGCCTCGCTGAGCACCGAGGTCTCGCCCACGCGCACGGCCGCGCCGGCCGACACCTGCAGGCTCTGCACGTCGAGCCCGGCCGGCAGGCAGGCGAAGGTGACCGAGCGGCTGCCCGCCGCGACGCGCGCCACGCGCTCCACCGTGGCGCTGCCGGGGTAGACCTTCACCTGCGTGATGCGCGAGGCATCGGCCTGCAGCTGTGCATGGGCGCCGGCGCCCGCGGCCAGCCAGAGGGCAGCGACGGCGGTGGCACGCAGGAGGGGGCGGGCGGAGAACGGTGTGTGCATGGAAAGCCTTCCGGAAGAAAGTCGGTGACGAATCTCCGCTTCTACGGACGGGGCGGGCGAACGGGGTTAAGGCGTCGCAAAGTTTTTTTCATGACGCCGGTGTGACGCGGGCGCGCCGCTGTCGCGCAAGCATCTGCCGGCGGCGAACCGGTCACCCAAGAGACGGTGCGCGGCGGCTCCGCTTCCTAGAGTGGGTCTTGCCTTCCATCCACTCCCCAGAAAGGACACCCCCCATGCTCGACACGATCCAGGCCATCAACCGTTCGGCCGCCTTCAATCGCTGGGCCGGCTTCGACGTCACCCAGGCCGCCGACGGGCAGGCCGAACTGCGCATGAAATGGCGCGAGGAAGACATGGGCCAGTACACCGGCTTTCTGCACGCGGGCATGATCGCGGCGCTGCTCGACACCGTGAGCGGCTTCGCGGCCGCCACCGTGGCGGGCCGCGTGCTGGCTTCGCACTTTTCCATCAACTGCATCTCGCCCGCCATCGGCGAGGCCTTCGTGGCGCGCGGGCGCGTGGTGAAGGCGGGGCGCAAGCAGGTCTTCGTCGGGGCCGAGCTGTTCGCACAGCCCGAGGGCCAGGGCGAAGACAAGCTCAAGCTCGTGGCGACGGCGAACGCCATCCTGGTGCCGGTGGACGAGGCGTCGACGACGCCGAAGCCGAAGCAGGCGGCGTAAGCACCACGGCAGGCTCGGCCTCGGGCTTGCGCTTCAGCCCGAACAGCGGGCGCAGCCAGCCGATGCGGCGGATCAGCCCGTCGGTCAGCAGCCAGCAGCCGGCAATGGTCACGGCGACCAGCGCCACGGGCTCCCACACCGGGCCCAGCGCCAGCGGCACCAGCAGCGCCACCCCCGCGACGATCAGCGTCTGGTGCAGCATGTACCAGGGGTAGACCGACTCGTTGGCCCAGCGCAGCTAAGAGAACTGCTGAGAGATACGTGCGATCAGCTTTTTTGCAACGAAGCCATTGCTGCGTTCAAATTTGAAGAAAGTGCTATCTAGACTCTTTGCGCCCATTTAGTCGAATTACAGCACGCGAATAGCGAATTGTCCTTCTGGAATTAGTACCTTTGAAGGTGGTGTGTTAATCGTAATCGAAGGCAGATTATTTCTGTGCCAAATAAGTCCCATGGTAATTTCTCGAAGCCCTGCATTTAGTTCGGATATGCTGATTTTTGTTTTTACTTCTACTTGATGGGCTATTTTATTTCTCGTCTGTATGCATGCGGAGAAGAATTTTTCCTTCGGTATCCCTCTAATTTCGGTGGGGGTCTTGAGTGTTTTTGCAAACCTGGTTAATGCGCTGCTAAAGGATTCCTCTTGCAGTGCCGATAGAGCGCCGGATAGGGATTTTGCCTCCATGGCATCCATTGGTGCTCTTTTTCTGACTGTTGATTGTTGGATTCTTCGCTGAAATTGAATTAATAGTTTTTTTGTTTTTTCGCTGCGCGACTTTCTTTCTATTAGTTGCTCTATTGCTAGGTAGCTGGTTAAGAACGACGCTTTTTCTGATGCTTCTGTTGTTCCCAATCCAAGAATGTGGAGCGCAATTTCAGATGGTGCATCTAGCTTTACATCTATCGGCCAAATCTTACTAATGGCTTCGAAAACGTACAACGGATCACTCGAATTAACCTCAAGATTGCCTCCGATAATTATTTCTCCATGAAGTCCATCATCGGGATATGTCTGCACACCCCAAATTGTATCGATAATCACGCCACCTTCTTTTGAGGCCATGTCCTTTACAGCTGTTGAGACTGATGCTGATTGTTTATCGCCTTGGGGCACAAGTAACCCCAGTCCGAGTAGAGCATTTAGAACCCGGAGTTTTATCCGTAGAGCTTCTCCAGCATCACGCGCCGCCTTCTCAGTTGGGAAGCCGCCAGCTTCAAAATGAAATGCTGTAGCCTGTGAAAGTGAGTTTGCATTCCTCGCGAATAGCGACAAAGCAGTTCCATCGGGTAATGTGTGAAGGTGCCGATCCGCTATCACGTTGAACTTGCCAGCACGGCTGGAGCCAAGGCATAGCCTGAAGCAGTAAGCGGTGGGTTTGGAATTTTTCATGCACGTAATTTAGTGGAGATTTAAATAGACTGTAGCGAGTTTCGTCTCGGTTGAGACTACATAAATACCTGCGCTGCGGTGGGTAGTAGAAGCCCAAGCGAAAAGGGTCTTTATCCGTGGCGCCACCGGCGGCCCGCCCCGCACCTTTTCTCGTGCGCAAGCTGCGCCGCGAATTCCTCATCGCCGCCACCGACATCGACTGGCTGCAGGCCGAGGGCAACTACGTCGGCCTGCATGTCAACGGCCATGACTACCTGCTGCGCGCCACGCTCACCGACTTCCTGACCCAGCTCGACCCCGCCACCTTCGTGCGCGTGCACCGCAGCCACGCCGTGAACCTGGGCCGCATCAAGGAGATCGAGCCGCTCGACGGCGGCGACGCCCGGCTGCACATGCACGACGGCACGAGCGTGCCCTGCAGCCGGCGCTACCGCGACGCGCTGCGCGGCGGCGCAGGCTGATCGCTGCGGCGTCGCGTTCCGATCCGGTGCGCACCCAGCGAAATCGGCCCATTCCTGGGTCGTTTCGCACCATTCAAGAGCCTGCAGGCACCATTTTTGCTTTCTTGCGCCGGCACCCCGAGCCGTTCGGGTGCGACGCACCAAATCAAACCAAAAACCTGCAAGAAGCTCTCATGGACGCACTCAAACAGGGCGCTGACGCGCTGTTCATCCTTCTCGGCGCCATCATGGTCCTGGCCATGCATGCCGGCTTTGCCTTCCTGGAACTGGGCACCGTGCGCAAGAAGAACCAGGTCAATGCGCTGGTCAAGATCCTGGTCGACTTCTCGGTCTCGACCATCGTGTACTTCCTGGTGGGCTACGGTGTGGCTTACGGCACGCATTTCTTCGTCAGCGCCACCGAACTGTCGGCAAGAAGCGGCTACGAGCTGGTGAAGTTCTTCTTCCTGCTGACCTTCGCGGCGGCCATTCCCGCCATCATTTCGGGCGGCATCGCCGAGCGCGCCAAGTTCTGGCCGCAACTGATCGCCACCGCGGTGATCGTCGGTTTCGTCTATCCGCTGTACGAGGGCATCGCCTGGAACAAGGCCTTCGGCATCCAGGGCTGGATCGCCTCGGTCACCGGCCACGAGTTCCATGACTTCGCCGGCTCGGTCGTCGTGCACGCCGTGGGCGGCTGGCTCGCGCTGCCGGCCGTGCTGCTGCTGGGCGCGCGCCGCAACCGCTACCGCGGCGACGGCTCGCTCAGCGCCCACCCGCCGTCGAACATCCCGTTCCTGGCGCTGGGCGCGTGGGTGCTGTGCGTGGGCTGGTTCGGTTTCAACGTGATGAGCGCGCAGAGCATCGACAAGATCTCGGGCCTGGTCGCCGTCAACTCGCTGATGGCGATGGTCGGCGGCACGCTGGTGGCGCTGGCCATGGGCAAGAACGACCCCGGCTTCGTCTACAACGGCCCGCTCGCCGGCCTCGTGGCCGTGTGCGCCGGCTCCGACCTCATGCACCCGCTGGGCGCGCTCGTGGCGGGCGGCGTGGCCGGCGCCATCTTCGTCTTCATGTTCACGCGCACCCAGAACAAATGGAAGATCGACGACGTGCTCGGCGTGTGGCCGCTGCACGGCCTGTGCGGCACCTGGGGCGGCATCGCGGCGGGCATCTTCGGCACCCAGGCGCTGGGCGGCATCGGCGGCGTGAACCTGTGGGCGCAGCTGATCGGCACCTTGCTCGGCGTGGTCTGGGCGCTGATCGGCGGCGCCGTGGTGTACGGCGTGCTCAAGGCGACCATGGGGCTGCGGCTGTCGCAGGAAGAGGAGTACGACGGGGCGGACCTGTCGATCCACCATATTTCGGCGACGCCGGAGCGGGAGGTGAATTGGTGAGGGCGATGCGGCTCAGGACATGAGCCGCATCGGGGGATTTGCGGCGCACGGCACGAATTTGCCAGCTGTAGCAAACTTGCCGGCGGCCCCCGATCCCACCTGTTCACCACCCCATGACCCAATTGCCCCCCGCCCTCGAAGTCCTCCCCCGCGACCTGACCGCCTACCGCGAGGGCAACGTCGGCATCGACTACGTGCACCGCTTCGAGTCCGGCAAGCCCGGCCCGCACGTGCTGATCAACGCGCTGACGCACGGCAACGAGATCTGCGGCATGACCGCCGCCACGCACCTGCTCGACACCGGCGTGCGCCCGAAGATCGGCACGCTCACCGTCAGCTTTGCCAACGTGGCGGCCTACGAGTCCTTCAACGAGGCGCTGCCTTTCGACAGCCGCCAGTTGGTGCACAACCTCAACCGCGTGTGGTCGCCCGAATGGCTCGACGGCAGCGAGGACAGCCCCGAGCTGCGCCGCGCCCGCGAACTGCGCCCGGTGGTGAGCGCGGCCGACCACATCCTCGACATCCATTCCACGAGCCAGCCCGTGATCCCGTTCTGGGTGTACCCGGCCTTCGACCGCAACGCCGAGGCCGCCATGGCCATCGGCCGCCCGTCGGTGCACCTGGTGATGCCCGACGGCCTGGGCTCGGGCACGCCGCTGATCCAGCACGGCCAGCATGGCCGGGCCGACGGCAAGGGCGTGGCGCTGGTGGCCGAGTGCGGCCAGCATTTCCTGCGCTCGGCCTCCGAGCTGGCCACCGCCATCTCGCTCGACTTCCTGGCGCACTTCGGCCTCATCGACAAGGACCCGGCCGTGCCCGCGCCCGGCGAGCAGCGTCGCTTCGAGCTGCTCCAGACGCACGTGATCAAGTCGGAAGACTTCGCCTTCGTGCGCCCGCTGATCGGCTTCGAGACCTTTGCCAAGGGCGAACTGATCGCCACCAACGGCCCGGACGAGATCCGCGCGCCGTGCGACGACTGCACGATCTTCATGCCCGCGCAGCGCACGATCGTGGGGCGCGAGGCGGTGTACCTGACCAGGCCGCTCTGAGGCCGGCGCCCCTCAGCAGATCAGCAGGTGCCGCGGTTTGTCCGCGGTGCTGTAGTCGGCATGCCAGTAGTGCGGGTCGTTGCAGAGGCTGAACGCGGCCTGCTTGCCGGCGTGCCGGTCCGTGAAGTGCCTTTGGAGCGTGACGTGCACCGAGCCCTCGTCGGGCCAGTCGATGCCGACATCGACGACGCGGTTGCCCGCGGCGACCTCGGCGGCGACGATCCGCTGCAGGGCGGGGTGCAAGAGGGTGTTGAGGCGGGCGAGGGCTTCGCGGCGTTCGGTGGGGGCGAACGAGGAGGCGAGGCAGGCTTCGGTGAACATCGCTGGATGGGCCATGGCGCGCTTCCCGGTCAGACCGTTGCAGATGCCCTCGACTTCGGGATCGTCCGGCCCTTGCACTTCGGATAGTTGGCGCAGCCCCAGAAGCTGCCGTCGTTCTTGGACGAGCTTCTTTCGACCATCTTGGTGCCGCAACTCGCGCAGGTGGGCCGCCAGTATTCGCCTTCGTAGGCCACGGCCAGCAGTGCCGCCTGTTGTTCGGGCGTGCGCTGGCCGATGAGCCGGAGCAAGGCTGCGCCGTCCTGGGCGTGGATGCCGTTCGCCTTCGCAAACGCCGCCGCTTCCGCCGAGAAGGTCGAGCTCGTCACGTAGGTGCCGCTCTTCAATTGGTGCGAAGCCATCACGCCGAAGAACTCCCGCATCTCCTTCACGCCCACGGCTTTGCTCTGCCAATGCTTGCACTGGACGATGCGCGGCATGTCACTGTGCCTGGACTGGAGCCAGATATCGACGCCGCCGTCCGCGCCATGCGATTGGCTGCGCGTGGTGAAGCCGGCTTGTGCGTAGAGCGCTTCGCACAAGGCCTCGAAGCGACGCCATTCGATGGCGTGGAGCACGGCGGGGCTCCACTGCGATTCCTGGCCCGCATGAGGTGTTGTCGATGGCGCGGGCGACAGCACGGGCTCGCGACGCTCGGCTGTCGAGGCGGGCGCGGGGCGTGCGGGAACGCGAGTTGCCGCGGGTTCGATCTCCACGTGGGCGGTTTGACGACGGACGATGTAGTGCAGGCCCAGCAGCACGGCCCCGACCGCCAGCGCGACCCAACCGGCAGGCTGGAGCGCAGGCCCCAGCGTGCCCACGATCGGCCCTTTCAGGAAGGCGGGAGCGACCACCAGCAGCAGGATGCCGACGAAGATCGCCATCCAGGCCTTGCCGGCCAGTTCCTGTCGCGCCCGCTCGCGTCGGCGCTCGGCTCTTGTCTGTCTTGCCATCGGTCGCTTGCCTCGCTCCTCGAAAGATCTCTTTATAAGCCGGGGCGGGCGCCTGGGTCTTCACCGTGCGACCGCGGTGTTCTGCGCGTCGCGAAGCGCGTTGTCTGCGGCTTGCCGCGCTTGCGAACTGCTGGACTCGTGGGCACGGGACTCTGCCGGTGTTTCGGGTGGCTTGTTGATCTCCTTGACCAGGTCGGCCAGGTGCGTGTCGTCGTCTCCCCCGCACTGCTCGGATGGCCACCTCAGACGGGCGCCGTCGAAGTGCCAGCCGGCCGTGCCGCCCGTGGCGGCTTTTGTGCGCAGCCAGAGCTGTTCCCAGCGCGGAAATGCCGCGGGGTCGCCGCGCCGGTGCAAGTCCCGCAGCATGTCGTAAAGGGCCACCTGCGTTTCGCGCTGAGCAGGCTGCGTCGAAGCGAGGATTTCGGCCACCTCGAAAAGTCGCGGCGTCGAGATGAAGTAGCGATTTCCCTGGCGGGTGCGCTGCGTATCCGGCCCCTCGGGCATGAGATAGCCTGAGCCGCCGGTCCCGCTCTCGGAACCGAGGATGCAGAGCGCTTCGGCCGGCGTGAAGCGCCTGAGATCGTCGAGGGCCGCTGCTGTGGCCTTTCGATCCCCGCGTGCCACGACTTGGCTGAACTGCCGGAATTCGTTGTACGAAGCGTTCCAATCCGCTCGATCAGCGGTTTTGACGATGTCGTAGGCGACGAACACCAGCACTACGCCAGCAGCGAGGCCCCCAAAGCTCGCGCCGAGACTCTTGGTCGCACCGCCTGCGGCCACGATCGCCACGAGGATCATCAGCAAGGCCACCCCGATCGCATAGGGCAAGAGGTACACGAACCACAACGGCAACAGGTTCAGGCCAACGACGCACAGGGCCGAGAGCACAGGGACGACGGAAAGCCAGATGAGGAAGGATTTCGTCCGGACGGTCATGCGCCGCGATCCCCGAGGCTCGTGAGGGCTCGTTCCCACGCGCGCAACTCAACTGGCAACGAACAACGCCGGGTCCACCATCGTCCGGTTCAGCATCACCCCCCAATGCAGGTGCGGCCCGGTCACCCGTCCCGTCGCGCCCACCGCGGCCAACGGGTCGCCGGCCTTGAGCATGTCGCCCACCTTCACGTCCCAACGGCTCAGGTGGCAGTACATCGTCAGCAGGCCGCCGCCGTGGTCGACCCAGACGGTGCCGCCGTTGAAGAAGTAGTCGCCGGTGTCGATCACCCTGCCGGCCAGCGGCGCGCGCACGGGCGTGCCGGTGCCGGCTGCGATGTCCATGCCGCTGTGCGGATTGCGCGACTGGCCGTTGAACACGCGGCGCAGGCCGAACGAGCTGGAGCGGCGGCCCGGCACGGGCACGCGCATCTGCAGCGCGGCGTCGGGGCGCAGGTCGGAGAGCGTGGCCATCACGCCGGTCAGGTGATCGCGCTCCTTGGTGTAGCGAGCCTCGTCCTCGGGCGACAGGTCGACCGTGCGTGGCGCCACTGTCAGGCGTTGTTCGCGGTACTGCTTCGAAGCCACGGTGTAGGCGATCTGTCGTTCGGGCTTGCCCTCGGCGCGCACGCTGATGCGGGCTTCGCCCGGTGGGGTGGCGAGCGGAATGCCGACCAGCGCGGTCCATTCGATCGGATCGCCCAGCACCAGCACCGGCACATCACCGGCGAAGGCCTTGGGGCGCGTGGCGGCGGGGCCGAGCGACAGGCGGGCGACGCCGCCTGGCACCAGCAAGGCGCGCGGCCAGACGTCGGGCGCCTGCGGCTTGTTGTTCTTCTTGGCCGGGGCAGCGGCGCCGGCGGGCAGCGCCAGCAAGCCGAGGGCGCCGAGCACGGCGCTGCGGCGGTTCAACGCAGCAGAAGGGAGATCGGAGAGAGGAAGGGTCATGTGCATGGACAGGATTCGAATGAGGAGTTGAGGGTGCGGCGGTTCAGTCGCCGCTCTGTTCCCGCCAGGTTCCGGGCGCGAGCCCCTCGAGCGTGTAAGGCCCGATGGCGGCACGGATGAGGCGCAGCGTCGGCAGCCCCACGGCCGCCGTCATGCGTCGCACCTGGCGGTTGCGGCCTTCGCTGATCGCCAGCTCCAGCCACGCGGTGGGAATGAGCTTGCGCTCGCGGATGGGGGGCTCGCGGTGCCACACGTCGGGCGGCGGATCGAGCCGGCGCGCCCGTGCGGGGCGCGTGGGGCCGTCGTTGAGCTGCACGCCGTTGCGCAGCGCCGCCAGCGCTTCGTCGGTCGGCACGCCCTCGACCTGCACCCAGTAGGTCTTCTCCATCTTGAAGCGCGGATCGGCGATGCGCGCCTGGAGCTTGCCGTCGTCGGTGAGCAGCAGCAGGCCTTCGCTGTCGGCATCGAGTCGACCGGCGACGTAGACACCGGGGAGGTCGATGAAGTCCTTCAGCCCGCGCCAGCGGCCCTCGGGCGTGAACTGGCTGAGGACGCCGTAGGGTTTGTTGAAGCGGATGAGGCGGGAGCTGGTTGGCAGATTCATGGGCGGGTGGCATCGCGTGGCGCATCGGCCAGCTGCGGCAGATAGTCTCGCACCAGTTCTTCCACGGTGTCCGCTTGCAAGCTGTCGCGTCCAGACTTGAGTGGATCGCGATCGGGTCGCTGGGCCAACCACCGCTTGAAGCGCACGAAGGCGAGTGGATGCACGGTGTTCATGCGCGCCATGTGCCCGGTGGTGCCGACCACGACGGCCGAGAAGCGCGGGGCGCTCACCAACTGTTCGGCGTTGTGGGCTTGCACGGCCCAGAAGTCGTCTTCATCGTCGCTGAGCTGTGCCGGGTGGGGGTCATGCTCTTGTGCTTCGCGACGCAGGATGTCGACCTCGAAGCCTTTGCTGTTGACCGCCGTGTAGCGCTGATCGGCGATCAAGGCGAAGGTCTTGTCGACCTTGCGCAGCAAGGCCAGCATGGACGAATCGAGCCGCTTGAGCTGCGTTGCCAGGCGAAAACGCTTGCGCGTGTCCCAGAGCAGGTCGACATCGCGCGTGGCCACGGCGGCACTCTGCAGGCGCACGCCCGCTGCTGCTTCGTAGGCGTAGAGCGCGTGCGTGCCGACCACGGTGAAGTGCTCCGCGATGTCCGCGCGCTGGAGCATGTCGAGGATGTCGATGACGATGGTCGGCACGCGGCCGACGAACAGCGCCCGGTTCATGCGCTGATGGCGGGCGAGTGCCTCGCCGAGATCCTTGACGCGTCCTTCGGCTTCTTCCTTTCTTTGGACGAAGCCCGCGTGGATGGCCTCGGTTTCAGGGCTCCGTGCCCCGAGGCTTTTTTGTGCGTTGCGGGTGCTGGTGCGCACGAGGTATTCGACGCCGTTCACCGTCTTCCAGTACATGCCACCGCGCACGCCCGCGGCTTGCACTTCCGCCGCTTCGAGGGCCTCGAACGTGGCTCTGGCATCGATGTACTGGCGCCGGGCGTCGTCGCCGATGTCCTGGAAGTTCATGATTTTCCGTATAAAAACCAAGAGTCTTAATTTATATGGAAAATTATTTCAAATCAATAACTTATGTCAACTGATGAGGTATGAAAAAAGCCGGAGCCACAACGGCCCCGGCTTTGCGGGAGAACGCGACCAGCGGGCTTACTTGGCCCAGCTGTCCCGCATCCCCGCCGCGCGGTTGAACACCACCTGTCCGCCGGCGGCGGCGCCCTTCGTGTCACGCACGAAGTAGCCATGCCGTTCGAACTGGATGCCCACGCCGGGTTCGGCCTTCGCCAGCGACGGCTCGACGAAGGCCGTGCACACCTCGAGGCTGTGCTTGTTCAGCTCGTCCAGCAGCTCGCCGCTGCCGGGGTTGGCTTCGGCGAACAGGCGCTCGTACAACCGCACCTCGGCCTGCACGGCATCCGCAGCAGCCACCCAGGTGATGTTGCCCTTGACCTTGATCGCGTCCGCGCCGGGCGTGCCGCTCTTGGTGTCGGGCACCAGCGTGGCCTGCACTTCGAGGAGCTTGCCGTCGGCGTCGCGCGTGGCGCCGGCGCATTCGATGACGTGGCCGTACTTCAGGCGCACCTTGTTGCCGGGGAACAGGCGGAAGAAGCCCTTGGGCTGCACGTCTTCGTAGTCGGTGCGCTCGATCCAGACGTCGCTGCCGAGCTTGAACTCGCGCTTGCCCATCTCGGGGTGGTGCGGGTGCACGGGGGCGGAGCAGTCGTCGAGCGTGTCGTCGCCGCCCATCAGCTCACCCCAGTTGGTGATGACGAGCTTCACCGGGTCGAGCACGGCCATGGCGCGCGGCGCGATGGGGTCGAGGGTGTCGCGCAGCGCGGCCTCGAGGCTGGCGTATTCGATCCAGCCGCCCGACTTGGTGGTGCCGCTGCGTTCGCAGAACAGCTGCAGCGCGGCGGGCGTGTAGCCGCGGCGGCGCAGGCCGGCGATGGTGGGCATGCGGGGGTCGTCCCAGCCGTCGACGTGTTTCTCTTCGACCAGTTGGCGCAGCTTGCGCTTGCTGGTCATCACGTGGGTCACGTTCAGGCGCGCGAACTCGTACTGGCGTGGGTGCGGGCTGGCGACGAGGCCGCCTTCGGCCAGGCGGTCGAGCAGCCAGTCGTAGAAGGGGCGCTGGTCTTCGAATTCGAGCGTGCAGATGGAGTGGGTGATCTGCTCCAGCGCGTCTTCGATGGGGTGCGCGTAGGTGTACATCGGGTAGATGCACCACTTGTCGCCCGTGTTGTGGTGCGTGGCCCGGCGGATGCGGTACAGCGCGGGGTCGCGCATGTTGATGTTGGGGCTCGCCATGTCGATCTTGGCGCGCAGGATGGCGGCGCCGTCGGCGAGCTTGCCGTCGCGCATCTCGCGAAAGCGCGCCAGGTTTTCGTCGGGCGTGCGGCTGCGAAAGCGGCTGTCGGTGCCGGGCGTGTTGAAGTCGCCGCGGTTGGCGCGCATTTCTTCGGGCGTCTGCTCGTCGACATAGGCCAGGCCGGCGCCGATCAGGTACTCGGCGGCTTCGTACATGAAGTCGAAGTAGTTGCTGGCGAAGTACTCGTGCTCCTGAATCGTGCCGGGCGCGCTGGGGCGGTCGGCCAGGTAGGTTTCGTAGCCGAGCCACTTCACGGCGTCGCGGATGGAATCGACGTACTCCTGCTCTTCCTTCTCGGGGTTGGTGTCGTCGAAGCGCAGGTGGCACACGCCGCCGTATTCCTTGGCGAGCTGGAAATTCAGCCAGATGCTCTTGGCGTGGCCGATGTGCAGGTAGCCGTTGGGCTCGGGCGGAAAGCGCATGCGGACCTTGGCGGGGTCGGGCATGCCCTGGGCGTGGTGGGCGGCGTCGCCCGGGGAACCGCCCCAGGTGCGGCCTGCGTAGGCACCCTGTGCGAGGTCGTTCTCGATCACGTGGCGCAGGAAATTGCTCGGTGCAGCGGTCGTTTTAGTGCCGCTTTTGTCGGTCGGGGAGGTCATCGCGTCATTCTAGAGGGGGGCCTGTCGGGGTTACTTTTGGCAACGCTCTTCACAATGCAGCGTCCACCCGCTTTGCAATTGCAGCGTTCAATACGGACATGGGGCGCACAACGCCCCCCAACAAGGAGTCCCACATCATGAGCGTCACACGTTCTACCCTCTTCAAATGGGCCGCCGCCGGTGCGGTGGCCTTCGGTGCGCTGTTTGCCGCCACCTCGGCCAGCGCCCGCGGCGACGTGAGCTGGTCGATCGGCGTCGGCGTGCCCGGCGTGGCGGTCGGCGTGGGCGGTCCCGCCTACTACCCGGCCCCGGTCTATGCGCCGCCGGCCCCGGTGTATTACGCACCGCCACCCCCGGTCTACTACCGTCCGCCGCCGCCGGTGTACTACCGCCCGGCGCCGGTCTACTACGCACCGCCGCCGGCCTATTACGGCCCGCGCTACTACGGTCGTGGTTATCACCGCGGTCATGGCCACGGACACGGCCACTGGCGCTGATTTACAACGCCATTCGTGACTGAATGAAAAAGCCGGCCCCGAAAAGGCCGGCTTTTTGCTGCGCGTCCGCGGCGTAGATTTCACATGGCGCGAAACAGGTGGGCGTAGAGCCGGCTGACCGGGATCTTCTCGGCCCGCCCGCGCAGCGCGAGGTGCAGCTTGCCAGCCTCGTCGCGGTGCACCGCCTCGATGGCCGCGCTGCGCACCACCACCGCCCGGTGCACCTGCCAGAAGGTGTCGGCATCGAGCTGGGGCAGCAGCTGCTTCAGGGGCGTGCGGATCAGGTATTCCTGCGTGGCGGTGAGCACGCGCAGGTACTTGTCGGCGGCCTCGAAATACAGCACCTCGTCGATCGGCACCATGCGCACGGTGGCGCCGCCCGCATCGCTGGCGGCGATCATGCGCAGCGGCGCTGACGGCGGCGACGATGCCGAGGGCGCGCCGCCGGCGGCGCCCAGCACCTGGCGCCACTGGGCGAGGGTGCGCTCCAGCACCTCGTCGGCCGGGATGGGTGGCGTCATCGACGGTGCGGTCGCCGCCAGCGCCTGCCGCAGCCGCGCCACGGTCTTGCGCAGGCGCTCGGGCTGCACGGGCTTGAGCACGTAGTCGATGGCCTCGGCCTCGAAGGCGCGCGCGGCGTACTCGTCGTAGGCGGTCACGAACACCAGCTGCGGCATCGGCGCTTCGTCGGTGGGCCAGCTGTCGGCCAGCTCGGCGGCGGCGCCCAGGCCGTCCAGGCCGGGCATGCGGATGTCGAAGAACAGCACTTGCGGCAGCAGCCGCAGCGCCTCGCGCACGGCGCTGCGGCCGTCGCGGGCGGTGGCGACCACGCGCAGCTCGGGCCAGGCGGCGGCCAGTTCGGCCTGCAGGGCCTGGGCCAGCAGGGGTTCGTCTTCGGCGATGAGGGCAGTGAGGGGCATCGTCTTCTTGTTGTCGTGGGGCCTGTTCAGGCGGGCAGGGGAAGGTTCAGGGTGACGCGCGTCCCGCCGCCCGTGGGCGCGGGGTGCAGGCTCAGTCGGCCTTGCTCACCGTACACGGTGGCCAGCCGCTCGCGCACCTGTTCGAGCCCGAAGCCGCCACCTTCCGAGGGCTGCGGCCGGGTCGCATCGAGCCCGACACCGGTGTCGCTCACTTCGATCACCAGTTCGCCCGCCTCGCGGCGCGCGCGCACGGCAATTTCGCCGCCTTCGACCTGAGGCTCGAGGCCGTGGCGGATGCTGTTCTCGACCAGCGGCTGCAGCAGCAGCGGCGGCACGGGCGTATCGCGCAGGTCGTCGGGCAGGTCGAGCGTGTAGCGCAGGCGCTCGCCCATGCGCACCGACATCAGTTCGAGGTAGTCGCCCAGCCGGTCGAACTCGGCCGACAGCGGATGCGACAGCGCGCGCGAGCCGCTGAGCGTCATGCGCAGATAGCTGTTCAGGCGATCGAGCATGGCCACGGCGCGCGGCGGGTCGACGGTGATCAGCACACGCAGGTTGGCCAGCGTGTTGAAGAGCATGTGCGGCTCGAGCTGGGTTTCGAGCAGCTTGAGGCGGGCTTCGGTGGCGTTGCGCTGGGCCAGTTCGATCTGGCTCTGCATGTACTTGCTCTTGCCGAGGCTGTAGAAAAGGAAGCAGATGCCGGCCCCCGCGATGATGGTGACGGTGACGCCCGTGGCCAGCTTGTGGCCCCGCAGGTCGAGAAAGTCGAAGGCGGGCGCGCCGCTCCAGGCGTCGCCGATGAGGTTGCCGGTGAGGAAGCCGAAGGTCACGCCCACCACGACCAGCAGCGGGCCCCACGGCCATTTCGGCCAGAGGGCGTCGCGGTGTCCGGTGATGAGGAGCCGGCCGCCATCGATGAACAGCCAGCTCGCGGTGCCGATCGCCAATGAGTAGACCATGTGGGCGGCCCAGCTGCCGCCGCCGGCGATGGTCAGCGCGCTGGCAATCATGCAGTTGAAGACCGCGGTGATCAGCCCATGCCGCAGCATGGACTGGAGGTTGGTGGCACTGAACCGGGCACTGAGCCCGGCAGCAAGGGGCGACAGCGACGGGCCCAGGCTCACCGGCGGTCCTCGCCGCCCAGCGCGCGGCGTTCACGTTCCAGCAGCCGGTCGTACAGGCCGCCGCCGGGCGCAATGAGCCAGACCACGGCGCCGTGGATCAGCAGGCCCAGCCCCCAGCCCATGAGCGGGTACACGGCCCAGTTGTGGCCGCGCGAGGCGGCAAGCGCAACCAGCCCGACATTGACGACCACATAGACGAAGGCATGGATGAACCAGCCCATCTTGGCGCCGGCGCGGCGGCGGGCGCGCCGCTCGATGTCGGCGGACGAAGAAGAGGAGGAGGAAGAAGAGGAAGGGGACATGGGGGTCATGACAGCTCCTTGAGAGAGGCAGGTGAAAGGGGAACGAAGTCGCTGGCGGCCGATGCCGGCATCGACGGTGAAGGTGGCAGGGCCGCGCGCTGGCGCAGCTCCTCGGTGGTCTCGCCCGGCCCGTCCGGCCGCCAGCCCGGCGGCTTCACGAGGTAGCCGACGAAGGCGCGCAGCGAACGCGCCGAACGCAGGTCGCGCCACAGGTCGCGCCACTGGCTGAACTCGATCTCGAACAGGTTGTACGAGGTGATCGGCTTCACCAGCCCGTAGCGGCAGGGCAGGTCGGCGCGCTCGGGGATGTAGGTGCCGAACAGGCGGTCGAACACGATCAGCACGCCGCCGTAGTTGCCGTCCAGGTACTCCAGGTTCGAGGCATGGTGCACGCGGTGGGCCGAGGGCGTGTTCAGCACCCATTCGAGCGGGCCGAGCTTCGGAATCCAGGTCGCGTGGATCCAGAACTGGTAGAGCAGGTTCAGCGTGAGCATCAGCAGGATGATCCGCGGCGGCATGCCCAGGAGCGGCGCCAGCAGGAAGAAGGCCAGCGTGCCGGTGAGCCGGCCGGTCCAGCCGAAGCGGTAGGCGGCCGACAGGTTCAGCTGGTTCGGCGAATGGTGCACGGCGTGGGTGCACCAGAACCAGCGCACGCGGTGCGCGGCGCGGTGGTACCAGTAGTAGCAGAACTCCTGGCCGACGAAGCAGGCGAGCCAGCCGGTCCAGTGGTCCATCGGCAGCGTGAAGAGCCGGTGGGCGTAGAGCCAGTCCATGGCGCCGACCCAGAAGGCCAGAGGCAGCAGCCAGCGCAGCGGGTATTCGCGCACCAGGAAGTCGAACACCGAGATGCCCGCCGCCTTCCAGTCGTAGCTGCGCCAGCCGTTGCGCCACGACAGCACCAGTGCTTCGGCCAGCGAGGCAAGCAGCACCACCGAGATGGAAATCTTGAGGATCAACACGAGCACGGTCATGGCGGTTCCTGGCGGCGAAGGGCGGGCGGGGCTGAAGTGCGCAGAATCTTAGGCCGCGCGGGCGCCGCTGACCATCGCGCCCGACGCGGCGGCCAGCCGCCACAGGCGTGCGGCGCGGGCCGCGAAGACGCCACTGAAGGCGCCGTACAGCGCCGGCACGCCCAGGGCGAAGGCGGCCTGGTGGCGCAGCTCCGGATGCAGGGCCAGCGACACGCCCACCACGTACTTGGTGAGGAAGATGCCCATCATGAGCATCAGCGGCACGGCGGTGCCGGCCACCTGGAACTGGCGCGCCGTGGCGTCGTAGCGCGTGGTCGCCGGCAGCGGACGGCGCAGCACCAGCACCATGAGCAGCAGCGCGGCCACGGCCCAGCCGAGCAGGGCGCCGGCCGACTCGCCGGACACCGACACCACGCCCCAGAACGACAGGCCGGCCATGGCGACCGGCATCACCAGCACGCGGTTCAGGCCGATGCGGTTGGCCACGAGCTGCCGGCCACCGAGCCAGGCCAGCAGGACGAACACGGCGAACACCCACTTCGGGGTGTGAAGAAGGATTTGCATCAGCATGAGAGGCTCCGTTCGGTTGGAAGAGGACAAAGGGGGCAGGGAATCGATGGAGCGGACTGTGCCGATGCCGCCCGGCCCCCGCCACGGCCATGCGACGAAATGCGGGTGGGCGGCGTGAAGTGCGGGTCGCCGGCGCGAATGGCGAGCGCGGGATGGCTGGGTCGCCGCGCAAACGGAAGCTTTACCGTCGCTTTACGGCACGGAAAACTTGGGGAGTGATATTTCGCGCTGTACTCTAGGCCGCCTCCCTTCAGGCCGCCTTTTCGCACCCCTTCGCACGCACCGCCCATGGATTCCCAAACGCCCCCCGAACCCCTGCCACCCGTCGTGTCGCCGACCCATCCGCCGGCGCGTCGACGCCGCTGGTTCGGGAGCCTGATGGCCCTGCTGCTGCTCGTGGCGCTCGGGGGCGGTGCCTGGTACCTGGTGCAGCGTTCCAAGTCGCCGGCACCGGGCGCGGGCGGACCGGGTGCAGGTTCAGGCCGTCCCGGCGGCGGTGGCCCGGGCGGTCGGGCAGGCGGGGGAGGCCCGGCCTCCAGCACCGTCGGCACCGCCGTCGCGCGGCAGGCCGACATCCCGGTGCAGCTCGAAGCGCTGGGCACGGTCACGCCGCTGGCCAATGTGACGGTGCAGCCGCAGGTGTCGGGCGTGCTCACGGCCGTGCTGTTCAAGGAAGGCCAGATGGTCAAGAAGGGCGACGTGCTCGCCACCATCGACCCGCAGCCCTTCGAGAACGCGCTGGCGCAGGCCGCCGGTGCGCGCCAGCGCGACGAGGCCCAACTGGCCGCGGCGCGCGTCACGCTGCAGCGCTACCAGACGCTGCTCGGCCAGGACTCCATCGCCCGCCAGGACGTCGACACCCAGGCCGCATTGGTCAAGCAGCTCGAAGGCACCGTGGCCATCGACCGCGCCAACGAGAACACCGCCAAGCTCAACCTGGCCTGGAGCCGCATCACGGCGCCGGTGAGCGGGCGCATCGGCCTGCGGCCGGTGGACGCGGGCAACTACATCTCGACCGGCAGCACCGGCGGCGTGGCCACCATCACGCAGATCGCGCCCATCGACGTCGAGTTCGCCATTCCGCAGGACCGCGTGCCCGAGGTGCAGGAGCGGCTGGGCCAGGGTGCCACGCTCGCCACCACCGCCTTCGACCGCACGCGCACGCGCCGGCTGGCCGACGGCAGCTTCTCCACGCTCGACAACATGGTCGACACGCAGACCGGCACCGTGAAGGCCAAGGCGCGCTTCACCAACGCCGACGGCGCGCTGTTCCCGAACCAGTTCGTCAACCTGCGGCTGCTGCTGCGCACCGTGAGCAGCGCGGTGGTGGTGCCGGTCACGGCGCTGCGCCACGGCCCCAACGGCGACTACGTGTACGTGGTGACGGCCGAGAACACGGCCTCGCAGCGGCCGGTGACGCGCGGCGAATCGAGCGTCGATTTCGCCTCCATCACCAAGGGCCTGCAGCCCGGCGAAACCGTGGTCACCGAAGGCGGCGACCGCCTGAAGGACGGCGCGCGCGTGCAGACCACGGTCGACCGGCCGGCCGGTGCGGCCTCGGGGGCGGCCGCGCCGGGCGGACGGCGTGGAGGACGTCGGCAGGAAGGTGCCGGTGGTGCGCAGGGCGGCGGTGCTCGTCCCGCCGAAGCGGCGGCACCGGCTTCGCCATCGCAGGCACCGGCTGCACCTGCCGCCGGAACGGCTGCGCCGGCTGCAGCGCCAGCGGCAGCAACGCCTGCACCTGCAGCCACACCCGCCAAGCTCCCTACTGCCGAGCAGCGCCAGCGCATGCTCGATGCGGCCAAGGACGATCCCGAACAACTCGAACGCCGCAAGCGTTTCCTCGAAGCGCTCGACCGCGGCGACCCCGCCGCACTGGAGCGCTGGCAGCGCATGGCCGAGCGCGGTGGCGAACGCGGCGGTGAGGGACGGCGCAGCCCATGAGCCCGTCGCGCCCGTTCATCCTGCGGCCGGTCGCCACCTCGCTGCTGATGCTGGCCATCGTGCTGGCCGGCCTGGTGGCGTTCCGCTTCTTGCCGCTGGCGGCGCTGCCGCAGGTCGACTACCCGACCATCCAGGTCCAGACGCTCTACCCCGGGGCCAGCCCCGAGGTCATGAGCAACACCGTCACTGCGCCGCTGGAGCGCCAGTTCGGCCAGATGTCAGGCCTGGACCGCATGAGCTCGACCAGCGCGGCGGGCGTGTCGATCATCACGCTGCAGTTCTCGCTGGGCCAGACGCTCGACGTCGCCGAGCAGGAAGTGCAGGCCGCCATCAACGCCGGCGGCTCGCTGCTGCCGGCCGACTTGCCCGCGCCGCCGGTGTACGCCAAGGTCAACCCGGCCGATGCGCCGGTGCTCACGCTGGCCATCACCTCCGACACGCTGCCGCTCACCGAGGTGCAGAACCTCGTGAACACCCGGCTCGCGCAGAAGATCAGCCAGGTCTCGGGCGTGGGCCTCGTGTCGCTCAGCGGCGGGCAGCGCCCGGCCGTGCGCATCCAGGCCAATACGCAGGCGCTGGCGGCCAACGGCATCGGGCTGGATTCGCTGCGCACCGCCATCAGCGCGGCCAACTCCAACGGCGCCAAGGGCAGCTTCGACGGCCCCAAGCGCGCCTACACCATCAACTCGAACGACCAGCTGCTCACGGTCGACGACTACAAGAACCTCATCGTCAGCTACAAGAACGGCGCGCCGATCCGCATGGTCGACGTGGCGCGCGTGGTCAACAGCGCCGAGAACACACAGCTCGGTGCCTGGGCCGGGCGCAAGGTCGACGGGCAGGTGCAGCTCACGCCGGCCATCATCCTGAACGTGCAGCGCCAGCCCGGCGCCAACGTGATCGCCACCGTCAACGCCATCAAGAAGCAGCTGCCCGAGCTGCAGGCCGGCATGCCCGCGGGCCTGCAGGTCGAGGTGCTGAGCGACCGCACCGCCGGCATCCGCTCGTCGGTGCAGCACGTCGAGATGGAACTGGTGTTGGCCGTGGTGCTCGTGGTGCTGGTGATCTTCGCCTTCCTGGGCAGCCTGCGCGCCACCGTCATCGCCAGCATCGCCGTGCCGATCTCTCTCATCGGCAGCTTCGGCCTGATGTACCTGCTGGGCTACAGCCTGAACAACCTGAGCCTGATGGCGCTGACCATCGCCACCGGCTTCGTGGTGGACGACGCGATCGTCATGATCGAGAACATCGCGCGCTACATCGAGGAGGGCGAGAAACCCCTGCAGGCCGCGTTCAAGGGCGCCACGCAGATCGGCTTCACCATCATCTCGCTGACCGTGTCGCTCATCGCGGTGCTGATCCCGCTGCTGTTCATGGGCGACGTGGTGGGCCGCCTGTTCCGTGAGTTCGCCGTGACGCTGGCGATCACCATCCTGATCTCGGGCGTGGTCTCGCTCACGCTGGTGCCGATGATGTCGGCGCGCTGGCTCAAGCACGAGCCGAAGAAAGACCCGTCGGGCACCGGTTTCGGCGCGCGCGCCCAGCGTTTTTTCGACGGCGTGATGGTGCGCTACGACCGCTCGCTGCACTGGGTGATCGCGCACCAGCCGCTCACGCTGCTGGTGGCGCTGCTCACCCTGGTGCTGACCGTGCTGCTGTACCTCACCATTCCGAAGGGCCTGTTCCCCACGCAGGACACCGGCCAGCTGCAGGCCCGCGTGCAGGCCGCGCAAGACGTGTCCTTCGAGCGCATGGCGCAGCTGCAGCAACAGGCCGCGCGCGCGATTCTTGAAGACCATGACGTCGAGAACCTCAGCTCCTTCGTCGGCGTGGACGCGGCCAACAACACGATGCTGCACACCGGCAGCATGCTCATCAACCTGACCCGCAGCCACGACAACCAGCAGGAGGTGATGGAGCGCCTGCGCGAGCGCGTGCGGCAGGTGGCCGGCCTCACGCTGTACCTGCAGCCCACGCAGGACCTGACCATCGACGCCGAGACCGGGCCGACCGAGTACCGCGTGTCGCTCGAAGGCGTGAACAGTGCGCTGGTCACCGAGTGGATGCAGAAGCTGGTGGCGAAGCTGCAGGAATCGGACAAGGTGCGCAACGTGAGCAGCGATGCTGGGGCGCAGGGGCTGGCGGCGTATGTGAACGTGAACCGCGACACCGCGTCGCGGCTGTCGATCACCGCGAGTTCGGTGGATGACGCGCTGTACAGCGCTTTCGGGCAGCGCATCGTGTCGACCATCTTCACGGAGACGAACCAGTACCGCGTGATTCTGGAAGCGCAGCCTGGCATGGTGAACACGCCGCAGACGCTGGGGCAGTTGAACCTCATTGCGGGGTCGGGCACGGCGACGCCGTTGTCGGCGTTTGCGGAGATCAGCGAGCAGCAGGCGCCGCTGCAGATCACGCACGTGGCGCAGTATCCGGCGAGTACGTTGAACTTCGATACGGCGCCGGGGGTGTCGCTGGGTGGATCGGTTGCCGCGATTCGCGCGGCTGCCAAGGAGATCGGGTTGCCCAGCAGTGTGACGATGACTTTCCTGGGGGCTTCAGGGGCCTATGAGAAGTCTTTGTCGAATCAGCTGTGGTTGATTTTGGCGGCGGTGGTTTGTGTGTACATCGTTCTTGGGGTGCTGTACGAGAGCTATGTGCATCCGTTGACGATCTTGTCTACGTTGCCTTCTGCTGGGGTTGGGGCTTTGTTGGCCTTGATGCTGACTGGCAATGATCTGGGGGTGATTGGGATCATCGGGATCATCTTGCTGATCGGCATCGTGAAGAAGAACGCGATCATGATGATCGACTTTGCTATCGATGCTGAGCGGACGCAGGGGAAGTCGGCTCGGGAAGCCATTCATCAAGCTGCTCTGTTGCGGTTTCGGCCGATCTTGATGACTACTTTGGCTGCGCTGTTTGCTGCTGTGCCGCTGATGTTCAGTTTTGGGGATGGGGCGGAGTTGAGGCGGCCTCTGGGGTTGGCGATCTTTGGGGGGTTGATCGTTAGTCAGCTGCTGACTTTGTTCACTACGCCTGTTATTTATCTGGCGTTTGATCGGTTGGGTGGGGGGAGTGCGCGTCGGTCTTCTTCTGAGCTTGAGGAGGAGGCGGCTTGATCTGTTTGCACTCCTGCTGCTTGTTTGCTTCCCGGGGCCGGGAGTTCCGCCCGGCGGCGGACTCACTTTCTTTTGCTTCGCCAAAAGAAAGTAAGCAAAGAAAAGGCGACCCCACTGTCTGCGACCCCTTCGCTTCGCTACGGGGCAACCTGCGGTGCTCACGTTTCGCGGGGTCTCGCAGAACTCGCTTCGCTCAAACAGCTGCGAGCCCTGATCCGCGAAACGCTGCGCTCCTCGGCGCAGCCAGAGGGGAGGGGGAATGCGGGCCGTCGCTTCGCTCGGCCCGGGAGTACCAACAGCCGAATTCAATGCCCGAGCGCGGGGCTTCGCCTGCGCGCGGCTCCTTGCCAACAGCAAGGGCAATGCAAACGCCAACGGCAACACCAGCACCAGCACCAGCACCAGCACCAGCACCAGCACCAGCACCAGCACCAGCACCAGCACCAGCACCAGCGCACCAACCAATCCCAGCCGCAGCAGGCGCAAAGCGCCTGCTGCGGCCCACTGGCCGAGCGAAGCGATGGCCCGCTGGTATCCAAACCCCTTCTGTATGCGCCGAGGAGCGCAGCGTTTCGCGGATCAGGGCTCGCCCTTGTTTGAGCGAAGCGAGTTTGGGCGAGACCCCGCGAAATGCGAGCACCGCAGGTTGCCCGAAGCGAAGCGTAGGGACGCAGACAGCAGGGTCGCCTTTCTTTTGCCTACGTTTCTTTGGCGAAGCAAAGAAAAGTAGGTCGGCCGCCGGGCCGAGACCCGGCCTCGGGAAGCAAAACGAGGCACTGCGATGAACCTGTCGCGTCCTTTCGTCCGCCGCCCCATAGGCACAGTCCTCCTGACCATAGGCATCGCCCTGGCAGGAATCGCAGCGTTCTTCGTCCTCCCAGTCTCCCCGCTACCCCAAGTCGACTATCCAGTCATCTCGGTAAGAGCCTCCATCCCAGGAGCAAGCCCCGAGACGATGGCAACCAGCGTCGCCACGCCATTGGAGCGGCACCTGGGCACCATCGCAGGCGTCAACGAAATGACGTCCACCAGCTCCGTAGGCTCCTCCCGAGTCACGCTGCAATTCGACCTCAGCCGCAACATCGACGGCGCCGCAAGAGAAGTCCAGGCAGCCATCAACGCCAGCCGCGTAGACCTGCCAGCGACATTAAGAAGCAACCCGACCTACCGCAAAGCCAACCCGGCTGCGTCGCCAGTCATCATCCTGGCCCTCACGTCCAAAACAAAGACCCCAGGCCAGATCTACGACGCCGTCTCCAACATCGTCAGCCAGCGCCTGTCGCAAGTAGACGGTGTAGGCGACGTAGAGATCGGCGGCGGCTCGCTCCCCGCGGTACGCATCGAACTGCTCCCCTTCGCCCTCAACCGCTACGGCATCAGCACCGAAGACGTGCGCGCCGCCATCCAGGCGTCGAATGCGAACCGCCCCAAGGGCATGGTCCAGGGCGAAGGCCGCAAGCTGCAGATCTACACCCAGACCCCGGCGCTGCGCGCGAGCGACTACGCCTCGATGGTCGTGGCCTGGCGCAATGGCGCGGCGGTGCGGCTGCGCGAGGTGGCCGACGTGATCGACGGCGTGGAAGACACGCGCACGCTGGGCCTGTTCAACGGCGAGCCGGCGATCATCGTGCTGATCACGCGCCAGCCCTCGGCCAACATCATCGAGACGGTCGACAACGTGCGCGCGCTGCTGCCCGAGCTGCAGGCGCAACTGCCGCCGGACGTGACGCTGCAGGTCGCGTCGGACAGCACCAACTCCATCCGCAGCTCGCTGCGCGAGGTGGAGATGACGCTGGTCATCGCGGTGCTGCTGGTGGTGCTGGTGGTCAGCCTCTTCCTGCGCAGCGTGCGCGCGACGGTGGTGCCGGCGGTGGCCACGGTGGTGGCGCTCCTGGGCACGTTCGGGGTGATGCACCTGCTGGGCTTCAGCCTCAACAACCTGAGCCTGATGGCGCTCACGGTGGCCACGGGCTTCGTGGTGGACGACGCCATCGTGGTGCTGGAGAACACCAGCCGCCACATCGAATCGGGCATGTCGCGCATGAAGGCGGCGCTGCTCGGCGCGCAGGAGGTGGGCTTCACGGTGCTGTCGATCAGCGTGTCGCTGGTGGCGGTATTCATTCCGCTGCTGTTCATGGGCGGGCAGGTGGGGCGGCTGTTCCGCGAGTTCGCGGTCACGCTGTCGGCGGCGGTGCTGATCTCGCTGGTCATCTCGCTCACCACCACGCCGATGATGTGCGCGTGGATGCTCAAGCCCGGCGGCGAGCACGACAAGAACAAGCCGCAAGGCCGCTTCGGCCGCGCCGCGGCGCGCAGCTACGACTGGATGCTCAAGCGCTACGAGAGCGCACTCGACTGGGCGCTGGACAGCAAGGCGATCGTCATGGTCGTGCTGCTGGCGGTGGTGGGGCTCAATGTCTACCTGTTCAGCGCGGCGCCCAAGGGCTTCTTCCCGCAGCAGGACAGCGGCCAGCTCAACGGCGGCCTGCGCGCCGACCAGAGCATTTCGTCGCAGGCCATGGGCGCCAAGCTGCGCGAGGTGGTCGACATCATCCGCAAGGACGAGGCGGTCGACACCGTGGTGGGCTTCACGGGCGGCGGGCGCGCGGGCGGCGGCTTCATGTTCGTCAACCTGAAACCGGCCAGCCAGCGCAAGGACAGCGGCCTAGCCGTGATCGCGCGGCTGCGCCCGCAACTGGCGCAGGTGACGGGGCTGCGCGTGTTCCTCGGCCCGGTGCAGGACGTGCGCTCGGGCGGGCGCTCCAGCAACTCCACCTACCAGTACACGCTCAAGAGCGACAGCCTCTCCGACCTGCGCACCTGGGCCGTGAAGCTGGCCGACGAGATGAAGCAGCAGCCCACGCTGACCGACATCGACACCGACCAGGACCAGAACGGCGTGGAGACGGTGGCCAAGGTCGACCGCGACAGCGCGCGGCGGCTGGGACTGACCTCCACCGCCATCGACAACGCGCTGTACAACGCCTTCGGCCAGCGGCAGGTGGCCACCATCTACACCGAGCTCAACCAGTACCACGTGGTGATGGAATGGGCGCCGGGCTACACGCGCAGCCCGAACGCGCTGCGCGACGTGTACGTGCCGGCCACGAAGACCTCGGTGGTGGCGGGGCAGGCGGTGACCACGCAGGTGGCGGCCACGGCGTCCACGGGCGGCACGACGACGTCTGCCAGCGCCGCCGCCGCGACGGTGCCGGTGTCGGCCAACGCCGGCTCGCGCAACGCCTCGACCGGCAACGTGCTGAGCAACACGGCCACCGCGCTGGTGCCGCTGTCGGCGGTGGCGAAGTTCGAGGAGCAGTCGGTGGCCACGTCGGTGAGCCACGAGGACGGCGAACTCGCCACCACCATCTCGTTCAACCTGGCCGAGGGCGCCAACCTCGGCGACGCGCGCGAGGCCATCGCCAAGGCCGAGGCCAACATCGCCATGCCGACCAACGTGCGCGGCGCCTTCGCCGGCACCGCGCTGAGCGCGCAGCAGTCGCAGGGGCAGCAGGCGATGCTGATCGTGGCGGCGCTGGTGGTGATCTACATCGTGCTGGGCATCCTGTACGAGAGCCTGGTGCATCCGGTGACGGTGCTCTCGACGCTGCCCTCGGCCGGCGTGGGCGCGGTGCTGGCGCTCTTGATGTTCCGCATGGAGTTTTCCATCATCGCGTTGATCGGCGTGTTCCTGCTGATCGGCATCGTGAAGAAGAACGCCATCCTGATCATCGACTTCGCGCTGGAGGCCGAGCGCTCGCGCGGCCTGAGCCCGCTCGAGGCGGTGCGCGAGGCCTGTCTGCTGCGCTTCCGCCCGATCCTGATGACCACGCTGGCCGCCGCGCTCGGCGCGCTGCCGCTGGCCATCGGCTTCGGCGAGGGCGCCGAGCTGCGCCGGCCGCTGGGCGTGGCGATCATCGGCGGGCTCATCGCGAGCCAGCTGCTGACGCTGCTCACCACGCCGGTGGTGTACCTGCTGCTGGACAAGCTGCGCCGCCGCGGCAAGAACGAACACGCGCTGAGCCGCGCCCCGGCCGTCTGAGACCCATGACCATGAATGCCTCCCTTTCTTCTATCGGCCCTTCACGCCGTTTCTTCGCGCTGAGCACGCTCGCGCTGGCCGCCGTGCTCGCCGGCTGCGCCGTGGGCCCGGCCTACAAGGTGCCCGAGTCGGCGGCATCGGCCGGCTGGAAGGAACAGCCCGCTGCCGACGGCTGGCTGCCCGCTGCGCCGGCCGACGCGCTCGATCGTGGCGAGTGGTGGAAGCTCTTCGGCGACGCCACGCTCGACGAACTCGCGGCGCGCGTGCAGGTGTCGAACCAGAACATCGCCGCCGCCGTCGCCAGCTACACGCAGGCCCAGGCGCTGGTGCGCGAGCAGCGCGCGGGGCTGTTCCCGTCGGTGTCCTTCGACGGCAGCGGCAAGCGCTCGGGCACGGTGGGCGGCAACGCCTCGGCCAGCCCGTCGAACACCTTCGGCGCCACGCTGGGCGCGAGCTGGACGCCCGACGTGTGGGGCCGCCTGCGCGAGGCCGTGAACAGCGCGCAGGCCAACGCCCAGGCCAGCGAGGCCGACCTGGCCTCGGCGCGGCTGTCGGCCGTCGGCGACCTGGCCACCAACTACTTCTCGCTGCGCGAGGCCGACGCCGAGATCGTGCTGCTCGACGAAACCATCCTCGGCTACCAGCGCGCCTTCGAGATCACGAGCAACCGCTATGCCGCCGGCATTGCCGCGCAGACCGACGTGCTGCAGGCGCAGACGCAGCTGGTGAACGCCAAGGCCGACCGCGTGGGCCTGCAGCGCACGCGCGCCACGCTGGAGCACGCCATCGCGATGCTGGTGGGCGTGGCGCCGGCCGACTTCAGCCTGCCGCCCGCGCGCTGGACGCCCACGGTGCCCGGCGTGCCGACCGGCGTGCCTTCGACGCTGCTGCAGCGCCGTCCCGACATCGCGGCGGCGGAGCGCGCGGTGGCCGCGGCCAATGCGCAGATCGGCGTGGCGCGCTCGGCTTATTACCCGAACATCTCGCTCACGGCCTCGGTCGGCAGCAACGCCAGCCGCGTGAGAGACCTCTTCGGCGCGGCCAACACGCTGTGGGGGCTGGGCCTGTCGGTGGCGCAGGTGGTGTTCGATGCGGGCGCCATCAGCGCCAGCGTCGATGCCGCCAAGGCCGGCCACGAGGCCAGCGTGGCGCGCTACCGGCAGACCGTGCTGGCCGCGTTCCAGACCGTGGAAGACCAGCTGACCACCGGCGCCACGTTGGCGCAGCAGGAAGGCTTGCGCCGCGAGGCCACGGCAGCGGCCGACAAGACCGAGCAGCAACTGCTCAACCGGTATCGCGCGGGGCAGGTGAGCTACACCGATGTGGTGCAGGCGCAGGCCGCCGCACTGAGCGCGCGGCGCGCGCTCGTGCAGCTTCAGGTCAATCGCCAGGCCGCGGCAATCGCGCTGATCCAGGCCATGGGCGGCGGTTGGCAGGCCGACTGGATGGGGGCGACCCGTCCGGCCGGCAACAGCACTTCAAACAACAGCGCCGCTTCCCGCACACCGTAAGGGGCGGGTGTCGCGGGCGGGCATGGGAACCTGCCTGGCCCGTCGGCCCGACCGGCGCGAACACCGGATCGGGCGTCGTCGCTTCGCGGCGGTGGTCACCGCTCGGCGCTCACAGGATCGCTCTCTCCCCATCAGTGCGCTGGTCGGTCGAGGGCCTCGCCCAGGTAGTCCTTGTCTGTCACCAGGACCCAGAGGGCGAGCACCATGATCACCGCAGCCACGAGGACTGCATTGACCAGCGCCGGCTCGACCATGCGGAAGTCGAGCAACCAGGGCGACACCGCCAGCCAGGCTGCCAGCGCCACTTCGGTCCACTCTTCCCACTGGTGCGGCACGAAGGTCGCGCCCAAGGCCACGGCGCCCAGCAGGATGCCGGTCGCCACCATGGTCCACATGGCGAGCGAATTGCCCTGAAAGCCCAGTACCCATGGCGAGACGATCAGCCACACGCCGGCGACGGCGTTGACGGGGTCCTGCCAATGCTTCACATGCTTCATGGTCGTACCTCCTGTCGCAGCACGACGCCACGACTCTGGTTGGACTGCCGCGCCGCGCCGTGGTTCCGCCATGCGGCATGGCGCGGGGCTTGCGGATCGGCGCCGCCTTCCTATACTTGAGTGCGCACTCAATTAAACGAACGATGGAGACCGTCGACGCATGGCCAGGCCCCGCAGCGCAGACAAGCACAACGCCATCCTCGAGGCGGCGCTGGTCGAGTTCGGCCGGCGCGGCGTGTGGGCCACGCCGACCTCGGCGATCTCGCGCACCGCGGGCGTGGCCGAGGGCACGCTGTTCACCTATTTCGCGAGCAAGGCGCTGCTGACCGACGCGCTGTACCGCGCGCTGAAGACCGAGCTGGCCGGCGTGATGCTGGCCGACTGGCCCGAGGCCGCCGACCCGCGCACCCAGTTCCGCCACATCTGGGACCGCTACGTGCGCTGGGGCGTGGCGCACCCCGGCAAGCTGCGCGTGCTGGCGCAGCTCAAGGTCTCCGACGAACTGAGCGACGAGAGCCGCGCCGCCGGCATGGCGCCGTTCGCGCGGCTGGAAGCGGTGGCGCAGGAGTGCATGCGGCGCGGGCTGGTCGTCGAGCGGCCGATGGAATTTCTGGGCGCGATGCTCACGGCGATGGCCGAGACCACGGTCGGCTACATCGCGCAGGCCGGTGATGAACACGAGGCCTTCGACTACGCCGAAGCCGGCTTCGAGATCTTCTGGCAAGGCATCGCCGTGCCGCCCTGACGACGACGACACCTTCCGCACGAACGACAAGACCCCACCGAAGAAAGACCACGCCATGCCCCAACTCAAACGCCGCCACTTCGTGCTCGGCACCCTCGGCGCCGCCGGCGCCCTGGTCGTCGGCTGGGCCGCCACGCCGGCGGCTTCGCGCCTCGTGCCCGGCGCGCCGCTGCCGGCGGGCAACGGGCAGGTCGCGCTCAACGGCTGGGTCAAGGTGGGCAGCGACGACACCGTCACGCTGGTGATGACGCAGTCGGAAATGGGGCAGGGCACGCACACCGGCCTGGCGATGCTGCTGGCCGAAGAAATGGACGCCGCGGTGTCGCAGGTGCGGCTCGAGCAGGCCGGCTTCGACGCCATCTACAACAACCAGGCCATGATCCTCGACGCGCTGCCCTTCAAGCCCGGCGACGAGGGCTTCGGCAAGCGCGCGGCGCACCAGGTCGTGGGCAAGCTGCTGCGCACGATCCCGGGGCTCTCGGGCACGGGCGGTTCGTCGAGCGTCACCGACCAGTGGGGCCCGGTGCGCGAGGCCGGTGCGTCGGCGCGCCTCATGCTGGTGGGCGCGGCGGCGGCGCAGTGGCAGGTGCCCGCCGGCGAATGCCGCACCGAGGCCGGCCGCGTGCTGCACCCGGCCTCCAACCGCAGCGCGCGCTTCGGCGAACTCGCGGCAAAGGCCGCGCAGCAGCCGCTGCCCACGGCGGTGAAGCTCAAGGCGCAAGCCGACTTCCGCGTCATCGGCCAGCCGCAGCGGCGCATTGACAACGCCGGCAAGCTCAATGGCACGGCCACCTACGGCATCGACGTGCTGCCGCCGGGCCTGCTGTACGCCAGCATCGCCATGTGCCCGACGCTGGCCGGCCGCGTCGCGCGCTTCGACGCCAAGGCGGCCGAGGCGCTGCCCGGCGTGCGCAAGGTGATGCCGCTGGAACCGGTGGCCGCGAGCCTCGTGGGCACCGGCAGCACGGCGGGCGGCGTGGCCGTGATTGCCGACACGCCGTACCACGCGATGCGTGCGCTGAAGCAGGTCGACATCGAATGGGACCACGGCCCGGCCGCGAGCCTGTCGAGCGCCGAGATGATCGACCGCCTCGCGCGCACGCTCGACGCCGACGCGGGCAACGCGCGCCTCGATACCGGCGGCGTGGCGGCGGCGCTGAAGTCCGCTGCGCGCACGATCGAGGTCGAGTACCGCGTGCCCTTCCTGGCGCACGCCACCATGGAGCCGATGAACTGCACCGTGCAGTTCAAGGACGGCGCCGCCACCGTCTGGGCGCCCACGCAGGCGCCGGGCTTTGCGCGCGCGGCGGTCGCCAAGGCGCTGGGGATCGATGCCGAGAAGGTCACGCTGCACGTCACCTACCTGGGTGGCGGCTTCGGGCGGCGCTACTTCATCGACTTCCTGGTGCAGGCCGCGCAGCTCGCACGCGAGGCCGGCGGCGCGCCGGTGCAGCTGATCTGGTCGCGCGAGGAAGACATGACGCACGATTTCTACCGCCCGGCCTACGTGGCGCTGTGCAAGGCCGGCTTCGACGCGGCGGGTGCGCTGGTCGCGTGGCAGACCACCAGCGCCGGCTCCAGCCTGGGTGCGCCGTCCTTCATGGACAACTCGACCGACGGCGCCTGGAACACCGCCTACGACTTCCCACAGGCCCGCGTGGCGCATGTGCCGGTGGAGTCGGCCGTCACCACCGGCATCTGGCGCTCGGTGGCGCATTCGCAGAACGGCTTCTTCGTCGAGAGCTTCATCGACGAATGCGCCGTCGCCGCCGGCAAGGACCCGGTGGCTTTCCGCGCCGGCCTGCTCGCCAAGGACGCACGCCACCTGGCGGTGCTCAAGCGTGTGGCCGAACTCTCGAAGTGGGGCGAGCCGCTGGCCGACGGACCCGACGGCACGAAGCGCGCGCGCGGCGTGGCCATTCACCGCGCCTTCGGCAGCATCGTGGCGCAGGTGGCCGAGGTGTCGGTGACGCCCGAGCGGCAGATCCGCGTGCACCGCGTGGTGTGCGTGATCGACTGCGGCCTGCCGGTCAACCCGAACCTGATCCGCCAGCAGATGGAAGGCGGCATCGTGTTCGGCCTGTCGGCCGCGCTGCGTGGCGAGATCACCGTGGCGCGCGGCCAGGTGCAGCAGAGCAACTTCCACGACTACACGCCGCTGCGCATCGACGAGTGCCCGGCCATCGAGGTCGACATCCTCGCCGGCACCGGCGCCGAGGTGCCGCCCGGCGGGGTGGGCGAGCCGGGCACGCCGCCCATCGCGCCCGCCGTGGCCAACGCCGTGTTCGCGCTGACCGGCCAGCGCCTGCGCAGCCTGCCTCTGCGGCTGGCCTGATCTCCCGGAACAGCAAGAAAGACACCCCATGACCACCACCACGCTGAAGATCAACGGCCAGACCGCCACCGTGAGCGCCGAGCCCGACACCCCGCTGCTGTGGGTGCTGCGCGGCGAAATGAAGCTCGTCGGCACCAAGTTCGGCTGCGGCAAGGCGCTGTGCGGCGCCTGCACCGTGCACCTGGACGGCCAGGCCGTGCGCTCCTGCGTCACCCCGCTGGAGGCCGTGGGCGGGCGCGAAGTCACCACCATCGAGGGCCTGAAGGGCCGGGAGGCCGACGCCCTGCGCGCGGCCTGGACCGAGGTCGACGTGGTGCAGTGCGGCTATTGCCAGAGCGGCCAGCTCATGTCGGCCTGCGCGCTGCTCAAGGCGACCCCGAAGCCCAGCGACGACCAGGTGTCGGACGCCATGCGCGGCAACATCTGCCGCTGCGGCACCTACCCCCGGATTCGCGCCGCGATCCACCTGGCGGCAGAAACAGCGGGGCGGTAACGCAGAAACCGGGGTGGTTGTTTACAGAAGTTAATAATTTTTCCGTAATTCTCGAAAAAGTCGCCAGAACGGTATTTTTACGGAAATTGGGGATATGAAGCTTCGATACGCCGCCGTACCATCCGCGCGGCCCGCTTCCGGCCGTCCCCTGTTTCCGACTTTCGATGACCCCCCCAGATCCCTCGCGGACGCGCGTTCTGTCCGTGGCCGACACGCTGCGCACCCGCATCTTCGACGGTGCGATCGCCCCCGGCGCCCACCTGATGGAGATTTCGCTCGCCAACGAGCTTGGCGTGTCGCGCACCCCTGTGCGCGGCGCCATGGCGCGGCTGGCCGACGAGGGGTTGCTGGTCTACCACCCGCAGCGGGGTTTCCAGGTGCGCCGTTTCGACGCCAAGGACGTGTTCGACGCCTTCAGCGTGCGCGCCACGCTCGAAGGCATGGGCTGCCGCCTGCTCAGCGAGCGCGGCCTGGACGACGAGGCGCTGGCCGAACTGACGGCCATGGTCGACGAGCAGCATGCGCTGCTGCACGACAGCGGCGAATGGACCGACGAGCGGGCCGACCAGTGGCAGGACCTGAACCAGGCCTTCCACCACAAGTTGCTGTCGCTGGCCGACAACCGCTGGCTCAGCGAGGCCGTGCAGCGCGCCTGCCAGCTGCCGGTGATCTTCGACAGCCGCTCGCGCCCGCACAGGCACGACGCCGCGATGCTGCTGTACCGCCACAGCCAGGCCCTGCAGGCGCTCGAAGAGCACCGCTGCATCGTCGAGGCGCTCGGCCGGCAGGAGGCCTCGGGCGCCGAAGCCGCGATGCGCGAGCACATCAACGCCAACCGCGACCTGCTGGTGCTCTACCTGCGCCAGAGCGCCGGCCGCACCCGCGCGCTCGCCTGATCAGCCGCCGCGCGCCACCGGCGCCATGAGGTAGGCCCCCGACTCGAACAGCTGCGCCTCGGCCTGGTCGATGCGCCGGATCACCGGCTTGCCCGCGCGGCTCGCGAGCAGTTCGACCAGCGCTTCCGTCACGGCCACGCCGGCCGCCACCGACGGGAAGAACGAGGGGCTGTGGATGGTGAAGAGCAGCGTCTCGTCCGCCAGCAGCGACAGCGGCGAGGTCACGCTGTCGGTGATCGCCACGATGCGGCAACCGGCCGCCTTCGCCGCCTCGGCCACCTGCAAGGCTTCGCGCGAGTAGGGCGCAAAGCTCGCCACCACCAGCGCGTCGCCCTTGGCAAAGGCGCGCTGCTGCATCTCGAGCGAGCCGCCCTGGCCGTCCACCAGGTGCACGCTGGTGCGAAAGAGCCGGTACACGTACACGAACGAGAAGGCGATCGGAAAGCAGGCGCGAAAGCCCGCCGCGTGCACGGCCGGCGCCTTCTCCAGCAGCGCGCAGGCCTTGAGCAGCGCCGGCCCGCTCTGCTGGTGCGTGAGCTCCAGGTTGCGCCGCTGCACCTCGAACATCTCGCCTGCCAGGCCCTGGTCGGCGACGCGGCCCACCAGCTGCTTGGCGCGCCCGCCGTAGGTCTCGGTGCCCAGGCCCATGTCGGCGGCGAAGGCCTCCTTCAGCTGCGGCCAGCCCTCGAAGCCCAGGTGCTGCGCGAAACGCACCAACGTGGCCGGCGTGCTCTGCGCGCGCGTGCCGACGTTGCGCATCGAACCCGTGACCACTTCGTTGGGGTGGTCGAGCACGTAGCGCGCCACCTGCTGCAGGGCAGGGCTCAGGTCGTTGAAGCGTTGGCGGATCTGTTCTTTGGCGTTCATCGAAATACCTTCGTGCTTCGCACTGCGGTGCGAGCTTGCTTGGGGCGGCCCGGCGCAGCGCTCATGGCGGTGTCTCTTTTCGTGCGGTGTCTGGAACGAATGTACCGGAGCAGGGAAATCCCGGGAGTTGACGGAACAAATGTTCCAAACAATAATTCGGCCGAAACGTTAGTTCCAAACACAGGCCCCCGCTTTCCTCCCGCCATGACGCACGTCTTCCACCGCCACCTTCGCCAGACCCCGCCTGTTGCCGCCAGCGCGCAGGGCATGTTCATCCGCGACGCCGAAGGGCGCGAGTACCTTGACGCCTCGGGCGGCGCGGCCGTGTCCTCGCTCGGCCACGGCCATCCCGAGGTGATGGCCACCATGCACGCGCAGATCGACACACTGGCCTACGCCCACACCAGCTTCTTCACGAGCGAGGTGGCCGAGCAGCTGGCCGACGAACTCATCGGTTCTGCCCCCGAAGGCATGAGCCACGTGTACCTCGTGAGCGGCGGTTCCGAGGCGGTCGAGTCGGCGCTGAAGATGGCGCGCCAGTACTTCGTGGAGATCGGCCAGCCGCAGCGCACGCACTTCATCGCGCGCCGCCAGAGCTACCACGGCAACACGCTGGGCGCGCTCGCGGTGGGCGGCAACGCCTGGCGGCGCGAGCCCTTCGCACCCATCCTCGTGCCGGCCACGCACGTCGCGCCGTGCTATCCGTACCGCGAGCAGCGCGAAGGTGAAAGCGCCGAGCAGTACGGCCTGCGCCTGGCAGATGAGCTGGAAGCGGCCATCGTCGCGCAGGGCGCTGACCGCGTGATCGCCTTCGTGGCCGAGACCGTGGGCGGTGCCACCGCCGGCGTGCTCACGCCGGTGCCGGGCTATTTCAAGGCCGTGCGCGAGGTCTGCGACAAGTACGGCGTGCTGCTGATCCTCGACGAGGTGATGTGCGGCATGGGCCGCACCGGTTCGCTGCATGCCTGCGAGCAGGAGGGCGTGGTGCCCGACCTGATGACCATCGCCAAGGGCCTGGGCGGCGGCTACCAGCCGATCGGCGCGGTGCTGGCGCAGCGCCGCATCGTCGAGGCCATGTCCAAGGGCAGCGGCTTCTTCCAGCACGGCCACACCTACCTGGGTCATCCGATGGCCTGCGCGGCGGCACTCGCGGTGCAGCAGGTGATCCGCCGCGACGGCCTGGTCGCCAAGGTGCGCGACGACGGCATCGCCTTCGGCGCGATGCTGGCCGAGGCGCTGGGCGAGCACCCGCACGTGGGCGACATCCGCGGTCGCGGCTTCTTCTGGGGCGTCGAGCTGGTGGCCGACCGCGCGAGCAAGCAGCCCTTCGATCCGGCCCTGGCCGTGAACGCGCGCCTCAAGAAGGACGCGATGGCGCGCGGCCTGCTGTGCTACCCCTTCGGCGGCACGGTGGACGGCCGCCAGGGCGACCACGTGCTGCTGGCGCCGCCGTACATCGCGACACGCGACCACCTGCACGAAATCGTCGCGCGGCTCACGGCCTCGGTCGACGCGGTCACGCGCGGCGTGACGCGCTGAGCCACCGCCCCTTTTTTCTTCAACCGCCGTTCCGAGGAGCGTTCCATGCCCCAGCTTCGCCCGTCGCTTTCCATCGCCGCCGCCGCCTTCGCGCTGGCCCTTGCCGCCCTGGCACCGACCGCTCCCGCACAAGCGCAGCCCGCCAACGACACGCTCGCCAAGATCAAGGCCAGCGGCGCCATCACCTTCGGCTACCGCGAGGCCTCGTTCGGCTTCTCGTACCTGGACGCCAACCTCAAGCCCGTGGGCTACAGCATCGAGATCTGCAACCGCATTGTCGAGGCGGTGAAGACCGAGCTGAAGCTGCCGGCCCTCGACATCAAGTACCAGGCCGTGACCTCGGCCAACCGCATCCCGCTGGTGCAGAACGGCACGGTGGACATCGAGTGCGGCTCCACCACCAACCTGGTCGAGCGCCAGTCGCAGGTGGCCTTCTCGCCGGACATCTTCCGCTACAACGTGCGCACGCTGGTGAAGGCCGATTCGGGCATCAAGAGCATCGCCGACCTGCAGGGCAAGACGGTGGTCACCACCGCCGGCACCACGTCGTTTCGCCTGCTGCGCGCGGCCGACAAGGGCCGCAGCCTCGAGGTGAACCAGCTCTCGGGCAAGGACCACACCGACTCGTTCCTGCTGGTCGAGAGCGGTCGCGCGCAGGCCTTCGTGCTCGACGACATCCTGCTGGCGGGCCAGATCGCCAACGCGCGCAACCCGAAGGATTTCGTTATCACCGGCGAGAGCCTGCGCACCGAGAACCAGTCGCTGATGTTCCGCAAGGACGATCCGGCCTTCAAGGCGCTGGTGGACCGCGTGGTGTCGGGCATGATGAAGTCCGGCGAGATGGAAAAGCTCTACAGCAAGTGGTTCATGTCGCCGATTCCGCCCAAGGGCATCAACATCAACTACCCGCTCAATGCCGAGACGAAGGAGGCCTTTGCCAACCCGTCGTCCAAGGGCATCTGATCTCACCTGACTTCATGACACGCATCGCCCTCATCCACGCGCTCTCGCATTCCGTCGCCCCCATCAACGAAGCCTTCGCACGCGACTGGCCCGAGGCGGTGCGCATGAACCTGCTGGACGACAGCCTCTCGGCCGACCTCGCGCGCGACGGCAAGGGGCTCGACGCGGCGATGCACGAGCGCTTCCAGCGGCTGGCGCAGTACGCGGTGGACACGGGCGCGCGCGGCATCCTCTTCACCTGCTCGGCCTTCGGGCCGTGCATCGAGGCGGTGGCGCAGCGGCACGCGGGCATTCCGGTGCTCAAGCCCAACGAGGCCATGATCGAAGAGGCCGTGCAGGGCGAAGGCCGGCTGGGCCTGATCGCGACTTTCGCGCGCACGCTGGAATCGATGCCGCCGGAGTTTCCTTCGGGCATGGCGCTCGAACTCGCGCTGGCCGAGGGCGCGCTGGCCGCGCTCGATGCGGGCGACACGCAGCGCCACGACGCGCTCATCGCCGAACAGGCCGCCGCGCTGCGCGCGCGCGGTTGCACGCGCATCGCCCTGGCTCAGTTCAGCATGGCGCGGGCGCGTGGTGCTTGCGAGGCAGCGAGTGGACTGCCGGTGCTGACGACGGTCGACAGCGCGGTGCGTGCGCTGCGCCGGCGTGCTTCAGCTTCAGTGTGAGCCGCCGTTGCCGACGACCGTGACCAGCGTGGTCATCGCCACCTGCGCGGCCTCGCCGCGTGCGAGCGGGCGGCCCGGGCCGGCGTTGCCGCTGTCGGTTTCCAGGCCCTGTGCCAGGCGGCGGTAGATGTCCGACGAGGGCATGGTCGCCGCCGTGCCGAGCGCGTCGCAGTAGGTGTCGGTGAGCACGGCGGCCAGCCGTTCGCGCTCGGCGTCGCACAGCACGGGCGCGTCGGCGGCGAAGACCGACGCCACGCAGTGCATCAGGTAGGCCTGGGTCTCGAGCGAGAAGGCCTGCTGGCGCACGTAGTCTTCGACCGCATGCCAGAAAAGGGTGTCGGAGGTGCGGCGCCAGCTTTCGAGCACCTTGCGCGACTTGGCGACCAGGTCGGCGTGCGCGTCGTGCGGTTCGGCCGGCCGCAGCGCCAGGCCCTGCAGCGTGAGTGCGGCCACCGGGCCGGCCGCGCCGAGCAGGAAGCTCCAGAACTTCCAGCGCGCAAACCATTTCTTGTCATGGGCCGGGCCCAGCGGCTCCAGCAACCGGAAGTCGATGCACAGGGCGGCGTTGGCCTGCAGGCCGGAGGCCATGCGGTCGGCCTCCACATGGCCCTGCGCGACGATGCAGGCGCTGGCGCCGCAGCGGTCGATGTCGGCCAGGCGCTGCGTCAGCTGGCGCAGCTCGTGGGCCGAGGCGCCGGTGGCTTCGGCCACGCGCAGCATGCCGTGGCACTGCTCCCGCTCCCGCTGGCAGGGGCTCTTGAGACGGTCTTCGACATGGTCGTCGAGCGTCGAGGGGCGTTCTTCTGCGACGCAGTCCTCGAGTTCACTCCCGGTGGTGAACGTTGACATGGATGCTCCTTCGGGCGCAGATGAATAACTGTTATCAATATGTATTAACGCGCCGAGGTCGAACATCACCTGAACTAGGTATTTCCGTGGGCGGGCTGCCTCGCGTTCCACCGGCGGAACGGCGCCTGAACAGGGCCTGACCGATGGCCTCGCCATAATTGCCGCTCTTTCAAGGAGTACGCGTGGATATCGTTTTGCTGGTCAAGGCCGCTGTCATGGGCATCGTGGAGGGTCTGACCGAATTCCTGCCGATCTCGTCGACCGGCCACCTCATTCTTGCGGGCTCGCTGCTGGGCTTCGACGACGCCAAGGCCAAGGTGTTCGACATCGCCATCCAGACCGGCGCGATCTTCGCGGTGATCCTGGTCTACTGGCAGAAGATCCATTCGACCGTGGTGGCGCTGCCGCGCCAGCCCAAGGCGCGCCGGCTGGCGCTGAACATCGTCATCGGCTTCCTGCCCGCGGTGGTGCTGGGCCTCCTGTTCGGCAAGATGATCAAGGCACACCTGTTCATCCCGACCGTGGTGGCGAGCACCTTCATCATCGGCGGCTTCATCATCCTGTGGGCCGAGAAGCGCCCGCCCGGCTCGGTTCGCGTCGAGCACGTGGACGACATGACGCCCTGGGACGCGCTCAAGGTCGGCCTGGTGCAGTGCTTCGCGATGATCCCCGGCACCAGCCGCAGCGGCTCGACCATCATTGGCGGCATGCTGCTGGGCCTGTCGCGCCAGGCGGCCACCGATTTCTCGTTCTTCCTGGCCATTCCGACGCTGATCGGCGCGGGCGCCTACAGCCTCTACAAGGAGCGCGCGCTGCTGTCGGTGGCCGACATTCCGATGTTCACGGTGGGCCTGGCCTTCTCGTTCATCAGCGCGTGGCTGTGCGTGCGCTGGCTGCTGAAGTACATCAGCACGCACAACTTCATTCCGTTCGCCTGGTATCGCATCGCCTTCGGCATCGTGGTGCTGGCCACGGCGTGGACCGGCGCGGTGGTCTGGGCGGAATAAGCCTGCAGCTTCAGGCCGCCGCGCCCAGCAGCGCGCCGGCGGCCTTCGCCTCCCGCCGCACGGCGATGGCGATCGGCCCGTCGATAGCCGGGTCGAACCCGCCCGTGGCGCCCAGCGCGGTGATCACGGCGCACACCCTTCCCGCGTAGTCGTACACCGGCGCCGCCACGGCGCTGATGCCGCGCAGGTAGGTGTCCCGCACGATGGCGCAGTGCGCCTGCTGCACCTCGCGGCGCAACGCGCCGATGGGGTCGTCGGCATCGAGCAGCGCCCGCATGTCCTCGGTGGCGTCGGCCAGTTCCTGCTCGGCCAGCGCCACCACGCGCGACTCGTCGAGCAGGCCCAGGAAGGCGCGCCCGGTGGCCGACCACAGCATCGACATCACCGAGCCGGCGCGCACGTTCACCGTCACCGGCAGGCCCGGCTCCTCGAAGCGCACGATGGTCGGGCCCTTGTTGCCCATCACCGCGACGAAGCAGGTCACCTCCAGCGATTCGCGCAGGCGGATCAGACAGGGCTCGGCCGCGCGGATCGGGTCGGCCTGGCGCATGGCGGCCAGGCCGATCTGGATCGCCTCGGGGCCCAGGTAGTAGTGCTGCGAGGCGGTGTCCTGGCGCACCAGGCTTTCCTCCATCAGGCTCGCGAGGTAGCGGTGCACCTTGGCCGGGCTCTCGCCCACGTGGGTGGCCAGCGCCGTGAGGCTGCTGCGCCCGCCCAGGTGCGCCAGGCCCTTGAGCACGGCCATGCCGGTCTCGGCGGACTGCACGCGCTGGCGGCGCTCGCGGGGAGGGGAAGAGGGTGCTTCGGCGGGGGAGGTCATGTCGTCGGCATCTTAGGTGGCGGCCTCGGTGGCCGGGTAAACCCGTGGTTTGGTGATTACGCAATGCGTATGATAATTACGCAATACACAATTTCCACCCCGGAGACACCCCGATGAAGAAGCACTTCGCCCGCGGCCTTGCGGTCCTGTCCCTGGCTGCCCTGGCCACTGCCGCCAGCGCCCAGACCACCTTCCCCGCCAAGCCGATCCGCTGGCTCGTGCCCTACGCAGCGGGCGGCGGCTCCGACTTCCTCGCGCGCACCGTTGCCCAGACGCTGTCGACGCAGGTCGGCCAGCCGGTGCTGGTGGACAACAAGCCGGGCGGCAACACCGCGCTGGCCGCCGCCGAAACCGCGCGCGCCCCGGCCGACGGCTACACCGTGCTCTCGGCCGACAACGGCACGCTGGTGTTCAACCCGGCGCTGTACAAGTCGCTGAGCTACAGCCCCACCAAGGACCTGGCGCCCGTCACGCTGATGGGCAAGTTCCCGATGATCCTGGTGGTCGGCGCCAACTCGGGCTTTGCCACCGCCAAGGACTTCATCGCCCAGGCCAAGGCCAAGCCGGGCGGCATCAACTACGCCTCGGCCGGCGCGGGCAGCCCGCACCACCTGGCGATGGAACTGCTGAAGGTGGAGGCCAAGCTCTTCATGGTCCACGTGCCGTACCGCGGCGCGGCGCCCGCGCTGGCCGACGTGGTCGGCGGGCAGCTGCCGGCCATGATGGTCGACATGGCCGCCGGCGCCGGCTTCATCAAGGGCGGCAAGGTGCGCCCGCTGGCCGTGGCCAACCCCACGCGCCTGCCGCAACTGCCCGACGTGCCCACCTTCGCCGAGCTCGGCTACAAGAACGTCGAGGCCGCCGCGCTGGTCGGCGTGGTGGTGCCTGCGGCCACGCCGGCCGACGTGGTGAACACGCTCAACCGCCAGCTGGTGGCCGCCATCCACGAGCCCTCGGTGAACAAGCGCATGGTCGACTTCGGCGTCGAGCCCGTGGGCAACACGCCCGCGCAGTACACCGAGCTGCTCAAGGCCGAGACCGCGCGCTGGCACAAGCTGATCCGCGACCTGAAGATCACGCTCGACTGAGTCTGCTGCCATGTCCGATACCGCCATGCCTTCGCGCACCTCCGGCTGCCCCGTCGCGCACGGGGCGCTCTCCGCCGAGCGCACGCCCACCGGCTGCCCCGTGAGCCAGCGCGCCGCCGAGTTCGACCCCTTCGAAGACGGCTACCAGCAAGACCCGCCCGAGTACGTGCGCTGGGCCCGCGAGCAGGAGCCGATCTTCTACAGCCCCAAGCTGGGCTACTGGGTGATCACGCGCTACGACGACATCAAGGCGGTGTTCCGCGACAACCTCACCTTCAGCCCGTCGAACGCGCTGGAGAAGATCACGCCCACGGGCGAAGAAGCCAACGCCGTGCTCGCAAGCTACGGCTTTGCGCTCAACCGCACGCTGGTGAACGAGGACGAGCCGGCCCACATGCCGCGCCGCCGCGCGCTCATGGACCCGTTCACGCCCGAGGCGCTGAAGCACCACGAGCCGCTGGTGCGCGAACTCGCGCGCAGCTACGTCGACCGCTTCATCGACGACGGCCGCGCCGACCTCGTCGACCAGATGCTGTGGGAAATCCCGCTCACCGTGGCGCTGCACTTTCTCGGCGTGCCCGAGGAAGACATGGACACGCTGCGCAAATACTCCATCGCGCACACCGTCAACACCTGGGGCCGCCCCAAGCCCGAAGAGCAGGTGGCCGTGGCGCACGCCGTCGGCAACTTCTGGCAGTACGCCGGCAAGGTGCTCGACAAGATGCGCCAGGACCCCGACGCACCGGGCTGGATGCAGTACGGCATCCGCAAGCAGATGCTGCACCCCGAGGTCGTCACCGACTCGTACCTGCACTCGATGATGATGGCCGGCATCGTGGCCGCGCACGAGACCACCGCCAACGCCACCGCCAACGCCGTGAAGCTGCTGCTGCAGCATCCGCAGGTGTGGCAGGAGCTGTGCGACGACCCGGGCCTCATTCCCAACGCCGTGGAAGAGTGCCTGCGCCACAACGGCTCGGTGGCCGCCTGGCGCCGGCTCGTCACCAAGGACACGCAGGTCGGCGGCGTCGACCTGCCGGCGGGCTCGCGCCTCTTGATCGTCACCTCGTCGGCCAACCACGACGAAGGCCACTTCGCCGATGCCGACCTGTTCGACATCCGCCGCGACAACGCCAGCGACCACCTGACCTTCGGCTACGGCTCGCACCAGTGCATGGGCAAGAACCTGGCGCGCATGGAGATGCAGATCTTCCTGGAGGAGTTCACGCGCCGCTTGCCGCACATGCGCCTGTCGGAGCAACGCTTCAGCTACGTGCCCAACACCTCGTTCCGCGGCCCCGAGCACCTGTGGGTCGAATGGGACCCGCGCGCCAACCCGGAGCGCGCCAACGCCGGCCTGCGCGACGTGCAGGTGCCCGTGCGCATCGGGGAGCCGTCGGCGCACGCCATCGCGCGGCCCGTGGTGGTCGAGCGCGTGACGCCGGTGGCCGACGGCGTCGTGCGGCTGCGCCTGGTGTCGCCCGACGGCAAGCCGCTGCCGCGCTGGACGCCGGGCTCGCACATCGACGTGGAATGCGGCTCACCCGAGCTGTCGCGCCAGTACTCGCTGTGCGGCGACCCCGACGAAGCCCACGCGCTGGAGATCGCCGTGCTGCACGAGCCCGAAGGCCGTGGCGGTTCGGCCTGGGTGCATGCGAACGTGAAGGTGGGCGACCGCCTGCGCATCCGCGGCCCGCGCAACCACTTCCGGCTCGACGAGTCGCTGCCGAAGGCGATCTTCATCGCCGGCGGCATCGGCATCACGCCCGTGAGCGCGATGGCGCGCCGCGCCAAGGCGCTGGGCATGGACTACGAACTGCACTACAGCGGCCGCAGCCGCGCGAGCATGGCCTTCGTCGACGAACTGGCCGCGCTGCACGGCGGGCGCCTGCACGTGCATGCCGCCGACGAAGGCCGGCGCAACGACCTGCACGCGCTGCTGGCCACGCCCGTGCCCGGCGCGCAGGTGTATGCCTGCGGCCCGCTGCGCATGCTCGAAGCGCTCGAAGACTGCTGCGCCGCATGGCCCGAGGGCGCGCTGCGCGTGGAGCATTTCGAATCGACGCTGGCCACGCTCGACCCGTCGAAGGAACATGCCTTCGAGGTGGAGCTGAAAGACTCCGGCCTCGTGATCACCGTGCCGCCCGACCAGACCTTGCTGACGGCCCTGCGCGCGGCCAACGTCGATGTGCAGAGCGACTGCGAGGAAGGCCTGTGCGGTTCGTGCGAAGTGCGCGTGCTGGCCGGCAAGGTCGATCACCGCGACGTGGTGCTCACGCGCAGCGAGCGCGATGCGAACACGAAGATGATGGCCTGCTGTTCGCGTGCCTGCGAAGGCCGGCTGGTGCTCGAGCTTTGAGGCTTTTCGCCGCGCATTGATTCATCGCAAGTGTTTCGCGGCACGCCCACCGCACAGTGGGGCGTGCCGAATCGGCACCTCACCGAAGGAACCATGTGATGAAGACGAGAACCACCGCGGCCCTGCTTTTCACGGCGCTGCTTGCCGGCCCCGTGCTGGCCGCCACCTGCGACATCGAGATCGAAGGCAACGACGCGATGCAGTTCAACAAGAGCGCCATCGCGGTGCCGGCCAGCTGCAAGCAGTTCACCGTGAAGCTCAAGCACGTCGGCAAGCTGCCCAAGGCCGCGATGGGCCACAACTGGGTGCTGAGCAAGGCCGCCGACGCGCAGGGCGTGGCGGCGGACGGCATCGGCGCGGGGCTGGACAAGGCCTATGTGAAGCCGGGCGATGCCCGTGTCATCGCGCATTCGAAGGTCATCGGCGGCGGCGAGACCGATGCCGTCAGCTTCGACGTGAGCAAGCTCAAGGCGGGAGACAGCTATGCGTGGTTCTGCTCGTTCCCGGGGCACGCGTCGCTCATGAAGGGCACGCTGGCGCTGGTCAAGTAGGCGCCGCGCCGCCCAAGGGCATCCGCAAAACCACCTGGGTCTCGCCGGGGCGCGACTGCAGCTGCAGCTGCGCGCCCAGGCGGCGTGCGCGCGCCCGCAGGTTGCGCAGCCCCGCGCCGCCGCTCACGCCGTCCACTGCAAACCCGCGGCCGTCGTCGCGCACGCTGAGCTGCAGCTCGGCGCCCGCGCGCGCCACCGTCACGTCCACGCGCCGGCCCGCGCTGTGCTTGAGCACGTTGGTCAGCGCCTCCTGCAGGAAGCGCATCAGGTCCAGGCTCTGCGAGGGCGCGAGTTCGAGCGTGTCGATGCCCGACACCTTCCAGCGGCAGTCGATGCCGTTGGCGTCCAGCAGCTGCGCGCTGCGGTAGCGCAGCGGCGCCAGCAATTCGCCGAGCGCGCGCGCGCCGTCGTCGCGGCCGGTGGCGTCGATGATCAGCCGCAGGTCGTCGCGCAGGCTCTTGAGCATCGCCAGCAGCTGCGGCGCGCTGAGGTGCTCGGGCGTGCGCTCCAGCGTCGCGATGCTGCCCACCAGCATGCCGCCCAGGCCGTCGTGCAGGTCGCTCACCAGCGCCACGCGCTCGCCGATGCGCGCGTGCGCGAGCTCCAGCGCGTGCTGCTGCGCGAGCGTGGACGCGAGCTCGGCCTTGGCGGCGTTCACTTCCTCGATCAGCTCGGTGTTGAAGTTCTCGATGCGCCGCAGGCTCTGCACGAAGCGCCCGGCCTGCGTGAGCGCCATGCCCAAGAGCAGCACGTACGAGGACATGGTTGTGTAGTAGATGTTGCTGTCGATCACCTGCGTGAACACCAGCAGGTCGTGCGCGCCCGTGAGCGCCGACACCGCCATGAACGGCGCGAGCGAACGCATCGGGCTGCCCCGGTGGCGCAGCGCGTGGAAGATGCCGCTGCTGTTCACCACGATGATCGTGAGGCCGCCCACCAGCGTCCAGATCGCGCGGTGGGTGGGCAGGTTGGCGGTGCCCGCGAACCACAGGTCGAGCACGCCGACGGCCGCCACCGCGAACGCCGCGATCTCCAGGCGCGGCAGGCGCCGCCCGGCAAAGCGCAGCACGAACACGCCGTACGACACGCTGAAGAACAGCAGCAGCGAGGTGTTCAGCGCCTGCCAGCTGTGGTTGCTGGCAAAGGGCCACGGGCTGGTGGCGATCTGGTTGTAGCCGAACAGCAGCCACAGCACCGACATTGCCGCGAACCAACCGTAGGCCGTCTCGCGCCGGCGCAGCAGCCACCACGCCGCGAAGAAGGCCGACACCGCCGCGCTGGTCGCCAGGCCGAACACCTGCAGATCGCGCCGCATGAGCTGCTCGCGGCCGAACTCGGCCTGCATGGCCGCGGGCGTGCCCAGGCTCACCGGCCCCAGCCCGGCCTGGTAGGCCGACAGGCCCGAGACGCGCACCAGCAGCGTGTTGGTGCCGGCGCGCAATTGCGGCGCGTCCAGCAGCCAGTAGCGCGGCGAGTTCCATGCGCGCGTGAGCGGCTCGACCAGGCTGCGGTCGCGCCAGATCGTCGTGCCGTTGAGCGAGACCTCGCCGGCCATGTTCAGGTAGTGCAGCAGCAGCCCGGTTTCGGTCACCGGCGCGGGCTGCTCCCAGGTCAGCCGGTACCAGACCACGCCGTCGAAGCCGGGCCAGCGCGTGGCCCAGCTGTCGGGTAGGGCGACGGGCGTCCAGCCGTCGGCGGGTGGGGTCGTGTCGTCCCAGCCGGTGCCGCGTGCGGCTTCGGCGCGAAGTTCAGGAACAACCGGTGTTTGTGCGTGTGCGCTGCCAGTAGAAAGCAGCAGCCACAGGGCCCACAGCAGCAGGCCCGCGAGGAACCTCAGCGCAGCAGGCCCTGCCTTCGGCCCTGGTAGACCGCCTCGGTGCGCGAGTTGACGGCCAGCTTGCGGTAGATGTTCTTGGTGTGGCATTCCACGGTGAGTCTGGAGATCGACAGCGCCTCCGCCATGTCGCGGTTGCTCATCCCTTGCGACACGAGCTCGAGGATTTTGCGCTCGCGCGGCGTCAGCATGACGGGCGTGGTGGCCGGCGTCAGCGACGGGTCGTCGGGCGGCGAGGGTAGGCTGGGCAGCTGGGTCGCGACCCAGCCGAGGATGCGGCGCGCGATGGCCGGGTCGATCGGTGCGCCGCCTTGCTCGATGCTGCGCAGTGCGATGCTGAGCTCGAGGTCGTCGCGTTCCTTCAGCAGGTAGCCGATGGCGCCGGCACGCAGCGCCGCGAAGATCACGGCCTCGGTGCGCCAGGCCGAGATCACCACCGCGGGCACCAGCCGGTGGTGCTCGTGCATCCACTCGATCAGGTCGACGCCGCTGCCGTCGGGCAGGCCGATGTCGATCAGCGCCACGCCGAAATGCTGCTGCTCCAGCAGCGAGCGGGCCGAGGTCAGGCTGTCGGCCCAGGCGATCTGGGGCTCGTCGCATCCGAGCGTCGACAGCACGTACGCCAGGCGCTCGCGCATCGCCGGATCGTCTTCGACCACCAGCGCGGGGCTCAGCGAGACCACTTCAACGTCTTCCAGGAGAGGGGCAGACATAGGACGACATTTTTGAGCCGTGGTGTACGTGGTGCAACGTTTTTTCTTAAATGAAACGACTGTTTCTAAAGTTCCTATTTGTATCTTGATGTTAATTCAAAGCGACCACAACCCTAATCGAGGATGACCCCTCCGCTCAGGTTGACTATTGCGCCCGTCATGGCCCCGGCCAGCGGCGAGGCCAGGAACACCGCGGTGCCCGCGAGCTGGTCCAGCGAGGGCAGGCGTTCGACCAGCAGGCCCTCGGGCCGCGCGGCCAGCATCTGCTCGACCGTGAGGCCCATGCGCTCGGCCGCCGGGCGAAACACCTCGCCGCTGTGCGAGCCCGCGGCCACCGCCTCGGGAATCGCGTGCGAGCGGATGCAGGCCGTGCGGATGCGAAAGGCCGCCAGCTCGCCCGCCATGTGGCGCACGAGCCCCTCCACGCCGGCGCAGGCCACGGCATGCCCGAGGTACCCGGGGCCGGGTAGGCGCGAGGCGGGCGTCGAGACCGACAGGATCACGCCGCCGCCGCGTGCCGCCATGTGCGGCGCCACGGCCTTGGCGGTGAGGAAGTTGGCGCGCGTGTAGGCGTGGATGGGGAGGAAGAAATCCTCCAGCGACAGCTCGGCCAGCGGCCGGCCCTGCACGTGGAAGACGCCGACGGCGTTGAACGCGAGGTCGATGCCGCCGGTGTGCTCGGCGACCTCGGCCGCGTGGCGCAGCATCGCTGCTTCGTCCAGCGCATCGACCACCGCGGCCTGCGCATGGCCGCCGGCTTGGGCGATGTCTCGCACGACCGCGTCGAGCTTGTCGCGGCTGCGGCCGGTGACGAACACGCGGGCGCCTTCGCGTGCAAAGGCGCGGGCGATGGCGCCGCCGAGGGCACCGCTGCCGCCGTGGATCACCGCGCAGCGGTCTTGCAAAGAGGGGACATTCGAGGGCATGGACGTTTCTCCTTGGAGTGTTTGGCGCCCGCGACATGCGGGCGCTCGTTCCAAGGACGGCGCAGGCCCAGCTGATCCGACAGCGCAGTGGGATTTTTTTTCAGACTTGCGGGATGCGCGGCGCGATCACGCCCGGGTCGTACCAGGTCACCGGGCGGATCTCGAACACGCCGCCCTCGAAGTCCAGCCGCCGCGCCGCATGCCGCGCGTCTTCGAGCGACTCGCATTCGACGATGTAGATGCCCATCAGCTGCTCCTTCGTCTCGGCGAACGGCCCGTCGGTCACCAGCGGATGCGCGGCGCCGGCGTGCCGCACGGTGGTGGCGGTGTCGGGCATCAGGCGCAGCACGGTGCCGAGCCGGCCGGCGGCCTGCAGCTCGTCGCGCAGGTCGGTGTGGCGCTCGAGCATCTCGTCTTCGACCTCGGGCGCCCAGCCGGCCGCCGCAGCTTCGGAACCGTAGATCAGGATGGAATAGAGCATCGTGCGTCCTTTGCTTGAAGGGAGTCGGAAGAGGCGCCCGAGCCGAGGCGGTCGAGCAGCAGGCGGATGTGCGCGGCCTCGGCGGCGGTGCGGGCCAACGCGAGCGCGTCGGCAAAGGCGCGGCGCGCTTCGTCGGCGCGGCCCAGCTGCGTCAGCAGCCCGCCGCGCAGGCCGTGGAAGTGGAAGTACGCCGACAGCGGCTCTGCCAGCCCGTCGACCATCGCCAGCGCCGCCTCGGGCCCGCGCACCTTGGCCACGGCCACCGCGCGGTTGAGCGTGACCACGGGCGAGGGCTGCAGCTTTTCGAGCCCGGCGTAGAGCCGGTCGATCTCGGCCCAGTCGGTGTCGGCGGCGCGCGCGGCCCGCGCATGCGTGGCCGCGATGGCCGCCTGCAGCTGGTACGGCCCGACGCGGCGCCGGCGCAGCGCGGCGTCGAGCAGGGCTAGGCCTTCGTCGATCGCCGCGCGGTGCCAGCGCGTGCGGTCCTGGTCTTCGAGCAGCACGACCATGCCGGCCGCATCGAGCCGCGCATCGGCGCGCGCGTGCTGCAACAGCAGCAGGGCGCACAGGCCGGTGGTCTCCGGCTCGTCGGGGAACAGGTCGCACAGCAGGCGCGCGAGCCGGATCGCCTCTTCGCACAGCGCCACGCGCACATGGGCCGTGCCGCCGCTGGCCGCGTAGCCTTCGTTGAACAGCAGGTAGACCACCGCGCCCACGGCCGCCAGCCGCTCGCCGCGTTCGCGCACGCCGGGCGCATCGAAGGGCAGACCGGCCGCGGCCACGCGCTGCTTGGCGCGCGTGATGCGCTGCTCCATCGCACGCTCGCCGACCAGGAAGGCGCGCGCGATCTCCGGCACCGACAGCCCCGAGACGATGCGCAGCGCGAGTGCGATCTGCTGCGCCAGTGGCAGTGCGGGGTGGCAGCAGACGAACAGCAGGCGCAGCACGTCGTCGCGGTAGTGCGACTGGTCGAGCTGTTCGGCGAGGTCGGGGTCGAGGGTCGCGTCCGCGTCGCCGTCGTCCTCTTCGGGCAACGGATCGTGCCGGTCGCGCCGCCGCAGTTCGTCGAGCGCCGCGTTGCGCCCCACGAGGATCAGCCACGCCAGCGGGTCGTCGGGCGGGCCCTGCTCGGGCCAGTGCCGCAGCGCACGCAGGCTGGCTTCCTGAAAACCTTCCTCGGCCGTGTCCAGGTCGCGGAAGTAGCGCAGCAGCGCCGCCACCGCGCGCGGGCGCGCGGCGGTCAGCGTGGTGGCGATCCAGCTCAGCTCGGTGGTGGTCATCGTCGGCGCGGTGCGTGTCGCTTCGAAGAAGGTCGGTTCAACCCCAAGGACGCGCCAGTATGCGGCGGGCCGACAGCGGCGCGCAAAAAAAGTCCGCGTGGACAATGCGGCGCATGTCCGACCTCCACGCCCTGACCCGGCAGTTTCCGCATCCCGGCCGGCTCGATGCCATCCTGCTGCGCCCCGCGCGGCGCACGCCTGTCGCGTCGGTGCAGGAGGTGCTGGCGGTCGAAGGGCTGGGCCTGGCCGGCGACCGCAGCAGTGCCGGGCGCGGCGGTGGCAAGCGGCAGGTCACGCTGATCCAGGCGGAGCACCTGCCGGTTGTCGCGGCGCTCGCGCAGCGCATGGAAGGGGTCGACGCGGGGCTGCTGCGCCGCAACCTCGTTGTGTCGGGGCTGAACCTGCTGGCGGCACGCTCGCTGTTTCGCGACCAGCCGCTGGTGTTGGCGCTCGGGCCCGAGGTGCTCCTCGAGATCACCGGGCCCTGCGAGCCCTGCTCGCGCATGGAGGAACTGCTCGGCCCCGGGGGCTACAACGCCATGCGCGGGCATGGCGGCGTGACGGCGCGGGTGCTGCGTGGCGGTGTGCTGCGCGTCGGCGACGCGGTCGCCTGCCGCACCGCTTGAACACCACCTACATCAGGTTGCGCAGCGAAGCCTCGATGGCCGCCGCCGTGGCCAGCGGCTTTTCCATCGGGAACAGGTGGCTGCCGTCGAGCATCGTGATGCGGCCCTTGGTGACCTGTTCGGTCATCGCCATGCCCACCTGCTTCATCTCGACCGACTGGCGTCCGCCGATGAAGGCCACCTTGCACTTGATCGGATGGCGGCGCAGCAGCCCGCCCAGCGTGTGGGGCAGCGTGTTGTAGATGGCGGTTTCCACGTCGCGGTCGAAGCTCAGCGAGCGCGTGTCTTCGCTGTCGAAGGTGCCGTGGTCGATGTAGTCGTGCAGCACCTGCTCGTCCCACTTCGCGAACGCCTTCTTGCTGCGGAAGTGCTCGAACACCGCCTCGCGATGCTCCCAGCTGTTGCGGCGCTTGCGGCTGGTGGCGCCGGGCGAAATGCTCTTCATGAGCGGCGTGCGCTTGACCACGTTGAGCGTGTTCGCGCGCCAGCCGCCGAGGATCGGCGAGTCGATCAGCAGCACGCCGCGCGCCAGCTCGGGGTGGCGCGCCGCGCACATCAGGCTCAGGAAACCGCCCAGCGAATGGCCGATGAGGAACACCGGGCCGCCCGCGCGGTCGGCGCGCAGCTTGGCGAAGTCGGCCAGCTGCTGCACCAGGTGCGGCCAGTTGTCGGTGACGGGGTACTTCGGGTCGTGCCCGAATTTCTCGATGGCGTCGACCTCGAAGCCCCGGTTGCGAAGGCTGTCGAGAACGACGCGGTAGGTGCTCGCCGGAAAGCTGTTGCCGTGCGAAAAGATGACAGGAGGCACGGACAGATTCAGATGAGCTTTTCGTCGGGCGTGGAGATCTTGCGCAGCGGGCTGTGGCGCGTGGCCGGCATCCGCAGCGGGTGTTCGGTGGCGCTGTCGTCCCACACCGGGTCTTCGATGCTGTCGAACACCTCGCGCAGCTTCTGGCCCCAGCTGTTGTGCATCATGCGGTAGTAGGGGTTGTCGGCGTCGATGCAGATCACGCGGTCGGTCTCGAGCTTGTTGGCCTCGTACACCACCAGATCGAGCGGCAGGCCCACCGACAGGTTCGACTTCATGGTCGAGTCCATCGACACCAGCGCGCACTTGGCGGCTTCGTCCAGCGGCGTCTCGGGGGTGAGCACGCGGTCGAGCACGGGCTTGCCGTACTTCGACTCGCCGACCTGGAAGTAGGGCGTCTCGGTGGTGGCTTCGATGAAGTTGCCCGCGGCGTAGACCAGGAACAGGCGCATGCCTTCGCCCTTGACCTGCCCGCCGAAGATGAACGACACGTTGAAGTCCAGCCCCGCATGCTTGAGCGCTTCGGCGTCGCGGTCGTACACGTGACGCACGGCCGAGCCCAGCACGCGTGCGGCGTCGAACATGCTCTTGGCGTTCCAGATGGTGATGGGTTCACCCTGCGTGCCGTCTTCGCGCGTTTCGCGCAGCTCTTCGATCTGCAGGATTTCGCGCACCGACTGCGAGATGCTCAGGTTGCCCGACGACAGCAGCACCATGACGCGGTCGCCCGGCTGCTCGTAGACGATCATCTTGCGGAAGGTGCTGATGTGGTCCACCCCCGCGTTCGTGCGCGAGTCGGAGAGAAACACCAGGCCGGCGTTGAGTTTGATGCCTACGCAATAAGTCATGGGTTCGCCTTGCAGGAACTGGGCCCGCTCATGCGGTACTGCGTTCACGTGCGTTCAGTTTCTGGAGGGCATAGAGCGCGTCGAGGGCTTCGCGCGGGCTCATGGCGTCCGGGTCGAGGGCAGCCAGCGCGGATTCTACGGCGCTGGCCATGGGGGTTTCGGTGGCTGGCGGCGGCGCGAACAGGTCGACTTGCGCACGCGTTTGCGCATGCTGCGATTCGAGCGCATCGAGCGCCTGCCGCGCGTGGTTGACCACCGCCGCGGGCATGCCCGCGAGGCGCGCCACCTGGATGCCGTAGCTCTTGCTCGCCGGGCCCGGCTGCATCTCGTGCAGGAACACGATGTCGCGGCCCGACTCGGTCGCGCTCACGTGCATGTTCACGGCGCCGTGGTGCGTGGCCGGGAACTCGGTGAGCTCGAAGTAGTGCGTGGCGAACAGCGTGAAGGCCTTGCTGCGGTCGTGCAACTGCGCCGCGATGCCGGCTGCCAGCGCCAGGCCGTCGAAGGTGCTGGTGCCGCGGCCGATTTCGTCCATGAGCACCAGCGACTGCGCCGTGGCGCTGTGCAAAATCTGCGCGGCCTCGGTCATCTCGAGCATGAAGGTCGACTGCGCGTTGGCCAGGTCGTCGGCCGCGCCGATGCGCGTGTGAATGGCGTCGATCGGCCCGAGCCGGCAGGCCGTGGCCGGCACGTGCGAGCCGATGGAGGCCAGCAGCACCACGATGGCCACCTGCCGCATGTAGGTCGACTTACCGCCCATGTTCGGGCCGGTGATGATCTGCATGCGCTGCTGCGGCCCCATCTGCGTGTCGTTGGCAATGAAGCCGCCCGACGACTTCTCGGCCAGCCGCGCCTCCACCACCGGGTGGCGGCCCTGCTGGATCTCGATGCACGGGTGCGACACGAAGGTCGGCGCGCGCCAGTTCAGCGTGTGCGAGCGCTCGGCCAGCGCGCACAGCGCGTCGAGCGCGGCAATGCCGCCGGCCAGCTGCGTGAGCGCCGGCACCGACGGCTGCAGCGCATCGAGCAACTGCTCGTACAGCCACTTCTCGCGCGCCAGCGCGCGGTCTTGCGCGCTCAGCGCCTTGTCTTCGAAGGCCTTCAGCTCGGGCGTGATGAAGCGCTCGGCGTTCTTCAGCGTCTGGCGGCGGCGGTAGTTGTCGGGCACCTTCGAGAGCGCGCTTTGCGTCACCTCGATGTAGAAGCCGTGCACGCGGTTGAACTGCACGCGCAGGTTGCTGATGCCGGTGCGCTCGCGCTCGCTGATCTCGAGCTTGAGCAGGAAGTCGTCGCAGTTCTCGCTGATCTCGCGCAGCTCGTCGAGCTCGGCGTCGTGGCCCGTGGCGATCACGCCGCCGTCGCGCACCAGCGCCGACGGATCGGGCTTGATCGCGCGCACCAGCAGGTCGGCGCAACCCGGCGGCGGTGCGAGGCGTTCGGTGATCTGCGCCAGCAGCGCCGCGGCGCCCGGCAGCAGCGGCGCCAGCTGCTCGGCCTTCGCCAGCGCGAGCTGCAGCGCCACCAGTTCGCGCGGGCGCACCTGGCGCAGCGCAATGCGCGCCGCGATGCGTTCCACGTCGCTGGTGTTCTTCAGCTGCTCGCGCAGCGTGCGCCAGGGCGCGGCCGTGGCGCCGGGCCCGGGGGACTGCAGCGCGCCGATGGCGTCGAGCCGGCCCTGGGCTTCGCTGCGGTCGCGACGCGGCGAGAGCAGCCAGCGCTTGAGCAGGCGGCTGCCCATGCCCGTCATGCAGGTGTCGAGCAGCGAGAACATCGTGGGCGAGTCTTCGCCGCGCAGCGTCTGCACCAGCTCCAGGTTGCGGCGCGTGGTGGGCGGCAGCTCGATCAGGTCGCCGTCGCGCTCCACCGACAGGCGCCGCACGTGCGACAGCGCGCGGCCCTGCGTGTGCTCGGCATAGCCCAGCAGCGCGGCGGCTGCGGCGTGCGCGTTGCCCAGCGATTCGGCGTTCCAGGCCGCGAGGCTGTGGCTGCCCATCTGCTCGCTGAGCTTGCGTTCGCCCAGGCCGGGGTCGAACTGCCAGGCCGGACGCAGCGACAGCGTGAACGGCACGGCCGCGCGCGCGGCCTTCAGGCGCTGCTCGAACGCGGGCGTGACCTCGGCGCTGTACAGCAGCTCGCTCGGCGCGATGCGCGCGATCCAGGCTTCGAGCGCGTCGGCCGGGCACTCGGCCAGCCGCAGCTCGGCGCCCGTCACGCTGAGCCAGGCCAGGCCGCAGAAATTGCGCGTGCCCGCATGCACGGCGAGCAGCAGCGAATCGCTCTTGTCGTTGAGCAGTTCCGAGTCGGTCAGCGTGCCGGGCGTGACCACCCGCACCACCTTGCGCTCGACCGGCCCCTTGCTGGCACCGACCTCGCCCACCTGCTCGCAGATGGCCACGGATTCGCCCAGCTTGATGAGCCGCGCGAGGTAGGTGTCGACCGAGTGGAAGGGCACGCCGCACATCAGCACCGGCTGCCCGGCCGACTGGCCGCGCTGGGTGAGCGTGATGTCGAGCAGGCGCGAGGCCTTTTCGGCGTCGGCCCAGAACAGTTCGTAGAAATCGCCCATCCGGTAGAACAGCAGGGTGTCCGGATGGTCGGCTTTGAGGCCCAGGTACTGCGCCATCATGGGCGTGTGCCCGGAGAAGTCGCTGGAGGAGGGGGCGGGGTGGGCAGTCGTCGTTTTCACTCGGGGATTATCGGGGACGGGCGAACGGAGATCAGCCGACGGTCAACGTGACCGGCTTGCCGATGCGGCTGAGCATTTCGACCAGCGTGTCGATGGTGAACTTGGTCGTTTTCTTGTTCACCACGTCCGACACCCGGGGGCGCGAAACCATCAGGATCTCGGCCGCCTCGGCCTGCTTCAGCTGGTGCTCGGCGATCCAGTCGGCCAGCGCCTCCATGAGCTGCTGCTTCAGCAGCCGGGTGTCGTTGATCTGCTTGTGCGAGGCGGCCTGCAGGCGGCGGGCCTCGGCCGGCGCAAAGCCCAGCTCGAGGAAGAGGTTGGCGCCCGGCGGGGTGACGTGGCGAATGGCTGTGTCTGTCTTCATGGTGTGTCCTTCCTGGCGTGGATCACGGCGCGGTAGCGCGCTTCTGCGATGGCCTTGTCTTGCGGGCTGGTGGCCTGTGTCTTCTTTTGAAAGCAGTGCAGGACATAGACCGCTTCCTCGAACTTCGTCACGTACATCACGCGGTAGATGCCGCTGGCGTCCCGCAGCCGGATTTCCCATGTGCCGGCCCCCACATCGTTGAAGGGCTTCCAGTCCGTCGGGTCCAGCCCGGCTTGCACCTTGCCCAGTTCGAAACCCGCCGCGCGGCGCGGTTCCACGGGAAAGGCCAGCAGGTCCGCATAGGACGAGCCCACCCAGCGGATTTCCTTCTCGTCCATTGACGCACTCGCATGTATAAGATTTTATACGTGAAGCCTGATGCGTTCCACGCGCCATGACTCCTCCCTGGGGCGGCATTGTCGAGAGACGTCGGGGGGCTTCGCCTCGCGTGGCACCATGCCGGTCCCGATGACCGTGAACTTTGTGGGGATCCAGCGCAGATCCACCACGTGGCCTGTTCCAGGCGCGGCGCCCCGCCGCACGCGCCCTTTGGCCGTTCCTGAATCCAGAGGCGTCCCCCGCGCGTAGTCATGCGCATGCGCATGACTACGCGGGCGCACGCGACCTTCATCGATGGAGACCCCAGTGAGCTACGAGGACATCCGGAAACGATTTCATGTGCCCGCCCGCAAGGGCGCCAGGGTGCTGGTGCACGGGCAGCCCGGCACCGTGACCACCGTGCGGGGGCTCACGCTGCGCGTGCGGCTGGACGGCATGAGCTGGTCGCGGCCGTACCTGCCGGACGAGCTGCAATGGCTGCCGGCCCCAGCGCCCGAGCCGCAGGGGCAGGGGCAGAGCGGCCCCGAGCACTGACGCGGCCGGGCGGCCTGCACCGCCCCTCCTAAAATCCCTCGGCGCAAACCCCGCGTGAAGAACAAAGGCGCCCATGGCCCCGTCGGATGAAATCAAAGGCCCTGCAGCGGACGCGCTCCCGGACACCGCCACCTTGCCCGCTGACCTCGCGGCGCTGTATCTGTGCATGTCGCCAGCCCAACTGGCGGACCTGCGCAAGTCGAAACGACCCGAAGGGCGCACGGGCACGGGCAACACCGGCCCGTCCGTCATCCGACCCGTCGAAGGCACGGGCGGCGCCAAGGACCCGGCGCTCTACCAGCTCGGCACGCTGCGCGAATTCGCCAAGGCGCACGCCGCGCCCTCGGCCTTCGACACCGCGTTGAACACGGGCCTGCCGGGCTGGTTCGGCGCCAAGCTGCCTTTCTTCGCCGAGCGCGAGCCCCGCATCAAGCGCGGCAAGCGCGTGCTCATCGGCGGCGCCTGGGACCGGGCCGATCCGCTGCGCGAGCAGCGCTTCGTCGCGCTCGCCAAGGGCCGCATCCGCTTCACGTCGCTGACGTGTGCCGAAGCCGCGGCGAGCCTGTGGGCCGACGTGGCCAGCCACCGCGCGTTCGCCGACCAGGGGTTGGCCCTGCTCGCGCGCGAGACGCAGGCCATCGAGGCCTCGCTGGCCGACACGGCCCGCCTGGCCGCGACCGCACCGACCGATGCGGCGGCCTGACCTCCCTTCAAGTTCGACGATGGAAGTGCTCCGATGCTGATCAACTGCGTGGCCTATGAAAACGGCGCCAAGCTCGCCGACATTCCCGTCGAGGACATCAGCGACTACATCTCCCGCGCCGGCTGTTTCGTCTGGGTGGCGCTGAGCGACGCCACGCCCGAAGAACTGGCGCAGATGCAGGACGAATTCGACCTGCACCCGCTGGCCGTCGAAGACGCCCAGCACGGCCACCAGCGGCCCAAGGTGGAGGAGTACGGCGACTCGCTGTTCGTCGTGATGCACCTAGTCGAGCCTTCGGCCGAAGCCGAAGGCGAGCACAGCGTGAACGTGGGCGAGGTCAACGTGTTCGTCGGCCGCAACTACGTGCTGTCGGTGCGCAACCGCAGCCAGCAGGGCTTCCTGGGCGTGCGCGAGCGCTGCGAGCGCGAGCCCGACCTGCTGCGCAACGGCGCGGGCTTCGTGCTCTATGCGCTGATGGACGCGGTGGTCGACCGCTACTTTCCGGTGATCGATGCGCTCGAAGTGGAACTCGAATCCATCGAGCAGCAGATTTTTGCCCAGGGCGGCGCGGCGCGCGACAAGATCAAGCAGCTGTACGACCTGAAGCGCCGCAGCCTTATCCTCAAGCGTGCGGTGGCGCCGCTGGTGGAGGCAGCAGGCAAGCTGCACGGCGGGCGCGTGCCGCAGATCTGCGTGGGCACGCAGGAGTATTTCCGCGACGTGGGCGACCACCTGGTGCGCATCAACGGTTCGATCGATGCGGTGCGCGACACCATCGCCACGGCGGTGCAGGTGAACCTCTCGATGGTCACCATCGAAGAGAGCGAAGTGACCAAGCGGCTCGCCGCCTGGGCCAGCATCTTCGCGGTGTGCACGGCCTTTGCGGGCATCTGGGGCATGAACTTCGAGCACATGCCGGAGCTGAAATTCCGCTACGGGTACGCGATGGCGCTGGGGCTGATCGTCAGCACCTGCGGCTACCTCTACTACCGGTTCAAGCGCGTCGGCTGGCTCTAGCGCGAAGCCCGGCCCCGGGCTTCGCGACTGAATCGCGCTTTCCTTATTCGTCGTGCGTGTCGTGCGTCGCCACGGCACCGCGACGCCAGTAACCCGACGCCCGAACCCACTTCGGGTTCGCACCGCGCTCGCCCACGAGGTGCGCGCGCAGCGCCTTCGCGATCGCCGATTCGCAACCCACCCAGGCGTGGAAGTCGCCGTCCGGCAGCGCCATGGTTTTCAGCGTGTCGACCAGCACGGGGCTCAGGCCCGGCGCGGCGCCTTCGCGGTGCACCCAGCGCAGCGTGAGCTCGGCCTGCGTCTCCAAAGGAATCTCGTCGGCTGCGCTGTCGACTTCCGCCAGCACCACCACACGCGCGCCGGCCGGCAGTTCGGCCAAGCGGCGCGAGATGGCGGGCAGGGCGGTGTCGTCGCCGATCAGCAGGTGCCAGTCGAATTCGGTCGGCACGATGAACGAGCCGCGCGGGCCGCCCACGCCGACGATGTCGCCGGGCTTGGCTTGCTCGGCCCACTGTGTGGCGGGGCCGGCGTCGTGCAGCGCGAAGTCGATCTCCAGCGTGTTGGCTTGTGCGTCATGGCGGCGCGGCGTGTAGTCGCGCATGGCGGGGCGCCCGCCCTCGGGCCACACGGGACCGTCGGGGCCGGTGGTCGGTAGCGTGAGCTGGCCGGTGGCGGCATCGGGAAAGAACAGCTTCGCGTGGTCATCGAAGCCGGGGCTGGTGAAGCCCTGGAGTGCGTCGCCGGTCAGCGTGATGCGGATCAGGTGCGGCGTCACGCGCTGCACGGTCTTCACCGTGAGCTGGCGAAAACGCAGTTCGTGGCGCACGCGGCGGGGCGTGCGGTCGGGCGTGTTGGAAGAGGACGCAGTGGTGGTGAAGTCGGTCATGTCAGGTTGGTTCAGATGCGTTCGAGCTGTTGTGCGGCGCTGTCGAGCACCGCGGCGAATTCGTGGGCTTGTTGTTCGGTGAGGGGGGCGCCGCCAAGGCGCAGGCGCATCGCGAGCTTGAGGTTCTCGATGGCGCGGGTGACTTGCGGGGGCCGTCCGGCGCGCGGGCCGGCGCCGTCCACGCCGCCCGCCATGCGGGCCATCATGGCGTCGGCCGTCTCGCGGTTGGCGGCCAGGAACTCCTGGCCGCTCGGCGTGATGCTGTAGCGCTTGCGACCGCCGACGTCGGCGGTTTCCACGCTCAGGTAGCCCAGCTCTTCCAGCAGCGTGAGCGTGGGGTAGACCACGCCGGGGCTCGGCGCGTAGGTGCCGCCCAGGCGGTCTTCGATGGCCTTGATGAGCTCGTAGCCGTGCGAGGGCTTGTCGGCAATGAGCTGCAGCAACACGAAGCGCAGTCCGCCGTGGCCGAACACCCGGCCCGCGCCGCCGCCGCGCCCGCCGCGCATCCCGCGGCCGCCGCCAGCCAGGCCGTCTTCGTGTTCGCCGCGCGGGGCGTGGCGGTGGTGATGGTGGTGCGGAGCGTGGTGAAGGTGGCGCATGGGGATGGCTTTCTTGAGTGGGTCGAGACTATTCTAGATATATCGAAATAAAAAATGAAAACCCACCCATCGGGCGACCCTGCCGGTCGCATGGGTTCTGGCGGCGCGGCCCCTTCGGGCTACAGCGGACGCAAAGGCGCCGCGCGCGCAATCAGCCGGATCTGCTCGAAATCCAGCCGGTCCAGCGCCTGGCGCAGCGTCAACACCATCGGCTGGCTGTGCGCCTCCGTGGCCAGCCGGTTCACCCACTCGTGCAGGTCGCTCCAGCGGCCGTCGCGGGCGAGCACTTCGAGTTCGTCCTTCTGCGCCGGCGACAGCGGCGTCAACACCGGCAGCAGCCGGCCGCGCGCCCGGGGCCTGGCACGCGGGCGCGGCGCGGCGATGGGTTCCGATGGCGGCGGTGCAGGCGCGTCCGACGAAGGCGCCGGCTCGGTCGACAGCGAGAACACCACCCGCGTCCCCGCGCCCATGCCGCTGTGAATGGCGAGCCGCCCGCCCATCCGCTGCACGATGCGCTGCGCAATCACCAGCCCGAGCCCGCCGCCCGCCATGCTGGGCGCGTTGTCGGCCAGCAGGCGGGTCATGCGCTCGAGCGTGTCGGCGTCGATGCCCGTGCCGCTGTCGGTCACCTCGAAATGCAGCTGCCACGCGCCGTCGCTCGGCTGTGCCTGCAAGCGCAGCCCGATGGCGCCGTTGCGCGTGAACCTGGCCGCGTTCGACAGCAGGTTCAGCACCACCTGCTGCAGCCGCTTGCCGTCCAGGCGGACCAGGGCCGGCAGCTCGCCGTCGATCGTCAGTTCGAAGCTGTTGTGCTGGCGCTGCGCGAGCGCGTGCGCGTACTGCGCGACGTTGTCGACCAGCGTGCGCAGCTGCACCGGCTGCGCCTCGACGGCCAGCGGCGCCAGCTCGCCCTTGGCGTAGTCGACCAGGTCATCGATCAGCTCCAGCTGGTAGGCCGCGCTGCGTTCGATGGTGGCGAGCCGCGTCGGCGCGGGCATGTCGCCGGCATCCTGCATCAGCCGCAGGTTGCCCAGGATGGTGGCCACCGGCGCGCGCAGGTCATGGCTGATGTAGGCCAGCAGTTCCTTCTGTTCGCGCGTGCGCTGCTCGGCCTGGCCCAGCGCCTCGCTCAGGGCGCGGGTCTTGCGCACCACTTCTTCTTCGAGCCGCTGCTGTTCCTGGGCCTGCCACGCCAGCAGTGTCTGCTGCGCCGCGTTGCGCTGGCGCGTTTCCTGGAACGACCACGCCGTGATCGCGAACGCGCCCACCAGCATGCCCGGGAACGCCAGCGCATAGTGGTCGAAGTCGGACATCGAGCGCTCCGCGAACATCAGCGCCGACATGCGCATCAGCGCGCCCACGCAGATCACGAGCATCACCATCAGCGACAGCCGCCCGCCCGGCCCGGCGCGCCGCTGGTAGATGAAAGTGCAGACCGTCAGCGCGAGCACGATCAGCGGCGCGTTCACGATGCCGATGGCCGCGAAGGTCGCGTAGGGGCCGAGCAGGGTGCCCAGCAGCACGACGATCTCGACGCCGGCCAGCACGAACAGCAGCGGGCGCCCGGGCACGCGCACCGGGCTCTGGCGGCCGCGCTCGTGAAAGTACAGCAGCAGGCACAGCGCCGTGGCCGCCACCATCACGCTGTGGCCGCGGTAGCTCCAGTCGGTGCTGTCGGGCCACAGCGCGATGCGCGCATAGCCGCGGTAGGTGGCCTCGTACAGCGCCAGCAGCGCGAAGCTCCCCGCCTGGAAGGCCAGCATTGGCGCGCGCGAAATCCACCACAGCGCGGCCGAGTACACCGCGAAGGCCAGCAGCCCGCCGATCAGCAGGCCGCTGAGCAGCGCATGGTTGCGTTCGATGTGATGCCACGCCTCGTCGGTGTGCAGCTCCAGCACCAGCTTGATCTGGCCCGTGCTCATCACGCGCACCAGCACCTGCACCGCCTCGCCCGGCTGCAGGTCGATCTGCAACTGCGGAATGCGGTCGTGGCGGTGCGTGCTGTCCATCGGGTCGGACACGCCGGCCTGCGCGTGCGTCCATGCGGGTTGGCCATTGCGCGTGCGCAGCAGATGAAAGTCGACATGCCGCAGCCACGTCACGTTGAGCCCGAGCCGCGCCGTGCGCACCTCCTGCGCATCGTTGACCAGCGACAGGCGCAGCCAGACCGCCGAGGTCGAGAACCCGCGCATCAGCTGGTCGGGCGTGGCGGGCACGAACCCGTTCGCACCGCCGCTGGGCAAGGCGAGCACCTCGCGCGCCGACAGGCGGGCCGTGGGGTCTTCCAGCACCTCGACGGTCTGTTCGACGGAGACATTGCCCCGGTTCAGCGCGCTGAACCTGACGGCTTCCGCCGCGCTGGCCGCGAAGCCCCACAACCACAAGGCCAGGCCGAGCAGCAGACCGCTTGCCCACCAGGGGCGTGTGCGCACCGGATGCATCGCGCGTCAGGTGCCGGAACGTTCGACACCGGCCTGGCGGCAGGCCGAGGGCGTGCAGTCGAAGTACTCGCGAAACGCCGTCGCGAAATTCGCGGCGCTCGAGAACCCCACCGCCGCGGCGATCTCCTCGATGCGCATGGCCGATTCGAGCAGCAGGCGCTGCGCCTCGTGCAGCCGCGCTTCGCGCACGAACTCGAACACCGTGCGGTTCGTCAGCTCCTTGAACACGCGCGACAGGCGCTTTTCATGCGTGCCGACGCGCGCCGCCAGCTCGCGCAGCGGCAGCACGCGGCTCAGGTCGGCCAATATCAGCCGCTCCGCTGCCTGCATGAGCGCGCGGTCCATGCCCGAGCCCGGCGCGCCGCCGTCGTTCGCGGCGGGGCTGTCGGGCGGGGGCGCCACCTGCGGGGCAGCGGCGGTGCGCGCCCTGCGGGATTCCGCCAGCGCCAGGTGAATCTCGACGCGGGCCATCACCTCGGCCGGGTCGAAGGGCTTCACGATGTAGTCGACCGCGCCGGCCCGCAGGCCCGTCAGGCGCTCTTCCAGGCTGGCCGACGAGGTCACGAAGATCACCGGAATGTCCGCCGTGGCCGGGTCGGCCTTCAGCAGGCGGCAGGCGGCAAACCCGTCGGTGCCGCCCAGGCGCACGTCCAGCAGCACCAGGTCCATCTGCAGCGTCGTCGCCCGCCGGTAGCCCTCCATCGCGTCGAAGGCGAGCGTGATGCGGTAGCCGGTGCCCCGCAGCGTTTCCAGCAAGAGCTTGAGTTCGTCAACGTTGTCGTCGACAACCAGCAGATGAGCTCTCCGGGGCTCCGGAGGTGACCAATAGGACATGGAAAGAGGGGGCGCCGGCACCGCGTTGGAACGCCCTGTGGCCGAAACAATGTAACCAAGAAATTAATTTGGTAATCATTGTCACAAGAAATGCAAATTCATCCAATGACCGGTCTTCATTCCTGATCGAGCCGCCCGCCATTGCCGCCCGAGGCCTTAAAAAAGGTGCCGCGGCGAGGGGGTCTGTCAGAGGGAAAACGGGGGGCTGGACAGGGCCCGTCCGGTATTGCAGGAAATAGCCGGGCCGATTCCGTCCATCAAAAGAATTGGACGCTCCGGCAAAAGCCCGTAAGCCAAAAGACCGCCAGCGCTCGCTTTCCCAACTTGCGAATTGCTGATTTTCTTTCGCCAATCGTGTGAAGTATTCGACATTCACACACGTTTGTGAACAGTTGTACGCCACGGCAAACGCCACGGCCTCTCCGGCAAAAGTCCGGACACCCCCCCGAACCAAGAATCCCGCCCCATGCAAGCGCAAGCCTGCGTGACCCACGCACCGGGTCGCGCCGGCGAGTCCTCGAGAGCCACCCACGGCCTTCGAGATTTCCCAACGTGCGACCCGGGCTGTTCGCTGAAAGCGAGGGCTCGCCCGAGGTCCGGAGTCAAGGAGAAAGACCAATCATGGAAGCTGTTTACAAGTCTGGTGGCGCGTCATCCCGCAAAGCGACGGCGGAAGCCCCTCTGGTTCTGGATCGCCCGTCGATCGTCACGCTGAAGATCGCGCCCGAGAGCGTGCTCAAGTTCGAGCGCCGCGGCGACGACCTCGTGCTCGTGCTGCGCGACGGCCAGGAAGTCGCCGTGCGCGGCTTCTTCGCCGAGTACCCCGACGCCGGCCGCAACGACCTCGTGCTCGAAGACGGCGCCGGCGTGCAGTGGTGGGGCCAGTACACCGCGCCCTGGAAAGACTTCCACTTCACCGAGATCGAATGGAACGACGCCGGCGGCGCCTTGCTGCCCGACGGCGTGCCCGGCTGGCTGCTGGGCGCGCTCGGCGTGCTGGGCGTCGGTGCCGCCGCGAGCGGTGGTGGTGGCGGCGGCGGCGGTGGCCCGGCCTTCATCCCGCCGTTGCTTCCCGCGCAGAACCGTGGCCCCGAAGGCAAGGCCGACCCTGTCGTCACCGATCAGGACAAGCCCGTTAGCGGGCAAGTGCACGCGACCGACCCGGACCGCGACGCGCTGAACTACACCGTCGCCAAGGGCCCCGAGCACGGCACCGTCACCGTCGATCCGTCCACGGGCCAGTTCGTCTACACGCCCAAGCCCGGCTACGAAGGCCCCGACAGCTTCGAAGTGACCGTCAGCGACGGCAAGGGCGGCACCACCACCGTCACGGTGCCCGTGACCGTCTCGCCCGTGAACGACGCGCCCACCGCGCCCGACTACACCGAGACCACGACCGAAGACACGCCCGTGAGCGGTCGGGTGACCGGCAGCGATATCGACAGCGGCGACACGCTGACCTACACGAAGGGCAGCGACCCGGCGCACGGCACGGTGACGGTCAACCCGGATGGCACGTACACGTACACGCCGAACCCGGACTTCAACGGCACCGATACGTTCACCGTCACGGTGAGCGATGGCCATGGCGGTACGACGACGAGCACGGTGACGGTGACGGTCTCGCCCGTCAACGACGCGCCCAAGGCGCCGGACTACGACGAGACGACGAACGAAGACACGCCGATCAACGGAAGCGTGGTCGGCACCGACGTCGATGGCGATGCGCTGACGTACGTGAAGGGCAGCGATCCGGCGAACGGCACGGTGACGGTCAATCCCGATGGCACGTATGTCTACACGCCGAATCCGAACTTCAATGGCACTGACAGCTTCACCGTGACGGTGAGTGATGGTCAGGGCGGCACGACGACCAGCACGGTGAACGTGACCATCAACCCGGTCAACGACGCACCGACGGCGCCCAACTACAACCAGACCACGAACGAAGACACGCCGATCAGCGGCCAGGTCGTTGGCAGCGACGTCGATGGCGATGCACTGACGTACGTGAAGGGCAGCGACCCGGCGCACGGCACCGTCACGGTCAATGCCGATGGCACCTACACCTACACCCCAGGTGCCAACTTCCACGGCACGGACAGCTTCACCGTGACGGTGAGCGACGGCCATGGCGGCACGACGACGAGCACCATCACGGTCACCGTCGATCCGGTGAACGATGCACCGACGGCACCCAACTACAACCAGACGACGAACGAAGACACGCCCGTCAGTGGGCAAGTGATTGGTACCGACGTCGATGGCGATCCACTGACCTACACGAAGGGCAGCGATCCGGCGAACGGCACGGTCACGGTCAACCCCGACGGCACGTACACCTACACCCCCGGCGCGAACTTCAACGGCACCGACAGCTTCACCGTGACGGTGAGTGATGGCCATGGCGGTACGACCACCAGCACCGTGACGGTCACGATCGACCCCGTGAACGACGTGCCGACGGTGCCCGACTACACCAAGACGACGAACGAAGACACGCCCGTCAGCGGGCAAGTGATCGGCAGCGACGTCGATGGCGACACGCTGACGTACACCAAGGGCAGCGATCCGGCACACGGCACCGTCACGGTCAATCCCGACGGCACGTACACCTACGTTCCCGGCGCCAACTTCCACGGCACGGACAGCTTCACCGTCACCGTGAGCGACGGCCACGGCGGCACGACGACCAGCACCATCACGGTCACCGTCGATCCGGTGAACGACGCCCCCACGGTGCCCAACTACGCCCAGACCACGGACGAAGACACCCCCGTCAGCGGCCAAGTGATCGGCAGCGACGTGGACGGCGACACGCTGACGTATGCACTGGGCAACGGCCCTGCGCATGGCACTGTCACGGTCAACGCCGATGGCACCTACACCTACGTCCCCAGCGCGAACTTCAACGGCACCGACACGTTCACCGTCACCGTGAGCGACGGCCACGGCGGAACTACCACCAGCACCGTGACGGTCACGATCGACCCGGTGAACGACGCGCCGACGGTGCCCAACTACGCCCAAACGACGGACGAAGACACGCCCGTCAGCGGAAACGTGGTCGGCAGCGACGTCGACGGCGACACGCTGACCTACGCGAAGGGCAGCGACCCCGCGAACGGCACGGTCACGGTCAACCCGGACGGCTCCTACACCTACACCCCGAACGCCAACTTCAACGGCACCGACAGCTTCACCGTCACCGTGAGCGACGGCCACGGCGGCACGACGACCAGCACCGTCACCGTGACCATCGACCCCGTCAACGACGCCCCCGTGTTCGTCGACGGCGGCGGCACGCCGGTCGACACGGCCACCGGCTACGTCTTCGGCTACGACGAGAACCGCCCCGCAGGCACCGTGCTCGGCAAAGTCCAGGCCACCGACATCGACAGCGCAACCGTCACCTACAGCATCCTCTCGGGCAACGACAACGGCTACTTCGCCATCAACCCCGCCACGGGCGAGATCAGCCTCACGCCGGCAGGTGCAGCGGCTTTCGTCAACGACTACGAAGCAGGCGCCAACGCGCACGCGCTGGTGATCGGCGCGACCGACGGCACGGCCACGACCACCATCCCCGTCACGCTCAACGAGCAGAACATCAACGACGCACCGACGGTGCCGAACTACATCCAGACCACGGACGAAGACACGCCCGTCAGCGGTCAAGTGGTCGGCAGCGACGTCGACGGCGACACGCTGACCTACACCAAGGGCAGCAACCCGTCGCACGGCACAGTGACGGTGAACCCCGACGGCACCTACACGTACACGCCCAGCGCCGACTTCAACGGTACCGACAGCTTCACCGTCACAGTCAGCGACGGCCACGGCGGCACGACCACCAGCACGGTGAACGTGACCATCAACCCCGTCAACGACGCCCCGGTGTTCGTCGACGGCGGCGGCACGCCGGTGGACAGTGCCACCGGCTACGTCTTCGGCTACGACGAGAACCGCACTGCGGGCACCGTGCTCGGCACGGTCCGCGCCACCGACATCGACAGCGCAACCGTCACCTACAGCATCCTCTCGGGCAACGACGCCGGCTACTTCGCCATCAACCCCGCCACGGGCGAGATCAGCCTCACGCCGGCAGGCGCTGCAGCCTTCGTCAACGACTACGAAGCGGGCGCCAACGCGCACGCGCTGGTGGTCGGTGCGAGCGACGGCACCGTCACGACGAACATTCCCGTCACGCTCAACGAGCAGAACGTCAACGAGGTGCCGACGGCGCCCGACGACACCAAGACCACGGACGAAGACACGCCGGTCAGCGGTCAGATCATCGGCAGCGACGTCGACGGCGACACGCTCACCTACGTGAAGGGCAGCAACCCGTCGAACGGCACGGTGACGGTGAACCCCAACGGCACCTACACCTACGTTCCCAACGCCAACTTCAACGGCACCGACAGCTTCACCGTCACGGTGAGCGACGGCCATGGCGGCACGACCACCAGCACGGTGACCGTGACCGTCAACCCGGTGAACGACCCGCCGACGGCCACGGCGACCGACGCCGGCATCGTCTCCGAAGGCAGCCTGCCCGGCGGCATTGCGGCGGTGGGCGAGCCGCCGGTGCAATCGACCGGCAAGATCTCCATCGCGGACCCCGACAGCCTGGCGGGCGACCTGTCGGTGTCGCTCAGCGGCCCGGCCGGCGTCACCTCCGGCGGCCAGCCGGTGTCGTGGACCTGGGACGCGGGCACGCACACGCTCACGGGCAGCGTCACCGTCGACGGCGTCACCACCGAGGTGATGACCGTGGCGGTGGGCAATGTCACCGCCACGGGCGCGGGGCAGTTCGAGGCGGGCTACACCGTCACGCTGAAGGCGCCGATCGACCACCCGACGGGCAACGGCGAGGGCTTGTCGAACCTGCACTTCGAGGCCGTGGTGAGCGATGGCCAGCTCAGCGGCGCGCCGGTGGGCTTCAACGTGCCGGTCAAGGACGATGCGCCGGTGCTCGTGAACGGCGAGCAGTCCGTCGACGTGGCACCGATCAACACGAACCTGATGGTGATCCTGGACCTCTCCGGGAGCATGGAGGAGGAGACGCCGACGCGGCTCTCCCGTGCGAAGGCGGCCGTCCAGAACCTGATCGACGGCTACGACTTGTACGGCGATGTGCGGGTGCAGCTCGTCACCTTCAGCACGACCGGGCACGCACAACAAGCCTGGATGACGGCAGCCGACGCCAAGGCGCTGGTGCAGGACCTGCAGGCCAGTGGCAGCACCAACTACGACGCTGCCCTGGCTTCGGCGATGAGCGGTTTCTCGGCTGGCGGCAAGCTGCAGGGTGCCCAGAACGTGTCCTACTTCCTCACGGACGGCGAGCCGACGCGTGGGGACGGCAATCCCGACCAGCTCGGGAACAGCAGCAGCAGCAACGCGGCTGACAAGGGCATCCAGGCAGCGGAAGAGGCGATCTGGAAGACCTTCCTCACCACCAACAAGATCAATTCGTTCGCACTGGGCCTGGGTTCCAGCCTGGGCCCGACGGAGCAGGCCTACATCGACCCCATCGCCTACAACGGCAACACCGGCACGAACACCAACGGCAAGATCGTCACCGACACGAGCCAGCTGAACGACATGCTGCAAGGCACGATCAGCGTGCCGCCCACCGTCAGCAACCTGCTGACCGGCGGCCTCGGCGGTTCGTCGGGCTTCGGTGCCGACGGCGGCCATGTGTCCACGCTGACCATCGACGGCACCGTCTACGCCTTCGACAGCAGCACGGGCCTGATGACGAAGACCGGCCCCGCCACCGGCAGCGACTACAGCTACAACCAGGCGACGCACCAGGTCACCATTGCCACCGACAAGGGCGGCAAGCTGGTGGTGGACTTCGACACGGGCGAGTTCAGCTACCAGGTGGCACCGCGCACCACCACCTCGCACAACTACGACGAGACGCTCAGCTACCAGGTGGTCGACCGCGACGGCGATGCGAGCAACGTGGCCACGCAGACGCTGCACGTCAACTACACGCCTGCAGCGGGGGCGGCAGCGCTCTTCAGCTCGGCCGACTCGCTGGGCCTGGCCGGCGTCGATGAAGTCACGGTGTCGATCGAGCAGCAACAGCAACCGCACGATGCGCCGCATTTCCCCTTCGGCGACAGCCCGGCATGGGGAGGGCTGCAGCTGTCCGACATGCTGCAGGGCTTCGGCGCCGCCGAGTCGCTGCATGCGCTGCTGCAGGCCGCGTTCCCGCCGGCCTTCGGGGGCGCGCAGGCGTCTCCCACGGCGCTGTCGCTGGCGTCCTCGGCCGATTCGCTCGCGGCCTACGCACCGCCCGTGGCCCCTTCGCTCGACGACGAGCTTCACATGGGCCTCGCGCTTCACCACTGACCGACCGGCGTGCCGGCGCCGCTTGCGGCGTCGGCACCTGGTGGTCTGCACGTCTTCACGCATGCTTGCTTCCCGTCATCTTTCGTCTGCTGCCGCGGGCCTTTTCTTCCTGTTCGCCGGATCGGCGGCGCTTGCGCAAGCGAGCACCGCCGCCCCGCTGGGCATGGCCGAGGCCGTGCGCCTGGCCGCCACCTCGCACCCGACCGTGCGCAACGCCGTCGGCCAGGCGCTGCAGGCGGGCGAGGGCATTGCAGCCGCGCGCTCGGGCTACTACCCGCAGGTCAGCGCCGGCGTCAGCGCACGCACGGGCAACCGCCAGCTGCAGGCCGACGGTCGCCGCCAGGTGCACCAGGCCTCGCTGTCGGTGACCCAGCTGCTGTACGACTTCGGCAAGGTGTCGAGCGCCGTGAGCGAAGCCGAAGCCTCGGCCACGGCCGCGCGCGCCAAGCTGCTGGTGGCGGTCGACGACGTGGTGCGCGACACCGCGCAGGCATGGATCGAAGTGCATCGCCAGCAGGCGCTCGGCGAAATCGCGCAGGCCCAGGTGAAGGGCGTGCAGTCGCTGGCCGGCCTCGTGGGCGAGCGCCAGGCCAAGGGCGCCACCAGCCAGTCCGACGTGGCGCAGGCGCAGTCGCGCCTGGAAGCCGCGCGCGCCCAGCAACTCAACACCGCGTCGCAGGCCGAGCGCTGGCGCCTGAGCCTCATGCACCTGACCCAGGGCCGCACGCCGGCCGGCATCGCCGGCGAAGCGCCCGCGCCGCTTGCGAGCGCCTGCGCCGCGCTGCCGCAGACGGCCTTGCCCGCGCCAACCGTGCAGATGGCGCAGGCCGAGCGCGACATGGCGCAGGCCGCGCTGCGCGGTGCCGATGCGCAGCTGCTGCCCACGCTGTCGCTCAACGCCGCCGTCAACCGGGAGCTCGAATCGGGCGCGCGGCCTGCCGGCCAGTCCGCCAACGAAAGCACCTTCACCGTCAACTTCACCGCGCCGCTGTACGAAGGCGGGCGCAGCCAGGCCCGCCAGCGCGCCGCCGCGCACGCCGTCGAGGCGGCCGAGGCCGCGCTGGGCTACGCAGAACTCAGCGTGCGCCAGCGCCTCGAAGACGCGCGCGTGCAGTCGCAGGGCCACGCGCTGCGCCTGCCCGTGCTCGCCGCGCGCGTGCACAGCACGCAGCGCACGCGCGACCTGTACCGCGAGCAGTACCTGCAGCTGGGCACGCGCTCGCTGCTCGACCTGCTCAATGCCGAGCAGGAGTTCCACGGCGCGCGCTTCGAGCAGGCCGAGAGCGCGCACGAGGTGCAGCGGCTCGCGGTCGAGTGCCTGTACCAGTCGGGCCGCCTGCGCGAGGCCTTCGGGCTGGTCGATGCGGGCGAGCTCGTCGCCGGAGGCCAGCCATGACCGCCACCACCCTGCCCGAACTGTCGGCCGCGCGCGGCCCTGAGCTGCTCGCCGGCTGGGTCGACGCCGTGCTGGCCGTGGCCGCCCACTACCACCTCGACACCTCGCGCGAGCGCATCCGCGGCGCCGCCGCATGGAGCGACCATGAAGACATCGGCGAGCGCGTGCGCCAGATGGCCCGCCAGGCCGGGCTCACCGTGCGCCAGGTCGCGCCGCGCCTGGACACCCTGAGCCCCTGGCGCCTGCCCGTGGTGCTGCAGCTGCGCGACGGGCAGGTGGCCGTGGTCACCGCCATCTCGGCGCAGGGCTTGCGCGTGATGCTCGGCGGCGACCAGGGCGCGGAAACCGTCTGTACCGTGGACGAGCTGCAACCCGCGCTCGAAGCCATGGCCGTGCTGCGGCCCGCGCAATCGGCACCCGACTCGCGCGTGGACACCTACATCCGCCCGGTGGAGCCGCACTGGCTGCGCCAGATCGTGCTGGCCGACTGGCGGCCCTACGCGCACATCCTCGTCGCGTCGCTGGCCTACAACCTCATGGCGCTGGCCGGCACGCTGTTCTCCATGCAGGTGTACGACCGCGTCGTGCCCGCGCAGTCGCTGCCCACGCTGCATGTGCTGTTCGGCGGCGTGCTGCTGTCGATCGCGTTCAGCTGGGTCATGCGCGGCGCGCGCATGCGCATCACCGACGTGGTGGGCAAGCGCGCCGACCTGCGCATTTCGGACCGCGTGTTCGGTCACGCGCTGCGCGTGCGCGGCTCGGCGCGCCCGCGCGCCACCGGCACCTTCATCTCGCAGCTGCGCGAGCTGGAGCCCGTGCGCGAAATGCTCACGTCGACCACCGTGGCGGCCGTGGCCGACCTGCCGTTCTTCTTCGTGTTCTGCGTGCTGTTCTGGTTCATTGCCGGCTGGCTCGTGCTCGTGCCGCTGGCCGCGTGCGTGCTGCTGATCGTGCCCAGCCTGCTGGCGCAGCCGCGCCTGCGCGCGCTGGCCCAGACGGGCATGCGCGAGTCGTCGCTGCGCAACGCCATGCTGGTCGAGGCCGTGCAGGGCATCGACGACATCAAGGGGCTGCAGGCCGAGCCGCGCTTCCAGAACCAGTGGAACCACTACAACGCCGTCAACGCCGACTCGGGCCTGCAACTGCGCGCGCTGCTCAACACCCTGAGCAACTGGACGCAGACCGTGCAGGGCGCCGCTTTCGCCTTCGTCGTGTTCTTCGGCGCGCCGCTCGTCATGGACGGCCACATGAGCACTGGCGTGCTCGTGGCCGCATCGATCCTGTCGACCCGCATGCTCGCGCCGCTGGCCGGCGTGACGCAGGTGCTCAACCGCTGGCAGCAGGCCAAGGTGGCCGGCGAGGCGCTCGACCAGCTCATGAAGCTGCCGGTCGACCACCCGCCCCACGAGACCCGCGTGCACCGGCCCGCCGTGCAGGGCGACTACACGCTGCGCGACGCCGTCTTCAGCCACGACGGCCAGACCACCGCGCTGCACGTGAAGGCGCTGCACATCGGCGCCGGCGAACGCATTGCCGTGCTCGGGCGCAACGGCGCGGGCAAGTCGACCTTGCTGCAGGCGCTGTCGGGCCTCCTCGAGCCGCGCGCGGGCAGCGTGCTGCTCGACGGCGTGTCGATGGCGCACATCGACCCCGCCGACGTGCGCCGCGACGTCGGCCTGCTCGCGCAGGACGCGCGCCTGTTCCACGGCACCCTGCGCGAGAACCTGCAGATGGGCACGCCCCACGCCACCGACGCCGAACTGGTGGCGGCCCTGCAGGCCACCGGCGCCTGGGCCTTCGTGCGCCGCCTGCCCACCGGGCTGGACCATCCGCTGCTCGAAGGCGGGCGCGGCCTCTCGGGCGGACAGCGCCAGAGCCTGCTGCTCGCGCGGCTCCTGCTGCGCCGCCCCGGCGTGCTGCTGCTCGACGAGCCCACCGCCTCGCTCGACGAAGTGGCCGAGCGTGAAGTGATCGAACACCTGCGCGCGCTGCCCGCCGGCCGCACGCTGGTGCTGGCCACGCACCGCCCGGCCGTGCTCGAGGCGGTCGACCGCATCCTCGTGGTGGACGGCGGCGCCGTCGTGCTCGACGGGCCGCGCGACCAGGTGATGGCGCGGCTGCGCCAGGGCGCGGTCGCCTCGCGCGAGGCGATGGCCTCCGCAGGCCGCAGCAAGGAGGGGCAGGCATGAACGCCGTGACATTGACCAAGGCGCAGGTGCAGGCCGCCGCGCAGGCACCGGTCGTATCCACCGCCACCGTGTGGGGCCCCGGCGGCGCCGACGACTTCGACGAGGCCCGCGCCAGCGGCTCCGCGCGCGTCGTGTGGTTCGTCGCGCTCTTTCTGCTCGCCTTCTTCGTGTGGGCCTGGGTCTTCGAGATCGACGAGGTGTCCAGCGGCATGGGCAAGGTGATTCCCAGCTCGCGCGAGCAGCGCATCCAGTCGCTCGAAGGCGGCATCCTGGCCGAACTGCGCGTGCACGAAGGCCAGATCGTCGAGAAGGGCCAGGTGCTCGCGCAGCTCGACCCCACGCGCGGCGAATCGAACGTGGAAGAAACCGCCGCGCGCTACCGCGCCGCCCTGGCCAGCAGCGTGCGCCTGCGCGCCGAGGTGCAAGGGCAGGGCAGCCTGCAGTTCCCCGCCGAGCTGAAGGCCTACGCGCAACTGGTCGATTCCGAAAGCGCGCTCTTCCGCTCGCGCCAGGGCAGCCTGCGCGACACCGTGTCCGGCCTGGGCCAGGCGCTCGCGCTCGTGCGCAAGGAGCTCGACATCACCCGCTCGCTGCAGGTGAGCGGCGCGGCCAGCAACGTCGAGCTCATCCGCCTGCAACGCCAGGCCGCCGACCTGGAGCTGAAGATTGCCGAGGCGCGCGCCAACTACATGGTGCGCAGCCGCGAAGAACTGGCCAAGGCCGATGCCGAGGTCAAGTCGTTGTCGTCCGTGGTGCGCGGGCGTGCCGACTCGCTCGAGCGGCTCACCTTGAACTCGCCCGTGCGCGGCATCGTCAAGAGCTTGCAGGTCACCACCATCGGCGGCGTCGTGCCGCCCAACGGCTCGCTGCTGACCCTCGTGCCGCTGGACGACCAGCTGCTGGTCGAGGCGCGCATCTCGCCGCGCGACATTGCCTTCATGCGGCCCGGGCAGGAGGCGCAGATCAAGATCACCGCCTACGACTACGCCGTGTACGGCGGCCTCAAGGGCCGCGTGGTGACCATTGCGCCCGACACCCAGCGCGACGAGGTCAAGCCCGAGATCGTGTACTACCCCGTGCTCGTGCGCACCGACTCCGACGCACTCACCGACAAGGCCGGCCGCCGCATGCCCATCGTGCCCGGCATGGTGACCACCGCCGACATCCGCACCGGCCGCAAGACCGTGTGGGACTACCTGACCAAGCCGCTGAACAAGGCGCGCGAAGCCATGCGCGAGCGCTGACCCGCGCGCGCTCATCTCTCCCCGCAAACCCATCCGACACCCATCCGACCCAAGAGGACGCTAGCCATGAAAACCACCCCGCACGCATCCCCCGCCGCTGCCGCCTTCGTGCTCGCCGCCGCGCTGCTCGGCGCCGCCGCTCCTGCGGTGGCCCGCGACAACCCCGTGGACCCCGTGAGCAACCCCGACAAGCTGGACTACCGCGACGTCGAGGCGCGCCGTCCCGACTTCAAGGAGCCCTTTCTGCGCGACGGCGTCGTGTCGCGGCCCGAGCGCTTTCGCGAGATCAAGCCCGGCCTCAACCAGGCCCAGGTGCTCGCCGTGCTCGGGCAGGCCCTGAAGCAACAGCGCGGCGCGCTCGGCACCGAGTGGGACTACCACTTCAAGTTCCAGATGCCCCAGTCGGCCAACTACCTCGTGTGCCAGTACAAGGTCGTGTTCGACGACAGCCAGGCCGTGCGCAGCGCCGTGTGGCGCCGCCGCCAATGCCTGGACCTGCTGCCGCGCTGAGCCGCGACGCCGGCCCGCAGCCCATGCCTCGCGATTCCAAGCGCGCGCCCCGTCCCTACGAGGCCTTCGTGTACGGCAACTCCGCCGACGAGCCCACGCGGCTGGCCGAGCGTTGCCTGGAGGTGATCGAGGGCACGCTGAAGAGCGTCGACCGCGTCGTGGCCTGCCTGCGCGCGGCCGAGCTGGAACACGGCATCGGCATCGCCGCCATGACGCGCGCGCAGATCGCCGACGCCGCCGAATGGCACCGCGCCAAGCTGCAGGGCCTGCTGGCCGTGAAGCTGCAGCTCACCAACCGCGGCGGCGACATTCATCTGGTGGACGACCTGCACCTGGTCGTGCGGCTCAAGTCGCGCCTCACCGCGCCCGGCGGCTTTCTGCCGGAGCTGTACCACCTCATGCCCCATGGCTGACGTGGACGACGCGGCCCTCGTGGTGGATGCGGTCCGCGGCGTGGGGCCTTGTCTTCTTCCGGCGTTGAACGACGACGCCCGCACGGCCGCCCCGGGAGGCACGCCGTGATCCGCCGCACCAAGCGCTTTCGCAAGAACCTCTACCGGTTGAGCGACGTGGCGCTGTGGCTGCTCCTTGCGCTCTTCCTCGCGCTGGCGGCCGACGCGCTGCCGGCGCGAGGCGTCAGCCAGGACCACCACGACAGCGAAGCCGAGCGCGCCACGCACGCGCACTAGCTGGCGGCCGGCCCCGCGCCGAGTCTTGCTTCGCTCCGCCTCCGTTGAAGCAGAAAAACCGGGGCACCTCAGATATCTCGTCGATTCGAGAAATCGTCGACGAATTCTTTTCTCTTGCGCGGCTTCGCTTCTCTACAGTGAATGCCCCCGCGACAAGACGGCCCGCTGTAGCGGCCGACGAACCCCGTGAAAGGAACGCCTTCTTCCCATGCATCCATTGATCGATTGACGAACGAATGAACCGCCTTGCCTCACGGCGGGTGTCGCTGCCTCTTTGTGAAGCAGAGACACGAATGTGAGGCACAAAAGGCGACGGCCAGGGTGCGTGAACACCCTGACCGTCTAACCAAGAGACGTGCCCAACTTTCGAAAGGAAGCACACCAAATGGCTGATGCAATTATGGCCGGGCGTTCCACGCCCAAATCTGCCCGTCGCACACGCGGCGCGACCCCTTCGTCCACCCCCACAGGCGAAGACGCCCGAGACCTCCTCGAAATCAAACTGGCCCAGCTGAACTCCCTGCTGTGGTGCTGCTACGGCGACGGCAATGGGTGGTTCGAGGAAGCCGGAGAGAAACACCGGGATCACATGCTGTGGATTGCGGCGGATCTGGCGAGGGAGGCGGAGAGGTTGTTGGGGGAGAGTGGGAGGGGGTAGGGGCGCTGTTGCTCGCCGCCGTGTCTTTGTGGCCGGCGGCGGCTCACTTTCCCACTTCCTTCAACGTAGCAAGGGCTGGGTGTCGCCCACTCCTCGATCGCGGTTTGACCGCTTTGCAGCGGTTGCCAACATACAACTTCAATCACCGAGCGTCCGCTGCCTGTCTGGTTGCGGTCGCACGCTTGAGTCGCTTCCCACCACAGCTCGGTTGCCAAGCGTTGGTGAGCGCTGAAGGGCGGGGCCACTTATACGCGCAGCGTAGAACAGGCTCTGCGCCACCTCTGCCCGGGACAAGCTTCCTTCCACGGGATTGCAACACTGTCGTTGGGCTCCAATGAGGTGCGTTCACAGCGAAGCGAAGCTTCCGCGGTCCGCAGGTCATAATAGAAAAGCGCTCCGCGCCCAAGTCTGTCGCCTGACATATAGCGTGAAAAAGATCCGACACCCAGAGAAAATCGGCCAAATCGTGGATTCAAAAGAAGAGCGCGTTCATCACCTAGAAGTCGACCTCGATGAGGATGACGGCGAATATCTGTCTCGCTGCCAAGTCGATACGCCTCCGAAGATCGTCGATCTTACTTGGCGGCTAGTCAACGATCGCCGGCCAGACGTTGACAGCGTCGTCGACTTTGGGTGCGGAGATGCGCGTTTTGCGAGTGCCGGGAAATGGGGCTCGTACGTCGGCTATGAAATCGACCCGAAAAGAGCGCCGAAGTCGAGACTGCCCTGCGGGGCATCCTTCCAGGTCGCTGACGCCTTTGGTGTCAGCAGTCTCGCCGGTTGCTTCTCTGCTTGCGTTGGCAACCCTCCGTACGTTCGTCACCACGATCTTGGAGGCGCTTGGCTGGCGAAGACGGAGTCGCGGCTCTCGCAGATTGACGGTTACGTCTCTGACGGGCGAAGCAATGCGTACGTGTATTTCATGTGGCTCGCACTGGACTGCGTTGCTGCCAATGGTTTGGTTGCCATGGTTGTGCCATACGAGTGGAGCAGTCGGCCAGCGAGCGCCGCTCTGCGCAAGTTCATCTCCGACAAGCGTTGGGGTGTGGACATCTATCATCTCCACGAAGCAGGATTTGAGCGTGTGTTGACGACGGCATGCATCGCGATCATCGACAAAGCTTCGAAGACTGGTCGATGGAAGTTCCATGACGTCGCTCCTGATCTATCCACGCGCCCACTTCGAAGCGTGACGCGCTCGTCCGAGCGTCGGCTTGACTACGAAGAGGCTGCTACAGGGACGCGCGCGCATCGCGGATTGAGCCCCGGCGGACAAGAGGCCTTCGTGCTCACAGAAGAAAAGCGAATCCACTTTCGACTTGAGAGAGGCAGGGATGTCGTACCAGCAGTGACCTCGTTTCGGCATTTGGAGTCCAAGCAGGCAACTTTGTCCGAGTCGCTTTTTCGAGAGAACTACATCAACGCGGGGAAACCGTGCTGGCTCTTGAATACAGCGGCGGATCCATCCGCTGCGCTTGGTGTATATCTCGCGACAATTGGTGAGTCGATACGCGCAAACTACACCTGTTCGGCGCGGCGCGAGTGGTGGAGGTTTCCAATGCCTCGACCCCCGCATATCCTCTATGCGTCCGGTTTCAAATCGACGGTCGCGCCTAAGATGTTTCGCAACGACATTGGTGCGATACACGTCGGAGGTATCCACGGAATCTATTGCGAGCGGGCTGGGATGGTTAAGTCCGTCTTCGACCGCCTAAGTGAGATGGATCTCTCGTCTCGTGTAGTGCCGCTTTCCAATGGCTTTCTCAAGCTGGAGGTGCACCAGATGAATTCGATACTCAATGCTCTGGTTCACGAACTACAGGGGAATAGCCAATGAACGAGGTCGTTGCAACCGTAGACGCTGGGCAGTCTCCGGAAAGACGCAGCGCCTCTATCCCCTTCGAGGTAGAAGCGCGCCTTCTGCAGGAATTGGGAGAGAGGCTTGTCGCATCTCCTGAAGTAGCCTTGCTTGAGTTGATTAAGAACGCCAACGACGCTGAGGCTCTGAGCTGCAAGCTGATCTTGAGCAGTTACCGTGGCAAGCATGCTCTCTTGATCGAGGACGACGGTAACGGCATGTCGGAGGCTGACTTCCGCGAACGCTGGATGCGCATTGCGACGAGTAGCAAAAAGGAAGCTTTCACACCGCGCTTCGGAAGGCCGGTCACGGGCCAGAAGGGGATAGGACGCTTCGCCATCCGTTTCCTCGGCGCCGCGCTGAAGCTCCAATCTTTCAGCAGAGACGCTGCATCTGGAAGGTGCTATTCGCTCGAAGCAGTCTTTGATTGGAAGCGCTTGGACTCGGCCGGCAGTCTCAACAATGCGTTGGTTTCGTTCCGAGTGGAGCGCGTGGAAGACGACCATCCGACGGGTACGCAACTTCGCGTTTGGCGGCTCAAGCAAAACATGGTCACAGCGGTCGACAAGCCGCTGCTAACGCGTGTGCTGAAGATTGCAAGTCCCATCGGCGCGTTTGATGGTGGACCGTTTGATGTGAAGCGAGCGAAGACGAAGAAGGGTGACCCGGGATTTGGGGTTGATTTCGTTGGGTTTCCAGCACTGCCGACTGGCACGACGGACATTGCTGCCAGCGTGCTTGAACACGCGTGGGCACGGGTCACTATCTCGCTTGTTGACGATTTGCTGAGATACAAAATTCGATTCGCAGAGGACGGCGAGGTGTATGAGAAGGAGCTCCTATTCCCGAACGGACTCAAGCGCGGACTGCATGCCGACTTCGCGTTCACACCCAAGCGCAAAGATGCATTTCTAGGCGTCAGGGTCTTGCGGCCAGAGATCTGGGGGTGGTTGAAAGACAACTCCGGCATTGGTGTAGTCGACAACGGTTTCCGAATCAGGCCTTATGGCTTCAACGACGACGACTGGCTCTACCTGAATCAGGACGGGTCGCATAACAGACGAGAGTGGAGATCGCCAATCTCTGAGGAACACTGGCCTATCCTGCCAGGGGAGCAGATCAAGCCTAAGTTAAATCCGGCGCTCAACGTCGCTGCAACATCACAGCTGATCGGATATGTCTATGTTTCATCAAGAGCATCCGACGACCCGGAAGAAGCAGACCTCATACCGGCGATGGATCGTGAGGGTTTCTTGCTGAACGCTGGTTACGCGAGCGTCGTCGATATCGTCCGGGGTGGGATTGAGTACTTGGCGTCGGTGGATAAAAGTCGCCAGCTCCGGTTCGAAGAGGAGCGTGCTGAAGATGAGCGCGAGTCTTTGCGCGCAGATCTGGCCGAAACGGCGGCCGGCATTCAGGCGGATCCACGCTTGGCTCCAGAAGAGAAAGCCGCTTTAGTTCAGCACTTCAGTCAACTGGCGACGAGGCTCGTCAAGCAAGAGGAGTATGACCGCGCGGCTCGACAGCGCCTCGAGATTGCTGCCGGTATGGGCGTTGTGGCCGGGTTCATGACGCACGAAGCTGAGAGGCTATTCCTATCTCTGGACGACGTCATCGGCGAGGTCCGGGAATTGGCTGGAGGACATCCGGCGCTTGCATCCAAACTCGACACCCTAACCGCTTGTCGCGCGAATTTGGACGGTTACATACGCTATACCCGTCTCTACACGGATTCATTGCGGCTAGACAATGTAAAGCCGTTCAACGCTGCGGGTCAGATCGGATGGATCAAAGAGAACTTCTCTCACATCGCAGAGAGCCGAGGTATTGAGACCGAGATCCTTTGTGAGGAGGACGTCGAAGTTCCTGCAATTCCAGTCGCTCTCTACAGCGCATTAGTCCTCAATCTCTACACCAACGCTGCCAAAGCGATCTTGGCGAGAAGCGATGATTCGTTACCCAAAACAATTTCAATTTCTGCGTGGAACGACCAGCGTAAGCACCACCTGACAGTTCAAGACACTGGATCGGGCATTCCGCCAGAGCTGCGCGAGCGCATTTGGGATCCGTTTTACACGACAACCTCTCGTGTAAACAGCCCATTAGGTTCAGGCATGGGGCTCGGTCTCGCACTTGTACGGGAATTGACTGAGCGCGCAGGTGGGAGCGTGCGGGTAGACGAGCCATCGCCGGGCTTTATGACGTGCATGCACATCGCAATTCCGAGGAAATAAATGCCAACTAGCACTAAGCACGTCGTCCTTTTGTTCGAGGACACAGATGCAGTCGCAATTGGGTTGAAGAAGCAAATTGCGCTTCACCCCGATATCGATCTTCGGCAGTTCGACCTCAACGTATCACCGCCTGACGCTGCCGGGACGTACGAAGACAAGCTGACCGAGGCAATCCGATCCAGCGACTATGCGAAGGACCTGGTGCTGATCGTCACGGATCACGATCTGTCATCTAAGAAGTGGAACGGCCTCTCACAAGCTGCAGTTTCGAGTGCCGCGCGCAAACTAGGCCTTCCCGTGGCGGGATATCGCAAAAAACTTCCAATGCCGACCGATGTCATTCAGCGCATTCCGGGCAATGGGTTGATTGAGCTTGTAAAGGGCGACAAGGGGTGGGGCGATGAGGTTGCACGACTCGCCCGTGGGTTTGTCGACCTGGAGCAGCGAATCAGCATGCTTGCGGCCTCTATGGGAAGCCGCCCCAGTCAAATGCGATCGATGTCGCCCGGTGCTCTGCTCGCGAGCGTTCTGGAAGTACCCGAAGTCGCTGCTCATCTCGATAGCCTTGCCTGCGGCGACCAAACAGTGATCGCCGAGATCTTGAACTTCTCGCCAGCCTCGCGAGCCAAGACGCCACCGAAGCTAAACGAGGAGGTGAAGCGCCGACTAAAAGTCGCAATGGGCGTTTGGCTCGTCGATCTAATCATGGCGTATCCGGGTGCGCTGATCAATGAAGTCGGTACCGCGAGCTATCTTGACATTCACCCAGAAGACTTCAAGCGCGCCGAAATCAAGGCAGTCTTCGAAGGCGCTCGCTACAAGGAGTTGCCATTTGCAAGCGACTCGGCGCCGCTTTGGTGGCGCCATAACCTTGACGACATCTTGAATGAGGCTGGGGTCACCACGGGGCTCGATCTGTGCGTAGCGAAGGGGGTCAAGAAGGTTCGCTACTGCCCGTGCTCAGTCGATCCCAAACTTCACGCTGGCTACCTGTGTCTCGCGCTCAACGAGCCAATCAGCGCCAAGAATTCTTCTGGTCGAGTGCATTGGTTCCCAGTTGGCGCGGACTTGGCCAGGCTGACGAAGTCGATCTACCAGAAGCTTGGCCCCTGGATCGGAACCTGAAATGGCGACTGGTCCACAGGATAAGTTGGCCAACGACGCCAACGTTGCATACCGAAAGGCCTTCGCCGGATTTAATCGACACGCTCACACAGTCGCCACTATCACCCCCCTGCTGGACGGCGGCGAGTGCTTTGTCGCCAAGCCGTTAAGAGACGGGGTCGAGGTGAACGGTGCATTGCGTATAGAGCGCTTGCCTCGTGAGCGAAGCGATGGTGAGCCCGATCCGCGAGAGCCCAGGATTTGCGTCCTTCTTGAGTCGCGAGACTTCTACAGGCCCGACGCAGATCCCGATCATGGGGAGGGACGCAAGCTTGCTCACTCGGCGGTACGCATGGGCTACTACAAGCCCGTGAAGACGACTTGGAAGACGCTCCTCGGCATTCGATACGACTACGAGTTCCGCGGCGCGCGCGGGCGCCATCCGATCTTTCACGCTCAGTTCGACAATGGCGAGCTCCACGAACGTTCGGTGCGGCTCTTTCCTAACCTTCCAGACATTGAAAAGCTGGGCGATGTCTTAAAAGGTGTCCGAGTTCCCACCGCAAACGTCGTCGGAGCAACCGCATTGCTCAAGCTCGCTGCGGATCACCTTTCACTACAGTCGTTTCTGGCCGTGCAAAACGAGATCGCGTCGCTTCCCTTTTTTCAGAACTGGCGATGTGATCTGCGTAGCCTGGATGATCCAGAATCGCCCCCCAAAATGCTCTCGTGCGGCTGGTATGGCACGCGTCAATAGCTAAGTCTTCAAGCTTCTGCGGCCGTTCACCAGCTCCGCTCCAGAGACTGTCTGGTCTCGGAGCTGAGTCGCCGCACTTATCAAAAAATTCAAACGTCGACTTGCAACGCGGGCAGACGTTCGGCCCTTCAATGCCAAAAGTCTGCTTCCAGCCTGAGGCGGCCACCTAAGCGCTGCTAGTGGCAGCGCTTAGGTGGCCCAGAAGTGTTCGGAAATCCACGGTTTTCAGCGAAGGATTTCCGACACTCCCGCTTCACCTCTGCGGCATATCCTTAACCGAATATCCAAGGCTAACGGTCGCATCCTCCGGAATCCCCGGCATCGTCGCATTCCAAGCCTGCCACTGCGCCCGCATCGCCTCCAGCCGCTGCGGCTCCTTCTTCCCCAGGTTCGCGCGTTCGCGCTCATCGGCCGGAATGTTGAACAGGTACTCGTTGCCGTCGACCTTCAGGTACTTCCAGTCGCCGTCGCGCATCGCTTCCTGGCCGCGGTGGTTCATGCGCCAGTGCAGGGGGCGGCGGAAGGTGTGGGTGGCGTCTTTCAGCACGGGCATCAACGACACGCCATCGAGAGGGTACGCCGCGTCGGCCTTCACGCCGGCGGCGTCGAGCATGGTGGCCGACCAGTCCATGGTCATGCACAGCTGGGTGCTCTCGCCGCCCTTGGAGATCACCTTCGGCCAGTGCGCGATCCATGGCACGCGGATGCCGCCTTCGGTCAGGTCCATCTTGCCGCCGACCAGCGGCCAGTTGTCCGAGAAGCGCTCGCCGCCGTTGTCGCTGGTGAACACGACGAGGGTGTTGTCGGCCATGCCGTGCTTTTCGAGCGCGGCCATGATCCAGCCGATGCCTTCGTCCATGTGATGGATCATGCGGCGGTACACGTGGATGTTGCCGCCCGACAGGTCGAACAGGTTGTCCTTCACGAGCGGCGCCTTGTCGGCGTCGTCGCGGGTTTCCCACGGCCAGTGGGGCGCGGTGTAGTGCAGGCTCAGGAAGAAGGGCGCCTCTTGCGTGGCCATGCGTTCGACGTAGTCGACGGCGCGCTTCGACAGCACATCGGTCAGGTAGCCCTCGTCGTCCTTGTGCTCTTCTTCGCCGTACCAGAGGTCGTGGCGGCCGGCCGAGTCGCAGTGGGTGAAGTAGTCGACACCGCCCGACATGGGGCCGAAGAACTCTTCATACCCCGAGCGCAGCGGGCCGAAGCTGGGCGGGTAGCCCAGGTGCCACTTGCCGATGAGCGCGGTCTTGTAGCCGCTGTCTTTCAGCAGCGACGGCAGGGTGGGGTGCTCGGTGGGCAGGCCCAGGGTGGTGCTGCCGCGGCTTCGGCTGTTGATGGGCTCTTCGGCCGCGCCGCGCAGGCGGTACTGGTAGCGCGCGGTGATCATCGCGAAGCGCGTGGGCGAGCACACGGGCGAGTTCGAGTAGCCCTGCGTGAGCTTCAAACCGTTGGCGGCCAGGCCGTCGAGCACGGGCGACACGCGGCCGAAAGGCGCCTCGCGGCCGCCGTAGCAGCCGAGGTCGGCATAGCCGAGGTCGTCGGCCACGATGAAGATGATGTTGGGGCGGGTGCTGCTGCGTGTCGTCATAGGTCGCTGAGAGGTTTTTCGATCAGGGCTGGTATCCGGACTTCTGGACCACGGGCGCCCACTGCGCCTTGTAGGCCTTGAGCATCGCGGCGGTCTGCGCCTGGGTGCTCACCACCGGCGTCATGCCGGCGTCCTTGAACTTGCGTTGGGTGTCGGGGTCTTGCATCACGGCGTGGATGGTGGTGGTCAGGCGCTCGACTTTCTCCTTGGGCATGCTGGCCGGCGCGAAGAAGGTGTTCCAGCCGGTGGCGGCGAGGTCGAGGCCGGCTTCCTTGAAGGTCGGAATATTCGGCGCGAAGGGTGAGCGCTTTTCGCCCGACAGCGCCAGGATGCGCAGCTTGCCGGCGGTGTGCTGCGGCAGCACGACGTCTTCGGTGTCGACGGCAATGGGCACCTGGCCGCCGATCAAGTCATTCAGCAGCGGGGCGGAGCCGCGGTAGCCGATCACCTGGGTCTGCACCTTGGCCTTCTCGCCCACCATGAGGCCGAAGAAGTGCGGCAGGCTGCCGGTGGCGGGCACGCCCACGTTGGCCTGCTGCGGGTTGGCACGCATCCATGCGAGCAAATGGTTCAGCTCGCGCACGGGCAGGGTAGGCGACACGGCCAGCGCAAAGTCGTAGGCGTTGACGTGCGACACGGGCACGAAGTCGCGCTCGGCGTCGTAGCCGTTGTCCTTGAAGACGAGCGGCGCCACCACCATCACGGCGGGGTTGGCGAGCATCAGCACGTTCTGGTTGGCGGGCGTGGCCTTGGCCTGCTGCGCGGCCAGGCGGCCGCCCGCGCCGGGCTTGTTGTCGACGATGACGGGCACGCCGAGCTGGGCCGTGAGCTTGTCGCCCACGATGCGCGCTACGCGGTCGGTGGCGCCGCCGGGCGCGTAGCCGACGACGATGCGCAGCGGGCTGTCGAGTGCGGCTTGGGCGGCCTGTGCGCGCGCGAGCGTGGGGGCGGCGATGGCCGCCACGAGGCCGGCCATGGCCAGCACGGCGGCGAGGCGGCGGCGGGCCGGGTTGAAGGAAGAAGCGAAAGCGGGGAGGGCGCGCGGGATCATGAAGGGTGTGTCCTTGTGGTCGATCGGTCGGTCAGTCATTGGCCTGGAAGTTCACGGCCTTCATGATGCCGGCCCAGCGGGCAATGTCTTCGCGCATGGTCTTCACGAGCGCCTCGGGGCCGTCGGCCACGGGGTACATGCCGTTCTGCAGCAGCAGCTGGCGCACGTCGCGGCTGTTCACGGCGCGGATGATTTCGGTGCGCAGCTTCTCGGCGGTGGCGGGCGGCGTCTTCAGCGGCGCGTAGTAGGCGAACCACGCGGTGGCCACCACGTCCTTGTAGCCGCTCTCCACGAAGCTGGGCAGCTGCGGCATGAGCGGCGAGCGCTTGTCGCCGCTGGTGGCCAGCACTTTCACGCGGCCGGTGGGCAGCATCTGCTGCGCGCCGCCGATGGTGTCGAAGTACACGGGCACGGTGCCGCCCATGACGTCCTGGCGCGCAGGCGTGGAGCCGCGGTAGGGCACGTGCACCATCTTCAGGCCGGCCGCGCGGTTGAGCATTTCACCCAAAAAGTGCGAGGGCGTGCCGGCGCCGTACGAGCCGAAGCTCACCTTGTCGCCCTGCGCCTTGGCCCAGGTGATGAACTCGGCCAGCGTGTTGGCAGGCACGTCCTTGTGCACGGTGAGCGCCAGCTCGAAGCGTGCGGCGTTCACCAGCGGCACGAAGTCCTTGATGGGGTCGTACGACAGGTTGCGGTAGGCGCTGGGGAACATGGTCATCATGCTCGCGGTGCCCAGCAGCAGCGTGTGGCCGTCGGGCGGCGCGGTCTTCACGGCATCCACGGCAATGCGGCCGGCCGCGCCCGAGCGGTTGTCGATGATGAGCGGGCCGAGCGAATCGCGCACCTGGTGGGCAATGGCGCGGGTCAGCACGTCCTGCGTGCCGCCGGCGGGCACGCCGATGAGCACCTTGATCGGCTGGCCGGGGGTGAAGGCGGCGGGCTGCTGCTGCGCGAACGCAAGCGGTGCGAAGGATGCAAGGGGTGCAAGGGCCAGCCCGCCAAGGGTGGTCAGGGTGCGGCGGCGGGTCGGGTCGGGAAGCTGGGGCATCGTCAATCTCTCCGGGGTCTCGTTCGGCGTTCGGCAGGGTCTGTGCGTGGCCGGGGCGGGTGGCCGCGGCTGCGGACGATTCTGGAGACGCTACATTCGATTGATCAAATCAACCATCGCCCGGATTTACCCGGCCTTTCGAGACCCCGCCCCATGACTGCCGAAGACGCCGCCACCCCGCCGCGCCGCCCGCTGGACGACCTGCTGCTGTACCGGCTGTCGCGCCTGCTCGCGGTGGCGGGCAGCATGGTGATCCGGCTGTGCGAGGGCCGCTTCGGCATCACGCGGCGCGAGTGGCGCCTGATCGCGGTGCTGGCGAGCCGGGGCGAGCTGGGCTCGTCGCAACTGGCCGAGCATGCGCAGCTGGACCGGGCGCGCACCTCGAAGGCGGTGGGCTCGCTGGTGGCCAAGCGGCTGGTGTCGCGCACGGCGCTGGCCGGCGACCGGCGGCAGGTGCGGCTGGGCCTCACGGCGACGGGGCAAGCGCTGTACGACGAACTCTTTCCGCTGGTGACGCGCATCAACGCCGAGCTGATGGGCACGCTCGACGCAGACGATGCCGCGCGCTTCGACGACGCGCTGCACCGGCTGCAGGCGCACGCCGAAACCATGGTGGCGCAGGCGGTGCTGCCCAAGGCCGACCGGGGGCGCCACGCGGCGGCGGCTGCGGCAGCTGCAGCAGGCAACGGCAAGAAGAACAGCACGGCGCGCAGCGGCAAGGCCGTCAGTCCACCTTCATCCCGGTCGCCTTGACGATGCGGCCGTAGCGCGCCTGCGCCGTGGCCAGGCGCGTGGCGGCGGCGGCATCGGTTTCGGCCAGCGGCACCATGTCGAGCGAGGCCAGGCGGTTCTTGAGTTCGGGCAGGGCCAGCGCCTTGTGCAGCGCCTGGCGCAGGGTCTGCATCACGGGCTCGGGCGTGGCGGCCGGCACCATGGCGAGGTAGAGCACTTCGAACTCCAGGTCTTTCAGGCCCAGCTCGCCCACGGTGGGCACCTCGGGCAGCAGCGGCGCGCGCTGGCGGCCGGTGACGGCCAGGGCCCGCAGCTTGCCGCCTTGAATCTGCGGCAGCACGCCGGGCGTGGCGACGATGCCGGCCTGCACCTCGTTGCCGAGCATGGCCATCACGGCCGGGGCGTTGCCCTTGTAGGGCACGTGCACGATCTTCGCGCCCGTGGCGCTCGCAAAGATCTCGGCGGCAATGTGGCCCGGGCTGCCGTTTCCGGCCGAGCTGAAGGTGGCGGGCTCGGCCTTGGCTTGCGCGATGAAGTCGGGCAGCGTCTTGGCCTTCACCGAGGCGGCGGTGGTGAAGCTCAGGCCCGACGAGCTGAAGATCATCAGCGGCTTGAGGTCCTTGGCCGCGAAGGGCATCGACGCGTACAGGTGCGGGTTGACGGTGAAGGTGCTGTCGATGCCCAGCAGCACGGTGTAGCCGTCGGCCGCGCTCTTGGCCACGGCGTCGGCGCCGATGTTGCCGCCCGCGCCGGGGCGGTTGTCGACCACGAAGGGCTGCTTCAGGTCTTTCTGCAGCGCATCGGCCAGCGCGCGCCCGAGGATGTCGATGGGGCCGCCGGCCGGGAAGTTGACGAGGAACTTCACGGGCTTGGCGGGGTAGCTCGCCTGGGCCTGCGTGGCCGGCGCGGCGAGGCCGAGGGCCAGCGCGGCGCAGGCGGCGGCGAGCGCGAGGCGGCGGCGCGCACCAAAGGAAGAGGAAGGCTTCGAGGAAAAAATCGTGGTCATGGCTGCTGTGTCTGTCTCCGTATCCACGGCACTCTAGAAGGCTGCGCGCTGCGGCACAACTGAAGTCTCTTCCGCCAGCTATTCCCTCTGGTTATATTTGAAAGCACGTCGCCCCACTGGCTTCGAGGAGAACCGCATGTCAGCCATGAACTTTGAGCGCCTGAAGATGCGCCACCTGCAATGCCTGGTCATGGTGGCGCAGGAGCGCAACCTGGTGCGCGCGGCCGAGGCGCTGTCGCTCACGCAGCCGGCGGTGTCGAAGACGGTGGCCGAGCTCGAAGAGATCGTCGGGCGCCAGCTGCTGCTGCGCCGCCGCCGCGGCGTGGAGCTCACGCCGGCCGCCGAGGTGCTGGTGCGCCACGCGGTGTCGGCGCTGCGCGGCCTGCGCGAAGGCCTGGGCCTGGCGATGGACCAGCCCGAGGCCGACCAGCTGCGCGTGGCGGTCGGCGCCTTGCCCAACATGGCGGCGCACCTGCTGCCCGAGGCCGTCGCGCGGCTGCATGCGGCGCACCCGGCGATGCGCGTGCGCGTGGTGAGCGGCACCAACGCGCAGCTGATGACGCAGCTGCGCCAGGGCGAGATCGACCTCGTGCTCGGCCGGCTGGCGCAGGCCTCGGCCATGGCCGACCTGGCCTTCGAGCAGCTGTACAGCGAGGTGCTGCTGCTGGTGGTGCGCCCCGGCCATCCGCTGGCCTCGCGGCGCAAGCCCACGCTCGACGCGCTGGCCGCCTACCCGCTGGTGCTGCCGGTGTCGGGCACGCTGATCCGGCACACGGCCGACGCCTTCCTCATCGCGCAAGGGCTGGCGCTGCCGGCGCGGCTGGTGGAGGCGACCGACACCAGCTTTGCGGTGGGCCTGCTGCAGCGCTCCGACGCGGTGTGGTTTGCGCCGCAGGGCGCGGTGGAAGGCTTCGTGGCGCGCGGCGAACTCCAGCGCGTGGCCATCGACACGGCGAGCACCGAAGGCCCGGTGGGCGTGACCGTGCGGCGCGGCAGCGAGACGGGCGAGGGCGCGCGGCTGCTGCTGGACACCATCCGGGGCATTGCGGCCACACGCGCTGCCTGAAGGGTTTCTTCAGGCTTCCTTCAGAATAGATCGAGCGCTCGGTCTAATAATTCGGACATGACCGAATTCTGCGAGAACCACCGTGCGCAAAGTTGACCCCGAACGCCAGCAGGCCAAGCGCCGCCAGATCCTGGAGGCCGCGGGCGACTGCTTTGCGCGGCGCGGCTTCCATGCCACCACCACCGCCGAGATCTGCACCGCCGCGGGCATGAGCCCCGGCAATCTCTTTCATTACTTTCCCAGCAAGAACGCGATCATCGAGGCCCTGGCCGAAGAGGAGTGGCGCGACACGGCCGCGTACTTCGCCGCGATCGACGACGACCCGGCCGACCCGCTGGAGGTGGTGCTGTCGTTCCTCGACGTGGTGATGGTCTTCGCCTCCGACCGCAGCTACTCGCGGCTGGCGCTGGAGGTGGCTGCCGAGACCCTGCGCAACCCGGTGGTCTGCGCCAGCGTGGCCGCGGGCGACACCGAAATGCGCGACGGCCTCGCGGCCCTGCTGCGCAAGGCGGCGGCGCGCGGGCAGATCGACCCCGAGCTCGACCCCGTGCAATCGGCCAACTGGATCGCCGCGCTCATCGACGGCGTGTTCTCGCGCCTGGCGCTCGACACGGGCTTCGACCCGGCGCGCGAGGCACCGATGCTGCGGCGCGTGGTGGGGCGCTTTCTCGCGAAGCCGGGGCGGGGCGCATGAACCACACCCCCGTTGCAGCCGAGCGCCAGTCGCTCGTCGATGCGTTGCGCGGCTTTGCGCTTTTGGGCATCCTGGTCGTGAACATCGCGGCCTTTGCCTCGCCGTACTACGGCCAGCCGCTGCCCGACCCGATGATGCGTTCGGGGCTGGACCGCGTGGCGGCCTTTGCCGTCGCCTTCCTGTTCGAGACCAAGTTCTACCTGCTGTTCTCGTTCCTGTTCGGCTACAGCTTCACGCTGCAGATGCAGTCGGCGCAGCGCAGCGGCAAGCCCTTCGTGCCGCGCCTGGCGCGCCGGCTGGTGGCGCTGTGGTGCATCGGCGCGCTGCATGCGGTGCTGCTGTTCCATGGCGACATCCTCACGACCTACGCGGTGCTCGGCGCCGTGCTGCTGGCGCTGCGCCACCAGAGCGACGCGGTGCTGGCGCGCTGGGCACTGCGGCTGGTGCTGGCGACCGCGATGGTGTGGGGCGCCATCGGCATGCTCGCGATGCTGGGCGGGCCGGCGACCGAAGACGTTCTTCGCACCGCGAGGGCCGACGCGGCCTCGGCGCTCGCGGCCTACCGCGGCACGGCGGCGACGGTCATCCGCCAGCACCTGCGCGAGCTGTCGCAGGTGTGGATCGTGCTCGGGCTGGTCCAGGCGCCGATGGCGTTGGCGATGTTCTTCGCGGGCGTCATCGAGGGCCGCCGCAACCTGTTCGCGCGGGCCGACCGCTACCGGCCACTGTTCAAGCGCCTGCTGGTGCCCGGGCTGGTGCTGGGGCTGCCGGGCGCGGCCGTGTATGCGTGGACCGCGTCCGTCGTGCCGGGCTCGCGCTGGGACGTGCTGGGCCTGGCGGTCGGCGTCTTCACCTCGCCGCTGCTCACGGCGACATACGTGGGCGCGATGATGCTGCTGTTCCAGTCGCGCTGGGGCGGCTGGCTGGCGCAGGCGCTCGCACCGGCGGGGCGCATGGCACTGTCGAACTACCTGCTGCAGTCGGCGGTGTGCGCGTGGCTCTTCCTGGCGTACGGGCTGCGGCTCATCGGCGAGCTCGGGCCGTTCATGAGCCTGATGGTCGCCTTCGGCATCTTCGGCGCGCAGATGCTGGTCAGCCGCTGGTGGCTGGCACGCTTTGCGTACGGCCCGGTGGAGTGGGTGCTGCGCGCCTTCACCAACCTCGAATGGCCCGCCCTGCGGCGTATGCAAGGGTCACGTTGAGCGACGAGAATGCCCTCGTTCCAACGAGGAGGATGCGCCGATGAGTTCCATGGAAGACGTGTGGGCCTACCGCGAAGAGACGCTCTACCCGCGCCTGTTCGGCCCCGAGCGCACCGGCATCTACGTGCTGGACTTCGACGAGTTCAAGGCGTTGGGCGCGGAAGACGTCGATCCGCGCTGGCTGCACCTGGGCGTGTTCGAGTTCGCGCCCACGCCCGTGCGCAACACCTGGCTGTACGTGACCTCGGGCGGCTCCACGCCGTGGGAGACGGAGCCGGCCGACTACAACTCGGAAGACTATTCGTGGATCGGCTCCGAGCTGGTCATCGAGGTGCCCTCGCAGCCGCAGGACCAATGGGCCATCAAGCTCCTGCGCCGCCTGCTCGCCTACAACGTGCTGCTCGCGCACTCGCATTTCGGTGAAGACAAGCAGCCCTTCGACTACGGCGACCGCATTCCCGTCGGCGAAGCGATCCGCGAGAAGGGCACCGTGGCCCTGCGCCATGTGGTGCTGATGGAGCCGAAGCACTACCCCGCGACGGCGCAGCTCGATTCGGGCCGCTTCGACTTCCTGCACCTCGTCGGCATCAACGATTCCGAGCGCGACTGGGCCAAGGCCCACAGCTCCGAGGCGCTGCTGCGCCTGCTCGAAGTGCATGGCGGCGCGCCCGTGACCGACGTGCGACGCAAGGCGGTCGTTTGAGCCGCGCCAAAGGCGCGGCCACCGTCGGCGGTGCCGAGCGTTCGCACGGGCGAGCGCTCGAGCTGGCCGAGTCGCTCAGCGCGATGGGCCCCATCGAGGTCAAGCGCTTCTTCGGCGGCTTCGGCCTCGTGCAGGCCGGCGTGCAGTTCGCCTTCGTGATGAAGGGCACGCTGTACCTGCGCGTGGACGACGCCACCCGGTCGGAATTCGAACGCCTGGGCGCGGTGCCGTTCTCGTACGCGACCAGCGCCTCGACCGTGAAGGTCGCGAGCTACTACGAAGCGCCGGTCGATGCGCTCGAAGACCCGCACGCCTTGCGCGAGTGGGCGACGAAGGCGCTGGCGAGCGCACTGGGTGCGCGCAAGCCCGCGCGCCGCAAGTCGGTCGGTTGATTCCTCAGCGTGACAGCAACGTCGACAGCTGAAACACCGCAAAGCCCAGCAGCAGCGCACCCGACAGCTTGTTGATGCCCTGCAGCACGCGCGCGCCGAGCTTGTGCCGCACCATCGACACGATGCTCGACAGCCCCAGCCACCACAGCGCCGAGCCGAGGAACACCCCAGCCACCATCGTGAGCGCCGCACCGCTGCCGCTGCCCACGTGGCCGCTGCCGAGCGAAGCGAACACCGCGACGAACGACAGGATCGTCATCGGGTTGGCCAGCGTGAGCACGAACACCGACAGCAGCGCCTTCAGCGGCGTGGCCGCGTCTTCCGCGGCCCGGGCCTGCGTGGCCGCCGGCGCGCGCAGCAGCTGCACGCCCATCCACGCGAGAAAGGCCGCACCACCGAGCGCCAGCGGCACGCGCGCCGCGACCATCGTCGACACCACGGCCGACACGCCGAAGGCACCGATGGCGCCATAGCAGGCATCGGCCAGCGCGGCGCCCAGGCCGCTGAGAAAGCCGATCGTGCGGCCATGCGCGAGCGTGCGTTGGATGCACAGCAGGCCGATGGGGCCGACGGGTGCGGCGATCGAGAGCCCGATGACAAGGGCCTTGAGAAAGAGAGGGAAGTCCATGCCGACGATTGTTCGGCGACGCCTGCATGGCGAGAATGGCGAAATTCAGGCGAGCGGCATGGCTTGCCTGAAATCGGAAGCGAAATTCTCAATCGGGCCTGAAATCCATGGAAATCGACGCCAAGAACTGGCAGATCCTCGACGTGCTGCAGCAGGACGCGCGCACCTCGCTCACGGCACTCGCACGGCAGGTGGCGCTGTCGGTGCCGTCCACCTCCGAGCGCGTGAAGCGCCTCGAAGAAGCCGGCGTCATCGAGGGCTACCGCGCCGTGGTGCCGCCGCGCAAGGCGGGTTACACCGTGACGGCGCTGGTCGGCATCACCACCGCACAACCCGACAAGGCCCGGCTGCTGAAGCTGCTCGGCAGCCGGCGCGAAGTGCTGGAGTGCTTTCACGTCACGGGGCAGGACTCGTACGTGCTGAAGGTGGTCGCGCGCGACATCGAACACCTCGAAGCCTTCGTGAGCAGCATCAACCACCTGGGCGAGACGCGCACCTCGATCGTGATGTCGGTGCCGATCGCGGCGCGCGCGGTGGCGGCGCCGGCGGGCACGGTGCCCGACTGAGGCGCGCTTCTCTCGCCCCAAAAAAATGGTCCGCACAAAGGCGGACCGAATGGACCCGCCTGACGGGCTCCTGGAGAAACGGAACATCCGCGGGCGCAGGGCCGCCCGCGGTCATTCACTCACTTGCTTGCTTCTTTGCGCGTGACAGTCTTCCCTGATCAGAACGAGTGGCGCAGCCCGACGTCGTAGCCCGTCGAGGTCTTGGGCACGAACACCCCGGTGTTCACGAAGGCGGGGCCGCCGACCGTGAGCGCCGCGCCGTTCTTGTTGCTGATGCGCGCGACGGTGGCGTACAGGGCGGTGCGCTTGGACAGGTTGTGGATGTAGCCGATGGCCAGCTTGTTGGCCTTGGGGTCGGCGACCGACGGCGTGAACGGCAGGTTGACGGTGTTGAGGTCGTACTTGACCTGCGAGTACGAGGCGCGGATCAGGCCCGGGCCGACCGGCGCGGTCACGCCGATCAGGTAGCCCGTGAGGTCGACGTCCGGCACGCCGCCGACGAAGGGCGTGACGGCGTAATCGCGCGTTTTCTTGATTCGAGACAATTCGCCGAACAGCTTGACCACGCCGAAATCGTAGGAGCTGCCGAGATTGAATGTCTTGACGTTGTCGGTGGTGCCCGCATAAAAATTGTCGGCCGCCGTGCTGTTGCCATACGACACGGCCACGTCGAACGGGCCATTGGCATAGCCGAAACGCCCACCCAAGTAGCGGCCTGCGCGCGATGCAGCCGAATTGCCCGAATTGAGTACGCCCGCCGCATTGACGCCGGGCGGCGTCGCCGTGCCGGGGTCGTATTTGGTGTTTTCGTGCAACGCGTACATGAATTGGCCATAAAAGCCGCCGAGATTCTTCGGCAGAAAATAGCCGATCGAATTGCTGGCGCGGTTGTAATTCAGGTCGCCGCCGAAACCGCCCGAGCCACCGCCGGCGTTCGTGTTGGCGGCGGTGAAGATCAGGCTGCGGCCCACGCCGACGATGCCGAAGGGGTCGAACACGATGTCGTTCCAGGCGGTGGGCACGTAGTCGCGGCCCAGGCGCAGTTCACCGAAACCGCCCGACAGGCTGACCGTGGAACGGCGCTGGAAGGTGGTGATGCCGGTCTTGCCGTCGTCAGGGCTGATCGGCGCCTCGAGCCAGAAGCTGGCCGCGAGCCCGCCGCCCAGGTCCTCGGTGCCGCGAAAGCCCAACCGGCTCGTCGAATAGCCGCCCGAGCTCAGCGCGGTCTGGCTCGCGGTGCGCGTGCCCTGGTTCACGTAGAACGGGTTGAACAGCGTGGCGCCGTTCATGTCCTGCGATTTGGAGGAGTAATTGCTGATGCCCGTGTCCACCACGCCGAACAGCGTGACGGAAGACTGTGCATTGGCGAATCCGACACCGAACAGTGCGGCGGCGGTGAGGAATTGTCTTTTCATTGTTGCCCTTGAATTGAATATGAAATTCATCGCTCCCACGCACCGCGTTGGAGCTCCGGTTTGGCGTGCAGAAATACGTTCAATTGATTTCTTCTGCCTTCCGCATGGTTCATGCGTCTGGGCAAATCATATCGATCGATTGCGACAGAAAAAGACCGAAGCCGGCTTTTTCAATTACGTTTTCCGTGCAGCCGGGTTACGAATTGGAAAGCTCCGCTTGCTGCTTGCAGAGAATTGATGAATTGGTCTTCATCCTGTCGTTTTTGTAATTGAGCCGTTCGCGCGGCGACGGTCCGAATTCCTAGCGTGTCGGCATGGCGAAGCAAAACCGCCATCGCCGAAGCGGGTGGTCCTCTTCGGCGTTCAACGAAGGAGATGACACATGACGAACAGGAAGATGGCCTTTGCGCTGGCGGCGATGGCCGCTGCAGCGCTCCCGTTGGTGGCCGGCGCACAAACCAGCCAGCAGCACGTCGAGGGGCCCGCGCATTTCGCGGCGACCGAAGCCGGCATCAAGGAGCACCCCGAAAACGCCGGCCCGGGCAAGACCGACGCCCAGGTGGTGGCCGAACTGCGCGCCGCGCAGCAAAGCCCCGAGTGGGCCGGCGTGCTGCGCTGGGGCGCACCGATCCCCGTGAAGGCCACGCAGCCCCGCACGCGCGCGGAGGTGGTGGCCGAGCTGGAGCGCGCGCAGTCGCAACCGGGCTGGGAACGCGCCTCGCGGCTGGGGGCGCCGATGGTGCTGCCTGCGGCGGCGCCTGCGCGGTAGGGGAGAAGAAAGACGGCGGCGGGTGCTTCAGCCCGCCGCCGCGCCCTGCATCACCGCCGGCTGCCCCATCGCCGGATCGTTGCCCTCGAAGCGCATCTTCGGCAGGAACTGCGGGTACTCGCGCTGCATGAAGTCGATGACGCCTTCGCGCACGTGGCAGCGCAGGTCGAAGGCCAGGCCGGAGGTGGCGGCGGTGCAGAGCACGCGGACCTGCATGGTGCGTTCGGTGGCGTCGGTCACGCGCAGGTTGAAGAAGCGGCCGTCCCACTCGGGCGCGGCCTTCACGAGGCGCTCGACCTCGGCGCGCAGCGGCGCCAGCGGCGTGCCGTAGTCCAGGTAGAAGAAGACCGAGCCGAGCAGTTCGGCCGAGTGGCGGGTCCAGTTCTGGAACGGCTTCTCGATGAAGTAGGTGAGCGGCAGGATGAGGCGCCGGTCGTCCCAGATGCGCACGACCACGAAGGTGCCGGTGATTTCCTCGACGCGGCCCCATTCGCCCTCGACCACGAGCACGTCGTCGATACGGATCGGCTGCGACAGCGCGATCTGCAGGCCGGCGATGAGGTTGCTGAAGACGGGCTTGGCCGCCAGGCCCGCCACGATGCCGATCACGCCGGCCGAGGCCAGCAGGCTGGCGCCGACCTGGCGCGCGCCCGGGAAGGTCATGAGCATCATGGCGCCGCCGGCCACGACGACGACCGACATGGCGGTGCGCGCGAGCACGCGGGTCTGCGTGAGCACGCGGCGCGCTTGCAGGTTGTCGGAGATGTCCGAAGGGTGCTGCGCGAGCACGCCGTCGGCAAAGCCGCTGATGGCCTTGAGCACGAACCAGGTGCTGGCCGCGATGAGCAACAACCCCGTGAGATGCCGCACGCTGCCGATGAAGCGCAGGTCGTCCGGCGCCGCCTGCCACACCATCATGAGCGCCGCCAGCGGCAGCACCAGCCGCGCGGGGGCGGTGCAGTTGAGCACCATCGCATGCACGGCGGGCGCCGGGCGGGTGATCCGCCTGAGGACCATGCCCCCGATGCGGTGGGCGAGAAGGGCGAGGGGCGCGGCGATCAGGGCGGCAATCCAGGTGCCGAACCAGGGGTGTGCGAGGAGCTCTTGGGTCATCAGGCGGGGGTGGTCTTTGCTTCTGGGGTGTTGTCGTTCAGTGGTTGAAGAATGCGCGCTGCGTCGTCGCGCAGCTGCGTGGCGAGCGCCGTGGCCAGGTCGAGCCGGCGCACCAGCCAGGGGCTGATGTCGTTGTCGAACGGGTCAGGCAGTGGAATGGGGCCGCCGACGGTGGTGGCCCCCGTGCTCTCGGGGTGAGAGGGCCCTGCGATCGGAATGGTTCCCAGGGCGGCCTCGATGCGTTGCGCTGTGCGCACGAGCGGACCTTCGATGTCGCCCGGCGTGAGGCGGTCGCGGCGCAGCACGAGCATCGACTTCACGGCGCTGAGCTGCGCGAGCAGCTGGTAGCTGTGGGCCTGCAGATGTTCGAGCGGTTCGAGCGGCGGCTGCACGGCGCGCGGTTCGGAAAGCGAGCGCTGCGTGGCCTGCACGAGCGCGGAGAGGCTGTCGTAGGCCTCGCGGCGCGCGAGCCGCCATTCGAGCTCGGGGCTGCTCTGGATGGCCTGCAGCTGGCCCAGGCCGAGCGCGAGCCGCGCATGGCGTGCCTGCGCGGTGAGCACGCGCGCCACCAGCGCGGGAATCTGCGTGCGCTCCCACGAGGGCAGCACGTAGCAGAAGCCCCAGGCCAGCGCGGCGCCGATGAGCGTGTCGGCGATGCGCTCGAACAGCGCGAAGATGGGCGCGGTGCCGGTGTTCAGCATGTGGGCCTGCAGCAGGCCCAGCACGGTGGCGGCCACGGCGGTGACGAGGTAGCGCCGCACCGCGAAGCTGTGGGCAATGGCCTGCGCGATGGTCACGGTCACCAGCAGCATCAGCGGCGACGGGTGCGCCGACAGCAGGCCTACCGCGAGCACGCAGCCCAGCAGCGTGCCGGCGACGCGGCTGTTGCGCCGCTCCAGCGTCTGCGAGAGGCTGCCGCGCAGCACGACCACGATGGTCAGCAATATCCAGTAGTCGTGCGACCCCCAGGGCATCGACACGGCGATGCCGTAGCCGGCCGCGATGGCCAGCGCCGCGCGAATGGCGTGGCGCAGCGGCGGCGCGTCCCAGCGCCACAGCGCGAGGAAGGGGCGCAGCGACCAGTCGGTCGGGCTCACGAAGAGCTGCCAGTTGGCGCGCACCACGGCCAGGTTGGGCTCGGCGTCGCCGCGCGCCATGGCCGCCAGGCGCAGCACCTCGTCGTTGATGTGGCCGATGCGGCTGGCCAGTCCGCGCGCGAGCATGGCGGCCGAGGGGCCCATCTGACCGTGCGTGTCTTCGTCGTCGGCCGTCACGTGGATGGCGGCCAGGCGCGGCCGGCGGTCGGCCACGGCGGCGGGGTGGCGGCGCATGAGCAGCGCATCGGCCAGGCCGGTCGTTTCGTCGGCCAGCTCTTCGAGGATGCGGCGCATCTCGACCAGCGCCTGCGCGTGCGACGGATGGGCGCGCAGGGCGTCGAGGTCGAGCTCGCTGGCGAGCAATTGGTCGCGCATCTCGAGCACGATGACGAGCATGCCGGCCAGGCGCTGGCGGCGCGGCGTGCGCGGCGATTCGAGCACGATGTCGCGCGTAGCCTGCAGCTGGTCGGCCAGCGCGGCCTGCTCGCGCAACAGCTGGCCCAGCAGTGAGGCGGGGGTGTCGCGGATGTCGCGGGTCTCGTCCTGCGGCGTGAACTGGCTGGCCTCGGTGCGCATGAGCGCGGCCAGCGAAAACAGCACGTCGGCGATCGACTGCGTGCGAAAGCGCCCGTTGAGCAGCAGGTTGGCCAGCGTGGCCCACACCACGTACAGGCCGGCGCCCAGGCCGAATTCGGTGGTGCGCGCGATGGCGTCCGACAGCCCGGCGGGGGCGGGCGTGGCCATGGAGAAGACCATCGAGAACATCACCGCGATGGCGATCGGAATGCCGCGCTTGCCCCAGGCCATGGCCACGAAGGCCATGAAGGTGGCGGGCACCAGCAGCAGCCCGAGGCGGATCGGTGCGCCGTGCAGCATCTGCACCGCGAAGAACAGCGGCAGGCCGATGAGCGGCGCCGGCAGCATCTGCAAAAACTTGCCGCGGCGCGGGCCGGGCAGGTCGGGCGGCGCCGTGACGATCACGCCGGTGGCGGCGGCCGAGGCGGCCAGGGTGCCCAGCCACAGGTGCACCCCGCCCGAGATCACGAGCAGGCCGAGCGCGACGGTGAGCCCGCTCGCGACGTAGTGGCTCAGCGCAATGCGCAACGCCGCACGAACCCGCGCGGCGGCGCCCGGCCCCGTCATCACTTGGCGGAGGCGTCGCCCTCGGCGGGCGCCTCGCGCTTGATGCGGGTGAGCTTGCGCGGGGCGGCCGGCGCGGCGGGGGCTGCGGCGGCCGGGGTCTCGGCGCTGCCGTCGAGCGGGGCGGCCGTGGCTTCGGTCACGGTGCTGCGGGCGTACAGGTCGACCGAGGCGTCGGCGGGGCTCGACCTGGTCGAGGCCGAGACGGCGCGCACGCGGTCGCTGGCGCGCAGCTTGTCGTCCACGTTGGCGAACTTGGAGTACTTGGCGAGCAGCGGCACCAGCTGGCCGTACACGCGCGGGGCGCCGGCCAGGCATTCGCGCTGGTCGAGGAACTCGGGCTCGCCCGTGAAGTTGCCGATGAGGCCGCCGGCCTCGGTCACCAGCAGCGAGCCGGCGGCCACGTCCCAGGGGTTCAGGCCGGTCTCGAAGAAGCCGTCGGTGAAGCCCGCGGCCACGTAGGCCAGGTCGAGCGCGGCGGCGCCGGGGCGGCGCAGGCCGGCCATGCGGGGCATCATGTCCGCCATGATGGCCAGGTACTGCTTGAAGTTGTCGCCGGTGCGGAACGGGAAACCGGTGGAAATGAGGCACTCGCTGAGCTTCACGCGCTTGGACACGCGGATGCGGCGCTCGTTCATGTAGGCGCCGCGGCCCTTGGTGGCCGTGAACAGGTCGTTGCGCGACGGGTCGAAAACGACCGCCTGCTCGATCTTGCCGCGCACCGACAGCGCGATCGACACGCAGTAGACGGGGAAGCCGTGGATGAAGTTGGTGGTGCCGTCGAGCGGATCGATGATCCAGACGAATTCGGAGTCTTTGGCGCCGTATTCGGTGCCCGATTCTTCGGCCAGGATGCCGTGCCCCGGGTATGCGCCCAGCAAGGTCTCGATGATGACCTTCTCGCTGGCGTGATCGACTTCGGTGACGAAGTCGTTGACCTGCTTCTGGGAGATGCGCACGGCCTCGACGTCGAGGGCGGCGCGATTGATGATGGCGCCGGCGGCGCGTGCGGCCTTGACGGCCACATTGAGCATGGGATGCAGGTTGGGGGACGACATTCTGGATTGTGAGAAGAACGGGTGGGAGAGGTCCCCAAGAATGCAATCTGGGCGACCCTGCGGTCCGGCGATGCGGGCGGCGAGAATCGGGCATTTTACCGGCTCAGCCCGTTTGTGTCTTCCCCACCCGTCATGCGCACCCGTTTCATCCTCATCCAGACCAGCCACGCCGGCAATGTGGGCGCCGCCGCCCGCGCCATGAAGACCATGGGTTTCGACGACCTGGTGCTGGTTGCGCCGCGCTGGGCCAACGTGCTGCGGCGCGAGGAAACCATCCAGCGCGCCAGCGGCGCCCTGGACGTGCTGAACAACGCCCGCATCGTCGAAACGCTCGATGAAGCCCTCGACGGCGTGACCCACCTGTGCGCCACGGCCATGATCCCGCGCGACTTCGGCCCGCCCACGCGCACGCCGCGCGAGCACCTGGAGCCGCTGGCCACGCAGGGCGACCAGCACGTGGCCTTCCTGTTCGGCTCCGAGCGCTTCGGCATGCGCAACGAGGACGTCTACCGCTGCAACGTGGCCCTGAGCATCCCGACCGACCCGAAGTTCGGCTCGCTCAACCTGGGCGCGGCCATCCAGGTGGTGGCCTACGAATGGCGCCTGGCGCTGGGCGGCTACGGCGTGCGCGAGGCCATCGCCCCGGTGCAGGCGGCCGACGCGCAGGCCGTGGCCGGCATGCTCGACCACTGGGAGCGCTCGCTGGTGGACATCGGTTTTCTCGACCCGGCGGCGCCCAAGAAGCTCATGCCGCGGCTGCAGCAGCTGTTCAACCGCGCGCAGCCCACGCCGGAAGAAATCCACATCCTGCGCGGCATCGCCAAGGCCATGAGCGACGCCACCCGCGGGCCGCGCGGCAGCTGAACCGTCACAAAACCCCATCGCGCGTAAGCGAAGACGCCCGGCTTTAGACTGCCCGGCCCCTATCGATATAACGACAACAAAGGCAGCGATGTTCTCTCGACTGCGCGCCGACATCCGGTGCATCCTCGAACGCGACCCGGCCGCCCGCAGCGCCTGGGAAGTGATCACGGTCTACCCCGGCTTCCATGCCGTGGTGCTGCACCGCTGGGCGCACGCCTGTTGGACCCACGGTTTCAAGTGGCCGGCCCGCTTCATCGCGCACTGCGCGCGCGCGTTCACGGGCATCGAGATCCACCCGGCCGCCAAGATCGGCGAGCGCGTGTTCTTCGATCACGCCATGGGCGTGGTGGTGGGCGAAACCGCCGAGATCGGCGACGGCTGCACCATCTACCAAGGCGTGACGCTGGGCGGCACCTCGCTCTACAAGGGCACCAAGCGCCACCCGACGCTGGGCAAGAACGTGGTGGTGAGCGCGGGCGCCAAGGTGCTGGGCGGCTTCGTCGTGGGCGACGGCGCCAAGATCGGCTCCAACGCGGTGGTCATCAAGCCGGTGCCGGCCGGGGCGACCGCGGTGGGCATTCCGGCGCGCATCATCCCGTCGAAAGAAGGCGAGAGCGCCGACGTGGCCGCGCCGCAGAAGTTCTCGGCCTACGGCATCACGCAGGACGACGACCCGCTGAGCCAGGCCATGCGCGGCCTGATCGACAACGCCTCGAGCCAGGAGCACCAGATCGCGCTCCTGTGGCAGGCCATCGAGAAGCTGTCGGCGCAGCCGGGCACCAAGGACTGCGTGCCGGGCGACGCGGCGCGCGGCGAGTCGTTCGAGGCCGACAAGCTCACGCAGCTGATCGGCAAGTAGAGGAGGGGCGCAGGGGCGCGGTCGCCGTTCAGGCGGGCGAGGCCCTGTCTCGCCGCAGGTTGTCTTCCAGCTGGTCCAGCGCATCGCCGTGGTCCAGCGCCCAGCCATAGAGCGCGCGCAAGGGCTCGACGAAGACCTCGCCCAGCGGCGTCAATGCGTACTCCACGCGTGGCGGCACCACCTGGAACACCTCGCGGTGGACCAGGCCGCCCGCCTCCACCTCGCGCAGGGTCAGGGTCAGCATCTTCTTCGATATGCCCGGCAGGGCGCGCTCCAGTTGGCCGGTGCGCATCGCGCCGTGGCTGAGGGCGTACAGCACCATCGAGGTCCACTTGCCGTTCAGGACGTAGTGGATGCGCCGCTGCGCACAGTCCTCGCGCAGGACGAACGACGTGTCGCCGGGCGGCGCCGCGACGCGCGGGACACGGCCCGCACGGTTCATCCGGTTCTTCATGGTCACTTTTTTATCCCTATCGCACTTTTACGTCACTACTTCCAGATTGGTGACGTGAAATCTACCATTCCTGTTTCGTTGCGAGGCATGGTGCCCGCCACACGACAGGAGCAGATTTTCATGAAAGCAGCCGTCATCCGATCCTTCGGCGACCCCGACCAGATCCAGCTCGAAGAGGTCGCCACGCCGGCACCGGGACCGGGCGAAGTCCTGGTCAAGGTGCTGGCCGTCGGCGTCAATCGACTGGATCACTATGTGCGTCTGGGGCAGATCGCCCCGGCCTTGCCGTTCCCGCACATCCTGGGTTCGGATGCCGTGGGCGAGGTCGCCGCGCTGGGCGCTGGCGCTTCGCGCTTCGCGGTGGGCGAGCGCGTGATCGCCATGCCCGGCTACCCGACCGACCCGGCGCAGTGGAACACCCGCCCGGTCACGGCGGCGGCCAGCTATGCGATTCCCGGCATCCACATGCCGGGCACCTACGCCCAGTACATCGTGGTGCCCGAGCACTGGCTGCTGCGCGACACCACCGGCCTGCCGGCCGAGCAGATGGCCGCACTGCCGGTCTCCTTGCTGATCGCGATCCGCGCGGTGCAGGTCGTCGGCGAGGTCAAGGCCGGCGACCGGGTGCTGGTGCATGCCGGCGCGTCGAGCACCGGCATGATGAGCATCCAGGTGGCCCGCGCGCTGGGTGCGCGCGTCGTCACCACGGTGCAGAACGCGGCCTCCGCCGAACTGGCCGTGCGCCTGGGCGCCGAGCTGGCGATCGACACCGGCACGCAGGACTTCGTCGAGCCCGTGCGCACCTGGAGCGGCGGGCAGGGGGTCGATGTCGCGATCGACAACCTCGGCGGCGATGTGCTGTCCCGGACCCTCGAGGCCGTGAAGCCCATGGGCATCGTGGTGGCGATGGGGTTCATGGCGGGCACCGACGTGCGCTTCGACATCTGGCGCTTCTTCTTCGCGCAGCAGCAACTGCGCGGCACGCTGGTGGGCGACATCGAGGACTTCGCTGCCTGGCTCGACGCGATACGGCAGGGCCGGGTCCGCGCGCAGATCGACAGCGTGTTGCCGCTCTCGCAGGCCGCCGAGGCGCACCGGCGCATCGCCGCCAACGAGGCGCGGGGCAGCATCGTGCTGCAGCCGTGGGCGAGCTGAAGCGGGGCGCGCCATGGACGCTTCGCGTGCGACCGGGAACGACGAGGTGCTGCAGCGGCTGCAGGCCCTGGGCCTTGTCCTGCCCGAACCGCCATCGCCGCTGGGTGCCTACCGCGCAGTGATCGAGGCGGCGGGCCTGCTGCATGTCTCCATGCAGGGGCCGGTGGTGGCGGGGCATCCGCTGCCGCGCGGGCTGCTCGGCGCCGAGCTGACGCTGGAAGAAGGCCGTCAGGCGGCCCGGCTGGCGGTGCTCAATGCGCTGGCCCAGGTGCGCCTGAACCTGGGCGGTTTTCAACGGGTGCGGCAGGTCGTGCGGCTCGAAGGCCATGTCGCCTGCGTGCAGTCGTTCACCCAGCACCCGCAGGTGCTCGACGGCGCCTCCGAGCTGCTGGCCCGCCTGTTCGACACGCGCGCGGGCCATGCGCGGTCGGTGTGCGGGGTGCGCAACCTGCCGGGCAACCTGCCAGTGGCCGTGACCTTGACCCTTGAAGTGGAACCCTCACGTCGCTGAGGTTGCCGACACCGCTGACGCCGCCCGGCGTTCAGCCGTTCATCTCCACCACGCCTCACTCATTGAAGCGGTGCCGAGCGGCCCGTTGCCGACGTGTTCAGTTCGCTGAGCATGTGCACCAGGCGCGCCGTCGAGCGCGTGCCGAGCTTCTCGCGGATGCTGCGCAGCTGGTGGTCGATCGTGGAGAGCGAACGGTCCAGCTGGCGCGCGATTTCCTTGTAGCTCAGGCCGCCGGCCGCCAGCTTCGCCACCTTCAGCTCCGCCGGCGTCAGCGCCGCGAGGTTCGCGGGGGCCCGCTCGCTCTGCACCTGCGCGAACCGGTGGGCGGCGCTCAGCAGCGGGCCCAGCGCAGTGCGGGCCAGGCCCGGCAACTCGTCGCACACGGCGTGCTTCCAGCGCGGGGCCCTGTGGTGCCAGTCGGCGCAGATCATGCCCACCGGCCGGTCTTCGTCGTGCACGGGAACCGCCAGCTTCGAGGCCGTGCCGGCCTGCATCAGCGTGGCGCGCAACTCCTGCGTGAAGCTGCGCTCTTGCGACACGTCGATGATGGGGGCGATGCCGCTGCCGCTCCAGACGGCGCGGATGCCCGGGTTGGCGGCGCTGAAGCGCAGGCCGATCACCGCAGGCAGCGGTTGCGACGGGCGCTGCACCTCGGCCGCGACCACGTAGTCATGCAGGCGGCCGCTGGCGTCGACATAGCCGCCGAAGCCGGCGTCGACGCGGTCGGCGTCGAGCGTGTCGCGCAGCCATTGCACCGAGATGCGCCAGCAGGCCTGCGGGTCGTCCAGGTACAGCAGCAGCTGCGCGGCCAGCTCGCGGCCCGGTCGCCAGGTGATCGCGCGCTCGCCTTCGAACAGGCGCCGCCGGAGCTGGCGTTGAAGCACAAGGATGTCGTGGTCTTCGAGCATGGGGCCGGGCTGCAGTGCGGAAGTCGAATGCTACGGCCCGGCGTTCCCGGGCGGAAGGGGGCTGCTTCCGATGGCACGCCGGTGTGGCCCCGCGACGCTGGCGCCGTTCAGGCGAGCGTCGACCCTGCGGCCGTCACGCCGCACCGCTGGCCGTCAGCGGGTCGTAGTCTGGCGAGCGCAGCAGCTCGTGCAGCTGGCGACGGCGCACGCCCATGTTGCCGCCGTCGAACAGCGGGAGCACCAGGGCGTCTTGCAGCATGCCGGCCAGCGGCAGGTCGTGGTCGTAGCTGTCGATGCCCACCACGCGCATCAGGTCGGTGATCACGCGCACCGCGGTCTCGGAGCCGTAGATCTTGGCCTGCAGCGCCAGCTCCAGCGCCGCGGGCGATTGCGTGTCCAGCGCGTGGCACGCGCGCCAGTTGAGGTAGCGCGAGGCTTCGATGGCGGTCTTGGCATCGGCCAGCGCATACCCCACGGCCTGGTGCTCGATGATCGGAAGGGCGCCGCCGCGGCATTGGGTCTTGGCGAAGTGCAGGGAGAAATCGAAGGCCCCCTGCATCAGGGCCGTGCCGAACACGCCGACCAGCGCCGCCGTCGCCGAGAAGCTGGCGGCCACCAGGTCCTTGCCGCTGCCCACCGGGCCCAGCACGTTGGCCTGCGCGGTGCGCACGCCCTCGAGGCGAAAGCGGGGCGTGAGGTGCGCGCGGTGGCCCATCGAATCGTGATAGCGCTCGACCACGATGCCGCCCTCGGGCCGCGGAACGACCAGCACCGACAGCCCGCTGTCGGGCGGCGCGTCGGCGTCGGTGCGGCACACCACGCACAGCAGGTCGGCGCCTTGCTCGTCCCATCCGGTCGCGCTCGAAATCCACTGCTTGGTGCCGTCGATGACCCACTGCCCGCCATCGAGCCGGGCGCGGGTGCGCGTGCCTTCGCCGGGGGCTGCGGCATCGAAGTTGGCGCTGCCGCCGGGCTCGCTGTTGCACAGGGCGGCCAATGGCACACCGGAGCCTTCCAGGAACGGCCCGAGAAACGCCTTCTGCTGCTCGGGCGAACCCCCGATCGTCACGGGCAGCAGGCCCAGCAGCGTGGCGAACATCGTGAGCGACACGTTGGGGTCGACGCGATAGAACTCCTCGGCCACCACGGCCATGTCCAGCATGCCCGTGCCTTCGCCGCCGAACGGCATCGGGATGATGCGCCGCAGGAACCCGGCCTTCACCAGCTGTGCGTAAAACGGCCGCGTGGCGACGAAGCGCGCCAGCGGCGTGGGCAGGTGGCGCGTGGCCGGTGCGACCTCGGTCAGTACGCTGCGCGCGAAACGGCGAGCCGACAGTTGCAACTCGCGCTGCGCGGGGGTGAGGGTGAAGTCGATCGGCATGGTGTCTCCGTTGTAGGTCTGTCCGGCTCGCGGCCCCAAGGTCGCAGGGCGGATGCGCCGGGTCGGCGGAATTGTCTGCCGGGGTCGGTCGCACCGCCTTCGCGAACATTCGCGATGCCGGTGGGCGTGTCAGGCCCTGCCCGAGGAGATGCGTGTCAGTGCGGACACGCGTGTGCATTGGCGCGGAGCCCGGCCACACAGCCTTCACACGAACCATTGAAGTTCGGTCAACGGCGGCGAAGCACGCCCCCGCATCGCCCGGCGTAGCGCCGGGCCTGAGGTCAGGAGCGCTTGGCGGAGGCGCCGTGCAGCGTGCCGTGCACGTGCCCAGCGTGCTGGCCGAAGGTCTCGGGTGCGAGCGCGGCGGTGTCCAGCTCCTGCAGGATGCCGCAGGCGCTGGCCGATTCGGGGCCGCCGCACTGCAGGCGCAGCGCCTTCAGCTGCTTTTCCAGCGTCTTCAGCTCGGCGATGCGCGAGGCCACGTGGCCGATGTGGTCGTCCAGCAACTGGTTCACCTCGCCGCAGTCGTCCTGCGGCGCATCGCGGAATTTCAGGAGGCTGCGGATCTCGTCGAGCGTCATGTCCAGCGAGCGGCAGCGGCGGATGAAGCCCAGGCGCTGGGCATGCTCGTCGTCGTAGATGCGGTAGTTGCCGTCGGTGCGCGCGGGCGCGGGCAGCAGCTGCTCGCGCTCGTAGTACCGGATGGTTTCGACCGGCGTGTTCGTGGCCTTGGCCAGTTCACCGATTTTCATGATGCGGCATCTCAAGGAAGTGGCAATCAACGGTTGACTCTACACCTGCTTCAGGGTTTCCAATGAATGCATGACGAATCAGACCACCCTGAATCAGCCGGTGCCACGCGCTGCGCCGCATGACCACGCCCATGACCACGGGCACAGCCACGGACATGACCACGCGCATGACCATGCACACGATCACGCCCCCGCCGCGCCGGCAACGGCCTGCTGCGGCAGCGCGGTGTGCGGCAGTGCCCCGGCATCGGCCGAGCCGGCCGATCTGCCGAAGGGCGCCGTGCTGTTTCGCATTCCCGCCATGGACTGCGCGGTCGAAGAGTCCGAGATCCGCCGCGCCCTCGAGCCCGTTGCGGGCGTGAAGGCCCTGCGCTTTCGCCTGAGCGAACGCACGCTGGCCCTCACCACCGAAGACGGTGCGCTGCCCGCCGCGCTCGACGCCATCCGCCAGGCCGGCTTCAAGCCCGAGCCGGTGGCATCGTCGACGGGGCAGAAGGCCGAGCCCGCGCGCTTTGCCGGCATGTCGACCGGCCTGGCGCGCCTCGTGGCCGCGCTGGTGCTGGCCATCGCGGCCGAGACCGTGTCCTTCCTCGCGTTCGACGGCGTGGGCTTCATGGCCGCCGAGATGGGGCTCGCGCTCGCGGCCATCGCGCTGGCCGGCCTGGACACCTACAAGAAGGGCTTCGCCGCGCTGGTGCGCGGGCGCCTCAACATCAATGCGCTGATGGCCGTCGCCGTCACGGGCGCCTTCATCATCGGCCAGTGGCCCGAGGCCGCGATGGTGATGGCGTTGTACGCCATCGCCGAGCTCATCGAGGCCCGCGCCGTCGACCGCGCGCGCAACGCCATCCAGAGCCTGCTCGCGCTCGCGCCCGAACAGGCCGAGGTGCGGCAGCCCGACGGCAGCTGGCAGACCGTGCGCGCCGACGCGGTGGCGCTCGACGCAGTGGCCCGCATCCGCCCCGGCGAGCGCGTGCCGCTGGACGGCGTGGTGCTCGAAGGCACCAGCGCCATCGACCAGGCCCCGGTCACGGGCGAGAGCATTCCGGTCGACAAGGCCGCGGGCGATGCGGTGTTCGCCGGCACCATCAACCAGACCGGCGCACTGGTGTTCCGCGTGACGGCCGTGGCCGCCAACACCACGCTCGCGCGCATCATCCACGCGGTCGAAGAGGCGCAGGGTTCGCGCGCGCCCACGCAGCGCTTCGTCGATCGGTTCGCCGCCATCTACACGCCGACCGTCTTCGTGCTGGCGCTGGCCATCGCGGTGCTCACGCCGTGGCTGCTGGGCTGGACCTGGGTGCAGGCCGTCTACAAGGCGCTGGTGCTGCTGGTCATCGCCTGCCCGTGCGCGCTGGTCATCTCCACGCCCGTGACGGTCGTGAGCGCGCTGGCCTCGGCCGCGCGGCGCGGCATCCTGATCAAGGGCGGCACCTACCTCGAAGAGGCGCGCAAGCTCAAGGCCGTGGCGCTCGACAAGACCGGCACCATCACCGAAGGCAAGCCCAAGCTGGTCGAGTCGGTGCTGATCGACAAGGCTGCGGGCGATGAAGGCGCGGTGTACGCGCTGGCCGCCAACATCGCGGGCCGTTCCGACCACCCGGTGTCGAAGGCCATCGCCCAAGGCCTGGGTGGGGCGGTCGAAGAGGTCGGCGACTTCACCGCGCTGCCCGGACGCGGCGTGCAGGCCACGCACGCCGGCCAGACCTACGTGCTGGGCAACCACCGGCTGATCGAGGAGCGCGGCCTGTGCTCGCCGGAACTCGAAGCCGAACTCAAGCGGCACGAGGAGGCCGGCCGTACCGTGACGCTGCTCGCGTCGGAAAAGTCGGTGCTGGCGCTGTTCGCAGTGGCCGACACCATCAAGCCCTCGTCGCAGGCCGCCGTGGCCGAGTTGCGCGCGCTGGGCGTGACGCCCGTCATGCTCACCGGCGACAACACCGCCACCGCGAAGACCATCGGCGCGCACGCCGGCATCGACGACGTGCGCGGCAACCTGCTGCCCGAAGAAAAGCTCGATGCCATCCAGGCGATGCAGCAACGCTACGGCGCCGTCGCGATGACCGGCGACGGCATCAACGACGCCCCGGCACTGGCCAAGGCCGACATCGGCTTCGCCATGGGCGGCGCGGGCACCGACACCGCGATGGAAGCGGCCGACGTGGTCATCATGAACGACGACCTGCGCCGCATCCCCGAGACCATCCGCCTGTCGCGCCGCTCGCATGCGGTGCTGTGGCAGAACATCACCCTCGCACTCGGCATCAAGGGCGTGTTCTTCGTGCTCGCGGTGTTCGGCAGCGCGACCATGTGGATGGCGGTGTTCGCCGACATGGGGGCGAGCCTGCTGGTGGTGGCGAACGGGCTGCGGCTGATGCGGACCGAAAAGTGAGCGCGCTACGTCCCGTTTCTTGAGGACGTGTCGGGCGGGGCCTGGCGGGCCTCGAGCGCGGCGGCGATGCGTTCGAGGTTGGCGTTCATGCGCCGCGTTTCGACGATGTGATCCGACAGATAGTGGCGCACCTCTTCGATGTACTGGCCTTGTTTCAGGCCCCCGCTGCGACGCATGAAGAAAATCCAGACGCCGATGAGCAGCAGCATGGGGCCCCAGCTGATGATGAGTTCTACAAAGGTTTGCATGTTTCTCCCGGAAGCGTGAGATGTGATGAAAGGGGCAATCGGCACGGGCCGCGGCGCAGGTTAGCGCAAGGTGGCCGGTTGCCGGCATCCCCAGCGCGTGGAACTCACTAACATCGAGCGAGTTCTTTCGCTCTCACGGTTTTCCGCCCATGTCCGTCACCACCCTCCTGCTGCAACTCGTCGTCATCCTCACCACCGCGCGCCTGTGCGGCTGGGTGCTGCGCCATGTGGGGCAGCCGAGCGTGGTGGGGGAGATGGCGGCGGGGCTGATGCTCGGGCCGGCGGTCATGGGGCTGCTGTTCCCGTCGCTGCATGCGCAGCTGTTCGCCAAGGAGTCGCTGCAGGGGCTGTCGTCGCTGGCGACGGTGGGGCTGGTGCTGTTCATGTTCGTGGTGGGCCTGGAGCTGCGGGCCACGCGCAACATGCGCGCGCAGCTGCAGGCGGCCGGCGCGGTGGGCGTGCTCAGCGTGCTGGTGCCGCTGGTGCTGGGCCTGGCGATCTCGCCGGCGCTGCATCCCACGCTCGCGCCGGCCGGCGTGGGCTTCTGGCCCTTCGCGCTGTTCATGGCGGCGGCGCTGTCGATCACGGCCTTCCCGGTGATGGCGCGCATCCTGAAAGACCGCGGCATGACGCGCACGCCCTTCGGCCAGCTCTCGCTGAGCGCGGCGGCAGTGGTCGATGTGTTCGCGTGGATCCTGCTGGCCTTCGTGGTCGCGCTGGTGGGCACCAGCGACGGCTACGCGGGCCTGATCAAGATCACGGTCGGCGTGGTGGTGATGCTCACGGTGCTGTTCCTCGGGCTGAAGCCGGCCTTTGCGTGGCTGCTGCGCGTGAAGGCACCCGACGGCGAGCCGTCGACCACGCTGATGGCCGCGCTGATGATCGGCCTGCTGGTCACGGCGCTGCTGACCGAATGGCTGCACCTGCACGCGGTGTTCGGCGCCTTCCTGTTCGGCGCCTGCCTGCCGCGCGACGACCGCCTGCTGCGCTCGCTGAGCGAGCGCATCGAGCCGATCTCCATCGTGGTGCTGATGCCGCTGTTCTTCGCGCTCGCGGGGCTGGGCACCACGGCCAACGCGTTCTCGGGCGCCAGCCTGGGCGCGATGCTGCTGATCGTGGGCGTGGCCACCGTGGGCAAGATCGCGGGCGGCGCGGCCGGTGCGCGCATTGCCGGCTACAGCTGGCGCGACAGCCTGGCCACCGGCTCGCTCATGAACGCGCGCGGGCTGATGGAGCTCATCGTCATCAAGATCGGCCTGGACGTCGGCCTGATCGGCCCCGAGCTCTTCACGATGCTGCTGGTGATGGCGCTGGCCACCACCGCGATGACCGGGCCGCTGATGACGCTGTGCGTGGGCCGCAAGCCGAAGCCCGCCGAGACGGCGGCGCACGCCGAGCCCTGAAGCCCTTCAGCTGCTGCGGCGCACGCTGAACCCGATGCGCGTCTCGCCGCCCTGGCTCGACGCGAACACCTGTCCGCCGTGCATGCGCGCGATCGCCTCGACGATCGACAGGCCCAGCCCGTGGTGGCGCGTGGAGCCGTCGCGCGCCTGGGCCGCGCGGTAGAAGCGCTCGAACAGGCGCGGCAGGGCCTCGGGATCGATGGGCGCGCCGCGGTTGATCACGGCGATGGTGTGGTGCTCTCCGCCAGGGGCGGCCGCAATCTCGATGCGCAGCGTCGAGGCCGGTTCGGCAAAGCGGATCGCATTGCCCAGCAGGTTGAAGAGGGCGCGCCGGATCAGCCCCGCGTCCACCTCGGCCACGGCCTCGCCGTGCACCTCGGCACGCAGGCCGGCCTCGTCGAGCATGGCGTCGTAGAAGTCGATCACGTCGCGCGCCTGCTCCGCCAGGCTCACCGGGGCCATCGAGCGCGCCGAGGTGCCGCGGTCGGCCTTCGAAAGAAACAGCATGTCGGTCACGATGCCCGACAGCCGCCCCATCTCCTCGAGGTTGGAGGCCAGCACGGCCTGCAGCTCCTCGTTGCTGCGCGGGCGCGTGAGCGCCACCTCGGTCGAGCCGAGCAGGTTGGCCAGCGGCGTGCGCAGCTCGTGCGCCACGTCGGCGTTGAACGACTCCAGCTGCACGTAGGCGCGCTGCACCCGCGCCAGCAGCGCGTTGAACTGCGTGATCCAGGGCCGAAGCTCCTGCGCGAAGGCGCCGGGGTCGATCGACTGGTGGACGTGGTCGGGCGTGATGGCCGCGGTGCGCTCGGCCAGCGCCTTCAGCGGCCGCAGCCCGCGCCGCACCAGCCACATGCCGGTGAGCGACACAAGCGCCGTGCCCAGCACCACCGCGCCCAGCAGCGTCCAGGCCAGGCGTTCGAGCAGCCGGGAGTCCTGCGCGATGTTCACGCCGACCTGCACCGACAGGTCGGTGTGGAAGTCGCCGTTCTGCCAGGGCACGACGATGGCGCGCCGCAGCCAGCGGCCCTGCGGCGGCGGCGTGGACTGGAACAGCGGCTTGCCGGCGTTGGCGATCGACAAGGTCACGTCGTCCTGCATCGAGAAGAAGTCGTCGAGCTTGTGGCGCAGAAAGACGAGGTCGCCGCCTTTCTCGGCCTCCTTGAGCAGGTGCTCGACGAGCACCGTCTTCTGGTCGAGCGCGTCGCGCTGCTTGGCGCCGAAGCTCCAGGCGGTCACGAGGTAGATGGCCAGGCAGATGATGCTCAGGCCGGACAGCGTCTGCGCGGCGAACCAGAACGAGAGCCGGCTCTGTATTGAATGTGGTTTTGTCTTCATTCGCGACATACCGCGGAACCGGCTTTGCCGGGCCGCTGGTATGGCCCCCTGCAAGGGGGTTGGCGGCCACACGAAGTGGGCAAGCCTGGGGGTGTACTCATACCCAGGAGCGGTCTTCCAGGACGTAGCCCATGCCGCGAACGGTGTGCAGCAGCTTCACGTCGAAGGGGTCGTCGATCTTGCTGCGCAGGCGGCGGATCGCCACCTCGACCACGTTGGTGTCGCTGTCGAAGTTCATGTCCCACACCTGCTCGGCGAGCGTGGAGCGCGACAGAATCTGCCCGCGCCGGCGCAGCAGCACCACCAGCAGCGTGAACTCCTTGGCCGTGAGGTCCAGCCGCGTGCGGTTGCGCATGCACTTGCGGCTCACCAGGTCCAGCTCCAGGTCGGCCAGGCGCAGCACGGTGGGCTCCTGCGTCTTGCCGCGCCGCAGCAGCGCCTGCACGCGCGCCAGCAGCTCCGAGAAGGAGAAGGGCTTCACCAGGTAGTCGTCGGCGCCTTGCTGCAGGCCCTGCACGCGGTCTTCGACCTTGTCGCGCGCGGTGAGCACCAGCACGGGCACGTTCTTCGTGCGGCGAATGGCCTGCAGCACGGCAAAGCCGTCGATGCCCGGCAGCATCACGTCCAGCAGCACGAGCGCGTAGTCGCCCTCGGTGGCGAGGTAGCGGCCTTCGATGCCATCGCGGGCGATGTCGACCACGTAGCCGTTCTCTTCCAGCCCCTTTTTCAGGTAATCGCCCAGTTTGGGTTCGTCTTCGATGACAAGAATTCGCATGGTACGGATCGTACCCAAGGCCTTTCGAGACGCTGGTTACGATTTAGTAATCCTATTGAAGGACAAAGCGCCGACACGCTGTCGTACAGTGGGCCGGGCCCTCGGTTCGCAGGGCTTTTCTTGGTCGGCGCGCCACGCCCCGTCGATATACTTTTGTCAACAATGCGCCGCTGGCTCCTGATTTTCCTGCTGTTTCTCCTGCCTTTCCAGTACAGCTGGGCGGTGTCGGCCGCCTATTGCCTGCACGAAGGCGACAAGGGCAGCGGCCACTGGGGCCACCACGAGGACGAGCCGCGCGGCACCGACCGCACCCACGCGGGCGACGGCGCCAAGAAGGACAGCACCCGCCAGCCCAACGCGGCGGTCGGCCATTGCATCGTTGCCCACTTCGGGCAGGCCCAGCATGCGGACACCGCTGCCGCGCTGCCGGCCCAGGCGCCCGTGGCTTCGCAGCCGCTGCGCGCCGCTTCCACCGAACGCTTCGCCTCGCACATCGCCGAAGTGCCGGTGCGCCCTGACTGGTTGCTCGCCGCTTGATTCGGCGAGAGCACAGCACCTTTTCTTTTTTCTGATCCCACCGATCCGCTGAGCGCTTTTCGCCGAATTCGTCCGTCCGTTGTTTCGCAACCCAGGAGAATTCGATGCGCACGCTTTTCGTGCCGCTGGCCGTGTTGGCCTTGGCGGTACCCCCGGCCTTTTCACAGCAGACCCCGCAGGCGGCCGGTCCTTCGTCGTCCCTGTCGGCACCCGCCCGCACGCTGGAGCCCGAAGGCCCGCTGACCCTGCGCACCGCCGTCGCGCTGGCGCTGCAGGCCAACCCGGGCCTGTCGGCCGCGCGCCATGAGCAGGCTGCCGCCGATGGCGCCGTGGTGCAGGCCGGCGCCTGGCCCAACCCCACGCTCGACACGCAGCTGGAAGACCTGCGCCGCAACAACCGCACGACCACGCTGCAGCTGAGCCAGCCCCTCGAGTTGGGTGGCAAGCGCGCCGCGCGCGTCACCGCAGCCGAGCGTGCGCGCGACCAGGCGGTGTCGGCGCTGTCGGCGCGGCGCGCCGAACTGCGTGCTTCGGCTGTCACTGCCTTCTTCGATGTGCTGACCGCGCAGGAGCGCCTGCGCCTGGCGCAAGACTCGGTGGGGCTCGCGCAGATCGCCACCCGCGCTGCGGCCAACCGCGTGGCGGCGGGCAAGGTGTCGCCGCTCGAAGAAACCAAGGCGCGCGTGGCCGAGGCCGGCATCCGCGTCGAACTGCTGCAGGCCGAGGGCACGCTGCGCGCGTCGCGCCAGCTGCTGGCCGCGCTGTGGGGCAACCCGGCGCCGCGCTTCACGCAGGTGGACGGCGCGGTCGACCAGCTGCCGGCCCAGGCCGCCGCGCCCGAGGTGGCGCGCCGCCTGCCCGATGCGCCCGTGCTGCGCCAGGCCCGCCTCGAGGTCGAGCGCCGCCGCGCGCTCAGCGACCTGGAGCAGGCCAAGCGCATTCCCGACGTGACCGTGTCGCTCGGCGTCAAGCGCGTGCCCGCGTCCGAAGGCGAGGGCGGCGAGGCCGTGAGCAGCAGCCGGCGCAACCAGGTGGTGGTGGGCCTGTCGGTGCCACTGCCGATCTTCGACACCAACCGCGGCAACATCGCCGAAGCACTGAGCCGCGAAGACAAGGCGCGCGACGAGCTCGCCGCCGCCGAGCTGCAACTGGGCGCCGACGTGGCCCAGGCCAGCGAGCGCCTGCGCTCGGCGCGCGCCACCGCCGAGACGCTGCAGCGCGACGCACTGCCCGGTGCCGAGACCGCCTACCGCGCCGCCACCAAGGGCTTCGAGCTGGGCAAGTTCAGCTTTCTCGAGGCGCTCGACGCGCAGCGCACGCTGTTCCAGGTGCGCAACCAGTACCTCGTCGCGCTGGCCGAGGCGCACCGCGCGGCCGGTGAACTCGACCGCCTGCTGGGCACGGAGGGCGACGACATCGCCTCGAACGCGACGCCGAACCTCACGCCAGTCGCGCGCTGAAGAAGAACACCGAACCGATTCCGACCATGACCACACCACACAACCGCACCACGTCCGCCGGCCGCAAGCAGTGGATCGCCATTGCCGCCGTCCTGCTCGCCGGCCTCGTCGCCGGCGCGCTCATCCTGCGCACCGCGCCGTCCAAGCCCGAGGCGGGCGGGCACTCGGAGTCCGCCGGCCATGCCGACGGTGAGCACCACGAGGAAGACAAGAGCCACGCCAAGGGCAAGGAAGACGACCACGGCCATTCGCATGACGAAGGCCATGGCGACAAGGAACACCACACGGAAGAAGGCAAGGACGCGGGCAAAGAGCCCGGCAAGGAAGCGCCTGCAACCGCAGAGCCGCAGAAGGCCGCCGCCAACGCCCACAAGGAAGACGAAGAAAAGATCCCCTTCACCGACGAGCAGGTCAAGGCCGCCGGCATCGCCATCGACAGCGTCGGCCCGGCGCGCATCAAGACGTCGCTGCAGCTGCCCGGCGAGATCAAGTTCAACGAAGACCGCACGGCCCACGTGGTGCCGCGCGTGGCGGGCGTGGTCGACAGCGTGTCGGCCAACCTCGGCCAGGAAGTCAAGCGCGGCCAGGTGCTGGCCGTGATCTCCAGCCCCGCGCTCTCGGAGCAGCGCAGCGAGCTGCAGACCGCGCAGCGCCGGCTGGCGCTGGCACGCACCACCCACGACCGCGAGAAGAAGCTGTGGGAAGAAAAGATCTCGCCGCAGCAAGACTTCCTGCAGGCCGAGCAGGCCATGCAAGAGGCGCAGATCGCCGTGGCCAACGCCAACCAGAAGCTGCTGGCGCTGGGCGCCACGCCCGGCTCGTCGGCACTGGGCCGCTACGAGCTGCGCGCACCCTTCGACGGCATGGTGGTCGAGAAGCACATCTCGCTGGGCGAATCGGTGGGCGAGGCGGTCAACGTGTTCACCATTTCCGACCTCTCCACCGTGTGGGCCGAGATCAGCGTGCCCGCCAGCAGCCTGAACCTCGTGCGCGTCGGCGAGGCCGTGACCATCCGCGCCGGTTCCTTCGAGCAGGCCGCGCGCGGCACCGTGTCGTACGTGGGCTCGCTGCTGGGGGCGCAGACGCGCACCGCCACCGCGCGCGTCACGCTCACCAACCCGCAGCGCACCTGGCGCCCGGGCCTGTTCGTGAACGTGGAGCTGGTGGCATCGGAGGCCGATGCACCCGTCACCGTGTCGGCCGAAGCGGTGCAGACCGTGGACGACCAGCCCACCGTATTCCTGCGCGTGCCCGGCGGCTTTGTGCCGCAGCACGTGAAGACCGGCCGCAGCGACGGCCAGCGCATCGAGATCGTGGGCGGCCTGAAGCCGGGCGCGGCCTATGCGGCCAGCGGCAGCTTCGTCGTGAAGTCGCAGCAGGGCAAGAGCTCGGCCACGCACACCCACTGAGGACGACCGCATGTTCGAACGCATCATCCGCTTCTCCATCGAGCAGCGCTGGCTGATCCTGCTGGCCGTGCTCGGCATGGCGGCGCTCGGCGTCTTCAGCTACCAGAAGCTGCCGATCGACGCCGTGCCCGACATCACCAACGTGCAGGTGCAGATCAACACGTCCGCGCCCGGCTACTCGCCGCTCGAAGCCGAGCAGCGCGTCACGTACCCCATCGAGACCGTCATGGCCGGCCTGCCGGGCCTGCAGCAGACGCGCTCGCTGTCGCGCTACGGCCTGTCGCAGGTCACGGTGATCTTCAAGGACGGCACCGACATCTACTTTGCGCGCCAGCTCGTCAACGAGCGCATCCAGTCGGCGCGCGAAAGCATGCCGCCCGGCGTGTCGCCGGTGATCGGGCCCATCTCGACCGGCCTGGGCGAGATCTACCTGTGGACCGTCGAGACCGAGGAGGGCGCGAAGAAGGCCGACGGCAAGCCCTACACGCCGACCGACCTGCGCGAGATTCAAGACTGGATCATCAAGCCGCAGCTGCGCAACGTGCCGGGCGTGACCGAGATCAACTCCATCGGCGGCTACGCCAAGGAGTTCCAGATCGCGCCCGACCCCGCGAAGCTGCTCGCGCACGGCCTCACGATGACCGACCTGGTCACCGCGCTGGAGCGCAACAACGCCAACGTGGGCGCGGGCTACATCGAGAAGCGCGGCGAGCAGTACCTCATTCGCGCGCCGGGGCAGGTGAAGTCGGTGGAAGACATCGGCAACGTGATCCTGGGCAACGCCGGCGGCATTCCGCTGCGCGTGTCCGACGTGGCCGAGGTCGGCATCGGCCAGGAGCTGCGCACCGGCGCCGCCACCGACAACGGCCGCGAGGTGGTGCTGGGCACGGTGTTCATGCTCATCGGCGAGAACAGCCGCACCGTTTCGCAGGCGGTCGACAAGAAGATGCAGGAGATCAACCGCACGCTGCCCGCGGGCGTGAAGGCCGTGACGGTGTACGACCGCACGGTGCTGGTTGACAAGGCCATCGCCACCGTGAAGAAGAACCTCTTCGAGGGCGCGGTGCTGGTGGTGGCCATCCTGTTCCTGTTTCTGGGCAACATCCGCGCGGCCATCATCACCGCCACCGTGATCCCGCTGTCGATGCTCTTCACCTTCACCGGCATGGTGAACCAGAAGGTCAGCGCCAACCTCATGAGCCTGGGCGCGCTCGACTTCGGCATCATCATCGACGGCGCGGTGGTGATCGTGGAGAACTGCGTGCGGCGCCTGGCGCATGCGCAGGAGAAACACGGCAGGGCGCTCACGCGCAGCGAGCGTTTCCATGAGGTGTTCGCGGCCTCGCAGGAGGCGCGCCGGCCGCTGCTGTTCGGCCAGCTGATCATCATGATCGTGTACCTGCCGATCTTTGCGCTCACCGGCGTCGAGGGCAAGCTGTTCCACCCGATGGCCTTCACCGTGGTGATCGCGCTCTTGGGCGCAATGATTTTGTCGATCACCTTCATCCCGGCCGCCGTGGCGCTGTTCATCGGCAACAAGGTCGCCGAGAAGGAAAACCGCCTCATGCTGTGGGCCAAGCGCGGCTACGCGCCGCTGCTGTCGCGCGCGATGAACGCCAAGCCGCTGGTCATCACCACGGCGGTGGTGGCCGTGGTGCTTTCGGGCCTGCTGGCCACGCGCCTGGGCACCGAGTTCGTGCCCAGCCTGAGCGAGGGCGACTTCGCCATCCAGGCGCTGCGCATCCCGGGCACCAGCCTCACGCAGTCGGTCGAGATGCAAAAGCAGCTCGAGCGCACGCTGAAAGACAAGTTCCCCGAGATCGAGCGCGTGTTCGCGCGCACCGGCACGGCCGAGATCGCGTCCGACCCCATGCCGCCGAACATCTCCGACGGCTACATCATGCTCAAGCCCGAGAGCGAATGGCCCAAGCCCAGGCGCACGCGGCCCGAGCTGCTGGCCGCCGTGCAGGAGGAGGTCGAGAAGTTGCCGGGCAACAACTACGAGTTCTCGCAACCGATCCAGCTGCGCTTCAACGAACTGATCTCGGGCGTGCGCAGCGACGTGGCCGTGAAGATCTTCGGCGACGACATGGACGTGCTCAACCAGACCGCCGGGCAGGTGTCGAACGCGCTGGGCAAGGTGCCCGGCGCCGCCGAGGTGAAGGTGGAGCAGACCACCGGCCTGCCCATGCTCACCGTGAACATCGACCGCCAGAAGACCGCGCGCTACGGCCTGAACGTGGGCGACGTGCAGGACGCCATTTCGACCGCCGTGGGCGGGCGCGAGGCCGGCACGCTGTTCGACGGCGACCGCCGCTTCGACATCCTCGTGCGCCTGCCCGAGACCCTGCGCACCGACCTGGACGCCATCCGCCGGCTGCCGATCGCATTGCCGAAGGGCGCGGGCGGCGAGGGCTTGCGCACCAGCTTCATCCCCTTGGGCGAGGTGGCCACGCTCGACCTCGCGCCCGGCCCCAACCAGGTCAGCCGCGAAGACGGCAAGCGCCGCATCGTGGTGAGTGCCAACGTGCGCGGGCGCGACCTCGGCTCCTTCGTGGCCGAGGCCGAAGAGGCCATGCGCGCCGTGCGCATTCCGCCGGGCTACTGGACCGTGTGGGGCGGCCAGTACGAGAACCTGGCCTCGGCCACGCAGCGCCTGCAGGTGGTGGTGCCCGTGTCGCTGCTGCTGGTGTTCACGCTGCTGTTCGCGATGTTCGGCAACCTGAAGGACGGGCTGCTGGTGTTCACCGGCATTCCGTTCGCGCTCACGGGCGGCATCGTCGCGCTGTGGCTGCGCGGCATTCCGCTGTCGATCTCGGCGGCCGTGGGCTTCATTGCGCTGTCGGGCGTGGCCGTGCTCAACGGGCTGGTGATGATCTCGTTCATCCGCAACCTGCGCGAGGGCGGCCTGCCGCTGGACGAAGCGATTCGCGAAGGCGCGCTCACGCGGCTGCGCCCCGTGCTCATGACCGCGCTGGTGGCCTCGCTGGGCTTCGTGCCCATGGCCATCGCCACCGGCACCGGCGCCGAAGTGCAGCGCCCGCTGGCCACCGTGGTCATCGGCGGTATCCTGTCGTCGACCGCGCTGACGCTGCTGGTGTTGCCGCTGCTGTACCGCATCGCGCACCGGCGCGATGAAGACGAGGTGCAGGAAGCCAACGCAGAGCAGCAACACGGCGCACCTCTCGACCCCGCACTGCAAGGTTCCCATGGCCCATGAGCATTCACACGCCACAGCCGTTGCTGGTGGCAACGAGAAGGCGCTGCGCTGGGCGCTGGCGCTGACCTCGACCTACCTCGTCGCCGAGGTGATCGGCGGGCTGGTGTCGGGCAGCCTGGCGCTGCTGTCCGACGCGGCCCACATGGCCACCGACACCGTGGCGCTGGCCATCTCGCTGGCCGCCATCTGGCTGGGCAAGCGGCCGGCGGACAAGCGCCGCACCTTCGGCTACTACCGCTTCGAGATCCTGGCGGCCGTGGTCAATGCGGTGCTGCTGTTCTTCGTGGCGATCTACGTGCTCTACGAGGCGTACCGGCGCATTTCGCAGCCGGCCGAGATCCAGTCGACCATGATGCTGCTCGTGGCCATCGGCGGCCTGGTGGTCAACCTCATCGGCATGCGCCTGCTGGCCAGCGGCAAGGACGAGAGCCTCAACGTGAAGGGCGCCTACCTCGAAGTGTGGGCCGACATGCTCGGCTCGGTCGGCGTGATCGTGGGTGCGCTCGTCATCCGTTTCACCGGCTGGGCCTGGGTCGACTCGGTGATTGCCGTCGCCATCGGCCTGTGGGTGCTGCCGCGCACCTGGCGCCTCTTGCGCGAGAGCCTCAACGTGCTGCTCGAAGGCGTGCCCGACGACGTCGACCTGCCCGAGGTCGAGCGCGCGCTGCAGGCGCAGCCGGGCGTGGCAGGCCTGCACGACCTGCATGTGTGGGCACTGTCCAGCGGCAAGGTGAGCCTGAGCGTGCACGTGGTGTGCACGCCCGATGTGGTCGACCTGGCGCCGCTGATGTTGCAGCTGCGCGGCCTGCTGGCCGAGAAGTTCGACATCCACCACTCGACCGTGCAGGTGGAGCGGGTGCCTTGCGAGCAGGCGGGGGAGACCCATGGGTTCGGGCCTGCGGTGACGGCGGGCTGACGCAAGGGCGGGGCACAACAAAAAACGCGACAGTCGCACGGGGCAACTGTCGCGTCGGGGGCGGCGCCGATGGGGCGCTGCATGGCCTGCCTGCAGGCTTAGAGGATGGTCACGTGGACCTTGTCTTCGACCAGCAGCTCGGCGGTGCCGGCGAGGTTGGTGTAGACGCTGTACGTCACACCGCCCACCGTGGCGTTGCCGCCCTGGGTCCAGCTGTCGTCGCCGCCCAGCAGGTTCACATCACCGTTGGCGCCGTTGACCAGCATCTGCACCTTGCCGTCGGCCACGACCATGTCGCGTGCGCCACCGGCCAGCACGTCGCTGGCGTGCAGTGCCAGCGTGTTGCCGCCGGCGCCCAGGTCGAACTTCTCGAAGCCCTGCACCTTCGCCCCGAGGGCCGACAGGTCGATGTGCATGGCTTTGCCGTCCATGACGAGCGTGTCGATGCCCAGGCCGCCGTCGAGGTGCGCGAAGTCGCCGCTGTTGATGCGAACCGTGTCGTCGCCCGCGCCGCCGTGCACCGTGTCGCCCGTGCCGACCTTCGTGAAGGTGTCGTTGCCGGCGCCGCCTTCGAGGCGGTCGGCGTAGCCGAGCCTGGCGATGAGCGTGTCGTCGCTGTCGGTCCAGGTCATCGTTGCGTGGTCGAGTACATAGGCTTCGAGTTCCGGTTCGATGTGGAACGTGCCGGCGCCTGCGTTCTGCAGCGTGACCGTCACGCCCTGCTGCACGAGCAAGTCGGCCTTGAAGCCCGAGTGCTGGTACACCTCGTAGACCACGCCCCACACCGAGATGTTGGCCTGCTTGACCCAATCGCCTGCGTCTGTACCGTTGGGCAGCACGTCGGACAGCGTCACCGCATCACCGGCATTGCCCTTGACCACCATCTGCACGCGACCGTTCTCCATGAACTGGTTCATGGCACCGTTTTCCATCACGTCGGCCAGCGACAGCTTGAGCGTGTTGTTGCCCGAACCGGTGAGGTCGATGATTTCGACGGAGCTGACTTTGCCAGCGAGCGCGGTCAGGTCCAGCGTCTGGTTGGAGCCGGTCAGCTTGAGCGTGTCGGTGCCGCCGTTGCCGGAGATCGCCGAATCGGCCAGGTGCTTGACGTCGGTGACGACGAATTCGTTGTTGTCCGAGCCGCCATGCAGCGTGCCCACCGATCCTTCGGTCAGCGTCTGTCGCTGCGCGGGATTCGAGCCCGTGTCGACGCCGCTCCAGCTCAGGTCGCCGATCAGGATGGCGTCGTTGACCCCCGGCGCCGTTCCGCTGTCCTGGCCGTACACCTTGATGTAGGAAATGGGGGTGTTCGACGAGAAGCCGATCTTGGCCATGCCGGCCGACGAATCCGGGTGGGCGACCATGTTCTTCGTGCCCAGCAAGACGCCTTCTGCCGAATAGAACTCGACCTTGCCGTAAGGTGCTCCGTGCGTGTTCCCATATTCGATCTCCACCGATTTGGCGGGCGCGGGAATCTTGAAGCTCGCGATGCCTTGAGACGAGAGGTACAGGCTGGAGTAATTGGAAGGCTCCACGAACCCTTGAATCATCTCAATCTTGACGCCGGCGGTGGTCGTGTGCGATGCACCGGCATTGATTTTGCTCAGATTGTCGAAAGAATCTTTTCCTTGGAGGCGAGATGACGTGTATTGCGACACATTGCCTGCAGGGTCGACGATGGCTGCCGAGATATTGGATTCGTTCAATGGCACCGAGCCTGACTGGATGTCATCAAGCACATGGTGGTAATCAACATCTGTGATGATGCGTATTACGAAATGACTGATTTTTGCCCCGGCAGGTGCCTCAAAAGAAACTTTTTTATTGCGAATATTGGAAGATAGAAGATCAATTTCAACGCGGCCAATTAATTTTTCGGATGCATCATAAAATAGAGCTTCCGCAACCGTTGTTCCAGCGAAGGTAAAGGAAACATATTCTTTTTGGCTTGAGAATTTGAATTTTGTCGAGTCTCCGTTTTGTCCGCTGCCAATTAAAAGGGCTCGTCCCGAAACTCCCAGAGAGCTTGCGTATTCGCCATAAAAATCGGCGCCTATAGTCCCCGTGGCTGAGGTTATCGTCAATTCGCCAAAAGTTCTATTTTTTTCCACCGCACTGGTTGAAATGCCTTCGAAATTGATTTTCGAAAAAGATCCGGGATCCGAAATGAACACCTTGCCGGCGGCAATATCCGCAGCGGTCAGTGCGTAGTCGAAGTGATCGCCACGCAGCATCAGGCTGAGCTTGTGGCCCACAGCCACGCTCGCCGCATCGAATCGAACCTCCACGCCACCATTGACCAGTGCCATTTGGATCGGCGCTGCAGGTGCGACGGTGTCCAACGTCATCGCCTGCGATTGCGCCGGGCCTGCATTGCCAGCCTCGTCCACCACGCGCGTCTGCACGGTCCAACTGTCGGTATGGCTGTTGTCGTCCTGCGCACTCCAGCGGTCGCCGAACACGAAAGCGGCCTTCCAGGTCTGGCCGCCGTCGGACGACACCTGCAGCGTCTCGCCCGCGCCCAGAGCGGCCGACAACTTGCCCTGCAGCAGCCGCCCGGCGCCGCCGTCGTTGGTCAGGTAGTCGTCGACGTCGAAGCCGCTGTCCTTGCCGATGTCGGTGACGGTGGCGGTCTGCGTCGGGGGAGTGGTGTCGACCACGAAGTTCCAGGCGTCGCTGGCATCGCTGGTCTGGCCCACGGGGCTGGTCGACGTAGCGGTGATGCCGTGTGCGCCGTCAGTCAGATTGGTCCGGGGCGTGAAGCTCCACTTGCCGCTCTCATCGGCCACGGTCTGGCCCAGGTAGGTGGCGCCGTCGTAGAACTTGACCGTGTGGTTCGCCTGCGCCGTGCCGGCAAGGGCCGGCCTCGCATCGTTGGTGGCTTCACCTTGCCGCAGCATGTGCGGCTCGCCCACGTCGTCGAGCACGCTGTCGATCACAGGCGCGTTCGGCTTGTCGGTGTTGACGGTGACCTTGTAGCGCCCGGTCGGCATGGTCTCATTGCCGGCGGCGTCGCGCTCCACGAGCATGAAGGTGTTCAGGCCTGCGGCCAGCGGGGTGTCGACCTGGAAGGTCCACTGACCGTTTTCGCCGATGGTGGCCAGGCCCAGCTCATGGGTGCCGGTGGCGTCTTTCACCATCACGGTGACGGTGTGGCCGGGCGTGCCGTTGCTGATGCCGCTGAGCAGCGGACGCGTTTCATCGGTGGTGCCGCCCGAGATCACGTTGCCCGTGACCCCGCCCACGTTGTCCGTGAAGCCGCTGACGTTCAGTCGGCTGGCATCGGGCGGGGTGACGTCGATCTCGAAGTTGAACGCGGGCGAGGGCGGGCTCTCGTTGCCGCTCTCGTCGCGCGTGACGATGGTGATGGCGTGCTGGCCTTCGAGCAGGTCGGTCGAGGGCGTGAAGGTCCAGGCGCCGTGCTCGTCCACTTCGGTCGTGCCGATCTCGGTGCCGTTGTCGCGGATGACGATGGTGTCGCCCGGCGTGCCCCGGCCGCCAAATTCGGGCTGGCGGTCGTCGGTGACGCCGCCGTGGGCGATGCTGCCCAGGATGTCGCCGGCGTCGTCGGCGGCGCTGCCCACATGAAGAGGCGGGGGCGCAAAGGTCGATGCGAGGTCGATGTTCTGGAAAGGGGCGACGCTGTTCGTCTGCTCGGAGGCCATGGAATTCCTGTGCTCTGAAATGAAGAAACCAGACCGCATCGGCATGCGAGCGAACGCAATCCGATCGTGGGGTCTGGTGGGGTAGGGCACTCTAGAAAGAAGCCCTGTGCAAGGCCATCGGACGAATCTGAAAGCCGAGCGCAAAGGAATAAGCCGGTCCCGAAAGCGCGCACAAAGTCGTGCAGGACGGCACAAGACGATGTGTCGCCGGGCAGAAATGAAAAAACGCGACAGCTGCACGGGGCGGCTGTCGCGTCGAGGGCGGCGCCGATGGGGCGCCGCGTGGCCTGTCTGCAGGCTTAGAGGATGGTCACGTGGACCTTGTCTTCGACCAGCAGTTCGGCAGTGCCGGCGAGGTTGGTGTAGACGCTGTAGGTCACGCCGCCCACCGTGGCATTGCCGCCTTGGGTCCAGCTGTCGTTGCCGCCCAGCAGGTTCACATCACCATTGGCGCCATTGACCAGCATCTGCACCTTGCCGTCGGCCGTGACCATGTCGCGCATGCCACCGGCGAGCACGTCGCTGGCGTGCAGCGCCAGCGTGTTGCCGCCGGCGCCCAGGTCGAACTTCTCGATGCCCTGGATCTTCAGGCCGAAGGCCGACAGGTCGATGTGCATGGCCTTGCCGTCCATCACCAGGGTATCGATGCCAAGACTGCCTTCAACGCGCTCGAAGTCGCCGCTGTTGATGCGGATGGTGTCGTCGCCCGATCCGCCATGCACCGTGTCGCCCGTGCCGACCTTCGTGAAGGTGTCGTTGCCGGCGCCGCCTTCGAGGCGGTCGGCAAAGCCGAGCCTGGCGATGAGCGTGTCGTCGCCTTGGGTCCAGGCCTGCGTCGCGTGGTCGAGCGCACCGTCCGATACGAGGTCGAGGCTGAAGGCCTTGAGCGCGACGTTGCTGAGCTTGACGGTCACGCCTTGCTGCACCAGCAGCTCGGCGGCGAGCGTCGAGTGCTGGTAGCCGTCGTACACCACGCCTGCCAGCGTGACGACGCCGACCTTCTTCACCCAGTCGCCCTGATCGACGCCGGGCGCCAGCAGGTCGCTCAGGTTCACGGTGTCGCCGGCATTGCCCTTGACCATCATCTGCACGCGGCTCTTGTCTCCCTGGTAGAACAGGTCGACCCCACCGTTGTTCAGCACTTCGGCCAGCGACAGCGTCAGCGTGTTGTAGTTGGTGCCCGTGATGTCGATGATCTCCATCGAGCTCAGCTTGGTGCCGACCTTGGTCAGGTCGAGCACGTGCGCGTAGCCCATGAGCTTGAGCGTGTCGATGCCGCTGCCACCGTGGATGGCCGCGGTGGCCTGGTTGAAGTAGCTCGCGGCGCTGACCTGCAGCGACACCACGTCGTCGCCCGCGCTGCCGTAGAAGGTCTCGGGGGCGTAGTCGATCAGGTTCGGGTCGCGCGTTTCCGCCACGTGGTTCACCACCTTCTGGCTGAATGCATCCAGCGTGACGCTCGTGCTCAGCGAGATCACCTTGAACGAGCCGATGTCCACCAGCTCCGCCGAGGTGTAGGCGAACACCTTGGTGTGGCGCGCGTCGGTGCCGCCGATGAAGTTCTCGGTATGAATCAGGTTGCCCTTGACGTCGAACACCTGGATCTGCGCGCCCATGGCGTTGTCGATGCCGGTCAGGCGCAGCGTGAAGTAGTTCGCCGGCTTGTCCAGGGTGAACAGGGCGTTGGCCTGCGTGGCGTCGTTCAGCGTGAGGCCCGCCAGTGCCGTCGTGGTTGCGACCGTCTTGGCCAGCGTGCCCGTGGTCGTGACCTTGAAGCCGGTGCCGGTGTACACGTCGCCTACCGGCGCCTTCTGCAAGGTGTCGCCCACCGTCGTCAGGGTGGCCGTGCCCACCACGTCATACGGCTTGGACACCGCGCCGAGCGCGCCGTCCTTGCCGATGACCTGCGCGGTGACCGCGAAGTCCTTCGCCGCGCCCTGGTAGGAGTACGTGACCGTCGAAGGCACGTTGATCGTGGCCAGGCCGGTGTTGATGTCCAGCTGTGTCAGCACCTGGTCGTAGGTGCTCATGCCCCACTGGATGTGCACGGTGTCACCGGCCTTGGCGCCCGTGCCGGTGAGTGACAGCACCATCTGCGAGCCGTCCTGGGCCTTCGCCGTGGTGTAGGTGCCTTCGGCGTCCGCAATGCGCAGGATGGCGGGCGCCGCCGCCGGGGCCGTCCACGTCATGTCCTGGCTGCTCAGCACGCCGCTGGTGCGGCCCTTGTCGTCGACGATGCGGGTCTGGATCTTCCAGTCGCCCGAGTGCGCCTGCATGTCGACGAAAGCCCAGTTTCCGCCGTTCAGCGTCGCGTTGTGCCAGCTGGCGCCACCGTCGGTGGAAACTTGCAGCGACAGGCCGTCGCCCAGTGCAGCTTTGAGGGTGCCGGCAATGAGGCGGCCGGCGCTGTCGTCCGCGGTGACGTGGTTTCCGGCCACCCCTTCGTCCTTGCCCACCAGGGTCACGGTGACCGCGTCGGCACCGAGCACGGGTGCCTTGTCGGTGATGTACAGCTTCGACGTCTGGCTCTCGCCCTTGCTGTTGACGGCGGTGTAGCCATAGACGTACTCGATGTCGTCCACGAGCTGCAGCGTGCTGGTGGCGTACTTGCGGAAGATGTAGTCGCCCGCGGCATGGCCGCTCGCGGTCTTCATGTACACGGTGAGCTGCCCTGCATCGGTGCGCAGCGTCAGCACACCCGACGCCGCGTCGTACAGCGCGACCACCTTGCCGCTGGGGTTGTCCACCACCAGCTTGTCTGCGGCGGTGATGCGGAACACCTCGTTGCCGATGGTGAACTGGCTGATCTTCGCCTTGGCGTCCATGACCACTTGCGTGTCGTTCTCCAGCAGGCTGCCGTAGGCCCAGGCCACGAACATCTGGTCGATCACCGCGTCCTTCAGCTTGGCCGGGTCAGAGACGGCCACCGTCGTTCCGCTGGTCGACACCTGGTTCAGGGCGGGCAGGCCGACGTCCGAGCCGATGGCCACGGTGGTGACCTCGATCTGGTTCGCTGTCGCCGTCTTGCCGTCCGGGTCGCTCATCAAGGCCTGCCATTGCTTCAGCGTTGCGGCGCTGGTGGCGTAGGGGTAGGGGTGGCCGTCGGACAGGAAGAACACCTGTTTCGTCTTGAACGGGTTGTTGCCCGCAGCGGCGTACTCTGCCTTGATGAGCTGGCCTGCCAGGGTCAGTGCGGCGTCGTAGTTGGTGACCTCATTTCTCGAGACCGTCGAATCGATGGCCGCGAGCAGCTTGATGTAGTTCGGGTCTTTCTCTCCGGTGAAAGTGAACGTCCCCTTGTGGGTCGCACTGTCCCCGAACGCGATCAGGCTGAACGTGGCCGGCACGTTCATCTTGGCGTACGCCTCGGCCAGCGCCCGCATGGACTGGACCTGGTTCGCGCTCTTGGCCCCCGCCATGCTGCCGGAAACGTCCGCAACGAAGGTCACGCTGATCGACTTCTTGCTGTCGAGCAGGCTGGCGTAGTCGTCGCCGCTGTTGTCCACGCTGAAATCGATCGCCTTGGAGGGCGCGCTGCTGTTGCCCGCCGCGTCGACGACCGTGTGACTGAAGCTGTGCTGGCCGATGTCCAGCGGCACGGAAGGCGTGAATGTCCAGTCGCCTGTGTCGTTGGTCTGCGTGTGGCCGATTTCCTTGCCGTGGTCGTAGATGAAGACGGTGGTGTTCGGCTCGGCCTTGCCCGAATACGTCGGCGTGATGTCATCGGTGACGGAGCCATGGGAAATGGGGCCTTGAATCGCCCCGGCGTCGTCCGTCAGTACAGCGTCCGACGCTGAAGGCGCCGTGTAGTCGGTGCTCAGCACGAACTCGCTGGACGGCGCGCTCACGTTGCCTGCCTTGTCGGTGGCCGTGACCGTGAACTTGTGTTCACCCTCGGCCAGCGGCGACGTCGGCGTGTAGTTCCAGTTGCCGCTGCCGGCGGCCACCACCGTGCCGAGCTTGGCCGCACCGTCGTACACCGTCACGGTGCTGCCGGGCTCGGCCTTGCCCGCCAACGTGGGCGAGGGGTCATCGGTCACGCCGCCGTTGGGCAGCAGGCCCTGCTTGCTGCCCACGTCGTCGACCGCCGTGTCGATGGTCGGCGTATTCGGTGCCACGGTGTCGATCGTGAAGCCGAAGACCGGGGTCGGGTTGCTCACGTTGCCCGCCAGGTCGGTGGCCGTGGCGGTGATGTTGTGCCGGCCCTGGGCCATGTCGGCAGAAGGCGTGAAGCTCCAGGTGCCATCGGGCTGCACGATGGTGCTGCCCAGGAAGTACCCGCTGGCATACACCTTGATGGTGGTGCCGGCCTTGCCTGAGCCCTGGATCTCGGGGCGCGGGTCGTCGGTCAGGCCGTCGGCCGCGATCGGGCCCTTGACGCTGCCCTGGTCATCCATCACCCGGTCGATCGACACCGGCACACCCTTGGTGTCGATGACGATGTTCAGGGACTCTCCCTGGCCGCTGCTGTTGCCTGCAGGGTCCACCACCTCGGTGGTCAGCGCGTGCGGGCCGTCCGCCAGCGGCGTGGTGGGCGTGAACGTCCAGTCGCCGTGGGCGTCGACCGGTGCCTCGCCGATCTTCACGCCGTTGTCGTACACGTTGACCGTCGCGCCGGGCTCCGCCTTGCCGTTGAGGGTGGGCTTGTTGTCGTCGGTGGTGTCGCCGTTCAACAGCGGGCCGGTCTTGCCGCCCACGTCGTCGATCACCTCCAGGCCCGTGACCTGGCCGGGGGGCTGCGTGTCCACCGAGAAGTTCCAGATGCCGGTCGCATCGCTGGTCTGGCCCAGCGCGTTGGTCGCGGTGGCGGTGATGTCGTGCGGGCCATCGGCCAGCGGGACGTCGGGCGTGAAGTGCCAGGTGCCGGTGGGGTCGGTCACGGTCTCGCCCAGGTAGGTGCCGTGGTCGTAGACCTTGACCGTGGTGCCTGCCTGTGCCGTGCCGATGATGGTGGGCCTGGCGTCGTCGGTCACTTCGCCCTTTTGCAGCATGTGCACCTCACCCACGTCGTCCTTGACGTTCTGGATCGACGGAACCTCCGGACGCCCTGTCTCCACATTCACCTGGTAGCGCCCGGTGGGCGCGGTCTCGTTGCCGGCGGCGTCGCGTTCCACGAGCATGAAGGTGTTCCGGCCGGCAGCCAGAGGGGCCTCGACCTGGAAGGTCCACTGGCCGTTCTCGCCGATGGTGGCCTGGCCCAGCTCATGGGTGCCGGTGGCGTCCCGGACCATCACGGTGACGGTGTGGCCGGGCACGCCGGTGCTGATGCCGCTGAGCAGCGGGCGTGCATCGTCGGTGGTGGCGCCCGAGGCCACGTTGCCGGTGACGCCGCCCACGGCGTCGGCGACGCCGGTCACGGCCAGCCGGCTGGCGTCGGGCGGGGTCACGTCGATCTCGAAGTTGAACGCGGCGGAGGGCTCGCTCTCTTCGCCGGCCGCGTTGCGTGCGACAACGGTGATGGCGTGGTGGCCTTCGAGCAGGTCGGTCGACGGCGTGAACTCCCACAGGCCGTTCTCAGCGACCGTGGTCCTGCCGATCTCGGTGCCGTTGTCGCGGATGACGATGGTGTCGCCCGGCGTGCCCTGGCCGCGGAAGTCGGGCTGGCGGTCGTCGGTGATGCCGCCGTGGGCGATGGTGCCCTGGATGTCGCCTGCGTTGTCGGCGGTGTTGCCGAGGGTGGGGGGCGCCAGTGCGAAGGTCGATGCGTCGGCGCCTGTTGCGGGACCGATGTTCTGGTGAGGCATGAAATTCCTGTGTTCTGAGATGAAAAAAACCGGATCGGCGCGCGAACACATGCGGCGCGATCAACGCGGATTGGGGGAGCGAGCACTCTAGGAACAGCCCCCGTGCGCGGCTATCGGACGAATCTGAAAGCCAGGCGCGAAGAGATAAGCCGGTGCTGAAAATGCGGGCAACGCTGTCCGCCAATGGCTTGGTGCCGAGAGATGGAAATGAAAAACGCGACAGTCGCACGGGGCAGCTGTCGCGTTGAGGGCGACGCCGATGGGGCGCCGCATGGCCTGTCTGCAGGCTTAGAGGAGGGTCACGTGGACCTTGTCCTCGACCAGCAGCTCGGCGGTACCTGCGAGGTTGGTGTAGACGCTGTAGGTCACGCCGCCGACGGCGGTGTTGCCACCCTGGCTCCAGCCATCGTCACCCGCGCTGCCGCCCAGCAGGTTCACATCGCCGTTGGCGCCGTTGACCAGCATCTGCACCTTGCCATCGGCCGTGACCATGTCACGCATGCCACCGGCCAGCAGGTCGCTGGTGTGCAGCGCCAGCGTGTTGCCGCCCGCACCCAGGTCGAACTTCTCAAAGCCTTGCAGCTTCAGGCCGAAGGCGGCCAGGTCGATGCGCATGGCGGTGCCGTCCATGACGAGGGTGTCGATGCCCAGGCCGCCGTCGACGCGCTCGAAGTCGCCGCTGAGCACGTGGATGACGTCGTTGCCCGCACCGCCATGCACCACGTCGCCCGTGCCGACGTGGGTGAAGGTGTCGTTGCCGGCGCCACCTTCGAGGCGGTCGGCAAAGCCGAGTCGGGCGATGAGCGTGTCGTCGCCTTGGGTCCAGGCCTGCGTCGCGTGATCGAGCGCACCGTCCGATACGAGGTCGAGGCTGAAGGCCTTGAGCGCGACGTTGCTGAGCTTGACGGTCACACCCTGCTGCACCAGCAGCTCGGCGGCGAGCGTCGAGAACTGGTACACGTCGTACGCCACGCCCTGCACGGTGACGCTGCCCTTCTTGAGCCAGTCGCCCTGGTCGTTCTTGTTGGGCAGCAGGTCGCTCAGGTTCACGATGTCACCGGCATTGCCCTTGACCATCATCTGCACGCGGCTCTTGTCGCCCTGGTGGAACAGGTCGATGCCGCCGTTGTTCAGCACCTCGGCCAGCGACAGCGTCAGCGTGTTGTTGCCCGCGCCCGTGAGGTCGATGATTTCCATGGCGCTGAGCTTGCCCGCCGCCTTGGTCAGGTCGAGCACATGCGAGGCGCCCACGAGCTTCAGGGTGTCGATGCCGCTGCCGCCGTGGATGGCTGCCGTAGCCTGGTTGAAGTAGGTCGCTGAACTCACCTGCAGCGACACCACGTCGTCGCCCGCGCTGCCGTAGAAGGTTTCGGGTGCGTACTCGATCAGGTTCGGGTCGCGCGTTTCCGCCACGTGGTTCACCACGCGTTGGCTGAACGCGTCGAGCGTCACGCTCGGGCTGAGTGCCGTGACCTGGAACGAGCCGATGTCGACCAGCGCCGCCGAGGTATACGTGAACACCTTGGTGTGGCGCGCGTCTGTGCCGCCGATGAAGTTCTCGGTGTGGATGAGGTTGCCCTTCACGTCGAACACCTGGATCTGCGCACCCGTGGCGTTGTCGATGCCGGTCAGGCGCAGCGTGAAGTAGTTCGCTGGCTTGTCCAGGGTGAACAGGGCGTTGGCCTGCGTGGCGTCGTTCAGCGTGAGTCCCGCCAGTGCCGTCGTGGTCGCGACCGTCTTGGCCAGCGTGCCCGTGGTCGTGACCTTGAAGCCGGTGCCCGCGTACACGTCGCCCACCGGTGCCTTCTGCAAGGTGTCGCCCACGGCCGTCAGGGTGGCCGTGCCCACCACGTCATACGGCTTGGACACCGCGCCCAGCGCGCCGTCCTTGCCGACGATCTGCACGGTGACCGCGAAGTCCTTCGCCGCGCCCTGGTACGAGTAGGTCACGGTCGCCGGCACCTTGAGGGTGGCGGTGCCATTGGTGATATCGGCCTGCGTCAGCACCTGGTCGTACGTGCTCATGCCCCACTGCACATGCACCTTGTCGCCGGCCTGGGCGCCCGTGCCGGCGAGCGACACGTTCACCAGCGAGCCGTCTTGCGCCTTCGTGGTGGTGTAGATGCCTTCGGCCTCCGCAATGCGCGTGATGACGGGAGCCCCGGGCGCGTCGAGCAGCGTGACCTCGCGCTCGACCACCGGGCTGCTGTGACCCTGGCCGTCGCTCACGCGGGCCTGCACGCGCCAGTCGCCGCCGTGCGCCTGGGTGTCCACGAAGGCCCAGGCCTTGCCGTTGACTGCGGCGTCGTGCCAGGTCTGGCCGCCGTCGACCGACACCTGGACCTTCAGGCCGTAGGGCAGGGCGCCGCTGAGGCTGCCGGTGACCACGCGGCCGGCGCTGCCGTCGGCCGTCACGAAGTCGGTGGCGATGCCGCTGTCCTTGCCCAGGCTGTCGATGGTGAGCGTCGTGCCCACGCCCAGCGTGACCGTTACGCCCTGCTGCACCAGCAGGTCGGCGCCGAAGCCCGAGTGCGCGTACACGGTGTAGACCACGCCGTGGAGGGTGACGGTGCCGTTCTCGACCCAGTCGCCCGGGAAGGTGCCGTCGGGCAGCAGGCCGCTCAGCGCGACCGCGTCGCCGGCATTGCCCTTGACCAGCATCTGCACGCGGCCGTTGGCCACGAACTGGTCGACCGCGCCGTTCTCCATCACGTTGGCGAGCGACAGGTTGAGCGTGTTGTTGCCCGTGCCGGTGAGGTCGACGACCTCGACCGAGCTGAGCTTGGCGCCGAGCGCGACCAGGTCCAGCGTCTGGTTGGCGCCGGTCAGCTTCAGGGTGTCGAGCCCGCCGTTGCCGGCAATGCCCGAGTCGCTGAAGTCGGCCACGGCCCCTACCTTGAAGACGTTGTTGCCCGCATCGCCGTGCAGCACCGCCGCGCTGTCGGCCGTGAGCGTGAACACGCCGGTCGTGGCGACCTTGCCGCTGCTGGAGATCTGGATGTTGTCGATCCACAGCTGGTCGTTGCCGCGCTGACCCGCGTTGTAGTAGGTGACGATCTCGAACCTGGAGAACGACTTGCCGGTCGACGCGACATCGATGTTGATGGTGCCATTCAGGGGCGCCATGCTGGCGCTGTGCAGCAGGCTGCCGTCCTTGGCGTACAGCCGGATGGTGGCGTAGTTGTTGTTGTCGCCGATGTAGAAGCTGAGCTTGTCGCCCACCAGGCCGCCGTCGAGCGACACGCGGATGCTGCCTGCGACCCAGAGCGCGTTCGAGTACGGCTTCTGGTGCATGTAGGGGGTGTAGTAGCTGGAATACAGGCCCTGCGGGTAGGTCATGCCGCTGACCGAGCCGCCGCTGGAGGACAGGCTGTAGAAGCTCAGGCTGCCGAGCTTGTAGGAGGCGCCCGTCGGCAGGCTGATCGCGCCGGAGATGGCGTTGAAGTTCTCCAGGTACACCGACTCCCGCAGCGACTCGGCCGACACGTTGCCGGCCTTGTCCACCAGGCCGGCGGTGGTCTGGCTGCCCAGTGCGAAGGGCGCGTTGATGACGACGCGACCGGCCGCCACGTCCGCGGCCGTCAGCACGTGGTCGTAGCGCTTGTCGCCTTGGGTCAGGGTGATGCGGCCACCGACTTCCGCGTTGGCCTTGTCGAACGCCACCGTGGCCTGCGAGCCGTTGATCGTCATCGCGGTCGGGGCTGCGGGTGCGGTGGTGTCCAGAGCCACGGTGTGCGAGTTCACGGGGCCTGCATTGCCTGCCGCATCGACGACGCGTGTCTGCACCGTCCAGCCGCCGGCGTGGCTGTGGTCGTCCTGCGCGCTCCACTTGTCGCCCGTGACGATGGCCGCTTTCCAGGTGGTGCCGCCGTCGGTCGACACCTGCAGGGTCTCGCCCGCGCCCAGGGGCGCCGTCAGGCTGCCGCGCATCAGGCGGCCCGCGCTGCCGTCGTTGGTGAGGAAGTCGCTGTCGCTCGTGCCGCTGTCCTTGCCGAGGGCGGTGAGCGTGGCGGTCTGCGTTGGCGCCGTCGTGTCCACGGTGAAACCGAACGGGTCGGACGGTGCGCTGGTGTTGCCCGCCCGGTCGATGGCGGCCACCGTGATGCGGTGCGGGCCTTCGCTCAGCGCGGTGGTCGGTGTGAACGTCCAGTGGCCCGACGCGTCGGCCTGCACGCGGCCGATCTCCACGCCGTCGTCGTACACGACGACGGTGCTGTTGGCCTCGGCCGTGCCGGTGAAGGCGGGGCGCGTGTCGTCGGTGGTCGCGCCGTCGGCCATGTTCGGGGTGACGATGCTGCCCACGTCGTCGGCCACCGACACGATGACCGGCGCCTGCGGCGCGGTGGTGTCGACCACGAAGTCCCAGGCATTGCTGGCGTCGCTGGTCTGGCCCAGCGGGCTGGTGGACGTGGCGGTGATGTGGCGCGGCCCGTCGGGCAGCGCGGCCGTGGGCGTGAATGCCCAGCGGCCATTGGCGTCGGCCACGACTTCGCCCAGGAAGGTGGCGCCGTCGTAGAGCTTCACGGTGTGGTGGGCCGGCGCCGTGCCGGCCAGGGCCGGCCGGGCGTCGTCGGTCACTTCGCCCTGCTGCAGCGTGTGCGGCGTGCCCACGTCGTCGTACACGCTCTCGATCACGGGCGGCGAAGGCGCGTCGGTGTTGACCGTCACGCGGTACGGCGCCGTGAGCGCGGTCTCGTTGCCCGCCGCGTCCTTCTCGTAGACACGGATCACGTTCAGGCCCGCGGCCAGCGGCGGGTCGACCTGCAGCGTCCAGCGGCCGCCTTCGCCGATGGTGGCGCGGCCCAGCTCGCGCTCGCCGCCGGCGTCCTTCACCATCACGATGACGGTGTGGCCGGGCACGCCGGAGCTGGCGCCGCTGATCACCGGGCTGGCATCGTCGGTGGTGCCGCCCGAGGCCACGTTGCCGGTGACGCTGCCCACGGCGTCCATGACACCGGTGATGGCCAGCTGGCTGGCGTCGGGCGGGGTCACGTCGATCTCGAAGTTGAACGCGGCGGAGGGTTCGCTCTCTTCGCCGGCCGGGTTGCGCGCGACGACCGTGATGGCGTGCAGGCCCTCGAGCAGGTCGGTCGACGGCGTGAATTCCCACTGGCCGTTCTCGGCGACTTCGGTGGTGCCGATCAGCACGCCGTTGTCGCGGATGAGGATGGTGTCGCCCGGCGTGCCCTGGCCGTGGAAGTCGGGCTGGCGGTCGTCGGTGACGCCGCCGTGGGCAATCGGGTCCTGGATGTCGCCGGCGTTGTCGAGGGCGCCGTCCACCACGGGTGGGGTCGGTGCGCTGCTGCCGGTGCCGGCTTCGAATGGCGTGCGTTCGTCAGGGGGCATCGACGATGGCGCGACAGTCCATCCGTTGGTGCTCGTGGCGGAATCAATTTTTTGGTCGTCGACAACGACGTTTGTTTTCTCGGGTGCCATGCGGTTTCTGTGCTCTCAATAAGAAGTCGACCGGATCGGCGTGCCTGTGCACGTTGTGCGATCCACGGTCTGGGGGATCGGGCACTCTAGGGAGAAGGGGCACGCAAGGCCATCGGACGAATCTGAAACGCGAGCGCGAAGGCATGAGCCGGCGCTGATGAGCGAACAAAGTCGGCGGGGAAGGCACGGGGGTGAACAAGGGCTTCGGAATGCAGACCGTTGGGACGGGCGGGGCGATGGCTGGCAAGAAAGAAAAAACGCGACAGGCGCTCGAGGCGGCTGTCGCGTAGGGCGCCTCGCATCCGGCGCGGGTTGCACCGGTGCGATGGCCTACAGGATCGTCACGTGGACCTTGTCCTCGACCAGCAGCGCGGCGCCGGCGAGGTTGGAGTAGACGTGGTCGGCGGTGCCGCTCACTGTGGCATCGCTGCCCTGGACGCCGCCGCCGTCGCCGGGCGGGTCGACCTCGCCGTGGGTGCCGGCTGGCTGCATCTGCACCGTGCCGTCGGGAGACACCGGGTTCTGCGCGCCCTGCGCCGTCTTCAGGTCGAGGGCCGACAGGTCGATGAGCATGGCTTTGCCGTCCATCACGAGGGTGTCGACGCCCAGGCCGCCAGGGACGCGCGCGAAGTCGCCGTCGCCATGGAGGCGGGCGGTGTCGTCACCCGCGCCGTCCTCCAACCGGTCTGCATAACCGAATCGGGCGATGTGTGTTTCATCGCTGTCGGTGAGCGGTGGTGTTGCCCCGGGTCCGGCATCGCTGAACGTGTCGGAGGTGTTTTGCAGGTTGACCGTCACGCCCTGCTGCACCAGCAGTGCCGCATCGAAGCCCGAGTGCGCGTACTCCTCGTAGACCACGCCCTCGATGGTCACGTTGGCGCCCCTCACCCAGTCGCCGGGGTCGGTGCCGTTGGGCAGCGCGTCCGACAGCGTCACCGCATCGCCGGCGTCGCCCTTGACCAGCATCTGCACGCGGCCGTTGGCAACGAACTGATCGACCGCGCCGTTCTCCAACACGTCGGCCAGCGACAGCTTCAAGGTGTTGTCGCCCGTGCCGGTGAGGTCGACGACTTCGACGCCGCTGAGCTTGCCCGTGACCGAACTCAGGTCGAGTGTCTGGTCCGCGCCGGTCAGGGTGAGGGTGTCCAGTCCTTCGTTGCCGATGACCTTCGCATGGCCGCCCTCGAAGTACGACACGTCGGGAACCAGGAACACGTCGTCTCCCGCCCCGCCGTAGTGGACGTCGGAGCCCGCCTGGATTTCCTGCAGGGTGGGGATGTCCACCAGTTCAGGGTGCGGGTACAGCACGGCGAGGGACAGGTTGTCGACCTCGATCCAGTCGGTTTCGATGCCATCGACGAGCCCGGTACGGATGTCGAACGAGGCAAAGGAAAGCCCGTCGGGCATGATGAATTTCGCGTGCCCGTCGGCCGGAAGGCTGTGGCTTGCTCCGAAGGTGCCTTCGAAGATGACCTTGCCCGATGCGTCGTAGAAGGTGACCGACTGCGTGGTTTGGGAATGCCGCCAGTCGAATTCGATGGCGTTGTAGGTGTTGCCCTTCAGTGATGCGTTGGTCGTGCCGCTGATGTGCCATGCCTGCCCGTGGTCGGGGGAGGCGCTGTCGAAAACGCCGTTGTTCGACGAAGCGTCGGCCGCCGCGTCTTTTCTTGTCAGGAGCAGCATGCCGGCATCGGCTGTTTGTCCCGGTGCAAGGTCGACGGTTTCACCGGCATCGAAGTCTTCCCGTTCGGTGTTCGATCGGATCACCATGTAGGGAGAGTGAACTCCCGTTGCGCTGACCACCGACGCGGCCAGGTTCAGCGAAACGTCGGTCACCGCAACGGTGGCCTGGCCTGCCGCCATGTCTGCCGCCGTCAACAGGTAGTCCACGTTCTGCTTGCCGTTGAGCAGGTGAATCCGGTCGCCCGGCGACACCGCGGCCTTGTCGAAGCTCACGGTCACTTGCCCGTTGCCCAGCACGACCGCAGTGGGCGCGTGGGGCGTGGTGGTGTCCAGGGTCACCGCCTGCACGTTCACCGGTCCCACGTTGCCGGCCAGGTCCACCACGCGCGTCTGCACCGTCCAGTCGCCCGCATGGCTGTGGTCGTCCTGGGCACTCCATTGCATGCCATTCACGAAGGCGGTCTTCCAGGTCTGGCCGCCGTCGGTGGACACCTGCAGGGTTTCGCCGGCCGCGAGCGATGCGCTCAGGCGGCCCGTCATGAGGCGCCCCGCGCTGCCGTCGTTGGTGGTGTGGTCGTCGGCGTTCATGCCGCTGTCCTTGCCGATGCCCGAGACCGTGCTGGTCTGCGTGGGCGCCAGGGTGTCCACCTCGAAGTGCCAGCCGCTGCTCGCGTCGCCGGTCTGGCCCACCGGGCCGGTGGCCGTGGCGGTGATGTGGTGTGCACCCTCGCTCAGGTTGTCTTTGGGCGTGAACGCCCAGGTGCCGTCGGCGCCGGTCTGGGTGGTGCCCAGGACGGTGGTGCCGTCGTGGAACGTCACGGTATGGCCGGGCTGGGCCGTGCCGTGCAGGGTCGGCCGGGCGTCGTTGGTGACCTCGCCGGGGGCCAGCATGTGGGGCATGCCCACGTCGTCGTAGACGTGCTCGATCACCGGGGGCGTCGGCTTGCTGGTGTCGATGGTCACCTGGTAGCGCCCCGTCGGCGCGGTCTCGTTGCCCGCTGCGTCTTTCTCCACGAGCGTGAAGGTATTCAGGCCCGCGGCCAGTGGCGAGATGACCTGCAGCGACCACTGGCCGTTGTCGCCGACGACGGCGTCGCCCAGCGCATGGGTGCCGGTGCTGTCCCTGACCATCACCGTGACGGTGTGGCCGGGCTGGCCGGTGCTTGTGCCGGTGAGCAGCGGGCGGGTGTCGTCGGTGGTCTTGCCGGCGGCCACGTTGCCGGTGATGCCGCCCGCGGTGTCGAGGACGCCGGTGATGGACAGCTTGCTGGCGTTGGGTGGCGTGACGTCGATCTCGAAACTGAACGGGCCCGAAGGCTCGCTCTCGTTGCCGGCGGGGTCGCGCGCCACGATGGTGATGGCGTGATGGCCTTCATTCATGTCGGTCGACGGCGTGAAGGCCCATTGGCCGTCTTCGTCCACGATGGTCTGGCCGATCTCGACGCCGTGGTTCCTGATGAGGATGGTGTCGCCCGGCGTGCCCTGGCCCTGGAACTCGGGTTGGCGATCGTCCGTGACGCCGCCGGCGGCGAGGGTGCCCATGATGTCGCCCGCGTCGTCGATGACGCTGTCCATGGTGGGCGGCTGTGGCGCGAAGGGCCGTGCGCTTGCTGTCTGATCGATGCTCGGGCTGTTGTCGATGAAGACGTTTGCCTTGTTGGATGCCATGCAGTTCCTGTGCTCTGAAAGGGGAAAGAAAGATCGGATCGGGCAGCGAATTCACGCTGTTCGATCCGGCGGCCCGGGCGTCAGGAACTCTAGGAAGAACAGGGGAGCGGAACCATCGGACGGGTCCGATAAAAGCCAGGGCGAGCGATGCGGACGCGAGCGCGCCCCTCGCGCATCGGCGAAGCAAGATGTGTCTTCGGTGGTGAATGCCGCCGCGCGAGAACCGGCGGCGGGGGAGGCTCAGCGCGCGGCGCGAACGGCCGACTTGGGCCGGAAGGCCTTGCAGACCGTGTCGTCGGTCTCGAGGTACGGCCCACCGATCAGGTCGATGCAGTAGGGCACGGCTGCGAAGATGCCGGGCACGAGCTGCGTGCCGTCGGCGTCCTTCAGCCCTTCGAGCGTCTCGGCGATCGACTTGGGCTGGCCCGGCAGGTTGATGATGAGGCTCTGGTCGCGGATGACCGCCACCTGGCGCGAGAGGATGGCGGTCGGCACGAAGCGCAGGCTGATCTGGCGCATCTGTTCGCCGAAGCCGGGCATTTCCTTGTGGGCCACGGCCAGCGTGGCCTCGGGCGTGACGTCGCGCAGCGCGGGACCGGTGCCGCCGGTGGTGAGCACGAGCGAGCAGCCGGCATCGACCAGCTCGATGAGCGTGGCGCTGATGCGGTCGGCCTCGTCCGGGATCAGGCGGGCTTCGAACTCGAGGGGGTTCTTCAGCGCGCGGCCCAGCCAGTCCTTGAGCGCGGGCAGGCCCTTGTCCTCGTAGGTGCCGCTGGAGGCGCGGTCGCTGATGGAGACGATGCCGATGCGCACCGAATCGAAGCCTTCGCTCATGCGTCTTCTTCCCGGTCTTGCGCCGCAGCCGCTTCGGCGTGATCGTCGCCGCCATGCACCGCGAGTTGCGCGCGCACGAGCTGGAAGATCTCGCGGTAGGCCTTGCCCTGGCGCGGCGCCTCGCCGGCGGGGCCGGACTTCAGGTCCTTGCGGGCCTGGCGCACGAGGGCGCGCAGCTGCTGGGAGTCGGTGGCGGGGTGGGTTTCGATCCAGCCGCCGAGGGCGTCGTCGTCGGCGATCAGGCGTTCGCGCCAGCGTTCGGCCTCGTGCAGCGCGGCGGCTTCGGCGGCCGGCACGGTGTTCTGCTCGGTCAGGGCCTGCTTCACGGCCTCGAGCACCTCGGGGTCGAGGGCGCGCATGAGCTTGCCGATGAACTGCATCTGGCGGCGCTTGCCCTCGAAATTGGTGATGCGTTTCGCCTCGGCGATGGCGTCGACCAGTTTCTCGCTCAGCGGAAGGGCGTCGAACAGGCCGGCACGCAGGGTGAGCAGTTCTTCGCCCAGTTTCTGCAGTTCGGCGCTCTCGCGCTTGAGTTCGGTGCGGCTGGCTTCGTCGGTGCCGCCCTTGAGCTCGCGCTTGAGCTCCAGGTCGAGTTCGCTGCCTTCGGCAACGAAGTGGCCACGGACGAAATAGCCTTTTTTGGGTTTGCGGGACATGGGGTGGATTCTGGGCCGCGCCGTGCGGCGCTGCAACGCGCACAGGGGGCGCGGAAGGGAAAACGTGAAACAGGGGGCGCAAGTATCATAGCCACCACATGACGACATCCTCCTCGCGCGCCGATTCCGGCTTCGCCTACAGCCGCTCCTTCTTCGAAAACCTGGTCGATTCGGCCCTGGCCCACGCCAAAAAGCTCGGGGCCACCGACGCCGGCGCCGAGGCCTCCGAGGGCTGCGGCCTGAGCGTCTCGGTGCGCAAGGGCGAGCTCGAGAACGTCGAGCGCAACCGCGACAAGTCGCTGGGCATCACGGTCTACGTGGGCCACCGCCGCGGCAACGCCAGCACCTCCGACTTTTCCGAGGCGGCCATCGCCCGCACGGTGCAGGCGGCCTACGACATCGCCCGCTTCACGGCCGAAGACCCGGTGAGCGGCCTGCCCGACGAGGAGGACATCGCCAAGGTGCAGCCCGAGCTCGACCTGTTCCACCCCTGGGACGTGACGAGCGAGCAGGCCGCCAAGCTGGCGCTGGAGTGCGAGGCGGCGGCGCTGTCGACCGACAAGCGCATCACCAACAGCGAAGGCGCCGGCGTCTCGGCGCAGCAGAGCCACTTCTTCAGCGCCCACACGCACGGCTTTCGCGGTGGCTACGCCAGCTCGCGGCACTCGATTTCGGTGGCGCCCATCGCCGGCAAGGGCGACGACATGCAGCGCGACGCCTGGTACAGCTCGATGCGCTCGGCCGACGAACTGGCCAGCCCGCAGGCCGTGGGCCGCTACGCCGCCGAGCGCGCGCTGAGCCGCCTGAAGTCGCGCAAGATCAAGACCACCGAATGCCCGGTGCTGTTCGAGTCGCCGCTGGCCGTGGGCCTCTTGGGCGGGCTGGTGCAGGCCGTGAGCGGCGGGGCGCTGTACCGCAAGAGCACCTTCCTGCTCGACTCGCTGGGCAAGCCGGTGCTGCCCAAGCACGTCGACGTGGCCGAAGACCCGCACGTGCTGCGCGGCAAGGGCAGCTCGCCCTTCGACGACGAAGGCGTGATCACCCGCGCCCGCAAGGTGGTCGATGCCGGCCGCCTCGAAGGCTACTTTCTCTCGACCTATTCGGCGCGCAAGCTGGGCATGAAGACCACCGGCAACGCCGGCGGCTCGCACAACCTGACGCTGAGCTCGCGCCTCACGAAGCACGGCGACGACCTCGACGCCATGCTCGCCAAGCTCGGCACCGGCCTGTTCGTGATCGAGCTGATGGGGCAGGGCGTCAACTACGTGACGGGCGACTATTCGCGCGGCGCCAGCGGTTTCTGGGTGGAAAACGGCCGCATCGCCTATCCGGTGCAGGAAATCACGATTGCCGGCAATTTGCGTCAGATGCTGATGGGAATTGAAGCGATTGGCGCAGATGCTTACACTTTCGGCGCAAAAACCACGGGGTCGATCCTGGTCAACCGCATGAAGGTGGCGGGCGCCTGACAGGCCCTGCCGCTCGCAACGGCGCTGGCTCGACGACCCCTCCATTCAAGGACAGGGGGACAGGACATGAGCAAACACAGCGCCGTACGCAAGCCGGCCCTCGAACACGAACTGCTGCGCGACCCGCGCCTGGGCTTCGAGCCGGCGGGCAGCAGTTCGGTGCGCTGCCTGCAGCACGGCGTGCCCTGGCCCTTCGACTGCTGGCACTACCACGACGAGTACGAGTTGCAGTGCATCAACCGCACCAGCGGCGACGCCTTCGTCGGCAACCACATCGGCCGCTTCGAGCCCGGCTATGTCGCCCTGGTGGGCGCGCGGCTGCCCCACACCTGGATCTCGCACGACGTGCCGCCCGAGGGCGTGGCCGACCGCAGCATGGTGATCCATTTCCGCGACGCGCCCCTGCGCCAGGGCGTTGACCTGTTCCCCGAGCTGGAAACCGTGCTGCCGATGCTCGACCGCGCCAAGCTGGGCATCGAGTTCTTCGGCATCGGCGACCTCGTGCGCGAGCGCTTCGGGCGCGTGCAGAAGCAAAAGGGCATGGCCCGGCTGTCGGAGTTCATCGGCCTGCTGCACGAGCTCGCCAGCTGGAGCGACTGGCGCCAGATCTCGAGCAACGCCGACCCGAGCGACGAGGACCCCACGGCCAACACCCGCATGCGCCGCGTGCTCGACTACCTGCACGCCCATCTGGCCGAAGAGCTCTCGCTGCCCACCGTGTGCGGCGTCGCCAACATGGCCGAGAGCAGCTTCTCACGCTACTTCCACAAGCACATGGGCAGCACCTTCACCGACTTCGTCACGCGGCTGCGCATCACCAAGGCCTGCGAGATGCTGCAGGTGTCCGACCGGCTGGTGAGCGACATCTGCTACGAGGTCGGCTTCTCGAACCTCGCGAACTTCAACCGCCGCTTCCTGCAGCTCAAGGGCATGACGCCCTCGGCCTACCGGCAGCAGGCGCAGGAGCGTTTCGGCCTGCGCAGCGCGCAGCACACGCCACTCGCTGCCTGATGGCCGACTAATACGCGCTTGCCTCTCGGGCTAAACCCCGAGACGGCTTGGCAGCAAAGTATCAGACGCCCGGTGGGCGTGTAGGAGGCCTTTCGGATCGGCCGCCTAACCTTTGTTTCGTTGCTTCTGCCGGCATTTCGCCGGCAACTTGCACGAACAACAAAGGAGACACAAATGCCGATTCCGCATTCCCACCGTCTGGCCGGCCTCGCGCTGGCGCTGGCCACGCTGGCGCCCGCCGCGCTGGCGCAGGTCTGCAAGGAGGACGTGCGCGTCCTGTCGCAGCCGCGCGAAGGCCTGACGCTGCTCGAGAAATCGAAGGACGAGTTCAAGCGCCTGAGCGGAGCCTCGTTCAGCGTGGACAACCTCAACGAGAACGACCGCCGCGCCAAGTCGCGCGCCGATGCGTCCACGGTCGGCAAGTACCACGTGTACTACGTCGACGAGGCCAACGTCGCCCAGTTCGTGCAGTCCAAGTGGATCGTGCCGCTCACGCCGTACTACCCGGCCAGCTACGACTACGCCGACTTCGACGCCGGTCGCCAGAAGGTCGCGACCTTCGCCGGCCAGACCTGGTTCGCGCCCCTCACCGGTGGCGGCGACCTCATGGTCTACCGCAAGGACCTGCTCGAGAAGGCGGGCATCAAGCCGCCGGCCACGCTCGACGAGTTCGTGGCGGCCGTGAAGAAGCTCAACGACCCGACCAACGGCGTCTACGGCGTGGCGCTGCGCGGCCAGCGCGGCTCGGGCGCCAACGTGTGGCGCTGGATGCCGTTCTTCCGCGGCTACGGCGGCCAGTGGTTCGACGGGGACAAGCCGGTCTTCAACTCGCCCGCCGCCGTGAAGGCGACCCAGACCTACCTCGATCTCTTCAAGTACTCCGCGCCCGGCACCAAGACGGGCGGATGGGACGAGTCCACCGGCGCCTTCCTGGCCGGCAAGGTCGCGATCCTGGTCGAGTCGACGCCGCTGGCGGGCAACGCGCTCGACCCGAAGATGTCGACCGTGGTCGGCAAGATCGCCTACGCCGTGCCGCCCACGCCGCTCACCGGCGGCGGCTACGGCCACGGCCTGGCCATCGGCGCGCGCGCCAACAAGAGCGAAGAGGCGAAGAAGTGCGCGGGCCTCTTCATCGCCTGGGCCACGTCCAAGGAGAACGAGCAGCGCCGCCTCGCGCAAGGGCAGTTCGGCGAGCTCAACCGCACCAGCGTGCTCGGCAGCCCCGAGTTCGCCAAGCGCTACGGCGCCGACCTGGGCAAGGCGCTGGCCGACACCGGCAAGGTCACGGCCGTGAACTTCTGGCAAGACCCGGCCTGGCCCGACCTGGGCGACCGCTGGGGGATCATTCTGGAAGAGCTGATCACCGGCTCGCGCACCGACATCCAGGGCGGGCTCGACGAACTCGACGCCTATGCCAAGCAGCTGATCGCGCGTCGCAAGAAGTGAGCATGCGTTCCCACACCACACGGCTGCCGGCCGTGTTCATCGGGCCGGGGCTGCTCGTGCTGGCGGTCCTGGCGCTGGTGCCGACGGTGTTCGCCATCGCCATCTCGCTGCAGGACCGCGAGCTGGGCCAGGCCGACACCGGCTGGGTCTGGTTCAGCAACTACGTGCAGCTGTTCTCCGACCGGCGCTTCCTGAACTCGGTGCGCGTGTCGCTGGTGTGGGAGGTGCTGACCGTCAGCGCCACCATGGCCCTGGCCGTGCTCATGGGCACGCTGATGCACCGCTGCGCCACGCCGCGCTGGCGCCAGGTGCTGTCGATGCTGTTCATCGTGCCGGTGCTGCTGCCGCGCGTGTCGGCCGCCTTCGTCTGGAAGTTCGCCTTCCATCCGCTGTTCGGCCTCATCACGTGGCCGTACAAGGCGATCACCGGCGAGCCGCTGGACCTGTTCGCCGACCCGGTGCTGGCGCTGCTCACGGTGGCCTTCGTTGACGTGTGGCAATGGGGGTTGTTCTTCGGCGTCATCGTGCTGAAGCTGCTCGAGACCCTGCCACCGCAGCCCTTCGAGGCCGCGCGTCTCGATCACGCGAAGACCTGGGAGGTGTATGCCTACGTGGCGCTGCCGATGCTGAAGGCGCCGCTCATCAGCTTGGCCTTCGTGAAGATGGTGGAGTCGCTGCGCGCCTTCGACCTCATCTACGTGATGACGCGCGGCGGCCCCGGCATTTCGACCGAGACGCTCGACATGTACGCCTTCTCGCAGGGCTTCATCGAGTCGGGCCGCATCTCGTACGCGTCGAGCATGGCGGTGCTGATGATGGTCGCCTCCACGGTCGCGTTCACCTACATCTGGAAATGGACCAAGCCGTCATGAAGAAGCTTGCCATCGGAACGTTGCTGGCGCGGCTGGCGCTCATCGCGGCCGGGCTCTCGGCCCTCGTGCCCGTGCTGTGGACCTTTCTCAATTCGTTCAAGAACCGGGTCGACATCGTCTCGGCCGTGCCGAAGTTCTTCTTCACGCCCACGCTGGACAACTACCTCTACGTGCTGAACCGCGAGGCCGTGGCCGCGGGCTTGGTCAACTCGATCGTGGTGGCGGGTGCGGCGGTGATCATCGGCGCGGTGCTGGGCCTGCCGGCCGCCTATGCGCTGGCGCGCTACCCGCTGCGCTGGGGCAACGACATCCAGTTCTTCGTGCTGTCGATGCGCTTCCTGCCGCCGGTGGCGGTGGCCATTCCGCTCATGGTGATCTGGCTGCAGCTGGAGCTGTACGACTCGCGCATCGCGCTCATCGCCACCTACACGCTGCTCACGCTCTCGACCGTGATCTGGCTCGCCATTCCGGCCTTCAAGGCGGTGCCGAAGGAAGTGGAAGAGGCCGGCCGCGTCGACGGCTACGGGCCCTACGCGATCTTCTTTCGCATCGCGCTGCCGATTGCCGCGCGCTCGCTGGTGGGTGCCATCGCCTTCGGCTTCGTGCTGGTGTGGAACGAGTTCCTCATCGCGCTGATGCTCACCACCTCCGAGGCCAAGACGCTGCCCATCGTGGCGTCGGAGCTCAGCCAGCTCGGGCGCGATGTGCCCTGGGGCATCTTGAACGCCTCGGTCATTTTGCTGTCGCTGCCGCCGCTGCTCATGGTGGGCGTGCTCAGCGGTTTCCTCAATGCCGCGTTCAAGCGCAAGCGGGAGGCTGAATGAACCCCGCTGCTTCTCTTTCTCCAGAACCAAAAATGTCCGCCATCCGCTGTCACCACCTCATCAAGCGCTACGGGGAAACGCAGGTCGTCCATGCCTTCGATCTCGACGTGGCCGACAACGAGTTCGTCGTGTTCCTCGGCCCCTCGGGCTGCGGCAAGTCGACCATCCTGCGCATGCTCGCGGGCCTGGAAGACATCAGCGGCGGCGACCTGCACATCGGCGGTCAGCGCGTGAACGACCTGCCGCCGCAGGAGCGCGGCATCGCGATGGTGTTCCAGAACTACGCGCTGTACCCGCACATGACGGTGCGCGACAACATCGCGTTCGGGCTCAAGCGCCTGAAGGTGCCCAAGGCCGAGATCGACAGCCGCATCAAGGAGGTGTCGGACACGCTGGGCCTGGAGCGCTACCTGCAGCGCAAGCCCACCGAGCTGTCGGGCGGCCAGCAGCAGCGCGTGGCGATCGCGCGCGCCATGATCAAGACGCCGAAGGTGTTCCTGTTCGACGAGCCGCTGTCGAACCTCGACGCCAAGCTGCGCAACCACATGCGCATCGAGATCGCGAAGCTGCACCAGACGCTGAAGACCACCACGGTGTACGTCACGCACGACCAGCACGAGGCCATGACGCTGGCCGACCGCATCGTGCTGCTGCGCGACGGGCGCGTCGAGCAGGTCGGCACGCCGCAGGAAATCTTCGAACGCCCGCGCTCGGCCTTCGTGGCCGGCTTCATCGGCACGCCGCCGATGAACCTGATGGAGATGGCGGTGCACGGCCTGGACAACGGGCAGTGCGAGCTGCGCGGCGGCGGCGGTTCGGTGCGCGTGGATGCGCGCCGCTTCGCGCTCGAAGGCCGCGCGCGCGTGACGCTGGGCGTGCGCCCGGCGCACCTGCACCTCGACACCGCCAAGGCGAACAGCGAAGGCTTTGCCGGCGAGGTCCAGCTCATCGAATACCTCGGCAACGAAGTGCTGGTGAGCGTCGGGCAGGGCGGCGAAGAGATTGCCGTGCTCCTGCCGTCCGCGGCGGGACCCCGGCTCGGCGAGCCGCTGCGCTTGGTGGCCGATGCGCAGCAGGTGCACCTGTTCGATGTCGCGACGGGCGCCTCGCTGCTGCGTCCGGACGCCGTGCTGCATTGAATGGCGGCCCCCGTTTCAACCCTCTGAGAAAGATGCAATGAAAGCACTGGTTCTGGAAAAGGCGCACGAGATCACGCTGCGCGATGTCGAGCTGCCGCTGCACGTCGGCCCGCGCGACGTGAAGATCCGCATGCACACCGTCGGCGTGTGCGGCAGCGATGTTCACTACTACCAGCACGGCGGCATCGGCCCGTACGTCGTCGACGCGCCCATGATCCTCGGTCATGAGGCTTCGGGCGTGGTGGCCGAGGTGGGCGCCGAGGTCACGCACCTGAAGCCCGGCGACCGCGTCTGCATGGAGCCCGGCATTCCCGACATGGACTCGCGCGCCGTGCGCGAAGGCTTCTACAACCTCGACCCTGCCGTGCGCTTCTGGGCCACGCCGCCGATCCACGGCTGCCTCACGCCGTTCGTGGTGCACCCGGCGGCCTTCACCTTCCGCCTGCCCGACAACGTGAGCTTCGGCGAAGGCGCCATCGTCGAGCCGCTGGCCATCGGCCTGCAGGCCGCGAAGAAGGCGGCGCTGAAGCCGGGCGACGTGGCGGTGGTCATCGGCGCCGGCACCATCGGCGCGATGACGGCGCTGGCCGCGCTCGCGGGCGGCGCGGCGCGCGTGATCCTGGCCGACCTCGTGCCCGAGAAGCTGGCGCTGTTCGCCCACAACCCGGCGGTGACGACGGTCGACGTGCGCAGCACCAGCCTCGCCGACACCGTGCAGGCCCTCACCGACGGCTGGGGCGCGAACGTGGTCTTCGAAGCCAGCGGCAGCGTGCGCGCCTTCGACAACGTGTTCGACCTGCTGTGCCCCGGCGGCTGCCTGGTGCTGGTGGGCATACCCGCCGCGAAGGTGGCTTTCGACATCGTCGCGATCCAGGCGAAGGAGGCGCGCATCGAGTCGGTGTTCCGCTACGCCAACATCTTTCCGCGCGCGCTGGCGCTCATCGCGTCGGGGCAGGTCGATGTGAAGCCCTTCATCTCGCGCACCTTCGCGTTCGAAGACGGCATCGCCGCCTTCGAGGAGGCCGCGGCCGGGCGCGTCACGGATGTGAAGATCCAGATCGAATTCCCTGCCGCCGAAGCGGCCTGAACGCCCCGCAAGGGCGCGGGACAAGGGGAAACGCTGGGGAATGCAGTGGCAGGGCGCGGCTACAGTGGCTGCGCTTTGCCACTCGCCGCCCTGCGCGCTTCCTCGCCCATGCTCTTGCCGTTTCGCAATGTCGTTCTCACCGGTGCCTGCGGCGGCCTCGGGCAGGCGCTGGCGCGGGCGCTGATCGACAGCGGTGCGCGTGTGGCGCTGGTGGGGCTCGACACCGAGCGCCTTGCGGCGCTCGCGGCCCCAGCCGAAGGGCGCTGCAAGGCCTACACGCCCGACGTGTCCGACGGCCCCGCCATGCAGGCGATGGCGGCCGACTGGATGCAGCGCTTCGGCCCGCCCGACCTCGTGATCGCCAACGCGGGCGTGGCCGGCGGCTACGACACCGCCGAGGCCGACGACCTGGCCGTGTTCCGCCGCATGCTCGAGATCAACCTGCTCGGCGCAGCCACCACCTTCCAGCCTTTCGTGCAGCCGATGCGTGCGCAGGGCCGCGGCGCGCTCGTGGGCGTGGCCAGCATCGCGGGCTGGCACGGCATGCCGGGCAACGGCGCCTACTGCGCGAGCAAGGGCGGCCTGATCCGCTATCTCGAAAGCCTGCGCGCCGAGCTGCGCGGCACGGGGCTCACGGTGCACACGGTGAGCCCGGGCTACATCCGCACCGCGCTCACGGCCGGCAACCGCTTCGCGATGCCGGGGCTGCTCGAGGCCGACGCGGCGGCGCGCCAGCTGCTGGCGGGCCTGGCAGCCCGGCGCGAAAAGATCGTGCTGCCGCGGCGCATCGGCTGGCTGTCGAAAGCGCTCGACCTGTTGCCCGCGCCGCTGCACGACCGCCTGCTGCGCGGCCAGCCGCGCAAGCCGCGCGTGGGCGAGGCGGGTGCCACCGCCATTCCCGGTCTGAATTCCCAGAAAGAACCTCCCCGCCGATGACGTCTTCCGCTGCCGCCGCCACCGTTCCCACGCACGAACAGATCGCCCTCATCGGCGCCGGACCCTCGGGCCTGGCGGGCGCGCGCAATCTGCAGAAGCTCGGCGTTCCGTTCCAGGGCTTCGAAGCGCACAGCGACGTGGGCGGCCTCTGGGACATCGACAACCCGCGCTCCACGGTCTACCACTCGGCGCACCTGATCTCGAGCAAGCGCACGACCGAGTTCGCCGAGTTCCCGATGGCCGACACCGTGGCCGACTACCCGAGCCACCGCGAGCTGCGCCGCTACTTCAGCGACTTTGCCGACCGCTTCGGCCTGCGCGCGCACTTCCGCTTCGGCACGCGCGTGCTGCGCGTGGAGCCGGTGAGCGACGCACCCGACACGCGCTGGCGCGTGAGCGTCGAGTCGCCCGACGGCACCGTGGAAACCGATGAGTACAAGGGCGTGGTGATCGCCAACGGCACGCTCTCCGAGCCCAAGCACCCGCAGTTCGAAGGCCACTTCGACGGCGAGCTGCTGCACACCAGCAGCTACAAGCACGCGGAGCTGTTCAAGGACAAGCGCGTGCTGATCGTCGGCGCCGGCAACTCGGGCTGCGACATCGCGGTCGATGCCGTGCACTACGCGCAAAGCGTCGACATCTCGGTGCGGCGCGGCTACTACTTCGTGCCCAAGTACGTGTTCGGCAAGCCGGCCGACACGCTGGGCGGCAAGCGTCCGCTGCCGCCGTGGCTCAAGCAGAAGGTCGACGCCACCGTGCTGCAGTGGTTCACGGGCGACCCGGTGCGCTTCGGTTTTCCGAAGCCCGACTACAAGATGTACGAGTCGCACCCGGTGGTGAACTCGCTGGTGCTGCACCACGTGGGCCATGGCGACATCGGCGTGCGCGCCGATATCGCGCGGCTCGCCGGACGCACCGTGCATTTCAAGGACGGCAGCGCGCGCGACTACGACCTGATCCTCACGGCCACGGGCTATGCGCTGCACTACCCGTTCATCGACCGCGAGCTGCTCAACTGGCAGGGCATGGCACCGCGCCTGTACCTGAACATCTTCTCGCCGCGCTTCGAGACGCTGGGCGTGCTCGGCATGATCGAGGCCAGCGGCATCGGCTGGCAGGGACGCTACGAGCAGGCCGAGCTGCTGGCGCGCTACTTCCGCGCGCAAGCCGCGGGCTCGCCCAAGGCGGCGGCGCTGCGCACGGCGGTGCAAGGGCCGCCGCCCGACCTGTCGGGTGGCTTCAAGTACCTGCAGCTGGAGCGCATGGCCTACTACGTGCACAAGGACACCTACCGCGCGGCCGTGCGCCAGGCCGCTGCCGCACTGGCTGACTGACCGACCGATCCCTTCTTCACGAGGTTCCGCGCATGCTGCCTGTCGACGAGATCCGCCTGCACTTCAACCCGGCCTCGCTGGTGCTGCTCAACGTGGTGCTGGGCTTCCTGATGTTCGGCATTGCGCTGGACACGCGCATCGACGACTTCAAGCGCGTGGCACGCATGCCCGGTGCGATGGCGGTGGGCATCGGCGCGCAGTTCGTGGTGCTGCCGGCCGTGACCTTCGTGCTCACGCTGATCCTGCAGCCGGGCCCGAGCATCGCGCTGGGCATGATCCTCGTGGCCTGCTGCCCGCCGGGCAACATCTCGCAGATCCTCACGCACCGCGCGGGCGGCAACGTGGCGCTGTCGGTGTCGATGACGGCCATTTCGAATGCGCTCTCGATCGTGGTGATGCCGTTGAACTTCGCGTTCTGGGGCGGCCTGCATCCCACCGCCTCGGTGCTGCTCAAGACCATCGCGCTCGACCCCTTCGACATGCTGGGCCACATCGTGATGATCATCGGCATTCCCTTCGTGCTGGGCGTGGCCTGCGCGCACAAGCTGCCGGGGCTCACGGCGCGCATCAAGAAGCCGGCGCGCATCCTGAGCTTCCTGGCGCTGATCGCCTTCATCGTCGGCGCCATCGCGGGCAACTGGCGCTACTTCCTCGACTACGTGGGGCTGGTGCTGATGGCGGTGGTGATCCACGACGCGCTGGCCTTCGGCACCGGCTACCTGTGCGCGCGGCTCTCGGGGCTGGGCGACTACGACCGGCGCGCGGTGGCCATCGAGGTGGGCATCCGCAACGCGGGGCTCGGGCTGGTGCTGATCTTCAGCTTCTTCGGCGGGCTCGGCGGCATGGCCGTGGTGGCCGGCGTGTGGGGCTTCTGGGACATCATCGCGGGCCTGGCACTGGCGAGCTGGTGGGGGCGCAAGCCTGCGACGCCATGAGCGAAACCTGGAAGGCGTCCGCGCGGCGCGTGCTGGTGACAGGTGGTGACGGGTTTCTCGGGCGCAGCGTGCTCGCAGTGCTGGCCGCGCAAGGCACCTTCGAGACGCTGGTGGCACTCGACGTGCGCGAGGTGCCCGCCGAGCGCCGGCTGCCCGGCGTGGTCTACCTGCAGCGGGACGTGCGCGACGACGGCATCGCCGACGTGCTCGCCGAACACGCGATCGACACGGTGGTGCACCTCGCGTCCATCGTCACGCCCGGCAAGGACTCGAACCGCGCTTTCGAGCATTCGGTGGACGTGGGGGGCACGCGCAACGTGCTCGACGCCTGCGTGGCGCGCGGCGTGGGGCACATCGTGGTGTCGTCGAGTGGCGCGGCCTACGGCTACCACGCGGACAACCCGGCCTGGATCACCGAGTCGCAGCCGCTGCGCGGCAACCCGGTGTTCGCCTATGCCGACCACAAGCGACAGGTGGAAGAGATGCTGGCCGAGTGCCGCAGGCAGCATCCCGCGCTGGCGCAGACGGTGCTGCGCATCGGCACCATCCTCGGCGAGCGCGTCGACAACCAGATCACGGCGCTGTTCGAGAAGAAGCGGCTGATCGCCATCCGCGGCAGCGACAGCCCCTTCGTGTTCGTGTGGGACGAGGACGTGACCGGCGCCATCGCCCATGCGCTCGGCGGCGCGCCGCCCGGTTGCTACAACCTCGCGGGCGACGGCGCGCTCACGATCCACGAGATTGCTGCGCGGCTCGGCAAGCGCGCCATCGCCTGGCCGGCCGGCGTGCTGCAGGCGGCGCTGGCCGCGGGCTCGGCATTGGGCGTGAGCCGCTACGGGCCCGAGCAGCTCGACTTCCTGCGCTACCGGCCGGTGTTGCTGAACACCGCGCTGAAGACCCAGTTCGGCTACGTGCCGCGCAAGACCAGCCGCGAAGCCTTCGAGGCCTTCATCGCGGCGCGGGCGCAGCAGGGGCGGCCGGTCACTTGCGCGTAGCGTCCGCCGCCGGCGGCGGTGCGATCAGGTAGTCGAGCATGCGCCGCGCATTGAGCGGCAGGTCTTGCGACGAGCGCACGCAGGCCATGAGCGTGCGCTCGGCCCACGGGTCGGCGAGCGAGGCGCGCGCGATCTTCATCGAACGGGCGCAGCGCTCGGCCGCGGTCTGCGGCACGATGCCCACGCCGATGCCGTACTCGACCATGCGGCACACGGCCTCGAAGTTGCGCACACGCACGCGGTAGGCCAGGTGCCTGGCGAGCGCGCGCACATGCCCGGTGATCAGCTGCTGCAGCGCGCTGTCGGCGGGCAGGCCGACGAACTCGCTGTCGACCACCTCGGCCAGGTGCAAGCGGCGCCGGCTGGCCAGCGCGTGGCCGCGCGGCATCACCAGCACGAGGTCGTCGCGGCGGAAGGGGTGGCATTCGAGGCCGTCGCTCTCGATGGCGTCGGAGACGATGCCGATGTCGCACAGGCCGCTGCGCAGGGCCTCCACGGTGTCGGGGCTGGCGCGCTCCTCGAGGTCGACCGAGATGCGCGGATGCTCGGCCAGGAAGCGGCTCAGCACCTCGGGCAGGTGCTCGGTGAGCGCCGAGGTGCCGCACATGAAGCGCACGTGGCCCTTGAGGCCCTGGCCGTACTCGCCGAGCTCGCCGCGCAGCCGCTCCATCTGCTGCAGCACGACGCGCGCGTGGTGCAGCAGCGTGCGTCCGGCCTCGGTGGGGCGCACGCCTTGCGCGTGACGCGTGAGCAGGGGCGTGCCGAGCGCGTCTTCCATGCCGCGCACACGCTGGCTGGCCGAGGCCAGCGTCATGTGCGAGCGGCCGGCGCCGGCCGTGAGGCTGCCGGCTTCGACGACGTGGAGAAAGAGCCGCAGGTCGGTCAGGTCGAATCGCATGATGGGCCGCAAGGTAGCACGCCAGCCTCAGCCTGTGCCTGAGGCTGGCTGCGCGAAAGCCGCATTTCCAGCCGCTGCGCCGGTCGGCAGACTCCGCGGCGATGACGATTTCCAACGATGCAACGGGCCTGTGGGCGGCGGCGGCCGCGGTGTTCCTGCTGGCCGGCCTGATCAAGGGCGTGATCGGCCTCGGGCTGCCGACCGTGGCGATGGCGCTGCTCGCGCTGTGGATGTCGCCGGCGCAGGCGGCGGCGCTGCTGATCGTGCCGTCGCTGGTCACCAACCTCTGGCAGACCGGACCGCGCGCGAGCTTCGGCGCGGTGTTCCGCCGCATCGGTCGCATGCAGGCCGGCGTCGTGGTGGGCACGCTGGCCGGGGCGTGGTGGCTGGGCGTACCGGCCGGGGCCTGGGCTTCGCTGGCGCTGGGCGTGGCGCTGGTGATCTATGCGCTGTGGGGGCTGACGGGGCGGCAGCTGCACGTGAGCGACGCGCAGGCGCGCTGGCTGGGGCCTGTGGTGGGCGCTGCGACGGGACTGGTGACGTCTGTGACCGGCGTGTTCGCGGTGCCGGCCGTGCCGTACCTGCAGGCGCTGGGTTTCCAGCGCGATGCGCTGATCCAGGCCATGGGCATCTCGTTCACCACCTCCACCGTGGTGCTGGCCCTGGGGCTGGCGGCGAACGGAAGCTACCCGGCGGCGGTGCTGGGCGGGTCGGTCGCGATGCTGGCGCCGGCGGTCGGCGGCATGGTGCTGGGCACCTGGCTGCGGCAGCGGCTGCCGGTGGCCGTGTTCCGGCGTTGCTTTCTGATCGGGCTGGCGCTGCTGGGGGCGTACATGGCGCTGCGCGCCGTCATGTCCGCCTGATCCCGTGACCGGTCAGCTGGCGGCCAGCAGGGCCGCGCGCACGCGTTCGATGGTCTGGCGGTAGGGCAGGGCGAAGTCCTCGATGGCCGCGTTGGCGTCGAGCCAGTAGAACGAGAACACCAGGCCTTCTTCTTCGGGGCTGCCCGTGGCCATGTGCTCGAAGGTCTCGGGCAGGGCGCGGTGGTCGCGCATCAGGAAGATGTGCCAGCGCTGCGGGTGGCGGTGCGTGTTGCCTTCGACGCCGGCTTCGCATTCGCGCTCCAGCGTGCCCAGCGACTCCAGCCGGCCGGCGAACACCAGGCCCGACTCTTCGAGCAGCTCGCGCCGCACGGCCGCCTCGGGCGACTCGCCGGGCTCGATGGTGCCCTTGGGCAGCTGCATGTTGCCGTCCTCGGGATGACGGAACACCAGCAGCCGGCCCTGCGCATCGACCAGGCAGGCGCAGGCCTTCGGGATCGTGGCGACGGGCGCGGCGCCGAGCGGGCTGCTGCTGCCGTTCTTCATGGCGGTGGCCGCCTCAGGCGCCCGTGAGGGCGGCCTTGACCGCGGCGCTGACCTGGCCCATGTCGGCCTTGCCGGCCAGGCGCGTCTTGACCACGCCCATCACCTTGCCCATGTCGCCGGGGCCCGAGGCGCCCAGCTCGGCCACGATGGCCTTCACCGCGGCGGCCGTTTCGTCGGCGCTCATGCGCTGGGGCAGGTAGACCTCGAGCACCTTGATCTCGGCGGCTTCCTTGTCGGCCAGGTCGGCGCGGCCACCCGTGGTGAACGCGGCGATCGAGTCCTTGCGCTGCTTGACCATCTTGTCGACGATGGCCACTACCATGGCGTCGTCGAGTTCCACGCGCTCGTCGACTTCCTTTTGCTTCATGGCGGCGAGCAGCAGGCGGATGGTGGCCAGGCGCTCCGAGTCCTTGGCGCGCATCGCCGTCTTCATGTCTTCGGTGATTTGTTCTTTGAGAGTCATTCTTCGCAACCTTTCGGAAAAAACAAAAGCCGCGGCAGGTTTCCCTGGCGCGGCTGGTGCAACGGGGCGCTGGCGGGGACTTTCGTCGGGGCCAGCCACCCTGGGCGTTGCTTAGTACAGCTTCTTGGGGAGCTGCATGCTGCGCACGCGCTTGTAGTGGCGCTTGACCGCAGCTGCCTTCTTGCGCTTGCGCTCAGCCGTCGGCTTCTCGTAGAACTCGCGGGCGCGCAGGTCGGTCAGCAGGCCGAGCTTTTCGATGGTGCGCTTGAAGCGGCGCAGGGCGACGTCGAAGGGCTCGTTTTCTTTAACGCGGATGGTGGTCATTGATGAATCGTTGAAATGGATTTGGCCGGGGGAGATCGAGGCCCCAAGCCGGGGTTCCTCAACTGAAAACTTTTTGCGGCCGTTGAGGGAAGGCCAGAGTTAGCCCGCGATTATAGCGCGGTTGCGCACGCATGTGCGCTCGCCCACGCCCATTGGAAGTTGTATCCGCCCAACCAGCCGGTCACATCGACCACTTCGCCGATGAAATACAGGCCCGGCTGCTTCGATTCCATGGTCTGGGACGACAGATCGCGCGTGTCGACGCCGCCCGCCGTCACCTCGGCCTTCTTGTAGCCCTCGGTGCCGCTGGGGGTGATCTGCCAGCGGGCGATGCGCTCGGACAGCGCCGCCAGCGCCTTGTCGGTGGCCTCGTTGACCGGGCGCTGCAGGGCCGGGTCTTCGCCGACCCAGGCGTCGGCCAGCCGCGAGGGCACCAGCGTGGCCAGCTCGTTGGCGATGCGTTTCTTCGAGCGCCGCTTGGCGTCGGACAGCGACTCGGCCACGTCCATGCCGGGCGCGAAGTCCAGCGTCAGCGGGGCGCCGGGCTTCCAGTAGCTCGAGATCTGCAGCACCGCCGGGCCCGACAGGCCGCGGTGGGTGAACAGCAGGTCTTCCAGGAAGGCCATCCTGTCCTTCTTGCCGCCGGTCTCGATGCGCACCGGCAGCGCCAGCCCGGCCAGGCCGGCGTAGGGCGCCCAGGCGTCGCCGCCGAAGGTTAGCGGCACGAGCGCCGGGCGCGGCGTGACCAGGCGCAGGCCGAACTGCTCGGCGAGCCGGTAGCCGAAATCGCTTGCACCAATCTGGGGAATCGACAGGCCGCCGGTGGCCACCACGAGCTTGGGCGCGTCGATCGGGCCGCGCGTGCTACTGATTTGGTAGCGCCCGTCGACAAAGGCGATGTCGCCGAGCTTGCACGGCTGCCAGCGTTCGACGTTGCCGGCGGCGCACTCGGCCAGCAGCATGTCGACGATCTGCTGCGAGGAGCCGTCGCAGAACAGCTGGCCCTTGTGCTTCTCGTGGTACGCGATGCCGTGGCGCTGCACCATGTCGATGAACTGCTGCGGCGCGTAGCGCGAGAGCGCCGAGCGGCAGAAATTCGGGTTGTCGCCGACGAAATGGCGCTGCGGGGCGCGCACGTCGAGGTCGCGGTTGGTGAAGTTGGCGCGGCCGCCGCCCGAGATGCGGATCTTTTCGCCGACCTTCTCGCTGTGGTCGACCAGCAGCACGCGCAGGCCGCGCTGGCCCGCCAGGGCGGCGCAAAAAAGACCGGCGGCGCCGGCACCGACGACAACGACGTCAAAGGAAGAAGAGGGAGGGGAAGAAGAAGGAGAGCTCAAGCGGGTCCGTCTGCCGCCAGCACCGGCGGCGGGTTGTATTTGAGGTGGCCCACGTAGCGCAGCGGCTGCGTGGCGGCGATCGAGGGCACGTCGCCCTCGCGCATGTGGAGCAGGTCGGCGGGGCTCACCCAGCGCGGGTCGGCGTCGGTGATCGGCACGCCGGCCTGGCGGTAGGCCTCCAGCACGAACTGGGAGCAGAAGAACTGGTCGTTGCGACTGGCGCCCAGCTGCACCGTGGCCAGGCCGCTGATGCAGTACGCGCTGACGGCCGACGGAATCAGCGGCAGCTCGCACAGCCGGCGGTTCAGCACGAAGGGCGCGTTCAGCAGCACGCCGGCGGTGTTGTAGCGGGTGCCGACCTGCGAATGCGCCCACTCGCGCATCTTCTCGACGTCGGCCTCGACGAGGCCCGGCACGCGGAAGGCGACGACCATCTGCTCTTCGTCGACCACCTCGGCCAGCGGCCGTGCGCGCACGCCGGTGCCCACGGCCTCGGCGATCTGGCCGTCGCCCAGGTACAGCACGGCATGGCTCACCGGCGAGAAGGTGCCCAGGCGGATGCCGAACGAATTCACCGTGGCGATCGAGGTCAGCAGGATGTCGCCGGGCGCCAGCACCTCGGCGCCGATCAGCTCGCCGCCGTTGCCGGGGGCGATCACCGAGCTTTGCACGCGCAGGCGCAGGCCGGAGGTTTCGGAGGGCATCTCGATGCGCGTGGCGCAGGCCGAGAGCAGGAGCGGCAGCGCCGCGGCGAGCGCCACGGCGCGAAGAAGGGAGGCCATGGTCATCCCTTCCAGACGAACGGGAACTTCAGCTGCTTGAAGAAGCCGTTGGGCACGTAGTCGCCCAGCACGCCGTATTTTTCGGGCCAGAGCTTGGTGCTCTTCACGGCCGTGCCGAAGAGGTAGTCGAGGAAGGCGTAGTGCGCCGCGTAGTTCTTGTCGAGCGCCTCGATGTCCTGGCTGTGGTGCCAGTGGTGGAAGTTGGGCGTCACGATGAGGTAGCGCAGCGGCCCCAGGCGCACGCTCACGTTGCAGTGGTTGAACACCGCCTGGAAGCCGACCACCACGATGTAGGCGTCGATCACGTCCTTGCTGAAGCCCAGCACGTAGATCGGCGCGAGCACCAGCGTGCGCGTGATCAGCAGCTCCAGGATGTGCTGGCGCGAGCCCGCCATCCAGTCCATGCTCTTCACGCTGTGGTGCACGGCGTGCAGGCGCCACAGCACCGGCACCTCGTGGTACGCGCGGTGCGTCCAGTACTGCACGAGGTCGGCCACCAGGATGATCAGCAGGATGCCGGCCCAGAACGGCAGGTTGCTCACCCAGCCGCGGATGCCGTCGTTGGCGGCCCAGCCGAAGAGCTTGTGCACCATGAGGTTGGTGGCCAGCAGCACGAAGCCCACGATCATGTGGTTCACCACGAAGTGATGAAAGTCGGTCTGCCACTCTTCGCGGAACACCGGCTGGTCCTTGCGCAGCGCAAAGAGCTTCTCGATGAAGATGAAGATCAGCGACGAGCCCAGCAGGTCGAGGATGAACCAATCGAGCCCGATGTACGGCGTGTGGTCCGCGAAGTCGTGCACCGGCACCTTGTGCCCGCCCAGCAGCGCCGACACCACCACCAGCAGGAACGCGGCCGACGAGAGCCAGCGCGAGCGGTTGAAGATGATGTTGACCAGCGAGAGCCCGCCCGCAATGACCAGCGCCGTCAGCAGAATGACGCGCATGACGTCGACGTTGTAGCTCTTGCGCAGCTCGGGCGTCGTCAGGTACTGCGGGAAGTGGAAGGCCAGCACGCCCAGAAAGCACAGGGCGGCGAGGCTGAAGGCGATGGTGCCCGTGACCAGCCCGCGCCCGCGGCGCAGCTCGCCGTGGCTTTCGGTGAATTCGTTGAGTTTGTCGAGCATCCCTGCCTCTTCCTTCTTGTTCGTTGGGCCGGGCGGGATTTTAGGCGGCGCCCGGACGGCGGCGCTACACTGCGCCTCCTCATGGCCCGCCGCTCCCTTCGTCGCTGCACGACCGCGATTTTCGTGGTCCTGTCGCTGCTGTTCTCGCAGCTGGCGCTGGCAGGCTATGTCTGCCCCGGCGCCCCGGACAGCCCGGGTTCGATGGCCGAGAGGATGGCGTCGGGCGAGCCCTGCGAAGGCATGGACATGGCCCAGCCGGTGTTGTGCTTCCAGCACGCCGCCGACCTGTCGCTGTCCTTCGAGCCGGTGAAGCTGACCACGCCTTCGCTGCCGGCCATCGTGCAGCTCGTGGTGATGCCCCTGGTGCTGGTGTCGGAGGGCCATGTCCTTCCGCCGCAGGCCGTGCCGGAGCGGCAGCATCCACCGCCCGATCCCGTTTTTCTCGCCACGCGCAGACTGCGCGTCTGACATCTCCGTCGACTGACCGGTGCTGGTGCGGCGCGTCCGCCTGCCAGCGATTCGCTCGTTCGTTTGCGGAGTTTTCATGTTCATTTCCTTTTCGCGCGCGGCCGCATGGGCTGCCGCGCTGCTGCCGTACCTGGCGACGGCGGCCCCCCTGTCCCTGGAGGACGCGCTTCAGCGGGCGACGCAGCGCTCCGAAGCCACCCGCGCCGCCCGTGCCGGCGTCGCCAGCGCCACGGCGGCGGCCTCCGCGGCCCCGCAGCTTCCCGACCCGACGCTGCGCATCGGCGTCGACAACCTGCCCGCGACGGGTGCGGACCGTTTCCACACCACGCGCGATTCGATGACGATGAAGCGCATCGGCATCAGCCAGGAATGGCTGTCCGCCGACAAGCGCGCCGCGCGGCAGGCCGCCGCCGAGGCGTCGGTCGGCCTGGAGGCGGTGCGGGTGCAGGCCGCCGTGGCCGACACCCGCCGGCAGGCCGCGCTCGCCTACGTGGACGCCTTCTACGTAGGCGAGAGCGTCAAGCTCGCGCGGCGCATGGAACACCATGCGCACGAAGAACTGGAAGCCTCGCGCGCACGCCTGTCGTCGGCCGCGGGGAGCAGCCAGGACGTGCTGGCGCTGGCCGGCGCCAGAGGCATCGCGGAAGACGAGACGGCCGACCTCCAGCAGCAGCAGGAAGCCGCCAGCGTCGCCTTCCAGCGCTGGGTCGGCGTGCCGCCCGACGAACTGCGGTCTCCGGGCGCCATCGCCGTGCCCTCCGAAGCCGCCTACGTGGCCGCGCACCCCACGGTCGCGGCCCTGCAGCGCGATGTCGACGTGGCCAGGCAGACGGCGGCCGTCATCGCGTCCAACCGCAAGCCGAACTGGACCTGGGAGCTCGCCTATGGCCAGCGCACCGGCTACGCCGACATGGTGTCGGTGGGCCTGAGCATTCCTCTGCCGATCGCACCCGGCGAGCGGCAGGATCGGGACACCGCCGCCAAGCTCGCCTTGGTCGAGAAAGCCGAGGCCGACCTGGCCGAAGCCACCCGGGCCGCGACCGCCGAGTACCAGGCGCTGCGCAGCGATGCGCAACGCCTGCAGCAACGCATCGACCGCTACCGCACGGGCGTGGTCGTTCCGGCCGGCCAGAGAACGGCAGCCGCGACCGCGGCCTACCGCTCCAACCAGGGCAGCCTCGTCACGCTGTTCGAGGCGCGGCATGCCGAAGTCGAAGCGCAGCGCAAGCTGCTGACGCTGCAGCGCGACCTGGCCAGAACCCACGTCCAACTGGCCTTCCGGCCGCTCACCAGCGAGGGGGCCCCATGAACCGCACACGCACGATCGGTGCTTCGCTGCTGGCCGCCCTGTTGCTCGCAGCAGGCGCCTTCTACCTGGGGCGCACGACCGCCCCGCCCACGGAGGCGTCGGCGACCACGCCGCCCACCGCTGACAGCCGCAAGGTTCTCTACTGGCACGACCCCATGGTGCCGGGCCCGCGCTTCGACAAGCCCGGCAAGTCGCCCTTCATGGACATGCAGCTGGTGCCCATGTACGCCGACAGCATCACCGGCACGGGCAACGAAGGCGGTGTGCAGGTGAGCCCCACGGTCCAGCAGAACCTCGGCATCCGGTATGCCGGCGTGCGGCGCGCGGAAGTCTCCGCGTCTTTCGATGCCGTCGGCGCCGTGCAGTTCGACGAGCGCCTCAACGTCGTCGTGCAGACGCGCGTGGCGGGCTACGTCGAGCGCCTGTCGGTCCGCGCGCCGATGGAGCGCGTGCGCAAGGGGCAGGCGTTGGCGACGGTCTTCGCGCCTGAATGGCTCGGGCCGCAGAACGAATGGCTGGCCCTCAAGCGCTCGGGCGTTTCCGCCGACATCGTCGCCGCGGCGCGTGATCGCATGCGGGCCCTGTCCATCCCCGCCGAGCTCATCCGCCGCAGCGAGGAAACCGGCACGGCGCAGGCGCGCTACGTGCTCACCGCACCGTCCGACGGCGTGGTGGCCGAGCTGGGCGTGCGCGAAGGCGTTGCGGTCACGCCCGGCACGACACTGTTCCGCATCGCTGGCCTGGAGAAGGTCTGGGCGGTGGCCGAGATTCCGGAAGCACAGGCCGTGCGGCTCGCACGCGGCCAGAAGGTCAAGGCGACCCTCCAGGCCGATGCCGCCCAGTCGTTCGACGGCACGCTCGACGAGATCCTGCCCGAGGTCAACGCAGCCACCCGCACCCTGAAGGCCCGCTTCGAGGTCGACAACCGGCGCGGCACGCTCACGCCCGGCCTGCTGCTGCGCCTGCAGGTGACGGGGCCCGCCAGCACCCGGCTGGTCGTGCCGTCCGAAGCCGTGATCCGCACCGGCAAGCGCGCGGTCGTCATCGTGCGCAAGGCCGATGGCGCGTTCGAGCCGCGCGATGTGTCGACTGGCACGGACCTGGGCGACGACACCGAAGTCATCTCCGGTCTGAATGAAGGCGAGCAGGTGGTGGCCAGCGGCCAGTTCCTCATCGACTCGGAGGCCCGACTGCGTTCGGTGCTGGGCAGCATGGCATCGCTCGCGGCCAAGGCCGCAGCGCCGACCGCCGTGCTGCACCAGGCCGAAGGCAAGGTCGAAAGCGTGGCGCCCGACGGCCTCACGATCTCGCACGGCCCTGTCGCCACGCTCAAGTGGCCGCCGATGACGATGGGCTTTGCGAAGGCATCGCCAGAGGCGTTCCCGGACGTCCAGCCCGGCGACCTGGTCCGCTTCGAATTCAAGGAGGGCGGCCCCACCGGCTACGAGCTGGTCTCCGTCCAGCGCATGCCACAGGGCGCCAAGCGATGATCGCCGCCGTCATCCGCTGGTCGATCGGCAACCGCTTCCTGGTGCTGATCGCGACCTTGTTCCTGGTGGCCGCCGGGTGGTGGTCGGTGGCGCGCACGCCACTCGATGCGCTGCCCGACCTGTCCGACACACAGGTCATCATCCGCACGCCTTTCCCCGGCAAGGCGCCCCAGGTGGTCGAAGACCTTGTCACCTACCCGCTGACCACCACCATGCTCAGCGTGCCCGGCGCGAAGACCGTGCGCGGCTACTCGTTCTTCGGCGACTCCTTCGTCTACGTGCTGTTCGACGACAAGACCGACCCGTACTGGGCGCGCTCGCGCGTCGTCGAATACCTCAATCAGGTTCAGAGCCGACTCCCAGCTGGTGCCAACGCATCGCTCGGCCCTGACGCCACGGGCGTGGGCTGGGTCTACGAGTACGCGCTGGTCGACCGCACGGGCACGCGCGACATCGGGCAGCTGCGCGCGCTGAACGACTGGTTCCTCAAGTTCGAACTGAAGACCGTGCCCGACGTGGCCGAGGTCGCCAGCATCGGCGGCATGGTGCGCCAGTACCAGGTGGTGCTCGACCCCGACCGCATGCGCGCGCTGGGCATCACGCAGCAGGTGGTCGTGGCGGCGCTGCAGAAGGCCAACCAGGCCTCGGGCGGCTCGGTCGTCGAACTCGCCGAGGCCGAGTACATGGTGCGTTCGCGCGGCTACCTGCGTTCGCTGGACGACTTCCGCACCATCCCGCTGGCCGTGACGGGCGCCACGCCGGTGCTGCTGCGCGATGTGGCCACCGTGCAGATCGGCCCCGAGATGCGCCGCGGCATCGCCGAACTCGACGGCGAGGGCGAAGTGGCCGGCGGCGTGATCGTCATGCGCTCGGGCAAGAACGCGCGCTCGACCATCGAGGCCGTCAAGGCCAAGCTCGATGCGCTCAAGCCCGGCCTGCCGCCGGGCGTCGAGATCGTGCCGACCTACGACCGCTCGCTGCTGATCGACCGCGCCGTCGACAACCTGCGCGGCAAGCTGATCGAGGAGTTCATCGTGGTGGCGCTGGTCTGCGCGGTCTTCCTGTTCCACCTGCGCTCGGCGCTGGTGGCCGTGGTGGCCTTGCCGATCGGCGTGCTCGCGGCCTTCATCGTGATGCACTGGCAGGGCGTCAACGCCAACATCATGTCGCTGGGCGGCATCGCGATCGCCATCGGCGCGATGGTGGACGGCGCCATCGTGATGGTCGAGAACGTGCACAAGCACATCGAGGCCTTCGAGACGACGCAGGGCCGGCAGCCGACGGTGGTCGAGCGATGGCGGCTCGTTGCCGACGCGTCGGTGGAGGTCGGGCCGGCGCTGTTCTTCTCGCTGCTGGTGATCACGCTGTCTTTCGTCCCCGTGTTCTCGCTCGAGGCGCAGGAAGGGCGGCTGTTCTCGCCGCTGGCCTTCACCAAGACCTACGCCATGGCCGCTGCGGCGGGTCTGTCGGTCACGCTGATCCCGGTGCTCATGGGCTACCTGGTGCGCGGGCGCATTCCGCACGAAGGTGCCAATCCCGTGAACCGCTTTCTGATGGCCGTGTACCGGCCCGCGCTGGAACTGGTGCTGCGTTTTCCCAAGGGGACGCTCGCCGTCGCCGCGGTGCTGCTGGCGCTCACCGTGGTGCCGCTGATGCGCCTGGGCGGCGAGTTCATGCCGCCGCTGGACGAAGGCGACCTGCTCTACATGCCGTCGGCGCTGCCGGGGCTGTCGGTGTCGAAGGCGGCCGAACTGCTGCAGCAGACCGACCGCCTCATCAAGACCGTGCCCGAGGTCGCGCGCGTGTTCGGCAAGGCCGGCCGCGCGGACACCGCGACCGACCCGGCGCCGCTCGAGATGTTCGAGACCACGGTCCAGTTCAAGCCGAGAAGCGAATGGCGCGCCGGCATGACACCCGACCGACTGATCGAGGAACTGGACCGCGCCGTCAAGGTGCCGGGCCTGACCAACGTGTGGGTGCCGCCCATCCGCAACCGCATCGACATGCTGGCCACGGGCATCAAGAGCCCGGTCGGCATCAAGGTGGCGGGGGCGGACCTGGCCACCATCGATGCGCTCACCACGCAGATCGAGGCGGCGGTGAAGGGCGTGCCCGGCGTGTCGTCGGCGCTGGCGGAGCGGCTCACCGGCGGGCGCTACATCGACGTCGATGTCGATCGCCTCGCCGCCGCGCGCTACGGCCTCTCGGTGGCCGATGTGCAGGCCGTGGTATCCACGGCCATCGGCGGCGAGAACGTGGGCGAAGTGATCCAGGGCCGTGAGCGCTACCCGATCAACGTGCGCTACCCGCGCGAGATCCGCGATTCGCTGGAGCGGCTGCGGCAGCTGCCCTTCGTGACGGAAAAGGGCGCGCAACTGCTGCTGGGCGATGTCGCGCGCATCGCGATCGAAGACGGCCCGCCGATGCTGCGCAGCGAGAACGCGCGGCTGTCGGGTTGGGTCTACGTCGACGTGCGCGGGCGCGACCTGCACTCCGCCGTCCACGACATGCAGGCGGCCGTCGACCGGGCCGTGAAGATGCCCGCGGGCTATGCGGTGTCATGGTCCGGCCAGTTCGAGTACCTGGCGCGCGCGACCGAGCGGCTGAAGTTGGTCGTGCCGGCCACGCTGGCGGTGATCTTCGTACTGCTCTACCTGCTGTTCCGCTCGTTCGCCGATGCGGCGCTCGTGATGGCGGCCGTGCCGTTCTCGCTCGTCGGCGGCTTCTGGCTCATCTGGGCGCTGGGCCATTCGATCTCGGTGGCCACGGCGGTCGGCTTCATCGCGCTGGCCGGCGTGGCGGCCGAGTTCGGCGTGGTGATGCTGGTCTATCTGAAGAACGCGCTGGCGCGGCGCCTCGACGCCGGCGAGCCGATGAACGAGGAGACGCTCCTGGCCGCGATCCGCGAAGGCGCCGTGCTGCGCGTGCGGCCCAAGGCCATGACCGTGGCCGTCGTGATGGCCGGCCTGCTGCCCATCCTGTGGGGCAGCGGCACCGGCTCGGAGGTGATGACCCGCATTGCCGCACCCATGGTGGGCGGCATGGTCACCGCGCCGCTGCTGAGCATGCTGGTCGTGCCTGCGGCCTGGTATCTCTTGCGCCGCCGCGCCCCTTTGTCGTCTGCTGTTTCCAACCACGCTTCCAACCCAGGAGCCACCCCATGAACTTCCTCCATCTCCTTGCCTTCGCACTGATCGCGGGCCTGGCCGGTGCCGCCCAGGCCCAGGCGCCGAAGAGCGAGCCTCCGCCCGCGAAGGCGTCCGCGCCGGGCATGCTGACTGATGCGGTGGTCCAGAAGATCGACCCGGCCCGCGGCCTGATCGTGCTGAAGCACGGCGACATCCCCAACCTGGCGATGCCGCCGATGACGATGGGTTTCGATGTGGCCGAGAAGCAGATGCTCGAACAGGTCAAGCCCGGCGACAAGGTCCGGTTTCATGTCGAGGTGGTGAAGGGCAAGCCGACCGTCACGCACCTCGAAGCTGCGCGCTAGGAGGCGCCTGGCTAGGTCCCGAACCGGCCGGCGTCGCCCGGCTGCAGCGCGGCCGCGGCCAGCCCCTGCAGCACGTCGCCCACCACGATCACCGCCGGGCTGGCCAGCCCGGCGTCGGCGATGCGGGCCTGCAGGCCCTGCAGCGTGGTCACGAGGTGGCGCTGGTGCGGCAGGCTCGCGTGCTGCACCACGGCCACGGGCGTGTCGCCCGGCAGGCCGTGCAGCAGCTCGCGCTCGATGTGGCCGGCGCCCGAGACGCCCATGTAGATCACGAGCGTGAGGCGTGCGTTGTGCGCCGTGGCGGCCAGCGCGCGCCAGTCGGTCGGGTCTTCGGCCGCGCCGGCGCCGGTCTTGGCGTGGCCGGTGACGAAGACCACGCCCTGCGCATGGTCGCGGTGGGTGAGCGGCACGCCCAGCGAGGTCACGGCGGCCAGGCCGGCGGTGATGCCGTTGACCACCGCGCATTCGATGCCGGCCTCGCGCAGGTGCTCCACCTCTTCGCCGCCGCGTCCGAAGATGAACGGGTCGCCGCCCTTCAGGCGCACCACGGTCTCGCCTTCGCGCACGGCCGTGATCATGAGCCTCTCGATAAAGGCCTGCGGCGTGCTCTTGCAGCCGCCGCGCTTGCCCACGTGCACGATGCGCGCGCCGGGGCGGGCGTAGGCCTGGAGCACGGCGTCGTTCACGAGGTCGTCGACCAGCAGCACCGTGGCGGCCTGGATCGCCTTGACGGCCTTGACGGTCAGCAGCTCGGGGTCGCCGGGGCCGGCGCCCACCAGCGTGCAGCGGCCGGTGATGAGGGTGGAGGGGGTGTTCATGCGTGGGAGGCCAGTCCGGTGATGTGCCTGACTTGCGTCGAGATGGCTTCGGGCACGGGAAGCTCGCCGGCCAGCACGCGTCGCGTGTAGGCGGCCGTGGTGGCGACGTCGATTTCTTTCGGCAACCCAGGCACGTCGGCGGCGGTGCCGGCGGCCTGGGCCTGGAGTTCGCTGCGCACGCCGCGCACGAAGCCGTCGATCTGCGCGGTGCGGCGCGGGTCGGAGACCACCTCGCCTTCGAGGCCGCGCGAGAGCAGGGCGGTCATGCCCGTGAGTTCGAAGGTCTCGCCCATCGTGCGGGCGTATTCGGGGTGCGTGTAGCTGGCCACCACCACGCAGGGGCCGGTGGTCGGGCGCATGAGCTTGACCACGCTGTGGCCGGGGTTGCGCAGACCGACCACGCGGCGCACGTCGAGCAGGCGCTTGAGCGCGGGGTTCAGCAGCTCGGTCGGGGCAAAGCCCACCTGGCCGGCGGCCAAGGGGGTGAGTGTGGTCATCGGGGGCATGTCCAGGGCTGAAAGCACGTTCGATGCCAGTACGCGCGAGGTTTCGCTCGCGCTGCCGTGCACCAGCACCGCCAGGCCTTCGCGCGCCAGCAGCAGCGCCAGGAGCGGCGTGAGCACCGGCAGCTTGCGCGCGCCGTTGTAGCTGGGCAGCACGATCAGCGGGCCGCCGCGGGTCGTCACGGGGTTCAGGCGTGCATGCGTGGCGTCGAGAAAGCCGGCCATCTCCTCGGGCGTCTCGCCCTTGATGCGCATGGCCAGGCAGAAGCCGCCGATCTCCAGGTCGGTGACCGTGCCGTCCAGCACCTGGCCGAACAGGTCGCAGGCCTGCTCGCGCGTGAGCGGACGGGCGCCCCGCGCGCCGCGGCCGATTTCCTTGATGTAGTGGCTGATTCCCATGGGTAGGCGGATTGTCCCGCAACGCTTATGCCGGAATGTGAGTCGGCTTATGCCCCCACGGCCAGTGCTTCGGCCGGGGTGGCCCGCACCATGCGCTTGAGCTCCGGCACGCACGACCCGCAGTTGGTGCCGCATTTCAGCGCCCCCTGCAGCGCCGCCAGCCGCTCGTCGGCGCTGCCGGTGCAGCGCACCAGCTCGGCCTCGATGGCGCGGTCGGTCACGTTGAAGCAGGCGCACACCGGCTTGCCGCGCGACTGCACGGCCACCGGCGCGCGGGCGCCCGGCGACAGCAGCAGGCGGCCGTAGCTCTGGGCCGGCAGTTCCTCGCGCAGCAGGGTGGCGATCCAGGCTTCGGCGCTGGTGTCGCCGCCCAGCAAAAAGGCTTCCAGCCCGGCGCTGCCGTCGGCGCGGCGCACCAGCCGCGCGGCGCGGCGCTGGCCGCGGCGGTGGTCGGCGTAGCGCAGGGTGTCGGCGGTCTGCAGGCCCAGCAGGGCTTCGATTTTTTCGACCAGCGCGGCGTCGGGCGCGTCGTGCGCGGCGGCGCGAAAAAGGACGCCGCTGCGTTCTTCTTCGCCGGGCGCATTGCCCGCGAACGGCACGCAGGTGGCGAAGGGGAACAGCGCCATCAGCGGCTGCAGTGCGCGCTGCGCCGTGAGCGCGTCGCCGGCGGGCAGCCAGGCCATCGCCAGCAGCGACCACGGCAGCTCGGCCTTGAGGATCTTCACGGGCGTGTGCTTGAGCTCGGGCTGCTTCGAGGTGGGGCAGTAGGCCGGCGTGGTGAGCGCGTTGATGCCCGCGAGCCGCACGCCGGTCGACGAGCAGCCGCTCAGGTACTCCTCGCCCCAGTGCATGGCGACGAAGGCCTGGCTCAGGCCGATCTCGGCGCTGGCGCGCGCCGGCAGCAGGATCGAGCCGCGCTTCGATGTGAGGTGCACCAGGTCGCCTTCGGCGATCTGGCGGCGCGCCATGTCCTGCGCATTCATCTGCACCACGGGCTCGGACACGTGGCCGAACAGCTTGCCGACCGTGCCGGTGCGGCTCATGCCGTGCCACTGGTCGCGCAGCCGGCCGGTGTTCAGCGAGAAGGGAAAGCGCGCCTCGCGCGCCTCGGCCACGGGCTTGTAGGGCGTGTCGACAAAGCGCGCGCGGCCGTCGGGCGTGGGGAACACGCCGTCTTCGTACAGGCGCACGCGACCGGCGCGCTCGCCTTCCTTCAGCGGCCATTGCTGCGGGCCGGCGTTCTCGAGCATCGCGTAGCTCAGTCCGGTGATGTCCAGGTCGCGCCCGCGCGTGGATTCGCGGTGCTCGTTCCAGACCGATTCGGCGCTCTCGTACGGGAACAGCGTGAAGCTGCGGCCCAGCTGCTGTTCGAGCCGGCGCGCGAAGGCCACGGCTATCGACCAGTCGTTGCGCGCCTCGCCGGGCGCCGGCACGGCCGGGCGCACGCGCGAGATGCGGCGCTCGCTGTTGGTCACGGTGCCTTCCTTCTCGCCCCAGGTGGTGGCGGGCAGCAGCAGGTCGGCGAAGGCGCAGGTGGCGGTGGTGGCGAAGGCTTCCTGCACCACGACGAACTCGGCGCGTTCGAGCGCGCGGCGCACCGTGGCCTGGTCGGGCATCGACTGCGCGGGGTTGGTGCAGGCGATCCACAGCGCGCGGATTTCGCCGTCGGCCGCGGCCTGGAACATCTCGACGGCCGTCTTGCCGGGCTTCTCGGGCACCGAGGGCACGCCCCACAGCGCGGCCACTTCGGCGCGGTGCTCGGGGTTGGCCAGGTCGCGGTGCGCGCTCAGCAGGTTGGCCAGGCCGCCCACCTCGCGCCCGCCCATCGCATTGGGCTGGCCCGTGAGCGAGAACGGGCCCGCGCCGGGCTTGCCGATCTGGCCGGTCGCCAGGTGCAGGTTGATGAGCGCGGCGTTCTTCGCCGTGCCGCTGGAAGACTGGTTGAGGCCCTGGCAATACAGGCTCAGCGTGGCGGGCGAGGTGGCGAACAGCCGCGCCGCCGCGAGCAGGTCGTCCTTGGGAATGCCGCACACCTGCGCCACGGTGTCGGGCGTGCAGTCGCGCACCGTGGCCTTCAGTGCGTCGAAGCCGTTGGTGCGAGCCGCGATGTAGGCGGTGTCGGTCCAGCCTTCCCACAGCATCAGGTGCAGCATGCCGTGGAACAGCATGACGTCGGTGCCGGGCTGGATCGGCAGGAACAGGTCGGCGATCTCGACCGTGTCGGTACGGCGCGGGTCGGCCACGACGATCTTCAGCGCCGGGTTCGCGGCCTTCGCGTCCTCGATGCGGCGAAACAGGATGGGGTGCGCCCACGCCGTGTTGCTGCCCACGATGAACAGGCACTCGGCGTGCTTCAGGTCGTCGTAGCAGGCCGGCGGCGCGTCGGCGCCCAGCGTCTGCTTGTAGCCGGCCACCGCGCTGCTCATGCACAGGCGCGAGTTGGTGTCGATGTTGTTGGTGCCGACCAGGCCCTTGGCCAGCTTGTTGAAGACGTAGTAGTCCTCGGTGAGCAGCTGGCCCGACACGTAGAAGCCGACCGCGTCGGGGCCGTGGTCGCGCACCACCTGCGCGAACTTGCCGGCGGCGAGGTCGAGCGCGTGGTCCCACGTCACGGGCGCGGGCGCTTCCTTGCGCGCGAGTCGCTGCAGGGGCTGCAGCAGCCGCGTCTGGCGCGTGACGGTCGCGCTGGCCGTGAGGTGCAAGGTCGAGCCCTTGGTGCACAGGCGGCCGAAGTTCGCCGGGTGGTCGGGGTCGCCGCGCACGCCGGTGATCTGGTCGCCCTGCGATTCGATGATCACGCCGCAGCCGACGCCGCAATAGGGGCAGGTGGAGCGCGTCTCCTGGGTCATGCGGGCCTCAACCTTCTTCCGGGGACAGGACCGTCACGGCGGCCAGGCGCTGCGGCCCGGCGACGGGGCGCTCCAGGTCGAGCGCGTGCGTGGCCAGCTCGCCGGCGTCCAGGTGCACCACGCCGTCTTCGAGCTTCACCGCGAACTTCGGCGTGCAGCCTTCGTCGGGCGAGCGGGCGCAGCCGTCGTCCAGGCCGATGGCCCAGTTGTGCAGCGGGCAGGCCACGCTGGTGCCGAACACGATGCCCTGGCTCAGCGGACCGCCCTTGTGCGGGCAGCGGTCGAGCAGGGCGAAGACCTGGTCCTCGGCATTGCGGAACACGGCCACGTCCAGGCCAGCGGGCCGCATCACGCGGCGGGCGCCGAGCACGGGGATGTCGTCGAGGCGGCAGATGGCTTTCCAATCGCTCATGGTGGGGCTCTCTTGTCTTGGGGTCGGGCGCGGGTCAGGTCTTGATCTCGGCGTACAGGCCGGTCACGCGGTCCATGATCGCGAGCAGGTTCTCGCTGCTCACGAACACGTCGGACATCAGCGCGGGCGAGGCGCCCGCACCGTCCAGGCGCTGCAGGCCGCGGTTGAAGAACATCCATTGCGCGTCGGCCAGCACCAGCTCCTGGCGGATCTGCGCGGTGGCCTCGGGCGCGTTGCGCAACAGCTCGAGCGCGGCCAGGAATTCGGTGCGCGCCTTGGCGATCTCGGCGGTGCTGCCGGCCGGGTCGATCTGCATCGCCGCGGCCAGGTAGCACTTGGCCATGCGCTGCGACAGCATGCGCTGGCGCCCCGCGATGTTGACCAGCCGCCCGACCGGCCTGCCCGAGGCGGCCTCGTACTGCGCCGTGCCCTGGTGGGCCAGCGCGAGCACGGCGGCGTCGAGCGCCACCACCCGCGCGGCGGCTTCCCGGCCGGGCGCCGCATCGGCCAGCTCGGTGCGGAACGCGCGCCAGGCGCCGTCCAGGCCGTCGTAGGTGGCGCGCAGCGTTGGCGTCGGCGCAAAGGCCTTGAGCTCGCCGAGCTGGCGCTCGAACAGCGCCACCGAGCGGTCGAGCACCTGCTGCGCGCTGCGCGGTTCCACCTTCTGCACCAGCGCCAGGTAGGCCTTGCTCGCGCGCTGCGACAGCATGCGCTGGCGGCCGGCCTTGTTGATGGCGTCGTTGAGGTCGGCCACCTGCGCACGGGCGCCCACCGGGGCGAGTGCGGCGAGGGCGGAAGAGGCGATGAAGAGTCGTCGTTTCAAGCGGTCGCTCCGATCACACGCTCAGCGGCGCAAACTGCCGCACATCCACCGAGGCCTGCGCCGATTCGAACCACGGGTCGGGCTCGCCGTCGAGCGCGAACTGCAGCCGCTCCCACAGCGCCTTGCGGCCCTCGGCGTCTTCGAGGATCTTCTTCTTCACGTAGTCCAGCCCGACGCGGCCGATGTAATGCACCGTGCGCTCCAGGTACCAGCCTTCCTCGCGGTACAGCTGCAGGAAGGCGCCGGCGTGTTCCATCACTTCCTCGGCGGTCTTCACCTTCACGAGGAACTGCGCCACCTCGGTCTTGATGCCGCCGTTGCCGCCCACGTACAGCTCCCAGCCCGAGTCGACGCCGATCACGCCCACGTCCTTGATGCCGGCCTCCGCGCAGTTGCGCGGGCAGCCCGACACGGCCAGCTTGACCTTGTGCGGCGAGTACATGGCCCACAGCGCGCGCTCCAGGTCCTTGCCCATCTGGGTGGAGTCCTGCGTGCCGAAGCGGCACCACTCGCTGCCCACGCAGGTCTTCACGGTGCGCAGCGACTTCGCATAGGCAAAGCCCGAGGGCATGCCGATGTCCTTCCACACGCCTTCCAGGTCTTCCTTCTTCACGCCCAGCAGGTCGATGCGCTGGCCGCCCGTGACCTTGACGGTCGGGATCTTGTACTTGTCGGCCGCGTCGGCAATGCGGCGCAGCTCGTCGGGCGTGGTGTGGCCGCCCCACATGCGCGGAATGACGGAGTAGGTGCCGTCCTTCTGGATGTTGGCGTGGCTGCGCTCGTTGATGAAGCGGCTCTGCGGATCGTCCTTCGCCTCCTTCGGCCAGGTGCTGATGAGGTAGTAGTTGACGGCCGGGCGGCAGGTGGCGCAGCCGTTGGGCGTGCGCCAGCCCATGCCGCGGTAGACCGCGTCGTGCGTGAGCCAGTGCTCCTTGCGGATCGCGTCGCGCACGTCCTGGTGGCTCATGTCGGTGCAGCCGCACACGGCCTTCTTCTTCGGCGTGGCCGAGTAGTCGCCGCCGGCCGTGAACATCAGGATCTGCTCGACCAGCCCGGTGCACGAGCCGCAGCTGGCGCTGGCCTTGGTGTGCTTCTTCACCTCGTCGAGCGTGAACAGGCCCTTCTCCTTGATGGCCTTGCAGATGGTGCCCTTGTTCACGCCGTTGCAGCCGCACACCTCGGCGTCGTCGGGCATGCTCGCGGCCTTGCTGTGGCCCTCGTGGCCGGTGTCGCCGATGTTCGATTCGCCGAACATCAGCTTGTCGCGGATGTCGTGCACGCTGCGCCCGTCGCGCAGCAGCTTGAAGTACCAGCTGCCATCCACCGTGTCGCCGTACAGGCAGGCGCCGATCAGCTTGTCGTCTTTCAGCACCAGCTTCTTGTAGACGCCACCGAAGGGGTCGCTCATCACGATCTCCTCGGTGCCTTCGCCGCCCATGAACTCGCCGGCGCTGAACAGGTCGATGCCCGTGACCTTGAGCTTGGTGGACGTGAGCGAGCCGAGGTAGCGGCCGATGCCGAACTGCGCCAGGTGGTTGGCCGCGACCTTGGCCTGCTCGAACAGCGGCGCGACCAGGCCGTAGGCGATGCCGCGGTGCGCCGCGCATTCGCCGACCGAGTAGATGCGCGCGTCGGTCACCGTCTGCATCGTGTCGGTCACCACGATGCCGCGGTTGCAGTGCAGGCGCATCTTCTCGGCCAGCTCGACATTGGGGCGGATGCCCACCGCCATCACCACGAGGTCGGCCGCGACCTCGGTGCCGTCCTTGAAGCGGATGGCCTTCACGCGGCCATCGTCGCCCCCCACCAGGTCCTGCGTCTGCGCGCCCATGAGGAACTTCAGGCCGCGGTCTTCCAGCGACTTCTGCAGCAGCTTGCCCGCCACGTCGTCCAGCTGGCGCTCCATGAGCCAGGGCATCACGTGCACCACCGTCACGGTCATGCCGCGCAGCATCAGGCCGTTGGCCGCTTCGAGGCCGAGCAGGCCGCCGCCGATGACCACGGCGTTCTTGTGCGTGCGCGCGGTCTCGATCATGTAGTCGGTGTCGGCGATGTCGCGGTAGGCGATCACGCCCTTCAGGTCCTTGCCGGGCACGGGCAGCATGAAGGGGTTGGAGCCGGTGCACATCAGCAGGCGGTCGTAGGGCGCCTCGGTGCCATCTTCCGCGCGCACGATGCGGTTCACGCGGTCGACCTCGACCACCTTCTTTCCGGCGTGCAGCGTGATGTGGTTGTCCGAGTACCACTCCCAGCTGTTGAGCACGATCTCATCGACCGTCTGCTCGCCCGCGAGCACGGGCGACAGCAGGATGCGGTTGTAGTTGGGGTGCGGCTCGGCGCCGAAGACGGTGATGTCGTACAGGTCGGGTGCGATCTTCAGCAGCTCTTCGAGCGTGCGCACGCCGGCCATGCCGTTGCCGACCATCACGAGTTTCATTTTCTTCATGGGGCGGGACCTTTCAGGGAAATCAACCGAACGACGGCCCGCGGCGCGCGGTCAGAATCGCGCCATGAGCTTTGAAGTGGACATCGGCTACAGCAGCCAGCGCGGGCCGCGCGACGCGAACGAGGACTTCGCCGGCACGGTGCATGCGCCGGCCGGCGACGAGGCACGCGGGCTCATCGCGGCGATTGCCGATGGGGTCTCGAGCGGCGGACGCGGCCGCGAAGCGGCGCAGACCACGGTGATGGGCCTGCTGGCCGACTACTTCGCCACGCCCGCGACCTGGGAGCCGACCGCCGCGCTCGACCGCCTGATCGGCGCGCAGAACGGCTGGCTGGCCGACCACAACCGCCGGCGCCAGGGAAAACAGGAGGGCGCCGGCACGGCGCTCACCACGCTCACCGCGCTGGTGCTGCACGGCCAGAGCTACACGCTGGCCCACGTGGGCGACACGCGCGCCTGGCGCGTGCGCGCCGACGACGAGCCTGCGCAGCTGCTCACGCAGGACCACGCCTTCGACCACCCCGACATGCGCAGCCGGCTCACGCGCGCCATCGGCCTGGACGACCAGGTGCGCGTCGACTACCTGCAGGGCGACGTGCGCGTGGGCGACTGCTTCGTGCTCAGCACCGACGGCGTGCACGGCGTGCTCAAGCCGCAGCAGGTGGCCGCGCTCGCGCTGCAGGGCGACGCCGAGGCCGCGAGCGAGGCGCTGGTGCAGGCCGCACTCGACGCCGGCACGCGCGACAACGCGACCGCGCTGGTGATCCGCGTGGTGGGGCTGGACGCGCGCCAGCTCGACGACGAACTCGGTGACGGCCGCCGCCTGGCGCCGCCGCCGTGGCTCAAGGTGGGCGACGTGCTCGACGGCTACGTCGTCACCGGCCTGGTGGCCGACACCGGCGTGCACCTGCTGTACCAGGCGCGCCATCCGGTCACGCGCGAGCTGGTCGCGCTCAAGACCCTGCACCCCTCGCGCGCCGGCGACCCGCAGGAGCGCGCGATGCTGGCGCACGAAGCGTGGCTGGGGCAGCGCGTGGGGCAGGGCGGCGGCTTCGTGCGTGTGCACGAGCGCGCGCCGGACGCCAGCGCGCTGTACATCGTGTTCGACTGGCACGGCGGGCGCACGCTCGAGCAGATGCGCAAGGACGGCACGCGCGGCACCGTGGCCGAGGTGGTCGCCGCGGCCATCGAGGTGAGCCGCGCGCTCGGGCGGCTGCACCGCCACGGCGTGGTCCACCGCGACATCAAGCCCGGCAACCTGCACCGGGGTGACGACGGGCGCTGGCGCATCCTCGACCTGGGCGTGGCGATCTCGGGCCGCGAAGGCGCGGCGCAGCGCGAGCTGCATGCGGGCACGCCGAGCTACATCAACCCCGAGCAGTGGGAAGAGGGCGGCGTGGCCGATGCGGGCAGCGACCTGTTCGCGCTCGGCGCCACGCTCTACCAATGGCTCGGCGGGCACCTGCCCTACGGCGAGATCGAGCCCTACCAGGTGGCGCGCTACCGGCGCGACCCGGTCGCGCTCTCGCGCCTGCGGCCCGACGTGCCCGTGTGGCTCGACCACCTCGTGCGCAAGGCCGTGGCCCGCGACCCGCGCGAACGCTTCGAGACCGCCGAGGAGATGCTGCTCGCGCTGGAGCGCGGCGCCTCGCGCCCCGTGAACGCGCCCGCCGCCACGCCGCTGATCCGCCGCGACCCGCTCGCGCTGTACCAGCTCGCGCTCGGCGTGTCGGTGCTGTTCAACGTGCTGCTCATCGTGTGGCTTCTCTTCCTGCCACGTTGAGCGGGGGCGGGCGAAGAGGCTCATGAACGGGCGGCCTTGCGAACGGGCGAGGGCTTGGCAACCGCAGGGGCCGGTGTGACGCGCGCGCGTCCGCCTTTTTCGGCCCAGGTGCGCGTCCAGCGGATCTGCATCACGCGCATCACGCCCAGCATCGCCAGCGAGAGCACACCGAAGAACACGAAGCCCCAGGCGTAGCTGCCCAGGTACTGCTTCGACAGGCCCATGGCGTTGGGCACCAGGCCGCCGCCGAGGGCGCCGATCTCGCCGATCATCGAGCCGGCCACCGCCGTGCTCGTGGGCCAGCGCAGCGGCACCAGCTGGAACAGCGCGCCGTTGCCCGCGCCCAACGCGGCGAAGCACACGATGAGCAGCAGCGTGGTGAGCGCCAGCGAGCCCGACGAGAAGCCCACCAGCACGAGGCCCACGGCCACCACCAGCAGCACCACCGTGAGCGTGTTCACGCCGCCCCAGCGGTCGGACAGCCAGCCGCCCACGATGCGCACCGCCGCGCCCATGAAGGCCGCGAGCATCGTCAGCTGGCCGGCCTGCACCTTGCTCACGCCGAACTGGTCGTAGTAGTACGAGGGCAGGAAGGTCGTGAGGCCGATGAAGCCGCCGAAGGTCACGCCGTAGATCAGGCTGAAGACCCAGCCGTCTTTCTCGAACAGGCAGGCGATGTGTGCGCGGAAGCTGCCGTGCGGGTCCACGTCCGGCGGCTCCTTGGCGAAGAACACCATCACGACCATCGGGATGAGGATCGCGACGGCGGCCACGCCGTACACCGCCTGCCAGCCCAGCCAGTTGGCCAGCGGCGGCGCCACCAGCACCGACACGGCCGTGCCCACGTTGCCCGCGCCCACCAGGCCCATCGCCAAGCCCTTGTGCTGCGGCGGGAACCAGCCCGAGCCCAGCGACAGCGCCACGCCGAAGCTCGCGCCCGCGATGCCCAGCAGCACGCCCATGGCGAGCAGGTCGTTGAAGCTCTTGACGAAGAAGAAGCCGAACAGCATCGCCACGGCGATCAGGCCCATCTCGACCAGCGTGGCCTTCTTGCGGCCGATGTACTGCGACAGCAGGCCCAGCGGAAAGCGCATGAGCGCGCCCGCGATGATCGGCACCGACAGCATCAGGCCCTTCTGCGCGGGCGAGAGGTTGAAGGTCTCGCCGATGAAGGGCGCCATGGCGCCGTTGAGCACCCAGATGCAGCAGGAGAACGAGAAGTACAGGAAGGCCGCGAACAGGGTCGGACTGTGGCCTGACTGCAAGAAATTCCTGAAACCGGACATGGTGTTCAAAGGTGCAAAAAGCCGCGGCGCGACCGGGCAGCGGTCGTGTCGACGGACAGGGGTGGAGTCGGGGTACCGGCGGCGAACGCCGTCGGCATGGGGGTGAGCCCGGCCTGAGGAGGGCCGGGTTGGATGCAGGAACCTGCAGCCTCACCAAAGCGGTGCTTCGTTACACCGTGCCCCCTTCGATGCAAGAGGCGTGCCTGCGAATGCAGGCTGGCGTGGCCTATGCTTCCCGGGCCTTGCCACACCTTGCCGCCATGTCCCTTCTCGTCGTCCTTTCCCCTGAACCCGCTGAAGGCGAGCCCTTGTCGGCGTCGCTGCAGCAGTCGATCGATGCCGCGGGCGTCGCGGTGCTCGGGCGCGCGGGCTGCCACACGCTGGTGCAGCGCGCGCAGGCGCTTGCACCGTCGATGGTCCTGGTGCATCTGGATGAAACAGAGCCGCAGCTCGACGCGCTGCTCGATGCGCTGGCGCCCTGGGGCGGCGCACCGCCGTGCGCCCTGGGCGTGATGAGCGCGCCGCTGGACGGCGCGCAGCACGCGGCGCTCGTGGCTGCGGGCGTGCACGGGTGGGTACCCATCGACAGCGCCGGTGCGCTCGCGGCACTGACCGCACAGGCGCAGGCCCGCTGGACCCGCGAGGCCGCGCTGCGCACCGAACTCGACGCCCTGCGCACCCGCATGGACGAGCGCAAGTGGGTCGACCGCGCCAAGGGCCTGCTGATGTCCGCGCGCGGCATTGGCGAGGACGAGGCCTTCGGCCTGCTGCGCGGCGCCGCGATGCACGCCAACCTGCGGCTGGGCGAGGTGTCGCGCTCGGTCATCGAGGCCGCGCAGTGGGCCGAGGCGATCAACCGCGCGGGCCAGCTGCGCATGCTCTCGCAGCGGCTGGTGCGCGTGGCGGCGCAGCTCGCGGCCGGCATCGATGCGCAGCGTGCGCGCGTGCTGCGCACGCAGTCGACCGAGCGGGTGCAGCAGACGCTGGATCATCTGACGGCCCTCGAGCTGGGGCCGGCCGGCGTGCAGGCGCTCGGCGAGGTGCAGGCCGCGTGGCTCGCGCTGGCCGCGCTGCTGGTTGCCAAGCCAGCATCGCAAGGGCTGGCCGCGATCGATGCGCGCGGCGAGGCCTTGCTGTCGGCGGCCGAGTCGCTGACGGATGCGCTGGAGGCCTCGGGTGCGCGGCGCGCGCTGCGCATCGTCAACATCTGCGGACGGCAGCGCATGCGCGCGCAGCGCCTCGCCAAGGACGCCTTGCTGGCCTCGACGCTCGCGGCTGGCGCCTCGCGCGAACGGCTGCTGCCGACCATGAACGAATTCGAAGCCGCGCTGCTGGAGCTGGAGCGCGCGCCGCTCAGTTCGCCCGAGATCCGTGCCGGGCTGGCGAGCGCGCGCGACGAGTGGCTGCGCCTCGTCGGCGGCGTGCAGGCGCTCGACAGCGCCGAGGGGCGCGCCACGCTGGTGCGTTCCAGCGAGGCGCTCGTGGACACCTTCGAGCGCCTCACGGGGTGGTACGAGCACAGCCTGCAGGTCATCATGTCTTGATGCCCGTCGTGCTGCGCCTGCCGGGTCAGGCCGCAGCCTTCTCCACATGCGCCTGGCGCGTGTAGAGGAAATCGATCACCGCCTTGCGCGCATGCACATAGGCCGGGTCTTCGGCCAGCGCGACGCGGTTGCGCGGGCGCGCGATGTCCACCGCCAGCACGTCGCCGATGGTGGCGGCCGGGCCGTTGGTGAGCATCACGATGCGGTCGCTCAGCAGCACGGCCTCGTCGACGTCGTGCGTGACCATGACGACGGTGCTGCGCGTCTTCTGCACGATGGCGAGCAGCTCGTCCTGCAGCTTGGCGCGGGTGAGGGCGTCGAGCGCGCCGAAGGGCTCGTCCATCAGCAGCACCTTGGGCTCCATCGACAGCGCCCGGGCGATGCCCACGCGCTGCTTCATGCCGCCCGAGATTTCACCGGGGCGCTTCTGCGCCGCGGGCGTGAGGCCCACCAGCGCGAGTGCCGCGTCGGTGCGTTCGCGCAGCTGCGCCTTGTTCTCGGTGGCCGCGAACACGCGCTCGACCGCGAGGTACACGTTCTCGAAGCAGGTGAGCCAGGGCAGCAGCGAGTGGTTCTGGAACACCACGGCGCGCTCGGGACCCGGGCCCTTGATCTCCTTGTTGGCGCACAGCAGCACGCCCTGCGTGGGCGTGGTCAGCCCGGCGATGAGGTTCAGCAGCGTCGACTTGCCGCAGCCCGAGTGCCCGATGAGCGTGACGAACTCGCCCTTGGCCACGTTCAGGTTCACGTCGCGCAGCGCGACGAAGCGGCCCTTGGGCGTCTTGAACGCCTGTTCGACGTTGTGGATCTCGATGTACTTGCTGTCGTCGTTCATGACTTCACCTCTTCGAACGTGAATGCGGTGGCGAGCTTGATGAGCGCGAACTCCAGCACCAGGCCGACGATGCCGATCACGAAGATCGCGATGATGATGTTGGCGACGTTGAGGTTGTTCCACTCGTCCCACACCCAGAAGCCGATGCCGACGCCGCCCGTGAGCATCTCGGCCGCGACGATCACCAGCCACGCGGTGCCCACGGCCAGGCGCACGCCCGTGAGCATGTAGGGCAGCACGGCGGGAAAGAGGATCTTGGTGAGGATCTTCCATTCGCTGAGGTTGAGCACCTTGGCCACGTTCATGTAGTCGCTGGGTACGCGCTGCACGCCCACGGCGGTGTTGATGACCATCGGCCAGATCGAGCAGATGAAGATGGTCCAGATCGCGGCCGGGTTGGCGCCCTTGAACACCAGCAGGCCGATGGGCAGCCACGCGAGCGGCGACACCGGGCGCAACAAACTGATCAGCGGGTTGAACATGCGCGAGAGGAATTCGAAGCGCCCGATGGCGAAGCCGGCCGGAATGCCGACCGCTGCCGCCAGTCCGAAGCCCAGCGCCACGCGCTGCAGCGACGACAGCACGTTCCAGCCCACGCCCTGGTCGTTCGGCCCCTTGCTGTAGAACGGATCGCTGAACACCGTGAGCGCCTGCTGCCAGGTGGCCAGCGGCGAAGGAAAGCCGGTGGTGCTTTTCATGGCCACGATCTCCCACACCAGCACCAGCAGGCCGAAGCCCAGGAACGGCGGGAGCACGCGCATCCAGAAGGCGCGCAGATCGAGGGGCGCGCGGGTGCGCGGCACGGGTGCCGCCGCCGCAACGGCCGCAGCAGGGGCGGGTGCCAGGGGCCTGGACACCACGGGCGCGGCGACCTGCGAGGCCACGGCGTCGAGCGGGGAATGGAAGACAGCGCTGACCATGGTGCGTTTCTCCTCAGACATGGAGCTTGAAAGACTCGGCGTACTTCTTCGGGTCCTTGCCGTCCCAGACGGTGCCGTCGAAGAGCTTGCTGGTGCGCAGCACGTCCTTGGGCACGGGCGTCTGCGTCGCGGCGGCGGCCTGCTTGTAGATGTCGATGCGGTTGATCTCGGTGGCCACCTTCAGGTAGTCGGGGTGCTCCTTCAAGAGGCCCCAGCGCTTGTGCTGCGTGAGGAACCACATGCCGTCCGACAGGTAGGGGAAGTTCACGGCGCCGCCGTTGTAGAACTTCATGTGGTTGGGGTCGTCCCAGCTCTTGCCCAGGCCGTTGGTGTAGCGGCCCAGGATGCGCTGGTTGATCGCGTCCACGCTGGTGTTGACGTAGCTCTTGTCAGCAATGGTTTCGGCCATCTTGTTCTTGTTCTGCAGGCCGGTGTCGATCCACTTGCCGGCCTCGAGGATCGCGGCCGTGACGGCGCGCGCGGTGTTCGGGTACTTCTTCGTGAACTCCGCGGTGCAGCCCAGCACCTTCTCGGGGTGGTCCTTCCAGATGTCCTGGGTGGTGATGCCGGTGAAGCCGATGCCGTCCATGATCGCGCGCTGGCCCCAGGGCTCGCCCACGCAGTAGCCGTCCATGTTGCCCACGCGCATGTTGGCCACCATCTGCGGAGGCGGCACGGTGATGTTCTTCACGTCCTTGAACGGATCGATGCCGGCCGAGGCGAGCCAGTAGTAGAGCCACATGGCGTGCGTGCCGGTGGGGAAGGTGTGGGCGAAGGTGTATTCGCCCTTTTCCTTGGCGATGAGCTTGGCGAGCGAGGCGGCATCGACCGCGCCCTTGTCGGCCAGCTTCTTGGACAGCGTGATGGCCTGGCCGTTGTTGTTGAGGGTCATGAGCACGGCCATGTCCTTCTTCGGGCCGCTCACGCCCAGGTGCATGCCGTACACCAGGCCGTAGAGCACGTGCGCCATGTCGAGGTCGCCGTTCACGAGCTTGTCGCGCACGCCGGCCCAGCTGGCTTCCTTGCTGGGCACGATCTTCACGCCGTACTTCTTGTCGATGCCCAGCACCGAAGCCATCACCACGCTGGCGCAATCGGTCAGCGGGATGAAGCCGATCTTCACTTCTTCCTTCTCGGGCTTGTCCGAGCCTTGGGCCCAGACGGCGGCGCGCAGCGCCGGGTCGATGCCCACGGCGCCGAGGGCGGCGGCCTGCAGCACGCGGCGCCGGCTCAGTTTGGTTTTCAGCAGCAGATCGGACATGGGCGGGGCTCCAGAAGTGAAAGACAAAAACGAAAAGGCGTCCGCACCGCGCAGGGGCTGCTCGTGAACGAGCCCTTGCGGGATGGGGACGCCTTTGTCCGGTTCGGTGGGCCGCACCCGCCGTTGGGTGCAACCTGCCTGAAGACCTTGCGGTCTGTGACAAGCTCCATGCAAGCGGTGTGCCAGCTCGCAACTGCCGTTGGGAGCTATGGAAAAGATAGCTGGCAGGGCGCGCCGGTGCGGGAGAAAGTTCCAGTCGGCCTGCGAAACCGGGCTACGCACAACTGTTGTGCGCTGCACCAATCCAAGCGGCCCGGGTCAGCGCCGCGGTGCAGGTTCGAGCGGCAGGTAGTCGGCCATGGCCAGCATCGACTCGGCCACGTCGACGAGGCGGCGCTTCTGGTTCATGGCGGTCTGGCGCAGCATCTTGTGCGCCTCGGCCTCGCTCAGGCGCCGGTGCGCCATCAGCAGGCCCTTGGCGCGCTCGACGATCTTGCGTTCGTTGAGCGAGGCACGCACGGTGTCGAGTTCGTCGCTCATGGCCTGCAGGCGCTGCGACTGCTCCTGGACCATGTCGAGCACCGAGCGCTCGAGGTGGCGCCCCAGCTGCGCCGGCGTGGCGTCCTGCGCCTGCTGGGCATCGTCGAAGAACAGCGCGCCGCCGGCCTGCGGGGCCAGCGTGCCGAGCAGCTGCCGGTAGGCCGCCAGTTCGCTGCGCGCCTGGGCGGTCTTGTGGTCGCACAGCGCGCGCAGGTCGGCCGAGAGGCGGTTCTCGACCGTCTGCATGGCGTCGATGCGCCGGGTGCAGCAGTCGAACCAGGCCTGGCTCAGCAGCGCGTCGGCCGGCACCGAGGTGGCGCCCTTGCGGCGCAGGCGCTCGAGCTCGGCCAGCACGGCGTCCGACTGGCTGTCGTGCCAGAGCGTGCGCACCGCGTCGCCCGAGAAATCGATGAACACCTGGAAGCAGCGCTCCTGCGACTCGATGAGGTGGCGCCATTGTTGGCGCTGCGCGTCGTCGCCCCGGCCCAGCGCGAGCGCGGCGGCGCCGAAGGCCCGCTCCTGGCCGGCGAACTCCTTGCCCTGCATGAAGTTGAACATCGCCACCAGCAGGCGCGAGATTTCGGGGTCGGTGGCGCCGTCGGCCGCCTCGAATACCACCGCCAGCAGGCCGGCCACGAGCTTGGCGAAGGCGGCCACGGCCTGTGCCGGCTGGAGTTCGAGCGCGTCGATGCGCCGGCGCAGCGCGGGCAGGGCGTCCAGGCCGGGCAGCACCCAGGCGATGCGGCTGAACAGGCGCGCGCCATGGCCGGCGCCCACCGCGCGGTGGTGCTCGGCCTCAAGCCGGTCGAAGCCGGCGCGCACCTGCTGCTCGAGCGCGAGGCATTCGGCGATCTGCGGGCCGCGCTGGTCGGCAAAGCGCCCGCCGTGCGAGGCCAGGAACACATTCGACATGCCGCGCTCGCGCTGCAGCGCATGCACGAGCCGGCCGATGGCGCCGACCAGCTCGCTGGTGCGCGCGAGCTGGTCCAGCGCGTCGATCTCGCATCGGCGCGCGGCGATCAGGAAGCTCAGGCCGGAAGTCATTCGTGGGGGCGCAGAAGGGGCGCCTTCCGCTCGTGCAACTTCCGTGCCTCGCTTGTCCCTTCGCGGGCGCCGCCGGCGGGCGGCCCCTACACTCGGCGCCATGCTCTTGTTGGGAATCGAATCATCCTGCGACGAGACCGGCGTGGCGCTGGTCGAGTCGCACGGCGACGCGCTGCCGCTGCTGCGTTCGCACGCGCTGCACAGCCAGATCGCCATGCACCAGGCCTACGGCGGCGTGGTGCCCGAGCTGGCCAGCCGCGACCACATCCGCCGCGTGCTGCCGCTCACCGAAGCCGTCATGGCCGAAGCCGGACGCTCGCTGGCCGAGATCGACGTGGTGGCCTACACGCGCGGCCCGGGCCTGGCCGGCGCGCTGCTCGTGGGCGCGGGCGTGGCCTGCGCGCTCGGCGTGGCGCTGGGCAAGCCGGTGCTGGGGGTGCATCACCTCGAAGGGCATCTGCTGTCGCCGTTCCTGAGCGCCGACCCGCCCGAGTTTCCGTTCGTGGCGCTGCTGGTGTCGGGCGGCCACACGCAGCTGATGCGGGTCGACGGCGTGGGCCGCTACGAACTGCTCGGCGAAACCATCGACGACGCGGCCGGCGAGGCCTTCGACAAGAGCGCCAAGCTCATGGGCCTGCCGTACCCCGGCGGCCCCTGGCTCGCGAAGCTGGCCGAAGGCGGCGACGCCGCGGCCTTCAAGCTGCCGCGCCCGCTGCTGCACAGCGGCGATCTCGATTTTTCGTTTGCCGGCCTGAAGACGGCCGTGCTCACGCAGGCCAAGAAGCTCGGCGACCAGCTCGAGGCGCGCAAGGCCGACCTGGCCGCCTCCACGCAGGCGGCGATCGTCGAAGTGCTGTTGAAGAAGTCGCTCGCGGCGCTGGACCAGACCGGCCTGAAGCGGCTGGTGGTGGCGGGCGGCGTGGGGGCCAACAAGAACCTGCGCGAGCAGCTGAACGCGGCCTGCGCCAAGCGCAAGGTGCGCGTGCACTACCCCGAGCTGCACCTGTGCACGGACAACGGCGCCATGATCGCCATGGCCGCCGCGATGCGGCTGCAGTCGGGCCTGTCGCAGGCCTCGGAGCGCTATGCCTTCGACGTCAAGCCGCGATGGCCGATGGCATCGCTGATGACGCCCGAGACGCCGCTGCCGGAAACCGCGTAGCCGACTGCTGCCGTGCACGCCCCAGCGAGGGCAGCGGCAGCACGTCGAGCACGTTGCGCCAGAGCTGGCGCCACTCGGGCCAGTCGTGGCCGCCTTCGGTGGTGAACACGCGCCCCGGCGGCAGGGCGTCGGCCAGCAGCTTGTGGTTGCTGGCAAAGCGGTCGGCCAGGCCGAAACCCAGGTACAGCGGCGGCAGGTCCTGGGAAGGCTTCGGCGCCAGGTACTGCTGGAAGAAGGGCCAGAGCTTGCGGTCGGGTTCCTCGTCGGGCTGCGGCCCGGTGGGCGCCTGCCAGGCGCGCAGGCCGCCGGCCTTCTTGATCTCGGCGCCGAGCACGCGGCGCCCGAGGTAGGGCGCCAGCGCCACGATGCCGTCCACCGAGCCCGGGCGCGCCAGTTCGTGGATCAGCGCACCGAACCCGCCGATGGAAATGCCGACCAGCCAGATCGAGGTGTAGCCCTTGGCCCGCTGGGGCTCGATGACGTCGGCGTGCAGACGCTCGCTGAGGGTCTGGTCGTAGTAGTAGGAGACGTCCGCATCGACCAGCAGTGCGTCGGCTGCGAGGTGCCGCTCGCGCACGGCGCTGATGAAACCCTCGCGCTCGAACTCTTCGGGTTTGAGGTAGGCCCCTGGCAGGAAGATCAGGAGCGTGTCGGACCGTTCGTTGTCATTGGCTGACTGCAGGTGCGTTTTCATGGTGCCTTGAGGCACACCCGCTGTCCGCACCGCCCGGGAACTCGATGCGTTTACGAGATGCCCACGAAGAAGAAAGTACTAATAAATCGTCACATCATGTGACGTTATCCGGCACTATTGTGAATACGGCGCTTGTTTAAAGTCAAAACAAGCTGTCACTAACATTTTCTTCGTGGGGGCATCGCCGGGACTAGTTGATCTGCAAGTTCGAAACCTGGCTTGCCGGCACCAGCTTGCCCAGCTTCAGGGTCAGCACGCCGTTCTCCAGCTTGGCTTCGCTGGTGGCCAGGTCGATGGCTTGCGGCAGCTCGTAGGCGAGCTTGATCTGGCGCTTGGCTTCGGCCTTGCTTTCGATGCGGACCACGGCGCCTTCGATGGCCACCGACAGGTCTTCACGCGACAGGCCGGGCACGTCCAGCGACAGGGTCCAGCTCTTGTCGTCCTGCTCGACCAGGGGCGAGCGGCGGGCGCCGGCAAAAGCCTCGTTCACGAAGCGCTCGAAGGCGCGGTCGTGGGCACGGGGAGCGAAATGCGCGCGGTGGGTGGGGGTGAAGAACATGGCGAAAACTCCTGGGTGAATGAACACAATGGGGACATGGAATGTGTGTCCCTTACACTGCGCGGCCTTTCCATCGTGAGTGCCGCTTGACACCTCATCTAGGCGCATCGGCACGCGTTTCAAGACAATGAAAACCCCCTTTATTTGGCGCCGCCAGGCCTTGAAATTCGCAGCGGCGGCGCTATGCGCGACCCCGTTCGCCGGCCTGGCCCAGGCCCCGCAACCCGCCCCCATCCGGCTGGCGCTCATCGAGAGCATGAGCGGCCCGTTCGCCAACACCGGCGAGGCCGTGTTCCGCAACCTGCAGTGGGCCGTGGAGCGCGTGAACGCGCGCGGCGGCGTGAAGCTGCCGGGCGGCGCAAGGCCGCTGCAACTGGACCGCTACGACAGCAAGGGCCAGAACGAAGAAGCGCTGTCGGCGCTGCGCGCGGCCATGGACGACGGCACCCGCATCGTGCTGCAGGGCAACTCGTCGGTGACGGCCGCGGCGCTGATCGATGCCATCGACAAGAACAACGAGCGCGACCCCTCGCGCCGCGCGATCTTCCTGAACTACTCGGCGGTCGATCCGGTGCTGACCAACGAGCGCTGCAGCTTCTGGCACTTCCGCTTCGACGCCCATGCCGACATGCGCGTGGCCGCGCTGATGGACGTGGTCAAGGACGACGCGGCGCTCAAGCGCGTCTACCTGATCGGCCAGGACTACAGCTTCGGCCAGGCCGTGCTGCGCGAGTCGCGCCGCCAGCTGGGCGTGCAACGCCCCGACGTGGAAATCGTCGGCGACGAACTGCACCCGATGGGCAAGGTGAAGGACTTCGCGCCCTACGCCACCAAGATCCTCGCCAGCGGCGCGCAGGCGGTGGTCACCGGCAACTGGGGCAACGACCTCACGCTGCTCGTGAAGGCCGCGCGCGAAGCCGGCTTCAACGGCAGCTTCTACACCTTCTACGGCAATGCGCTGGGCGCGCCGGCCGCCATCGGCGACGCGGGCATCGGCCGCGTGGTCGCGGTGGCCGACTGGCTGCCGAACGTGCAGACGCCGCAGTCCGAGGCCTTCTACCGGGCCTTTCGCACGCGCTTTCCGCGCCCGGCCGACGACTACGTGCACATGCGCATGCAGCTGCTGGTCGAGTCGCTCGCGCAGGCGCTGGAACGCGCGGGCAGCACCGAGGCCGTGCCGCTGGCGCGCGCGCTGGAGCAGGCCGACGTGAGCCTGTACGGCCAGCGCGGGCGCATGCGCGCGGCCGACCACCAGTTCCAGCAGCAGCTCGTGGTCGGCGTGATGGACAAGCAGGGCAAGCCCGGCGTGCAGTTCGACGTCGAGGGCTCGGGCTACGGCTTTCGCGTGATCAAGACGATTGCGCCCGAGCGCGCCGAGCAGCCCACGTCCTGCAAGATGAAGCGCCCTTGAGGCAGACGACACCCGACAGCACAGGAACCCCCAGACATGCGTGAAGCCATCCACCACCTCGAAGCCTCGAAGATCCGCGAAGTCGCCAATGCCGGCATGGGCCGCGACGACGTGCTCGCCTTCTGGTTCGGCGAGAGCGACGAGGTCACTCCCGAGGTGATCCGCCAGGCGGCCATCGAGTCGCTGCAGCGCGGCGAAACCTTCTACGCGCACAACCTCGGCCTGCCCGAGCTGCGCGAAGCCATCGCGCGCTACACCAGCCGCCTGCACCCGACGGTCGACGCCTCGCGCATCGCCGTCACCTCGGGCGGCGTGAGCGCGCTGATGCTCGCGGTGCAGGCGCTGGTCGACGCGGGCGACGACGTGGTCGCCGTCACGCCCGTGTGGCCCAACCTCACGGCGCAGCCGGCGATCATGGGCGCGCAGGTGCGCACCGTGCCGCTGGTGCCGGTGAACGGGCAGTGGACGCTCGACCTGCCCGCGTTGCGCGCGGCGGTCACGCCCAAGACGAAGCTGCTGATCGTCAATGCGCCGAACAACCCCACGGGCTGGACGATGACGCGCGACGAGCAGCAGGCCGTGCTCGACCATTGCCGCGAGACCGGCACCTGGATCCTGGCGGACGAGGTGTACGAGCGCCTGTACTTCGAGCCCACGCCGAACGGCTGCGCGCCGAGCTTCCTCGACATCTCGACGCCGGACGATCGTCTGGTGGTGACGCACAGCTTCTCGAAGAGCTTCCTCATGACCGGCTGGCGCCTCGGTTGGCTGGTGCTGCCGCCGGCGATGGTCGACGGCATCGGCAAGCTGATCGAGTTCAACACCTCGTGCGCCAGCGTGTTCACGCAGCGTGCCGCCATCGCCGCGCTCGAGCACACGGCCGACATCACGCCGCGCGTGGTCGCGCACTTGAAGCAATGCCGCGACACGCTGGTGCCGCTGTTGGCAGCCGTGCCGGGCGTGCAGGTGGCGCCGGCCAAGGGCGGCATGTACGCCTTCTTCCGGCTCGAAGGTTTCGGCGATTCGCTCGAACTCGCCAAGCGCCTCGTCGCCGAAGCGGGCCTGGGGCTCGCGCCGGGCAATGCCTTCGCGCCCGAGGCGCAGGGCTGGCTGCGCTGGTGCTTCGCATCGAAAGACCCGCAGCGGCTGGTGCAGGGCGTCGAGCGGCTGCGCGGCTGGCTGGCCAAGCAGGCGCGCTGAGGCTTTCCGGCATGGCATCGAGGTCCGCGCCCGTCGATGCCGTGCGCATCCGCGGATCGGCGCTGCCGGGCCTGCAGGCGATTGCGGCCGAATCGAGTCGCAGCTTTCCGCGCCACATGCACGACGTGTTCGGCATCGGCGTGATGGACCGCGGCGGACAGCGCTCGGCCAGCGGGCGCGGCGCGGTCGAAGCGGTGCGCGGCGATGTCATCACGGTGAATCCGGGCGAGGTGCACGACGGCGTCGCGATGCGCGGTGAAGCGCGGGCCTGGCGGATGCTGCATCTGGCGCCAGCGCTGCTGTCGGATGGCACACCGCCGGGGTTCGAGCTGACGCGGCCGGTGCTGAGCGATCCGGCGCTGCGGCAGGGCTTTGACCGGCTGTTCGCGGCCGTCGTCGAAGGCGACGACGCGCTGGCGCTGGAGCAGGGCGTGCTGCAGCTGCTGCGCGATGCGCCTGGCGCGCGGGCTCCTGAGTCGCCACGGCGTGTGGCGCCGGCAGCGATGGAACGTGCGCGCGCACGCATCGCCGACGACTGCATCCATGCGCCCACGCTCGCTGAGCTGGCGCGTGAGGCCGGCCTGAGCCGCTACCAACTGCTGCGCGGCTTTGCTGCCGCCTTCGGGCTGCCGCCGCATGCCTGGCTGCAGCAATGCCGGCTGTCGCGCGCCCGTCAGCTGATCGCGCAGGGCAGGGCGCTGGCCGATGCCGCAGCCGGTGCAGGCTTCTCTGACCAGAGCCACATGACGCGGGCCTTCGTGCGCTTCCTGGGCTTCACGCCCGGGGCGTACGCGGCGGCGGGCTAGCTCGATTCCTGCAATTTCGTTCAAGACCGCCGCGCCCCTGGCGGGAGACGCTCGCGCTTTCTGCAAAACGGAAGGCGATCAGGATGTCGGAACGAAGCAAGGGAATGTGGCTGTGCGCGCTCGCGATGGTCACGGTCGGAAGCACGGTGGTCGCGAGCAAGCTCATCGCCAGCGGCCTGCCGCCGTTCACGGCGACCGCGCTGCGCTTTGCGCTGGCGCTGCCGGTGTTCGTGGCGCTCATGGGGTTCATGCGCGCCCGCTGGCCGCGCCCGGACCGCCACGACGCCGTGCTGCTGCTGTGCCAGGCGGCGGCGGGCAGCGTCGGCTACACGGTGCTGCTGATCCTGGGCGTGCGCTGGGCGCCGGCCGCCGATGCGGGCGTGGTGACCGGCACGCTGCCGGCCATGGCTGCGTTGGTCGCTGTGCTGGCGCTGCGCGAGCGGCCGGGGCGCTATCTGGTGGGCGGGATCGTGCTCGCGAGCCTGGGCGTGCTGGCGATCACGCTGCGTCCGGGCGATGAGGGCGGCGAGCGCACGTCGACCGCGCTGCTCGGCAACCTGCTGGTGCTGGGGGCGGTGGCGCTCGAGTCGCTGTTCATCCTGCTCAACAAGCGGCTGCGCGTGCCGCTGGCGCCGCTCGTGCAATCGACGGCGATGGTCGCGCTGGGGCTGCTGCTGTCCGTCGTTCCCGCGCTGCTGGAGCGCGCCTGGCTTCAGCCGGTGCCCGCCGAGGCGCTGGCCGGGGTGGCCTACTACGCGCTGGTGCCGACGGTGGCGGGTTTCCTGCTCTGGTACGCGGGCGCCGCCCGGCTGCGGGGCGCCGAGGCGGCGCTGTTCACGGCGCTGATGCCGGTGTCGGCGCTGGTTCTGGCCGCATGGTGGCTCGGGGAGGCCGTGGGGTGGGCCCAGGTCGCCGGAGCCGCCTGCGTGCTGGGGGCGGTGGGGCTGGTTTCGCTTGACGGAAGGCGGCGGGAGGGAGCGGTCAAGCCGGCCGATGTATACTCCCAAAGCTTTGCATGCCGCAAGGCGCACGGTGAGGGCAGTTCCAGTGCTCACCGCAAGTCAAACATCCCGGAACAAGGAAATTCAACATGATCGCAGCCTCCATCAAGGCCGAAGTTGTCAAGGACAACGCCCGTGCAGCCAACGACACCGGCAGCCCCGAAGTGCAAGTCGCACTGCTGACCGCCCGTATCAACGAGCTGACCCCCCACTTCAAGACGCACGCCAAGGACCATCACGGTCGTCGCGGCCTGCTGCGCATGGTCAGCCGCCGTCGCAAGCTGCTCGACTACCTCAAGTCCAAGGACGCCGAGCGTTACACCGCGCTGATCGCCAAGCTGGGTCTGCGCAAGTAATTCGAATCGCATGAAAAAACGCCTGGGTTAGTCCGCTAGCTCAGGCGTTTTTTACTTCGCGATCCACTTTCGGAGTGCCCAACAGAGCGAAGCTGTGTCATTCCAATGAAGTTCGTCCCGAGCTTCGCTGGAATGGCATCGTGTTCTGAGCAGCCTCCGCCCCTTGCGAATCCTGTGTGATTCGCTATCAAAATAGGAGCAATAATGAGCCTCTTCAACAAAATCACCAAGTCCTTCCAATGGGGCGACAAGACTGTCGTCATGGAAACCGGTGAAATCGCCCGCCAGGCGACCGGCGCCGTGCTGGTCGACATCGACGGCACCGTGATTCTGGCGACCGTGGTCGCTTCCAAGACCGCCAAGCCCGGCCAAGATTTCTTCCCGCTGACCGTCGACTACATCGAGAAGACCTACGCCGCCGGCAAGATCCCCGGTAGCTTCTTCAAGCGCGAAGCCAAGCCCAGCGAACACGAAACCCTGACCAGCCGCCTGATCGACCGTCCGATCCGCCCGTTGTTCCCCGAAGGTTTCCTGAACGAAGTGCACGTGGTGATCCACACCGTGTCGCTGAACCCTGAAGTCGACGCCGACATCGCCGCCATGATCGGCGTGAGCGCCGCGCTGTCGATCTCCGGCATCCCGTTCAGCGGCCCGATCGGTGCCGCCCGCGTGGGCTACATCAACGGCCAGTACGTGCTGAATCCGGGCCCCACCGCCCGCAAGGATTCGCAGATGGACCTCGTCGTCGCCGGCACGCAAGCCGCCGTGCTGATGGTCGAATCCGAAGCCCAGCAACTCAGCGAAGAAATCATGCTGGGTGGCGTGGTGTTCGGCCACGAGCAAGCCAACATCGCGATCAACGCGATCCACGACCTCGTGCGTGACGCCGGCAAGCCGGAATGGCTCAAGGAAGGCACCTGGGTGCCGGAAGCCAAGGACGAAGACTTCATCGCCAAGATCAACGGCCTGGCCGAAGAAAAGCTGCGCGCTGTCTATCAAATCCGCAGCAAGCAAGCCCGCACGCAAGCCCTGCGCGAAGCCAATGCCAGCGTCTTCACGGCACTGAAGGCCGAAGGCGCCGAATTCGACGCCGGCAAGGTCAGCGACCTGCTGTTCGCGATCGAATCGCGCATCGTGCGCGGCCAGATCCTGCAAGGCGAGCCGCGCATCGACGGCCGCGACACGCGCACCGTGCGCCCCATCGAAATCCGCAACTCCGTGCTGCCCCGCACCCACGGCTCGGCGCTGTTCACGCGCGGCGAGACGCAGGGCCTGGTCGTCACCACGCTCGGTACTGAGCGCGACGCACAGCGCATCGACGCGCTGGCCGGCGAGTACGAAGACCGCTTCCTGTTCCACTACAACATGCCTCCCTTTGCCACTGGTGAAGTGGGCCGCATGGGCTCCACCAAGCGCCGCGAAGTGGGTCACGGCCGTCTGGCCAAGCGCGCGCTCGTCGCCGTGCTGCCGACCAAGGAAGAGTTCCCGTACACCATCCGCGTGGTGTCGGAAATCACCGAGTCGAACGGCTCCTCGTCGATGGCTTCGGTCTGCGGCGGCTGCCTCTCGATGATGGACGCCGGCGTGCCGATGAAGGCGCACGTGGCCGGTATCGCCATGGGCCTGATCAAGGAAGACAACCGCTTCGCGGTGCTGACCGACATCCTGGGCGACGAAGATCACCTGGGCGACATGGACTTCAAGGTGGCCGGCACGACCAACGGCATCACCGCGCTGCAGATGGACATCAAGATCCAGGGCATCACCAAGGAAATCATGCAGGTTGCATTGGCGCAGGCCAAGGAAGCGCGCATGCACATCCTGGGCAAGATGCAAGAAGCGATGGGCGAAGCCAAGGCCGACGTGTCGCAGTTCGCACCGCGCCTGACCACGCTGAAGATCAACCCCGAGAAGATCCGCGACGTGATCGGCAAGGGCGGCGCCGTGATCCGTGGCCTGCAGGAAGAAACCGGCACGACGATCAACATCGACGAAGACGGCACCATCACCATCGCCTCGACCGATCCGGAAAAGGCCGAATTCGCCAAGAAGCGCATCGAGCAGATCACCGCTGAAGTCGAAATCGGCAAGGTCTACGAAGGCCCGATCACCAAGATCCTGGACTTCGGCGCGCTGGTCAACCTGCTGCCCGGCAAGGACGGCCTGCTGCACATCAGCCAGATCGCGCACGAGCGCGTCGAGAAGGTGACCGACTACCTGAGCGAAGGCCAGATCGTGAAGGTCAAGGTTCTCGAGACCGACGAAAAGGGCCGCGTCAAGCTGTCCATGAAGGCCCTGACCGAGCGTCCGGCCGGCATGGAATACAGCGAGCGCCCGCCGCGCGAAGACCGTGGTGATCGCGGCGACCGTGGCGACCGCCGCGAGCGTTCGGACCGTGGCGACCGCGGTGACCGCGGTGACCGCGGTGACCGCGGCGGCGATCGTGGCGAGCGCGCACCGCGCTTCAACGACCAGCAGCAGCAACCCCGCGGCGAGCAGCAACAGCAGCCCGCCGGCGAGTCGCAGCAGCAAGCGCCGCGCGAACCGCAGGAGTAAGCAGCGAGGCGCGACGGCCCGTGCCGTCGCCTCTCGCGTGGACAGTGGTGATGCCCGCCCCGTGCGGGCATCCGAGCCTCGGAGACCCCCATGAAAGCCATTGAGATCACTTCGTACGGCGCCCCCGAGGTGCTGCGCGTCGCTGCGCGTCCCGACCCGGTGGCGGGCGAGGGTGAGCTGCTGATCCGCGTGGCGGCCAGCGGCGTGAATCGCCCGGACGTGCTGCAGCGGATGGGGCACTACCCCGTGCCGCCCGGTGCCTCCGACCTGCCGGGCCTCGAAGTGGCCGGCGAGATCGTGTCGGGTGACGCCAAGGCGCTGGCCGATGCGGGCTTCCAGGTCGGCGACCGCGTGTGCGCGCTGGTGGCTGGTGGCGGCTATGCCGAGCTGTGCGTGGCGCCCGTGGCGCAATGCCTGCCGGTGCCCAAGGGCTGGAGCGATGTCGAGGCGGCTTCGCTGCCCGAGACCTTCTTCACCGTCTGGAGCAATGTGTTCGAGCGCGGCCGCCTGCAGAAGGGCGAGACCCTGCTGATCCAGGGTGGCTCCAGCGGCATCGGCGTCACGGCGATCCAGATCGCCAAGGCGCTCGGCGCGACCGTGATCGTCACGGCTGGCAGCGACGACAAGTGCGAAGCCTGCCTGAAACTCGGCGCCGACCACGCGATCAACTACCGCACGAGCGATTTCGTCGAAGTGGCGAAGCAGCTCACGGGCGGCAAGGGCGTGGACGTGGTGCTCGACATGGTGGCCGGCGACTACGTGGCGCGCGAGGTCGAATGCCTGGCCGAAGACGGCCGGCTCGTGATCATTGCGGTGCAGGGCGGTGTGAAGAGCGAGATCAACGCGGGCCTCGTGCTGCGTCGTCGGCTCACGATCACCGGCTCGACGCTGCGTCCGCGGCCGGTGGCGTTCAAGGGCGCCATTGCCAAGGCACTGCGCGAGAAGGTCTGGCCGCTGCTCGAAAGCGGCGCGGTCAAGCCCGTGATCCACAGCACCTATGCGGCAGCAGGTGAACCCAGCGGTGCGGCCCAGGCTCACACGCTGATGGAATCGAACCAGCACATCGGCAAGATCGTGCTGACTTGGTGAGACGAACAACGCGATGACAACCTTCAAGAAACTGATTGCCGGCAACTGGAAGATGAATGGCGGCCTGGCCGCCAACGAGGCGCTGGTGAAGGCCCTGCAGCAAGGGCTGGCCGCCAGCCCCGCGGCCTGCGGTGTTGCACTGTGCGCGCCTGCGCCGTACTTCGCCCAGCTGCAATCGCTGCTGGCGGGCACGCCGTCGCTGGCCCTTGGTGCGCAGGACATTTCGGCGCACCCGCAAGGTGCGTTCACCGGCGAGCAGTCGGCGGCGATGCTGAAGGATTTCGGTGTGCGCTATGCCATCGTGGGCCATTCGGAGCGTCGCCAGTACCACGGCGAAACCGACGATGCCGTGGCGGCCAAGACGGCGGCGGCGTTGGCGAACGGCATCACGCCGATCGTCTGTGTCGGCGAGACGCTGGCACAGCGCGAAGCAGGGCAGACCGAAGAGATCGTCAAGCGTCAGCTGGCTGCGGTGATCCATGTGAATGGCCACTGCATCAGCGAGATCGTCGTGGCCTACGAACCGGTCTGGGCCATCGGCACGGGCAAGACGGCTTCGCCCGAACAGGCGCAGGCGGTGCATGCCGTGCTGCGTGCGCAACTGCACCATGCCGCGAGCGAACATGCCGCGGGCATCAAGATTCTGTACGGCGGCAGCATGAACGCGGCAAATGCCGCCGAACTGCTGGCGCAGGCCGACATCGACGGCGGCCTCATCGGTGGCGCCTCGCTCAAGGCGCCCGACTTTCTGCAGATCATTTCTGCCGCTGCACGCTGATCGCGGCAACGGCAGCCATCACTTAGGAGTAAGAACGAATGAACGTGGTCCTCAATCTTCTGGTCGGCGTGCAAATGCTGGCGGCGCTGGCAATGATCGGCCTGATCCTGATCCAGCACGGCAAGGGTGCCGACATGGGCGCGGCCTTCGGCAGCGGCAGTGCGGGCAGCCTGTTCGGCGCCAGCGGCAGTGCCAACTTCCTCTCGCGCACCACGGCCGTGCTGGCTGCGGTGTTCTTCGCCTGCACGCTGCTGCTGGCCTACTTCAGCCACGCACGTCCTGCGGGCGGTGGCAGCCTGCTGGAGCGCGCAGCCGTGGGTGCGCCTGCTGCACCGGCCGCGCCTGCGACTGGCGCTGCGGGCGAAATCCCCGCTGCAGCAGCACCTGCCAAGGCCGCTTCGGCGCCTGCTGCACCTGTTTCGGGCACCGGCCAGATTCCGGCCAAGTAATCAGGTTGTTTTCATGCAGCCGTTCGTGAGAAACGGCTTCATTTCAGGGTAAACTCTAAATCTGTTCAGAAAGCCAAATGCCTCAACGGCACCTCATGCCATCTGGACAGTTAAAAACCGCGGTCGTGGTGAAATTGGTAGACACGCTATCTTGAGGGGGTAGTGGCGAAAGCTGTGCGAGTTCGAGTCTCGCCGACCGCACCAAATCTCACCGGCAGAAGATCTCTTTCCAGAGGCTCTTCTGTCGGTGGCAAGCGGTGAAAATTTCTCGATGAACCTCGATTCCTACCTTCCCGTCCTTTTGTTCATTTTGGTCGGGGTCGGCGTAGGCGTCGCCCCGCAAGTCATCGGATACATCCTCGGGCCCAATCGGCCCGATGCTGCGAAGAACGCGCCCTACGAGTGCGGCTTCGAAGCCTTCGAGGATGCGCGCATGAAATTCGATGTGCGCTATTACCTCGTCGCGATTCTCTTCATCCTCTTCGATCTCGAGATTGCCTTTCTCTTTCCGTGGGCCATTGCGCTCAAGGAAATCGGCGCTGTTGGCTTCTGGGCCATGATGATCTTTCTCGCCATCCTCGTCGTGGGCTTCGTCTACGAGTGGAAAAAAGGCGCGCTCGACTGGGAATGACAAGGAAGCTACACGATGGCCATTGAAGGCGTTCTCAAAGAAGGCTTCGTCACCACGACCTACGACTCGGTCGTGAACTGGGCGAAGACCGGATCTCTCTGGCCGATGACGTTCGGCCTCGCATGCTGCGCGGTCGAAATGATGCACGCGGGCGCTGCCCGCTACGACATCGACCGTTTCGGCATGCTGTTCCGTCCCAGCCCGCGCCAGTCCGATCTGATGATCGTGGCCGGCACGCTGTGCAACAAGATGGCGCCGGCGCTGCGTAAGGTCTACGACCAGATGCCCGAGCCGCGCTGGGTGCTCTCGATGGGCTCCTGCGCGAACGGCGGCGGTTACTACCACTACAGCTACTCCGTGGTGCGTGGCTGCGACCGCATCGTGCCGGTCGACGTCTATGTGCCGGGTTGCCCGCCTACCGCTGAAGCACTGCTGTATGGCGTGATCCAACTGCAGCAGAAGATTCGCCGCACCAACACCATTGCCCGCGCCTGAGAGATTGCCGACGATGACTGACTTTGCAATTTCGCCGGAGGTGCTGCGCGCCACCATCGCCGAGACGCTCGGCGCCAAGGCCAAGAGCGTGACGATCGCGCTCGAAGAAGTGACCGTCGTGGTCAGCGCTGCCGACTACATCGACGCGGCGTTGCTGCTGCGCGATGCGTCCGGCTGCCGCTTCGAGCAGCTGATCGACCTGTGCGGCATGGACTATTCCGACTACCGCGAAGGCGAGTGGCAGGGCGAGCGCTACGGCGTCGTCTCGCACCTGCTTTCCGTGAGCCTCAACCAGCGCGTGCGTCTGAAGGTGTTCGCGACCAGCGAAGACCTGCCCGTGATCGACTCGCTCCAGCCCGTCTGGAGCGCTGCCACGTGGTTCGAGCGCGAAGCCTTCGACCTGTACGGCATCGTGTTCGACGGTCACGACGACCTGCGTCGCATCCTGACCGACTACGGCTTCATCGGCCACCCGTTTCGCAAGGACTTCCCGGTGTCGGGTCACGTCGAAATGCGCTACGACGAAGAGCAGAAGCGCGTGGTCTACCAGCCGGTCTCGATCGAGCCGCGCGAAATCACGCCGCGCGTGATCCGCGAAGACAACTACGGCGGCGGTTTGCACTGACAGATATGGCCGAAATCAAGAACTACACACTCAACTTCGGTCCCCAGCACCCCGCAGCACACGGCGTGCTGCGCCTGGTGCTCGAGCTGGACGGCGAAGTGATCCAGCGCGCCGACCCCCACATCGGCCTGCTGCACCGTGCGACCGAGAAGCTCGCCGAATCGCGCACCTTCATCCAGTCGCTGCCTTACATGGACCGCCTCGACTACGTGTCGATGATGTCCAACGAGCACGCCTACTGCCTCGCCATCGAGCGGATGATGGGCCTGGACGTGCCGATCCGCGCGCAGTACATCCGCGTGATGTTCGCCGAGATCACCCGCCTGCTGAACCACCTGCTGTGGCTCGGCGCGCACGGTCTGGACTGCGGCGCGATGAACATGCTCATCTACTGCTTCCGCGAGCGTGAAGACCTGTTCGACATGTACGAAGCCGTGTCCGGCGCGCGCATGCACGCGGCGTACTTCCGTCCGGGCGGCGTCTACCGCGACCTGCCGGATTCGATGCCGCAGTACAAGGTCAGCAAGATCAAGAATGCGAAGGCCATCGAAAAGCTCAACGAGAACCGCCAGGGCTCGTTGCTCGACTTCATCGACGACTTCTGCAAGCGCTTCCCGAAGATGGTCGACGAGTACGAGACGCTGCTCACCGACAACCGCATCTGGAAGCAGCGCACCGTGGGCATCGGCGTGGTCACGCCGGAGCGCGCGCTGAACCTCGGCTTCACCGGCCCGATGCTGCGTGGCTCGGGCGTCGAATGGGACCTGCGCAAGAAGCAGCCCTACGACGTCTACGACCAGATGCAGTTCGACGTGCCCGTGGGCAAGACCGGCGACTGCTACGACCGCTACCTGGTTCGCGTGGAAGAAATGCGCCAGGCCAACAAGATCATCCAGCAGTGCTCGGCCTGGCTGCGCGCCAACCCCGGCCCGGTGATCACCAGCAACCACAAGGTCGCCGCGCCCGCGCGCGAATCGATGAAGGCGAACATGGAGGAGCTGATCCACCATTTCAAGCTCTTCACCGAAGGCTTCCACGTGCCCGAAGGCGAAGCGTATGCCGCCGTCGAGCATCCCAAGGGCGAGTTCGGCATCTACCTCGTGAGCGACGGCGCCAACAAGCCGTACCGCCTGAAGATCCGCGCCCCGGGCTTCCCGCACCTCGCTGCCCTCGACGAAATGTCGCGCGGCCACATGATCGCCGACGCTGTCGCGGTGATCGGCACGATGGACATCGTGTTCGGCGAAATCGACAGGTGAGAAAGAGCGAATGACGACTTCCTCAACCCATCACCATGACGCGGCGCCCTCGGCGCCGCTGAAGGCCGCCATCCTCGAGCGCTTTGCGCGCGAGGTCGCGAAGTACCCCGAAGCCGGCAAGCAGTCGGCCGTGATGGCCTGCCTGGCCATCGTCCAGCAGGACGAAGGCTTCGTGAGCGTGCAGCGCGAGCGCGAGATCGCCGCCTACCTCGGCATGGCGCCCATCGCCGTGCACGAAGTGACGACCTTCTACAACATGTACAACCAGCATCCGGTGGGCAAGTTCAAGCTCAACGTGTGCACCAACCTGCCGTGCCAGCTGCGCGACGGCGTCACCGCGCTCGTGCACCTCGAGAAGAAGCTCGGCATCAAGATGGGCGAGACCACGGCCGACGGCCTGTTCACGCTGCAGCAGAGCGAATGCCTGGGCGCCTGCGCCGATTCGCCCGTGATGCTGGTCAACGACCGCACCATGTGCAGCTTCATGAGCAACGACAAGCTCGACCAGCTCATCGACGGTTTGCGCAGTGCCAAGCCAGGGGAGGCTTCGTGATGACGCCCGAACAGGTTCTCTCGCAATTCCAGGCCACCGGTGTCCAGACCTGCTTCCATGACCGCCACATCGGCGCTCAGATCTATGCAGGCCTGGACGGCACCAACTGGCACCTGGCCGACTACGAAGCGCGCGGCGGCTACCAGGCGCTGCGCAAGATCCTCACCGAGGGTCTCACGCCCGACCAGGTGATCGCCGAAGTGAAGGCCTCGGGCCTGCGCGGCCGCGGGGGCGCCGGTTTCCCGACCGGCCTGAAGTGGAGCTTCATGCCCCGCCAGTTCCCGGGCCAGAAGTACCTCGTCTGCAATTCGGACGAAGGCGAGCCCGGCACGTGCAAGGACCGCGACATCCTGCAGTTCAACCCGCACATCGTGATCGAAGGCATGGCCATCGCCGCGTATGCGATGGGCATCAGCGTGGGCTACAACTACATCCACGGCGAGATCTTCCAGAGCTACGACCGCTTCGAGGCCGCCCTTGAAGAGGCGCGTGCCGCCGGCTATCTCGGCGACAAGATCATGGGCAGCACGTACAACTTCCAGTTGCACGCCGCCCACGGCTTCGGTGCCTACATCTGCGGCGAAGAAACCGCGCTGCTCGAGTCGCTCGAAGGCAAGAAGGGCCAGCCGCGCTTCAAGCCGCCGTTCCCGGCGAGCTTCGGCCTGTACGGCAAGCCGACCACCATCAACAACACCGAGACCTTCGCGGCGGTGCCCTGGATCATCCGCAACGGCGGCCAGGCCTACCTCGAGTGCGGCAAGCCGAACAACGGCGGCACCAAGATCTACTCGGTGAGCGGTGACGTCGAGCTGCCCGGCAACTACGAAGTGCCGATGGGCACGCCGTTCTCCAAGCTGCTCGAGCTGGCCGGCGGCGTGCGCAAGGGCCGCACGCTCAAGGCCGTGATCCCCGGCGGCTCATCGTCGCCGGTGCTGCCGGCCGACATCATGATGGCCTGCACCATGGACTACGACTCGATCGCCAAGGCCGGCTCCATGCTCGGTTCGGGCGCCGTGATCGTCATGGACGACACGCGGTCGATGGTCGAGTCGCTCAAGCGCCTCTCGTACTTCTACATGCACGAGTCCTGCGGCCAGTGCACCCCCTGCCGCGAAGGCACGGGTTGGCTCTACCGCGTGGTGGACCGCATCCACAACGGCCAGGGCAAGCCCAGCGACATGCAGCTGCTGGACTCCGTGGCCGGCGACATCATGGGCCGCACCATCTGTGCGCTCGGCGATGCGGCAGCCATGCCCGTGCGCGCCATGATCAAGCACTTCCGCCATGAGTTCGAGGCCCTGATCCCGGGTCACGTCCCGACGGCGCCCGTCAAGGCCTGAGTGCGAGAAGAAACACAGACATGATCGAAATCGAACTCGACGGCAAGAAGGTCGAAGTGACCGAAGGCAGCATGGTGATGCATGCGGCCGAAAAGGCGGGCACCTACATCCCGCACTTCTGCTATCACAAGAAACTCAGCATCGCGGCCAACTGCCGCATGTGCCTGGTGGACGTGGAAAAGGCGCCCAAGCCGATGCCGGCCTGCGCCACGCCCGTCACGCAGGGCATGATCGTTCGCACCAAGAGCGACAAGGCCATCAAGGCCCAGCAGTCCGTCATGGAGTTCCTGCTGATCAACCACCCGCTGGATTGCCCCATCTGCGACCAGGGCGGCGAATGCCAGCTGCAGGACCTGGCCGTCGGCTATGGCGGTTCTTCTTCGCGTTACGAAGAAGAAAAGCGCGTCGTGTTCCACAAGGACGTCGGCCCGCTGATCAGCATGGAAGAAATGAGCCGCTGCATCCACTGCACGCGCTGCGTCCGTTTCGGCCAGGAAGTGGCCGGCGTGATGGAGCTGGGCATGTCGCACCGCGGCGAGCACTCCGAAATCGAAACCTTCCTCGGCGACTCGGTCGACTCCGAGCTGTCGGGCAACATGATCGACATCTGCCCGGTCGGCGCGCTCACGAGCAAGCCCTTCCGCTACAGCGCCCGCACCTGGGAACTGTCGCGCCGCAAGTCGGTGAGCCCGCACGATTCCACCGGTGCCAACCTGATCGTTCAGGTCAAGAACAACCGCGTGATGCGCGTGGTGCCGCTGGAGAACGAAGACGTCAACGAATGCTGGATCGCCGACCGCGACCGCTTCTCGTACGAAGCGCTCAACGGTACGGAACGCCTGACGCAGCCCATGCTGAAGCAGGGCGGCCAATGGCAGCAGGTCGACTGGCAGACGGCGCTCGAGTACGTTGCCAACGGCCTCAAGCAGATCAAGACCGACCACGGCGCGCAAAGCATCGGCACGCTGGTCAGCCCGCACAGCACGCTCGAAGAGCTGCAGCTCGCCGCCATGCTCACGCGTGAACTCGGCAGCGACAACATCGACTACCGCCTGCGCAATGCCGAATTCACGGCCTTCGAAGGTGTGCGCTGGCTCGGCACCTCGATCGCCTCGCTCACGCAAGTGCAGCGCGCGCTGGTCGTCGGTTCGAACCTGCGCAAGGAACACCCGCTGTTCGCGCAGCGCATCCGCCAGGCCGTGCGCAAGGGCGCCGCGCTGTCGGTGATCACTTCGTCCAGCCTCATGGCCGACCGCGGTGCCTGGGCCATCGACGTGGCGCAAGCGGCCATCGTCGAAGCCGACCAGTGGGTCGAGGCGCTGGCCGCCGTGGCCGCTGCCATCGCCCAGACCAACGGCGCCGCCGCACCGCTGGCACCGAAGAACGCGCCCGACGCTGCCGCGCAAGCCATCGCAGCCTCGCTGCTGAGCGGCGAACGCAAGGCGATCCTGCTCGGCAATGCCGCCGCGCACCACGCACAAGCCAGCAGCCTGCTGGCCCTCGCGAACTGGATCGGCGCACAGACCGGCGCCACCGTCGGCTACCTGACCGAAGCCGGCAACACCGTGGGCGCACAGCTCGTCGGCGCCTTCCCGCAGAACGGCGGCCTCGATGCCGGCCGCATGCTCGCCGCCGGCTCCGGCCTCAAGGCCGTGCTGCTGCTGAACACCGAGCCGGTGTTCGACTCGGCCGCCGGTGCTGCCGCCGCCGATGTCATCGGCAATGCGCAGATGGTGGTCACGCTGAGCCCCTTCAAGGCCAACCTCGAGTTCAGCGACGTGCTGCTGCCCATCGCCCCGTTCACCGAAACGCCCGGCACCTTCGTCAATGCCGAAGGCCGCCTGCAGGGCTTCCATGCCGTCGTGAAGCCGCAAGGCGAGACGCGTCCGGCGTGGAAGGTGCTGCGCGTGCTGGCGAACCTGCTCGGCCTGCCGGGCTTCGCCTTCGAATCGACAGCCGAGGTGCTGGCCACTGTCGGTGACAAGGGCACCGTGCCGGCGAACGCGTTGAGCAACGCCACCTCCGCCAAGGCCGTCGCGGCCAGCGGCGCCGTGGCTGCGCCCGTGGTCGCGAGCATCTACCAGCTCGACTCGATCGTGCGCCGCGCACCGTCGCTGCAGCTGACCGCCGACGCGCGCAACAGCGCACAGGCCGCACCCGCTCGTGCCGAGGAGGCCCTGGCATGATCGACGCAATTCATGGCTTCGGCCAGGGGCTGGTCGCCGCAGGCTGGTGGACGTCCGTCGTCTGGCCCGTGGTCTGGACGCTGATCAAGATCATCGTCGTCGTGATCCCGCTGATGCTGGCCGTGGCGTACCTCACGCTGTGGGAACGCAAGGCCATCGGCTTCACGCAGATCCGCGTGGGCCCGAACCGCATCGGGCCGCTGGGCCTGCTGCAGCCGATCGCGGACGCGCTCAAGCTGATGACCAAGGAAATCATCCTTCCGACGGTCGCCAACAAGGGCCTGTTCCTGCTCGGCCCCATCATGACCATCATGCCGGCGCTGGCCGCATGGGCCGTGATTCCCTTCGGCCCCGACGTGGCGCTGGCCAACATCAATGCCGGCCTGCTGTTCGTGATGGCCATCACCTCGCTCGAGGTGTACGGCGTGATCATCGCCGGCTGGGCCTCGAACTCGAAGTACGCCTTCCTGGGCGCGCTGCGCGCCTCGGCACAGATGGTGAGCTACGAAATCGCGATGGGCTTCTGCTTCGTCGTGGTGCTGATGGTCACGGGCAGCCTGAACATGTCCGACATCGTGACAGTGCAGGGCAAGGGCATGTTCCAAGACATGGGCATTGGCTTCCTGTCGTGGAACTGGCTGCCGCTGCTGCCGATCTTCGTCGTGTACTTCATCTCGGGCCTGGCCGAAACCAACCGCCACCCGTTCGACGTGGTGGAAGGCGAATCCGAAATCGTGGCCGGCCACATGATCGAGTACTCGGGCATGAGCTTCGCGATGTTCTTCCTGGCCGAGTACGCCAACATGTGGCTCGTCTCGATCCTGACCGTGGTGCTGTTCCTCGGTGGATGGCTGCCGCCGTTCGAGTTCCTGAGCTTCATTCCGGGCTGGATCTGGCTGGGCCTGAAGACCTTCTGCGTGGTCACCATGTTCCTGTGGGTGCGCTCAACGTTCCCGCGCTTCCGCTACGACCAGATCATGCGTCTGGGCTGGAAGATCTTCATTCCCGTCACCCTGGTGTGGCTGGTCGTGGTCGGTGGCTGGATGCAGACGCCGTTCAACATCTGGAAATAAGCAGGAAGCGACGACATCATGACTGCTTCACACACCGCCGGAGGGCTCGGACGCACCTCCAAGCTGGCCTCCGCACCGTTCTCGCTCAAGGACTTCCTGGGCAGCTTCATGCTGTTCGAGCTGTTCAAGGGCCTGGCCATCACGGGCAAGTACGCCTTCGCGCGCAAGATCACCGTCCAGTTCCCTGAAGAGAAGACGCCGCTGTCGCCGCGCTTTCGCGGCCTGCACGCGCTGCGCCGCTACGAGAACGGCGAAGAGCGCTGCATCGCCTGCAAGCTGTGCGAGGCCGTGTGCCCCGCGCTGGCGATCACCATCGAATCCGACGTGCGTGACGACGGCTCGCGCCGCACCACGCGCTACGACATCGACCTGACCAAGTGCATCTTCTGCGGCTTCTGCGAAGAGAGCTGCCCGGTCGACTCGATCGTCGAGACGCACATCTTCGAATACCACGGCGAAAAGCGCGGCGACCTGTACTTCACCAAGGACATGCTGCTGGCCGTGGGCGACCGCTACGAAAAAGAAATCGCGGCGAACAAGGCGGCCGACGCCAAGTACCGCTGAGCCGGCTCCGCTCGAAACCCGTACCAATCGAATTCCAATGGACGTCAAGACCGGTCTGTTCTATCTGTTTGCCGCGGTGCTGCTGTTTGCAGCCTTCCGCGTCATCACCTCCCGCAACCCCGTGTACGCCGCGCTGTACCTGGTGCTGGCTTTCTTCCAGGCCTCGGCCATCTGGCTGCTGCTGCGCGCCGAGTTCCTGGCGATCTCGCTCGTGCTGGTGTACGTCGGTGCCGTGATGGTGCTGTTCCTGTTCGTCGTGATGATGCTGGACATCGACGTCGACGGCCTGCGAGAGGGCTTCTGGAAGCACTTCCCGCTGGCGGCAGGCATCGGCGCGCTCATCGCGCTTGAAATGGCAGCCGTGCTCATGGGCGGCTTCCGCCTGGGCGAAGGCCCGCGCGCCATGGCGACGACCTCGCCCAACAGCTCGAACACGCTCGAGCTGGGCAAGCTGCTGTATTCCGAATACCTCTATCCGCTGGAAATCGCCGCGGTCATCCTGCTGGTGGCCATCATTGCCGCCATTGCACTGACGCTGCGCACCCGCAAGGACAGCAAGTACGTCAACCCGTCGGACCAGGTGCGCGTGAAGGCGCGCGACCGCGTGCGCATCGTGCAGATGCCCGTCACGCGTGCGGCCGAGCCGGTGGTTGAGGCCCCGGCAGCGGATGCCGCTGCAAAGGAAAACAAGGCATGACGCTCACGCTCGGACACTTCCTCTCGCTCGGCGCGATGCTCTTCGCGCTGTCGGTGATCGGCATCTTCCTGAACCGCAAGAACCTGATCGTGCTGCTGATGGCCATCGAACTGATGCTGCTGGCGGTCAACATGAACTTCGTGGCCTTCTCGCACTACCTGGGCGACATGCACGGCCAGATCTTCGTGTTCTTCATCCTGACGGTGGCGGCGGCCGAATCGGCCATCGGCCTGGCGCTGCTGGTCCTGTTGTTCCGCAACAAGTCCAACATCAACGTCGACGAACTCAACTCGCTCAAGGGTTGACAGCAGTATGAGCGCAACCCTTTCCGCATCCACCTTGCTGGCCGTGCCGATGGCACCCCTGGTCGGCGCCGCACTTGCCGGCCTGTTCGGCACGAAGTTCGGCGGCAACCACATCGGCCGCAAGGTCACGCATTCGCTGACCATCCTGGGCGTGTTCGTCGCCTTCGTGATCTCGGCGATGACGCTGAAGTCGGTCATCGTCGACGGCGCCCGCTTCAACCAGACCATCTACGAATGGATGATGGTCGGCGGCCTGAAGATGGAAGTCGGCTTCCTGGTCGACGGCCTCACGGCCATGATGATGTGCGTCGTGACCTTCGTGTCGCTGATGGTCCACATCTACACCATCGGCTACATGGAAGAAGACGACGGCTACAACCGCTTCTTCTCGTACATCTCGCTGTTCACCTTCTCGATGCTGATGCTCGTCATGAGCAACAACATGCTCCAGCTGTTCTTCGGCTGGGAGGCGGTGGGCCTGGTGTCGTACCTGCTGATCGGCTTCTGGTTCAACAAGCCCACGGCCATCTTCGCGAACATGAAGGCCTTCCTGGTCAACCGCGTGGGTGACTTCGGCTTCATCCTGGGCATCGGCCTGATCGCCGCCTACGCCGGCACGCTGAACTACGGCGAAGCCTTCGCCAAGGCGCACACGCTGGCCGGCATCACCTTCCCGGGCACCGAGTGGATGCTCATCACGGTGATCTGCATCTGCCTGTTCATCGGCGCGATGGGCAAGAGCGCCCAGTTCCCGCTGCACGTGTGGCTGCCCGACTCGATGGAAGGCCCGACCCCCATCTCGGCGCTGATCCACGCAGCGACCATGGTGACGGCCGGCATCTTCATGGTGGCGCGCATGTCGCCGCTGTTCGAGCTGAGCGACACGGCCCTGAGCTTCATCCTCGTGATCGGTGCCATCACCGCGCTGTTCATGGGCTTCCTGGGCATCATCCAGAACGACATCAAGCGCGTGGTCGCGTACTCGACGCTGTCGCAGCTGGGCTACATGACCGTGGCGCTCGGTGCCTCGGCCTACTCGGTCGCGGTGTTCCACCTGATGACGCACGCGTTCTTCAAGGCGCTGCTGTTCCTCGGCGCGGGCTCGGTGATCATCGGCATGCACCACAACCAGGACATCCGCTGGATGGGCGGCGTGCGCAAGTACATGCCCATCACCTGGATCACCTCGCTGCTGGGTTCGCTCGCGCTGATCGGCACGCCATTCTTCTCGGGCTTCTACTCGAAGGACAGCATCATCGAGGCCGTGCACGAAAGCCACCTGTGGGGCGCGCAGTTCGCCTACTACGCGGTGCTGGCCGGCGTGTTTGTGACGGCGTTCTACTCGTTCCGCATGTACTTCCTGGTCTTCCACGGCAAGGAACGCTACGACCAGAACCCGGACGCACACCACGACGACCATGCGCACGACGCGCACGGACACGACGACCACGGCCACGGCCACGACGCCCACAAGCCGCACGAATCGCCGATGGTGGTCTGGCTGCCGCTGGTGCTGCTGGCGATCCCCTCGGTGGTGATCGGCTTCATGACCATCGACCCGATGCTGTTCGGCAGCTTCTTCAAGGACGCGATCTTCGTCGACGGTGCCAAGCACCACGCGATGGGCGAGCTGAAGGAAGCCTTCCACGGCCCGGTCGCCATGGCGATCCACGGCCTGCAGACCGCACCGTTCTGGTTGGCGCTGGCCGGCGTGGCGCTGTCGTACTACATGTACATGATGAACCCGGCGCTGCCGGCCGCCATCAAGCGCGCCTTCAGCCCGATCTACAACCTGCTCGAGAACAAGTACTACCTCGACTGGATCAACGAGAACATCCTCGCCCGCGGTGCGCGCCTGCTCGGCACGGGCCTGTGGAAGGGCGGCGACCAGGCGCTGATCGACGGCGCGCTCGTCAACGGTTCCTGGAAGGTGGTGGGTCGCGTGGCCGGCGTCGTGCGCTGGCTGCAGTCGGGCTTCATCTACCACTACGCCTTCGCGATGCTGCTGGGCATCTTCATCCTGATGACGTACTTCGTCTGGTTCAAACGTTGAGCCCGAACGCTGGAGAAAAAGAAAAATGGGTTTGTTGAGCCTTGCCATCTGGGTGCCGATCGCATTCGGCGCCGTGCTGCTGGCGTTTGGCCGCGACGAGCACGCCAAGGGCGTGCGCTGGGTCGCGCTCGTCGGTGCCATCGTGAGCTTCCTGGTCACGGTGCCGCTGTTCACGCGCTTCCAGAACGGAACCGCCGCGATGCAGTTCGTCGAGAAGACGAGCTGGATCTCGCGCTTCAACGTCAACTACCACCTGGGCATCGATGGCATGTCGCTGTGGCTGGTGCTGCTGACCTCGTTCATCACGGTCGTGGTCGTGATCTCGGCCTGGGAAGTGATCACCGAGCGCGTGAACCAGTACATGGGCGCGTTCCTGATCCTGTCGGGTTTCATGATCGGCGTGTTCTCGGCGCTCGACGGCATCCTGTTCTATGTGTTCTTCGAAGCCACGCTGATCCCGATGTACCTGATCATCGGCATCTGGGGCGGCCCGAACAAGATCTACGCGGCGTTCAAGTTCTTCCTGTACACGCTGCTTGGCTCGCTGCTGATGCTGGTCGCGCTGATCTTCCTGTACAACAAGTCGGGCGGCAGCTTCGACATCCTGAGCTGGCACAAGCTGCCGCTGGGCTCGACCGCGCAGACCTTCCTGTTCTTCGCCTTCTTTGCGGCCTTCGCCGTCAAGGTGCCGATGTGGCCGGTTCACACCTGGCTGCCCGACGTGCACGTCGAGGCCCCTACGGGCGGTTCGGCCGTGCTGGCCGCGATCATGCTGAAGCTGGGTGCCTACGGTTTCCTGCGCTTCTCGATGCCCATCGCGCCTGACGCTTCGCACGAGTGGGCCTGGCTCATGATCGCGCTGTCGCTCATCGCCGTGATCTACGTGGGCTTGGTTGCGCTGGTGCAGCAGGACATGAAGAAGCTGGTGGCGTACTCGTCGGTCGCCCACATGGGCTTCGTGACGCTGGGCTTCTTCATCTTCAACGAACTCGGCGTGTCCGGCGGCATCGTGCAGATGATTGCCCACGGCTTCGTGTCGGGCGCCATGTTCCTGGGCATCGGCGTGTTGTACGACCGCGTGCACTCGCGCCAGATCGCCGACTACGGCGGCGTGGTCAACACCATGCCCAAGTTCGCCGCGTTCGCGCTGCTGTTCGCCATGGCCAATTGCGGCCTGCCGGGCACCGCCGGTTTCGTGGGCGAATGGATGGTGATCCTGGGCGCCGTCAAGGCCAACTTCTGGGTCGGCCTGGGCGCTGCCACCGCACTGATCTTCGGCGCTGCCTACACCCTTTGGATGTACAAGCGCGTGTACCTGGGCCCGGTCGGCAACGACCACGTCAAGGAACTGAAGGACATCAACGCCCGCGAATTCCTGATGCTCTCGCTGCTGGCCATCGCCGTGCTGTGGATGGGCCTGTACCCGAAGCCTTTCACCGACGCGATGGATGCCTCCGTCGTCGAGCTTCTGCGCCACGTGGCGATTTCGAAGCTGCCCGTCTGATGCCACGCTGAAGAAGAGAACGAGATGATTGACAAACTCAGCTGGGTGACGATCTACCCCGAAATCGTGTTGCTGGTCATGGCCTGCATCATTGCGCTGGTCGACCTGTCGGACACGAGCCCGCGCCGCACCCGCACCTACATCCTGACGCTGCTCACGCTGGCGGCGGTGGCCGTGCTCACGGGCCTGGCCGCTGTCGGCGGCAAGACCTCCTACGGCTTCGGCGGCATGGTGGTGAGCGACACGATGGGCAACTGGCTCAAGTGCTTCGCTTCGCTGGCCCTGATGGTGACGCTGGTCTACGGCCGTCCCTACGCGGCCGACCGCGAGATGCTGCGCGGCGGCGAGATGTTCACGATCAGCATGCTGGCGCTGCTGGGCATGTTCGTGATGATCGGCGGCAGCAACTTCCTGCTGATCTACCTCGGCCTCGAGCTGCTCACGCTGTCGAGCTACGCGCTCGTGGCGCTGCGCCGCGACAACGCGGTGGCCAGCGAAGCCGCCATGAAGTACTTCGTGCTCGGCGCCATGGCCAGCGGCTTCCTGCTGTACGGCCTGTCGATGATGTACGGCGCGACCGGCTCGCTCGACCTGAACGAAGTGTTCAAGGCGATCTCGACCGGCAAGGTGAACCACCAGGTGCTGGTGTTCGGCCTGGTCTTCATCGTGGCCGGCCTGGCGTTCAAGGTCGGTGCCGCACCGTTCCACATGTGGGTGCCCGACGTCTACCAGGGCGCGCCGACGGCGATCACGCTGCTGATCGGCGCCGCGCCCGAGCTGGCTGCCTTCGGCATCATCATCCGCCTGCTGGTCGACGGCCTGCAGCCGCTGGCCATCGACTGGCAGCAGATGCTCGCCGTGCTGGCGGTGGCGTCGCTGGTGATCGGCAACCTGGCCGCCATCGCGCAGAGCAATCTCAAGCGCATGCTGGCCTATTCGACCATCGCGCAGATGGGCTTCATGCTGCTGGGCCTGGTGGCGGGTTCCGACCTGCAGGGCACGCAGAACGCGCAGGCCGCCTACAGCGCCGCGATGTTCTATGTCGTGACCTACGTGCTGACCACGCTGGCGAGCTTCGGCATCATCCTGCTGCTGGCGCGCGAAGGCTTCGAAAGCGAAGAGATCACCGACCTGGCCGGCCTCAACCAGCGCAGCCCGCTGTACGCCGGCGTGATGGCCATCGCGATGTTCTCGCTGGCCGGCCTGCCGCCACTCGTTGGCTTCTACGCCAAGCTGGCCGTGCTGCAGGCGCTGATCGCCTCGGGCGCCGCCATCTACATCGGCCTGGCCGTGTTCGCCGTGATCACCTCGCTGATCGGCGCGTTCTACTACCTGCGCGTGGTCAAGGTCATGTACTTCGACGCGCCCGTCACGGCGACCACCGTGTCGGCCTCGTTCGACGTGCGCACCGTGCTCACGATCAACGGCGCGCTGATCCTGATTCTTGGCGTGCTGCCCGGCGGTCTGATGACGCTGTGCTACGACGCTATCGCGGCCACGCTGGCCCACTGACGCGGTCCGCAACACGGTGTCGCAAACCGCGTCGGTCTGGGTGGTGCTGCTGGTGGCCCTGGTGGCCGCCAACCTGCCGTTCCTGAATGAGCGCCTGTTCGGGGCGGTGCCGCTGTCGACTCCGCACAAGTCGCTCGCCATCCGCTTCGGCGAACTGGTGGTGCTGTACTTCATTGCCGGCGGCATCGGCCTGCTGTTCGAGCGCAGGGCAGGGCAGATCGCCGCCCAGGGCTGGGAGTTCTACGCGGTGACGGCTTCGCTGTTCGTCGTGCTGGCCTTCCCGGGGTTCACCTGGCGCTACCTGATGAAGCACAGGCACTGACCGACATGACTTCTTCCGCCCCCGATTCGCATCTGAAGGAAGCGCTCATCAGCAGCGAAGAGCTCTTCAAGGGCAAGTTCCTGCACGCCAAGCGCGACACCATCCGCCTGCCTGACGGCCATAGTGCCACGCGCGAGTACGTGGTGCACCCCGGTGCGGTGGTGGTGATTCCGCTGCTCGACGACGGCCGCGTGGTGCTGGAGCGCCAGTTCCGCTACCCGGTGGACCGCGTGATCGTCGAGTTTCCCGCGGGCAAGCTCGACGCCGGCGAAGATCCGCTGCTGTGCGGCCAGCGCGAACTGCTCGAGGAAACCGGCTACTCCGCGCGCGAATGGGCGCATGCGGGCGCCACGCACCTGGCGGTGGCGTACTCGACCGAAATCATTCACATCTATTTCGCACGCGGCCTCTCGCTGGGCGAGCGCCAGTTGGACCACGGCGAGTTTCTCGACGTGTTCACCGCCACGCCGCAGGAGCTCATCGGCTGGTGCCGCGACGGCACCGTGACCGACGCGAAGACGCTCACCTGCGCCCTGTGGCTGCAGAACGTCCTCTCGGGCGCATGGGCACTGGATTGGCAGGCCGCAGCCTCGCAAGGCGGCGCGGGATAATCCGCGCATGAAGGTCCTCGATCTCCGCTGCACGCACGGCCACGGCTTCGAGGGCTGGTTTGCGTCCAATGAAGCGTTTGACAGCCAGCTCGCGAGCGGCCTGGTCGAGTGCCCGGTCTGCGGCGACACCGCCATCGTCAAGCTGCTGAGCGCGCCCCGCCTGAACCTGAGCAACGCCAAGGCGCCGAAGGAAGAAGGGCGCGGCGACGCAGCGCACGCACCGTCGGCGCCCGCAGCGCCTTCCACGCAGGTCTCGGCATCTTCGACTTCACCCGAAGCCCGCTGGATGCGCGCCGTGCGCGAAGTGCTGGCCAAGACCGAAGACGTCGGCGACCGCTTTGCTGACGAGGCGCGCAAGATGCACTACGGCGAAACCGCCGAGCGTGGCATCCGCGGCCAGGCCACACCGGAGCAGACCGAGGCGCTGCTCGATGAAGGCATTCCGGTGATGGCGCTGCCGATTCCGGCGGCGCTGAAAGAAACCCTGCAGTAACCGGCCGGCTCGGCGACGAGCCCGTCCGGCCCGGCCCGCTCAGGCCGTGAACTGCAGCGCGGCCAGCCGCGCGTACACGCCGCCTTGCGCCACCAGCGCCGCGTGCGTTCCCTGTTCGACGATGCCGCCGTGGTCCAGCACGATGATGCGGTCGGCCTTCTGCACGGTCGCCAGGCGGTGGGCGATCACGAGCGTGGTGCGGTTTTCCATCGCCGATTCGAGCGCGGCCTGCACCATGCGCTCGCTCTCGGCGTCGAGTGCGCTGGTGGCTTCGTCTAGCAGCAGTAGCGGCGGGTTTTTCAGGATGGCCCGCGCGATGGCGATGCGCTGGCGCTGGCCGCCCGACAGCCGCACGCCGCGTTCGCCCAGGAAGGTGTCGTAGCCCTCGGGCAGGGCCTGCAGGAAGTCGTGTGCGAAGGCGGCGCGCGCCGCGGCGTGCACCTCGTCGGCGCTGGCGTCGGGCCGGCCGTAGCGGATGTTCTCGAAGGCGCTGGCCGAGAAGATCACCGCGTCCTGCGGCACGAGGCCGATGCGGGTGCGCAGGTCGTGCAGCGCAAGCGCGTCCAGCGACGCACCATCGAGCACGATGCGGCCCGACTGCGGGTCGTAGTAGCGCAGCAGCAACTGGAACACCGTGCTCTTGCCCGCGCCGCTCGATCCCACCAGCGCCACGGTCTCGCCCGGCGCGATGTCCAGGCTGAAGTCGCGCAGCGCCGGCGTGCCCGGCCGCGAAGGGTAGTGGAAGGTGATCGCGTCGAAGCGGATCGCGCTGCCCGCGGCGGGAACCGGCGCCACCGCCGGCCGTGCGGGCGAGGCGATGGCCGTCGGCGCGTGCAGCAGTTCCATCAGGCGCTCGGTGGCGCCGGCGGCGCGCAGCAGGTCGCCGTACACCTCGCCGAGCACCGCGGTGGCGCTCGCCAGGATCGCCACGTAGACCACGGTCTGGCCCAGGTGGCCAGCCGTGATGTCGCCGCGCAGCACGGCCTGCGTGCCTTCGTACAGGCCCCAGAGCAGGGCGGCCGAGGTGGCGATGATGATGAAGGCCACGAGCACCGAGCGCGCGCGCGTGCGGCGCACGGCGGTATGAAAGGCGTTTTCGGTCGAGCTGTTGAAGCGGTCGGCCTCGCGGCCTTCGGCCGTGTAGCTCTGCACCACCGGAATCGCGTTCAGCACCTCGGCCGCGATGGCGCTCGAGTCGGCCACGCGGTCCTGGCTGGCGCGCGACAGCTTGCGCACGCGGCGGCCGAACCACATGCTCGGCAGCACCACCAGCACCAGGATGCCCAGCACCTGCACCATCACATAGGGGTTGGTCCAGACCAGCACCGCCAGCGCGCCCACGCCCATGACGGCATTGCGCAGGCCCATGCTCAGCGATGAGCCAACGACCGTCTGCACCAGCGTGGTGTCGGCCGTGAGGCGCGACAGCACCTCGCCGGTCTGCGTGGTCTCGAAGAAGGCCGGGCTCTGCTGCAGCACATGGCCGTAGACCGCGTTGCGCAGGTCGGCCGTGACGCGCTCGCCGAGCCAGCTCACCGTATAGAAGCGCGCCGCCGAAAACAGGCCCAGCGCCACGGCCACCGCGAAGAGGGCGCCGAAGTGCTCGCGCAGCGCCATGGTCTGGGCGCCCTTGTCGGCGCTGACCAGGCCGCCGTCAATCAGGCTACGCAGGGCGATAGGAAAAGCCAGCGTCGTGACCGCCGCCATCACCAGGAAGACCCCCGCCAGGACGATCTGCACGCGGTAGGGGCGAAGGAAGGGGCGCAACCCCGACAGCGAGCGGGGCGAACCCTTGGCTGCGGAGGACGACGGAGGGGAAGAAGCCATGGGCGCGAATTCTACCGAGCCCTTGCCCCCACAAAGGTCGCCTTGACAGTAATTGCCATGACAACTAATATTTCAGGCATGAGCGATGCCCCCATTTCCCCGGTCCCTCCGACGCCCGACGAGGCCGTGCGCCCGCCGGCCGACTTCTATCGCGCCGAGGACTACCGCGCCGAAGAGAGCATCGGCTACCTGATGCGCCGCATCGTCACGTCCGTGGGCCAGACCGTCGGCACGCGCATGTGCGAGCCGGGCAGCCCCACGTACCCGCAGTGGGTGCCGCTGTACAAGCTGCACGTCGGCGCCGCCACCACCGTGGCCGAACTGGCCCGCGCCTGCGAGCTCGACACCGGCGCCATGACGCGCCTGCTCGACCGCCTCGAGGCCAAGGGCCTGTGCCGCCGCGTGCGCTCGCTCGAAGACCGCCGCGTGGTCAACATCGAACTCACCGACGAAGGCCGTGCGGCCGCGAAGGAAGTGCCCTATGTGCTGAGCCGGGTGCAGAACGAGTACCTGGCCGGCTTCAGCCTCGAAGAATGGGAGCAGCTCAAGGACTACTTGCGCCGCATCCTCGACAACGCACAGGGCCTCGCGGCCCGTGGAGAGAAGAATGACTGAGTCTTTCGCCGTGCGGGCGCTGCGCCGCACGCCCGTCGTGGCCGCCGCGCTGGCGGTGGTCGCGCTCGCCGGTTGCGCCGACATGGCCGGCATCGGCTCGCACGCCAAGTTCCGCGATGCGACCACGCTCGGCATCGCGGCCGACCCCGCGCGCGCGCCCGTCCCCAGCCTGGACAGCCAGTGGTGGCAGGCCTTCGGCGACAGCCAGCTCAACGCGCTGGTCGACCAGGCCGTGGCCGGCAACCCGAACCTGCAGGTCGCGCGTGCGCGCCTCGTGCGCGCCCAGGCCTCGGCGGACATCGCCGGTGCGGCGCTGCTGCCCAAGGTCGGCGCCGACCTGAACCTGAACCGCCAGAAGTTCAACAGCAACTACATCTACCCGGCGCCGCTGGGCGGCTCGACGCAGAACATCGGTCTGCTGCAGCTCGGCGCGAGCTGGGAGCTCGACTTCTTCGGCAAGAACCGCAGCGCACTCGACACCGCCCTCGGCGCGGCCAACGCAGCAGCGGCCGACGCCGATGCCGCGCGTGTGCTGCTTGCGAGCAACGTGGCGCGCAGCTACTTCCAGTGGGCGCGCCTGAACGAACAGGTCGAAGTGGCCAAGCGCACGCTGGCCCAGCGCGACGAGACCTTCAAGCTGGTGCGCGACCGCGTCTCGGCTGGCCTCGATACGCGCCTCGAACTGCGCCAGAGCGAAGGCGGCTTGCCTGAAGCCCGCCAGCAGATCGAAGCGCTCAACGAGCAGATCGCGCTGCAGCAGCACGCGCTCGATGCGCTCGTGGGCCAGCCCAACGTGTCGGCCTCGCTCAAGCCGCCAGTGCTCGCGGGCGTGAAGCCGATGGCGCTGCAGGCGAACATTCCGGCCGACCTGCTGGGCCGCCGCGCCGACATCGCCGCCGCACGCTGGCGCGTCGAAGCGGCCACCAGCGACGTGGCCAATGCCAAGACCCAGTTCTATCCCAACGTGAACCTCACGGCCTTTGCCGGCTTCCAGAGCCTGGGTTTCGGCAAGCTGCTCAAGTCGGGCAGCGAGCAGTGGGGCGTGGGCCCGGCCATCCACCTGCCGATCTTCGAAGGCGGGCGCCTGCGCGCCAACCTGCGCGGCAAGTCGGCCGACCTCGACGTGGCCATCGAGAGCTACAACGCCACCGTGCTCGACGCCGTGCGCGACGCGGCCGACCAGGTCTCGAGCGCGCAGTCGATCGTGCGCCAGCAGACCGAGCAGCGCGCCGCGCAGACGGCCGCCGAAGGCGCCTACGACATTGCCGTGCAGCGCTACCGAGCGGGCCTGGGCAACTACCTCAACGTGCTGACCGCCGAAACCGCCGTGCTGGCCCAGCGCCGGCTCGCGGTCGACCTGGCGGCCCGCGCGCTCGACACGCAGGTGGGCCTGGCGCGCGCCCTGGGCGGCGGCTGGCAGCTGCCGGCCACCGCCACGGCTGCGGCCCCGACGGCTGCCACCCGGAATTGATTTGCTGATCCGCCTTCTTCGGAAAGAACTCCATCATGAGCGATAACAACACTCCGACATCCGCTTCCCCCGTGCCCACCACCGCAGCGCCCGAGGCGCCTGCAAGCAACGGCAAGCGCCGCCGCGCACTCACCGCGCTCACCGCCGTGGTGCTGGTCGCCGGCGGCGGCTGGGGCCTGTACGAATGGCTGGTCGCCAGCCATTACGAGAACACCGACAACGCCTACGTGCAGGGCAACGTCATCCAGATCACGCCGCAGATCGGCGGCACCGTCATGGCCATCGGCGCCGACGACACCGACTTCGTGAAGGCCGGCCAGCCGCTGGTGCAGCTCGACCCGGCCGATGCCAAGGTCGCGCTCGAGCAGGCCGAGGCCGCGCTCGCGCAGGCCGTGCGCCAGGTGCGCACGCTGTACGCGAACAACGGTTCGCTGGCCGCGCAGGTCACGCTGCGCCAGAGCGACATCGCCAAGGCCCAGAGCGACATCGCCAAGGCGCAGGACGACCTGCAGCGCCGCCGCGCGCTGTCGGGCAACGGCGCCGTGTCGAAGGAAGAACTGAACCACGCCGAGACGCAGCTGGCCAACGCCAAGAGCGCACTGGCCGCCGCACAGGCCGGCGTGGTCGCCGCGCGCGAGGCGCTGGCCAGCAACCAGTCGCTGACCGAAGGCACCAGCGTGGCGCAGCACCCGAGCGTGCTGGCCGCCGCCGCCAAGGTGCGCGAGGCCTACCTCGCCACGCAGCGCGTGGCCATGCCCGCGCCGGTCGACGGCTACGTGGCCAAGCGCACCGTGCAGCTGGGCCAGCGCGTGGCCGCCGGCACGCCGATGATGTCCATCGTGCCGCTGCACCAGCTGTGGGTCGACGCCAACTTCAAGGAAGTGCAGCTGCGCAACATCCGCATCGACCAGCCCGTGAAGCTCACCGCCGACGTGTACGGCAAGAAGGTCGAGTACACCGGCAAGGTGGCCGGCCTGGGCGTGGGCACCGGCGCCGCCTTTGCGCTGCTGCCGGCGCAGAACGCCACCGGCAACTGGATCAAGGTGGTGCAGCGCGTGCCCGTGCGCATCGCGCTCGATCCCGAGCAGCTCAAGGCCAACCCGCTGCGCATCGGCCTGTCGATGGACGCCGAGATCGACATCACGCAGAAGACCGGCAAGATGCTGGCCGACGCGCCGCGCAGCACCGCCTTCGCGCAGACGCAGGTCTACAGCCAGCTCGACCGCGGCGCCGACGCCGAGGTGGACCGCATCGTGGCCGCCAACCTCGGCCGCGGTGCGCCCACGGCAGCCGTGAGCCGCCCGGCGGCGTCCGCCGCCGCACCGGCCGTGCACGCCGCCACGCAGGGCCAGCCGGGCTGATCGCCGCCGGCCGCTGAACCCTCACAGCCCGCGCCATGGCCACTGCTGCTCCCGCTTACATCGCGCACCCCCCGCTCGAGGGCTCCGCCCGCGTGTGGGGCACGGTCGCGCTGTCCGCCGCCACCTTCATGAACGTGCTCGACTCGTCGATCGCCAACGTGTCGCTGCCGGCCATCTCGGGCGACCTTGGCGTGAGCACCACGCAAGGCACCTGGGTCATCACCAGCTTCGCGGTGGCCAACGCCATCGCGGTGCCGCTCACGGGTTTCATGACCCAGCGCTTCGGCCAGGTGCGCCTGTTCATGGCCAGCGTGATCCTGTTCATGGTCGCTTCGCTGCTGTGCGGCCTGGCGCCCAACATGACCACGCTCATCCTGTTTCGCGCGCTCCAGGGCTTCGTGGCGGGGCCGATGATCCCGCTGTCGCAGACGCTGCTGCTGTCGAGCTACCCGAAGGCCAAGGCCGGCCTGGCCATGGCCATGTGGTCGATGACGACGCTGGTCGCGCCCGTGATGGGACCGCTGCTCGGCGGCTGGATCACCGACAACATCTCGTGGCCGTGGATCTTCTACATCAACATCCCGGTCGGCATCGTGGCCGCGGCCATCACCTGGACGCTGTACCACAAGCGCGAGAGCAAGACGCACAAGGTGCCGATCGACGCCATCGGCCTGGCGCTGCTGGTGCTGTGGGTGGGCTCGCTGCAGCTCATGCTCGACAAGGGCAAGGAGCTGGACTGGTTCCACTCGGCCGAGATCGTCACGATGGCCGTGGTGGCCGTGGTCGGCTTTGCGTTCTTCCTGGTCTGGGAGCTGACCGACAAGCATCCGGTGGTCGACCTGTCGCTGTTCAAGCGGCGCAACTTCTGGTCGGGCGCGGTGGCCACGGCCATCGCCTACGGCCTGTTCTTCGGCAACGTGGTGCTGCTGCCGCTGTGGCTGCAGCAGTGGATGGGCTACACCGCCACGCAGGCGGGGATGATCATGGCGCCCGTGGGGCTGCTGGCGATCTTCTTCTCGCCGGTGGTGGGCCTCACAGTGTCCAAGATCGACCCGCGCCGCTACGCGACCTTCTCGTTCCTCGTGTTCGCGCTGGTGCTGTGGATGCGCTCGAACTTCAACACGCAGGCCGACTTCGTGACGATCATCATCCCGACGATCATCCAGGGCATCGCGATGGCGTTCTTCTTCATTCCGCTGGTGACCATCACGCTGTCGGGCCTCACGCCCGACCGCATCCCGGCCGCGTCGGGGCTGTCGAACTTCCTGCGCATCACGGCGGGCGCCATGGGCACCTCGATCGCCACCACGCTGTGGGACAGCCGCGCGGCCCTGCACCACGCGCAGCTGGTGGAGTCGGTGAACCCGGGCAACAGCGCGGCCACCAGCGCCATCTCGGGGCTGACGAGCAGCGGCTTCAGCACCGAGCAGGTGCTCGGCCAGATCAACCGCCTCGTCGACCAGCAGTCGTTCATGCTTGCAACGAACGACATCTTCTATGCCTCGGCGGTGCTGTTCCTGCTGCTGATTCCGCTGGTGTGGCTGGCACGGCCGCAAAAGGGCGGCGCGGGCGGCGACGCGGCCGCCGGCGCGCACTGACAACCGGCAGCGCTCGCGCATGGACCAGTTCGCGGCCATGAAGGCGTTCCGCGCCGTCGTGGAGGCCGGCGGCTTCACCGCCGCGGCCGACGCGATGGACGTGTCGCACACGGTGGTCTCGCGCCACGTCAAGCAGCTGGAAACGGCGCTGGGCGTGCAGCTGCTGAACCGCACCACGCGCCGCTTCGCGCTCACGCAGGCGGGCCAGACCTACTACGAGCACGCGCGGCAGATCCTCGACCAGGTCGAGACTGCGGCGCTGGTCGTGGCGCAGCACCAGGTGGAGCCCACGGGCCTGCTGCGCATCAACGCACCGATGTCCTTCGGGCTGGAGGAACTGGCGCAGTGGCTGCCGGCTTTTCTCGACGCGCACCCGCAGGTCAAGGCCGACCTCGTGTGCAACGACCGCTTCGTCGACCTGATCGAAGAGGGCTTCGACGTGGGATTGCGACTGGCGTATGCACTCTCGGACTCGACGCTGATCGTCAAGCGCCTCGCGAGCTTCGAGGAGTGGTGGGTGGCATCGCCCGCCTACCTGCAGCGGCGCGGCACGCCGCGAACGCCCGCCGACCTGGCGGCGCACGACTGCCTGAACTATTCATTGGCCGCGAAGGCCGCCCTGCCCAGCTTCACCGCGCCGGACGGCAGCGTCCACACCGTGGATGTGGGTGGGCGGCTGCAGGCCAACAGCGGGCTCGTGCTGCGCAGCGCCGCGCTGGCGGGCACGGGGCTGGCGGCGTCGCCGGCGTTCCTCGTGCGCGACCCTGTGGCGCGCGGCGAACTGGTGCGCGTGCTGCCCGAATTCCGCCAGCAGCCGTTGAACCTGTATGCGCTGTATCCGCAGAACCGGCACCTGTCGCCGAAGGTGCGGGCGTTTGTCGACTTTGCTGCCGCGCGCTACCTGCCCGCGGACGGGCAGGGCGGCGACTGAGGCCGTTCAGGCCTTCGCCTCCAGCAGCCGCAATACCTCCTCGGTCGAGCGCACCTCGGCCACCACATCCGACACGCCGCGCAGCGCTGCGCGATGCAGTTCGCGGTGGCCCAGCACGCCGCCTTCCTCCAGGTCGAGGTCGCGCGTCGCGCAGGCATCGCCCACGATGAGGCTCTGGTAGCCGCGCGGTGCGGCATCGAAGGCCGTGGCCGACACGCACATGTGCGTCATGAGGCCCGTGAGGATCAGCGTCGTGATGCCGCGTGCCTGCAGCTCGGCTTCGAGCGCAGTGCCCGCGAAGGCACTCGGCGTGGCCTTGCGCAGCACCGTGTGCTGCGGGGCAGGGCGCAGTTCGTCGTGGATGCCGAAGGCATGGCTGCCTTCCGCGAAGATCGGGCTGTCGGCGGGCGCCACGTGCTGCACATGGAACACCGGCATCGCATGCCGGTCGGCGGCATCGATCAGGCGCCGGGTCTGGCGCAAGGCGGCCAGTCCGTCGGGGATGGGCATGCGCCCGTCGAAGTACTCGTTCTGGAAATCGATCGCGATCAGCGCCGTGGCGGCGGGATCGAGACGGCTCGTGGGCACGGCGCCGGTAAGGCTGCGGATGCTGGGGTGCTTCATGTGTTCTCTGCGTGAGTGAAAGAAGGCCTGAAGCGTAGGCAGCCCGCGCGCTGCGGGGTAGAGGCGTGGCCGCACAAGATTTGTGCGGATATTGAAGGGTGACGCGGCTATTTGACGCCGTGCCCCAGCGCCTTCAGCACGTCATGGCACGCACCCATCGTGTGGTAATCGGTCTTGCCCGCCGGGCTCTTCTCGTCGCTGATCTTCGCGTTCTGCGGCGTGAGGATGCGGTACCACGCACCGTGCGTGTGGTCGACGAAGTGCGCCCAGCTGTAGGCCCAGATCCGGTCGTACCAGTCCCAGTAGCCGGCGTCGCCCGTGCGCACCGCGAGCAGGGCGGCGGCGGCGAAGCTTTCGGCCTGCACCCAGAAGTACTTGTCGCTGTCGCACACCGCGCCATCGGGCCCGAAGCCGTAGACCAGCCCGCCGTGCGCGGCGTCCCAGCCGCGCTGCATCGCGGTGTCGAAGAAGTGGCGTGCACGCGGAACGATCCATTCGGTGCCCGGCGCGTCGGAGCCCAGGTGGCTCTCGAGCTGCAGCAGCAGCTTGGCCCATTCGGTGAGGTGGCCGGTCTGGAAGCCCCAGGGCCGGAAGATGTTGGTCTTGTCGCCGCGGTTGTAGTCCCAGTCGACCGACCAGTCCTCGCGGTAGTGCTCCCACACCAGCCCGTCGGCGAGCGCGGCCTGCCGGCCCGTGATGCTTTCGGCCAGCGTGCGTGCGCGCTGAAGGTAGAAGGGCTCGCGCGTGGCGTCGTAGGCCGCGAGCATCGCCTCGCAGGCGTGCATGTTGGCGTTCTGGCCGCGGTAGGGGCCGACCTGCCAGGCGGGCGTGGCCTCGTCGGCGTACAGCTGGTGCGCCGGTTCCCAGAAATGCCGTTCCATCAGGTCGCGGGTGTGCGCGAGGCCGGCGCGTGCTTCCTCGACGCCGGCCATCAGCGCATGCGCGTGCGCCAGCAGCACGAAGGCCAGGCCGTAGCAGTGCTGCGTGCCGTCCTGCACGGTGGCTTGATGGCCATCCCAGTCGATCTGCCATGCATAGCCACCATTCGGCTGCGCATGCGCGGTCTGCAAAAACGCCAGGCCGTGGTGCACCGCCGCAAGATCGTCGGGCCGGCCGAAGCGGCGCCACGCCATCGCGTGGTTGAACACGAAGCGCGTGCTGCTCACGAGGTGGCGCGTGCGGCGGTCGTACACCGTGCCGTCGTCGGTGAAGAAATGGAAGAAGCCGCCCGAGGCATCGCGGCTGCGCGGCGCGTAGAACGCCAGCGTGTGGGCGATGTGGCTGGCAAGGAATTCGGGGGAGCGGAAGTTCGGCATGGCGGTGGTGGATTCAATCCGGGTGAAAGCGCATCGCGGCAGCGCAGCGGGCACGCCAGTTTTTCACGAAGCGTGCATGCGTGCCCGACATCCTCATGACGGTGCGCGTGCATGCATCGCGCGTTCGCAGGTGTGCGTGCTGCGGTGCGCAATGTCGTCGGGACGACAGTCGCTCGCACAGAGGGTGCGCACTCTGTGAATGGTTGCAGTGCAGCATAGGCATTTGCCCCAGTATGCAATTGCATAGCAGCCACCAACAATCGGTCCGCGCTCGATGGTGGCGCATTGAGATGGACCGCATGACCGATTTCTTTTTTCCGCACACGGACGACGCCGCGAGATGAGCGACGTCATTCTTGAAACACGCCAGCTCACCAAGGAATTCAAGGGATTCACCGCGGTCAGCAAGGTCGACCTCTCGGTGAAGCGCGGTTCGATCCACGCGCTCATCGGCCCCAACGGTGCCGGCAAGACGACCTGCTTCAACCTGCTCACCAAATTCCTCGAGCCCACGGCCGGCACGATCCTGTTCAACGGCCACGACATCACGGGCGAACGCCCGGCGCAGATTGCGCGGCGCGGCGTGATCCGCTCGTTCCAGATCTCCGCCGTGTTCCCGCACCTCACGCTGCTCGAGAACGTGCGCCTGGGCCTGCAGCGCAAGCTCGGCACCTCGTACCACTTCTGGAAGAGCGAGAAGTCGCTCAAGCCGCTCGATGCGCGCGCCCGCGAACTGCTCGCCGAGGTGGGCCTCGAAGAGCTGGCCGACGAACAGACCGTGAACCTGCCCTACGGCCGCAAGCGCGCGCTCGAGATCGCCACCACGCTGGCCATGGAGCCCGAGCTGATGCTGCTGGACGAACCCACGCAGGGCATGGGCCACGAAGACGTGCACCGCGTGGCCGAGCTCATCAAGCGCGTGTCGGCCGGACGCACCATCCTGATGGTCGAACACAACATGAGCGTGGTCTCGACCATCGCCGACACCATCACGGTGCTGCAGCGCGGCGCCGTGCTGGCCGAAGGCCCGTACGCCGAAGTCTCGAAGAACCCGCAGGTGATGGAGGCCTACATGGGCACCACCGACGGCGAAATGCAGGGGGCTCACTGATGACCGCTGCACTCGAAATCAAGGGCCTGCAGGCCTGGTACGGCGAATCGCACGTGCTGCACGGCGTCGACATGGTCGTGCAGCCGGGTGAAGTCGTCACGCTGCTGGGCCGCAATGGTGCGGGCCGCACGACGACGATGCGCGCCGTGATGGGACTCACCGGCGCCCGCAAGGGCAGCATCAAGGTCAACGGCGTCGAGACCGTCTCGATGGCGACGCACCGCATCGCGCACCTGGGCATCGGCTATTGCCCCGAAGAACGCGGCATCTTCGCCAGCCTCTCGTGCGAAGAAAACCTGATGCTGCCGCCCGAACTCAAGGGCGCGGGGCAGGGCATGTCGGTCGACGAGATCTACGCCATGTTCCCCAACCTGGCCGAGCGCCGCCACAGCCAGGGCACGCGCCTGTCGGGTGGCGAGCAGCAGATGCTGGCCGTGGCGCGCATCCTGCGCACCGGCGCCAAGCTGCTGCTGCTCGACGAAATCTCCGAAGGCCTGGCGCCCGTCATCGTGCAGGCGCTGGCCCGCATGATCACCACGCTGCGCGCCAAGGGCTACACCATCGTCATGGTCGAGCAGAACTTCCGCTTCGCCGCGCCGCTGGCCGACCGTTTCTACGTGATGGAGCACGGCCGCATCGTCGAGAAGTTCGGCGCCGCCGAGCTCGAAGCCAAGATGCCCGTGCTGACCGAGTTGCTCGGCGTCTGAGTTCTTTCACCCCTTCTTGCTACTGCCGGAGACATCCATGAAAAATCAGCTCACCGCTTTCGCCCTGGCTTTCAGCGCACTGGCGCTTGCAGCGTCCGCCCAGGCGCAAGGCCAGGACAAGGTCAAGATCGGCTTCATCACCGACATGTCCAGCCTGTACGCCGACCTCGAAGGCAAGAACGGCGCGCTGGCGATCCAGATGGCCATCGACGACTTCGGCGGCAAGGTAGCCGGCAAGCCGGTCGAGCTGCTCACCGTCGACCACCAGAACAAGCCCGACATCGCCGCCTCGAAGGCGCGCGAGTGGATCGACACGCAAGGCCTGAGCATGGTCTTCGGCGGCACCAACTCGGGCGTGGGCCTGGCGCTGGCCAAGGTCGCGGCCGAGAAGAAGCGCGTGTACTTCAACAACGGCGCGGCCTCGTCGGCGCTCACCAACGAACAGTGCTCGCCCTATACCGTGCACTACGCCTACGACACCGTCGCGCTCGCCAAGGGCACCGGCGCCGCGGTGGTCGACGGCGGCGGCAAGACCTGGTTCTTCCTGACGGCCGACTACGCCTTCGGCCACGCGCTCGAAGCCGACACCTCCACCGTCGTGAAGGCCAAGGGCGGCACGATCGTCGGCGCGGTGCGCCATCCGCTCAACGCGTCCGACTTCTCGTCGTTCCTGCTGCAGGCGCAGAACTCCAAGGCGCAGATCCTGGGCCTGGCCAACGCGGGCGGTGACACCGTCAACAGCATCAAGGCCGCCAAGGAGTTCGGCATCGGCAAGTCGATGAAGCTGGCCGGCCTGCTGATCTTTTTGAGCGACGTGCACAGCCTGGGCCTGAAGAACACCGAGGGCCTGCAGTTCACCACCAGCTGGTACTGGGACCTGAACGACGAGACCCGCAAGTTCGCCAAGCGCTTCTTCGACAAGACCAAGCGCATGCCCACCGAGATCCAGGCCGCCGACTACTCGGCCACCATGACCTACCTCAAGGCCGTGGACGCCGCCAAGACCGACGATGCCGACAAGGTCATGGCCGAGCTCAAGAAGATGAAGCTCAACGACTTCTTCGGCACCGGCCAGATCCGCCCCGACGGCCGCTACGTGCACGACATGTACCTGATGCAGGTCAAGTCGCCCGCCGAATCGAAGACGCCGTGGGACTACTACAAGCTCGTGAAGAAACTGCCCGGCGACACGGTGTTCACCACCAAGGCCGAGTCCAAGTGCACGCTCTGGAAGTGACACCACCGAACACCCCACAGGAACAACATCCATGAAGACCACCACATTCGCTCTCTCCGCCGTTTTCGCCGCCGCCGCGCTGGCCGCCGGTGCCGCCCAGGCGCAGGACAAGGTCAAGATCGGCTTCGTCACCGACATGTCGAGCCTGTACGCCGACGTCGAAGGCAAGAACGGCGCGCTGGCGATCCAGATGGCCATCGACGACTTCGGCGGCAAGGTCAACGGCATGCCCATCGAGCTGCTCACGGCCGACCACCAGAACAAGGCCGACATCGCCGCCTCCAAGGCGCGCGAGTGGATCGACACGCAGGGCCTGACCATGCTGTTCGGCGGCACCAGCTCCGGCACGGCCCTGGCCATGGCCAAGGTGGCGCAGGAGAAGAAGCGCGTCTTCGTCGTGAACGGCGCCGGCAGCTCGGCGCTCACCAACGAACAGTGCTCGCCCTACACCGTGCACTACGCCTACGACACCGTCGCGCTCGCCAAGGGCACCGGCGCGGCCGTGATCGGCCGTGGCGACAAGAGCTGGTACTTCCTGACCGCCGACTACGCCTTCGGCCAGGCCCTGGAAGCCGACGCGACCAAGGTCGTGAAGGAAAAGGGCGGCACCGTGCTGGGCTCGGTGAAGGCGCCGCTCAACACCTCCGACTTCTCGTCCTTCCTGCTGCAGGCGCAGAACTCCAAGGCACAGGTGCTGGCGCTGGCCAATGCCGGCGGCGACACCATCAACAGCATCAAGGCCGCGAAAGAGTTCGGCATCACCAAGAGCATGAAGATGGTGGGCCTGCTGGTGTTCGTGACCGACGTGCACAGCCTGGGCCTGAAGAACACCGAAGGCCTGCTGCTGACCACCAGCTGGGACTGGAACCTCGACGACAAGACGCGCGCCTTCGGCAAGCGCTTCTTCGAGAAGACCAAGCGCATGCCCACCGACATCCAGGCCGCCGACTACTCGGCCACCATGACCTACCTGAAGGCCGTGCAGGCCGCCAAGACGGTCGATGCCGACAAGGTCATGGCCACGCTCAAGTCCACGCCCATCGACGACTTCTACGCCAAGGGCAGCATCCGCGCCGACGGCCGCTTCGTGCACGACATGTACCTGGTGCAGGTCAAGTCGCCGGCCGAATCCAAGCAGCCGTGGGACTACTACAAGGTGGTCCAGAAGCTCAAGGGCGAAGAAGTCTTCACGACCAAGGCCGAGAGCCGCTGCGCCCTCTGGAAGTGACCTCCCGCGGGCGCCCCTGCGGCGCCCGGGTTCGTTGAAACGCTTATGAACATTTCCCTTCCCGCCTTGTTGAGCCAGCTCCTTCTGGGGCTGGTCAACGGCTCGTTCTACGCCATCCTGAGCCTCGGGCTGGCGGTGATCTTCGGTTTGCTCAACGTCATCAACTTCGCGCACGGCGCGCTGTTCATGCTCGGGGCCGTCCTCACCTGGATGGCCATGGAGTACCTGGGCGTCAACTACTGGGTGATGCTGATCGCCGCGCCGGTCCTCATCGGCCTGTTCGGCGTGGTCATCGAACGATTGCTGCTGCGCTGGATCTACAAGCTCGACCACCTCTACGGCCTGCTGCTCACGCTGGGCCTCACGTTGCTGATCGAAGGCGTGTTCCGCTCTGTCTACGGCGTGTCGGGGCTGCCCTACGATGCGCCCGAGCTGCTGTCCAGCGCCACCGACCTGGGCTTCATGGTGCTGCCCAACTACCGTGCCTGGGTGGTCGTGGCCTCGCTGGTGATCTGCTTTGCGACCTGGTACGTGATCGAGAAGACGCGCCTGGGCGCCTACCTGCGCGCCGGCACCGAGAACCCGCGCCTGGTGGAAGCCTTCGGCGTCAACGTGCCGCTGATGATCACGCTGACCTACGCCTTCGGCTGTGCGCTCGCCGCCTTCGCCGGCGTGCTGGCCGCACCGGTGATGCAGGTGTCGCCGCTGATGGGGCAGAACCTCATCATCGTGGTGTTCGCGGTGGTCGTGATCGGCGGCATGGGCTCCATCATGGGCGCCATCCTCACGGGCCTGGGCCTGGGCGTGATCGAGGGGCTCACCAAGGTTTTCTATCCCGAGGCTTCTTCGACGGTTGTGTTCGTGATCATGGTCATCGTGCTGCTCATCCGCCCCGCCGGCCTGTTCGGCAAAGAGAAATAAGGCGAGCGGCATGAACATGAAAAAAATCTCCACCGTCGTCTACGCGCTGCTGCTGGTCGCCCTGGTGCTCGCGCCGTTCTTCGGCGCCTACCCGGTGTTCGTGATGAAGCTCATGTGCTTCGCGCTGTTCGCCGCGGCCTTCAACCTGCTGCTGGGCTACACCGGCCTGCTGTCCTTCGGCCATGCGGCCTTCCTGGGCGGCTCCGCGTACGTGGCGGGCCATGCGATCAAGGTCTGGGGCCTCACGCCCGAGCTGGGCCTGATCGCGGGCACGCTCACCGGCGCCTTGCTGGGCTGGCTGTTCGGCGTGCTGGCCATCCGCCGCCAGGGCATCTACTTCGCGATGATCACGCTGGCGCTCGCGCAGATGATGTTCTTCGTCGCGCTGCAGGCCAAGTTCACGGGCGGCGAAGACGGCCTGCAGGGCGTGCCGCGCGGCAAGCTCTTCGGCGTCGTCGACCTGTCCAACGACCTCACCATGTACTACGTGGCGCTGGTGATCGTGGTCGCGGCCTTCCTGCTGATCGTGCGCACCATCCACTCGCCGTTCGGGCAGGTGCTCAAGGGCATCAAGGAAAACGAGCCGCGCGCGCTCTCGCTGGGCTACGACGTGAGCCGCTTCAAGCTGCTGGCCTTCGTGATCTCGGCCGCGCTGTCGGGCCTGGCCGGTTCGCTCAAGACGCTGGTGCTGGGCTTTGCCACGCTGTCCGACGTGCACTGGACCGCCTCGGGCCAGGTCATCCTGATGACGCTGGTGGGCGGCCTGGGCACGCTGTCGGGCCCCATCGTGGGTTCGGCGGTGGTCGTGCTGCTCGAGAACAAGATCGGCGAACTCGGCAACTTCCTGGCGCGCATCACGACCGTCGACTGGTTCAACACGCTGGGCGAGTCGGTCACCATGGTCACGGGCCTGATCTTCGTGATCTGCGTGCTGGCCTTCCGCAAGGGCATCATGGGCGAGATCATCGCCTTCATCGAGCGCCGCCGCGCGAAGTAGCGATGCCGGTGGCGCGGCGGCGGGGAGGTTACCCTCCCTGCGGCGCCACCGCTTGTGCCCCCTGTGGCCGGGGCGCAGAATCCGGCTCCCACTTCGAGGAGCCGGCCATGGCCCTTCTTCCGTACTTTGTCCTCCCGCCCGAGCGGCGCGAAACGCCCTTGAACGTGCTCGGCACGCAGGTGACGGTGCTGGCGTCGAATGCCTCGACGCAGAGCTACGGCGTCACCTTCCAGCGCGGCGACGAAGGCACGGGCCCGCCACCGCACAGTCACGACTGGGACGAGTCGTTCTACGTGCTCGGCGGCGAGGTCGAATTCCTCTGCGACGGCCAGGCGCATCGGTGCCAGCCCGGCACGCTGGTGCACGTGCCGCGCGGCACGGTGCACGGCTTTCACTACGGCAAGGGCGGCGGCCAGATGCTCGAGATCACGGGGCAGGACGCGATGGCTGCGCAGATGTTCACCGCCATCGACCGCGAGATTCCGGCGGGGCCGGCGCCCGACATTCCGAAGCTGCTGGCGGTGCTGGCGCGCAATGGGGTGACGGTCTCGGCGTGAGTCGCGGCCCTCATCGGCACTGACAAGCCGACGCTGTCCAAAACCACCGGTTCCCGTGGCGACGCCGCATGCAGCGCTCGGCACAATCATCCGCACCCGGCCGCACCGGCCCACACCGACAAGAAGATGGAGGAGACCCCCATGCGCAGATGGCTGCTCGCACTTTTCGTGGCGCTCGCGCTGACAGGGTGCATGACCCCGCCTCCGCTGCCGCCGAACGGCGGCCAGCTCGCGAAGGGCGCGAAGGTCGGCCTGCTGGTCCGCATCCCCACCGCATCCGCGGAGCACATGCACGTGGGCACGACCGTCTTCAACAACTTCTCGACCACGTACCCGTTCCCCTGGAACCCCACGGCCAAGGTCTACGAGGCCTTCACGTCGGAGCTCGAAAAAGCCGGCTTCCAGGTGGTGCGGCTGACGAGCTTTGCCACGACTTCCGTCAACGCGCTGGCCGTCTTCAAGCACGATCGATGGATCGCGAATCCTGCGCAAGCGTGGGCGACACGCAAGCTGAAGGACGACCAGATTGCCGCGGTGGTCCTCGTCGAGGCGACGCGGACGCAGGCGCGCATGGAGTGCACCGGCGGGCCCTGCGGCGAGAGCGTCATGCAGAACTCGGGCCTTTTCACGCGCAGCATGCTGGGGTCGACGCGGTACTACGCAGTGCCCGCGATCGAAGCCAAGGTCTTCGTCATGGACCCGCCGCTGAACCTCGCGGCCTACGAGCCGATGCTCGCCCAGCAGCGGCAACGGGTGCGGCAGCTCAAGGATTTCCAGGAGCCGCGCGACCTCAAGCGGTTGAGCGCTGCCGAGTTCGCGCCGGTCGCTTCGGCGATCGACGACCACGTCCGCGCGCTGTCGCGCAACACGGCGCAGGCGCTGAGCCAGGGCGTGAAGTAGCCCCTCGCGCTGTGCTTCGGCTCACAGCCGCAGCGGCGCCGCGTACCCCGTCATCTCGAGGTACCCGCGGCCCACGCGCTGGCCTTGCTGCGCATCGCGCAGCTCGCTCAAGCCTTCCCAGTACACACCGCCCGTGGAGCCCCGGCTGTCCAGTTCCTGGTCGTCGAGCAGGGCCTGCACCTCGAAGCGGCCCGCGGGCGTGTCGATGCGCCAGTGCGTCGGGTAGCTCGCGCGCGTGCGCGGGCTGGTCCAGCTGCGCAGCGCGTCGAAGCGCACCTCGCCGGGCTGGAAGATGCGCGCCGCGCCACCGCGCGGGCGGAACGATCCGCCGGACCACAGCGCGCTGCCGTCGCGGCGGCGCAGGTGGAAGGCGGTGAGCGCGCTGCCGTCGTCGAGGTTCATGCCGATCCAGTCCCAGCCCACGGCCTCGGGGTGCATCAGCGCCTCGCTCCATTCGTGGTCGAGCCAGGCGGTGCCGGCGATCTCGAACGGGGCCTGGCCTTGCAAGGTGAGGCGGCCTTGTGCCTGCAGCTGCGGCTCGCTGTAGTAGTAGCTCGCCTGCTCGGGCTCGGGGCCTTTGCGCGACAGGCCTTCGCGGCCCTGCAGCAGCACGGGTTGCGACGGCGCGAAGCGCAGGTCGAGCGTGAACTCGCCGGCGGGGATGCGCGCGGTGTAGGCGCCGCTGCCGGCGTCGCGCACCAGCGACCAGTCGCGCAGCCGCACGTCGGTGTCGGCCTCGCTGGCCGAGGCCACGTCGAAGCCCGCGCGTGCGATGCGCTGGTCGTGCCGCAGCACGCGGCCTTCGAGGTCGGTGACGGCGGCGTGCGCGAACACCAGCTGCTTGGCCGCGAAGGCCGAGCGCATGGCCTGCGTGGCGTCGACGCGCGAGCGGAAGAAGGTCACCTGGAAGCCGAACGCGCGCCCCGCGGCGGTCTGGCCGTGGCCGGTGATGTACCACCACTCGGTGCGCAGCTCGGGGTGGCTGCCGAAGTCGCGCGGGAACTGCAGTGCTTTCGCGGGCAGGGCCCAGGCGGCATGCGGCGCGCCCGAGGCGGCCAGCGCGGCGAGCAGCAAGAGTTGCCGCCGCGCGATGAGGCCGCTAGGTGCGCGCAGGGCCATCGTCAACCCGCCACCAGCGCGTCGATGCGTTGCTGCGCGGGCGCGATGTCGCCGAAGGCGTTGCGCACCCAGTCGGCGTCGTGGTAGCTCGGCAGGTAGCGTTCGCCCGCGTCGCACAGCAGCGAAAGGATCGAGCCCTGCTGGCCGGCCGCGCGCATCTCGTGCGCCACGGCCAGCATGCCGACGAAGTTGGTGCCGGTCGACGGGCCGACCTTGCGGCCCAGCAGCGCCGACAGCGCATGCATGGCGGCCACCGAGTCGAGGTTGGGCACTTCGAGCATGCGGTCGACCAGGGTGCGCACGAAGCTGGGCTCCACGCGCGGGCGGCCGATGCCTTCGATGCGCGAGCCGGGCGCCGTGAGCGTGGCGTCGCCGCTGCGGTGGTAGGCCGAGAACACCGAGCCCTCGGGGTCGGCCACGCACACCTGCGTGTCGTGGCAGCGAAAGCGCAGGTAGCGCCCGATGGTGGCGCTGGTGCCGCCGGTGCCGGCGCCCACCACGATCCACGCGGGCACCGGATGCCGCTCGCGCGCCATCTGCTGGAACATGCTCTCGGCGATGTTGTTGTTGCCGCGCCAGTCGGTCGCGCGCTCGGCGTAGGTGAACTGGTCCATGTAGTGGCCGCCGGTGCGCTCGGCCAGCGCGCGGGCCTCGTCGTACACCTGCGCAGCGTGGTCGACGAAGTGGCAGCTTGCACCGTAGAAGGCGATCTGCGCCACCTTCTCGGGCGAGGTGCTGCGCGGCATCACGGCGATGAAGGGCAGGCCCAGCAGCCGCGCGAAGTAGGCCTCGCTCACGGCGGTGGAGCCGCTGGAGGCCTCGACGATGGTCGTGCCTTCGCGCACCCAGCCGTTGCACAGCGCGTACAGGAACAGCGAGCGCGCGAGCCGGTGCTTGAGGCTGCCGGTGGGGTGCGTCGATTCGTCCTTCAGGTACAGGTCGATGCCGTGCGCGGCCAGCGCGGGCAGCGGCAGCGGAATGAGGTGCGTGTCGGCGCTGCGCTGGTAGTCGGCTTCGATGCGGCGGATCGCGCCGGCGAGCCAGCTGTCGCAGGAGGAGGTTGAAGGGGTGGTGGGCTGCATAGCGCGCCAGTCTACAAGTCATGCCTTGTCACCCGTCGGGTGACAGAAATCGGGATACTGCCCGCTGCCAATCCACAACAAGACCGGAGACGAACTGCATGAAGAGAATGAACCATCGGCTTTCCCTGGGCGCCGTGTCGCTGGCGGTGCTCGCCCTCGCAGGGTGTGCGTCCAATGCCCCGGGCGTGAACACGCCCACGCGCCCCGCCTCATCCTTCGCGGTGCCCGGCCTCGAGAAGCCCGCCGAAGTGCTGGTCGACCGCTGGGGCGTGCCGCACCTGTACGCCGGCACGCTCTACGACGCCTTCGTGGCGCAGGGCTTCATCGCCGCGCGCGACCGGCTCTGGCAGATGGACCTGTGGCGCAAGCGCGGCCTGGGCGAGATGGCGAAGGACTTCGGCCCCGCCTGGGTCGAGAGCGACCGCGCCGCGCGCGCCGTGCTCTACCGCGGCGACATGTACCGCGAATGGCTGGCCTACGGCTCCGACGCCAAGCGCGTGGCCGAGGCCTTCACGGCCGGCGTCAACGCCTACGTGGCGCAGGTGCGCGCGCAGCCCGCGCTGCTGCCCACCGAGTTCGCGCTGCTGGGCTACCAGCCGTCCACGTGGTCGCCCGAAGACGTGGTGCGCATCCGGCACCACGGGCTCACGCTCAATTTCAGCTCGGAGGTCGACCGCGCACGCGCGTTCTGCGCCGGCGCGCCGGGCGTCAAGGCCGACTGGCTGCGCCGTGAACTCGATCCACCGGTCACGCCCAAGGTGCCCGAGGGCTTCGATCCCTGCAGCCTTCCGGCGGCGGAGCTGCGCGCGGCCTACCTGCGGGCAACCGATGCGCCGCGCTTCACCAAGGAGAACACGCGCGTGGGCATGAACGCAGGTGCGTCTTCCACGCCGGTCGCGCTGCTGCCGGGCAGCGCCGAGGCGATGGCCGCGAAGGCCGAGCAGGACGACGCGGCGCAGGGCGACCCCACGGCCGCCTACGGCAGCAACAACTGGGTCATCGCGCCGAAGCTCACGTCCACGGGCCGGCCGATTTTGGCGAACGACCCGCACCGCGCGCACGGCGCGCCGAGCCTGCGCTACATGACGCACCTGAGCGCGCCCGGCATGGACGCCATCGGCGCCGGCGAGCCCTTCCTGCCGGGCCTGTCGATCGGCCACAACGGCACCATCGCCTTCGGCCTCACGCGCTTCTACATGGACCAGGAAGACCTGTACGTGTACGAGCTCAACCCGGCCAACCCCGAGGAGTACCGCTACCAGGGCCGCTGGGAGCCGATGACGCGCGTCACCGAGCGCATCGCGGTCAAGGGCGAGGCCGCGCCGCGCGAGGTGGTCAACACCTTCACGCGCCACGGCCCGGTGCTGGTCGCGGAGCCCGGCAAGCGTCGCGCCTTCGCCTTGCGCGCCGCCTGGCTGGAGCCCGGCATGGCGCCGTACTTCGGTTCGATGGACTACATGCGCGCGCGCAACTGGGACCAGTTCCGCGCCGCCATGAACCGCTGGGGCGCGCCGGGCGAGAACCAGGTGTATGCCGACAGCAGCGGCAACGTCGGCTGGATTCCGGGCGGGCTCACGCCGATCCGTCCGAACTGGGACGGCCTCATGCCCGTGCCGGGCGACGGCCGCTATGAATGGTCGGGCTTTCGCAACGGCGACGAACTGCCCTCGGAGTTCAACCCCGCGCGCGGCTACGTGGTCACGGCCAACGAAAACAACATCCCGCCCGACCATCCCGCCGCGAAGAAGGGCGTGGGCTACGAGTGGAGCGATGCGGCGCGCGCGCTTCGCCTCAAGGAACTGTTCGCGGCCAAGGTGGCGGCGGGTTCGCGCTTCACCATCGAGGACTCGGAGCGCATGCAGAACGACATCGTCGCCACGCCGGCGCAGCGGCTGCTGAAGCTGCTGGCCGGCCAGCGCAGCGACGACGCCCAGACCGCGGCGGCGCTGCGCCTGCTGCAAGGCTGGGACGGCGCCATGGACCGCGACAGCGCAGCCGCCGCGCTGTACGAAGTGTGGAGCAGCAAGTTCCTGCGCCAGGCCGTGCTCAAGGCAGGGGCGGGCGATGCCGGTGCCGCGCTGGCCGCACCCGGCGACAACACGCGCATGGTGCTGCTGCTGGAGAACCCGTCCGGCTGGGTCAGCAACGCGCAGCGCGATGCCTTGCTGCTGACGACCTTGCCCGCCGCCATGCAGGAGCTGTCCGCCAAGCTCGGGCCCGACCCGGCGGGGTGGAAGTGGGGCGCCTTGCACCGCGCCGAGTTCCGGCATCCGCTGGGCGGCGTGGTCGATGCGGCCACGCGCAAGAAGCTCGAGGTGGGCGACTGGCCGATGTCCGGTTCGTCGTTCACGCCGATGGCGGCCACCTACCGCGCGAACGACTACAAGCTGACCTCGGGCGCGTCGTTCCGCATGGTGCTCGACGTGGGCAACTGGGACGCCTCGCGCGTCATCAACACGCCGGGCCAGTCGGGCAACCCCGACAGCCCGAACTACCGCGACCTGGCGCCGCTGTGGCTCGAAGGCAAGTACGTGCCGCTGGTCTACAGCCGCGGGGCGGTCGAGAAAGAAACGGTGGAACGGATCCAGCTGACGCCGGGGCGCTAGCAGGACCGGCAACGGAAGAGGGCGCTGCCCGCGCCCCGCGGCGACGCGCCCGGCCCTACCGGTCGTCACGCGGTCGTCATTCGCCGATGTGATGCTTGCAGGAGTTGAAATACTGCCCACAAGCTTGCTGACACGATCCACTTCTTCCTTGTTGACTTCAGCGCATGGTGGTCGTGGGCGAGTGGTTGGACGGGGCTTGGGCCGGGGCAGGGACGACAGGCTCGTGCGAGCCTTTGTCTCCGGCCTGACGTGCACCGTGGTGTGCGTCTGCATCGCCTGGGGATCGACAGCGAAGGCCGTGGCCTCGGGCACCGACGTGCAGTCGGCAGACTCCGCCACCCGCGCGTCGTCCGAATCGCAGATGCTCGACTTCGACCTGCCCGCGCAGCCCTTGGCGGCTGCCCTGGCGCAATACGCCGCGGTGTCGGGGCGATCGGTGATGTTCATCGACGAGTGGGTGGCGGGGCGAACCTCCGCCCCGGTGCGCGGGCGCCATGCGCCGCATGCCGCCTTGCGGGCCTTGCTGGCCGGCACGGGGTTCACCGCGGACGACGTGGACACGCAGCTTTCCGGTGCCTTCATCCTGAAGCGCGTCGCCGCGGCGCCCGGGGTGGCATCGACCGGCGGTTCGCCACGCGGGTACGACGCCCTGGTCCAGGCCCGTGTCTGGGACGCGTTGTGTGCCGATCTTCGAACGGCCCCCGGCCACTACCGCGCGATCCTGCAACTGCAGGTGACCGCGTCGGGCCGCATCGGCCAGGCCCGCCTGGTGTCGTCTTCGGGAGACCCCGGGCGGGACGCCGCCATGCTCGCGGCATTGGCCCCTCTGAAGATGGACCATCCTCCGCCGGTGGACCTGGCGCTGCCGCTCACGCTGGCCATCCTCCCGCACGATGTGTTGCCCGGGCCCCGCTGCGCCACGGTGCACTGACGCATGACGGAGAACGTCATCCCGCTGCTGCGCAGCTTCCTGGTGCAACGCTACGAGCAGCTCAGGCAGCGCCTGGCCGTGCGGCTGGGCAATCGCGAACTGGCGGAAGACGCCCTGCACGAAACCTGGCTGAAGCTGGAGCGCAGCCAGCCCATGGCGGGCCCCATTGCCACGCCCCAGGCGTATCTGCTGCGCATGGCGGTCAACCTGGCCATCGACGTCCGGCGTGCACAGAGCCAGGTCTTGCTGTCCGACGACATCGACATGCTGATGAACGAGCTGCCGGACCCGGCGCCCGGTCCCGCCGAGGTCGCCGAGGCCCGTTCGCAGCTGGAGGCGCTGGATGGCCTGCTGTCGCGCCTGCCGCCGCGCCGCCGCGAGATCCTGCTGCTGGTTCGCCTGGAGGGCTGGTCGCAGCGGGACGTGGCCACGCGGCTTGGCATTCCTGTGCGGACCGTCGAGTACGAACTGAAGGCCGCGCAGGATCTTCTGTTCGCGCGGCTGGAACCGCGCCCTGGCAGGTCTTCATGACGGCACGAAGAAATAGTTTGCGGATTGCGGTGTCGGCAACCGTCTATCAAGTACGGGGCCCCTGAAACCGACATGACGACGCACCCTTCACCACCGACGCTTCCCGAGACGCTGCGCGAAGACGCGCGCGCGTGGGTGCGCAAGCTGCATTCGGGCGCCGCCACGCAGTGGGAGGCCCAGGCGTTCCGCCGCTGGCGCGACGCGAGTCCCTTGCACCAAGCGGCGTTCATCGAGGCCCGGCAGCAGTGGCGCGTGCTTCAACCCGCGCTGAACAAGCTGGTGCGCACCGACGCCGAAGCGGCGAGCCTTCACCGCGAGACCCTGCGCAAGCCCGCAGCGAGCCGCCGGGCCTTCCTGGGCGTGGCCGGCGCAGCCGCCGCGGCCGGTGTCGCGGGGGTGGCGGTCTATTCGCCCTTGGGGTTGTGGCCCACGGCCAACGAGTGGAATGCGGACTGGCGCACGGCCGCCGGCGAGCAGCGTGCGATCGCGTGGTCCGACCAGATCGACGTGACCTTGAACACCCGCACCAGCATCCGCCGGGTGGCCTCGGACGACCAGGCCGAGGGGCTGGAATTGCTGAACGGCGAAGCGGCGATCGAGATGCTGCCCAGTGCACACACCTTCAGCGTCGTGGCCGGCGCCGGCCGCAGCATTGGCGAGTCGGCGCGCTTCGAGATCAGCCGCCTGGAAGGGCGGGTGTGCGTGACCTGCCTGGCGGGGCGCGTGCGCATCGAGCATCCGGCCGGCGACCGTGTGCTGCTGGCACGCCAGCAAGCGGTCTACCGCGACCACTCGATCAGCGGCATCGCCGCCGCAGACCCCGAGGTGGCTTCTGCCTGGCGGCGCGGTGAGCTCGTGTTCAAGCAGGCGCCCTTGTCGGTGGTGCTGGACGAGATCAATCGCTACCGCCCCGGGCGTGTGATGCTGATGGTGGATGCGCTGCGGGGGAAAACGGTCACCGCGACCTTCAAGCTCGACCGCCTCGATCTGGCCTTGCTCCAGATGCAGCGGTCCTTCGGTTTGAACGCCCGGTCGCTCCCCGCCGGCGTGCTGGTCCTGAGCTAGAGGTGGACCTCGGGGTTGGGTGGTGACCCTGTCTCGATGTCGCGGCTCCCCATGGGGGTCGTGCGCAGCCACTGTGAAGCTTTCGTGACTTTGCCGAGGTGCAGCGCGTCCCCGCCGTTGATCTGCAAGGACTTTCCGGACCGAGGCCGCAGCGACACGCGCGCGCCCGCAACGAGGCCAAAAATATTCTTCTGGAATTCGACGTTTCCGTCCCGTCAAGAAACTGACGGCTCCTGTCGCCTTGGCTTTCGATCGCCATCGCAGGGGCTTCTTGAATGGGGTTGGCCTGCGCGACGCGCGCAGCCCCTTCGGCACAGGCTTTACTTCGGCGGGAACGAGAAATGACCATCAGTGGGTGCAACGAAAAGAAGCGACCGGCGCGCGCGGCGCAACAGGTTTTCAGGAGGGCGCCCCTCGCGCGGGCCATCGCGGTGGCGCTGGCTGCCGGTGGGGTCCTCGGCAGCGCGCACGCCCAGCGGGCGTTCAGCCCGGCGTGGTTCGCCGACAAGGGCGCGGCGCAGGCGGGCGCGATCGCCACGGGCAAGCTGCCGAACGGCGCGCCGGCGTCCAGCCTGGTCCACCCGACGCAGCCGTCGTCGGCGGCGAGCCAGCAGCTGCAAACGTCCATCACCAACCTGAACCTGGCCGCGCGCGCGATCGCCGCGCAGCAGGCACAGCAGACACAGAAGCGGGCCGAGGCGCTGGCCAGCGGCGAGTCCGCGCCGGACGGCCTGGCCGAAGGCGGCCTGAAGGTCGACACGAATTCGCTGACCGCCGGCTGGCTCAACGCCAGGGACCCCGTGCAGGCCGCAGCGAACGGCAGGACCACGGTCACCATCGAGCAGACCGCCGACAAGGCCATCCTGAACTGGGAGACCTTCAACGTCGGCAAGAACACGACGGTGAAGTTCGACCAGCGTGCAGGCACCCACGCCAAGACCGGCGCCAACGAGTGGATCGCGCTCAACCGCATCAACGACCCCAGCGGCCGACCCAGCCAGATCGCCGGCCGCATCGAGGCCGAGGGCAGCGTCTACCTCATCAATCGCAACGGCATCCTGTTCACCGGCAGCAGCCAGGTCAACGTGCGCAACCTGGTCGCCTCCAGCCTGAAGCTCAGCGACGAACAGTTCAAGGTTGGTCTCAACACGCGCCTGGGCGCGAAATCGGGTGACCCCGGTTACTGGAGCGGCCTCGAGGTGGGCGTCGGGATTCCCACCTTCGGCGAGAACTCCAAGCAGATGCCGGCCGATTCGAACGTGCAGTTCGCCGACATGGGCCCGGCCTTCGATCCGGGCAAGCCGCCGGGCGACGTGAAGGTGCTGGCCGGTGCGCAGATCACGGGCCAGGGGGGGCACGTGCTGATGTTCGCACCCAAGGTCAGCAATGCGGGCAGCATCCGCACGCCGAGCGGCCAGACGCTGCTGGGCGCCGGCGAGAACGTGTGGCTGGAAGCCAAGGAGATCAGCCCCACCGTGCGCGGCTTCGATGCCGTCACCTCGTCGGTGCGGCCCTGGCTCTTTCCGGCCAAGTTCCTGATCAATCCGCAGACGGCGCCCGCCTTCCAGCCCTATCTCATCGGGCGCATCGTGTCCGACATCCTGCCGCTGATGGAGCAGCGCGCGGCCCAGGTCGGCTACAGCGTGCACAACACCGGCATCGTCCAGGCCGATCACGGCGACATCACCATGGTGTCGCGCGAGATCCACCAGGGCGGCATCCTGCAAGCCAGCACCGCGCTGAACAACCGCACGGGCTCCATCCGCCTGCGCGCCTGGGGCCAGGGCGTGCACAACATCGACATCAACCTGGCGGCCGACGTCCCGCGCCTGACGGCCTGGTCGGGCGGCACGCTGACCCTGGGGCCGGACAGCATCACCCAGGTCGTCAACGACTGGCAGGACACCACGCGGATCGAAAGCGGCTCGCTGGCCAACCGCTACCAGCCCGGGCGCATCGAGCTCTACGGCAAGACGATCGACGTGCAGACCCGTGCCCAGGTCACCGCCGCCGCGGGCCACATCGACATCCAGGCCCAGGCCAACCCGGCGGCCCTGCAGCGCAACACCCAGGTGGGCGACGGCAGCCGCATCCTCATCGGTGAGCACGCCACCGTCAGCACCGCGGGTCTGATGCAGATGCCGGTGGACATGGCCAGCAACTTCGTCGAGGCCGAACTGCGCATCAACGAACTGCGCGACTCCCACCTGCAGGCGAACACCTGGCTGTACGGCCGGAAGGTCATCGTGGATCGACGCCGGTCGGGTGCCTTCAAGGGGCTGATGGCGGGCGTCGAATGGGTCACCGACGAGTCCGGCAAGGCGCTCAAGGGCGTCTGGGTCGGCACCCCGCTGGCGGACGTGACGGGCTGGGTGGGCAACGGCCTGGTCGGCCTGTCCGAGCTGGCGGCGCGAGGCGGCGACATCACCATCCAGTCCAATGGCTCGGTGATCACGCGGCCGGGCTCCATCCTGGATGTGTCCGGCGGCTCGGTGCGCTACAGCGACGGCTGGAACACGGAAACCCTGCTGCGCGGCGCGGACGGGCGCACCTACACCATGTCGTCCGCGCCGGCGGACATGACCTACACGGGCATCGCCGGCCAGTACCTGCACGCGCATGCGCGCTGGGGCGTCACGCAGACCTATGTCAATCCGATGCTGTCGGGGCGGCGCTGGGAGCCGGGCTACGAAGAAGGCCGCAATGCCGGTTCGATCGACATCCGTGCCGGCAGCGCCTTCATCCTGGAGGGCGAGTTCAGGGGCTCGGTGCAGCCTGGCGACCGGGTGCAGGAAGTGGCCGAGCTGCCTCGGGCCGGCCGCCTCACGGTGGGCTCCAACCGGGCGCAAGAGGGCATGTGGACCCTCGGCCAGGTCGTCATCAGCGACAAGCCCGCGTTGCTGCCGGCGGGTTTCAGCATCGACAGCCCGCTGGGCAAGGACGCCTTCCTGACCGAGCCGGAAGGGCAATCTCCCGGCTCTGGCGCGGGCGTGGGCCGCACCACCTGGCTGTCCGCTGCAGGGCTGAGCCATTCAGGCCTGGGCGCCATCGAGTTGAACCTCAACACCGGCTTCGTGCTGGAAGACAACGCGGTGGTGACTCTGCAGCCGGGGGCGCGCTTCACGGCCGCGGTCTACGACGGCCAGGGCATCCCCGGCAACTTCGACATCCAGGGCAAGCTCATCGCCCCGGGCGGCTCCATTGCCCTGAGCGCCGGCGGCAAGGCGGACAGCGTGCTGCGCCTGGGTGCGAACAGCCTGCTGAGCGTCGCGGGCCAGTGGGTCAACGACACCGGCAGCGGCGTCACGCTGGGCCGCGCCATCCACGGAGGCTCGATCGCACTGGGGACCCCGATGAAGGAGGGCCTGGGCACGGTGTACGGCAACGTGGAGGTGGCCGCCGGCGCGGCGCTGGACGTGTCCGGCGGCGGCTGGCTGTCCGGTGTCACGGCGGGCGGCAAGGCCGGCAAGGTGAAGGCCGGCAACGGCGGGGCCATCAGCCTGACGGCGTTCGACAACACGGCGCTCGAGACGCTGGACCTGCGCGGCTGGGCGGGGGGCGATGCGTCCCGGCTCACGCTCACGGCGATCGGCGACGTGCAGGTGGGCGGCGCCGCGCCCGCGGCCGAAGCCACGGGCGGCAAGGCATCGGGCGCGGCCAAGCCGTTGCACCTGCCGCAGACCCTGTACGCCGAGCGCGGCTTCGGCACGATCGGCATCCGTTCGCTCGGCGGGGACGTCGTGGTCGCAGAAGGTGCACAGGTGCACATCCAGCCCACGAGCTGGGACATGCCCGCCGCGATATCGACGCTGCGCACGCTGCCCAGCGGCAGCGCATTGGGCGAGGTGCTGGCCCCCAAGGCACTGGACGAGTTGAGCGAACAGCGCCGCGCCGCGCGCGCGCCCGGTGGCCTGTCGCTGGCGACCGGCGCGACCGGTGGCGGCATCCGCATCGACGCGAACGCCAGCATCCAGACAGAACCCGGCGGCGCGATCTCGCTGGACGCGGACGGGTCCGGGCAGGCTTCCGTGCGGGTGGCAGGCCGCCTTCAGGCGCCGGCCGGGACGCTGAACATCCGCGCCAAGAACACCTTGACGCTGGCCGATGGGGCCGAGTTGCTGCTGCCCGGCGTGGCGCAGATCTTCCACGACCCGGCCATGCGCCTGCCCCAGGGCAAGGTGCTGCCGGGCGGCACGGTCACACTGAGCGCCGGCACGCTGGACGCGCAGGCCGGTGCGCTGATCGACGTGTCGGGCGCGCGGGGCACGGTGGCGTATTGGGACCGCGGCACGGGCGCGCTCGGTGCCCTGCGGCGCGTGGAACAGGAACTGGGCAGCAATGGCGGCGCGGTCGTGATGGAGGCCGCGGCCGGCGGCGCCATGAATGCCAGGCTGCGCGCCCACGGCGGCAATGCCCAGGCGGCGGGCGGGTCCTTGTCCATCACGGACACCAGCGCGGCCGGGCGTGCGTCGGGGGACCTGGTGGCGCCGGACATCGGCTCCTTCCTGTACTACAAGAGCCCCACCGGCACGTACACGTTCAACGGTGAAAAGTACGCGCGGATCATCGGCACCAGCGGCAACCTCGACGTGCGCGACGAGTACGCCGGCGACGTCAAGATGAACAGCGCCATGCGCACCGCGATCAACACCACGCTGCCGACGTCGGTGTCCAGCAGCAAGGGGCTCGTCCTCGACGCGGGTGCGGCGCTTGCCGCAGGGCCGGGCGCCGACAGGGCGCCGTGGGAGCACGACGCGAGCATCGACAAGCGGGTGGTCGAACTGCTCAACAAGTATTTCTGGAGCGGCACCGGAACGGCGCTGAGCCACAAGATCAATATCGGCAACATCGCCACCTCGGACGGCACCCTGCACGTGTCGGCGAAGGCGCTGCAGGACACGGGCTTGTCGGCGGTCGACCTGCGTTCCACGCAGGTGGGCGTGCAGCTGGCCGGTGGCGTCGACCTGAGCGTCGCCGGTCGCCTGGGCATCACCGCCCCGGTCATCCAGAGCGACGGGCTGGGCGGCGTGGTGCGCTTGCATGCCCACCATCTGCAACTGAATCCACTGACAGGTGCGGTGGGCGCGGTCGGTGCGGTCGGCGCCACGGCCCGCAATGCGGGCGAACTGATCCTGTCGGCCAGCCAGGCCATCGACATCGCAGGCAGGGGGGCGAAGGGCGAGTCGGCGTTGCCCGTCGACGTCAAGCTGCGCGGGTTCGAACGCACGGTGCTGGACACCGGCGACCTGCGCTTCGTGGCGGGCGCCTACAGCGAAGGCGGCACCGACTACGACGACCCGCAGCTGCGGGCCACGCTGGACGTGGGTGGCGCGCTGGAGATCAAGGCCGCGCAGGTCTACCCGGCCACCGCTGTCACGGCGCGCATCAACTCGGACCAGGCCATCGCCGTGCGCGGCAACGGGAGCGCCGCGGCGCCTCTGTCGGCCGGCGGCAGCCTGACGCTGAACGCGCCCGTCATCGAGCAGGACGGCGTGCTGCGCGCGCCCTTCGGGCAGATTGCGCTGAATGCCAGCGAGCGCCTGACGCTGGGCACGAACAGCCTGACCTCGGTGTCCGGTGCGGGCCTGGATGTGCTCTACGGCAGCCTGCGCAACGCCGAATACTGGCTGGACCCGGCCAACCCGCAGGGCCGCAATCGCGCCAATGCCGGCGATGCCTCGTCCCTGGACGAAAACCGCTACCTGTCGTCCCTGCCGGAAAAGCGCGTGCTCCTGCAAGCACCCGATGTGGCCATGGCCGCGGGCGCGGTGGTGGACATCGCGGGCGGCGGCGACCTGCATGCGTGGGAGCACGTGCCCGGCTCGGGCGGCTCGCACGACGTGCTGACGCTGCCCGGCATGTACGCGGTGCTGCCGGGCTACCAGGGCCTGTCGCCCGTGGCGGGCGGTGCGGCGGGCCAGAAGGTCTGGCTGGCCGGCGGAGGCCTGGGCGCTGGCTGGTACACGCTCCTGCCGGCACGCTATGCGCTGCTGCCCGGCGCCTTCGCGGTGCAGAGCACGGGCCAGGCCTTGCCGGCGTGGGCCGCGTCCCGTGGCGAGGTGGTCAGCCTGCGCGACGGCTCGACGATCGTGGCCGGGCGGGAACAGAACACGGTCAGTGGCGCGCGCGATGCCACGGCCTCGGGCTGGCGCGTGCTGCCCGCCAGCCTGGTGCGCAAGGTCAGTGAATACAACGAAGCGCGGGGCAACGCCTTCTTCTCGTCGGATGCGTTCAAGCTGACGCAATACCGCCTCACAGGGCAGGACGTCGTGACCCCGCGCCTGGCGCGCGATGGCGGCGCCGTGGTGTTCAAGGCCGACCGCGCCCTGACGCTGGACGGCGAGCTGCGCGCGCAACCCGATGCGGGCGGGCGCGGCAGCCTGGTGGACATTGCCGCCGCCAAGATCGCCATCGTCGGCGCGGGGCAGGACAGCAGCGACCTGCGCGCCGACGGCTACCTGGTCGTGGATGCCGGCAGCCTGACGCGCTTCGGCGCGGGCAGCCTGCTGGTGGGCGGCACGCGCACGGGCAATGTGCGCGGCCTCCAGGTGGACGTGGCCGCCAGCGACGTGGTGCTGCGCAACGCGGCAGGCACCGCGTTGAGCGGCCCGGAGGTGATCCTGGCCGCGGCGAATGCGGTGTCGATCGAGTCGGGCAGCGTGCTGCGCGCGCACGGCGCCGCGTCGGGCGACGAGGCGAACCTCGTGCTCAAGCCGCAGGTGGCGGCCGTGTGGAGCGACAACAACACGCCCAACGACACCAGCGACGACCACATCGTCACACCCTCCAAAGACTGGGGTGCGCTGGTGCGCGTGAGCAGCGGCCAGGCCGTGCGAGCGCTGCGCGAGAACGTGGACACCACCGTCGGCGGCCAGGTGCGCATCGGCGCCGGTGCGCTGCTGCAGGGCGACGAGGCGTTGCTGCTCGACGCCACCAACAACACCGAGATGGCCGCCGGCGCGCAGTTGTCGGGCAAGGCCTTGTCGGTGGCCGCGAGCCGCATCGGCATCGGCGGCGGCAGCGGCGGCCTGGTGCTGGACACCGACGCCCTGGCGCAGCTGTCGCGCGCGCAGTCATTGACGCTGCACAGCTACGGCAGCCTGGACTTCTATCGCTCGCTGGACATGCGCGGCCTGGCGCAGGTGGTGTTCGACGCCGCAGCCCTGCGGGGTCATGGCGCCGATGCCGTGCAGGTGCAGGCCTCCCACCTGACGCTGCAGAACACGGGCGCGTCGCTCGGCAGCGCGGGCACAGGCAGCGGTCGCCTCGCGCTGTCGGCCGGCGAGCTGGTGCTGGGCGCGGGCAACAAGACGATGTCCGGCTTCGACCAGGTGCTGCTGTCGGCCAGCCGGCGCATCGCCGGTGAAGGCACCGGAAGCCTGGACGCCGGTGCGGCGGCGCTGACGCTGCGCACGCCGGTGCTGCAAGGGGTGTCCGGCGCCGACCAGGCCCTGCGAACGCAGGGCCAACTGGTGTTGCAGCAGGACGCGCAGCTGGATGCGCAAGAGATGGCGTCACTGGGCCGCGCCAGCCTGGGCGCGCGTCTCAGCCTGTCGGGCCAGGGCGTGACCGTGGCGCTGCCGGTGCTCGCGCTGGGTGGCAGCATTGCGGTCGATGCCGGCACGGGCAACCTCACGGTTGCAGAGTCGGGCCGCCTGCACGCGGGGGGCCTGGAAAAAGTCTTCTTCGACGCGGCCCAGTACGTGGACGCGGGCCAGATCAGCCTGGCGACCCGGGGCGGCCTGATCGACCTGGCCCCGGGCAGCCTGCTGGACCTGTCTGCCCATCCGCACGGTGGCGACGCCGGCCGCCTGACGGTGGACGCATCGGACGGCGGACGGGTCCACTTCGGTGGCACGCTGCAAGCGCAGGCCGGTGCCGGCGGCAACGGCGGCAACTTTGCGCTGGCCATCGATCGGCTGGACGATTTCGGCGCGCTGGCGCGAACGCTCAACGATGCGGGCTTCAGCCGCTCGCGGCAGTTCCGCGTCCGCCAGGGCGACCTGACGATCGCGGGCACCACGCGGGTGGCCGACTTCGAAGTCATCACCGACCGCGGCGTGATTGCTGTCGACGGCACGGCGCGCGTCGAGGCCGACGCGGCCTACGGCGGCAGCATCCGCCTGGTCGGCGGGGCGGGGTTGACGATGCAGCCTGGCGCGGTGCTGGCGGCCCATGCCACCGACGCCATCGATGGCCTGGGCAGCAGCCGCATCGACCTGGAAGCGGTCGACGGCCAACTGCACCTGGCCGGCGGCACGCTGGACCTGAGCGGCGGCGAAGGCGGCAAGCTGCGACTGCGGGCGCAGCGCACCGCAGGCAACGACGGCCTGAACGTCACGGCGCTGAACGCCGCCGTACTGGGCGCGCGCTCCGCGGTGCTCGAAGGCGTGCGCCGCCATGCGAGCACGGATGGCACGGTGGAATCCGTGGCCCCGCAGGCGATCGCCGAGGCCAATGCCTTTGCAGGCCACACCGGCATCCTGGCGAGGCTGGGTGGCAACGCCGCCGCCTACACCTTGGCGGCGGGCATCGAGATCACCAGCCCGGGCGACCTGACGCTGGGCCGCGACTGGAACCTGTTCGACAGCTTCGGTGCGGCGCACCGCGAAGGCACGCTCACGCTGCGCGCCGGCGGCAACCTGAACATCGACGGCCATCTGAGCGACGGCTTCGACGTGGCGGGCCGCGACAACGGCGCGGGCCGGGCGGCGCGGCTGCAGCAGGCCGCGTCGTGGAACCTGCGCCTGGTGGCGGGCGCGGACCTGGGGTCGGTCGATGCACTGGCCACGCGGCCATCGGGCGCGCTTGCAGCCGACACCGGCACGATCCGCGTGGGCACGGCCGGCACCGAGTCGGGCGCCGGCAAGCTGGTGCGCACCGGCAGCGGCGACCTGACGGTACGCGCCGGGCGCGACCTCGTGCTGGCGCACAAGGAGTCCGCGCTGTACACCGCAGGCCGGGCCGAGGCCGATCCCACCTTGGGCGGCGGCTTCGACACCGCCAGCGTCGATGCCCAGTACGGCACCGCAGGTGGCCACGTGGATGTCGCGGTCCAGGGCAGCGTGCGTGCGCCCACCGCGCAGGGCGCGCGTTCGGACCAGATCCTGACCGAATGGCTGTTCCGCCAGGGCCGCTATGGCGGAGATCTCAGCAGTCCCACCGGCTACTACGACGCGTACAACATGGGCGAGAGCTGGGCGCCGGTCATGTCCGCCCGGGGCCAGCAACCGAGCTGGTGGGTGAACCACGCCAGCTTCCAGCAGGGCCTGGGCGCGCTGGGCGGCGGCAACGTGAAGCTGTCGGCGGGCGGCGACCTGGTGAACCTGGTGGTGGCCTTGCCCAGCACCATGCGCGTGACGGGCGGGCGTTCCGCTGGCGATGCCGCGGCCTCCACGGTGACCCGCAACGGCGGGCAGCTGCAGGTGGCGGCGGGCGGCACCCTGAAGGCCGGCCAGTACTACGTGGGCCGCGGCGCCGGCGAGATCGAAGCCGGCGCAAGCGCCTCCGGCTATGCCCTGACCGGCATCTCGAGCAGCTGGCCCAACACCGCCTATTCCTACGACATCGCGCCCGTGCTGGCGCTGTCGGACGCCACGCTCAAGCTGCAGACGCTGGGCGACCTGGTCCTGCAGACCGTGATCGACCCGATGCAGATACGCCGTGCCTACGTCGACCAGGCCGACCGGGACACCAGCGGCGCGTCCAGCCATGCGATGTTCATGAGCAGTCAGACAGAGCGCAGCGCCGTCAGCCTGGTGTCCACCGGCGGCAACGTGCGCCTGGTCAACCAGTCGGAATTCGTGGCAGGAAACGACACGGAGAACACCACCAGGCTGGTGAGCGGCATGACGGACACCAAGCTCCAGACGGACATGGTGGGCCTGTACCCGGCCAAGGTCAGCGTGTCGGCCCTGAGCGGCAACATCGACGTCGCGGGCCTGCTGGCGATGGCGCCGGCGAACAGCAGCGACCTGTCTTTGCTGGCCGCGAAAGACCTGCGCTTCCTGCGCGGCAGCAGCCTGCAGAACACGGGTGCCATCGTCATGACCCAGACCACGCTGGACAAGTGGCCGTCGATATTCCGGCCGTGGATGGGTTTCACGATCACGCTGGGCGGGGCATCGGCGTTCGGCGCGCCGCTGAAGTCGGTCTATGGCGGCTTCTCGGTGACGAACACGTTCCTGACCAACAGCCTCAATGGCATGGAGCTGTTCGACAACCCCGATGTGCTGCCGATGCAGGTGCATGACTTCACGCCCAGCCGCTTGTACGCGGCGACCGGTTCCATCAGCGACCTGAATCTGATCGCGTCGGAATCGGTGCACGTGCAGGCCGGCACCGACATCCGCAACTTCGAGCTCAGCGCGCGCAACCTGCGCCCCACCGACACCACCATGCTGGCGGCGGGCAACGACATCCTGGCTGTCGCCAACAGGCTCCTGTCGCACCGCTATGCGCGATACAGCGGCGACGCGGCGGCCTACTACTACGACAGGGGCAGCCGCACCGCGCTGCAAGGGCCGGGATCCCTGCTGCTGCTGGCCGGGCGCGACATCCAGGGCAACAACCTGTCGCTGTACACCAATGCCAATCGCTATTGGGACTACGTGTCGGCAACGCCGCTCGGCGAAGAATCGAACGTCATCAAGGCCCTGCCCGCCGAGGGCGCCGGCATCACCCTGATGGCCGGCATGAACAAGGCCGCCAGCTACGACGCCTTCGAGCGGGCCTACCTGAACCCGGCCAACGTGGCCGCCATGCCGGACTATCTGAAGACCACCCTGGCCGACGGCACCGTGGCGCCGCTGTACCTGAGCGACGGGGTGGAAAACCGCGGCGACCTGGCCAAGTTGGCGCGCCGGGGCCTGGTGTCCTTCGTGGAAGGCATGCTCGGTGCCGACAAGGTCGCCAGCCTCACCGGCACTGCGCACGGCAAGCTGAGCCCGCAGCAGGCGTGGGAGCAATACCGGCAACTGCCGCCCCTGGTGCGCGAGCAGTTCCTGCGCCAGGTCTTTGTCTACGAACTGCGCGAAGGAGGGCGCGACCAGAACGGGGGCGATGGGCAGAACGGCCCGATCAACGGCGGCTACCGTCGCGGCTCCGCGGCCATCGACACGCTGTTCCGCGGTGCGACGGCCGAAGGCCAGCCCGTTCGCTACGCCGCGGACCTGCCGGACAACTGGCGCAGCAGCTGGTCCGGCGTGGGCAGCATCGCCGCGACCCGGATGGCGGCGCGCACCCACCAGGGGGGCGACATCAACGTCTTCACCCCCGGCGGCGGCCTGCAGGTGGCGGGGCTGGGCGCGGTGGTGCCGGACGGATACGGCCTGGTGACGCTGGCCTCGCCGGGGCAGGTCAATGTGTTCACCGACCGGGACATCATCGTGAACCGTTCGCGCATCCTGTCCTTCGTCTCGCAGGCCGAGCCGCTGGGCAGCGACCAGGTGTTGTGGTCCAGCCAGGGCGACATCGACGCCGGCCGCGGCGCCAAGACCGTGCGCATTCCGCAGGCGCCGGAAGTCACGTCGGACGCAGACGGCAACATCACCGTGGAGGAAAAGCGCGACATGAGCGGCGCCGGCATCGGCACCGTGGGCGAAGGCGACGTGGACCTGGTCGCGCCCCGGGGCACCATCGATGCGGGCGATGCCGGCATCCGGGTCGCGAGCAACCTCAACATTGCCGCACTGCAGGTGCGCAACGCCGACAACATCCAGGTCAAGGGCGAAACGACCGGGCTGCCGGTGGTGGCCGCGGTGAACATCGGGGCACTGACCACCGCCAGCGCGGCGGCGTCGGCGGCGGCCATGGCGGCGCAGGAGTCCATGCGCCAGGAGCGGGCCGCGGCACGGCAGAACCTGCCCTCGGTCTTCACGGTGCGGGTGCTGGGCTTCGGCAACGAAAGCCTGCCGTCGGGCGGTGCGGGTGCATCGTCGCCGCCACGCCCCGGCGCGCAAGCGGGTGCTGCGCCTCGGTACGACCCTGCCAATCCTGTGCAGGTCTTTGGGCACGGCAACCAGTTCGACGCGTCGGTGATGTCGTTGCTGACCGACGCCGAGAAGACCAGGTTGCGCCATGCCGGCAAGTAAGACGATGTCCGCGGCTGAGTTCGATCCCGGTCCTTGTTTTCAAGGGCCATTCATGGGTCACGGCGAGCCCGCCGGCGTGGCGCTGCGGGCGTTCCTGACGGCGAACTACGCGTACCTGCATCGCCGCTTGGCCCGCGATCTCGGCTGTTCCGACCAGGCCAGCGAGTGCCTGCACGACGCCTGGCTGCGCCTGGGCGACATGACGGCATCGGAGCCCGTGCGCAGTCCCGGGGCCTATGTCTATCGAACGGCGCGCAACCTGGCGATGGATCGCCTGCGCAGCGATCGGTCCTGGCAGTACGTGGGCGAATGGGATACGGCCCTCGATCTCCTGGCCGATCACGCGCCCGGCCCCGATGCCATCGTCGAGGCACGTTCGGCCGTGGAGGCCGTGGAGCAGGCGATGCAGCGGCTTTCGCATCGGCATCGTTCGGTGCTCGTGGCACTGCAGATCGAGGAGATGACCCGCCAGGACGTGGCAGACCGGCATTGCATCTCCTTGCGCCGGGTGGACACAGCACTTCGCCAGGCCCTGGACTACTGCGCGCATGCGTCCGGTCACACCGTGCGGGCGGAAGGCGCTTCGCCCCGGCGGGGTCTTTCGCGGCGATGGCAGGAGAAAGTCGTCGCGCCGATGCGCGCCGGCGCGCAGCGCGCGGAGAAATGAAATCCCGCCTGCGGGCGGCGCCGGACCGGTAGCAACTTGCTGCTGCCGATCTCGCCGGCGTTCGGGTGGGAGCGGTTGCGGGACGCACGATCTGTCCGATCAAGCACCCGATACCCAACGCGTATCGCCCGACATGAAGACGGTATTTCACGGCCAACACCGGTTCCCCTAGCATCGTTCCAACGACACGGGAGACCGAATGGACACAAGGACAGAAGCGGCGGGTCGCTTCCTTTCGCGCACTGCGCTACCGGCTTCGAAAAGCCAGGGGGCCCCATGAGCGGACCTCTCGACGGTGTGCGCATCATCGACATGACCGCGGTGCTGATGGGGCCCTATGCCACCCAGATCCTCGGCGACCTGGGCGCCGACGTCATCAAGATCGAGTCGCCCGGCGGCGACACGGTGCGCGACATCGGGCCCGGCCGCCATCCCGGCATGGGCGGCATCTTCCTGCACGCCAATCGCAGCAAGCGCAGCGTGGTGCTGGACCTCAAGCAACCCGATGGCCGCGAGGCGCTGTTGCGGCTCGCCGCCGATGCCGACGTGCTCATCTACAACGTCCGGCCGCAGGCCATGGCGCGCCTGGGGCTGGATTACGCCGCCATTGCTGCCGTCAATCCGCGCATCCTGTATGTCGGCGTGTACGGCTATGGGCAAGACGGGCCCTATGCGGCCAAGCCCGCCTATGACGACCTGATCCAGGGCGCGGCCGCGATTCCCACCTTGGGCGTGCGCGCGGGCGCCGACGTGCCGCGCTACGTGCCCAGTGCCATGGTCGACCGCATCGTGGGCATGAGCGCGGCCAACGCCGTGTCGGCGGGGCTCTTCCACCGCGAGCGCACGGGCAGGGGGCAATCGATCGACGTGCCCATGTTCGAGACCATGGCGCAGTTCGTTCTCGGCGACCACATGGGCGGCTGCACCTTCGAGCCGCCGATCGGGCCTGCCGGCTATGCGCGGCTGCTCAACGAGCACCGCCGTCCCTATGCCACGCTGGACGGCCATCTGTGCGTGCTGATCTACAACGACAAGCAGTGGAAGACCTTCTTCGGCCTGATCGGCAAGTCGCAGGAGATGGAGGCCGATCCGCGCTTCAGCACCATCGGCCGGCGCACCGAGAACATCGGCGAGCTGTACCAGCTGGTGGGCCAGGTGATGAAGACCCGCACATCGGCCGACTGGACCGCACGGCTCGAAGCCGCGGACATCCCGGTCATGCCAATGCACACCCTCGAGTCGCTGATGGACGACCCGCATCTCAAGGCCGTGGGCTTCTTCGAAACCGTGGAACACCCCAGCGAAGGGCGCCTGCGCGCCATGGCGATCGCGACGCGGTGGTCCGATTCGCCCCCCACGGTGGTGCGCCAGGCGCCCCGGCTCGGAGAGCACAGCGCCGAGGTGCTGGCCGAGGCCGGCTACAGCGCGGCGCAGATCGAGGCACTGGCCGCACAGGGCGCCACCTTGTTGCCCGCCGAACTGATTTCCGAAGCGGACTGAACCGCCATCGCATGGACCTGAACGGAGCGCACCCTTGATCCAGCTGAACACCGGCTTCCATTTCGACGAACTGCCAACAGGCATGCGCTTTCGTTCCCGTGCCCGCACCGTGACCGAGGCGGACCTCGTGAGCTTCATCAACCTGAGCTGGCTGAACGAAGAACTGTTCACCGACACCAGCGACCGGGCGCACATGGCGATTGCGGGCCGGGTGGTGCCGGGTGCGCTGGTCCATGCCTTTGCCGAGGGGCTGATCACGCCGTCCATGCAGGGCACGGGCCTCGCGTTCCTGAATGCAGAGCTCGACATCGCCGCGCCGACCTTCGTGGGCGACACGATCCATGTCGAATGCGAAGTGATCGAGCGACGCCCCACCGCCAAGCCGGGACGCGGCCTCGTGCGCACCCGCAATTCGGTTCTCAACCAGGATGGCAAGACCGTCCTCACCTACACGCCGCTGCGCATGATGCGCATGAAGCCGGCAGACGAAAAGAAGGCGCACTGACATGGAAGACTTCCTCAAGATCGAACGCGACGGCGGCGTGGCCGTGGTGACGATGAACCGTCCGCAGACCCGCAATGCACTGTCCGACGCAGATGCCGTCGAGTCGCTGATCGCGCTGTGCGACACCGTCAACCGCGACCTGTCCGTGCGCGCCGTGGTGCTGACCGGTGCGGGCACGGCGTTCTCGTCGGGCGGCAACCTGAAGACCTTGCGCGACACCATCGGCAGCGGGCTCGGCGAAGCGGTGCACAGCCGCTATGCCTACCGCGACGGCATCCAGCGCCTGCCGCTGGCGTTGTGCAACCTCGAAGTGCCGACCATCGCGGCCGTCAACGGGCCGGCCTACGGCGCGGGCAGCGATCTGGCCTGCATGTGCGACATCCGCATCGCGTCCCGCACGGCCGTGTTCGCCGAAAGCTTCGTCAAGCTCGGGCTGATTCCGGGTGACGGCGGCGCGTGGCTGCTGCCCCGGGCGGTCGGCATGTCGCGCGCCTGCGAGATGGCCTTCACCGGCGATCCCATCGATGCCGCGCAGGCCCTGCAATGGGGGCTGGTCTCCGATGTGGTCGAGCCCGATGCGCTGATGCCCACCGCATTGCGGCTCGCGCAGCGCATCGCCAGCAATCCGTCGCACGCCCTGCGCATGACCAAGCGGCTGCTGCGCGAAGCACAGCATGCGCGGCTCGACACGGTGCTGGAGATGTCGGCGGGCTTCCAGGCGCTGGCCCACCACACCGCCGCGCACGAGTCCGCACTCGATGCTTTTCTCGATGCGGCGAAGGCCCGTGCCGCGGAACGCACCTGACAGCGGGGAATGAACATGTCCTTTCAACGGCGCCACATCCTTGCCGCTGCGGGTGCGCTCGCAGCGATGCCCCTGGCCCGCGCGGCCGATGAACCCAAAGCCTGGCCGCAGAAGCCGATCCGTCTGGTGCTGCCTTACGCTGCGGGCGGACCCACCGACGTCGTGGCACGCGCCATCGGGTTCAGGCTCTCGCAACTGCTGGGGCAGCCGGTGGTCGTCGACAACCGCACCGGCGCCAGCGGCAACATCGCGACCGAGTTCGTGGCCCGCTCGGCACCGGACGGCTACACGGTGCTGTACCACTCGTCGGGCCTGGCCATCAGCCCGGCGCTGCACAAGAACCTGCCCTACGACACGCTGCGCGATCTCGTGCCCGTGGCGCTGCCCGCGCTGATCCCGACCGTGCTCATGGCAAGCCCGAGCTTGCCCGTCGCCAACATCGAGGAGTTCGTGCAGTACATGAAGGCGCGGCCCGGCAAGCTCGCCTACGGCTCGGGCGGGCAGGGCAACGTCACGCACCTGGGTGTCGCGCTGTTCCTGCAGGCCCTGAAGCTCGATGCGATGCATGTGCCCTACAAGGGCACCGCACCCGCCATGGCAGACCTCATGAGCGGACAGACCCAGTTCCTGCTCGACGCCGTGAACTCGTCGCTGCCCTTCATCCGCGATGGCCGCGTGCGCGCGTTGGCTGTGGCCGGCAAGGCGCGCATCGGCGTGCTGCCCGGCGTGCCGGCGCTGGGCGAGTCGCTGATCCCGGGCTTCGATGCACCCACCTGGCACGGCTTGCTGGTGGCCAAGGGCACGCCGCCGGCCATCGTCAAGACGCTCAACGAAGCCGTCAACAAGGTGGTGGCCGACCCGGGCCTGCGCGGCCAGTTCGAGCCGCAGGGCGTGCTGCTCCAGGCTTCCACGCCCGAGCAGTTCGGCGCCTACCTGCGCGCGGAGCTCAAGCGCTGGGCCGGCGCGGTGCAGGCCGCGGGCATCGAGGCCGAATAAGAAGACAGGCATCGGACCCGCGATTGGCAGGCCGGACAACAACGACAAGGAACCAGAGACATGAAGACCCCTTTCCTCGCGCGCTGGCTGCTGGCGCTTTCATTGGGTTGCGCCGCCGCGCTGGCGACCGCGGCCGGGTATCCGGACAAGCCCGTCAAGATCATCGTGTCGCTGCCGCCCGGCAGTGGCGCCGACACCACCGCGCGCTTCCTGGCCCGGCACCTGAGCGAAAAACTCGGCCAGCCTTTCCTCGTCGACAACCGGCCCGGCGCCGACAGCTTCATTGCCGCGCGCGCCGTGGCCACCGCACCGGCCGACGGCTACACGATGTTCGTCGCCAGCAACTCGCCGATGGTGACCAACGTGGCCGTGTTCCGGCAGTTGCCTTACGACGCGGTGAAAGACTTCCAGCCGCTGGCGCGCATCGCCCGCTTTCCGATGGTGCTGGTCGTGCCCGCCAGCTCGCCCTTCAAGACCCTGCAAGACCTGGTGGTGGCTGCGCGCCAGGCGCCGGGCAAGCTCAACTTCGGCAGCGGCACCGCCACCTACCGCGTCGCGCTCGAACTGCTGCACGAGCGCAACCAGATCAAGGCCACGGCCGTGCCCTACAAGGGCACCTCGGCGGCCATGACCGACCTGGCCGGCGGCAACATCGACTACACGATGGCGGAGGTCAGCGCGGTGATGCCGCTGCTGCGCGGCGGCAAGGTGCGTGCGCTGGCCGTCGCCGCCAACGAACGCATCAAGGAACTGCCGCAGGTGCCGACCGTGAGCGAGAGCGGAACGCCCGGCTACGAGTCGTATGCCTGGACCGGCGTGTTCTTTCCCGCGGGCGTGCCCGAGCCCGTGCTCACCCGGGCGTCACAGGCCATCAAGGAGCTGATGGACAGCGACGAGGCCAGGACCTTCATCACCCTGCAGGGCGGGGCGGTGTTCTACGGCGCGCCGCAGGCCTTCGGCGAGTTTCAGCGGGCCGAGATCGAGAAGACCCGGCGCATCGTGAAGACCGCCAACATCGGCTACGAAGACTGAGCCGGTGGCTGCGTTGCAGAAGGCTGGACAGCAGCATGCGCCACCGCGATGAAATTGCGTGCGGCCGGCGTCAAGGCGTCGGGCAGCGTGGCCATCGCGATGCCCACGGTGTACTTGGAGGGCATGTCGGTCAGCGGGATCAGGCGCACGCCGTTGCTGGCGTAGCGCTGCACCACCGCCGGCACCAGCGCCATGCCGAGGCCGCTTTCCACCAGGCCGAGGATCGTCTGGACCTGCACCGCCTCCTGCGTGATGCGCGGCTGCACGCCGGCATCCTGGAACACCTGCATGGTCAGCACGTGCATGGTGGGCACCAGCGTGCGCGAGTACGCGATGAAGGGCTCGCCCTCCAGCTCGGCGATGGCGATCTCGCTGCGCTGCGCGAAGGCCGAATCGGCGCTCACGGCCAGCACCAGGTGGTCCAGCTGCAGCACCGTGAGTTCCGCGGCCGTCGGCGTCAGCACCGGATAGCGCACCAGCGCGAGGTCGAGCGAGTGGTCTTCGATGCGCCGCAGCAGATCGGTGGTGGTCGATTCCTCGATCTCCAGGTCCACGCGCGGGTACTGGCGGTGAAAGCTGCGCACGATCTGCGGCATCAGCGAATAGGTGGCCGAGCCGACGAAGCCGATGCGCAGCAGGCCCTCTTCGCCCGCCACACCGTCGCGGGCCGCGCGGCGGACCTCGTCGACGAAGAAGAGTGCGCGCTTGGCGTTCTGCAGCACGGCTTCGCCGGCGGCCGTGAGCCGCAGGCCGGTGGAGAGTCGGTCGAACAGGAGCACGCCGAGTTCTTCCTCGAGCTTCTTGATCGAGGTGGACAGCGGCGGCTGCGCCATGTGCAGCCGCTCTGCGGCGCGGTGAAAGTTGAGCGTCTCCGACAGGACGACGACCTGCCGCAGTTGGCGAAGCTCCATGGGGGCGAATGTCTCGGTGATTGCGGCAGTAACGGGTGGCCCGCTGCGGCTGCCAAACGGTGCAGGAGCCACGCGGATTATGGCGCTTGCACCCACCCGAACGAAGCGGGCAAAACCCGATGAAGCATCTGTGAGGACACACCATTGAACACCCTGCAATCGTTTTCGCTGGTCGCGATTCCACCGGAGGACGAAGCCCTGCGCGCGCCGGTGCGCGCCTTCCTGCAGTCGGCGCTGCACGGCGTTGCGCCGGCCGTGCGGGCGCGCTCCTGGATGGGGTTCGACGCCGACTTCAGCCGCGCGCTCGGGCGTCAGGGCTGGATCGGCCTGACGCTGCCCCAGGCCTATGGCGGCGCCGGGCGCAGCAGCTTCGCGCGCTTCGTGCTGCTGGAAGAACTGCTCGCCGCGGGCGCACCCGTCTCGGCCCACTGGATCGCGGACCGGCAGACCGCGCCGCTGATCCTGCGCTACGGCAGCGAGGCGCAGCGCGCGTTCTTCGTGCCGCGCATCGCGCGCGGCGAACTCTTCACCAGCATCGGCATGAGCGAGCCCGACACCGGCTCCGACCTGGCCGGTGTCCGCTCGCGCGCCGTGCCCACCGCCACCGGCTGGCGCCTGAACGGCCGCAAGATCTGGACGACCAATGCGCACCGCGCGCACTACATGTGCACGCTGGTCCGCACCTCGGGCACGTCGGAAGACCGGCACAAGGGCCTGTCGCAGTTGCTGGTCGACCTGACGCTGCCCGGCATCACCGTGCGGCCGATCCGCGATCTCAGCGGTGACGGACACTTCTGCGAGGTGCTCTTCGAGGATGTCGAGCTGCCGGCCGATGCGCTGGTCGGCGAAGAGGGCGCGGGCTGGCAACAGGTGACGGCCGAACTGGCCTTCGAGCGCAGCGGACCCGAGCGCATCTACTCCAGCTTGGTGCTCGCCGAAGCCTGGCTCGCCGAACTGCGCCAGGGCCCGGCGCCGGCTGCCGGCGTGCAGGTCATCGCGGGGCGCATCGCCGCGCGCATGGCGATGCTGCGCGCGATGTCGCTGGCCGTGGCGGAGCAGTTGGGCCGTGGGCTCGATCCCGCGTTCGAGGCCTCGCTGGTGAAAGACCTGGGCACCGAGTTCGAACAGGCGATACCCGGATGGATCGAGGAAGCCTTCGACGCGCCCGGCCATCCGGTGCCATCGGCCGGCCTGCTGCAAACCCTGGCCTACGTGACGCAACTGGCCCCCAGCTTTTCCCTGCGCGGCGGCACGCGCCAGATCATGCGCGGCATCATCGCCCGCGGGCTGGGCGTTCGCTAGCAGCGCCGCACACAAGGACACATGATGGACGACACACTCCTTGACGATTTCGAACGCCCGCTGCGCGCGCTGTGCACGGACGACACCTTGCGCACCGTCGAAGCCGGCGCGCCCACCGACGCGCTGTGGCAGGCCATCGATGCGCTCGGCTACACCGATGCACTCGTGGCGGAAGCGCAGGGCGGCGCAGGCCTGTCGCTGCGCGAGCTGTTCGCGCTCGTGTTCGCCGCGGGCAAGGCCGGGCTCGGGCTTCCCTTCGGCGAGACCGCCGTCGCGCGCGCACTGCTGGCGGCGGCGGGGCATGGCGAGCGGCGCGGCGCCGGCCCCATCGCGATCGCGCCGGGTGTTCCCGGCGACGCGGGTTCCATCGTTTGCCGCGACGTGCCCGGCGGCGCGCTCGCGCAGCAGGTGCTCGTGAGCTGGCAAGGCGAATGGCTGCTGTTGCCGCGCGATCGTGCAACGGCCACGCCGGGTGCATGGCGCCCGCAGGCTTCGGCCACCCTGCAGTGGCACACACCCGATCTCGCCGTGGCGCGCTTCGATGCGGGCGCAGCCGATGCCGTGGCGCTTTGCAACGCACTTCACGCCGCAGGCATGGCGGGCGCCATGGCGCGCGTGCTCGAACTGGTGACCGACTACGCGCGCGACCGCAAGCAGTTCGGCCGGCCGATCGCGCAGTTCCAGGCCGTGCAGCAGGAACTCAGCGTGCTGGGCGAGCAGGCGCATTCGGCCACGCTGGCCGCACGACTGGGATGCAGCGCTGCTGGCGTGCAACCCGATCCGTTGCTGGCGGCCACCGCGAAGCTGCGGGCCTGCGAGGCGGCGCGCAGCGTCTGCGCCATCGCGCACGCCGTGTTCGGTGCCATCGGCATCACCGAGGAACACGTGCTCGGCCTGTACACGCGCCGCCTGCATGAGTGGCGGGCCGTGCCGGGCACGGAGACGCAATGTGCGCGCCTGCTTGGCGAGGCCCTGCTCGCGCAGCCCGACGGGCTGTTCGATTTCGTCCGGCTGCGCTTGGCCGCGCCGGCCCTGGCCTGAGTTTTCACCAATCCGCGTGGCCGGCAGTCGCCACGCATCGAAGGAGACAAGCGAATGGGACCCTTGCAAGGAATCAGGATCGTCGAGCTCGCCGGCATCGGCCCGGGCCCCATGGCCTGCATGCTGCTGGCCGACCTGGGCGCCACGGTGCTGCGCATCGATCGCACCGAGGCGGCCGACCTGGGCGTCAAGCGCCCGGCCAAATACAACCTGCTGCTGCGCAACCGCCAATGCGCGATGCTCGACCTCAAGCAGCCCGCAGCCGTCGCGCAGGTGCTCGAGCTCGTGGAGAACGCCGACGTGCTGATCGAGGGGTTCAGGCCCGGCGTGGCGGAGCGCCTCGGGCTCGGGCCGGAAACCTGCCTTGCGCGCAATGCACGTCTCGTGTACGGCCGCATGACAGGCTGGGGCCAGACCGGCCCGCTCGCGCACGCCGCGGGCCACGACGTGAACTACCTCGCGCTCACCGGTGCGCTGAACGCCATCGGCCGCAAGGACCAGGCGCCTTCGATTCCCCTGGCCCTGGCCGGCGACATGGGCGGCGGCGCGCTCTACCTGGTGATGGGCGTGCTGGCGGCGCTGCTGGAAGCGCGCGGCTCCGGCCAGGGCCAGATCGTCGATGCCGCCATCGTCGACGGCGCGGCCTCGCTGGCCACCTCCTTCTACGGCCTGCATGCTGCGGGCTTGTGGGACGAGCGGCGCGGCACCAACATCCTGGACACCGGCGCGCCGTTCTACGAGGTCTACGAATGCCAGGACGGCGGCTGGATCTCGGTCGGCCCGATCGAGGCGCGCTTCTATGCGCAGCTGCTGCAGAAGCTGGACCTCGATGCCGCAGCGCTCGGCGACCAGCACGACCGCGGCGCATGGGCACAGGCCAAGGTGCAGATCGCGCAGCGCTTCAAGTCGCGCACGCGGCAACAGTGGTGCGATCTGCTCGAAGGCAGCGATGTCTGCTTTGCGCCGGTGCTGTCCTTTGCCGAGGCGCCGCAGCATGCGCACATGAAGGCGCGCGGCACCTTCGTCGAGGTCGAGGGCGTGGTGCAGCCGGCCCCGGCGCCGCGCTTCAGCCGCACCGTGCTCGCCATGCCCAGGGCGCCGCAGGAGTTGCCGGACGCCGACCTCGCCGCCATCGCCGCCGAATGGCGCACCGCGCGACGCTGACTTGCGCATCGGCGCTCCATACTGCGGGGAGTCTCTTCCTTCGTGTCCATGGATGAATCCTTGAACCCCAGCCTTGCGACGGTGCCGGAGCGCAGGATCGAACCGGTCGCCAGCACCAAGCTGCTTCCGCCACGTCCGTCGCGCCGGCTGGTGCCGCGCGACGCCTTGCAGGCGCGGCTGCTGGAGGCCCGGCGCCAGCGCTGCGTGGTCGTGCAGGGGCCCGCGGGCAGCGGCAAGACCAGCACCCTGGTGGCCTGGCGGCAGGCCCTGCTGGCGCTGGACTTCGACGTCGCCTGGCTGTCGCTGTCCGCCGAAGACTGCGAGCCGACACGCTTCTTCGACTGCCTGCTGGCCAGCATCGGCGAGGTCGATCCCGAGGCGGTGCGCGAGGCGGCGCTGCTGATGGGGCGGGACAGCGACGAGTCGGCGCTCGAGCACGCCGTGATCACGGTCGTGCAGGCCATCTCGTCGCGCTCGCGGGAGCTGGTGCTGATGCTCGACGACCTGCAGCACCTGGAGGACGCGCGCATCTTCCAGGTGCTGCAATGGCTGCTCGACTACGCACCGCCGCGGCTGCACCTGGCCTTCGCCTCGCGCACCGCCTTGCCGTTGTCGTTCGCGCGGCTGCGCTCCCAGGGCCTCGTGAGCGAGTTCGACCTGCGCGACCTGCGCTTCACCGCCGAGGAAACCGAGCGCTTCCTGCGCGAGCAGCTGGCCAGCGTCGACAAGCGCGACGTGCAGGTGCTGCACGAGCTCACCGATGGCTGGGTGGCCGGCCTGCAGCTGTTCGTGGTCGACATGCAGGCCAAGCGCGGCGCCCCGTATGCCCGGGTGCAGGTGCGCGACGCGCAGGCCTTTGCCAGCTACTTCGAAGGCGAAGTGCTGGCGCACCTGCCGCCCGATGAGCTGGCGCTGCTCACGCGGCTGGCCCTGTGCAACCGTTTCTGCGCCTCCCTGTGCGCCGCGTTGCTGGTGCTGCCGCACGCTGGTGCGGACATGGCGTTGCGGCTGGCGCGCCTCGATAGCGAGAACCTGTTCATCAGCCAGGTCAGCAGCCACGACCGCGAGACCTGGTATCGCGTGCATCCGCTGCTGCGCGAGATCCTGCTGGCGCGCCTGGAAAGGCTGCCGGGCGACGAACGCGGTGCGCTGCACGGCGCGGCCTGGCGCTGGTTCGAGGCGCACGGGCACTTCGACGAAGCCGTGCGCCATGCGGTGCTGGCGGGCGATGCGCACGCGGCAGCCGACATCGTGGAGGCCTGCGCGTCCGACCTGCTGGCCCGGGGCGAACTGACCTCGCTGGGCGGCCTCATGCGGCGGCTGCCGATGGCCCAGGTGCAGGCGCGCTTCGGGCTGCGGCTCGTGGCGGCCTACCTGCGCCTGTATGCGCGCGACATCGAAGCGCTGGAGGGCAGCATCTCGCAGCTGGAGGCGGAATTCGACACGCTGGACGCACTGCAGCGCCGGGGTCTCACGCTGCTGCGCGGCGGCCTGGCCCTTCAGCGCGACGACACCGAGACCCTGCTGGCGATCGCGCCGCAACTCGAAGCCATTCCCGACGACGCGCAGGCCATCTTCGCCGGGCGCAACCACCTGCTGGCCTGGATGCACATGTACCGCGATGCCTACGCCGAGGCCCGCGCGCTGCTGGAAGAGGCCGCGCAGCAGCACGGCACCTCGACCGGGCGCGGCCTGATCGCGCGCTGCCTCGCCGGCATGAGCTTTGCGCTCGAAGGCCGCATGACTGAAGCGGAGCACCTGTTCCGCGCGGTCCTGCAGGAGGCGCAAGGACACGGCGCCGCCCGCATCGGCGTGGCCAGCATGGCCGCGGGCCTGCAAAGCGACGTGCTCTACGAGTGGAACGAACTCGAGGCCGCCTGCAGCCTGCTCGAGCCTCGCATCGAGGTGCTGGAGCGCGCCTCGATTCCCGATGCGGTGCTGCGCGCCTTCGTCGTCCTGGCGTGCGCGCACTGGCTCGCGGGCCGCCGCCTCGAAGCGCTCGACCATCTCGATCACCTGGAGGACTACGCCGTGCGCCACAGCCTGGACCGCCTGCTCGCGCATGCGCTGGTCCTGCGCCTGCGCCTGTATCTCAAGCAAGGCGAGACCGCGCAGGCCGACCAGGTGTTCGAGCGGATCAAGGTGCTGAACGTGCGCCATGCCGATGCGGGCAAGGGCACGGCCGCCGAAACCTGGCGCATCACCGAGCGTGCGCGTGCCGACATGTGCCTGCACTGGAACGACTTCGACGGCGCCGTCGATTGCCTGAAGCCCCTCGTGGCCTGCACCGAATCGGCCGGCCGCTTGCGCATCCTGGCGGCCCTCCGGCTGCAACTGGCCATCGCGGAGTCGGGGCGCGGCAACCAGCGGCCCGCGCGTGAGCAGGCGATCGAAGCCTTGCGGCTGGGCCATCGGCTCGGTCTCGTGCGCAGCCTGCTGGACGTATCGGCGAACGTGCCGTCGCTCCTCGATGCGCTGCTGGCGGATACGGCGCTCGACCCGGTCCTTGCGTTCTATGCGCGGCGGCTGCTGGAGGCGGCCGCGGCCACGCGACGCGCACGCGCGGCTGTCCGCATGGCCAAGAGCGCCGCAGCCGAAGGCGTGGCCGTCGACCTGCTCAACGAGCGCGAGCGCGAGGTGCTCGACCTCGTGGCGCAGGCCATGCCCAACAAGAAGATTGCCCGCGTGCTGGGCGTCACGCCCCACACCGTGAAGTGGCATCTGCGCAAGATCTACAGCAAGCTGGGCGTCGCCGAGCGCGACGAAGCGGTCGCGCGCATGCGCGATCTCTCGCTGGTCCGGGAAACCCCCAGGCCGCACTGAACACCGGCTAGCCATCGCGGCTAGTGGCTCGCGGCCTTCGGCTTCGCATCATCGATGCACGCGACAGCGCCTGTCAGGCGACTGCCGCTGCGGACCGCCCGGTCCGGCACATCGATCCCAGCGAAACGAAAGGAATGGAGATGCAACAGCTCTGCAAGGACCGCGTGGTCGTCATCACCGGTGCCGGCCGCGGCCTCGGCCGCGAATACGCATTGGAGTTCGCGCGCCAGGGCGCGAAGGTGGTCGTCAACGACCTGGGCGCCAGGCCCGACGGCACGGGCGCCATGAACGGCCCCGCGCAGGAAGTGGTGGCCGAGATCCGCGCGATGGGCGGCGAGGCCGTGGCCAACACCGACGACGTGTCCGACTGGGAGGGTGCCAAGCGGCTGATCCAGTCCGCGATCACCGCGTTCGGCGGGCTCGACGTGCTGGTCAACAACGCCGGCATCCTGCGCGACAAGACGCTCGTGAACATGGACATCGACGATTTCGACGCCGTGATCCGCGTCCACCTGCGCGGCACCTTCGCACCGATGCGCCATGCCGCCGCGTACTGGCGCGAAGAAGCCAAGGCCGGCCGCCCGCGCGTGGCGCGCGTCGTCAACACCAGTTCGTCGTCGGGCCTGTACGGCATCGTCGGGCAGACCAACTATGGCGCGGCCAAGGCCGGCATCGCCAACATGACCATCGTCGCATCGCGCGAGCTGGAGCGCTATGGCGCGACGGTCAATGCGATCTACCCGACCGCGATGAGCCGCCTCACGGAAGACCTTTTCAAGAGCGGCCAGCTCAACCCCAAGGCACCGGCCGGCGCCGCAGGGTTCGACCCGCTGGACGCGGCGAACGTGGCGCCGCTGGTCGTCTGGCTGGGCAGCGTGCATTCCGGCGCCGTCACCGGCCGGGTGTTCGGCGCCAAGGGCGGGCGCATCACGGTGGCCGAAGGGTGGCGTGCCGGCCCTCATGTGCAGAAGGACAGCCGCTGGACCGTCGCCGAGCTGGGCGAGGTGCTGCCCGGCCTCGTCGCGCGCGCGGCGCCGAACGCCGACCTGAGCGGCCAGCTGAATGCGTCGAACGCGTGACATGAACAAGGACTGCGGACACCGGTCCGCCCCAGGAGGCACCGCATGAAAACGGCGAACTACCTTGGAGACTTTGCCGCCCTGACGCCGGACAAGCCCGCCGTCATCAACGGCAGCAGCGGCGAACGCCTCAGCTACCGCGAACTGGACGAACGCTCCAACCGGCTCGCACAGGTGCTGTACGCCCAGGGCCTGCGCCGCGGCGATTGCATCGCAATGCTGCTGGAGAACCACATGCGCTGCTTCGAGGTCGCCTGGGCCGCCTTTCGCTCGGGGCTGCTGCTGACGGCGGTCAACCGGTTCCTCACAGCGGGGGAGGTGGCTTACATCGTGGAGGACAGCGGTGCGCAGGTGCTGGTCTCCTCGGTCGCGATGGCCGGTGTCGCGGCCGAGCTGGCCGGCACCACGCCGCACTGCGCGCGGCGGCTGATGATCGACGGCGTCATTCCCGGGTGGGAGTCCTACGAGCAGGCCGTGGCCGGCGCGCCGGCGAAGCGGCTGGCCGAGGAGTGGGTGGGCGGCACGCTGCTGTACAGCTCCGGCACGACGGGCCGACCCAAGGGCATCGTGCGCGCGGCGGCCCGTGCGCGCTTCGACGACGACGTGGCCGACCCGCGCCTGATGATGATGCACCGGTACAAGTTCGACGCCGGTTCGGTCTACCTGTCGACGGCGCCGCTGTACCACGCAGCCCCGCTGTCCTATGCGACCAACACGCACTTCTTCGGCGGCACCGTGGTGTTCATGCCCAAGTTCGATGCGGTCGAGTCGCTGGCGCTGATCGAGCGTTACCGCGTCACCCACAGCCAGTGGGTGCCGACCATGTTCATCCGGTTGCTGAAGCTGCCGGACGCATCCCGCGAAGCCTTCGACCTGTCCAGCCACCGCGTGGCCATCCATGCCGCGGCGCCGTGCCCTGCCGAGGTCAAGCGCCGCATGATCGACTGGTGGGGCCCGATCGTGGTGGAGTACTACGGCGGCAGCGAGGGCAACGGCCTGACCTCCATCGACAGCCGGGAAGCGCTCGCGCACCCCGGCTCGGTGGGCCGTGCCGTGCTGGGCGTGCTGCGCATCTGCGACGACGACGGCAACGAGCTCGCGGCGGGCCAGGACGGACTGATCTATTTCGAGCGCGACAAGCTGCCCTTTCACTATCACCGCGACCCCGGCAAGACCCGCGCGGCCCAGCATCCACGGCACCCGAACTGGACCGCGATCGGCGACATCGGCCACCTCGACACGGACGGCTACCTGTACCTGACCGACCGGCTCTTCTACATGATCATTTCGGGCGGGGTGAACATCTACCCGCAGGCCATCGAGGATGCGCTGGCCCTGCACCCCAGCGTGCAGGACGCCGCCGTGATCGGCGTGCCCGACGCCGAGATGGGCGAGGCCGTGAAGGCCGTCATCGAGCCCGCGCCCGGCGTGGCGCCCACGCCGGCCTTGGCCGAAGCGCTCATCGCCTTCCTGCGCGGCAAGGTCGCGAGCTACATGCTGCCGCGCTCGGTGGACTTCATCGACGAGATGCCGCGCCTTCCTACCGGAAAGCTTTACAAGCGCGCGCTGCGCGAGCGCTATGCCAGGCCTGAACTGAACCAGGAACCACAGACATGAACGACACCACCGAAACCCTGCGTGCGTCGCAGTTGCGCATCGAGGGCGGTATCGCCGAACTCAGTCATCAGCGCCCGGCGCTGCGCAATGCGCTGTCGACCGAACTGCAGATGGACTACGTCGACGTGATCGCGCGCGTCGAGAGCGACCGCGAGATCCGCGTGCTGCTGATCACCGGCTCGGACGGCAGTTTCTCGGCCGGCGGCGACGTCAAGTTCATGCGCGAACGGCTGACCGATCCGAGCGTGGCGACGGCGGACTACATGCGCAGCCGGCTGCGCAAGGCGCACCAGTGGCTGACCCGCCTGCGCGAACTCGAGGTGCCGGTGGTCGCCGCGGTCGACGGGCCGGCCTACGGCGCGGGCTTCGGCCTGGCATTGCAGGCGGACTTCGTGCTCGCGTCGACACGCGCGGTGTTCTGCGCCTCGTTCGCGCGCCTGGGTGCCGTGCCCGACTTCGGCCTGCTGCACACGCTGCCGCGCATCGTGGGCCTGTCCCGCGCGAAGGAGCTCATGCTGACGGCGCGCCGCTTGGGGGCCGAGGAGGCGCAGGCCTGGGGCCTCGTGCATGCGGTCCATGCGGACGATGCGTTGCAGGCCGAGGCGAGGGCGTTCGCGCAGCGCCTGTGCGCAGGCCCGCGCGAGGCGGCCGGCATGACCAAGAACCTGGTCAACCGAAGTTTCGAGACCGACTGCGCCGCGATGTTCACGGCCGAGGCCAGCGCGCAGGCCGTGGCCATGCAGACGCCTTATCACGCCCAGGCCGTGGCCGACTTCGCGCGCGACGGCGCCTTCCGCTACGACTGGGACCGCATGGCGGCCGGGCGGTCCACCTCCTGAATCGCGAAGGAACAAGCGCATGACTGACAACGTTTTGGTCGCCGGCGTCGGCATGGTGCCTTTCACCAAGCCCGGCGCAGGCCCCAACTACCTGGAGATGGGCAGCGATGCCGTGCGCCTGGCGTTGGCTGACGCCGGCATCGGCTACGGCCAGTTGCAGATGGCCTTCGCGGGCTATGTCTATGGCGACACCAGTTGCGGGCAGGGCGTGCTGTACCGCGTGGGCCGCACGGCCCTTCCGGTGTTCAACGTCAACAACGCCTGCGCCACCGGCTCCAGCGCCCTCTACCTGGCACGCGCCGCGGTGCAGAGCGGACAGGTCGAGTGCGCGCTGGCGCTGGGTTTCGAGCAGATGCAGCCGGGGGCCACGCGTTCCAACTTTCCGGATCGCCCGATCCCGCGCGGCGACGTGCTGCCGATCCAGGACGCGCTGTGCGGCGATGCCGGCGAGATCCCGCGCAACCTGGTGACCTTCGGCGGCGCCGGCCGCGAGCACATGCGCCAGTACGGCACCCGGATGTCCACCTTCGCCGCGATCCGCGCCAAGGCCAGCCGCCATGCGGCGAACAACCCGCTGGCGCTGTTCAGGAAGGTCGTGACGACCGAAGACGTCATGAACGACCAGGTCATGTGGGAGGGCGTGATGACCCGCATGATGGCCTGCCCGCCCACCTGCGGCGCGGCCGCCGCGGTCGTCTGCTCGCCCGCGTTCGCGCGGCGGCACGGCCTGCGCACCGACGTCGCGATCCTGGCACAGGCCATGGTCACGGACCCGCAGGAGTCCTTCGAGCCGCCGACCATGAAAGGCTTCGTCGGCAGCTACATGGCTCAGCGCGCCTCGCGTGCGGTCTACGAGCAGGCCGGCGTCGATCCGCGGGACATCCCGGTGGTCGAACTGCACGACTGCTTCGCGCACAACGAACTGCTGAGCTACGAATCGCTGGGCCTGTGCCCCGAAGGCGGTGCCGAGCAGTTCGTGCTGGACGGCGACAACACCTACGGCGGCCGTGTCGTCACGAATCCCTCCGGCGGCCTGCTGTGCAAGGGCCATCCGCTGGGCGCCACCGGCCTGGCGCAGTGCTACGAGCTGACGCACCAGCTGCGCGGCACGGCGGACCGACGCCAGGTCGAGGGTGCGCGGCTGGCGCTGCAGCACAACCTGGGCCTGGGCGGCGCCTGCGTGGTCACGCTGTACGGCAGGCATTGAGTTTTTCAGACGGTTCCCGTCGTTGCGGCTTTCCGACTTTCACCAGGAGACAAGACCATGTTCACGCACTCGCAAGATGCCACCACCCTGCACCGGCGGGTCCTGCGGCTCAGCCTGTGGGGGGCCTTGCTGGGCCTTGCCGCATCGGCGACGGCGCAGCCCGCGGCCTATCCCGACCGGCCGGTGCGCATCGTGTCGGTCAGCGGCGCGGGCACCGGGGTCGACGACTTCACCCGGCTGGCCGCCAAGTACCTCAGCGACAAGACCGGCAAGTCGTTCTATGTGGAGAACCGGCCCGGCGCCAACAGCATCCTGGCATCGGACCACGTGGCCAAGGCGACACCCGACGGCTACACGCTGCTGCTGGCGGTGGCCAGCGCCGTGGCCGCCAACCCCTACATGTTCAAGAGCCTGCCCTACGACGCGAACAAGGACCTGCTGCCGATTGCGCGCATGTCCGTGGTCCCCATCGTGGTGACGGTGCCGGCCACGTCGCCGTACCGCAGCCTGGACGCCTTGCTGGCGGCCGCGCGCGCCCATCCCGGAAAGCTCAGCTATGGCACCAGCACATCGGGCTACAAGGTCATGACCGCGGCGATCAACGGCCTGGCGAAGGTCCAGGCGCTGGACGTGCCCTACAAGAGCTCGTCGGGCATGCTGCCCGACCTGCTCGCCGGCACCATCGACTACGCGATGCTGGAGGTGTCGCAGGCCGTGCCGCAGGTGGAAGGCGGCAAGCTCCGGGCACTGGCGGTGTCGAGCCCGGTGCGCGTTGCGGCGCTGCCCGATGTGCCCACGCTGGGCGAGCTGGGCCTGGGCGATGCCACCCTGACGAGCTGGCTGGGCCTGTTCGCGCCGGCCGGCACGCCGCGGCCCATCGTGGACAAGCTCTCGCTGCTGGCCGTGGAGTTCGTCGCGTCGCCTGAAGCCCAGGCGCATTTCACGCGGCGCGGCACGGCGGCCTACCCGGCGGCCTCGGCTGAGTTCACGAAGGCCATCCGCGAAGACCAGGCGCGCTGGAAGCACTACATCACGACCACGGGCCTTCAGCCGGAGTAGCGCGGCGGCGGCCCTTTCGCGTTCGACCTGTCCGTCTTGCCATCTGTCCGGACCGTGCGTCCGGCGAGGAACCCGCCATGCACCGCATCCAGACCTTCGTGCTCGCCGCCGCCCTGGCGTGCAGCGCTCCGGGCTTCGCCCAGGGCTTTCCGACCCGTTCCATCACCATGGTCGTGCCCGCGCCGGCCGGCGGCGCGTCGGATGCCATTGCACGCTCGCTGGCCGACGCGATGGGCAAGGCGCTGGGGCAGGTCATCGTCGTCGACAACAAGCCCGGCGCGTCGGGCATGCTGGCCACGCAGCTCGTCGCGCGTGCGCCCGCCGATGGCTACACGCTGCTGGTGACGCACACCACGCCCATCTACTACGCGCACCACACGTTCTCGAAGGTGCCCTACGACGTGCGTCGGGACCTCGCCTTCGTGACGCACATCTGCGATGCGAGCCTGGTGCTGGCGGTGCACAAGGATGTGCCTGCCAGGAACATGACGGAGTTCATTGCATGGGCCAGGTCCAACAAGGGCAAGGTCAGCTACGGCTCCTATGGCGTGGGCTCGTCCGGGCACCTGATGAGCTCCTACCTCGCCGAGTCACGGCAACTCGGCATGTCGCATGTGCCCTACAAGGGCGAGGCGCCCATGATCCAGGACCTCATCGGCGGGCACATCCCCTGGGCCTTCGCCACGGCCGGCTCCCTGTCGCCGCACTTCACGAGCGGCCAGTTGCGGCCGCTGGCCGTGGTGGGCGAGCAGCGGCTCGACGACCTGCCGGGCGTGCCGACGCTGATCGAGGCCGGCTTTCGCGACCCGGAGTTCAAGATCATCGGCGGGCTGACCATGATGGTGGCCGCGGGCACCCCGGCGCCCGTGCTCGCCCGCCTGGAGAAGGAGGCGAGGGCGGCCATTCAAACCGTGCAGCTCAGGGCGCGGTTCCAGGTCTTCGGCCTGATCGGCGTTGGCAACAGCGCCAAGGAGGCGCGCGAAGGCTTCGAAGCCAGCGGGCCGGTCATCGAGAAGCTCGTGCGGATCTCCGGGGCAAAGATGGACTGAATGCGTGCGCCGACTCGCCATTACGGCTAGTGAATCTTGCGCTGCGAGTGGCGATCATGAACCCCAAGGCGACCGGTTTCCCCAACGCCGAAGTTCCATCAACAGACGCATCGAGAGGAGCTCCCAGTGGATGTGAATCGCACGGTCTTTCGCGAAGACCACGAAATGCTCAGGCCCAGCGCACAGCGTTTCTTTGAACGCGAGTGCGTGCCTCGCCAGGCGGCGTGGGATCAGGCCGGCCGGATCGACCGCGAGACCTGGCTCAAGGCCGGACGCGAAGGCCTGCTGTGCGTGACGGTGCCGGCCGAATACGGCGGCGGTGGCGGCGACTTCGGCCATGCGGCGGTGGTCCTCGAAGAGGTGCACCGTGCGGGTGTGTCGGGCGCGGGGTTCTCGCTGCACTCCGACATCATTGCGCCGTACATCGTGCGCCTGGGCACCGAAGCGCAGAAGCAGCAATGGCTGCCCGGCATCTGCCGCGGCGAGCAGATCCTGGCGGTGGGCATCACCGAGCCAGGCGGCGGCTCCGACGTGAAGGCGATCCGTACCACCGCCGTGCGCGACGGCGACGACTACGTCATCAACGGCAGCAAGATCTTCATCAGCAACGGCCTGAGCTGCGACATGGTGCTGCTGGTGTGCAAGACCGCTCCGGCCGCCGGCGCCAAGGGCGTGAGCCTGATCATGGTCGAAGCCGACCGCGCGGGTTTTCGCCGCGGCCGCAAGCTCGACAAGGTGGGCCAGCCCGCGGCCGACACCGCCGAACTGTTCTTCGACAACGTGCGCGTTCCCGTGGCCAATCGCCTAGGCGAAGAGAACCAGGGCTTCGCCTACCTCATGCAGGAGCTGGCGCAGGAGCGCCTGATCATCGCTCTGTATGCCGCTGTTGCGCTGGAGCGCCTGCTCGGCCTCACGCTCGAGTACGTGAAGGACCGCCGCGCCTTCAACCAGACCGTGTGGGACTTCCAGAACACGAAGTTCAAGCTGGCCGACGTCAAGGCGCAGTCGGTGGCCGTGCGCACGCTGGTCGACTACTACCTGGGCGAACACCTGCGCCGCAAGCTCAGCGTGCAGGAGGCCGCCATCGCCAAGATGTACGCCACCGAGGCGCTGTGGAAGTGCCTGGACGACATGGTGCAGCTGCACGGCGGCTACGGCTACATGCTGGAGTACCCCATCGCACGCGCCTTCACCGACTACCGCGTCTCGCGCGTGGTGGGCGGCGCCAACGAGGTCATGCGCGACCTCATCGCACGCAAGCTGTAGGCACCGCGCTGCCTGCAACTTTCCTTCCTTCTTCCCCCTTACTGAACTGGAGAAACCATGAGTGAAAAAGTCCTGGTCGGCGGTGTCGGCATGATCCCGTTTGCCAAGCCCGGCGCGAGTCCGAGCTACACCGACATGGGCGCCGACGCGGTGCGCCGCGCGCTGGCCGATGCCGGCATCGGCTACGAGCTGGTGCAGCAGGCGTACGTGGGCTACGTGTACGGCGACTCGACCTGCGGGCAGACGGCGCTGTATGAGGTCGGGCTCACTGGCATTCCGGTCGTCAATGTCAACAACAACTGCTCGACCGGCTCGACCGCGCTGTACCTGGCACGCCAGGCCGTGGCGCTGGGCGACGCCGACTGCGTGTTGGCGCTGGGCTTCGAGCAGATGCAGGCCGGCGCGCTCAAGTCGCACTGGGACGACCGGCCGCGCACGCGGGCCCGCGTCTCGCACATCGTGAGCGACCTCACGGCCGACGTGCCCGAGCTGCCGCAGGCCCTGCGCACCTTCGGCGGCGCGGGCCGCGAGCACATGCAGAAGTACGGCACGAAGATGCAGACCTTTGCCGCCATTCGCGCCAAGGCCAGCCGGCATGCTGCCGCCAATCCGCTGGCGATCTTCAAGAACGTCCTCAGCACCGAGGACGTGATGAACGACAAAGTGATGTGGCCCGGCGTGATGACGCGCCTGATGGCCTGCCCGCCGACCTGCGGCGCGGCCGCCGCGCTGATCGTGTCCGAGAAGTTCGCGAAGAAGCATGGCCTGCGCAGCGACGTGCAGATCCTGGCGCAGGCGATGACCACCGACCCGGTCGCCTCCTTCGATCCGCCCTCGATGATCAGCTACGCCGGCTTCCACATGGCACAGGCGGCGGCGAACAAGGTCTACGAGAAGGCCGGCGTCGACCCCGCGGACATCCGCGTCTGCGAGCTGCACGACTGCTTTGCCCAGAACGAACTGCTGACCTACGAGGCGCTGGGCCTGTGCCCGGTGGGCGAGGGCGAGAAGTTCGTCGAGGACGGCGACAACACCTACGGCGGGCGGGTGGTGACCAATCCGTCGGGCGGCCTGTTGTCCAAGGGCCATCCGCTGGGCGCAACGGGTCTCGCGCAGTGCTACGAGCTGACGCACCAGCTGCGCGGCACGGCCGACCAGCGGCAGGTGGACGGCGTGACGCTCGCGCTGCAGCACAACCTGGGTCTGGGCGGCGCCTGCGTGGTGACGCTGTACGGCCGCAACTGAGCAGGGACGCGACATGCTCGACCGCAACCTGATCGGCCACGCCCTCGGCAAGCGCAGCCTCACCGTCGAAGAGGGCGCCGTGCGCTCGTACGCGCAGGCCATCGGCGAGACCGATGCCACCTACCTCGATGCGTCGGCCGCACGCGACGCCGGCCACCGCGCGCTGCGCGTGCCGCCCACCTTCCTGTCGTGCCTGGAAGGCCGGCTGTTCCAGACGCGCGCGCTGCTGGAGCTGGCCCGCATCGACCTCAAGCGCCTGCTGCATGCGGAGCAAAGCTACGAGTACCACGCACAGGCCTATGCCGGCGATGTCCTCAGCTACGAGCCGAAGATCGTCGACGTCTACGACAAGAAGGGCGGCGCGCTGGAGTTCCTGGTGAAGCAGACCCGCGTGACCAACCAGGACGGCGTGCACATCGCCGACCTGCGCACGGCCCTCGTGCAACGCCAGCTCGCACAGGCATGACCACATGACGACCCCGGCACTGAAAGACCTGCAGGTGGGCGACAGCATTCCCGCGCTGCAGCTGCCCGCGATCTCCCGCACCACGCTGGCGCTGTATGCCGGCGCCTCGGGCGACCACAACCCGATTCACATCGACATCGACTTCGCCCGCAATGCCGGCCTGGACGACGTGTTCGCGCACGGCATGTTGTCGGCCGCCTACGTGGGACGGCTGGTCTCGGACTGGGCAGGGCAGGAGCGCCTGCGGCGCCTGCATGTGCGCTTCACCGGCATCACGCAGGTGCACGACGTGCCGCTGTGCACCGGCCGCGTGACCGAGCGCTTCGAGCACGAAGGCGAGCCGCGCCTGCGTGTCGAAGTGCAGTGCGCCAACCAGAACGGCGACGTGAAGATCCTCGGCGAAGCCGTGGTGGCCGCCCTTTGAAATTCATCCACAGGAGAAAGCAAGCATGAACAGAAATCTCGAAGGCAAAGTGGCCATGGTCACCGGCGCAGGACGCGGCATCGGCCGGTGCATCGCGCTGAAGCTCGCCCATGAAGGCGCCAAGGTGGTGGTCAACGACCTCGACGCCGCACCGGCCGAAGAGGTGGTGGCCGAGATCCGCGCCGCCGGCGGCCAGGCCGTCGCGTTCGCCAGCAGCGTGACCGCGCCGGACTTCGGCACCAACTTCGTCAAGGCGACGCTCGACGCCTTCGGCGCCATCGACATCATCGTCAACAACGCCGGCTACACCTGGGACAACGTGATCCAGAAGATGAGCGATGAGCAGTGGGACGCGATCCTGGACTGCCACCTGAAGGCGCCGTTCCAGGTGCTGCGCGCCGCACAGCCGTACTTCCGCGAAGTGAGCAAGGCCGAGGCCGAGAACGGCAAGGAGGTGTTTCGCAAGGTGGTGAACATCTCCTCGATCTCGGGCACGCAGGGCAGCACGGGCCAGGTCAACTACTCGGCGGCCAAGGCGGGCCTGGTGGGCATGACCAAGACGCTGGCCAAGGAATGGGGCCGCATGAAGGTCAACGTGAACTGCGTGGCCTTCGGCTTCATCGCCACCCGGCTCACGCAGCCCGTGAAGGAGGCCAAGACAATCCAGATCGAGGGCAAAGAGATCCGAATCGGCGTGCGGCCCGAGACCATCGAGCGCGCCAGCAGCGAGATTCCGCTGGGCCGCCCCGGCACGCCCGAGGAAGCGGCGGGCTCGGTCTACATGTTCTGCATTCCGGAGTCGAACTACGTCACCGGCCAGACGCTGATCTGCGGCGGCGGGCGCGGCGGTTTCTAGCCAGGCACGCTTCAAGGCAGCTTTCATGGCACGGTTGACCCGCCACTACGCACACTGGCCCGCCGGCGTTCCGCAGACGCTGGAAGTGGCCGATCGCAACCTGTTCAGCCACCTCGCCAGAAGCGCCGAGGCCGCGCCGGACAAGGTCGCGATCTCCTACTACGGACGCTCGACCAGCTACCGCAGCCTGCATGCCGATGCGCTGGCGCTGGCCGGCTACCTGCAGCAGCGGCTGGGCGTGCGGCGCGGCGACCGCGTGCTGCTGCTGATGCAGAACTGCCCGCAGTTCGTCATCGCCTACTACGCGGTGCTGCGGTGCGACGCCGTGGTGGTGGCGATGAACGCCATGAGCACCGCCGAGGAGGTCGCCTACTACGCCAGCGATTCCGGCGCGCGGGTGCTGATCGCCACGCAGGACATGATGGACAGGGCGCAGTCCCTGCTCGACGACAACCGCCTGGACGGCTGCGTGGTCGGCGCGGTCTCCGAGCTGGCCGGAAGGCCGCAGGATGTGCCCTTCCTCGAGATTCCCGAGTTCGTGCGCGAAGCGCGGCGGCCGTTGGGCGGCCCCGGGCTGCACACGTTCTCCGGCGCGCTCGCGGCAGGCATCGCGCCGACCCCGATGCAGGGCGGGGGCGGCGACCTTGCCGTGGTGGCCTACACCTCGGGCACCACCGGCAAGCCCAAGGGCGCCATGCTGACCCACCGCAACTTCGCCCATGCATCGCTGCAGCGCGTGCAGTGGCTGTCGGAGCAGGCCGACCAGTCCGAGCTGCTGGTGCTGCCGGCCAGCCACCTGGCCGGCATGAACGTGATGAACCTGGCGATCTACGTCGGGCGCACCGTCGTGCTGCTGTCGCGCTGGGATGGCGACGCGGTGGTCGAGCTGATCGAGCGGCTGCGCCTGTACGCCTGGTGCGCCGTCACGCCGATGCTGGCCGAGGTGTTCTCGCGGCCCGACATCGCGCAGCGCGACCTGTCGTCGCTGCGGCGGCTCTATGGCGGCGCCACGGCCATGCCCGAGGCGCTGATCCGCAAGATCGAGGAACGGCTGGGGCTGTCCTTCATCGAAAGCTACGGCCTCACGGAGGCCTGCGGCGCCTCGCACATCAACCCGCCCCACGCGGCGCGGCGCCAGTGCGCGGGCGTGCCGCACATCAACTGCGATGCCCGCGTGATCGATCCGGACTCGGGCGCGGAACTGGGGCCCGCGCACCCCGGGGAAATCGTGATCCACGCGCCGACCCTGTTCGAGGGCTATTGGAACCAGCCGGAGGCCACGGCGGCGGCGACCATCGAGATCGACGGCAAGCGCTTCCTGCGCAGCGGCGACATCGGCCATCACGACGAGGACGGCTATTTCTATGTCACCGACCGGCTCAAGCGGATGATCAACGCGGCGGGCCTGAAGATCTGGCCCGCCGAGATCGAGACCTCGCTGTACGGCCACCCGGCGGTGCAGGAAGCCTGCGTGATCTCGGCCTTCGATGCGCGCCGCGGCGAGACCGTCAAGGCCTTCGTCGTGCTGCGTCCGGCGGCGCGCGGCACGCTGGCGCCGGAGGCGGTGACGGAATGGGCGCGCACGCGCCTGTCGGCCTACAAGGTGCCGCGCCTGGTCGAGTTCGTCGAGGCCCTGCCCAAGACCGCGACCGGAAAGATCCTGTGGCGCGAGATGCAGGCGCAGCAGGACGCGAACGATCAGGCCGCGCGCGCTGCCGCACTCGCGCTCACGTGAAGACCCTCCAAGGAGACAAGACATGAACAAGAAGATCGGTGCCGTGTGGCTGGCCCTGGCCGTGGCCGTCCCCACGCTCTCGCAGGCCCAGGCCGACGAGGGGTATCCCTCTCGCGCGGTGCGCTTCATCGTGCCCATCGGGCCCGGCAGCAGCGGCGACACGCTCACGCGGCTGATGGCGGAGCAGTTCAGGGCCGTCTCGGGGCAGGCGACCTTCGTCGAGAACCGGCCCGGCGCCGATCTTGTCGTGGGCACGCAGAACCTGCTGGGCGCGCCGGCGGACGGTCATTCGGTGGTGCTCGTCAGCAACAGCACCATGGTGATCAACCCGCTGGTCATCAAGGACCTGCCCTACAAGGTGGAAGACCTGACGCCGATGCTCGACCTGGTGCGCATTCCGGCCGTGCTGGTGACATCGCCCGACTCGCGGTTCAAGACGCTGGGCGACCTGCTCGATGCGGCCCGCAAGGCGCCGGGGTCGGTCAGCATCGGTGTCTACGGCAACTCGTACAGGCTGGGCGCACTGGACCTCGCGCGCCGGGCGGGCGTGAAGTTCAACGCCATTCCCTACAAGGGCGCCTCGCAGGCCATCGCCGACGTGATCGGCGGCGTGGCCGATGCGGCGCTGACCGATGTCGGCGGCGCGGCGCCGCTGATCGCCTCGGGCAAGGTGCGGGGGCTGGGCGTGTCGTCGGGCAAGCGCCATGCGTTGATGCCGGGAGTGCCCACCGTGCAGGAAGGCGGCGTGGCCGACTACACGCTCTTCACCTTCATCGGCTTTGCGATCCGTGCCAAGACGCCGGCGCCGATTGCCGGCAAGTTCGAGGCACTGATGGTGCGCGCGGCCGCAGACCCCGCGTTCCGCGAGCAGGTGGTGCGCATCAGCGGCGGGGAGTTCGCCGGCACGGGGCGGGAGCCGTTCAGCGCGATGATCGCCAGCGAATCGGTGCGCACGCGCGAACTGGTCAAGCTGGCCGGGCCGAATTTCATGCAGTGATCGATCGCGCGGTCCCCGGCGCCGTGGCACCGGGGACCACCTTCGGGCCGGGTCAGCGCGCGATGACCGCGTCGCCCAGGATCTTCACCTCGCCGTCCTGGTTGGTGGTGCGGATTTCCACCTTCACCCGCTCCTCGCCGCCGGCCTCGAACTTCTCGATGACCTCGCCCGTGCAGGTGATGGCATGGCCCAGGTGCGTGATGCCGGCGAAGCGCGCGTTGAACTGGCGCACCTTGCGCTGGTCGACCCACTGCGTCAGCAGGCGGCCCAGGTAGGCCATCGACAGCATGCCGTGCGCGAACACGTCGGGCATGCCGCCGCGCTGCGCGAAGTCCAGGTCGATATGCATCGGGTTGTGGTCGTTCGATGCGCCGGCAAAAAGCGCCAGGGTCGTGCGGTTGATCGGGGCGAGTGCCAGTGGGGGCAGCGTATCGCCGGGTTCGAGGGCGTCGAAATTCAGGGTCTTCATCGGGTGTTCCTTGTGTTGTTCAGCCATTGCGGTGCACCAGCACCTTGCGGATGTCGGCCACGTGCTCCGAGCGCTGGTTGGTGACGCGGGTTTCCATGACGACGAACTCGAGCGCGCCGCCTTTCTTCTCGTAGACGTCGGTGACCCGGCTGTCGAAGTGCAGCGTGTCGCCCGCATGGGCCATGCGCCGGTAGGTAAAAGACTGCTCGCCGTGCAGCACGCGCGCCAGCTCGATGCCGGCGTCCTCGCGCCAGTTGCTCGGCGGACGCGCGAGCTCCAGTGAGAACAGGAAGGTGGGTGGCAGCGGCAAGGTGGGGTGGCCGGCATCGCGCGCGGCGGACTCGTCGAAGTAGACCGGATCGGTCTCGCCGATGGCCTTGGCGAAGAAGCGCAGCTGCCCGGCTTCGGCGGTGATGGCAAAGGGCGGGAAAGCCATGCCGATGATGTTCCTGTCGATCATGAAGATGCTCCTTGTTTGAATGCCGGCTTGCCCGGCCTACAGCTTGCGCGAGATCAGGTCGCGCATCACTTCGCTGGTGCCGCCGTAGATGCGGCTCACGCGCATGTCGACGAAGGCGCGTGCGATGGGGTACTCCAGCATGTAGCCGTAGCCGCCGTGCAGCTGCACCATGTCGTCGATGCACTTCCACAGCGTTTCGGTGGCGAACAGCTTGGCGATCGCGGCTTCTTCGACCGTGAGGCGCCGGCTCATGTGCGCCGCGAGGTAGTGATCGACCATCGTGCGCAGCGCCACCGACTGGGCCTTGATGTCGGCCAGCTTGAACTTCGTGTTCTGGAAGTCCCACACGGTCTGGTCGAAGGCGCGGCGGTCCTTCACGTAATCGAGGGTCTGCTGGAGAAGGCGCTCGAGCTTGGTCGCGGCGCTGACGGCGATCATGAAACGTTCCTGCGGCAGCTCCTGCATCAGGTAGGCGAAGCCCTTGCCTTCTTCGCCCAGCCGGTTGGCCACCGGCACGCGGATGTTGTCGAAGAACAGCTCGGCCGTGTCCTGGGCGCGCATGCCGACCTTGTCGAGCTTGCGGCCGCGGCGAAAGCCGGGGCGGTCCGTCTCGACCACGACCAGGCTCACGCCCTTGGCGCCAGCGGCCGGGTCGGTCTTGCACACCACGACCACGAGGTCGCTGAGGAAGCCGTTGCTGATGAAGGTCTTGCTGCCGTTGATGAGGTAGTCGTCGCCGTCGCGCACGGCGGTGGTGCGCAGCGATTTCACGTCCGAGCCGCCGCCCGGTTCGGTGATGGCCACCGCCAGGATCTGCTCGCCGCGGCAGATGCCCGGCAGCCACTTCCGTTTTTGCGCCTCGGTGCCCAGGCGGTGGATGTAGGGCGCCACGATGTCCGAATGCAGCCCGATCGACAGGCCGCCGACACCGGCGTGCGCGATCTCCTCGGCAATGATGGCCGCGTGGCCGAAGTCGCCGCCACCGCCGCCGTATTCGGTGGGCAGCGTGGTGCACAGCAGGCCCTCGCGGCCGGCCTTTAGCCAGACCTCGCGGCTGACCTGGCCGTCGCGGTCCCACTCGGCCTGCTGCGGCACGCACTCGCGTTCGAGAAAGCGGCGCACCGTGGTGCGGAATGTCTCGTGGTCCTCACGATAGACGCTGCGTTCGACCTGCATGTCGCGATCTCCTTGGGTGACGGAACGGAGCGATCCGCCGAAGGCGTCACGGCGCAATCCGTTCCCTTGGTGATCGTCGTGCGACGCAGGGCCGGACGCACTAGCCGCGATGGCTAGGGCGTGTTCGCGCGATCAAGGGCCGTGGCCGGGCGCGTTGCGACCGACGGACCGGCCCGCAAGGGAGCCAACGGCCAGTGGCAGGCCTTTGGCGACACCGATCACCTGGCCACCGAAGACCTGCCGCCCGGCTGGCGAGAAGGAGGCCGTGGAACGGGTCCAGCGGATGCCGGGCGCTACCAGTCCTCTTTCACCGCCAGCACCACGTCGCGACCCGCGGCGGCGCGCCCGGCCATCCACGCCGTGAACGTGCCGGCCGCCACCACGGCCGCGCACAGCGCCAGCAGCCGCACCCAGGGCACCAGCAGGTCCATGCTCCAGTGGAAGCTCTGCGGGTTCACCACCTTCACCAGCACCACCGACACGGCCAGCCCGAGCAGCAGCCCGGCCACCGCGCCGATGGCGGTCCAGGCCGCGCCTTCGCCGGCCACCACGGCCAGCACCTGCCGCCGCGTGAAGCCCAGGTGCGCGAGCAGGCCGAACTCCTTGCGCCGCGCCAGCACCTGCGCGCTGAAGCTGGCCGCGATGCCGAACAGGCCGATGGCGATGGCCACGGCCTGCAGCCAGTAGGTGACGGCAAAGCTGCGGTCGAAGATGCGCAGCGAGGTGGCGCGGATCTGGCCGACCGAGGCCAGCTCCACGGCGCCGTCGCGTGATGTTCGCGACGCGAGTTCGCGCACAGCCGCTTGCACCTCGGCCTCCGACGCACCGGGCGCGAGCCACAGCGCGACGTCGCTCACGTCGTGCTCGCCGGTGATGCGTTCGAAGTCGCGCGCGTCCATCGCGATGGCGCCGAACTGCCGCGCGTAGTCGCGCCACACGCCGGCCACGAAGAACACCTGCGGCGTTGACGTGCGCATCGCATCGGCCAGCGGCGAAAACGCGGTGCCCGGCTTCGCGCCGTACAGCTCGACCATCGGCTCGCTCACGTAGATGCCGGTCTGCCCGGGCGGCACCGGCAGCGCCTCGCCCACCAGCGGCAGGCCGCGCACCACGCCGCCTTCGAGGCTGCGCGCGATCAGCGTCACCGCGGGCTGCGCGGGGTCGAGCTGCAGCGACTGCGTGCGCAGCGTGCCGGTGCGCGCCACGCCGGGCAGTTGCGCCAGCGCCTGCACGAAGGCCGGCGCGAAGGTCGCGGTGTCGGTGCTGCTGGTGCCGCCGCTGTTGCCGCTGCCGCGCCCGCCCGAGGTGGCGCGCACGTACAGGTCGGCCGGCAGCACCACATCGAGCCAGTGCGTGACCGACTCGCGAAAGCTCGCGACCATCACCGTGAGCGCCACCGCCAGGCTCAGGCTCGCGACCACGCCGCTCACCGCCACGGCCGCCGTGCCGCGCATACGGCGCGCGCGCTCGACGGCGAGCATCGGCAGCACGCGCCGCGCAAACGCGGGCGCCACGCGGTCGTACAGCAGCGCGATCAGCCAGGGCAGGGCGGTGATGCCGCCCACCAGCAGGCAGGCCACCGACAGGTACGCCGCCACCGGAATGCCGCCGATGGCCGGCAGGTTGGCCAGCGCCGCGCCCGCGCCGATGAGCCCGAGCGCGAGCCAGTGGTGGCGGCCCTGCGCAGGCGCCGCGCCCAGGCCCTTGAGCGTCTGCGCCTCGGGCAGCGCCTGCGCGGCGCGCGCCGGCCACCAGCCACCCACCAGCGCGGCCACCACGCCGAGCCCGCCGTACAGCAGCGCGGCGCCGCTGCTCCAGTGCAACCGGGGCGCCACGCCTTCGAAGTAGCCGCCGCCCAGGTCGCCACCCAGCACGCGCAGCGCGAAGGCCGCGAGCGCGGTGCCCAGCGCCAGGCCGGCGGCGCTGCCAATCAGCCCGAGCACCAGCGATTCGGCCAGCACCAGCCGCAGCCGCCCGCGCGGCGTGAGGCCCAGCACGCCGAGCAGCGCGAACTGCTGCGCGCGCTTGGCCACGCTGAGCGCGAGCACCGAGAACACCAGGAACGCCCCCGTGAACAGCGCCACCAGCGCCAGTACCGTGAGGTTGACGCGGTAGGCGCGCGACAGGTTGCTCACGCGCTCGGCCGCATCGCCCGGCTCTGCGAACTTCAGGCCCGCCGGCCAATCGGGCGACTTCTCGAGTGCGGCCACGAAGGCCGCGCGGTCGGTGCCCGGCGCCAGCCGCAGGTCGATGCGGCTCAACTGGCCGAGCGGGCCGAACAGCTCCTGCGCGACCGCGATGTCCATCACCGCCAGCGCCGCGCCGCCGGCCGTCACATGGCCCGACACCGCGAGGCGCTGCCACGCGGCGCCGCTGCGCAGCTGCAGACTCTCACCGGTCGCGGGCTGCAGCGGCAGCTGCAGCGCCTGGCGCGCCGCCGCGTTGAGGAACACATGGCCGGGCGCGAACAGCGCGAAGCGGTCGGCACCGGCGGCCGACTGCGGCATCAGCGCGGGCGCGATGGTGGGCAGCGCGAGCGCATCGACGCCGATCACGCGCAGCGGCACCTGGCGCCCGTCGTGGGCCAGGGCCAGGGCCTGGAACTCGAGCACCGGGCTCGCCAGCGCCACTTCGGGCCGGCGCGCGAGCCGGCCGAACACGGCCTCGTCGAAGCTGCCCTGCGCGGCGCGCACCTCGAGGTCGGGCTGGCCGTTCACCGAGCGCACCGCGCTGGAGAACTCGTCGAGCGCCGAGGCGTTGATGAGCTGCACCGAAAACGCCAGCGCCACGCCCAGCATCACGGCCAGCACGGCCGCCGCGTTGCGCCAGGGGTGGTGCCGCAGTTCCTGCCAGGAGAAAGTCGAAAGCAATGCACGCATGGGGTCATTGTGGCCGCCGTGGCAGGATGGCGTCTGTTCGACGATGACGACTTCACGCCCGAGGATTCCGACGATGCGGCTTCTGCCCTCCGCCTGGTGCCGCCGCTGGCTGGCGCCCTGGCTTCTCGTGCCCTGGCTGGCGGGCGCAGCGAGTGCGCAACTCGCACCACCGTCCGCACCGCTCTCGCTCGCCAGCGACCCCGCCGTGCTGGCCCGCACCGCGCTCGGCGCCGAGCGCGGCACGCTGGTGGTCGGCGTGCTGCGCGGTGACAAGGCTGCCTACGGCATCGCCCACAACCCCGAGCCGCTGGTGGCGCGCGCCATTGCGCCGGCCAGCGCGGAGCAGCCGATGTTCGAGATCGGCTCCGTCACCAAGGTCTTCACCGGGCTGTTGCTCGCGCAGGCGGTGGAGCGAGGCGACGTGGCGCTCGACGACAGCGTGGGCAAGCTGCTGGCCGGCCATGCCGAGGGCGTGCCGCCCGCCGTGGCGTCGATCACGCTGCGGCAGCTCGTCACCCACACCGGCTGCCTGCCCGTGATGGCCGACGGCGTGACCGGTGGCGCCGCGCTGGCCGAGCAGTTCCGCAGCTTCGACCTGCCGATGTTCTGGGCCGCGCTCGCGCGCATCCACCTCACGGGCGTCGCGGCGCCGTGCGAGGCGCGCTACAGCAACTTCGGCATGGCGCTGCTCGGACAGCTGCTGGCGCTGCGCTACGGCACCTCGTGGGGCGAGCTGGTGCGTGCGCGCATCACCGAGCCGCTGGGCATGAACGACACCGTGATCCCCCTCGGCGACAAGGCCTCGCGCATGGCGCCGCCGTTCGCGGGCGACCAGCGCCAGCGCCGCTTCGACATGCATGCCTACGCGCCCGCCAGCGCGCTGCGCTCGACCGCCGCCGACATGCTGGCCTTCAGCCGCGCGATCCTCGCCGGCGCCCAGGGGCCGCTGGGTCCGGCCGCCGCGCGCCTGCTCGCGCCGCTCGCGCGCTACGAGGGTGCCGAGATCGGCTACGCCGTGATGGTGCGCGGCCCCGAGACCGGCCGGCGCACCTACTACCACGCGGGCGTCACCGAGGGCTACCGCACGCTCTGGCTGCTGGCGCCCGACACCGGCGAAGCGCTCATCGTGCTCGCCAGCAACCAGCGCGCACCGCTGCAGCCCGTCATGCTCGCCATCGGCAAGAGCCGCTACCCGGTGCCGACGACCGAAGTGCCCATCGATCCGAAGCGCCTGGCCGACTACGCGGGCGAGTTCCGCGTCGGCAAGGCGCAGGTGCTGGGCGTCACCGTGCGCGATGGGCGTTTGCTGGCGCGTGAGTCGGGCAAGGGCTACAACGGCCTCACGCCCACCGGGCCGGATCGTTTTGCGGTGACGGCCATCGGCGCGCAGTTCGTGTTCCGGCGCGGCGATGGGGGTGAGGTGATCGGCGTCACGCTGACGCAGGGTGGCAGCCGGCTCGAAGGGCGGCGGGTCGGGGTTGCCGTGCCGCAGGACTGAACGCCTCAGGCCCGTTCCGACATCGCGTGCAGGTACGCCCGCACCGCCCCATTGCTGCTCAACCCGATCGCCCGGTCGTACGCCTGACGCGCCGCCACGCGCGCACCGCCGGCCGCGAGCAGGTGCGCACGCGCCGCCCAGAACGGCTGGTAGTTCGCCACCTCGTCCGATGGAATCGCATCGAGCGCGCGCAGCCCGGTTTCGGGCCCGCGCGCATTCGCCAGCGCACACGCCAGGCTGACCTGCGCGCCGATGCTGGGCCGCAGCGCGAGCAGGCCTTCGTACAGCGACACCAGCACCTCGGGCGGCACCGGTGCGCCCGCGCGGCGTTCGCAGTGGGCCGACTGGATCGCGGCCTCGAGCTGGTAGGGCCCGAGCGACTGCATGGCCGACGCGATGCGCAGGTGGTGCTCGGCCTCGGCCAGCAGCGCGTGGTCCCAGCGCGTGATGTCCTGCTGGTCGAGCGGCACGTAGGCGCCGGCCTCGGTGCGGCGCGCCGCGGTGCGCGCCTCGCAGAACAGCATCAGCGCCAGCAGGCCCAGCGGCTCGGGCTCGGCGGGCAGCAGGCGGCACAGGATGCGGCCCAGGTCGATGGCCTCGGTCGTCAGTCCGCGCGGCAGGGCGTCAGCACCGTCGACGTCGTCCCAGCCGGTGCCGTAGGCGGCGTAGATGCCGTCGAGCACGTCGCGCAGCCGGTGCGGCAGGTCGCGCGCCTGCGGGTATTCGAAAGGAATGCCGGCCGCGCGGATGCGGGCCTTGGCGCGCACCAGCCGCTGCCCCAGCGCGGAAGGCGAGGTGAGGAAGGCGCCGGCCATGCGCGCGGCGTCGAGCCCGAGCACGGTCTGCAGCATCAGCGGCGCGCGCGCGGCGGCGTCGATGGCCGGGTGCGCGCAGACGAACAGCAGGCGCAGGCGCTCGTCGGGCACGGTGGTGGCATCGGGGTCGGCCTCGTCCATCTCGCCGGCGAGCAGCAGCAGGGTCTGCGTGGCGTCGTCCTGCACGCGGCTGTGGCGCCAGGCGTCGAGCTTGCGGTGCCGCGCGACGCTCAGCAGCCAGGCGTCGGGCTGCACCGGCACGCCGTCGGCGGGCCAGCGCTCGAGCGCGCGGGCGAAGGCGTCGGCCAGGGCGTCTTCCGAGGCCGCGATGTCGTGCGTGCGGGCGGACAGGATGGCCAGCAGCCGCCCGTACGACTCGCGTGCCGCGCGTTCGGCGGCGTGGTGTGCCGCCGGAGTGGTCACGTCTGGCTCGCGCCCGCCGCTGCGGTGGCGGTGAAGACCGGCCGCACTTCGACGCCGCCGCTGGCGGCGCAGGGCGCACGCGCGGCCCATTCGAGCGCGGCGTCGAGGTCGGGCACGTCGACGACGAAGTAGCCGCCGAGCTGCTCCTTGGTGTCGGCGAAGGGGCCGTCCTGCACCTGGCGCTTGTCGCCGCGCACGCGCAGCGTGGTGCCGGTCATGGGCGGCAGCAGGCCGTGGCCGCCGAGCGAAATGCCCGACTGGCGCACCGCGTCGGCGTACGCGACCCAGCTGGCGCGGTAGGCCTGCGACGAGGCGTCGTTGCGTTGTTCGAATTCGGCCGCGGGTTGGTAGAACATCAACATGTACTGCATGGTGTTTCTCCGTGAGGAAAAGCTTGCCGAGCAAGATCGCTCACCACAATGACGGCCCGCAACCGGTCATTTCGACACCGGGCACGGTGCCGAGCAGAAGATTCTTGTCCTGTTCGCTCTTTGGCGCAACGTGGGCGCGCGGCCCCCGCGCTCACACCTTCTCAGGCCGCGCGGGCGCGCACCGCGGGCGTGAACAGCGCTTCCATTTCCTGGCGCAGCCGGTAGGCGGCGGTGGTGGTGTCCATCGCCACGTCGGCCCAGCTCAGGCTCTGGCCCTTCTTCACGGGGCGCACGAGCCTGACGTTGTGCGCCAGCCCGAGCGGCAGGCCGCCCAGGCGCAGTGAGCGCTCGGCCGGCAGCAGCTTGCCCCAGACGGTGTAGCCGCCTTCGCCGTCGAGCATCTCGCCCGCCGCGAGGTCGCGCTTGGCGGTGGCGACCACGTCGGCGTTCCAGCCGGTGGCCACGCCGGTGGGCTCGCCGCGCAGCGCCACGCTGGCGACCGACATGCCCACTTCGAGCCCGATCAGGTGCCAGCGCTTGTACAGCGTGAAGTAGCGCCCGCTCGGGTCGGTGTGGGCGTTGTATTCCTCGAAGCAGTTCTTGATGTAGTCGGTCTCGGCCTCGACCGTGACCCACACGCCCATGCGGATGTCGTACGGGATCTTGCGGCCGTCGGCCTCGAGCGACGAGATCACCTCGACCATGCCCTTGCGCTCCAGCACGCCGCCTTCGCTGCGCGGGCGCGTGACGAAGGGAATGTCTTCCACGCTCGCGGGCGGGTAGAGCAGGCCGTCGGAAGGCACGCCCAGGCCGGTGGCGTTGGCCACGGCCGAGCTTTCGATCGACGGCTTGGAGCCGTCGAGAAAACTGTTGAACATCTTCGGGTTGAGCCCGCCGCGTTTCGCCTGCTCGGGCGTGAGGCCGTAGTTGCCCCACACGGTCTCGGGCGTCGATTCGGTGAAGTGCGGCAGCCACTTGTGGCCGCGCCCCGCCGCCACCACGGGAAAGCCGCAGGTGCGGGCCCAGTCGACCAGGTCGCAGATCAGCGCGGGCTGGTCGCCGAAGGCCAGCGAATACACCACGCCGGCCTGCTGCGCCTTGTGCGCGAGCAGCGGGCCGCAGAAGGCGTCGGCCTCGACCGTCACGTTGACCACGTGCTTGCCGTGCGCAAAGGCATCCAGGCAGTGGTCGACCGCGGCGACCGGGTTGCCGGTGCACTCGACCACGATGTCGATGCTGGGCTCGCGCGTCACGGCCTGCCAGTCGTCGGTGATCCAGGTGGCGCCGGTCTTCAGCGCCTCCTGCACCGAGCCGGCGTTGCTGCGCTCGGCCTGCCAGCCCACGCGTTCCAGGTTGACGCGCGCGGCGGCGGGCGAGAGGTCGGCAATGGCGACCAGCTGCACGCCGGGCGTGCGCGGAATCTGCGCCAGGTACATGGCGCCGAACTTGCCGGCGCCGATCAGGCCGATGCGGATGGGGCGGCCTTCGGCGGCGCGTTGTTGCAGGCGGGTGTGCAGGCTCATGGCGGTCAGGCTTCCACGGTTTCGATCAGGTCGGGCGAGGTGCGCAGCGCGCTTTCGGGCAGGCCGTCTTTCCACGGCACCTCGACGAGGTAGGGCGTCAGCAGGCAGTCGTCGGGCAGCACCTCGATCGGCGTGAAGTCGCGGTGCGCGATGTACTCCGGCCGCTGGTGGCGGCGGATGTGGTTGCTGACCGCGCACAGGCTCAGGTACACGGCCACGCGGTTGAAGGGCGAGAGGTTGCTGCCCGAGGCATGCACGAGGCAGCTGTGGAACAGGATCATCGAACCGGCCGGCCCCTTGGGCGAGACGATGCCGCCTTGCGTGCCGCCGGCGCGGTCGACCAGCTGGCGGATCAGGTCGTTGTCGACCGTCCACAGCGGGTAGCTGGTGGTCGTGAGGTCATGCTTCGCATCGACCACGCCCTTGCGGTGGCTGCCCGGAATGAACATCAGCGGGCCGTTGTGCTCGGTCACTTCATCGAGAAAGATGGCCACGTTCATCGCGCGCTCGGTGGGCATCAGGTCGTCGTTGAGCCAGGTGCCGTAGTCCTGGTGCCACTGCCACACGTCGCCCTCGAAGGCCATCTTGCCGTTGATCTTGAACTGGTGCATGTAGACCGCTTCGTCGAACAGGTCCATCACCGGCCCGACCATGCGCGGGTGGCGCGCCAGCCGCGCGAAGGGCTCGCTGATGAGGTGCGCCGCGAAGTTCGTGCGCACGGCGTCGGAGCCCTTCTCGCGCACGTTGAAGGCTGCGCGCTTGCTGTACAGGTCGGGCACCGCCTCGGTCAGCACCTTGGTCTCTTCGGGTGAGAAGTGGCCGGGGAAGAACAGGTAGCCCTCGCGCTCGAACTGCGCGCGTTGCTCGGGGGTCAGCTTCATGCCTTGTCTCCTTTTTTGGTGGGGGTTCCAGATGCGGATGCCGTGCGTGCCAGCTGCTGCGCGAGCCGCTCGGCCAGCGCGTCGCTGGCGCGCGAGACGTGCTCGTCGCTCAGGCGCGCGGCGCGTTCGACGTCGCCGGCGGCAATGGCGTCGGCAATGGCTTCGTGCTCGTCCCACAGCGACTCGCGCTGCGGCTCGGCCTGCAGCACCGCGCCCATCGCGCGGCGCAGATGGCGCCAGTGCGGGTCGGCGCTCTGGCCGATCAGCGGGTTGCCCGAGGCGGCGTAGATGGCCTGGTGAAAGGCCACATCGGCGTCGATCATGGCTTCGACATTGCGCCCGCGCGCCGCGCGCCGGCCGCGTTCGATGAGCTTCGGGTCGATGCGAAAGCGCTGCTGCGCCGCCAGCCGCGCGGCCAGCACGTCGAGCGCGCCGCGCACCTGGTAGACCTTGCGCATCGCCTCGGCTTCCAGCGGCGCCACCAGCACGCCGCGGCCCGGCGCGTCCTGCACGAAGCCGTCTTTCTTGAGCAGCCGCAGCGCCTGCAGCACCGGCTGGCGCGACACCGCGAGCCGCGCCGCGATGTCCTCCTGCGTGAGCCGCTCGCCCGGCGCGAGCGCGCCGCTGCTGATGGCGCCGAGCAGGGCGCGGTAGACCTGGTCGACGAGGTCGGGGGCGACTTCGATGCTGAGCAACTGGGCGGGCATGGTGGGCCTTTTCTGAACTCTGTATACAGAGTACGGACTTCGGCGGCGGGGCGCACTGGGGGTTTTCCCCCCGCGCCGTGGCGCGTTACCAGGGCGCCCGCAGCGGCGCGACGCTTTCGTGCGAAGGGAAGTGCGGCAGCACTTCCTCGGCCAGTTCCTGTAGGACTTCTTTCGCGGGGCGGCGCGAGAACTGCACGCCGAGCGCGGCATGGTTGACGCCGGCCTCGCGCCATTCCGTCAGCAGGGCGATCAACCCCTTGCGGCCCGTCTTGAGCACGTAGCCGCCGTTCATCGGGGTGCGCGGATGGTCCGGGTCTTCGCTCAGGTCGATCCATTCGTTCGTCATGTGCGGGCGGAAGCCGCCGCCGGGAATCAGCGCGCGCCAGGCGCGGATCTTCTCGGCCAGTTGGCGCGGCCCCATGACGTTCTGCGTCGAGCCCGGGTAGGTGAGCCAGCCGTCCGCGTGCGTGCCGATCCACTCGAGCGACTGCTGCGACGAGCCGGTCACCATCAGCGGGATCGCGCCGCTGGCGGGCCGGGGCAGCAGCGTTGCATCGCTGAGCTGCCCCAGCGGCGAAGCGATGGGGCCGGCGCCGGGCTGCACCAGTTGCCGGAAGTAGGCGACCGATTGCGCGAAGCGCGCCCCGCGCGTGCCGTGCTCCAGGCCGTAGGCGGGAAACTCGACGGGGCGGTCGCCCGACGCCACGCCGAGCACCAGCCGCCCGCCCGAGAGCTGGTCGATGGTGACCGCCGCCTTGGCAAGGTCGATCGGATGGCGCAGCGAAAAGATCGCGCTCCCGATGGCCAGCGACACGCGCTGCGTGCGCGCGGCCAGGAAGGCCAGGTAGGTGAGCGGATCGAACACCTGGCCCGCGTCGCCGAAGCGCGGATCGAACAGAGGCACGTCGCGCGCCCAGATGGCCGCGAAGCCCTGGCGGTCGATGTCGGCCAGCAGCGCCGACTGGCCTTCGAGCACGGCCATGTCGCCCTCGAAAAAGCGCAGCGGCAGGAAGATGCCCAGCGTGAGCGCGTCGGGCGCGAACATGCGGCGGTAGCCGGGGTGGGTGGCGAAGGCGTGGGCGGAGGCGCCGGTGGGCAGAGAAGCTTGCATGTCAGAGGTTGGAAGAAGAAGGGGAAGGCAACGTCAGGCGTCCGTCGCGGGTTCGGGCAGTGCGATGCCCCGTTGCACGGCCGGCCGTGCGGCCACGCGTTCGTGCCACCCGGTCAGGTGGCGGTGGCGGCTGAAGTCGAACGCGACGATCCGCGCGATGTGCGTCCAGCCAAAGGTCGCGATGTCGGCCACGGAGTACGAATCGCCCGCCAGCCAACGGTGGTTCGCGAGGTGGCCATCCAGCGTCGAGAAGGCGGCCTCGGTGAGTTCGCGATAGCGGTCGATGGCCTCGGGGTTGCGGTGTGCGGCAAACCGCTCAAAATGCACGCGCTGCCCCAGCAGCGGCCCCATGCTCGACGCATGGAACATCAGCCACGTGATCGCCTGCCAGCGTGCGGCAGGTTCCGTCGGCAACAGGCGTCCGGCCTTGTCGGCCAGGTACAGCAGGATGGCCGCCGACTCGAACAGCGTGATGCGGGCCGCATGGTCCACCAGCACCGGAATGCGGCCATGCGGGTTGAGCGCGAGGAACGCGGGGAGGCGGTGCTCGCCGCGGTCGATGCGCACGTGGTGCAGCGTGTAGGGGAGGGCCAGTTCTTCCAGCGCGATGGTGATCTTGAAGCCGTTGGGCGAGCTGTCGGTGTAGAGTGAGAGGCTTGGTGTCATGGAAGATAGAAAATCTGATTTCCTTGGTCATCGAAGAACCGATGCTAGGGAGAGAGAACCTGGTCGACAAACGATGATTCGTCGATCAAGAAATCAGTTTTTCTAATGACTGGAAACCCATGGGAAGCGTCCTGCCCTTGCTCGCCTTGCGTGCCTTCACCGAAGCCGGCCGGTGCGGCAGCCTCAAGGCCGCCGCCGACGTCCTGGGCGTGACGCCGGGCGCGGTGAGCCAGCAGATCCGGGTGCTCGAACAGCGCCTGAACGTGTCGCTGTTCGTGCGCGAGCGCTACGGCGTGCAGCTCAGCGAGGCGGGGGCGCGCATCCATCCGAGCCTGGTGCGCGCGTTCGACCAGATCGAACACGCCGTGTCCGTGCTGGAGGCCGCGTCGAAGCAGCAGACCCTCACCGTGAGCACCGTCGCGTCCTTTGCCGCGAGCTGGCTTGTGCCGCGCCTGGGCGCGTTCTCGGCGTTGCACCCGGAGATCGAGGTGCGGGTCGAAGCGTCGTCCAAGCTGGCCGATCTGCAGCGCGACGGGGTCGATGTCGCGATACGCCACGGGCTGGGCGTCTACCCCGGCCTGCAGGTCGAGCGGCTGATGGCGCCCGTGCTCTTGCCGGTGGCCAGCCCCTCGTTGCTGGCCCAAGGCCCGGCGATCCGCAAACCCGCCGACTGCCTGAAGTACACGCTGCTGCACGACAGCGACCGCGCGGACTGGGCGCTGTGGCTGCAGGCGCATGGCGTCGAGCCTGAGGTTGCCGCGCTGCGGGGTCCCGGCTTCGAGGAAGACCTGTTGCTGCTGCGCGCCGCGGCCGCCGGCCAGGGCATCGCGCTCGTGCAAGACACGCATGCGCAGGAGTTCCTCGACGAAGGCCGCCTGGTCGTCGCAATGAACAAGCGCTGGCCCGCTCGCTTTGCCTACTACCTGGTGAGCAAGCCGGGCGCCACGCGGCGGCCGGCGGTGAAGGCGTTTTCGGAATGGGTGATGGCGCAAGCGGCATCACCCGCGCGTGCGCCGTCTGCCAGCAGCCGCTAAGCTTGCGCGATGCAACTCCCTACCTACGACGACGTCATCGCCGCGGCCGCGCGGCTCGAAGGCCATGCCCACCGCACGCCGGTGCTGCAATCGACCACCGCCAACGAGCGCTGGGGCGCGCAGTTCTTCTTCAAGTGCGAGAACTTCCAGCGCATGGGCGCGTTCAAGTTCCGCGGTGCGTTCAATGCGCTGTCGAAGTTCGACGCCGCGCAGCGCAAGGGCGGCGTCATCGCCTTCTCGTCAGGCAACCACGCGCAGGCCATCGCGCTGTCGGCGCGGCTGCTGTCGATGCCGGCCGTGATCGTCATGCCCAAGGACGCGCCCGCCGCCAAGGTCGCGGCCACGAAGGGCTACGGCGCCGAAGTGGTGATGTACGACCGCTTCACCGAAGACCGCGAGGCGCTGACGAAGCGGCTCGCGCAGGAGCGCGGCATGACGATGATTCCGCCCTACGACCACCCCGATGTGCTCACGGGGCAGGGCACGGCGGTGAAGGAACTCATCGAAGAGACCGGCCCGCTCGATCACCTGTTCGTGTGCCTCGGCGGCGGCGGGCTGCTGTCGGGCTCGGCGCTGTCGGCGCGTGCGCTGTCGCCCGCCTGCAAGGTCTACGGCGTGGAGCCCGAGGCCGGCAACGACGGCCAACAGTCGCTGCGCGCCGGGAAGATCGTGCACATCGAAACGCCCAAGACCATCGCCGACGGCGCGCAGACGCAGCACCTGGGCGAATACACCTTCGGGATCATCCAACGCGATGTCGATGACATCTTCACGGTGACCGACGAGCAGCTCGTCGATGCGATGCGCTTCTTCGCCGAGCGCATGAAGATGGTGGTGGAGCCGACGGGGTGCCTCGCGTTCGCGGGCGCGATCGCTGCTGCCAAGGCCATCGAAGGCCAGCGCGTAGGCATCGTGATCAGCGGCGGGAACGTGGACCTGTCGCGCTACGCGTCGCTGATCGGCTGATTCTTCTCAGGCCCGGATACCGCTCGCCGTCAGGTGCAGCAACCGGTCCGCACGCGCCGCCGCGCTCTCCGAGTGCGTGACCAGCACCAGCGACGCGCCGTGCTCGCGCGTCTGGCCGATCAGCAGGTCCATCACCTTTGCGGCGGTGGACGGGTCGAGGTTGCCGGTGGGCTCGTCGGCGAGCAGAAGCGCGGGCCGATGCACCAGTGCGCGGGCGATGGCCACGCGCTGCAACTGGCCGCCCGAGAGCGTCTGCGGCAGCCGCGCGCCCATGCCGGGCAGGCCGACGGCCTCCAGCATGTGGGCCACGCGCGCGTCTTCGCGCGGGCGACCCAGCAGCATCAGCGGCAGCGACACGTTCTGCGCCACGTCGAGGTGCGGCAGCACGTGGAAGGCCTGGAACACGAAGCCCACGTGCTGGCGCCGCCAGAGCGCGCGGGCCTCGCCGTCGAGCGCGCCGATGTCGGTGCCGTCGTGCGACACGCTGCCTTCGTCCCAGCTGTCGAGGCCGGCCATGCAGTTGAGCAAGGTCGATTTGCCGACGCCCGATTCGCCCACGATGGCGACGAACTCGCCGGGCGCGACCTGCAGGCTCACGTGTTCGAAGACCGGCGCGTCGCCGTAGTGCTTGCCGAGGTTGGAGAGGTGCAGGGTCATGCGGGCGTCGCCCCGCGTGCGATGTGGGCGATGTGCCGCACGGCGGCCTGCACCGCGTCGGGCGCGTCGCAGGCGATCACGGTGCGCTGCGGCATGCTGCGCAGCCAGGTGATCTGCCGCTTGGCGAGCTGGCGCGTGGCGGCGATGCCGCGCTCGCGCAACTCGTTCAAGGCCTTGGCATCGGGCGGCGCGTCGCCGCAGGCGTCGAGCATCTCCCAGGCCTGGCGGTAGCCGACGCAGCGCATCGAGGGCAGGTCGGGCGACAGGTCGCCGCGCGCGCGCAGCGCCTTCACCTCGTCGAGAAAGCCGGCCGCGAGCATCGCGTCGAAGCGCTCGGCGATGCGGCCGTGCAGCCAGGCACGGTCTTCGGGTTCGAGCGACACGAGCACGCCGCCGTCGACGGCCTTGGCGGCCTTGGTGTCGCTGGCGTGGAAGCTCGACAGCGGCTGGCCGCTGCTTTCCCACACCTCGAGCGCGCGCTGGATGCGCTGGCTGTCCTGTGGCGCGAGCCGCGCGGCGGTGACGGGGTCGACCTGCGCCAGCCGCGCATGCATGGCGGGCCAGCCGAGCGCGGCGGCTTCGGCATCGAGGCGCGCGCGCACGGCGGGGTCGGCGGCGGGCATGGCGTCGATGCCGTCGAACAGCGCCTTGAAGTACAGCATGGTGCCGCCCACGAGCAGCGGCAGCGCGCCGCGCGCGCGGATGGCGTCGATGAGCCGCGTGGCGTCGGCCACGAAGGCGGCGGCGCTGTAGCTGCCGCGCGCATCGAGGATGTCGATCAGGTGGTGCGGCACGGCGGCCTGTTCGGCGGCGGTGGGCTTGGCGGTGCCGATGTCCATGCCGCGGTAGACCAGCGCCGAGTCGACGCTGACGATCTCGACCGGCTGCAGCCGGGCCACGGCCAGGGCGACGGCGGTCTTGCCGGACGCGGTAGGGCCGGCGAGCGCGATGTAGCGCGGGGGAACAGGGGAAGCGGGGGGCATGCGTCGAGGGTAGCAAATGGCACGCCCCGGGCCGCTGCACGGGGCTTGTCTCGGACGCCGGGCGGCTGCGCGGGGCTTGCCCGCGACGCCGTGCGTCAGGCGACGGCGGTCGTGTCCCGCATCCGCCGGATGTCCCGCAGCGGCGGCGCACCGAACAGGCGCGCGTACTCGCGGCTGAACTGCGAGGCGCTTTCGTAGCCCACGCGCACGCCGGCGGTGCCGGCATCGATGTTCTGGTTCAGCATCAGCTGCCGCGCTTCCTGCAGGCGCAGCTGCTTCAGGTACTGCATCGGGCTCATGCCGGTCACGGCGCGGAAGTGCTGGCGGTAGGTCGACGGGCTCATGTGCGCGGACGCGGCCAGCTCGTCCGCCTGCACGGGCTTCCTGAAATTCATCTTGAGCCACGCCAGGCTCTGCGCCACCTGCTGGCTGGGCGAGCCGACGGTCATGAGGCGCTGCAGCTGCGGGCCGTGGCGCCCGGCGAGCAGGCGCACGACGATTTCCTTCTGCAGCAGCGGCGCGAGCTGGGGAACGAGCCGGGGCTCGGCCAGCAGCTCGACGAGCCGCGTGACGGTGCCCAGCAGCGTCGGGTCGAGCGCGCCCAGCGACAGGGCGCGCTGGTTGTGGGGCTCCCTGGACGGCGGCGGCAACGCCATCTCGGTCGCCACCTGCACGATGGCGCGCGGATCGAGCCGGATCATGAGGCCCAGGAAGGGCTGTGCCGCGCTGGCGCGGGTGACGTGGGCCACCACGGGCAGGTCGGCCGTGATCAGCAGCGACTGCCCGGCGCCGTACTCGTAGATCTCGTCGCCGAGCGCCGCGCGCTTCTGTCCGCCGACGGTGATGCCCAGGCCGAAGCCGTAGATGCAATGCACGGGCTCGGTCGCGGCGCTGCGACGGTGCAGCGAGAGCTCGGGAATGGCGGTGGCGTGGTCGCCGTCGTTTCGGGCAATGCGCCCGACGGCCGTGGCCAGGGCACCGAGGACGGCCGAATCGTCTGGCTGCGTCGGCTGTAGCACTTCCATCTGAATCCTTTCGGGTGCTTGCGCAAAGTCTAGCGGGCGCTTCTCATGCGCTTGGCGTTTTTGGCGCAGTCTCGTTGTTTCAGGCAAGAACGCGCGCGGATTGGGCAAGTGGCCGTGGGCGCTTCGTCGGACACTGGCCGCCGTGAAGTCCTGCCGCGCGCGGCGCGAGGACCGTGCTTCCCCTCCACGATGATGAAAAAAGAAATGACCCACGACGAACGACATCCGCATCGCATCACCGCCTCGCTCGTGGCCGCACTGGCCATCGGCGCGAGCATGGCTTGGTCCGCGCCCGCCTTCGCCAGCACCGCGCTGGCGCAGAAGTACGCGTGCGTGGCCTGCCACCAGCCCGCCGTGAAGGTGGTGGGCCCCTCCTGGAAGGAAATCGGCGCGCGCTACGGCGACGGCAAGGGCTCGGCCGCGCAGCTGGCCGCCAGCATGAAGGCCGGCAGCTCGGGCAAGTGGGGCGCGATGCCCATGCCCGCGCAAGCCCAGGTTCCCGACGCGGACCTGCAGGCGCTCGCGCAATGGGTGCTCGACGGCGCCAAGTGAACCAGATCATTTCAACCCACCCACGGAGAAAACCCACATGAGCGCGCTCCACGTCAACGGCCGTGACCACACGGTCGACGCCGACCCCGGCACCCCCATCCTCTGGGCCCTGCGCGACACGCTGGGCATGACCGGCACCAAGTTCGGCTGCGGCGCGGCGCTGTGCGGCGCCTGCACCGTGCACATGGACGGCCAGGCCATCCGCTCGTGCATCACGCCCATCGCGGCGGCCGAGGGCAAGAAGATCACCACCATCGAAGCCGTGACCGGCGGCAACGACCGCGTCGGCGCGGCCGTGCATGCCGCGTGGGTCAAGCACGACGTCGCGCAGTGCGGCTACTGCCAGAGCGGCCAGATCATGAGCGCGACCGCCTTCCTGCAGTCGCTGCCCAAGGGCAAGCAGCCCAGCACCGACGAGATCGACTCGGCCATGGCCGGCAACATCTGCCGCTGCGGCACCTACGCCCGCATCCGCGCCGCCGTGGCCGATGCGGCCAAGACCCTCGCCTGAAGGAGCCGACGACATGCTGCCCCACATCGACTACAACGACCTGCCGCGCGCGCTGCAGCGCCTGATGGCCCAGCCTGCGACCGATGAAGCTGACGAGGCCGCCACGCTGCCGCGCCGCAGCTTCCTGAAGATGGCTGGCGCCGGTGGCCTCGTGCTCGGCGCCTTCCCGCACCTGGCCATGGCGCAGGCCGACGGCCCGGCCAAGGCCGGCGGTGCGCTCAAGCCGACGCAACAGCCCTCGGCCTTCGTGCAGATCGCGCCCAACGGCGAGGTCACGGTGACCATCAACCGCCTCGAGTTCGGCCAGGGCGTGCAGACCGGCCTGCCGATGATCCTGGCCGAGGAGCTCGACGCCGACTGGGCCCTGGTGCGCAGCCGCAACGGCACCAACGACGCCGCCTATGCCGACCCGCTGTTCGGCATGCACCTGACCGGCGGTTCCAACTCGATCAAGAACAGCTACACGCAGTACCGCGAACTGGGCGCGCGTGCGCGGGCCATGCTGCTGTCGGCAGCCGCACAGCGCTGGAAGGTCGACGTGGCCACGCTGCGCACGCAGGCCGGCACCGTGATCGGCCCGGGCGGGCGCAAAGCGGGTTACGGCGAGCTGGCCGAAGCGGCCATGGCGCTGCCGGTGCCGGAGACGGTGACGCTGAAGAGCCCGAAGGACTTCCGGATCATCGGCCGCCCGACCACGCGCCTGGACGCGCGCGCCAAGAGCAGCGGGCGACAGGACTTCGGCATCGACGTGAAGCAGCCCGGCCAGCTCACGGCCGTGGTGGCGCATCCGCCGGTGTTCGGCGCTCGCCTGGCCTCGGTGGACGACAGCGCGGCGCGCGCCGTCAAGGGCGTGAAGGCCGTGCTGCGCATTCCGCTGGACCGTGGCGCCGAGGGCGTGGCCGTGGTGGCCGACGGCTACTGGCCCGCCAAGCTGGGCCGCGACGCGCTCAAGCTGCAGTGGAACACCGATGCGGTGGAGAAGGTCGACAGCGACAAGCAGCTGGCCCAGTACCGCGAACTGGCCGGCCGCCCCGGCAACCGCAAGTTCGACGCCGACATGGCGCCGCTGGCCGGTGCGCCGCACAAGCTCGAGGCCGAGTTCGTGTTTCCTTACCTGGCCCACGCGCCCATGGAGCCGGAGAACTGCACCGTGAAGCTGTCGGACGGCCGCGCTGAGCTGTGGGTCGGCACGCAGTCCGCTGACCTCGACGGCCAGGCCGCGGCGCGCACGCTGAAGCTCGACCCCGCGCAGGTGAAGGTGAACGTGCAGATGGCGGGCGGCGGCTTCGGCCGGCGCTTCGTGGGCTCGAGCGACTTCGTGGTCGAGGCCTGCGAGATCGCCAAGGCCGCGCGCGCCGCCGGCCTGAAAGACGCCCCCGTGCGCCTGCTGTGGAGCCGCGAGGACGACATCAAGGGCGGCTACTACCGCCCCATGCACCTGCACCGCGCACGCATCGGTTTCGACGAACGCGGCAAGATCCTGGCGTGGGACCACGTGATCGTCGGCCAGTCGATCACCGCGGGCACGGTGTTCGCGGGTTCCATGGTGAAGGACGGCATCGACGCCACCGCGGTGGAGGGCATGCGCGATCCGTACCCCGTGCCGATGCGCCTCACGGTGCACCACCCGCAGGTCAACGTGCCGGTGCTGTGGTGGCGCAGCGTGGGCTCCACGCACACCGCCTTCGTGATGGAGACGCTGATCGACGAGATCGCCCGCACGACCAAGCAGGACCCGGTGGCCTACCGCATGAGCCTCTTCGGCGACAAGCACCCGCGCCACCGCGCCGCGCTGCAGCTGGCCGTGGACAAGAGCGGCTACGGCAAGAAGAAGCTGGCCGAAGGCCGCGCCTGGGGCTTGGCCGTGCACGAGTCCTTCGAGTCGGTGGTGGCCTACGTGGTCGAAGCGTCGGTGAAGGACGGCCAGCCCGTGCTGCACCGCGTGACCTCGGGCGTGCACTGCAACCTGGCCGTGAACCCGCGCAGCGTGGAAGCGCAGGTGCAGGGCGCGGCGGTGATGGGGCTGTCGACCTGCCTGCAGGGCAGCGCCATCACGCTGAAGGACGGCGTCGTGCAGCAGGGCAACTTCGGCGACTTCAGCGTGGCGCGCATCACGCAGGTGCCCGAGTTCGACGTGCACATCGTGCCCAGTGCCGATGCGCCCAAGGGGATGGGGGAGCCGGGCCTGCCGCCGCTGGCGCCTGCCTTCGCCAACGCCGTGGCGCGGCTGACGGGCAAGCCCTTGCGCCAGCTGCCGTTCGATCTGGCCTCGGCCTGACGCGGGAACGGAACCGCCTGAAAAAGGCGGGCTAGATGGCAGCGGGGGCGGGCGGCGTGTGCGCCTCGCCCCGCACCTCTTGCGGCGACAGCGCCGCGGAAGGCAATGAGGGCTGTGCAGGCCGCGGCGACACCAGCCGCGGCTGCGGCCGGCTGTCCGCCACGGTGCTGCTGTCCTCGGGCTTCATGCGAAACAGCTGCGACAGCGCCGCGCGGTACTGCGTCGCACCCACCGAGTTGGTGTTGTGGTGCGAACCGCCCTCGACCAGCACGAACATCTTGGGCACCGTGGCCGCGTCGTACAGCTTGCGCCCGAGCGTGGGGTTGATCAGGCTGTCGGCGGTGCCGTGCACCACGAGCAGCGGCGCGCCGATGTCCTTGACGGTGCGAATCGCCTCGAAGCGCTGCGTGATGAACGGGCCGAAGGGCAGCCAGCCCCACTTGAAGCTGCTGGCCACGTCGGCGATGGAGGTGAAGGTGCTCTCGACGATGGTGCCGCTCTCGTCGTTCACCGTGGCCGCCAGGTCGATGCCGATGGCGCCGCCCAGCGAGTGGCCGAAGATGTAACGGTGCTGGCGCGGATGGCGTGCGGCCAGCCAGGTCCAGGCGGCGCGGGCGTCTTCGCGGGCCGAGGCTTCCGAGGGCAGGCCCTTGGAACTCTTGCCGAAGCCGCGGTAGTCGATGGCCAGCACCGAGAAGCCCAGCTCGTGCATGCGCTGGATGCGCGGTGCCGAGCCGGCCACGTTGTAGCGCGCACCATGCAGGTACAGCAGCACGGGGGTCTCGGTGGTTTCGGGGGCGCCGCCGAGCCACAGGCCGTGCAGGCGCGCCGGTTCACCGGTGATGGACGACTGGAAGTCGATCCAGACATCCTGCATGCCTTCGGTCATCTGGGCCGAATTGCCCCAGCTGCGGTCGCTGGGCTGGAAGATCCATTCGCGCTGGCGTTCGTCGAGGGTCGAACAGCCGGCTGCCAGCAGGGCACAGAGCGAAAAGATGGACGCGAGGAGGGGCCAGCGTTTGATCATGGGGTGGAGGGACAGCGAAAGTCGGCCGAAAGTTCATCTGCTTGCTTTCTGAAACGCGTCGGCATCGCGTGTCAGCTCCCCCTGTGCAGCGCTCGCCGGCGCCTGGCACGAGACCATGCAACGTGCGTGCCCGCACCGTGGATGACGCCACAAAACCCTCGAAAACCCTCGAAATGGGCGCTGACGGCGCTTATCTGCCGCACAGGCCCCGGTGTTCAGCCCGGCGCCGGCTGCACGAAATACACCACCATCCGCAGGTGCCGGTGCGTGTCGACCACCAAGATTTCGTGGTGAAACTCCAACGGTCCGCTGTCGGCCGTCTGTACGCATCCGAGGCCGCGCCGGGCGGGCGCGCTGTCGGGGGTGTCCCACCAGCGGCGGAAGTCGGGCGAGAGCGCTTTCAGGTCCGCGACCAGGCCCAGCATGGCCGGATCGTCGGGTGCGATGGCGAAGTCGTATCGGAATTGCGCCAGCAGCCCGGGCGCATCGTCGCGCCAGGCGGGCAGGCGCCGGCGCAGTTCGGGGTCGGCGAACACCATGCGAAGGAGGTTGCGCGCCTCGCGCTCCCGCGCGTTGAAGCCGAAGAGTGCGTCGGCCGCGGCGTTCCAGGCCACGACGTCCCAGCGCAGGTTGAACACGTAGGCGGGGCGGGTGGGCAGCTCGTCCATGAGCTGCTGGATGCGGGGCGTGACCGACGCCTGCTGATGGGCCTCGGGCGGCGGCGGGCGCTTGTGGGCCAGCAGGAACAGGTGGCTGCACTCGGCGTCGTCAAGCTTCAGGGCATGCGCCACGCCGAGCAGGAATTTCTGCGACACCTGGATCTCGCGCCCCTGTTCGAACCAGGTGTACCAGGTGAGCCCCACGCCGGCCATCACCGCGACTTCTTCGCGCCGCAGGCCGGGCGTGCGGCGCCGCCCCTGCGAGGGCAGGCCGACATCGGCGGGCGTGAGTTTGCGGCGGTGCCGGGTCAGGAACTCCGACAGCTCGTTCTTGGTGCGGCTGAGGCTGCGTTCGATCAAGGCTGTTGTCTCCAGTAATAGGATAAACGCTTAAATTGTAATGTGATGATCTTGTCCTGAAGATGGGGCTTCCGCAACCCGAACGCGCACCCGGAGGCCCCTTTTGACCGCACCTTGCGATTCACTTTCCCTTTCCGACAGCCCACCCGCCGCGAGGCGCGACGGCCGCGCCGGCGCCCGCGAATGGACGGGGCTCGCGCTGCTGGCGCTGCCGACCCTGCTGCTCGGGCTCGACCTCACGCTGCTGCACCTGGCACTGCCCGCGTTGGCCCTGGACCTGCGCCCCACGAGCGCGCAGGCGCTGTGGATCGTCGATGCCTACGGTTTCATGATTGCCGGCTTTCTCGTCACGATGGGCACGCTGGGCGACCGCATCGGGCGGCGCAAGCTGCTCATGGTGGGGGCGGCGGCGTTCGGTGTGGCGTCAGTGATCGCGGCCTCTTCGACCAGCGCCAACCAACTGATCGCCGCGCGCGCCGTGCTCGGCGTGGCGGGCGCGACGCTGATGCCGTCGACGCTGGCGCTGATCAGCAACATGTTCCTGCACCCGCACCAGCGCGCGCTCGCCATCGGGCTGTGGGCGACCATGTTCGCGCTCGGCATGGCGGCCGGGCCCGTGGTGGGCGGCCTCCTGCTCGCGCACCACGGCTGGGGCGCGGCCTTTCTCGTTGCGCTGCCGGTGGTCGGGCTGCTGCTGGTGGCGGCGCCGTTCCTGCTGCCGGAGTACCGCGCGCCGCAGCAGGGGCGGCTCGATCTGCCCAGCGTCGCGCTGTCGCTGCTCGCCTTGCTGCCGGTGGTCTACGGCATCAAGCAGGTCGCGAAGGACGGGATCGGCATTGGCGCCGTGATGGCGCTCGTCGGCGGGCTGGCGTTCGCGCTGGGGTTCGTCCGGCGGCAACGGCGGTTGCGCCACCCGCTGATCGACCTCGGCCTGTTCGCCAGCCGGGCCTTCAGCGTCGCGCTCGTGGTGCTGCTGGTGGGGCTGGTCGGTGTCGGCGGCACGATGCTGCTGGTGACCCAGTACCTGCAACTGGTGGCGGGCTTGTCACCGCTCGCGGCCGGGCTGTGGATGGGCCCGCCGGCGCTCGCGATGCTGGTGGCCGGCATCACCGCGCCGCTGCTCGCGCGGCGCATCCGGCCGGGCCATGTGATGGCGGGCGCGCTGGGGTTGTCGGTCGTGGGCTACCTGGTGCTGAGCCAGCTCGATCGCACGCCGCATGGCATTGCGCTGGTGACGGCCGCGTTCTCGCTCGTGTACCTCGGCCTGGGCACCATCGCCGCGCTGGGGACCGACCTGGTGGTGGGCGCCGCACCACCCGAGAAGGCGGGGTCGGCCTCGGCCTTGTCCGAAACGGTGCAGGAGCTGGGTCTGGCCGTGGGCATCGCCACGCTGGGCAGCCTGACGACGGCGGTGTATCGCACGCGGATGGGCGACCCGATCGACGGCATGGCGGTGAACCTTCAACGCGCGGTATCGGACAGCCTGGCCGGCGCCACGGCGGTCGCGCATGAATTGCCCGCAGGCGTGCTCGAACAGGCGCAAGCCGCCTTCCTCGCAGGAATGAATGCAGCCGCAGCCACCAGCGCCGTCAGCATCGCGGTCCTGGCGGTGCTGGCCGCCGTCACGCTGCGGCATGTCGGCGTGGCCGCCGATGACGGGCTCAGCGCCCGCGCATGAACAGCGAATCGAGCTCGCGGATCGACAGCTGGCGCCAGGTCGGCCGGCCGTGGTTGCACTGGTCGGAGCGCTCGGTGGCTTCCATCTGGCGCAACAGGCCGTTCATCTCGTCGATGGTGAGCTTGCGGTTGGCGCGCACCGCGCCGTGGCAGGCCATGGTCGACAGCAGCTCGTTCTGCGCGCGCTGCACCACGGTGCTTGCGTCGTGCTGGCCCAGTTCGGCGAGCACGCTGCGCGCCAGCTCCACCGGGTCGCCGTCGGCCAGCGTGCCGGGCACGGCGCGCACCGCCAGCGTGCGGGCCGAGAAGGGCGTGATCTCCAGCCCCAGCGTGGGCAGCACCTCGGCGCAGGCCTCGGCCGTGGCCACTTCCTGCGGCGTGGCGGCGAAGGTGGCCGGGATCAGCAGCGGCTGGCTCGTGATGGCCGCGCCGTCGAGCTGGGTCTTGAGTCGCTCGTAGACGATGCGCTCGTGCGCCGCGTGCATGTCGACGATCACGAGGCCCTGGCTGTTCTCGGCCAGGATGTAGATGCCCTGCAGCTGGGCCAGCGCGCGGCCCAGCGGCCAGGCGTCCTGGTTCATGACGGGCGCTGGCATGGGGGCCAGTGCCTCGCTGTCGGGCAGCCCGACCGGCGCGCGGAACGACATCGCCGGCGCTTCGGTCTGCCACTGCGACGGGGCTGTGACCGGCGCATGCCCCTGTTCCTCGGAACGCCGCGGCCACATGGCCTCGAAGTCGCCGGCACCGCGCTCGCGTGCCTGGAACGGAATCGCGGGCTGCGACCAGCTGGCGCTCGGCGGCAGCGGCGTGGGCTTGAAGAAGGGCTGCGGCGGCGCGTCGGCCGGTGCCAGGGCATCGCCGGCGCGCGGCGCGGCCAGTGCGTCCTCGATGGCGTGGCGCACCGCCTGGTGCACCTCGCGCCCGTCGCGGAAGCGCACCTCGATCTTGGTCGGGTGCACGTTGACGTCGACGCGCGCGGGGTCGATCTCCAGGTACAGCACGTACACCGGCTGGCGCTGGCCGTGCAGCACGTCTTCGTAGGCGCTGCGCACGGCGTGCGACAGCACCTTGTCGCGCACGAAGCGGCCGTTGACGTAGAAGAACTGCTGGTCGTTGCGCGAGCGCGCCGCATCGGGAATGCCGGCGCGGCCGACCACGCGCACCGGGCCGCCTTCGCGCAGCACGGAGACGCTCTGCGACACGAAGTCGTCGCTCAGCGCATCGGCCAGCCGCTGCTCGGGCGTGGCGGCGGCGCGCCACTGTTCGATCAGCTTGCCGTCGTGCCAGACCGAAAAACCCACCTCGGGCCGCGCCAGCGCATGGCGGCGCACGGCCTCGATGCAATGGGCCAGCTCGGTGGCGTCGGTCTTCAAGAACTTGCGCCGCGCGGGCGTGGCAAAGAACAGCTCGCGCACCTCGACCGTGGTGCCCACCGAGCGCGCCACGGGCCGCAGCTCGCCGGTGCCGCCGTCGAGCACGAAGGCGCTGTCGGCGCCGGTGAAGCGCGAGAGGATGCTGAGCTCGGCGATCGCGTTGATGGCCGCGAGCGCCTCGCCGCGAAAGCCCATGGTGCCGACCGTTTCCAGGTCGCTCAGGCTCGCGATCTTGCTGGTGGCGTGGCGGCGCAGCGCCACCGTGAGTTCTTCGCGCGGAATGCCCAGGCCGTCGTCTTCCACCGAAATCAGCCGCACGCCGCCCGAGGCCAGCCGCACGGTGATCTGGCGCGCGCCGGCGTCCAGCGCGTTGTCGAGCAGTTCGCGCACCACCGAGGCGGGGCGCTCGACCATTTCACCGGCGGCGATCTGGCTGATCAGCTCGTCGGGGAGTTCACGGATCGGGCGGCGTTCGGCGGGGGGGAGGGAGGAGGGTAGGGCACTCACCGGAAACATTCTAAAAGCGGGGCGCAGACCGGGCGGTTGGCGGGGTATCGGGGTGTCCGGGGCGGTGTATTTGGCGCGCTTATACCGATCCTCAACCGATCTCATTGGCTTTGACGAAGGCGAAAACCTAAGCTCCCTCTCGCCAACGTATTCGCACAACAAGAACGCACCGGAGACACCCAATACACCGCCATGGCCCACCGCCATGCCGCGCAGGGGGCCGCCGCGCGCGTTCGCCGACCACCCTGAAAGCCGACGCCATGACGACACCCCGCCCCCTGCGCTCCGCCGCCTGGTTCAACAACCCCGAACACAGCGAACTCTCGGTCCTGCACCTGGCCTGGTTCCTGAACTACGGCCTCACCCGCGAGGAGCTGCAATCGGGCAAGCCGATCATCGGCATCGCGCAAAGCGGCTCCGACCTCACGCCCTGCAACCGCCACCACCGCGAGCTGTCGCTGCGCGTGCGCGAAGGCATCCGCGAGATGGGCGGCATCGCGATGGAGTTCCCGATGCACCCGATCCAGGAGAACGGCCGCCGCCCCACGGCCGCGCTCGACCGCAACCTGGCCTACCTGGGGCTCGTCGAGATCCTCACCGGCTACCCGATCGACGGCGTGGTGCTGACCACCGGCTGCGACAAGACCACGCCCGCCGCGCTGATGGCCGCGGCCACCGCCAACATCCCCGCCATCGTGCTGTCGGGCGGCCCCATGCTCAACGGCTGGCACGAAGGCCAGCGCACCGGCACCGGCACCACGCTGTTCAAGGCGCGCGAGCTGTTCGCCAAGGGCAGCATCGACTTCCCCGGCTACATCGACCTCGTGGGCTCTACCGTGCCCTCGGCCGGCCACTGCAACGTGATGGGCACCGCCTCGACCATGAACGCCCTGGCCGAAGCGCTGGGCATGAGCCTGCCCGGCTGCGCGGCCATTCCCGCGCCGTACCGCGAGCGCGGCCAGATGGCCTACGAAACGGGCCGGCGCATCGTCGACATGGTGCGCGAAGACCTCAAGCCCTCCGACATCCTCACGCGCTCGGCCTTCGAGAACGCGATCGTCGTCAACTCGGCCATCGGCGGCTCGACCAACGCGCCGATCCACCTCATCGCCATCGCCAAGCACGCGGGCGTCGAACTCAACATCCAGGACTGGGAAAAGGTCGGCCTCGACGTGCCGTTGCTGCTCGACATGCAGCCTGCCGGCAAGTACCTCGGCGAGGAGTTCTACCGCGCGGGCGGCGTGCCCGCCGTGGTCGCCGAACTGCACCGCCACGGCCTGATCCGCACCGACGCGCGCACCGTCAACGGCCACACGCTCGCCGCCAACTGCGCCGACGCGCCGGTGAAAGACGCCGACGTGATCCGCCCCTTCGACCAGCCGCTGCGCGAAAACGCCGGCTTCCTCGTGATGTCGGGCAACCTCTTCGACAGCGCGATCATGAAGACCAGCGTGATCTCCGACGAGTTCCGCGCGCGCTACCTGAGCAAGGCCGGCGACCTCGACGCCTTCGTGGGCCGCGCCATCGTGTTCGACGGCCCGGAAGATTTCGAAGCCCGCATCGAAGACCCGTCGCTGGACATCGACGCGAGCTGCATCCTGTTCATGCGCGGCGTCGGCCCCATCGGGCACCCGGGCTCGTCGGAGGTGGTCAACATGCGCGCGCCGTCGCACCTGCTCAAGAGCGGCGTGTCGGCCTTGCCCTGCATCGGCGACGGCCGGCAGTCGGGCACCTCGGGCTCGCCGTCGATCCTCAACGCCTCGCCCGAAGCCGCTGCGGGCGCCGGCCTGGCGCTGCTGCAGACCGGCGACAAGGTGCGCGTGGACCTGAAGGAACGCACCGTCAACATGCTTGTCAGCGACGACGTGCTGCAGGCGCGCGCCCGTGACCTCGAAGCGAAGGGCGGCTACCCGATTCCCGCGAGCCAGACGCCGTGGCAGGAGATCCAGCGCGCGATGGTGGACACGCTGTCCGAAGGCATGGTGCTGAAGCCTGCGACCAAGTACCAGCGGGTGGCACAGACGGCGGGGATTCCGCGTCGGAATCACTGAGGACTTTTGTTCAGGGCGACGCTCCCGCCGACGGGTGCCTTGCTCCGCGAATGTCCTCCGGCCTGCGGCCTCCCCCTTGATTTCGCTGCGCAAGGCACCCATCGACGTGATCGTCGAGCCGAGCGGTTGTTGATCGGCGCGCACCAGCGATGTGTCCCGTGCTCAGGACACTGGGTGCTTCCCGCAGCGAAATCAAGGAGGAGCCGAAGGCGGGGGACATTCGCGGAGGGAAGTACCCGGTGGCCTGTGCACACGCCCTGAATGAACCCGCCCCCGCACCCAGAATTTTTTAAATCAGAAGAAGGAGTCAGACATGAAGTGGATGAGCGTTCAAACGCCGCAGGGCCCCCGCGTGGGCTACATCAAGGACGGCGCACTGCAGCCCGTCAATGTGAGCCGCATGCAGGAGATCGTCGAAGGGAAAACCTGGAACGATGCAGGCAATCCGATCCCCCTCGCCGACGTCAAGCCCACCTTGCCGTTCGCCCCAAGAAACATCATCTGCATCGGCGCCAACTACCGCGACCATTGCATCGAGACCGGCCTGGCGATTCCCGAGAAGCCCGTCGTGTTCGCGAAGTTCAGCAACACGCTGGCCGCTGATGGCGACGCGATCACCTGGCCCGAAGGTTTCACCGAGAAGGTCGACTGGGAAGCCGAACTCGGCGTCGTCATCGGCAAGCGTGCGCAGGGCGTGAGCGAAGCCGACGCGCTCTCGCATGTGTTCGGCTATGTCGCCGCCAACGACGTGAGCGCGCGCGACGTGCAACTGGGCGAGGCGCAGTGGGTGCGCGGCAAGTCGCTCGACGGCTTCTGCCCGCTTGCGCCCACCGTCGTCACGCGCGACGAAGTGGTCGACGTGCAATCGCTGGGCATCCGCTGCCTCGTCAACGGCGAGGCCGTGCAGTCGTCCAACACCAGCGAAATGATCTTCTCGGTCGCGTTTCTCGTCGCGTACCTCTCGCGCGCCATCACGCTCGAACCCGGCGACCTGATCCTCACCGGCACGCCCGCCGGCGTCGGCCTGGGCCTCAAGCCGCCACGCTTCCTGAAGCGCGGCGACGTGGTCTCGGTCGAGATCGATGGGCTGGGTTCGGTGACGAACCCGGTCCACGGCGCGGTCGCACGCGGCTAGCCTCCACGGCTTTCAGACAGACCTAACTATTCAGGAGACAACAACAATGACAACCACGAGTCCCTACGGCGAGCTGGTCACAGGCGCCATCCACAAGGCGCGCTGGCGCCTGCTGCCCATGCTGATCGTCATGTACATCATGTCGATTCTTGATCGCGTGAACGTCGGCTTCGCCAAGCAGGCGCTGCAGATCGACACCGGCCTGAGCAACAGCGCCTTCGCGCTCGGCGCTGGCATCTTCTTCGTGAGCTACGCGATCTTCGAAGTGCCGAGCAACGTGATCCTGTCGCGCGTCGGCCCGCGCATCTGGCTGTGCCGGATCATGGTCACCTGGGGGCTCGTGGCCTCGGCCATGATGTTCGCGACCACCGAGACCTCCTTCTACGTGCTGCGCTTCCTGCTCGGCATCGCGGAGGCGGGCTTCTACCCCGGCGTGCTGCTCACGCTGACCTACTGGTTCCCCGCGAAGGTGCGTGCGCAGGCCAACGGCATTTTGCTGTTCGGTTTTGCGGGCGCGCTCGTCATCGGCGGGCCGATCTCCGGCGCGCTGCTCGACATGAACGGCATCGGCGGCCTCAAGGGCTGGGAGTGGATGTTCCTCATCGAGGGCCTGATGGCCGTGGTGGTGGGCATCGTGGCCTTCTTCGTCATCGTCGACCGGCCGCACAACGCGCCCTGGCTCACGACCGCGCAGCAGAACGCGCTGCAGGCCGTGCTCGACCAGGAAGCGGCAGAGAAGTCGGCCGACAGCCCGCAGACCGTGTGGCAGACGCTGTGCAATCCGCGGGTCATGTTCTTCGCGCTGAACTTCTTCATCGTGCAGATCGCCGCCTACGGCCTCATCTTCTATCTCCCGACCCAGGTGGGGCAGATCCTGGGCCAGAAGATCGGCCTGCTGGTCGGCTTCGTCACCAGCATCCCGTGGCTGCTGGCGCTGTTCGTCGTGTACTTCGTCACGCGCTGGTCCGACCGTCACCACGACCGTCGCCGCGTCACCGTGGCCACGCTCTACACGATCTTCGGTGTGTGCGTGTGCCTGTCGGCGCACGGCTCGCCGATCTTCGCGATCGCGGCGCTGTCCATCGGTGCGTCGACCTACCTGTCGGGCACGCCGATCTTCTATGCCTTCCTGTCGGAGCGGCTGTCGGGCCTGGGCATTGCCACGGGCATCGCGCTGGTCAACTCCATCGGCAACCTGGGCGGCTTCGTGGCGCCCAACCTGCGGACCTACGTGGAGCAGAACCATGGCGGCTCGGCCGCGGGGCTGTACACGCTGGGCAGCGCGGCGCTGCTGGCTGCATTGATGCTGGCGCTCATGCCCAAGGGCTGGCGCGTGGCGAAGAAGAGTGGGGCGGCGGCAGCGCCGGCGGCCGTGCTCGACGGCCGGGCACGCGCCTAGTCGTTCAGAAGGCCTGTCGCCAGACGCGCGACAGGGCCTGCCACGCGCAGTCGACCTCCGGCCGCTTGAGCGCGCCGGCCAGGCAGACAAAGCGCAGGTCGCAGCCGATGCTCACCCGGTCGGCAATGACCAGGCCGTCGCGCTGGCTGGCCTGCAGCGCCAGTGCGTCGCGCGCCAGCGAAATGCCCACGCCGGCGCGCACCAGCGCCAGCATCGACATCTCCTGGTCGGCCTGCGCGGCTTTCTTCAGCACCAGCTTGTGAGCCTGCAGCACCGGCGCCAGCAACCGCGAATGCGACGAGGTCGCCGGTGCCAGCACCCACGGCAGGTACGCCAGCTCGGGCCAGTCGCGGCCCAGCACCTGGGGCGCCCAGCCGCTCGGGCCGATCACCTGGTAGTTGAAGCGCGCCAGCACCTGCGAATGGAACAGCTCGCCGTCGTGGCGCCGTGAGGCGGCGCTGGCCTGCGGCAGGTCGGTGGCCTCGGGGTCGCCGAGGTAGAAGCCGATGTCCAGTTCCTTGTTCAGCAGTTGGGCGAGCACGTCGCCGCTCGTGCCCTGGTGCAGCTCGGTCTCGAGCTCGGGCGCCAGCGCAACCAGTTCGGTGAGGAAGGGGCTGAGCCGCGTGAAGTCGGGGTCGAGGATGGTGCCGATGCGCAGCGAGCCGCGCACGCCGCCCTTGAGCCGCTCGGCGGCCACCGCGAAATCGTTCAGGCTCTCGAGCGCGTGCTCCGCGTGGTTGAGCAGCGCCGCGCCGTCGCGCGTGAGCAGCAGGCCGGTGGGCGTGCGCTGGAAAAGCTCCAGCTCGACCAGCGCACCCAGTTCCTTGAGCTGCAGGCTCACGGCCGGCTGCGTGAGGAACAGGCGCTGCGCGCCGCGCGACACCGAGCCCTCGCGGGCCACGGCCACGAAGGCCTGCAGGAGCCGGGGCTCGATCTTCTTCATGCCGCGCCGGGGAAAGGCTGCAGCTGCTTGTACATGACGAAGGCGTCCACGAAGCCCAGTTGCGGATGCTTGAATGCGCCCGGCAGTGTGCCGACGATGGCGAAGCCCATGTGCTGCCACAGCCGCACCGCGCGCTCGTTGGTGGAGACGACAAAGTTGAACTGCATCGCCAGAAAGCCCATGCGCAGGGCCTGCTGCTGCGAGTGTTCGCACAGCGCCGAGGCCACGCCCAGGCCGCGCGCCGCCTCGGACACCACGTACCCGCAGTTGCTCACGTGCGCGCCCTGGCCGGGCTGGTTGGGGCGGATCACATAGGTGCCGAGCACGGCGCCTTCGTCGTTGCAGGCCACGAAGGTCAGCGTGGGCACCTTCGTCCACGAGTGGCGGGCCTGTTCTTCCGTCACATCGGGCGGGTAGGTGTAGGTGTCGCCGCGGCGGAACGTCGGTTCGAGGACGGCCCAAAGGGCAGGCCAGTCGGTATCGAGGGCTTCGCGGATCTGGATCATGGGGTGATTCGGAAAAGGTGCGACATGCCAACAAGGATAATCCGCGCCCATGGAAATCATCAGCTTTCTCGTCGACTTCATCCTTCACGTCGACAAACACCTCGAGGCCTTCGTGGTCGCCTACGGCCCCTGGGTCTATGCGCTGCTGTTCCTGATCGTGTTCGTCGAGACCGGCGCGGTGGTCATGCCGTTCCTGCCGGGCGACTCGCTGCTCTTCATCGTCGGCGCGCTGTGCGGCGTGGGGCTCATGAGTTTTCCGCTGGCCTGCGGCATCCTGATCGCGGCGGCCATCCTGGGCGACCAGTGCAACTACTCGATCGGGCGCTACTTCGGGCCCAAGGTGTTCCAGTGGGAGAACTCGCGCTTCTTCAACCGCAAGGCCTTCGACCAGGCCCACAGCTTCTACGAACGCTACGGCGGCATCACCATCGTGCTGGCGCGCTTCATGCCGTTCATTCGCACCTTCGCGCCCTTCGTGGCCGGCGTGGCCGAGATGAACCGCGCGAAGTTCACGGCCTACAACGTGGGCGGTGCGCTCATCTGGGTGCTGGGCATCGCCACCGCGGGCTACTTCTTCGGCAACCTGCCGTTCGTGCGCCAGCACCTGGACAAGATCATCTGGGCGCTGATCTTCGTGCCCGGCCTGCTGGCGATCTTCGGCGCGTGGCGCGCCTCGAAGGCCGAGAAGGCGCGGGCGGCGGCATCGCAGGCCTGAGCGGCTCCCGGCTCGCCGCCAAGAAAAAACGCGCCGGAGGGCGCGTTTTTTCGTTGAGGGTTGGAATGATCAATCAATAGCGCGGCCCGTTGTCCGGGTAGTAGCCACTGCCGCGCGGGTAGCGTTGCTGGTTGTAGTAGTTGCGCTCGTCGACGTTGCGGCCCACCTGGTTGCCGATGATGCCGCCGATGGCCGCGCCGCCGAGCGTGCTGCCCGTGTTGCCGCCGATCGCATGGCCCACCGCCGCGCCGCCGAGTGCGCCAATGCCGGTGCCGAGGTTCTGGTTCGGACCGCTCGCACAACCTGCCAGCGTCATGACCGAAGTGGCAGCTGCAGCGGCGATCCAGAGACGTGTCTTCAACATGAGGTCCACCTTTCGAGAGTGATGGCTCATCATGGTCAAAAGTATGCATTTCGCGGTGTAGGAGCCTGCCGCGCTTGCCTGTGCGCAGGGGCGCGTGTTGCGGAACGCAACGCCTGAAAGCGGGTGTGGCTACGTGGTGCTACGGGGTTCGCGGCTTCGGCGCCTTCTTCTTCGGGGCTTCCAGCGCACCCGACGACGCGGCCCGCAGGATGCGGCGGAAGGTAGGGCATTCCATGTGGCTGGGCGCGGGGCAGACCGCCGCATGCCGCAGGCCGTCGCGCATCGCCGTGAGCTGGCGGATCGTGCGGTCCAGGTCCTGCGCCTTGTCCGCGAGCACCTGCCGGTCGATGCGCGGCTTGCCCTCGGGCGAGAACATGTGGCCGATTTCCTCCAGCGAGAAACCGGCGGCGCGCCCCAGCGCGATGAGCGCCAGCCGCTCCAGCACCTCGGGCGCGAACACGCGGCGCAGGCCGTGCCGGCCGGTCGACGCGATCAGCCCTTTTTCTTCATAGAAGCGCAGCGTCGAGGCGGGAACGCCGGCGCGTTGCGCGACTTCCGAAATGTCCATGTGCCGGCCCCCTCTTGACTTCAAGTCGACTTGAATTGGCACAGTCTAGCTCTCGCCGCTTGAAGGCACCTGAAGGAAAACGATCATGGACGACACATCTCCCGCCAATGCCGAGCAGGCCGCCTTGTGGAACGGCCACGCCGGCAGCGCCTGGGTCCGGACGCAGGCCGTGCTCGACGCGATGTTCCAGCCGCTCGAAGCGCGGCTGAGCGACGCGGTGCGCGCCGTGGGCGCCCGCCGCGTGCTCGACGTGGGCTGCGGCACCGGCCGCACGACGCTCGCCGTGGCGCGGCAGCTCGGCCCGACCGGCCAGTGCCTCGGCGTCGACATCTCTGCGCCGATGATCGAGGCGGCGAAGGCCCGCGCCGCGCGCGAGGCGCTCCCATCGGCCCGCTTCGTCTGCGCCGATGTGCAGGGCCACGCCTTCGAGCCGGCCGCGTTCGACACGGTGATCTCGCGCCTGGGCGTGATGTTCTTCGACGACCCGGTGCGGGCTTTCGCGAACCTGCGGCATGCCGCGACGGAGGGCGCGGCCCTGCGCTGCATCGCCTGGCGCGGCGGGGCCGACAACCCGTTCATGACCACGGCCGAGCGCGCCGCCGTGCCGCTGCTGCCCGGCCTGCCGCCGCGCCAGCCGAACGCACCGGGCCAGTTCGCGTTCGCCGACCGCGCGCGGGTCGCGGGCATCCTCGAGGCGAGCGGATGGGGCGAGGTCGACATCCAGCCCTTCGAGGTCGAATGCGCGTTCCCCGCGACGGCGCTGGCCGACTACTTCACGCGGCTCGGGCCGGTCGGCCTGGTCCTGCGGGAGGTGGATGCCGCAACGCGCGCGCAAGTCGTCGAGACGCTGCACGCCGCGTTCGCGCCCTATGTGCAAGGCGACGACGTGCGCTTTGTCGCGGCCTGCTGGATGATCGCGGCGCGCGCGCCGGTGCGGGAGCGCGGCCATGTCTGAGGCCGTCGAATGCGCGCTGCGCACGCTGTGGATCGGCGCCGGCGCGACCGCGGTGATGGACCTGTGGGCCGTGCTGCGCCAGCGCCTGTTCGGCATTCCCTCGCTGGACTACGCGCTCGTGGGTCGCTGGCTCGTGCACCTGACGCGCGGGCGCTTCTTTCACGATCCCATCGGCAAGTCGCCGCGCGTGGCGGGCGAGGGCGCCATCGGCTGGACCGCGCACTACCTGCTCGGCATCGCGTTCGCGGCCGTGCTGCTCGCGGGCTGGGGGCTGGCGTGGGCGCGCCAGCCGACGCTGGTGCCTGCGTTGATCGTCGGTATCGGCACCGTGCTCGTGCCGTTCTGCGTGATGCAGCCTGCGATGGGCGCGGGCTTTGCCGCGCGCCGCACGCCGCGCCCTGCGATGGCGCGGTTCCAGAGCGTGGTCACGCACAGCGTCTTCGGCGTCGGCCTTTATCTGGCCGCGTGGGTCGCCCGCGTGGCGGGCTTCTAGGTCAGAGCTGCCGGCTGCGCGCGAGCGGCGGGTTCTGCGCGAAGTAGCGCTGGATGCCGCGCATCAGCGCGTCGGCCAGGTCCTCCTGGTAGTCGGCGCGGCGCAGGTTGGCTTCTTCCTCGGGGTTGCTGATGAAGGCCGTTTCGACCAGCACGCTCGGGATGTCGGGCGCCTTCAGCACCGCGAAGCCGGCCTGCTCGACCTGCGCCTTGTGCAGCCGCGCGCCGATGCCCTTGATCTCGCCGAGCATCGCACCGCCGAGCTTCAGGCTGTCGTTGATCTGCGCGGTGGTGCTCATGTCGAGCAGCGCACGCTGCACCTGCGCCTCGTGGTTGCCCACGTTCACGCCGCCGACCTTGTCGGCGTCGTTCTCCTTGTTGGCCAGCCAGCGCGCGGCGCTGCTGGAGGCACCGCTCTGGCTCAGCGCGAACACGCTGGCGCCGCGCGCGGCGGGCGTGGTGAAGGCGTCGGCGTGGATGCTCACGAACAGGTCGGCCTGCACGCGCCGCGCCTTCTGCACGCGCACGCCCAGCGGCACGAAGAAGTCGGCGTCGCGCGTGAGAAAGGCGCGCATCGGGCTGCCGTTGACGCTGGCCGCGTTGATGCGTTCGCGCAGGCGGTGCGCCACCTGCAGCACGATGTCTTTCTCGCGCGTGCCGTTCGGGCCGATGGCGCCGGGGTCTTCACCGCCGTGGCCGGGGTCGAGCGCCACGATGATGATGCGGTCGGTGCGGCTGGCCGTGGCGCGGGGCGGTGGGCCGGGCGGCGTCACGGGCCGGGCCGGGGGCGCCGCGGCCACCACGGGCGGCGGTGCCGGCGGCAGCGGCATGCCGCCGGGCGGCAAGGCCGGTGCGGGCGCGGACGGCGCGGGGCGCGCGGCCTGCTGCGCCATCAGGTCGCCCAGCGGGTCGCCGGGCGGCATGGCGGGGCGCACCGGTGCGGGGGCTGGTGATGGTGCGGCGGGAGCGGGCGGGGCGGTGGCGACGATGGGGCCGTTGCTCGGGGCGGTGGTGGTGCTGCTGCCGTTCTTGGGCGCATCGCGCAGCCGCTCGGCGATCAGCGCTTCCATCGGGTCGATGGCCTGCTCGGGGTACAGGTCGAGCACCAGCCGGTGCTTGTAGGCGGCCACGGGCGCCAGCGAGAACACCTGCGGGCGCACGGTCTGCTTCAGGTCGAACACGATGCGCACCACCTTCGGTGCGTTCTGCCCGATGCGCAGGCCGTTGATGTACGGGTCGCCGGGCTTGATCTTGCCGACCAGGTCGCGCAGCTCGGTGTTCAGGTCGATGCCCTCGATGTCCACGGCCAGCCGGGGCGGGCTGCCGACCACCAGCTGCTGCGAGTTGAGGCGGGCGTCGGACTCGATGGTCACGCGGGTGTAGTCGGCGGCGGGCCACACGCGCACGGCGAGGATGCTGGCGCCGCGCGCGATCTGGTGCACGCCCAGCATCAGCGCGATGCTGCCGCCTTGCAGCAGCACGCGCCGTTTCAGGCCGGTCGCCTTCATGCGGCCAGGCACGCCAGCAGATCGCTGCCGCGAGGGGTGTTCGCCAGGAGGGTCACGCTGCGGGTGTCGTCGGTCATTGCTTCTATTTTAATAGCTAGGTCGGCAGGTGGGGTGCGCCCCGCGGCGTTTTCCGGCCACTCGGCCAGCTTGAGGCCCGGGCCCGCGAAGATGTCGCGGAAGCCCGCGTCGTCCCATTCGCGCGGGTCGGCGAAACGGTAGAAGTCGAAGTGGTAGATGGCCAGCCCGTCGGGCGCCTCGTGCGGCTCGACCACCGCGTAGGTGGGGCTCTTGATGCGCCCGGTGATGCCCAGCGCGCGCAGCAGGTGACGCACGAAGGTGGTCTTGCCGGCGCCCAGGTCGCCCTGCAGCGCGATGAAAGCGTCGCGCAACGCGGGCGATGCGGCGAGCGCGCGCGCCAGCGCGTCGGTGTCGTCTTCGCCCTGCCAGCGCAGGGTGCGCGTTTCTACAATCGGCAAGTGATCGTCAGCCATCCACTCGTTGCTCGTATTCAGGCCTTGGCCCGGGAACTCGGATTCTCCCAAATCGGAATCGCGGGCGTCGATCTGTCGAGCGCCGAAGACGGTCTGATGCAATGGCTGGCCCATGGGTTCCATGGAGAAATGCAATACATGGCAACGCACGGCACGCGCCGCGCGCGGCCCGCGGAGCTGGTGCCGGGCACGGTGAGCGTGATCACCGCGCGCATGGACTACCTGCCGCGCGCCACGCCGGGCGACTGGCAGGCCGTCGAGTTCGACCGCCTCACGCGGCCCGGCGAGGCCATCGTGTCGGTCTATGCGCGGGGCCGCGACTATCACAAGGTGCTGCGCAACCGCCTGGCCAAACTCGCCGAGAAGATCGCCGAAGAGGTCGGCCCCTTCGGCCACCGCGCCTTCACCGATTCGGCGCCGGTGCTCGAGGCCGAGCTCGCCTCGCGCAGCGGCCAGGGCTGGCGCGGCAAGCACACGCTGGTGCTCGACCGCGACGCGGGCTCGATGTTCTTCCTGGGCGAAATCTACGTCGACATGGCGCTGCCGCCGAGCGAGCCCGTCAGCGCGCACTGCGGCAGTTGCAGCGCCTGCATCGACGTGTGCCCGACGCGCGCCATCGTCGCGCCGCAGCGGCTCGATGCGCGCCGCTGCATCTCGTACCTGACGATCGAGCACGCCGGCGCCATTCCGGTGGCGCTGCGCCCGCTCATGGCCAACCGCATCTACGGCTGCGACGACTGCCAGCTGATCTGCCCCTGGAACAAGTTCGCGAAGAAGAGCACGCTGCCCGACTTCGACGCGCGCGAGGGGCTCACGGGCCGCACGCTGGCCGAGCTGTTCGCGTGGAGCGAAGAAGATTTTTTGCGCCGCACCGAAGGCAGCCCGATCCGCCGCATCGGCCACGAGCGCTGGTTGCGCAACATCGCGGTGGCGCTGGGCAATGCGGTGCGCTCAGGCGAGGCCGGCGCGAAGGAAGCGTTGGCCACGCGCGCTGGGCATCCGAGCGAGCTGGTGCGCGAGCATGTCGCGTGGGGGCTGGCGCAGCAGCCCGAAGATCAACCGATTTAAGCGGGAAGAATCTCGCGCACGCGTTCCCATGGGCGACACATCAGCGTGCCACGTGGCGACACGACGATGGGCCGCTGCAACAGGATCGGGTGCGCCACGATCGCGTCGAACAGCTGGTCGTCCGTCAGTTGCTCGTCCGCCAGCTTCAGTTCTTCGTAGGGCGCTTCCTTGGTGCGCAGCAGGTCGCGCGCCGTCAGGCCCATGGCCTTCGCCAGCTCACGCAGCTTCTTCTTCGAGGGCGGCGTTTCCAGGTACAGGACGATCTCGGGCTCCACGCCGCTTTCGCGGATCAAGCCCAGTACGTTGCGCGACGTGCTGCAGTTGGGCTTGTGGTAGATCGTCATCGGGTAGGCGGTGGTCGGTGTGCGTGCGGTCATGGGGTCGATTATGAGAAGAGAAGAACGGGCCTCAGCTTGTCTCTTCGTCCGCATCCATCGAGAACGGAAAGCGCGCCGCCCAGAACGCCGCCAGCCGCGGGTCGGCGTCCACGCGCCGCACCACGCGCGCCATGCGCGGCGCCACGCGGTAGAAGCGCCGGCGGGTCGGCGTCCAGCGCGACACCACGGTCACGTACAGGTCGAGCATGCTGAGCTTGTCGCCGAGCAGGTAGGGCGACGGTTCGTCGATCTGCGTGTCCATGAGGTGCCAGCAGTGCGCGATGCGCGCGGCCGTGCGCTCGAGCACCACGGCCTGCGCGGCGGCATCGGCCGCGAGGCGCGAAGGCTCGTCGCGCACCCAGAACATCGAATAGATCGAGGCCGGCAGGTAGACCATCCAGCGCAGGTACTGCGCGCGGCGCGGGTCGCCGGGCGCGGGGCAAAGCCCGGCCTCGGGATAGCGGTCGCCCAGCCAGATGAGGATGGCCGCGCTCTCGGTCATGACTTCGCCCGAAGGCAGCACGAGCGCGGGCACCTGCTGCATCGGGTTGACGCCGGTCAGTCGCTCGCGCTCGGACTCGCCCTCCCAGGGGGCGACGTCGACCGTGTCGACCTGCGCGCCGATCAGCGTCAGCGCGGCGTGGATGGGCGTGGCGCCCGAGCCGGGCGCCCCATAGAGGGTGTAGCGGTCGGCGGCTGCTGCTGCGACCGCCGGGGCGGATGGAGAGGCCATCCGCGCAGGCTACTGCAGGCTTGCGCCTCTTGCCAACCCGCTCAGGCGGCCAGCAGCGCGTCGACCTTGTCCAGCGCCTCGAGCGTCTTGAAGCAAGCCTCGGCCACTTCCGTGCCCTTGACCGCGAAGTGGCGGTGGAAGTACTTGCGGTGCTCCACGTGCTCGTGGAAGTGGTGCGGCGTGAGCACGGCCGAGAAGATCGGCACGTCGGTCTCCAGCTGCAGCGACATCAGCGTGCTGACGACGGTGTTGGCGACGAACTCGTGGCGGTAGATGCCGCCGTCCACCACCAGCGCGCAGCCGATGATGGCCGCATACTTGCCCGAGTTGGCCAGGCGCTTGGCGTGCAGCGGGATCTCGAAGGCGCCGGGCACATCGAAGATGTCGATGAGCTCACGCGCCACGCCGAGCCGCGCCATCTCTTCGAGAAAGGCGTCGCGTGCCTGGTGGACGATGTCGGAATGCCATTGCGCCTCGACGAATGCGATGCGCTGGCCGCGCGGCGAACCCGACGCGGTGACGGCAGAAAGGGGAAGGTCGTTGATCTGACTCATGGTGTGCCTCTTGAAAGCAGGTTTCCTGAATCAGGGCGCACGAAACCACAGGCCCGCTCGCGCGCCGGTCTGCCAAAAAAGAGCAAAGCAAGGCGCGCGGGCATGCCCGCATTTCGCGCTCTCTTTCATCCGGACTGTGACCGTCGGCTTCGGAATCGCACCGAAATCTGCTGACCCTCGGACCTGTGGCAGGCCTGAGGCGCTCGCGGGCTTGTGCAACTTTCGTTGCCATCACCGCCGGTGGGGAATTGCACCCCGCCCTGAGAACGCTTGCCGTCCGGCGAACCGGACGACGGCGCGATTCTAGAAGCACGCCGCCGGGCCGGTTGTCGCCCGCGCGCCAGACCTTCGAGCGCGCGGGGATTTGCTTCAGAAGCGGTACGTCGCGCTCGCGGTCAGGGTACGTCGCTGGCCGTAGAAGCAGTCGCCGCGCGCCAGGCAGGTGGTGATCTGCACCTTGTCGGTCAGATTGGCCACGTTGAGCGCCAGGCGCAGCGGGCCGTTGTCCCACGCGAACATCGCGTCGAACAGCGTGACTGCGGGCGCGGGGTTGTTGTCCATGCCGTCGTACGACTTGCCCAGGTAGCGCACGCCGCCGCCGGCCGAGAAGCCGTGCAGGCCGCCGATCGAGAAGCGCTTGGTCACCCAGGCCGAGGCCGTGTGCTTGGGCACGCCCGAGATGCGCTTGCCCAGGTCGGAGCCGTTGCTCCTGGACACGCGCGCGTCGGTGTAGGCGTACGAGGCGATCCAGTCCCAGTCGCGCGCGATGCTGCCCTTGTACTCCAGCTCCAGGCCCTTCACGTGCACTTCGCCGAGCTGCACGCTGTTGAGCGGGTTGGTCGGGTCGGGGGTCTTGCGGTTGGTGTCGCGCAGGTCGTACATGGCCGCCATGAACGAGGTGCGCTGGCCCGCGGGCTCCCACTTCACGCCGGCTTCCCACTGCTTGCCGCGCTGCGGCTTGAAGGGGTTGTTCGACGTGTCGACGCCGCCCAGCGGCAGGAACGATTCGGCATAGCTCAGGTACGGCGCCCAGCCGCCGTCGGCCAGGTAGACCAGGCCGGCGCGCTTGGTGGTGGCCTTGTCGTCGGCCGCCGCGGCGGGGCGGCCTTCGGTGTCGGTGGTGGCCTTGTCGTGGCGCAGGCCCAGCAGGCCGATCCAGCGGCCGTACTTGACCTGGTCCTGCACGTACAGGCCCGCCTGCTTCTGCACCACCTCGGGTGCGCGCGTGAAGCTGGTGGGGGCCGTGTAGTTGCCGTACACCGGCGCGTACACGTCGAGCGCGCCCGCACGGCCGCGGCCCGAGAGCTTGGAGGTGGTGTTGCGCTGGAAGTCGGCGCCCAGCAGCAGCGTGTGCTCGACCTCGCCGGTCTTGAAGTGCGCTTCGGCCTGGTTGTCGAGCAGCAGCATCTTGCCGCCGTTGATGTCGCTGCTCAGGTCGCGTTCGATGGTGCGCTGGTCGGCGTTGAACACCGGACGCGCCGGACGGCCCGTGAGGCGGTTGGCCGTGAAGCTGGTGTACGAGGTGTTGTACCAGACCTTGCTCTCGGTAGAGCGCAGGTTCTGGCGCACCGTCCAGGTGTCGTTGATGCGGTGGCTGAACAGGTAGCCGAGCGAAGTGCTGCGCGTGTCGAAGCGGTCGAAGCCCGGCTCGCCTGTGAAGGTCGAGGTCGGGATGCGGCCGTACAGCGAAGGCAGCAGCGTGCCCTGCCACGGGAAGAAGCCGATCAGCGAGCCGCTCTTGTCCTTCTGGTAGGACGCCTGCAGCGTGAGCGAGGTGTCGGCGTTCGGACGCCAGGTGAGCGAGGGCGCGATCGCGATGCGGTCGTCCGACACGTGGTCGACCTGCGTGCCGCTGTCGCGGTTCACGGCCACGAGGCGGTACATCCACTTGCTCTCGGGATCGAGCGAGCCGGTGAAATCGGCGGCGATCTGCTTGCGCGCGTTGTTGCCCAGCTGCAGCTGCACTTCGCGCTGCGTCTCGGCCTGCGGGCGCTTCGACACGAGGTTGAGCACGCCGCCGATGCCGCCCTGGCCGTAGAGCACCGACGACGGGCCGCGCAGCAGCTCCACGCGCTCCAGCATGTACGGGTCGGGCCGGCTGGCGTTGTAGGTGCCGTAGGTGCGTTGCAGGCCGTCGAGGTACTGCACGGCGTCGCCACCGCGGGCCTTGAACGAATCCACGCGGCTGTCGAAGTAGCTCGACACCACGCCGGCCGTGTAGTTGGTGGTCTCGCGCAGGGTGAGCGCGCCCTGGGCTTCGATCTGGTCGCGTGTGACGACCGAGATGGCCTGCGGCGTTTCGATCAGCGGCGTGTCGGTCTTGGTGGCCGTGCTGCCGCGCCTGGCGACGAAGCCCGTCACGGGGCCGGTGGCGGTCTCGCCCGCATCGCCCGAGACGGTGACGGTGGGCAGGGCCTGCCGTGTGTCGGCAGCGGCGGCTTCTTGCGCGTGGGCATGTGCGCTGGCGGCAAGCGCCACGGCGGTGACCGCGAGCGTGGCATAGCCCCGCCGCGTGCGCGGCGTTCCGGGGCGACGATTCTTGGATGTCATGTGCAGCTTCTCCTGTGTCCTGCGTCAGGTGTGTCTAGGGCGGGGGAGTGGCTGCGGCGCGGTCAGGCGCGCCATGGCTTCTCGGGTGCGATCGAAAAAAACGGAAACGAACGAGCGCGTGCCGTGGCGCATTCCGAAAGGAAAGCGCATCCGGCTGGTGTTGTGTGTCTACGGCGTCGTGGGGGCAGTGGCCGGGGGCGACGACGGGATGTGTCGTCGCTCGGGCTGCTGCGTCTTCGTTCCTTCGAAGACGGCTGGCGGGCTCGCGGCGGGCGCGGGCGGCTGGCTGAGGCGGGCGATTATAAAAGGCCGCGTCAGCGGCCTGCGAGGAACTGCGTCATGCGGTGCAGTTCCTCATCGAGGCCCGCGCGGAAGGCCGCGCCGTGCGGCTTCTTCGCGTCGGCGTAGCCGAAGGTGGGCTGCAAGCGGCCCTCAGGGGCGCTCACGTTGGCCCAGCCGATCACGCGGTCGTGCCACAGCATCGGCAGCGCGTAGTAGCCGAACTGCCGTTTCGGCGCGGGCGTGTAGGCCTCGAACTTGTACGTCCAGCCCCACAGCAGCTCGAAGCGGCGGCGGTCCCACACCACCGGGTCGAAGGGCGCGAGCAGCCGCACCGCGTCGTCGGGCGCATGGCGGCGCGAGGCGGGGTTCTCGTCGGCAGGCCAGTACCACGTCGTGCCGTCGATGCGGCAACTGGCCAGCTCCTCGCGCGCCAGCCGCAGCGCCGCCTGCGTCTGCGCGGCCAGGTGCGGCGCGCCGTAGCCGAGCAGACGCACGAGGTAGGTCAGGCTCGTGGCCGGCAGCGGCGCGTACTTGCGCACCACCAGTTCGATGAGCGCCGCCGCACGCTGCGCGCGCCCGGCGGGGCTGTCGTCGGCGGGCGGATGGCTCACCGCTTCGTAGACCCGCGTGCCGCTATCGCGCCGCACCACGCGCAGCAGGCCGCGGTAGTGCATGCCGTCGAGCAGGTGCGTGGTGGCGTTGCTGGAGCCGCCCCAGTAGTTCTGGATGCGGCCATGCGCGAAGTGCTGCTCGACCTGGCGCGGATGCACCGGGCCGTGCTCGCGCACATAGGCCAGCACGTCGGCGGCCTTGCGGCGCGTGTCGGCGTCCCAGGCTTTCCTGGCCTCGCGTGGATGCATCAGCGCCAGGTGCTCGCGCGGCAGGAAGCCGTAGTTGACGAGGCAGTCTTCCTCGATCGCAAGCCGCGCGTAGCGGCTTTCGAGATCGCCCGCGCGGTAGTCCTTCACGCGATGGCGCAGCGTGAGGTCTTGCGCCCGCGCGGGCGCGCGGATCGGGTCGGCCTGCACGAAGCCGAGCTTGCGGATGGCGGCGGGCAGCGTCGTCGGCGTGAAGAGGGTGCGCGCGACGGCGTAGCGGCGCAGGTCGTCGAGGGTCGGGTCAGCCATGGGGCGGATTGCAGCACAAGCGGCTGCCTTTCGCTTCGGCCGGATCGATCAGACCGCGCTGCGGTGTCGTTCGATGCAGACGTCGAGCGTCTCGGCGCCGGGGCGCTGCCACCAGTCGAGGTTCGAGAAGATCTCGACCTCGCTGAAACCCGCGAAGCCTGCATCCTCGACCCAGCCGCGAACCTTCTTCAGCTCGACCACGCCATCGCCCATCATCCCGCGATCGGAGAGCAGGTCGCGCGTCGGCGTGAGCCAGTCGCAGACGTGGTACGCCAGCAGCCGCTCACGGCCGGCGCGGGCGATCTGCTGCTGCAGCTTCGGGTCCCACCACACGTGATAGATGTCGAGCGCCACGCCGAGCATGCCGGTCTTGCCCGCATCGAGTTCGTCGCACAGGTCGAGCGCGTGCTCGAGTGTGTTGATGCAGGCGCGGTCGGCCGCCTGCATCGGGTGCAGGGGCTCGATGGCCAGTGGCATGCCGACTTCGCGCGCGTAGTCGAGCGATGCGGCGATGCCGTCGCGCACCTCGCTGCGTGCGCGGCCGATGTCCTTGTACGCCGCCTTGCCGTCGAGCGCGCCGGGCAGGGCGCCGACGACCAGCACGAGGCAGGGCGCGTCGAGCGTCTTGGCCTCGTCGATGGCGCGGCGGTTGTCGTCGAGCGCGGCCTTCAGGCCGGCCGCGTCGGGCGCGGGAAAGAAGCCGCCCCGGCAGTAGCCCGAGAGGCCGATGCCGTGCGCCTTCAATTGCCTGGCCACCTTGTCGAGCCCGACGGCCGCGACCTGGTCGCGCCACGGGCTGACGGCACGGATGCCGCGCTCGGCGCACTGGTCGATAAGGCGGTCCAGCGGCACCTCGGCGCCCGACTGCTTGCGGATGGTCGCCGTGTTGATCGACAGCCAGTCGTGGTTCTGCGAGAAATCGCGCATGGGTTCGCTCAGCCTTCCACGCCGTGCAAGGCCAGCAACGTCTTCATGCGCCGCACCGCGAGCTCGGGCTGCTCCAGCAGGTTGGCTGCATCCGCGAGACGGAAGAGCTCCGCGAAGTGCTGCAGCGAACGCGTGCTCTGCTGGCCACCCACCATCGTGAAGTGCTTCTGGTGGCCGTTGAGCCAGGCCATGAACACCACGCCCGTCTTGTAGAAGCGCGTGGGCGCCGCGAAGATGTGGCGCGACAGCGGCACCGTCGGGCCGAGGATCGCGTGGAACTTCTCGGTGTTGCCTTGTGCCAGTGCGCCGAGCGCGGCACTCGCGGCCGGCGCGATGGCGTCGAAGATGCCCAGCAGCGCATCGCTCTTGCCATGCGTCGGCTCGCTGCCGAAGCCGTCGCCGGCGATCAGCTCGGCGTAGTTGAAGTCGTCGCCCGTGTACATGCGCACGCCCTTCGGAAGGCGGCGGCGCATGGCGATTTCCTTGTCCTTGTCGAGCAGAGAGATCTTGATGCCATCGACCTTTTCGGGGTGCGCCGCGATGATGCCGACGGCGGTGTCCATCGCTGCGTCGACATCCTTGGTGCCCCAGTAGCCTGCGAGCGCCGGGTCGAACATGTCGCCCAGCCAGTGCAGCACCACGGGTTGCTTGGCCTGGCTCAGGATGCGGTCGTACACGCGCTCGTAGTCTGCGGGGCTTTTTGCCACGCGGGCCAACGCACGGCTCGCCATCACGATCAGCTTGCCGCCGAGCGCTTCGATGGCGGCCATCTGTTCTTCGTAGCCGCGGATCACATCGTCGACGCTCTTCACGTCGTCGATGTTCAGATGGTCGGTGCCGCAGCCCGAGGCGACGAGTGCGCCCGGCACGTCCTTCGCGGCATCGAGCGAGCGGCGGATCAGTTCGAGCGAGGTGGGCCAGTCCAGGCCCATGCCGCGCTGCGCGGTGTCCATCGCTTCGGCCACGCCCAGGCCCAGTGAGAACAAATGGCGGCGGTAGGCGATGGTGGTGTCCCAGTCGACCGCGCATTGCAGCCACGGGTCGATGGCGGCGAGCGGGTCGGCCACGACGTGCGCGGCCGAGTAGGCGATGCGGTTGAACTTGACGCCCGCATCGGGCTTCACCGGCGCGGTGCCGCGCAGGGCGTAGGGCGCGAGCGCGCCGCTCGCGGTGGGGAGAGTCAGCGACAGGGCCATGGCTTTGTCTTCTTCTTCCTCAGACCTTCAGCGTGGGCACGTCGATCCAGCGGCGCTCCTGCCACGAGGCGAGCGCGGCCTCGACCAGCTGCACGCCCTTGGCGCCTTCGGGCAGTGTCCACTTGTAGGGCGCGTCTTCCACCACGTGGCGAATGAAGTGTTCCCACTGGATCTTGAAGCCGTTGTCGTAGACCTGCGAGTCCGGAATTTCCTGCCACTGGTCGAAGAAGTTCATCGTCTGCTTCTCGTCGGGGTTCCACACCGGGCGCGGCGTGGCCACGCGCGACTGGGCGCGGCAGCTCGACAGGCCCGCCACGGCCGAGCCGTCGGTGCCGTCGACGTGGAAGGTCACGAGGTCGTCGCGGCGCACGCGCGTGGCCCAGCTCATGTTGAGCTGCGCGATCACCGGCTCGCCGTTGTGGCCCGTGAGTTCGCAGGTGGCGTAGGCCGCGTCGTCGGCGGTGGCCTCGTAGGGCTTGCCGGCTTCGTCCCAGCGCGTGGGGATGTGCGTGGCGCCGATGCACGACACCGACTTCACCTCGCCGAACAGGTTGTCCAGCACGTAGCGCCAGTGGCACATCATGTCCAGGATCATCCCGCCGCCGTCTTCCTTGCGGTAGTTCCAGCTCGGGCGCTGGATGGGCTGCAGGTCGCCCTCGAACACCCAGTAGCCGAACTCCAGGCGCACGCTGAGCATGCGGCCGAAGAAGCCCGCGCGGCGCAGCATGTCGAGCTTGCGCAGGCCGGGCAGGAAGAGCTTGTCCTGCACCGCGCCGTGCTTCAGGCCCGTGGCCTTGCCGGCTTCGTCGGCCAGGCGAGCGATCTCGACGGCTTCGTTGAGGTTGGTGGCGATCGGCTTCTCGCAGTACACGTGCTTGCCGGCGCGGATGGCCTTGGCCAGCAGCGTGGGGCGCATCTGCGTGGTGCCGGCGTCGAAGAAGACGGTGTCGTCCTTGTTCGCGAGCGCCTGGTCGAGGTCGGTGCCCCAGCGCGCGATGTTGTGGGCCTTGGCGAGCGCTTCCATTTTCTCGGCGTTGCGGCCGATGAGGATCGGGTCGGGCATGACTTTGTTGCCGTTCGACAGCGTCACGCCGCCCTGGGCGCGGATGGCGCAGATGGAGCGGATCAGGTGCTGGTTCATGCCCATGCGTCCGGTGACGCCGTGCATGATGATTCCGAGACGTTGGGTGGCCATCGTGGATTCCTTGGGGAGATGCAGGGGAAAAGAGAAAGGGGCTTCGATCGGCGTGGCGCGTGGCAACGCCGGGGCAGGCCGGGCTGCCCCGTGTGCACGACGCGGCGCGAGACCTCGGCGTGTCTGCTGTTACTGCTGGACCGCGAGGCCGGCGGCCTTCACGAGTTGCGCGTTGCTGGTGATCTCGTCCTTGATGTAGGCGTCGAACTGCTCGGGCTTGAGCGTCCAGGCGTCGGCGCCCAGCTTGAGGAAGCGCTCCTTCACCTCGGGCGTGGCCAGGGCCTTGACCACCTCGTCGTGCAGGCGGTTGACGACGTCGCGCGGCGTCTTGGCGGGCGCCATCATGCCGATCCAGAAGTTGAACTCGGAGCCGGGCACGCCGGCCTCGGTGGTGGTGGGCACGTCGGGCAGGGCGGCGGCGCGCTTGGGCGAGCCCACGGCCAGTGCGAGCAGCTGGCCTTCCTTGATCTGGCCGATGACGGGTGCGATGGGCGAGAAGTAGTAGTCGACGCGGCCCGAGAGGACTTCCGTCACGGCCTCACCCGATCCCTTGAAGGGGATGTTGGTCGCATCGATCTTCGCGGCCATCTTGAATTTTTCGGCGTTCAGGTGCGTGGCGCTGCCCTGGCCGGCCGAGGCGAAGTTCATGCTGCCAGGCTTGGCGCGCGCGGCGGCCAGCAGTTGCGGCAGGGTCTTGATGTTCTTGCTGGGCGAGATGACCAGCGCGTTGGGCAACGACGAGATCGGCGTGACGCCCGCGAAGTCGTGCACCGTGTCGAAGGGCAGCTTGGCGAAGGTCGACGGGCTCACCGTGTGCGACGACGAATGGATCATCACCGTGTAGCCATCGGGCGCGGCGGTGGCCACCGCCTGCTGACCGATGGTGCCGCTGGCGCCGCCGCGGTTCTCGATGATCAGCGCCTGGCCCATGCTGGTGCCCATCTTGTCGGCGATGGCGCGGGCAATGATGTCCGTCGTGCTGCCGGCGGCGAACGGAACGATCACGCGGATCGGCTTGGTGGGGTAGCCGTTCTGCGCGGTCGCCAGGCCCGGCAGCAGGGCGGCCAGGCAGGTCAGCGAGGCCAGGAGGGTGGTGCGTGCAAGTTGCTTCAAGGTTGTCTCCGCGCGGTCGGGCCGCAGTTCTTGAGTCATCAATTCACCATTGAGTGAATTAGTGAATTGTAGGAACGGCTGCGCCGCAGCGTCAACCGACGCTGCTTGGTGAAAACCCGGGGGCGTGGAAAAGGGCGCCTGCAGCGCCCGAAGGCTCAGTGCAGGACGTAGCCCAGCACGAGATCGGTCATGTGCGAGAGGCGTTGCGCCATCGCCTTGGGCGCACGCAGGTCACGCCCGAAGATGGCTGACAGCGTGTGGTTGTTCGAGAGGTAGAAGTAGCACAGCGAGGCGATCGAGATGTACAGCTGCACGGGGTCGACGCCGGCGCGAAAGAGGTTGTCCTTCTTGCCGCGCTCCAGCACGGTGTCGAGCAGCTGCACCAGCGGCGAGTTCATCTCCTGGATGCGGTCGGAGCGCTTCAGGTGCGCCGCGCCGTGCAGGTTCTCGCTGTTGAGCAGCGTGATGAACTCGGGATGCTCCAGGTAGTAGTGCCAGGTGAACGACACCAGCTGGCGGATCGCCTCGACGGGCTCGATCTCGTCCAGGTGCAGGCGCTGCTCGGCGGCGCGGATGTCGGCGTACACGCGCTCCAGCACGGCCAGGAACAGGTCGTCCTTGCTGCCGAAGTAGTAGTAGATGAGGCGCTTGTTCAGGCCCGCGCGCTCGGCGATGCTGTCCATGCGCGCACCGGCCAGGCCGCGCGCGGCGAACTCGTCGCGCGCCGACGCGAGGATGGCCAGCTGCGAGCGGTCGGCGTCGCGCGAGCGCGGCTCGAGCGTTTCGGGCAAAGAGTCCTTGGGGGCCTTCATGACGCGAATTTAACCAATTGGGGAATTAAGACAAGGCGTGGAAGGCAGGCACACATAATCGCCGGAGACATTTGCAACTGAGGTTCGAACTTTCCATGAGTACATCACAACCCGCGGGCCACCTGATCGTCGAGTGCCTGGTCGAACAAGGCATGCAACTCGCCTTCGGCGTACCGGGCGAGAGCTTCCTGGCGGTGCTCGACGGCTTCCATGCGTACCGCGAGCGCGCACGCTTCGTGGTGAACCGGCAGGAGGGCGGCGCGGCCTTCATGGCCGAGGCGCACGGCAAGCTCACCGGGCGCCCGGGTGTGTGCTTCGTGACGCGCGGGCCGGGCGCGACCAATGCCTCGATCGGCGTGCACAACGCGTTCCAGGACTCGACGCCGATGGTGCTGTTCGTGGGCGACGTCGGCAGCGACTTCCGCGACCGCGAGGCCTTCCAGGAAGTGGACTACGCCAGCTTCTTCGGGCCGAGCACCAAGGGTTTCGCCAAGCGCGTGGAGCGCATCGACGACGCCGACCGCATTCCCGAGTACATCGCGCGCGCCTTCGCCACCGCAATGAACGGCCGGCCGGGCCCGGTGGTGCTGGTGCTGCCCGAGGACATGCTGCGCACCGAGACGGCGGCGCGGCCGCTGGCGCGCGTGGAGGCGGTCCAGCCGTGGAGCGACCCGGGCGCGCTGCGCACGCTGCGCGAGCTGCTGCTGAAGTCGCAGCGCCCGCTGCTGATCGCCGGCGGCGGCGGCTGGACGCCGCAGGCCGCGCAGGTGCTGCAGCGCTTCGCCGAGAACTGGCGCCTGCCGGTGGCGAACGCCTTCCGCTTCCAGGACACCTTCGACAACCACCACCCGCAGTACGCGGGCGACGTCGGCATCGCCATCAACCCGAAGCTCGCGCAGCACGTGAAGGACGCAGACCTGGTCCTGGCCATCGGCCCGCGCCTGGGCGAGATGACGACCGGCGGCTACACGCTGCTCGAAGCGCCGAAGGCGAAGCAGACGCTGGTCCACATCCATGCGAGCGCCGAGGAACTGAACCGCGTCTACCAGGCCGACCTGGCGATCAACGCCGGCATGAGCGCCGCGGCGCGCAGCCTCGAGGTGCTGAGCGCGCCGCCCTCGCTGCCGTGGGAAGCCTGGACGCAGCAGCTGCACGCCGACTACGAAGCCTGGCTGCAGCCGCAGGCGCTCGCCGGCATGCCGGCCGAGACGCCGCGCGGTGCGGTCGACATGGCGGCCGTGGTGGCGCTGCTGCAGAAGCACCTGCCGGCGGATGCGGCCATCACCAACGGCGCCGGCAACTTCGCGAGCTGGGTGCACCGCTACTTCCGCTACCACGGGCTCGCCAAGGGCGCCAAGACGCAGCTGGCGCCCACCAGCGGGGCGATGGGCTACGGCGTGCCGGCGGGCATTGCCGCGAGCATCGCGACCGGGCGCGTGGCCTTCACCATTGCGGGCGACGGCGATTTCCTGATGAACGGGCAAGAACTCGCAACGGCTTCGCAGCACGGCGGCAAGAGCATCGTCGTGCTGCTCAACAACGGCATGTTCGGCACGATCCGCATGCACCAGGAGCGCGAGTATCCCGAGCGCACCAGCGGCACCGCGCTGCGCAACCCCGACTTCTGCGCCTTGGCGCGCGCCTACGGCTACGCGGCCGAGCGCGTCACCGAGACGGCGCAGTTCGAGGCCGCGCTGCTGCGCGCGCTGGCGGCCGACACGGGCACGCTGATCGAGATCCCGCTCGACCCCGAAGTGATCACCACGCGCGGCACGCTGGCGTCGATCACGCGCGCGGCGAAGCAGCAGGCGCAGGGCTGAGCGTCACGCGATGGCGGGCCACCTCGTCGCGCAGCGCGGGCGAGCGCAGTTCGAAGACGTCGAACAGGCCGAGCGCATCGAGCGTGGGGATCAGCGCCGCGAGGTCGTCGCGGGCGACGCGGCGTTCGTCGGCTGTGGCGTTGGCGTCTTCGAGCACGCGCGCATTGGCGAGGAAGGCGCCGACCGAGCCCTTGCGCACGGTGTGGCCGTCGATGACGGTGAAGTCCTGTCCGTCGGGAATGATGTCTTGCGCTTTCATGGAGATTCCTTGGTGGAGATGCCTTCGATGCTAGGCAGCGGGGCGATCCCCGGCTTGCGGCGCGGGGCCAATCAATACCGCCTGCGGGCCAGTCATGGCGGCTGAATCGCCTGCCATGCTCTGGCGTTACGCGCACGAGGCACCGCGCGTCACGGGCTGCCACGCACACGAGACCGGCCAGCTGTTCGCGTTGCGCGAAGGCCTGCAGGTCATCGAGACGCCTGCTGGGCGCTGGGTGCAGCCGCCAGGATGGATCGGCTGGATCGCGCCGCGCTGCGCGCATGCCGCGCAGAGCTTCGGGGCCACGGCGGGATGGCACCTGCACATCGATGCGTCGGTGGCGCAGGCCTTGCCGGAGGGGCCGCACGTCTTTGCCGCCACACCGCTGGTGCGGGGGCTGGTGGCGCGGCTGATTTCGCTGGACCCATCCGACGCACTGCTGGAGCCCCGCCGCGCGCGATTGGTGGGGGTGCTGGTCGACGAGTTGGCGGCCGGCGGGCGCGAGTCGCTGCACCTGCCCATGCCGCAGGACCCGCGGCTGGTGGCGATGGCGCGTGCGCTGGCAGACGATCCGGCGCTGGCCGACGGCATCGACGAGTGGGCCGATCGCATCGGCATGGCCCGGCGCACGCTCACGCGCCGCTTCGCCGCCGAGACCGGGCTGAGCTTCACGCAATGGCGCCAGCAGGCGCGCCTGCTCAAGGCCATTGAAATGCTGAGCCTGCGCGAGCCGGTGACGGCAGTCGCGCTGACGGTGGGCTACAGCTCGGTGAGTGCCTTCATCGAGGCCTTCCGCAAGCACTTCGGCTGCACGCCCGCGCGCTTTTTCGAGGCGGGCGAGGGCTTGCTGCAGGCGAAAAAAAAGCCCGCATGACGCGGGCTTTTTGACTCAGGAGCACGAGGCCCCCGAACGCTTACTTGACGTGCTTGCCAATCAGCGCAGCCAGTTCGAACATCGAAACTTGGGCCTTGCCGAAGATTTCCTTCAGCTTGGCGTCGGCGTTGATGTTGCGCTTGTTGGCCTTGTCTTGCAGGTTGTTCTTCTTGATGTAGTCCCACAGCTTGCTCACCACAGCCGTGCGCGGCAGAGGCGTCGAACCGACCACAGCGGCCAGAGCCGGGCTGGGGGTCAGGGCCTTCATGAACGCAGCGTTGGGGGTGCGCTTCTTGGCGGGAGCGGCCTTCTTTGCAGGAGCCTTCTTCGCCGGTGCAGCCTTCTTTGCAGGAGCAGCCTTCTTGGCGGGCGCCGCTGCCTTCTTGGCCGGTGCGGCCTTCTTTGCAGGAGCCGCAGCCTTCTTTGCGGGAGCGGCCTTCTTTGCCGGAGCTTTCTTGGCCGGAGCCTTCTTTGCAGTTGCCATGGTTGATTTCCTTTTTTGGTTGAACGTTCACCAATGAAAAACTTGCGTCTCCAGTGGCAATGCGGATGCTAAATGAGAAAAAACGCGTTTCCAAGGGAAAAAGCGCTTTTTTCATTGGGAGCTGTTGTTTTTTCAGAGGGGAGAAGGGACGTTGTTCACGTTCGTCGCCCCGGCCACGTCGCCAGCACCACGCCCACGAGGGCGATCGCGAACGCAAGCAGCTGCGGCGAAGTGAGGTTTTCCCCGAGCACGAGCACGCCCACGAGGGCCGCACTGACGGGCAGCAAGACAGTGAAGACACCCGCTTGTGCCGCTGGTACGTGGCGAAGTCCGGTCATCCACAGCCACACGGTCCAGATGCTGGCGGCCAGTGCGTAGGCCACGAGCAGTGCCCAGGTGCCGAAGCGCACGGCGGTGAAGTCGAACTGCAGCGCGAACCAGATGCCGAAGGGCATCGACAGCACGAAGCCCCACAGGTTGATGAGCGAGGCGATGCGCTTGGGCCCCAGCTTGCCGGTGAGCGACTTGCCGATCACCGCATAGGCGGCCTCGCAGAGCACCGCGCAGAACACGAGCAGGTTGCCCAGCCATGGCATCGACGGCGCACCGGCCGCGCTGCCGGTGGCGGGCGGTGCATGCGTCGGCGTGAACGCGAGCAGGCCGATGCCCAGTGCCGCGCAGGCAATGGCCAGGCCGATGCGCACCGTGATGCGCTCGCGCAGGAAGAGCCAGCTGGCCACCGCGACCACCGCGGGGATCGACGCCATGATCACACCCGCCGACACCGCGCTGGTGAGGCTCACGCCGAACAGCATGCAGATCGAGAACAGGAAGTTGCCGAGGAAGGACTCGAGGAACACGAGCCCGCGCGTGCGTGCGCTCATGGGCGGTTCGTCCGGCGTGGGCTGGAGCCAATGCGGCATGGCGAGCGCCGCGATGCCGAAGCGCAGCCAGGCCAGCAGCAGCACCGGGAAGGCTGCCACCAGCGGCTTGGAGAGGGCGACGTAGATGCCGACGAGCGACATGCTCAAGGCCAGGCAGCCGTAGGCCACGAGGCGGCCGGAGGTGGAAGCGGCGGGGTTCAATAGACTGGGCGCTGGTTGTTGATCGGATGGATTCGATGATGCCCCACGTTCTTGTCTACGGCACGCTGCGGCGCGGCGGGCGCAACGACATCGCGCGCTACCGGCCGGCGCCGGTGTTCGTCGGCGAGGCCGTCATCGCGGGCACGCTGTACGACCTGGGCGCGTACCCGGGCGTGGTGCTCGGCGGTGCGGGGCGTGTGAAGGGCGAGGTCTACCGCATCGCGCCGCAGGTCGAGCGCGAACTCGACCGGCTCGAGGAGGTGGCCGACGACGATTCGGGCGAGTACATCCGGCGCCGCGTGCGTGTGGCGGTGGGCGGGCAATCGATCGACTGCCTGGTCTACGAGATCCATCCGACGCGCATCGCGGGCCACCATGTGATCGACAGCGGCGACTGGATCGCACATGCGGCGGGCGCCGCGGGATAGGCGTGGTTTTCACAACCGAAAGAGTGATTCCGCATCGCGAAAAGCCGAACTGCTGCGCCGCAATATTTTTTCTCGATATGAGAAAAATAATTTCTCATTGAGAGATATCTCTGTAAGTTGTTGATTTTGTTGGTTCAAAAATATGTCTTCTATAAGACATAAGAGTCCGCAATCGGATTACAGTAACCCCACGGCCGCAACGCCAACCTTCAATCAACCTCACGGAGTGACCATGCCCCAGACCCTGAACGAACAACTGAGCCGCGAACAGCAAATTGCCGCCCTCGAAAAGGACTGGGCCACCAACCCTCGCTGGAAGGGCGTGAAGCGCGGCTACAGCGCAGCCGACGTGGTTCGCCTGCGCGGTTCGCTCCCCATCGAGCACACGCTGGCCAAGCGCGGCGCTGAAAAGCTCTGGGCCAAGATCAACGGCGGTGCCAAGAAGGGCTACGTGAACGCCTTCGGCGCGATCTCCGCCGGCCAGGCGATGCAGCAGGCCAAGGCCGGCCTGGAAGCCGTGTACCTGTCGGGCTGGCAGGTCGCCGCCGACGGCAACACGTCGGAAACGATGTACCCCGACCAGTCGCTGTACGCCTACGACTCGGTGCCGACGATGGTCCGTCGCATCAACAACACCTTCAAGCGCGCCGACGAAATCCAGTGGGGCCGTGGCATCAACCCGGGCGACAAGGAATTCATCGACTACTTCCTGCCGATCGTCGCGGACGCTGAAGCCGGCTTCGGCGGCGTGCTGAACGCCTTCGAACTGATGAAGAACATGATCGCGTCGGGCGCTGCCGGCGTGCACTTCGAAGACCAGCTGGCCGCCGTCAAGAAGTGCGGCCACATGGGCGGCAAGGTGCTCGTGCCGACGCAGGAAGCCTGCGAGAAGCTGATCTCGGCGCGTTTCGCCGCCGACGTCATGGGCGTGTCGACCATCGTTCTGGCCCGCACCGACGCGGAAGCCGCGAACCTGATCACGTCGGACCACGACGCCAACGACAAGCCTTTCCTGACCGGCGAGCGCACGCAAGAAGGCTTCTACCGCGTCAAGAACGGCCTGGAGCAAGCCATCAGCCGCGGCGTCGCCTACGCCCCGTACGCCGACCTGGTGTGGTGCGAAACCGGCGTGCCGGACATCGGCTTTGCCCGTGAGTTCGCGCAAGCCGTGCACGCCGCCTGCCCCGGCAAGCTGCTGTCGTACAACTGCTCGCCGTCGTTCAACTGGAAGAAGAACCTGGACGACAAGCAGATCGCCTCGTTTCAGGAAGACCTGTCGGCGCTGGGCTACAAGTACCAGTTCATCACGCTGGCCGGCATCCACATCAACTGGTTCAACACCTTCCAGTTCGCCCACGCGTATGCCAACGGCGAAGGCATGAAGCACTACGTGAACATGGTGCAGGAACCCGAGTTCGCCGCACGCGACAAGGGCTACACCTTCGTGTCGCACCAGCAGGAAGTCGGCGCCGGCTACTTCGACGACGTGACCACCGTGATCCAGGGCGGCTCGTCCAGCGTGAAGGCGCTGACCGGTTCGACCGAAGAAGAACAGTTCCACTGAGCTGCCTTCGTTGATCGCTGAGTGACGGCGCGTGGCGCTGTCGCCCCCCAAGCCCGGCCTCGTGCCGGGCTTTTTCGTGGGCGCTCGACGGGCGAGGCTCAGGCTTCGAGACGCACTTCGCGCACGCCGCGCCCCAGCCGCTGGCGCAGCAGCGTGCGCAAGGTGACGCCGTCCGCGTAGCCGACCATGCCCGCGATTTGCTCTAGGCTCTTGTTGCTGGTCTTGAGCAGGTGCACGGCGCGTTCGACGCGCAGGTCTTGCACATACGACAACGGGCTCTTGCCCAGCACCTGCTGCATGCGCCGGGCCAGCGTGCGCTTGCTGGTGCCCGCGGCCTGCGCCGCCTCGTCGAGCGAGAAGCCCTCGGCCAGCCGGCCGCGCGCCCAGCGCTCGAAGCGCTCCACCAGCGGGTCGGCGTGCGAGAGGTGGTCGGAGATCACGTAGGCCGACTGCGAGGGGCGCGAGTCCACGATGAGGTAGCGCGCCACCAGCGCTGCGAGTTCCGGGCTGGCCTGGCGCACCAGCCACAGCGCCATGTCGACGTGGCTCAGCGCCGCGCCCGCCGTGACGAGCGGCCCCGAGCTGACCAGCATGCGCGAATCGTCGAGCAGCACCGCCGGGTAGCGCTGCCGGAAGAGGGTGGCCAGCCACCAGGTGGTGGTCGCCTTGTGGCCCGCGAGCACGCCGGCTTCCGCCAGCACGAAAGTGCCGATGCACGCGGCGGCGATGCAGCCGCCGTCTTCGGCGCGCGCGCGCAGTGCCGCGCAGGCATCGCGGACGTCGGCGCGTTGCAGGGCGGGCTCCAGCGTCTCAGGCATCTTGCAGCCGAGCGCCGGGACGATGAGCCAGTCGGTGGCGGCGCCGGTGTCGGCCAGCGTGTGCGTCACCGGCACGGTGAAACCCTGGGCGGTGCGCACGCGCTTGCGGGTGCCCACGATGGTGACGTCGAAAGGCGCCACGTCGAGCTGCAGCATGGCGGCGAGTTCGTTCGCGGTGGTGAAGACGTCGAGCACCGTGGCCAGGCCGGAGTCGAACACGCCGTCGAGGGCGAGGACATCGAGTTTCATGGCAATAACGATATCAAAGATGTCAAAAAAGCCAATGGTCCAGAGGGCGGGGCTTGCCTAGAGTCCATGCCAGCGCCGCGCAATCCCGTGCGCTGTTGTTGTCCACCCAGGAGATGTCCCATGATCAAGTTCGCACTGTTCGCCCGCCTTGAAGCCAAGCCCGGCAAGGAAGCCGCCGTCCAGCAATTCCTCGAGGCCGGCCTGGCCATGGCGCGCGAGGAAAAGACCACGCCGATCTGGTTTGCGCTGCGGCTGTCGCCCAGCACCTTCGGTGTGTTCGATGCGTTCGAGGACGAAGCCGGCCGCCAGGCCCACCTGACCGGCCCGATCGCCCAGGCCCTGATGACGCAGGCGCCCGAGCTGTTCGCGGGACCGCCCTCGATCGAGCCGATCGAAGTGCTCGGCCTCAAGAACGTGGCGGCCGCGGCGTCGTGAGCGTGCAGGCGCAGCCCATGACGACGCCCGTCGGCGACCCGGTGTTCGTCAGCGACGGCGAACGCTTCGGGCCCACCGAGGCGGCCATCGGCCCGTGGTCCGCCGATGCGCTGCAGGGCAGCGCGACCGCCGCCTTGCTTGTGCGCGCGCTCCAGGCGCACGAGGCAAGCCGCGGCCGCGAGGTGGCGCGGTTGAGCTTCGATTTCTGGCGCCCTGCGAGCCGGGCGCCGATCACGCTCGAATTCACCCTGCTGCGAGACGGCTCCAAGGCGCGCACGGTGGCGTTCGACATGGTCCAGGACGGCAAGTCCGTGCTGCGATGCACCGCCTTGCTGCTGCGCAGCGGGCAGACGCCCGCGCTGCCGGCCGCCGACGCCTTCGCCGCTGTGACATTCGCGCCGCCGGAAGAGGGCGCGCCCATTCCTGCGGTGGCGTCCCGCATGAGCCCGTTCTTTGCCGGCGTGGACGTGCGCATGGCACGCGGGCAGATCCTCGAGCCCGGCCCGGCGGCCGCGTGGCTGCGCCTGGGCCGGCCGCTGGTCGACACCGAGGCCGCATCGCCGCTGGCCCAGGTGGCCTCGGCGGCCGATCTCGTGGCGGGCATCTCGCAGTGGGCGCATCCGGCGCGGCTGGGCTTCGTCAATGCCGACCTGACGATCAACCTGCGGCGGGCGCCGCGCGGCGACTGGGTGCTGGTCGATGCCCTCACGCTTGCGGGCCCGATGGGCACGGGCTATGCCGTCGGGCAGCTGCACGACCGCGACGGGCCGGTCGGACAGTGCGTTTCCAGCCTCCTGTTCGAGGCGCGCGGCTGAAGCGGGCAGCGGCTAGAATCGCCCACTCTGCACTCAACAAGAGCGAGAAAGGCACCTTGGTTATGACACCGCGAACTACCCCGCAAGGATTCAGCGGCTTTTTCTTCTTCGAAGGAAAGGGCCGGTAGCCCCGCGCTCGCTGGTTTTTCCAGCGCACCAACCAAGCAAAGCGCGGCATCCACCGCGCTTTTTTGTTTTTCTCCCCGAGGTTTTCACATGATCCAGATCACGCTCCCCGACAACTCGCGCCGCGAGTTCCCCGGCCCGGTTTCGGTGGCCGAAGTGGCCCAGTCCATCGGCCCCGGCCTCGCCAAGATGACGGTGGCCGGCAAGATCGACGGCAAGCTCGTCGATGCCAGCGACGTCATCGACCGCGACGCCAGGCTGCAGATCATCACGCCCAAGGACGACGAGGGCCTGGAGATCATCCGCCACTCGACGGCCCACTTGGTCGGTCACGCGGTGAAGCAGCTGTACCCGACGGCCAAGATGGTGATCGGACCGGTGATCGACGAAGGCTTCTACTACGACATCTCGTTCGAGCGCCCGTTCACGCCCGAGGACATGGCCGCCATCGAGGCGCGCATGCGCGAGCTGATCGCGCAGGACTACGACGTGATCAAGAAGATGACGCCGCGTGCGGAAGTCATCGAGGTCTTCAAGTCGCGCGGCGAGGACTACAAGCTGCGCTTGGTCGAAGACATGCCCGACGAGCAGGCCATGGGCCTGTACTACCACCAGGAATACGTCGACATGTGCCGCGGCCCGCACGTGCCGAACACGCGCTTCCTGAAGGTCTTCAAGCTCACGAAGCTGGCCGGCGCCTACTGGCGCGGCGACGCCAAGAACGAGCAGCTGCAGCGCATCTACGGCACGGCCTGGGCCGACAAGAAGCAGCTCGACCAGTACATCCAGCGCATCGAGGAAGCCGAGAAGCGCGACCACCGCAAGCTGGGCAAGGAACTCGACCTGTTCCACATCGACGAAGTGGCGCCGGGCGTGGTGTTCTGGCACCCGAAGGGCTGGGCGGTCTGGCAGCAGGTCGAGCAGTACATGCGCGGCATCTACCGCGACACGGGCTACTGGGAAGTGAAGGGCCCGCAGATCCTGGACAAGAGCCTGTGGGAGAAGACGGGCCACTGGCAGAACTACCGCGACAACATGTTCACGACGGAGTCGGAGAAGCGCGAATACGCGCTCAAACCGATGAACTGCCCGGGCCACGTGCTGATCTTCAAGAGCGACCTGCGCAGCTACCGCGACCTGCCACTGCGCTACGGCGAGTTCGGCCAGTGCCACCGCAACGAACCCAGCGGCGCGCTGCACGGCATCATGCGCGTGCGCGGCTTCACGCAGGACGACGGCCACATCTTCTGCACGGAAGACCAGATCCTCGACGAATGCATCGCCTACACGGCGCAGCTGCAGAAGGTCTATGCCGACTTCGGCTTCACGGACATCCTCTACAAGGTCGCGACGCGGCCCGAGAACCGTGTCGGCTCCGACGAGCTGTGGGACAAGGCCGAGCACGCGGTGATGGAATCGCTGCGCCGCTCGGGCGTGGATTTCGTCATTTCGCCCGGCGACGGCGCCTTCTACGGCCCGAAGATCGAGTACACGCTGCGCGACGCCATCGGCCGCCACTGGCAGTGCGGCACGATGCAGGTCGACTTCAACACGGCCGAGCGCCTGGGAGGCGAGTACGTCACGGAATCGAGCGGTCGCGCCCACCCGGTGATGCTGCACCGCGCCATCGTCGGTAGCCTCGAGCGCTTCATCGGCATGCTCATCGAACACCACTCTGGCGCCATGCCCGCATGGCTCGCTCCGGTGCAGGTGGCGGTGCTCAATATCAGCGAAGGACAGGCCGACTACGCGGCGCAAGTTGCGAAAACGCTGCAAAATCAAGGGCTTAGAGTTCAGCTGGATCTGCACAACGAAAAGATTACGTATAAAATACGGAAGCATTCGTTGCAAAAGCTCCCTTACATCCTCGTCGTGGGTGACAAGGAAAAGGAAGCAGGTGCCGTCGCAGTGCGCGCCCGGGGCAATCAAGACCTCGGTGCAATGTCCCTCGAATCGTTCACGCAACGGCTCGTCCAGGACGTTGCTGACAAGCGTTGATTTGTCTCTGAAACACCCCATATGTTTCTCTGCCACATCGTGCCGCCTGTCCGCGAAGACTGAGCGGCGATCGCTACAGATTTTGTAGCAAACTTTGAAGGATTCTGACCATCGCTACTGCATTTCGCGACCGCCGCCACCGCGAGGAACGCCAACACCGCCTGAACCGGGAAATCATGGCCCCGGAAGTCCGCCTGGTCGGCCCGGAAAACGAGCCATTGGGTGTCATGAGCCTTTCCGAAGCCTTGCGCCTTGCGGGTGAGGCTGACGTGGATCTGGTGGAGGTCGTTGCTGCGGCTAATCCGCCCGTGTGCCGCCTGATCGAGTACGGAAAGTTCAAGTACCACGAGCAGAAGAAGGCAGCCGAGGCGAAGTCGAAGCAGAAGGTCATCGAGGTCAAGGAAATCAAGTTCCGGCCCGGTACCGACGATGGCGACTACAACATCAAGATGCGCAACATCAGGCGCTTTCTTGAAGAGGGCGACAAATGCAAGATCACGCTGCGCTTCCGCGGCCGCGAGATCACGCACCAGGAGCTCGGTCTGGCACTCTTACAGCGCATTCGCGACGAGCTGGGCGACACGATCATGGTCGAGCAGTTCCCGAAGCTGGAAGGCCGTCAGATGATCATGATGATCGCTCCGGGTCGCAAGAAGGTTGGCGGCGCGGCGCCGAAGCCGGCAGCAGATGCTGCGCCGGCAGCAGCGCCCACGGCAACCGCCTGAGGCATTTGCAGTAGACGGGTTTTGAAGGGATTTCGCCCTGGCCCGCATTTCGAAAGAAGTGCAGGCGGGGGCGAGATAAAGAAGTGTCTCGGGGCCAACAAGTCCGTGGAGTATCCGCGGCGCCTCACGAGCACAAACTAAAGGAGCATTTACATGCCCAAAATGAAGACCAAGAGCAGCGCGAAAAAACGTTTCCGCGTTCGTCCCGGTGGCACCGTCAAGCGCGGTCAAGCCTTCAAGCGTCACATCTTGACGAAGAAGACCACCAAGAACAAGCGTCACCTGCGTGGTGCAGTCGCAGTGCATGAGACCAACATGGTTTCTGTCGCCGCCATGCTGCCCGGTCGTGGCATTTAACTCAGACGAACAAGGAGTACACACATGCCTCGCGTCAAACGTGGTGTAACGGCTCGCGCCCGCCACAAAAAAGTTCTCGCACTCGCCAAGGGTTTTCGCGGTCGCCGCGGTAATGTCTTCCGCGTCGCCAAACAGGCGGTGATGAAGGCTGGGCAATATGCCTACCGTGACCGCCGTACCAAGAAGCGCGTGTTCCGTCAGCTGTGGATCGCGCGTATCAACGCCGCCTCGCGTGAACTGGGCCTGACCTACAGCCAGTTCGCCAACGGCATCCGCAAGGCCGGTATCGAGATCGACCGCAAGATGCTTGCGGACATCGCCGTGCACGACAAGGCCGCTTTTGCCGGCATCGTGGAGCAGGTCAAGGCCAAGCTGGCTGCTTGATTTTGCACAGCAGGTTGCCGTCTCCGGACGGCTTCTTGCGCCCACGGCTCAAGGGCTGGCGCTTGAAAAGGCTCCAGCTCTTTTTTATTTCCCCTCGAAGATTTTTGTTGCTATGAACGAGTTGGACTCCCTGGTCGACACCGCACGCGCCGCCTTCGCCGAAGCGAAAACGCCCGCAGAGCTCGAAAACGCCAAGGCCCAGTTCCTTGGCAAGTCGGGCCGCATCACCGAGCTGATGAAGGGCATGGCCGCGCTGAGTGTCGAAGAGAAGAAGTCCCGCGGCGCCGCGATCAACGTCGGCAAGCAGGCCATCGAGGCCGCACTGACCGACCGCCGCCAGCAACTCGCCGACGAAGAACTCTCGCTGCAGCTGCGCGCCGAAGCGCTCGACGTGAGCCTGCCCGGTCGCCACCGCGCCGGCGGCGGACTGCACCCCGTGAGCCGCACCCTGGAGCGCATCGAGGAAATCTTCTCGAGCATGGGCTTCGACGTCGCCGACGGCCCCGAGATCGAGAGCGACTGGCACAGCTTCACCTCGCTCAACAACCCGCCGAACCACCCGGCGCGTTCGATGCAGGACACCTTCTACGTCGACCTCAAGGGCGACGACGGCATTCCCTACAACCTGCGTCCGCACACCAGTCCGATGCAGGTGCGCTACGCCCACCAGCACACCAAGAAGTACGCGGCCGAGTTCGCCGCTGCTGCCGCCGACACCACCGGTACCGTGAAGGCGCCCGAGATCCGCGTGATCGCACCGGGCCGCACCTACCGTGTCGACAGCGACGCCACTCACTCGCCCATGTTCCATCAGTGCGAAGGCCTGTGGCTCGGCGAGAACGTCAGCTTCAAGGACCTGAAGGTCGTCTTCACCGACTTCTGCCGCACCTTCTTCGAGCGCGACGACCTCGTGCTGCGGTTCCGCCCGAGCTTCTTCCCGTTCACGGAGCCGAGCGCCGAGATCGACATCCAGTTCGCGAGCGGCCCGCTGGCCGGCCGCTGGCTCGAAGTCGCCGGCTCGGGCCAGGTGCACCCGAACGTGGTGCGCAACATGGGCCTCGATCCCGAGCGCTACATCGGCTTTGCCTTCGGCATGGGCCCCGACCGGCTCACCATGCTGCGCTATGGCGTGAACGACCTGCGCCTGTTCTTCGACGGCGACCTGCGTTTTCTCTCGCAGTTCCAGTAAGCACGTCCTTTCCACAGATAGAAAAACCAGATCGAGATCGAAGAGATGCAATTCCCGGAATCCTGGCTGCGCGAGTTCTGCAACCCGCCCCTCGACAGCGCCGCACTGGCCGAAACGCTCACCATGGGCGGTTTCGAGGTCGAAGAGCGCCGTCCGGTGGCGCCGCCTTTCACGCGCATCGTGGTCGGCGAAATCAAGGAAGCCGAGCAGCACCCGAATGCCGATCGCCTGCGTGTGTGCCAGGTCGACGTGGGGCAGGGCGCCTTGCTGAACATCGTGTGCGGCGCGCCCAATGCGCGCGTCGGCATCAAGGTGCCGTGCGCCCTCGTCGGCGCCGAACTGCCCCCGGGTGAAGACGGCAAGCCCTTCCTCATCAAGCTGGGCAAGCTGCGCGGCGTCGAGAGCCAGGGCATGCTGTGCTCGGCGCGCGAACTGAAGCTGAGCGAAGACCACGGCGGCCTGCTCGAACTCGACGCCGACGCCCCCATCGGCGCCGACGTGCGCGACGTGCTCAAGCTGGACGACGCGCTGCTCACGCTAAAGCTCACGCCGAACCTGGCGCACGGCCTGAGCGTGTACGGCGTGGCGCGCGAACTCGCCGCACTCACCGGCGCACCGCTGAAGACGCCGGCCATTGCGCCCGTGGCCACGTCGTTCTCCGATGTGCTGCCCGTCAAGGTCGAGGCGCCCGACCTGTGCGGCCGCTTCTCGGGCCGCATCGTGCGCGGCGTGAACACCAAGGTCGCCACGCCCGCGTGGATGGTCGAGCGCCTCGCGCGCTGCGGCCAGCGCAGCGTGACGCCGCTGGTCGACATCTCGAACTACGTGATGTTCGAGTATGGCCAGCCCAGCCACATTTTCGACCTCGACAAGATCCACGGCAGCCTCACAGTGCGCTGGGGCAAGGCGGGCGAACAGCTCAAACTGCTCAACGGCACGACGATCACGGTCGACGAGAAGGTCGGCGTGATCGCCGACGACCGCGAAGTCGAATCGCTCGCCGGCATCATGGGCGGCGACGCCACCTCGGTGACCGACGACACGCGCAACATCTACGTCGAGGCCGCGTTCTGGTGGCCCGAGGCCGTGCAGGGCCGTTCGCGTCGCTTCAACTTCTCGACCGACGCCGGCCACCGCTACGAGCGCGGCGTCGACCCGAGCCGCACCGTGCAGATCATCGAGCGCATCACGCAACTGGTCGTCGAGATCTGCGGCGGCGAAGCCGGCAAGATGGACGACCAGACGCTGCGTCTGCCCGAAGCCGCGCCCGTCACGCTGCGCGTCGCCCGCGCCGCGCGCGTCATCGGCATGCCGCTGACGCAGGCGCAATGCGCCGACGCGCTCAACCGCCTGGGCTTTGCAATCACCGAAGGCGAAGGCACGTTGACCGTCACGCCGCCGCCGCACCGCTTCGACCTGCTGATCGAGGAAGACCTCATCGAAGAAGTGGCGCGCCTGATCGGCTTCAACAACCTGCCGACCACCGCGCCGCTCGCGCCCATCACGGCCCGCGTGCGCCCCGAAGCGCAGCGCAGCCGCTTCGCTGTGCGCCGCAGCGTTGCAGCGCTGGGTTACCAGGAAACCATCAACTTCAGTTTTGTCGAAGCGCACTGGGAGCAGGACCTCGCGGGCAACGTCAACCCGGTCAAGCTGCTGAACCCCATCGCCAGCCAGATGAGCGTGATGCGCTCGTCGCTGCTCGGCTCGCTGCTGCAAGTGCTCAAGTTCAACCTCGACCGCAAGGCACCGCGCGTGCGCGTGTTCGAGCTGGGCCGCGTGTTCCTGCGCGACGACAGCGTCGTCACCACCGACAGCACCGTGCGCGGCGTGAACCAGCCCATGCGCGTGGCCGGCCTCGCCTGGGGCGATGCCGAGGCGTCGCGCTGGGACGGCAAGCCGCAGCGCGCCGACTTCTACGACGTCAAGGGCGACGTAGAAGCACTGCTCGCGCCGCGCGTGCCGACCTTCGAAGCGGCCGAGCATCCGGCGCTGCACCCCGGCCGTTCGGCCCGTGTGCTGCTCGACGGCCAGGCCATCGGCTTCATCGGCGAACTGCATCCACGCTGGCGCCAGAAGTGGGACTTCACCCAGGCGCCTGTGCTGTTCGAGCTCGATCTCGACGCCGTCACGGCGCGGCCCGTGCCCGTGGCGCAGCCGGTGCCCAAGCACCAGGCCGTCGAGCGCGACATCGCGGTGGTCGTGGCCGAAGCGGTGTCGCACGACGCGCTGATGCAGGCCATCCGTGCGGGTGCGTCCGCCTCGGGCCTGCTGCGCGATGCGACGCTGTTCGACATCTACCGTCCGCAGCCGTTGCGCGAAGGCGCCGTGGCAGCGCCGGGTGCGCTGGCGCCGGGCGAGAAGAGCATGGCCGTGCGCCTGACCTTCCAGAGCGATGCCGCCACGCTGACGGACGAGCAGGTCGAACCCGCTGTCCGTGCAATCGTCGAACAACTGGGCGCCACCCTGGGCGGCCGCTTGAGAGGATGAAGATGAACGCCGCCGAATTCACGCTCGAAGCCCTCGAAACGCCGGCGCTCACCAAGGCGCACCTGGCCGACCTGCTGTTCGAGCAGATCGGCCTGAACAAGCGTGAGTCGAAGGACATGGTGGAGGCGTTCTTCGAGCTCGTGGCCAGCAGCCTGATCGAAGGCACGGACGTGAAGATCTCGGGCTTCGGCAACTTCCAGATCCGCGTGAAGGCGCCGCGTCCCGGACGCAACCCGCGCACCGGCGAAGCCATTCCGATCGGCGAGCGCCGCGTGGCCACCTTCCATGCGAGCGCCAAGCTCAAGGAGCAGATCCAGGGCAGCGTCGAGCCGCAGGGCGGCACTTCCGAAGTCGAGTGGAGCCTGGGCGCGGAATAGTGCTTGGTGCTGTGCGGCCGCGTAGAGTAATCTATGAGGTTTCCCGCGCACAGTCTTGATTTCAATGGAGAAAACGCTCCCGCCGATTCCCGTCAAACGCTACTTCACCATCGGTGAGGTCGGCGAGCTCTGCGGTGTGAAGCCGCACGTGCTGCGCTATTGGGAGCAGGAGTTCACGCAGCTGCGCCCCATGAAGCGGCGCGGCAACCGCCGCTACTACCAGCACCACGAAGTGCTGATGATCCGCCGCATCCGCGACCTGCTCTACGACCAGGGCTTCACCATCAGCGGTGCGCGCAACAAGCTGCAGGAACTCACACAAGGCGAGCGCGACCGCCGCAAGGCGGGCGAAGTGCCGCTCGAAGGCCTGGAGGCCATCGAGATCGGCCAGGAGGAATTCGACGCCGCCGTGCACGAGGAACCGGGGTCCGCGGCGGCCGCGCAGACCGTCGATCTGTCGCAGTTGTTGCACCTTCGCCGCGAACTCTTTGAAATTCGTGAGCTCCTGACTGTCGGACACTGAATTTAGCCCGCTATAATCGAGAGCTTCGGTGTGTGGCGCAGCCTGGTAGCGCACTTGCATGGGGTGCAAGGGGTCGAAGGTTCGAATCCTTTCACACCGACCAAAATTGACAGGGGTTAGCAGCGTAGTAGTTGCTAACCCCTTCGTCATTTCTGCTGCCCATGTACCTAGAGGTCCCCTCAATCGTGACGCTTCGACCTCGCCGAGAGGTCCGCACGACCGCCAGAGCGCGAAGACATTGCCCAAGGAAATGGACCGGCTACTGGGGCCAGGCTAAGGGCCCGGCGCTCGCTCGGCGAATCGGAGTGGCGCCAACTGAAACACACGTCAAGCCGCTGCTCACTTGAGCGGCGGCTTTTTCTTCATGCGTCCGGTGGTGGCGCGTTTCCGGATGCGCAAATCCTTCCGCGGCCGCCGAATGGGGCGCGCACGGGCTGTGCGCATCAACGCGCTGGAGTTGACGCACGGCCTGGCGCCACAGGCCTGCCAGCCGCTGCTTTACTACGTGGCCGGCCCGCGCGCGCAGTTTCTGACCGGGCAGGTGCTGAGGCTCGGTGCCGGGCATTGAGTTCCTGCGGCGGGCGCGTCGCCGTCCGCTGCAGGCCTTTGTGGCTCGGTGACTCGGTTTTCCGGTGTCGGCCGGCTCCGGCGGCCAGCGGGGCGCCAACCGCTCGACCGCCGGCGTGTACGCCGCGTGCGAATGGCCGCAGGAGCTTCAGGCCTTCAGGGCCTCGCTCGCCGCAGCGCGAATCCGGTCCGCCGATTGCCGCGCGCGCCGCATGATGCCGCGCGTGTCGTAGGCCAGCAGCCGGCCGTTGCGCTTCACGATCCGCCCGTCGACCATGACGGTGTCGACGTTGGCGGCGCTGCCGCTTTGCACGATGGCGGTCTCGACGTTGCCGACCGGGCCCATGTTCAGGTCTTGCGTGCGCACCAGGATGATGTCGGCGCGCTTGCCTTCGGTGATCGAGCCGGTGACGTCGCCCAGCCCCATGGCGATGGCGCCGTTGAGGGTCGCCATCTCGATCGCCTCGGGCACGCCGACCGCCTTCGACTGCGCGCTGGGCGTGCCGGCCCACGGCACGCCCAGGTTCCAGGTGAAGCGCATGGCCTCGAACATGTCGGGCGGCGCGATGGAGGTCGCATCGCTCGACAACGAAATGGTCAGGCCCGCGTTGCGCATCGCGAAGAGCGCGGCGCGTGCATCGCCGGTGCTGCTGAGCCGCAGCTCGGAGTGCGTGGCAAAGGACAGCGGCGTTTTCGTGCGTGCCATGGCCGCCAGGTCAGCGGTGCTGGCGGGCACGTAGTGCGCGAGCATGAAATCCGGCCCCAGGTAGCCGCGTCGTTCGTAGTCGACGGCATCGACGTTGTTCGGTGCCTCCTGCGGTGCGTGAATCGCAACGGGCAAGCCGCTGGCCTTGGCGGCCTTCATCTCTTCGTGGAACACGGCGTCGGTGCTCTGCTGCGGGCCGCGCAGGTTCAGCCCCAGGTGCACCAGCCCGTCGAAAGGCGAACGCTCGCCGAACCACTCGCGTCGCACGCGGACCAGGTCGTCGTAGCGGTTGAGCTCGTCGGCGGGCATCTTGTCGACGTGGCCGTAGGCGTAGCGGGCGCGCAGCAGCGAGTGCTGGTGCGCACGCAGCTCGGCATCGGCATGGGCCGGGGAGCGTGTGTTGTGCGACCAGTTGTGCACGGTGGTCGTGCCGCCGTTCGCCAGCTCGGCGCAGCCCAGCATCACGCTGTTGTAGAAATCGTCGGGCGTGTACAGGGTCGAGGTCGCGTTCTTGGCGGGGTAGTACGAGAAGCCGCCGTCGCGCGCGGTGAAGCTGCGGCCGATGGCGCTCCACATGTGATAGTGCGAATTGACGAAACCCGGCATGACGATCATGTCGGTCGCATCGATGATCTCCGCGCCAGCCGGTGCGCTCAGGCCGCGCCCGATCTTCTCGATCACGCCGTTGCGGACCCATACGTCGGCGCGCGGCAGCACGCCCTTGGCGCGGTCGACCGTGATGACCGCGCCGTTGCGGATCAGGTAATTGCCGCGTCGAAGGCCGGGCGATGCGGGCGCACGCGCTGTGCGGGCCGACACCGACGCCGAGCCGACGAGCGCCGGCGCACCGGTGGCGGCGACCATCAAGGCGCCGACAAAACGGGTGAAGTCTCTCTTGGTTGTTTTCATGGGTCGACCGAGTGATTGAAGTGACGGAAAGAAGAAAGAGGAAAGCCCGCTCAATACGCCTTGAGAAGAAAGGCCGCCGTCATCGCCAGCCCCGTCAGCACGACGAAGCCGCGCACCACCTCGGGCTTCAGTCGCCGTGCGAGCATGCCGCCGGCATAGCCACCCACCGTGGCACCGAGGGCCATCCACAGCGCGTGCGTCCAGACGATCGCGCCACTGGCCGCGTAAATCGCCACGGCGATCAGCGTCAGGATCGCGGAGACGAAGTTCTTGATGCCGTTCATGCGCCCCATGTCGGTATGCCCCAGCGCACCGAGCACGGCGAGCAGCAGGATGCCGAGGCCACCGTTGAAGTAGCCGCCATAGACGGCAACCGCGGCAATGCCCAGGTCGGCGATCCAACGGCCTCGCGGCTTGTGGTTGTTGTCGGCGGCGAGCCTTCGGCGCACCAGGCCGGGCCCGATCGCGAAGAGCAGCGTCGCGGCCAGCAGAAGCCACGGCACGATGCGGGCAAAGGCATGGTTCGACGTCGACAGCAGCAGCGCCGCACCGGCCGCGCCGCCGAGCACCGACAGCACGCCCAGCCGCAGGAGCGAAGGCGACATCGGCCCCGACAGTTCCTTGCGCAAGGCCCAGGCACCGGCCAGGTAGCCCGGCAGCAACGCGGCGGTCCCGGTGGCGTTGGCCGACACCAGCGGCACGCCGACCATCGCCAGTGCCGGCAGCGTCAGGAAGCTGCCGCCGCCCGCCACGGCATTGAGTGCGCCGGCCAGGGCCGCGCCGCCGCCGAGCAGCGCCCAGTCGAGCAGCATCACGGCTTGCGTGCCGGCAGCGACATGCGGTCGGTGTGCAGCAGCAGCGTGAGCAGCACGCCGACAGCAGCCAGCAGCGTGATCTGCACCAGCCCGGCCGTGCTCCAGCCGAAGCGCGAGGCGATGCCGCCGATGATGAAGCCCGCGACTGCACCCGCGCCGTACAGCGTGGTGACGAACACGCCGGTGGCGCGGCTCGTGAGCGAGGCATGCACCGCCTTGATGTGATACCCCGCCAGGTTCACGTACAGCACGCCGCTCACCACGAAGCCCCACGCGAAGGACAGCGCCGACTGCACCACCATGCCGGTGGGGCCCGAGAACATCAGGAAGCCCAGCAGGCCGGTGCCCACGAAGCTCGCCGAGAGCACGAGCTTGGGATGGAAGCGGTCGCCGAGCCAGCCGCCGAAGATCGATGCGAACACGCCGAAGCCGAAGGTGCTCATCACGCGGCCGGTGTCCGACGGCGTGTAGTGCAGGTGCTCGCGCAGGAAGGTCGGGTACATGCCCAGGTAGCCGTAGATGCAGAGCCCGCCGATGACGCTCATGCCGGTCAGCAGGGCTGTGTTGCGGTTCCACAGGGTGGTGGCGCCGCGCTGGTCGGTGCGCCCGCCGGTGGCCGCCACGTTCTCGGTCATGCGCTTGCTCACGGTGAGCGCGATCACCGCCATGGCCGCAAAGCCCGCGACGCCGAACACGATGAGCGGCAGGCGCCAATCGCGCTCGACGCCGATCAGGTGGCCGCCGAGCAGCGGCCCCAGGATCGCGCCGATGCCGAAGGAGAAGTTGATGGCGCCCACGGCGGTGGCCCGGTAGCGCGCGAAGTAGCTCGCGGCGATGGCGATCACCACCGTCAGTTGCATCGCTTCGCCGATGCCGGTGACGGCCCGGTAGACGATCATGTCGGCGAAGCCGTACGAGTAGGCCGCCAGCAGCGTGCCCAGCGAGAAGATCGCAATGCCGATCTGCAACACCGTCTTGCGCGACAGCCGCGCCAGCAGATAGCCGGTCGGAATGCCGGCCACGGCCATGCCCAGCGTGAAGATGGTGGACAGCAAGCCGGTGTCTGCCAGGCTGAAACCGAACTCCTTGCGCACGTCCGCGGCGATGAGCGGAAAGATCTGTCGGTCCATCGCGTTGAGCGCGTACGAGGCGAGCAGCACCAGGAACATGCCGATCTCCAGCGCGGTGATGGGCGCCTCGCGGCGCGCGCCACCGGCCGGTGAAATGACCGAGGTTGAGGAATGCACGTGTCGTCTCCTTCTCGTCGAGCGAGAAATCTGTTTGTTGTTCGTTCGTTGCCCAGAGTCGCCGGCGCTGTGCCGGCGAAGGTTCACGCGGCGGTGCTAGCGGGGCTTGCCGCGCCGTACCAGTCGAGGATCTGCTCGCCGGTCATGAAGGCCACGTCGTCATGCGTCTGGATGTGCGCCAGCGCTTCACGGAAGTAGCGCAGGCGGTGCGGCGCGCCCATGATGTAGGGGTGCACCACCAGCGCCATGACGCGGGCCGAATCTTTCGCGTCGGCGTAGAGCTGTTCGAACTGGTCGATGGCGCGGTCGCGGTACTCGCTGGCCTTGTGGTGCTGGATCAGCATCATTGCCACGTCGTTGCATTCCTGCGTGTAGGGCACGTTCACGATCGTGCCTCCGTCGCGTGTCTTCAGCCGCACCGGCTGATCGTCGAGCACCCAGTCGCACACGTACTCGTAGCCCTGATCGGCCAGGATGTCGGGCGTGTGCCAGGTCTCGGTGAGCCCCGGGCCGAGCCAGCCGCGCGGGCGCTTGCCGGTGTAGGCGCGAATGGCCTCTGTGGTCTTGGCGATGTCCTCGACCTCGTCGGGGACCTTTTGCATGTTGCGCTGCCCGAAGCCGTGGCCGATGAACTCCCACTGGCGTTCCTTCGCCGCCTTGGCGATGGGCTCGTAGGCGCCGATGGCCGAACCGTTGATGGCGAGCGTGGCGTTGATGCCGAGTGCGTCGATCACTTCGAGCATGCGCCAGAAGCCGACGCGGTTGCCGTACTCGTGCCAGGCCCAGTTCGGGATGTCGGGCATCGGCGAACCGCCGGCCGGTGGCGTCAGCACGGTGCGGGGCATGGTCTCGTCGATGTTCCATTCCTCGACGTTGACGATCACCCAGACGGCCAGTCGTTTGCCGCCGGGCAACTTCAGTGCGGGGCGATCCGCGATGGACGAGTACGAGATGCGTTCGAGTGGTTTCATGGTGTCTCCGTGTGCTGTTGCGGGCTCAGACGATCTCGACCTGCAGGGGCGCGAGCCCGTCGATGCGGCCGGTGAGCTTGTCGCCGCGCTGCACCGGGCCGACCCCTTCGGGCGTCCCGGTGAAGATCAGGTCGCCGGGCAGCAGGCGGTATTGCTTGGACAGCTCGCTGACGATCTCGTGGACATTCCAGATCATCTTTTCGAGCACTGAGTCTTGCCGCACCGCGCCGTTGACCGAGAGGTTGAGTGTTCCCGACCGGATGTGCCCGACCTTCGCCACCGGATGGATCGGGCCGCAGGGCGCCGAGTGGTCGAAAGACTTGCCCTGTTCCCACGGCAGGCCGCGCTTGTTGCATTCGCGCTGGCGGTCGCGCCGGGTCATGTCCAGGCCCGCAGCGTAGCCAAAGACGTGATCCAGCGCATCCTCGGGCGTCACGTTCGACGCATGAGTGCCGATGGCCACGACGAGTTCGAACTCGAACTGGAAATCGTCCGTCAGCGTGGGGTAGGGCACGCGCCCGTCGGTCACCACCGAGTCGGACGGCTTCTGGAAGAAGAACGGCGGATCGCGCTCGTCGCCTTCCTTCATCTCCCGGATGTGGGCCAGGTAGTTGCGGCCCACGCAGTAGACGCGGCGCACGGGAAAACGCTGTTCGCTGTCCACGATGTCGATGGAGATGGGCTGGACTTGAAGGGCGTCGGTACGGGTATCGGTCGCGCGCTCGGCCGTCGGGTGGGGGGACATGGGTTTGTCTCTCTGGAAGGTTTGGAAAGGAGTGGCTAGAGTCTAGGAACGAGGCCTTCTCACCTCAACGCGCAGGCTTGCGCAAAGATATGCAATCCTTGCGATCTTGAGATCAGCTCTTCATGCCACCCACGCCTTCCCTCGACGAATTCGTGCCGCCGCCCCGCGCCGGTGCCGCGCGTGCCGCCATCAGCAACTACACGATGGCGGCGCGGGCACAGCGCGCCTATTTCGGCATTCATGACCAGAGCAACTGCCTGCCGAATCCGGTGCCGCACCGGCACGAGTACTTCCAGATCTACGTCAACACGCGGGGCGAGACCACGCACTACATCGGTGGCAACCAGCGCGCCATCGGCGCCGGCACTGTGAGCTTCGTGCTGCCCTTCCTGGTTCACTACATCCCGAACGCGGCCGACGGCGTGTTCCATGTGATCAACATCAGCAAGGACTACCTGCTGCCGTCACTGGACCTCGACGTGTTCGAGCTGTCGGAGGTGCCGTTGTCGCGCGCGTCCGAGCTCGCGCCTTTCCGGTTCCAGCATTGCCTGGATTTCCGCTTCGATGAAACCGAGACCCACCAGCTCCAAGCGCTGTGCGAACACATGGCGCAGGAAGCGCAGCGGCCGCCGGGCGAAGACACCGCCAGCCACCTGCTGATTCGCAGCCATCTGCTTCATCTGATCGGCATGGTGTGGCGACGTTACGGCGAGGAGTTTCGCAACTGCGAGGCGCAGGGGATGGCCCTGCAGTCGTACCGGCCGGCGGTGCTGCGCTGCATCCGCTACATCAGCCGCAACCTCGCGCAGGAGCTGACGTTGGGCGACGCGGCGCATGCGAGCCATGTGTCGCCCACGCATCTGGCCCACTTGCTGAAGAGCGAAACGGGCAAGACCTTCCTGGAGCTGGTGACCGAACGCCGGATCGAGCGCGCCAAGACGCTGCTGGTCTTTACCGGCGCCTCTGCGGCGGAGATCGGCGAAAGCACCGGTTTCGGAGAGCCGACGCAGTTCGCGCGCCGTTTCGGGCAGATCGTGGGGGCGACGCCTTCTGCGTACCGGCGGCAATTTCAGCGAGGAGGGAATCGGACGTGGGACTGACGGCGCGATGCTCCCAGTAAGCAATCAGGCTCTCGAGCTTGACGTCGGTGGCTGCAAGTCCGACGTGGGTATTCGTTGCATGGCAGTCCTTCGCGTACGGCCGCTCCAGACTGATTGCAGCCGCTCAGATCTTGAGTCCAAATGATTGCCTGCCTCGGAAGCAGTCATTCGTTGGCTGCCAGCGACCGTGCGCTTCAGATCTCGGTCTGCTCTGAAATCTCCAACGCGTCGTCGACCTCAATGCCGAGATATCGCACGGTGGACTCGAGTGTCGAATACCCGAGCAGCAGCTGCACCGCGTACGGATTCTTCGTGCACCGATAGATCAGCGCAGCCTTGGTGCGTTGCATCGGATGGGCCCCGTAGTCGGCACGATGAAGCCCCGGTTCAATTCGCTTCTACGGCAGTCGTCCGACAGGCAATCCTTAGGCGAACTCAATGATCAAGCGATGGAATATGCATTGTGGACCGGCATGACCATCTCTAACCTTGGGCGACATCCTCCACCGCCCAAAGCTTCGACATGTCTTTTGACGAACCGGCCATTCACGACTTTCACGCCCGAACCTATCCGCTGAGAATTTACTCGGGGACGGATGCGCTGATCGAACTCCCCCGGGAACTCCAGCGCGCCGGCGCCTCCCGTGCGCTGATCCTGTGCGGGCGCAGCGTCCGTGAGCGCACCGGGCTCACGCAAGTGATCGAGACCTTGGCGGGTGGCCGCATCGTCGGCATCTTCTCGGGCATCTCCGAAGGCGCGCCTGCGGAGTGCCTCGAGGAGGCTGCTGCGAAGGCGCGCGAGGTGCAGGCCGACGCGCTCATTGCTGTCGGTGCAGGCAGCGTGATCAAGGGCGTGCGCATCGTTGCCATGTTGCTCGGGGAGAACCGTTCCCTGCTGGAAATGGCAACGGTCCATCGCGATGACGAGCCGCCGGTGAGCCAGCGTCTGAATGCGCCGAAGATGCCGATCTTCAATGTGCTGACTTCGCCAACCTCGGCACAAAATCGTGGCGGTTCGGCTGCGCGCTATCGCGGTTCCGCGCATCACCTGGAATTTTTCGATCCCAAGACCCGGCCACGCGCGGTGTTCTGGGACACGAGGGCGCTGGCCACTGCGCCGGCGGCGCTCGCGCGCTCCACGAGCTTCGAGGTCTACTGGTGGGCCTTGATGTGCATGGGGGCCGTGCGCACAGCCAACCCGCTGGTCCAGGCCAGTCGACGGCACGCGTGGGAACTGGCACGACACGCCTATCCGAAGCTGGGCGAAGCGGACGATGCGGCTGCCCGGATCGACCTGTGCGCCGCTGCGTTGCTGCAAAACCGCGACGAGGAAGATGGCGGGCGGCCCTGGTCATGCCAGCTGCTGGCGCGCGCGGCCTACGCGTGCGCCGTCGGCGTCTTCAACCACTACGAAGGGGTGACGCAATCGCGCGGCTATGCGGCCTTTGCACCGGCCATGATCCGTGAACTGGGCGCGGCAGTGCCCGAGGTGGCGCACGCGATGGGCGAGGCACTGGGCACGGAACTGCCATCGAGCGGCAACGGCACCGAGACGGCCGCGCAGGTCGCGGCGCAAGTGGCACGCAACTTCCAGGCGCAAGGGTGGCGGACTGACTTGCACGATTGTGGAATCCCCGCCGCCGATGCGCCCCGGCTGCTCGCGCTCGCACTGCGCAACTTCAACGCCAATCACGACCGGCTGCTGGATCGCCATCGCGAGGCGATGCTCGCCGCCATCACCAGGACGATCGCTCCCTAGCGCTCAGGTGGTGCTGTTTCGCACCTCCTGCCGGATCCATTGAAGAAAGGATCCGAAGGCCGGTGTTGCCGCGCGCGCGGTGGACCACACGAGGTAGTAGCCGTTGTCGCTGCGCGCGACCAGGTCGAAGGGGGCGACGAGTGTGCCGACCTTGAGCAACTCCACAGCGTAGGCGCGCTGGACGATGGCGACGCCCAGCCCATCGACAGCCCCCTGGATCGCGAGCGAGGAGTTCTCGAACGACAAGCGGCGCTTGGGCTTGAGCTTCGCCAACCCGGCGTGGTCGAGCCAGCGTTGCCAATCGTCCATGCGACGCACGGAATGCAGGAGCGTCGCCTTCGACAGGTCGGCGGGTGTCGCGAGCGGGCATGTGTCGCGCAGGAACGCGGGGCTGCAGACGGGTTGGAAGGCGTCGTCGAACAACCTCAGACCGTCAAGGCCTGGAGGTACATCGGTTCCCATGAAGGAGGCCATGTCCACGTCCTCGGCTTCAAAGCGGATTTCGCGAAAGCTCGTCATGAGCTGGATGTCCAGCTCGGGATGCGCCCCGTGGAAACGGGACAGGCGGGGCACCAGCCACTTCTCTGCGAGCGTGGGCAGCAGGCACAGCTTGAGCGTGTCGTGACGCGGTCCGCGCGCGATGGCGTTCAGCGTCAGTTCGATCGTCTGAAATGCCTGCGTGAGCGCGGGCCGCAGCACTTGGCCCGCGTCCGTCAGTTCGACCGAGCGGCCCTTGCGCCGCAGCAGCGGCACGCCCACGACTTCCTCGAGCAGTTTGACTTGCTGGCTCACCGCGCCGGGTGTGACGCACAACTCCGCCGCAGCATTCGAGACGCTTTGATGGCGCGCGGTGGCTTCAAAGGCTCGCAGGCCGAGAAGGGGCAGGCGGCTACGGTTCATTTGATTTAGTACTTCTAAAAGGTTCAGGGGAAAAAACTGCCTTGTTTTAGGATGGGCAGCTACATAAACTGAAATCTAGCCAATCTAAAACGACGAGGCAAGACATGGAAATCACCAAGTACCCTGAACCGCACTTCCGCAATGATGCGGACGGCATGACGCTGCTGGGGGCGCGCTACCGCGACACCGGCGAGTTGCGCTTCCCACCCCCCGAGTTTCTCCAGGCCGGAGAGGCCGCGGAGCCGGTTTCCATGGGCGCCAGCGGGCGTCTGTACACCTTCACCACGGTTCATCCCGCCAAGGCGGCCGCGTACGCGCTGGGCATGGTCGACTTCGACAACGGCCTGCGGGTGTTTGGCCGCCTGGCCTGGCCCGAGGGCAGCGAGCCCGCCATCGGTGACCTGGTGCATGCCGTCGCGTTCGAACTCCCGGACGGCACGCCGGATTACGCCTTTGCGCCGCTGAAGGGAGCCGCAGCATGAACGAGCCGTTGATCACCGGTGTCGGCATCTCCGACTTCGGCCGCTTTGCGCATCTCAACGAAGAGGCGCTCGCGCAGGCCGCCATCCTGTCCGCGTTGAAGGACGCAGGGGTGGGCATGCGCGATGTGCAGGCCTTTTACTGCGGCAACGCGCTCGGCGGCCACCTGCCCGGCCAGCGCGCGCTGCGAGAGCTGGGCACCGGCGGCGAAGCCGTCTACAACATCGACAACGCCTGCTCGAGCGGGGCCACCGCGTTTCACCTGGCGTTGCAGGCGCTTCGCGCGGGGCAGTACGAGACGGTGCTGGTCTTCGGCATGGACCACCTGAGCGGTCTCGGCGGCGGCGCGCTGCCCATGAACGAACGCGACTGGAACAACCGGCGCGGCATGATCATGCCCGCGCTCTACGCGATGCGCGCGAAGCGCTACATGCACGAGCGCGGCGTTCCGGCCGAGGTGCTGGCGGATGTGGCGGTGAAGAACCGACGCCACGGCATGCTCAACCCCATCGCGACCTTCTGCCGCCCCGTGACGCGCGAAGAGGTGTTGGCTTCACGCATGGTGGCCGATCCGCTGACGCTGCTGCAGTGCTGCCCGGGTGTGGTGGACGGCGCTGCCGCGCTGGTGCTCAGCACACGTCCTTCCCGAGGCACGGCGAAGCCGGTGCGCGTGCTGGCCTCGGTGGTGCAGTCGGGCCTGTTCGAGATCAACCAGGTGGACATGACCGAGGCGGAAATCACGCGGCGCGCGGCGCGGCTGGCGTACGAGCAGGCCGGTGTCGGCGCTGGCGATCTCAGCCTGATTGAGCTGCACGATGCCTTCACCATTTCCGAGCTGCTGTACTACGAGGCACTCGGCCTGTGTGAGCCTGGGGAAGGGCCGGGATTGCTGGCCAGCGGCGCCACGGCGCTCGGCGGGCGCATTCCCGTGAACGCGAGCGGCGGTTTGCTGGCCAAGGGGCATCCGCCGGGCGCCACGGGTGTCGCGCAGATCGTCGAGCTGTGCGAGCAGCTGCAGCAGCGCGCCGGCAAGCGGCAGGTGCAAGGCGCCCGCCTTGGCCTGAGCCAGGTGACGGGCGGCGGCATCTGGGGCGTGGACCATGCCGCGTGTTCCATTCACATCCTCGCTGCGTGAAGAAGGAGCCCGTCATGACAGACCACATCATCCCCAACGAGTTGGCCGGCCTGACCGCCATCGTGACGGGCGGCGCCCGGGGCATCGGCCTGGGCATCGCCCGAAGCCTGGCCGAGGTCGGATGCCGCATTGCCCTCTGGGACATCGACGCGGACGCGCTCCATGCCGCGACTGCAGCGCTCAGAGCGGAAGGTGCCGAGGTGTCTGCGCGCCGCGTGAGCGTGACGTCGCCGGAAGATGTCCAGGCCGCCACCGCCGAGCTCCTGGAGCGCAATGGCCGCATCGACGTGCTTGTCAACAACGCGGGCATCGGCGGCGACAAGCTCGTCACGAAGATGGAGCTCGACTTCTGGCAGCGTGTCATCGAGACCAACCTGACCTCGCAATTCATCTGCTGCAAGGCGGTGCTTCCGACGATGGTCGCGCAGAAGTTCGGCCGAATCATCAATCTGTCTTCGCGCGCCTGGCTGGGCAACCGCGGCCAAGCCAGCTACTCGGCGTCGAAGGGCGGCGTCGTCAGCCTGACCCGCAGCCTGGCGCTGGAGTTCGCGCGCAGCGGCGTCACGGCCAATGCCATTGCGCCGGGGATCGTGGAAACCCCGCTGTTCGGCACGCTCGCGGCCCAGGCCCAGGAAGACCTCAAGCGCACCGTTCCCATGCAGCGCATCGGCCAGGCCGAGGATGTCGCCAACGCGGTGCGCTTCTTCGCTTCGCCAGCGTCCAGCTATGTGACGGGGCAGGTGTTGTACGTGTGCGGCGGGCGCAGCCTGAGCAGCGCATCGGTCTGACACCGGCCTCACAAGGAAAGGAGACAACATGAAAAGAAGAGAGTTCACGTTGGCAGCCGCCGCCGCGCTGCTGGCACCGGCAGCGTCCGTGCGGGCAGACAACTATCCGTCGAAGCCCGTGCGCCTGATCGTGCCGTATCCGCCCGGTGGTGGCACCGACACCGTCGCCCGCGCCGTGTTCGAGCGTGTCGCCACGCTCATGGGGCAGCCCTTCGTGGTGGACAACAAGGCCGGCGCCGGCACCACCATCGGCCTGGGCGAGCTGGCGCGGTCCCGCCCCGATGGCTACACCGTCGGCGTCGGCGGCACCAGCGACCCGCTGCTGCCCCTTCTGTACGACAGGCTGGCGTTCAATCCCTCGGCCGACCTGACGTTCGTGGCCACGCTGGCGACGGTGCCCATCGTGCTGGCTGCCGGTCCGAGCATTCCTGCCAAGACCCTGCAGGAGCTGCTCGCCGCCGGGCGCGCAAAGGGGGCGCAACCGCTGGCCTATGCCTCGCCCGGGACCGCCTCGCCGCACCATCTGGCAGGCATCTACCTGGGCGAGATGGCGGGCCTTCCGCTGGTGCATGTGCCGTACAAGGGCACCTCGCAGGCGCTGACCGATCTGGTCGGTGGTCACGTGCCGCTCGCCATGCTGGGCCTGCCTTCGGCCTTGCCGTTCGCACGCCAGGGCAAGCTGAAGATCCTCGGCGTCGCGACCGCGCAGCGCTCCGCCCTGGCGCCCGAGATCCCCACCATCAGCGAGAGCGGGGTGCCGGGCTTCAATGCCGGCTACTGGTGGCATGTGACCGTGCCGACCGGCACGCCGCAAGCAGTCATCGCGCAGCTGCGCGATGCGGTGGACAAGGCGCTGCGCACCCCGGCGCTGACCGAGTCCCTGCTCAAGAGCGGCTTCGAGCCGATGCTGCTGTCGCCCGCCGAGGCGGAGAAGGCACTCAGGGAGGACACCGCCAAGTGGACGAAGGTGATCCGCGCGAACAACCTTCGCGGCGGCTGACCGAGGAGACGAATCGACATGCTTGGAGACTCCCTCAACGGCATCCGCGTCATCGACTTCACCCAGGTCGCCGCAGGACCGGTGTGCACGCAGACACTCGCCGACCTCGGCGCGGATGTCGTCAAGATCGAGGCGCCCACAGGCGAGCTGTGCCGCGCGCTGGCACCCTTCGTCCAGGGGCAGAGCCTCGGATTCATGGCGCTCAACGGCAACAAGCGCAGCGTGGCGCTTGACCTCAAGAACCCGCAGCAGCGCGAAGCGGCGCTCCAGCTCGCCGCCGACGCGGACGTGGTGGTCGAGAGCTTCCGTCCGGGCGTGATGCAGCGGCTCGGCCTGGGCTACGAGGACGTGCGGCAACGCAATCCGGGCGTCATCTATTGCTCCGTCTCTGCTTACGGGCAGGAGGGGATGTGGCAGCACAAGCCAGGCGTTGATGGTGTGCTGCAGGCGGTCTCCGGCCTGATGAGCGTGACGGGCTTGCCGGAGGCGCCGCCATGCAAGGTGCAGGTGCCGGTCGTCGACATGGTGACCGGCTACGTCGCCGCCATCGGCGTGCTGGGAGCGCTGGCGCGGCGCCGACGTGAGGGAGAGGGCGATCGCGAAGGCGAATGGATCGACGCCAGCATGTTTGCGTCCGCCATCGCGTTGCAGCAGATGAGTTTCGCCAGCTACTTCGCCGACGGGGTTCCCCCGGCGCGCATCGGCAGCGCCGCGCCCTATGCCGCGCCCAACGAGGCACTGCGTTGTGCGGATGGCTGGATCATGCTTGCCGCCTACCACCCGTCGCGCTGGGAGGCGCTGTGCGGGGTCCTCGAATGCCCCGGGCTGCTGACCGACCCACGCTTTCGTGAGCTGTCGGCCCGCATTGCGCACCGTCGCGAGCTGGTGCAGTTGCTGGAAGAGCGCATGACGCGCCGCCCGCGCGCCGAATGGCTGAAGCGCTTCGAGGCGGTGGACATCATCTGCGCGCCGATCAACGACTACTCGGAAGTCATCGCCTCGCCGGCATTCGCGGATGCGAGGTTGTCCGAGACGGTGCGCCATCCGATTGCCGGCGAGCTGACCCTGCCCGGGACGCCGTTGCGCGCGGTGGGCGAGGTGCCGCGCGCCCGACGTCCCGCGCCGCTCGTGGGGGAGCACACCCGCGAGGTGTTGCGTGCCGCCGGGATCGCTCACGACAACGAAGGAGACACGACATGCCTGTGACGCTCGAGGTGCGCGATTTCATTGCCACCGTGACCCTGAATCGCCCGGAAGCGATGAACGCGATCGACCCGGAGTCCGCCGCGCAGTTGCACGAAGCCTGGAACGAGATATCGGTCCGCAAGGACGTGCGGGTCGGCATTCTCACGGGAGCGGGCGAACGGGCCTTCTGTACCGGCGCCGATCTGAAGAAGACCATGCCGCCCGCAGAGAGCTTTGCCGAACTGCATTTCGGCTCGAGGGCCGGCCTCCCGCCCGTGTCGACCCTGCAGACGCCCAAGCCGATGATCGCCGCGATCAACGGCTTCGCGTTGGGAGGCGGACTCGAGATGGCGATGCTCTGCGACATCCGGATCGCTGCGAGCACCGCGGTATTCGGCCTGCCGGAGGTCTGCATCGGGAGCATCCCGGCCGGCGGTGGTACGCAGCGCCTCGTGCGCGCGGTGGGCCAGTCGGACGCGATGCTGCTGCTGTTGACCGGCGAGCGCATCGACGCCCAGGAAGCGTTGCGCATCGGCCTGGTCAGCCGGGTGGTTGCGCCACCGGATCTCGCGTTGGCCGCGCGGTCGATCGCGCAGCGCATCGCCTCGAATGCACCCCTGGCCGTGGTCACTGCCAAGAGGCTCGCCCAGGTCGGCCGCGAGTTGCCGTTGACGGCCGGCCTCGAATTGGAGCAGCAGAGCTTCGGCAACCTGCGCGATTCCGACGATCGGATCGAAGGGCGTCGTGCCTTCGCCGAGAAGCGCGCGCCGAGTTTTCAGGGGCGTTGACCCCCGCGAACTGCGCCGGGCGCTTCACGCCGATCAAGACCATTGGAGAGACATGACCCAGGACGCCAAGAATTTCGCCGGCACACGTGCCATTTCCCCGCAGCATCGATTCGATGTGAACGCGCTCGCTGCCTGGCTCGAAAGCAACCTCGAAGGTTTCGCCGGCCCGCTCACGGTGGAGATGTTCAAGGGAGGGCAATCCAACCCGACCTACAAGCTCGTGACACCTGCCCGAAGCTACGTGATGCGCGCCAAGCCGGGGCCCGTCGCGAAGCTGCTGCCTTCTGCGCATGCCGTGGAGCGTGAGTTCAAGGTCATGAGTGGCCTTGCCGGTACCGACGTGCCGGTGCCGCGCGTGTACTGCCTGTGCGAAGACGAGTCGGTCATCGGCCGTGCGTTCTACATCATGGAGTTCGTCCAGGGCCGAGTGCTGTGGGACCAGTCCCTGCCAGGCATGAGCAACGTTGAGCGCGCGGCGATCTACGACGAGATGAACCGCGTGATCGCCGCCCTGCATGCGGTGAAGTTCGTGGAGCACGGCCTCGCCGATTTCGGAAGGCCCGGCAACTATGTCGAGCGCCAGATCGGCCGCTGGAGCAAGCAGTACGTTGCATCCGCCACTCAGGAGATTCCCGAGATGGAGCGATTGATGGCGTGGTTGCCGGCGCATGTGCCCGAAAGCGCTCGCGATGAACGGATGGTCTCGATCGCGCATGGCGACTTCCGCCTCGACAACCTGATCTTCCACCCCACCGAGCCACGCGCGATCGCCGTGCTCGACTGGGAGTTGTCCACGCTCGGCCATCCGCTCGCGGACTTCAGCTACCACTGCATGTCGTGGCACATCACGCCTCGGATGTTTCGCGGCATCGGCGGACTCGACCTGGAGCGCCTGGGCATTCCGACCGAGAGCGATTACATCCGCAGGTACTGCGATCGCACCGGCATCACGACGCCTGAGGCGCTGGCGCCCGATTGGAATTTCTACCTGGCCTACAACCTGTTCCGCATGGCGGCGATCCTGCAGGGCATCGCCAAGCGGGTCGAGGCGGGCACGGCGTCGAGCGCGCAGGCCGAGGCCGGGGGTGCGCGGCCGATGGCCGAACTGGCGTGGCATTTCGCGCCGCGGGCCTGAGCACGATGGCGGCCTGCTGGACTCCTTGCCCGTACGGGTTCAGAGCGACTGCAGCCAGGAGAGGTAGCCGGCAGCTCGCCGTTCCGCGCTGCCGTCGAGAAGGAAGATCATTGCCGCCTGCACCGCAAGACCAGCTCCCGCGCCTTGCCAGACGGAGCTCTGCGGCGCCAGGATGACGAGCAGGATCCCGGCTGCGGCGAGCGCGAACTCGATCCAGCGATTCCTCGCAAATTCGTTCATGACGACCTGCATGCGAGGAATTTCCTCGATGCCCAGGCGCACCCGCTCGTTCGCGACGATGTGCTGGACGCGCGCGAGGTCTTGCGGGCTGCGCCACCAGACGGAGCCGCCGACACCCAGCTGGACCAGCGCCGCCAAGACAAGCGGGCCCGCCGCACCACGCCAGAACGCGCTGTGGCGCCAGGTCCATGTGGCCACGGCGATCGCGGTCACCGCGACGGCGACGAACATCAGGCCACCCCATCGCTCCGCATGGAAGTAGGTCTCGGCCGTGTTCATCCGAAGGTCCGGCGCGGGGAGCCGCTGCATCACGCCTCAGGCCACGGCCGCTCTGGCGAGGGCGGCGTCCTGCTCCGGCGTTCCACCGGACACCCCGAGCGCTCCGGTCAGTGCCCCATCCGCGTCGAAGATCGGCAGGCCGCCGCCCATCAACAGCAGGCCCCCTGCATGGACGTGGTCGAAGTGCGGGACCGGGGCCCCTACCTGCAGCGGTGCGTTCAGCGATTCGCTGGGCATGCGGAACATCACCGAAGCGCGCGCCTTGGCCAGCGCCAGTTCGTTGGACGCCAGCCATGCATCATCCATGCGCGAGAAGGTCACGAGGTTGGCGCCGCGATCCAGGATCGCAAACACCGCGTTGAGGCCTGCATCCTTGGCCGCCTGGCGGCCGCGGGCCACGATGCGATGCGCCTCGTCGATGGCGATGTCAGGCATTCTGGGTCCACTCCGTCTCCTGCCATTGCTTGGCCACGTCGACCGTCGCGAACGGGCGCATCGTGCGATACAGGTGTTCCTTGGCAGGGATGATCTCGACCATCGCATCGATCATTTCCTGCGGGTCTTCCTGGTTGGCCAGGCCTTCGGTGAAGTCGGGCATCGGAACGACCGCGGTCTTGGGGTCGTACCACTGGACATGGCTTTCCACGCCCGTGTCGTTGAACCCGGTGAGGAAGGCGCCCGGATTGACGGTGGCCACCTTGACGCCGAAGGGCGCGAGCTCGACCTTCATCGAGCCCGCGATGGCCTCGATCGCGTGCTTGGTCGCGCAGTAGATGCCAAGGAAAGGCACCACCAGGATGCCGCCCATGGACGAGGTCCACACCACCTTGCCGGCGCGGCGGGCCACCATCTTGGGCACGATGGCCTGGACCAGTTCGAGGTGCCCGAACACGTTGATGTCGAACGACTCGCGCGCCCGCTGCATCGGGATGTCGGTGATGGGCCCGGCCTCCATGACGCCGGCATTGAGCACCAGCACGTCAGGATCGAAGGAGCCCGCGTGGGCGATATCGATCTTGTCGAGCAGATTGAGCTTGATCACCTCCAGCTCGACGCCTGCTTCGGCCGCATCGGCACGCAGTTCGCGAACCTGTGGCCATGTTTCGGCGCCGGCCACCACCTTGTGGCCAAGCCGTGCCAATGCAATGGCCGTGCCGCGGCCGAAACCCGAGCTTGCGCCCGTCATCAAGATCTTCTGGGACATGAATGAGTACCTGCGAGTGAATCGTGCATTCAGTCTAGGAAGACCGTACGATCAAAACAATCCCATCAATTCTTGTTGTGCCGGTGAATCCCATTCATCAATTCAAGGGCTGTGACCTGCTCTCCCTGAATGTGTTCCTTGCCGTCGCGGCGCATGCCAGCTTTCGCGAGGCAGGAAAGGAACTCGGCATCACCGCATCGGCGGTGAGCCATTCCATCAAGGCGCTGGAGCAGCGCCTGTCGGTCAGGCTGCTCAACCGGACCACGCGCAGCGTGTCGCTGACCGATGCAGGGGAGCGATTGGCGGCAACGCTGCGGCCCGCACTCTCGTCAGTGGCCGGCGCCCTGCAGGAGATCGACAGCTTCGGCGGCATCCCGAGCGGCACCCTGCGGATCAATTCCAGCGAAGGCGCGGTCCGCCTGGTGCTGCAGCCGGTGCTGGCGCGCTTTCTGCGCGAGAACCCGCAGGTTCACCTCGACATCGTGTGCGACGGAAAGCTCAGTGACATCGTGGCCCACGGTTTCGATGCGGGCATCCGGCTGGCGGAGGCCGTCCCGCAGGACATGGTGTCGATCCGCGTGGGTGCGCCGGTGCGTTTCGCCGCGGTGGCTTCGCCGGGCTATCTGGCGGCACGTGGACGACCTGCCGTGCCGCAGGATCTGCATGGCCATGACTGCATCCGCTTCCGCTTCGACAGCGGCGCGATTTATCGCTGGGAGTTCGAGCGCCACGGAAACGCCGAGACCGTCAACGTCAACGGTCCGCTCACCCTGACTGACCAGCCCTTGATGGTCGATGCAGCCATCGACGGCATCGGCATCGCCTTCGTGCCCGATCACCTCGCAGCTAGCGCGCTGAGCGACGGGCGACTCGAGCGTGTGCTGGATGCGTGGTGCCCGGCATATCCAGGCCTGTGCCTCTACTACTCCGGTCACCGGCATGTTTCCAGCGCGTTGCGCGCGCTGATCGCGATGCTGCGCGAGGCGCTCCAGAACGACGTTCAGCACGAGCGCGCCTGAATTCGTGCGCGTGAGCGCAGGGCGCGCAGTCATCTGCGCAGCCACGATTTTTCTCAGCTGAATCCGCGGGCGAAAGGAACGCTCTCGGCATCTCCCTGGGGCGGAAGTCCCTCGTCATTTCAACGCACCGAAGCCTTGCGTATCGCTGCACGAACGACACCCATGAACCCCGCGGCGTCGAGGGCGAAAAGGGCAGGGTCGTTTCAATAGAACTAAAGACAAGGCAGATTATTTGTGCATTGTTCCGGCAGTGCGCGCGGCCTAAAGTTCCCGCACCAAACAACGAAGAGACAAGCTTTCTCTGCAAGGAGGAAGTCAGCGCGAATGCAACCGGTGCATGTGGGCCTCCGCCTGCGAAGCCGAGCGCTGCGCGTGCGCGAATGCCATGAACCCTTCCCTGGAATCGATCACCCGGCCCGACCCGAACGCACCGCTGCTGCGTGTGCGCGACGTGGTCGTCAGGTTTGGCGGCATCGTCGCGCTCGACCAAGTGAGCTTCGATGTGCCCAAGCAGAAGATCGTTGGACTCATCGGGCCCAACGGCGCGGGAAAGACCACGCTGTTCAACTGCCTGAGCAGACTGTACGAGACCACTTCCGGCGGCATCGAACTCGACGGCCTTTCCATCCTGGACCTGCCGGCCCATGCGATGGCGGCACGCGGCATCGGACGCACGTTCCAGAACCTCGCGCTGTTCCCGAGTGCGACCGTGTTCGAGAACATCCTCATCGGCTGCCATACGCGCAAACACGGCAATCTCCTGGCCGACATGCTCAGCCTGCGGCGCAGCCGGCAGGTCAACCGCGCGGCGGCTGCCGTGGCGAACGAACTGATCGCCTATCTGCGACTGGGCGACGTCGCGCACCGCAAGGTCGCGCAGCTGCCCTTCGGCACGCAGAAGCGCGTGGAGTTCGCGCGAGCGCTGGCGATGAAGCCCCGGCTGCTGCTGCTCGACGAGCCGGCTTGCGGTCTGAATCATGAAGAAGTCGAAGGGCTGGCCGAGCTCATCCGCGGGACGCAGCGTGATTTCGACCTGACGGTGTTGCTGGTGGAGCACCACATGGGCCTGGTGATGGGCATCTCGGACTGGATCGTTGCACTCAACTTCGGCCGCAGGATCGCCGCCGGGACGCCTGCCCAGGTGCAGGCGAGCCCGGAGGTCATCGCTGCATATCTGGGGGAATCCAAATGACGCCGCTGCTGCAGGTGAAGAAGCTGTCCGCCTCCTACGGGGCCATCACGGTGCTGCACGGCATTGACCTCGACGTGAAGCGCGGCAGCGTCACGGCGCTGCTTGGCGCCAACGGAGCGGGCAAGACGAGCGCGCTGAGAGCCATCTGCGGTCTGTTGACGCGCAAGGGTTCCATGGAGCTGGACGGCAGGCCGCTCATAGGCATGGGCACGGAGGACATCGCCCGCCTGGGCATCAGCCACGTGCCCGATGGGCGCGGCACCTTCACCCATCTGAGTGTCGAGGACAACCTGCGCCTGGGCGGGATCTTCCAGAAAGACAAGAAGCAACTGGCGTCCGACATCGAGCGGATGTACGAGTACTTCCCGATCCTCAAGGCGCGCCGCCTGCAGCAAGCCGGCCTGCTTTCGGGAGGGGAGCAACAGATGCTTGCCGTGGGCAGGGCCTTGATGTCGCGCCCTCGCTTGCTGCTGCTCGACGAGCCGTCGTTTGGCCTGGCGCCCAAGGTTGTCGCGGAGATCTTCGCGATCTTCCGCCAGCTCAACGAGAAGGAGGGGCTGAGCATTCTGCTGGTCGAACAGAACGCAGCCCTGGCCCTCGACATCGCGCAGGAGGCCTACTTGATCGAGACCGGCCGCATCGTCTTCTCGGGTTGCGCCGCCAGCGTGCAGAACAACGAAGGCATCCGTCGCGCATACCTGGGAGGCTGAACATGGAACTGCTCGTTCAACAGGTCACCGCCGGTCTTGCGACCGGTGCCATCTATGCCTGCGTCGCGCTGGCGATCGTCATGATCTACCGGGCCATCGGCCACGTGAATTTCGCGCAGGGCGAAATGGCCATGGTCTCGACCTATCTGGCCTGGCAGCTCATCGAGTTCGGACTGCCGTACTGGCTGGCCTTCGTGCTGACGCTGGTGCTGTCCTTCGTGCTGGGCGCCATGGTCCAGCACCTGCTCATCCGCCGGATCCGCAACGCATCGGACATCAACCAGATCATCGTCTTCATCGGCGTGCTGCTGGTGCTCAACAGTGTGGCCGGGTTCATCTGGAGCTACACCGTCAAGCCGTTCCCTTCGCCCTTCGGGACGGCACCTTTCATGGGCAGCCCCCTGGCCAGCGCGCACCAGGTGGGAATGATCGGCGTGATCCTCGTCGTGCTGCTGCTGCTGTTCCTTTTCTTCCGCTTCACCCGCACAGGTCTGGCGATGCGCGCGGCGGTGAGCAATCCGAACTCCGCCCGGCTGCTGGGCATCCGGGTCAAGGCGCTCGAGGCGCTGGGGTGGGGCATGGCCGCCAGCATCGGGGCCATCGCCGGCATCCTGGTGGCGCCCATCGTTTTTCTCGAACCGAACATGATGGCCGGCATCGTCATCTACGGCTTTGCAGGGGCCGTGCTCGGCGGCTTGAACAGCCTGCTCGGCGCGCTGATCGGCGGGCTGCTTCTGGGCGTGCTGGAAAACCTCATCAGCACCTTCGTTCCGGTCGTCGGCGGGGAGCTGAAGTCCACCATCGCACTGATCGCGATCGTGGTCGTGCTTCTGGTCCGTCCGCAGGGCCTCATCGGCAAGCCAACAACGCACAGGGTATGACCGCTTCATCCAATTCCCGCTCCCCAGCCGGCCGGTACGGCCCTGTGATCGCGATCCTCATTGCTGTTCTGGTGCCCGTGCTGGCGAAGGACTTCCTCGTCTTCCAGGCCACGCAACTGATGGTCTATGCCATTGCCATCATGGGCTTGAACATTCTGGTCGGCATCAACGGGCAGCTCTCGCTGGGGCATGGCGCTTTCTATGCATTGGGCGCCTACACCGTCGCCATCCTCATGGACGGCTACGGAATGCCCTATGGGTGGGCGCTACCCGTCGCGGCGTTGGTCACCTTCGCCGCGGGCTTTGCCTTCGGACTGCCGGCGCTTCGCCTGGAAGGCATCTACCTCGCGCTGGCCACTTTCACGCTCGCCATTGCGCTACCTCAGATCCTGAAGCTGTCGGTGCTCGACCCGTGGACCGGCGGCGTGCAGGGCATCTCCATCGCGAAGCCGGAGGCGCCGGCTTTCCTGCCGCTCAATGCGGACCAGTGGCTGTATGTGCTGACCCTGGCCATCACGTGTCTCGTCTACTGGCTGGCCAGGAACCTGATCGGCAGCAGGACGGGCCGGGCGCTCACGGCCGTGAAGGACAACGCGCTGGCCGCGCGCACGATGGGCATCAACGTCGCGCTCTACAAGACGTTGGCGTTTTCCGTCAGCGCCTGCTTCACCGGCATCGCAGGGGCTCTCAGCGCGATCGTCGTCCAGTACGTCTCGCCGGACAGCTTCAGCTTCTATCTGTCGGTGGCCATCCTGGTCGGGCTGGTGGTCGGCGGCGTCGGCTGGCTGCCGGGCGCTTTTCTCGGTGCCGCCTTCATCCTCTTCGTGCCCAACATCGCCGAGGGCGTGTCCAAGGGCCTGTCGGGCGCCGTCTACGGCGTGCTGCTCATCGCACTCATCGTGCTGCGCCCCGGCGGCTCGGCAGGGTTCGGCGCCGCCTGGCGCGGACTGCTTTCACACACCGGGCGCACGACGCGCCAGATATCGCTTTCACAAGAAAAGGAGACAGGATCTTGAACACGCACACGCGCTTTTCCAGAAGAACCGGGCTCACGGCCCTGGCCGCACTGCTGATAGGGGGGCCGCTGACCGGACGGGCTCAGAAACGATACGGCCCCGGCGTCACCGACACCGAGATCAAGATCGGCAACACCAGCCCTTACAGCGGCCCGGGGTCGGCCTACGGCGCGATCGCGAAGATGCATGCGGCGTACTTCAGGATGATCAACGAGAAGGGCGGGGTCAACGGCCGCCGGATCAACTACCTTTCCTACGACGATGCATTGAGCCCGCCCAAGACCGTCGAGCAGACGCGCAAGCTGGTCGAACAGGACCAGGTGCTCGCCGTGTTCAATTCGGTCGGCACCGCGGCCAACCTGGCGGTCCAAAAGTACCTGAACAACAAGAAGGTGCCGCAGCTCATGATCGGCGCCGGCTCGACGCGGCTGATCGATCCGAAGACCTTCCCCTGGACCATCGGCTGGCAGCCGACGTACCACAGCGAAGGCGCGATCTACGCGAAGTACATCCTGGCCAACATTCCCGATGCGCGGGTCGCCATCCTGTCGCAGAACGACGATTTCGGTCGCGACTATCTCGGCGGCCTCAAGGCGGGATTCGGCGACAAGGCCAAGAACCTGATCGTCTCGGAGACCACCTACGAGCCCACGGACGCCACCGTCGACTCGCAGATCCTCAAGATGAAGGCTTCGGGTGCCAACGTCCTGGTGAACATCACCACGCCGAAGTTCGCCGCCCAGACCATCAAGAAGGTGGCCGAGATCGGCTGGAAGCCGACGCACTTCCTGACCAGCATCTCGATCTCGATGGGCGCCGTGATGCGGCCCGCGGGCCTGGAGAACGGGCAGGGGATCATCAGCGCGGCCTACCTGATGGAGGCGACCGACGACCGCTGGAAGGACTACCCCGAGATGCGGGAGTGGAACGCCTTCATGGACAAGTACCTGCCCGACGCCAACAAGGCCGACTGGATGAACGTCTTCGGCTATGTGGCTGCGCAGGCATTGGTGCATGTGCTGCAGCAGTGCGGCGACGACCTCTCGCGCGAGAACCTGATGAAGCAGGCCGCCAGCATGAAGAACGTGCGCTTCAAGCTGATGCTGCCGGGCATCTTCGCCAACAGCAGCGACAAGAACTTTTTCCCGGTGCGGCAGCTGCAGATGGTGCGGCTGAATGGCCAGAAATGGGAGCCGTTCGGCTCCGTCATGGGCAGCGACGAATAGACCACGGAATCCAGGAAAGAACCATGCACGACTACAAGATGCTCATCGACGGCCAATGGCTGGGCGCTCGTTCCGGCCAGACGCTCGACACAGAGAATCCCTACACCGGAAAGCTCTGGGCCCGCATTCCCAAGGCGGCGCTCGAGGACGCGGACGCCGCTGTGCGCGCGGCCCACCGGGCCTTGAAGCAGGGCCCGTGGGGGGCGCTCACCGCCAGCGGACGCGGCGCGCTCCTGCGCCGGCTGGGCGACCTGATCGCCGGCGAGGCCGAGGCGCTGGCGCGCACCGAGGTCCGCGACAACGGCAAGCTCTTCGCCGAGATGCGCGCGCAGCTCAATGCCGTGGCACACATGGCGCACTACTATGCGGGCCTGGCGGACAAGGTGGAAGGCAGCGTGCCGCCGCCCGATCGCAGCGGCATGTTCACCTACACGCGCCGCGAGCCCGTGGGGGTCGTCGTCTGCATCGCGCCGTGGAATTCGCCACTGGCTCTGCTCGCGTCGAAGGCCTTTCCCGCGCTGGCCGCCGGCTGCACGGTCGTTGTCAAGCCGTCCGAGTACACCTCGGCCTCTTCGCTGGAGCTCGGTCGATTGTTCGAGCAGGCCGGCTTCCCGCCGGGTGTCGTGAACATCGTGACCGGCCTGGGTGCCGACCTGGGCGAAGCGCTGGTGACGCATGCAATGACGGCCAAGATCGCCTTCACCGGCGGCGAGGCGGCCGGTCAGCGCGTCAACGAATTGGCCGCGCGCGATTTCAAGAGCGTGACGATGGAGCTGGGTGGAAAGTCGCCCAACATCGTCTTCGACGATGCCAACCTGGATGATGCGGTGAACGGCGCAGTCGCGGGCATCTTCGGGGCTGCGGGCCAGACCTGCATCGCGGGCTCGCGCCTGCTCGTGCAGGAAAGCATCCACGACGCATTCGTCGAGCGGCTGGTGGCGGTCGCCAAGGTCGCGCGCCTGGGCGATCCGAACCTGCCTGACACCCAGATCGGTCCGATCGCGACCCGGCCTCAGTACGACAAGATCCTGAAGTACATCGAGATCGCGAAGAACGAAGGCGGCCACTGCGTGCTGGGCGGACGCCCGAGCGCAGAGCTCGGCGGCCTGTTCGTCGAGCCGACGATCTTCACCCGCATCCACAACGGCATGCGCATCGCGCGCGAGGAGGTCTTCGGGCCCGTGCTGTCGATCCTCACCTTCAAGGACGAGCGCGAGGCGCTGGAGATCGCCAACGACACCTTCTACGGCCTGGCTTCGGGTGTCTGGACCCAGAACATGGGCCGGGCGTTCCGGATGGCCAACGCACTGGAGGCTGGGACGGTCTGGATCAACACCTACCGGGCGCTGGGCGTGCACATGCCGTTTGGCGGCTTCAAGCGCAGCGGGCTGGGGCGCGAGAACGGCCTGGAGGCCATCGAAGGCTACCTGCAGACGAAGAGCGTGTGGCTCAACTACGACGCGCCGACCGCGAATCCGTTCGTGATGCGCATCTAGTGCCAGCCCAGCCCCAAGCCATCAGGAACAACGCCTCTCATGACACAGACAGAACAGTACGACTACATCATCGTCGGCGCGGGATCGGCGGGCTGCGTGCTCGCCAACCGGCTTTCCGAAGACGCTTCGAAAACGGTGCTGCTGCTCGAAGCCGGCCCCGAAGACCGCAGCATGTGGATGAAGATCCCCGCCGGGACGACCAAGGTCTTCCGGCCCAGCGCCGTCAACTGGGGCTACTTCACCGAGCCCGAACCGAACCTGCGCGGCCGGAAGATCTACTGGCCGCGCGGCAGGACACTGGGCGGATCGAGCTCGATCAACGGCATGGTCTATCTGCGCGGCCATCCGGAAGACTACGACCAGTGGGCGCGCCTGGGCAATCCGGGCTGGGGGTGGGATGACGTGGTGCCGTACTTTCGCAAGAGCGAAGATCAGCAGCACGGCGCCAGTGCACTGCATGGTGCCGGCGGCCCGCTGGCCGTGACCGACCCGGTCATCGACGACCCCGCTGGGCGGCTCTTCATCGAGTCGGCGATCAACACCGGCTCGCCCTTGCGCAAGGATTTCAACGACGGCGTGCAGGAAGGCGTTGGGCGGGCGCAGGTCACCGTGCGCGATGGCCGCAGAAGCTCGACCTCCGTCGCCTTCCTGCATCCGGTGCGCGGGCGTGCCAACTTGCACGTCGCCGTCGAAGCGCTCGCCGAAAAAGTGGTGCTCGAAGGCAAGCGCGCCACAGGCGTGAGCTATTCACAGCGCGGCGTCAGCAAGCTCGCCACCGCCCGGCGCGAGGTCATCCTGTGCGGCGGCGTGATCAATTCACCGCAGCTTCTCATGCTCTCGGGCATCGGCCCGGCGGCGCATCTGCGCGAGCACGGCATCGACGTTGCCCTGGACTTGCCGGGCGTGGGCGAGAACCTCCAGGACCACCTCTATGTGTACTACGTGGCGAAGTGCGAGAAGTCCATCTCCCTGAACCACAAGCTCTCAGGACCGAACCTGTACGTCGAGGCGATGAAGTACTTCGCGAACCGCAGCGGCTACCTGAACATCGGCGCGGTCCAGGCGACGGCATTTGCCCGCGTCGGGCCGCAGGCCACCCGACCCGACGTGGAGGTCAGCTTCCGGCCGATGAGCCTGAACATCAGCAAGAAGGGCGACATCGCGCTGGACAGCTTCCCGGGCATCAACGCCTCGTGCAGTTTGCTGCGTCCCCGGGCCCGCGGGCGCATTCGCCTGGCCAGCGCCAATCCGCGCGACTACCCGCGGATCCACGCCAACTACCTGGACAACGCAGAGGATCTGCAGGTGATGCGCGAGGGACTTCGCTGGATACGCAAGACCTTCGAGACCGAGCCGCTCTCGCGTTTCATCCAGAGCGAACATGCGCCGGGACATGCAGTCCAGTCGGACAGCGAGTGGGAGGATTTCATCCGCGACTCGGCTCAGTCCGTCTACCACCCGGTGGGCACCTGTGCGATGGGCAACGACGGCATGGCTGTACTGGATCACGAACTGCGGGTGCGCGGCATCGATGGACTGCGCGTCGTAGATGCCTCCGTCATGCCTCGAATCACCTCTTCCAACACGAACGCGCCTGCGATCATGATCGGGGAAAAAGGCGCCGACATGATCCGCGCGACAGAGGGGCGTTGACGCCAGATCCCCAACTGCCGAGAACTGGGTTCTTTCTGGTCCGTCGGTGTCGTCGGTTGGCCGCCTGCACATCGGCGGCGCTGATGTGATCTTCGTCAGGGGGCGTTTGGACAAAGCAGGTGGTTGTACCTCCGAAACCGGCCACTGGATCGGCGAACGAGCCGCTGCAAAGCAGACAAGCGCGGCTGGCTACATGCAAAGAAGGCGGGATGGGAATGAGTTCCTCATAAGCCACACAGTCGATAGCTGAAAACGGTGGCCGATCAGTGCGCAGGATCCATGCGCAGCCGGTACGCAACGCCATCGCGTCCAGGGTCGGCGCCGCCATGCAGGCCGTCGGCCTGTACCTGCACGCCGTGCACCCAGCCGATGGTGTAGTTGTACGGGTTGCGGCCAATGGCGTAGCCCTGTGCTTCCAGCGCGCGTGTGGTGGAACGCGGAATGCGGTTGCACACGTCGATGGAGTTGCTGGTGGACGAGAAGCGAGGTGCCGACACGGCTGCCTGCATCTCCATACCGTGGTCGATCACGTTGAGCAGCACCTGCAGCACGCCCATGGCGATCTGCGTGCCACCGGGCGCGCCGAGCACCACGTCGAGCTCGCCGTCCTTGAAGGTCATGGTGGGGCAGGACGAGGTGAAGCGGCTCTTGCCCGGCTGGATGCTGCCGGCGCGACCCGGACGCGGGTCGAACACGCCCATGCAGCCGTTGTACAGAAAACCCATGCCCGGGGTGATGATGCCCGAGGGCATGGCCAGCGAGTGGGTCAGGGACACGGCGTTGCCGTCGGCGTCCACCACGCTCAGGTGGGTGGTGTCGCGCGGCACGGGTGCGCCAGGGTTCACGCGCTCCACGTTGAAGCGATGGCCCGCCCGGATCTGCTCGGCCACTTCTCGGGCCATGTCCTTGGACAGCAGCTGATCCAGCGGCACATCGAAGAACTTCGGGTCGCCGATGCAGCGGTCCTTGTCGATCGTCGCCTTCTTCATGGCCTCGCACACCCTCTGCAGGTAGGCGGGGCTGTTGTGCTCCAGACTCGCCAGATCGAAGTGCTCGAGGATGTTGAGCATCTCCAGCAGCATGGCACCGCCGCCCGGGGGCTGGTTGGTCGTGATGGTGCGGTCGCGGTAGCGGCCCACCAACGGCGGGTTGCGCTGCACCTGGTACCGGGCCAGGTCGTCGAGCGTGATCAGCGCCCCCAGCGACTGCAGGTGCGTCACCATTTTTAGCGCCAGGTCACCCTGGTAGAACGGGCGCGCACCTTCTTCAGCAATTTGGCGCAGCACGGCGGCCATGCCTTCGTTGCGCAGTGGTGCGCCGATGGGCTTGGGGCGGCCATCGGGGCGGCAGTACAGCTGGCGGCTTTCCTCGCAGTACTGCAGCCGCTCCAGGTTGCCGACGCGACCCATGGTGGGCTCGTCGATCCAGAAGGCGTGCATGCCGGGTCGCACAAAGTAGCCGTCCGCGGCCCAGCGGATGGCGGGCTCCACCACCTGCTGCCACGGCAGGCGGCCGTGCGCCTGGTGCATGGCCTCCAGGCCCTTGAGCGTGGCCGGCGTGCCGATGGACTGGGGGCCGATGTCGTTGACGCGGCCCTTGAGGATGAAACCGAAGCCGTCCTTGGTCTCGCCCTCCAGCAGGTGCTCCCACATGTTTTCCCTGGCCGCCAGCGGCGCGGGCGAGTGGAAGTCGAAGTATTCATGTACCTGGGCGCCCGGCAGGTAGACGGCGGCGGTGCCGAAACCTGCGATGCCGCACATCAGCGGATCGACCACGGTCTGGGCCAGCGCGGTGGCCACGGCGGCATCCACCGCGTTACCGCCCGCGCGCAGGATGTCGATGCCGGATTCGGCGGCCTCCGGCTGCGGACAGGCCACCATTGCTTCTTTTTTCATGAGGTGTGATGACGAACCCCTTGCTGCATCGGCGATACGGCAAGGGGTGAAGATGGAAGAAAAAGGGGGGCGGTGCTTGCGCGGTCGCCGGCTTACTTGGCGCTGAGGTTCAGTGCCCCGAGCGTGGGCCCCCAGGCCTTGGCGTCACGCGCCGCCGTTTCCATGACGAGCGCGGAAGGGCCGGACATGGGGATCACGCCCATGCTTTTGAGCTTGGCCTGCACGTCGGGACTCTGGTGGAAGGCCGTCGTCGCCTTGTTGAGCTTTTCCACGATGTCGGCCGGCGTGCCGGCGCGCGCCACCACGGCACTCCAGCCCATGTTGTCAAAGCCCTTCACGCCCAGCTCGCCCAGGGTGGGCACATCGGGCAGCTCAGGGGTGCGTTGCGGCGACAACACGGCCAGTGGATTGAGCTTGTGGTTCTTGATGTGGGGCAGGGCGGTGCCATATACCGGTGCCATCACCTCGGTTTGCCCGCCAATGGTGGCCAGGATGCCGTCGGCCTCGCCCTTGTAAGGGATGTGGGTCATCGAAATGCCCAGGGCATTGGACACCAGCTCGACCGCCAGGTGGGTGGAGTTGCCCAGGCCGGCGGACGCGAAGTTCAGCTTGCCGGGCGCCGCCTTGGCTTTTTCCGTCAGATCCTTGAGCGTCTTGATGCCCGTGGCCGGGTTGGCCGACAGCACGAACGGCACCGTCGTCAGCATGGTCACGCCAACAAAATCCTTCTCGGGGTTGTAGGGCAGTGGCTTGTAGGTGAACTGATTGAGCACCATCAGCGACACGCTGCCCAGCAGCAAGGTGTAGCCATCGGCGGGCGCATTCAGCGCGTTCTGTGCGGCAATGAGGCCGCCCGCACCGGGCTTGTTCTCCACCACGATGGTGGCGCCAATGGCCTTGCCTGCGTGTTCGGCCCACATGCGTGCGATCGTGTCGCTGCTGCCGCCCGGGGCCTGCGACACGATCAGGCGCACGGGACGACTGGGGTAGGAGGCTTGCGCGAACACGGTGGTGGCCGTGGCGGCTGCGACCGCGACACCCATCAGGATCTTGTAGACGTTCGTGATTGCTTTGGGCACAGGGATTCCTTAGAGGGTCTGTCATGGAAGATGAAGTAATTTTCATGACAACCCCTGCCATCCGCCTAGTGAAAATGCAAAATGGATGCATGAAGGTTTACTCATGATCGAGCGTTCGGAAGGCCTGTCCTGGGCACGAGGCATCAAGGTCCGGCATCTGGAATCCTTTCTGGTGCTGGACGAGGCGGGCACGCTGACCGAAGCGGCTGCGCGGCTGCACATGACGCAATCTGCCATGTCGCATTGGCTGGCAGAGCTCGAACGCGTGGCGGGCACGCCGCTGGTGGTGCGCGGGCGCAAGGTGCAGCTGACGCCTGCCGGGCATCTGCTCAAACGCCTGGCCATCACGGTGCTCGGCGATATCGCCCGCACCGGCCTCGAAATGCATGCGGTGGCTGCGGGACGCGTGCCGCGACTGAACGTGGGCAGCGTCTGGGCAGGCATCGCCGGCGGCCTGCCCGAAGCCGTGACCGCGTTCCAGCAGCGCCATGCCGATGTGGCCGTGTCCATCCACGACGGCCTGTTCGACGACCTGCTCAAAGGCCTGGACACGCGTGCCATGGATGCCGTGATCGGCGTTCTGGATGCGCGGGCGCACCAGCCGCAACTGGCGCACCACGTGCTCTTTGACGACCGGGTGAGCATCGTCATCGGCCAGGGCAGCAAGCACTGGGACAGCAACCAGCCGCTGGGCTTTGCCGACGTGCTGCGCGAGCATTGGGTGATGCCGCCCCTTGGCACGCTCACTCGCATCCAGATGGATGCCTATCTCATCGAGCAACAGGCATCGTGGCTGGTGCCCAAGGCAGAAACCGCCTCGTTGGCCATGATGCAGGCGCTGCTGCAAAAGGGCGACTATGTCGGCGTGTGCGCGGAATCCATGGCGGACTACATGGCCTCGCTGGGGCTGTTCCGCAAGGTCGCCGTCGATTCGAACATCCGCTTCGGCCCCATCACCGTGGTGTGGAACCGCGAGCACGTCTCGGCCACGCTCATGGATTTCATTGCCTGCCTGAAGGCGCATGCGCGGGGCTTGCCTGCCGCACACGTGCAGGAGGCGCCCAGCGCTTAGCAGCCGGCCAAGGCACGTGTCTCAGGTCGAATCGGAAGCTTCGTAGACCACCACTGCCGCGGCCAGGTCCTCCAAGGCGGTGCCCACGGCTTTGAAGACGGTCCGCCCGTCACCATCGGCGCGTCCCTGGATCCGGCCCGCGGCCAGGTCGGCCAACTCCCCTGCTACATCGTCGGCGGCGAACACGCCGCGCGACAGGGGCCCGAGCAATTCGCCACTCTTTTGCAACGCCTCTTGTGTATCGACAAACAGACGTGCACCCGCAAAGCAGGCATCGTCGGCTTCGCGCATCTGCGGCGTGAAACTGCCGATCAGGTCGAGGTGGCTGCGAGGCCGCAGCCACGCTCCCTGCACCACCGGCTGCGTGGCGAGCGTGGCACAGCTCACGATGTCGACGTCGTTCACCGCCTTGGCGAGATCCGGCGCAACGGCCGCCTCGATGTTCTGCGCGCACAGCCGCGCAGCGAGTGCCTTCGCCGTAGATTCGTCGCGGTCCCACACCACCACGCGTTCGATCGGACGCACGGCGCGGTAGGCCTCGGGAATCAGACTGCCGACACGCCCGCAACCGACGACCAGCAGGCTGCGCGCATCGGCAGGCGCGAGATAGGACGCGGCCAGGGCCGAGGCGGCAGCGGTGCGGCGCGACGTGATCTCGTTGCCGTCGATCTGCGCCAGCGGCTCGCCCGTGCGTGCGTCGTACAGCACATAGGTCGAGAACAGTCCGGGCAGGCCGCGCTGCGCGTTGCCCGGGAAGATGGTCACGGTCTTGATGCCCAGGTAGCGGTCGTGCTGCCAGGCCGGCATGACCAGCACGGTGCGGGGCGAGGTGTGCGTCCCGGCCTGCAGCGAATGCGTGTGTCGCAAGGGCACCTCGCAGCCGGCGATGAACATCTCCCGAAGGGCCGGGATCAGGCGGTCAAAGGGCAATGCACGCCGGGTGCTTTCGGTATCGATGATCTTCATGAGGTTGCGGAGGAAATCAGGTGAATGAAGGTGCCCGCAGTCATGCCTCGAGCACCACGTCTTCGAGCGGGATGGCCTGACAGGCAAGGCACACGGCCGGGTCTTCCGGTTCGCTGCCGTGCAGATGGCGCACCTTGCCGCTCAGCACGCGCACCGCACAGCTCTCGCACTGGCCCACACGGCAGCCGCTGGCCATCTGCACGCCGAGCGATTCGCCAAAGGTCAGCAACGTGCCCTGTCTGGGCGTCCACGTCGCGGGGGCGTGGCCCGAGCGCGCGAAGCTGACGGTGAAGCGCTGGTCGCCGTCGGCGGGCGGCGTGGTGGGCGAGCGGAAGACCTCGCTGAAGATGTCGAAGCGCGGAACGCCCCGTGCCACGAGGCCGGCGGTCACCGCGTCCATCATGGCCGGCGGTCCGCACAGGTAGAAGCGGGCGCGCTGCGCGATCAACGCGTCGTCCACCACGCTCGCGTCGATGAAGCGATCCGACTGGTAGTCGATGCCCTGACGCTCCTGCGGCTGTGGTGCGTTGTAGTGGTCGACAACCTGCAACTGCGGCAGCCGCGCGCAGTGCTGCGCAATGCGCTCGCGAAACGCGTGGGTCGTGCCGTTCTGGTTGGCGTAGTAGAGCCGGATGGCCGGACCCTGCGCACCGTCGGGCAGCGATTCGAGCAGGCTGATGAAGGGCGTGATGCCGATGCCGCCCGCGAAAAAGACCAGCGGCTGCGGCGAGTGGCGCGGCAGCACGAAGCCGCCGGACGGCGCCCGCAGCGCGAGGGTGTCGCCGACTTTCAACGCGCGGTGCAGGTGGCTCGACACGCGCCCCTCGTGCGGCGTGCCGTCGGCCGAGCGGCCGCGCTGGTGGCGCACGGCCACGCTGTAGCTGCGCCGGCCCGGCACCTCGGCCGCGCCCGTGAGCGAGTAGGCGCGCGTGACCTGCGTGCCATCGTCCAGATGCAATTGCATCTCGATGTGCTGACCGGGTCGGTAATCGGGCAGTTCGCCGCCGTCGACTGGCTCGAAGTGGATGCCCAGCACGCCGTCGGCCTCGGGCCGCAGCGCGCTGATGCGGAAGGGGCGGTAGCCGGACCACTTGCGCTGCCGCACCTCTGTGGCCGGGTCGCGTTCGATGTCGCAGAGAAACGAGCGATGCGGCACCGAACCGCTCACGGGGTCGCAGCTGTCGGCGGATATCAGCGCGTTGAAGTTGCTGCCCAACGCGCCTTCAATCGGCAGGCCGTCGCGGTCGAACTCGGGGCAGCTCTGCCACCAGCCGAACTCGGCCACGATGACGTCGTCCGCCAGTTGGGGCGTGACGCGTGCGACGAAGCGGGCCTCGCCCACGCGCGTGCGGACGAGCATCCAGTCGCCGTCCACGATGCCCTTGGCGGCCGCGAGCGCGGGGCTCAATTCGGCCACCGGATCGGGCGCGCGCTTGCGCAGCGAGGCCAGACTGCGGTGCTGGCTGTGGCAATAGAAACCGTTCTTGGCCGAACTCAGCACATAGGGAAAGCGGCCCTGGCGCGTGGCCTTCGCATCGCGCGGCGTGTCTGCCGGTTCGACGAAGGTGGCGATCGGCGGCTGGCCGTGGCGCAGCAGGGTTTCGGAATAGAGCTCGACACGGCGCGTCGGGGTGTCGAAGCCGCGCACGCCGGTGGGCGTGGCGCGGGCGTACTTCTGCTCGCTCGCGTCGATGGCGCAGGCCATGCCTTCGGGCCGGGCACGCAACTGGTCGACCGTGAGGCCGAGCGGCTCGAGCATGTGGTTCCAGCCCGCGTCGAGGCTGCCGCCGAAGAAGTCGTCGCCCATGCCCAAGCGAACGGCCAGGTCGAACAGCACGTCGTTGTCGGCGCGCGATTCACCGCGTGGCGTCACCATGCGCTGGCGCAACTGCACCCAGCCGGCCGCACGGTCGTCGATCTCGAAGCCGATGCGCAGGCCCTCGCGCTCCCAGGGTGTGTTGACCGGCAGCAGGATGTCGGCGTACCGGGCGGCGGGTGTTTCGAACAAGTCACAGTGCACGTGGAATTCGAGCTGCGACAGCGCCTGATGCGCGAGCGCGGTGTCGGCCTGCGACACAGGCAGGTTGGTGCCGAAGGCCATCATCGCGCGCACCTTGTAAGGCTCGCCGTCGAGAATCGCGCGGTAGGTGTCGCGCGCCGTCACCCAGCCGTGCGCGGGAGGACCGATCGGGCGCTGCGCCAGACCGAGGGCCTTGGCGCGCTGCGCGTCGGGCAGCAGTGAGAGCGAGTTGACGGCGTTGACGCGCGGACCGACGCGAACGCGATTCGCGCCGATGCGGTCGAAGCTACCGCACAGCGCATACAGCGTGGCGACTGCGCGCTCGGCTTGCGTCGCGTTGGTGTGCTGGCCGATGCCGGTCCAGGCGTGATAGGCCACGCGGCGGCAAGTGCCGCAGAGGTCGGCGACCGTGCGCAACGAAGCCTCGGCAACGCCGGTGATGCGTTCGACATTCGGCGGTGTGTAGGCGGCACAGCCCTGGGCCAGCAGTTCGAACGCTGGCGCGCACGACAAGCGATGCGCGCCCACGTCGACCTCCACCGCGCCGCGCAGACGGAAGTGGGCGGCGTCCTGGGTTTGCGCCGCCTGCTCGGTGTCGTAAGGCACCGCGCGGTTCAGTGCGTCGTTCCACGCCACGAAGCGGTTGCCCTGGGCATCGGGCCACAGGTCCTGCTCGCGCAGGAAGTGTCCGTTGTCGCCGCGCACCAGCAGCGGGGCATTAGTCCATGCGCGCACGAAACCTTCGTCGAAGCGCGCGTCCGCGATCAGCAGGTGGATCAGCCCCAGCGCCAGTGCCGCATCGGTTCCGGGCCGCACGGGGAGCCAGATGTCAGCCTGCCGCGCGAGCGCCGTGGGGCGCGGATCGATCACCACCATCTTCGCCCCGTTCGCGCGGCCTCGGCCGATCGCATTGGCCTGCGCCAGCCAGGTGTTCGCGGGGTTGTGACCCCACAGCACGATCAGTTCGGCCTGCGCGTAGTCGGCCGCGGGCATGCCGCAGCCGAAGGTGAAGGCGTGCGCGAAGTCCTTGTGCCAGTTGCAGACCTCGGTCGCATAGCAGATGTTGGGGCTGCCGAAGAGGCGCACGAAGCGCTCGATCCAATCGATGCTGTCCGTCAGTGGCGTGCCGCTGGGCGTGGTCACGGCGAACACCACCGACTCGGCACCGCTCTCGGCCTTGATGGCACTCAGGCGCTTGGCGGTCTCGGCCAGCGCCTCGTCCCAGCCGATGCGCACCCAGCCCGGATCCGCTTCGGTCTTGGGCCTCGTGCGGCGCATCGGGTAGCGCAGACGGTGCGGGTTGTGCACGAGCTCGGGCGCAGCCTTGCCCTTCATGCACATCGCCTGGCCGGTGGGGTGCGAGGTGTCGGGCCGAACCGACACCAGCATGTCGTCACGCACCTCGTTGAGCGTGCCGCAGCGCGAACGGCAGAGCGTGCAGTAGCCCTGCCTGGTTTGCGTGGGCGCCGTCGTCGTCATCACTTGCATCCGGAAGCTGCGCGGCTCAAGGCATCACCGGTGCGACATAACTCAGCGTGCGCCCGAAGGCCCAGAGCATGAAGAGCACCAGCGGTGCATGCACCAGCAATTGCAGGAAGGTAAAGCCCACGATGTCGCGTGCCTTCAGCGACAGCACGCCCAGCAGCGGCAGCATCCAGAACGGGTTGATCAGGTTGGGTAGCGCCTCGGCCGCGTTGTAGACCTGCACGGCCCAGCCCAGGTGGACCTTCAGGTCGTTGGCCGCTTGCATGACGTAGGGCGCCTCGATGATCCACTTGCCGCCACCCGAGGGAATGAAGAAGCCCAGCACGGCGGAATACGCGCCCATCACCACGGCGAAGCTGTCGACGCTGGAGATGCTCACGAACAGATGCGCGATGCGGTCCGACAGCGTGATGCCTGCGTCGCCCTTGGCGCCGGTCAACATGGCCGCGATGGCACCGTACAGCGGGAACTGGATGATCACGCCCGCCGTCGACGGCACCGAGCGCGACACCGCGTCGAGAAAGCTGCGCGGGCGCCAGTGCAGCAGCAGCCCGATCATGAGGAACAGCAGGTTGTAGGTGTTGAGGCCCGAGATCGCGATCAGCGGGCTCTTGGCCATGAACTCCTGCGCCAGCCAGCCGAAGCCCAGCGCGCACAGGAGCAGCGTGAGCAGCGGACTGCGCTCGAACCACTCGCCGGGGCGGCGCTCGGCGGACTCTGGGGAAGCGGGCTTGGCTTCCGTGAGGTCCACGCCCAGGTCCTGCGCCGTGACCGCGTGCTTCGCGTCGGGCGCCGACCACAGTGCGATGGCCACCGACACGACCATCAACACCAGCGCCATGGCGACCGACTGCCACAGGAAGATGGTCTGACTGAACGGGATCACGCCGGTGATGTCAAGAATGCTCTTGGGCAGGCTGCTGGCGTTGGCCTGCAACTGCGCCGCCGACGAACTGAGCCCCAGCGCCCAGGTCGCGCCCATGCCGAGGTAGGCCGCCGCGCCGCCCGCGCGGTAGTCCATGCGCAGGTCGAGGCGGCCGGCCAGCGCGCGCACATAGAGCGCGCTGAAGATCAGCGAAATGCCCCAGTTGAAGAGCGACAGGATCATGCTGATCGCCGCCACGTACGCGATGGCCTGGCGCCCCGACGCGGGCAGAGCGGCCAGCTTGCGGATGAGTCGCGCCGCCGGCGGCGAGGTCGCCACCACGTAGCCGCCGACGGCCACCAGCGCCATCTGCATCGTGAAGACAATGAGGCTCCAGAAGCCGTCGCCGAAAGACTTGGCCACCGCCTGCGGGCTCGATCCGTTCAGCAGCGCGGCGCCCGCGACCACCACCACGGCGATGGCCGCGAACACGAAGGCGTCGGGAAACCAGCGCTCGGCCCAGGCCGTGAAGCGCAGGCCCAGGCGGCTCAACAGCCCGGCATCGGTCGAAGCCTCCTGGGGTACAGAAGGGTGGGCGCCGTGTCCGGCGGAAGTGTGTGATGTCGATGGCATGGGGGTCTCCTGCTACTGCTGCTGGAACGGTGGGCGTCCTCGTCACACGCCTGACATGGCGTGCTGCCCGGATGTTAGGAATTGCCATCGACAATTCATAATCTCTATTTTCAATAGAGCGATATAGGATGCATCTATGTCGATAACGATCAAGCAGCTGCAGCACTTCGTGGCCGCAGCGCACACGGGGCAGGTGTCCCGCGCAGCCCAGCGCTGCTATGTGAGCCAGCCGTCGCTGACCACTTCGCTCAAGAACCTGGAGTCGACGCTGAAGGTGCAGCTCTTTACGCGGCACTCCGACGGGCTAAGGCTGACCGTGCAGGGCGAGGGCTTCCTTCGGCATGCGGAGCACATGCTGCATACGCTCGATGCGGCGGTAGAGGAGACGCGCAACTCGGTGTCCTCGGTCGAGGGGCGGGTGCAGATCGCCATCACCGACACCGTGTCCGAATACATGCTGCCCAAGATCATCGGCGCGATGCGCAGGCAACTGCCGTTGGTCGAATTCGAGCCCGTGGAGCGCAACCGGCTCGAGATCGAGAACGGCTTGCGCAGCGGCGAATTCGACCTGGCTGTGGTCCTGGTGTCGAACCTCTCGCGCGCGCCGGACATCCGGCGCGAGAACCTGCTGAAGTCGGAGCGCCGTCTGTGGACTTCGTTCGACCATCCGCTGGTGGCGCAGAAGTCGGTGTCGCTGCGCGAGATCGCGCAGATGCCCTTCGTGCTGCTGGACATGGACGAGCACGTGGACACCGTGGGCCGCTACTGGAGCGCGATGAAGCTCAAGCCCAAGGTCGTGTTCCGCACCAAATCGATCGAGGCCGTGCGCAGCCTTGTCGCACAGAACGTGGGTGTGACCATCCTGTCGGACCTGGTGTTTCGCCCCTGGTCACACGATGGTGGGCGCATTCGCAGGACAGTGGTGTCGAGCGCGGTGCCCTCGATGGACCTGGGACTGGCTTACCGGCGCGGGGCTGTTCTTTCCGAAGCTACGGCAGCCTCTGCAAGCACCTTGCGGTTGCTGGCCAAGACACTGACGAGAGAGTCACAGCCGCGGATGGATGACGAGCCGCTGTAGCTTTCGAGTGGGCCGCTTCCTGCGACACGCATGGCAGGCGTGGGGTGAGCGACAGCTACCGGCAGTTGTCGCCCAGTCATCGAAGGCGGGCTTATCGCAAGCCAGAAGAATCGCGTCCAGGACCGCGTCTCTTGCAGCCTCATCGGCATTGTCCCGGCAGGCCGCGCAATACGGGCAGCAGTTGCTGCGTTCGCGCAGGATATTTCAGAACAGCCGGAATTGCGGTGTGTCACCCTGTTAAGAAGAAGGAAGGGGGCGGTTCGCACTGCGCCGACCGATCAGGCAGTTCCGGCTTCAGCCACGCGCAACCGGTAGAGACCGACGTCGACGAGCCCCGCGTGGAAGCCGGCCTCGCAGTAGGAGAGGTAGTAGGTCCACAAGCGCTTGAACGCGGCGTCGAAACCCAGTGGCTCGATCTGCGGCCAGGCGGCGAGGAACCGGCGACGCCACTCTGCCAGGGTTCGCGCGTAGTCCTTGCCGAAGCAGCGGGAAGCCTCGATCACCAACCCTGCGCGTTGCGCCTGTTCCCGCAGCACGCGCGGGCTGGGCAGCATGCCGCCGGGAAAGATGCAGTGCTGGATGAAATCGGTCCCCTGGCGGTAGCTGTCGAACTGTGCATCGGCGATCGTGATCGCCTGCAGCACCACCACACCACCGGGATTGAGGCGCTCGCGCAAGGTGGCGAAGTAGGTGGGCCAGTAGGCTTCGCCGACGGCCTCGATCATCTCGATGGACACGATGCGGTCGAAACGGCCCTGCACGTCGCGGTAGTCCTGCAGCCGCAGGTCGACCCGGTCGGCCACCCCCCAGTCCTGCGCGCGTTCGCGGGCGAAGGCCAGTTGCTCGCTCGACAGCGTGACGCCGGTGACGCGCGCTTCGTGCCGGCGGGCCAGGCTCGCGGCCAGTGTTCCCCAGCCGCAGCCGATCTCGAGCACGTCGCCGCCTTGCGGGGTGTCGAGCATGTCGGCGATGGCAGCGAGGCGGCGCGCCTGGGCGGCTTCCAGCGTGTCGTCGTCGGCGTCGCTGAACATCGCGCTCGAATACAGCATGCTGTCGTCCAGCCAGTGCCGGTAGAACGCGTTGCCCAGGTCGTAGTGGAACGCGATGTTGTGCCGGCTTCCGCGCCGGCTGTTGCTGTGGGTCAGGTGCCGCAGCCGCGCCGCCCAGCGCGCCAGCCCGCGCCCCTTGAGCAGCGATCCCCAGGCCGATTCGTTGGCCAGGCCGAATTCGAACAAGGCCAGCAGGTCCGGACTTTCCCACTCGCCATCGCGAAATGACAGGGCCAGGCCCAGATCGCCTTGCAGCGCCAGGCGCAGCAGCGGGCGCCAGCTCAGCAGGCGCAGGCTCGCGTGCGGCCCGGGTTCGCGGCCGGCCACGTCGATGCAGCGGCCGCCCGGAAGGCTCAAGCTCAGCCGGCCGAAACGCGTGCGGGCCAGCAGCCGGCGCAGCGGGGAGAAGACCGGAGGGGCATCGAGAGCGGGTGCGGAAGGTGTGGTCAGGCTCATGGGGTCTTGTTCGAAGGAACGATGGTGAGGTCGTGGTCGGGGGCAGCCGGTCGCGGATGCAGCGGCACGCGCTTGATCCACAGACGCAGGGCCTGCCAGTGGATGGCGGCCACCACCTTGAGAGTCAGCAACGGATGCGTGATGAACACGCGCAGCAGCGCCAGGTCGCTCAGGGGGGCGCGTTGGCCGTCGAGCCGCGCGTTGAGCACGGCGCCGGCCGCGTCGTGCACGCTGATGCCGACCGAGACCGCCTCGCCCGGCGGTGCGACGCGGAACCGGTAGTGCAGGTCCATGCCGTTGAAGGGAGAGACGTACATCTGCTTGTCGCAGTGCTGCTCGACGACGGACGCGCCGTCGTCAGCGACCGGGATCAGGTAGCTGTGCCGTTGCCCGAAGGTGTTGTTGACCTCGTACAGCAGCGCCTGCAGCGCGCCGCCGGGTGCATGGCAGAACCAGATGCTGAGCGGGTTGAACACATGGCCGAGCAGCCGCGGCATGGCCAGCAGCCGGATCGCGCCGCCGGTTGGAAGGCCGGCCTCGCGCAGCCGCGCTTCCACCTGGGCCCGCAGGTCGCGGCCCGAACCGTCGCCGTGGTCGGCGGCATGGAAGCTGAACAGGTTGAACCGGTCCACCGAGAAGCAGCGCAACCGGGCGTGCAGTTGCGGCAGTTCATCGATGTCGATCAGCAGGTTGTAGACCCGGTAGCTCAGCCGATGCCGCTTCGGCCGCAACCGCTGGTGCATGACGCGCCCGATGTAGAGCGCCGAGCCTTCGTGCGCGTTCATGAGGCGACGGTCTGCGCGCCTTGCGGCAGATGGATGCGCCCGGACTCCTGCGCCACGCGCCAGGGCCGGCGCACGCCGCCGAGCGCTTCGGCGACGGCCAGGCCGGCCTGCAATCCGTCCTCGTGGAAGCCGGCGCCGAAGTAGGCGCCGCAGAACCAGGTGCGGCGCTGGCCCTGCAACTGCCACAACTGGCGCTGCGCGGCCATGGCCGCGGCATCGAACAGCGGGTGGTCGTAGACCTCGGTGCGGATCAGGTGCTCGGGCCGCGGGTCGATCGCCGGGTTCAGGGTCAGGAACAGCGGCTCGGCCGCCGCGCCCTGCGGCAGGTGGGGCTGCAGCCGGTTCATCCAGTAGGTCACCGTCGGGGCCGCCCCGCTGCCGCGCGTGCCGAGGTAGTTCCAGCTCGACCACACGGCGCGCCGCGCCGGCATCAGGGCGGGGTCGCGGTGCAGCACGGCCAGGTTGCGGCTGTAGGGAAGGGCACCGAGCAGGGCCCACTCGGCACCGGTGGGCTCGTCAAGCAGCGCCAGCGAGCGGTCCGCATGGGTGGCCAGGACCACCTGGTCGAAGCGCTCGGGCCACCAGCCGGCGCTGGTGCGAAGCCGCACACCCGCCGGCTCGCGATGCAGTTCGAGCACGGCCCGGTCCAGATGGATGCGGTCGGCGAAAGGCTGGCTGAGGCGCCGTACGTATTCGCGGCTGCCGCCCACCACCGTGCGCCAGACGGGGCGGCCGCTGATCTGCAGCAGCCCATGGTTCTCGCAGAACCGCACAAAGGCGGCGACCGGATGGCGACCCACCTGCGCCGCCGGCGTGGACCAGATGGCCGCAGCCATGGGGTAGAGGTGGTCGTCGCGAAACGCGCGGCCATAGCCGTGGGCATCCAGGTAGTCGTCGAGCGCCTGGTCGCCTGCGACCTGCGCATCGCGCGGCGCCTCGCGGTAGAACCGCAGCAGGTCGCGCAGCATGGCCCAGAAGCGGGGGCGCGCCAGGTTGCGCTTTTGCGCGAACAAGCCGCGCAGGTCGGTGCCGGCGTATTCGAGCCCGCCGGCGTTCAGGCTCACTGCGAACGACATGTCCGAGGCCGCGGTCGGCACGGCCAGATGCTGGAACAACGCGGTGAGGTTCGGGTATGCGGGCTCGTTGTAGACGATGAAGCCGGTGTCCACCGGCACCCGGCCTTCCCGGCCCGGCGCGTCCACGGTATGGCTGTGGCCGCCCAGCCGGGGCTCGCTCTCGAACACCGTGACCTCGTGGCGCTGGGACAGCAGCCAGGCGCAGGACAGGCCCGAGATGCCGGTGCCGACGACGGCGATGCGCTGCTCGGGAGGCACGGAGGCAGGCGTCGGCAAGGCGGCAGACGGGGCAAGAAGAGGCAGCATGGAGAGTCTCCGTCGGGTCGTGCTGCCTGTACGCAGGAAATGGCCGTTTGGATTACCGCCGTGTCGCTGCGATGATCCGAACGCGGCTTCCTTGCGTATGACAGCACATGACCGCGGCTCCTGATCCGTCCAACCCCTCTGCGGGCACTCCGTTGCCCCGCAGTCGTCGAGCGTCCCTCTTGACCGTTGTCTCCCCCGATTCCGAGCCATCTGCCTTGCCCGACGACCTCTGGGCCGAGGCGATGGCCGCCGTGGCGCAGCGGCAGGACCGGGACGCGTTCGCGCAGCTGTTCTCGCATTTCGCGCCGCGCATCAAGCACTACCTGATGCACAGCGGCAGCCCGGCCATCCAGGCCGAAGAGCTGGCCCAGGAGGCCCTGGTCACGGTCTGGCGCAAGGCCGCGCTGTTCGATCCGGCCCGGGCGGCCGCCACGACCTGGATCTTCGCCATCGCGCGGAACCTGCGTGTGGACGCGCTGCGGCGGCGCCAGGGTGTGCAGTCGTCTGAAGACGCGTTCGACTTCGACCTGCTCCAGTCGGATGACCCGACCGTCGAAGACCAGCTGCACGACGCGCGCCTGAGCGAACGGCTGCGCGGCGCGCTGCGCCAGCTTCCGCCCGAGCAGCAGCAGGTGCTGCACCTTTCCTATTTTGAAGACGCGCCGCATGCCCGCATCGCGGCCCAGCTGTGCATTCCGCTGGGCACGGTGAAGTCGCGCGTGCGCCTGGCGGTCGCCCAACTGCGCCGCCTGCTGGAACATTGACGATGGACATCCGACACCACCCCGACGACGACCTGCTGCTGGCCGGGTCCTCCGGCCACTTGCCGGCTGGCATGCGACTGGTCCTGGCCAGCCACCTGGAACTGTGCCCGCTGTGCCGCGAGCGCGCGCGCGCACTCGATGCCATGGGCGGCATCCTGCTCGATGACCTGGAAGCGGTCCCGCTTGCCGATGACGCGCTGTCGTGCACCTGGGCCCGGATCGATGCGCACGAAGGCGCTGAACCCGCTGAACCCGCTCGCGTGCGGGTCAGCGCGCCCCCACCGCTGCCGCCCAGCGCGCGCTGGCCGCGTGCGCTCGCTCACTGCAGTGCCACGCCCTGGCGCTGGATCGGTCCCGGCATGCGCTGGAGCCGTGTGACCGTGCCCGAGGCCCCGGAGGCCAACGTCTTTCTTCTGCGCATCGCGGCCGGCAAGTACCTGCCGCAGCACACGCATCAGGGGCAGGAGTTCACCCAGGTGCTGCACGGCCGCTTCCACGATGGCCGGGCCTTGTTCGGCCCCGGCGATTTCGATGCGGCCGATGCCGAGATCAACCATCAGCCGGTGGTCCAGGACGGCAGCGAGTGCATCTGCCTGGCCTCGCTGGACGGTCGGCTGCGCTTCGACGGGGCTATTGCGCGTTTCTTCGGCGCGCTGGTCGGGATGTGATGCGCGCCGCGACCCACGCCGACACGCCGCTCACGGCCGTGCCCCATGCCAGGTCGGCGGCCGTGACGGCCCAGGGCCAGTCGCGCAGCGTGGCCTGGTTCGTCAGGTCATAGGTCGCGTAGGCCACGAGCCCGAGCAGCGCGCCGCGACGCAACGCCACGGCGGGCTCGCCAGCCTCCAGTGCCGGCGCGATCGCCAAGACGACCAGGCCGACCAGGTAGAGCGCATAGAACAGCGCCGCCGCCGTCCAGTCGACCTGCGGCGCCATCAGCGGACCGAGCGCAGGCTGGTACAGGCGCGGCCCCATGACCGACAGCCAGACGGCATCCAGCACCAGAAAACACCCGAGCGCCCACAGGTAGGCAGCGAGCAAGGTACGCGGGGATGGCTTCATGGGGTGCTCCGTGCAGGAGAGGTCAGTCGGTAGCTCAGTTGGCGATCGCCCTTGGTGTCAGCGTCGAGCCCGATCCAGCGTCCGCTGTCGGCGGCATACCAGATGCGGATGCGCTGCTGCGCCGCCTGCAGTCGCCAGCCGCGCGCCCGCACGGGCTGACCGCGGACCTCGAGGGTCGCATCGGGCAGCGGCTCGAAGCGGACCGGCTCGACCTTGCCCGTCTGGGGATCGATCAGGCGCTGTTGTTTCACCAGCCGGGGATTCCAGTAGGCAAAGCTCATCAGGCAGTCGCCGTCGAAGCGCGGCGCGATCTGCTGGCGGGTGCCGTCGTCGTCGGTCTCGGCGCGCAGCTCACGCAGGCAGTCTCCGGCCCAGCGCTCCTCGGCCTGGTGCCGGTAGCGGTAGACCGGGATGCCGAGCATGCGCACGGTGAACAGGGCACGACTGTCGACGCTGCGCGTCGCCGCCGTGCCGCCGACGACAAAGCGATGGGTCCCGATCGGCTTGCCATCGAGCATGGCGGTGAAGTGCCATTCGCCCGCTTCCTCGTCACCTTCCTGTGCCACGGCCAGGCAGGTCGCCAGTGCCAGCATCAGCCCCAAGGCCCGGTGCTTCATGGACGGGCGCCACGCCGCGGCGGCCAGGGGATGAAGGCACTGGTGCGTGCCGCGTAGCTGCGGTAGGCGGGCCGGCGCTCGGCAATGTCGTGCTCCAGCAGCGCCACGCCCGACACCTTGAGCAGCAGGACGGTCATCAGCAGCGGAGACACCAGGCACCACGCCACCGCCCATCCGCCCGCTGACAGCGCTGCCAACCCAAGGCCCCACCAGACGCAGGCCTCGCCGAAGTAGTTGGGGTGGCGCGACCAGGCCCAGAGGCCGCGGTCCATCACCGCATCCTCGCGGCGCGGGTTGCGCAGGAAGCGGGCGAGCTGGGCGTCGGCCACGGCCTCGAAGACCACACCGCCGCCGGCCAGCAGCAGGGCCAGCACATCCAGCCAGGACAGGGGCGACGGGTGCGCGAACGCGGCCAGCAGCGGCCAACCGACGATCCATGCCAGCACCGCCTGGAGCCCGAACACGAGGTAAAGGCTTTTCAGTCCGAAGTGTGGTTCGTTGCGCGCACGCATGGCCTGGTAGCGGCGGTCTTCGCCGTGGCCCCAGTTGCGACGCCCGATGTGCAGCGCCAGCCGGCAAGCCCATATCAGCAGCAGCCCGAGCACCCAGACGCTGCGGGCGTCGAGCGCGCGGGCATGGGCGCCGGCGTAGGCCAGGGCCGGCGCCGCGATCATCAGGGGCCAGATCCGGTCCGCCAGGCTGGCGTCGCGCACCACGACGCTGAACACCCAGACCGGCAACGCCAGGCCGAGGGCGATCGCCAGACCCAGGCATGCGAGCGACAGCATCACCGTTTCTCGAACAGGTAGTGACCGACCCACCACTGGCCGCCCTCGGCGTAGCCGAACAGCTCTTCCACCGAAATGAAGAAGAGCCGCCAGCGGGTCCACCACACCGGCGCGTCGCGCGCTCCGTAGACGGTGGCCAGCAGGGGCATGAGGGTGACCCGCCGGGCGTCCATGCGCGCCAGCCAGGCGGCCGAGGTCCGCGCGTAGTGGCGGCCATCCCAGCGCCAGCGGTGCAGCAGGCGCAAGTCGTCCTGGCAGCGCAGGGCGAGATCGTCGCTCGGCATCATGCCGCCGGAGAAAAAGTGGCGGCTCATCCAGTCGCTGGCATCGCGCGCCTCGAACGGGTAGGGCGCTTCGCGGTGGACGAAGACGTGCATGAAGAACCGCCCCTGCGGTTTCAACCAGCGGGCCACGTGCGAAAAGGCGCGCGGCCAGTTGCGCAGGTGCTCGAACATCTCCACCGACACCACCCGGTCGAAGCGCTCGCCGGTCTCGAAATCATTGAAGTCGCAGGTGATCACCTCGAGGTTGCCCAGGCCGCGTGCCGCGGCTTCGGCCGTGATGAACAGCCGCTGCGAGTGCGAATTGGAGACCGCCGTGATGTGGGCGCGCGGGAAGTGTTCGGCCATCCACAGGCTCAGCGAGCCCCAGCCGCAGCCCAGCTCCAGAATGCGCAGCCCGTCTTCCAGGCCGGCGCGGGCGCAGGTCTCGGCCAGGGCCGCCGCCTCGGCCTGCTCGAGCGTCTGCACTCCTTCAGGCCACCAGCAGCAGCTGTACTTCCGGTGAGGGCCCAGCACGCCTGTGAAGAACTCAGCGGGCAACTCGTAGTGCTGCTCGTTGGCTTTTTCGGGCAGCAGGGCCAACGGTGCCTCCTGCAGTCCGTCGAAAAATGCCTCCGAACGCAGGGCGACGGCTTCCGGGGCGCCGCTGTCCAGCTCGACCAGGCGCTGGCGCAGCAGCCGCCGCACGCCCAGCCGAACGGCGCCGTCGGGCACCAGGCCTTGTTCAGCCCAATGGATGGCAGTGGAGGTGCTCGAGGCTTGGGGCATGGCGGTGGGTGCAAGAGGAGAGTCTCTTCCTCCTACGCCAGGCCGGCCGCAATGGATCACTGTTCGTCGGCTTCAGCGCATGGGGACTGGGGCGACGGTGCGAAGTATGGCGGTCGGACACTTGGCGGCGCTACAGGCCAGGCCCACTATCTCTGGACAAACTGGACATGCACCGCAAGAGCTGCGAAGCGGACGTAGCTGTGCACACGGCTCCCGGCGTCAAGAGAGGGCTGAGCCCGCGCCTACGTTGATTTCACGAGGCTTGATGCATCGGCGCGTGGCGCGACCGGCCGACGATCCGGATCGCAGACGCAGGGGCCGTCTGAATCGCCGGATGGGCGGGCAGGTGCAAACCCTGGGTGAACGGCTAGACCACGCCCCGGAACAAGGGCAGGCAGGCCATTGCAAGCTGTTTGACGTGGCGGTCGTCGGTGCCGCAGCAACCGCCCATGACATTGAGGCGCTTCAACCGGTGCATCTTGAGCGCGGCATAGGCCTGCCCCAACTCCACCGGGTCGCCCGCATCCAGTTCGGGCGCCTCGTTCAACTCGGCATGGCTCATCCTGGAGGCGTTCGCGCGCAGACCGCGAATCCGCTCGGCCCACGGCGCGTCGCCATGCACCACCTGCTGGAAGTGGCTGGGGTGGGCGCAGTTGATCATGAAGTAGGCCGGATAACCCGCGGTGGCGCCGTCCACCTGCTGGATGGCGTCCGCCAGGGACTGCCCCGTCGGCAGCCTGCCATCGGTCTCCACCGTGAAGGAAATGACGACGGGCACGCTCGCCTGCTTTGCGGCCAGCGCGATCCCCGACGCCTCTTCGACGTAGTTCATGGTGATGGCGGTCACCAGGTCGGCCGCGGTGCCGGCGAAGGTCTCGACCTGCGCACGATGGTAGTCCTGCGCTTCGCGCACCGACATGGCACGGTCCGGGACATAGCCGTCGCCGCGAGGTCCAAGGCATCCGCTGATGACGATCGGCGTCTGGCGGGTCTGGTAGGCATCGCGGATGTCCTCCAGCAGACCCACCAGCTGCCGGTCGACCGCCGCGAGCTCCTCGGGGCTGTAGCCCAGCCTGCTCCCCCAGTCTGGATTGGACCGCCAGGTTGCGGTTTCCAGAATCAGCCCGACGTCGAAGCTTCTGGCCAGCGCCGCGTAGGTCCGGAAATACTTCCGCAGCACTCTTTCGCCTTCCGGCGTTCGGAGCAGGTGAAAGGCGGCAAAGTCGGGAAGTTCCTGTCCCTCCAGAAAGATCAGGGTGGTCTCGATGCCGCCGTCGGTCATGAAGAAATCATCGCCGAGCTGCGGCAATGCGCTCCTGTAGGTTGCCATCGCTGACTCCTCTCATTCGGGTGTCCGAATGGCCGCAGCCGCCAAGGCGCCGGGCCCGCGAAGCGGATGATGACAGTGAGCGCCTCGCGGGCCAAGTGCATGGCCGGCGGCGCGCCTTCCTCCCCCTTCAGGCTTCGGCTGTCGAGCAACTGCCGGTGGCGGTCACTCGAAGCCTGACGGAGGGGCTGGAGTTCACGGAGTGATCTCTCCGGATCGGATGGCCATGCGTACAGCTCCGGCTGTCGTCGTGACCCCCAAACGTCGGCGGACGCGCCGCAGGTGATTCTCGATGTTGCGTTCGGAAAGGCCCATGCTGGATGCCGGCTTCCGCCTGCGGCTTTCCGGCAGCCATCCAGCGCATGACCGTTTGTTCGCGCGGAGTCAGGCGATGCTCGAACCGCTGAGCCTTTCCGGTCGACGCCTGCACCCGGCGGCTCCGTGCAACGGCGTCAGCTCGTTCGGCGCTTCACATTCGGAACCAAGGCCTTGATCACCGCGTCGGCCATCCGATGCAGAGAAGGCGCATTCTGATAAACGCGCTCCATCACTGCCAGGCCTCGGGTGAATGTGATGACAACCTGCGCGGTTTCCTTGGGGGACAGCGAAAGCTGTGTCGACATGTCTCCCTTCGACATGGCGGCTGACACGACGACCTGGAGTTCATCGAGCAACTGACGCAGCCGCGCCTGGATGCGCGGCCCTGCACCATCGACCTCCGTTGCCGTCTTCGTGGTGAGACAGCCCCGAGGCGGTACGCCTTGCGTCATGTTGGCGATCGCGACCTTGAAGAAGGCGCGCAACGCCGTCTCTGCGCGCGGTTTGTCGAGGGCTGTGCGCGCGTTGTCCAGAAACCTGGTGGCGTACGCCTCGAAGGCCAGCAAGAACAGCTCTTCCTTGCCGCCATAGGCGTGATAGAGCGAACCACGCTGCACATCGGCGGCCTCTGCCAGATCGCCCATGGACGTGGCCCGCCAGCCTTTTTGCCAGAACACGTCCAGCACGGCGTCCAGCACCTTGGCCTCATCGAACTGCCTGACTCCTGCCATGAGAAATCCTCGCGCTTTCTATTTTTGACAACTACGTCAAACTTGACAATACTGTCAATGATAATCCGTCCGCCATGCAGGCGATGCCCGCGGCGCCAGGCAAGACACTGGCATCGTTCTGAAGGAACCCCACTCGATGACTCGGCTTTCTGCCTCACCGCCAGTTTCCCAACTCGGCATCGATCGTCGATGGGTGGGTGTGCTGTTCGGACTTGCTTCGGCCCTGATCTGGGGCGCCTTTCCGGTCGTGACTCGCTTCGGGCTGACTCACACGGCATTGGACGTCTACGACATCACCTGCATCCGGTACACGGTCTCGGGCGTGATGCTGCTGCCGTTTCTCGTACGACGGGGCCTCATGGGGCTGAGCTGGACAGCCATCGCGCTCATGACCGCCGGCATTGGCGCGCCCTACATGCTGGTGGTCGCCTTCGGCCTCGGCATGGCGCCGGTGGAGCAGTTCGCCGTGGTCACGCCTGGCAGCATGATCCTGTTCTCGGCGCTCATCAGTGCCTGGGGACTCGGTGCCAGGCTCTCGCGCAGGGAGACGGCGGGCATTGCGCTGATCATCCTCGGGGTCGCGTTGGTCGGCTTCCACAATTTCAGCGCCGTCCGCTCCTCGCCGTGGGCCTACCTGATCTTTCTTCTGGGCGGGCTGCTGTGGGCCATCTACACAGTCTCGTCCAAGCAGTTCTCTGCATCGGCGCTTCACGCCACCGCCATCGTTTCGGTGTTCTCGATGATCATCTACCTGCCCGCCTATCTCGCGACGCGCGGGCTGCACCTGTTGCAAGCGCCGCTGGGCGACATCGGTGTGCAGGCGTTCTATCAGGGGGTCATGGTCTCTACGGTGGCCTTGTTCTTTTTCAGCAAGTCCGTCCAAATTCTGGGCGCAGCCGTCGGTGCCACGTTCGCTGCACTCGTTCCCGGCGCAGCGACGCTGCTCGCTTTGCTGGTCCTTGATGAGCGGCCCAGCGCCACAGCCATTGCCGGGCTGGCCATCGTCACAGGCGGCATGACGGCGATGCTGATCCAGCAGCGTCGATCCTCGTCCCCCGTTGAATCCAGAGGACATTGAGTCCCTGAACCCGGCAATTTTCGTCGAGGAGTTTCTGCATCGAAGGGCGCAGCTTCCTCGGTGGTTCATTCATCGAACAGGCGGCGCAGCCGCGAGGCCGTGGAGCAGCACCGTCCAGTGCTGCAGTCGGGCCATGGCGGCCTCGCGGCCTCTCTGCGCCGCTTGTGGACCGCTACCGTCGTCGGCCAGCGCGATCAGTTCGTGGGCAGCCGTCGTCACGGTCCGCGCGAAGTCCTCGGTGTGGCCTCGCCACACCACGATGCGATGGTGCAGGCCCATTTGCGCGGCGCGCTGCGCATTGATCGCCTGCTCGGGCTGGTCGGTCAGGAGCAGCAGGATCGGCTTGCGGTACACCGCCGCGACCGACAGCGCCGCCATGCCGGGCGCGGAGACGATGAAGGCGCTGCGCGCGGCCCTCTCGATCCAGTGCTCGTCCTGCGCGTGCCAGCCCGCGCGCTGTGCATAGCCTTCGCCGACGAGATGCGCCGGCGTGCGCGCCTCGGCCAGCCCACGCTCCAGGCCGTCGGCCAGTGCGGCTTCCTTGAAATGCGGGTTGAGGTACACGGCGGCCTGCGGCGCGAGGTCGTCGTGCGCTTCCGTGTCGGCGCCGACCACGGCCACCGGCGTGGCGAGCCGGTGGCCGCCGCGTCCGTCGGCCTGCGGCTCGCCGTAGGCGAAATCGTGCGCGATGCGCGCGCGGCTGCGGTCGATCTGCCATGCGACGATGCGGCCGAAGATGTTCGCCATCCACGCCGGCATGCGCCCGCTGAAGTTGGTCTGCAGCGCGTGCCGCAGGCTCGCGCCGTACACATGCACCACCTTGCGCCGCCAGACCGGCATCCAGCCCATGAACAGCAGCGCGGGGTGAAAGGAATCGTTCACCACCAGATCTGCATCGCGAAACCACGCGCGCAGCCGAAGGATGTCGCGCGGCATGCGCTCCGGACGGAACACGTAGTGCGCCACGTTGCGGTCGGTTTCGCGGCGCAGCATGTTCTGCTCGCGGTCGAACTGCACCGCGTAGTGGCGCGAGAGCACCGGCGCCTCGATGCCGAAGCCGGCAAGAAAACGCGCGCCTTCGTCGGAGGTGGTGAGCACCTGCACGCAGGCGCCCGCGGCGCGCAGCGAATGCGTGAGCAGCTGCGCGCGCATCAGGTGGCCGCGCGCGTCCGCGGTCGCGAGGTAGACGATGCGCGGCGGCATCGACGGACTCAGGCCGCCACCGGCCGCGCACGGCCAGGGCGCAGGCGCAAGGCCACGCCCGCGAGGTACATGCCCAGCGCGCCGGTGATGCCGAAGCCGCGCTCGGTGTCGCGCACCTCGCGCATCAGCTGTGCGAGCCGTGCTTCTTCGTGCGGCGCCACGCAGCGCTGCAGCGTGTGGCTGCACAGGCGGATGTGCCGGTCTTCGTCGGCCAGCACGCGCGTGAGCAGCGGGTGCAGCGCATGCCGCGGGCCGATCAGCGCGCAGTGGCGCTGCAGGATGCGCGAGGCCATCTGCTCGGCGGCGAGGCCGATCGCATAGGCCGGCACGAGGCCACCGTGCGCGAAGTGCGGCGCATGGCGCTGGATCAGGCGCTGCCAGCGCGCGAGCTTGCGCTGGCTCAGCCAGTCGGGCTTCGGCGCTGCTTCCGGCGATGCAGCCGCCTGCGCGGTGCCGCCGCGCGCGACGATGGCATCGGCGAAAAGCCGCGCATGCAGTTGCTCGTCGGCCAGGTGCTGGTCGAGCTGGCGCGTGAGCCACTCGGGCGCGTTGGTGCGCAGTTCGCGCTGCAGCGCCTGCTCGGACGATTCCTCGCCGATCAGATACAGGCGCAACAACATCACTTCGCCGGCGCGGCTCGCATGCATCTGGCGCAATGCGGCGCGCTTGATGTGGTGCACCAGCCGGGCCTGCAGCGCCGGCCAGCCACGCAGTTGCGGCGGCGAGAGGCAGTCGAATGCCGCGTTCGCCGGGGCGGTGTCAGCGGCCATCGGTTTTTTTGGCCACCGGGGTCTGCGGCTGCAGTTGCTGCCAACCGAGCACGAGGCCGATGAAGCTGCCTTGGAGGAAGGCGCGCGCCGATGCATCGGCACCGGCGAACTCGCGCTGCTGGCCGTCGTAGCGCACGTAGCCCTTGCCGCCCGCGGCACCGAGCACCAGCTTCTCGTTCTTGTGGAAGCCACGCTGCATCAGCGGCAGCAGCAGCGACTGCGACTCGAGGCCATAGAGGAACAGGTCGCGCTGCACCACCTGGCGCGGAATCTGCCCGCTCAACGCCTGCAACTCGAGCGACCAATCGCCTTGCCGCATCGCCTCGGACAGCTCGCTGCCCTTGGCCCCCGACGCGTGGAAATGCGCACGTGCCACCGACTTGGAGGCGCGGCCCAACCCCAGGCCGACGGTGATGTCCGCATCGGTGGCGCCGCCTTTGCGGTTGTCCCGCACCTGCACGAATTCGTTGGCGAGCCGAGCGGCGATCGAGGGCCTGGAGAGCGTCTCGGCGATCTGCGCCGGCGTGAGCACCACGCGCTCGGCGCCGCCTTCGATCACCACGACCTGGTACGGGTCGATGCGGATGTCGCTGAACTCGCCGCCGACGGGCGAGTGCGCATGGCTGCTCACCGACCACCCGTTGCCCGAGCGGCTCAGCAGCGCATGGAAGGTCAGCGGCACGCGCTGGCCACTGTGGCGCGACTGGCCGGAGCCTTGCAGCAGCACGTCGCCCACGATGGTCTTGCGGCCGTAGCTGCGCGGGTTCGCAAAGCGCAGGGTGTGCGCCGCGCTGTCGAGTGCGGCGCGCGTGTCGGCATCGTCGAGCGCGAGGTGGTTGCACTCGTTGGCGGGGCCCGCGAGCGCGGAGAAGGGGCAGCCGCTGTCGGACTTGAAGTTGAAGACGCCGCGCCCCGTGAAGTCGGCGGCGCCCGCCGCGGCGCATGCACCGGCCAGCACGAGAAGGCCGAGGATGTTTTTCTTGTTCATGTCGGGCGATGGTACGAAAGCGCCTGCGCATCCGCGCTCGTGTGGCCCGTCGTGTGCAGGCCGATGCCGCGCGCGAAGGCGCCCAGCATGTCGATGGCCGAGAAACCCACGATCAGCGCCACGCCCGCGAGCCAGCGCAGGCCGCGCAGGGGCGGCAGGTCCTGGTGGTTGAGCGCGCGCACGCTGAAGCCCAGCCGCGTGAACAGCACGCACAGCGGCCCGATCGGCCCGCTCTTTGCGAGCCACTGCCAGCGCGCCGACACATAGCTGCGCAAGAGGTGCGGCGTGAGCGAATACGTGTCCTGTCCGCGCATCCAGCGCAGCTTGAGCGCCTCGGTGCGTGTGTCGGGCAGGCGGTGCTCGGTGTGGGCCGCGGCCGCGTAGTGAATGGGGACGTTGGCCGCCTTCAGCCGCATGCCCAGCACCTGGCAGTGCGCGCGGTACACGCCATCGAGCGCCTGGTAGCTGTGCTGCTCGAACACGTCGCGGCGAAAGGCCACGTTGTTCGCGTAGAAGTTGCTCGTCGTGCCCGCGTGGTCGGCGTTGGGGAAATACATGAAGTCGATGGTCGTGAGCGCGGTGCCCACGATGCTGGCCGCGTAGCTCGTGCGGCCGGCCACCACCGCGGGCGCGTCGGCGCCGCGCGTGAAGGGCGTGAGCATCTGCAGCAGCCAGTCGTCGTCGGGCAGGCAATCGGCATCGGCGAACACCACGTGATCGCAGCGCGCCGCATCGGTGGCCGCGAAGCCGACGTTCTTGGCGTCGTAGTAGCCAGTGGCGGCGTCGATGCGAACGAAGTCGATGGGGCGGCCCGCCAGCGCCGTGACGGCCTCGCACGTTGCGGCGCTCAGCCCGTCGTGCGTGATGACCACCTGGGCCAGGGCCGTGAGCGGCAACTGCTGCTTCGCCAACAGGGCGATCAGGCGCTGCAGGCTGGTGCTTGCGGCGGCTTCGGCATCCGCTCCGCCGCGCAGGTTGTTGGTCTCCAGGACCAGCGCGCAACGCGCGGCAACGTGATCGGGCATCATCGAATTTTCCTGTCGGGACATTGTTTTGAAGGCTTGCATCCTGCTTTTATCTCACAACCGCCGCCGCTGCCAGTGCCTGAAGGGAGGGGCTTGCGCATGAAGCTCGCCATCTTCGGCGCCGGGTATGTGGGCCTCAGCTTCGCCGCCTGCATGGCCGAAGCGGGGCACGAGGTGCTGTGCGCGGACGCCGATGCCGGCCGCATCGAGGGGCTGCAGCAGGGCCGGATGCCGCTGCACGAGCCGGGGCTGGAGGCGCTGGTGTCCGCAGGCCTCTCGGCGGGGAGGCTGCGCTTCACGGCCGACGAGCGCGTCGCGAGCCTGCATGGCGACGCGCTCTTCATCGTGGTCAACACGCCGGCCGATGCGCAAGGCGATGTCGACTTGCGGCATGTGATGGCCGTGGCCCGCAGCATCGGGCAGCACCGGGACCGCGATGCCGTGGTCGTCTGCAAGTCCACCGCGCCGGTCGGTACCGCGGAGCAGGTCGAGGCCGTGCTGCGCGCAGCGCTTTCGCAGCGCGGTGCGGCCCACCGCGTCGCGGTGGCCGTGAACCCCGAGTTCCTGCGCGAGGGCTCGGCCGTGCGCGATTGCCGCCAGCCCGACCGCGTGGTGATTGGTGCGACCGACCCCGCGGCCATCGACCTGCTGACACGGCTCTACGAACCCTTCGTGCGCGACCCGGCGAAGCAGCTGCTGGTGATGGACCGGCGCTCCGCCGAGCTCACCAAGTACGCCGCCAACGCGATGCTCGCGACCCGCATCAGCTTCATGAACGAGATGGCGCGCGTGGCCGAGCATGCGGGCGCCGACATCGAGATGGTGCGCCGCGGCATCGGCTCGGACCGGCGCATCGGCCCCGACTTCCTGCAAGCGGGCGCGGGCTATGGCGGCTCGTGCCTGGCGAAGGACGTGCGGGCGCTGCGGCATGCGGCCGATCGCGAAGGGCAGCCGCTGCGCCTCCTCGCGGCCGTCGAGACCGCGAACCACGAGCAGAAGGGGCGCCTCTTCGACCTGATGACGCATCACTTCGAAGGCCGCATCGCGAACAAGACCATCGCCCTCTGGGGCCTGGCCTTCAAGCCCGACACCGACGACATGCGCGATGCGCCGAGCCTCGTGCTGCTGGAGCGCTTGTGGGCGGCGGGCGCGCACGTGCAGGTGCACGACCCGGCGGCGATGCCGAATGCGCGCGCCATCGTCGGCGAGCGCGGCGATGTGCGCTGGTGCGACACGCCCGAAGACGCATTGCAAGGCGCCGACGTGCTGGCGCTCGTGACCGAATGGCCCGTGTTCCGCCGCCCCGATCTGGCGCGCATCGCCAGCACATTGAAGGCGCCCGCGATCTTCGACGGCCGCAACCTCTACGCCGCCGCCGAAGTCGAAGCCGCCGGCATCGCGTACTACGGCATCGGGCGCGGCCGGTCAGTGCGGCGCTGAATCGTCGTCCGCAGCGCATGCCGGTCACTCGCCGGCTTTTGATCCATTGAAAACGTCAACCCCATGTCGGAACGAATCGAACTGAAGCTTGATTGGACAAGAAAACAGGTCCGGCAACTGGCCGCAAACGGCGAGGTGTCCATCCTGCAATTTTCCGCCGCACAGGAGGTGCCGCCTTCGCTGCTGGAAATCCTGAACGAGGATCTCTTCAGGCATCGGCCGGACATCACATGGCGGATGTATGGAAGCTACGCGCGCGTGTGCGATCTTTCTTGCCTGAGGCTCATGCCCCATGTCGAAAGATTGAGCCTTGACTGCCTCACCCGGGTCAGCAACACGCATGCCGTAGAGGCCTTGCCGAAGCTGAAGGAGTTCGTCTTTGATGTGTACGAAGCAGATTCACTGGATGTGTTGAGCGCAGTGCCCACAGACCTGCAGAGACTCAGAATTGGCAAGACGAAAACGAAGAAGACCGATCTTTTCGGGCTGGAGCGCTTTTCCCATCTGAGGAAACTCGTTGTTGCCGGCCACACGCGAGGCCTCGAGGTGATTGGAAAGCTGTCGACCTTGAATGAGGTGTCCCTCATGGGGATGCCGCTGTCGAACCTGGTCTTTCTACGGCATCTTCCCCACCTGCATACGCTTCAACTGGGATTCGGAAGCGCGCAGAACCTGGACACGCTTGCGGGCCTGAACGCCCTGAGACACCTGGCACTGCTGCGGATCAAGGATCTGTCGGACCTGTCGGTCGTCAGCCAACTGGAGACGCTGCAAAGGTTGACCGCGCAAGATCAGCCACACCTTGCCAGCTTGCCCTCGTTGGCTGCGCTCGAGGATCTGGCGCTGATCGTCCTCAACAACGTGGGGCTGAAGGACCTGAGCTGGGTGGCCTCTGCACCGGCGCTCGAAAGCCTGGCCATGTTTCAGATGCCAATGCTGGTGCACGGTGACATCCAGAGTCTCCTGCGTCAGCCCGGCCCCCTGAAGCGCCTGATGGTGGGGTTGAAAAGCGCCCGCGAGCACAAGCTCGCGCGACAGGCGATCGAGGATTCAGGCCTGTGGGACGATGGCGGATGGTGGCGGTGACATCACGACCCTTGGCGTGGTCGTCGCATTGAACTGCGAGGTGACGTCTGTACTCATCAATTCGGAGACGGCCTGCATGAGCATGGCCGCACTGACCGGCTTGGGCACCCCCACTCGCATATTCGGGCCAGCGCTCATTCCTGGCGCGCGTGGCTTTGGCGCACGGCTTGCAGATACCCGTCCAATGCCAGCAGAACCTCCTCCACCATGACGTCCGCGCTCGGCAGGGCGGCGCTCACCAGCAGCGTCTGCTTCACCAAAGCATCGACGACGGTGTAGGCGCCGAAGGCCACGCGCGCATCGTGCAGCCCTTCGGGCCAGTCCACCGCGCTCGACAGTGCCTTGCCGAAGAGGTTGACGTTGTGCTGGTACAGGCGGTTGTAGACGAGCTGCGGCGAGACACGGCGCTCGATGGAGCTCAGCATCCGCCAACGCCCGCCGCCCTCCAGCATCGTGTGCACCTGGGTCTGCGCCAGCAGACGCGTGATCTCGCTCAGCGTGCGTTTGCCTTCCGCCTGGACGACGTCGTCCACCGCGCTGGACAGCGCGGTCGAGAGCTTGCGCACCCAGGTGCGCACGGTCATGGCCGCGACCGCTTCCTTGCCGGGGAAGTATTGGTAGACGCTGCCGACGCTGACGCCGGCCACGTTGGCGATGTCGCGCATCGACGTCTTCTCATAACCCTTTTCCAGCAGCAGGAGCACGAAGGCGTCTTGTATCGCGATGGACGTCATCCATGCGCGTGACTGGGAGGGCTTGCGTCGGGGTTTGAGGGCGGTCGTCATGGCTGAAAAGCGAACACCGGGATGGCGCACGCAAGGAGGAGGGCCTCGTTGCCCAGGGAAATCAACGCCTCGGGGCGCGTCCCGAAAACTGAACATGCCTGCCCGGTCGATTTCCTAGACTTCTTCCAACCCAAGGCAGCCGGCGGCCGCGAGCCCCGAACCTCACTTCAACCCAAGGCCAACGCGCGCACTCGTCATTCTTGCATGTCACCTCCTGCGTCCTACAAAGCTCCTTTGCGCGAACTGCGCTTCGTCCTGAACGATTTGCTCGGCATCGATGAAGAACTGAAGGCGCTTCGCCTGCCCGGCGCCATCGCCCGCGAAGACGTCGACGCGCTGATGGAGGACATGGCGACCTTCGCCGAAGAGGTGCTCGCACCGCTCAACCAGAGCGCGGACCGCGAAGGCTGCGCCTGGCGCGATGGCGAAGTCGCCACCCCCGGCGGCTTCAAGGCCGCCTACGACACGTTCCGGGGCAAGGGCTGGGCCGGCCTGGGCGCGGCGATTGAACACGGCGGCCGCGCGTGGCCGACGGTGCTGACCCATATGGTGACGGAGCTGATCGGCTCGGCCAACCATTCCTGGCTGATGTACCACAGCATCTCGCGCGGCGGCTACGAATGCATCCGGGCCAACGGCACGGCCGCGCAGCAGGCGGCGTACCTGCCCCACCTGGCCAGCGGCGCGTGGACCAGCAGCATGTGCATCACCGAGCGCGAGGCCGGCACCGACGTGGGCCTGCTGCGCACGGTGGCCGTTCCCCAGCCGGACGGCAGCTATCGCCTCACGGGCCTCAAGCGCATGGTCACGGCCGCCGAGCACGATCTGGCCGACAACATCGTCCACCTCGTGCTGGCCCGGATCGCGGGTGCGCCCGAGGGCGCGCGGGGGCTTTCGCTGTTCATCGTGCCGCGGCACCTGCCCGGCGCGGCCGAGCGCAACGGTGTGCGCTGCGAAGGGCTCGAGGACAAGATGGGCATCCGCGGCACGCCGACCTGCTGGTTGCGGCTCGACGGTGCGCGCGGCGAATTGCTGAACACCGCCGGCAACGGCCTGGCGGCCATGTTCGTGATGATGAACATCGCCCGCCTGGCCACGGGCATGCAGGGCGTGAACCAGGCCGAGGCGGCCTACCAGCTGGCGCGCGATCACGCCCGCACGCGGCTGCAGGGACGCGGCTTCGGCGGGGCGCGCAGGCCCGAGCCGCAGCCTGCCGCCGATCCGTTGATCGTGCATGCCGATGTGCGCCGCATGCTGCTGGTGCAGAAGGCCTGGACGGAAGGCGCGCGCGCGCTGGCCTACTGGTTGGCGTTGCAGGTCGATCGCTCGAAGCTCCACCCCGAGCCCTCGGTGCGCCGCGAGGCCGACGAGCTCGTCTCGCTGCTCACGCCGGTGCTCAAGGCCTTCGCGACGGACAACGGCTACGCCAGCACCACCCTGGCACAGCAGGTCATGGGCGGCTGGGGCTACCTGGACGACAGCGGCGTTCATCAGTACCTCCGCGACGTGCGCGTGGGGCAGATCTACGAAGGGGCCAACGGCATCCAGGGTCAGGACCTGCTCGGTCGCAAGATCCTCGGCGACGGGGGCGCCAGGCTGCGCCGGTTCCTGGACGTGGTGCACCAGGTGCTCGAGAAGCACGAGGCGCACCCGGTGCTGCAGCCCTGGGTGGCGCAGACGCGGACGCTGTGCGCGCGCCTCGAGGCGCTGGCCCGGCACCTGATCGCTCGGGCACCGTCGCACCCCGACCAGGTCGGCGCGTCCGGCCACAGCTGCCTGCGCATCGTCGGTGTGCTGGCCCTCGCGTGGCAGTGGATCGGCATGGCCTCGATCGCGCAGCGCAGGATCGACGCGCGGCAGTCCGATGGCTTCGACGTCGCCAAGGTGGCCACGGCCCGCTTCTATTTCGCGCACCTGTTTCCCGAGGTCGAGCAACACCTGCAGGTGGCCGCGCAGGACGACGACGCCGTGATGGCGCTGGACGCCGACTTCTTCTGATCCCGCCGCGCGGCCGCTCCCGGCTGCGCCCACAAAAACACCGGATGCGGAACCCAGCGGCACCGCGCTGCCCGGCCCTGCATCCCATTGGAAAATCCATGAACCTGATCTCGATGTTCGACGAGAGCGCGTCGCGCTGGCCCACGAAGACGCTGCTGTACTACGGCGACGAAGCCTTCAGCTACGCGCAGATCCAGGCGCTCAGCCGCCGCGCCGCGCAGGTGCTGCGCGACCGGGGCGTGGGGCAGGGCGACCGTGTGGCCCTCATGTGCTTCAACACGCCGTACTTTCTCATCGGCGTGCTGGGCGCGCTGCGCCTGGGCGCGGTCATCGTGCCGGTCAACCACAAGCTGCAAAAGCCCGAGGTCGAGTTCATCCTGCGCCACAGCGACGCCAGGCTCTGCATCATCGACGTCGCCCTGGGCGTGGCGCAACGCATCGAGACCGAGGCCTGCCTGCTGGGCACCGGCGACATGGCCGGCGCGGTGGACGTCGGCTTCGATCACTTCGACACGCTGGTGCAGCGCACGGAAGCGGGCGAGCTGCCTGCGCTGGTCGATGACGATGCGCTGGCGCAGGTGCTCTACACCTCGGGCACCACCGGCCAACCCAAGGGATGCCTGCACAGCCATCGTGCGGTCTTCACCACGGCGCTGGTCTGCGCGGCGGCCCTGTCGATGACGCACAACGACCGGATGCTCATCGCGATGCCGATCTGGCATGCGGCGCCGCTCAACAACTGGACCTTCGGAACGCTGCTGATGGGCGGCACGCTGGTCTTCCTGCGCGAGTACGCGCCGCGCGGATTCCTGGAAGCGATTGCGCGGCACCGCGTCACGCTGACCTTCGGCGCGCCCATCGCCTTGCTCGCGCCGCTCGAACTCGCCGACTTCGACCGCCACGACCTGGGCTCGATGCGGCTGTGGATCTACGGCGGCGGTCCGCTGGGCGAGGACATGGCGAAGCGGCTCATGCAGCGCTATCGCACGACGCAGTTCATGCAGGTCTACGGCATGACCGAGATGGGCCCGCTGGGCACCGCGCTGTTCCCGGAGGACGCGCTGCGCAAGGCAGGGTCGATCGGCCGCTCCAGCCTGCCGGGCGTGCAGGTGCGCGTGGTTGCCGAAGACGGCAGCGCGACGCCCGCGGGCCAGGTCGGCGAGATCCAGTTGCGCAGCGAAGCCGCCATGCGCGGTTACCTGAACGACCCCGAGGCCGCGCGCGCCGCGTACACGCCCGACGGCTGGTACCGGAGCGGCGACCTGGCCCGGGTCGACAAGGACGGCTACTACTACGTGGTGGACCGGCTCAAGGACCTGATCACCACCGGCGGCGAGAACGTGTACTCCAAGGAGGTGGAAGACGCGCTGTCGCCGCATCCCGACCTGGCCGACGTGGCCGTCATCGGCCGCCCGCACCCGGACTGGGGCGAAACCGTGGTGGCGGTCATCGTGCCCCGGCCCGGTCGGCAACCGGACAGCGAGGCGCTCAAGGCCTTCCTGGCCGACAAGCTGGCCCGCTACAAGATTCCGCGCGACTACGTCTGCGTCGACACGCTGCCGCGCACGCCGTCGGGCAAGTTGCAAAAACACCTGCTGCGGCAAGACATCGGCGCACCGGCTTCCTCTCTTCTTTCCACTTTCAAGGATCTCCACGCATGAACCTGTTCGACCTGAACGGAAAAGTCGCCGTCGTGACCGGGGCCAGCCGCGGCATCGGCCGCGCCACCGCCGAGCACCTGGCGCTGCTCGGGGCCAAAGTCTGTGTCTCCAGCCGGCGGCTCGAGGCCTGCGAGGAAGTGGCCGAGGGCATCCGCGCGCAAGGTGGGCAGGCCTTCGCCTGCCAGGCCAGCATCTCGCAGCCCGAGGAGCTGCGCGCGATGGTGGCGCAGGTGCGCGAGCGCTTCGGCGCCATCGACATCCTGGTCTGCAATGCGGCCACCAACCCGCACTACGGGCCGCTGGCCGAGATCGCGGACGAGATGTTCATGAAGATCGTGCGCAACAACGTGCTGAGCAATCTCTGGCTGGCCAATCTCGTTCGGCCCGACATGCAGGCCAGGGGCAACGGCGCCATCGTGATCGTCTCGTCCATCGCGGGCCTCCAGGGCTCTTCGACGATCGGCGCCTACGGGTTGTCCAAGGCCGGCGACATGCAACTGGCCCGCGACCTGGCGGTCGAGTGGGGCCCGCAGGGCATTCGCGTCAACTGCATCGCGCCGGGCCTGATCGACACCAAGATGGCCGGCATGCTGCTCGCGGACCCCGAGATCCAGTCGTTCACGCAGAAGAAATTGCCCTTGCGGCGCGTCGGGCAGCCGCAGGAGATCGCCGGCGCCATCGCCTTCCTGGCATCGCCCGCAGCCGCGTTCGTGACCGGCCAGACGCTCGTCGCCGACGGCGGCGCCGTCATCGTCTGAACACCCGCAGATCGCCATCCACAAGGAGACTCACCATGAACCTGACAAAGACCATCGCCGCGCCGATGCTGTGCATCGCCCTGGCTGCCAGCGCCCAACCCGTGCAGACCGTGAAGATCGCCACGCTCGACATGCTGTCGGGCCCGATGGCCGGCCTGGGACAGAACGTGTTGAAGAGCTTCCAGTACGCGGCGCGGGTGGCGAACGAGGAGAAGTGGGCGGGGCCCTACCAGTTCGAGATCGTTCCCTTCGACAACAAGCTGTCGCCGCAGGAGGCCGTGGCGCTGCTCGGCACGGTCGTGGCCAAGGACATCCGCTATGTGGTCCAGGGCGCGAGCTCGTCCAGCGTGGGCATCGCGCTGGGCGAGGCCATCGACAAGCACAACGCCCGCAATCCGGGCAAGGAGATCGTCTTCCTGAACTACGCGTCGCAGGCACCGGTGCTCACGAACGAGAAGTGCAGCTACTGGCACTTCCGCACCGACGCGCACTCGGACATGAAGGTCGATGCGCTCACCACCTACCTGGCCGGCCGCAAGGACATCCGCAAGATCCACCTGCTCAATCCCAACTACGCCTACGGGCAGGACACGGCGCGCGCATCGCGCGAGTCGCTTGCGCGCAAGCGCGCCGACATCGAGATCGTGGGCGACGACCTGCACCCGACCGCGCAGGTGAAAGACTTCGCGCCCTACATGGCCAAGATCCGCCAGTCCGGCGCCGACGCGGTGATCACGGCCAGCTCGGGTTCCGACCTGGCGCTCATCGTGCGCGCGGCCAACGACTTCGGGCTGAAGGTCGACTTCTACACCTTCAACGGCAGCAACTACGGCGTGCCCGGCACCATCGGCGCGACGGGCGAGGGCCGCGTCAAGCTGGTCTCGACCTTCAACCCCAACGACCCCGGTGCGAAGAGTTCGGCCGTGCTGGGCAACTTCAAGAAGCAGTTCGGCGAGGACTTCATCAACGGCATGGGCTACAACGCCGTCGTCGCACTGTCCGGCGCCATCCGCAGCGCGAAGTCCGCCGAGCCGGCGAAGGTGGCCGCCCAGCTCGAGGGCTTGCGCTTCGAGGGCATCAACGGTCCCGTGGTCCTGCGCAAGTCGGATCACCAAGCCCAGCAGGCGATGTTCGTCCAGAGCTGGGAGAAGGTCGACGGCGCGGCCGTCCGGTACGACCAGGAAGGCACCGGATTCGGCTGGAAGCAGATCGCGAGCGTGGACGCCAAGGCGGCCGAGCAGCCCACGACCTGCCGCATGAAGAGGCCCCTGTGACCGCACGACGGCGCGAGGCGTTCGCCCCGGCACCATGACCACCATCTACATCGACGAAAGCGGCCACAGCGGCGACATGGTCGACAGCGGCACGGGCTACGACTTCAAGAGGCAACCCTACTTTGCATTGGCGGGCGTCGGGCTGCAGGACGAGGAGGAGTGGGATGCACGCCTCCAGGCGTTGCGCGATCGCCACCGCATTCCCTCGGGCGAACCCGGTGCCCGATCGCTGGCATCCAGGCCGGAGTTCTCCGCTGCCGTGATCCACGCCTTGCTCGACCGGCGGGCCCCGCTTTTCGTCGAGCTGGTCGACAAGCGCTACTTCATCTGCAGCTGCATCACGTCGTTCCAGCTGCTGCCGTCCTGCCTGGGCTACCCCGAGTCGATGCGGCTCGACTTTCTCAGGAACGCCGTCGCGGATTTCCTGCACGTCCATGCCGATGCGCAGGTGCTGGACAGCTTCGTCGCGTCCTGCCTGACGCCGGAGGCCGGGACGCTTCACGCATCGTTTGCCAGCCTGCGCGACCTGGCCACGCACACCGCCGAGGAGGAGGAAGAGGCCGCGGCGCAGGTCGCGAAAGGGTTCGGCCGCATCGTCGAAGCGGCGAACACCGAGTACCACGCGCTGAGCGGGGCCCAGCATCAGCCCTGGCTGGAGTTTCTTCCGCCGCCCGAGCTCAACACGTCGTCGACGCAGGCCTGGACGCTGCCGAACCTGACGTCGTTCATGCGCATTTACGCCCGAATCCATCTCTACTACCGGCACTGCCTGGCCGATGTCCGGCTGGTGCACGACCAGAATTTCGAGGTGCAGCGCATCCTGGGGCAGGGGAAGGCCGCTGCCGAAGGCGCGGACCGTGCGATGGAACTGCTGTGCACGCCCCCGTCCGACCACCGCTTCGAAGAAGTGGCCGCCCTCGATTTCAGGCAATCGCACGAAGCGGCCGGCGTGCAGATGGCCGAGGTGGTGGCGGGCGCCACCATGCGCTTCTTTCGCGACCTGCACGCAGGCACAGGCGTGTGCCCCGCGCTGCGCGAGGCCATGATGCGGCTGATCTCCGAAGGGGACGAGCGCACGGGGCACGGCCTCAAGCAGGTGGTGCCGACCCGCCAGGTTCGCATCGGTGCCGAAGAGGCGTGGGCCTGAGCGGACGATCGCGTCTCGTCGACCGCCGACGCGGAACCTTCGGGCGAGCAGGGCCTCCTATCTGGCTTCTCCGCTTCTTTCCCCCCGTTTCGCCCGATGAATGAAATCCGCAATGCCGCCGCCGAGCTCGCTCTTTTTCGCCGCCGCGTGGTGGTGGTCGGTTGCGCGGTGCTGTTCGGCTTCGGACTGATCGGCGCGCGGCTGGTCTACCTGCAGGTGGTGCGCCATGAAACGCTGGCGGACCGGGCCGAGAGCAATCGCACCGCGATCGTCCCCGTGGTGCCCAACCGCGGGCAGATCCTGGACCGCAACGGCGTGGTGCTGGCGTCCAACTATGCCGCCTACACGCTGGAGATCACGCCGTCGAAGGTGGGTGACATCGCCACCGTCATCGACGAACTGGGCGAGCTGCTCGAAGTGACGCCCAGGGACCGCCGCCGCTTCCAGCGCCTGCGCGAGGATTCGCGCAGCTTCGACTCCCTGCCCATCCGCACCCGCCTGAGCGACGAAGAGGTGGCGCGCTTCGCGGCGCAGCGCTATCGATTTCCCGGCGTGGAAATCCGGGCGCGGCTGTTTCGCACCTACCCGCACGGGGAGGTGGGCGCGCACGTGATCGGCTACATCGGCCGCATCAACCAGCGCGAGAAGACCGCGATGGACGACTGGGAAGAAGACGAGCGCGCCAACTACCGGGGCACCGACTACATCGGCAAGGTCGGCATCGAGCAGAGCTACGAAAAGGCGCTGCACGGCCAGACCGGCGTGGAGCAGATGGAAACCTCGGCCGGCGGGCACGCGGTGCGCCGCCTGTCGCGCCACCCCGCCAGGCCGGGGCAGACGGTGATGCTGTCGCTCGACATCAAGCTGCAAAAGCTCGTGGAAGACATGTTCGGCGAGCGCCGGGGCGCGCTCGTGGCCATCGATCCGAAGACCGGGGAGGTGCTGGCCTTCGTGAGCAAGCCCACCTTCGATCCCAACCTGTTCGTCGAGGGCATCGACACGGAGAACTGGAAGGCGCTGACCGAGTCGCCCGACAACCCGCTGCTGAACCGCGCGCTGCGCGGCACCTACCCGCCCGGCTCCACCTACAAGCCCTTCATGGCGATGGCGGCGCTGCAGACCGGCAAGCGCAGCGCCGACAAGGTGGAGAACGACCCGGGCTTCTACAACTTCGGCGGGCGCACCTTCCGCAGCCACCGGGGCGGGCTGGGCGGCGTCGACATGCACCGCGCCATCCAGTTCTCGAGCAACACGTACTTCTATTCGCTGGCCGCCGAGATGGGCGTGGACCTGATCCACGACTTCATGGCGCCCCTGGGCTTCGGGCAGCTCACCGGCATCGACCTGCAGGGCGAGTCGCGCGGCGTGCTGCCCAGCAGGGCGTGGAAGCGCGCGGCCTACCGGCGCGCCGACATGAAGGCCTGGCACCCGGGCGAGACGATTTCGCTGGGCATCGGGCAGGGCTACAACAGCTTCACGATGCTGCAGCTGGCCTCGGCCAACGCCACGCTGGCCAACGGCGGCGTGCGCTACCAGCCGCACCTGGTGCGGGCCATCCGCGACACGTCGACCGGCGAGGTGGTGCAGCAGGTCCAGCCCCCGGCCCAGGACCTGGGCTATGCGCGCAAGCACGTCGAGGTGGTGCGCGACGCGATGGTGGCGGTCACCAAGGGCGGCACCGGCACGCGCGTGTTTGCGGGCGCCGCGTACACCTCGGCCGGCAAGACCGGCACCTCGCAGGCCGTGGGCCTGAGCCCGAAGGCGCGCGCGAGCGGCAAGGCGCTCGATGCGCGCCAGCGCGACCACGCGCTGTACATGGCATTCGCCCCGGCCGAAGACCCGACGATCGCGGTGGCCGCGATCGTCGAGAACGCGGGCTTCGGCGCGGCGCACGCGGCACCGATCGTCCGGCGGGTGTTCGACTACTGGATTGCGGGGCAGTACCCCAACGACGCCGACATGGCGGCGGTCCAGGTGGGGAAGGCCGGCGCGCCCATCGGCCAACCGCTGGTGGCCAGCGAGGTGCCGGTGCTGGACGACGGTGCGCAGGGGGATGAGGCTGGGGTGCTTTGAGGGGCCGGGGGCGAAGCGTCAACCCGGCGTGAGCCGCTGAGCAAACCAGTCCGCCACGAAGGCGGTCCGCTCCGACGCGTGGTTGTAGATCGTGTGCTCGCCGTCCTCCCACACGCGCAAGGTGACGTCGGGGTTCGTCGCGGCTTCCCGAAGTTCGATCAATAGCTGGGAGGCGCCGGGGCGTCGGCGGGGATGGCGCCGGGTTGGAAAACCTGCGTGAAGTCGCAGCACTCCTGTGCAAGCAGCACCGTGGAGTCGATCAACGTGCTTCGCTGCTCGCTCCTGCTCATCGCGACGTAGGTGATGTCGGGGATTGCCGGCGTGACCTTGATGGGTTGCAGCAAGCCCAGGTCGACCATCGGAGCGAGGCAATCACGAGGAAGGGGACTGATCCCGATTCCAGACACGGTCATGCCGATGATGGCAATGATGCTGTTGCTGGGCAGCGACTGCTTCGGGGTGAGGCCGAAGGACTTGAACCAGTTCTCCGAGGCGAGGCCCGCCCCCGAGCGGCTGCCCTGGGTCAGGATTCGATGCGAGGCCAGCTCGTGGAGGCGCAACGTCCTGTCCGCAGGCAGCATGCCGGGCTTGCACATCCAGGCGCTGACCACCTTGCCGATGGCTTTCTTGGTGATCCGGCTGTCGTCTTCCGCGTCGGGAACGATCGCAAGATCAATCTCGTCGGCCAGGAGTCTCTTGCGAATGGTCACGCTGCCGTCGACGTCGGGCTCCAGGACAACGCGGGGGTGATGGACCTGCATCATGCCCACCAGCCGCGGGAACCAGGTCATTGCGGTGAGTTCGGTGAGGCCGATCCGCAGTCTGCGTTCGACCACCTGTGCCTGTGCAAGCTGCTCCATCGCTTCGTCGCGCTGGGCAAGAAGCCGCTTGGCGATCGCAAAGGTCTGCTGCCCCTTCTCCGTCAATCGGGCGGCGCGTGAAGAGCGGTCAAACAGTGAAGTGTCCAGGAGGCTCTCCAGTTCCTGGACTCGCCGCGAGATCGCCGACTGCGTGGTGTGAAGCTTCTCCGCGGCCTGCGAGAAGCCGCCAAGCTTGACCACCCAATAGATCGCCTCAAGTTGCTTGAACGACATCATGTTCGTTCTGCCGGTGGGACTTCATGCACTGCGGGTTCCCCCTTGGAATATGTGTAAAACAGATGCAATTCTATAAAAATAAATCGTTTTTTTTAATTTTTCAAAGTCTCCAGAATGCGGGCTTCCATCTCATTTCTTGGCCTCTGGCATCAAGCCGCTTCAGGAGTTGCGCTCATGTTCCGATTGACTTTCACTCGCGTCATCGCCGTCGCTCTTTGCGTCTGCGCCACCACGGCACAGGCCGATCGTCTCAGCGACATCAAGGCGCGCTCCAAGCTGGTGTGCGCCACGCTGACGGGGGCGGAACCCCTTGCGTTTCAGAACCCTGCCACCCGCGAGTACGTCGGCTTCGATGTGGATACGTGCAAGAGCCTCGCAAAGCACCTCCACGTTGAACTGGAGCACCGCCCGATTTCCGTCGAAGCCCGCATTCCCGAGTTGGCGCTGGGGCGTGTGGATGTGGTGGCGGCCTCCCTGGGCTACACGAAGGAGCGTGCCGAGCAGATCGCCTTTTCGGACATCTACTACCAGCTGCCCTTGAAGATCATCGTGGCGAGCAATTCGCCCATCAAGACGTTCGCCGACCTTGCCGGGAAGAAGATCGCCGCCAACAAGGGCTCGACCTCGGAGCTCAACGCTCGCAACAAGCTTGCGGGTTCCGAAGTGGTGACCTACCAGGACGGCACCATGGCCTTCCTGGCGCTCGCACAGGGAAAGGTTCAGGCCTATGCCATTTCCCAAGCACCCGGCGCGCGACTGCTCCACGAAAGTTCAGGCAAGTTCCGCTTTCTCGACGAGTCCCTCGTCTACGAGCCCACGGGCCTGGGTGTGAAGAAGGGCGAGAGCGAATTGCTCGATGCGGTGAACAAGGCATTGCGCGACATGGAGTCGTCTGGAGAACTCGACGCGTTGTGGCGCAAGTGGTTCGGGCCCGACACGAAGCTGAAGATCGTTCGCGAGAAGAAGCTGACGCCGCTCAGTGCATTCTGATCAAGCTCGCAAATCAGAGCCACGAGCGCATCCATGCTTGATCTGAATTTCGGGGCCGTGTTGAACGGCCGCTATCTGGACTGGTTGATCGCCGGCGCGTACAACACACTCGTGCTCTTCGCGGCTGCATGGGTGTCGGGCCTCCTTCTGGCACTTGTCGTCGTTTCCATGCGGCAGTCCGGCTTGGCCGGACTCCACGCCGTCTCCAAAGGGTTCGTTGGCTATCACCGGAACGTGCCTGGCCTGGTCCAGATCTTCATCTGGTACTTCGGCGTGCCTCAGGTGCTGCCCGAGGCCTGGCAGGCGTGGATCAACGCCCATGGGAGCGAATTCATCTTCGTCTGGATCGCGCTGACGCTGAACGCGGCGGCCTTCATGTCGGAGGATCTGCGCAGTGGTGTGCGGTCCCTGTCGCCCACGCAGATGGAGGCGGCGCGAGCGTTGGGCCTGTCCTACGCCAAGGCGATGCGCTTCGTCGTTCTTCCGCAGGCACTTCGTGTCGCAGTGCCGCCTTTGACCAACCAGTCGCTGGGGCTGTTCAAGGCGACGAGCTTGGCCATGGCGATCGGCCTCGCCGAACTGACCTACGCGGCCCACCAGATCGAGAGCGAGAGCTTTCGCACCTTCGAGGTCTACGCCATTGCGTCGATCTTCTACTGGGTCTGCTCGTTCGCGCTGATGGGCATCGGCCACGCCTGGAGCGTTCGCCTGGATCCGCTGCGAGGTGTCCGATGATCGACATCCTTCGTGACTATGGCCTTCTGCTCCTGGTCGGCCAGTTCCCGAATGGCCCCGTTGGCGGCTTGGCGCTCACGCTGTTTCTCGCCGTGTCCGGGCTGCTGCTTTCGTTTCCCCTCGCCGTCGTGATGGGGGTGGCCCGGACGTCTCCCATCAAGGCCGTTCAGTACCCGGCGACCGCTCTCGTCTACGCCGTGCGCGGCCTGCCTGTCCTGATGCTGATCTTCTGGGCCTACTTCATCGTGCCGATGGTCGTGGGGCACAGCATCTCCGGGATCACCACCTTGATCGTCGCACTTGTCGTCTACGAGCTCGCCTTCATGGGGGAGGTCGTGAAGGCGGGCATCGTGGCCGTCCCCAAGGGCCAGGTCGAGGCCGCTCGATCATTGGGAATGACCTACTTTGCAACGATGCGCAAGGTGATCCTGCCGCAGGCACTCGTCAACATGATTCCGAGCATCCTGAACCAGTTGATCAACCTGATCAAGAACACGTCGCTCGGCTACATCATCAGCGTCGGAGAACTGACCTACTCGGCCTACCAGATCAACGCCCAACTGCTCACCCGTCCATTTCAGGTGTATCTGATTCTGGCCATCACCTATTTCGTCCTCTGCTGGGCGCTGGGATTGGCTGTCTCCCGGTTGGAGAAGAAGTTGAACCAAGCACGCTGCACGACCGACGTGCCGACCCCCCTCCAGCGCCTGGTGTCCAAAGAGGCCACGACATGATCACCTTCGACAACGTGGACAAGTTCTACGGCGGCTATCAAGCCCTCAACCAGATCAACGAAACCGTCAAGCAAGGCGAGGTGGTGGTGGTGTGCGGGCCCTCGGGTTCCGGCAAGTCGACGTTGATCCGAACGGTCAATCGGCTGGAGCCGATTTCGAAGGGCCGCGTCATGGTCAACGGCGAAGACGTGCACAACCCGAAGACTGACGTGAACAGCTTGCGCAGTCGCATTGGCTTCGTCTTCCAGAGCTTCAATCTTTTCCCGCATCTGAGTGTCATGCGCAATCTCGAGCTGGCACCCATGACGGTAGCGAAGGTGAGCCAGAGCGAGGCGCGCGAGCGCGCAATGGAGTTGCTGGTGAAGGTTGGCTTGGCGCACAAGGCGGATGCCTACCCCCCACAGCTCTCGGGAGGCCAGCAGCAGCGTGTGGCGATTGCCAGAGCGCTCGCGATGCGTCCGCCGGTGATGCTTTTCGATGAACCCACGAGCGCGCTGGACCCCGAGATGGTGGGTGAGGTCCTGGCCGTCATGAAGCAGCTGGCCTTGGATGGCATGACCATGATGTGCGTGACCCACGAGATGGGCTTCGCGAAAGAAGTGGCGGACCGAATCCTGTTCATGGACGCGGGGGCGATCGTCGAGCGTGCCGCTCCCGATCAGTTCTTCGCCAATCCACAGCACCCCCGCGCCCGGAAGTTCATCGCCGAAGTTCGGCGCCCCTGAGTCCCGGCCGCATTCCGATCAAGCCGATTGTGCGTAGCTGCACAGGAGTCGTCATGTCCAATTTTCTTTCCAAGTCTCTGGCTCGCATCAAACCGTCGAGCACCATTGCCGCCACGCAGCGGGCTCGCGAGCTCGCCGCGCAGGGCCGCGACGTGATTGCGCTCAGCACGGGCGAGCCCGACTTCGAGACACCCGAGCATGTTCAGGTCGCTGCCATCCGCGCACTCACGGGCGGCAAGACCAGGTACACGCCGACCCACGGCATCCCCGAGTTGCGTGATGCCGTCGTCGAGAAGTTCCGGCGGGAGAACGGCGTTGTCTACACGCGCGAGGAAATCATCATCAGCAATGGCGGCAAGCAGGTCATCGCGAATGCGTTCATGGCCACGCTCAACGAGCACGACGAGGTGCTGATTCCCGCGCCCTACTGGGTCTCGTATCCGGAGCTCGTGGCCCTGTGCGGAGCGACCTCCGTCATTGCAGAGACGACCGCCGCCAACGGCCTGAAGCTGACACCGGAAGCTCTCGAGCGGCACATCACTCCCCAAACGAAATGGGTGGTTCTCAACTCGCCAGGGAACCCCTCCGGCGCAGCCTACACGCGCGATGAACTGCGTGCGCTTGCAGAGGTCCTGCTGCGTCATGAGCACGTCTGGGTCATGAGCGACGACATCTACGAGCACCTGGTGTACGACGCGTTCGAGTTCGCAACCATTGCAGCCGTCGAGCCGCGGCTGCGGGAGCGGACGCTGATCGTCAATGGCGTTTCGAAAGCCTATGCGATGACGGGGTGGCGCATCGGCTACGGGGCCGGGCCGGCCTCCTTGATCAAGGCGATGGACGTGGTACAGGGGCAGGTGACATCCGCCGCCAGTTCGGTCGCGCAATGGGCGGCTGTGGCGGCGCTGCAAGGCCCACAAGATTTTCTGGCGGCGAGGCGCGAAGTGTTCAAGCAACGCCGAGACCTGGTCGTTGACCAACTCGATGCCTGCGTTGGCCTCGCATGCGCACGGCCAGAGGGCGCCTTCTACGTATTTCCATCGTGCGCCGGAACCTTCGGGAAACGAGCGCCCAGCGGCAAGCCGATTCAGGACGACGCGACATTCGCGCTGGAGCTTCTTGCCGCAGAAGGCGTCAGTGTTGTGCATGGAAGCGCATTCGGCATGCCCGGTCACTTCCGCGTTTCGTACGCCGCGAGCACGCAGAGCCTGGTCGAAGCCTGCAAGCGCATCCAGCGCTTCTGCGCCGAGCTCTCTCCCTGCTGAATCCGCCGGCCACGCGACGCAACCGTGCGCGAGTTGCTCTCGATCTCCGCCGTACGGTCCGAGCGAGTTACAGCCCGTTGATTTCTGGTTGATACGGAATCAAAAACTTTACCCCTTGATTGACAAGATAGGAGACGAAAAATGCCGCTGTGGACGGAATTTGAACCTGCACAAGCCGTGAATGAATTTCGCGCCTTTGCTGAAACCTACGCAAAGCCCGCTGCGGCTCAACTCGATCGGAATGACGCATACCCTTCCGAGGTTGTGGAGCAAGCGGCAAAACAGGGCCTGAATGCGCTGATCGTCCCCAAAGAATATGGGGGTGGCGGATGCTCATTCCGGCGAGTGGTTTCGTTTTTCGAAGAAATTGGGGTGGCCAGTGCCTCGGTCGGAATTTCTCTGAACTCGAATTTTCAGGCGCAGAACGCAATTCTGCGATCTGGCAACGAAAAATTGAAGAACGAGTTTTTGCCGAAATTTTCACGAGGCCTGACAGCGGCCTATGCGCTGACTGAACAAAATCATGGCAGCGACATCCGCTCGTTGGACACCAAGGCGGTGCTTGAAAACGATCATTGGATCTTGTCCGGCCAAAAATCATTCATTACATCGGGGAGTGGTGCCGATCTGTTCATCATCCTGGCTCAAACCGAGAAAGGACTGGGGGTTTTTGCAGTTCCGCGAGAAATACCTGGCGTAAGCACCTTTGTTGGCGAGAGGAGCGAGACCTTTGGCGGGCGAAACGGGCCACACGTGGAACTCAAACTCGAGAACGTTCGGTTGCCCTACGAATACCTTCTCGGCGAGCCGGGTGGAGGCCTGAAAGTCGTGCTGCGCAATCTGAACTATTCGCGCACGCTCAACGCGGCCATGGTCATCGGCATGGCGCGTGCAGCATTTGACGAATCCCTTGCCTACGTCAAAAACCGAAAGGCCTTCGGGCAATCGGTCTTCGATTTTCAAGGGATTCAATGGTATTTCGCAGAAATGCTCACGGACATCGACGCAGCCCGCTTGTTGTTGTATTCGGCGGCTGACGCATTGGAGGCGCAGCGCGAGCCCGAGCGCTACGCCAGCGAAGCAAAGCTGTTTTGCTGCTCCGTCGCCAACCGGGTGACGTCCCAGGCTATTCAGGTTTGCGGCGCATACGGGACGGCTGTGAATTCGCCTTTCAATCGCTATTGGCGGGATGCCAAGGTTGCGGAGATCGGAGGAGGGTCGGTGGAAATATTGAAGAACACGATTGGGAAATACATTGGCCGAATGGAGTTGGGCTGATTGAAAACAGCCTGCAAATCGGTCGGCTAAAAAAGGTCGCTACCCATCTTCTTCTGAAGAAGAGAGTGGTGGCGAAACGCTTCAAATATTCTGCAGAGAACCCAAGCAATGCTCAATCAAAATATCCGCAATTTGGCGCTCCTCATTCAGGACGCCGTTCGACGATCGCCTGAAGCGGTGTTCGGCACAGACAAGGTGTCGGCCCCCATGGCAGATGCTTTCAAGACAGCGCAGACGCTTTGCGCATCGATGTCTGGCGCCATTCTCAAGGGACAAACAGTGGCTTTTGTTGGAGTCACCAGCGAGCACTATTTGATTTTCTGGATGGCCTGTCAGTTGCACGGCGTCCGTACGGCACTCATCAATCCGCACTACCCTCAAGACCTGATCAGGGAAATGCTGCTTGATCTGAATCCGGATGCCGTTGCATTTTTCGATGACACGTACCGCGCACCCACTCATCCGAACTGGGCTTCTATCGACGCACGGAACGCGTGGTCCGGCCATTTGGTTGTAAAGAGTGCCGAGGTCCCGAGACCAGGCAAATCAGACGTGCCAGTCGAGGGCGATGCGCTCTTGACGGGGCTGGCCTGCGACGGCTCGGAGATCGCGTGCTATATGCATACCTCGGGCACCTCGGGTCGCCCCAAGTTTTGCGCACTGAGCCACTCCTATTTCATCAGGCTGGGTCGCTTCATTGCCGACTCTCTCGGCTACGTTCGCAATGACGTTGTCTTTGCGCCGATGCCGATGTTCCATATCAACCCTCTGGGCTACGGTGTCGTGGCGGCCTGGACTGCAGGCGCGGGCGTTCTGGGGACACAGCGTTTTGCCGCACAGAACTTCTGGAGCACCGTGAAGCAGATCGGCGCGACCGCACTCGTTCTGCATGTCACGCCCCTTCAAATGCTGATGAAGGAAGCGGATGTCGACGCAAGCGCGGGCCACAAGGTGCGCGTGGTATTTGGCGCCATCAGCGAATTCCTGGGCATGTTCGGAATCCCCATTGGAATCACGGCGTATGGGTCCACCGAAGCCGGTGGGCTTTGTCACACATGGCATGTTCGCGCAGGCGACCGCTCCTTGGCGGAAGAAGGCCCTACCCACTACGCCGGGCGCGTGCGTTTCGACGCCGAATTCAAGATATCCGAAGAGGGCGAAATCCATGTCAGAGCGCGGGAGGCGGACACGCTGTTTTCTGGCTACCTTCGCGACGGAGCTTTAGACCCTTCGACGGACGCCGACAGCTGGTTTCACACGGGCGACCGAGGCCGCGTTGACCACCTTGGAAACCTTGTCTTCATCGAGCGGATGAGCGAATCCATTCGAGTCAACGGCGAATACGTTCCGATCGATTTCGTGGAACGTTCTTTGGAAAAGGAAGCGGAGTTGTCCGAGTTCGCGATCTGGTCGAGAGCGGATGCGGTGAGCGGTCAACGCGTCGTCTTGTGGATTGCAGATCCTCGAATTGACCTGGAGAAGACGCTCGCAGCAATTCAGCGTCTGCCGAGCATCATGCGGCCCGTGGAAATCATCCAGATCGCGAGCCTCCCCCGCGACACCGGAGTGAACAAGGTTCAGCGCCGACGGCTGCACGACGAGCACGCACTGTGGCGTCATGAAGTTTCCGCGCAATAGCACTCGAGGGTACGTTTCATGAATGCTTGTCGTGTCAGCTGTGAACTCACAGGGCATGTTGCCGTGCTCGAGATCAACAATCCCCCGCACAATTTCGTCGACGTCGAACTGGTCAAGGAATTGGCCGACAGTCTTGAGCATCTCGATGCGGTCGAGGATTGCCGCTCGATCGTTCTGCGCAGTGGTGGCAGCGTGTTTTGCGCTGGAGCGAATTTCGATCAAGCCGAAAACAGCACGGCGCTCGACCCGTCGCCGTTCTACGCGCAGGCCATGCGGCCTTTCTCGAACCGGAAACCCATCGTTGCGGTGATACAGGGCGCTGCCATCGGTGCCGGATTGGGGCTTGCCCTGGTCGCTGACTTCCGCGTGGGATCGCCCCAGTCCCGGTTCAGCGCCAACTTCAACCGACTGGGCATTCATCCCGGTTTCGGAATCAGCCACACCTTGCCGCGCGTCGTGGGCGCGCAAAAGGCCGCCTGGATGCTCTACACGGGCGAGCGGATCAGCGCGCAACAGGCATTGGCGCTGGGGTTGATCGACGCTCTTTCGGAGGATCAAGACCCGTTTGCCACGGCACTGGCCATGGCGCAAGAGATCGCGCGCTCGGCGCCCGGTGCCGTCCAAAGCACGAGGCGCACGTTGCGAGCGGGATTCGCGGACCACGTGATGCAAGTGAATCGCCATGAGTGCGCGGTTCAACTCGAGCAGTTTCGGCATCCCGACTTTCTGGAGGGCGTGAGGGCTGCCGCACAACGCCGCGTTCCGGTGTTTCAGGGCCGTTGAACGCCTTCTACATCAGGCCCGCAGCGTTGCGGAGCCTGGACCTTCGCTTGATCTGTCAGTGCAGGGCGCATTGAACATTCACGGGACACGATATGAATCGAACACTTACCGAGAGACATCCAGGGGCTCCTGATCGCTCGACCCACCTGAGTCGGCGATCCGCCATGCAGCTCGTGACCGCCGGTCTGGCGGTGTGGACTGCAGGTGCATGGGCGGCGTCGGCGCAGAGCGATGCCTTTCCCGTGCGGCCCATTCGCATGGTCATTCCATTTCCTCCATCGGGCGCCGCCGATCTCGTCGGCCGCCTGTATGCCAAGGCTCTGGCAGAACTCTCGGGCCAGCCGGTGGTTCCTGACAACAGGCCTGGCGCAAGTGGCCTGATCGGGGCACAGAACGTGCTCGCATCTGCGCGCGACGGATATTCGCTGCTGATCGGGAGTTCGTCGACGCTTGCAGTGAACGCTGCCATCGCCAAGAGCTTGCCCTACGATCCCCTGACGGACTTTGTACCAGTGGGCGTCCTGGCAACGGGGCCCGTTGTGCTTGTGACGGGGGCATCTTCGGGAATCAAGAGCTTCGAAGACCTGGTCCAGAAAGCACAGGCCCGTCCCAAGACCCTGAACCTGGGCATCGGCTCCACGGCCTTGCAGCTGCAAGCCGAGTGGCTCAACGAGACGGTGGGCATCAAGACCACGACCATTCCGTACAAGGGTGGCAGTGAGGTGGCCTCCGCCTTGTTGGCAAATGCCGTCGACGTTGGAATGCTGGATGTGTCGGCAGCCCATGCCCTCATCCGGTCGGGCAAGTTGCGAGGTCTTGTACTTGGTGCAAGCCAGCCTCTCGCCTCGCTCCCGGGTGTGCCGACGACCGCGCAACTCGGTGTCAGGGGCTATACCGGCGAATCCTGGATCGTCGCTGCGGTAGCTGCGGGCACTCCGGATCATGTGGTGGACTACTACGCCACGGTGCTGGCGAAGGCCGCCAAGCTGCGATCGACGCAGGATTGGCTCCGCGAGCGAGACCTCGGCTACGTCTATCGCACCGCAGCGCAGACCAAGGCGTTGATCGCTGCCGACATCGCGCTCTACAAGCAGTTGGTCGATCGACTGGGTATCCCGAAGGTATGAAGGCCGTGACACCAATACCTCGCACGCTGCTACTGGCTGGGCGCTACAGCCAGGTCTTCAGGGAACCTCTGCTGGCCTGTCTCGGCCCCGGTTGGGTTGCCGAGTCATGGTGCGCCGAGGAGGGCACGGAAGGCTTGACGCGCAAGGCAGCCGTGGCCGAAATCCTGATCGGATCTGCCGAATGGGCGCGACACGCACAAGGCCTCGGTGTTGAAGCGACCTTCGCCGCCAGCCGCCGGCTCGGCCTGACCATTCTTCCGTTCTCGGGCGTCGACTGGTTGCGCTCCGAGTGGGTGCCAGCCAACTCGGTGGTCTGCAACGTCAGCAACGGCAGCGATCCCATCGCCGAGTACGTGATGGGCGCCATCTTGAACGCCGAGATTCCGTTCCGCGAGATGGATGCCGAATTGCGGCAGCACCGATGGACCTGGGGCGGCGGCTCCGTTGTCGGTCGCAAGCACGGCGAGTTGCAAGGCAAGACCATCGGCTTGGTGGGCTTCGGAAGAATCGGCCAACGTGTCGCTCAATTGGCCACTGCGTTTCGAATGCAGGCGATCGCCGTGAGTCGATCTCCTGGCGTCTCCCGCGAGCTGAACTGGTGGCGCGGCATGGAGGCTTTGCCGGCCCTCCTTGCGCAGAGCGACTATGTTCTTCTGTGTGTACCGGGTGGCGCAGAAACGCTGAACCTGATCGACAAGGATGAGCTGTCTCGCATGAAGTCGAACGCCATCCTGATCAACGTCGCGCGCGGGCCGGTCGTCAACGAGGCGTCACTCTTTGGAGCGCTTCAACGCCGCGAAATTCGTGGTGCCATCGTTGACACCTGGTACACATATCCGTCGCCATCTTCGATGGTGGGCGCGCCCGGCAGCCTGGCGTTCGAAACCTTGGACAACCTGGTGATGACACCGCATGCCGCGGGATGGACGGATGCACTGGAAACGCGCCGGGTTGAAACCGTCGTGCGCAACGTGCACTGCTACCTGCATCGCAAGGCGCTCACCGACGTTGTCATCGACAAGCGTTCAGCGACGAGCGAATGCCTTTGATTTCCTGGAAACCGTTCACTGTGTCTGGAGAAGAACGATGCAATTGACAGCAGCCTGCCTGCCGCCGCCGGAGAACTATGCGGCCCCCGACTTTCAGGTCCCCGCGCGGGCGTGCGATTCTCATTGCCATGTCACGCCTGAAGATTTCTTGAACACGGTGCCGGACGCGAGCTACGAGCCCGCACCGGCACCGCCGGCGGAACTGCGCCGCTTGCGCCGATCGATCAAGTTCGAGCGATCGGTGGTCGTTCAGGCCAGCGTGTATGGCAAGGACAACCGCGCCGTCGAGCAAGCGCTGCGCGCTGAGCCGCAGGTGCTGCGTGGCGTCGTGGTGGGTGATGCGGACACGACCGATGCGCAACTCGATGCCTGGCACGCCATGGGCGTCAGGGGAATGCGATTCATCATGTCGGGCCAGCTTGGCGGCACCGTCGATCTCAACGACCTGAAGGTCCTGGCGCCGAAACTGGCGGACCGTGGTTGGCATGCCGAGATCCTTCCCAGGGAGGATCAGTGGCCCTCGCTCAAGTCAACGCTGGAGCAGTTGCCCTGCACGCTGGTCGTCGACCATCTCGGTGGGTTGTCCTTGGGGGCGCAGTCCGGCGAGGCTGAGCACGTCTTGTCGTCGCTGCTCTCAACGGGCCGCGTGTGGGTCAAGCTGATCGGCTATCGCCTGTCGGCCGACCTTCGAGATCCTCGCATCGCCCGCCGCGCCCAGCGCCTGTACTCGGAAGCGCCAACTCGCATGGTCTGGGGAACCGACTGGCCCCATGTGGGCTTCTCGGTGGAGCAGGACGCTGGCATCTTGCTCAATGCTCTGGCGAGTTGGTTTGACCACGATGCAAGCGCCATCGAGAGGATCCTTGCCTCCAATCCTGAGGAGCTTTTCGACTTCCCGCGAGCTGCCGTCCGCATGGATCCCGTCGATCCGATCATCGTTACTGGAACCCCACAGCGCCGAACTTGACGCTCGGGGCGAGAACGGGGGAAGGCGATTCGGCACGGTCTGCGCATCTGTTCAATCCGGTAGCCCCGCTCGGACGGGTTGCGATCACCGGGCGCCAGCTGGCCGGGCGGGGCGAGAATCCTCCGATTCCGTCCGCCTTCCCCGTCCCACCCGAATCGCCCAGCGCCCGTGACCTCCACCGACCTCCAGGGCTTCATCCTCACGCGCCACTGGCGTGATGCTCCGACCGGCACCGAGATCGAGTACTGGCTGGCCACCGAGGCAGGGCCGAGGAAAGTGGTGCTGACCTCCCGCAGCAGCGTCGCTTTCGTCGCCGCCCGGCACAGGGCGGCGGTGGAAGTCCACCTCGCGGCCATGCCGGGCGTGCAGTTGCGGGAGCTCGCGCTCCGGAATTTCCAGCAGGAAGCCGTCCTCGGCGTCTATGCGACGCACTTCCGCCAGATCGGCCGGTTGGCGCGCGCCCTGCAGGCGCAGGGCATTCCCTTGCTCGAAGCCGACGTGCGCCCGCACGACCGCTACCTGATGGAGCGCTTCATCACCGCCGGCGTGCGGGTGGAGGGCGGGCGCGGCGAGGGCGCCACGCTCGTCGACTGCAAGCTCAGCCCCGCGCCTGAATTCCGGCCGGTACTCAAGGTCGTGTCGCTGGACATCGAGACGAGCCAGCATGAAGGGCTCTACTCCATTGCGCTGGACGGCACGCCGGAGCGCGTCGTCTTCATGCTTGGCGCGCCGCCGCCCGAGCCGGGCGACCCCATGGACTTCTCGCTCGTCTATTGCCCGACCCGCAAGGCGATGATCGAGCAGCTCAACGACTGGTTCGAGCGCAACGACCCCGACGTCCTCATCGGCTGGAGCGTGGTCCAGTTCGACCTGCGCGTGCTGCAGAAAACCGCCAACGACTGCTGCGTGCCGCTGCTGCTGGGGCGGGAGCGCCGGCCCATCGAGTGGCGCACGCACCCGGGCAAGCAGGGCTACCTGTTCGCGCCCACGCCGGGGCGGATCGTCCTCGATGGCATCGAGGCGCTCAGGGCCGCGGTGTGGAGCTTTCCGTCGTTCAGCCTCGAGAACGTCTCGCAGACGCTGCTGGGCGAAGGCAAGGCCATCGGCGACGAGTACGACAAGATGGCGGAGATCGAGCGGCGTTACCAGCACGACAAGCCCGCGCTCGCGCTGTACAACATCCGCGACTGCGAGCTGGTCCTGCGCATCTTCGAGAAGGCGAAGCTGCTGCAGTTCATGATGGAGCGCGCCCAGGTCACCGGCCTGCAGGCCGACCACTTCGGCGGCTCCATCGCCGCGTTCAGCCACCACTACCTGCCGCGGATGCATCGTCTGGGCTACGTGGCGCCGAACGTGGGCGAGATCGCGAGCAAGGCCTACCCGGGCGGCTACGTGATGGACTCGAAGCCGGGCTTCTACGACTCCGTCGTGGTGCTGGACTACAAGAGCCTCTATCCCTCGATCATCCGCACCTTCCTGGTCGATCCGGTGGGCCTCGTCGAAGGTTCGAACGCCGCCGATCCGACCGGGCTCATCCACGGACCGCAGGAGACCGTCTTCTCGCGCGACAGGCACTGCCTGCCGCAGATCGTGACCACGCTGTGGCACGCGCGGGACGAGGCCAAGCGCGCGAAGAACGAGCCGCTGTCGCAGGCGCTGAAGCTGCTCATGAACTCCTTCGCCGGCGTGCTGGGCGCGTCCGAGTGCCGGTTCTTCAACCCGAAGCTGGTGTCCGCCGTGACCCTGCGCGGGCACGAGATGATGAAGCTCACGCGCGAGTTCGTGGAGCAGCGGGGCTACGAGGCGATCTATGGCGACACCGACTCGATCTTCATCTGGCTCCGGCGCACCCACACCAACGAGGAGGCGCACGCCGTCGCGGCCCGCCTGGCGGGCGACATCAACGACTGGTGGGCGCGCACGCTGCGCGAGGAGCAGGGCCTGCAGAGCTTTCTCGAGATCGAGGTCGACACGCACTACAAGAAGTTCTTCATGCCCACCATCCGCGGCTCGGAGGTGGGCAGCAAGAAGCGCTACGCCGGACTCAGCGTGGATGCCGCGGGCAAGGAGGAGATGGTGTACCGCGGCCTGGAGATGGCGCGCAGCGACTGGACCCCGCTGGCGCGCCAGTTCCAGGAGGGCCTGCTGTCACGCATCTTCCAGGGCGAGCCCTACAAGGCGTTCGTGACCGACTATGCGAAGGCGACGCTGGCGGGCGCCAAGGACGACCTGCTCATCTACCGCAAGCGCCTGCGCCATCGGCTCGACGACTACCTGGTCAACGTGCCGCCCCAGGTGCGGGCCGCGCGCATCGCCGACGAGCACAACGCCCGGGTCGGCCGGACCCAGCAGTACCAGAAGGGCGGCTGGATCCAGTACGTCATGACCCGCAACGGGCCGGAGCCGCTGGAAACCCGCCATTCGCGCATCGACTACGAGCACTACCTCACCCGGCAACTGCAGCCGATCGCCGATGCCATTCTTCAGCCCATGGGAGACAGCTTCGCGGCCTTGACGACGTCGCAGCGCGAGCTCTTCGAGCCAGGATCGCCGTGAAGCGACCGCAGGATCAGGTGCCGGGCCGCGGGTCCTTGTCCGTGATGGACAGGTCGACCGGCACCCGCGTCTCGTGCCGGATGTTCCCGGGCATCTCGAACACCACCGTAAGGTGCCCCTTGACGCGCTCGAAGGGCTTGTCCAGCTTCACGTAGAAGCCTCGCTGGCTGCTCAGGGCGTTGTCGTAGGTCCAGAGCGAAAAGTCCTGCAGCGACGGCGCGCCGCTGTCGTCCTTCAGGCGCAGCTTTTCGTTCTTCTCGTTGGTCAGCGCGTAGTCCTTGATCCGGTAGGTGGCAGCGTCGGCGATGTCGTCGTTCGTGTTGACGATGTGGCCGTTGCGTTGGTATTCGTCGACCTTGGCCTTGGGCAGCGGGTAGTAGGTCAGCACGTCGAACGCGCTCGCCGGTTTTTTCCGGATCAGGGTCTGGTCGGAATTGATGACCATCACGTGGGCACCGAGTTGCGTGAGCAGCGCCCGCGCCTGGTCCGGGGTGTACGGCTGGCGCGGTGCGGCGTGGGCCTGCGAAGCGGGCAGGGCGAACAGGGTGGACAGGACCAGCGGCAGCAGTTTCTTCATCGGGGAGCCCGTGCGGGATGAATGGCGGATGCCGGCCATTAGGCCACGGCAGCGTCATGCCCCCGGTGGGCGCCTAGTCGTCGTCGCGCACCCGGTACTGCCCCATCAGCGTGCGCTGCACGGTCGGTGGCACGGCCTCGTAGTGCGACAACGCGATGGTGTAGCGCCCCTGGCCGCTGGTCATCGCATTGAGCCGCGACTGGTAGTTGGCCAGCTCGACCTCGGGCACCTGTCCGCCGATGGCCACCGTGCCGGCCCCCAGGCCCGAGGTGCCGGTGACCAGGCCGCGCCGCGACGACAGGTCGCTCGTGACGTCGCCCACGGCATGCTCGGGCACGGCGATCTCGATCTGCACGATCGGCTCGAGCACGGCCGGTTGCGCCTCGCGGATCGCCGCCATGAAGGCCTTGCGGCCGGCGGTCGCGAAGGCGATGTCCTTGCTGTCCACGCTGTGGTGCTTGCCGTCGTAGACCACCACGCGCACGTCGACCACGGGGTAGCCGGCGATCGCGCCGTAGGCCAGCACCTCGCGCACGCCTTTTTCGACCGCGGGGATGAACTGATTCGGAATGGCCCCGCCCCGGACTTCGTCGGCGAACTCGAAACCCGCGCCGCGCGCCAGCGGCTCGATGCGCAGGAAGACTTCGGCGAACTGGCCGGCGCCGCCGGTCTGCTTCTTGTGGCGGTGGTGGCCCTCGGCCGGTGCGGTCACGGTCTCGCGGTAGGCGATGCGCGGCGGCCGCGTCTGGACCTCGAAGCGGTACACCTCGCGCAGGCGTTCGAGCACGAGGCGCAGGTGCAGCTCGCCGAGGCCGTAGAGCACCGTCTCGTTGGTCGCGGCCACATGCTCGATGCGCAGGCACGGGTCTTCGGCCGCGAGCTTGCCCAGGATTTCCCAGGCGCGCTGCTCGTCGCCATGGCGCTTGGGCTCCACGGCCAGGCCGTACACCGGCACCGGGAACGGCAGCGGCGCGAGGTGCACATGGCTGTCTTCGGCCGCATCGTGCAGCACGGCATCGAAATGGATCTCGTCGACCTTGGCCACCGCCACGATGTCGCCCGGCACCGCGTGCGACACCTCGACGTGGTCCTTGCCCTGGAGCATGAACAGGTGCCCCACCTTGAAGGGCTTGCGGCCGTCGCCGATGTAGAGCTGGCTGTCGCGCGTGACCGTGCCCTGGTGCACGCGGAAGATGCCCATCTTGCCGACATAGGGGTCGATCGTGACCTTGAACACATGCGCCAGCACGTGCAGCGACGGGTCGGGCCGGGCCTGCATGGGCTGGGCCTGCGCGCCTTCGCCGACGAGGAACTCCGGCGGGTTGGCCTCGGTCGGGTCGGGCAGGAGCTTGACGATCACGTCCAGCAGCTCGGCCACGCCGGCGCCGCTGCGCGACGAGGTGAAGCACACCGGGATCAGGTGGCCTTCGCGCAGCGCCTGCTCGAGCGGCGCGTGCAGCTCGGACGGGTCGACATCGCCTTCCTCGAGGTAGCGGTCGACGAAGGCCGCGTCGACCTCGACCACCTGCTCCACCAGCGCGCGGTGCGCCGCTTCGACGGGGCCGAAGTCGGAGCGTCCGAAGCGGTTGAAGAAGCAGTCGATCACCTGCCGGTTGACCCCGTCGGGCACGTTCAGCGGCAGGCATTCGCGGCCGAAGGTGGCCTGGATGTCGGCCAGCAGGCCCGACAGCGAGACGCCCTGCGAGTCGATCTTGTTGACGACGATCATGCGGGCGAGGTGGCGCGAGGCCGCGTAATTCATCATGCGCACCGCCATCGGCTCGATGCCGGTGGCGGCATTGATGACCACCGCCACCGTTTCGACCGCCTCCAGCGCCGGCAGGCTCTGGCCGAGAAAGTCGGGGCCGCCGGGCGTGTCGATGAGGTGGATGCGTGTGGCGGCATGCGTGAGGTGCATCACCGAGGCGTTGAGCGAGTGCAGCATGCGGCGCTCGAGCGGGTCGTGGTCGCTGACGGTGCTGCCGCGCTCGACGCTGCCGCACGCGCCGACGGCGCCCGCCTTGAACAACAGGGCCTCGGCCAGGGAGGTTTTGCCGGCGGCCGCCGCGCCCACCAGCGCCAGCGTTCGCACTGCTTCCATTTCGGCCGCGAGGCCGTTCGATCGGCTTGGCATGGCGGGACTCCTTTGCGCGTCCGCAAGGCCGGCCCGGCGGCCCGCAAGGGCTCGGGTGCTGCGCATCGACGCCGGGCCAGCGTACGGGATTGACCGTGCCTATGCAAGCCGGGGAGGGCGCGCCGGTCGGCCGCTCAGGGCTCCTGCGGCGCGGTGCCTTCGGATGGCGGCCGGTCGGCGGGCAACCTGCCCAGCCGCGACGAGGTCGCGCGCTCCGTGCGGATCTTTCGCAGCGTGTTCGTCAACGCCTGCGGGCTCGTGTTGAGCTGTCTCGCCGCCTTGGCCGGGCGCATGCCCTCGACCAGCACCAGCCGCGCGGCGGCAAGGGACGGGGTGGCCTGCAGGTGCAGCAGCTCGGCCACTTGCCAGAACTCGGCCGAGGTGAAGGTGCCGAGGTCCGGCGGCAACGAGCGCGAAGGGACGGCCTGGCGTTTCTCGAAAACGCAGTGGGGCGCCGGGTCCATCTGCCCGACCCGCGCGACCAGCGCCTCGAGGTAGGCCTGCGTGGCGGGGGTGTTGGAAACCCAGTTCGAATGGATGACCAGCTTCGTCCCGTCGTCGGGGAACGTGTGCTCCCAGCTGACCCTCAACTCCGTCATGGCTGGCTGCGGAACGGGCGCATCGTGGGGCGGCTCGTTTCCATGTGATTTTTTTGCATTCGTGCAGTATGTCGCGACAACTCGCGCATTCTTTTGTCGATGTCGCCAGTGTGACCGATGAAGGTGGGTTTTATCCCGGACTTTCGGTGTAGGCGAATGGAAGGACGGGCCGCCTCGCGACGATGTGGCACGCGAGGCCCGGCGGCCGCCGGAGGCGGGTCAAGAAGGGCGCACGAACACGCGCCGCGCGCGGCCGGCGCGGCGAGGGCTGTCTTCCTTGCGGTCTGCCCGCCCTAGGCCGATGCGGCCGATGGCTGGGCGGATGCGGCCTGCGGTTGTTCCTGCGATGTGTGGACCGGCGCGGGGGGACCGCAGTCGTCCGGCATCTTGCGCGAGGTGCCTCTCACGAGGTGGCGGGGCACGTGGTGTGTCTTGATGAAAAGCGCCAGCGCCTCGCTGCGCGCGGGCTCGGAGACCGGTAGAAACATGTGCAAAGCGCTCATGGTGTCGTTCCGTCGATGCCAGGCAGGAAGGCGGCGCACCCGCTTGTGCCGGGTGGCTGGCGACCCCTGGCATGGCCGCCCGGCGAGCATTATGAGCGTCTGGATCAACCCCGTTGGCGCTGATGTTTTCGGGCGCCCGCGGTGCCGATGCCCAGACGCCCCGGCCTGCTAGAACGCGTGGCGGATACCGAAGTCGTAGCCCGTAGACGTCTTCGGTGTGAGCCCCGCGCTCTGCACGAAGGCCGGGCCGCCCGTGGTCAAGGCCGCGCCGTTCTTGTTGCGCACGTGGCCCACGGTCGCGTACAGCGCGGTGCGCTTCGACAGGTTGTGCACGTAGCCCAGCGCCAGCTTGCCGGCCTTCGGGTTCTTTGCTGCGCCGAACGGTGCGCCGGTGTTGTCCTGGTCGTAGGTGACGTGCGAGTACGCGGCGCGGATCAGCCCGGCGCCGACGGGCACGGTGACGCCGACGACGTAGCCCTCGAGGTCCACCTTGCGCAGGCCGCCGCCGAGCGCGGGCTGCGCCAGGTCGCGCGCGTGCCGCGAGCGCGACCACTCGCCGAAGAGCTTGACGCTGCCGAAGTGGTACGAGGCGCCGAGGTTCATCGTCTTCACCGAGTCGGTGCTGCCTGCGTAGTAGTTGTCGGCGACCGTGCTGTCGCCATAGGCCACGGCCAGCTGCAGCGGTCCGCTCGCGTAGCCCAGGCGCCCGCCGATGTAGCGGCCTGCGCGAGAAGGCGCGACCGCACCCGGGTTGCGCGCGCCGGTGACGGGGTTCACGCCCGGTGGCGTCGCGGTGCCGGGAGCGTAGCTGTCGCGCTCGTGCAGCGCGTACTGCAACTGCCCGTGAAAGCCGCCGAGGTTCGGCGGCAGGAAGTAGCCGATGGAGTTGCTCGCCCGCACGTAGTTCGCGTTGCCCGCGAAGGCCGTGTTGGCCGCGAGGATCAGGTTGCCGCCGGCGCCGTTGGTGTTGATCGGGTCGAACAGCGTGTCGTTCCAGAAGGTCGGCGTGAAGTCGCGGCCCAGGCGGATCTCGCCGAAGCCGCCCGAGAGGCTCACGGTCGAGCGGCGCGAGAAGTTCGCGATGCCCATGGCACCGTCGTCGTTGGTGATCGGGGCTTCGAGCCAGAAGCTGGCGGCCAGGCCGCCGCCCAGGTCTTCGGTGCCGCGAAAGCCCAACCGGCTGGTGTTGTAGCCCGAGTGGCCGAGGGCGGTGCGGCGCACGGTGACGGCGGGCGTGAGGCCGCGCGGGTCTTCGGAGCGGTTCGAATAGCTGCTGACCATCGCATCGATCACGCCGAAGACGGTGACCGAGGATTGGGCGGATGCGGCACCGGCCAGGGAGACAGTGGCCAGGGCGATCAGGGATTTGTTCATCGCGTGGATTCCAGAAAGTGGGAAGGCGCAGGACGAGCGGCGCCACGACAGCCCGGGAACGGGCTGCACGGAGGTGTTCAGTGAGCAGGGGTGGAGAGGGCGTGCGCGACGAGAACGTCGCGCGACGCCCGCAGGCCGGGGCGGCCCGCGCGACGCGCTAGGTCGTGAAGGTGATGCTGGCCTGCTGCGGCCCGATGCGCTGCTGCGCGGCCACCTGCTGGGCCTTGAGCTTCGCCCAGTCGACGCCGAGCATCTTCCCGTGCCGCTTGCGCGCGGTGCCGGCGACCCACACGCTGTCGATGTCGGCCTGCGATGCGAAGTTCATCACCCGGTCGGCCAGGCTGCCCAGCATGGCGAAGCCGATGCGGTCGGTGCGCAGCAGCACCAGGTCGGCGCGCTTGCCGACCGTGAGGCTGCCCGTGACGTTGCCCAGCCGCACGGCTTTGGCACCGAGTGCGGTGGCGAAGTCGAGCGTGTCTTCCGATTTGTAGTCGCGCACGATCTCGCGCCCCTCGGGCTCGAGAAAGAGGCTGAGGAACGCGCAGCGCACGTGCTCGAAGTAGTCCTGCTGCAGCACCGAGTTCACGTCGATGCCGATGCCGGTGGCCACGCCGGCGTGGCGCGCGCGGCCGTGCGCGGAGGCCATGAGGTGCGGCGTCATCATGTAGGGGAACTCGCCGACCACCGTGGCGCAGAGCATGCCGCCGGTGTCGCGCAGCATCTTGAGCTCATCGTCGGTGAGACGGTTGCCGTGCGACGCGTGGTAGTCGGGCCCGAGCAGCCCCGCCTCATGCAGGTCGACGATGCCGGAGCCGCGGTGCCCGATGGTGCCGGCGGGCTGCGGCTGCGCCGTCTTGTGCACGTGCGCGGCAATCATCTTCACGCCAGTGGCGCGGGCGCGTTCCCATTCCTTGCGCACCTCGGCCACGGGGCGGCCGGTGGCGTTCGAGGGCGCCAGGCCCAGCTGCAGCAGGCCGTTGCTGTCGGAGAACAACTCCTTCTGCAGGCGCTCGACGGTCTTCCAGTTGGTTTCGGTGGTCGTGTTGAGGTCGGCATGCACGCGGGCCGTCGAGATCGTCGAGCCCGGTCCGAAGGCGGTTGCGCGCCCGAGCTGGAAGGTGAACCAGCCGGCCACGCCCGAGTCCTTGACGCCGCGCGCGGCGGCCAGCGCTTTTTCTTCGGTGGGCTGGCCGTGCGCGTAGTCGAGCACGGTGGTCACGCCCGCGTCGATGGCCTGCAGGCCGCCGATCAGTTCCGCAAGGTAGTTGTCCTCGGGCGTCATGCAGGCCATGGTGCGCCGCTGCCAGCCGATGTAGCCCTTGGCGTAGGCATTGGGTTCGGCCTTGACGATGCGCCCTGCATCCAGGCCATGCCACATGTGGCGGTGGCCGTCGATCATGCCGGGCATCAGGATCATGCCGCGCGCCTCGATCACCTCGGCATCGCCGGCGGGCAGGCGCTTGCCGATGGCGGCGATCTTGCCGTTCTCGACCAGCACGTCGGTCGCCTGCAGCTCCTTGTTCAGCGGGTCCATCGTGAGCAGGTCGGCGCCGCGGATCAGCGTACGTCGCGCGGGGCCGCGTGGCGACGCAGCGGGCTTCGGCGTTTGCGCCATCGCCTGCGGCGCAAAGGCCGCTGCGGCGGCAGCGCCGGCCGACAGTCCGAGGAAAGCCTTGCGGGTCAATCCGGCCGGTGGCGCCGAGCCCGAGGGCGGGGCGATCTTGGGTGGGGTCATGTCTCGTTCCGTGGTTGTAAGAGTCCGAGGATGTTGACATTTTCATTTTTGACAATAAACATCGCCCGAAGAAAAAACTGTTTTCCTGAGAGGAAAGAATATGGACCGCCTCACGGCCATGTGTGTGTTCCGCAAGGTGGTCGAGCGCGGCAGTTTCACGGTCGCCGCCGAGCAGATGCGCATGTCCAACGCCTCGGTGAGCAAGTACGTGGCGGCGCTCGAAAACCACATCGGCACGCCGCTCCTGGCGCGCACCACGCGGCGCATCAATCTCACCGACGCCGGACGCAGCTACTACGACAAGTGCGTGCGCATCCTCGATGACGTGGAGGAGGCCGAGAAGTCCGCCGGCCAGCTGCAGACCACGCCGCGCGGCCTGCTGAAAGTGCGCGCGCCGGTGTCGCTCGGCACGGCGCACCTGGGCCGCACCGTGGCGGATTTCCTGGCCGGCTTTCCCGAGGTGACGATCGACATGACGCTCAACGACCGCTTCGTCGATCCGGCGGAAGAGGGCGTCGATGTGGCGCTGTTCATCGCCGACCACGTGAAGGACGCGACCGGTGCCACCCGCGCCATCGCGAAGATGCCGCGCATGCTGGTCGCTGCGCCGTCCTACCTTGCAGCGCGCGGCGCGCCTGATGTGCCGGCGGATCTCGTGCGCCACAACTGCCTGGTCTACACGCGCGGCCAGACGCCCGACGAGTGGCGCTTCACCGACGCGGGAAGCGAACGCATGGTGCGCGTCGGCGGCAACTGCCGCTGCAACAACAGCCTCGTGCTGCGCGAGGCGCTGCTGGCCGGCGCGGGCATCGGCTTGCTGCCCGCGTTCCTCGTGACGGGCCACCTCGCCGACGGCAACCTGCACACCGTGCTGCCCGGCGTGGTGCCCGAGCCGCGCACGCTGTTCGCCGTGTTCCCGCAGCCGCGCCGCCCGTCGCCCAAGGTGCGCGAATTCGTGAACTTCGTGGCGCGCAGCTTTGCGGCCGACAGCCAGTGGCAGCTCGAAGCCGAAGACGCGGCGGCAGCGGCCTAGATTTTTTCCTTTCAAGAAATCATTTCTTTCTTTGGACGCCGTTTATTGATCGAAACGAAATCGTCAACATCCTCGGACCCTTTGAAACCCCGAGTGAGACATGACGCACACCCTGATCAAGAACGCCAGCATCCTGACGCGAGACCCCAAGCTGGGAGACCTGCACGGCAGTGACCTGCTGATCGACGGCGACCGCATTGCCGCCGTCGGCCCGAACCTGCAGGCGCCACCCGACGCCGAAGTCATCGATGCGAAAGGCATGGTGCTCATGCCGGGCCTGATCGACGGCCACCGCCACGTCTGGGAAATCATCGACATGGGCCGCCTGGTGAAAACGCGCCCGGCCGAATACGCGCCGTACTACCAGCAGTGGAAGATGCGCACCATCGTCTCGATGACGCCCGAGGACAACTACCTCGCGGAACTGATCGGCGGCCTGCAGGCCATCGACTCCGGTGTGACCACCGTGCTCGACTACGCGCACGGCCAGCCCAGTGAAGACCGCGCCATGGCCGCCGCGCAGGGCCTGCGCGACTCCGGCATTGCCGGCTGGTTCGCGTTCCAGCTCGGCGTGTCGTCCTCGTACAAGCCGGGCGATACCGTCTCGCTGGCCAAGGCCGACGGCGAGCGCATCGCGATGACCAACGAATCGCACTGGAAGACCGCCGAGCGGCTGCAGAAGGAGCTGTTCTCCGACAGCACGGCGCTGCTGCAGCTCGGCCTGGCACCCAGTGGCAACAACGGCAGCCGTATCGAGGACATCCGCAAGGAATGGACGCGTGCGCGCGGCATGGGCGTGAAGATGCTCGCGGCCCACATCCACAAGCCCGAGCAACCGCACGCCCCGGGCGTGATGGGCCACCGCGATTCGGGCATGCCCGACCTGCACGAAGCCGGCCTGCTCGGCCCCGACTACCAGGCCACCCACGCCAACCGGCTCACGTCGGAAGAACTGAAGATGCTGCGCGACACCGGCGGCATGATCTGCGCGACCGCGATGGGCGAGTTCCCGTACGTGATGTCGCCGAGCAAGGGCCCGTCGGTGCACGGGCGTGCGCGCGCGGCCGGCGTGCCCACGGGCATGGGTATCGACATCTCGCTGGCGCTCACGGGCGATTACTTCGAGCACATCCGCGCCACGTTCTGGAGCCTGTACCTCGACCCCGAGTGCCGCGGGTACGTCGGCCGGTACACGTCGGAAGACATCCTGGACTTCGCCACCTCGATGGGCGCGCAGGCGGTGCGCCTGGGCGGCGTGACGGGCACCATCACCGTCGGCAAGCGCGCCGACCTCGTGCTGCTGAGCACCGACCGCATCGGCTTCGGCATGGCCGGCAGCTTGGCGGACCGCGTCGTCACCTTCGCGGGCACGCCCGATGTCGACAGCGTGTGGATCGCCGGCAAGGCGCGCAAGCGGCACGGCAAGATGCTCGGTGTCGATTGGGCGAACCTCAAGGCCCGGCTGGTGGAAGCGCAAGAGCGCGTGGGGGCACAGGCCGCCAGCATCAAGTTCGTCTGAGGCGCTGAGGCCGCACGCCCGATCCTCTGAACCCCATCATGAAAAAAATACTGAGACTCTTCGCGTTCGCCGCGCTGCAATTGGGCGCCGTGGCATCGCACGCGCAAGCCGCCGACAGCTGGCCGAACCGGCCGGTGCGCATCGTGCACGGCTTTGCGCCGGGCGGTCCCATCGACCACCTGGCGCGCCTGCTGGCTGCGCAGTTCCATGAGCACTTCAAGCAGTCGGCCATCGTCGAGGCCAAGCCGGGCGCGGGCGGCACCATGGCCGCGCGCTACGTGGCGCGCAGTGCACCCGACGGCTACACGCTCTTTCTCATGGCCTCCGGCCATGCGGCGGCGCCCAGCCTCTACGGCGCGCTGCCCTACGACGCGGTGAACGACTTCACCATGATCTCGATGGTGGCGCAGAGCCCGTTCGCGATCATCGCGAACCCCAACGCCAAGTTCGCCACCGTGCAGGAGCTGATGAAGAGGGCCAAGGCCGCGCCCGGCACCATCGACTACGGCTCGGGCGGCAACGGCAGCGGCATGCACCTGGCCGCGGCGCTGCTGCAGTCGCGGGCGGGCGTGCGCTTCAACCACGTGCCCTACCGCGGCGGCAGCGCCACCGCGTTGGCGGTGGTGAGTGGCGAGGTGCCGATCATCGTCACGTCGATGGCCGGCATGAGCGCCTACATCGACAGCGGCAAGGTCAAGCCGCTGGCCGTGACCTCGCGCCAGCGCTTCGCGCTGTACCCCGACGTGCCGACGATCGCCGAGACCGTGCTGCCTGACTTCGACGTGACCGCTTGGTACGCACTGGGCGCGCCGAAGAACCTGCCACCGGCCATCGTCGCGAAGCTCGCCGAGATGGTGCGCGTCACGCTCAAGCGCCCCGAGGTGGCTGAAGGCCTGCGGCTGCAGGCGGCCGATGCGTGGTCCACCACGCCGGCCGAGGCGCAAGCCTTCGTCGCGAAGGAAGTGACGCGCTGGACCCAGGTGGTCCGCGACGAGAAGATCTCGGCGCAGAACTGAGACGCAGCCGGCCATGCGCTCCGACGGCAACCGGTCAATGGCGAGGCGGCGCGCTTTCGGCTTCGTCGCCATGGTCGTGCATGTGGCCGATGGCCTTCAGCACGCGCGCATCGGTGCGCGGTGGCAATGCGGCGCCGTGGCGTGGCGTCGCGTGCACGGGCTTGCCGTCGACGAAGGTCAGCACGGATCGGATCGTGTGGATCGCGTTGGGCGCCACCGTGAGGAAGGGCGCATCGAGCACTGCGAAGTCCGCGAGCTTGCCCACCGTCAACGAACCGCGGTGCGGCTCGCTGAAGGTGAGCCAGGCGGCGTTGGCGGTGTACAGGCGCAAGGCTTCCTCGCGCGTAAGCAGGTGGTCGGCACGGCGCTGCACGGCACCGCCGACGGCGCGGCCCGTCACGTGGTACTCGATGGCGCGCCACACGTTGATCACGCCGACGCGCGTGGAGTCGGTGCCGCCGGCCACCATCAGGCCCTTTTGCAGCGCCAGGCGCGTGGGCGGCGATGCCTGCGCAGCCTCGGCGCCGTGGGCTTCCTGGATTGCCGGCGCCTCGAAGTACGGGCCCATCTGCACCGTGTACGCCATGCCCAGCTTGCGCATGCGTTCGAAGGTTTGTTCGGAGCCCGTGTTGATGTGCGTGATCGCCCACCGCAGGTCCTTGAAGGGCCGCGTCTGCGCGACCTTCTCGAGCACATCGAGGATGGCCTTCGCGCCGTCTTCGGTGTAGGCGTGGATCTCCAGCGGATAGCGGCGCTCGGCTGCGAACAGCGCGGCCCGGGCCAGCTCGTCGCGCGCCGACTGCGGCGGGTTGAAGCCCGCGCTCATGCGCACGCCGTCGTTCATGCCGAAGGCCAGCACTTCGCCCACGCCGAGAAAGCGCAGCATGTCGTCGCCGAACAGCGGCGGCAGGTAGGCCAGGCTGGTCTGGAACCAGGCGGTCTCGTTGCCGGGCGCGAGGGCCGATGCGCGGTAGGCGACGCGCACGGTCAGTGCCTTGTCGCGCCACAGCGTGAACAGCGGGCTGTAGATCGCGTGGTCGCCCGCGGCCGGATCGACGACGCCGGTCACGCCCAGGCGGTTGAGTTCGCGGAAGAAGGCCTGCAGGCTGGCGCGGTTCTCGGCTTCGGGGCGCGCACTGATGCGTGCGAACAGCGCAGAGAAAGGCCCGATGCCGCCGAACAGCTTGCCGGTGGCCCGGCCCTGCGCATCGCGTTCCACCGTGATGCCGGGCGGCAGCGCGGCGCCGGTGTCCAGCCCCAGCACATCGATCGCCGTGTTGTTGACGACGGCGTAGTCGTACAGGTACTGCACGTAGGCCGGGTTGTGCGGCAGGACGGCGCTCAAGTCCTGCGGCGTCGGCGCGCGCTGTTCGGCGAACTGCGCCGGATGCCAGGCGCCCATCACCGCGACCCATCGGCCGGGCCCGCGCTTTGCGGCGTCTTGGGTGAGCTGGTCGAGTGCGCCGGACAGCGTGGTCTGTTCGTACCAGTAGCTCTCGAAGGTGAACCCCTGGCCGCCGCGGATGGCATGGATGTGCGCATCGATGAGCCCAGGCACCACCGTCTTGCCACCCAGGTCGATGACGCGGGTGTGCGCGGTGCGCAGCTTGCGGATCGTGGCGTTCGAGCCCACCGCGACGATGCGGTTGCCGCGCACCGCGAGCGCTTGCGCGCGGGGCTTCGCCGGGTCCATCGTGAGGAGCTCGCCGTTGAGCAACAGCGTGTCGGCCGCCAGCGCCGTGGGCAGCCACAGCAGCGCGAGCGCCGCCGCGGCGGCCGCGACGAGCCGTTGTCGTATCGGTCGTTTCATGGGCTGCGTTCAGAAGGCGTGGTTCACGCCGAGCTGAATGCCCGACGAGCGCTGGCCCGGCACACCGGCCGGCGACGAATCGGCCACCACATAGGCAGCATTGCCGCGGTTGCTGATGCGCGAGTAGGCGCTGTACAGCGTGGTGCGCTTGCTCAGGTGGTGCGCGTAGCCGATGGCGAACTGGCGCGCGGTGCCGTCGGTCTCGAGGCCGGGGCCGGAGCGCTCGGAGCGCGCGAACGACACGCGGATCTGCCCCGCGCCGACGGGAACCGACGCGCCGATCAGCGCGTTCGTCTGCCGCTCGCGTCCCAGCCGATGGCGCAGGTAGTTGGCATAGGCCTTGACCACCCCGAAGTCGTAACTGCCGCCGACGGTCACCGTGCGGTAGTCGTCGGGGCCGATGGCGGTCTGGCCGTAGGCGGCCGCCACGTTGAGCGGCCCCGACTCGTAGCCCAGCCGGCCACCGCGGTAGCCGGCGCCCTGCGTGCCTTCGGCCGCTGCGAACATGAACTGCCCGTACAGGCCGCCGAGGCCGCGCGGCAGGAAGTAGCCGGCCGAGTTGCTGGCACGGGCCTGCGTGCGCGCACGGCCCAGGCCGAGCGGCCAGCCTTCGACGATGTTGCTGCTGCCTCCCACGCCGACCGTGCCGAAGGGCGAGAAGCTCGACACGTTCCAGAACGTGGGCGTGTAGTCGCGGCCCAGGCGCAGCTCGCCGAGGTCCTTGCTCATCAGGCTCACGGTGGAGCGCCGGCCGAAGCCGCCCTGCGTCTCGCCGGTGTCGGGCAGCACGGCGGTCTCGAGCCAGAAGCCGGCCGCGAGTCCGCCGCCCAGGTCTTCCACGCCGCGAAAGCCCAGGCGGCTGGGCAGCAGGTAGCCGCCCTGGTCCATGGCCTTCGTCGAGGCGTTGCCTGCCTTCGAGTAGGTGAAGTTCAGGTCGATGCTGCCGAACACCGTCACGGACGATTGGCCGTGCGCGGCGCCGAGCGCCCCCGCGGCCGCGAGGGCAAGCAGAAGTTTGTGTTGTTGTCTCATGTTTTTCTTTCGGAGCGGAGCGGTCGAGGGGTGATCAGCTGTCGATGCGGATGCCGGCGCGGCGGATGAGCGCGGTGGTCGACACGATCTCTTCGCGCACCTGCTGCGCGAAGGCCTGCTGCGGCATCGGTGCTGCGTCGGCGCCGAGCTTGTCCAGGCGCGCGCGCACCTCGCTGGTCTTCAGGGCGCGCACGGTCTCGGCATGCAGGTGCGCCACGGTGCGCTCCGGCGTCCTCGCGGCGACGAACATGCCGACCCAGAACAGGTGGTCCGCATCGCCGAAGCCGCTTTCGGCGGTGGTCGGCACCTGCGGCAGCAGCGGTGAGCGCTTCGGTGCGCCGATGGCCAACGCGGCGAGCTTGCCGCCTTGCACCAGCGGGGCGGCCAGCGCCAGCGGCGCCAGGAACCAGTCGAGCCGCCCGCCCATGAGGTCGGTGAGCGCCTGCGGCGTGCCGCGGTAAGGGATGTGCGCGACCTCGATGCCCGTCGCGATGCGGAATTTCTCGCCCGCGATGTGCGAGGCGCTGCCGCTGCCTGAAGAGCCGTACACGAACTTCTGCGGGCCGGCCTTCACCTTGCGCACGAGGTCCTGCAGCGAAGTGAAGCCGCGGTCGGGCGGCACCACCAGCACATTGGGCATCGACGCCAGCATGGTGATTGGCGTGAAGTCGTTCAGCGTGTCGTACTTGAGTCCGGGGTAGAGCGCGGCGTTGGCCACGTGGCCGGTCGAGTGGATCAGCACCGTGTGGCCGTCGGCCGCGGCATTGACCACCGCGCTGGCGCCGAGCGTGCCGCCCGCACCGGGGCGGTTGTCGACCACGCAGGGCTGCCCGAGGGACTGCTGCAGCCGCTCGCCGACGATGCGGCCCACCACGTCGGTGGTCGATCCGGCGGTGAAGGGAATGACCAGCTTCACGGGCTGGCTCGGGTAGGCGGACTGCGCGAAGAGCGTGGCGGGAAGCGTGGCGATGCCGCCTGCGGCTGCCGTGAGGCGAAGCAATGTCCTGCGATGGGTGTCCATCGTTGTCTCCTTGTTGTTTGTGGGGGAAGGGCCTGCCTGCGGGCAGGCCCCGAAGTGATGCGCGGGGCGCTCAGGGCGCCAGCACCAGACGCTCCATCGAGCCTTCGAGCACCTGCAGGTAGGCCTGGCGCGCGCGGTCCAGCGGCAGCACCGAGCCGTCGTTCACGTCGAAGCCCTGCAGGCTGCCGTCCTCGAAGCCGGGCAGCAGCGTGCGAAACACATCCGCGCACTGGCTGGCCGTGAGCTTCAGGCTGTCCACGCCGAGCATGTGCAGATCGCGGCGGTAGAAGGCCATGATGTCGAAGGGCACGTTGCGGTCGGGCGTGGAGATCAGGATCTGCGTGCCGCCCACCTTGAGTGCGCCAAGCGCCGCCGCGAAGTAGGGCGAGCCGACGGTGTTGTAGGCAATGTCCACGCCTTTGCCATCGGTCATCGACAGCACGGTCTGCGCGATGTCGTCGCGCGTGCCGTCGATCACCTCGACCTGCGCGCTCGCATGGCCTGTGTATTGGGTGGCGCCGCGTTCGACGCCGATCACGCGCGCGCCGGCCCGCGTGGCCAGCTGCACGGTGGCCTGCCCGACCTTGCCGTTCGAACCCAGCACCAGCACGGTCTGGCCGGGGCCTGCGAGGTGGGCCCGGCGCAGCCCTTCATAGGCCGTGACGAAGGGCACGCCCACCGTGGCCGCCGAAGCCATGGCGATGCGCTCGGGTTTGGCGACGAGTGCTGCCACGGGCAGCACGAGATAACGCGCATGCGTGCCGTCGCGCGTGATACCGAGGTCACCGCCGGTGCCCCAGACGGCGCGGCCGATCCATTCCGACGGGCCGGCGACCACGCGCCCGGCGTAGTCGCGGCCCGGCGTGCGGGGCCAGATGGCGTACGGCATCATGCCCAGCGCCGCCTTGACGTCGCTCGGGTTGATCGCCGCGGCAAGGACTTCGACGATGGCGCAGCCGGCCGGTGTCTCGGGCTGTGCGATGTCGACCAGGTCGGGGTTCAGTGCCTCGGGGCTCGGGGCCTTGGCGCTGAGGCGAAGGGCGCGCGGTGGTGTGCTCATGGTGCGATGTCTCGTGGTGCGAAGTGGAGGGAAGGAAATGCGTGTGTGGGTTCAGGGCAGCGGCGGCGTGGGCAGGCGCGTTTCGCCGGGTTCCAGCCGCAGCTCGAAGTCGAGGTGGAAGTGGCCCGCGCTGTCGGGCTCGAAGTCGCGCAGCAGCGAGCCGACCGCGCCGAAGGCCGCGTCGCTGTAGGCGTACGGATCGCGTGCATCGAAGATCTGCGTCGTCAGCACCTTGTGCCCGGGCGCGATGGCGATGAAGTGCAGGTGCGCCGGTCGCATGTGGCTGCGGTTCTGCAGTGCGAGCAGTTCGCCGCAGGGGCCGTCGGTGGGCACGCCGTAGCCCGAGGGCTGCACGCTCTCGAACCAGAAGCGGCCGTCGGCATCGGTCTCGAAGACGGCGCGCAGGTTCATGTCTTCCTGCTCGGGGTCCTGGTTTTCGTACAGCCCGCTGGGCGCGGCCTGCCAGGTCTCGATGCGGGCGCCGGCGATCGGCGTGCCGTCCAGCGACAGCACGCGGCCTTTCACGTGCAGCGTCGCGCCGGCCGTGTCGTCGGTCGCAATGCGCACGCCGTTGGGCCGCACCGGCTGGTTCGCGCGCCAGAAGGGGCCGATGAGCGCAGGCTCGGTGCCGCCCGCGGCGAGCACGGCCTTGGCGTCCATCAGCAGCACCAGCGTGGCGAGGCCAAGGATGTCGGCAAGCAGGATGCCTTCGTGCTTGCGTGGACCCGTGGCCTGGCCGATGCGCACCATGAAGTCCAGACCCTTGAAGAGTTCTTCGTAGGTCAGCGTCACTTCCGAGGCGAAGGCGTGCAGGTGACGGATCATCGCGTCGAGCACGGTGCGGGTGCGCGCGTCGTGCGTGCCCTGGTTGGCGTCCAGCACAGCCTGCAGCAGCGCTTCGGCGTTGGCGGGAATCGAGCGCGGGGCGGTCGGTGCCTCGGTGTCCGTGGGGGTCTCGGCGACAGAAATCATGGGAAGTCCTGGAGAGTGAAGAAAACGAAATCGGCACGGCGCCGCCCGGCACGCATCGGCGCACCGCTGTGGCTGAAGGGGCGTGGCGCCGGTTAGTCGGCGCGGATGCGCGCGCGGGTGGCGACGGCGGTCCAGCGCGGCACGTCTTCTGCGACGCGCGCGGCGAGGTCGGCGGGCAGGCTCGCGACCGTCTCGAAGCCGAGGTCGCGCGTCTGGCGCTGCACCTCATCGAGCGCCAGGATGCGCCGCACCTCGGTGTGCAGTCGCTCGATGGCGGCTGTGGGCGTGCCCGCCGGCGCGAACAGCGCCTGCATGGTCTCGGAGCGGTAGCCGGCAAAGCCGGACTCCGCCACCGTCGGCACCTGCGGCAGTTCGGCCCAACGTGCGCGGCTGCCGACAGCCAGCACCCGCAACGTGCCCGCCGCGATGTGGGCCTTGGCCGCCGGCAGTGCGGTCAATGCGCAATCGACTTGTCCGCCGAGCACGGCCTGCACGGCGGGGGCCGCGCCGTTGTAGGGCACGTGCAGCAGTTCGATACCGGCGCGCTGCCACAGCAGCTCGCCGCCCAGGTGCACGCTGTTGCCCTTGCCCGGCGTCGAGTAGGTGAGCGCGCCCGGCCGGCGCTTGGCGGCGTCGATCAGGGCCGACAGGCTGGTGAGCGGGCTCGCGGCCGGCACCACGATCACGTCGGGTGAACTGACGGCGAGCGACACCGGTGCGAACTGGCGCAGCGGGTCATACGGGGGCTTGTCGGCGAACAGGGCCGGGTTGGTCACGAAGGCGGACGACACCAGCAGCAGCGTCTGGCCGTCGGGTGCGGCGCGCGCCACCGAGGCGATGCCGATGTTGCCGCCGGCGCCCACGCGGTTGTCGACGAGCACCGGTTGGCCCAGTGCTTGCGCGAGCCGCACGGCCACGATGCGCGCGATGATGTCCGAGGTGCCGCCGGCGGCAAACGGAACGACGATGCGCACGGGGCCCTTGGGGCTCCAGTCCGGCTGGGCGCGGACCAGGCCGGCGCCCAGCGCCGCGAGCGTCGCGACGAGGGCGTGTCGCCGGCTCATGCCGTGGGCCACGCCGCATGTCGGCATGCGGCGTGCGGCCTGGAAGTCGTGGGGGATCGTCATTTTTTTGTCTCCTCGGGCGGTGCCTATGAGCCTTGCGCAGTTCGGGCGGTCGGCGCGGCGACTACTTTGTTTCTGGCACCGTCTCCTTGATGTAGCCGTCGGTGCCGTAGACCAGGCCAGTGGCCTCTGCAGCCCTGACGACATCCTCGTGCCAGGCGATGCGCCCGCATTCTTCGTCGGTTCCACCGACGACCGAATACACCACCAGCGCGTGATCGTTCGGATTGCGGAAACCGCGCATCACGCCGATGGGGCAGGAGATCACGTCCCACTGGTTGAGCATCACGGAGTACTGGCCCTTCTCGCCCCAGATGACCTCCATCTGCCCGTTCAGCGGACAGAAGACTTCCTCGGTCTTGTGTGCGTGAAGGCTGGCACCCTGGCCAACCGGGATTTCGATGAAGGTCACGCCGAAGCGGTGGTTGCCTGGAATTGCCGGCTGGACGCCTTTGTTCTCCAGGACGCCGCGGTTCATGATCTTGTAGATGTTTTTCTTCATCCCCGGCAGCCGGCTCTCGATGAAGGTCTCGCCGTAGGGCGCGACCTTGCCCCAGCGGGCGATGCGGGTGGATTCCATTTCCTGGAGGGTGGGGTCCATGTCTATTCCTTGATGCGATGAGGTTCGGATTCGTCGAAAAGGCAGCGGTTTACGTTCTGCGAGGCCCACTGTAGGCAACGGTCTTTCATGCGTCCATTACCATTTTTCGAGCGATTCGATAACATTTCGGTATGAGGTGTCCGGTGACCCTCGGCCGCGCTGGCGGCAGCGACCTGGAACCCCCGCATGGACCTCCGACAGCTTCGGTATTTCGTGGTGCTCGCCACGCAGCAGCACTACGGCCGCGCCTCCGCCGTGCTGCACGTGGCGCAACCGGCGTTGAGCCGGCAGATTCGCCTGCTCGAGGAAGAGCTGGGCGTGCGCCTGTTCGAGCGGCACGCGCGCGGCGCCACGCCGACCGAGGAGGCCGTGTTCCTCATGGAGCGCGCGTCGTTCCTGCTGCGCTATGCCGAGCAGATGAAGCAGGACATGACGGCGCGCCAGCGCGACCCGCGCGGGCCCGTGGCCATCGGCCTGTCGCCCGCGCTCGCGCTGCTGCTTGCGGTGCCGCTGGCGCGCGCGGTGCGCGAGCAGTTCCCCGATGTGCGGCTGCGCATCGTCGAAGGCTTCTCGCAATCGCTGCTGGGCATGCTGGAGCAGGGGGCGGTCGATGTCGCGATCCTCAACGGCCCGATGCAGCTGGCCAACGTGCTGGCTACGCCGCTCATGACCGAATCGCTGTGCCTCATCGGCCGCACTGACGACACGCGGCTGATGCGCATGACGAAGATCAAGCTGCCCCGGCTGGCAGGCCTGCCGCTGGTGATGACGGGCGTGTCCAAGTCGGGTGTGCGGCTCGAGCTGGAGGCCGCGGCGGCACGCGCGGGCGTGGTGTTGAACCCGGTGGTCGAGGTCGAGACCCTGAGCGTGGCGGCCCGCCTGGTGGAAGAGGGCCTGGGTCTCACGGTCCACTTCGCAGCGGTCGTGCAGGATGAGATCGAGGCCGGCCGGCTGGTCGCGATTCCCATCGAGGGGCTGCGGCTGCGCCGCGTGCTGGCCCGCGCTTCCGACCGGCCGCCGTCACGCGCGACCGAAGTGCTCATCGACATCCTGCGCGCCGTGGTGCAGGAGCGCGTGGACGCGGGGCGCTGGCCGCACGCGGTGCTGGACCGCTGAGCGCGCCAGAATGCTTGCTTGTCAACAGGAGCACACCCCATGGGCCACACCGCAACGATCGTCTCCACCGACGTCAATTTCAACCACCGCATCCAGGTCGGCAAGTTCCAGCTCGTGGCGGACGAGCCGGCGTCGCTGGGCGGGCAGGGCGCGGGGCCGGCGCCCTATGACTACTACCTGGCCGCGCTGTCCGCCTGCACCGCGATCACGCTGCGGATGTACGCCCAGCGCAAGGGCTGGGAGCTCGGTGAGTTCAAGGCCGAGCTGAGCTTTTCGAAAGACCCCGACGGCAAGGCGCACATCCACCGCGTGCTGCACGCCAGCGCACCGCTCACCGATGCGCAGTGGAGCCGGCTGCTCGAGGTGGTGGCCAACACGCCCGTCACGAAGACGATGCGCGAAGGCGCCGAGATCACGAGCGAGCGTGGGGTGGCGGCCGCCTGATTCGGGCAGCAGGCGCGGCGCTGTTCAGCGCCGAGAGATCACGCGAACCACCGGTTCGCTGTGCACGCGAAAACCCATGCGCTCATAGATGCGCCGCGCGCCCGCGTTGCCTTGCATCACATGCAGCACCGGCACTTCGCCGCGCTGCATCTGCTGCGCCACCAGGCGCGTGACCAGCCGCTTCGCGTAGCCCTTGCCTTGCGCATCAGGGTGCGTGCAGACGCCGCTGATCTCGCGCAGCGTGCCGGCGGCCATGCGTTCGCCGGCCATCGCCACGAGCCGGCCGTTGTCGTCGAAGCAGCCGAAGTACTCGCCGAGTTCGATGGTCCGCGTAGAGAAGGGCCCGGGGCGCGTCAGGTCGGCCAGGGCCAGCACTTGTTCTACATCTGCCGCGCCCAGTCGGACCACATCAGGAAGCGTGTCGGCCACGGGCGCAGGCGCGTCCCAGATCATCTTCACGATGACCGATTCCATGTCGACCTGCCAGGTGGACGGCGCGGGGCGCGACCAGCCGATGGCATAGAAGTGCTCGTCCGGCGTGCAGAAGGGCAGCAGCGCGTCGAGGTCGGGATGCAGTGCGTCGGCAAAGCCGACGATGGGGGAGAAGCCTGTGGCGTAGCGGCGTGCGGTCGATGTGCCGGCGGCAAAAGACGCATGCGGGCCCGAGAGGGCGTGCCAGGTGAGGTTGGTGAGGAGGTCTGTCATGGGACTGGATTCTTTCGGTCTGACAGGAACCGTTGGTGCGCCGTCCGCTGTAGTGGGAGCGGCGCCTCCTCGTCGGTGACGAGGAGGTGTGTCGCGTCGCACGGCGAGGGCAACCTCGCCGGCGTCAGCGACTCAGTGCATTAGCACTTCATGGCCGTGGCTTGTGCGGCGAAGGCGTCGGAAGCGGCCTTGCAGGCAGCGCCGAGTTGGGCGGCGTTGGCGCCGTAGCTGGCCCAGGTGGCCTTGGTCTGCTCGAGGCTGGACTTCAGGGCGTCGGCGGCGGCGCCGCTTTGCTTGCCCACGCAGGCGCTCACCTTGTCCAGGTACTCCTGGCATTCCTTGGGCACGTCGGCCGATGCCGTCGTGGTGGCAGCGGGCGCGGCAGCAGCCGGTGCGCTGGCGGCCGGTGCGGGTGCCGGCGTGGCCGGGGCGGTGGCAGCAGGTGCTGCGGGAGCGGCCGGCGCTGCGGGCGTGGACTCTTGCTTCGAGCAAGCGGTGATGGCGGCAGCCACGAAGATGAGTGCGAGCAGTTTGTTCATTTTTTCTTACATGAGCGAGTTGGATGATGTGCCACGCCTCGTGTCCTCCGGCGCGCAGTGCGCACACCAGGAACGCAAGATTCGGGGCCGGAACAGTATCACCGCGCCCTGTGCAACAGACCCCCGCGAAGGCAGGAATCGGGGGGCTGCAGATGCTCCAAAAACGTAACAATTATCTTGAATCGTTAAATATTGCCGGGTTAAGCAGTCGAAGCTGCGCGGGCGTACGCAGGGGGCGTGATGGCCCGCCGAACCGGGTGCTCGACCGGCCTCGCATCTGCAAGCGGATGTTGTTGATTCTTTCGAATTACATCAAAGCGACGAGGCCGCGCGAAGTTTCCTGAAGGCGCGCTGCGGTCCATTTCCGGAGTCGACCGAGCGGCCTGCCGTGCCTCTTCAGCGGTCACGCACATGGTTACAACCCCGTGCCGCAGACCCGCTCCTCGCGGTGCGCGGCAGCCGGCTGGACATGGCCGGATGTGGCCCGGTTCCCGGTCGATCGAATTGCGGCCGGACCCTCGGCTTGTGCATTGCATCAATTAATTCTTATGGCAAAGGTTCTCATTGCAGGATGGCATGCACATCCTCTTTCAGTTGTGAATCGGCTGCGATGAATTGAGGCGTTGGCGCGCCATTCATGAGCAGCGAGTCTTTGCCGGCAAGGAATAGGGAATTCCCGCCCCGATTTTCTACGGAATCCCGTAGTTGAAAATTGGAAATAAATCGGGTAATTCAATCGGACGGAATTCGCAAAGGCTTCGATCGCCTGGCTGTCGAGGGAAGATCGCCTTGAGCGGAGATGAATACGGCGATGGATATGCCTTCCATATGAGCAAGTGAATGGATCGCGACGTGTGAGTAACAATTAATTTCAGATTGAGGGGGAAAGCAAAGGGAGCCGTTGTTTTTGCGATTTTTTGACGGTATTGGCTCGAAAAGATAGAACGTTAATAGTGGACACATTTGCATATTTGTCGTCACACTTTGAGCCATGCCAAGGTCTCAATCGCCCCAATTCCTTCGTCCACGCGCTCATCGATTTGCGCTGGAAAGCCGGCAGCTATTTGATGGCGCCGCTTTTGTGGAGGCCGCCACGGCGGCACCGGCGGACGCACCGCAGGGCCCGCACGGGGATGCGCCGCATGCCGCCGACGCGGCAGCGCCCGTTGCCGTGCCGCATGGGCGCGAAAGCACGCCCGAAGCGGATGCGCGATCCGCGCCTGGCCCGGCTCCGGCCTCGTCCGGCGAGGTCTACGTGGTCGACAAGAACGTTGCCAATTGGCAGCAGCTCGCGGCTTCGGTGCCGCAGGGCGCCGGCCTGATCCTGCTGGACACCGGCTCGTCCGGCGTCGAACAGCTGCGGCAGGCGCTCGAAGGGCGCAGCGGCCTCACGGCGCTGCACATCCTCAGCCACGGCAGCGCGGGCGAGATCACGCTGGGCAACGAAACCCTCGACGTCGCCGGCTTGGCGCACTCGGCCGGCGCCTGGCAGGCGATCGGCGCGAGCCTGGGCGCGGACGGCGACATCCTGCTCTACGGGTGCGACGTGGGCGCCGACGGGCAACGCTTCGTGCAGGCCCTGGGCCGCGCCACGGGCGCCGATGTCGCGGCGTCGAGCGACGCCACCGGTGCGGCCTCGCGCCAGGGCGACTGGTCGCTCGAAGTCGTGACCGGCCTCATCGAGTCGCGCGCCTTCGTCGCCGCCGACTACGACGGCCTGCTGGCCGCGCCCACCGTGTCGACGACCACGCCGCGCATCACGGTCAGCGAACCCAGCGCGCTCAACGCGCCGGGCGCCGACCGCGCGACGCTCAGCGGCTGGACGCTCACGGACGACGGCGCGGGCAACGTCACGGTCGACGTGACCGTGGAGAACCCCGCGCTGGGCGCGCTGTCCAGCGCCAGCATGGCGGGCGTCACCACCGTGCCCGGCGGCTACCGCTTCGTCGGCAGCGTGGCCGACGCCAATGCCTGGATCAACCAGCTGGTGTTCACCGCCGCCGACACCGAGCTGGGCAACGCCACGGCCACCACGCGCATCCTGGTGTCGATCACCGATTCGGAAACGCCGGCGCTCACCGCCAACCGCGCGCTCGACGTGACGATCACGCCGTCGAACGACCCGACCACGGTGGCCGACGCGGCGCAGACGGTCTCCGAGGGTGGCACCACGGTGCTGACCGGCGCCACCCTCAATGCCATCGACCCCGAGGTGACGATCGGCTCGCAGAACACAGGCCAGATCGTCTACGGCATCGCGACCAACACCGCGCACGGCTACCTCACGCTCAACGGCGAACGCATCGGCGTGGGCTCGGTCTTCACGCAGGCCGACGTGCTGGCGGGCCGGGTCGCCTACGTGCACACGGCCACCGGCGCGGACCAGAACCTGGACGACAGCTTCGTCATCGTGGTCAACGACGGCGCCACGCCGCTGGCCGGCTCCGACCACGCCACCATCACGCTGAACGTCACGCCGCTGAACCAGCCGCCCGTGGTCTCGGGCGGGGGCAGCGTGTTCGAAGGGCAGCCGCCCAACGCCATCGACCCCGGCGGCAACCCGACCTCGGTCGTGGGCAACTTCATCGTCGCCGACGGCGGCGGCGACGATGTCAGCGGCGACCTCACGGTGCGGCTGACCAGCCTGCCCACCGACGGCACGCTGTACTTCACCGGCACGGTGCTGATCGGCGGCGTGCCCCAGAACGTCACCAACCGCGCGATCACACAGGCCGACATCGACGCCGGCTTCGTGTTCGGCTACGACGACCGCGGCGGCCTCACCTACGGCAACAACGGCCAGCGCGACAACAACGGGCAGAGCTACCCGTTCACCGACGGCTTCGGCGTCACGGTGAGCGACGCCGGCGGCGGCACGGGCACGCCGTCGTCCACCTCGGGCACCATCGCGATCAACGTGCGACCGGCCAACGACGACCCGGTGCTCGACCCCGGCAGCACGCTCGAGGCGACCGTGGACCCGGCGGGCGGCGGCTACACCGTGACGCTCACGCCCGGCATGCTCGGCGCGACCGACGTCGACTCGAGCGACGACAACCTGACCTTCGCCGTCACCTCGATGAACGGCCTGAACCAGGGCTACCTGCTGCTCGACGGCAAGATCCTGCCGCCAGGCGGCACCTTCACCATGGAAGACGTGCGTTCGGGCCGCGTGCAGTACGTGCAGACGCAGGGCGCGGCGGCGGGCGACACCGACACCTTCAGCTTCCAGGTGGTCGACAACACGCTCGGGCCGACCTGGGACGCCAACGGCAACACCGTGATCCGCGAGGGCGCCGACCGCAACCCCGACGGCACGCTGAAGACCTACGAGTTCACGATCAACCTCGTCGAAACCCCGGCGGGCAACGGCGATCCGCTGCAGACCATCGACGGCACCGTCACCACCTCGGGCTCCAACCACGCGGGCACCGACCAGAACGGCGCCACGCGCGGCACGCTCAGCGAAGGCGGCTCGGTGGTGCTGGGCGGCACCGGCTCCGACTTCAACACCGTGCCGGGCCTGAGCTACGTGGTCGAAGGCGTGCCGCCGTCGCAGGTGATCTACACGGTCACCGACTACACCGGCACCACGGGGCCCGTGCGCAACGGCGTGCTGCAGCGCTTCGACGGCGCGGCCTGGGTCGACATCGACACCTACGAGACCTTCACGCAGGAAGACCTGAACGCCGGGCGCATCCGCTTCCAGCACGACGGCGACGTGGAAGACTTCGAATCGGCCGTGTCGCTCTCGGTGACGGCCGGTGTCGCCGTCGGCGGCGTGCGCAACGTCTGGAGCACCAGCTTCTCGTTCTTCATCACGCCGGTCAACGACGTGCCCGTGGCCACCGGTTCGTCGAACACGGTCATCCGCGAAGGCGAGACCGCCTACCTCACGACCGGCCAGATCCGCGTGGTCGATGCGGACGATGCCGCGAGCGAAAGCTACCTCGAAGGCTCGGCCACGCTGCTGAACGGCGACCCGAACTACGCCTTCAACAACGCCGGCAGCGGGCCGGGCGCGATGCAGGTCGAGTTCGACAGCCTGCCCACCGGTGGCCAGCTGGAGTACTGGAACGGCGCCGCCTGGGTGGCCGTGGCCGTGGGGCAGCGCATCGACGCCTCGCTCATCACCGGCAGCGCCGGCACCACGGGCCTGCGCTTCGTGAGCGACGGCTCCGAGGTGCGCACCACCCAGTTCAACGTGCATGCCGTGGACCGCTGGGGCGCCGCGTCGAACCCCGTCACCGTCGGCATCCAGATCACCAACGTCAACGACGCGCCGGTGATCGCGCCCGACCCGACGCAGCCCGACCCGCCCGGCACCGCCAACCAGCCGCTGACCGTGGCCGAGGGCGGGCGCGGCCAGATCACGCCGGGCATGCTCAGGGCCTTCGACCCCGACAGCACGCTCACGCAGCTGCAGTACACGATCACCTCCGTCACCACGCACGGGCGCATCATGTACTCGACCGACGGCGTCAACTTCGTGGCGCTGGGCGTGGGCTCCTCGTTCACGCAGGCCGACGTGAACGCCGGGCGCATCTACTACTTCAATTCGGGCGACGAATCGGACGGCCACACCGAAGCCAACGGCGATCCGCCGAGCGACCGCTTCACCTTCACGCTGAGCGACGGCGACAAGGAACAGACCGGCGGCCAGTTCTGGATCTACGTCACGCCGCTGAACGACGCGCCCACGGTGACCGCGCCGGCCGGCCCGATCGACATCGACAGCAGCAACCCTGCGCACAACCCCGTGCCTGGCTTCCACGTGGGCGACACCGACCTGGACGCGGTGATCCAGGGCGAGACCGACTTCGTCCAGGTGACGGTGCGGCTGCTGGACGCCAACGGCAACCCGTTGAATGCCGCGGCCTACGCGGGCGCCACCATCGGCTCGACCTCGATGGGCGGCGTGACCGTCGACGGCGACAAGAACGGCAGCGGCGACTTCCTCACGCTGCGCGGCACGCGCGCCCAGGTGAACGCCGCGCTGGCGGGCCTCACGCTCACCTTCGACACCGACCGCGACCAGGCCTACCGGCTGCAGGTGATCGTCGACGACCGCCTGCGCGACACCGCCACCGGCGTGCTGCAGCCCGGCGCCAACGGCGGCCCGCAGAACGAGCCGAGCGTGCCGGGCGGGCCGAACATCGCGATCCCGGCCACCGAGTACGACTGGTACGCCGACACGGTGCCCACCACCGGCGACATCACGGGCAACCTCGCGGCGGCCTCGGTGCTGGTGCGCGCGTCGAGCGAGAACGACCCGGGCGTGCTGGTCGTGCCGCCCGTGCACACGGTCTATGAAGACCAGCCGACCTACATCGGCACGGGCTTCGTGGTGTCCGACCCCGAGTCGGCCGCCTTCGGCACGCCCATCACGCTGCGGCTGACCGTGCCCAACGGCACGCTGGGCATCGGCGGCACCGGCGGCCAGACGAGCTTCACGCTGCCCAGCGGGCGCGTCGTGACCATCGCCGGCGACAACACCGGCGCGCTCACGCTCACCGGGCGCGCCAGCGACATCCAGGAACTGATCACCAGCGGCGCCGTCACGGGCCTGACCTACCGCAGCGCGACCCACGTCAACCACGACCTCAACGGCGCCGACGCCGGCGACGTGACGCTCACGGTCTCCTTTGACGACACCGGCTCGCAGATCGGCGGCGACACCGGCGGGGGCAGCGTGTCGAACAACCCACCCGACATGACGATGGCGCTGACCATCGTGGCGGTCAACGACGCGCCGACGGCCGGGCTCACACCGGGCACCAACCCGAACACGCCGCTGTACCTGACGGGCGGCAGCACGCCGTCGGCCGTGCCGGGCTTCGTCGTGCGCGACCTGGACATCGACGGCGACGGCGGCGGCATCGCGCCCGGCGAAGCCGATTTCCTGCAGGTCACCGTGCGCATCACCAACGGCACGGGCGCGCCGCTGGGCGCGGTGCAGTACACGGACGGCGGCAGCGACGCCATCACCATCACCTCGAGCAATGCAGCCGGCTCGGGCGTGACCATCGACAGCACCTACGACGGCACCGGCAGCGCGCTCGTCATCCGCGGCACGCGCGCGCAGGTGCAGGCCTACCTCGACGGCCTGCAGGTGGCGCTGGGCGGCAGCCTGGCCAACACCGACCAGACCTACCGCGTGCAGGTCGTCGTGGACGACCGCCTGCGCGAGAACAGCAGCGGCGCGCTGGCGGGCGGCGCCAACGGCGGCCAGAACAACAACGCGAGCGGCGGCACGGTGGCGGTGCCCACCACCAACGTCAACCCCTACGCGCTGATCCCCGCCGGGCTGACGGCCAACGTGGCCTCGGCCTACCGCACGCTGTTCCCGTCGTCGATCAACGACCCGGCCCACATCGCGGCCGGCAACCCGACGGTGGACGAGGGCAACGGCAGCGTCACGCTGACCGGCCTCACGGTCACCGACCAGGACGCGGCCGCCACCGACGTGCTGACAGCCACGGTGTCGGTGCCCCCGGGCTTCGTCATCAACGGCGTGGGCGGCAGCGGCGGCTCGGTCGGCCCCTTGGGCGGCACCAGCATCACCATCACCGGCACGCTGGCGCAGATCAACAGCCGCATCAACGCCATCTCGATCGCGCTGCCCGACGCCCCCGGCGCCGCGTTGCCGGCCGACTGGAACGGCGCCTTCACCGTGACCGTGGTGGTCAACGACGAGGGCCACACCGGCGGGCGTCCGGGCAGCCTGGCGCCCGGCGACAACAGCACGACCGGCACCTTCGCCTACGCGGACGGGGTCGGCAACCGCCTGGTCACCACGCGCACCTTCGTCTTCACGGTGGCGCCGGTCAACGATGCGCCGGTGGTGGTGGGCGGCACCACCCAGACGCTGCCGAACGTCACCGAAGACGTGGGCAACAACGCGGCCGGCACCCCCGTGGGCACCCTGTTCGGCTCGCACTTCGACGACGGCGCCGACCTGATCGACAACAGCGGCAACGGTGGCACCGGCGGCAGTTCGTCCGACACCTTCTTCGGGGTCGCGATCACGGGCCACGTCCCGGACCCCGCGCAAGGGGCCTGGCAGTACTCGCTGGACAACGGCAGCACCTGGATTCCCGTCGGCGCACGCACCGACGGCACCGCCCTGGTGCTGGCGGCCGACGCGCAGCTGCGCTTCGTGCCGGCCGCCAACTTCCACGGCACGCCCACCACGCTGACCGTGCGGCTGGTCGAGACCGACACCAACAACGACAGCGCCACGGCCGATCCCACCTCGGGCTCGACGGTCAACGTGGCGGGTGCCAACAACGGCGGCACCACCGTCTACAGCGCCGGCACCATCGTGCTCAGCACCACGGTGATCAACGGGAACGACCGGCCGACGGCGACCGATGCGACCGTGCCCGCGGGCGTCGAGGACGTGACGGGTGCCGGTGTGCGCGTCGACACGCTGCTGGGCGGCGGCTACGGCGACGCGACCGACAACCAGACGTCCATCAGCGGCGGCGGCGATGCATCGACCTCGTTCGGCGGCATCGCCATCGTGGGCAACAACGCCAATGCCGCGCAGGGCGCGTGGGAGTACAGCCTGAACGGTACCGACTGGCTCGCCGTGCCGACGGGCGCGTCCGACACCAGCGCCTTGCTGCTGCCCACCAGTGCGCAACTGCGCTTCGTGCCGGCGGCCGACTTCAACGGCACGCCCGGCGGGCTGGTCGTGCGCGTGTCCGATGCGCCGGTGGCGGCGGGCAGCGGCGACATCAGCGCCACCGTCAACGACGCCACCAGCCAGTGGTCGGTGCTGCGCAACGTGTCGACCACCATCGCGCCGCGCAACGACGCGCCGGTGATCGGCGGCACCACCGGCGCGACCGCGGTGGAGAACAACCAGACCGGCACCGGCGTCAGCATTCCGCCCGTGGCGCTGGTCAGCGGCGGCACAGTCGGCGACCTCGACCTGGCGACCACGCCCGGCCTGGCCGCCGGCGTGTTCGGCGCGGGCTTGCTCACCGTGAGCCTGGACGGTTACCAGCCGGGCGACCAGCTGTTCGTCAACGGCGTGCTGCCCCCGGGCGTCAGCGTCTCGGGCGGCAATGGCGCGCCACTGGTGGTGCAGTTCGACGCCGACACCACCGTGGCCGAGGTGCGCGCGGTGCTCGACCAGCTGTCCTACCGCAGCAGCAGCGACAACCCGACCGCCTTCGGCACCGACAACGAGCGCGTCTACACCATCGTGCTCAACGACGGCAACAACGTGCAGCCCGGCGGCAACGCGGGTGGCCCGCAGCCGCTGAACAGCAACGTGCTCACCGGCACGCTGACCATCACCGCCGTGAACGACCCGCCGATCGCGGTGGACGACACGCACAGCATCGACGAAGACACGCCCTCGGTGGGCAGCAACGTCATCAGCGGGCGCATTCCCGGCGAGGCCGACCACGACCCCGACAGCACCACGCTCACGGTCACCAGCATCCGCACCGGCCCCGAGGTCGGCGCCGGCACGGCCGGCACGCTGGGCAGCCCGCTCACCGGCACCCACGGCAGCATCGTGCTGAACGCCGACGGCAGCTACACCTACACGCTGGACAACAGCGACCCGCGCGTGCAGGCGCTGATCGCCGGCGAGACGCTCACCGACCTTTTCACCTACGCCATCTCCGACGGCGCGGGCGGCACCGACATCGCGCAGATCACCATCACGATCCGCGGCGCCAGCAACGACGTGCCGGGCATCACGGTGACCGACGCCAACGGCAACGCGACCGGCCAGGTGACGGTGCACGAGTCGGGCCTGACGAGCGTGGGCGACACGAGCGAGACGGCGGGCGCCGGCTTCAATATCGCGGCGGCCGACGGCGTGGCGAGCATCAACGTCGGCGGCACGATGGTGACGCTGGCGCAGCTGCAGGCGCTCACGCCGGGCGCGCCGATCACGATCAACACGCCCGACGGCCAGATCCGCCTCACGGGCTTCAGCGGCACCACGCTGTCCAACGGCGTCGTGATCGACGGCACGGTCAGCTACACCTACACGCTGACCTCGGCGCAGAACCACAGCGCGGGCGAAGTGACCGAGGCGGTGGCGCTGAGCGTGACCGACCGCGACGGTGACGTGGCCAGTGGCACGCTCACGGTGCTGATCGTGAACGACGTGCCCACCGCGAACCCCGACACGAACAGCGTCACCGAAGACGCCGCGCCGAACACCGCGACCGGCAACGTGAAGACCAACGACCGCGAGGGCGCGGACACGGCCGTGCCGGTGACGGGCGTGAGCTTCGGCGGCGCGGCCGGCACCGTGGGCAGCGCGCTGGACACGGAGTACGGTTCCATCGTGCTGAACGCCGACGGCAGCTACAGCTACACGCTGGACAACACCGACCCGCGCGTCAACGCGCTGAAAGACGGCGAGACGCTCACGGACACGGTGAGCTACACCCTCACCGACGCGGACGGCGACACCTCGACCACCACGCTGACGATCACCATCCACGGCCGCACCGACGCCAGCCCCGAGATCGTGCCGGTGGACGGCAACGGCGCGGCCACGGGCCAGACCGAGGTCCACGAGCGCGGGCTGGTCGACGGCCCGGCCGGTCCCGATGCGCGCGAGAACGGCAGCGGCGTCGTCACGGTGTCGGCGGCCGACGGCCTGCAGACCGTCACCGTGGGCGGGCGCACGCTGACGCTGGCCGAGCTGGCCAACCTGGGCACCACGCCGGTCGTCATCACGACGCCGCTGGGCACGATCACGCTGACGGGCTTCACGGCCACCACCTCGGTGGGTGGCGTGCCCACGGCGGGCAACCTGGCCTACACCTACACGCTGCGCGCGCAGGTGGCGCAGCCGGGCGCGACCGAGAGCACCGAAGCGATCGCCCTGCAGGTGACCGACGCCGGCGGTGCCACGGCCACGGGCACGCTCACCGTGCGCATCGTGGACGACGTGCCGCAGGCCACCGACGACACGGCCGCCATCACCGAAGACGCCGCGCCGAACACGGTGTCGGGCAACGTGGCGAGCAACGACACCATCGGTGCGGACGACCGCAACGTGGCGCCGATCACGGGCGTGAGCTTCGGCGGCGCAGCCGGCACGGTGGGCGCGTCGATCACCACGACCTACGGTTCGATCGTGCTGAACGCCGACGGCAGCTACACCTACACGCTGAACAACGCCGACGCGCGCGTGCAGGCGCTGTCGGTCGGCGAGACGCTGACCGAGCAGGTGCGCTACACGATCACCGATGCCGACGGCGACACCGGCACCGCCACGCTCACGATCACCATCCGCGGCGCCAACGACCTGCCGGGCATCGCCGTCACCGACGCCAACGGCGCGGCGACCGGGCAGGTCACGGTGTTCGAGTCGGGCCTGGTGAGCATCACCGACACCGGCGAGCGCGCCGCCAGCAGCTTCAACATCACCGCGGCGGACGGCGTGGCGAGCATCAACGTCGGCGGCACGGTGGTGACGCTGGCGCAATTGCAGGCGCTCACGCCGGGCGCGCCGATCACGATCAACACGCCCGACGGCCAGATCCAGCTGACGGGCTTCAGCGGCACCACGCTGCCCAACGGCATCGTGACCGGCGGCGCGGTCAGCTACACCTACGTGCTGGGCGCGCCGCAGAGCCACCGCTCCGGCGGCGTGCTGACCGAGGTGACCGAGCAGATCGCGCTGTCGGTGACCGACCGCGACGGCGACGTGGCCAACGGCACGCTCACCGTGCTCATCGTCAACGACACGCCGCAGGCCACCGACGACACGGCCGCCATCACCGAGGACGCGGTGCCCGACACGGTGAGCGGCAACGTGAAGGCCAACGACCGCGACGGCGCGGACAACGGCAACGGCGTGCCGGTGACGGGCGTGAGCTTCGGCGGCGCCGCCGGCACGGTGGGCGTGTCGCTCACGACCACGTACGGCGCCATCGTGCTGAACGCCGACGGCAGCTACACCTACACGCTGGACAACGACAACGCCGCCGTCAACGCGCTCAAGACCAACGAGCAGCTGACCGAGACGGTGCGCTACACGATCACCGATGCCGACGGCGACACCAGCACCGCCACGCTCACGATCACCATCCACGGCCGCCTGGACGGCGACCCGGCCATCGGTGCGGTGGACGGCAACGGCGCGGCCACGGGGCAGGCGGAGGTGCACGAGCGCGGGCTGGTCGACGGCCCGGCCGGCCCCGACACCCGCGAGCGCACCACCGGCACGATCGTGGTCTCGGCGAGCGACGGCATGCGCAGCGTCACCGTGGGCAACCGCACGCTGACGCTGGCCGAGCTGGCGAACCTGGGCACGACGCCGGTCACCATCGACACGCCGCGCGGCACGCTGGTGCTCACCGGCTTCACGCCCACCAGTTCGGTGGGCGGCGTGCCGACGACGGGCGAGCTGGCCTACACCTACACGCTGGACGGGCAGGTGGCGCAGCCGAACGCCACCGAGAGCACGGAAGACATCGCGCTGGTGGTGACCGACGCCGGCGGCGACACGGCCACGGGCACGCTCACCGTGCGCATCGTGGACGACGTGCCCGAGGCCGTGAACGACGCCCATGCCATCACCGAGGACGGCGTGCCGAACACGGTGGGCGGCGACGTGAAGGCCAACGACACCCTCGGCGCCGACGACGCCAACGGCGTGCCGGTGACGGGCGTGAGCTTCGGCGGCGTGGCCGGCACGGTGGGCGTGCCGATCACCACCACCTACGGGCGCATCGTGCTGAATGCCGACGGCAGCTACACCTACACGCTGAACAACGCCGACCCGCGCGTGCAGGCGCTGGTCGTGGGCGACACGCTGACTGAGGTGGTGAGCTACACGATCACCGACGCGGACGGCGACACCAGCACCGCCACGCTGACCCTCACCATCCACGGCGCCAACGACGGCGTGACGCTGGTGATCGGCGACAACAACGGCCCCGACACGGCCGGGCAGGCCACCGTGTACGAGCGCGGCCTGGTCGAGCCGGGCGACGCGAGCGAGACCGTCTCGGGCAGCTTCTTCGTCACCGCGCCCGACGGCCTGGGCAGCATCGCGGTGCACGGCACCCCGCTCACGCCGGCGCAGCTGGCCGCGCTCGGCACGAGCCCGGTCACCATCGCCACCGACCGCGGGCGCATCACGCTCACCGGCTTCGACGCGGCCACGGGCACCGTGCGCTACACCTACGTGCTGGGCGCCGCGCAGAGCCATGCGGGCGGGCAGGTCACCGACGACATCGCGCTGCAGGTGACCGACCGCGACGGCGACACCACGCAGGGCACGCTGCGCGTGCTGGTGATCGACGACGTGCCCACGGCACGCAACGACGCCACCGCCATCGGCACCGCGCGCCCCGGCGCCACGGCCACCGGCAACGTGTTCGGCGGCGACGGCATGGGCGCGAACGACGTGGCCGACCGCCTCGGCGCCGATCGCACGCCGACGCCGGTCATGGGTGTTTCTTTCGAGGGCGTGGCCGGCACCATCGGCGGATCGACGGCGGGCCGCTACGGCAACTTGCGCCTGAACGCCGACGGCAGCTACAGCTATTCGGTGAACGCCAGCAATGTGCGCGTGGCCTCGCTGGGCGACGGCCAGACGCTGACCGAGGTGTTCGACTACGTCATCACCGACGCCGACGGCAGCACCAGCACGGCGAAGCTGGTCGTCACGATCAATGGCACTTCGCAGCACCGGCCGCTCACGGGCGACCAGGTGTTCCCGGCGGACTTCGGCGACACCAGCCGCCGCATCGACCAGTCGATGACGCCGGCGCTGTTCGTGCAGATCGCGGTGCAGGAATCGCAGCGCCTGAGCCAGATGCTGTCGGGCGCGATCGCCGCGCGCGCGCTGGGTGGCGACCGCCTCTTCGGCGAAGACCGTCCCACCGACCTGTGGGGCGAGCCGCAGGGCGTGGACTATGCCGAGCACGTGAGCCGCGACGGCGTGGCCTTCTCGCTGCGCATGGTGCGCGACGTGGAGCAGACGCTCGCGCTGCGCGGTGTCACGGCCGGCAAGCTGGTCGACGGCGCGAGCCCGCTGTTCGGCGACTTCGACAGCTTCTCGGTGCCGCAGCAGCAAGCGCCGCAGGAGGCACCCGCGCGCGACGGCGGGCGCATCGTGGTGCCGCGCGCCGATGCGGCGCATCCGTCCACCGAGGCGGCGCAGGCCGAGGCGGCGCCGGCGGCCGGTGCCACCGCGCCGGTGGCCGCCGACACGGCGCGTTCGTTCTCCAGCCGCGTGGCCGCGGCCGCCGCGGAGCGCGACGCAGTGCGCGAGCTGCTGCGGCATCCGCAGCGCGCCACGCCCACCGTGCGCGTGCCCACGAGTTGATCGACGCAGAGAAAAACGCCGGAGCCATCGAACCATGTCCTACCCATCGAGCACCATGACCGACATTCACAAGCAACCCGCGTTGACCCTTCGTTTCCCCCTGTCGTGGACCGCCGCGGCGGCCGCGTTGATGCTGGCCGGCTGCAGCATGACGCCGGTGCAGCTCACGCGCGACGAGATCGTGGTACGCGTGCGCCACGACCAGAAGCAGCTGTACAAGGACCAGGCCGCGGTCGCCACGCCCATGACGTATTCCGAGGTGCTGGCGCGCGCGCTCAAGTACAACGCCGACTACCGCCTCAAGCTCATGGAGTCGGCCCTGGCGCGCGGCCTGCTCGACGTGTCGGCCGCCGACATGCTGCCCAAGCTGGTGGCCGACGCCGGCTACAACGACCGCAGCAACGATTCGGGCGGCACCAGCATCGGCATCGAAGACCGCGTGGTGAGCCTGCGGCCTTCGACCTCGGAGCAGCGCTCGCACTACTACGGCCGTGCCACGCTGTCGTGGAACGCGCTCGACTTCGGCATCAGCTACTTCCGCGCCAAGCAGGCGGCCGACGAAGTCAACATCGCGGAGGAGCGCCGCCGCAAGATCCTGCAGAACATCGCGCAGGACGTGCGCAGCGCCTACTGGCGCGCCATCGGCGCGCAGCAACTCATCGGCGACGCCGACCGGCTGGCCGTGCGCATCGAGGACGCGTTGAAGAAATCGCGCGAGGCCGAGCGCGCCGGCGTGCTGCCGCCCGCGCAGGGCCTGGCCTACCAGCGCGCGCTGCTCGATGCGATGTCGCTGGTCAACGCCAAGCGCCAGGAAATGCAGTTCGCCAAGCGCGAACTGGCCGCGCTCATGAGCCTGCCGCCGGGCGTCGACTTCACGCTGGTCGAAGGGCCACAGGACGGGCGCGCGCCGGTCACGCTGGACATCGACAAGCTCGAGATCGCTGCGCTGGAAAACCGCGCCGAACTGCGCGAAGAAGACTACAAGGCGCGCATCGGCATCGCCGAGACCAAGAAGCAGATCGCCTCGTTGTTCCCCAGCCTGAACCTGTATGCCGGGGCGCGCTACGACTCCAACTCCTTCCTCTACAACAGCAACTGGAGCGACGCGGGCGTGAGCCTGTCGATGGACCTGTTCCGGCTGGCGGCCATCCCGGCCATCAACCGCACCAACGACGCGCGCAAGAAGACCGACGAAGCCCGCCGCCTGGCGCTGACCATGGCGGTGGTCACGCAGGTGCGCGTGTCGGCCGAGCGCTACAAGCTGGCGGTGGTCGACCAGGAGCTGGCGGCCGAATCCAGCCGCGTCGACCAGCGCATGGCCAGCGTGGCGCGCGCCGGCGCCAGCAACCAGCTCGAGAGCGAGCTCGAGGCGCTGCGCGTCGATGCGCGTGCGCTGGTGTCGCGCTTCCAGCTGGCCACGGCCTATGCGGCCACGCAGACCTCGTACGGCCGGGTGCTCAATTCGGTCGGCATCGACCTGATGCCGGCCACGGTGGCCAGCACCGACATCAAGACCGTCGCCAAGGCCATCGAGCAGAGCATGGCCGAGGGCGAGAAGGCGGTGTTCCTCGAAGCGGCGCTGATCCCGGTGCGAAACCGGCCGGTGACCGTGCGCGTGCGCGACCTGCCAGCGGGCGTGAGCGAAGCGGCGGTGCGCAGCGCGGTCGAGCGCATCGTCACGCGCAACGAGCTGGTGGCCTCGGGGTCGGCCGATGCGCTCGTGCTCACGCTGGCCTTCCAGCGCAATGTGCCGCAGCAGCGCGGCACCACGCGCGCCCAGTGGCGGCTCACGCTGGCCGAGCCGGGCGGGCGCGAGCTGCTCTCGCAGAACTACGCGAGCTACGTGCCGGCCGTGACCACGGAGAGTGCCGTGAGCGCCTTCGCCGAGGCGGCGACGCTGTCGGTGATCACGGACGTGCGGCGCCTCGCGCGCACGGGCGCCACGGTGACGCAGAAGTGAAAGCGAGCCCGCCCTTGAAACCGTCGTCCTTCTCCGTGCTTCGCATCGGCGTGCTCCTGGCCTGCGCCCTGGGTGGCGCCCTGCAGGCCGGCGCCCAGCCGGCACCCGCGCCGCGCAGCGCCCCGGCGGGTGCGCCGGGCAACCTGGCGCCGGTGCGTTTTCTCGTGGTGGCCGCGCAGGAAAGCGTGCTCTCGGCCTCGGCCCCGGGCCGCTTCGCGAAGGTGCCGGTGAGCCTGGGCGACACGGTGCGCGCGGGCCAGGTGTTGGCCGCCTACGAATGCGACGAGATCCAGGCGCGCCGCGCCGCCGCGCGGGCCGAGCACGAAGCCGCCAAGGTGCAGTACGTGGGCAAGCTGAAGCTGCAGGGCCTGCAGTCGGCGGCCGAGATCGAGGTCGAGCTGGCGGCGGCCAACGTGAACAAGGCGCAGAGCCAGGTCCGCATCTTCGACGCGCAGATCGCGCAGTGCAATTTCGTGGCGCCGTTCGCCGGCAAGGTGGCGCGCGTGCACGTGAAGGTGGGGCAGGGCGTGAACCCCGGCGCGCCGGTGGTCGAGCTGGTCGGCAACGGCCCGCTGAAGGCGCGCATGAACGTGCCCTCGCAATGGCTCGCGTGGCTGAAGACCGGCCAGCGCCTGGACGCCACGGTCGACGAGACCGGCGCTGCGGTGGTGTTGAAGGTCACGCGCGTGTCGGGCCGCGTGGACGCGGTGAGCCAGACCATCGAGATCGAGGCCGAACTCGCGGGCGACGCGGCCGGCCAGGTGCTGCCGGGCATGAGCGGGCAGGTGCGCGCGCCGGTCGGCAGGGGATGAGCGCCGCGCGCGGCAAGGGCGGAGCGTCGTGACCGATCTCGCGTTCCATGCGCTGGCCGCGAAGGTGCGGGCGGCGCAGCGCCCGGCCGACCTGGCCTTCCTGATCTGCAACGAGACCCACGCGCTCGCGCCGTACCGGCAGGCCGCGCTGGTCGGCTTCTTCGGCGCGCGCCGCACGCGGCTGGTGGCGCATTCGGGGTTGGCCGATGTCGAGTCCGACTCGCCCTATGCGCTGTGGCTGGCCTCGGTGGCCGACCACCTGAAGGCGCGGCTGGACGAACTGCCGGCCGCCGCGCGCGTGCTGGCGCTGTCGCCCGGCATGCTGCCGCCGGCGCTCGCCGCGTCGTGGGCCGACTGGCTGCCCGACCAGGTGTGGGTGCTGCCCATGGCCGACCCCGACGGCCGCGCGCGCGGCGCGCTGTTCCTGGCGCGCGAGGCGCCGTGGCCTACCGAGTTCGACGCCAAGGCGCCCGAGTTCTTGCTGCTGCAGGCCGCCGCGATGTACGGCCATGCGTGGTGGGCACTGACCGGGCGCCGCCGCTCCATCGGCACGCTGCTGCAGGAAGCCTGGGCGCGCAAGCCGCTGCGCTGGGCGCTGGCGCTGCTGCCGCTCGCGCTCCTGGTGCCGGTGCGCGAGTACGCGCTGCTGCAGGCCGAGGTGATCTCCACGCGCAGCCAGGTGATCGCCTCGCCGCGCGACGGCGTGATCCGCCGCATGACCGTGCCGCCCAACACGCCGGTGGTGGCCGACCAGACCATCGCCGAGCTCGACGACACCACGCTGGACAACCGGCTGGCCGTGGCGCGCGCGGCGCTGTCGACCGCGCGGCTGGAACTGCACCAGGCCTCGCAGCGGGCCATCGAGTCGCAGTCGGCCAAGGCCGAGCTGAGCCTGGCCGAAGGCAAGCTGCGTGAGCGCGAGGTGGAGGTGGGTGCGCTGCAGCGCGAAGTGGCGCAGCTGCAGATCAAGGCGCCGGCCGCGGGCGTGTTCGTGTACTCCGACCCCGACGACTGGGCCGGCCGCCCGGTGCAGACCGGCGAGCGCGTCGGGCTGCTGGCCGACCCGGCCGTGCTCGGCGTGCAGGCCTGGGCGCCGGTGAGCGAGGCGGTCAACCTGGCGCCGGGCGCGCCCATGACCTTGTTCCTGCGCGTGGCGCCGCTGGACCCGGTGTCGGCCCGGCTCGACCACGCCGGCTACCAGGCGGTCGAGGCGCCCAACGGCGTGGCGAGCTACCAGCTGCGCGGCCACCTGAGCGAGCCCTCGGGCGTGGCGCGCATCGGCCTGCGCGGCACGGCGCGCGTGTCGGGCGAGTGGACCGTGCTCGGCTACCTGCTGCTGCGCCGGCCGTTCGCGGCGGCGCGGGAGTGGTGCGGGTGCTGAGCGGCACGGCGCCCGCAGGCCGTGGCGCCCCTGCGGGTGCTGCAGCGCCGCCGCCGTGGCCGGCGCTGCGCGAGGAACTGCAGATCCATCCGGCCGGCGCCAACGGCGACGGCTCGCCGGCCTGGCACGTGTGCGACCCGGTGCGCAACCTGTTCTTTCGCATCGGCTGGCTGGAGTTCGAGATCCTGCAGCGCTGGCCGATGGCCGACGCTGCGCGCATCGCGCAGGCGATCGAACGCGACACACCGCTGGCGCCCGACGCCGACGACGTGGCGCGCTTCCAGGGCTTTCTCGAACAGCACCAGCTGCTGCGCACCGTGCGCCGCAAGCCGCCGATGCCGGCCTGGCGATGGCTGCTCAACAACTACCTCTTCGTGCGCATTCCGCTGGTGCGGCCGGCGCGGCTGCTCGAGAAGATGCTGCCCTGGGTCGAGTGGCTCTACAGCCGCTGGTTCGTGGCGCTCACCGCACTCGCCGCCGGCGTCGGCATGCTGCTGGCCGCGCGGCAATGGGACACGGTGGCGGCCCAGCTGCGCGGCGCCATCAGCTGGGAGGGCGTGCTGGGCTTTGCCGGCGCGCTCGTGGTGTCGAAGCTGCTGCACGAGATGGGGCACGCGCTCATGTCCACGCGCCACGGCGTGCGCGTGGGGCACATGGGCGTCGCGCTGCTGGTGATGTGGCCGATGGCCTACACCGACACCGGCGAAAGCTGGAGGCTGGCGCGCTCGCGGCATCGCCTGGCCATCGCGTCGGCCGGCATCTGCGCCGAGCTGGTGCTGGCCGCGTGGTCGACGTTGTTGTGGGCCTTCATGCCCGACGGCGACCTGCGCAACGCGCTGTTCTTTCTGGCGACGACGGCCTGGGTGCTGACGCTCGCGGTGAACGCCAGCCCCTTCATGCGCTTCGACGGCTACTACATGCTGACCGATGCGCTGGATTTTCCGGGCCTGCACGAACGTGCCGGGCAGCAGGCCAAGCGTGCACTGCGGCGCTGGCTGCTGGGCTTCGACGACCCGTCGCCCGAGACGCTGACGCCGGGCTTCCGGCGCTTTCTCATCGCCTTCGCGTTCGCCACCTGGGTCTACCGGCTGGTGCTGTTCATCGGCATCGCGGTCGTCGTCTACCACGCGTTTTTCAAGGCGCTGGGTGTGTTCCTTTTCATCGTCGAGATGGGCGTGTTCGTGGTGCGGCCGGTGATGGCCGAGTTGAGCGTGTGGCACGCGCGGCGCGGCGAGATCAGGCCGCGGCGGCGCCTCGGCGCGGTGCTGCTGCTCGCACTCGTGGCGGCCGTGCTGCTGGTGCCGTGGCACGGCGGCATCTCGGCGCCGGGCGTGCTCCGGGCCGGCGTCGAGCAGCCCGTGTTCTCGCCTTACGCGGCGCGGCTGGCGGCGATGGAAACCAGCGACGGCGCGACCGTGGCAGCGGGGCAGTCGCTGGTCACGCTCGAGGCGCCCGGCCAGACCGAGGAGCGCGAGAAGGCGCGCGTGATGTCCAGCGCCTACGCACGCGCGGCGCGCGGCGCCATGGGCCTGGAAGAACGCCCGGCGGCGCAGCAGGTGCTGGCCGAGCAGCAGGCCAGCCGCTGGGACACCGAACGCCGCGCGCGCGACGCCGAGCTGCTGCGCCTGCGGCTCGTGGCGGCGCACGGCGGCACGCTGCGCGACGTCGATCCGCTGCTGCAGTCCGGCACGTGGGTGGCGCCGTCGCAACTGATGGCGATGGTGGTCGACGGGCGGCGCTGGCGCGTGGAGGCGCTGGTGCCCGAGCACGACCGCCAGCGCCTGGCGGCCGGCAGCCGCGCGGTGATCCTCGTCAAGGGCCGCACGCGCAAGCTCGAAGGACAGGTGCGCGCCATCGACAACAGCCCGGTGCGCCGGCTGCCGCACCTGCTGCTGGCGCAGGACCACGGCGGCCCCATCGCGCTCAACCCGACCGCGCAGAAGAAAGACCTGCGTCCGGCCGAAGCCTGGTTCCGCGTGACGGTGGAGGGAGAAGACGACGCGCCGGTCGACGGGGTGCGCGAGGTGCGCGCGCATTTCGAAGGCACCCGCGAGAGCCTGGCCCGCCGCTGGGTCCATGCGGCGACCTCGGTGCTGATCGAGCAGTCGGGGTTCTGAACAAGCGCGCCCGCTTGCGCCGGCCGGCCATGTGCCGGCAGGCGATGCCCGCGGTCTGCCTTACAGCCGGGTGTGCTCGGAGTGCGGCATGTCCTGGTCGGAACGCAGGACCGCCAGCATGCTCATGAGCGTCACGCCCGCGGCAAGACCGACCAGGAAAGCAAGCACAACGAGGGAGGGGTCGGTTGTCATGCGGTTCTAACGCCGACCCATCCCGCAAGGTTTACGAGTGTTTACACTTATTTGTCATGTCTGCAGGTCCGGGGTAAACAGGCGTCTGCAAAAGGGTCCCTGTGCTTCGGCACCCACCTGCCACACGGCGTGGCTATAGTCGTTCGACCATGCAGAAACGGATCGAGGTTGTCTTTGTCTCGCGGCGCAATTCGCTGCGCAGCGTGCTGGCCGAGGCCTGTCTTGCCCACCTCGATGCGAAGCGCTTTTCGGTGCGCTCGTGCGGGCAGCCGGGGCGGCTGGCGGCGGACGTGCATCCCGCGGCCGTCGAGGCGCTGGGCAGCGCCGGCATGGCCTTGCCGACCTCGCCGCCGCGCAGCTGGGACCTGCTGGCGCGCGCGGGATCGCACAACGCCGATGTCGTCATCACGCTCGACCCCGCGCTCGAACCGCTGCAGCCGCGCTGGCCCGGCCAGCCCGATGCGGCCCTGTGGCCTTACCCCGACGTGGCCGGCGCCAACACCGGCCCCGACGACGCGGCGCATGGCGCGCTCCAGGTGCTGTACTCGCTGCGCCGCCGGCTCGAGTTGCTGGTCAACCTGCCGCTCGTGGGCGCCGACCGCAGCGCGCTGCGCTCCGACATCCGCGACATGGCGCACATGCGCTGACGCGCTCTAGGGGGCGGCGAGCCGCAGCACGAAGGTCTTGGTGTGCGGGTCGGTGAGAAACACCTGCGCCACCTGCCAGGCCTGCGCATGCGCGTCGCGCCAGGCGGTGGCGTACTTGATGTCCAGACGGGTCATGGGCGGTTCGTCGAGCCGCTCGAGCCGGCGCCAGAGCCGGTAGCAGTGCGCGACCTGCCGGGGCGAGCCGAGCAGTTCCTCGAGCTTGATGCGGTAGGTGAATGCCGCCACCATCACGTCGCGCACCGTGACGTTGCGGCCTTCGACTTCGATGGTGTAGAGGTGTTCGGCGGAGTGGGTCTCGTCCTTCATGCGGCGGCGCGGAAATCGGGGCGGACGGTGTCGACCTGCGGGGCAGGCCGGTCGGGAGGGTGCGCAGAAAGAGGGAGACGGATCACGGCCGCTCCATCCTAGATGGCACGCTGTTTCGGCGCGAGTGCCGAAAGTCATGCGGATGTTCACACATGGTGTCCCTTTGCGCGAAGCGCGTGAAATTGTTATTAAACGAAATTAAATGCTAATACCTAGGAACTATGTCCTAGGGCGGCGCCGGCAGTAGCCCTAAGCTCCTCACTGACATGAGCGCCACACAGCAACATCTTTTCGTCGAACTTTCCGACGGTTGGTCCAGCGAGATCGACATCCGCCAGACCACCGGCGGCCGCTATGCCGGCGTGGCCGAACTTCGCCTGCGCGGGCTCAAGCGCGGCGTGCTCGTCTTCATGCAGCAGCCCTCGCTGGACGCCGCGGTCGCGCGCGTGCGCCTGCGGGCCAGCCAGTTCGCCCGCGAGCGCCTGTCGCTCGCCGAAGCCCGGACCGGCGCACGGGCGAGCTGACCGGGTTCATCCGCACCCGCCGCAGCCCGCGGTTGAAGTTTTTCTATCCCGGCCATCGGGATTGCCAAACCCGCAGCGCCCGCAAGCGGCGCACCATCGAGGCTCACGGATCTCACCGATGGAGCACACGACATGTTGAAGACCTTCAGGAAAGCCATTGGCGTCGCCATTTCGCTGGCCGGGTTCGTGGTGCTGGTGACCCAGCAACTCTGAACGCCCGGCCTTTTTTCCCGCATGGCCTCGCTCAGGGCCGCGCCGGCAGCAGCGGCGAGGTGTACACCGCCGGCGGCGGACGCTGCGGATACACCGAGGTGCCGAAGGTGTTGCCCATGCGATGCCCGGTCGCCGCGCGATTGAACAAGCCCAGCTGATTGCCCGGCCGCTGCGTGATCGCTTCCGAGGCCAGCCCGGGCGCCGCGTCGTCCGGCCCGCGTGCCGGCATCGTGGGCGCGAGCTTGCGGGTCAGGCAGTCGTAGGCGGGCGTGCGCTCGCCGTTCACCACCACTTCGACGCAGCTGCCGTCGGCCTCGCCGCCACCGGAGGGCGGCGTCTGCGCCGCCGCGCCAGTGCCGATCACCGAGAGCATCACGCCGAACAGCCACACACCGACGCGCATCGTTGCACTCCAGGAAAAAAAGAAGAAGGAACGCCGTGCCGCGATCACGGCCAACCGGGCAGTCTGGACCGCGTGCAAGTCAGGAAGAAGACGGAATCTCGCGAGGCCGGAAGTGTGAACGAAACGTCACATGTCGGTCACGTGCGGTCGCTAGTCTCGCCCGCACGCTCACCCGGGCCGCACGGCGGACGGCCGCTTTCCAGACCCTTCGTTGCTGCTGTTGATCCTCCGTCACATGACACGTACTTCCGCATCGGGCGGTGGCCTGACACTGTCCTGGTGCCTCGTCATGGCGCTGGTGATGTGCGCCGCCCATGCCGCGGCAGCCGACGACCCGGCGAGCGACGCGCCGGCGCTGCATTTCGATCTGCCGGCGCAGCCGCTGGCACGCTCCCTCGCCGTCTTCGGCCACCTCACCGGGCATTCGGTGCTCGTCACCAGCCGCCTCACCGACGGCCGCGAGGCGTCGCCGGTGCAGGGCGACTTCGCACCGCGCGACGCGCTGCAGCGGATGCTCGTGGGCACCGGGCTGGTGGCGCGCTACACCGGAGCCAGCGCGTTCACGCTCGTGCCGACACAGCCGGCGACCGCCGCCCCCGATGAACGCGCGCCGACGGGCGCCGCCCCGGCCGGAAACGTCCCGGCCTTGCAGGCCTACGCGGCCGTGCTGCAGGGGGCGGTCACGCGCGTGCTGTGCATCGCGCAGCCCGACGCCTTCGGCCGCTACCGGCTCGCGGTCCAGTTGTGGATCGACCCGGCAGGCGCCGTCACCGAGGCACGCCTGCTCGAAGGAAGCGGCGTGCCGGCGCGCGACGCCACCGTGCTCGCCAGCCTGCGCACGCTCGGGCTGGACACGCCGCCGCCGGCCGCGCTGCCGCAGCCCGTCACGCTGCTGCTGACCCCGCGCCCCGACCCGGCGCGCGACTGCCGGCCGTACCTGCGCGCGCGCGCAGGCTGAGTCGCATGTCCGAATCGATCAAGGCCTCGCTGCGCGCGCTGTTCCTCGCGCGCTATGCGCAGTTCCGCAAGCACCTGCACCACCGCCTCGGCTCGGAAGACCTCGCCAACGATGCGCTGCAGGAGGCCTACCTGCGCGTGGAGAACTCGACCGTGCGCAGCGCCGTGCGCTACCCCTCGGCCTATCTGTTCCGCATCGCGCTCAACGTGGCGGAAGACCAGCGCAAGAGCAATTCGCGGCTGCTGAGCGTGGGCGAGGTCGAGGCGCTGTACGACATGGCCGACGAGGCCGCCGACCCCGCGCGCGGCGCCGAGGCGCGCAACGAAATCGAGGCGCTCGAGCGCGCGCTGGCCGAGCTGCCGCGCCGCCGCCGCGCCATCGTGCTGGCCGCGCGCGTCGACGAGATGCCGCACAAGGACATCGCGGCGCGCTACGGCGTGTCGGCGCGCACCGTCGAGAAGGAATTGCGCGCCGGCCTGGAACATTGCTGCGAGCGGCTCGGGCGGGATTTCATCCAGCGCTTCGGTCCCGGCGCCGGAAAACAGTCTCCCCATGATGACCGCTGAAGAACCCCAGGCGACCGAGGCCATGAAGCAGACCCTGCAACGCGAAGCGCAAGCCTGGGTGGTGCGGCTCGGCTCGCAACAGGCCACCGAAGACGACGCCCAGGCCTTCCGGCGCTGGTGCGCGCGCAGCCGCGAGCACGCGCAGGCCTTCGTGCAGGCGCGCCAGGTGTGGCAGGCCATGGCGCCGGCCGCGCAGCGCGTGCGCCAGCAGGAAGCGCGCGAGGCGGCCCGCCGTCTGCCGGTGCCCGGTCGCCGTGCCTTCCTGGGCGGTGCGGTCGCGGCGTCGGTCGCCTACCTCGCGGTGTCGCCGCCGCTGGCGCTGTGGCCCTCGGTCGCCGAATGGGGCGACGACTACCGCACCGCCACCGGCGAGCAGCGCGAGGTCGCCATGGGCGACGGCGTGGTGCTGCAGATGAACACGCAGACGCGCATCAACCTGCGGCGCGGCGCGACGCCGGAGCTTGCAGGCGAGGCCATCGAGCTGGTGTCCGGCGAGGCCGAGGTGCTGGCCGGCGGCCCGGCCTCGGCGCGCGTCACGGTCGCGGCGGGCGGTGGCACGGTGTCGGCCACGCGCGCGCGCTTCAACATCCGCCACCTCGACGGCGAGGTCTGCGTGACCTGCCTCGCGGGCCAGGTCGATGTGGCGCAGGGCACGCAGCAGGCGCGGCTCGACGAAGGCCGGCAGCTGCGCTACGGCCCCGCGGGGCTCGGCGTCGTGACGGGCGTGGACACCGGCCCCGTCGTCGCCTGGCGCCGCCGCCAGCTCGTGTTCGACCAGGTGCCGCTGTCGCAGGTGGTGGCCGAGGTCAACCGCTACCGCCACGGCCGGCTCATCCTCACGAACGAGGCGCTGGGCCGCAGCCGCGTGCAGGCCAGCTTCTCCATCGACCGGCTGGACGACGTGGCCTTCCTCGTGCGCGACGTGTACGGCGCCGAACTCACGCAGCTGCCCGGCGGCATCGTGCTGCTGGGCGCCGCGAGCGCCTGAAGTGCGTTCGTGAAGATTTCGTGACATGGTGCAGTCGCGCCGGACCTTCGCTGTCATAGCTCGGTAGTCCACGGGCCCTTGCGCTTCGTGGCCCCGATCGAGCAACGAAACACGAACCCATGGAAGTCCGCATGCAACGCAGCAGCCGCCGCACGGTGTCCCGGCGCAATCCGCCGAACGCGTCCTCTTCTTCTTATTCGTCTGCCGCATTCGCGCAGGTCCGGCTCACGCCGCTGGTGCGCGCCATCGCGCTGCTGCTGGCCGGCGGCGCCGCGTTCGACGGCGCGCAGGCGCAGCAGGCGTTCAGCGGCGCGTGGATGGCGCAGAAGAACATGGCGCAGAGCACCGCGCTGGCCACCGGCCGCCTGCCCAACGGCCTGCCCGCCGCGATGCTCGCGGGGCCGCAGGCGCAGCAGCAGCGTGCGAACGAACAGCTGCAGCAGTCCCTCGGCAACCTGAACCTGGCGGCGCGCGCCATCGCGGCGCAGCAGTCGGCGCAGGCCGCGGCGCGCGCCGCCGCGCAGCACGACCCGTCGGTGCCCGACGGCCTGGCCGAAGGCGGCCTGAAGGTCGACACGAATTCGCTCACCGCCGGCTGGCACAACGCGCGCCCGCTCACGCCCGATTCGCAGCGCCAGGCCGCGGGCCGCACCGTGGTCACGGTCGAGCAGACGGGCGACAAGGCCATCCTCAACTGGGAGACCTTCAACGTCGGCAGGAACACCACCGTGAAGTTCGACCAGCAGGCCAGCTGGTCGGTGCTCAACCGCGTGAACGACCCGAAGGCGCGGCCCTCGCAGATCCAGGGGCAGATCCAGGCCGACGGCACGGTGATGGTCGTGAACCGCAACGGCATCGTGTTCAGCGGCAGCAGCCAGGTCGACACGCGCAACCTCGTGGCCGCGGCCGCGGGCATGAGCGACGCGCAGTTCAAGCGGGGCCTGTACAGCGAAACGCGCGGCAGCACCCAGGTGCCGGTGCTGGCCAACGACCTGGTGCTCCACGCCACCGGCGCCACGCACGGCGCGGCCACCGCCGACGTGGTGGTGGAGCCCGGCGCGCGCATCGCCACGCGCCGGCCCACCAGCGTGACCGAGGGCGGCGGCTATGTGCTGCTGGCCGGGCGCGAGGCGCACAACCACGGCAGCATCACGACCGCCAACGGCCAGACCGTGCTGGCCGCCGGCGACGCCTTCGTGATCCGCAAGGGCATGGGCACCGACGGCAACAGCGACTCGAGCACGCGCGGCAACGAGGTCGATCCGCTGCGCCTGGCCGGCAGCGCCGCCGGCCGCGTGCGCAACACCGGCCTGATCGCCGCGCCGACCGGCGACGTGACCCTGGTCGGCAAGACCGTGGAGCAGCAGGGCGTGCTGCTGTCCAGTAGCTCGGTCAACACGCGCGGCACGCTGCACCTGCGGGCGGTGGGCGAGGCCGGCGAGGCGCGCGTCACGCTGGCGCCGCAGAGCACCAGCGCGATCGTGCTGGAGAACGACGGCGCCACCGCGCTCGACGTGCAGCGCGACACCCTGCTGAAGGACTCGATGCGCCTGAGCGACGGCGGCTACAACCGCCGCGACCAGTCGCTGGTGAAGATCGACTCGGCCGGCGACATCGACTTCGACGGCGGCTCGCTCACCCTGGCCACCGGCGGCCAGGTGCAGGCGCGCGCCGAGCGCCGCACGCGCGTGGCCAGCGGCGCCGCCATCGACGTGGCGGGCGCGGTCGGCGTCGGCGTGGCCATGGCGTCCAACAACGTGAAGATCAACGTGCAGGGCAACGAGCAGCGCGACGCGCCGCTCAACCGCGACGGCAAGCGCCTGAACAACCTGGACATGTGGATCGACCGCCGCGACCTCGTGCGCGTGGCGGCCGGCGTCAACGGCTACGCCGGCGAGCGCTGGTACACCGGCGGCGGCCTGCTGGAGGTCGGCGGCTACCTCAACACCGACGGCCACACCGTCGGCGAATGGGCCGCGTCGGGCGGCACGGTGGCCTTCGCGGGCGGCGAGCTGGTCACGCAGCGTGGCTCGCGCATCAACGTGGCCGGCGGCACGCTCGATGTGCAGACCGGCCGGCTGCAGCAGAGCTGGCTCAAGGGTCCCGACGGGCGCCTGTACAACCTGTCGACCGCGCCGGCCGACATCGTCTACACCGGCCTGTACCGCGGCTTCGAGGACGAGCACGCGCGCTGGGGCAAGACCACCACCGGCTACTTCTACAACCCGCTGATCGCGCCGCGCGAGCGGCTGGAAAACGGCTACACCGTGGGCCGCGATGCCGGCCAGGTGCAGGTCGGCACGCGCGCCGCGGTGCTCGAAGGCGACATCGACGCCACCGTGTTCCAGGGCGAGCGCCAGCAGCGCAAGCGCGATGCGGGCCTGGACAGCTACCGCCAGCTGCAGACGGCTGCGCCGCTGGCCGGGCGCCTGGTCATCGGCGGCGTGGCGCCGGTGTACGACGCCGCCACCGGCCTGCTGCGCGACAACCCGTCCGCGCGGGTCGACCGCGTCACCTTCGCCGAGGCGCCGATCTCGCCCGCCACGCTGGCCGATGCGCTGGCCGCCGGCGAGGCACTGCCGAAGGAGCTCGCGGGTCATGTGCGCATCGACAGCCGGTGGCTGCAGCGCCAGCGCCTGGGCGGTGTCGTCGCCTATGCGAACGACACGGTGGCCGTGACGTCCGCGCTCGCCGTCGCGCCCGGCGGCAGCATCGCGCTGCACGCGCCCACGGTGGCGGTGGACGCCGACCTGATCGCGCGCGGCGGCAGCATCGCGCTGGGCGACCTGGTCAGCCGCTTCGCCAGCGCCAACGGCGGCAGCTGGGTCGACATCTCCATCGCCGACGTGCTGCCGGTCGGCTACGCGCCGCGCGTGGCGGTGGGCGAGGGCGTGCGGCTGGATGCGCGCGGCCTGTGGAGCCACGTCGCGCAGTCGCCCGATCGCATCGAGGGCCTGCCCTATGTCGATGGCGGGCAGGTCACGCTGCGCAGCACCGGCGACGTGGTGCTCGGCGCGCGCAGCCTGGTCGACGTGTCGGGCGGTGCGGCGCTGCTGGCCGGCAACGAACTGCGCGGCGGCCGCGGCGGCGACGTGACGCTGATGGCAGCCCAGCCCGGCAACGAAGGCGCGGGCCCGGGCACGCTGCGCATGGACGGCGAGGTGCGCGGCCACGGCGTGAAGGGCGGCGGCAAGCTGACGCTGGCCAACGGCGCGGCCATCGGCATCGGCGAGCTGCCCGCGGGCGGCGACGGACAGCTCGCGGCGGGGCGCAGCAGCACCGTGCACCTGCGGCTGGCCGGCGACTACGTCATCGCCGCCGGCAGCGAGATCCCGATGGACTTCGCCGTCACGGTGTCGCGCGCGCTGCCGGGCGAGGCGCTCAAGGAGAGCGTGCAACCCGGCGTCAGCAACGCGCGCACCGTCATCACCGGCGCCGACTGGGTGGTGCCGCCGGGCACGCAGGCGTTCCTGCTCGACGGCAAGGGCTACGAGCCGGGCCAGACGGTGCCGGCCGGCAGCGTGCTGGCGGCCATCACCCTGCTGGCCAAGGGCTACGTGCTGCCCAAGGACGTGTTCCCGTCGGGCCTGCCGATCCCGCCCAAGACCACGTCGTACAAGGCCGGCACGGTGGCCGCCGCCGACACCGTGATGCCCGCGGGCACGCCGATCGTCGCCGGCACCGCGCTGCCGCGTGCGGTCGCGGTGCGGCCGCTGCTGCGCCTGGACACCGACTTGTTCCGCAGCGGCTTCGCGCAGTACTCGGTGCGCGGCCAGGACGGCATGGCCGTGGCCGACGGCGCGCGCGTGGACGTGCGCATGCCGGTGCAGCGCTTCGACCCCGTCGCCGGCGCGCTCGCGCCCACCGGCGCCGACCCGTCCACCGCGCTGCCGCTGTGGACCCCGCCGGTGTACCAGGACGACCCGGTGAAGCAGAAGCTCACCCAGCGCGCCGGCGCCGACCTGACGCTGGAGGCCGGCACGCTCTACCAGCGCGCGCCGCTGGTGGTGGGCGAGGGCGCCCACATCGCGCTCGACCCCGGCCGCACGCTCACGCTGCGCGGCAACGACCAGATCACGGTCGATGGCACGCTCTCGGCCTGGGGCGGGCGCGTCTCGCTGCTGCCGGGCGAGCACGGCACGGGCAACGCGCGCAACCTGGCCGACGGCATGCCCAACGCGCGCTCGTACTGGATCGGCGAGCACGCGCTGATCGACGTCGCCGCGCGCCCGGTGGTGGCCACCGACGCGCGCGGCCACCGCTACGGCCAGGTGGCCAACGGCGGCACCATCGAGATCGGCGCGCGCCACGTGCTCGATGCCACGCAGGTGGACGCGGCCGATGCCTTCGTGGTGCTGCGCCCCGGCGCGCGGCTGGAGGCCTCGGGCACCTCGGCGACGCTCGACCTGCCGGGCCGTGGCGCGACCGAGGTCGCCAGCCACGGCGGCACCATCGCGCTGAGTTCCTTCCGCGGCCTGTTCCTGGACGGCGACATGCGCGCCGCCGCGGGCGGCGCGGGCGCGGCCGGCGGCATGCTGGCGCTGAACCTGGACACGCCCATCTACGGCCAGGTAGCGCGCTACAACCTGAAGGGTGAGAACGTCGACGACGCGGTGCGCGTGCCGCGCGAGATGCTGCTGGCGCAGGTGCAGGGCCGCAGCGCGGTGGCCGACGCCGCCGGCCTGCGCCCGGGCCAGGCGCACGGCGCGCTGGCCTACGGCACGGCGCGCATCGGCGTCGACCGCATCCACGACGGCGGCTTCGACAACCTGTCGCTGCTCAGCCACGGCATGCTGTCCTTCGACGGCAGCGTCGATCTCTCGCTGGGTCAGAGCCTGCGCCTGACCACCACCGCGCTGGCCCTGGCCGATGCGTCCGCGACCGATGCGCGTGTGGCACTGGCGGCGCCCTACATCCGCCTGGCCGCCAGCGGGCGCACCCAGCCCGACGACTACATCCTGCCCAACCCGGTGCTCGGCTCGCGCAACGCGGGCGGGGGGGCCGGCACGCTGGGCGTGCCGCTGGTGTCGGCCGGCAGTTCGCTGCGGCTGGACGCGCAGCTCATCGACCTGGCGGGCATGGTGCAGCAGGGCGTGCGCGGCACCATCGTGCGCAACGTGCCCGAGGACCTGGTCGTGGAGCGCAACGCCTTCGACCGCACGCTGCTGCGCAGCAGCGGCGACCTGCGTTTCTCGAACAACGCCAGGTTCTACGTGCCGGGCGACCTCACGCTGGCGGCGGCGCAGATCTACCCGGCCACCGGCGACAGCGGGCTGGTGCAGGTCGGCCAGCGCAACGTCATCGACAAGTGGGGCACCCGCCAGGCCGAGATGGACATGAACCGCCGGCTGGTGATCGAGCGCGTGGGCGACACGCCGGCCATGCCGCAGTCGGCCTTCGGTTCGCTCACCTTCCACGCCGCCCACATCGAGCAGCGCGGCGTGCTGCGCGCGCCGCTGGGCGGCATCGCGCTGGGCAGCGTCTTCGGCGACACCTCCACCAGCACCGTGCAGCTGCATGCGGGCAGCCTGACCTCGGTCAGCGCCGACGGGCTGCTGATGCCCTACGGCGGCACGCAGGACGGGCTGACCTATCTCTTCAACGGCAAGGACGTGGCCTACCGCGTGCCCGGCGTCGGCCCGGCCATCACGCTGTCCGGCCACGCGGTGGACGTGCGCGAGGGCGCGGTGCTCGACATGTCGGGCGGCGGCACGCTCACCGGCACCGCCTTCCTGGCCGGTCGCGGCGGCTCCACCGACGCGCGCATGCACCCGCTGGTGCAGGTGGGCGCGCAGCGCAAGGGCTTCGTGCTGCCCGGCCTGGCCACCAACCCGGTCTATGCCATCGTGCCGGGCGTGCAGCCGCTGCAGGCGCCGCTCAACGCCGAGAAGGGCGCGAGCGATCCGGCGCTGGGCCGGCAGATCACCATCGGCGCCGGCGTGCCCGGCCTGCCGCCGGGCCGCTACACGCTGATGCCCTCTACCTACGCGCTGCTGCCCGGCGCCTTCCGCGTCGAGCTCAACGGGCTGGCCGCGCAGGTCGGCGCGCCGGGCAGCGCGACGGCGATGCGCAACGGCTCCTACACCGCGCCCGCGCAATTGGGCGTGGCCGGCACCGGCATCCACGACGCGCTGCCGCTGCAGGCGGTGTTCACGCCGGGCGACGTGCTGCGCACCTACGCGCAGTACAACGAGACCGGTTATGCCGACTTCGCCGTGGCGCAGGCGCTGCGCGACGGCGTGCCGCGCCCGCTGCTGGAACGCGATGCCAAGGCGCTGCGCTTCCAGTTCGGCCTGAAGGGCTCGGCGGGCGAGATGCCCGGCGAACCCGCGCTGCGCTTCGCCGGCACCGCGCGCTACGCCACGGTGGGCGACGGCATGGGCGGCACGGCACTGGTGCTCGGCGGAACGGCGCGCTCCTTCGAGGTGCTGGGCGACGGCGCCGCGCCCACGCCGGACTTCAAGGGCACCTCGCTGCATGCGCGCGACCTCAACGCCATCGGCGCCGCGCAGCTGGCCATCGGCGGCGCGCCGGCGGGCACCTTCGTGCAGGACGCCACCGCGGCCGACCGGCTGAAGGACGCCAACCGCCTGGGCTTCAGCAGCGCCGCCGAGGGCATCGTGCTGCGCGAAGGCGCGGTGCTGCGCGCGGGCGAGGTGTTCCTGGTCACCGACCGCCGCGACTCGGGCATCACCGTCGAGTCTGGTGCGGGCATCGACACGCTGGGCCGCGGGCCGGCGGCCTGGGACTCGCGCCGCGGCTACATCTACGAGCCGGGCTTGCGCAGCGTGCTGGCGGTGTCCAACGGCTGGATCGACATCCAGCCGCCGTCCGCGTCCAGCGGCGGACAAACGGGCCCCGGCCGCATCGACATCGGCGTGTGCACCCCCAGCGGCAGCTGCAGCGCCGGCGCGCGGCTGTATTCCGAAGGCACCATCACCGCCGCCACCGACCAGGCCTTCACGCTGGGCGAGAGCACACGCTACGGCACGCGCAACCTGGTGCTGGCACTGGGCGGCATCAACGTGGGCGGCGAACGCGCGCTGGGCGACGCCGCCGCGCGCGGCGCGCTGCCGCCGGGCCTGACGCTGAACCAGTCCGTGCTCGACCGCCTGCTGCGCGGCGACACCAGCACCGGCGCGCCGGCGCTGGAGAACCTGGTGTTCACTGTGCGCGACGCGGTCAACTTCTTCGGCTCGACGCAGCTGTCGACCATCGACCCCGCCACCGGCCGGTCGACGATCGCGCGCCTGATGCTGACCACGCCCGCGATCTACGGCTGGGGCGATGCCGACAGCGTGGCGCGCATCCACACCGACGTGCTGGTGTGGAACGGCACGCGCACGCCGCCCGGCCTGGTGGCCACCGGCGGCGCGGGCACCGGCAGCGGCCGGCTGCAGATCGACGCGCGGCGCATCGAACTGGGCGCCGCGCGCGACATGCGCGTGGACACCGTGCACGACATGGACCGGCTGGTGCTGGGCTTCGGCGAGGTGCAACTCAACGCGAGCGAACAGGTCACGGCGCGCCAGAAGGGCTCGCTCTCGGTCTACCAGTCGCAGGGCGCGTGGGACGAGGCGGCCAAGGGCCATGTGCGCACGGGCGGCGCGCTGCGCATCGACACGCCGCTGTTGACCGGCGAGGCCGGCTCGGTGATGCGCTACACCGCCGGCGGCAACGTGCGCGTGGCCGCGCCGCAAGGCATGCAACCGGCCACGATGACCGACGCCGACGCGTCGCGCGCGCTGGGCGCCGAGATCGCCATCGACGGGCGCAGCGTGACGCTCGACACCGCGGTGGTGCTGCCTAGCGGCAAGCTGGTGCTGCGCGCCGACGGCGACGTGCAGCTGCACGACGGCGCGCGGCTGGACCTGGCCGGGCGGCGCCTGCGCTTCTTCGACGTCGACAAGTACAGCTGGGGCGGCGACGTGGAGATCGAAAGCCGCACGGGCAACGTGCGCCAGACACAGGGCGCGCAGATCGACCTCTCGGCGCAGAACAACCGCGCCGGCCGGCTGGCCGTCACCGCGCTCGGCGCGGGCGCCGGCCAGGTCGAGCTGCTGGGCCGCATCGCCGGCGGCAGCAGCGGCGAGTACGACGCGGGCGGCACGGCGGTGCCCTACGCGGCCGGGCGCATCGACGTGCGCGCGCAGCGCCTGGCCGACTTCGCCGGCCTGAACCGCCGCCTGACCGACGGCGGCGTGGTCGGCGAGCGCAGCTTCCAGCTCAAGCAGGGCGACCTGGTGGTGGGCGACGAGCTGAAGGCGCGCGAGATCAACCTCTCGGTCGACGGCGGCCACCTCACCGTGGCCGGCACCGTGGACGCCGGCGGCGTGCAGGTCGGCAGCATCCGGCTGGCGGCACGCGACGGCGTCACCATTTCCAGCAACGCGCTGCTCGACGCGCACGGCACGCGGCTGCGCGTGGACAGCTACGGCCAGGCCATCGAGGCGCCCAACCGCGCCACCATCGAGATCGACAGCGGCAAGGGCCGCCTCGTGCTGGAGAGCGGCGCGCGCATGGACCTGCGCGCCGGCACCCATGGCACGCCGCGCGCCTTCGGCACGGTGGAACTCAACGCGCCCCGCCTGGGCGGCGCGCGCGGCAACGACATCGACATCGACGCCGGCGGCACGCAGCGCATCGAGGGCGCGCGCACGATCACCGTCAACGGCTTCTTCCGCTACGACGACGCGCCCACGGGCACCGACCCGGACATCAGCGGGCGGCCCTACCAGCGCATCGACCAGGCCTACCTGCAGGCCAAGCACGAGGACAGCACGGCCTTCATGCGCAACGTGCTGGCCAACAGCGCACTGGTCGACGGCCGGCTGGCCGGCCTGCGCGCCTACGGCGATGCCTTCCACCTGCGCCCCGGCGTGCAGATCGTGAGCCGCACGCCCGACGGCGACCTGCAGATCGACGGCGACCTCGACCTTTCGGCCTTCCGCTACGACAGCCTCAACGCGCGCACGCAGCGCACCGGCGTCTACGGCTCGGGCGAGGCCGGCGCGCTGGTGATGCGCGCGGGCGGCAACCTGAAGATCCACGGCAGCATCAACGACGGCTTCGACACCTCGGCGCTGCCGGCCACGCGCGACGACGACGGCTGGGTGCTGCTGAAAGGGCGCGTGCCTTTCGGCGGCGACGTGGTGGTGCCGCGCGGCGGCGTGGTCACGCTGGCCGAGAACACCTTCCTGCAGCCCGGGCGCGCGCTCAACTTCCAGGCGCCGCTCAAGGCCATGAGCCTGGCCGCCGGCACCGTGCTGCCGGTGCGCGCGGTGCTCACCGAGGGCTACACGCTGCCCGCGGGCACGGTGCTCGGCGGCGCGGTGCGCGATGCGTCCGGCCAGGTCCTTCATGCGGCCGGCACCGTGCTGGCGCAGCCGCTCGTGCTGGGCGCGAACATGCAGCTGGACCCCGGCGTGCGGCTGGCGGGCGCGGCCAAGGTCGGCCCGATGCTGTGGCCGGTCGGCGTGCCGCTGCCGTTCCCCGACGGCGCCGTGCTGGACGTCAACCAGCCGCCGTTCTACCGCTACAACGGCCCGGTGCTGGCGCGCGAGGTGCCGCTGCAGCGCGGCGCCGTCATCCCGGCCGAGACGGTGGTCGTGCTGCCTGGCGGCGCGGCGTCGGTGCGGCTGCGCCTGGCCGATGGCGACGGCAACCAGGGCCGCAACTTCGCCATCGCGCCGATGCTGGCTGAGGGCTCGCAGTCGTGGTCGATGCGCCTGGTGGCCGGCGCCGACACGCAGGCCGCCGACAGCCGCGCGCTGCAGCCGCGCGGGCCGCAGCGCGACCTGCTGCTGGCCGACACGCACTACGGCAACGCCTTCACGAAGGAGCTGGTCTCCGGCGGCAAGGTGTGGGCCTGGAACCAGAAGGCGGCCGACGAAGGCTGGGGCAGCTTGGGCAGCATCGTCACGCCGGAGGAGGTGTCCTGGGGCATGTGCGACATCGGCTATTGCGACCTGGTCTCCGAGACCCCCGAGGTCTGGGACTTCAAGTCCTACCCCGTGCGCCAGCCGCTGTTCAGCGTGGTGCGCACCGGCACCGGCGACCTGGACATGCTGGCCGGCAACGACTTCACGCAGCGCTCGCCCTACGGCATCTACACCGCCGGCACCCGCGCCGCGGCGCGCGCGGACGACGCCGACTTCCACCTGCCGCGCGCCAAGGGTCCGCAAGGCACGGTGCTCAACGGTGGCTACGACATCTTCGAGCAGTTCGTGGACAGCCAGAGCCTGTACCGCGCCTGGTACCCCGACCACGGCGGCAACCTGCGCATGCGCGTGCAAGGCGATGCGCGCGGCGACACCATCGGCGTGCGCGGCAACATGCGCCGCACCACCGACGAACTGGGCGTGTTCCGCAAGCAGATGCCCAGCGCCATGCTCGGCAACTGGCTGTGGCGCCAGGGCACCGGCAGCGTGGTGCCGGGCGCCGAGGGCGTGCCCACCGCGTGGTGGATCAACTTCGGCAGCTACGTCGCGGGCCACGAAGGCACGACCTACGACCTCGGCGGCCTCTGGCCCTACCTGGTCGGCTTCACCGGCATCGGCACGCTGGGCGGCGGCAACCTGGTGTTCGAGACCGGCGGCAACGCCGGGATGATGGAGCAGATGGGCGACCACAGCGCCACCTACGTGGCGCGCAGCCAGGGCCTGCATCTCGCCGTGGGCAGCACCGGCCGCGTGACGCGCGCGGGCGAGCTGCTGCTGACCGGCGGCGGCGACCTGGACGTGCGCATCGGCGGCACGCTGAACCCGGCGCCCGAGGTGCGCGCAGTGCCCGCCAGCACCACCTGGCAGGCCGGCAGCCTCCAGCGCTACGACCGCATGCGGCTGGACCTGAACGGGGTCTTCGCCAACCTGCGCGGCGCGCTGCGGCTGGAAAGCGGCGCGGTGGGCGGCATCGAGCTGGACTTCGGCACGCCCGGCCCGAAGGACTCGCGCGCGCTCAGCCCCTACGTCGCGGGTTCGTCGATCGCCTCGGGCGGCCCGGTGCTGATTCCCGGCGACGCCGGCGTGCGTCTCGACGCGCGCGGCGACCTGGTGCTGGGCGGCGTGGCCGATCCGGGGCGCGTGCCCACGCTCACGCACGGCACGCCCTTCAGCGCCAACGGCACGCAGCACCCGGGCGAGGGCTGGACCTGGTTCTCGCTGTGGACGCCGTCGACCGCGATCGACCTGTTCAGCGCCGGCGGCAACCTCACGCCGACGCTGGGCTGGACCGACCTGGGCGATCGCACCAACCACCAGGCGACCGACGGCCGCTTCGTCTACCCGGCCGTGCTGCGCGCGCTGGCGGCCAGCGGCAGCCTGTACTACGGCAGCGCGAGCTCGGGCGTGCGCGACGAATCGAGCAACGGGCCGGTGCTGTCGCCCTGGAGCCTCACGCTGGCGCCGTCGCCGGTCGGCCCGCAGTACGCGGTGAAGCGCACCGCGCAGCTGGAGCTGCTGGCGCGCGACTCCATTCACGCGGCGGGCTACACCATCACGCCCTCGGGCGCCGATCCGTCGCGGCTGGTGGACCCGTTCCAGCCGGGCTTCGCCGCGCTGGGCGGCGAACTCTGGTACGGCCGCGAGCTGATCCACAACACGGCCGCCGACGCGCTGCTGCCCTCCATTGCACTGGACGGCCAGAATTCGTGGCTGCGCTTTCCGCTGTTCACGCTCACCTCGCCCAGCGTGGCCGACGTGGCGCCGGCGGGCCAGCCGCCGTCGCGCTTCTATGCGCTGGAGGGCGACATCGTGGGCCTGCGCACCGGCTCGATCGTCTACCGCGGCTCCAACACCGGCGTGGCGACGCCGAACGGGCTCTGGTACGAAGGCGCCGGCCCGGTGGCGATCCGCGCCGGGCGCGACATCGTCGGTGCCGGCACCGCGCTGGGCGAGGTCGATCTCGTGCCGTCGGAGGGCGCGGGCTGGCGCGGGCGCGACTTCCCCGGCCGGCCGGAACTGCCGCCGCAGCCGCAGACGCTGAACGCCGCCTCGGCGCGCGGCAACCTGATCGTGCACCGCCACGCCGACGACGTGTCGGTGGTGGAGGCCGGGCGCGACATCCGCAACAGCAGCTTCCACATCGCCGGCCCCGGCGAGCTGGTACTGAGCGCCGGGCGCGAGCTGTACATGGCCGACAAGGGCGAGCTCAAGAGCCTGGGCGCCATCGTCAACGTGAAGCCGGGCGACCGCAGCAGCGGCGCCGGCATCTCGGTGGCGGTGGGCGTGGGCCGCGACGGGCCGGACTGGGCCGGCTTTGCCGCGCGCTACCTCGATCCGAAGCGCCGCGCCGCGAGCGGCCAGCCCTTCGCCGACCAGCCCGGCACCGCGCTGTACAGCTACGGCGGCGAACTCACGCTGGCCGGCTGGCTGTCGCAGCAGTTCGGCTACGGCGGCGACGAGGCCGGCGCCGATGCCTACCTGAAGCGCAAGCAGGCCGAGATCGACGGCCAGCGCAGCGAAGGGGGCGGCAGCACGCGCCGCGACCTCGTGCGTGAGTTCGGCCTGGCCGAAGGCCTGCACCTGGTGAACTGGCTGCGCGATCGCTTCGGCGGACGCAACAGCCAGGGCCGCCACTTCGATGCCGCCACCATGGACGCACAGGCCTTCTTCGCCGCGCTGCCGCCCGAGCAGCAGCAGGTGTACCTGCGCAACGTGTACTTCGCCGAGCTGCGCGCCGGCGGGCGCGAGTACAACGAAGAGGGCGGCCCGCGCCGGGGCAGCTACCTGCGCGGGCGCGAGGCCATCGCCACGCTGTTCCCCGCGCAGGGCGCCGACGGCGGCGCGCGCCGCTACCAGGGCGACCTGACCATGTTCAGCAGCGCCAACTACTACGCGAGCAGCTCGGACCCGTTCACCAAGCGCCCGCAGGCCGGCAAGAACTATCTGCGGCGCGACGCCTGGACGGCCGCCGGCCGGCCCAGCGACATCGGCGTGTACGACGCGCTCGACGCCGGCATCCACACCAACTTCGGCGGCAACGTGAACATCCTCGTGCCGGGCGGGCGCACGCTGGTGGGCGTGGACGGCGGCTTCGTGCCGGGCGAGGGCTCGGGCGTGCTGACGCAGGGCGCGGGCGAGGTGCAGATCTACTCGCTGGACAGCATCCTGCTGGGCCAGAGCCGCATCTTCACCACCTTCGGCGGCGGCATCCTGGCCTGGTCGGCGCAGGGCGACATCAACGCCGGTCGCGGCTCGAAGTCGACCGTGGTCTACACGCCGCAGCGGCGCCTGTACGACGACGCCGGCAACGTCAGCCTGTCGCCGACCACGCCCAACACCGGCGCCGGCATCGCCACGCTGAACCCGATCCCCGAGGTGCCGCCGGGCGACATCGACCTGATCGCGCCGCTGGGCACCATCGACGCCGGCGAGGCGGGCATCCGCGTGTCGGGCAACGTGAACCTGGCGGCGCTGCGCGTGGCCAATGCCGAGAACATCCAGGTGCAGGGCAAGTCCACCGGCGTCCCGGTGGTGGCGGCGGTGAACGTGGGCGCGCTCACCAACGCCAGCGCGGCCGCCTCGCAGGCCGCCACCGCGGCGCAGGACGCCGTGCAGCGCGACCGCGCGGCCCAGCGCCAGGCGCTGCCTTCGGTGTTCACCGTGCGCGTGCTCGGCTTCGGCAACGAACCCGCGGGCGGCGAGGGCGGTGGCGGTGGTGCCGGCCGCGAGCGCAGCGGCGCGGCCTACGACCCCAAGGGCGTGGTGCAGGTGCTCGGCGCGGGCGCGCTCACCACCGCGCAGATGCAGTCGCTCACGCCGGGCGAGCAGCGGGGGCTGAAACGCTGAGCGGCTGAACCTTTGCGCTACCCGCGCCGGCGGAAAAAACAGAAGGGCCTCCCATGCGGAGGCCCTTCTTCTTATGTGCGCGAAACCCGCCGCGCCGGACCTCGTGCCGATTTCTTGATGAAGTTTTCGTGACAAACGACAGTCGCCGCGCACGCCGTGCGTCTAGGTATCGGTACGCAGCAGCGACATGAAGGCTCTCCACCATGAGCCGCTGCCACGCGAGCTTCATCCTTGAGAACCGAGCTGTAAATGCATGACATGAAGAAGAACGCCCCACCGACCTGCTGGAGAGCGGTGTGGCTGGCGGTGATGGCGATCGGTGCCCCGGTGGGCGCCTTCGCACAAGCACCTGCCGCTGTCTCCACGCCGGCCGCGACCTCGGCCACCCCACCGGCCGCGGGTGCGCCCGCGGCCACCGAACCGGCCCGCAAGGTCGACATCGCCGAATACATCGTGCGCGGCAACACCGTGCTCGACGCCCGCGCCATCGAGAAGGCGGTCACGCCCTTCCTCGGCCCCGAGCGCACGCTCAAGGACGTGGAGGGCGCGCGCGACGCGCTGCTCGCGGCCTACCAGGCGGCGGGCTACCAGTCGGTGTACGTCGACCTGCCCGAACAGCAGGTCACGCAGGGCGTGGTGTTCCTGCAGGTCAACGAGACCCGCGTGGGCCGCGTGCGCGTGGTGGGCGCCGAGTACAACTCGCCGCTCGACGTGCGCGACCAGGTGCCGGCGCTGAAGGAGGGCGGCGTGCCCGACTTCAACAAGGCCCAGGCCGAGCTCACCGCGCTCAACCGCAGCCCCAAGCGCCAGGTGATGCCGCTGGTGCGCCCCGGCGCGATGCCGGGCACGATGGACGTCGACCTGAAGGTCGAGGACCAGAGCCCGTGGCGCGCCAGCGTGGGCCTGAACAACGACTACAGCGCCGACACGCGCAAGCTGCGCGCCAGCGCCTCGCTGGGCCACGACAACCTCTGGCAGATGGGCCACAGCGCCTCCATCAGCTTCTTCGGCGCGCCGCAGGACCTGAACCAGACGCAGGTGTTCTCGGCCTCGTACAACGCGCCGCTCAAGGGCACGAACTGGAGCCTCGAAGCCAACGCCTTCGTGTCCGACAGCAACGTGGCCACCGTGGGCGGCACCACCGTGCTGGGCAAGGGCCACTCGATCGGCCTGAAGGCCACCTACACGGTGCCCAACACCGGCAACTGGTGGCACGCCTTCAGCGTGGGCGTCGACTTCAAGAACAACAAGGAAGCGCTGACGCTCAAGGGCAGCGGCGACACCGTGCCGCTCAAGTACGCACCGATCACGCTGTCGTACTCGGGCTTCCGCCAGACCGACAAGAGCCAGTACGGCGTGGGCGTGTCGCTGGTGGCGGGCACGAGCAGCTCGTTCAAGTACGGCAGCGACTGGGCGGCCTTCGACTACAAGCGCTACAAGGCCTCGCCCAGCTTCATGGTGCTCAAGACCGACCTCAACGGCGCCCACAGCTTCGAGGGCGGCACGCAGGTGGCCTTCCGCGTCAACGCGCAGATGACCGATTCGCCGCTCGTCTCGAGCGAGCAGATCGCCGCGGGCGGCATGAATTCGGTGCGCGGCTACCTCTCGGCCGAGGCCACCGGCGACTACGGCGTGGTCGGCTCGGTCGAGTTGCGCAGCAAGCCGCTCGCCTTCCTGGGAAGCACCGTCGAGAACTGGCGCGTGTACGCCTTTGCCGACGCCGCGCGGCTGCGCCTGAAGAGCCCGCTGCCCGAGCAGGCCGACCGCTTCTCGCTGTATTCGGTGGGCGTGGGCACGACCTTCAAGGTGGGCACGTATTTCTCGGGCCGCGTCGACATCGGCTATCCGCTGGTCGACGGCCCGCGCACCAAGAAGCACGACACGCAGGTGAATTTCAGCATCACCGCGAGCTACTGACCGAACGAACGACCGACGGCAACAGCCATTCCTCTTTTCGATTTTTTTCTCATTCCACGAGCTTTCCGGAGAACCCTGTCATGCGACGACTTCTTTTCATCGCGCTCACGCTGTTGAGCACGCTCCTGCCGGGCCTGGCCCATGCCTGGTGGCAGGCCGAGTGGGCCTACCGCAAACCCGTCACCATCGACGGCGGCCCGCAGGCCGGCGCCATCGGCAGCGATGCCGGCCGCGTGCCGGTGCTGGTGCGCCTGCACACGGGCAACTTCAAGTTCGAGGGCGTGAGCGAGACCGGCGCCGACCTGCGCTTTGTCGCGGGCGACGACAAGACCGTGCTCAACCACCAGATCGAGCAGTTCGATCCGCTGCTGGGCATCGCGCTGATCTGGGTCGACGTGCCCAACGTCTCGGCCGGCACGCCGCAAAAGCTGTGGATGTACTACGGCAACCCCAAGGCCCCGGCCTCGGGCAACGGCCAGCGCAGCTTCGACCCCGACTACACGCTGGTCTACCACTTCGCCGAAGGCGCAGTGCCGCCGCGCGACACCACCGCCTACGGCAACAACGGCCAGACCGCGGCGGTGCCCGTCGAAGGCACGGTCATCGGCAAGGGCGCCCAGCTCGGCAACGGCGCGCTGATGCTGCCCGCCACGCCCTCGCTGGCCGTGACGGCCGGCGGCACGCTGACCTTCTCGGCCTGGATCAAGCCCGATTCGCTCGGTGCGCGCCAGGCGATCTATGCGCGCCGCGACGGCGCCAGCGAGCTCGTGGTCGGCATCGACCAGGGCGTGCCCTTCGTGCAGGTGAACGGCCAGCGCAGCACGCCCGGCCAGCCGGTGCAGGCCGGCCAGTGGTCGCACCTGGCGGTGAAGGCCGAGGGCGACAGCGTCGCGCTGTATGTGGGCGGCCGTCCGGCCGTGTCGCTGGCCGCGAAGCTGCCCGCGCTGAACACCGCGGCCGCGCTCGGCGCCGATGCACCGGCTGCCGCACCCGCTGCACCGGGCGCTGCACCCGTGGCCGGCTTTGCGCCGTTCACCGGTGCGATCGACGAAGTGCGCCTGTCGAAGGTCGCACGCCCCGACGCGCTGCTGCTGGCCGATGCCGTGTCGCAAGGCGCCGAGTCGCGCCTGGCCGCCTTCGGTCCCGACGAGCAGCAGGCCGGCAAGAGCCACTTCGGCTTCATCCTGGCCGCGATGCCGCTGGACGCGTGGATCGTGGTCGGCCTGCTGGGCCTGATGATGGCGCTGTCGTGGGCCATCATGATCGGCAAGGGCCGCAACTTCGGCGCCACCTCGCGCGCCAACGCCACCTTCATCGAGCACTTCCGCGAAGCCGCCGGTGCGCCGCTGGACCGCCTGGCCACCAACAACACCGTGCCGCAAGAGGTGCGTGCCGATTCCTCGCTGTGGCGCCTGTACGAAGTGGCCATCGAGGAGATGCGTCGTCGCCATGACCGCGGCTACGACCTGAACGCCGTGTCGGCCTCCACCATCGGCGCCATCCGCGCCGCGATGGACGGCGTGATGGTGCGCGAGACCGAGCGCATGTCCAAGCGCATGAACTGGCTGTCGACCACCATCGAAGGCGCGCCGTACGTGGGCCTGTTCGGCACCGTGATCGGCATCATGCTGGTGTTCGTGGTGGCGGCCATGGCCGGCGCCGTGGACATCAACTCGGTGGCGCCCGGCATGGCTGCGGCGCTGCTGTGTACCGCCGCCGGCCTGGGCGTCGCGATCCCCGCGCTGTTCGGCTACAACTGGCTGGCCTCGCGCTCGGACGCCATCGGCGCCGACATGGCCGTGTTCGTCGACGAGTTCGTCACGCGCCTGGCCGAAGAGCAGGGCGAGGGCCGCTCGCTGCCGGTGGCCGTGCAGGCGCGCCGCGCCTGAGGACCGCGCACCATGGCAAACACAGCCGCGAAGTTCGCCGTGCGCAAGCGCACGGGCGGCATCAACATCACGCCCTTCGTCGACGTGCTGCTGGTGGTGCTGGTGATCTTCATCCTCACCAGCAACGCCAGCATCCCGGGCATCAAGGTCGACCTGCCCAAGGCCAGCGCCTCGGTGGCGCTGGAGAAGCCCAAGACCAAGGCCATCACGATCGACAACGCCGGCAACGTGTTCCTGGACGCCTACCCGGTCACGCTGCCCGAGCTCGAAGAGCGCCTGCGCACCGAGAAGGCGCTGTCGCCCGACTTTCCCGTGATCGTGCGCGGCGATGCCAGCGTGCAGTACGCGAAGGTGGTCGACGTGCTCGACCTGCTGCGCCGCATCGAGCTGAACCAGATCGGCCTCGTGACCGGCAAGCAGAAGTGAGGACCGGAGCGTGAACCCTCGCGACCCGATTTCTTCTGCCTTGCCTGCGCCGCGCTCCAGTGGTGCAGGTGGAACGGCCGCGCTGTGGCGCCGCTGGGGCGGGGTGGTCATCGGCCTGGCGATCGTCGTGGCGCTGGCGCTGCTCGTGTGGCGGCTCCTGTCCGACACCGCGAGCCAGAAGCGCGTGGTGGCCGACGCGCCCACGCTGATGCTGCCGCCGCCCCCGCCACCGCCGCCCGAACCCGAGAAGCTGCCCGAGCCCGAGCCGGAAAAGATCAAGCCCGAAGTGGTCGAGCCCGAGCCCAAGCCGGTCGAGCCGCTGGAAGCGCCGAAGGACGACGCGCCGCCCAGCCCCTCGAAAGACCTGGGCGACCCGGTGACCATGGACAGCGCCGGCCAGGCTGGCAACGACGCCTTCGGCATCCAGGCCGGCAGCGGCGGCGGCATGAGCGGCACCGGCGGTGGCGGCGGCCTGGGCAGCGGCTCGTATGCGCGCTACGTGTCGAGCATGTTGCAGCAGGCGCTGTCGCGCGACCCGCGCACGCGCCAGCTGGTGTTCGACGACATCCAGATCGACCTGTGGCTCGGCGCCGACGGCAAGACCACGCGCGCCCAGCTGGTGCGCGGCACCGGCACCGAGGACATCGACGAGGCCGTGCTGGCGCTGGTGCGCGGGCTCGATCGCGTCGACGAACGTCCGCCGGCCTCGATGCGCTTTCCGATGCGCGTGTCGATGAAAGGCCGCCGGCCATGACTTTCCACACCTGTACGGCCGACGCCCGGCCCGACTCCTTTCCTCCAGTGAACGAAGCGATGAACACCCTGCACAACACCCTCCCGCGCCGGGGCGCGATGCCGGCCCTCCGCCAGTGCGCGCTCGCGGCGGCCGTGGCCTCCGCCTTCGTGCTGTCGGCCGGCACCGCCATGGCCCAGACCGCCGCGCCCGCGGGCGAATCCGCCATGGTCAAGCTGATCCGCGGCCTCATTCAAAGCGGCACGCTCGCCAAGGACGTGGGGGAAGCGCTGCTGGCCCAGGCCCAGACCGAAGCCATCGCCGCGCAGCAGGCGCAGCGCCAGGCGGCCGTGTCGGCCACCGCTGCGTCGGCCACCGTCGCGGGCGGCATGCGCCTCGAAGCGGGTGACGTGCGCGTGCCCTACATCTCGCAGACCGTGCGCGACCAGATCCGCGACGAGGTCAAGGCGCAGGTCATGGCCCAGGCCAAGGACGAAGGCTGGGCCGCGCCCAACGAGACGCCCGAGTGGAGCAAGCGCATCCGCTTCGAAGGCGACGTGCGCGTGCGCAACGAATCGCGCAGCTACGCCGGCAACAACAGCGACATCGAGATCAACTGGCCCTCGCTCAACCAGGGCAGCGGCTACGACGTCAACCCGAACACCAACCTGTCGCTGCCGTCGATCCTGAACACGCGCCAGGACCGCCGCAACCTGTTCCGCGCCCGCGCGCGCGTGGGCCTGCTGGCCGACCTGTCGGAGAACACCAAGGCCGGCGTGCGCCTGGCTTCGGGCAGCGACGAGAGCCCCGTCTCCACCACCACCACGCTGGGCGGCGGCCTGGGCAAGAAGAGCGTGTGGCTCGACCAGATGTGGATCTCGCACAAGCCGACCGACTGGCTCACCGTGACCGGCGGTCGGTTTGCCAACCCCTTCATGTCGACCGACCTGCTGTATTCGAGCGACCTGAACTTCGACGGCATTGCTGCGCAGTTCGACAAGAAGCTGGCTGCGAACCGCGACCTGTCGCTGTTCGGCACGCTGGGCCTCATTCCGCTCGAGTACTCGGCGGACGGTTCGCCCACGCGCAGCCAGCGCAAGATGAAGAGCGAGAACAAGTGGCTGCTCGGCGCGCAGGTGGGCGCCGACTGGAAGATCAACGAAGACAACCGCGTGCGCGGCGCGCTGGCGTACTACAACTTCCGCAACGTCAGCGGCCAGGTCTCCGAGCCCTGCGCGCTGTACGCGGGCGCCGACGGCTGCAGCACCGACTGGTCGCGCCCGGCCTTCATGCAGAAGGGCAACACGCTCATGCTGCTGCGCGACATCTCGCTCGACCCGCTCAATCCGGCCGGCACGCCGCAGCCGCAGTACGTGGGCCTGGCCTCGAAGTTCCGCCTGATCGACCTGAACCTGCGCTGGGACACCCAGGTGGCCGGCAACAACCTGCGCCTGGACGCCAACTTCGTGCGCAACACCGCCTACGACGCCAACGACATCTGGAAGCGCGGCGGCATCCGCGGCGCCATCGTGAACAACTTCGGCCCGACCGGCGGCACCACCCAGTCCGACTTCAAGAGCGGCGGCAACGCCTACATGCTGCAGGCCACCTACGGCAAGCCGGCACCGGCCGCACGCGGCGACTGGAACGTGCTCGCGGGCTACAAGCGCATCGAGCCCGACGCCATGCCCGACGGCTACAACGATTCGAGCTTCCACGGCGGCGGCACCAACGCGCGCGGCTACTTCCTGGGCGGCTCGTATGCGATCGACAAGAACATGTGGTTCACCGGCCGCTGGATCTCGACCAAGGAGGTCTACGGCCCGCCGCTGTCGATCGACACCCTGCAGCTCGAATTCAATGCGCGTTTCTAAGAAGGAGTCCGCCGTGTCCCGAACGATCTTCCCGGCGCTGGCCCTGGCCGCGCTGGCCGCCACGGCCGGCGTCGCGCAGGCCCAGCAGCCGCAGGGCCAGAGCATGGAGGAGCGGCTGCGCGCGCAGCTGCGCACCACCACCACCCAGCTGCAGCAGGCGCAGAACGAGCTGGCCGCGCTCAAGGCCGGCCAGCCCGCGGGCAAGGCGCCCGCGGCACCCGGTGCGGCGCCGGCCGCATCCGAGCTCGAGACGCTGAAGAAGGAACTGGCCGCCAGCCAGGCCCAGCTCGCGTCCGAGCGCCACGCGCGCGGCCAGGCCAGCGCCGGCAACGCGCAGCTGCGCGAGCAGGCCCAGGTCGCCAGCGAGAAGGCGGGCGCGCAGATCGCGCAGTTCCGCGGCGCGTACGACGAGCTGCTGAAGATGGCGCGCGCCTCCGAGGCCGAGCGCCAGCGCCTGGCCGGCGAGGCCGCCTTGCAGCGCACCGCGCTCACGCAGTGCGAGGCCAAGAACACGCAGCTGTATGCCGTCGGGCAGGAAGTGCTGCGCGCCTACGAAACCATGGACGTGGGCAGCGTGCTCGCCTCGCGCCAGCCCTTCGCGGCGCAAAGCCGTGTCAAGTACGAACAGATCGCGCAGCAGTACGGCGACAAGCTCTACGAGAGCCGCTTCGACGTGCGCGCCGTGAGCGCGCCGGCGCCTGCGGCCGCTGCATCCGCCACGGAAGGAAAGCCCCAATGAACCCCGCACAAACCACTCCCGCAGCCGGGCTCGGCCGCCGCCTGCGCGCGGCAGCCGGCGTGCTGCTCGTCTCGTCGGTCGGCGTGGCCGCCGCCCAGCAACCCGCTGCGCCCGGCCCCGCCGTGGTCGCACGCATCGGCGAAGTGACCATCGGCCAGGACGAGATCGAGAAGCTGTTGCAGACCCTGCCCGAGACCGAACGCGCCGCCGTCAAGGCCGACCGCGCGAGCCTCGACGGCTGGCTGCGCCAGCGCCTCGTGAGCGAAGCGCTGCTGCGCGATGCCCGCGCCAAGGGCTGGGCCGACCGGCCCGACGTGAAGGCGAAGATCGACGCCGCCACGCGCGAGATCACCGCGCGCATCGTCGCCACCAGCTACCTCGAATCCGTGAGCCAGGTGCCCGCGGGCTTTCCGTCGGACGCCGAGGTGAAGGCCGCCTACGACCAGGGCAAGACCGGCTTCAACCTGCCGGCCGCCTACCGCGTGGCGCAGATCTACCTGGCCACGCCCGAGCGCGACCCGGCCGCCATCGCCAAGGTGCGCGACGAAGCCAACCGCCTCGCCAAGCAGGCCCGCAGCGGCGACTTCGCCGCCGTGGCGCGCGCCAGCTCGCAGGACCGCCGCAGCGCCGAACGTGGCGGCGAGGTCGACACGCTGCCGCTCGCGCGCATCCTCCCTGAGCTGCGCGACACCGTGGCCAAGCTCAAGCAGGGCCAGGTCAGCGAGCCGGTGCAGGCCGAGGCCGGCTTTCACATCGTCAAGCTGCTCGACACCCAGCCCGCGCGCACCGCCACCCTCGAGGAAATGAAGCCGCAACTGCAGGCCGCCCTGCGCCAGCAGCGGCAGCAGCAACTCGTGCAGGCCTACATGGCCCAGCTGGCGCCACCGGCGCAACTGAGCATCGACAGCGCCGCGCTCGACGCCGCGCTCAAGAAAACCAACTGAACCCATTCCCCCTTTTCAGAAAGAAGAACCACACCATGAACACCACCGCCACGACCCCGCAAGCCGACGACCAGGCCGCCACGCCGGCGCCTTTCGACATGCTCGACGCCGTCACGCCCGACCAGGTGTCGGACGCCATCAAGGCCGCCGGCGGCGCCGTCACCGCCATCGAACAGGATGGCGTGGTGCGCCTGCACAGCGCCAGCCACGGCATCGGCTTCCAGGTGCTGTGGGGCAACGCCGTCACCACCACCCAGTACACCGACTTCACCCTGAGCTGCCCGCTGCGCGTGCAGGGCGGCACGCTGCCCGAGGCCGTACTCGCCGCCTGGCACCGCAGCAAGCGTTTTGCGCGCGTGGCGCAGCACGGCGACTTCGTCGTGCTCGAGATGGACGTGGTGGTGGCCGGCGGCGTCAGCCCCGCCTACCTGGCTTTTGCCGTGCGGCTGTGGATGCAGATGATGGGCGAGTTCTTCCTGCACCTGCGCAACTACGGCCCCGCCGCCGAGACGCGCGGCGATGCGGCGAATGCCGACGCCGCTGCAGCTGCCACCGCCGCCGTCCAGGGTGTGCCCGCCGCCGCGTGATGCCACTGCCCATGCGCGCCGCATCCGGCCTGTCCGTGGACGACCACCACCATCCCTCGCACGACTCGCCCACGGGCCGCGCCATCCAGGCCGCGGCGCGCCAGGCCCAACGCGCACGCCGCGCCGAGACCGTGCGGCTGCGCCAGCGCGCCGCGCTGCTCGAGCTGCTGGTGCAGACCATGGCGGAGCTGCACATCTCGATGGCCGAGCTCAATGCGGCGCGCAAGGCGCTGGCGCCGGCTTGGCGGCAGGTGGGGGACGGGGGCGCTTCGCTCGATCGCGATCTGGAGCGTTGACGCCACGCGGTGAGGCGGCGCAGGGTAGGGCAGAATCGCGCGCCCCACGCTCCCGAAAGGCCGCACCCGTGACGACGCCCGCCCGCTCTGCCCAGATCGCACAGACCACGCCCACGGGCGCCGCCATCGCAGAGAAGGTGGCGCAGGCCTACGACTTCGGCGAGGTCCGGTCGTGCGAGCTGCTGCGGCGCAGCTTCAACCATGTCTACGGCCTGCAGTTTGCCGACGGCCGCCACGCCGTCGCGCGCCTGAGCGCCGACCGCCCGCGCGGCGCCCCCAACATCGGCTACGAAACGGCGCTGCTCGTGCACCTGAAGGTCAGGGGCGTGCCGGTGGCCGGTGCGCTGGCGGCACGCGACGGCGCACATGCTGTCGCGATGGACCTGCCCGAGGGCGAGCGTCCGCTGATCCTGTTCGAGCACCTCGACGGCGACGTGCCCGGCGACGTGCTGCCCGACGTCGAAGCCACCGGCCGCGGCCTGGCACTGCTGCACGAAGCCGCGCAGGACTACCACGGCCCCGCGAGCCGCTACGGCCTGGAACTGCCCGACCTGCTGCACGCATCGCTCGAGCGCCTGCACGCCGCGCCCACCATGACCGACGCGCTGCGCCCGGAGTTCAGCGCCATCGCACGCGCGCTCGAAGCCCGCATCGCCGCGATGCCGGCCCTGACGCGCGTTCACGGGCATGGCGATTGCCACGGCATGAACAACTTCGTGACGGAGGGGCTGGACGGCGTGCGCGTCGCCTCGTTCTTCGACTTCGACGACGCGGGCCCCGGCTGGCTGGCCTATGACCTGTGTGTGTACCTGTGGGCGATGCACCCGCGCACCGTGGACGGATCGCTCGACGCGACGTCGCTGGCGCGTTGGCGCAGCTACCTGGCGGGCTACCGCAGCGCGCGCCCGTTGCCCTCGGCGGATGTCGACGCCGTCGCCGCCTTCATGGCGGTGCGGCAGTTCTGGCTCATGGGCGAACACGCGGGCCGCATCGCGGTGTGGGGCACGCAGTCGATGCCGACGAGCTGGCTGCGCACGCAAGTGAAGATGCTGACGGCGTGGGCGGAGTTGCGGACGCCGGAGTGAGGCGCGGGTTAGGATTCTTCGCATGTCGCACCGGTTGCCACTCTTGCATCGACTGGCCCTGACATCCGTTTCTCCTTTCGACCCATCACCTGACAGTGGGCAACCATGAAGATTTCAAATCTGGTTCGCGCTGTGCTTGCGACGCTCACGTGCGTGCTGCTTTCATCGCCGGGGCATGCCGAGATCTACAAGTGGGTCGACGCCAAAGGCCAGACGCACTACACCGAGCGCAAGGCCGATGCAGGCGACGCCAGGACCGAGGAACTGAAAGTCTCCCCGCCACCTGACACGTCGAAGACCTTCACGCCGCCCACCAGCGACTGGCGTCCACGTGACCGGTCCGGCCTCCCCACGTCGACGCAGTCGCCTTGGCCCCCTGGCCCACCCGAACGCAAGGGACCCAAGGCCGTTTCAGACGGCATCGACCACGGCACGAATGCCTCGCGATGTGCGCTGGCCCGGGACATCCTCAGTGGTGCCCGAGCGCGCCGCAACAAGCCCACCGACGCCTACGATCGCGAAGTGGCGCAGAACGACATCAAGGCGTTTTGCAACGCGCGCTGATGGAGATGTCGCTCAGGCGTTGGCGACCCAGCCTCTGAACGCCATGCCCGCATAGAACAAGCGGACGTTGGTGAAGCCTGTGTCATCCAGCAGTGCCTCTTCCTGCGCCGGGCTGAGCAGTGTCAACGTCGAGCCGATCGCGGATGCGGCCTTGCGCGCGTTGTCCGGATCGACACCGGAAGCTGCCGCGAAGGCGACGTAGCGCGAGAGCCACAGCTCTCGCTCCCCGTCCGCCTGGGGAAAGCTGAGATGCGCCATGACGAACGGCGCACCGGGCTTCAGTCGGCGACGAATTTCCCTCAGCGTCGACCTGCGTTCATCGAGCGTCAGGAAGTGCATCGTCAGCAGGCAGGTCGCTGCATCGAACGGGCCTTCAGGTGCGGTGTCGGTGTAGCCGTGGTGCAGCGCGACCCGCTCGGCGAGCGCACCGAGCGTTTCCGCGGCGAGGTCGAGCATGGGCTGCGACGGATCGACGCCGACGAAATGCCATCGGGGATGCGCCTGCGCGAGCACCTTCAACTCCATGCCACCACCGGCGCCGATGACCAGCACGTGGGCCGCATCCGGCGCGCGTTCGGCGACGAGCAGGGCTGCCATCGTCTGCAGGTCGTGCAGGCCTGGCACCAGGCGGGCGGTTTTCTCGGCGTAGTTGTTGGTGGTGGACGACGTGCTGAAGGCGGGCGTGGGCTGGGACATTTCCACAGTCTATGTGGGCGTCGCGCGCTTCGCAGGCGCAGGGCTGCGGGAGAATCCAGTCAGAAGCGGGCCTCGCCCGAACCCGACGTCATTTTGCGGAGACCGCCTGCATGCCCATCCCGTCCCTCAGCGTCCGTCGTGCGGTGTCCGACGACGCCGCACGCATCGATGCGCTCTACGGCCAACTGGTCGCAGACGCGGCGCGCTGCGTGCTGCCCGAACGCCTGCAGGCGTTGTCCGAAGACCCGCGGACGGCGCTTCTTGTTGCGGAGATCGACGGTCAGGTGTGCGCCACGGTGCTGGTCTCGCTGTGCGAAGACGTGATGTACAAGCGGCAGCCGTTCGCGGTCGTTGAGAACGTCGTCGTCGACGCGGCTGCTCGCAACCGAGGGGTTGGGGCCGCGCTGATGCGGGAGGTCGAGGCGTTCTGCGCGGCGAGCGATTGCTCGAAGATCATGTTGCTGAGTTCGGTGGATCGCACGGATGCTCATCGGTTCTTCGAGCGCTGCGGCTTCGATGCCTCGATCAAGCGCGGGCTCGTGAAATATCGACGGTCCTTTGCTTGAAGAGCGACCTCGGGATCGCATGACAACGATCCTTCATCTCGTCGGACCCGGCGGGGCGGGGAAAACCACTGTGGGTCCGTATCTGGCCCGGAGACTGGGCTGGGCGTTCGTCGATCTCGACCAGCACTTCATGTCCCGCGAAGGGAACATCGACGCCGTCATCGAGGCGTCTGGTTACTTGGGCTATGCAAGGCGGAACGTGGCCGTCTATCGGGAGGTTCGATCTGCGTTGACCCGTCCCACCGTTCTCGCGCTTTCGTCCGGATTTCTCACGTATCCGGAAGACGTGGATGCGGGGTATCCCACGTTGCGTTGCGCCATCGAGATCGACGCGCTGACCTCGCTGCTGCTGCCAGCCTTCGAACTCGAGGCATGCGTGGAGGCGATCGTGCGACGCCAGCTTTCGCGGCCGTATTTGCGCGGTGACAGCGCGAGCGAGGAGCGGCGGATACGGGAGCGATTCCCAAAGTTCATGGCGATGCCGTGTGCCCGTTTCCGCAGCGACGCTGCGCCAGACGACGTCGCGTCGCAGATTGAACGATTCATGCGCAGGTGACGGATGCCGCTGCCGAAGAGAGAGCCACGCGGCTCTCTCTTGCCGCCTCAGGCCAGCGTCGATACGTGCTCAGCGCGAGACACCCTCGCCAGCCGCCACGTCATCCCGATCCCCACAACCGTCGCGATCAACCCCACCAGGAACACACTGTCGTGACCGTAGTGGTCGGCAATCAGCCCCGCCATCGGTCCTGTGACGCCGTATGCCAGGTCCTGGAACGCCGCGAAGCCGCCGATGGCCGTTCCGCGCAGGTGGGCGGGCACGCGCTTGACGGCCTCCAGTCCCATGGCGGGGAAGACCATCGAGCACCCCATGCCGGTCAGCAGTGCGCCCACCATCGCCACGACGGGATGGGGCGCGAGCCACAGCAGCGCTTGACCCACGGCCTCGATCGCCAGGGAGACGAGCGCCACTTTGATTCCTCCGATGCGGTCGGGCAAGCGACCCGCCAGCAGGCGCACCAGGACGAAGCCCAGGCCGAAGCATGTCAGTCCGTAGCCGGCACCCTGCCAGCCATGGGCCAGGAAGTAGAGGGGAAAGAACGCGCCCAAGGCCGCAAAGCCGACGCCTTGCAGGCCCACGACCGCGCCTTGCTTCCAGATGAGCCCCAGCACATCCGAGAACGGTGCGCGGCGCCCCTGTGCCGACATGGCGGGCGCGATGGACCACAGCATCGCGCCGCTGACCAGCGGCAAGGCGATGCTGCCCGCCATCAGGCCGGCGAAGCCGAGCCGCTCCAGCAGCCAGAGGCCCAGCGGGCCGCCCACCGCGAAAGCACCGTACATGCCGGTGCCGACGAGCGCCATGACCTGCCCGGAACGCGCGGGGCCCATGGCCGCCATGGCCCAGCCCAGCATGCCGACGAGCGCGAAGCTTTCCCCGAGGCCCAGCACGAGGCGCCCCACCAGAAGAACCAGGTACGCGCCGACACCATGGCCCAGCACGGGCAGCGAGGACGCCCAGCACAGGAGCGAAGCCGCCGCATAGAGGACAAGGCCCCGGAACATGGCGACCTTGCCGCCGCGTTCGTCAGCGAGCCGACCCGCCCAGCCGCGACTCAGGATGGTGGACAAGAAAGCAATGCCGACGCCCAGGCCAGACGCGACGTTGCCCATGCCCAGCGTCTGCGACACGTGGAGCGTCACAGCCGGCATCGACATCGCGACAGACAGGTAAGCGAGAAAAAGCGCGAGGGTCATCCAGACCAACGTGCGCAGGGAAGAAGAGTTTGTTTGGACGTTCGTCATCGAGCGCCGCTCCTTGAGTTTTCAAAGGCGGCACCAGCCGGTCGAATGGGCGGGACGATGAGCACCGAAGCGACCCACGCGCACCGCCAGTCGGCATGCGGGTGCCACTGGTGATGCGTTGGTTGACGTAAACGCTTACGGCTGGATGGAGCTCTGAACAGGTCAGAGTCGATTTTTGCAGCGGCGATTCTAGCAACGTGATCGAGACGGGATCGCTCGCTCGCAGACGTCGGCCTCGGTCTTCAAGCGCTTGCCGCTCACCGGCGCTTCCTGTCCGGCTACAGTCGGATGGCTCCATGTCCCTGACCCTATGAACAGCATCACTTCCCGCGATCCCGCCCGAACGGCGCGGCGCTTCGCTGCACCCCTTCTCCTGTCGACGCCCACCCTGACGATGGAGCGCACATAGCCATGCACGAAATCATCTGCCCCCATTGCAGCAAGGCATTCAAGATCGACGAAGCCGGCTACGCGGACATCCTGAAGCAGGTGCGCGACGGCGATTTCGAGAAGCAGTTGCACGAGCGGCTGGAACTGGCCGAGCGCGACAAGCGCGCCGCCGTCGAACTCGCCCAGACCCGGGCCGCCGGCGAACTGCAGAAGGCCGCCGCCGCCAAGGACGGCGAGATCCAGGAACTCAAGGCGAAGCTCGAGGCCGGCGATGTCGCGCGCAAGCTCGCCGTGAGCGAAGCCCTGGGCGCCGTGGAACGGGAGCGCGACGCGCTCGCCAACGAGCTTGAAAAGGCCAAGCAGGACAAGCTGGCCGCCACCGCGCTCGCCGAGGCACGGCACGTGGGCGAGCTGCAGAAGAGCGCCGCCGCGAAGGACGTGGAAATCCAGGAGCTGAAGGCCCGGCTCGACGCCATCGAGGTGGCGAAGAAGCTCGCGATCAGCGAGGCTGTCAGCGTCGTCGAGAAGGAGCGGGACCAGTGGAAGAGCGGCCTCGAGCGGGCGGAGCTCGAGAAGCAACTCGCCGAGAAGTCGCTCAAGGACAAGTACGAAACACAGATCAAGGACCGCGACGACGCGATCGAGCGGCTGCGCGACATGAAGGCGCGCCTGTCGACCAAGATGGTGGGCGAGACCCTGGAGCAGCACTGCGAGACCGAGTTCAACCGCATCCGGTCGATGGCGTTTCCCCGCGCCTACTTCGAGAAGGACAACGACGCGCGCACGGGCAGCAAGGGCGACTACATCTTCCGCGACGTGGACGAGGCCGGCACCGAGATCGTCTCGATCATGTTCGAGATGAAGAACGAGAACGACCGCACGGCCACGAAGAACCGGAACGAAGACTTCCTGAAGGAACTCGACAAGGACCGCATCGAGAAGGGCTGCGAGTACGCGGTGCTGGTGTCGCTGCTCGAGCCCGACAACGAGCTCTACAACACCGGGATCGTCGATGTGTTCCATCGCTACCCGAAGATGTATGTCGTGCGCCCGCAGTTCTTCCTGCCCATCATCACGCTGCTGCGCAATGCGGCGATGAACTCGCTCAAGTACAAGTCGGAGCTGGCGCTGGTCAAGGCGCAGAACATCGACATCACGAAGTTCGAGACCGAGCTGGAGACCTTCAAGGCCGCCTTCGGCAGGAACTACGACCTGGCCCACGGCCACTTCCAGAAGGCGATCGCGGAGATCGACAAGTCGATCGACCACCTGCAGAAGACGAAGGAAGCGCTGCTCGGCACCGATCGCAACCTGCGCCTTGCGAACGACAAGGCACAGGACGTGACGATCAAGAAGCTGACGCGCGGCAACCCGACGATGGCGGCCAAGTTCGCTGAACTCAAGAAGCTCGGGTCTTCCGAGACGGAATGAGCCTGGGAGCTACGCAAAGAAACTCATGAACAACATCACCATCGACTACCGCCAGGACGTGCCCCTGGACCCGGCCGACGTCGCCCGCGTCTTCGACCGCTCCGGCATCAAGCGCCCCACGAACGATCTCGCCCGGATCGCGCGGATGTTCGCCGCCCCCAGCCTCCTGCTGTCGGCCTGGGTCGACAACGAACTGGTGGGGCTGTCGCGGTCGCTGACCGACCATGCGTACTGCTGCTACCTGTCGGACCTGGCGGTGGACAAGAAGTACCAGGGCCATGGCATCGGCCGGGAACTCGTGCAGCGCACGCAGGCGATCATCGGCGAGGAGGTGTCGTTGATCCTGCTCTCGGCGCCCGACGCGATGTCTTACTACCCGACGCTCGGCTTCGAGCTGGCGCAGAACGCGTACGTCATCCGGCGCAAGCGCTAGAGGCCACTGCGCCACGCCTCACGGCGACCGCCGTGACCCCGCCAGCCCGGCCTTCGCATCCAGCAGGTGCCCGAGCGGCAGCGCCGTTTCCGACTTGATCTCGCGCAGCACGATGCTCGAGCGCACGTGCGTCACACCGGGCAGGCTGAACAGCACCTCGTGCAGGAAGCGCTCGTAGTGCTTCATGTCGGGCACGGTCACGTTGAGGATGTAGTCCGCGGGCCCGGTGGCCGACACGCAACGGATGATCTGCGGGCTTGCGGCCACGGCTTCTTCGAAGCGCTGCACCATCGCTTCGCTGTGGCGGTCGAGGTTCACCTCGGCCACGGCCGACACGTGCAGGCCCACGTGCTCGGGGTCAACGAGCGCGGTGTAGCCGCGGATGACGCCAGCCGCCTCCATGTCCTTGATGCGCTTCCAACAGGGCGTAGGCGACAGGCCCACGGCCTCGGAAATCTGCTGCACGGTCTGCCGCCCGTCATGCTGCAGTGCAGAAAGAATCTTGAGGCAATGCTCGTCAAGAGAAACAGAACCGACGTTCATCGTGATTTTCGAGTGAATTCTTCTTCAAACAAGGGTCTGCGCCAGTGTATTGAAGAAACACTTACTTGGGGGGGCGCAGAACAATTCCGGGCATGAACGCCCCACTTGAAGCGACCGCACTCCGACGGCCCGACTACCAGCTTTCCGACAACCTCTGGGCCGATGCCGGCTCGGTCTTCCTCACCGGCACGCAGGCGCTGATCCGCATCCTGGCGATGCAGAAACAGCGCGATGCGGCACGCGGCCTGCACACGCAGGGCTTCGTGAGCGGCTACCGCGGCTCGCCGCTGGGCATGGTCGACCAGGCCATCTGGAAGGCCGGCGAGCGCTTCAAGAAGACAGGCATCCGCTTCGTGCCCGCCGTGAACGAGGAGCTGGCCGCCACGCAGGTGCTGGGCACGCAGCGTGTCGAATCCGACCCCGAGCGCACCGTCGATGGCGTGTACGCCATGTGGTACGGCAAGGGCCCGGGCGTGGACCGCGCAGGCGACGCGCTCAAGCACGGCAATGCGTATGGCTCGTCGCCGCACGGCGGCGTGCTGGTGGTAGCGGGCGACGACCACGGCTGCGTGTCGTCGTCGATGCCGCACCAGAGCGACCACGCCTTCATGGCCTGGCGCATGCCCGTGATGCAGCCCGCGAGCGTGGCCGAGTACCTGGAGTTCGGCCTGTACGGCTACGAGCTGTCGCGCTACTCGGGCGCGTGGGTCGGCATGGCGGCACTGTCCGAAATCGTGGAGAGCGCGGGCACGGTGGACCTCGATGCGGTGAATGCGCGCGTCGCCGCCTGGGAAGACGCCGACGCCGTGCGCGCCGCCACCGGCCACGCCGCGCCGCCCGACGGCCTGCACTACCGCTGGCCCGACCTGCCGTCGCTGCGCATCGAGTCGCGGCTGGAAGACAAGCTCGCGGCCGTGGCCGCCTTCACACAACGCAACAGCATCGACCGCCACGTCATCGTGAGCCCGCATGCCAAGGTGGGCATCGTCACCTGCGGCAAGGCGCACCACGACCTGATGGAGGTGCTGCGACGGCTCGAGCTTTCGCCCGATCAGCTCGCGCGCGCCGGTGTGCGGCTGTACAAGGTGGGCCTGAGCTTTCCGGTCGAGCAGACGCGCCTCAAGGAATTCGCGCGCGGGCTCGGCGAGATCCTCATCGTGGAAGAGAAGGGCGCGGTGGTCGAGACGCAGCTGCGCGACATCTTCTACAACGCCCCACCCGATGCGCGCCCCGTGCTCGTGGGCAAGCACGACCACGCGGGCCAGCCGCTGGTGTCGGCGCTCGGCGAGCTGCGGCCTTCGCGCCTCATCGAGCTGGTCGCGCACTGGCTGGCCGTGCACTTTCCGGAGAACCACGACCTGGGCGATCACCTGCAGCACGTGCGCGACTTCACGCCGCCCGAGCTGCTGGCCAACGCGAGCGATGCGGTCAAACGCCTGCCGTACTTCTGCGCCGGCTGCCCGCACAACACCAGCACCAAGGTGCCCGAAGGCTCGACGGCGCGCGCGGGCATCGGCTGCCACTTCATGGCCAACTGGATGGACCGCAGCACGGCGGGCCTGATCCAGATGGGCGGCGAGGGCGTCGACTGGATCTCGCACGCGATGTTCACGAAGACGCCACACGTGTTCCAGAACCTGGGCGACGGCACCTACTACCACTCGGGCTACCTCGCGATCCGCCAGGCCGTTGCGGCCAAGGCCACGCTCACCTACAAGATTTTGTTCAACGACGCGGTCGCGATGACCGGTGGGCAGCCGGTCGATGGCGTCATCAGCGTGGACGCGATCGCGCGACAGGTGGAGTCCGAAGGCGTCACCAAGGTGGTGGTCGTGAGCGATGCCATCCACCACTACGACGCCATCAAGAACAAGTTTCCGGCGGGCACCGAGTTCCACGACCGCGCCGCGCTCGACGAGGTACAGCGCCGCCTGCGCGAGATGCCCGGCGTGACCGTGCTCATCTACGAACAGACCTGCGCCGCCGAGAAGCGCCGCCGCCGCAAGAAGGGCGAGCTGGCCGATCCGCCCAAGCGCCTGTTCATCAACGAGGCCGTGTGCGAAGGCTGCGGCGACTGCACCGTGCAAAGCAACTGCGTGGCCGTGCTGCCGCACGAAACGCCGATGGGCCGCAAGCGCAAGATCGACCAGACCAGCTGCAACAAGGACTACTCCTGCGCCAAGGGCTTCTGCCCCAGCTTCGTGGGTGTCACCGGCGGCAAGCTGCGCCGCAAGAGCGGGGCGCTGGCGGCCGGGCGCGATGCCTTCCTGCACCGCGTGGGCGCGCTCGCGCATCCCGCGCCGCATGCGTGGACTGGCCCCTACGACCTGCTCGTGACCGGCGTGGGCGGCACGGGCGTGGTGACGGTGGGCGCGGTCATCGCGATGGCCGCGCACCTCGAGGCCAAGTCGGCCAGCGTGCTCGACTTCATGGGCTTCGCGCAGAAGGGCGGCTCGGTACTGAGCTTCGTGCGGCTGGCCGACACGCCCGAGCGGCTGAACCAGGTGCGCATCGACACGCAGCAGGCCGATGCCATCCTCGCGTGCGACGTGGTGGTGGGCGCCTCGGCCGACGCGCTGCAGACCGTGCGGCACGGGCGCACGCGCGTGCTCGCCAACATCCACGAGATTCCCGTGGCCGAGTCGCTGCGCAACCCCGATGCCGACCTGCATGTCGACCTGCTGCTGGAGAAGATGCGCTTCGTCGCGGGCGAGGAACAGGTCGAGACCTTCGATGCGCAGAGCCTGGCCGAGGAGTTCCTGGGCGACACGCTGGCCGCGAACATCGTGGCCACCGGCTATGCGTGGCAGCGCGGCCTCGTGCCGCTGAGCCTCGAGGCGCTCATGCACGCGATCGAGCTCAACGGCGTGGCCGTGGCGGCGAACCAGTCGGCGTTCTCGCTCGGGCGGCTCGCGGCCGGCGACCCCGCGGCACTCGACCAGCTGCGCGCGGCACCGGTCGAGGCGGCGGCGCACCAGGTGGACGACCGCCCGCTGGAAACGCTGCTCGCCGATGCGCGCCGCCATCTCACCGGCTACCAGAACGCCGGGTGGGCCGCGCGCTTCGAGCAGCGCATTCGCGCACTGCAGGCGGTCGAGTCCGCGTTGCCGGGCGGCGACGCGAGCCTGCCCTTCACGCGCAACGCGGCGCGCAGCCTCTTGAAGCTCATGAGCTACAAGGACGAGTACGAGGTCGCGCGCCTGTACACCGATGGTGCGTTCCTGCAGAAGCTCCACGACCAGTTCGAAGGCGACCTGAAGCTCGAGTTCCATATGGCGCCGCCGCTGCTCTCGCGGCCCGCGCACGGGCAGGCACCCGCCAAGGTGCGTCTCGGTGGATGGATGCTGCCGGCGATGAAGTGGCTGGCCCACGGCAAGCGCCTGCGCGGCACGCCCTTCGACCTGTTCGGCCACACGGCGGAGCGCCGCACCGAGCGCGCGTTGATCGATCACTTCGACCGCCTGCTGCAGGAGATGGTCACCGCGCTGACCCCCGACAACCAGCCGACCGCCGCACGCATCGCGGCGCTGCCGCTGTCGGTGCGTGGCTTTGGCCATGTGAAGCTGGCGAACCTGGATTCGGCGCGCCTGCGCGAGGCCGAGCTGCTGCACCGCTTTGCGCCGTCGCGCTACGCAAAGCCGGTGGACGCGCCCGGCGCCGGGCAGATTCGGGGCATCGCCATCGTGGCCAGCGCCCGGTAGTGGGCGCGGGTGGCGCGCGTGAGTTGCTCGGCTACGATCATTGCCGAAGCACTCACGCCCGCCACACCCCGACGATCACAGGACCCATGCGCGCCTTCCTCTACTACGCCCTGATGCTCCTGCTCGGATATGCCTGGTACAGGTACGGACAGAACCTGCTGCGCAAGGGCTATCGCGATGAGAAGGGTGAACTCACCCAGGGGCTCGTCGGGCCCGTCGGATTCCTGCTGACCGCTGGCGTGACCTGCTACCTCTTCTTCGCCATGCTGCGCGCCCTGGTGCGGGGCGAGGTGCCCTGTGTCGGAAAGGGCTGCGTGGGGCAGGTCTACACACTGGCGGCGCATGCGGGCGACTACTGGGCCAACATGTTCTTCCTGGCGTGGTGCGTGCTGGGCCTGGGCTATGCGATGTACGTGACGCTCAGGATCTGGTTCCGGGCTTAGCGCGCGGTGCGCACAGTCGGCTCCCGCGCCATCATCTGACTGGGTACCATCGGCCACGACCGGCCGTTCGCCGGGGGAGGGTTGGGCCGACGATGTTGAAGATGCTCGCAGCAGCTGAAGGACGTTTGCTTGGGTAGCACGCGAATCCCTTTCCACACCACCACGATCCGCGCGCCCGCAGTGGCGGTTCGCGCGGCAGCCGCAGCGGTCGTCCTGCTGGGGCTGGCCGCCGCGCCCGCCGCTGCGCAGTCGCCACCGGCCACGGCCGGACCGACCACAGTGAAGGTACCGCCCACCGGCGCGCGCACGTGCCTGGGCTTGCAGCAAGACGGCAGATCCGCCCCTCAGTCCTGCACGGACGCGGGACCGCTGGCCTTGATCCCCAAGCAAGACGGCATGTTGCGCGCGGGCCCACCCCACTACGAGGCGGTGGCCGGCCAACCCTTGACCTCGTGCGTGCGCGACCGGGTGTCCGGGCTGGTCTGGGAGGGCAAGCCCGACAGCGGCAAGCTGGCGTGGATGAGGACACAGGCCGGTCCGCCAGGCACCGGCAAGCTGATCGACAGCTACGGTCCGCACAACGAGCCAGCGCCCGGCAGCCGGGCCAACACCGACGCCTATTCCTACTACGGCGACGGGCGGCCGGGCGATGCCATGGCCTATGTGGCGCAGGTGAACGCGATGCGCCTGTGCGGCTTCACCGATTGGCGCCTGCCCACGGTGGCCGAGCTGTACGGCCTGATCGATCTGGGGGAGCTGATCAACGAACGGACGGGGCGGTGGCCCGCCGAGCAGGCCGCCGTCGATGCGCGATGGCTGCCCAACACCATGCCGGGCCACTACCTGAGCTCCGAGCCGGACGACCAGACCCGCATCTGGTGCGTGAGCTTCAAGCTCGGGTTCGTCTACAGCTGCAACCGCAGGATGGAGAGAAAGCCGCAGCCGTTGTTCATTCGCCTGGTGCGCGGCCCCGAAGTGCCCGAGACGGGCCGCTGGCGCGAAGTGCCCGACGAGCGCGGCGTGCCCGGCGGCGTGGTCGAAGACCGCCACACCGGCCTGGCGTGGCGCCGCTGCGACGAGCCGCAGGTATGGAACGGCCAGCGCTGCACCGGGACGGCCGGGCGCTACCGCTATGTGCAAGCCCTGCAGCACGCCGCCACACAACCGGGTTGGCGCCTGCCCACCATCAAGGAGGTGAACAGCCTCGCGGAGCGCTGGTTCAAGAAGCTCGACATCCCCGCCGCCGATTTCCCGGCGTCCGGCACGCAGCCGCTGCGCGAAGGGTATCGGTCCTCCACCGTCTGCACCGCCGGCCCCGCGACGCGGGAGGCCCGTGCATGGATCGGCGGATGGGTGCTGGGGGGTGGGGGCGATATCTCTTGCGAGGCGCAGCCCATGCCCCTCGGGGTCCGGCTCGTGCGCGAGTGATGTGCGATGCGCATCTGTCTCGACGCCATACCGTGAAGCTGTGGCACCGGGTCAAGGACGGCAAGCTCGCGCCTCGCTGCCCGTCGTTCCTGGCGTTTCTGTACTTCCTCTTTGGCGAGGCATCAGCTACCGTCTGACGCGGCCTGCTTGCGGCCACGAGCGGTCATTCAGGGTGCCGCCCCGCGCTCCGAAAGCAGCAGGCCGCCCAACCCGGAGGAGACTCGCATGGGACTTCTGACCTTCAGCCTCAACGTCACCCTGGACGGCTGCGTCGACCACCAGGAGGGCATCGCCGACGACGAGACGCACGCCTTCTTCACCCGCCTCATGGACGAGGGTGGGGCGATACTGTGGGGCCGCACCACCTACGAGATGATGGAGAGCTACTGGCCGGCGGTCGCCCGCGGCGATGTGGAGGCGCCGCCGGCGGTGCGCGAATGGGCGGCCAAGCTGGAGATCAAGCCGAAGTACGTCGTGTCGTCGACGCGAACGGACTTCCCGTGGAGCCACAGCCACCACATCGCCGGCGACTTGCGCTCGGGCGTGCAAAAGCTCAAGGACGCGACCCCAGCCGGCGTGCTCCTCGGCAGCGGCAAGCTCGCGACCGCGCTGGACCGTCTGGATCTGATCGACGAGTACAGGTTCCTCGTTCACCCCAGGATCGCCGGCCACGGCCCGACCCTGTACCAGGGCGGGCTGCCTCACACGCGACGGCTGGAGCTGGTCTCGGCGAAGCCGTTCGGCAACGGCGCGGTCGCCATGCATTACCGGCGCGCGCGTGGCTGACAGCCAGCCACGCCCCCGGGCCAACGGAAACAGCACGGTCGTCACCGAGCAGTGCTCCAGCGCGAGGATCACCCTCACACGACGGACCGCGCCCAGCGCAAAGAAGGTGGTCTGCTCGCGAAATGGCTGGGTGTAGGCCGCGCAAAAGGTCAGGGCGAAGCGAGGGGTGGGGAAGAAGTTCTCGGGTACTTTCGCACGGTCCCGCAATCCACGCCCCCTCACCGCAACCCCGACTGCCGATCCGCCGCCTCCACCAGCTGCATCAACCCCGGCCCGATGGTGTCCAGCAGCTGCGCCTTCTTCCAGCGGAACCCCGGCACCGCGCAGTTGAACAGCAGCCGGCGCGGCCCGTAGCGGATGCGTGCGGCGGCGCCTGCGGCGAGCACGCCAAAGCCTGAATCGCCGAGGTTGATGGCGAAGCCGCGCTTGCCGTAGTGCGCCACGCTCTCGCGCACGCCTTCGAGGCAGCGCGCGTGTTCTTCGGGCCGCTCGTGCTTCACGCGGGCCAGGAACTCCTGGCGCTCACCCGCAGGCAGCTGCGCCAGCCACGCACGCCCCATGGCGGTTTCGACGATGCCGCGCACGGCGCCGACACCGGGGCGCTTGAGGGTGCCGCCTTCGTGGGCGCACGTTTCTAGGTAGACCACGTCGAGGTCGCTGGTCACGCCGACCGACACCGCGCCCTCGACGCGGTCGGCCAGTTGCTGCATGGACGGGCGCAGCAGGGCCAGCATCGGCGTGTTGATGACGTAGGGGTAGCACAGCGCCACGGCAGCGGGGCCGATGAAGTAGCGGTCCAGGCGTTCGTCGTGGTCCAGGAAACCCATGGTCAGCAAGGTGCGGCACAGGCGCGAGACGGTGGAGCGCGACAGGCCCAGCTTGGCGGCGAACTCGCTGTTGGCGTGCGCGCGCGGGTCGCCCACGAAGGTCTGCAGGATGAGCAGGCCCTTGGCCAGGGTGCCGGCGATGTACGGGTCTTCGTCCCGCACCCGGCGCAGGTCGTCGGAATGCTTCATGGGCTGGCGGCGATTCTGGACAGGGCGGGGCATGGGAGTGAATTGCAGTTTCAATGATTGAAATTCAGTGCCGGCAATTGTGGACCTGCTTCCTACAGTCGCGGCCACCATGATCCGAGACACTCCCCACTTCGAGGCCCTGCGGGCCGACATCCGCGCCTTCGTTCGCGAACGCTGGCATCCGCTGGAAGAGCAGGTCAGCCGCGACAACGACATCCCGCCCGACGTGGTCGACGAGCTGCGGCGCAAGGGCTACTTCGGCTGGAGCATTCCCGAGGCGTACGGCGGCCTGGGCCTCACGACCGAAGAGCTGGTGCTGTGCGCCATGGAGCTGTCGCAGTCGTCGGTGGCGCTGCGCGCCCGCGTGGGCACCAACACGGGCATCGGCTCCGAAGCGCTGGTGGCCGACGGCACCGAGGCGCAGAAGCAGCGCTGGCTGCCACGCATGGCCACGGGCGAGCTCACCGGCTGCCTGGCGCTGACGGAGCCCGAGGCCGGCTCGGAGGCGAGCAACGTGCAGAGCACCGCGCGCCGCGAGGGCGACCACTACGTGCTCAACGGCAGCAAGCGCTTCATCACCAACGCGCCGGTGGCCGATGTGTTCACCGTCATCGCCCGCACCGAAGACGGCTCGAAGGGCAGCAAGGGCGTGTCGGCGTTCCTGGTCGAGCGCGGGCCGGGCCTGACCACGGGCGCGCCCTATCGCATGATGGGCCAGGCCGGCTCCTTCGTGTCGGACGTGCACTTCGACGAGTGCCGCGTGCATGCCGACCAGCTCATCGGTGGGCGCGAGAGCATGGGCTTCCAGACGGTGATGAAGGTGCTCAACAAGCAGCGCCTGCATCTGGCAGCGCTGTGCACGGGCCCGGCCATCCGCATGCTGGACCTGGCCATGGCGCACACGAGCAGCCGCCATCAGTTCGGCCAGGCCGTGGCCGACTTCCAGCTGGTGCAGGCCATGATCGCCGACAGCCGCACCGAGATCTACGCGGCGCGTTCGATGATCCTCGAGGCGGCGCGTGCGCGCGATCGCGGCGAAGACGTGGCCATGTCGGCGTCGATGTGCAAGTACTTCGCGTCGGAGATGTGCGGCCGCGTGGCCGACCGCGCGGTGCAGATGTTCGGCGGCTCGGGCTACGTGGCCGACTTCAGCCCCATCGAGCGCTACTACCGCGACGTGCGCCTGTTCCGCCTGTACGAGGGCACGAGCCAGATCCACCAACTGAACATCGCCAAGCTGGCATTGCGCGAGGCGGGGGCGCGATGAACGTGCGCACGGACCTCGTCGCACGGGTGCGCGACTTCGTCGAGCGGCATTGCATCCCGCTCGAATCGAATGCCCATGTGCACGACCCGCGGGCGATGGATGCGGCGCTGTCGCAGCTGCGCCCGGTCGCGCGCGAGCTGGGCCTGTACCTGCCGCAGATGCCGGTGGAGGAGGGCAGGCTGGGCCTGTCGTGGGTCGAGCGCGCGGCGGTGTTCGAGGAGGCCGGCCGCAGCTACCTGGGCCCGGCCGCGCTCAACTGTGCCGCGCCCGACCAGCCCAACATGATCAGCCTGCTGCGCCAGGGCACGCCCGCGCAGCGGCAGCGCTACCTGCGGCCCTTGGCCGAGGGCCGCATCCGCTCGTGCTTCGCGATGACCGAGCCGGCGCCCGGCGCGGGCTCCGACCCGTCGATGCTGCGCACCACCGCGCGGCGCGAGGGTGATGGCTGGGTCATCGACGGCCACAAGTGGTTCATCACCGGTGCGGTGGGCGCGGCCTTCTGCATCGTGCTGGCGCAGACGGAAGAGGGGCCCACGCAGTTCATCGTGGACATGGACCACCCGGGCCTTTCGCTGGTGCGCGCCATCCGCGCCATCGACCCCTTCGCCGTGGGCGGCCATGGCGAGCTGCGCTTCACTGCCTGCCGCGTGGGCGCCGACGCGGTGCTGGGCGAGGTGGGCTCGGGCTTCGTGGCGGCGCAGCAGCGGCTGGAGCCCGCGCGGCTGTCGCACTGCCTGCGGCTCATGGGCCGCGCGCGGCGCGCGCTCGAGATCGCGCAGGCCTATGTGAGCGAGCGCACCTCGTTCGGTGATCGGCTGGCCGACCTGCAGCAGGTCCAGGCGATGGTGGCTGACTGCCACATCGACCTGCATGCCAGCCGGCTCATGAGCCTGGACTGCGCGCGCCGCATGGACGAGGGCCTGTCGGCGAAGACCGAGTCGGCGATGACGAAGGTCTTCGTGTCCGAAGCCCTGAACCGCGTGGCCGACCGCGCGGCGCAGATGTGCGGTGCGCTGGGCATGTCGGAAGACGCACCCATCGCCCTCATCGTGCGCGAGCTGCGGCCCTTCCGTATCTACGACGGCGCCTCCGAGCTGCACCGCGCCACGCTCGGTCGCCGCTTCCTCTCGCACTGAAACGCTGAACACACACAGAGAAACTGGAGACTGACGATGACGTCCTTGACCAAAACACTTTCGCACCTGACCGCAGGCTTCGTACTCAGCCTGGCCGGCTCGCTGGCGATGGCCGCTTTCCCCGACCGCCCCGTGAAGCTGGTGGTGCCGTTCCCCGCCGGCGGCAGCACCGACCTGGTGGCGCGCGAGGTGGCGCTGGAGCTGGGCCATGCGCTGGGCCAGCCGGTCATCGTGGAGAACAAGCCTGGCGCCGGCAGCCTCATCGGCTCGGAGCTCGTGGTCAAGTCGGCGCCCGACGGCTACACGCTGCTCATGGCGGGCCTGACCAACATCTTCCTGCCCTACGTGCACAAGGGCCTCACCTGGAACCCGGTGGACGACTTCGTGCCCGTGGGCCTGGTGGCCGACCTGCCCAACGTGATCGCGGTCAACGCGAAGACGCCGTACCAGAAGCTGCCCGAGCTCATTGCCGCCGACAAGGCCAAGCCCGGCCAACTCGCCTTTGGCTCCGCCGGCCCGAGCACGCCCTCGCACCTGGTGTGCGAAATGATCAACCACCAAGCCGGCATCAAGATGCAGCACGTGCCCTACAAGGGGAACGCGCCGGCGGTGAACGACCTGATCGCCGGCCACATCCCGGTGATGTGCAACAACCTCGGCGGCACGCTGCCCTACATGAGCAGCGGGCAGATCCGCATCCTGGCGCAGACCGGCCGCACGCGCTCGCCCTCGGCGCCCGACGTGCCCACCTTCGCCGAGCTGGGCCTGCAGGGCTTCGACAGCGGCCTGTGGGTCGGCATCGTCGCGCCCAAGGGCACGTCCGATGCCGTCATGCGTCCGCTGCGGGCGGCATTGGCCAAGGCCTTGCCCGCGGTGAAGGACAAGCTGGCCAAGCTGGGCGCGGCCGCGCTCGATCCGTCGCTGCCCGCCTACGGCCAACGCATCGCCGCCGACCGCAAGCTGTGGGACCCGGTGCTCAAGCGCGTCGACCTGAAGGGCAACTGATGGGCCAGCCTGCCGACCACGCACCCCTGCACGGCGTGCGCATTCTCGACATGGCGACCGTGCTCGCCGCGCCGTTCTCGGCCACGCTGTGCGGCGACATGGGCGCCGACGTCGTCAAGCTCGAACTGCCGGGCGGCGGTGATCCGCTGCGCGGGCTCACGCCGGTGCACGAGGGCCATCCGCTGTTCTGGAAGACCGCGAACCGCGGCAAGAAGGGCATCTCGCTGGACGTGCGCAAGCCCGAGGGCCGCGCGCTGTTCCTGCGGCTCATCGCCGGCTTCGACGTGCTGGTGGAAAACTTCCGCACCGGCACGCTGGATGCGTGGGGCCTGGACATCGCCACGCTGCACGCGGCCAACCCGCGCCTCATCGTGCTGCGCCTCACGGGCTTCGGCCAGACCGGCCCGTATGCGCGCCGGCCGGGCTTTGCGCGCATCTTCGAAGCGATGAGCGGGTTCACGCACCTGACCGGCGAGCCCGATGGTCCGCCGCAGCACATGAACTACCCGCTGGGCGATGTGGTGGCGGGCCTGTTCGGCGCTTTCGCCATCAGCACCGCGCTGGCCGAGCGCAATGCGTTGCCGCGCGATCGGCAGCGGGGCGCCGAGATCGACCTGTCGGCCACCGAGGCGATGTCGCGCCTGCTCGATCCGCTGGCGGCCGAGCACCGCATCGGCGGCGTGGTGCGTGAACGCACCGGCTCGCGCGCCACCTACACCGCGCCGTCCAACGTGTTCCGCGCGCTCGACGGCGTGTGGTTCACGCTGGTGGGCACGGGCGGGCCGATCTTCGCGCGCATCTGTCGCGCGATCGACCGAGACGACCTGCTCACCGACGCACGCTTTGCCGACAACGCCGCACGCATCCGCCACCTCGAGGCGCTGGACCGCATCCTGGCCGACTGGTGCGCCAGCCTGCCGTTCGCGGACCTGGCCGTGCGGCTGGACCGCGAAGACGTGCCCTACAGCAAGGTGTATTCGATCGCCGACCTGCGCGCCGACCCCCACATGCAGGCACGCGGTGCCTTCATCGACGTGCCCGACGAGCAGTTCGGCACCGTGCCCGCACCGGCGCCGGTGCCGCGCTTCGTGGGGCGCGAAGGCGTGCGCCCGGCCGCCACGGGGCCGCGCACGGGGCAGCACAACGCCCAGGTGTATGGCGAACTGGGCCTGGGCGACGCTCAGCTTGCGGCGCTGCGCGACGCGCAGGTGATCTGAAGCGCGCCCGCGCTTTCGCCTGCCCTGCCGGGTAGGCGTTTTGTCATGCCTGCCCTCGTGCCCTCGCGGGACACCTGACTCCCCCAGAAAAGGGCGCTCCGCTCATGTGCGAAGGCGGTGCGATTCCTACAGTCATCCCCATGCCGAACGCTTCTTCCCACACCGGGAAGGCCAGCGGTTTCGGCCGGCCACGATCACCGGGGAAACCGCATGGAACCGCTCGAAGTTCTGCCGAGAACCGCCCTGAGTCTGCTGCGCGAAGACGCTGGCATGTCGTTCATGGAGTTCGCGCTGATCGGTGCGCTGGTGATGGTCGTGGCCATTTTGCTGGTGCTCGCCCTGCGGCGCAGTGCCTGAACACGGGGAGCCCGCCATGCAGGAATTCAACGCTGTTCTCGAACTGCTCGCGATGCTGGCGACCGACATCCGCATGCTGGCGCTCTTCGCGCTGCTCGGCGTGGCGGCGGTCAGCGACTGGCGTTCCTACCGCATTCCCAACTGGCTGACCTTCGGCGGCGCGTGCTTCGCCCTCATCTACGTCACGATGGCGGCACGCACGCCGGCGTCGGGCGCGGCGAGTGCATTCGGTGGCCTGGCCGTGGGCTTCGCCGCGATGCTGCCGTTCTATGCGCTCGGGATCATGGGCGCCGGCGACGTCAAGCTGATGGCGATGACCGGCGCCTTCCTCGGGCCCCAGCAGACGCTGATGGCCGTGCTCTTCACTTTCATCGCGGGCGGCGTCGCGGCGCTGGCCTTCGCGATCCATCGCCGCCGCCTCGCTCACATGCTCGGCAACGTAAAGGCCACGGCGCAGGGCATGGTCATTTCCACCATCGCAGGCATGCGGCCCGACGGGCGCATGCAGGCGAGCCAGTCCGTGGGCAAGTTGCCCTACGGCGTCTGCATTGCGGTGGGCACGGTGGTCCAAGTGCTGGCGCACCAGCTGGGCTTTGTCTAGCTTCTACATGTTTCACCCCTGGCGGAGGTTCGTATGAAGAACATCAAGGCGATCGGGCTGATCTTTCTGGCCCTGCTGTTCGGGCTGGCGGCCGCGGTCTACGCGACCGGCTGGATCTCGCGACAAAGCGGCATCGCGTCCAACAAGGTCGTGGTGGCCGCCGTCGACATCGACCTGGGCAGCCGCGTCAATGCGCAGATGCTGTCCACGGTCGACTGGCCCAGCGGCTCGGTGCCCAACGGCTCCTTCAGCGACATCAAGGCGCTGAACGACCGCGTGGTGAAGGTCGGCGTGCTGCGCGGCGAAGCGGTCATCGAGGGCAAGCTGGCGCCGGTAGGCACGCAGGGCGGGCTGTCGGCGGTGATTGCCAGCGGCAAGCGGGCCATGACGGTGCGCGTCAACGACGTCGTCGGTGTGGCGGGCTTCGCGCTGCCGGGCAACTACGTCGACGTGATGGTCAACGCCCAGCAGGACAAAGGGCGCGGCGAAGACGCGCTGCAGATCAGCAAGACCGTGCTCGAGAAGGTGCTGGTGCTGGCGGTGGCCCAGGAGGCCAACCGCGACGACACCAAGCCGAAGGTCGTGAGCGCGGTGACGCTCGAACTCTCGCTCGAAGACTCCGAGAAGCTCGACCTGGCGCGCAGCGTGGGCACCCTGTCACTCGTGCTGCGCAACCAGATGGACAAGACCACGGTCGCCACCCTGGGCATCACCAAGGGGCAGCTGTTCGGCGAGAAGAAGGACATCGTGCCGGTCTCCACCGCGGCGGCCCCGGCCCGCCCGCGGGTGCGGCAGGCAGGCCCCGTCACGCCGCGAGCCTCCGAGTGCGTGGAAGTGATCCAGCACGCAGGCCGCTCGCTCACCTGTTTCTGATCGTCGTCAGGAGGAACACCAAGTGCGCCCACTCACAACAACCATCGCCCGTCTGCTGGCGACCCTCGCGACAGTGGCGACCCCCGCCATGGCCGCGGAGGTCGTGGCAGCCGCCCCCACCACGGCCGCCGCCATGCCTGCGCCTGCTGCAGCTGCTGCAACGGTTGCGGCAGCACCCGCGGCCCCGGCCAGCCGGCGCTGCACCGCCATCATTCCGGACTCCGACCCGACCTATGCCGTGCTCGGCAAGTCGGTGGTCATTCCGTTGAAGGCGCGCGTGGTGCGCATCGTGGTCAGCGGCCAGCCCCAGAACCAGGCGGCCGCGCCGGTGGCGGCTGCGCAGGGTGCGGCAGCCATGGCGGCGCCCCCCCAGCCCCGCAGCGATGGCGTCGGTGACATCGAGGTCACACTGCTGAGCCCGACCGACCTGTTCTTCCGAGGCCGCCAGGCCGGCTCGATGAACGTCGTGCTGCAAAGCGCCGACGGCACCTGCTACATCAAGGACGTGATCGTCACCATCGATCCCGGGGCGCTGCAGGCCAAGCTGGCCGAGCTGATGCCGGAAGAGCGCCGCATCCGCGTGCGCAGTGCCGAGCGCTCCATCGTGCTCACCGGCGAGATCAGCGACGCGCTGAAGCTGGACGACGTGATGAACCTGGCCGCGGCTTATGGCGCCGATGGCAAGAAGGTGGTGAACCTGCTGCGCGTGGGGACGCCCCAGCAGGTGATGCTCGAGGTGAAGATCGCCGAGGTCAGCAAGACGCTGCTCGACCGGCTGGGTTCGCGCGTGGGCTACTCGCGCACGAGCGGCGGCGGCCTGCACAACTACTCGCTGATCTCCAACTTCCTGAGCACGGGCGGCGGCCTGGTCGAGGCGCTGCGCATCGGCCGCGGCGTGGTGACCATCGACGGCCAGAAGGACGACGGTCTGGTGCGCATCCTGGCCGAGCCCAACATCATGGCCATCAGCGGCCAGCAGGCCAGCTTCCTGTCGGGCGGCAAGATCTTCATTCCGGTGGCGCAAAGCGGTGGCAGCGGCATCGGGAGCACCATCACGCTGGAAGAAAAAGAGTTCGGCATCGGCGTGAAGTTCATGCCGACGGTGCTCAACGGCGACCGCATCAACCTCAAGATGGTGTCGGAGGTGTCGGACCTGTCGCAGACCGGCTCACCCTTCACCACGGTCGGGGGCGTGACGTCCGTCGTGCCTTCGCTCACGGTGCGGCGCGCCGACACCACGGTGCAGCTGAACGACGGCCAGAGCTTCGTCATCGCCGGGCTCATCAAGAGCAACGCGACGGAGGCGATCAAGCGCTATCCGGGCCTGGGCGAAGTGCCGGTGATGGGGGCGCTGTTCCGCAGCACCGAGTTCCAGAACGAGCAGACCGAGCTGATGTTCGTCATCACGCCGCGCCTGGTGCGCCCGCTGGCCGAGTCGCCGCGCGTGCCGACCGACAACCACGTGCTTCCCAGCCGCGCCGAGATCTACCTCAACGGCGCCCTCGAAAGCAGCACCCCGGCCCCGGCCGCCCCTGCCAGCGAAACCCCGTGAGGAGCCCCGCCATGTTCATCCGATCGACCCCCCTCGTGCTCGCATGCCTCCTGGCTGCAGGCTGCTCGAGCGTCACGCCCCACTACGACGCGCGCTTCGGCGAAGCCGTGCGCGACGCCAGAAAGAAGATGACGCTGAACCCGAACGCCGGCAAGAACGGCGACCCGGTCACGGGCATGGACGGCCGCGCGTCGCGCGAGGCGATGGTGCAGTACCAGGAGTCCTACAAGACACCGCCGCCGGTGACCAACGTCATCAACATCGGCGGCGGCATCGGTAGCCAGGGCGGTGGCTCGGGGAAGTGACGGACCGCGGCACGCGGATTCATTCCACTCGAGAGTGTTCACACGGAAAGGAGGACACGACGAATCGCAACGAAATTTTCCTTTACCACTCATTTTTCAAACCCGATTTCCGACTGTTCAACCCTTGAAAGGAACGAACCATGAAAAACTTTCTGAAGGCCATCGGCCAATCGACACGCGGCTTCATGCTCGAGGAAGAAGGCGCACAGGTCGTCGAGTACGCACTGATCATCGCGGTCGTCTCGATCGCACTGGTCATCGCATTGCGGGCGCTCACCACAGGGGCCACGTTCACGAACTTCATCAGTCGCGTGAACGTGTGCCTGAACGGGCCTGGCCCCTGCGTCTGAGTGGCGTTCGGGGAGGGGAGTGGGTCCGGTTCGCCGGCCCGCTTCGCTCCACCCGTTCATCCGCTTCCGGCTGACTCCTTTTTTCACAACGAATCGAGGTCATCACCATGTTCAAGAAATTCCTGAAAGACGAAAGCGGTGCTCAGGTCGTGGAGTACGCGCTGATCATCGCCGTCGTTTCCATTGCACTGGTCATTGCGCTGCAGATGCTTGGCAGCGGGGCGCCCTTCACGAACTTCATCAATCGCGTGGGCGTGTGCCTGAACGGACCGGGCCCCTGCATCTGAGTGGTGTTCGGGGAGGGGAGCGGGTCGGGCCCTCCGGCCCGTTTCATTCCACCCCTTCATCCGCTTGCGCGTGACTGTTTCTCCCCAAGAGCCGAGGTCATCACCATGTTCAAGAAATTCCTGAAGGACGAAAGCGGTGCCCACGTCGTGGAGTACGCGCTGATCATCGCCATCGTCTCCATTGCGCTGCTGCTCGCGCTGCAGCCGTTGGTGACCGCAGCGGATTTCGGAACCCTCGTCGCCCGGATCGTCGTCTGTCTGAGCGGCTCCGGCTGCGTGTAGGGCACAAGACGTCTTCTTCATCGTCCGACAGGAGGTCCGATCATGAAAGCCCGCCGCTCCCCTCGCCGCCAGCGTGGCGCGATGATCGTCACGGCCGCACTGTTCCTGTTGTTCCTGCTCGGCTTCATGGGCATTGCGCTCGATTTCGGCCATTTGTTCGTCGTCAGGACCGAGCTGCAGACAGCGGTGGACAGCTGCGCGCTGGCCGCGGCGCGCGAGCTCGACAAGACGAGCTCGGCGATCACGCGGGGCAAGAGCGCCGGCCAGACGGCCGGCAACGCGAACCGGGTGAACATGCAGTCGGCCACCTGGGGCGGGCAGGGCCAGATCACGGCCGCTGAAGTCACGTTCCGCGACGCTTCCTATGCGCCCACGAGCGTTCCCACCGCGGCCGTCTACGCCCAATGCGCACACAGCCAGCCCAACATCAGGATGTGGCTGATGCAGGCCGTGGGCGCCTTCTCGGGCGACACCGCCGGCAACCCCGCGACACGCAGCGTGGCGGCAAGCGCCGTCGCCACCCGCGCGAGCGCACAGACCGCATGCCCCATTCCGGTCGCGGCGAAGCCGAAGCCGGGCGGCGCGGCACCGAACTACGGCTTTGTCGTCGGCGAATGGGTGACGCTCATCATGGCGCAGAACGCTGCCGTGGGCGGCCAGATCGGCTGGGCCAACCTCGACGGCAGCAACAGCGCCTCGGAAACCGAAGCAGAACTCAACGGCCGCTGTGGCGCCAGGGTGGGCGACACGATCGGCACCCCCGGCGTGCAGACCTCGGTGGCCGACACCTGGAACTACCGCTTCGGCATCTACAAGAACAGCGGCGATCCGAGCGTGGATCGGCCCGACTACACCGGCTATGCCTACACCTCGCTCAACTGGCCCACGCGGTTCAATGCCTATGCCGGCGCGCCAGGTGCTGGCGCAGATCCGACCGCCCAGAACTTCGTGACCAAGCGGGCCGCCTTCGCATCTTGCGCCGACACCGGCACCAAGGTGAAGGGCGCGAACAGCTGCGAGTCGATCACCGGGTTGTCGCTCAACAGCTTCCAGAAGCTGGCCACGCCCGGCAACGTGGCCGGAGGCCACATGCAGTACGGCATGGACCGCCGCTTCGTCACGGTGCCGGTCATCGATGGCGGCAACCACGTGATCGACTACCTCTGCATGCTGATGCTGCAGCCGCTGAGCATTCCGATGACCGACACGCAACTGGAATTCCTCGGCAACGCGGGAGCCCCCGCAAGCCCCTGCACCACCAGCGGGCTGGCCGGTGGATCGGCAGGCCCGCTGGTTCCGGTCCTGGTGAGGTGAGCATCATGAAAAAGTCCCGTCGCACCCAGCATGGCGCCGCGCTGATCGAGCTGGCGCTCATCACGCCGATGCTGCTGCTGCTGACCTTCATCACCACCGAGTTCGGCCGCGCGGTGTACGAGTACAACGCGGTCGTCAAATCGACCCGCGATGCGGTGCGCTACCTGTCGGTGCAGACACCCAACACGCACATCACCGAGGCGCGCAACCTGATCGTGTACGGCAACACCGCCGGCACCGGAACACCGCTGGCACGCGGGCTGAGTCTTTCGAACGTGCCCGCCGGCAGCTGCTGCACCTGGCAGGCGGCCGGGGCCAACCCGATCATCACCACGGTCACGGTGCGCGTCAGCAGCTACGCCTTTCATTCGATGTTCCCTTCGGTGATGGGTGTCGTTTTCACCGGCGCGAACGGCGACATCGTCTTCAGCGACATCACCGCCACCATGAGGGCTCCGTCATGAGACACCACGTCAAGGGCGCGACCACGGTCGAATTCGCGCTGGGCCTGCTCATCTTCCTGATGCTCGTGCTGGGCATCGTCGATTTCTCGCGCATGCTGTTCATGTGGAGCGCGGCCCAGGAGGCCACGCGCGCAGGAGCCCGCTATGCGGTGGTGTGCGACGACACCGCCTACCAGGCCCAGGTGCTCGCCCGGATGCGGGCGCTGCTGCCACAGATCAACACGGTGTCGGTGGCGTGGGAGCCTTCGGGCTGCACGGCGGCCACGTGCCAGGGTGTCACGGTCGGCATCACCGGCCTGAACTACCAGTGGATTTCTCCCATCGTGGGCGCCGCCGGGCCGCTGATCCCCATGCCCGGGTTCTCCACCTATCTGCCGCGCGAGGTCATGCGCAGGGACCCGAACAGCGCGGCCATCTGTTCCTAGCAGCACACAGGACACGACCATGAAGATCGCCATCGTTTCCCCCAATCCGAACCACCTGCAGGACATGCGCAAGGTGCTGGAGCCGCGCGGCCATGCCGTCTCGCTCTTCGAAGGCGGCAAGAGCCGCATGCAGGCGGTCGTCGACAAGGTCGGGCCCGACCTGCTGCTGGTCGACGGCATGTGCTGCGACCCGCAGGAGCTCTCGCTGGTGGAGGCCCTGACCTTGCGGCATCCGGCGGTGGCGGTGGTGCTGCTGTGCGCGATGCAGACGCCCGAGTTCCTGATCCACGCGATGCGCGCGGGCGTGCGCGAGGTGCTGCCGTCGCCCGCCGACACCGCCGCGCTCGAGGCCGCGGTCGATCGCATCGCGCTCAAGATGGCCGGCTCGCAGGCGCGCAGCCCCGGACGGGTGGTGGCGTTCATGCCCTGCAAGGGCGGCAGCGGCGCGACCTTTCTCGCGACCAACGTCGCGTACCAGCTGTCGCGCGAGCGCTCGGTGCTGCTGATCGACCTGAACCTGCAGTTCGGCGATGCGTTGTCGTACGTGAGCGACCTGCGCCCGACCGCGACGATGGCCGACGTGGCGCGCGACATCGGGCGCCTCGACGCCTCGCTGCTGGCGGCGAGCGTGGTGCGCGTGTCGCCCAGCTACAGCATCCTGCCTGCGCCCGAGGACCTGGCGCGCGCGATGGACGTCAAGGCCGAGCACATCGATGCCATCCTGCAGGTGGCGCTCGCACAGTACGACTTCGTGATCTTCGACCTCGGCACGCGCATCGACACGCTCACGCTGCGCGTGCTCGACCGCGCGGAGCGCATCTTCCCGGTGCTGCAGACCAGCCTGCCGCACATCCGCAACGTGACGCGCCTGGTGCAGGTGTTCAAGTCGCTCGGCTACGCCGCCGGCAAGGTCGAGCTGCTGGTGAACCGCAGCACCGGCGGCGGCGAGATCGGGCTGTCGGACATGCGCCGGTCGCTGCCCGGCGCGACGTTCACGACGGTGCCGGACGGCGGCAAGGACGTCGATGCGTCGATCAACCGCGGCGTGCCGCTGGCGGAGATGTCGCGCAGCAGCGCGCTCGCCAAGCGCCTCGACGAGATTGCCCACACCCTCAGCCCGCGGCCGGAGGCGACGCCCGGCTTCATGGGGCGGCTGTTCCGCCGTGCCTGAGACCACGCAGATTTCCATCCATACCCAGGCGGAGGTGCCAACATGTCATTCAGGGAACAACTCAATGCGATCGACAGCGATGCCAGCGCGCGGCCGGCGGGGCCGGTCGTCGAGCTGACCGCGTCGCCGTTCGCTTCTGACACCTACAAGCTGCTGAAGGAGCGCATGCACCTGAAGCTGCTGGACCGCTTCGACCTGGCGGCGCTCGAAACCCTCCAGCCCGACGCGCTGCGGCAAGAGATCTCGACCATGGTCGGGCGGCTGCTGCAGGAAGAGCCCGAGGCGCTCAACGACATCGAGCGGCGCACGCTGATCCGCGACATCCAGCACGAGATGCTCGGCTTCGGGCCGATCGAGCTGCTGATGGCCGACCCCACGGTGTCGGACATCCTGGTCAACTCGCCGGACCAGATCTACGTGGAGCGACGGGGCCGGCTGGAGCTGACCAACGTGAGCTTCACCGATGAGAAGCACCTGCTGCGCATCATCGACAAGATCGTCTCGCTGGTGGGGCGCCGCATCGACGAGTCCAGCCCCATGGTCGATGCGCGGCTGCCCGACGGCTCGCGGGTCAACGCCGTCATTGCGCCGGTGGCGCTGGACGGGCCGATGATGTCGATCCGCCGTTTCGCGAAGATCCCGCTGCGCATGAGCAACCTGGTGGGCGATCTCAAGTCGCTCACGCCGCCGATGGCGCAGATGCTCGAAGGCCTGGCGCAAGCCAAGGTCAACATGCTGATCTCGGGCGGCACCGGGGCAGGGAAGACCACGCTGCTGAACATTCTCTCGGGCTTCATTCCGGAGACCGAACGCATCATCACCATCGAGGACGCGGCCGAGCTCCAGCTGCAGCAGCCGCACGTCGCGCGCATGGAGACGCGCCCGATGAACATCGAAGGCAAGGGCGAGATCACGCAGCGTGCGCTGGTGCGCAACGCGCTGCGCATGCGGCCCGACCGCATCGTGATCGGCGAGGTGCGCGGTGCCGAGGCCGTCGACATGCTGCAGGCCATGAACACCGGCCACGAAGGCTCGCTCACCACCATCCACGCCAACTCGCCGCGCGATGCGCTGGCCCGGCTGGAAAACATGATCGGCATGGCCAACCTGAACCTGCCGCACCGCACCGTGCGCCAGCAGATCGCCTCGGCGATCACGGTGGTGGTCCAGGTGCTGCGGCTGGTCGACGGGCGGCGCAAGGTCACCAGCATCCAGGAGATCACCGGCATGGAGGGCGAGATCGTCACCATGCAGGAGGTCTTCACCTTCCACCAGACGGGCATGGGCCCCGACGGCCAGGTGCGCGGTCATTTCCACGCGACCGGCGTGCGCCCGAAGTTCATGGAGCGGCTGCACGCGTACGGCGTGGACCTGCCCGACAGCATCTTCGATCCCGAGAAGCACTACGAATAGGAGCGCGCCATGTTCGACAACCTGGGGGGTGACACGCTGATCACGGTCACGGTGCTGGTCTTCGTGACCGCGCTGCTCATGATCGAGGGGTTCTACCTGTTGTGGCGGTCCTACAAGGGGCCCGACGCACGCAAGATCGAGAAACGGCTGCAGGCGATGTCCGCCGCGGTCGACCGCACGCCGCAGGCGCATCTCGCCAAGGAACGCATGCTCAGCGACGTGCCCTGGATGCAGCGCCAGTTGCTGGCGCTGCCGCGGGCGCACCGGCTGGACCGCTTCATCCTGCAGGCGGGGCTGGAGTGGACGGTGTCGAGCTTTCTGCTGGCCTGCGGTGCGCTCGGCGTGTTCGCGTTCTTCGCCGTGTGGCTGGCGCACCAGCCCGCGTGGCTGGCGCTGCTGGCCGGGGCCGTGGCGGCGGCGCTTCCCGTGCTGTACCTGCAGCGTCAGCGCAGCCGCCGGCTCGAGCGCCTCGAAAAGCAGCTGCCCGACGCGCTGGACCTCGTGACACGCGCCCTGCGCGCGGGCCACTCCTTTGCCAGCGGCGTGCAGATGATCGGCGAGGAAATGCCCGACCCGATCGCGACCGAGTTCCGCTTGGTGGCCGACGAAGTGAATTTCGGCGTCTCGCTGCAGCAGGCGCTGACCAACCTCAGCGAGCGCGTGCCGCTCACCGACCTGCGCTACTTCGTGGTGTCGGTGCTGATCCAGCGCGATTCGGGCGGCAACCTGACCGAGGTGCTGGGCAACCTGAGCCGGCTCATCCGCGCGCGCTTCAAGCTGCTGGCGCGGGTGCGGGTGCTGTCGTCGGAAGGGCGGCTGTCGGCCTGGATCCTGGGCGTCATGCCGTTCGCGCTGGCGGCGCTCATGAACCTCTTCAATCCCGAGTTCATGGCGCCGCTGTGGACCGACACGATCGGCCAGACGGTGCTGCGCTACATGCTGGTGCTGATGCTGGTGGGCATCGTGCTGCTGCGCAAGATCGTGAAGATTCGCGTCTGAAGGAGAAGCGTCATGGCCATGCTGTTTCCCGTCCTGGTTTTTCTGTCCGTGTCGCTGGCCGTCATCGGCCTGGCGGTGTGGTTGTCCCCGTCGCGCGCCGCGCAGCGGCTGCAGGCGGTGGCGTTGCCGTCCGGCAAGTCGGCCTGGACCGAGACCGCCGTCAAGCTGGTCGGTCCGTTCGCGCACCTGTCGTCGCCGACCGGCGATGCCGACCTGTCGCCGCTGCGCGTGCGTTTCCTGAACGCCGGCATCCGCCATCCGGATGCGTACCTCGTCTATTTCGGCGTGAAGACGCTGTTGCCGCTGGGCTTGGCTGGGCTCGCGTTCCTCGCGCTGCGCGCGGCAGGGTCGGAGGGCGGCATGACCATGATGCTGTGGCTCGCGCTGGCGGCGCTGGCCGGCTGCTACCTGCCCAACGCGCTGTTGCACCTGCGCATCCGCGCGCGGCGCCGCGAGATCTTCGAGAACTTTCCCGATGCCGCCGACCTCATGCTGGTGTGCGTGGAGGCGGGGCTCGGACTGGACGCCGGGCTGGCCAAGGTCACCGAGGAAATCCAGATCAAGAGCCAGGCGCTCGCGCAGGAGCTGCACTGGACCAACCTGGAAATGCGCGCCGGCGGCACGCGCGAGAAGTCGTTGCGCAACCTGGCGCTGCGCACGGGCGTGGAAGAAATAGGCACCTTCGCCACCATGCTGTCCCAGGCGGACCGCTTCGGCACCAGCATCGGAGAGTCGCTGCGCGTGTTTTCGGACGACCTGCGCCACAAGCGCCAGGTGCGCGCCGAGGAGCTGGCGGCGAAGGTGCCGACCAAGATGCTGCTGCCGCTGGTGCTGTGCATCTTCCCGTGCATCTCGCTCGTGATCCTCACGCCGGCGGCGATCCGCGTGATCCGGATGATCGGGCCGATGCTGAGCGGCGGGCAGCTGTGAGGGAGCGCGCACGCGGCGCGCAGCACGCGCCGCCGCAGCGCTTCAGGAGGCCAGCGCGTCGAGCTGGTGCTTGATCGCGTAGATGTACAGCTCGAGCCGGTTCGTGACGCCCAGCTTCTGGTAGATCGCGCACAGGTGGTTGCGCAGCGTGTGCTCGGTGACGAAGGCACGCTCGGCGAGCGCCTTGTTGGAGGCGCCGCAGCCCGTCGCGACGATGCGGATGATCTCGCGCTCCTTGTGCGTCAGCGTGGCCTGGCGCGCGGTGTCGGGGTCTGCCTTCGGCGGCTTCCTGGCCGACGTGAGTTCGGAGAAGACACGGCCCATGGTCTGCGCGTCGACGCACAGCTCGCCACGGAACACGCGCTCGATGGCGTCGAGCAGCTGCTGCGCCGAGGCGTCCTTGCCCACCACGCCGCGCGCGCCGCGCAGTATGGCCAGGTCGAGCGTGCGTTGTTCTTTCTCGGCCGTCAGCACCATCACGCGCGACACCTCGTTGGCCAGCAGCCGGGGCAGGATGTCCAGCGCGCTGTGGCCGTCCAGGTCGAGGTCGAGCACGATGACGTCGGGTGCGAGGCTTTGCGCCGTGGCCACCGCCTCGTCGCAACAGCTGGCCGTGCCGACCACCTTCATGCGTGGCTGCTCGCCGTCGATCAGCTTCGACAGGCCCCACAGCATGGTCTTGTGGTCGTCCACGAGCAGCACGGCAATGGGATGGTCGGGATGGTCGAGGGTTTGCATGACGGACTCCTTCCTGTGTCTGCGGCGGGCGGTCAGATCGGGATTTCGATCCGTACCGCCGTGCCGCCGTTTGCGCATCGGTCGACATGCGCCTGGCCGCCCAGGGCCGCGGCGCGCTCGGTGAGAGAGCGGGGGTGGAAGGCGGTGAAGCTTTCCTGGCAGGCGTCGTTCTCGATGCACAACGCCAGCTGGCCGTTCTTGCAGTCGATGCGCACGCTGCCGTGGCGCGCATGGGTGTGCTTGCAGATGTTGTTCAGCCCTTCGCTGACCATCTGCAGCAGCTCCGCGGTCACGCGGTCGTCCAGGTGCAGCGGGCCGTCGATGGCCATCACGATGTCGATGTCGATGCCGTACAGGCCCTTGATCCGCGCGGCCTGGCGTTCCAGGTGGGGCCGCACGAGCCCGCCGGGATCGTTCGTGCCGTGCCTGACTTCGCCGGCGTAGCGGCGCAGGTCGGCGATCACGCCGTCGGCCACGTCCGCGAGCTTGTCCAGGTCTTCGCGCAGCGGGTTGTCGGCGGCGGCCCGCTTGCGCAGCGCGCACAGGCCCATGCGCAGGCCGATGTAGGGTTGGATGGCGGTGTCGTGCAGGTTGAGCGCGATCTTCAGGCGCTCCGTCGACGCGGCTTCCGAGGCCATGCGGTCGAGCACCTCGATGGTCTCGATGACGGGGAAGATCTGTTCCATGAGGTGGGCGAGGAACAGCGCGTCGGACTTGCCCAGCCGCCCGTCGCGCGACGAGATGAACACCCGGCCTTCGCCCAGGCGCATCGGCAGCGGCGCGCTGATGAAGGCCCGCGCCTCCAGCAGGGCGGCGATGGTGGTGCAGTGCGCCGCGCCGGCTTCGTCGGCGCTGCGCCAGGCGGTCGTGCCGGCTTCGAAGACACGGTGCTGCGCGCGCAGGTGGTTCAGCGGCCAGGGCAGGCGGCTGCTCAGCACGACGCTGTCGGGCGCCAGGGCCATGAGCGGCGATTCCGCGAGGCGGCCGATGGTCTCGATGCTCACCTGCTCGCAGGTGTCGTCCTCGCGCAGCGTGCGCAGCAGCCAGGTGCCGGTGGCGAGGTCGCGCGTCAGCAGGATGCAATGGCTGGCCCGGAAGAAGGCCAGCGTGCGCTCCATCGTGCGGGCGATGGTGCGTCCGGCGCCGAAGCGCGGGTTCGACAGCTGGCTCACGTCGCCCAGCAGCGCCAGGCGCCGTTGCAGCGCCAGCTTGGAGCCGCCCCAGTACACGATCATGTGCCCGAGCGCCAGCAGGAAGGCGGTGCGCATCAGCAGCTGCGACGTGTCGCCCGTGCACGTGGCCAGCCCGCAGGCGGTGAACGAGGCGACCGAGGCGATCGTCACGCGGGCGCCTTCCTCGAAGCCCCAGCGGAACGAGGAGGTGAGGATGGCGAAGAAGTAGAAAAGGAAGAACAGGCTGTGGGTGCCGTCGGTCACCGCCACGATCAGCGTGAACCACAGCACGTCGGACCAGTGGATGGTCCGGCCCTGGAAGTAAGGCCGGCCCACCGCCGTGCAGACGTGGATCAGCAGGCTGTGAAGGATGTAACCGAGGAAGGCCAGCCAGACCGTGGCGGGAACCTGGTTGTGGCTATCGGCGGCGTCGACCGTGATCGCCAGCAGGGCCGAGATCGACAGCACGAGGCGCATGCGTCCCACCATGAGCGCATCCGCCGCCAGGCTGGCGTCGATGCTGGGGGCGGAGCCGCGCACTTGCATGGGGATGCATCCTGTGCATGGACCATGTCAGGCACCGCGAGAGATCGCGGTACGGACGGAAGCGCTTGGCAGTGACAGTTTGGAATACATTTTTCTTGCCAGAGACCACAACGTGTGACGAGTTCACATTACTACTTTGGTGTTCAGATGCAATTGAAATCTTGTTCCATTAACATTTAGTAACTATATTTGCATTAGATTTCATGCGGATAAATGGGCCACTGCACGAGGGGGGCGAGAGGTCGTGGCGCCGGCAGGGGAGGCCCCGGAGAGGGTGAGGTACCTCAACGGGGGCGTCCGCCCGCCTTGGCAAAGGCGCAGGCCGCGGTGTAACCCGGTTGCGCGGCCTCAGGGCAGGAACAGCAGCATCCCGTACACCGCAAACAGCATCAGGTGCATGAGCCCCTGGATCGGCGAGGTGCGCTGCCCGTTGAAGCTCAGCAGGCTCAGCACCGCCGTCACCGCGAACAGCAGGGTTTCCGCGCCCGAGATGCCCATGAGCACCTGCTTGCCCGTGACCAGCCCGATGACCAGCACGGCCGGCACCGTGAGCCCGACGGTGGAGACGAAGGCGCCCAGGCACAGGTTGATGGCGCGCTGCATCTCGTTGTTCATCGCGGCGCGCACGGCGGTGATCGACTCGGGCGTGAACACGATGATGGCGATGAGCACGCCGCCCACCGCCGCGGGCGCGCCGGCCGCGGCAATGCCGTAGTCGGTGACCACCGCAAGGTAGTGCGCGAGTAGCACGATGGGCAGGATCATCGCGAGCAACAGCAGCGAGCGAACGACCACGGCGCGCTTGTCCAGGGCTTCGTGACGGGCCTGCACCGCAGGCGAGGGCGCGACCGCCCGCACCGACATCCGCCCCGGCGCCGGCTGGATGAAGAAGCGCTGGTGGCTGCGCATCTGCATCCAGAGGAACGCGCCGTACAGCACGGCCGTGAGCACCGACATGCCGATCGCCTGCACCGGCGTGAACTCGCCCGCGCCCGAGGTGTGGTTGGGCAGCACCAGCGCCGTGCCGGTCAGCAGCACGATCATCGACAGGTAGGCACCGGCGCCCTGGGCGTTGTATTCCTGGTCGCCGTGGCGCGCCGCGCCCGCGATCAGGCAGATGCCGATGACGAGGTTCAGGATGATCATCATCACGGCGAAGATCGAGTCGCGCCCGATGGTCGGAAACTCGCCCGGGCCCAGCAGCACCGAGGCGATGAGGATCACCTCGATCGACACGATCGAGAGCGTCAGGATCAGCGTGCCGTACGGCTCGCCCAGCTGGTGCGCCAGGTGGTCCGCCTCGCGCACCACGCCGAACGAGGCGGCCAGGATGGTGACGAACAGCGCCAGGAAGACGCAGCCGGCCACCACGGGGCTGATCGGCGCGGCCAGCCAGCGGTCGCCGAAGGCCACGAAGAGCCCGACCACGAGCCAGGCGGCGGCGATCAGGGCCCAGGTGGCGGGCGGCACGAGGCGGGTGGGGGAGGGTGTTGTTGTCATGGGCGTTGTCACTCCGACATCAAGAGGGAAGCCAGGGCCAAGAGGCCGCTGCCGGCGAGGCTCAGCCCGCTCGCGGTCCACAGGGCCTTCACGTCGCGCGGTTCGCAGCCTTCGCGGCGCGCATGCCATGCAGCGTAGGCCAGGGCCACCGCCATGGTCAGCGCGGGCCAGTGCAGATCAAGACCGTTCATCGCGCGGCCCCCGATGCGGCGCGTGCGCGCGGGCATTCGGCGCGGTAGGACAGCCGGGTCGCGCCCGTGCGCACGTGCAGGCGCACGGCGCCGAGCGTCAGCCGGAAGGCGTCCGGCACGGTGGCGCGAGCGCGAGCGCGAGGAAGGCGGAAACGGGAGAAGAAGCGTTGCGCGGCGAGGCGCCAGGAAGGGAGCAGTGCGGCCATGTCGAAACTTCGCGAGAAGTCAGGAAAGGGCCGTCCCTTGCAAGGTGAAGGTGCAAGACCGAGGTCGTCCTCGGCCCGGTTCGCGCATGGCGCGCGAACAAAAAAATGATAGCAGGGAAATCGGAGCCGACGCCCTCAGCCCCCGCGTGCGCGCACCTGGGCCGCGTGCAGGAGGCGGGCGCTGTCCACCTTCTGCTTGGACAGGAGCCGCATCCTGCTGCAGCTCGAGCAACGGTACAGGCGCAGCCAGGGCAGCAGGCGCATCCACCCTCTGCGCGGCTGGCGGTCCATGTCCTGAAGGTGGCAGGGGCAGGCGGAAACCGAATGAGTCGACGACATTTGTCAGAGTGACCGTGCTGTCCAGATCCCACCCTGACCAAGCTCTGCGGCTCTTCGGCTACTGGGAATTGAAAGTATTCATTCTTACGACAAATGTAAACAAGCACACTCACCTGTTCTGGGTATTCGGTGGACTTCCCCCGCGTGCTTGCCGGCGCGCCACTGGCAGCAGTTCGCATTGCAAAACGCGTTGAAAGTGTGGAGCGCCCCCTTGCGCAACACGTTCTCGTGCGCATCGAGGTCGTGTACAGCTGTCGCTACCAACACGCCCCGCTTTTACAAATTCGGCGAATTAGAAAGTTTGAACTTTTGGCTCAATTTATTTTTCATTTCCATGAATTGCCATCGGTTTGATCTCACACCTTAACAAGGCGTCATTTAAATCGGAGGCAGCCCGTTGCTCGATTGGAAAACGAATGGATTACTCTCAGTTCTCCAGCGCAAACTCCTCTGGCACGCGTGAGAAAATAGAGATCAAATAGAAAGAAAATTAACCTTCACATGATCAGGTAGGGAGCGTGCCTGATGTATTTGGATGCAATTGAGAAAGGCGCGTGATTGCGCGCCTTTCTTGAAAAAAGAATCAAAAGGGGGAGTCCGCGTGAACCACATCGTGGCGAGATTGTTCTTGCACGGTCGCATCCGATGAGCGACCCGTCGAGCCCTCATCTCGCGGAGCTTGTCGCCGACCGGCAGCACAACCGGCTGCTGCGACTGTCGTTCCCCCAGGGCGGGGAGCCCGCAGGTGGCGACCTCGTGGTCAACACACTCTCTGCGTCCGAAGGCCTGTCGCGCGACTTCGATTTCACGGTCGGGCTCCTGAGCAGCAATGCCGATCTGGCACTCAAGGACCTGCAGGGCAAGATGCTTTGCATCGAGCTGGTGCGCCCCGACGGAACGCTTCGCTATTTCACCGGCATCGTCTTCGAGTTCCGGCTCGTGCGCACGGACGGCAACCTGGCCTTCTATGAAGCCAGGCTCGGCCCGTGGTTGAAGTACCTGCGGCTGCGCGCGAACAATCGCCTCTTCCATCGCCAGACGCTGCGCGCGCAGACCGAGGCCATCTTCGGCGACTACGGCGTGCTGCCCCAATGGGAGTGGCTCGTTCGCGGCGACGACGCACCTCACACGATGGCCGTGCAGGGCGGCGGGGCTGGTGGTGAGACCGACCATAACTACCTGCACCGGCGCTGGGAGGCGGCGGGCTACAGCTACTGGTACGAGCATTCGGCCGAGGGTCACATCCTGCATGTATGCGACGACAGCACGCTTGCCAAGGCCGTGGACGGTTCGGTGCCGGAGATTCGGTTCCAGGACGAAGGTGGCGCGCAAGAAGAGGATGGCATCGGCCAGTGGAGTGCGGTGCGCGAGCTGGTCTCGGCGCAAGCAGCCGTCAGCGCCTTCGACTTCAAGAACGCGCGTCCGCAGCATGCCTCTATGCCCAGTAACAACCAGCAGGGGGATGTGCCTCACCTGGAGGTGCATGAGTACGGTGGCGCGCGTCACTTCAAGACGTCGCTCGAAGGCGAAGGTGTGGCACGTCGGCGCATCGGCGAGATCGAGGCGAAGGCCAAACGCTTCGAGGCGCAGGGCAACAATCGATTCGTGCTGCCCGGGCGCTGGTTCCGGTTGACCGACCACTTCGGACGCACGCAAGGCGAAAGCTCTGAAAGCGAATTCCTCGTCCTTTCGGTGGAGCATCGCGCGAGCAACAACTACCTGCAGGAGCCCGCCACCGCGGAGGACAAAACCAAGGGGTCGCGGGCCGAGTACAGGAACAGTTTCGTCTGCAGCCGCCGCTTCGTTCCCTGGCGCCCCGGTCGCGGCTTTCACAGCACGGAGCAGCGCGTGATGGCGCCACAGACGGCGACCGTGGTGGGGCCGTCCGCCGAGGGCAGCATCCACACCGACGAGTACGGCCGTATCCGGGTGCAATTTCACTGGGACCGCGAAGGCCAGAGCGACGAACGCAGCTCCGCTTGGGTGCGTGTGATGAGCCCCTGGGCGGGTGGAGAGACGGGCGCCGTCTCCACGCCCCGCGTCGGCTCGGAAGTCATCGTGCAATGCCTGGACGGCAACCCCGACCACCCGATCGTCATGGGTGTGGTCTACAACGCGCAGCGCATGCCGCCGTGGAAGCTGCCCGAGCAAAAGGCCCTGACCGGACTCAGAAGCCGTGAACTCGCAGGCGCCAGCGGTAACGAGGCCGGCGGCAAGAGCAACCACCTGCTGCTGGACGACACCGAAGGCAAGATCCAGGCACAGCTCAAGAGCGACCATGACAGCAGCTCCCTGAGCCTGGGGCACATCACGCGCATCGAAGACAACACCGGACGCAAGGACGCCCGAGGCCAGGGCTTCGAGCTGCGCACGGACGGCCACGGCGCCATCCGGGCCCAGGACGGGCTCCTGATCAGCACCGAGGCGCGTGCCAACGCGCAGGCTCACATCACCGACATGGGCGAGACGGTGCAGCGCCTGACCCAGGGACGGGAGCTGCACGAGGGCTTGAGCGAAGCGGCGCAACAGGCCAAGGCACACGAGGCCGGCGACCAGGACGAGGTGACCCAAAGCCTGAAGGCGCAGAACGATGCGATCAAGGGCTCGGGCAGCGGCAACAAGGCCGAGGGCGAGTTCCCCGAACTCAACGAGCCGCATGTGGTGCTGGCCAGCCCTTCGGGGATCGAGGCCACCACGGGTGGTTCGATTCATCTGGTGAGCACCGAGCACCATGCGATCACCAGCGGGGCGCACACCAGCATTGCGGCGGGCAAGAGCTTGCTGGTCAGTGCCAAGGACGCGGTGCGCATCGCAGCCTTCGAGAAAGGCATGCGGCTCATCGCCGCCAATTCCGACATCGACATCCAGGCCCTGAAGGACAACATCAACATCCTGGCCAAACTGGACGTCAAGGCCGAAGCCAACAAGATCACGATCACGGCCAAGGAAGAAGTGATCATCAACGGCGGTGCCAGCTACACCCATTGGAACGGAGCAGGCATCGAGAACGGCACCAAGGGCATCTGGCGCGAGCACGCGGCTTCCCACATCACGACGGGCCCTAAGAACCTGCCGGTGCCGGAGATGCATTTACCTCAAGCCGTGTGCAAAGAGTGCATGGCAAAGGCTGCAGCGCGCGCTGCCGCAGTGGCACCTCGGCAGTGACCGTGTCAGCGTATCCAACCCAACAAGCGACGCCGGTCGACGGCGGTCTGCAGCCGCACGAGCCCGCGGCGTTCAACAAGGAAGTCGCGCAGACACTGGTGCATGACATGGGTGTGCTGCTGGCCTGCAGTGCGAGCATGCCGCGCTATGCGTTGGTCGAACTCGGCCAGTGCGAGATGGCCGATCGCGGGGCCATTGCCCTCGGTGTCCAAACGCATGGGCTGGAGGTGGAGCGCTTGTTTGAAGGCACGCCCGAATCCGAACTGGCCGATCAGGGGCCATGGCTGATCCGGTTTCCGGTACAGCCTTCGGGCACTCTGCTGGAGACGCTGGCCCTGCATGCGGGCGTTCATCATGCGTTGAGCATGGTGGCCTCACCCCTGGCGTTGGGCGATCTGGCGAACCACATGAGAAGCTGGTTGGAAGGCCTGATTCCGCCGGACCCGATGATCGAAGGCGACGAATCCTGCGGTGCCGTGCTGCGTTGGTTTGACCCACGCATCGGGCTGGACATGCCCGGCTGCTGGCCTGCAGCGGATCGCCAGCAATTCATGCAGGCATTTCGTTGGTGGGCCGCTTGGCGTGCCGATTTCTCACCGCGCTTGATGCAGGGGCCCAGTTTCAACAGGGCAGCCCCGCGCGCCGAGCCGCTGCCGCTTGACCAGACGCTGCTGCTGGCACTCGACCAACTCAACACGGCAGAAACCATGCTCGCTTCCGTGCGTGAAAACGACATCGAGCCCGGTGAACTCGATCACATGGCGCCGGCGTTGCAACACCGCCTGGCGCATCAGTTGCGTGACGATGCCCGGCGTCTTGGCTTGGAGGACTGGGCCGATCAATACATGTTGCTGGCCATGGGGTTGCGCCTGCACCCCGACATTGCCGATGCACAGGCACTGCAACCCATCCTTGCCGCGGCGGCAACCGGCGAGCGGGGCCTCGGTGCCGCCATCGCGGACATCGACAACGCGGTATGGCAAGACCTGGTCGAAGAGGCGCCGCAGGTGCTTGCGCTGCATTCGCACGCACTGCTCGAACCCCTGCGCCAACGACGTCTCGCTGCCGTATCCGCACACCCCTTTCACATCCCGCGCACCGAAGTTCGCTGAATCATGGCCACCGTTCCCAACCTCGGCAGCAGCGCTGCCAACGCGCAATCCGCCAAGAACCGCATCCCGGGCGTTTGTGATTGCAGTGACCCGGTCGACAAATCGGCGCTCATCCTTTATCCGAGCCTGGGAACGCCGTTGCTGCTCAAAGAAGGGCAGACCAAGTGCAGCATCTTCATCGTCGGCGAGTCGAGCTTGAAGGCGGCCTCGGGTGCAGGCGGCCTCGTCCCCGCGCCTGCGCCCAACCTGCATGTCTTCGTCGACCGCCATTTGCGGCTTTACTCCATCAAGGAGAAGGGCACCCAGACCGACACGACCACCGGCACGCTGTTTGGCGATGGCAATACCTGTGCAACGGCTCCGCAGCACATCAAGGCCTGGCGGGTCGGCCTCTTCGGAGCGGGGGTACTCATCAAGGATCGCCATCGGCGGCCTTTTGCCACCATCGCACCGATGGCGGCCCAGGTCTACAAGGATCTGCAAGGCGGGGACATCTACGAGATCGAGATCGATCTGAAGGCCGCGCCGTTCCAGGGCATCAATTCGGGCAGCTTCATGAGCTTTGCCTGGATGGTCAAGCTCAACGACGCCGGCAAGCAGCTCCTGCCCAACGCCACGCACGCCGAGCCGCAGGACCTGATGATTGCCAAGTTCCTGCGCGAGCAATCCACCAAGGACCCTTTTCACTTCGCGAACCTCCACGAGTTCGACCTGTCCAAGGGCGCCCGCACCACGGCCAACCAGTTGCCGCCGCAAGAAACCGGTGCAGGCAAACGCCTGCAAAGCTGGCACCCCGTGAAGTACATGCCCGCGCGTCCGTTGAAGCTGGGCCACCTGTCCGACGTGCACGTGAATGTTCGCCATACCGCGATGGGCAAGAGCATGGCTCAGGTGCTCGAAGGCGATGTGGCCGACGTGAAATGGAACACGCCAGTCGGCACCAAGGTGTGCAACAGCTTCGATGCGCTGCGCGCGTTGTTCGAGAAGATGGCTTTGGGTGGCGACAAGATCGAGAAGGCCGATGCGGTGCTGCTCACCGGCGACCTGATCGATTTCAACCGCAACCTCAACCCGGCGCAGGTCGCTGCAGGAAAAGCGACGGGCAACAAGGCCATCGGCGAGCAATGGAAAAGCTTCAACCTGCTGGCGAACATCGATGACCCGGCCACCGGCAAGAGGCTGTACCCGCGCGGGCTGGACGACATGCTCGTGTTCAGCCTGGTCCGTGAGATGTACCGCAAGTACAGCCTGCCCATCTTCATGACCAGCGGCAACCATGAGGCGTACCAGGTGCCCTACGGCATCAGTGCGCGGGTGGAGGCCGGAGACATGGCCAACTGGGCATTCAAGCTCGGCGTGCTGGAAACCGCGGCCGACCCCGCGAAACGCAGCGAGATTGCCAGGGCCGCGGTCACTGGCAGTGGCGGTGCCTTGCGCGATCGAGCGGGGACCGTCGTCGACAAGGTATCTGGCTGGTTCAAATCAGCCACCGGCGTTTCTCCAAGCGAGGCGGCAGGTCGGGGCGTAGAAGGTGTCGAGCAGGTCGCCCGCGCTGCCGAGGACAGGCTGGGTGGCCTCAACGAAGGTCTCTCGAAGGCGCTCAAGACGGCACGCGGCACCCTGGACGGCAGCGAACTTGCAGAGCACCGCAAGCAGATCGAAGCGGCCAGCGACTGGACCCGCGGCAAAGCCAATGAAGGGATGAGTCGTGACCACAACATGACCATCTACGAAGCCTGCCTGGCATATGGTCCAACCTACGGGCAGGCTCTGACGGGATTCAATTTCCACAGTGGTCAGTTCGATTGGTTCTACGCGCTGTTCACGCCGTTGGCCGATGTGGTGGTCGCCTATGGTGCCCAGAGCGACGATGACAGTGCGGCAGGAACCCTCCAGGTCATTGCGCCGATGGGTTGGGGCACCGACGAAAACTTCAAGAATCTGGGCGAACTGGTCGACCCCGCCAAATTGCCACATATGGAAGACTTCGGCGGTGTTGACAGGCAAGGCGCGGGCATCTTGCCGCGTGCCACAGAGTCGTGGAGCACAGCGCAATTCGAGTTGCTCTCCCAGGCTCAAAAGTACAAGGCTGCCGGCAGCAAAACAAGCCTTACGGTAGCCAGCCACTTCACCATCGTGAGCTTTGATGAGCCACAGCCGTACAGCAACGTGAAGAAGAGGTTGGTCAAGGCGCGCTTGTGGCCGCACAACAGCGCCACCGGCCTGCCGGATGAGCCCGCGGGTTTCAACCACGTCAATGTGGGGACCTGCGAGCGAGGGCTTGCCCACTACTTTGAACACTACGTGCGCGCGGGCCGGCGCAGACCCAAGGGTGGTGCACAGGTCGACTGGCATTTGTCAGGCCATAGCCATCGCAGCGGCGTCTATCAGGTCGAGTGGCAAAGCGACGGGCCGGATACCAAGCCCTACATCCAGGTCGTATCGGCCAAGGACCCGGGGATTCACGAGGTGCAGACCGTTCCCGCCGATACGCAGACGGCCCTGATCGTCAGCAGTTGCGGTGGTCCGATTGGCTATCAGAACCTGGATGGTGAGCTCAGCGCATGGACAGGGCGGCCACCTGCGGGCACCTTGCTGGAGCCGGCCACAGGCAAGATCAACCAGGTCAGTACGCGCCGCTGCCGCATCGAGGACGGTAAGGCATACAACGAGAAGCCAAGGCTGTGCGTGGCGCTGGACTACCTGCATGTAATGAGCGGCCTGCCGGCGAAGGGCAACATCGACAAGCCGCTCGAGTTTGGCGACATTCCTCAGTTCGCGATGGGCAACACGCAGATCCCGCTTCGACTGAGTCGACAGATGAAAAAGCTCAACTGCATCGTGAGCTTGACACTGTGGGTGTTTGAGGGCGGAAAGGATTCCGAGAAGAACGACGTTCGCAAATGGCATCGCGTTGACACAAAGCTGGACACGCTTGGCTCTCCCGGCAACGCGACGGTCAGCAACGAAGGAATGGCGGCACTCTCAAGAGCCTTTGCAACAGGTGTCGTGGGCAAGCAGGCCGATTCGGCATTCCGGCGCATCCAGGCGACCTTCTGTGAGGTGGGGCTGCGAAAGCCTGAACCGATGAAAGCAGGCGAAGACTGGGCCCTGCACATGCAATGCACCGATCCATGGGTTTTTCCGATCGCTGTGGTGAGCACGAACGCAGGGAGAACGATGGCCGGTCTTGGCCGTGTCGGAGGAGAGAAGGGGGAGGTGCCGGATTGGTATTTCCTGGCCGACCACTTCCCCGCCATGGGATATCCACCGCCGCTCGATGCAATCAGACCCAAGTGATCTCCTACTCAATGAATCGTCGATCCGCTCTGACTGCGCTTCCTGCGCTGTTCATTTCCTCAAGCCCACTCTTGACCGCTTGCAACATGGCTACGTCCAAAAAGAACATCCGCGAGTTTGGAAAGATCTTTCACTACCTCAAGGACCCAGAGCTTCGAAAAAAGGAAATCGGAGACGCCTTACTCACCATTGAGGGCGCGGAGATCAGCGGTGAGAGTTTTCAGTACGTTGACTGGAATCACATCCTGTTCAAGAACTGCGACTTCGTCGGTGCGTATCAGATCAAGATTGGAAACTCCACGGACGTGCGGTATGAAGACTGTCGGTTCTCTGGCATCTTTGGGTACGGCAAAACCAACCGCGTTCACTTCTTGCGATGCGCATGGACGGACGGTTCCATAGGGTATGCCGGCGAAAAGAGTACGGTTCTTGTTTTTGAGTCTTGTCGGTTCGTTGGCACCAATCCCGATCGGAATCATTGGGGAGGCGTCGGCAGCGATGGCGAAGCGGAATTCATTGGCTGCACAGCAAAGTACTTTGTCATTGAAGGACACGCAAAGCTCACGCTTCGGCAATGCGAGTTTGAAGATATGAAGTGCACCCCCCGAAGCAAGGAGTCGGGCGGAGTCTTCGCCGACGTGTTGATCGAAGGCTGCAAGCTGCGTGGCGACTTCAGCATGGTGCCCGCAGACTTCCAATCCCTCACCATCCGCGACACTCTCATCGAAGGCACTTTCAACATGACAAGCGCGACGGTCAACGGCGACATCCTGATGGAGCGAGTGACTGCCGGCGTGATCCTTGGCTACGTCAAGAAAGCCAAAAGTCTTACTGTGCGAGACAGCAAGATCACAGGCAACGGTATGGATGTGTTCGAGGCCTTTGCAGGTGGGATCAGGACCATCGCGATTGAGGGAACGATCTTCGGCGTAGGCTCGATACGAGGAGGTAACGGCACCGACGGGGTCACGATCGCAGGCGGATTTTCTCTTAAGGATCCGACCCGCACCTCGAACGTCAGTCAATCTATTTTGATTCGCGATAGCAAGATTCCCCAACTGCAATCTCAGCATCTCAATACTAAAAATCTTGTACTCAGGAAGGTGGAGATTGGGGAAGCTGATTTCACGAACACTCGCGCGGAGGTGTTGGAACTGGACGATGTGAGTTTCACAAAGTCCGTGAATATGAGCGGAGCTCAGATCAAGGAGTTCAAGCAAAGCGGGATGACCGACCTAAAGAGGTTAGGCCGCAGCTTGAAGCTGGAAGGCTCCAACATCAAGCTGCCACGTTGAGGCGCGAGAAGGCTGCGAATGTCCGATCAGCGCGGTGAGAACGAATGCAAGAAGAACGGTGTCCGATCTGGGGTGTGTCGGCGGGGCACGCTCGCACTGATCGCAGTCGCGCTGATTGTTGTCGGCCCAGTGCTCTGCGGGCTCTGGATCGGGTACCGCCTCTACTACGGGCTCGGTGCCATCGGCGGGGTGCGCGGTGTGCAAATTCCCGACACCTACGATGGGCTGCTGTGGGCCGGCATGGCTGCCATCGCGTATGGCATCTGCCTCGGCGTCGTTGCGGCTCTCAACGTCAAGGCCAGGTGGGCGGCTGTCGCATTCGTTGCGGCCATCGCCTTGTTTCAGGCCTGGGGGATCGGCAACAAGCGGGCATCAGAGCAGTTCGCTGCAGAAAGACTCATGCAAGATGCAGTGGAGATCGCACCGTGGGAGGCTGCCTTTGAGCTGCAGACGTCGAAGATCCGCAAAGCAATCGATGCTGACGACCTCGGCGCACTGTCTGATGCCGGGCAAGCTTGCTTGTCCCTGTACAGCACCATACCGTCACACCTTCAGGGGCGGTTCCATTCAACCCAGTGCCGAGTGGAGGAAGGTCCTGGCGACCTGGCTTACACCGGCTTGCTCGGCGAAGCGTTCACTGCCAACGCATGGCGCGTGATGAACCACTACCTGACCCAGATCGAAGCGCAGGCGTCTGCGAGCGAGCGCCCATCCTGGCGGGGCGATTCACCTGACCTGGAGCAGCCCCACTGCGTGGTGCGGCTCGCGCAGCGGGACGATCTCACGCCATGGCTGATGCCGCCGATCGACCTGCGCCGAGTCGATCAGTTGCGAGCCGTCGGCGCCGAGGAGGAGGTTCAGAAGCCCCTGCGGACGGAAATGCTTGACGTGCTCGCCAAGCATCGGGCCCCTCCCTTTCGGGTTGGAGAGGAGGCGCTGCAACATCTTTTTGTCTATGCCCTGAGCCAGCGCCGGATGGATATTGCCCAGGCCATCCTGGAGCGGGCGAAAGGACGGTTCGGGTGGTGCGTGGGAGGAATGCGCGCCATAGATCTCGTCGCTGCGGTCGCGCCAAAAACAAGAGGGGATCCGATTTGGGCAAGGGGTGAGAGAGCGGTGTTCAGTGCCATTGCTGGCTGGCCCAAAGAAAAATGGCAGGAGACAGCAAGTGATTACCTGCGTGCTGTGAAAACCATAGATCAAAACGATGCCACACCAGACAAGCCAAATCTTGCCGAATGCCAGAAGGTCGCGGGGCGCATCGCAAGCATGAGACCTGCGAAGGAACGAAAGGCCCTCATCACGACCTGTGCGATCTGAGGCGTTGTGACGAGCATGGCAGATACCAGCAGGCCACCACCCGATGGCGGCGGTCTTCAACCAGTTTTCTTGTAAGGGAGTAGAGCCAAATGGCCGAAGGTATCCAGAGCGGAGGGGCACTTCTCGACCGCCAGCACGACCGGCTGCTGCGCCTGTCGTTTCCCCAGGGCGGCGAACCTGCGGGTGCGCGGCTGGTCATCAATCGGTTGGAGGCCAGCGAAGGCGTGTCGCGCGACTTCGAATACACGGCCGAACTGCTCTCGAGCAATGCCGACCTGGCGCTCAAGGATCTGCAGGGCAAGATGCTGTGCATCGATCTCGTGCGTGCGGACGGCAGCCTGCGCCACTTCACCGGCATCGTCTTCGCCTTCCGTCTCGTCAAGACCGACGGCAACCTTGCCTTCTACGAAGCCCGACTTGGTCCGTGGTTGAGATACCTGCGCCTGCGCTCGAACAACCGCCTGTTCCACCGCCAGAACCTGCAAGAGCAGACTCAGGCCATCTTCAACGACTACGACACCTTGCCTCAATGGAAGTGGCAAGTCCGCAGCGAAGACCTCCCCATCACCATGGCCGCCCAAGGCGGCGGTGCCCAAGGCGAGAGCGACCACAACTACCTGCACCGGCGCTGGGAAGCCGCCGGCTACAGCTACTGGTACGAACATACAGCCCAAGGCCACACCCTCGTTCTCGCAGACGACACCACACTGGCCGAAGCCGTGGACGGGGCGACGCCCGACATCCGCTTCCAGCGCGAAGGTGGCGCCCAGGAAGAAGATGCCATCCACCAGTGGAGTGCTGCACGCACCCTCGTGTCCGGGCACACGGCCGTCAGCGCCTTCGACTTCAAGAACCCGCGAGCCCAGCACGCCGATACCCCCAGCGGCAACCAGCAAGGCGACGTCCCTCAGCTGGAAGTGCACGAATACGGCGGCCACCGGCACTTCAAGACCAGCCGCGAAGGCGATGCGCTTGCCAAGCGGCGCGTCGAAGAGATCGAAGCAGTTGCGAAGCACTTCGATGCGCGCGGCAACAACCGGCAAGTACTGCCCGGGCGCTACTTTCGCCTCACCGATCACTTCGGGCGCACCCAGGGTGCAGGCCCCGAGAGCGAATTCCTGATCCTGGAGATCGAGCACAGCGCGAGCAACAACTACCTGCAAGGCGCAGGCGAGCTCGCCCAATACAGCAACCGATTCACCTGCAGCCGCCGCTTCGTCCCGTGGCGCCCCGGTCGAGGCTTTCACAGCGTGGAGCAGCGCGTCATGGCGCCGCAGACAGCGACCGTGGTGGGGCCGTCCGCCGAAGGCAGCATCCACACCGACGAGTACGGCCGTATCCGGGTGCAATTTCACTGGGACCGCGAAGGCCAGAGCGACGAACGTAGCTCCGCCTGGGTGCGTGTGATGAGCCCCTGGGCGGGTGGCGAGACGGGCGCCGTCTCCACGCCCCGCGTCGGCTCGGAAGTCATCGTGCAATGCCTGGACGGCAACCCCGACCACCCGATCGTCATGGGTGTGGTCTACAACGCGCAGCGCATGCCGCCGTGGAAGCTGCCCGAACAAAAGGCCCTCATGGGGCTCAGAAGCCGTGAACTCGCAGGCGCCAGCGGCAACGAGGCCGGCGGCAAGAGCAACCACCTGCTGCTGGACGACACCGAAGGCAAGATCCAGGCACAGCTCAAGAGCGACCACGACAGCAGCTCGCTGAGCCTGGGGCACATCACGCGCATCGAAGACAACGCAGGACGCAAGGACGCCCGGGGCCAGGGCTTCGAGCTGCGCACGGACGGTCACGGTGCGATCCGGGCCCAGGACGGATTGCTGATCAGCACCGAGGCGCGTGCCAATGCGCAGGCCCACATCACCGACATGGGCGAGACGGTGCAGCGCCTGACCCAGGGACGGGAGCTGCACGAGGGCTTGAGCGAAGCGGCGCAGCAGGCCAAGGCACACGAGGCCGGGGACCAGGACGAAGTGACCCAAAGCCTGAAGGCGCAGAACGATGCGATCAAGGGCTCTGGCGGCGGCAACAAGGCCGAGGGCGAGTTCCCCGAGCTCAACGAGCCGCATGTGGTGCTGGCCAGCCCTTCGGGGATCGAGGCCACCACGGGGGGCTCGATGCACCTGGTGAGCACCGAGCACCACGCGATCACCAGTGGGGCGCACACCAGCATTGCGGCGGGCAAGAGCTTGCTGGTCAGTGCCAAGGACGCGGTGCGCATTGCAGCCTTCGAGAAAGGCATTCGCCTGGTGGCGGCAGCGGCGGACATCGATATCACGGCCCTCAAGAGTTGCATCAATGTCATCGCCAAGCTCGACATCAAGATGGAGGCCAATCGCATCACCATCACTGCCAAGGAAGAGGTCCTGGTCAATGGCGGCACCAGCTACACGCGCTGGAACGCGAGCGGCATCGAGAGTGGCACCAATGGCATCTGGCGCGAGCATGCGGCCGTGCACAGCCTGGTCGGTCCCAACAGCAAAGGGTCGCCCAAGCTGCCGGAGCCGACTCAGCTGCCGAAAGGGCAACTGGATCTGCACAACCACTACATCAAGAGCGATGGCACGCCGCGACAGGCCGTGAAGCAGGGCGAGTACACCGTGGTGGATTCGGAAGGCGGTACCCACAGCGGCAACCTCGATGCCAAAGGTTTCGCGACGGTGTCGGGCTTGCCGATCGGTGGCGCCAAGATCACTTTTGGTCCGGACCCGCGCGATCCCTGGGACGAGGGCAGTTACTTCGGGCCACCGCACGAATGGCCACCCAAGCCGCTGGACGAGAAATCGACGACGAGCCCTGCAGGCGATGCAGGGGCCTTGCCTGCAGCGAGCCTGCTGTCGGCCAAGGGCGTTCTGGGCGGGGCCAAGGGCGCGTTGGGACAGATCGGCCAGATGGCCGGAACGGTGCAACAAGCCGTAGTGGCGGTCCAGGCCGTGCAGCAAGGCGGCGCGCAGGCATTGCTGGGACAAGTGGGGCAGTTGGCCTCTGGCGCAGCGACCCAGGCTATTGGCAAGGCCGTTGGCGGCGCGCTCGGCCCGATGGGTGCGCCTGCAGCAGGCGTGGCCGGCAGTGTGGTGGCCGGTGGCATGAATGGCGGGCTGGCGGGTGCAGCTGCCGCGGCGCAGAGCAGCGTGAGCGGTGCGGTGGCGTCGGTCGTTCCCAAGCTGCCTGGCGCATTGCCCAGCCTGCCGTCCTTGGGCGGCGCGAACCCTGCGATAGCCATGACCGGCAGAACGCCCGGCTTCGCAGGTTGATGGCGACACAGGCCGGCCGGTTGCGAGGGCCTGAAGAGAACAAATCAGATCGAGGAAGCACAAAAAATGGCAACGCAGGGACCGCAGGAAACCAAGCCGCGCGAGAAGCAGACCGCAGTCGCGCCGCTCAACGCCATCGCGCCGCAGGACATCGGTGCCGGCGCGGCGCGCTTCGACAAGTGGTTGCGCGACATCAGCAACGACTACGTCACGCTGGAACGCTTGAGCACCGTGGCCGGCAGCTTGCCTGTCATCGGCAACATCATGGCGTTGATCGACGTGATCATGGACATCGTCCTGATCAGCGGACGATTCATCAAGAAAGAGGCTGTTGATTTCCTTGCGTGGGTCAACCTGGGCATCAACCTGATCGGCATCATTCCCGCACCGCCGAGCATGGCGGCTGCCCGCATGAGCCTGCGCCCGGCGCTGCACCTCGTCAAACAGCAACTCAAGCACAGCGCCTCCAACATCGGCGACGCGTTGATCTCCGTGCTGGTGATGCACCTCAACGACAAGATCGCCGGCGAGATCGAGAAGTTTGTCGACGGTGCGATGAGCAAGCTCTCGGGCATCCTGAACAATTGCGCGGACAAGGCCGATGGCGTCGTCGACGACCTCATCAGCGTGCTGCGTCGCTGCACCGGTGGCGAAGACCTGTTCAAGATTGCGGGTCCCAAGCCGGAGAGGAACACCTACAACCCGAAGAAGGAGAGCATGTGGAACCGCATGCTCGCCGCAGCGGACCGCTATGCCAAACAGGCGGCCAACTACGCCGTCAAAGTGGCGGCCGCACGCCTGCCCGATAAGGCCAAGGCGGTGGTCAACATCGTCATCGGCAGCCTGACCGACTTCAAGGGAGCGCTGCGAGCCAAGTTGATGGCGCTGGCTAGCGCCGAGACCGAGCGCTCGATCATGTGGCTGCTCAAACGCCTGTTTGCCGCTGTGAAGAAATTCAAGGCCAAGCGTGCCGCTGTGGTGCCGCCAACCAGGGGTACCCAGGCGCAGGCGGCCAGGCCGGGTCACGAACTCGGCGCCGTGAACACCCAGGCTGGCGCCACCGGCAGCGGCAACTGTTGCAAGCAGGGTGCTGCCAAGGCCAAGACCCGCAAGTCCATCAGCTTCGCCACAGGAAGCGAGAGCTTCACCCACACGGATTTCGTGTTGCCGGCCACGCTGCCCATCGAATGGAATCGCACCTACAGCAGCGACCTCGACGCCTATGACCAGGGCAGCTTCGGTGCGCGCTGGCTGATCCCGTACACGACGCGCATCGACGTCGTCGAGTCCAGAGGGCGACGCGCACTGGTCTACCGTGCCGCCGACGGTCGCAGCCACGACATCCCCTGGCTGGCCGTGGGCCAAAGCCATCGCAACGCCATCGAGGAATTCAGTGCCACGCGTTTGAGCGACACGCTGCTGGTGCTCGACTTCGGCAAGCCGTTGCCCGCCGGCGAGCCGGCCGACTGGCGCGAGAGCTACGAACTCGTCGACACGGTCAGCAGCAAGGCCGCCACCCAAGGCACGCAGCACTTCCGCCTGGTGGCTCAACATGCCAAGGACGGCGCCGCGATCGGCCTGCGCTACGACCATGCATTGCCTTCCGGCGAGCAGGTGCTGAGCGATGTCGTCAGCAAGCAGGGCGACGTCACGCTCGCGCATGTCGGCATCCGGCCGCATGCGATCTCGGGGCGCATCGAATCCGTGTGGGAGCTGAAAGACGGGCAGGTCGTTCGCCAACTCGCCGCGTACACGCACGACGAAGCGGGCGATCTGGTCGCGGCGCAGGACGAGAACGGCGCCGCCTGGGCCTACCGGTACAGCCACCACCTCATCACCCGCTACACCGACCGCACGGGCCGCGGCATGAACCTGGCCTACGACGGCACGGGGGCGCAGGCCAAGGCAATTCGTGAATGGGCGGACGACGGCAGCTTCGACACCCGCCTGGAGTGGGACGAGAACATCCGCCTGACCTATGTGACCGATGCGTTGGGCCAGGAAACGTGGATCTACTACGACATCCTCGGCTACACCTACCGCGTCATCCACCCAGACGAGAACGAGGAATGGTTCTTCCGCGACGATGCCAAGAACATCACCCGTCATGTGCACGCGGACGGCACGACCGACGACTACGTCTACGACGACGCCGGCAACCTGCAAACCCACACGCAGGCCGATGGCAGCCAGGTCCACTTCGAGTACGACAAGCTCAGCCGCCTGACCGGCGTGCGCGATGCCGAAGGCGGCGCCTGGCGGCACGACTACAACCCGCAGGGTCACCTCACCGAGGAAACCGACCCGCTCGGCCACAAGACCCAGTACGCCTACGACAAGGCCGGGCGGCCGGTGCAGATCACGGACGCCAAGGGCGGTGTCAAGAAGCTCGCTTACACCCCGACAGGCGAACTCGCCAGCTACACCGACTGCTCGGGCAAGACGACCACCTGGACCTACGACCCTCAAGGCCGCCTTGCCCAAAGCACCGACGCCGCCGGCCAGGTCACCAGGTACCGCTACACCACGCTCGACGAGCAAACGCTGACGGCAGCCCAGGCGGGTGCCAATCACCCGGGTCAGCTCGAAGAAGTGACCCACCCCGATCAGACCAGCGAGCGCTTGGCCCACGACGCCGAAGGCCGCCTGCTGACGCACACCGACGCCTTGGCGCGCAGCACCCATTACCGCTACGCCGATGCGGGACTCATCGCTGGGCGCACTGACGCTGCAGGCCACACGCTGAGCTACCAATGGGACAAACTGGGGCGCCTCACTCAGCTCGACAACGAGAACCGCAGCCACTACAGCTTCAAGTACGACCCCGTCGGTCGCCTGCTCGAAGAAACCGGCTTCGACGGCAAGGTGACCCAGTACCGCTACGAAGCAACCAGCGGCGTGCTCACCGAAGTGGCAGAAGCAGGGCAGGTCACCCGACTCGCCTTCGACCCCTTGGGTCGACTTGTCGAACGCGAGGCCGCAGCCCAAGCCGAAATCTTCGCCTACGACGGCAACGGCCGCCTTGTCGAAGCCCGGAACCAGGACGCCAAGCTCCAGTGGTTCTACGACCCCGCCGGCAACCTCACCCGTGAGCACCACGCCGATCTCGCCAGGGGGCACACCGCCATCTGGCAGCACCGCTACAACGAACTCAACCAGAGAGTCGGCAGCACCCGCCCCGACGGCCACACCCAGGAGTGGCTCACCTACGGCAGCGGCCACGTGCACGGCCTGCTGCTCGACGGCCAGGACATCCTGAGCCTGGAGCGCGACGACCTCCACCGTGAAGTCGGCCGCCAGCAGCACAACGGCCTGGCCCAGACGCAAACCTACGACCCCGCCGGACGGTTGCTCGAGCAGCAGATCACCCACACGAAACCAGCCCCTGGCACCACAAGCACCACCGCCGTCGGCATCCGTCGCAGCTACCGCTACGACAAAGCCGGCCAGCTCACCGGCATCGGCGACAGCCGGCGCGGGCGCCTGGACTACCGCTACGACCCGGTCGGGAGATTGCTCGAAGCCCAGAGCCAACTGGGCAAGGAAGTGTTCGCATTCGACCCTGCTGGCAACATCGCCGACCCGGTACTGAAGGAGCCCGGCACGGCAGCACTCGCGCGCGAACAGGGCGTGGCCCCCGGCAAGCTGTTGGACAACCTGCTCAAAGAGTACGCCGGCACGCGCTACAAATACGATGCGCACGGCAACCTCACCGAACGGACGAAGAACGGGCGGAAGACCCTCTTCAGCTGGGACGGCTTCAACCGCATGGTCAGCGCAAAGAGCGAGGAGGGCACCACGACCTTCCGCTACGACCCGATGGGCCGGCGCATTGCCAAGACAAGCGGATCGAGAGAGACCCTCTTCGGTTGGGACGGCGACAACCTCGCCTACGAAAGCGCAACGCCGCTGGACCCCAGGGCCCGAGAGCAGGCGCACACCGTGCACTACGTCCACGAGAAGGACAGCTTCGTGCCGCTGGTGCAGGTGCGCAGACAGCGCTTCCTTCAGCTGAGCCCCACCACCGACGTGAAGGCGCTGATGCAGGCCAACGGCGGGGCCTACGACATCGAGCAGGACCCGTTGTGGAGCGGACAGGGGCTGCAGCAAGCCAGCGCCGAGCCGTTCAGGCCTGAAGAGATCGCTTTCTATCAGTGCGACCACTTGGGCACGCCACAGGAGTTGACCGACTCGGAAGGCCAGGTCTGCTGGAGCGCGAACTACAAGGCCTGGGGCGAGGCGAAGCAGGCGATCAGCAAGGCGGCAGGGGTCGCGGGGATCACGAATCCGATTCGGTTCCAAGGGCAGTATTTCGACGAGGAAACGGAGCTGCACTACAACCGGTATCGCTACTACGATCCGCACAGTGGGAGGTTTGTATCGAGTGATCCGATTGGATTTTTCGGGGATTCGAATTTTTACGCATATACGAAAAACCCAGTTGAATGGCTTGACCCGCTTGGATTAAAGCCGCGCCGACCGCAAACAGGAGCACCGACACACGCAGGAGCACACGTCCGTCCAGTGAACGGCAGAAGGCCGCTTAATTACTGTTTCGCGGGCAAAACCATGACCGGCTCCGATCTGCCGGCCAGTGTTCGTGGCAAGTATCCGCATGGCGTCCCGTTTAATATGTTGGGGTTTCCCGATTTTTCCAGATATGCGGTGAAAAAAGTGAATGTTGGAAGTTTCAATAACGACGATGCAGACTTCAGGGCTGCAAATGATGCAGCATTTGGTGCAAATAACGGATTTGGATCAAAAGCGCCGCCAGGCTACCGCTGGCATCATACGCAGTATGATGGGCGCCTCCAGCTTATTCCCGCCGATATTCATGACGCGGTTCGGCACACCGGAGGTGCCGCTGTTTGTGGTACCAGGAGATAATTCATGGTCAATTTTAAATCGCTGGGCCTCAGTGAGGCTGAACTTTCAAAGTTTGAAAAACTTGGAATTCCGTATAAAAAATCTCTTAAAAAAGAGCTTCTTGCCGCATCGAAAATAGGGCCGGCGAGCGAGGCTGAAATAAATGAACTTGAAGCCGATTTTGGCCGTTTGCCAGAAGATTATCGAGAATTTTTGTCTACGGTTAACGGCGGGGTGCCAGATAGAAATGAATTTGTTTTGAATGGAAAAAAGATTTCACTGAGCGAATTTTTTGCTGTTGATGGTCCAAAAAATATCTCTCAAACCATTCGATCGAAGCTTGTCGGGTATGAAAATCGAATACCGTCAAATTCGATTCCTATTGGAGGAACGGTTGGCGGGGATTTGATTTTGATGTTTGTCGGAGGGCATGGTGGGTTCTCCGGAATATATCTTTGGAGACACGAAATCGAGGCGGAAAATGCAGGCAATGAATTTTATGGAAATGTCGAAAAATTGACGGAAGATTTTTCGTCCCTATTGGCCTCCTTGGTTTGAATTAAATGGGGTGAATCTGTTATCGATCCGAGGGGCGGGAACACGTGGTTCTGAGGGGATGCAAGCTGCGGTGGAAGCCTCTGCTGCGTCTATGTGCCTCAATTTCTTGCGCAACGAATTCAGGATGTTAGGAAGTATCGAAATTCCGTGACTCAAGCTTTTGGGCGCTTCGATGGAGAGGTGCGGAGTAGGGCCAGCGGCATGACATGCAGAGACAATCAGTGTGCGGCCGTGGCTGCTAGAGATAGTCGAAAGAAAGCTCTCGCCCCAAAGCAAAAGGACGATACGGAAGATGACGAAACCATTCACTATTCATATTCCGATGCTCCGGGAAAAAGGAATGCTCGATAGGATGAATGATTTCTATGAAGGCATTCTGGGTTATGAACGAGATTTGGAATTGAATATCCTGCGAGTGCCGAATCATTCAAATTTGGCAATTTGCTTTAAATATTCAAATTTTTCTAAAGGAGGGGGTAGAAAAGATAAAGAGTCGCTCTATGAGTTTTTCATTGAGAAGAATTTTCCCAGCCTTTGCCGAAACTTAAAAGAAAAAGGGATTGAGTTTGATATGCTCGCACGCACTCCTGGGTTCTATTTTGCGAGAATCATGGATCCTTCTGGAAATTTAATAGAAATAATCTCGGAGAGCTTCGAGGACGATCTAAATTTCGACATCTCGAGTTGGAGCATCCATCAGGATGTCGGCTGAGATTTCGCGTTGATGGCGAATTAACTTGCAAGCTGAGGCGCCTATGATGAGGGAATTCCATGCACTTACGATTGAGGAAGTTGAAGAATCAATTGATCGATTAAAAGCCGAAGGTCTTCTTCTTGAGGAGATGGTTTCTATTGCAGAGGCAGATGTGCTGCGTTGCCGATTTTTGGGGAGGCGTATTAATATTAAGATTGATCTTGCATATGGTGCGGAGATCGATCCGGTTGATTCGTTTTCTAGCAAGGAAATCGATGAAATTTCAAATCTAATATTGACGAAGTTGTGATTTGAATTTTTCAAAAATCGCTAGGAAGGCCTCCGATTTTGCGCGACATTCAGTGTGAATGATATCGGGGCTGTGTTGCTGATGGGAATTCCGTCGTCCTGTGTCGAAGGGGTGTTGAGAGATTTAAATGGCTAGGGTATTGATCCATCTTCATGCAAGCGACATTCCGGGCAGCATTGAGTTCTATAGGAATTTCGGATTTTCCCTTGCGACTGATGATGTTGATGGATCTGGACTCAGAATCGCAAGAATGACTCACAGCTCCGCACCGTCTCTGGTCCTGAACTTTCGTGACAACAACTCTTTGTTGCGCGCCTACAAAGAGGTCGATGACGCGGACCTTCCCGTGGTGGCATTCGGTCTGATTTCTTCTTGGGATGAAGAGTTTTTCGGTTGGCAGGACTTGATATTCAAGAGCTTCAGTGATCTTGTTATAAGAAACGTTTCTCAGCCATACGGAGAGTGGATTTATTTGAAAGATCCTGCTGGAAATAACATCTTGTTTGCCAATTCTGATTTTTATTGAAATTCCAAATGTCTTGATGTGTTGCCATCAATGAGCCCAAGACCATGCCCTCCCAAGTGATCATCCAAAACCACAATCTCTGGCGCAAAGGCGCCGGTGGTGCCCCCGCAGGTCTTGCCGGCATGGCCGACAGCTATGCCTATGCCGGACTGGACCTGAACCTCGCCCAGTTCGCCACCACTGTCTTCACCGGCACCAGCTTTGCTGCGTGCACGTTCAAGCAGGCCGGCTGGACTGGATGCCAGTTCTCAGGCTGCACCTTCACCGCGTGTGACTTCGAGGGCATTTCCATCTCTGGGTGCACGTTCTCCAACTGCACCTTCTCGCAGTCACAGTTCCAGCAAAGTCGGCTCAGTGCCTGTCAGTTCAACAACTGCCAGTGGAACGGCTTGAATTTCGATGGGGGGCACTGGTCCGATGTCGCGGTGCTGGGATGCACGGGCACCACGGTTCAGGCCGATGGCCTGCGCGGGGAACAAGTGGACTTCACTGGCAGCTACTTCGAGCACTTGGAGATGCGCAACGCGCAAATCAATTGAGGTCGACAGGCGGCGCGAACTTTCGGAGCATCCATGCCAAGAGGCACCCCCAACCCCAATCCCATGTACGGAATCTACGGCTACGACGACTATTGGAGCGTCGATATTCGCCGTAACAAGGTGCGCATGGTCAAGGCGTTCTACTTCAACACCCACGGCGGTCGCGAGGGTGCATTGGCGCATGCCCAGGCGCATCGGGATCAATTCGTGCGCGAACACTTGCCGGTGCTGAAGCGCGAGATCGCCCAGCGCGTGCGGCGCGACAACAAGAGTGGTGTGGCGGGGGTGTATTTTCGGGAGGAGCCGGGCGGGAAGAATCCGATGTGGATCGCGATGACCAGAGTCAGCCCGGAGAAATCGGTCAGCAAGGCTTTTTCGGTCGGACGGTATGGCCCTCGCGCGCGAGAACTGGCGATTGCCGAACGACAAAAGCAACTGGAGCAGATGACGGGGTATGCCTCGCGTCATCCGGCGGATGGGTCGACATCACCTTCGATCGCAAGGCCCCCGTCGAGCCCGACCGCGGCCAGCCCAAATCGCTCATAGACCGCCCAAAAAAGGGCAGAAGGAACGGGTCGGGAAGGCCCGGATTTCCTCGACTCCTGTCACACCCCGTTTCACTTCTCCCGCGCTTCCTGTGCACCAGTTCACAGAGGGAAAGTCGCCAGTTGACCGGTGTAAACTGCCCGGTTTTCTCCCTCTCTCGCGGTATGGTGCAAGTGTCACGGCGCACAGGCTTCACCGGCTCGGCGCTCACTCGCTTGCTCGCTCAATTGAGCGACATCGACGTTCCCGAATCCAGGCAAGCCCTCGCGGATCGTTTGAGTCAGTGGTTCAGTTGGACCGACGCCATCTCCTTGTCTGCAGCTTTGGATTCCGATCTGGGCGTCGCCGTGTCCGGCGTCCGGGCGTCCGAGGGCGCCGAGGAGGCGCAGGAGTGCGCGCGCCTGAAGGCTGCGCTGGCCAAGGGCAATGCCGACGGCGGCGTGGCCTCGGTGCTGCCGGGCGCGAACGACGACTTTCCGCCGTACCGCCGCCGCTACTTCGCGCGGCAGCAGGCCATGGAAACGGCCATCGAACCGCTGCGCGCGCGTCTGCGGGCCCGGCTCGCCACCCGCTCGCCCGAGCTGGCCCGGCTGGCCGCGGTGGACGCCATCCTGGAACAAGTGGTGGGCGCGCGCGAACGCAGCCTGCTGGCGACCGTGCCCACGCTGCTGGAGAAACATTTCAAGCGCCTGCGCGAGGCCCATCAGGCCGCGCAGGACACCACCCCCGACAACCCCCAGCCGCCACCGACCGCCGCCGCCGGCTGGCTGGACGTGTTCGGCCGCGACATGCAAAGCGTGTTGCGGGCCGAGCTGGACATTCGCATGCAACCGGTCGAAGGCCTGCTAGAAGCCCTTCGCGATCGCTAGCCCCATAAGAGACAACAAGCTTCCATGAACAGATTTTTCCATTACGCCGTCTTCCTCGTGGGCCTGGCCGTCGTGTGCTGGGTCGGTGCCAGCTATGTCGGCCACAACCCGCTGGCCCTGGTGATCACGGCGCTGATCGGCGCGTTCTACCTGATGGGCGCGCTGGAGCTGCACCGCTTCCACCAGGCCACCGGCACGCTGTCGCACGCGGTGAACGACCTGTCGGCGCCGCCGACGAGCCTCGGCGACTGGCTCGCCGGCCTGCATCCCTCGCTGCGAAACGCGGTGCGCCTGCGCATCGAAGGCGAGCGCGTCGGCCTGCCGGGCCCGGCGCTCACGCCGTACCTCGCGGGCCTGCTGGTGCTGCTGGGCATGCTGGGCACCTTCCTGGGCATGGTGGTCACGCTCAACGGCACGGGGCTGGCGCTCGAAAGCGCGACCGACGTGCAGGCCATCCGCAACTCGCTGTCGGCGCCCGTGCGCGGCCTGGGCCTGGCCTTCGGCACCTCGGTGGCGGGCGTGGCCGCATCGGCCATGCTGGGCCTGGCCTCGGCGCTGTGCCGGCGCGAACGCCTGCTGGCCGGGCAGTCGCTCGACACGCTCATCGCCACGTCGCTGCGCGGCCATTCGCTGGCGCACCGCCGCGAAGAGTCGTTCAAGCTGATGCAGCAACAGGCCCACGCGATGCCCGCGCTGGTCGACCAGCTGCAGGCCATGGTGGCCGCGATGGACCGCCAGAGCCAGTCGATCAACGAACGCCTCGTGGCCAGCCAGGACCAGTTCCACCAGAAGACCGAAGCCGCCTACACGGGGCTCGCCGCCTCGGTCGACCGCTCGCTCAAAGACAGCCTGGCCGACAGCGCCCGCATCGCCGGCGAAACCATCCAACCCGTGGCGAAGGTGATGCCCGAACTGGTCGGCCAGCTGCAGACCATGATGGCCGCGATGGAGCGCCAGACCCAGGCGCAGAACGACCGGCTCGTGGCCAGCCAGGACAGCTTCCACCAGAAGGCCGAAGCCGCCTACACGGGGCTCGCCGCCTCGGTCGATCGCTCGCTGAAGGACAGCCTGGCCGACAGCGCCCGCATCGCCGGCGAAACCATCCAACCGGTGGCGAAGGTGATGCCCGAGTTGGTCGGCCAGCTGCAGACCATGATGGCCGCGCTGGAACGCCAGGGCCAGGCACATAACGAGCGCCTCGTCGCCAGCCAGGACAGCTTCCACCAGAAGGCCGAAGCCGCCTACAGCGGCCTGGCCGCCTCGGTCGATCGCTCGCTGAAGGACAGCCTCACCGACACCGCCCGCATCGCCGGCGCAACCATCCAGCCCGTGGTCGAGGCGGCCATGCTCGGCATCGCGCGCGAAGCCGCTTCGTTGCAGGGCGGTATGGCGCAGGCCGTCGAACGGCAACTCGAAGGCCTCACGGGCCGCTTCGAGGCCTCGACCGCCGGCGTGGCCGACACCTGGAAGGCCGCGCTGGCCGAACACGAGCGTGCGAGCGGCGCGCTGTCGACCGACCTGCGCGGCACGCTCGAACGCTTTGCCGAAACCTTCGAGCAGCGCTCGGCCGCGTTGGTCGACGGCGTGTCGGCCCGCCTCGAAAGCACCGTGGGCAGCGTGTCCGACACCTGGGGCAGCGCGCTCGCGCAGCACCAGCGCGTCAGCGAAAAACTGTCCGGTGATTCGCACCAGGCGCTCGCCGCCGCTGCCGCCACTTTCGAACAGCATTCGGTCGCGCTGCTGCGCACCGTGGGCGAGGCGCACACCAGCCTGCAGACCGAACTGGCGGCGCGCGATGCGCAGCGCCTGTCGGCCTGGAGCCAGTCGCTCGAAGCCATGGCCGCGTCGCTGCAGAAGGAATGGCAACAGGCCGGCGCGCACACGCTGAGCCAGCAACAGCAGCTGAGCGACACGCTGGCGCAGGCCGCGCGCGACGTGTCGGCGCAGGCCGAGGCGCATGCCAAGCAGACCGTCGCCGAAGTCGCGCAGCTGCTGCAGGCCGCGTCGGACGCACCCCGCGCCGCCGCGTCGCTGCTCGACACCGTGCGCGAGGCGCATGCCAACCTGCAGACCGAGCTCGCCACGCGCGATGCGCAGCGCCTCGCGGCCTGGAGCGGCTCGCTCGAAACCATGGCCGCCTCGCTGCAGAAGGAATGGCAGCAGGCCGGCGCGCACAGCCTGAGCCAGCAGCAGCAGATGAGCGAGACGCTGGCGCAGACCGTGCGCGACATGTCGGCGCAGGCCGAGGCCAATGCGAAGCAGACCGTGGCCGAAGTCGCGCAGCTGCTGCAGGTGGCCGCCGAGGCACCGAAGGCCGCGGCCGATGTGATCGCCGAGCTGCGCCAGAAACTGTCGGACGGCATGGCGCGCGACAACGACATGCTCGAAGAGCGCAGCCGCATTCTCGGCACGCTCGAGACCTTGCTGGGCGCGGTGAACCATGCCTCGACCGAGCAGCGCAGCGCCATCGACGCACTCGTCACGGCCTCGGCCGACATGATGGAGCGCGTGGGCAGCCGCTTCACCGAGAAGGTCGAGAGCGAGACCGAGAAGATGGCCGGCATCGCCGCGCAGATCACCGGCGGCGCGGTCGAGGTGGCGAGCCTGGGCGAAGCCTTCGGCTTTGCCGTGCAGCGCTTCGGCGAATCGAACGACAAGCTGGTGGCGCACCTGCAGCGCATCGAAGGCGCGCTGGGCAAGTCGCTGGCGCGCAGCGACGAGCAGCTGGCCTACTACGTGGCGCAGGCGCGCGAGGTGATCGACCTGAGCATCATGTCGCAGAAGCAGATCGTCGAAGACCTGCAGCAGTTCGCCAGCCGCCAGACCGCCGTGACCAGCGAGGCCTGAGATGGTGCGCGACGAGATCGACCTCGACGCCGGCCTGGAGCCGACCGTCCCCGTGTGGGCGGTGTTCGGCGACCTGATGGCGGGCATGCTGGGTGCGTTCGTGCTGATCCTGGTGTGCGTGCTCGGCATGCAGCTGGACCTGGCGAGCCGCCTCGAAACCGAGGTGCAGCAGCGCCGCGCCGAATCGCAGCGCCGAGAGGCGCTCGAACAGGCGCTGGCCGGTCCGCTCGCGGCGGGCCGCGTGACGCTCAACAACGGCCGCATCGGCATCAGCGGCAGCGTGCTGTTCGCCTTCAATTCCGCCGACCTGCAACCCGGCGGGCGGCAACTGCTGAAAAGCCTGGCCGGCCCCCTGGGCGCCTACCTGAAGGCGCGCGACGAGATCCTGATGGTGAGCGGTTTCACCGACGACCGGCAGATGCGCGACGGCGCGCGCCTGTTCGCCGACAACTGGGAGCTGTCGGCCCAGCGCGCGCTCACCGTGACGCGCGCGCTGATCGAAGAGGGCGTGCCCTCGTCGGCGGTGTTCGCCGCCGCCTTCGGCGCCGAGCAGGCCGTGGCCTCGAACAGCGACGCCGAGGGCCGCGCGAAGAACCGGCGCGTGGAAATGGCGCCGACGCCCCGGCCCAAGAACGCACCCGACGCTGCGAAGCCCCGTGAGTAACGACAGCGCACCGGACGATCAGGTCGACGCGGTGGCCGCGCTCGACGCCTGGCGCGCGCGCGGCGACGACCGCTTCGACCCGGTGCGCTTCCGCTTCATCGAGGCGATGGCACAGCGCGCGGCGGCCCACGAGGGCGAGGCACGGCGCCTGCTCGATGCGCGGCTGGCCAGCCTCATGGCGACCTACCGTGCCGATCTGGAGAAGGGCGCACCCGAGGCCGAAGTACCGGCCGATGCGCCGCTGCACACCGCACTCGCCGAGCTGATGAACCACATCGCCCAGCTCGCGCCGCTGCCGCCCCCGCCCGACGCGGAGGCGACCGACGGTGACACCGTGCCCAGCCTGTCCACGGCGCCCGAGCTCAAGACGCTGAGCTATTTCCGCGGCACATGGTCCAGGCTCGCCGCCGACCAGCGCGTGACGCAGTCGCTCGCCAAGGTGCCGAAGAACGCCGGCCCGCTCAACACGCACCACCTCGTGCAGCGCGCGCTCACGCTGATGCGCGACCTGTCGCCGCAGTACCTGCAGCGCTTCATGGCGCACGTCGATGCGCTGCTGTGGATCGAGCAGGTGAACGCCGCCGCCGAGGCCGCGCGCGTGGCGCGCACCGAGAGCCCGCGCAAGAGTTCGCGCAGCCGCGCGAGCTAGAAGCTCAGCCCGCCGCGTCGTGGCACACGACGCACAGCTTGTTGCCGTCCGGGTCGCGGAAGTACGCGCCGTAGTAGTCGGGGTGGTAGTGCGCGCGCAGCCCCGGCGGGCCTTCGCAGCTGCCGCCGTGCGCGAGCGCGATGCGGTGCACCGCGTCGACCATCGCTCGCGTGCCGGCGGTGAACGCCGCCATCTGGCCGTTGCCCGCGTCGTGCGGCCGGCCGTCGTGGGGCTTGCAGATCACGAAGAAGGGCCGTGCGCGCCCCGCGCTGTGCCAGCCCGCCCAGGGCTTGGCCGGCTCGCAGAAGCGGCGCTCCAGGCCGAGGCCGTCCATCACCGCGTCGTAGAAGGCCAGCGCGCGGTCGAAATCGGAGACGCTGAAGAAGACATGAGAGAACACGTCGGCTCCTTGTAAAGAGGATGAACTTCCAGCGGATTGTCGTCAGCGCGGCCAGAGCCACCAGGCCAATCCGGCCGCCACCAGCACCCAGATGCCGATGACCAGGGCCATGCCGGTTTTGCTCGTCGGCTTGCTGCCCGTGCGCGCCATCCATTCCTCGGCCCGCGCGCGGCCGCGCACGATGACCTCGGGCGGCAGCAGGCGCACCGCGAGCCAGATCAGCGCGGGCAGCAGCAGCACGTCGTCGAGGTAGCCGAGCACGGGAATGAAGTCGGGAATCAGGTCGATGGGGCTCAGCGCATAGGCCACGGTGAACCAGCACAGCGCCTTCGGCAGCCATGGCGTGGCCGGGTCGCGGCAGGCGAACCAGAGGGTGACGGCGTCGCGCTTGATGCGGCGCGCCCAGTCGCGCAGGTTCATCGTGGCCACGCGCCTCAAGCCGCGCTGCGCGGCCCGAACATGATGATGCCCATGCCGACGAAGCACACGGCCACGCCGACCCAGTCGCTGGCCGAAGGCGTCACCTTGTCCACGGCCCACAGCCACAGGATCGCCACGCCGATGTAGACCCCGCCGTAGGCCGCATACACGCGGCCGGCAGCCGTCGGGTGCAGCGAGAGCAGCCAGGCGAAGAGCGCCAGGCTCAGCGCGGCGGGCAGCAGCAGCCAGGCCGACTGGCCCTGCTTGAGCCACAGGTAGGGCAGGTAGCAGCCGACGATTTCCGCGAGCGCGGTCGCGATGAAGAGGCCGAGGGTCTTGAGCAGGTCCATGCCGCCATTGTGGCGGCCGACCGTTGATGTCAGGGCTGTCGTCCGGGTCCGGTGCCCGGGCGCGACGACGGCTCCCACACATCGGGCGTGGTGGCGACCAGCGACTTGAAGTCCTTCCACGGCCGCGCGCCCGGCACCGTGCGCCCGCCGACGATCGCCACCTTCGCGTAGGCCACCATGCGCTCGCGCAGGTAGCGGCGCTCGGACTCGGGCCAGGTCTCGATGGCGTGCGGGCCGCGCGACAGCACGATCTCCTTCACGCCGCGGATGCGGTTGTAGGCGGCCACGGTGCCTTCGAGCGATTCGGCGCGGTCCCACAGGCCCTTGCCGAAGAAGGCGGCGGGCCAGCGGTCCATGCCTGCGAGCGTGGCGGAGTTCGGATAGAACAGGATGTGGTGGTCCGCCGCCATGCCGCCCAGGAACAGGTTGCGGTCGGCCAGGTCGGGCGCGTCGGGCAGGTAGCCCGCGCCGCTGGCGAACGACGACAGCAGGATGGCGCCGCGGATGTTGCGCCAGCCGCGCGCCGGCGTGCAGTTGGGCACGGGCATGTCGAAGCTGCAGGCGGCCACGTAGTTGCGCGTCATGGCCCAGGCGGTCGACATCGACCCGCGCGAGTAGCCGCCCAGCACCAGCGGAATCTCGCTGGCCTTCTGGCCCGCCAGCAGCCGGCCGCGCGCGGCGTTGCCTTCGAGCAGCTGGCCCGCCGGCGTGAGCACCCGCAGGCCCTGGCCGTGCTCGAGCTGCGCGAGCACGCGGAACACGTCCTCGCCTTGCTCCAGCGTGTTGGTGTCGCTCACGCCGCCCGACAGGCCCTCGCCGCGCCGGTCGTAGGCCAGCACGTCGAAGCCGGCCTGGTTCAGCGCGTGCAGGTTCTCGCGCCACCAGCGCTGGCCCATGGCCTCGGTGGTGCCGTTGGGGAAGGACACCGGCACGGCCTTGCCGCTGGCGCCCTCGATGCGGTAGGCCACTTCGTCCGGGTGCTGGAGGGCCGTGAGCTGCCCGCCGCCGCCCGCCGCCATGACGGCGAGGGCGCGCACCTTGCGGCCGCGCCCGTCGTCCACGCCCGCGCCTTCGAGGTACCAGCCGCGCAGCTTGATCGGGTCGGCGAGCTTCAGGTCGAGCCGCTCGAAGGTGTCGCGCGGCACGGTGAACTCGACGATGTGGGTGCGCGCGTCGGCCTCGGCAATGCCTTCGCGGTAGGGCGCTTTCGCGAAGAAGGCGGGGCGGCGGATCTGTTTCAGGTCGACGTTCGGGCTGTCGGCATCGATGCGCCCGGCCGGATCGACCGCACCCGTCACGCGCGTGGCGCGGGCCTTGTTGGGCGGCAGCCAGCGCTGCATCTGTGCGTTCACGCGCTCGAAGCAGTCCGGCTCGGCCTTGCAGGTGCGCCAGCGCGCCTTGAGCTGGTCGTCGGTGAACGCGCCCACGTGGTAGTCGCCGCCCGCATAGTTGGTGGGCACGGGGTAGGCGCTCATGAGCACGGGCACGCACACGCGCGGGCCGCCGGCGTTCACCGCGGTGCCGGCCTGCGGCAGCAGGTAGCCGCCCACCCGCGCGTTGCGGTCGGCACCGACCCAGGCCGTGCAGTCGGTGGGCGGCGGCTTGCTGGCGGCGGCCTGGCGCTGTTCGGCGGTGGTGCCGGTGGTGCAGGCGGACAGGCCCAGCAGGGCACCGAGCAGGGCGAGCGGAAGGGTGGCGCGGGAGGAACGCATGGGGCGGGAAACGCTCGCGGAATGAAGAACCATGTGACTGGAACGCAGCCGGGGCGCAAAAAAGGGACTGCGCAGGCCAAGCGTGAACAAATGGATGCCGATACTGTTGCAGAAGGCATGCCAGCGCGGCGGGTGTGAACGCCGCGTTTGGGCGCAGGAGGGGTCCTACTGCTTGTGACCGGACACGGTCTCCCGAAGCATGGGCTGGCGCGCCAGCACGTCGTCGCGCGGGCCGTGGTCGCGCACATGGCCGGCCTCCATGAGGATCACCGTGTCGAAGCGCTCGAGCAGGCTCAGCCGGTGCACCGAGGCGATCACACAGGCCTGCGGAAACGCCGCTGCAATGCGCCCCAGCACGCGCGCCTCGGTGGCGGCGTCGAGCGCGCTGGTCGGCTCGTCGAGCAGCAGCAGCGAACTGCCTTCGGCCGCGAGCACGCCGCGCGCCAGGCACAGCCGCTGGCGCTGGCCGCCTGACAGGTTGAAACCGCGTTCCGAGATCGCGCTGTCCAGGTCGCCGTGCGTGGCCTGCAGCACCTCGTCGAAGGTGCTGGTGTGCAGTGCGGCGCGCAGCCGCTCGTCGTCGCAGGGGCGACCGAAGGCCAGGTTCTCGCGCACGCTGGCCTCGAACAGCTCGGTCTCCTGCGGGATCAGCGTGGCGAGCTGGCGCAGCCGGGCCCAGTCGGTTCGCTCGCCGTCGAGCGAGAGCGTGCCGCCGTGCGGCGCATACAGGCCGGCCAGCACGCGCAGCAGCGTGCTCTTGCCGCCGCCGCTGGGGCCCACGAGCGCCACGCGCTGGCCCCGGCGCAGCGTGAGCGCCACGTCGTGCAGGCCGCTGCGCGCGGGCGCGGCCGGATCATCGGCGACGGTGACGGCGACGACGCCGCGCGGGGCGTAGCGCCATTGCAGCTGCGCGACCTGCAGCTGCGTCCACGGCGCCTGCGCGTCGATGCGTTCGTGCGCCGGCACGGCTTCGGGCGGGGCCTCGAGCGTGGGGCTCGTCGGCGCGTGCCAGATCGGTTCGGCGCTGCTGTAGTCGGTGTGCATGCGCGCAAAGAAACTGAAGTTGGCCGCCACCGAGGTGACCACGCCCGCCGCCTGCTGCGCGTACTGGTAGATCATGAACACCGCGCCCAGCATCACGGCCTGGCCCGGCGCGCGCGCCTGCCACACGTAGATCACCACCAGGCCCCAGGTCAGCGCCAGCCCCATCAGGTCGACCGCGAACCACTTGCCCTCGTTGAGCACCACGGTGCGCTTCAGCGGCAGCGACACGGCCGCCATGCGACGGCGCAGCAACAGGCGCGACGCGCCCTGCAGCCGCAGGCCGATCACCGTGGAGGCGTTGCCCAGGAAGTCGAGCAGCGCGGCCACGTAGCGCCGGTCGGCGTCGTTCTCGGCGCGCGCGAGCTTCATGAGCGCGCGGTCGATGCGCACGATCACCACGCCGATCAGCACATAGCCCGCGAGCGCCGTCACGCCGCTGGTGCGCGACAGCAGCGCCAGCGCCACCAGCGGCCCGACGAAGTTCACGGCGTTGGTGAGCCAGATGAACTGGTTCTGCGCGAAGTCGGCGAGCGCGCGGCTGGCCTGGTGCACGCGGTGCTGCAGCTCGCCCGAGTGGTGGCTGTCGTGCCAGGCGAGCGGCGCGGCGGCGATGCGCGCATAGAGCTGGTCGGCCAGCGTCTCGCGCACCTTCAGGCCCACGTTGCGCTCGAGGATGCGGCCCGGCCCGTGCAGCGCCCACGCGCCGACGTACACCCCCGCGAGCGTGGCGATCCAGCGGCCCGCCGCGGGCAGGTCGCCGCGTTGCAGCGCGTTGATGGCCTGGCCCGCGAGGTAGGGCAGCGTGAGGCGGATCAGCTGCGAGCTGGCGAGCAGCGCGGTGGCGGCCAGCAGCTGCGCACGCGCGCCGGCCGCGAAGTGCCACAGCGCGGCGTAGAGCGCGCGGATGGCGCGGCCAGGGGATTCGGTGGAGGAGGTGGTCGAACTCGTCATGCGCGCATCAACCGGCCTTGCGGAAGGTGAGGTTGATGCGCTGCGCGCCGAGCCGGGCCTGCAGCGGATGCGGCGCGTCCTTGAGCGGCAGCACGCCATGAAAGCGCAGCCGGTCCACGCCGCCCCACACCACCACGTCGCCGTGCACCAGCGGAATGCGGGTGGTCTTGTCGGCGCGCGCGAGCCCGCCGAACTGGAACACCGCCGGCATGCCCAGCGACACCGACACGATCGGCGCGCCATGGTCGCGCTCGTCGCGGTCCTGGTGCAGCGAGAGCCGGCTGCCCGGCTGGTAGCGGTTGACCAGGCAGGCGTCGGGCGCAAAGCCCTCGAAGCCCGCCAGCGCCGCCGCGTCGCGCGCGAGCAGCGCAAAGGCATCGGGCATCGCGGGCCAGGGCGCGCCGCTGTCGGGGTCGACCGCGCTGTAGCGGTAGCCGCGCCGGTCGCTGGTCCAGCCGAGCGCGCCGCAGTTGGTGAGCGCGACCGACATGGTGAAGCCGCCCGGCGTGACCAGGTGGCGAAACGGCGCGCGCGCCGCCACGTCGTCGATGGCGTCGAGCAGCGCGTCGGCGCGCGGCAGCGCAAAGCCCGGCAGCACGAAGGCGGCCGGGCCGATCGGCTCGCGCGCGGCGCGCGGCGGGGCGTCGAAGAGGTCGAACGTCATGGGGGCATTGTCGCCAGCGACAGGGGCGCTTCGGACTGTGGGCGGCGCCTGCAATGCATTCAAGCTGTCACAAAGCGTCACTAGCATTCCGAGCACCAAAGCAGTACGCGGCACCGGCCCGGCGCCTGCGATTCCTCCTTCGTCACAGGACCCGGCATGTCTCGCGTTGCTCGGTCACGGTGGGTGTGTGTCTTGACCCTGATCCTCGGAATTCTGTCCCTCGCGGCCGTGTCGCATGCTGGCGAACCTGCGCCTTCGCCCGATGCGGCGGGGCGCATCGCCTTCGACCTGCCGGCCCAGCCGCTGGCCACGGCCGTGCAGGTCTACGCGCAGGCGACGGGGCAGTCCGTGTTCTTCGACGGGCAGCTCACCGCCGGCCTCGAATCCGCCGCGTTGCACGGCCTGTTCACCCCGCGCGAGGCGCTGCAGCGCCTGCTGGCCGGCACGCGGCTGGCCGCACGCCACACCGACGCGCGCACCTTCACGCTGGTCGAGGCCGAGGCACCGCCGCCCGTGGTTGCGCCGGCGCCCCCCGTTCCCGCCATGTCCCCGCGCGACGCGCGCGTGGTGCAGCAGGCGCTGGAGCGCACGCTGTGCCGCTGGCCGCATGCGCGCCCCGGCACCTACCGCGCGCTCGTGCAGCTGTGGGTCGGGCCCGGCGGCCATGTGCGGCGCACGCGGCTGCTCAGTTCCACCGGCCTGGCGCAGCGCGACGCCGCGCTCGAAGCCGCGATGAACACGCTGGTGCTCGACCGTCCGCCCGAAGGCGAGGCCGACCAGCCGCTGACCGTGCTGCTGCTGCCGCGCACCGGCGACCGCCCCGACGTCTGCGACGCAGCGGTTTCTCCCTGAGCACGCCGTGGAACAGGACACCCCCGGCTTCCTGCGCAGCCTGCTGACCAGCCGCTACGTCGACTTCCGCAACCGCCTGCGCCGCCGCCTGGGCTCGGAAGAGCAGGCCGACGACGTGCTGCACGAGACCTGGCTGCGCGTGCAGCGCATGAGCGACCCCGGCCCGGTGCAAAGCCCCATGGCCTACCTGCTGCGCATCGCGTCGAACGTGGCGGAAGACCGGCGCATCTCCCACGGGCGGCTGCTCGACTTCGTCGAGGTCGAGGAGCTGCTGCATTTCTCGGACGACAGCCACGACCCGGCCCGTGTCTCGGAGGCGCGCAGCGAGGTGCAGGCGCTGGAGCGCGCGCTCGAGGAGCTGCCGCGCCGCCGCCGCGACATCTTCATCGCCTCGCGCGTGGACGAGACGCCGCATGCCGACCTGGCGCGGCGCTACGGCGTGTCGGTGCGCATCGTCGAGCGCGAAGTGAAGGCCGCGCTGGTGCATTGCGCCGGCCGTTTGGGGCGCGATGTGATCCAGCGGTTCGGTCCCGGCGCCGGAAAACAGTCTGAGAAGACATGATGGCCGCACCCCCTCCAATCGACCGCGAACGCGCCGCGCTGGAAACGCAGGCGCACGACTGGCTCGTGCGCCTGACCTCCGGCCGCGCCACCACCGGCGACGCGCAGGATTTCCGCCGCTGGTGCGCCCGCAGCCCGCAGCATGCGCAGGCCATGGCCGAGGCGACGCGCCTGTGGGACCTGACCCGGCCCGCTGCCGAAGCGGTGGCACGGCGCATGCCCGCGATGGACACACCGCCGCGCGCGGCCATCGCCGTGTCGCGCCCGCCGATGTTCGGCCGCCGCCAGTTCCTCGGCGCCGCGCTCGCGGCCGGTGCCGCCGCCTTCGTGGTGGTGCGCCCGCCGGCCGGCCTGTGGCCCGCGCTGTCCGACATGACGGCCGACTACCGCACCGGCACCGGCGAGCAGCGCCGCGTGGTGCTCGCCGATGCGGCGGCGGTGGTCGAGATGAACACGCAGACCAGCCTCAACCTCGCGCGCGGCGCCGAGGGCGAGGCGCCCGTGCTCGACATGCTCGGCGGCGAGGCGCAGGTGCAGCTCGACGCGGCGCGCCGCGCGCCCTTCACCATGACGGTGGGCGGCGCGCGCCTCGTGGCCGCGGCGGCCAGCCGCTTCAACGTGCGCGCCACCGGCGGCGAGGTGTGCGTGACCTGCTTCGCGGGCTCGGTCGAGCTGCGCGACGGTGAGCGCGTGCTGGTGGCGGGCGAGGCGCAGCAGATCCGCTACGGCGGCCGGCGCGAGGCCGAGGTGGCGCGCGCGCCCGACCTCGCGGCGGTGGCCGCCTGGCGCGAGCGCGTGCTGGTGTTCGACGACACGCCGCTGGCGGCCGTGGTCGACGAGATCAACCGCTACCGGCCGGGCCGCCTCATCGTCACGCGCGCCGAACTCGGCCGCCGCAAGGTGCAGGCGCGGCTGCGGCTGGATGAGCTGCCGCATGTCGAGACGCTGATCGCCGTGAGCTACGGCGCGAAGCTCACGTCGCTGCCCGCCGGCATCGTGCTGTTGGGCTAGCCGCGCTGTGTGACGCGGCTGTGAAAAAAGCAGTGCGTCGTCTTCGTTCGCAAATTCTCCCGAACTTTTGCAGCGCGCGTGTCGGTCGCATCCGGTGAGCCCGGTCTCTTCTCCAGAACGGTTTTTCTCTGGGGTATGACATGAGCAACAAGACATTCCGCCGCGCGCCGGTCGCGCACGCCGCCGCCCTCGCGCTGGCCATGGCGGGCCTGGCGGGCAATGCACAGGCGCAGCGCGCCTTCAGCGCCGCGTGGATGGCGCAGAAGAACGTGGCGCAGGGCACAGCTGCGGTCACGGGCTACCTGCCCAACGGCACGCCGGCCTCGATGCTGACGAACCCGCTGGCGCAGCAGCAGAAGGCCAACGAGCAGCTGCGCCAGTCGCTCGGCAACCTGGGCCTCGCGGCGCAGGCCATCGCCGCGCAGCAGGCCGCGCAGGCCGCCGCACGCGCCGCGGCGCAGAACGATCCCTCGGTGCCCGACGGCATGGCCGACGGCGGCCTGAAGGTCGACACGAATTCGCTCAGCGCCGGCTGGCTCAATGCCCGCGCGCTCAACCGCGATTCGCAGAAGCAGGTCGACGGCCGCACCGTCGTCACCGTGGAGCAGACCGGCGACAAGGCCATCCTGAACTGGGAGACCTTCAACGTCGGTCGCAACACCACGGTCGATTTCAAGCAGCAGGCCGACTGGGCGGTGCTCAACCGCGTGAACGATCCGAAGGCGCGGCCTTCGCAGATCCAGGGCCAGATCAAGGCCGACGGCACGGTGCTCATCGCCAACCGCAACGGCATCGTGTTCAGCGGCACCAGCCAGACCGACACGCGCAACCTCGTGGCCGCTGCCGCCCACATCGGCGACGACCAGTTCAAGGCGCGCGGCATCTACTCGAACGACACCGCGCCGAGCTTCACCACGCGCAAGGAAGACCAGGGCAAGGTCGAGGTGCAGGCCGGCGCACGGCTGGCGACCAAGGAGCCCGCCTCCGTCACGCAGGGCGGCGGCTACGTGCTGCTGCTGGGCAAGGAGGTGGCCAATGCCGGCGAGATCGCCGCGCGCAAGGGCCAGGCACAACTCGCCGCGGGCGACAGCTTCGTGATCCGCAAGGGCATGGGCACCGAGGCCAATGCCTTCTCGACCACGCGCGGCAACGAGATCGCACCGCAGTTCGCGGCCGACAGCACGGCGGGCACGGTGCGCAACACCGGCCTCATCGTGGCGCGCGAAGGCGACATCACGCTGGCGGGTCGCGACGTGCGCCAGGACGGCGTGGCGCTGGCCACCTCCACCGTCGCCGTGCGCGGCACGGTGCACCTGCTGAACTCGGCCGCCGACACGCGCGGCAATGTCGCTGTCGGCAAGGGCGCGGTCACGGCCGTGCTGATCGAGGACGACGGCAAGGCCAGCGCGCTCGACAGCCAGCGCGACGCGCTCATCAAGGAATCGGCCGCGCAGGACGCCGCGCGCGCGCTCGTGCCGCCCGCGCTCTTCGACAACCTCTCGCGGCTGTCGGACCGGCGCGACCAGTCGCGCATCGAGATCGTCTCGGGCGGCGACATCCGCTTCGAGGGCGAGTCGCTCACGCTGGCCACCGGCGGGCAGATCGCGGCCAGCGCCGCGCGCCGCAGCTTCGTGGCCGACAAGGCGCACCTCGATGTGTCGGGCGCGGTGGGCGTGAACGTGACGATGGAATCGAACAACGTCAAGGTCAACGTGCAGGGCAACGAGATGCGCGACGCCCCGCGCAACCGCGAGAGCGGCAAGCTCTTCAACAATGACGTGTGGATCGACCGGCGCAAGCTCGTGCGCGTGGCGCCCGGCGTGGGCGGCTACGAGGGCGAGCGCTGGTACGCGGCGGGCGGCCTGCTGGAGGTCGGCGGCTACCTGGGCAACCAGGGCCACGGCATCGGCGAATGGGCCGCGCAGGGCGGCACCGTGGTGCTGGGCGGCAGCGAGGTGGTCACGCAGGCGGGCTCGAAGGTCAACCTGTCGGGTGGTTCGCTCAACGTGCAGACCGGCAAGATCTACCAGACCTGGCTCAAGGGCAGCGACGGGCGGCTGTACAACCTGAACAGCGCGCCGTCGGACCTGCTGTACGACGGCGTCTACAAGGGCTTCGAGGCCGAGCACGTGCGCTGGGGCAAGGCGAACACCGACTATTTCTACAACCCGCTGATCGGGCCGCAGCGCAAGCTGGAGAACGGCTACACCGTCGGGCGTGACGCCGGCCGGCTGGTGGTGAGCGCGCCCACGGCGGTGCTCGAAGGCGACATCGTGGCCGAGGTGTTCAACGGCGCGCAGCAGACGCGCGCCCGCGACGCCGCGCTGGACGACGGCTACCGCCAGTCGCAGACGGCGGTGGCGCGCGGCGGCGTGCTGGCGGTGGGGCGCTACGGCGCGCTCGGTCGCATCGACCTGTTCGACACCGACGTGCGCTTCGGCGACGTGGCACCGGTCACGCAGCAGATGGCCGCGGCCGACGCACTGGCCGACGAGCGCATCGGCACGCTGTGGCTCGACGCGGCGCACCTGAATGCGCAGCGCCTGTCGGTGCTGGACATCGGCACGCGCGGCAGCATCAACATCGAGAAGGCGCTCACGCTGGCCGACGGCGGACGCATGGCCCTGCTCGGCGCGTTCATCGACATCGGCGCCGACGTCACGGTGCGCGGCGGCGCGCTGGAAGCCGGCAATGTCTTCATGTCGCCGGTGGCGGGCGCCCAGCCGCGCGTGCTGGCGAAGGACGCCGATTCGTCGCTCACCGTGCGCGACGGCGTCACGCTCGACCTGCGCGGGCGTCGCGTCGACATCGGCACGGCGCCTGAGGACTCGGCCACGCTCGCGGTCATCGACGGCGGCACGGTGCGCCTCGAATCGACGCACGGCGTGACGATCGGGCAGGGCAGCCTGATCGACGTGTCGTCGGGCGCGGCGCTGCTGGCCAAGGGCAAGCAGAAGGGCGGCAAGGGCGGCAACGTGACGCTGGTGGCCGACTCGGCCGCGTCGCCCACCGATGCGAAGGGGCGCCTGTCGCTCGGCGGCGAGATCCGCGGCCATGGCGTGACCGGCGGCGGCACGCTGAAGATCGAAACGGGCCACGCGCTGCTCATCGGCCCCGACCCGGCGCTGTCGGACGCGACGCAGCTCGTGCTCGACGCGTCGCGCCTGCAGTCGGGCTTTTCCACCTACGACTTCAACGGCCACGCGGGCCTCACGGTCGCGCCGGGCGCGCAGCTCGACGTGCTCATGCCGGTCTACCGCATCGCGCCCGGGGCCGGTGCCGACCATGAAGCCGGCATCGCATTGCAACTGTGGACGCCGCCGCTGCTGCAGCAGGACACGGTGAACCGCCAGGCCGTGCAGCGCCAGGGCGCCGACCTCGTGCTGCGTTCGCAGCGCCGCATCACCGAAGGCGGCAACCTCGCCATCGGCGCGGGCGCGGTGGTGACGGTCGATCCGGGCCGCTCGATCCAGCTGCTCGGCGGCGGCCTGAGCAGCTTCGTGGTCGATGGCCGGCTCAACGCCTGGGGCGGGCGCATCGCCATCGACATCGAGGCGCCGGCCTTCAACTCGCCGCTGAGCACGTCGCTGCAGCCGCACAACCGCTCGGTGTGGATCGGCGAGGGCGCGGTGCTCGACGTGGCGGCGCGCGCGCAGACCGGCATCGACGACGACGGCCGCCGCTACGGCACGGTGCGCAACGGCGGCACCATCTCCATCGGCGGTGGGCTCGACTGGGAAGCCAAGGGCGCGGCCAACGCACCCGACCTCGCGATCGTCATCCGCCCCGGCGCGCTGCTCGATGCCTCCGGCAGCCATGCGCGCATCGACGTGCCGGCCGTGGGCGGCCTGTGGCGCGAACTCGACGTGGCCAGCGACGGCGGCAGCATCGTGCTCAAGTCGGCGCACAGCCTGTACCTGGACGGCACGCTGCGCGCCCACGCGGGCGGCGCGAATGCGGCGGGCGGCACGCTCGCGGTGGCGCTCGAGGCGCCGGTGTTCTCGAAGATCTACACCGTCGACGACGCGGTGCGGCAGGCGCGCGAGCTGGTGATCTCGCAGGCGCAGCAGCCCAGCGGATTGCCGGCCACCCTCAAGCCGGGCCATGCCGATGCGGCACTGGCCTACGGCAAGGGGCGCCTGAGCGCGGACCAGGTGCGCGACGGCGGCTTCGGCAACCTCTCGCTGCTGGTCAACGGCCTGCTGAGCTTCGACGGCGACGTCGACCTCACGACCGCGCAGAGCCTGCGCCTGTACGCCGGCAGCTTCGCGTTGGCCGACAGCGCGGCCACCGATTCGAGCGTACGGCTCGCCTCGTCCTACCTGCGGCTGGCCGGCGTGACCGGTGCGCCCAAGCAGGACAACGAGGTGATCTACACCACCACCTGGCGCCACGGCGCATCGACCCGCGCGAGCGAGGCCACCTTCACGGCCGAGGCCGACCTGATCGACATCCGCGACCGCGTGGGCTTCGGCGCGCACGGCGAGATCGCCATGAAGACCGGCCCCGCACAGGTGGTGGACCGCCGCGGCTTCGACGCCGTGCACATGACCAGCCGCGGCGACCTGCGCCTGCTGGGCGGCACGCCCACGCTCGGCCTGCTCGGCGCGACCACGACCGAGCTGGCGACGCTGGGCGACCTCACGCTCACCGCCGCGCAGATCTACCCCGCCACCGGCGCCAACGCGCAGATCCGCGCGGGCTACGACGAGGGCCGCGTGCTCGACATCCGCCGCCAGGTCGAGGGCGACGTGGCCATGCCGCAGTCGGCATTCGGCACGCTCGCGCTCGGCGGCGGCACGGTGCGCCAGGGCGGCATCGTGCGCGCGCCGCTGGGCAACCTGATCGTGGGGCAGGACGGGCGCAGCACCTTCGAGGCGCGCGCCAGCGTGGTCGACCTGCTGCCGGGCAGCATCACCTCGGTCAGCGGCGCAGGGCTGCTCATGCCCTATGGCGGCACGACCGACGGCATCGGCTACAGCGTGGCCGGCGCGCCCATCGACAAGCGCGCCATCGGCAGCAGCGGCATCCTGCTCACCGGCGACAGCGTGGTCGGGCACCAGGGTGCGCTGCTCGACCTGTCGGGCGGCGGCGAGCTCACGGGCGCGGGCTTCGTGAGCGGTCGCGGCGGTTCGGTGGACGTGCTGCGCACGCCGCTGGCCAATGCCAATCCGGCCAACACCTTCAGCAAGGCGGGCAACGGCGTGTACGCCATCGTGCCGGGCTTCCAGGGCGGCTACGCGCCGGTGTCGCCGGACGCGGGCGCAGGCGAGCCGGCCATCGGCCGGCAGGTCACGCTCGATCACGACGTGGGCGGGCTCAAGGCCGGCACCTACACGCTGCTGCCTTCGACCTACGCGCTGCTGCCCGGTGCCTTCCGCGTGGAAGTGGGGGCGCAAGGCGCGCTGCCCGCGACGCCGCTGCCGGCCGGCTACGGCTCGTACGTGGCGAGCGGCTACCTCGGCGTGGCGAACACGGCGGTGAAGTCGTCGCTGGCCAGCCAGCTGGTCGTCACGCCGGCGGCGCTGGTGAAGCAGCACGCCAGCTACAACGAGATGGGCTACGACGCCTTCGTGGTGGCCGACGCGGCACGCCGCGGCGGCGTGCGCGGCGAGATCGCGGCCGATGCCCGCAACCTGCTGCTGGACTACTTCTATTCCAAGCCGAAGGACGGCGTGTCGATGCTGCAGTTCGACGGCCAGGCGCTGTTCAACCCGGCGGCCGGCAGCGCGGGCTTCGGCGGCACGTTGTCGGCGAAGGGCATCGCCATCGAGGTGACGGCGCCGGGCGCGCAGCGCACGGCCGGGTTCACGGGCGCGTCGCTGCAGGCCGACCAGCTCAACGCCTTCGGCGCGCCACGGATGATCCTGGGCGGCCAGATCGATCTGCCGTATGCCGACAACTACGCGACCTTCAAGTCGAACACCGGCCATGTCGTCGTGCGGAGCGGCGCGACCTTGCGCGGCGCCGAAATCTTCCTCGTGGCCGGCGGCTACGGCGACGGCATCCAGGTGGAGCAGGGCGCGTCGCTGAACACGCTGGGCGCCGGTGCGCCGGCCTACGATTCCACCGACGGCGTGGTGTTCTCGGCGGGCTTGGGCGGGGTGCTGGGCCTGTCGAACGGCTGGATCAACCTGCTGCCGCCCGTCGCCGGGGGGATACCCGCCACGGTCCAGATCGGCGCGTGCGCGAGCGGCGCCTGCACCGGCCACACCACGCTGTACGGCGAGGGCACGCTGGCCGTGGCCACGAACCGCTCGTTCACGATGGCCGACAACGTGCGCTACGGCGCGAAGAACCTGTTGCTGGCGGTGTCCTCGGTCAACCTGGGCAGCGACGCGGCGCTGCAGCAGGCGGCGGCCAACGGCCAGCTGCCGTCGGGCCTGTCGATGAACCAGGTCATCCTGGCGAACCTGCTGGCCGGCAACAAGGGCGAGGGCGTGCCCGCGGTCGAGACGCTGGTGCTGAACGCGCGCGAGTCGGTGAACATCTACGGCGCGGTGTCGCTGGACACGCTTGACCCCGCCACCGGCGTGTCGTCGATCGAGCGGCTGGTGCTGGGCACGCCCGCCATCTACGGCTACGGCGGCGCGGGCGACACCGCGAAGATCACGACCGGCGAATTCATCTGGACCGGCCTCACGCCGCGCCCGCCCGGCAACGACGAGATCTTTCCCGGTGGGAACGCACCGGGTGGCGCCATCGGCAGCCTGCTGGGCCACGGCACGCTCGACGTGTCGGCCGCGCGCATCGTGCTGGGCCACGCGCCCAACACGCAACCCGACGCGGGCTACTCGGCGGACCGGCTCGCGCTGGGCTTCGGCACGGTCAACCTGAACGCGAGCGAGCGCATCACCGCCAACGGCAAGGGCACGCTGGGCGTGTACCACCAGCAGGGCGCGTACGTGACGGGCAAGGGCTACGACCACACGGGCGGCCAGCTGAACCTGCGCACCCCGCTGCTCACCGGCGAGGCCGGCTCGAACAACCGCATCACGGCGGGCGGCGACATCGTGGTGAGCGCTCCGGCGGGCGCGCAGCCGGCCGGCGATGCGGCGCTGGGCGCGCAGCTGGCGCTCACCGGCCGCAACATCACCATCGACGGCACGGTCGGCCTGCCCTCGGGCAAGCTGCAGCTCACGGCCAGCGGCGACGTGACGCTGGGCGCCGCGTCGCGCATCGACCTCGCGGGCCGCGCCGTGAAGTTCTTCGAGCAGACGCGCTACAGCCGCGGCGGCGACCTGGAGGTGACGAGCACGGCCGGCAACATCGCGCAGGCGGCGGGCTCGGTGATCGACCTGTCGGCCACGCACAACCGCGGCGGCACGCTGCAGGCGACGGCGCTGGGCGCCGGCGCGGGCCGCATCGACCTGGGCGGGCGCATCCTCGGCACCGCGAGCGGCACGTACGACGCGGGCGGCACCATCGTGCCCTACGACGCGGCCGAGATCAGCGTGCGCGGCCAGACCGTGGCCGACTTCGCGGGCCTGAACACGCGCCTGAACGAAGGCGGCGTGACCGGCGCACGCCGCTTCCAGATCAAGCAGGGCGACCTCGCCATCGGCGACGAAGTGAAGGCGCGCGTGGTCGAGGTCACGCTCGACGGCGGCAGCCTCACGGTGAACGGCCGCATCGACGCCAGCGGCTTCCAGGTGGGCGCGATCCGCCTCGCGGCCAAGGGCGACCTCACGGTGAATGGCACGCTCGACGCGCACGCCACCGGCCTGCGCGTGGACAGCTACGGCAAGATCATCGACAGCCCGAACCGCGCCATCGTCGACCTCACGAGCACGCACGGCACGCTGACGCTGGGCGGCGGCGCGGCCGTCGACCTGCGTGCCGGCACGGCCGTGGGCGCGGCGCAAGGCAACGACGGCATCGCGCGCGGCACGCTCGCGCTGAACGCGCCGCGGCGCGGCGACAACGACGTGGCGGTGAACGTCGACGGCACGCCCGCGATCCAGGGCGCGAAGACCATCGCGGTCAACGCCTTCCGCACCTACAGCGACGCACCGCTGGCGAGCGCGCCCGACGTCACGGGCCACGTGCCGCAGCTCATCACGCAGAAGTACCTCGACGAGATCGACGGCCACAGCAGCGCCTTCATCGACAAGGCGCTGGCCAACACCTCGCTGTCGGCGCGCCTGGCGGGCCTGGGCAGCTACCACCTGCGCCCCGGCGTGGAAATCGTCAGCAGCACCGGCGAGGGCGACCTCAGCGTGGTCGGCGACATCGACCTCTCGGGCTACCGCTATGGCCCGGGCGCGAACCGCAACGACCCGGCGCGGCGCGGCTTCGGCGAGCCCGGCGTGCTGGTGATCCGCGCGGGCGGCAACCTCAACGTGTACGGCAGCATCAACGACGGCTTCGCGCCGCCGCCGGCCACGCCCGACGACAAGGGCTGGTACCTCACCGAGCAGCGCACGAAGTTCGGCACGCCGTTCACGCCCGACGGCGGCGACATCGTCGTGCCGATTGACGGCGTGGTGCTCGACAAGGGCACCGTGTTCCCGAAGGACGCGCTGCTCAACTACGACGTGCCCGCCGAAGCCATGGCGCTGCCGGCCGGCACGGTGCTGCCGGTAACCGTGACGCTGGGCGCGGCCTACACGCTGCCCGCCGGCACGGTGCTGCGTGCCAACGTCTACAACGCCGACGGCAGCGTGCGCCTGAAGGCCGGCACGGTGCTGGGCGAGGCCGTGGTGCTGGACAGCGGCATGAAGCTGGGCGCGGGCACCGCGCTGCGCGCCGAGGCCAGCGTGCAGGCGATGGTGTGGCCCAAGGGCGTGCGCCTGCCGGTCGCGATGAAGGCCGACGGCACCATCGCGCTGGCGCGCGGCGCGGTGATTCCGTCGCTGACCGACGTGCAGCTGCCGAACGACGCGGCCGTCAACCTGCGGCCCGAAGTCGACGGCGTGCAGGGCCGCAACTGGGCCGTGGCGCCGATGCTGGGGCAGGGCGCGACGAGCTGGAGCCTGCAGCTCACGGCCGGCGCCGACCTGGACTCGGCCGACCGCCGCGCGGTCGATCCGGCCAAGCACGGCGCGCTCATCCTGGCCGACAGCCACGCGATGTACAACGTCAAGCTCACGCCGGGCGGTAGCGGCTTCCTGTGGGGTCCGAACGGGCCCATGTGGGGCCACGACGAGGGAACGCCGATGGACCCGCTGGATTTCGAGGCGGGCTACTGCGACTGGGGTGGTGAGGGCACCTGCGTGGTCGACCCGGCGCGCCTTTCCTACTTCTGGGGCCCCAACGGCGACGACTGGGACCCGAGCTTCGTCGAGGGCACGCCGGTGCTGCCCGAATACGTCACCATCTGCGAGTGGGGGCCGGGCATCTGCACGACGGTCATCAACCCCGTCAAGGACGTCACCAAGTACACGCCGCTGTCGCCGATGTTCAGCGTGCTGCGCACCGGCACGGGCGACCTGGGCCTGGCGGCGGCGGGCAACTTCGTCATGGAGTCGCCGTTCGGCGTCTACACGGCCGGCACGCGCTCGGCGCCGCTGCTCGACGCCAACGGGCTCGACCCCTTCAACCTCGCACGCGGCAAGGCCGTCGGCGGCTCGGTGATCGGCCCGCAGACGGCGGACTACAGCGCCGCGCTCGCGGCCTACCAGGCCTGGTACCCCGAGCAGGGCGGCAACCTCGACATCACGGTGGGCGGCAACGTCGTCGGCGACGTCTGGGGTCATTTCGGGGGCGAGCGCGGACAGGCGCCGAGCGCCGCGGTGGGCAACTGGCTGTGGCGCCAGGGCTCGGGCACGGCCCTGGCCGGCAGCGACCGCATCGCGACGTCGTGGTGGATCAACTTCGGCACCTACGCACTGCCGGCCGGTGCGCAGGTCAGCACCGACAGCAGCCCCGAGCCCTTCCTGGTGGGCTTCACCGGCATGGGCACGCTGGGCGGCGGCAACCTCACGCTGCGCGCGGGCGGCGACGCGGGCCTCACCACGCGGCTGGGCAACGGCCAGGTCTGGCAGCGCAGCGAGGCCATCGTGGCGGCGGTCGGCAGCACGGGCCGTGTCGATGCGAACGGGCAACTGACGCTCACCGGCGGCGGCGACCTGCAGCTGCGCATCGGCGGCGTGGTCAATCCGAACCTGGCCGCGGCGCAGTACGGCAGCTCTGGCACCAATACGCAGTACCAGGACCTCAACGGCGCCCTGGTCAACCTGCGCGGCGCGGCCACCGTGTCGGCCTCCGCCATCGGCGGCGTCGAGGTGCGCTACCGCAAGTACGCGTTCTCGCTGCCGGGCCAGGAGGGCGATGTGAAGGACACGCGCCCCATCGACCCCTTCACCCCGACCATCGGCGTCGGCAATGCCGGCATCGTGCTCGTGCCGGGCGATTCGGCGATGTACCTGGACACGCCGGGCGACCTGGTGCTCACCAGCGTGGCCGATGCGGGCCGCGCGCGGGTGCCGAACAGCTCGGCATTCAAGTTCGGCGGCACCGAGTACGGCATCGGCCAGGGCTGGTTCACGCTGTGGACCGACCGCACCGCGATCAACCTGTTCAGCGCGGGCGGCAACCTCACGCCCGGCACCGACCTGGCGAACCGGGAGGCCGCCGGCCGGTACCTGGGCAGCATCAACATGAGCGACAACGTCACGGTCTACCCGTCGATCCTGCGCGCGACGGCGGCCTCGGGCAGCCTGTATTTCGGCTTCTCGGCCACGCCCGCCACGCAGGCGCCCGGCCGCGCGCTGGTGCTCGCGCCGTCGCCATCAGGGGCGCTCGAGTTCCTGGCGGGCAACTCGCTGTTCGGCGGCGGCTATCCGGTGGGGATGTCGGGCGCGGTCACGCCGCTGCCCACGCCCTGGGCGCCCGCCTTCGTGGGCTACAACTCGCGCCAGCAGCCGGTGGTCTACAACACCAGCCCGGAGGGCTCGATGGTCGGATCGCCCGGCGTGCCGAACTACGGGGTGGTCGACAACCACCCTCTGTTCGCCTTCGGACCGGACACGCTGGGCGCCCGCGCGCTGCACCCGGCCGATGCGCCGCCCTCGCTGTTCTATGCCGTGCGCGGCGACATCCTGGGCCTGGCCAGCGGCACGGCGCGCAAGGTGCAGGCCAGCGGCGAGCCCGCGCCCGAGACCTGGTACCGCTCGGCCGCGCCGGCGCGCATCCGCGCGGGGCGCGACATCGTCGGCACCGAGGCGCTGATCGTGAACAACGACCCGCGCGACGTGTCGCTGGTGCAGGCCGGGCGCGACATCCTGTACGCGAACCTGCAGGTGGCGGGCCCCGGCACGCTGGAGGTGTCGGCCGGCCGCCACATCACGCAGGACGACCGCGCCAGCGTGGTGAGTCGCGGCGCACTGGCCGAGGGCGACACGCGCCCCGGCGCGAGCATCGCGATGATGGCCGGCATGGGCCCGATGGGCGTGGGCGGGCCGGACTTCTCGGCCATCGCCGACCGCTACCTCGACCCCGCGAAGCGCGCCGAGTCGGGCCCCGGCCAGTCGCTGGCGAGCCAGCCGGGCCGCGTGGTGAAGACCTACGACGCCGAGCTGGCCGCATGGCTCAAGGAACGCTACGGCTTCGTCGCCACCAGCGCCGACGCGAAGGACCCGGGCAGCGCGCTCGCGTATTTCAAGGCGCTGGCGCCCGAGCAGCAGCGCGTGTTCCTGCGCGGCGTGTACTTCGCCGAGCTGCGTGCGGGCGGGCGTGAGTACAACGACGTGGACGGCCCGCGCTACGGCAGTTACCTGCGCGGGCGCGGCATGATCGCCACGCTGTTCCCCGACCTCGACGCGGCGGGCCAGGAGATCGTGCGCACCGGCGACATCATCCTGTACGGTCCCTCGGGCGTGCACACCGACTTCGGCGGCGACATCCAGATGCTCGCGCCGGGCGGGCAGATCGTGGTGGGCGTGCAGGGCGCGGTGCCGCCGGGCAGCGCGGGCGTGATCACGCAGGGCATGGGCCACATCCAGCTGTTCAGCGAAGGCAGCCTGCTGCTGGGCCTGTCGCGCGTGATGACCACCTTCGGCGGCGACGTGCTGGCCTGGTCGGAGCAGGGCGACATCAACGCCGGCCGGGGCTCCAAGACCACGCTGGTCTACACGCCGCCCAAGCGCGTGTACGACAACATCGGCAACGTGAAGCTGTCGTCGCAGGTGCCCAGTTCGGGCGCCGGCCTGGCCACCTTGGCGCCCATCGCCGAAGTGCCGGCGGGCGACATGGACCTGATCGCGCCGCTGGGCACCATCGACGCGGGCGAGGCCGGCATCCGCGTGTCGGGCAACGTGAACCTCGCGGCCCTGCAGGTGGTGAACGCGGCCAACATCCAGGTCAAGGGCGAGTCGGCCGGTCTGCCGGTGGTGGCCTCGGTGAACGTGGGCGCGCTCACCAACGCCAGCGCGGCGGCCTCGCAGGCCGTGGGCGCGGCGCAGGAGGCGATGCAGCGCGAACGCGCGGCGGCGCGCCAGGCGCTGCCGTCGGTGTTCTCGGTGCGCGTGCTGGGCTTCGGCAACGAGGCCGCCGACGGCGCCGCCGCGCCGGCCGACGCGGGCCGCGCCACGGCGCGCCCGGTGGGCTACGACGCGCACAGCCCGGTGCAGGTGCTGGGGCGCGGGCCGCTGGGCGATGCGCAGAAGACGAAGCTCACGGCGCAGGAGCGGCGTCTGCTGGGACAGTGAGGAGGAAGGGCGGCAGATGAAATTTTTGTGACAAACGACATTCCGGGGCGCGCAGTTCCGTCTTTGTCTCAGAGCTTTCGTGACTGTCCGATGCCCCCTCTGCTGTTGTCTTCTGCCGGCCCCCGCCCGTGGGCGTCGTTCCTGCTGGCCACGGCGTTCGCCGCCCTGGCCGGCGCGGCCCATGGCACGCCGCCCGAGGCCAATGCCAGCGGCGTGTTCCTCAACGCCGCCGGCGACGTGCTGACCGCGCGCCATGCGGTGGCGGACTGCCGCTCGCTTTTCGCCCTCAAGGACGCGCAGGTGGCGCAGGCCCGGGTGATCGCCGAGAGCGCCGAACTCGACGTCGCGGTGCTGCGCACCACCCTCACGCCTTACCTGCACGCCACGCTCGCGGCGGACGCGCGCGCGCCGGCCCCGGGCAGCGTGGGCGTGTTCACCGAGGCCTACGCGGTGCTGCAGCGCATGCCCGATCGCGCGGCGTTGCTCAGCAACGCCATGACCGTGCCTGGCGTGGAAGGCCTGCAGTTGCTGTCGGGCGTGCAACCCGGCGCCAGCGGCAGCGCGGTGCTGGGCGCCGACGGCCTGTTGCTCGGCGTGGTGGTCGAGCGTGTCGCCGCTGCGCCGCATGCGTCGGGCATGGTGCTCAGCCGTGCGGCATCGGCCGCGGGCGTGGCGGGCGGCGTGACGCGGGTGCGTGCGGTGCCGGCGGCGCGCCTGCGCGACTTCCTGGACGCCCACGGCATCGCCTACACGCACAGCCGCGAACCGCAGCTCGGCCCCCAGCAGTCGCCCGCCGCGCGGGCCTCGACCCTGTCGGTCGGCGTGCTGTGCGGGTGAGCGTCCTTCTTCGACTTTTCATTGGAACTCCCATGACCTTTTCTTTCGGCAAAACCCTCGGCTGGCGCCGCCTGCGCCTGGCGCTCGGCGGGCTCGGCCTCGGGCTGTCCGCCGCCGCCGCGCCCCTGGGCGCATCGGCGCAGGCCCAGCCGCAGGTGCCGCAGCACTGGATCAGCTACGCCAACCTCGCCAGCAACCAGCTGCAGTCGTCGCTCAGCGACCCGGCCAGCGACACCGTGGTGCGCCTGCACACGTGGATGCAGGAGCGCATGCTGAAAGAAGGCCAGCCCGTGCCGCCCGCGCCGGTGGTGGTGCGCGTGTGGGTCGCGGGCAGCGGCAAGGTCGAGCGCGTGGCCTTCGATTCGCTGGGCGATGCGCAGGCCGACACCGACCTGCGCGCGCTGCTCACCGCGCAGCCGCTGGCCGAGCCGCCGCCGCGCGACATGCGCCAGCCGATGGTGCTGCAACTCACGCTGAGCTTTGTCGCGCGCACCTGACCGATCGCGGCGCCTTTGCGTGGCGCTGCTGGGCCTTGCGGCTGCAGTACCGCTGCACGCCGCCATGCCCTGGCCCGTGCCGGGGCTTGCGGCACTGGTGAAGGCCTTCGGGCCGGCCGTGGTCCACATCGGCGTGGAGCGGCCGTCGGTGCCGGCGCGCCGCTTCAGCGACCGCTGGCTGCTGCGCGCGCCGCCGGCCGAGGCCGACGAAAGCAGCCTGGGCAGCGGCTTCCTCGTGAGCGCCGACGGGCTCATATTGACCAACGCGCACGTGGTCGCGCACGGCACGCAGATCCGCGTGAAGCTGCCCGACCGGCGCGAGTTCCGGGCGCGGCTCATCGGCCTCGACGCACTGGCCGACGTGGCCTTGCTGAAGATCGACGCGACCGGCTTGCCCACGGTGCGCATCGGCGACCCGGCGGACGTGGAGCCCGGCGACGGCGTGGCCGCCATCGGCTCGCCCTACGGTTTCGGCAACTCGGTGACGGCCGGCATCGTCAGCGCCAAGGGGCGGCTGCTGCCGGGCGCGGAGTCGATGCAGTTCCTGCAGACCGACGTGCCGATCAACCCCGGCAATTCGGGCGGGCCGCTGTTCAACCTGCGCGGCGAGGTGATCGGCATCAACTCGCGCATCTACAGCCGCAGCGGCGGCTACCAGGGGCTGTCGTTCGCCATTCCCATCGACGCCGCCATGCGCATCAAGGACCAGCTGCTGGCCACCGGCACCGTCACGCGCGGGCGCATCGGCGTGTCCGTGCAGGAGGTGGGGCAGGCGCTGGCCGACACCTTCCGCCTGCCGCGCCCGGCCGGCGCGCTGGTGACCGACGTGGAGCCGCGCGGCGCGGCGGCGCGCGGCGGGCTGAAGACCGGCGACGTGATCCTGTCGGTGCAGGGCCGCGAGGTGGTGCAGGCGGCCGACGCGCTGGGCTTCATCGCCGAGCAGGTGCCGGGGCAGCGCGCGCGCCTCATGGTGTGGCGCGACCGCGCCGAGCACGTGGTCGAGGTGAAGGTGGAGGGCTACGACACGCCGCGCCTGCAAGGCGATGCGGCGGCGGCGGCCTCGGTGCCTTCGCGCCTGGGCTTCGCGGTGCGCCCGCTGGCGCCGGCCGAGCGGCAGTTCCTGCGCGTGGAGGGCGGGCTGCTGGTGCAGCGCGTGAACGTGGCGGCGTCGCGCGCGGGCGTGCAGCCGGGCGACGTCATCCTGGCGCTCAACGGCCAGCCGATCGACAGCGCCGAAGCCCTGGCCCAGGCGCTGGAAGGGGCCGACGGCACGGCGGCGTTGCTGGTGCAGCGCGCGGGGGCGCGGATCTTCGTGCCGATCTGCGCGCAGGCCGGGTCGCCGAAGTGCTGAGAAGGCCTCGCGCTGACCGGCCAAGTCATCCGAACGTCATGCAGCGAACCTAGCATCCGCTTCGACATGCCCCCCGGGCCGTGGCTTTCGCCGGGCGTATCGAACTCATGCGGCATGCACCTCCTTCCTTTCCTCTCGTCTCCCTGGCCGGCATCGCGCTGGTCGCCTGCATGACCGGGCCGTGGATGAGCGCCCGCGCGCAGTCCGACGCGGCGCCGCTTCGGCCGCAGGCCGCGCGCATCGCCTTCGACATCGCGGCCCAGCCGCTGGCCGCCGCGCTGGAGCAGTACGGCCGCGCGACCGGACTGCCCGTGTTCTTCGATGCCGAACGCGTGGCCGGACGTCACGCCGCGCCCGTGCACGGCCTGTTCGATGCGCAGGCCGCCCTCGATGCGCTGCTCGCGGGCACGGGCCTGGTCGCCGACGACGCCGGCGTGGGGGCCACGACCGCCTTCGTGCTCCGACTCGCTCCGGCAGTGCCCGCGCCGGCACGCCCGGCTGATGCGGTGCAGGCCGCGCCCGCCACCCCGCACCGCGGCTACGACGGGCTGGTCCAGACCCGCGTCTGGGAAGCCCTGTGCGCCCACCCGCGCGCAGCACCGGGCGGCTACCGCGCCGCGATGCGCTTCGTGATCGACGGCACCGGCCGCATCGCCCATGCCTTCCTGCTGCACACCAGCGGCGAGCGCGCGCGCGACGACGCCATCCTCGACACGCTGCGTCAGCTGCGCATCGACCGCGCGCCGCCGCCGGACATGGCGCAGCCGCTCACGATGCTGATCCTGCCGCGCTCGCAGACGCCCGGGCTCGAGTGCCCGGTGCGCCACTGACGCCACCGCCATGCCCGAGAACGCGCTGCCCGCGTTGCGCGACTTCCTGGTCGCGCGCTACGACGAGCTCAAGCAGCGGCTTGCGCGGCGGCTGGGCAATGCCGAGCGCGCCGGCGATGCGCTGCAGGACACCTGGCTGCGCCTGGAAAGCCGCGACGACATCGACGGCGTGCACGACCCCGCCGCCTACCTGCTGCGCGTGGCCGTCAACCTGGCCTACGACCAGGTCGCGAAGCAGGGGCGCCTGGCCACGTCCGACGAGATCGAGGCGCTGCTCGACGAAACGCCCGACCCCGCGCCGGGGCCCGCGCAGATCGCGCAGGACCGCGCGGAGCTGGCCGCGCTGCGCGCGCTCATCGAGCGGCTGCCGCCACGGCGCCGGCAGGTGCTGGTGATGGTGCGCTGGCAGCACCTGCCGCAGCGCGAGGTGGCGGCGCGGCTCGGCATCTCGCTGCGCACGGTGGAGAAGGAACTCAAGGAGGCGCATGACCACATCGCCGCCCGCATGGGCCGCGCGGACCACATGCCGCAAGGGAGGGAGCCGCATGAAAAATAAAGTGCGGTTCACCGCGTCGAGAGCCGTCTCATGGGTATGCGACATCTTTCAGCGCGCACGGGTTGAAGCCCCGATGACCCCGCCCGATGCACACGCCCAGGCCTTGCGCGAAGCGCAGGCCTGGCTGCGCCGGCTGTCGTCCGGCGCGGCCACGCAGCACGACGTCGAGGGCTTTCGCCGCTGGCGCGATGGCAACCCGCTGCACCAGCCCGCGCTGGCGCAGGCCCGACGCCTGTGGCAGGCGCTCGACCCGGCCATCGGCGGCATGCCGGCCGAAGTCCAGCGAGCTCCCGTGTTGTGGGCGCGGCCGGTGGCAGCGCGCCGCGCGTTCCTTGGCGCGGCGATGGGTGCGGCTGGCGCCGCGGGCGTGGCGGTGGTCTCTCCGCCGCTGGGCCTGTGGCCGTCGCTCGGCGAGTGGAACGCCGACTACCGCACGGCCACCGGCGAGCAGCGCGCGGTGCAGGTGGCCGAGGGCGTGGACTTGGTGCTCAACACGCAGACCAGCGTGCAGCGCCGCAGCGTCGAAGGTCGCGTCGTCGGCATCGACCTGATCGCGGGCGAGGCGGCCCTCGACCTGGTGGCCGGGCCGCAACCCTTCGGCATCGTGGCGGGCGCGGCCCGCAGCGAGGCGCAGGCCGGCCGCTTCGAGGTGCGCTACCTCGCGGGCCGGGGCTGCGTGACCTGCCTCGAAGGGCGCGTGCGCGTCACGCACGCGAGGGGCACGCGCGACCTGCAGGCCGGCGAGCAGGTGCTGTACGACGCGGGTTCGCTCGGGCCGGTGGCGGCTGTGGCCACCCGCGAAGCCTCGGCCTGGCGCAGCGGCGTGCTGGTGTTCCGGCAGACGCCGCTGGCGCACGTGATCGAGGAGATCAACCGCTACCGGCCTGGCCGCGTGGTGTTGCTGGCGCAGCGCCTGGCCGGGCGCGAAGTCAGCGGGCGTTTCGCCATCGCCTCGCTCGACACGGTGCTGGTGCAGATCCAGCGCTCGTACGATCTCGAGGCGCGTGCGCTGCCGGGCGGCGTGCTGCTGCTTAGCTGATGAATGTGACAGCCTGATTGGCCCTCGCGTGCGCTCAGGATTGGTCCAGAAACTTAGCGGTTTTGTTTGCGTCTGTCGGTCTGTCCAGTAAGGGGCACGGATTACGTGCCGGTGCATGTCATTCTTTACTGGGCGTCAGATGAACACACACGAGGGACACCGCAGCCGCCGCCAGGGCGCTGCCGTGCAGGCGAGGAGTTTCCGGATTTCGCCACTGGCACAGGCCATGGCGCTGGCGCTGGCCGCCGGTGCGGCTGCCGCGCCGGCCCATGCGCAGCGCGCCTTCAGCCCGACCTGGTTCAACGCCAAGGGCGCGGCGCAGGCCACCGCCACGGCCACCGGCCTGATGCCCAACGGGTCGCCGGCGGCGCAGCTCACGGGTCCGCTCGCGCAGCAGCAGCGCGCCAGCGAGCAGCTGCAGCAGTCCATCGGCAACCTGAACCTGGCGGCGCGCGGCATCGCGGCGCAGCAGGCCGCACAGGCGGCCGCGCGGCGCGCCGCGCAGAACGACCCCTCGGTGCCCGACGGCCTGGCCGAAGGCGGCCTGAAGGTCGATACGAATTCGTTGACCGCCGGCTGGTCGAATGCGCGCGCACTGACCGGTGATTCGCAGAAGCAGGTCGACGGCCGCACGGTCGTCACCGTCGAGCAGACGGCCGACAAGGCGATCCTGAACTGGGAGACCTTCAACGTCGGGCGCAACACCACCGTGGCCTTCGCGCAGCGCAAGGACTGGGCGGTGCTCAACAAGGTGAACGACCCGCAGGCGCGGCCTTCGCAGATCCAGGGGCAGATCAAGGCCGACGGCACGGTGATGGTCGCCAACCGCAACGGCATCGTGTTCAGCGGCAGCAGCCAGGTCGACACGCGCAACCTCGTGGCCGCGGCAGCGCAGATCGACGACGCGCAGTTCCAGGCCCACGGCGTGTACGCCAACGGCAGCGCGCCCAACTTCAAAAACGCGCAAGGCCGTGTCGAGGTGCAGCCCGGCGCACGCCTTTCCACGCCCGCGCCGGGCTCGGCCACGCAGGGCGGCGGCTATGTGCTGCTGCTGGGCGCCGAGGTGCACAACGCCGGCGAGATCGCCACGCCCGGCGGGCAGACGCTGCTCGCGGCGGGCGACCACTTCACCATCCGCAAGGGCGTGGGCACCGACGGCAATCAGACCTCGACCACGCGCGGCAACGAAGTCGCGGTGACGCTGGACACGAACAGCCCGGCGGGCACGGTGCGCAACACCGGGCTGATCCAGGCGACCACCGGCGACGTCACGCTGGCCGGGCGCGAAGTGGTGCAGGGCGGCGTCGTCCTTTCCAGCACCTCGGTCAACACACGCGGCACGGTGCACCTGAACGCGACCGGCGCCACGGGCCAGGTCCGGTTCGGCGAGGGCAGCACCACGGCCATCGTGCTCGACACCGGCGGCGCGACCGCGCTCGACAGCCAGCGCGCCGGGCTCATGGCGCCGGCGGTCCAGCTGGGCACCGGCAGCATCGTGCTGGCGGGCAACGACCGCCGCGACCTGTCGCGCGTCGAAGTCGCCAGCGGCGGCACGGTCGAGTTCCAGGCCGGCTCGCTCACGCTGGCCACCGGCGGCCAGGTGGTGGTCGACGCGAAGCAGCGCAGCCTCGTGCGCGAGGGCGCACGCATCGACGTGTCGGGCGCGGTGGGCGTGAAGCTCGCGATGGAATCCAACAACATCAAGATCAACGTGCAGGGCAACGAGCAGCGCGATGCGCCGCTCAACCGCGACAGCAAGAACCTCAACAACAACGACCTGTGGATCGACCGGCGCTCGCTGGTCTTCGTGCCCGGCGGCACCGGCGGCTACCAGGGCGAGCGCTGGTACACCGGCGGCGGCCTGCTCGAGGTGGGCGGCTACCTCGGCACGCAGGCGCATGGCGTGGGCGAGTGGATGGCGCAGGGCGGCGTGGTGGGCTTCACCGGCGGCGAGCTGGTCACGCAGCGCGGCGCGAGCATCAACATCTCGGGCGGCACGCTCGACGTGCTCACGGGCAGGCTCAACCAGAGCTGGCTCAAGGGCGCGGACGGGCGGCTCTACGAAGTGTCGAAGGCGCCGGGCGACCTGCGCTACACGGGCGTCTACAAGGGCTTCGAAGACGAGCACGCGCGCTGGGGCAAGAAGACGACGGGCTTCTTCTACAACCCGCTGATCGGCCCGCAGACGCGGCTGGAAAGCGGCTACACCGTGGGCCGCGATGCCGGCCTGCTCATCGTCGGCACCCAGGCCGCGGTGCTCGAAGGCGAGATCGTCGGCGAGACCTTCCAGGGCGAGCGCCAGACGCAGGCGCGGCAGGCCGGGCTCGACGGCTACCAGCAGTCGACCGGCGCGGCGGCGCAGCGCGGGCAGCTCGTCGTGGGCCGCTACGACGCCTACTACGACAAGACGGGCGGTGCGATCCACCGGCGGCTCGATGCTGCGGGCATCAAGAACGTGGTGCTCGGCGACACGGCCGAAGGCATTGCGGCGGGGCTCGACCTCTCGACGGTGTTGCCCGCGGAGCGCCGCGACACGCTGGTGCTCGATGCGGCGCAGCTCAGCGGCTTTCGCCTGGGCGCGGTGCGCATCGCGGCCACCGACAGCATCGCGGTCGACAAGGCGCTGCAGGTCGGCGATGGCGGCCACCTCGTGCTGTACAGCCCGAACGTGAAGGTCAATGCCGACCTCGTCGCGCGCGGCGGCGGCATCCATCTGGGCAACGTGCTCGAACAGATCAGCCTCAACTACCTGAAGGACACGAGCACGCTCACCGCGCCCGACGGCGGCACGAGCTCGGTGGTGCTCGCAGGCGGTGCGACGCTCGACACCCGCGGCCTGTGGACCCATCTGCCGAAGAACCCCGCCGACGCGGGCGGCGTGGCCTACCGCAACGGCGGCAGCGTGTCCGTGCGCAGCACCGGCGACGTGGTGCTGGGCACCGGCAGCGTCATCGACGTGTCGTCCGGCGCGGCGCTGTTGTCGAAGGCCAAACAGCAAGGCGGCAAGGGCGGCAGCGTCACGCTCGAGGCGGATGGCTTCAACACGGGCAGCGGCCATATCGCGCTCGACGGCGCGGTGCTGCGCGGCCACGGCGTGGACGGTGGCGGCACGCTGACCGTGCAGACGATGCGCGTCGCCATCGGCGACACCTCGGGCACGGCGCAGGCCGACACGTTGATGCTCGACGCCGGCTTCTTCGACAAGGGCTTCAGCCGCTATGCGCTCATCGGCAACCACGGCCTCACGGTGGCCGACGGCGCGCAGATCGACGTGACGATGCCGGTGTACCGCTTCGGCGCCCACGCGCAGGACGTCGCCACCGGCAGCCGTCCGGCCGACGCGCTCGAGGTGTGGACGCCGCCGCTCTACCAGGAAGACGCGACCAAGGCCGTGCTCACGCAGCGCAAGGGCGCGAGCCTGTCGCTGCAGGCCGGCACGACGACCACGCTCGCCAAGGAGCTGCCGACGGTGCAGGCCGTGGTGGGCAAGGGCGCGGCGATCCATGTCGACCCGGGCCAGGCCATCGAGGTGCGCAGCGCCGGCCAGCTCACGGTGGACGGCACGCTGCGTGCGAACGGCGGGCGCATCGTGCTGAAGACGGTGGACATCACCGACCTCGAGGCCGATATTGCCAATGCAACGGCTCATGCCCGCTCGATCTGGATCGGCGGGCAGGCGGTGCTCGATGCGTCGGCGCACGCGGCCACCGCCACCGACACCACCGGCAAGCGCTACGGCCTGGTGCGCGACGGCGGCAGCATCGTGGTCGGCGGCGAGATCGATCCGATCGGTAGCAAGGCCACCGCGTCGCAGAACTTCGTCGTCGTGCGCCCCGGCGCGTTGCTCGATGCCTCGGGCACGCATGCGGTGCTCGACGTGAACGGTATGGGCGCGACCGATGTAAGCAGCAATGGCGGCAGCATCTCGCTCGCGTCGTACAACGGGTTGCAGCTGGACGGCACACTGCGCGCCGTCGCGGGCGGCGCGGGCGGCGAGCGCGCGGCCGGCGGCACATTGGCCGTGGTGCTCGGCACGCCGGGCCTGCGCCTGCACCTGGACCCGCTGCAGCAGGCGGAAGACCGCGTGCGCCGGCACCGCGTGCTGGTGCTGGGTGTGGAACAGGGCGCACCGCTCGCGCCCGACACCCTGCAGGCCGGCGTCGACGACGGTGCGCTCGCCTACGGCCAGGCCCGGCTGAGCACCGACACGGTCCGGCGCGGCGGCTTCGACAGCCTCTCGCTGTTTGCCGGCTCCACGCTCGCGTTCGAAGACGGCGTCGACCTGCGCATGCGGCAGGGCCTGCAGATCTATGCCGGTGGCCTCGCGCTCGGCACGAACGCGCCCGACGACGCGCACGTGGCGCTGTCCGCCGCGCACGTGCGGCTGGCCGGCGCGATGCCGTCGTTCACGCGTGAAGTCCTGAGGGCACCCGTCGCCGAAGGCGGTGTGGTGCGCGTGCCGTCCGGCAGCCGCCTCGATGTGGCAGGCGACCTGATCGACATCCGCGACGGCATGGGCTTCGGCGTCAACGGCAAGGTCCCGATGCTCGACAGCGCGAGCGAGTCGCCCACGGTCGACCTGGCCGCCTTCGGCCATGTCACGCTGGCCAGCAGCAGCGACCTGCGCTTTCTGCAAGGCCGGCAGGACGTCGGCGTCTCCACGAGCCTGGTCGTTCCCGGCAGCCTGACCCTGCGCGCCGCGCAGATCTACCCGGCCACGGGTGTGGTGGCGCTGGTGTCCGCGGGCCTGGCGCCGGACGGCACCTACCGGCCCGACACGGTGCTGCGCATCGAGGGCACGGGCGCGATCCCGCAGGTGCCGTACTCGGCCTTCGGCGACCTGTCGCTGCGCGCCGGCGTCATCGAGCAGGGCGGCGTGGTGCGGGTGCCGCTCGGGCAGCTGACGCTCGGCGATGCGCTCACCACGCAGGTCAGGCTGCTGCCCGGCAGCCTCACGTCCGTGAGTGGAGAGGGGCTGGACATGCCCTATGGCGGCACGGTCGACGGCATCAACTACCTGTACGACGGCAAGCAGGTCAAGCTCACCGGCGTGGGCGCGGGCGACACCTACAAGCGCAACCAGACGATCGGCCTCACGTTCATGGGGGCCAGCGTGCAGGGCCAGGAAGGCGCCACGCTCGACCTGTCGGGCGGCGGCAACCTCACCGGCGCGGGCTTCGTGAGCGGACGCGGCGGCTCGACCGACGCGCGCTTCAGCCCGCTGATGCAGGTGGGCGCCCGCGGCGGCTTCACGCTGCCGGGGCTCGCGACCAACCCCGTGTATGCCATCGTGCCCGGCGTGCAGCCGGCGGTGGCACCCACCGGCGCGGAGAAGGGCGCGGTCGATCCGCTCGTGGGTCAGCACATCACCATCGGCGCCGGCGTGCCGGGCCTGCCCGCGGGCACCTACACGCTGATGCCCTCGACCTATGCGCTGCAGCAGGGCGCCTTCCGCGTGGAGCTGAACGGCGCGGCCGGCCTGGGCGCGCCCACCGGCACGCTGGCGATGCGCAACGGTTCGTGGCTCACGGCCGCGCAGCTGGGCGTGGACCGCACCGGCATCGGCGACACGCTGTTCCGTCAGGCCATCGTGACTTCGGGCGAGGTGCTGCGCAGCTACTCGCAATACAACGAGATGGGCTACGGCGACTTCGTGCGCGCCGACGCGCTGCGCGTGGGCGTGCCGCGCGCCATGCTGCCGGCGGACGCGCGCAACCTGCACCTGAAGCTCGCGCCCGGCGCGGGCGCCGAGGCCTTGCGCTTCGACGGCACGGCGCGCTTCCAGGTGGGCGAGGGCGGGCGGGGCGGTTCCGTGGTGGCCACGAGCAGCGAGGAGCAGCTCGGTCTCGAGATCGTCGCGGCCGGCGCGTCGGCGACGGCGGGCTTCCAGGGGGTCACGCTGGATGCGGGCGCGCTCAGTGGCATGGGCGCGTCGCGCCTGGTCATCGGCGGGTTGCAGGGCGCCGACTATGGGCAGAGCGGCAACGTCATCCAGACCGGCGACGGCGGGCAGAGCGTGGTGCTTCGTCAGGGGGCGGTGCTGTCCGCACCCGAGGTGTTCCTGGCCGCGGTGGGTGCGACCGAGGGCACGCCGCTCAGCGTGGTGGTCGAGCAGGGCGCGCGCATCCACACCCTGGGCCGTGGCAAGGCCGCCTACGATGCCGGCGACGGCTTCGTCTACGCCGCGACCGGCCAGATGCTGATGGTCTCCAACGGCCGGGTGAGCACGCTGCCGGTGCCGCAGACCCAGGCCACGTCGGACAACCGCAGCCTGCAGATCGGCGTGTGTGCCAGCGCGTCGTGCAGCGGACAGACCGAGCTGTATTCCGAAGGCACCATCGCCATGGTGACACCCGACCGCTTCGAGATGAACGAGGCGGTGCGCTACGGCACGCGTCACCTTACGCTGGCGGTGCGCGGCATCAACGTGGGCGACAGCGCCGCGCTGGCCGCCGCCGCGCAGAACCACACGCTGCCGCCGGGACTGGCCATGAGCCAGGCCCTGCTCGACCGCCTGCTGCGCGGCGACCGGCAGTACGGCGCGCCCGCGCTCGAAACGCTGGAGTTGAGCGCCAGCGGCGGCGTCAACTTCTTCGGCACCGCGGCGCTGGACACCATCGACCCCGCCACCGGCAAGGCGACGATGGCGCAACTGGTGCTGGCCACGCCTGCCATCTATGGGCAGGGTGGCGCGGACGACGTGGCCACCATCCGCACCGGCCGCCTGGTGTGGCAGGGCGCGACCACGGCGCCGTCGGCCGTGGTGCGTGGTGGCGCGGGCACCGGCAGCGGCACGCTGAACATCGAGGCCGAGCACATCGAGTTCGGCTACGGCCCCCACAGCCAGCCGAGCGGCCTGGAAGACGCGGGTCGCCTGGTGCTGGGCTTTGCCGACGTGAACCTCAAGGCCTCCGAGCGCGTGAGCGCCAACCACAAGGGCAGTCTGTCGGTCTACCAGTCGCAGGGCACGTACGAAGCAGGCAAGGGCTACGCGTACAGCGGCGGCGACCTGAGCATCGTCTCGCCGCTGCTGACGGGCGAGGCGGGCTCGGTGAACCGCATCACGGCGGGCGGCATGTTGCGCGTGGCCGCACCCGCGGGCGCGCCGGCGGCGGCCACCGGCGATGTCGCGCTGGGCGCCGAGCTGAGCCTGCGCGGGCGCGAGTTGACGCTGGACACCGCCGTGGCGCTGCCCAGCGGCAAGCTAACGCTGAGCGCCGAACGCGACCTCACGCTGACCGACCGCGCGGTGCTCGACCTGTCGGGCCGCGAGGTGGTTTTCAACGACCTGAGCAGGTACAGCGCCGGTGGCGACGTGGTGCTCGAAAGCCTGCACGGCAACCTGCGGCAGGCGGCGGGCTCGGTGATCGACATCTCGGCGCAGAACAACCGCGCGGGCGCGCTGAAGGCGATGGCGCTCGACGATGCCGCCGGCACGGTCGACTTGCAGGGCCGCATCCTCGGCGCGAGCAGCGGCCACTACGACGCGGGCGGCACGCGGGTGCCGTTCGCGGCCGGCAGCGTGGACGTGCGCGCGCGGCAGCTCGGCGATGCCGAATTCGCGGCGCTCAACCAGCGGCTGAACGACGGCGGTGTGTTTGGCGCGCGCAGCTTCCAGCTGCGCCAGGGCGACCTTGTCATCGGCGACGGCCTGAAGGCCGGCGAGGTGAACGTGTCGCTCGACAACGGCAGCCTTACCGTGACCGGCACCATCGACGCGAGCGGCGAGCGCGTGGGCCGCATCAGCCTGGCCGCGAAGCACAACCTCACGCTGGCCGGCAGCGCGGTGCTCGATGCGCACGGCCGCACGCTGCGCGTGGACAGCCACGGCCAGATCATCGATTCGCCGAACCGCGCGATGGTCGAACTCACGTCGAACGACGGGCAGCTCACGCTGGCCTCGGGTTCGCGCATCGACCTGCGCCACGGCACCAACGCCCAGGTGGGCGGCGAACCGGGCCAGAACGACGGCAGGGCGCGCGGCACGCTGGAACTCAACGCGGGCCGCACCGGCGAGACCGTCGGCGACATCCGCATCGATGCCAGCGGCACCCTCGCCATCGAGGGCGCGCGCTCCATCGCCGTGAACGGCATGTGGCGCTACGACGATGCACGCTTCGGCACCGACGCCGCGGCCACCGGCCGGCCCTACCAGGTCATCGACCAGGCGTACCTCGACGCCAAACACCTGCAGAGCACGGCCTTCATCGACCACGCGCTGGCCAACGGCGCGCTGATGAACGGCAAGCTCGCGGGCCTGAACAACGCGCGCTATGCCGACGCCTTCCACCTGCGCCCCGGCGTGCAGATCGTCAGCAAGACGCCCGACGGCGACATGGTGGTGCAGGGCGACATCGACCTGTCGGGCTACCGCTATGCGAGCGCCAACCCGCACACACCAAAGACCGGCGTGTACGGCTCGGGCGAGGTGGGCGCGCTGGCCCTGCGCGCGGGCGGCAACCTCGACATCTTCGGCAGCATCAACGACGGCTTTGCGCCACCGCCCGCCACGCCGGACGACGGCGGCTGGCTGCTGCTGCCGGGCGTCAACCTGCTGCGCGGCGACACCGTGCTGCCGCGCGGCGGCGTGGTGCTGGCCGACGGCACGACCTTCGAGGGGGGCGCCGGCACGCTCAACTACGACCTGCCGATCAAGTCGACGGCCTTCGGGGCCGGGCAGGTGATGCCGGTGGCCAGCGTGCTGGCCAAGGCGCTCGAACTGAAGGTGGGCACGGTGCTGAGCGCCGACGTGCGCGACGCCTCGGGCGCGCTGCTGTTCGCGGCGGGCAGCATCGTCAGCGGCGCCAAGGTGACGCTGCCGGTGGGCACGCGCCTGGGAGCCGGCATGCGCCTGCCGTCGGCAGCCACGCTGTCGGGCGTGGTGTGGCCCAAGGGCGTGCCGCTGCCCGGCGACGGCAAGAAGTTCGTGCTCAACGGCGCCCTCACGCTGCCGCTGGGCGCGCTGCTCCCGGCCGCGACCAACATCAAGCTGCCCGGCGGGGTGACTTCGGTGAACCTGCGCCCGGACGGCGCCGGCAGGCTGTGGGCCGCGGCGGCGATGCTGCCCGAAGGTTCGCAGTCGTGGTCGGTGCGGCTGGCCGCGGGTGCAGACCTGAACGCGGCGGACAACCGCATCGTGCAGGTGCATCCGGCGGCGGGCCGGGGCAACCTGCGGCTGGCGGACAGCCACTACGGGATGTTCGGCAAGCTGAAGCCCGGCGGCGAGTTGTGGAGCGTGGAAGGGTCCATCAACTTCGTGGGCGACGAGAGCATGGCTGGCAAGCCCATCGATTTCGCGGACATCCAGTACCCGGAGCTTTGCGTGGACCTTCCCAGCTATTGCGTCATCGCCGCCCCGGAGTACAGCTACCTGCCGGGCAGCACGCGCTTCAGCGTGGTGCGCACCGGCGCGGCCGATCTCGACCTGCTGGCCGCCGGCAACCTGCGCATGGATTCGCTGTTCGGCGTGTACACCGCCGGCGCCTCGTCGCAGGCCACGCGGGCCGGCGACCCTTACAACCTGCCGCGCGCGGTGGGCGCCAAGGGCACGGTGCTCAACGACGCGAGCGGTGGCTACGAGAAGTTCGTCGATGGCGGCACGCAGAACCTGGCACGCGCCTGGTACCCCGCCTCCGGCGGCAACCTGACGCTGAAGGCCGGCGGCGACCTGACCGGCGACACGATGCTGGTCGCCGGGGGCAGCGGTGCGGGGCGGCCGAATCCCGCGGACAAGGGCTTCAGCAGCGGCGCCATCGGCAACTGGCTGTGGCGCCAGGGCACGGGCGACAGCTTCGGCGGCGCGCAGGACCAGCCCACGGCGTGGTGGATCAACTTCGGCTCGTATGTCGGCACGACCGGGGCGGCCGACAAGTTGCTCGGCTTCACCGGCTTCGGCACGCTGGGCGGCGGCGACCTGCGCGTGGACGTGGGCGGCAACGCGGGCCTGCAGGGACGGCGCGGCGCCAAGACAGATTCGTACGCCGACAGCCGGCGCAGCCAGGGCCTGGTGCTGGCGGTGGGCGGCACCGGCCGTGTGCTGGCCGACGGCAGCCTGAGCCTGACGGGCGGTGGCGACGTGCTCGTGCGCGTGGGAGGCGCCTTCAATCCGCTCCACACGCCCTACGTCGAGGGTGCCGGTGGTGACTCCGACGCCGGGCTCAACGGGGCCATCGTCAACCTTCGGGGCGACGTGCAGCTGCAGGCAGGCACCCTCGGCAGCCTGCCCCGGGTCTATGGGCTCTCCGAGCGGGCGCAGTCGCCCCGCGAGACCCGCGCCTACGACCTCTACACGGCAACCCGCGGCATGGCGCAAGGCGGCATCGTGTTGGCCCCGGGCGATGCGAACTACACGCTCGCCACGCGTGGCGACCTGGTGGTCAAGGGCGTGATCGATCCGACGCGCGTCGACCTCCCCAATGCCACGCCGTTCAGCGCCAACGGCCTGGAAGGACGGGGCCAGAGCTGGTTCACCCTGTGGACACCGCACACGGCCATCCGCCTCTTCGGCGCAGGCGGCAACCTGGTGCCGGTGACGGGTGGCGCGGGCGTGCCCGTGACCGACTCGGCCTTCGTGTACCCCTCGATCCTGAGTGCGGTGGCCGCCAGTGGCAGCCTGTTCTATGGCGATGCGGCGACCTTCGACAACACCGGCACGGGTACGCCGCTGGTGCTGGCGCCCTCGGCCCACGGCATGCTGGAGTTCCTGGCCAGCGACTCGATCTATGCGGGAGGCAACACCGTGAGCCCGTCGGGCGCGGCCGCCTCGGCGCTGGCGACGCCGCGGCGTCCGGCGTTCCAGGGCACCGCCAGCAACGGCACGGTGCTCGGCAACCTGTCGGGTGGCAACAACCTGGACGGCGGCGGCGTGCGTCCGCTGTTCGCCTTCGGCCCCAACACGGTGTCGGGTGAAGCGGTGGGCACGCAGCCGGCGCGGTTCTACGCCGTGCACGGCGACCTGGTCGGCGTGAGCAGCGGGCGCATCCTGCGCTTCGCGCCGGACGACGCGACGCGTGCCGGCCAGACCTGGTACGAGGGCGCGCAGCCGGTGTGGATGATGGCTGGGCGAGACATCGTGGCGAGCGGCACGCCCATCGGGCAGGCCGAGGATTCGGGCGGCATTGCACAGGCTTACTTCGCGAGCAGCGGCAACCTGTTCGTGCACCAGAAGCCGGGCGACATCTCGGTGGTTTCGGCGGGGCGCGACATCCTGTTCAGCACCTTCAACGTGGCCGGCCCCGGCACGCTGGAGATCACGGCCGGGCGCGACATCCGCATGGAGAACAGGGCCTCGGTCAGCAGCCTCGGCGCGGTGGTGCCGGGCGACAGCCGGCCCGGTGCGGGCATCGCGATGTTGGCCGGCGTGGGCGCCCACGGGCCCGACTACGCGGGCTTCGCGCAGCGCTACCTCGACCCGGCCCACCTGATGCAGAGCGGCCAGCCGCTGGCCGACCAGGCCGGCAGGGTGGTGAAGAACTACAACCGCCAGCTCACGCTGGGCGACTGGCTGCGCGCCGAGCTTGGCTACAGCGGCGACGACAACGGCGCGGCGGCCTGGATGGCGCAGCGGCAAGCCCGCCTCGACGCGGAAACCGGCACGCCGCGCCGCGTGCTCGCCAACGACTACCGGCAGGCGAGCCAGCTGTACCTGGTGAACTGGCTCGAAGCCTCGCAGGGCTACGGCGGCAAGGGAGGCGCACAGGAGGCGCTGGCCTTCTTCAACGCACTGCCGCCGGAACAGCAGCGCAGCTACCTGCGCGGCGTGTACTTCGCCGAGCTGAAGGAGGGCGGGCGCGAATACAACGACGAGAGCGGCGTGCGCTACGGCAGCTACCTGCGCGGGCGCAACGCCATCGCGTCGCTGTTCCCGGGAACGAGCTACAGGGGCGACATCACGATGTTCGGTGCGGCCGGCATCAACACGCTGTTCGGCGGCGACATCGCGCTGCTCACGCCGGGCGGACGCCAGGTGTTCGGCATCGAGGGCGCGGCGCCCAAGGCCGTGGGCACGCTGATTCCGGGCGTCATCACGCAAGGTGCGGGCGACATCTCGCTCTATGCGCTGGGCAGCATCCTGCTGGGCCAGAGCCGGATCATGACCACCTTCGGCGGCAGCGTGCTGGGCTGGTCGGCCGAGGGCGACATCAACGCCGGTCGCGGCTCGAAGACGACGGTGGTCTACACGCCGCCCAAGCGCGTGTACGACCATTGGGGCAACGTGGTGCTGTCGTCGGACGTGCCGAGCACGGGCGCGGGCATTGCCACGCTGAACCCGATTCCGGAGGTGCCGGCCGGCGACATCGACCTGATCGCGCCGCTGGGCACCATCGACGCGGGCGAGGCGGGCATCCGCGTGTCGGGCAACGTGAACCTGGCGGCGCTGCAGATCGTGAATGCCGACAACATGGCGGTGCAGGGCAAGAGCACGGGGCTGCCGGTGGTGGCGTCGGTGAATGTCGGAGCCCTGACCAACGCCAGCGCCGCGGCGTCGCAGGCCACGGCGGCGGCGCAGGACGTGATGCAGCGCGAGCGCGCGGCGGCGCGTCAGAGCCTGCCGTCGGTGTTCTCGGTGCGCGTGCTGGGCTTCGGCAACGAGCCCGCGTCCGGCGCGCCCGAGGCCCCCGAGGTGCGGCGCAGGCCGGCGGAGCAGGCGAGCTACGACCCGTCGGGCTTCGTCCAGATGGTCGGGCACGGTGCGCTCACCGACGCGCAGCTGACGCGCCTGAACGAGCCCGAACGGCGCGGCCTGCCGCGCGGCCGCTAGGCGGCGACGCACCATGTCGCACGCCTGCCTGCTGCCCCGCGGCGATGCCGCGGGGACCGCCCCTGCGCCGCCGGACGTCCAGCAACTGCTGGTGGCGCACTACGCGCAGTTGCACCGGCGGCTGTCGCTGCACCTGGGGTGTGCCGACGCCGCCACCGAAAGCCTGCACGATGCCTGGCTGCGTCTGGCCGAGGCCGCCTTCACGGATGCCTTGCACAACCCCGTGGCCTACATCTTCCGCGTGGCGTGCAATGCCGCCATGGACCGCCTGCGCGCCGAGCGTCCCTGGCAGTACACCGGCGAGGCGGACGACACGCTGGCCCAGGTGGCCGATCACGCACCGGGGCCCGAGCTGATCGCCGAGGCGCGCTCCGACCTGAAGGCGGTCGAACGCGCGATGCAGGGGCTGCCGCACCGCCATCAGGACATCTTCGTGGCCTTGCGCGTGCACGAGCTGACGCGGCACGAGGTGGCGGTGCGGCACGGGCTGTCGCTGCGGCGGGTGGATTCCACGCTGCGCCAGGCGCTGCAGCGCCTGCCGACCGGTCGCCGCTCGGACATGCACGCCTGAGCCGTTGCTTTTGTATGCAATGTTTGCAAATGAAAACTAAAGGCCTATGATGAATTCATCATGGACTCCGCCCGACTCGATCTTCACGTGCCAGGTGGCTGGACGGGATGGTTCGAACTCACGCGCACCCCGAAGGGCACCTACGCCGGCATCGCGGCGCTGAGCCTGGACGGCATTCCGCGCTGCGCGCTGGTCATCACCCAGCAGCTGTCGTGGGACTCAGCCGTGGCGCGCGCGAACGTGCGCGCGGAGCACTTCGTGCGGCAGTGGTCCGAGCGCGCGCACTGACGAAGGCATTGGCTGCGCGCTCGCGCCGCGCGTGGTAGAAACCGCCACCCGTGGGCGCGGTCGTGCACCGCGCCGCGCGGCAGCGGCGTTTTTTCTCCTTCGCTCCCGTGCCCTTGCCCTCCCTCTTTTCTGTCGTTCATGCGCAACCTGTCCCCCCGGGCTGACGTGCCGCGCGCCCGGTGGTTCGCCTGGCTGCTGTGCAGCCTGGCGATGCTCGTGCTCGCCGGTTGCGCCGGCTTGCCGACCGAGGTGGTGCGCAAGCCCTCGAGTGCCATCACCGACGGCGCCGACACCGCGCTGGGCCGCCTCGTGCGTGCCGCCGCGCCGCCGGGCGAGCCGCTCAGCGGCTTTCGCCTGCTGCCGATGCCGCAGTTCTCGCTGCACGCGCGCATCGAGCTGGCGCGCCGCGCGCAGCGCTCCATCGACGTGCAGTACTACCTCGTGCAGAACGACGAGACCGGCCGCTACCTGCTGCGCACGCTGCGCGACGCGGCCGACCGCGGCGTGCGCGTGCGCCTGCTGGTGGACGACCTGTACACGGCGGGCGCCGACCCGCTGTTCACCAGCTTTGCGTCGCACCCGAACGTCGAGGTGCGCCTGTTCAACCCGTTTCCGGCCGGGCGCTCGCGCTTCGGCACGCGCTGGGCCTGGTCGATCCTGGACTTCGACCGCGTGCACCGCCGCATGCACAACAAGCTGTTCGTGGTCGACAACACGATGGCGGTCATGGGCGGGCGCAACATCGCCAACGAGTATTTCCTGCGCGACGGCGGCTCCAACTTCATCGACATCGACACGCTGGTGGCCGGAGCCGTGGTGCCGCGGTTGTCGTCGCTGTTCGACATGTACTGGAACAGCCCGTACGTGTACCCCATCGAGTCGCTGGTGCCGCGCGGCAGCGAGTCGGCGCAGGCGCTGCGCGAGCGCTTCGACCGGCTCACCACGGGGCCCGAGACGCTGCACCCCGAAGAACCTGAATCGACCGACCTGCTGGGCCACAACCCGCTGGCCAAGGACCTCAACGCCGGCAAGCTCGCGCTGAGCTGGGCGCGCGCCGAGGCGTACGCCGACGCGCCCGCCAAGGCGCTGGCGCCCACCGACGAAGGGCGCGGGCTGCCGGCCGACCAGGCCGCCGACAGCGTGCTCTACAACGTGCAGCGCTACCTGCGCGGCGCACAGCACGGGGTGCTGCTGACCACGCCTTACCTGATTCCCGGGCGGGGCGGCATGGAGACGATGCAGATCGTGCGCGGCAACGGCGTGGGCTACACCATCGTCACCAACTCGCTGGCGGCCACTGACGAGTCGCTGGTGCACATCGGCTACCGCCGCTACCGCGCGCAGATGCTGCGGCTGGGCGTGGAGCTGTACGAACTGAGCCCCAAGCGCGTGGAGCAGACCAAGCGCTTCGGCATCTACGGCTCGGCCAGCGGGCGGCTGCACGGCAAGTCGGCCGTGATCGACGGGCAGGTGGTGTTCGTCGGCTCGATGAACTTCGATCCGCGCTCGGCGCTGCACAACACCGAGATCGGCCTGTTCATCTTCAGCCCGCAGATCGCGCAGCAGCTCACGAGCCTGATCGGTTTCATGCGCCTGGACGGCGCCTACCAGCTGCAGCTGGGGCCGCGCGGCGGCATCGAGTGGGTGAACCCGGCGTCGGGCGACGGGGCGGACACCATCCTGCACACCGAGCCCGAGACCCATTTCTGGGCCCGCTGGCGGCTGGAGCTGCTGGCGCCCCTGGTGCCCGAAAGCCTGCTGTAACGGCTTTTACGTTTACTGCTGCAAACGGCCGTTGAGGTACGGCTCGGGATCGACGGCGGTGCCGTTCTTGCGGATCTCGAAATGCAGCTTCACGCGGTCGGATTCGCTGTTGCCCATTTCGGCGATCTTCTGGCCCTGGCGCACCACGGCGCCTTCCTTCACGAGGATGGTCTTCGCGTGGGCGTAGGCCGTGAGGAAGGTTTCGTTGTGTTTCACGATGACCATGTTGCCGTAGGAGCGCAGTTCGCCGCCCACGTACACCACGCGGCCATCGGCCGAGGCCACGATGGGGTCGCCCAGGTTGCCCGCGACGTCCAGGCCCTTGTTGCGCACGCCGTCGAAGCGGCCCACGGTGGTGCCGGCGGCGGGGCGGATGAAGAGGGCCTGGCGCGGTGGCGGCGGCGTGGCGCCTTGAACAGGCTGCTGCGGCGGCGTGGGGCCGGGCGTGGTGCAGGCGGCAATGCCCCCAGCCACGAGCAGCGTGGCGGCGGTTCGGAAAACAAAAGTCTGAAGGTGCATGACGCTGTTGGAACGGATTCGTTGCGGAGGGTTCCGTCAAAGGCCGACACCTCGGTGTCGGCCGCTCGGACGATGCTAGCAAACTCGCATCGCCGAGCCCTTCAGCAGCCCCTTCACTTGAGCGGAATCGGCGTGCCGCGATCGACCGGCACCGCCGTCACGCTGTTCTTGGGCGAGCCGTCGATGAGCAGGTCGGAGTAGGTCAGGTAGACCAGCGTGTTGCGCTTGGGATCGACCATGCGCACCACGCGCAGGCGCTTGAAGAGCACCGACAGGCGTTCGCTGTAGACCTCTTCGCGCTTGGGCAGCGGCTGCGTGATGCTCACCGGGCCGACCTGGCGGCAGGCGATGGAGGCCTCGGCCTTGTCCTCGGCCACGCCGAAGGCGCCAGCGATGCCGCCGGTTCGCGCGCGCGAGACATAGCAGGTGACACCGCTGACCTTGGGGTCGTCGTAGGCCTCGACCACGATCTTGTGGTCCGGGCCGATGAGCTTGAAGGCGGTGTCGACCTCGCCGACCGTGTCGGCCTTGGCCGCCGAAGCCGCGAGGGCGAAGCCGAGGCTGGCGCCACAGAGGAGGGTGGCGCGCAGGGTCTTGAGCATGGGGAAATTTTTCAAACGATGCTGAGTTCGTGGACGCGGTCGAAGCTGCCGCGCTTGCGGTCTTCGAAGTAATGTTCGAGCGCCTGGCGCACGGTGCGAAAGGCGATCTCGTCCCAGGGAATCTCGTCCTCGGTGAACAGGCGCGCCTCGATCGTCTCGTGGCCCGGGTCGAAGCGGTCGTCGAGCAGGCGGGCGCGGTAGAACATGTGGACCTGGCCCACGCGCACCACGCTGATCACGGCGAACAGGCCCTCGATCTCGAAGTTCGCGCCGGCCTCCTCGTCGGTCTCGCGGGCCGCGCCCTCGGCGGTGGTTTCCTCGAGCTCCATGAAGCCCGCGGGCAGCGTCCACTTGCCCCAGCGCGGCTCGATGTTGCGCTTGCACAGCAGCACCTTGTCGCCCAGCACGGGGATGGTGCCCACCACGTTCAGCGGGTTCTCGTAATGGATCGTGTGGCAGGCCGGGCACACCGCGCGCTGCTTGGTGTCGCCGTCGTCCGGCACGCGGTAGACCACCGCCGTGCCGCAGTTCTTGCAATGCTTGATGGGTACGCGAAGGAGCATGAAGAGGGACCGCGCGGGCGTCAGACGATCTTGACGGTCAGCGCGGGCAGGCCTGCGACCTGGCCCACCAGCGTGTCGCCGGCCACCACGGCCGCGACGCCCTCGGGCGTGCCCGTGAAGATCAGGTCGCCGGGCCGCAGCTCCCAGGCCGCCGACAGGTGCTCGATGGTCTCGGCCACGTTCCAGATCAGCTTGCTCACGGTGCTGCGCTGGCGGTCTTCGCCGTTCACCTGTAGCGAGATTTCGGCCTGCTCGGCGTTGCCGGCCTGCGCCACGGGCACGATCGGGCCGATGGGCGCGCTCTGCTCGAAGCTCTTGCCGATGTCCCAGGGGCGGCCCTGCTTCTTCATGTCGTTCTGCAGGTCGCGGCGCGTCATGTCCAGGCCCACGGCGTAGCCGTAGATGTGCTTGTGGGCGTCGGCCGCTTGGATGTTCTTGCCGCCGGTGCCGATGGCCACCACGAGTTCGATCTCGTGGTGCAGGTTCTTCGTGAGCGTGGGGTAGGCCATGGTGCCGGTCTGGCCCGCATCGACCGTCACCAGCGCATCGGCCGGCTTCATGAAGAAGAAGGGCGGCTCGCGGCCGGTGAAACCCATTTCCTTGGCATGATCTTCGTAGTTGCGGCCCACGCAGTAGATGCGGTGCACCGGGAAGCGTGCGGGCTGACCGGCCACCGGCACCGAAACGGTGGCCGGCGGGGCGAAAACAAACTCGGAAGCCATGGGAAGGTGTCCTTTTTCAGCGAAGCGGGAGGGGAGACCGGCAGTGTGCCAGAGGCGGCACGGGCTTGCCGGCACGCCGGACTCGGGATTTTGCGGCGGCCCACAATAGGCGCTTCTGCGCGTTTCCCCGATCTCTTTTCTCCCTCGCTCCACCATGCCCATCCGACTCGGCAAAGCCGGCAAGGCCACCGCCTTCAACGAACTCGGCCGCGAACGCGACGAGGCCGGCGATCAGGACGGCGCCCTGGCCGCCTATGCGCAGGCCAGCGCCATCCATCCGTACTGGTCGGCGCCCTGGTACAACGCCGGGCTCATCCACAAGTACCGCGGCGACTGGGCCGCGTCGTTGCAGGCCAACGCCCGCGCCGTGCAGTGCGAGCCGGGCAACGAAGGCGCGCTGTGGAACCTGGGCATCGCGGCCACCGCGCTGGGCGACTGGCCCACGGCGCGGCGTGCCTGGCGCCAGTACGGCATCGGCATCCCGGACGGTGAAGGGCCGGTCGACTATTTCGTCGGCCTCACGCCGATCCGCGTGCACGGCGACGAGGCCAGCGAGGTGGTCTGGGCCGACCGCATCGACCCGGCACGCGCCATCCTGCGCAACGTGCCCACGCCCGCCAGCGGCCACCGCTACGGCGACCTGGTGCTGCACGACGGCGCCGCCAACGGCTACCGCCGCCGCGGCGAGCGCGAGGTGCCGGTGTTCGACGCGCTCGCGCTGATCGCGCCGTCGGACCATGCGACCTACGAAGTGTTCGTCGAAGAGGTGCAGGCCGAAGCGATCGATGCGCTGGTGCGCCGCTTCGAGGAAGCGGGCCTCAGCGCCGAGAACTGGACCAGCAGCATGCAGGTGCTGTGCAAGGCCTGCTCCGAGGGGCGGCCCGACGACCAGCACAACCACGCGCCCGGCGAACCGCCCGCGGCCGAAGGGCCGTGGCACCTGGGCATCGCCGCGCGCGAAGAAGCCGCGGCGCGCGCGCTGCTCGATGCATGGCGGCAAGAACACCCCGAAGCCCGGCTGCGCGATTTCCGCTGTGCATTGCCGGCCACACCACGCTCCTGAGAGGGCGCTATCCTTGAGAAATCATGAAGCTGCATAACTATTTCCGCTCCTCCGCCTCGTTCCGCGTGCGCATCGCCCTGAACCTCAAGGGCCTGGACTACGACTACGTGCCCGTGCACATCGCGCGCGGCGAACACCGCACCGGTCCGTACTCGGCGATCTCGGCCGACATGCTCGTGCCGCTGCTCGAGGACGAGGGCGAGCGCTTCTCGCAATCGATGGCCATCATCGAATACCTCGACGAAACGCACCCCGAGCCGGCGCTGCTGCCGACCGATCCCGTGGGCCGCGCCCACGTGCGTGCGCTGGCGCAGTCGATCGCCTGCGAGATCCATCCGCTGAACAACCTGCGCGTGCTCAAGTACCTCGTGAAGGAACTGAAGGTCGACGACGAAGCCAAGAACACCTGGTACCGCCACTGGGTGCGCGACGGCCTGCTGTCGTTCGAGCGCCAGCTCGCGCAGCACCCGGGCGGCACCTACTGCTGGGGCGACACGCCCACCATCGCCGACTGCTGCCTCGTGCCGCAGATCTTCAACGGCCGCCGCTTCGACTGCGACTTCAGCGGCCTGCCGCGCACCATGGCCGCCTTCGACGCCTGCATGAAGCTCGACGCCTTCCAGCGCGCGCAGCCCTCGCAGTCGCCCGACGCGGAACCCTGAGCCGGCACGTCGCGATGACTCCGCAATGGCTGGTGCCCGAGTGGCCGGCGCCATCGAACGTGCGTGCGCTGTGCACCACGCGCGACGGCGGGGTGTCGACCGGGCGCTATGAGAGCCTGAACCTCGGCGACCACGTGGCCGACGACGCCGCGCACGTCGCCGAGAACCGCCGGCGGCTGCAGCAGGCGATCGGCACGCGGCCGGTGTTCCTGCAGCAGGTGCATGGCACGGGGCTCGTGTCGCTCGACGAGGCCGTGCCCGACGGCACCGTCGCCGATGCCTGCACGGCCGCGACCTCCGCGCGCGCCTGCACGGTCATGGTGGCCGACTGCCTGCCCGTGCTCTTCACTGACGAACGCGGCCAGCGCGTGGCCGCCGCGCATGCGGGCTGGCGCGGGCTGGCCGGCGGCGTGCTCGAACAGACCGTGCGCGCCTTCGCGCAGGATGACGCCGCGCCGCGCCTGATGGCCTGGCTCGGTCCCTGCATCGGCCCGAAGGCCTTCGAGGTGGGGGCGGAGGTCAAGGCCGCCTTCGAGGCGCAGTCGCCCGAGGCGGCGTCGTGCTTCACGCCCGCGGCGGCCGAAGGCAAGTGGCTGGCCGACCTGCCCGCGCTGGCGCGGCAGCGGCTGCGTGCGGTGGGTGTCGCGTCGCTTCACGGCAACGACAGCGGCGATGCGTGGTGCACCGTCGCGCAGTCGTCACGGTTCTTTTCGCACCGGCGCGACGGCGTCAGCGGGCGCTTCGCCGCGCTGGTCTGGAAGGTCTGAAGCCGCAGCCTCCGCGGCAGCGCGGCGCGCGGCCTCCTGGGCCTGCGCCTCGCGTTCCTTGATCGCCCGCCGGCGCGCCGGCGTGGCCATCAGGTAGATCACCAGCGCCACCGGCGCGAGGCCGTAAAGAAGAAATGTGAAGATGGCGCCCAGCACCGTGCCCGTGGTGTTGGTGGCTTCGGCCACCGCCATCATCACGGCCACATAGAGCCAGCCGATCACGATCAAATGGATGAACACAGGCGCAGACGTTTTGTTTCAAGGGATTAGTGAAAGCGCGGCGTTGTGAGTGCCTTGCGAATGCAGCATACTCAAAACACGCAAGCCATCCGTTCGTATCGACCCAGGCCACGGCCAGGAGACATGATGAAGCAACAAGACACGGGGGCCGATGCGTTCGCGCCCTTTCAAAAAGCCCTCACGCAGGGCTGGACCCAGGCCATGGAGGCTTTCCAGAAAGCTGGGGGCCCAGGTGGTTCCGCCGCTTTCGACGTCGGCGGCACGCCGCTATGGCAATTGCCACAAATGGCGCAATTCCCGGGCGCAGCCGCCATGCCCGAGCTGCCCAAGTTCTCCATCGATCCCGAGCAGCTGCAGTCCATCCAGCAGCAGTACCTGAGCGACGCCACCGACCTGTGGCGCCGCGGCTTCGGTGCGCGCCCAGAGGGCGACAAGCGCTTTGCCGCCGAGGCCTGGGGCAGCAACCCGCTGGCGGCCTTCTCGGCCGCCGTGTACCTGCTCAACGGCCGCACCATGATGCGCATGGCCGAGGCCATCGACGCCGACGACAAGACCAAGGCGCGCCTGCGCTTCGCGGTCGAGCAGTGGATGGCCGCGGCCTCGCCCAGCAACTCGCTCGCCTTCAACGCCGAGGCGCAGAAGAAAGCCATCGACACGCAGGGCGAGAGCATCGCCAAGGGCATCCAGAACCTGCTGCATGACATGAAGCAGGGCCACGTCAGCATGACCGACGAGAGCGCCTTCGAAGTGGGGCGCAACGTGGCCACCACCGAAGGTGCCGTGGTGTTCGAGAACGAGTATTTCCAGCTGCTCGAATACAAGCCGCTCACCGCCAAGGTGTACGAACGGCCGTTCCTGCTGGTGCCGCCGTGCATCAACAAGTTCTACATCCTCGACCTGCAGCCCGACAACTCGCTCATCCGCTATGCGAACGAGCAGGGCCACCGCGTGTTCGTGGTGAGCTGGCGCAACCCCGACGAGTCGCTGGCCCAGGCCACCTGGGACGACTACATCGAGAACGCGGCCATCAAGGCCATCCATACCGTGCAGGAGATCAGCGGCAGCAAGCAGATCAACACGCTGGGCTTCTGCGTGGGCGGCACCATCCTGAGCACCGCGCTGGCCGTGCTCGCGGCGCGCGGCGAGAAGCCGGCCGCATCGGTCACGCTGCTGACCACGTTTCTCGACTTCAGCGACACCGGCATCCTCGACATCTTCGTGGACGAGCCCATGGTGCAGTACCGCGAGATGCAGCTGGGCAAGGGCGGCCTGCTGCCGGGCGGCGACCTGGCCTCGACCTTCAGCTTCCTGCGCCCGAACGACCTGGTGTGGAACTACGTGGTCGGCAACTACCTCAAGGGCGAGACGCCGCCGGCCTTCGACCTGCTGTACTGGAACAGCGACGCGACCAACCTGCCGGGCCCGTTCTACGCCTGGTACCTGCGCAACACGTACCACGAGAACAAGCTGGCCAAGCCCGGCGCGCTCACGGTGTGCGGCGAGAAGGTCGACCTCGGCAAGATCGACATTCCCGCCTACATCTACGGCTCGCGCGAAGACCACATCGTGCCGATCGGCGGCGCCTACACCTCCACGCAGTTGCTCACGGGCAAGAAGCGCTTCGTGATGGGCGCCTCGGGCCACATCGCCGGCGTGATCAACCCGCCCGCCAAGAAAAAGCGCAGCCACTGGCTGCGCGAGGACGGCAAGTTTCCCAAGACCCAGCCCGAATGGCTGGCCGGTGCGCAGGAGCAGCCGGGCAGCTGGTGGACCGACTGGGCACAATGGCTCAAGGGCCACGCGGGCAAGCAGATCCCCGCGCCCAAGGGCTACGGCAACGGCAAGGCCTACAAGGCCATCGAACCGGCGCCGGGACGCTACGTGAAGGCCAAGGCCTGAACGGGCGCCAGCTCCCGCAAGATCGCAACCGATTTCAAATCACCTCAACGGAGAGAACCTCATGGAAGACATCGTCATCGTTTCGGCTGCGCGTACGGCGGTCGGCAAATTCGGCGGCTCGCTCGCCGGCATTCCCGCCACCGAGCTGGGCGCCCTCGTGATCAAGGAAGTGATCGCGCGCGCCAACCTCACGGCCGACCAGGTGGGCGAGGCCATCATGGGCCAGGTGCTCGCGGCCGGTGCCGGCCAGAACCCCGCGCGCCAAGCCTGGCTCAAGGGCGGCGGTACCAAGGAAACGCCGGCGCTCACCATCAACGCCGTGTGCGGCTCGGGCCTGAAGGCCGTGATGCTGGCGGCGCAGGCCGTGGCCACGGGTGACTCCGAAATCGTGATCGCCGGCGGCCAGGAAAACATGAGCATGGCGCCGCACGTGCTGCCCAACTCGCGCAACGGCCAGCGCATGGGCGACTGGAAGCTGGTCGACACCATGATCGTCGACGGCTTGTGGGACGTGTACAACCAGTACCACATGGGCATCACGGCCGAGAACGTGGCCAAGAAGTACAACATCGACCGCGCCTCGCAGGACGAGCTGGCCCTGGCCAGCCAGACCAAGGCTGCTGCCGCGCAGGACGCCGGCAAGTTCAAGGACGAAATCGTCGGCGTGAGCATTCCGCAGAAGAAGGGCGACCCCATCGTCTTCAACCAGGACGAGTTCATCAACCGCAAGACCAACGCCGAAGTGCTGGCTGGCCTGCGCCCCGCCTTCGACAAGGCCGGCGGCGTGACCGCGGGCAATGCCTCTGGCCTGAACGACGGCGCCGCCGCCGTGATGGTCATGACGGCCAAGAAGGCCGCGGCCCTGGGCCTGAAGCCGCTGGGCCGCATCGCCAGCTACGCCACCGCCGGCCTGGACCCGACCATCATGGGCATGGGCCCCGTGCCCGCATCGCAGAAGGCGCTGCAGCGCGCCGGCTGGAAGGCCGCCGACCTCGACCTGCTCGAGATCAACGAAGCCTTCGCCGCACAGGCCTGCGCCGTGAACCGCGAAATGGGCTGGGACGTGAACAAGGTGAACGTGAACGGCGGCGCCATCGCCATCGGCCACCCCATCGGCGCGTCGGGCTGCCGCATCCTGGTGACGCTGCTGCACGAAATGCAGCGCCAGAACGCCAAGAAGGGCATCGCCTCGCTGTGCATCGGCGGCGGCATGGGCGTGGCGCTGACGATCGAGCGCTGAGCCTGATCACCGGGTGAACCGGTACGGGGAGGGGAGGCAGGGGCTCGCAAGGGCCGATGCCTCCCCTCCCTTTTTTGTGCGCGCTGTTTGCGGGTTTCGCCTGCGGATTACGTCGACCGGTCTGAGTCCACGAGGTCCCAGGCCAGGCCCGCGAGCCAGCCGATGCCCACGAGCCACGCGCCGGCGTGCACCGTGTCGATGTCTGCGGGTGCCAGCCAGTGAACCCCCAGGGCGATCAGCAGCCCGGCAACGGCGCCGAGGCAGGACCAGGGGGAGCTGAGGGCTTCGAGCATGTCAGGGCGACTGTAGCGGCCCTCTTTCGCGCCTCGCATCGACCCGATTCGGCATGCTGAGAACCTTTGGATTCATTTGAGCGGCGGTCCCCCAACTGGCTGACGCTCTTGTTCACCGCTCAAAAATTGAGCAATGTGTGGAATCCCTTTGTAAAACAACAACTTGCATTCGTTTTACAAAGCTCCACCCCAGTTACCCCCAAAGTTGCCCACAGAAAGTGGGGATTGAAGCGGACTTCTTCACAACCGGCGGCAAGTCGTTGGTTTCAAAGGGTGGCCTAGCACAGGCAACCCCCTGTTTTTTCGCTTGACTTTCCTGTTTTCGAGCGATTTTCAGACCCCTCGGCGGCCTGACTTGTGCACTGCAAAATTTTTAAGCAGACTAACTATTCCCTTTATAAAACAACAACTTGCGTTCGATTTACAACGCTGCCCCTGACTTACCCCCAAAGTTGTGCACAGAAAATGGGGAAGACATCGGGTTTCTCACAAGCCGCCTGCAAGTGCCTGTTTTTGACCGGAAAACCGGCCGTCAGCCGGTTTCGGCCTGCGCGTCGGCGTAGTGCTTGCACAAGGTCTCGACCAGCGCCTGGGCGTACACGGGCAGGGCGGCGCGGTCGCGCACGAGCAGGTAGCGCTCGCGCACGCACCACGGGTCGCTGAGCTCGACCAGCGCGAGCCCCATGCTCTCCTGGTTGCGCCGCGCGGCCGACTCCGGCACCACGCCGATGCCCACGCCGCTGCCGATCATCCGGCACATGGCGTCGAAGCTGCCGAGCTGGATGCGCAGCTTCTGGCGCTTGCCCAGGTGGTCGGTGATCTGCCCCAGGAAGGCCTGCAGCGTGCTGCCTTGCTGCATGCCGATGGCGTCTTCGTCGAGCGTCTCGGCGAAGGAGATGCGGCGGCGCCGCGCAAAGCGGTGCTGGCGCGAGGTGACGAGCACCAGCCGGTCGGTGCTGAAGTGGATGGTGTCCAGGCCCAGCGTGTCCATCTGGCCCGCGACGATGCCGATGTCGGCGCGCCCGTCGCGCACGCCGCGCGGGATCTGAGCATTCGGTTTTTCCTGAAGGTCGACGTTGATGCGCGGGTTGGCGGCCAGGAAGCCGGGCAGGATTTCGGGCAGGAAGTCGGTCACCGCCGTGGTGTTGGCGAACACGCGCAGGTGGCCGCGCAGGCCGCCGCCGTACTCGAGCAGGTCGGCGCGCAGCTGGTCGGCCTGGTGCAGCACCAGCCGGGCGTGGTGCAAAAAGGCTTCGCCCGGCGGCAGCAGGCGCACGCCGCGGGCCTCGCGCTGCAGCAGCTGCAGGCCGGCCTGGGTCTCGAGCGCCTTGATGCGCGCGCTGGCCGCGGCCAGCGACAGGTGCTGGCGCTCGGCCGCCCGCGTGAGGTTGCCGAGTTCGGCCGTGGCCACGAACAGGCGCAGGTCGGTGAGGTCGAAGAGCATCGGGCGATGGTAGTCAAGCCTTCGGAATTTCAGAAGCCTGGCTTCCGAAATCGCAGATTGCGCCGACGGGGCGGGCAGAAGACCATGCGGCCATGGAGACACACGACACCACCCCCGCCTTGCGGCTTCGCGCCAAGGCGCTGATCGCCTTCGGCCTCGCCGCCACCGCCTTGCTGGCCACGAACCCGGCCACCGCCCAGACCTACCCCTCGCGCCCCATCACGCTCGTCGTGCCCCAGGCCGCCGGCGGCACCAACGACATCGTCGGCCGCCTCGTCGGCCAGAAGCTCGGCGAGGTGTTGAACAACGCCAGCGTGGTGGTCGACAACCGCCCCGGCGCGGGCGGCAACATCGGCACGCAGCTGGTCGCCAAGGGCCCGAAGGACGGCTACACGCTGCTCATGACGATCAGCAGCAGCCAGGCCATCAACCCCGCGCTCTACAAGAACCCGGGCTTCGACCCCGAGAAAGACTTCAAGCCCGTCGGCCTGGTCGGCGCCGTGCCCAACGTGCTGCTGGTGAACCCGTCGTTCCCCGCGAAGAACTTCGCCGAATTCCTGAAGCTGGCGCGCGACAAGGGCGCCAACTACCAGTACGCCTCGGCCGGCAACGGCACGCTCAACCACCTGCTGGGCGAAATGCTCAACAGCATGGGCGGCATCTCTTTGCAGCACGTGCCGTACAAGGGCGTGGCGCCTGCCATCAACGACGTGCTGGGCGGGCAACTGCCGATCGTGTTCGCGAGCCTGCCTTCGGCGCTGGCGCACATCAAGGCCGGCAAGCTGCGCTCGCTGGCCGTGAGTGGTGAGAAGCGCTCGCCCGTGCTGCCTGATGTGCCCGCCATCGCCGAGCAGGTGCCGGGCTACAACGGCACGCTGTGGATCGGCCTGTTCGCGCCCGCGGGCGTGCCGGCCGACGTGCTCGCCACCCTGCAGGACGCCACGCGCAAGGCGCTCGCGGCCAAGGACCTGCGCGACAAGCTCGACCAGCAGGGCGTCGAGATCGCCGCGCCCACCTCACCCGAGCAGTTCTCGGCGCTGCTGCATGCCGACCTCGCCAAGTGGGCGCGCATCGTCAAGGCCTCGGGCGCCGCGGTCGACTGACCTCGCCACTCATCCTTCTTCCCGACACACACGACATGACTTCTCCCCTGATCGACGCCGAAGCTCTCGCGCACCTGCAGGCCTGGCAGGGCCGCACCGAAACGCTGCGCGACGACCTCACCGCCGCGCCCGTGCGCGCGCTGTCCGCCACGCTCGACCGCGACGACCCGCTGCCCGAGGCGGGCACGCGCCTGCCTGCGCTGTGGCACTGGCTCTACTTCCTGCCGCACCACCGCCAATCCGAGATCGGCGAAGACGGCCACGCGAAGCGCGGCGGTTTCCTGCCGCCCGTGCCGCTGCCGCGCCGCATGTGGGCCGGCGGCCGGTTGACGTGGGAACCGGGCAATCCGCTGCAGGTGGGCGATGCGGTCGAGCGCACGTCGACCATCGCCTCGGTCACGCACAAGGCCGGCCGCACGGGCGAGCTGGTGTTCGTGCTGGTGCGCCATGAAGTGCGCAACGCGCGCGGGCTGGCGCTGACCGAAGAGCACGACATCGTCTACCGCGCCGCCGCCGCACCGGGCGAGGCCGCACCATCGCCCACGCCCGCACCGAAAGACGCCGCCTTCAGCCGCGACCTCGTGCCCGACGACGTGCTGCTGTTCCGCTACTCGGCGCTGACCTTCAACGGCCACCGCATCCACTACGACCGCCGCTACGTGACGCAGGTCGAGGGCTACCCGGGCCTCATCGTGCACGGGCCGCTGATCGCGACGCTGCTGGTCGACCTGCTGCGCCGCAACGCGCCGGCCGATGCGCAGCTCGCGCGCTTCGAGTTCCGCGCCGTGCGACCGACCTTCGACATCGCGCCGTTCCGCGTGCACGGCAAGCCCGCCGAAGGCAGCACCGACGGCAAGACCTTCAGCCTGTGGGGCGAAGACGCCGACGGCTGGCTCACGATGCAGGCCACGGCCGTGCTCGCCTGACGCAAGGAAAGAAAGAAGAAGCCCATGACCAGACCCCTGGACGGAATCACCGTCATCTCGCTCGAACACGCCATCGCGGCGCCGTTCTGCACCCGCCAGCTCGCCGACCTCGGCGCGCGCGTCATCAAGGTCGAGCGCCCCGGCGGCGGCGACTTTGCGCGCGCCTACGACGAGCGCGTGAACGGCGAGGCCTCGCACTTCGTGTGGGTCAACCGCTCGAAGGAAAGCCTCACGCTCGACCTGAAACAGCCCGCCGCGCTCGCCGTGCTGCAGGAGCTGGTGGCCGGCGCCGACGTGCTGGTGCAGAACCTCGCACCCGGCGCCGCCGCGCGCATGGGCCTGGGCGCGCAGGTGCTTCAGGAAAAACACCCCGCGCTCATCGTCTGCGACATCTCGGGCTACGGCGAAGACGGCCCGTACCGCGACAAGAAGGCCTACGACCTGCTGATCCAGAGCGAGGCCGGCTTTCTCTCGGTGACGGGCACGCCCGACGACCCGTGCAAGTCGGGCAACTCCATCGCCGACATCGCGGCGGGCATGTACGCCTACACCGGCATCCTCGCGGCGCTGATGCAGCGCGGCAAGACGGGCAAGGGCTCGCACATCGACGTGTCGATGCTCGAATCGCTCGCCGAGTGGATGGGCTATCCGATGTACTACGCCTACGACGGCGCGCCGCCGCCGCCGCGCAGCGCCGCCTCGCACGCGACCATCTATCCCTACGGCCCGTTCCCCGCCGGCGACGGCGGCACCGTGATGCTGGGCCTGCAGAACGAGCGCGAGTGGCGCGCCTTCTGCGACAAGGTGCTGCTGCGCCCCGAGCTCGCGAGCGACCCGCGCTTCGACAGCAACGCGCGGCGCAACGAACACCGCGAGGCGCTGCGCACGCTCATCGTCGACACCTTCGGCGCGCTCAGCGCGGCGCAGGTGCTCGAACGGCTCGACACCGCGCAGATCGCCAACGCGCGCATGAACGACATGGCCGGGCTGTGGGCGCACCCGCAGCTGCAGGCGCGCGAGCGCTGGCGCCAAGTGGGTTCGCCGGCCGGCGACATCCCGGCGCTGCTGCCCGCCGGTCGCCAGAGCGCGTTCGACTACCGCATGGACCCGGTGCCCGCGGTCGGCCAGCACACCGACGCCATCCTGCGCAGCCTGGGCCGTGGCGACGACGCGATTGCAGCGCTGCGCGCGGCCGGCGCGGTATGAGCGGACCCGCCAATCAAGCGCTCGCTTTGGCGCGCGCCTTTCTCTTCGTGCCGGCCGACCGGCCCGAGCGTCATGCGCGCGCACTGGCGACGGGCGCGGGCGGCGTGATCATCGACCTCGAAGATGCCGTGGCGCCCGCGCGCAAGGCCGAGTCGCGCGATGCGCTCGGCGCCTCGTTGGCAGCGCTGCCCGCCGAAGGGCGAGGGCGGCTGCTCGTGCGCGTGAACGCGAGCGGCACGCCGTGGCATGACGACGACTGCGCGCGCGCGGCCGGCTGGATCGCCGAGGGCCTCATCGCCGGCATCGTGCTGCCCAAGGCCGAGCACGCCGACGAACTGCATCGGCTGGCCGCCACGGCCGGACCGAAGGCCGTGCTGGTGCCGCTCATCGAATCGGCTGCGGGGCTCGCTGCGCTCGATGCCATCGCGGGTGCGCCGCAGGTGCTGCGGCTGGCCTTCGGCCATCTCGATTTCCAGGCCGACCTCGGCATGGCCTGCGATGCCGACGAGGTCGAGCTGACGGCCGTGCGCCTCGCGCTCGTGCTGGCCTCGCGCCGCGCCGGGCTGGCCACGCCCATCGACGGCGTGTCGCCCGACTGGCGCGATGCGCAGCGGCTCGCCGCCGACACCGCGCGCGCCCGGCGCGGCGGCTTCGGCGCCAAGCTGTGCATCCATCCCGAACAGGTCGCGCCCGTGCAGGCCGCGCTCGGGCCCACGGCCGACGAGGTGGCCTGGGCGCACCGCGTCACCGAGGCCGTGCGCGCGGCCGGCGGCGGCGTCGTGAGCCTTGACGGCCGCATGGTCGACGGGCCCGTGGTGCGGCTGGCCGAGCGCTGGCTGGCGCTGGCCGCATCTCACGGCCCGGGCGATTCATCCGTGACGCACTGATCCACAGACAAACCACAAGGAGACAAAGAAGTGAACGCAACGAAGACCTGGAAACTGAAAGCCCTCATCGCGGCCTCGGCGGGCGCCTGCCTGCTCGCCGCCGCATCGCCCGCCGCCGCGCAGGCCGCGTGGCCCGACAAGCCCATCGTGATGGTCGTGCCGTACTCGGCCGGCGGCCCTACCGACGTGGTGGCGCGCATGCTCGCCGTGCCCATGGGCAAGTCGCTGGGGCAGACCGTGGTGGTCGAGAACACCGTGGGCGCGGGCGGCACCATCGCGCCGACCCGCGTGGCCAAGGCCGCGCCCAACGGCTACACCATCCTCATCCACCACATGGGCATGGCCACCGCGCCCGCGCTGTACAAGAAGCTCAACTACGACCCGCTGAAAGACTTCGAGTACGTCGGCCAGGTCATGGACGTGCCGATGACCCTGCTGTCGCGCAAGGACTTCCCGGCCAACAACTTCAAGGAGCTGCTGGCCTACGTGAAGGCCAACAAGGAGAAGGTCTCGCTCGCCAACGCCGGCATCGGCGCGGTCTCGCAGCTGTGCGGCATGCTCTTCGCGCACCAGATCGGCGTGCAGCTCACGACCGTGCCCTACAAGGGCGCAGGCCCGGCGCTCAACGACCTCATGGGCGGGCAGGTCGACCTGCTGTGCGACCAGACCACGCAGACCGCGCCCGTCATCAAGGACGGCCAGCGCGTGAAGGTGTTCGGCGTGACCACGCCCAAGCGCCTGTCGAGCATGCCCGACATTCCCACGCTCGACGAGCAGGGCCTCAAGGGCTTCGACGTGAAGGTGTGGCACGGCGTGTATGCGCCCAAGGGCACGCCGCCGGCGGTGATCGAGAAGCTCAACGTGGCCCTGCGCGCCGCGCTGCAGGACGACAACGTGAAGAAGCGCTTCGCCGAGCTGAGCACCGAGGCCGTGCCGATGGACAAGGTCACGCCCGAAGCGCTGCGCAGCCACCTGGCGGCGGAGATCGAGAAGTGGGGGAAGGTGATCCGGGCTGCGGGGGTGCAGGCGGATTGAGCGCGACAGCTTGAGAGGAGGTTCGGGGTCGGGGGCCGCAATGCCCCGGGCTCAGAGCTTCTTCTTCATGTAGGCGAGGTAGTTGCCGCGCGCGTAGTTGTCGATGCGCGCGAACTCTTCGTAGCCCTGCTTCAGGTAGAAGCCTCGCGCCTGCCACTCGAAGGTTTCGAGCGCGGCATTCCCGGCACCCAACGCCTTGCCGCGCGCTTCCGCCTCCGCGAGCAGGCGGCGGCCCAGGCCGGTGCCCCGGGCTTCCTCCTCGACGAACAGCACGTCGATGCGCAGCCATTCGAGGAAGACGAAGCCACGCAGCCCGCCCATCAGGCGGCCCTGCGCATCCTTCGCGTTCAGCCACACGGGTTGCGTATCGGGGTACTCGCCGACGAAGCCGTAGTTGAACTCGCGCAACCGGCGGCCCAGGACGCCGGAGCGGACCTCCTCTTCGGAGGCGGTCGAAATCACTGTTTCGGTCATGCGTCGCCGTTCGCCAGCAACGTCTCTTCGAACAACTTCAGCAACAGCCGCGCGAACACATCCATGTTCCATGGCCGGTCGGTCGCGCCGGTCTCGATCGTGCGGCTGACCACGAGGCCGTCCGCGCCGGTCACGGCGATGCAGACATGCCCCGGCGCGTCGCCGTACGGGCTGCCCGACGGTCCCGCCGCGCCGCTCTCGCAGATGCCCCACTTCGAACGATGGGCGTCGCGGATGCGGCCCGAGATGAAGCGCGCATAGGGCTCGGTCTCGCCGCGCATGTCGCCCATGTCCTCGGGCGTGAGGCCGAGCAGGGCCTTGCCGGCGCGCCGCGAGTAGATGACCGCGCCGCCCAGGAAGTAGGCCGAGGCGCCTGGCAGGGCGAGCAGGGCGGCCGAGACCAGGCCGCCGGCCGACGATTCGGCGACCGCCACCGTCTGGCGCCGCTCGCGCAGCGTCGCCCCCACGCGGGCGGCGAGCACGGAAAGCGGTTCGAGGTCGGTGAGGTCGGGCGTGGACATGGAGGTCGAAAGAAGTAAGAAAGAAGAAATGACCGACCGTTCGATCGATCAAACAAACAAGCGAAAGAACGATCAGGCCGAGCCCATGCGCGAGCCCGGCCGCCGCACATACGATGGCGCGCGCTCGTGGCTCGAGGTGTGGCCGTACACCGTGTCGGCCGGGTAGTACTCGGCCTGCAGCTGCACCTTGGCCGCGGCTTCCTCGCCCGCCACATGGGCGATGAAGGCGAGCATCAGGTCGGTGCCCGCCGAGACGCCGGCTGAAGTCCAGACGTGGCCGTCCTGCACGAAGCGCTGCTCCACCACCTTCACGTCGCCGAGCGCGCGCAGGCGGTCGAGCGATCCCCAGTGCGTGGTCGCGGTGCGGCCCGAGAGCAGGCCGGCCGCATGCAGCACGAAGGCGCCGGTGCACACCGACAGCAGCGCCTTGCAGCCCGGCGCCTGCGCGGCCAGGAACTGCACCATGGCGGGGTTGTCGACCTCGCGCCGCGTGCCCATGCCGCCGGGCACGAGCACGAAATCGAGCGGCGGGCAGTCGGCAAACGAGACATGCGGGTTGATCGACAGCCCCTTGGCGCAGACGACCGGGCCATGCGTTTGCGCCACCACGAGGCAGTTGGCGGGGCCGCCGGCCAGCTTGCTCCACATGGTGAGCATTTCCCAGGGACCGACGAAATCGAGCTCCTCGACCTCGGGGAAGACGACGATTGCGAAATTCATGCGTGCGAACTCCTGGTGGGGTGGCCGGCAGGGGCCCTGTCACGGGCGCGAAGCCGCAAGCATATAGAGTGCCGCCGAGGTGATGTCCGTGACAGCTGGTTGCAAGCTTGGCTCAGTGTTCTCCCTCAGAGTTGTGTGGCCTGAAAATGGCTAGAGTGAAGGCGGCCGTTCAGGCTTTTTGCTAGCTTCAATCAAGGAAATCTCATGAGCAAGAAAGTTGCATATGTCACCGGAGGCATGGGTGGCATCGGAACAGCCATCTGCCAGCGTCTCTACAAAGACGGGTTCACCGTGGTCGCAGGTTGCGGCCCCACGCGGGACTACGCCAAGTGGCTGGCCGAACAGAAAGCCGAAGGCTTCGAGTTCCACGCGTCGGTCGGCAATGTCGGCGACTGGCAATCCACCGTCGAGGCCTTCTCCGCCGCCAAGGCGGCCCACGGGGCGATTGACGTGCTCGTCAACAACGCCGGCATCACGCGGGACCGCATGTTCCTCAAGATGACCCCCGAGGACTGGAGCGCGGTGATCGAAACCAACCTCAACAGCATGTTCAACGTCACCAAGCAGGTGGTGGGCGACATGGTCGAAAAGGGCTGGGGCCGCATCATCAACATCAGCTCGGTCAACGGCGCCAAGGGCCAGGCCGGCCAGACCAACTACTCGGCGGCCAAGGCCGGCATGCACGGCTTCACGATGGCGCTGGCGCAGGAGCTGGCCAACAAGGGCGTCACCGTGAACACGGTGAGCCCGGGCTACATCGGCACCGACATGGTCAAGGCCATCCGTCAGGAAGTGCTCGACAAGATCGTGGCCACGATCCCGGTCAAGCGCCTGGGCGAGCCGAGCGAAATCGCTTCCATCATCGCGTGGCTCGCCACCGATGAAGGCGGCTACAGCACCGGGGCCGACTTCTCGGTCAACGGCGGCCTCCACATGCACTGAGCATGCGCGCCACGCCCTGAAAACAAAAACCCGCTTCGGCGGGTTTTTTCATTTCGGCGGCGGCCGCAGGCACCGAACGCAGTACCCCATCCATCGAAAGCAACCGAGACACGAACCCTTTTCTCCTCGTTTCCCTTCATTCCTTCAGGAGGCAGTCATGGCACATACAACAAGCACAGTACCCAGGAAGCTCCCCCTTTACCGTTCCCTGTACGTGCAGGTGATCACTGCGGTGATCGTCGGCGTGCTGCTGGGGTACTTCTACCCCTCGCTCGGCGAGTCGATGAAGCCCTTGGGCGACGGCTTCATCAAGCTCATCAAGATGATCATCGCGCCGATCATCTTCTGCACCGTGGTGGTCGGCATCGCCGGCATGGAAGACATGAAGAAGGTCGGCAAGACCGGCGGCCTGGCGCTCTTGTACTTCGAGATCGTGAGCAGCATCGCGCTGGTGGTCGGCCTCGTGCTGGTGAACCTGCTCAAGCCCGGTGCGGGCATGAACATCGACGCGTCCACGCTCGACACCAAGGCCATCGCGGCCTACACCGGCCCCGGCAAGATGACCGGCACGGTCGACTTCCTGCTCAACGTGATTCCCTCCACCGTGGTCGACGCCTTCGCCAAGGGCGAGATCCTGCAGGTGCTCCTGATCGCGGTGCTGTTCGGCTTTGCGCTGCACCGCTTCGGCGGGCGCGGCACGCTGGTGTTCGACGTGATCGAGAAGGGCTCGCACGTGCTGTTCGTGATCGTCAACTACATCATGAAGCTCGCGCCCATCGGCGCCTTCGGCGCCATGGCCTTCACCATCGGCAAGTACGGGCTGGGCAGCCTGCTGTCGCTGGGCAAGCTCATGGGCACTTTCTACCTGACCTGCCTGCTGTTCATCTTCGTGGTGCTGGGGCTCATTGCGCGCTTTCACGGCTTCAGCATCTGGAAGTTCATCAAGTACATCAAGGAAGAGCTGCTGATCGTGCTGGGCACCTCGTCCAGCGAATCGGTGCTGCCGCGCATGATGGAGAAGATGGAGAACCTGGGCGCCCACAAGACCTGCGTGGGGCTGGTGATTCCCACGGGCTACTCGTTCAACCTGGACGGCACCTCGATCTACCTGACGATGGCGGCGGTGTTCATCGCGCAGGCCACCAACACGCCCATGACGCTCACGCAGGAGATCACGCTGCTGGCCGTGCTGCTGCTCACCTCGAAGGGGGCGGCCGGTGTCACGGGCAGCGGCTTCATCGTGCTGGCGGCCACGCTGTCGGCGGTGGGGCACGTGCCTGTGGCGGGGCTGGCGCTCATCCTGGGCATCGACCGCTTCATGTCCGAGGCGCGCGCGCTCACCAACCTGATCGGCAACGGCGTGGCCACCATCGTGGTCGCCAAGTGGACCAACGAACTGGACACCGAGCGGCTGCAGGCCGGGCTCAACAACGAGAGCTGGGTCGAGTCGCAGGAGCCCGAGGAGCTGGTGAACGCGCGCGAATCGAAGATGGCGCAGTAGCCGGAGCAGGGCGCCGGCCCGCGCGTTTGGGTGCGGTGCGGCGCGTTTCGGTGCGCTTCAGTGCGCGTCAGTGCACCAGGGCCACCGCGAGCAGCGGCTGCGCCCTGGCGTCGAGCTCGCGTTCGTACAGCGGGGCGGCCTTGGCGTAGGCGCCCTGGGCGCGATGGGCCGCGGCCAGGTTCTGCCGGCTGTACAGCACGGCGTGTGCGTCGGGGCGCCGCTGCTTCTCGTGGATCGCCAGGGCGCGTTCGTACAGCGCAATGGCCTGGTCGAAGGCCTCGCGGCGATAGTGCAGGCCGGCCAGCGCGCTCAGCGTGAACGCCACCATCGGGCTGTCGGGCCCGGCGGTCTTTTCCTGGATGGCGAGCGCAGCCGTGTACGACTGCGCGGCCCGGGTCAGCTGCCCCTGCCGCTGGTGGACATGGGCCAGCAGCACGAGGCTGAGGGCCGTGTCGGCGGACTCGGGCCCGCCCGTGCGTTGCGCCGTCTGCAGCACTTGCTGCGCCAGCTCGAGCGTGCCGACGTCGTAGCAGTTGGCGTTGATGCGTTGCACGAGTTCCTGGCGCAGCGCGCGCCATTCGGGGTTGCCGTCCTGCGCGTGCAGCGCGCCGAACTGCGAGGCCGCCAGGACGACGCCGGCGGCAAGCCATGCCTTCGCGAATTTCATGGGGCCGAATCTAGTGCCCCGGCCCGGAAAACGAATACCTCGTTCATGGGAGTCCGCGCCCGCGGGGCAGGGCCCCGGGGCGCGGACGGCGCTGGCGCCCCGCCTCAGGCGAGATCGAAGCGGTCCAGGTTCATCACCTTGGTCCAGGCGGCCACGAAGTCGTCGATGAACTTCTGCTGGCTGTCGGACGCGCCGTAGACCTCGGCGATGGCCCGCAGCTGCGCGTTGGAGCCGAACACCAGGTCGACGCGCGTGCCGGTCCACTTGAGGGTGCCGGTCTTGCGGTCGCGGCCTTCGTACTCTTCCTTGGCGTCCGACACGGCCTTCCACTCCGTACCCATGTCGAGCAGGTTCACGAAGTAGTCGTTGCTCAGCGTGCCGGGCGTCTTCGTGAAGACGCCGTGGCGCGTCTGGCCGACGTTGGTGTCGAGCACGCGCAGGCCGCCGACCAGCACCGTCATCTCGGGCGCCGTGAGCGTGAGCAGCTGCGCCTTGTCGAGCAGCAGTGCTTCGCCGGGCACGCTGTAGCGGCCCTTCAGGTAGTTGCGGAAGCCGTCGGCCGCGGGCTCCAGCGGTTCGAACGAGGGCACGTCGGTCTGTTCCTGCGAGGCGTCGGCGCGGCCCGGCGAGAAGGGCACCTTCACTTCACGCCCGCCATTGCGCGCGGCCTGTTCCACGCCCGCACCGCCGGCCAGCACGATCAGGTCGGCGAGCGAGATCTTCTTGCCGCCGGTCTGTGCCGCGTTGAACTCGCTCTGGATGCCTTCGAGCGCCTTCAGCACCTGGGCCAGCTGCGCGGGCTGGTTGACCGCCCAGTCCTTCTGGGGCGCCAGCCGCACGCGGGCGCCATTGGCACCGCCGCGCATGTCGGAGCCGCGGAAGGTGGAGGCCGAGGCCCAGGCGGTAGACACCAGCTGCGCAGGCGTGAGGCCCGAGGCCAGCACCTTCTTCGTCAGCGCCGCGACGTCGTTGGCGTCGACCAGCGGGTGGTCGACGGCCGGGATCGGGTCTTGCCAGATCAGCTCTTCGGCCGGCACCTCGGGGCCGAGGTAGCGGGCGCGCGGGCCCATGTCGCGGTGCGTGAGCTTGAACCAGGCGCGCGCGAAGGCGTCGGCGAGCTGGTCGGGGTGGGCCAGGAAGCGGCGCGAGATCTTTTCGTAGGCCGGGTCCAGGCGCAGCGACAGGTCGGTGGTGAGCATGGTCGGCGCGTGGCGCTTGGAACCGTCGTGCGCGTCGGGGATGGTGCCGGCACCGGCGCCGCCCTTGGCGACCCACTGGTGCGCGCCGGCGGGGCTCTTGGTCAGCTCCCATTCGTAGCCGAACAGGTTCTCGAAGAAGTTGTTGCTCCACTTCGTGGGCGTGGTGGTCCACGTCACTTCGAGGCCGCTGGTGATGGTGTCGCCGCCCTTGCCGGTGCCGAAGCTGTTCTTCCAGCCGAAGCCCTGGTCTTCGAGGCCGGCGGCTTCGGGTTCCTTGCCGACGTTCGAGGCCGGCCCCGCGCCGTGCGTCTTGCCGAAGGTGTGGCCGCCGGCGATGAGCGCCACGGTTTCCTCGTCGTTCATGGCCATGCGGGCGAAGGTGTCGCGGATGTCGTGGGCTGCGGCGATCGGGTCGGGGTTGCCGTCCGGGCCTTCGGGGTTCACGTAGATCAGGCCCATCTGCACGGCGCCCAGCGGGTTCTCGAGGTTGCGGCTGTGCGGCACCTTGCTGTCGTCGTCCTTCACGAGCACGCCGCGGTCTTTCTCGACGCCGGGCGAGCCCTGTGCGTAGCGCACGTCACCGCCCAGCCAGGTCTTCTCGCGGCCCCAGTAGACGTCCTGGTCGGGCTCCCACACGTCGGGGCGGCCACCGCCGAAGCCGAAGGTCTTGAAGCCCATGGTTTCGAGCGCGACGTTGCCGGTGAGGATCAGCAGGTCGGCCCAGGAGATCTTCTGGCCGTACTTCTGCTTGATCGGCCACAGCAGGCGGCGCGCCTTGTCCAGGCTCACGTTGTCGGGCCAGCTGTTGAGCGGCGCAAAGCGCTGCTGGCCGCGGCCGGCACCGCCGCGGCCGTCGCCGATGCGGTAGGTGCCGGCGCTGTGCCAGGCCATGCGGATGAAGAGCGGGCCGTAGTGGCCGAAGTCGGCGGGCCACCAGTCCTGCGAGTCGGTCATCAGCGCGGCGAGGTCTTTCTTCACCGCGGCGAGGTCCAGGCTCTGGAAGGCCTTGGCGTAGTCGAAACCGGCGCCCAGGGGATCGGATTTGGAGGAGTGCTGGTGCAGCAGGTCCAGGCGCAGCTGCTCGGGCCACCAGTCGCGGTTCGTGGTGCCGGCGCCGGTGGCCTGGCTGAACGGGCACTTCGCTTCGGTTTTCTCGTTGCTCATGGGGAGGCTCCTGTTGTTGGGGGGACGGGGGGACCGCTCAAATTCTGGATGAGAAAGGTGTCGATGCGAATAGAAGTGCTTTATGCCTACGATAGTTCGCGTCGCTTCCGTAGGGGTGTAGACGCAGGCCCGTAGAAGCCTGCGGGCTTCAAAGGTTGGGGGCCGTTCCTGCAAAATGGACCGATGCCCCACAGCGTCTCCCTCATCAATACGATTGCCGCCGGCCTGGGGTTGGCGCTGGTGTTCGGCTTTCTCGCGGCGCGGCTGCGATTACCGGCGCTGGTGGGGTACCTCCTGGCGGGCGTGATCATCGGCCCGTTCACGCCCGGCTTCGTGGCCGACGCGGGCATTGCCGCGCAGCTGGCCGAGATCGGCGTGATGCTGCTGATGTTCGGCGTGGGCCTGCATTTTTCGCTGGCCGACCTGCTCGCGGTGCGCAAGATCGCGCTGCCCGGCGCCATCGCGCAGATCGCGGTCGCCACGCTGCTCGGCGGCGGCCTCGCCATGTGGTGGGGCTGGAGCTGGGGCGCGGCGCTGGTGTTCGGGCTGGCGCTGTCGGTGGCGAGCACGGTGGTGCTGCTGCGCGCGCTCGAGAGCCTGGGCATCCTCGATTCGTTCACCGGCCGCATCGCGGTGGGCTGGCTGGTGGTCGAAGACCTCGCGATGGTGCTGGTGCTCGTGCTGCTGCCGCCGCTGGCGGGCGCGCTGGGCAGCACCAAGGTCGACACCAGCGGCGACCCCGTCTGGCAGACGCTGGGCCTCACGCTGCTGCAGGTCGGCGGCTTCGTCGTGCTGATGCTGGTGGTGGGGCGGCGCGTGTTCCCGTGGATTCTCTGGCAGGTCACGCGCACCGGTTCGCGCGAGCTGTTCACGCTGTGCGTGGTGGCGGCGGCCGTGAGCATCGCCTTCGCCTCGGCGGCGCTGTTCGGCGTGTCGTTCGCGCTGGGCGCCTTCTTCGCCGGCATGGTGATGCGCGAGTCGCAGTTCAGCCACCGCGCGGCGCAGGAGTCGCTGCCGCTGCGCGATGCGTTCGCCGTGCTGTTCTTCGTGTCGGTCGGCATGCTGTTCGACCCGTCGGTGCTGCTGGAGCGCCCGCTGCAGGTGCTGGCCGTGGTGCTGGTGATCGTGCTGGGCAAGTCGCTCGCGGCCTGTGCGCTGGTGCTGGTGTTCCGCTACCCGTTGGCCACCGCGCTCACGGTGAGCGCGAGCCTGGCGCAGATCGGCGAGTTCTCGTTCATCCTGGCCGGGCTGGGCGTGTCGCTCGGCCTGCTGCCGGTGGAAGGGCAGAGCCTGGTGCTGGCGGGCGCGCTGATCTCCATCGCTACCAACCCGCTGTGGTTCAGCCTGATCGCGCCGCTGCAGAAATGGCTGCACGCGCATTCGAAGTTCGCACGCGAACTCGACGCGCGCAGCGACCCGTTGGCCGAACTGCCGATGACCACCGAGGCCAAGTACCTGTCGCGGCAGGTGGTGCTGGTCGGCTACGGCCGGGTGGGCCGGCGCATCGCCGCCGAGCTCGAGACGAACGACATCCCCTACGTGGTGGCCGAGCAGAACCGCGAGCTGGTCGAGAAGCTGCGCGAGGCCGGCATTCCGGCCGTGTGGGGCGACGCGGCCGATCCGGCGGTGCTGATCCAGGCGCACGTGGCGCGCGCCCGCGTGCTCGTGGTGGCCACGCCCGACGCCATGAACGTGCGCCAGATGATCGAAACCGCGCGCACGCTGAACCCCACCATCCAGACCGTGGTGCGCAGCCACAACGAGCAGGAAGCCCGCCTGCTGGCCGCCGAAACCGACGCGAAGGTGTTCCTGGGCGAACAGGAACTCGCCCAGGCCATGGCCCGCGATGTGGTGCAGCGCGCCGCCGCGATGGCGGTGCCGGCCTGAGGGCCGGTCGATTCCTCCTGTTGCAGCGCGCGTCGGCCGAGGAGCCCGTTCCTCGGCCAAGGCATGCGCCCGCACATTTCATCGATTTCTCCTTTTTCTGATCCCATGTCACTGAAAGCCCGATGGCATTCGTTGCTCGGCGCGGTGCGCGAGTCCCTGGTCTGCCTCGCGCTGGCCTTCCGCTCCAGCCTGCGCCCCGGCATCGCGCTGCGTTCCGCGGGCCTGTGCCTGCTGGTCTTCACGGTGTGGAGCTGGGTGCTCTACCGCCACTTCCAGCCGATCGGAACGGCGGCCGGGGTGGTGTCGGTCTTCATCGTGATGGGCGGGGCGGTGCTCGGCCTGCTGCCCGGCACGGGAGGCAGTGGGGGGAGCATCGCGGGCATGGCGGGCATCGCCCCTGCGCTGGCGATGTTGCTGCTCTATGCGGCGCTGCTCACGGTCGTGGTGCTGGTGGTGATGTACGTCGGCGTCATCGTCGCCACCATCCGGCTGGCGTTGCGCTGGGTGGTGTTGGGCCCGGTGCGCGAGCGCGTGCAGGCGCGCTACCCGGCGCTGCTGCAGTCACGGCCCGAGTCCTCGGGCTTGCTGGTCGGCGTGCGCGGATGGCTGGGGCCCTGGCTGGGCGCGAGCCTGGGGATGCTGCTGTGCCTGCTGGTGCCGGTGATCAACGGCGTGCTGCTGTTCCTGCTGCTCGCCTACCTCAACGTGCGCTTCCTGCTGGCGCCCGCGCTCGCCGGCATTGCGAACGGCGAGGAGCGCATGCAGGTCGTGCGTCGCCAGCGCGGTGCGATGGTGGCGTTCGGCGTTCTGATCCTGCTGCTGGCGCTCGTGCCGGTGGTGAATCTGCTGCTGCCCGCCTTGCTGGGCGCAGGCACCTGCCACCTCGGCTGCCGAGGTATGGAGGCACAGCGCCGGGCTGACACCGACGCCTTGACCGACGCTTCGGCCGGCGTTCAAAGATCCTCGATCACCAGCGTGCGATAACGCTCGGCGATCGAGTAGGGCACGGTACGCACCAGTTCCATCACGCGCTCGGCGATGGCGCCGTCCTTGGTGCGGATCAGCAGGCCCGTGTGGCCTTCGTGGGCCAGCTGGATGAAGGCGCGCACCGTGTCGCCGTCGGTGCCGGCGGAGGGCAGGGGACTGTGCGAGGCATGCACGGTCGGCGCGATTTCCGCCAGGACGGTTTCGGCCGGTATCAGGTAGACCTCGTCGCCGCTCACGATGCCTTTCGCGATCAGCCCGTGGCCGATGCGGCTGGCGTCTTCGACGCTCGGAAACATCACCAGGGAGTAACCGGTCGGGTAGAACGCGCCACCGAAGGCGGCGCGCATGTTGGGTTCAAGCGTGAAATGTTTCATGCTGACTCCTTGTTCTGATGCAACTCCCCACCCCTAACATTAGGCCGCGCGGCGTCCATGCACTGTAGGAGAAGCCCTAGTACTGACAACCGCGCCAGCCCCTTGCCCGTTCAAAGGCGGGTTCATTCCCTGTTTCATTTCTCTGACCGTCATGCCTTCGCCGAGAGACATCGCACTCACCGTCCACGAACTGGAAGAAGGGGAGTTCTACTGGGTGCTGATGGAGGCCGTGGACGGCTCGCCCGGCGACTCCACCCATGTGTACATGCCGCTCGAAGCCGCCCACGAGCCCTACGCCACGTATTCGAATGCACTGGTGGCCGGCGTGGCGGTGCTGCGGCGGCTGTTCGGGCCCGACGGCAAGCCCGTCTGACGGGGCCCGCAAGGGCGTTGCCGCAGGGCGCTCCCTATAATCCCGGCGGTTGGAAACATTGGTTCACACCGGTGTCGTCCAACACCCCACGGTTCGAAGGTGCCCTGCACGACCAGTCACAGGATTGGCGGCGGGGTTAAACGGGAAGCAGGTGCGAGGCGTCGTTTTTTTGAACGACCCTTCCATTCCTGCGCTGCCCCCGCAACGGTCAGCGGACATCGACACCCTCAGGTCCCGGCGATTCTTCGCCCGGGCAGCCACTGCGCTTCGGCGTGGGAAGGCGAGGGCTTCGGCGCCGAGGTGCATGCATTGCACCCGACGCACTCCGCGAGCCCGGATACCGGCCTTCGCAACCGCCTTCGGATGCTGCGGGAGTGCGTGTCCGGGCCTGCCGCTTTTCCCTCGCGCGAAACGGCACCGCCCCTCGTCTCTTCTCCCTCGGCGTCCGCGATCGGTCAGGAGCCTGCGGGGACGCGGGCCGGAGGAGAAGTCGGATGAATCGCATTGCATCGCCGCCGCGCGATCGCTCGGGCCCGCCCCTGCAACGGGCGCGCCTTTCGGGTCTTTCAGGTCTTTCACTGGGGCTCGGCCTCGCTTGCGGGCCCGCCCTGGCCCAATCGGGCGACACAACCGGTCGCCCCAGCCTCACGCCCGTGCAGGTCGAAGCCAGCCGCCACACGCCGCTGGCCCTGGACGAACCCACGCAGACCGGCAGCCGCCTGGGCCTCACGCCGCTCGAAACGCCGGCCAGCATCGAGGTGCTCACTGGCGATGCGATCCGCGCGCGTGGCGACGTCTCGGTGGTCGAGGCCGCGAGCCGCGCCACCGGCATCACGGGCTCGCCCGCGCCGGGCAATGGCGGCTCGTCGCTGTCGGCACGCGGCTTCAACGGCCACGGCTCGGTGATGCAGCTGTACGACGGCACGCGCCTGTACGTGGGCGCAGGCACCGTCACCTTCCCGTTCGACACCTGGTCGACCGACCGCATCGAGGTGCTGCGCGGCGCCGCCTCGGTGATGTTCGGCGAGGGCGCGATCGGCGGCGCGATCAACGTGGTGCCCAAGAAGCCCACGCGCGGCCCGATCCGCAACGAGGCGCTCGTGACCGTGGGCTCCGACGCCACGCGCCAGGTCGCCTTCGGCAGCGGCGGGGCGATCAACGACATGCTCTCGTACCGCCTCGACATCAGCCACCGGAAAACCGATGGCTTCATGCGGCGCGGCGAGGCCGAGAGCCTGGCGGTGGGCGGCGCGGTGCGGCTCGATGTGTCGCCGCGGCTGCAGTTCACGCTCTCGCACGACGAGGGCCGCCAGACGCCGCAGCGCTACTTCGGCGTGCCGCTCGTCAATGGCCGCCTGAGCAGCCTGAACCGCGAACAGAACTACAACCTGGACGACGCCGAGGTCAAGTACCGCGACCGCTGGACCCGCCTCGATGCGCAGTGGACGCCCAACGACGCCGTCACCGTGCGCAACCAGCTGTACCGCCTGGACAGCAAACGCCACTGGCGCGACAGCGAAACCTACACCTACAGCGCCACCACGAACCGCGTGACGCGCGGCGACTACCTGGAGATCGGCCACGACCAGGAGCAGATCGGCAACCGCACCGACGCCACCTTCAAGCACGCGCTGTTCGGCCTGAAGAACCAGGTGCTCGTGGGCTTCGACGCCAACCGCATCGACTTCCTGAATTCGAGCGACACGCCCTACGGCGGGCGCTCGGTGGTCGATGCCTTCGTCTTCAACCCCGGCACCTACGCTTCGCCCACGCCCTACCTGCCGCGCTACAAGACGAAGACCAGCACCTACGCCTTCTTCGCCGAAGACAAGCTGGCCTTCAACGAACACTGGTCGGTGGTCGGCAGCCTGCGCTGGGACCACGCGAAGATCGTGCGCACCGACCCGCAGAACCGCGCCCCGCGCCTGGACAAGACCTTCGAGTACGCCACGGGCCGCCTCGGCGTGGTCTACGCGCCCGACGCCGCGCAGTCGTTCTATGCACAGGTGGCGCGCGCGGCCGATCCGCTCACCGGGCTCATCAGCACCTCGGCCACGCAGGTGCCGTTCGAGCTCAGCGTCGGCAAGCAGGTCGAGGTGGGCTACAAGCGCCAGCTGGCCGAGGGCCGTGGCGCCTGGAGCGTGGCCGCCTACCGCATCGAGAAGACCAAGCTGCTGTCGCGCGACGCGAACGACCCGACCGTCGTGCAGCAGATCGGCAAGCAGTCGTCCGAAGGCATCGAGGCCACGCTCGACCTGGCGCTGACCTCCACGCTGCGCCTCGAAGCCAACGCCGCGCGGCTGCGCGCGCGCTATGACGACTTCAACGAGGCGGTCGGCAAGTCGCTGGTCTCGCGCGCGGGCAACACGCCCGCCGGCGTGCCCCAGGTGGCTGCCAACCTGTGGCTGCACTGGCGCTTCCTGCCGCAGTGGGAGGCCGAACTCGGTGTGCGCCACGTCGGCGCGCGGCAGGTCGATGCGGCCAACACGCGCCGCATCGGCTCCTACACCGTGGCCGACGCGGGCGTGAGCTGGCAGGCGAACCCGTCGCTCAAGCTCGCGCTGCGCGCCTACAACCTGGCCGACCGCAAGTACCCGGTCTCGTTCTCGAACGGCGGCAACCAGTGGCTGCTGGGCCGTCCGCGTTCGTTCGAACTGTCGGCGTTCGTGACCTTCTGAGCGCGGAATCATGAGCACCGCATGGCAACGCGCATGGCCCCCGCTTCGGCGGGCGCTGTACTGGACGCACCGATGGCTGGGCATCGGCGGCTGCCTGCTGTTCGTCATGTGGTTCGTCTCGGGCGTGGTCATGATGTACGTGGGGTACCCGAACCTCACGGACGAAGAGCGGCTCGCGGGGCTCGCCCCGGTGCGCTTCGAACAGGCGGTGGTCGCGCCGTCTGTCGCGCTCGAGGCGCTGCCGCCCGCGGTTCGCACGCAGCCGCCCCGGCGCATGGCGCTGGAGATGCAGGCCGGCGCCGACGCGCAGCCCGTGTGGCGCATCGTCGATGCGCGCGGCGGGCGGCATGCCGTGTCCGCGCGCGACGGCCGTGTGCTCGGCCCGGTCGATGCCGCGCAGGCCGAGGCCATCGCCCGCGACTTCTCCGCGCAGCCCGGCGCGCGCTGGGCCGAGACGCTGGAGCGCGACCAGTGGACCGTGCCGCAAGGCCTGAACCCATTGCGCCCGCTGCACCGCATCGAAGTCTGCGACGCGGCGGGCACCGAGCTGTACGTGTCCTCGCGCACCGGCGAGGTGGTGCGCGACACCACGCGCGCCGAGCGCTTCTGGAACTGGCTGGGCGCCGTGCCGCACTGGATCTACTTCACGCCGCTGCGCGCCGATCCGCCGCTGTGGCACGACGTGGTCGTGTGGCTGTCGGCCGCCTGCATCGTCTCGGCCGTGACGGGCATCGTCATCGGCATCCTGCGCATCCGGCTGCGGCGGCGCTTTCGCAGCGGCGCGGTCACGCCGTACACCGGCTGGATGGCCTGGCACCACATCGCCGGGCTCATCGGCGGCTTCTTCGTGCTGACCTGGATCGTGAGCGGCTGGCTCTCGATGAACCCCAACGGCTGGTTCCAGCGCGCGCCGGCCGATGCGGCCGCGATGGCGCGCTACACGGGCACCGGTGCATCGCCGTTCCCCTGGCCGCCGGCCGTGGTGCCGGTAGGCGAGGGCGCGGGCGCACCGCGCGAGGCGCTGCTGATGGGGTTCGACGGCAAGCCGCTGCTGCAACTGCGCGATGCGCAGGCCCGCGTGCAGGTGGTCGATGCCGCGACCGGTGCACCAGCCGCCATCGCCCGCGAAGACATCGTGCGCGCCGCCGCCCGCCTGCGCCCCGGCGCCGCGATCACGCAGGCCACCTTGCAGACGCAGGAAGACTTCCACTGGTACGGCCACCACCGCACGCGCGTGCTGCCCGTGTGGCGGCTCGAGTTCGACGACGCCGCGCGCAGCTGGCTCTACATCGACCCGACGAGCGGCCAGGTGGCCGGCAGCAACGACCGCAACGCGCGGCTGCGCCGCTGGCTCTTCAATGCCGCGCACAGCCTCGACTTTCCCTGGCTCATCCAGTACCGACCGGCCTGGGACCTGGTGATGTGGTTCCTGTCGGTCATCGGCGTCGTCGCTTCGGCGAGCGGCGTGGTGATCGGCTGGCGGCGGCTGCGGCGCAAGCCAGGGCCTTCGCCTGTTCAACGGGGGCTGCAAGGCTCCCGGGTTTCATGACGGGGACTTGCGCAAGCCAGTCCATCCCCCAACAATCAACTTTCGCACTTCGGTGCATTTCAGGAGGTGCGCGATGCACATCGAACCCGGACTCGTCGACGGATCCAAGATCTTCCTCAGCTATGCCACGGGGGCGGCTGCACTGGCTTACACAGGCAAGGTCGCCTTCGACACCTTGCGCAAGGACGGCCCCATCGGCCTGCTGCTGCGCTCGGTCTTCACCGTGATGCTGGTGTTCTGCTTCTTCGAGGTGTTCCCGCACCATCCCGTGGGCGTGTCCGAGGTGCACCTGATCCTGGGCACCACGCTGATGCTTCTCTTCGGGCTCGCGCCCGCGGCCATCGGCCTGGCCGGCGGCTTGCTCATCCAGAGCCTGTTCTTCGCACCGCCCGACCTGCCGCAGTACGGCATGAACGTCACGACCCTGCTCGTGCCGCTGTTCGCGACCGCCGCGCTGGCCCGCCGCATCATTCCCGCCAACATGGCCTACGTGGACATCAGCTACCAGCAGGCCTTCAAGCTGTCGGTGGCCTACCAGGGCGGCATCGTGGTGTGGGTCGGCTTCTGGGCGCTCTACGGTCGCGGCACGGGCCTCGAGAACCTGGGCCAGATCGCCAGCTTCGGCGCGGCCTACATGACGGTCGTGCTGGTCGAGCCGCTGGTCGACCTGGGCGTGCTGGCCGCGGCCAAGGCCTGGCGCCGCCTGCAGGGCACGGCCCTGGTCGAGCGCCGCCTGTACAGCGCCGTCTGATTCGCGCCGGCAGCCCCTCGTTGAAGAGGGCGTGCCGTTCGCCGGCGCGTGCGCCACGCACGCGCCGCGCGCCCGATTCCCCGTGCGCCTTGCGCGCCTGAAAGCACCCATTCCATGACACAAAGCAACGCCAAGATCCCCGTCACCATCGTCACGGGCTTCCTCGGCAGCGGCAAGACCACGCTGCTGCGCCACATCCTCGGCAATGCCGAGGGCCGCCGCATCGCGGTGGTGGTCAACGAGTTCGGCGAACTCGGCATCGACGGCGACATCCTGCGCGGTTGCGGCATCGGCTGCGACGACGAAGGCAACGAGCGCGAAGGTGCGCTGTACGAACTCGCCAACGGCTGCGTCTGCTGCACCGTGCAGGAAGAGTTCCTGCCCGTGATGCTGCAGCTGGCCGAGCGGCGCGACCAGATCGACGCCGTGCTCATCGAGACCTCGGGCCTGGCGCTGCCCAAGCCGCTGGTGCAGGCCTTCCAGTGGCCCGACATCGCGAACATCTTCACCGTCGATTCGGTGGTCACCGTGGTCGACGGCCCCGCCGCCGCGTCGGGCCAGTTCGCCGCGAACCCCGCGCAGGTCGACGTGCAGCGCCGCGCCGACCCCAACCTGGACCACGAATCGCCGCTGCACGAGCTGTTCGAAGACCAGCTCTCGGCCGCCGACCTCGTGGTGCTCAACAAGACCGACCTCATGGACGCCGCCGCGCGCGCGCAGGTCGAGGCGCTGGTGCGCGAAGAACTGCCGCCCGAGGTGAAGATCGTCGGCGCCACCGAAGGCAAGCTGCCGCTCGCGCTGCTGCTGGGCCAGGGCCGCGCCGCCGAAAGCACCATCCACCTGCGCGAGAGCCACCACGACCACGAGGAGGACCACGACCACGACGAGTTCGATTCGCTCGTGATCGAGCTGCCGCCCGTGGACCGCGACGGTCTCATCGCCGTGCTGACCGCGCTGGTCGAGCAGCACACCATCTACCGCGTGAAGGGCTTCGTCGCCGTGCCGCACAAGCCGATGCGCCTGCTGGTGCAGGGCGTGGGCCGCCGCTTCGACCACCACTTCGACCGCCGCTGGCGCGATGGCGAGGCGCAGCGCACGCGGCTCGTGTTCATCGGCGAAGACCTGGACGAAGGCGCGTTGCGCAAGGCACTGGAAGGCGTGGCGGCCGTTCCCGCCTGACCGCATGCACCTGCTGAGCACCCAGCCCGGCCGCTTCGTCGAGGACGATCCGAGCGTCGTCACCCGGCTCGACCAGACGCCGGGCGACATCGTGGTGCTCAGCTCGGCCGACACCACGCTCGCGCTGCTCGCCGCCGCGCGCACGGCGCTGGCGGCCACCGACCCCGGCTACCCCTCGCTGCGGCTGGCCAACCTCATGCACCTGCGCCAGCCCGCGTCGCTCGACCTGTACGTCGACGAGGTGCTGCGGCATGCGCGCGTGGTGGTGGTCGATCACCTGGGGGCCGAATCGGCCTGGGCCTACGGGCTGCAGCAGCTCGAAAAGCTTGCGAAGCGCCAGGGCCAGCAGCTTGCGATGTTCTCGGGCGACCTGCAGGAAGACGAAGACCTGCTCGCGCGCGGCACCGCGGCGCGCGGCGTGAGCCGGCAGTTGTGGCAGTACCTGCGCTCGGGCGGTGCGGGCAACGCGGCGCAGTTCCTGCGCGCGGTGGCCTTCCATGGCCTGGGCCACGGCGAGGCGCCCCTGCCGCCGCGCAGCCTGCCGCAGGTGGCGCTGCATGTGCCGGGCGGCATGGACGCGACGCACACGGTCGCAGGCATCGACGACCTGCGCGCCGGCTGGCATGCGAACGCGCCCGTGGTGGCACTGGTGTTCTACCGCTCGCACCTGCTGTCGGGCAACACCGAGGCCTTCGATGCGCTGGCCGCCGCGCTGCATGCGCAAGGACTGAACCCGCTGCCCGTGGCGCTCGATTCGCTGAAAGACCCGCTGTGCCTCTCTGCACTGCGCGCGCTGTGCACCGAGCACGGCGTGCAGCTGGTGCTCAACACCACCGCCTTCGCCGCGTTGGGGCAGGGCGCTTCGGGCGAAAGCGGCGAGCCCATGGCACTGGCAGGCGACGCCCCCGTGCTGCAGGTGATCGTGAGCGGCGGCAACCGCGAAGACTGGCTGGCCGACAGCCAGGGCCTGCGCCCGCGCGACATCGCGATGCAGATTGCCCTGCCCGAGATGGACGGGCGCATCGTCACGCGTGCCGTGAGCTTCAAGGGCCTGTCGCACCGCTGCGAACTCACGCAGACCGAGGTGGTCGGCTACCGGCCCGAGCCCGACCGCATCGCCTTCGTGGCCGAACTCGCGCGCCGCTGGTGCAGCCTGCGCCGCCTGCGCGCCGACGAGAAGCGCGTCGCGCTCATCCTCGCGAACTACCCCGGCAGCGAAGGCCGCATCGGCAGTGGCGTGGGGCTGGACACGCCGGCCTCGGTGATGGCCATCCTGCGCACGATGCAGGCCGAGGGCTACACGCTCGACACGCTGCCCGCGGACGGCGACGCGCTGATGCGCACGCTGCAGGAGGGCATCGCCAACGATTCCGCGCAGTGGGCCGCGCGGCCCGCGTGGCAGAGCTACGCGCTCGCCGACTACCGCGCCCGCCTGGCGGCGTTGCCCGAGGGCATGGCCGCCGCCATCGACGCGCAATGGGGCCCGCCCGAAAACGACCCGATGCTGCGCCAGGGCCGCTTCATGATCGCCGGGCTGCGGCTGGGCCGCGTGTTCGTCGGCATCCAGCCGGCACGCGCCCTCGGCCCGCTGGGCCTGGCCGACTACGCGAGCTACCACGACGCCGAGCTGGTGCCGCCGCACAGCTACCTCGCGTTCTATTTCTGGCTGCGCGACGTGTTCGCCATCGACGCGGTCGTCCACGTCGGCAAGCACGGCAACCTCGAATGGCTGCCGGGCAAGAGCCTCGCGCTTTCGGCCACCTGCTGGCCCGACGCCATCCTCGGGCCGCTGCCCAACGTGTACCCCTTCATCGTCAACGACCCCGGCGAGGGCGCGCAGGCCAAGCGCCGCACGCAGGCCGTGATCGTCGACCACCTGATGCCGCCGCTCACGCGCGCCGAGAACCACGGCCCGCTGCAGGACCTGGAGCGGCAGGTCGACGAGTACTACGACGCGCTGCTGGTCGACGCGCGCCGCGCCAAGGTGCTGCGCGCGCAAATCCTCGCGACCGTGCGCGCCCAGCACCTGGTCGAAGAGCTGGGCCTGCCGGGCGCGGAAGACGATGCCGTGCTGGCGCGTGTCGATGCCTACCTGTGCGAGCTGAAAGAAACCCAGATCCGTGACGGCCTGCATGTGTTCGGCGATTCGCCACGCGATCGGCTGCGGCGCGACACGCTGCTCGCGCTCGCGCGCTTTCCGGCCGGCGACGGCGCGGGCGAGAACGCCGGGCTGCTCGGCGCGCTCGCGGCGGACCTGCTGCCCGGCGACGCCTTCGACCCGCTCGACATCGACGCAGCGAAGCCCTGGCAGGGCGCACGGCCCGCGCTCTTGGCTGCGGTGAGCGACGAGGCCTGGCGCCACCAGGGCGACACGCGCGAGCGGCTGGAGCTGCTGGCGCAGCAGCTGCTCGAAGTGGACGCCTGTCCGGCCGGACTGCCGTGCACCGCTGCCGTGATGGGCCGCATCGCGCACCGTCTAGCGCCCGCGCTCGATGCGTGCGGCGCAGAAGAGCTGCGCCAGCTGTCGCGCGCACTGCAAGGCCGCTTCGTGCCACCGGGCCCCAGCGGCTCGCCTTCGCGCGGCCGGCCCGACGTGCTGCCGACCGGGCGCAACTTCTACGCGGTCGACACGCGCGCCATCCCCACGCCCACGGCCTGGATGCTCGGGCTCAAGTCGGCCGCGCAGCTGGTCGAGCGCCACCTGCAGGAACACGGCGATTACCCCGTGGCGCTGGGCCTGTCGGTCTGGGGAACGGCCACCATGCGCACCGGCGGCGACGACCTGGCGCAGGCCTTCGCGCTCATCGGCGTGCGGCCCAAGTGGGCACCGGGCAGCCAGCGCGTGGTCGATTTCGAGGTGCTGCCCACGGTCGGCATCGGTCGTCCGCGCATCGATGTCACGCTGCGCATCTCGGGCTTTTTCCGCGACGCCTTTCCCAATGCCGTGCAGATGTTCGACGCGGCCGTGCAGGCCGTGGCCGCGCAGGAGGACGAAGACGCCGAGCGCAACCCGATCCGCGCACGCATCCTGCGCGAGGCCGCGGCGCTCGAAGCGCAAGGCGTGGCACCCGGCGAGGCACGCACGCAGGCCGGCTGGCGCGTGTTCGGCTCCGCGCCCGGCAGCTACGGCTCGGGCCTGCAGCCGCTGTTCGACCATGGCGACTGGCAGACCGACGACGACCTGTCGAAGGCCTACGTCGGCGGCAGCGCCCATGCCTACGGCCAGGGCAGCGACGGCGTGCCGGCGGGCGATGCGCTGGTGCGTCGGCTGCGCGCCATGAACGTCGTGCTACAGAACCAGGACAGCCGCGAGCACGACCTGCTCGACTCCAACGACTACTACCAGTTCCAGGGCGGCATGGCCGCCGCCGTGCGCCACCTGAGCGGGCAGCAGCCCGCGATGTACCACGGCGACCACGGCAACCCGCAGGCCCCGCGCGTGCGCACGCTGAAGGAAGAAATCAGCCGCGTGATCCGCGCGCGCGTGGTCAACCCCAAGTGGATCGACGGCGTGAAGCGCCACGGCTACAAGGGCGCCTTCGAGATGGCCGCCACGGTCGATTACCTGTTCGGCTTCGACGCCACCGCGCGCGTGGTGGGCGACCACCAGTACGCGATGGTGGCCGACGCCTACGTGCTCGACGAGGCCACCCGCGACTTCGTGAACGCGCACAATCCGCGCGCGTTGCAGGACATGCTCAACCGCCTGCTCGAAGCCATGCAGCGCGGCCTCTGGCAGTCGCCCGGCGACTACAAGAACCAATTGGAAAACCTGCTGCTCGACCACGAGCAGCAGATGGAAGGAAGCCCCCGATGACCACAGCCGCCCCGATGCCGGTGCCGTTCCCCTTTGCCGCGATCGCCGGCCAGCCGCAGCTGCGCCAGGCGCTCTTGCTGGCCGCGGTCGATCCCGCGCTGGGCGGCGTGCTCATCGAAGGCCCGCGCGGCACCGCCAAGACCACGGCCGCGCGCGCGCTCGCCGAGCTGCTGCCCGGCGCGCCCTTCGTCACGCTGCCACTGGGCGCGAGCCTCGAAAGCCTCGTGGGCACGCTCGACCTCGGGCAGGCGCTGGCCGGCCACGAACTCAAGTTTGCTCCGGGCCTGCTGGCGCGCGCGCACGGCGGCGTGCTGTACGTCGACGAGATCAACCTGCTGCCCGACGCGCTCATCGACTCGCTGCTCGACGCGGCGGCCAGCGGCGTCAACGTGGTGGAGCGCGATGGCATCTCGCACCGGCATGCCGCGCGCTTCGTGCTCGTGGGCACCATGAACCCGGAAGAGGGCACGCTGCGCCCGCAGCTGCTCGACCGCTTCGGCCTGTGCGTGCGGCTGCGCAACCTGCAGGACGCGGCCGAGCGCCAGGCCATCGTGCGCGCGCGGCTGGCCTTCGATGCCGATCCGCAAGGTTTTCGTGCGGCGCATGCGAAGGAAGAGGCCGAACTCGCGACGGCGCTGGTGCGTGCGCGCGCGCGCGTGGCGGACGCGGCGGCCTTGCCGTATGGCGATGCGGTGCACGAAGCCGTCGGCGCGCTGTGCATCGCGGCCGGCGTGGACGGCCTGCGCGCCGACCTCGTGATGCTGCGCTCCGCCCGTGCGCTCGCGGCATGGGAGGGTGCGGCATCGATCAGCGACGACCATGTGCAGCGCGTGGCCGAAGCGGTGCTGCTGCATCGGCGCCATCCGGCGGCCGACGCGGCGGTGGCGCCTCCCATGGCGTCACCCGCACCGCAACGCAACCCGGGCGATGCACCCGCACGCGATGCTGGCGACGGCGACTGGGGCGCCATGCCGCCCGAGCCCGTCGGCATCGAGCGCGTGAAGCCGCTGCGCCCGCTGATCTCCGCGTCCCAGGCCGCCCCAAAAAAAGCCTGAGCCTCCGGGACGCCGCACCCGCTGGCGCACGCCAGGGTGACCGGAGGCAGGGCACGCAACGGGACGCCTGGCACGGCGCCGCCGCGCGCGGCACCGCATTCGACTGGCCGCGCACGCTCGTCGCCCGCGGTGCGGACCGCCTGCAGGCCGCGCACCTGCGCCATCGCCCACAGGAGGCGCGCAGCGGTGCGTTGCATTGCTTCCTGCTCGACTGTTCGGCCTCGATGCGCCACGACGGCCAGCTCGCGCGCGCCAAGGGCCAGCTGCTCGCGCTGATGCAGGAGGCCTACCAGCGGCGCGACCATGTGGCGCTGCTGTGCTTTGCCGGCGACGTGGTCGAGCTGCGCCTGCCGCCGCGCCGCGCCAGCGCCTGGAACGACGACTGGGTTGCGCCCATCGCCGCCGGCGGTGGCACGCCGTTGGCACTCGGCGTGCAGCGCGCGCAGCAGTTGCTGGCGAAGCACGAGGCCCGCCAACGCTGGCTCTGGCTGCTGACAGATGGCCGCAGCAACGAAAGCCCCGCGCGCCCCGCCGCGGCGGACGTCGCCTGCGTGATGGACTTCGAGCGCGCCCGCACGCCGCTGCACCGGGCGCGGCAGCTGGCCGCGCAGTGGGACGCACGCTACCTCAGCGCCTGAATCACAGGATCGCGGGGCGCGCCTCGGCGCTCGTGGATCGACTTGGGACGAGAAGGGGCATCCGCCGCGTGGCGCACCGCGGCAGGCGGCGCCTTCGATACTGCGGCGCTCCCAACGAAACCCAGGAAACCCCATGTCCGTCACTCCCCGCCGCGTGGTGCGCGAAGGCGCGTTCAAGCACATCATTGCCGACGGTGTGCAGGTCGGCGACACCATTTACCTCTCGGGCCAGGTGAGCGTGGACGAGGAGGGACGCACCCTCGGCGCCGGCGACATTGCGGCGCAGGTGCGGCAGGCCTACGCCAACGTACGCAGCGTGCTCGCATCCTTCGGCGCCTCGATGGCCGACGTGGTGGACGAAACCCTGTTCGTGACCGACATCGACGGTTTCCTCGGCCAGGCCGACACACTGTTCGCCCTGCGCGCCGAGATGTTCGGCGGCGAGCCGCAGGTGTCGCAAACGCTGGTGCAGGTCGCGCGGCTCGGCAGCCCCGACTGGCTGATCGAGATCAAGTGCATCGCCAGAACAGCTGCAGCCTGAAGGGCTGAAGGCCTGTTCCGCCAGCCAGTTCGGGTACCGTACGGCATGCGTCCGAAACCCTGCCTCCTGGCCCTTGCGTTGACCCTGGCCATGCCCGCCGCCTTTGCCCAAACCGAGGCATCCGCACTACCGTTGAATGCCGAAGAGTGCAAGGCGCAGGAAGCGGTGCTGGAGCGCGACATGGCCCTGGCCCGTTCCCGTGGCCAGATGCTGCGCCGGCGCGAGCTGGCCGATACCCTGAGCGCGCTGCAGCTGCGCTGCCAGGCACTGGCGCCGGTGAGTCGCGAAGTGCGCATCGAAAAGCTGGAACACGAGATCCGCACGCTGCGCACCGAGCTCGAACGCGCGGAGGCGCAACTGCGCAGCGTGAAGAGCGAGTCGCCCTGAGCTACTTCACCAGGGCAGCTCGCTGAGCGGCCTACGCGGGTCTGAAACAGCCGGCGCCACATCGGCGGGGGTGGCCGGCCCGTCTTTCTCCGCCACGGCCTCCACCGGCGCCAGCATCGTCCCGCGGCAGTTCGGCGAGCCGCAATGGCAGGGGTACTTCGACGGCGGCGAGCCGTCGTCGGCCGTCAGCGAGTAGTCGATGAAGAGCTCGTCGCCGGCCTCCACCGCCTCCATCGTCTGGAAGCGCAGCACCATCTCGCCCGCCTCGTCGTATTCCTCGACCGCCTCGCAGTTCGGCTCGCAGGAGTGGTTCAGGTGGCGCGTGGCATTGCCGCCCTTGGCGCCGTCGATGGTCTCGCCGGTCGTCAGCGTGAACAGGTAGGTGAGCTGGTCGTCCCAGAGCTTGGAGGCGACTTCCTGCCTGGTGTAGCGGCGGCCTTCGTACAGGCCCAGGAAGGCTTCGGCCGGCAGGTCGCGCGTGGCGAAGGCGCCCAGGCCATGCACGCCGCTGGGGCCCACGCGAATGAAGGGGGTGGACGAGGTTCGCTTGGGGGACTTCATGAACGGACGGGGCGCGAGGAATCGGAAGAAAAGGTGGGCTGGGGCTGGAGTGTCGCGGTCATCTCGATCTGGCGTATGACAACGGTGGCGCCGCGTGCGGTCAGAGCGCGGTGCAGCGCGCTGCCCTCGGGCTCGTCGACCAGCCGCCAGCGCGCACCGGGGCGGGCCTGCGCGAGCATGTCGAGCAAGGCGTGGGCCGAGGCTTCGTCGGGCGCGGCGGCGTCCAGCAGCATGTGCAGCGGCAGGGCCGGCGGCAGGAGGATGGCGTAGCCGCCCGTGGCCCCGCCGAGGGCCACGGCGCCGTCGTGCGCGAGCGCGCCTTGCACGGTCGGCCACTCGCGGCGCCAGGTGGGGCGCGAGACGGCGGTGCAGGCCGCATGCAGGGCGGCGAGTGCGTCGGTGTCGGGCGCCGTCGAAGCTGCATCGGCGCGAGGTTCGAAGCTGCCTTCGAGCACCTCGAGCGTGCGGGTTTCGATGAAGCCCGCCTGCCGGTAGAGCTGCCGCGCCGGGTTCTGCTCGATGACTTCGAGCTGCACTTGCGCGATGCCGGCCGCCGACAGGTCGCGCAGCTGCGCCTCGATGAGCTGCTTCGCCAGCCCCCGGCGGCGCTGTGCGCTCGCGATGCCGAAGCCCGCGAGGTAGGCGCGCGGCCCGCGCCGGCCGACGAGCGAGAGGCCGCAGGCCGCGCCGCCGGCGACGATCACGCGCGAGAGGTCCAGGTCGGCCTGGGCGCGCCGCACGTGCCGCTCGAACATCGCGCGGTCGAACGCGATCGGCACGAAGTAGTCTTCGTACGAACGGTTCCACAGGGCGGTGAGTTCGTCGGTGCCGAAGTTCGCGGCGGGAACGATGTCGAAGTTCATGGCGTGCCGAAGATCAGTTGCGCGGCGCATCCAGCGACGCAAGGCAATTCACGATGGCGTCGGCCGCCTCGTCGAGCCGGGGGCCTGGCCGCATCATCAGGTCGAAGCGCGCCGAGGCAAAGCTGCAGACGCGTCCGCGCTGGATGGCCGACATGGCCGACCAGCCGGGGCGCCCCGCCATGGCCGAGATTTCGCCCAGGGCCGAGACCATCAGCACGTCGGGGTTGGCGCGCACCACGAACTCGGGGTTCATCCTGGGGAAGGGGCCGAGCGAGCCCGGCACCGCGTTGGCCAGGCCCAGGCGCGCCAGGGTTTCGCCGATGAAGGAGCTTTCGCTCGCCGCCGCCACGCCGCCGTGCACCTCGAAGTACACGCGCCGCCCCTGCCAGTTCAGCGGCACGCGGGCGCGCGCTGCGTTCAGTCGGGCATCGAGGCTGCGCCAGAAGGCCTCGCCTGCGCCCGGCTTGCCGGTGGCGCGGGCGACGGTTTCCATCACGCGGCGCATGTCGGCATGGGTCTTGGCGTCGAGTGCCAGCACCTTGATGCCCAGGCGCTCCAGCGCTTCGGCGGCGCGGCTGCGCGGGCGCAGCAACACGAGGTCGGGCTTGAGCGCCACGATGCGCTCGATGTTCGCGTCGTCCATGCCGCCCACCTGCGGCAGGCCCTTCACCGCCGCCGGCCAGTTGGCGTGGCGGTCGATGCCCACGAGCCGGTCGCAGGCGTCGAGCGCGCAGACCGTCTCGGTGAGCGAGGGCATCAGCGACACGATGCGCCTGGCGGGCGCCTGCAGCTCGAGCACGCGGCCACGGTCGTCTTCCAGCCGGATGGCGCCCGCGTGCGCAGCCGGGCCGATGCCCAGCGCCACGAAGGCTGCGGCCCGGGCGATGTGGCGCACGGCGGTGGAAGCAAAGGGCGGGCGCTGGGGCAGGGCGTTGGAAGTCATCGGGGCGGGCGGAGTCAGCCCGCTATTGTCGCGGCGCTTGCATCCGCAGCTGGCGCGCCGCTTCTTCCGCCCGTGCGTCGTCCACTTCGCGCAGCACGTTGCTGAGATCGACCGGGCCGGTCTCGCGCACGAAGGTGCCCGTGAGCTCGGTCTCGGGCCGTAGCAGGCCGCGCTCGTAGAGCTGCCAGATCTCGTCGCCGTAGTGCGTCTGCAGCAGCGCGGGCGCGTACTGCCCGAAGAAGTTGCGCAGGTTCTCCACGTCGCGCAGCAGCATGCGCTTGGCGTGGTTGTTGCCCGCCGCGTCCACCGCCTGCGGCAGGTCGATGATCACCGGGCCGTCTTCGGCCAGCAGCACGTTGAACTCCGACAGGTCGCCGTGCACGATGCCCGCGCAGAGCATGCGCATCACTTCTTTCAACAGGCTGGCGTGGTGCTGCAACGCGTCTTCAGGCGAGAAGGCCACGTCGTTCAGGCGCGGGGCGGCGTCGCCGTTGGCGTCGGTCACCAGGTCCATGAGCAGCACGCCTTCGAGGAAGTTGTGCGGCGTGGGCACGCGCACGCCGGCCGCGGCCAGGCGGTAGAGCGCATCGACCTCGGCGCTCTGCCAGATGGCCTCGGTCACCTTGCGGCCGAAGCGCGTGCCCTTGGCCATGGCGCGCGCCTCGCGGGTGTTCTTCACGCGGCGGTTCTCGGTGTAGTCGACGGCCTGGCGGAAGCTGCGCTTGTCGGCTTCCTTGTAGATCTTGGCGCAGCGCGTTTCCTCTCCGCAGCGCACGACGTAGACCATGGCTTCCTTGCCGCTCATGAGCTGGCGCACGACGCTGTCGATCAGCCCTTCGTCGACGAGGGATTGCAGTCTTTGGGGTGTCTTCATGCGCGCGCCTCCGGCACAGCCAGGGGGCGGGTCGAGAGGAAGGCCCTCAGGCTTTCCGTGCCGATCTGGTAGGCGCCATCATGCCTGTGCGGGGCAAAGCCCAGCTGGCGGTTGATGGCGAGCATGGGCGCATTGGCCTCCGCGTTCTGCGTGACGGCGATCGCCACCTCGGGATGCCGTTCGCGCACGAGCTGCAACATGATCGCCTTCACGCCCTTGGCCAGGCCCTTGCCGCGCCAGGCGCGGGCCACGCCGGTGAGGCGCTGGAACATGCGGTCGGGGTACAGCTGGTTCCAGCTGGCGTCGCACACGGCGGCCACCTCGTCATTGGCGTCGCGCAGCAGCACGAGAAAGTGCTCGCCGCCGCGCCGGTCGATCTCGGCGTACCAGGCGTGGAAGCCTTCCAGCTCGAAGCGCAGGGGCGCGCGTTCCAGCGCGCTGGTGGGCGCGTCTTCGAGCAGCGCGGACAGCGGCGCCATCAGCGTGGCCAGCCGATCGAAGGGCACGCGGCCTGCGTGGATCTCCAGGCGCAGCCCGTGCGTGGGCGCGAGGGCGTCGGCGCGCCAGCGTGCGAGCGCCGCCCAGTCGAGGCCGGCGAAGGCCATGTGGTTCTCGATGCTGCGGTGCTTTTCGGTCGCGCCGATGGTCGCGAGAAACGCCCGGCCTTCCGGCAAGTGGGTCTTGAAGGTCGCGGTGGAAGGGCCACGCGCCTCCATCAGCGCCAGAAGTCGGTGCAGCAAGGTGCTGGCCACGCCCTGGCGTTGGTGCGATCGCAGCACGCCGCCCCACACGTCGATGAAAGGCGCGAAGGTCGCATAGTCGGGCGAGCCTTCGCGGCGCACGCCCATGTTGAGGCTGCCGACGATGCGGCCCTGCGCGTCCCGCGCGAAGGCGCGGTGCACCACATGCAGCGGTGTGTGCTGTTGCACGTTCTGCTGGATGTGGACGTCGTCGGGCTGCGGTTCGCCCGGAAAGTCTTCGTCGTGGCGCTGGCGCCAGTAGGCCAGCGCCTGCGCCCATTCTTCAGCGGACGCCCGCTGCGGATCGAAAAGAGAAGTCACGAACTGCCGCGCATCGGCGGCACGGGTTTCAAGCATGGTGAGCCTTGATTCGAAAAGGGAACGGACCGCGCACGGCACTCGTGTGCCGGCGTGGCGTTGTCTGAATCGGACGGCGTGTCGCGGCAGGACACCGCGAGGGTCGAACGGGCTGGCTGGTGGTGCCTTCAGCGGCACCGGGTGCGCGGGGAGCGCTTCAGCAGCAGTTCGGATGCGACCCGACAAACCGTACGTGGGAGGGAGAGTGAATAGCAGTGTCTTCCATCGCGCACCTCCAGTCCGGTTTGTTGATCGAGGCGTCGAATGTAGCGAGGTTCGCGCGGTCTGTGAAGTGCAAGGTGCCTGGGGCAGAATCCAAAAACCAACAGGGAGATGCCATGAATCTGAAGAAGATCTTCGACGCGGCGCGCGAAGCCGATGTCGACACGGTGCGCGCCTGCATCGCGGCCGGGGCCGACCTGGCCGCCGTGAACAAGCAGGGCTTCACCGCGCTGCAGTGCGCCGCGATGGGCACGAACGAATCCGAGCTCGAGCCGATCCTCGCCGTGCTGCAACTGCTGCTCGAGGCCGGCAGCCCGCTCGAATACACCGGCACCGACGGCCGCACCGCGCTGTACCTCACGGCCGAGTTCTCGCCGACCACAGAGCCGGTGCAACTGCTCATCGACGCGGGCGCGAACCCCGACGTGCGCGACAGCCACGGCAACCACATCACGGAGAACGCGATGGAAGAGGAGGTTGCCGAGTTGCTCTCGCGCATCACCGGCCACGCGCTGCCCGAACCGCCGCCGCCCGAGCCCGACCCGGTGAAGATGAGCGCCGCGCAATGGCGCGCCGCCGAGGCACGCATCGCCGAGGTGTTCGCCGCGCTGACGCAGGCGGGCCTGGTCGCGCTGCAGGATGCGGGCGACACGCAGTCCGACGGCTTCTCTGACTGCTCCGAAGCGTTCCGCGAACGCGGCGGCAAGAAGGCCGGCGTGCACGGCTTCTGCTTCTACACGCGGCAGGACCAGAACCGCGCCAAGCGCACCAGCCAGCTCTCGCTCGCGTTCTGGGGCGCGCCCGAGGGAGGCGATGCCGACATGCAGCGCGTCGGCGAACTGGTGGTCGGCCAGTTCCGCGGCGCGGGCTTCGAGGTGCGCTGGAACGGCGCGTCGTCGATGCGGCCCGAAGTCGATCTGCGCGCCTGAGCCTCAGCCCAACGCCGCGCGCAGCCGGGTCGCGAGTTGGCGCGCCTGGGTGGGCGAGGCGACGTTGGTGAAGCCCATCAGCAGCCCCTGGCTTTCGACGGCCGTGGTGCCCCGGCCCGACAGCGGCTGGCCGTTCAGGCCGGCCGCCTGCGCACGGCGGGCCAGCACCACGTCGTTGTCGCGGTGCCCTTCGAAGCGCGCGATCAGGTGCATGCCGCCGGCCTGCAGGTCGATGCGCACGCCGTCACCGAAGGCCTTCTGCAAGGCCTCGACCAGCAGGGCGCGGCGGCGCGCATAGAGCAGGCGCATCTTCTTCAGGTGGCGCGAGAAATGGCCGTCGCGCATGAAGTCGGCCACCGTGGCCTGCGTGATCTGCGGGCAGCCGTTGGACGCGATGCGCGACGCGTTCTCGAAGCGTTCGCGCAGCGATTCGGGCACCACCAGGTAGCCCAGCGCGAGACCCGGGTAGAGCACCTTCGAGAAGCTGCCCGCGTACAGCACGCGGTCGTGTCCGTCGAGGCTCTTGAGCGCGGGCAGCGGCGCGCCGGCGTAGCGGTACTCGCCGTCGTAGTCGTCCTCGACGATCCAGGCCTTGGTACGCGAGGCCCAGTCGAGCAGCTGCAGCCGGCGCGCCAGCGACATCGACACCCCCAGCGGCGCCTGGTGCGAGGGCGTGACGACCGCCATGCGCGCCTTCGACGAGCGGCGCACGCCGCGCGCGACCACCAGGCCTTCGTCGTCCACCGGCACGGGCACCACGCGGTGGCCGGCGCTGTGCAGCACGTCGCGCGTGGGCGCGTACCCCGGGTCTTCGATCCACACGCGGTCGTCCCGGGCGAGCAGCGTGCGTGCCACCAGCGCCAGCGACGCGCGGTAGCCGCCAGTGACGAAGACCTGCGCCGGCTGGCAGGCCACGCCGCGCGACACCCGCAGGTAGGCCGCGATGGCCTCGCGCAGCGGCGCATGGCCTGCGGGGTCGCCGTAGAACAGGTCGGCCGCGCCCATGGCGCGCGCACGGCGGGCCATCAGCCGCGCCCAGAGCTTGCGCGGAAAGGCGTCGAGCGCCGGGATGCCCAGTTGCAGCGGTGGTGGGGCGGCGGGGCCGGCCAGTTCAGGCGTATCCGCGACGGGGCGCGAACCGGCGCGCACCGGCCGTTGCACCGGCAGCGACGGCGACACCACCGTGCCCGCCTGTCCCTGCGCAGAGAAATAACCTTCGCCCGCGAGCTGGCTGTAGGCCGCTTCCACCGTGCCGCGCGCCACGCCCAGCTCGCTGGCCAGGCTGCGCGCCGAGGCCACACGGTCGCCGGGGCGAAGCACGCCGTGTTCGATCGCCGTGCGAAAGCGCTCGTAGACCTGGCGATGCAGCGGGGTCGCGGTCGAGCGGTCGATGCCGGGGAGGGCGTTGTCTGGCGGTTCGGTCATGGCCCAGTCATTTTGACGATTCTTGGTTCTTTTATCTGGTGCATCACGATCCTAAGCTCGAGCCTTCGAACAGCCAGCAGGAAAGAAGGACACGCAATGGGCGAGAAGGTATTCGTGGCGGGCGCGACCGGGGCCGTGGGCTCGGCGCTGATCCCGCTGCTGATCGAGGCCGGCCACACGGTGCATGGCGGCACCCGCCGCGCCGAGCGTGCGGCGGCGCTGGAGGCACGCGGTGCGACGCCGGTCGTCGTCGACGTGTTCGACGCGCAGGCCTTGCGCGACGCGCTGGTGCGCATCGCGCCCACGGTCGTCATCCATCAGCTCACCGATCTGCCCCGGGACCTGGACCCGGCGCTGATGGCCGAGGCGGTGGTGCGCAATGCGCGCGTGCGCATCGAGGGCACGCGGCACCTCGTCGCGGCGGCGCTGGCGGCCGGTGCGAAGCAGCTGATTGCGCAAAGCATCGCCTGGGCTTACGCGCCCGGGCCGACGCCGCACACCGAGGGCGACCCGCTCGACCTCGGGGCCGAAGGCGGTCGCCGCATCAGCATCGACGGCGTGGCGGCGCTGGAGCGCAGCGTCCTGGGTGCTGTCGGTCTCACGGGCACAGTGCTGCGCTATGGGCAGCTGCATGGGCCGGGCACCTCGAACGCGGCACCGAAGGGCGCGAGCCCGGTGCACGTCGAGGCCGCGGCCTGGGCGGCGCTGCTCGCGATGCGGCATGCACGCGGCGGCATCTTCAACATCGCGGAGCACAGCGCCGAGGTCAGCAGCGAGAAGGCAAGGCGCGAACTGGGGTGGCATGCGGCGCTGCGGTCGTCGCAGGAGGTCGTGTCATGAAGGCCGCACGCTGGCATCGCACGCCCTCCATCGGCGCGGGCCTCGCGGGGCTGTCGCTGGTGCTCGCCGCCGGCTGGGCGCTGATGCCGCGCACCGGCCAGCAGGAGGCCGTGCAGTGGTTCGCCGATGTGTGCAGCTCGGTGGCACGGCCGATGTTCGCGTCCGCGCCGGTGCCTGCGGGCTCGGAGGCCACGGCGCGGCCCGCAACGCAGGTCAAGGTGCTGTCGTGCGAGGCGCTGCCGCATGTGCCCGGCAAGTCGGTGACGACGGTGCTGGTCGACTTTCCGCCGCTGGCCTATTCGCCCGCGCACCGGCACCCAGGCTCGGTGACCGCGATCATTGTCGAAGGCACCATCCGCTCGCAGCTGGGCGGAGGCCCCGTGGGCACCTTCAAGAGCGGCGAGACCTTCTTCGAGCCGCCGAACACGCTGCACATGTTCGCGGAGAACCCCGACCCGGTGAAGCCCGCGAAGCTGATGGCGGTGTTCGTCACCGACAGCAACTGCGGCCCGCTGCTGCTGCCGCCCTGAAGCTTCCGGTGCTGTGCGCACAGCTTCGAGAGAGCGTCAAACGCACGCGCCTTCGGCCCCGGATCGCGCAAGGCCACCGAGGCCGCACGGACTGCGCGCGTTTAGAGTCCGGCGATGACCCTGACCTATGCATACCTCGCTGTCGCGATCGTTGTCGAAGTGCTCGCGACCAGCTTCCTCAAGGCCTCGGACAGCTTCACCAGGCTCTGGCCCAGCGTGGCCACGGTGGTGGGTTATGCGGTGTCGTTCTACTTTCTCTCGCTCGCGCTGCGTGTGCTGCCCACTGGCATCGCCTACGCGATCTGGTCGGGCGTGGGCATCGTGCTGATCTCGGTGGTGAGCTGGCTCTGGTTCGGCCAGACGCTCGATGCGCCGGCCATCGTCGGACTGGGGCTGATCATCGCGGGCGTGGTGGTGGTCAACGTGTTCTCGAAGTCGGTGGGCCACTGAGGCATGGGCACGATGGAACAGCTGCTGCCCCGGTTGCCCGCCGGCACGACGTGGACGCCGGCCAGCGAGGGCGAGTCGGGCGATGCGGTGTTCCGCCGCAGCGATGGCGTTGCGTTCGCGAAGGTGTCGCTCGGTGCGGGCGCCACGCAGCTCGACGAGGAGCGCCGGCGCACCGAATGGCTCGCGCCGTACAACGTGGGCTCCGCGCGCGTGCTCGACTGGCGCGCGACGCCCGAGGGGGCCTGCCTGGTCACGACGGTGGTGCCGGGCGTGCCGGCCAGCGACCTGCCGGCGGCCGAGCTGCTGCGTGCCTGGCCGTCGATGGCGCGGCGCCTGCGCGCGCTGCACGAGATTCCGGCGGGCGAGTGCCCGTTTGCGCGCCCGCTGTCAGCCATGTTCGACCGCGCGGCCGATGTCGTCGCGCGCGGCGCGGTGAACCCGGAGTTCCTCGACCCCGACCAGCAGGACGTGCCGCCGCCATTGCTGCTTGCGCCGTTGCACGCCGACCTGCCGCACCGGCTCGCGCAGGAGGCGCAAGACCGCGTCGTGTGCCACGGCGATGCCTGCCTGCCGAACTTCCTGGTTGATCCGCAGACGCTGCAATGCACGGGCCTCATCGACGTGGGGCGGCTCGGCACGGCGGACCGGTATGTCGACCTGTCGCTGCTGCTGGGCAATGCGCGAGAGAGCTGGCGCGATGCGGCTGACGCACGCACCGCGCATGCCTTGCTGTTCGCGCAGCTGGGCATCGACGCGCCCGACGACGGCCGGCTCGATTTCTATCTTCGGCTCGACCCGCTGACCTGGGGCTGATGGCTGCGCAGGGGCGCCGCATTGTTTCCTTTTCGGGAACGCCGTGGTTCTTTTTGCCGCGGGTTTTTACCTAGATCCCACCGCACAATTCATCTCACGGACCGGCCCCCAAAGCCGGTCCGGATGAACAGGCCCCGAGCGAGTTGGCCGCCCTTCAAGAAGAGGGACGGTGACCCACCCAAGACCGGTTCAAACCATCCAAGCCAACACTTGTACTACTGAACTGAATTGAAGAAGGAAACCGCCATGAACGCCTCGAAGATCCTCTCCGCCGTTGCTGTTGCCCTGATGGCCGTCGCCGGTGCCGCCCACGCTGAAACCTACGAAGGCGTGCATCGCCTGACCTCGGCCGCCAGCCGCGCTGACGTCGCCGCACAAGCCGTCGTGGCCGCGCACAGCGCCGACCCCTATGCCACCGGCGCCGAGGCAGGCCCCGCCCAGGTGTTCGTGTCGACCGTGAGCCGCGACACCGTGCGCGCCCAGGCCGTGGTGGCCGCTCGCAGCGAGAACCCCTACAGCGAAGCCGTGACCTCCCGCGTGGCCCCGGTGCTGGCCAGCGGCCTGGACCGCGCCAGCGTGCGCGCCGAGGCCCGTGCCGCCGCACGCGGCGAGGCACTGCCGCTGTAATCGATCGGTCTGACAGGCAGGCACGCGCACTCGGCCCCACGGGGCGGGTGTCGGCGGGCCAGGGAAAGAAAAACCGGCCTTGCGAAAGCAAGGGCCGATTTTTTCACGGACGGGGCGGGGTGGTTGTCAGAAGCAGCGTTCTTCGATCGTGCCCACGCGGTCCGGATAGAAGGCCACGTAGTCCTTGATCGGCGCGACCGATTCATAGGGTGACTCGTAGGTCCACACGGCATTCACCGAGCGCTCGCCGCCGGCTGGAATGCTGTAGTAGGCGCACTCGCCCTTGTACGGGCAGTAGGTCGCATGCGTGGTGCGCTCCAGCAGCGACATGCGCACGTCCTTGCGCGGAAGGTAATGCACCGTGCCGAAATGCGACTCTCGCAAGGTCAGCGCCTCGCGCGAGCTGGCAATGACATGGCCTCCCACCGACACCACCACGCGCAACGGATTCGGCGTGATGGTGATCGCATGGTCGGGGCCCGGAATCTTGACGGTGCGTTCTGGCGTGGCGAACATGGACAAGCTCCTTCGGACGAATCGGCGGATGCGCATCTTGCTGCGTTGTCGCGACGATTTGAAGTCTCCCGCGAATCCACCTGTTCCCGGCGTGGTTAAAGGCGGCCGGGCTCGAAAACCAAAGTTTCAGATTCGCTGTTTTTGCGGTGTACCCCGAAGCCCGCGCGGCCCGGCGCGATGTGTTCGCGCAGCGTGAGCGCCGGAATTTCGTAGTCGCCGCCGTTCTGCCGGCGGAACGCAATCGGGTCGGTGGTCCACAGCGTGTCCAGCCGCTCGCCCAGCTCGCCGGTGATGCGCGCATAGGCTGCGGCATCGACCTTGCCCGTGCGGTGCACCACGAAGGGCGGCAGCACGTCGAAGCCGGGGTAGTAGAGGATGCCGTGGTGAATGGGAAACAGCAGGTCGTCCATCGGCCCGTTGATGCCGCGCGGGGCGTAGTGCGAGGCCCAGCCGCCGGTGGTCACCACCAGCATCGCGCGCTTGCCGGCCAACGTGCCTTCGCCGAAGCGGTCGCCCCAGTGTGTATCGGAATGTTCGCCCACGCCGTAGGCAAAGCCGTAGGCGTAGATGCGCTCGATCCAGCCCTTGAGGATGGCGGGCATCGAGTACCACCACAGCGGGAACTGCAGGATCACCGTGTCGGCCCACAGCAGCTTCTCCTGCTCGGCGGCGATGTCGGCGGTCTGCGTGCCGCCCTCGAAGGCGCGCAGCGAGTCGAGCACGGGGTCGAAGGGCGCGGCGGTGTCGCGCGCGGCAAAGTCGTCGGCGTCGAGCGCGGGCTTCCAGCGCATCGCGTACAGGTCGGACACGCGCACCGAATGGCCGGCGCTCGTGAGGCGTTCGACCATGAAGCGATGAAGCGAGCCGTTCAGCGAGGCGGCTTCGGGATGGGCAAGGACCAGCAGGATGTTCACGGTGTCAAAGGGTTCGAGTGAAGATGCCCTCAGGTTAGGGATTGCCAAGCTATATTGGAAATGAATAGTTTGAATGCCAGGTATCGCCATGAACAATTTCAGCCGCATCGACCTCAACCTGCTGGTCACGCTCGACACCTTGCTGGCCGAGCGCAACGTGACCCGCGCGGCCGAGCGCCTGAACCTTTCGCAGCCCTCGGTGAGCGTGCAGCTGGCGAAGCTGCGCGAGCTCTTCGGCGACCCGCTGCTCGTGCCCGCGCAGCGCGGCATGCGGCCCACCGCGCGCGCCGACGAACTGCGCGAGCCGCTGCGCGAAGCGCTCGCATCGCTGGGCCGCGCGGTGGCGCCCAGCCAGCCCTTCGACCCGGCCAAGGCGACCACCACCTGGCGCGTGGCCGCGGCCGACTACGCCGAGTCGGCCATCCTGCTGCCCGCGCTGGCCGGCCTGCGCGCGGCCGCGCCCCACACCCGGCTGGCCGTGGTCGAGGCCGTGCCTACGCGCATGGCGCGTCAGCTCGAGCAGGCGGAGATCGACCTGTTCTTCCACACCAGCGTGGGCGCGCCGCCCGGCCTGCACCGGCGCGTGCTGTTCCACGAGCGCTACGTGCTGGCCGGGCGGGCAGGGCACCCGCGCCTGAAGCGCCGGCCCACGCTCGCGCAGTTCTGCGCGCTGGAGCATGTGGTGGTGTCGCTCAGCGGCGGCGGCTTTGCCGGGCCGACCGACGGGGCGCTGGCGGCGCAGGGCCTCACGCGGCGCGTGGCGCTGTCGGTGCCGCACTTTCTTTTCATGATGTCCGTGCTGGCCAGCACCGACATGGTCGCCATGCTGCCCGAGCGCCTGGCGCGCGGCGCGCCAGGGCTGCGCGTGGTGGAAGCGCCGCTGGAGGTGCCGGGCTACGAGATGGCGATGCTGTGGCACGAGCGGCGGCATCGCGACCCGGGGCATCGATGGCTGCGCGAGCAGATCGCCCGCAGCTTGTAGCGCCGGCTGGCGAGCCCGCCAGCCCCTTCGCCGGCATCGGCTTTCCGCCATGACGACGCAGAGCTTGCCGCTGCGGGCGTACAGTCGAAGCGTGGGCCTGTCGGGGCTCTCTCTGCACGAATGGAGGTCGAAGATGGCCCAGCACGCAATTACCGCGGTTCACTTCAAGGACGGAAAGGTGGACCTCGTCGCCATTCACCCGGTCGTGGAGAAGGAGTTCGGTTCGACGGAGTTTTCTCTTGGCACCGCACAGCGCGTCAGCGTTGGCGAATGCGTCAAGCTCCTCGCGGCCGGCGAGGAGGTGTGCCTGGCCCGGCGCACTGAAAGCCACGGCTGGGAAGTCATTTGCGACGCCCGGCTCTTGCCGGGTGGGACCGCTTTCGCTGGCGTCGACATCCTGGACCGTCCCACCGATGCCTTGCTGCAGCTTCCTGCGTGGGACTAGATCACCGGGCGCCTGCGCCGGATGCACCTGTGAAGGGCCGCCAACAAGTCGCCGACGATCGGTTCAGCCGGAGACACTCTTTGTGTGACGGAAGAAGTTCCCGGGGTCGTACCTGCGCTTGAGTGCCGCGAGTTTGTCCAGGTTGGCCCGGCCGTATGCGGCTTCGATGCGGTCCTGACCCTCTTCCTCCGTCAGGAAGTTGATGTAGGCCCCGCCTGTCGAGCAGGCGCGCGTCGCTTCGAAGCAGTCCCGCGCCCACTGGATGTGGATGTCGTCGTCGCCCGGCTTCTCCCAGGAGCCCGCGATGTTCAGCACATAGGCCGCGTCCCGGTTGCCCGCCGGCGAATGCCCGGCAGGCAGCTCGCCCAGCGCACCCTGTATCTGGAACAGGAGGATGGCCGAATGGGGCGATTGAATCCGGCCCGCATGCGTCACGGCGAGGTCGATGGTCCGCTGATCGATGCCAGGCAGGTAGTGCGACTTCCAGTAGTAGCGCCGTCCCTTGGGCTGCGTGGCGTCGAGCAGGCTCTGCATCTGCGTGTAGGGCCGGCGCGTCACGATGTCGGCCACCGGCCGGCCAAGCGCGCGCAGCGGTGCGATCAATGCCTCTCCCTCTTCGACCTTGCCGGTGTAGCAGACGAAGATGGCCACGATCGGCTTGCCGTGCACCTCCTTCGGGAGCCAGGGCGCCGGCGGCGCGATCCGCAGAACCGCCACGCTGGTCAGTTCGCGCGGGGCCTCTGCGCTGAACGCACGGTAGGCGTCGAGAACCTGCCGGGCGTCGTCGCCGCTCCATGCGATCGCACCGCCCAGGATTTCGGGGCCGACGGGAAAGAGCCGGTACTCGAAGGAGGTGACGATGCCGAAGTTGCCGCTGCCACCACGCAGCGCCCAGAACAGGTCCTCGTTCTCGTCCGCAGACGCACGCAGGACCTCGCCGCCGGCCGTCACGACCTCCATCGAGACCACGTTGTCGCAGGTCCAGCCATGGCGACGCGTGAGGTAGCCGAATCCGCCACCGACGGTGAGGCCCGCGATCCCGGTGGCAGACACAAAACCGAGCACGGCGGCGAGCCCGTGCAGCTGCGTCTCGCGATCGACGTCGCCCAGCGTGCAGCCCGCTTGCGCGCGCGCCGTGCGACGCGCCGGATCGACCCAGACACCTCGGAGCAGCGACATGTCGATCATGAGGCCGCCCTCGCAGACCGCAAGCCCTGCGATGTTGTGGCCGCCGCCGCGCACGGAACTCAGAAGCCCATGCTGGCGCGCGAACCGGACGGCCTGCACGACATCGACCGTGCCGGTGCAGCGCGCCACCAGGCCCGGGCGACGATCGATCATCGCGTTCCAGACCTTGCGCGACTCCTCGTAGGCCGGGTCCTCCGCGGTCAGCACCTGGCCTTTGAACGTGGCCTTGAACGACTGCAGGATCTCCGGCGAAAGGTCCACGGTCCCGCCGTCCATGCGTGTGAGTTGGATCGTCATGAGTCGTCTCCGAAAAGAGTGAGGAAGTCGGGGGCAGCTTGCGCGTGACCAGGCGAGCGAACAAGTCCAGAATCTGAAGCGTTGCCGCTCTGGAGACGAGGCGATGGAAAACACCTACGGTCAGTTCTGCACCGTCGCCAGGGGGGCCGAGGTGTTGTGCGAGCGATGGACGCCGCTGGTCGTGCGCGAATTGCTGTGCGGCAGCAAGCGCTTCAACGACCTGCATCGCGGGGTACCGCGAATGTCCACCAGCCTGCTGGCGCAGCGGCTTCATCGCCTCGAGGAATTCGGTGTCGTGCGCCGCAACACCGTCGGCAAGGTGTGGGAATACAGCCTCACCGAGGCCGGCGAGGAACTTCGACCCATCGTCATGGCGCTGGGCCATTGGGGTGCGCAGTGGATCGGCAGCCGGCTGCGCGACGATGAGCTGGATGCGGGCCTGCTCATGTGGGACATGCGCCGGTTCGCGTGCATTCAGGAGTTCCCGCCCCGACCGGTGATCATCCACTTCCAGCTCCGCGACGCACGGACGCGCGAGCGCGCGTGGTGGCTCGTGGTGGAGGACGGCGTGGCCGATCTGTGCCGCGACGACCCGGGGCGTGAGCTGACGCTCGTGGTGGATGCCTCCGTGCGCGCCTTGACCGAAGTGTGGACGGGCGATCGCACGCCTGCGCAGGCGCTTCAGTCGCGCGAGATCCGTGTCGATGGGGCGAGGTGCGACGCGCAAGACCTGTGGCGGTGGCTGGGCACCAGCGTGTTCGCCTCGACGCGCCGCGCCGCGGGACGGACGTTGCCGGACGGCCAATCTCTGGCGCCGTAGCTGCTCACGGCGAGCCAGCTACGCCGGCGCAAGGTCCTCGTGAATGCACAGGAAGTTGCCTTCCGTGTCCTTGAACCACGCCGCCTTTTCCGAACCGAGCACGCAGACATGGTCGGCCGTCTTCAGATCGGGAAAGTCGTAGTCCTCGAACACCACGCCGGCGCGCTTCAGCTTGTCGATGCTGGCGGCGATGTCCGGCACCTGGAAGCTGATCGCCGTGTGGTCGGCCTTGGTGCCCTCGGGTTTGGGGAACAGCGCCAGCGTGCTGCCGCCCACCGTGTAGACAAACTTGCCGTCGGGCCGCAAGCCACCGGCCTTCAGGCCCAGGCAGCCTTCGTAGAAGGCACGCGCGCGGTCCATGTCCTTCACGGGAAGCATGGTCGTGACAGACGAATCGGACAGCATGGTGGGTCCTTTCGCACAGTTCGGCGCAGCGGGTGCCGCTTGGCGGCATGGCCTTGGCTGGCCGGGTGGTGGTCAGCTTACGCCTGAGGCGGGCGCGATGCCAGTGCGGTGGGTAACCTGTTTGGTGATGCGAGGCGCTGTCGTGCACTCGCTTCAGGTGTTCAGGAAGCAGCGCGTCGTCGCCATCATCCGCACGTTCTTCGTCGAGTTGACGGAGGGCGTGTGCAAGAGGCGCAGGTCCATCAGGAAGACATCGCCCGCGCGCCCTGACATCTCGACGAGGTCGATGCCCAGTGGATGGAGGCTTTGCGCCAGGTCGCCGGTCGTCTTCAGAAGCTGCCTCAGCTCGGAGGCCGCAACCCGCCCCGGTGTGCCGACGCGATGCGATCCGGCCAATGCCAGCGTCGCGCCGCCGCCGGGTGCCACGTCGTCGATCAGGAAGAAGGCCTGGATTCCCGGCAGCGGGTCTTGCGGTCGGGTCGAGACGTCGACATGCCAGTTCAGGCCCGTGAGGGTCGAGGCGCCTTGAAGGGGCGGGGACAGCAGCAGCTGCGTGTCCTGGATGGCGGTCGGGGCACGTCCACCGAGTCGGGTGACGCAGTCGATCAGCGCCAGCGTCACCAGCGCTTCGTGCACGCCGGGCACCTTGACGAGCGCGGACAGCTTGCCGATCTGCTGGAAGACGGGGAGTTTTTGCAGCGCGCCGGGCAGGCTCTTTCCACCGGACAAGGCTTTCAGGCGCTTGATCTCATCGAGCAGCTTCTGCCGCAGGCCCGCGATCTGCTTGTGCGGATGGAAGCCTTCCAACCGCACATAGCCCTTGTCGATGAAGAAGTCGGCGTGAGAGGGGGTCATGGCTTGAAGCGGCCGCGCAGTCCGCTAATGAACGTCGCGCGGCGTGGAAGCAAGAATACAAGAGCGGCTGCACGTGGCGGGCGTGGCTAACATCGGCCCAAAGCAGATCAAGGAGGACGCAGGATGACCGTGGTTGCAGAGACCTTGCGGATGTCGACATTGCAGCAGCTCGGCGCGTCCGCGCCCTTGGTGCAATTGGCGATGGGCGAGTGCCTCCATGAAGTGTTCCGCACGGTCTGCCTGGGGCCGCCGTTCCTCGCGTACCACGGCGCCCGCGCACCCGACGGGCCGCCATGGGTTCCGCTGTGGGATCGCAGCAGCCGGGTGACGGGCCTGCGCGCGCACCCGGACGGCCTGGAGTTCGTCGAGTTCAGCGTGGAAGACCCTCGCGCCTTCGAGCGGATCGCGTTGACCGAGCAAGGCTTCTGGGTGACCCGGTTCGACGCGCTGTACGAAAACGAAGTGCCGGAGGGCGTTCTGCACGAGGCCGCACGGCGGGTCGGGTTCCGGTACCTGGACCAGCACCTGGCCGTGAGGGAGGCGGCCGAGGAGCGACTGGGTACTTTCAGTGATCACCGCCTGTGGCTGCAAGGCCTCGTGGCGGGTATCGATCGACAGGCCAGCGAGGCCTGACCGCAGTGTTCACACGAAACCCATCCTTTCATTGGTGCATCGCCTTCGCATCAGCTCTCATGCTCCACATGCCCGCGCATCCGGCCGAGGCCAAACCCGCTCGCGACACGACGTCCGCGCAAGCGCAGATCCCGTTCTTCGATGCCGTGGAGCGCGGTCGCCTGCGCGAGGTCGAGGAATTTCTTGCGCAGGGCTTTGGTGCCAACGATGTGCAGGGCTACGGTTTCAATGTGGGCGACTCGCCGCTGATGAAGGCCGCGCAGCAAGGCAACGCGCAGATGGTGAAGTTGCTGCTGCGTCGCCATGCCGATGTGAACTACCGCAACGCCAACGACGGCGAGACGGCGCTGCTGCGCGCAGCCAAGTTCGCGGGCTCCGGCGGCATCAGCGACACGCACGCCATCGACTACCGCCAGACCCTGGCGCTGCTGCTGAAGGCGGGCGCGAACCCCGACACCCCCGATCGCAACGGCGGCCTTCCGTTGTTCTTCGCGCCCACGACCTGGGCCATTCGGGCGCTGCTGGCCGCCGGTGCCGACCCCAACGCCGCGAGTTCGAACCCGCCGCTGATCGAGCATGCGCACGACCCGGCGCGTGTGCGGCTGTTGCTCGCCGCGGGCGCTCGTCCTGATGTGCGCGATGCGCAGGGCGTGTCGGCGCTGGCGATGGCGGCGGAGAAGGGGAGCCTGGAGAGCATTCGGCAGCTCCTGGCGGTCATGGAGCCGGACGCAGTGCGGGGCGCCGATGCCGATGGGCACAACGCGCTCGATGCAGCGGCCAGGGGCGGCGATGCGGGGATCGTTCGCCTGCTGCTGGCGCAGGGCCTGCCGGCGACCGAGCGCACTGTGCGTGCAGCCGCGACGCAGGGGCATCTGCAGGCAGCCCGCCTGCTGCACCGGGCCATGGACCCGCCGCAGTGGCCGTCCCTCGAAGCAGGGGCACCGGCCGAGGCACGGGTCTACCTGCTGATCTTGCAGCAGAAGCCAAAGGAGGCTCTGGCCGCCTATCGCGCCTTCGAAACCGTCGCGTGCGGACGCATGACGCCGTTGGCGTCGGCGGTCGATGCCGGCAACGTGGAGGCCGTGCGCGCCTTGCTGGCCCTGGGCGTCGACGTGAACCACCAGACCCCCGCGCCGCTGCGCAGCGAGCTGGTGCCGCAGCCGCAGACCTCGTCGGGGCTGCCCCGCCTGGTCCATGTGCTGCCGCCTCCTTGCAAAGACGTTTCGCTCGCGTCGCAGGCAGGTTCACCGACGTTGCTGCAGGCCACGCTGCCTGTCGGCCGGGTGCCGTTCGCGCCCGCGCCTGGCACTGAAAGCGCCTTGCCGCCAGCGGGGTTCTGGACGGACAACGCGCTGATGCGCGCGGTGACGCGCAACCACCTCGAGATCGCGCGGCTGCTGGTGGCTGCAGGTGCCGATCCGGCGCTGCGAAGCCACTACCCGCCGCATGCATCGGCGCAGGCATGGCTGCAGGCGCGCCCGCCATCGCATGGCGCGTCGCTGACCGCATGGAAGAAATTGCTGAAGCTGAGTCGGCCCTGAGATGCAAACCCTGTCGCTCGATATCCGAGGTTGGCTTTGGTAGATTCCGCCACTCCGATCTCCGCTGACAGGAGCGCTTCATGAGTGCACAAAAAGAATTGCATCGCGGCCGCCTGATCGACCACATCGGACTGGTCGTTCGCGATCTGGCGGCCAGCAAGGTCTTCTACAGCGCCGTCTTCGAGGCGCTGAAGATCCCGATGGGCGGCTCCGACGCGCGCAACTTCTGGGCCGACGAACTGTTCGTGTCGACGCGCGACAGCGACGAAGTGCAGGGCGAACTCACCGGGCGCCACCACATCGCATTCCAGGCGCAGGACCGGGCCATGGTCGACGCCTTCTACCAGGCCGCATTGGCGCACGGAGGTCGGGACAACGGCCCGCCGGGTGAACGCGCCTACCACCCGGGGTACTACGCGGCGTTCGTGCTGGACCCGGATGGCAACAACATCGAAGCTGTGTTTCACGGCGAGGCCGATCGCAGTGCGGCTTCGGTGTGGATCAGGTTCTGATCCGTTCGAGGTACGTCGTGAAGGCGAGGGCGGTCGTCAGGCCCAGGGGTACTTTCCCTGCAGCGACGCCAGCTCGTCCTGTTCTGCCTGCGTAAGCAGGGCGCCGAGCCGCAGCTTTCGCTTGAGGCTGCGCAGGCGCTTCAGGTCGTGTCGGAGCCAGAAAACCGTGCCGCCCAGCAGGACCAGGAGGCCGATGGCGCCCCCTACGAAGTTCAGTTTTTCACTCATGCGTGACGCGTCCAGCGTTCGCCCGTACCCACGCAGTCGTTTCGGGGTTACTCATCATCAGGAGGCGTTCGTTGTGTCTCTCGCATCGGGGCCATGCACTGATCAAAGAGCCTGCCCGGAGCCAGAACGAGCCTTTTTGAACAGCACTGTCATTTCTTCGCTCGGGCTGCGATAGCCGCATGCCTCGAAGAATCGCTTCGCATTGCCCAGCGCCTTGACATAGACAGGGACACCAGGAAACTCCGCTTCAACGGCGCTCAGTAGCGCCCGGCCGATGCCCGAGCCCTGGGCGTCCGGGTGGACAGCCAGTTCACCGAGCATCGTCGTGAATGCCCCGTCGCTGAAGGCTGAGACATAGCCGAGAAGCGCGCCGCTGCCTGCACGTGCGTGGACGACGAGCGGGTAGGCCCGGTGGGAGCGTTCGAACGATGTTTCGTCGTACCCGCTGCCCCAACCGACCAACGCCATCAGATGGCCAAACTCCTGCCAGGTGACGGTTCGTTCGTTCGAAATCATGTAGTTCATGGCAAGGCTATTTTCCGCGCGTTGGCAGCGCGAGAACGAAAAGGGGCCACGCCACCCGCGCGCCCCTTCTCCCTAACTCACAGCTTCGGCGTGTACTTCACCGTGAACAGCACATTGCGCGGATCGCCGTAGTTGTTGTTCCCGTTGGCCTCGCTGTAGGCCGGGATGTAGTAGCGCTTGTCGAAGACGTTGTTGATGTTGACGGCCAGCGCCACCTCCGGCGTCAGCTGGTAGGCCAGGCGTGCGCTCCACACGGCGAAGCCGGGCACCTTGTACGTGCGGTCGTAGCCTAGCGTGTGGCTCTGGATGCTGAATCCACCGCCCACGCTGAGCAGGCTCCAGTCGCCGGGCAGCTGGTAATTGGTCCACACGCGCAGCATGTGCTTGGGCGTCCACTGGCTGAAGATCTTGCCCTTGTTGTCCGGGTCTTCGAGGAACCGGGTGGTGTTGTAGGTGTAGCCCGCCGTGAGCTGCAGCCGCGGCGCGACCTCGCCGCTGACCTCGGCCTCGAAGCCCTGGCTGCGCACCTTGCCCGACGACTTGGAGCAGTACCAGCCGTCGCAGGCAAAGCCGCCGTCGCGGTCGGTCACGGCGCGGTTGGTGTGGTCGTAGCGGAACACGGCCAGCGAGGTGTTCAGGCGGCCGTCCATCAGTTCGCCCTTCAGGCCCACCTCGTAGTTGCTGCCGATGATGGGCTTGAGCCCGTCGCCCGAGACGGTGCGCTCGGTCTGCGGCTCGAACACGTCGGTGTAGCTCGCGTAGGCCGACCATTGCTTGTTGAGCGCGAACACGAGGCCGACGTACGGCGTCACTTCGCCCGACGTGCTGACGGTGCTCGTGAAGCCCGCGGACTGGCTCGAGTAGAGGTAGTCGTACCAGCTCAGGCGCGCGCCGACGATGGCCGTGAGCGGCTCGGCCAACTGGGCCCGCCAGCTGCCGTAGATGCCCTTTTGCCGCACGTCGTAGTGCGTGTGGCTTTTCCCGCCGCCCGCCGCCATGATGGTGTCGTAGTTCTGCGCAGGGCGGTTGTGGTCGATGGCGAAGATGTTGCCGCCGCCGCTGAACCGGCGCGCATACCGGTCGGTCGACTCGAACTTCGAGTAGTTGGCGCCGATGGTCAGGTCGTGCTGCATCGACAGCGCGTCGAAGCGTCCGCGCAGGTAGACGTCGAAGCCGAGCTTGCGCGAATCGAAGCGGGTGTCCCAGTCGGCGAAGTTCAGCCCGCTGCCGTCGGCTTGCACGTCGCCGTGCATGCGCTGGTGCTGCGCGCTGTTCTTCTCGTTCATGCCGAGCGCGGAGAACTTCAGCTTCCACTTGTCGTTGAAGCGGTGCTCGGCGTCGACATACACCGTGGTCTGCTCGATGTCGCTGTGGTTCCACAGGGCGCCCGTGAACACGGAGCGCGGCAGGCCGATGTCGGTGCCGTCCGGGTAGCGCGGAAAACCGCGCAGCATCGGACGCCCCTTGGCGTGCGAGTGGCTCACGCCGAAGCCGACGGTGGTGTCGGGCGAGATGTCGTAGTCGATGGCGCCGTAGAGCGAGCGCGTCTTGCGCCACACGTAGTCGGTGAACGAGTGGCTGCGGTCTTCGTCGACCACCACGCGGCCGCGCAGCGTGCCTTCGGCATTGAGCGGACCGCCGGCGTCGAGTTGCGCGCCGTAGTGGTCCCACGAGCCCGCCTTGCCGGTGAGCGTGAGCGTCTTCTCGGGCTGGCCGCGCTTGCGCACGAGGTTGATCGCGCCGCCCGGGCTGCCCGTGCCCTGCAGCAGGCCCGAGGCGCCGCGCAGCACTTCCACGCGGTCGAAGAACACCGTGTCTTCGGTGGCCCAGTTGCCCAGCGAGTACATGTTGCGCGGCACGGGCACGCCGTCGTATTGCCAGGCGTCGATCTGGAAACCGCGCGACGTGAGGACCATGCCCGGCCCCACGCCCTTGACGCCCACCACGCCCGTGACGTTGTTGACCGCGTCGCGCAGGTCGACGAGGCCCTGGTCATCCATGCGCTGGCGCGTGATCACGCTCACCGATTGGGGAATGTCCTTGAGCGCCTGCTCGCCCTTGCCGAGCGTCAGCGCGCGCGCCGTGTACGAGCGCGTGCCTTCGGTGGTGGCGCTGCGTTCGGCCTCGGCCGTGACGGTGACCGGTGCCAGCGTCGTGCTGCCGTCGGCGCCGGTGTCTGCAGGGCCGCCGATGCTCGAGCGGCGCAGTGCATACGCGCCGCCCGCACCACCCGCCGCCTCGAGGCCCGAGCCGGCCAACAGCCGCGCGAAGCCTTCGCCCACGGCGTGCTGGCCCTGCAGGCCGGGCGACCGCTTGCCCTGCGCGAGGGCAGGCGGAATCGTGATGCTCACGCCGGCAGAGGCGGCGAAGCTCGACAGTGCCTCGTCGAGCGGACCGGGTGCGATGTTGTAGGCCTTGCGTGCTTCGGCTTGTGCGGCCGGTGCGCTGGGCGTGCCCGGCGTCTGCGCGGCGACCGTCCCGGCAGCAGCGCATGCCATGGCGAACAACGCGCCATGCACGGCGAGCGACAGCGCACGCAACGAGACGGCGTCGGAATCAAGGGGGGACGGTCGGCGACGGGCCATGGATTTCTCTCTCTCCTGCAAGGGGTGTGAAGTTGCTGTTCCTCAAGGCTTCACACGCGAGGAAAGAAAAGGGGACAGGCCGCGACAGAAAAAATCGTCACGGCCGGAATCGCCGCCAGCACCCGATGCCTCAACCGCCCGGCGCGACCACCGTGACCCAATAGCGCGTGCGAAAGAGCACGTCCACCGGCAAGGCCTGCGGCAGGCTGTCGAGCACCGGGCCCGTGTCGCGCAGCTGGAACACGCCCGACACGCGCAGGTCGGCCACCGCCGGATCGCAGCGCAGCACGCCGGGCCGGTAGCGGCCCAGCTCGGCGAGGAAGTCGTGCAGCCGCATGTTCCTGGCGCGCAGGACACCGCGCGACCAATCGTCGGCATCGGCGTCTGCCGCCGTGATCTCGCCGATGGCCGCCGAAGAAAACATGGCCTGCTCGCCGGCACGCACCACCGCCGTCAGGCTGCGCGCGTGGTCGGGGCGAACCTCGACCGCGCCGTCGAGCACCGTCAGATGGCTGCGATCGCCTTCGTGCTGCCGGACCACGAAGCGCGTGCCCAGCGCACGCAGGCGCCCCTGCGCGGTCTCGACGATGAAGGGGCGGTAGGCGGGATCGGAAGAGGGCACGGCATCGGGTGCCGTCTCGATGAGTATTTCGCCCGCATGCAGCCGCACCACGCGCTGCGTCGCGCCGTAGGCCACGTCGATGGCCGTCGCGGTGTTGAGCTGCACGCGCGTGCCGTCGGCCAGTTGCAGTTCGCGGCGTTCGCCCGTGGCGGTGCGGTGGTCGGCCAGCCATTCGCGCGCCGGTGAGGCGCGCCAGGCCAGCCAGCCGGCAGGTGCCGCGGTCAGCAGCACGGCGAGTGCCTTGGCAGCTGTGCGGCGGTCGCTTCGCACCGCTCGGCCCAGCACCGGCATCGACAGCGCGCCCGGCAGCCTGCCGAACTTGCCGCTGACTTGCTCGGCGCGCTGCCAGGCCGCTTCGTGCGCGGGGTCGGCCGCACGCCAGCGTGTCCATTGCGTGCGATCGGCCGCCGTGGCCTCGCCCGACTGCAGCAGGACGAACCATTGCGCCGCCTGCAGGGCGACGGCCTTGTCGACCACGACCGCCATCGTGCGTTGCACCGTCACGCGACCAGCAGGATGCAGCGGGCCATGGCCTCGGCCATGTAGCGCTTGACGGTGCGCTCGCTCACGCCCAGCTTCGCGGCGATCTCCGCATAGCCCAGTCCTTCGAGCTGCGCCATCAGGAAGGCCTGGCGCACCGGCGGCGCCAGGCCGTCGAGCATGGCGTCGATCTCCTGCAGGGTTTCGAGAATGATCGCCTGCTGCTCGGGCGAGGGCGCCAGCGGCTCGGGCAACGCGCTCAAGGCCTCGAGGTAGGCCTGCTCCAGCGAACGCCGGCGGTACAGATTGGCCAGCAGCCGCTTGGCGACCACCGTCAGGTAGGCGCGCGGCTCCCGCAATTGCCAGTCGCACTGCTTCTCGGGCGTGTGGTCTGGCGCGGTGAGGATGCGCAGGAAGGTGTCTTGCGCGAGGTCTGCCGCATCGAAGGCATTGCCGAGCTTCCTGCGCAGCCAGCCCTGCAACCACCCGTGGTGCTCGCTATAGAGGGTGTGGATGTGCGGGTGCAGAGCGGGATCGGCGGCCATGGCGGACGTAGTGCGGTGGCCAGGCCATCCAAATAAGAATTATTCTCATTGTATGACGACTGTGCACCAATGGCTACGTTCGGGGCTGCTGCACCAGTTGAAGCTCGTTGCCGGCGGGGTCGCGCAACGTGGCGAGGATGCCGCCCCAGGACTGCGGCTCGGGGAGGCCGCTGAAGGCCACGCCGAGCGACGAGAGTTCTGTGTACTTCGACTGGATGTTTTCCACGTCGAAAGACAGGCCTGTGAAGCGGCCCACCAAGGCCAGGTCTTCTGGCGGGGCATCTGCTTCGACACTTTCGACCACCAGGCTCATGGGTCCTGCGCCGAACACGCAAAAGCCCTGGTCGCGGCCGTCGGCCTTCAGGGGCAGGCCGAGGATCTCTTCATAGAAGCGGGAGGCGAGGGCGAGGTCCTGGACGAAGATGCGGGCGGTGTGAAGCTGCATGGGCTCTCCTGGCTGGGGGTGAGGTGCATGCTAGGCGGGGGCTTTGGCCGGAACAAGAGGCCGTGCTGTTCAGTGAAGGGCGCTCGCAAGGCGCTCGAAGTGGCGCTGGTAGACATTCGCGTAGTTGTTGCCGACCTGGCAGCACGTGATGTCTCGGTAGCTCACCAGGGATGGGCTGCCTGCCCAGTTGCCGGCCCCCGTGAAATGCTCGATTTGCAGCGAGTCGCCTTTGGTCTGAACAACTCGCCCGATCAAGAACTCGTTGATTTCGCCGGCCTCGCATTCCACGATCATCAGCGCGTGACGCAAGGTCAGCTGCGCAATCAACGTGCGCCAACTGCGCACGTCAAACTCGAAGCCAAAGGGAACCTGCTGCCCCAAGCCTTCTTCGAAGATCAGCTTCTTCTGGAGGCTGTGAGTGGCCGTCAATTCCACCTGTGTGATGTCTTCAGTTCGCAGCGCCATCAAGCCGTCCAACCGGAAGTCGTAGACGTACTGAATCAGGACCAGTTCTGACGAGACCGCCAGCACGAAGCCTTGGATCTGCGAATCGTCGATGCCCGTCCGATAGATCGAGACGAGATCACGGTCCTCCAAATGCTGTTCGAGCTGCTGCTTCTGGGGTGTCATCGGGGAGCGGTAGGGCCCGTGCTACTTCTTCGCAAGAAACGCTGCAACCAACGCATTCGCATGCCCATGACCCATCTGATGCTGGGTCTTGAGCTGGCTCACGAGCTCCATGTGCTTCAGCGGGCCCGCAGCCTGAAGAATGTCCATCCAATGCGCGATCGGCTGGCCGTAGGTCTTCTCGATGGAGGGGAAGTACGAGGCGGGTCCTTTTACCTTGGCGGTCTCGGTCATGGGCGGTTCTTTCGCAGGTGGTGTGTGAGATTCGTGCAAACGCGGGAGGGCATTCTTACAGCTGCCAGCTCCTGTTGCTGGCATTGGGCTGGATCAGGTCCCACATGTTTCCGCACAGGTCCTTGAACACCGCCACGATCCCGTGCGGCTGTTCCTCCGGTGGGCGAACGAATTCGACGCCGGCGGCCTTGTACTTTTCGTAGTCGCGCCAGAAGTCGTCCGTGTACAGGAACAGGAACACACGGCCGCCAGCTTGGTCGCCGACAGCGCGTTGCTGCTCTGGCGCCGACGCTTGCGCCAGGAGAAGGCAGGCCCCTTGTCCACCCTGAGGCTTGACCACGACCCAGCGCTTTCCTTGCGCCGGCACGGGCGTATCTTCGACGAGTTCGAAGCCCAGTGTGCCGACGAAGAATTCGAGCGCCTTGTCGTAGTCGGGGACCACCAGGGAGACGAGGCCGAGTGATTGGTGCATGGGTCGCGATTGGAAAAAATCAGGGATGGTAAGGCGATGCATCGCTCATGTGCGAACCTGGCCCGCTTGCGATCGGTATCGGCGCAAAGGGGCTGAAGCAGAAGCTCAGGCAGTGCGAGCTAGCCTAGGCTGACACCCCCGCTTCGCCAACACATTCATTGGAGTTGGGATTGATTCGACCCAGGCCAAAACTTCGCCCATTCGCGCCCCAGCCTCTGGCGTCCAACGCGTCATCGGTCACATCGAAAACTTTGAAGTTCCACTCCGCTCCGGGCCGAGGAAATAGCAGAGACCCGTTCGACTCGGTGTACCTAAGTGTCCACTTGTTTCTTTGGACTTTCCAAGTGCCAGATGCCTTCACGACCTTAGACAGCTTCCTGTTGGTGATCAGGCTCTCTACGCCACGCCCCTTGAATGTCCCATCCGCCTCGAACTTGAACACGACCGACCCGGGAAAAGCCGAGTCACTGCCTGAAGTTCCGACCCAACAGCCAACGAGCCTTCTCTCCAGATCTGGATTTCTTGAAAGAACCTTTTCGTTGAAAAGGGCACCGCCTACGAGCGCAGCAAGTGCGAAAAATCTCCAGGAGATACGGGGCAGCTTCATGGTTGGCTGGTGTCTGCTAGTGCCCGCATTCTGCCCGCGGAAGCAAGCTACCCAGTCACAGGCTTGGTTCCGACCAAGACGGGCTGATAGAACGCGGCGTCGAGTCGCTTCACGTCCTCGAAGCCAGCCTCTCTCATCAGCTCGCAAAGACGTTCGACTGAGATTGCGTAGTACCTGGAGCGCATGACATGGGTCTTCACCAGCCCGGTGGCCAGCTCGTCTTCGACGACGAAGAAGGAAAAGTCGTAGTGGTCGCCGTCGAAATTCCAGACCTGGAACAGCACGTACCGCTTGCCGTCCTCAACCCGCGCGCCATAGTGCTTGACCAGGTTCGTCCCGCGCTCTTCCTTGTCGTAGTCCCTGACCGTGATGACGCACCCGCCGCCGGGGCGCAAGCATGCGAGGAACTGGCGCAACGCAAGCAGCAGGTCTTCGTCGGTCAGCAGGTGAGGGACCGAGTTGTCGCACGAAATGACGAGGTCATATCCAGTACCGTGGTCCTCGTGGGCCGTGCGCATGTCTCCGACCTTGAAGTCGACGGCCAAGCCGCGAAGGTCCGCTTCGCGCCGAGCACGTTCGATTTCCCTGCTCGACAGGTCTGACCCGACGACGGAGTAGCCCCGCCCGGCAAGCGCAAGAGCCTGGGTGCCGATGCCGCAGGAGACGTCGAGCACCGTGCGATGCCCGGGCCATTCTGATTGGATGACGCTGTCGAGCTGCTCGCCCTGCCGCCGGATGCTGTGGTTCCAGTCGGGGAACATCAGGTGATACAGCGGGGCGAGGTCGTCGTAGAAGTCCATCGTTTGACGTCAGGCTGTGAAGGGCATCGCGAGTTTACGAATGATCGGCCCGTCGAAGGGCTGGTCTTGGCCGATGTGAGCCATCGTACCCAGGGCCGACGATGCGCCCAGAGCAGACCTACGATCGATGTGCGGTGTCGACGAAGAGTAGGCCGTCTGAGCGCACCGAAAGAATCTTCATTGCCTCATGAGCCAACTCCCGGAACTGGGCCTCCCCGGAGCTAGAGAGGTTGCTCGGCAACTGACTAAAGTTTGCCTTGAGATGAAGTCGGTCCCCGATCTGAACTGATGACCATGCGTTGATCTGAATCACGGCCAGCGAATGAACTGTGATGAGCGCATACCAATAGTCACCTTCACGCATTTCGCTCGTGGCGCTGAGAAGCTGAGTGAAAGAAGCTTCCCTTTCCTCATCGACAGCCCAATCCCATGCCCCCGTGGGCAGTCGCCTTTCCTCAACGCCTAGTGCCTGCAAGTCCGCAGGCGCTGTGTCGTCTTGCTGAAAGCGGCGCTTAACAAACGTCATAGATGAAATCTCGAGCGTTCATGGACCATCGAAGTCTCGATCAACTTTCTCAGCACTGCGGAAACGTAGTTCATGTTTCAGATCTTGCGTCGTTAGTTGGGAGGCGTTCGTGTGAGTTTGCATCTAGCCGAAAGCGGACGACTATGCCACCTCGGCGCCGCTCCTCATAAGGGACTCCAAGAGAAAGAGCGCCTCTTCGGAGTTGAGAGCCCTCGAGCGATGCGCCGTGCTGCGCACGCTGCGACCGGTAGCACGGTGTGTAAGCCTTGCGCAGCTTGTTGTATGAAAGATCATGTCGCTGTCCACTGCGAACTCACGCCTGAAATATGCAGTGGAGATGTCCCCAGATTCAAGGGAGAAATCCGCCGGTGAGGCCGCCCTTATCAGCTTGGCCGAAACGCCTTGCGGACAGCCCGCTTGAATCTCTTCTGGCAGGCGCCGGCCGGTTTCAGGAGACAACCGATCGCAGATCTTCAAGACGACGCTAGCAAGGTCGCCCGCTGCTGTGGCCTGTTCCTCATCGACGATCTCTATAGATTCCAAGTCGATTCCAACCCGGTGACACGCGCGAAGAACCTCTGCCGTCCAGCAGCCGCTGTGCGTATTGGCTGAGTGAACCAACAGGTACGTTTCAGGCAATCGAATCCGATAGGGCATGCCGCAATATAGAGCGCTTCTGCCCAAATTCTGAAGCTTCGATGAAAGTCCGCCGTTGGCCGCATCCCATCCTATTCAGGCTGCAGAAAGACAAGACCATTAAGTGCCTCTTGAAGGCTCCACTGCTGCCACCCAGGCCGAGCAATCGAACCGTCAGAGCGCAATGGAGAAAGGTTGAATCCTTCTTCTACATCCTCGAAGTACATGGCGACGCTGCGGTGCATCGCGACAACAAAGACGCTCTCGAATTCACCAGAGCGCTCGATAGCCGCTAGACGAAATGGAATGCGGTACTGCGCAAAAATTTCGCGTTCCCTCAGTGTGCACTCCGAGAGTTGGAGTCCGACCAAGGCTTCAAGCTCAACAGCGGAAATCGGCGACCATTTCATGGTTTCCTCTGATCGAACTTGGAGGGAGGGATTCCGGCCGAACAGTTTCGCAAGGCCTCGCAGCGTAGCCATCAACTTCCGCTCTTCTTGGTCACTAGAAGTCGTCGATGGGACGGATCTGGCGACGGGCTCTTCACGATGCCGCCGCGCACCCCTCAGGCTTGAACACTCGCGTGGTCGAAGCCGGAAACTTTTCAAGTTTGGCCGCTGGCCGCGAGGGGCGCGGGACCAGCTCTCCGCCGCAGTTCGGGCATGTGCCTGCGAGGCGTTGGCTCGCGCACTCACTGCAGAACGTCCACTCGAAAGAACAGATGCGGGCATCGGCTGAATCCGGCGGCAAGTCTCGGTTGCAGCATTCACACCCGGGGCGCATTTGGAGCATGGCGAAGCCTCAGAGAGTTGAGTCGGTCGAGCTTAAGCGAAGGTGTGCTCGCCGATGTATGGCGAGCACGGGAGGCTGGCGCGTGTTGCCGCACGACGAGGCCGCGTGCGGGCATCGCGATAGTCAGGCTGTCGGCCCGGCGGGTCCGAGTGCCAGGCTCATCGGCTGCACCATCAGGGGTGAGTGTTCCCGCAGCGGCTCCAACGCGCCATCGGGGCGGAAGCCGCACCCCATGTACAGGCGCATCGCGGGCGTGTCCGCGACAGTGACACCCAGGCCCACGCGCTTCATCCCTGCGCGCGCAGCCCAGGAAACCGCCGCTTCGAGTAAAGCGCGACCGGCTCCCATTCCTCGCGATGCAGGATCAACCCACATCTGGAAAAGGTCGGCGACAGCCGGCTCATCGTTGGACAACTTGCACCAGATGAGACCGCAGGCGTCGTTGCGGTTGAACGCGAAAAGCACGCGATCTTTCCCGGACGAAGTCGCCGCGGCAATGCGGGCGGACCACATCGCATCGGTTCTCGTGGCCTCCGCCTCGTACGTGCTTCCGAAGGCGTCCGGGGAGTCGAGCAAGGCCCGCAGGCGCAGGTCTCGATAGGTCTTCCATTCGTCGGGTTGTGCTGGTTGCACCGAGATCAAGTCATCACCTTCGGGTTAAGGGTTATGTGTGGGCCGAACGCTTCCTCTCGGCCTGCTTCATCGATGTGAGCCAATCGGGTGGCGAACCAGAAAGCAATGCGTGTCGTTGGCGCTCTCGTGAACGAACCCGTGGCGCCCGTACAGCGCGCCAACTGGGTTCCACTTCAGATGCTCCAGCCGCACTGCCTGTTTGTCGTGGTCCGCTTGGGCCAGCAGCTGGCGAAGCACCGCTGAACCGATGCCGGCGCGCTGGAAATCCGGCAAGACGTAGAACTCACCGATGCGGCGGTGACCGTCGACCTCCCATGTGGCGATCGTGCCGACCGGTGTGCCGCCCTTGAGGATGACCGACCACGGGCGCTCCTGCCATCGGCTCTGGTGCAGGTTCCGCTGGAAATCGTCATCCCATCCCCATCGCGCTGCCACGTAGGGGCCGAGCGCCTGTCGCTTGGCATCGAACGAAAATTCGAAATCCGAGTCGAGGGCAGTGCGCAAGGTAGGGGTCATGGATGGGCATTCGTTCCGGTTCACCACCGGATGCCGCGACGCATGCGGTTCAAGCGGCTGCTCATGATCCACGCAACCACCGGCCCGATCACCATCCCAGCCAGGCAGCTCCACACAACGACATGACTCCTGAGTTCGAGCAGCCAGGTGAGCATCGGGTACTGCGCGGCCACGGCGTCTGGGAAGCTCCACCAATAGGAAGAACCGCGGCTGGAGCCCGTGCGATGCTTGGTGCCGTCGAGCCAGTACGCGGCCAACGGTGCAAGGCCCAGATACGCAAACATCGCGGCCCAGGGGCCGAGCACGATGGCGCCCAGGAAGGCGTCGATGAAACGGGAGCGCATCGATTTACCGCTCACGCATGCGCCGCCAGATCAGATCCGCCGCCTCGCTCGCACTCACCAATGTCGAGTCGATGACCAGGCGGCTCGTGCCCCAGGCCTCGTAGTCATGCCCAAGCACAGCCTCCCAGCTCGGCAACGCAAAGCCCGCCATGTCGGCTTCCCGGTTCTCCACACGCCTGCGATGTTCAACGACGTCTGAGCACACGACCTCAACCTCCACCAGATGCGACGACACCTCTGTCGCCACGGCCCGCCACGCCTCACGCGTGACCGACAGCGGGTTGACGCAATCAGCAACCACGGACATGCCGAGCGCAAGGTTGGACCGAGCCAGCGCGTAGGCCACGACGTAGCCCGCCGGGCCCACGTCGTCAGCGCGCCCGCTTGCGGTTTTCAGTGCGTGCTCGATGGCGTCGATGCGCAGGTACACCGACGGGGCACGCGCCACGAGTTCGCGCGCGATGGTGGTCTTGCCTGTGCCGGGCAGTCCGCTCAGGACGATCAGGGTTCGAGGTTCCGAAGTCGATCTCATGGAAGGGGATGGCGGCTGCGAAAGGCCGTTCGTCGGCGATCGTACCCACCATTCGTTCATGCGGGCCCGTCGACCCGTCAGATCAGCGGCACCGTCGCCTCCTTCAGCACCCGCAGCACGAAGTGCGACTTGCTATGGCGAATGCCGGGAATCTTGTAGAGCTTCTCGCGCAGCAGCCGCTCGTAGTCGCGCGTGTCGCGCACGGCGATGCGGATGTAGTAGTCGTAGTCGCCCGACACGAGGTAGGCCTCCTGGATCTCGGGAATGGTGGCGAGGGTGCGGCCGAAGTCGTACAGGGTTTCGTCGGTGTGGCTCTCGAGGGTGACCTGCACGATCACCGAATCGTGGTAGCCCAGCTTGGCCGGGTCGACGTCGACGGTGTAGCGCTTGATGACGCCCGAGGCCTCGAGCTTCTTGATGCGCGTCCAGCAGCTGGTGGGCGACAGGCCGACCTCGTTGCCGATCTCTTGCAGGGTCTTGCGCGAGTCGAGCAGCAGCACCCGCAGGATCGCCAGATCGGTCTTGTCGAAAGATCCTTCGTTGTCTGTCGATGTTTGGCGATTGGTTTTCATGTTTCGAGCTTAAACAGCCAAAAGAAAGAAGCAAATTCTGCCTCAATAGCGGAAGAATTGACGGCATGCGACTGCTCGACCTTCCCCCCACATCCTCGCCCTCCCTCTCGCCGGCCATGCCCGAGACCCCACCCCGCGTGCGCAACGGCGCCGAAGCGCTGCTCGACACGCTGGTCGAGTGCGGCGTCGACACGATCTTCGGCTACCCCGGCGGCGCGGCGCTGCCGCTGTACGACGCGTTGCACGGCGAACCCCGCCTGCGCCATGTGCTGGTGCGCCACGAACAGGCGGCGGTGCATGCGGCCGAGGGCTATGCGCGCAGCACGGGCCGCGTGGGCGTGGTGCTGGTCACCTCGGGGCCGGGCGTGGGCAACACGATCACGGGGCTGCTCGACGCGATGAGCGATTCGGTGCCGGTGCTGTGCATCAGCGGGCAGGTGTCGACGGCGGTGATCGGCACGCAGGCTTTCCAGGAGAGCGACGCGCTGGGCATGTCGCGCCCGGTGACCAAGTGGAACCGTCAGGTGCGCGCGGCCGACGACGTGCCCGCGCTGGTGCGCCGCGCGCTCGACATCGCCACCACCGGCCGCCCCGGTCCGGTGCTGCTCGACGTGCCGAAGGACATCCAGCTGATGCGCCTCACGCACGGCGCCGCACCGGCGCCGCTGCGTGCGCTGCGCACGGGCCGCGCGCCGCTGCCGCCGCGGGCGATGCTGCAGCGCGCCGCCGACCTGATCTCGACCGCGCGCCGGCCGGTGCTCTACGGCGGCGGCGGGCTCATCAACTCGGGGCCGGCGGCCTGCGAGGCGTTCACGCAACTCGTGCACCGGCTGCATGCGCCGTGCACGCTCACGCTGATGGGGCTGGGCGCGTTCCCCGCGTCCGACCCGAAGTTCGTCGGCATGCTGGGCATGCACGGCATGCTCGAAGCCAACCTGGCGATGCACGAGGCCGACCTGGTGGTGTGCGTGGGCGCGCGTTTCGACGACCGCGTGACGGGCAAGCTCGACGAGTTCTGCCCGCATGCCCGCAAGATCCACATCGACATCGACCCCGGCAGCATCAACAAGGTGGTGCACGTCGACGTGCCGATGGTGGGCGACTGCGGCGCCATCGTCGAAGCGCTGTTGGGGCTGCTGCCCGACGAGTTTGCGCCCGAGCGGCTGGCGCCGTGGTGGGCGCGCATCGAGCGCTGGCGTGCCGAAGACTGCCTGGCCTTCACACCGTCGACCGAAGAAATCCTGCCGCAGCAGCTCATGTCGTCGCTGCAGCGGGCCATCGCGGGCCGCGACGCGATCGTCTCGACCGATGTGGGCCAGCACCAGATGTGGGCCGCGCAGTATCTGCGCTTCGACAGCCCGCGCCACTGGCTCACTTCGGGCGGCGCCGGCACCATGGGCTACGGGCTGCCCGCGGCCATCGGCGCGCAGATCGGCCACCCCGATGCGCTCACGGTGTGCGTGAGCGGCGACGCGTCGGTGCTGATGAACATCCAGGAGCTGTCGACGGCGATGCAGCACGGCACTGCGGTGAAGCTGGTGCTGAGCAACAACGGCTACATGGGCATGGTGCGCCAGTGGCAGGAGCTGAACCACGGCAACCGCCTGAGCCACAGCTGGAACGAGGCGCTGCCTGATTTCGTGGCGTTGGCCAAGGCCTTCGGCTGGGGGGCGCGGCGGGTGTCAGACCCGGCCGAGCTGGAAGACGCGCTGGCCGAATGCCTGGCGAGCAAGGGACCGTTCTTTCTCGACGTGCAGGTGGCGGCGCAGGAGAACTGCTTCCCGATGATGCCGTCGGGGTGCGGGCACCACCGGGTGATGCTGGCGAAGGACAGGTGGTACGAGGGGGAGTGAGGGCTGGGGCCTGACAACATCGGGCGGCCTCCATCGCCGCTCACCGCCGCAGACGGCGGCTGACGCGGCGACGCGCTCGGCGCACGTCGCCGCAGCGCGCCTCAGGGCGCCCGAACCGGCGTGACCTTGCGGATCACATTGCCGAAGGTGTCGGCGACATACAGCGTGCCCGCTGCATTGATCGTGAGCCCTTGCGGCTTATTGAACATGGCAGCATCGCCGATGCCGTCTTGGCTACCCGGAGTACCCTTTTGGCCGGCGAGCGTGGAGACCACCCCTGCCGGTGTGATCCTGCGCAACAGGCTGTTCCCGAAATCGGCCACGTAGACATTGCCGTCCGCGTCGACAGTGACGCCGCGGGGATTGGAGAAAGTCGCGGAGTTGCCGGGGCCATCGGTGGCGCCGGGCGTCCCCGTCCCTGCAAGTGTCGTGACCACCCCGGCGGGGGTGATCTTGCGAATTCGATGGTTCTCGGAGTCGGCGACGTAGAGGTTGCCTGACGCATCGATGGCAATGTTGTAGCCGCGCCCGAATTTCGCGGCGGGTCCCGTGCCATCGGCAAAGCCCCGCGGGCTGCTGCCGGCAAGTGTGGTGACATTGAGGGCCGGGTCGATCTTGCGAACGACGCCGCCGTCATACTCCAGAACGTACAGATTGCCGGCAGCATCCACGGCCACCGACGTGGGCGCGTTGAAAGTGGCGCCGGTTCCGTTGCCATCGGTCGTGGTCTTCGTGCCATTGCCCGCCACCGGGCTCACATCGCCCGTCGGCGTGACCCTGAAGATTCGATGGCCTTTGGCGTCCGCGACGAAGGCGGTGTCGGTCGCATCCACGGTGAGGCTGGCGAGGTCTACGAACGGTGGGTTGGGGCCGTCGCCGGCAATCGTAATGACGTCGGCCTCGGGCGAAATCTTGCGCACGAAATTGTTTCCCCAGTCACCGATGAGCAGACCACCATCCTTGGTGAGGGCGATGCCGTAAGGCAGCAAGAACGATGCGGCCGTACCCTTGCCGTCGGCGGCGCCCGGGGTGCCGCCGGCGAACGTCTCGACCTTGGCGGCGGCGGCCGAGCAGGCCACCGTCACGTCGCTCACGTCGGCCGAGGCCTTGCCGGTGCCCTTGGTGACGGTACAGACCTGCCACAGGGGTTGCGTACGGATGCTGACCTTGTAGTCCGAGCCCTCGACCAGGGTCGTTGCAAAGGTGAACTTGCCATCGGCCGACAGCTGGAGGTCGTCGCCGGCATTGTTTTGCAGCACCAGGCGGCCTTCAAGGCCGGTGACCGTGCCGCCGATGGAATGCTTCACGACGGGCGGCACTGTCGCCGGAGGGGGCGGTGCGACCATCGGCAGAAAAGCACCGCCACCTCCACCCCCGCCGCACGATGCCACCAACATGACCGCACCGGCCACGGCGCCGATTCGCGCGACCGAACTTGCTTGACTGAAAAGCATCTTGACCCCTCTTTATGGTTGTAGGACTCAACAAAAAGAAGCCCCCTGTCGACGGGCGTGCAGGGGGTTTCCAAATGTCAATCATTGTTAAAAAGAGTGTCTGCAGATATCCCCAGAACTTGGTATTTTTCGCGGTCGGCCCTCTCATCTGGCGCCAGCAATGGCTCCCTGGTCCGCCAGCCAGGGGACCTGACAACATCGCGCGGCCTTCATCGCTGCTCACCTTCACCCCAACGCTCTCCCGCAAGCGGGAGAGGGAGTCATTCATTCGGGAGCCCTGCGGGAGCCCCCTTCACGAGTGCCCGTCCACCCGCATCTGGAAGAGGAAGTAGGGCGGAATGCACGCCCCGCGTCCTTCGGGCTGGCCTTCGGCTTGCGCGCAGATGTAGTCCTCGCGGCAAGGCTGTTGTGCCGAGCAGCTGCGCAGGTTGCCGGGCCGCGTGTGCTTGCTCAGGCAATCGCCGAAGGGTTGCTTGGCTGCCAGGCACTGGTTGAAGTCGCTGAGGATGGCGATGCCGCCGCAGGTGCCGTTCGGGTCTTTCGGATCGCAGCGACCCGAGCACATGCCGCCGGGGAAGCCGACCGAGGTTTTCTCGCAGGCCGAATCCGCGCCTTCGCAGGTCGTGGCGGCGGTGCGCGGCAGCTTCTGCGCGCGGTCGCGCCACGGGTCGGCCGAGGCGGTGATGCGCGTGGGCTCGCAGCTGGCGCCGACGGTGGCTTTGTCGGGCGCGGCGTTCGCGTCGTCCGGCGAGGCCAGCGGGCGGAATGCGTCGGGCAGGGGTGTCGTCAGCGCGGCCTTCACATAGCGCTCGCGCCGCGCCAGTTCATCCTGCAGGTGTGGCGAGTGCGGCAGCGCGAGCGCGTTGCCGGTCGTGAAGGTGCGCGAGGCGCCGCGCCGGTCCACGCCCAGCAGGTGAAAGCCCGCGACCGCGCGGCTCTGGTGGCAGCCCGCGCAGCTCAGGTCGTCGAGCCGGCGCAGCACGGCCTGCGGTGACTGCAGCGTGCGGCTGCCGGGCACGGGCTGCCAGTCGCCGGGTGCGAACAGCTGTTCGAAGGGGCGGTTCGCCAGGCGCTCGAGGCCGCGCGGCGCAACCGAGACCGACTCGGTCGCCAGGAAGCGATCGGGGATGCGCACGGTGGCGCTGTCGAGCGCGCGCAGCGTGTCGGGCTGCTGCAGCCATTGCAGCAGCGCCTTGCGCAGCGGGGCATCGGCCTTGAGCTTCGCGACGTCGGGGGTGTTCTCGAGCGGACCCGCGTCGAAGCGCTGCGTGCCCGCGTTCCAGCGGAAGGCGCGCAGCAGGTACTCGGCATGGCCGCCGAGGTCGGGCCGCACGGCCGAGGGCCAGCGCACGCTCTGCAGGTTGGTCGTCACCTGCGCGATGCGGGCCTGCGCGAGCCGCGGCGGCGCGAGCGGGCCGTCGGCGGACACGAGCCAGCGGCCGAGGGCTTCGTCCTTCATCGATGCCTGTGGTGGTTGCCAGCGCCGCGCGGCGCTGGCGCAGCTGCCGTCGGCATCGGGCGCATCGCCGCGCAGCTCGACGGCGACGGTCATCGGCAGGCGCGATTGCATTGCGGCCGAGCGATAGGCGAGCCGGTACACGAGCCGCGTCTCGCCGCAGGCGCCGGGCTGGAAGGGGCGGCGGTCCATGCGGTTGGCCACGCCGACCAGTTCGAAGAAAGCGTCGGGGCTGGCGAGCCAGCGTGCGTCGAAGATCCGGTGCGGGTAGCGCGCAATGCCGACGCCGGCCTGCGGGTCGCGGCGTTGCAGGGCGGCGAGGCTGGTCTTCAGCGGGTCGGCGATCGATTGCCAGGCGGGCGAGCGTGCGAGCGCCTGGTTGGTGGCGATGCCGCTGGCGGCAGAGGGCACGTCGAACCAGCGGCCGAAACCGGCGCCGGCTTTCTCGGCGGCCTGCAGCGCGACGGGCGAGGTGACGAGCAGTACCGGGTCGGCTGCGTGGGCGAAGGAGGATGCGAGCGCGAGGCCGGCGGTCAGAAGGTGAAGTAGGCGTGGCACGCGGACGATTGTGCCGCCGCGAATCAGCTCGCCAGCATCTGCTGTCGCATGAGCCCGGCCACGGCCACGCCCTGCGGATCGCCCAGCCGCTCCAGCGCGGCGATCACGCCCTTGCGGTCGTCTTCCGAGCGGTCCTGGTTGAGCTTGAACTTGCCTTCGAGCACGCGCACCGGAACCTCGACCGCCGCGATCATGTCCAGGCGCGGCGCCACGAAGTCGAAGGGCATGGCGTCGAAGTCCCAGTTGCCGCCCAGCGGCGTGTCGTACAGCGCGACGGTGCGGCGCAGCACGGCATGGATGGCCATGCGTTCCTCGATCACGCGGGGCGTGCCGCGCGCGTGGATCGCGGTGTAGTTCCAGGTCGGGAAGGTGCTCTGCCTCACGTACCAGCTGGGCGTGACGAAGGCATGCGGGCCCTGGAAGATGGCGAGCACTTCGGCGCCCGCACGCAGTTCGTCGAACTGCGGGTTCTTCTTCGACAGGTGCGTGGTGAGCAGGCCGGGGCCGTCGTCTTGTGCATCGAGCAGGAAGGGCAGGTGCGTGGCGCTGGCGCCGGAGGGCCCCACGGTGATGAGCGTGCCGAAGCTCCATGCGCGGATGCCGGCGTGCAGCGTCGCGAGGTCGTTCTCGATGTACGGCTTGGGCGTGTACATGGCGAGGGTTTCAGCGCGCGGCCAGCGTGTGCATCCAGCGGGCGGCGTCGTCGAAGGCGCGGCCGGCCACGTCGGCGATCGACACAGCTTCGAGAAAGCCGTGGATCGTGCCTGGGTAGAGCACGTCGGTCACGGCCACGCCGGCTTCGCGCAGGCGCGCGGCCATGAGCACGCTGTCGTCGTGCAGCGGGTCGCACTCGGTGATTGCGAGGCACGCGGGCGGCAGGCCTTCGAGCCGCGCCGTGAGGCTGGCCAGGCGCGGGTCGCGAAAGTCTTCGGGCCGGCGCAGGTACAGGCCGTAGAACCACACCATCATGTGCAGCGACAGGCCGTACTCACCCGCGCCGTAGCGCACCACCGACTCGCGGTACAGCTCGGTGCTGTAGGCGCCGTAGTTCAGCAGCATGCCCAGCGGCAGCGCCTCGCCTGCGTCGCGCAGCACGAGGCAGGCACCCGCCGACAGATTCGCGCCCGCCGAGTCGCCGCCGATGAAGAGCTGCGCGGGGTCGATGTCGAGCGTGCCCGCGTTCGCCGCGAGCCAGCGCATCACGTCGACGCACTCATCATGCGGCTGCGGAAACTGTGCCTCGGGTGCCCGCGTGTAATCGATGCCGATGACGGCGATGCCCGCGCGGCCCGCGTACTCGCGCATCACGCGGTCGTGGGTGTCGAGGCTGAACAGCACGAAGCCGCCGCCGTGGATGTAGACCAGCGCGCCCTGCAGCCTGCGGTGCTGCGGGTAGTGCACGCGGATGCGCACGTTGCCGTGGCGCGTGGGCACCTGCTGTTCGACCGCGCGTGCCATCGCCGGGCCGCCTTCGGTCCACGGCGCGCGCACCTTCTCGGCGTTGGCGCGGCCCTCGGCGATCGGGATGGTGTGGCGCTTCGGGTAGCGGCCGCCCTCGGCCGCCATGAGGCGCATGAACTCGACGATCTGCGGATCGAGCGGGGGCGGGGCGGTGGGGTTCAGCCAGGTGGCGGGCAAGGGGTTGGCAGTCACGCAAACACTTTCTCGGGAGGGCGAAGGACGGGTTCGGCCAGCGACGCAAGCGGCCGAGGCGTGGCCGCCAGCAGCGCCTGCGTGTAGGCATGGCTCGGCCGGTCGAACACGGCGTCGCGCGGGCCTTGCTCGACGATGCGGCCGCGCTCCATCACGACGACGCGGTCGGCGATCTGCTCGACGGCCGCGAGGTCGTGGCTGATGAACAGGCACGCAAAGCCGTGGTGGGCCTGCAGGCTCTGGAACAGGCGCAGCACCTGCGCCTGGATGGTCATGTCGAGCGCGGACACGGGCTCGTCGGCCACCACGAAGGCCGGCCGGCGCACCAGGGCGCGTGCAATCGCCACGCGCTGGCGCTGGCCGCCCGAGAGCTCGTGCGGGTAGCGCGCGCCCAGGCCGTCCAGGCCGACTTCGTCGAGCGTCTCGTGCACACGCTTCACACGCGCGGCGGCATCGAGCGCGGGCAGGTGGCGCAGCGGCTCGGCCACGATTTCCTGCACGCGCATGCGCGGGTCGAGCGACGAGAACGGGTCCTGGAACACCAGCTGGCAGGCGAGCCGGAAGCGGTGCAGCGCGGCGCGGTCGGCGCTGCGCACGTCGTCGCCGCGAAACAGGATCTGCCCCGCGTGCGACGGCGCGAGCCGCAGGATGGCGCGGCCCAGCGTGGTCTTGCCCGAGCCGCTGCCGCCCACCAGCGCGACCATCTCGCCGGGGTGGATGTCCAGGTCGAGCCGGTCGATGACCTGCACCGGCGCATGGCGCTTGAAGAAGCCCGCGCGTGGGCCGGGGTAGCTCACGCACAGGCCGCGCACCTGCACCAGCGGCTGCTGCGCCGCGGCCGGGGCCGGCTTCGCGGCCTGGCGGCGCGGCAGGGCGTCGACCAGCTTGCGGGTGTAGGGCTGCTTCGGGTCGACGAGGATGGCGGGCACGTCGCCCGTCTCCACGAGCTTGCCTTTCTCCAGCACGATGGCGCGCTTCGCATAGCGCCCGACCAGCCCGAGGTTGTGCGTGATGAGCAGCACGGCCGTGCCCTGGTCTTTCGCGAGTCCGACCATGAGGTCGAGCACTTCGCGCTGGCTCAGCGTGTCCAGCGCGGTGGTGGGCTCGTCGGCGATCAGCAGGCGCGGTTTGAGCAGCATCACGCTGGCCAGCATGATGCGCTGGCGCATGCCGCCCGAGAACTCGTGCGGGTAGGCGTGCAGGCAGCGCTCGGGGTCGGCGATCTGCACGCGGCGCAGCATGTCGAGACAGCGTGCGCGAATCTCCGAGGCCGACAGCTTCGTGTGCATGCGTAGGCCCTCGGCCATCTGCTCGCCGATGCGGTGCACCGGGTTGAGCGAGACCATCGGCTCCTGGAACACCATGCCGATGCCGGGCCCGCGGATGGGGCGCATGGCCTTCACGTCGCGGGTGCTCAGGTCTTCGCCGTCGAACACGATCTGCCCGCCGCTTTGCGCGATGCCGGGCGGCAGCAGCTGCAGGATGGCGCGCGCGGCCATGGTCTTGCCACTGCCCGATTCGCCCACCACGGCAAGGAACTCGCCGGGGCGCACGTCGAACGAGAGGTCGTGCACCAGCGTCTGGGCGCCGCCGTGCAGGTCGATCTTCAGGTGCCGCACCGAGAGCACGGGCGCTGCGGAAGTAGAGGGATGGGTCATGACTTCTCCGTGCGCGGGTCGAGCCGGTCGCGCAGCGATTCGCCCAGGAGGTTGATGCCCAGCAGCGTGAGCGCGATGCACAGGCCCGGCACCAGGCACAGCCACACGGCCGAGGCCATGTAGGGGCGGGCGCTGGAGAGCATGTTGCCCCAGGTGGGCGCGGGCGGCGGCACGCCCAGGCCGAGGAAGCTCAGGGCGCTTTCCGACAGCAGCACCCAGCCGAACATGCTGGTGGCCAGCACGGCGACGGGCGCCACGCAGTTGGGCAGGATGTGGCGCCACATGGTGTAGATCTCGCCGTTGCCGATCATGCGCGAGGCCTCGACGTACTCGCGCTCGCGCAGCGACAGCACGGTGCCGCGCACCACGCGCACCACCGAGGGCGCGTAGGCCATGCTCAGTGCGAGCACGATGCCCCACTGGTTGGCGCCCACGATCACCATCACGCCCAGCGCCAGCAGCAGGCCCGGAAAGGCCAGCAGCGTGTCGTTGAAGGCCATGAGCACGCGGTCGGTCCAGCCGCGCACGAAGCCGGCAAGCACGCCCACCACGAGGCCGACAGCGGTGGCCAGCGCCACCGTGAGCAGCGCGATGAGGCAGCTGGTGGAGGCCGCGCGCATGGCGCGGCTGGCCACGTCGCGCCCGAACTCGTCGGTGCCCAGCCAGTGCGCCATCGAGGGCGGCTGCAGCTTGCCGCGCAGGTCGATGCCCAGCGGGTTGTAGGGCGTCCACAGCGCGGCCACCAGCGCCAGGACCAGCAGCACGCCGATGAGCACGCCGCCCACGAGGGTATGGGTCTTGATCTTTTTCACTGCACCGACACCCGGGGATCGAAGAGGGGATAGCACATGTCCACGATCAGGTTGATGACCACGTAGATGCAGGCCGTGAACAGCAGGCAGCCCTGCAGCACCGGGTAGTCGCGCGCGAAGATCGAATCGATCATCAGGCGGCCCAGGCCGGGCAGGGTGAACACCGTTTCGAGCACCGCGATGCCGCTCAGCAGATGGCCCAGGATGAGGCCGATCATGGTGAGCGTGGGGTTGAAGGCGTTGGGCAGCACGTGGCGGCGCAGCACCTGCGACTCGGGCACGCCCTTGGCGCGCGCGTGCGTCACGTACTCGAGCCGCAGCACCTCGATGGTGCTGGCGCGCGACATGCGCGTGAGCACGCCGGTCTCGACCAGCACCAGCGTGACGATCGGCAGAATCACGTAGAGCAGGCCCTGCGAGAAGTCTTCCGACATGGGGACGTAGCCCACCACCGGCAGCCAGTGCAGGTACTGGCCGAAGAACATCAGCAGCAGCAGGCCGAGCCAGAAGCTCGGCACCGACAGCATCAGCGTGGCCGCGCCGATGATGGCGAGGTCGGTCGGCCGGTCCTTGCGCCAGGCGGCGACGAGGCCGGCGGGCACGGCGATCAGCGAGGCCAGCGCCACGGCGGTGAGCACGATCACGGCGCTCACATGAAAGCGCTCCCAGATCAGCGGCAGCACGGCCAGGCCGTTGGTGGTCGACACGCCCAGGTCGCCGGTGAGCGCGTGGCGCAGCCACACGACGTACTGGGTGACCAGGGGCTGGTCCAGCCCCATCTGCTGGCGGGCGAGTTCGAGCTGCGCGGGGTCGGCGCCTTCGCCGAGCATGAGCTGCACCGGGTCGCCCGGAATCAGCCGCATGAGCGTGAAGACGGCAATCGACACCAGCAGCAGCGTCGGGACCGTCATGGCGATCCGGCGCAAGAGGTAGGCAAGCATGGCGGCGGCGCCCCGTCAGCCGCGCGCGTCGAGCCGGACGTTCCAGAACCGCGGCTTGGCCGGCGCCCAGCCCTTGAAGCCGGCCACGCTCTTGCGCATGGCGGTGGCGTCGCTGGCGTTGAAGAGCACGACCATCGGCACGTCCTGCAGCATCTGCTTGTGCAGCTCGTCGAACAGCACCTGGCGGCGCGCCTTGTCACGCGAGACCATGCTCTCGGTGAGCCGGGTCTGCGCGGCGGCGCTGTCCCACACCTTGCGCGGCTGCGCGGCCTTGTCGCCGGACACCATCTCGTAGTTGAGCGAGGGGTCGATGCGTGCCGAGTAGATGAAGGCCATGCTCTGGTACTGGCCCTTGGTGTAGCGGTCGAGCTGCGTGGCCCAGTCGAGCACTTCGAGTTCGATGTTGATGCCGGCCTCGGAGGCCATGGCCTGCACCAGCACGGCGGCCGAGTACAGCGCCTCGTAGCGCTTGTTGGCGACGAGCTTGATCGACTGGCCGCGGTAGCCGGCTTCGGCCAGCAGCTTCTTCGCGCCGGCGATGTCGCGCTTGTAGCCGCCGGCCTGCACGGCGCTGTAGAACGGGCTGGACGAAGGCACGACCGAGTTGTTGACGGCCGACAGGCCCTCGGTGACCGACTTGGCGATCTCGGGCGTGTCCAGCGCCAGTGCCAGCGCACGGCGGACGCGCACGTCTTTCAGCAGCGGGTCGGTGGTCTGCAGCAGCAGCGCCACCATGGTCATCACCGGCGTGGTGTCGACGCGCACGTCGCTGCGCCCGCGCATCTCGACCACGTCGGCGGGGCTGGGGCTGATGAAGGCGTCGATGCCGCCGCTGTACAGCGCCGCCTTGGCTGCGGCCGAGTCGGGAATGACGACGAAGCGCAGGTTCTCGATCTCGGCCTTCTTGCCGCCCGTGAGGCCGTCGCGCGCCTCGGGGCGCGAGCTGTAGCCGTCGAAGCGCGTGAGCTCGATGTACTGGCCGCGCTTCCACTCCTTGATCTTGTAGGGGCCGGTGCCCACGGGCTCCTTCCACTGGCCGTCGGCGCCCAGCGAGCTGCGGTGCACGATGGCGGCGCCGCCGCAGTCGGGGCGCGCCATCATCGTGAGAAACAGCGCGCTCGGGCGCTCGATCTTGAACACCACGGTCTTCGGCGTGGGCGCTTCCACCGCGAGCACCTTGGTCATGCCCTTGCCGTCGAACTCGGGCAGGCAGCGCCAGCCGCTGGTGGGCTTGAGGTAGCGCTGCCAGCTCCACACCACGTCGTCGGCCGTGAGCACCGCGCCGTTCTGGAACTTCACGCTGTCGCGCAGGGTGAAGGTGTAGGTCAGGCCGTCGGCTGAGGTGTCGACCTTGCTCGCGAGCATCGGGCCGACCGAGGTGTCTTCGCGCAGCGCGACCAGGCCTTCGACGACGTGGATGAGCACGTTGTCGGTGTTGTCGTCGCGGTTGCCGCCGGGGTCGGTGGAGCGGATGTCGGAGTTGATCTGGATCCGCATCGTCTGGCCGGCACCGGCCGGGGCCGGGGCCTGGGCAAAGGCCGCGCTGGCGGCGAGGCCGAGACCGAGGGCCAGTGCGGCAGCGGCGCGCGCAGCGGGAGGGAGGGACGGGGGCGTGGGCAGGTTCATGGCAACACTCCTGGCGATGGCTGGGCGGGGCGGGCGGATCAGAGGGAATACTCGGTGAAGCGGTGCGCCTTGAAGGGCGCCGGCGCGATGCGCATCTTTCGTGCCGCCGGGTCCATGACGATGGTCGCCACGGTGGCCGACGAGGCACCGCCGGGGCCCGCGCTCGGGCTGCGGCACACGGCGCGCGGCGCGCCGAAGCGGTCCTGCAGCGCGTCGAGCACGTCCTGCTCGGTGAGCAAACCTGCAGCGCGCCGGTTGTGCAGCGCCTCGGTCACGCGGCGGTCGCGGTAGAGCGAATCGGGCGTGGTCTCCAGGCTGCGGTCGACCACGCGCGCCAGTGCCGCCGGGGTCTTGAAGTGGTTGGCGTGCACCAGGATGCCGCCTTCGGGCTGCTGCCAGAACACCTGCTCGGGGCAGGTCTCCAGGCTCACGGCCTCGCCCTCGGCGTGCGTGATGATCATGTTGTTGGAGATCGAGCGCGCGCTGCGGCACACCACGCCCAGCGCGTTGGCGTACAGCGTCGACTGCAGGATGCCGCGGCGGATCAGCGCCAGCGGCACGCCTTGCTGCTTGCCGTCGTTGTCGGCCTTGATGAAGTTGCCGGTGACGGCGATGCCCGCGCTGTTGAGCCCCGCGCGTGCCAGCGTGCCGGCCTCGGCGAAGGTGAGCATGGCCGGGCCTTCGTCCGGCTGGATACGCAGCACCACGCCGAGTTCGAGGCTCTCGACGCGCCAGTCCCAGTTCTGCGCATGGATGAGCTTGCCGTCGCGCGCGGCCGAGGGCATGACGACCACGCCGGTGCAGCCGTCGGGCGGCTCGGTGGCTTCGAGCTGCTGGAAGGCGTAGAGCATTTCGCTGCGCGCGTTGAGCGCCACGATGTCCTCGGCCGGCACGCCCGCGCCTTCGCCCACGCCCTCGATCTCGCGCAGCATGCCGGCGTCGAAGGCCTCGACCATCGGCATGAAGCGGCGCGCCAGCGCGCGCGTGCGCTCCCAGCTCAGGCCCACGCGCTCGAAGGCGGCGCGGTAGGTGCGCAGGCTCAGGTCGATGCGGTCGCCAGCGGCGCGGCCGTACTGGCGCCCGCGCTGCTGTGCGTCGCCTTCGATGTCGTAAAGGGGGAACGAATCGATGTCCATGGTGTGTCTTGTCTCCGGGGCTTGTCTTGTGTGTCTGTGCGATGCGGCCTGGGGTGCTCAGGCTGCGGTGTCGGTGGCTTGCGCGGTCTGCGCGATGGCGGCGCGCAGGCTGTCGATGATCTGGTCGATGTGCCGGCGCTCCAGCGTGAACGGTGGCGACAGTGCAATGGTGTCGCCCACCGAGCGCACTAGCACGCCGCTTTCGTCCAGGCAGTGTTGCGCCACCGCCTGCGCATGCGTGCCGGGGCCCGAGGCCCAGGCTTGCAACTCGATGCCGGCCAGCAGGCCGACGTTGCGCACGTCGATCACGCCCGGCAGGCCGCGCAGGCTGTGCAGGCCGTCTTCGAAGTAGGGCGACAGCTCGGCGGCGCGGGCGATCAGGCCGTCTTCGGTGTAGGCGTCGAGCGTGGCCATGGCGGCGGCGCAGGCCAGCGGATGGCCCGAGTAGGTGTAGCCGTGCGAGAGCTCGACCGCGCTCACGCTGCCGTGCATGAAGGCGTCGTGCACCGCGCCGCGCATGAGCACCGCGCCCATCGGCACGGCGCCGTTGGTCAGGCCCTTGGCGGTGGTGATGAGGTCGGGCGTCACGCCGAACAGGTCGGACGCGAAGTTGCTGCCCACGCGCCCGAAGCCGGTGATGACCTCGTCGAAGATCAGCAGGATGCCGTGCCTGTCGCAGATCTCGCGCAGGCGCTTCAGGTAGCCGCGCGGCGGCGGCAGCACGCCGGTGGAGCCGGCCACGGGCTCGACGATCACGGCGGCGATGGTCGAGGCGTCGTGCAGCGAGACCAGCGCCTCGAGCGCGTCGGCCTTGTCGATGCCGTGCGGCGGCTCGCCGCGCGAGAAGGCGTTGCGCGCCAGGTCGAGCGTGTGCGGCAGGTGGTCCACGCCGTTGAGCAGCGGCCCGAAGGTGCTGCGCTGGCGCCCGATGCCGCCCACCGAGATGCCGCCGAAGCCCACGCCGTGGTACGAGCGCTCGCGCCCGATGAGCCGGTAGCGGCCCGCGTCGCCGCGCGCCCGGTGGTAGGCCACCGCGATCTTCAGCGCGGTGTCGACCGACTCGGAGCCCGAGTTGGTGAAGAACACATGGTCCATGCCGGCCGGCGCCATCTGCGTGAGGCGCTGCGCCAGCGTGAAGGCGGCGGGGTGGCCGATCTGGAAGTTGGAGGCGTAGTCGAGCACGTCGATCTGCGCCTTCATCGCCGCGCTGACCCGCGGGTTGCGGTGCCCGGCGTTCACGCACCACAGGCCGGCGATGGCATCGAGCACGCGGCGGCCGTCGGCCAGGTCGTAGTGCAGGCCCTCGCTGCCGACGATGAGGCGCGGCGCCTGCTTGAACTTGCGGTTGGGCGTGAAGGGCATCCAGAACGCGTCGAGCGAACCGGGTGGCGTTGTCAGGATATCGGCGGAAGCCACGGTGTTTTTCTCCTTGGGGAAACGACCCGTCGTCCGGGTCGGCGTGGGGCCGATCTTGAAATCCAAATTGTATTTTTGGCGCGAGATGTACATGGTTTTTTGGGGCCAAAAATACAAAAGACCCGCGATGATCGGCATCCAGCCCGTGTTTCCGGAGACCCATGGATGGCCCCGCAGCAGCAGATGCAGACGCAGATGGACAACAAGTCGGTCCCGCCGCTCACCCAGCGCGTGAGCCGCTACATCCTCGACCAGGCCCTGGCCGGCGGCTACGAGAACGGCCGCCACATGACCGAGACCGACCTGGCCGGCCGGCTCGGCATTTCGCGCACGCCGGTGCGCGCCGCGCTGCGCCTCTTGCACGAGCGTGAGTTGCTGGCGCATGTGCCCAACCGCGGCTACACGCTGGTGGCCGATCGCGAGGCGCTCGACCGCGCACGCCGCGAGATGCCGGAAGACGAAGAGAAGACGCTCTATTACCGCGTGCTGCGCGACCGCCTCGCGGGCAAGCTGCCGACGCGCGTCAACGAACTCGAGCTGGCCCAGACCTACGGCGTGCCGCGCCCGCTGCTGCGCAACGTGATGACCACGCTGCTGCAGGACGGCGTGCTGCGCGGTCGCCACTACCAGCGCTGGGAGTTCACCGAAACCCTCGACTCGGTCGAGAGCGAGCGCGAGAGCTACCGCTTTCGCCTGGTGGTCGAATGCGCGGCGCTGCGCGAGCCGGGCTTCAAGGTCGAGCATGAGCGGCTGCTCGCCTGCCGCGAACAGCAGCAGACCTTGCTGGCGCATGCCTCGCGCCATTCGTGGATGGAGTTCTTCGAGGCCAACGCGCAGTTCCACGAGCTGCTGGCCAGCGCTTCGGGCAACCGCTTCATCCTCGATGCGGTGAAGCAGCAGAACCGGCTGCGCCGCATCTCCGACTTGTCGGACTACCCGCTCGTGAACATCGACCTGCTGCGCAAGTCGTGCCGCGAGCACCTGCAGATCCTCGACGCGGTCGAGGAGAACAAGCTCGAAGTCGCCGCGAAGCACATGCACGCCCACCTGAGCCGTGCCAGCGACATCCTGGAGCGCCGCGTGATGGGCGACCTGGATGCGCTCGGCGAATGAGCCACCGCACCCTTATGACCACCCAAGAAACGACGGCTCCCGATGCCGCGCTGGCCGACGGCTGGCGCGATGGTTTTCCCACGGCCGGCACCGCGGTGCAGCGCCCGCGCGAACGCCCGATCTTCCAGGCCCCAGAGAACCGGTGGGCCTTCTCGCACCTGCGCGAGCTGCAACCGACGCGCAACGTGTCGCGCGGCACCGGCCCGGTGTCGGTGCTGCCGCGCGCCGAGCGGCCCGAGCTCGACACGCTGGCCTTCACCTTGCCCGCCGACGGCTCGCGCACCGACTGGCACAGCGCGCTCACAACGATCTGCGCCGACGGCGCGGTGGTGCTGCACCGCGGGCGCATCGTCTACGAGCGCTACTTCGGCGCGCTCGACGAGCACGGGCAGCACATGGCGATGTCGGTCACCAAGTCGGTCGTCGGCACGGTCGGCGCGATGCTCGCGGCCGAGGGCGCGCTCGATGAGCATGCGCAGGTGCGGCACTACATCCCCGAGCTGGCGGCCAGCGCCTTCGGCCGCGCCACCGTGCGCCAGGTGATGGACATGACGACCGGCATCGACTACTCGGAGGACTACACCGACCCCGATGCCGGCGTTTGGAAGCACGCGCGCGCCGGTCAGCTGTTGCCGCGTCCTGCGGGCTACGCGGGTGCCGAGGGCTACCGCCAGTTCCTGCAGACCGTGCAGGGGCAGGGCACGCACGGCGAGGCCTTTGCCTACCGCACCGTCAACACCGACGTGCTGGGCTGGCTCATCAGCCGCGTGGCGGGCCAGCCGCTGGCGCGGGTGCTGGGCGAGCGCATCTGGTCGCGCCTGGGTGCTGAGCAGGACGCGGCCTTTGCCGTGGACGGGCAGGGCGCCGAGTTCGCGGGCGGCGGTCTGTGCACCGGCCTGCGCGACCTCGCGCGGCTGGGCGAAATGATGCGGCTGGGCGGCGCCTTCAACGGCGCGCAGATCGTGCCCGAAGCCGTGGTGGCCGACATCCGCCGCGGCGCCGATCCGGCGCGCTTTGCGCTCGCGGGCTACACGCGGCTGGCCGGTTGGAGCTACAGAAACATGTGGTGGGTGGCGCACGACGCGCGCCGCACCTTCACCGCGCAAGGCATCCACGGCCAGGCGCTGCACATCGATCCCGAGGCCGAGATGGTGGTGGCGCGCTTCGCCTCGCACCCGCTGGCCGCCAACGCGCACCTGCCGACCTCGATGCCCGCCTTTCGCGCGCTGGCCGAGCACTTGATGCGCGGCTGATTTCCGTCTCTTCTCTTTCTATTTTTTCTTCATGCTCACCCAAGTCACGACCAACGCGAGCCTGCAGGCCCGCAAGAACGCCGCCTGCGCGCAGGGCATCGGCACGCTCACGCCGCACTTCACCGCCCGCGCCGACAACGCCGAGCTGTGGGACGTGGAAGGCCGACGCTTTGTCGACTTTGCCAGCGGCATCGCCACGCTCGCCACCGGCCACCGCCACCCGCGCATCGTGGCCGCCGTGCGCGCGCAGCTCGACGACTTTCATCACACCTGCTTCCACGTCACGCCCTACGAGGAATACGTGGCGCTGTGCGAGCAGTTGAACCGCGTGGTGCCTGGCCGCAGCGCGAAGAAGAGCGCGCTCTTCACGACCGGCGCCGAGGCCATCGAGAACGCGATGAAGGTGGCGCGCGCCGCCACCGGCCGCAGCGGCGTGGTGGCGTTCTCAGGCGCGTTCCACGGCCGCACCTTCATGGGCATGGCGCTCACCGGCAAGGTCGCGCCGTACAAGGCGGGCTTCGGCCCGATGCCGGGCGACGTGTGGCATGTGCCGTTTCCGGCCGCGCCGCTGGGCGTGACGGTGGACGACAGCATCGCGGCGCTCGACCGGCTGTTCAAGACCGACGTCGATCCGCAGCGCGTGGCCGCGATCGTCATCGAGCTGGTGCAGGGCGAGGGCGGCTTCTACGTGGCGCCGCACGCGCTCATGGAACACCTGCGCGCGGAGTGCGACCGCCACGGCATCCTGCTGGTCGTCGACGAAATCCAGACCGGCTTCGGGCGCACCGGCAAGCTGTTCGCGCTGGAGCACTACGGCATCGAGGCCGACCTGGTGACGACCGCCAAGAGCCTGGCCGGCGGCTTTCCGCTGTCGGCCCTCACGGGGCGCGCCCAGCTCATGGACGCCACGCGCGTCGGCAGCCTGGGCGGCACCTACGCGGGCAACCCGCTGGCGGTGGCCGCGGCGCTGGAGACGATGCGCGTGATCGAGGACGAAGGGCTGGTCGCACGCGCCCGCATGCTCGGCGAGCGATTGACGGCGTGCCTCGCGGCACTGCGCACCGAGGTGGCGCGCATCTGCGACGTGCGCGGCCTGGGCGCGATGGTGGCGGTGGAGTTTCGCGATCCGCACAGCGGCGAGCCCGATGCCGAGTTCACGAAGCGCGTGCATGCGGCGGGGCTCGAGCGCGGTCTGCTGCTGCTGACCTGCGGCGTGCACGGCAACGTGGTGCGCTTCCTGTTTCCGCTCACCATTCCGGAGGCGGTGTTCGAAGAAGGGCTGGGGCTGCTGGCCGAATCGATTCGCGCGTCCAACGTCTGAACGACTAACGGCGCGGCGCAATACCGAGCGTGCGGCAGAAGTCGTAGAAGTCTTCGAGCTGCAGCGACTTGTCGAACACCGCGTCGACGCCTGCCGACAGCGCGCCTTCACGCACCTCGGAGGTCGCGTGGTTCATGAACACCACGGTGCGCTGCGCGGGCGACTTGCGCTCCCTCAGGTGGTTGGCCACGGTCAGGCCGTTGCCTTGCGCGAGGAACACGTCGATCACGGCGGCGTCCCAGGCGTCGGGGTTCGCGTCGAGCCAGTCGATGGCTTCGTCGCTGCTGCTGGCGGTGGCGACGACTTCGCATCCGGAGAATTCCCTCAGTCCATCGGTCAGGGTGGTGGCGATCAGGGGGTTGTCTTCTATGAGGTAGATGCGGGTCATCGGTGCGTAGCCTGGAAATGAAATGCGTCGGCTCGTCTGCGCTTGTGGCGCGGGTCTGCCGGGCCGGTCCATTGTCACGAGGCGAGGGCGGGGCGGAGTCGGACAACGCCGCCACATGGCGTCCCCCGCGCACGCGAAAGCGCTGTTTGTGCATTGCATCACTGGCGTACAAGACGCGGGCGCGGGGCGTGCCTATCTTGCGGGGCTTCTTTGACTCCGTCACGACAGGTTCTTCGATGCCGCGTTCTTCGTCTTCTTTCGCTCCACCCTTCACCGCCTCGGGCCGCAGCGCGCTCGTGCAGGCGCCGCCGTGGCACTACGCCGGGTGGCTGGTCAACGTGGACTTCTCGTTCGATGCCGCACGCGGCGCGGCGCTGGTGCCGCCAGAGGTCGGCGTGGCCACGGGCCATGGCTGCGTGCATTTCGCCGACTGGCAATCGTGCGGCGACGACGGGCGCGAAATGCTCGACCCCGTGTACGCGCAATACCGCGAGACCATCGTGGTGCTCGAGATCGAATCGGCGCGCGGCGACACATCGCGCCGCTGCTTCTACTGCCCGCTCATCTACGTCGACCAGGACATCTCGATGCTGCGCGGCTGGCTGCAGGGCTGGCCCAAGAAGATCGGCCAGACCTGGCTCACGCGCAGCCTGCCGCTGATCCATCCGGCCGCCGCGCCGATGGCCGCCGGCAGCCGGCTCGGCGCGAGCCTCAGCGTGAAGGAGCGGCGGCTGGTGGATGCCACGGTCACGCTGTCGGGCGAGGCGAGCGGGCCGCTCGGCTTCCTGGCCGCGCCCACCATCGGCGCCGTCGGCTGGCCCGACCTGACGCAAGCAGGCAGCGTGGCGGTGCCGCGCTACCTGCGCGCCGACATCATCGACCGTGTCGAAACCGGCTGGGTGCAGGGCGAGGCCACGCTGCGTTTCCACGAGCATCCGGTCGAGGAACTCGCGCTGCTCGGCCCCGTGCAGGCGACGCAGGCCAGCGCGGGCTGGATGGGCCTCACGGTGCGCGGCGCGATCGCAGTGTGAGGAGGGCGCTGCCTCCGACAGGTAGCTGCGCTACCCTCGGCGGGTCATGACGCTTCCCGCCCCGACGACCTCGCACGTGATCGGCCTGCCGCTGGCCGACGGCACACCGGTCGAGGTGATGTTCGCGGGCGACCCCAAGGCGCACTTCGCGCTGCATTGGCATGCGGAGTGGAGCGTGGGCGCGATCGTCGAAGGCCGCTGCGAGTTCGTCTGCGCCGGCGCGCCCCGCTCGGCGCAGGCCGGCGAGCTGGTGCTGATGCCGCCGTTCGCGCTGCACACGGCCGGCGTGAGTGCCCAGGGCTTTCGCATGGTGATGCTGTATGTGCCGCACGCCTGGGTGGCGGCGCGAATGGGGTGGCCGGCTGGTCGGCGCGGGTCGCTGCGGCAGGAGGTCTGGCGCGACGAGGCGAGCGTCGATGCGCTCGCGCAGGCGGCATCGGCGAAGGACAGTGCGCGCATCGGCGTGCTGCTCGACGGCATCTTCCGCACGCAGACGACCGAGCCGCTCGTGGCGGTTGCGCGGGCGGCGGCTGATGCGCGCGTCGAGGCCGTGTGCGACCTGCTCGCGACCGAGGACGCCTGCCGCATCGAACCCACGTCGCTCGCCGAGCGGCTCGGCGTGTCGCGCGAGCACTTCCATCGCCTGTTCCGCGCGGCGGTCGGCATGGCGCCAGCGCAGTACGCGCGGCTGGCGCGCATCGCCCGCGCCAAGGTGCTGCTGCGCGAAGGCCACGGGCCCGCCGAGGTGGCCGCGCAATGCGGCTTTGCCGACCAGGCGCATTTCTCGCGCTGGTTCCGTCGCTGCTTCGGCGTGACGCCGGGGAACTACCGGGCAGGCGGCTCGCCAAAAACCGTCGCGTGAGAAACTACGCCCCCGAGCGAGCGCCCCGCGTATGAACGACAAGTCCTTGAATCTGAAAGAAAAAATCATCTCCGTCGCGCCCATGATGGACTGGACCGACAGGCATTGCCGCGTCTTCCACCGCCTCATGACACGCCACGCGCTGCTCTACACGGAGATGGTGACCACCGGCGCGCTGATCCACGGCGACGTGCCGCGCCACCTGCGCTTTCATGAAGAAGAACACCCTGTCGCGTTGCAGCTCGGCGGCAGCGAGCCACACGACCTGGCCCATTGCGCGAAGCTCGGCGAGGAGTGGGGTTACGACGAGATCAACCTGAATTGCGGCTGCCCGAGCGAGCGCGTGCAGCGCGGCGCGTTCGGGGCCTGCCTCATGAACGAGCCGCAGCTGGTGGCCGATTGCGTGAAGGCGATGGTCGACGTGGTCGATGTGCCGGTCACGGTGAAGCACCGCATCGGCATCGACAAGATCGAGAGCTACGAGTTCGTGCGCGACTTTGTCGGCGCGGTGAGCGAGGCGGGCTGCGGCACCTTCATCGTGCATGCGCGCAACGCCTGGCTGCAGGGCCTGAGCCCGAAGCAGAACCGCGAGATTCCGCCGCTGCGCTATGCGCTGGTGCACCGCCTGAAGCACGACTTTCCGGCGCTGCAGTTTTCGATCAACGGCGGCATCGCCACCAACGCGCAGGTGCACGAGCACCTGCGGCTGCTCGACGGCGCCATGATCGGCCGCGAGGCGTACCACAACCCCTGGTGGCTGGCCGAATGGGACGCCGAGTTCTACGGCGACGCCCCCCAGACGCTCACGCGCGAGGACATCGAGGCGCAGATGTGCGACTACATGGTGCGCGAGGCAACCGAACACGGCACCAACTGGTGGTCGATCGCACGCCACATGCTGGGCCTGCGCAACGGCCTGCCCGGCGCGCGCCGCTGGCGCCAGGTCTGGAGCGACCACCGCCTGAAGACCCGTCCGCCGCACGAAGTGATGGCGCTGGCGCACGAACCCGTCGCCGCTCAGGCCGCCTGATTCCCTTCGCCGCCGTCACCGACTTTGTAGACAGTCAACACAATTGAGCGAAGTTGACGCTCGATGGAACACAGTTTCATGACAATGCAACAACAAGTGTGAGCGAAGCACCTGTTTTTGCTCAAGAATAAGGCGGTCAGGGAAACAAGAAAAAGGTTCTGTCTTATGAGTGAAGCTGTGGGCGGCAAGGAAGAAGTCAGTGCGCTTGCCAGGGGGTTGTCGCTGCTGAAGGTCATCGGGATGTCAGCGGCACCCGTCGGAAACCGGGAATTGGCCGACACCACCGGCATCCCGAAGGCCACGGTGTCGCGCCTCACGGCGACGTTGGTGGGCGCGGGGTTTCTGCGGCAGTCGCAGGACAGCGAGCGCTTCAGCCTGGGGCCGGTGCTGCTCGACATGAGCAGCCGCTACCTGCGCAATTTCGACCTGAGGTCGCTGGCGCGTCCCCATCTCGGCAACCTGGCGGAACTGTCGGGGGCCAGCATCCACATGGCGGTGCGCGACGATCTGGACATGCTGGTCATCGACTCGCTGCGCCCGCGCTCGGCGCTCATCAGCTCCCGCATCGACGTCGGCTCGCGCATGTCGATCGCCACCTCCGCCTCCGGCCGTGCCTACATCGGCGCCTTGCCCTCGGCCGAGCAGTCGGCGCTGCTGGAGCAGATCCGGCTCGAAACCGGCGAGAACTGGCACGCCATCGAGCCGCGCCTCATCGCCAGCCTGGAAGAGTACGCCCGCCTGGGCTACTGCACCTCCTTCGGCGAATGGAACCCCCAGATCCACGCCCTGGGCTTCGCGCTCGAAGGCCCGCGCGGCGAGCGCTACGGCGTGAGCTGCGGCGGCCCCGCGTACCTGCTGCCAAGGGAGACCATGCTGACCCGCGTAGCCCCTCGCATGCTGGAAATCGCCCATCGCATCTCTACAGAGGCAGGCACCCTCACCTTGGACTGAACGAGGCCGCGCCGCAGGCGCAGGCCCCTTCGCGAGACGCCGCGGAACCGGCTCTGCCGGGCCGCAGGCGTCGCCCCCGGAAGGGGGTTGGCGAAGCGACACGAAGTGCGCGAAGCCTGGGGGAGAGCCTTATACAGCGGCTTCGAGGCCGTTGAGGAAGTGCTCGCGCATGCGCGCCATGGCCGTGGCCGCGTCGCGCGCCTCGATGGCCGCCATCACCGCGCGGTGCTCCGCCAGCGATTCGGCAATGCGCCCCGCCTTCAGCAGCGAGTTGTGGCGATTGAGCTTCATCACCTTGCGCAGGTCGGCCACCATCTGGTCGCGCCACTTGTTGTTGGCAATGGCCAGCAGGCTCATGTGGAAGCGCTCGTTCACCGCAAAGAAGTGCTCGCGGTCTTCCTTGCCGGGGGCGGCGGCGGCTTCCAGCTCGGCATGCAGCGCCTTCAGCTCGGCGCGCTGGGCGTCGGTGGCGCGCTCGGCCACCACGCCGGCGGCGTCGCTCTCGAGCAGGGAGAGCAGGTGATACACATCGGCCAAATCCTGCTCCGACACTTCGGTGACGTAGGCGCCGCGGCGCACCTTCATCGTCACCAGCCCTTCGGCGGCCAGCACCTTCAGCGCCTCGCGCAGGGGCGTGCGGCTGATGCCGTATTCCTCGGCCAGCTTGAGTTCGTCGATCCAGCTGCCGGGCTCCAGCTCGCGGCGGAAGATCCGTTGGCGCAGGAGCTCGGCCACCTCTTCATAGAGGGCGCGGGGGGTCAGGGTGACGGCGGACATGGGCTGCACTGTACTTCAAAAAATGCGTTTGAATTAATAATTACGGATGGGTTAGACTTGTGAACGGCTTGCAAATCCGTGCAAGCGACCTTGCGAATCCCGTCAGACCACCGCCTGGAGCGGCGCCTTCCATGAGCAGCAGCACACCCGAACCCACCTACAAGCCGGCCGACCTCGACGCCTGGGCCAAGTCCGCCGCCAAGTCGGCGCCCGGCGGCGACGTGAATGCGCTGAACTGGATCACGCCCGACGGCATCAGCGTGAAGCCGCTGTACACCGCGGCCGACTTGCAAGGCCTGAAGTACACCGACACGCTGCCCGGCTTCGAGCCCTACCTGCGCGGCCCGCAGGCCACCATGTACGCGGTGCGCCCCTGGACCATCCGCCAGTACGCCGGCTTCTCCACGGCCGAAGAATCGAACGCGTTCTACCGCAAGGCGCTGGCCGCCGGCGGCCAGGGCGTGAGCGTGGCCTTCGACCTGGCCACCCACCGCGGCTACGACAGCGACCATCCGCGCGTGACCGGCGACGTTGGCAAGGCCGGCGTGGCGATCGATTCGGTCGAGGACATGAAGATCCTGTTCGACCAGATCCCGCTGGACAAGGTGAGTGTCTCGATGACGATGAACGGCGCCGTGTTGCCGGTGCTCGCAGGCTACGTGGTCGCGGCCGAAGAGCAGGGCGTGGCGCAGGATCAACTGAGCGGAACCATCCAGAACGACATCCTCAAGGAGTTCATGGTCCGCAACACGTACATCTTTCCGCCGGCGCCGAGCATGCGGATCATTGGCGACATCATCGAGTACACGGCGCAGAAGATGCCCAAGTTCAACTCGATCTCGATCAGCGGCTATCACATGCAGGAAGCCGGCGCCAACCAGGCGCTGGAGCTCGCGTTCACGCTGGCCGACGGCAAGGAGTACGTGAAGACCGCGCTGGCCAAGGGCCTCGACGTCGACGGCTTTGCCGGCCGCCTGAGCTTCTTCTGGGCCATCGGCATGAACTTCTACCTCGAAGTGGCCAAGATGCGCGCGGCGCGCCTCTTGTGGTGCCGCATCATGAAGGAGTTCAACCCCAAGAACCCCAAGAGCCTGATGCTGCGCACGCACTGCCAAACGTCTGGCTGGTCGCTCACCGAGCAGGACCCGTACAACAACGTGGTGCGCACCACCATCGAGGCGATGGCCGCGGTGTTCGGCGGCACGCAGTCGCTGCACACCAACGCGCTCGACGAAGCCATTGCGCTGCCCACCGAGTTCAGCTCGCGCATCGCGCGCAACACGCAGCTGATCATCCAGGAGGAGACGCACATCACGAACGTGATCGATCCCTGGGCCGGCAGCTACATGATGGAAAAGCTCACGCAGGACATGGCCGACGCCGCCTGGACCATCATCGAAGAGGTCGAGGCGATGGGTGGCATGACCAAGGCCGTGGACAGCGGCTGGGCCAAGCTCAAGATCGAGGCCGCCGCCGCCGAGAAGCAGGCGCGCATCGACTCGGGCAAGGACGTGATCGTCGGCGTCAACAAGTACAAGCTCAAGAACGAGGACGCGATCGACAGCCTGTCGATCGACAACGTCAAGGTGCGCGAGCAGCAGGTGGCGCGCCTGCAGAGCATCCGCGCTTCGCGCGACAACGCCAAGGTGCAGGCCGCGCTCGACGCGCTCACCGAAGCCGCCGAAAGCAATACCGGCAACCTGCTGGCGCTGAGCATCGACGCGGTGCGTGCGCGCGCCACCGTCGGCGAAATTTCCGATGCCCTCGAAAAATCCTTCGGCCGCCATCGCGCCGACACGCAGAAGGTGACCGGTGTGTACGCTGCCGCCTACGACTCGGCCGAAGGCTGGGAAAACCTCAAGACCGAGATCAACGCGTTCGCCGAGGCGCAGGGCCGTCGCCCGCGCGTGATGATTTCCAAGCTGGGCCAGGATGGGCACGACCGCGGCGCGAAGGTGGTGGCCACCGCGTTCGCCGACCTGGGCTTCGACGTCGACATGGGCCCGCTGTTCCAGACGCCCGAAGAGTGCGCGCGCCAGGCCATCGAGAACGACGTGCATGCCGTGGGCGTGAGCACGCTCGCCGCCGGCCACAAGACCCTCGTGCCGGCCATCATCGAAGAGCTGCGCAAGCAGGGCGCGGACGACATCATCGTCTTCGTCGGCGGCGTGATTCCGCGCCAGGACTACGACTTCCTCTACGAAGCCGGCGTCAAGGGCATCTACGGCCCGGGCACGCCCATCCCGGCCAGCGCCAAGGACGTGCTGGAGCAGATCCGCGCGGCCGTCGCAGTCTGAGACGAATCGACGTGGGCGATCTCTTGTCGCGGCTGTCGCTGCAGCCCGTGGATTCCAGCGATTTCGAAGACATGCTGGCCGTGCGCATCGATGCGATGCGTCCGAGCCTGGAGCGCGTCGGCCGTTTCGACCTCACGCGCTCGCGCGAGCGCCTGTCGGCCGGTTTCGTGGTGCCGTACATGCACCACATCGTGCTCGACGGCGAGCAGCGCCTGGGCTTCATCACGCTCAAGCCCGAGGACGCGGATGCGCTGCGCCTCGATCACCTGTACCTGCGCACCGGCTTCCAGGGGCGCGGCATCGGCGAATGGGCGCTGCGCTGGGCCAAGGCGCAGGCGCGCGAACAGAAGCTGGACATCAAGCTCACCGCGCTCGTGCAGAGCGACGCCAACCGCTTCTACCAGCGGCACGGCTTCGTGCTCGAAGGCGAGGAGGGCGTCGACCTGCACTACCGCTGGCGCGTGGCGTCGGAGGCCGCGTGCTGAACACCGTCGGCGCGCTCGAACGCGCGCTCGCCGATGCGCCGGGCATGGCGCAGCGGCGTGCCATCGCCAAGGCGATCACGCTGCTCGAATCGACGCGCACCGACCACCGCGCGCAGGCCGACGAGCTGCTCACGGCACTGCTGCCGCGCACCGGCGCATCGTTTCGCCTCGGCATCTCGGGCGTGCCCGGCGTGGGCAAGTCGACCTTCATCGAAACGCTGGGCCTGCTGCTGATCGGCAAGGGCCACCGCGTGGCCGTGCTCACCATCGACCCGTCCTCCACCGTGTCGGGCGGCTCCATCCTCGGCGACAAGACGCGCATGGAGCGCCTGTCGGTGCACGAGCGCGCCTACATCCGGCCCAGCCCGTCGAGCGGCACGCTCGGCGGCGTGGCCGAGAAGACGCGCGAGGCCATGCTGGTCTGCGAGGCCGCGGGCTACGACATCGTGATCGTCGAGACCGTGGGCGTGGGCCAGAGCGAAACGGCCGTGGCCGGCATGACCGACATGTTCGTGCTGCTGCAGCTGCCCAATGCGGGCGATGACCTGCAGGCGATCAAGAAGGGCGTGATGGAGCTGGCCGACCTGGTCGCCATCAACAAGGCCGACATCGACCGCGACGCCGCCACGCGCGCGCAGGCCCAGATCACCTCGGCGCTGCGCCTGTTCGGCCACCAGGGCAACCCCGACCACGCGCACGCCGTGCACGACGCCCACAGCGGCGTGGAGCGCCGCTTCTGGCTGCCCAAGGTGCTGCAGCTCAGTGCGCTCGCCGGCACTGGGGTCGACGCCTTCTGGGACGCCGTGCTCGAATTCAAGACGCTCCAGACCGCCAACGGCAAGCTCGCGAAGCGCCGCGAAAAACAGGCCACCGCGTGGATGTGGGAACGCATCGACGCCGGGCTCAAGCAGGCGTTTCGCCAGCATGCGCAGGTGCGCGAGCTGCTGCCGCAACTCACGCAGCAGGTGGCCCAGGGCAGCCTGCCGGCCTCGACGGCGGCGCGCCAGCTGCTCGCAGCGGCCGCCATCACCGCCCGGGTGTGACACCTCGGCCCCCACAAGACTCTCCCAGCAATCCAGAACCACAGCTTCGGAAGCACACCATGCAAGAACTGATCGAACAACTCGAAAAGAAGCGCGCCCAGGCGCGACTCGGCGGCGGGCAGAAGCGCATCGACGCGCAGCACGCCAAGGGCAAGCTCACGGCGCGCGAGCGCATCGAGCTGCTGCTCGACGACGGCACGTTTGAAGAGTGGGACATGTTCGTCGAGCACCGCTCGGTCGACTTCGGCATGGCCGAGCAGAAGATCCCCGGCGACGGCGTGGTCACGGGCTACGGCATGATCAACGGCCGCCTCGTGTTTGTGTTCAGCCAGGACTTCACGGTCTTCGGCGGCGCGCTCAGCGAAGCCCATGCCGAGAAGATCTGCAAGGTGATGGACCAGGCCATGAAGGTCGGCGCACCGGTCATCGGCCTGAACGATTCGGGCGGCGCCCGCATCCAGGAAGGCGTGGCCTCGCTGGGTGGCTATGCCGACGTGTTCCAGCGCAACGTGATGGCCTCGGGCGTGGTGCCGCAGATCAGCATGATCATGGGCCCATGCGCCGGCGGCGCCGTGTACTCGCCCGCCATGACCGACTTCATCTTCATGGTGAAGGACAGCAGCTACATGTTCGTCACCGGCCCCGAGGTGGTGAAGACCGTGACGCACGAGAGCGTGACGGCCGAAGAGCTTGGCGGTGCCATCACCCACACCACGCGCAGCGGCGTGGCCGACATGGCGTTCGAGAACGACGTCGAGGCGCTGATGATGCTGCGCCGCCTGTACAACTACCTGCCGCTGAACAACCGCGAGAAGCCGCCGGTGCGCCTGGGCAACGACGGCCAGGGCGACCCGGCCGACCGGCCCGACTACTCGCTGGACACGCTGGTGCCCGACAACCCGAACAAGCCCTACGACATCAAGGAACTGATCCTGAAGGTGGTGGACGACGGCGACTTCTTCGAGCTGCAGCCCGACTACGCGAAGAACATCGTGATCGGCTTCGCGCGCATGGAAGGCCAGACGGTCGGCATCGTGGCCAACCAGCCGCTGGTGCTGGCGGGCTGCCTGGACATCAAGAGCAGCATCAAGGCGGCGCGCTTCGTGCGCTTTTGCGATGCCTTCAACATCCCCGTCATCACCTTCGTCGACGTGCCCGGCTTCATGCCCGGCACCGGCCAGGAGTACGGCGGCATCATCAAGCACGGCGCCAAGCTGCTGTACGCGTACGCGGAGTGCACGGTGCCCAAGATCACCGTCATCACGCGCAAGGCCTACGGCGGTGCATACGACGTGATGGCCTCCAAGCACCTGCGCGGCGACGTCAACCTGGCCTGGCCGCGCGCCGAGATCGCGGTGATGGGCGCCAAGGGCGCGGTGGAGATCATCTTCCGCGAAGACAAGAACGACCCCGAGAAGCTCGCCGCCCGCGAGGCCGAGTACAAGGCCCGCTTCGCCAACCCGTACGTGGCCGGCGCGCGCGGCTACATCGACGACGTGATCCTGCCGCACGAGACGCGCAAGCGCATCTGCCGCTCGCTCGTGATGCTGCGCGAGAAGAAGCTCGAGAACCCGTGGCGCAAGCACGGAAACATTCCGCTCTGAGCCGCACGGAGAAAGAAGAACATGTTCAAGAAGATCCTGATCGCCAACCGTGGCGAAATCGCCTGCCGCGTGATTCAAACGGCCAAGAAGATGGGCATCCTCACCGTCGCCGTCTACTCCGACGCCGACAAGGAAGCCCGCCACGTCGAGCTGGCCGACGAGGCCGTGCACATCGGCGCCGCGCCCAGCCGCGAAAGCTACCTGCAGGCCGACCGCATCATCGCGGCCTGCAAGAAGACCGGCGCCGAGGCCGTGCATCCGGGCTACGGCTTCCTGTCGGAGAACGAAGCCTTTGCGCGCAAGGTCGAGGAAGAGGGCATTGCCTTCATCGGCCCGAAGCACTATTCGATCGCGGCCATGGGCGACAAGATCGCCTCGAAGAAGCTCGCGAACGAAGCCCAGGTCAACACCATCCCCGGCTGGAACGACGCCATCGAGACGGCCGAGCGCGCCGTCGAGATCGCCAAGGACATCGGCTACCCGGTGATGATCAAGGCCTCGGCCGGCGGCGGCGGCAAGGGCCTGCGCGTGGCCTTCAACGACAAGGAAGCCTTTGAGGGTTTCACTTCTTGCCGCAACGAGGCGCGCAATTCCTTCGGCGACGACCGTGTGTTCATCGAGAAGTTCGTCGAGGAGCCGCGCCACATCGAGATCCAGGTGCTGGGCGACTCGCACGGCAACGTCATCTACCTGAACGAGCGCGAGTGCTCCATTCAGCGCCGCCACCAGAAGGTGATCGAGGAGGCGCCGTCGCCCTTCATCACCGACGCCACGCGCAAGGCGATGGGCGAGCAGGCCGTGGCGCTGGCCAAGGCCGTGAAGTACCAGAGCGCGGGCACGGTGGAATTCGTGGTCGGCAAGGACCAGAGTTTCTACTTCCTGGAGATGAACACGCGCCTGCAGGTGGAGCACCCGGTGACGGAGTGCATCACCGGCCTGGACCTGGTCGAGCTGATGATCCGCGTGGCGGCCGGCGAGAAGCTGCCGCTGGCGCAGGCCGACGTGAAGCGCGACGGCTGGGCCATCGAGTGCCGCATCAATGCCGAAGACCCGTTCCGCAACTTCCTGCCCTCGACGGGCCGCCTGGTGAAGTTCCAGCCGCCGGCCGAGAGCATGTTCGCGAGCGACACCGGCCACCTGCACGGCGTGCGCGTGGACACCGGCGTGTACGACGGCGGCGAGATCCCGATGTACTACGACTCGATGATCGCCAAGCTCATCGTGCACGGCAAGGACCGCAACGAGGCGATCGCGCTCATGCGCGAGGCGCTCAACGGCTTCGTGATCCGCGGCATCAGCAGCAACATCCCGTTCCAGGCCGCGCTGCTGGCGCATCCGAAGTTCGTGGCGGGCGATTTCAACACCGGCTTCATCGCCGAGCACTACGGCAAGGGCTTCCATGCGGAAGACGTGCCGCACGCCGATCCGGCGTTCCTGGTGGCGCTGGCCGCCTTCGTCAACCGCCGCTACCGCGCGCGCGCCTCGGGCATCAGCGGGCAACTCGCGGGCCATGGCGTGAAGGTGGGCGAGCAGTTCGTGGTGGTCGAGCTGGGCCCCGAGGGCAAGCACGTGCACCACGCGGTGTCGGTGAGCGACTTCCAGGGCAAGACCGGCGCCAGCGCCGTCACGGTGGGCGACAAGCGCTACCAGATCGAGAGCGACTTCGCGCTCGGTGCGGTGCGCGTGCAGGGCACGGCCAACGGCAAGCCCTTCACGGCGCAGGTGGAGCGCGGCGCGGGCAAGAACCCGCTGGCGCTGCGCGTGTCGCACGACGGCACGCAGATCGAGACCATGGTGCTGTCGCCGCTGGGCGCGCGCCTGCTCGAGCTGATGCCCTACAAGGCACCGCCCGACCTGAGCAAGTTCCTGATGTCGCCGATGCCGGGCCTGCTGGTCGAGGTGTCGGTCCAGCCGGGGCAGCAGGTCCAGGCCGGCGAGAAGCTGGCTGTGATCGAGGCCATGAAGATGGAAAACGTGCTGTTCGCCACGCAGGACGGCGTGGTGGGCAAGATCTCGGCGGCCAAGGGCGAATCGCTCGCCGTCGACCAAATCATTCTGGAGTTCAACTGATGGGTGCCAACGACCTGCAACAAGCGGCAATCACGCTGCACCGCCCGGCCAAGGCCGTGGCGACGCCCCAGGGCCCCTGGTCCGTGGAGGCCATCCAGGCGCTGCTGGACAAGCCCTTCATGGAACTGCTGTTCGAGGCGCAGACCGTGCACCGCCGGCATTTCCCCGAGGGCGACATCGAACTGGCCACGCTGCTGTCGGTGAAGACCGGCGGCTGCCCCGAGAACTGCGGCTACTGCCCGCAGTCGGCCGAGTTCGACACCGGCGTGAAGGCACAGAAGCTCATGGAGGTCGACGAGGTGGTGCGCGCCGCGCAGGCCGCCAAGGACGCCGGCGCCACGCGCTTTTGCATGGGCGCCGCCTGGCGTGCGCCCAAGGACCGCGACGTCGAGAAGGTGGCGGTGCTGGTCGAGGCCGTGAAGGGCCTGGGCCTGCAGACCTGCGCCACGCTGGGCATGCTGGAGCCGCACCACGCGCAGCAGCTCAAGGCCGCGGGCCTCGATTACTACAACCACAACCTGGACACCGCGCCCGAGTACTACACCGACGTGGTCGACACGCGCACCTACCAGGACCGCCTGGACACGCTGGCGGCCGTGCGCAGCGCCGGCATCAGCGTGTGCTGCGGCGGCATCGTGGGCATGGGCGAGCAGCCGGTGCACCGCGCCGGGCTGATCGCGCAGCTCGCCAACATGGACCCGTACCCCGAGTCGGTGCCGATCAACAGCCTGGTGCGCGTGCCCGGCACGCCGCTGGCCGACTCGGAGCCGGTCGATCCCTTCGACTTCGTGCGCATGATCGCCGTGGCGCGCATCACGATGCCGACCGCGCGCGTGCGCCTGTCGGCCGGCCGCCAGCAGATGGGCGAGGCGGTGCAGGCCCTGTGCTTCATGGCCGGCGCCAACTCGATCTTCTACGGCGACAAGCTGCTGGTCACCGGCAACCCCGACGTCGATGCCGACGTGCAGCTGCTGCGCAAGCTCGGCCTGCGCTCGCACCGCACGCAGGAGCAGGCCGAAGAAGGCGGCTGCGCATGACCACGCCGCGTCCCTTCAAGGTGCTGGGCATCCAGCAGATCGCCATCGGCGGCCCCGACAAGCTGCGTCTGCAGAAGCTGTGGGTCGACATGCTGGGGCTCGAGGTGACGGGCACCTTCCGCAGCGAGCGCGAGAACGTCGACGAAGACATCTGTTCGATGGGCAGCGGCCCGTTCAAGGTCGAGGTCGACCTGATGCAGCCGCTGGACCCCGAGAAGAAACCGGCGGTGCACACCACGCCGCTGAACCACGTCGGCCTGTGGATCGACGACCTGCCCAAGGCCGTCGAATGGCTCACGGCGCAGGGTGTGCGCTTTGCGCCGGGCGGCATCCGCAAGGGCGCGGCCGGCTTCGACATCTGCTTCCTGCACCCCAAGGCCAACGACGAGTTCCCGATCTCGGGCGAGGGCGTGCTGGTCGAGATGGTGCAGGCGCCGCCCGAGGTGGTGACGGCCTTCAACGCGCTCGCCGCTACGCGCTGAGCGCCTTGCGCACCGGCGGCTTCACGTCGGCGCGCTGCGGCGGCAGCATCGGCTGGTGCTCGCGCGCCGGGTTCAGGATGATCGAGGTCGCGGTCTCGGTCAGGATGCAGAACTTGGCGAGCACCGCATCGAGGTGCGGCACGTCGATCACGGCGATCTCGAGGATCCAGCTGTCCTCGCCGGTCACGTTGTAGGCATTGACGCATTCGGGCGTCTCCTGCACCAGCTTCACCACGAGGTCGTAATCGGCGCGACCGACGCGGATGATCCCGCGGATGCCGTAGCCCAGCCGCGTGAGGTTCACGGTGGCGCGGTAGCCGGTGATGACGCCGGCGGCTTCCAGCTTTTTCACGCGCTCGGTCACGGCCGGCTGGCTCAGGTGCACGCGGCGGCCCAGCTCGGCCATGCTCAGGCGGGCGTCGGCCTGCAGTTCGGCCAGGATGCGGGTGTCGTGGGCGTCCAGCGTGGGGGTCAAGGTGAAGTCCATGGAAGTCCTTTAATTCGACGGTGCGGTGCGAGCAGAACCATGAATTTCGCATGGCTGCCGGCCCATGGCTTTCATACCATGACGGGCATTCCATACCAAGAAGAGACACCCTCGATATGTCGACACTCGCCACGCCCGCGCAGGCCGCGCCTGCCGCTTCCTCCTCGCGCCCCCGGCTGACGCCGCTGCTGTGGCTGTGCCTGGCCGCCACCTGGGTGGTCTGGGGCTCGACCTACCTGGCCATCAAGTACGCGCTGATCAGCTTTCCGCCGTTCCTGCAGATGGGCTCGCGCTTCCTGGTCGCGGGCGTGCTGCTGGCGGCGTGGATGCGCTGGCGCGGCACGCCCTGGCCGACGCGCCTCCAATGGCGCAATGCGCTGGTCGTCGGGGCGCTGATGCTCGGCGGCGGCATGGGTGGCACGGCGCTGGCCGAGGTGTCGATCGGCTCGGGGCTGGTGGTGGCATTCATTGCCGTCATTCCGTTGCTGATTGCGCTCTTGAACCTGATCTGGGGCGTGAAGCCGGCGCGGCTCGAAGCAGCGGGCATTGCGCTCGGGCTGGTCGGCGTGCTGATGCTCACGCAGGGCAGCGGCTTCAAGGCCTCGCCCGAAGGGCTGGTGGCGATCTGCGTGGCCTGCATCTGCTGGTCGCTCGGCAGCGTGCTGAGCCAGCGCAAGCTGCCGCTGGCGCCCGGTGCGATGGGCTTTGCGAGCGAGATGCTGTGCGGCGGCGTGGTGCTGATGGTGCTGGCTGCGGTGTCGGGCGAAACGATGAGTTGGCCGCCGCAGCCGGTGGCGCTGGGGGCGTGGGTCTACCTCGTGGTGTTCGGCTCGCTGATCGCGTTCAACGCCTACATGGTGCTGCTCGCGCAGGCGCCGGCCGGGGTGGCGGCGAGTTACACCTTCGTCAACCCGGTGATCGCGATGCTGCTGGGCGTGTGGATCGCCCACGAGACGGTCACGCGCTTCGAGTGGTACGCCGTGGGCGTGGTGCTGGCGGGCGTGCTGCTGTTGCTGTTCAAGCGCCCGCAGAAGGGCTGAGTTCGACGAGGCTCAGGCGGGGCGGCGCCAGAAGGCGAGGGTGGCGGCCAGCAGCCACATGCCGACCGCGCAGCTGCGGTTGAGCACCTTGAGGCCGCGGCGCGAGAGCCAGCGCACGGCCTGCGTGCCGGCGCCGGCATAGGCCAGCATCACGCAGGTGTCGAGCACCACGAAGATCGCGCCCAGCACCAGGTACTGCATGCCCTGGGGCTTGGCGGTGTCGATGAACTGCGGCAGGAAGGCCGCGAAGAACAGCACCGTCTTCGGGTTCGACAGCGCCACCATCAGGCTGCGCACGAGTGCGATGCGGCCGTGCGGACGGACCTCGATGGCCGACTTGGCCAGTGCCGTGCCCAGGTCGGTCGCTTCGCTGCGCCACAGCTTGATGCCAAGCCACACCAGGTAGGCCACGCCCGCGACGCGGATCGCGTTGAAGAGCCATTCCGAGGCCGCGAGCAGCGAGCCCAGCCCGAGCGCCACGACCGCGATCAGCGAGACGCTGCCGAGCGACGCGCCCGCGATGCCCCAGCTGGCGCGGCGCATGCCGCCGTCGATGCCGTTGGACAGCGCCAGCAGCATGGTCGGGCCGGGGATCACCGCCAGGGCGAGCGAGGCGACGGCATAGATCAGCAGGGTGTCGAGGGTCATGGTTTGTTGGCGGCTTGGCGCTGTTCGGCGGCGGCCCGGGCGCGCGCCAGGGCGGCTTCGACGATGGAGCGCTTGCGCGTGTCGGCGGCCTGCGGTTCGGCGGCGGCGGGGGGCGGCTCAGCCTCGCGCTTCGCGGTGTCACGATGTTGGGCGTGCAGCTTGTAGCGCTGCAATGCGGCCTCGGCCTGTGCCTGCGACCACGCCTGCCAGCCGCTGCGGCCGGGTGTTTCAACCTCGAGCGAGATGCAATCGACCGGGCAGACCGGAATGCACAGCTCGCACCCGGTGCAGTGCGCTTCGATCACCGTGTGCATGCGCTTGTGGATGCCGATGATCGCGTCGGTCGGGCAGGCGTCAAGGCAGAGCGTGCAGCCGATGCACCAGGCCTCGTCGATGACGGCCATGGCGCGCGGGCCTTCGGTGCCGAACTGCGGATCGAGCGGCAGCACGGGTCGGCCCGTGAGCAGCGCGAGGCGTTCGATGCCTTCGGCGCCGCCCGGCGGGCACTGGTTGATGTCGGCCTCGCCGTCGGCGATGGCCTGCGCGTAGCCCGCGCAATCGGGGTAGCCGCACCGTGTGCACTGCGTTTGAGGCAGTGCGTCGTTGATGCGTGCGGCCAGCCCGTTCACGGTGGGTGATGCGCGCGGCTCAGCGCGCGGCGCTGGCGCGGGGCTTCTTTGCCGCTGCGGCCGGCTTCCTGGCAGCCGGCGCGGCCTTCACGGCGACCGCTTTCTTGGCAGCGACCGGCGTCTTGCGGGCCGCGGCGGTGGCCACGACCTTCAGCTTCTGGCCCGGCTTGATGCGGTCTTCGGCCGGCAGCTCTTCGCGCGCACCGGCGCGGCGCTGGGGCTCGTCACTGGCGGCGATGAAGTTGCGCACCTTCGGGTAGACCAGATCGCGCCAGCGGCGGCCGCTGAAGATGCCGTAGTGGCCCGCGCCCTTGACTTCGTAGTGCTCGCGCTTGGCATCGGCGATGCCGGTGCACAGGCTGTGCGCGGCCTGGGTCTGGCCCGAGCCGGAGATGTCGTCGAGTTCGCCTTCGACGGTGAGCAGGGCGGTGGCGTGGATGTCCTGCGGACGCACACGCTCCACCTGGCCGGCGGGGCTCTTCACGTCCCAAGTGCCGTTGACCAGGTCGAAGTCCTGGAACACGGTGCGGATGGTTTCGAGGTAGTAGTCCGCGTCCATGTCGAGCACGGCGTTGTACTCGTCGTAGAACTTGCGGTGGGCTTCGGCGCTGGCGTCGTCACCCTTGATCAGGTCCTTGAAGTAGTCGTAGTGGCTGCTGGCGTGGCGGTCGGGGTTCATGGCCACGAAGCCCGTGTGCTGCAGGAAGCCCGGGTAGACCTTGCGGCCCGCGCCCGGGAAGCCTTGCGGCACGCGGTAGATCACGTTGTTCTCGAACCACTCGAAGCTCTTGTTGGTCGCGAGGTTGTTCACGGCCGTGGGCGATTTGCGCGCGTCGATCGGGCCGCCCATCATGGTCATCGTGAGGGGCAGCGGCTCGCCGCGGCTGGCCATGAGCGACACGGCAGCCAGCACCGGCACGGTGGGCTGGCACACGCTCACCACGTGGCAGTTGCCGTACTCGGCCTGCAGGCGGCGGATGAACTCCTGCACGTAGTTGATGTAGTCGTCCAGGTGGAACTCGCCGTCGGACAGCGGCACCAGGCGCGCGTTCTTCCAGTCGGTGATGTAGACCTTGTGGTCCTGCAGCATGGTGCGCACGGTGTCGCGCAGCAGCGTGGCGTAGTGGCCCGACAGCGGCGCCACGATCAGCACCACGGGCTGGCTCTTGAGCGTCTTGAGGATGTGCGGTTCGTCGGTGAAGCGCTTGAAGCGGCGCAGTTCGCAGAAGGGCTTGTCGAGCTCGACGGCCTCCTGGATCACGACCTCTTCGCCGTCGACCTTGACGGACTTGATGTTGAACTCGGGCTTCTCGTAGTCCTTGCCCAGCCGGTACAGCAGGTCATAGCCGGCGGCCATGCGCTGTGCCATCGGCAGTTGGCTCCAGACGGCGCCGGGACCGTAGAGCTTGGAGGCGGCCTGGGCGAAGTCCGAGAAGGGCTCCATCAGGGAACGCTGGGCTTCGTAGAGTTGATAGAGCATCGCGGGTCTTTGAGTGGATGTTGCAGTGCAATATATCAGTGCATTTGCCGCGGCGCAGGGGGCCGAACCCTAGCCCGCAGCGGGCTGGATTCGGCTTCTGTGGCCGAATGTGAACGAATCGTCAAAAAGTCGATTCAGTCACACCCGGTTGTCACCTAGATGACCTTCGCAATCGACGCGCAGACGTAGTCGATGTTCTTGCTGTTGAGCGCGGCGACGCACATGCGGCCGGTGTCGGTGCCGTACACGCCGAACTCGTTGCGCAGGCGCACCATCTGGTCCTTGGTCAGGCCCGAGTAGCTGAACATGCCGATCTGGGTGGTGATGAAGCTCATGTCTTCCTTCACGCCGGCGGCCTTCAGGCCGTCGACCAGCTTCTGGCGCATGGCCTTGATGCGCACGCGCATCTCGCCCAGTTCCTTTTCCCACAGGGCGCGCAGCTCGGGGGTGCCCAGCACCGCGGCCACCACGGCGCCGCCGTGGATCGGCGGGTTGCTGTAGTTGGTGCGGATGGCGATCTTGAGTTGCGACAGCACGCGGCTGGCTTCTTCCTTGTTCTCGCACAGCACCGACAGGGCGCCGACGCGTTCGCCGTACAGGCTGAAGCTCTTGGAGAACGAGGTCGAGACGAAGAAGGTCAGGCCGGCGTCGACGAACTTGGCGACGGCCGCGCCGTCTTCCTTCAGACCGTAGCCGAAGCCCTGGTAGGCCATGTCGAGGAAGGGCACGAGGCCCTTGGCCTTCACTGCGGCAACGACCAGGTCCCATTGCTCGGGGGTGATGTCGTAGCCGGTCGGGTTGTGGCAGCAGGCGTGCAGCACGACGATGGTGCCGGCCGGTGCCGCGTTCAGGGCGGCCAGCATGCCGTCGAAGTTGATGCCGCGCTGGGCGGCGTCGTAGTAGGGGTAGCTCTCGACCGTGAAGCCGGCGTTGGTGAACAGCGCGCGGTGGTTTTCCCAGCTCGGGTCGCTGATCAGCACGGTGGCGTTGGGGTTGAGCTTCTTGAGGAAGTCGGCGCCGACCTTCAGGCCGCCGGTGCCGCCGATGGCCTGGATGGTGGCCACGCGGCCGGAGGTGACGGGCTCGCTGTCGGGGCCGAAGACCAGGCCCTTGACGGCGTTGTCGTAGGCCACGATGCCGTCGATCGGCAGGTAGCCGCGGGCCGAGGGGGCCTTCATCATGTTCTGCTCTGCGGCCTGCACGCACTGGAGCAGGGGCAGCTTGCCGTTGTCGTCGTAATACACGCCGACGCCGAGATTGACCTTGAGGGGGTTGGTGTCGGCTGCAAATTGCTCGTTGAGGCCGAGGATCGGGTCGCGCGGCGCCATTTCGACCGCGGTGAACATAGACATGGAAAGGTCCTTTGGGATGAAAGCTTCGCTGGCAACCGGAGGAGGCTTTATCCTTTCCGGTTGCCTTGAATTTTACCGGCGCCACGCCACCTGTCGGGAACAGCCATGCCAGAGAACACCGAAGCCATAGCAGACCTGAAGAAAGTCGACCCGATAGGGCCGGCGAAGCAGGGCGAATTCATCCGCTACCCCGATTCGCCGTTCGAGCTGTTCCAGCCCTATCCACCGGCGGGCGACCAGCCCGCGGCCATCGACGGCCTGGTGGCCGGGGTGCTCGACGGCGAGGTGTTCCAGACCCTGCTGGGCGTGACCGGCTCGGGCAAGACCTTCACCATGGCCAACGTGATCGCCCGGCTGGGGCGCCCGGCCATCGTGTTCGCGCCCAACAAGACACTGGCGGCGCAGCTGTACAGCGAATTCCGCGAGTTCTTCCCGAAGAACGCCGTCGAGTACTTCGTGAGCTACTACGACTACTACCAGCCCGAGGCCTACGTGCCGCAGCGCGACCTGTTCATCGAGAAGGACTCCTCGATCAACGAGCACATCGAGCAGATGCGCCTGTCGGCCACCAAGAGCGTGCTGGAGCGGCGCGACACGGTCATCGTGGCCACGGTGAGCGCCATCTACGGCATCGGCACGCCCGAGGACTACATGGAGATGCGGCTGATCGCCCGCGTCGGCGACAAGGTCGGCCAGCGCGACCTGATCTCGCGGCTCATCCGCATGCAGTACACGCGCAACGAGCAGGACTTTGCGCGCGGCACGTTCCGGGTGCGCGGCGACACCATCGACGTGTTTCCGGCCGAGCACAGCGAACTGGCGATCCGCTTCGAGCTGTTCGACGACGAGATCGAGTCGCTGCAGCTGTTCGACCCGCTCACCGGGCGCATCCGCCAGAAGGTGCCACGCTTCACGGTGTACCCGTCGAGCCACTACGTGACGCCGCGCGACAAGGTGCTGGCGGCCGTGGAGACCATCAAGATCGAGCTGGCCGGCCGGCTCAAGGAGCTGACCGGCTCGGGCAAGCTGGTCGAGGCGCAGCGGCTGGAGCAGCGCACGCGCTTCGACCTCGAAATGCTGGCCGAGATCGGCCACTGCAAGGGCATCGAGAACTACACGCGGCACCTTTCGGGCGCGGAGCCCGGCGACCCGCCGGCGACGCTCACCGACTACATGCCGAAGGACTCGTTGATGTTCCTCGACGAGAGCCACCAGATGATGGGCCAGCTCAGCGCCATGTACAACGGCGACCGGGCGCGCAAGGTCACGCTGGTCGAGTACGGCTTTCGCTTGCCGAGCGCGCTGGACAACCGGCCGCTCAAGCTCGAGGAGTTCGAAAAGCGGGTGCGCCAGTGCATCTTCGTGTCGGCCACGCCGGCGCAGTACGAAAAGGACCACGCCGGCAACGTCGTCGAGCAGCTGGTGCGGCCCACCGGACTGATCGACCCCGAGGTCGAGGTGCGTCCCGCCACGCACCAGGTGGACGATGTGCTGGGCGAGATCCGCATCCGCGTCGAGAAGAACGAACGCGTGCTGATCACCACGCTGACCAAGCGCATGGCCGAGCAGCTCACCGACTACCTGGGCGACAACGGCGTGAAGGTGCGCTACCTGCACAGCGACGTCGACACGGTCGAGCGGGTTGAGATCCTGCGCGACCTGCGCTTGGGCACCTTCGACGTGCTGGTGGGCATCAACCTGCTGCGCGAGGGGCTGGACATTCCCGAGGTGTCGCTGGTGGCGATCCTCGATGCCGACAAGGAAGGCTTCCTGCGCGCGGAGCGCTCGCTGATCCAGACCATCGGCCGCGCGGCGCGCAACCTGAACGGCAAGGTCATTCTTTATGCCGACCGGATGACCGAGTCGATGAAGAAGGCCATGGGCGAGACCGAGCGCCGCCGCAACCGGCAGATCGCCCACAACGAGGCGAACGGCATCACGCCGCGCAGCATCGTGAAGCAGGTGCGCGACCTGATCGACGGCGTCTACAGCGAGAAGACCGGCAAGGAAATGGCCAAGCTCGACCTGGAACGCGCCAAGGTCGAGGACATGAGCGAAAAGGACATTGCCCGGGAAATCAAGCGGCTCGAAAAGCAGATGCTGGAGCACGCCCGCAACCTCGAGTTCGAAAAAGCGGCCCGGGTGCGCGACCAGCTGGCGCTGCTGCGCGAGCAGGCTTTCGGGGCGTCGGGCGGCGACAACATCGCCGGTTTGGCGTCCTGATTTCGGCTAGGCCATAAGTTCGCTTTCTTCAAGCGAACCGCGCTGGGGTTTACCCGAGCAGATCTCAGGGGCTTCTGCTATACTTGACCGAAATACTCAACAACAAAGAACTTCGCGATGAAGGACCGACTCCTACCGGCTGGTTCACCAGCGTCGGGGTCGGGCAGGGCGGAGACGAAGTCACCGCGGCCCAAGGCTGTGGTGTCATTTCAACGGTAAGCACTTGAAGGAGCTTGCGATGCGTCTCACTACCAAAGGCCGTTTTGCGGTCACAGCAATGATCGATCTGGCGTTGCGTCAGAACACCGGTCCGGTCACGCTGGCTGCGATCAGCCAGCGGCAGCAGATTTCGTTGTCGTATCTCGAACAGCTGTTCGGCAAACTGCGCCGCCACGAGCTGGTCGAGTCGACCCGCGGCCCCGGCGGCGGCTACAGCCTCGGACGCAAGGCGGCGGACATCACGGTCGCCGACATCATCGTGTCCGTCGACGAGCCGATCGATGCCACGCAGTGCGGCGGCAAGGAAAACTGCCTCGGTGAGCAGGGTCGCTGCATGACGCACGAGCTCTGGGCCTCGCTAAACCAGCGCATGGTCGAGTTCCTCGACTCCGTCACGCTGCAGAAGCTGGTCGACGACCAGATCGCCAAGGGCGTGCAGATCGAGAACAAGCCGGTCGTCAAGCGCGCCATCTCGGCCCAGCCGGTGGTCAAGCCCATCCGCGTGAATGCGCCGAATTCGGTCTTCGCCCTCGGCAACGTCTTCGCGAAGTCCTGACCCGATGAGTCCGGCGATGCCTGCGGGCATCGCCCTGAGTTTGCCCTGATCCCAGAACACAACCCCCCACGCCAGCCCGAGCCAGCCATGGACGTCACTCCTCATTTCCCGATCTATCTCGATTACGGCGCCACCACGCCGGTCGACCCGCGTGTGGTCGACGCCATGATTCCCTGGTTGCGCGAACATTTCGGCAACCCGGCATCGCGCAGCCACGCCTGGGGCTGGGAAGCCGAAGAGGCGGTCGAGAAGGCGCGCGGCCAGGTGGCCGACCTGATCAACGCCGACCCGCGTGAGATCGTCTGGTCGTCGGGTGCCACCGAGTCGATCAACCTGGCGCTCAAGGGCGCGGCCCACTTCTACAAGGGCAAGGGCAAGCACCTGATCACCCTGAAGACCGAGCACAAGGCCGTGCTCGACACCATGCGCGAACTCGAGCGCCAGGGCTTCGAAGTGACCTACCTCGACGTCGAGGAAAACGGCCTCGTCGATCTCGAGAAGTTCAAGGCGGCCATCCGTCCCGACACCATCCTGGCCAGCGTGCTCTTCGTGAACAACGAAATCGGCGTGATCCAGGACGTGGTCGCGCTGGGCAATGCCTGCCGCGAAAAGGGCGTGATCTTCCACGTCGACTCGGCCCAGGCCACCGGCAAGATCGACATCGACATCACGAAGCTGCCCATCGACCTGATGAGCCTGGCGTCGCACAAGACCTATGGCCCCAAGGGCATCGGCGCGCTGTACGTGCGCCGCAAGCCGCGCATCCGCCTCGAAGCGCAGATGCACGGCGGTGGCCATGAGCGCGGCATGCGTTCGGGCACGCTGCCCACGCATCAGATCGTCGGCATGGGCGAGGCCTACCGCATCGCCAAGCTCGAGATGAAGGACGACATCGCCCATGCGGCCCGCCTGCAGAAGCGCCTGCTCGACGGCCTGAAGGATGTCGAACAGGTCTTCATCAACGGCGACCTCGAGCGCCGCGTGCCGCACAACCTGAACATGAGCTTCAACTACGTCGAAGGCGAGTCGCTGATCATGGGCATCAAGGGCCTGGCGGTGTCGTCGGGTTCGGCCTGCACCTCGGCCAGCCTGGAGCCCAGCTATGTGCTGCGCGCCCTGGGCCGCAGCGACGAGCTGGCCCACAGCAGCCTGCGCATGACCATCGGCCGTTTCACGACCGAAGAAGAAATCGACTACGCCATCTCGACCATCAAGCACAACGTCGCCAAGCTGCGCGAGCTGAGCCCCCTGTGGGAGATGTTCCAGGACGGCGTCGACATCAGCACGATCCAGTGGTCGGCCCACTGACCCAGGCCAGCCCAAGGCTCCACGATTGAACAAAGTTTGAGAGGTACACCATGGCATATTCTTCCAAGGTCATCGACCACTACGAAAATCCCCGCAATGTCGGCTCCTTCGAAAAGGGCGACGACTCGGTAGGCACCGGCATGGTCGGCGCACCGGCTTGCGGCGACGTGATGAAGCTGCAGATCAAGGTCAACCCCGAAACCGGCGTGATCGAAGACGCGCGCTTCAAGACCTACGGCTGCGGCTCGGCCATCGCCTCGTCGTCGCTCGTGACCGAGTGGGTCAAGGGCAAGACGCTCGACGAAGCGGCGGCCCTCAAGAACGCGCAGATCGCCGAAGAACTGGCGCTGCCGCCGGTCAAGATCCACTGCTCGATCCTCGCGGAAGACGCCATCAAGGCGGCCGTGAGCGACTACAAGGCCAAGCACGGCGCCAAGACCCCCGAGTCGACCGCCGAAGCTGCTGTTCACTGAGATGGCCGTCACGCTGACCGAAGCCGCTGCGCGCCACGTCACCCGCTACCTCGGCAAACGGGGCAAGGGCGTGGGCGTGCGGCTGGGCGTGAAGACCACCGGCTGCTCGGGCCTGGCCTACAAGCTCGAGTACGTCGACGAGTTCACGCCTGAAGACGTGGTGTTCGAAGACCACGGCGTGAAGGTGCTGGTCGACCCGAAGAGCCTGGCCTACATCGACGGCACGCAGCTCGACTTCGTGCGCGAAGGCCTGAACGAGGGCTTCAAGTTCATCAATCCGAACGAACGTGATCGCTGCGGCTGCGGCGAAAGTTTTCGCATCTGATGCGTCGTCGCTGACCGCGACCACAGCCGCCACCATGTCATGTGCTGGCGGTTTTTTCTTGCCATGAATCTGAACGACACCGACTTCCAACTGTTCGCCGTCCCGGCGACCTTCGCGCAGGACCGCGCCGTGCTCGACGCGCGCTGGAAGGAACTGCAGCGCGAGGCGCACCCGGACCGCTTCGCCGCGCAGGGCGCCGCGGCGCAGCGCGTGGCCATGCAGTGGTCGGTGCGCATCAACGAGGCCTACCAGCGGCTCAAGGACCCGATCCGTCGCGCGAGCTACATCTGCGAACTCAACGGCGCGCCGCTGAATGCCGAGAACAACACGGCGATGCCGGGCGCTTTCCTCATGCAGCAGATGGAGTGGCGCGAAGCGCTCGACGACGCCCGCGACATCGCCGCCGTCGAGGTGCTGCAGGAGGACGTCGAAACCACGCGCGCCCGCGCACTCTCGTCGCTCGACTGGCTGATCGACGAGAAAGGCGACTACCCCGGCGCCGTGCAGCAGGTGAGAGCCCTCATGTTCATTGAGCGCTTCAGCCAGGACGTCGAAACAAAACTCGATCAGTTGGGACAATAAGCCCTTATGGCTCTTCTTCAGATTTCCGAACCCGGCCAGGCGCCCGATCCGCACCAGCGCCGCATCGCCGTGGGCATCGACCTTGGCACCACGCATTCGCTGGTGGCCTCGGTGCGCAACGGCGTGGCCGAGTGCCTGCCCGACGACCAGGGCCGCGTGCTGCTGCCCTCGGCCGTGCGCTACCTCGACGGCGACCGCCGCCAGATCGGCTTCGACGCCGTGGCTGCACGCGCGCAGGACCCCGCCAACACCATCACCTCGGTCAAGCGGCTCATGGGCCGCGGCCTGGCCGACATCGCGAACCGCGATGCCATGTCGTACCGCATCGGCGGTGACGACGGCGGCATGGTCAAGGTGCAGACCTCGGCAGGCGAGAAGTCGCCCGTCGAGATCAGCGCCGAGATCCTGGCCACGCTGCGCTACCGCGCCGAAGACACCTTCGACGACGAGCTCTACGGCGCCGTCATCACTGTGCCGGCGTACTTCGACGAGGGCCAGCGCCAGGCGACCAAGGACGCCGCACAGCTGGCAGGCCTGAACGTGCTGCGCTTGATCAGCGAGCCGACCGCCGCTGCCATTGCCTACGGTCTGGACAACGCGAGCGAAGGCGTCTACGCGGTCTACGACCTGGGCGGCGGCACCTTCGACATCTCGATCCTGCGGCTCACGCAGGGCGTGTTCGAAGTGATTGCCACGGGCGGCGATTCGGCTCTCGGCGGCGACGACTACGACCACGCCATCGCCGATTTCGTGCTCGCGCAGACCGGCCGCCAGGCCGGCAGCGACAATGACCGCGCCGCACTGCTCGTGGCCGCGCTTGCGGCGAAAGAAGCATTGACCGATGCCGAGTCGACCCTTTTCAGCGCCGCGCTGGCGGACGGCCATGCCGAGTTCACGCTGACGCGCGCGCAGTTCTTCGCCGCCACGCAGGCGCTCACCGACCGCACCCTCGCGGCCGTGCGCAAGGCGCTGCGCGATGCGAAGCTCAAGCCTGAAGACCTGCAGGGCATCGTGCTCGTCGGCGGCTCCACGCGCATGCCGCAGATCCGCAGCGCGGTGGCCGCCTATTTCGGCCGCGAGCCGCTGATCAACCTGAACCCCGACGAGGTCGTGGCGCTCGGCGCAGCCATCCAGGCCAACCAGCTGGCCGGCAACAACGGCGCGGGCGAACTGCTGCTGCTCGACGTGATCCCGCTGTCGCTCGGCATCGAGACCATGGGCGGCCTGGTCGAGCGCATCGTGCCGCGCAACCAGACCATCCCGACCGCGATGGCGCAGGACTTCACGACCTACCAGGACGGCCAGACCGCGTTGGCGCTGCATGTGGTGCAGGGCGAGCGCGACCTCGTGTCCGACTGCCGCAGCCTCGCGCGCTTCACGCTGCGCGGCATCCCGCCGATGGCGGCCGGTGCGGCGCGCATCCGCGTGACCTTCACCGTCGACGCCGACGGCCTGCTGAGCGTGAGCGCCAAGGAGCAGGGCAGCGGCGTCGAGGCCAGCGTGGCGGTCAAGCCGTCGTACGGCTTGTCGGACGACCAGATCGCGGCCATGCTGCAGGAAAGCTTCTCCACCGCCCAGCAGGACATGCAGGCCCGTGCGCTGGTGGAATCGCGCGTCGATGCCGACCGCATGCTGCTGGCCACGCAGAGCGCGCTCGATGCCGACGGCGACCTGCTGAGCGCTGAAGAGCGCGCCGCCATCGACGCCTCGATGGCGCAGCTGCGCGACGTTGCCAAGAGCAGCAACGAAGCCGCCGCGATCGAAGCCGCCACGAAGGCGCTGGCCAACGACACCGAAGCCTTCGCCGCCCAGCGCATGAACGCGGGCATTGCACGCGCGCTCGCGGGCCGCAAGGTCGAATCCCTGTAGACAGAACCATTTCATGCCCACGATCAAGATCTACCCGCATCCCGAGTACTGCCCGCAAGGCGCCGAGATCACCGCGCCCGCCGGTACCTCGATCTGCGAGGCCCTGCTCGACAACGACATCAACATCGAGCACGCCTGCGAGATGAGCTGCGCCTGCACCACCTGCCACGTGATCGTGCGCGCGGGCTTCGACTCGCTGAACGAAGCGGAAGAGGGCGAAGAAGATTTGCTCGACCGTGCCTGGGGCCTGGAGCCGCAATCGCGCCTGAGTTGCCAGTCGATCCTGGCGCAGGAGAATGTGACGATCGAGATTCCGAAGTACTCGATCAACCACGCCAAGGAAAATCACTGATGTCGCGCCAGATCGTTCTCGATACCGAAACCACCGGGCTCTCTGCGGAGAACGGCGACCGCATCATCGAGCTGGGCTGCGTGGAGCTGTTCGCGCGCAAGCTCACCGGCAACGACCTGCACATCTACTTCAACCCGGAGCGCGAGAGCCACGAGGACGCACTCAAGGTCCACGGCCTGACCACCGACTTCCTGCGCGACAAGCCGAAGTTCGCCACGCTGGGCAAGGACATCATCGAGTATCTGCGCGACGCCGAGCTGATCATTCACAACGCGGCCTTCGACGTCGGCTTTCTCAACAAGGAATTCGAGCGCGCCGGCCTGCCGCCGCTCAAGACCTTCGTGAGCGAAGTGACCGACACGCTGGCCATGGCCAAGCTGGTGTACCCGGGCAAGCGCAATTCGCTCGATGCGCTGTGCGACCGCTTCGGCGTCGACCGCTCGAACCGCACCTTCCACGGCGCCAAGCTCGACGCGCAGCTGCTCGCCGACGTCTACATCAACCTCACGCGCGGGCAGGACGCCCTGCTGATCGACGTGGCCTCGAACGAGCCCGCGCAGGGCACGACGGTCGTGGCCATCGACCTGAGCCAGTTCGAGCTGCCGGTGATCGCGGCGGCCGAGCACGAACTCAGCGCGCACGAGGCCGTGTTGTCGCAACTCGACAAATCCAGCGGCGGAAAAACTTTATTTCGCCAAAACGGCTGAAAAGCTATGGCATAATCTGAGGCTTCGCACAACGCGATACGTGTTCAAGACACTGAACTCAAAAGCAGTGTCTCAGGGCGGTTAGCTCAGGGGTAGAGCACAGCATTCACACTGCTGGGGTCGGAGGTTCGAAGCCTCCACCGCCCACCATTTCAGACCTACGACAGACGGCACCATCAGGTGCCGTTTTCGTTTCAGGCGGCACCTTCGGGTGCCGTTTTTGTTGGTCCCGCGCAGATCCCGATGCCATTCGGGACGGGTCTGCCGCGCTCAGAAGGAGCGGCCTTCGCGGTTGCGCCGCAGGTCGGCCTCCACCATCATCGCGCACAGCTCCTCCAGCGTCGTCCGCGGCTCCCAGCCCAGCGTTCTCCTGGCATGCGACGCATCGCCGATGAGCAGTTCCACTTCCGCGGGCCGATAGAACTTCGGATCGATCCTCACGAGGACCTTGCCGCTCTCGCGGTCGATGGCGACCTCTTCCTGCGCCGTCCCTTCGAAGCGGAGTTCGTAGCCCGCGGCCCTGAACGCCATGTCGACGAAATCCCGCACGGTTTCCGTGCGGTTGGTGGCGAGCACGTAGTTGTCCGGCTTGTCGGCCTGCAGCATGCGCCACATGCCATCGACGTATTCCTTCGCATAGCCCCAGTCGCGCTTGGCGTCCATGTTGCCCAGCGTGAGCACATCGAGCTTGCCGAGCCTGATCTTGGCCGCCGCGTCGGTGACCTTGCGCGTCACGAATTCGCGGCCGCGCAACGGGCTCTCGTGATTGAACAGGATGCCGCAGCATCCGAAGAGCCCGTAGCTCTCGCGGTAGTTCATCGTCATCCAGTGGGCGAAGAGCTTGGAGACGCCGTACGGGCTGCGGGGATAGAAGGGCGTGTCTTCTTTCTGCGGAATGGCCTGGACGTTGCCGAACATCTCCGACGTCGAGGCCTGGTAGTACCGGATCCCGCGGTCCGTCAGGCGGATCGCGTCGAGCAGGTGGAGGGTGCCCAGCCCGTTGATGTTCGTGGTGGCTTCGGGCTGGTTGAAGCTCGCGCCCACGTAGCTCTGCGCCGCCAGGTTGTAGACCTCGTCGGGCTGCGCATCGCGAATGAGCGTGATCGAACTGCCCAGGTCCGTCAGGTCGTACTCCACGAGATGAAGCTCCGGATGGTCCTGGATGCCGAGCGACTCGATGCGCCAGAAGTTCACCGAACTGGTTCGGCGGAAGGTTCCGTAGACGGTGTAGCCCTTGCCCAGCAGCAGCTCGGCCAGGTACGCCCCGTCCTGTCCGGTAATGCCAGTGACGACAGCACGTTTTTTCATGGCTTCAATGAGGTGAGAGGAGGGGAAGGGACGGGTCAGGCCGGCGCATCGACGCCGCGTTCGGCCGTGGGCTGCAGGGCCGCTTGCAACGCGAGCGCCTCGCGCTTCTCGGCCGCGGGGCAGCGGCCGTAGGTGTCGTCGAAGCGCACGATGTCGTCTTCGCCGAGGTAGCTGCCGGTCTGCACCTCGATCACTTCCAGCATCGTCTTGCCGGGGTTCTCCAGCCGGTGGATGGTGCCCGAGGGCAGGTAGATCGACTCGTTCTCCCGCACCAGCAGGACCTCACCGCCGCGCGTGGCCTTGGCCGTGCCCTTGACGACGATCCAGTGCTCGGCGCGGTGGTGGTGCATCTGCAGCGACAGCTTGCCGCCGGGCTTGACGGTCAGGTGCTTGACCTGGAAGCGCTCGCCGGTGTCGATGCTGTCGTAGGCGCCCCAGGGCCGCACCACGCGGCGATGTTCGGTGGCTTCGACCGTGCCCTCGCGCGCCAGCATGCGCACCACCTCGGCCACCTGTTCGGCGCAGTCCGCGCCCGCGACCAGCACCGCGTCCGGCGTGTCCACGATGATCAGGTCCTCGGTGCCCAGCGCCACCACCGGCCGGTGCGGCGCATGGACGAAGGTGTTGCGCGAGTTCAGCACGCTGCCCGCGCCGCTCACGCGGTTGCCCGCCTCGTCGGCCGGGTGCAGCTGGGCCACCGCGTTCCAGCTGCCCACGTCGCTCCATGCGCCTTCGAAACGCACCACCGCGACGTCGGCGTGCTTTTCGAGCACCGCGTAGTCGATGCTGTCGCTGCGACAGCCTTCGAAGGCCTCGCGGTCCAGCCGCACGAAGCTGCCGTCGACCGACACCGCGGCGGTCGCGCGTTCGCAGGTGGCGAGGATGTCGGGCGCATGCGTGCGCAGTGCCGTGACCAGCGTGCGCGCCTGGACCAGGAAGATGCCCGCGTTCCAGCAGTAGTTGCCCTGCAGGATCAGCGTTTGCGCCACCGCCGCCGTCGGCTTCTCGACGAAGCGCGCCACCGCGTGGCTGGGGCCATGGCCCGTGGCCCCGGCCGCCTCGATGTACCCGTAGGCCGTGCTCGGAAAGCTGGGCGCGATGCCGAAGGTGACGATCTTGCCCGCCAGGGCCGCTTCGACGCCGCTGCGCATCGTGGCTTCGAACAGCGCCACGTCGGGAATGTGGTGGTCCGCGGGCGCAAAGAGCAGCAGGTCGTCGGGCTCGGCCAGCAGCGCCGCCGCGGCCATGGCGGCGGCCGTGTTGCGGGGCACGGGTTCGAGGATCTGGCGGCCCTGCGCGTGCGCGTTCTCGATCGCCTCGCGCACCAGGAAGCGGTGCTCTTCCGACGCGACGCAGGTGATCGTCCGGTTCAGGGTCGCGAGCCGTTCGAGCGTGAGGTGCAGCAGGCTCTTGTTGCCCACGATCGGTGCGAACTGCTTGGGAAAGGCCTTGCGCGACAGCGGCCACAGCCGCGTGCCGCTGCCGCCGCACAGGACCACGGGATGAATGGTGGGGGTGTTCATGGTGACCAGCCTTTGTGTGTGCAGTGGGTGATGAACCGGATCGCTTCGTGGGCGTGCCGCTCAGATCAGGCCCGTGTGAACGGCGAGGTTCACCGCCTGGGCGCGCGAATGCACATGCAGCTTCTTGTAGATGCTCTTGATGTGCACGTTGACCGTCTGGCCCGTGATGCCGAGCTTGGCGCCGATCTCCGCCGAGACGTAGCCCGACGCCACGTGGCGAAGGACCTGGCTCTCGCGCGGTGTCAGCGTCGTGTCGCGCGGCGGCGACGCGTCGTCGGCGGGCTGCGGCTCGCGGGGCTGGTGGTTCAGGCGGTGCAGCAGGCGCCGCGCGAGCCGCGGCGTGATGACGGCGCCGCCGTTCACCACGTGCAGCACGGCGTCGGCAAAGCTCTGCAGCCAGGCGTTCTTCAGCAGATAGCCCGTGGCGCCCAGCTCGAAGGCGCGCAGCACGTGGGCATCGTCCTCGAGCGCGGAGATCACGATGATCTCGCCGTTGCCATGGTGACGGCGCGCCTCGGCGATCAGCTCGAAGCCCATGCCGTCGCTGAGGCGCAGGTCGACCATCAGCACATCGAACGCATGCGTGGCCAAGAGCTTGCGCCCCTCGCGGATGCTGTCGGCCTGGCCTTCGAGCTGGATGCGCAGGTCCGACAGCAACTCCTGCGCGATCACCCGGCGCATGTACTCGTCGTCGTCGATGAGCAGCACGCGCACCGGCGATTTTTCCTGGCCCGTCATGAAGTCCGGCCACAGCCTCGCGGCGGGCGCGCACACGGGGGCGGACGGGCCCGGGCGGCGCGGCGCCATCACGGCGGGGGTGGGGTCGCCAGAGGGTGTGAGCGTGTTTTCAGCCATGTTCTTGCCCCGGTTGAAGTGAGTGAGGGACGGCGGTCGGTGCGGCGCCGTCGGCGGCGCGGACCGGGAAGCCCGGCACCGGTTCGTCGAAGCCGCGCGGGTTCGCCAGCTGCCAGCGCCAGCTGTCGGCGCACATCTGGTCCAGGCTGCGCTGCGCGCGCCAGCCCAGCCGGTCCTGGGCGTGCTGCACGTCCGCCCAGTAGGCCGGGGCATCGCCGGGACGGCGCGGACCGATGTGCACCGCGATGCGGTGCCCGCATGCGCGTTCGAAGGCCGCGATCACGTCGAGCACCGAGGCGCCATGCCCCGTGCCCAGGTTCACCGTGAGCAGGCCCCGATGCAGCGTCGCGTACCGCAGGGCCGCCACATGGCCTTCGGCCACGTCCATCACGTGCACGTAGTCGCGCACGCCCGTGCCGTCGTGCGTCTCGTAGTCGTTGCCGTGCACGACGACGTGCCCGCGCTCGCCCACCGCGACCTGCGAGACATACGGCACCAGGTTGTCGGGCGGCCCCTGCGGGTGTTCGCCCAGCAGGCCGCTCTCGTGCGCGCCGATGGGGTTGAAGAAACGCAGGCATGCGATGCCCCAGCGCGGATCGGAGCGGGCGAGGTCCGCGAGCATGCGCTCCACCATCACCTTGGAGCGCCCGTAGGGGTTGACGGCCGCGTACGACGCGCTTTCCCGTATCGGCGAGCGCGGGATGTCGCCGTAGACCGTGGCCGAGGACGAGAAGATCAGCGTGCGCACGCCGGCGCGCTCCATGGCACGCGCCAGCGCGAGGCTGCCCGCCACGTTGACGTCGTAGTAGCCGAGCGGGTCGCTCACCGAGCGGCTCACCGCCTTCAGCCCCGCCAGATGCAGCACCGCGTCGACCCCGTGCTCGGCGAACACGCGGTCGAGCACCGCCGCGTCGCGCACGTCGCCGCGCACGAGCTGCGGCTGCACGCCGCAGATGCGTGCCACGCGCTCCAGCGAACGCGGGTCGCTGTTGACCAGCGTGTCCAGCACCACCGGCAGGTAGCCGGCCGCGATCAACGCCACGCAGGCGTGGCTTCCGACGAAGCCGGCACCACCCGTCACCAGAATTTTTGAGTGGGTCATGGTTGGGACTCGCGCAGTGGAGATGGCGTGACCGTGCCTCGGTCTGCCACGCAGCGAAGCAGCTCTTGTTCGAGGCGCGACAAGATGGCGTCCTGGTCGAGTTCCGTCTGCGCGAACGCGCGGCCCGCCGCACCGAGCGCCTGGCGCAGGCCCGGTGAGCACGCGAGCTGCGCGATCGCGTCGGCCAGCACGGCCGCATCGCCCGGGGGCACCACGAAGCCACGGTCCGCGACCACGCGGGCGAGTTCGGTGCCGGGGTGCGCCGTGGCGATCACGGCCTTGCCGCTCGCGAACATGCCGGCCAGCTTCGAGGGCATCACGAGGTCGGCGGCATCGGCACGCTGCGGCAGCACGTGGATGTCGGCCATGCCCAGCAATTCGTTGAGCCGTTCGGCGGGCTGCAGGTCGAGAAAGTGCACGCGGTCCAGGCCGGCGCAGGCCGACATCAGCGAGGCGCGGCTCGGGCCGTTGCCGCAGATGACGAAGTGAATGTTCTGCCGGTCGGCGAGCAGGCCCGCCGCGTCGGCCAGCAGTTCGATGCCCTGCTTGGCGCCCAGGCTGCCCGCATAGAGCACGACCACGGCGTCGGGCGCAATGCCCAGCTCGGCCCGGTAGCCGCCGTCCGCATGGGGGGCGGGGCGGATCGCCGAGACGTCTACCCAGTTCGGGAAAAGCACCAAGCGACCTTCACCGATGCCCTTGCTTCTGGCCTTGTCGATCATCGCCGCGGAGATGGTCGACACGCGGTCGAACCTCGCCAGCAGCCATCGCTCGAGCGACAGCGCGACGCGCCGCACGCCCGCGCCGCGCACGAGGCCCAGGCCGAACGCCGCATCGACTTCGAAGTCCTGGATGTGCAGCCACGACCTGATGCCGAGCAGCTTCGCGAAGCACAGCACCGCGGGCGCGCAGAAAAGAGGCGGCTCTACGACGAACACCAGGTCGGGCTTCCAGCGCGCCTGCGCCAGCAGCAGCGGCATGCTCGACAGCATGAACGAGCACAGGTGTGCCATGCGCGCCAGCGCACGCGGCTGCGAAGGCACCCAGGTGGGCGCGCGCCAGACCGTGAGGCCGTTGCGCCCGGTGGTCTTGCGGTAGGCCCAGGCCGAATGGCCCTCGAACACCGCCCAGTGCGGGAAGAAGGGCGGCGCCGCGATCACGCGCACGTCATGGCCCCGGGCCTGCAGCCAGTCGGCCATCTCGCCCGAGTACTTGCCGATGCCGGCCAGCTCGGGCGCGAAGTTCATCGAGTACAGCAGGATCTTCACGGCGAGCTCCCCAGGGCCGGGCGCAGCAGGCGCACGATCGGAAAGAAGCCGAACAGCGCGCGCATGCGCAGCTCGTACAGCACGAAGTCGGTGACGAAGGCGATGAAGAAGACGTAGTGCGGCTTGTCCGGAAAGAGCGAGATCACGACGCCGTACGAGGCCAGCCGCAGCGCGAACTCCAGCAGCGTCCACCACCCGAGCGAGCCCATCGTGGCGTTCAGCGAGAGCATCGTTTCGTGATGGACCGTGTAGGTCCTCAGCAGGAAGTACGGCGCGATGCACACGAAGATGTCGCGCGCCTCGGGGCCGAGCTTCAGCAGCGGCGCGGCCACTGCCATCAGCCCCGCCAGCCCCACGAAGAGCACGCAGCCGAGCAGGAACGAATGCCGCGCCAGCCGCAGCTTCTCGATCGTCAGGTTGGCCGCGTTGGCGTCCAGCATCGCCGGCGTCTTCGTGACGAGAAAGGCCTGCACGAACTGCGAGGGCGCCTCTGCGAGAAGGAAGGCCAGCTTGAACGCGCCCACGTAGCCCAGTGGCATGAAGAGCGCCACGAGCAGCAGGTCCGACTTGCGCAGCAGGAAGGTCAGCAGCGCATACACCGTGGCGCTGGCCTGCGACGCGAGCGCCAGCACGGGCGGTCCGGCCGGTGGCGCCGCGCCGTTCGCCGGCAGGAAGATGGCCGCGCCCACGAGCACCAAGGCCAGCAGGTTGATGGCGAGCAGGTGCGCCACGCCGATCTCCAGGCCGAGCGCCGCGAGCGTCGCCACGCCCAGCACCAGCACGGTCGCGCGCACGCCCGACTCCAGGTTGAGCAGGCCCGCATGGCCCAGGCCCCGGCTGTACGACAGGCGCAGGCTGTTGAAGGCGAAGACCGCGAGCGACAGCACGATCAGCATGAAGGGCGCGCCGGCCACCGGCAGGCGCTGCGCCCCCACGACGCCGGCCGCGAGCAGTGCGGCCAGCGGCAGCCCGATCGCCAGCGTGCGCACCAGGTCGCCGCGCGTCACCCGGGGCGGCACGCTTGCGGCATTGCGCGAGAACAGCAGCGAACTGCCCAGCGTGCCCACGACCAGCGCCACTTCCAGCACCGACTGGTAGACGGAGTACTCGCCGAAGCGCGCGGGCGCCACCTGCGCCGCGATCAGGAAGATCGCCAGGAAACCCGACAGGTACACATACAGCCGCGACGCGAGCGCCCCCAGCCCCAGGCGCTGCGCCAGGCGGATGCCGGGCAGGGCGAACGAGGTGCCGGCGGCTGGCTTCATGGCGTGCTCCCGTCCGCAGGGTGCTTCGGCGTTGGCGTCTGCGCGACGCCCAGGGTGTCGGCCATGCGGCGCGCGCGCGAGGCGATCCGGTGCGCGTTGTTCTTGGCCCGGCGCGCCATCTGCAGTGCCCAGGTGAGCGCTGCGACCGTGTACACGCGGCGATGCAGCGCAGGCTGCATCGCCAGCTTGGCGGCGCCCTGGAAGTGCAGCGCGAGCACGCGCACCGTGTCGCCCGCCGGCGTCTGCAGGCAGGGCTGTCCGTCGACGAAGGCCAGGCGCTTGGCGCCGCCGCGCACGCGGAACTCGCGCACGAAGTGGTTGGTGCCGCCGTTGACGTTGTGATCGATCACCTGGCCGTCGAACACCCGGTTGATCGGCACGGTGTTGCCGCTGGCCTGCGCCCACAGGTACAGCAGCGTCATGTCGGACACCCCGCCGCGCACGCTGCGGGCCGCGAAGCGCTCGGCGATCTCGCGCAGCTGGTGCAGGCCGGCGGGCGTGCTGTACATACGGATGAGGCAGGCGACGAAGTCCTGCAGGCCGGCCGCCGTCCAGTAGCTCACGTGCGGCGAGATCTGGCAGGGGTTCCAGCCGTCCGTGGGCAGGATGCTGGAGCCGGAGAAGTCGGCGTGGCCCACCAGGCGCGCAATGTGGGCGCCGACGCCTTGAAACAGCAGCACGTCGCTGTCGATCAGCACGAAGGCACGGCAATCGGGGTGCGCTGCGAGATGGTTCGCCAGGAGGAAGTAGCGCCGGAAGCAGATCTTCTCGAACGCCGGCGTGTTGCTCGACAGGTGCACGTAGGCCTGGCAGAAGCGTTCGTACGCCGGGCCGGCGTCGGTGTCCGACAGGACGACCAGCTGCTCCTGCGCCATGGCCGCGGATTCGCAGCACAGGCGCAGGGCCGTGTTCTGGCGGTCTTCCACAACGATGAAGGGGAGGGCGTGGTCCATGGTCGGGCAAGCGGGTTGGTACGGGTCAGGGCCGCGGCGCGGTGGCGCTGCGTACCAGCGCGACGTGGGCGGGAAGAAAGTGGAAGTCGGCGTCCAGCGGCATGTCGAGCGTGAGCATTCCGCCCCGCGCGTTCGCGTCGCTGATCCAGCTGCGCAGCTGCACCGCCGAGAAGCGCGGCGCACTCGGCTGGGCCCAGGAGGCGCCCAGCGGCGTCAGCACATGCAGCCGGAGTTCGGAGGGCGGCGAGGCCAGGCGTGCGGCGGGCTGCAGGTACTCGCCCGCCATGAGGTTCTGGCACGGCGCGCTCTTGAGGCTGAAGCGCGCCGCCCCCTCGCCGGCATTGAAGGCCAGCCACCGGGTGGGTGCGCCGCTGCGCGCGGCCGCGCAGAACCGGTCCCAGTCGCGCGTCGTCATGCCCGTCGTGTTGTAGACACCGTCGAACCACCAGCCCGTGGCGAGCGCGCCGTAGCGCTGCGACCAGTGCTCGATCACGGTCGACCAGGCCGCGATGAAGCGCTGCGGCGGTGGCTGCTGTTCGGAGATATCGCCCAGGCACTCCATCAGGTAGGCATCCCCTTGCGGCGCGCGGAACGGCAGGTAGAGGATCAGCGCGATGCCGTGGCGGCGCAGCGCGCGGCCGATCTCCATCGGCAGGTCGCGCGGCGAACGGTGCGCGGCGCTGCGCGGGCACAGCGCTTCGAGCGCGGCGTTCGGCGCGATGAACTGGCCGTTGTTCTGCCCGAGCGTGAGGATGAGATGGCTGGCGCGCATCTCCGCGAGCGAAGCGGCGAAGGCATCGACGTCGAAGCGCCCGATGCTGGCGATGGACTGCTTGTCGGGCAGGTAATGCACCATCACGCCGAAGCCCGGCACGCCCTGCGTTTCGGGCAGTGCGGCGACGGCCGGCCGCGCCCACGCGGCCAGCCCGAGCGCCAGCACCGCGAGCGCGCGAAGCAGGGAGCGTGCGCGCCTCGTCATGGCGTGGCCCTCGCCAGCGACGTGTCACCGCGCTTCAGCCTGAGGTAACTCGCGGCCACCGCGCCCGGCGTGCAGGCCCGCGAGAGCGACCACGCGGGGCGCGTGCGCTGATGTGCGGCCAGGTAGCGCTCGATGCTGCCGAGGCCGACGAATTCATTGCCGATGAAGAACGCGTAGCCCGCGAAGAGCTCCCGGTGCACCGGAAGGTCCGAGAGCAGCAGCGGCACGCCCAGCGTGGCCGCCTCGGCGGCCGACAGGTTGAAGCCCTCGAAGGTGGACAGCGAGATGAAGGCCGTCGCGCCGCGGTACAGCCGCAGGAGTTCGTCCCGCGACACCAGCCCCCGGTGCCGCACGCAGCCGCGGAACGCGGGCGCCATGGCCGAGATCATGCGTTCGACCTCCTTGGCGCCGTTGCCGGTGATGTCGAGGTAGTCGACCAGGCCCTGGCGCTTCATGCGCACGAACAGCTTCAGGATGCCTTCGAAGTTCTTGTGCGGGTAGTAGTGGTAGGCCGCAATCAGGTAGCGTCCGTCAGGCGCTGCCGTGTGGTCGGCGCTAGCGGTGACGGCACCCGCATCCACGGGATTGAAGATCACCGCCGGGTGCTCGCAGCGCCTGAAGTGCCGCTCGAAATCTTCCTGGCTGCTGCGGCTGATGAAGACCACGTCGGCGGCGCTGCGCGCGACGCGGTGCAGGTTCCAGTCGAGCCAGAGGCGCTTGCGCGCGCTGAAGTACTGCGGGTACGACTTGTACTGCACGTCGTGCACCACCACGATCGAATCCCGGTGGCGGCCGAAGGGCGCCAGCAGCGAGAACGGCAGGAAGTAGTTCGGGAACAGCGAGTACACGCGCTCCCCGCGCAGCCACCCGCGCACCAGGTGGACGTTGTAGAGCAGCGTGTCGAGGATGAAGCGGCTGATCTTCAGTCGCCGTGCGGCCGCGTACAGGTGCGGATGGCGCTCGCTGATCGGCTGCACCTCGTGGCCCGGCGCGTCGCGCATGCTCTCGAGCAGCACCTCGGACACGTTCAGCACCCCGCCCGCCGACGCGTTGAGCCGGATCGTGTCGTAGAAGAGGTAGGTGGCCATGGTCGCTCCTGCGTGCGTGCGTTCTCATGCGGTCGGCAGGCTGGCGCGCGCCGGGCGGGGGGCCGGCCTGCGGAACCACGCAGCGAGGCTGCCGGCGACGACGGCCGCGACCAGCCCCGAGACGGCGAACGGTCCCCAGCCCAGGATCGGCCCGCGCAGGAACGGCACGTAGGCCGCCAGCAGCACCAGCGCGCACAGGTAGCCGGCCGTCAGCGTGCGTTGCGGATCGATGGCCTTGTCGACGAGGCGAAAGAGCGCCGAGACCGCGAAGCCCAGCAGGGCCGGGCCCGCCAGCCCGAAGTCGAAGTAGGCGGTGGTGAAGGGCGGCAGCGACAGGTTGCTCTGCGAGAAGTTGCCCAGCACGGCCGGCCAGCCGAGCGGGTCGTAGCCCGGGAACATCTTCAGTTCGCGCGGCAGGATGAAGGAGAAGGCCGAGAGCAGGTAGCGCCCGTAGCCGAGGTCGGGCGAGGGCGCGCGCTCCAGGATGCCCGCGACGACGAACATCGCGTCGAAGTCCTGACTGAAGGGGTACGACGCCAGCTCCGCGCCCCACATGGCGTCCCGCGAGATCAGGTTCAGCACCGGCCCCAGGCCCGCGATGGCGCCGAAGATCACGGCGGCGAGCGTCCACCGGTGGCGCCGCCCCAGGGCGTGGATGAGCAGCGGCAGCAGCCCGATCAGGATGACCTGGCGCGCCGTGTTGACCGGGTTCGCGGCGATGGCGGCCAGTGCGAACGCGAGGCCCGCGACGCACCAGGCCCACAGCGTGCGCTGGCGCGTGGCGTGGATCGCGAGCGCCACGCAGCACAGCAGCACCATGAGCTTGGGCAGCGTGGAATAGACGATGTACTGGACCGGCGCGGCCTCCTCTTCGGAAATCACGCCGCGCGCCGTGAAGTTCATGTCGGGGCGCAGGAAGAGCATGGCGAACGCCACCTCCAGGCAGGCCAGCAGCAGGAAGGGGTGGGCGACGCCGGCACTGAGCGCGCGCTGCGCCGGCCGGGGCGCGGCGGGCGGCTCGGGCAGCCCCAGCCGGGCGGCTTCCACGCCGGCCATGTACAGCAGCACGAGCATCAGCCCCTGCGTGTGCGCGGCTTGGCCGACGATGCCGACCTCCCAGAAGTCGGTGTCGGTCGCGATCTGCATCGCCGGCGCCAGCGAGAAGTAGATGAGAACCGCCGTGTAGTGGATCAGCAGGAACACGCTGTCGCCGGCGGTGCCCAGCATCGACAGCTGCACCACCGTCAGCACGAACACCACCCCGTAGCCCCAGACAGGATCGATCAGCCCGCACAGCGCGGCGCAGACGATGCCGGACCAGAAGACGAGGGTTCTCATGGCGAGGTCCGTTTCTGTTTCATGCGTGCTCGGCCTCGGCGGCGGTCCGGCGCGCCGTCTGGTAGTCCGCATAGGTGCGACGCAGCCCTTCGGCCAGCGGCACGGTGGCGTGCCACCCGAAGCTGGCCGCGCGCGACACGTCCAGCAGCTTTCGCGGGGCGCCGTCGGGCTGGGCCAGGTCGTAGTGGATGCTGCCCTCGTAGCCCACGACCTCGCGGATGTGCTCCACCAGCTCGGCGATCGAGACGTCCTCGCCCGTGCCGAGGTTGATGTGGCCGCGCATCGGGTCGGTGTGCTGGTCGTAGGCGGCGCGCGACAGGTTCATCACGTCCAGGCAGCCCTCGACCATGTCGTCCACGTACAGGAATTCGCGCCGCGCCCGGCCACTGCCCCAGATCAGCACGCTCGGCGTGCGGCTGATCTTGGCCAGGTGAAAGCGCTGGATCAGCGCCGGCACCACGTGGCTGTTCTCCAGGTGGTAGTTGTCGCCGGGCCCGTAGAGGTTGCTCGGCATCACGCTGCGGAAGTCGACGCCGTGCGTGGCGCCGTACTGCCGGTTGTAGCTCTCGCACAGCTTGATGCCCGCGATCTTGGCGATCGCGTAGGGCTCGTTGGTGGGCTCGAGCTTGCCGGTGAGCAGGGCCTCCTCGCGGATCGGCTGTTCGGCCAGGCGCGGGTAGATGCAGCTCGAGCCGAGGAACAGCAGCCGCTTGACGCCGGCGAGAAAGGCCTGGTGCGTGAGGTTGGCCGCGATCAGCAGGTTCTCGTAGATGAACTGCGCGGGGTAGGTCATGTTGGCGTGGATGCCGCCGACCTTGGCCGCCGCCACGTAGACCTGGTCGACGCGCTCGGTCGCGAAGAAGCGCGCGACGGCTGCCTGGTCGAGCAGGTCGAGCTCGGCGTGGCTGCGCGTCACGACCTCGTGGCCGAGTTCGCGCAGGCGCCTCGTGAGCGTCTGGCCGACCATTCCGCGATGACCTGCAACATAGATTCGCATGGCGTTCTTTCAGTGAAGGAAGAGGGGACTGCGGGTCTCAGCGCGAACCGCGCGCCCCGAGCACGACGCGGAAGGTCTTCAGCAGGATCACCACGTCGCGCAGCAGCGAGAGCGTGGCGACGTACTCGGCGTCCATGGCGGCGCGGCGGCGGTAGCTCACCTCGTTGCGTCCGCTGATCTGCCACAGGCCCGTGATGCCCGGGCGCACCGCGCAGTAGTACGCCCAGTACGGGCCGTAGAGCTCCTTCTGGGCAAACATGCAGGGGCGCGGGCCGACCATGCTCATGTCGCCCTTGAGCACGTTCCAGAACTGCGGGAACTCGTCGATGCTGTAGCGGCGCAGGAAGGCGCCGAAGCGGGTGATCCGCGGGTCGTGCTCGAGCTTCTGGAACTTCTCCCATTCGCGCCGCGCCGCGTCGTTTTCGCGCAGGTGCCGGGCCAGCAGGGCATCGGCGTCGGGCGCCATGGTGCGGAACTTGTAGAAGCGGAAGATCCGCCCGTCGCGGCCGTAGCGCGGCTGCACGTAGATGGCCGGGCCGCCCGAGGTCAGCAGCACGCCGAGGGCGATCAGCGCGTAGGCCCAGCCCAGGAACAGGAAGAAGGCGCCCGCCAGGAGGATGTCCATGGCGCGCTTGGCGGCCTGCAGGAGCCGCGAGCCGCCCACCGGCACGGGGCGCGCGGCGGTGCGGTGCGGCGTGCGTGAAAGGTGCGTGCTCATGATGTCGCGCGCTCCGGTTCGGCGCGGGGGGTGTGCCCCAGCGCGGGCGGATAGATGTTCGGCGGCAGGCCGTAGGGCCCGTAGTCGTAGCCGTAGGCGTTGTGGCGTTGCCGCGCGTCCTGCGCGTTGAGCACCACGCCGTGGAACGCCGCGCCCACGTGCGCCAGCCGCTTCGCGCTTTCCACCAGGTCGCCCAGTTCGCTGTCGCCGGCGCGGGCCACGAGCATCAGGGTGCCCACGTCCGGTGACATCGCCACGGTCTCGGTCGCCAGCAGGATCGGCGGGGCATCGATGACCACGGCGTCGTACAGCGCCGAGAGGGTCTCCAGCAACCGCGTGAACGCGGTGGAACCCATCATCGTGGCCGGATCGAGCGGCAGCTTGCCGGTGGTGATCACGTCCAGGTGCGGCAGCACCTGCGCATGCACCGCCTGCGCGAGCGTGGCGGTGCCGGCGATCAGCTCCGACAGGCCGGTGGTTGCCTTGAGCCCGAACTGGCTCGCCAGCTTGCCGCGGCGCATGTCGGCGTCGATCAGCAGCACACGCCTGCCGGAGGCCGCCAGCACGGCCGAGAAGTTCGCCGACAGGAAGGTCTTGCCCGCGCCCGGCGTGGCGCTGGTCAGCAGGATGCGGTTGTTCTGCGCGCCCGCCATCAGGAAGCCCAGCGCGGTGCGCAGCCTGCGCACGCCTTCGAGCGCCGGGTCGTCCGGGTGCGAGGCCGCCAGCAGCTTCACGCCGGGCTTGCCCTGGCGGATGGCGCGGTCGAGCGTGCCCTGCCGCGTGCTGAGTGCGATCGTGCTGTAGACGTTCAGGCCGGTGCGCATCTCGATCTCGTCGGGGGTGGCGACCGTGTTCTTGAGCACCTTGCGAAGCACCGACGTGACCGCGCCCAGGAACAGCCCCACGACCAGTGCCAGCGCCATCACGATCACCGCCTTGGGCCGCACCGGCTTCTCGGGCGACAGTGCCTGGTCGAGCACGCGCACGTTGCCGATGCGGCCTTCGCGGGCCAGGCGCATCTGCAGCGAGCTGTTCAGGAGCGATGAATAGAGCTCGGTGTTGACCTTGATGTCGCGCTGCATGCGCAGCGAGTTCTGCTGCAGCATCGGCATGCGGCGGATGCGGTTGTCCACGCCGCCCAGCTCCTTGCGCAACGAGGCGATCTGCGCGTCGAGCGTGATCAGCATCGGGTGCTGGCTGGTGAAGCGGCTCGCCAGGTCCAGGCGCTTCTGGCGCGCGTCGAGCAGCTTGGCCTGCAGGTCGACGTTCTGCGACAGCGCGTTGCGCGCCTCGTCGTCCAGGCTGATGGTTCCGTTCTGGTTGCGGTACTGGTTGTAGGCCTCTTCCGACTGTTCCAGCTGCTGCTTGAACTTGGGCAGCTCGGTGCCCAGGAAGTTCAGCGTGCGCTCGGCCTGCGCGGTCTTCTGGTCGATGTTCTGGCGCATGTACAGGCGCGCCACTTCGTTGAGCAGGTTCGCCAGGTGCTCGCGATCGTCGGTCTGCCAGCTCACGTCGATCACGCTGGACTGCTTGCCCTTCTCGATCACGCGCAGCTCGCGCTGCAGCTCGAGCATGGTGAGCTGCGTGGAATGCCGCGTCAGCTCGAAGGCGCCGCCGGGCCGGGCGTCGATCGAGGCCACCAACAGGTGGACCGTGCCCCCCGGCACCGAGCTGTCCTGCGGCTCGCCGACCCGGCCGTGCAGCGGGGTGTCGAGGTCGGGGTGCGTCAGGGTGTAGGTGCCGTCCTTGCCAATGGTCAGCAGGAACTTCTTGCCCTCGAGGGCCGGCGGCACGTCCATCTGCGCGACCGCGATCCGCTCGGTGCCCGACACGTAGCCGCGCATGCCGAGGAAGCCCGGCCTGGACAGCGTCTTCGAATGCCGCGCCATGAAGGCGCCCACGACCGGGATGTAGTGCGGCCGTGCCTTGATGAACAGCTTGGTGTTCTCGATCGCCTGGCCGAGCACCATGCGCGACTTCAGGATCTCGGCCTCGCCCGAGGTCGGCGTCTTCACGCCCACGCCGTTGACCGCGGCATCGCCCGCGCCGCCGGGCGAACGTTCGGCATCCTCGAGCTGGATCAGCACGTTCGCTTCGTACACGCGCGGCCCGAAGAGCGCGTAGCCCGCGCCCAGCACCAACACCGCGGCGGTGACCGAGGCGATCAGCCATCGGTTGTCCAGCATCAGGTCGACGTATTCCTTGAACCTCGAGTGCGGGCGCTCGGGTTCCGGGTTGTACGGTGCGGGAAGCGGGGGGTACCAACGCGCATTCATGGGCTTCACCTTCTTTGTCGTGTTCGGGCCGGGGCTGCGCGGCCTACCTGCTGCGGGCGGTGTCGCGCGCGAGGTTGATCACCTGGGCGGCGGGAAGGATCAGGTTGGCGACCCGGTTCCACGAGACCAGCGGCACGCGGTCGACATAGACGACGTCGCGCGGCCGCAGCTCGAAGCGGTCGGCCAGCGCGAGCGCGGCCGGGTTCTTCGCGTTCAGGCTGAAGATCTGCGGCGTGTCGGGCGTCTGCGGCGAGTTGCGGATCACGTAGATCTGCCCGGGGTCGGCCGTGAGCAGGTCGGGCCCGCCCGCATCGCCGAGGGCCTCGTTCAGGCTCATGCGGCCGTTGCGCATCAGCAGCGCCGAGGGCCGCAGGATCTCGCCCATCACGTAGATGCGGCTGTCGTCGCGGCTGCCGACGTACACGATGTCGCCGTTGCGCAGCGGGATGTTGTTGGCGTCGGCGCCGAAGCGCTTGAGCTGCATCAGGTCGATGACCACCGTGCGGTCGCCGCGCGTGAGCGTCACATGCGAACGGTCGCCCCCGGCGGTGATGCTGCCCGCGCGGTTGAGCGCCTCGGACAGCGTCATCGGGATGTCCGTGAAGATCTGCAGCCCGGGCGTGCGGACCTCGCCCTCGACATAGGCGCGCTGGCTGCGGAACGACTGGATGCGCACGCTCACCAGCGGTGCCTTGATGATGCTGCCGATGCGCTTGGCGATCAGCTCGGACGCACCGCTTTCCGTCAGGCCCTGCAGCCGGGTGCGGCCGATGTAGGGAAAGCTGATCTCGCCCGCGGCATCGACGATGAAGCCCGGCGCCACGGTGACGCCGGTCGGGTCGCTCTGCTGCGCGATCACCGCGCCCAGGTTGGGCTGCAGCTCGGGGTTGTTGTAGACGGTGATGCCCACCACGTCCCCCGGCCCGATGGTGTAGGGCGCGGGCCGGCCGAACAGCGCCTTCACGTCGGGCGGGATGCCCGTGTTCCCGGCGAGTTGCGCGCGGACCAGCTCCGGCGTGATGGCCGCGATCCTGCCGCCGGCCGTGCCGTCGGCCGACTGCAGCGGGCCCGGCGTGCCGAAGCCGGGTGCGCAGCCGCACAAGCCGAGCGACAGCAGCAGCGCCATGGCGCGCGACCGGAAGCGGCCACCGGGAAGGGCGCGGGCGCCCTCGGTGGCGAGGAGGCGCTCGCCGCGCGGGTTCGCTGGGGTTGCGGATGTCATGGCAATCTCCTTGGCTTCGGTTGTTGTTTCAGGGCGCGGCGAGCGTGGCCGGGATCGCGCGCGGGGTGCCTGTCGCCGGACGGTCCTGCCGCTGCGGGCTGCCGGTGGCCAGACAGTGCTCGACGACCCAGTCGCCGACGGACTGCAGGAAGAGCTGCTGGCCCTTCACCGTGCAGACGGTGTGGTCCACGTCCCGCATGAACTCGTACTGCAGGCCCTGCATGAACGGTTCGCGGCGCAGGGCGCCGAGCTGGTCGCGGTCGCGGTCGCAGACATGCAGCGATCCCGAATACAGCAGCTGCACCGCCACCTCGCGTTCGACCAGCCGCTTCATCGTGGCTTCGAACCAGATCGCATTGACGTTGGGCGGCCGCCGGTCCACGAAGTAGCCCGGCAGCGGCTTGCCCACCGTGCTGCCCGGCAGATGGCGCAGCACCCAGCGCCGCGCCTTGCCGGGGAACGACGGGTGCAGCGGCGCCGCGAGCGCGCGGCGCACCGTGAGCTCCCAGCGCGTGCGCCGCTGCGGGAAGGCAAAGCCGTCGAACAGCGAGAGCGCCACCATGCGCGCGTCCACCGCGGCGGCCGACATGGCGTGCTCCACGCCCGAGCACATGGCCACGGTCGCGAACTGGCCGATGCCCTGCATGCGCTGCACGAGGTCCATGGCGGCCTGCAGGCTGTGCACCGCGCGCGTCTGCAGGTCGGGCCCGGTGTCCAGCGCCTCGCTGTCGCCGATGCCGCCCAGGTCGAAGCGCAGGCTGCCCACGCCGCGCGCGGCCAGCAGGTGCGCCAGCTTCACGTTGATGCGGCGCGGCCCCACGCGGTGGTTCGCGCCCATGTTGAACATCAGGCAGGCGACGGGCGCCGGCACGCGCTGCGCGGGGAGGGTGAGCATGCCCATCAGTGCGTTGCCGGGGCCGAAGCACACCGGGGTCTGCGTCATGTCATTCATGGATGGCTCCCTGCAGGCGGTTGAGCGCATCGGCCGGCACCATCGCGCTGTGGGGAAAGGGGTCGGACGTCCAGTCCAGCGGGTGGCTCAGGTAGGCCAGGCGCACCGGCATGTGGCGCGACTGCTGCTCGGCCGCCCATTGCGCGGTGGACGTGTCGTCGGGCGGGGCCAGCACCAGGGTGTCGTGCAGGGCCGTGAGCGGCAGCGACTGCGGCGTGAGGGCGCGCAGCTGGGCCTGCAGCGCCGGCGAGAGACGCACGCCCAGCGCCTCCTCGGGCAGTGCGTCCGGTTCCCGCGCGAGGCTGCGGCGCCAGGACAGGTCGGGAATGCAGAAGGTCGTGTCGATCGCCTCGACGTGGCGTTCGCGCAGCAGGCGCGCGTAGCTCGGCCCGTCGATCACCGGTTCCCAGAGCACCAGCCGCGCCGGGTCGCAGCGCCCGTTGCGCGCGGCCAGCACGGCCAGGGTGGCGCCCAGCCGCGCGCCGATCCACACGATGGCGGCATGGGGTGCGTGCCGCCGCAGCTCCTCGTGCGCCGCGCACAGGTCGCGGCGCCAGCCGTCGAGCTCGCCCTCGCTCTCGTCGCCGGGCGAGTCGCCGGAGCCGTAGAAGTCGAAGCGCAGCGTGGCGATGCCGGCGCGCGCGAGGCGTTCGGCCAGCACCTTGAAGAAGCGGTGGGTGCGCAGGCCCTCCTGCCCGAAAGGCGGGCACAGCAGCACCGCGGTGGGCTCGCCCCGTGCGTCGTCGGCAGCGTGGAACGCGCCGAAGACCTGGCGCGAGGCCGGCCCGAACATGAGGGGCGTGAAGAGGGTCATGCGACACCCCCTGCGCATCGCGCCTCGCTCATGCCCTTGCGCGGATTCAGGGGGCGCATGCGGCGGCCTTCGGGGTCGGCCTGCGAGGGCCGGGCGCGGGCTTCGGTATGGCGCCATTCGGCCAGCGAGCCCACGCTGTCCGCCCGCGCGGGTGCCGGCCCCAGCGCCAGCACCAGGATGCGGCCGGCCACCGGCAGCTCGACGCTGCGGCTGTCCGGTGCCAGGCCCACGTCGAAACTCTGCGGCGACACCAGCAGGCCCACGCCGATGGCCTTCAGGCAGGCTTCCTTGCGGGTCCAGCAGGTCAGGAAGGCGCGGTCGTGTTCGTCCGCCGGCAGGGCGGCCAGCGCCTCCTGTTCGCGCCGCGTGAAATGCGCCGCCGCCAGGTCGGCCGCGTCCGGCATCGGGCGCAGCAGCTCGACGTCGGCGCCCAGCGGGCCGCGCCCGCCGATGGCGATCAATGCCAGGCCCTGGCTGTGGCTCAGCGAGAACTGGGTGCGCGGATGCCCCGCCAGCGACGGCTTGCCGAAGGCGCCGATGGCCAGCGTCAGCGCGTCGGGGGCCAGGCCCGTGTACGCGCACAGCGCCTGGCGCAGCGCGACATGGGCCGCCACGAAGCGCTGCCGGTCGACGGGAAAGCGCAGATTCTCGGCACGCGCGCGCTCTTCCTCCGACAGGACCTGGGCGGGCAGGGTGTCGGTGAAGCTGTCCAGCTCGACGTACCGGCAGACCGGTGCGTCGATGGACAGTGCGTTGGCGGCGCCGGTCATGATCACCCCTTGCGCAGCCAGCTGCCGAGTGCGCCGAGCAGCCCGCCGCGCTGTGCATGCGCGGCCGTGCCGGCGGCCAGGTCGGCGAGGTCCGAGGGCACGCCGTGCGGTGTGCCGTGCGCCGAGGACGCGATCTGCCCGAGGTTCTCGAACAGATAGCGGCGCGGCTCCACGCGGTGCCCGAGCGTCTGCGCCGCCTGCTGCACGGCGCGCAGCACCAGCAGCGAGTCGCCGCCGAGGTCGAAGAAGTTGTCGCTGGCGCGGATTTCGTCGACGTCGATGCCGATCACGTCGGCCCAGATCTGGGCCAGCTGGGCGTGCTCGGGGCTGAGCAGTCCGCGCTTCGCCTCGCGCGCGTCGCCGTTGAGGGGATCGGCCGGCGCACTCTTGTCCGCCTCGTCGGCCACCAGCTTGCGCAGATAGCGTGCGCTGGCCGAGCCTTCGGCGCTGGCGATCTCGGCGAGCGTGGCATTGGGGTGGTCGGCGACGCGGGCCAGCACCTCGAGATAACGCTCGCGCAGCTGGGCGCCGGTCTCGCGCAGGTACACGTCGGCGTTGTAGAGCAGCGCGCCTTCCAGGCCGTGCGGCTTGTCCATCAGCCACACGCCGACGTCGTCGGTGGCGCCGTGCTGCATCACGTGCACCTGGCGGGTCTGCAGGCTGCCGACGGTGCGCGCGCGCTCGCGGGCGTCCTGGAACGAGAACATCGCCTGGTAGGGCCCCGAGGCCTTGATCTGCCCCGCATAGCCGGGCTCGGCCATCAGGCGCTCGAACGGCACCTGCTGGTGGTTCATCATCGACAGCAGCTCCTGCTTCACGTAGCGCATGAAGTCGGGCAGCGGCAGCGCCATGTCGACCGCGAGCGAGACCGGCAGCACGTTGTTGAAGAAGCCCATGACGTCTTCCGTCTCGGCCTGCTGGCGTCCGCGCACCGGGTTCGCGATGACGATGGCGTCGTTGCCGGTCGCCTGGGCCATGGTCAGCGCGTAGATGCCGAAGGTCAGCATGCTGAGCGTCACGTCCATGTAGCGCGCCACCTCGCGCAGCCGCTGCGTGCTCTGCAGGTCGATGTGGATCCAGTGCGCGCCGCCCTGGCCGCTCTTGCCCGCGCGGCGCGGCATGTCGGTGCGGGGCGGGCGCACGGCCCTGGCGCTGGCGAGCCGGCCGCGCCAGAACGCGAGCTGCTCCTCGCAGGCCGGCTCGGTCAGCCAGGTCTCCAGCCACTCTGCGTAGTCGCCGTGGGTGGTGGCGAGCGCGGGCAGGTTGTGGGGCCGGCCGCGTTCGGCGGCGTCGTAGAACGCGCCCAGTTCGCGCTGCATCAGGTCGAAGGACCAGCCGTCCCAGATCAGGTGATGCGGCACGAACAGGAAGACGTGTTCGTTGTCGTCGAGCTGGAACAGGGTCGCGCGCATCATCGGTGCGCTGTGGATGTCGAGCGGCCGGTCGGCCAGCTCCTGCATCTGCTCGGCCAGCTCGGCCTCGCGCTGGTCAGCGGGCAGGCCGCGCAGGTCGACCAGCGGCAGGGCGAACTCCACCGACTCCGCGATCGACTGGATCGGGCGGCCCGTGTCCTCGTCGAAGCCGATGCGCGTGCGCAGCGACGGCTGGCGGCGGATCATCTCGCGCAGCGCACCTTCGAAGCGTGCCGCGTCGAGCTTGCCGGTGAGCCGCTGCGCCGAGGGCGCGTTGTAGACCGAACGGCCCGTGTACAGCTGCTCCATGAAGCGGATGCGTTCCTGCGAGGGCGTGAGCGGCGCGCTGCGGCGATCGGGGTGGCAGGCAATCGGCGCCTGCAGGCCGACGCCCGCGCCCTGCAGCGCCTCGATGACCGCGGTCAGCTTCTCGGCCGTGGGCGCCTCGAACAGCGCGCGCAGCGGCAGCGTGACCTGGAACTCGCGGCTCAGCAGCGTGGTGAGCCGCGCGGCCAGCAGCGAGTGGCCGCCCATGGTGAAGAAGTTGTCGTGCATGTCCAGGCCCGGCAGGCTCAGCACCTTCTCCATGACCGCGAGCACCTTGCGCTCGTGCGCGTTGCGCGGACCGGCGCCGCGCCGCACCTCGTTGCGTGCCACCGCCTGCGGCGGCGGCAGCGAGACGCGGTCGACCTTGCCGTTGGCCAGCGTGGGCAGGGCGTCGAGCGTCACCACGTGCTGCGGCAGCATGAAGGCCGGAAGGTGCTTGCGCAGGTGCACCATGAGCGCATCGAGGTCGAAGCCGCCCTCGGGCGCCAGCGCCAGGTAGGCCACCAGGCGCACGTCGCCGGGGTTGTCCTCGCGGGCCACGACCACGCTGCGCGAGACGCCGGCGACTTCGCAGCAGCGCACCTCGATCTCGCCGGGCTCGATGCGGTAGCCGCGCACCTTGACCTGGAAGTCGAGCCGCCCGAGGTGGTCGAGCAGCCCGTCGTTGCGCCAGCGGCCGCGGTCGCCGGAGCGGTAGACCTTCTTCGTGGCGCCGAAGATGCGCACCGTGACGAAGCGCTCGGCGGTCAGCGCGGGGCGGTCGAGGTAGCCCAGCGAGACGCCTTCGCCCGCGATGCAGATTTCGCCGGGCACGCCGATCGGGCAGGGCTGCAGGTCGGCGTCGAGGATCCAGATCTCGGTGTTGTCGACGGGCCTGCCGATCGAGATGCCGCGCGAGGCGATCTCTTCGGGACGCACATGCCAGGCCGTGGAATACACCGTCGTCTCGGTCGGGCCGTAGCCGTTCCACAGGCCTTCCATGCGCTCGCACAGCGCCAGCGCCATGCTCGGGCGCAGCGCCTCGCCGCCGGTCCAGCCGCGGAAACCGGGCGTGCCGCCGGCCCACTGGGCATCGAGCAGCAGCTGCCACATGCCGGGCGTGGCCTGCAGCAGCGTGATCTGTTCGTCGTCGAGCGCTTGCGACAGGCGGTTGCCGTCCATCGCGACCTCGCGCTGCACCATCACGAGTTCGGCGCCCGCCGCCAGCGGCAGCAGCAGGTCGGGCACGGCCATGTCGAACGACAGCGTGGTGACGGCGGCGATGCGGTCGGACGGGCCGATGCCCGATTCGCGCTGCATCCACTGCAGCAGGTGCGCCACGCCCCGGTGGTGCGCGATGACGCCCTTGGGCAGGCCGGTCGAGCCGGAGGTGTAGATCACATACGCGGCGTCTTCGGAGCCGGGGTCGTCGCTGCTCGGCGGCAGCGCTTCGCCTGACAGCTGGCGCCAGGCGGTGTCGCGATCGATCTCGAAGACGCGCTGGTCGGCGTCGGCGCGCCAGTCGCGCGGCGCCACCGCGATGTCGGACGAGGTCAGCATCAGGCTGAGGGTGGCGTCGCTGGCGTAGTGGTCCAGCCGCGCCTGCGGAAATGAGGTGTCCATCGGCACGTAGGAGGCCCCCGCCTTGAGGATGCCCAGCATCGCGACGACCATCTCCAGGCTGCGTTCGAGGCACAGGCCCACGCGCTGGCCGCGGCCCACGCCGCGCGCGCGCAGCGCACGCGCCAGTCGGTTGGACAGCGCATCGAGTTCGCCGTAGCTGCAGCTGCGCGCGCCGTCGCGCACCGCCGGGCGGTGCGGCTGCTGCGGCACGCGCGCCACGAAGCCGGCGTGCGCCAGCGGCGCGCCGCGCAGCGGCACGCGCGCCGGCTGCAGCGCCAGCAGCGCACGCGCGGCGCCGGCGGACAGCACGTCGAGCCCGCCGATGGTGTCGTCGGGCTTGTGCGCGGCCGACTGCAGCACGCACTCGAACATGTCGAGCCAGCGCTGCACGCTCACGTCGTCGAACAGGTCGGTGTTGTACTGCGCCTCGACCTGCAGGCTGCCGGCGTGCGGGCGCAGGTTCACGAAGAGTTCGAAGTTCTCGTAGCGGCGGGCGATGGTGTCCTGCACCACGTCGAGCGTGGTGAAGGCCTGCGCGCTGCTCGCCACGTCGGGGTCGACATTGAAGGTCACGCTCACCAGCGGCAGCCGGCTCGGGTCGCGCTCGAGCGACAGCTGGCCCAGCAGCGCGCCGTAGGTCAGGGCCTGGTGATCGAAGGCGTCGAGCACGGCGGTGCTGCATTCGTCCATCAGCGCGTCGAAGCGCATGGCGGGGTGCGCGGCGATGCGCAGCGGCAGCAGGTTCACGCAATGGCCGACCAGGCCGGGCACGTCGTGCGCGAGCTGGCCCGAGGTCGGGATGCCGACCACGATGTCTTCCTGGCCCGTGAGGCGGTGCAGCGTCGCGACGAAGCCGCTGAGCAGGCCCGTGAACAGGCTGACGCCGGCCTTGGTGCTCGCGATGCGCACGGCGCCCACCACGCGCCGGTCGAGCAGTCGCTCGGCGCGGCGCGAGTTGAAGGTGCGGGCGGCCGGGCGGGGGCGGTCCAGCGGCAGGTCGAGCACGGGCTGCGTGTTGCCGGCAAAGCGCTCCAGCCAGTAGTCGATGTGCGCCTGCATGTCGGGGCTCGCGGCGGCGACGGCTTCCTCGGCGGCGAAGTCCGCGAAGAGCGGCGCGGCCTTGAGCTTCAGCCCGATGCCGGTTTCCTCGGCATAGAGGTGGCCCAGCTGCTCGGTGATGACCGCCCACGACCAGCCGTCGCAGACCACGTGGTGCGCCGACATCACGAGCTCGTGCTCGTCATCGCCCAGGCGGTACAGCACCGCCCGGAACAGCGGGCCGTGCTCGAGCGAGAACGGCGTGCACACCGCCTCGTCATGGGCCGCGTGCAGCGCCTGCGCGAGGGCTTCGGGCGCCAGCCCGCCCAGGTCCTGGCGGAGCAGGTGGTTCCCGGCCGGCGGGCTGACCAGCATGAAGGTGCCGTCCGGCGAGATCGTGGCGCGCAGCGCCTGGTGGCGTTCGAGCAGCCGGTCGGTGGCGCGCGCCAAGGCGTCGCCGTTCAGCGCGCCGCGCAGGCGCAGCACGACCGACTCGTTGTAGGCCATCGAGGCCTCGGGGCTCAGCGTGGCGCCGAGCCAGATTTCGCGCTGCGACTCGGTGGTCGCAATGATGCATTCGACGAGGCCACCGCTCGCGGTGGGCTTGAGTGCGGCGTTCATGCTGCGGCCTTTCCGTTGATGAGGCGCTCGTGCAAGGCGGCGTCTTCGGGTACGTACCAGTACGGCTGGCCGTCGCTGTCGCGGGCCAGCACGCTGCCGTCCTCGACGGGCTTGCGCGCGTCGAAGCGGGTGGGGGCGGGAGCGCGGCGCGGAAGGAAGCCGGATTCCTGCATCTCGGCGACCGACTCCTTGAAGGCGCGCTGCAGGAAAGCGATGTCCTCGGCGCTGTGTGCGCTCGTGAGGAAGCACGGGAAGTTGTCCAGGATGTGCACGCCGCGGCTGCGCATCATGGCGAACAGCAGGTCCTGCAGCGGCTGGTCTTCGAGCCAGCTCACGCGCCACAGCGAGGCGAAATGGCGGATCTCGATCGGCGCGCCGACCTCCTGGCACCAGCCCGAGAGTTCCGTGGCCATGGCGGTCGTGCTCGCAGTGAGCCCGGCCTGCAGCGCGGGCCCGGCCTCCTTCAGGTGCGTGAGCGAGGCCTTGGCCGCGGCGAGCGCGAGCGGATGGCGCACGAAGGTGCCGGCGAAGTAGGTCACGCCCACGCCCGGGATCGAGTCGTCGCCGTACTGCCAGGCGCCGCCGTCGAGCGCGTCCATGAACTCGCGCTTGCCGGCGATCACGCCCACCGGAAAACCGCCGCCGATCACCTTGCCGTAGGTGGCCAGGTCGGCGCGCACGCCGAACAGTTCCTGCGCACCGCCCAGCGCGCTGCGAAAGCCGGTGATGACCTCGTCGAAGATAAGGCAGCAGCCGTTCTTCGCGGTGACGTCGCGCACGTCGTGCAGGAACTCGCGCGGCTGGAAGTCGGGGCGGCGGCTTTGCACCGGCTCGACCAGCACGGCCGCCAGGTCCGCGGCGTTGTCGCGGATGAAGGCCAGCGCCTCGGGCGTGCCGTAGTCGAGCACGCGGATGTCGCCGAACATGCCGCTCATCACGCCGGGCGCGGCCGACAGGCCCTTGCCGCCCTTGCCGGCGCGCACCAGCACTTCGTCGAAGGTGCCGTGGTAGGAGCCCGTGAAGGCCACCACCGTGCTGCGGCCGGTGACGGTGCGCGCGATGCGCAGCGCCGCCATCACGGCCTCGGAGCCGGTGTTGCACAGGCCGGCGCGCTCGCTGCCCGTGAGTTCGCAGATGAGGCGCGTCACGTCGGCCGCGAGCGGATGCTGCGGCCCGATCTCGTAGCCCGCATCGAGCTGGGCCCGCACGGCGTCCTGCACGAAGTCGGGTTGCCAGCCGAACAGGTTCAGCCCGAAGCCGTTGAGCGCGTCGACGTACTCGTTGCCGTCGAGGTCCCACAGCCTGGAACCCTTGGAGCGCTCGATCACGATCTGGTAGGTGATCTCCTTGGTCAGCGGACGGAAGCCGTTGACCACGCGCGGATCGGCCATGTGGGCGCGGTTGTCCTCGGTGAAGCGCTTGCTCTTTGGCGTGCGCTCGACATAGCGCCGCACGAAGGTCGCCAGCCGCGCCTTCTGCCGCGCGCTGGGTTCGGCGGTGCGCTGGGTGTGGATGCGGGCGATGGCGCCGAAGGCCTTGTTGACGTCGTAGCGAAGCGGGGCTTCGGCGGGCGGCTGCGGCTGCGCGGCGGGTGCGGCCTCGGCCGACACGGGCATCGCTGCCACCGCCACTGGCGCGGCGGCGCCGGACAGGAGCGCGAGCTGCTGGCGCATCAGCTCCATTTGCTGCGCGATCACCTGGTTCAGCAGGCCGGTGGGCTGCGCAAGCCCTTGCGGCGGCGTTGGCATCGACACCTGCACAACGGATGTCGCAGCCATGGTGGGCGTGACGGGCGCGGCCACCGGCTCGGCCTCGGGCGGCAGGCTCTGCAGCAGGTACGCGGCCAGTGCGTCGAAGCTGCGGTAGTTCTCCATCAGCTGACGGAAGCTCAGCTCGACCTTGAAGCGTTTCTTGATCTGCGTGGCCGCCTGGGTCAGCGTGAGCGAGTCCATCCCGATCTCGCCGAACGGGGCCTGGCCTTCGGCCTGCGCCATGTCGATGCCCGAGATGTCTTCGAACAGGGCCCGCAATCGGCTGTCGACCGACGCCGCGCGCGACGCCTCGGACGGCGGGGAAGAAGGCGGAGGAAGGTCAGGCGAGGGCGCTGCAGCGGTCACGATCGGCTCCAATGAAACAGGCAGGACGGGCGCAAGGGCGGGCGACACCGGCGCGGCGGGCGCGATGTCGACCCACAGGCGCTTGCGTTCGAACGGGTAGGTGGGCAGGCACACGCGCCGGGCGCCGGCGCGCGGTGCCAGCAGGGCGAGGTCGACTTCGGCGCCGCAGGTCCACAGGCGCGCGGCGGCCAGGCGCAAGGTCCGGGTCTCGTCGGCCGGTTCGCCGTGCAGCAGCGACACCGCCACGGCGCCGGCCTTCGACGCCGGGGCCAGGCCTGGCAGGCGGTGCTGGCGCACCAGCGCGGCCAGCGTGTTGCGGGGACCGACCTCCACGAACACCGGATGGGTGGCGTCGTCCGCCGCGCTTTGCAGGGCGGGCGAGAAGCGCACGGTGCCGCGCAGGTGCTGCGCCCAGTAGGTCGGGCTGGTGGCCTGCGCGTCTTCGAGCAGGCGACCGGTGAACGTGGAGTAGAGGGGGATCTGCGGTGCGTGCAGCGTGACCTGGCTCACGAGCGCCTCGAAGGGCGCCACCGCGGCGTCCATCATGGCGGAGTGAAAGGCGTGCGAGGTCTGCAGCAGCCGGCAGGCGACGCCCTCGGCTTCGAGCGCGGCCTGGAGTTCGGCGATGGCCTCGGTGGGGCCGGCGGCCACGCAGGCGCCGGGTGCGTTCTCCGCGGCGAGTGAGACCTGGGGCGAGGACGCGAGCCGCGGGGCCAGCGCGTCCGCGCCGAGCCGCACCGACAGCATCGTCCCGGCGGGCTGTGCCTGCATGAGCGCGCCGCGGCGGGCAATGAGCCGGGCGGCATCTTCCAGGCGCATCACGCCGGCGATCACGGCCGCGACGAATTCGCCGACGCTGTGGCCGATCAGCGCGTGCGGGCGCAAGCCCAGCGACAGCAGCCGCCGTGCGAGCGCGTACTCGAGCGTGAAGAGCGCGGGCTGCGTGACGGCCGTCGGCGCGAGCGCCTGCGGGTCGTCTGCGAACATGCGCTCGCGCAGGTCGAAGTCCAGCGCGCCCTCGAAGGCGCGCAGGCAGTTGTCGAACGCGGCCGCGAACACCGGGTCGCCCGCGTGCAGCGCGCGGCCCATGCCCGGGTACTGCGCGCCCTGGCCCGGGAACATCAGCACGGGCTGCGGCGCGCGCTCGGCGATCCGGTCGCTCACGCGCCACGCCGTGTTCTCCGAGCGCAAGGCCTCGATGGCCTGCGCTGCATCGCCGGCCACCACGGCGCGGCGGAAGGCATGGGCCTTGCGGCCGACGCACAGGGTGAACGCCGCGTCGCCCAGACAGAGCCCGGGCTGTTCCTCCAGGTGCGTGGCCAGCTGCTGCGTCGCGACCGCCAGCGCGGCCTCCGAGCGGGCCGACAGCGCCAGCACATGGACGCCCGGTTGCGTGGTGCGTGCCTGACGCGCCGGCGCCTCCTCGAGCACGACGTGCGCGTTGGTGCCCCCGACACCGAAGGAGCTGACGCCCGCGCGGCGCGGCAGCGCGGCCCGCGGCCACGGCTGCAGCTGGTTGCTGACGTGGAACGGCGTGCGCGCGAAGTCGATCGCCGGGTTCGGCGCCGTGAAGTGCGCGGTGGGCGGAATCAGTTCGTGGTGCAGCGACAGTGCCGTCTTGATGAGGCCGGCGGCGCCCGCGGCCGTGACCATGTGGCCCACGTTGCTCTTGAGCGAACCCAGCGTGCAGTAGCCCCGCGCGTCGGTGTGTTCGGCGTACGCGACGGCCAGCGCCTCGACCTCGACCGGGTCGCCCATCGGCGTGGCGGTGCCGTGCGCTTCCACGTAGGAAATGCTGCGCGCGTCCACGTCCGCCGCGGCCAGCGCGGCGCGGATCACCGCCGCCTGGCCGTCCACGCTGGGCGCGGTGAAGCTGGCCTTGGCGCCGCCGTCGTTGTTGACGCAGGCGCTGCGCAGCACGGCATAGACGGTGTCGCCGTCGGCCTGCGCGTCGGACAGGCGCTTGAGCAGCACCACGGCGGCGCCGTCGCTGAACACGGTGCCCTTGGCCTGCGCGTCGAAGCTGCGCGTGTGGCCGTCGGGCGAGAGCATCGAGCCCTCGTTGTAGAGGTAGCCGCTGCGCGGCGGGCAGGTGACCGAGGCGCCGCCCGCCAGCGCCATGTAGCACTGACCCGTGCGCAGCGCGTGGAAGGCCTGGGCCACCGCGACCAGCGAGGTCGAGCACGCGGTGTTGACGCTCACGGCCGGCCCGCGCAGGTTGAGCCGGTTGGCCACGCGGGTGGTGATGTAGTCCTTCTCGTTGGCCAGCATCACCTGGAATTCGCCGACGGCCTCCACGAGGTCGGGGCGCGAGGCGACGTGGCGCTGGAAGTAGGTCGCGTTGTACGTGCCCGCGTACACGCCCACCGGGCCCGGCGCTTCGTCGGGCACGTAGCCCGCGCGCTCCAGGCACTCCCAGCAGATCTCGAGGAACACGCGGTGTTGCGGGTCCATGAGCGCGGCTTCCTTCGGGCCGATGCCGAAGAAGGCGGCATCGAAGCCCTCGATGCCGTCGATCACGCCGCGTGCCCGCACATAGGCCGGGTCGCGGCGCAGCGACTCGCTGACGCCGGCGTCCAGGCTGGCGTCGTCGAAGAAGCTGATGGTGTCGCGCCCGGCGACGAGGTTGTCCCAGAACTGCTCCACATCGCCCGCGCCGGGGAAGCGACCGGCGGTGGCGATGAGAGCGATGGGCTCGGGGACGCTGGCGGCGTCCTCGCGCACGGGCACGGGTTGTGGCGCCTGCGGCGCCTCGCCAGCGGACTGCAGTTGCGCCGCGATGGCGCCCGGCGTCGGGTGGCGGAAGAAGAGGTTGGTCGACAGCGGCGGCGCGCCTTCGCGCTGCAGGTCCGCCAGCACCTGCAGCACCAACAGCGAGCTGCCGCCCAGGTCGAAGAAGTTGTCGTGGCGCCCGGCCTTGTCGATGCCCAGCGCGCGCGCGAAGGCGTCGCACACCTGCTGCTCGAGCGCGTCGCGCGCGGCCTCGAAAGGCTGCACGAGTTCGGGGCGCTCGGCGGCCGGCTCGGGCAGGGCGTTGCGGTCGAGCTTGCCGTTGGGCGTGACGGGGAGCTGCGCGAGCCACACCTGCGCCGACGGAAGCATCACCGCGGGCAGGCGGGCCGCCAGGTGCGCGCGCAGCGTGTCCCACGCCAGCTTCTGCGTGCGGGCGACCAGGTAGGCGACCAGGCGCAAGTGGCCGTCGCGACCGGGCCGCGCGACCACCGCGCAGGACTGCACCGCGGGATGCGCGAGGATCGCCGCCTCGACCTCGCCGGTCTCGATGCGGTGGCCGTGGATCTTGACCTGGCCGTCGATGCGGCCGATGAATTCGACGGTGCCGTCGGGCAGCCAGCGCGCGAGGTCGCCGGTGCGGTAGAGCCGCTCGCCGGGCGCGCCGAAGGGGTCGGGCACGAAGCGCGCGGCCGTGAGTTCGGGCTGGCCCAGGTAGCCGCGCGCCAGGCCGTGTCCGCCGATGCACAGCTCGCCCACGAGTCCGCTGGGCAGCAGCTCGAGCGTCGGGCTCAGCACGCGCAGCACGGTGTCCTTGATCGGGCGCCCGAGTGGTACCGAGCGCGGGCCCGCTGCGATCGCGGCGCGTTCGATGCGATGGGTGGTCGCGAAGGTCGTGCACTCGGTCGGCCCGTAGCCGTTGCTGAGCGTGAGCCCGGGGAGTGCGTCGAGCGCGCGCCGCACATGGGGTACCGACAGCGCCTCGCCGCCGGTGAACAGGTGCGCCAGGCCCGCGAGGTGCTGCGGATCGCCGTCGACCACGGCGTTGAAGAGCGAGGCCGTGAGCCAGGCGGTGTGGACCTCGTGGCGGCCGATGGTGCGCGCGAGGCCGGCGCCGGTGGGTACCCGTTCGTCGTGGATCACGCAGCGCCCGCCGTTGAGCAAGGGCCCCCAGACCTCAAGCGTCGAGGCGTCGAAGGCGAGCGGCGCCGCATGCAGCATCGCGCGCCCCGGTGCGAGCTCGATGTAGTCGACATCGACGACCAGCCGCAGGATGGCGCGATGGCCGATCTCGATGCCCTTGGGTACGCCGGTCGAGCCCGAGGTGTACATGAGGTACGCCAGCGATTCGCCGTCGAAGGCCGGGGGTGTCCACGGCGTGGCGTCCACGCCGTCTTCGGGCGCGTCGATGCGCACGGCGGTGCGGGAGGCCGGCACGAGAGAGGCCAGCGCCTCGGTCGTCACGACCCGGGTCACGCCGGCCTGGTCGAACATCGTGGCGACGCGTTCGGGCGGGAAGTCGGTCGGCACCGGCACGTAGGCCGCGCCCGCCTTGAGGATGCCGAGCATGGCGACGATGGCGGCCATCGAGCGCTCGAACACCATCCCGACGGGGGCGCCCGGTTGCACGCCCGCGCGCTGCAGGCGCTGTGCGAGCCGGTCGCTGCGCGCGTCGAGCTCGGCGTAGGTCATCGTTTCGTCGCCTTCCACCAGCGCCACCGCGTCGGGCGTGGCCGCGGCCCGGCGGCCGAACACGGCGGGCACGGTGAGCGACAGGTCGGGCGCGGCGGGCGGCGTGGCCCATTCGGCGAGTTGGTCGCGGCGGTCGGCGTCGGGCAGGGCGCGGATGTTGTGGAGCGCCGCACCGGGATGCACCAGCAGATCGGCGGCGGTGTCGGCGATGGCTGCGAGCAGGCGGCTGGCGCAGGGCGCGTCCATCAGGCTCGCGTCGACGTCCAGGTGCAGGCTGGCGGGGAGTTCTGTCCGGGCTTCGAGCCGCAGGGGTGACAGGGTGTCGGCGGTGTGCGGCGTGGCCCGCCGGTCGAGGTCGAGCTGGGTCAGCCACGCGCTGGCTGTGCCGGGCAGCGACGTCGGCATGCCGTGAGACCCCGGCAGGGCCGCGCCCAGCCAGCGCGATTGCAGCAGCAGCCAGGCACCCACGAAGAGCGTGTCCGGCAGGTACCCCGTGGTGCCCAGCGACGCGAGCCAGCGCTGCGCGAACCCGGCTTCGAGGACCAGCGAGATGCCGAGCCGTTCGCCTGCCGCTGCGCGCGCGGGCGGCGACACGAACAGATCGCCCAGCGCGGCCTGCGAAGCCACGGCGGCCTCCGGCGACGAAGCAATGTGGGTTTCCATGCAATTACCCGGCTGCAGACTGTGAATGGAAAATTCAATTGAAGGAATCGAATTGATTTCAATTGGATTTGGTTCTTGGTTTGTCGCGATCCTATGAACTTGACGAGCCTTCTGTTTGGCTCTTTTCTCCATGTTTACATTTGGATATAAATATTTCCGAATCGAACTACCTAAGCCATGACATTTGAGGTACCAAGGCCATTTGTGGTGGGCGTTTTGTCACCCCTGTAGGAAGCCATGATGGAACGTCGATTCAAAAAAATGGCCATTCTTCTTCGCCATCTCTGCAGACCTGAGAGTCTGAGTTTCGGTATCACTTCGATGAATATTTCTAAAGTCAGACAAGTTTTGACGGTTGACAAGAAACTTTTCGCGAATTGAGACAGTTGGAAGGAATCGGCATTCGAGCGTTGAGCACTCAGAATGGGGTAGATATTTTTCTTCTGTGGAATGGATTTTTGTCTTTTGGGTAATTCGAGGGTGAATTTGAAAATTCTCAAAGGGCCTAAAAGATCTAATGAAAAATGTTACTTGTCATCTGATTTTTGGTGCTTAGGCTGCAATTTTTTCGTGATTCTTGGCGATCATTGAAATTCAAATGATGTCCATTGTTTTAATGAAATAGAGAGCAATGGGGGTCGAGGTACTTTCCCCTCTGTCAGCGCACGGAGCGCGGGGATGCATTGCGACAATCGCCGGCAAATTTCGGAAAGGCGGTCGCGCCATGGGTACCGGCATTGATCCCGGTTGATTTCCGTCGCGCCGGCGGGAAGGCCTGAGCCGGGTCGGGGCATCGACGCAGCGGGCCCGTCATTTCGTCCGCAATTCACCGTCGGACCGCGGCGCGAATGCTTTGCGGGCACGGGTTTTTCAGGCCGGACGGACGGCGTTTTTCTCGACGCGACCGGCGGATCGTGGGGGCCGCGCCAGGTACCCGGTCCCAGGCAGGCGCTTTGTCACGCTCGCATGCACGCCGGGCAGGGCGCATGGCTCCCTCACCAAAGGGCGCTTCGCTCATGTGCGAAGGCGCGGCGATGCCTAGACTGGCCCTGCCATGCATCGCGAACGGTGATCCTCCCTGTGTGGTGTGGGAGGGGCGAGGACACAGCAGCGTGCGTGGCCCTGTTGCTGGAACGCCTGGGCGAAGGCCTGTTGTCGGTGCGCACCGACGACGCCTTCCGCCACGGGCCGCTTGCAGGCGCGTGAGAACGCGCTAGAACGACGAGATGGAACGAAGGAGTGCAGCCATGGCCACCCAACCCGATCTTCCGTCTCCGATCACGCCCGACCTGCCGGTCGAGCCCGACGAAGGGCCGGAGCACGCGCCCGACGAGCCCACCGACCCCGAGCCGCCACCGAGCGCGAGGTAGGTAGAACGCCCGTCGCGCCGCGCTAAGCTCGCGCGATGGATGAAATTGATTGCGCCGTCATCGGTGCCGGCGTGGTGGGTCTGGCCGTGGCGCGCGCATTGGCGCTCGCGGGCCGGGAGGTGCTGGTGCTGGAGTCCGAAGGGGCCATCGGCACGGGAACGAGTTCGCGCAACAGCGAGGTGATCCACGCGGGCATCTACTACCCGCAGGGTTCGCTGAAAGCGACGCTGTGCGTGGAAGGACGCGACGCGCTCTACAGCTACGCGCAGGCACGCGGCGTGCCGCACAGCCGCTGCGGCAAGCTCATCGTGGCGACCTCGGCCGAACAGGTGGGCCAGCTCGACGCGATCCGCGCCAAGGCCGCGGCCAACGGCGTGGCCGATCTGGTGCTGCTCACCGCGCAGCAAGCCAACGCGATGGAGCCGCAGCTGCATTGCGTCGCGGCGCTGCATTCGCCGAACACGGGCATCGTCGACAGCCACGCGCTGATGCTGGGCCTGCTCGGCGATCTCGAGAACGCGGGCGGCATGCTGGCGCTCAAGTCGCCCATCGAACGTGCCGAATGCGTGGACGGCGCGGTCGTGCTGATCGCCGCCGACGGCACGGCCCTGCGTTGCCGCACCGTGGTCAATGCCGCGGGGCTCGGTGCCCCGGCACTGGCGCGTCGTTTCGAAGGCATGCCGGCGTCGGCCGTGCCGCGCGAGTACTTCGCCAAGGGCAACTACTTCACGCTCGCGGGCCGCGCGCCTTTCGGCCGGCTCATCTATCCCGTGCCGGAGCCGGGCGGGCTCGGCGTGCACCTGACGCTTGACCTCGGCGGACAGGCCAAGTTCGGGCCCGATGTGCAATGGGTCGAGGCGGCCGACGATCTCGTGGTCGATCCGGCGCGTGGCGATCGTTTCTACGACGAGGTGCGCAGGTACTGGCCGGCGTTGCCCGACGGTGCGTTGATCCCCGGCTATGCGGGCATGCGTCCGAAGATCTCGGGGCCGGACGCGCCCGCGGCCGATTTCGTGATCGCGGGGCCCGCCTCGCATGGGGTGCCGGGGCTGGTCCATCTGTTCGGCATCGAGTCGCCCGGACTCACCAGTTGCCTGGCCATCGGACGGCACGTTGCGGACCTGCTCGCCGACGCCTGATGCATGCACTCGGGCACAACTGAGCACATCTGTCGCGCATGAGGGGCTTTCGAGCCTGTAACATGACAGCACGCCATATGCTGGCGTGAAGCCGCCGGCGCGGTGCCGGTGTCATCACGGAGGAAAGATTCCAATGAGTGCATCCAACAATCTTGAAGCAGCAGCCGAAGACATCGCAAGCGACGTGCGCGGCGTGCTGGCCAGCAAGGACCTGGATTCGGTTCCCCACATCAAGGCGCTGCGCCAACGCATCGACACCAAGCTCGCCATCGCGCGCGAGCTGGCTTCCGAAAAGAGCAAGCTGGCCGCCAAGAAGGCGCGCCAGGCGGCCACCGCCACCAACACCTACGCCCACGACGAACCTTGGCAGGTTGCCGGCGCCGCGCTGGCCGTCGGCGTGCTGGTGGGCCTGTTGCTTGGCCGCCGCTGAGCGTCACTGCACCGGCCTGAGCGCACACCGCCGTCCCTTCGTTCGCCGTCGCCACGCTGTGGCCGGTGAGGGCGGAGGCGGCGCATGAGACTGCTGTCCCTGTTCGGGCTCGATGCCCGCATCCGCCGGTTGCGCATCGCCGCCGCCGAAGGTGCGCTGGCGGCCGAGGACCGGGTGCAGTTGCTGCGCATGGCCTGGGAGGACGAGAAGCAGCGCCTGAAGCTGACCCTCGTCCTGGTCGTCGCCGTGCTGGGGCTGACCACCGTCGCGGTGGCACTGCTCTCGATGGCGGTGGTCGTGCATTACTGGGACACGCCGTACCGCGTCACCGCCGCCTGGGTGGTGGCCGGTGTCTGGGTGGTGCTGTGGCTGGCGGCCGTCATCGGCCTGATGCGCAGCCTGAGCAATGCCTCCAACAGCTTCGTTCCGACCTTTCAGGAGTTCGAGCGCGACTGGGCCTGGGTCCAGGACCGTTTCAACCTCGGCAAGGACCCGGAGCTGGACGACGAAGCGCCGCGCCCGCCGCGTCCCGCCACGCGCGAAGAGCTGCTGGCCCGCATGGACCGCCAGCGCGAGCGCATCGCCACCCTGCAGGGCGGTCGCGAGACGCAGCCGGCCTCGGGCGAGCCTGCGAACGAGTCGGCTGCGGCCACGGCGTTGCGCATTGCGCGCGAGCACCCGGTGGCCGCTGGGGTGGTCGCTGCCGCCGCCGTGGCGGTGATCCGCCCGAAGCGGCTGTTGCGCTGGGCCACGGTCATTGCGCCGGTGCTCTGGCGCATGCGCTGAGCCACCGGCAGCAAGAAGAACGGACTCAGGCCTTGCGGCGATCCTGCTGCAATGCCTGGGCCGTTTCGCGGACCAGCCCGGGGCCGCGATAGATCAGGCCGGTGTAGATCTGCACCACGTCCGCGCCCGCGGCGATCTTGGCCTTGGCATCCGCCGCACTCAGGATGCCGCCCACCCCGATGATCGGAAAGTCCTTGCCCAGCGCCGCGCGCAGTTGCGCGATCACGCGGTTGCTGGCTTCGCGCACCGGCGCGCCCGAGAGGCCGCCGGCTTCCTGCGCGTGCGGCAGGCCGGCCACGGCGTCGCGCGCGAGCGTGGTGTTGGTGGCGATCACGCCGTCCATGCCGTGGCGTTGCAGCGTGGCGGCGATCACCGCGACCTGCGCGTCGTCGAGGTCGGGGGCGATCTTCACGAACAGCGGCGCGCGCTTGCCGTGGTGCGTGGCCAGCGCTTCACGTCGCTCGGCCACGGCGCCCAGCAGGGCGTCGAGCGCTTCGTCGCTCTGCAGCGAGCGCAGGTTGGCCGTGTTGGGGCTGGAGATGTTGATCGTCACGTAGTCCGCATGCGGGTACACGCCGTCCAGGCAGGCCAGGTAGTCGTCCACCGCGCGCTCGATCGGCGTGGCCGCGTTCTTGCCGATGTTCAGGCCCAGCAGCATCGGCGACTTGCTGCCGCCGGCCTGCTTGCGAAAGCGCGCCTTCTGCACGTTGGCGAGGAAGGCATCGAGCCCTTCGTTGTTGAAGCCGAGCCGGTTGATCAGTGCATCGCGCTGCGGCAGGCGGAACATGCGCGGCTTCGGGTTGCCGGGCTGGCCCTTGGGCGTGACCGTGCCGACCTCGACGAAGCCGAAGCCCATGGCCGCGAAGGCGTCGATGCAGCGGGCGTTCTTGTCCAGCCCGGCGGCCAGGCCGACGCGGTTGGGGAAATTCAGGCCCGCGAGCTGGATCGGGTCTTCGACGCGCGTCGCCGCGTAGGCGCAGGCCAATGGCGTGTTCTGGGTGCGGGCCAGCCCGTCGAGGGTGATTTCATGGGCGTGCTCGGGGTCGAAACCGAACAGAAAAGGGCGGGCCAGGCCATAGAGCGAAGAGGGCAACAGCAGGGGCATCGGATAATTCTCGACTTCAATGAGCCAAGGATTCTCCGCGATGACCGCACCCGCCTCCCCAACCCCTCTTTCCCAGGATGAACTCAAGGCCCAGGTCGGCCTTGCCGCGCTGGCCTACGTGGTCAAGGGCGAGATCGTCGGCGTGGGCACCGGCTCCACGGTCAACAAGTTCATCGACGCGCTGGCCACGATCAAGGACGAGATCAAGGGCGCCGTCTCCAGTTCGGTCGCGTCCACCGAGCGCCTGCGCGCACTGGGCATCCCGGTGTTCGACAGCAATGAGGTGGAAGAACTGGCCGTCTACATCGACGGCGCCGACGAGATCGACCACCGGGGCTTCATGGTGAAGGGCGGCGGCGCGGCGCTCACGCGCGAGAAGATCGTCGCGGCGCAGTCCAAGCGCTTCGTCTGCATCGCAGACGCCTCCAAGCTGGTCGAGACGCTCGGCGCCTTTCCGCTGCCGGTGGAAGTGATCCCGATGGCCGCGCGCCGCGTGATGCGCCAGTTCGCCGGCCTGGGCGGCATCGCCCAGGTGCGCGAGAAAGACGGCCTGCCGCTGGTGACCGACAACGGCCAGCACATCGTCGACGTGACCGGCCTGCGGATCACCGACCCGCGCGCCTTCGAATCCGAAGTGAGCCAGTGGCCCGGCGTGGTGACGGTGGGGGTCTTCGCCCACCAGAAGGCCGACGTGTGCCTGCTGGGCACGGCGTCGGGCGTGAAGACGTTGCAGTTCGCCGGCTGAACGGCGGCGATGCAGCACGGGGAGCACGGGGGCGGGGCCCCCGTCGTTCCTAGAACTTGATGCCGGCCGGGTTGTTCGGGCCCGGCGCGTTCGAGGGCGGTGCCGGCGCGGGGTTCGGCGGCTGCAGGGGCGTGTCGGTCGCACGGGGCGCAGCAGCCGCCGGTGCCTGCTGCGCGACGAGCGGGCGCGCGGCGGGCGGGCGGTAGCCCGGGGGCAGGCTGTTGCTCTTGGGATAGCCGGCCGCGTCGAGGTAGCGCGACCATTCCACATCCGAGAAGCCCTTGAGCTGCTGCGACCCGACGGTCAGCAGCGGCAGCGCGTTCTGTCCGCTCAGGCGCTGCAGGGCGTCGACGTCCTCGTTGCTCTTGATGGTGCGTTCCTCGAAGGGAATGCCGCGCGTGGTGAGCAGCGTGCGCGCCTCGTTGCAGGGGCCGCAGCCTTCGCCGCTGTACAGCGTGACGGGGTAGCGCTGTGCCACCTGGCGCAGTTCGTAGGGAAGCCCGCTGTTGGCCGGCGCGTTGGCGCTAGCCGGTTGCGGCCCGCCCGTCGGCGCGTTGGTGACGACGGGGGGCTGGTCCGAGAACGTGACCTTGCCGTTCTTGTCGACCTGGCGGTAGACCGCCTGCGCCAGCACGCTGGCGGTCGACAACACGAGGACCAGGCCGATCAGGCCGCGCATCGGGAGTTTGTAAAAAGTCGGATACATATCTCCCGAGTATCGCAAGCTTCAGCGCCGTATCAAGCGGGCTGGGCCTGGGCCATGCCCTGATGTCGCAGCAGCGCATCAAGCTGCGGCTCGCGGCCCCGGAAGGCCTTGAACGAATCCATGGCGCTGCGGCTGCCGCCGGCCTCCAGGATGGCCTGGCGGTATCGGCGGCCGGTCTCGATGTTGGGCTCGCCGTCGGCGCCCACGGTTTCCTCGAAGGCCGCGTAGGCGTCGGCGCTCAGCACCTCGGCCCACTTGTAGCTGTAGTAGCCGGCCGCGTAGCCGCCCGAGAAGATGTGGCTGAAGGTGTTCGGCGTGCGGCTGAAGGGCGGCGAGGGCATCACGGCCACTTCGGCGCGCACCTGGCCGAGCAGCGCCATCACGGCGCCCGGCTGGGCGGTGGCGGCCTGGTGCTCGGTGTGCAGCAGCATGTCGAACAGCGAGAACTCGATCTGGCGCAGCGTCTGCAGCCCGCTCTGGAAGTTCTTGGCGGCGGTCATCTTGTCGAACAGCGCGCGCGGCAGCGGCTCGCCAGTGTCGACGTGGGCCGTCATGTGGGCGAGCACGTCCCACTCCCAGCAGAAGTTTTCCATGAACTGGCTCGGCAGTTCGACCGCGTCCCACTCGACGCCGCTGATGCCCGACACGTCGCGCTCGTTCACCTGCGTAAGCATGTGGTGCAGGCCGTGGCCGAACTCGTGGAAGAGGGTGGTCACGTCGTCGTGAGTGAGCAGCGGCGGCTTGCCGTCGACACCGCTGGCGAAGTTGCACACCAGCTGCGCGATCGGCGTCTGCAGCACGCCGTCGTCGGGGCGCAGCCAGCGGGCGCGCACGTCGTCCATCCAGGCGCCGCCGCGCTTGGCGGCGCGGGCGGAGGGGTCGAGGTAGAACTGGCCGACCTTCTGGCCGGCGCGCTCGATGCGGTAGAACTCGACGCTCGGATGCCAGGTGGGCGCGCTGTCGCGGCGGATCGACACCTCGAACAGCGTCTCGACGATCTTGAACAGGCCGGCCATCACCTTCGGCGCGGGGAAGTACTGCTTCACCTCCTGCTCGCTGAAGGCGTAGCGCGCTTCCTTGAGCTTCTCGCCGACGTAGGTCCAGTCCCAGGCCTGCGGGTCGACGAGGTTCAGTTGTTCGGCAGCGAAGGCGCGCAGGTCGGCCAGGTCGCGCTCGCCGTAGGGCTTGGCCTTGGCGGCGAGGTCGCGCAGGAACTTGACGACCTGCTCGGGTGATTCGGCCATCTTGGGCACGACCGAGAGTTCGCCGAAATTCTTGTAGCCCAGCAGCTTCGATTCTTCCTCGCGCAGCGCGAGGATCTCGGTGATGAGCGCGGTGTTGTCGAACTTCGGATCGCCGAGTTCGCTGGCGCGCGTCACGTAGGCGCGGTACAGGGTTTCGCGCAGCGCGCTGCTCTTGGCGAACTGCATCACCGGCAGGTAGCACGGCATCTTGAGCGTGAGCTTGTAGCCCTTCTTGCCTTCGGCCTCGGCGGCCGCGCGCGCGGCGCTCACCACGTCTTCGGGCACACCGTCGAGTTCACCCAGCTGCGCGTAGTGCGCGAAGGCGTCGGTGGCGTCGAGGGCGTTTTCGCTGAACTTCTGGCTCAGCTCGGCCTGGCGTTCCTGGATGTCGGCAAAGCGCTGCTTGGCCTCACCCTGCAGCTCGGCGCCGCCGAGCACGAAGTTGCGCACGGCGTTCTTGTGCGCCTGCCGCTGCTCGGGGTTGAGCGTGGCCGGGTCGATGGCCTTGTACTTGGCATACAGGCGCTCGTCGGAACCCAGGCGCGTCCAGAAGGCGGTGACGCGCGGCATGGCCTCGTTGTAGGCGGCGCGCAACTCGGGGGTGTCGGCCACGGCGTTGAGGTGGCCCACGGCGCCCCAGGCGCGGCTGAAGCGTTCGGAGGCCACGTCGAGCACCTTGGAGATCGCGATCCAGTCGGCCGGGAATTCGGGCGCTGTCACCGTCTGCAGCGCGGCCTCGGCATCGGCCAGCAGCGCGTCGACCGCGGGCGACACGTGTTCGGGCTTGATGCGGTCGAACAGGGGGAGGTCGGTGAAGTCGAGGAGCGGATTGGTCATGTGAAAGATCCTGGGCGAGCGTAGCGAAGCCATTTCGGGAACCACCGCGGAATCGGCTTTGCCGGGCCGCCGGTGGTGCCCCTTGAGGGGGAGGCGGCTACACGCAGTGAGCCAACAACGGGGTGGTTCTTATCTTGCGGCGCGTTCGGCCGCTTCAAGGGTATTGACCAGAAGCATCGCGCGCGTCATGGGGCCGACGCCGCCGGGCACGGGGGTGATCCAGCCGGCCACTTCCTTCACGCCGTCGAAATCGACGTCACCGGCCAGCTTGCCGTCGGCCTTGCGGTTCATGCCCACGTCGATGACGACCGCGCCGGGCTTCACCATGTCGGCGGTCAGCAGGTCCAGCTTGCCGACGGCGGCGACGATCACGTCGGCCTGGCGCGTGATCGCACCCAGGTCCTGGGTGGCGCTGTGGCAGATGGTCACGGTGGCGCTCTTGGCGAGCAGCATCATGGCCATCGGCTTGCCGACGATGTTGCTGCGGCCGATGACCACGGCGTGCTTGCCGCGCAGGTCGTAGCCGATCGATTCGAGCATCTTCATGCAACCGTGCGGCGTGCAGGGCCAGAAGCCCGGGGCACCGGTCATCAGCGCGCCGGCGCTGGCCACGTGGAAGCCGTCGACGTCCTTGGCGGGCGAGATGGTCTCGATGACCTTCTGGCTGTCCATGTGCTTGGGCAACGGCAACTGAACGAGGATGCCGTGCACCTTCGGGTCGTCGTTGAGGGCGCGGATGCGCGCCAGCAGGTCGGCCTCGCTCAGGTCGGCGGGGTAGGTCTCGAGCGTGGCCGAGAGGCCGGTCTCGGTGCTGTCGTTGACCTTGTGCTTGGTGTAGACCTGGCTCGCCGGATCGCTGCCCACCAGGATGATGGACAGGGCCGGGTTCACGCCGCGTGCCTTCAGCGCAGCGGTGCGGCCGGACACCTCGGCGCGGATGGTTTTGGCGAGGGCGTTGCCGTCGATCAGTTGGGCGGTCATCGGTTTTGATTTTCCAAGTAAAAACGCCCGCTTGCGCAGGCGTGGGGAAGGTGCGTGGCTATCGCAGGGATAGCTGCAGCTCAGGAGGCCTTGGCGGCTGGGGCCGCTTGCCCGAGCGCGATCTTGAGCAGATCGGCCACGGTGTTGGCGTTGAGCTTTTCCATGATGTTGGCGCGGTGCGCCTCCACCGTCTTGATGCTGATGCCCAGGTCGTCGGCGATCTGCTTGTTCAGGCGGCCGGCGACGATGCGCTCGAGCACCTGGGCTTCGCGGCCCGTGAGCTTGGACAGCAGCGCGTCGCGGCTGGCCGACTGCTGGTGCTGCGTGAAGGCGCCGCGTGCGTGTTCGAGCATGCGCTCGACCAGCGACACCAGCTCTTCGTCGTTGAAGGGCTTCTGGATGAAATCCATCGCGCCCTTCTTCATGCTGTCGACCGCCATCGGCACGTCGCCGTGGCCGGTGATGACCACGATCGGCAACGGAGAGCGCCGTTCGATCAGCCGATCCTGCAATTCGAGGCCGGTCATGCCGGCCATGCGGATATCGACGATCAGACAGGCGACTTCGCGCGGGTCGTATCGGGAGAGAAAGGATTCGGCGGACTCGAAACAGCGGACTCTGTAGTCCTTGCCTTCGAGCAGCCATTGCAGCGAATCGCGTACGGCTTCGTCGTCATCGACGACATAGACCGTGCCCTTCTTCGGAATCAAACTCATGCAGGTACCTTTGCCTCGTCGCTTGCTACGGAACTGATAGCGTCCAACACCGGAATCCAGAAGGAAAAACGGCATCCGATCACATCCGGGCCATTGTAGATGTTCTCCGCCTGCATCCGGCCGCGGTGCGACTCGACGATGGTGCGGCACAGGTTGAGCCCGATGCCCATGCCTTCGGGCTTGGTGGAGAAGAAGGCCTCGTAGAGCCGGTCCATGACCTCGGGCGAGAGGCCCTTGCCCGTGTCCTGCACCGAGAACTCGATGGCATTGTGCCCCTCGATCACCTTGGGCAGCACGCGCAATTCGACGCTGCGGCGCGCCAGCGGGCGGTCGGCGATGTCGATGGATTCGGCCGCGTTCTTCAGCAGATTGACCATCACCTGCTCGATGAGGATCGGGTCGACGCGCACCACCGGCAGCCGCGCGGCCACGTAGTGGTTCAGGCGCACGTTGCGCCGGCGCAGCTCGATGCCCGCGAGTTCGACCGCCTCGCTCACCATGGTGGCGACGTCGGCCGGCGTGCGGTTGGGCTCGCTGCGCTTCACGAAGGAGCGGATGCGCTGGATGATCTGGCCGGCACGCTGGGCCTGCTTCGACGTCTTTTCGAGCGCGGCGAGCAGGGCGTCGTTGTCGATCGTCTGGCCCTTGATGCGCGACATCATCCCGTTGCAGTAGTTGGCGATGGCGGTGAGCGGCTGGTTGAGCTCGTGCGCCACGCTCGACGCCATTTCGCCCATGGTGATCAGGCGGCTCGCGGCCTGGGCCTTGTCGGCCTGTGCGGCGGCCTGCTCTTCGGCGTCGCGGCGCGGCGTGATGTCGGTGGCGATCACCAGTTGCGCCAGGCGACCGTCGACCCAGGTCAGGTAGCGCGAGCGCACCTCGAGCCACTTGCCCAGGTGCGGCACGAAGATTTCGTTGTTCGCGGTCTGGGCGGCGGTGAGGGTGTCGATGGGCAGGCCGGCGTAGGGGTCGACGTCGTCCAGGCCTTCGTCGTGCGCGTTCGACGGCGGCACGCCGGCCTGCGCCACCATGCCCAGGTGGCCCACGGTGTCGGAGCCGAACCACAGGCGGTACAGCTTGTTGGCGAACAGCAGTTCTTCGCTGCCGATGGGCGCCACCGACACGGCGGCGTCGAGCGCCTCGAGCACGGTGGTGAAGCGTTCGTACGAGGCGGACAGCTGCTCGCGGATGCGCGTCGGCTCGGTGATGTCGGTCATCGACGTCATCCAGCCGGTCTGGTGGCCGCGCGCATCGATCAGCGGCGACACGTACAGGCGGGCATTGAACACGCTGCCGTTCTTTCGCTTCACGCGCACCTGGAAGCCGCCGGGCAGGGCGCGGCCGTGCAGTTCTTCCTCGAGGCGCTCGTTCATCACCTCGCGGTCGGATTCGAGCCAGTAGGGGAAAGGCGGCGTCTGGCCGACGAGTTCGTCTTCGCTCCAGCCCGTCATGGCGCAGAACGCGGCGTTCACGTAGGTGATGCGGCCTTGCAGGTCGAGCACGCGCATGCCGGTGAGCATGGAGTTTTCCATCGCGCGGCGGAAGTTGGTTTCGGCCACGAGCCGCTGCTGCGCCTGCAGGCGGCGGCGCGTGTGGCGCCAGGTGCCGATCAGCATCCAGCTGGTCATCACGCTGAGGGCGCATACGAGCCAGAAGAGGCCGTTGCCCACCACGCCCTGCGAGGTGCGGTAGGCCTGCGCGCGCAGCATCAGCGCATTGCCCACGGGCGACACCGGCACTTCGTATTCGTTGGTGGCTTCGGTCCAGGGCAGCAGGCGGGTGCCGCTGTTCTTCAGCGGCGTGGTGTTGCCGGCGATGACGTTGCCCTTGGCGTCGAGCAGCGAGACGGCATAGCGCGCCTGCACCTCGGAAGGCATGCCGTAGCGCAGCAGGCCGTCGATGGAGAACTCGCCGAGCACGACGCCGGCGAACAGGCCCTGGTCGAACAGCGGGATGTGAAGCTGCAGCATCGCAGCGGGCTCGCCGCCGGCCACGGGCTGCGAGTACACCGGCTGGCGCAGTTCGCGTGCCAGCGCATAGTTGCTTTCGATGTCGCCGGGGCGCAGCACGTCGCCGATCAGGTGCTGTTGCGCCGGATGCACGCTGGGCGCGGCATAGCCGGCCTTGAAGCGGCGGCGGTCGTCGATCCAGCTGATGGTCTGCAGCTCGGGGAACTGGCTCACGAGCGACTCGGCGCGGCTCGTGAATTCGACCGGATCGATCTCGCGGTTGGAGGCATCGCGCGCGATGCGCATCAGCTGTTCCTGCCGCTCCAGCAGGCGCAGGCGCATGCGCTGTTGCGCGTACTCGACATCGCGCCGCACCGACTCCTGCTCGCGCTCGACTTCTTCGGAGCGCAGGTACCAGAACGCCGACACGATGGCCGCGAGAAACAGCAGCACGGCCGCCATCGGCGCGAGCATCGCGACGGCGTCCTGCAGCACCGGTGTCTGCTTGCGCCACCACGTGCGCCACCAGGACAGCGGCGAGGCTTTGACGGCACTGCGGGCGACCGCGAGCGGGGAGGAAAGGGGCATGGGCGGAGTTTAGGTGATGGCCCTCTTGGCGAAGAGGCCCTGCCGGGGACGTGCCTCCTCGATATTTCATAATAAGAAATCAACAAGCACTATTTGAAATAGGGAAACTTCTATGCGAAACTCCGGCGCGCTCGGTGCCCAGCGCACTAAATTACAGCCACAGCCCTAAAAGGAGAGACAAGCATGTCGGCAAATCCCGAGAACCTGTTCGGCTCGGCCGCAAACGATGCGGACGCCCAGGAGACGCGTGAATGGATGGATGCACTGTCTTCCGTCATCCAGAGCGAAGGGCCCGAGCGGGCGCACTTCCTGCTCGAACAACTGCTCGAACATGCGCGCCAGAACAGCGTCGACATGCCGTTCTCGGCCAACACCGGCTACGTGAACACCATCGAGCCGGGCGTGGAAGCCCGCAGCCCCGGCAACCTCGAGATCGAACAGCGCCTGCGCGCCTACATGCGCTGGAACGCCATGGCCATGGTGGTCAAGGCCAACCGCATCCACCCGCCCGAAGGCGGTGACCTGGGCGGCCACATCGGCTCCTTCGCCTCGCTGGCCAGCATGTTCGGTGCCGGCTTCAACCACTTCTGGCACGCCGAGAGCGAAAACCACGGCGGCGACCTGCTGTACATCCAGGGCCACGTGTCGCCCGGCATCTATGCCCGCGCCTACCTCGAAGGCCGCCTCTCCGAAGACCAGCTGCTCAACTTCCGCCAGGAAGTGGACGGCAAGGGCCTGTCGAGCTACCCGCACCCCAAGCTGATGCCCGAGTTCTGGCAGTTCCCCACGGTGTCGATGGGCTTGGGCCCGCTGATGGCGATCTACCAGGCGCGCTTCCTGAAGTACCTGCACGCCCGCGGCATCGCCAACACCGAGAACCGCAAGGTCTGGGTGTTCTGCGGCGACGGCGAAATGGACGAAGTCGAATCGCTCGGCGCCATCGGCCTGGCCGCGCGCGAGAACCTCGACAACCTGATCTTCGTCATCAACTGCAACCTGCAGCGCCTGGATGGCCCGGTGCGCGGCAACGGCAAGATCATCCAGGAGCTCGAAGGCGAGTTCCGCGGCGCCAACTGGAACGTCATCAAGCTCATCTGGGGCAAGGGCTGGGACGCCCTGCTAGAGAAGGACCATGACGGCGCGCTGCGCAAGATCATGATGGAGTGCAACGACGGCGACTACCAGTCGTTCAAGGCCAACGACGGCGCCTACGTGCGCAAGAACTTCTTCGGCCGCGACCCGCGCACGCTGAAGATGGTCGAGCACCTGACCGACGACGAGGTTTGGAACCTGCAGCGCGGCGGCCACGATTCGCAGAAGGTGTACGCCGCCTTCCACGCCGCCCAGAACCACAAGGGCCAGCCCTCGGTGCTGCTCGTCAAGACCGTCAAGGGCTTCGGCATGGGCAAGATCGGCGAAGGCAAGAACACGGTCCACCAGACCAAGAAGCTCGGCGACGAGGACATCAAGGCCTTCCGCGACCGCTTCAACATCCCGATTCCCGACAGCCAGATCGCCGAGCTGCCGTTCTACAAGCCGGCCGACGACACGCCGGAAATGCGCTACCTGCACGAGCGCCGCAAGGCCCTGGGCGGCTACCTGCCGCATCGCCGCGTGAAGGCCGACGAGAGCTTCACGGTACCCTCGCTCGACACCTTCAAGGCAGTGATGGAGCCCACGGCCGAAGGCCGCGAGATCTCGACCACGCAAGCCTACGTGCGCTTCCTCACGCAGCTGCTGCGCGACAAGGCCCTGGGCCCGCGCGTCGTACCCATCCTGGTGGACGAGGCTCGCACCTTCGGCATGGAAGGTCTGTTCCGCCAGATCGGCATCTACAACCCGCACGGTCAGCAGTACACCCCGGTCGACAAGGACCAGGTCATGTACTACAAGGAAGACAAGGCCGGCCAGATCCTGCAAGAGGGCATCAACGAAGCCGGCGGCATGTCCAGCTGGATCGCGGCGGCCACGTCGTACAGCACGAACAACCGCATCATGGTGCCGTTTTACGTGTACTACTCGATGTTCGGCTTCCAGCGCATCGGCGACCTGGCCTGGGCGGCTGGCGACATGCAGGCCCGCGGCTTCCTGCTGGGCGGCACCTCGGGGCGCACCACGCTGAACGGCGAAGGCCTGCAGCACGAAGACGGTCACAGCCACATCCTGGCCAACACCATCCCGAACTGCGTGAGCTACGACCCGACCTTCGCGCACGAAGTCGGCGTGATCCTGCACCACGGCTTGAAGCGCATGGTCGAGAAGCAGGACAACGTCTACTACTACCTGACGCTGCTCAACGAAAACTACGCGATGCCCGGCCTGCAGCCCGGCACCGAAGAGCAGATCATCAAGGGCATGTACCTGTCCAAGCAGGGCCCGGTGGTCAAGGCCGCCAAGGGCGCGAAAGAAGCGCCGACCGTGCAACTGCTGGGCAGCGGCACCATCCTGCGCGAAAGCTTTGCCGCGCAGGAGCTGCTCGAGAAGGAGTGGGGCGTGTCGGCTTCGGTGTGGAGCTGCCCGAGCTTCAACGAACTGACCCGCGACGGCCAGGACGCCGACCGCTGGAACCTGCTGCACCCCGACCAGACGCCGCGCGTGCCCTTCGTGGCCCAGCAGCTCGGTGCCTCGACCGGCCCGGTGATCGCGTCGACCGACTACATGAAGGCCTACGCCGAGCAGATCCGTCCGTTCGTACCGAAGGGCCGCAACTACAAGGTGCTGGGCACCGACGGTTTCGGTCGCAGCGACTTCCGCGCCAAGCTGCGCGAGCATTTTGAAATCAATCGTCACTACATCGTGGTGGCCGCGCTCAAGGCGCTGAGCGAAGATGGCACCGTGCCGGTGGCCAAGGTGGTGGAAGCGATCAAGAAGTACGGCATCAATGTCGACAAGGTCAACCCGCTCTACGCTTGAACATCAACAACCAACGAACGAACGGCGCCTGACGGCGGGAGACAACGATATGGCAGCAGTGGAAGTGAAAGTGCCCGACATCGGCGACTTCGATGAAGTCGCGGTGATCGAGGTGCTCGTGAAGGTGGGCGACACGGTCAAGGCCGAGCAGTCGCTCATCACGGTCGAATCGGACAAGGCGTCGATGGAAATCCCGTCGTCCACGGCCGGTGTGGTCAAGGAAATCAAGATCGCCGTGGGCGACAAGGTGAAGGAAGGCTCGGTGGTGCTGGTGGTCGAGGCCGAGGGCGCGGCTGCCGCCGCCCCGGCACCGGCCGCTGCGCCTGCTGCCGCGGCACCCGCTGCCGCAGCGCCTGCACCGGTGGCTGCTGCACCAGCAGCCGCACCGGCAGCCTCGGGCCCGGTCGACATCAAGGTGCCGGACATCGGCGACTTCAAGGACGTCGCGGTCATCGAGCTGCTGGTGAAGGTGGGTGACACCATCGCCGCCGAGCAGTCGCTGATCACGGTGGAGTCGGACAAGGCCTCGATGGAAATCCCGTCGTCGGCCGCCGGCGTGCTGAAGGAACTCAAGGTCAAGGTGGGCGACACCGTCAACATCGGCGACCTGATCGCGGTGCTCGAAGGCGCCGCAGGCGCTGCTGCACCCGCATCGGCGCCCGCGCCGGCACAGGCGGTGGCTGCTGCGCCCGCCGCCGCAACCGCCAGCGCACCTGCGCCGGCCGCCGCAGCACCTGCTGCAGCCGCCCCGGCCCACCAGCCGACCTCGGCGCCCACCGGCAGCCTGCCGCACGCCTCGCCCTCGGTGCGCAAGTTCGCACGCGAACTCGGCGTGCCGCTCGAAGAGGTCAAGGGTTCCGGCCTAAAGGGCCGCATCACGCAGGAAGACGTCCAGAACTTCACCAAGGCCGTGATGAGCGGCCAGGCCAGCACCAAGGCCTCGGCGGCCAAGGCGCCGGCCGGTGGTGGTGGCGACGGCGCGGCGCTGGGCCTCATCCCGTGGCCCAAGGTCGACTTCACGAAGTTCGGCACCGTCGAGCGCAAGGACCTGTCGCGCATCAAGAAGCTCAGCGGCGCGAACCTGCACCGCAACTGGGTGATGATCCCGCACGTCACCAACAACGACGAAGCCGACATCACCGAGCTCGAAGCCTTCCGCGTCTCCACCAACAAGGAGAACGAGAAGTCGGGCATCAAGGTCACGATGCTGGCCTTCGTGATCAAGGCGGTGGTCGCGGCGCTGAAGAAATTCCCCGACTTCAACACCAGCCTGGACGGCGACCAGCTCGTCTACAAGCAGTACTACAACATCGGCTTCGCGGCCGACACGCCCAACGGGCTCGTGGTGCCGGTGCTGAAAGACGCCGACAAGAAGGGCATCCTGCAGATCAGCGCCGAGATGGGTGAACTCGCCAAGAAGGCGCGCGACGGCAAGCTCGGCTCGGCCGACATGCAGGGCGGCTGCTTCTCGATCAGCTCGCTCGGCGGCATCGGCGGCACGCACTTCACGCCCATCATCAACGCCCCCGAAGTGGCCATCCTCGGCCTTTCCAAGGGCCAGATGAAGCCGGTGTGGGACGGCAAGCAGTTCGTGCCGCGCCTCACGCTGCCGCTGTCGCTGTCGTACGACCACCGCGTGATCGATGGCGCCCTGGCTGCGCGTTTCAACGCCTACCTGGGGCAAGTGCTCGCGGACTACCGTCGCATCCTGCTATGACCACCGTAGTGGCCGTCCGCAAAGGCGGCCAGGTCACGATGGCGGCCGATTCGCTGGTGACCTTCGGCGACACGCGCATGTCGCACAACGCCGAAGCGAACCAGAAGATCTTCACCGTCGAGGATGCCGCGGGCCAGAGCCTGTTCGCGGTGGCGGGCGCCGCCGCGCACCAGTTGGTGCTCCAGCATGCGCTGGCCGCCCAGCCGCGCGAGGCGCTGCAGTTCGGCAGCAAGCACGAGGTGTTCCACACCTTCACGCTGCTGCATCCGGTGCTGAAGGACTCGTTCTTCATGCAGACCAAGGAAGACGAGCACGAGCCCTACGAGTCGAGCCAGTTCACGATGCTGCTGGCCAATCCGAGCGGCATCTACGGCATCTACAGCTACCGCGAGGTGTTCGAGTTCAAGCAGTACTGGGCCATCGGCTCGGGACGCAGCTTTGCGCTCGGCGCCATGCACGCGGCCTATGACAACAAGTCGCGCAACGCGCGCGACGTGGCGGAGGCGGGCATCGCCGCCGCCTGCGAATTCGATCGCAATTCGGCCCTGCCGGCCGACGTTCTCACACTCAAACTGAAAGTGTCCAAATGAGCGAACAACACATCAAGGTGCCGGACATCGGCGACTTCGACGAAGTCGCGGTGATCGAGGTGCTGGTCAACGTCGGCGACACGGTCAAGGCCGAGCAGTCGCTCATCACGGTCGAATCGGACAAGGCCTCGATGGAGATTCCCTCGTCGGCCGCCGGCGTGGTGAAGTCGCTGGCCGTGAAGGTGGGCGACAAGGTCAAGGAAGGCTCGGTCGTGCTCACGCTCGAAGTCGACGGGGCCGCTGCGCCCGCGCCGGCTGCTGCGGCACCCGCGCCGGCAGCTGCTGCGCCTGCGCCCAAGGCGGCCGCACCGGCCCCTGCCGCGGCAGCGTCCGTGGTGGTGTCCAGCTACGGCGGCAAGGTCGATGTCGAGTGCGACGTGGTCGTGCTGGGCGCCGGCCCCGGCGGCTACTCGGCCGCCTTCCGTGCGGCCGACCTCGGCCTGAAGGTCGTGCTGATCGAACGCTACGCCACGCTCGGCGGCGTGTGCCTGAATGTCGGCTGCATTCCCTCGAAGGCGCTGCTGCACGTGGCGTCCGTCATGGACGAGGTGAAGCACTTCGCCGACCTGGGCGTGAGCTTCGCCGCACCCACGGTCGACCGCGCCAAGCTGCTCGGCCACAAGAACAAGGTGGTGGGCAAGCTCACCGGCGGCCTCACGGCCATGGCCAAGATGCGCAAGGTGACGGTGTTGCGCGGCGTCGGCAACTTCATCGACCCGCACCATCTGGAAGTCGAAGAGACCTCCGGCACGAGCTGGGACACCACGGGCAAGAAGCAGACCGTCAAGTTCCGCAACGCGATCATCGCGGCCGGCTCGCAGTCGGTGAGCCTGCCCTTCATGCCGAAGGACCCGCGCGTGGTCGACTCGACCGGCGCGCTCGAGATGGGCACCGACCCCAAGCGCATGCTGGTGCTGGGCGGCGGCATCATCGGCCTCGAAATGGGCACGGTGTATTCGACGCTGGGCGCGCGCCTCGATGTGGTCGAGATGCTCGACGGCCTCATGCAGGGCGCCGACCGCGACCTCGTGAAGGTCTGGCAGAAGATGAACGCGCCGCGCTTCGACAACATCATGCTCAAGACCAAGACGGTCGGCGCCGAAGCCACGAAGGAAGGCATCAAGGTCACCTTCGAGGGCGAGAATGCGCCGAAGGAACCGCAGGTGTACGACCTCGTGCTGCAGGCCGTGGGTCGCAGCCCGAACGGCAAGAAGATCGGCGCCGAGAAGGCCGGCATCACGGTGAGCGATCGCGGCTTCATTCCGGTCGACATCCAGATGCGCACCAACGTGCCCCACATCTTCGCCATCGGCGACATCGTGGGCCAGCCCATGCTGGCGCACAAGGCGGTGCACGAGGCGCACGTGGCAGCTGAAGTCATTGCCGGCGAGCAGAAGGGCGACAAGGAGCTGTCCAGCGCCGCCTTCAACGCCCGCGTGATCCCCAGCGTGGCCTACACCGACCCCGAAGTGGCATGGGTCGGCCTCACGGAAGACCAGGCCAAGGCCGAAGGCATCAAGGTCAAGAAGGGCCACTTCCCGTGGACCGCGTCGGGCCGCGCCATCGCCAACGGCCGCGACGAAGGTTTCACCAAGCTGCTGTTCGACGCCGAGACGCACCGCATCCTGGGTGGCGGCATCGTCGGCACGCATGCCGGCGACATGATCGGCGAGATTGCGCTGGCCATCGAGATGGGCGCGGACGAGATCGACATCGGCAAGACCATCCATCCGCACCCGACGCTGGGCGAAAGCATCGGCATGGCGGCGGAAGTGGCGCACGGTACGTGTACCGACCTGCCGCCGGCGAAGAAGGCGGCCTGATCGAGAGGCGCGACGGCGCCTGTCGAGCCCCCACAAAAAATCCCGCCGCGGCGGGATTTTTTCGTCCTGGATTCGGAGCGCCGAATCAGTCGCTGGCGGTGCCCATGGCCGCGGCCTTGACCTCGTCGCCCTGGCCGCTGAGCACGCGGCGGGCGCCGTCGAAGCGGCGCTGCCAGTAGCTGCCGTTCATGTCTTCGACACGGACCTGGGCGCCGGAGCGGGGGGAATGGATGAACTTGCCTTCGCCGACGTAGATGCCGACGTGGCTGAAGGTGCGGCGCATGGTGTTGAAGAACACGAGGTCGCCGGGCTTGAGCTGGCTGCGGTCGATCTTCTCGGTGGCGGCGGCCTGTTCTTCGGCGCGGCGCGGGAGCACGTGGCCCACCGTCTGGTTGTACATGGCGCGGACGAAGCCGCTGCAGTCGAAGCCGGATTCGGCGGTGTTGCCGCCACGGCGGTAAGGAACGCCGAGGAAACCGATGGCGGTCACGACGAGGTCGGACGTGCGCTCTGCGACGGTCTGGCGAACCTGATGGAACTGGCCGACCAGGCCGCGCTCGGCAAGGATTCGGTCCATCTCATCCGATCGATCCTGTTGAGGGGGGGCGGCGTGGACGGCCACGGCGAACAGGAGGGATACGGGTAGGACGAAAAAACGCATGGCGCGTAGGATATTGATGACGCGCAGTTATGTCAATTTAATCTGAATTGTTGAAGGCGTGCGTAAACCATTGATTTACATGGACTTTTTCGATCCGGCGGAAGAAAAAATGTAACGGTGAACGTTTATGCGGCATAAGGATTCGAATGTAAACGCCTCGGTCGATATGACTTTTCGGTCTTAAAAGTCGATATGTGCGTTTCATTTGTTGTCAAGATGGCCTCAAATTCAGGAAATCTTCATGAACTTGCGAAATTTCTCCTTTCGTCGCTCCCTGGGAAGCCTCGTGGTGCTCGCCGGTTGCGGCTTGGCTGGCGCGGCCATGGCGCAAGTGCGTGCCGAAACCGTCGCCTCCGGTCTTGAGAACCCCTGGGGCGTGGCCTTCCTGCCGGAGGGCCGTTTCGTGGTCACCGAGAAGCCGGGGCGCCTGCGGCTGGTGGCGGCCGACGGCAAGCTGGGCGCGCCGATCCAGGGCCTGCCGCCCATCGCGGCGGGCGGGCAGGGCGGGCTGCTCGACGTACTGGCTGACAGCGGCTTCGCGCAGAACCGCACCCTGTACTTCTGTTATTCGGAACCCGAGCCGGGCAGTGGATCGGCCAACAGCACCGCGCTCGCACGCGCGCGCCTGTCGGCCGACGGCACGAAGCTGGAAGCATTGCAGGTCATCTTCAGCCAGAAGCCCAAGGTCGCGAGCCGCGCGCACTTCGGCTGCCGCATCGTCGAGGCCCGCGATGGGACTCTCTTTCTCACGCTCGGCGACCGCTTCAGCCGCAAGGACGACGCGCAGACGCTCGACAACCACCACGGCAAGGTCGTGCGCATCGCCAAGGACGGCAGCGTGCCGAAAGACAACCCCTTCGTCGGCAAGGCGGGTGCGCTGCCCGAGATCTGGAGCTACGGCCACCGCAACAGCCAGGGCGCGACGCTCGCGCCCGACGGCCGCTTCTGGATGACGGAGCACGGCCCGCAGGGCGGCGACGAGATCAACATTCCGCGCGCCGGCGTCAACCACGGCTGGCCGGTGATCACCTATGGCGAGAACTACGGCGGCGGCAAGATCGGCGACGGCATCACCCGCAAGGACGGCATGGAACAGCCGCTGCACTACTGGGTGCCGTCGATCGCGCCCTCGGGCATGGCCTTCCTCACCAGCGACCGCTACGGCGCCGGCTGGAAGGGCAACCTGTTCGTGGGCTCGCTGAAGTTCGGCTATCTCGACCGCATCGAGCTGAAGGACGACAAGGTGGTCGCCGAGCACAAGCTGCTGGCCGACGGCCGGGCCCGCATCCGCGACGTGAAGCAGGGGCCGGACGGCCTGCTCTACGTGCTCACCGACGAGTCCGACGGCAAGCTGCTGCGCCTGCGGCCGAACTGAAGGGCGCCTCAGCCGGGGCAGCCCGGCAGCGGCAGCGTCGGCAGCAGGCGGCGCCAGAGCCGCCGCCATTCGGGCCAGTCGTGCCCGCCTTCGGTCGTGACCACGCGTTCCGCCGGCAGCGCCCCGGCCAGCAGCCGGTGGCTGAACGCAAAGCGGTCGTCGAGCGCGTAGCCCAGGTACAGCGGCGGCCGGTCGCCGAAGGTGCGGGTGTGGCCGACGTAGCCGCGCAGCCATTGCCACAGCTGCGTGTCGCTGGGCGTGCGCGGGTCGCTGCCGGGCGGTGCGTCGAGCGGGCCGTGCCAGCGCGACAGGCCGCCGGCATTGGCGATGTCCTGGCTCAGCACGCGTTCGCCCAGGTACGGCGCCAGCACGACCAGGCCGGCGAGATCGCCGGGGTGCGTCTGGGCATACAGCAGCCCGCCGAAACCGCCGACCGAGATGCCTGCGATCCAGATCGCCTTGTAGCCCTGGCGGCGCGCCGGTGTGATCACGTCCCGATCCAGCCGGTCGAGGATGGTCTTGTTGCGGTAGTAGCCCATGTGGGCGTCGACACGCAGGGTGTCGACCGCGAGCCGGTTCTCGTTCAGTGCGTCGATGAAGCCTTCGCGTACGAACTCCTCGGGCGCCGAGTAGGCGCCGGGCAGCAGCACGATCAGTGTGTCGGCGCTGCGGGTGCAACTGCTCTTTTCCAGTGTGGTGGCCAGCGGCGCCTCGGCGGCACGCAACCCGCTGCAGCCGGCGAGCAGCAGCAACGAGGCGGCGCCGAGGAGCAGGGCGAGGCGGCGGCGCAGGAGCGACAGGGTCTGCATCCGCCGGAGTCTAGGTGCGCGACACCGGAATTGGCAGGTCGACCATCACGGGCTGTCCCGGCACGGTGCAGCCGGTGTCGCAGCACTTGCCGGGCTGGCGGTTCTTCGTGATGGCGCGGCGCAGGTCGTGCGGCGCGGCGGCCGGCGTGCCGTCGGCCGCAATGCCGCGCTCGAGCAGGCGCTCGACCAGCTCGACCTTCGAGCCGACCGGGTAGTTGCGCCAGATCTCCTGCTTCATCGCCGCCGGCGAGCCGCCGCCGTGCAGGCTGATCACGCTGTACCAGCCGCCCTGGTAGCCAGCCGTGAGGTCTTCGATGAAGCGGGCGGTCTCGATGCGCTGCTCATAGGGAATGGCGGGGTTGGCGCGCAACACGTCGGACAGCCGCGCCGCGGTCTCGGGGTTGTGGTCTTCGTCGGGGCCGGGCAGGGTGACGATGAGGCCGCCGCTCACGTAGTGGGCGATGCGGTGCATGTCGTAGATCTTGGTGGCCAGCAGCAGCTTGCCGATGTTGCTGAACACCGGGTCGGGCATGAAGACCTCGCAGTGGTCGTCGGCCTTGCCGTAGACGCTGGCCGCCACGCCGCAGGCAAAGAAGCTCTCGGTGATGGTGATGAGCTCGACCATCTGCTCGCGCAGGTGGCTCTCCTTGCCGGGGTCGAAGCCGTTGGCCTCGCACATCAGCGCGCCGGCGCCGATCAACAGGTCGCCGAAGCCGGCGCGGGCCGCGATGCAGCTGTGGCGGTGGTGCGTGGCGTAGCTGTAGGTCAGGTGGCCCGAGTGCTCCCATTCGCCGGCGTAGAACACGCGCTCCCACGGCACGAACACGCGGTCGAACATGCACACGCCGGTGCTCTGGCCGTACTTGCGGCTGAAGAGCGCATCGCCGTGCTCGAGCTCTTCGCCGGGTCGACCGGCCGGCCGCGCGACGATGCTGAGTCCGGGCGCGTCGAGCGGCACGGCGCAGCAGACGGCGAAGTCGGCGTCTTCCTTGCCCATGTTGCGGCAGGGCATGACCAGCAGTTCGTGCACATAGGGTGCGCCGGTCACGATGGCCTTGGTGCCCGAGATCACGATGCCGCGCGCGTTGCGCTCGACCACGTGCAGGTAGCTGTCGACGTTCGCCTGCTCGTGCGGCCGGCGGCTGCGGTCGCCCTTGGCGTCGGTCATGGCGACGCCCAGGGTCAGGTCCTGGTCCTGGATGCGGTGCAGGTAATTGAGAAAGCGCGCGGTGTGCTCGGTGCTGCCGCGCGCGTCGTCGATGCGCGCCGACACCTGCGCGATGGCGTTGAGCGCGTCGTGCGTCAGGTAGCGCTGGGCGCAGCCGGTTTCCTGGCAGACCAGTCGCACGGCCTCGAGCTTGTTGAGCAGGTCGCCCGAGCTCGTGTTGATGTGCGAAAGGCGGTTCACCCGCTTGCCGCTGGTGTGCTGCACGGCGGTCATGAGCGGCGCGTACTCGGACTTGAGCGCGTGGTCGTAGGTGAGGGCGATGGCGTTGATGCCCGGCTGGAAGGCGGGCTCGTCGGCCACGCTGGCGACGCGGCGGCCGTCGACGAACACGGTGGGCGTGTAGCGGCGCAGCGATTCACGGTAGTCGGCGCCGGACATGAGGAGGGCGTCGGAAGGCGGGGCATTCATGCGTGTTGTCTCCAGGGGCTCGTGGGGGTTTTTGGATCGTTTGGCGCGGAGATTTAAACACTGTTCAATTTTTAGATCAACGTTCGAAAAAATGATTGGCGACCAGATCGAGGGCTATAGTCCCGCCCATGCACGCCAAGCTCCAACGCCGCCAGACCCTCACCGACGCCCGCCGTGCCCTGGTGCTCGACGCCGCCCGAACGGTGTTCGCCGAGGCGGGCATCGAGGGCGCGAGCATCCGGGAAATCGCGAAGAAGGCCGGCTACACGCCGGGCGCCATCTATTCGTACTTCGACAGCAAGGAGGCGATCTACGCGGCCTTGCTGGACGAGTCGCTGCTGCGTCTGCAGGCCGCCGTGGCCGAGGTGGCGGTGTCCGAGCGCCGGCCCGACCAGACCCTGGCCGCCAAGGCCCAGGCCTGGTTCGACTTCTACGCGGCGAACCCGCGTGACCTCGACCTCGGCTTCTATCTGGTGCACGGCATGCGGCCCCGGGGGCTCACGCATGCGCTCGACCACGAACTGAACGACCGCCTCTACGACGCCCTGCGCCCCTGCGAAGAAGCACTGCTCGCCCTGGGCCTCGATGCCGACCTCGCGCAGCAGGAGAACACGGCGCTGTTCGCGCACGGCGTTGGCCTGCTGTTGATGCAGCACACGGGGCGCATTCGCATGTTCAGGCAGTCGGCCGATGCGCTGTTCAAGACCTACCTCGCGCAGTTGGTGCAGCGATCTTCCCCAGTGGCAACGGCGGACGATCCCGCGAAACCCGCGCTTTTCGGTGGTACGGTTCAGCCCAGTTCAACCGATACCTGAAAGAAGAAGTCCATGCTGCTCGACGCCACGCAATCCCAACTCGTCCTGGTCGATTACCAGGCGCGGCTGATGCCGGCGATCTTCGAAGGCGAGGCGGCAGCGCGCAACGCGGCGCGCCTGGGCCAGATGGCGCAATGGGTCGACGTGCCGGTCTGGGGCACCGAGCAGAACCCGTCCAAGCTGGGCGAGAACCTGCCCGAGATCCGCGCCTTCTGCCGCAAGACGCTGGCCAAGATGCATTTCAGCGGCGTGGAAGAGGGGCTTGGCGAATGGCTGCGTCCGCCCGCCAAGGCCGCGCCGCAGGGCAATGCCCGCAGCCTGCCCAAGCACCTGCAGAAGCCCCCGGCCGCGGCCGAAGAGCGCAACACCATCGTCATCGCCGGCTGCGAAGCCCATGTCTGCCTGCTGCAGACCGCGCTCGACCTGCTCGAGGACGAGTTCGACGTGTGGGTCGTCACCGACGCCTGCAGCTCGCGCACCGAGCGCAACCGCGACGCGGCCTTCGACCGCCTGGCCGGTGCCGGCGCCGAGCTCGTGACCACCGAGATGGTCGGCTTCGAGTGGCTGCGCACCGCCGAGCATCCGGCGTTCCGCGACCTGCAGGCGCTGATCCGCTGAGTTACTGAATTGCTGTCGAAGGGCGGCCCGGCAAGGGTGCCCGCCCGGATTGCCGCGGCTGTCAGCTTCCCGCAAGATCGGTTCCCATAATTATGAATTCAGTTTCGGCGCGAGTCCGAAACGGCATCCATAAAACAGGAGACAGATCCCGATGAGCCGCTATGAAGAGTTCTACCGCCAGTCCGTCGACGCGCCCGAGGCCTTCTGGGCCGAGCAGGCGAAGCTGATCGACTGGCACACGCCCGCGCAGCAGATCCTCGACGCCAGCCAGCCGCCGTTCGCGCGCTGGTTCGTCGGCGGCACCACCAACCTGTGCCACAACGCGGTCGACCGGCACCTGGCCGATCGGGGCGACCAGCCGGCGCTGATCTTCGTGTCGACCGAAACCGGCGTCGAAAAAAGCTACAGCTTCGCCGAGCTGCATGCCGAGGTGCAGCGCACCGCCGCCAGCCTCGTCGAACTGGGCGTGGGCAAGGGCGACCGCGTGCTCATCTACATGCCGATGATTCCCGAGGCCGCCTTCGCGATGCTGGCTTGCGCGCGCATCGGCGCCATCCATTGCGTGGTGTTCGGCGGCTTCGCCAGCGGCTCGCTGGCCACGCGCATCGAGGACGCCGAGCCCAAGGTGGTCGTGAGCGCCGACGCCGGTTCGCGCGGCGGCAAGGTCATCGCGTACAAGCCGCTGCTCGACGAAGCCATCCGCCTGTCAAAGCACAAGCCCGAGGCCGTGCTGCTGACCGACCGCGGCCTGGCGCCGATGACGCTGGTGGCCGGCCGCGACCATCTGGCGGGCGAGCTGAGGCAAAAGCACATGGATGCGCAGGTGCCCTGCACCTGGCTGGCCTCGACCGACATCAGCTACACCATCTACACGAGCGGCACCACCGGCAAGCCCAAGGGCGTGCAGCGCGACGTGGGCGGCTACGCCGTGGCGCTGGCCGCGAGCATGAAGCACATCTTCGACGGCCGCCCTGGCGAAACCTACTTCTCGACCAGCGACATCGGCTGGGTGGTGGGCCACAGCTACATCGTCTACGGTCCGTTGATCGCGGGCATGGCCACCATCATGTACGAGGGCCTGCCCACGCAGGGCATCGACCAGCAGCCCGACGGCGGCATCTGGTGGCGCCTGGTCGAGAAGTACAAGGTGACTGTGATGTTCAGCGCGCCCACTGCCGTGCGCGTGCTCAAGAAGCAAGACCCGGCGCTGCTCAAGAAGTACGACCTGTCGACCCTGCGCGCGCTGTTCCTGGCCGGCGAGCCGCTGGACGAGCCGACCGCGCGCTGGATCAGCGACGGCCTGGGCGTGCCGATCATCGACAACTACTGGCAGACCGAGTCGGGCTGGCCGATGATCACCATCGCCAACGGCGTGGAAGCCAAGCCCAGCAAGTTCGGCAGCCCCGGCGTGCCGATGTATGGCTACCGCATCAAGATCCTGCACGAGTCGACCGGCGAGGAGCTCACCGGCGCGAACGAGAAGGGCGTGGTCGTGGTCGAGGGCCCGACGCCGCCCGGCTTCATGCAGACCGTGTGGAAGGACGACGCCCGCTTCGTCAACACCTATTGGAAGAGCGTGCCGGGCAAGATGGTCTATTCGACCTTCGACTGGGGCATCCGCGACGCCGACGGGTATTTCTACATCCTGGGTCGCACCGACGACGTGATCAACGTCGCCGGCCACCGGCTGGGCACGCGCGAGATCGAGGAGAGCATCTCGGGCCATGCCAACGTGGCCGAAGTGGCCGTGGTCGGCGTGGCCGACACGCTCAAGGGGCAGGTGGCGATGGCCTTCGTCGTGCCGAAAGACGGCCTGGCCGTGACCGATGCCGATGCGGCGCTCCAGCTCGAGGGCGAGATCATGAAGGTCGTGGCCGACCAGCTCGGCGCCCTGGCGCGGCCCGCGCGCGTGCGCTTCGTGAGCGGCCTGCCCAAGACCCGCAGCGGCAAGCTGCTGCGCCGGGCCATCCAGGCCGTCTGCGAGCAGCGCGACCCGGGCGACCTGACCACCATCGACGATCCGGCCACGCTCCAGCAGATCAAACAGTTACTGTCCGCCACCTGACCGCAGGCGCGAATCGGGGTAGGGTTGCGGGCCTTGCGCAGCCGCGTTCTGTCGTCATATGGTTGACGTGGCACAATGCCAAGGTACTCAGGCCCTTCCCCAGCCACAGTCGCATCCGCCAATCGGTCCAGCCGTGTCGCGGAAGGTTTCTTAACCAACTCGTGCTTCCTCCAGGGAAGCGAAGGTCAGCGGATCATGAGCGATTCCTCTACGCCCACGGCGTACACCGCCTATCAAGGCAACACCTACCTCTTCGGCGGCAATGCGCCCTATGTCGAGGAGATGTACGAAAACTACCTCGCCAACCCCGGCAGCGTTCCCGACAACTGGCGCACGTACTTCGACGCCCTGCAGAACGTTCCCGCCGCCGACGGCACCAGCGCCCGCGACGTCCCCCACCTGCCGGTCATCAACGCCTTCGCCGAACTGGCCAAGCAGGGCACGACCCGTGTCGTGCAGGCCAGCGGTGCCGACTCCGAACTCGGCCGCAAGCGCACGGCAGTCCAGCAGCTGATTGCCGCCTACCGCAACGTCGGCGCCCGCTGGGCCGACCTCGACCCGCTCAAGCGCGCCGAGCGTCCCGCCATTCCGGAACTCGAGCCCTCGTTCTACGGTTTTGCCGACGCCGACCTCGAGACGGTGTTCAACACCAGCAACACCTTCTTCGGCAAAGAGACCATGTCGCTGCGCGACCTGCTCAATGCCCTGCGTGAAACGTACTGCGGCACGATGGGTGCCGAGTACATGTACACCACCGACCAGAACCACAAGCGCTGGTGGCAGCAGAAGCTCGAAAGCGCCCGCACGAACCCCAAGCTCAGCGCCGAGCAGAAGAAGCACGTGCTGAACCGCCTGACGGCCGCCGAAGGCCTCGAGCGCTTCCTGCACACCAAGTACGTCGGCCAGAAGCGCTTCTCGCTCGAAGGCGGCGAAAGCTTCATCGTCGCGATGGACGAGCTGATCAACCAGGCCGGCGTCAAGGGCGTGCAGGAAATCGTGATCGGCATGGCCCACCGCGGCCGCCTGAACGTGCTGGTGAACTCGCTGGGCAAGATGCCCGCCGATCTGTTCGCCGAGTTCGACCACACCGCCCCCGAAGACCTGCCCTCCGGCGACGTCAAGTACCACCAGGGCTTCAGCTCGGACGTGACCACCCCCGGCGGCCCGGTCCACCTGAGTCTGGCGTTCAACCCCTCGCACCTGGAAATCGTGAACCCCGTGGTCGAAGGCTCGGTGCGCGCCCGCATGGACCGCCGCGGCGACCCGCTGGGCAAGCAGGTGCTGCCCGTGATCGTGCACGGCGACGCCGCCTTCGCAGGCCAGGGCGTCGTGATGGAAACGCTGGCACTGGCCGAAACCCGTGGCTACTCCACCGGCGGCACGGTGCACATCGTCATCAACAACCAGATCGGCTTCACCACCAGCGACCCGCGCGACAGCCGCTCGACGCTGTACTGCTCGGACATCGTCAAGATGATCGAAGCGCCGGTGCTGCACGTGAACGGCGACGACCCCGAAGCCGTGGTGCTCGCCACCCAGTTCGCCCTGGACTTCCGCATGGAATTCCAGAAGGACGTGGTCGTCGACATCATCTGCTTCCGCAAGCTGGGCCACAACGAGCAGGACACGCCGTCGCTCACCCAGCCGCTCATGTACAAGAAGATCGCGGCCCACCCCGGCACGCGCAAGCTGTACGCCGACAAGCTGGCCGCGCAAGGCCTGGGCGACACGCTCGGCGACGACATGGTCAAGGCGCAGCGCGCCGCCTTCGACGAAGGCAAGAACACCGTCGATCCCGTGCTCACCAACTTCAAGAGCAAGTACGCCGTCGACTGGAGTCCGTACCTCAACAAGAAGTGGACCGACGCCGGCGACACCGCCATTCCCTCCGCCGAGTGGAAGCGCCTGGCCGAGCGCATCACCAAGGCACCCGAGAACTTCACCGTGCACCCGCTCGTGAAGAAGGTGCTGGACGACCGCGCCGCCATGGGCCGTGGCGACGTCAACGTCGACTGGGGCATGGGCGAGCACATGGCGTTCGCCTCGCTGGTGGCCAGCGGCTACCCGGTGCGCCTGTCGGGTGAAGACTCGGGTCGCGGCACGTTCACGCACCGCCACGCCGTGCTGCATGACCAGAACCGCGAGAAGTTCGACACCGGCACCTACACGCCGCTGCAGAACGTGGCCGAGAACCAGGCCCCGTTCGTCGTCATCGACTCGATCCTGTCCGAAGAAGCCGTGCTGGCCTTCGAATACGGCTACGCCTCGAACGACCCCAACACGCTCGTCATCTGGGAAGCCCAGTTCGGCGACTTCGTGAACGGCGCGCAAGTGGTGATCGACCAGTTCATCGCCTCGGGCGAAGTGAAGTGGGGCCGCGTCAACGGCATCACGATGATGCTGCCGCACGGCTACGAAGGCCAGGGCCCCGAGCACAGCTCGGCACGCCTGGAGCGCTTCATGCAGCTGAGCGCCGACACCAACATGCAGGTGGTGCAGCCCACCACGGCCAGCCAGATCTTCCACATCTTGCGTCGCCAGATGGTGCGCAACCTGCGCAAGCCGCTGATCATCCTCACGCCCAAGTCGCTGCTGCGCAACAAGGACGCGACCTCGCCGCTGTCCGAGTTCACCAAGGGCAGCTTCCAGACCGTCATTCCCGACAGCAAGGGTCTGAAGGCCGAGAAGGTCAAGCGCCTGATCGCCTGCTCGGGCAAGGTTTACTACGACCTGGCCAAGAAGCGCGAAGAGCAGGGCAGCGACGACGTGGCGATCATCCGCGTCGAGCAGCTCTATCCGTTCCCGCACAAGGCGTTCGCCGCCGAGGTCAAGAAGTACCCCAACCTCGTGGACATCGTGTGGTGCCAGGACGAGCCGCAGAACCAGGGCGCCTGGTTCTTCGTGCAGCACTACATCCACGAAAACATGCAGGAAGGCCAGAAGCTCGGCTACTCCGGCCGTGCCGCTTCGGCATCGCCTGCCGTCGGCTACTCGCACCTGCACCAGGAACAGCAGAAGGCGCTGGTCGATGGCGCATTTGGCAAGCTCAAGGGCTTCGTGCTGACCAAGTAAGAACCGTCCCTTTTCACACGAACACCCTCAAGAACAAAACGGAGCTCACTCCAAATGTCTATCGTAGAAGTCAAAGTCCCCCAGCTTTCCGAATCCGTGGCCGAGGCCACCATGCTCACGTGGAAGAAGAAAGCCGGCGAAGCCGTCGCCGTCGATGAAATCCTGATCGAGATCGAAACCGACAAGGTCGTGCTCGAAGTGCCCGCACCCTCGGCTGGCGTGCTGGTCGAGATCGTTCAGCCCGACGGCGCCACCGTGGTGGCCGAGCAGCTGATCGCCAAGATCGACACCGACGGCAAGGCCGCCGCCGCACCCGCTGCTGCTGCAGCCCCCGCCGCCGCACCGGCCGCTGCTGCTCCCGCAGCGGCAGCCGCCGCCACCGGCGGTTCGAAGGCCGACGTGGCCATGCCCGCCGCCGCCAAGCTGCTGGCCGACAACAACCTGAAGACCAGCGACGTGGCTGGCACGGGCAAGGATGGCCGCGTGACCAAGGGCGACGTGCTCGGCGCCGTGGCTGCCGGCGCCAAGCCTGCCGCCACCATCGCCGCACCGGCTGCCAAGCCCGCGCTGCAACAGGTGGCTGCGCCTGCCGCGCCTGACCTGGGCGAGCGCCCGGAACAGCGCGTGCCGATGAGCCGCCTGCGCGCGCGCATCGCCGAGCGCCTGATCCAGTCGCAATCGACCAACGCCATCCTGACCACCTTCAACGAAGTGAACATGGCCCCGGTCATGGACCTGCGCAAGAAGTTCCAGGACGCGTTCACCAAGGAACACGGCGTGAAGCTCGGCTTCATGAGCTTCTTCGTGAAGGCCGCGGTGCACGCGCTGAAGAAGTACCCGGTGCTCAACGCCTCGGTCGACGGCAACGACATCCTGTACCACGGCTACTTCGACATCGGCATCGCCGTCGGTTCGCCGCGCGGCCTGGTGGTGCCTATCCTGCGCAATGCCGACCAGATGAGCTTTGCCGACATCGAGAAGAAGATCACCGAGTACGGCAAGAAGGCGCAAGACGGCAAGCTGGGCATTGAAGAAATGACCGGCGGCACGTTCTCCATCTCCAACGGCGGCACCTTCGGCTCGATGCTCTCGACCCCGATCATCAACCCGCCGCAGTCGGCCATCCTGGGCGTGCACGCCACCAAGGACCGCGCCGTGGTCGAAAACGGCCAGATCGTCGTTCGCCCGATGAACTACCTCGCCATGAGCTACGACCACCGCATCATCGACGGCCGCGAAGCCGTGCTGGGCCTGGTCGCCATGAAGGAAGCGCTGGAAGATCCGTCGCGCCTGCTGTTCGACATCTGATCCGGGGAGCAAGACACAGATGGCAAACAAGCAATTCGACGTCGTCGTCATCGGCGGCGGTCCTGGCGGCTACATCGCAGCGATCCGCGCTGCGCAGCTCGGCTTCAACGTGGCCTGCATCGACGAGTGGAAGAACGGCAAGGGCGGCCCCGCACCGGGCGGCACCTGCACCAACGTCGGCTGCATTCCCTCGAAGGCGCTGCTGCAATCGTCGGAGCACTTCGAGCAGGCCGGTCACCACTTTGCGGACCACGGCATCAAGGTCGAAGGCCTCGGCCTGGACATCGACAAGATGCTGGCCCGCAAGGACCAGGTCGTGAAGCAGAACAACGACGGCATCCTGTACCTGTTCAAGAAGAACAAGATCAGCTTCTTCCATGGCCGCGGTTCGTTCGTGAAGACCGACGAAACCGGCTACGAGATCAAGGTGGCAGGCGCTGCTGAAGAATCGATCAGCGGCAAGCACATCATCCTGGCCACGGGCTCCAACGCCCGCGCGCTGCCGGGCACGCCGTTCGACGAGGAAAACATCCTCTCGAACGACGGCGCGCTGCGCATCGGCGCGGTGCCGAAGAAGCTGGGCCTGATCGGCTCGGGCGTCATCGGCCTCGAAATGGGCTCGGTGTGGCGCCGCCTCGGTGCCGAGGTCACGGTGCTCGAAGCACTGCCGACCTTCCTGGGCGCCGTGGACGAGCAGATCGCCAAGGAAGCCAAGAAGGCCTTCGACAAGCAGAAGCTCAAGATCGAACTCGGCGTGAAGGTCGGCGAGATCAAGTCGTCGAAGAAGGGCGTGAGCGTCGCCTGGACCAACGCCAAGGGCGAAGCCCAGACGCTGGAAGTCGACAAGCTGATCGTCTCGATCGGCCGCGTGCCCAACACCATCGGCCTGAACGCCGAAGCCGTGGGCCTGAAGCTCGACGAGCGCGGCGCCATCGCCGTGGATGACGACTGCAAGACCAGCCTGCCCAACGTGTGGGCCATCGGCGACGTGGTGCGCGGCCCGATGCTGGCGCACAAGGCAGAGGAAGAAGGCGTGGCGGTGGCGGAGCGCATCGCGGGCCAGCATGGCCACGTGAACTTCAACACCGTGCCGTGGGTGATCTACACCAGCCCCGAGATCGCGTGGGTCGGCCAGACCGAGCAGCAGCTCAAGGCCTCGGGCCGCGCCTATAAGGCCGGCACCTTCCCGTTCCTGGCGAACGGCCGCGCACGCGCGCTGGGCGACACGACCGGCATGGTCAAGTTCCTGGCCGACGCCGCCACGGACGAGATCCTGGGCGTGCACATCGTGGGCCCGCAGGCCAGCGAGCTGATCTCCGAAGCCGTCGTGGCGATGGAGTTCAAGGCCAGTGCCGAAGACATCGCGCGCATCTGCCATGCGCACCCGTCGCTGTCGGAAGCCACCAAGGAAGCGGCCCTGGCCGTGGACAAGCGCACGCTCAACTTCTGATCTCCGGTTCTTGAGCGAACCCGGCCCCGATCGACCCTCGCGGGGCGGTCGGGGCTCTCCATTTTTGAAGCGATCCGATCCCTTGAGCGTCAAACAGGCTTACGAAGCGGAACTCGCGGCACGCGGGTTCAAGAGCGATCCCGCACAACTCGCGGCCGTCGAGGCGCTCGACCGCTGCGCCACCGAGTGGGGCGAGTACAAGGCCCGGCGCTCCAATGCGCTGAAGAAGCTCATCAACCGGCCGGAGCTGCCGCGCGGCGTCTACATGTACGGCGGCGTGGGGCGCGGCAAGAGCTTCCTGATGGACCTGTTCTTCAACGCCGTGCCGCTGCGGCGCAAGACGCGCCTGCACTTCCACGAGTTCATGCGCGAAGTGCACCGCGAGCTGCGCGACCTGCAGGGCACCGTGAACCCGCTCGACGAGCTGGGGCTGCGCATCTCCAAGCGCTACAAGCTGATCTGCTTCGACGAGTTCCACGTCGCGGACATCACCGACGCGATGATCCTGCACCGCCTGCTCGTGGCGCTGTTCGACAACGGCGTGGGCTTTGTCACCACCTCGAACTTCAAGCCCGACGACCTGTACCCCGGCGGCCTGCACCGCGACCGCATCCTGCCCGCCATTGCACTGCTCAACCAGAAGCTCGAAGTGCTGAGCGTGGACAACGGCACCGACTACCGGCGCCGCACGCTGGAGCAGCTGCGCATGTACCTCACGCCGAACGACGCGGCGGCCGAGAAGGAAATGCGCCACGCCTTCGACAAGCTGGCCGAGACGGCCGACGAGAACCCGATCCTGCACATCGAGCAGCGCGAGATCCGCGCGCTGCGCAAGGCCGGCGGCGTGGTGTGGTTCGACTTCAAGACGCTGTGCGGCGGCCCGCGTTCGCAGAACGACTACCTCGAGATCGCAAGCCAGTTCCACACCGTGCTGCTGTCCGACGTGCCGCACATGCCGGTGCGCATGGCCTCGGAAGCACGCCGTTTCACCTGGCTGGTCGACGTCTTGTACGACCGGCGCTGCAAGCTCATCATGTCGGCCGAGGTTCCGCCCGAGGCGTTGTACACCGAGGGGCCGCTGGCGCACGAGTTTCCGCGCACGGTGTCCCGGCTCACCGAAATGCAGTCGAGCGAATTCCTCGCCCTGGAACGCCGCATCGTCGACACCCGACTCACATGAAAAAAACCGCTCTTGCCCTGTTCCTGGCCTTGGCCAGCCTGCCGCTGTGGGCCCAGTCCAATGCGGCGGCGGGCAACGCCGACCTCGAAGCCGAACGCAGCCGCCTGGCGGCCGAGCGCGAGGTCATCGAGTCGCGCTACGCGAAGGAGCGCGCGGCCTGCTACAAGAAGTTCGCGGTCGAAGACTGCCTGCGCGAAAGCCGCAGCCGCCGTCGCAAGGAAACCGACCACATCAAGCGACAGGAAACCGCGATCAACGACATTCAGCGCCAGCGCAGCGGCGCGGCCGAGCTGCAGAAGCTCGACCAGAAGGCCGCCACCCAGCGCCCGCAGGATTCGCGCGAACAGCGCGAAAAGTCGCAGGAAGACCAGAAGGCGCGTGAGCAGCGCGCCGCCGACCACGCCGCGAGCCGCGCCGCGACCGCGGCCGACGCCGCCGAGCGCCAGCGCCAGTTCGAGAACAAGCAGAAGGCCCATGCCGACGAGCAGGCCAAGGCGGCCCAGCGCCGCGCCGAAGCGCCGGCCGCGACCACGCGCTTCGAGGACAAGCAGAAGCGGGCGGCGGAACACCGCGCCAACCGCGAACGCCAGAACGCCGAGCGCACCAAGCCGCGCGGCGCACCGTTGCCACCGGCACCGGCGGCTTCCTCGCCCTGATCCTTGAAAGAGGGCGGGCGCTCAGGCCGCCGCGGGCAGCCGGTCGAGCTTGAGCACCGCGATCGAGATGTTGTCGCCCGTGCCGCGCGCACGGCGCCGCGCTTCTCCCACCAGGATTTCCACTGCGTCGCGCGGCGGCTGCGCGTACAGCACGCTGGCCAGTTCCTCGGGCGAGAAGTAGTGCCACAGGCCGTCGCTGCAGGCCATCAGCAGGTCGCCCGGCTGCAGCTTGGCAATGTGGTGCGGATCGACGGGCGGCGGCGTGGTCGTCATGCCCAGGCAGCCCAGCAGGATGTTGCCCTGCGGATGGATGTTGGCCTCGGCCTCGCTGATCTGGCCGCGATCGACCAGGGCCTGCACGTACGAATGGTCGCGCGTGCGCTTGACCAGCGCGCCGTCGTTGAAGTGATAGATGCGCGAGTCGCCCGCATGGATCCAGGCGCAGTCGCCCTTGGGGTTCATCAGGAAGGCGGCCAGCGTGCTGTGCGGCTCCTGCTCGCTCGACAGCGCGGTGAGCTTGATCACCGTGTGGGCGTCTTCGAGCAGCTGGCGCAGCACGACGGCAGGGTCGTCGCGCTCGGGGCTGTAGCGGGTGAAGAGCTGGCGCGCGGTCATGAGCACCTGGTCGGATGCCTTGCGCCCGCCGCTGCGCCCGCCCATGCCGTCGGCGATGACGCCGAGCACACAGCCCGGCGTGCGGGGGTGGCTCATCAACAGCACCTGGTCCTGCTGGTAGGGGCGATCCCCCTTGTGGAGGCCGGTGGCGGCGGCGAGTCGAAAGCCTTGGGTCATGAGCGCTGGGGCGCCAGAGGCGCGCTTTCTGTCTTCTCTGGGGTTCGTGTCAGGACGTATTATCGAATGAACACGCGCGGCCCCATGCGGCACGCGCACCCCCACCGTTGGACTCCAATCTTCATTCCCTTTCCCGTCAGCTGATCGAGCTGCGCATCGCGCATGCCGACCTGGACGCCACCATCGACCGGCTCTCGGAAGACGGCACGCCGCAGGACGAACTGCTGATGCGCCGCCTGAAAAAGCGCCGCCTCGCCCTGCGCGACCAGATCGCCCAGCTCGAGAACGCGCTGGACCCGAAAGAACCGGCGTGACGTCGCCGCTCGAAAACCAGGTGCGCGATGCGTTCGCGCAGGACGGGGTGCTGTCGCAGGCCGCCGAGCAGTTCCGCGAACGCGGCGGCCAGACCGAGATGGCGATGGCCGTGGCCCGCACCATCTCCGACGGCGGCATGCTCGTGGTCGAAGCCGGCACCGGCGTGGGCAAGACCTTCTCGTACCTCGTGCCGGCGCTGCTGAGCGGCGAGCGCGTGCTGCTCTCGACCGCCACCAAGACCCTGCAGGATCAGCTGTTCGGCCGCGACCTGCCGCGCCTCGTCGAGGCATTCGCGCTGCCGATACGCACGGCGCTGCTGAAAGGGCGGGGCAGCTACCTGTGCCTGCACCGGCTCGACATGGCGCGCCACGACGCCTCGCTGCCCGAGCGCGGTAGCCTGCGCACGCTGGCGAAGATCGAGCAGTGGTCGAAAGCCACGCGCACCGGCGACCTCGCCGAACTGCCGGGGCTCGACGAACGCTCGCCGCTGATTCCGCTGATCACTTCCACGCGCGAGAACTGCCTGGGCGCGCAATGCCCGCAGTTCAAGGCCTGCCACGTCAACCTGGCGCGGCGCGAGGCGCTGGCGGCCGACATCGTGGTCATCAACCACCACCTGTTCTTCGCCGACCTCGCGGTGCGCGAAACCGGCATGGCCGAGCTGCTGCCGACCGTGAGCGTCGTCGTGTTCGACGAGGCGCACCAGCTCAACGAGACCGGCGTGCAGTTCCTGGGCGCGCAGCTCGGCAGCGGGCAGGCGCTCGATTTCGCGCGCGACATGCTCGGCGCCGGCCTGCAGCATGCGCGCGGGTTGGTCGACTGGCAGCAGTTGGTGGCGGGCGTCGAACGCGCGGCGCGCGAACTGCGGCTGGTGGTCGGCAAGCAATGGCCGGGGGCCAAGCTGCGCTGGATCGGCCCGGCCCCCGAGGGCGTGAATGCCGACGCCTGGCAGGGCGCACTCGACGACCTGCAGGACGCCTTCGTGCTGGCCGCCGACGGGCTGGACACGGTGAGCGAGATCTCGCCCGACTTCGTGCGCCTGCACGAGCGCGCGCGCCAGCTCGCCAAGCGCACGGCGCGTTTCGCGCAGCCGTGCGAGCTCGACTCGGTGCGCTGGGTCGATGTGGGCACGCAGCTGCGGCTGATCGAGTCGCCGCTCGACATCGCCGATGCGATGCGCAAGCGGGTGCTCAAGCTGGCCGACGAGCCCGTGGAGTCCGACTTGCCCTACGGCGACGACGAGGAAGACCCCGAGCACGGTGCCGTCCCACCGCCGCCGCAGGAAGACAGCCGCCGCGCCTGGGTCTTCACCTCCGCCACGCTGGGCGACGACCCGACGCTGCGCTGGTTCACCGAACCCTGTGGCCTGCGCGATGCCGAAGTGCTGCGCGTGCAAAGTCCGTTCGACTACGCCTCGCAGGCGGCGATCTACGTGCCGCGGGCCTTTCCGAAGCCCAACGATCCCACGCACAGCCAGCAGGTGGCCAAGCTGGCCGCGCACGGAGCCGCCGAACTCGGCGGGCGCACGCTCGTGCTGACCACCACGCTGCGCGCGCTGCGCACCATCGGCGACGCGATGCGCCAGCAGTTCGAACTGCTTCAGACGGAGGCGCGGCCCGAGGTGCTGGTGCAGGGCGAGCTGCCCAAGCGCGTGCTCATGGACCGCTTCCGCGAAGGCGCGAGCAACGGGCGCGCGGGCTGCGTGCTGGTGGCATCGGCGTCGTTCTGGGAAGGTTTCGATGCGCCGGGCGACGCGCTGCAGTTCGTCGTGATCGACAAGCTGCCGTTCCCTCCGCCCAACGACCCGCTGGTGGAGGCCCGCTCGCAGCGGCTCGAAGCGCAGGGGCGCAGCTCGTTCAGCGACTACTCGCTGCCCGAAGCGGCCGTGGCATTGAAACAGGGGGCGGGGCGCCTCATTCGCCGTGAAACCGACAGCGGCGTGCTCGCGATCTGCGACACGCGCCTCGTGGCGATGGGCTATGGCCGGCGGCTGCTGGCGGCGTTGCCGCCGATGCGCCGGCTGGAAACCGAAGCGGATTTCGAGAGCGCGATCGACGCGCTCAGGAAACCCTATTGATATCTACCGGGAGGCGCTGGATTACCAGAGCTTCCACCAGGGGTCGGTGCTGCCCTTGAAGCCGTTCGCCAGGTAGGTGCTCTGCGGATAGTTGGTGGTCAGCACGCGTTGTGCGTCGTCGCGCAGGTCCTTCATGCCGAGCGCGTCGTACGACTTCACCATGATGTACAGGGCTTCTTCGAGCGCCGGCACTTCGCGGTAGTCGGACAGCGCGATCTGCGCCCGGTTGATGGCCGCCAGGTAGGCGCCACGCGAGTAGTAATAGCGGGCCACATGAACTTCGTACTGCGCGAGCGAGTTCACGATGTAGTTCATGCGCTGGCGCGCGTCGGGCGCATAGCGCGACTCGGGGAAGCGCGTCACGAGCTCACGGAAGGATTCGAACGATTCCTTGGCGGCCTTCTGGTCGCGCTCGGACAGGTCCTGACGCGTCAGGAACGCGAACATACCCAGGTCGTCGTTGAAGTTGATCACGCCCTTCAGGTAGAGCGCGTAATCGAACGCCGGGCTGGCCGGGTGCAGCTTCATGAAGCGGTCGAGCGTGGCGATGGCGTTGGCCTTTTCGCCGGCCTTGTGCTGGGCGTAGGCCTTCTCGAGCTGGGCCTGCTGGGCCAGCGGCGTGCCGGCGGCACGGCCTTCGAGCTTCTCGTACAGCGGCACCGCCTTGTCGTAGGCGCCGGAGCCGACTTCGTCCTTGGCTTCCGAGTAGATGCGGTTGGGGCTCCAGTTCGCGGTCTTGTCTTCCTTGGTGGTGGAACCGCAACCGGCGACGAGAAGGGCCGCCGCGCTGAGCGCGATCCAGGCAGGGACCGATAATTTGGCGCGAAACATCACATACGGCTTTCGTGAAACAGTTGCCCTCAATTATATCGACCGACCCCCTGACCGATCCCCCGGAAGGGCCTGAACCTGAAGAGGGCGCCGATCTCGCGGAGCCCAGCGAGTTGCGGCCCTTCGCCATCGACGCCGCGCAGCACGGGCAGCGGCTCGACCGCGCCCTGGCGGCGCTGGTGCCCGAGTTTTCGCGCAGTTACCTTCAGCAACTCATTGAGGCCGGCGCCGTCGAGCTGCAAGGGCGCACGCTCACCAAGGTCTCTGCCACGGTGCGCGCGGGCCAGTCGGGACGCATCGAACTGCGGCCCACGCCCCAAAGCCAGGCCTTTCGGCCCGAGGCGATGGACCTGGTCACCGTCCACGAAGACGAACACCTGCGAATCATCGACAAACCCGCCGGCCTGGTGGTGCATCCGGCGCCGGGCCACTGGAGCGGCACGCTGCTGAACGGGCTGCTGGCGCTCGACCCGAAGGCCGTGCTGCTGCCGCGCGCGGGCATCGTGCACCGCCTCGACCGCGACACCAGCGGCCTGATGGTGGTGGCGCGCACGCGGGCCGCGATGGACGCCATGGTGGCGCTGATCGCTGCGCGCGACGTGAAGCGCCAGTACTTGGCGATGGGGCACAAGGCCTGGGAAGGCGCGGCGGCGCGGCAGGTCGATGCGCCGATCGGCCGCGATCCGCGCAATCGGCTGCGCATGGCCGTGGTCGACCTCGAGCGCCACGCGGGCAAGACCGCGCGCACCTTGATCGAACGGCTCGACAGCCACACCGACGGCTGCGCGGTGCGTTGCACGCTCGAAACCGGTCGCACCCACCAGATCCGCGTGCATATGGCGTCGATCGGCCATCCGCTGGTCGGGGACGCGCTGTATGGCGGCGCGCCCGCGGCGGGGCTGTCGCGGCAGGCGCTGCATGCGTTCCGGCTGGCGTTCGTGCATCCCGTCACGCAGCAGGCGATGGAGTTTCGTTCGCCACCGCCGCCCGATCTGGCCCAGGCTTTGCAGACCTGGGGGCTGGATTACAATCGCGCCTGACGGCCCGAGGGCCGCGCCGGCCACCCGATGCCGGCCTTGCGTTGCACTCGCCGCGTGCCGGCAACGCCTACCCCTTCCATCCATCTGAACAAGCGTCGCCAGGCGCCTTTTTCCGGATAACGCGAACCATGAATACGGCGGATGCCAAGCGCATTCTCGAAACCGCCTTGATCTGTTCGAGCCAGCCGCTGCCGGTGCGCGACATGCGCGTGCTGTTCGACGACGAGCTGGGCGTGGACACGATCAAGGTGCTGTTGCTCGAACTGCAGGAAGACTGGGCGCAACGCGGCCTGGAGCTGGTGAGCGTCGGCAGCGGCTGGCGTTTCCAGAGCCGGCCCGAGATGCGCGATGCCCTTGATCGCCTGCATCCCGAGAAGCCGCCGCGCTACACGCGCGCCGCGCTCGAGACGCTGGCCATCATTGCCTACCGGCAGCCGGCCACGCGCGGCGACATGGAAGATATCCGCGGCGTCACGATCAACTCGCTGATCCTGAAGCAGCTCGAAGACCGGGGCTGGGTCGAGGTGATCGGCCACCGCGAAACGGTCGGCCGGCCCGCGCTCTACGCGACCACCCGCCAGTTCCTCGACGACCTGGGGCTGGCCTCGCTGGACCAGCTGCCGCTGGTGGAAACGCCTGCGCAGCAGGCGGCGCTGGTTGACGCACTGCAGCAGGCCGCGGGTGACCAGCCGGGGCTGCCGATCGACGGCGATGCGGCGGAAGAGGCCGTTGCGGAATCTGTAGAGGTCGCAGCGCCAGCAGATGAAGAAGAAGGCGTGCAGGCGGAACTCGCCATGGTCGATGCGCCGCCCGAGTCGGCTGAGCTGGCAGAGGTCGTCTCGACCGACGCGGCAGAGTTTGCCGAAGAGGTGGTGGCGATCGCCGAGGCCGCCGAGGCCGCCGAGGCCGCCGAGGCCGCCGAGCCCGTCGATGAGGCGTTGCCTGTGTCCGAGCCAGAAACCGGCGAGCCGCCCGCCGAACCCGAAGTGGCCGCCGTGCCCGAAGAACCCGAATCCGACGTCCCGTCCCCCGCAGCGGACGAGACCGACCCCCACGACCCCCACGCTGTTTCTCCCGGAAAAACCCCATGAGCTCATCCGACACCGACGACGCAGCGATGCTGCCGGTCGAACCCGAAGTCAAGAAGCGGAAGCGGGCCGCCACGCCCAAGAAGGTGACGGAAGTTGCTGTTGAATCCGTCGCTGCGCCCGCAGAGCCGGCAGGGGCCGAGGCCGGGGAAGCGCCGAAGAAGCCGCGTGCACCCCGCAAGAAGAAGGTGGTCGAGGCGCCGGCTGCCGATGAGCAATTGGTGAGCGCGGCGGAAGTCGCTCCTGCTGCGGAAGCTCCCGCGACGGTCCAGCCCGATGTGGCGCCCGTGGCTGCGGAAGTGGTGGCAGCCGAGGCAGACGAGCCGGCGCCGGTCGAAGCACAGCGTCCCCAGATGTCCGACGAAGACCAGGACGACGACCGTGGGGACGACGAAGACGACGAGGAAGACGAGCCCGACGAAGAGGAAGACGACCTCGACCGCGCCCGTCGCGCCGCCGAGCGCGAGCAGCGCAATGCGCCGCCGACCGAGCCGATCCGTTTTGCCGACGTCATTTCCGGCCAGTTCGACGCCGACGAGGAAAGCCCCGAGGTGCCGCCGCTCAAGCGCGTGCTGCTGCCCGAGGCCGATTCGCCCAAGCTGCACAAGGTGCTGGCGCAGGCCGGTCTCGGTTCGCGCCTCGAGATGGAGCAACTCATCTTGCAGGGCCGCATCTCGGTCAACAACGAGCCGGCCCACATCGGTCAGCGCATCCAGTACGGCGACCAGGTCAAGATCAACGGCAAGCCGATCCGCTACCGCATCGCACCGCCGCCGCCGCGCGTGATCGCGTACCACAAGCCCGTGGGCGAGGTCGTCACGCACGACGACCCGCAGAACCGCCCGACGGTGTTCCGCAAGCTGCCGCGTCTGCAGCAGGGCAAGTGGCAGTCGGTCGGCCGGCTCGATCTGAACACCGAAGGCCTGCTGCTGTTCAGCAGCTCCGGCGACCTGGCCAACCAGCTCATGCACCCGCGCTTCGGCCTGGAGCGTGAGTACGCGGTGCGCGTGCTGGGTGCGCTCACCAGCGAAGAAAAGAAAAAGCTGCTCGAGGGCGTGCGCCTGGACGACGGCATGGCGCAGTTCGGCACCATCGAAGACGGTGGCGGCGAAGGCTCCAACTGCTGGTATCGCGTGACCATTTCCGAAGGCCGCAACCGCGAGGTGCGCCGCCTGTTCGAGTCGGTGGGCCATGCGGTCAGCCGACTCATCCGCATCCGCTACGGCGCGATGGTGCTGCCGCGCGGTCTCAAGCGCGGTGCCTGGATGGAGCTGGACGAGCGCGACATCCAGGCGCTGTTCCAGGCTTCGGGCGGTGCGCAGGCGCGACCGGCGGGTCCGTCGCAGCGCGGTCCCGGCGGGCCGGAGGGTGGCGGTCGCAACGGCCGGAACAAGAAGCGCCGCGGCAACAACAACAACCGCAACGGCGGCATGGGTGGCGGTCAGCCGCGTGAAGCGCGCGGCGAAGCACCGATCCCGAGTCCGCTGGGCGACGGTCGTCCGCCGCGCGGTGAGCGTGGAGGGCGCGGTGGTCCCAATCGGGGCGGTGGCAACGGTGGCCCGCCACAGCAGGGGCGCCGCGGCAACGCCGGTCCCGGCAACCGTCAGGGTGGCCAGGGGCAAGGGCAGGGCGGCGGTGGCAACCGGTCGGCGGGTGCTGGCGGTGGCGGCGGTGCGAACCAGCCCGATCCGATGAAGACCTCGCTCGGCTACATCGGTGCCGACAGCTTCTCGCGCCAGCGCAAGGAACAACGCGGCGGTCCGGGACGCCGCGGCGGTGGTGGCGGTTCGCAAGGCGGCGGTGGTGGCTTTGGCGGTGGTGGCGGCGGACGCCGTCGCGGACGCTGAAAGCCAGCCGTCGGAGCGCGGCCTTTCGCGGGGTTTTCACCAATCCCGCAGGTCGCGCCGGTTAAAATCAGAGGCTTTGTCGACGTGCCGCGAAACAAACTCGTTGCAGTTGTGACAAAACACTTCAAAATCAAAGCTCAGGAAGCATTTCAATGGCTATCGAACGTACCCTTTCCATCATCAAGCCCGACGCCGTCGCCAAGAACGTCATCGGCAAGATCGTTTCCCGCTTCGAGGCTGCCGGCCTCAAGATCGTCGCCGCCAAGCTGGTTCACCTGTCGCGCAACGAAGCCGAGCAGTTCTACTCGGTGCACAAGGAGCGTCCCTTCTTCAAGGACCTCGTCGAGTTCATGATCTCGGGCCCCGTGTTCGTGCAAGTGCTCGAAGGCGAGAACGCCATCGCCAAGAACCGTGACCTGATGGGCGCCACGGACCCCAAGAAGGCAGCCGCCGGCACCATCCGCGCCGACTTCGCCGACAGCATCGACGCCAACGCCGTTCACGGCTCGGACGCGCCCGAAACGGCTGCCAACGAAGTGTCGTTCTTCTTCGCCGGTCTCAACGTCTACGCACGCTGAAGCCGTTGCTCGCCTGAATTCATGACCACAGCCAATCTGCTCGAATTCGATCTCGACGGGCTGGCTGCGTTCTGCGAAAAACTCGGCGAGAAAAAATTCCGCGCCACGCAGCTGTTCCGCTGGATCCACCAGCGTGGCGCCAGCGACTTCACCCAGATGACCGATCTGGCGAAGTCGCTGCGCGAGAAACTCGCGACCACCGCGCGCGTGGAGGCCTTGTCGGTCCTCACGCAGCATGAATCCAAGGACGGCACGATCAAGTGGCTGTTCGACGTCGGCGGCGGCGATGCGGTCGAGGCCGTGTTCATCCCCGAAGACGACCGCGGCACGCTGTGCGTGTCGTCGCAGGCCGGTTGCGCCGTGGGCTGCCGCTTTTGCTCGACCGGGCATCAGGGCTTCAGCCGCAACCTCACCACGGGCGAAATCGTCGCCCAGCTCTGGTTCGCCGAGCACTTCCTGCGCAAGCACCTCAAGCGCGACGAGCGCGTCATCTCCAACGTGGTGATGATGGGCATGGGCGAGCCGCTGCAGAACTATTCGGCGCTGGTGCCCGCCTTGCGCACCATGCTCGACGACAACGCCTATGGGCTGTCGCGCCGCCGGGTCACGGTGTCGACCTCCGGCGTGGTGCCGATGATCGACCGCCTGGGCACCGATTGCGCCGTGGCCATGGCTGTCTCGCTGCATGCGCCCAACGATGCGCTGCGCGACGACCTCGTGCCGCTCAATCGCAAGTACCCGATCGCCGAACTGCTCGAGGCCTGCAAGCGCTACCTCGTGCACGCGCCGCGCGACTTCATCACCTTCGAATACTGCATGCTCGACGGCGTGAACGACCAGCCCGAACATGCGCGCCAGCTGATCGAGCTCGTGCGCAAGCACGACGTCTCGTGCAAGTTCAACCTGATTCCGTTCAACCCGTTTCCGGCGTCGGGCCTGCTGCGCTCGCCGCAACCGCGCGTGCTGGCCTTTGCCCGCACGCTGAGTGAAGCGGGCCTCGTGACCACCGTGCGCAAGACGCGCGGTGACGACATCGATGCCGCTTGCGGACAACTCGCCGGCGACGTGAAAGACCGCACCCGTGCGGCCGAGCGCATGGCCCAGCGCCGTGCGGCGGTGGCCGAGCGTCCCGTCGTTCTGCACCCGACCCGCGCCAAGACCCCCAAGACCACCGTTCCCCAGGAGCATTGACGCAATGAGCATGGCCTTTCCGACGACGACCGCGAGCGTGCAGCGAGTGCTGAGCGCAGGAATCGCGAGCGTCGCCGTGGCGCTTCTTCTCGCGGGCTGCGTCAACACGCGAACCACCACCACCGGGCTTGTCGGCAGCGGGGCCGACAGTGGTACCACTGCCGTGACCGACGTCGACGAAAACAACCGTCGCCGTGCCCGCCTGCGGATGGAGCTGGCCGCCGGCTACTTCGAGCACGGCCAGCCCTCGGTCGCCCTCGAAGAGCTCAAGCAGGTGCTGGCCATCGACCCGAACTACGCCGACGCCTACAACTTGCGGGGCCTGGTCTACATGCGACTGGACGACGCCGGTCAGGCCGAAGACAGCTTCCGCCGGGCGGTCGCGATCAATCCGCGCGACGCCAACACGCGCCACAACTATGGCTGGCTGCTGTGCCAGCAGAACCGCTACGGCGACGCCGCGCAGCAGTTCGCCGCGGCACTGGCCGTGCCCAGCTATGCCGACCGTGCCAAGACGCTCATGACCCAGGGGGTGTGCGAGCTCAAGGCCGGCCAGCGGCCGCAGGCCGAGCGCAGCCTCCTGCAGGCCTACGAGCTCGATGCCGGCAATCCGGTGGTCGGCTTCAACCTGGCCTCGGTGCTGGCGCAGCGCGAAGAATGGTCGCGCGCGCAGTTCTACGTCCGCCGTGTCAACAACAGCCCCTCGGCCAATGCCGAGACGCTCTGGCTCGGCATCAAGATCGAACGGAAGCTCAACAACCGCGAGGCTGTCGCGCAGCTGGGCGGTCAACTGCAACGACGTTTCCCTCAATCGCGGGAGGCAATGGCGTACGAGCGCGGGAATTTCAATGACTGAACGGGTTTCGGAGTTCGGGACGTCCGCGGCACTGCCGCTGGCAGAAGGCGACGTCGCGCACAAGACGGCCGGCGACATGCTGCGCGAGGCGCGCGAAGCGCATGGCCTGCACATCGAGATGGTGGCCGCGGCGCTCAAGGTGCCGCCGCAAAAGCTGATCGCACTCGAGGCCGACGACATCGCCTCGCTGCCCGACCCGGTGTTCGCCCGGGCCCTGGCCAGCAGCGTGTGCCGCGCACTGCGCATCGATCCGGCGCCCGTGCTCGCCAAGCTGCCGGGCGCGCAACGCGCACCGCTCGCTGAAACCAATCGCACGTTGAATGCCCGCGTGGTCTCCGACACGCCGCGCTGGAACGGTGGACGCTCCGGCGGCCTGCCGTCGCGCGCGCTGCTGACGGTCGTGGTGCTGCTCTTGATCGGCGCCGGCGTGCTGTTCTGGATGCCGCAATCGGCGTTCGACCAGATCGGCGCCTCCGTCGCGCGGCTGACCGCAAAGAACGAGGGCGAGACCATGCCGCCGCCCGCTGATCCGGCCGATGTCTCGGAGCCCGTGCCGACGCAGGCCGTGGCGCCGACCGGCCCCGTGGGCGCCGCACCGGCCGCCGGCGTGGCGGCTGCCGCGCCAGCCGCCCCGGCCTCCGCGCCCCTCGCGACCGTCGCCAACACCAGCACCGCCAGCAGCCAGCAGCTCGTCTTCGTGGCGCGCGAGGAATGCTGGATCACCGTCACCGAAGCCGGCGGCAAGCAGCTGCTGCGCCGCAGCCTGCAGGTCGGCGAGACCGTCGGGCTGTCCGGCACGCTGCCGCTGTCCGTGGTGGTGGGGCGTGCATCGGCCGTCGATGTGCAGGTGAACGGAAAGCCCTACGATCTGAAGCCTGTCACCCGCGGTGGCGGCGTGGCGCGTTTCGAGGTGAAATCGTGACAACCGACTGCACTCCCCAACCCATCGAATCGGCGGCGCCCAAGGCGCGCCGCTCGCGCCAGGCCAGCGTGGTCTGGGGCCCGCGCATCGTCACGGTGGGGGGCGACGCGCCCACGCGCGTGCAGTCGATGACCAACACCGACACGGTCGATGCCATCGGCACCGCGATCCAGGTCAAGGAACTCGCCATTGCGGGCTCCGAGATGGTCCGCATCACCGTCAACACGCCCGAGGCCGCCGCTCAGGTGCCCTACATCCGCGAGCAGCTCGACCGCATGGGCATCGACGTGCCGCTGATCGGCGACTTCCACTACAACGGCCACCGCCTGCTCACCGACTATCCGGCCTGCGCCGAGGCGCTGAGCAAGTACCGCATCAACCCCGGCAACGTGGGCAAGGGCGACAAGAAGGACAAGCAGTTCGGCCAGATGATCGACGCGGCCATGCGTTGGAACAAGCCGGTGCGCATCGGCGTGAACTGGGGCAGCCTCGACCAGGAACTGCTCGCCAGCCTGATGGACACCAACAGCCAGCGCGCCGAGCCCTGGGACGCCAAGCAGGTGATGTACGAGGCGCTGATCACCTCGGCCATCGAATCCGCGAAGCTGGCCGAGTCGATGGGCATGGCCGGCAACCAGGTCATCCTGTCGTGCAAGGTGAGCGGCGTGCAGGACCTGATCTCGGTCTACCGCGAACTCGCGAAGCGCTGCGACAACCCGTTGCACCTGGGCCTGACCGAGGCCGGCATGGGCACCAAGGGCACGGTGGCTTCGGCCACGGCGCTGTCGATCCTGCTGCAAGAGGGCATCGGCGACACGATCCGCGTGTCGCTCACGCCGCAGCCGGGCGAGTCGCGCACGCAGGAAGTGTTGATCGCCAACGAAATCCTCCAGGCCTTGGGCCTGCGCGTGTTCGTGCCGAGCGTCACGGCCTGTCCGGGCTGCGGCCGCACCACGAGCACCACCTTCCAGGAACTGGCCAAGCAGATCGACGACTACCTGCGCCTGCAGATGCCGGTCTGGCGCAAGAAGTACCCCGGTGTCGAGACGCTGAAGGTGGCCGTCATGGGCTGCATCGTCAACGGCCCCGGCGAGAGCAAGCACGCCGACATCGGCATCAGCCTGCCCGGCACGGGCGAAGCGCCGGCCGCGCCGGTCTTCATCGACGGCGAAAAGGCCCTCACGCTGCGCGGCGACAATATCGCCAACGAGTTCCACCAACTCGTCGAAACCTACATCGAAAAGCGCTTCGGCAGCGAACACGCTGTCCTGGCCTGACACCTCCGCAGACTCATGGCTGAAAAATTGAATGCCGTCAAAGGCATGAACGACATATTGCCGCCCGAATCGGCGCGCTGGGAGTGGCTCGAAGCCACCGTGCGCGAGCTGATGGGGCGCTATGCGTACCGCAATGTCCGCACCCCGATCCTGGAGCACACGGCGCTGTTCGTGCGCGGCATCGGCGAGGTGACGGACATCGTCGAGAAGGAGATGTACGCCTTCGAAGACCGTTCGGACAAGCATGGGCAGTCGGAGCACCTGGCGATGCGCCCGGAAAACACGGCCGGCCTCGTGCGTGCCGTGATCGAGCACAACATGCTCTACGAAGGCCCCAAGCGCCTCTGGTACACGGGCCCGATGTTCCGCCGCGAAAAGCCGCAGCGCGGGCGCTTCCGCCAGTTCCACCAGATCGGCGCCGAGGCGCTCGGTTTTGCCGGACCCGATGTCGACGCCGAACTGATCCTGCTGGCCACCGCGCTGTGGAAGGCCATCGGCCTGACCGACGTGCGCCTGGAGCTCAACAGCCTGGGCCAGCCGGCCGAGCGCGCGTTGCACCGCGCCCAGCTCATCGCCCACTTCGAGCAGCACGCCGACAAGCTCGACGAGGACGGCAAGCGCCGCCTGCACAGCAACCCGCTGCGCATCCTCGACACGAAGAACCCAGCCATGAAAGAGGTGGTCGAGTCGGCGCCGAAGCTGATCGACTTTCTCGGTGCCGAATCGCTGGCGCACTTCGAAGGGCTGCAGGCCATCCTCAAGGCCAACGACATCGCCTTCACAATCAACCCGCGCCTCGTGCGCGGACTCGACTACTACAACCTCACGGTGTTCGAGTTCGTGACCGACCGCCTCGGCGCGCAGGGCACGGTGTGCGCTGGCGGCCGCTACGACGACCTGATCGCCCAGATCGGCGGCAAGCCGGCGCCCGCGGTGGGCTGGGCCATCGGCGTCGAGCGCGTGCTCGACCTGCTGAAGGAGCAGGGCGCCGAAGTGCCGGCACCGGTGCCCGACGTCTATGCCATCGTGCCCGACGCCGCCTCGATGCCCGTCGTGCTGCGCGCCTTGCAGCAGCTGCGCGAAACCGGCGTGCGCGTGCAGATGCACGCCAGCACCGCCGAGGGCCTTGCGAGCTTCAAGGCGCAGATGCGCAAGGCGGACGCCAGCGGTGCCACCTACGCGCTGATCTTCGGCGCCGATGAACTTGCACGCGGTGAAGTGACTCTCAAGGCCTTGCGCGACGCCAGCGTTGCGCAGTCCGCCCGTTCACTTGCTGAAGTGACCACCTGGGCCGCCACCCTACAATCGCCGGCTCCCAACCTCTGACAGCGCATGGCCACCCATCTCGACCTCGAAGAACAGGAACAGCTCGACCAGCTCAAGCATTTCTGGAACACCTACGGCACCCTGATCACCTGGACCGTGCTGCTTGTCGCCGGCGCCTTCGTGGCCTGGAATGGCTGGCAGTACTACCAGCGCACCAAGGCAGCCCAGGCCGCGGCCCTTTATGACGAGGTCGAGCGCAGCACGCAGTCGGGCGACGTCGAGCGCATCCAGCGCGTGATGACCGACATGAAGGACCGCTTCGCAGGCACCGCCTACGCGCAGCAAGCCGGCCTGCTGGTCGCCAAGACGCTGTTCGACAAGGGCAATGCCGACGGCTCGCGCGCCGCGCTGGGCTGGGTCGCGCAGAACGCTGTCGACCCGGGCTACCAGGCCATCGCCAAGCTGCGGCTCGCGGCCGAACTGCTCGACGCCAAGTCCTACGACGACGCGCTCAAGCAACTCGACGGCAAGGTGCCGACCGAATTCGAACCGCTGGTGGCCGACCGCAAGGGCGACATCTACATGGCGCAAGGCAAGCGCGACGAGGCGCAGGCCGAGTACCGCAAGGCCTGGACCGGCCTTGGCGCCGGCTCGGACTACCGCCGGCTGGTCGAGATCAAGCTCAACGCGGTCGGTGTCGACCCGAAGACCCTGGCGCCGACCGTCACCGTGACGCCCGCCGTCCCCAAGAACTCCTGATCGCACACCCTCATGAATTTCAAGCGTTTCATGCCTGAATCGACCGCCCTGCGCGCGGGTTCTGCTCTTGTTCTGGTAGCGCTCCTGGCCGCCTGCTCGGGCTCCGGCAAGCCCAAGCCCGCCGAGCTGCCGGCCAACCCGTCCCTGATGGGCGTGCGCCAGGCCTGGAACGTACGGATTCCGGGCGTCGAATTCCCGCTCACCGCCGATGTCAGTGGCGACATCGTGACCGTGGCCGGTAGCGACGGCACGGTCGTCGCCATCGATGCCCGCGCCGGTCGCGAAACCTGGCGCGCCAGCGCCGGCGCGCCGCTGGCGGCCGGTGTCGGCAGCGACGGTTCGCTGACGGCCGTGGTCACCACCAACAACGAAGTGGTCGCCATCGAGAACGGCAAGGTGCTGTGGAAGCAGCGCCTGTCGGCGCAGGCCTTCACCGCGCCCCTGGTGGCCGGCCGCCGCGTCTTCGTGCAGACCGCCGACCGCAGCGTCAGCGCCTGGGACGGCCAGAGCGGCCGTCGCCTGTGGCAGCAACAGCGCCCGGGCGAAAACCTCGTGCTGCGCAAGTCGGGCGTGCTGATCGCGGTCGGCGACACGCTGGTTGCCGGTCTGGGCGGCCGACTCGTCGGCATGAACCCCGGCAACGGCAGCTCGCGCTGGGAAGCCCCCATTGCCGCGCCGCGCGGCACCAACGACGTGGAACGCCTGGTCGACCTGACCGGCAGCGTGAGCCGCTACGGCGACACGGTCTGCGCACGCGCCTACTACGCCAGCGTCGGCTGCGTCGACACGCTGCGCGGCCAGTTGCTCTGGAGCAAGCCGGCCTCGGGCGCCGACGGCGTGAGCGGCGACGAGCGCTTTCTCTACGGCACCGAATCGGATGGCAGCGTCACCGCCTGGCGTCGCGCCGACGGCGAGCGCGCCTGGCAGATGAGCCGCCTGAAGAACCGCGAACTGACCGCGCCGCTGGCCGTGGGCCGCTCGCTGATCATCGGCGAGAGCACCGGCACGCTGCACTTCGTGTCGCGCGAGGACGGTGCACTGCTGAACCGCGTCACGCCCGACGGCTCGGCCATCACCGTGACGCCGGTGCTGGCCGGCAACACGGTGGTCGTCGTGACCGCCAAGGGTGGCGTGTTCGGCTACCGTCCTGAATAATCATTTTTTGTCTTTCTCTTACTTCCAAGGCCCGACCATGAAAACCGCGCCATCGAAAGGCCGGCCATGAAGCCGGTCGTGGCCCTGGTCGGCCGTCCCAACGTCGGCAAGTCGACGCTCTTCAACCGCCTGACCCAGACGCGCGACGCCATCGTCGCCGACTTCGCCGGCCTCACGCGCGACCGCCACTACGGCAACGGCCGCCTGGGCAAGCACGAGTTCATCGTGATCGACACCGGCGGCTTCGAGCCGGATGCCGGTAGCGGCATCTACAAGGAAATGGCAAAGCAGACGCGGCAGGCCGTGGCCGAGGCCGACGTCGTGATCTTCGTGGTCGATGCCCGCGAAGGCCTCTCGGCGCAAGACCACGACATCGCCAACGAGCTGCGCCGGCTGGGCAAGCCCTGCGTGCTGGCGGCCAACAAGGCCGAAGGCATGCACGACGGCACCAAGCTGGTCGACTTCTACGAGCTGGGCTTCGGCGACGTGCACGGCGTGTCCGCGGCGCACGGGCAGGGCATGCGCGACCTGGTCGAGCTGGCGCTCGCGCCGCTGAACCTGGCCGACCCGGACGACGAGGAAGACGAAGACGACGTCAACAAGCCGATCAAGCTGGCCGTGGCCGGCCGGCCCAACGTCGGCAAGTCGACGCTGATCAATACCTGGCTGGGCGAAGAGCGCCTGGTGGCCTTCGACATGCCCGGCACGACGCGCGACGCCATCTCGGTGCCGTTCGAGCGCAATGGCCAGCGCTTCGAGTTGATCGACACCGCCGGCCTGCGCCGCAAGGGCCGGGTGTTCGAGGCGATCGAGAAGTTCTCGGTGGTCAAGACGCTGCAGGCCATCGAGTCGGCCAACGTCGTGCTGCTGCTGCTCGACGCCACGCAGGGCGTGACCGACCAGGACGCGCACATCGCCGGCTACATCCTCGAAAGCGGACGTGCGGTGGTGATTGCCATCAACAAGTGGGATGCGGTCGACAGCTACCAGCGCGAGCAGATCCAGCGGCAGATCGAAACCCGCCTGCCGTTCCTCAAGTTCGCGTCATTGCATTTCATCTCGGCCATCAAGCGCCAGGGCCTGGGCCCGGTGTGGCAGGCCATTGCGCAGGCCCACAAGTCGGCCACGCGCAAGATGTCGACGCCGGTGCTGACGCGCCTGCTGCTGGAGGCGGTGCAATTCCAGGCGCCCCAGCGCGGTGGCATGTTCCGGCCCAAGCTGCGCTATGCGCACCAGGGCGGCATGAATCCGCCCGTGATCATCATTCACGGCAATTCGCTGGAGCATGTGACCGACGCCTACAAGCGTTTCCTGGAAGGGCGTTTCCGCAAGGAATTCGACCTCGTGGGCACGCCCTTGCGGATCCAGTTCAAAAGCTCGCAGAATCCGTTCGTGGACAAGGACAACTGAGGGCGCTTGGCTGCCGATGGCAGCCGTTGAGCCGCAGCAGGAGCGGAAGTTCCGTCTTTTGAGAACCGTTATTTTCTCAAGGCTTTTGACCCCGATTGCTGCGGCGCAGAAACCCTGTGTTAAGGTCATCTCTCCAACAACTACTCTTGAACACGGAGAATATCGTGAGCAATAAAGGGCAACTTCTGCAAGACCCGTTTCTGAACACCTTGCGTCGCGAGCATGTGCCGGTTTCCATTTATTTGGTGAACGGCATCAAGCTGCAAGGCCAGATCGAGTCCTTCGATCAATACGTCGTGTTGCTTCGCAATACAGTGACGCAAATGGTCTACAAGCACGCCATTTCCACCATCGTGCCGGGTCGTGCCGTCAACTTCTCGGCCAACGAGAACGACGACGCCGCCGCCTGATCGCGCGGAGCGCGGCGGCAACCCCGCCGCGCTTTTTCCATATCTGATTCCGCTTGTCTGATTCGATCCCCCGCCAGGAAGGCGCCGCCGTTCTCGTCGGTGTCGATTTCGGGCTGCCCCATTTCGACAGCGAGCTCGAAGAACTCGGCCTGCTCGCACAAACCGCGGGCCTGACACCCGTTGCCCGCCTGGCCTGCAAGCGCAAGGCGCCCGATGCGGCTCTGTTCGTCGGCAGCGGCAAGGCCGAAGAGATCAAGGAGCTCGCCGCCATGCACAGGGCGAGCGAGGTCATCTTCGACCAGTCCTTGAGCCCTGCGCAGCAGCGCAATCTCGAACGCCAGCTCGATGTCGCGGTCTACGACCGCACCTTCCTCATCCTCGAGATCTTCGCCCAGCGTGCCCGCTCGCACGAAGGCAAGCTGCAGGTCGAGCTGGCTCGCCTGCAGTACCTGAGCACGCGGCTGGTCCGTCGTTGGTCCCACCTGGAGCGCCAGACCGGCGGTGCAGGTGTGCGCGGCGGCCCGGGTGAGAAGCAGATCGAGCTCGACCGCCGCATGATCAACGAGTCGATCAAGCGCACGCGCGAGCGCCTGGCCAAGGTGCAGAAGCAGCGCAGCACGCAGCGCCGCCAGCGCGAGCGCCGCGAGACCTTCAACATCTCGCTCGTCGGCTACACCAACGCGGGCAAGTCGTCGATCTTCAACGCGATGGTCAAGGCGCGCGCCTATGCGGCCGACCAGCTGTTCGCCACGCTCGACACCACCACGCGCAACCTCTACCTGGGCGATGCGCGCCGGCAGGTGTCGATCTCCGACACGGTGGGCTTCATCCGCGACCTGCCGCACGGCCTGGTCGACGCGTTCAAGGCCACCTTGCAGGAGGCGGTCGATGCCGACCTGCTGCTGCACGTGATCGACGCCTCCAACCCGCACTATCCCGAGCAGATGGCCGAGGTCCAGTCGGTGCTGCAGGACATCGGCGCAGGCGACGTGCCGCAACTGCTGGTGTTCAACAAGCTCGACGCCCTTGAAAGCGCGCAACATCCGCTGCATCTGCAGGACGAGATGGAAATCGACGGCGTGCAGGTTCCCCGCATCTTCCTCAGCGCCAGGACCGGCGAAGGCCTGCCGCTGCTGCGGGCCGAGCTGGGCCGGCAGTCGGGTTCCGTCGCCGATACGATGACCCCTGAGGCGGACGCTGAATTGCACGATGCGGCCCCTTGATTGGGCACAATCCCGCCACTGACACGAGAACGAAGCGAATGAATGCAAAGCCAGCGCGGAGAGGGTTTCTGGGCATGTTCAACCTGAACGATGGCCGATGGGGTCGCGGCGACGAGCCGTCCTCCAACGGCGACCGCCCGGCCGGCAACCGGCCGCCCGATGCCGATCCCCCCGGCGCCCCGATCCCGCCGCCTTCGAGCGGCAACCAGAACAACAACGGCAACGGCAATCGCCCGCGCGGCCAGGGCCCGAACCAGGGCCCGCCCGACCTCGACGAACTCTGGCGCGACCTCAATCGCAAGCTCGGTGGTTTCTTCGGCGGCGGCAAGGGTGGCGGCAATCGCCCCAACGGCACCGGCGGCGGTGGCGGCAACGGCTACAAGCCCGACATGAAAAACGCCGGCTTCGGCATCGGCCTCGTGGCCGCCGTGGCGGTCCTGATCTGGCTCGGCACCGGCTTCTTCATCGTGAACGAAGGCCAGCAGGCCGTGGTCACGCAATTCGGTCGCTACAAGTCGACGGTGAACGCCGGCTTCAACTGGCGCCTGCCGTACCCCATTCAACGCCACGAAGTGGTGGTGACCACGCAGATCCGTTCCACCGACGTGGGCCGCGACGCCATCGTGCGTTCCACCGGCCTGCGCGAATCGGCCATGCTGACCGAAGACGAGAACATCGTCGAAATCAAGTTCGCCGTGCAGTACCGCCTGAGCGATGCGCGTGCCTGGCTCTACGAGAGCAAGTCGCCCGCTGAAACCATCGTGCAGGTGGCCGAGAGCTCCGTGCGCGAAGTGGTCGGCAAGATGAAGATGGACGCGGCGCTCGCCGAAGAGCGCGACCAGATCGCTCCCCGTGTGCGCGCACTGATGCAGACCATCCTCGACCGCTACAAGGTCGGTGTCGAAGTCGTCGGCATCAACCTGCAGCAGGGCGGCGTGCGTCCGCCCGAGCAGGTGCAGGCCGCCTTCGACGACGTGCTCAAGGCCGGCCAGGAACGCGAACGCGCCAAGAACGACGCCGAGGCCTACGCCAACAATGTCGTGCCGCTGGCCACCGGTACCTCGTCGCGCCTGAAGGAAGAGTCCGAGGCCTACAAGGCCCGCATCGTGGCGCAGGCCCAGGGTGACGCAGGTCGCTTCAGCTCGGTGCTGACCGAGTACCAGAAGGCGCCGCAGGTGACGCGCGACCGCATGTACACCGACGCCATGCAGCAGATCTACGCCAGCACGACCAAGGTGCTGGTCGACAGCAAGCAGGGCTCCAACCTGCTGTACCTGCCGCTCGACAAGCTGATGCAGCAAGGCGGCGGCAACACAGCCACGCCCGTGGACGCCGCCAGCCCCAGCGTGGCCGGCACCGCACCGACCCAGTCGTCGGTGATCCCGGTGGCGCCCGCCACCACCGACGTGCGCGCCCGTGACGGCCGCTCGCGTGACCGCGACGTGCGCTGAGAAAGGCCCGGAACAACATGAACAGAATCGGTTTCATCGCCACCTCGGTCCTCGTCCTGCTCGTGCTGCTGAGCTCGACCCTCTTCGTGGTCGACCAGCGCCAGTTCGGCGTGGTCTATGCCCTCGGCCAGATCAAGCAGGTCATCACCGAGCCCGGCCTCAACTTCAAGCTGCCGCCGCCGTTCCAGAACGTGTCGTACATCGACAAGCGCCTGCTGACGCTCTCGAGCCTCGACACCGAGCCCATGCTCACCGCTGAAAAGCAGCGCGTGGTGATCGACTGGTACGTGCGCTGGCGCATCTCCGACCCACAGGCCTACATCCGCAACGTCGGCCTCGACGAGAACGCGGGCGCCATGCAGCTGAACCGCGTGGTGCGCAACGCCTTCCAGGAAAACATCAACAAGCGCACCGTGCGCGACCTGATCTCGGTGCGCCGCGAAGCCCTCATGGCCGACGTGCAGCGCGAAGTGCTGGCCGTGGTGAAGGGCGCCAAGCCCTGGGGCGTCGACGTGGTCGACGTGCGCATCACCCGCGTGGACTACGTGGAAGCCATCACCGAATCGGTCTACCGCCGCATGGAAGCCGAACGCAAGCGCGTGGCCAACGAGCTGCGTTCCACCGGCACGGCCGAAGGCGAGAAGATCCGCGCCGACGCCGACCGCCAGCGCGAAGTGATCGTGGCCAACGCCTACCGCGACGCCCAGAAGATCAAGGGCGAGGGCGATGCCCAGGCTGCCGCGACCTACAGCGAGGCCTTCGGCCGCGATCCGCAGTTCGCCCAGTTCTATCGCAGCCTCGAGGCCTACAAGCAGAGCTTCAACAAGAAGAGCGACGTGATGGTGCTCGACCCGTCCTCGGACTTCTTCCGCGCCATGCAGAGCTCCGGCTCGGCGCGCAAGTAACCACGGGCCGTCCGTTTCCGCTGTCCTGCCTGGAGCCGTGAGCGCCGACACCTTCTGGAGCGCGTTGGCGCTGGTCCTGGTGATCGAAGGCATCCTGCCTTTCGTCTCGCCGGGCGGGTGGCGGCGCGGCTTCAGCCAACTGCTGCAGCTGCGCGATGGCCAGCTGCGTTTCTTCGGTCTTTGCAGCATCCTGCTGGGTTTGGTACTGCTCTGGGTTCTGGGGTAGCTCGGGCCCGGTAGAATCCCGGTTTAACCACGCCCCCGATCCCCATGTCCGCCTGGGTCCTCCCGGATCACATTGCCGATGTGCTGCCCTCCGAGGCGCGCCACATCGAAGAACTTCGACGCCAGCTGCTCGATACCGCCCGTGGCTATGGCTACGAGCTGGTGATGCCGCCGCTGCTCGAGCACCTGGAGTCGCTGCTTTCGGGCACCGGCGAGGCGCTCGACCTCCAAACCTTCAAGCTCGTCGACCAGCTCTCCGGTCGCAGCATGGGCCTGCGTGCCGACACCACCCCCCAGGTGGCGCGCATCGATGCCCACCTGCTGAACCGCGACGGCGTGGCGCGTTTGTGCTACTGCGGCCCGGTGGTCCATACCCGGCCCGACCGCCCGCACGCCACCCGTGAGCCGCTGCAGTTCGGCGCCGAGATCTACGGCCACGCCGGCCTCGAAGCCGACACCGAAACCCTGCTGCTGGCGCTCGACTGCCTCGACGCCGCCGGCCTGCGCGACGGCGTGATCGTCGACCTGGCCGACGCCCGCATCGTGCGTGCGCTGTTCGCCGGCGTGCCGGTCGATGCCGCCGCGATCGCCCGCGTGCACGCCGCGCTGGCCGCCAAGGACGCGAGCGAACTGCAGGCGCTCACCAAGGATTTCCCCGCTGCGTCACGCGACGGCCTGCGCGCCCTCGTGGGCCTGTACGGCGATGTGGCCGTGCTCGACGAGGCCGCCAAGGCCCTGAAGGGCACGCCTACCGTGGCCGCGGCGCTGGCCGACCTGAAGCAACTCGCCGCCGGCCTGAACGGCACGGCAGGGCGCCAGATCAGCTTCGACCTGGCCGACCTGCGCGGCTACGCCTACTACAGCGGCATGCGTTTCGGCATCTACGTGCCGGGCGCGGCCGACTCGCTGGTGCGCGGCGGCCGCTACGACGAGGTGGGCGCCGTGTTCGGCCGCAACCGTCCGGCCGTCGGCTTCAGCCTCGATGTGCGCGAGCTCGTCGGCGTGCTGCCGGCCCGTCCGTTGCGCGCCGCCATCCGTGCGCCCTGGAGCGATGCGGCCGGCCTGCGTCAGGCGATTGCCCAATTGCGCAAGGCCGGCGAAACGGTAGTCTGCGTGCTGCCCGGCCACGGCAGCGAAATCGATGAATTCCATTGCGACCGCGAGCTCGTCGAGCAGGCCGGCCAATGGAATGTCCGAGCGATCTGAATTTTTGAAGTAATGGAACGAGCATGAGCGTAACCACCGGAAGAAACGTGGTCGTCGTCGGTACCCAGTGGGGCGACGAAGGCAAGGGCAAGCTGGTTGACTGGCTGACGGAAAGCGCCCAGGGCGTGGTCCGCTTCCAGGGCGGCCACAACGCGGGCCACACGCTGGTCATCAACGGCGTGAAGACCGCGCTGCACCTGATCCCGAGCGGCATCATGCGCCCCGGCGTCAAGTGCTACATCGGCAACGGCGTGGTGCTGTCGGCCGCCAAGCTCTTCGAGGAAATCGAAGGCCTGGAGAAAGCCGGCGTCGAAGTGCGTTCGCGCCTGCGCATCAGCGAGGCCTGCCCGCTGATCCTGCCGTTCCACGCCGCGCTGGACATCGCGCGCGAGGCCTACCGTGAAAAGGGCGGCATCGAGAAGATCGGCACCACCGGCCGCGGCATCGGCCCGGCCTACGAAGACAAGATCGCCCGCCGCGCGCTGCGCGTGCAAGATTTGAAGCACCCCGAGCGCTTCGCGGCCAAGCTGCGCGTGCTGCTCGAGCTGCACAACCACGTGCTGACTCAGGTGCTGGGCGCGCCCGCCATCGACTACGACACCGTGTTCGACGAGGCCATGCGCCACGCCGCGCTGCTCAAGCCCATGATGGCCGACGTGTCGCGCGAGTTGAACGACGCCCACAAGGCCGGCGCCAACCTGCTGTTCGAGGGCGCGCAAGGCACGCTGCTCGACGTCGACCACGGCACCTACCCGTACGTCACCTCGAGCAACTGCGTGGCCGGCAATGCCGCCGCCGGTTCGGGCGTGGGCCCGGGCATGCTGCACTACGTGCTGGGCATCACCAAGGCCTACTGCACCCGCGTGGGCGGCGGTCCGTTCCCCACCGAGCTCGACTGGGCCACGCCGGGCACCCCCGGCTACCACATGAGCACCGTGGGCGCCGAAAAGGGCGTGACCACCGGCCGCAGCCGCCGTTGCGGCTGGTTCGACGCCGCGCTGCTCAAGCGCTCGGCGCAGGTCAACGGCCTGTCGGGCCTGTGCATCACCAAGCTGGACGTGCTCGACGGCCTCGAGAAGCTCGAGCTGTGCACCGGCTACGAACTCGACGGCGAAACCACCGACATCCTGCCGATGGGCGCGGACGAGATCGAGCGCTGCACGCCGATCTACGAAACGCTCGAAGGCTGGACCGAAAGCACCGTGGGCGTCACGCAGTACGACAAGCTGCCGGTCAATGCGCGGCTGTACCTGCAGCGCATCGAGCAGGTCACCGGCGTGCCGATCCACATGGTGTCCACGAGCCCTGATCGCGACCACACGATCATGATGCGCCACCCCTACCTCGCGGACTAAGTTCTCCCCCGGGCTTGCCCACTTCGTGTGGCCGCCAACCCCCTTCTGGGGCAACACCAGCGGCCCGGCAAAGCCGGTTCCGCGGTGTTCCACGAACGAGAAAAAAGACTGAAGGAATCCAGACCATGTTGACCGAAGACGGAAAGCATCTCTACGTCAGCTACGACGAGTACCACAACCTGATCGAGAAGCTCGCGATCAAGGTGCACCAGTCGGGCTGGGAGTTCGACACCATCCTGTGCCTGGCGCGCGGCGGCATGCGCCCGGGCGATGTGCTCTCGCGCATCTTCGACAAGCCGCTGGCGATCATGTCGACCAGCTCCTACCGCGCCGACGCCGGCACGATCCAGGGCCATCTCGACATCGCCCGCTACATCACCACCCCCAAGGGCGAGATCGCCGGCAAGGTGCTGCTGGTGGACGACCTGGCTGATTCGGGCCACACGCTGCACGCCGTGATGGACATGCTGCGCAACAACTACAAGCCGATCACCGAGCTGCGCAGCGCGGTCATCTGGACCAAGGCGCTGTCGACCTTCACGCCCGACTACTCGGTCGAGTTCCTGGCCACCAACCCGTGGATCCACCAGCCCTTCGAGGGCTACGACTCGCTCGGCGCCGAGAAGCTGATCGAGAAGTGGTCGGTCTGACGACCGGCCCTGGCACCGCCGGCCGGCGCGCTCAGCTGCCGCCGCCGGGGGTGTCGAACATCGCGGTGTAGCGCCGCTGCATTTCCTCCGGCGTCAGTTTCTCGATGCTGTGCCCCACGTTCCACCGGTGACCGAAGGGGTCGCGGAAGACGCCGGAACGCTCCCCATAGAACTGATCCTGCGGTGCCATGTCCAGCGTGGCCCCCGCGGCGACCGCGCGCGCGACCACCGCGTCGGCGTTGTCCACGTGCAGGTGCAGCGAGACCGCGCTGCCGCCGAGCGCCTTGGGCGAGCGGATGTTGAATTCGGCGAACTCGTCCGAGATCATCAGGATCGCGCCGTTGTGAAAGTCCAGCTCGACGTGCCCGATGCGGCCGCTGGGTTCTGTCAGTCGAAAGATTTCCTTCACCTCGAACACGTGGCAATAGAAGTCGACGGCGGCGGCGGCGTTGTCGACGCAGAGGTACGGAAACAGCTCGTGGATGGCCATGGCGGGACCTGCCTTTCTTTCTTGAATAGCGTGTTGAAACGGGGACCGTGGCGCCGATTCTGCGCAGCCCCGGCGCTAGCGTCTTGAAGGAATTTGACCTGCCGCGCCGACAGCCGGCACATGACGCGGCGACGCTGCCCCCGTCTGCCGCCAGGCCTGCGGCGACAGGCCGGCCAGCGCCGAGAACTCGCGGCTCAGGTGCGCCTGGTCGCTGTAGCCCGCTGCGAGCGCGATGTCGGCCCAGGCGCGCGCAGGATCGTCGGCGGCCAGCGCCAGCACGCGGTCGAAGCGCATCACGCGGGCGTATTCCTTGGGCGCGAGCCCGACCGCCGCGCGGAACAGCGCGATGAAGCGCCGGTGGCTGTAGCCGCTGCGCGCCACCAGCGCGGCGATCGATGCGGGCGTGTCGCGCGTCATCTGGCCCAGCGAGGCGGCCACGGCCGGGTGCAGGCCGCGCGGGCTGGTGCGGGGCAGGGCGGCAGCGGCCAGGCGCCGGGTCAGCAAGGCCTCGAACACGTCCAGTTGCCGGGCCGGGTCGTCGGACGATGCATGCAGCTGTTCGAGCGCGTCGGCGGTCTGCCGCTCGCCCCACAGCGCGTCGAGCGGCGTGTGGCGACCACTCAGAGCGTCTTCAGGTGCGCCGAGCAGTAGCCAGGCGGCACCGGGGTGCAATTGCGCGCCGACCGAGCGTGTGGCCACCGACACATCGCGCAGGTAGAAAGCGGCGCGCGCACCGCCGACGATGGCATGGCCGACCGTGTGGCCGCGCAGGTCGCGTGTGTCGTCGAAGAGTCGCAGCGGCGGCCCCGAAAGCCGGAACACCAGGTGCATGCCGCCCGTGGGCAGCACGTGCTCGCGGGCGCCGGTGCGTGTGTCGGGTGTGCCCTCGGGCGCCGAGGCCCACAGCAGCCGCAGGAAGGGCCGCAGATGAGGGGACGGGGGCCGCGTCAGCTGCATGGCGCGACGGGCCCCGGCAAGGGCGGGCGGGTGAGCATCGGCGCATTGTGCGCCGAGCAGCCGCCCGGGCCCAGGCTGCTTACTTGCTCGTTGCGAGGCGCTTCTGGATGTTGGCGGCGCGGTCGCCGGAGGCCGGGTGCGAGCTGAGCATCGAACTCTTGCCGCCGTCGAGCTTGGCCAGCTTCTGGAACGCGGTGACGAGGCCTTCGCGCTTGAGCTTCTGCGTGGTCAGCAGGTCGAAGGCGTAGTTGTCGGAGTCGGTTTCCTGCGACTGCGAGAACTGCGCGTTGACCAGCTTCTCGGCGAAGTCGCCGATCTGCGAGGACGACAGCTGCGTGATCGCCGCATTGCCGGTGGCGCCGGCGAGGCCGCGCGCGGCCGACACGGCGTAGGCGGTCTGCATGGCCTTCTTGCTGTGGCCCAGGGCGACGTGGCCGATCTCGTGGCCGATGATGCCGCGCAGCTCGTCGTCGTTCATGAGGTCCATGAGGCCGCTGTAGACGCGGATGCAGCCGTTGCCCATGGCCCAGGCGTTCACGTCCTTCGTGAGGTAGACCTTGTAGCTGGCAGGCTGGCCACCGATGGTGGTGGGCAGGCCCTGGCGCACGCGCTCCAGGCGCTTGCTGTAGGCATCGGCGGGGCCCGCGACCTTGGAGCTCTTGTCGAGCTCGGCGCAGGACTGGTTGGCCAGGGCCTGCACGTCGCCGTCGGTGAGCGACATGGCCTTGAAGGCGCTGCCGCCGGCGCCCGCGAGCGCGTTCGAATCCAGGTTCTTCATGCCGCCGCAGGCGGACAGGGCCGCAGCGGCCGTGATGGTGATGAGCAGATGACGCATCGAGAAAATCCTCCCTTTATTTTCGGAGGGGCAACTCTATCCGCAATGCGCATGCGATCCGGCCAAGGCCGTCGACATCGAACGGAGAATGTCACGGCCGTCGAGGGTTCCTCGCGGGGCGCTAGCATCGGCACATGAGCAAGCCTTCCACGACCCTGATCCACCATCCCTACACGCCGCCGGCCACCTTCGCTGCGCCGCAGCCCGGCGTGTTCAAGGCCTCGACCGTGTTCTTCGCCGACGTCGCCGCGATGCGTGCGCGCGACTGGAAGACCAAGGCCGGCTACACCTACGGCCTGCACGGCACGCCCACCACCTTCACGCTCGAGGAGCGCCTGGCCACGCTCGAAGGCGGCACCGAATGCCTGCTGGTGCCCAGCGGGCTGGCCGCGATCTCGCTGGTCTCGTTCGCGTTCCTGAAGACCGGCGACGAGGTGCTGATTCCCGACAACGCCTACGGCCCGACCAAGGCGCTGGCCACCGGCGAGCTCGCCAACTTCGGCATCACGCACCGCCTGTACGACGCGATGAACCCGTCCGACCTGGAAGCCAAGCTCTCGCACCGCACGCGGCTGGTGTGGCTCGAAGCGGCCGGCTCGGTGACGATGGAGTTCCCCAACCTGCCGGCGCTGGCTGAAATCTGCCGCGAGCGCGGCGTGATGACCGCGCTGGACAACACCTGGGGCGCGGGCCTGGCCTTCGCGCCCTTCGATTTCAACGGCACGGGGCAGGGCGTCGACGTGTCGGTGCACGCGCTCACCAAGTACCCCAGCGGCGGTGGCGACGTGCTCATGGGCAGCGTCGTCACGCGCGACGAGCGCCTGCACCGCGCGCTCAAGCTCACCCACATGCGCACCGGCTTCGGCATCGGCGTGGGCGACGTCGAGACCCTGCTGCGTTCGCTGCCGAGCATGGCGCTGCGCTACGCCGCGCACGACCGCGCGGCGCGCGAGCTGGCCGGCTGGCTCAACGGCTGCGAAGAGATCGCGCAGGTGCTGCACCCCGCGCTCGAGGATTCGCCGGGCCACGCCAACTGGCGCGCGCTGTGCGGCGCCACCGACCTGGCCGCGGGCCTGTTCTCGGTGGTGTTCGACGAGCGCTTCAGCACCGAGCAGGTCGATCGCTTCTGCGACAGCCTGAAGCTCTTCCGCCTCGGCTATTCGTGGGGCGGCCCGATCAGCCTCGTCGTGCCCTACGACATCGGCCTGATGCGCGACGCCAGCGTCGCCCGTTGGCCCTACAAGGGCACGCTGGTGCGTTTTTCGGTCGGCCTGGAGGACGTGGACGACCTGCGTGCCGACCTGCAACAAGCCTTGCTGCAGATGTAGGCGCTGTTGCGCGCAGTGGGCAGGAAACACCGCAAGGGCCAACGCGTCGCGCTGCCGCCCGCGTCGCAGGCCGTCGCGTCGCGGGTGCTGGACGTGCCTGTGCAGGTGCTGGAGGCGTTCGCACGGTCTGGCCCGCTGGAAGGCGTGCCCGACCTGCGCGGCACGCGACTCTTCATCGGTGGCTTCGTGGCGCTTTTCGCGTTGATCGCGGCAGGGCTCGTCGCCGCCGTGATGCTCGAGGAGGATTGGTCCAACGCGCGCGGCAACGAAGCGATCCTCCTGCTGCTCGGACTGTTGCTCTTCGGGATGCTGGGCGGCGGCATCTGGTATTTGCTGCGCCAGTTTCCGCGCGTGGGCGAGGGGATGCTGCGGATCGACGCGAACGGCATGTGCTGGGGCGATCCGGCATCGCCGCAGGTGGTGCATTGGCGCGAGGTGTGCCGTGCGCGCGCGGGCTTCCATGACGTGAAGACCGAGTTCGTATCGAGCGAAGCCATCGTCAAGCGGCTGGTGTTCCAGCAGGTCGTGCGGGGTGACGAACCCAGGGAGGTCCGGCTGCCCCTGGCGCTCACCGTCGACACCGGCCGTGTCCTTCGCTTTCGCAACCGGGCCGTGCTGCTGCGTGCGTTGCTGCTGCACCTGGCCACCCAGCCGAGGCCACGCCTGCGCTTCGACGCCGAGGTGTTCATCGATGCCGGCATCGACCCGCAAACCTGGGCGCCCATGCCCGCCCCGAGGCGCTGGATGTGGCTGTCATCGCTCGCCGGGCTGTTGCCGGTGCTGGCCGTGATCGTCCTCTGGCCGATGGGCGAACATATGGGATGGATGGTGGCCGCGACGGTCCTGGCCCTGGTGGCCGGCGCGGGGGCCATGGGCTGGTTCATGCACCAGCGTTACCCGGGTTTGCAAGGTGTGTTCGAGTTCGAAACGGCCGCCGGCGCCGCGTCTTGAGACTGCACCGTTATCGCTTACAGTAGGCTGAAGCGCAGTCACCCTGACTGCCTCGCCTGAAGGAGAAGCAGTGGCAACACCCAATTACGGCTACGAGAAGCGCCAGAAAGAGCTGGCCAAGAAGAAAAAGAAGGAAGAAAAGCTCCGGGAGAAGGCGAACCGCAAGCTCAATCCGAGCAGCGACGGGCTGGCCCCCGGAGACCCGGAGACCGACGTGGCATCGCTCGAACGCGATCCCCCCACGGCGCCCGAGTTGCCGACCAAGAACGGATGACCCCTCGTTCCTGGCACCCCTGAAAACAGAAAAGCCGCTGCAGGCGCAGGCCTGCGGCGGCTTTTTCTTTGGGGCGCGCGCAAGGAGGCGAGGCTACTTGGGCAGCAGCTTGCGCAGCTCCGGCCAGACGTTGTCCAGGATCTGCGGCTGCGCCGCGGCGGTCGGATGGATGCGGTCGGACTGGAACAGCGTCATGGCGTCGGGCGCATCGGCCACGCCCTTGAGCAGGAAGGGCACCAGCGCCGACTTCGTCGCGCCCGCCACCTTCGCGAACACGGCCTCGAAGCGCCGCGTGTAGTCGCCGCCGTAGTTCGGCGGCACCTGGATGCCGACGATCAGCACCCGCGCGCCCGCGGCCTGCGCGGCCTTGGTGATCTGCAGCAGATTGTCTTCGGTGTTCGACAGCGGCAGGCCGCGCAGGGCGTCGTTGGCGCCCAGCTCCAGCACCACGTGGCTGGGCTTGTGCTGTGCCAGCAGGGCCGGGAAGCGGGCGCGCCCGCCGGAGCTGGTGTCGCCGCTGATGCTGGCGTTGACCACCGAGGCCGAGATCTTCTGCTGCGCAAGCCTTTTTTCCAGCAAGGGTACCCAGCCTTCACCGCGCTTGAGGCCGTACTCTGCGCTCAGCGAATCACCGAGCACCAGGATCACCGGCTTGCCAGCCGGAGCCTGGGCTGCCGCAGCCGTCCATGCCCCCGCGCTGCCGAGCGCGGCGGTGGTCAAGATAAAGTCACGTCGATTCAAAACGAAAAGCCTTTCATGTCCCAACCCCCGTCTGATGCCATTGTCGCCGTCGAGCATGTCTTCAAGTCCGTCACCGACTCGGCCGGCACGCTGGACATTCTGCAGGACATCCATTTCACCCTGGGCGCGCGGGAAACCGCCGCCATCGTCGGCGCCTCGGGCTCCGGCAAGAGCACCTTGCTGTCGATCATTGCCGGGCTGGACACGCCCACGCGCGGCACGGTGAAGCTGGCGGGCGACGACATCTTCGCCATCGACGAGGATGAGCGCGCCGCGCTGCGTGCCCAGCGCGTGGGCTTCGTGTTTCAGAGCTTCCAGCTGCTGGGCAACCTGAGCGCGCTCGAGAACGTCATGCTGCCGCTGGAGCTGGCCAACCGCAAGGACGCGCGCAAGGCCGCCACCGAGATGCTGGGCCGCGTCGGCCTGGGCCAGCGCCTGGGCCACTACCCCAAGGTGCTGTCGGGCGGTGAGCAGCAGCGCGTGGCGCTGGCGCGGGCCTTCGTGGTGCAGCCGGCCCTGCTGCTGGCCGACGAGCCCACCGGCAGCCTCGACTTCGCCACCGGCGAGCAGGTCATGAAACTCATGTTCGACCTGAACCGCGAGCTGGGAACCACGCTGGTGCTGGTCACGCACGACCGCGGCATCGCCTCGCAGTGCGAGCGGCGCATCACCATCGAAGCCGGGCGCGTGGCGCTCAACGAAAAAACGCCAGAATCGACCGTCGCTCAGGCCGCCTGAGTCAGTAAAAAGACAGCGCCCGGCTCCCGCGGCGCTCCCCGAACACAGAGGAGAGTTCATGACCCAGCTTCCCCCCGAGGCCATCGCCGCCCTGGAGCGCGGCAACCTGATCGAGGCGATCAAGATCGTGCGCGAGCGCACTGGCATGGACCTCAAGTCGTCCAAGGAGGCCGTCGAGCGCTATGCCCACAGTGGCGCGGTCGCCGCCGGTGCGCCGGCCGACTGGCAGGAAGGCGACTGGGGCCGGGGCGAGGCTGCAGCCGAGACCGGCAGCGGCATGCAGGGCAACGGCCCCGCCGCAGTGCCGGCCGCCGCGCTCGCGGCCCTGGCGCGGGGCCAGAAGGTCGAGGCCGTGCGCCTCACGCGCGAGGCCACCGGCCTGGGCCTGGCCGAGGCCAAGCAATTGGTCGAGGCGCACCAGAACCCCGCCGCCGGCGACTTCGGACACCTGCCGTCGAGCCCGGCGGCGAACCCGATGGCCGAGCCGGGCCGGGTGTCGGGCGGTGGCTTCAAGTGGCTGCCGGTGATCGTCGTGCTGCTGATCGCAGCGGCGGCGTGGTCGTATTTCAAGGGCGCCTGAGGCCGTGATCGTTCCCCAGTTCTGGGCCGAAGGCCGCATCCAGGAGCGGGTGGCCGGCCGGCAGGTCACGGTGCGCCGTTTCGGCTGGTCCGACGACAGCCCGCTGGCCGCGCAGGCCCATGCCGACCAGCGCACGCGCGAGGCCTATGACCGCATCGTGGTCGACGGCGAAAAGCTGGAGCGCCGCGAACGCAAGCTGGCCTACAACGGCGCCAATGGCGTGCCGATCCGCGAGGAGATCGTCGAACGCCAGGGCGACAGCGTCGTCACCCGCAACGGCTACGGTGCGCGCTGCCTCAACACGCCCGACGTGCTGTTCGTCGACGTCGACTTCGAGAACCAGGGCGCGCGCGGCAGCGCACGCGGGCTGACGGTGATCGGCGCGGCGTTCATCGGTGCGATGGTCGCGGGCTACGCCACGCGCTCGGCGATGGCGGGCGTGGCCGCGTTCATGCTGGTGGCGGCCTTCGGCTTCTGGCGCGCCCACAAGGAGGGCCTGCCCGTGGTCGAGGACAAGAGCGATCCGCTGGCGGGCGCACGGGCGCGTGTCGAGCGCTTCATCCACCAGCATCCTGACTGGCACCTGCGCTTGTACCGCACGCCGGCCGGGCTGCGCGTGCTGGCCATGCACGATGTCTTCGCACCGTCCGACGCCGCCGTGACCGACGTGTTCCAGACGCTGGGCGCCGACAAGGTCTACGCGCGCATGTGCCGCAACCAGAACTGCTTTCGCGCCCGCCTGAGCGCCAAGCCCTGGCGCGTGGGCATCGGCGAACACCTGCGCCCGCGCCCGGGCGTCTGGCCCGTGTCGCCCGACCGGCTGCCCGCGCGCGACGCCTGGGTGGCGCGCTACGAAAAGGCGGCCGAAGGGTATGCCGCCTGCCAGTACCTGGGCAGCGTGGGCAACACGCTGAAGGTGCACATGAACGCCCTGGTGGTGCAGGAACTGCACGACGAACGCACCCGCGCGAACAGCGGCTTGCCCTTGGCCTGACAGACGAGGGATTTATTCGAGAAACACCGCGGAACCGACTTTGCCGGGCCGCTGGTGTTGCCCCCTTCCAGGGGGGAGGAGGCCACACGAAGTGGGCAAGCCTGGGGGTAGGGATAATCAGGGGATGTCTTCCCCTAAAGTGATCTTCGGCTTCCATGCCGTGGGCGTGCGTATCAAGACCGCGCCGAAATCGGTGCTCGAAGTGATGTTCGACGCCAGCCGGCGCGATGCGCGCATGAAACAGTTCATTGCGCGTGCGCAAGAAGCCGGCGTGCGGCTGGTCGAGGCCGACGGCCTGCGGCTGTCCAAGCTCAGCGGCAGCCACGGCCACCAGGGCGTGGTCGCGCGGGTCGAGCCCGTGGCCCAGGTCCGCTCGCTCGACGAACTGCTCGAGGGCCTCGAGGAGGCCGGCACCGTGCCGCTGCTGCTGGTGCTCGACGGCGTGACCGACCCGCACAACCTCGGCGCCTGCCTGCGCGTGGCCGACGGCGCCGGCGCCCATGCGGTGATCGCGCCGAAGGACCATGCGGCCGGCATCAACGCCACCGTCGCCAAGGTGGCGAGCGGCGCGGCCGAGACGGTGCCGTACTTCATGGTGACCAACCTCGCGCGCACGCTCAACGAGCTCAAGGAACGCAGCATCTGGTGCGTGGGCACCAGCGACGACGCACCGGGCACCATCTACCAGAGCGACTTCAAGCGCCCGCTGGCGCTGGTGCTGGGCGCCGAGGGCGAGGGCATGCGCCAGCTCACGCGCAAGACCTGCGACGAGCTGGTGAGCATTCCCATGGCCGGCGCGGTCGAGAGCCTGAACGTCTCGGTGGCCAGCGGCGTGTGCCTCTACGAGGCGATGCGCCAGCGCAGCGCCTGAGCGGGGCCTAGCGGGCCACGGGCCCGCTGCCCTTGCGGTGGAAGTACACCAGTTCCGCCGCACGCCGCATCGGCGCCGTGCCGAGCAGGCGGTTGAACATCCAGTCGCTCTGGAAGTGGTCGAAAGCCCAGCGCAGCGTGCGCTTCATCAGAAAGCGCGGGTAGCCGCGCACGAACCACGTCGCGGGGTCGTCCGCCTCGCCGCGCACGAAGCGCGCCACGGCCTCACCGGCGCGCTCGCCGTGCTGCAGCGCCGTGTGGATGCCGCCGGCCGTCACGGGCGACACCATGCCCGCCGCATCGCCCACCAGCAGCGCCCGTTCGCGGGCCACCACCGGCAGCACGCCGCCGCAGGGGATCATCCCGGCGCGCACGGCGACCGGCGGCGCGTCGCCGGGCGACACCACGGCGGCGATCTTGCGCAAGAGCGGATCGAGCCGCAGCGCGCCCGTGTCGTGGCGGCCCATGCGGCGCGCCAGGCCGATCTGGCTCACGCCGACGCCATCGAGCGCCCAGCCGATGTAGCCCGGCGCGAGCCGGCGGTCGATGAAGCAATGCAGCAGATCGGGCGCCATGCGCGCGCCTTGGTATTCGTGCTCCACGCCGTAGAGAAAGCGCGTGTTGCGCGACAGGCCCAGTGCCTTGGCGACGCGCGAGTGCGGGCCGTCGGCGCCCACGAGGTAGGTCGCGCGGATGCACGGGCCCTGCGCCACCGGCACCTCCCAGCGGCCGTTCGCCCACAGCGCCTGCTCGAACAGCGTGCCCAGTCGCACCTCGACGCCGCAGGCCCGGGTGGACTCCACCATCCAGTCGAGCAGCGCGGGCGCGTCGGTGGCCCAGAACCAGTAGCCGGGCGCGTGCAGGTCGACGTGGTGCATGTCGGGCGCGTACAGCCGCACGCCCTCGATGCGGCGCACCAGCGCGGGCGGCACTTCGGCCAGCCACGGCACGCTGTCGACCGCGTCCTTGACGATGATCCCGGTGGTGTGCAGCTTGGCGCCGGCGGCGGCCTTCTTCTCGAGCACCATCACGCGCAGGCCGGCCTTGGCGGCGGCACGGGCGCAGGCCAGCCCGGCAAAGCTCGCGCCGATGACGAGCAGGTCGACCTGGGTGCAGGCCGTTCCCGGGTCGCTCACGAAGGCCGGTGCGGGGCAGGGCGCGACCGACGAGGAAGGTGCGTGGGGAGAAAAGAGGCAGGAAGAAGAGGCGTGCATGGGAGGCTGACTTGCAAAGCGCACCACGGGGTGTGGTGCGCCTGCGAAGTTAGCGACGCCATGTGCGCCGGGCGTGAAGCCTGTGTGAACTGATCTGTGAAGCGATCAGGCTCGTTCAGGACGGGTCTTTGCTGCGCGTGCGGGCCACGGCGCTGAAGACGCCGATGCCCAGCAGGATCAGCGCGCCGATGCCGATGTAGAGCGTGGGCACGCCGGCCACCGAGGCGCCCCAGGCGACCCCGGCCAGGAAGATCAGAAAGCCGATCATGTAAAGCGCAAAGGACATCGTGCGGCTCCGGTAGCTGAGATGCCTTGCAGTATCCCGACACACCCCGTGGCCCGGACCGGCCTGAGTCGTCTCTGCGTGTGGGAGCTTGCCTACCGCATCGGTCAGGCAATCGTTCAATCAATCGGGAACGGCGACCAGCAGGTAGCGGCAGGCGGTGGCCCCCAGCGCCTTGAAGACCAGCGGCCGGTCGACGCCGAAGTCGAGGCAGTCGCCCGGGGCGAGTTCGAAGCGCTCGTCGCCGTAGTCGACCTGCAGTGCGCCTTCGAGCATCCACAGGCTCTGCCGGTACGGCGCGCCGCTCCATCGCGGGTAGCCAACCTGCGCGGCGCGCGGCAGTTCGACCTCGACCAGCTCCACGCCGCTGCCCGCGCCGCGCTCGGCGACCTGGCGGCGCAGGTAACCGGCTTCGGGGTCGCGCCAGACCTCCTGCGCGGCCCGTTTGCGCAGCCGTTGCGGCTGGGCCTTGTCCTCGGTGAGAAGCTGCGCCAGCGAGACCCCGAGGCCGGCGGCCAGCTTGCCCAGCAGCACGGCGGTGGGGCTGCTCTGCGCGCGCTCGACCTTGGAGATCATCGCCTTGCTCACGCCCGACAACCCGGCCAGGTCCGCGAGGCTGAGCCCCTGCGCCTGGCGCAGCGCCAGCAGCCGGGTGGCGATGAGCGCATCGATGTGGCCATCGGCCGGCGCCGGCGAGGGGGTGGAAGGTGAAGTGTTTCCCATATGAGATTATTATTCTCTTATATTGAACGACAGAGAAACACCATGCGTCTCATCGCCTGCACCGAAGAAGCCCATTCAGGCGCCATCCTGGCGATCCTGAACGAGGCCATCGTCAACTCCACCGCGCTGTACGACTACAAGCCGCGCACGCCCGAGAACATGGTGACGTGGTTCGCCGCCAAGCGCGCCGGCGGCTTTCCCGTGATCGGCGCGGTGGACGACAACGGCAAGCTGCTGGGCTTCGCAAGCTACGGCACGTTCCGCGCCTTTCCGGCCTACAAGTACACGGTCGAGCACTCGGTGTACGTCGATGCCGCGCACCGCGGCGAGGGCCTGGGTCGCACGCTGATGGAGGCGATCGTGGCCGAGGCGATCGCGCGCGAGGTGCATGTGATGGTCGGCGCCATCGATGCGTCGAACGCCGGCAGCATCGCGCTGCACGAGCGCCTGGGCTTCACGCATTCAGGCACCGTGCAGCAGGCCGGCTTCAAGTTCGGCCGCTGGCTCGACGTGGCGTTCTACCAGCGCATCCTGGCGACGCCGTTGAACCCGGTCGACGGCTAGCCGAGGCTCAGGCCGACGTCTCGGCGCTGGCCCGGTCGAGCATGTCGATGGTGCCCGCGTCCAGCTTGAGTTGCGTGGCCACCACCAGCTCTTCGAGCTGCGCCAGCGAGGTGGCGCTGGCGATCGGCGCGGTCACGCCGGGCCGTGCGATCTGCCAGGCGATGGCGACTTGGCCGGGCTTGGCGTTGTACTGCTGGGCCACCTTGTCCAGCGCATCGAGGATGCGCAGGCCGCGCGGGTTGAGGTACTTCTTCGTGGTGTTGGCGCCGCGCGCGCTCTTGGCCGCATCGGCCTCGGTGCGGTACTTGCCGGTGAGAAAGCCCGCCGCCAGCGCGTAGAAGTTGATCACGCCCACTTCGCGCTTGAGGCACAGCGGCTCCAGGGCGTCCTCGAACACCGCGCGGTCGTACAGGTTGTACAGCGGCTGCAGGCTCTCGTAGCGCGCGATGCCCAGGCGTTCCGACACGTCGAGCGCCTCGGCCAGCCGCGGCGCCGTGTAGTTTGAGGCGCCGATGGCGCGCACCTTGCCCTCCTTGATGAGCGCGTCGAAGGTGCCCAGCGTGTCTTCGAGCGGCGTGTTCGCATCGTCGTCGTGCGACTGGTACAGGTCGATGTAGTCGGTCTGCAGGCGCTTGAGCGACGCCTCGACGGCCTCGCGAATGTACTTGGGCGACAGGCCCACCTTGCCTTCGCCCATCGGCTTGCCGACCTTGGTGGCGAGCACCACGCGGTTGCGCTTGCCGCTGTGCTTGAGCCACTTGCCGATGATCGTTTCCGACTCGCCGCCCACATGGCCCGGCACCCAGGCCGAGTAGACGTCGGCCGTGTCGACGAAGTTGAAGCCGGCGTCGAGCCAGGCGTCGAGCAGCTTGAACGAGGCAGCCTCGTCGACGGTCCAGCCGAACACGTTGCCACCGAAGGCGAGGGGAGACACCCGAAGGCTGGAACGGCCGAGCGGACGAAGTTGCGACATGGCAGAGGGCTCCTGAAAGAAAAAGTATGCAGAAAGGAAAAGGGCTCAAACGAAGCCTACCGCGCCCAGCGCCGCGCCGCAGCCCAGCAGCCACAGCAGGTGGATGCGCGTGCGCCAGACCACCAGCGCGGCCACGCCGCTGAGCAGCCACAGGTGCCAGGCCGGCACGCCGGTCGACTGGTTGCCGCCGGCCAGCACCCAGCCGGTGGCGATGAGCAGTCCGACCACCACCGGCGCCATGCCCTGCTTGAAGGCGCGCACCTCGCGGCGCGTGCGGTTGCGGTGGCCCCAGCGCGTGGCGACGTAGGTGAGGGTGGTGCTCGGCAGCATGATGCCGACCATGGTGACCATCAGGCCGAAGAAGCCCAGCAGCCAGGCCATGGGCCCGGCGCCGATGCCGCCACCTGCGTTGAGCCCGACGTTCCAACCCATCAGCGCGACGAACAGCACGTTGGGCCCGGGCGCGGCCTGGGCGATGGCGACCGAGGAGGTGAACTGCGCCTCGGTGAGCCAGCCGTGCTGCGCCACGAGATAGCGGTGCATGTCGGGCACCGTGGTGATCGCGCCGCTGATCGACAGCAGCGACAGCAGCAGGTACTGCCCGAAGAGGGCCAGCCAGTCGTGCCATTGCATGACGATGTTCATGGCGCGATCTTCTTCCAGGTCCACAGGCAGGCCACGCCGCCCACAGCGAGCAGCACCCACCCCAGCGGAATCTTCAGCAGCGCGATGGCCGCGAACACCAGCGCCACGAACACGAGGCAGGTCGCAAAGCCCAGCGGGTGCTTGCGCAGCTGCGGGATCAGCTTGATGCCCGTGGCGGCAATGAGCCCGCCCGACACCGCGCCCATGCCGCGCAATGCGGCCGCCACCTGCGGGTTGGCGGCGTAGTGCGCGTAGAGCACGGCCAGCGCGAGGATCACGAACAGCGGCACGGTGAGCATGCCCGCCACCGCGGCCACGGCGCCGCGCAGGCCGAAGTAGCGGTCGCCGATCATCAGCGCGAGGTTGATCACGTTCGGCCCCGGCATCACCTGGGCCACGGCCCAGTCCTCGAGGAACTGGTCGGGCGTGAGCCACTTCTTCTTCTCGACCATCTCGCGCTGGACGATGGCGAGGACGCCGCCGAAGCCCTGCAGCGCGAGCCAGGTGAATGAAACAAAAAGGTCGCGTGGCGACGCGGGCTGCGGGTGGTCGGGCGGCGATGCCGCGGCAGGGGCGGACGAATGCATGTGGAACGATTATCGTAGGCGCACTGCTTCACCGGGACCCGACGCCATGCTCATTCGACTTCGCGCACTCTTCGATCTCTGCCGGCGCGCTTTCGCTTCCTGGTCCAACGACTACGCCCCGAGCATGGGCGCCGCGCTGGCCTACTACACGGTGTTCTCGATCGCACCGCTGCTGCTGATCGTGATCGCGGTGGCCGGTCTCGTCTTCGGGCAGGAGGCCGCGCGCGGCGAGATCTTCGCGCAGCTCTCGGGCCTCATGGGCGAGCAGGGCGCAGCGGCCGTGCAGGGCATGCTGCAGGCGGTCAACAAGCCGACCGAGGGCATCGTGGCCACGGTGGTCGGCATCGCGCTGCTGATCGTGGGCGCGACCACCGTCTTCGGCGAGCTGCAGGACGCGCTCGACCGCATCTGGCGTGCCCCCGCGCGCACCCGCAACAAGGGCGTCTTCAACATGCTGCGCGTGCGGCTGCTGTCGTTCAGCATGATCATGGGCATCGGCTTCCTGCTCATGGTGTCGCTGGTGGCGAGCGCGGCGCTGGCTGCGCTGGGCAAGTGGTGGTCGCCGATGTTCGGTGCCTGGGCCACGCTGGCGCAGGTGGTGAACTTCGTCTTCAGCTTCGCGATGGTCACGGTGATCTTCGCGATGATCTACAAGATCATGCCGCGCGCCAAGGTGCAGTGGCGCGACGTGTGGGTGGGCGCGGCGGTGACGGCGCTGCTGTTCACCGTGGGCAAGCACCTCATCGGCCTGTACATCGGCAAGAGCAGCGTGGCCTCGGGCTACGGCGCGGCCGGCTCGCTGGTGGTGGTGCTGGTGTGGGTGTACTACTCGGCGCAGATCTTCCTGCTGGGCGCCGAGTTCACCTGGGTCTATGCGCGCACCTACGGCTCGATGAAAGACACCCTGGCTGAGCCGGCAGGCCACGCCTCGCCAACGCGCGACGTGCCGCTGCCCGCGCACGTCGACACTGCTTAGCCTGCGAAGCCGCCGTCGTCGAGAAACTTCTGCTCTTCGGGCGTGGACGTGCGACCGAGCATCCGGTTGCGGTGCGGAAAGCGTCCGAAGCGCGCCACGATGTCGCGGTGCAGCACGGCGAAGCGCTGCGTGTTGGCGTCCTGCGTGGCGTTAAGTTCGACCGAACGCTCCTGCTCGGCCAGCACCTCCGAGTGCATGAAGGGCAGGTAGAAAAAGCGCTGCATCAGAGCGTCGGCCTGCCGGTCGAAGCCGGCCTCGACGGCGCGGCGCGCCACGGCCAGCGCGAGGCCGTCGGTGGCGAGCATGTGCGGGTTCTGGCGCCAGGCGTTGCGCGGGAACTGGTCGAGCAGCACGAGCAGGGCCAGGGCGCCTTCGCCGGTGTCGGCCCAGTGGTCGAGCCGGCCGCTGGCCGCGGCCTGGTGGGCGGCGGCCAACTGGTCGATGCATGCGGCATCGAAGGCATCGCTTTTCGCGAACCAGCGCTCGGGTCCGGCATCGCGCCAGAAGGCGACCACGTCGTGTGCGGAAGGGAGTGTGTCGTCGGAAATCATCGTTGCATTCTCTTGCACAGGCGTGCGAAGAAGGGGCGCTGGCCGACAAGGCCGCAGGCGGCGTCTGCCTATGCTGAATGCTTTCATCCACAGGAGACCCCGACCATGAACAACACTCGCACACTCTGGCGCAGCACCCTCGTCGCGGGCCTGGCCGCCGTCGCACTGGCCGGCTGCGGAATGATGTCGAAGTCGAACGTCGCGAGCTTCAGCGGCGCGATGAACGCGGCCAGCCAGGTGCCGCCCAACATGACGCGCGGCAGCGGAATGGCCGAGGCCTGGCTCAACCGCGACACCAACGTGCTCAAGTACAAGATCACCTACGAAGGCCTGAGCGGCCCGGCCACGGCGGCCCACTTCCACGGCCCCGCCGCCGCGGGTGCGAATGCCGGCGTGGTGCTGCCCTTCGCGAGTCCGGCCAGCCCGATCGAGGGCCAGGCCACGCTCACGCCGGCGCAGGCGGCCGATCTCGTGGCCGGCAAGTGGTACGCCAACATCCACACGGCCGCCAACCCGGGCGGCGAGATCCGCGGGCAGATGCTGCCGAAGATGTGAGATTCGTCCGGGCCGAAGCCGCGAAAAGGCCCCTGGTCAGGTGGCTGTCGCGGGGCTGGTGTCCAATGACCGCATGACGACGACACCCAAGAAAAAGCCTCGCGCCGCCACCGCTGCTTCCTCTTCTTCGCACGCACCACCCCATCCCTTCATCGCCCGCCGCGAAGGCATGCGCACCGCCCGCAAGGCGCTGGTGCTGCAGGGCGGCGGTGCGCTCGGCGCCTACCAGGCGGGCGTGTACGCCGCGCTCAGCGAGACCGACCTGCAGCCGCACTGGATCGCGGGCGTGTCGATCGGCGCCATCAACGCCGCACTGATTGCCGGCAACGCGCCCGCGCAGCGGGTCGACCGGCTGCGCGAGTTCTGGCACCTGGTGTCTTCGGGGCCGGCGCAACGCCTGCCGTCGTGGCTGGGCGACCGCGCCACGCAGAACCAGTGGAGCGCCACCATGGCCTCGCTGGTCGGCATTCCGGGTTTCTTCGAACCGCGCTATTCGCCGGCCCTGCTGCTGGGCGGCGCCGCGCCGCTGTTGAGCTACTACGACACCTCGCCGCTGAAGGCCACGCTGGAGCGGCTCATCGACTTCGACCGCATCAACGCCTGCGAGGCGCGCTTCAGCGTGGGCGCCGTCAACGTGCGCACCGGTAACTCGGTGTACTTCGACAACACGCGCCAGCGCATCGGCCCCGAGCACATCATGGCCAGCGGCGCGCTGCCGCCGGGCTTTGCGCCGGTGCACATCGACGGCGACGACTACTGGGACGGCGGCATCGTCTCGAACACGCCGCTGCAGTACGTGCTCGACACGCATCCGCGCTCCGAGGCGCTGGTGGTGCTGCAGGTCGACCTGTTCAACGCGCGCGGCGAGATGCCGACCACGCTGTCGGGCGTGATGGAACGCCAGAAGGACATCACCTACTCGAGCCGCACGCGCCTGAACACCGATGCGCTGGCGGCCAACATGAACCTGCAGCAGGCCATTGCCGACCTGATCGCCAAGCTGCCGCCCGGCCTGCGCAACGACCCGAGCGTGGTCGAGGTGCAGGCGCAGCTCACGCACGAGCCGATCGACATCTTTCACCTGATCTACCGCGACAAGTCGTACGAGCTCGAGTCGAAGGACTACGAGTTCTCGCGTGCCGCGGTCGAGGAGCACTGGGAATCGGGCGTGCGCGACATGGGCAAGACGCTTGCGCACCCCGAGACGCTGCGTGCCGACGCCACGGTGAATGGCGTGACCACCTTCGACCTCGGCGAGCCGGGCACCGGGCGCATCAAGCGGCCGGGGCTGTCGCGCTGAGGGAAGACGGCCGGGCGCGTGCCCGGTTCTTGCTCGCTCTTTTCCTATCCACCACTTCCAAGGACGCTTCACCATGCAACTCAAGGACAAGGTCGCTTACATCACCGGCTCGGCTAGCGGCATCGGCAAGGAAATCGCCATCCTGTTCGCGCAGGAAGGCGCCAAGATCATCATTGCCGACCTCAACAAGGACGCGGCCGACGCCACCGCCGCCGAGCTGAAGGCCACGGGCGCGCAGGCCATCGGCGTGGGCGTCGACGTGACGAATGAAGACCAGGTCAATGCCTCGGTGGAAGAGGGCGCGAAGGCCTTCGGCGGCATCGACATCCTCATCAGCAACGCCGGCATCCAGATCGTGCATCCGGTCGACGAGTTCAGCTTCGCCGACTGGAAGAAGATGCTCGCCATTCACCTGGACGGTGCGTTCCTCACCACCAAGGCCTGCCTGAAGCACATGTACGCGCAAGGCCGCGGCGGGAGCGTGATCTACATGGGCTCGGTGCACTCGAAGGAAGCGTCGCTGCTGAAGGCGCCGTACGTCACGGCCAAGCATGGCCTCATCGGCCTGGCCAAGACGGTCGCGAAAGAGGGCGCCAAGCACGGCGTGCGCGCCAACGTGATCTGCCCGGGCTTCGTGCGCACGCCGCTGGTCGAGAAGCAGATTCCCGAGCAGGCGAAGACGCTGGGCATCACCGAAGAGCAGGTCATCAAGAACGTGATGCTGAAGGAGACGGTGGATGGCGAGTTCACCACCACCGATGACGTGGCGCGCGTGGCGCTGTTGTTCGCGGCGTTCCCGACGAATGCGTTGACCGGCCAGTCGCTGGTGGTGAGCCACGGCTGGTACATGCAGTAAGCGCTACAGCTTCAGCTCCCACGTCTCGCCCACCTGCGGCTGCCCGTAGCCCTCGTGCGGCTCCGAATGCGTGAGCTGGAAGCCGCGCTTGGCATAGATGCTGCGCGCGGCCGTGAGGCAGCTGTTGGTCCACAGCGTCATCTTCTTGTAGCCCTTGCGGCGCGCGAAGGCGATGCACTCGTCCACGAGGCGCCCGCCCAGGCCCAGCCCGCGCGCGGCGGGCGTGAGGATCAGCATGCGCAGTTGCGCCACGGTGGCCGACTTGCGCACCACGAAGATCGCGCCGACGCGCTCGCCGTTGAGCTCGGCGATCCAGCAGCGCTCCCATTCGGGCTGGAACTTGAGCAGGAACTCGCCCGCGATGCCCGCCACGAGCGCTTCGAAGCGATGGTCCCAGCCGTATTCGCGCGCGTACAACTCGCCGTGCTGCTGCACCACCCAGCCGATGTCGCCGGGTGCCGGGTCGCGCAGCACGGCGGCCTGGGGACGGGCCGGCGATGCGGCCGGTTCGAGCAGCGACTGCACGGTGTCCATGGCCTGCACCAGTTGGTTCTGCTGCGCCGGCGGCAGCACGGCGAGCAGGGCGGCGGCTTCGTCGCGCGATTTCTGTTGCAGCGGCGCAAATGCGGCGTGGCCGGCTTCGGTCAGGCGCAGCACGCTCTGGCGCGCGTCGCGCGGGTGCGGCTCGCGCGTGAGCCAGCCGTGGGTTTCGAAGCGGCGCAGGATGCGGCTGAGGTAGCCGGCGTCGAAGCCCAGGTCGCGCCCGATCTCGCTGGCGACGGGGGTTTCGCGGTGCGCCAGCTCGTAGAGCACGCGCACGTCGGTCAGCGACAGGTCGCTGCCCAGGTAGGGGTCGAGGGCACCGATGCGGCGCGTGTAGAAGCGGTTGAACCGGCGGATGGCCTTGACGGCGGACGGGTCTACGGAGGGGGTTGGCGCGGACATGGTTGCCATTGTCATGCAAATTGATTGACTTTGGCAATTAAAAGAAGTCCCGCTCATTCCGGGGCGAGGGATCTTCAGGGCGACAGAAATGCTGGAAAACCCTAAAATCGAGGGTTGCCCACACAGGCGGCGCCCCGGCGCTGTCCGCTCCCACCGATGAACGCCCCCGTCGACGTCTCTTTTTTTGCGCGCGCCGCCAAGCCGCTGACCAGCTACCGCAAGTACTGGGCGGCCCGTTTCGGCACGGCCAAGTTCTTGCCGACCTCGCGCAAGGAGATGGACGCGCTCGGCTGGGACAGTTGCGACATCATCGTGGTCACGGGCGACGCCTACGTCGACCACCCCAGCTTCGGCATGTCGGTGATCGGCCGCATGCTCGAGGCGCAGGGCTTTCGCGTGGGCATCATCGCGCAGCCCGACTGGCAAAGCGCCGAGCCCTTCAAGGTGCTGGGCAAGCCGAACCTGTTCTTCGGCGTCACGGCCGGCAACATGGATTCGATGATCAACCGCTACACGGCGGACCGGAAGATCCGCAGCGACGATGCCTACACCCCCGGCGACGTCGGCGGCTCGCGCCCCGACCGTGCGGCCATCGTGTATTCGCAGCGCTGCAAGGAAGCCTGGAACGACGTGCCGATCATCCTCGGCGGCATCGAAGGCAGCCTGCGCCGCATCGCGCACTACGACTACTGGTCGGACAAGGTGCGCCGCTCCATCGTCGTCGACGCCAAGTGCGACCTGCTGCTGTACGGCAACGCCGAGCGCGCCATCGTCGAGATCGCGCACCGCCTGGCCGCCAAGGAGCCGGTGCAGCAGATCACCGACGTGCGCGGCACCGCCTATGTGCGGCGCGAAACGCCCGAGGCCTGGTTCGAGATCAACTCCACCAGCGTGGACGAGCCCGGTCGCGTCGAGGCGCACGTCAACCCGTACCTGATGGTGTCCGACCAGGCCAAGGCCAACGGCGCCACCTGCGCGAAGGAAGACGAGGCCGAAGCTGTCGCCAAGGCCGCCGAAGCCGCGGGCTCTGCCGCCGGTTCGGTCGTCAACCCCGCCATCAAGCCGCTGAACTTCGTGCCCAACCCGGCGCTGCAAGGCCGCGGCAAGATCGCCGTGCCGCCGCGCGACCGCTCGGTGATCCGCCTGCCGTCGTACGAGCAGGTGCGCAGCGACCCGGTGCTCTATGCCCACGCCAACCGCGTGCTGCACCTGGAAACCAACCCCGGCAACGCCCGCGCGCTCGTGCAGGCGCACGGCGAGGGCGCCACGGCGCGCGACGTGTGGATCAACCCGCCGCCCATTCCGCTCACCACGGCCGAGATGGACCACGTGTTCGACCTGCCGTACGCGCGCAGCCCGCACCCGCGTTACGCCGACGAGAACGGCAGCCACGACGGCGCGACCAAGATCCCCGCGTGGGAAATGATCCGCTTCAGCGTGAACATCATGCGCGGCTGCTTCGGCGGCTGCACCTTCTGCTCGATCACCGAGCACGAGGGCCGCATCATCCAGAGCCGTTCGGAAGACTCGATCATCAAGGAGGTCGAGGCCATCCGCGATTCGGTCAGCGGCTTCACCGGCACCATCTCCGACCTGGGCGGCCCCACGGCCAACATGTACCGCCTGGGCTGCAAGAGCCCCGCGATCGAGGCGGCGTGCCGCAAGCCCAGCTGCGTGTACCCGGGCATCTGCCCGAACCTGGGCACCAACCACGACCCGCTCATCAAGATCTACCGCCGCGCGCGGGCGCTCAAGGGCATCAAGAAGATCCTCATCGGTTCCGGCCTGCGCTACGACCTGGCCGTGCAGTCGCCCGAGTACGTGAAGGAGCTGGTGCAGCACCACGTCGGCGGTTACCTGAAGATCGCGCCCGAGCACACCGAGCAGGGCCCGCTCACGAAGATGATGAAGCCCGGCATCGGCAGCTACGACAAGTTCAAGCAGATGTTCGAGAAGTACTCGGCCGAGGCGGGCAAGAAGCAGTACCTCATTCCGTACTTCATCGCCGCGCATCCGGGCACCAGCGACGAGGACATGATGAACCTCGCGATCTGGCTCAAGAAGAATGGCTTCCGCGCCGACCAGGTGCAAACGTTCTACCCGAGCCCGATGGCCACGGCGACGACGATGTACCACACCAACAAGAACCCGCTGCGCAAGATCACGCGCGAGAGCGAGACGGTGGACATCGTGCGCGGCGACAAGCGTCGCCGCCTGCACAAGGCCTTCCTGCGCTACCACGATGCCAACAACTGGCCGCTGCTGCGCGAAGCCCTGAAGAGCATGGGCCGCGCCGACCTCATCGGCAACGGCAAGCACCACCTGATCCCGACGTGGCAGCCGTTGACCGATGGCGGCTACACGAGCGCGCGCCGCAAGAACTCGACCTCCGCGCCGGTGGCCGCCAAGGCCGCGGCACCGGTCCGGCTGGCGCCGGTGAAGCCCTCCAAGGGCCGCATCCTCACGCAGCACACGGGCCTGCCGCCGCGCGACAACGGCAGCGGTGGCAAGCCGCTCAACAAGCCTTCACGCAAGGTGCGTTGAGGCGTTGAGTTGAAGGCGCGGTCAGGCCAAGGCCGCGTGCTTCGACAGCCAGAACACCCACGCCCCCAGCGCCGCGCAATGCAGCGCGACCGTGACGTAGAACCTCCACAGGAAACTCGCCTTGCTCGACTTGTGCCGCAGCAGCTGCTGCGCGCACCATGCGCCCGGCCAGCCGCCCGCGAGAGCGAGCAGGTGCAGCGTGCTTTCCTGCGTGCGCCAGCGCCCGGCCTGCGCCGCGCGCTTGTCGAAGGCGTAGGCCCCGAAGGCGAGCAGGCTCAGCCCCGCGACGACCGCCAGCGCGAGCAGCGGCAGGCGACCGAGCCACACGGCGGCGCCCAGGCCGACTGCGTAGACCCCGATCAGCCACGCACCCCACGGTGTGCCAGCTGTGCTGCGTCCCGAGGGCCGGCGCGGCTGCGCGCGTGATGCTGCGCGGGGTGCGGCACCCGCCGAGGCCGCCGCCGCTTCCACGGCCACCGCACGCGGCCCCTTGCCGCCGACATGGATCTCTTCGAAGTGCACCGCCATGCCGACCTGCGGCTTCAGCTCGCGGTCGCGAAAGTCGCGCAGGTGCACGAAGACGTCGGCCGACACCTCCGGGCTGCGGATGAAACCGAAGCCGCGCTCGGCCTCCCAACGAACGAGTCGACCTTGGCGCTTCATGGATAGCGGTGAAAGAGGGCAGGGCACATGCGGGCGATTCTCTCTTGTGGGCGCGGGGCGCCGCTCCTATCATCGGCCGCTCATGCACCTGCATCACTCTCCCCCTTCGTCGACCTGCCGCTGACGTTCGCGCGCGCCTCGCGCCGCGCCCGTCAGGCCCGCAAGTGGTCGCTGCCGTCCGCCTTCTTCTGCTGAATGAAGAACGCCGGGCGGTGGCCGGATGGTCATGCCCGCCCCCGGCAATGCGTCGACGCGACGCCGAGGCGACGGGCCTTACGGAGAGTTTCAACATGAATGCAAGAACAACGGCCGCCCTGGCCTGGGGCGGCGTGCTGCTGGCCGGCGTGCTCTGGGGCGGCGGCGCCCTGGTGGCGCAATTCCTGATCGACGGCGGCATCGCGCCGCACAGCCTGTCGCTGGCGCGCTTCGCGCTGGGCATGCCGCTGCTGTGGTGGCTGCACTGGCAGGCGACGCGGCGTTCATCGGTCGCCGATGCCGGCTGGCGCTATCTGACGCGCCGCGAGCAGGGCCACGTCGTCGGCACCGGCGCCGCGATGGCGCTGAACGTGAGCTGCTGGTTCGCCGGCATCGCGCACCTGGGCGCCGCGTTGCCGACGGTGATCTCGATCTGCTGCGCGCCGCTGATCGTGGCCTGCGTGTCGGTGCTGCGCGGCTACGAGCCCTTCGGCGCGCGCCTGCTCGGTGGCCTCGTGCTGGCGCTGGCGGGCGTGCTGCTGCTGGTGATGCCGGCCGAGGGCTGGGGCGCCTTGCCGGCGGGCTACGGTGCCGGGCTCGCGTGGTCCTTCGGCTCGGCCGTCTGCTATGCGCTGGTGGTGCTGGGCAACGCGCGCATGCCGGCGCGGGTGCCGGCCGTCACCGCGTCCGCCTGGGGCATGAGCGCCGCGGCGCTGTGCATGCTCGGCGTCGCCGTGGCGAACGGCATCACCTGGCCCGAGGGCACGGCGCAATGGACGGGCGCGGCCTACACCGGCGTGGCCACCACCTCGGTCGCCTACCTGGCCTTCGCCTGGGGTGCGCGCCGGCTCTCGCCGACGGCGGCGGTGGTCGGCACGCTGATCGAGCCGCTGGTGGCGGCCTGGCTCGCGGCGCTGTGGCTGGCGCAGCCGATGGCGCCGCGCCAATGGCTGGGCGCGGCGCTGCTGGCGGGGGCGATGCTGCTGCTGGTGCGGCGGAACCGGGGTATCGTGTAGCCCCATGATGAGCAGTTTGCCCCCCGTGCCGGTTTCGTGGAAGCGCATCCTGGCGGTGGCCGCCTGCTGCGGCGTGTCGCTGCTGGCGCAGGCGGCGGCCCCCGAGGCCTCCGCGCCCGCGGGTGCCCAGGCCCTGCGCGCCGAGCACCAGAAGCTCAGCGACAAGCTCGACCAGAGCCGCTTCGGGCGTCCCGTGCAGCTCGACTCAACCGAGACGCCCGGCGGCCTCGAGGGCGACATCTACGCCGTGGTCGAGCATCCGCTGTCGAAGGTCAGCGCGGCGCTCAAGGGCTCGGACCACTGGTGCGAGCTGCTCACGCTGCACATCAACAACCGGCGCTGCCGCATCAGCACCTCGCCGCAGGGCAAGGAGACGCTCACGCTGTTCGTGGTGCGCCGCTACGACAAGCCGGTCGACCAGGCCTTCGAGCTGCCCTTTGCCTACCGCGTGGCCAGTGCCACCCCCGAGCACCTGCAGGTCGAGATGTCGGCCGACACCGGCCCGTTCGGCACCAGCAACTACCGCGTGCGGCTCGAAGCGGTGGCGCTCGACGAGCGCAAGACCTTCCTGCACTTCAGCTACGGCTACAACCACAACACGATGGTGCGGTTGGCCACGCAGGCCTACCTCGCCACCTTCGGCAGTTCCAAGGTGGGCTTCACCGTGGTGGGCAAGGGCGCCGACGGCCAGCCCGAGTACATCCGCGGCCTGCGCGGGTTGGTGGAGCGCAATGCGATGCGCTACTTCCTCACGCTCGACGCCTACCTGGCGACCGGCGCCAACGACCCGGCCGAGCGCCGGCAGCGCTACTGGTTCGCGGCGGCCGAGCGCTACCCGCGCCAGCTGCACGAGGTCGACCTCGACACCTACCTCGCGGTCAAGCGCGAAGACCGGCAGCGCGACGGCAGCGGCCGCTGAAAAGGCGCCGACCACCGCAACCTGTCGGTTGCAATTTCACGGGCTTGTCATCTGCCTCGGCATTAATCGCCGGGGCTTGCGCCTTTGCGCGGGCGCATCACAAGGACAACAAGCAATGCGCAAGACAACAAGAGGATCGAGGATGGGATGGCTGGCGCTCGTGGGCGCTGGCGCGGTGCTGACCGCCTGCGGCGGCGGCAACGGCGGCGGGGGCGGCTGGTCGTTCCCGGTGGGCGGCGGCACGACCAATCCGCCCGCTGCACAGTCGAAGACGGGCACCTTCCTGGATGCCGCAGTCGAAGGCCTCGACTACGTGGCCGGCAGCGCCCCCAAGGCCGCCACCAACGCCAAGGGCGAGTTCATCTGCAAGGATGGCGAGACCGTCACCTTCAGCGCCGGCGCGCTGGCCCTGGGCAGCGCCGCATGCGGCGAAGCGATCACGCCGCTCACCCTGGCCGGCGGCAGCGACGTGAAGGCCGATGCCGTGGTCAACCGCCTGCTCGCGCTGCAAAGCTTCGACGAGGACCGCGACCCCGCCAACGGCATCCGCCTGACGCCCGCGCTCAAGGCCGCCCTGACGGCCGGCGCGCTCGATTTCAACGCCTCGCCCGACGCCTTCCACACCGCGCTCAACGCGGTGTTGGCCGCGTTGCCCGCTCCCTACAATGCCCGCATGGTCGACTCGAACCGCCGCATGCTGGCCCGCGAACACTTCGAGGACACGCTGGCCTCGCGCCTGGCCGCACCGGTCACCGAGGCGTCGACGCAGACGAACCAGCTCGGCGCCATCGGCATCGCCGTCACGCGTTACCAGCTGCAGGCCGACACCCGCTTCCACGTGCCCTACGAGGGCGACAGCACGGACATCAAGGCCGACTTCCCCCAGGGCTTCCTGCCGGCCTACGGCTCGGGCCTGGCGTTCAAGGGCAAGGCCGACGACGGCGCGCTCGAGTTCTACGCCATCACCGACCGCGGCCCCAACGGCGACGGCCCGACCGCCCCCGTGCCCGGCGGCGGCGATGGTGTCACCAGCATCAGCAAGGTGTTCCCGGCGCCGTCGTTCGCACCGAGCTTCGGCATCGTGCGCGTGGGCAAGACCGGCGCCGTGCTCAGCACCAGCGTGCCGCTCAAGCGCGACGCCAACACCAAGATCACCGGCCTGCCGCCGCGCTCGGGCGTGGGCTCGACCGGCGAGACCCCGCTGACCGACCAGTACAAGTTCGACGAGGCCAAGGCCGGCTACGACGCCAACGGCCTCGACCCCGAGACGCTGGTGCTCGACAAGGCGCGCAACGTGCTGTGGACCAGCGACGAGTACGGCCCCTTCATCGCGCGCCTGAACATCGCCAGCGGTGTGGTCGAGAAGAAGTACGCGCCCGGCCCCGGCGCCACCGACCTGCCGGCGGTGCTGGCGCAGCGCCGCCCCAACCGCGGCATGGAAGGCCTGACGCTCGATGTGGCCAGCGGCGTGCTGCACGGCTTCCTGCAGAGCCCGATCGATCCGCGCGACGCCAACGGCAAGTCGATCAAGGCCAAGCCGCCGGGCGGCAGCAACACCGACGTGCGCCACATCGCCAAGTTCACGCGCTGGCTCGCGTTCGATCCGGCCACCGAGACCTCCAAGCTCTACGCCTACCCGATCGACGGCAGCCAGTACGACAAGGACCGCACCGGCAACGCCAAGCTCGGCGACATGGTGAGCCTGGGCAACGGCCGCTTCATCGTGATCGAGCAGGGCGCGCGCAAGGGCGACGGCAAGGTGTTCAACAAGCTGATGCTGGTGGAGCTGCCGGCCAACGCGACGAACATCGCAGCCCCGGAGTTCAACCACAACCTCGAGATCAGCAGCATCACGCAGGCCCCGTCGAATGGCGTCGACTATTCGACCGTGGTGACGATGCGCAAGACCGAGCTGCTCGACCTGAACTTGCTGGGCTGGCTGGCCGAGAAGGCCGAGGGCCTGACGGTCGTCGATGACCAGACGCTGGCGCTGGTGAACGACAACGACTTCGGCCTGGGCACCGTGCTGCTCGGCGCCGATGGCACCCGCCTGGCTGGCAGCGTGGAAGAGTGCAAGGTCGATGTCGACGGCAAGCTCCGCGATTGCCCGGCGGGCGCGACCGAAGCACGCATCACGCGCGGCTCCGACCTGGAGCGGCCGACGCGCATCTGGCTCATCAAGCTCGACCGCAAGCTGAGCGACCTGCGCCTGCCGGCGTCCTGAGCGCCGTCAGTCGGCCAGCGTGAGCAGCGGCACGTCGCGCTCACGGCCCATGGCCTCCAGCTCGGCGCGCGTGCGCGTCGCGAGCCAGGCGGCGAGTGCCGTGTGCGTGGCCGGCGCCATCATGTCCGGCGGCGCCACGCCGGCCACGTCGCACAGGCGCGCGGCGAAGTGCGGTTCCAGCGCCGCCACGGCCACGCGGCCGTCGGCGCAGGGGTAGACCCGGTAGCCGGCGTGTGCGCCGCCCACCGCGCCGTCGGGCTTTGTCAGGCCCCAGGTGCGGGGCAGGGCGAGCCAGTCGGCCGAGGCGTTCAGCGCCACCTCGAGGTACACGCCGCCGCGCTGGCGGCTCTGTTGCAGCACGGCCTTCAGCACCGCTTCGCTCGCCAGCAGCGCACCGCCCATGTCGGCGTACAGCGTGGGCGGCAGCGCGGTGCCGGTGACGAGGCCGCTCTCGGCGAGGTAGGTCAGGTCGTGGCCCGGCTCCTCGGCGCGTTCGCCCGGTGCGCCGACGATGGCGACCTGGGACAGCGCGGGGTGCCGCGCCTGCAGCGAGGCCCAGTCGAGCTTCAGCTTCTGCAGCGCCGACGGGCGGAACGAGGTCAGCAGCACGTCGGTGCGGGCCAGCTCGGCATGCAGCTGCGCCTGGCCGGCCTCGGTCTTCAGGTCGACCGTGCGGACCTCCACGCCCTCGTGCAGCGCCGTGTACGCGGGCCGGTTGTACAGCCCCATCGGATCGCCGCCGGGCGGCTCCAGCTTGAGGCAGGCCGCGCCCATCGTGCGGCAGCGAAGCAGCGCGGCGGGGCCCGGCAGGTTGAGCGCCAGGCTCAGCACGCGCACGCCGTCGAGCGGCAGGAAGGAAGCATCGGAGGAACGGGGCATGGGTCGTGTGTCCGGAAGGTCCAGGGGGTGAAAGGGAAGGGGGCGCGGCCATTTTCACCCGCCGGCAGAGCCAGATTCCGCAAGCCATGGCGGCCTGTCGGTCGTAGCATGCGGCCGATGGCAGCACGCGCTCCTGCCGCTGCCGCAACGCCAAGGAGACCCCTCATGTTCGAAGCATCCCTGATGCGCGGCCAGCGCATCCTCGTCACCGGCGGCGGCACCGGCCTCGGCCGTGCCATGGCCGAGCGATTCCTGAGCCTGGGCGCTGACGTCGCCATCTGCGGCCGGCGCCAGGCGGTCTGTGAAGAAACCGCCGCCGCCTGGCGCCAGCAGTTTCCCGATCGGCGCATCGATGCCTTCGGCGTCGACATCCGCATCGCGCAGCAGGTCGACGACATGGTCGAGAGCCTGTTCCAGAGCGGCGGGCTCACCGGCCTCGTCAACAACGCGGCGGGCAACTTCGTCTCGCCGACCGAGAGCCTCTCGCCGCGCGCCTTCGACGCCGTGGCCAACATCGTGTTCCACGGCAGCTTCTACGTGACGCAGGCGGTGGGCAAGCGCTGGGTGGCGCAGGCCAAGTCGGGCGCGTGGAAGCCGGGCGACGCCTTCCGCAGCGTGATGAGCATCATCGTCACCTGGGTCGACAACGGTAGCCCCTACGTCGTGCCCTCGGCCATGAGCAAGGCGGGCATCGAGGTCATGACCAAGTCGCTCGCGGTGGAGTGGGCGCGCCACGGCATCCGCCTGAACGCGGTGGGCCCGGGCGAGATCCCGACCGAGGGCATGAGCAAGCGCCTGAACCCCGGCGAGGAACCCGGTGCGCGCAGCATCAAGACCAACCCGATGGCGCGCGTGGGCCGCATGAGCGAGCTGCAGAACCTCGCGTCCTTCCTGATGGCGCCGGGCCAGTGCGACTGGCTCACGGGCCAGAGCATCATGATGGACGGCGGCAATGCGTTGGCCACCGGCGGCAACTTCTACGAGCTGCGCGAGTGGAGCGACGCCGACTGGCTGGCCGCGCGCGAACGCATCGAGGCGCAGAACCAGAAGGACAAGGCGCAGCGCTGACGCTTACTTGCGCGGCGGCTTCGCGGCGCCCACGGTGACCTGCTTGCGCACGGGGCTCGACAGCACCAGCGAGGTGGTCACCGAACCGTCGACCGCCAGCGCGTCCACCACGCGCTCCAGGTCGGTCGGCTCGGCGATGGCGCAGCGCACGAAGAAGCAGTCGGCGCCGGTCACGCGGTCCACCGCGAGCACCTCGGGCATGGCCTCGAAGAGCGCGAGGTAGCGCGCAATGGCCGCGTGCGTGGTGTCGATGCGGATGATGGCCTCCAGCCCCACGCCCAGCGCGCGCAGGTTCACGCGCGCGCCATAGCCTTCGATCACGCCCGCATGCTCCAGCTTGCGCACGCGCTCGCTCATGGCCGGCTGCGACAGGCCGATGCGCTTGCCGATCGCGGCCAGGCTCTGGCGCGCGTCCGTCTGCAGGGCTTCGAGGATGAGGCGGTCTTTCTTGTCGAGGGTCATGGCGTGCGGCGAAAGAAGAGGGGACCGATGATCGATCGGTAGGCGGCGCCGATTTTCGATGGGTTGCCCTTCTGCGCGTGCGACGCAGCCGCTATGGTGGTGGTCATCTTTCTTCAGGAGACCCCATGCAACTCGTCGGCATGCTCGACTCGCCCTTCGTTCGCCGCGCCGCGATCTCGCTGCGCCTGCTCGGCCTCGGTTTCGAGCACCGCTCGATCTCGGTCTTCAGCACCTTCGAGCAGTTCCGCGCGATCAACCCGGTGGTGAAGGCCCCGACGCTGGTGTGCGACGACGGCACGGTGCTGATGGATTCGACGCTCATCATCGACCACGCGCAAGCGGTCGCCGGCCGCAGCCTGTGGCCTGCCGACCCGGCCGCCCGGCTGCGCGACCTGCGCCTCACGGGGCTCGCGCTCGCAGCCTGCGAGAAGACGGTGCAGATCGTCTACGAGCGCAACCTGCGGCCCAGCGAGAAGCAGCACCAGCCGTGGGTCGATCGCGTGCAGGGCCAGCTGAATACGGCCTATGCCGAGGTGGAGCGCGAACTGGCGGCTGCGCCGCTGGCGGCACCCGCAGAAAACACGATCACGCAGGGCGGTATTTCGGCGGCGGTGGCCTGGACCTTCACGCAGTTCATCCTGCCCGACGCGGTGCGCCCGGCGGACTTTCCATTGCTCGCCGCGTACACGGCGCAGGCCGAGCAGTTGCCGGTGTTCGTCGGCGCGCCGCTGGTCTGAGCGACCGCGCTCAGGCCGCGATGTCCGCCCCGCGCTCGGCCAGCAGGCCGCGAAGCAGCGAGCGGTGGCAGCGTGACTCGTCCTCGCAATAGCAGCCGACCGCCAGCGCTGCGGTGTGCGAGAGCGCCGCGAGCAGGTCGAGGCTGCGGCTCGCGTCGGCCTCGGCCATCTCGGCCTTGTACTTGCGCATGAAGGCGTTCCATTGCGCGGGGGTCTCGGCTTCCTGCCCCAGCTTCATCGTCTCGGCCGACGGCGCGAGGTTGGGGTACCACACGTCGTACCAGTTCTGCGAGGCGAACTCGGTCTTCGGCACGCCGCGCGGCGGGCGGCGCACGGTGCCGATGCGCAGGCCCTCGCCGGGTGCGCGCGGGGTGCCGAGGCGGACGATGCGGATGCTCATGACGGGGATCTCCTGGGGCTGTTGTTGTGATGTGTTCGACTGTCAGGTGCCGACGATACCGCCGTCGCGCCGGCGGATCGCCAGCGTGGCCGAGCGCGGGCGGGCGCTGCCGGGCTGCGCGCCGTCGGGCCAGGCGCTGTTGTGCTTCGCGTCGCCGTCGTCGCGCGACTCGCCCGGGTGCTGAATGTTGACGAACAGCGTGCGCCGGTCGGGCGTGACCACGCAGCCCGTGATCTCGCAGCCGTTGGGCCCCGTGAGGAAGCGCTGGATGCGGCCCGTGGCCGGGTCGGCGCACAGCATCTGGTTGTTGCCGAGCGCGGCATAGGGCGGCTTGCCCATGGACTGCCCACTCATGTCGGTCTGGATCCACAGCAGCCCGCCGCTGTCGAAGTGCAGGCCGTCTGGGCAGCCGAATGCGTCGGCGCTGTCGCTGGGGTAGCGCGTGCCGGCGCCGGGCTGCGTGGGGTCGCCTGCGAGCGCGTAGTGGTCCCAGGCGAAGGCGGTGCTGGCCGCGTCGCCGCCGTCCTCGCGCCAGCGCAGGATGCCGCCGAAGAAGTTGGGCGCGCGCGGGTTGGCGGCGTCGGCGCCGGGCTTGCCGAGGTCGCCGCGCTGCGAGTTGTTGGTGAGCGTGACGTACACCTCGCCGCTGTGCGGATGCACGGCGATCCATTCGGGGCGGTCCATCTTCGTGCCGCCGACGATGTCGCCCGCCAGCCGCGCGTGGATCAGCACTTCGGCTTGGTTGGCGAAGCCGCTGGCGGCGTCGATGCCGTGGCGCCCGTGCACGAGTTCAAGCCAGCGCCCGCGCCCATCGGCGTCGAAGCGCGCGACATGCAGCGTGCCCTCGTCGAGCAGGTGCCGGTTGGCGGCGCGCGCGGCGGCATCGGTGCCAGGGCGCACGGGGTCGCGGCTCACGAACTTGTAGATGTATTCGAAGCGCGCGTCGTCGCCCATGTAGACCACCACGCGGCCGTCCCTGGCCACGGTGCAGGTCGCGCTTTCCTGGCGCTTGCGGCCGAGCGCGGTGCGCTTGACGGGCACCGATTCGGGGTCGAAGGGATCGATCTCGACCACCCAGCCGAAGCGGTGCGGCTCGTTCGGGTGGCGGCTCAGGTCGAAGCGCTCGTCGAAGCGCCAGTACTCGACCCATTGCGCGCCCGGCACCGTGCCATAGCGGCGCTGCGCGGGTGTCGCGTTCTTGGCTACCTCCTTCGGGCCGCCGAAGTAGCCATGAAAGTTCTCCTCGCAGGTCAGGTAGGTGCCCCAGGGCGTGACGCCCATCGCGCAGTTGGCGAAGGTGCCGAAGACGCCGGTGCCCGTCGGGTCGGCGGCGGTGCGCATCAGCGGCGTGCCCGCGGCGGGGCCGGCGATGCGCATCGGCGTGCGGCCGTGCACGCGGCGCGCGTAGGGCGAGGGCAGCACCTGGCGCCAGCCTTCTTGTGTGCGGCGGACCTCGATGACCGACACGCCCATCGCATGCAGCGATTTGCGGACCTTGTCGGCGTTCCAGGCCTTCACGCCGTCGGTGTGCAGCAGCTGCTCGTCGGTGTACTCGTGGTTCATCACGAGCAGGCCGCGTTCGCCGCGCGCATCGAGCGCGAAGAAGTGCATGCCGTCGTGGTGCATGCCGGCCTGCAGGGCCTGCTCGTCGGCGCTGTTGCCGGCGTCGGGCGCGAAGGCCGGCATGCGGCCCGCAACGCCCGTGGGCGCGCCCCAGGGGTAGAGCATCTGCCACTCGTACTCGGGCGGCACCACCACCGCATCGCGTTGCGAAATGGGCACGCTGGTGAAGAAGCCCGACGGGGTCGTCGCGCCCGTGGAAGGCGGCAGCTGCGAGCGCGCGCAGCCCTGGCCGAACAGCGCGACGACGGCGGCGGTGGCGCCCGATTGCAGGAGAAAGTGACGGCGGTCCAGGGGCATGGCGAGGCGGCGGAGGTGTTGGGTCGGCGACAGTGCGCATCATCGCCCAGCGGCCCAGTCGCGCGATACTGAGCCGATACCCCGACACCGACAGGAGACGTGCAATGAGCGACCGTATCGAATGGACCCGCCACGCCGACGGCGTGGTGGAACTGCAGCTGGCGCGCGCCGACAAGATGAACGCGCTCGACCCCGCGATGTTCGACGCGCTGGTCCAGGCGGGCGAGGCGCTGCGGGGCGACAAGAGCGTGCGCGCCGTGGTCATCGCGGGTCGCGGCAAGGCCTTCTGCGCGGGGCTCGACATGGCGTCGTTCGAACGCATGGGGCAGGGCGCCGCCAGCGACGTGCTGGGCGCCTCGGCCGGCGGCACCGACCTGGTCGCGCGCACGCACGGCCTCTCGAACGCCGCGCAGCAGGTGGCGATGGTGTGGCGCGAAGTGCCGGTGCCGGTCATCGCGGCCGTGCACGGCGTGGCCTTCGGCGGTGGGCTTCAGGTGGCGCTGGGCGCCGACATCCGGCTCGTGGCCGCCGACACCAAGCTGTCGGTGATGGAGATCAAGTGGGGCCTCGTGCCCGACATGGCCGGCATGGTGCTGATGCGCGAACTGGCGCGCACCGACGTCGTGCGCGAACTCACCTTCACCGGCCGCATCTTCTCGGGCGAAGAGGCCGTGCGCCTGGGCCTGGCCACGCGCGTGGCCGCCGACCCGCTGGCCGAGGCGCTGCAGATGGCGCACGAGATCGCCGCCAAGAGCCCCGACGCCATTCGCGCCGGCAAGCGGCTGCTGAACGCGTCGCTCGCGCACAGCGCCGCCGAGCTGCTGATCGCCGAGTCGGTCGAGCAGCAGGCGCTGATCGGCAGCCCGAACCAGCTCGAGGCCGTGAAGGCCAACATCGAGCGGCGGGCGCCGCAGTTCAGCGCGCCGGCCTGAGTTTCTTCTTCTCGTTTTTTCTTGCGTTCCTCGCGGTGCGGACACCGCGAGGCGCAGCTGTTTGCGCGCCTGTTTCGGTGGGCCGAAGGGGCGGTCGCAACATTTCGTATGCCAAAAATCGTACACAAAGCGCGCCATCCGTGTCTTTGTGTAAGAATTAAGTAGTTGTTTTCCCGAGTAATTCGGCGGAATTGACCGCACTTTGTGTGCAGAAGGTCACGTCTTGCCGTATGCCCTCGGTCGGGAAAATGACTATCGGAGTCACACTCGAAAACAATTAATCAACTTTTGCTTTGGCTAGCGACGGCGTTCCGCATGTCGACGAATACGTTTTTTTGCAATCTCAGCGTGCCCATCCTCGTGGGCGAGGACCGCTACAAGTACGTCCCGATCGTGGGGGTGTTTCGCAGCATCCCCATCGAGCAGGTCGACGAGTGGGTGATGCACCCCGACGGCCGTCCGCGCAGCGATCGCGAACTCGCCGCCGAAGTGCTGGTCGAAATCCGCAAGCCGCTCGGCACCAGCGGCCACACGGCGCCGAACGCCTTCGACGTCGCCGACATCCTGCAGCTCGATCGCGCGGCTGCCATCGTGGTGTCGACCTTTCTCGCAGCGCTGCCGCGGGTCTGAACACCGCCTCGCGGCGTCTTCCTTTTTCTTCCCGTCTCAGCTCGCGATGGCGCCGACCGCCCAGTAGAAGGTCGGCCGCGCACCGTTGAGCAGGTGGTCGCCCACCACGCGCCCCTTGTAGATCGTCGGGTTGTGCGACGCCAGCGTGCGCGCATTGCGCCAGTGCCGGTCGAGCCGCCGGTCTTCCTGCAGCGCCGAGGCGCCGCCGATGTCGAACAGCCGTGTGCCCGCCTGCAGCACCGCGTCGACGATGCCGGCCTGCGCCTTGGCGGTGTTCAGCTCCACCTCGAACAGCAACTGCTCGGGCACGGCCTCGCCGCGCTGCAGATGGCGGTCGACCTCGCCCAGGCCGCGCGCCACCGCCTGCACGGTCGACGCGGCCACGAAGGCCGTGCTTGCGAGCTGGCCGATCACCTGCTGCACCAGCGGGTCTTCGCGCGGCGTGGCGCCGCTGCCGTGGCTGTAGACGCGCTTGCGCGGCTGCACGAAGGCCACGGCATCGCGCACGATGGCGCGCGCGATGCCCGCCAGCGTCGCCAGGTGCGTGAGCTGGAAATGCGCGGTGAGCGGCGTGGGCTGGTCGCGCACGTACAGCAGCACGTGCTCGGGCTTCACACGCACCTGGCGAAAGCGCGTCGTGCCCGAGGCACTCAGGCGCTGGCCGAAGCCGCGCCAGTCGTCGACACGCTCGACACCCGCGGCTTCCGCGGGCACGAGCGCGATCACGCGGTCGCTGCTGCCGTCGTCGTTCAGGCGCTGGGCCGCGACCGAGATCCAGTCGGCGTAGAGCGTGCCGGTGCTGTAGAACTTGTCGCCGTCCAGGCGCCATGTGTCGGCGCTCTGCGCGTCGCGCGTGAGCGTGGTCTGCAGTGCGCCGAGCGCGCCTTCGCCGAGCTCGGTGGTGGCGTTGCCGAAGATCACGCCGTCGGCCGCCAGGCGCATCCACGGGCCGTGCAGCGCGGGGTCGATCTCGGCGAACAGGCGTTCGATGAAGCCGAAGTGCGCGCGAAGGATCTGCGGCAGGTTGGAGTCGGCCTCTCCGAGTTCGATCAGCAGGTCGTACAGCTGCTCGACCGAGGCGCCCAGGCCACCGTGCGCGACCGGCACGCGCAGTGCGCCGAAGCGCACGGCCTTGAGCCAGGCCACCGGCGCGTAGGCCAGTTCGCGGTCGTTCTCGCGCTGCGCCGCGTGCTCGGCGATGCGCGCGAAGACGGGGCGGAAGCGCTCGGCGAGTTGCTGAGACGAAGGTGCGAGGGTGGAAGGGCGGGCGGGAGCCGTGGGCGCGGCGGGGCGCGTCGGCGTGTCGTGGATGGATGCCATGGAGAGCCGGGCGGCCCCGAGGGCGCGCCGGAAAAAGAGCGATACAGGCGTGGGACTGTGCCCGCGCCAGGCCGTCGCTGGGAAATACGCTTTTCGTGTTTTCTTATGCGCGGCGGGCGGGCTGCGCCGTCGCCTCAGAACTCGCCCTTGAGCCCCACGCGCACGCCCACCGATCCGCTCGAGCCGCTGACCCCGGCGGAGAGCGCCAGCGGCATGTCCGTCGCGAGGCGGTGCACGACGCTGGCACCCATCGCGGAGTGGCCCTTGTAGTTCGCCAGCTGCGCGGCCCAGCTGGTCTTGCCCGGTGCGGACGGCATCGGCGCATCGCCCATCGCCATCGCCGCGGCCACGCCCTTGGCCGCGAAGCTGCGCGCCCCCGACACCGCAGCCGCCGTCAGCTGCTGCGCCTGCTGCAGGTTGACCGCGTCGGTGGGCAGCACGCCCGGCGCCACGTTGGCGATGCTGCGTGTCTGGCCGGTGGCGGCGTTGCCCACCGACACCGAGTTGTCGCGCGTGGCCACGGAGCCCTGGCCGAGGGCGACCGAGTTCGATCCCGCGGCCAGCGTGTTGGCGCCCAGTGCCACCGCGTTGTTGCCCGTCGCGACGGCGTCGTTGCCGACGGCGGTCGTCGGATCGGCCAGCGCCTTCGCGCCCGCACCGATCGCCACCGAGCCTGCGTAGCGCGCCTGCGCCCCGTTGCCCATCGCCGTGGTGTTGTCGCCATGGGCCGTGGCGTTGGTGCCCAGCGCCGTGGCCCCCGTGCCCGTGGCCTGCGTGCCGGTGCCGCAGGTCACGTTGCCGCCGCTGAAGCTGCACAGACCGTTGGACAGCGCCTGGTTCATGACGCCCTGCAAGGCGGCGATCTGCTGCATCGTGAAGGTGTTGGCGGTGGTCAGCGCGCCTTGCTGCACCTGCTGCAGCTGGCCGACGTTGGCGGCGTCGGTGGCGGCGACGCCCGCGCGCACGTTGCTCAGCGTGGTGCCGGCGCCGCCGTTGGCGTTCAGCGCGACCTGGGCACCACCCGCGCCGTACTGCACGGAGTTGTTCGCCACGCCCAGTGCGGTGTTGGCCGTGCCTTGCGCGGCGACGGCGGTGGCCTTGGCATCCGTGGCGCTGGCTTGCGCACCTTGCGCCGCGCCGAGGGCCGTGTTGGCGGTGCCCTGGGCCGTGGCTGCGGCTGTGGTCGCGGTGTTGGCCGTGCCCTGGGCGGCCACCGCCGCGGCCTGCGCGGTTTGCGCGGCGCCCAGAGCGGTGTTGGCGGTACCTTGCGCCGCGCTCGCGGCGTCCCTCGCGAGGACGGCCGTGCCATTGGCCGCGGAGGCCGCGGCCTGTGCGGTGTCCGCGGCCTGCCGCACGGTGTACAGCTGGCCGCCGTTGACGGCATCGGTGCTGGTGGCGTTCACCGCGCCGGCGCTGACGTTGACCAAGGCACGCGTCTGTCCCGTGCTGCCGAAAGACACGGTGTTGGCCGATGTGGCGACCGAGTTCGCGCCGATGGCCACGCCGCCGTTCGCGCCGCTCTCGACCTTGCTGCCCGAGCCGATCGCCACGCTGCCCGTGGCCAGTGCGGCCGCGCCCGAGGCCCCGCCGTTCGCGCCGCCGATGGCGGTGCTGCCGTTGCCGGATGCCACGGCGCCCTGGCTGGCGCCCGAGGCGCTGCCGATGGCGACCGCGGCGTTGCCCGATGCCTGTGCGCCGCTGCCGCCCGACGGGCCGGTGCCGCTGCAACAAGCGTCGCCGCCTGCGGCTCCCGCGCCGAGTGCGATGGCCCCGCCCGCCGATGCCACGGCACCACGTCCTCCAGCGCCGCCTATGCCGCCTGCTTCGCTCGATCCGCCGGTCCCTCCGCCGCCGACGGCCGTTGCGCCGCCGGCGGTGGCGCTGGCACCGGTGCCACCCGAGCCACCGGTTCCGCCAGAGGTCGCGGACCCGCCATTGCCGCCCGCACCCAGTGCTGTCGCGCCGTCGAAGGCGGCCGAGGCTGCGCCGCCGCCGAGGCCGCCTGTTCCTGCCGAACTGCTCGTGCCTGCGCTGCCCGCATCGCCGTGCGTCAAGCCGGCCGCATGGACGCTGCCTGCGGCTAGCAAGGCCACGGCGGCCAAGTGCCGAAGGGCGCGGACGCGCGGCGGTTGTCCATGGCCACCATGGATGTGGACGTGGATCGGCATGGACTCTTCCCCCGTGAAAGCAAACAAGACAAACGCGACGGAGTGTGTCTTTTTGCCCTCGAGGGAGCCATCACCGAAAACTGGTACGAGCCCTGGCCGGGGGGCTAGATCGCCTTGACCTCGAAGTAGGCTTCGTCGGTGTCGCCCAGGTCGCGAAAGCCCGCCGTGCGCGCGGCGTCGTAGGCCTTGACCCAGCGCGCGGCCAGCGCGATCTCGCGCTTGGTGAGGTCGGTGTCGCTCGACTCGCTGGCGTTCTGGAAGGCGCGCATCGCGGGCAGCACGTCGGCGCCCAGCTGCTTTTCGAGTTCGCGCCGGAAGCGTTGCTCGGCGACCCTGACCGCGTCGGCCGACGAGTGGGGGTAGTCGATCAGCTTGGCGGAAAAGGCGTCACGCGGTTCGTCCTCGGTGTCTTCGAACGCGGCCGCAGCGGCGGCGGGCTCGTGGAAGTTGAAGAGGGGCGAGGGCGGCGTTGCCGGCCGGGGGAAGAAGAGTTCAGCTTGGGTCATGGTTCACCCACGCGTTGGACTGGGATGCGTTCTTCGGCATGTGGATTCCTTGAGAATACTGTTTAAATGTACAGTATTGAATCCAGAATTCAAATGACAGATGGCGCGCATCTGGCGCGTGGAGCCCTCTGCTTTAATGGCGCCTTGCCGGGGAGGGCCCAGGCTTGTGTCACAGAGGAAGGCGACGTGCAGATGGATTGGATGACCGTCCTGGGGACCGTCGGAGTGATCGTCCTTCAAGGGCTGTCGTTCTGGTTCCTCTACTGGCTCTGGAAGAAGCTCCGTACGCCCAAGGCGCCCCGGGCGGGGGCTGCGCCCCTTGCGATCAAGGGCGGGGTAGTGCCCGTCGTGGCCACCTTCACCGGCCTGCGCGGACTGCCGTGGGTGGCGCTGGCGACCAACAGCCTGAACCCTGTCTTGCGCATCGAAAGCGAGCAACTCGTGTACCGCGTGCTGCGCCAGCGTGAGCGGCCCTTTGCGGACATCCGCCAGGTCGACGTGCGCGAGGCCTATGCCACCTTCAACCTGATCTTCGAGTTCCACGACGCGCGCCGGACTTTCGTGGCCAATGTGGGCACTGCGGCGCGCGGGGCACAGGCGCTGGCGCTGCTGCCGTCGGGCGTGCCGTTGTCCGCGCGTGCACAGGCCGCTGTCGCCGACGGACGCTGATGGCCGCCATGTCCGCAGCCTTTTTCTCGATGGTGCCCTTGCTTGTCTACGGGCTCGTGGCCTGGTTCGGCTTCCTCACGGATGCGGTCTTCAGTCTCCTGGGGGGCTTCGCCATGGGCGCCTTCGCCGTCTGGGACACGATCAAGAAGTCGCGAACCGCCATGACGGACCTGCCTTCGATGGCCGAGTACATCATCGTCCCGGTGGTGCTGGGGGTGCTGTCGCTGCTCATCATGAAGCACGGCTGGTACACCTTGACCGCCAGGCTGCGTGGCAAGACACGCTGAAGGCGCAAGCGGCCAGGGGCGGCGTCCGCTGCCCGTGCCATTCTTTCAGCGACGACTCATTGCCAGGTGGTCCTTCCCTTGTTTTGACGGCCAGGGGCCAAGGGCCTCAACGGCCGGGTCCGAAATGATTCTGCGCAACGCACCGACGCCCGCCGGATTGCACGGCATTGCAGGCGTTCTCGGCGGCAGCGTATTGCTGCTGGCGCGTCTGGCGTTCCGCGGCGATCTGGGCGGGTGTCACGCCGGGTTCGGTGGGGCAGTTGGCGGCGATCATGTCCAGCACCGTCTTCGTCATGAACATCACCGTTTCCTGGCTGGCGGTGATCGAGGCATTGGGTGCGACCTTGGTTGCGATGACCGATTGCTTCATGGCTTCGCAGGTCTGGCTGGAAAGGCGCGTTCCGGCTGGGCGGCTGGCCGCGTTGGCCGTGCCCCCTGACGACGAACCTCCACCCGCGGTCGTGCTGCCACCCGACTCACCCGTCATCTGCCGCGCCGTCGTGGCTGCCAGCGGATGGTCGGGGAAGCGGCTCATCAACGTGCGCTGCACTTCGCGTGCGCGGGCGCGGTCGCCCTGGGCGTTCAGTTCGTCGGCGCGAGCGAACAGCTGGCCGGGGTTCATGGTCTGCAGGCTGGCCTGGAACTGCTGCTCGGCGCGTGCGGCCTCTTCGCGCTTGCGTTGCTTCTCGGCCTCTGCTGCGAGCCTGGTCTTCTCGGTGGCCTCGCGGGTGGCGGCCTCGCGCGCGGCCGGCAGATTGACCTCGGTGCGGACACCGGCCACGTCGTACTGCGTGCCCACCGACAGCTTGCCGTTCTCGTAGCGGCCTTCTTCGGCCAGCGTGCCATCGGCGCGGTACTCACGCCCTTGTGTGCGCCAGTTGGTGCTCATGCTTCCTTCGAAACGTGTGCCGTCGGCGCGCGAGAAAGTACCCTGGAAGGACGCGTTCTTGCTCCAGGTGCCTGACCGCGTCGATCCGTCCCTGAGCGCCTGCACGCCTTGTCCTTCGCGGTTGTCGCTGGCCACCTCTCCCACGTAGCGATTGCCATTGGGGGCGTACAGCATGTCGGCGGAGCCATGCACGCGATTGGCGTTGAACTGTCCGCGCTGGATCTCGCCATCGGAAAAGATGCGTGTGCCGGTGCCGTCTGCCTTGCCGTCCTTGACTTGCCCGTAGTAGACCCAGGTCGTGTCACCGTTGCTCTTGCCCGACAGCATGTCGCCAGTGCCCACCTCGCGCACGCGCGCCCCGATCTCCTGCGACAGGCGCTGTGGCTGCGCCAGGCCGCCGAGCTTGCGCTCGTTCTCGCGGTCATCGCCGCCGAGCACCGCAGTGAACATCGCATCGGGCGTGACCTCCTTGCGGTAGAAGCCGAAGAAGTTGCGCGTGCCTTCGCCGATGGCCGTCTGCAGCCGCTCGAGGTAGCCCTTGGCGCGCGCGCAGGTCTTCTGTGCGCTCAGCACGAAACGGCAACCGATGTGGGCCGAGCAAAGGTCGGCCTGGGTGACCGTGGCTTCGTCCTTGAGCTCGAGGCAATTCGCGATCTCGGGATTGACCTGGGCCCGCGCTGCCATCGGGGCGGCGAGCACACAGGCGCTGAGGATGAGTGCCGACAGGAAAGGGTGCGGAAGCCGGATCGCCTGCCTGGGGCGCTGGTGCCCTCTGTGCATGGAATTGGAAACGGGCGCTGGTTCTCGTGCGGTGGTCGCCATCGTCATGACGTTCTCCTCGGTCTTGTGATCGGCCGAATCTAGCGGAGCGATCTGCAAACCAAATACCGCTTTTGTGGGAGGCCACGGGAACCGGTGGGTCGTGTCGTTTGGGGACTGCTGTACGAGACTATTGCACTCCCAGTCGTGCCCTGAGGAAGCAGGCTCGAAGGCGCTCTGAGTTTTGGAACCTGTTCACATCCCTCACGACCGTTTCCCGGTCCGGAGGTTCATTTGCGTCGTACAGATGTCGATTGATGTTCCCCCGGGTCTGCCCGTCGTCGCCAAAGCTCTTGATAAATTGCTGTTGCTCCGACTTGCAGTCAGCCAGCGTTGCTTGACGAAATCCGCCCGAACCCATTGAAGGCTGCTTTTGATCGGGTGCGGGGCTGGCGGAAGGTTGTGGCACAGGACGTTGAGCCGTCGAGATGGCATGAGCATTCAAGGGGTCGCAGTTTCTGCCCCGGGCCCGCTTGCACTCTGCTGAAAGTTGGCGATATGCGTCTAAAAATTCTTGTTTGTGGGCGTTGGTGGCTTTTCCGCAGCCTCGGTTGGCGTATGTATATAACTTCGCGGCACGCTCAATTTTTACCTCCGGGGTATTCGGAAGACTGTTCATCCCTTCCAAATCTTTCGCCATGACTTCACAGCCGTGAGGCGACGCAAGAGAAGCGTCACTTGAGGGGGATGCCTGCCTCTGCGTGCTTTTTTCCTTCTCGGGAATGCAAAACCCCTTGTAGCCGGCCCCTTCCACATACCGCCACCTGTTCGTGGCCCTGTGCTCTGTCGAGCAGGCTGCCCAATGCACGGTGCCATGAAGGATGTTGCCTTCTTCTTGGCCCGGGCCCAGCGCGCTAAGGCCTCCGTTGGGGCATTCGAAGTGGGAAGAGCCGTCGAAGAAGTGCTTGGTCTGTCTGGGATTGACAACGCAGAACCAAACGTCAACGCTGAAATTGCACTTGTTGTAGAGCGTGTTATTGCGCTGGCCAACGCATGCGCTGTCGTTTTCCGACGCTTGGGCTGGCATGGGCAGGACAATTCCTAGCAGAAGACTGCCAAGGGCCAAGGCACGAGTGATCCACATAGCTATCCCTCCTCATCCGATGCGGTCGCCGGAATTTAGCTGGCAGTTTCGTAAACCAAATACCGCATTTGTGGGAGTCTGCGGAAACCAGTGGGCGAGGATTGTCTTGGGCAAGAAAAAGCCCGCACGAAGGCGGGCAAGGACGGCCAGGAGGAGGGAAGAGGGGAGGAAAAATGGACCACCAAGCTCATCCTGGTGGCCGATCTTCTCGATCAGCGTACCGAGGCATATTGGCTATTGCATGTTCCCCCTGTTGTATTGGTCAAGCCCACGCTGAAAAGCCGTTTTCCCGTTGTACGCCTGATCATTCTCCCGAAAATATTGGGCAGCAGTCTGAAAATCCTTGGCGCATTGCTTGTAATGGTTGGCCGCCATCGGTCGGCGATTTTTTTCAGCCTCATGAGCGGCAGTTTCACATTTTCTTTTGTTGTCCATGGATGTCGTCCAATTGCTGGCGAGTGCATGAGAGGAGACGAATGCCAGCAAGATAGCGAGAGAAAATCGAATCATGTGAACTCCTATAAAGCCCTGTTTGGTCAATGATGAATTGCAAGCGTTATTTCGCCTCAGGGTTCCCGCCGTATACGATTTGAGCGCTCCCTGGCTTCTTGAACGGATCCCGCTCCCCGGGTGTTGAATCGAACAATGCACGAGGCGTGTGCGTCTTGGGCGCGCTTGAGCCTGGTGGCTGCGCAGTACTCTCTGTCGTCCTGTGTTCGCTCGCGCTGGCATTGCGCGCGTGTTGTCATGACAGCGCTGTCGAAGTCCCCGCATGCGCGCTGCGCTTCATTGGCGCCCGCAAGGGCGGCGTAAAGAAAAAGGCCGAATGCCAATAGCGGGCTCTTGTAATTCATCGACGTCTCCTCGTGGTGGAAGACCCGAATCTATCCATGCCATTTTGCAAACCAAATACCGCATTTGTGGGAGTCAACGGATACCGGTAGCACGGCAGCGATCACCTTTCAGAGGATGGCTGAGCAGTCTTGGGAGAGATCGGAGGGGGTATACCGCGAGGGAGTGAGCAGGCGACGGGCGGGCTAAACCTACTGCCGCATCCGTGGGCAGCAAGCGCGTCGACTTGACGGTAGCTCGCGCATGCGTGCTCTGTGCGTCGTCCTTCCGGCGGAGCAACGGCGCAAAAATTGGAGAAACCCGTTGCGGTTAGAGACGCAAATGGCCTGCCCGGAGGGGATCGAACCCCCGACAACCTGCTTAGAAGGCAGGTGCTCTATCCAACTGAGCTACGGGCAGATTCCGGTTGAGAAGCGAGGGCCGGAGCCTTCGGTCCTCGGGCCGCAAGGGATGCGACAACAGACCCGAAAAATCAACGGTCTGGACGCTTCTGCCTCTGACCGGGGAAGCGCGGATTCTACCTACATCCCTCCATGCACGACGCCTTCGGCGGCGGTCGTTGAGAGGGCGAAAGGGCGGGGCTGGCGCCGGAGGACACCCTGGCGGTCTCGGCGGCCTGCTTCGACACGAGCTGCTTCTTGCCGCAGGTGCTGCACCGGTAGAACCTGAGGGCCGGCAGCATCCTCATCCAGGTTCGCCGCTCGATGCGGCGAAGGCCGGCCAGGCCGCAGGAACATCGGAGAAACAGATTCAGCAGCATCACAGAAGAGTTCAAACCGGGAAGGTGTCGACACTCTTTCCCCGACGCTGCTTCGCGGTTTGCGCAACCGTGAAGCACCCGCGTTCGATTCTGTGGGGGCGCAGGGCATGCAGCGAAAGGGCTGCACGCGCAACAGATTGCTAAGGACGGCGTTTCGACCGTCCGATGCCGCTCTGGATCGCTTGGGCTGAGGGGGCGTCAGACGTTTTCCGAGCGGTACTTCCAGACCGCGTCGTTCACCGCGCGTTCGGACGCCAGTTGCTTCTTTCCGCAGGCGCTGCATTGGTAGAAGCGCAGGCTCGAGAAGAGTCGCATCCATGGCCGGCGCTCGATGCGTGCGAGATGCCTGAGGCCGCAAGAACAGCGGGAAAAGTAATTCAGCATCGGAAAAGGGTCCAGGGGTGAGGGTTCTGTTGCGACGTCCATCCCTGACTCAGCTCTTCGGCTTTGTAAACGCGATTCCGCTTACTTTGTAAACACGATCACGATTGGCTTGATTCTGCGTGAGCGCCGAGGGCCTCACGGGTAGTTCCTTAAGAAAAAGGTTGTCTTGATGGTGTAACAACAAGGCAGCGGCGTTGCCCGATGTACGGAAAACCGTGGGTCGTGCTACGAAACGTCTAAAGGGGCGTGAGATTCGCGGCGATCGCGACCGGCCCGGAAAAGAAAAAAGCCTGCAACGACTTTCATCGTTGCAGGCTTTCACTTTTCTTTTGGTCGGGGCGAAAGGATTCGAACCTTCGACCCTCTGGTCCCAAACCAGATGCGCTACCAGGCTGCGCTACACCCCGCCAAGCCTTCCATTCTAGCCCGAATAAGGGGCTGCTCAGCGCTTCTCGTACTGCGTCTTGCCAAAAAGGATCTCGCGCGCCTTGTCATCGGTGATGGGGCGGCGCAGGTCGGCCAGCACTTTCACGCCGCGCTGCACGGCGGGGCGCGCGGCGATGCCGTCGAACCAGGCCTTCAGGTGCGGGTAGTCGGTGAGGGTGATGCCCTGGTTCTCCCAGCTGCGCAGCCACGGGAAGATGGCGATGTCTGCAATCGAATAGCTCGTGCCGGCGATGAACTTGTGCTTGGACAGCTGCCGGTCGATCACGCCGTACAGGCGCCGGGCCTCGTTGGTGTAGCGGTCGACGGCATAGGCGATCTTCTCGGGCGCGTAGATGCGGAAGTGATGCGCCTGGCCGAGCATCGGGCCGACACCGCCCATCTGGAACATGAGCCACTGCAGCACGTCGTAGCGCTCGCGGTCGCCCGTGGGCAGGAACTTGCCGGTCTTGCCCGCGAGGTACACGAGGATGGCGCCCGATTCGAACAGCGAGATCGGCTGGCCGTCCGGTCCGTCGGGATCGGTGATGGCGGGGATCTTGTTGTTCGGGCTGATCTTCAGGAACTCGGGTGCGAACTGGTCGCCGGTGCCGATGTTCACCGGGTGCGCGTGGTACGGCAGGCCGCACTCCTCGAGCATGATGTGAATCTTGTGGCCGTTCGGCGTGGGCCAGGAATAGACCTCGATGGGCGATGCGGGCATGTCGCGGGCTCCGGAGTGAGAGGGTTGTGACGGGAGAACGGCAGCATATACACGCCCCTGCGGTCGCGTGCGGGTGCGGGCATTGGCCGTTCGGCCGTCCGGTCACCCCACCTGCCGCTCGTGTGCGTTGCACCACATCCAGTGTTCGCCGGGCTCGATCGACTGGATCACCGGATGCCCTTCGGCCCGCGCATGTTTCGTGGCGTGGCGGTTCTTCGAGGAGTCGCAGCAGCCCACATGGCCGCAGTGCACGCACAGGCGCAGGTGCACCCAGGTGTCGCCGGTCTTCAGGCAGTCTTCGCAGCCGCGGGGCGCGTGCGGTTGGGCGAGGTCGGCGGGAACGTGTTCGCAGGCGTGGATGGGCATGGGTGTTTCAGGACAGGAAGGGTTCAGGCCACGGCCGAGGCCGACGACAAATGCTGGTGAATGAGCGCCACCACCGCGGCGCCTTCGCCGATCGCGCCGCCCACGCGCTTGACCGAGCCCGAGCGCACATCGCCCACCGCGAATACGCCCGACACGCTCGATTCGAGGGCCGTGGCGGGGCGCGCCGGAAAGCCGCTGCTCGCGGCCGGGCCGGTCAGCACGAAGCCGTGCTTGTCGACCGACACGCCGCAGCCTTCGAGCCATGAGGTCTCGGGCTCCGCACCGACGAACAGGAAGATGTTGCGCGCGGGGCAGTCGTGCTCCTGGCCGGAGGTGTGGCAGCGCCACGTGGCGCCGGTCAGGCCTTCTTCCGGCGCGCCGTGCAGCCGTACGAGTTCGGTGTGCGGTTGCAGCGAGATGTTGGGTGTGGCCTCGATGCGGTCGATGAGGTAGCGCGACATGCTGGCCGCCAGTGACGGCCCGCGCACCAGCACGTTGACCTTGGCCGCATGGCGCGACAGGAACACCGCCGCCTGGCCCGCCGAGTTGCCGCCGCCCACCAGCGCCACTTCCTGCTGCGCGCAGATCTTGGCTTCGATCGCCGAGGCCCAGTACCAGATGCCGCGGCCTTCGAATTCGGCCAGGCGCGGCACGCCGGGGCGGCGGTAGCGCGCGCCGCTCGCAATGACTACGGTGCGTGCGCTGATCGTGCGGCCGTCGGTGAGCTTCAGCGCCAGGCTCTCCCGCGCGTTCTCGCGCGAGCAGTCGAGTGCCGCGACCTGCGCGGGGATCAGCATCTCGACGCCGAACTTCTGCGCCTGCACGAACGCGCGGCCCGCCAGGGCCTGCCCCGAGATGCCGGTCGGAAACCCCAGGTAGTTCTCGATGCGCGCGCTGGCGCCGGCCTGTCCGCCGAAGGCGCGGCAGTCGAGCACGATCACGCGCAGCCCTTCGGAGGCGGCATACACGGCGGTCGCGAGGCCGGCTGGACCGGCACCGACCACGGCCACGTCGTAGAGCTCGTCGCGCGCCGCGGTGTCGACCATGCCGAGGCAGCGCGCCAGGCCCTCGTCGCTCGGGTTGACCAGCACCGAGCCGTCGGGGCACACGGCGAGCAACTGGTCGGGGCCGTACTGGGCGAGCAGGGCGGCGGCATCGGGGTCGGCGGCGGCATCGACCAGGTGATAAGGATGGCCGTTGCGGCGCAGGAAGTTTTCCAGCCGCGCCATCTCGGGAGAGTCAGGTCGCCCGATCAGCACCGGCCCGGCCGCGCCCGATTCGATCAGCGCCACGCGCCGCAGGATCAGCGCGCGGGTGATGCGTTCGCCCAGGTCGGCCTCGGCCACCAGCAGCGCGCGCAGGCGGTCCGGCGGCACGACCAGCGCCTCGACTTCTTCGTCCGCATGGCCGTCGACCAGGGCAGGGCGCCCGCTCAGCTGGCCGACCTCGGCGAGGAATTCGCCCGGCCCCTGGCGCGCGATCGGAACCACATGGCCCAGGCCGTCGCGCTGCGTGACGGCGACCACGCCCTTGAGCAGCACGAACATGCCGGCGCCGGTCTCGCCGGCGGTGAACAGGCGCTCGCCGCGCGCAAAGCGCTGCACGCTGCCGAAGCTGGCGATGCGTGCCATCTCGGCGTCACTGAGGACGGGGAAAGTCTGGTGCAGGCGGCTGTTGGCGCCTGGTGCGTCGGTGGCCATGGGGTCGAACTCCGTGTCGCGAATGCCCCGCATTAGACGCCGAAGCGGCGCCAAAGCGACGCTGGCGCGCGTTGTAACAACGTCATGTGTCTGCCACGCCGCTGACATGCCGGTTTCATTGCGCGTGTCCAGACTCGGTCAGCAGAAAGGGATTTCCCATGAAAGAACTGCCGAACCCGACGTTTCCGCTCTCGCAGCTCGGACTGCGCGCAGCCTTGTGGCCCGCACCCGCGGCCGGAACCCCCGCCGTTGCTGTTGCCGCCGCCGCCACCGTTGCCGCACTGGCCACCCGCACGGCGGTGCCCGAGGCGCCGCTGGCCGTCATCGTGCCGCCGGTGGTCGAAGCCAAGCCGGGCATCACGGTGAGCTGGGCGCGTCATCTGGATGACGTGCGCGCCGCGCAACGCCTGCGTCACGACGTGTTCGTCGGCGAGATGGGCGCACGCCTGACCACGCCGCTGGCCGGCCACGACATCGACCTGTTCGACGACTTCTGCGAACACCTGCTGGTGCGCGACGAGCTCACCGGCCAGGTCATCGGCACCTACCGCGTGCTGACCCCCGCGCAGGCGCGCCGCGTCGGCAGCACCTACAGCGACACCGAGTTCGACCTGACCCGCCTGCGCGACCTGCGCGAGCGCATGGTCGAGCTGGGCCGCAGCTGCGTGCACGCCGAGCACCGCCAGGGCGGCGTGATCCTCGCGCTCTGGGGCGCGCTGGCCGGCTTCATGCACCGCAACAAGCTCGACACCATGATCGGCTGCGCGAGCATCCCGATGTCGCACAACGGCGTGACCAGCGGCGACGCGGCCGCCAGCATCTGGCGTCAGCTCTCGACCAGCCACCTCGCGCCCATTCAATACCAGGTGCAGCCGCGCCTGCCGCTGCCGGTCGAGCGGCTCGACAGCGCGCTCGACGTGGAACCGCCCGCACTCATCAAGGGCTACCTGCGCCTGGGCGCCAAGGTGCTCGGCGCGCCGGCCTGGGACCCGGACTTCAACACCGCCGACCTGCCGATGCTGATGCGCATCGACGACCTGCCGGCGCGCTACCGCAAGCACTTCCTCGGCGCATGAAGCCGGCGGCCATCCGGCCCGACGCCGGGCCGCACGCTGCTTCGCTGTCGCCGAATGTGTCAGGTTCGCTCTCTGTGGGGCAGGGTGCGTCACGCGAATGTCATGGAACTGTCACGGACGAAGTTGACACTGTCATATTTCAGCCGTCGTGTTCTCCCGTGCCGCTTGCTCCAGAATCAGTGCCCATGCCCTCCCTCTCCGCTGACCCGTCGCGCGCCGGCGAAGCGCCTCCGTTCGCGTTGCTGGACCGCGACCACAGCATCCTCTCGTTCAACGAGCGCGTGCTCGACTGGGCCCACCGGCCCGAAGTGCCGCTGATCGAACGGCTGCGCTACCTGTGCATCGTGTCGTCGAACCTCGACGAGTTCTTCGAAGTCCGCGCCGCACCGCACCTGAGCGCGGGCAGCGCCGGTGATCGCAAGGGCACCTACACGGTCGAGTCTTTCGAACGCTTGTCCGAAGCGGCCCACACGCTCGTGGCGCGCCAGTACGCGCTGTACAACGACGAGCTGATGCCGACCTTTGCCACGCACGGCATCCACATCGTGTCGCACGGCGAGCGCAACCCGGCCCAGCGCAAGTGGGTCAGCGAGTATTTCGAGCGCGAAGTGCGCCCGCTGCTGATCCCCGTGGGGCTCGACCCGGCGCACCCGTTCCCGCAGGTGGCCAACAAGTCGCTGAACTTCATCGTGCGCCTGGGCGGCAAGGACGCCTTCGGCCGCGAGAACCCGATCCAGATCGTCAAGCTGCCGCGCGTGCTGCCGCGCCTGATCAAGATGCCGGCCAAGGTGTCGGACGGCAAGACGCTGTTCGTGGCGCTGTCGAGCGTGGTGCGCGCGCACCTGGCCAGCATGTTCCCGGGCCGCGAGGTGGGCGACTTCTCGCAGTTCCGCGTCACGCGCCATTCCGACCTCGCGGTCGACGAGGAAGACGTCAAGAACCTCCGCACCGCGCTGCGCCAGGGCCTGCAGCACCGCCACTACGGCCAGGCCGTGCGGTTGGAGGTGTCGGCCAGCTGCGCCGAGTCGCTCGCGAGCTTCCTGCTGGCGCAGTTCAACCTGCCGCCGCAGGCTCTGTACCGCGTGCACGGGCCGGTGAACCTGGCGCGGCTCACGCAGCTCATCGACCTGATCGGCGAGCCGCAGTTGCGCTTTCCTCCGTACGCGCCGTCGTTCCCCGTCACGCTGTCGCCCGCCCAGTCGTTCTTCGAGCGGCTGCAGCGCGGCGACGTGCTGATCCACCAGCCCTTCGAAAGCTTCGACGGCGTGCTCGCGTTCCTGCGCGAGTCCGTGCTCGACCCGCAGGTGCTGGCGATCAAGCAGACCATCTACCGCACCGGCGCCGACTCGGAGCTGATGGACCTGCTGCGTGAAGCCGTGCGCCGCGGCAAAGAGGTCACGGTGGTGGTCGAGCTGAAGGCGCGCTTCGACGAAGAGGCCAACATCAACTGGGCCGAGATGCTCGAGTCGATCGGCGCGCAGGTGGTGTACGGCGTGGTGGGCCTGAAGACCCACGCCAAGATGCTGCTGGTCACGCGCCGCGAGGGCAAGCAGCTGCGCCGCTACGGCCACCTGTCCACCGGCAACTACAACCCGCGCACGGCGCGGCTGTACACCGACATCAGCCACCTCACGGCCGACCCGGCGCTCACCGCCGACATGGAGGCCGTGTTCGTTCACCTGGCCAGCCAGAGCCGCCTGCCCAAGCTCAACCGCATGTGGCTCGCGCCCTTCGACCTGCACAAGAACCTGGTCGCGCGCATCGATGCGCTGGGGCAGGCCGCCGCCAGCGGCGAGCCCACGCGCATCGTCGCCAAGATGAACGCGTTGACCGACGAAGAGATCATCGGCGCGCTCATCCGCGCGGGGCAGAAGGGCGTGAAGATCGACCTCATCGTGCGCGGTGCCTGCACGCTGCCGGCGCAGGTGCCGGGGCTCACCGACAACGTGCGCGTGCGCTCGGTGATCGGTCGCTTCCTCGAGCATTCGCGGGTGTTCTATTTCCGCCATGGCGAGGACGAGTCGCTCTACCTGTCGAGCGCCGACTGGATGAACCGCAACATGATGCGGCGCATCGAGCTGGCCTGGCCCGTGACCGACCCCAACCTGCGCCAGCGCCTCATCGACGAGTGCCTGGTGGCTTACCTGCACGATGGGCGCGACGCCTGGGACCTGGGCGGCGACGGCATCTACCGGCGTGTCGACCATGACACCCACCCCGGCGAGGCGGGTGCGTCCCCCGCGATCGAAGCGCATGGCGCCCAGGCCGCCTTGATGGGCCGCTATGCATCACGAGGAAACCACCGTGATGCGTCCGGCAATTGAAATTGAAGAAGAAGTTCGAAAGACGATGAGCATGGACTTGATCTTCTGGCGTCACGCCGAAGCCGAGGACTGGACCGAAGGGTGTGACGACATGCAGCGCTCGCTCACCCCGCGCGGCGAAAAGCAGGCCAAGCGCATGGCCACCTGGCTCGACCGGCAGCTGCCCGATGGCACGCGCATCGTGTGCAGCCCGGCGCGCCGCTGCGAGCAGACCGCGCTGGCACTGGGCCGCAAGTACAAGCTGCGCTCCGAGCTGTCGCCCGACACCACCCCCGACGCACTGCTGGCCGCCACGGGCTGGCCCAACGGCAAGTCGGTGGTGCTGGTGATCGGCCACCAGCCTTCGCTGGGCCAGGCCATCTCGATGCTGCTAGGCCTGAAGCAGGACAGCTGCCCGGTGCGCAAGGGCTCGCTGTGGTGGATCCGCACCCGCGAGCGCGACGGCGACGTGCAGACCGTCGTGGTGACGGTGCAGGCGCCCGAGCTTCTCTAGCTGCTACAGCGGTCCTCCGCTGCGAATACCCCTGCCTGGCGCTCGCGGACAGGCGCTTTGTCACGGTTGCGGGCAGAGCTGGCAGGGCGCTTGTCTCCCGGAAAAAGGGGCGAAGCACTCATGCGCGCGCGCGGCGCAATTTCTACAGTGTGACTCCACGGCAGCGTGCTTTTGACGCCGATGCGGGAAAGAAGCGGTGCCGGTCGACCACATCACTGGGGAAGACGCATGAAACCGCTCAACACACTGCCAGGAAGCTTCATGAACATGCTGCGTTCAGACGCGGACGTGCGGTTGAAGGCGCTGATTTTTCTGCTGGTTGCTGCAGCCCTGCTGTCGGGGTGCGCGACGAACACCGCCGCGCCTGCGCCGCCGACCCGTCACGACGTCGCCCGGTCGATCGAGAAGGTCGAGCTCATCTACAACCAGGAAGACCAACTGATCGTCACGGATGGCGGCGGGTCGGGGCTGACGGGCTTCGCAGGGTTTCTGGGACCCGTCGCTGCGCTGGTGGCCATCTCCGTCGATACCAACAGCCGACTGACGATGGCCGCCCGGACCGACCAGCGCAGCAAGGAGTTCACGGCCGCGGTGAAGAACAGCGGCGTGACCATGGGGCTGAACAGGCAGTTCGCCGAGCGACTGGCGGCGCGCCTGCGGGACAGTGGCCGCGAGGTGAAGCTGACGCCTTTCTTCCGCGCGACCGGGGAGCACGCGCAGATGCAGGTGCAGGAACTCCAGCCGACGCCCGGCTACAGCACCTTGATCTTGCGGATCACGACGTCCTATGGCGCGGCCGATGCGACATCGAGCTTCAAGCCGTACGTCTGGGTGGAGCAGTTGCTGAGGGACGAGAAGCAATCCGTCGTGGGCCAGACCTTGCAGGTCGCCGACGTGAGCGAGCCGACCTACCTCCTGTACGACGGCCTGCTCAAGGACACCGCAGGCGCTCGCGAAGGGTTGAAGCGCGGGCTTGATCAGATCGTGCAGCCGGCCTATGTCAGCCTGTTCGGGGAAGACGAGCCGCGCAAGGCCAGCGCTGCGGCAGTCACGCAGACGGCCGGCATCGACACGAAGTGAAGCGGCTCAGGCGCCGCTGAGTTCCACGCGCCAGTTGCCGGTCTTTTGCCAGGCCAGCACTTCCTCGCGCAGGAGGTGCGCCGACTGCGGGTACATCTCGGCCCAGTCGGGCGCGCAGGCGATCGTGAAGGCCCTGGCACCGAGTGCCGCGAGGTTCAGCGCCTGCGGCTCGGGGTCGCGGCGCGCGTGGCACAGGATCACCGCCAGGCGCAGCGCCAGCAGCTGCATCACGAAGGTCTCGTCGTCCAGCGAGGCTTCGAGCTTGCGCAGCTTGCCGCGCTGGCCCAGCACCAGCTGGGCGAGGGCATGCAGTTCGTTCACCGCGAAGCCCGGCGCGTCGGTGTTGTCGAGGATGTAGGCGCCGTGCTTGTGATAGTCGCTGTGCGAGATCAGCGCGCCGATCTCGTGCAACTGTGCGGCCCAGCCGAGCTTGCGCAGTGCGCGCCCGGCGCGGCTCGAGGTGCTGCCGCCGCGCGCGGCGGGGGCGAGCTGCACGAACAGCGCGGCGGCGGTGTCGCTCACGCGCTTGGCCTGCGCCGGATCGACCGCGAAGCGGGTGGCGAGCCGCGCCACGGTGGCGCTGCGCATGTCGGCCACGCTCTCGTCGCGTTCGAGCAATTCGTAGAGCACGCCGTGGCGCAGGGCGCCCTGGGCGACCTTCATTTCCTGGATGTCGAGCAGGTCGAACACCGCGCGCAGCACGCTCAGGCCGCCGCCGATCACGGCCTTGCGGTCTTCGCGCATGCCGTCGATGCGCAGCTTGTCGATGCTGCCGGCCTTGAGTAGGCGGTCGAGCAGCCAGTCGAGGCCGTCGCGGGTGACCAGGCCAGCCTCGCCGCCGGCCGCGGCGAGCACGTCGCCCACCGCGCCGATGGTGCCGGAGGCGCCATAGGCCACGTCCCACTGGTCGCGGGTGTAGCTGGAGAGCGCGTCGTCCAGCACGGCCTTGGCCGCCACTTCAGCGGCGCGGAAGGCGGGGGCGGTGAACTGGCCTTCGCCGAAATGCTTCATCGACCAGGCGACGCTGCCCACGCGGTACGACTCCATGCGCTCGGCCTCGAGGGCGTGGCCGATGATCATTTCAGTGGAGCGCCCGCCGATGTCGATGACCAGCCGGCGCTCCTGGTCCGAGGCGTCGGTGTGGGGCAGGTGGTGTGCCACGCCCTGGTAGATCAGGCGGGCTTCTTCCCGGCCCGGGATCACGTCGATGCCGAAGCCCAGGATGGTGCGCGCGCGCAACAGGAACTCTTCGCGGTTGCGCGCTTCGCGCAGGGTCTGGGTGGCCACGGCGCGCACCTGCGAGCGTTTGAAGCCGGCCAGCCGTTCGCCGAAGCGGGCGAGGGCGTCCCAACCGCGCTGCATGGCTTCGGTCGTGAGGTTGCGGGCGCTGTCCAGGCCGTTGCCCTGGCGCACGGTTTCCTTGAGGTACTCGGTGCGGTGGATCTGTCCGTGGTCGACCTGGCCGATTTCCAGCCTGAAGCTGTTCGAGCCGAGATCGACCGCTGCGAGGCGGGTGCCGTTTTGCATGTTGTAGTGAAGAGGGCGGTTCTCTGATCGTAGCGCCGTGACAGCAGGCGCCGCCTCCCAGGATCGCGTCACGGCGAGGGCTGGAGGTTAGGCGGGGTGAATGACGGTTGTGTGACAGCGTCACACACAACAGGGGTGGCGCAGCGGCATTTTCCCTCGACAGAAGGGGTGTCACATCGATGTCACAAAAGCTTTTTAGAGTCCGTTCGAGCCCCCAAAGGGACTACTTCTTACTTCTCAAGGAAGCTTTATGAAAACGACGTTCAAATTTGCAACCGCCGGCCTCGTGACCGCGCTGTTCTCCATTTCCGCCTTCGCACAAGACGTGACCGGCGCCGGCGCCAGCTTCCCCGCACCGCTGTACGCCAAGTGGGCTTCCGACTTCAACAAGGCCACCGGCGTCAAGATCAACTACCAGTCGGTCGGCTCGGGTGCCGGCCTCAAGCAGATCGAAGCCAAGACCGTCGATTTCGGCGCTTCGGACGCTCCCCTGAAGGACGACGAACTGCAAGCCAAGGGCCTGATGCAGTTCCCCACCGTCATCGGCGGCGTGATCCCCGTGGTGAACATCCCCGGCATCAAGCCGGGCGAGCTGAAGCTCAACGGCCAGGTGCTGGGCGACATCTACCTGGGCAAGATCACCAAGTGGAACGACCCCGCCATCAAGGCACTGAACGCGTCGCTGGCCCTGCCTGACGCCGCCATCGCCCCGGTTCGCCGCGCCGACGGTTCGGGCACCAGCTTCCTGTTCACCAACTACCTGAGCAAGGTCAACGCCGAGTGGAAGTCGAAGGTCGGCGAAGGCACGGCCGTGAACTGGCCCACCGGCGCGGGTGGCAAGGGCAATGAAGGCGTCGCCGCTTTCGTGAACCGCCTGCCCAACTCGATCGGCTACGTCGAGTACGCCTACGTCAAGCAGAACAAGATGACCTACGCGCAGCTGCAGAACGCCGCCGGCACGTTCGTCTCGCCCGACGACAGCGCCTTCAAGGCCGCCGCCGCCGGTGCCGACTGGAACAAGAGCTTCTACCAAGTGCTGACCAACCAGGCCGGCAAGGATTCGTGGCCCATCACCGGCGCCACCTTCATCCTGATGCACAAGGTGCAGGACAAGCCCGCCAGCGCCACCACCGTGCTGAAGTTCTTCGACTGGGCCTACAAGGGCGGCGACAAGACGGCCGACGAGCTGGACTACGTGCCGATGCCCGACGCCGTGAAGGCCACCATTGCCAAGGCATGGGGTGAAGTGAAGGACGCATCGGGCAAGCCGGTCGCGTTCAAGTAAGAAGCAACCCTTCATCCACCCTCCAGGACGGCGCGCCCATGAGCAACTCTTCGCTCCAGGACGCGCCGCTTTCGTCTTTGCCGGAGCGACCCGTGTCATCCACCTTCCCCGCTGCTGCCGCCTCCCTCGACCTCGCGGCCGAGCGCGCGCGCACCTCCGCCGCTCCTCCGCCGCCCGTCAAGGCGGCCCGTTCCGGCCCCATGGCCGACCGTCTCTTCGGCTGGGCCGCCAAGGGCGCCGCGCTGCTGACGCTCGCGATGCTGATCGGCATCCTGCTGTCGCTGGTTGCCGGCGCCTGGCCCGCCATTTCGAAGTACGGCCTCGGCTTCCTCACGAGCAGCGTGTGGGACCCGGTGAAGGACGAGTACGGCGGCCTCGTGATGATCTACGGCACGCTGGCCACCTCGTTCATCGCGCTGGTGATCGCCGTGCCGGTGAGCTTCGGCATCGCGCTGTTCCTGACCGAACTCTCGCCCAACTGGCTCAAGCGCCCGCTGGGCACCGCCATCGAACTGCTGGCCGCCGTGCCGTCGATCGTGTACGGCATGTGGGGCCTGCTGGTCTTCGGCCCCATTCTTTCCACCTGGGTGCAGCAGCCGCTGCAGAAGCTGCTGGCCGGCGTGCCGTACCTCGGTGCCCTGGTGTCCGGCCCGCCCGTGGGCATCGGCATCCTGTCGGCCGGCATCATCCTGGCGATCATGATCATTCCGTTCATCGCCTCGGTGATGCGCGACGTGTTCGAAGTGACGCCCGCGCTGCTCAAGGAGTCGGCCTACGGCCTGGGCTCCACCACCTGGGAAGTCGTCTCCAAGGTCGTGCTGCCCTACACCAAGGCCGGCGTGATCGGCGGCATCATGCTCGGCCTGGGCCGCGCACTGGGCGAGACCATGGCCGTCACGTTCGTGATCGGCAACATGAACCAGCTCAACTCCCTGTCGGTGTTCGAGGCGGCCAACAGCATCACCTCGGCCCTGGCCAATGAATTCGCCGAAGCCGGCGCGGGTCTGCATCAGGCCGCGCTGATGTACCTCGGCCTCGTGCTGTTCTTCATCACCTTCGTCGTGCTGTCGCTCTCGAAGATGCTGCTGGCCCAGATGAAGAAGAGCGAAGGAACCAAGTCGTGAGCACCGCGCAAAACCTGATCAACGCCAAGACCCTGGCAGAGACGCGCCAGGCGAAGTTCGCCGCGCGCAACCGCGTCAACAAGATCGCCCTCACGCTGTCGCTCGCCGCGATGGCGTTCGGCGTGTTCTGGCTGGTGTGGATCCTGTGGGAAACGCTGCGCCAGGGCATCGGCGGCCTGGCGCTCGCCACCTTCACCGAGATGACGCCGCCGCCGAACGAGGCGGGCGGCATCGCCAACGCCATCTTCGGCTCGTTCGTGATGGTGATGCTGGCGACCTTCGTGGGCACGCCCATCGGCATCATGGCCGGCATCTACCTGGCCGAGTACAACCCCAAGGGCCTGCTGGCCTCGATCACGCGCTTCGTCAACGACATCCTGTTGTCGGCGCCGTCGATCGTGATCGGCCTGTTCGTCTACGCCGTGGTGGTGGCCTACTTCAAGACCTTCTCGGGCCTGGCCGGCGCGCTGTCGCTGGCGCTCATCGTGATTCCGGTGGTGATCCGCACCACCGAGAACATGCTGCAGCTGGTGCCGCCGGGCCTGCGCGAAGCGGCCTACGCACTGGGCACGCCGAAGTGGAAGGTCATTCTCAGCATCACGCTGCGCGCCGCGCGCGCCGGTGTGGTCACGGGCGTGCTGCTGGCCGTGGCCCGCATCGCCGGCGAGACCGCGCCGCTGCTCTTCACCGCGCTGAACAACCAGTTCTGGACCGCCGACGTGAGCCAGCCGATGGCCAGCCTGCCGGTCACGATCTTCAAGTTCGCCATGAGCCCGTACGAGAACTGGCAACAACTGGCCTGGGCCGGCGTGTTCCTGATCACCGTCGCCGTGCTTGCCCTCAACATCCTGGCGCGCGTGCTGACGCGCAACAAACACTAAATCAAGAAGGCGCCAACATGCCAAACACCGTCGCACAACAACAACCGTCGCGCTCGAAGATCTCGGTCAAGGACCTGAACTTCTACTACGGCAAGTTCCACGCGCTCAAGGGCATCAACCTCGAGATCCCCGAGAACAAGGTCACGGCCTTCATCGGCCCGTCGGGCTGCGGCAAGTCGACCCTGCTGCGCACCTTCAACCGCATGTTCGAGCTGTACCCCGAGCAGCGCGCCGAAGGCACCATTGCGCTGGACGGCGAGAACCTGCTCACGTCCAAGCAGGACGTGGCGCTGATCCGCGCCAAGGTCGGCATGGTGTTCCAGAAACCCACGCCGTTCCCGATGTCGATCTACGACAACATCGCCTTCGGCGTGAAGCTGTTCGAAAATCTGTCGGCCAGCGAAATGGACGACCGCGTCGAGTGGGCCCTGAAGAAGGCCGCCCTGTGGACCGAAGTGCGCGACAAGCTGCAGCAAAGCGGCTCGGGCCTGTCCGGCGGCCAGCAGCAGCGCCTGTGCATTGCGCGCGGCATCGCGATCAAGCCCGAAGTGCTGCTGCTCGACGAACCGTGCTCCGCACTCGACCCGATCTCGACCGCGAAGATCGAAGAGTTGATCGCCGAGCTGAAAAACGAGTACACCGTGGTCATCGTGACCCACAACATGCAGCAGGCCGCCCGCTGCAGCGACTACACCGCCTACATGTACCTCGGCGACCTGATCGAGTTCGGTGCCACCGAACAGATGTTCTTCAAGCCGCAGCGCAAGGAGACCGAGGACTACATCACCGGCCGCTTCGGTTGAAGTCAAAGGAAACAACACCATGACCGAGAAACACCTTTCCAGCCAGTTCGACAGCGAACTCAACGGCGTCTCGTCGCGCGTGATGGAGCTCGGCGGCATGGTCGAGTCGCAGATCCACCAGGCCGTGTACGCCCTGCTGCAGTTCGACGCCGAAGCCGCCGACCGCGTGATGGAGACCGAGCATCGCGTCAACGCGATGGAGATCGAGATCGACCGCGAGCTGTCGTCGATCATCGCCCGTCGCCAGCCCACGGCACGCGACCTGCGCCTCTTGATCGCCATCAGCAAGACCACCGCCAACCTGGAGCGCGTGGGCGACGAGGCCAACAAGATCGCACGTATGGTCAAGTCGATCATCGAAAGCGGATCGGCCCGCCAGCTGCCCACCACCGAGCTGCGCATTGCCGCCGACCTGGCCTCGAACCTGCTGCGCACCGCGCTGGACGCCTTCGCGCGCCTGGACACGGCCGCCGCGCTGTCGATCCTCAAGGACGACGACCTCATCGACAAGGAGTTCGACGGCTTCGTGCGCAAGCTGGTCACCTACATGATGGAAGACCCGCGCACCATCTCCGCCAGCCTGGACCTGCTGTTCCTGGCCAAGGCCATCGAACGCATCGGCGACCACGCCAAGAACATCGCCGAGTTCATCATCTACATCGTCAAGGGCGCCGATGTGCGGCACACTTCGATGGAGGAAATCGAGTCGGCATTGCAGTGACGACCGTCGCCGCAAAGACTCCCCATAACGCATGAAGAAACCAAGAGTCCTGATCGTCGAAGACGAATCCTCGATCGCCGAGCTGATCGCCGTCAACCTGCGCCACAACGGCTTCGAGCCGATCTGGTCCGAAGACGGTGCCGCCGCCCAGCGTGAAATCGACGCCTTCCTGCCGGACCTGATCCTGCTCGACTGGATGCTGCCGGGCCAGAGCGGCCTGCAGCTCGCGCGCCAGTGGCGCAAAGACCCGCGCACCAAGGCCATCCCGATCCTGATGCTCACGGCGCGCGGCGACGAGCCCGACAAGGTCGCCGGCCTCGATGCCGGTGCCGACGACTACATCACCAAGCCGTTCTCCACCCAGGAAATGCTGGCGCGCATCCGCGCCGTGCTGCGCCGCCGTGCGCCCGAGGTGGTGACCGAGCGCGTCGAGATCGGCGAACTCGCCCTCGACACCTCCACCCACCGCGTGACGTGGCAGGGCGGGGCGCTGAAGGTCGGCCCGACCGAGTTCAAGCTGCTGGCCTACCTGATGCAGCATGCCGAGCGCGTGCACAGCCGCGCGCAGCTGCTGGACAAGGTGTGGGGCGACCACGTCTACATCGAGGAACGCACGGTCGACGTGCACGTCAAGCGCCTGCGCGAGTCGCTGGGCGTGGCCGCGCCGATGGTGGAAACCGTTCGCGGAGCGGGTTACCGGCTGACGGCCCAAGTCACGGTGTGAGCAGCGCCGTGAGCCTCGGCGGCGGGCGCGGATAATCGCCCGCCATGCCTTTCCGTATTGCTACTTTTTTAATAGCGTCCCTCGCAATCGCGGCGGGCGCTGTCGGCCTTTTCGGCTGGAAGTACGGCTGGCTGGGCGCCTGGCTGGGCGCGGTGCTCTGGCTGGGCTTCGATGCCTGGCGCGCCGAACGCCTGTTGCGCGTGCTGCGCAACGACGCGGCCGGGCTGCCGTCGCGCGGGCCGGGCGTGTGGGGCGAGCTCTCGGAGCGCATCCGCAAGCTGCTGCGCGAGCGCGAACAACAGACCCGGCAGGCCGAAGACCGGCTGCAAGAGTTCCTGGCCGCGATCCAGGCTTCGCCCAACGGCGTGGTGCTGCTCGACGAGCAGGGCCGCATCGAGTGGTGCAACCAGACGGCGGCGGGCCAGTTCGGCATCGATGCCGAGCGCGACCTGCTGCAGCACCTGGCGAACCTCGTGCGCGATCCGGCGTTCGTGGCCTACCTGGCCTCGTGGAACTACAGCCGCGACGTCGTCATCGATGCACCCGGCCTCGTGCATGCACAGCATCGCGGCCATCCGGTGCGGCTGTCGGTGCAGGTGCATCCCTACGCCGGCAACCGGCGCATGCTGCTCACGCGCGACATCACGGCGCTGGAGCAGGCCGAGGCGATGCGGCGCGACTTCGTGGCCAACGTGTCGCACGAGATCCGCACGCCGCTCACGGTGCTGGCGGGCTTTGTCGAGACGCTGCAGAACCTGCCGCTCGATGCTGACGAGCGCACGCGTTACCTGTCGCTGATGGGGCAGCAGTCGCACCGGATGGAAACGCTGGTGAACGACCTGCTGACGCTGTCGCGGCTGGAAGGCAGCGCGGCGCCGTCAGGCAACCAGTGGGTGCGCATGCGCGCGCTGCTGGCGCAGTGCGAAGACGAAGGACGCGGCCTGTCGGGCCGGCTCACGCCGCAGGGGCACCGGCTCACGTTCACGTCCGAAGCCGAGTCCGAGTTGTCGGGCGCGCCGACCGAACTGCAGAGCGCGATGTCGAACCTCGTGAGCAATGCCATCCGCTACACGCCGGGCGGCGGCGAGGTGGTCGTGACCTGGCGGGTGCTGCCCGACGGGCGCGGCGAATACGCCGTGCGCGACACGGGCCCTGGCATTGCCGCCGAGCACATTCCGCGACTCACCGAGCGCTTCTATCGCATCGACCGCAGCCGGTCGCGCGAAACCGGCGGCACCGGGCTTGGGTTGGCGATCGTGAAGCACATTGCGCAGCGCCACGGCACCGAATTGCGCATCGAAAGCACGGTGGGCAAGGGCAGTCGTTTTGCGCTGCTGTTCCCGGCGACGCGGGTGCGCGAAGCGCGCGTGATGGTCAAGTAGCCAGCGAGCCGCGCGGCCTTCAGCGGGCCCGCGCGTTCATCGTCCAGCGCAGCAGTGCCACGAACAACAGCGCGGTGAGCGCCAGTGCTGCGGCGCTCATGAGCCAGAACGCCAGCGGCGACTGCATGGCGGGCCACGGCCCCAGGCCGCGGTAGGCCAGCAGGTAGCTGCCGCCCAAACCCATGCCCCAGAGCATCGCGCAGTAGATGACCAGCGGCGCCAGCGTCACGCGGTAGCAGCGCAGCACGAAGACGCACAGCGTCTGGAAGGCATCGGCGATGTGGTACAGCGCCACCGTGACCAGCAGCGCCGAGGCCATCGCGATCACGGCGGGGTTGTCGGAATACACGTTGGCGAGCTGCGTGCGAAACGCGGCCATGGCGCCGGCATAGAGCAGGGCAAACAGGGCGGTGAGCTCGAAGCCCAGGCGGCAGGCATGGCGCGCCCGGGCGGTGTCGCCGGCGCCGAGCCAGAAGCTCACGCGCGCGCTGGTCGCGATGGCGAGCGACAGCGGCGTCATGTAGGCCACGGCCAGCAGGTTCGAGGCGATCTGGTGCGCGGCCGCGGCCGCGGTGCCCAGGCGCGCGATGAAGAGCGCCATCAGCGTGAACGAGGTCACTTCCACCAGCACCGCGAGGCCTCCGGGCACGCCCAGCCGCGCGAACAGTCGGATCTGGCGCCAGTCGGGCGCCTCGATGCGTTCCCACAGCTGGTAGCCGCGGTAGAACGCGCCGTGGCGCAGCAGCCAGACCGCGCAGCCCAGCATGGCCCAGTTCACGCACAGCGTGGCCCAGGCGCAGCCCACCAGCCCCATCGCCGGCAGGCCGGCACCGCCGAAGGTGAACCAGACCGACAGCGGCAGCTTCACGAGCAGGGAGGCCAGCTGCAGCCAGGTCACGAGCTTGGGCTTGCCCAGGCTTTGGTTCAGCGTGCTGAAGAGGCGAAAGAGCAGGGCGGGCGCCAGCGCGAAGGCCAGCACCGCGAGGTAAGCCTCGACCTCGCCGCGCATGTCGGCGGGCACCTGCGTCCAGCGCAGCGCGGCGCCGGGCAGCAGCAGCACGGTCATGCCGACCACGACGGCGATGGCTGCGAGGTAGAGCGACTGGCGCACCGAGCGGCCGATCTCGCTGCCCCGGTTGGCGCCGTGCAGTTCGGCCCACACTGGCAGCAGCGCCTGCAGCACGCCCATCAGCGAGACATACACGCTGACGAAGATGGCGGCGCCCACCGAGAGCGCGGCCAGTGCGCCTTCGGAATAGCGGCCCGCGATGATGGTGTCGGCCACGCCGAAAGCCATCACGGCCAGCTGGCCGATCAGCACCGTGCCGGCGTGCCGTGCGATGAGTCCGCGTTCGTTCCCGTGCGTGCTGCTGCTCACGGGTCAGCGCACGATCTTTTCGTAGAGCAGCAGGTCGTCCGTGGGGCTGCTGGGACGGCGCAGCGTGCCGCTGAAGCGCCACTGTTCCAGCGGGATGATGGTGTGCAGCCGCTCGATGGTGTCGGGGCTCACGAGCAGCCACGGGCAGTCGTTGCCCAGCAGCAGCGGCTGCAGGTTGAGGTTGCCATGGTGGCGCAGCGCCGCGACGTGCGGCCGGCTCAAGGCCAGCTCGGCGACGCAGCGCGGATGGCCGATGCGCTCGGTCACGGCGCGCACCTGCGGGACGTAGCTGCGTGCGTAGTCGATGGACGGCAGCCACAGCGTCATCAGCAGCATCCAGCACAGCGCGGTGCCGCCGGCCGGCAGCACCAGCGTCTTCCAGAGCGCGGCGCGATGGCGCCCGGTGCGCCAGCGCACCAGCCAGCACCAGGCCAGCGTGGCGGCCAGGGCGAGCACGAAGGCCACCGGCGAGAACTCGGCCACGAAGCCCGGCACCAGCCGCGCCACGCTGGCGGCCGGCTTGCGCGGCGCGCCGGTCAGCATGGCGATCCAGTACATCCAGCCGAGCACGGCCAGGCCGCTGAAGAACAGCACGTTGAACCAGTCGATCAGCGCCGCGGCGCTGCGCCGGAAGGTCGGCAGCGCGAAGGCTGCCAGCGTGGCGAAGGCGGGCAGGGCCAGCAGCAGGGAGCGGTCGGAGAAGTCGGTGGTCCAGGTGGCGGCCAACGGCACCAGCGCAAACCACAGCGGCAGCGCCACGTGGCGCTCGAGCCACTGGCGGCGCCAGCGCCAGAGCGTCCAGATCGCGAGCGGCCAGACCGGCCAAGTGAACCACAGCAGCAGCTTGGCCTGGCTGCGCACGTCGGACAGCAGCGAGTGGCCCAGCGTGATCTTCCATTGCGCCAGGCCCAGGCCGAAGACCAGCGCGGCGGCCAGCACGGTGATGCCGACCATCGTCAGCAAGGCGGGCAGGGTGAAGCCGGGGCTCTCGTCGTCGCTGTAGCCTTCCGCTGCACGGATGGCGCGCTGGTGGCGCTCGTAGGCCATGTACACGGCGCTGCCGATCGCCAGCGCAAGGCCGACGGTCGGCCCGCCGCTCAGCGTCATGCCAAGGGTGCCGACCACGAGGGCGATCACCGGGCCGACGCGGCGGTAGGGCAGTGCGGCGACGCCGTAGAACAGGTGCGAGGCGAAGTACAGCTGCGCCAGTGCGGGGGTGGTTTCATGCCCCAGCTGGGCCAGGCCCAGCGAGGCGATCAGCGCCAGCAGGCCGCCGTCGGCGATGGCGCGGGCGTAGTCGGTGGGGCGCGCCTCGCCGCCGAAGGCAAAGGCCACAGGCTGGGCGCGCGGCGTGCGGGCGAGGTAGTAGACGGCGTACCAGGTCGCGGTGAAGGTGCCCCACAGCATCAGCGCGAACACGAAGCGCACCGCCAGATCGGGGTTGACCCACGACGGGGCGAGCTGGATCGCCCAGGCGCCGATCCAGTAGGGGATCAGCGCGGGGGTCTCGGGGCGCATGCCCAGCAGCAGCGGATCGAACCAGCGGGCGATGCCCTCGGTGCTGCGGGCCAGTTCGGCCATGTAGCCGAAGGCCGTGATGTCGGCGCTCTTCCAGGGGCCCCGGCCGAGCAGGCCCGGCAGCAGGTAGGCCGCGCACAGCAGCAGCAACGCGACGCGCGGCAGCCGGCGTACGGCATTCTGGGCAACGATCGCGGGGGTCGGCTGGTTCAAGGGCGAGGCGGAAGAGGCGAAGGGGTGATTGGAAAGAAAAAGGGCAGCGCGGTAAACCGGGCTGCCCTCGACGCCAGAGCGCGTGCCTGATTACTTGGCAGCGGTCTTGCCGAAGCGGTTGCGGAACTTCTCGACGCGACCACCCATGTTGTCCACCGACTTTTGCGTGCCGGTGTAGAAGGGGTGCGATTCGCTCGTGGTGTCGAGCTTGAACAGGGGCAGCTCGCGGCCGTCGTCGGTCTTGCCCATTTCCTTGGTGTTCGCGCACGAACGGGTCACGAACTTGAAGCCGTTCGACATGTCGACGAACAGAACTTCGCGGTAATTCGGGTGGATGCCTTCTTTTGCCATGGTGTTTCCTTTTGCGCTGTTGGAATCAATGCGCGGTCGATGCGAGAGCCACCAGCGTGCCAGCAATCTGGCGCGCCGCCCTTGAGGCCTTTGACGTGAAGTGTGGGGGCCAAGGAAGCCGGGCGACGTGCCCAGCCGCACTTTTCGCGGAGCCCATGATTATCGCATACTGCCCCAATTGCGAGCAAACCGGGCCCTCCCATGACTTCTACACCCCTTCGCGCCGGCCTTGTCGGCTACGGTTTCGCCGGCCAGACCTTCCATGCGCCGGTGCTCTCGGCCGTTCCGGGGCTCGAACTGGCGGCCGTGGCGAGCTCGCAGCCGCACAAGGTGCATGCCGACTGGCCGGGCGTGGCCGTGGTGCTTGACGTGGCGGCGCTGGTCGCCCGGGCGGACATCGACCTCGTGGTGGTGGCGACGCCCAATGCCCAGCACCATCCGGTCGCCAAGGCGGCGCTGGAGGCGGGCAAGCACGTGGTGGTCGACAAGCCCTTCACGCTCGACGTGGCCGAAGCGCGAGAGCTCGAATTGTTGTCAGGGCGCAACAATCGCGTGCTCTCGGTCTACCAGAACCGGCGTTTCGACGCCGACTTCCTGACGCTCCAGCAGGTCCTGGCATCTGGCGACCTGGGGTGCCCGGTGTACCTGGAATCGCATTTCGACCGCTTCAGGCCCCAGGTTCGTGAGCGCTGGCGAGAGCAGCCGGTACCAGGTTCGGGCCTGTGGGTGGACCTGGGCGCGCATCTGGTCGATCAGGCCGTGCAGCTCTTCGGCCGGCCCGACACGCTGCAACTCGACACCGCCGCCTTGCGCGATGGCGCGCTGGTCGAAGACTATTTCCATGCCGTGCTGCGCTACGAAGGCGGCCCCCATGCGCCCCTGCGCGTGGTGCTGCACGCCACGACGCTTGCGGCCCATGCGGCTCCGCGCTACATCGTGCACGGCACGCGCGGTAGCTACGTCAAGCACGGCGTCGACACGCAAGAAGACGCGCTGCGCGCCGGCCAGCGACCGCCGGCCGAAGGGTGGGGCGCCGATCCACTCGATGGCGAACTCACGCTGACGGGCAGCGACGGCGCACCGCACTTTCGCGCGGTACCGACGCAGGCCGGCAACTACGCCGACTACTACGCCGCGGTCCGCGATGCGATTCTCGGCAAGGGGCCCAATCCCGTTCCGCCCGCGCAGGCCGTTGCACTGATGGAGCTGCTCGACATCGGCCGCCAGAGCGCCGCCGAAGGCCGCGCCATCCGCATCGAGCGCCCATGAAAAAAGCGCGTTGACCCGTGAGGGCCAACGCGCTTTTGCGGAAGAGCCTGAAGCTCAGCCGCCGCGACGCATCATGTCGAAGAACTCGACATTGGTCTTGGTCGCCTTCATGTTCTTGAGCATCAGCTCCATCGACTCGATCTCGTCCATGTTGTACATGAGCTGACGCAGGATGCGGGTCTTCTGCAGGATCTCGGGGGCCAGCAGCAGTTCCTCGCGGCGCGTGCCGCTGCGGTTGAGCTGGATCGAGGGGAACACGCGCTTTTCGTACAGGCGACGGTCCAGGTGGATTTCGGAGTTGCCGGTGCCCTTGAACTCTTCGAAGATCACTTCGTCCATGCGGCTGCCGGTGTCGATCAGCGCGGTGCCGATGATGGTCAGCGAGCCGCCTTCTTCCACGTTGCGCGCGGCGCCCAGGAAGCGCTTGGGGCGCTGCAGCGCGTTGGAATCGACACCGCCGGTCAGCACCTTGCCCGACGAGGGCACGACGTTGTTGTAGGCGCGGGCCAGACGCGTGATCGAGTCCAGCAGGATCACCACGTCCTTCTTGAGTTCGACCAGGCGCTTGGCGCGCTCGATCACCATTTCGGCGACGTGCACGTGGCGCGCTGCGGGCTCGTCGAAGGTCGAAGCGATGACTTCGCCCTTCACCGTGCGCTGCATTTCGGTCACTTCTTCAGGGCGCTCGTCCACGAGCAGCACCATCATGTGGACGTCGGGGTAGTTGGCGCTGATCGCGTGGGCGATGTGCTGCATCATCACCGTCTTGCCGCTCTTGGGCGGTGCCACGAGCAGGGCGCGCTGGCCTTTGCCGATGGGGGCGATGATGTCGATGATGCGGCCGGTGAGGTTCTCTTCGCCCTTGACGCCTTCGCGTTCCAGCTTCATCTGTTCCTTGGGGAACAGCGGCGTCAGGTTCTCGAACATCACCTTGTGCTTGTTGGCTTCGGGTGCGCCGTCGTTGACCTTGTCCAGCTTGGTCAGTGCGAAGTAGCGCTCGCCGTCCTTGGGCGTGCGCACTTCACCTTCGATCATGTCGCCGGTGTGCAGGTTGAAGCGCCGCACCTGGCTGGGCGAGATGTAGATGTCGTCGGTGCTGGCCGTGAAGCTGGTGTCCGGGCTGCGCAGGAAGCCGAAGCCGTCGGGCAGGATTTCGAGCACACCGTCGGCGAAGACCTGTTCGCCGGCCTTGGCGCGCTTCTTGATGATCGCGAACATCAGCTCTTGCTTGCGCATGCGGCCGATGTTTTCGATCTCAAGCGCCTCAGCCTGCTTGAAGACTTCAGACACGTGGAGTGCCTTGAGTTCGTTTAAGTGCATGGAACGACCCCTGGAGGGGTAATCGAATCGGGAACGGGGGGAGGTTTGATGTGGGGCAAGAACTGCCTCACGAACCGGGGAACTCGAACCGGTTGCCTGATGAAAGGCCCGGTGAACTGAGGGCGATTATGACAGGAAAATCGCCCCGGCCAACGCATTGCGCGCTGGCCGGAAGAAATGCATCAGGCGAGTTGCTGGTCGATGAAGGCCGTGAGTTGCGCCTTGCTCATGGCGCCGACCTTGGTGGCGGCCAGCTGGCCGTCCTTGAACAGCATCAGCGTGGGGATGCCGCGAATGCCGAACTTGGCGGGGATGTCGCGGTTCTCGTCGACGTTGAGCTTGGCGATCTGCAGCTTGCCTTCGTAGGTGGCCGAGACTTCGTCCAGGATCGGGGCGATCATCTTGCAGGGACCGCACCATTCGGCCCAGTAGTCGACCAGAACCGGCTGGCTGGACTTGAGCACGTCGGCCTCGAAGGAAGAATCGGAGATGTGTTTGATCAGTTCGCTGGCCATGTGATGTGTCCTTGTGCGCAGAGAGAGTTTCGGTGCAGCTAAAGTGCTGGTCATTGTGACAGAAACCAAGGGGTGACGTGCCATGCGGCCCGGCTATGGCGGCGATAGCCAAAGCCCTTTGCGGCCCTGCCGCCGACCCCCTCAACCCCCTCGATAGAACATGAACGAAGGCCACCCCGTCCAGGCCCTGTGGTGCGATCCCGCCGACGGCGTCGTCGCGCGGATCGTGCGCGCGCTCGGCGAACGGCAGCTGCATGCGGCGCGCACCGTGGTGCTGGTGCCGTACGCGCAGCTGATGGCGGTTGCGCGCGGCATGTGGGCGCGCTGCGGCAGCCCGGGCTTCGTGCCGCGCTTCGAGACCACGCACAACTGGGCGCGCAGCGCGGGTGGCTTCCTGCCGTCCGGCTACGACATCGCCTTCGACATGGCGCGCGACCTGGTCACGGCCCAGGGCCTGCTTGCGCAGTCGGGCTTCCAGGCCGAACGCTTCGCGCTCGCGGGGCGCGTGGTCGAGCTGGCCTACCAGCTGGCGCCGCTGGCATCCGCCGTGGCGCCTGACGCGCGCGGCAGCGACTGGGCCCAGGGGGCGTCCAAGGTGGCCGATGCCGGCAGCGAGTCGGAGTGGTTCCGCATCGAGAGCGCGCTGATCCGCGTCGCCGTGGCCTGGGCCGCGAACTCGGGCTATGCGACCGACGTGCTGCTGCGCGACGCGGCGCGCACCCAGGTCGATGCGCTGATCGTGCTCGAAGGCTTCCAGACCGACCCGCTCACGCAGGCCCTGTGCGCGCGGTGGGGCGACCGCGCGATCCGCATCCCGCTCGTGCCCGCCGATGCCCCGCCATCTGCCGCCCACGCGCACGTGGCGCTCGACCCCGAAGACGAGGCCCAGCTGGCCGCCGCCTGCGTGCTGCAGCACCTGGTAGAGGGCCGCGCACCGGTTGCGCTCGTTGCCACCGATCGCGCGCTCACCCGCCGCATCAGCGCCCAGCTGAGCACGCAGGGCATCGTCACGCACGACGAAACCGGCTGGAAGCTGTCCACCACGCGCGCTGCCGCCACGCTGATGAGTGCCTTGCGCGCCTGCGCGCACGACGCCGCCACCGACCAGGTGCTCGAATGGCTCAAGAGCGGCGCCGAGGTCGATGTGTTCGCCGTGCAGTCGCTCGAAATGCGCCTGCGGCGCGAAGGCGTGCGCGACTGGCAGGCTTGGTGCGCGTTGATCGCGCGCAGCGACAAGCCGCGGGACGAAAGCCTGCGCACGTTCACCGCCACCATCGAAGCCCGCCGCGCCCCGATGGCGCGCGCGCGCTCCCTGGCCGAGTGGCATCGCGCGCTGCGCGAGCTGTTGACGGTCGGCGAGCAGTGGGACGCGCTTGCCGCCGACTTCGCGGGCGCCAAGGTGATCGCCGCCCTCTGGCTTGATGCTGACGCACACGGCGAGGAGGACGAATTCCCCGGCGGACGCCACAGCCTGGCCGAGTTCACGGCCTGGGCGCGCGACGTGCTCGAGGACGCCAGCTTCGTGCCGCCCGCCGGCGACGAGGCGCCCAAGGTCTCCGTGCTGCCGATGTACCAGCTGCTGGGCCGCGTCTTCGGCGCCGTCGTCATTCCCGGCTGCGACGACCGCCGCATGCCCGCGTCGCCCGAGCCGCCGGGCAACTGGAGCGCAGCGCAGCGCCTCGACCTGGGGCTGGCCTCGCGCGAGGTGCTGGAGGCCGCACAGCGCGCGGCCTGGGCCATGGCCACGCGCAACCCGAGCTGCGACCTGGTCTGGCGCCATTCCGACGCCAGCGGCGAGCCCGTGCGGCCGAGCCCGCTGGTGCAGGCCCTGCAGCTCGCGCACGCATTGCAGTCGGGCGCCGATCCGCGCACGCCGCGCGACGTCGCCGTTACGCCGACCCTGCGGCCCACGCCCTCGGGCGCGCTGCTGCCGCTCACGAATGTGTCGACCAGCGTCTACGAAGACCTGCGCCGCTGTCCCTATCGCTTCTTCGCGCTGCGCCAGCTGGGCCTGCGCACCGCCGACGAGCTCGATGCCGAGGTCGACAAGCGCGACTTCGGCAACTGGCTGCACGCGGTGCTCGGCCAGTTCCACGAGACCTTGCGCGACGCGCCGACAAGCGATGCGCAGGCGCGCGCCACGCTGCTCGCCGACACCGCGCGCGATGTGACGCAGACGCTCGGCTACTCCGATGCCGAGTTCCTGCCGTTCGCCGCCGCGTGGCCGGCGGTGCGCGACGGGTATCTCGAATGGCTCACGAAACATGAAGCCGACGGGGCGGTCTTCGTCGAAGCCGAGCCCTGGAAAGAACAGCCCCTGGGCACCCTGCGGCTGGTCGGCCGGCTCGACCGCGTTGACCGCACGGCCGACGGCCAGCCCTTCGTGATCGACTACAAGACCGAGACCGCCTCCGTCACCAAGGAGCGCGTGAAGGACCCGACCGAGGACACGCAGCTCGCCTTCTACGCAGCGCTGGTCGCCGACGACACCTTGCGAGCGGCCTACGTCAACGTGGGCGAGAAATCGTCCGGCACGCAGACCGTCGAGCAGCCCGCCGTGGTCGAGGCGCGCGATGCGCTGGTCGCCGGCATCATCGACGACTTCGCACGCATCGCGCAGGGCGCGCCGCTGCCGCCGCTGGGCGAGGGCAGCGTCTGCGATTTCTGCGCCGCGCGCGGCCTGTGCCGCAAGGATTTCTGGGAGGTCACGCCATGAACGGTGCTGCCTACGAACACAACGGCCGGCACGTCGCGCGCGAGGCCTTCTACACCGTCGCCTGCGATCCGCGGCGCTCGGTCGCGGTCGAGGCCTGTGCGGGCGCCGGCAAGACCTGGATGCTGGTGTCGCGCATCGTGCGCGCGCTGCTCGAAGAGGCTGATTCCGCCTGCGAGCCGCACGAGATCCTGGCCATCACCTTCACCAAGAAGGCCGCCGGCGAAATGCGCGAGCGGCTCGACCAGTGGCTCGCGCTCTTCGCCGAGCTCGATCCGGCCGCGTCGCAACGCGAGCTCGTGATGCGCGGCATGACACCGGAGGCCGCGCAGGCGGCCGTGCCGCGCCTGCAAGGGCTCTACCGGCGGCTGCTTGAAGGCGGGCGCCCGGTGCAGTTCCGTACCTTCCACGCGTGGTTCGCGGGCTTGCTGCGCAACGCGCCGCTCGCCGTGCTGCGCGAGCTGGGGCTGCCCGCGAACTACGAACTGCTCGAAGACGATGCCGAGGCGCGCAACCACACCTGGCGTCCGTTCTTCGAGGCCGTGACCGGCGATGCGCGCGCGCTGGCCGACTACTACGCGGTCGTCGCCACGCACGGCCGCTCTCAGACGGCGAAGGCGCTGGGCGAGGCGCTGTCGAAGCGGGTCGAGTTCTCGCTGTCCGCCCCCCAGGATGCGGTGACGCCGTTCGACGTGCTGTACCCAGCCCTGCAGGGGCTGGAGGTGCCGACCGACGCGCTGCGCGGCGAGGCCGTGCGCCGCCGCTGGCTCGACCGCGCCGCCGCCCTCGGCCGCGAGGCCAACAAGACGCCGCAGAAGGCGGCCGAAGCCATCATCGACGTGTTCGGCACCGGCGAGCCCGCGCCCGAGGCGCTGGCCGATGCACTCGCCGTGCTGCGCAAGACCTTCTTCGTCGCGAGCGAAGACCGGCTCACCAAGAACCTGCAGAAATTCCCCGCCGCGCAAGAGGCCGAGACCGAACTGCAGCTGCTGTGCGCCGCGCAGGCGCAGCACGCGGCCTGGCTTTACCAGCAGCGCATGACGCGGCTCACGCGCCTGCTGATCACCGCCTTCGGCGAGGTCAAGCGCGCGCACGGCTGGGTCGACATGAACGACGTCGAGCAGGCCGCGCAGCTGCTCCTGGGCCAGTCGGCGCTGTCGGGCTGGGTGCAGGAGCGGCTCGACGCGCGCGTCGCGCACCTGCTGATCGACGAGTTCCAGGACACCAACCCGCTGCAGTGGCAGGCGCTCTACGGCTGGCTCAGCGCCTACACCGGTGCGGGCGGCAGCGCGCCGCGCGTGTTCATCGTGGGCGACCCCAAGCAGAGCATCTATCGTTTCCGCCGCGCCGAGCCGCAGGTGTTCATCGCCGCCAAGAAGTTCGTGCGCGAAGGGCTCGGCGGCGAACTGCTCAACTGCGACCACACGCACCGCAACGCGCGCGCCGTGGTCGGCCTCGTCAACAGCGCGATGCTGGCCGCGCAGGCGGCCGGCGAGTTCGACGGCTACCGTGCCCACACCACCGAGCGCGGCGACGAGGGCGAGCTGCTGAAGCTGCCCGCCATCGACCGCGACGCGCTCGACACCACGGTGGCCGCCGCGCCGGCCGACGACGGCATGCTGCACTGGCGCGACAGCCTCGTCACGCCGCGCGTGCTGCCCGAAGAACAGCTGCTGCAGAAGGAGTGCGAGCAGGCCGCGCGCTGGGTCGCGCAGCGCATCGCCGATGGCACGCCGCCGCGCCAGATCATGGTGCTGGCGCGCCGCCGCAGCCGGCTGTCGGCCATGCAGGACGCGCTGCGCCGTCGCCACATCCCCGTGCAGCAGCCCGAGAAGAACGACCTGAACGATGCACCCGAAGTGCAGGACGTGGTCGCGCTGCTCGACGCGCTGGTGTCGCCTGCGCATGACCTGTCGCTGGCGCGCGCACTCAAGTCGCCGCTGTTCGGCATCGACGACGACACGCTGGTGCAACTGGCCCGCTGCCAGCGCGAGACGCCGGTGGCCAGCTGGTTCTCTCTGATCCAGAGGGGCGAAGGCCTGCCACCCGTGCTGACCGAGGCGGGCGTGCAGCTGCGCCGTTGGCAGCGCTGGCTGATGGCGATGCCGCCGCACGACGCGCTGGACGCGATCTTTCACGACGGTGACGTGCTCGCGAAGTTCGGCGCCGCGGTGCCGGCGGCCTTGCGCCAGAGCGCGCTGGCCAACCTGCGCGGGCTGGTCGCCGCCTCGCTCGACATCGACGGTGCGCGCTTCGCGACGCCTTATGCCCTGGTGCGCGCCTTGCGCGCGGGCGGCGTGCGCGCGCCCACCGTGGCCGCGCCCGAAGCCGTGCAGCTGCTGACCGTGCACGGCGCCAAGGGCCTCGAGGCCGACACCGTGCTGATGCTCGACTGCGACGCGCCGCCGCCGCGCGCCCAGACCATGGGCGTGCTGGTCGAATGGAAGGGCAGCGACAGCGCGCCGACGCGCTTCGTGTTCCTGGCCAGCGAGAAGACCCCGCCGGCCTGCGCCGCCGCGCTGCTCGAGGAGGAGCAGCGCGCGCGCCACCGCGAAGAACTCAACGGCCTCTACGTGGCGACCACGCGGGCGCGCGAGCGGCTGGTGCTGTCGTCGGTGAAGCCGTCGCGCGCCAACGAGGGCAGCTGGTGGGCGCGGCTGGAGCCGCTGTGCGAGCCGACCGAGGCCGACGAGCCGCTGGTCGAAGCCTCCGCTGCCGGCGAGACCGGGGTGGGCACCTTCGCGATGAAGCGCCTGCCCGCAGCGCTCGTGGCTGCAACCGGTGCGCCGCCAGAAAAGAAAAAGACGCAAGACGCCACGGTCGACGCGCGCGCCGCCGCGTTCGGCCAAGCCATGCACCGGCTGCTCGAATGGGCGGTGCCCGGCGAAGCCTTGCCGCCGGCCCATGTGCGGGCGGCCGCGCGCGAATTCATGCTCGATCCGCAGCAGGCACGCGGCGCCGCGGCGCTGGCCCAGCGCATCCGCGCGGGCGCCGGTGCCTGGGTGTGGGACGATCGCAGCATCGACTGGCATGGCAATGAAGTCACGCTGGTCCACGAGGGCGATACCTTGCGCATCGACCGGCTGGTGCGCGAGCGCGCCACTGGCGCATGGTGGATCCTCGACTACAAATCGGCCGCGCGCCCCGAACGGGACGCGGCCCTGATCGCACAGATGCAGCGCTACCGCGCTGCCGTGCAACATGCCTACCCCGGTGCCACGGTGCGCGCCGCGTTCCTGACCGGGCAGGGCGAACTGGTGAATCTCGAATGACTGTTTCTTCTACCGTCGCCGTCATCGGCGGCGGACCTGCCGGCCTGATGGCGGCCGAAGTGCTGAGCGCGTCCGGCGCGCAGGTGCATGTGTACGACGCGATGCCCTCGGTGGGCCGCAAGTTTTTGCTGGCCGGCCGCGGCGGCCTCAACCTCACGCACTCCGAGCCCTTCGACGTGTTCGTAACCCGCTTCGGCGAGCGCCGCGCGCAGCTCGAGCCGCTGCTCGCCAAATTCGGTCCGCAACAGGCGCGCGAGTGGGCGGCCGGACTGGGCATCGAGACCTTCGTCGGCACCTCGGGCCGCGTGTTCCCGACCGACATGAAGGCCGCGCCCTTGCTGCGCGCCTGGCTGCATCGCCTGCGCGCCGCGGGCGTGCAGTTCCACATGCGGCATCGCTGGGTGGGCGACGCGGCCTTCGATGCGAACGCGCTGCGCTTCGCGACGCCGACGGGCGAGGTCACCGCCAGGGCCGACGCCGTGGTGCTGGCCCTGGGCGGCGCGAGCTGGGCGCGCCTGGGCTCCGACGGAGCGTGGGCACCGTGGCTGCAAGCGCAGGGCGTGGCGGTGGCGCCGCTGCTGCCCGCCAATTGCGGCTTCGACGGCGCAGGCTGGAGCGAGCATTTTTCAAGCCGCTTCGCGGGGCAGCCCTTCAAGTCAGTCGCGATCGCCTTCACCGACAGCCAGGGGCGGCACTTTGCGCGCAAGGGCGAGTTCGTCGCCACGGCCACGGGCATCGAAGGCAGCCTGGTCTATGCAGCGTCCGCGCTGCTGCGCGACGAGATTGCAGCGAACGGCAGTGCGACGCTGCTGCTTGACCTGCTGCCTGACCGCAGCGCCGAACAGGTGCTCGCCGCGGTGAAGCATCCGCGCGGCGCTCGCTCGCTGAGCAGCCACCTCAAGAGCCGTCTCGGCATCGAGGGCATCAAGGCGGGCGTGCTGCACGAAGCGCTGAGCAAGGAAGCCATGCAGGACCCGGCGCAGCTGGCGGCCACCATCAAGGCGGTGCCGCTGAAGCTGGTCGCGACGCGGCCGGTCGACGAAGCGATCAGCACGGCGGGCGGCGTGCGCTTCGACGCGCTCGATCCGGCCCTGATGGCGACGGCGCTGCCCGGCGTGTTCGCGGCAGGGGAGATGCTGGATTGGGAAGCGCCGACCGGCGGCTACCTGCTCACGGCGGCGATGGCCAGCGGGGCGGCTGCGGCGCGCGGCGCGATCCAGCGTCTGGGGCTGTAGCCGCAGGCCTGCTCAGCGCTCGCAGGGCCAGAAGAACACCTGCTCGGGATCGTCCGCATCGAGGTTCTCGATGTGGCCGCTCTCCCTGAACCCGGCTTCTTTCAGCAGCGATTGCATCGCCGTGTTCGAGCGGTTCGTGGAGGTGAAGAGCTTGGGGCGTTCGCAGATCGACTGGAAGTGATCAACGAGCCGCAGGCCGAGCCGCCTGCGGCGAAATCGCTCGCCGACCATCAGCATCTCGATGAAGCCGCAGTCGAAGAAGTGGTGGTGCAGCACGCCGTAGGCGGCGATGTCGCCATCCACCTCGATCACATGGCAGAAGCGATCCTCGATCCAGCCTTGGATCTGCACGGCGCGGCGCGCATCGTGTGCGGCCACGGTGTCGAGGCGCACCAACGCTTCGAGATCGCTGATGCGGGCGGGCCGGATGTCCAAGTTCATGGATGGCTGCGCGAAGTTCTGGGAGTTTGATGTGTCCGGGGTCGGTAACCCCCGGACACGGCGCGTAAGTTCTCTGCAAAGGAACTCACGGCTTCTGAATGTTAGGTTGACGAGCCTTACCCCTGGCACTGACTACGCAGTTAGGGCTGCTTGGTTCCCCACCTGACCCGGTTGGCCACTTCACCATGCAGGGAGGCCCGTCAGCCTGCATTCTAACCGCGCGGATTTGCCCCCTTGGCCGGGGCGTGAATCATTTCGACGGCGGATGGGAAACAAGCGTGAAGTGACCCCCGCCGCGCCTTTTAGAATGCCCGCAATGTCTTATCTCGTGCTCGCTCGCAAGTTCCGTCCGAAAACCTTCGGTGAGATGGTCGGTCAGGGGCATGTGGTCCAGGCGCTGGAAAACGCGCTGACCACGCAGCGCCTGCACCATGCCTATCTGTTCACCGGCACGCGAGGCGTGGGCAAGACCACGGTGTCGCGCATCCTGGCCAAGTCGCTCAACTGCCAGGGCCCGGACGGGCAGGGCGGCATCACGGCCACGCCCTGCGGTGTGTGCCAGGCCTGCCGCGACATCGACTCGGGCCGCTTCGTCGACTACACCGAGCTCGACGCGGCCTCCAACCGCGGCGTCGACGAAGTGCAGTCGCTGCTCGAACAAGCGGTCTACAAGCCGGTGCAAGGGCGCTTCAAGGTCTTCATGATCGACGAAGTGCACATGCTCACGAACACCGCGTTCAACGCGATGCTCAAGACGCTCGAGGAGCCGCCCGAGTACCTCAAGTTCGTGCTGGCCACGACCGATCCGCAGAAGGTGCCGGTCACGGTGCTGTCGCGCTGCCTGCAGTTCAACCTGCGGCCGATGGCGCCCGAGACGGTGCTCGAACACCTCACCAGCGTGCTGCAGACCGAGCAGGTGCCGGCCGAGCCCCAGGCGCTGCGTCTGCTGGCGCGCGCCGCGCGCGGCTCGATGCGCGACGCGCTCTCGCTCACCGACCAGGCCATCGCCTTTGGCAACGGCGAGTTGCTCGAGACCGGCGTGCGCCAGATGCTCGGCAGCGTCGATCGCGGCCATGTGTTCCGCCTCATCGAGGCGCTGGCACAAGGCGACGGCAAGACCGTGGTCGACACCTCCGAGGCGCTGCGCCGCGACGGCATGTCCGCCGCGTCCACGCTCGAAGAGATGACGGCGGTGCTGCAGGCCATGGCCGTGCTGCAGGCCGTGCCTTCGCGCGCCGAATCGGCCGATGCGGCCACCGACCCCGATGCGGCCGACACGGCGCGCCTGGCGTCGCTGATGCCCGCCGACGAGACGCAGCTGCTGTACAGCCTGTGCCTGCACGGGCGCGGCGAGCTGGGCCTGGCGCCCGACGAGTACGCGGCGCTGACCATGGTGCTGTTGCGGCTGCTGGCCTTCAAGCCCTCCCACGCGGCCGCCTCGACGGCCTCCACGGAAAAAAAAACTCTGAATGACCCCGGTGGCGCCGCGCCGCGGGCTCCCGCGCGCGAAGCCGCTCCGGTTTCCCGGCCTTCGGTGCCCGATCCGGCACCCGCCGCCGCGCCTTCGCAACCGCCCGCACAACCGGCGCCGGCCGGCCAGCGGCTCGCGGTGGTCGATGCCCCGCAGCGCCAGCCCATGCCCCGGCCTGCCCCGCAGGAGGCGTCCGACGCCACCGCAGCCCATGTCGTCGGCGTGCCGATCCGCGTGCAACCGCCGCCCGGCCAGCGCGACGTGCCGCGCGAAGAAGAACAGCGCAGCACCTACACCCCGATCCCGCCGAGCGAAGAGGGCGACTTCTGGCATGCCACGGTCATGCAGCTCGTTGCCGCCGAAAGCGTGGCGGCACTGGCGCGCGAGCTCGCGCTGCAGTCGCAGCTGGTGGCGCGCGACACCGACCAGTGGATGCTGCGCATCGAGCGCGAAACCCTCAACCAGCCGTCCAGCCGCGAGAAGCTCACGGCAGCGCTGCAGGGCCTCGGCCACAATGTGAGGCTGGCCATCGAGATCGGCGGCGTGGTCGACAGCCCGGCGCGCCGCAACAAGCAGGCCGCCGACGAGCGCCAGCGGGTGGCCGAGGAAGCCATCCGCAGCGACCCCGAGGTGCAGATGCTGATGCGCGACTTCGATGCGAAGATTGTTCCCGGATCGCTGAAGCCCCTCTGAAGCCGGCGCCGCAGTCGCCGCATTTTTCGACCCGTATTCTTTCCATCACCAACCCATCACAGACAGGACCAACGATGTTCAACAAAGGACAACTGGCCGGCCTCATGAAGCAGGCGCAGGCAATGCAGGACAACCTCAAGAAGGCCCAGGAAGAACTGGCGCACATCGAGGTCGAAGGCGAGTCGGGCGCCGGTCTCGTCAAGGTCGTCATGACCTGCAAGCACGACGTCAAGCGCATCACCATCGACCCCAGCCTGCTGGCCGACGACAAGGACATGCTCGAAGACCTCGTGGCTGCCGCCTTCAACGCCGCCGTGCGCAAGGCCGAGGAAACCAGCGAGCAGAAGATGGGCAAGCTGACGGCCGGCATGCCCGGCCTGCCGCCCGGCATGAAGCTCCCGTTCTAAGCGAGGCATGGCAGACGCCAGTTCGCTCGATGCGCTGGTCGATGCGCTGCGCCGGTTGCCCGGTGTCGGCGTCAAGTCGGCCTCGCGCATGGCCTTCCACCTGCTGCAGCACGACCGCGAGGGCGCGCAGTTGCTCGCGCGCGCGTTGCAGCAGGCGGCAGGCCAGGTGCGGCACTGCGAGCTGTGCAACACCTTCACCGAAGCGCCGATCTGCCATGTCTGCATGGACTCGCGGCGCGACGGCACCAAGCTGTGCGTGGTCGAGACGCCGGCCGACCAGGCCGCGCTCGAACGCACGGGCGCCTTTCGCGGCTACTACTTCGTGCTCATGGGCAAGCTCAGCCCGCTCGACGGCATCGGGCCGAAGGACATCGGCCTGCAGAAGCTGTTCGACCGCGCACGCGACGGCACCGTGAGCGAGGTCATCCTCGCAACCAACTTCACCGCCGAAGGCGAGGCCACGGCGCACGTGATCGGCGAGGCGCTCAAGCAGCACGGGCTCACCGTGACGCGCCTGGCGCGCGGCGTGCCGGCCGGCAGCGAGCTCGAGTACGTCGACCTCGGCACGATCGCGCACGCGCTGGTCGATCGCCGCTGACGCGCGGCCTGTGCAAGGCCGCGTTCGTTCTTCCTCCTTGTTGTCGTCACCATGACCTTCTCCCTGCTCACCGTCGCCTACTGGTGCGTGTTCATCGCCTGCGGCCTGCCGTACCTCGCGGCATGGATCGCGAAGGCGGGCAGCTTCGGTGTGCGCGACAACATGCATCCGCGCGACTGGGCCGCCAAGCAAAGCGGCTGGCGCGCGCGCGCCAACAGCGCGCAGGCCAACAGCTTCGAAGGCCTGCCTTTCTTCATTGGCGCGGTGCTCATCGCGCACCAGCTCGGCGTGGCGCAGGCGCGGCTCGACATGCTCGCGGTGGCCTACGTGGTGCTGCGGGTGATCTATCTCGCGCTCTACATCCGCGGCGCGCCGAGCGCGCGCAGCGCGGTCTGGGCACTCGCGTTCCTGGTCAATATCGCGATACTTTTTCTGGCGCGATAGCGCCTTGGCGAAGGCTTCTCCAGGAGGCCTTCGTGCTTACGTGAAAACCCGCACGGGATGACCCCGATGCAGGCCCACAGGGCGCACGCCTAAGCTCGATTCAGTTCACCAGAATCACAGAGCCCGCAGGACCGCGCCATGCTTCATCGCAGAACCCTCATCTCCGCCTCCGCAGTCGCTGCCGCAGCGATTGCATTGCCGCGGGTCTTTGCGCAGCAGGCCAAGCTGGAGAAAACCAAGGTCTCGATCGCGGTGGGCGGCAAGGCGGCGTTCTACTACCTGCCGCTCACCATCTCCGAGCAGCTCGGCTACTTCAAGGCCGAAGGGCTCGAAGTGGAAATCTCCGACTTCGCCGGCGGCGCACGCGCATTGCAAGCGGTGGTGGGTGGCTCGGCCGATGTCTGCTCGGGCGCCTACGAGCACACGATCAACCTGCAGGCCAAGAACCAGTTCTTCCAGGCCTTCGTGCTGCAGGGCCGCGCACCGCAGATCGCGGTGGGCGTGTCGACGAAGAACATGGCGGGCTACACCGGCATCCAGGACCTCAAGGGCAAGAAGATCGGCGTCTCGGCGCCGGGCTCGTCGACCAACATGGTGGCCAACCTCGTGCTCTCGCGCGGCGGCCTCAAGGCCAGCGACGTGAGCTTCATCGGCGTGGGCGTGGCGGCCGGTGCGCTCACCGCGCTGCGCTCGGGCCAGATCGACGCCATCAGCAACACCGACCCGGTGATGACCATGCTGGAGCAGAAGGGCGACGTGAAGATCATCAGCGACACGCGTACGCTCAAGGGCACCGAGCAGGTGTTCGGTGGGCCGATGCCCGCCGCTTGCCTCTACGCGCCGATCGACTTCATCCAGAAGCATCCCAACACCTGCCAGGCGCTGGCCAACGCGATCGTGCGCGGCCTCAAGTGGCTGCAAACGGCGGGGCCGGGCGACATCATCAAGACCGTGCCCGAGACCTACCTGCTGGGCGACCGCGCGCTGTACCTCGCGTCGTTCGACAAGGTGCGCGAGTCCATCGCCACAGACGGCCTCGTGCCCGCCGAAGGGCCGAAGACGGCGCTCAATGCCATCGCGAGTTTCGACACCTCGGTCAAGGCCGACAAGATCGACCTCGCCAGGACCTACACCAACGATTTTGCAAAGCGTGCGAAAGACAGGTTCAAAGCCTGATTGCGAACGTTCAGCAACCCGGCTTCGGCCGGGTTTTTTCTTCCGGAGCGCCATGTCCGACTACGCACTCGAACTTCTTTCCATCCGCTGCACCTTCCTTTCGAAGGACGACCCGGGCCAGCGCTACACGGCGGTGGACGACACCACGCTGCGCATCGGTGCGGGCGAGTTCGTCTCGGTGGTCGGGCCCACGGGCTGCGGCAAGTCGACGCTGCTGAACGTGGGCGCGGGCTTGCTAGAGCCATCGTCGGGCGGGGTGAAGGTCTTCGGCCAGCCGCTCACGGGCGTGAACAAGCGCGCGGGCTACATGTTCCAGACCGAGGCGCTGATGCCGTGGCGCAGCGCCATCGACAACGTGAAGGTGGGGCTGCAGTACCGCGGCGTGCCCGATGCCGAGGCGCATGTGCAGGCCGAGGCCTGGCTCTCGCGCGTGGGCCTCACGGGCTTCGGCGATCGTTACCCGCACCAGCTCTCGGGCGGCATGCGCAAGCGCGTGGCGCTGGCGCAGACGCTGGTGCTCGACCCCGACATCATCCTCATGGACGAGCCCTTCAGCGCGCTCGACGTGCAGACGCGGCAGCTGATGGAGAACGAAGTGCTCGAACTCTGGAGCGCGAAGAAGAAGGCCGTGCTCTTCATCACGCACGACCTCGACGAGGCGATCGCGATGAGCGACCGCGTGGTGGTGCTGTCGGCCGGCCCGGCGACGCGGCCGATCGGCGAGTTCGTGATCGACCTGCCGCGTCCGCGCGACGTGGCCGAGGTGCGCACGCAGCCGCGCTTCGTGGAGCTGCATCGCCAGATCTGGGAGGTGCTGCGCGACGAAGTGCTCAAGGGCTACGCGCAGCAACTGAGGAAGGCCGCATGATGCCGCGCCTCGATGCACGCCATGCGCGCTTCTGGCAGCTCGCGCTGCTGGCCGTGATTCTGGTGCTGTGGCACGTGGCCTCGCGCAACGACCAGATCGCGTTCTTCCTCGGCCAGCCGATCGTGGTGGCGGGGCGCATCTGGAGCTGGTTCCTGCCCTTCGAGGTGCCACCGAACCTGCTGTTTCCCGAAGGCCTGAAGGGCAACGCCGACATCTACCGCCACCTGAGCACGACGCTGCTCGAAACGGTGCTGGCCTTCGGCATCGGCACGGCGCTCGGGCTGGGCTGCGGCCTGTGGCTGGCACTGGCGCCCACGGCGAGCCTGATCCTCGATCCGTACATCAAGGCCGCCAACTCGATGCCGCGCGTGATCCTCGCGCCGATCTTCGCGCTGTGGTTCGGGCTGGGCATCTGGAGCAAGGTGGCGCTGGCCGTCACGCTGGTGTTCTTCATCGTGTTTTTCAACGTCTACCAGGGCGTGCGCGAAGTGAGCCCGGTGGTGCTGGCCAACGCGAAGATGCTGGGCGCCAACCAGCGGCAGTTGCTGCGCACGGTGTACCTGCCCAGCGCCACGAGCTGGGTGTTCTCCAGCCTGCACACCTCCGTGGGCCTGGCCTTCGTCGGCGCTGTGGTGGGGGAGTACCTGGGCTCGGCGCGCGGCGTGGGCTACCTGATCCTGCAGGCCGAGGGCACCTTCGACGTGAACACGGTCTTCGCCGGCATCGTGGTGCTCACGGCTTTCGCGCTGGCGCTCGACGGGCTCGTGGGCCTGATCGAGAAGCGACTCATGAAGTGGCAGCCGCGCAGCGGGGAGACAGAGAAGCTCTGAGCCGCGCGTTCAGCGCGCCCAGTGGCTTCAGTGGGTCTGGCGCGTCTCGGTGTTGACCTGGACCAGCGCGCGTCCCGCGAAGATGCCGCCGGACATCTCGAGCACCAGCCGTTCCTTGTCGCGGCGGCGCAGGTCGTCGATCACCTCGTCAGCCTCCTCGGGCGTGGCGCCCAGCGCGACCACGCCCTGGCGGCCGAAGGCCATGGCCGATTCGAAGGTCTCGCGGATCTGGTAGTCGACGTCGAGCTTCACGAGCTCCACCGCATGTTCCCGGTCGAAGGCGCGCACCATCAGGTGCGCATGCGGGAACTCGGCCTTCACGTGCTCCGCGATGCGCGTGGCCACGGCGCGGTTGTCGATGCACACCATGATCGCGCGGGCGTTGTGCGCGCCCGCCGCATGCAGCACGTCGGCGCGTGCGCCATCGCCGTAATACACCTTGAAGCCGAAGTCGGCGGCGTCGCGGATCACCTGCGTGTCGTTGTCGATGATCGAGATGGACGCGCCGCGCGCCAGCGCGCCCTGGATCGCGATCTGTCCGAAGCGGCCGAAGCCGATCACGAGCACGTTGCCGGCCAGTTCTTCGGCTTTTTCCACGCCCTCCATCGAGGCCTGCGCGGTGGGCGCGAAGCGGCGATGCACCAGCACCACCAGCGGCGTGAGCGCCATCGACAGCACCACCACCGCCGTCATGTTGGCATTGACCGTCGGGCTGATGACCTTGGCGGCGAGCGCCGACGAGAACAGCACGAAGGCGAACTCGCCGCCCTGCGCCATCAGCACGGCGCGGTCGAGCGCATCGGCGGGCGAACTCTTGGCGAGCCGCGCCACGCCGTAGATGCACAGCGCCTTGACCACCATCATCGAGATCACACCCGCGACGATGAGTTGCCAGTTCTGCGCCACCACCGCGAGGTCGAGCGACATGCCCACGCCGATGAAGAACAGGCCCAGCAGCAGCCCGCGGAAGGGTTCGATGTCGGCTTCGAGCTGGTGGCGGAAGGTCGATTCGGAGAGCAGCACGCCGGCCAGGAAAGCGCCCATGGCCATCGACAGGCCGCCGACCTGCATCAGCAGCGCCGCGCCCAGCACCACGAGCAGTGCCGCGGCCGTCATCACCTCGCGCGCCTTGGAGTTGGCGAGCACGCGGAACAGCGGGTTGAGCAGCCAGATGCCGGCCGCCACCAGCGCCGCGAGCGCACCCACGGCAATGCCGATGCCGATCCAGCGCGAAGGTGCAATGGCCTGCTGCGCCGCATCCACCGGTGCGATGAAGGCGACGATGGCCAGCAGCGGCACGATCAGCAGGTCTTCGAAGAGCAGCACGGCGACGATCTTCTGGCCGCGCGGCGCGGCGATGTCGCCACGCTCGCCAAGCAGCTGCATCACGATGGCCGTGGAGGTGAGCACGAAGCCCATCGCACACACGAACGAGACGGCGAGCGGGAAACCGAAGGCCATGCCCACGCCGGTCAGCAGGATGCCGCACACCACCACCTGCAGGCTGCCCAGGCCGAAGATGTCGCGCCGCATGCTCCACAGGTGCGACGGGCGCATCTCGAGCCCGATCACGAAGAGGAACATCACGACACCGAGTTCGGCCGTGTGAAGGATGGTCTGCGGGTCGGAGAAAAGGCCGAAGCCGAAGGGCCCGATGGCCAGGCCCGCCGCCAGGTAGCCGAGCACGGAGCCCAGCCCGAGCCGCTTGAACAGCGGCACGGCCACGACGGCGGCCCCCAACAGCGTGACGACCTTGATGAGATCGCCCGCGCTTCCTTCGACTGCCATGGCCTGTCCTCCTGATGTCGCTTTTTTGGTCCGGGCCCGGCACCGCCCGCCGGCAGGGCAGGGATCAGCGCTTGCGCTTGGACGGCGTGCCGCCGCGCGGCTGGCGCACCACCGCCTGCTTGGCGCTGCTGCTGCCGCGTGCGGCGGCCTTCACCGGCGCGCCGCCGCGCTTGGATGTGACCACCGCCGCGCCCCGGCCACGCGCGGGCGCGGCACCCGAGCCGACACGCGCCGCGGGCGTGGCGCGCACCGGCAGGTACACGACCACGCTGTAGCCGCGCTTGAAGGCGTGGTTGGGGTTGACGTCGTTCCAGTCGGCCACGGCCGCCGGCTTGAGGTTGTAGCGGCGCGCGATGCTCGCCACGTTGTCCGAGCGGCCGGCCTTGACGGTGGTGCGGCGCGTGATGATCTCAGGCTGGAAGCTCAGGTGGCCGCCATCGGCCACGACCGCCGCCACGTCTTCCTTCACGCGCGCGCCGCGCGGCACGATCAGCGTGGAGCCGGCCTTGATGAGCATGCGCGGCGGCACGTTGTTGAGCGCGCGCAGGTCCGACTCGCTCATGCCCGAGCGCTGGGCGGCGTCGGCCACCGTCATGGTGGTGGGTACGACCCAGGCGGTCCAGCTGGCGTACTGGCCCTGCGTGTAGGCGTCGAAGTTGCGCTTGAAGACCGCCGCGTTGTCCCAGGGCAGCAGGATCTCGGAGGTGCCGGCCGCGATCAGCACGGGCTTGTGGGCGGCGGGGTTGAGCGCGCGGAAGTCCTCGATGCGCACGTCGGCCAGCTTGGCCGCCAGTTCCACGTCGAGATCGCGCGTGAGCGGCACGGTCTGGAAGTAGGGGTGGTTGGCGATCAGCGGCAGTTCGGCGTTGAAGGCCTGCGGATTGGCCACGATGTTCTTCACGGCCTGCAGCTTGGGCACGTACAGCCGGGTCTCGGCCGGCATCGACAGGTCGCTGTAGGTGGTGGGCAGGCCCAGGCGCTGGTTCTTGGCGATGGCGCGGCCCACGCTGCCTTCGCCCCAGTTGTAGGCGGCGAGCGCGAGCTGCCAGTCGCCGAACATGCCGTAGAGCTTTTGCAGGTAGTCGAGCGCGGCGCGGGTGGAGGCCACCACGTCGCGGCGGTCGTCGCGGAAGATGTTCTGCTTCAGGTCGAAGTCGGTGCCGGTGGCGGGCATGAACTGCCACATGCCGGCGGCGCGCGCGCTGGACACGGCCTGCGGGTTGAAGGCGCTCTCGATGTACGGCAGCAGCGCCAGCTCGGTCGGCATGTTGCGGCGCTCGAGCTCCTCGACGATGTGGAAGATGTACTTGTTCGAGCGCTCGGTCATGCGCTGGATGTAGTCGGGCCGGCTGGCGTACCACTGCTCGCGGTCGCGCACCAGGTCGCTTTCCAGGTTGGGCATCTTGAAACCGCGGCGGATGCGGTCCCACATGTCGGCCGGCGGGGCCAGCGTGACCACGCTCTGCGAGCGGGCCTGGCCGCTGGTGAGCGGGCTGAGGTTGCTGTCGCGCGGATAGACCGGGGTGGCGCTGCCCGAGGGGCGGGCGCCCGTGCCGCCGGCGGAGGCGCCGGCCTTGGCGGTGGTGGAGGAAGAAGCGCTGTTGTCCGTGCCCGCGCAGCCCGCGAGTACCAGGGAGCCTGCAAGGCAGGTGGCAACGATAAATTTCATCGGAAGTCGTTTTTCCATTGGCGCAGGGCGGCGAACACCTCGGCTTCGGCGGCATCCGCGGAAAGCTCGGCATGGGCCCGCACTGCTCGAAAGACGGTGGCTTCGCGGCTGCGAAGAAAGGGGTTGATCCGGCGTTCGATCGCCAGTTGCGAGGGCAGCGTGGGCTGCCCTTGTGCGCGCAGGCTTTCGCAATGCGCGTTGTAGTGAGTGAGTTCGGCGTTGCCGGGTTCCACGGCGCGGGCGAACTTCAGGTTAGCAAGTGTGTATTCGTGCGCACAGCACACACGCGAGTCGCCGGGCAATGCGGCCAGGGCGTCGAGTGAGGCGAGCATCTGCGCGGGTGTGCCTTCGAACAGGCGGCCACAGCCGCCGGAGAACAGGGTGTCGCCGCAGAACAGCACGGGGGCCTGCGCGGCCGAGGCCGGCAGGAAGTACGCGATGTGCCCGGCCGTGTGGCCCGGCACGTCGATGACCTCGAAGCGCAGGCCCAGGGCCTGCGCGATGTCGCCCTGCACCAACGGCGTGAAGGGCTCGGGGATGCGCTCGCGCGCCGGGCCCCACACCGTCGCGCCCGTGGACGCATGCAGCGCGGCCACGCCGCCCGTGTGATCGGGGTGGTGGTGCGTGACTAGAATCGCGGCCAGCTGCAGCTTGTGGTGCGCCAACGCATCGAACACCGGTTGGGCATCGCCCGGGTCCACCACGATGGCGTGGTGCCCGTCGTGCAGCATCCAGATGTAGTTGTCAGCAAAAGCGGGCAGCGGAACAAGGGTCATGAGCGGTCAAATTATAGGTTTGCAGGATTGGTTCGCGACCCCCCCCGGCCGCTACCTCCTGGCCTGGGAGCAGGCCCAGTTCGACGAGGCGGTGGCCGATGTTTTCGGTTACCACGCCTTGCAGCTCGGGGCCGCCGAGGTCGACGGGCTGCGCGCCAACCGCATGCCGCACCGCTGGCTGGCCCTGACCGACCCGGTGCGGGCCGGCAAGGCGACGCTGGTGACCGATTTCGCCGCCTTGCCGTTCGCGGCCAACAGCCTCGACCTCGTGGTGCTGCCGCACGCCTTGGAACTCAGTCCCGATCCGCACGCCACGCTGCGCGAGGTCGAGCGGGTGCTGGTGCCCGAGGGGCGGGTGGTGATCTGCGGCCTGAACCCGACCAGCCTGTGGGGCCTGCGGCAGCGCCGCGGGCACCTGTACCGCCGGCTGGGCCTGGGCGAGACCTTCCTGCCCGAGGCCGGCGAGTTCATCGGCTACTGGCGCATGCGCGACTGGCTGCGCCTGTTGAGCTTCGAGGTGGAGTCGGGCCGTTTCGGCATCTACCGGCCGGCGGTGCGCAGCGACGCCTGGCTGGAGCGCTCGCGCTGGATGGACGCCGCCGGCGAGCGCTGGTGGCCGATCTTCGGCGCCGCCTACTTCCTGGTGGCGGTGAAGCGCGTGCGCGGCATGCGCCTGCTGAGCGCCGACTGGCGCCGCAGCGGCGCGCGGGCGACGGCGCCGGTGCCCATCGCGGGCAAGGTGCACCGCAGCAAGCAGTGAACGAACGAATCCATGGACGCGGGCGGCATCGCCCGCATGACGCTAGAGAAAAAAGGAACAGTCAGTTTGAACGAAGTCGTGATCTACACCGATGGCGCGTGCAAGGGCAACCCGGGACCGGGCGGCTGGGGCGCGTGGCTCAAGTCGGGCCCCACCGAGAAGGAACTGTTCGGCGGTGAACTCAACACCACCAACAACCGCATGGAACTCACGGCCGTCATCGAAGGGCTGGCCGCGCTCAAGCGGCCGTGCAAGGTGCTGCTGTACCTCGACAGCCAGTACGTGCGCATGGGCATCACCGAGTGGATTCGCGGCTGGAAGGCCAAGGGCTGGCTCACCTCGACCAAGCAGCCCGTGAAGAACGTCGAGCTCTGGCAGAAGCTCGACAAGCTGGTGTCCGAGGGCGGCCACCAGATCGAGTGGCGCTGGGTCAAGGGGCACTCAGGCGATCCGGGCAACGAGCGGGCCGACATGCTGGCCAACAAGGGCGTGGACAAGGCCCTGGGCCGGATCTGACCGTCAGCGGCAGGGCCTGGGGCTAGATCAGTCCCTCGAAGACCATCACGTCGACTTCTTGCCCGGCGTCGACATGGCCCTGCTCGTGGGGCAGCACCACGAGCCCGTTGGCCTCGAGCATCGAACTCAGCACGCCCGATCCCTGGTGCGCCGCCACCCGCACCTCGGGCAACGACCCCGGCACCTGGCGGACAACGCCGCGCTGGTACTCGGTGCGCCCCGGCTTCTTGCGGATGGGCCCGGCGCTGCGCGCGCGCAGCAGCGGCGGCGGGGCGCAGGCTTCGTCGTGGCAGCCCATCAGCCGCAGCAGCGCCGGCCGCACGAAGGCCAGGAAGGCGACCATCGCCGCCACCGGATTGCCCGGCAGGCCGAACAGCACGGCCGACGTGGCCGCGGCCTCGCGCGGACGCGGAATCAGCCCCACCGCCAGCGGCCGCCCGGGCCGCATCGCGACCCGCCAGAAGGCCATGTCGCCCAGTTGCTGCATCACGTCGCGCGTGTGGTCGGCCGCGCCTGCGCTCACGCCGCCGCTGGTGACGATGGCGTCGGCTTCGCGCGCCGCGCGCTGCAGCGTGGCGGCGAGCGTGGCGGGATCGTCGTGCACCAGGCCGAGGTCGACCACCTCGCAGCCCAGCCGCGTGAGCAGGCCGAACAGGGTGTAGCGGTTGCTGTCGTACACGGCGCCTTCGCGCGGCGTGTCGCCCAGGCAGAGGATTTCGTCACCGGTCGAGAAGTACGCCACGCGCAGCCGGCGCCGCACGGTTACGCGCGCCAGGCCGAGGCTGGCGACCATGCCGAGCGCGGCCGGCGACAGGCGCTCGCCGCGCCGCAGCGCCGGCTGGCCCTGCATCAGGTCTTCGCCGGCCAGGCGGCGGTTGTCGCCACGGCCCAGCACGCGGGCCGGAAAGCAAACCTGGTCGCCGTCGACCTTGCAGAACTCCTGCGGGATCACGGTGTCCAGGCCCGCCGGCATCATCGCGCCGGTCATGATGCGCACCGCGTCGTGCGGTCCGAGCGCGCCGCGCCAGGCCGAGCCGGCCAGCGCCGTGCCCGCCACGCGCAGCGTGAGCGAATGGTCGATGGGTGCATCGGCCGGCAGCAGCGCGCCGTCGAAGGCGTAGCCGTCCATGGCCGAGTTGTCGTGCGGCGGCACGCTCACGGGCGAAACGAGGTCGTCCGCCAGCACGCGGCCGAGCGCGTCGCGCAGCGCGACTTCTTCGGCGTCGGCCACGGCCAGCGGCGCGACGAGGCGCGCGAGAAAGGCGGCGACGGTGTCGACGTCGAGGTCGCCCGCGTCGTAGTCCGCGAGGTCGGCGGCGATGGCGGCGATGCGGCTCATGGCTGTTCGAGCGTCTGCAGATCGGCCAGCGTGTTCGCGTTGAAGAAGGCGTCGGGCGCGTCGCCGGGGCGGTCGAAGGGAACGGTCAGGGCGTTGTGCTGCGCGGTCCAGGCGCCGACCTTGCGGCCGCCTTCCTCGACAAAGCGGCGCAGGCTGTCGCGCAGCGCGATGTGCAGCAGGCAGAACACCGGCTGGCGACGCAGCACCGTGCGGCCGTCGGCCTCGGCTTCAGGCGCGGCGGCCATGGCGATGCGCGCGTGGGGGCCTTCGGCGGCCAGGGCTTCGGCCAGCCGCGCCGCCAGGTCAGGCGGAAAGCGCGGCGTGTCGCAGGGCACGGTGAGCAGCCAGGGCGTGGGGCAGTGTTCGAGCCCGCTCAGCATGCCGGCCAGCGGGCCGGGGTGGTCGGGCACGCTGTCGGCGAACACGGGCACGCCCAGCGCTTCGTAGGCCGCGAAATTCCGGTTGGCATTGATCAGTACGCGACCGACCTGCGGGCGCAGGCGCCGCACGGCGCGCGCGGCGAGCACTTCGCCCTGGAGCAGCTGCAGGCCCTTGTCGACCCCGCCCATGCGGGTGCCGCGCCCGCCGGCGAGCACGAGGCCCGTGATGTCGGCCGCTGCGATGGCCGGTGCGGTACCCATGGCTGGCGGCCTCATCCGCCGATGTAGCTCATCTCGACGCGCCGGGGCGCCGCCGCGTCGGGGGCACTGTCGTCGGGGCCGTGCAGGGCGCGCAGCTCGGAATAACGGTCGGCGCGGCCCTGCCAGATGTGGCCGATGGCGGAGGTGATGTCGCCGTCGCTCGCGCCGTCGCGCAGCATCGGGCGCAGGTCGTGGCCCTGGCTTGCGAACAGGCACAGGTACAGCTTGCCCTCGGTCGACAGGCGCGCGCGGCTGCAGTCGTGGCAGAAGGCCTGGGTCACGCTGCTGATCACGCCGATCTCGCCGCCGCCGTCGGCATAGGCCCAACGCTGGGCGGTCTCGCCGGGCGTGGTGGCTTCGAGCGGCACGAGCGGAAACTCGGCCGCGATGCGGGCGATGACCGCGGCCGAGGGCAGCACCTCGTCCATGCGCCAGCCGTTGGTGGCGCCCACGTCCATGTACTCGATGAAACGCAGCACGACCTTGCCGCCGTGGTGCTCGCGGAAGTAGCGCGCCATCGGCAAGATTTCTTGCTCGTTGGTGCCGCGCTTGACCACCATGTTGACCTTGATCGGGCCCAGGCCCGCGGCCAGGGCCGCGTCGATGCCGGCCAGCACGTCGGCCACCGGAAAGTCGACGTCGTTCATGTGGCGGAACACGGCGTCGTCCAGGCTGTCCAGGCTCACGGTCACGCGCTGCAGGCCGGCGGCCTTCAGCGCGGCGGCCTTGCGCTTCAGCAGCGAGCCGTTGGTGGTGAGCGTGAGCTCGAGCGGGTCGCCGTCGGGCGTGCGCAGCTCGGCCAGTTGCGCGATGAGCCCCTCGATGTGCTTGCGCAGCAGCGGCTCGCCGCCGGTGAGGCGGATCTTGCGCACGCCGTGCGAGGCGAACAGCCGCGCCAGGCGCGTGATTTCCTCGAAGCTCAGCAGGGCGCTGTGCGGCAGGTACTGGTAGTCCTTGTCGAACACGTCCTTGGGCATGCAGTAGCTGCAGCGGAAGTTGCAGCGGTCGGTCACGCTGATGCGCAGGTCGGTCAGCGGGCGGCCCAGCCGGTCGGCCAGCAGGCCGGTGGCGGGCACGGCGATGTCCGGCGCGGCCACGACTGCGTGGCCGGCCTGAGCGATCGGAATGACGGTGCTGCTGCTTTTCTTCATGGGGCGATGCCGATTTTGCGCCATGGCCCGCGACCGCGCGCCATGCGGGCTACTTCAGCACTGCCGCATAGACCATGTTGCGCGCGAGGCTTCGGTAGTGGGTGCGGTACTTGGGCGACTGCAGCATCAGCACCACGAACAGCTCGTTCTTCGGATCGACCCACATGTAGGTGCCGCCCGCGCCGCCCCAGTTGTACTCGCCGCCGCCGGACGGGTAGGGCGCCTCGCCGTCGTTGCGGCGCACCGCGAAGCCCAGGCCGAAGCCGTAGCCCGGGCCCGGCAGGTACAGCGGGCCGGGCACGATGCCGGCGCCGGCGTTCGAATGGTCGGTCGTCATCAGGGCCAGCGTGCGCGGGCCGAGGTAGCGCGTGCCGTCGAGCGTGCCGCCGTTGAGCAGCATCTGCAGGAAGCGCGCGTAGTCGGACGCGGTCGACACCAGCCCGCCGCCGCCCGATTCGAACTTGCGCACGATGCGCGGGTCGTTCAGGTCGGCGCCCACACCGAAGCTGCGATCGCTCGGCAGCGGCTCGGCGATGCGCGGCTGGCGCGCCGGCTCGGGCACGTAGTAGGTGGTGTCCTTCATGCCCAGCGGGTCGAACAGGCGCGCCTTTTCGAACTGGTACAGCGACTGGCCCGACACCACCTCGACCACGCGGCCCAGGATGTCGGTGGAGTAGCTGTAGTCCCAGGTCGTGCCGGGCTGGTAGGCCAGCGGCAGCTTGGCCAGGCGCTGCGAGAACTCGGCGCTGGTCGGATCGCCGTCCGCGAGGTTGGCGGCGTTGTAGGCCTGTTTCACCAGCCCCGGCCCGAAGAAGCCGTAGGTCAGGCCCGAGGTGTGGCGCATGAGGTCCTGCACGGTGATCGGGCGGCGCGCGGGCACGGTCTCGAGCACCGGCTTGCCGTCGGTGCCGGGCTTCTCGATGCCGACCGTCATGCGGGCGTACTCGGGCAGGTACATCGCGACCGGGTCGTCCAGCTTCATGCGGCCGTCTTCCACCAGCATCATCGCGGCGACCGTGGTGATGGGCTTGCTCATCGAGTAGATGCGGAAGATGCCGTCGCGCGGCATCGGCGTGCCGGCGGTGGCGTCGAGCTTGCCGACCGGTTCGAACCACGCGACCTTGCCCTGGCGCGCGACCAGCAGCACCGCGCCGGGGATCTTGCCGGCGGCCACGTCGGCCTTGAGCACGTCGGTGAGCTTCTGCAGGCGTTCGGTGGACAGGCCCACCGACTCGGGCCGGGCGGTGGGCAGCGACTGGGCGGTGGCGAGCAGCGGCAGGGCGAGGCTCAGGCCGAGCAGGGCCGTGCGCACCAGGGCGCGGCGCTTCAGGAAGGTCATGCGTGTTGTCTCCGTCGGTGGTGGAAGGATGGAACCGGCAGGACGGTCTTGACGCCGTCCGTGCGAACCGGTCGCGGGGCAGTGTATCGGTGGATGGGCCCTAGAGCGGCACGCCACGAGCTGGCCGATTGGCGGCATCTATGGCGCCGATATCTTGACGCAGACAATGAGAATTACTATCATTTGAACGCCTGAGTACGCAGCACAAGCACCACGCAAAGGGCTCTCTTCCAACAAGGAGCTTCCCAACCGTGCCGTACACCCTGCCAGCCTTGCCCTATGCCTTCGACGCGCTCGAACCCCACATCGACGCGCAGACGATGGAGATCCACCACGGCAAGCACCACCAGACCTACGTGAACAACCTGAATGCGGCGTTGAAAGACACGCCGCATGCGGACACGCCGGTCGAAGCCCTCGTCGCCGGTGTCGAGGAACTGCCCGAGGCGCTGCGCGCGCCCGTGCGCAACAACGGCGGCGGCCACGCCAACCACAGCCTGTTCTGGACCGTGATGGCCCCCGTGGGCCAGGGCGGCGGCGGAGCGCCCTCGGGTGCGCTCGCGAAGGCCATCGACACCGACCTGGGCGGCTTCGACGCCTTCAAGGACGCCTTCACCAAGGCCGCGCTCACGCGCTTCGGCAGCGGCTGGGCCTGGCTGGTCGTCGGTGCCGACGGCAAGCTCGCCGTGGAAAGCAGCGGCAACCAGGACAGCCCGCTGATGCGCGGCATCGGCTCGGGCATGACCCCGATCCTGGGCCTGGACGTGTGGGAGCACGCCTACTACCTGAAGTACCAGAACCGCCGCCCCGAGTACATCGCGGCCTTCTACAACGTGGTGAACTGGGCCGAGGTGGCCCGACGCCATGCCGCCGCGACCGGCGGCCGATGAGCCGAAGAGGAGCCCGCCCATGAACGACACGCCGCAGGGCACGGTGGCGACAGCGCCACCGCCCAGGTCGCCGCGCCCGTTGCGCGAATGGATCGGCTTTTCCATCGTCGCGGCCGGCGCGCTGGCGCTGGGGTCGCAGTTCTGGTCCTTCGTGCGCGCCGATCCGCTGGTGTGGAACGCGCTGCGCGGCGGCTCGGTGGCGGCGCTGGCGACCGCGCTGGGCACGCTGCCGGTGCTGTTCTCGCAGAAGCTGCCCGACAAGCTGCAGGACACGCTGTTCGGCTTCGGCGCCGGCGTGATGCTCGCGGCCTGCGCCTTCTCGCTGATCATTCCCGGGCTGGACGCCGCCAAGTCGACGGGCGTCTTCGGCGGCGACGACTGGGCGGCCGGCGGCGTGATCGGCACGGCCATCCTGCTGGGCGGCCTGGTGCTGATGACCATGGACCGCGTGCTGCCGCACGAGCACTTCATCAAAGGCCGCGAAGGGCAGAGCGGGCGGCAGCTGCGCCGCACCTGGCTCTTCGTGTTCGCGATCGCGCTGCACAACGTGCCCGAGGGCCTGGCCATCGGTGTCGGCTACGCGGCCAACAATGGCGTGCGCGCCGATGCGCTCGCCACCGGCATCGCGATCCAGGATGTGCCCGAGGGGCTGGTGGTGGCCGTGGCGCTGCTGGCGGCGGGCTACAGCCGCCTGTTCGCGGTGCTGATCGGCATGGCCTCAGGGCTGGTCGAGCCGCTGGGTGCCGTGCTCGGCGCTGCGGTGGTGGGGCATTCGGCGATGCTGCTGCCCTGGGGGCTGGGCTTCGCGGCGGGCGCGATGCTGTTCGTCATCAGCCACGAGATCATTCCCGAATCGCACCGCAAGGGGCACGAAACCTATGCAACCAGCGGACTGATGATCGGCTTCGTGCTGATGATGCTGCTGGACACCGCGCTGGGCTGACGCCCGGGCGCGGCGTCGGTCAGCTTCAGCCGTGCTTGACGGCGACGGTTTTCAGGGTGGTGAAACCGTACAGCGCCTCGAAGCCCTTCTCGCGCCCGTAGCCCGACGACTTCACGCCGCCGAACGGCAGTTCGACGCCGCCGCCCGCACCGTAGTTGTTGATGAAAACCTGGCCGCTCTTCACGCGCCGGGCCATGCGGAACTGGCGCGCGCCGTCGGCCGTCCAGACGCCGGCCACGAGGCCGAACTGGGTGGCGTTGGCGAGCGCCACGGCTTCGTCCTCGTCGGCGAACTGCATCGCGGCGAGCACGGGGCCGAACACTTCTTCCTGCGCCAGGCGATGGCCCACGGGCACGTCGCGCAGCAGGGTCGGCGCCTGGTAGAAGCCGGTCTCGGGCGCTTCCTCGACCACCACGCCCTGCGCCACCATCGGGATGCCGGCGTGCTGCGCGTCGCTCAAAAAGTCCCACACGCGCTGCTGCTGCGTCTGGCGGATCAGCGGGCCGACGTCGAGGTCCATCGCCGCGGGGCCCACGCGCAGGGCTTCGAAGGCATGGCCCAGGCGCTCGAGCAGGGGCTCGTAGATGTCGCGCTGGATCAGCACGCGCGAACCCGCCGAGCAGGTCTGGCCGGCGTTCTGCACGATGGCGTTGATCACCACGGGAATCACCGCGTCCAGGTCGGCGTCGGCGAACACGATCTGCGGGCTCTTGCCGCCCAGTTCGAGCGTGACCGGGCAGTGCCGCTCGGCCGCCACCTGCTGGATCAGCGTGCCGATCTTCGGGCTGCCGGTGAAGCTGATGTGGTCGATGCCTTCGTGCCGCGCGAGCGCGTCGCCCACTTCATGGCCGTAGCCCGTCACGATGTTGAGCGCACCGGCCGGAAAGCCGACCTCGGCCGCCAGCTGCGCCACGCGGATCAGCGACAGGCAGGCGTCTTCGGCCGGCTTGACCACGCACACGTTGCCGGCCGCCAGGGCGCCGCCCACGCTGCGCCCGAAGATCTGCATCGGGTAGTTCCACGGAATGATGTGGCCCGTGACGCCGTGCGGCTCGCGCCAGGTGAAGACGCTGTAGCCGTCCTGGTAGGGAATGGTCTCGCCGTGCAGCTTGTCGCAGGCGCCGGCATAGAACTCGAAGTAGCGCACCAGCGCCACCGCGTCGGCGCGGGCCTGCTTCACGGGCTTGCCGCAGTCGCGCTGCTCGATGAGCGCGAGCTCGTCGACGTGCTCGGCGATCTTCTGCGAGAGCTTGAAGAGCAGGCGGCCGCGGTCGGCCGCACTGACCTTGTGCCACACGCCCTCGAAGCAGTCGCGCGCGGCGCGCACGGCGGCGTCGATGTCGGCGGCGTTGCTGCGCTGGATCTCGTCGAAGGGCTGGCCGTCCGAGGGGTCGATGACGGGGAGGGTGCGGCCGGAGGCGGAGGGAACGTCCGCGTTGGCGATGTAGTTGAGCTGCATGGGGCGAGATTTTGCGCGAAGCCCGTCCTGCGCGTGGCACCCCGGCCGGCCCGCCTTACTTCGCCGCGGTGGCTTTGGGCAGCGCGCGCACGGCGTTCAGCATGCGCTCGACGTGCTTGTCGGGGTTGAGGTTCTGGTAGTAGTAGGCGACCTTGCCGTCGGTCGCGATCACGTACGACAGGCGGTTGGCGAAGTCGGGCCGGGTCTGCATCAGCGCGTCGAAGCCCTGGATCACGGTCTTGCCCTGGTCGGAGGCCACCGGAAAGCGGCTCTGGCAGGACTTGACCGAGAACTTGGAGAGCGTGTCGATGTCGTCGGCCGACACGCCGATCACCGAGGCGCCCAGCGCGGCGAACTGGTCGACCGCCTCGGCGAAGGCGTGGGCCTCGATGGAGCAGTCGTTGGAGTCGGCCGCCGGAAAGAAGTACAGCACCACCGGCCCCTTGGCCAGCGCCTCGGCCAGCGAGTAGCGGAAGGTCTTGCCGCCGAGTGCGGCCGTGGCCGTGAACTTGGGCACCGGGTCGCCGATGTCGAGTGCGGCGTGGGCAGTGGGTACCCCGGCGGCGAGGGCCGCGGCCCACAAAGCGGTGCGCAAAAGGAGCGATCGGGCCATGATGTAACTCCGAAGCGAAGTGAATCGAATTCTAGGACGACGCTTCACAAAAAGGGCCCCGTTGAAACCGCCGCGGGAGGACCGGCGTACATCAGGGCAGTGGCATCCACAACGACAAGAGGAACCCGACCATGAACGCCTGGGCCCGATCTCTTCTGCGCACGGCGCTGGCCGGCGTGCTGCTGGCATTGCTCGGCGCGTGCGGCTCGCTGCCGCCGGCGCGCGAACGCCCGGCCGAACACGCCGCCGCGGCCGACCCGGGCACCGCGCTCGCGAAGATCGTCGCGGCCTCCACGCCGCCCGGCGAGCATTCGGGCTTCCGGCTGATGCCGCTGGGCGTGTACTCGCTCGACGCGCGCTTGCAGCTCGCGCAGCGCGCCGAGCGCTCGCTGGTGGTGCAGTACTACCAGCTCGAGAACGACGCCACCGGCCGGCTGCTGCTGCGCACGCTGCGCGAGGCGGCGGCGCGCGGCGTGAAGGTGCGGGTGCTGGTGGACGACCTGTACACGGTGAAGAGCCAGCAGCTGTTGCTGGCGCTGTCCGAGACGCCCAATGTGTCGGTGCGCCTGTTCAACCCGTTCTGCTGTGCGCGCGACGGGTTTCTCTCGCGCTTCGTGGTGTCGATCTTCGACATCCACCGGCTCAACCACCGCATGCACAACAAGCTCTTCATCGCCGACGGCGCGATGGCGGTGGTGGGCGGGCGCAACATCGCCGACGAGTATTTCGTGCTGAGCGAGGCGCAGAACTTCATCGACATGGACGCGTTGGTGGTGGGCAAGGTGGTGCCGCAGCTCGAGAGCATCTTCGACGCCTACTGGAACAGCGACCAGATCTGGCCCATTGCCGAGATCGTGCGCAAAGAGGCCGGCGCCGCCACCTTCGACGCCGAGATCGGCATGTCGGGCCCGCCGCCGAAGGTCGTGCTGCCGCCCTCGGACATCCTCGGCTATGGCCCCATCGCCGAAGAGCTCGACGGCGGCCGCATGGGCCTGCTGTGGGGCGAGGCCCGCGCCATCGCCGACCCGCCCTCCAAGCCCACGACGCTGACGGCCGAAGACGCCATTGCCACCAGCGTGACGATGAAGGTCTGGGCGCTGCTGCTCGACGCGAAGACCGAGGTCGACCTGACCTCGCCCTACCTCGTGCCGGGCGAGCGCGGCATGGCGGCCTTCGAGGACCTGGCCAAGCGCAAGGTCAAGCTCACGCTGCTGACCAATTCGCTGGCCGCCAACGACGAGCCGCTGGTGCACACCGGCTACGCGCGCTACCGCGAGCGGTTGCTGAAAGGCGGCGCCGACCTGTACGAGCTGAGCCCGCAGCGCACCACCGCGAGCATGCGTTTCGGCAGCTTCGGCAATTCGCTGGGCCGGCTGCACGCCAAGACCGCCGCCATTGACAAGACGCGCATCTTCATCGGCTCGATGAACCTCGACCCGCGCTCGGCCAGCCAGAACACCGAGATGGGCGTCGTGGTCGACAACCCGCAGCTGGCGCGCGAGATGCTGCGCATCATCCACGTGAGCAAGCTGCAGAACTCGTACCGGCTGCGGCTGTCGAAGGAGGGCGGTACGCTCGAATGGCTCACGAACGACGGCGAGAAAGAGGTGATCCTCACCTCGGAGCCCGAGTCGGGTTTCTTCCAGCGCCTGTACAACACCCTGATCTCCCCGCTGGTGCCCGAGATGCTGTTGTAGCCTCGGGGGATGGCGCAGACCTTCACTTCTCTTTCGGCCCCGCAGGTCATGCTGTGGGGCCTGCTGTTCTTCGGGGGCATCTACCTGGGTTTCGGCGCGCTCACCTGGCTGCTCACGAAGCGGGTGCTGCCGGCGTTGGGCATCGGGCGCGCGCTCGATCCGCGGCCCTTGCAGCCCGGCCAGCTGCGGCGCGAACTCACGCAGTCGGGCATCTCGGTGCTGATCTTCGGGCTGGGCATGGTGTTTCCGTGGGGGCTGCTGCAACTGGGCTGGGCGCGACTCGAGCCCGACGCGGGCTGGCGCCGCATCGGCATCGAGATCCTCGTGCTCGCGGTGTGGAACGACGTGCATTTCTGGCTCAACCACCGGCTGCTGCACACGCGCTGGCTGCGCCGTTTTCACGGCCCGCACCACCGCTCGTTCGTGACCACGCCGTGGGCCACCTACAGCTTTCACCCGATCGAGGCGCTGATGCTCGGCAACGTGATCCTGTTGCCGATGGTGCTGCACGACTTCAGCTTCTGGTCGCTGGCGTCGGTGCCGGTGTTCAGCCTGTTCTTCAACTGCGTCGGGCATTCGAACTACGACTTCGTGCCCGGCGTGTCGTACAGCCACTGGTTCGCCGCGAGCCGCCGCCACCACCTGCACCATGCCGTGCACAACGGCAACTACGGTTTCCAGTTCACCTTCATGGACCGGCTGTTCCGCACGCGCATCGCGGCCGACGCGGCGGAGCCGCTGTTCCAGGCGTTTCGAAAGAAGCATGGCGCCACGACGGCCTGACGCGCGCCATCGGCTGCCGCGGCTGCGCCACTGGCGCGACTGGCAAAGCCTGGCGTACCTCGTCGCCTTGCCCGCGCTGGCGGCGTGGCAGTGGGTGCACGGTTTCCAGGTGGTGCTGTATGCGCTGATGCTGTTCCTCACGCTCGGCATCGGCGTGATCCATCACAACCACGTGCACCTGCGCATGTGGCGCGGTCGGCGCATGAACCGGCTGACCGACTTCTGGATCACGCTGCTGCAGGGCCACCCGACCTTCGTCTTCTGGCCCGCGCATGTGGCCAACCACCATCGCCATCGCCATGGGCCGAAGGATGTGGCGCGCACCTACCGCTTCGGCGGCGACACCAACCACCTGTGGGGCTACCTGCTGCATCCGTTCCAGGCCGTGTGGGTGCTGATGCCGCTGTTCGTCGGCTGGCTCGCGCGCCTGCACCGGCACCACCGCGGCGCCTGGCGCTATTGCATGGCGCAGTACGCGCTGTGGCTGGTCAGCTGGACCGTGCTGCTGGCGATCGACTGGCGCAAGGCATTGCTGTTCGTGATCGTGCCGCAGCTGCACGGCCTGCACTGGCTGCTGGCCACCAACTACCTGCAGCACGCGCACGCCGACGGCCGCAAGACGCCGCGCAAGGAGGCATCCGGCGATACCCGCGGTAGCCAGCTGAACTACGCACGCAATTTCGAGGGGCTGGTGAACCCCTTGCTGTTCAACATCGGCCTGCACACCGCACACCACGAGAACCCGCATGCCCATTGGTCCGAGCTCACGCACCTGCATCACACGCGCTACCGCGCGCAGGTGGCGCCCGCGCTCAACGAGGGCGGGCTGGTGCCGTACATGGTGCGCGTCTTCGTGCTGGGGACCGTGTGGCCGCGTTTTCGCAGCCGCTCGCTGATGCCTCCCGATTCACCCACCTCCTGAACCCATGCCCGTTTCATTCCAACGCGTGTACCTCGAAAGTGCCGGCTACTTCATGCCCGGCGAGCCTGTTCCCAACGACCGCATGGACGCGTACATCGCGCCGCTCAACCGCATGTCGGAGCGCATCAAGCGCCGCATCCTGGCCGAGAACGGCATCCTCACGCGGCACTACGCGATCGACGAAGAGGGCGTGACGCGCCACACCAACGCGCAACTGGCGGCCGGCGCGATCCGCGACTGCCTGCAGCGCGGCGGCGCCGAGCTGTCGCGCGTGTCGCTGCTGGCCAGCGGCTCCTCGGGCGGCGACACGCTGATGCCCGGCTTCGCCAACATGATCCAGGGCGAGCTGGCGGCGCAACCGATGGAAACGCATTCGGTGCACGGCATCTGCGCGGCCGGCGTGTCGGCGATCCAGACGGCCGCGCAGGGCATCGAGCTGGGCGCGCACCGTTCGGCGCTGGCGGTGGCGAGCGAAATGCCGTCGCGCCTGTTCAAGCGCTCGCGCTTTGCCGCGCGTGGCTATGAGACCGACTTCGACTCGCACTTCCTGCGCTGGATGCTGTCCGATGGCGCGGGCGCGCTGCTGCTGTCCGACGGCACGCCTGCGCTGGCCGGCAAGCCGGGACTGCGTTTGAAGCTGAAGTGGGTGCACCAGCGCGCCTTCTCGGGCGACTACCCGGTGTGCATGCAGCTGGGCCTCACCGAAGACCGTGCGCGCGGGCATCTCGATTTCGGCTCGTGGGCCGAGGCCGAGGCGGCCGGCGCGCTGTCGCTGCGCCAGGACATTCGCCTCTTGCCGCACCTGTTCGACATCGGCATCCACGAGTACGCGGGGCTGGTGCGCGACGGCTGGGTCGATCCGAAGCGGGTCGACCATTTCCTGTGCCACTACTCGTCGGAAAAATTCATCCCGGTGGTCGAAGACCTGATGGCCAAGGCCGACCTGGCGATTCCGCGCGAGCGCTGGTGGAGCAACCTGGCCTGGCGCGGCAACACCGGCGCAGCGTCGATCCTCGTGATGCTGGCCGAGTTCCTGCACACCAAGGCGCTGAAGCCGGGCGAGCAGATCTTCTGCTACGTGCCGGAGTCGGGGCGCTTCATGGCGGCGTACATGCTGCTCGAGGTCGAGGCCGTCGATGCGGCGCCTGTCGTGATCGCGCCGCGCGCGGCGGCGGTGGCGCCCGACGACGACCTCGTCATCGCGCCCCCGCACGACCCGGCCGCCGCGCCCGAAGGCTTGGGCGCCTTGCTGACCGAACTGGCCGCCATCTGGCACGACTACCGCTCGCGCGTGTGGCGCACGCCGCTGATCCGCCAGATCCGCGAGCGCCGCTTTGCCGTGCCCGACTACCTGAACTGGATGGAACAGTGGGTGCCGCAGGTGCGCGAAGGCAGCCTGTGGATGCGCGAAGGCGCCGCCTCGCTGAGCGAGCCGTACCGCATGCTGTCGTCGCTGATCGACGTGCACGCGGGCGAGGAGCAGAACGACTTCAACATCCTCTTCAGCGACTACCGCAAGGCCGGCGGCACGGTCGAGTCGATCGACGAACTGCGCCGCAACCCGGGCGGCGAGGCGCTCAACGCCTACCTGCACGGCCTGGCCGCCACGCGCGACCCGATCGGCCTCCTGGGCGCGATCTACATCATCGAAGGCACGGGCCAGCGCATCGTGCCGGCGTTGCTGCCGCTGCTCAAGGCCAGCCTGAAGCTGCCGCCCGACGCGTTCCGTTTCCTCGAGTACCACGGCCACAACGACGAGCACCACCTGAATCGCTGGCTCGCCGCGGTCGAGATGGTGATGGCCGTGGAAGGGCAGGCCCGCGCCGCCCGCCAGATTGCCGACACCGCGCGCCACACGGCGGCGCTGTACCTGATGCAGTTCCAGCACATCACCGAACGAATGCCCCATGGATCGAACGCCTGAGTTTTTGAAGCAAGCCCACGACGAGCGCGACCCCAGCCCCTGGCTGGCGCTGTACCTCGACCAGAGCACGCCGCTGCCCGACGACGTGAAGGCGGCGTGGCTGGCCGACTCGAGTTCGGCCTCGCGCCAGTACCTGCTGCCGTTCCTGCGGCCGATCGCGCGGCTGACGATCATCCTGATCCAGATCGTGAAGGTGTTCGTGCCGCGCAACTGGTCGCATTCGGTGCTGCTGCACCGCTTCCTGGCGTGGGGGCTCAAGCGCTTCGTGTCGCCCGAGGCGAACTGGCTGATCCTGCGGCACTTTCACCTGGGCTCGCAGGTGCTGGCCTTCATCGGCCGCAACTCGCCCGCGCCCGTGGGCACGTCGCCGCTGGAGCCGGCCGACATCGACGCGCTGAAGGACGAGATGTTCCTGAAGCACGACCTGAACCTGTTCAACTTCGTGATCCGGCTGAACACGGCGCTGCGCGACAAGGGGTTGGCGCTGTGCAAGGCCGAGCAGGTCGATTTCTCGATGATCCAGCCGCCGGCGTTGCGGCTGGAAGACATGCCCCAGGGCAAGCTCAATTTTCTCGACCTGCAAAGCGCCATCGAGCTGTTCACGCCGCTGTACCAGCTGATGCTCACCGACAACGATTTCTGGCGCGCCGCCAACTCCTTGCAACTGGACGAAACCATCGGCATCTACGCGGCGACGATCCTGAACGCGCCCGAGCACCTGATCCTGGTCAACAACAAGCATCCGCTGGTGCCGCTGTCGACCTTGCGGGCCGGGCACCGGCTGGTGATCCACGGCCTGTCGACCGAAATGCTTCACAGCCTGCTCCAGCGCATGCGCGCGGCGCAGGAAGCCATGTCGGCAGAGACACTTCCGCGCGACCCGCCCCTTGCATAGGGGTATGCTGTCCCCACATGCAAACCATGAACACGACCCGAAATCCGTCTCCCAAGACCGATCTGGCAGTGACCCACGTGCTGGCTCAACTGCTGGAGAGGCTGGAGCACAGCGCCGTGCCGGTTGGTGCCGAGCAGTACCGCTCGGTGGTCGAGCACTTGGTGCATGAATTCGAAGACGTCGAGCCCGGTGCCGAATTGGGCCAGTTGCTCGATGCCTATCCGGCCGCCTCCGAGGTCTACGAAAATATGAATTACCAGCACGCCGGCCTTTGCCGCTCGGCGCTGGACGTTTCCCTGGCCGCCGAAGGCGCTGCCAAGGAAGCCATTGCCCGCGCCATGCGCGGTGACGAATCGAACAAGGACAAGATGCATGGCCAAGGGTGAAGTGAAAACGGCAGTGGTGGCGGACGGGCTGCGCTACAAATCGAAGGCGCCGGGTTCGCCGTTCCGCGCCTCGGCGTCGTTCAGCGGGGCCACGATGTCCTGCTTCATGTGCGGCAAGCACCGCGTGCGTTCGCAGCTGCGCACGCGCCAGGTGCTGGGCAAGTCGCAGACCGTCTGCGCGCCTTCGTGCAAGGCGCTCGACGAGGCCCTCGAGGCCGAAGCATCGTCGAGCTGAGCGCCTAGCACGGCGCCGCGTCGCGTTGGCGACATGGCCTCATCGGCATGTCGTCGATTGCCTTCCATCCCGGTCGCAATCGATATACAGTTGGACACAAATGATGCAAGTAATTGCATTTAATCTAAAGTTCTAATTTGTAGCCGATGACCACTCAAATCCAGCAAGAAGGCGATCGGTGCCCCGCAGCGGGCGTGGATTTTTCTCTGCGTGGAGGGCCTGAGCTGTGAACAAGCCACGTCACGTCGTCATGCAGGTCGTCAAGCGCTCGTCCGGCAGCGCCACGCACCATGTCGAATTCCTCATGGACGACAACTTTGCCGAGCGCCTGCGTCAATTGCGCTCGCTGGTGCCGCCGCTGGGTGCTCTCAACAAACAACGCGACCTCGTGATCGACAAGGTCCGCGTGCGCCTGCCCAACGCCATCTGGCGCTCGGGCAACGAGATCGCCATCGACGGCGGGGTGGATGGCTCCTGCATCGTGATCGCGGCCGAGGGCTCGTTCAACTGCGGCGGCAAGGACCGCCGCACGCGCGAAAAGCTCGTGACCTACAACTTCTCGATCGCACGCCTGATCGAGCTGCACAGCGAGCGCCCCGAAGGCGAAACGCTCTACATCCGCGACGGCGTGTTCGCCAACGACGAACCGGCCGAATCGCCGGCCGGCCGCTGGGTCGCTTCCATGCACGAACTCGAAGTGGTGATGCGCGTGCCCGATGCGCCGTCCGATTTCGACACGCTGCACGACCTCACGCTGCGCGCCGACGGGCAGCCGACGCAGGCGGGCGCGCTGAGCCCGCACCGCGCCAGCATCTACTGACGAACTCAGGCCGACGTTGCCGCAGGCGCGCCCACGGGCGTGAACTGCGCGCCGTTGTCGGCCAGCCAGCGCGCCGAGAGGCTGCTGTCCTGCTGGTCGGGGTGGAAGTCGCTGCGCAGGTACTGGCGCCAGCCCGCGAGATTGCCCCGCAGCAGGCCGCCGCGGCCCAGCAGGATGCGCGCGGCGCTCTTCCAGGTGGCCCACTTCCACAATTGCTTTTCATGCCGCAGGTTGTCGACCGTCTGGCGCATCAGGTCGCCGAGGAACATCACCGTCACGCGGCGGAACCAGCGCGTGCGCCATTCGTCGGAGCCGCCCGCGGCCTTGTAGATGTCGAAGGCCACGCTCTTGTGCTCCAGCTCTTCCGCGCTGTGCCACAGCCACATCGTGCGCAGCCGGGGCTCGGCGCCGTCGAGGATCTCGGGGCGGGCCAGCAGCCACTCGGCGAACATCGCCGTGAAGTGCTCGGTGGCGGCCGTCACGGCCAGCGCGTGGCGCGGATCGGCGCCGTCCATCAGTTCCATGCGCTGGCTGGCGCGCGCGGTCCAGCGGTCGACCAGGCCCTGCTGCTCCAGGTGCGCGTTGAACAGCGAATGGATGCGCCGGTGCGTCGCTTCCTGGCCGATGAAGCCGCGCACGTCGGCGCGGTGGCGTTCCTGCACCTCGGTCGGCAGCGTGGCCATGGCGTCGCGCACGGCGTCGATGAAGAACTGCTCGCCGAAGGGGAAGCTCATCGACAAGGCGTTGAAGAAAGCCGTCGAGAAGGCATCGCCGCCGCACCAGTCGTGCGAGAAGGGCGGTTGCAGATCGATCAGCAGGCGGCGGACAACGAGTTCGGTCATGGGGGGCAATTCCTGAGTTCGTGGGTAAAAGTTGGTACAACTCCGTACCGCGTGCCGCCATGGTGCAATTGTGAACTGGTACTGTCAAGTACCAAGGCGTAGGAAAATGAATCGCACATGACTGCCACCATCGACAAAACCGCCACGCCCGATGCCGCCGAAGGCGCGCCCAGCGAGCACTACGCGCGGCTGCTGCAGGGCATGGCGCATGCCGTGGCGGCCAAGGGCTACGCCGACACCACCATCGCCGACATCGTGCGCGAGGCGGCCGTGTCGCGGCGCACGTTCTACGAGCACTTCAGCACCAAGACCGAGTGCCTGATCGCGCTGTATGAAACGGCCAGCCGGCTCGGCCTGCAGGCCGTGAGCGAGGCCTTCGATCCGGCCCAGCCCTGGCACACGCAGGTGGAGCAGGCGATGACCGCGTACATGGACTACCTCGCCCAAGACCCGGTGCTGCTGCGCACGCTGTTCGTCGAGATCCTCGGGCTGGGGCTGCCCGGCCTGGCGGCGCGGCGGCGCGTGAACGGCGAGATCGCCAACTTCATCCAGGTGGCGATCAACAGCAGCGATTCAGGCGAGGTGCCCGCGGCGCACATGAGCAGCCAGATGGCGATGACGGTGGTGGGCGGCATCAACGAACTGGTGCTGCAGGCCATCGAGCAGGACCGCGTGGGCGACTTGCGCGAGCTGGTGGCGCCGGCCACGCGGTTGGTGCGCGCCGTGGCGGCGGACAGCCGACGCTAGTCGCGCTCGTTCTGGCGCGGCGTGGCCGCGGCCCACAGCACGAGCAGTCCCGCGACCACCATCGCTGCCAGCGCCCCGAGGTACGGCAGCACGTCGTGCAGCGGCGCGCCCATCTGGTTGAGCCGCAGCGAAGCCTGGATGCCCGCCGTGCTCGGGAACAGCCAGCGCAGCGCCTGCAGCGGCGCGGGCAGGGCCTCGACGGGCCACGAAAAGCCCGAGAGAAAAGCCATTGGCAGCGCAGTGAAGAGCAGCACCTGCAGCGCGCGTTCGCGATCGCGGAACCAGCAGCCCAGCAGCAGGCCGAGCACGCAGATCGCCGGCACGTAGAACAGCAGCAGCACCAGCGCGGCGAACGGATTGCCGCCGCGCGGGTAGTCCTGCAGGAAGAACACCCAGCCGAAATAGAACAGGCCGCTCAGCACGCCGAAGCCCGACAGCGCGCCCAGCCGCCCCAGCCACGCGCCCATGCCGGCGCGCAGCCGGCCGGCCTCGGCCCAGGTGCCGGCCAGCATCGCGGCGCCCATCAGCAGCGTCTGCTGCAGGATCAGCAGTGCCACCGCCGGCACCACGTAGCTGCCGTAACCCTCGGTCGGGTTGAACAGCGCCACCAGTTGCGTGTTGAGCGGGCTGCGGCTGCGCGCGGCCTGGACCGCGCTTTGGCCGCCGGCCTGCAGCTTGCGGATCTCGACACCGGCCGACACCGTGCCCACCGCCTCCGAGAAGCCGTACAGCACCGCCTTGTTCAGCAGCGCGTAGGCGCCGTTGCCCTCGATGCTCACCACCGCCGGCGTACCGCGCAGCACGTTGCGCTTGAGGTCCTGCGGCAGCAGGGCGTAGCCCTCGATCTCGCCGCGCCACAGCGCCTGCTGCGCCTCGTGCACGTCGGACGTGACCATGCGCACATCCAGCCGCGGGCTGGCCATGGCGAAGCGCGCGATCTGCCGCGACAGCCCGCTGTGGTCCTGGTCGACCACCGCCACCGGCACCCGCGTGACGGCCTGCGTGCCGTAGGGCCAGGGGTAGAAAAAGCCGTAGATGATGGGCGCGAGCAGCATGATCAGCAGCACGCCCTTGTCGCGCAGCACGCCGAGCGCGGTGTCGCGCCAGGCGGCGGCGAAGCCTTGGATGCGTGCACTCATCAGCGGCCTCCCCACGTCTCGGGCGCCGCGGCCGCACGCACCAGCAGTGTGGCCGACACGGCCAGCAGCACCGCGGTGCCCACCACCATCCACAGCGGCGTGGCGGCCGAGTAGGCCAGGGGTGCGCCCATCTGCAGCTGCTCCATCTGCACGCGGATGTAGTGCGTGTAGGGCAGCAGGCCGGCCCACAGCTGTGCGAGCACCGGCATGGCGACCAGCGGAAAGCCCACGCCGCCGAACGCGAAGGCCGGCGCGGTGATGAAGCCGGTGGCCGACAGCGCCGTGCGCAGCGAGCGCGTGAGGCTGGCCACGAAGGCGCCGAGCGCGATCGACAGCGCCAGGAACACCATCAGCGCAAACAGCGTCCATCTCACCGAGCCGACCGGGTGCCAGCCGCGGCCCGCCGTGATCCACAGCATGGCGGTCAGGCCCACCGCCGACAGGCTCGCGAACGGCAGCGCCAGCTTGCCCGCCAGCGCGGCCAGCGCCTCAGGCCAGCGCGGCGCGGCGCCGAGCCAGCCGCCCAGGCTGCGGTCGCGCAGCTCGCGGCCCACGGCCCAGGCGCCGGCCGTCATCGCGAGGATGTGCAGCAGCGCCGGAATGAGCGCGGCACCGAGAAACTGCTCGTAGTCGGTCGAGGTGTTGAACAGCGCCACCATGCTGGCCTTGACCGGGTCCATGCTGACGCGCGCGGCCTTCATCGACTCGCCGCGCTTGTTGCGCACTGCGAGCTCGACGCCGGCCGATACCGTGGCGACGGCGGTACGCACGTCGCGCTGGATCAGGCTCGAATGCGTGCCCAGCTGCGCGTTGTGCAGCAGCACGACCTGCCCGACGCGGCCCTGCTTGACGTCGCGGCTCAGTTCGCGCGGCAGCTGCACCGCGGCGTCGACGGCGCCGCTCGTGAGCGCGCGCTGCATCTCGCCTTCGTCGGCGTACTGCTGCGCCACGCGCAGGCCCGGCGTGGCGTCCAGGAAGCGCACCAGCTGGCGCGAGAGGGCGGAGTGGTCCTGGTCGAGCACGCCGATCGGCAGGCGCGTGGGCAGGCCGGCCGAGAAGATCCACCAGATCAGGAACACCGCGAGCAGCGGCACCCACGAGATCATGGCCAGGTCCCACGGGCGCGTGCGCAGCAGCGCGAATTCGCGCCGGGCGCTGGCGGTGGAAAAGCCGCGCAGGCTCATGGCGGGTGCGGCGTCAGTCGACCAGAACGCTCATGCCGGGGCGCGCGCCTTCGATCGGCTTGAGCGGCCGGGCGCGGACCTCGAAGGTGCGCACGTCGAAGCCGGCGCCGCCGCGCGTGGCGCGCCAGGTGGCGAAGTCGGGCAGCACGCCGCTGTAGTAGACCTTGAAGCGGGCCGTGCGCCGGTCCTCGGGCAGGGCGGGCAGGCGGGCGTCGAATTCCTTGTCGAGCGCGAAGCGGGCCAGCCGGTCTTCGCGCACGTTGAGCACCACCCACTGGTCGTTCAGGTCGACCACCGTGACCACGGCCACGCCCTGTGGCGAGAGTTCGCCGACTTTGGCGAGCACCTTGGCCACCTCGCCGGCGACCGGGCTGCGCAGCTCGGTCTCGGCCTTGGCGGCTTCCACCTCGGCGACCACGCCGGCCACCTGCCGCGCCTGCGCGTTGGCAGCGGCCTTGTCCTCGGGGCGGGCGCCGGTGCGCGCCATGTCGTACTGCGCCTTGGCCGCCACGGCGGCGTCGCGCGAGGCTTTCCAGTTGGCTTCGGCTTCGTCGCGCTTCTGATCGGCCACGAGGCCGTCGCGCGCCAGGCCGTCGACACGGCGGAACGACGTTTGCGCGAGCTGGGCGGCGGTTTCGGCGCGCTGCCACTGCATGCGCGCCATTTCGATCTCCTGCGGGCGGGCGCCGTTCTGCGCCTTGTCGGCCACGGCCTGCGCGGCCTGCTCGGCGGCGGTGGCCTGCGCCAGCTTGGCGCGCACCTCGGGGCTGTCCATGCGCACCAGCAGGGCGCCAGCGTGGATGCGGTCGCCTTCCTTCACCGCCACTTCGGCGATGCGGGCCGTGACCTTGCCGGCCACGTCGGTTTCGCGCGCCTCCATCTGGCCCTGGAACACCTCGGGCGCCGGCTGCGCGGCGCGCCAGAAGCCCCAGGCGAGCAGCACCAGCACGAGCAGTGCGGCGGCGATGGCGATCAGTCGGCGGGTCTTGGCACTCATCATGGTCAGTTCACCTTCACGTCGGCGCGCGCGATGTAGTCGGAAAAAGTCTCGGACAGGCCCGCGCTCTCGAGCAGCTGCGCGAGCGCCTGCACGTAGTCGTTGGCGGCCTGCGCGCGTTCGGTCAGCACCTTGGCCTGGTTGGTCTCGGCGTCGATCAGGTCGAGGGTGGTGCTGGTGCCTTCGCGCAGCCCGGCGGTGCGCAGCTTGACCACCTCCTGTGCAAGCTCGACCGAGACCTTCATCTCGAGGTACTGGCGGCGCGCGTTGTCCAGCGCGCGCCAGTTGCGTTCGACCAGCAGCGAGATGTCGCTGCGCGCCTGCAGGTCGGTGCGCTCGGCCTGTTCGACCTGCTTGTGCGAGGCGGCCGACAGCGCGTTGCGGTCGACCGAGTCGTACAGCGTCCAGCGCACGCCGAGGCCGGCCACCCAGTCGGCATTGCCGCTCTTGATCTCGCGCGTGCCGAAGGCGATCACCTGCGGGCGGCGCAGGGCTTCTTCGCCTTCGTGCAGCTGCTCGGCCTGCGCCTTCTTGGCCGCGACCTTGCCCAGGCCCGGATGCCGCGTGAGGGCCGCATCGATGAAGTGGCCGAGCGGTTCGATCGGCGCACTGATGAGAAACAGCGGCGTCTGCGGCGTGACGCTGCCCTCGGCGCGCACCGTGCGCGCCAGGGCCACGCCCGCCAGTGCCGCGTCGTTCTCGGCCTTGCGAGCGTTGCGGCGCGCTTCTTCGTACGCGGCGCTGGCTTGCAGCCGCTCGACGCGGGAAATGACGCCGGCCGCGAGCATCTTCTGCGCCGCCGCGTCGTGCTGGGCGATGGTGCGCTCGGCCTGCAGGCGCAGCGTGGCGGCGCGCTGCGCGAGTTGGGCGCCGAAGTAGCGCTGCACCAGCAGCGTGTCGACCTCGTGGCCGGCCTGTTCGGCATCGGCCTGGGCCTCGCGCGCCTGCGCCGAGACAAAACCGCGCACCGCGTCGGTCGCGCCACCCAGGTAGAGCGGCCACACGGCCGACACCGAGGCGTTGGCGCCGGTGTCGTGGCGGTTCAGCGTGTAGCTGTTGGGCAGCTGCGGAATCGGCACGCGCGAGACGAAGCTCTGGATCGACGGCGGCAGCGACGAGCCGATCTGGCCGAGCTTCTGGTTGAGCGGATCGAGGTCGAGGTTCAGGTTCGCGTTGTACGCATAGGCCAGCCCCGAGATGCTGACCACCGGCCCGCCCAGGCGCTTGACGCCCTCGCTCTGCAGCTCCTTGGCCTCGACGGCCATGCGCGCAGCGGCCAGCTTGTCGGAGCGCTCGACCATGCGCTGGCGCGCGGCGTCGAAGCTCAGCGCCAGCGTGGAGGTGGTGTCGCCGCGGGCCTGCTGCTGCGCGAAAGCTGCGCCGCCGAGGAAGGCCGGCAGCAGCAGCAGGGACGGAAGAAGGGCGAGGCGAGGTCGTGTCATCGGCATCAGGCGGTCTTGTGCAGCAGGGCGTCGAGCTCCTGCTGCAGGATCACGGGAAAGGCGGCCTGCACCGCCCCGGTGGCCAGCGGCCGTGCTTTCTCGAGCAGCTGCGCGGCGCGGCCGGCGTCGAGGGTGTCGCCGGAGAGCAGGCTGTCGGCCAGCGTGCGCAGCCAGCGCCGCGCCACGGTGCGCAGCGTGCGCACCATGGTTTCCTGCATGCCGATCACCGCTTCGAGCGGCAGGCCCAGCGCGGCCAGCTGTTCGGCGACCTGGCCGAGCGCCGGGCTCAGCACCTGCACCTGGCCGTCGGGCAGTTCGCGCATGAGGCCGGCGCGGGTGGCGCGGCCGAGCAGGGCGGGTGTCATCTGGCCCTGCCACTTGGTGGCCAGCGCCTGGGCCGACACCACCACGGGCGTTTCTTCGGCGAACAGGCTGCCCGACATCGAGCGGGCCACGGCCAGCAGGTCGGGCCAGGTGGAGGCCGGCGCGCGCGTGAAGATGCGGCGGATCGCCTCGATGCCGAAGCCCTGTTCGCGCAGTTCGCGGATCAGCGCCAGGCGTTGGACGTGGTCGGGGCCGTACAGGCCGAGCCGGCCCTGCAGCCGCGGCGGCGGCAGCAGGCCGCCCGTGGTGTAGGCGCGGATGTTGCGCACCGTGACGCCCGTGCGCGCCGCCAGGGCCTCGATGGAGAGGCCCTGTGGGGCGGTGGAATCGGGGACGGCGGTGGATGCTTTCATGTGACAGTTTCAATGTTACATCGAAAATGTTTCATAAAGCCAGCCCGGATCGCGCGGTCCGGGCGGGGCATCCTCAGCCCGGCTTGCGCTGCGCCGGGTCGTAGAAGAACTGCTCTTCGGCGATGCGCTCGCCGTCCCAGCGCTGCCAGGCGATCTCTTCCATGCGCATGCGGCCGCCGCCCTTGAATGTGAACTCGAAGATCCAGTGGATGCCGACGTGGTCGCCGTTCACCAGCACCGGCCGCACGCAGGTCGACGCCACCGACTCGGTGCGCGCAAGCACGGCGCTTTCCTGCGCGACCAGCGTGCTGCGCCCGCGCCGCGGCTCGGCCTGGTTCTCGCGCATCGTGGCGTCTTCGGTGTAGAAATCTTCGATGACCTGGGCATGCGCGCCGCCTTCGACGGCGGCAATGAAGGCTTCGAGCCGGGCGGGCGTAGGCATGTCAGGACTTCACTTTCACTTCGACGCGGCGCGCTTCCGAGGCCGGCCCGTCGGCCTGCGACTGCTCGGGCTTGGCGAGTTCGATCTTGTCCTCGGGCGCGCCCGCCGCCTTGATGGCGTCGCGCACGGCCATGGCGCGCTGCTTGGCCAACTCGGCGTTCTTGGCCGCGTCGCCGCTGGCGTCGTGGTAGCCGCTCACCAGCACGGTGCTGCCGCTCTGCACGGCCTTGATGACATCGGACAGCGCTTCCTTGGCGTTGGGCGCGACCTCGGCGCTGGCGCTCGCGAAGTAGAACTTCACGATGCCGTTCTCGACCTTCACCGCCGCGGCTTCGGTGGCCCCCACGGCCGCCGAGGCGAGGGTGGCGGCCGGCGTGGCTGCCGGCGCCATCGCGGCGGGTGCCGTGGCTGCAGGCGGCGTCTCGACCTTGGTCGGCACGGCCGCTGCCGCATCGCCGGCGTGGAACTTGACCACCAGCGGCACGATCAGCAGCGCCACGATGTTGATGATCTTGATCAGCGGATTCACCGCCGGGCCGGCCGTGTCCTTGTAGGGGTCGCCCACGGTGTCGCCGGTGACGGCCGCCTTGTGCGCCTCGGAGCCCTTGCCGCCGTGGTGGCCGTCTTCGATGTACTTCTTGGCGTTGTCCCACGCACCACCGCCCGTGCACATGCTGATGGCGACGAACAGGCCCGTGACGATGGTGCCCATCAGCAGGCCGCCCAGCGCCTTCGGTCCCAGTACCAGGCCGACCAGGATCGGCACCACCACCGGCAGCAGCGACGGGATCATCATTTCCTTGATGGCCGCGCCGGTCAGCATGCCCACGGCCTTGCCGTACTCGGGCTTGCCGGTGCCTTCCATGATGCCGGGGATCTCGCGGAACTGGCGGCGCACTTCTTCCACCACCGCACCGGCCGCGCGGCCCACGGCCTCCATGGCCATCGCGCCGAAGAGGTAGGGGATCAGGCCGCCGATGAACAGGCCCACGATCACCATCGGGTCGCTCAGGTTGAAGCTGATGTTCAGCCCGAAGCTTTCCAGCTTGTGGGTGTAGTCGGCAAAGAGCACCAGCGAAGCCAGGCCGGCCGAGCCGATGGCGTAGCCCTTGGTCACGGCCTTGGTGGTGTTGCCCACCGCGTCCAGCGGGTCCGTGATATCGCGCACGCTGGCGGGCAACTCGCTCATCTCTGCGATGCCGCCGGCGTTGTCGGTGATGGGGCCGTAGGCGTCCAGCGCCACCACGATGCCGGCCATGCTCAGCATCGACGTGGCGGCCACCGCGATGCCGTACAGGCCCGCGAGGGCGTAGGAGGCCAGGATCGCGATGCACACGAAGATCACGGGCCATGCCGTCGAACGCATCGACACGCCCAGGCCCGCGATGATGTTGGTGCCGTGGCCGGTGGTCGAGGCCTGTGCGATGTGCTGCACGGGCTTGTACTGCGTGCCGGTGTAGTACTCGGTGACCCACACCAGCGCGGCCGTGAGCGCCAGGCCCACGAAGCAGGCGCCGAACAGCTTCAGCTGGCTGCCGCTGGCGGCAATGGCGTTGTCGGGAATGATCCAGCTCGTGACGAACCAGAACGCGATCAGCGACAGGATGCCCGCGACCGCCAGCCCCTTGTAGAGCGCCGGCATCACGTTGACCATGCCCGGCGACGCCTTCACGAAGAAGCAGCCGATGATCGACGCGATGATCGACACGCCGCCCAGCGCCAGCGGGTACAGCACCGCGTCCAGCGGCGCTGCCGTGACCATCAGCGCGCCCAGCACCATGGTGGCGATCAGCGTCACCGCGTAGGTCTCGAACAGGTCGGCCGCCATGCCGGCGCAGTCGCCGACGTTGTCGCCCACGTTGTCGGCGATCACCGCCGGGTTGCGCGGGTCGTCTTCCGGAATGCCGGCCTCGACCTTGCCCACCAGGTCGGCGCCGACGTCAGCGCCCTTGGTGAAGATGCCGCCGCCCAGGCGCGCGAAGATCGAGATCAGCGAGGAGCCGAAGGCAAAGCCGATCAGCGGATTGAGGATGGCCGCCAAGCTGTGGTCCGCCTTCGGCGCGCTGCCGGCCAGGAACCAGTAGAAGCCCGTCACGCCCAGGAGGCCCAGGCCCACCACCAGCATGCCGGTGATGGCGCCGCCGCGAAACGCCACGTCGAGCGCCGGGCCGATGCCCTGGGTGGCGGCCTGCGCCGTGCGCACATTGGCGCGCACCGACACGTTCATGCCGATGAAGCCGCAGGCGCCCGAGAGCACCGCGCCGACCACGAAGCCGGCGGCCGTGGTCAGGTCGAGGAAGAGGGCGATGAGCACCGCGAGCACCAAGCCCACCACCGCGATGGTGGTGTACTGCTTGGCGAGGTAGGCCGAGGCGCCGGCCTGGATGGCCGCGGCGATTTCCTGCATCCGGGCGTTGCCCGGGTCCTTGGCGAGAATCCAACTTCGGGCCCAGAAACCGTAGCCTACGGCCACCAGGCCGCAGACGATGGCAAGAATCAGGGGGGTGTTGCCGCTCATGCTTTGCTTCTCCATTCGTTCGTTGTGACTTGTGGAGACGGACAGCCTGGGCCCTGCGCGCAACGCGTACGGGACCATGTTCTCCGCCGCGTTGCTTCCTCGAAGCTCACTGCACCGGAGGTGCGGAGCCGATTGGCCAACGCTTGCAATTTACAGGCAAAAACACACACGCGTGCGACCGGCCCGTGACACGGAAAGTAAACTCCGGGTTTGTCCCCATCCGTCTCATACTTTTCAACTACTCGAAAAACGTCATGTCCTTCGACAAAGTCTCCCCCGGCAAGAACGTCCCCGACGCCTTCAATGTCGTGATCGAAATCCCGATGAACGCCGACCCGATCAAGTACGAAGTCGACAAGGAATCGGGCGCGATCTTCGTGGACCGCTTCATGACGACGGCCATGTACTACCCCGCCAACTACGGCTACGTGCCGCAGACCCTGTCGGGCGACGGCGACCCGGTCGACGTGCTGGTGATCGCCCCGTACCCGCTGCTGCCGGGCGTGGTCGTGCCCTGCCGCCCCCTGGGCATCCTGATGATGGAAGACGAAGCCGGCGTCGACGGCAAGGTGCTGGCCGTGCCCACCGACAAGGTGCTGCCGATCTACAGCCACTGGAAGTCGGTCGACGACGTGAACCCGATGCGCCTGAAGGCCATCAGCCACTTCTTCGAGCACTACAAGGACCTGGAAGCCGGCAAGTGGGTCAAGGTGCTGGGCTGGGAAGGTATCGACGCTGCCAAGAAGGAAGTTCTTGACGGCATCGCCGCGTACAAGAAGTAATTTCTTTCGCTTGAAAGAAACGGCCTGGAGGCTCCGGGCCGTCAGCCCCGGACCGCATCCCCGGCCAGCCGCATCCATTCGCGGTTGACGCCTCGCGCATGCGCGTTCCAGTGGCGCGCCGCCTGCTGCAGCTCGTTCCAATGGCGCTGCGCACCGGCGGTGTCGCCTTGCTGCGCCAGCCACGCGATGTAGCGGGCGCGCGTTTCCACCGTGTTGTAGGTGTTCAGCGCCGCCTCGAAGGCTTCGCGCGCTTCGGGTGTGCGGCCCTCGGCGGCGAGCGCGCGGGCGTTCAGCACGGCGACCTCGTCCTTGCGGTAGTCGTCGCGCGTGGCACGCAGGCTCTGCAGCGCCTGCGACGCTTCGCGGGCCGAGGCCGGGCTGCCTTCGGCGATCAGGGCGCTGGCCAGGCCGAACTGCAGCTCGGGGTCGGAGGCGAAGGGGCCTTTCAGCGCGTCGCGGTAGTGCCCGACGGCGTCGGCCGCCTGGCCGCGGTCCAGCGCAGCCTTGGCCAGGCGCAGCTTGTTCTGCGCCGTGGGCGCGAGGTCGTAGGCCTCGGCGGCGGCGCGGTATTCGCGCTCGGGGTCGATGAAGCCGATGGCCGCGTTCGCCACCTTGCCCGCGGTGCGCTGCATGCGCGAGGCCGGCAGGTACTCGACCACGAAGTACACGATGCTGCCGAGCAGCGGAAAGCTGAAGAGGATGATGAGCCAGTACATCTGCTTGCCGTGGCGCATGGCATGCACGGCGAAGTACAGCGCGATGAGGATGTGCAGTCCCAGTCCGACGAATGGCATCGGTGCTCCCTGTGTGTTGTGTGTGGTTGTTTGAGTGCCGGGCGGCTTTATAGCAGCCCCCGGCGCTCCCGCACCGATCAGGTCGCCTTGAACGGGCTGCGTTCGCCGAGGTGGTCCATGTAGTTCTCGATGCCGGCGCCTTCGCGCTCGAGGAAGCGCTCGACGGCATCGGCGAACGACGGGTGCGCGAGCCAGTGGGCGCTGGTGGTGCGCACCGGCATCAGCGCGCGGGCCATCTTGTGCTCGCCCTGCGCGCCGCCTTCGAAACGCACCGCGCCGTGCGCGATGCACCAGGCGATGGGCTGGTAGTAGCAGGCCTCGAAGTGCAGGCAGTCGACGCGCTCCAGCGCGCCCCAGTAGCGGCCGTAGGCCACCAGCGGCTGGGCCTCGTCGGTAGAGAGTGCGATCAGGCTGGTGGCGATGGGGCGCCCGTCGCGCTCCGCCACGAACAGCAGCCACGCCTCGGGCAACGTGTCGGCCATGCGCTGGAAGAAATCGCGCGTGAGGTAGGGCGGGTTGCCGTGCTCGCGGTAGGTGCGCTCGTAGCAGCGGTAGAAGAAATCCCAGTCGGCGGCGGCAATGTCGGTGCCGCGCGACCAGCGGAAGCTGACGCCGGCCTCGGCGACCTTGCGGCGCTCCTGACGGATCTTCTTGCGCTTGTCGTGCGAGAGGCTGGCGAGGAAGGCGTCGAAGTTGGTGTAGCCGGGTTCGGTTTCGCCGCTGGGCCGCCCCAAGGCGAAACGCGCCCCCTCGGGGGGCAGCGAGGACACGTCAGTGCCGAGCGTGGGGGCCACGTTCGTCCAGTGGAACTGCACCGTATGGCGCCGCATGAGCCCGGCTTCGGTGCACGCGGCGATGTCGGCGTCGGCGCCGAACAGCAGATGCAAAGACGAAAGTTCCTGTTCCTTGCAGACCGCCACCAGCGCCTGCACCAGCAGCGTGCGGCTTGGCGCGTCGCGTGCCAGCAGCCGGGCGCCCGGCACGGGCGTGAAGGGCGCCGCCACCACGGCCTTCGGGTAGTAGGCGAGCCCGTGCTGCTCGTAGGCGTTGGCCCAGGCCCAGTCGAACACGTACTCGCCGTAGGAATGGTCCTTGAGGTAGAGCGCGCAGGCGGCTTCGAGCACATCGCTGCGCCACAGCGTGACGAACTGCGGTGTCCATCCGCGCTCGGGTGAGGCGCTGCCGCTGTCGTGCATCGCCGCGAGGTATTCGTGGCGCATGAAGGGCGAGGGCTCGGGCTGCGCGGCGAGCAGGGTGTTCCAGGCTTGCGGGTCGATGTCCGACGGCGACGCCAGAACCCGAATGACATAATCGTTCAAGCCTTTTTCTTCCTTCTGTATGACGCTCAAGCTCGCCATCGCGCAACTCAATTTTGTGGTGGGCGACCTCGTCGGCAATGCGCAGAAGATCATCGGCGCCGCACGCGAGGCCTACGCGCAAGGCGCGCGCCTTCTGCTGACACCCGAACTCTCGATTGCCGGCTACGCGGCGGAGGACCTGTTCCTCCGTCCCGCCTTCACCGAAGCCTGTGATGATGCCGTGAAAGGCATCGCCGCCGCGCTGGCCGACCTCAAAGACATGGTCGTGGTGGTGGGGCATCCCAGCGGCGGCAGCCTGCGCAGCCGATCTGTGGCCGTGCAGCTGCGTCACAACGCGGCCAGCGTCCTCAAGGAAGGTCGCATCCTCGAAACCTACGCCAAGCGCGAACTGCCGAACTACCAGGTGTTCGACGAGCGCCGCTACTTCACGCCGGGGCAGGGCACCTGCGTGTTCGAGGCGGGCGGCGTGTCGGTGGGCCTGCTGATCTGCGAGGACGCCTGGTTCGATGCGCCGGCCGAGCTGGCGCGCGCTGGCGGCGCCGAGGTGCTGGCGGTGATCAACGCCTCGCCGTACCACGTCGGCAAGGAAGGCGAGCGCGTGGCGCGCATGGCCGACCGCGCACGCGCCGTGGGCCTGCCGCTGGTCTACGCACATCTGGTGGGCGGGCAGGACGAGGTGGTGTTCGACGGTGCCTCCTTCGCGCTGCAGGCCGATGGCGCACTGGCCGCGCAGGCCGAGAGCTTTCGCGAGCGGCTGGTCTTCATGGAGCTCGCGCGCGGGGCGCAGGGTGGCGTCGCCGTCGTGGCCGACCCGTCGGCCATTGCGGCGCCGCGCGACGCCGAGGCGCAGCTGTGGGACGCGCTGGTGCTCGGCGTGCGCGACTACATCGGCAAGAACGGTTTCCCGGGCGCGATCCTGGGGCTGTCGGGCGGCATCGACTCGGCGCTGGTGCTCGCGATCGCGGTCGACGCGCTGGGCAAGGACAAGGTCCGCGCGGTGATGATGCCGTCGCCCTACACGGCCGACATCAGCTGGATCGACGCTCGGGACATGGCCGGCCGGCTGGGCGTGCGCTACGACGAGATTTCGATCAAGCACACCTTCGAATCCTTCAAGGCCGCGCTGGCCGGGGAGTTCGCGGGCCGGCCGGAAGACACGGCCGAAGAGAACATCCAGGCCCGCATCCGCGGCACGCTGCTCATGGGGCTGTCGAACAAGTTCGGCGCCATCGTGCTGACCACCGGCAACAAGAGCGAGATGGCCACCGGCTACTGCACGCTCTACGGCGACATGGCGGGCGGTTTCGCGGTCATCAAGGACCTGCTCAAGACCACGGTGTTCGCGCTGGCGCGCTGGCGCAACGCCCACGACCCCTACGGCACCGGGGCGGCGCCGATTCCCGAGCGCATCATCACGCGGCCCCCGAGCGCCGAGCTGCGCCCCGACCAGACCGACCAGGACAGCCTGCCGCCCTACGACGTGCTGGACGGCATCCTGGCACGCTACATGCAGGACGATGAAGGCATCGACGAGATCATTGCCGCGGGCTACGACCGCGCGGTGGTCGAGCGGGTTGCGCGGCTCATCAGGATCAACGAATACAAGCGGCGCCAGGCGCCCGTAGGCATCCGGGTCACCCACCGAAGCTTCGGCAAGGATTGGCGTTACCCTATCACCAGCAAGTTCAACGAAACCGCCGGAGCACAAAAACCATGAAGCAGATCACCGCCATCGTCAAACCCTTCAAGCTCGAGGACGTGCGCGAAGCCCTCGCCGAGGTGGGTGTCACCGGCCTCACGGTGACCGAGGTCAAGGGCTTCGGCCGCCAGAAGGGCCACACCGAGCTGTACCGCGGCGCCGAGTACGTGGTCGACTTCCTGCCCAAGATGAAGGTCGAAGTCGTCGTCAACGAGAGCGACGTGGAGCGCTGCATCGAGGCCATCGTGAGCTCGGCGCGCACGGGCAAGATCGGCGACGGCAAGATCTTCGTGACCGAGGTGGAGCGCATCGTGCGCATCCGCACCGGCGAAGAAAACGAAAACGCAGTCTAGCCAGGCTCGCCCCCAGGCTGCGCGCACTTCGTGTCGCTTCGCCAACCCCCTACCGGGGGCAACACCAGCGGCCCGGCAAAGCCGGTTCCGCGGTGTTCGCTGGAATGAGGCGGGGGCCCGTTCCGGTCAGAGGTTCTCTGACAGCTTGTCGTCGCGGGGGTGCAGGGGGACTTCGGCGCGCAGCGCGGTCAGCAGTTCGTGCACGTCGGTGCCGGTGCGCACCAGGTCCATCTGCCATTCGCCCATGAAGCCCTCGCGCACGCTGTGCGCCAGGAAGTTCAGCAGGCCGTCGTAGTAGCCGGCGGTGTTGAGGATGCCGGTCGGCTTGTCGTGGTAGCCGAGCTGGCGCCAGGTCCAGATCTCGAACAGTTCTTCGAAGGTGCCGATGCCGCCCGCCATCGCGAGGAAGGCGTCGGCGCGCTCGCCCATCATGGCCTTGCGCTCGTGCATGGTGTCGACGACGTGCAGCTCGTCGCACAGGGGGTTGGCCAGTTCCTTGTCGACCAGGGCCTTGGGGATGATGCCGACGACGCGGCCGCCGGCCTGGCGGGTGGCCTCGGCCACCGTGCCCATCAGGCCGGTGCGGCCGCCGCCGTAGACGAGCTGGCCGTTGTGGCTGCCGATCCACTGGCCCACGGCCTGGGCGGCCTGGGAAAACTCGGGGCGCTCGCCGGGGCGCGAGCCGCAATACACGCAAATCGAAAATTCAGGGGTCATCCTGCGATCATGCCGCAGGCGGCGGACCCGCTCATGACACGAAGCGTTGCCACAGGGCCGCGGCCCAGATGCCGCCGCACAGTGTGAGCGACAGCAGGACGGCGGCGCTGCCCATGTCCTTCGCGCGCTTGGAGAGGTCGTGCCATTCGGGGCCGATGCGGTCGATGGCGGCTTCCACCGCCGTATTGAGCAGCTCCACGATCATCACCAGGACCGCGCTGCCGGCGAGCAGCGCCACCTCGACCCAGCTGCGCCCGAGCCAGAAGGCGGCCGGGATCATCAGCATCGACAGGATGGCTTCCTGGCGGAACGCCGGCTCGCTCCAGCCGGCGCGCAGGCCGTGCAGCGAGATCAGGGTGGCGTGCCAGACGCGCTCGAAGCCCTTGCGGGCCTTCTGCGGGTTCACGGCGGGGTCGGGCAGGGCACTCATTGGCGGCTCATCGGCTTGGAGGTGATGAGCCGCGTACCGGCCCAGGCGTCGTGCCAGAACTGGCGCTCGGGGTGAAAACGGGCCAGCAGCGCCCAGATGGCGACCCAGCCGAAGATCAGGACGGTCGATTCGCCGCCCGACAGCTTGAACGGGGCGATGGCGGCCAGCGGCGGCAGGAACCAGACCCAGCTCAGCAGGTAGCGCGCCAGCGCACGGCCTTGACTGACGGGCCGGCCCTGGCGGTCGACGATGCGGATGTTCCACGTCTTCATGGCCAGCGTCTGGCCCTTGGCCCAGAACCAGACGAAGTAGACGCCGAACACCACGAAGAGGAAGGCCTGCAGCAGGTGCCGCCGTTCGTCCATGGCGTCGCGCATCTGGCCCAGCGTGCTGAACAGCCAGCCGGACACGAACACGACCGCGAACAGCAGCATGCCCTCATAGAGCCAGCAAGCCATGCGCCGCCACAGGCCGGGCACCGCGGGAGCGTTGGGGGTGGATGAAGAGGGCGAGGCCGATTGGCCGGGTCCCGAGGCCTCGGGCGAACTGGAAACCATCGAAACCTTCGGTCAGGGGGCGGAGGACGAGGCCGCGGGCGCCGTGGCCGCGGACGGCGCCGGCACCTGGGCCTCGGCGGGCACCGGCGGCGGCGTGAGGCTGCTTGGTGCTGACGCCGCCGGAGTGACGACGGTGCTGGCCGGCACGGCGGTGCGTTCCACGGCGGCAGGTGGCGTCGCCGGCGAACTCACGACGATGGCCGCCGGCGGCAGCACGGGCGTGGGCGGCGTGGCCGGCACGATCCGGGGCGTGTGCTGCCCGGGCGGCGTGACGGCCGGCACGGGCACGAGCTTCTGCGACGAGACCGGGCGCACCGGCAGGGCGGCGCCGCGGGGCTTGGGCGGGGCACTCTCGGCGAGCTTGCGTTTTTCTTCTTCGCTCAGTGCCTGGTACTGCTCCCACTTGAGCTTGCGCTCGTCGGCAGGCACGCGCTTGACCTCGGCGAAATTCAGGCGGGCCTGGGCGCGCTGCTGGTTGCTCAGCGCCGCCCATTCGATCATGCGGCTGTGCAGCGTGACCTGGTCGTCGGCGGGCATGTTCGCGTAGTTGCGCGACAAGGCCAGCCACTTGCGCTTTTGGCCGGCGTTTAGCGTGTTCCAGTGCGAAGCCAGCGGCTTCAGGGCGTGCTGCTGCTCGTTGCTCAGTTCGTTCCACAGGGGCTTGGTCGTGGCAACGGCCTTAGGGCTTGCCGCGCCATTGGTGGCTGCGGCGTGCGTGGCGGGCTTGGCGGTTTCGGGCAGCGTCTGTGCATCGGCCAGCGTCAGGCCGAAGGCAGCGGCTGCCAGCGCACCCGCCCAAACGACGGCGCCCGCCGGGAGCGGGCGCAACGGAAGCAGGGCTTTCGCACGGGAAACGGAGCGGCGTCGCATTCGGTCGGGCAAGGTGTTCAGTCGGAGGCGCTGTCGGACTTCAGGAATTGGGCGAAGCCGGGATCGGTGTAGGCGGCGGGCGGCAGGTCGCCCGTCAGCAGGGCCGAGTCGACCTCGGCGAGTTCGCTGGCGCGGTCGTCGTCCTGCAGCACGCTGATGGTGATCAGGCCGGCCACCAGGGCGATCAGGGGCACCACGGAACCGATGCGGGTCCACCAGCTGCCGCCCAACGTGACCGTGTGGCCCGACTGGACCGCGACGGGCGCCGTGCGCAGCTGCGGCGCCTGCTTGCGCGCGGCCACGGCCTGCGAACGGGCAACGCGCAGACGCTCGCTGATGTCGTGCGGCAAGGCTTGATTGCCGTCCGACAGCCGGGCCGCCAGCCGTTGGCCGAAGCGGTCTTCTGCTGCGCTGGATTGAGAGGTTGGAACCTTAGTGTTCATAGCGATATTCCCTTGGCCTTGAGCGCCTTGCTCAGAGCGTGGACAGCTCGCGAACAATGGGTTTTGACGCTGCCCTCGGAGCAGCCCATTGCGGCGGCCGTCTCTGCGACGTCCATTTCCTCCCAGTAACGCATCAGGAAAGCCTCGCGTTGACGGCCGGGCAAAGCCGCGATCTGTTCTTCGATTTCGTGAAAGACCTGACTGCGGCGGGTGGTGTCTTCGGCGCTCTCCGATTCTCTGGAGTCGGTTGGCGAGACGAAGTTCTCCAGCAGGTCGAAATCTTCGCCGTTGTCGGCCGGTTCGAAGTCGCTCAGATTGGAAAAAAGCGCGCGGCGGGTCTTCTGGCGGCGGAACCAGTCGAGCGTGCAGTTCGACAGGATGCGCTGGAACAGCATCGGCAGTTCCTCGGCAGGCTTGTCGCCGTAGTGCTGGGCCAGCTTCATCATGCTGTCCTGCACGATGTCCAAGGCCGCTTCTTCGTCCCGCACGTGATAGACCGAGCGCTTGAAGGCCCGTCGTTCGACGTTTTTCAGGAAGTCGGAGAGTTCGTGTTCAGTAGCCAAATGAGAGGGGGCGGCGGGACGCGCCGCGTGGGGAGGATGTTTGGCGAACGCTCATGTTTTTATGCCGCGGATTATGCCTTTGTGCCAAGACAGGGCACCTGAAGCGAGTCTGAACGCGCCGGTAGTGTCATAATCCGCCTTGCAAGTCAAAAGGCAAACGGGTCACGGTCCGGCGGAACATCAGTCCGCTCATGGCTTTGGCCTCAAGTCCTGGCGCGGCCCCACAAGGGCTGGCAAGGGGCACCCAAGGTTTTTCGTTCCCGAAAAAACACAAAGGTTGATCATGGAAATCTCGAAGGCGGAACTCGCTTCCGCAGCAGCCGCGTCCTCTGGCGCCGGCAACACCACGCAAGAACTCATGGGCGCTGAAGTGCTGGTCAAGGCACTGCAGGCCGAAGGCGTCCAGTACATCTGGGGCTACCCGGGCGGCGCGGTTCTCTACATCTACGACGCGTTCTACAAGCAGGACACCATCCAGCACGTGCTGGTGCGCCACGAACAGGCCGCCGTGCACGCTGCCGACGGCTATGCGCGCGCCACCGGCGAAGTCGGCGTGGCACTGGTCACCTCCGGCCCCGGCCTGACCAATGCGGTCACCGGCATCGCGACGGCGTACATGGACTCGATCCCGATGGTGATCATTTCCGGTCAGGTGCCGACGGCCGCCATCGGCCTCGACGCCTTCCAGGAATGCGACACGGTCGGCATCACGCGCCCCATCGTCAAGCACAATTTCCTCGTCAAGGATCCGAAGGATCTGGCCATGACGATGAAGAAGGCCTTCCATATCGCGCGCAGCGGCCGTCCCGGCCCCGTGGTGGTGGACGTGCCGAAGGACGTTTCCTTCAAGAAGATTCCGTATAGCGGCTATCCCGACAAGGTCGAGATGCGCTCGTACAACCCGGTGCGCAAGGGCCACGGCGGGCAGATCCGCAAGGCGTTGCAACTGCTGCTGGCGGCCAAGCGCCCCTACATCTACACCGGCGGCGGCGTGCTCCTGGGCAATGCCACGAACGAGCTGCGCACGCTGGTCGACATGCTGGGGTACCCCGTCACGAACACGCTGATGGGCCTGGGCGCCTATCCGGCGAGCGACCGCAAGTTCCTGGGCATGCTGGGCATGCACGGCACCATCGAAGCCAACAACGCGATGCAGAACTGCGACGTGCTGCTGGCCGTGGGCGCGCGCTTCGACGACCGCGTGATCGGCAATCCGAAGCACTTCGCGCAGAACGAACGCAAGATCATCCACGTCGACATCGACCCGTCGAGCATCTCCAAGCGCGTGAAGGTCGACATCCCGATCGTCGGCGACGTGAAGGACGTGCTCACCGAACTCATCTCGATGATCCGCGAGAGCACCACCAAGCCTGACGCCGGCGCGCTGGCCGATTGGTGGAAAACCATCGAAAGCTGGCGCTCGCGCGACTGCCTTAAGTACGACCGCGACAACAAGGACGTGATCAAGCCGCAGTTCGTGGTCGAGACCCTCTGGAACATGACCAAGGACGCCGACACGTACATCACGTCGGACGTCGGCCAGCACCAGATGTGGGCCGCCCAGTACTACCGCTTCGACGAGCCGCGCCGCTGGATCAATTCGGGCGGCCTGGGCACCATGGGCGTGGGCATTCCCTACGCCATGGGCATCAAGCTCGCCAAGCCCGATTCGGAAGTGTTCACCATCACCGGCGAAGGCTCGGTGCAGATGTGCATCCAGGAGCTCTCGACCTGCCTGCAGTACAACACGCCGATCAAGATCTGCTCGCTCAACAACCGCTACCTGGGCATGGTGCGCCAGTGGCAGGAGATCGAATACTCCGGCCGCTACAGCCACAGCTACATGGACGCGCTGCCCAACTTCGTGAAGCTCGCCGAGGCCTATGGCCACGTCGGCATGCTGATCGAGCGTCCACAAGACGTGGAGCCGGCGCTGCGCGAGGCGCGCAAGCTCAAGGACCGCACGGTGTTCATGGATTTCCGTACCGACCCCACCGAGAACGTGTTCCCGATGGTCAAGGCCGGCATGGGCATCACCGAGATGCTGCTGGGTTCCGAAGATCTTTGATCCGGAACATTCGTTCGTTCAACCTTTACTGACGAATCTATTGCCCGCCAAGCCCGCGCATTACCGTGCACGGGGGAGGGCGGCGAAAGCGAAAGCTTCCGCGTAGGCGAAAAGAGGAGTCACGCCAACATGAAACACATCATTGCAGTGCTGCTGGAAAACGAGCCGGGTGCTCTTTCCCGCGTGGTGGGCCTGTTCTCGGCCCGTGGCTACAACATCGAATCGCTGACCGTGGCGCCGACCGAGGACGCAAGCCTCTCGCGCATGACCATCGTCACCAACGGCTCGGACGACGTGATCGAGCAGATCACCAAGCACCTGAACCGCCTCATCGAGGTCGTGAAGGTGGTCGATCTGACCGAAGGCGCCTACACCGAGCGCGAGCTCATGATGGTGAAGGTGCGTGCGGTGGGCAAGGAACGCGAGGAAATGATGCGCATGGCGGAAATCTTCCGTGGCCGCATCATCGACGTGACCGACAAGAGCTACACCATCGAGCTGACTGGCGACCACGGCAAGAACGACGCTTTCCTGGAAGCGATCGACCGCGGCGCCATCCTCGAGACGGTGCGCACCGGCGCCAGCGGCATCGGGCGCGGCGAACGCATCCTGCGGGTCTGACACCATGATTCGGAGCTCAGTCGCTGCCCGTTCGGGCTGAGCTTGTCGAAGCCTCCGCGCGAGCGGGGACTGCATTGAGCCCTTCGACAGGCTCAGGACGAACGGCACAACAACACACTGCAACTCGCTTATCTATCTGGAGAACATCATGAAGGTTTATTACGACAAGGACGCGGACCTCAGCCTCATCAAGGGCAAGACGGTTGCCATCATCGGCTACGGCTCGCAAGGTCACGCACACGCGCAGAACCTGAACGACAGCGGCGTCAAGGTCGTGGTCGGCCTGCGCAAGGGCGGCGCTTCGTGGGACAAGGTCGGCAAGGCCGGCCTGCAGGTCGCTGAAGTCGCTGATGCCGTGAAGTCGGCCGACGTCGTCATGATCCTGCTGCCCGACGAGCAGATCGCCGCCGTCTACAAGAACGACGTGGCCCCGAACATCAAGGAAGGCGCTTCGCTCGTCTTCGCGCACGGCTTCAACGTGCACTACGGTTTCGTGCAGCCGCGCGCCGACCTCGACGTGTGGATGGTCGCTCCCAAGGCTCCGGGCCACACCGTGCGCGGCACGTACACGCAAGGTGGCGGCGTGCCGCACCTGATCGCGGTGCACCAGGACAAGAGCGGCAAGGCGCGTGACCTCGCGCTGAGCTACGCCACCGCCAACGGCGGCGGCAAGGCCGGCATCATCGAGACCAACTTCCGCGAAGAAACCGAGACCGACCTCTTCGGCGAGCAAGCGGTTCTGTGCGGCGGCACGGTCGAGCTGATCAAGGCTGGTTTCGAAACGCTGGTGGAAGCCGGCTACGCGCCCGAAATGGCGTACTTCGAATGCCTGCACGAGCTGAAGCTGATCGTCGACCTGATCTATGAAGGCGGCATCGCCAACATGAACTACTCGATCTCGAACAACGCCGAATACGGCGAGTACGTCACGGGCCCGCGCATCGTGACCGACGAGACCAAGAAAGCCATGAAGAAGGTCCTGCAGGACATCCAGACCGGCGAATACGCCAAGAGCTTCGTGCTCGAAGCCGCTGCCGGCCAGCCGGTGCTGATCAGCCGCCGTCGCCTGAACGCTGAGCATCAGATCGAAGTCGTCGGCGAAAAGCTGCGCGCGATGATGCCCTGGATCAAGAAGAACAAGCTGGTCGACCAGACCCGCAACTGATCTTCAGAGGCAAGAGCCAGCAGGGTGCTACGGCACCCTGTTTCGGAGGGCCACCCGTCGCGGTGGCCCTTTTGTTTGAAGGGGAGCGCACGGGTCCCCTGAACTACACTGCGAAGCATGCGATTCACAGACCAAGATGCTATCGAATGGATAGCTGATCGGGCAGTTCCCACGAGGGACGGAGGCCATTTCAATGCATGACGACACCGTCCCCGACGACGCGCAACCGCGCAAGCGTCGCAAGGGCATCTACATCCTGCCGAACCTGTTCACGCTGGCGGCGTTGTTCGGCGGCTTCTACTCGGTCGTGATGGCCATGAACGCGCGCTTCGACCTCGCGGCGCTCGGCGTGTTCGCCGCGATGATCCTCGACAGCCTCGACGGCCGCGTTGCGCGCATGACCAACACGCAGAGCGCGTTCGGCGAGCAGATGGACTCGCTGTCCGACATGGTGTCGTTCGGTGCGGCGCCGGCGCTCATCGCTTACGAATGGTCGCTCAAGGGGCTGGGACGCTGGGGCTGGATTGCCGCCTTCGTGTACTGCGCCTGCGCGGCACTGCGGCTCGCCCGCTTCAACGTCAACACGGGCGTGGTCGACAAGCGCTGGTTCCAGGGCCTGCCGTCGCCAGCGGCTGCTGCGCTCGTGGCCGGCTTCATCTGGCTCATGACCGAGTGGGGCAAGCGCGGCGGCGAGGTGCTGTACCTCTCGTGGACGCAGATCACGTGGATCACTTTCGCGTTCACGCTCTATGCCGGACTCTCGATGGTCACCAATGCGCCGTTCTACAGCTTCAAGGACGTCCAGATGAAGAAGAGCGTGCCTTTCGTCGTGATCGTGCTGATCGCGCTGGGCATCGCGGTCATCAACATCCATCCGCCGACGGTGCTGTTCAGCCTCTTCGTGGCCTATGGCCTGAGCGGCTACGTGGTGTACGCGTGGCGCAAGGCCAAGGGCCAGCCGGTGAGCGTGATCAGCACCTCGACCGAAGAGCCGGACGAGCGGGGGCTGCACAACTGAAGAAGCCCCGGGCCTTCACAGGCCCGCGAAGGCTGTGCTACATTCGCAACCCTCATGACCAAGATTTCGCTGCTGGCCCTACTAGCCCTCCCTCACGGGCGGAGACGGTAGCGCACGCGCTAATCCCTCATCACGGCCCGTTCGCACCAGCAACGGGCCGTTTGTCTTTTGGGGTTGCTGGTTGAGTTCCAACCATCACAGAGAAATCGACATGCTCAAGCAACCTCAAGCCAAATACCGCGCATTCGCCCCGATCGGTCTCAAGGACCGCACCTGGCCCGATGCCGTGCTGACCAAGGCCCCGATCTGGCTGTCGACGGACCTGCGCGATGGCAACCAGGCCTTGGTCGAACCCATGGACATCGCGCGCAAGATGCGCATGTTCGAAACCCTCGTGGCCATCGGCTTCAAGGAAATCGAAGTCGGCTTTCCCTCGGCGTCGCAGGTCGAATTCGACTTCGTGCGCAAGCTCATCGAGGAAGACCGCATTCCCGACGACGTGACGATCCAGGTGCTCACGCAGGCGCGCGACCACCTCATCGAACGCACTTTCGAAGCGTTGCAGGGCGCGCCGCGCGCCATCGTGCACCTCTACAACGCCGTCGCGCCCGTGATGCGCCGCGTGGTGCTCGGCATGGACGAAGACCAGATCGTCGAACTCGCGAGCAGCCATGCCCGCATGTTCAACGACTTCGCCGCAAAGCTGCCGAACACGAAGTGGACCTTCCAGTACTCGCCCGAAATGTTCTCGGGCACCGACGTGGTCTTCTCCAAGCGCGTGGTCGATGCGGTCACCGACGTCTGGGCCCCGACGCCCGAGCGCAAGTGCATCGTCAACCTGCCCACCACGGTGGAGCATTCCACGCCGAACATCTTCGCGGACATGATCGAGTGGATGCACCGCAACCTCGCGCGCCGTGATTCCATCGTGCTGTGCGTGCATCCGCACAACGACCGCGGCACCGGCACCGCAGCCGGCGAACTGGCCTTGATGGCCGGCGCAGAGCGCATCGAAGGCTGCCTTTTCGGCAACGGCGAGCGCACCGGCAACCTCGACCTCGTGAACGTCGCGCTCAATCTCTACACGCAAGGCGTCTCGCCCGAACTCGACTTCTCGAGCATCGACGAGATCCGCGCCACGGTCGAGCACTGCAACCAGATTCCCGTGCACCCGCGCCATCCGTACGTCGGTGACCTCGTCTACACCTCGTTCTCGGGCTCGCACCAGGACGCGATCAAGAAGGCCTTCGCCGTGCGCAAGGACGGCGACATCTGGGACATTCCGTACCTCCCCATCGACCCGAAGGACGTAGGCCGCAGCTACGAAGCCGTGATCCGCGTGAACAGCCAGTCGGGCAAGGGCGGCATGGCCTACTTGCTTGAGAGCGAGTACGGCCTCGAGATGCCGCGCCGCCTGCAGATGGAATTCATGCAGGTCGTGCAGCGTGTGATGGACGTGGGCGGCAAGGAGCTCACCGCTGCCGACCTCTGGCAGATCTTCGTGAACGAATACGGCATCGAGACCGCCAAGGCCCTGCAGCACCGCGTGATCCAGGAAGAAGGCGAGGGCGCCGAGGCCACCGTGGTGCTGCGCGGCGACTTGCCGTGGGACGGTGAAACGCGTGCCATCGAGGGACGCGGCAACGGCCCGATCGACGCCTTCACGCAGGCGCTGAGCCAGGCCACCGGCCACACGGTGCGCGTCATGGACTATCACCAGCACGCCATCGGCGCGGGCGCCGACGCCAAGTCGGTGGCCTACCTCGAGCTGCGCGTGGACGAGTCGCAGACCCTGTTCGGCGTCGGCATCGACGCGAACGTGATCTCGGCCTCGCTGAAGGCGATCGTGTCGGGCGTGCAGCGGGCCAGGGGCCGGGGCGCGCGCAGCGCACAATCGGTGGCTGAAGTCGCCTGACGCACCGGCACCAGCCGCATGCGCAAGGTGGGAACGAACCAAGGAGATCCACGATGACCGACCAACTCATTATTTTCGACACCACCTTGCGCGACGGCGAACAGTCGCCCGGCGCCTCGATGACGCGCGACGAAAAATTGCGCATCGCCAAGCTGCTGGAGCGGCTCAGGGTCGACGTCATCGAAGCCGGTTTTCCGGCCAGCTCGAACGGCGACTTCGAGGCCGTGAAGGCCATCGCCAACGCGATCAAGGACTCGACGGTGTGCGGCCTGTCGCGCGCCAACGACCGCGACATCGCACGCGCGGCCGAAGCCTTGAAGGGCGCGGCGCGCGGGCGCATCCACACCTTCATCGCGACCTCGCCGCTGCACATGGAAAAGAAGCTGCGCATGTCGCCCGACGAGGTGCATGAGCAGGCCAAGCTGGCCGTGCGCTTCGCGCGCAACCAGATCGCCGACGTCGAGTTCAGCCCCGAAGACGGCTACCGCAGCGACCCCGACTTCTTGTGCCGCGTGCTCGAGACCGTGATCAACGAGGGCGCGACCACCATCAACGTGCCCGACACCGTCGGCTACGCCATTCCCGAGCTGTACGGCAACTTCATCAAGATGCTGCGCGAGCGCATTCCCAACAGCGACAAGGCGATCTGGTCGGTGCATTGCCACAACGACCTGGGCATGGCCGTGGCGAATTCGCTGGCCGGCGTGAAGATCGGCGGCGCGCGCCAGGTCGAGTGCACGATCAATGGTCTGGGCGAGCGCGCGGGCAACTGCTCGCTCGAAGAAGTGGTCATGGCCGTGAAGACGCGCAGAGACTACTTCGGGCTCGACCTGAACATCGACACCCAGCACATCGTGGCCGCCAGCCGCATGGTGAGCCAGACCACCGGCTTCGTGGTGCAGCCCAACAAGGCCGTGGTGGGCGCCAACGCGTTCGCGCACGCCTCCGGCATCCACCAGGACGGCGTGCTCAAGGCGCGCGACACCTACGAGATCATGCGGGCCGAAGACGTGGGCTGGACCGCCAACAAGATCGTGCTGGGCAAGCTCAGCGGCCGCAACGCCTTCAAGCAGCGCCTGCAGGACCTGGGCGTGACGATGGAAAGCGAAACCGAGGTCAACGCCGCGTTCGCGCGTTTCAAGGAGCTGGCCGACCGCAAGTCCGAAATTTTCGACGAGGACATCTTGGCGCTGGTCAGCGCGGAAGAGCTGTCGCACGTTGGTGAACAGTTTGCTTTCGTTTCTCTCTCCCAGCACAGCGAAACCGGCGAGCGGCCCCAGGCCAGGATCGTGTTCACGGTCCAGGGCAAGGAAGTCACCAGCGAATCCGACGGCAACGGGCCGGTCGATGCGTCCCTCAAGGCCATCGAGGCCCATGTCAAGAGCGGCGCCGAGATGGTTCTTTACTCTGTAAACGCCATCAGTGGCTCGACGGAAAGCCAGGGAGAAGTTACAGTCCGGTTACAAAACGCAGGGCGGGTGGTCAACGGTGTGGGTGCAGACCCCGACATCGTGGTCGCTTCGGCAAAGGCTTATTTGAGTGCGCTCAACAAGTTGCAGAGCCAAGCTGAGAGAGTGGCGGCACAAGGTTAGGTTTTCAGGCGTTCCTTGGTATTCGAATGAAGAAGAGGATGCAAGTAACTGATATTGCGTGTCTTTTTTGATTTCGATACACTGCGGTCCTCGTTTGTTGCCGCTGGAGATTTATTGATGCCTGAAACCCGTCTACGTCGAGTTTCCATCCAGCGGTTCCTACCCGCCTTCAAGTTCCTCGCCGTGGCGCTGTGCGCTTCGGCGTTTTTGCTGCCTGGCGCCCAGGCCGCGAAGAAGGAAAAACCCGCTGCCGCCAAGTCCGCCGTCGCCAAGAAGGCGAAGGCGCCCGCCGAAACCAAGCAGCGCAATGCCTCCGCGTCCAAGGTGGCACGCGGCGGTCGCACCGAGCAGGCCGACAAGGTCGTGCGCGGCGGCCGCAACGTCGTGGCCACCATCCACAAGAAGAACGGCAAGACGGTCGTCGCCGTGCAGCGACGCTCGGTGGTGCGCGTCGAGACGCCAGCCCGCCAGTCCTTCGGCCAGATGGCCGGCCTGCACAGCACCGACGACGCGCTCGACCTGAAGTCGAGCGTCGCCCTGGTGATCGACCAGGACACCCACGAGGTGCTGTTCAGCAAGAACGACCACGCCGTGCTGCCCATCGCCTCGCTCACCAAGCTCATGACCGGCCTGCTGATCAGCGAGGCCCACCTGCCGAACGACGAGCTCATCACCATCACGCAAGACGACGTCGACACCGAAAAGGGCAGCCGTTCGCGCCTGACCGTCGGTACCACGCTGTCGCGCGGCGAGCTGCTGCACCTGGCGCTGATGTCCAGCGAGAACCGCGCGGCGCACGCGCTGGGCCGAACCTACCCGGGCGGTCTCACGACCTTCGTGAGCATCATGAATGCCAAGGCCCGCATGCTCGGCATGAAGGACACGCGCTACGTGGAGCCCACGGGCCTGTCGAGCCGTAACCAGTCGAGCGCGCAAGACTTGGCGCTGCTGGTCAACGCCGCCTATTCGGACGCCACCGTGCGTTCGCTGTCCACGTCGCCGGAATACCAGGTCGAAGTCGGCAACCGCGTGCTGCAGTTCAACACCACCAACCGCCTTGTGAAGAGCCCGGAATGGGACATCGGCCTGCAGAAGACCGGCTACATCTCCGAAGCCGGCCAGTGCCTCGTGATGCAGGCCAAGGTGGCCGGGCGCAAGCTGATCATGGTGTTCCTGGATTCGGCCGGCAAGTTCAGCCGCATCGCCGACGCCGAGCGGGTTCGCCGCTGGGTCGAGGCCACGCATGCTGTGTCGGGGCCGCGCGGCTTCCAGGTCGCTGGCTGAGATTGATTGAGTGGGGAGGCCGTCCAGCGGCCTGCCTGCTGCTCTCTTGTAGGGCCCACCGGCCGACTCGCCGGGAAGAAGAGAAAAGACAGAGTCGAAAGCAAACGGGCGCTCAGGCGCCCGTTGTCACGTTCGCACCCGACGCAGGCGTTGCAGCCATGCCGTCCTTGAAGCCCAGCGCGCCCGAGATTTCGTTGGCGGTTGCCTGCAGCTTGGGCAGCCAGCCTTCGTCGAGGCGATCCGCCGGGGCCGAGATCGACAGGCCCGCCACCAGCTTGCCCTGGTCGTCGTAGATGCCGGCGGCCATGCAGCGCACGCCCAGCTCCAGCTCTTCGTTGTCGCGCGCGATGCCGTACTGGCGCGCCTTCGACAGCTCGCGCTCGAGCGCGGGCAGCTGGGTGATGCTGTTGCGGGTATGGCCGGCCAGGCCGGTGCGCGTGGCGTAGCTGCGCACGCGCTGCGGATCGTCGGCGGCCAGGAACAGCTTGCCCGTCGAAGTCAGGTGCAGGGCGGCACGGCCGCCGATGGCGCGCACCACCTGCATGCCCGAGCGTTCGCTGTAGGCGCGCTCGATGTACACGATCTCGTCGCCCTGGCGCATGCTGAGGTTGACCGGCTGCTGCGTGAGCTTGTGCAGCTCGCGCATCGGCCCCAGGGCCGCGTCGCGCACGTTCAGCCGGCCCTTGACCAGGTTGCCAAGCTCCAGCAGGCGCATGCCGAGGCGGTAGCTGCCGGCTTCCGGGCGGTCGACGAAGCGGCCGACCGCGAGGTCATTGAGGATGCGGTGCGTGGTCGACGGGTGCAGCCCCGTCTTTTCGCTGATTTCCTTCAGCGAGATCGCTTCTTCGCGCGAGGCCAGGACATCGATCAGCGAGAACATGCGCTCGATGACCTGGATGACGGGAGTGGCGGGAACGTCGGATAGGTTTTTTCTCATGGCGCAATGCGGTGATGACCGTGCGCCATTTTACCTTGTGAAATCGCTCGGTGCCTGCCAGTGGCCGTCCACCAACACTTCGTGCGGGGAAAAGCGGGCCTTGTAGTGCATCTTGGGGCTGCGCTCGATCCAGTAGCCCAGGTAGACGTGCGGCAGCCCCAGCTTGCGGGCTTGCTCGATCTGCCACAGCACGCTGTAGGTGCCGTAGCCGGCGCCGTCCTCGGGCTCGTAGAAGGTGTAGACGGCCGAGATGCCGTCGCTGAGCACGTCGAGGATCGACACCATCTTCAGCGCGCCGGGGCTGCCGTCGGGCAGGGTTTCGCGGAACTCGACCAGCCGCGAGTTGACGCGGCTTTGCAGCAGGAACTGCGTGTACTGGTCGATGCTGTCGTGGTCCATGCCGCCGCCCGAGTGGCGGCCGGTCTGGTAGCGCAGGTAGAGCTGGTAGTGCTCGGGCACGAAGCACAGTTTGAGCACGCGCGCCTGCAGGTCGGCGTGCTGTTTGGCGGTGCGGCGCTGGCTGCGGTTCGGCTTGAAGCTGTGCGCCAGCACGCGCAGCGGGATGCAGGCGCGGCAGCCGTCGCAATAGGGCCGGTAGGTGAACATGCCGCTGCGCCGGAAGCCGCTGAGCACCAGGTCGGAGTAGGCGTCGTTGTGGATCAGGTGGCTGGGCGTGGCCACCTGCGAGCGGGCCTGGCGATCCGGCAGGTAGCTGCAGGGATAGGGCGCCGTCGCGTAGAACTGCAGCGTGTGAAGCGGAAGATCCTTGAGGTGCGTCACGTCACGTCACGTCGAAAGAAAAGGTCGCTCGGAAAGGAGTTCGGACCAGTATACGGGGTCGAATTGCCACTGCGGGCCCTCCTGTTTTCGGGCCTGGGCCACGTGTGCGACGAAGCGCGCGCGCGGCATTTCGCGGGCGCCGAGGCTGGCCAGGTGCGCGGTGTTCTGCTGGCAGTCGATCATCGCGATGCCGGCGCGGCGGCACAGCGCGACCAGGCCGGCCAGCGCGATCTTCGAGGCATCCGGGCGGCGCGTGAACATCGACTCGCCGAACACGGCCCGGCCCAGCGCCACGCAGTAGAGCCCGCCCGCCAACTCGCCATCGATCCAGGTTTCGACGCTGTGTGCGTGCCCGGCGCGGTGCAATTGCGTATAGGCCTTCACCATGTCCGGCACGATCCAGGTGCCCGACTGGCCGGCTCGCGCCGACTGCGAACACGCCTGGATCACCGTTCCAAAATCGTGATCGATGCGCAGCTCGCAGCCGGGTGTCGCGGCAAAACGGCTCAGGGTCTTGCGCAGCGAGCGATGCAGCCGGAAGTTGTCCACCCGCAGCACCATGCGCGGGTCGGGGCTCCACCAAAGGATGGGCTGGTCGTCGCTGAACCAGGGGAAGACGCAGCGGCTGTAGGCCTGCATCAGAGTATCGACATCGAGCGAGCCGCCGGCCGCCAGCAGGCCGGGCACGGGGTCCCGTTCGTCCCACGCCGAAGCGGGGTCGGGCAGTGCATCTCCGGGTTCGAGCCAAGGCAGTTGTCGCATGGATGCAGGTATACACGGCTTCTCGAAAACGCAAGCCAGTTGAGGGAAAATCCCGCTCACACGGGAACAGTCCACAAGGCTGCGGCCCTGGTGCCACCGCCGATGGCACGCGAGACAACCCCACAAGACCCGTCGAAAAACCTATAGTGCACAGCTTGCTTTCGCAGTACCACAGCGGATCCGGCAGGCATGTGCAGGGCGCCGGGGATCAGCACAAGAGGACCACGTTGACCACTGAACCCAATCCCACGCGCTTCGGCAGCGGCCAGGCGGTGCGCCGCCTCGAGGACGAAAGCCTGCTCGCAGGCGCCGGCCGTTACACCGACGACGTCACGCTCTCCGAGCAGGCGCATCTCGTCTTCCTTCGCTCCCCCTATCCGCATGCGCGCATCGTGTCCATCGACATGTCCGCGGCCGTCGGCATGCCCGGCGTGCTGCGCGTGATCACCGGGGCCGACCTGGCCGAGGCCGGCGTCAAGCCGATGCCCGGCGCGGCCGGCTTCAAGCGCGCGGACGGCAGCGACAGCGCCAGCCCGCCGCGCCGCGCCCTGGCGCACGAGCGCGCGCGCTTCGTCGGTGAACCGGTCGCGGCCGTCATTGCCGACACCGTGCAGCAGGCGCGCGATGCGGCCGAAGCCGTCATGGTCGACTACGAAGAGCTGCCGATGGTGGTCGACCTGCCGGGCGCGACCGCCGAAGGCGCGCCGCTCCTGTGCGAGGAGGCGACGGGCAACATCGCCGCCGAGATGCGCCACGGCAGCAGCGAAGCCGCCACCGCCGCGTTCGAGCGCGCCGCCCACGTGATCGCCCTGGACGTGAACAACCAGCGCGTGGTCGCGCTCACCATCGAGCCGCGCGCCGTGCTCGCCACGCACGACAGCAAGACCGACCGCCTCACGATCCGCATGAGCACCCAGATGCCGTCCGGCGTGCGCGATTCGGTCTGCGCGGCCATCGGCCTGGCGAAGGAAAAAGTGCGCGTGGTCGTGGGCGACGTCGGCGGCGGCTTCGGCATGAAGACCGGCGCCTATCCCGAGGACATCGCGGTCGCCTACGCCGCGCTGCAGGTGGGCCGGCCCGTGAAGTGGGTGGCCGACCGCAGCGAAGAATTCCTATCGAGCGCGCACGGCCGCGACATCGAGGCGCGCGCCGAAATGGCGCTGGACTCGGACGGCAAGATCCTGGCCCTGCGCATCAAGACGCTCGCCAACGTGGGCGCCTATGCCACCGGCACCGGCGTCGCGATCCAGCTGCTGATCGGCCCCTGGGTGCAGACCAGCGTCTACGACATCCAGACCATCGACTTCCATTTCAAGGCGGTGCTCACCAACACCGCGCCCACCGGCGCCTACCGCGGCGCGGGCCGGCCCGAGGCCATCTTCACCATCGAGCGCCTGATGGACGAGGCCGCGCGCCAGACCGGCATCGACCGCATCGCGCTGCGCCGGCGCAACTTCATCCGCCCCGAGCAGATGCCCTACAAGAACCCGATGGCGCAGACCTACGACACCGGCCAGTTCGAGTCGGTGATGGACCAGGCGCTTCAGCTGGCCGACTGGCAGGGCTTCGAGGCCCGCGCGGCCGAGTCCGCGGCGCGCGGCAAGCAACGCGGCCTGGGCATTGCCACCTTTCTCGAATGGACCGGCGGCAACGTGTTCGAAGAGCGCGTGACCGTCTCGGTGCAGGCCGACGGCGTGATCGAGGTGTTCTCGGCCGTCAACGCCATGGGGCAAGGCATCGCGACCTCGCTCGCGCAGCTGGCCGTCGATGCCTTCGGCGTGCCCATCGAGAAGGTGCGCGTGGTGCTCGGCGACACCGACCGCGGCGACGGTTTCGGCAGCGCCGGCTCGCGTTCGCTGTTCACCGGCGGCTCGGCCGTGCGCATCGGCGCCGAGCGCACCATCGACAAGGCGCGCGAACTCGCGGCGCAGGAGTTCGAGGCCTCCATCGACGACATCGTCTACAGCCGCGGCACCTTCATCGTGGCCGGCACCGACCTCGAGCTCGACCTGTTCACTCTGGCCGCCAAGCAGCCGGGGCGCGAGATCTTCGTCGACTCCACCAGCACCGTGGCCGGCCCGAGCTGGCCCAACGGTTGCCACATCTGCGAGATCGAACTCGACCCGCCCACCGGCGAGATCAGCGTCGTGGCCTACAGCTCGGTCAACGACGTGGGCCGCGTGGTCAACCCGATGATCGTGCGCGGCCAGCTCGAAGGCGGCGCGGTGCAGGGCATCGGCCAGGCGCTGTACGAGCAGGTGGTTTACGACAGTGAAACCGGCCAGCCCGTCACCGGCAGCCTCATGGACTACGCCGCGCCGCGCGCCGACATCGTCGACACCATGTTCCAGATGGAAATGGACGAATCGACGCCCTGCAAGAACAACCCGCTGGGCGTGAAGGGCGTGGGCGAGCTGGGCACCATCGGCGCCACGCCGGCCATCGTCAACGCGGTGGCGGACGCCTTCGCACGCAACGGCCTCGGCGCCCGCGCGCCCCGCCTGCACATGCCGCTGAGCCCGTCGCGCGTGTGGCAAGCGATGCAAACGATCGACTGAGCGCCACGGCCGGTGATCGAAGGGCGACGAAAGTCATCATGCGCGTCACCACCGAACTGCAGACCGACGCGATCCGCGTCTCGACCTACCGCTGCGACGCGGGCGTCGGCGCGGCGCCGTTCACCGAGATGCACGAGACGCACTCGGTCTCGTACGTGCGCAAGGGCAGCTTCGGCTGCCGCGCGCTCGGCCGCGATTACGAGCTGGTGGCCGGCGCGGTGCTGGTCGGCGCGCCGGGCGACGACTACGTCTGCACCCACGAGCACTTCGCCTGTGGCGACGAGTGCCTGTCGTTCCACTTCTCGCCGGGCTTCGTCGACCTGATCGGTGCCGACAGGCGCAGCTGGCATGCCTCGGCGTTGCCGCCGCTGCCCGAGCTCATGGTGCTGGGCGAACTCGCGCAGGTCGCGGTCGAAGGCGGCAGCGACGTGGGCCTGGACGAGCTGGGCATGGGCTTCGCCAGCCGTTTCCTCGACGTGGTGAAAGGGCGCGGCAAGCCCAAAGCGCCGCCGTCGGCCACACCACGCGACCGCCGCCGTGCGGTCGAGGCCGCAACATGGATCGAAGCCCACGCTGCAGGCGAGATCGGCCTGGAAGACGCGGCGGCCCAGGCTGGCCTGAGCGCCTTCCATTTCCTGCGCCTGTTCTCCCAGGTGCTGGGCGTCACGCCGCACCAGTACCTCGTGCGTTCCCGGCTGCGCCGCGCGGCGCGCCTGCTGGCGGACAGCGACCTTGCCGTGACCGAGGTCGCCCTCGAGGCCGGCTTTGCCGATCTGAGCAACTTCGTGCGCACCTTCCACCGCGCGGCCGGCGTGTCGCCGCGCGGTTTCCGGCTCGCTGCCAAGGGCGACCGCAAGATTTTCCAAGACCGCCTGGCCGCGCTGCTTCACGATGACCGCTTGATCCACCCTTCAAGCAGGAAGTCATCGCCATGTACGACCACATCGGACTGAAAGTCAAAGACCTCGCCGCGAGCCGGCGCTTCTACGAAGCCGCGCTCGCGCCGCTCGGCCACGTGCTGGGCTCCCACGACGACAGCTACGCGGGCCTCGGCCCGGCCGGCGAACCGGCGCTGTGGCTCTATGCCGCGAAAGGCGCCAAGGGCCCGGGCACGCACATCGCGTTCCGCGCACCCGACCACGCCGCCGTCGCCGCCTTCCACAAGGCCGGCTTGAAGGCCGGCGGCACCGACAACGGCGGCGCGGGGCCGCGCGCCGACTACAGCCCGACCTACTACGCGGCCTTCCTCATCGACCCCGACGGCAACAACGTCGAGGCCGTCTGTCCCTGACACGAAAGGCATCGACCCCATGGCCACCGTCTACAAGGAATTCATCGTCGAGGCTGACGCCGCGCAGGTGTGGAACGCGCTGCGCGACTTCGGCGCCGTGCACACGCGCCTGGCGCCGGGCTTTCTCACCGGCTGCGAGCTCGACGGGCAGGGCGCCCGCATCGTCCACTTTGCCAACGGCCTCGTGGCGCGCGAGCTGCTCGTGGCCCTCGACGAAGAGAACCGCCGGCTGGCCTACACCGTGACCGACGGCAAGGCCACGCACCACCACGCGTCGGCCCAGGTGTTCGCGCACGGCGAAGGCCGGTCGCGCTTCGTCTGGATCACCGATGTGCTGCCCGACGGGCTTGCGGCCTACGTCGAGCCCATGATGGCGCAGGGCGGCGCCGCCATGAAGAAGACGCTGGAGAAGTCCGACGAACGATGAGTACGCCCACAAGCCCTGCTGCGAGCGAGATCCTGGCGGTCGTGCAGCGCTACGCGCAGGCCTGGGCCGCGAACGACCTCAAGGCCATCGTCGACTGCTACCACGACGAGGTCGTCTTTCACTACTTCGGCCGCAGCCCGCTCGCGGGCACGCACCGGGGCAAGGCGGCCTGCCTCGCGGTGCTCAAGCAGGTCAAGGAGCGCACCAACCGCCGGCTGGTCGCGATCCGCGACGTGCTGGCCGGCGAGCATTTCGGGCTGATCGTCGCCGTCGAGCAGTTCGAGCACCAGGGGCGCCCGGTCGAGCTGGAACGCCAGCTGCGCTACGCCGTGAAGGACGGCAGGCTCAGCGAATGCTGGATCTACGACGAAGACCAGCGATGGGTCGACGAGGTGTTGTCGTCGCCCGCCGCTCAGAAGTCCTCGAGCGGCAGCCCCACGTAGTTTTCTGCCAGCGCGGTGGACGCCGCGCGCGAATGCACGAGGTAGTCGAGCTCGGCCTCCTGGATCTTCTGGCCGAAGGCGCCCGTCTCGGGAAAGCGGTGCATCAGCGAGGTGAACCACCACGAGAAGCGCTCGGCCTTCCAGACGCGGCGCAGGCACAGGTCGGAGTAGCGGTCCAGCGCCGAGGCCGACTTCTCGTTGTAGAAGATCTCCAGCGCGCGCGACAGGTACCCCACGTCGGCCGTCGCAAGGTTGAGCCCCTTGGCGCCGGTCGGCGGCACGATGTGCGCGGCGTCGCCGGCCAGGAACAGCGAGCCGAAGCGCATCGGCTCGGCCACGAAGCTGCGCAGCGGCGCAATGCTCTTTTCGAGCGAGGGGCCGGTCACCAGCCGTTCGCGCGCTTCGGGGTCCAGGCGCGCGCGCAGTTCGTTCCAGAAGGCCTCGTCGCTCCAGTTCTCCACCTTCTCTTCGGTCGGCACCTGCACGTAGTAGCGCGAGCGCGTGGCGCTGCGCATGCTGCACAGCGCAAAGCCACGCTCGGTGTTGGCGTAGATGAGTTCGTGCGAGACCGGCGGTACGTCGGCCAGCACGCCGAGCCAGCCGAAGGGGTAGACCTTCTCGTAGGTCTGGATCGCGTCGGCCGGCACGCTGGCGCGGCTCACGCCGTGGTAGCCGTCGCAGCCGGCGATGAAGTCGCACTCGATCTCGTGCGTCTGGCCGTCTTTCTCGTAGCGAACGCGCGGCTTGGCCGAATCGAAGTCGTGCAGGCTGACGTTGGCTGCGCTGTAGATCGTCGTGAGGCCTTCGGCCGTGCGCGCTTCCATCAGGTCGCGCGTCACCTCGGTCTGGCCGTACACCGTGACCTGCTTGCCGCCCGTGAGGCCGTGCATGTCGATGCGGTGGCGCGCGCCCTTGAACAGCAGCTCGATGCCGTCGTGCGGCAGGCCCTCGGCCTTGGCGCGGGTGTCGACGCCCGCGCGCGCCAGCAGGTCCATCGTGACCTGTTCGAGCACGCCGGCGCGGATGCGGCCCAGCACGTAGTCGCCGCTCTGGCGCTCCACGATGATGTTGTCGATGCCTGCCTTGTGCAGCAGCTGGCCGAGCAGAAGGCCGGCGGGGCCTGCGCCGATGATGGCGACCTGGGTGCGCATGTTCGTGTCTCCGAAAGGGTTTTGCCAAGCGTAGGGCGCGGGCGGCCGGTTGGGGCGGCGGCTGGAGAGGCTCTGTGCGATCATGCGAACGCGTGCGCGATGATCGCGCAACACTTCTTCAGCCGACCGATCCACGACGAACTCCCGACGACGAATGACCATCGCCCGCGCCGACTTCATCGAGGGCATCGCCAAGGGCATGGCGGTGCTCGAAAGCTTCGACACCGAGCGCCAGCGCCTGAACGCCACGCTGGCGGCCGAGCGCGCCGGCCTCACGCGCGCCGCCGCCCGGCGCCACCTGCTCACGCTGGCCCACCTGGGCTACCTGGAAACCGACGGCAGCTACTTCTGGATGGCGCCGAAGGTGCTGCGCTTCTCGGGCAGCTACCTGGCCTCGTCGCGCCTGCCGCGCGCGCTGCAGCCCACGCTGAACCGGCTCGCGGCGCAAACGGGCGAGTCGTTCTCGGCCGTGGTGCTCGACGGCGAAGAGGTGGTCATCGTCGCGCGCAGCGGCAGCTACGGTACGCCGACGCGCGTGCTGGCCTACGGCCTGCACCTGGGGGCGCGCCTGCCGGCCCACGCCACCTCGACCGGGCGCGTGCTGCTGGCCGCGATGGCCGCCACGCAGCTCACGCAGTGGCTCAAGGGCCGGCACCTGGCACGGCTCACGCCGAACACCCTCACCCAGGCGCGCGCGCTGCGCCAGCGCATCGCGCAGGTGCGCAAGGACGACTACTGCTTCGCCAGCGAAGAGCACGAACTCGGCGTGCAGGCGCTGGCGGTGCCGCTGCGGGACATGCAGGGGCACACGGTGGCGGCGCTCAATGTGGTGCTGTCGGGCACGCGCTACCAGGAAGAGACCTTGCAGCGCGAGATGCTGCCGCTGCTGTTCGAGGCGGCGCGCGAGGTGCGCTCCCTCCTGTGAACGCAGGCGCGCTGAACTTTCGGCACCGGCACGGCCTCGAATCCCCGAAACGGATACCACCATGCGACTCCTGCTTCTCGAAGACGACGTGATGATCGGCGAGGCCGTGCTTGACCTGTTGCGGGCCGAGCAGTACGCGGTCGATTGGGTCAAAGACGGCGACGCCGCCGAATCCGCATTGCGCACCCAGCAGTACGACCTCGTGCTGCTCGACCTGGGCGTGCCGCGCCGCGACGGCCTGGAAGTGCTGCGCGCCCTGCGTGCGCGCAAACAGCGCATGCCGGTGCTGATCGCCACCGCGCGCGACTCGGTGCAGCAGCGCATTGAAGGCCTCGATGCCGGCGCCGACGACTACGTGCTCAAGCCCTACGACCTCGACGAGCTGTTGGCCCGCATCCGCGCCTTGCTGCGGCGCGCGTCCGGGCGCGCCGAGCCGGTGTACGAGCACATGGGCGTGAGCATCAACCCCGCCACGCGCGAGGTCGCGGTGAACGGCGAGCCGGTGGTGCTGTCGGCGCGCGAGTGGGCCGTGCTCGAACCGCTGCTGGCCCGCCCGGGCATGGTGCTTTCGCGCGCCCAGCTCGAAGAAAAGCTCTACGGCTGGAAGGACGAGATCAGCAGCAACGCAGTCGAGGTCTACGTGCACGGCCTGCGCAAGAAGCTGGGCGCGGAGTTGATCCGCAACGTGCGCGGCGTCGGCTACATGGTGCCCAAGGCATGATGCGCCGCGTGATGCGATGGACCGGATCGCTGCGCGCGCGGCTGCTGGTGTTCCTGCTTGCGGCCATCGTGCTCGCGGCCGGCGCGCAGGCGCTGGTGGCCTATCGCACGGTGCTGAAAGAGGCCGACGACATCTTCGATTACCACATGCAGCAAATGGCGCTGTCGCTGCGCGCAGGCCTGCCGCCGAGCGCGGCCGTGGGCGGGCTCGGCGGCGCGGAGCAGAACTTCGATTTCGTGGTTCAGGTGTGGACCGTCGACGGCGTGCGCATCTTCGAATCGGCCGAAGAAGCCGCGCTGCCGCAGCTCGCCGTACTCGGCTTTGCCGACGTGCGCGCACGCGGCACGACCTACCGCGTGTTCTCGATGCAGACGCGCGGGCTGGTGATCCAGGTGGCGCAGGACATGGCGGCGCGCCGCCACATGGCGGGCTCGCTCGCGCTGCGCACCATCGTGCCCGTGGCGCTGATGGCGCCACTCCTGATGCTGGTCGTGTGGTGGGTGGTGAGCCTGTCGCTGGCGCCCGTGGCGCGCGTGCGCCGGCAGGTGGCATCGCGGCAGGCCGACGACCTCTCGCCCGTGAGCGAAGAGAACCTGCCCGAAGAAGTGCGTCCGCTGGTGCAGGAACTCAACCTGCTGTTCGGCCGCGTGCGCCATGCCTTCGACGCGCAGAAGCACTTCGTGGCGGATGCCGCGCATGAACTGCGTTCGCCGTTGGCGGCGTTGAAGCTGCAGGTGCAGGGCCTGCAGCGCGCGCCCGACGATGCGGCGCGCACGCTGGCCGTGAGCCGGCTGTCGGCCGGCATCGACCGTGCCACGCGCCTCGTCGAGCAGATGCTGGCGCTGGCCCGTCACGAGGCCAGCGTGGCCGCGGGCGCGAAGCCCGAGACGGTCGACCTGGCCGGGGTGGCGCGCCTGGCGATCTCCGATGCGGTGGCGGCCGCGCAGGCGCGCCGCATCGACATCGGCGTGGCGCAATCCGACGCGGGCGCGACCGTGAGCGGCCAGCCCGAGGCGCTGCGCATGCTGCTGCGCAACCTGATCGACAACGCCGTGAAGTACACGCCCGAAGGCGGGCGGGTCGACGTCGGCCTTGTGAAGCGCGCCGACGCGGTGGAGCTGCGCGTGGACGACAGCGGCCCCGGCCTGCCCGAGGCCGAGCGCGCGCGCGTGCTCGATCGCTTCTACCGCTCGGGCGAGCCGCAGGCGCCGGGCAGCGGGCTGGGGCTGGCCATCGTGAAGTCGATCGCCGACCTGCACGGCGCCACGGTGGCGCTGGACAAGTCCACGAGCCTCGGTGGGCTGTGCGTGCGGGTGACGTTCGCTCCCGCCAAAGAGTGAATTCCGCTTAAGCGACGCCTAAGTCAAGGCCGCGACATTCCTTTCACCGTGTTTGCGCTTCGGCGCAGGATTGAAAGGAATCGAAGAATGAAAACCGCCTTGACTTCCCCCCGTGCCCTCGTGATCGCGCTGGCCAGCGCCGGCGTGATCGGCGCCGTCGGCGCCGGGGCCTACACCAGCGCCCGTGCCGTGAATGCCCCGGCCACTACTGCCGCCGTGGCCGCGCCGGCCGCGATGGTCACCTTGCCCGACTTCTCGACCATCACCTCGCGCGACGGCCCCGCCGTGGTCAACATCAGCGTGACCGGCACCGAGAAGGCCCCGGACGACGACACGATGGCGCAGCTGCAGGGCATCGACCCCGACGATCCGATGTTCCAGTTCTTCCGCCACTTCCAGGGGCAGATGGGACCGCGCGGCCAGCAACAGCAGCAGCGCGCCGTGCCGGTGCGCTCGCAGGGCTCGGGCTTCATCGTGGACCCGAGCGGCATCATCATGACCAACGCCCACGTGGTGAAGGACGCGAAGGAGGTCACCGTCAAGCTGACCGACCGCCGCGAGTACCGCGCCAAGGTGCTGGGCGCCGATGCCAAGACCGACATCGCGGTGCTCAAGATCGACGCCAAGAACCTGCCGGTGCTCGCGCTGGGCAACACCAAGGACTTGAAGGTCGGCGAATGGGTGCTGGCCATCGGCTCGCCCTTCGGCTTCGAGAACACCGTGACGGCCGGCGTGGTGAGCGCCAAGGGCCGCTCGCTGCCCGACGACAGCTACGTGCCCTTCATCCAGACCGACGTGGCCGTGAACCCCGGCAACTCGGGCGGGCCGCTGCTCAATGCGCGCGGCGAGGTGGTCGGTATCAACTCGCAGATCTACAGCCGCAGCGGCGGCTACCAGGGCGTGTCGTTCGCCATCCCGATCGACGTGGCGGTGCAGGTGAAGGACCAGATCGTCGCCACCGGCAAGGCCACGCATGCGCGCCTGGGCGTCGCGGTGCAGGAGGTGAACCAGGCCTTCGCCGATTCGTTCAAGCTCGACAAGCCCGAGGGCGCGCTGGTCTCGAACATCGAGAAGGGCGGCCCCGGCGACCATGCCGGCCTGAAGGCGGGCGACGTGATCCGCAAGGTCGACGGCCAGGCGATCGTGTCGTCGGGTGACCTGCCGGCGGTCATCGGCCAGCAGGCGCCAGGCAAGAAGGTCACGCTCGAGGTGTGGCGCCAGGGCGAGCGCCAGGAGCTGCAGGCCAAGCTGGGCGACGCGAGCGACAAGCCGGCGCAGGTCGCCAAGGCCGACAACACGGCGGGGCAGGGCAAGCTCGGCCTGGCGCTGCGCCCGCTGCAGCCGCAGGAGCAGCGCGCAGCCTCGGTCGACGGCGGCCTGCTGATCGAGGACGTGGCCGGCCCGTCGGCGATGGCCGGGGTGCAGGCCGGCGACGTGCTGCTGGCCATCAACGGCACGCCGGCCAAGAGCCTGGAGCAGGTGCGCCAGGCGGTGGCCAAGGCCGACAAGTCGGTGGCGCTGTTGATCCAGCGCGGCGAGGACAAGATCTTCGTGCCGGTGCGCCTGGGCTGACCGGCCCGTGCGCGCCCAGAGCGCTCAGGGCAGCGCGCAGGGCCAGTCGAGCGACACGCGCGTGCCGCCGGCCTGCGCGTCGGCCCGCTCTATCTGCAGCCGCGCCCCGATGGCCTGCGCCCGCGAACGCATGTTCGCCAGGCCGTGGCCACCGGGGCGTTCGTTCGCCGGCAGCCCGCGGCCGTTGTCGGTGAGCACGATGCGCACCAGCGGCGGCGTCTGCTCGCCGTGCCAGCCCACATGCATCACGATGCGCGTGGCGCCCGCATGCTTCAGCACGTTGGTGAAGGCCTCGAGCAGGATGCGCTGCAGCTGCAGCGCGGCCTGCGCGGCAAAGGGCGCGAGCGTGGGGATGAGGGCGACGTCCCACACCAGCTCGATGCCGGCGGCGTCCAGCCGGGGCTGCAGGCGGTAGCGCAGCGTGGCCAGCACGGTGGTCAGGTCGTCGTGCATGGGCTGCAGCGAATCGACCGCCATGCGCATCTCGTCGAGCGCCAGCTTCACGTGCTCCTCGACCACGTCGCGGTCGGGCGCAGGCTGGTTCACCACGTTGAGCAGGCCCACGAGCTGCGAGCCCACGCCGTCGTGGATCTCCCGCATGATGCGCTGGCGCTCCAGCAGCACGGCCTGTTCTTCCTGCTGCTTGCGCACGGTTTCGAAGGCGCCGCGCAGCTGCTCTTCGCGCTCGGCCACGCGCGCGGCGAGGTTGGCATTGAGCGAGCGGTAGTCGGCCACGGTGCGGCTGTAGCGTTCCACCACGAGGCCGGCCAGGATCATCACGAAGAAGAAGATCGCGTGCGAGGTGAGCGTGTAGTAGGCGCCGCCGAACAGGCCCATGCGCACCAGCAGCAGGTCGTGCGCGCCGGCCAGGATGGCCAGCGTGCCCGCGGCCATCAGCACGCCCGCGATGCGCCGCCGCGCCACCAGTGCGCCGTGCACCACGTAGGGCAGGCAGATGGTGCTCGTGACCTGCAGGATCGCCAGCCCCGTGGTCCACAGCGCCGGCAGCGCGAAGGCGAAGGAGGCGCAGGCCAGCACCACCGAGAGCGCCAGCGCTCCGTAGATGGAGCGCACCAGCCACGGCGGGTTGCGGTCGAGCACCAGCAGCACGAAGCGCGCGATCAGCCCGATGTGGCAGGCATAGCAGACCGCCACCACGGCGCCCCACAGCGGCCAGGGCACGGGCCCTTCGGTCAGCACGCGGTCGAGGTTGCGCGCCACGCCCGAGAGCGCGGCCAGCGCGAAGCAGCCGTAGAGCGCATCGCGCTGGCGCAGCCACAGCCCGGCGGCCAAGCCGCCCATCAGCAGCAGGCTCACGGCGTAGACGATGGCCGAGGTGTTGCGCCAGTTCTGCTGCGAGCGGTGCAACGGGGCCAGGGAGGCCTCGGGGCCGTAGAGCACGCTGGCCAGCCCGCCGCCGCGCTGGCGCTGCATCGTGGCCTGGATGAGCAGCTCCTGCGGCTGGCCGTCGCCGCGCCGCAGCGCGGCGGCCAGCGGGATCAGCAGGTTGGCCTTGCCGGCGTCGTAGGCCGGGTCGCCGAGCACGCCGTAGTTGGCGACCAGCGCGCCGTTGAACCACACGGCGGCCTGGTTGCCCAGGCCCGACATCAGCAGCGCCTGGGCGTCGTCCGCGCGGGCGGCGTCCGGGGGCAGCACGATGCGGTAGCTGGCCTTGCCGCCGCGCCCCGGAAACTCGTGGTCCCAGCGAAAGGGCAGCGCCACCTGCCGCACCTGCATCGGCAGGCCGTCGGGTTCGAGGCTGGCTTCGGCCCAGTCCACGTCGGTGGTGCCCGGCGGGGTGGCGGCATGGGCGAAGGGTGCTGCGAGCACCAGCCACAGCAGCAGTTGCAGCACGGCTTGCATGCGGGAAAAGAAGGGGCGGCTCACGCGGCTAGGAAAGCCGGCCTGGAGGGCGGGTCGCCAACACGGCGTCCGAGGGTGGGGGCGCATCCAGCTTGCCGTAGATGTTTCTGATATGGGTTTGAACCGTCGATGCGGAGACTCCCATCTGCGCGCCGATTTCGGCATAGGTGAAACCACGAGACACCCGGTCGAGCACTTCGGCCTCGCGCGACGAGAGGTGCCCGGGCGCGCCGTCGGAGGCCTGCCAGCGGCGCAGCAGCTGCCGCGCGATGCCCGGCGGCAGCGGGGAGCCGCCGGCGCCCAGGTGGCGCAGGTGCGCCGCCAGGTCGGCCTCGGTGCCGTCCTTGAGCAGGTAGCCGCGCGCGCCGGCCTCGAAGGCCTGCACCATGTGGGTCTCGTCGCCGAAGATCGTCAGCACCATCACTGCGCAGGCCGGCTGCATGCGGCGGCACTGGCGGATCACCTGCAGGCCGGGATGGTCGGGCAGGCCGAGGTCGACCAGCAGCACGTCGACCGGGTTGTCCGTGAGCCAGTTCAGGATGTCGACCGCGTTCGAGGCGCTGAAGGCCAGCGCCAGCGCCGGGTCGGCGCCGATCACGCGGGCGATGCGCTCGCGCATGCCGCTGTCGTCCTCGACCACGGCGACCTGGGTGGCGGTCAGGGGCATGGCGGGCTTCCGCAGGCGAGACCGGGGCCGAGGCGCATGGGCAGATCCGTTTCCGTTCGGAGGTTGCAGGTGCCGCAAGCCTATCGGCCGGTATCGGGCGAGCCCATCCTATAGACGGGGGATGGAGGTACCCTGCCGGTGCGCGATGGTGTCCAGCCGTGTCGCGACGCGCGCCACGTGCTGCACCAGTTCGGGAGGCGATTCGATCTCGATGTCGTGGCCCAGGCAGCCCAGCCACACGGCCAGCGCGTCGAGCGAACTGGCGCCGGTGACGACGCGCGTGCGGCCCGCGTCGAGGGCCTCGGGCACGCCGCCCACCCAGCCCAGGTGCGGTTCCAGCGCCGCGAGCGGGGCATGCACGATCACGCGCGCGTGGTGCAGGTAGGGCGAGACCTTGAGCGCGTGTTCCATGTAGGCCTCGACGTCGCCCAGCGGCAGGCGGCGCGCGGTGAAGCGCGCACCCGTCGGTTCGGCGTCGACGATGCGGTCGAGGCGGAAGGTGCGCCAGTCCTGGCGCGCCGTGTCCCAGGCCAGCAGGTACCAGCGCTGGCCGGTCTGCACCACGCGGTGCGGCTCCACCGTGCGCGCCGTGGCCGTCTGGTGGTGGTCCTGGTAGCCGAAGCGCAGCTCGCGCCGCTCGGTGCAGGCCTCGGCGAACATCGACACCGCCTTCACGCGCACGCCCGACTTGCTGCGCATCACCGGCACCACCGAGGCGCGCACGCTGCCCAGGCGGCGCTGCAGGCGCGGCGGCATCAACTGGTCGAGCTTGGCGAGGGCGCGCATCGAGGCGTTGCCGATGTCGCCTTCGCCCGTGCCGGCATGGCCGAGCGCCAGCGCCACCGCAATGGCTTCCTCGTCTTCCAGCAGCAGCGGCGGCAGGGCGCTGCCCGCACCCAGCCGGTAGCCGCCGGCCACGCCCGAGGTGGAGTCGACCGTGTAGCCGAGGCTGCGCAGCCGGTCGACGTCGCGGCGCAGCGTGCGCTCGGTGATCTCCAGGCGCTCGGCCAGGGCGGCACCGGTCCAGGCGCGCTGGGCCTGGAACAGCGCGAGCAGGCGAAGCAGGCGGGCGGAAGCGGACAGCATGGGCCGCATCATGCCTGCGATCGAGGACAGAATCTGTCCGCAATGGGTCGTAGCCTTGGGTTTCCTCCACTCGTTTCCACGGACACCGACCATGAAGAAGACCTATCACGGCAGCTGCCATTGCGGCAAGGTGCGCTTCCAGGCGCTCATCGATCTCGCCGCGGGCACCGGCAAGTGCAACTGCTCGATCTGCATGAAATCGCGCGGCTGGGGCGCCATCGTCAAGCCGACCGACTTCACGCTGCTGTCGGGCGAAGAAGACCTGTCGAGCTACCAGTTCGGCTCGTTCAGCGCCGAGCACCTGTTCTGCCGCCATTGCGGCGTCAAGTCCTTCGGGCGCGGCAACGTGCCGGAGATCGGCGGTGCGTACGTCAGCGTGAACGTCGCCTGCCTGGACGACGCGACGCTCGAAGAGCTGTCCACCGCGCCGGTGCGCTACATGGACGGGCGCCACAACAACTGGTTCGAGGTGCCGGCGGAGGTGCGCTATCTCTGAGATGACCGATGGCCCCACGCTTTCGGCTGAGAATGCCCGTTGCTTCACCTGCTGCGAACGACACCAATGAACGACGAACTCGAAGCCCGCATCCGCTCGGGCCAGGCGCTGTCCGAATCGATGGGCAACTTCCACGTGACCGGCTGGGACGCCGAGCACAAGACGCTGAAGGCCGCCTTCACCGTGCGGCGCGAGTACTGCCACACGAACGGCACGATCGCCCAGGGCGGCTTCATCACGGCATGGCTCGACGCGGCCATGGCCCATGCGGTCATGCACGACACGGAGCAGGCGCAGACGGTCTTCAGCCTGGAGATCAAGGTGAGCTTCTACGAGAAGGTCGGTCCTGGCGAAGGCCGCGTCGAGGGGCGCGTGATCCGGCGCGGGAAGCGCGTGGCGTTCCTCGAAGCGGCGCTCTACAACCCCGATGGGAAGCTGGCCGCAGAGGCCACATCGACCGGGATACTGGCGAGCCTCTAGGCCTGCCCGACCTGGGCCTGTATCTCGCGGATCACCGCTTCCTTTTCACGGTTGTAGACCTGCGGGTTGGCCGGGTCGATGCCGTGGGCGCGGTCCTTGGCTTCTTCGTACTTCCTGCGCAGGTCCGGGCGCCGGTCGAGCACTTCCATGAAGGCCAGCGAGTCCACGTGCACCGGGTCGCCGCGATGGCAGATGTGCAGGTTGAGGTTGAACCTGCGCCCGCCGTGCAGCACGGACGCGCAGACGTAGGGCTTCTCGTCCGTGTCGACCCACACGGGGCGGCGGTGAAATCCGAGGGCCTCGAATTCCGACTGGGCCGTGCGCAGGTTCTCGCGCTGCGTGATCGCCGCGATGTCGACCATCGGCTTGCCCCGCAAACCGACGATGGCCGTGCTCCCGATGTGCACGAGTTCCACGCCCTCGAGCTGCGCCTGCACGTGGCGCTGCACCTGCGCGAACACCTCGGCGTACGCCGGGTCGTAGGGCAGGATGTGGCGCTGGTCCAGGCTCTCGTCGAAGGCGAGGAGTTTCATCGCACGATGCGCGCGAGCCAGGCCAGCAGCACGGCCACGACTTCGTCGCGGTTGGTCTCGTTGAGCGTCTCGTGGCGCGCACCGCCGAACACATGGCACGACACGTCGCGCAGGCCGGCCTCGCGGTAGCGCTGCACCAGCGGGTAGAACCACTCGGCCTTGTTGCTGACCGGGTCCTGGTCGCCGGTGAACAGGTACAGCGGCAGCTCGGGCCGGATGCGCGTCTGCATCGCGGCGGGCGTGAGTTCGCCGAGGCTGGCGAACATGGAGCCCATGCCTTCGGCCGACACGGTGAAGCCGCACAGCGGGTCGGCGATGTAGGCATCGACCTGGGCCGGATCGCGGCTGAGCCAGTCGAAGGGCGTGCGCACGTCGGGCAGCGCGGCGTTCATGTCTTCGAGACGGAAGCCGCTTTGCAGCGCGCCGCCCAGCAGGTCGAGCGCCGTGGTGCCCGACAGCACCGCGCCCGACAGCAGTTCGCTGTGGCGGACCAGGTAGTACTGCGTGGCGAACGAGCCCATGCTGTGGCCGACGAGGACCAGCGGCAGCCCGGGGTGCTCGGCGCGTGCGTGGCGGCTGAGCAGCGCCATGTCCTCCACGAGACCGGCGAATCCGCGCGGGCCGAACTCGCCGAGTTCGTCGCGCGCGGCGGCGCCGGGGCCATGGCCGCGGTGCTCGTTCGCGTAGACGACGTAGCCGGCCTGCGTGAGCGCGTCGGCCAGCGGCCGGTAGCGCAGCGAATGCTCGCCCATGCCATGCGCCAGCTGCACGATGGCGCGCGGCGCGGTGCCCTGCCAGCGGTGGGCCTCCACCGGATGGCCGTCGTTGGCGGTCAGTTCGAAGTGGGTCTCGGTGCTCGGCATGCGGGGTCCTTCAGGGAAGTGGACTTGCATCCTAATCGTTGGCAGCCCGCAGCATGGCCTTGCGCAGCCACGCCTGCGCCGGGTCCTTGTCGGTCACCGCGCGCCAGGCCATCCGCAACTGGTAGCTCGGGCTGTCGAAGGGCAGGGGCTCGCAGCGCAGGCCGCTTTGCGCCGACAGCGCCAGCGCCACGTGCTCGGGCACCGTGGCCAGCAGGTCGGTGCCGGCGAGCACGGCGGGCAGGCTGCCGAACTGCGGCACCGAGAAGAGCACGTCGCGCTGGCGTCCGAGTTCGCCCAGCGTTTCGTCGACGGTGCCGCACAGGTCGCCGGCGTAGGTCACGAGCAGGTGGCGCCGGCGGCAGTAGTCGTCGAGCGACAGCTTGCCGGGCGCGGTGTCGGCGCGGAGCACGGCAAAGCGCGCGGTGCGGACCTTGCGCACCTTCGCATCGGCGGGCAGGTCTTTCAGGAAGGACATCACCGCGCTGACACGGCCCTGGTCGAGGTAGCGCATGGCGTTGCGGTAGCAGACGGTGAGCGTCACCAGTTTGGCGCCGGGCACTTCGGTGCTCAGGGCGCGCAGCAGGCGGGGCAGCATCGCGATCTGCAGGTCATCGGTCAGGCCGATGCGGAACACCGGCGCGGCGCGCGCCGGCTCGAAGTCGGCCTGCGCACGGAACGTGGCCTCGATCTGCGCGAGCGCGGGGCCCAGGCCCTGCATCAGGGCGAGCGCCCGTGCGGTGGGTTCCATCACGCGGCCCTGGCGCACCAGCAGCGGATCGCCCGTGAGATCGCGCAGTCGCGCGAGCGCATGGCTCACCGCGGGCTGGCCGAGGTTCAGCCGCTCGGCAGCGCGGCTGACGTGGCGCTCGCGCATGAGCGCGGCCAGCACGGTGAGCAGGTTCAGGTCGATGCGGTTGAGTTCGATGGGTTTCATCGGGGTCCTGGCGTTATCGATGGTGCGCATAGCGACTATCCCGCGAATCGATTTCCTTGATGACGCCGCGGCCTCTAGATTGAAGCCATCGGTCATTCAAGAAAGAAGGAGAGTTGTCATGAGCAGGATGGTTCGCTTCCACGCATTCGGTGGTGCCGAGGTTCTGAGGCTCGAAGAGGTCGCGGTGCCCGCGCCGGGCATTGGCGAGGTGCGCATCGCGGTGCAGGCCATCGGCCTGAACCGGGCCGACGCGTTGTGGCGCGAGAACCTGTACATCGAAGACGCGACGTTGCCGGCGGGGCTGGGCAACGAAGCCGCCGGCGTCATCGAGGCCGTGGGCGAGGGCGTCGAAGGGCTGCGCGTGGGCGACCGGGTCGCGGTGCTGCCGGGGGCGAGCCAGGGGCTGTATCCGACCTACGGCGACCGCATCCTCTTTCCGGCCGCGCACGTGGTGCGGTATCCCGCCAACCTGTCGGCCGCGCAGGCTGCGGGCGCCTACATGGCGTATCTCACGGGCTACTTCCCGATGTTCGAGATGGCACGGCTGCAGCGCGGCCAGGTGATGCTCGTCACCGGGGCGTCATCGGGCACCGGCATCGCAGCGCTGCAGATGGCGCGCGCGGCGGGCATCGCCGCCATCGCGGTCACGCGCACGGTCGCCAAGCGCGACGCGCTGCGGGAAGCGGGCGCTGCGCATGTGGTCGTGACGGACGACGAAGACGTGGTCGAGCGCGTGCTGGCGCTCACCGAAGGCCGTGGTGTCGACCTGGTGTACGACGGCGTGGGCGGCGCGCAGGTCGAGCGGCTCGGCGACGTGGTCGCGCAAGGCGGCTGGTATGTGCTGTACGGCTTGTCGGGCGGCGCCGAATTCAAGTTTCCGGTGATTGCGCAGTTCCGCAAGAGCTGGCGCTTCCACGTCTACAAGGTGCTGGAGCACACGGGTGCCGCCACCATGGGGTTGCCTCGCGACAAGGGCGCATTGGGCCGCGCGCTGGCCTTCATCGATGCAGGCCTTGCCGATGGCTCGCTGCACGTGCGCATCGACCGGAGCTTCGCGCTCGACGACGTGGTGCAGGCCCATCGCTACCTCGAGCGCGCCGGGCACATCGGCAAGGTCGTGCTCGAGGTCTGACCGGCGCTCAGGCGGCGGACGTCAGCCGGTACCAGGCCACCCCGTCGTCGGCGACGTCGCACGCGATCTCGCCACGGTGGCGCAGGTAGTTGAGGCAGGCCAGACTTTCACCGGTGGCCATGCCCAGCAACGGCACGTCGGATTCGGCGATGCTGCGCGCGAACAGGCTCGTGAACACATCGACCGCGCGCTTCGGCGTTTTCAATGCATTGCGCAAGCGGTCGAGCGAGCGCTCTTGCCCGTGCTGCAGCCGGTCGATGCGCGCATGCAGGCCGCGGAAGCACTCGTTGTGCGACGGCAGCACCAGCACGTCGTCGGGCACTTCGCGCTTGAGCTTGGCGAGCGACGCGAGCCAGTCGGCCATCGGGTCGGCGTCGGGTTCGACGGGCGAGACCGACACGTTGGACGAGATGCGCGGCAGGATCTGGTCGCCCGAGATCAGCACCTTCAGGTCGGGGCAGTACAGGCACGCATGCTCGGGCGAATGGCCGTTGCCGGTGACGACGCGCCAGTCGTGCGCGCCGATGCGCAGCACCTCGCCGTCGCGAAGACGCCGGAAGCTGTCGGGCAGCGGGTGGATGTGCTTGCCGAAGTTGCCGAAGCGCGTGCGGTAGGTCTCGATGGCCGCCTCGCCCCAGCCGGCGCGACGGTAGAAGGCGATGGCATCGTCGGGCGCTTCGCGGCCGGTGTCGGACACCATCACGCGGCACATGAGGTATTCGGAGCGGGTCATCCACAGCCGCACGCCGAACTTGCGCGTGAGCCAGCCGGCCATGCCGACGTGGTCGGGGTGCATGTGCGTCACGAAGACGCGGGTGAGGCCGCGCGTGTCCGGCGAATTGGTGAACAGCTCGCGCCAGACCGCCACCGTTTCCTCGGTGCGCACGCCGGTGTCCACCACGGCCCAGCCGTCGCCGTCGTCCAGCGCCCACAGGTTGATGTGGTCGAGCGAATAGGGCAGCGGCATGCGGATCCAGTGGACCCCGTCGGCGACCTCGATCGACTTGCCGCGTGGCGGAAGTTCCGCAAAGGGATAAACGAGCTTGCCCTTGGCTGCTTCCGCCGACTCTTCCAAACCATCCATCGTGTTTCACCTCCAGAGGGTGAATTGTGAACCCGGTCGATATCCGGACCGGGTCGCGTCGAAGACGATGGACGGCCGCGCTTACTTGCGGCGCGGGCGGGCGGCGCCCGGCGCCGAGGTCTGCGACGGGGCGGCGCCGCCGTCCACGCCCAGCCGGCCACCGCCGCCCAGGCCCTGGCCGCGCACCGTCTGCGCCTTGTAGTTGCGCAGCGAACGGACCATCTGGTTGAAGGCGTCCATGAAGGCCGCCGCGATCACCTTGCCCTGTGCGGTGTTGGTGTAGCCGCCGATGCCGCCGGCACCGCCGCGGCCACCGAGGCCGCCGAAGCCCGCGAAGTCGGTCTTGGAGGCGCTGCCTTCGGCCGCAGCCACCTGCACGCCCGAGCGGTTGTCGATGAGCGTCAGCAGCGCGCTGGCTTCCTTGGTCTGCAGGCTGGCGCCGACAGCCGCGATGGCGCGGCCACGGCCGCCGCCCACGAGACCGCCGAGCGCGCCGCCGATGCCGCCGGCGTCGTTGTTGCTGAACACGATCTCGGGCGACAGGCCGTAGTCGGAAGCCACCATCTGGCCGCGGCCGAAGTTGCTGCCGCCGCGCATCTCGCCCGATTGCATCAGCGCGCGCTCGCGCGTCATGGCGTTCATGCCGGCCGCGCCGCGCTCGACCACCACGAAGCAGTTCGACTGCTGCACCAGCAGGCGCAGCAGGTTGGCCGTGGGCGGCAGGCGGTATTCACCGGTGAGGATGGTGTACCAGCCGGCATTGACGTTCTCGATCAGCGAGACGGTACCGAGCGGCGAGTCGCAGCGTTCGAGCTGGCTGCTCTCGCCCGAGGTGGCGCCGCCGGCGGCGCTGCCCGTGGCCGTGGTCTTGGCCGCCGGAGCGCCCATCTGCATGTCCATGGTCTGGCAACCGGAAAGCGCGAGCAGGCCCGCGAGTGCGCTGGCGAGAGAGAGTTTGGAAAAAGGCATGTCCCTGTCCATCAAATGAAAACAATGTGGCGTCCGCCCCACCGGCGGGCGCCGCGCCCGCGCGACGATACGGGCCGCCCGATGCGCGGGCCAGTGTCGAAAGTCACACGGTCAGGAACATTTGTGGCGCTTGTCGGGGCTTGGTTACAGTCCGAACTCCATTCGCAGGAGTTTTCAGATGGCCACAAAGAAGAGGAATATCGTGGGAGAAGCCGCCGTCGAGCTGACGACGCAACAGGTGGCGCAGGCCCTGGCCATTGCCGGGGCGTCGGGCTACAGCGGCAGCGCCGATCCGTCGTTCGTGGGGGCGGTGCTGGTGGCGCTGGCGGTCAACACGAGTTCCGTCAGCGCGACCATCGACAGCGCGAAGAGTAGGGGCCCCGGCGTCGCCGGCGTGCTGCAGCACTGACCGGCCGGCGGGGCGCCGGCCTCCGGCCTGAACCGACGCACTTTCAGGTCGTGTAGTCGCCGCTGGCTTCCGGCTGGAACAGCACGGCGATCACGCGCGCGCTGTGTTCGCCGCCGCCGGGCGTCTTCCAGCGCGCGACCGCGCCGGTCTTCTGGCCGAGCAGGCCGATGCCGACGGGCGAGAACACCGAGATGAAGCCCGTGGTCGGGTTCGCATCGGCGGGATAGCAGATCACGATCTTCTGCCGCTGTCCGGCGGGCAGGTCTTCGATTTCCACCTGGGTGTACATCGTCACGATGTCCGAGGGCATTTCCCGTGACGGAAGGATGTCGGCTGTGTCGAGCAGATCGACCAGGGCCGGGGGAAGCGGCGTGTCCGCGAATTTGCTGAGACGGACGTAATCGAGTTCGGTGAGCGTGCGCTCCCCGTGAACGGTTGAAAGCATGAAGCACTCCAGATGAACGCAACCCGCCTTTCCAACAGACAGGGTCGCTACCGCGCGGTGTGGTGCCCGGCGGTCAAGGTGTGCGCATCAAGAAGAAGGTAGCGGACCGCCGGGCTCAGGAATGTGCGGACGTGCGTCGGAGGACCGACGTGGCCGCCGCGACGACGGCGCCCACACGACGACCGGCCGCTGCCATGGGCAGGGCTGCGCGCGCAGGGTATCGACGGGGCGAGAGGAGAGCCATGGGGCGCGAGTGTAGGGGATTCTGGCCAGATTGGCCAATTATGGCCCTACGGGTGCGGCGAGGAATTGCCGTGGAATCTCTGGATTTAATCAGCAGAACGCCTGAATTGAAATCAAGAGCCTGTGATTCGAGACGACGTGAATGAGTGATGGGAAAAGGGTGGGCAAGCGCTCATATTTACCGGATTCTTTGCGAGTTCGATATTTTCCTGACCGCCGGGATTTCTCTGTAATTCATAGATGAATAATTTCTTGTGCCGCATCGAATGAGTGGTTAAAAATTAATTTTATGGATTCGAATTTATTGAGAATATTATTTGGTGCATAAGGGGTGCGCCTGAGGTTGCTGTTGTTGTCATTCAATCTCAATTGTTTTGACTTTCCCAGAAGCTTGAAAGCTTCAATTGAGAGGGCTTCAGGTCGAACGAAATGGTGGATGCATTTTGTTTGTTCAATATGTCTCATTTGCGCATCCTCTGTTCTTTTGTTTGATTGCCATAAAAGCCCCGAGACATAAGAATTCAGTACGCAAAAATCTAAATGGCCGATTGCCTTCAATTGCAAATAATGTTGGCTATTTGTTTGCAATAAGAGGTTGATTGCAAATTTTGCGACGTGAATTTCAAATATTGTTAATTGGGGTTTGAATGACAGCATCCACATGGGACTTGTTCTTGTCGTCGTCGCGAGGCCGCGCAGGGGCGGTCCACCCGCTGATCCGTGCAGGCCTGGTCCTGCTTGCCGCAGGCGCCGCGACCGTCGCGTTCGCGCAACCCGCCGCTTCGCTGGAGGCGCCGCGCGCACCTGTCGCGGCCCAGGCCGTGACCGTCGTCCTCGCCCAGTCGAAGGTGGTCAAGGGGCCCGACGGCAATGAACAGTTCCAGGACGCGGCCACCATCAAGCCGGGCGACGTCATCGAATACAAGGCCACCTACACCAACAACACGGGCAAACCGGTCAAGGGCCTCGTGGCCGATCTGCCGATTCCCGAGGGGCTGGAATACCTGCCGCGCAGCGCCAAGCCGGGTGCCAGCCTCGTGAAAGCCGCCACCAAGACCGCCGTCTTCGAGCCCGAGCCGCTCGTTCGCAAACTGCCCGGCGGCAAGACCGAACCCGTTCCCTACAGCGAGTACCGCATGTTGCGCTGGAGCCTGGGCCAGTTGCCCGCAAACGGCAGCCTCGCCGTGAGCGCGCGCGCCAAGGTCGAAACCGTCGCGCCGCCAACGGCTGTGCCTCCCACGCCCGCCACGCCGCCCCCGCGCGGCAAGTAAAGGCCGCGCCGGCCCTCGCGCGCTGCGAGAGGCGAGGGCGCCCGCCTTTTCCATCGATCTCTTGTTTCTGAGTGCCAGTCGGCAGGTACGCGCTCGCCCGTCGAAACGTATCCGCCAGGTTCTTTCGTGTTCCCGTTCATCGACAACAGAGGAGAAAACTACGTGATTCCCACCCAGCCAACCCAACGCGCCAGCGGCTGCAAGCCGTGCGCGCCCTGGGCAGGCGCCGCAGCTTTGACGCTGGGCTTCCTTTTCGGAAGCCCGGCTGCATTTGCCGCGTCGCCGCCCGCCAACACCGTCATCGGCAACCAAGCGTCCGCCAGCTATTCGGACGCCGCCGGGACGACCCAGGTCGCGACCTCCAACCTGGTGCAGACCACCGTTCTCCAGGTGGGCTCGTTCACGCTCGACAGCGTCAACCAGGTCACGACGACCATCGCCAACACCAAGTCCGGCGCGGCCGGTGCCACGGTCTATGCGCCTCACGTGCTGACCAACACCGGCAATGGCGTCGACACCTTCGCCCTCACGGTCAAGGCCGATGCGGGCAAGTTCTCGCGCGTCGAGGTCTTCGCCGACGCCGACGGCAACGGGCTGCCCGACAGCACGACGTCGCTCTGCTCGGCAGCTGGCACGGACGTCTGCACGGTGACCCCGGCGCAGAGCGTGCCCGGCAACAACGGCGCGTTCCGTTTCGTCGTGGCCTACACGATCCCGGGCTCGGCCGCCGGCACCGGCAATTTCGATGCGGCAACGATCACCGCCACCCCGGGCACCCCGGCGCTGTACACCGCGCCGAACACCTCGGCGGCCGACAAGGACGAGGTCAAGCTGGCCACCGATGCGGTGTTCAACGTCACCAAGGCGATCGGTGTTCCATTGGTCGCCGCACCTGGCGGCGGCGCATGGCCGGCCCCGTCGGCCAGCGGGCCGCGCTCTTCCGCTGCCTGTACCGCCACGAGCTGGACGGCCGGTCTTGCATCGAACGCGAACTGCCAGTACTCGGTCTACACCCTCACGTTCAACAACACGGGCGGCGCGCCGGGCAAGTTCGCGCTGTCCGACGTGCTGCCTGCAGGGTTGACCTACGTCACCGGTTCGGCCGTGTGGAGCGGTGCGTCGGGCACGGCGCTGGGTGACGGTGCGGCCGGCGATCCGTCGGGCATCGACTTCCAGGTGACCGGCAACACGCTGAATGCCGTGGTGGCTTCGCTGAGTCCGAACGTGACGCAGACGCTGAGCTTCGTGGTGCTGGTGAACAGCACCGCGGCGGTCGGCACGTCCACCACCACCAACGTGGCCCGCTACAACCCCGCGAACGCGGATGCCAATGCCCCTCCGGCGATCACCGCGGTGGCCATTGGCACCGTCGGCTCGACCACCAATCCGGCGGCCTACACCGTCCTGGCGCGTTTCGGCATCGTGGTGGGTTCCAACCCGTCCACGGCTGCAACGGCACTCGACGCGACACCCGGCACGCCGAACCCCGCCGGCCAGGACCTGACCACGAAGACGCTGGCTGTTACGGGCGGCAGTGTCCGTTTCCCGCAAACCGTGTTCAACACGGGCGGCGCCTCGGATGCCGTGAACCTGTCGATCTCCGCCAGCACCTTCCCGGCCGGCACGAGCTTCCAGTTCTTCGCGGCCGACAGCGGCGCACCGCTGCTGGACACGAACGGCGACGGCGTTCCCGACACAGGCCCGATTCCGGCCGGCGTGAGCCTCAACATCGTGACGCAGGTGCAACTGCCGCCGGGCACGGTGGGCGGCGCCTACGTGGCCACCGTGCTCGGTCGCTCCGTGAACGACAACACGAAGATCGATGCGACCGAAGACCGCCTCGAGCGCGTGATCGAGACCCTGGTCGACCTGACCAACACGAAGATTGGTACTGGCACCGGCAGCGTCGCCAACGGCGACCTCGGCGCGGGCCCCAGCCCGTTGCCAACGCAGGTTCATGACACGGGCGCCGGCACCGGCACGGTCTTCACGCTGTGGGTGAAGAACCATGACGTGATCGACGCGACCTACAACCTTGCCGCCAGCCAGACGACCGGTTTCCCGGGCGCGCTGCCGGCAGGCTGGACGGTCAAGTTCGTGGCGTTTGGCGGCACCTGTGCATCGCCGGCCATCTCGAACCTCGCGGTCATCGCCGGGGGGCAGCAGGCGGTCGAAGCGTGCGTCACGCCGCCTTCCTCGCAAGCCGCAGTCACTGCAGTGAAGATCTACTTCAAGGTGCAATCCACTGCGGTGGCCTCGACCGGCGGCATCGCTTCCGACGTCAAGACCGACGCCGTGACGGTGACCTCGACGGCCCTTCAGCTGGGCGCCTCGCTCACGCCGAACAACAACGGCCAGGTCGCACCCGGCGGCACCGTGGTGTATGCCCACACGCTGACCAACATCGGCGCCCAGAGCTGCGGCGCGTACACGCTGACAGCCAAGGTGCCTGCGGCAGATGAGGCGCAAGGCTGGACCACCGCGGTCTACCTCGACGTCAACGGCGACGGACAGATCGACGCTGGCGACACGCCGGTGAACGGTCCGCTGGCAAGCCTGCCGGCCGGTGCGGCGCAGAAGCTGCTGGTGCGTGTGTTCGCGCCGGGGGGCGTGAGCGCGGGTGTCAGCAACACCACGACGGTGACGGCCACCTTCACCGACCCGGCCCCCAACTGCGGTACGCCTTCGGCCACCGACATCACGGCCGTGATCACCGGCCAGATCCGCGTCCTCAAGACGCAGGCGGCCGATGCGACCTGTGACGGCGTGGCGGACACCGCGTTCGCGGCAACGTCACTGCAGTTGAAGCCGGGCCAGTGCATCGTCTACCAGGTCGTTGCCACCAACGAAGGCATCGTGCCGGTGACCAACATCGCCATCAACGACGCACTGCCAGCGTACACCGTCCTGAGCGCGAAGCAGCCTGCGTTGCAGTGCGAAGCCCCGGGCATTGGCGGTACGACGCCGGTCTTCGCATCGACCGCCACCGCGGTGAGCTGCGGCAGCGCGGCCAACACCGTGGCCCCAGGTGGAAAGGTCACGCTGACCTTCGCCGTGCAGATCAACCCCTGATCTGACATCGGCGCCGCCGACGGTTCCGCACGGGCCGTCGGCTGTTTCCCGCGAGGCCCGGGTTCGCCCCGGCGCCTCGCCTGTTTCCCCTGCCGCTTTCGCGCACATCGCTGCATGCAAGCCGTGCCTTGCCGGCCTTCGAGGCGGCAGAGGAAAGAGTTCTTCGACTGTTTGACGTGTCTCCCGCAGCGGGAGGTGCCAGGGAAGGTTCACCGCGTGCCATTTCTTCTTTCTTCTTCGCGTGCCGGCGTGCCTCGGTGGTGGGGCTGCGGGGCGCTCGCGCGCAGCGCGATGGCGGCCTTCGGCCTCGCACTCGCCGTGCTCTTCGCACCGATCGCGCATGCGGCGCCCGCGCCCGGCGGCGTCGTGATCCGCAGCATCGCGACGGGCACCTACGTCCCTGCCGGCCTCGACCGCAGCGAGACGGCCATCTCCAATGCCGTGATCGCCAGCGTGCTGCCCGTGGAGGCGCTGTCGCTCACGCAGGACCAGCGCGTGAACCGCCCGCCCGGGACCGTCGTCACGCTGAGCCACCTGCTCACCAACACCGGCAACGTGGCTTCGCGCTACACCCTGGGGCTCGTCAACGACGGCGCGGGGTGCCCGGCCGACGGGCTCGACCTGTCGGCGTTGCGCGTGGTGCGCGACGCCAACCACAACGGCGTCGTCGACGCCTCCGATCTGGTGCTGCTGCCCGGTGCCGCCAGCACGCTCGCGCTGGAGCCGGGCCAGACGGCCGAACTGCTGGTGCAGGGCACCATTCCCGCCGCGGCCAGCGGCAGCGCCTGCGTGGTGCTGAGCGCGACCACCGCCCTGCAGGGCGCGAGCGTGAGCAATCGCGACACGGTGGACGTGGGCAGCGTCGCCGTGCTCGCGCTGGTCAAGTCGGCCAGCCATGCGGGGGCCGTCGTGCCCGGCAGCACGCGCATCGACTTCAGCATCTCGGGCACCAACACCGGCGCGCGCGACGCGCAGCCCGGCGGCGCGGCCGCGCCCACCGGCACGCAGGTGCTGGTCAACGGCAGTCCGCGCAGCCTGCTGCTGCTGCGCGACCTCGTGCCCACAGGCACGCGCTACCTCGCTGGCAGCCTGCAGAGCACGGCAGCCGGCGCGGTGCGTCTGTTCCGCATGCCCGGCGACGCCGACTTCAGCTACCGCACCGCCGAAGACGGCGCGGCGATCGAAGTGGCCATCGGCGTGCCCACAGCCCTCGCGCGCAATGCCTCCATCGCGATGCAGTTCGCGGTGCAGGTCAAGGCCGATCACACGGGCGATATCCGCAACACCGCGCACAGCCAGTACAACGACGGCGTCGCGCCCGCCGCGTCGCCGTCGAACACGGTGGTGATCGCGATGGCGCCGCCGCAAGGCCAGGGCCGCATCGGCGTCGCCAAGGCCGCCTCCACGCCGCGCATGCACCGCGGCGCGGACGGCCAACCCGACGGCACGGCCACCGTCACCTTCGACGTCAACGTGCGCAACTACGGCACGACCGCGCTGCACGGCGTGCAGCTGGCCGACGTGCTCGAAGGGCAGGGCGCCACGCAGTTCGGCACCCGCACGACCGCCGCGGTGCCGGGCGCGCGCCAGTACACCGTGGTGCCCGGAACCCTGGCCATCGTCGGCAGTCCGGGCAACGGCGTGGCGGGCACGGTGGCGGCGGTCAACGCCGCGTTCAATGGCACCGCCTCCGCGCAGGACCTGCTCGCGCCCGGTGCGGTGCTGCCCGTGAGCGGCCAGTTCACAGTGCGTTTCGATGTGCGCTTCCACGTGTCGGGTCGCGCGGGCACGCTGCTCAACACCGTGCGCGCACAGGCCGCGCTCGCCGCCGGTGGCCCGCCCACCGTCTTCGACGACTCCGTCAACGGCAGCAACCCCGACGCCGACGGCGACGGCAACCCCGGCAACGACACCTCGCCCACGCCGGTGCAGCTGCAGCAGCCCGTGCTCTCGCTCGTGAAGAGCGTCTCGCAGCCGCGCCGCGTGGGAGAGGGCGTCTACGAACTCGACTACCGCTTCAAGGTCGGCAACACCGGCGCAGCCCCGGCCCCGAACGTGCGCGTGATCGACAACCTCGATTGCACCTTCGACATGGACAAGCCCGAGGGCCTCGTCGCCGCCTGGGAACTCGTCGGCGCGCCGAAGGTGCGCCACGGCGTGCTGCAGATCGCCTCCGGCTTCACCGGCCGCGCCGCCTGCGACCGCGAGGCCGCCGCCAGCGCCGACCCGTTCCGGCTGCCGATGCAGGCCGCGCTCGGCCTCACCGACGGCAGCCGCGCGCTGGCCCCCGGCCAGAGCGAAGACATCGATTTCACCGTGCGCGTCACCCGCAAGCCTTCCAGCAACGGCGCCCGCGTGCCGTTCACCAACAAGGCCTGGGCCGCCGCGTTCGCGCAGAACACCGCCCCAGCGTCGTCGGCTGCGCTCGTCACCGCGAGCGCCAGCAGCGCGTCCTCCATGCTGGCCGACCCGCAGGGCGTGGTCTACAACGCCGTCACGCGCCAACCGGTGGCCGGTGCCGTCGTCACCTTCACCCGCCAGTCGTGCAGCGACGGCGCTGCCCGGCCGATGGCCCTGGCCGAGGTGTTCGGCGGCGACAGCGGCGTCTACCGCGCCAACGCCGACGGCAGCCTGTCGATGACCACCGGCGCCGACGGCGGCTACCAGTTCTATTTCCTGTCGCCGCCGGTCACCGGCAGCTGCACCTATGCGCTGGGTGTGGCGCCGCCCGCGGGCAGTGCTTACGCGGCGCCTTCGCAGCTCATCCCCGCCACGCCCGGCACCTTCGACCGCTGCGGCGCCATCGTCCCGAACGCTGCGTCGCCGCAGGGCGCGGAGCCCACCACGCACCACTTCTCGCTCAAGGCCGGTTTCGAGCCCTCGGGCGCGGCCTGCGACGTGGTGCACAACCACATCCCGCTCGACCCGGGCAACGTGCTCGGCCTCGTGTTGCGCAAGGAAGGCAGCAAGCGCCAGGTCGAGTTCGGCGACTTCCTCGACTACGCGCTCGTCGTCACCAACAAGACCGGCTTTCCCGTCACCGGCCTGAGCCTCTCCGACCAGTTGCCGCCGGGCTTCGCCTACGTGGCCGGCAGTGCGCGGCTCAACGGCGCGGCCACGGCTGAGCCCGTGGGCGGGGCCGGTCCCCGGCTGGTCTTCAACCGGCCCGGCCTCGCGCTCGGCATCGACCAGTCCGCCGCGGTGCGCTACCGCGTGCGCGTGGGTGTCGGCGCACCGACGAACGGTGATGCCGTCAACCGGGCCCGCGCCAGCTCCGGCCCCATGCAGTCGAACCTCGCCCAATGGACCGTGCGCGTGACCGGCGGCGTGTTCTCCGACGATGCCTTCCTCTTCGGCAAGGTCTACATGGACTGCCGGCGCGACGGCCGCCAGCAGGACGTCGACGAAATCGGCGTGCCCGGCGTGCGCCTGTACATGGAAGACGGCACGCACGTCATCACCGACGTCGAAGGCAAGTGGAGCCTGTACGGCCTCAAGCCCGTCACCCGCGTGCTGCGGCTCGATGCCACCACGCTGCCCGCCGGCGCGCGGCTCGAAGTGCTCGACAACCGCAATGCCGGGCGTCCCGACAGCCGCTTCGTCGATCTCAAGAAGGGCGAATTCCACAAGGCCAATTTCGTCGTCGCCAACTGCGACGCGCCGGCGGTGATGAGCGAGGTCATCGCGCGGCGCGAGGCCATCGCCGCCGTGCCCGACACCGAGGCCGAAGCCCAGGTGCGCATGCGCCTGGACCCCGAAGGCCGGATCGTCCCCGTCGGCGACCGGCGCGCGCTGCCTGCCAGCGGCGAGGTGCGCGCGGGCGGCAGCACCGGCACCGGCACCACGCAGGCCAACTCGGCGCCACTGATCGCGATGCCCGCCGCACCGGCATCGCCCAGCAGCTTCATCGGCGGCGCGTCGGGCAGCCAGGGCAGCACGCTCGGCGCGGCGACCGGCGGCGGCGCGGCGGATGGCGCATCCCTCGTGGGCAGCCTTTTCTCCGGCATGCGCGTGTCCCGCGGTATTGCGCAGCCGACCGCCGCGGTGGCGCCGCCGCAAGCCGCCCCCAGCCCCATCGACCTCGAAGCCTTGCTGCCCCGCATCGAAAGCAACGCCCTCGGCTTCATCGACCTGCGCGACGGCGACACCTTGCCCTCGACCTCGCTCAACGTGCGCGTCAAGGGCGAAGCCGGCCTGGCGCTGCGCCTGAGCGTCAACGGCCAGGGCGTCGAGGAGCGCCGCGTCGGCAAGAAGACCGAGCAGGCCAGCCGCCGGATCGGCGCCTGGGAGTACATCGGCATCGTGCTGCGGCCCGGCGTCAACCGCCTCGTGCTCGAAGCTGTCGATCCGTTCGGCAACGTGCGCGGCGCCGCGCAGCAGATCAGCGTCACCGCGCCCGACAAGCTCGGCGCCATCCACATCGACGTGCCCGCCTCGGCGCAGGCCGACCTGCGCACGCCCGTCGTCGTGAAGGTGCGCCTGACCGACGCGGCCGGCGTGCCCGTGACCGCGCGCACGCAGCTCACGCTCGAGACCGACCGAGGCCGCTGGCTCGACGAAGACCTGAACCCCGCCGAGCCCGGCACCCAGGTCTTCATGGACGGCGGCGTGGCCGACTTCCGCCTGCTGCCGCCCGGCGAACCCGGCGATGCCCGCCTGCGCGTGACGGCCGCGAGCTTCACGAGCGAGGCACGCCTGGCGCTGCTGCCCGAGCTGCGCCCGATGATCGGCGTGGGCATCGTCGAAGGCGTGCTCGACTTCACCAAGCGCGGCCAGGTGCCGCTGGGCGCGATGCCCGCGGGCGCGGCCTTCGAGGCCGAGCTGTCCGGCCTGGCCGACGAGGGCAACGACAAGCGCCGTGCGGCCGCGCGCGCTGCCTTCTTCTTCAAGGGCGCCGTCAAGGGCGAGTACCTGCTCACCGCCGCCTACGATTCCGACAAGACGCGCAAGGACCGCCTGTTCCGCGACATCCGACCCGACGAGTTCTACCCCGTGTACGGCGACTCGTCCGCGAAGGGCTTCGACGCCCAGAGCACGCAGAAGCTCTACGTGCGCATCGACAAGAACCGCTCCTACCTGCTGTACGGCGACTTCAGCACCGCCAGCAGCACCGAGGTGCGTAGCCTGAGCCAGGTCAGCCGCTCGCTCACCGGCCTCAAGCACGTCTACGACGACGGCGAGGTGCGCACCACCACGTATGCCTCGCGCACCGCGCAGACCCAGCAGGTCGAGGAGTTCCGCGCCGTCGGCACCTCGGGCCCGTACTACCTGGGCGCCAGGGGCGGCGAGTTCGTCGAGAACAGCGAGCAGGTCGAGATCGTGGTGCGCGACCGCAACCAGCCCGACCTCGTGCTGCAGCGCTCGACCGTGACGCGCTTCGTCGACTACACCATCGAGCCGCTCACGCGCCGCCTGCTGTTCACGCGCGCCATCGCGTCGGTCGATGCGAACCTCAACCCGCAGTCGATCCGCGTGACCTACGAGGTCGACGCGGGCGGCCCCAAGTTCACCGTGGCCGGTGCCGACGTGCAGCTCAAGGTGGCCAAGAACCTGCAGGTCGGCGTGGTCGCGGCCATCGACGAGAACCCCGAGAACCGCCGCAAGCTCGGTGCCGTCACCGCCATGGCGCGCCTGGGTGAGCACACCACCGTCGCCGGCGAATGGGTGCAGACCGACTCCGACCGCAACGGCAAGGGCAGCGGCGCCCGCGTCGAGTTGCGCCACCAGGGCGAAGACCTGGCCGTGGCCGCGCTCGCGAGCAAGACCAGCACCGGCTTCGACAACCCCGGCGCGAGCTTCTCCGCCGGGCGCACCGAAGCCTCGGCGCGCGCCGAGTACCGGCTCGACGCCGCCACCGCGCTGCGCGGCGAACTGCTCTACGGCCAGGACGCCCTGCGCGAAGGCACCCGCCGCGGCATCACCGCCAGCGTGCAGAGAAAGTTCGGCGAGCAGCTGGTGGGCGAGTTCGGCCTGCGCCACGGCCACAACGGCACCGGCCTGGGCAGCGGCTCGGGCTTCGACTACGGCCAGGTCTCCACCTACAGCGGCAACCTGGGCAGCGGCGTGGCCGCCAACAACGTCACCGCGCTCGGTGCGGCGGCCAACGCCGGCACCCAGGCCAACGGCAACGACGACGACCTGACCACCGTGCGCGCCCGCCTGTCGGCGCAGGTGCCGGGCGTGCCGCAAGCCAACGTGTTCGTCGAAGGCGAGCAGGACATCCGCAAGTCCGACCGCCACGTGCTCGCCGTGGGCGGCAACTACGCCGTCACCGACAAGACGCGCCTGTACGGCCGCTACGAGCTGGTCTCCAGCCTCTACGGGCCGTACGAGCTGAACGCGGGGCAGTCGAACAACGTGGGCATCCTGGGCATCGAGAGCGCCTACATGGAGGGCGGGCGCGTGTACAGCGAGTACCGCCTGGCAGACAGCCTCGACGGGCGCGCCGCGCAGGCCGCCACGGGCGTGCGCAACACCTTCAGGGTCGACGACCACTGGCGCCTGACCGGCGGCGTCGAGCACACGCGCCAGATCGGCGGGCTGCGCAACAGCGGCAACAACGGCACCGGCCAGGCCAGCGGCCTGGCGGGCGACTCCACCGCCATCACCGGCGGCGTGGAATACACCGACGCGCGCATCAAGGCCAGCGGCATCCTCGAAGGCCGCCACGGCGACGACGCGGACACGCGCCTGTTCAGCGCGGGCTTCGGCTTCAAGATCGATGCGTCATGGAGCCTGCTGGCGCGCAGCGTGATGAGCGCCAGCGAAGGGCAGGGCGCCAACGCCGGCAACGCGCACCACCTGGCGCGCCACCAGCTCGGCTTGGCCTACCGTCCGGTGGACACCGACAGCTGGAACGCGCTCCTGCGCTACGAGCGCCGTTCCGAGCGCGTCACCGGCACCGGCAGTTCGACCGGCGCACTCGACGGCGCGAGCGTCTTCGGCGCGGGCAACGGCAGCGCAGCCCTGCCCGGGCGCACCAGCGCCGACATCGTCTCGGCCCACCTCAACTACAACCCGCGCCCCGGCACCGTCATCAACGGGCGCTACGCCGCCAAGTGGTCGCGCGCCGACGACGGCCTGCTGCGCAGCACCTACTGGGCGCACCTGCTGCAGGCGCGCTACACGCAAGACCTCAACGACAGCTGGGACCTGGGCGTGCAGGCCGGCCTGCTGCGTGGCAAGGGCGGCGGCCTGCAGAAGACCATGGGCATCGAAGTCGGCTACCAGGTCATGAAGGACCTGTGGGTGTCGGCGGGCTACAACTTCGTGGGCCTGAAAGACCGCGACCTGGCGGCCAACGACTACACGAGCAAGGGCGCGTACATCCGGCTGCGTTTCAAGTTCGACGAGACGGCGCTGGGTGCCGCGTCGGCGGGCGCGGCAGCCCTCGTGAAAGACGACCGGACCGATCGATGAAGTCGCGGAGGAATGGCCAATGAAAATGCAAAAAACTGATTCGATGCGCTGCGCGACGGCGCTTCGCTGCCTGCCCGTGCGGACGCGTGCGATGGCACTTGCGAGAGGCGTGGCGCACTTCTTTCATGCCTTGCGCGGCGTCGCCTTTCTGGCACTGACCTCGCTGGTGATCGGCACGCAGGCCACGGCTGCGGAGGTTTGTATATGGAAGAACGGGACCTACGGGGGCGTCGCTGTCACCACGGAGGGCGAATGCGGGAGGGAGGACAAGTACGCATGGGGTAGTTTTCTCATGCTGGGAAGTCGCAACGTGCGGGAGGCATGCACGTTCAACTTTTCTGTGCCGCTGAAGAACCTGAGCGTTCGAACTTACGTGCTCAACTGCAACCCAGTAGATGGGTGCGAGAAGATGGTGGTGTCCGTCAACGGAAATCACTATCCGTTCACTGCGGCGGAGGTCGCGACGCCTGCCCCCGATCCCGATCCACTGCCCCCAGAGTGGAGGGCCTTTGCGCCGGTAAAAATCGATGCAGATGGCAATCTTGAGGGGGAGAAATCCAATTATGGGGCCTCTGCATGGGCCTTGGTTTCGAGAACATCCGTGTCTTCCGTCACGCTCTCGCACGAGCCAATCTACGGTCAGCCGAATGGGTCGGACAACGTGGTGTGCTTCTCCTTGCCAGACCCCCAATTGGCGCTCAAGAAGGAAGCCAGCGCGGCCCCATGGGTCGTGGGCCAGCCTGCCAGCTACACACTCACGCTGACGAACACGACTGGCGTCGCGACCACTCTCGATACGGTGGTGACCGACAGAGTGCCGCCTTCGCTGACCATCGGCGACCTTCCCCCGTGGTGCAGCCGAGTGGGCCAGAACGTCAGTTGCCTGGTGCCCCCAGGGTTCACATCGTCCGCGTCCTTCGTCATTCCGGTGACGCCCCAGCCTTCTGCCGCGCCCGGCGTGACCAACACGGCCACGGTATCGGGGGGGGGCGACGCCACTTGCAACGGCACGGGGGCGTGCACGAGCACGGTGACCACGCCGGTGGTTCCTGCGTCTCCGCCCGTCATCACCTCGACCAAGACGGTCAGCGCCAGCCCGCTGGTGGTGGGGGCGCCCAACCAGTTCTACGCTGTGCTCGTTACCGTGGCCAACGGCACGACCACGGCGCCGATCTCGGTGATGGACACCTTGCCGCCGGGCGTCACCCTGCACGGGGCCCCGACATTGGTGGCGGGAACCACCGCCGGCGTGCTGAGTGGTTGCCCGACCTCGGGATCGAACACGACCAACTGCAGCGTGGCGGCGGGCATCGCGCCCGGCACCTTCGAAATACGGATTCCTGTGAACGTCGCCGCATCGGCGGTGGGCCCCAACGGCGGCACGAACACGGTGAACCTCAGCGGCGGTGGCGACGCCGCCTGCACGACGGCGCCAGGACAGGCGTGCGATGCGACCACGCCGCCCACGCGCGTGGTGCCACAGGCGACGCTGAAGCTCGAAAAGATGGCCGATGCGTCGGAGTTTCTTGTCGGCCTGCCGGCCAGCTACACGCTGAAACTGAGCAGCACCAATGCCGGGATGACGACGGCGAACACTGTCATCACCGACACCTTCCCGGTCTCCTTGACGATCGGCACGCTGCCTTCGGGGTGTAGCAGGGCCGGGCAGGTCGTGACGTGCACGGTGCCTGCGGGCATGGCAACGTCCGCGTCGTTCGTCATCCCGGTGACGCCTCTGGCGGCTGCGAGGCCGCGCGTGATCAACGCGGCAACGGCCGTGGGGGGTGGGGACCCCGCGTGCAACGGTGTCGGTCCATGCGCGAGCACGACAATCACACAGGTTGCTGGGCCGCGCATCCTGGGATACAAGTATTCGATGCCCCACCCATTGATTGTCGGGGCGCGGGGGCAGTTCTACCGGGTCGACATCGTTGTGGATTTTGCTCCGACCACAGCGCCGCTCGTGCTCGAGGACGTCTTGCCCAAGGGCATCACACTGGCTGGACCGCCCGTGCTGGTCGCGGGCAACACCACGGGTGTCCTGAGCGGTTGTTCCCCCGCCGGCTCCGTGGTCGTCCGCTGCAGCGTGGCTGCGGGTGTCATGCCCGGTAGCTTCGTTGTCGAGATTCCTGTACAGGTCGACGCCACGGCCGTCGGGCCGCTGGGTGGTACGAACTCCATCAACCTGAGCGGTGGTGGGGATCCGCTTTGCACCACCTTGCCGAACGAAGCGCTCTGCGATGACTCGACGGGGCCGGTCGCGGTCCTCCTGCCTCCGAAACTTCGCATCGTCAAGGAAGTGATCAGCGGTTCCGGCACCCATCGCTTCGACTTTGCGCTGTCGGGCCTGAGCGTGGCCCGCGACACCATCACGGTCAGCGCGCCGGGGCGGGGTATCGGTGCGCTGACGATCACCGGCAAGGTGGGCGTGCCGGTCACCATCACCGAAACGTCGCCTGCCGGCTGGCCCGTGAACCCGGTGAGCGCCAGCTGCCGCGACCTGAAGGACGTCATCGCGCCGTCGCCCATTCGCGGGGTGTCGGGTTCGAGCCCGGCCGCAGCGGCCGCGTCGGCGCCGCCGGTGGTGCTGGCCGGCAATGTGCTGAAGATTCCTGCCGAGTGGATGGTGGCCGGTGCGGACCTTGAATGCACCTTCGTCAACAGCGATGCGCATGCCATCACCGGCCGCGTCTTCAGCGACAACGGCAGCGGCGCGGGCGTGCCGAACGACGGCGTGGTCAACGGTGGCGAAGCGGGGCTGGCGGGCGTGCGGATGCGGCTCACCAACTGTGCGGCGGGTGTGTGGTCCACGGCCGTGACCGACGGCTCGGGCCGTTACCGCCTGGAGGTGCCTTCGCAGCCTTCGTCGCCGTCCGATGGCGATCCGCTGTGCGTCGAGGAGATGACGCCGACGGGGCATCTGTCCACGGGGGCGTCGGTCGGCGCCACGCGGCTGCCTTCCGGCACGGGCGTGGCCGTGGGCGGACGGACCTACACCTACACGCGCACCGCCGCGGGGGCGCCGGACCACATCGCCTTTGCATGGAACGAAGCCCGGGCCGGCGAGCTGAACTTCGGCGACGTGGCCCTCAACCGCTTCGGTGTCGACAGCGCCCGCACCGGATCGCCCGGCAGCAGCGTGAGCCACGCGCACACCTTCGTGGCGCAGACCGGCGGGACAGTGAGCTTCGGCGTGGCCGGTGCGGAGGCCACACCGCCGATCGACGGCTGGAGCGCCAGGATCTTCGAGGACCCGGGCTGCACCGGTGCCTTGCAGGCCGGCGCTGCGGTGCTCTATCCGCCGGCGGTGCCCAGGCCCGTGACGACAGGGCAGAACCTGTGCGTGGTGGTGCAGGAGTTCATTCCGGCCGGCGCGCTCGCCGGCTACAACGACAAGCGCTCGGTGCAGGCGAGCTTCGTGTTCACGAACGCATCACCCGCGTTGAGCGCGAGCTACCTCGTGCTCGACACCACGACCGTGTCGAGCACGGCGCTGGAGCTCAAGAAGGAAGTGCGCAACCTGACGAAGAACGGCGACTTCGGACTCAACAACGAAGCCAAGTCGGGCGAGACGCTCGAGTACCGCATCACCTACACCAACAACGGCGCGACGCCGATCAGCGGCCTGACGGTGAGCGACGTCACGCCGGTCTACACCAGCTTCGTCGCCTCGCAGGAAGACACGACCCCGGCGACGCTGACCGCATGCACGAAGCGCACGCCAGCCAATGCGTTGCCTGCGCCGGTCGTGGCGTGCCCGGCCGCACAAGTGCCGGGCGGCACGGGCCCGCTGGACTGGAAGTTCACCGGGCAGCTAGCGCCCGGCGGCACGGGCAGTGTGCGGTTCAGGGTGACGGTGAACTGAGGGCTTGCGCGTCAGCAGGCGCGCAAGCTGCTCCTGCTGCTATCAGCAGCGTCCCTTCTTCGCCTGGCCGGGCGGGCAGTGGCCGCCGCCGCGGTGATCGTCGTCATGGTCGTAGCGGTCGTGGTCATGGCGACGGTGGTGGCGGTCTTCGCGGCGTTCCTCACGGCGCTCGGCGCGGCGCCAGTCGCCTTCGCGCCAGCGCCAGCCGCCGTCGGCGCGCACCCAGCCGCCCGGGGCATAGGCGTAGTCGGGGCGGGCCGCGACGTAGTAGCCGGGGCGCCATGCGTAGGCGCGGTCGTTCCACTGCCAATGGCCGGGCACCCAGACCTGGCCGCTGCGAGGGCGGGGCGCGGGCTCGTAGCGCGGCGCGGGCGGCGCGACCTGGATCAGGCCCGGCACGTTGATGTTGACGGACACCTGCGCCACGGCGGGCAAGGTGGCGGCGGCCACGGCGGCGGCCAGAAGAATTCTTGTGAGTTTCATCGTGATGCCCTTGATGGTTGTTATTTGTGAATGACTGAGCCCAAACAACGCCTGAGCGGCGCGTCGCGTGCACGGGTTTGCCCGGGGCAGGGCAGTAGAAGCCGTTAACAAAGAGGGAGTTTTGCACGCACGGCGGGGCCTGCGTGTCGGACAGGCCCGCGAGCGGGCAGGCGGCGGCCGATATGTGGCGCCAAACCAAAAGGGGCCGCAAAGCGAAAAGGCCCGTTACCTTGTGGGTAACGGGCCTTCAGCATGGTGGCTCCTCGACCTGGGCTCGAACCAGGGACCTACGGATTAACAGTCCGGCGCTCTACCAACTGAGCTATCGAGGAACAAGCCTTCAATTATATTCAATGGAATCGCCGTTCTGAACGGCAACCCTCAATTTTTGCCAATCGAAGTGCGTGGGGCGATTTCTTTCCATCGCTTGGCACACGTCTTCGTTCGACGGTCGTCTCACAAATGAAAAGGCCCGCTACCTTGTGAGTAGCGGGCCTTCCAGAGGCCTTGCGGCTTTGTGATGGCTCCTCGACCTGGGCTCGAACCAGGGACCTACGGATTAACAGTCCGGCGCTCTACCAACTGAGCTATCGAGGAACAAGCCTTAGATTATAGCGTGATTTTTGGGGCTTCCAAAACAACGCGGCGCCGGCGCAACGAATTCGTGGCAACGACGCCGCGATGACGAAGACGAAGCGCCCCGCTCATGTCGTCACATCGCGATGCTCACACCCAGGCGCAGCGTGCGCGGCGCGCCCGGGAACAGGTAGACGTGGCTGAACTGGTAGGGCGATTCCTTCCAGTAGCGGCGATCGAACAGGTTGTCGACGGCCAGCGTCCAGCTCGTCGCCATGCCGGCCAGCTTGGTGTCGTAGCGCAGCACCGCATCCAGGCGCGTCCACGACGGCAGCCGGATGGAGCCGTCGGGCAGCACGTTGCGGCGGCCTTCGTACGACAGCTGTCCCGCGAGTTCGAGGCCCGGCGCCGACGCGAAGCGGTACGCGGCCTGCGCGCGCAGCACCTGCTTGGGCACGTTGGTGGGCGCTTGTCCGTTGAGTTCGGGCGCGGCCGTGCTGCCGCGCCGCTTGGCGTCGATCAGCGCCACGCTGCCGCCCAGGCGCCAGGGGCCGCCGGTCCATTGCGCGCCGGCCTCGAGGCCGCGGTGCACTGCGCGGCCGTCGTTGCGCACCGTGCAGGACGCGCCGCACAGGTCGAGGTTGGTCATCGGGCGCGAGATGTCGAACCACGCGACCTGCCAGTTAAACGCCGCGTCGCCGCCCTTCAGGCCCAGTTCCCATTGGCGCGACTGCAGCGCGGGCAGCGCCTCGCCCGCGTTCGCGTACTGCGAGCTCTTGTTGGGCACGACCTGCGACTCGACGCCCTTGCCCCAACTCGCATAGGCGAGCAGCCCGGGCTGGATTGCGTAGCTGGCCGCGATCCACGGCGTGGTGATGCTGTCGCTGTAGCCGGTGGGGCGCGAGCCGTCGGTGCGGATGCTGTCGCGTGACAGCCGCGTGTGCCGCGCGCCGATCCAGGTCGTGAAGCGGTCGTTCCAGCGGATCGCGTCCTGCACCGACAGCTCGGTCGAGCGCTCGTTGCGGTTGGTGTTGGCGTCGGTCAGGCGCGGGTCGGCCGGCGTCATCGCGGTGGCCCAGATGTTGCCGGTGCCGACGTAGTTGTAGGCCTGGTCCTGGAAGCGATTGCGCACGCGGCTTTGCAGCAGGCCGAAGCCCAGCTCGTGGCGCACGCTGCCCGTCATCACGTTGCCCTTGAGGTTCAGGCTGCCCGCGGTCTGCGTGCGGCGCTCGTTCTCGCTGCGGAAGTCGTACACGTCGAAGGTGCCGTCGGAGCAGTAGCGGTCGTAGTTGCCTTCGGCGCCGCAACCGAAGGCGTAGGCCAGCCGGTCGTCGGTCTTCAGGCGCTGCTGGCCGATCTGCGCGCTCCAGCGCCAGTCGGCATTCAGCGCCTGGCTGAAGCGCACCGTGCCGGTCAGCGCCTTGAACACCGAGGGCTGCGACCACGGCTGGTTGTTGAGGTTGATGCGCGGATCGACCGGCCGGGGCAGCATGTTGCCCAGCAGGCTGTAGCCGTTCTGGCTCGGCTGCTGCTTGTGGCTTTGCTCCACCTCGAACTCGAGCACCGAGTCGCGCGTGATGCGCCAGTCGGCCGCGAGCGAGAAGAGACGGCGGCTGCCGTCGAGGTTGTGCGTGAGCGGTTTGAGCTTTTCGCCGGCCACGTTGAGCCGGTAGCCGAACTGGCGGTTCTCGCCGAAGCGCCCGCCGAGGTCGAGCGCGCTGAGCACGCTGCCGCGGCTCGTGGTTTCGAGGCGGATGGTGCGCAGGTCCTGCTCGGTCGGGCGCTTGACCACGTAGTTGACGAGCCCGCCCGGCGCACTGGTGCCGGCCTGAATGCCGCTGGTGCCGCGCAGGATCTCGATGCGCTCCTTGTTGTCCAGCGGGATCGCCGTCTCGGCGCTGATCGGCAGGCCTTCGCGACGGTAGTTGAAGCGGTTGTCGAGCACGAAGCCGCGCACCGTGAGGTAGTCCCAGTAGCCGGCCGAGTTGTAGGCGTCGGTGACCGAGGCGTCGAACTGCGTCAGGTCCGCGAGGCGGCGTGCGCCGCTGCTGCGCAGCTGCTGGCTGTCGATCACCGTGGCCGACAGCGGCAGCTCGCGCAGCGGCACGTCGCCGAAGCCGCTGATGTCGGCCTGCGGCGCGGCGGCGCCGTCGTTCACGGTGACCTCGGGCAAGGCCTGCGATTGCGATTGGGCATGCGCGCCGCAGGCGCCGAAAGCGAGGAGGGCGGCGGCAAGCGCGCGCGAGAGCGGGGAGTGCGAGAAAAGTCGAGCGTTCATTCTGTGCGTTCAGGGGAACCGGGGGCGGCGTGCATCGCCGTCGTCCATTGCGCGGCAGTGGCCTCGGGGTCGTCGGCGGCGACCAGCGCGCGCACCACGGCGACCGAGCCGACGCCGGTGGCGAGCACCTCGGGCAGCCGCACGGCATCGACGCCGCCGATGCCCACCTGCGGGTAGCCGCGCAGCAGCCGCGCGTAAGCCGCGAGCCGCGCCACGCCCTGCGGCGCGGTCGCCATCTTCTTGAGCGTGGTCGGGTAGATGGCGCCCATCGCGATGTAGCTCGGGCTCACCGCATCGGCGCGCACCATCTCGGCGTAGCCATGGGTGCTCACGCCCAGCCGCAGGCCGGAAGCGCGCAGTTGTTGAAGCTCATCGGGCGACAGCGCGTCGAGGTCTTCCTGTCCGAGGTGGATGCCGTAGGCGCTGGCTGCGATGGCGACTTGCCAGTGGTCGTTGATGAAGAGCAGCGCACCCGTGCCGCGCACGGCCTCGACGGCGGCCTGTACTTCGCGCGCGACGGCCTCGGCGTCGTCCGACTTGAAGCGCAGCTGCACCGTCGGCACGCCGGCGCGCGCCATGCGGCCGACCCATGCCGCATCGGGCAGCACGGCGTAGAGGCCGAGCTGTTCGGGGCAGGGCGGAAAGGCATCGGCGCGCGCGGTGGGCGGAAACGGGCCCATGCCGAAATCGACCGGCGCATCGGGCCATGCCGACGCCTCGAACTGGCTGAGCCGTTCGGTCTGCGCGCGCCACGCATGGGCGAGGCATTCGGCGTCGATCTCGATGAAGCCGAGCGCGGTGCAGGCCTGCTTCGCGCCGCGGTAGACGGCGTCGTCGGACGTAAAGCGCGGCGCGCCGCTCACGGCCGTGGCCGTGGCGGCGCCGAAGCGCAAGCCGTGGACCGCAACGATGGCTTGTGCCACGGCGCGGGCGTTGGATGTGTCGATGGCGTTCATGGTGCGTGGTGCCAGAAGGGCGTGCCGAGCACGGGCGTGCTGGGCTGCGCGGCGTCCTGTGCGGCCATCGCGCCGGCGCGGTAGGCGGCGCGGCCGGCCTGCACAGCATCGGCGAACGCGCCGGCCATGGTGACCGGTTCCTGTGCGAGCGCGACGGCGGTGTTGAGCAGCACGCCGTCGTAGCCCCACTCCATCACCTGGCACGCATGCGAAGGCAGGCCGAGGCCCGCGTCGACCAGCATCGGCACCTGCAGCCGCTCGCGCAGCAGGCGCAGCGCATACGGGTTGACCGGCCCGCGCCCGGTGCCGATGGGCGCGGCCCAGGGCATCACGGCCTGGCAGCCGACATCGACGAGGCGCTGGCACAGCACGAGGTCTTCGGTGCAGTACGGCAGCACATGGAAGCCGTCGCGAATCAGCTGCGACGCCGCATCGACGAGGTTCAGCGTGTCGGGCTGCAGCGTGTAGTCGTCACCGATGAGCTCGAGCTTGATCCACGGCGTGTCGAACAGCTCGCGCGCCATTTGCGCGGTGGCGATCACTTCCTGCACGCTGTGGCAGCCGGCGGTGTTGGGCAGCACCGGCACGGCCAGCTTGCGCAGCAGCTCCCAGAAGCCGTTGCCGAGGTCGCTGTTGCCGGAGCCCTGGCTGGCGGTCTGGCGGCGTAGCGAGGCGGTCAGCATCGCGGGTTGGGCGCGCCGCACAGCCGCTTCGAGCACGTCGGGCGACGGGTAGCGCGCGGTGCCCAGCAGCAGGCGGCTGTGGAAGGTCTGGCCGTAGAGGACCAGGGGATCGGGGTTCGTCATGGTTGTCGTCTCCATCGTCTTGTCTCTGGTGGCGTCGTTCAGCCGCCGGTCACCGGGCGGATCACCTCGACGCGGTCGTCGGCGTGCAGCGGGTGCGTGGCGTAGGCCGAGCGCGGCACGAACTCGCGGTTCACCGCCACTGCGAAAGGTGGCACGGCCTGCAGCACGGCCAGCGCGTCGGCGAGCAGCGCGCCCTCGGGCAGCGTGCAGGGCTTGTCGTTGATCAGGATGTTCATCGGGGTGGTCGTTGTCGTCATGCGTCGGGCACGTCCATGCCGAAGCCGCGTGCCAGCGTGGCGCGGCCGTGCGCCAGCAGTTCCATTGCCGCGTCGAGCAGGGCGGGCGCGATCATGAAACCGTGGCGGTACAGGCCGTTGATCTGCAGCACGCGCGGCTGCGGCTGGCGAATGGCGGGAAGGTTGTCGGGCAGCGTAGGCCGGCATTGCGTCGCGATCTCGACGATGCGCGCTTCGGCAAAACCGCTGTGCACCGCATAGGCCGCGCTCAGCAGCTCGAGCGTGGAGCGCACGCTGGCGGGCGACATGTCGTCTGACTCGATCTCGGTCGCGCCGATCACGAACAGGTGGTCGGGCTTGGGCGCGATGTACAGCGGGTAGCGCGGATGCACGAGGCGCGTGGGGCGCTGCAGCGTGACCTCGGGCGCATGCACGCGGATCACCTCGCCGCGTACGCCGCGCAGTGCATTCCATTGCGGCTTGGCACCGAGGCCGCGGCAGTCGATCACCCAGTCGGGCTGGCCTGCCGTGCCGGGCGAAAAGTCGGAGGGCGCACGCGGCGATTGCCAGTGCAGCGTCACGCGGGCATCAGCCTCCAGCGTGGCACGCAGCGACGCCAGCAGCGCACGGTTGTCGAGCTGGCCTTCGCCCGGCAGGTACAGGCCGCGCGCGAAGCGCGTGCCCAGCGAGGGCTCCAGCGCGGCGATGGCGGCGGGGGTGTCGAGCGCCTGCATCGGTGCCAGCTCGGGCACCTGCGCACCGGTGCGCGCCAGCACGCCCGCGAGCCGCGTGGCCTCGGCGGCGTCCTGCCGGTGCCACAGCACCAGCGTGCCTTCGCGCTGGAAGAACACGGGTTGCGCCAGCGGCGCCAGCAGCTCGGGCCAGCGCGACAGCGCGTGCTGGCCCATGCGCACGACCGACACCGGCGCGACGGCCGATTCGGCCAGCGGCGCGAGCATGGCCGCGGCCACGCGCGCGGCCGCGCCTTCGGCCTCGGGGCTGCCGGCTTCGTACAGGTCGATGCGGCAGCCCGCGCGTGCCAGCTCGACCGCGAGCAGCCGGCCCATCAGGCCCGCGCCGAGGATCGCCGCCGAGCCGAAAGGCAGGGGATGCGGTGTGCTCATGCGGCACCTCCGTCGGCTCGCCGATAATTTTCGCCATGACCCAAGCACCCACCCAGCGCTATGCACGCGTGCTCTCCATCGCCGGCTCGGACAGCGGCGGCGGCGCCGGCATCCAGGCCGACCTCAAGACCTTCGCGGCCCTCGGCTGCTACGGCATGACAGCCATCACCGCGCTTACCGCGCAGAACACGGTGGGCGTCTCGGGCATCCACGGCGTGCCGCCCGACTTCCTGAAGGCGCAGATCCAGGCGGTGGTGGAAGACATCGGCGTCGACGCCGTCAAGCTCGGCATGCTGCACGCGCCCGAGGTGGTCGAGGTCGTGGCCTGGGCCATCGACCGCTACCAGCTGAAGAACGTGGTGCTCGACCCCGTGATGATCGCCACCAGTGGCGACCGCCTGATCGCGGCCGAGACCGTGCAGGTGCTGGTGCGCGAGCTGTTCCCGCGCGCCGTGGTGGTCACGCCCAACCTCGACGAAGCCGCCTTGCTGGTCGGTCACGCCATCGGCGGCATCGACGCGCTCGACGGCGCGGCCGACGAACTGCTCGCGCTCGGCGCGAAGGCCGTGCTGCTCAAGGGCGGCCATCTGCCGGGCGACGAAGTGGTCGATGTGCTGCTGGAGCGCAGCGGCGCGCGCAAGCGGCTCGCGTCGCAACGCATCGCCAGCCGCAACCTGCACGGCACCGGCTGCACGCTCTCGTCGGCCATCGCCGCGCACCTGGCATTGGGTTTGGCGCTGCCCGAGGCGGTCGAGCGCGCACGCGCGTACATCCTCGGCGCGATGCGCGCCGGTGCGGATGTGCAGGTCGGTGCGGGCCACGGTCCGCTCAACCACGGCTTTGCGCCAGTGCCGACCCACCGCTTGCCGCTGTCGGCCGGCTGAGCCACGCCAGAACGAAGGTCGCCGCCAGCGTCGGCAGCGCCGAGCCGAACTGCGGCGCCCACTTGGCGAGCGCGTGGTAGGCCGCGATGCCCGCGAGCCAGATCAGCGCCGCGCCCCAGTCGATGGTGCGCGTGCCGTTCGCCGACACGGCACTTCCGCTGCCCAGCCGCCCGAGGATCACGCCGTACAGCGGCACGAACACCGAGCTCAGCAGCAGCAGGAAGGGTTCGAGCGTGTGCATCGGCAGCACCAGCGCGAGGCCGATGCACAGCACCGCCAGCAGCAGGCCCCAGCGCTTCACGCTCCAGCGTGGCAGCAGGCTGTGCGTGGAGACCGAGCCCGAGTACACGTCGCCATAGGCGTTGTCGAGTTCGTCGATGAGGATCAGCCCCAGCGCCACCAGCCCGCCCTGCGCCAACAGCAGCGCCGTGACGAGGCTGGTGCCCGGCTCGGCCACGCTCACCACCATCACGCCCAGCGCGTAGCACCAGATGTTGGCCAGCGCGTAGCCGATCCAGGTGCCGCTGAACGCGCTGCCCAGGCCGCCCCCCGCGCTGCGCTTGCCGTGGCGCGCGTAGTCGGCCACCAGCGGCAGCCACGACACCGGCATCGCGATCACGAGGTCGAGCGCGCTGAACATGCCCATGCTGCCGTTGCCCGGCCGTGCCCAGAAGGCGTCCAGGCCCTTGGCGTGCAGCTGCGTGGCGAACTGCCAGCTGAGCCACAGCAGCGACAGCACCACCAGCGGCAGGCCGAAGCGGCTCACGAAGCGGCGCACCAGCTTCACCATCGACCCGGCCAGCAGCGCCAGCAGCACCGCACCCCACAGCAGCGTCGTCAGCACGCCGCCCCAGGCCGTGCCCAGCGCGGCGCCGAAAGCCTGCTGCCCGATGGCCTGCGTGCCCTCGCGCATGATCACGAGTTCGAAGGTGGTCCAGCCCACCAGCTGCACGATGTTGAGCAGCACCGGCAGCCGCGCGAAGGCGCTGCCGTAGGTGGCGTGCATCAGGCCGGCGCTGGCCAGCCCGGTTTCGCAGCCCAGCCGCGCGGTCCAGGCCAGCAGCCCGGCGCCGAGCAGCGAGCCCAGCACGATCGCCAGCGCCGCGTCGCGCGTGCCCACGGCCGGCACCAGGTAGGCGCCGATCTGCATCACCAGCAGCCCCACGCCGAGGCTGAACCACAGCGAGGCGTGGTCGTGCCAGCCGAAGACGCGCCGGGCGGCGGGCAGGGGCGTGAGCGCTTCGTTGCCGGGCGAAGCGGAACTGTCGTTGTCGTTGTGTGCCATCCGTTTGCTCCAGTGCAAAAGGTTTGGCAGGTGGGCGAGGCTCCAGTGGCGTGGCCGTCACGCGAGAGAACGTGAGAGGCCACCGGACCAGCTTCCCTGCGCGAGGATTACCTCAGTCAGGTTCAAAGGGACTTTCTCAGCCACACCGGTCGAAACCGGTGCAGCACCCCTAGCGAAATGTCATTTTAGGCGCGTGTGTCGCAGACGCACCGAAAAGTTCCTGCGCACGGAAGAATCCGGCCACGGCGGGCCTTGCACCCGCCGCACCGATGGCGTGCCGGGACCGAGGGCCTATTCCTCGTGCTTTCCCGTGCCCTCGGCGGAAAAATTCTCGACCACCGATTCGAGCCACCGGCCGACGATTGCCATCTCTTCGTCGCTGAAGCCCTGGGTCAGCCGTGCGTTCAACGCGCCGAGCCCGGCCTTTGCACGCTGTCCGGCAAGCCGTCCTTCCTCGGTCTGGTACAGGCGGAATGCGCGCCCGTCGTTCGGGTCTTGCGCGCGGGTCAGGTAGCCGGCTTTTTCGAGCCGGGCGGCAAGGCCGGACATGGCCGGTGCACCGATGTTCAGTGCCTGCGCGACTTCTCCCGTCAGGGCGCCATCGTTGGTCGACAGGAAAAACATCGTGCCGGCCTGGGCTGCCGACAGCGCGGGCAGGGCGTCGCCGCGGGTTTCTTTCCAGCGCTGCACCGCCCGCTGGGCGACGTTCAGAAGAAACACCAGCCTGTATTTTTTTTGAGCTTTCATCGGATTCCTGTGGCCTGAGCGAAGGCGCGGCGGGTTACATCTTATCCGTATTTATTTCGCACGCGAAGCATATACTTCGCATGCGAATTAAATGCCATCCCTCTCGCACGGTGCGAGAGGGCAACCAGGAGAACCTATGACCGAACACGTGACCGTCGAATCCACCCAGGGTGTCCTGACCCTCACGCTGGCCAGGCCGGAGAAGATGAACGCACTGACCAATGCGATGTATGGCCGTCTGGCCGATGCCATCGCAGGCGCCGAGAGCGACCCGTCCGTCCGGGCCATCGTGATGCGAGGCGAAGGTGGCATGTTCACCTCGGGCAACGACCTGGGCGAATTTGCTGCCGTGGCTGCCGGGAAGGCCGGCAACGAAGAGCGCCATGTCGCCCGCTTCCTGCGTGCGTTGGCGAGTTCGACGCGCCCGGTGATTGCGGCGGTCAACGGACGCGCAGTCGGCGTGGGGACCACCTTGCTGTTGCACTGCGACTTCGTCGTGCTGGCTGAGGATGCGCTGCTGTCCACGCCGCTCGTCAACCTGGCGCTGGTTCCCGAAGCGGCGTCGAGCCTGCTGCTGCCTGCCCGCATCGGCCACGTTCGTGCCTACGAGATGTTTGCGCTGGGCCTGCCGGTGTCCGCTGCGCAGGCCTTGGCCTGGGGCATCGCGAACCGGGTCGTTCCTGTGTCGGACCTGCACGGCGAGGCGCAGAAGGTTGCCGAGCTGCTCGCCAGCCGTGCCGCGGGCTCGTTGAAGCTGACGAAGGGCCTGATGAAGCAGGGCGCGGCCGTTGCTGCCCAGATGGACCTCGAAGGCGCGCAGTTCGTGGAGCGCCTCCAGAGTCCCGAAGCGCGCGAAGCCTTCACGGCGTTCGCTGAGAAGCGGGCCCCTGACTTCTCAAAGACTGCGGCGTAGCGGCAAGCGGGCCGGTCATCGTCCAGATGTCGGCCGACCCGTGATGCGCCGGTCCGCGGGCCCACGGCCCGGGTGAGAATCTCCGCCACGAGGGCGCCTTCGAATGCCCCGGAGGCTCCCCGCACATGACAGACGACCGCAAGCACCCGGAACCACCGGCCTCATCGCCCGCACCCCACGCGCGGCTGCGGCGCTTCCGGGTCGACGTCGGCACGATCATCTGCGCGGTCGCGCTGCTGCAGTCGCTGCTGCTGGTGGCCTTCGGCTACTGGGGCGCGGAGCAGCTGGTGTCGAAGGTGGGCGAGTCGGCGCACAAGGTCAACCACGACCGCGTCGAGGACAACATCCTCGCTTTCCTCGCCAAGACCGAGGGCCTGGTGCGCGCCATCGCCCACACGCCCGACCTGCACCCGGCGGGCCACGACGGCGAGCAGACCGCCGAGCTGCTCTGGGCCGCGCTGGAGCAGACGCCCGAGCTCGACAGCATCGGCGTGGGCAGCGACGACGGCCATTTTCTGATGGCCATGCGCCACCCCGCGCCGGTGGTGCGGCAGGTGCTGCGCGAGAAAGACTTCACCACCGAGACCTGGGAGTACAAGTCGCCGCCCGACAGCGACGACGACGAAGACCCGCGGCGGCGCTACGAGACCACGCGCATCGAGGCCTTCCGCAGCGAAGACGACCCGGTGCACCAGGACTGGTTCACGCAGGCCGAGAAGGCGCAGCGCGCCGTGTGGACCGCGCCCTTCGTGCTGCCCTCGATGAAGGAACTCGGCGTGAGCCATGCGCGGCCGAGCCGACGGCAGGACGAGGAGGGCGACACGCAGACGATGGTGGCGGTCGCCAGCGTGTCGCTGGGGCATCTCTCCAACCTCGTGCGCCTGTTCGGCGGCACGGGCCACGGCCACAGCGCGCTGTTGAGTGCCGACCACCACGTGATCGCGCGCAGCGACCACCCGCATTCCGTGCGCGTGCTCGAAGACCCGGACGAGGGCGTGCTCGGTGCGCTGCACACCCACATGCTGGCCAACGGCAGCCGCGGCTGGACCGAGGACATGGCCTTTGCCCTCGTGCACGAGGGCATGCATTACCAGGTGCAGACCTCGCGCATTCCCGCCACCGACTGGCATCTGGTGAGCTGGGAGCCCGAAGAGGCGCTGCTGGGTGCGCTGCACCGCAACGTGCTGTGGTCGCTGCTGCTGGTGCTGGCGTTCCTGGCGATCGCGCTCTTCATTTCGCTGCGCCTGTCGAAGCTGGTGACCGCGCCCATCGAAAGCCTCTCGCGCACGGCGCGGCGCATCGGGCGGCTGGAGCTTGACGACCTGCCGCGCGAGTCGAGCCGCGTGCTCGAGATCCAGCACCTGAACCAGGCACTGGACGATTCCGCGCGCAGCCTGCAGGCCTTTCGCAAGTTCGTGCCGGTGGACGTGATCCGCCAGCTCATCGCCGAAGGGCATGCCCTCGAACCCAACGGGTCGCCGCGCCGCATCACCGCGATGTTCACCGACGTGGAGGGCTTCACGGCCATCGCGGAATCGATGCCGGTCGACGTGCTGATGCGGCAGCTGACCGACTACTTCAACCTCGCGACCCGCGTGTTCGCGCGCCACGGCGGCGTGATCGACAAGTTCATGGGCGACGGCATCATGGTGCTGTGGGGCGCGCCCACCGATCTGCCCGACGCGGAGTATCGCGCCTGCGTGGCCTCGCTCGAACTGCACGCCGAGATGACCGAGCTCAACCGCCGCTGGCAGGCCGATGGCCTGCAGCCCTTTCGCACGCGCATCGGCATGCACACCGGCGTCGTGATCGCCGGGGTGCTCGGCTCGAGCGACCGGCTGTCGTACACCGCGCTGGGCGACGTGATCAACGCGGCCAGCCGCATCGAGGGCACCAACAAGCAGCTGGGCACGCGCACGCTGATGTCCGAGGCGACCTTCGAAGGGCTGGGCGGGCGCCTGGCCACGCGGCGCATCGAGGAGCAGATCGAACTGCGCGGGCGGCAGACGCGGATGGTGCTCTACGAGCTGCTAGAGGTCGAGCACCAGCCTCGGTGAGCGGGCCCGCGAGCAGCAGGGCAGGAAGCAGTCGTTGGCCGCCTGCTCGGCCGGCGTCAGGTAGAGGTCGTGGTGCGCGACCTCGCCCGCGAGCACGCGCGTGAGGCAGGTGCCGCAGACGCCTTGCGCACACGAGACCGGGATCTCGATGCCCTCGGCGGCGAGCGCGTCCAGCACGGTCATCGTCGCGGGGATGTGGACGACGCGGCGCGAGCGGTGCAGTTCGACCTCGAAGCTGCCCTGTCCATCGGCTGGCGGTGCGGCGCCCGAGAACGACTCGAAGTGCACCTGCGCGTCCGCCCAGTGCAGGGCGCGTGCGGTCGTGCGCACGGCCTCGAGGAAGCCTGCGGGGCCACAGACATAGGCGTGCCGGCCCGGCGCCGGATGGCCGAGGGTGGCGGCGAGGTCGATGTGCTGTGCGGGCGGGCCGTCGTCGTGGTGAAAGAACACCTTGTCCGCGAACGTGCTGTCTTCGAGCCGCCGCCGGTAGGGCGCGCGCGCCGCCGAGCGGCTGCAGCAGTGCAGCGCGAAGTCGGCCCCCAGCGCGGCCAGCCGCTGCGCCATCGACAGCAGCGGCGTCACGCCGATGCCGCCGGCCAGCAGCAGGCTGTGCGTTGCGCTTTCGTCGAGCGCGAAGAGGTTGCGCGGTGGGCCGATCTGCAACACCGAGCCTTCATGGACGGCGTCGTGCATCGCCCGCGAACCGCCGCGCGAGGCGGCGTCGCGCAATACGCCAATCTCGTAGTGCCCCTCGTCGCCAGGGGCCGATGCGTTGCACAGCGAATACTGGCGCACCAGCCCGCCGGGCAATGAGACGTCGATGTGCGCGCCCGCCGTGAAGGCCGGCAAGCGCTCGCCATCGACGGGTACCAGCCGGAAGCCGGCCACGCCTTCGGCCTCGACCGTCTTGCGCGCCACCCGCACCGCGATGCCTGCGCCGCTCGATACGCCATTCATTCCTTGGGCACGAGGAAGTTGCCGGCTTCGAACTGCACGGGCGGGGCCGCGGGGTCGAAGCTCACGCCGGCTGGGTCGCGGCCTTCGCGCAGCGCGTCGAGCTGGCGTTGCAGCAGCCGGCGCAGCATCACGATGCCGCGGTCGGACGAGGCCAGGTGCTCTTCCGAATGCGCCGTGATGGCGCCCTGGCTCACCTGCGCCTCGTAGTCGCCGGGGAAGGCGCGGTGCTCGGCCTCGCTCAGCTCCTCCCACAGCTTGCCGTTCAGGCGCGAGCGCACGCGGGCGAGATCGCCCGGGGTTTTCACGCGGCCGACGGTGTAGATGCGAAAGCTGTGGTCGTCGATCGGCAGAACCCAGCCGATCGACTCGACGCGCCCGTAGGCGGCCACGCGCGGGTTGGGCACCACACGCAGCGTCGGCAGCACGGGGCCGGCCACGCGGCGGAAGGTGCTGCCGTCTTCGAGCGTGCGGATCGAGGTGATCGTCACGCCGGTCTCGGTGCTCTCGAAACTCACGTCGGGCATCTGGCCCATGAGCGCCACGAACTGCGTGCCGCTGAAGCTGCCGTGCAGCACGGGCACGTGGAAGGGGTCGGCCACGTTCTCGTAGTGCTGCAGCCAGTTGCAGGGAATGACCTGCGGCCCGCCGCCGCCGATGCTGTTGCCGTCGGCTTCCAGGGTCTCGCCGTCGTCCATGGTTTCGAGGCAGTCGTAGCGTGGCAGCACGGGCTTCTTCTCGGCCGGGCCGAGGTAGGCCCAGATCAGGCCGTACTGCTCCTGCACCGGGTACCAGGGCTGGCGCACGCGGCCGCGGCTGCGCGCGCCGCCATCGGGTTCGCAGGGCTGGTCGACGCAGTGGCCCTGCACGTCGAACATCCAGCCGTGGTAGCAGCAGCGGATGCCTTCTTCTTCCACGCGCCCGTAGTAGAGCGACGCTCCGCGGTGCGCGCAGCGCCAGTGCACAAGGCCCGCGCGGCCTTTCTTGTCGCGGAACAGGATGAGGTCTTCGCCCAGCACGCGCACCTGGCGCGGCGTGTCGGTGGCGTCGGCGGCCAGGCCGATGGGGTGCCAGTAGCGGCGCAGCAGCTCGCCCATGGGCGTGCCCGCGCCGACCTCGGTCAGCTCGGGTTTGTGGCTCGGTGCCTTGCGGCCGTAGGCGGTGCCGGTGTCGAAGGCGATGGGTTGCCACTCGGAGGTGGCGGAGGGCGGGACAACGGCGCTCATTCGGGGGTGACTCCTGCGGCCTTGATCAGGTCCGCCACGCGGGGAAAGTCGGCCTTGTAGCCGGCACGGAATTCGGCGGGCGTGCTGCCCAGCGGCTCGAAGCCGTAGCCCGCCAGCCGCTCCTGGATGTCGGGCAGCTTGGTGATCTCGCGCAGTGCGAGCGACCATTCGTCGAGCACGGGCTGCGGCGTGCGGGCGGGCGCATACACGCCGATCCAACTGTCGAGGTCGAAGCCTGCAAAGCCCTGTTCGGTGAAGGTCGGCACGTTGGGCATCGAGCGCACGCGCTGGCGGCCCGTGATGCCCAGCACCTTGATGCGCCCGGCCTGTGCGAGTCCGCGTGCCGTCGCGGGGTTGGCCCAGGCCACGCCCAGCGCCTCGCCGAACATGTCGTTGTGCGCGGCGGCCTCGGCCTTGTAGGGCACGTGCACCAGGTCGATGCCGTTCTGGCGTGCCAGCAGTTCGCCGAACAGGTGCGCGTTGGAGCCATTGCCCCAGGTGCCGTACGAAACGCCGGGGTGCGCCTTGGCGTAGGCCACGAACTCGCGCACGGTGGAGAAGGGCGCCGAGGCGCGGGCGACCAGCATCGGGCCGCCGGTGGCCAGCTGCGACAGCGGCTCGAAGTCTTTCACCGGGTCGTAGGGAAGCTTGGGTTGCAGCACCACGTTGTTGATGTGCGTGAGCGGCAGCGTGAGCAGCACGGTGTAGCCGTCGGGCGCGGCCTTGGCGACGGCGTCGGCCGCGATGGTGCCGCTGGCGCCGGGACGGGCCTCGACGATCACCGGCTGGTTCCAGCGCGCCTTGAGCTTCTCGGCATAGACGCGGGCGATGGCGTCCATCGGTCCGCCGGGCGAGCCGAAGGGCACGATGCGCACCACGCGGTTGGGAAAGGGCGCGGGTTGCGCGAAGGCGGAGCCGGCGGCGAGGGCCGCGATGCCGGCACCGAGCACACCGAGTGCATGGCGGCGCGTGGTGCACTTCTTGTCCGCCGCATGTGCTTCGGGCGGCGAGGGTCTGAACCGATTCATCGTGTCTCCAGTCGTGTTGTACTTGTGCGCTGGACGATACGGACAGCCTGCCCCGCGGGCAATTCGAAGCTTTGAATATGAGATATGGCCCAACGTGATATCCGCAGCCTCGACGTCGGCATGCTGCGGACCTTCGATGCCCTGATGCGCGAACGCAGCGTGTCGCGCGCGGCCACCAGGCTCTTCCTGAGCCAGCCGGCGGTGAGCGCTTCGCTCAACCGGCTGCGCGACACCTTCGGCGATCCGCTGTTCACGCGCACGGCGCATGGCGTGGAGCCCACGGCGCGCGCCCATGCGCTGGCCGGCCAGGTCGAGCGCGTGCTGGCCGACCTGTCGGCGATGCTGGAGCCCGGCGAGGGCTTCGAGCCGGCGTCGTCGCAGCGCATCTTCCGCATCTCGGGCAGCGACTACGCGAGCCACCTGCTGCTGCCGACGCTGGCCAACGAACTCGTGGCCTGCGGCTCGCGCATCCGCCTGCACTGGGAGACCAGCTCCTTCCTCACGCTCACCGAGCGCCTGCGCAAGGGCGACTTCGACGTGGCCGTGCTGCCGCGCCTGCAGCCACCGAGCGATTGCGAATCGGCGCTGCTGTACGAAGACCGCTACGTGGTCGCGGTACGGCGCGGCCATTCGACGCTGGGCGAGGCGGCCACGCTCGATGCCTTCTGCGAAGCACCGCACGTGTTCCTGGGCTACGGCAGCTCGGCGCTGGACGACCTCATCGATCAGGTGCTGGCGCGGCAAGGGCGCACGCGCAGCATGCGCGTGGCGATGACCAGCTTCGGCCAGATCGTCGACCTGCTGGCGCAGACCGACCATGTCGCCGTGCTGCCGCTGCGCGTGGCCGAGCGCTTTCGCGACCGGCTCGCGGTGCACCCGCTGCCCTTCGAGCTGCCGGGCTACCGCTCGGTCGTCTGCTGGAACCGCCGCTCGAATTCGGATGCGGGCGTGCTGTGGCTGAAGGACGCGCTGCTGCGCATCGCGCTCACTGCGCCGGCTTGAGCCTGCGCGCGAAAGCCTCCAACCCGTCGATCGTGATCTGGATGTGCCGCTCGAAACTGCTGTCGAGCGGCACGGTGGTGCCGTTGTCCCAGCGCAGGATGAAGGCCTTGTTGGCCAGCTGCGGCAGGTGGCGCGAAAGCACGGGATGGTCGAGCGGGCGGATCGTGTGGACGCGCTCGCGCAGCTCTTCGGCCCAGGCCTGCGTGTTGTCGGCGGGCAGGGGCGAGAACTCCATCGTCAAGAAGCCCAGCATCGCGGCGATCACGCAGTTGTAGGCCTCGCGCAGCGGCTCGCCGTCGAAGCCGGCCTCGGTCAGCGCCGCCAGCACGCCTTCGACCAGTTCGGTCGGCAGGCTGCCGTTGGACACCAGCTGCGCCCCGAGCAGCTGCGCCACGTTGGGGTGCTGCCGCACCGCGGCGCGGCAGCGGTGGAACAACTCAATGATCCAGTCCTGCCAGGCGAGCGTGCCCTTGGGCGGCGTGACCTGCGCCATGACCGTGGCCGCGACTTCGGCCAGCAGGGCCTCGCGCGTGCTGACATGCCAGTGCACCGTGGCCGGGTACACGCCGAGCTGCGCCGCGATCTCTCGCATGCTGAAGGCGCCGAGGCCGAAGGCGTCGATGTGCGCCAGCGCGGCTTCGGCGATGCGCTGCTTCGACAGCGCCGCACCGCCGGCAGGGCGGCCGGCCGTCCGGGGGCGAGGCTCGGGGACTTTTTTCTTCATGGATGCGGCCATTGTGCAGCGGGTGAATTGATTGTATAAATATTATTAATTGAGCATTGATCAATTAAATGGGCCGGGTGCTCCCGGCACGTTTCACTCCCAAAGGATGTCTCCCATGACGACCGCCATCGATCAGGCCCTGGCCCAGGCCCATCAACGCTTCACCGACGGCAACCCCGAAAGCCTGCGCCGCTTCGAGGCGCAGACGCGCTACATGCCCGGCGCCAACAGCCGCTCGGTGCTGTTCTATGCGCCGTTCCCGCTCACCATCGCCAAAGGCGAGGGCGCGTCGCTCTGGGACGCGGACGGCCACCGCTACACCGACTTCATCGCCGAGTACACGGCCGGCGTCTACGGCCACTCGGCGCCCGAGATCCGCGAGGCGGTCATCGCGGCGATGCAGGGCGGCATCAACCTCACGGGGCACAACCTGCTCGAAGGTCGGCTCGCACAGACGATCTGCGAGCGCTTCCCGCAGGTCGAGCAGCTGCGCTTCACCAACTCGGGCACCGAGGCGAACCTGATGGCGCTCACGGCCGCGCTGCGCTTCACGGGGCGGCGCAAGATCGTGGTGTTCTCGGGCGGTTACCACGGCGGCGTGCTCGGTTTCGGCGACCAGCCGTCGCCGACGACCGTGCCCTTCGACTTCCTCGTGCTGCCCTACAACGACGCGGGCACGGCGCGTGCGCAGATCGACGAACACGGTGCGGACATCGCCGCCATCCTGGTCGAACCGATGCAGGGCGCGAGCGGCTGCATTCCGGGCGGGCGCGATTTCCTGCAGGCGCTGCGCGACGGGGCCACGCGGGTCGGTGCTCTGTTGATCTTCGACGAGGTGATGACTTCGCGGCTGGGGCCGCACGGGCTGGCGAACGGGCTGGGCATTCGAGCCGACCTGACGACGCTGGGCAAGTACATCGGTGGCGGCATGTCCTTCGGCGCCTTCGGTGGACGGGCGGACGTGATGGCGCAGTTCGACCCACGCACCGGGGCGCTCGCGCACTCAGGCACCTTCAACAACAACGTGATGACGATGGCGGCCGGCTATGCGGGCCTCACGCAGCTGTTCACGCCCGAGGCGGCAGCAGCATTGGCCGAGCGCGGCGAGGCGATGCGGTCACGGCTCAATGCGCTGTGCGAACACGAGGGTGTCGCGATGCAGTTCACCGGCGTGGGCTCGCTCATGAATGCGCATTTCCTGCGGGGCGAGGTGCGGCGCGTGGCCGACCTGGCGGCGGTGGACGGGCGCTTGCGGCAGCTGCTGTTCTTCCACCTGCTGAGCGAGGGGATCTACACCTCGCCGCGCGGATTCGTCGTGCTCTCGCTGCCGTTGTCGGCGCAGGATATCGACCGCTACGTCGCCGCCGTGGGCAGCTTCATCGACGCCTACCGGCCGCTGCTGCTCAGCGCGGGGTAGTGCCCGCCACGCCCAGCAGCTCGTGCAGGCGCGTGCTGGTGGTCGTGTACTGCAGCGGGATCGCCTTGCCGGGGAACACCCGCGCCGCGGCGCCCCAGGCCGCCAGGGTGGCCTCGTGGAAGCCGCAGACGATGAGCTTCTTCTTGCCCGGGTAGGTGTTGATGTCGCCCACCGCGAACACACCGGGCTCGCGGGTTTCGTACTTCTCAGTGTCGACGGGCACCTGCTTGCGCTCCAGCTCGAGGCCCCAGTCAGCGATGGGCCCCAGGCGCGGCGAGATGCCCAGGCAGGCGACCAGCGCGTCGAGCGGAAGCTCGACCGTGGTGGCGTCGGGCGTGGTGATCTGCAGTTGCTTGCCGTCGAAGGCGCTCGGCTGGCCGATCCGGAAGGCCAGCTTGCCGTCGGCCACGAGGGCGCGCATGGCGGCCACGTTCGCCTCATCGGCCTGGAAGCCGTCGCGACGGTGGACCAGCGTCACCTGCTTAGCCAGGGACGTGAGGGCGATGGCGGTTTCGAGCGCGATGTCGTCGCCGCCGTTGACCACGACCGTCTGGCCGGCGAAGCGGTCGAGCGAATCGGGGTGATAGAACAGCGTCGCGCCTTCGAACTGAGCGATCCCGTCGACCGTGATGCGCTTGGGCACGAAGGCGCCAACGCCGGCCGCGATGAACACGGTCTTCGCAAGGAAGGCCGTGCCGGCCGAGGTGGTCAGCAGCAGGCGGTCGTCGCCCTGGCGGGCCAGGGTAGAAACCTGCTCGCCGAAGTGGAATTGCGGCTTGAACGGCGCCACCTGCTGCAGCAGCGACTGCGCCAGATCGCGCCCGCTGGTGACCGGGGTGCCGGGAATGTCGTAGATCGGCTTGTGGCCGTACAACGCCACGCACTGGCCGCCCGCGGCGGGCAGCGCATCGACGATGTGACAGGAAATCTCGAGCAGGCCCAGCTGGAAGGCCTGGAACAGGCCGACCGGACCGGCGCCGATGATCAGCGCGTCGGTCTCGATCGGTGCGGGCGCCTGGCTCAGCGCACCAGCTCCGAGATCTTGCCGGTCTTGTCCTTCCACTCTTCAGCTTCGGGCAGGGCGGGCTTGCGCTTGGTGATGCTCTTCCAGCCGTCGGCCAGGGCCAGCTCGGCGTTCAGCTTGATGAAGGCGATCTGGTCGGCCGGCAGGTCTTCCTCGGCGTAGATCGCATTGACCGGGCATTCGGGGATGCAGACGGCGCAGTCGATGCATTCATCCGGGTCGATCACCAGCATGTTGGGACCTTCGCGGAAACAGTCGACGGGGCAAACGTCCACGCAGTCGGTGTATTTGCAACGGATGCAGGCTTCGGAGACGACGTGGGTCATTTGTCTTTTAGCGTCAGGAGAAGGGGCTGGAAAACCCTAGATTTTAGGCCTTTGCGGCGGGCGGCTGCACGAGCACGGCAGCGGAGGTGCGATGAGAGGCCGTATCGACCAGCACCAGCGACCCCAGCGCACGCGATTGGGCGAAGGGCAGGACGGCCAGCGGCTGCTGCAGCGCGAGCACCACATCGCCGATGGAATTGGCTTCCAGCTGGGTCGCCGGCTCGGATTCGAGGGTGGTGATGTTCACGCGGTCGACGATGCGCGCCACCTTGGCCTTGACCCAGCGGTGGCCCTGCAGCGCCCAGTACACGCGGCCCGCGACCAGCGGCTCGTCGTCGAGCCAGGCCACGGTGGCGGTGATCTCGCGCACGGGCTCGAAGGCCTCGGGCGCCAGCAGCCAGTCGCCGCGCGACACGTCGAGTTCGCGGTCGAGCACGATGCCGGCGCTGTGGCCCGCATGCACGGACTTGGGCTGGCGCGTGTGGCTCAGCACCTGCGCCACGGTGGCGGTCTGGTTGCTGGGCAGCACCGTGACGCGCTGGCCGGGCTCCACATGGCCCGAGGCGACGCGGCCCCAGAACACGCGGCGGCCCTGCGAGGTGTCGGCCGAGGCCGAGAACTTCTCGACCCACTGCACCGGGAAGGCGAAGGGCACGGCTTCGTCCTGCGCGGTCACGGGCAGGTCTTCGAGCAGCTCGAGCAGGCTCGGGCCTTCGTAGCCGACCCAGTCGGCATGGCGCGTGGCCACGTTCCAGCCCTTGAGGGCCGAGATCGGCACGATGGCCGCGACCTTCACGCCGGCCGCTTCGGCAAAGGCGTTCAGCGCGGTCGAGATGCGCTCGAAGGCGAGCGCGGCGTCGTCGATGGCGTCGAGCTTGTTGACCGCGAACACGATCGACTGCACGCGCAGCAGGTGGGCCAGCAGCGTGTGGCGGCGCGTCTGCGGCAGCAGCTCGCGCTTGACCACGGTGCCGTCTTCGACCTCGGCGGCCCAGGCCAGCTTGGTGGCATCGACCAGCACCACGGCCGCGTCGGCGGCCGATACGGCCGTGACCATGTTGCGCGTGTACTGCTCGTGGCCCGGCGCGTCGCCGATGATGAACTTGCGCTTGGCGGTCGAGAAGTAGCGGTAGGCCACGTCGATCGTGATGCCTTGCTCGCGCTCGGCCGAGAGGCCGTCGGTCAGCAGGGCCAGGTCGGTCTCGCCGCCGCGCTGCACGCCGGCCAGCTGGTCTTGCAGCACGGTCTTGCTGTCGACCAGCAGGCGGCCGATGAGCGTGCTCTTGCCGTCATCGACCGAGCCGCAGGTGATGAAGCGCAGGGCGGTGCCGGTGTCGCCGTGAAGGGCGGTGGTGTCGAGGGTTGCCGTCGTCGTGCTCATCAGAAATATCCGTCTTTCTTGCGCTTCTCCATCGAAGCTTCCGAAGTCATGTCGTCCATGCGCGTGGCGCCGCGCTCGCTGACGTCGACCGACAGCGTCTCCAGCACCACATCGCCCGCGCCTGCGGCCAGGCTCTCGACCGGGCAGGTGGTCGTGATGTCGCCCACCGTGCGAAAGCGCACGTCGCGCACCTGCACGGTCTCGCCGTCGCGCGGTGGCGTGAGTTCGGTCACGGGCACCAGCAGGCCGCGGCGCTCGACCACTTCACGCTTGTGCGTGTAGTAGATCGACGGCAGGCCGACGTTCTCGCGCTCGATGTATTGCCACACGTCGAGCTCGGTCCAGTTGGAGATCGGGAACACGCGGAAGTGCTCGCCGGGGGCCAGGCGCGTGTTGAACAGCGTCCACAGCTCGGGGCGCTGGTCCTTGGGCTGCCACTGGCCGAAGCTGTCGCGGTGCGAAAAGATGCGCTCCTTGGCGCGGGCCTTTTCCTCGTCACGGCGGGCGCCGCCGATCAGCGCGTCGAAGCGGAATTCTTCGATCGCTTCGAGCAGCGTCACCGACTGGTGCGCGTTGCGCGACTCGCCGGGGTGCGCCAGGCGCACGGTGCCGCGCTTCATCGAGTCTTCGACGCTGCGCACGATGAGTTCGGCGCCCAGTTCTTTCGCGCGCTGGTCGCGGTAGGCCGTCACTTCGGGGAAGTTGTGGCCGGTATCGATCATCAGCAGCGGGTAGGGAATGCGGCCGACGCCGAAGGCTTTTTCAGCGCACTTGAGCAGCACCAGCGAGTCCTTGCCGCCCGAGAACAGCAGGGTGGGGCGCTCGAAGGCGGCGGCCACTTCGCGCAGGATGAAAATGGTTTCTTCTTCCAGCGCGTCGAGGTGCGTGTTGGACAGGTTCGCGGGTGAATGCATGGGCGGCTGCAGCAGGTCGGCTTCGGTACGGGCGTTCATCGGATGGGTCCTGGAGGCGGAGAGCGATCGTTCAGTGCGACAGGTGCAAGCCGCATTCGCGGTTGTCCTCGCCCTTGGTCGGGTCCACGTAGTCGAAGTTGTTGGGCAGGCCGTTGGCTTCGCAGTATTCGTAAAGCTCTTTGGACGACCAGTGCAGCAGCGGCGCGACCTTGATCAGGCCGTCCGGGTTGACGCTGACCGGGTCCATCTGCGCGCGCACGGCCGTGTCGGTGGCCCGCAGCGCGGTGAACCAGACCTTGGGCGCGGTCTCGCGCAGTGCGCGAGCAAAGGGTTCCAGCTTCACTTCTTCGGTGAAGGCCGCGTGGCGCGGATCGTCCAGCGCCGGCGTGGCGCCTTCGACCGCCTCGCGGTGCGCGCGCGAGCGGCGCGGCAGGTAGATGTGTAGATGAAGGCCCAGGAGCTTCGTCACCTCGTCGGCAAAACGGTAGGTGGCCTCGGTGTTGTAGCCGTTGTCCATCCAGACCACCGGCACGTCCCGCTTGGCGCGCGTGACCATGTGCAGGATCACGGCCTCGAAGGGGCGGAAGTTGGTGGTGATGATCGCGGGCTGGCCCAGGCCGACGGCCCAGTCCACCAGGCCCTCGGCGTTGCGGCCGAGTTCGGTGTTGATGCGTGCGAAGTCGATGTCGGTGGCGATGCTCATGGGACTCTCTTGTCTGCTCAGGCGCCGGCGACGAAGTGCGGCGCGGTCTTCACCGCATCGCCCTGGTAGAACGTGGCGAAGCGGTCGAACTGGCGCTGTGCGTCGGAGGCGTCCACGCCTTCCTTGAGCACGGCGCTGGAGAAACCGGTGCGTTCCATCTGCACCAGCTGGTCGATCAGCACGTCGCCGGTGGCGCGGATGTCGCCCGTGAAGCCGAGGCGGCGGCGCAGCAGGAAGGCCTGGCTGTAGGCGCGGCCATCGGTGAACTTCGGAAAGTTCAGGTCGATGCGTTCGATGTCCGCCAGGCACACCTCGATGGCGAGCGGGTCGGCGTCGTTGGCCAGTTGCAGGACCTTCGGGTCGCCGTCGTCGATGTGTTCTTCGGCCGAAAGAATGTTGAGCGTCTTCTTCATGCTGCTTCCTCCACCTTGAATCGCGCACCGTTGGCCGCGGCCTTGAACGGGTCGTGGCCCACGCGGCGCAGGGTGTCGATGAAGGTCTCGCCGTTGGCGCGGGTGTCGCGGTACGTGGTGAGCACGGCCTCGATCACGCCCGGCACTTCGGCCGCCGAGAACGAGGGACCGACCACCTTGCCGGCCTGCGGCGCGCCGCTGAGCGCGGAGCCGTCGGAGCCGCCGAGGGTGACCTGGTACCACTCCTTGCCGTCCTTGTCGACGCCCAGGATGCCGATGTGGCCGCTGTGGTGGTGGCCGCACGAGTTGATGCAGCCGCTGATGTGCAGGTCGATCTCGCCCAGGTCGTCGAGCTCGTCGAGGTCCTGGTAGCGCTCGGTGATGGCTTCGGCGATGGGAATGGAGCGGGCGTTGGCCAGCGCGCAGAAGTCGCCGCCGGGGCAGGCGATCATGTCGGTCAGCAGCTGCACGTTGGCGCTGGCGAAACCGGCGGCGCGGGCGGCGAGCCACAGCGCGTGCAGGTCTTCGGCGTGCACCCAGGGCAGCACCACGTTCTGGTCGTGCGTCACGCGGGCTTCACCGGCCGAGAAGCGGTCGGCCAGCTCGGCGATGGTGTCGAGCTGGTCGCCCGAGGCGTCACCGGGCGCCTGCTTCAGGCGCTTGAACGACAGCGTCACGGCGCGCAGCGCGGGGTTCTTGTGGGCGTCGACGTTGCGGGCCAGCCAGCGCGCGAACATGACGTCGTCGGCGGCGTGGGCACGCAGTTCAGCGTCGGTTTTTTCGGCGCTTTGCAGCACGCGGGTGGCCAGCGTCGGCGGCACGAAGGAGGCGGCCACGCGGTCGTACTCCTCCTGCGTGATGGTGTGCGGTGCGCCGTCGTGCTCGAGGATCTGCTTGTACTCGGCCTCGACGTCGTCGATGTAGCGCTGGCCTTCGGCCTTCACCAGGATCTTGATGCGCGCCTTGTAGATGTTGTCGCGGCGGCCATAACGGTTGTAGACCCGGATCACCGCTTCGAGGTAATTCATGATCTGCTGCCAGGGCAGGAACTCGCGCAGCACGGTGCCGATGATGGGCGTGCGGCCCATGCCGCCACCCACCTGCACGCGGAAACCGATGTCTCCCGCGTCGTTCTTCACCACGTGCAGGCCCACGTCGTGCCAGCCGGTGGCGGCGCGGTCTTCGGTGGCGCCGGTGATGGCGATCTTGAACTTGCGCGGCAGGAAGGCGAATTCAGGGTGCAGCGTGCTCCACTGGCGCATGATTTCCGCGAACGGACGCGGGTCGGCGATCTCGTCGACGGCGATGCCGGCGCGCTCGTCGCTCGTGATGTTGCGGATGCAGTTGCCGCTGGTCTGGATGCCGTGCATGTCGACCGAAGCTAGCAGGTCCATCACGTCGGCCGATTTGGCCAGCGGAATCCAGTTGTACTGGACGTTCTGGCGCGTCGTGAAGTGGGCGTAGTGGGTGGGCAGCTTGTGGCTGCCGAGCAGGCCCTGGGTCTCGATGGCCTTGCGGTAGACCTCGGCCTCGGGCTCGTCGTATTCGCGGGCGATGCGGGCCAGCACGCGCAGCTGCTTGCTCGACAGCTCGCCGTACGGCACGGCCACGCGCAGCATCGGCGCGTAGCGCTGCACGTACCAGCCGTTTTGCAGGCGCAGGGGGCGGAACTCGTCCTCGTGCAGGCGGCCCTTTTGCCAGCGCTCGAGCTGATCTCGGAACTGGGCAGCGCGTTGGTGAACGAACTGGCGGTCGAATTCTGTGTATTGGTACATCGTGCGTATGTGTCTTGAAGTGCGGTGCGTCCAGCGCCCCAGCAAGAAGCCCCGGATTCTGAAAGCCCGCCTTATGGAAACAAACTATTTTTTGGTTCGCGTCTTATGCGGATAAGCTTATTCACCAGCATCCATGCGGGTTGCGAGGCGGTTGGTTGCTTATTCCGGATAAGGCGCGAAGGCCGGCGCGGGGTCGCCGGACGCTGGATTCTAGGAACCCGGGGGCACCCGCGCAGGGCGCCTACCGCAGCTTGAAGTCGAAGCCGAGGGTCTGCGGCGAACTCAGCAGCTGCCGCGCGGCCTTGTCGGCCTGGTGTTGGGCATTGAGCCATTCGCGGGCCAGCCGGGCTTCAGTCCGGTTCAGGTGCTCGATGCCGTGGTGACGCTCCTTCGACCAGGCCTGGAAGCACTTCACCACCCGCAGCGGATCGCCGATCTGCTCCTCGATCCGCAGCCGGTAGATGTCCGCGGCCACCATGACATCCTTCAAAGTGAAGTTCTGGCCTTTGACGTGGACCACGTAGGGGACCACATAAGAAGTTGTCCTGGCGAGATCGCTCATGCCTTCATCCGTGCCTCAAGTCGCTGCCTGTGCCGCAGATTAGCGGTGGGTATCGAAATGAAACTGAGCGTTTCTGAGCGCCGAAGCGGCGCCCGGACAGCGCCGGACTAGCGCCGGATGAGCGTCTTGGCGTGGAAGCGGTAGCCGGCGTTACGCGCCGTGTTGATCGGCAGCACCAGGCCGGTGGCCTCGCTGACCTTGCGCCGCAGGCGGCGAATCTGGGTGTCGAGACGGCGCTGGTCGTAGCTCAGGTAGTGCTCGCCCAGGGCCTGCACGATCTGCTGGCGGCTGGCGATCTCGCCGGCGCTGCGCATCAGTTCGTGCAGCACCGTGAGGTCCTGCTCCGACAGCGCAATGGGCGCGAAGCCCGGCGGCGACAGCCGGCGCGGGCCCAGCTCCAGCACCCAGGCGTCGGCCGGCAGCGCGGCGGGCGAATCGCCCAGGCGCCGCGACAGCGCCGCCAGCGTGGCCGCCAGCTCATCGAGGTCGGTGGTCTTGGACAGGTAGTAGTCGGCGCCGATGTCCAGCCCCGTCACGCGGTCGCGGGCGCCGCCGCGCGCCGTCAGCACGACGATGCCCAGGCGCTCGCCGCGTTCGCGCAGTTCGCGGATCAGCGACAGGCCGTCGCCGTCGGGCAGGCCGAGGTCGACCAGCGCGATGCCGTGGCGGGCGGGGTCGTAGGTGCGGTGGAAACCTTCGAGTGACGCCTCGGCATCAACCCGGTAGCCGCTGCCGGTCAGGAACTCGCTCAACTCTTCGCGCAGCACGGCTTCATCTTCCAGCAGGATCACATCACGCATGGGAACAGGGTAGGGGCTGGTGGCCGAGGGAATCTGAGCGTTTCTAAGCACGATGAAAGGCGCGCGGATTGTAGGGGCGCCCTCGATAATCCGCGCCCATGAAACGCCTTGCTCGGTGCCTGTGGCGGTGCGGTTGTCTTGCCGTGCTGGGCCTTCTCTTTTCCGCCGCGGCCGCCGCGGCCGCCGCCGGCGTGCTGCGGCTGAATCCGTTGGCAAGCGTCGACAGCCACGGCCAGTTGTCGATGCTGCGCGACCCCGAAGGCCGCCTCAGTGCCGACGAAGCCGCCGCCGCGCCGGGTTGGAAGGCCTTGCCTGGGGCCGTGAATGCGGGCTTCACGCGCGACGCCGTGTGGATCAAGCTCGAGGTGCAGCGCCCGGCCGACGCGCCGCAGCAGCGCTGGCTGGCGCAGTTCAGGAATGCGCTGCTCGACGATGTGCGGCTGTACCGCCAGGACGACACCGGCCGCTGGCAGCTGGCCGTGCACTCGGGCGAAGACATCGGCCGCGAGCACTGGCCCGTCGACGCGCGCAACGTGCAGCTGCCGCTCACGCTGGAGAGCACCGAGCCCACGCCGCTGCTGCTGCGCCTGCAGTCGCGCAACGCCATGTCGACCACCATCGGCTTCGCCGCGCCCGAGGTCTACGCGGGCACCGCGCGGCGCGAGTACCTCTTCTACGGCCTGGGCTTCGGATTCGGCCTGATGCTGCTCGCCTTTCACACGCTGTTCTGGCAGATGACGCGCGAGCGGCTGAGCGCCTGGTACCTGGTCTACGTGGCGAACGCGCTGCTGGTCGAGTTCCTGACGGCGGGGCTGCCGCAGCAGCTGCTGGCCATTCCCGCGCGGCTGTCCGACATGCTGCTGAGCCTGTCGATCTGCGCCGGCGTGGCCATCGGCATCCGGTTCGCCGGCATGCAGCTGGGCACCGATGTGCGGTGGCCGCGCTTCACCCGCGTGGTGGTGCGCACGGTGGGCCTTGTGAGTGCCATCGCGGTGGCGCTGGTGCTGGCCGGCGCCAACGGCCTGGCCATGCAGGCGGTACAGGGGACGGCGATGCTGTGTATCGTCTACCTGATCGGCGCCGCGCTGTGGCTGCTGCCGCGCGACCAGGGGCAGGCGCGGGCTTTTCTCATCATCTTCGGCATCTACTACGCGGGCGTGATGGTGAGCTTCCTGCGCAACCAGGGCTGGCTGCCGGCCGGCGCCTGGACCGACAACGCGACCGCCATCGGCACGTTGCTGCACCTGCTGCTGATGAGCATGCGGCTGAACCGCCGCTACGACCAGCTGCGCCGCGAAAAGGAAGCCGCGCAAGCCCGCCTCGTGCACGTGGTCGGCCGCCAGAACGACCGGCTGGAGGCGGAAGTGCGCCGGCGCACGGCCGACCTGCGCGGCGAGATCGAACAACGCCAGCGCCTCGAGGTCGACCTGCGCGCGGCGCTGGAGACCGAGCGCCGCGCCAAGCAGTCGCAGGTGGACTTTGTCGCGATGGTGTCGCACGAGTTCCGCACGCCGCTGGCCATCATCCACACCACGGCGCAGCAGATTGCGAAGAACCTCGACGCCGCGCGCGAGAAGACCCTGGCGCGCTGCCTGAACCTGCGTGCCGCCGCGCAGCGCATGACCGCGCTGGTCGACGAATACCTCACCTCCGACCGCATGGAAGCCGGCCAGACGCCGTTCCAGCCACGCCCTTGCGAGCGCGACGAGCTGATGGAGCTGTTCGAGGACCTCGTGGCCGACTGGCCGGACGGCCGCGTCGTGTGGCACGACGGGCAGTTGCCGCCGCAGCTGGTGTGCGACCCCGGCCTGCTGCGCGTGGCGCTGCGCAACCTGCTGGCCAACGCCGATCGCCACACGCCGGCCGGCCGGGCGATCGTGCTGGACGTGGTGCCGGCGGAAGCGGGCGGGTTGGACATCCGCGTGAGCAACCCCGGCGACGCCATTCCGCACGACGAGGTGCCGCGGCTGTTTGAGAAGTATTTCCGTGGCCGCCAGGCGGCGCGCTCACCGGGCGCCGGGCTGGGGCTGTACCTCGTGCATCAGATCGCCGAGTTGCACCGCGGACACGCCCGGCTCGACAGCGCCGGGCAGGACGGCCAAGTGCGCTTCAGCCTCGCATTGCCCTGAGAAGGTGCGGCTTCAGCGCAGCATCGACGACATCGCCGAACAGCAGTTCAGCATGCGCACGGCCGACTCCACTGTTTCAGCGGTGAAGCGCAGCGTGACGCCATCGACGCGCTCGAAGCTCGGCCACTGGCAGAACAGGTCGGCCATCATCGGCGACTGGGTGCGCAGCGTGACCACCTGCGGACCCTGGAAGACCAGCGGACGTGCATGGGCACGCGCGGCCAGCCCTTCGATCACGCCGGCGCGGATCGCCTGGCGCGACTGCTCCGGCGACAGCGACACGCCGCTGTTGAAGCCGGTCGCCTTCTTGGTCTGTACGAAGCTCGCATGCGGGAAGAGCGCCTGGTTCTCGGAGATGAACACGTCGTCGCCGCTGGCCATCACCACGGGCACGCCGTACTCGCCGGCCAGCGCGCCGTAGAGCCCGGCTTCGCCCAGTTCCTGGTTGCCGAGCGAGATGCTCGCGAAGGCGAAACTGTTGATCGTGTGCGCCAGGATGCCGCGGCCCTGTGCGCGCGAGTGATAGCCCACCATGCACAGCGCGTCCACGCCTTCTTCCACGCCGGCCACCATGCTCAGGTAGCGCGGCTTGCCCTGCACGACGCGGGCGCGTGCATCGAGCACGTCGGGCGGCATGTTGCGAAAGCCGCCGTGCGAGTCGTTCACCAGCACCTCGGTGGCACCGGCGTCGAAGGCGCCGGCAATCGCGGCGTTGGCCTCCTGCGCCATCAGCACGCGGGCGCGCTCGTACTCGGGGTTGCCCTGGCGTGCCTGCTCGTGGTGGTAGACGCCCGCAACGCCTTCGATGTCGGTGGAGATCAGGACTTTCATGGACGTGTGTTTCAGGCGAGAGGTGAAAGGGAAGACGCCGGCAGCAGTTCGCCGAGCGCCGCGCGGTGGTTGCCGTCGCGGCCGGTGACCGGCGTGGCGCGCCACAGCGCATGAAGTATGGCCTGCTCGGTGCTGTCGGCCGCGGCCTGGAACAGCCCGTCGAGCAGGGTGTCGTGCAGCATCGCCACGGCCGGCATGGGCCGGTCGGCGCGGTCGGGGATCGTGTAGGCGGTCGAGAAGGCCAGCACGAGGTCGCCGCTGCCGTGGCCGTAGACCGAGCCGGTGCGGGCCAGCCCCGCGCCCGCGCGCAGTGCGAGGCGGCGCAGCTGGCGCGCATCGAGCGGCGCATCGGTGGCGACGACGATGATGATCGAGCCCTTCTCGGGCTCCGACGCTTCTTTCGCTGCCTGCAGCGCCGCGAGCCGTTCGCCCACCGCGTGCCCGGCCAGCACCAGCTGCGGCTGGCGCCCGTAGTTCGCCAGCACCAGCGTGCCCACCGTGTGGGTCGTGCCGTCGGCCATCGCCACGCGGCGCGATGCGCTGCCGATGCCGCCCTTGAGCTGGAAGCTCGACATGCCGCGCCCCGCGCCGACCGAGCCCTGTTCGAAATCGGCCCCGGCAGCGTCGAGCGCCTGCAGGTAGTCGGCCTCGGTCACGGCCAGCCGCTGGATGTCGTTGAGAAAACCGTCGTTGCACTCGAAGACCAGCGGGTTCACCGTGGGCAGCGCGCGGCCGGTCTCGGGGTTGGCCGCCGCGCAGTGGCGGATCTGCGCCGTCGCCACGGTGCCGACCGAGAAGGTGTTGGTCAGCGCGATCGGCGTTTCCAGCACGCCGAGTTCGGCCAGCTGCACCAGCCCCACGCTCTTGCCGAAGCCGTTGAGCACCACGGCCGCGGCCGGCACCTTGTCGCGGAACGGGTCGCCGGCGTGCGGGCGGATCACCGTCACGCCGGTCTGCACCGGGCCGTCGGCCAGCGTGCGGTGGCCGACCGTGACGCCCGCGACGTCGGTGATGGCGTCGCGCATGCCCGCAGGCAGGGTGCCGATGAAGGGCAGGGAAGTCGTCGAGGCCATGAAGAGAGGAAAAGGAAGAGCGGGCTTACTGGCGGTCGATCTTCGGATCGAGCGCGTCGCGCAGCGCATCGCCCAGCAGGTTGAAGGCCAGCACGGTGAAGAAGATGGCCAGGCTGGGGAACAGCGCCACGTGCGGCGAGGTCACCATGTCGGCGCGGGCTTCGTTGAGCATCGCGCCCCACTCGGGCGTCGGCGGCTGCGCGCCCATGCCCAGGAACGACAGGCTGGCCGCCGTGATGATCGAGGTGCCCACGCGCATCGAGAAGTACACGACGATCGACGAGATCGTGCCCGGCAGGATGTGCCGCACGATGATGGTCCAGTCGGACGCGCCGATGCTGCGCTCGGCCTCGATGTAGGTCTGCTGCTTGAGCACCAGCGTGTTGCCGCGCACCAGGCGCGCAAAGGCCGGCACGCTGAACACCGACACCGCCACCACCACGTTGGTCATGCTGCTGCCCAGGATGGCCACCACGCCCAGCGCCAGCAGGATGCCGGGGAAGGCGAACAGCACGTCCGAGATGCGCATCACGATGCGGTCCCACCAGCCTTCGTAGTAGCCCGCCAGCAGGCCGAAGGCCGTGCCGATGATGCCGCCCACCAGCACCGACAGGAAGCCGGCCGCCAGCGAGATGCGCGTGCCCGCCAGGATGCGGCTGAAGATGTCGCGGCCCAGCGGATCGACGCCGAACCAGTGCGTGGCCGAGGGCCCGCTGTTCAGCATGTCGTAGTCGAAGAAGTTCTCGGGATCGAAGGGCACGATCCACGGTGCGAACACCGCGATCACCACCAGCAGCAGCACGAAGATGGCCGCCACGATGCCCACGGGCTGTTTCTTGAAACGGCGCCAGCATTCGCCCCAGGGCGTGCGGACCTTGCCGGCGGTCAGCGCAACGGCAACGGGGGACAGGGGAACGATGGATTCGGCAGACACGCCGGTAGCTTGCGTCATGGCTGCGTGCTCACTTGTAGCGGATGGTCGGGTTGATGTAGCCGTACAGCACATCGACCACGAGGTTGATCAGGATGAATTCGAGCGAGAACAGCAGCACCAGCGTCTGGATCACGGGGTAGTCGCGCATCTGCACGGCATCGACCAGCAGGCGGCCCAGGCCGGGCCAGTTGAACACCGCCTCCACGAGGATGGAGCCGCCCAGCAGGAAGCCGAACTGCAGGCCCATCATCGTGACCACCGGAATCAGCGCGTTGCGCAGCGTGTGCTTGAACACCACGCTGGTTTCGTGCACGCCCTTGGCGCGCGCAGTGCGCACGAAGTCTTCCTGGATCACTTCGACGAACGAGGCGCGCGTGAAGCGCGCCATCACGGCGGCCACCGCCGCGCCCAGCGTGATCGAGGGCAGGATGTAGTGCTGCCATGTCGCGGCGCCCACCGTGGGCAGCCAGCCCAACTGCACCGAGAAGATCTGCATGAGCAGCATGCCCAATGCAAATGCGGGGAATGAGATGCCCGACACCGCCAGCGTCATGCCGATGCGGTCGGGCCATTTGTTGCGGTACACCGCCGACACGATGCCGATCCCCATGCCGAAGATCACCGCCCACACCATGCTGGTGATGGTCAGCATCACCGTCGGGAAAAAGCGCTCGGCGATTTCCGTCGACACCGGCCGCCGCGTGCGGATCGAGGTACCGAAGTCGCCTTGCACCATGTGGGTGAAGAAGCTCACGAACTGCTGGGGCAGCGGCTTGTCCAGCCCGAGCTCCGCGCGCACCATGGCCACGGTCTGCTCGTCGGCATCCTGGCCGGCGGCAAGGCGCGCCGGGTCGCCGGGGAGCATGTGGACGAACAGGAACACCAGCACTGCCACGATGAGCAGTGTCGGGATCAGGCCCAACAGTCGTTTGAGGAAGTAATTCAGCATGGGATACGGTTGTCGCGAACGGGCGATGGCGCGGTGCCATCGCCCGCCGGACAGTCAGTCAGGAAAACGAAGGAGCCGCGATCAGTTCGACACGGACATCGCGTCGATGTTGATGTTCGCGTCGGGCATCACGAACACACCCGACAGGCGCTTGGCGTGCGCCGACAGGTTCTGCTCGGTGACCAGCGGCACGCGCGGCAGGTCCTTGCGGATCTCGTCCTGTGCGGTCTTGTACAGCGCGGCCTTTTCCTTGTCGTCCACCGTCACGAGCGCCTTGGCGATCGCGGCGTCGACCACGTCGCTCTTGTAGAACGACATGTTGTTGAGCTTGGGCGCCCACGACTCGGAAGCGAACAGCGGACGCAGGCCCCAGTCGGCTTCACCGGTCGACGACGACCAGCCCGTGTAGTACATGCGGACCTTGGCCGTCTTCGGATCGGGCCATGCATCGACCTGCTCGGTGCGCTGGCCCACTTCGAGCGCCTGCACCTGCAGCTTGATGCCCACCTGTGCGAGCTGCTGCTGCACGAACTGGATCGTCTTCTGGCTGGTCGTGTTGTTGTAGGCGCTCCACAGCACCGACTCGAAGCCGTTCGGGTAGCCGGCTTCGGTCAGCAGCTGCTTGGCCTTCTTCACGTCGTAGGGAATGGGCGCCATCTTCTCGGCGAACTTCACGCCCTGGGGCATCACGCCTTGCGCGGGGAAGGCATAGCCGCCGAAGGCGACCTTCGACAGCGCTTCCTTGTTGATGGCGTAGCCGATGGCTTCGCGCACCTTCGGGTTGTCATACGGCTTCTGCAGCATGTTGAAAGCCAGGAAGCGCGTGATGATCGAGGGCGAGGCCACCACTTCGAGCTTGTCGCTCTTCTTCAGCAGCTCGGCCTGCTCGTAGGGAATGGGGAAGGCAAAGTCGGCTTCGCCGGTCTGCAGCATCGCGGCGCGCGTGTTGTTCTCGAGCACCGGCTTCCATTGCAGGTTGTCGACCTTCGGGTAGCCCTTCTTCCAGTAGCCGTCGAACTTCTTGGCCTTGACGGCGTCGGTCTGCTTCCACTCGACGAACTCGAAGGGGCCGGTGCCCACGGGGTGGAAAGCGATGTCCTTGTTGCCCCACTTCTTCAGCGCGGTGGGCGAGATCATGGCGGCCGAGGCGTGGGCCAGCGAGTTGATGAAGGGGCCGAAGGGCTCCTTCAGCGTGATGCGCACGGTGGTCGGGTTCACGGCCTCGACCTTGCCCACGCGGTTGAACTGGTTGTAGCGCAGGAGCTTGTTGTCCTGGTTCAGCACGCGGTCGAGCGTGACCTTCACGGCTTCGGCGTTGAAGTCGGTGCCGTCGTGGAACTTGACGCCGCTGCGCAGCTTGATGGTGTAGACCAGGCCGTCCTTGGACACGTCGTAGCTCTCGGCGAGCACGTTCTGCACCTTCAGGTCCTTGTCGAACTGGAACAGGCCTTCATAGAAGGTCTTGGTCACGGCCGTGGTGATGGTCGTGTTGGTGTTGTACGGGTCCAGCGTTTCCGGCTGGTAGCCGATGGCCAGCACCACGTCTTTGGCAGCCAGTGCCGAGCCCGAGGCGGCGAGCGCGGCCAGGCCCAGCAATGCGGATGCCCAGCGCAGGGAGGAAGAAGATTGCTTCATGGAAGAACTCCAGTCGGTTCGTGGAAAAAATGCAGGGGGCCTGCGGGTGAAAAAACGGCTCGGAATCAGAAGGCGCCGCCGATGGCGTGGCGTGCAACGAAGTGGCCCGGCGCAACCTGCACCAGCGGCGGCACGTCGGGCTCGTCGCCCACGGCGCGGATCGGGCTGGGGATCTCGCCTTCGAGCAGCGCGCGCGGCTTGTGGCGGCGCGAAGGGTCGGCCACCGGCACGGCGGCCATCAGCTTGCGTGTGTAGGGGTGCTGCGGCGCTTCGAACACGGCGCGGCGCGGGCCGATCTCGACGATCTGGCCCAGGTACATCACGGCCACGCGGTGGCTGATGCGCTCGACCACGGCCATGTCGTGCGAGATGAACAGGAACGCCACGCCCAGCTCGCGCTGCAGGTCGAGCATGAGGTTGACGATCTGCGCCTGAATGGACACGTCGAGTGCCGACACCGATTCGTCGGCCACCACCACCTTCGGGTTCAGCGCGAGCGCACGCGCGATCGCGATGCGCTGGCGCTGGCCGCCCGAGAACTCGTGCGGATAGCGCTGCGCCACCTCGGGCGGCAGGCCGACCTTCTGCAGCAGCCAGTCGACGCGCTGCTGCGCCTCGGCGCCCTTGGCGATGCCGTGGATGAGCAGCGGCTCCATGATCGAGAAGCCCACCGTCACGCGCGGATCGAGCGAAGCGAACGGGTCCTGGAAGATGAACTGGATGTTGCGGCGCAGCGCCTGCAGCTCGCGCGTGGGCAGCTCGCGGATGTTCTTGCCGCCGAACTCGATCGCGCCGCTTTGGCTCTCGACCAGGCGCAGCAGCGAGCGGCCCGTGGTCGACTTGCCGCAGCCCGATTCGCCGACCAGCGCCAGCGTCTCGCCGGGGTAGAGGTCGAAGCTGATCTTTTCCACCGCATGCACGCGGCGCTTCACGCGTCCGAAGATGCCGCTGCGCACGTCGAAGCGCGTCACGAGGTCGCGCACGCGCAGGATCGGGCCAGCGTCTTCGCGCACGGTGGTCTGCGGCGTGGTGTCGGTGCAGGGCACGGTCTCGGTGCTGTCTTCGGTGCGCAGCAGTTCGAACTTGGCCGGCAGGTCGGTGCCCTGCATGGCGCCCAGCTTGGGCACGGCCGACAGCAGCGCCCGGGTGTAGGGATGCTGCGGCGAGGCGAACACGGTGTCGGAGCTGCCGGCTTCGACCTTGTCGCCGCGGTACATCACGAGCACGCGGTCGGCAATTTCGGCCACCACGCCCATGTCGTGCGTGATGAAGAGCACGCCCATGCGCATCTCTTTCTGCAGCTCTCGGATGAGCTGAAGAATCTGCGCCTGGATCGTCACGTCGAGCGCGGTGGTGGGCTCGTCGGCAATCAGCAGCTGCGGCTTGCACGACAGCGCCATCGCGATCATCACGCGCTGGCGCATGCCGCCCGACAGCTGGTGCGGAAAGCGGTCGAGCACGTTGCGCGCTTCGGGAATGCGCACGAGTTCGAGCATGCGCAGCGCCTCGGCGCGCGCCGCCGCATTGCTCTTGCCCTGGTGGATGCGGATGGCCTCGGCGATCTGGTCGCCGGCGGTGAACACCGGGTTCAGCGAGGTCATCGGCTCCTGGAAGATCATCGCGATGTCGGCGCCGCGGATGCCACGCATCGTGCTGTCGCGCGCCTGCGCCAGGTCGAGCACCTCGCCGTTGCGCCGGCGGAAGGCCATGCTGCCGCCGAGAATGCGGCCACCGCCGTGCTCCACCAGCCGCATCAGCGCGAGCGAGGTGACCGACTTGCCCGACCCCGATTCACCCACCACCGCGAGCGTTTCGCCGTGGTCGACGTGGAAGGACAGCTTCTTGACGGCATCGACCGTGCGCTCGGAGGTCGAGAAACGCACGGTGAGGTCGTCGACGGCGAGCACGCGGCCGTCGGGCAGGTTCAGGGCAGGGGAGGACATGGCGGATGCGGGAGAAAAGTAGGGCGTGTGCGTCAGGCGAAGATGGCCGTCACTGGCGTTTCGTCGCCGCGCGCGTGGCCGCGGTACATGCCTTCGGTGTTGAAGGCCAGGCTCAGGTTGCCGTGGCGGTCGACGGCGATCAGGCCGCCGGTGCCGCCGATGGCGGGCAGCGACTCGTGCACCACGGCGTGCGTGGCCGCTTCGAGCGTGGCGCCGCCGTAGGCCATGCGCGCGCAGATGTCGTAGGCGGCTGCGACGCGGATGAACATTTCGCCGCTGCCGGTGCACGAGATGGCAGCGGTGCGGTCGTCGGCGTAGGTGCCGGAGCCGATGAGCGGTGTGTCGCCGACGCGGCCCACGCGCTTGTTGGTCATGCCGCCGGTCGAGGTGGCGGCGGCCAGGTGGCCGTGGATGTCGAGCGCCACGGCGCCGACGGTGCCGAACTTCTTGTCTTCGTCCAGCGGCGGCTTGGTCATGGCGGCGCCTTCGTGGTCGGTGACCACGCGGCCCGTGTCGCGCACGCGGTACAGCTGCTGGCGGCGCGCGTCGGTCGAGAAGAAGAAGGGCTCGACCATCTCCAAGCCGCGGTCGCGCGCGAAGGCTTCGGCTCCTGCGCCGGCCAGCAGCACGTGGGCGCCGTCCTCGAGCACGGCGCGCGCGGCGCGCACCGGGCGGCGCACGTGGCTCACGCCGGCGATGGCGCCGGCCGCGAGCGTGGCGCCGTCCATCACGGCGGCGTCGAGCTCGTGCGTTTCCTCGTGCGTGAACACCGCGCCGTAGCCGGCATTGAAGAGCGGGCAGTCTTCGAGCATCTCGACCGCCAGGCAGGTGGCGTCGAGCGCGGACATGCCCTTGAGCAATGCGGCCTGCGCGGCGCGCACGATGGCCTGCAACGCGTCGTGGTAGGCCTGCGCCTGCTCGGGGTTGGTCGTCGAGGCGCTGATGGTGCCGGCGCCGCCGTGGATGGCGATGACCGGTGTGACGTTCTTCATCGGGAAGCTTTCTTCTTTTTCTTGCCGGCGTCGGAAGCGACGGCGGCGGGGAGGGGGGGCATGGAGACTTCGCCGCGCGCATGGCCCTGGCCCAGCCCGCCGTGCAGCCACGGGCGCACCGCCTGCAGGATGCGGCCGGCCGACTGCGCCGCGCCGGGCGCGCGCAGGGCGACCGCGCTGGTCAGTGCCTCGATCAGCGCGAGCACGCTGGTCTCGCAGTTGGGGCGATAGCTGGTTTCGGTCTGGCCGTACAGCACCACGTCGGCCAGCGGCGCGATGGGCGAGCTGGGCCGGTCGGTCAGCGCGAGCACCGCGCAGCCCTGGCCGCGCGCGATCTGCGCGAGCGCCACCGTGTCGGTGAGGTAGCGCGGAAAGGTCAGGCCGATGAACAGGTCCTGCGGCCCCGCATGCATCAGCGTGCGCGCCGAGTGCGTGACGCCGCTCACGCTGGAGAGCATGCGCACGTCGCTGCAGGAGCCATCGAGCCCGTGCTGCAGCAGCCCTGCGAGCCAGGCGCTGGCGCCGAAGCCGCCGATGTAGATCGAGCGCGCCTTCAGGATGCGCTGCACCGCGGCCTCGCAGGCGGCGTAGTCCAGCGACTGGCGCGTGGCTTCGATGTTGCGGCGGCTCTCGTCGAGCGCGGTGGCGAACACCTCGGCCACCGTGGTCGGGTGCTCCAGGTTGCCACGCAGCCGCTCGACCGGCGCCACCAGCGGCTCGAAGCCGCGCACGAGCTCGGCGCGAAAGGCGGCGTAGCCGTCGAAGTCGAGCGCGCGCGCAAAACGGTTGGCCGTGGCCACCGACACGCCGGCCGCGGCGGCAAGCTCGTCGATGGGCAGCGTCGCGACCTGCAGCGGATGCCCGAGCACGAAGTCGGCCACCTGCCGGTGCGAACGCGTCAGCCGCGGCAGCGCCTGCGCAATGCGCTGGGCCACGGTGGTGCCTGGGGTGTCGACGTTGGTGCTCATGGGGCGGGCGATGCACCGGGAAGGGTGCGAGTGATGTAAATCGGTTTACAAATATATGTCAGTTATGAAAATTTTCTGTCATTCCCGAGCGATATTGCAAGTAGCGGGCCAGCCGCGAGGGGCTTTGGCGGGGGCGGCAGGGGCGTGTTTCCCTTGTGGGGCGCCGTGTTCCGGGCCGTTGGGGCGCGGTCTTCAGGGATTTCCCTGATGCTGTCGTTTCATCCCCACGGGCGGGGGATCGGGGGCTTTGGAAACGAACGAATTAACGGCGATGGCCGGGTTGCATGGCGACATTGACGGCCTTCAGGCCAGCCCTGAGTATCCCGAGCGGTGCGATTGGCACCGGGGAACGAGGAACCAAAAATGAGACAGGAATGGCTTCGCCGCGCGTGCGCGGTGATGGGCGGCTTTGTGCTGATGGCGGCCCTGTCCGCCTGCGGCGGGGGCGGGGGCGGAGGAGGTGGCGGGGGCGGGGGCGGTGTGCCGCTGATCCTGCCGCCGACGGGCACAGCGCCGGTGCAGCCGGCGCCTTCGGCCAATGGCCGGGTGGTGTCGGACACCGTGACGTCGAGCGTCAATGGCGTGCGCTACCCGATCGAGGTGTTCATTCCGGCGGCCTACGACAGCAGCAGCGACTCCGTGCCGATCATCTACGCCTTCGACGGCGACGCGACCAACGGCCTGCCCGACACGCGCTTCACCAACCTCAAGAACGTGCTGCTCAAGCGCGGCACCAAGGCCATCCTCGTGGGCATCGGCTACACCGCGCGCCGGCAGGAGGACTACAACTTTCCGGGCGCCAACGCGTACCACACCTTCCTCACGAAGGACCTGGTGCCGTTCATCGAATCGAAGTACCGCGCGGACCCGAAGAAACGCATGCTCACGGGCCTGTCGACCAGCGGCAACCTCGCGGCCACGGCGCTGTTCCTGGAGGCGCCCGACAACCTCGTGTTCTCGTACTTCATTTCCATCGAGGCGGCCTTCTGGCAGCAGGAGGCTGAGAACAACGCGCTCGAAAAGAAGATGTTCGACGCACTCGCAGGCCGGCCGCTGCCCGTCACGCTGATCCTGGCGCACTGTGCCAGCGGCTGCAACGAAGTGCCGGTGAAGGCGATGTACAAGCGGATGTCCGAACGGGGCTACGTGGGGCTGCAGCTCATCGACACGGAGTTCAACTCCACGCACGTCGGAACGGACGTGCTCGCGTTCGACGACGCGATCGTGCGGATCTTCAAGTAAGGCTTTGCGGCGAAACCGGGCAACCCGGTTCGCGCCGCGCGCTCAGTGGGCGGAAGGACTCGGCGGGTAGCCGGCCTCCGTCAACGCCGCCACCAGCGAGGGGCGGTCTTCGGTGGTGTCGATGCGCACCGTTCTTTGCTTCACATCCACTTCGAGCCTGGCCTGCGGGTCCAGGTCCTTGATGGCGCGGGTGATGCGGCCGGCGCAACTGCCGCAGGTCATCGACTGGATTTCAAACGCTTGCATGGGGTGAGTCCTTTCAAAAGAGTGACTCGCAGTGTCAAGCTTGGCATCGTGTGAAGGTCAAGCGCGTCGAACGCCAGACCCCAGGCGCGCCAAGGTCATGCGCTGTTCGCGTTTGACTCTCTCATGGTGTGAAGGTTGAGACTTCGCGCTTTGGCTCGAAGGAGAACCCTCATGGAACATCCCACGGCGCCGGCTGCTGCTGCGGCGCGCTTGTCCCTTGCCGATGTCGTTGCACGCTCCGGTGCGTCCGCGCAATTGCTGAGCGACTGCGAATCGCTCGGACTGCTCGACGACACGGCGCACGCAGGCCGCTACGATGAGCGCGCCGTGTCGACACTGCGCTTCGTGCGACGCGCACACACACTGGGTTTCGACACGCCGGAAGTCGTCGAGCTGCACGCCCTGTGGCAGGACGGCCGTCGTGCAAGCTTCGACGTGAAGCGCGTCGCGCTCGAACGCGCCGACGACCTCGCCCAGCGGATCGAAGAGCTCGCGCACATGAAGCGCCTGCTGGAGCGCCTGGCCCACTGCTGCGAAGGCGACGAGCGCCCGGAGTGTCCGATCCTCGATGAGCTGGCCGGGCTCAAGGGCTTCGCCGGCTGCGAAGCGCGGCGCGCCTGAAGCCGATCCTCAGCCCGGAATGTTCGGCTCGACCAGCTGCGCCAGCGCGACCAGCGATTCCTGCCAGCCCAGGTAGCACATCTCGACGGGAATCACCTCGGGGATGCCTTCCTGCACGACGGACATGTCCGTGCCGCACGAGACCGCGGTCAGGACCACCGTGGTCTTCATCGTGCCCGGCAGGTGGGGATCGTCGAAGCTCGCGTCGTAGGCAATGCGCTGGCCGGGCACGAGTTCCAGGTACTTGCCGCCGAACGAATGGCCGTGGCCGGTGCCGAAGTTGGTGAAGGACATGCGCCACGCGCCGCCCACCACCGGCTCCATGGTGTGGACCTTGCCGGTGAAGCCGAAGGGCGGCAGCCAGCGCTCGAAGGCGCCGGGCTCCACGAAGGCGCGGTAGAGCTTGTCGGGGGTGGTGCGCAGCACGCGGTGCAGGCGAACGGTGTTGGTGGCCATGGTTGCTTTCTCCTGATGAAGTACAGAGGACGCCCCTCTGTGATGACGTCGGATGAGCCCGCTGCGATTCGACAGGTGCAGGATCAGGAAAAACCCTGAGCCCACACCTCGCGCCTCAATCGATGAACCGCGCGACGATGTCCTGGAACGACGGCAAGTCCATCTGCGTGTGGCCGCCTTCGTAGCCCTTCAGGCTCAGCTGCAGCCCCTTGTAGTTGCGCGCGGCGATCTGGTCGCGCAGCGCGGTGATCTCCGGGCCGCCGACGTTGCTGATGGCATAGCCCAGCAGCAGGGTCACGGGAATGTCGCGCGTGCTGCTGTTGGCGTACATCTGGCTTTCGAGCGGATCGAGCTGGCCGCGCGCGCCAGCTGCGGGCGGATCGGACGCGAAGAAATGCTGGAAGGTGAACGTGCCCGCCGCGCCTTCGGTGAAGAAGGCGATGAGCGTGAAGACGCCGCCGTTCGACAGGCCCGAGAGCATGCGCCTGGCAGGGTTGGCCCGGTAGTTCGATTCGACATGCGGCACCAGCTGGGCGGTGAGGAACTCGTGGTACGCCTTGGCGCCCGGCATCAGGTAGTCGGTGTTGCGGCGCGAGGTGCCGCCGATGCCGACCACGATGGCTTTCTTGCCGGCCTTCTCGAGGATGTCGGTGAAGTTCTGGAAGCGCGTCACGCTCTGGTTGTAGACCGCGTCGCCGTCGGTGATGTAGACCGTGGGGTAGCTCGCCGTGGCGCCGTCGTAGCCGGCCGGCAGGTAGACCTGGATCGGGTAGGTCGCTTCGGTGGCGGTCGACTTCATCGAGCTGCTGACCACTCGGCCGCGCCCTGTGTCCGCGGGCGGTGGTGTCGGCGTGCCGCCGGCCGGTGGCAGCGGCAGCATGGCCACACCGCCTCCGCCGCCTCCACCACCCCCTCCGCCGCCGCAACCTGACAACCCCAGCAGCAGGGCGCAGCCCGCTGTGAACATGAGCCGGCGAAGAATCCCTCTTGTCAGCATGTGGTGTTCCTTGTTGGTGAGAACCGTGGTGGCGGAAGCCGGGGCGATCTTAGGGGGTATGGGCTGCCGCCGTCTTCTGCATGAACACACTCAACGGATCGTCCGGATAGTCCCCGAAGCGCTCGCGCCGCGCATACCCCGCGCGCGCATAGAAGGCCAGCGCCTCGGGCTGGCTCACGCCCGTCTCCAGTCGGAACATCGCACATCCGCGCGCCGTCGCTTCGCCTTCGAGAAAGCCCAGCACCTTGGCCGCGACGCCTTGCCCGCGGTTCTGCGGGCGCACGTACATGCGCTTGAGTTCGCCGTAACCGGGGTTCATGACGACGGCGCCGCAGCCGATGGCCGTGCCGGCCGCGTCGCGCGCGACGGCGAACAGCACGTGGGCGGCCGACAGCGCGGCGATGTCGATGCCGTAGTGGCTCTCGGGCGGGTACAGCGGCTTCTGGTACGCATCGAGGTCGTCGATGAGCTGGATGACGTCGGGCTGGTTCGGGTTTTCGATCGAGATCTGCATCGTTCGATCGTAGCGAGCCGAAGCACCGCAAAGCCCGACGCGCGACGGGGTTCTGCGCGGCGGCCAACAATGGCCGCGTCATTCATCTGGTTCGTGGTTCGTTCGATTCAAGGAGTAGAACTTTGGAATACCGTCATCTGGGCAAATCAGGCCTCAAGGTCCCCGTGCTGAGCTTCGGCACCGGCACCTTCGGCGGCAAGGGCGAGTTTTTCAGCGCCTGGGGCAGCACCGACGTGGCCGAGGCGCGCACGCTGATCGACATCTGCATGGACGCCGGCGTGAACATGTTCGACAGCGCCGACATCTACTCGGGCGGCGCCGCCGAATCGGTGCTGGGCGAGGCGATCAAGGGCCGGCCGCGCGACCGGCTGCTGATCTCGACCAAGGCCACCTTCCGCAGCGGCGAGGGGCCGAACGACGTGGGCTCGTCGCGCCACCACCTCGTGCAGGCGGTCGATGCGTCGCTGAAGCGGCTGGGCACCGACTACATCGACCTGTTCCAGCTGCACGGCTTCGACGCCAGCACGCCGGTCGAAGAAACGCTGTCCACGCTCGACGACCTCGTGCGCGCGGGCAAGCTGCGCTATGTGGGCGCGTCGAACTTCTCGGGCTGGCACCTGATGAAAGTCTTTGGCGGTGTCCGAGCAGCGCGGCTATGCGCGCTACGTGGCGCACCAGGCCTACTACTCGCTGGTCGGGCGCGAGTACGAGTGGGAGCTGATGCCGCTGGCGCAAGACCAGGGCGTGGGCGCCGTGGTCTGGAGCCCGCTGGGCTGGGGCCGGCTCACGGGCAAGATCCGCCGCGGCCAGCCGCTGCCCGCGAACAGCCGCCTGCACGTGACGGCCGACATGGGCCCGCCCGTGCCCGACGAGCTGCTGTACCGCGTGGTCGAGGCGCTCGAGAAAGTCGGCGCCGAGGTCGGCAAGACGGTGCCGCAGGTCGCGCTCAACTGGCTGCTGCAACGCCCGACGGTGTCCAGCGTGGTGGTCGGCGCGCGCGACGAGGCGCAGCTGCGCCAGAACCTCGGCGCGGTGGGCTGGAACCTCACGCCGGCGCAGGTGGCTGAGCTCGACGCGGCCAGCGCGACCACGCGCACCTACCCGTACTGGCACCAGCAGGGTTTCAAGGAACGCAACCCGAACCCCGTCTGACCGGGTTCAGTCGGGTGTCAGCCCCAGCACCCACTGCTTGAAGTGCTCCAGCGCCCCGGAGGCCGGCCGGCCTTCGGGGTACGCGAAGTAGTAGCCCTGGTGCACGTCCAGGTGCCGGTCCACCGGGATCACGAGTTCGCCGGTGCGCAGTTCCTGCTCGACCAGGATGCGCGGCGCCAGCCCCACGCCCATGCCCGCCGCCGCGGCGGCCACCACCATGGTGAACAGCTCGTAGCGCGGCCCGCGCGAGGCCTGCACCGTGTACTCCCACTCCTGCTGCGCGTACCAGTCGCGCCACGCATGGGCGCGCGTGCTCAGGTGCACGTGGCGACAACGCTCGAAGCCGGCTTCGTCCCACCGGGCGTGCGCGTCGCGGAACGCGGGGCTGCAGATGGGCACCATCTCGCCTTCGGAAAAGATCAGCCCGCCGCGCGTGTTCGGCCAGAACTGGTCGCCGAAGTAGATCGCCGCGTCGTAGGCGTTTTCCTGGAACGAGAAGGGCTGCGAGCGCGCCGACAGGTTCACCGTGATGTTCGGGTGCAGCCGGCTGAAATCGGGCAGCCGCGGAATGAGCCATTGCGTGGCGAAGGTCGGCACCACGGCCAGTTCGAGCACGAAGCCCATCTCGTGGCCGGCGCTGATCTCCAGCGTGTCGCGGCGGATCTGGTCGAGGTGGCGGCGGATGCGCGCGGCGTACTCGCGGCCCACGTCGGTGAGCGTGAGCCGCTTGCGCACGCGCGAGAACAGCGGCACGCCCAGGCGCTGCTCCAGCATCGCCACCTGGCGCCCGACCGCGCTTTGCGTGAGCGCCAGCTCGGTCGCCGCGCGGGTGAAGCTCCCCAGGCGCGCCGAGGCCTCGAAGGCCTGCAGCGCACCGAGGTTGGGAATGTCTTTTCTCATCGCGCTATTCTGGCGGGAGCTTGCGCGGCCCGAGCAATGGCCCGGGCCCGCACATCGAAGACACGGAAAGGCATCTCATGCGGCGTGTGGCAATCATCGGCGGCGGGGCCATCGGCTCGGCCATCGCGTACTTCCTGGGCGCCGACCCGGCGAGCGAGGCCTTCGACATCACGGTGGTGGAGCGCGACTTCTCGTACCGCCAGGCCTCGTCGGCGCTGTCGGCCAGCTCGATCCGGCAGCAGTTCTCCACCGCCATCAACATCGAGATGTCGCTCTACGGCATCGACTTTTTCCGCACGCTGGGCGAGACCCTGCGCGTGAGTGACGACGTGCCGGACATCGGCCTGGTCGAGCCGGGCTACCTGTACCTGGCCTCGCCGGCGGGTGTCGACGTGCTGCGGGAGAACCACGCGACGCAGAAGGCGCATGCGGTGGACGTGGCGCTGCTGACGCCCAAGGAACTGAAGGCGCGCTTCCCGTGGCTCTCGACCGAGGGCATCGCGCTCGCATCGCTCGGCCTTTCGGGCGAGGGCTGGTACGACGGCTACAGCCTGCTGCAGGCTTTTCGCAAGAAGGCGGTGTCGCAAGGCGTGCACTATGTGCAGGCGCAGGCGACGGGCCTGCGGCGCGAGGGGCGCCGCGTCACCGGCGTGCAGCTCGACGGCGGCGACACGCTGCATGCGGACATCGTCGTCAACGCGGCGGGCGCGTGGGCGGCGCCGGTCGCGCAGTGGGCCGGCATCGCGCTGCCCGTGCACGGGCGACGCCGCAGCGTGTTCAGCTTTTCATGCCCGAGCACCTTGCCGGGTTGCCCGCTGGTGATCGACACCTCGGGCATCTGGCTGCGGCCCGAAGGTCGCCAGTTCATCTGCGGCTTTGCGCCGCCCGAAGACCGGGACCCCGACGATGCACCGCTCGAAGTCGACCACGAGGCCTTCGAAAACTTCATCTGGCCGGCGCTGGCCGAACGCATCCCGGCCTTCGAGGCCGTCCGCATGACCGGCGCCTGGGCCGGCTACTACGAGATGAACGTGTTCGACCACAACGCGATCCTCGGCCTGCACCCGGACTGCGACAACCTCTACCTCGCGAACGGTTTCTCGGGCCACGGGCTGCAGCAGTGCCCGGCGGCGGGGCGCGGCATCGCGGAGCTGATCCGCTTCGGCGGCTACCGCAGCCTCGACCTGTCGCCGCTGTCGTTCGCGCGCGTCCTCGAGAACCGACCGCTGCGCGAGAAGAACATCATCTAGGGTTGCTGCTCCGCCGGCTTGATGTCCCCCGCGGGCGATAGCAGCGCCGGGTCGAACGCGGCGAGCGCGCGGCCTTCCTTCAACCGCTTCGGCCAGTCGGGGTTCGACAGCGCGCCGCGTCCCAGCGCCACGAAGTCGGCGCCGTCCGCAAGCGCCGCTTCGGCGCGCCCCGGGTCGTGCAGGCTGCCGTTGGCGACGATCGCAAGGCCGGGCGCGTGGCGGCGCGCGAGCTGCAGCAGGCTCGGTCCCGCATCGCCGAAGGCCGGTCGCCAGGCTTCGAACTCGGTGACGTGCAGGTAGTCGATGCCGCTGTGCGCCAGGGCCCCGAACACCGTCGCCGCGCCGGCCTCGGCTTCCTGCCACTTGTGGCCGAAGTCGTTGACCTTGCCTTGCGAGATGCGCACGCCGACCGGCGCCGAGGCGCCCAGCATCTGCCGCACGGCGCGCACCACCTCGACCGTGAGCTGCACGCGCTGCGCGAGCGCGCCGCCCCAGCGGTCGGTGCGCGTGTTGGTGTGGCCGCCCAGGAACTGGTCGAGCAGGTAGCCGTTCGCGCCGTGGATCTCCACGCCGTCGAAGCCCGCCACTTCCATGGCCAGCAGCGCGGCCCGGGCGAAGCCGCGAATCGCCTCGGCGATGTCGGCGTCGGTCATCGCGCGGGGCACGGGGTACTCGCCTTCGCCGCGGTAGGCCGCCATCTGCATGCCCAGCGGGCGAACGGCCGACGGCCCTGCGGTGTGGTCGCGAAAGCGGTTGAACTGCGACAGCGCGCCCGCATGCATGAGCTGCGCGATGGCGCGCCCGCCCGCGCCCTGGATCGCCTTCACCACCGGGCGCCACGCGCGGGCTTGTTCGCCGTCGCTGAGGCCGGGCTGGCGGGCATAGCCTTGCGCGTACGCCGTGTCGGTGTAGATGCCTTCGGTGATGACGAGCCCGAAGCCGCCCCGCGCAAAGCGCTCGTAGTAGCGGGCCATGGTGCCGTTGGCGTGGCCCTCGGGCGAGGCGCTGACGCGCGTCATCGGCGCCACGGCGAGCCGGTTGGGCAGCTGCAGGCCGTGCAGCTTCGCCGGCGCGAGAAGCGGCGTGCTCATCGGGCGTCTCCGGGCGCGACGGCGATGGCCTCGATCTCGATCATCGCGTCGGGCGAGTACAGGCCCGAGACCTCCACGATGGTGTCGGCCGGGTAGGGCGCCGAGAACCATTGACGGCGCAGTTCGACGATCTTCGGAAAGTGGCTCATCGAGGTCAGGAAGATCGTCACCTTGACCACGCTACCCAGGGTTGTGCCTGCAGCTCTCAGCACGCGGTCGAGGTTCTTGAAGGCCTGCTCGGCCTGGCGATCGAAGTCGCCCTTGCCGACGATCTCGCCGTCGTCGCCGATCGCGGCCTGGCCGGACACGAACACGAGGTTGCCGAGCTGGATGGCCTGCGACAGCAGGAAGGGGGCGTAGGGGTCGGGCTGCGTATGGATCTGCTTGGGCTGGAGTTGCATGACAGGTGCCTTCGATGGTGAATTTCAGATCAGCCGTGGAAGTGGTTTCTTCCCGCGACACCTGAAATTTAGGGATGAAGAGGGCGCCCGACAAAGGCTGATTTTTCAGCCAATGGATGAGTTGAGCTAATCTGTCTGCATGCGAAGACTTCCTCCCCTGGGCGCATTGCGCGTGTTCGAGGCCGCGGCCCGCCGGCTGAGCTTCAAGGCCGCCGCCGACGAACTGCACGTCACGCCCACCGCCGTCAGCCACCAGATCAAGCAGCTCGAGGAAACGCTCGAGGTGCGCCTGTTCGAACGCGGCACGCGGCAGGTGCACCTGACGGCCGCCGGCCACCAGCTGTTCCCCGCGCTGCGCGACGGCTTCGACAGCTTCGAGCGCGCTGTCGACGGCGTGCGCCGCCTGAAGGGCACGCGCATCGCCACGCTGTCGTCCACGGTCGGTTTCATGGCCCGGCGGCTGGCGCCGCGCGCGGGCACCTTCCGCGACCTGCATCCCGAATGGACGCTGCGGCTGGACGCCACCAACCAGGTCGTCGACCTCGACACCGAGGCCGACGCGGCGATCCGCTACGGCAACGGCCGCTACGCCGACCTGGTCGTCGAGCCGCTGTTCCAGGACCACTACGCGCCGGTCTGCAGCCCCGCGCTGGCGGTCGCGGCGCGGCAGGACCTGAAGGCCGTCTCGCTGATCCATTTCGAATGGGGCCGCGCGGGGCGCGACGAAACGCTGGCGCCCGTGTGGCGCACCTGGCTCGCGCGCGCAGGCCGCACCGACGTCGATGCGCAGGCCGGCCTGTCGTTCACCGAAGAGATCCACGCGGTGCAGGCCACGGTCGCGGGGCAGGGCGTCGGCCTGCTGAGCCTGGCGCTCGTGGCCGACGAGCTGGCGTCGGGCCTGCTGGTGCAGCCCTTCGAACTGTCGGTGGAAAGCTACCGCTACGACCTGGTCTACAGCCCGCGCGCCGCCACCCGCCCCGCCACGGTCGTGCTGCGCGACTGGGTACACCGCGAGTTCGGCGGCGGCGAAAAGAAGGCATAGTGGCAGGCATGACTGCCCAGACCCTGTACGCGCAAAAGCGCGTTTCCGCCGCCGATGCCGTGCGCCAGGTGCGCAACGGCGACATGATCATCGTGCCCACGGGCGTCGGCGAGCCGCCCTCGCTGCTCACCGCCTTGTCGGAGCAGCGCCGCGATTTCCGCGACGTGAAGGTGGCGCAGATCCTGGCGATGCGCAAGTACGCCTACATCGACCTCGAGACGGTCGAGCATGTGCGCCACGTCGCGCTGTTCTTCGGCGGCGCCACGCGCGCGGGCGGGCAGGCAGGCTGGATCGACTTCATTCCCAACTACTTCTCCGAGATCCCGGCGCAGATCGAGCGCGGGCAGATCGCGGCCGACGTGGTGTTCAGCATGGCTTCGCCGATGGACGCGCACGGCTACTTCGCGCTGAGCCTGGGCCCCGACTACACGATGGCCGCCGTGGCGAAGGCGCGCGCGGTCGTGCTCGAGGTGAACCCCAACGTGCCCTACGCGCACGGCAACTGCCACGTGCACATCTCGCAGGTGGCGGCGCTGGTGGAAAGCAGCGAGCCGGTGATGGAAGTCGGCCTGCCGAAGATCGGCCCGGTGCAGGAAGCCATCGGCAAGCACGTGGCCGACCTGATCGACGACGGCGCCACCTTGCAGATCGGCTACGGCGGCATTCCCGACGCGGTGGTGATGCAGCTCACGAGCAAGCGCGACCTGGGCATCCACACCGAGATGATCGGCGACGGCATCCTCACGCTGGTGGAAAGCGGAGCGGTCACCAACCGCCGCAAGAACTACCTGCCGGGCAAGTCGGTCGCGACCTTCGCGCTGGGATCGAACAAGCTGTACCGCTTCATGGACCGCAACCCGGGGCTGGAGATGCACCCGGTGAACTTCACCAACGACCCGGCGCTGGCGGGGCTGAACGACAACCTCATCGCCATCAACGCCACCATGCAGATCGACCTGCTGGGCCAGTGCGGCTCCGAGAGCCTGGGCCACGCGCCGTACTCGGGCACGGGCGGGCAGTCGGACTTCGTGCGTGCGGCCAACCGCTCGCGCGGCGGTAAGGCCTTCATCGTGCTGCCTTCGACGGCCAAGGACGACACCATCTCGCGCATCGTGCCCTCGCTGTCGCCGGGCACGCACGTGAGCACGAGCAAGAACGACATCAACTACGTCGTCACCGAATACGGCGTGGCGCAGTTGCGCGGCAAGTCGGCCAAGCAGCGCGCGCAGGAGCTGATCGCGATTGCGCACCCGGACTTCCGGGCGGAGCTGACGGAGCAGGCGAAGCGCGCGAAGCTGCTGTGAGCGTGGCGCAGAGCGCCGCTCAGCTGGCCTTGGCCGCCCGCACCAGCGACGGCGTGGCCTTGTAGCTTTCGGGGAACAGCTTCTTCAGGTCGTCGATCTTCGGCAGGTCGTTGATCGCGATGTAGGGCTGGTTCGGGTGCAGCGTGAGGTAGTCCTGGTGGTAGTCCTCGGCCGCATAGAAGGGCTTGGACACCTCGACCGTGGTCGCCAGCGGCTTGTTGCCGAAGGTCTTGGCCTGGTTCAGCTGGGCGATGTAGGCGTTGGCGATGCGGGCCTGGTCGGCGTTTTCGGCGAACACGGTGGAGCGGTACTGCGGGCCGGTGTCGGGGCCCTGGCGGTTGAGCTGGGTCGGGTCGTGCGCCACCGAGAAGTAAATCTGCAGCAGCTTGCCGTAGCTGACCTTGCGCGGGTCGTAGCTGATGCGCACGGCTTCGGCATGGCCGGTGCGGCCCGAGCCGACCTCGTCGTAGCGCGCAGTGCGGGCCTCGCCGCCCGCGTAGCCCGAGAGCGCATTGCTCACGCCTTCGACGCGCTGGAACACGCCCTGCACGCCCCAGAAGCAGCCGCCTGCGAACACGGCGGTGGCGGTGGTGGCGCCTGCGGGTGCGGTGAGGTCGACCGTGGGCGCGGGTACGCGGCGCGCGGTCTCGGCGAAGGAGGGGGCCGCGTGCCAGGCGAAGGCGGCGGCGGCGAGCGCGCCGGCGGCGATGGCGAAGGATTTCATGGCGGTCTTTCGTAGGGAGCGCAGGAAAGGAACAGTGATCCCGATCCCGCCGGCCGTCAATGGCGGCGGGGCCGGGGAGAAGGCGGCTTACTTCTTCATCTCGTCCTTGCCCATCGCGTCCTTCTTCATTTCGTCCTTGGCCATGGCATCTTTCTTCATGCCATCTTTGGCCATGCCGTCCTTCTTCATGGCGTCCTTGCCCATGGCGTCTTTCTTCATCCCGTCCTTGGCCATGCTGTCCTTCTTCATGCCGTCCTTGGCCATGTCGTCCGCGGCCAAGGCCGAGGCGCCGGCGAAGGCCATGCAGGTGGCGAGGAGGGTGGCGGTGAGCTTGTTCATGTCGGTCTTCCTGAGTTGAGGTTGGGTTTTGTTGTCAAGATCGGCGCGGTCCCAGATGGAGACACGGCCTCACGCTTTCTTCGGCAGTCGAGCGGCTGCGGCAGCCCCTCAGCTCCCTCCGAACCAGTTGTAGCCCTGGTCTTCCCAGTAGCCACCGGGATAGGTGTTCGTCACGTACATCGCCTGGATGTGCTTGGGGTTCTTGTAGCCAAGCTTGGTCGGCATGCGCAGCTTCATCGGGAAGCCGTACTTCGGCGGCAGCGGCTGGTCGTCGTAGCTCAGCGTCAGCAGCGTCTGCGGGTGCAGCGCGGTCGGCATGTCGATGCTGGTGTGGTAGTCGTCCGCGCACTGGAAGCCGACGTACTTCGCGCTCAGGTCCGCGCCGACGTGGCGCAGGAAATCGGCAAAACGCACGCCGCCCCATTTGCCGATGGCGCTCCAGCCTTCCACGCAGATGTGGCGCGTGATCTGGTCCTGCTGCGGCAGGGCGCGCAGCTCGGCGAGTGTCCAGCGGCGCTTGTCGGCGACCATGCCGCTCACTTCGAGACGGTAGGTGGCTTCGTCGACCTCGCGGACCTCGTCCTCGCCGTAGTAGGCGTTGAACGGAAAGGGGCGCGTGATCTCGGCCTCGGTGTAGGTCGGCGCCAGCCGCGTCGGGCTGAAAAGCCAGCCCTGCACCTCGTCGTTGAAGCGCGAGACCTTCGCGAGCGCGGCTTCCACGTGGCTGTCATCGCTGATGCTGCAGCCGGTGAGCATCGACAGGCCGCCCAGCGTCAGCGAACGGCGCAGGAACAGGCGGCGCGAGGGGGCGTCGAGCCGGCGCTCGATGAGGGCGCGGGCTTCGCGCACCACGGCGTCGCCGTCGACACCGACCAGGGGAGGGCGTTTGAAAAAGAGGCTCATGGGGTGTGGGGCGCGCGACCGCGCAGCATGGTGAGCAGGGTGCGGGGCACGAGCGCCACCATCACGAGGTGCACGGCAACGAAAGCCACCAGGGCGGCCATCGCCACGAAGTGGACGCGGCGCGCGGCTTCGTAGCCGCCCAGCAGCTCGCGCAGCAGCGGAAACTGCACCGACTTCCACAGCACCAGCCCCGACAGCACGATCGCGACGAGGTCGACGATCGCGAACAGGTAGGCGAGCTTTTGCACATGGTTGTAGTGGCGCGGGTCGGCGTGCGAGAGCCTGCCGCCGAGCGCGGCCCGCGCATCGCGCCAGAGACCGGCCGGCGTGAGCGGGAAGAACTTGCGCGCGAAGCGCCTGCTGGCGAGGTTCAGGCCGAGGTAGACCAGCCCGTTGAATACCAGTAGCCACATCGCCGCGAAGTGCCACTGCAGCGCGCCGCCGAGCCAGCCGCCCAGCGTGATCGAGGCCGGGAAGCGAAAGGCAAAGAAGGGCGCCGCGTTGTAGATGCGCCAGCCGCTGGTCACCAGCACCAGCACGGCCAGCGCGTTGAGCCAGTGCGTGACACGCATCCACAGCGGGTGGATCGGTCGGTGGTCAGGGGCGGAGCGTGTCTGCATGGGCCGGATTGTTGGGCGCACCCCCTCGCCGATTCATCACGCAAAGTTCAAGGATTCGTGATAACTCCGAGGGGCGTCTCGCGGGACAATCGCGGCCATGGACACCGCCAAACGCGTGCTGATCGTCGAGGACGACGCCCACATTGCCGAGCTGCTGCGCATGCACCTGCGCGACGAGGGCTACGCGGTCGAGCACGCCGCCGACGGCAACGCCGGCCTGCGCGCGCTGGAGCGCGGCCAGTGGGACGCGCTGGTGCTCGACCTCATGCTGCCCGGCATCGACGGCCTCGAGATCTGCCGCCGCGCCCGTGCCATGGCGCGCTACACGCCCATCATCATCGTGAGCGCACGCTCGAGCGAAGTGCACCGCATCCTCGGGCTGGAGCTGGGCGCCGACGACTACCTGGCCAAGCCCTTCTCGGTGCTGGAGCTGGTGGCGCGCGTGAAGGCGCTGCTGCGGCGCACCGACGCGCTGGCGCGCAACGCGCGGCTGGAGTCGGGCAGCCTCACGCTGGGCAACCTCGACATCGAGCCGCTGGCGCGCGAGGTGCGCGTCGACGGCAAGCCCATCGAACTCACGCCGCGCGAGTTCGATCTGCTGTACTTCTTTGCGCGCCATCCCGGCAAGGTGTTCTCGCGCCTCGACCTGCTCAACCAGGTCTGGGGCTACCAGCACGACGGCTACGAGCACACGGTCAACACGCACATCAACCGGCTGCGCACCAAGGTCGAGGCCGACCCGGCCGCGCCGCGGCGCATCCTCACGGTGTGGGGGCGCGGCTACAAGCTCGCGGCGGACGACGCCGCACCGAAGGGTGACGTATGAGCGCCGCGCCGGGCCGCCCCAAGCAAGCTCGCTCCCGCCTGGCGGGAAGGCGCGAAGCGCCAAGGGTGCTTCAATGACGATGGCCTGGGCCACGCTGTCGCGGCGCCTGTCGATCGCGTTCGCGGTGCTGCTGCTGGCCTGCTGCGGCGCCTCGGCGTGGCTGCAGATGCGCGCGGGCGCGCAGCACGCGCAAGAGGTGACGCAGCGCCTGTCGCTGGGGCTCGCGGCCCACATCGCGCAGAACACCGAACTCATGAAACCCGGCGGCCTCGACCCGGTGGCGGTGAAAGACCTGTTCGACAAGCTCATGACCGTCAACCCCAGCGTCGAGGTCTACGTGCTGGGGCTCGACGGCCGCATCGAGGCCCAGGCCGCGCCGCCCGGGCACCTCAAGCGCGACAAGGTGGCGCTCGGCCCCATCCGCCGGCTGCTGGCCGGCGAGCGGCTGCCCATCGCGGGCGACGATCCGCGCAGCGTCGACGGTGCCAAGGTCTTCAGCGCCGCGCCGCTGCGCATGGGCGGGCGCGACGCCGGCTATGTGTACGTGGTGCTGCAAGGCGAGGACCACGACGCGCTGGCCGCCAACCTCTCGGCCGACACCGTGCTGCGCACCACGCTGTGGTCGATGGCATTGGTGGCACTGCTGGGGCTCATCGCCGGGCTGGTGGCGTTCCGCCTCATCACGCGGCCGCTGCGCGAGCTGACGGCGGCGGTGCGGCGTTTCGAGGCCGAGGGCATCGAGGCGCTGGAGCGCGAGGCGCCCATGCCCGCGCCGCCGCGCCACGCCGACGACGAGATCGCGCAGCTGCAGCAGGCCTTCGCGCAGATGACGCGCCGCATTGCCGAGCAATGGCGCGAACTCAGCCTGCAGGACCGCCAGCGCCGCGAACTCTTCGCCAACATCTCGCACGACCTGCGCACGCCGCTCACCTCGCTGCACGGCTACCTCGAGACGCTGCTGCTCAAGGCCGGCACGCTCAGCGAGGAAGAGCGCCGCCGCTACCTGGAGATTGCGCTCGGCCAGAGCCGCAAGGTGGGCCGGCTCGCGCAGGAGGTGTTCGAGCTGGCGCGGCTCGAGTACGGCGTGGTCAAGCCCGAGAAAGAAAACTTTGCGCTGGCCGACCTCGTGCAGGACGTGTTCCAGAAGTTCGAGCTCGCGGCCGAGGCGCGGCGCCAGCAGCTCAAGCCCGACATCGCGCCGAACCTGCCCGTGGTGTCGGCCGACCTCGGCATGATCGAGCGCGTGCTGACCAACCTGCTGGACAACGCCATCCGCCACACGCCGGCCGGCGGCGAGATCGAGGTGCGCCTGCGCCCGGCCGACGCCGGCGTGGCGGTGCAGGTGAGCGACACCGGCCCCGGCATTCCGGGCGAGCTGCAGAAGGGCCTGTTCACGCGGCCTGCCTTTGCCGATGGCGGCACGCGCGGCGGCGGGCTGGGGCTGATGATCGTGCAGCGCATCCTGCAGCTGCACGGCAGCGACATCCGGCTCGTGCCGCAGGCGGGCAAGGGCGCGGTGTTCCTGTTCCGGCTCGGGGGCGCAACAGGGCGCTGAAGGCGTTGAACCCGGTGGTCGGCGGGTTTGCCAGCGGGCGGCGGGCGATGCTACAAGCGAAGCGGCATCACCCCCCAAGAACAGAAGGAGACCACCGACCATGCCCGCTTTCGAGACTGTCCTGATCGACAAGGACCCGCAACACCCGCGCATCGCGCGCCTCGTGCTCAACCGCCCCGAGAAGCTCAATGCCATCGGCGACAGCACGCCAACCGACATCCGCCGCGCGGTCGAGTGGGCCGAGGCCGACGACGAGGTGCATGTGATCGTGGTCGAGGGCGCGGGGCGCGCTTTCTGCGCCGGCTACGACCTGGGCGACTACGCGGAGGGCCACGGCCGCGAAGGCCAGGCCGACCATCCCTGCCGGCAGGAGAAAACGCCGTGGGACCCGATGCTCGACTACGCCGCCATGAAGCGCAACACCGAAGACTTCATGTCGCTGTGGCGCTGCCGCAAGCCGACCATCGCCAAGGTGCACGGCTACGCGGTGGCCGGCGGCTCCGACATCGCGCTGTGCTGCGACCTGCTCACCATGGCCGACGATGCGCGCATCGGCTACATGCCCACGCGCGTGTGGGGCTGCCCGACCACCGCGATGTGGACCTACCGCCTCGGCGCCTTGCGCGCCAAGCAGCTCATGTTCACCGGCGACACCATCACCGGCACGCAGGCGGCCGACTGGGGCCTGGCCAACTTCGCGGTGCCCGCGGCGCAGCTCGACGAGGCCACGCTGGCGCTCGCGCAGCGCATCGCGGGCGTGCCCAGTTCGCACCTCATGATGCACAAGATGGTCGTCAACCAGGTCTGGCATTCGATGGGGCTGGAGCAGACCCAGATGTTCGCCACCGTGTTCGACGGCATCACGCGCCACAACCCCGAAGGCATGTGGTTCCGCCGCCAGGCGGAGGCCGAAGGCTTCAAGAGCGCGGTGCAGTGGCGCGACAGCGGCCGGCCGATTCCTGAAGGCGACGAGGCGAGGGCGCGCATCGCCGAGCTCGAAGCGAAGCTGGCTGCGCGCGGCTGAGCGCGATGGCTCGCGCGGTGGCTCAGCCGCCCTTGCGGCGCTTCACCACCACCGTGGCCTCGAGGCCTTCATAGGCCTCGGCGTCGCCGTACCAGCTGCCCGAGATGGGCGCCGCCAGCGCGGGGTCGCGCGCCACGCCCACGCGGATCAGCTGGCCGCTGCCCATGAGGTTGTTGGTCGGGTCGAAGGCCAGCCAGCCCGCGCCCGGCAGGTAGGCCTGCAGCCACGCGTGCGTGCTGCCGGCGCCGGTGACCGATTCGCCGGGCGCCTGCCCGGTGGCGTCGTTGTCCAGCGACGCGTCGTAGAGGTAGCCCGAGACAAAACGCGTCGCGATGCCGAGACGGCGCGTGGCTTCCATCATCAGCAGCGCGTAGTCGCGGCAACTGCCGCTGCCCAGCGCCAGCGTTTCGAGCGGCGTCTGCGTGCCTTCCTCGTCGCGCGCCTTGTATTCGAAGCTCTGGCCGATGTGCGCGTTCATGCGCGTGAGCACGTCGCGCGTGCTGTTGGGCTGGTCGGTGTGCAGGAACTGGTGCGCCCAGCGGATCAGCGTGCCGTTGGCATCGTCGTTGTGGTGCGGGCGCAGGTAGTGCTCCAGGTCCAGGCGCTCCTGCACCGAATAGGCAAAGGGCAGGAACTCGGCCGACGGATCGAGCGTGAGCAGGTCGCGCTGCGACGGCGGCACGTGCTCGATGGTGAAGGAGCAGACGATGCGCAGCTCGGTCGCCTCGCCCAGCGGCTGCACCAGCGCGACGGAGTTCGAGTACGGATCTTGAATGAGCCGCGTGAGGGCCTGCGGGCTCACCTGCAGGTCGGTGGCGAGCACCCGCAGGTCGTGGCTGTCGCGCGGACGGAACATCACGCGGTGCAAGCCGAAGGTCACCGGCTTGTTGTAGCGGTAGACGGTGGTGTGGGTGATGTCGTACTGGATGGCCATGGCGCGCATTGTGCGGTGCGCGCGTGACCTCGGGTGGCGGGAAAGCCAGAACGCGTCGATTCAGTCCGATCCGGGCCAGAGCCGCTGCGTGCCCAGCGCCTTGGCGAGCGTCGCGGGCAAGGGCAGCGGCTCGCCGTGCCACTGCGCCGCCAGCAGCTCGGCGCACAGCGTGGCAAAGCTCAGGCCGCGCGAGCCCAGCGCGGTGCAGGCCCACAGGCCCTTGTCGGCGCCCGGGGCCAGCAGGCCGACCAGCGGCCGGCGGTCGCCCGAGGCGCAGCGCACGCCGACCCAGGCGCGGGCGTCTCCGCGTTCGAAGGCGGGCGCGAGCGCGGCGGCGGCGCCGGGGTGCAGGCGGGTGAGCCGTTCGCGGTTGGCGAGGCGGTCGGCGTCAGTGGGGGCGAGATCGGTGCTGTCGCGGTCGAAGGTGGCGCCGATCAGCCACAGCGGTTGCGGCGCCTGGCCGTCGGGCACGCCGGCGATCAGGTGGCCGTCGCCGTTGATGGGGGTGACGGGCAGGGCGGCGGGGTCCGCGCGGCCCCAGGCGACTTGGCCGCGCACGGGTTGCAGCGGCAGGTCGGGCGCGAAGTGGTGCGATGCGAAGCCCGCGGCCACGACGACGCGGTCGGCCTCGGCGAGCAGGGCGCCGGTGTCGTCGAGCAGCTGCCAGTTGCTGTCCGTGCGTGCGAGGCGCGCCACATGGCTGTTGCCGCGGAATTCGACGCCCGGTTGGCCCAGCCATGCGGCGATCAGCCGGTGCGGCCGCACCCAGGCTGCGCGCGCATGCCAGAGCGCCGGCGTGTCGGGCGGCAGGCCGGCCGCGGCGAGCCGATCGGGCTGCGCGGGCCAGGATTCGTTCGGGCCTTGGGCGCTCCAGCCGGGCGGCACGCGTACGTCGCCGTCGGGCCGGCGTTCGAGCGACCCGTGGGCGCCCCAGTCGCGGCCGGGCTCGAGCCGCAGCGCCAGTTCGGTCCAGGTGGAGCGGATGCCGGCGCGCGTGAGCCGCGACAGCAAGGCGTCGTCGGACGACACATGCGGCGCCAGCAGCCCGACCGGCAGGCCCGACGCGCCCGAAGCCGGCGTGTCGGCCGCGTCGAGCACCGTGACCTGCCAGCCGCGCCGCGCAAGGCTGGCCGCGACCGCAGCACCCGCGAGCCCGGCGCCGATCACCGCGCAATGCCCGGGCGCGTCGACGCCTTCGCGCACCGGCTGGCGGCGCCGCACGGTCCAGGCGGGCGCGAACACGCCGCGCAGGCTGCCGGGGTGCGAATCGAGCTGGAAGCCGTTCTGCGCCAGCGCATGACGCACCCCGTCGTCGTCGGTGCGGGCCGCGAGGCTGGTGCCCTGGCGGGCGAAGCGCGACACCGCCTTGAGCGTGTCGGGCGAGGCCATCGCCGGGCCGAAGCCGTCGAGAAAGAGGCTGTCGGCCTCGAAGCGTTGCGCGCGCAGCATCGGCTGCAGCTCGCCCACGCACAACGTGAGCAGCACGCGGCCGTCGTCGAAGGCCAGCCGGTGGAAGCCCGGCAGCAGCCCGGTCCATTGGTCGGCCAGCTCTGCAGCGAGCGGCGCCAGCGCCGGATCGGCTTCAGCCGCGCGCAGCAGATCGCCGGCCGGCGCCGGATGGGCGTCGACCGCGACGTAATGCAGCAGGCGCGGGCGCTGCGCGTCAGCGCGCCAGGCCTGCCAGGTTGTCAGGAAATGAAGGCCCGGCCCGAAGCCGGTTTCGAGAATCCGCCATTGCGGGCGCCCGGACCAGGCGGCGGGCAGGCCGCAGCCGTCCAAAAACACACGGCGCGAAAGCGCCGGTGTGTCGTTGTCGAGGGGGGAGGTGTCGTCGCCGGAGCGCGCGCCGAGCGGGGTGCCGTCGGCGGCCACGCCGGACTCAGGCCGCGGGAGGGGGAACGTAGCCTTGCGCCACGTCGGCGCCTTCGCCGAAGAAGTGCTTTTCCATCTGGCGCGCCAGGTACTGGCGGGCGCGCAGGTCGGCCAGGTTCAGCCGGTTTTCATTGACCAGCATGGTCTGTTGCTTGAGCCAGGCGGCCCAGGCTTCCTTGCTGACGTTTTCCCACAGGCGCTTGCCCAGGTCGCCGGGGTACGGCGGAAAGTCGAGTCCTTCGGCCTCTTTGCCGAGCTTGATGCACTGAACCATGCGTGCCATTTGATTGCCTCTTGTGGGGGAAAGCGGTTGCTTAGTTGATTTGGCTATTAAGAACTGAAAACTTGGTCGTTCCAGTTCCTATATGTCGTATTCAGAATACGTGGCTTCATTGATATGCCTTTTTAAGAGCAAGACACCATGAGCCTTCGCCGCGACTTTATCAAGCTTTCCCTGGGTGCCGGCGTGGCCGGTGCCTTGGCCCTGTCGGCATTGCCGTCGTTTTCGCAGGGTGCGGCGGGTGCCAAGGGCCCCGTGACGCTGCTGAACGTGTCGTACGACCCGACCCGCGAGCTGTACGTGGACTACAACCAGGCCTTCGCCAAGTACTGGAAGGCCAAGACCGGCCAGGACGTGAGCGTCAAGCAGTCGCACGGCGGCTCGGGCAAGCAGGCCCGTTCGATCATCGACGGCATCGATTCCGACGTGGCCACGCTGGCGCTGGGCGGCGACATCGACGCCCTGGCCACGCACGGCGGCCTCGTCAAGGCCGACTGGCAAAAGCGCCTGCCGCACAACTCCGCCCCCTACACCTCGACCATCGTGTTCCTGGTGAAGAAGGGCAACCCCAAGGGCCTGAAGGACTGGGACGACCTGGTCAAGCCCGGCGTGCAGGTGATCACCCCCAACCCCAAGACCTCGGGCGGCGCCCGCTGGAACTACCTCGCGGCCTGGGAATTCGCCAAGCGCAAGTACGGCGGTGAAGCGAAGGCCAAGGAATTCGTCGGCAACCTGTACAAGAACGTGCCCGTGCTCGACACCGGCGCGCGCGGCTCGACCATCACCTTCGTGCAGCGCGGCGTGGGCGACGTGTTGCTGGCCTGGGAAAACGAAGCCTTCCTGGCGCTGAAGGAGTTCGGCCCCGAGAAGTTCGAGATCGTCGTGCCGTCGATCTCCATCCTGGCCGAGCCCAGCGTGGCGGTGGTCGACAAGGTGGTCGACAAGAAGGGCACGCGCGCCGTGGCCGAGGAGTACCTGAAGTACCTGTACTCCGACGAAGGCCAGGACATCGCGGGCCGCAACTTCTACCGCCCGACGTCTGACAAGGCCAAGGCCAAGTACGACAAGCAGTTCCCCAAGCTCACGCTGGTGACCATCGACCAGGCCTTCGGCGGCTGGGCGAAGGCCGACAAGGAGCATTTCGCCGACGGCGGCTCCTTCGACCAGATCTACGCACCCAAGCAGAAGTAAGCGCAGCTGTTCCGGAATCGATCGCTGGTGGCACCCCGTGGGAGGGCGCCGGGGATCGCTTCGCCCTGAATTTCTCCCGAAGCCCAACGAAAGTTTCTCGTGTCCGTTCTCCTGATTGCCGGCAGCCCTTCGGCCCCGTCCCGTTCCACCGCCTTGCTCGACGCGGTGGGCGAGCGGCTGGCCCAACGCCATGCGCGCATCGAGCGGCTCGCGATCCGCGACCTGCCGGCGCAAGCGCTGCTGCTGGCCGAGTGGGCGCACCCGGCCATCGAGCGAGCCATTGCCCAGGTGGCGGCGGCCCGTGTGATCGTGGTGGCCACGCCGGTCTACAAGGCGGCCTACAGCGGCGTGCTGAAGGTCTTTCTCGACCTGCTCTCGCAGAACGCGCTCAAGGGCAAGACGGTGCTGCCGCTGGCCACCGGCGGCAGCCCGCACCACATGCTCGCGCTCGATTACGCACTGCGGCCCGTGCTGCAGTCGCTGTCGGCGCGCCACATCCTGCCGGGCGTCTACGCGAGCGATTCGCAGATCGCGCTGACGCCCGAGAACGCCTATCAGGTGCACCACGACCTGGCGGAGCGCTTGAACGAGGCCGTCGAGGTGCTCGCGACCGAAGGCCTCAAGTTGCCAGCCACTCACGGCTTCGAGCCGGTGCCATTTTCCCGTGTGCGATGTAGCGTCTGACGACCGGGTTCCTCGCTGAACCCGGCCCCGGCCAGACCTTTTTCCGTTCCCCGTTTTTCCAAGCCGCCTGTGTGCGGCCGGGGGATCGCTTTGCCTCACGTTTTTGCACCAAGGAATTCCGCATGAACCCCGTCGCTCCCGAAGACTCCGTGTTCGAAGTCGCGCCGCGCTCCTTCTGGCAGGCGCTGCGCGACCTGGCCATCAGCGCCATCGTCGTCACCGCCATCGCGCTCATCGTGAGTTTCATCTCCGCCGCCTCGGCGCATGCCCAGACGCAAACGAAGGCCAAGGGCGAGCTGCGCATCGGCTACCAGAAGTCGGCCAGCCTGTTCGTGCTGCAGAAGGCGCAGGGCACGCTCGAGAAGAAGCTCTCGCCGCTGGGCTTCGGCGTGAAGTGGGTCGAGTTCCCGGCCGGCCCGCAGCTGCTCGAAGGGCTGAACGTCGGCGCGGTCGACGTGGGCTATGTCGGCGAGGCGCCGCCCATCTTCGCGCAGGCCGCAGGGGCGAAGTTCGTCTACTTCGGCTACGACCCGGCCGCACCGCGCGCCGAGGCCATCCTCGTCACCAAGGATTCGCCGATTCGCTCCGTGGCCGACCTCAAGGGCAAGAGGGTCGCGCTCAACAAGGGCAGCAACGTGCACTACCTGCTCGTGAAGCAGCTCGAGAAGAACGGCCTGAAGCTCTCCGACATACAGCCCGTGTACCTCGCGCCCGCCGACGGCCGCGCCGCCTTCGAAAGCAAGAACGTCGACGCCTGGGTGATCTGGGACCCGTTCCAGGCCGCCGCCGAGAAAGCCACCGGCGCCCGCGTGCTGGCCGATGGCGCACCGGACGTGGTCAACAACTACCAGTACTACCTGGGCGAGCGCGGCTTCGTGAAGAAGCACCCGCAGGTGATCGACGCGCTGTTCGCCGATTCGGTGGAGCAGGGCATCTGGCTCAAGAAGAACCTGCGCCAGGCCGCCGAGCTGATCGCGCCGCTGCAGGGCCTGCCCGTGGACGTGGTCGAGCTGGCGCTGCGCCGCTACGAGTTCAACGTGAAGCCGATCACCGCCGCCGTCGCGGCCGACCAGCAGCAGATCGCCGACACCTTCTACGCGCTGAAGCTCATTCCCAAGCCCATCAAGGTCAGCGACGCGGTCGTCACGGCCCAGCCCTGAACAGATTCGAAGGACCCCAATTCCATGACCCGCATTGCCATTCCCCGCCGCCGCCTGCTGCAGGGCGCAGCCGCCGCCCTCGCGCTGCCGTCGTCGTTCGCCGCCCTGGCGCAGAGCCCCGCGCGCCAGTTGCGCATCGGCCACCAGAAGGGCTACCTGAGCGTGCTCAAGGCCCGCGGCACGCTCGAGAAGCGGCTCGCACCGCTGGGCGCCACCGTGAAGTGGACCGAGTTCACGGCCGGCCCGGTGCAGCTCGAGGCGCTGAACGTCGGCTCGATCGACTTCGGCGACGTCGGCGAAGCGCCGCCCATCTTCGCGCAGGCCGCCGGCGCGCCGCTGGCTTACGTGGGCGCCACGGTGCCGCGCCCGAAGACCGAGGCGGTGCTGGTGCCCAAGGGCTCGGCCATCCAGACCGTGGCCGACCTCAAGGGCAAGAAGATCGCGCTCAACAAGGGCTCGAACGTCCACTACTTCATCGTCAAGCTGTTCGAGAAGCACGGCCTGGCGTACAGCGACCTGAACCTGGTCTACCTGCCGCCGGCCGATGCGCGCGCCGCCTTCGAAAAGGGCTCGGTCGACGCCTGGGTGATCTGGGACCCGTTCCTGGCCGCCGCGCAGCAGTCGCTCGACGCGCGCATCCTGGCCGACGCCGTGGGCGTGGTCGGCAACCGCGCCTACTACTTCTCGTCGCTCGACTACGTGGCGAAGAACGCCGACGTGCTGGCCATCGCGATCGAAGAGGTCAACAAGATCGACCAGTGGGGTGCCGCCCACCGCAACGAACTGGCGACCGAGCTGTCTGCGATCTGGGGCCTGCCCAAGGCCGTGGCCGACCTGTCGCAAGGCCGCACCGCCTACGGCACCGGCCCGATCACCAAGGCCATCCTGGCCGAGCAGCAGCAGATCGCCGACACCTTCTTCGCGCTCAAGCTGATTCCCAAAAAGATCAACGTGCTCGAAGCCGCCGGCGCGGGGATCGCGTGATGGCCGCCGTGTTGTCGACTGCGCTGCACGAACGCGCCGGCCAGGTGTTGGCCATCACGGCGCGCGCCTGGGGCGTCGTGTCCGCGGCGCGCCGTCTTCCTTTCCTGCTTGCCGTCTGAACGGGCAAGCCAACGAACGATCGAGAGTTTCCGATGCAGATCTTCTGGTTCCTCCCCACGCACGGCGACAGCCGTTACCTCGGAACGAGCGAAGGCGCGCGCGCCGTCGACCTGCCGTACCTGCAGCAGATCGCCGGCGCGGCCGACCACCTCGGCTACGAAGGCGTGCTGATTCCCACCGGCCGCTCCTGCGAAGACCCGTGGGTGATCGCCTCCAGCCTGATCGGCGCGACGAAGAAGCTCAAGTTTCTGGTGGCGGTGCGCCCGGGCCTGCACCAGCCCAGCCTGGCCGCGCGCATGGCCGCGACCTTCGACCGGCTCTCGGGCGGGCGCCTGCTCGTGAACCTCGTCACCGGCGGCGACCAGGCCGAGCTGGAAGGCGACGGCGTGTACCTCGACCACGCGGCGCGCTACGAGCAGTCGGCCGAGTTCATCCGCATCTGGCGCGAGATCATCGCGCGCAGCCACGAGACCGGCACCTACGACTACGAAGGCAAGCACCTGAGCGTGAAGGGCGCGCGGCTGCTGTTTCCGCCTGTGCAGAAACCGTATCCGCCCGTGTGGTTCGGCGGCTCTTCTGCAGCGGCGCACGACCTCGCGGCCGAGCAGGTCGATGCCTACCTGACCTGGGGCGAGCCGCCCGCGGAGGTGTCGAAGAAGATCGCCGACGTGCGCGCCCGCGCCGAGCGCCAGGGCCGCAGCGTGCAGTTCGGCATCCGCCTGCACGTGATCGTGCGCGAGACCGAAGACGCCGCCTGGAAAGCCGCCGAAGAACTCATCAGCCGCGTCGACGACGAGACCGTCGCGCGCGCACAGGCCGCCTTTGCGCGCATGGATTCCGAAGGCCAGCGTCGCATGGCCGCGCTGCACGCCGGCGGCGCCAAGCGCGGGCGCGCCGACCTGGAGATTGCGCCCAACCTTTGGGCTGGCGTGGGCCTGGTGCGCGGTGGCGCGGGCACGGCGCTGGTCGGCGACGCCAAGACCGTGGCGGCGCGCATCGAGGAGTACGCGGCGCTGGGCATCGACAAGTTCATCTTCTCGGGCTACCCGCACCTCGAAGAGGCCTACCGCTTCGCCGAGCTGGTGTTCCCGTTGCTCTCGCGCAAGGCGAAGACGCAACTCACGGGCGGCTCCCTGAGCGGTCCGTTCGGCGAGGTCGTCGCCAACCTCGACGCGCCCTCGCGCCTCGTCTCCCAAAGCTGAGGACACGCATGACCGAACAAGTACAGGAACTGCCGGCGGTGGCACCGGCATCGAACACCGCAGGGGACGCAGGCAGCGCGCTGCGAGGCTTCGGCCTCAACGTCGCGAAGCGGCTCATTCCGTGGCTGGTGCCGGTGGGGCTGATCGTCGTCTGGCAGATCGCCTCGTCGCTGGGCTGGCTCTCGACGCGCGTGCTGCCGGCACCGCTGGACGTGGTCAAGGCCGCGTGGTCGCTCACCGTGTCCGGCGAACTCTGGACGCACGTGAAGGTGAGCGCGGGCCGCGCGCTCGCGGGGCTCGCCATTGGCGGCGGCGCAGGGCTGGCGCTGGGCCTGCTCACGGGCTCGGTGAAGTTCTTCGAGACGCTGCTCGACTCGACCATCCAGATGGTGCGCAACATCCCGGCGCTGGCGCTCATTCCGCTGGTGATCCTGTGGTTCGGCATCGACGAATCGGCCAAGCTCTTCTTGATCTCGGTGTCGGTGTTCTTCCCGATCTACCTGAACACCTTCCACGGCATCCGCAACGTCGACCCGCAGCTCATCGAGATGGGGCGCACCTACGGCCTGTCGCGCTGGCAGCTGTACCGCGAGGTGATCCTGCCGGGTGCGCTGTCGTCGATCCTCGTGGGGCTGCGCTTCTCGCTGGGCCTGATGTGGGTGATCCTCATCGTGGCCGAGACCATCTCGGCGCAGGCCGGCATCGGCTACCTCACGATGAACGCCCGCGAGTTCCTGCAGACCGACATCGTGCTCGTGGGCATCCTGCTGTACGCGCTGCTCGGCAAGCTGGCCGACCTGTTCGCACGCGGCCTGGAGCAATGGTGGCTGCGCTGGCACCCGGGCTACCAGAAGAAGCCGGCGAAGTGAGGGCAGGGCACATGAACCAAATCATCAATCGACGTACCGCCATTGCGACGCTGGGTGCGCTCAGCGCAGGTGCCGTGCTGGCACAGCAACAACGGCCCGCCACGGTGCGCTTCGGCTACCAGAAGTCGTCCACGCTGATCGCGCTGCTGAAGGTGCAGGGCACGCTCGAGAAGCAGCTCGCGCCGCTCAACGTTTCGCTGAGCTGGCACGAGTTCACCAGCGGCCTGCCGCTGCTCGAAGCGCTGAACCTCGACAACCTGGACATCAGCGCCGACGTGGCCGACACCGTGCCCGTGTTCGCACAGGCGGCCGGCGCCGACCTGACCTTTCTGGCGCAGGAAGCGCCGTCGCCCGCCGCGCAGGCCATCGTCGTGCGCGACGACTCGCCGCTCAAGACCGTGGCCGATCTCAAGGGCAAGAAGGTCGGCTTTGCGAAAGCGGCCGGCGCGCACTACCTGCTGATCGCCGCACTGGAGAAAGCCGGCCTGTCGTTCAAGGACATCGAGCCTGCGTACCTCACGCCCGCCGACGGCCGCGCCGCCTTCGAACGCGGCGCCATCGACGCCTGGGTGGTCTGGGACCCGTTCCTGGCCGCCGCCCAGCGCCAGTCGAAGGTGCGCATCCTGGCCGACGGCGCGGGCATCGCGTCGTACCAGCGCTATTACCTGGCGAGCAGCAAGTTCGCGAAGGCGCGGCCCGACGTGCTGCGCGTGGTCTACGCCGAGTTGGAGAAGACCGGCAAGTGGGTCAAGCAGCATCCCAAAGAAGCCGCGGCCTTGCTCGCGCCCGTGTGGGGGCTCGACGCCCCGACCATCGAGCAGGCCAACAGCCGCCGCAGCTACGCCGTGCGGCCGGTGGTGCCCGGCGGGCTGGCCGAACAGCAGCGCATCGCCGATGCCTTCTTCGCCGAGAAGCTGCTGCCCAGAAAAATCGATGCGCTGAACGTGGCGCTGTTCAACCCCGGGGCCTGAATTCATGAGTGCCGTTCTGAAAGACATCCAACCCCAAGCCATCGCCGGTGGCGTGCGCCTCGAGGCGCGCGGCCTGCACAAGCGCTATGGCGCGCGCGAGGTGCTGCGCAACACGCAGCTGACCATCGAGCCGGGCCAGTTCATCGCCATCGTGGGGCGCAGCGGCTGCGGCAAGAGCACGCTGCTGCGGCTCATCGCGGGCCTCGAAGAAGCCACCTCTGGTGGCCTCTACACCGATGGCAAGGCTGTGAGCGGCCTGCACGACGACACGCGCATCATGTTCCAGGAGGCGCGCCTGTTGCCCTGGCGCCGCGTGCTCGACAACGTGACGCTGGGCCTGCCCAACGACGCCAAGGCGCGCGGCAAGGAAGTGCTCGCGCAGGTCGGCCTGGCCGACCGCGAGAACGAATGGCCGGCGCGCCTGTCGGGCGGGCAGCGCCAGCGCGTGGCCCTGGCCCGTGCGCTGGTGCACCACCCGCGCCTGCTGCTGCTCGACGAGCCGCTGGGCGCGCTCGACGCGCTCACGCGCATCGAGATGCACCGCCTCATCGAGAACCTGTGGCAGCGCCACCGCTTCACCGCGCTGCTGGTGACGCACGACGTGCAGGAAGCCGTGGCGCTGGCCGACCGCGTGATCCTCATCGAGGACGGCCGCATCGCGCTCGACGAGAGCATCGCGCTGGCGCGCCCGCGCTCGCAGGGCGACCCCGCCTTTGCCGCGATTGAAAAACGAATCCTCGACCGGGTGCTGCAGAAGTCCGAAGAGACCGATGTGGAAAGCACCGATGCCAGCTGGCTCACGCCCCAAGCCCATGCCCTGCGCTGGGCGATCTGAGTCGTTTCATCCATTCCCCTTTGAAAGGCAGTCGCATGTCGCAGAACTGGAAATTCGAAACCCTGTCGGTCCACGCCGGCTACTCGCCCGAGCCCACCACCCGCGCGGTCGCGCCGCCGATCTACCAGACCGTGGCCTACGCCTTCGACAGCGCGCAGCACGGCGCCGACCTGTTCGATCTGAAGGTGCCGGGCAACATCTACACCCGCATCAACAACCCGACGCAGGACGTGCTGGAACAGCGCGTGGCCGCGCTCGAAGGCGGCATCGCCGCGCTGGCGCTGGCCTCGGGCCAGGCGGCGGTGACCTATGCGATCCAGACCATCGCCGAGGCTGGTGACAACATCATCAGCAGCACCGCGCTGTACGGCGGCACCTACAACCTGTTCGCCCACACGCTGCCGCAGTTCGGCATCACCACGCGCTTCGCGGACCACCGCGACCCGAGCAGCTTCGAGAAGCTGTTCGACGAGCGCACCAAGGCGGTGTTCGTCGAGTCACTGGGCAACCCGGCGGGCAACGTGACCGACATCGCGGCCATCGCCGAGATCGCGCACCGCCACGGCGTGCCGCTCATCGTCGACAACACCGTGCCCTCGCCGTACCTGAGCCGACCCATCGAGCACGGCGCCGACATCGTGGTGCACTCGCTCACCAAGTACCTGGGCGGCCACGGCACCAGCATCGGTGGTGCCATCGTCGATTCGGGCAAGTTCCCGTGGGCCGAGCACAAGGAGCGCTTCAAGCGCCTGAACGAGCCCGACGTGAGCTACCACGGCGTGGTCTACACCGAGGCACTCGGCCCGGCCGCCTACATCGGCCGTGCGCGCGTGGTGCCGCTGCGCAACACGGGCGCGGCCATCTCGCCGTTCAATGCCTTCCTGATCCTGCAGGGCATCGAGACGCTGGCGCTGCGCATGGACCGCATCAGCAGCAACGCGCTGGCGGTGGCGCAGCACCTGAAGCAGAGCAAGGCCGTCAACTGGGTGAACTACGCCGCGCTCGAAGACCACGCCGACTACCCGCTGGCGAAGAAGTACTTCGGCGGCAAGTCCAGCGGCGTGCTGACCTTCGGTATCGGCGCGGGCCGCGAGGGTGGGGCGAAGTTCCTCGATGCGCTGAAGCTCTTCACGCGCCTGGTGAACATCGGCGACGTGCGCTCGCTGGCCACGCACCCCGCATCGACCACGCACCGGCAGCTGTCGCCCGAAGAACTGGCCCGCGCCGGCGTCACGGAAGACACCGTGCGCCTGTCGGTGGGCATCGAGCACATCGACGACCTGATCGCCGACCTCGACCAGGCCCTGGCCGCCGCATCGAACTGACACAGCGTTCCAAGAAATGACCACATTGCAAGCCATTCCTGACGCCGCGCTGGATCAGCTGTTTCGCAAGGCGCGCACCGTGCACGCCTTCAAGCCGGTGCCCGTGACCGACGCGCTGATCCATCAGCTGTATGACCTCGTGAAGTGGGGCCCGACCGCCTACAACGCCCAGCCCGCGCGCTACGTGTTCGTGCGCAGCGAGGAGGCCAAGGCCAAGCTGAAGCCGGCCGTGTCCGCGGGCAACACCGCGCAGACGCTGCAGGCCGGCGTGACGGTGATCGTGGCGCACGACACGCGCTTCTACGAGCACCTGCCCACGCAGTTCCCGGCCTACGACGCCAAGCCCTTCTTCGAGAAGAGCGCCGACGCCGCGCAGGCCACGGCCTTTCGCAACAGCAGCCTGCAGGGCGCCTACCTGATCCTGGCGGCGCGCGCGCTCGGGCTCGACGCGGGGCCGCAGTCGGGCTTCAACGCCGACCTGGTCGACAAGGCCTTCTTCCCCGACGGCCGCTATCGCGCGAACTTCCTCGTCAACCTCGGCGTGGCCGACCACGCCGGCACCTTCGAACGCGGGCCCCGGCTGGCGTTCGACGACGTGGCCGAGATCGTCTGACCGCCGGCCCGTTTTCACTCACAACCCCTGTCAACCCTGAAAGAGAAATCACCATGTCCATCCAAGCCATCAACGTCCGCAACCAGTTCAAGGGCAAGGTCCGCGAGATCATCCGCGGCGACGTCGTCTCCGAAGTCGATGTCGAAACCGCCTGGGGCATCGTCACCTCCGTCATCACCACGCGCTCGGTCGACGAGCTGCAGCTGAAGGTAGGTTCCGACGTGGTCGCACTCGTGAAGTCGACCGAAGTTTCGATCGCCAAGCTCTGACGGACCCTCGGGCTTTGCGATTCCCCGGTGCTGTTTTGGTGCCGGGGTTTTTCACGTCTGGTGGTTCAGGGCGCGTGCCCAGGCCACCGGGTACTTCCCTCCGCGAATGTCCCCCGCCTTCGGCTCCTCCTTGATTTCGCTGCGGGAAGCACCCAGTGTCCTGGGCACAGGGCACGCGGCTGGTGCTCGCCGATCAACGACTGCGCTGATGACGCTCACGTCGATGGGGTGCCTTGCGCAGCGAAATCAAGGAGGAGGGGCGAAGCCCCGGGGGACATTCGCGGAGCAAGGTACCCCGTCGGCGGGAGCGCGCCCTGAAGCAGCACTCCATAGATCACAAGGTTGTTAAGAATCGACTTTTGAGTCGTTTGACCTTGGCCTTCGCACTCCTACAGTGGTGGTTATCGCCATCAAGGAAGATGGAATGACCAACGTACAACAGGAGCCGAACCGCATGTCCGTGGAAGTTGAAGATGTCATCGCCTTGCCGCCCGCCCTCGAACAGGCGCGCGCGCAAGCCATCGAAAAGAACTGGCCCTACGCCGGCGGCGTGACGCCCCCCGTGGCCTGGCAGCTGGTGCAGGATGGCCAGGCGCTGCTCGTGGACGTGCGCTCCGGCGAAGAGCGCAAGTTCGTCGGCCACGTGCCTGACAGCCTGCACGTGGCCTGGGCCACGGGCACCGCGCTCACCCGCAACCCGCGCTTCGTGCGCGAGCTCGAAGCCAAGGTGGCGAAGGACGGCGGCAAGGAGGCCGTGGTGCTGCTGCTGTGCCGCAGCGGCAAGCGCTCGGCGCTGGCGGCCGAAGCGGCTGCCAAGGCCGGCTTCACGCAGGTGTTCAACGTGCTCGAAGGCTTCGAGGGCGAGATCGATGCGCGGCAGCATCGCGGCGGGTCCGACGGCTGGCGTTTCCATGGCCTGCCGTGGGTGCAGGACTGAACCCCGAACCCACACAGACAGAAACACACGGGAGGAAAAAACACATGGCTCAATTCGAAGTGAGTGACATCGTGCGCGCACTGCACGAGGTGCGCGACGAGTGGCGCGATTCGCAGCGCCGTTCGCGCGAGCCCGGTGCGCGCGAGTTTCCGTCGCGCGATGCGCTGGCGCAGATCGTCGAATCGCTCAAGGGCGCGCTCTTTCCGATGCGGCTGGGCCCGCCGGACCTGCGCCACGAGAGCGAGGATTTCTACGTGGGCCACACGCTCGACGCCGCCTTGCAGGCACTGCTGGTGCAGGCCCGGCTCGAGCTGAACTTCAACGCACGGCTGGCGCCGCGCCCCGCGAGCGAGATCGATGCTGCAGCCACCGAGGCTGTGCGCCAGTTCGCGAACGCGCTGCCGGGCCTGCGCCGGCTGCTCGACAGCGATGTGCTTGCGGCCTACCAGGGCGACCCGGCCGCGCGCAGCGTCGACGAGGTGCTGCTGTGCTATCCGGGCGTGCTCGCGATGATCCACCACCGCCTCGCGCACCGGCTCTACGAGCTCGGCCTGCCGCTGCTCGCGCGCATCGTGGCCGAGCTGGCGCATGCGCAGACCGGCATCGACATCCACCCGGGCGCGACGATCGACGCGGGCTTCTTCATGGACCACGGCACGGGCGTCGTGATCGGCGAGACGGCCGTCATCGGCAAGCGCGTGCGGCTGTACCAGGCCGTGACGCTCGGCGCCAAGCGCTTCCCCACCGACGCCGAAGGCAACCTGCAGAAGGGCCTGCCGCGCCACCCGGTGGTGGAGGACGACGTGGTCATCTACGCGGGCGCCACCATCCTGGGCCGCGTGACGCTCGGCAAGGGCGCGGTCATCGGCGGCAACGTGTGGATCACCGACGACGTGAAGCCCGGTGCCAGCGTCACGCAGGCCAGCCTGCAGAACAACAGCGCACCGAAGGCGGGCAGCGTATGAAGGCCTTTGTCGAAGACTTCGGCGTCACCGTGCGCCAGCTGCGCGAAGGGCAGGGCTGGTCGCAGGAAGAGCTGGCCGAGCGTTCCGATCTGAACCGCTCGTACGTGGGCGAGATCGAGCGCGGGCGCGTGATCCCGTCGATCGTCACGGCGCAGAAGCTGGCCACCGCGCTGGGCATCAACATCGTCAACCTGCTCGCGCGTTGCGAGCAACTGGAGCAGTCGCGCCTTGCACGGCGGATCAACTTGGCGGCTATAGCCTGTTGAGGGGAAACCCGTGGTCGCCAGACACTGGCGATCACTTTTTCCTCAACCCACGGAGCCTTGATCCATGAGTGCAACAGTCGGTGGTACCACCGCCCTTGGCGACAACGCCGCCCGCCAGCTAGCCAACGCCACCAAGACCGTTCCCCAACTCGAGACCATCAGCCCGCGCTGGCTGACGCACCTGCTGCAATGGGTGCCGGTGGAAGCGGGCATCTACCGCGTCAACAAGGTCAAGAACCCCGAGTCGATCAAGGTCACCTGCACCTCGCGCGAAGAAGAGAACCAGCTGCCGCGCACCTTCGTCGACTACGAAGAGAACCCGCGCGAGCACTACCTCAATGCCGTGAGCACCGTGCTCGACGTGCACACCCGCATCTCCGACCTGTACAGCAGCCCGCACGACCAGATCAAGGAGCAGCTGCGCCTGACGATCGAGACGATCAAGGAGAACCAGGAGAGCGAGCTCATCAACAACCCCGACTACGGCCTGCTGGCGCAGGTGAGCGAAGAGCAGCGCATCTTCCCGCTGACCGGCGCGCCCACGCCCGACGACCTGGACGAGCTGCTGACCAAGGTGTGGAAGGAGCCCGCGTTCTTCCTCACGCACCCGCTGGCCATTGCCGCGTTCGGGCGTGAAGCCACGCGCCGCGGCACGCCGCCGCCCACGGTGAGCCTGTTCGGTTCGCAGTTCATCACCTGGCGCGGCATTCCGCTGATTCCGTCGAACAAGGTGCCGGTGGCCGACGGCAAGAGCAAGATCCTCTTGCTGCGCGTGGGCGACAAGCGCCAGGGCGTGGTGGGCCTGTTCCAGCCGGGCCTGTCGGGCGAGCAGAGCCCGGGGCTGTCGGTGCGCTTCATGGGCATCAACAACCACGCGATCGCGTCGTACCTGATCTCGCTGTACTGCTCGCTCGCGGTGCTGACCACCGACGCGCTGGCCGTGCTCGACGACGTCGAGATCGGCAAGTACCACGACTATCCCGACACCTACAAGTAAGCCGCGGTGAGCAGCACACCCACGTTCCCGGGCGAGGCGCCGTTCGATCCGGCCGTTCTCGCGCGCATGGCCAGCGCCATGTTCTCCGCGCCGCCGGGCGCGCAGTTTCCCGCCAACGTCGCACCGCCGGGCTCGCCGCTGGTGAGCCCCGCCGGCTTCGGGCCGAGCGTGCCGGGCACGCCGATCCCGCAGGGGCAGGTTCCGGGCGCCAATGTGCTGCCCGCATCGCCCACGCAGCTGCCGTCGCTCGCGAACCGCGCGCCGGCGCTGCTGCCGCATGCGGTGGCGGGCAACGGCGTGCCGGACACGGTGCTGTCGGTGGCGCCGGCCTTCGAGCCGCGCTCGGGCGGCGCGGTGCAGGGCGTGCCGCAGCAGGTGGGGGCGCCTGCGTCGCCGCAGGCGGCGTCAGCCTCGCCGTTCTACTTCCTGAACCACAGCTACGCGCATCCGGTGGCCAGCGCTGGCGATGGCTTCGCGATCCACGATCCGTTCGCGGGCCTTGCCGCGCCGACGGCGCAGCCCGCGTTGCCACCGAGCCCGCCTTCGGCGCCGGTCGGGCGCGACGCGCAGTTCTACTTCGTCGATGCGGTGCGCCTGCCCAACGGCTTCGTCACGCCGGCCAAGCCCGATCCGCGCGGCCCCGACGCGGTGCCGCTGGCCGGCAGCGGCCAGCATCCGCCGTTCGACGTGCACGCCGTGCGCCGCGACTTCCCGATCCTGCAGGAGCGGGTGAACGGCAAGCAGCTCGTGTGGTTCGACAACGCCGCCACCACGCACAAGCCGCAATCGGTCATCGACCGCATCGCGTACTTCTACGAGCACGAGAACTCGAACATCCATCGCGCGGCGCATGAACTCGCTGCGCGCGCGACCGATGCGTACGAAGGCGCGCGGGAGCGTGTGCGCAAGTTCATCAACGCCCCCGAAGTCGAAGAGGTGATCTTCGTGCGCGGCACCACCGAGGCCATCAACCTCGTGGCCAAGAGCTGGGGTGGCCAGCACGTGGGCGAGGGCGACGAGATCATCGTGTCGAACCTCGAGCACCACGCCAACATCGTGCCGTGGCAGCAGCTTGCCGCCGCCAAGGGCGCGAAGCTGCGCGTGATTCCGGTGGACGACTCGGGGCAGGTGCTGCTCGACGAATACCGCAAGCTGCTCAACGACCGCACGAAGATCGTCGCGGTCACGCAGGTCTCGAACGCGCTGGGCACCGTGGTGCCGGTGAAGGAGATCGTCGAGCTGGCGCACCGCGCGGGCGCCAAGGCGCTGGTCGACGGCGCACAGTCGGTCTCGCACATGCGCGTCGACGTGCAGGACATTGGCGCCGACTTCTTCGTGTTCTCCGGCCACAAGGTGTTCGGCCCGACAGGCATCGGCGTGGTGTGGGGCAAGCGCGAGGTGCTCGAAGACATGCCCCCGTGGCAGGGCGGCGGCAACATGATTGCCGACGTGACCTTCGAGAAGACCGTGTTCCAGCCGATCCCGAACAAGTTCGAGGCCGGCACCGGCAACATCGCCGATGCCGTGGGCCTGGGCGCGGCCATCGACTACGTGAACAAGGTCGGCATCGAGAACATCGCGCGCTACGAGCACGACCTGCTGGTGTACGGCATGGCGCAACTGGGCGCGATTCCCGGTGTGCGGCTGATCGGCACGGCGGCAGACAAGGCGAGCGTGATGTCCTTCGTGCTCGACGGCTACACCACCGAGGAGGTGGGCCACGCGCTCAACGACGAAGGCATTGCCGTGCGCACGGGGCACCACTGCGCGCAGCCGATCCTGCGGCGCTTCGGCGTCGAGACCACGGTGCGGCCGTCGCTGGCGTTCTACAACACCTTCGACGAGATCGACCGGCTGGTGACGGTGGTGCGGCAGCTCGCCGGCCAGCGGCGCACGCGCTGAGCCGGCTCAGGGCTTCGATGCCAGGTGCTGCCTGAAGAAGGCGAGCACCTTGGCATTGAAGTCGGCGTGGAAGGCGACGCGGTCGAAGCCGCCGGCATCGCTGCAGATCTCCGGCAGGGCCTTGGCCATGGCCGGCGCGCAGGGCGCCAGGAAGGCGAAGTGCGCGGTGTTCGCGGGCACGTACCAGTCCGGCGCGGAAGGCAGGTTGCGGCGAACCGCTTCGACGTCGTCCAGCGTCACCCCGTCGCCGCCGCGCGCGGAGGCCCAGAGCTGGACGGGCACCGTGACCTGCTTCAATCCCTCGGCATCGAAAAAGCTCAACGGGTCGACGATCACCGCCGCCTTGATGCGCGCATCGCGCACCGGCGGCGCGGGCAGTTCCTGGCGCTGGATCTGGCCGCAGAACGGAATCTTCGATGCCGGCGTGCAAAAGCGCAGGCCCAGCTTGAAGTCGGGCACCGCGCCTGTCGCCACGAGGCCGGTGTAGCCGCCGCGCGAGAAGCCGAAGAAGCCGACCTGGTCGGCGGCAATCTTTGTGTGGCCGGGCCACGTCTTGAGCATGTGATCCGCCAGCCGCCGCATGTCGATGGGTCGCGCGGCAAATGTCGAGAGATGGCCCCGGCGTTCCATGTCCTGGAAGTTGTCGTTCGGGTGGTTGATGGCGGCGACCACGAAGCCCGCGTCGGCCAGCGCCGCCGCCGTGTCGTGGTGCCCGAGGAACGAGCCGCCCGAGCCGTGCGACATCAGCACCAGCGGCAGCCCCGTGCCGACGACGGGGCAGTCCTTGGTGGCCGAGATGGCGATCAGGCCGAACGCGATCTCGCCGGGCGCCGCCTCGCAAGGCGTCCACACCGCGCCACGCAGGGCCGGTCCGTCCTTGTCGGCCGGCACTTCGATGAAGCTGAGCCCCGCCGCATGGCTCCATGCGGCAGACACACAGAGGGCGGCGAGCAGGGCAAGGCGATGCAGTGTCATGGTGCGCAAGGGGTAGGGGGCTGAACGGGCCGCCAGTGTGCCGCCTCCGGCCCCGTGCCGCCAGCCCGTTTTGCGTCGTGCGATGCGGGCGCGCTATGCTCTGTCGCTGTCCATCACGCTGCTTGTCTTCGCATGTCCCAGCCTCAGGTTTCTTCTTCCGGTGCTCCTTCTTCTGTCAGCGATTCCTGCGATGTGTTCGTGATCGGCGGCGGCCCCGCGGGCTCGACCGTCGCGGCGCTGCTGGCGCAGCAGGGCCGCAGGGTGGTGCTGGTCGAGAAAGAGCACCATCCGCGTTTTCACATCGGCGAATCGCTGCTGCCCGCGAACGTCGAGCTGTTCGACAAGCTCGGCGTGCGCGACCAGGTCGAGAAGATCGGCATGCCGAAGTTCGGCATCGAGTTCGTCTCGCCCGAGCACGAGCACCGCAGCTACGTGGAGTTCGCCGAAGGCTGGGACAAGTCGCTCGACTCCGCCTGGCAGGTGCGCCGTTCCGAGCTCGACGAGCTGCTGTTCCGCAACGCCGCCACGCGCGGCGCCCAGGCCTTCGAGGGCTGCAAGGTGCGCGACGTGGCCTTCGACGCCGACGGCGCCACCGTGCAGGCCGTGATGGACGACGGCGCCAAGCGCAGCTGGCGCGCGCGCTTCGTGGTCGACGCCACGGGCCGCGACACGCTGCTGGCCAACAAATTCCGCTGCAAGCAGAAGAACCCCGACCACAACAGCACCGCGCTGTTCGGCCACTTCACGAATGCCGAGCGGCTCGAGGGCAAGAAGGAAGGCAACATCAGCATCTGCTGGTTTCCGCACGGCTGGTTCTGGTTCATTCCGCTGGCCGACGGCACGACCAGCGTGGGCGCGGTGTGCTGGCCCTACTACCTGAAGACGCGCGAAAAATCGCTGAAGGAATTCTTCTACGACACCATCGCGCTGTGCCCCGTGCTGGCCGACCGCCTGAAGAACGCCACGCTGGTCGACGAGGCCGTGCACGCCACGGGCAACTTCTCGTACTCGAGCACGCACGCCACGGGTGACAACTACCTGCTGCTGGGCGACGCCTTCACCTTCATCGACCCGATGTTCTCCTCGGGCGTGTACCTGGCGATGCACAGCGCCTTCGACGGCGCCGAGCTGGTGGCCACCGCGCTCGACCAGCCGGCCGAGCTGGCCCGCGCGCGCGAAGGCTTCGAAGCCATGATGCGCAAGGGGCCGCGCGAGTACTCGTGGTTCATCTACCGCGTGACCAACCCGACCATCCGCGACATGTTCATGTACCCCGGCAACCCGTTCCGGGTGAAGGAGGCGCTGATGTCGCTGCTGGCCGGCGACATCTACAAGGGCACGCCGATGTGGGGCGCGCTGCGCATGTTCAAGGTGCTGTACTACGGCATCTCCCTGGCCAACTTCCGCCGCACCTGGGCGGGCTGGAAGCGCCACCGCTTCAACATCCGCGACATGGGGGCGTTGAAGGGGGAGACGATCCTCAAGTCGGACTAGGCGCGGGTTAGGCGCCGGGCAGTTCGGCGATGAGCCGCCGGTTCTGCCGCGCCAGCGTGCGAAAGGCCGCTGAGAGGCGGTCGTCGGCTGCCACGGTGTCCCAGTACACGCCGGCCAGTTGCCGGGCGTGCGGCCATTCCTGCAGGGTGTCCACGGTCGGCGCCAGTCCGGTGGCCGCCAGGTCGCGCGCCGGCAGTTCGCCGCTGGTCGGTGCATACAGCGTGGGCAGCACGTCGTAGGCGGGCGCCAGACGCCACGCGTTCCCTTCGAGGAGCAGCGAGATGTTGCCGTAGTGCCGGTCGGTGTTGCCGATGAGGCGGCCGAAGGCTTCGAGGAAGCGCAGGCGTTGTGCATCGTCGGCGCGCAGCAGGCCGCGCGAGGCCATCCGGTTGGCCGTCGCGGCCCAGTTGTCGATCTTGCCGACGTGCTGCGCGTCGTACGCCATCAGCGACACCATGCCGACGCGGCCCCGGGCCGAGCGGTCGAAGCGCTCGACCTCCAGGAACACGCGTCCGCCTTCGATGAAGATGCGCGTGGTGGCCGCAGCGACGCCCGCTTGCGCCAGGGTGCTTAGTGCCAGGTGCTCGCTGACGAGAAGATCGCGCGAGCGCCGGTCCAGGGCCGACGTGCCTGCGAGCGAGAACTTGACGATGACCTGCCGGCCATCGCGCACCGTGCAGAACTTCGGCTGTTCGCCGCCGGCCGACGAGCCGGGCAGGGTGCCCTGCATCGCGCTTTCCGCCATGGCGGGGTAGTCGCTCACGGAGACAGGGCGAGCGGCGCGTGCGCCCAGCGAATGAAAGCGCTGGAAGGATTCGGCACCCACCACGAGGTTGCCGGGCAGGTCTTCGCCGCACAGCGCGAGCGCCTGCAGCACGTCGTCGTCGTTCCAATGTTCGGGGTTGGGCGGTAGCCCGAGTTCGGGGTGCCCCTGCGCGAAGGCGCGGCCGATGAAGCCCTGGGGACGCATGTCGGCAAGGAACCATGGCAGGCCGTCATGCAGCGCGCTGCGGCCTTGCTGCTCGTCCATCCAGCAACGCCCGCCCTGCAGCGGCACGATGCGTCCGAACGGCGAGGCTTGGCCGGCGGCATCGACCTTGACGACTGGCACCTCAGCACCGACGCGTTCGACGTGCCGTGGCGCCACATACATCTGGGAGCGTGCCGCACCGACCTTCAGTATCTGCGCGCTGCGAACCAGCGGCGCCAACGCGCGAGAGGCGGTGGCCTGACTGATGCCCAGTCGCGCCTGCAGCTCGGCGCTCGTGGCGGCGCCTTGCGAACGGATGAAGGCGAGGGCTGTGGCGCTCAGGGATGGCGGGGTGGACGATGGCATTGCATATCTATGTGAATAGATAAATTATCCCACTCGCCACTGAGGAATCAAAGAGAAATGAATTCCTATTTGAATAGATACTTTCAGGAGTTCAATGCCGCATGCCGGGCCCGCAACGTCGCCACCGCATGCGCCACCCCCAGTTGCGGGCTGCTGAGCACATCGACCCCCAGGTCCGCCAGCAACCCCGTCACCGGCGCCATCGACGCCTGCGCCAGCACGATCACGTCGGTGCCGTCGGCCGCGGCGCGGATCGATTCGGCCAGCGTGGCCACGTAGCGCGTGATGTCGCCGGACTGGAAGTGCACCCAGGCATCGTCGACCAGCAGCGTGCTGGCGCGGATGCCGACGCCGGCTTGCCGCGCGGCTGAAAGCACGAGCGACAGGGTCGGGTCGATGGTGCTTTCGACGGCGCCGACGATCAGCACGCGCGGGCCGTTGCGCACGGCGCGGTCGGCCATGGCGCGGTCGATGCGCAGGGCGGCGAAGGCGCCGCCGGTGGCGGTCTTTTCGGCGATGCCGCCGATGGTCGAGCAGGTGCACACGACCACCGAGGCGCCGTCCGAGGCGGCGTCGCGCATGGCCTCGTGGACGCGCGCCACCAGGCCGGCGTGGTCGACGCCCAGGGTGCGCGCATCTGCGAGCAGCTCTTCCATCACCAGGTGCTGCACGCGCAGCTCGGGCGCGATCTCGCGGGCCAGGCTGCCGAAGGTCTGCACATGCACCTGCGCGGTATGGAGGAAGGCGAGCGTGTCGGCCATGAGCTTGCTGCCGTTCAACCGGCCTCGCGGGCGCGCCGGAACTCGTAGGCCTTCAGGTGCACGTAGGCCGTGCGCAGCACCGACGGTGTGGCCGAGGCGCTGCGCGGCGCGCGGGCCAGCAGGTCGCCCAGGATGTGGTCGGCCTCGACGCGCGCGCCGCGGGCCATGTCCTTGTACATGGAGGCGGTCATGGGCGAGCCGGCGGTCGTGACCACTGCGCGACCGCGCGTGATGGCGCCGGGCCGCGGGGCAAAGCCGTTGTGGGCGGCGATGGCGCAGCACTCGTCGAAGATCGCGAGCGCCACGTCTTCGCCGCCGGCCGCCACGATGTCGCCGATGGAGGCGTGCATCAGGCTCGTGAGGCCCGCGGCCGAGGCGATGAAGACCCACTTCTCCCACATGTCCTGCGCGATGGTCTCGCTCGCGGTGGCGGTGAAGTTCGCGCCGGCGAACTGGGCCGCGATGGCGTCGATGCGCGGCGAGCGCCCGCCCGCGCGTTCACCGTAGCTCAGGCTGTGCATGTCGTTCAGGTGCTGCACGCGGCCCTCGTCGTCGAGCGTGGCGGAGATCATGCACAGGCCGCCGAGCACGCGCGCCTCGCCGAAGCGCGCGACCAGCCGGTCGATGTGGCCCAGGCCGTTGAGCAGCGGGAGGATGACGGTGTCGGGCCCGACGGCGGGCGCGAACGAGTCCATGGTGGCGTCGAGGTCGTAGGCCTTGCAGCCGACCACGACCACGTCGTACGGGCCGCCGATCTGCTCGGCCAGCACATGCTTCGGCGTGGGCAGGTCGAGGTCGCCGAAAGGGCTGCGCACCACGAGCCCGGTCGTGGCCAGCTGGGCCGCGCGGCCGGGACGCAGTAGAAAGGTCACATCGCGGCCTGCCGCGAGCAGGCGTGCGCCGAAGTAACCACCGAGTGCTCCCGCACCCACCATCAGGAATCGCATCGCGCGCTGCCTCCGAAGAAACTGAAGATCGGAAGCGATGATGCCCCGGATCGCGCGCGGGCGCCTCAGGGGTGTTGCGAGGTCGCCAGCCGCTCGCGGGCAAAGGGCCGCAGGTCGAGGCCGTGCGCGCTTTCGCGCCCCAGCACCCGGTCGGCGATGGCGTCGCCCAGCCCGGCCGAGTGCTTGAAGCCGTGGCCGGAGCAGGCCGAGACGATCAGCACATTCGGCAGGCCGTCGAGCGCGTCGATCACGAAGCGGCGGTCGGGCGTGACGGTGTACATGCAGGCGCGGGCCTTGAGCGCATGCCCCCCGATCTGCGGAAAGCGCCCGGCCACGCGGTGGCGGTACATGGCGGCGCTTTCTTCGGCGCTCACCTCGCGGACAAGCGCGTCGGGCGTGGTGGCGTCGACGTACTGCTCGGTGGCGACCTTCAGCGCGGGCTGCGACGCGTCGGAGGCCGGAAAGCCGTACATGTAGTCTTCCTGCGCGTCGCCGAACATCCAGATGAAGATCGGGAAGCGCCCGGGCGCGAAGTCGGCCGCGGCGGCGGGGCCGGTGTCGAACCAGTGCATCACCTGGCGGTGCACCGAGAAGTGGGCCTGCCAGTCGGTGCGCGCCTGCCGGCCAAGGAATTCGGGCAGCCAGGCACCGGCCGCGACCACCACCTGGTCGGCGGTGAAGCTCGCGGTTTCGGTGCGCACGCGCACGGTGTCGCCGTTGCCCACGGGCTCGACGCCCAGCACGCGCTCTCCGGTGCGGGTCTGGGCGCCGTCGGCGCGGGCCACGGCGAGCTGGGCGGCGATGGCGTCTTCGGGGCGCACGAAGCCGGCGTCGCGTTCGAGGTAGCCGATCTCGTCGCCCTGCAGATGGAACTGCGGGTAGCGCGCGCGGATGCCGGCCGCGTCGAGCACCTCGTGCGCGATGTCGAAGCGCTCGGCGCAGGCGATGGTGCGGCGCACGAAGTCGGACTTGCCGTGGTGCTCGGCCACGCGGTCGCGCGGCGCGAGGATGAGGCCGCCGGTGGTGGTCATCAGCGGTCGGCCGGTGCGCGCCTCGAGTTCGCGCCAGATGGCGTGCGAGCGGTGCACCAGCGGCACGTACTCGTCGCCTTCGCCAACGGCCAGCCGCGTGATGCGCGAATCGCCGTGCGAGGAGCCGCGGTCGTGCGGCGGCGCGAACTGGTCGATGCCGAGCACGCGCGCGCCGCGTTGCGAGAGCTGGTAGAGGGTGGCCGCGCCGAGGGCGCCCAGGCCGATGACGATCGCGTCGTAATGAGTAGGGGAACGGGTCACGGGGCGAGAGGTTTCGTCGTCACACAAGGTTCAGGTCGAGAAACGCATCCTTCACCGCGATGGGCTGGGGAATGAGCTTCAGTTGCGCGAACACGTCGGCCAGGCCCTGCTGTTCGCGGGCGATGGCGGGCGTGAGCGCCGCGACGCCATAGTGCCGCCGTTCGGTCGCCAGCGCCAGCACCTTGGGTTCGACCTTCAGCTGCGGCGCGAGCGTGGCCACCACCTCGCCGGGATGGGCCTGCGCCCAGTCGTTGGCCTTGCGCAGTTCGGCGAACACGGTGCGCAGCGTGTCGGCGTTGGCGCGCGCGAAGGCGGGCTGTGCGAAGTGGTAGGTGCGGTTGCCGCTCAGGCCGGTGCCGTCGAACAGCAGGCGCGACTCGGTCGCCACCTGCGCGCCGGCCAGGAACGGGTCCCACAGGCCGATGGCCGCGACGCTGCCCGACTGGTAGGCGGCCACGGTGTCGGAGGCCGTGACGATGTAGACCGGATCGATGTCTTCGTAGCGCAGGCCGGCCGCTTCGAGCGCGCGGATCAGCACGTACTGCGTGTTGTAGCCGCGGCCCGTGACGACCTTCTTGCCCTTGAGGTCGCGCACGCTGCGGATCGGCGAGTCGCGCGGCACCAGGAAGCCGACGCCGCCGGGGTAGGGGCTTTCGGCCGCGAGGTAGACCAGGCCCTTGCCGCTGGCCTGCTGGAACACGCCGATGCCGTCGGAGGCATGGCCGAAGTCGATGGCACCGGCCGCCAGCGCTTCCGACAGCTGGCTGCCGCCGAGGAACTCGCGCCACTCGACGCTCACGCCGGCCGGCGCCAGCGCCTTCTCGAGCTGGCCCGTGCCCTTGAGGATGTTGAGCGTGTTGAACTTCTGATAACCGATGCGCAGCGTGCGGGCGCGCGTCTGCGCGAACAGCGGGGCTGACGCGGCCACGGCGGCGGCGCCGACGCCGGCGCGAAGCAGAAGGCGCCGGGAGACGGCGGGCGAGGAAGAGCGTGGGAAGTGCATGGGAAGAGCGGGGCCGCATCACGCGGCCGAAGAAGAAAAAAGCAGTCAGTCGAAAGGCAGAGGCTGGCCACTCTAGGGACCGATGCTGTCTCGCGCCACGAAGCTTTTGTCATTTGTTCATGCGCAACTCATCGCTGCATATGCAAGCGGAAATTGCTTCGTTGGCGCCGCACGCAGCGCTGCCTAGAGTCGCGCTCTCTTTTTCCACTTCCAGCGAAGCGCAGGCATGACCCGCAACACCCACTCTCTCACCGTTTCCAGCCTGGCCCTGGCAATCGGCGCTCTCACCACCCTGGGCAACATCGCCTGGGCCGACAAGCTCGACGACATCCGCAAGGCCGGCGTGCTGCGCGTGGCCGCGTTCGACGGCAATCCGCCCTTCGGCTACATCGACCCGGCCAGCAAGAAGCAGGTGGGCCACGACATCGACCTGGCCACCGAGTTCGCAAAGAGCCTGGGCGTGAAGATCGAACTGGTGCCGACCAACCCGGCCAACCGCATCCCGCTGCTCACCTCGGGCAAGGCGGACGTGGTGTTCGCCAGCTTCACCATCACCGACGAGCGCGCCAAGGCGGTGGACTTCACCACGCCGTACTTCCTGGTCGGCCAGCAGTTCCTCGCGAAGAAGGGCGTGCTGAAGGAGGCCGCGCAGATCAAGGACATCCGCATCGGCACCGAGAAGGGCACGACGATGGAGTCGAACCTGCGCAAGAACTACCCCGACGCGAAGGTCGTGCTCTACGACGATTCGCCCTTTGCGCTGGCCGCGCTGCGCAACGGCAACGTGCAGGCCATCACCAACGACGGCGTGAAGCTCACGGCGCAGTGGAACGCGATTCCCGACAAGGAGAAGTACGAGATCCCGGCGATCACGGTGTCGAAGGAATACCTCGGCGCGGCCGTGGCCAAGGGCGAGACGCGCCTGCTCGAGACGCTCAACGCCTGGCTGGTCGACAGCGAGAAGAACGGCCGCGCCGTGGCGATCTACGACACCTGGTTCGGCCCGGCCAGCAAGGCGCCGCTGCCGCGCCTGCTGAAGATCGGCGACCAGCGCGTGGCTGCCAACTGATGGGGCACGCAACGACCGGATCGATGCGGCCTTGAGCGATTTCCTGCGCGAGCACCTGCTCGCGCCCCATTACCTCGGCTGGCTGCTCGACGGCTGGCTCGTGACCGTGGGCACCTCGCTGCTGGTGGCGGCGGGCGCCACGCTGCTGGGCGTCGTCGTGGCGGCGGGGCGCTCGTCGAGCCGGCCCGCGTGGCTGCGCGCGAGCGGCGCATACGTCTCGCTGTTTCGCAACACGCCGCTGCTGGTGCAGCTCTTCTTCTGGTATTTCGGTGCGCCCAGTCTGCTGCCCGAGGCGCTGCGCGAAGGGCTCTTGGCGGGGCGTTTCGTTTCCTTCGAACTTCTGTCGGCGCTGCTCGGGCTCACGCTGTATGCGGCGGCCTACGTGGGTGAGGACATCCGCTCGGGCATCCGCGGCGTGCCCGAGGGGCAGACGCTGGCGGCGCAGGCGCTGGGCTTCACGCGCGCACAGGTGCTGGCGCAGGTGGTGCTGCCGCAGGCGCTGCGCATCGCGCTGCCGCCGCTGCTGGGGCAGTACATGAACATCGTCAAGAACACCTCGCTCGCGATGGCCGTGGGGCTGGTCGAGCTGTCGTACGCCTCGCGCCAGGTCGAGGCGGAAACCTTCAAGACCTTCCAGGCTTTCGGCGTGGCGACGCTGCTCTACATCGTGACCATCGGCGCGATCGAGCTGCTGGCTGCGTGGGCTGCGCGTCGGCAATCGGCGGTGCCGGGGAGGGCAGCTGCATGAGCGACGCGCTGCACATGTTGTGGGACAGCCTGCCGTACCTGCTGTGGGGCGCCTTTCCGCAGGGCGAGCTGGGCGGTGCGGCGCTCACGGTGCTGCTCAGCGCGGGCTCGGGCATCGCGTCGGCGGTGCTCGGGTTGGCGTGGGGCATCGGGCTGGCGATGGCGCGGGGGCCGCTGAAGCGCGTGCTGACGCTGGGCCTGGCCTTCCTGCGCGCGATCCCGGTGCTGATGCTGATCTTCTGGACCTACTTCCTGCTGCCGTTCGCGCTGGGCGTGAGCGTGCCGGGCGTGCTGTCGGTGATGTGCGCGCTGTCGCTGGTGGGCGGCGCCTACCTCGCGCACGCGGTGCATGCGGGCATCCGCGGCATTGGGGCGGGGCAGTGGGCGGCGGGGCTGTCGCTCGGGCTCACGCGCTGGGGCACGCTGCGCCACGTCGTGCTGCCGCAGGCGCTGCGGATGATGCTGCCGTCGTTCGTCAACCAGTGGGTCACGCTCGTGAAGGACAGCTCGCTGGCGTACGTGGTGGGCGTGGGCGAGCTGTCGTTCGTGGCCTCGCAGGTGAACGCGCGCACCATGGTCTATCCGGCGGAGATCTTCGTGCTGGTGGGCGCGATCTACTGGCTGCTGTGCACCGGGCTGGACCGGCTGGCCCACGGGGTCGTGCGCCGCGCGCAGGCGGGTGCGCCGGTTGTCATGAACTTTTCTGGAAAAGGTCTTGAGCGCTTCGCATAATCGTCCCGGTCATTCCGACAGCCTTTTCCATTTCAAGGAGTTCCACCCATGGCACAGACCCGGATCGCCGTCATCGTCGGCAGCCTGCGCAAGGATTCGTTCAACCACAAGCTGGCCCTGGCCCTGGCGCATCTCGCGCCGTCGGACTTCACGTTCGAGACCCTGCGCATCGACGACCTGCCGCTGTACAACCAGGACGACGACGGCAACCAGGCCGCGCAGGTGAAGCGCCTCAAGAGCGAAGTGGCCGCCGCGCAGGGCGTGCTGTTCGTCACGCCCGAATACAACCGCTCGATCCCCGGCGTGCTGAAGAACGCCATCGACCACGCCTCGCGCCCCTACGGCCAGAGCGTCTGGGCCGGCAAGCCGACCGGCGTGCTCGGCATCTCGGTGGGCGCCATCGGCACCGCGCTGGCGCAGCAGCACCTGCGCAACATCCTGGCGTATCTCGATGCGCCCACGATGGGCGGCCCCGAGGTCTTCCTGCAGGCCAAGGACGGCCTGTTCGACGACAAGGGCCACATCGGCAACGAAGGCACGCAGAAATTCCTGCAGGGCTGGATGGACAAGTACGTGGCCTGGGTCAAGGCCCACTCGGCAGCCTGAACGCAAGGCCATCGCCCATGAAAAAGCCGCCCCACGGGGCGGCTTTTTCGTTCCGGCGGCGGAAGACTCAGGCGGCTTGCGCGACGTTCTTCTGGTTGGCAGCTTCGGTCGTGGCCACGAGGATGTCGGCACGGGCGGCGGCCAGCGCGGCGGCCTTGGGCGCGTCACCCATCGCGATGCCCTCGGCGCGCACGAAGCGCACGTCGGTGATGCCGAAGAAGCCGAAGATCACCTTCAGGTAGCTCTCCTGGTGCTCCGCCGCCTGACCGCCTTCGGAGGTCGAGTAGATGCCGCCGCGGCTGGACGCCACGATCACCGTCTTGCCACCGGCCAGGCCGACGGGGCCCTTCTCGGTGTACTTGAAGGTGCGGCCGGCTTGCGCGAGGCGGTCGATCCAGGCCTTGAGCTGGGTCGGGATGGTGAAGTTGTACAGCGGGGCGCCGAGCACGACGACGTCGGCGGCCAGGAACTGGCTCACCAGCTTTTCCGACAGGGCGTTCTCGCGCAGCTGCGCTTCGGTCGGCTGGGCCTGCACGCCGGTCTTGATGCCGAGGGCGTCGACGCCGAAGTGCGAGGGCGCGTCCACGGCGAGGTCGAGGTACTCGACCTGGGTGTCGGGGTGGGCGGCGCGCCATGCGGCGACGGTTTCGGCGGTCAGCTGGCGCGAGGTGGAGCCGGCGGCGAGGATGCTGGAGTCGATGTGGAGCAGCTTCATGTCAGTCAATCACTTTCTGTGCAAGGTGTCGGCGCTGAGAAGTGGCCGGCGTTGGGAGAATTCTATTTTTGATGTGAGTGGCTGATAAGTAGCCAAAATTTGATCAGATCGTTCTGTTTGCAGGACAATGAAGCCATGCAAGACCTCAACGACATGGTGTTCTTCGCCGAGGTGGCCGAGCGGGGCGGCTTTGCCGCCGCCAGCCGGGCGCTGGGCATTCCCAAATCGCGGCTGTCTCGGCGCGTGGCCGAGCTCGAGGAACGGCTGGGCGTGCAGCTGATGCAGCGCAGCACGCGCCGCCTGTCGCTCACGCCGGCCGGCGAGATCTACCTGCGGCATGCCTCGGCCATGCGCGATGCGGCGCAAGCGGCGGCCGAGGCGGTGGCGCAGGTGCAGACCGAGCCGAGCGGGCTGGTGCGGCTGACCTGCCCGGTCACCATCTCGCACAGCGGGCTGGCGCAGCTGATGCCGGTGTTCATGGCGCGCCACCCGGCGGTGCGCGTCGACATGCGCGTCATCAACCGGCCGGTGGACCTGATCGAGGAGGGCATCGACATCGCGCTGCGCGTGCGCCCGACCATCGAGGACAGCACGGTGCTGGTGGCCAAGACCTTCGGCCACAGCCGCGGCGTGCTGGTCGCGAGCCCGACGCTGCTGGCCAGCCAGGGCCCGGTCGACACGCCCGCCGACCTCGCGAAGCTGCCCACGGCGGCCATGTCGGTCAACGGGGAAGGGCGCTCGGAGTGGCGGCTCGAAGGCCCGGAAGGGCGCAGCCACGTGCATCTGCACACACCGCGCTACGTGGCCGACGACCTCGCGACGCTGCAGTTCGGCGCGCTGGGCGGCGTCGGCGTGACCCTGCTGCCCGACTACATGTGCAGCGCCGACATCGAGGCGGGCCGGCTGGTGCGGGTGCTGCCCGGCTGGGGGCCGTCACCGGTGGTGGCGCACATGGTGTTTCCGGCGCGGCGGGCGCTGGTGCCGGCGGTGCGGCGGCTGATCGACTTCCTGTCGGAGCACCTGCAAAGCGAGCAGATGCGGATGTTTTGAGGCAGATTGCTATCCAAAAGATAGCGCCATAGTGGGCCTGCGCAGGTTCTATATGCGAAAAACGTCATATCCAAACAAACAGATATTCGTTTGCCATTGAAGCAGCGGTTCGCACAATCCAGGGCTTCACCCCCTCCTTGGAGCGACCATGGCAACCCTGCGACTCGGCGACACCGCCCCCAATTTCACCCAGGACTCCAGCGAAGGCCCGATCGACTTCTACCAGTGGGCCGGCGATTCGTGGATCGTGTTCTTCTCGCACCCGGCCGATTTCACGCCCGTGTGCACCACTGAGCTCGGCAAGACGGCGGCGCTGTCGGGCGAGTTCGCCAAGCGCGGCGTGAAGCCCATCGCGCTGAGCGTCGACCCGGCCACCAAGCACAAGGAGTGGATCGGCGACATCAACGAGACGCAGAACACCACCGTCAACTTCCCGATCATTGCGGACGCCGACCGCAAGGTGGCCGACCTGTACGACCTGATCCACCCGAACGCCTCGACCACGGCCACGGTGCGCAGCGTCTACATCATCGACCCCAAGAAGGTCATCCGCACCACCATCACCTACCCGGCGTCGACCGGCCGCAACTTCGACGAGATCCTGCGCGTGATCGACTCGCTGCAGCTCACCGACAGCCACAAGGTCGCCACGCCCGTGAACTGGAAGGACGGCGATGACGTCGTCATCGTGCCGAGCATCCAGGACCCGGCCGAGCTGGCCGAGCGCTTCCCCAAGGGCTTCAAGGCCGTCAAGCCTTACCTGCGCATCACGCCGCAGCCCAACAAGTAAGAAGCCGCAGGACCGCGCCGTCATGCAGACTCGTGTCGTCATCGTGCCCGGTTGGCGCGACTCCGGGCCTGGCCATTGGCAGAGCCTGTGGGAAGAACGCATTCCGGGCGCGGCGCGGGTGGCGCAGGACGACTGGGCCTCGCCCAAGCGCGATGCCTGGGTGCCCGCACTGGCCAAGCTGGTGCTCGAAAGCGAAGGCCCCGTGGTCATCGCGGCGCACAGCCTGGGCTGCATCGCCACGGCGCACCTCCCGCCCGAGGCCGCCGCCCGCATCCAGGGCGCGCTGCTGGTGGCGCCGGCCGACCCCGAGCGCCGCGCGGTGCTGTCCGACTTCGCGCCCGTGCCCTACGCGGCGCTGCCGTACCGCAGCATCGTGGTGGCGAGCAGCAACGATCCCTATTGCCCGATCCGCCTGGCGGGCGCCTATTCGCGCGCCTGGGGCAGCGAGTTCGTGCGCATGCAGAATGCGGGGCACATCAACATCGATTCGGGGCACGGAGACTGGCCGCTCGGCCTGGCCCTGCTGCAATCGTTGACCGACGAACCCGCCGCCTGGTCGGCGGGACGTGAATTTTCAGAAAACCTGGCAACCACATGACTTCCAGAATCAAGACCTTCGTCGCCGTGCTCGCGCTGGCGTCCTCCGCACTCGCCGGCAGCACCGCCTTCGCACAAGGCACGGGGCTGCTGAACGCCTCGTACGACGTGGCGCGCGAGTTCTACAAGGACTACAACGCGGCCTTCGTGGCGAACTACAAGAAGGCCACGGGCAAGGACGTCAAGATCGACCAGTCGCACGGCGGCTCCAGCGCCCAGGCGCGCGCCGTGGCCGACGGCCTCGATGCCGACGTGGTGACCATGAACACCTCGACCGACATCGACTTCCTGGCCAACGCCGGCGTGGTCGCCAAGGACTGGAACAAGAAGTTCCCCGAGAACGCATCGCCCACCACCTCGACCATGCTGCTGCTGGTGCGCAACGGTAACCCCAAGGGTATCAAGGACTGGGACGACCTGGTCAAGCCCGGCGTGCAGGTCGTGATCGTCAACCCCAAGACCGGCGGCAACGGCCGCTACGCCTACCTGGCCGCCTGGGGCTACATCAAGAAGAAGGGCGGCACCGACGCCCAGGCCGCCGAGTTCGTCGGCAAGCTGTTCAAGAACGTGCCGGTGCTGGCACGCGGCGGCCGCGACGCGACCACCGCCTTCCTGCAACGCAACATCGGCGACGCGCTGATCACCTTCGAATCGGAAGTGGTCTCGATCGACCGCGAATTCGGTACCGGCAAGGTCGACTCGGTCTACCCGTCGATCTCCATCGTGGCCGAGAACCCGGTCGCCATCGTCGAGCGCACCGTCAAGAAGAAGGGCACGGGCGAGCTGGCCAAGGCCTACCTCGACTGGCTGTACTCCGAAGAAGCGCAGGAAATCGCCGCCAAGCATGCGCTGCGCCCGCGTTCGCAGACCGTGCTCAAGAAGTACGCCTCGACCTTCAAGCCGCTGCAGCTGTTCACGGTGCAGGAACTGTTCGGCAGCCTGAGCGAAGCGCAGAAGGTGCACTTCAATGACGGCGGCCAGTTCGACAAGCTCTACACGCCCGGCGCGAAGTAAATGAGCGGCGCTGCTTCTTCGGCGCTCCCGGCAGCGGGAGCGCCTTTTTCACGTGCCAACCGGGCAGGGGGCGCCAAGCGCGTGCTGCCCGGTTTCCACATCACGCTCGGCTTCACGGTCTTCTATCTGTGCCTGATCGTGCTGATCCCGCTGTCGGCGCTGGTCTTCAAGACCTTCACGATGACCTGGGAGCACTTCTGGGTGTCGGTGACCGCGCCGCGCGTGATGGCCTCGTACCGCCTGACCTTCGGCGCCTCGCTGATCGCCGCGATGGTGAACGCGGTGTTTGGCCTGCTGGTGGCCTGGGTGCTGGTGCGCTACAAGTTCCCGGGCAAGCGCATCGTCGATGCACTGGTCGACCTGCCGTTCGCGCTGCCCACGGCCGTGGCCGGCATCTCGCTCACGGCGCTGCTCGCGGGCAACGGCTGGATCGGGCAACTGCTCGAGCCGCACGGTATCAAGCTGGCGTTCACGCCGGCGGGCATCGTGATCGCGCTGATCTTCATCGGGCTGCCCTTCGTGGTGCGCACGGTGCAGCCGGTGCTCGAAGACGCCGAGAAGGAACTCGAAGAAGCCGCCACCTCGCTGGGCGCCACGCGCCTGCAGACCTTCACGAAGGTGATCTTCCCGTCGATCGCGCCCGCGCTGCTGACGGGCTTTGCGATGGCCTTCGCACGCGCCATCGGCGAGTACGGCTCCGTGATCTTCATCGCCGGCAACATGCCGATGATTTCTGAGATCACGCCGCTCATCATCATCGGCAAGCTGGAGCAGTACGACTACACGGGTGCCACCGCGGTCGCGTTGGTGATGCTGGTGCTGTCGTTCATCCTGCTGCTGGTCATCAACGGCCTGCAAGCCTGGCAACGCAAGCGCGCAGGAGCCTGACATGAGCGCACCTTCCAAGATCATCCGCCGCGCACAGGCCGGCACCACCGAGTCGGCCTGGGTCCGCTGGACGCTGATCGGCATCGCCCTCGTGTTCATGTTCCTGTTCCTCGTGCTGCCGCTGGCGGCCGTGGCGGTCGAGGCGCTGCGCAAGGGCCTCAACGCCTACCTCGAGGCGCTGAAGGAACCCGATGCGTGGAGCGCCATCCGCCTCACGCTGATCACCGCCGCCATCGCGGTGCCGATGAACCTCGTCTTCGGCGTGGCCGCAGCGTGGGCCATCGCCAAGTTCGAGTTCCGCGGCAAGGCCTTTCTCACCACGCTGATCGACCTGCCGTTCGCGGTGTCGCCGGTGGTGGCGGGCCTGATCTACGTGCTGGTGTTCGGCGCGCAGGGCTGGTTCGGCCCGTGGCTGGCCGAGCACGACATCAAGATCATCTTCGCCGTGCCCGGCATCGTGCTGGCCACCGTGTTCGTGACCTTTCCCTTCATTGCGCGCGAACTCATTCCGCTGATGCAGGCGCAGGGCACCGACGAAGAGCAGGCCGCCATCGTGCTAGGCGCGACCGGCTGGCAGACCTTCTGGCGCGTGACCTTGCCCAACATCAAGTGGGGCCTGCTGTACGGCGTGATCCTGTGCAACGCGCGCGCCATGGGCGAGTTCGGCGCGGTGTCGGTGGTGTCGGGCCACATCCGCGGCCAGACCAACACGATGCCGCTGCACGTCGAGGTGCTCTACAACGAATACCAGTCGGTGGCCGCCTTCGCGGTGGCCTCGCTGCTGGCGATCCTGGCGCTGGTCACCCTGGTGATCAAGTCGGTCATCGAGTGGCGCCATGAGCGCGAAATGAAAGCCATCGCCGAGCTGCCGCCCGAGCGTCCCCCCGAGCCTTCGGCGGCCTGAGAAGACGAGAGAACAAGACCATGAGCATCGAAATCCGCAACATCAGCAAGCAGTTCGGCGACTTCCGCGCGCTGAACAACGTGAACCTCGACGTCGAGTCGGGCGAACTGGTCGCGCTGCTCGGCCCCTCGGGCTGCGGCAAGACCACGCTGCTGCGCATCATCGCGGGCCTGGAGACGGCCGACACCGGCAGCATCCATTTCTCGGGCGAAGACACGACCGACGTGCACGTGCGCGAACGCCAGGTCGGCTTCGTGTTCCAGCACTACGCGCTGTTCCGCCACATGACCGTGTTCGAGAACGTGGCCTTCGGCCTGCGCGTGAAGCCGCGCAAGGAGCGCCCGAGCGACGCGCAGATCAAGGCTAAGGTGACCGACCTGCTCAAGCTGGTGCAGCTCGACTGGCTGGCCGACCGCTACCCGTCGCAGCTGTCCGGCGGCCAGCGCCAGCGCATCGCGCTGGCCCGCGCGCTGGCGGTGGAGCCCAAGGTGCTGCTGCTCGACGAACCCTTCGGCGCGCTCGACGCCAAGGTGCGCAAGGAACTGCGCCGCTGGCTGCGCCGGCTGCACGACGAGCTGCACGTCACCTCGATCTTCGTCACGCACGACCAGGAAGAAGCGCTCGAGGTGGCCGACCGCGTGGTGGTGATCAACAAGGGCCGCATCGAGCAGGTCGGCTCGCCGCAGGACGTGTGGGACAAGCCCGCGAGCCCGTTCGTGTACGGTTTCCTGGGCGACGTGAACCTGTTCCACGGCCGGGCCGACAACGGCGCCGTGCAACTGGACGGCATGCGCATCGACTCGCCCGAGCACAGCAGCGCGCGCGACGCCAAGGCGCTGGCCTACGTGCGCCCGCATGACCTGGACGTGACACGCTACGTGTCGGGTGCCACGGGCATCGTCGCCACGCTGTCGCGCGCGATCGTGGTCGGACCGATCGCGCGGCTGGAACTTGAGCCCACTGAAACGAATCCAGATAATCCGGGCTCCGGAACCATCATCGAAGCGCAACTCCCTGCGCAACAGTTCCGCGACCTGGGCTTGAAGGAAGGCGACACCGTCGTCGCCAACCCCCGCAAGGCCAGGGTGTTCGTAGAAGAAGATTGGGTATCTCCTTGATCCATTGGTACTTCGGCGCGCCGCGCCGCGCGCTCGGGCTGATCTGCCTGGCCTGTGTCCTCATGCTGGCCTTCGGGCTGTATCTGCAGCACGTGGTCGGGCTCGAACCCTGCCCGATGTGCATCGTGCAGCGCTATGCGCTGATGCTGGTGGCGCTGTTCACCGGCCTGGCGGCGCTGTTCAACAGCCGCGGCCTGCAGGTGACGGGCGGGGTGCTGGCGCTGGCGGCGGCGGTGGGCGGTGCCTACACGGCGGCGCAGCAGAGCTGGCTGCAGTGGTATCCGCCCGAAGTCGTCTCGTGCGGGCGTGACCTGTACGGGATGATCGAGACCTTCCCGCTCAAGCGCGCACTGCCGATGATCTTCCGCGGCGGCGGCGACTGTTCCAAGATCGACTGGTCGCTGTTCGGCCTGACGCTGGCGAACTGGTCGTTCATCGCGTTCACGGTGCTGGCGCTGTTGCTCCTCACCTTGCTCTTGCGCCGGCGCACCGCGCGCTGAGTTCTTTTTCAGTAGTCTTTTGCGGCGTGGCCCGCTGTCCTTCGAGGGCAGCGGGCCACGCCGTTTTCAGGGGCCGTTGTGCTGGCTCGTGCAAAAAGCCCGCCCAAACGCATGCTTTAGCAGGCCTTCAGCAACCGGGGCTAGGATGAACCGCATCCCTTCCCGGGCCTCGCCGCCCGTTTCATCCCACTTCTTCACTGCATGCCCACCACTCCTTCGCGACGATCGCGCAAGTTCCTTGTCGGCCTGGCCTTGCTCGTCGTGCTGGCCATCGCGGCCTTCTTCTGGCTGAGCCCGCCGAAGAAAAGCGACTACCTGACCGCCACCGTGCAGCGCAGCGACCTGGAGAACGCGGTGCTCGCCACCGGCGTGCTGCAGGCCTTCAAGCAGGTCGAGGTCGGCGCGCAGGTGTCCGGCCAGCTCAAGTCGCTGAAGGTGGTGCTCGGCCAGACGGTGAAGAAGGGCGACTGGCTGGCCGAGATCGACCCCGTCATCTCGCAGAACACGCTCGCGCAGGAGCAGGCCAAGCTGGAGAACCTGCAGGCCCAGAAGCTCGCCAAGGAAGTGCGTGTGAAGCAGGCCGAGCTCACCTGGGCGCGCCAGCGCGAGATGCTGGCGCAGGACGCGGCCGCGCGCCAGGACCTGGAAGGCGCCGACACCGAGCTGCGCGCGCTGCGCGCCGACGCCGTCTCGCTCGACGCGCAGATCCGCCAGCAGAAGCTGGCCCTGGCCTCGGCGCAGACCAACCTGTCGTACACCCGCATCGTCGCGCCCATCGACGGCGACGTGGTGTCCATCAGCACGCTCGAAGGCCAGACCGTGGTGGCCTCGTTCCAGGTGCCCACGCTGATGAAGCTGGCCGACCTGTCGACCATGACCGTGAAGGCCCAGGTGTCCGAGGCCGACGTGGTGCGCGTGAAGGCCGGCCAGCCGGTGTACTTCACCATCCTCGGCGACCCCGACACGCGCTACCACGGCACGCTGCGCGCGGTGCAGCCTTCGCCCGAGAAGATCAACAACGCCGTCTTCTTCAACGCGCTGTTCGACGTGCCCAACCCCGAGCGCACGCTGCGCGTCGACATGACGGCGCAGGTCGCCATCCTGCTGGGCGAGGCCAAGCAGGCGCTGACCGTGCCGCTCACCGCGCTCGGCACGCGCGACAAGGACGGCCGCCACGAAGTGCGCGTGCTCCTGCCCGACCAGCGCGTGGAAAAGCGGCAGGTGCGCGTGGGCATCAGCAACAACTTCCAGGCGCAGGTGCTCGAAGGCCTGAAGGAGGGCGACAGCGTCATCACCGGCGACGCCTCGGCGCTGGAGAAGACCGACGGCAATGACAGCGGCAACCGGAGGCCGCGCCAGTGACGCAGCCGCTGCTGACCTTGCGCGGCATCGGCCGCAGCTTTCCCTCGGGCGAGCAGGAGGTCCAGGTGCTGAAAGACGTCGACCTGGACATCGGCCACGGCGAAATGCTGGCCATCGTCGGCGCCTCGGGCTCGGGCAAGTCGACGCTCATGAACATCCTCGGCTGTCTCGACCGGCCGAGCACCGGCACCTACACCGTGTCGGGCCAGGACGTCGGCACGCTCGACAGCGACGCGCTCGCCGCGCTGCGGCGCGAGCACTTCGGCTTCATCTTCCAGCGCTACCACCTCATGCAGCACCTGACGGCCACCGGCAACGTCGAGGTGCCCGCCGTGTATGCCGGCACCGAGGGCTCGGCGCGCGATGCGCGGGCACGGCAACTGCTCGCGCGCCTGGGCCTGGAAGACCGCACCGAGCACCGGCCGAGCCAGCTCTCGGGCGGCCAGCAGCAGCGCGTGAGCATCGCGCGCGCACTGATGAACGGCGGGCAGGTCATCCTGGCCGACGAGCCCACCGGCGCGCTCGACAGCAAGAGCGGCCAGGAGGTCATGGGCATCCTGCGCGAGCTGCATGCGCAGGGGCACACCATCATCATCGTGACGCACGACATGCAGGTGGCACGCTGCACCGAACGCATCATCGAGATCGCCGACGGCGTGATCGTCGGCGACCGACCGAACGTGCCGACGGTGGCTGCACCCGCGCAGACGGTGGGCGACGACACCCCGGCACCGCCCGCCATGACCCGCCCGACGCTGGGCATCGCGCGCTTCAGCACCGGCTGGGCGCGTTTCTCCGAAGCCTTCCGCATGGCCTGGCGCTCGATGATGGCGCACCGCATGCGCACGGCGCTGACCATGCTGGGCATCATCATCGGCATCACCTCGGTGGTGTCGATCGTGGCCATCGGGGAGGGCGCCAAGCGCTTCGTGCTGGCCGACATCAAGGCCATCGGCACCAACACCCTCGACATCTACCCGGGCCACGACTTCGGCGACGACAAGGCCGCGAGCATCCGCACGCTGCTGCCGGCCGACCTGCAGGCCATTGCCGCGCAGCCCTACGTGCACAGCGTCACGCCGACCACCATGCGCAGCCTGCGCCTGCGCTACCGCAGCGTCGACGTCAACGGCAACGTGAACGGCGTCAGCGACAACTTCTTCAGCGTGCGCGACATCCAGATGGCCAGCGGCACGGACTTCGACGCCAACGACGTGCGGCACCAGTCGCAGGTGGTGGTGATCGACCAGAACACGCGGCGCAAGCTCTTTCCCGACGGCACCGACCCGGTGGGCAAGATCATCCTGGTGGGCAGCCTGCCGTGCACCGTAATCGGCGTGGCGCAGGAAAAGAAGAGCATGTTCGGCGAGAACAAGTCGCTCAACATCTGGCTGCCCTACAGCACGGGCGCGAGCCGCCTCTTCGGCCAGCAGCACTTCGACAGCATCACCGTGCGCATCCGCGACGACCAGCCGACCAAGGCGGCCGAAGAGAGCATCGTGCGGCTGCTCACGCTGCGCCACGGCGGCAAGGACTTCTTCACCTTCAACATGGACAGCATCGTGAAGACGGCCGAGCGCACGAGCCAGTCGCTCACGCTGCTGCTGTCGCTGATCGCGGTGATCTCGCTCGTGGTGGGCGGCATCGGCGTGATGAACATCATGCTGGTGTCGGTGACCGAGCGCACCCGCGAGATCGGCATCCGCATGGCCGTGGGCGCACGCCAAAGCGACGTGCTGCAGCAGTTCCTGACCGAGGCCGTGCTCGTGTGCCTGGTCGGCGGTTTCATCGGCGTGCTGCTGTCGTACGGCATCAGCTTTGTGTTCTCGCTGTTCGTGAAGCAATGGCAAATGATCTTTTCGCTGGGGGCCGTGGTGTCGGCCTTTTTGTGCGCGTCGCTCATCGGCGTGCTGTTCGGGTACCTGCCGGCGCGCAATGCCGCACGGCTCGACCCCATCGAGGCGCTGGCGCGTGAGTAGCGCGCGACCGACCCTGGCGGGCCTCGCCATCGCGCTGGCGCTCGGCGGCTGCACGTTGTTCGCGCCGGAGCGGCGCGAACACCGACCGCTCGGCGTGCCGCAGGCCTGGCAGCAGCAGCAACAGCCCCTGCCGCAGAACGCAGCGGCCGTGCCGCAGGCCCGCTGGTGGACCGCCTTCCACGACGCGCGGCTCGACACCCTCATCGACAGCGCCCTGCGCACCAACAACAACCTGGCCGCTGCCGGCATCCGTGTGCAGCGGGCGCAGCTGCAGGCCGGCCTGGCGAACACCAACCTCACGCCGGGCGTGACGGGGCAACTGGGCACCCAACGCAGCTTCGACCTGAAGCGCGGCGGCGTGGCCGCATCGAGCGCGAACTCTTCACTGAGCCTGAGCTACGAAGTCGACCTGTGGGGTCGCCTGTCGGCGCAGCGCAGCGTTGCCGACTGGGAGTTGCAGGCCACCCAGTCCGACCGCGAGGCCACGGCGCTGGCGCTGGTGAGCACCACGGCCGGGCTGTATTGGCAGACCGGCTACCTGAACCACCGCATCGCGCTGAGCGAGGCCGGCATGGCCGATGCGCGGCGCATCCAGGCGCTGGTGCGCGCCAAGTACGCGGCGGGTGCCGTGTCCGGCCTCGACGTCGCGCAGGCCGGCCAGAACCTTGCGAGCCAGGAGGCGGCCCACACGCAGCTGCTGCAACAGCGCGTCGAAGCGCGCAACGCGCTGGCCATCCTGTTCGACATGCCGCCCGAGACCCCGAGGGAAGAGCCCTCGCAACTGCCGGACGCCGCCTTGCCCGTGATCGATGCCGGACTGCCCGCCAGCCTGCTGGGCCGCCGGCCCGATCTGCGCGCCGCGGAGCAGCGCCTGCGGTCCTCGCTGGCGAACGTCGATGCCACGCGCACCAGCTTCTATCCGGTGCTGAGCCTCACGGGTTCGCTGGGCGCGGGGAGCAATGCCCTGGGCGAGGTGCTGAAGAACCCGATCGCGACTCTGGGCGCGGGTCTGGTGTTGCCGTTCCTGCAATGGAACACCGCGCGGCTGACCGTCGCCGTGTCGCAGACGCGTTACGAAGAAGCGGTCGTCGGGTTCCGCCAGTCGCTGTACACCGCGCTGTCCGAGGTGGAAAACACGCTGTCGTCGCGGACCCAGTTGCAGGACGAAAGCGTGAAGCTGGCCCTGGCGCTGCAGCAGGCGCAACGCGCGGAGGCCCTGTCGGAAGTACGCTATCGCGCCGGCGCCACCGCGTTGCAGCCGGTGCTCGACGCCAAGGACAAGCGGCGTGCCGCGGAAGTCTCGCTGGCGCAGAACCGTCTGAACCAGCTCAACGCAACGATGACGCTCTACAAGGCGCTGGGCGGAGGCACGATCGTCGAGTAGCGGAAGAAAGGCAAGGAGCTTTCACGCCACAGCAGGTGCCCGGCAGGCGGTACGGTGTGGGCGGCCCCTCTGTGCCGCCGAGGAGCGCAGCGTTTCGCGGATCGGGGCTCGCAGCTGTTTGAGCCGCAGGCGAGTTCTGCGAGACCCCGCGAAACGCGAGCACCGCAGGGCAGCCGCGAAGCGGCCGGCACAGTGGGGTCGACCGCGCCGTACCGCCTGCCGGGCGCCCCTCAAAAAGAGGCTAGGCCTGAAACGGCGGCGCCCCCCGCAATTTGCGAAAGAGCAACCCAGGCAACCGCAAAACAAACTCCACCATCAACCGCGTGTGCATCCAAGTCAGCAGCACGTTGTCCCGCCCATAGCGAAAGTGCGACACCCCGCCTTCCTCCGCCGTCAGGTACTTCACAGGCGCATCGATGTTCACCGGTTTGACCCCGCGCCAGGCCAGCCGCACGACCGCTTCGGTGTCGAAGTCGAAGCGCCGCATCCACGGTTGCCGCGCCATCACGGCGATCAGGTCGACCACCGGGTACACGCGAAAGCCGTAGAGCGAATCGCCCACGCCCGCGAACAGCGTCTCGAGCTGCGTCCAGCCGTTCGACACCCGCCGCCCGCGCACCCGCAAAAGCGGCGCGCTGGCGTCGAACACGGGTCGACCCAGCACCATCGTCTCGGGCCGCGCCAGCGAGGCGTTCATGAAAGAGGGGATCAGGTCCGCCGGATGCTGCCCGTCGGAATCCATCGTGAGCGCATGCGTGAAGCCGGCGTCCTTCGCGGCCCGCAAGCCGTGCAGCACCGCCGAGCCCTTGCCCTGGTTCTGCGGCAGCACCCACACGCGCAGGCCGGGGTCACTGGCCGCCATCTGCTGCAGCCGCTCCCCCGTGCCGTCGTCGCTGCCGTCGATCACCACCCACACCGGGTTCCATTGGGCCCGCGCGGCGGCGACCGTCGAGAACAGGCGCTCGCCCGTGTTGTAGCTGGGGATCAGGACAAGGTGGGTGCGCGAGGCGTCTGCTGGCATTCGGGGGACGCGTCGGTGGCGCGCTGCTCCATGTGTTGACGGAAATAGTGTTCCAGCTCGACCTGCAACGCATCGCTGTCCTGCGTCGGCGCAAAGCGCTTGCCTAGCCGCAGCGTGAAGACGATGGGCAGCGGCGGCACGCGCCACAGCGGCCAGCCCTTGCCGAGATAGGGCGAGTCGGTGTCGATGAACACGGTCTGGATCGGCGCCTGCGCCAGCTTGGCGATCAGCGTGGTGCCGGGGCGGAAGGGGTTCAGCGGCGGCGTCACCGTGCGCGTGCCTTCGGGAAAGATCACGAGCTGGCCACCCTGGCGCAGGTCGTTGACCGCCAGGCGCACCATCGTGCGGGCCGACTTGTTGCTGATGTAGCGCGCCAGCCGGGCCCCCGCGCCGAGGAAGATGTTGCCCATCAGCTCGGCCTTCATGATGCAGGCGCTGCGCGGCAGCCGCGCCACCAGCAGCAGCGCATCAAGCATGGTCGGGTGGTTGGCCACGAAGATCACGCCGGGTTCGTTGCGCATCGGGTCCAGGCACGAGGCGTCGATGCGCATCATGCCGGTGACCGAGGCGAGCCACCAGAACATCCGGTAGGCAAAGGCGATGGTCATGCGGCCCAGCGCGCGCGCCGGCGCGGCCGGCATCACCGGGTACAGCAGCATGGCGACGAAGTTCCAGACCAGCGAGATCAGGCCGAGGAACAGCAGCAGCGCATAGAGCATCAGCGCGAGCGGGATCGACGTGAGAAAACGCAGCACGTTCATGGGTGGTGTCGGTCGAGCAGGCGGACGGCGGGCCGCTCAGGCGGCCTGCAGCCGGCCGGCGGCGACCGTGTGGGCCTCGATCTCGACCAGCAGATCGCTGCGGCAGATGTCGGCTTCCAGGTACACCGCATCGCGGGCCATCGGCGACTGGGCGCCGAGCGCGGCTTCGATCACCTCGCGCACGGCCTCGGTGTCCGACGGATGCCGCACGTACACCACGCAGTCGAGCGCATCGAGCGAGAAGCGCGCCGTGGTCTGCGCATGGGCGGAGGCGATCACGGCCTCGAGGTTGCGCAGCGTTTCACGGGCCTGCTCACGCACGTCGCCGTGGTGCACCGTTTCGTGGCCGACGATGCTCGCCGTGCCCGAGATGAAGAGCGCGACCTGGTCGTCGCCGATGTCCGCCAGCGCGGCGCGCGAGAAGGTCGGCGAGCGCGGGCCGTAGGTTTCGGGATAGCGGTAGGCCGACACCTGCCGCGGGTTTTCGACCGGCAGCGGCGCGGCGCGTCCCGCGAGAAAACGGATCGACAGCGCACCCTGGCGGATGCCCAGCGCGCAGGCGGCCGGGGCACCTTCGAAGGCGGCGCGGCCGGCCTCGAAGAAGGCCTCTTGCCGGCCCAGGTTGAACTGGCGGTAGCGCTCCAGCCCGCCGCCGTCGGCGTTGATGCGCGGCAGGTAGTTCCAGATGCGCTGCAGGTGCGGCGTGCCGGCCTGCTCGAGCGTGCGGAACAGGTCACGGTAGGCGCGCTGCGCGAGTTCGGTCAGGCCCTGGCCTTCGACGGCTTCATCGAGGTCGATGGCGCCCAGCAGCCAGTGTCCATCGGTGCGCCAGCGCGCGATGCCGGTGGTGCCCGACCGGACCTGGGTGTCATCACCCGCGTGTCCCACGTGCCACACATCGGCCATCGCGCCTTGCGGCGACAGCACGCGCGCGTTGACCGTGGGCATCCAGGCGACACCGTGCGGCGTGCCGTAGCCGAGCGCGGCAAAGGGTGCATGGCTGTGCGTGGCCAGCGCAAGGCTGTCCGGCAGCGAGAGGCGCTCCACGCGCAGGGGGGAATGAAGGCGATCGTCCTGGGGGCGCACGTTCAGCGAACCTCGTCGGCGGTGGATTCGGGTTTGCGGCCGGTATAGGCCGAGAAGACCCCGAGGCTCGCATGCCGGCGCACGTCGCTGAAGCCGGCGGCGCCCAGCGCCTGCATGACGCGCTCGGGCGGGATGCAGGCCTCGATGGTGTCCCAGTAATAGCGCCACAGCTCCGAGGTGTCGCTGCGGCGGCCGACCACGCGGGCGATCAACGGCACCACGGCGCGCATGTAGCCTTTCAGCAGTGCGGTGGCGATGCGGCCCTCGGGCTTGGTGATCTCGAGCACCACCACGCGCCCGCCGGGGCGCAGCACGCGATGGAACTCGGAAAAGGCGGTGGCCACGTCGCTGATGTGGCGCATGGCGTAACCCATGCTCACGAAATCGCAGCTGGCGTCGGGCCGGGGCAGGGCCTCGGCGACGCCTTGAATGAGTTCGACGCCGGGCAGCCGGACCTGGCCCATCATGCCCACGCTGGGGTCGACGCCGGTGAGCTTGCCGGTGGAGCCGATGAGCTTCAGCGCTTCGCGGGCGACGAGCCCGGTGCCGATGCCCACGTCGAGCACCTGGGCGCCCACCGTGAGGCCCGCCTGCTTCAGTGCGTCACGGCGGTACGAGGGGCCGGTGCCGAAGGCCAGCACGGCTTCGATGCGGTCGTAGTCCGCGGCCGTGCTGTCGAAGATGCGCCGCAGGAACGCCTGGTGCTCCGCTTCGGTGTTGTAGTACAGCGGCAGCGGGGCGTGCGGCGGCAGGGCGTCGGGATTTCCCGTACCGGCAATGGGCGATGGCGTCATCGAACAATTATCACCAAAAGGTCCGGGCCGAAATCCCGGGCGCCGGGGGAGCGTTGTGTGCGCCGGACAGTAAACTCCGTACTTGCTTTGAAAACACACGACAGCGAGAGAGAAAGCCATGGCCGGACATAGCAAGTGGGCAAATATTCAGCACCGCAAGGGCCGCCAGGACGAGAAACGCGGCAAGCTCTGGACCCGCGCCATCCGTGAAATCACGGTGGCGGCACGCGCCGGCGGCGCCGACCTCAGCGCCAACCCCCGGCTGCGGCTGGCGGTCGAAAAGGCCAAGGCGGTCAACCTGCCCATCGACACCGTCAAGCGCAACATCGACAAGGCCACGGGCAACCTCGAAGGCGTCAATTACGAAGAAATTCGTTACGAAGGGTACGGCATCGGCGGCGCGGCGATCATCGTCGACACCATGACCGACAACCGCGTGCGCACCGTGGCCGAAGTGCGCCACGCCTTCTCCAAGCACGGCGGCAACATGGGCACCGAAGGCTCGGTGGCCTTCCAGTTCAAGCACTGCGGCCAGATCATCTTCGCGCCCGGCACCAGCGAGGACAAGGTCATGGAAGTGGCCCTCGAGGCCGGCGCCGAGGACGTGATCACCGACGACGACGGCGCCATCGAGGTGCTCACCGCCATCGGCGACTTCGAGGCCGTGAAGAACGCGCTCGAAGCCGCGGGCCTGAAGCCCGACGCCGCCGAAATCACGATGCGCGCCGAGAACACCGTGGACGTGATCGGCGAAGACGCCGCCAGGATGCAGAAGCTTCTCGACGTGCTCGAGGACCTGGATGATGTGCAGGACGTGTATCACAACGCCGCACTGTCCGACTGAACGAATGAATGATGGATCCACAGCGACAAACGAAAGCCCGCGAATGAAGGTACTGGTGATTGGAGGAGGGGGCCGCGAGCACGCACTGGCGTGGCGGCTGGCGCAGGGCAATCGGGTCAGCCGCGTCTACGTGGCGCCCGGCAACGGCGGCACCGTGAGCGACGAACGCTACGACTGCATCGACATCACCGAACCCGCCGCGCTGCGCGAGTGGGCGATGGCCGAGAAAATCGCGCTGACCGTGGTCGGCCCCGAGGGGCCACTGGCGGCCGGCGTGGTGGACGAGTTCCGCGCGCACGGCCTGCGCATCTTCGGCCCGACGCAGGCGGCTGCGCAGCTCGAAAGCTCCAAGGCCTTCTCGAAGGCCTTCATGAAGCGCCACAAGATCCCGACGGCCGAATACGAGGCCTTCACCGACGCCGCCGCGGCCCATGCGTACATCGACGCCAAGGGCGCACCGATCGTCGTCAAGGCCGACGGCCTGGCCGCCGGCAAGGGCGTGGTGGTTGCCATGACGGCGCAGGAAGCCCACGAAGCCGTCGACTTCATGCTGGTCGACAACAAGTTCGGCGTGTCGCACAACGAAGGCGGCGCACGCGTCGTCATCGAAGAATTCCTGCAAGGCGAAGAAGCCAGCTTCATCGTGATGTGCGACGGCAAGAACGTTGCCGCGCTGGCCACCAGCCAGGACCACAAGCGCCTGCTCGATGGCGACGAAGGCCCGAACACCGGCGGCATGGGCGCGTACTCGCCCGCACCGGTCGTCACGGCCGAGGTGCATGCGCGTGCGATGCGCGAGATCATCCTGCCGACCATCCGCGGCATGGAAAAGGACGGCATTCCGTTCACCGGCTTCCTCTATGCCGGCCTCATGATCGACGCGGCCGGCCAGCCCAAGACGCTCGAATTCAACTGCCGCATGGGCGACCCCGAGACGCAGCCGATCATGATGCGCCTGAAGTCCGACCTGTTCGAGGTGTTCTGGCACGCCACCGATGGCACGCTCGACCAGGTCGAGCTGCAGTGGGACCGGCGCGTGGCGCTGGGCGTGGTGATGGCCGCGCACGGCTACCCGCTGTCGCCGCGCAAGGGCGATCGCATCAGCGGCATCCCGGCCGAGGCACCCGATGCCGTGGTGTTCCATGCGGGCACCACGCTGGAGAACGGCGAGCTCAAGACCAGCGGCGGCCGCGTGCTCTGCGTGACCGTGCTGGCCGACAGCGTCAAGCAGGCGCAGCAGCGCGCCTACGAGGTCGCGGCGCGCGTGCAGTTCGACGGTGCGCAGTACCGCAAGGACATCGGCTACCGCGCCGTCAACGCGCGCAACACGCCCCACGCCTGATGCCTGCCACCCAGCCGAAGGCGGTCGGTGACTACCTGCGCGGACTGCAGCAATCGATCATCTCGGCGGTCGAGGCGGCGGACGGCGGCAGCGCGGTGCGCGACGCCTGGCAGAAAGAGCCCGGTGAGCCGCTGCAGGGCAACGGCCTGACCTGCATCCTCGAAGGCGGCGCGCTGTTCGAGCGCGCCGGTGTCGGCTTCTCGCAGGTGCGCGGCGCCAAGCTGCCGCCCTCGGCCACGCAGAACCGCCCCGAGCTCTCGGGCGCGCCGTTCGAGGCCATGGGCGTGTCGCTGGTGTTCCACCCGCGCAACCCCTACGTGCCGATCGTGCACATGAACGTGCGCATGCTGGCCGCGCAGCCCGCGGGCGGCGGCGATCCCGTGTGCTGGTTCGGCGGCGGCATGGACCTCACGCCGTGCTACGGCTTTGAAGAAGACGCGGTGCACTTCCACACCGTGTGCCGCGACGCGCTCGCACCGTTCGGCGTCGACAAGTACCCACGCTTCAAGACCTGGTGCGACGAGTATTTCTTCCTGAAGCACCGCAACGAGCAGCGTGGCATCGGCGGCATCTTCTTCGACGACTTCGCCGAGGGCGGCATCGAGAACGGCTTTGCGCTGATGCGCTCGGTCGGCGATGCCTTCCTGCAGGCCTACCTGCCGATCGTCGAGCGCCGCCGCGGCATGCCGTACGGCGAGCGCGAACGCGAGTTCCAGCTGTACCGGCGCGGGCGCTATGTCGAGTTCAACCTCGTGTGGGACCGCGGCACGCACTTCGGCCTGCAGTCGGGCGGACGCACCGAATCGATCCTGCTGTCGATGCCGCCGCTCGCAAGCTGGGCGTATCGGCAACAGCCCGAAGCGGGCAGCCCCGAAGCCGCGCTGTACAGCGACTTCATCGTGCGCCGGGACTGGGTGTGAGCCCCACCGGTTCCGCTTTGCGCATCGGCGTCTTCGGCGGGGCCTTCGACCCGCCGCACAACGCGCACGTCGCCCTGGCTGAAGCTGCATTGGCACAACTCGATCTGACGGAGTTGCACGTCATTCCCACGGGGCAGGCCTGGCACAAGAGCCGCACGCTCACCCCGAAGGAAGATCGCCTCGCGATGGCGCAACTGGCCTTCGGTGAGCTGCAAGGCAAGGTCGTCATCGACAGCCGCGAAGTGTTGCGCGACGGCCCGACCTACACGCTCGACACGCTGCATGAATTGCAGAAAGAGCAGCCCGGCGCACAGCTCGTGCTGGTGATGGGCGCGGACCAGGCGGCGGCCTTGCCGACCTGGCACGGCTGGCAGGATATACTCGGCATTGCTATCGTTTCTGTAGCGTATCGCGCACTATCGACGGGTGACGTCACTCGTTTTGATCCGAAACAGCTGCCCGGCCTCCCGGCTGGCGCGCGTTTCGAGGCGCTTGAACTGCCTGCCGCCATGGACACCAGCGCCACCGATATCCGGCGGCGCGTGGCGTCGGGTGTGGACATTTCCTCGCTGGTTCCGCCCACGGTTGCACGCTATATTGACCAACACCACCTCTACCGCTCTGCCTGATGACCACTGAAGCCGCCGCCAAAAAAGACATCCAAAAACTCCAGCGAGCCATCATCGATGGTCTCGAAGACGTCAAGGCGCAGGACATCCAGGTATTCGACACGGAGCACCTCTCGCCGCTGTTCGAGCGCGTGATCGTGGCGTCGGGCACCTCCAACCGCCAGACCAAGGCGCTCGCATCGAGCGTGCGCGACGCCGTGCGTGAAGCCGGCTTTGCCAAGCCGCGCACCGAGGGCGAGGAAAACGGCGAGTGGATCATCGTGGACTGCGGCGCGGCCGTGGCGCACATCATGCAGCCCGCCATCCGCCAGTACTACCACCTCGAAGAGATCTGGGGCGACAAGCCGGTGCGCGCCAAGCTCGGCGCCACCAAGCCCGCGCTGGCCACTGCCTCGTCCGTCGTCAAGGGCGCCGAAGAGAAGAAGACGGCCGCCGCCAAGACGCCGAGCCTGCGTCGTTCGAGCGCCGCCAAGACCGCGATCCGCGCGGCCGAGCAGGAAGCCAAGGCCGCCAAGGCTCCGGCGAAGAAGGCCGCATCGAAGAGCGCGGGCAAGACCGCCGCCAAGAAGGCGCCCGCGAAGAAGTCCGCCACGGGCACCGCACGCGTGCCGGTGAAGGTCGTTGGCAAGCCGGCCGCCAAGAAGACCGCTGCGAAGAAGGCGCCGGCCAAGAAGGCGCCAGCCCGCCGCGCATGAAGCTGCTGGTGGTCGCCGTCGGGCAGCGCATGCCCGACTGGGCACAGACTGCCTGGGACGACTACGCCAAGCGCTTCCCGCCCGAGCTCAAGCTCGAGCTGCGCGCCGTCAAGACCGAGCCGCGAGGTTCCAAGACACTCGAAACGCTGTATGCCGCCGAGCGCGAGCGCATCGAGGGCGCCATCGCCCGCGGCATGCGCATCGTCGTGCTCGACGAGCGCGGCACCGCGCTCACCACCAAGGCGCTGGCCACGCGGCTGCAGACCTGGCAGGGCGAGGGCGACGACGTGGCGCTGGTCATCGGCGGCCCCGACGGGCTCGACCCGGCCTTCAAGGCCGCGGCGCACGAACGCATCCGCCTGTCCGACCTGACCCTGCCGCATGCCATGGCGCGCGTGCTGCTGGTCGAACAGCTCTACCGGGCGTGGTCGGTCAACGCGGGCCATCCGTACCACCGGGAATGACCACGGGGCCGGCGGTGGGGCCCACCTCGGAGACCTGAACTTGCCTGACTTCATCTACCTCGCGTCGCAAAGCCCGCGCCGCGCCCAATTGCTCGGCCAGCTTGGCGTGCGCCACGAACTGCTGCTGGCCGGCGCCGACGAAGACGCCGAGGCGCTCGAGGCCTTGCTGCCGAACGAGTCGCCCACCGCGTACGTGCAGCGCGTGACTGCCCTCAAGCTCGACGCCGCCGTCGCGCGCCGCAAGCGCCTGGGCCTGGCCGATGCGCCCGTGCTCTGCGCCGACACCACGGTCGCGCTCGGCCGCACCATCCTCGGCAAACCCGAGGACGCACGAGACGCCGAGCGCATGCTCGCGCACCTGTCCGGCGCCACGCACCGCGTGCTCACGGCGGTCGCGTTGCAGAACGGCCGTCGCCGCCATGCGGCGCTCAGCGTGTCGCGCGTGCGCTTCGCCACGCTCACGAAGAAGCAGGTCGCGGCCTACGCCGCCAGCGGCGAGCCGCTCGGCAAGGCTGGCGCCTATGCCATCCAGGGCGCGGCCGCTGCGTTCGTGGAGCACATCAGCGGCTCCTATTCGGGCATCATGGGACTCCCCATGTTCGAGACCGCGCAGCTGCTTCGAGGCGTCGGTTTCAATACTTAAGACATCCATGCAAGACATCCTGATCAACTGGTCTCCGCAGGAGACCCGTGTGGCGCTGGTCGAGCACGGCGCGGTGCAAGAGCTGCACGTCGAGCGCACGCTCGAGCGCGGGCTGGTCGGCAACATCTACCTGGGCAAGGTCTCACGCGTGCTGCCGGGCATGCAGTCGGCCTTCATCGACATCGGCCTGGAGCGCACCGCCTTCCTGCACGTGGCTGACATCGTCTCGCCGTTCACGCCGGGCTCGCGCCCGAGCGCCGCGCCGCCCGAGCGCGACCACCGCAACGGCGGGCCGATGGTGCCCATCGAGAAGCAGGTGTTCGAAGGCCAGTCGCTGCTGGTGCAGGTCATCAAGGACCCGATCGGCACCAAGGGCGCGCGGCTGTCCACGCAGATCAGCATCGCGGGCCGGCTGCTGGTGTTCCTGCCGCAGGACAACCACATCGGCGTGTCGCAGAAGATTCCGCCCGATCAGCGCGAGTCGCTGCGCAACCGCATGCTGGCGCTCATCGAAGCGGCCGCGGCCGCCGAGAGCGGTGGCGTGGTGCCTGTGAACACGGGCGGCTTCATCCTGCGCACTAACGGCGAAGACGCCGCCGACGCCGAACTGGCCGAAGACATCGCCTACCTGCGCAAGACCTGGACGCGCATCCGCGAGGCCTCGAGCCGGATGCCGGCCATGTCGCTGCTGCACCAGGACCTGAGCCTGCTGCAGCGCGTGCTGCGCGACATGACCTCCGAAGACACGCAGACCATCCGCATCGACTCGCGCGAGCAGTTCGAAGTGCTGCTGAAGTTCGGCCTCGAATTCATGCCGCAGGCGGCCGGCAAGCTGCAGCACTACAAGGGCGAGCGGCCGATCTTCGACCTGTATTCGGTGGACGAGGAAATCGCGAAGGCACTGGGCCGGCGCGTCGACCTGAAATCGGGCGGCTACCTCGTGGTCGACCAGACCGAGGCGCTGACCACCGTCGACGTGAACACCGGCGGCTTCGTCGGTGCGCGCAACTTCGACGACACCATCTTCAAGACCAACCTCGAGGCCGCACAGGCCATTGCGCGGCAGCTGCGCCTGCGCAACCTGGGCGGGATCATCATCGTCGACTTCATCGACATGGCACGCGACGACCACCGCGAGCAGGTGCTGGCCGAGTTCCGCAAGCAGCTCGCGCGCGACCGCGTGAAGACCACGGCCGGCGGTTTCTCGCAGCTCGGCCTGGTCGAGATGACCCGCAAGCGCACGCGCGAATCGTTGGCCCACATGCTGTGCGAGCCCTGCGTGGCCTGCGGCGGGCAGGGCATCGTGAAGACCGCGCGCAGCGTGGCCTACGACGTGATGCGCGAGATCCTGCGCGAAGCGCGGCAGTTCACGCCGCGCGAGTTCCGCATCGTTTCTTCGCCGCAAGTCATCGAGCTGTTCCTCGATGAAGAGAGCCAGCACCTCGCGGGGCTGAGCGACTTCATCGGCAAGCCGATCTCGCTGCAGTCGGAGCCGGCGATCGGGCAGGGGCAGTACGACATCGTGCTGCTCTGAGGGGTGGATGGCGCTGCCCGTTGCAACGACGGGTCAGCGCTTCGATTCCTGGCCTTGGCGCATCCAGACGCTGGCCAGCGCGGCGGCCACCAGCATCCCGGCGATCAGCAGCAGCCCGTTCTTCGTGCTGCCCGTGCTCTGCTCGATCCAGCCCATCACCGACGGCCCGATGAAGCCGCCCACGAGGCCGCAGGTGTTGACCAACGCGAGTCCACCTGCCAGCGCCACACCGGCCAGCCGTGACGAGGCGAACAGGAAGATCACGGACTGCACCACGAAGAACATCGAGCCCGTGAGGCAGAAGCCGGCCAGCGCGACGGCCGGGCTCGCGAAGGCTGCGATCAGCAGGCCCACCGCCATCGAGACCAACCCGACCAGCAGCAGGCGCCGGCCGCGCTGCGGCGTGACCGCGAGGCGGGGCAGCGCAATGGCGCCGACAGCGGCGGCCACCCAGGGCAGCGAGTTGAGCGCGCCGATCTCCAGCGGCGAGAGCTTGCCGTAGGTGCCGATGATGCTCGGCAGGAAGAAGATCACCGTGTAGATGCTGATCTGGTGGCAGAAGTAGACAAAAATCGCCAGCCAGATCTGCCGGTCGACCAGGCAGGCGCGGAATGACTCACCGACCTGGCCGTTGGCCACGTCCTCGGCGCGTTCGGCGGCGAGCTGGCGTTCGATGGCCTGCGCCTGCGGGCGCGTGAGCCAGCTGGCGCTGGAGGGGCCGTCGGGCAGCTTGCGCCAGACCACGAAGGCCAGCGCCACGGCGGGCAGGCCTTCGAGCACGAACATCCATTGCCAGCCGTGCCAGCCCCACAGGCCGTCCATCTGCAGCAGCGCGCCGCCGACGGGGCCGCTGAGGATGTTCGCGATGCACACGCCGAGCAGGAAGTAGCCTGTGGCGCGTGCGCGGTCCTTGCGGCCGAACCAGTAGTTCAGGTACAGCATCACGCCCGGGAACAGGCCGGCTTCCGCCGCGCCGAGCAGGATGCGCATCACGTAGAACGAGGTCTCGCCCGTGACGAAGGCCATGCCGGCCGACAGCAGGCCCCAGGTGATCATGATGCGGGCGATCCACCAGCGGGCGCCCACGCGGTGCATCACCAGATTGCTGGGCACTTCGAGCAGCGCGTAGCTCAGGAAGAACAGCCCGGCGCCCAGCCCGTAGGCGGCCGCCGAGATGCCGATGTCCACGGCCATGTGGCTCTTGGCCAGCGCGATGTTGGTGCGGTCGATGAAGCTGATCACATAGGCCAGCACCAGCAGCGGCATGAGCTTGCGGAAGATCAGCGCATTGAGTGAGACCTGTTCGTCGACGGCCTGGCGGGCGCGCAGGCCCGGCGGCGTGGCGGGGATGGATGGGTGTTGCATGGGATGTCTCTCTCCTGTCCTGTCGTGTTCTGGCGGAAGGTCGTCGGCGGGCGCCGGCGGGCGTGCAGATGCGGCCCGGTCGTGGGCCGGGCCGAGTCGGGTCAGTGGTTCTGGCGCAGGGCTAGAAGTCGACGTGTGCCGCGCCCTTGAGCCCGAGGATCTCGCGGGCTTCGGCGGGTGTCGCGATGTCGATGTTCAGCGCCTCCAGCACGGCGCGGATGCGCAGCACCTGTTCGGCGCTCGACGCTGCGAGCCGGCCCGGGCCGATCCACAGCGAGTCTTCGAGCCCGACGCGCACGTGCGAGCCCATGGCGGCGCCGATGGTGGCCAGCGGCAGCTGGTTGCGGCCGGTGCCGAGGATCGACCATTCGAAGCGGTCGCCGAACAGCCGTGCGGCGGTGCGGCGCATGTGCATCAGGTCTTCGGGGTCGGCGCCGATGCCACCCAGGATGCCGAAGACCGTCTGCACGAAGACCGGGGCCTGCACCAGCCCGCGGTCCAGGAAGTGCCGCAGGTTGTTGAGGTGGCTCACGTCGTAGCACTCGAACTCGAAGCGCGTGCCGTTGGCGTTGCCGAGCTTGAGGATGTTCTCGATGTCGGCGAAGGTGTTCTTGAAGATCAGGTTGCGGCTGTTCTCCAGGTGCTCGCGCTCCCATTCATGCGCGAAGGACTTGAAGCGCTCCAGCATCGGAAAGAGGCCGAAGTTCATCGAGCCCATGTTGAGCGACGCGAGCTCGGGCTTGAAGGTGGTGGCCGGGCGCATGCGCTCCTCGACGCTCATGTGCGGGCTGCCGCCGGTGGTGATGTTGATCACCGCATCGGTCGCGGCCTTGATCTTCGAGAGGAAGGGGCGGAACAGGTCCGGGTCCTGCGAAGGGCGGCCGTCCTTCGGGTCGCGCGCATGCAGGTGCAGGATCGCGGCGCCGGCGCGGGCGGCTTCGATCGAAGCCTGCGCAATCTCGTCGGCCGTCACGGGAAGGTGCGGCGACATGCTGGGCGTGTGGATGGCGCCCGTGGGGGCGCAGGTGATGATGGCTTTGGGGCGTTGGGCCATGAGGTGTCCGGAAAGAAGAAGAGGAAAAGAAAGGGCGTGCGAGCGGATCAGCTCAGTGCTTGCGTGTGGCCGTCCACCACGAGCTCCTGGCCCGTGACGCTGGCGGCCAGGTCGCTGGCGGCGAACAGAACCATGTTCGCGATGTCTGTCGCTGTGACCATGCGGCCCAGTGCGGCCTGCGCGGTGTAGGCGCGCGTCACTTCGTCGAGCGGCTTGCCCAGCGCCTCGGCCTTGGCGGCGATCACGGCGCGGATGCGCGGACCGTCGACCGCGCCCGGCAGGATCGCGTTGACGCGGATGCCGTCGGCGCCGAGTTCGAGCGCCAGCGTTTTCGTGAAACCGATGACGGCCCACTTCGAGGCGGAGTAGGGCGAGCGCCCCGGCATGCCCAGGTGCCCGGCGGCCGAGGACAGGTTGATGATGGCGGGCAGGCGGCCCTTGCGCAGCCGCGGCGCGGCCAGCCGCACGCAGAGGAACTGGCCGGTGACGTTGACGGCCATCGTGCGCTCCCAGTCGGCGAGCGAGACGGTCTCGACCGGGCCGGTGGGGCCGGCCACGCCGGCGTTGTTCACCAGCACGTCGAGGCCGCCGAGTTCGCGGTCGACGGCCTCGAAGAGGCGGGCCACGTCGTCCTCGTTCGACACGTCGGCGACGCAGCGGCCCACCTCAGGCAGTTCACGCGCCAGCTGGTCGAGGCTGGCAGCTTGCACATCGCAGACGAAGACCTTGGCACCCGCCGCCGCGAAGTTGCGCACGATGTCCAGGCCGATGCCGTTGGCACCGGCGGTGACGAGCACGCGCCGGCCGGCGAGGGAGTTGTTGTTCCACATGCTGAAGAGATCCTTGAGGTCGATTTCGGAATGACGGGGATCGTATATCTGTGATCACAGATAATTCATAGGGAATACCCCGGCCATATACTTCGACGCATGAGCCTCACCGATCTCGTCACCCCCCTGAAGCGCCAGACGCTCAGCGCCAACGTCTACGACCAGTTGCGCGACCTCGTGATGAGCGGGCAGATGATGCCGGGCGAGCAGATTTCATTGCGCAGCGCGGCCGAGGCGCTGGGCGTGAGCGTGATGCCGGTGCGCGAGGCGATGCAGCGCCTGGTGGCCGAGCAGGCGCTCGAACTCACGCCCAGCCGCACCTTGCGCGTGCCCCGGATGACGGCGGCCCAGTTCAAGGAGATCACCACCATCCGCACCAACCTCGAAGGCCTGGCCACGGAGCTGGCGGCCTCGGCGTCGGGCGCGGTGGCGCTGCGCGACATCACGCGCTGGCACGACGAGTTCGCGGCCGAGATGAATGCGGCCAGCCCCGACGGCTCGAAGCTCGTCACCTTCAACAAGGAGTTCCACTTCGCGGTCTACGCCGCCGCCGACATGCCGGTGTTGTTGCAGATGATCGAGGCGCTGTGGCTGCGCATCGGCCCCATCCTCAACTACGACCTGCGGGCCGGTTCGCGCCGCGTGGGGGACAAGGTGGCGATGTCGCACCATGCGGCGCTGCTGGCTGCGCTGAAGCGCCGCGACGGCGCCAAGGCCCGGGCCGCGCTGCAGGGCGACATCGAAAGCGCTGCGGAATTCATCCTGTCGACGGGCGTGCTGGTGTCCGATGGCACGCTGACGCCGCAGAACGCCGCGCCGGCGGCGAAGAAGGCGCGCAGCGCGGCAGGCACCGCGCGCTGAGGGGCGTCAGAGCGTCGGGTCCTGACCCGGCGCCGCGCTGCGCACTGCCAGCGTCTGCAGCCGCGCATAGAGCCCGTCGCTCGCCATGAGCTGCTCATGGCTGCCTTGCTCGGCGATGCGGCCTTGCTCCATCACGATGATGCGGTCGGCGTGCTGGATGGTCGACAGGCGGTGCGCCACGATCAGCGTGGTGCGGCCTTGCATCAGGCGCTGCAGGGCGTCCTGCACCAGCCGTTCCGATTCGGTGTCCAGGGCCGACGTGGCTTCGTCGAGCAGCAGCACGGGCGCGTTCTTGTACAGCGCGCGGGCAATCGCCAGCCGCTGGCGCTGGCCGCCCGACAGCTGCGTGGCGTTGTGGCCGAGCACGGTGTCGATGCCCTGCGGCAGGGTCTCGACGTGCGCGCTCAGGTTGGCCGCCTCGAGGCAGGACTGCACGCGCGCGAGGTCGATGTCGCCGCCCAGCGCCACGTTGGCGGCGAGCGTGTCGTTGAGCATCACCACGTCCTGGCTCACCATCGCGAACTGGGCGCGCAGGCTCTTGAGCTGCCACTCGCTGGTGTCGTGGCCGTCGAGCAGCACCTGGCCGCCGCTGGGCTGCACGAAGCGCGGCAGCAGGTTGACCAGCGTGGTCTTGCCCGAGCCCGAGGGGCCGACGAAGGCCACCACCTGGCCGGGCTCGATGACGAGGTTCACGCCGTCGAGTGCGCGCTGTTCGTCGTCGCCGCGGTAGCTGACCTGCACGTTGCGCAGCTCGATGTGGCCTTGGGCGTGCGCGACGCTGAAGCTGCCCTGCGATTCGGGCGCGACTTCGTCGATGAGGATCAAGCCGCGCTCCAGCGCTGCGAGGCCGCGCGTGATCGGCCCGGCTACTTCGGCCAGGCGGCGGATCGGTGCGATCAGCATCAGCATGGCCGTGATGTAGGCGACGAAGCCGCCCACCGTGAAGCCCTGCTTGCCGCTTTGCCACAGCGCGATCATCACCACCACCGACAGCGCCAGCGAAGCCATCATCTGCGTCAGCGGCGTGGTGGCGGCCTGGGCGATGGTGGACTTCACGGCCAGGCGGTTCAGGCGCTGGCTCAGTTGTTCGAAGCGGCGCTCCTGCGCCTGTTCCGCGCCGTGCAGCCGCACCACGCGGTGGGCCAGCACGTTTTCCTCGACCACGTAGGCCAGTTCGTCGGTGGCCTGCTGGCCCTGCTGCGTGAGCTTGTACAGGCGCTTGGAGAACACCTTCATGATCCAGGAGATGCTGGGCACCAGGAAGGCGACGATGAGCGTGAGCTTCCAGTTCAGGTAGACCAGGTAGCCCAGCAGCGCAATGAGAGTGAAGCCGTCGCGCGACAGCCCGAGCAGCGCCTGCACCAGCAGCATGGCGCCGGTCTGCACCTCGTATACCACGGTGTTCGACAGCGCACTGGCCGACTGCCGCGCGAACAGCGCCAGCTCGGCGCCGAGCAGCCGTTCGAACAGCACGCGGCGCAGCTTCTGCATGCCTTCGTTGGCGATGCGCGAGAGCGCGTACTGCGAAATGAACTGCGCGATGCCGCGCACCGCGAACAGCAGCAGCACGGCGGCCGGAATGAACCACAGCGGCATTTCGCCGCGCGTGAAGCCCCGGTCGAGCAGCGGCTTGAGCAGGGCGGCCATGAGCGGCTCGGTGAGCGCGGCCAGCAGGGCGCCGATCAGCCCCACGGCCCACCATTGGCGCGAACTGCCGAACCAGGTCATGAGTCGCGCCAGCCGGCGCATGAGGGGAGGGCGGGCGCTCTCGCTGCCGGGGGATGCTTGCATATGGCGGCGGATTTTACGGGGCGGCTCCGGCCGCCTTTCGAGAGGCCTGTAGGACCATTTCGCCGGATAAACGTTTTGTGACGGCGTGTCCAAACCAGTGTGTAACATGTGGCCCGTGAAACGCCGGGGAGAAACTTTTTACCCGGAAACCTCTCCGAACCGCATGAACAAGCCGTTGCCAGATCTTTCCCCAACTCCTTCTTCATCGTTGATTGCACGCCGCAGCCTCATCGCGGCCCTTGCTGCCTCTCCCATGCTTCCCGCCATGGCCCAGTTCCGGGTCGAGGTGTCGGGCGTGGGATTGACGCAGTTGCCGATCGCGCTCGTGCCTTTCCGGGGGCAGGACGCCTCGCCCCAGAAGATTTCCGACATCGTCCAGGCCGACCTCGAACGCAGCGGCCAGTTCCGCGGCGTCGATGCCTCGGGCCAGGCGCTGGACGAGTCCTCGCGCCCCGACCTTGCCCTGTGGCGCCAGCGCACCGCTGACTCGCTCGTGGTGGGCAGCGTCAGCCGGCTGGGCGACGGCCGCTACGACGTGCGCTTCCGTCTGTGGGACGTCGTGAAAGACCGCGACCTCGGCGGCCAGAGCTACACCGTGCCGCAGGGCGACCTGCGCCTTGCCGCTCACCGCATCGCCGACTACGTGTACGAGAAGCTGACCGGCGAGAAGGGCATCTTCTCGACCCGCATCGCCTACGTCACCAAGGGCGGCAGCCGCTACTCGCTGTGGGTGGCCGACGCCGACGGCGAGAACGCACAGGCTGCGCTCGCCAGCCCCGAGCCGATCATCTCGCCCTGCTGGTCGTCCAACGGCCAGCAGCTGGCGTACGTGTCCTTCGAGTCGCGCAAGCCGGTGGTCTACGTGCACAACGTGGCCAGCGGCCAGCGCCGGCTGCTCGCCAACTTCAAGGGCTCCAACAGCGCCCCGGCCTGGGCACCCGACGGCGGCTCGCTGGCCGTCACGCTCAGCCGCGATGGCGGCTCGCAGCTGTACACCATCCCGGCCAGCGGCGGCGAACCGCGCCGCCTGACCCAGAGCTCGAGCATCGACACCGAGCCCGTGTACTCGGCCGACGGCAGCACGATCTACTTCGTGAGCGACCGCGGCGGCGCGCCCCAGATCTACAAGATGAGCGCCAGCGGTGGCAACCCGACGCGGGTCACCTTCAGCGGCACCTACAACATTTCTCCATCTGTCAGCGGCGATGGCCGGTGGTTGGCCTACATCTCGCGGGTCGGCGGTGCGTTCAAACTCCACGTGATGGAGTTGGCCAGCGGCAATGTCGCCGCGATCACCGACACCACGGCCGACGAGAGCCCGAGCTTCGCACCCAACAGCAAGCTGATCGTCTATGCCACGCACCTGCAAGGCCGCGAGGCGCTCATGACGACCACGCTGGACGGAAAGATCAAGGCCCGCCTCGCGGGCCAGGCGGGAGACATCCGCGAACCGGACTGGGGTCCGTTTCAAAAGCAATAAGCATTGACCAGATAAATTTACTTGAGGAGTTCGCAAATGTTGAAACGTACGATCTATTCGCTCGCCATCGTGGCGCTCATCGCCGGTTGCTCGTCGGGCACCAAGCTCAACGAAACGCCGGTCACCGACCGTAGCGGCACGGCCGGCGGCCAGCAAGGCGGCGCGACCGCCGTGGCCCCGGTGACCATCGACCCGAACGCCAACACGGCGCAAGGTCCGGTCGGCGTGGCACGCATCGTGTACTTCGACTACGACAGCTACACGGTCAAGCCCGAGTTCCAGTCGGTGATCGACGGCCACGCGCGCTTCCTCAAGGGCGCCACGCAACGACGCATCTCGATCGAAGGTCACACCGACGAGCGCGGCGGCCGCGAGTACAACCTGGCCCTCGGCCAGAAGCGTTCCGAAGCCGTGCGCCGTGCGCTCACGCTGCTGGGCGTGAACGACAGCCAGATCGAAGCCGTGAGCTTCGGCAAGGAAAAGCCCGCAGCCCAAGGCTCGGGCGAAGAAGTGTGGGCGCAGAACCGCCGCGCTGAAATCCGCTACACCCGGTGATGCAACCACGTGCCCTGTGGCGAGGCGCGGCCCTCGCCGCCGCCTTGTTCTGCGCGTCGGCCGGCTCGCAGGCGGCGCTGTTCGAGGACGACGAGGCGCGCCGCGCCATCCTCGACCTGCGCCAGCGCGTCGAAGCCATGCGCCAGCAGACCGACCAGCGCCTGGCCGACGAAAACGGCCAGCTGCGTCGCAGCCTGCTCGACCTGCAAAGCCAGATCGAGCAGATGCGCGGCGAACTGGCACGCATGACCGGCCAGAACGAGCAGCTCACGCGCACGCTGAGCGAAATGCAGTCGCGCCAGACCACGATCGACGACAAGCTCAAGCAGAACGAGCCTTCCAAGGTCTCGATCGACGGCCGCGAGTTCAACGCCGATCCGAAGGAAAAGGCCGACTTCGAAGCCGCCCTGGGCGTCTTCCGCTCGGGCCAGTTCGCACAGGCCCAGACCGCCTTCGCCGAGTTCGTGAAGCGCTACCCGCAAAGCGGCTACAACGCGTCCGCGCTGTTCTGGCTCGGCAATGCGCAGTACGCCACGCGCAACTACAACGAAGCCATCGCCAATTTCCGCTCGATGCTCTCGCTCGCGCCCGACCATGCCAAGGCGCCCGAAGCCGTGCTGTCGATCGCGAACTGCCAGATCGAACTGAAGGACACGCGCGCCGCACGCCGCACGCTGGAAGACCTGACCAAGGCCTACCCGCAGTCGGAAGCCGCACAGGCGGGCCGCGAGCGTCTGTCGCGCCTGCGCTGATGCAATGACCGTTTCGGCGGAGTGTTCCGCTTGAGAGTGCTTCGATGACGCCTTCGGCTGAAGAAGCCTCGTCCCTCCCCATGGCCGCCGCGGATGTCCTCACCGACACCGCGGCGCCTGACTTTGCGCGCCGCTTCGGCGGCCTCGAGCGCCTGTACGGCGTGGCCGGTGCCGCGCGCATCCGTCACGCGCATGTGCTCGTCGTGGGCATCGGCGGCGTGGGCTCGTGGGCGGTCGAGGCGCTGGCACGCAGCGGAGTGGGGCGACTGACGCTCATCGACCTCGACCACGTGTCGGAGTCGAACATCAACCGCCAGATCCACGCGCTCGACTCCACCGTCGGACAGGCCAAGGTCGAGGCCATGCGCGAGCGCATCGCGCAGATCAACCCCGACTGCCAGGTGCTCGCCATCGACGAGTTCGTCGAACCCGACAACTGGGCCTCGCTGCTCGAGACCGCGCAGGCCGCCCACGGGCCGGTGCACGCGGTGATCGATGCCTGCGACCAGGTGAAGGCCAAGCTCGCCATGGCCGCCTGGGCGCGCACCGTGTCGCGCAGCACCGCGTTCATCACGGTCGGTGCGGCGGGCGGCAAGCGGCAGGCGCACAAGGTCGATATCGACGACCTGTCGCTCGTCACCCACGACCCGCTGCTGGCCCAGCTTCGCCAGCGGCTGCGCAAGTTGCACGGCGCGCCGCGCGAAGGCCGCAAGATCGGCCTCGCCTGCGTGTTCAGCCGCGAGAGCGTGGCACCGCCCGATGCGTCCTGCCAGATCGATGCGGGCGACGGTTCGCTCAACTGCCACGGCTACGGATCGGTGGTCAGCGTGACCGCCACCTTCGGTCAATGTGCGGCAGGGTGGGTGCTCGACGAAATTGCGAGAAACACCACGCTATAATCCGAGGCTTTGCTGGATTCAACGTCGGCAAGAAGCAAGAAAAATGGTTCCGGGACGTTAGCTCAGTTGGTAGAGCAGCGGACTTTTAATCCGTTGGTCACTGGTTCGAATCCAGTACGTCCTACCACCGAGCCATGCGAAACATGAAAAGCCAGCTGTCAACCTGACAGCTGGCTTTTTTCTTGGGCTCGACGCCAGGACGGCGGTCAGGACGCCGGCTGTTGCCTGAGCCGCTTGAGCAGTTCGCGCCCCACACCGAGCGCCGACGCCGGGTTCTGCCCGGTGATGAGTTCGCGGTCCATCACCACGTTCGGCGTGAACGGCGCCTGGTTGCTGCTGTAGGCGCCGCCGGCCTGCTGCAGCGCGGTCTGCGGGTAGAACTTCATCATGCCGCCCTGCAGTGCCGCCTTGGCAAGCTCCTCTTCCTGGTTGCTGATCACGGTCATGCGGTAGCCGGCGTAGATCCAGTCCGGGCGTTGCTCGATCGCGCCGCCCGCCGCGAGCCGGTTCGTGAAGCCCTGTGCATCGGGCAAGGTCGAGAGCAGTGCGATCGGGCCGTGGCATACCAGGGCCGTGGTCTTGTGGCGCGCATGAAAGTCCGCGAGCAGCCGGCCCAGCGCGGGGCTGGTCAGCAGGTCCTGCATGGGCGCATGGCCGCCCGGCACATAGACGGCGTCGAAGCGGGCGTAGCCGATCTGCGCCACGCGCGACAGGCTGATCACCGGCGAGTCCGTGCGCGAGGTGAGCTTCAATTTGTCGAGCAACGCCTTGTGCTGTTTGAGGGCGGCTTCGTCGCCATCGAAATACATCTTGTCGACCGACGATGCGTCCACGGTGGGCGCGTTGCCCTGCGGCGTGGCGAAGGTCAGCTGGTGGCCGGCGTCGAGCAGCAGCTTCACCGGCTGCATCAGTTCGTTCAGATAGAAGCCGGTGGCGAAGACCTTGCCGTCCTTCAGGTCGAGGTGGTCGGCATCCGACAGCACGACCAGCACGTTGGCGGCCTGCGCGCCGAGCGCGGCCAAGCCGAGGGTCACGAGGGCGGCGAGTTTGTGGAGCGAGTTCATGGACGTTCTTTCCTTTCAGTTCTGGCGCAGCAGCAGTTCGCGCATCGCCGCACCGACGCCCGCGGCCGATTGCGGGTTCTGCCCCGTGACGAGCCGTCCGTCGACCACGACCTGCGCCGTCCAGTCGGGCGCCGGGTGGTGGTGCGCACCGCGTTGCACGAGCGTGGTGGCGAGCAGGAAGGGCACGGTCTGCGCGAGGCCGACGGCGCGTTCTTCGTCGTCGGTGAAGGCGCTGAGGTTCTTGCCCGCGACCAGGTAGGCGCCGTTGCCCAGCGTCACGTTGACCAGCGCCGCCGGGCCGTGGCACACCGCGCCCACCACGCCGCCCGCTTCGTAGACCTCGCGGGTCACGCGCGCCGCGTCGGGGTTGGTCGGAAAGTCCCACATCGCGCCGTGTCCGCCGGCGAAGAAGATCGCGCTGTACTTCGAGGCGTCGACATCGCCCAGGCGCTGCGTGTGGCGCAGGGCTTCGCGAAAGCCGCTGTCGTTCCAGTAGCGCGCATTGACCGCATCGCCGAGGTCCAGGCCATCGACCGGCGGCTCACCACCCTGGATGGACGCGAGTTCAAAGGGGATGCCGGCTGCTTCGAGCTCTGCCAGCGGGTGGGTCAGTTCGCCGAGGTAGAAGCCCGTCGGCTCGCCGCCGGTGGCGCCCTTGGTGCCATGGCTGGTGAGCACCATCAGGACGGGGCGGATCGACGGGGCGGTGGTGGTGGAAGTCATCTGTAGCTCCTGGTGAAAAGGGGAAGAGGCAGGGCCCTGCGGCCCTCGAGATCGAATGTATTGATTGCCTCTCCGGCGATAAACTGGCCAGTCAGGAAAACATTTGTTCTTCAGGAGCCAAGATGAGCCGCCGATTCGATCACCTCGGGGATGTGGAAACCTTCGTCACCGTGGTCGACAAGGGCTCGATGACGGCCGGCGCCGTGGCGCTGGCGACGACGCCCTCGGTGCTCAGCCGCGCGATCACGCGCCTGGAGGCGCGGCTGGGCGTGCAGCTGCTGCGCCGCACGACGCGGCGCCTGAGCCTCACCGAGCAGGGGCGGCTGTACCTGGAGCAGTCGCGTGCGGCCTTCGCGCTCATCGACGATGCCGAGCGCGCGATGCAGGGGCAGGGCGACGAGCTGACGGGCAGCGTGCGCCTGAGCGTGCCCACCACCTACGCCCATCACCGGCTGCCGGCGCTGTTGCAGCCTTTCTGCACCCGCCACCCGCAGGTGCGCGTGGAGCTGAACATCACCAACCGCAACGTCGACCTCGTGGCCGAGGGCTACGACCTCGCGATCCGCATGGGGCCGCTGCCTGACAGCGGCCTGGTCGGGCGCAAGCTCGAGGACGCGCCGATGTGCCTGCTCGCCGCGCCGGACTACATCGCGCGCGCGGGCATGCCGGCGCGCATCGGCGACCTCGCGCAGCACGCCTGCCTGCCTTTCGTGATGCCCAGCACCGGCCGCGTGGCGCCGTGGATTCTTCAGGAGGACGGGCGCGACGTGGACTGGACGCCGCACGGCAGCCTCCAGGTGTCGGACGATGTGCTGGGCGTGGTCGCGCTCGCGCTGAGCGGGCTCGGAATCTGCCAGACCTACGACTTCATCGCACGCCCGCTGTTCGCGCAGGGCCGTGCGGTGGAGGTGCTGGCACCGGCATGCGGGCGCTCGCGGCCGGTATCGGTGATCTATGCGCCGCACCGGCGGCTGTCGTCCGCCTCGCGCGCCCTGATCGATGCGTTGGCCGGCGCACCGGCCTGACGCGGTGCGCGGGACTCAGCGGTCGAACGCGGCCTGCAGCTCGGCCTTGCCCGTGACGCCGCGGTGCAGCTGGAGCATCAGCAGCAGGCGTGCCTTCTGCGGGCTCAGGTCGCCGGCCATCACGGCGCCGGCCTCGTCGCTGGTCTTGCCGCCGCCCACGAAGCCGTAGACCGGCCGCGTGCGGCCGTTGTGCACGCGCGTGGAGACGACCACCGGCACGCCCTTGGACAGCGCGTACTTGAGCGCCTCGAACATCGAGACGTTCATGTTGCCCATGCCCACCGCCTGCACCACGATGCCCTTGGCACCCTGGTCGACGGCGTAGCGCATGAGCGAGCCGTCGGCGCCGCCGAACATGGCGACGATTTCCACGCGCGGCATCTCGGCGCTGCCGATGTCGATGTGCTGGCGGCGCAGCGGCGCTCGGGTGAAGACGACCTTGTCGTCCCACACTTCGCCCAGGAAACCGAAGTCGCCCGAATTGAAGGTCTCGACGTTGGCGGTGTGCGTCTTGGTGACGTTGCGTGCCGCGTTGATCTGGTTGTTCATCGCCAGCATCACGCCCTTGCCGCGCGCTTCGGGCGTGGTGGCGATGCGGATGGCGTTGAGCAGGTTGCGCGGGCCGTCGAAGTCGGGCGACGAGGCATTGCGCTGCGCACCGATCAGGATCACCGGCTTGTCGGACTTGACGGTGAGGTCCAGCCAGTAGGCCGTTTCTTCCATGGTGTCGGTGCCGTGCGCGATGACCACGCCGGCCACCTCGGGGCGCGCGAGCGCGTCGTCGACGGCCTTGGTCAGGCGCGTCCACCATTTCGCCTCGATGTAGTTGGACGACATGGCCGAGAAGTTGTTGACCTCGATGGTGGCGTACTTGCCGGCATCGGGCACCGTCTGCATCAGGTCGTCGCCCGAGATCGCAGGCACCACGCCCTTGGTGACGGGGTCGATCTTCATCGCGATGGTGCCGCCCGTGGCGATGAACTGCACGACGGGTCGGGTCTGCGCCTGTGCCTGCGCCGACGTGGCCACGGCTGCCAGGCCGATCGTCGCAAGTGCGAGTGTCCTCTTCAGAGTCTTCATGGGTTTCCTTGGCGGTGTGAGGGTGCGCGCCGATGCTACGCGACGGCTGCGCCACACCGTGGACGCCAAGGAAGATGTGCCCCGTCGGGCACGCAGGCAGGGCTACGCCGGGGCGTGCCAGTCTTGCGTGGTCTGCGGCGAGAGGTTCACGGCGCCTTCGTGGCAGGGCTGAACCTCCAGGGGATCGCACGGGCTGCTGATCTGGCGCCCGTCGAACTTGATGCGGATGTGCGAACTGCTCGCGCCGGCGACGGTGCCGAGCCGGCCGCCGCAGATGACGCGGGCTCCTCTTTCGAAGCTGACGCCGTAGCGTTCGCGGATGTCCCTGAGGCTCATGTGATTCCCTTTGTTCCCTGTGCTGACAGTGAACGAATCGTCTCTTGGGCCCGCGTGGTACTGCGTAGGTCGCATTCCGTTACACCGTGTAGGAAAGAAGAGGGGTTGACGGAAGGCGGACGCCTTGGGGGCGCCAGCGCGCAGAAATGAAAAAGCCCTCGCGAGGAGGGCTTTTGTCGGAATGTGGTCGTGAACTCTTACGCGGTCCACGCTACGGCAAAGATTCGTTTGCGGAAGTCATTGTTGTTTTTCTCGTCGCTATGACTTCGACGCGCTGGTATGAGATTCAGCTTGCCTGGCCAGGCAAATGCCCGATCGTTTCGGGCAACCGCGAATTATATACCAGAAAGAATCGACCCCATCAAAAGCCTCTGCCCGACGCGCAGCGGCGCAGGCAAAAAAACAGCCCGCACGAGGGCGGGCCGGAAGGTGACTTGCTGGAGGAGGGAGGATCAGAGGTGCAAGCCACCGGGAGAAACCTCACTGTGCCCGGCGAATCTGTACGCAACCTGACCTCGCGAAAAGAGGCCCTTTGGGCCTTCAGTCTTCGTCTTCCCACTTGCCGATCACGGTGCCCAGCACGGTGAAGGGCACGCGCACGGCTTCGTGCGCGGGGTTCAGCGGCAGCAGCCAGCGGCGGCCCGCGTCTTCCTTGTAGACCTTGAAGGTGACTTCGCCACGGATGTCGTCGTCGAGCTTGGCGACGACGCGTTCGCCGTCGTCGGGCGTGGTGTGCTGCGGGTCGACGAAGACGATCGATCCGGCCGGGTAGCTCTTCAGGTGCCCGTGCGGCGAGGTCATGCTGTCGCCGCGCACGCGCAGCGCGTAGGTGCCGGCGCTGTGGTGCGCGATGCAGGGAATCCAGCGTTCGGCCAGCGTGGGCCGGGGCGGCGATTCGGCGCCGCGCCATTCGCCGGCCTGCTCCCACGAGATCAGCGGCACGGTGCCGGGCGTCTGGGGCGCGAAGGCCGGGCCGACGGGCGCGATGCGGGTGACGCGATAGGGACCGGGCGGCTCGTGGGCGTTGTCGCGTGCCAGGCGGATCTGCACTTCGTCCCACGGGGCGGGGCCGTCGCCGGTGTCGAGCCAGTTGGGGTCGGCGCGGTAGGCGCGTGCCAGGGCGAGCACGCTCATCGACCGGCTGGTGTCGCCACGCTCGATCTTCGAGATGCTCGACTGCTTGACGCCCGAAGCGGCCTCGGCCTGCTTCTGCGTCATCTTGGCGAATTTGCGTGCGGCCAGGGCACGTGAAGCAATAGTCTCCATGGGGTGGAGATTCAAGCGCAGATGAATATTCGTATTGGACTCTAAAATAGGAAAAAAAGGGAGGATCGATATGAAGCCACGCGAATTGGTGCAGGCGCTGCGGGCGCTCGGATTGACGCAAAAGCAGATCCAGGAACGCACGGGCATTCCGCAGCCCACGGTCAGCAAGATCGGGCTGGGGCGGGTGAGCGACGTGATGTCGCGCCACTACGTCGCGCTGCTGGCCGCCTACGAGCAGCGCATGAAGGAAGAGGCGCTGCGGCCGGCCCCGCACTACGGGCCGCCGCCTGCCGGCGACTGACCCGAAGGTGGCCGGATCAGGCCGGCTTGAGCCGTTCGGCGGGCTCGGGCGGCGTCAGGGCCAGCGTGGTGCTCACGCGCACGCAGTCCTTGATGTGCTGTTCGCCCAGCGCGCGCAGCGCGGCATAGCCGAGCGCGGCCGACACGACCTGCCCGGCGATGGGCACGTACTTGGTGGCCTGCTTGGCGGTGAGGCGGATGCCGGCGTGCCGGGCCAGCTTCATGAGCAGCTCGCGCGTGACGAGCCGCCCCACAAGCAAGGCGCCCAGCGTGGTCGCGGCCTTCTGGATGCGCTCGCGCTGGTGCGGCGCGAGCTTTTCGACCTGGGTGACGGAGAGCCCGAACTCGGCGCTGATCTGCGGCACGAGGCGCGACAGCAGCGCCGCGTCGGCCATCCAGTCGACGCCGGGCAGCGGCACGGCGCTGGCGGCGGCGGCCATGAGGGCCTTGCGGCCGATCAGGCGTCGACTGCGGTGGATGGCCGCGATGAGTTTTTCATCGCCCCGGGCGAGTTCGATCGAAGAAGGCATGCAGCGTGGCTCCTTGGCGGGTTCCCTGAGCGTGCCATGCTACCCGGCCCGTGCCGGCCGGCGGGTTGCCAGCCGCGCGCGGGCAGGGGGCTTAGGGCCTGTTCACCCTATTTCTAGCGTCGCGTTGGCTGGCAAAGGGGCTGGCTGCAAGGCGCCCGTGCGCAGCAAGGCTGAAGCCTTGCAAGCGCGGGCAACGCCGCAGACGGCCCCTTTGCCAGCCAACCCGAAGGGAAGGTCTGCCACGGCGGGCCACTCGGCGTTGCGCTCCTTGCGTGTGCGCATGCACACGCGGCGTCACGCGCCTTGATTGGCCCGCCGTGGCAGACCTTCGCGACGCCAGAAATAGGGTGAACAGGCCCTATGCCGCCAGCGCTTCGAGCTGGTCGGACAGTGCCAGCCAGCGCTCTTCGAGCTGCGCGATCTCGTCGTTGAGCGCCTTCAGCCGCTTGCCGGCGTCGGCGATCTCGGCGGGCGGCAGCGGTTCGGCCAGCCGGGCTTCGAGCGTGCTGCGCTCGGTGCTGGCCGCGGCCATGCGCTCGTCGATCTTCGCGATCTCCTTCTTCAGCGGCTTGGCCTGCTCGCTGCGCTGCTGGCGCTCCTGGGCGTCCTGCTTGCGCTGCTCGGGGGTGTTGCTGCTCTTCACTGGCGCTGCCGCTGCGGCGGCCGCAGCAGCCGCCGCCACGGCGTCCGCTTCGCGCACGGCCACCTTGGCCTCTTCGCGCAGGCGCTTGGATTCGTCGAGCAGGTAGCGCTGGTAGTCGTCCAGGTCGCCATCGAAGTCGGTGACGACGCCACGGCCCACGAGCCAGAACTCGTCGCACACCGAGCGCAGCAGCGCACGGTCGTGGCTCACCAGCATCAGCGTGCCTTCGAACTCATTGAGCGCCACGGCCAGGGCCTCGCGGGTGGCCAGGTCCAGGTGGTTGGTGGGCTCGTCCAGCAGCAGCAGGTTGGGGCGCTGCCAGACCATCATCGCGAGCACGAGGCGGGCCTTTTCGCCGCCGCTCATGGTGCCCACGGGCTGCTTGACCATGTCGCCGCTGAAGTTGAAGCTGCCCAGGAAGCCGCGCAGGGCCTGCTCGCCGGTGGCTTCCTTGGCATTGCTGCCCAGTTCGCGCGCCATGCGCACCATGTGCTCCAGCGGGTTGTCCTGCGGGCGCAGCACGTCGAGTTCCTGCTGCGCGAAGTAGCCGATGTTCAGGCCCTTGCCTTCGGTGACCTGGCCGGCCAGCGCGCCCATTTCGCGCGCGATGGTCTTCACCAGCGTCGACTTGCCCTGGCCGTTGGCGCCCAGGATGCCGATGCGCTGGCCCGCCAGCACCGAGCGGCTCACGCCGCGCAGGATGGTCTTGGGCGCTTCGCCTTCAACCTCGTAGCCGAAGCTGGCGTTGTCGATCGAGAGCATCGGGTTCGGGATGTTGCCCGGCTCCTTGAACTCGAAGGTGAAGTCTGCCTCGGCCAGGAGCGGCGCCACTTTCTCCATGCGCTCCAGCGCCTTGACGCGGCTTTGCGCCTGCTTGGCCTTGCTGGCCTTGGCCTTGAAGCGGTCGATGAACTTCTGCAGGTGGGCGATCTTGTCCTGCTGCTTGCTGAAGGCCACCTGCTGCTGCTCCATCTGCAGCGCGCGCATGTCCTCGAACTTGCTGTAGTTGCCGCCGTAGCGCGTGAGCTGGGCGTTGGCGATGTGCAGGGTGACGTCGGTCACGGCGTCGAGAAACTCGCGGTCGTGGCTGATGACGATCATGGTGCCGGGGTACTTCTGCAGCCAGGCTTCGAGCCACACCAGGGCGTCCAAGTCCAGGTGGTTGGTCGGTTCGTCGAGCAGCAGCAGGTCGCTCGGGCACATCAGCGCGCGGGCCAGCTGCAGGCGCATGCGCCAGCCGCCCGAGAAGCTGTTGACGGGCTCGTCCAGCTCGTGCGACTTGAAGCCCAGACCCAGCACCAGCGCCTGCGCGCGCGGCACGGCGTCGTGCTCGCCGGCGTCGGCCAGGTCGGTGTAGGCGTGGGCCAGCTCCATGCCGATGTCGGCGTCGTCGGGGTTCTCGGCGTAGGCGGCCTCGATGGCGGCCAGCGTGGCGCGCAGCTCGGTCAGGCGCGTGTCGCCGCCCACCACGAAGTCGGTGGCCGACTCCTCGGTTTCGGGCATGTCCTGCGCGACCTGGGCCATGCGCCACTGCTTGGGAATGTAGAAGTCGCCGCCGTCTTCGTGCAGCGTGCCGTTGAACAGCGCGAACAGCGACGACTTGCCGGCGCCGTTGCGTCCCACCAAGCCGACCTTTTCGCCGGGGTTGAGATTGACGGTGGCGCCGTCCAGCAGTTTCTTGGCGCTGCGGCGAAGAATGACGTTTTTGAGAGTAATCATGAAATAGGAACCGTAGGGGGGATTATCCCGTCCGGCCTTCGGCGAGCCGGCGCGAAGGGGCAAAGGCGGACATCACCCGATGAAAGGGGGCGCAGCCCGAAGGCTGCGTGCAAGGCGGTGAAGCGGGGGGCGGCGGGCGTCGCTAACGCACGCCGGCGCCGGCCAGCAGCGCCGTCCGGGTGACCAGCAACACCTGGTCTTCGCCGGCCGAGGTTTCGAGCCAGACCACCTCGAGCTGCGGAAACGCGGCTTCGAAGTAGTCGCGCTCGTTGCCGATCTCCAGCACCAGCACGGCCTGCTCGCTCATGCGGGCGGGCGCGTCGGCGAACAGCTGGCGCACGAAATCCATGCCGTCGGTGCCGCCGGCCAGCGCCAGTTCGGGCTCGGCGCGGTATTCGGCGGGCAGCGCAGCCATGCTGGCGCTGTTCACGTAGGGCGGGTTGCACAGCACGAGGTCGTACGTACCGGGCACGTTCTTCAGGCCGTCCGATTCGATCAACTTGACGCGGGCGTCGAGCGCGTGGCGCGTGACGTTGATGGCGGCCACTTCGAGTGCTTGCACCGACAGGTCGGCCGCATCGACCGTCACGTCCGGGTAGGTGAGCGCCGCGAGCACCGCGAGGCTGCCGTTGCCGGTGCACAGGTCGAGCACGCGCTGCGTGTGTTCGCCCAGCCAGTAGTCGATGCTGCCGTCGGCGATGAGCTCGGCAATGAAGCTGCGCGGCACGATGGCGCGCTCGTCCACGTAGAAGGGCACGCCCTGCAGCCACGCTTCTTTCGTGAGGTAGGCCGCGGGCTTGCGCGTGGCGATGCGCTCGTCGATGAGGGCGGCCACCTTGGCGGCGTCGGCCGGCGACACGGGGGTGTCGGCCACGGCGTCGATGTCGTCCAGCGGCTGCTTCAGGCGCCACAGCACGAGCCAGGCGGCTTCGTCGAAGGCGTTGGCGGTGCCATGGCCGAAGGCCACACCGGCGTCTTCGAGCCGCTTCGCGCCGGCTTCAATCAGTTCGATGACGGTGCTCATCGGGCGCCCTGGGCGAGCGCCGCGTCGAGCCCGCGCAGCGTGCGCAGGTAGATGTTCTTCAGCGTCTCGATCTCGGCGACGTCGATGTGCTCGTCGATCTTGTGGATGCTGGCATTCACCGGGCCGCATTCGACCACCTGCTTGCAGATCTTGGCGATGAAGCGCGCGTCGCTGGTGCCGCCGCTGGTCGACAGCTCGGTGTCCAGGCCGGTCTCTTCGTGGATCGCGGCCTGCACGGCCGTGACGAGCTCGCCCGGCGTGGTCAGGAAGGGCAGGCCGCCGACGGTCCAGGCCAGCGTGCAGTCGACGCCGTGTGCGTCCAGCACGGCATGCACGCGCTGCTGCAGCGACTCGGGCGTCGATTCGGTCGAGAAGCGGAAATTGAAGTCGATCACCGCGCTGCCCGGAATGACATTGCTCGCGCCGGTGCCCGAATGGAAATTGCTGATCTGCCAGCTGGTGGGCTGGAAGTAGGGGTTGCTTTGCGCGTCCCAGCCGCCGACGGCATTGATCGCCACCAGCTCGGCCAGCGCGGGCGCCACCGCGTGCACCGGGTTCTTCGCCAGGTGCGGGTAGGCGATGTGGCCCTGCACGCCGTTCACCGTGAGCTTGCCGCTCATGGTGCCGCGGCGGCCGTTCTTGATCATGTCGCCGCAGCGCGTGACCGAGGTGGGCTCGCCGACGATGCAGTAGTCGATGGTTTCACCGCGCGCGGCCAGTGCGTTGCAGACGATCACGGTGCCGTCGACGCCCGGGCCTTCCTCGTCGCTGGTCAGCAGCAGGGCCAGCGTGAGCGCCGGGTCGGGCTCGCCTTGCAGGAATTCTTCGATGGAGGTCACGAAGGCCGCGACCGAGGTCTTCATGTCGCAGGCGCCGCGGCCGTAGAGCTTGCCGTCGCGGTGCGTCGGCGTGAACGGGTGGCTGCTCCACTGGTCGAGCGGGCCGGTGGGCACCACGTCGGTGTGGCCGGCAAAGACCAGCGTCTTCGTGGCCTTGCCATTCGTGGGCCGGCGCACGGCCCAGAGGTTGGTGACCCGGAAATCGGCCGGGCCGCTCTCGATGGTTTCCAGCGTGAAGCCCAGCGCGGCGAGGCGTTCGCCCAGGATCTGTTGGCAACCCGCGTCGTCGGGGGTGACGGAAGGGCGCGAGATCAGTTGTTCGGCGAGCTGGAGCGTACGGGACATGGCAGAGTGAGCAGTTGGGCAGGTCCCTTTCCAGCAAACACCGCGGAACCGGCTTTGCCGGGCCGCTGGTGTTGCCCCCGGAAGGGGGTTGGCGTAGCGACACGAAGTGCGCGCAGCCTGGGGGAGAGTCAAAATTTCACGTCTAGCGTGATGTCGGTGAAGGTGGGTTCGTCGAGCTGGTCGGTCAGGTCGCGATCCTCGGCCTGCTTCTTGGGCGCGTCGCGGTTCTGCAGGCGCCACATCAGGTTGGTGGGGGAGTCGGCGTTGGCCAGGCCTTCTTCGCGGGTCACGCGTTCCTCGGTGATGAGGCGCGCGATGTCTTCCTCGAAGGTCTGCGAGCCTTCGGCCATCGATTGCTCCATGGCCTCCTTGACGCCGGAGAAGTCGCCCTTTTCGATCAGGTCGGCCACCAGCGCGGTGTTCAGCATCACTTCGAGCGCGGGCACACGCCCGCCGGCCGGCGTGCGCAGCAGGCGCTGCGACACCACGGCGCGCAGCGCCGAGCCCAGGTCGCCCAGCAGGGTGGGGCGCACCTCGACCGGGAAGAAGCTCAGGATGCGGTTCAGCGCGCGGTAGCTGTTGTTGGCGTGCAGCGTGGCCACGCACAGGTGGCCCGACTGCGCGTAGGCGATGGCGGCCGTCATGGTGTCGCGGTCGCGGATTTCGCCGATCTGGATCACGTCGGGCGCCTGGCGCAGCGCGTTCTTCAGGGCCACCTGCAGCGAGGTGGTGTCGCTGCCCACGTCGCGCTGGTTCACCAGCGATTTCTTGTTGGTGTAGGTGAACTCGATCGGCTCTTCGACCGTGAGGATGTGGCCGCTGGCGTGCTCGTTGCGGTAGTCGAGCATCGAGGCCAGCGTGGTCGTCTTGCCCGCGCCGGTGGCGCCCACCATCAGGATCAGCCCGCGCTTTTCCATGATGAGCGACTTCAGGATGTCGGGCAGGTTCAGGTCGTCGAAGCTGGGGATGACCGAGGCGATGTGCCGCACCACCACGGCGTAGCTGCCGCGCTGGCGCATGGCGCTGATGCGGTAGTTGCCGGCGCCTTCGAGGGCGACGGCCATGTTGAGTTCGCCCGTGTTTTCCAGTTCCTGGATGCGGGCTTCGGGCACCACTTCCGACAGCAGCGCCAGCGGCGCGGTCGGTGGCAGCACCTGCGCATTGATCGGCAGGCAGTTGCCGTTGATGCGGATCATCACCGGGGAGTGGGCCGAGAGGTAGATGTCGGAGGCCTTGCGCTCGGCCATCAAACGAAGAATCCGTTCCATCATGTTCATCGGTCTCTCTCCTCGGTGCTGTTTTTTTCTCAGGGAAGAAGCGAACCGGCCGCGCGCGTTGAAGCAGGCGGCCGGTGGTGGGTGCGTTTTCAGTCGCGCAGCAGGTCGTTCAGGCTGGTCTTCGAACGCGTCTGTGCGTCGACCGTCTTGACGATGACCGCGGCGTAGGTGCTGTAGTCCTGGCCCGACTTGGTCTTCTTGGGCAGGCTGCCGCTGATGACCACGCTGCCGGCGGGCACGCGGCCGTACGAGATCTCGCCGGTGTCGCGGTTGAAGATCGGGGTGCTCTGGCCCAGGTACACGCCCATGCCCAGCACCGAGTTCTCTTCGACGATCACGCCTTCGACGACTTCGGAGCGCGCGCCGATGAAGCAGTTGTCTTCGATGATGGTCGGGTTGGCTTGCAGCGGCTCGAGCACGCCGCCCAGGCCCACGCCGCCCGACAGGTGCACGTTGGCACCGACCTGCGCGCACGAACCGACGGTGGCCCAGGTGTCGACCATGGAGCCTTCGCCCACGTAGGCGCCGATGTTCACGTACGAGGGCATCAGGATCGCGCCCTTGGCGATGAAGCTGCCGCGGCGGGCCACGGCCGGGGGCACGATGCGCACGCCCGATTCCTTCAGCTCGGCGGCCGACAGGTGCGAGAACTTGGTCGGCACCTTGTCGTAGAAGCCCAGCGAGCCGGCCTGGATCTGCTCGTTGTCCTTCAGGCGGAACGACAGCAGCACGGCCTTCTTGATCCACTGGTGCACGGTCCACTGGCCCACGCCCTGGCGGGTGGCGACGCGCAGTTTGCCGTTGTTCAGCTCGGTGATCACGTGCTCGACGGCGTCACGCACTTCGGCGGGGGCGGCGGTGATCGAGATGTTGGCGCGGTCTTCCCACGCGGCGTCGATGATTTGTTGCAGTTGCTGTGTCATGGAGAGAGTCTCGGGTGAAAAAGGGGCAGGGAAGCGGGGCGACAGGGGGTCAGCGGCGGCCGTCTTTGACGAAACGGACGATGCGCTGGGCGGCCTCGACGCACTCGGCCGTTTCGGCCACCAGCGCCATGCGGATGCGACCGCGGCCCGGGTTGGCGCTGTGGTCGGTGTCGCGCGCCAGATAGCTCCCCGGCAGAACCGTGACATTGTATTGAGCGTAGAGCGCGCGGGCGAAGGCTTCGTCGTCGCCAGCCCACACTTCGGGCACGCCGGCCCAGAGGTAGAAGCTGGCGTCGGGCAGGCGCACGTCGAGCACGGGTTCGAGCAGCGGCGTGACGGCGGCGAACTTGGCGCGGTACTGGGCGCGGTTGTCGACCACGTGCGACTCGTCGCCCCAGGCCGCGATGCTGGCGGCGGCCACGGCGCCGCTCATGGCGCTGCCGTGGTACGTGCGGTAGAGCAAAAAGCCCTTGATGAGCGCCGCGTCGCCGGCCACGAAGCCGCTGCGCAGGCCGGGCACGTTGCTGCGCTTCGAAAGCGAGGTGAGCGCGATCAGGTTCTTGAAGTCGGGGCGGCCGAGCTTCATCGAGGCTTCGAGGCCGCTGAGCGGCGGCTCGTCGCGGAAGTAGATCTCGCTGTAGCACTCGTCGGCGGCGATCACGAAGCCGTGGCGGTCGGACAGCGCGAAGAGCTTCTTCCACTCGTCCAGAGACATCACGGCGCCCGTGGGATTGCCGGGCGAGCAGACGAACACGAGCTGGGTGCGGGCCCAGACGGCCTCGGGCACGCTGTCCCAGTCGACGGCGAAGTTGCGTGCGGGCACGCTGGGCACGTAGTACGGCTCGGCGCCCGAGAGCAGGGCCGCGCCCTCGTAGATTTGATAGAACGGGTTGGGCGACATCACCACCGGCTTGGTGCTGCCGCTGGCGTCGACCACGGTCTGGGCGAGCGAGAACAGCGCCTCGCGCGAGCCGTTGACCGGCAGCACCTGGGTGGCCGGGTCGAGCGTCAGGCTGTAGCGGCGATGCAGCCAATGGGTGAAGGCGGTGCGCAGTTTCAGCTCGCCGGCGGTGGCCGGGTAGGCGGCAAGGGCGCCGAGGCCGGCGCTCAGGGCGTCCTTGATGAAGGCCGGCGTGGCGTGCTTGGGCTCGCCGATGCCCAGGCTGATGGGGGCGAATTCGGGGGCGGGCGTGACGCCCGCGAACAGCTGCTTCAGCCGCTCGAACGGGTACGGCTGCAATTTGACAAGCAAGGGATTCATGCCCCGGATTATCGGCGACGGGCCGGGCGGCCCGCACGCCCCGCGCCCCTTGGCCCGCTCAGCAAAGCGGGCGGTTGAACTGGCCGATCATGTTGGCGAAATTCTGGTTGTAGCGGTTGGCCGCGTCGACGATGGCCGAGCGGCCCATGCGGGCCATCGCACCGGTTTCCTTGCGCTTGAACACGCCGTCCTTGGCGTCCTTGATCACCGAGCGCGACTGGCCGATGAACTCGTTGATCTGCAGCATGCCGCCGCTGCAGCTCTTGCCGTTCTGGGTCGACTGCTCGCTGGTTTTCTTGCTCCAGCCTGCGGCCGAGTCGGCCACCAGCGCCAGCGAGGCCTCGAAGGCGGCCAGCGCCTGCGGGTCGTTGGGCGCAGCGAACAGCGCCATGGCGTCGGCGTGGTTGAGCTTGCCGTGGTAGATCAGGCCGGCGCGGTAGTAGGCGGCGGTGTCCTTGGGAGCCTTCTCGAAGGCTTCCCTGGTGAGCGCCCGGTCGCGGGCGCTCAGGCCCTTGTCGAAGGCCGCTTCGGCCTGCGCGACGGAGGTGAGCGCGGCCAGGTAGTCGGCGCTCATCTGGCGGGCCTTGTCGCCGTTGTCGGCGAGGTAGCCCTTGGAATTGGCGTAGTCGTTCAGCTCGCGGCTCAGCGGCGACAGCACCTTGAGCGCGGCCGAGAAGGCCTTGGCCGATTCGTCGATCTCGGGCAGCGGCGCGGCGATGGCGGCGGCGGCATCGAGCTTCTTCGCCGAGCGGTCGACCAGGATGTCGTTCTGGATGCGCAGGCTGGTGAGCGGCGCCTTGGCCTGCAGCAGCGGCACCTGGCCGGTCACGTAGCTTTCGCGGGCTTCCTGGAACGAGGTGCGCAGGTTGTTCGAGACGTCGACGTAGAGGTTGTACTTCTCGACGAGCTGCTGCTGGTCGTTGCCGGCCTGGGCGGCGGGCTTGGCTTCGGCGGAAGCGGCCGGGGCGGTCTTGTCCGCCTTGTCGCCGCAGCCTGCGACGAGCGCCGAGACGGCGACGAGGGTGGCACCCAGCAGGGCTTGGTAGTTCTTCATTCTTTCATTTCCTCCGTTGAAAAAAACAGCACGGGCAGGCCGCGGGATGGCGGCTTGCCGGAAAAACATCGTGGGAAGGAGCGCCGCTGCCTGAGGACAGCGGTCGAGGGGGCGGGATGGGTCAGACGGCGGTGGCCGCGCTGCGCCGGTAGAAAGCGAGCGAGCCTGCCAGCGCCAGCAGCATGCCGCCGCAGGCGCGGTCGATCCAGCGCGTGGCCGACACCGTGAGCAGCCGGATCGCGCGGGCGCCGACGAAGGCGTAGGCCAGCATCACCGCCATGTCCAGCCCCGCGAAGATCAGCGCAATGATCAGGTACTGCGGCGCCTGCGCGGCGGCCGGGTCGATGAACTGCGGCAGCAGCGCCGAGCAGAAGATGTAGCCCTTGGGGTTGGTCACCGCCACCAGGAACGACTTGAAGAAGATGCGCCGGCTTTCGACCGCCGTGACGGTGGCCGCGGCGTCCGCGCTCGGCAGCTGGAAGCCGCCCTGGGAGCGCAGCATGCGCAGCCCGAGCCAGGCCAGGTAGACCGCGCCGACCCACTTGAGCATCGAGAACCAGAACTCCGAAGCCGCCAGCAGCGCGCCCAGGCCCAGCGCCACGGCGCCGACCAGCACGAAGTCGGACAGTACCGCGCCGAGCATGCCCGGCAGCGCTCGCCGCACGCCGTGGCGCGAACCGTTGCTCAGGGCCAGCAGCACCGTGGGGCCGGGCGTGGCGATGGCGGCGAAGGCCACGATGGCGAACAGCAGGGCGGTGGCGAGCGTCATCGGGGCGTCTTTCTTCGGATGGGTTTCTTCTTCAGATCTTCTTGACCAGCACCTGGCTCTTGCGGTCCCAGTTGTACTTGCGCTTGCGCGCCTCGGGCAGCCAGTCGGGGTTGACCTGCTGGAAGCCGCGCTTGAGGAACCAGTGCATCGTGACCGTGGTGAGCACGAAGATGCTCTCCAGGCCCATGGCCTTGGCGCGGTGCTCGATGCGCTTGAGGATGCGTTCGCCGTCGCCCTGCGACTGCGACTGCGGCGACACCGTGAGCGCGGCCATCTCGGCGGTCTTCGCCTCGGGGTAGGGATACAGCGCCGCGCAGCCGAAGATCACGCCGTCGTGCTCGATGACCGTGTAGTGGCCCACGTCGCGCTCGATCTCGGTGCGGTCGCGCTTGACCAGCGTGCCGTCGCGCTCGAAAGGCTCGATGAGCTGCAGGATGCCGCCGATGTCGTCCACCGTGGCTTCGCGCAGGCTCTCGAGCTTCTCGTCGATCACCATGGTGCCCACGCCGTCGTGCACGTAGATCTCGAGCAGCAGCGAGCCGTCGAGCGCGAACGGCAGGATGTGGTTGCGCTCCACGCCGCCCTTGCAGGCCTTCACGCAGTGCTGCAGGTAGAAGGCGGTGTCGGTCGGCTTCTGCGCGGGCGGCAGCGAGGCCAGCAGCTTCTCGGCGGCGGCCAGCGGCAGCTCGGTGTCGATCGGGTTGTCCTCGCTCTCGGGCAACTCGCTGTCCACGCGGATGCCCGGTACTTCGGTCAGGAAGATCAGCTTGTCGGCCTGGATCGAGATGGCCACGCTGGTCGCCACTTCTTCCATCGTCAGGTTGAAGGCCTCGCCGGTCGGCGAGAAGCCGAAGGGCGACATCAGCACCATCGCGCCGAAGTCGAGCGTGCGGCGGATGCCGGCCGCGTCCACCTTGCGCACCAGGCCCGAATGCTTGAAGTCCACTCCATCGACCACGCCCACGGGGCGCGCGGTGATGAAGTTGCCCGAGATCACGCGCACCGTCGAGCCGGCCATGGGCGTGTTCGGCAGGCCCTGGCTGAAGGCGGCCTCGATCTCGTAGCGCAGCTGGCCCGCGGCCTCCTGCGCCGAGTCGAGCGCCACGGCGTCGGTGATGCGGATGCCGTGCGAGTACTTCGCCTCGTGGCCCTTGGCCGCCAGCTGCTCGTTGACCTGCGGTCGGAAGCCGTGCACCAGCACGATCTTGACGCCCATGCTCTGGATCAGGGCCAGGTCCTGCGCGATGTTCTGCAGCTTGCCCGCCGCGATGGCCTCGCCCGCGAGCGCGACCACGAAGGTCTTGCCGCGGTGCGTGTGGATGTAGGGCGCGACCGAGCGGAACCAGGGCACGAAGGTGAAGTTGAAGACGGTGGACATGGGGCGTGATTGTGCATTCTTGGCAAGGTTTTGGTGCAGCGCGTCATGCCAGGGCGCGCAGCAGCCGGCCGGCCCCGGCCGCGGCGGGCGTGCCGCGGGCCTTGAAGGCCTCGAGCTGGTCGGCGTAGGCGTCCAGCGGCTCGACCGCCGCCTCGGCCGCACCCGCCGGCGCGGCCGGTGCCAGCGGCAGGCCGAGCAGCCCGGCGAGCTCGTCCGGCGCGATCGAACCCTGCGCCATCAGCGCATCGACCACCGCCATGAAGGCGCTCGCGTGCGCTTCGAGCAGGCCCAGCGCGCGGGTGTGTTCGCGCGCCAGGATGGCCTCGATCTCGCGGTTGGTGGCGGCCACGTCGGTGTTCAGGTTGTCGTTCGCATCGGTCGTCACGTCGGTGCGGCTCCAGCGGGTGCCGAAGCCCAGGTGGCGCACATGGCGCGCTGCCGTGGCGGTCGCCTGCATCAGGTCGCGCTCGGCGCCGGTGGTGCAGCCCGATTCGCCGAACACCAGCCGCTCGGCCGCGCGGCCGGCCAGGCTCACGCACACGCTGTCGAGCAGGTTGCGCTTGGACCAGGCCTTGCGCTTCACGTAGCTGTTGTAGCCGCCCTCGAACGAGGCCACGTTGATGCGGATCTCCTGCGGCGCGCGGCCGAAGAGCAGGGCGTACACCAGGCCGTGGCCGGCCTCGTGCACCGCGAGCAGCGCACGGAAGTCGGCGTTGGCGCGCTGCTTGAGCCGGTTCAGCTCCAGTGCCACCGGGAACTCGCGCCGCGCCAGCCGGAAGCGCGCGACCAGGCGCGGGCCGCCGGGCGTGACCTCGCCGGGGTCGAGCATCAGCCACACGGGCTCGCTGCCGTGCGCGCCCTGTTCGAGCGCCCACAGTGCGGCGTTGACCAGCGTCGCGCTCAGGATCGCGTGGATCGACGAGAACAGCGGGCGCGTGCCCTGCGCCGGGAACACGGCGTTGGCGTAGATCTGCTCGTACACGCTCGCGTCGAGTACGAAGCGCACGCCCGAGCTTTCCTGGATCTCGCCCACGTAGCGGTCGCAGATCGACAGGATCAGGCGCACGTAGGTGGCGCGGCTGAGCGAGGGGTAGATCACATGGTTGTTGCCCAGCCGCGCGACCTGCTCGGGCTTGAAGCGTTCGGCCAGCGCCTTCTTCACGTCGATGAGCGAGAGCTTCTTCGTCAGCGCGTGGAAGATGTCGGCGTCGGTGTCGCAGTCTTCCACCCGCTTGGCGGTCTCGGCGTACATCTCGTCGAGGTTGCCCGAGACGAAGACCAGCAGCTTGGAGTAGTCGGTTTCCCAGTTGTCCTGCGACGCGCGGAAGGCGCGCAGCCGCGCCTGGATCTCGTCGGGCTTCCAGGTCATGATCTCGAGCAGCGACTCGCGCAGCTTCAGGCAGCGCTTGAACTCCTGCGCTTCCCAGGGCGAGAGCTGCAGGCGGCGCTTGCGCTTGGTCTTGCCGGCCTTCGCGCCATCCTCTTCGTCTTCTTCTTCGTCGTCATCGGTGCGGCGGTCCTGGTCGTACTCGGCCCAGGCCAGCGACGACTCGATCTCGCTGAGCACCGACAGCGACGGCGGCAGGCGACCGTCCGAGAGCAGCGCCCACACGTCCTGGTAGCGCTCCACGCGCGCTTCCTTGCCGCTGGCGTCCACGGTGCGAAAACGCTGGAACTCGTCGAGCACGAGGATGCCCGGCGCGCCCTCGGCGATGCCCGACTCGGCCAGCATGGCCGAGATCGAGCCGGCAGTGCGGTGGCCCGAACCGTGGCTGAAGCCGTCCATCTGCACTTCGATGAAGCGGTCGTAGAAGCCCAGGTGCTGCGCCAGGCGCCGCACGAGCTGCGTCTTGCCGGTGCCGGTCAGGCCCCACAGGCAGATGACGACCGGGCGGTTGATGAGCTGCGGCAGCACGTACCAGGCGCGCAGCGAATCGATCACGCGATCGATGATCTCGTCGATGCCGAACAGCTCGGCCTTCAGCGAATGGGCAATGGCCTGCAGGTGGCGCGTGCGCTCGGCCAGCGTGGTGTGCAGGTCGCGGGAAATGTCTTGTTGCGACATGAGGTTCTTTTTCTTCGAATGATTCGGGACACGGAAACAGGAATGCGGCCGCTGCTCCACGCGAGATGCGGGGAGGGCGGTGGTGCAGGCGCTGTGCGGGTCAGGCTGGCGCGCTTCGACCGAAGTGAAGCGCGAGCGGTGGGCGTTCAGTTCCGCGAAGGAAGCTGAAGCCGGCGCGCGGGCTTCGTCAGGCCGGGCGGGTCGCCTTGACCCCGCCGCGTGCAAGGACGCGGCTTGCGCAGCGGATGCGCATCGAAAGGGGGGCAAGGAAGGAGGTCATGGCCGCGATCGTAGCGGCGGCATGCGGTAGAGTAAAGAGTCTTTACGAAATTTTCTGCGTCACCTGCCGCGTGCGGCCTCGCTGTGGATGCCATGCAACAGCGCCGGGGCCCCGCGATAATTGGCGGTTTGCCCGCCTGCCGCCGCGCGCAACGACCGACGACTGCCTTGCCTTGACGACCCTCACACCTCCCGCCCCCCTGCGCATCGAGTTTCCCGAATCGCTCCCGGTCTCCGGCCGGCGCGAGGAGATCATGGCCGCCATTGCGGCGCACCAGGTCGTGATCGTCTGTGGCGAAACGGGCTCGGGCAAGACCACGCAGCTGCCGAAGATCGCGCTGGCGCTCGGGCGCGGCAAGCTCAATGCCGAGCCCGGCAAGGGCCGCCTCATCGGCCACACGCAGCCGCGCCGCATTGCTGCCAGCTCGGTCGCCAAGCGCATCGCCGAAGAGCTGAAGACGCCGCTGGGCGACGTGGTCGGCTTCAAGGTGCGCTTTCAAGACCGCCTGAGCCGCGACGCCTCGGTCAAGCTGATGACCGACGGCATCCTGCTGGCCGAGACGCAGACCGACCCGCTGCTCAAGGCCTACGACACGCTCATCATCGACGAGGCCCACGAGCGCTCGTTGAACATCGACTTCCTCTTGGGCTACCTGCGCGAGATCCTTCCGCGCCGGCCCGACCTGAAGATCATCGTCACCTCGGCCACCATCGATGCCGACCGCTTCGCGCAGCACTTCGCTTCGGCCAAAGGGCCGGCGCCGACGATCATGGTGTCGGGCCGCACCTTCCCGGTCGAGCAGCGCTACCGGCCGTTCGAGGAGTCGCGCGAGCACGACCTGAACGACGCCATCGCCGACGCGGTCGACGAACTCTGGCGCGATCCGCACAACGCGGGCGACATCCTGATCTTCCTGCCCGGCGAACGCGAAATCCGAGAGGCGGCCGACCACCTGCGCCGCCACGTCAGCCACCAGCCGCTGTTCCGCAATGCCGAGGTGCTGCCGCTGTTCGCCCGGCTGTCGGGCCCCGAGCAGGACCGCATCTTTGAAAGCCACCACGGCCGGCGCATCGTGCTGGCCACCAACGTGGCCGAGACCTCGCTCACCGTGCCGGGCATCCGCTACGTGATCGACACCGGCACGGCGCGCGTCAAGCGCTACAGCTTCCGCAGCAAGGTCGAGCAGCTGCTGGTCGAGCCGATCAGCCAGGCCGCGGCCAACCAGCGCGCGGGCCGATGCGGGCGCGTGGCGAACGGCATCTGCATCCGGCTCTACGACGAGAAGGACTTTGCGGGCCGCCCGCGCTTCACCGATCCGGAAATCCTGCGTTCGTCGCTCGCGGGCGTGATCCTGCGCATGAAGTCGCTGCGGCTGGGCGACGTGGCGCGCTTTCCGTTCCTCGAGGCGCCGTCGCCGCGCGCGATTGCCGACGGCTACCAGCTGCTGAACGAACTCGGCGCGGTCGACGACGCCAACGAACTCACGGCCACCGGCGCCGAGCTGGCGAAGCTGCCGCTCGACCCCCGCGTGGGCCGCATGATTCTGGAAGCCCGCACGCGCGGTGCGCTCGAAGAAGTGCTCATCATCGCCTCGGCGCTCAGCGTGCAGGACGTGCGCGACCGGCCGATGGACGCGCAGCAGCAGGCCGACCAGGCGCACTCGAAGTTCGACGACGAGAAGAGCGAGTTCAGCGGCTATCTGCGGCTGTGGAAGTGGATCGCCGATGCGCGCGGCGGCCACGGTGACACGCACAAGCTCAGCAACCGCCAGTACGAGCAGTTGCTGCGCCAGAACTTCATCAACATCCGCCGCGTGCGCGAATGGCGCGACATCCATTCGCAGCTGCTCACGGTGGTCACCGAGCACAAGTGGCGCATCAACGCCACGCCGGCCGGCTACGAGCCGCTGCACCTGTCGATGCTCGCGGGCCTGCTCGGCAACGTCGGCTGGAAGCTCGAAGACGACGAGGCCTACCTCGGCGCGCGCGGCATCAAGTTCTACAAACACCCCGGCGCGCACCTGAAGAAGAAGCCCGGGCGCTGGATCGTCGCGGCCGAACTGGTCGAGACCACGCGCCTGTTCGGGCGCGGCATCGCCAACATCGAGCCGCAGTGGCTCGAGCAGGTGGCGGAGCATCTGCTGAAGAAACAGCTGCTCGATCCGCACTGGGAGAAGAAGGGCGCGCAGGTCTCGGCGCTGGAGCGCGCGACGCTGTACGGTCTCGTGGTCTACAGCGGGCGGCGCGTCGATTTCACCAAGGTCGATCCGGTCTCGGCGCGCGAGATCTTCATCCGCGAAGCGCTGGTCGGCGGGCAATGGGAAAGCAAGTTCCCGTTCCTCACGGCCAACCGCAAGCTGGTGCGCGAGGTCGAAGGCCTGGAACACAAGGCGCGCCGGCAGGACGTGCTGGTCGACGACGAACTGATCTTCGCCTTCTACGACGCGCAGCTGCCGGCCGACGTGGCCAGCGGCATCACCTTCGAGAACTGGTACCGCCACGCCTCGAAGGACCAGCCGCGCCTGCTGTACCTCACGCGCGACGAGCTGATGCGCCACCAGGCGGCCGGCATCACGACGCAGTCGTTCCCACCCACGCTGCGCCTGGGCGGCGTCGATTGCGCCGCGAGCTACCTGCACGAGCCGGGCGATGCGAAAGACGGCCTCACGGTCAGCGTGCCGCTGTTCGTGCTCAACCAGGTGAACGAAGAGCGCTGCGAGTGGCTGGTGACCGGCATGCTCAAGGACAAGATCCAGGCGCTGCTCAAGAGCCTGCCGCAGCGCCCGCGCTCGCGGCTGGTGCCGCTGCCCGAGTCGGCCACCAAGCTGGCCGAGGAGCTGTCGGCGCCCGAACTCTTCGGCACCGGCTCGCTCACCGACGTGCTGCTCAAGCGCGTGCGCGACCTCACGAGCATCGACGTGAAGCGCGCCGACTTCAAGCTCGACATGCTCGCGCCGCACCTGTTCATGAACCTGCGCATCGTCGACGAGCACGGCCGCCAGCTGGGCATGGGCCGCAACCTCGGCGCGCTGAAGGCCGAGCTGGGCGCGCAGGCGCGCGGTGCGTTCCAGGCGCTCGCGGGGCTCAACGTGAAGGCGTCGCCGGCGCCCAAGGCTGCGCCTGCGAACGGGGGCCAGGCCCCGGCGAAGAGCGCCGCGCCCGAGAAGGCCGCCCCCACGCTGCCCGCCGGCCAGCGCTACACGAGCTGGACCTTCGGCGAGCTGCCCGAGCTGATGGAAGTGCGGCGCGGTTCGCAGTCGCTCATCGGCTTTCCGGCCCTGCGCGACGAGGGCGATGCCGTGACCATCGAGGTGTTCGACGAGCCCGCCGTGGCGGCCGCCAAGCACCGCGCGGGCCTGCGTCGCCTGTTCGCGCTGCAGCTGAAGGACGCGCTCAAGTACCTCGAGAAGAACATTCCCGACCTGCAGAAGATGTCGGTCGCCTACATGCCGCTGGGCACGTCGGAAGAACTGCGCACGCAGATCATCGACGTGGCGATCGACCGCGCCTTCCTGCAAGAGCCGCTGCCGACCGACGAGTTCGCCTTCAAGAAGCGGCTCGAAGAAGGGCGCGGACGGCTCACGCTGATCGCCAACGAGGTGGCACGGCTGGCGGGCGTCATTCTCGTGGAGTACGCCGCGGCGGCACGCAAGATCAAGGACACGAAGGTCCAGCCCGAAGCGGTGCAGGACGCGGCGCAGCAGCTGCAGAAACTCGTCGGCAAGCGCTTCATCGCCGACGCGCCATGGACGCAGCTGCAGCACTTCGCGCGCTACCTCAAGGCCATTGTGCTGCGCCTGGACAAGCTGCGCGCCGACCCCGCGCGCGACACGGCCAAGCTGGCCGAACTGAAGCCGCAGGAGCAGCGCTACTGGCGCCTCGTGGCCGAGCGCAAGGGCGTGGTGGACGAGCGCATGCTCGAATTCCGCTGGCTGCTCGAGGAGCTGCGCGTGAGCTTCTTCGCGCAGGAGCTGCGCACGCCGCAGCCGGTGAGCGTGAAGCGGCTCGACAAGGCCTGGGCGCAGCTTCAGGCGTAAAAAAAGCCCGCGGCGACGCGGGCTTTTTTCATGACGGCGCGGGCGCTATATGCGGCCCATGAGCACGAGGATCACCAGGATCAGCACCACGAGCCCGAGGCCGCCGCTGGGTCCGTAGCCCCAGGACCGGCTGTAACCCCAGCTCGGCAGCGCGCCGATCAGCAGCAGGATCAGGACGATCAGCAGAATGAACGAGAGGGACATGTTTTTTCTCCTGGGACGTTGTTGTCACGAGCCTCCATGCTCATCGTCCCGGGGCGCCGCGAGCGCCGGAGAGCCGCCCCTGACGCGGTCAGGGCTGTCCTACCGCGGGCGTCGGCGCTTTACCGGTGCGCCTGCCAGCAGGAAGTGCATGGCCACGCCCACCGCCAGGAAGATGGCGCCCAGCCCGCCGACGATGGCGGCGCCGCCCCACAGGTCGAAGAAGCCGTCGAGCCGGGCGTCTTGCGGGTTCGCGGGGTTGAAGAATACGCCCACGACTTCGCCCTTGTCGTAGGCCGGCGGGTTGCTGCTGCTCGACGGCGAGAACTCGACGATCGCGCCCGACGGCAGCGTGAAGCGCACCAGCGGACGCCACGTCGGCGAATTGCTGCGGCTCGAACTTCCCGCGGACTGCAGCGCGATCACCTCGCCCTGCGCCTTGCCGGCCGATGCGATGAACTTCGTGGTGTTCTGGTAGAGCAGCCAGCCGCCGACGAGCATGAGCGCGCCGACGAGCGTGAAGATGCGCGTGATGAGGCGGGTGGGGTTCATTGGGGGGGCTTTCAGTTGCGCATCCACTCGACCGACAAGGTGCCCACCGCAGCCAGCACCAGGCTCGACACCAGGAAGGCCACGGCCCCCAGTGTGGCCAGCAAGGCCCGTCGCCAGGGACGCGTGCGGAAGAAATAGACCGGAACGCCCAGCAGCGGAAAGATGCCCGCGAGCAGCGCCGAGCGGCCGGGCGCCGGCACGCCGCGGGCGAGGCCGTCGGCCCGGCACCACGTGTAGCACAGCGCCGAGATGAGGAACACATGCGCCACGTCCAGCGCGGTGTAGTCCTTGCCGCGCACCGGCGGCAGGAACGCGTCGGCGACGCCCACCACGAGGAACGAGAGGGCCAGGGCCAGCAGGATCCAGCGCGGCCGGTTCATCGTCATCGCTGCCCCCGGAGCGTGGCCGCCGGCGTCAGAGCTTCGCGAGGCGGTCGAGCGCGGCGAGCAGCGTCTCGTCCTTCTTGGCGAAGCAGAAGCGCACCACGCGCTGGTCGAAGCCGTCGCCGTAGAAGGCCGACAGCGGGATCGCCGCCACGCCGATCTCGCGCGTGAGCCAGAGGCAGAAGTCGGCCTCCGACAGGTCGCTCACGGCCGAGATGTCCACGCACTGGAAGTAGCTGCCTTCGCTGCGCAGCAGCTTGAAGCGGGTCTTCTCGGCCAGGCCGGCCGCGAACAGGTCGCGCTTGCGCTGGTAGAAGGCCGGCAGCTCCAGGTAGGGCTCGGGCCGCGCCATGTACTGCGCGAGCGCGTGCTGCATCGGCGTGTTCACCGTGAACACGTTGAACTGGTGCACCTTGCGAAACTCGGCCATCAGCGGCGCGGGCGCGGCCACGAAGCCGACCTTCCAGCCGGTGACGTGGTAGGTCTTGCCGAAGCTGCTGACAATGAAGCTGCGCGCCGCCAGGCCGGGGAAGCGCGCCACGCTTTCATGGCGTGCGTCGTCGAACACCATGTGTTCGTAGACCTCGTCGCTGATCACGAACACGTCGGTGGGCGCGAGCAGGTCTTCGAGTTGGCGCATCTCGGCCTTGGTCCAGACCGTGGCGCTCGGGTTGTGCGGCGTGTTGATGATGATCGCGCGCGTCTTCGGCGTGAGCGCGGCGGCGATCTTGTCGAAATCGGGGCGGAAGGTGCCGGGCACGAGCGGCACGCGCACGACCTTGCCGCCGGCCAGGTCGATGTTGGGCACGTAGCTGTCGTAGCAGGGCTCCAGCACGATCACTTCGTCGCCGGGGCGCACGATGGCCAGGATGGCGGTGATGATCGCCTGCGTGGCGCCGGCCGTGACCGTGATCTCGGTCGCGGCGCTGTAGCTGCGGCCGTAGAGCGCCTCGATCTTGGCGGCGATGGCGTCGCGCAGCGACGGAATGCCCGGCATCGGCGGGTACTGGTTGTGGCCGGCCGCCATGGCGGCGGTCACGTCTTCGAGCAGCTTCGGATCGCAGTGGAAATCGGGGAAGCCCTGGCCGAGGTTCACGGCGTTCTTCTCGGCCGCGAGCGTGGACATCACGGTGAAGATGGTGGTGCCGACAGCCGGCAGCTTGGTGGTGATCTCGGGCGTGCGGGGAGAAGACGAAGGGGTGGCGGTGCTCATGGTCGGTCGTCGCGGGGAGAAAGGCTGGAGGATCAGAGTTCGTAGTCTTGTTGGTGGCCGCTGAGGGCCTTCGCGATCAGGTTGCGGTCGAGGCGGTCGGAGAGCAGCTCGGCGAACTTGAAGACGAAGTTGCGCAGGTAGGCGCTGCGCTTGAAGGCGACGCGCGCGATGTTCTGGCCGAACACATGGCCCATCGGGCGCACCACGAGGTCGGCGTTCGACTCGTCGCGCACGGCCATCTCGGCCACGATGCCCACGCCCAGGCCCAGGCGCACGTAGGTCTTGATCACGTCGGAATCGATGGCTTCGAGTGCGATGCGCGGCGTGAGCTTCTTCTGGGCAAAGGCATGGTCGATGCGCGTGCGGCCGGTGAACGACGGGTGGTACGTGATGATCGGCTCGCTCGCGAGGTCTTCGAGCGACACGCGTTCCTTGGCCGCCAGCGGGTGGTCCTTGGGCAGCACCAGCACGTGCTGCCACTCGTAGCAGGGCAGCGTGACCAGCTCGGCATAGCCGTCGAGCGATTCGGTGGCGATGCCGATCTCGGCGATCTCGTCGATCACCATGCGCGCCACCTGGTCGGGCGAGCCCTGGTGCAGGCTCACGTTGACCTTCGGGTAAGCCTCGCGCAGGTTGGCCACGGGCACCGGCAGCACGTAGCGCGCCTGCGTGTGGGTGGTGGCGATGGAAAGGGTGCCGCTGTCCTGCGCGCTGAACTGTTCGCCGATGCGCTTGAGGTTGCCCACCTCGCGCATGATGAGCTCGATGCTGGCGATGACGTGCTGGCCGGGTTCGGTGATGCGCTTCAGGCGCTTGCCGTGGCGGGCGAAGATCTCGACGCCGAGCTCTTCCTCGAGTTCGATGATCGCCTTGGAGACGCCGGGCTGCGAGGTGTGGAGCGCCTTGGCCGCCTCGGTGAGGTTCAGGTTGCGCCGCACGGCTTCCTGAACAAACTTGAACTGGTGCAGATTCATATCAAATTCCGTCTTATTGCGGAATTCATTATGCCTTTGAAGTCTATAAAAATGACCGGGACTTCAGGATTTGATGGCAATCCGGGCCAGCAAAGCGACCAGTTCGGGCGATTCGCCCACGATCGGGGCCAGCGAGAACGTCACGGCGGGCCAGCGCTGGCGCAGGGCGTCGAGTTGCAGCGGCAGGTCTTCGCGGGCGTGCTTGCCCATGCCCAGGAAGAGCGGCACCACATGCACCGCGGTGGCGCCGTCGGCGATCAGGGCTGCGGCGGCGGTTGGCAGGTCGGGTGCGGCCAGTTCCATGTAGGCACAAAGCACGCGCACGGCGGGGTCGTCTTCGCGCATGCGGGCGGCGACCGCCTCGATGGGCTCGCGCCAGCGCGCGTCGCGCGAGCCGTGCGCGAGCAGCACCGTGCCCGGCACCTGCGTGGTCATCGCCTCAGGACCAGCCAGCTGAAGGCTGTGAGAGACAGCACCGAATAGATGAGCCCCGGCGCCGCCGCCGTGAGCCAGGGCGACCAGTTGCTGAGGTTGCCGAGGTAGCCGAACACGTTGTTCAGCAGGAAGAAGCTGATGCCGATCATCACGCCGCCGAACACGTAGGTCGTGATGCCGGCCTGGCGGAAGTGCAGGTAGGCGAAGGGCAGGGCGAGCACCACCATCACCAGGCACGACAGCGGATAGAACACCTTGCGCCAGAACTCGATCTCGTAGCGCTGCGCGGTCTGGCCGTTGGCGTTCAGGTGCCGGATGTAGTCGAACAGGTCGATGGTGCTCATGCGATCGGGCCGCAGCAGCGCGACCGACACCATTTCGGCGGTGAGCGAGGTGGGCCAGTCCATCTTCTCGACATGGGTGGTCGTGATGCGGGCCTTGTCGGCGGTGCGGGTTTCGTAGTCCTGTTGCTCGACCTCGGACAGCACCCACTTGTCGTCGAGGATGCGGGCCGACTTGGCCATGAGCTGCTTGCTCACGTAGCCGTTGCCGTCGAACTCGAAGATGCGCGTGTTCTGCAGCGAGCCGTCGCGCGAAATCGACAGCACATTGACCGCATACGAGGTATCGCCGCGCTTTTCCTTCAGCCAGGCGCCGGTGTTGCCCACCAGCGAGTAGGTGCCCTGGTAGCGCGACTTGAGCAGCTGGCCGGTGCGTCCCGACAGCGGCGCGATGTAGTCGCCGATGGCAAAGGTGAGCACCACGAAGCCCAGCCCCAGCAGCAGCAGGGTGCGCAGCGCGCGCCACGGGCCCAGGCCGCTGGTGCGCAGGATGGTGTACTCGGAGCTTTGCGCTAGGCGCGCCATCACGAAGATGCAGCCGATCAGCACCGTGATCGGCAGCAGCTCGTACAGGTGGCTGGGTACCAGCAGCAGCACGTAGATCAGCGCCTGCACCGGGCCGTAGGCCAGGCTTTCGGGCTTGCCCACGGACTGCAACTCGTCGACGAAGTCGAAGAAGAAGAACAGGCTCAGGAAGCCGAGCGTCACGAAGGCCACGGCCTTCAGTGCCTCGACGTAGATCAGTCGGCGGATGGTTTTCACGAGGTCGGGTCGATCCGGGAAGGCGGTACGGCCGGCAGGGCGGCCGTGGCGGCGCTGGCGCGGGCCTGGCGCCGGGCCGACCAGTTGTTGTTGCGCAGCGTGAGCCAGGCCGTGGCGAAGAGGAAGACGCCGCCATGCAGCAGCAGCATGAAGGAGCCCATGCCGTAGCGGCCCGAGCTGATCCAGCTCTGGCCCAGGTTCAGCAGGTTGTAGTAGACGACGAAGGCGAACAGCGCGAACACCAGGTTGCCGCTGCGCCCCACGCGCGGGTTGACGCTGGACACCGTCAGCGCCAGCAGCACGAAGTTGATGGCGGCCAGCAGCATGCCGAAGCGCCAGCCCAGCTCGCCCAGGCTGGCATCGCTGCGGTCGCGCAGCAGCGAGAGCGTGGAGCGCGCGCGCGTGGGCGTGCTGTCGCCGGTGGCGTTCGAGCTGCCGCCAGCGCGCGTGCCGTAGGTCTTGAACTCGCTGATCTTCAGGCCCGATTCGGTGAACAGCGGGCGCTCCAGGCGCTGGCCGTTGCTCAGCAGCAGGAAGCGGTGGTTGTCGATGTCCTCGATGCGGCCGCTGCGCGCCGACGTGGTGATCTGCAGGCCGCGCTCGACGGCCCAGATGAACACGTTGGTGGCGGTGGCGCCGTCGGGCGTGTCCTTGTCGATGAAGAACACGCGCAGGCGGCCCGAGGACTCGCGGAACTCACCGGGCGTGACGCGCTCGATGTCGCTGCGCTGCTCGTACTGCTGGCGCATGCCGATGGTCTGCGAGTTGGCCCAGGGCCAGCCCACCAGCGCCATGGCCGCGATGAGCAGCAGCACGGGCCAGGCGAAGCGGAACAGCGGCTGGACGAAATCGGCCAGGCCGCGCCCGCTGGAGAACCAGATCACCATTTCGCTGTCGCGGTACATGCGCGAGAGCGTGCCGACGATGGCGATGAACAGGCTCAGGCTCAGGATGGTCGGCATGTAGCCGAGCACCGTGTACGCCATCACGAGAAAGACCTCCTGCGGGTTCACGCTGCCCTTGGACGCCAGCCCGAGCGTACGGATGAGCATCATGGTCATCACGATGGTGACCAGGACGACGAGGGTCGCTCCGAAGCTGCGCGACAGCTCCTTGCGTAGGGAAGAATGGAATAACATCGTTCGAGGAAAAAAAGGATTATGGACTTTCAACTCAAGACCCTCACCGTCGCCCAGGCCGCCGCCGAGAAATCCGACCTCCTCATCGTGCTCGTCGGCAGCGCTCTCCCCACCGCCAAAGACCCCGTTTCCGTGCTCGCCGCTAGCGCCCGCAAGGCCGGCGACCTGCCTGACAAGGCCGGCAAGCTGCTCGCGCTGTACCGCCCCGAGACCGTGGTGCCCTCGCGCGTGCTGCTCGCCGCCATCGGCGACGGCAAGGCCGCTTCGGTGCGCAGCGCCGTGAGCGCGGCAGTTGCTGCAGCCAAGGCCAACGGCCCCAAGCGCGTCGTGATCGTCTTCGCGCAGCCGGCCGATGCCGCCGCGGTGGCTGCCGCCGTCACGGCCGCGGCCGATGCCAGCTATGTCTACACCACGACCAAGTCGAAGGCCGAGCCGCGCAGCATCCGCCACCTGACGCTGGGCGTGTCCGAGGCCGCCAGCCCCGCCGTCACCAAGGCTTTCGACGACGCCCGCGCCACGGTCGCCGGCATCGAGCTGGCCAAGGAGTGGGGCAACCGTCCCGCCAACCATGCCACGCCCACGCTGCTGGCCGAAGCCGCCAAGGGCTTGGCGAAGCTGCCGCGCATCAAGTGCGAAGTGCTGGGCCCGAAGGAAGTCGAGAAGCTCGGCATGGGCGCGTTCGCCGCCGTGGCCCAGGGCTCGGCCGAACCGCTGCGCTTCATCGTGCTGCGCTACCAGGGCGGCGCCAAGGACGAGGCCCCCGTGGTGCTCGTGGGCAAGGGCATCACCTTCGACACCGGCGGCGTCTCGCTCAAGCCCGCGGCCGAGATGGACGAGATGAAGTTCGACATGTGCGGTGCGGCCAGCGTGCTCGGCACCTTCCGCGCGCTCGGCGCGATCCAGCCGGCGATCAACGTGGTCGGCCTGATCCCTTCGTGCGAGAACATGAACGACGGCAAGGCCGTCAAGCCCGGCGACGTGGTCACCAGCATGAGCGGGCAGACCATCGAGATCCTGAACACCGACGCCGAAGGCCGTCTCATCCTGTGCGACGCGCTCACGTACGCCAAGCGCTTCGACCCGGCCGCCGTGATCGACATCGCGACGCTCACGGGCGCCTGCGTGGTGGCTTTGGGCGGCGTGCGCAGCGGCCTGTTCGCGAGCGACGAGTCGCTGGCCTCCGCGCTCGAGTCGGCCGGCGAGGCTTCGCAAGACCGCTGCTGGCGCCTGCCGCTGGACGACGACTACGCCGAAGGCCTCAAGAGCAACTTCGCCGACGTGGCCAACATCGCCGGGCGTGCCGGCGGCGCGATCACCGCGGCCAAGTTTTTGCAGCGCTTCACGGCCGACTACGCCTGGGCGCACCTGGACATCGCAGGCACGGCCTGGAAGAGCGGGGCGGCCAAGGGCTCGACCGGCCGGCCCGTCGGCCTGCTGGTCTCGTACCTGACGAACCGTGCGGGCAACAGCACCGCCGCTGCCGCCGTGCCGAAGGCCGGGAAGGCCGCCAAGCCTGCAAAGAAGGCCGCGTCACCCAAGACCCCGGCCAAGCCGGCCCGAAAGGCCCGGTCCGCGCAGTGACCGACATCGGCTTTCACTACAACGCGCCCGACAAGCTCACCTACGCTTGCCGGCTGGTTCGCAAGGCCGTGAACACGCGCGGCCTGCGCGTGGTGGTGGTGGGCGATGCGCGCGCGCTCGACACGGTCGATGCCGCGCTCTGGCAGCTCTCGCCGGTCGACTTCGTCGCGCATTGCCGCGCCGATGCGCCGGCCCATGTGGTCGCGCGCTCGCCCGTGATCCTGTGCGCCGAAGGCTCGGACGCAGCTTCGCTGCCGCACCGCGAGATGCTGGTCAACCTCGGCCTTGAAGTGCCGGCCGGCTTCGAGCGCTTCGAACGCATGATCGACATCGTGAGCGACGAGGCCAACGACCGGCAGGTCGGCCGCACCCGCTGGCGCCACTACGCCGACCGGGGCTACACGATCCAGCCGCACGATTTTGCAAGGAGCGCTTCCTGATGGCCAGCACGCTGCGCACGCCGCCCCGGTTCGTCCCCACGCTGACGACCGTGCTCGAGATCCCGGCCGAGCCCGTGCCGGTCGCCGAGACGGTGCGACCCACGGGTGCACCGGTGTCGCAGCCCCCGCCGCCGGACCCCGCGAGCGCCGTGGCGTTGCCGCCGTCGGTGTCGCTCACGCCGGCCGAAATCGTCAGCCTCGAAGAGCAATTGCTGCACCGCGTGCTGCAGCGCGTCGACCTGTCGCTGGAGGAGCGATTGAGCGACGCCGTGTCAGCTGCCGTTCAGCATCAGCTCGACGAAATGGTGCCGCGTCTGCGCGGCGAAATCGAGGCCGTGCTGCGTGCGCTCGTCATCGAATCCATGGCCGCTGAACTCTGTGAAAACACAGGGGAAAACACAGGGTCTACGCCAACTTCCGGCGCATAAATCCTCGGCTAAACTGCGCCGCAGGTCGGAATGGCGTGAGGGTGCCGCTGGTCTGCGGCGCGAAACTTGCGAGGTCTGAACGCCCGGATCGAACGACCGGTTTTTATATCTTTTCATCCAAGTTCTGGAGGTTCTCATGCAATTGAAATGGACTGCGGTCGCACTGGCTGCACTCACGCTCGTGGCTTGCGGCAAGAAGGAAGAAGCTGCTGCTCCGGCGGCACCGGCACCCACGGCTGCGGCTCCGGCCCCTGCTGCGCCTCCGGCTGATGCCCTGGTCGTCAAGATCGGCCACGTCGGCCCGACCAGCGGTCCCATTGCCCACCTCGGCAAGGACAACGAGCTCGGTGCCAAGATGGCCATCGAAGACCTGAATGCAAAGGGCTTCAAGATCGGCGACAAGGTTGCCAAGTTCGTGCTGGTTCCCGAAGATGACGCTGGCGACCCGAAGCAAGGCACCGCCGTCGCCCAGAAGCTGGTCGATGAAAAGGTCAACGGCATCGTCGGTCACCTGAACTCGGGCACCACGATCCCCGCTTCCAAGCTGTACAGCGACGCCGGCATTCCTCAGGTCTCGCCGTCGGCCACCAACCCCAAGTACACCCGCCAGGGCTTCAAGACCACGTTCCGCGTGGTGGCCGACGACACGCAGCTGGGCGGCACGCTCGGCAAGTACGCCGTCGAAACGCTCAAGGGCAAGAACATCGCCGTGATCGACGACCGCACGGCCTACGGCCAGGGCGTTGCCGAAGAGTTCGAGAAGGCTGCCAAGGCCGCCGGCGCGACCATCGTGGGCCACGAGTTCACGACCGACAAGTCGACCGACTTCAACGCCATCCTGACCAAGCTGAAGGCTGCCAAGCCCGACGTGCTGTTCTTCGGCGGCATGGACGCCGTGGGCGGCCCGATGCTCAAGCAGGTCAAGCAACTCGGCCTGAACGTCAAGTTCATGGGCGGCGACGGCCTGTGCACCGGCGAACTGCCGAAGCTGGCAGGCGACGCCATCGGTGAAGACATGGTGGTCTGCGCCGAAGCCGGCGGTGTCGACGGCGACTTCAAGCAGCCGCTGGAAGACTTCAAGGCCAAGTTCAAGACCAAGAACGGCGTCGAAGTGCAGATCTACGCACCGTACGTGTACGACGCGGTCAACGTGCTGGCCGAAGCCATGGCCAAGGCCGGCTCGTCCGACCCGGAAAAGTACCTGGCTGAAGTCGGCAAGGTGCAATACAAGGGCGTGACCGGCCCGATCGCCTTCGACGAAAAGGGCGACATCAAGAACGGCGCCCTGACGCTCTTCACCTACAAGGGTGGCGTGCGCACGCAGATCGCCGTGGTGCGCTGATCGCATTGCAGCCAACGACCCTTCACCGGGTCGTTCCATGAAAAAAGGGCCTTCGGGCCCTTTTTTCATTCAGGGGTGCGCGCAGCCGTTGCGCGGGCCTGCCTTCAGAGCGCGGCCATGCCCGAGGGGCGGTCCGCGTTGCAGTACTCGATGAAGGCGTCCAGGTCGCGCGACTTGTCGAACACTGCGTCGGCGCCCAGGGCCTGGCAGCGCGTGCGGATGTCGGGGGTGACGTAGTTGCTCAGCACCACGACGCGCTGGTGCGGGCCGCGCTCGCGGCAGCCCGACAGCACGCCCAGGCCGGAGCCTTCCTTGAGGAACAGGTCGACGATGAGCAGCTGCCAGGCATCGGGGTGGGCGGCGAGCCAGGCGAGGGCGCCCGATTCGGTTTCGGCATAGCCGACGACATGGCCGTTGACGAGGTCCTCGAGGGCCGGGACCAGGTTGTCCCTGATGGTCTTGTTGTCCTCGACGAGGAACGTGATGAGGGCCATGCCGCGGTTTTGATGTGTGAACCAATAGCGTAGCGTGGCGCAAGCGGTCTCCGCGTAGGAGAAGGGAGAACGACGCACGCAAACCGTGCGGAAACAACGGCGATCAGCGCTTGTCCGACGTCGCTTCAGCCGAAGTCCTACGGAATCGGCCGCGAGTTTCGGACTGGGCCGATGGGGGATTCTTGCCGCCCCCGGGAAGATGCAGAACATCCTCTTCCCCCGCCAAGGCTCGCCATGATCAGAAACGCACTCGTGATCGACCAGGTCGAACGCACCGGCTTCGCGCTGGCCACCTTCATGCACTACGCCGGCATTCCCCGCGTGGACGTGACGCGCAGCGGCCATGGCTTTGTCGAGGCAGTGCAGCACCGGCGCCACGACCTGCTGGTGGTGGACATCGACACGCCCGAAGTCACGGGCTTGCAGATGATCGACGCGGTGGTCGAGGCCGGCAGCCCCGCGGCGCTGGTGCTCATGAGCGCGCAGCCGCCGCGCATCCTGCAGGCCGCGCAAGACTATGCCCGGACCCGTGGCGCGCGTGTGCTTTCGGCCATCGCCAAGCCGCGCACCATGGTCACGATGGCGTCGGCGGCGCAGGCCATGGCACGCGGACGGCGCCACCGGGCCGGGCTGCGGCGCGGGAGCCTTCCATCCGCGAACGACACGCCGGCCTTCACGGAAGCGGTCCTGCGCGAGGCGCTGGCCACGCGCCAGATCGCCGCCCATTTCCAGCCCCGGCACTGCGCGCACACCGGCGTGCTGCGTGGCGCCGAACTGCAGCCGGGCTGGTACCGGCCCGACGACACCTGGTTGCCCGCGGCCGACTTCCTGCCGGCCATTGCGCAGGCCGGCCTGCACGACGCGCTGGTGCAGCGCATGCTCGAGTGCGCCTTCGAACTGCTCGGCTACATGCACAAGGACCACGGCCTGCGCCTGGGCGTGCGCGTGCCGGCGTCGGTGGCCGCCTCGGTGTCCTGGGCGCAGGGCGTGGCCGAGCAGGCCGAACGCGCCGGCATCGCCGCCGACCAGCTCGTGCTGGAGATCGCCGAAGACGGCGGCGCGCGCTGCAACGAGGTGCTGGCCGGCGCGGTCGCGCACCTGCGGCTGCGCGGGTTCCACTGCGCCATCGACCGCTTCGGCCAAGGCGACTCGACCCTGAGCCGCTGGTTCAAGGTGCCGTTCAGCGAGCTCCAGATCGACGCGCGCCAGCTGGTACAGGCGCGCGAGAACCCGCATGCCCGCCACATCCTGGCGAGCGTGATCGCGATGGCGCGCGAACAGCACGCGACGCTGCTCGTGAAGGGCGTCGACGGCGAGCGTGATCTCGCGCTGGCCCGCAGCCTCGGGTGCCACTTCACGCAGGGCGCGCAGCACGCCGCGCCGATGGCCGAGCCGGCCTTCGTGCAGTACGCGGCGCTGCTGCGGTATGCGGCGGGGCGCCCGCAGGCGCCGCACAACCCCGACGCGGGTTGAGGCGCGCTCAGGCGGCGCGCCGTGCCAGCACCGCTTCGGCGGCTGCCTGCAGTTCCGCCCAATCGGGGGCGATCACCGCCATCGCCTCCTGCTTCACCAGGACGCCGAGCCGGCCGCACATCGCGGCGATGGCCGGCTCGCCGATCATGGCGAAGGCGCCGCGCACCGCATGCAATTCGTCGCCGATGACGCGCCGGTCGCCGGTCGCCAGGGCCTCACGGACCTGCTGCGCGGAAGACGCCAGCGACGAGACCATCGCGTCGTGCAGGCGCGCGTCGAGCGGCGCGTGCGGCGCTGGCGCAGGAGCGACCGAGGCGCTGGCCACCAATGGCGGCGCGGCCGCGCCCAGCGTCTTGAGGATCGCTTGCTCCAGCGCCGGCAACAGCACCGGCTTGAGCAGCACCCCCGCGAAGCCCGCCAGCGAGCATTGCTGGTAGCCCTCCTGCTCCAGGTGCGCCGTGATGGCGACGAGCGGGATCGACGGGCTGCGCTCGCGCAGCCGGCGGGCCAGCGTGTAGCCGTCCATGCCGGGCATGTTCAGGTCGGTCAGCACGAGGTCGTAGCGCTGCGCGGCGAACAGGGCCAGCGCGGCGTTGCCGTCGGGTGCCACGTCGGCGGCGACGCCGAGCGCGTCGAGCTGGTCGCTGATGAGGGCGCGGTTGGCCGGATGGTCGTCCACGACCAGCAGGCGCACGGGACGCAAGGGCAGGGCGCCGTGGGCAGCGTTGGTGTCCGGCGGCGCGACGACTTCGGGCGCCAGCGCCACCAGCGGCAAGGTCACCGTGAAGCAGGAGCCCGTACCGGGCTGGCTGTTCACCGCGATCGTGCCTCCCATCTTGCGCGCCAGCCGCTGGCAGATCGACAGCCCCAGCCCCGAGCCGCCGAACTCGCGCGCGGTCGAGGGCGAGGCCTGCATGTAGATGTCGAACAGGTGCGGAATCTGCTCGGGCGGCACGCCCATGCCGGTGTCGGTCACGCGGATCGCCATCGGCGAGGCCTGCCCCGGCGACAGCGGCCCGACCTCCAGCGTCACTGCGCCCGAAGCCGTGAACTTGATCGCGTTGCTCAGCAGGTTCACGATCATCTGGCGGATGCGCGTCGGGTCGCCTTCGTAGCCGGCGGCCAGGCCCGGGTGCACCACGCAGTCCAACCGCAGTCCCTTGGCATGCGCCGAGGGCTCGAACATCTGCGCGCAAGCCTGCACGATCTCGGGCAGCGCCACGCGCGTGGTTTCGAGCTTGAGGTGGCCCGATTCCATCTTCGACAGGTCGAGGATGTTGTTGACGATCTCGAGCAGCGTGCGCGAGGCCTGGCGCACCGACTGCAGGCGCCGGGCCTGCACCTCGGGCGGCGCGCCCTGGCCGAGCAGTTCGAGGTTGCCCAGCACGGCGTTCAGCGGCGTGCGGATCTCGTGGCTCATGGTGGCGATGAACACCGACTTGGCGCGGTTGGCCGCTTCGGCCGCCTCGCGGGCTTCTTCGCGCTTCTTGTCGAGTTCGTTGCGCTCGGTGGTGTCGGAGAAGCTGCACAGCAGCGCATCCGCGCCCTGGTAGCGCGTGCGCGTGCATTGCAGCAGCAGCTCGCAGGCCTGGCCGTTCTTCAGCGCCAGCGGCATGCCGGCGTCATGCAGCGTGCCGCCCTGGGCGCGTTCGCGGTAGAGCGCGGCCATCTGGCGGTGCAGCGGTTCGGGCGGCGCGGTGGCCGCCGCGTAGTGTTCCATCAGGGTGTTCTGCAGCAGCACGCGCTCGTCGTCGAGCGCGATCAGGCAGACGCCGAACGAGGAGGTGGCGATGATCGCGCGGTTGAGCTGCTCGCTCTCGAACACCCGCTGCGAGCGGCGGTAGGCGGGCTCCAGCAGCTTGCGCCTGAACAGCAGCAGCAGGCCCCAGAGCGTGCCCAGCACCACCAGCGTGGCGCCGCCGTAGCGCAGCAGCTGCGGCTCCAGCGTGGCGAATACCGTGCGCCACGAGTAGGCGTACACCAGCGACCAGCCGGTGCCGGCCAGCGGCGTCGAGAGGCTGAACACGCCTGCGCGGTAGGTTTCGCGCGGCAGCATGGGGCCGGCCTGGCGCAGGCTGTGGGCCAGCGCCGTGGCCATCAGCGCGGCGCCGTCGATGGCGTCGCCGGTGCGGTCGGCCGAGAGCAGCACCCGGTCCTGCGCGTCGACCAGCAGGGCGGCCGTGTCTGGCGGCGTGTGGCGCAGGCGGTCCTGCAGCACGCCCGCGGGCAGGTTGCTCACGAACACCATGAAAGGATGGCCCTGGGCGTCGAAGCCGGGCTGCACCAGCTTGAAGGGTGAGGCCCCCGGTGCCAGCAGGTCGGGCGCCGGCGGCTGCCAGGCGACGCGCCGCTGCGTGCGCCACTGCGCGGCGAGGGCGGGGTCGCCGGTGAGGTCGCCGATGTCGTAGCTCAGGCGCGCGATGAGCGCGGCGGTGTCCGGCAGGCCGGTGCGAGCCAGCGCGCCCTGCAGGCCGCCTTCGGGCGCGGGCATCAGCGTGAGCAGGCGGTGGTCGGGGGTGTAGGCGTAGGCGCCCAGCGGCGAATTGCGCAGCTGTGCGACGGCGGTGACGCTGTAGGCCTGCATTTCGAGCATGCCAAGGTAGGGCGCGAATTCATGCAGGTCGTGGGTGCGGGCGGTGTCGACCGCGGCGATGGCCGGCGTCAGGTGCACCCCGGCCTGCAGGACCACGTGGCCCCCGTCGCGCACGAAGGCCTCCAGCGTGCCGGCGGCCGGCGGTGTCTGGCTGTTCCAAAGCAGTTCGGCATTCACCACGCCGCGGCGCATCGCCGCCTGCTTTTCCTCGATGTCGAGCTGCATCTGCGCGCTGTGCGCGGCCAGCGTGGTGCGCAGGTTCGCGAGCGCATTGGCGGCGGCGTTGTACAGCACGAGGCTCGCGGCCAGCACGATCAGCAGCGACAGCAGCGCGCCGCCGCCATAGAGCAGGGCGTGCTGGTAGCGGCGCAGCAGGTCCAGCTCCTGCGCCTGCCGGGCAGGCGTCGGGGCAGGGAGGGCGCTGGCGGGGAAGGCGGGCGGAGACATGGCGAAAAAATGGCGAAAAAGACGCGAATTAAAAACAATCGACTGGAATGGTAGGGCGAATTGCGCGTGGATTTCCGTGAATTCCAGGAGTGCTTCTGTTTATAGGACTGGTCCGATGCAGGCCTTTATTTGTCAGGATTCGGCTGAGCCGATGAGCGAGGGCTTCTGAAATTTCCATCTGTATTTTGCAGTCATAGGTGTCGATGAGAAATAAATCATCTATTCGGGTGGAGTAGATCTCCTGCGAACAGATCGCTGGGTCGGCAAGGCTGCCCTGCAAATCGACAGTGAAGAGCGGCAGCGCCAATGGCCGCGCAATCTTCACGACGAACTGCCAATAGGCAAGCACCGTGCGAGCAATTTTCAGACGGGTCCGATTGGATTTTTGAGGCTGAAAACATAGGATTGAAAAATTACCTTTGTCGCCTCTTTGGCATCTGTGCAAGGGCGCTGGATTGAATATTTTTTAGAGGTCATCGATGATGAATATCTTGTGGATCAAGAAATTGTGGGAATTCCTGCGTGGCAAGCGAATGCAGGCAACCGGCTGCACGCGGCGAAGCGCGTTGTTCGGCGCTTTGGTGCTGGCAAATAAGCCATCGGCCATGGCTCGGAACGACAACTTCCTTTGAGCAGGCGGTCGCATTTGGCCTTGATCAAGATCGCAGGCGGATGGGGCCTCGACCCTTCATGGGGAGCGCGCTCATGCGGATGATCGGACACCGCCTGTCCATGGAGCGCGCCAGGCTCGGCCTGAGCGCCGCCGCCTTCGCGGTGCTCGGCGGCGTCGATGCGTCCGTGCAGGAGGCTTTCGAAAAAGGCGCGCGCCACCCCGACGCGGCCTACCTCGCCACCATGGCCGTCATCGGCATCGACGTGCTGTACGTCGTGACCGGCATGCCCACCTGCACCGAAGACCTGTCGGTGAGCCGCGAGGAGGTGTCGCTGCTGCGCGCCTACCGGACCTCGGACGACGCCGGCAAGAAAGCCGCGCACGCGGCGCTCCAGGCCATCGCGCAGGCCTTCCCGGGCGACATGCTGTCGGCCTCGGGCGCGCGCGCTTCGCAGCCCGCTGCCGCGGCGCCACCACCCACCGAAACCGCCTGAGCCTTTCACCTGCGCGACGCGGCCCGCCCGCGCGGGACCGGCGGGTAAGATGCCCCGGCGCAGCGCCCGGACCCTCGTCCGCCGGCCACGCCGGCAAGCGAAAGGGAAAAAACAATGGCAATGGACCGCTTCGAAATCCGCGTCGTTCTGGCCGACGACCATCCCGGCATGCTGGCCGGGGTCCGGCACGAGCTGGCGTCGGTCGAGACCCTCACGCTGGTTGGCGAGGTGGCCAATTCGACCGGGCTCATGGCGCTGCTGGAGACCACGCCGTGCGACGTGCTGGTGTCCGACTACGCGATGCCGGCCGGCGAGTTCGGCGACGGCGTGCCGCTGTTCAAGCTGGTGAAGCGGCGCTTTCCCGACACGCAGATCGTGGTGATGACCATGCTCGACAACCCGGCGGTGCTGCACTCGCTGGTGTCCAGCGGCATCCGCTGCATTGTGAGCAAATCGGATGCGGTGGCGCACCTGATTCCCGCCATCCACGCTGCCCGCACCGGCGGCACGTACTACTCGCCGACCATGGACGCGGTGGTGCGCACCATCGACTGGGAGGTGCGCAGCCGCAACGCTGCGGGCGTGCTGAGCCAGCGCGAGTCGGAGGTGGTGCGGCTGTATGCGTCGGGGCTCACGATCAACGAGATCGCCGAGCAGCTGCATCGCAGCAAGAAGACCATCAGCACGCAAAAGACCAAGGCGATGGAAAAGCTGGGCATCGAGCGCGATGTCGACCTGCTGCGCTACGCGCTCGAAAACGGCCTGACGGCCACGGTGACGGGCGCGCCGCAAGGCTGACCCGCGTGTGGCCTCAGGGCCAGGGCAACGCCGGCAGGCCCGGCGGTGGCGGCGGGGGAGCGGCCGACGTGCTCATGAGCCCCGTCTCCATGCCGTAGCGCACGAGGTCCATGTCGCGCAGGATGCCGAGCTTGGCCATGGCCGAGCCCTTCTGCGTGCTGATGGTCTTCTTGCTGCGGTGCAGCCGCTCGGCGATCTCCGTCACTGTGAGACCCGACACGAACATGCGCACCACCTCGAGCTCGCGCTTGGAGAGCATGGCGTGCGGCTGGGTGTCGGTGCGGTGCGGCGCGGTGCGCGCGGCGATCTCCGCCATGCTGGGCGACAGGTAGCGTCCGCTCGCGTAGGCCGCATGCACGGCCGGCAGCAGGTGGCTCACCGAGTCGGCCTTGTTCAGGATGCAGGGCACGCCGATGTCCAGCAGCGAATGGATGATGCCGGGGTTGTCCAGCATGGTCATCACCACGATCTTCAGCCGTGGGTAGCGCTGGCGCACCAGCGCGAACAGCGCGATGCCGTCGCCGTGCAGGCCGCCGGGCATGGCGTAGTCGGACACCAGGATCTGGCAGTCGTGCTGCTTGAGCATCTCCATCATCTCGGTGGAGTCGCGCGCGGCGCCCACGACGGTGACCGCCTGGCTTTCGCGCAGCGTGCTCTCGATGCCGATGCGGACGGCGGGATGGTCGTCCGCGATCAGGACGCGGAGATTGAATGGCTTCATGGCGGACCTGTGGAACGCAGAGGGGTCGGACCTGCGCGCGCCGCGTGCAGGAAGGGCTGCTGTCGAACGCCCGGCCCCCGGCGTCGGGGACGTCTGAAAAAGGGGCCGGTGGCGGGTGCCTCGGGCGGTGCCAGCAGGGGATGACTGGACTTTAGGAGGGCATCGGTCCTGCGTTAAGCGGCCTGATCCGATAGCGGGCCGTCAATGCATAGGACTTGTCCTAATTTGTAAGACGCGAGGTGCCCGGGGCTAGGACCGGGAGCATTGGCGGATCGGATCGGGTCCGAAAACGCGTTCGGACCCGGGCGGCTTCAGGCCGCAGCCGCGCCCTCGGGCGCCCGGCGTGCGAGCGCGGCGCGCGCCGCCGGCTCGAAGCGCTCGAAGGCCTGCGCCAGCGCGGGCAGGTCGGCGTCGCGCAGCTGCGTTTCCATGGTGACGCAGTCGGCGGCGAGCCCGGCTTCGTGGATCAGCGCGAAGGCGCCGCGCAGCGAGTGCAGTCCGGCGCCGAGCGCGGCGGTGTCGCCGGCGTCCAGCGCTGCGCGGATGACCGCCGCGGTGTCGGCCAGTGACTGCGCGAGCGGCTGGTGCACCGACGCGGGCAGGGTACCCTGGGCGATGTCTTGCCGGTGGGCGCTGGACGATGGCGCGGCATCGGGGTCGCGCAGGGTCAGCTGGCGCACCGTGCGCTCGAGCGTGTCGAGCAGGATGGGCTTGATCAGCGCGGTGTCGATGCCCGCCGATTCGCAGCGCTCGCGTTCGCGCACCGCGACGTCGGCCGTGAGCGCCACGATGGGCACGCGCGAGCCCTGTGCGCGCAGCGCGCGCGCCAGCGTGTAGCCGTCCATGCCCGGCATGTTGATGTCCGTGATGATGAGGTCGTGCCGCCGCCGGGCGAACAGGTCGAGCGCCTGCAGGCCGCCCGAGGCCTGGTCGGAGGTGTAGCCCAGCGCCTCGAGCTGCATCTTCACCAGCTCGCGGTTGGCCGGATGGTCGTCCACCACGAGGATGTGCGCCGCCGGCGCGGCCGTGTCGGCGCTGGCCGCCGGCGGTGCGGGCGCGCGCGGGGGCAGGGCGGGCGCGGCCGGCAGCGGCAGCGTGACCAGGAAGGTGCTGCCCTTGCCCGGCGAACTCACCACCTGGATGTCGCCGCCCATGAGCCCGGCCAGCCGGCGGCACAGCGCCAGCCCCAGGCCGGTGCCGCCGAAGCGCCGCGCGATGCTGCTGTCGGCCTGCGTGAAGGGCTCGAACAGCGCCTTCTGCTGCGCTGCCGTCATGCCGATGCCGGTGTCGCTCACGCCGATCACCACCGGCGAGGCGGGATCGGCGTCGTCTTTCAGGTAGACCTCGAGCAGCACGTCGCCGGTGTCGGTGAACTTGATGGCGTTGCTCAGCAGGTTCATCAGCAGCTGGCGCAGGCGCGTCGGGTCGCCGAGGTGGTGCGGGGCGAGGGCGTCGTCGATCACGCAGTCGAGCGCCAGACGCTTGGCCTGCGCCAGCGGCGTGAAGACCGCGATCACCTGCCGCGCCGTGTCCGCGAGATCGAAGCGGATCGACTCCAGGCGCATCTGGTCCGACTCGATCTTCGAGAAGTCGAGGATGTCGTTGATGATGCCCAGCAGCGCGGTCGACGACGACGTCACGGCGCCGAGCCGCTCGTTCTGCGCAGCCGACAGCGGCGAGCGCTGCAGCAGCTCGAGGTTGCCCATGATGGCGTTCAGCGGCGTGCGGATCTCGTGGCTCATCATGGCCAGGAAGGCCGACTTCGCATGGTTGGCCTGGTGCGCGGCCTCGCGCGCGCTCTCCAGTGCACGCTCGGCGTTCTTGCGCGTCGTGATGTCGGAGAAGTTGCACAGCAGCACGTCGCTGCCCTGGTACTTGGTGCGCACCACGCTCACGAGCAGCTCGGTGACTTCGCCACTGGCCAGCGTCACGGGCAGCTCCAGGTCGGGCAGCCATTCGGGAGCGCCGGGTGCGTCGTCGTACAGGCGCAGCAGGCGCTGCGGCAGGGGCGGGTCTTCGGGGCGCGCGTTGTCGGTGCAGGCCTGCATCACCTGGTTCTGCAGCAGCACCTCGCCCGAGGGGTAGCGCAGCAGCGCCAGGCCCGAGGGCGTGGTCGCGACCATGGTGCGGTTGAGGTTCTCGCTTTCCACGATGCGCTGGGAGCGCGCATAGCCGGGCCGGAACACCTTGCGGTCGAGCAGGAGCAGCGCGGCCCAGACGAAGGCGATGAGCAGCAGCATGGCGCCCGCGTAGAGCGCCAGCCGCAGGCCCAGCTCGGACGCGATGGTGCGCCACGAAAAGGCGTAGAGGTAGGTCCAGTTGGCGTCGGCGATCGGGGCGCGCAGCGTGAAGAGGCCATCGCGGTACTGCAGCGTGGCGCCGTTGGCGGCCAGCGACGGCTGCGAGAGCTGCAGCGCGCGCGCCTGCAGGCCCTCGGTGCCGCTGGGGCCGTGCGTCTCGGCGATCACCCGGCCCGACGGGTCCACAAACATCGAGGCCTCGTCGTGGCGCTCGTTCGACAGGTGCGCTGTGATGATGTCCAGCGGGTAGTCGTTCACCAGCACGACGAAGGGCTTGCCGTCGTGGAAGCCGGGCTGTGCCAGCCGCAGCACCGTCTCGCCGGTGAAGGGGCTCACGGCCGGCGGCAGCCACACGGCCGTGCCGCTGTCGCGCAGGCGGGCGACGACGGCCGGGTCGCTCAGGTCGCCGAGCTCGGGCGGCGCGATGCGCTGGAGCAGGTCTTCGGTGGTGCGTGCGCCGTGGCGCTCGAACAGGTCGGCCGCGGCGGGGGCCGGCACCACGGCCAGGAAGCGCAGGTCGGGCGCATAGAAATAGCTGGAGTGCAGCGTCAGCGTCTTCGTGTAGGCCGCCGAGCGGTAGCCGACCTCTTCGGCCAGCCCGAGGTACTGCGCGAAGCTGTCGGCCGGGCGCTGCGCCGAGAGGTCGCCCAGCAGCAGCATCGGCGGGAAGTCCTTGTTGCTGGGCAGCACCAGCCGGCCCTCGTGCGCGGCAAAGGCGTCGACCAGCGACTGCGGCGCGCGTGCGCGCCGCTCCCAGGCGCCTTCCTCGTGAAAGATGTTGATCCGCGCCGAGCCCTGGCGCACGAAGAGTTCGAGGTGCAGCAGCGCCTTGCGCGCATTGAACTCGGCCTGCCGCTCGGCGACGTAGTCGCGCACCTGCGACGAGAGCATCACGCCGGTGGCGGCCAGCAGCACGAGCGAGGTGACGGCGCCGCCCACGTACAGCAGCGCGCGCTGGTAGCGGTTCAGCAGGCTGATCACACCGCGTGGGGTGGCGCGCGAAGCGCCGAAGCCGAAGAAACGCGGGAGATCGCTGGGCATCATGGCATCCGTGTGACCGGTGCGGGCAGGAGATGCCTGCCATGGTAGGGCACTGGCGTGCCCCGATGCGGGTTCGCAGGCACCAAAGAAAAACGGGGCACAAGGCCCCGTTGTTCATGACTTCTCTGGCGGAGCAGGCGGGATTCGAACCCGCGGAGGGCTATTAACCCTCACACGCTTTCCAGGCGTGCGACTTAAACCGCTCATCCACCGCTCCTGAGCCCACGATTGTAGCGCGGGTTTTCAGCCGTTTTCAGGTCGGGCCAGAGCTTTTGCCGGTTTGGATCATGCGCATGGCCGACGAGATCAGCGCGGCCGTCTCGGTCATGTTGCTTGGCACGATGAGCGTGGTCTTCGAATCGGCGGCCACCTTGCCGTAGGCATCGACGGCGCGCTCGGCCACCTTCAGCTGCACGGCCTGTTCGCCGCCCGGCTGGCGGATGGCGGCGGCCACGCGCTCGATGGCGTCTGCGGTGGCGGTGGCCACGGCCGTGATGGCGGCGGCTTCACCTTGCGCGTTGTTGATCTGCGCCTGCTTCTCGCCCTCGGAGCGGGCAATGAAGGCTTCGCGTTCGCCGGTGGCGATGTTGATCTGTTCCTGGCGACGGCCTTCCGACGCGGCGATGAGCGCGCGCTTGCCGCGTTCGGCCGTGATCTGCGCCTGCATGGCCAAGAGGATTTCCTTGGGCGGCGTCAGGTCCTTGATTTCGTAGCGCAGCACCTTCACGCCCCAGTTGAGCGCGGCCTCGTCGATGGCGGCCACGACCTGGGCGTTGATCACGTCGCGCTCTTCGAAGGTCTTGTCGAGCTCGAGCTTGCCGATCACGCTGCGCAGCGAGGTCTGTGCGAGCTGGGTCACGGCCACGATGTAGTTCGACGAGCCGTAGCTGGCGCGCATCGGGTCGGTCACCTGGAAGTACAGGATGCCGTCGACCTGCAGCTGCGTGTTGTCGCGCGTGATGCAGATCTGGCTGGGCACGTCGAGCGGGATTTCCTTCAGGCTGTGCTTGTAGGCCACGCGGTCGATGAACGGGATCAGGAAGTTCGGGCCGGGCGTCATGGTGCCGTGGTATTTGCCCAGGCGCTCGCGCACCCATGCGTTCTGCTGCGGCACGAACTTGACCGACTGGCTGATGAAGATGATCGCGATGACCAGGATGATGAGAGGAACTGAAAATTCCATGGTGTTGCTTCCTTTTCGAATGCGTTTTTCTGACTGACCGATTGAACTGTTAGATCTGCTAGATCTTGTCGACCACGAGGCGGCTGCCGACCACCTCGACCACGCGGTGTTCGCCGGTGGAGGGCGCATGGCCCGCGCGCAGCACGACGGTCCATTGCGAGCCGCGGTAGCGCACGGTGGCGGTGCCGTCGAGGTTCCAGGCATCGACGTACACGCTCTCGCCGATGTCCAGGTTGAGGTCGCGGTTGGCCTCGCTGGAGGGCTCGGCAGGGCGGTTGCGGCGGATCAGGTACCAGGTCACGACTGCGCCCACGCCGACCACGGCGGCCACCAGCAGCTGCGTGACGAGGCTGAAGCCCAGGTGCGCGGCGATGGCTGCGGCGGCGAAGCCGGCGGCCAGCAGCAGCAGGTACACCGTGCCGGACAACAACTCGGCCACGATGGCCGCGCCTGCGATCAACCACCAGAAGGTGGGATTTCCCATGGCAACTCCTCTCTTCTTTTGTTACTTGGACCTTCGCCATTCTGCGGCATGGCGCGCCATGCGCCTGTGTCGCGTAGGGATATGGCGCCCGGTGGGGCTGCTTGGGCCGGCTTGCCCTGCGGGGCTTGCAGGCGCCTGGCGCAATCCGTCATCCGAATTCCGTACACTTCGCGCCTCGCTCATTGCCTGTCTGACTGCCCGTCCGGAGCCCCGCTCATGAAATTTCGCTTTCCCATCGTCATCATCGACGAGGACTTCCGCTCCGAAAACACTTCGGGCCTCGGCATCCGCGCGCTCGCGCAGGCCTTCGAAAGCGAGGGCTTCGAGGTGCTGGGCGTCACGAGCTACGGCGACCTGAGCCAGTTCGCGCAGCAGCAAAGCCGCGCCAGCGCCTTCATCCTGTCGATCGACGACGAAGAGTTCTCGGTCGGCCCCGACCTCGACCCGGCCGTGCTGAGCCTGCGCAGCTTCATCGGCGAGGTGCGTCGCAAGAACGCCGACGTGCCGATCTACATCTACGGCGAGACCAAGACCTCGCGCCACATCCCGAACGACATCCTGCGCGAGCTGCACGGCTTCATCCACATGTTCGAGGACACCCCCGAATTCGTGGCGCGCCACATCATCCGCGAGGCCAAGAGCTACCTGGAAGGCGTGCAGCCGCCGTTCTTCAAGGCGCTGATCGATTACGCCGAAGACGGTTCGTACTCGTGGCATTGCCCGGGCCACTCGGGCGGCGTGGCGTTCCTGAAGAGCCCGGTGGGCCAGATGTTCCACCAGTTCTTCGGCGAGAACATGCTGCGCGCCGACGTCTGCAACGCGGTGGAAGAACTGGGCCAGCTGCTCGACCACACCGGCCCGGTGGCGGCCAGCGAGCGCAATGCGGCGCGCATCTTCAATGCCGACCACTGCTTCTTCGTGACCAACGGCACCAGCACCAGCAACAAGATGGTGTGGCACCACACGGTGGCGCCCGACGACGTGGTGGTGGTCGACCGCAACTGCCACAAGTCGATCCTGCACGCGATCATCATGACCGGCGCGATTCCGGTGTTCATGAAGCCCACGCGCAACCACTTCGGCATCATCGGCCCGATTCCGAAGAGCGAGTTCGAGCAGAGCGCCATCAAGGCCAAGATCAAGGCCAACCCGCTGCTGGCCGACGTGGACCCGAACAAGGTTAAGCCGCGCGTGATGACGCTCACGCAGTCGACCTACGACGGCGTGATCTACAACACCGAGACCATCAAGAACATGCTCGACGGCTACGTCGACACGCTGCACTTCGACGAGGCCTGGCTGCCGCACGCCGCCTTCCACCCGTTCTACGGCGCCTACCACGCGATGGGCAAGCGCCGCGTGCGCCCGAAGGAATCGTTGGTGTTCGCCACGCAGTCGACGCACAAGCTGCTGGCCGGCATCAGCCAGGCCAGCCACGTGCTGGTGCAGGACTCGCAGAACCGCGCGCTCGACCGCGACCTCTTCAACGAGGCCTACCTGATGCACTCGTCGACCAGCCCGCAGTACGCGATCATCGCGAGCTGCGACGTGGCCGCCGCCATGATGGAGCCGCCCGGCGGCACCGCGCTGGTGGAAGAGAGCATCCTGGAAGCGCTCGATTTCCGCCGCGCCATGCGCAAGGTCGAGGAAGAGTTCGGCAAGGACGAGTGGTGGTTCAAGGTCTGGGGCCCCGAGAAGCTCGTCGACGAAGGCATCGGCCGCGCCGAAGACTGGATCATGCACGGCGAGAAGAACGGCAAGCCAAAGAGCAAGAAGTCGCCGCGCAACTGGCATGGCTTCGGCGAACTGGCCGACGGCTTCAACATGCTCGACCCGATCAAGTCGACCATCGTGACGCCGGGCCTGGACCTGGAAGGCAACTTTGCCGAGACCGGCATCCCCGCCAGCGTGGTGACCAAGTTCCTGGCCGAGCACGGCGTGATCGTGGAGAAGACGGGCCTCTATAGCTTCTTCATCATGTTCACCATCGGCATCACCAAGGGCCGCTGGAACACGCTGCTCACGGCGCTGCAGCAGTTCAAGGACGACTACGCGCGCAACCAGCCGATGTGGCGCATCCTCCCCGAGTTCTGCCAGCAGCACCCGGGCTACGAGCGCCTGGGCTTGCGCGACCTGTGCCAGCACATTCACCAGCTGTACGCGCGCTACGACGTGGCGCGCCTCACGACTGAGATGTACCTGAGCGACCTGACGCCGGCCATGAAGCCGAGCGACGCCTTCGCCCACATCGCGCACCGCAAGACCGAGCGCGTGGAGATCGACGAGCTCGAAGGCCGCATCACCACCAGCCTGATCACGCCGTACCCGCCGGGCATTCCGCTGCTGATCCCGGGCGAAGTGTTCAACAAGAAGATCGTCGACTACCTCAAGTTCTCGCGCGAGTTCAATCTGCAGTGCCCGGGCTTCGAGACCGACATTCACGGCCTCGTGGCGCGCATCGACGAGACGGGCAAGAAGCGGTACTACGCGGACTGCGTGCGTCAGGCGAGTTGAGAAAGGGACGTGCCCCGGTGAGGGGCGCGGTCTGCGAAGGCGGGGCTAGCCTTCGCGCACGCGCATGAAGCGGGCAAATTTGGGCAACCCGCTCGGGTGCGTGCCGTTGTAGCGGTAGGTCACCAGGCTGCCGATCGGCGGCGGCTGGTCGCGCTCGGCGTCGGTCAGGCCGGTGCCGAGCCGGAAGCGCTGGCCGTCGGGCATCTCGACCATCAACGCGCCGAGCCGGCCGTGGTGCTTGCCCTTGCCGGGCAGGTGCGCAACCACGCGGGCTTCGGCGTCCTCGAAGGGCTTGACCTTGAGCAGGTCGTTGTTGCGCTCGCCGCGGTACATCGACGCGCCCCGGTGCAGCATCAGGCCTTCACCGCCCATCTTCACGGTCTTGTCGAGCAGCGCCTGCAGGTCCTCGTGCGTGGTGGCGGGCTGCTGCGGCACGGCCACCACCCAGGGCGCGTCGGTGATCGGCAGCAGCTTGCGCAGCGCCGCGAGGCGGGTGTTGAAGTCGCCGCCCTGGGCGGGCAGGTCGAAGACCATGAAACGGATCTCGTGCCAGGCCGTGTCGCTGGGCGTCTGGCTGCGCACGGTGGACATCGTGTGATTGAAGCGCCCACGTCCCGCCCACAGTTCGCCGTCCAGCGGCTGCTTGGGCAGCGAGGCGGTGAACCACGCTGGCGCCATGACGGGCTCGCCGCCACGGGTCCAGAGCTTCTGGCCGTCCCAGTAGCCGCGCACGCCGTCGAACTTCTCGCTGACCCAGTAGCCCGCGAGCGACATGCCGGGGCGGTAGACCTCAGCCAGCATCAGGGCGGGTGCGGCGGCGCGCGCGAACGCGGCGCGACCCGAAAGGGCTGCGCCCAGTCCCGCAAGCAGGAGGAGGGAGCGTCGATTCAACACGGTGGCAGGCGCTGGGAGCCGAGAGGGGAAATTACTCCGCCATGCCTCCGACCACGTTGCTGAAGCCGCCGTCCACGTAGGTGATCTCGGCGGTCACGCCGCTGGCCAGGTCGCTCAGCAGGAAGGCGGCCACGTTGCCGACTTCCTCGATGGTCACGTTGCGGCGGATCGGCGAGGCGTCGGCCACGGCCGTGAGGATCTTGCTGAAGCTCTTGATGCCGCTGGCGGCGAGCGTCTTGATGGGGCCGGCGCTGATGCCGTTCACGCGCATGCCCTTCGGGCCGAGCGAGGCGGCTGTGTAGCGCACCGACGCCTCGAGCGAGGCCTTGGCCAGGCCCATGGTGTTGTAGTTGGGCAGCGCGCGCTCGGCACCCAGGTAGGTCAGCGTGAGCAGGGCCGACTTGTCGTTGAGGTAGGGCAGGGCCGCCTTGGCCATGGCCGGGAAGCTGTACGCACTGATGTCGTGCGCGATCTTGAAGCCTTCGCGCGAGAGGCCCTCAAGGAAGTCGCCGGCGATCGATTCGCGCGTGGCGAAGCCGATGCTGTGCACGAAGCCGTCGAAGGTGGGCCAGGTCTGGGCGAGGTCGGCAAAGAGCTTGTCGATCTGCGCATCGTCGCCCACGTCGCAGTCGAAAATCAGTTTCGAGCCGAAGTCTGCGGCATATTCGGTGATACGGTCCTTGAATCGCTCGCCGACATAACTGAAGGCGAGTTCCGCGCCCTGGTCGTGACAGGCCTTGGCAATGCCATATGCAATGGAGCGATTGCTCAACACACCGGTGATCAACAGTTTCTTGCCGGAAAGAAAGCCCATGAAGTTGCCTCGTGAAAATCTTGGGCAGAATTCTCGCATGCGAGGTTGGCTGCTCTGGATGTTGGCGCTCCTGGCGCTGCCCTCGTGGGCGGCGCACGGGCTGGGCATGGGTTACGAGCCCAAGTACCCGGCGTCGTTCACGCATTTCGACTACGTGAACCCCAACGCGCCCAAGGGCGGTGACCTGACCCTGTCGGCCGCCGGCAGCTTCGACAAGCTCAACCCCTTCACCTTGCGCGGCGTGCCCCCGGTGGGCATGGGCTACAGCGCCAACGGCTTCGTGTTCTCCGAGTACGGCCTGCTCTTCGATTCGCTGACCACGCCGAGCGAGGACGAGCCCTTCTCGCAGTACGGCCTGCTGGCCGAGGACATCCAGCTGGCGCCCGACCGCTTGAGCGTCACCTTCCGGCTGAACCCCAAGGCGCGGTTTTCCGACGGCTCGCCGGTGCTGGCGAAGGACGTGAAGTACTCCTTCGATACCCTGCGCAGCAAGGCGGCCGGGCCGACCTTCCGTTCGTACTGGGCCGACATCAAGGAGGCCGTGGTGACGGGCGAGCGCACCATCCGCTTCGACTTCGTGCGCCAGAACGCCGAGCTGCACATGATCATCGGCGGGTTGCCGGTGTTCTCCAGCGCCTGGGGCAAGGGCAAGCCCTTCGACCAGATTGTGACCGAGGCGCCGATCGCGAGCGGGCCGTACGTGGTGGACAGGGTCGATTTCGGCAAGTTCATCTCCTACCGCCGACGCCCGGACTACTGGGCCGCCAACCTGCCGGTGCGCAAGGGGATGTTCAACTACGACACGGTGTCGTACCAGTATTTCAAGGACTCGCTCGGCGAGGAAGAGTCGCTCAAGGCCGGCGCGCTCGATGCGATGGAAGAGCGCTCGATCATCGCCTGGGTGCGCCGCTACAAGGGCCGCCGCTTCGACTCCGGCGAGTTGGTCAAGGAAGAGATCGCGCACCGCCGCTTCACCGGCATGCAGGGCCTGGCGCCCAACCTGCGGCAGCCCCGCTTCGCCGACATGCGCGTGCGCAGGGCACTGGCGCTGGCCTTCGACTTCGACTGGCTCAACGCCCACCTGTTCTATGGCCGCCGCGGGCGCACCCAGAGCTACTTCCAGAACAGCGACGACCTCATGGCCCAGCCCGAGGTCAGCCCCGAGGAGCAGGCGCTGATCGACAAGCTCAAGACCCGGCAGCGCTACCTCGACAACACGAAGGGCGAGTTGCCGCGCCCTGACAGCAGCGGCGACACCGCCGAAGGCCTGCGGCGCAACCTGGTGAAGGCGCAGGAGTTGTTGAGGGAGGCCGGCTGGACCTACCGCGACGGCGCGCTGCGCGACAAGGCCGGCACGCCGTTCGTGATCACCATCGACATCGCCGACCGCAGCTCGGGCGTGGTGCTCGCGCCGTATGCGCGCAACCTCGGCAAGCTGGGCATCCGGCTGGACTACCGCCTGCGCGACCCGAGCCTGCTGAAGAAGAAGCTGGACGACTTCGATTTCGACATGGCCATCAGCCTCGTCGGTGGCTCGTCGAGCCCAGGCAACGAGCTGTACGACGACTTCAGCTCGAAATCGGCGAGCGAGAAGGGCAGCCAGAACCTGAGCGGCATCAGCGATCCGGTGGTCGACGAGATTGTCGAGGTGATCGTCAACAGCCACGACCGCGCCTCGCTCGCCGCAGCCGCGCGGTTGCTGGACCGCTACTTGCTCCACCAGCACTACATGACCCCGATGTACTACGGCAAGCAGTATTTCATTGCCCACAAGCGAAAGCTGCGTCGACCGGACGCGCCCTTGCCGCAGCGCCTGCTGGCGGGGTCGGCGATGCTGACGATGTGGTGGATCGACCCGAGCGTCAAGTAGAAGAACACGCATGGCCGCCTACCTGATCCGACGCCTCCTGCTGATCGTTCCCACGCTGTTCGGCGTGCTGCTGCTCAATTTCGCGATCGTGCAGTTCGTGCCCGGCGGTCCGGCCGAGCAACTGCTCTCGCAACTCACCAACAAGGAGAACCGCATCTCGGGCGGCCCCACCGGCCGCACACTCGACGCCAAGCAGGTGGCCGAGATCAAGGCGCTCTACGGTTTCGACAAGCCGGCCCCCGAGCGCTTCTGGCAGATGCTCAAGCAGTTCGCCCGCTTCGACCTGGGCAAGAGCTTCTTCCAGAGCAAGGACGTGTGGCAGCTCATCAAGGAGAAGCTGCCGGTGTCGATCAGCCTGGGGCTGTGGACCTTCTTCATCAGCTACCTCATCGCGGTGCCGCTGGGGGTGGCCAAGGCGGTGCGCGCGGGCTCGCGCTTCGACTTCTTCACGACGCTGCTGGTGCTCGTCGGCTATGCCATTCCGGGCTTCGTGTTGGGCGTGGCGCTGCTGGTGATCTTCGGCGGCCAGCTGCAGTGGTTCCCGCTGCGCGGGCTGACCTCGCCGAACTGGGAGTCGCTGAGCTGGGGCGCGCGCATCGTCGACTACCTGTGGCACATCACCTTGCCGGTGACCGCCATGGTGCTGGGCAGCTTCGCGATCACCGCGATGCTCACCAAGAACTCCTTCCTGGAGGAAATCCGCAAGCAGTACGTGCTGACGGCGCGCGCCAAGGGGCTGGCCGAGCGGCAGGTGCTGTGGAAGCACGTGTTCCGCAATGCGCTGATCCCGATCATCACGGGCTTTCCGACGGCCTTCATTGGCGCCTTCTTCTCGGGCGCGCTGCTGATCGAGACGCTGTTCTCGCTCGACGGCATGGGCCTGCTGAGCTACGAGAGCGTGCTGCGGCGCGACTACCCGGTGTTCCTGGGCACGCTTTACTTGTTCACGCTGATCGGGCTGGTGACCAAGCTCATCTCCGATCTTTGCTACGTCTGGGTCGATCCGAGGGTGAAGTTTGACTGAAGCCGCCGCCGTGTCCGTGAGCCCCGGGCGCCGTGCCTGGCGCCGTTTCCGCCGCAACCCGCTGGGGTTCTGGAGCCTGGTCGTCTTCTCGGCGCTGGTGGTGCTGAGTCTGTTCGCGGACGTGCTCTCCACCGACAAGCCGCTGGTGGTGCGCTATGAAGGCCAGACCTATTTCCCCGTGCTGCGCGACTATTCCGAGAAGACCTTCGGCGGCGACTTCGAAACGCCGGCCGACTACCTCGACCCGTTCATCGAGCAGCGCATCACGCAGGGCGACAACTGGGCGCTGTATGCGCCCAACCGCTACGGCCCGGCCACGCTCAACTATTTCTCGAAGCCGCCGAACCCCGCCGCACCCTCGCACGAGAACCTGCTCGGCACCGACGAGCGCGGGCGCGACCTGCTGGCGCAGTTGATCTACGGTTTTCGCGTGAGCGTGCTGTTCGCGCTGGCGCTCACGGTGGTCGGCGTGGTGCTGGGCATCGCGACCGGCGCCGTGCAGGGCTTCTTCGGCGGCAAGATCGACCTGACCTTCCAGCGCCTGATCGAGATCTGGAGCGCGATGCCCGAGCTGTACCTGCTGATCATCTTCAGCGCGATCTTCACGCCGAGCGTGTCGCTGCTGCTGATCCTGCTGAGCCTGTTCGGCTGGATGGGGCTGTCGGACTACGTGCGCGCCGAGTTCCTGCGCAACCGCCAGATGGACTACGTGCGCGCCGCGCGCGCGCTCGGCGTGGGCAACCTGCAGATCATGTGGCGCCACATCCTGCCCAACAGCATGGTGCCGGTCGTCACCTTCTTGCCGTTCCGCATGAGCGCGGCCATCCTGGCACTGACTTCGCTCGACTTTCTCGGACTGGGCGTTCCGCCCGGAACGCCCTCGCTCGGCGAATTGCTGAGCCAAGGCAAGGGCAACATCGATGCGTGGTGGATTTCGCTGTCCACCTTCTGCGTGCTGGTCGTCACGCTGATGCTGCTGACCTTCATGGGCGACGCGCTGCGCGATGCGCTCGACCCCCGCAAGGCCGACAAATGACGACGATGCGCGACACGACGAAGAACCAGCCCTTGCTCGACGTGAAGGGGCTGCGCGTCGCCTTCGGTGGCAAGCCGGTGGTGCACGGCATCGACCTGCAGATCGCGGCGGGCGAAAAGCTCGCGCTGGTCGGCGAGTCGGGCTCGGGCAAGACGGTCACGGCGCTGTCGTTGCTGCGGCTGGTGCAGAACGCCGACCTTGACGGGGTGGCGACCCTGTCGGGGTCGCAGGCGCAGCGCGGTGCACGCGACCTGCTGTCGATTCCGGAGCGCGAGCTGCGCGGCATCCGCGGCAAGGAGATCGCGATGATCTTCCAGGAGCCGATGACCGCGCTCAATGCGCTGTACACCGTGGGCGACCAGATCGCCGAGGTGCTCGAGTTGCACGAAGGGCTGTCGGCCCGCGCCGCGCAAGAGGCCGCTGTGCAGCTGCTGGCCGACACCGGCATTCCCGAACCGGCGCGGCGGGCGAGGTCGTATCCGCACCAGCTGTCGGGCGGGCAGCGCCAGCGCGCCATGATCGCGATGGCCCTGGCCTGCAAGCCGCGCCTGCTGCTGGCCGATGAGCCGACCACGGCGCTCGACGTCACGGTGCGTGCGCAGATCCTCGAGCTGCTGGCCGAGCTCCAGCGCAAATACGGCATGGCCGTGCTGCTCATCACCCACGACCTGAACCTGGTGCGCCGTTTCGCCGACCGCGTGGCGGTGATGGAGCGCGGCCACATCGTCGAGCATGGCCCGGTGGGTACGGTGTTCGAGGCGCCGCAGCATGCCTACACCCGCAAGCTGATCGACAGCCATCCGGCGCGCGACGTGGCCGAGGCGGCCGCCGACGGCGCGGCGCCGCCGGTGCTGGAGGCCCGGGCGCTGCGCGTGAGCTATCCGGTGTCGCGCCCCGGCTTCGCGGGCTGGTTCCGCAAGGGCGAGTTCGTCGCCGTGCAGGGCGCCGATTTCCGGATCGCGCCGGGCGAAACGCTGGGCGTGGTCGGTGAATCGGGCTCGGGCAAGTCGACGCTGGCGCTGGCCGCGCTCGGCCTGCTCAAGCACCGGGGCGAACTGCAGGTGACGGGGAAAGGCTGGGCGGTCGACCGCGCCTCCGACCTCGCGCTGCGCCGCACGATGCAGGTGGTGTTCCAGGACCCGTTCTCGTCGCTCTCGCCGCGCATGACGGTCGAGCAGATCGTGGGCGAGGGGCTGCGCGTGCACGCGCCCGAGCTCGACGCCGCGGCCCGCCGGGCGCGCGCGCTCACGGCGCTGGCCGACGTGGGCTTGAGCGAGGCGCAGTTTCCCGCGCTGCTCGACCGCTATCCGCACGAGTTTTCGGGCGGGCAGCGCCAGCGGCTGGCGATCGCCCGGGCGCTGATCGTCGATCCGCGGCTGCTGGTGCTCGACGAGCCCACCAGCGCGCTCGACGTGACCATCCAGAAGCAGGTGCTCGGCCTGCTGCAGCGGCTGCAGCGCGAGCGGGGGCTGAGCTACCTCCTGATCACCCACGACGTCGAGGTGATCCGCGCGATGGCGCACCAGGTCATCGTGATGAAGGACGGCGCGATCCTCGAATCCGGGCTGGCCCTGCGCGTCCTCGACGCCCCCGAGCATCCCTACACACAGAAGCTGGTGGCTGCGGCGCTGCTGGAATAAAAAAACGGAGACGGGTAGAAATGTCGAATATCGGACACGACCGGCGCGGTGCCTGGCGCGCGGCGCTGGCCTGCATGGTCACGCTGGCGGTGGCCATGGGCCTGGGGCGCTTCGCCTTCACGCCCATGCTGCCCATCATGCTGAGCGAGGGAAAGCTCGAGCTGGCCGGCGGCGGTTTGCTGGCGTCTCTTAATTACCTGGGCTATTTCTTCGGCGCGGTCAGCTGCGCGGCCATCGGCATCAAGGCGTCGAGCATGGTGCGCGGCGGGCTGCTGGCCACGGCGGCCTTGCTGGTCGGCATGGGGCTGCTGCACAGCTTCATCGGCTGGGGCGTGCTGCGCGCGGCGGCCGGGGTGATGAGCGCCTGGGTCTTCGTGTTCGCCTCGGGCTGGGGGCTGCGCCGGCTGGCCGAGACGAACGCGCCCACGCTGGCCGGCGTGATCTACACGGGGCCGGGCATCGGGATCGCCATGACCGGCCTGCTGGGCGGGGCGCTTGGCCGCTGGGGCTCGGAGGCGGGCTGGATCGGCCTCGGGCTGCTGGCCGTGGTGCTGATCGCGGTGATCTGGCGGGTGTTCGACGACGGCGAGCGGGCGGGGGCTGCGGCAGGCGGGGCGGCGGCGAGTCCGGCTGTTGCTGCGGGCAGTGCTTCGGGATCGGCGTCAGCGCGCAGCGATGCGATCTGGCTGGTCGCGCTCTATGGGCTGGCAGGCTTTGGTTACATCATTACCGCCACCTTCCTGCCCGTGATCGCCCGGCAAGCGCTGCCGGGATCGCCGTGGCCGGATTTCTTCTGGCCGCTGTTCGGCGCGGCCATCATTCCGGGCGCATTGATCGGCGCCCGCGCCCCGGTGCATTGGGACAACCGGCTGTTGCTGGCCGCCGCTTATGCATTGCAGGCGCTCGGCGTTGTTTTTTCAGTGGCCTGGCCGACCATTGCGGGTTTTGCGCTGGGCAGCCTGCTGCTCGGCATGCCTTTCACCGCCATCACGCTTTTCGCCATGCGGGAAGCCCGACGGCTGCGCGGCAATGCCGCGGCCGGGCTGATCGGCTATGCCACGGCGTCCTACGGGGTGGGGCAGATCATCGGGCCGCTGTTTGCGGCGCCATTGGCCCAGCGCACCGGTTCTTTCGAGCTGCCTTTGCTGGTGGCGGCGGCCGCATTGGCCCTGGGCGCGGTGCTGTTTGCCGTGGTCTGGTCGAAATACCGGCGCCCCGTGGCCGCCTAAATACCGATGTCCTTCATTTATGCACGCGAATAGCATATAATTCGAGGCTCACGACCAAACGGGCGGGTACCAACCGCCCGTTTTTTTTGGTCTATGCATTCTCAAGCAGCAATTATTTGGCGTCGTGGCATCCGTGGTGGGCGGGTGCTGCGGCTTGGGCATTGATTCAGAAGGCGCTTTCAAACACGTGGCATTGCAGCAAACAGTAGAACAAACCGTGGCCGGTCTCGGCTACGACCTGGTCGAGGTCGAGCGCTCGGCCGGTGGATTGCTGCGCGTGACGATTGATTTGCCCTGGACGCCCCCCACCTCTGAAGATGTGGCGGCCGGCGTGCCCGAACCCTTCGTGACGGTGGAAGACTGCGAGAAGGTCACGCGCCAGCTGCAATTCGCGCTGGAAGTCGATGCGGTCGATTACAAGCGGCTCGAGGTCTCCTCGCCCGGTATCGATCGCCCCTTGCGCAATGAACAGGATTTCGGGCGATTCGTGGGCGCGGTGATCGACATCACCCTCAAGGCGCCCATGGGTGCTGCCGCGGCGGGCCAGGTGTCGGCCAATCGCAAGAAGTTTCGCGGCACGCTGGAGCGTGCTGAAGGCGGTTCGGGTTGGCAGATCGTCTGGAGCGATGCGCCCGAGACCAAGCCGGGTCAAAAAGTGAGCAAGAAGCGCGCGCCTGCACCGTTGCATGCGCTGGGCTTCGTATTGGACGAGCTGCGCGATGCGCGGCTCGCGCCGATTGTGGATTTCAAGGGCCGCAAGGCCAAAACCCAACCGGGTTTTTCGGATATTGACGACGGAACGAACGTTCCGGACTGAACAAGAGGAGTGGTGGCATGAATCGCGAAATGTTGATGTTGGTGGATGCGATCTCGCGCGAGAAGAACGTCGAGCGCGACGTGGTCTTCGGCGCGGTCGAATCCGCACTGGCGCAAGCCACCAAGAAGCTCCATCAGGGTGACGTGGATATCCGCGTGGCGGTCGATCGCGACAGCGGCGACTACGAAACTTTCCGCCGCTGGCACGTCGTTCCCGACGAAGCCGGCCTGCAGCTGCCCGACCAGGAGATCCTGCTCTTCGAGGCTCGTGAGGAGATGCCCGACATCGAGGTCGACGAATACATCGAGGAATCCGTCGATTCGGTGCCGATCGGGCGCATCGGTGCCATGGCTGCCAAGCAGGTGATCCTGCAGAAGATCCGCGACGCCGAGCGCGAGATGCTGCTCAACGACTTCATGTCGCGCGGCGACAAGATCTTCGTGGGTACCGTCAAGCGTCTGGACAAGGGCGACATCATCGTGGAAGCCGGGCGCGTCGAAGGCCGCCTGCGCCGCAGCGAGATGATCGCCAAGGAAAACCTGCGCAACGGCGACCGCGTGCGGGCCATGATCATGGAGGTCGACCTGACGCTGCGCGGCGCGCCGATCATCCTGTCGCGCTCGGCCCCCGAGTTCATGATCGAGCTGTTCCGCCAGGAAGTGCCCGAGATCGAACAAGGCCTGCTCGAAATCAAGAGCTGCGCCCGCGATCCCGGTTCGCGCGCCAAGATCGCCGTGCTCTCGCACGACAAACGTGTCGACCCGATCGGCACCTGCGTCGGCGTGCGCGGCACCCGCGTCAACGCCGTCACGAACGAACTCGCCGGCGAGCGCGTGGACATCGTGCTGTGGAGCGAAGACCCGGCCCAGTTCGTGATCGGTGCCCTGGCGCCGGCGAATGTCTCGTCGATCGTGGTCGACGAAGAAAAACACGCCATGGACGTGGTGGTGGACGAGGAAAACCTCGCGATCGCCATCGGCCGCGGCGGCCAGAACGTGCGCCTGGCTTCCGACCTCACCGGTTGGAAGATCAACATCATGGACGCGAACGAGTCGGCCCAGAAGCAGGCGACCGAGACCGATGCCAGCCGCAAGCTCTTCATGGAAAAGCTCGATGTCGACGAGGAAATCGCCGACATCCTGATTTCGGAAGGTTTCAACAGCCTCGAAGAGGTGGCCTACGTGCCGATCTCCGAGATGCTTGAGATCGAGGCCTTCGACGAAGACACCATCAATGAGCTGCGCGCCCGTGCAAAGGATGCGCTGCTGACCATGGAAATCGCCAAGGAAGAAGGTGTCGAAACCGTCTCGCAGAACCTGCGCGACCTCGAAGGCCTCAATCCCGACCTGATTCCGCAGCTGGCTGAAGCGGGTGTGAACACCCGTGACGACCTGGCCGACCTCGCGGTCGATGAACTCACCGAAATCACCGGCCTGAGCGCCGATGACGCCAAAGCCCTCATCTTGAAAGCCCGCGAACATTGGTTCGCCGGCCAAGAGTGACGGTATGGAGGCACGAAAGCAATATGTCCAGTACCACTGTCGCCGAGTTCGCGAACGAGCTCAAGAAGACTCCCGAAACCTTGCTTGACCAGCTCAAGAGCGCAGGCGTGCCCAAAGCGGCCGCCACCGATGCACTCACGGAGGCCGACAAGCAGCGCTTGCTCGGTTTCCTGAAGGCCAGCCACGGCACGACCGAGCCCGAGCGCAAGAAGATCACGCTGACCAAGAAGTCGACCAGCGAGATCAAGCAGGCCGACGCCACTGGCCGCGCCCGCACCATCCAGGTCGAAGTGCGCAAGAAGCGCACCTTCATCCAGCGCGATGAAGGCCACCCGGCGACCGCCGAAGGCTCGCAGCAGCAGGCGGCCGAGACGTCCGCCACGCCGAGCGCACCCCAGATCGACGAAGCCGAACTGGCCCGTCGCGAGGAAGACGCACGCCGCCAGGCCGAGCTGATCCGCCGCCAGGAAGAAGAGCTGGCCGAGAAGCGTCGCCAGCGCGAAGAAACCGAAGCCCGCGAACGCGAGCAGGCCGAAAAGGCCGAGCGCGCCGAACAGGCCGAGCAGGAAGCTGCGCGCATCGCCGCCGAGAAGAAGGCCGCTGAAGCCGCCGCCGCTTCGGCCAAGGAAGCCGCGAAGCAGCCGGTGGCTGCCCCGGCCGCACCGGCTGCCGTGGCCGCCGCTGCTGCTGCTGCAGAAACCGCTGCCGTTGCCGAAAAGCAGGCGGCCGACACCAAGCTGGCCGCGCAGAACGCCGCCACGCAGGCCAAGGAAGACGCCAAGGCCAAGGCCGCCGCCGAATCGAAGGCCCGTGCCGACGAAGAAGCCGCCCGCGCCAAGGACCTCGACGAGCGTCGCCGCAAGGCCCTGGCCGAAGCCGAAGCCATCCGCGCCATGATGAATGCCCCGGCCCGCGTGCTGGTGCCGCACAAGGCGCCCGAGAAGCCGCAGCCTGAAAAGTCGACGGTCAAGGGCACGCTGCACAAGCCGGTCACGCCGCCGGGCCGCCCGGGCGCCCCTGCGGCCCCTGGCGCCGCAGCGCCGGCCGCCGCCGGTGCCGGCAAGGAAGTCAAGTCCGCCAAGCTCTCGTCGAGCTGGGCCGGCGATCCTGCCAAGAAGAAGGAAATCAAGACCCGCGGCGATGCCAGCGGGGGTGTCAGCCGCGGCAACTGGCGCGGAGGCCCGCGCGGCCGTCGCGGCAACGACCGTGGCGGTCATGACGAGCAGCACGCACCGGCCGCACCGGTCGAGGCGCGCGTGCTCGAAGTGCACGTGCCCGAGACCATCACGGTCGCCGAGCTCGCGCACAAGATGGCCGTGAAGGCGCAGGAAGTCATCAAGCAATTGATGAAGCTGGGCATGATGGCGACCATCAACCAGTCGCTCGACCAGGACACCGCGATGATCATCGTGGAGGAAATGGGCCACAACGCGGTGGTTGCCGCGCTGGACGACCCCGAAGCCTTCACCGACGAGGACGTGTCGGCGCAACAGGCCGAAGCCCTGCCGCGCGCACCGGTCGTGACCGTCATGGGTCACGTCGACCACGGCAAGACCTCGCTGCTGGACTACATCCGCCGCGCCAAGGTCGCCGCGGGCGAAGCCGGCGGCATCACGCAGCACATCGGTGCGTACCACGTCGAAACCGAACGCGGCATGGTGTCGTTCCTCGACACCCCGGGTCACGAGGCGTTCACCGCCATGCGTGCCCGCGGTGCGCAGGCCACCGACATCGTGATCCTGGTGGTGGCGGCCGACGACGGCGTCATGCCCCAGACCAAGGAAGCCATCAAGCACGCGAAGGCGGCGGGTGTGCCGATCGTGGTTGCGATCAACAAGGTGGACAAGCCCGACGCCAACCTGGACCGCGTGAAGCAGGAACTGGTGGCCGAAGAGGTCGTGCCCGAAGAGTACGGCGGCGACGTGCCGTTCGTGCCGGTGTCGGCCAAGACCGGCCAGGGCATCGACGACCTGCTCGAACAGGTGCTGCTGCAGGCCGAAGTGCTGGAACTCAAGGCGCCGGTGGATGCCGCCGCCAAGGGCTTGGTCATCGAAGCGCAGCTCGACAAGGGCCGCGGCCCGGTCGCGACCGTGCTGGTGCAGTCCGGCACGCTCAAGACCGGCGACGTGGTGCTGGCTGGTTCCACTTATGGCCGCGTGCGCGCCATGCTGGACGAAGACGGCAAGGCCACCAAGTCGGCAGGTCCGTCGATCCCGGTCGAAATCCAGGGTCTGACCGAAGTGCCGCAGGCGGGCGACGAGTTCATGGTGATGGCCGACGAGCGCCGTGCGCGCGAAATCGCCACCTACCGCGCGGGCAAGTTCCGCAACACCAAGCTGGCCAAGGCGCAAGCCGCGAACCTGCAGAACATGTTCACCGACCTGTCGGCGGGCGAAGTGCAGACGCTGCGCATCATCATCAAGGCCGACGTGCAGGGCTCGCAGGAAGCACTGGCCCAGTCGCTGCTCAAGCTGGCGACCGAAGAAGTCAAGGTGCAGATCGTGTACGCCGGCGTCGGCGGCATCAGCGAAAGCGACATCAACCTCGCGATCGCGTCGAAGGCTGTGGTCATCGGCTTCAACGTGCGTGCCGATGCCGGTGCGCGCAAGCTGGCCGAAGGCAATGGCGTTCAGCTGAACTACTACAGCATCATTTACGACGCCGTCGACGAGATCAAGGTCGCGATGTCGGGCATGCTGGCACCGGAGCGCCGCGAAGAGATTATCGGCTCGGCCGAGATCCGCACGGTGTTCGTGGCCTCGAAGATCGGCACCGTGGCCGGCTCGTACGTCACTTCGGGCTCGGTCAACCGCAGCGCGCATTTCCGCCTGCTGCGCGACAACGTGGTGATCTACACCGGCGAAGTCGACTCGATCAAGCGCATGAAGGACGATGTCCGCGAAGTCCGCGAAGGTTTTGAGTGCGGTATCAAGCTCAAGAACTACAACGACATCAAGGAAGGCGATCAACTCGAATTCTTCGAGATCAAGGAAATCGCCCGGACGCTGTAAGCGTTCGACGCGAAAGAGTCCATGCCGAAAAGAAAAGCAGCCGCACCCAACCGCGCGTTCAAGGTCGCCGACCAGATCCAGCGCGATCTGACGGAGCTGATCGCGCGCGAGTTGAAGGACCCGCGCGTGGGCATGGTCACGATCCAGGCGGTCGAGGTCACGCCCGACTATGCGCATGCGAAGGTCTTCTTCAGCCTGCTCACGGGCGACGTGGCCGAGACCACCGAAGCGCTGAACCAGGCCGCGGGCTTCCTGCGCAATGGCCTGTTCAAGCGCCTGCACATCCACACCGTGCCGACGTTGCACTTCCTGTTCGACCGCACCACCGAGCGTGCGGCCGACATGAATGCGCTCATCGCACAGGCCGTTGCTTCGCGCTCGAAAGACGACTAGCGATGAACGCGCCACGCACACGGGTGCAGCGGCGCCCTGTGCATGGGGTGTTGCTGCTCGACAAGCCGCTGGGGTTTTCCAGCAACCAGGCCTTGCAAAAGGCCAAGTGGTTGCTGCGCGCCGAAAAAGCGGGCCATACCGGCACGCTCGATCCGCTCGCCACAGGCGTGCTGCCGCTGTGTTTCGGCGCCGCCACCAAATTCAGCCAACTGCACCTGGACGCCGACAAGACCTACGAGGCGGTTGCGCGCCTGGGCGTCAAGACCGCCACCGGTGACGCCGAGGGCGAGGTGATCGCCGAACGGCCGGTGCAGGTTTCATCTGAAGATCTGGCCCGCGTCCAGGCCCAATTCACCGGTCCGATCCGCCAGGTGCCGCCGATGCACAGCGCGCTCAAGAAAGACGGCAAGGCGCTGTACGAATACGCCCGGGAAGGCATCGAGATCGAGCGCGCACCGCGCGACGTCGTCATTCACCAGCTCACGCTGACCCGGCTGGATGACACCAGCATTCGCATCGTTGCGAGCGTGAGCAAGGGCACCTACATTCGCACCCTGGGCGAGGACATCGGCGAGGCCCTGGGCTGCGGCGCGCACCTGACCTCGCTGCGCCGCACGGCCACGGGCGGCTTCGGGCAGGCGCAGTGCGTCACTATCGAAGCGCTCGAAGCCATGACCGAGGACGAGCGCCTGGCACGTCTGTTGCCTCCCGAAGCGCTGGTCGACGGCCACAGCCGCGTCACGCTCGCGGCCGAAGATGCCGCACGTTTTCTCTCGGGCCTGCGCCGCCGCGGCGGCTGGGCCGATGCCGAGGCGGTGGCCGTGTTCGGCACCGACCCGCAGGCGTTCCTGGGCACCGCCCACGTGAGCGCCGGCGAACTGATCCCGGGGCGCTTGCTGAACCCCATCGAAATTCAGCAAATTCTTTTGAACGCACCACAGACCGAAGCGACACCATGAGTACCAAGCAAATCCGCAATATCGCCATCATTGCCCACGTGGACCATGGCAAGACCACCATGGTCGACCAGCTGCTGCGCCAGTCGGGCACCTTCGCCGAGCACGAGAAGGTCGTCGACACGGTGATGGACAACAACGCGATCGAAAAGGAACGTGGCATCACGATCCTGGCCAAGAACTGCGCCGTGACCTGGGAAGGCACGCACATCAACATCGTCGACACCCCGGGCCACGCGGACTTCGGCGGTGAAGTGGAACGCGCGCTGTCGATGGTCGACGGCGTGGTGCTGCTGATCGACGCGCAGGAAGGCCCGATGCCCCAGACGCGCTTCGTGACCAAGAAGGCGCTGGCCCTGGGCCTGAAGCCGATCCTGGTCGTGAACAAGGTCGACAAGCCCGGCGCGAACCCCGACAAGGTGGTCAATGCCGCCTTCGACCTGTTCGACAAGCTCGGCGCGACCGACGAACAGCTCGACTTCCCCGTGGTGTACGCCTCGGGCATCAACGGCTGGTCGTCGCTCGAAGAAGGCGCGCCTGGCGAGCAGTGGGGCCCCGACATGTCGGCCCTGTTCAACACCATCCTGAAGCACGTGCCGTCGCAAAAGGGTGACCCGAACGCGCCGCTGCAGCTGCAGATTTCCGCGCTCGACTTCTCGACCTTCGTCGGCCGCATCGGCGTGGGCCGCATCAGCCAGGGCACGCTCAAGCCCATGTCCGACGTGCTGGTCATGGAAGGCCCGGACGGCAAGAGCATCAAGGGCCGCGTCAACCAGGTGCTGACCTTCCAGGGCCTGGACCGCGTGCAATCGACCGAAGCCGGCCCCGGCGAGATCGTGCTGATCAACGGCATTGCCGACATCGGCATCGGCGTCACCGTGACCGACAAGGACAACCCCGCGCCGCTGCCCATGCTCAAGGTCGACGAACCGACCCTGACCATGAACTTCTGCGTGAACACCAGCCCGCTGGCCGGCCGCGAAGGCAAGTTCGTGACCAGCCGCCAGATCTGGGACCGCCTGCAAAAGGAACTGCAGCACAACGTGGCGCTGCGCGTGAACGAGACCGACGAAGAAGGCATCTTCGAAGTCATGGGCCGCGGCGAACTGCACCTGACCATCCTCTTGGAAAACATGCGCCGCGAAGGCTATGAAATGGCCGTGTCCAAGCCGCGCGTGGTGTTCCGCACCGTGAACGGCGAGAAGCACGAGCCCATCGAAATGGTCACGGCCGACATCGAAGAAGGCCATCAGGGCGGCGTGATGCAGGCACTGGGCGAGCGCAAGGGCGAGCTCGTCAACATGGAACCGGACGGCCGTGGCCGCGTGCGCCTGGAGTACCGCATTCCGGCGCGTGGCCTGATCGGCTTCACGAACGAATTCCTGAACCTGACGCGCGGCTCGGGCCTCATCAGCAACATCTTCGACAGCTACGAGCCGCACAAGGGCGACATCGGCGGTCGCAAGAACGGCGTGCTGATCTCGATGGACGACGGTGAAATCTTCACCTACGCCCTGGGCAAGCTGGACGACCGCGGCCGCATGTTCGTGAAGGCGAACGATCCGGTGTACGAAGGCATGATCGTGGGCATCCACAGCCGCGACAACGACCTCGTCGTGAACGCCACGCGCACCAAGCAGCTGACCAACTTCCGCGTGAGCGGCAAGGAAGACGCGATCAAGATCACGCCCCCGATCGACCTCACGCTGGAATACGGCGTCGAGTTCATCGAGGACGACGAGCTGGTCGAAATCACGCCCAAGAGCGTGCGTCTGCGCAAGCGTTTCCTGAAGGAAAACGAGCGCAAGCGCGCCGGCCGCGAAACGGCCGCCTGATCGCCGGCGCCGTCGCTTCATGCGCCTCACGCATGGCGCAGCCGTCGGGCTGATGGTCGCCGTGACCCTCATGTGGGGCACGGCGGGCGTTGTCACGCGGCACCTGGCGCAAGCGCACAGTTTCGAGATCACCTTCTGGCGCAGCCTCTTCACGATGCTGGCGCTGCTGGTGATCTTGCCGCTTTGGCGGGGGCGGGCGGTGTTCTCGCAGCTGCGCCGCGGCGGGCACTCGCTCTGGATCTCGGGCGTCTGCTGGGCCGTGATGTTCACGGCCTTCATGGTGGCGCTGACCCTCACCTCCACAGCGAGCGTGCTGGTCACAATGGCGCTCGGGCCGCTCTTCACTGCACTGGCCGCGCGCCTCTTCATCGGACACAAGCTGCCCGCGCGCACCTGGGCGGCCATCGTGGTTGCCGGGCTGGGCATCGGCTGGATGTACGGCACGCAGCTGCTGGGCGGCGGCGGTGGGTCGCTCGTCGGCACGCTGGTGGCGCTGTGCGTGCCGCTGGCGGGCGCGACGCAATGGACCGTGGTCCAGCATGCGCACGCCAAGGGGCAGGAGGTCGATCTCGTGCCCGCGGTGCTAATCGGCGCAGCCCTCTGTGCGCTCGTCACCTTGCCGCTGGCCTGGCCGTTCCGCGCTGGCCTGCATGACCTGGGCCTGTTGGCCTTCCTGGGTGTCTTTCAGCTGGCGATTCCCTGCGTGCTCTCAGTGTTGTGCGCGCAGGTGCTCAAGGCGCCCGAGGTGGCGTTGCTGGCGCTGCTCGAGGTGATCTTCGGCATCGCGCTGGCCTGGCTCGGCGCCGGGGAGACGCCTGCGGCCAGCGTGCTGACCGGCGGCGTGCTCGTGATCGGGGCGCTGGTGTTCAACGAGCTGCTCGCGCTGCGCGGGCGCCGCACCACGCTGGCGGACAGCGCGCTGCCCGGCGCCCACTGACCTTTCGCCGCCCTCAGCGGCCGAAGAGGTACCAGCCGATCACGATCACGACGGCCACCACGATCATTCCGAAGTTGCGCCAGCTGGCTTGCTGGCTGCGCGCGAACTCTTTGAGCATGTCGGCCGTCTCCTGCTCGTCGGCGGCGACGATCGCCTGGGCTTCGTCGAGGATGCGCCGATGGTCGGCTGCCGTCGCAAAGGCCGGCTCGGCGGCAACACGGGCGCGGAGCGCTTCGAACGGTTCCGTGTCGAGCAGGCCATCGGTCACCAGCCAGCCCAGTGTGGGGCCCAGGGCGGCGGGCGCGCCGGTCAGAGGCGCGGCACGCAGCGCCAGGTCGCGGGTCTCGGTGTCGATCAGTCCTTCGTTGAACAGCGCGGCCACGGCCTCGTGCGTGATGCCGGTCTTGCCGAGGTCCAGCAGGTCGTCCGCGTCGTAGGCGATGTCTTCCGCTTCGGTGAACGCGGCGACGGCCGGCGAGGCGGCTTCGAGGCGTTCCACAGCCGCATCCAGTTCTTCCTCGGCGATCAGATTCTTGAGGCGCATCCAGGCCAGCGCATGCGCGGGGCCGGGAATCGGTGGCAGGGCGGCGGCCTCGGGGTGTGCGAGCGCGGCATCGTGCTGCGCGTCGGTGATGAGGCCATGGGACACAAGCGCGTGGAAGGCATCCGGGGTGGTGTCGGCAAAAGTCATCGGGCCATTCTGCCGTGCACCATGAAAAAAGCCCCGGCGGATGCCGAGGCTTTCGTGGGTGGCGGCGCCGGTCAGGCCGACGCCATCACATCAGCGGCATCAGGGACGGGCAACCTTCCAGGCACCGTTGGCCACGCCGTCACCGGTCTTGTCGCCGGCCTTGGTGTCCTTGGCCCAGTAGTACAGCGGCCAGCCCTTGTAGGCCCACTGCTTCTTGCCGTCTTCACGCACGATGATGGTGTAGCCGCCCATGGGCTTGGCGGCGTCGGCCACGGCGAGCGGCGGCCAGTTGGTGGCGCATTGGCCGTTGCAGGCGGAGGTACCGGCATTCGCGGTGTCGCGGGCGAAGGTGTAGAGCGTCATGCCGTTCGGGCCGACCAGCACGCCGTCGGCGGTGCGGGTGGGCGTGTCGGGCGCTCCAGCGGTCTTGGTGGACATGCCGCCGCAGCCGGCGAGCAAAGCCGCTGCGAGGATCGAGGCGCTGAGCAATTTCATGCAGTTTCTCCTTCAGTTGAAAAATCAATCGCGAAAACAAGCCAGGTGAATGCGCGAACCGGCAGTTTATGCCGTCGCTACGATAACTCGCGGTAGGCCAGGGTCGCGAGTCTCAGTAGCGCATCGCGCGGCAGGCGACCGGCCACGGCGTAGCCGAAACCCCGGTCGATCCAGTAGAAGCTCGGCACGGCGCCGTCCGAAGCAAAACGGAAGGCGGTTTCGCGCGAGGCAGCGGCGTCCGCGGCCTGCGCGTCGAGCGTGCCGATGTACAGCGTGATGCGTTCACCCGCCGCGTCCTCAAACATGAACTGGGCGCGCGCGCCGGTTTCGCCGGGCAGCAGGCGTCCGCCGACCAGCGTGTAGCCGAGCGAGGACAGATCGGGCACCTTGAGCGGGTGGTCGAGGCGCTTGGACAGCCACTGCACCAGGTGCTGCTGCTCGGCGGCGGCCACTTCGACGGGGTGCCGTTTCTCGGGGGTGTAGACGACGTGGGCCACCGAGGCGTCGCGCACGAACTCGCGCACGGCCGGTGCGCGTGCCAAGGAGGCACCGGCCGCGCGCGGCGCGCTCGACCACTGGGCATTGCCGAGCCAGCCGGCCGCGAAGGCGACCAGCAGGCCGGCGGCCATGCCGCCCCAGCGCAGCCAGGGGGCCGAGCGACCGGCCTCGGCACGGCGCCGTTCGAGCACGCCCATCAGCGGCGCGGGCACGGGTTCGTCGAGCAGGCCGCCGTGCAGCCGGCGCAAGGCGTCGCGCTGGGCATGCCAGGCCGCCACGCGGGCGGCCACGGCCGGATCGCGCGCCAGCGCATCCTCGACCGCCTCGCGGCGTTCGGGCGGCAACTGGCCGTCGACCCAGGCGTGCAGCTCGTCGTCGGTGGGGGGCAGGGTGGGGCGGTTCATGGCGGGTGCTTCACGTCACTTGAGGCGGCGCAGGCCGGGGCGGCTGGACGCGGCGGCGCCGTCCATCAGCTCCTGCAGGCGAAGGCGGGCGCGCGAGAGGCGCGACATCACGGTGCCGATCGGGATGCCGAGCACCTTCGCCACCTCGGCGTAGGACAGGTCTTCGAGCGTCACCAGCAGCAGCACGGCGCGTTGCTCCTCGGGCAGTTGCATCAGGCAGCGCTGCAGGTCGAGGCCAAGGCCCGGATCGGCGCCACCTTGCAACTGCTCGGGCGCCACGTCGTCCAGCGGCACGAGCGCATGCGGTGGCGGCCGGCGGCGCACCTGGCTGGCGAAGAGGTTGTGCATGACCGTGAAGAGCCAGGCGCGCAGGTCGGTGCCCACCACCCAGAGCCGCCACTTGCCGCAGGCGCGCTCGAGCGTGTCCTGCACCAGGTCGTCGGCTGCCCAGGCATTGCCCGTGAGCGCGCGCGCATAGCGGCGCAGGCTCGGGATGTGCTCGACCAGCAGGCGGGCGTCCATGGGTAGGCCGGGAGCCTGTCCGTCTCAGGGCTTGGCGGTTTTCCAGGTGCCGTTGACGCCGTCGCCGGTCTTGTCGCCCGGCTTGGTGTCCTTCACCCAGTAATACAGCGGCCAGCCCTTGGCGGCCCATTGCTTCTTGCCGTCGTCGCGCGTGACGATGGTGAAGTCGCCGCTCGGCTTGTCGCTGTCGGCCGCCATGAAGGGCGGCCAGTTGGTGGCACAGCCGCCGTTGCAGGCCGACTTGCCGCTGCCGGCCGTGTCCTTGTCGAAGGTGTAGAGCGTCATGCCGTTCGCACCGACCAGCGCGCCATCGGCGGCCTTGGGCTGGGCGAACGCGGGGAGGGCGAGCAGGCTGCCGAGCAGGGCGGCGGCGATGCCGACGGAAGACATGCGAAGAGGCGACATGGAAAGACTCCTGGGTTGATGGCATCGAGGATCGATGACACCGCACAAACGCCCGCAGAGCGCGTTTTATTCCATGCCGCCCAAAAAAAGAAAAATCAGCGGTTGCGGCTCTTCATCGCGCGCTCGACTTCGCGCTTGCCTTCGCGGTCCTTGATGGTGTCGCGCTTGTCGTGCTCGGCCTTGCCCTTGGCGAGCGCGATCTCGCACTTCACCTTGCCGGCCTTCCAGTGCAGGTTCAGCGGCACCAGCGTGTAGCCCTTTTGCTCGACCTTGCCGACGAGGCGCTTGATCTCTTCCTTGTGCAGCAGCAACTTCTTGGTGCGGACCGAATCAGGATTGACGTGCGTCGAGGCGCTCTTGAGCGGGTTGATCTGGCAGCCGACCACGAACAGCTCGCCGTCGCGGATCACCACGTAGCCGTCGGTCAGCTGCACCTTGCCTTCGCGCAGCGACTTGACTTCCCAGCCCTCGAGGACCATGCCGGCCTCGAAGCGTTCTTCGAAGAAATAGTTGTAGGCGGCCTTCTTGTTGTCGGCGATGCGGGAGGAGGTGTCTTGTTTCTTGGTGGCCATGGCTCGAGAAGTTGGGGGCGCATGGCTTCAATACAATCCGTCGCGCACGCTGTGCCGATTCTATGAAAACAGTCCACAAGTCCGTCCTCATCTGGTACAGCGCCGAAGAAATGTACGCGCTCGTCACCGATGTGGCGAAGTACCCGCAGTTCCTGCCCTGGTGCGATAAGTCGCGCGTCATCGAGCAGGACGAAGGCGGCATGACCGCCGAAGTCGGCCTGGCCTTCGCCGGGTTGCACCAGAGTTTCACCACCCGCAACACGCACATCGCGGGCCGCGAGGTGCAACTGAAGCTGGTCGACGGGCCGTTCTCCAACCTCGACGGCACCTGGAAATTCCACCCCGTGGGCGAGCAGGGCGAACGTGCCTGCCGCGTCGAGCTGCAGATGAGCTACGGCTTCAGCAACTTCGCGCTGCAGGCCCTGGTGGGGCCGGTGTTCGACACCATCGCATCCAGCCTGGTCGAAGCCTTCGTCAAGCGCGCCGAACAGGTCTACGGCGAAGGCTGATGGCCGACAGCCGTATCGAGGTCACGCTGAGCTGTTCGCCGGCGGCGCGCGAGGTGTTCGAGCAGGTCCTGCAGCTCGCGCCCGGCACAGTGGTGGCCGAGGCGGTGAAGGCCAGCGAGCTCATGCAGCGCTTTCCCGACCTGGACTGGCGACATGCCATGACGCCGGGTATCTGGGGCCGGGCGGTGGCGTGGGAGCAGCCGTTGAAGGACGGCGACCGCATCGAGCTGTGCCGGCCGCTCACGGTCGATCCGAAGGTGGCGCGCCGTGAACGCTTCCAGCGCCAGGGCGCCCGCGGCACGGGCCTGTTTGCGAACAAGCGCAAGGGCGGCAAGGACGGCTACTGAGCGGCCGTCGCGGGCTTACTTGCAGTCGCTGTCGATGACCGACTGAACCCGCTTCTGCTCGGCTGCGCGCGCAGCGTCGTCCATGATTTCGCGCTCGCCCTTGGCGTTGACCTTGGCGAGGCGGATGCCACTGTCGATCGTGGCCTTGCCTTCGCGTGCGCGGGCGCAGCTCTCGGCCTTGGCCTTGGCGATCTTGGCCGCTTCAGCCGCTTCCTTGGCCTTCTGCTCAGCCTCGGCCTTCTTGGTCTTTTCCTCGAGTTCCTTGTCCACGCCCGTGGGCTTGGGTGGCGGCGCGGCCTTGGGGGCTGCGGCCGTCTCGCTGCTTCCCTCGGGGGCCGGCGTGACCGGGGCGGGCGCACGGGCCGACGGCGAGGGGCCGGCGCGTCGCAGGATGTTCTTTTCGGGGATGTCGGTGGGCGGCGGCTGGTCGCTGAAGACCTTCTTGCCGCTGTTGTCGACCCATTGCCATTGCGCGCTCGCCGAGAGCGGCAGCGCGCACGCGCAACCCAGTACCAGCCAATGCAGGAGATTCATGCGCGGAGTTTAGCTGGGCCTTACTTTTTGCAACATACGGAATAGGCGGTTTTGCAACGGTCAAAAAGAACCCGCGCCGGCGAAGCGGGCGAGGGCCTCGTTACAATCCGTCTTTTGGAGCCTCACCCATGCGCCTTCTCGGCAAAGCGCTCACCTTCGACGACGTGTTGTTGGTGCCAGCATTCTCCCAAGTCCTGCCCAAGGACACGTCTCTCGCCACCAAGTTCTCCCGCAACATCACGCTGAACCTGCCGCTCGTCTCGGCGGCCATGGACACCGTGACCGAAGCCCGCCTCGCGATCGCCATCGCGCAGGAGGGTGGCATCGGCATCGTGCACAAGAACCTCACCGCGCAGCAACAGGCCGCCGAAGTGGCCCGCGTCAAGCGCTACGAGTCGGGCGTGTTGCGCGACCCGGTGGTGATCACGCCGACGCACTCCGTGCGCCAGGTGATGGCACTGTCCGACCAGCTCGGCATCTCGGGTTTCCCGGTGATCGACGGCGGCAAGGTCGTCGGCATCGTCACGGGGCGCGACCTGCGCTTCGAGAACCGCTACGACGTGCCCGTCAGCGAAATCATGACGCAGCGCGACCGGCTCATCACGGTGCCCGACGGCACCACGCTGGCCGAAGCCAAGGCGCTGCTGAACAAGCACAAGCTTGAGCGCCTGCTCGTCATCAACGGCGACTGGGAGCTCAAGGGCCTCATCACCGTCAAGGACATCACCAAGCAGACCAGCTTCCCCAATGCCGCACGCGATGCCAACGGCCGCCTGCGCGTGGGCGCGGCAGTCGGCGTGGGTGACGGCACGGAAGAGCGCGTCGAAGCCCTGGTGAAGGCCGGCGTCGACGCCATCGTGGTCGACACCGCCCACGGTCACAGCGCCGGCGTGATCGAGCGCGTGCGCTGGGTCAAGAAGAACTATCCGCAGGTCGACGTCATCGGCGGCAACATCGCCACCGGCGACGCCGCGCGTGCACTGGCCGACGCCGGCGCCGACGCCGTCAAGGTCGGCATCGGCCCGGGCTCCATCTGCACCACCCGCATCGTGGCCGGCGTGGGCGTGCCGCAGATCATGGCGGTCGACAGCGTCGCCACCGCGCTGCAGGGCACGGGCATTCCGCTGATCTCCGACGGCGGCGTGCGCTACTCGGGCGACATCGCCAAGGCGATTGCCGCCGGCGCGAGCACCGTGATGATGGGCAGCATGTTCGCCGGCACCGAAGAGGCACCGGGCGAAATCGTGCTGTACCAGGGCCGCAGCTACAAGAGCTACCGCGGCATGGGCTCCATCGGTGCGATGCAGCAGGGCAGTGCCGATCGGTACTTCCAGGAATCGACCACCGGCAACCCCAACACCGACAAGCTCGTGCCCGAAGGCATCGAAGGCCGCGTGCCCTACAAGGGCTCGATCGTCTCCATCGTCTACCAGATGGCCGGCGGCGTGCGGGCCAGCATGGGCTACTGCGGCTGCGCGACCATCGAGGACATGCAGAACAAGGCCGAGTTCGTCGAGATCACCACGGCCGGCATCCGTGAGAGCCACGTCCACGACGTGCAGATCACGAAGGAAGCCCCGAACTACCGCGCCGAGTAAGCCCAATCTGGCCAGACATTGAAAGTCAGGCCAGACTCGGCTTAAAATTTGGGCCAGATTCAAATTTTCTGGCCCAAATGCAATCCATCGGCATCGCTGAAGCCAAGAACAACTTCTCGGCCCTGATCGACCTGGTCGAAACGGGCGAGGAGGTTCGCATCACCCGCCACGGCAAGGAAGTCGTGCGCATGCTGCCGGTGCGCCGCAAGCCCGTCATCACCGACGAGCAGATCGCCCGCGAGCTCGGGCAGATCGACGCGCTGCACGCCACCATCCAGCCCGGCCCCACGACCCGCGAACTTCTGAACAAAGGGCGCCAGCCATGACCGCCTTCGTCATGGACGCCTCCGTCACCGCCGCCTGGCTGCTGCCCGACCAGGCCAGCGAACACACCCGCAGGCTCTACGCCGCCATCCGCCGCGACGAGGTCGAGCCGCAGGCGCCCAACGCCTGGCAGTGGGAGTGCGCCAACATCCTCGCCAACGGCGTGCGCAGCGGCCGCATCCCGGCATCGGCCGTCGAGGGCCTGTGGAGCGTGCTCGACGCCATCCGCCACCGCGTGGAGCTGCACGACCTCGCGCCGGCCCAGCACAAGGCTGTGCTCGCCGTGGCCATCGACGTGGGCGTCTCGCTCTACGATGCGGGCTACCTCTGGCTCGCCAAATCGCTCAACCTTCCGCTCGCCACCTTCGACGAGCACCTCATCCAGGCGGCGCCGCACGCGGGCGTCAAGCTGTTCGACATTTCAACGCTCTGAGTCCTTTCGCCATGCAACACGACAAGATCCTCATCCTCGACTTCGGCTCGCAAGTCACCCAGCTCATCGCACGCCGCGTGCGCGAAGCGCACGTGCTCAGCGAAGTGCATCCCTGCGACGTCACCGACGAGTGGGTACGCGAGTACGCGGCCGACGGCCACCTCAAGGGCGTGATCCTCTCGGGCAGCCACGCCAGCGTGTACGAAGAGACCACCGACAAGTGCCCGCAAGCCGTGTTCGACCTCGGCATTCCGGTGCTCGGCATCTGCTACGGCATGCAGACCATGGCGCACCAGCTCGGCGGCAAGGTCGAAGGCGGCCACAAGCGCGAGTTCGGCTTCGCCGCCGTGCGCGCCCATGGCCACACCGCGCTGCTGAAGGACATTGCCGACTTCACCACGCCCGAGGGCTTCGGCATGCTCAACGTGTGGATGAGCCACGGCGACAAGGTCACCGAGCTGCCGCCGGGCTTCAAGCTCATGGCCAGCACCGACAGCTGCCCCATCGCCGGCATGGCCGACGAGGCGCGCCGCTACTACGCGCTGCAGTTCCACCCCGAAGTCACGCACACCGTGCAGGGCAAGGCCATCATCGACCGCTTCGTGCTCGGCATCTGCGAAGCCAAGCCCGACTGGGTCATGCGCGACCACATCGCAGAAGCGGTGGAAAAGATCCGCGAACAGGTGGGCGACGAAGAAGTCATCCTGGGCCTGTCGGGCGGTGTCGATTCGAGCGTGGCCGCCGCGCTCATCCACCGCGCCATCGGCGACCAGCTCACCTGCGTGTTCGTCGACCACGGCCTGCTGCGCCTGAACGAAGGCGACATGGTCATGGAAATGTTCGAAGGCAAGCTGCACGCGAAGGTCATTCGCGTCGATGCCAGCGACCTGTTCCTGGGCAAGCTTGCCGGCGTGAGCGACCCCGAAGCCAAGCGCAAGATCATCGGCGGCGAGTTCGTCACCGTGTTCAAGCAGGAAGCCGCCAAACTCAAGGCCGGCGACGGCGGCCACAAGGGCGCGACCTTCCTGGCGCAGGGCACGATCTACCCCGACGTCATCGAGTCGGGCGGTGCCAAGAGCAAGAAGGCCGTCACCATCAAGAGCCACCACAACGTGGGCGGCTTGCCCGAGCAGCTCGGCCTGAAGCTGCTCGAGCCGCTGCGCGACCTGTTCAAGGACGAAGTGCGCGAACTTGGCGTGGCCCTCGGCTTGCCGCCCGAGATGGTCTACCGCCATCCGTTCCCCGGCCCCGGCCTGGGCGTGCGCATCCTGGGCGAAGTGAAGAAGGAATACGCCGACCTGCTGCGCCGCGCCGACGCGATCTTCATCGAGGAGCTGCGCAACTTCACCGACGCCGAGACTGGCAAGACCTGGTACGACCTCACGAGCCAGGCTTTCACCGTGTTCCTGCCCGTGAAGAGCGTGGGCGTGATGGGCGACGGCCGCACCTACGACTACGTCGTCGCGCTGCGCGCCGTGCAGACCAGCGACTTCATGACCGCCGACTGGGCCGAGTTGCCGTATGCGCTGCTCAAGAAGGTGTCGGGCCGCATCATCAACGAGGTGCGCGGCATCAACCGCGTGACCTACGACGTGTCGAGCAAGCCGCCGGCGACGATCGAGTGGGAGTGATGCCGGGGTATCGCTCACTCTAGAAAAATCTTCGAAAGCTGTTGGGCTAAGAACGCTTGTGTTTTTAGGCCCATCACGAGCAGACGAGATCGTTGGGTGGCATGCGGCGCTGCGCGGCGGGAGACGCGATTGCATTGACTGGTCGCATGCTGCATGCTTTCCAGACGCAGGATTTGGTTTCAAAAAGCTGGCGACGCGCGGTTCTGCGATCTAGTGGTGACGGCGGACTCCTGCGTACAGGTCACCGCTGTTGATGATGCCGTATAGGTCGGGTTTTCCGCCTCACCCTCCTCGCGAGGTACAGGATGAACGGAGGCCATGTATGAATCAACCAAGGCGACATGTCCCATCGGAAATTTCTTCGAGTGAGTCCGGGTGCGATCTTCCCTTCTGGCGCTGGAACGTTGAGGAGGAGGACCCGGTTCATTGCAGCTACTGCGCTGCTCAGATGGATGACCACTATGACCTGGACCTATGGGATGTCGCTTACAAGGATTTCTCGGCCGTCCACGATCTCGAGATTCAGAATCCCTACTTCAATGGCCCTCCTCTAGGGCATCCTCACGTAATCCTTCGGGGGGATATCGTGGAGAGGAAGGTGTGTCTGCATGTCTGTCCTGCTTGCGGCTGGTGGATTGCGGAGGATCGCGCGGTTCTGCCAGCAATGCATTGGCAGCACTGGGCTGTGACGCTGGCTTCAGCCCCCGCCCTGGAAGAGCTGGCGCTCGACGACATCGGCCTGCCCCTGCAACAGGTGCGGCGCTACCTGATGCGAAAGTTCGAGGCGCGTGCGTCAATGCACCCGCGTCTGTTCGAGTTGACCGTGGCCAGCGTTTTCGGCGATCTCGGGTACCAGGCATATGCGACCGCCTATTCGAACGATGGTGGGGTCGACGTGATACTGGAGGATGGTTCAGGCGCCAGGGGCGGAGTTCAAGTCAAGCGGCGCAGGGATGCGGTGGATGTGGAGCAAATCCGGGCCTTTCTAGGGGCCTTGGGGTTGGGCGGCTATACGCGGGGCGTGTATGTATGCGCATCGCGCTTTGGTCGCGGTGCGTGCGAAGCGGCTCAACGTAGCACGCAAGCGGTCATGCCGATCGAGCTCGTTGATGCGAATCGCTTCTTCGACATGCTTGGCTATGCCCAGCTAAAGCACCGGCCGGGACCGGAGGACTGCAATATCACTCGAGCGAGGCCATTGACGTTCCATGGACATGACCACTATCACCTCAACACGCTGTAGAGATTGGGTGTTTCGCTAGGGGCGTAGGTGGCAGGTTGGTACGCCTCTCGATTTATCGATCGCGCCGCGTGCATGGAGCTCATCTGACGTGCACCTAGGCACGCGCTGGCACACCGCTTGCGATCTAATCGCACCTGATGCGGCGGCTCGGAATGCAGCCGCCTTTCGCGCGAAAGGACGCCCGTTGGCCCGCTCCGATCCTCGCAACAGCTCGCGGTATTGGCACGCACCCGGCGTGCCGGGCATGGACATGCTCCATGCCGACTTCACGACGCACGACTACGCCCCGCACGTGCACGACTCCCTCGTGGTCGCGGTCACGGAAGTGGGCGGCTCGGAGTTCAGGAGCCGGGGTCGCACCGACGTGGCCCACACGCAGGCGCTGCTCGTCTTCAACCCCGGGGAGCCGCACTCGGGTCGCATGGCCGGCAGCCCGCGCTGGCGCTACCGGTCGTTCTACCTGGCGGGGCAGGGCATCCAGGGCGTGTTGACGTCGCTGGGCATCGACCAGCCTCGGCACTTCACATCGAACGTCTTTCGCGACCCGGATCTCATCGCACGTTTCCTGGCGCTGCACCGGGCCCTCGACGGCGAACCCGACGCGCTGCTGCATCAGGAACTGCTCGCGCGCAGCTTCGGTGCGCTGTTCGCCGCGCACGGGCAGACCGGACCCCGCGTGCCGGTCGCGCCCTCGGAGGCGCGCGTGCTCGCGCCAGTGCTCGAGCTGATGCGCGAGGGTCATGCCGAACGCCTGACGCTCGAACAAATGGCGCAGGCCGCCGACCTGACGACCTTCCAGCTGATCGGTGCCTTCCACCGCACGCTCGGGCTGACCCCGCACACCTACCTGACGCAGCTGCGCCTGCGGGCCGCGCTGCGGCAGCTCGATGCGGGCCAGCCTGTGGCCGAGGCCGCGTTGGCGTCAGGCTTCTACGACCAGAGCGCGCTGAACAAGCACTTCAAGCGCACCTTCGGCATGACGCCGCTGCAGTACGTGCGCGCCCGGACGAACTGATTGGGTCGCGGGCGCAATTTCAACCAATAGCGTTTCGAGTCGTCCTGCCATGCTGAAACCCATCAGCAAGGCCACCCATGACACGAATCTTCTGCCAGGAACATGCCGACATCCTGCGGCTGGACGCCCAGGTTCTTCAATCGCGGCCCGGTGCCGTGCGGCTGTCGCAGCATCCGTTCTATCCCGGCGGGGGCGGGCAGCTGCCGGACCGCGGCGTCGTCCGCTGGCAGGGCGGCGAGGTGCCCGTCATCGGTTTTTCCGAAGAGGGCGGCCTCGTCTGGGTCCAGCTGCCCGATCGCATCGAGATCACCGGCGACGTCCAGGCCGAGGTCGACCCGGTCTTCCGGCAATGCATGCGCGAACTGCACACCGACCTGCACGTGCTCAACGCGCTGGTCTTCCGTGACTTCGACGGCGCGCTGGTCACGGGCGTGCAGATGAACGACGACGGCACTGCGCGCATCGACTTCGATCTGCCCGGCGGCGACAACGACCGCCTGCGGGCCCTCGAGCCCGAGCTGAACGACGTGATCGCGCAGGACCTCGCGGTGCAGACGCACTACGTGTCGGTCACCGCCGCCCATGGTGAGCAGGGGCTGCTGCGCTCCCGCTCGGTGGCGCCACCGCCTTCGGCCGAGGGGCTGGTCCGCATCGTCGAGATCGCCGGACTCGACCGGCAGGCCTGCGGCGGCACGCACCTCGCGTCCACCGGCGCCTCGCGGCCGGTGCGGATTCTCAAGATCGAGAACAAGGGCCGCTCCAACCGTCGCGTGCGCATCGGGCTGCAGGGGCTCTAGGCATGCGCCGGTCGCTGCTGGCGCTCTGGGCGCATCCGGTGTGGCTGCTGTGGCTGCCGCCGGCCTTCTGGGCCGGCAACCTCGTGCTGGGGCGTGCGCTCGGGCCGGTCTTTCCGCCCGTGTCGCTCGCGGTGGGGCGTTGGGTCGTGGCGCTGGCGGTGCTGGCACCGTTCGTCGGCGCGCAGGCGTGGCGCGAGCGCGGGCTGCTTGCACGGCACTGGCGGCTGATCGCGGCCTGCGGCGCCTTCGGCATCGCCGGCTACAACGCGCTCGGCTACCTGGCCTTGCAGACGGTGCCCGCCACCAGCGTTGCGTTCCTCAACTCGACGCTGCCGCTGATGGTGCCGCTCGCCGCCGTGGTGCTCGGTGTCGAGCGCGTCACGTGGAAGGCCTTGCTCGGCATCGGCATCTCGTTCCTCGGCGTGACCTGGATCGTGGCGCGCGGCGAACTGGCGCACCTGCTGGCGTTGCGGCTGGGCGGCGGCGAGTTGCTGGTGCTGCTGGCCGTGGCCAACTACGCCGTGTACTCGGTGCTGCTGCGGCGCAAGCCGGCCGCGCTCAGTCCGCTGGTGTTCCTGGCCGCAACCATGGCTGCCGGGCTGGTGGTGCTGATGCCGTTCTGGGTGGTTGAGCTCGCACGCGGCGCGCGCATTCCGATCGATGCGGCCTCGGTGGGCGCGGTGCTCTACATCGGTCTCTTCGCGTCGCTGTTCGCCTTCATCCTGTGGAGCCGCTGCGTCGCGACCTTGGGCGCGACGGTGACGGGCGTGTCGTTCCATCTTGTCGCGCTGTTCACGGCGCTGCTGGCATTTCTCGTGCTGCGCGAGCCCGTGCGCGGCTTCCACATCACGGGCATCGCGTTGATCCTGCTCGGCTTCTTCGTCACGACCTTCCAGCCAGCGAGGCGCGCGAAGGTCGCGGTCTGAGCCGATGAACACCGTCGAATTGCTGCGCACCCTGGTCGGATTCGACACGACCTCGCACCGCTCCAACCTCGGCCTCATCCACTGGGTGGCCGATTACCTGGCGGCGCACGGTGTCCAGGCGCGGCTGATCCCCAGCGACGACGGCCAGAAGGCCAACCTGCTGGCGACCCTCGGCCCCGACGTGGCGGGCGGCATCGTGCTGTCCGGCCACACCGACGTGGTGCCGGTCGACGGACAGGCCTGGGATTCGGACCCCTTCACGCTCGTCGACCGCGAGGGCCGCTGGCACGGGCGGGGCTCCGCCGACATGAAGGGCTTCATCGCGGCCTGCCTCGCAGCAGTGCCTTCGTGGCGCGGGCTCGAACTGCGGCGTCCCATTCACCTTGCGCTGTCGTATGACGAAGAGGTCGGTTGTTTCGGCGTGCCGCGTCTGGTCGCTGCGCTGCGTGCCCACGTGCAGGCCCCGGCACTGGCCGTCATCGGAGAGCCGACGCAGATGCGCGTGGGGCTGGCCCACCGCGGCTTCTTCGGCCACCGCATCACCTTCAGCGGGCGGCCGGTCCATTCCGGCGATCCGACCCTGGGCGTGAGCGCGATCGAGCCGGCCGCGCAACTGATCGCTCAACTCGCGCGCTTCGGGCACACGCTGCGCGCGCAAGGCAACCGCACGACATTCAACGTCGGCTGCATCCACGGCGGGACGGCGATCAACATCGTCCCCGGCTGCTGCGAGGTGACGTGGGAGTTCCGGCCGACGGATGCGGCCAGCACGGCAATGGTGAAGGGGGCGTTGGTGAGGCTGCTCGCGGGCGTTTCGCCCGAAGTGGCCGTCGAGATCACGCAGTTGGCCGGCGTGCCGGCGCTCTGCGCACAAAAAGGTGAGGGCGCCGCCGCGCAGACCGCCAGGCGCTGGGGCGCACTGTGGCCTCCGGGCGAGATCCCGTTCGGCACCGAGGCTGGGTTCTTCCAGCAGGCGGGCATCCCGTCGCTGGTGTGCGGGCCCGGCGCGATCGCGCAGGCCCACCAGCCCAACGAGTGGATTGCCGCGAGCGAACTGCGCGCCGCCGACCATTTCCTGACCGGCGTCGGCGCCTGGGCGGCGACCGCTTAGAAGTTCGCCTTCAACCCCACCGTGAACATCCCGCCCTTGGCCTGCTTCGACAGCTTGCCGAAATAGTCGTAGTCGGCCGTGATCGCGAGGTTCTGCGTCATGCGGTACTCGGCGCCGACACCGACCATCAGGCCCGTGCTGGTGCCCGAGAGGCGTTGGTTGGCCGGGGCCCAGTTGTTGTCGCCGGAGATGCGTCCGCGTGCCACGCCCAGGCGCCCGTTGAGGGCGAAGGCGTCGCCCAGCGGCATGCGGGCGGTGGCGGCGGCGTAGAAGACCTGGCCGGTGCCGGTCTGCAGCCGGGAGCCGCGGTAGGCCGAGCTCCATTGGCTCACGCTGCCCAGGCGGGCGTAGCCGGCTTCCACGCCGAAGTGTTCGGTCAGGCGGTAGCCGCCATACAGCTTGTACGACGTGCCGCTCTTGTCGGCCTTCTTGCCGCCCCATGGCACGGGCACGGGGGCGTTTTTCGAGGACGACAGGCTGTAGCTGGAGCGGCCGATGGCGCCGCCGACATACAGCCCGGTGTCCTTGTCGAGACCGGCGGCGAAGGCGCCGACGGAGGCGGTGCCGAGCCAGAGGGCTGCGAGTGCGAGGCGGGCTTGTGTTTTCGTCAAGATGAGATCCTGTTGGTTGATCGATTGATTGAATGAATGCGTGGATGGGCGGCGTGTCGTTGTTCGCCTTGCCGCCACCGTCCGACGATTCTCAAAAACCAAGCTGAAGACGAGCTTCGCGTTTGCTGAAGGCCTCATGAAGGGCCCCTGCCATGGGCGATGATCGACACATGTCAGCTCAGCTTCTTCTTCCCGGAATCGATCCCCCGCCGCGGCCCCTGCCGCGGCCTCGCGGCACCCAGGCCCCTCGCAAGGCGCCGCTGCCGCACTCGCTTTTCTTCGCACTGCTTCCCACCCCGCAAGACGCCGAAACCATCGCCGCGCTCGGCGCACGCATGAACTCCCAACACGCCCTGAAGGGCACAGTGGTGGAGGCGCAGCGCCTGCACGTCACGCTGTTCGACCTCGGCAACCACGACCAGGTGCCCGCCGACAAGGTGGCCCAGGCATCGACCGCCGCCGCCGCGGTGTCCGTGCCGGCGCTCGATGTCGTCTTCGAAAAATCCATGAGCTACGCCAAGGGCGCGCTGGTGCTGTGCGCCGACGACGAGGCCAACGTTGCGGCGTTGCGCGCGTTCAGGCAGCGCCTGGGCGAGGCGCTGGCCGATGTCGGCCTGAAGCCCGCGCGCGCGTTCACGCCGCACATGACCGTCGCCTATGCGCGGCGCAAGCTCGAAAAGCACGCGCTCGAAGCGCCCGCGCGGTGGGCCGCCCACTCACTGGTGCTCATCGACAGCCACGTGGGCGAGGGCGTGCACGAGGTGCTGGGCCGCTGGCCCGCCGAGGTCTAAGCGCCGTCCTGATCCGCAAAGGTATCGAACAGCAGCCCGCGCAGCCACTGGTTGCCCGGGTCGCGGTGCACCTTCGCGTGCCAGAACAGGTTGATCGCGATCTGCGGCAGCGCCACCGGGTGCGGTCGCCACACCAGGCCGAAGGGCTCGGCGATGCTGCGCGCCAGCCGCTCGGGCACGGTCGCGATCATTTCGCTCGACTGCAGGATGTGGCCGATGGCCACGAAGTGCGGCACCTTGAGCCGGATGCGGCGCTGGATGCCCTGCGCCGCCATCACGTCGTCGGCCTTGCCGTGGCCCGTGCCGGCGGCCTGCACCTGCACGTGGTCCGCTGCGCTGAAGTCCTTCAGTGACACGCTGCGCTTGCGCGCCAGCGGGTGCGTGCCCGCGAACAGGCACACATAACGCTGCAGGAACAGCCGGCGCTGGAACACGCCCGACTTGAGCTGCGGCAGCAGGCCGATGGCGATGTCGACATGGCCGGCCTCCAGGTCGTCGCGCAGGTGGGTCGCGGTGTTGTTGCGCAGCGTGCTGATGGTCACGCCCGGCGCGGCGGCCGAGAGCGTTTCCATGAGGCGCGGCGTGAAGTAGATCTCGCCGATGTCGGTCATGGCGAGCGTGAAGCTGCGCGTGCTCGTGGCGGGGTCGAACACCACCTGCTGGTTGAGTGCCGTGTGCAGCGCGCCCATGGCGTAGGCCACCGGCTCGGCCAGCTGCAGCGCGAAGGGCGTGGGCTCCATGCCGCGCGCGGTGCGCAAGAAAAGCTCGTCGCCCAGCAGCTTGCGCAGGCGCGCCAGCGCGTTGCTGATGGCGGGCTGCGACAGGCCCAGCGACTCGGCCACGGCCGACACGCGCTTCTCGGCCAGCATGCGGTCGAACACCAGCAGCAGGTTGAGGTCGATGTCCTTGAGTTGCATGGCGCACCTTTATTCATGCCGGTGATACAGCCGATTCACCAGATTCTATTGGTCAATCGGAAGAGGCCGCGCATCATCCGTGCCCAGAGACAAGCCGGTCCTGCCGCCGGCGCCAGAAAAAGAGAGCCCGACGATGGACCTGCACATTCACCCCCTTGCCCGCACCCTCGAGGTCCGCCCCGGCGCGAACCTGCTCGAGGTGCTGCGCGAGCACCAGGTGCCGGTGTCGTACAGCTGCATGTCGGGACGCTGCGGCACCTGCCGCTGCAAGGTGGTGTCGGGTCAGCTGCTCGACGGCGGCCAGGACGCGATCCGGCCCGACGGGCAGGGCGAGCGCTACGTGCTGGCCTGCCAGAGCACGCTGACCGAAAGCTGCACCATCGAGATTCCCGAGCCCGACGAGGTGGTGGTGCACCCGGCGCGCGTGCTCAAGGCGACGGTCACGGGCATCGACGTGCTCACGCACGACATCCGCCGCCTGCGCCTCAAGCCCAACAAGCCGCTGGCGTTCTCGCCGGGACAGTACGCGCAGCTGCAGTTCGGCCCCGAGTTGGCACGGCCGTACTCGATGGCCGGGCTGAGCCGCGACGCGGAGCTCGAATTCCATGTGCGCCGCGTGCCGGGCGGGCGCGTCACGGCCCACATCTTCGAGCAGCTGCGCGTGGGCGACACGGTGCGCGTGAGCGGCCCGCTGGGCACCGCCTACCTGCGCACCAAGCACCGCGGGCCGATGCTCTGCGCGGCGGGCGGCACGGGGCTCGCGCCCATCCTGTCGATCGTGCGCGGCGCGGTCGCGGCGGGGCTGACGCAGCCGATCCATCTCTACCTCGGCGTGCGTTCCGACGCCGACGTGTACGGCCTGCCCGAACTGCACGAGCTGCAGGCGCAGCACCCCGGCCTGAAGGTGCACGTCGTGGTGGTCGCCGGCCCCGCGCGCGACGGCCAGCGGCTGGGCCTCATCACCGACGCGATCCGCGCCGACCTGCCCGCGAGGCTCGACGGCTGGCGCGCCTACTTGTGCGGCTCGCCGCCGATGGTGGAGGCCGCGAGCCGGCTGGTGCAGGCGCACGGCCTGGCGCCCGAGCAGACGCATGCCGATGCCTTCTACCTGCAAGGCACCTGAAGAACCGAACAAGAGAAAAGGAGACCCGATGACCACGCCAGCCGTCTTCCCCATCGAACTGCACTGGGAGAGCGACAAGACCAGCCGCATTCCCTTCATGGCCTACACCGACGAGGCGCTGCACAAGAAGGAGTTGCAGCGCTTCTTCTACGACAAGCACTGGTGCTATGTCGGCCTGGAGGCCGAGATCCCGAACCCGGGCGACTTCAAGCGCACCGCCATCGGCGAGCGCTCGGTCATCCTGTCGCGCGACGAAGAAGGCGCCATCCACGTGTTCGAGAACGTCTGCGCCCACCGCGGCATGCAGTTCTGCCGCGAGCGCCATGGCAACAAGAAAGAGTTCGTCTGCCCCTACCACCAGTGGAACTACACGCTCAAGGGCGACCTGCAGGGCGTGCCGTTCCGCCGTGGCGTGAAGCAGGATGGCAAGGTGCACGGTGGCATGCCGGCCGATTTCAAGACCGAAGACCACGGCCTGAACAAGCTCAAGGTCGCGTCGCGCGGCGGCGTGGTGTTCGCGTCGTTCGACCACGACATCGAATCGTTCGAAGATTTCCTCGGCCCCGACATCCTCCATTACTTCGACCGCCTGTTCGACGGCCGCAAGCTCACCATCCTGGGCTACAGCCGCCAGCGCATTCCGGGCAACTGGAAGCTCATGCAGGAGAACATCAAGGACCCGTACCACCCGGGCCTGCTGCACACCTGGTTCGTGACCTTCGGGCTCTGGCGCGCCGACAACAAGTCGGAGCTGAAGATGGACGCGCGCGGGCGCCACGCCGCCATGATCTCCACGCGCGGCAGCGCCGGCAAGGCCGCGCAGGTGACGCAGGTGTCGAGCTTCAAGGAAAGCATGCAGCTGAAAGACCCGCGCTTTCTGGACATCGTGCCCGAGCCCTGGTGGGGCGGGCCGACGGCGGTGATGATGACGCTGTTCCCCAGCCTCATCCTGCAGCAGCAGGTCAACAGCGTGTCGACGCGCCACATCCAGCCCGTGGGCCACGACGCCTTCGATTTCGTCTGGACGCATTTCGGCTTCGAGGACGACACGCCCGAGATGACGCAGCGCCGCCTGCGCCAGGCCAACCTGTTCGGGCCGGCGGGCTTCGTGTCGGCCGACGACGGCGAGGTGATCGAGTTCTCGCAGGAAGGCTTCGAGCAGAAGCCCTACCACCGCACGCTGGCCGAACTCGGCGGGCGCGAGGTCGAGAACACCGACCACATGGTGACCGAGACGCTGATCCGCGGCATGTACCGCTACTGGCGTGAAGTGATGGAGGCCGCATGAGCACGCTCGACACCGCCACCTACCTCGACCTGTCGCGCCTGTATGCGGCCTACGCGCACGCCGTCGATTCGGGCGACTGGGACCTGTGGCCCGCGTTCTTCACCGAGCAGTGCAGCTACCGCCTGCAGCCGCGCGAGAACCACGAACGCGGCCTGCCGCTGGCCACGCTCTCGTTCGAAAGCCGGGGCATGCTCGAAGACCGCGTCTACGGCATCAAGGAGACGCTGTTCCACGACCCGTACTACCAGCGCCACGTGGTGGGCCTGCCGATGGTGCACCGCGTCGACGACGACGGCACCATCCACAGCGAGGCCAACTACGCGGTGTTCCGCACCAAGCTCGACGGGCCCTCGACCGTGTTCAATGTCGGGCGCTACATCGACAAGGTCGTGCCCACGCCCGAGGGCTTGAAGTTCGCGTCGCGCCTGTGTGTGTTCGACAGCGAAATGATCCCGAACTCCATCATTTACCCCATCTGAAACGCAGCCATGCCAGAAAAAGAACCAGAGACCCACGGTGCCCCGTTGCGCCGCTTCACCGACCCGGCCTACGTGCCGCTGTGCGCCAACCTCGCTGAAGTGCGAGAGAACATCGACCGGCTCGACCGCCAGATCGTCGCGCTGCTGGCCGAGCGCGGCCGCTACGTGAAGGACGCCGCGCGCTTCAAGCGCGACGCCTTCCAGGTGTCGGCGCCGCAGCGCCAGCAGGAAGTGATCGACAAGGTGAAGGCGCTCGCCGAGAAGGAGGGCGCCTACCCCGAGGTGGTCGAGGCCGCCTACCGCGCGCTCATCGCGGGCTTCATCGCGCGCGAGCAGCAGGACCATCTGGGCATGGTCGACGTGGAGGTGCAGCCATGACGCGCGCACGCCTCTTCGTCGCCTTCACCGCCGTGGCCCTGGCCGCGGCCGCCCATGCGCAGGACTGGCCGCAGCGCCCCGTGCGCATCGTGGTGCCCTTCGCGGCGGGCTCGTCGCCCGACATCCTGGCGCGCATCGTCAACGACAAGCTCGCGGCGCGCATCGGCCAGCCGCTCATCGTCGAGAACAAGCCCGGCGCGGGCGGCAACAGCGGCACCGATTCGGTCTCGAAGGCGCAGCCCGACGGCTACACCTTCCTGCTGTCGGTGAACGCGCCGCTGGTCTACAACACCATCCTCTACAAGAACCTGCCGTACGACCCGTTCAAGGACCTCGTGCCGGTGTCGCTGGCCGCGACCACGCCGAACGTCTGCGCGGTCTCGAATTCGATGGGCGTCGATTCGGTCAAGGGCTGGCTGGCGGCGATGAAGAAGAACCCCGGCAAGTTCAACTTCGCCTCGACCGGCAACGGCTCGATCTCGCACCTGGGCGTGGAGCTCATCAAGGCGAAGACGCAGTCGTTCGCGGTGCACATTCCGTACGCCTCGTCGGGCCAGGCCGTGACGGCCATCGTGCAGGGCGACGTGCAGTACGCCTGCCTGCCGCCGGTCACCGTGATGCCGCAGGCCAAAGCCGGGCGCCTGAAGGCGCTGGCCGTCACCTCGGCCGAGCGTTCGGCATTGCTGCCCGACCTGCCGACGTTGCGTGAGTCGGGCCTGCCCGACATCCAGGCCGTGCCATGGTTCGCCTACATGGCGCCCAAGGGCACGCCGAACGACGTGGTGCAGCGCATGAGCCGCGAGATCGCGTCGGCGCTGAAAGACCCCGACACGGTCAAGCGCCTGCAGACCGCGTACTTCGACCCGGTGGGCAGCACGCCCGAAGGCCTGTCGAAGTTCATGGACGAGGAGCTGCGCCGCTGGAAGCCGGTGATCGACCGCGCCGGCCTCAAGCCCGATTGAGAAAAGGGAGCACACGATGAGCACGATGATCTGGATCGACGCCGCGGCGGTCGACGACGTTCCCGCCGACGACGTGGTCGGCATCGAGGTGCAGGGGCGCGACATCGCGCTGTACGGCACCGACGACGGCATCCACGCCACCGACAACATCTGCACGCACGGCCATGCGCGGCTGTGCGACGGTTTCCTGGAAGGCCACGAGATCGAATGCCCGCTGCACCAGGGCCGCTTCGACGTGCGCAGCGGCAAGGCGATGTGCGCGCCGCTCACCGAAGACCTGCGCATCTACCCGGTGAAGATCGAAGGCGGGCGGGTGTTCCTGGCATTCGAAGGTTGAACTGTTCTGCCTGCGGCCAGCGTGATCTGTATCGGTTCGCACCCGACCGGTTGGCGACAATCGAGGCCCGTTTTCCTGGACTTCCGATGACAGAACCACACAGCCGCGACCAGATCGCCGACCTCATCGCCGCCGAGCTGGGCCACCGCTTCGACGGCGAGATCCTGGCCGGCGGCCACTACGTGCCGCTGGTGCGCGACGGCCGCACCGTTTATCTCAGCGGCCAGGTGCCGCGCGTGGGCACCACGGTGGTCGTCACCGGCCGCGTGGGCGATGCGGTGTCGCTCGACACCGCGCGCGAAGGCGCCCAGATCTGCGCGCTGCGCAGCCTCGCGCTGCTTCGGCGTGCACTCGGTTCGCTCGATGCGGTCGAGAAGGTGCTGCGCGTGGGCGTGTTCGTGCAGTGCACGGCCGACTTCACGCAGCAAAGCGAGGTGGCCGATGCCGCGTCCGACCTGCTGCACCGCGTGTTCGGCGAAGCCGGCGTGCATGTGCGCACGGCGGTCGGCGTCTATGCGCTGCCGAAGAACGCGACAGTCGAGGTCGAGATGACTGTCTCGACGATTGACGCGGCCTGAGCCTGCCGCGTCAGCCGCGTTCGCGGCGCGCGGGTTCGCTGCGGTGCAGGTGCACCGCCAGCGTGTCGCGCGGCGGGCGCACCGCGCATTGCGCCAGCAGCCGGCCGGCTTCGCCCCGGTGGTAGCCGTTGTGCGTCACGACGTGGGCCAGCATTTCTTCGCGCGTCATGCGGCCCTTGTCACCGTCGGTGAACACGAAGGGCAGCGGCTCGGTCAGCTGCGCCGGCGTGAGCGTGTCCAGGTAGGCGAGGTACCAGCGGTCGGACTCGGCCACGGCCGCGCGCAGGTCGGCCAGCGTGGGCGTTTCGGGCGTGTTGTCGTCGGTGAAACCGTGCGGCGTACCCGTGAGGTGGCCCGCGAAGATCCGGTTCACCACATGCGCATGGTTGACCACGCGGATCGCGGCATGCCGGGCGTCGGCGTGCTGCACGGGGTCGAGGCTGGCCATGCGGTCCAGCAGCTCGTCGTTGGCCCACGCGTGGTACTGGAACAGCGTGCGCAGCAGGGGTGGGGCGCTCATGTCGGGTGTCCTTGTCATCGGGGAACCCGGATGTTCGCGGCAGGCGCGTCGCCTGTCCAGCCGCAGCCAGATCAGCGCTCGCCGAGCATCCAGCGCGTGCGGTCGCCGCGCCCCGGCAGGTGCAGCGCGGCGGTGGCCGCGGGCGTCTCGGCCAGCAGCCGGCCCTTGCGGAACACCTTGAGCCGCGTTGCGCGCAGGCGGATGGCCTCGACCGGGTCGCGCGCCTGCAGCAGCACGAAGCTGGCGTCGCAGCCGGCTTCCAGGCCGTAGCCGTCCAGGTGCATCACGCGCGCCGCGCGCGTGGTCACGGCCTCGAAGCACTGGTGGATGCCGGCCTGGCCGGTCATCTGCGCCACGTGCAGGCCCATGTGGGCCACCTCGAGCATGTCGCCCGAGCCCATGCTGTACCACGGGTCCATCACGCAGTCGTGGCCGAAGGCGACGTTCACGCCGGCCGCCAGCAGCTCGGGCACGCGCGTCATGCCGCGGCGCTTGGGGTAGCTGTCATGGCGGCCCTGCAGCGTGATGTTGATGAGCGGATTCGACACCACGCTCACGCCGCTCTCGGCGATCAGCGGCAGCAGCTTGCTCACGTAGTAGTTGTCCATCGAGTGCATCGAGGTGCAGTGCGAGCCCGTCACGCGGCCTTGCAGGCCCAGGCGCAGCGTCTCGGCGGCCAGGGTCTCGATGTGGCGCGAGAGCGGGTCGTCCGACTCGTCGCAGTGCATGTCGACCAGCTTGCCGCGCTCGGCGGCCAGCTCGCACAGCAGCTTCACGCTGGCCGCGCCGTCGGCCATGGTGCGCTCGAAATGCGGAATGCCGCCGACCACGTCCACGCCCTTGTCGAGCGCGCGCGTGAGGTTGTCGACGCCGCCCGGCGAGCGCAGCACGCCGTCTTGTGGAAAGGCCACCAGCTGCAGGTCGATGTAGGGCGCCACCTGGCGCTTCACGTCGAGCAGCGCATCGACCGCGAGCAGGCTGGGGTCGCTGGTGTCCACGTGCGAGCGGATCGCCAGCAGGCCCTTGGCCACGGCCCAGTCGCAGTACGCGAGCGCGCGTTCGATGAGCGCATCGGCCGTGAGCAGCGGCTTGAGCTCGCCCCACAGCGCGATGCCCTCGAGCAGCGTGCCGCTCTGGTTGACGCGCGGCTGGCCGTAGCTCAGCGTGGCGTCCATGTGGAAATGCGGGTCGACGAAATGCGGCGCGAGCAGCAGGCCCTGGGCGTCGAGCGTCTCGTGCGCGGGCGCGGCGAGGCCGGGCGTGACCTCGGCGATGCGGCCGTCCTGCACGGCGACCGACATGCCGGTGCGGCCGTCGGGGAGGGTGGCGTTGGTGATGAGGAGGTCGAGCATCGGTGGGGTGTCTTTTTTCGAAGGGCGCTCAGCGCGTGCGCTGCGCGCGGAAGCGGTATTGCCCTGCGGCCGGCCCGACCTCGATGGTCACGCGGCGCAGCTTGTCGTCGTGGCCCGAGTCGGCCTTGGCCGTCACCACGATGCCGCGCGGCGTGGCGCGGCAGGTGAGTTCGCTCAGGGAGATTTCCGCATGGTCGTTGTCGAGCTCGGCGATGGCGGTCGTGTGCACGGCGTACAGGCTGTAGCTGCGGTCGGCCTCGCCGCGCGCCATCCACTGCACGTAGAGGAACGACTGCGCGAAGGCTTCGGCGTGGATCACGCGGTAGGTGCCGTGGTGGTCGGGGCCCCAGGTGCCGCAGGTCTGCACCCAGGTGACGGCGTCGTGGGTGGCGAAGCGCTCGGGGCCGTAGTCGGCACCCAATGCATGAGCGCCATTGCCGGCCAGGGCGAGCAGCGCGGTGGCCAGCAGGCGACGGAGGCGGGGCCGCGTCATCGGCATGTCAGCGTTCTCCCTTGCGGTAGGGTTTCATCAGCGCCTGCGGGTAGCTGGCCTTGCGCGCCACCAGCACCAGCGCCAGGATCGACAGCAGGTAGGGCAGCATCAGGTACAGCTGGTAAGGCAGCACGGCATCGCCCGATTGTTGCAGCCGCAGCTGCAGCGCGTCGAAGAAGGCGAACAGCAACGCGCCGAGCAGGGCCTTGCCGGGCCGCCACGAGGCGAACACCACCAGCGCCACGCAGATCCAGCCGCGCCCGTTCACCATGTTGAAGAAGAAGGCGTTGAAGGCCGACAGCGTGAGGAACGCGCCGGCCACGCCCATCAGCGCCGAGCCCGCCACGATGGCGCCGGTGCGCGTGGCCGCGACCGACACACCCTGGCTCTCGGCCGCCTGCGGGTTCTCGCCCACCATGCGCAGCGCCAGGCCCAGCGGCGTGCGATACAGCACCCAGGCCACCGCCGGCACCAGAAGCAGCGCGAACAGCGTGAGCGCGGTCTGCGCGCCGAGGATGGGCACGGGCAGCCAGTCCATCGGCGCGAAGGGCGTGATGGTCGGCGGCGTGTTCACCTTCGGAAAGCTCACGCGGTAGCCGAAGTAGCTCAGCGCCGTGGCCAGCAGCGTGATGCCCAGCCCCGAGACGTGCTGTGACAGCGCGAGCCCGACGGTCAGGAAGGCGTGCAGCAATCCGAACACCATGCCCGTGAGCGCGGCCACGCCGACGCCGGCCCACAGCGGCGCGCCGGCGTACACCGCGAGCCAGCCGGTGAAGGCGCCCGCGACCATGATCCCCTCGATGCCCAGGTTGAGCACGCCCGCGCGCTCGCACAGCAGCACGCCCAGCGTGCCCAGGATGAGCGGCGTGGCGATGCGCAGCACCGCGACCCAGAAGGCGGGGTTGGAAAGAATGTCGAGCAGGTCGGTCATTTCGTCATCCGCACGCGGTACTGCGTGAGCAGCGTGGCCACCAGCACCGCGATCAACGAGGCCGCGACGATCACGTCGGCGATGTAGGTCGGCACGCCCACGGCGCGGCTCATGGTGTCGGCGCCGACCAGCACGCCGGCCACGAACACGCCGGCGGCGATCACGCCCAGCGGATGCAGGCCGGCCAGCATCGCGATCACGATGCCCGTGTAGCCGTAGCCCGGCGACATGTCGAGCGTGACGTAGCTCGTGCGGCCCGCCACCTCGATGGCGCCGGCCAACCCGGCCAGCGCGCCCGAGAGCAACGCCACCAACACCACGGTGCGCGTGACCGGCACGCCGGCGAACGCGGCGGCGCGGGCGTTGGCGCCCACCGCGCGGATGTCGAAGCCCAGCACCGTGTACTTGAAGATCGCCCACACGCTCACCGCGAGCGACACCGCCCACAGCAGCCCGGTGTGCACGCGCGTCTGCGCAATGAGCTTGCCCAGCTCGAGGTCGGATTGCAGCGACACGCTCTGCGGCCAGCCCATCGCCGTCGGGTCTTTCATCGGCCCGTCGAGCAGCGCCGATACGCCCAGCAGCACGATGAAGTTGATGAGCAGCGTGGTGACGACCTCGTCCACGCCGAGCTTGTTCTTCATGAGCGCCGGGCCCAGCAGCATCAGCGCGCCGGCCACCGCAGCAGCCAGCATCATCAGCGGGAACAGCAGCCAGGGTGAGAGTTCGAAGCCGGTGCCGCCGTGCATGCCGCCCACGGCCACGGCAGCGAGCGCGCCCGCGAACAGCTGCCCCTCGGCGCCGATGTTGAAGAGCCGGGCCTTGAACGCGACCGTCGCGGCCAGGCCGGTGAGGATCAGTGGAATGGCCCGCGTCAGCGTCTCGCTCCATGCGAACACCGAGCCGAAGCCGCCCTGCAGCAGCAGCGCATAGGTGCGCCCGACCGGCGCGCCGGCCCAGCGCACGAGCAGCGCGCTCACCAGCAGCGTGAACACGACCGCGCCGATGGGGGCCAGCACCAGCGCGGCGCGCGAGCTTTCGTGGCGTCGTTCGAGGCGCATCATGCGGCGGCTCCCGGGCGTTGCGGCGCGGTGGCGCCGGCCATCGCCAGGCCGATGGCCTCGCGCGTCCAGGCCGCGGCCGGGCGCGCTTCGCCGAGGTGGCCGCCGTGCATCACGGCCACGCGGTCGCCGAGCGCGAGCACTTCGTCGAGGTCGTCGGAAATGACGAGCACCGCCGCGCCGGCATCGCGCGCGGCAATGAGCTGCTGCTGCACGTAGGCGACGGCACCGATGTCCAGGCCCCAGGTCGGCTGGTGCGCGACGATGAGGCGCGGGGCGCGGTTCGGGTACTTCTTGTTGTCGGTGTCTTGTTCCACTTGCTCGGGCGCCAGCAGCGCCCGCCCCAGGATCAGTTTCTGCATGTTGCCGCCCGAGAGCGAGCGGGCCGGCGACATCAGGCCGGCGCCGCGCACGTCGAAGGCTTTCTCGATGCGCCGGGCGTGCAGCCGCGCGGCGGCGCGCCGGACGATGAACGACCAGCGCGAAAAGACAGGGCTGCGCAGCCGCTCGGACACGGCGTTCTCCCACACCGGCAGGTCGCCGACCACGCCGACCGCGTGCCGGTCTTCGGGGATGCGTGCGACGCCGCGCTGCACCAGCCGGGCGGGCGAGGGCGGCAGCGCGCGGCCCATGAACTGCGCGCTGCCGGAGACGGCGCGGCGCGTGCCGCTCAGCAGCTCGGCCAGCGCGACCTGGCCGTTGCCGGAGACGCCGGCGATGGCGGTGATTTCGCCCGCGCGCAGCGTGAGCGACACCTCGCGCAGGCGGTCCTGCCCGCCGTCTTTGGTCGATGCGGTGCTCACGTGGTCGAGCACGCACACCGCGTCGCCCACCGACTTCGCGGGCCGGCGCTGCGGCGCCTCGACCGCGTGGCCGACCATCCACAGCGCGAGCTGCGCCTGCGTGGTGTCGGCCGTGCGCGCCTCGGCGACCAGCTTGCCGCCGCGCAGCACCGCGATGCGCTGCGACACCCGCAGCACCTCGCCGAGCTTGTGGCTGATGAAGATCACCGACAGGCCCTGCGCCACCATCTGCGCGAGCGTGGCGAACAGCGCCTCGCTCTCCTGCGGCGTGAGCACGGCCGTCGGCTCGTCGAGGATCAGGATGCGCGCGCCGCGGTACAGCGCCTTGAGGATTTCCACGCGCTGGCGCTCGCCCACCGACAGGCTGCCGATGGTCGCGTCGGGCTGCACCGGCAAGCCGAAGCGCTGGGCGACCTCGAGCAGGCGCGCGCGGGCCGCCGCACGGCGCGAGACCGGGCGCCACAGCGGCTCGGTGCCCATCGTCACGTTGTCGAGCACGCTGAGGTTGTCGGCCAGCGTGAAGTGCTGGTGCACCATGCCCACGCCGGCGGCCAGCGCGGCCTTGGGGTTGCCGGGCGGCAGGGGCGAGCCGAAGACTTCGATGCGGCCTTCGTCGGCGACGTAGTGGCCGAACAGGATCGACATCAGCGTCGACTTGCCGGCGCCGTTCTCGCCCAGCAGCGCGAGCACTTCGCCGGCCTGCAGGTCGAGGGAGATGGCGTCGTTGGCCACGAGCGGGCCGAAGCGCTTGGTGATGCCCTGGAGGCGGAGCACGGTGGGGTTCATGGGCAGACAGGTGGCGACGGCAGGTCGCGGCAGAAATTCTCGATGGCCCGCGCGGAGGCGGCGGGCGAGGCCTGCAGCAGGCCGTGAGGGCCGTCGAGCTGCACCAGGTGCAACGCCGACAACCCGCGCTGAATGGCGGCCACCGCGCGGCGCGGCACCACGCGGTCCTGCAGCGCCTGCAGGTACATCGCCGGCACACGCACCAACGGCAGCTTGTCGCGCACGTCGACGCGCTGCACTTCCTTCATGCGGTGGGTCATGACCGCGACCGACACCTGCTTCAGCGAGGCCTGGAGCATGTCCGACAGGTGCGGCGCGGACGAGCCGCCCAGCAGCAGGTGCCGCATCGGCGCGCGCATGAGCTTCGAATGCAGCAGGCGCATCGACAGGTCGAGCAGGCCCGCGCGCATCAGTGCCAGGCCGCGCGCGGGCCGGCGCGCGAAGCTGCAGCACAGGATGAGGCCGCGCAGCCCCGGCGGACACGAGGCCGCGAGGGAGATGGCCAGCGGACCGGAAAACGATTCGCCGAGCAGCACGAAAGGCTGCTGTGTCGGCAGTTGCGCGCGCACCAGCGGCTCGAGTTCGTCGTAGCCCAGCACCTGGCGGCCCGGGTAGCGCACGACGTCGATGGCGGCCTGCGGCCCCAGGGCCTGCGCCAGCGGCGCGAAGAGATCGCCGGTGCCGTCCATGCCCGGCAGCAGCACAAGACGAGGCAGGCGCCCGGGCGCCACCGTCACTTCCACGCGGCCAGGAAGGCCAGCATGACCTTGGCCGAGTTGTCGGCCGCGATGCTCATGAAGGTGCCCATCTCGTTCTCGCCGTCGCCGCCGCCCGCGAGGTCGCTGAGCGAGCGGAAGGCGATGTAAGGCACGCCGTTGCTGTAGGCGACCATGCCCACGGCGGCGGTTTCCATGTCGAGCACGTTGGCCTGGAAGGTCTTGTAGGTGTATTCGCGGTAGGCCTTGTTGTCCATGAAGGCCTGGCCCGACACGCCGTTGCCTCCCACCACCAGCTGCGGCTTGCGCGGCAGGCACTTGCCGGCGCCGCAGTTCGCCAGCTCGACGTTGCGGATGCTGCGCGCCACTTCGAGCATCTTCGGATCGGCCGCGAACCAGAACTTGCGCTCGATGCCGGGCTTGGCGGCCGAGCGCACCTCGACCGGGCGCGGGAAGTTCATGCCGAAGTTGGGCAGCGTCGCGTCGGTGATGAAGGGCGGCGCGCTGTACTTGCCGGGCGCGGTCTCGCGTGCCATGAGCACCTCGAGGTACTGACCCCACTGGGCCGGCACCGTCACGTCGCCCACGTGCAGCGACGGGTTCACGCCGCCCGCGATGCCGCTGAACACGATGCCGGTGATGCGAAAGCGGTTGAGCACGAGCTGCGTGTTCATGGTCGCGTTCGTCATGCTGATGCCCGAGAGGAACAGCACCACGGGCTTGCCTTCGAGCGTGCCGGTGGTGAACTCGACGCCGTTCACGCTGTGTTTGCGGGGCCCTTGCAGGCGCGTGAGCAGCAGCTTGAGCTCGGGCTCGAAGGCCGAGATCACGGCCAGGCGCGGCGTGTCGTCCAGCCGCGTGCTGCTGTTGATGCTCACGACGTCCGACTTGTAGACGCCGACGCAGCCCGTCAGCACGAGACCGAGCGCGGCGGCCAGGACCGGGCCGCGCAGGCGCTGGAGAAGCGAGGAAGTGTTCGTCATGGGCATCAGGAGTTGGTGGGCGGGAGTGAGGGGCGGTGTGCGGCGTCGGGCGTGGCGATCCAGGCCTGCAGCGCGGCGACGCGCGCGTGCTTCGGTGCCAGGCCGACGAAGGTGGTGTAGGCGGCGAGCGCCTTGGCGTCGTTGCCGGCCTGCAGGTAGGCATCGCCCAGGTTCAGGTAGGCGAGGGCGCGGCTGCCGTCCATGTCGATGGCCTGCTCGAACCAGCGCGCGGCCTCGACCGGCTTGCCGCGCTTGAAGTACACGAAACCGAGGTTGTTGGCCGCCAGCGCAAAGCGCGGCTGCAGCTTCAGCGCCTCGGTGAAGGCGGCTTCGGCCTCGTCGTAGCGGCGCTCGCGGTACAGCTGCAGGCCGCGGTCGTTGGCGCGCTGGGCGGCCACGCGCGGCGTGAGCGGCGCGGCGGCCGGCATGGTCAGCTTGGTGTCGGCGCCTTCGAGGTTCTTCACCACCACCTCGACGGCGGGCGGGCCGGCCTTGGTCGCCTTGGCCGTCTTGGGTACGGCCGCCGCATGCACGGCCTGCTCGTTGGCCTGGTCGATGCGCTTGTTGACCTGGCTGGCGGCGGCGTCGAGCTGCAGGCTGTCGCCGCTGAGGCCCTCGCGCTCGACGGGCAACGCGAACACGAACTCGCCGCCCTCCGAGCCCGGCAGGCTGCCGAAGGCCGGCGTCTGCCGCGCGATGGCCGAGACCGCCGGCGCCACATAGGCCGCGAGTTCGGTGCCGGTGATGACGTTGTCGCCGTTCAGGTCGGCCTTGCCCGACAGCGCCTGCAGCATCGTCCAGGTGAAGACCGAGTGGCCGCCGGGGCCGTCGTCGGCCACCTGCTGGTCGGCGCCGCCGGCGGTGAGCATCTGGCGGCCGATGCGGCGCGCGTTGTCGGTCAGGAAGTTCCTGTTGCCCTGCGCGGCACCGCCGCGCGTGAGGCCCAGGCCCGAGTAGCAGGCGTCCACGAGAAACAGCACGTGCTTGGCCGACAGCGCCTCGGCCACCTCCTGCAGCTGCGGCATCGAGATGGCGTCGGACGGCAGGTTGTCCAGCGTGGCGTCGACCGGCACGATGTAGCCCACGTCGCGCCCGCTCGCGAGCTTGCGGGTGCTGCCGTGGCCGGCAAAGAACACCAGCACGCGGTCGTCGCGCTTCACGCGCTTGCCGTCGGTCAGCTTTTCGTTCAGCGCGCGCAGGATGTTGGCGCGCGTGGCCTGGTCGTCGTACAGCGCCGTGATGTTCTCGGCCTTGAAGCCGAAGCGGGTCACGAGCAGCTGCTCCATGGCCTTGGCGTCGGGCACCGCGTGGTGCAGGCCGGGCCATTTGGCGTACTTGTCGATGCCGATCACCAGCGCGTGGCTTTCGCGGTAGAGCGTGTCGCCCGAGGTGGCGGCCACGCCGTCGTCGGGCGCCGCCTTTTTCGAGGCGCTCACGACGAACTTGCCGTCGCGCCAGGTGGCGAAGCGGTAGCCGTCGGCCACCAACTGGTCGAGCACCGTGGGCAGGGCCTGCACGGTGCGGCCCTGGATGTCGTGGAACAGGATGACGCCGCGCTTGGCCTTGTCGACCTCGGCCAACACGCGGTCGGCGATCGACTTGGGCACCGGGTCGGCCCAGTCCATGGAGTCGACGGTCCACATCATGGAGCGCAGCTTGAGCGCCTCGACCGTGCTCAGCTTGGCCTCGTTGCGCGCGCCGTAGGGAAAGCGAAAGAGGGTGGACTGCGGCCGGCCGGTGGCGTCGAGCAGCGTTTCGGTCTCGCTGGCTTCGACGCGCACCGCGTCGTCCGTCATCTTGGCCATCATGCCGTGGCTGAAGCTGTGGTTGGCGAGCACGTGGCCGGCGGCCAGCACGCGCTTGGCGGTCGCGCCGTTGGCATTGAGCTGGGCCTTGCCCTGGGCGTCGAGCTTGCCCAGGTTGCGCCCGAGCTGGAAGAAGATGGCGGGCGCGTCGTAGCGCTTCAATATCTCGAGGATCTCGTCGGTGTGCTTGGCGTGCGGGCCGTCGTCGAAGGTCAGCACGACGGTCTTGGCGGGCAGCGAGGTGCCGAAGATCTCGCGTGCGTCCGCGCTGTCCTTTTCCTTGGCGCCGCCCGGGGGCTGCGTGTAGGGAACGATGGCGCCGAAGTCTTTCAGGATCTGCTCGCGCGAGTACAGGCCCTGCAGCTTGGCCACGTAGTCGGCCCACTTCTCGCGCTTGGGCTCGATGCCGCGCTGCGCGAAGCGGCCGAACACGTCTTTCAGCTCGCGGTCATAGGCCTGCTCGATCTCGGCGAGCACGGCCAGGTCTTCGCTGGCGCGGCGGCCGAGCTTGAGCCCGGACAGCGACTGCGCCTGGCTGTAGCGCGTGCTCAGCTCGGACAGGAATTCCTTGAACGCCAGCCGGTCGGCATCGAACCAGCTGGGCTCGCTCTCGATGCGGTCGAGCAGCGCGTTCAGGCCCGCCACCGCGGCGGGGTCCGTCATGTCCGCGGCCTGGGCGATCAGCGCCTGCTGGCGCTCCTGCATCTCGTGAAAGAGCTGTTGCCCGACGGCGCTGACGGCGCGCTTCTCGGCCGCCTCGAGCGCACGCTCGCCGGTCATCAGCACGATCATCTGGCGGTGCGCGGCGAGCAGGGCGTCGGCGCGCGCCTGCAATGCGGCTGGAATGCCGACCGGTGGCGCGACCACCGGCGGCGCAGCGGCAGCGGGTGCCGAGGCGGCCGATGCGGGCACCTCGACCGCCGGGGCGGTGGCTGGGGCCGCCGGCTCAGGTTGACAGGCGGCGAGCCCGGCGGCCAACGCCGCGATGGCCACGCCATGGATTGCGGTCTGCCATCGCGCACGCTTCATGGGTTCGGGTCTGCTCGCTTGTCTGTCTGCTGGTTACTTGGCGGTGGACTTCGGCTGGGCGTCGTCCACCTTCACGGTGAACTTGCCGGCCAGGATGTCGGCCTGCTTCGCCTTCACCTTGGCCACGACGTCGGCCGGCACCTTCTTCTCGAAGGTGCCCAGCGGCGCGAGCTCGGAGCCCTTGTGCTTCATGTGCGAGTACACGCCGTAGTCTTCGGCGGCGAACTTGCCTTCCTTCACCAGCTTGATGGCGCGGTCGGCCGAGGGCTCGAAGTTCCACAGCGCCGAGGCCACCACCGTGTCGGGGTACTGGGCCTGCGTGTCGATCACGTTGCCGATGGCGAGCTTGCCCTTTTCCTTGGCCGCGTCCGACACGCCGAAGCGCTCGGCGTACATGATGTCGGCGCCCTTGTCGATCATCGCGAAGGCCGCTTCCTTGGCCTTCGGCGGGTCGAACCAGCTGTTGATGAAGCTCACGCTGAACTCCACCTTCGGGTTCGTTTCCTTCGCGCCCGCCATGAACGCGTTCATGAGCCGGTTCACTTCGGGAATCGGGAAGCCGCCGACCATGCCGATGCGGTTGCTCTTGGTCATCCCGCCCGCGACCATGCCGCTGAGGTAGGCCGGCTCCTGGATGTAGTTGTCGAACACCGAGAAGTTCGGCGCCTGCGGCTTCAGCGACGAGCCCATGAGGAACGCCACCTTGGGGAAATCCTTCGCGACCTTGCGCGCCGCCGCTTCCACGCCGAACACCTCGCCCAGGATCAGCTGGTTGCCGCCCGTGGCGTACTCGCGCATCACGCGCTCGTAGTCCGCATTGCTCACGTTCTCGGTGGCCTTGTATTCGATCTCCCCACGCGCCTCGGCCGCCTTCAGCGCCTTGTGGATGCGGCCCACCCATTGCTGCTCGAACGGCACCGTGTACACGGCAGCCACCTTAAGCTTGGCCTGCGCGAGCGCAAGGCCCGGGGCGCCCGCCGCAAGCGCTGCGGCGACGGCGATGGAACGAACGATCAATTGACGGCGTGCTGTCACGGTCTTCTCCTCGATGAAATGAAAGAACCAGCCCTGCAATCCCTATGCCCACCCACCGAATCGAGCCGGCCGCTCGCGGCCGGCTCCCTTCCAGCAAACACCGAGGAACCGGCTCCGCCGGGCCTCAGGTGTTGCCCCCGGTAGGGGGAAGGAGCAGCGACACGAAGTGCGCGAAGCCTGGGGGCGAGCCTATTTAGTGCCGAAGATGCGGTCGCCGGCGTCGCCCAGGCCCGGCAGGATGTAGCCATGGCTGTCCAGCTCGCGGTCGATCGCGGCGGTGTAGATCGGCACGTCGGGGTGCGCGGCCTGCATCGTCTTCACGCCTTCGGGGCAGGTCAGCAGGCAGACGAACTTGATCGACTTGGGGTTGAGTTCCTTCAGCCGTTCGACCGCGGCCACGGCCGAGTTGCCGGTGGCGAGCATCGGGTCGACCACGATCACGTCGCGGTTCTCCATCTCGCCGGGCATCTTGAAGTAGTACTCGACGGCCGTGAGCGTCTTGGGGTCGCGGTACAGGCCGATGTGGCCGACGCGCGCGCCCGGCACCACCGTGAGCATGCCGTCCAGGATGCCGGTGCCGGCCCGCAGGATCGACACCAGCACCACCTTCTTGCCGTCGATGACCTTGGCCTGCATGGTTTCGAGCGGGGTCTCGACCTCGATGTCCTGCATCGGCATGTCGCGCGTGACCTCGTAGGCCATCAGCATGCTGATTTCGTTCAAGAGCCGGCGAAAGCTGTTGGTGGAGGCGTCCTTGCGGCGCATCAGCGTGAGCTTGTGCTGGACGAGGGGGTGGTCGACGAGGTGGACGTTGCTCATTGGAGTCTTCTTTTGGTGTGCCGTTGCGGAAAACAGGAGAGTCTAAAAGACTAGAAGACGGTGCCGTCGCTCTCGATCTGCAGCGGTGGCGCACCGTTTCGCAAGCGCTGTGCCAGCACCCGGCCCGCGGCCCAGGTGCCGCCTTCGAGCACGCAGGCCAGGGGCAGCTCTTCCTCGGTGCGGTCGAGCACCTTGCGCACGCGCGGGGCGATTTCGTCGAGCAGCGCCACGGTGAGGGCGCGCCATTCGACGATGAACTCGTCGCCGGCCTTCCAGCGGCGGGTGAGAAAGGCCGCCTCGCGCGGCACGATCACGCCGCTGTCGATCAGCAGGCCGCCGTTGCGGTACTCGGGCAGGGCGGTGAGCGCGTCGAGGTGGCGCACCTTCACGCCGGCCCATTCGAAGGGCTCGAGCAGCGAGTACGTGAGCCACTGCGACAGCTTGTGGAACGGCATCCAGCCGTTGGTGAGCCCCGGGCCGGCGACGGCGCTGTGGCGCCAGCAGTCGCCCAGCGCGAAGGCCGGGTCACCGGAGCCGATGCCGCCCGCGTTGTCGCTGCCGTCGGCCGCCAGGCTGTCGATGGCGTTGGCCGAGGGCCAGATGTGCGACAGCGTGTCGAGCAGCAGCGACAAAATCTGGTGCGCCGTGATCTCGGCCGTGGGCGGCGAGGCCGCGCCCAGCGGGGCCACGAGCGCATCGAAAAGGCCGGCGGGCCGGCCGTCGTCGCCAAAGGTCTCGGGCTGCTCGCTCATGGCCTCGCCCAGGCGGCGCAGCAGCACCGCGCGCCCGGCCAGGCCGACCAGCGGATTGACCTCGCTCACCTGGAAAGCGTCGCCCAGGCGCTCGGTCACGAGGCCGCGCAGGCCGGCCGCGTCGGCCTGCAGCGGGTGGTTCGGGTCGGACGAGAAGAGCCCGCTCGTGAACGCATGGAAGCACGCCACGCCCAGGCCTTCGGAGCGCGTGAAGCGCAGGCCGGTGGCCGGTTCGGTGTAGTGCCAGGTCGGGCCGGCGCCGGCGTCGAGCAGCACGCTCACCAGCGTCAGGTCGATGTGGGCGCGGGCGCGCTGGCGGGCGTCGAGGCCTTTGCCGAGCAGCGCGTCGAGCTGCAGGCGGCGGTCGACGCCGCCGGCCTCGAAGTGGCGCCAGCGGCTGTGGTACGGGATGGTGTCCCAGGGGTAGCGCTCGCGCGTGACCTCGGCCACGGTGCGCGCCGCGTCTTCGAGCGCGTCGTCGCTGCCGATGCGGAACCACTGCGACTCGCCGCGGCGCGCGCGTGCCAGCAGGGCGCCCGCGCGCTGGCGGATGGCGGTGGTGGTGCGCAGCAAGGTGGCAGCGCCGGCCGGGTGGGCGGTGTCGGGCGCGAACTCGATCGACGGATCGACAGCGCCCGCGCCGCCGGGGCGCAGGCTGCCGGAACCGTCGGCGGGCAGGTCGATGTCGGTGCTTCGGCTCATTCGCTCAATCCCCGGCCCTTGGCCTTTTTCAGTTCCTCTGCGTCCGGCACCGGGCCGGGGGTGAAGTAGCCGGCCGCAATCTTGGCGTCCATCTCGACGCGGGCGTCGGCCGGGATCAGTTCGTCGGGAATGTTCACGCGCTCGCCGATCTCGATGCCCGAGCCGGTGATGGCGTCGAACTTCATGTTGCTCATCGACACGAGGCGGTGGATCTTCTTGATGCCCAGCCAGTGGAAGACGTCGGGCATCAGCTCCTGGAAGCGCATGTCCTGCACGCCGGCCACGCACTCGGTGCGCGCGAAATACTGGTCGGCCGTGTCGCCGCCCACCTGGCGCTTGCGGGCGTTGTAGACCAGGAACTTGGTCACCTCGCCGAGCGCGCGGCCTTCCTTGCGCGAGTAGGCGATGAGGCCCACGCCGCCGCGCTGTGCGCCCTGGATGCATTCCTCGATGGCGTGCGTGAGGTAGGGGCGACAGGTGCAGATGTCGGAGCCGAACACGTCGGAGCCGTTGCACTCGTCGTGGATGCGGGCGGTGAGTTCCACGTCCGGGTTGGCCAGGTCGCGCGGGTTGCCGAAGATGTAGAGCGTCTGCCCGCCGATGGGCGGCAGGAACACCTCGAGGTCGGAGCGCGTGACGAGTTCGGGGTACATGCCGCCGGTCTCTTCGAAGAGCGTGCGGCGCAGGTCGGTTTCGGAGCAGCCGAAGCGGCGCGCCACCTCGGGCAGGTACCACACGGGTTCGATGGCCGCCTTGGTCACCATCGCCGCACCGCCCGTGGTGAGGAAATGGCCGTCGGCCTTCAGGCGCCCGCTTTGCAGCGCCTCGATCACCTCGGGCAGGATCACGTGGGCCTTGGTGATCGCGATGGTCGGGCGGATGTCGTAGCCGGCCGCGAGTTCGGTGGAGAACACGTCGGCCACGAGCGCGCCCCAGGGGTCGAGCGAGACGATGCGCCCGGGCTCGCTCCACTGCGGATAGGGGCCGATGACGTCGGTGGGCGCGGTGTTGGTGAGGTCGGCCTTGTGTTCGCGCTTGAGCGCGCCGGCCGCCACGGCCAGCGCGCGGTACACGCTGTACGAGCCGCTGTGCGTGCCGATCACGTTGCGGTGCGCGCGCTTGGTGGTGGTGCCGACCACGGGCCCGCGCTCGGTGGCGGTGGCCGCGCCCCAGTGGATCGGCAGCGCGCCGAAGCCGCCGGCATGCGAGGTCAGGCGGATGTGGCCGGTCGAGGACGAGGGGTGGAGCGGAGGGCTCTGCGCCGGGCTGGCACCGGTCGCGGTCGGCAAGGCGGAAGGGAGCGCGGTACTGTCTGCAGACATTTGAGGCCCTCAAAAAATGCAATGTACCGAGCACTTGTGCGGCTGGCAAGCGAGGGCCCGCGCGGCCTGGCCGCACTGGCATTCATGCAGGCGATGAGCGCAGGCCGTAGGTCTTGCCGTGCACGAACAGGTACTCGGCACGCAGCACCGCGTCGCCTTTCTCGCCGGTGAAAGTGAAGCCGAGCACGGCCACCGGCGTGCCGGGTTTGATCTCCTCGACGCCCCAGGCCTGCAGCCGTGTGAGCGGGGCCAGCTCGATCTGCCACTTGCGGTCGCGCCGCGTCGGCAACTGCGCCTTGGCCAGCAGCGCCGCGCCGTCGACCGTGGCGCTTTGCTTCGGCAGGGGCCGCTGCTTCAGGTCGGGCGGCAGCGCGAGGTTCTCGGGCAGCTCGATCTCCAGCTCGCCGTGCGGGTTGCGCCAGCTCACCTTGGTGGCGCGGCCTTCCAGGTACAGCGGGCGCTCCTGGTCAAAACTGCTCCAGCCGTGGTGGGCCCAGGCGGGCAGGGCCAGTGCGATCGAACCGGTCACGAACATGCGTCGATGCAGCATCGCGTTCTCCTTGGTCAGACATAGGCAATCCAGCGCCCGCAGATGATGACAGCGAGCCAAAACCCCAAAGACAGGAGGCATTGAAACCTGGCGAACCCGCTCTGCCCGCCGAGGTCGCCGCGCAGGTGGAACCAGGCGGCGTTGAGGCCGGCCAGCAGGATCAGCAGCAGCTTGACGCGAAAGGCCGTGTTGCTCAGCAACTCGCCCGGCTGGCTTGCGAACATGGTCAGGCCGGTCAGCGCGCACAGGCCGAAGCCCAGCAGGGCGGGGCGCAGCGTGAGGCGCGCCAGCAGCGGCGCCGGCAGCTCGCGGGCCAGGCCGAGGGCGCGCAGCTCGAACACCAGCAGGCCGCCGAACAGCAGCGCGATGCCCACGATGTGCGCCGCCTCCAGCGCCGGGTAGGCCCAGGGGTGCGAGACGAGTCCGGCCAGCATCGGGGCAGCTTAGCGCAAGCCCCGCCCCGGGGGCGCGGCACAATCCCTTGCAATCTTTTTTCACCAGGCTGTAACCGGCCGGCCCGATGGCACGAAACACCGTAGGTAGCAGGACGACACCGAGCGACGCGGAAGCGGCCTTGCGCCGCCTGTTCCTTCGCGGCCTCGATGGCGACGCCGGCGCGTACCGCGAGTTCCTGCAGAAACTGAGCGCGCACCTGCGCGCTTTTCTGGGCAAGCGCCTGTTCGGCTGGCCCGATGAAGTGGAAGACCTCGTCCAGGAATGCCTGCTCGCCATGCACAACCAGCGCCACACCTACCAGAGCGACCAGCCGCTGACGGCCTGGGTGCATGCCATTGCGCGCTACAAGATGATCGATTTGCTGCGCGCCAAGTCGGTCCGCGAAGACCTGCATGACCCGCTGGACGACGACCTGGCCGTGTTCGCCGCGTCGGCCACCGAAGCCAGCGATGCGAAGCGCGACCTCGGCGGATTGCTGCAGACCCTGCCCGAACGCCAGCGCCTGCCCATCGTGCACGTGAAGATCGAAGGCCTCTCGGTGGCCGAGACGGCGAGCCTCACGGGCATGTCGGAGTCGGCGGTGAAGGTCGGCATCCACCGGGGCCTGAAGGCCCTGGCCGCGAAGTTCGGGGGAGGCGCCGCGCCATGAAGACCGACGACCTCGTGAACCTGCTGGCCGCCGGCGAGGCGGCGGTGCCGCGGCGCAGCGCCAGCGGGCGCATCGGGCTGGCGGTGCTGGCCGCGCTGCCGCTGTCCTTCGTGATCCTGTTCGGCGAGTACGGGCTGCGGCCCGACCTGGTGCAGGCGATGTTCTGGCCGATGTTCTGGGTCAAGGTGCTGTTTCCGCTGTGCATTGCGGCGGCAGCCTTCGTGACGGTGCAACGGCTGGCCCGGCCCGGCGTGCGGGTGCGCCACGCGTGGTGGGGCGGGGTGCTGCCCGTGCTGGGGATCTGGGGGCTGGCGGCGTTCGTCTGGTTCTCGGTGCCGATCGAGGAGCGCATGCCCTTGCTGATGGGTCAGTCGTGGCGCATCTGCGCCCTGAGCATCGGCTTCATGGCGCTGCCGGTGTTCGCGGCCACCTTCGTGGCGCTGCGCGGGCTGGCACCGACGCGGCCCGCGCTGGCCGGGGCCGCGGCCGGCGCGCTGGCCGGCGGCGTGGGCGCGTCGGTCTACGCGCTGCACTGCATGGAGCTGACCGCGCCGTTCCTCGCGGTCTGGTACGTGAGCGGGATCGCGGTGCCGGTGCTGCTGGGCGCGGCGCTGGGGCCGCGCCTGCTGCGCTGGTAACGGCGCTGCTTCAGCGCTTCTTGCTGCCGAAGATCCCGCCCAGCACGCCGCGCAGGATCTCCTTGCCCACCGACGTGCCCATGGTGCGCACCGCCGACTTGGCCATGGTCTGCACGAGGCCGTCGCGCTTGCCGCCGCGCGGGCCGGTGCTGCCGAAGAGCATGTCGTTGAGCATGCCGCCCATGCCGGACGATTCTTCCGCTGCGGCCCCGCCCTTGGCGCCGGCGGCCGGTGCATCGGGCGCGCTCTCGGCGCGGCCCTTGAGTTTTTCGTAGGCCGATTCGCGGTCGACCGTCTTCTCGTACACGCCGGCCACCAGCGAGCCTGCGATCAGCGCCTTGCGCTGCTCGGGCGTGATCGGGCCGAGCTGGCTGCCCGGCGGCAGCACGTACACGCGCTCGGTGATGCTCGGACGGCCCTTGGAATCCAGGAAGCTCACCAGCGCCTCGCCCACGGCGAGTTCGGTGATGGCGGTCTCGATGTCGAGGCCGGGCTTCTGCCGCATGGTGCTGGCGGCGGCCTTCACGGCCTTCTGGTCGCGCGGTGTGAAGGCACGCAGCGCGTGCTGCACCCGGTTGCCGAGCTGGGCCAGCACCGAATCGGGAATGTCCAGCGGGTTTTGCGTGACGAAATACACGCCGACACCCTTGGAGCGCACCAGCCGCACCACGAGTTCGATGCGTTCGACCAGCGCCTTGGGCGCCTCATTGAACAGCAGGTGGGCCTCGTCGAAGAAGAAGGCCAGCTTCGGCTTCTCGGGGTCGCCGATTTCGGGCAGTTGCTCGAACAGCTCCGACAGCATCCACAGCAGGAAGGTGGCATACAGGCGCGGCGAGTTCATGAGCTTGTCGGCCGCCAGGATGTTCACCACCCCCTTGCCGCCCACCGTCTGCATGAAGTCGGTGATGTTGAGCATCGGCTCGCCGAAGAACTTGTCGCCGCCCTGGGTCTCGATCTGCAGCAGGCCGCGCTGGATCGCGCCCACGCTGGCGGCGCTGATGTTGCCGTACTCGGTGGTGAACTGGCTCGCGTTCTCGCCCACGTACTGCAGCATGGCGCGCAGGTCCTTCAGGTCGAGCAGCAGCATGCCGCTGTCGTCGGCGATCTTGAACACCAGGTTCAGCACGCCGGCCTGGGTTTCGTTCACGTCGAGCATGCGGCCCAGCAGCAGCGGGCCCATGTCGGACACGGTGGCGCGCACCGGGTGGCCCTGTTCGCCGAACACGTCCCACAGCGTGACGGGGCAGGCGGCGGGCTCGGGCACGTCGATGCCGCGTTCCTTGAGCGTGGCGGCCAGTTTCTCGCTGACGCTGCCTTTCTGGCTGATGCCGGTCAGGTCGCCCTTGACGTCGGCCATGAACACCGGCACGCCGATGTTCGACAGTTGTTCGGCGATGGTCTGGAGCGAGACGGTCTTGCCGGTGCCGGTGGCGCCGGTGATCAGGCCGTGGCGGTTGGCCAGGCCGGGCAGGAGGGTGCACTCGATGGTGTCGTGGCGTGCGATCAGAAGGGGGTCGGCCATGGGGCGCTCCGGGTCGTATCGAAGCGCGCAGTCTAATCAACCGCCACTCCTATAATTCACGACCCCGCACGGTCGTTCAGGAAAAAAGTTCAGGAGGTTTTTTTGTCATCGACTGCTCAGCCCCCCATTCCCGCCACTGGCGATGCATCCGAACAGTCGCCGATCGAAAAAGAGCTGGCCGTGTTGCTCGTGAACGCGCTCAATCTCGAGGTCGCACCTGAAGAGATCGTTCCCACCGACCCGCTGTACGGCGAAGGTCTGGGCCTCGACTCCATCGACATCCTCGAAGTCGCGCTCGAAGTCTCGCGCCGCTACGGTTTCCAGCTGCGCTCGGACGACGAGCGCAACCAGCAGATCTTCCAGTCGCTGCGTACGCTCGCGACCCACGTCGCCGAGCACCGCAGCGCCACCTGATCCATGTCCCGATGGCGACTCGTACTCCTGCTGCTGGTAGGGGTCACGTATGCCGGCCTCTCCCACTGGATGACGCTGTTCCACGCCACCGAGCCCTGGGCTGTGGTGGTGTTGCTCGGCCCGTTGTGGATCGCCGCCATGGGCTGCGCCGCCAGCTGGTTCGGCCGCTGGGGCCTGGCCATTGCGGCGGCGTTGGGCATCGGCGGCTTCTCGCTCGTCTTCCTCGGTGAGGCGGGCGACACGAACCGTCTCTATGTGCTGCAGCACATCGGCATCAACGGTGCGCTCTGCGGCTGGTTCGGCTCGACGCTGCGCGGCAAGGGCCTGCCGCTGATCACCCAGTTCGCGCAGCGCGTGCACCCGCTGAAGGGGCACATGCTGTCGTACACGACGCACCTCACGCAGGTGTGGACGGTGTACTTCGCCGTGGTGGTCGTCTCGTCGATCGTGGTCTACCTGACGCTGCCGTTCTCGGCCTGGTCGCTGCTGGCCAACGTGCTGTCGCCGCTGAGCGTGGCGCTGCTTTTCGTGGGCGAGCACCTCGTGCGCTACCGCCTGCATCCCGAATTCGAACGCACGCGCCTGGTCGATGCGGTGCGCGCGTTCTACGGCACCTCGACGGTGGACAACGGCGCTGGCGGCCAATGAAACAGGCGCAGCCCGCGTGATCCCCGACACCGCTTCTTCTTCCTTCCTGCCGCTGCTCGCGGACCGCAACCCCGACGCGCCCCTGGCCTGGCGCGCCGGCCAGCCGGTGAGCACGCGGCAGTTCCTGGCCGACGTCGCGCGCCTGGCGCCCGCACTGCCCGCCGAAGGTCCTGCCGTCAATCTGTGCCTCGACCGCTACGCCTTCGCCGTGAGCCTGGGCGCCGCGCTGGTGCGCGGCCACGCCAGCCTGCTGCCGCCCGATGCGCGGCCGGACACGCTGGCGCGCCTGACCGAAACCGGCGGCGCCCACCTGTTCGCGCTGACCGACGACGACAAGCTCGACACGCCCGGCATGCGGCGCCTGCAGGTCGAGGCCGTGCCCGGCCCGGCCGGCGATGCGCCGGTGCCCGCCATCGACGGCGGCCGGCATGCGGCCAGCCTGCTCACCTCGGGTTCCACCGGCGTGCCGCAGCCGCATGCCAAGGCCTGGCGCACGCTGGTCGGCGACGTCGAAGTGGCGGTCGAGCGGCTGTGCCGCGTGCTGCAGCGGCCCACGCTCGAAGGGCTCACGCTGGTGGCGACCGTGCCGGTGCAGCACAGCTACGGCCTCGAGTCGTCGGTGCTGCTCGCGATGCTCGGCGGGGCCGCGTTCGAAACCGGGCGGCCGTTCTTTCCGGCCGACGTCGCGAAGGCGCTGGCCTCGGTGCCGCGCCCGCGCGCGCTGGTGACCACGCCGTTCCACCTGAAGACGCTGCTGCTGTCGGGCATCGAGCTGCCGCCGGTCGACCTGATCCTGTCGGCCACCGCGCCGCTGTCGCCGCAACTGGCCGCGCAGGCCGAGCAGGCGCTGGGCGGCGTGCTGCTCGAAATCTACGGCAGCACCGAATCGGGCCAGGTGGCCACGCGCCGCACGACCGAGAGCGAAATCTGGGAAACCTTCGGCGAGATCCGCGTGCATGCACAGCCGGGGGAGGGCGACGGCCCCGAGCGCTTCATCTTCAGCGGCGATTTCATTCCCGAGCCGACGCCCATGGCCGACGTGCTCGAACTGCTGGACGCTCGGCGCTTTCGGCTGTTCGGCCGCGCCAACGACCTGATCCACGTCGCCGGCCGGCGCAGTTCGCTCGCGCACCTGAACTACCACCTGAACAGCATCGCGGGTGTCGAGGACGGCGCCTTCTGGCTGCCCGACGAGGTGGCCGACGGCGTGGTGCGGCCGGTGGCGTTCGTGGTCGCGCCCACGCTGTCGGCGGCGGACATCATTGCTGCACTGCGGCAACGGCTGGAGCCGGTGTTCGTGCCGCGCCGCGTGGTGCAGGTCAAGGCCTTTCCGCGCGAAGGCACGGGCAAGCTCACTGTGCGGGCGCTGCGCGAATTCGCGCTGGCCCAGCTGGCCGACGACCAGACGCCGGTGCAGATGGCGCACACGGTGCCGGTCGACCACCCGGCCTTTGCCGGCCATTTCCCCGGCCAGCCGCTGGTGCCCGGCGCGCTGCTGCTGGCCGAGGTCATGGAGGTCGTGCGGCGCGTGCCGGCGCTGTCGGCACGGCTCGGCGCGAGTCCGACGCTCGCGGCCGCCAAGTTCCTCGCGCCCGTGCGCCCCGGCAGCACGCTGTCCATCGAGCTGCATCCCGAGGCCGGAACCGGTCGCGGCGTGCGTTTCGACGTGCGCTGTGACGGCGTGGCGGCTGTCACCGGCCGCTGGACGGCTGTGCCAGAGTCGGCGGGATGAAGCACACCGACGCCGAAACGCGCGCCGTGGACGAAGCGGCGCGGCAGACCGCCCGCCCGGCGGCCCAGCAGGGCGACTGGGCGCGCGCGCCCGAGCGCAGCAACATGCTGGCGCTGCGCTTCATCTGCCTGATGGCGCTGGTGTGCGGGCGGCACGTCACGCGGCTGCTGCTGCCGCCGATCAGCCTGTACTTCCTGCTGTTCGCGCCGGCGCCGCGCCGCCACATCAAGCGCTACCTGTTCCGGGCCATTGGCCCGCGCGCGGGCTGGGTCGACGGCTACCGCCTGCTGCACGCGTTTTCTTCCACCGTGCTCGACCGCGTGTACTTCCTGCGCGGGCGCATGGATCTGTTCAAGCTGAAGATCGAAGGCAACGGCCCGATCGAGGTCGAGGCGGCCGAAGGGCGGGGCGCTTTCCTGCTCGGCGCCCACATCGGCAGCTTCGAGGTGCTTGGCGCCTGCAAGCAGCAAAAGCACCAGAACCGCATGCGGCTGGCGATGCTGATGTACCCGGACAACGCGCAGCGCATCACCGCCATCCTGAACGCCATCGCGCTGCCCGAGATGCGGCCCCACGTGATCGCGCTGGGCCGGCCGCATTCGATGCTCGCGCTGCGCGACTGGCTCGACGGCGGCGGCCTGGGCGGCATGCTGGCCGACCGCACCTTGCCGGGCAGTGAGGAGCAGCCGGCAAACCAGCGCGGCAACAACATCGTGCTGCCTTTCCTGGGCCAGCCGGCCGTCTTCAACGACGGCCCGTTCCGGCTGGCGGCGCTGCTGCGCCGCAAGGTGTTCTTCATGGCCGGCATGTACGGCGGCGGTGCCCGCTACGATGTCCGGTTCGATCCGCTGGCCGACTTCGGCACGCCGTTCGCCGACGCCGCGGAGCGTGAACGCCGCATCCGAAGCGCGGTCGAAGCCTATGTGGCCCGCCTGGAGGCGCTGTGCCGCGCCTACCCGTACAACTGGTTCAATTTTCATGATTTCTGGCTCGAAGATGCGGCTTGATCGGCTTTGCAGGGTGGTGGTGCTGGCGGTGGCTTTCTGTGCCGCGCCGGCCTGGGCGGCGTTCGACCTGCCCGAACTGATGGGCCTGCTGGCCCGGCAGAAGAGCGGCGAGGCGCGTTTCACCGAGCAGCGCTTCGTGCACGGCCTCGAAGGCCCGCTCGACGCGAGCGGCACGCTGAGCTTCGAGGCGCCCGACAAGCTGGTGCGCCGCACGCTGTCGCCGCGCATCGAGACCATGTCCGTCGACGGCAACACGCTGACCCTGTCGCGCGGCAACCGCAACCGCACGCTGGCGCTGGACAGCATGCCCGAGCTGCTGGGCCTGGTCGAAGCCATGCGCGGCACGCTGAGCGGCGACGGCGCCACGCTGCAGCGCTACTTCAAGAGCACCGTGACCGGCGCCGCCGGCAAGTGGACGCTCGACCTCACGCCCAACGACAGCCGGCTGGCCGCGCAGGTGCGCAGCATGCGCATCACCGGCCGCAACAGCGAGGTGTTGGGGCTGGAGATGGAGTTCGTGGGCGGTGACCGCTCGGTCATGCACATCTCGCCCAACGCGCCGCCGTCGGCGCTGCCGGCCGGCGCCCCCGGGCGCGCGACGCCGTGAGCCTGGCGCAGGCGGGCGGCCCGCCGGGGTGGTCGCGCCGCATCGTCGTCCTGCTGGCGTGGTTGCTGGTCGTGGCCCTCGGCGCGGTCGTCATCGCGCGCACCCAGATCGGCGCCGACCTGTCGGCTTTTCTTCCCAAGAGCCCCGACCTGCGCCAGCGCGTGCTGATCGAGCAGCTGCAAAGCGGCGTAGCCTCGCGCACGCTGATGCTGGGCTTCGAGGGCGGCAGCGTCGAACAGCGTGCTGAAGTCTCGCGTGCCGTCGGCAAGGCGATGCGCGAAAGCCAGCTCTTCGACCTGGTGCAGAACGGTGACGTGAGCGACTGGAGCGAGGCCGGCACCTGGGTGTTCCAGCACCGCTACCAGCTGTCGTCCGGCGTGATGCCGGGGCAGTTCACCGCCGAAGGGCTGCGCGAGGCCATCGTCGACACCTTGTCGATGCTCGGCACGCCGGCCGGCAACGCGATCAAGCCCTTGCTCGACAGCGATCCGACGGGCGAGACCCAGCGCATCGCGATGGAGCTGGTGCCGGCCAGCGCACCGCGCAGCGAGGCCGGCGTCTGGATGTCGCGCGAGGCGCCGCGTGCGCTCATGATCGCCACCACGCGCGCGGCCGGCGGCGACCTCGATGCGCAGGCCGTCGCCATCGCCCGTGTGCAGGCCGCCTACGAAGCCGCCGCGCGCGGCATGGGCGAGGCCGCGCCGAAGCTGCTGCTGAGCGGGCCGCCCGTGTTCTCGGTGATGAGCCGCGAAAAGATCAAGACCGAAGCCATCCACCTCGCGGTGGTGGGCGGCATCGTGATGAGCGTGCTGCTGCTGCTGGCCTTCGCCTCGCCGCGCGCGCTGGTCATCGCCTTCCTGCCGGTGGCCACGGGCGTGGTGGTGGGCACCGCGTCGGTCAGCCTGGTGTTCGGCTCGGTGCACGGGCTCACGCTGGGCTTCGGCAGCACGCTGATCGGCGAGACGGTCGACTACGCCATCTACTACCTGATCCAGGCACGCGGCGCGGCCGTGGCCGGCACCGGCTGGCAGCGCTGGCGCGAGGTGCATTGGCCCACGGTGCGGCTGGGCCTGCTGACCTCCGTGTGCGGCTTTGCGGCGCTGGTGTTCTCGGGCTTTCCGGGGCTGGCGCAATTGGGCGTGTTCTCGATCGCCGGGCTGGTGTCGGCCGCGCTCGCCACGCGCTACGTGCTGCCCGTGCTGGCACCCGATGGCGCGACCGGCATGGGCATGCGCCGGCACATGGCGCGCCTGGCCGGCCTGCTGGTGCGCGGCCTGCCGCGCCTGCGTTGGCCGCTGGCGGCGCTCGGCGTGGCGGCGCTCGCGCTGGTGCTGTGGCAGGGCGGCCACCTGTGGCGCGCCGACCTGAGCGCGATGAGCCCTGTGCCGCGCTCGGCCCAGCAGCTCGACGAGATGCTGCGCAAGGACATCGGCGCCAGCGACGGCGGCGTGCTCGTGGTGGCCTTCGGCGACGACGAACAGGCCGCACTGCGCCACACCGAAGCCGCGGCCGCGCGCCTCGATGCATTGGTCGACAAGGGCGAGCTCAGCGGCTACGAAGCCGTGACCCGCGTGCTGCCCAGCGTGGCCGCGCAAACGGCGCGCCGGGCCAGCCTGCCCGACGCCGACACGCTGCGTGCCAACCTGGCCGAGGCGACCAAGGGCCTGCCGCTGCCGGCCTCGCGCCTCGGTCCCTTCGTGGCCGACGTGGAGGCCGCGCGCAAGCAAGCGCCCGTGCAGCGCACCGACCTCATGGGCGGCCCGCTGGGCTCCGTGGTGAACACGCTGATGTACGAGCGGCCGGGCGGTGGCTGGTCCACGCTGGTCGTGCTGCATCCCGGTCCGGGCTTCGAACAGGGGCGCCTCGAGGAGACGCTGGCCGGGCTGCCCGAGGTTCAGGTGGTGGACGTCGGCCGCGAACTTGGCGGCCTCTACCAGCGTTACCTGCACGAGGCCTTCGTGCAGGTGCTGCTGGGCGCGCTGGCGGTGGTGGTGCTGTTGGGCGTGTACCTGCGCTCGTGGCGCCGGCTGCTGGCCGTGTGCCAGCCGCTGCTGTTCGCGGTGGTGCTCACGCTGGGCGGCATGGCACTGGCACAGGCGGCACTCGGCATCCTGCACCTCGTGGGGCTGCTGCTGATCGTCGCCGTGGGATCGAACTACGCGCTGTTCTTCGACCAGCTGCGCACGACCGGGCGCGCCGACGAAGACACGCTGGCCTCGCTGATGCTGGCCAACCTCACGACGGTGGTGTCGTTCGGGCTGATCGCGATCTCGGACATTCCGGCGCTGTCGTCCATCGGCCGCGTGGTGGCGCCGGGCGCCTTGCTGGCGCTGCTGCTGTCGGCCGCGTTCGCGCGCAACGTGGCGCCCGGGAAGGGCCCGAGCCCACAGCGTCCGCGCTGATGGGAAAATCCGGGCCCACCATGTCGTCGCCTTCCGCCCCTTCCACCCGTTCTGCCGCCTCCGAATCCTGGCCCTGGCCGCCGGCCATGCGCGCCAGCGCGGCCGTGCATGTGGCCGCATTGGGCGCGGGCGTGCTGGTGCCGGGCGCCTGGCCCTGGGCGCTCGGCGCGGTGGTGCTGAACCATGCGCTGATCACCGGTGCGGGGCTCACGCCGCGCAGCAACCTGCTCGGCCCGAACGTCACACGCCTGCCCGAAGCCGCCGGCGCGCGTCGCGAGGTGGCGATCACCATCGACGACGGGCCCGAGCCTGAGGTCACGCCCCGCGTGCTCGACCTGCTGGACGCCCACGGTCAGCGCGCCACTTTCTTCTGCATCGCCGAGCGCGTGCTGGCGCATCCCGCGCTGGCGCGCGAGATCGTTGCGCGCGGCCACAGCATCCAGAACCACACGGCGCGGCATCGCCACAACTTCTCTTTCCTCGGCCCGCGCGGCTTCGCGGCGGAGATCGCGCGCGCGCAGGACATCCTGACCGACGTGACCGGCCTGCGCCCGACCTGTTTCCGCGCGCCCGCCGGCCTGCGCAACCCTTTCCTCGAACCCGTGCTGCACCGCCTCGGCCTCTCGCTCGTGAGCTGGACGCGGCGCGGTTTCGACACCCGCGAAGGCGACGCCGCCAAGGTGATGGCGCGCCTCGCCCGCCACCTGCAGGCGCGTGACATCCTGTTGCTGCACGACGGCAACGCCGCGCGCACCGTGGCAGGACAACCCGTTCTGCTGGAGGTCCTGCCCTTGTTGCTCCAACGCCTGCGCACCGATGGATTGCGCGCCGTGACCCTGCCTGAAGGATTGAAGACCGCATGAGCGCCGTGATGCCATCGACGATGACCACCGACCAAGCCTGGCGCGAGCTGCACGAAGCCGCGACCGTGCCCTACAAGAAGGGCGGCACCTTCGCCTGGCAGTTCGCGCGCGGCAAGCTCGGACGCGACCCGGTGTTCCGCGGGCTGCTCGAACGCGGCCTGATCGACGCGCAGCACCGGCGCGTGGTCGACATCGGCTGCGGGCAGGGCCTCTTCGTGAGCCTGCTGGCCTCGATGAGCACGATGCAGCAGCAAGGACGCTGGCCGGCCTCATGGGCCGCCACGCCGGCCGCCGCGGACTACACGGGCATCGAGCTGATGCCCAAGGACGTGGCGCGCGCCGAGGCATCGGTCGGCCACCTGAAGCCGACGCCGCGGTTGGTGTGCGCCGACATGTGCTCGGCCGCCTTGCCCGACTGCGACCTGGTCGTGATCCTCGACGTGCTGCACTACGTGGACCTCGCCGCGCAGGAGGGCGTGCTGACCCGCGTGCGCGACGCGCTGCGCCGTGGCGGCAACCCGAAGGCACGTCTGCTGCTGCGCGTGGGCGACGCGTCGAGCACGCGCGGTTTCGCGATCAGCCAGTGGGTCGATCGCACCGTGACGCGCATCCGCGGCCACAAGGTCTCGCCGACCTGGGGCCGCCCGCTGACCGAGTGGATCGCCGTGCTGCAGCGCCTGGGTTTCCGTGTGCAGAGCATGCCGATGAGCGAAGGCACGCCGTTCGCCAACGTGCTGCTGGTGGCTGACCTGGAGGCTGCCGCTTGACGGCACCGCAGACGCTCGACCGCGCGGGCATCGCTGCGCGTATTCCGCACAGCGGCAGCATGTGCCTGCTGGAACGCCTCGAAGGCTGGGACGCCGAATCGATCCACTGCAGCACCACGACGCACAGCCAGGCGGACAACCCGCTGCGCACCGAAAGCGGCCTGCTCGCGCCGAACGCCATCGAATACGCGGCGCAGGCCATGGCGCTGCACGGCGGCCTGCTGGCCGCCGAGGGCAGCACGCCGTCGGCCGGCTTCCTGGCCAGCGCGCGCAACGTGAAGCTGGCGGTGGCGCGGCTGGACGACATCGCCGGGGCGTTGCAGGTGCGCGCGAAGCGCCTGTCCGGCGACGACCGGCAGGTCCTGTATGAATTCACGGTGGCGGCCGACGACGGCCGCCTGCTGGCCGAAGGCCGGGCCGTGGTGGTCTTGAACACGCCGCTGGCGGACACCGAAAGCACACCGTCATGAGTTTCGAAGGAAAACGCACACTGATCACCGGCGCCAGCGGCGCGCTCGGCGCGGCCATGGCGGAGCGTTTTGCACGCGACGGCGCCACCGTGCTGCTGCATGCGAACTCGCGGCCCGAGGCCATCGAGCAACTGGCCGCGTCGATCACCGCCGCCGGCGGCAAGGCGGAATGCCATGTGTTCGACCTGCGCAGCGACGAGGCCTGCGCCGCCGGCTGCGCACGCATCCTCGACGGCGGCGCGGTGCAGATCCTCGTCAACAACGCAGGCGTGCACGACGACGCCGTGCTGCCCGGCATGCGTGCCGAGCAATGGCACAAGGTGATCGACGTGTCGCTGAACGGATTCTTCCGCGTGACCCAGCCGCTGCTGCTGCCGATGATGCGCACCCGTTGGGGTCGCGTGCTGAACATCTCGTCTGTCGCCGCCATCGCGGGGAACAAGGGACAGGTGAACTACGCCGCGGCCAAGGGCGCGCTGAACAGCGCGACCAAGGCGCTGTCGCTCGAAGTGGCGTCGCGCGGCGTGACCGTGAACGCGATCGCGCCGGGAATCATCGCGTCGCCGATGGCCGATGCGGTGTTCGATCCCGCGCTCATCAATCAGATGGTGCCCGTGAAGCGCGCCGGAACGCCGCAGGAAGTGGCAGCGCTGGCGGCGTTCCTGGCAGGCGATGAAGCCGCGTACATCACGGGGCAGGTGATCTCGATCAACGGCGGGATGATCTGAGCGTCGGCAACGGAGCCTGACCGCCACCGACCGCTCTCTGAATCGCAGACTACTGCGGCTTGATGTTTCCGGTTTCCTTCCACTTGGCGATGCGCGTCATGTGATGCTGAAGGTAGAGCAGGCTGAAGAAGAAGGTCATGGCGCCCGAGAGATTCAACCTGATCGGTTCGACGCTGTTGTAGTGGTCGAGCATCGAGCGCCTCATCGAGTAGTACCCGCAATAGAAGAGCACGTACGACGGAATCTGAAGCAGCCAGCCAAGACTTTGGGTGTCCGAAGATTCCGATGCGGCATCGACGATGGCGCCAATGGAAGCCAGAACTACATAGCCGATCAGGTACATGGTGGCGTTGGACCGGGAATCGATCGTGCGTACCCACGACGACTGGATAAACAGCCAGACCACGCCAAAGATGCCGAAGCTCAGCACCGTGAACAGCAAGACCAGCGCCCAGTGCAATTTGGGTGGGAGCTTCTCCTCAGGCCTCGCTGTCTGGTTTGCGTAGGAGGACGGCGGCGCGACGTAGCCTGGCACAGGGGGCGGCTGATGGGCTGGAAAAGGGTGCGGTGGGACGATGGGAGGCGCACCGGACAGCATGGCCCGCTCGCCGAAAAATTGCCGAGCCGGCTGCCATTCGGCCATTCCATCGCGCCAGACCAAGTCTGTCTCAGCGATGTTTCCCCGGGCATACAGCGATCTGGCCTCGCTCTCCTCATAGGGGCCGAACCCCTGCCCATTTCGATTGACGTGGATGTCCATGGTGAATCTCCCTCTCTCTTTGCTTGTTGTAATCAACTGAACTGACGAAACGTTCGAGATGGCCGGCGCATTCATTCATGCCGCAGCAAGCGCCCGGCATGCGCAACAGACCATGAAAAACTGGCTTAAAGAGGCAGCGTATCGAAGGCCGCGTAAGCCGTAGCCAGCCACGACTTCACGCGCTGCCGTTCCAGCAACCCGAGCGCATGCGCCCCTTCGCGGTCGTTCACGGCCTTCCAGAAGCTCGTGTTCTGCGCATCGATCTTGCGCATGCTGGCCTCGTGCAAACGCGGCAAGGCAATCACGCGTGCGCCATTCGCATTGGCCTTCGACAGCGACTGCGACGCCAGCAGCATCCCGAAGTCGCTGCCGCGCCCGTAGTTCTGCACCACGATGTAGTTGGGCCGGTTGCCGAAGGTGTCGATGAGCGTGCCGAGCAGGTCGGTGGAGTCCTTGCCGTCGTCCAGCACGTGCCAGAAGTTGACCGTGACGTCGATCTCGTCGAACACGTCGAACAGGTCCGACTCCTTGATCCAGCGCGACAGCGGCGCTAGCGTCTGCGCTGCGAGGTCGACGATCACGCTCTGCTTCGGGTTGGTCTCGAAGCCGTTCACCACCGTGTCCAGGCCTTCGAAGCTGTCGACCACCACGGGCGAGGCAAAGCCCTCGTAGAAGCGCGTGAAAGAGCTGTGCGAACGGTCGGTGTCGAAGCCGGTGAAAGGGCGGCTGCGATCGATGAAGTACTGGGCCAGCACGCGTGCGGTGACCGATTTGCCGACGCCGCCTTTCTCGCCGCCAATGAAGTTGATAGAGCTCATGAGTGGTTGCTGCCTCGAATGGGTTGAGGGGTGGGGGAGGGCGGATTCATTCTAGGGTTCGCTTGCTGCGCCGCAGTGGCTAGCGACCTCGCTTGCTCATGCCTTGCAGCAAGGGATGTGCCTGCAGGCGCTGCTGCAGCCGTTTCTTCCACGGGGCCGGCAGTGCCGACGCGTCGATCATCGCGGGCCACTGGTCGCGCGCAAGGCGGGCCGTGTCGGCCACCACGCGCCGCATGCGCGGCTCGTGCAAGCCAGCCGAGAAACAGAACGCGCGCACGTTGGCGGGCGTGAACATCGCGGTGCGACGCGCAGCGGTGGCGCTAACCGGGGCCGGCAGCAGCGGGAGCGCGTGGCCCTCGACGCCCTGCAGCGCTGCGTAGGCCACGATGTCATAGGCCGGCGCCAACCGTGGTGCGATGCCGTCGGGGTACAGCACGCCGAAGTTCTTCAGGTGGGCATCGGGGTTGCCCAGCAGGTCGTTGACCACGAGCCGGCGCACCAGTTCGAGCACAGCGTCTTCGCCGAGAGACGGAAAGGCGCGCATCGCGAGCGCCATGTCGAGGTAGCTTCCGCTGTACTTGTGCATCGGGTCGACCGCTAGCACCTGCGCGAAGTCTTCGAAATGGATGCGGCGCGCGCCATCACGGTCGAAACGCGTGACGGCCAGGAACTCGGGCTCGTCCGGCAGCGCATAGCTGTGCTCCGCCGCAATGGCCGACAGCGGCGCGAGTTCGGCGTGACACACCTCGACACCCGCCACCCCGGCCATCTGCAGCGAAAGCATCTCGAGTTGCGGCATGTGCGGCCGGCCGGCCACCGGCAGCTTGGCGATCACGCGCGTGCTGGCGCCGGCGCGCACGCGCGCCACGTAGCGCCCGCCCTGGCGGCGCAGGCCGAGCTTGGGCTGCACGCCCGAGACCGAGATGCCCTGCGGCATCGGCAGCTCAACCACCGACATCTCGAGCGCGTCCTGGTCCTGCGTGATGAGCCGCTGCAGCGTGCCGCGGTCCACCGACACCGGGCGCGCGGCCACGGCGCCGGGCAGGTCGCCGCCGCAGGCCGCCAGCAGTTCGAAGTGATCGTTCTCGCGGCAACCGCGCAGCTGCGCGATGTGGCTGCGCAGCACGCCCTCGGGCAGCAGGTTCTGGAAGAAGCCGGGCAACTGGCCGCCCTGGGCGTTGAACAACGGGTTCTTCACGTCACTCCACAGCGCGGCCTGGGCCGCCGGGTCGCTCGCGACCATCGACAGTGAGAGCACGCCCGGCAGCGGGTTGGCGATCAGTTCGGGTTCCGCCACGAAACGGCACAGGTCTGCGTACTGGAACAGCTTGCCGAGGCGGTGTGCGCCGAGCGAAATCTCGAGGATCTTGACGTTCATGGCGGTGAGCGGCGGCCCCGCACGTAGGGCGGCGCGGCAGGCGCTTCGGCCAGCGCCCGGCCGACACGCGTGGCGACCGGGCGGTAGCCGGGATCGACGGCCGTGCCTTCACCGAAGCCCTTGGGCGCGAGCTGCAGTTCGAGCCCCAGCGCATCGACCAGCGCGAGCAGCGACGACAGTTGCGGATTGCCCTTCAGGCTCAGGGCATTGCGCACCGAGCGCTCGGTGAGCCCCGAGCGCAAGGCGATCTCGGCGTTCGTGAGGCCGGCGGCCCCGCGACGCGCCGTGAGGGCGGTGATGAGTTCCTGCTTGTCCACGGAAAGATATTACCGTAAATGCCTATTTGGGAAACATATTTCCGATGCAAAGAGCCTACTTGGGTATCAGCGTGAAGAGCGGCATGACCACGCCCATCACCCAGTTCTGCCCGAAATCGAGGGCCGCCCGGCGGTATTTCTCGTCGGCCTGCGCGGCCAGTAGGTCGAGCCGTGCCACCACCTTCGACAGCTCGCGGTCGGCCACGAGGTTGCGCCCGCGCTCGCTGATCTCGGTGGCCAGCAGCAGCGGCTGGCCGTCGGGGCCGGTCTTGGAAGAGATGAGCCAGAGCGAAATCTCGAAGTTGCGCGCCGTGCGGTAGCTGTTCTCGGCGTCGACCCCGTCGATCATGGTCTGGTCCCAGGTGTTGCCGTTGGCCTGCTTGAGCATCGATGCCCACCCGACGACCAGCGCCGCCACGCGGTCGCCCTGGTAGGCCTGCGGGCCGGTCTCGAAGGCCAGGCGGATGGCGTCGATGCCGGTGGCGCCGCGCAATTCGGGCAGCGGCGTGCCCTGCAGGACCGCGTCCCAGGTGCGCTGCGTGGCTTCTTCCATGCTGGCGGCCGACTTGCGCCATTCGCGCGGGTTGCGTCGGTACAGCGTGGTCTGCACACGGCGCACCGATTGCAGGTTGTCGCGCAGCGACAGGTTGGCGATGCGGTTGGTGCCCGATTGCAGCCATTCCTGGTTGCCGTAGGGCTCGGCGCGCTCGGTGGAACGGAAGGAGGAACAGCCCGTCAGCGCCAGCGGCGCGAGCAGGGCGGCCGCGGTGCCTGCCAGCAGGCAGGTGCGTCGCGCCGCGAGGGGAGAAGCCAGGGAATCGCTCATGCCCTGACGTTATCATCCACGGCTGGGGCGGCGGCTCGCTTCAAGCTGCGGGCCCGTGCAATTTTCCTTACAAATCAATACCTTGGCGCTACGCCAAGGCAGGGCGACAAGTCGTGCGTCTTAACTCCATCAAGCTCTCGGGCTTCAAGTCGTTCGCCGAACCCACCAACTTCCTGCTGCCGGGCCAACTGGTCGGGGTGGTGGGGCCGAACGGCTGCGGCAAGTCGAACATCATGGATGCCGTGCGCTGGGTGCTCGGCGAGTCGCGTGCGTCGGAACTGCGCGGCGAGTCGATGCAGGACGTGATCTTCAACGGCACGACCACCCGCAAGCAGGCCAGCCGCTCGAGCGTCGAACTGGTGTTCGACAACGCCGACCACCGCGCCGGCGGCCAGTGGAACCAGTTCACCGAAATCGCCGTGCGCCGCGTGCTCACGCGCGACGGCACCAGCAGCTACTACATCAACAACCAGCCGGTGCGTCGCCGCGACGTGCAGGACGTGTTCCTGGGCACGGGCCTCGGGCCCCGCGCCTACGCCATCATCGGCCAAGGCACGATCAGCCGGATCATCGAATCCAAGCCCGAAGAACTGCGCCTGTTCCTCGAAGAGGCCGCGGGTGTCTCCAAGTACAAGGAGCGCCGCCGCGAAACCGAGAACCGCCTGGGCGACACGCGCGAGAACCTCACGCGCGTCGAAGACATCCTGCGCGAACTCAACGCCAACCTCGAGAAGCTCGAGAAGCAGGCCGAGGTGGCGGCGCGCTACAACGCGCTGCAGGGCGACGCCACGAAGAAGCAGCACCAGCTGTGGTTCCTCAAGCGCGGCGAAAGCGATGCCGACCAGGCCAAGATCAAGGCCGATTCGGAAAAGGCCATCAACGACCTCGAATCGCGCACCGCCGACCTGCGCCGCATCGAGTCCGAACTCGAAACCGTGCGCCAGGCCCACTACGGCGCCGGCGACCTGGTGAACCAGGCGCAGGGCAAGCTGTACGAAGCCAGCGCCGAAGTCGGCCGGCTCGAAGGCGAGATCCGCTTCGTGGTCGAAGGCCGCCAGCGCGTCGAGCAACGCCTCGTGCAGCTGCGCGAACAGATGGGCCAATGGGGCCGTCGCCGCGAAGAGGCCGAGGCCGAGATCGAGACGCTGGCCGGTGCCGGCGTCGATGCGGAAGAGCAGGCCATCCTGCTGGCCGCGCAGCTCGAGGAGCACGACGCACGCCTGCCTGACCTCGAAGAGGCCGTGCAGCGTGCGCAGAACGAAGCCAACACGCAGCGCGCGACGGTGTCGCAGGTGCAGCAGCAGATCCAAGTGCTGGCCGCCGACCAGCGCAACATCGAAGACCAGAGCCGCCAGCTCACGCTGCGCAGCGAACGCCTGCGCGCCGACCAGAACGCGCTCGCCGCGCCCGACGAAGACCGGCTGACCGAGATGCAGGAGCAGCTGGCCGCGGCGCAGGAAACCGCCAGCGAATCCGACGCCCGCCTGCAGGAACTGCAGGAGGCCGTGCCCCAGCTCGACGAAGACCGCCGCGCCAAGCAGCAGGCCGTCAACACCGAGGGCGCCCGCCATGCCGAGTTCTCGGCCCGCCTCGAAGCGCTGCGTGCGCTGCAGGAGAAGGTCAAGACCGACGGCAAGCTCGCCCCCTGGCTCGCCAAGCATGGCCTGGACGGCCTGCAGGGCCTGTGGAGCCGCATCCACATCGAGCAGGGCTGGGAGAACGCGCTCGAATCCGCGCTGCGCGAGCGCCTGGGCGCGCTCGAAGTCAGCCGGCTCGATATGGTGCGTGCCTTCGGCAACGACGCACCGCCCTCCAAGCTGGCCTTCTACAGCCCGCCCGCCGCTGGCGTGCCGCAGGGCGCGGGCGCGCTGCCCAAGCTGTCGAGCCTGCTGCGCCTGAACGACGCTGGCCAGCAGGCGTTGCTGAACGACTGGCTGCACGGTTGCTACACGGCCGAGACTTTCGAAGAGGCGCTGGCCCAGCGCGCCACGCTGCAGCCCGGCGAGGTGATCTACGTGCGCAGCGGCCATGCCGTGTCGTCGCACAGCGTGAACTTCTACGCGCCCGATTCCGAGCAGGCCGGCCTCCTGGCCCGCCAGCAGGAAATGGAAAACCTCGAGCGCCAGCTCAAGGCCCAGACGCTCATCAACGAAGAGGCGCGCACCGCGCTGGTCCGTGCCGAAGCTGCTTACGGCGACGCCGCGCAGCGCCTCGTCACGGCCCGCCGCGAAGCCGCTGAAACGCAGTCGCGCGCCCATGAGCTGCAGGTCGAAACGCTGCGCATGACGCAGCTCGCCGAACAGACCCGCGCGCGCAGCCAGCAGCTGGCCGCCGACCTCGGCGAGGTCGATGCCCAGCTCGAAGAACTGCAGGAAAAGCGCATCGCCGCCGAAGGTCGTTTCGAAGAGCTTGATATGCAGCTCGCCGACAGCCAGGAGCGGCATGCACAACTCGACGAGCGTGTGATCGAGGCCGGCCGCGCGCTCACGGCCAGCCGCGAACAGCACCGCAGCCTCGAACGACAGGCGCAGGAAGCCACGTTCTCGCAGCGCACGCTCGAAGCGCGCCGCGGCGAACTGAACCGCAGCATCGAAACCGCCTCGCAGCAGACCGTCGCGCTGACCGACGAAGACGAGCGCGCCCGCGCCGAGCTCAGCCGCCTGTCCGACGCCGCCGCGCAGGCCGGGCTGCAGGACGCGCTGTCGCTCAAGCTGGAGCGCGAGACCGCCTTGGGTGCGGCCCGCAGCCAGTACGACGACCTCACGCTCAAACTGCGCGCCAGCGACGAGCGCCGGCTGCAGCTGGAGCGCGAACTCGATCCGCTGCGCCAGCGCATCACCGAGTTCCAGCTCAAGGAACAGGCCGCGCGCCTGGGCGTCGAGCAGTACCAGCAGCTGCTGGACGACGCCGGCGCCGACCTCGAAGCGGTCGCGCAATCGATCGAGACCGAGAAGGTGCGCCTGACCGGCCTGCAAAGCGAAATCGACCGCCTGAACCGCGAGGTGGTCGCGCTCGGCGCCGTCAACCTGGCCGCGCTCGACGAACTCGCCATTGCGAGCGAGCGCAAGATCTTCCTCGATGCGCAGTCGGCCGACCTGAACGAAGCCATCGGCACGCTCGAAGACGCCATTCGCAAGATCGACGCCGAAACGCGCGACCTGCTCGGCGGCACCTTCAAGATCGTCAACGAGCACTTCAGCCGCATGTTCCCGGAGCTGTTCGGCGGCGGCAACGCCAAGCTGATGATGACGGGCGACGAAATCCTCGATTCCGGCGTGCAGGTCATGGCCCAGCCGCCCGGCAAGAAGAACCAGACCATCCACCTGCTCTCGGGCGGCGAGAAGGCGCTCACGGCCATTGCGCTCGTGTTCGCCATCTTCCAGCTGAACCCGGCGCCTTTCTGCCTGCTGGACGAAGTGGACGCGCCGCTGGACGACGCCAACACCGAACGCTATGCCAAACTCGTCTCCGCCATGAGCCGTGAAACCCAGTTCCTTTTCATCAGCCACAACAAGATCGCCATGGAAATGGCCGAACAGCTGATCGGCGTGACCATGCAGGAGCAGGGCGTGTCGCGCATCGTTGCGGTCGACATGGAGTCGGCGGTCTCGATGGTCGAAGCGGCATAAGGCAGGCGCGCGCATGAGCAATCTCACCCTCGCCCTGGCGATCCTCGGCGGCCTCGTTCTCGCGGCCGTCGTGGCCTACAACACCCTGATGTCGCGCCGCAACGCGCCGCGCCAGCCCGATGCGGTCGATGTCGCCCTGGCCGAAGCCGAGCGCGCGCTGGCCGGCGGCAGCGACGGCGGCGTGGAGCCGATGCTCCATGCCGACCCGAGCCAGGTGGCCGGCAGCGACCGCCACGAGCCGCTGTTCGATCCCGACCTGCCCGCGCCCAGCGGCGTGCCGGTGCCCACCGGCGAGCGCCGTGGCGGGCTCGATCCGCTGATCGACGTCATCGCGCCCATCTCGCTCGAAGGCCTGGCCTCGGGCGATGCCGCGCTCGCGTCCATGCCGTCGACGCGCCGCGCCGGCAGCAAGCCGGTGGCCATCGAAGGTTTGAACGACCTCACCAGCCAATGGGAGCCGCCGGCACCCGGGCAGCGCTACCGCGCCTTCCAGGTCGGCGTGCAGCTGGCCAACCGCACCGGGGCGCTCAACGAGATCGAGTACTCCGAATTCGTGGTCAAGGCGCAGGCTTTTGCCGATGCCGTGAACGGCGCGCCCGAGTTTCCCGAGATGCTCGACGAAGTGGCGCGCGCCCGCGAGCTCGACCAGTTCGCCAGCGCGCACGACGCGCAACTGGGCTTCGTGCTGCGCGCGCTGCACGCGGCCTGGAGCCCGGGCTATGTGCAGCAGAACGCCGCGCGGCTGGGCTTTGTCGCCGGGATCATTCCGGGCCGCATGGTGCTGCCGACCAGCGAGGCCGGCCTGCCGCCGATCCTCGGGCTCTCGTTCGACACCCAGGCCGCGCTGGCCGACGATCCGGCGCAATCGGCGATTCGCGAGCTCAGCCTGAGCCTGGACGTGCCGCAGGTCGATCGCGGCGAAGAGCCGTTCCGCCGCATGCGTGAAGCTGCTGCCACGCTCGCCCGCGAGATGGACGGCGTGGTGACCGACAGCGACGGCCAGTTGCTGCGCGACGAAACCATGGACGTGATCGGCACCGACCTCGAGCAGCTGTACGACACGCTCGACGCACGCGACCTCGCCGCGGGCTCGCCACTGGCGCGACGCCTCTTCAGCTGATCCGTCTTTTTCCCGAGGGACCCCCCATGACAACGCGCGACGAAGCGGCACGCGAAGCCGCCGCACTGAGCGAGCAGCTGCATCGCCACGCCCATCTGTACTACGTGCTCGACGCCCCCGAGCTGCCCGACGCCGAGTACGACAAGATGTTCCAGCGCCTGCAGGTGCTGGAGACCGAGTTTCCCGAACTGCGCACGCCCGATTCGCCGACGCAGCGCGTGGGCGGCACCGTGCTCGACAGCCTGGCCAAGGTGCGCCACCGGGTGCCGATGCTGTCGATCCGAACCGAGACCGACATCACGCCCGCCGGCGCCAGCGCCTTCGACACACGCGTGCGCCGCGAGTTGGGCCTGGCCGAAGACGCGCCGCAGATCAGCTACGTCTGCGAACTCAAGTTCGACGGGCTGGCCATGAGCCTGCGCTACGAACACGGCGTGCTGGTGCAGGCCGCCACGCGCGGCGACGGCGAGGTGGGCGAGGACGTCACGCAGAACATCCGCACGGTGCGCGAGATTCCGCTGAAGCTCAAGGGCACGGCGCCGCCCGTGGTCGAGGTGCGTGGCGAGGTCTACATGAAGCGCGCCGATTTCGACGCTCTTAACGAGCGCCAGCGCCAGAAGATCGCCGCCGGGCACAAGAACGAGAAGGTGTTCGTCAACCCGCGCAACGCGGCGGCCGGCGCGGTGCGCCAGCACGACCCGGCGATCGCGGCAGAGCGCCCGCTGAGCTTCTTTGCCTACGGCCTGGGCGAGGTTTCGCCCGCGACCGAAGGCGGCCCCGACATCGCGACCCAGTTCGACTGGCTGCAGCAGTTCCACGCCTGGGGCTTTCCGGTGGCCACGCAGACCGCGCGGGCGACCGGTGCTATTGAACTGATAGCGTTCCACGAAACCATCGGCCGCCAGCGCGATGCGCTGCCGTACGACATCGACGGCGTGGTCTACAAGGTCGACAGCCTGGAGCTGCAGCGCCAGCTGGGCTTTGTTTCGCGCGAACCGCGCTGGGCCGTGGCCCACAAGTACCCGGCGCAGGAGCAGCTGACCGAGGTGGTCGGCATCGAGATCCAGGTGGGCCGCACCGGCAAGCTCACGCCGGTCGCCAAGCTGGCGCCGGTGTTCGTGGGCGGCGTGACCGTGACCAACGCCACGTTGCACAACGAAGACGAAGCCCGCCGCAAGGACGTGCGCGTGGGCGATACGGTGATCGTGCGGCGCGCCGGCGACGTGATTCCCGAGGTGGTGGGCGTGGCGCCCGACAGCCTGGCCAAGCCCGATGACCAGCGCGGCGCGGTCTTCACCATGCCGCACAAGTGCCCCGTGTGCGATTCCGAGGCGGTGCGGGAGGAGGGCGAGGTCGACTACCGCTGCACCGGCGGCCTGTTCTGCGCGGCGCAGCGCAAGGAGGCCATCCTGCATTTCGCGGCGCGGCGTGCGGTCGATGTCGACGGGCTGGGCGACAAGCTGGTCGAACAGTTGGTCGATGCCAACCTGATCCGCACCTTGCCCGACCTCTACAAGCTCGGCTTCGTCACGCTGGCGGGCCTGGACCGCATGGCCGAGAAGTCGGCCAAAAACCTCGTCGATGCGCTCGAAGCCTCGAAGAAGACCACGCTGCCGCGCTTTTTGTTCGGCCTGGGCATCCGCCATGTCGGCGAGAGCACGGCGAAAGACCTCGCCAAGCACTTCGGCAAGCTCGACGCCATCATGGACGCGACCGAGGAGCAGCTGCTCGAGGTCAACGACGTCGGCCCGGTGGTGGCGCAGAGCCTGCGCACCTTCTTCGACCAGCCGCACAACCGCGAGGTGGTCGAGCAGCTGCGCGCCTGCGGCCTGACCTGGGACGAGTTCGAGCCCGAAGCCCGCGCGCCCAAGCCTTTGGCGGGACTGACCTTCGTGATCACCGGTACCCTTCCTACGCTGGGCCGCGACGAAGCGAAGGATAAATTGGAGGCAGCCGGCGCCAAGGTGGCCGGCTCCGTCAGCAAGAAGACCCACTACCTCGTGGCCGGGGAAGAGGCGGGCAGCAAGCTGGACAAGGCGCGCGACCTCGGCGTCACGGTGATCGACGAGGCGCGTATGCTGGAGATCCTCGCCAGCGGTGTTCCGCCGGCGCCCGACGCCTGAGTCGCCCGGCGCCCGGGATCCAGGCCCTTACCGGCCGTTACGCGACTTCACATCAGCGCAGTCAACAGGGTCTACAAGCGGGCGTTGAACGATCACAGAAGGCCGACAAGGAGTCCCTCATGCAAAAAATTCGTGTTCTCGCTACCAGCCTCGCAATCGGCGGCATCGCGCTGCTTAGCGGCTGCGTGGCCGTTCCTGGCGATCCGTACTACTCCGGCGGCTATTCCGAACCGTACTACTCCGACCCGGGTCCCGTGGTGGTGCCGGCGCCGGTCTACATCCAGGGTGGCGGCTACTACGACAACCGTCGCCCGTACTACGACCGCCGTCCTTACTACGACGGCCGTCGGCCGGCTTACCCGTACCCCGGCGTGCGACCCTCGTACCCGACGACCCGCCCGGGTTGGGGCGGTGGCCGTCCGCCAGTTGCCGTGGTGCCGCCGGTGCGACCCGGCGGGGGTGGCGTGCCCGGCATCACGCCCTCGCATCCGCAGCAGATGCCCCGCGGCCCTGCGCGGCTGTGGACCTCACCGGACTCGAAGGACAACCAAGGGGGTATCCCCTGATCGGGGCCTGAGGCTCTCGCGATAATCGCGCGATGGCCTTCCGCGAAATCCTCAAGATGGGCGACCCCCGGCTGCTGCGCACCGCGCAGCCGGTCGCCGCTTTCGACACCGACGAACTGCACCTGCTGGTGCGCGACATGTTCGAAACCATGCAGGCGGTCAATGGCGCCGGCCTTGCGGCGCCGCAGATCGGCGTCGACCTGCAACTGGTGATCTTCGGCACCGACACCGTCAATCCACGCTACCCCGACGCGCCGCCGGTGCCGCGCACCGTGCTGCTCAACCCCGTCATCACGCCGCTGGGCGATGAAGAGGAAGAGGGCTGGGAAGGCTGCCTGTCGGTGCCCGGCCTGCGCGGCGTGGTGCCGCGCTTCGCCCACATCCGCTACACGGGCTTCGACCTGTACGGCGACCCGATCGACCGCACCGCCGACGGCTTTCATGCGCGCGTGGTGCAGCACGAGGTCGATCACCTGTTCGGCAAGCTGTACCCGATGCGGGTGCGCGATTTCTCGCGCTTCGGCTACACCGAGGTCCTGTTCCCGGGCCTCGATGCGGCGGACGACGACTGAGTCGCCAGTCGCCTCTTCGCTTACTTGTTGTTGAGCCCGAAGCGGCCGCCGCCCGTGAGCGCGAGCGAGATCGCCGCGAACAGGAACATGCCTTGCAGTTCCAGTGCCCAGCCGCCTTGCCCGTTCAGCGCGCCGAGGTCCTTGCGGTGGGCCAACCAGATCGCCACGACCATGTTGATGGCCACGACCAGCGCGGCGGGCCGCGTGAACAGGCCGACGATCAGCAGCACCGGCGCCAAGATCTCGCCCACGTAGACCAGGTAGGCCAGCACCGCGGGCACGCCGTGCGACGCGAGCATGCCGCCGATGCCGTCGACGCCCTTGCCGACTTTGGCAATGCCATGCAGCAGGATGAGGATGCCCAGCGCAACGCGCAGGATGAGCTTGCCGGTGTCGTCGGACTTGACCATGGTGTGATTCCTGTTCGGGAGTGATGAAAGGGCCGTATGGTAGTGAAACTGGCCGCGCCGCCAACCGATCGCCCGCGAGCGGATCGACATATGTATCCAACGCAGGGTTCTTTGTCGTCGGCCTGCATCGCCCCGTACACTGCCTTTTGCCTACTGTTGAGGAGCACACACCAATGATGATGAAGAAGACAAGCACCCGATTCCGCCCGGCGCTGCTGGCCGCCGCTTCCGTTCTCGCGCTGGCCGCCGCGGCCCCGGCCTTCGCCGGCAAGACGCTCGACGCGGTCAAGCAGCGCGGCAGCGTCAAGTGCGGCGTGACCAACGGCGTGGCCGGTTTCTCGGCCCCCGACACGCAGGGCAACTGGTCGGGCCTGGACGTCGACACCTGCCGCGCGATCGCCGCGGCCGTGCTGGGCGATCCCAAGAAGGTCGACTTCGTGCCGCTGAACTCGCAGCAGCGCTTCTCGGCGCTGCAGGCCGGCGAGATCGACATCCTCGCGCGCAACACCACCTGGACGCTCACGCGCGACGCCTCGCTGGGCTTCAACTTCACCACCATCACCTACTACGACGGCCAGGGCTTCCTGGTGCCCAAGAAGCTCAAGGTGACGAGCGCCAAGCAGCTGAAGAACGCCACCATCTGCACGCAGTCGGGCACCACCAACGAGAAGAACGTGTCGGACTACTTCCGCGCGCAGAACATCCCGGTGAAGACCGTCGTGTTCGAGAGCTTCGAAGCCTCGTTCAAGGCCTTCTTCTCGGGCCGTTGCCAGGCCTTCACCACCGACGCCTCGGCGCTGGCCGGCCTGCGCAACAAGGAAGCGCCGAATCCCGACGACTACCTGATCCTGCCCGAGCTGATCTCCAAGGAACCGCTCGCACCGCTGGTGCGCCGCGGTGACGACGAGTGGTTCGCCATCGCCAAGTGGGTGCCCAACGCGCTCATCGAGGCGGAAGAGTTCGGTGTCACGCAGGCCAATGCCGACCAGCTCAAGGCCGGCAGCAAGGACCCGGCCCAGCAGCGCCTGCTCGGCGCCGGCGAAGACCTCGGCAAGCTGCTGGGTCTCGACAAGGACTGGTCGTACCGCGCCATCAAGGCCGTGGGCAACTACGGCGAAATGTTCGAGCGCAACGTTGGACCGAAGTCGGTGCTCAAGCTGCCGCGCGGCTCCAACAACCTCTGGAGCAAGGGCGGCCTGATCTACGCACCACCGGTGCGATGAGGCAGGAGGGCGCCTCGCGCCGCGGCGCCTGGCTGGCCTGGCTCGTGCAGGCCCTGCTGGTGCTGGCCGTCGTGGCCGGCGCCTTCTGGGTGGTGAACCATGCGCTTGAGGTGCTGCGCGCACGCGGCGTGCGCTCGGGTTTCGACTTTCTCACCGAGCCCGCGGGCTTCTCGATCAGCGAAGGCTGGCTCGACTTCGATGCCAGCCAGCCGTCGTGGCGCGCGTTCCTCGCGGGCCTGATCAACACCGTGCGCGCGGCCGTGCCGGCGGCCATCTTCGCGGTGGTGCTCGGCACGCTGATCGGCATCGGTCGGCTCGCGCCGCACGTGCTGCTGCGCGGCATCTGCACCGCCTACGTGGAACTGCTGCGCAACGTGCCGCTGCTGGTGCAGCTGCTGATGCTGGCTTTCGCGATGGCCAACCTGCTGCCCGATCCGACCGAGCCCGTGCACCTGCTGCCGGGCGTGTGGCTCAGCAAGGGCGGGCTCAGCGTTCCCTGGCCGGTGGCGGGCGAGGGTGGCGGGTGGCCCACACATTTCGAATGGCCTGAGCGCGGCGACTTCGGCGTGAGCGGCGGCGCCGCGCTGAGCCCGGAATACGTGACCATCGTCGCCGGGCTGTCGCTGTACTCGGCGGCCTTCGTCGCCGAGATCGTGCGCGCCGGCATCCTCTCGGTCTCGCAGGGGCAGGTGCTGGCGGGGCAGGCGCTGGGCCTGTCGCCGGTGCAGCAGCTGCGCATCGTGATCCTGCCGCAGGCGCTGCGCGTGATCGTGCCCTCGCTCACCAACCAGCTGCTGAGCCTCACCAAGAATTCGTCGCTGGCCGTGGCCGTGGGCTATCCGGAGCTGGTGTCGGTGGCCAACACCACCATCGGCTCGAACGGACGCGCCTTCGAGTGCATCGCGATCATCATGGCGGTGTACCTGCTGCTGTCGCTCGTGATCTCCTTCGGCATGAACCGCTACAACGCGCGCGTCGCGCTGCGAGGCTGGCGATGAGAAACGTCGCGCAAGGCCCCATCGCGTGGCGCAGCGAGCTGTGGGGTTCGCCGTTGCGTGCGCTGGCCACGGTGCTGCTGCTGGGCCTGCTGGCCTGGGCCGGCTTCCACGCGTTCGAATGGGGCGTGGTGCACGCCGTGTTCCGCCCCGACGCCGACGCCTGCCGCGCGGTGCAGCACGGCGCCTGCTGGGGCGTGGTGGCCGAGAAGTGGCGGCCCATGCTCTTCGGGCGTTTTCCGTACGAAGAGCAATGGCGCCCGGCCGTTGCCGTCGTCGTGCTGTCCGCGGTGACTGTGCTCAGCGCTTGGCCGCGCAGCTGGCGCTGGTGGCTGGCGCCGTTGTGGGGTGTGGCACTGCTGCTGTTCGTCGGGCTGATGCACGGCGGCGTGGCCGGGCTCAGCACCGTGCCGACCAGCCGCTGGGGCGGCCTGCCGCTCACCATCGGGCTGGCCGTGGTCGGGCTGGCGCTGGCCTTTCCGCTGGCGCTGCTGCTCGCGATGGGGCGGCGCTCCGAATGGCCCGTGGTGCGCACGCTGAGCGCGAGCTACATCGAGCTTGTGCGCGGCGTGCCGCTGATCTCGGTGCTGTTCATGGCCTCGTTCCTGCTGCCGTTGCTGTGGCCCGCGGGCTGGCAGCCCGACGTGCTGGTGCGCGTGCTCATGGGCCTCACGCTGTTCGTCGCTGCTTATCTTGCGGAGATCATCCGCGGCGGCCTTCAGGCCGTGCCGCGCGGGCAGACCGAGGTGGCGATGGCGCTGGGCTTCGGCCGCTGGCCGGTGCAGCGCGACATCGTGCTGCCGCAGGCGCTGCGCCTCGTGGTGCCCGCGCTGACCAACAGCGTGGTCGGCACGCTGAAGGACACCTCGCTGGTCACCGTGGTCGGGCTGTTCGAGCTGACCGGCGCGCTCGGGCTGGCGCTGGGCGGCGACCCGGTCTGGCGGCCGTTCTACCTCGAGGGCTACCTGTTCGTGGCGGCCGTCTACTGGCTGCTGTGCTTCGGGCTGTCGCGCTACAGCGTCTGGCTGGAGCGGCGCCTGGGCACCAGCTCGGCGTAGCCGGTCTGCGCATCGGGCTCGCGCGAGAAGCGCCATTCGGGCAGCACCGCGACGAGGATCTCCGCCGTGGTGCGCACCACGCAACCCGGCGCGGCATGGCCGCCCGACACCCGGCCGGCGCCGTCCGACACGCTGAGGTGCAGGTGCGAGCCGTCGGGCGACAGCGTGCCGGCGAGCGTGAGGATTTCAAGGTCGCCTTCGATCCGCGTTGCCGTCTCTGCGCCTGCGAAACGGATGCTCGCACCACGCAGGCTGCCGATGCCCGAGACCACGAAGGCCGCGTCGGCGATGCCGCTTTGCTTCAGCACGGCGTCGAGCACCGCGCGCAGGTCGTCGCCCGGTTGCAGGCGCAGCACCAGCGTGTCCATGCGCGTGCGCCTCGCGTCAGCTCGCCGACAGCGCCTTGTCGACCACCTGCTGCGCCTCGCCGAGGATGCGCGCGAGGTGGTCGTCGCCGAGAAAGCTCTCGCCGTAGATTTTGTAGATGTTCTCCGTGCCCGACGGTCGCGCGGCGAACCAACCGTTCTCGGTGACGACCTTCAGGCCGCCGATGGCCGCGCCGTTGCCCGGGGCGTGGCTCAGCACGTTCTCGATCTTCTCGCCGGCCAGCGTGGTCGAGGTGATCTGCTGCGGCGACAGGGCCGACAGGCGCTTTTTCTGCTCGGGCGTGGCGGGCGCGTCCACGCGGTCGGACACGGGGTGCCCCAGCGCCTGCGTCAGCTCGGTGAAGCGCTCGCCGGGGTCGCGACCCGTGCGTGCGGCGATTTCGGCCGAGAGCAGGGCGGGCACGATGCCGTCCTTGTCGGTGGTCCAGGCGCTGCCGTCGTGGCGCAGGAAGGTGGCGCCTGCGCTTTCCTCGCCGCCGAAGCCCAGCGAGCCGTCGACCAGCCCGTCGACGAACCACTTGAAGCCCACCGGCACTTCGTACAGCGGGCGGCCCAGCCGCGTCGCCACGCGGTCGATCATGCGGCTGCTGACCACGGTCTTGCCGACGGCCGCCTGCGCTGGCCAGTGCGGGCGGTGCGTGAAGAGGTAGTCGACCATCACCGCGAGGTAGTTGTTCGGCTGCATCAGGCCCGCGCTGCGCGTGACCACGCCGTGGCGGTCGTGGTCGGTGTCACAGGCGAAGGCGATGCCGAAGCGGTCTTTCAGCGCGACCAACCCGTGCATCGCGTCGGGCGACGACGGGTCCATGCGGATGCGGCCGTCCCAGTCGAGCGACATGAAGCGGAAGGTCGGGTCGACCGCCTGGCTCAGCACGTTCAGGCGCTGGAGCTTGTAGCGCGCGGCAATGGCGGGCCAGTAGTGCACGCCGGCACCGCCCAGCGGGTCGACGCCCAGGTCGATGGTGCCGCCGCGGATCGCGTCCATGTCGAGCACCTGGGCCAGGTCTTCGACATAGGTGTTCAGGTAGTCGTGGCGGTGCGTGGTGGACGCCTTCAGCGCCTGCGCCAGCGGCATGCGCTTCACGCCTTCGAGCTTGTTCGCCAGCATCCTGTTGGCGGCGGCTTCGACGGCGGAGGTGATGTCGGTGCCCGCGGGGCCGCCGTTCGGCGGGTTGTACTTGAAGCCGCCGCTTTCGGGCGGGTTGTGCGAGGGCGTGATGACGATGCCGTCGGCCAGACCGCTCGTGCGTCCGCGGTTGTAGACCAGGATGGCGTGCGACACGGCCGGCGTGGGCGTGTACTCGTCGTCCTTCGACAGCATCAGCTCGACGCCGTTGGCCGCCAGCACCTCGACCGCGCTGGCGAAGGCGGGCGTGGACAGCGCGTGCGTGTCGATGCCCAGGAACAGCGGGCCGTCGATGCCTTGCTGCTTGCGGTAGTCGCAGATGGCCTGGCTGATGGCCAGCACGTGCCATTCGTTGAAGGCGTCGTCGAACGAAGAGCCGCGATGGCCCGAGGTGCCGAAGGCCACGCGCTGGCTGGGCACGGCCGGATCGGGGCGGCCGGTGTAGTAGGCCGAGACGAGGCGCGGCACGTCCACCAGCAGATCAGACGGGGCCGGCTGGCCCGCGAGGGGATGGGAAGAGGTGCTCATGTCGAAAGCGGGTGATGAAAGGGAGCGCGCCGGCGTTGCCGTGCGCGGCCTTTCAGCATACGCCATGGCCGGGGGCGGCTTGCCGCCTGCGCGCCCGTTCACAGAGGTCCGCTTACAACCCTTTCAATGTGAGCGCCGCGTGCGGACCCGCTCCGGGCCGTCGCCCGTGGCCAGCCACCGGGCCGGCACCTCGAAGTACGCGGCGATGGCATGCAGGTGCAGGGTGCCTGCGCAGCTGTGGCGGTCGGTGAGCCAGCGGATCACGGTGGGGGCGCTGACGCCGCACTGTCGGGCGAGCTCGGATTTCCATTGAGGCTGCGATCCGGCGACGAGCGAGATCAGGCGGTCTTGAAAGCTGGCGTTCATGGTCGGCCCCCTTTGGCGACAACAGCGGTCGGCTCTGAATTTCCTCGAAACGCGCCAGGCACCCAACCCCTCCTTCGCAGGGGCTGGTAGTTTTTTGCGTGGAGGGTGATCTAGTTCCGACGCGCGGCGGCTGCACCCGTGGGCGCCAGCGTCAGAATGAGGGTGCATATCGGCCAGAAAGGCCGAAGGGGGTGTGCCATGAAAGTGATGACGCTGGACGACCACGCGTTGTTTCGCGCGGGCCTGCGCATGCTGCTGGAGAGCATGGAGCGCAGCGCCGAAATCTTCGAAGCCGCCACGGTCGACGAGGCCTGCGCCCTGGCGCTGCGCCATCCCGATCTGGCGATCTGCCTGCTCGACCTCGAACTGCGGGGCGAGTACGGCCTGGATGCGCTGGTGCGCCTGAAGGCGGCGGCGCCCGACATTGCGGCCGTGGTGGTGTCGGCCTCGACCGATGTCGACATCATCCGCGGCTGCCTGGAGGCGGGCGCCATGAGCTTTGTGCCCAAGAGCATGCCGGCCGACTTCCTGAAGCGGGCCTTCGAGACCGTGCTGGCGGGGGAGGTCTACCTGCCGCAGGAAATCCTGCGCCTGGGGTCGAAGAGCACTGCCAGGCCGACGCTCAGCCCGCGCCAGGCTGACACGCTGCACGGCCTGGCGCGCGGGCTGCCGACCAAGTCGATCGCGCGCGAGCTCGGCTTGTCCGAGCACACGGTGAAGGAGTACATCGGCACCTTGTTCCAGGCACTGGGTGTGCACAATCGCACCGAGGCCGTGATCACGGGCATCCGCCTGGGGCTGTTGTCGCCGCTGCAGCGCAAGGGGTCATGAGCGGGCCTCCGCGGGCGGCTAAGCTTCAGGCTGGTTTCAAGGAGCAAGACAAGATGCGCATGACGTTTGGCCGGCTCGGGTTTCTTCTGACGGCTGCGGCCCTGGCTGCGGTGCTCGCGGGCTGCGAGGCCCCGCCCAAGGACCGGCCGCTCACCTCCGAAGTGCCGGCGCCGCCGAGCTTCGCGCCCCCGCCCGAAAGTTGCCAGGCCCCGGAAGTGCGCTTTGCACTGGGCATGCAGGCGACGCGTCCGTTGCTGGAAGAGATGCGTCAGCGCGCCGGCGCGAAAACCGCCCGCACGGTGCCGGCCACGGCGCCGGCCGATCCGGCGCAGGATGCGACGCGCCTCAACGCACAGGTCGATCCCACGGGTCGCATCCTCGGCGCGTACTGCGGCTGAGCCGCACCCGCCAAGTCCGCGGCCTCACTGGGAGGCCAGCGCCTCCATCAGGTCGGTCTCGATGGCCAGCTGCGTCTTCTGTCCCTGAAGCTCCGGCCCGCTGATCAGGAAGGTGTCTTCCACCCGTTCGCCCAGGGTCGTCACCTTCGCCAGCTGCAGGTTCAGGTGATGCCGCGCGAGCACGCGCGCCACCGAATACAACAGGCCCGCGCGGTCGCTGGCCGAGATGCTGAGCAGCCAGCGCTGCGCCTTGTCGTCGGGCACGAGGCTGATGCGTGGCTTGATCGGAAAACTGCGCACCCGGCGTGACACGCGCCCCATGCTCGGCGCGGGCAGGGCGCCGGCCTCGGTGAGCGTTTGCGCGAGGCCCGTTTCGACCATGCTGATGAGGTCGCGGTAGTGGTCGGGCTGGAAGGTCGTCACGACCTGGAAGGTGTCGAGCGCGTAGCCGTTGCTCGTGGTGTGGACCTTGGCGTCCAGGATGCTGAACGAGGCTTGGTCGAAATAGCCGCAGATACGCGCGAAGAGGTCGGACTGGTCGGGCGTGTAGACCACGACCTGCAGCCCTTCGCCCACCGGCGACAGGTGCGCGCGCACGATGGGCAGCGCCTTCGGGTCGATGGGCACGTTCTTCGGCGGCACGAAGCGCGAGAGCTGCTTGGCGTGCCAGGCGATCTCGGTGGCGTCGTGGCGCATGAAGTAGCCGACGTCGAGCGTGTCCCACAGCGCCTTGTGCGCCTCGAAGCGCTGGGCGTGCAGGGCCAGCAGCACCAGGGCTTCGCGCTTGCGGGCCTCGACCTCGGCGTCCGGGTCGGGCATGCGCCCGCCCAGGGCGCGCAGGGTGAAGCGATACAGGTCTTCGAGCAGCTTGCCCTTCCAGGCATTCCACACGCGCGGCGAGGTGCCGCGGATGTCGGCCACCGTCAGCAGGTACAGCGCCGTGAGGTAGCGCTCGTTGCCCACGCGCTTGGCAAAAGCGCCGATGACCTCGGGGTCGCCCAGGTCCTGCTTTTGTGCGACCTGGCTCATCACCAGGTGCTCGGCCACGAGGAATTCGATGAGCTTGGCGTCTTCACGCGCGATGCCGTGCTGCTTGCAGAAGCGCTGCACGTCGCGCGCGCCGAGCGTGGAGTGGTCGCCGCCGCGGCCCTTGGCGATGTCGTGGAAGAGGGCGGCGACGTAAAGAATCCAGGGCTTGTCCCAGCCGGCCGCGAGCTGCGAGCAGCCCGGGTACTCGTGCGCATGCTCGGCGATGAAGAAGCGGCGCACGTTGCGCAGCACCATCAGGATGTGCTGGTCGACCGTGTACACGTGGAACAGGTCGTGCTGCATTTGCCCCACGATGCTGCGGAACACGCGCAGGTAGCGTCCCAGCACCGAGGTCTGGTTCATGAGCCGGAAGGCATGCGTGATGCCGTAGGGCTGCTGCAGGATCCGCATGAAGGTCACGTGGTTGACCGGGTCGTTGCGGAACTTGCTGTCCATGACATGGCGCGCGTTGTACAGCGCACGCAGCGTGCGCGCCGACAGGCCCTTCACGCCGATGGTCTTCTGGTACAGCAGGAAGGTCTCGAGCACCGCATGCGGCTCGCGCTCGTACAGGTCGTCGCTGGCGATCTCGATCAGGCCGGCGCGCTCGTAGAAGCGCTCGTTGATCGTCGTGGGCTGCTCGTCGATGGGCTGCAGCCGCTCGGAAATATTGAGCAGCAGGATCTGGTTGAGCTGCGACACCGCCTTGGCCGCCCAGTAGTAGCGGCGCATCAGCGCCTCGCTCGACTTGCGCTGCGACTCGCTCTCGTAGCCGAAGCTCGCGGCCACGGCGGTCTGCAGGTCGAACACCAGCCGGTCTTCGCGCCGGTTGGCGATCACGTGCAGGCGGGCGCGGATGAGCGAGAGCAGGGCCTCGTTGCGCTTGATCTGCTGCGCCTCGAAGGGCGTGGCCAGGCCGTTCTTGGCCAGGTCGTCCCAGCGGCTGCCGAAGCCGGCGGCCTTGCTCATCCAGAGGATGGTCTGCAGGTCGCGCAGGCCGCCGGGCGATTCCTTGCAATTGGGTTCGAGCGCGTAGGGCGTGTTGTCGAACTTCTGGTGGCGGTGCCGCATTTCCTGCGACTTGGCCACGAAGAAGGCCTGCGGGTCGATGGCCTGGGTGAAGCGGCGGCGGAAGGCCGCGAAGAGCTTCTTGTCGCCCGTGATCAGGCGCGATTCGAGCAGAGAGGTCTGGACCGTGATGTCCTTGGCGGCCTCGTCCAGGCACTCTTCGAGCGTGCGCACGCTGGAGCCGATCTCGAGGCCGGCGTCCCAGCACTGGCCGATGAAGGCCTCGATGCGGGCCGGCTCGACGCCGCTGTCCTGGCCCTCGGGCGGCAGCAGCAGCAGCACGTCGACGTCGGAGTACGGAAACAGCTCGCCGCGCCCGTAGCCGCCCACCGCGGCCAGCGCGAAGGCGTCGCCGAAGCCGGCTTCGTTCCACAGCGCGGTCAGCGTCTGGTCGGCCAGCGCCGAGAGCTGACGCAGCACCGTGTGGACGCTGCGGGTGGGCGCGCGTGCGAAGCGCAGGGTGTCGAAAAGGGCGAGCTTTTTCGCGCGATAGGCTTCGCGCAGCGTCGCCACGTCGATCTTGGCTGCTTCGATCACGGCGGGGGCGGGCTTCGGCGCGTCAGGTTTTGGTGGAGGTGACGAAGGCCGGCAGCGGCGGGCTGCCTTCGGAGAGCGTCAGCACCTCGTAGCCGGTCTCGGTGACGAGCACGGTGTGCTCCCACTGGGCCGACAGCGAATGGTCGCGCGTGACGATGGTCCAGCCGTCGTACTGGCCGCCCTTGAAGTCTTCCTTCACGTCGCGCTTGCCGGCGTTGATCATCGGCTCGATGGTGAAGATCATGCCGGGCTTGAGCTCTTCCATGGTGCCCGGGCGGCCGTAGTGCAGCACCTGGGGTTCTTCGTGGAAGCGCTGGCCCACGCCGTGACCGCAGAACTCGCGCACGATCGAGAAGCCCTGGCCCTCGGCGAATTTCTGGATCGCATGGCCCACATCGCCCAGGTGGGCGCCGGGGCGCACCTGCAGGATGCCGTGCCACATGGCCTCGAAGGTGACGTTGCACAGGCGCTTGGCGGCAATGGAGGCATCGCCGATCACGAACATGCGGCTGTTGTCGCCGAACCAGCCGTCCTTGATGACGGTCACGTCGACGTTCATGATGTCGCCCTTCTTCAGGGGCTTGTCATTGGGGATGCCGTGGCACACCACGTGGTTCACCGAGGTGCACAGCGACTTCGGGAACGGCACGCTGCTGGCGCCCATGTAGCCCACCGTGGCCGAGGTGGTGCCCTGCTTGACCATGTACTCGGCGGCCAGCCGATCCACGTCGTTGGTCGTGATGCCGGGCTTGATGAAGGGCGTGAGGTAGTCCAGCACCTCGGACCCGAGGCGGCAGGCGACCCGCATGGCTTCGATGCCTGCGGCGTCTTTGTAGGTAATGCTCATGCCCCGAATTATCCCATTCGGCAAGCTAAAATTCCGGGTTAACGCGGATGACCCCAGTCAGCGGCCTCCGCCTCGATTCCTTGATTCCCAACGCGGCCCCCGAGGCCCTCCATCGACCGTGACGCAGCCCGCACCTCAAGCCCTTCCTGTCGTAACCATGTTCGAGGGCGGCAGCGCACTCAGCGACTTCCGTGCGCGGCAACTGCTGCCGAAGCTGCAGGCCATCGAGCCGCGCATCGAGAGCATTTCGGCCCGTTTCGTGCACCTGGTGGTCACCGATGCGTCGCTGGGCGACGCCGACCGCGAGCGCTTTGCCGCGCTGCTGACCTACGGCGAGCCCTTCGAGGCCCCGGCGGCCAAGGCGAGCGCCTCGGTGGTCGTCACGCCCCGCCTGGGCACCGTGTCGCCCTGGGCCTCCAAGGCCACCGACATCGCCCACAACTGCGGCCTGGCGCTGCGCCGCGTGGAGCGCGTCACCCAGTACCACCTGAAGCTGAAGGCGCCGCTGATCGGCAAGGCCCCCGTGCTCGAGGGCGACGCACTGGCCGCCGTGGCCGGCCCGCTGCATGACCGCATGACCGAATCGGTGCTCGCCACGGTCGAGCAGGCGGCCAGCCTGTTCAGCGAACTGCCGGCCCAGCCGATGGCGCAGGTCGACGTGCAAACCGGCGGCCGTGCGGCCCTGGTGGCCGCCAACACCGGCTTCGGCCTGGCGCTGGCCGAGGACGAAATCGACTATCTGGTGGACGCCTTCACCCGCCTGGGCCGCAATCCCAGCGACGTCGAACTCATGATGTTCGCGCAGGCCAACAGCGAGCACTGCCGCCACAAGATCTTCAACGCCAACTTCACCATCGACGGCGTGGCCCAGCCGCAGAGCCTGTTCTCGATGATCCGCCACACCGAAAAGCAGAACCCGCAGCACACGGTGATCGCCTATGCGGACAACGCCTCGGTGATGGAGGGCGCGACCATCGAGCGCTTCATTCCGGCGAACGGTTCGGAGAGCTATCAAAAAGATAGCGCCCTGAGCCATGTGCTGATGAAGGTCGAGACGCACAACCACCCGACGGCCATTTCCCCGTTCCCGGGCGCCTCGACCGGCGCGGGCGGCGAGATCCGCGACGAAGGCGCCACCGGCCGCGGCTCCAAGCCCAAGGCGGGCCTGACCGGCTTCACGGTCTCCAAGCTCTGGCCGGAAGAGGGCCACTACGGCAAGCCCGAGCACATCGCCAGCCCGCTGCAGATCATGACCGAGGGCCCGCTGGGCGGCGCCGCGTTCAACAACGAATTCGGCCGTCCCAACCTGCTGGGTTACTTCCGCGAGTACGAACAGGCGGTGGCGAGCGACCTCGACACCGTGCAGCGCGGCTACCACAAGCCCATCATGATCGCGGGCGGCCTGGGCAGCATCGACGCCACGCAGACCAAGAAGATCCTGTTCCCGGCCGGCTCGCTGCTGATCCAGCTCGGCGGCCCCGGCATGCGCATCGGCATGGGCGGCAGCGCCGCCAGCTCGATGGCCACCGGCGCGAATGCGGCCGAGCTCGACTTCGACTCGGTGCAGCGCGGCAACCCCGAAATCGAACGCCGTGCGCAAGAGGTCATCAACCACTGCTGGCAGCAGGGCGCGGCCAACCCGATCCTGGCGATCCACGACGTGGGCGCGGGCGGCCTGAGCAATGCCTTCCCCGAGCTGACCAATGACGCCGGCCGTGGCGCACGTTTCGACCTGCGCGCCGTGCCGCTCGAAGAGTCGGGCATGGCGCCCAAGGAAATCTGGTGCAACGAAAGCCAGGAGCGCTACGTGCTGGCCATCGCGCCGGAGTCGCTCGAGCAGTTCAAGGCCTTCTGCGAGCGCGAGCGCTGCCCGTTCTCGGTGGTCGGCGTGGCGACCGAAGAGCGCCAGCTGCTGGTGGCCGACGAAGGCGCGGCGGTGCAGCCCGTCGACATGCCCATGGACGTGCTGCTGGGCAAGCCGCCCAAGATGCACCGCGACGTGAAGACCGTCGCCCGCAGCTTCAAGCCGCTCGACCTCACGGGCGTCGACCTGCAGAAGGCCGCCATCGACGTGCTCGCGCACCCGACCGTGGCCTCCAAGCGCTTCCTCATCACCATCGGCGACCGCAGCGTGGGCGGCCTGACGCACCGCGACCAGATGGTCGGTCCGTGGCAGGTGCCCGTGGCCGACTGCGCCGTGACGCTGGCCGACTACAAGGGCTTCGCCGGCGAAGCCATGAGCATGGGCGAGCGCACGCCGCTGGCCGCGCTCGACGCGCCGGCCTCGGGCCGCATGGCCGTGGCCGAGGCCATCACCAACCTGCTGGCCGCGCCGATCGAACTCTCGCGCGTCAAGCTGTCCGCCAACTGGATGGCCGCCTGCGGCGAGCCCGGCGAAGACGCCGCGTTGTACGAAACCGTGAAGGCCGTGGGCCTGGAACTGTGCCCGGCGCTGGGCGTGTCGATTCCGGTCGGCAAGGATTCGCTGTCGATGCGCACACAGTGGAAGGACAACGGCGAAGCCAAGAAGGTCACCTCGCCCGTGAGCCTGATCGTCACCGCCTTCGCCTCGCTGGCCGACGTGCGCGGCACGCTCACGCCGCAGCTCGACGCCACCGAAGACGACACCACGCTCGTGCTCATCGACCTGGGCCGTGGCCAGCACCGCATGGCCGGCAGCATCCTGTCGCAGACGCTGAACCAGAGCGGCGACACCGTGCCCGACCTCGACGACCCGGTGCAACTGGTCGCGCTGGTCAACGCCGTGAACGCGCTGCGCGCCGACGGCAAGATCCTCGCGATGCACGACCGCAGCGACGGCGGCCTGTTCGCCACCGCCTGCGAAATGGCCTTTGCCGGCCACGTCGGCGTGGCGCTGAACGTCGACATGCTCGTCACCGAAGGCGACGGCATTTCCGACAGCCGCATGGAAACCGGCGACGCCAAGAACTGGGCGCAGCAGGTCAGCGCGCGCCGCGAAGAACTCACGCTCAAGGCGCTGTTCAACGAAGAATTGGGCATGGTGCTGCAGGTGCGCACCGCCGAGCGCAACGACGTGATGCAGGTGCTGCGCGCCCACGGCCTGAGCACGCACAGCCACTTCGTCGGCAAGACGCGCCCGGCCAGCTCCACCATGGACGCGGGCAAGGGCAAGCTCGAAGTCTGGCGCGATGCCAAGTCGGTGTTCAGCGCCAGCCTGCACGACCTGCACCAAGTGTGGGATTCGGTCAGCTGGAAGATCGCCCGCGAGCGCGACAACCCCGCCTGCGCCGATGCCGAACACGCCGCGGCCGGCGTGCCGAACGACCCGGGCATGCACGTGTTCCTGCCGAACGCTCCGGTGGCTCCGGCCATCCTGCAGTCGCGCCCCAAGGTCGCGATCCTGCGTGAGCAGGGCGTCAACTCGCACGTCGAGATGGCCTATGCCTTCACCGAAGCGGGCTTCGAGGCCTTCGACGTCCACATGACCGACCTGCAGACGGGCAGGGCGGACCTGGCCGCGTTCAAGGGCGTGGTCGCCTGCGGCGGCTTCAGCTATGGCGACACGCTGGGCGCGGGCATCGGCTGGGCGCGCAGCATCACCTTCAACCCGAAGCTGGCCGAGCAGTTCAAGACCTTCTTCGGCCGCGAAGACACCTTCGGCCTGGGCGTGTGCAACGGCTGCCAGATGTTTGCCGAGCTGGCCGACATCATCCCGGGCGCCGAGGCCTGGCCGCGCTTCACCACCAACCAGAGCGAGCGTTTCGAGGCGCGCCTGTCGATGGTCGAGGTGCTCGAGTCGCCCAGCATCTTCTTTGCGGGCATGGCCGGCAGCCGCCTGCCGATCGCGGTGGCGCACGGCGAGGGCTACGCCAACTTCAAGCACCGCGGCGACGCGGCCAGGGCCATCGGAGCGATTCGCTTCGTGGACAACCATGGCCAGCCGACCGAGCAGTACCCGTTCAACCCGAACGGCAGCGCGGGCGGCCTGACCTCGGTCACCACGCCGGACGGCCGCTTCACCGCCGTGATGCCGCACCCGGAGCGCGTGTTCCGCAACATCCAGATGAGCTGGACCTCGGGCGACAAGAGCGACCTGAGCCCGTGGATGCAGATCTGGCGCAACGCGCGCAAGTGGGTGGGTTGATCGGGCGTCCTCAGGCCGTGCGAGCGGCCTGAATCAGGTCAATAAGAAATGCCCTCCAGGCTCGGGCCTGGAGGGCATTTTTCATTGAGCGCGCCTGAGGCGTCCGATCAGCGCTGGCTGTTCAGCATCGATGCCTTGAACGACAGCACATGCGTCTTCGCTGCTTCGGCCGCCGCATCGGCGTCGTGCCGCTCCAGCGTGGCGACGATGGTGCGGTGCTCTTCGATCACCTCGGCGAGGTGCCCCTCGGCGGCCAGTGAGATCGCCCAGAAGCGCTGCGAGCGCGCGTGCAGCACGCTCAGGATGTCCTGCAGCATCGCGTTGCGCGCCGCCGCCGCGATCTTTTCGTGGAAGAGGCGGTCCAGGTTCATCACCGACATCGCATCGCGCCGCTGTGCCGCCGCTTCGAATTGCTCGGCGATGGCCTGCAGCTCGGCCAGCTCGGCCTCGGTGATGGCCGCTGCGGCCAGGCGCATGCACAGCACCTCGTTCACCAGCCGGACCTCGATCAGCTCCAGCGCGTCATTGATCGACAGCGGCGAAGCCATCGCGCCCTTGCGCGGAATGATGCGGACCAGGCCCTCGGCCGACAGGCGGTGCAGCGCCTGGTTGACCGGCGTGCGGCCCACGCCCAGCCGCTCCATCACCTGGGCGGTGTTGAGGTACTCCCCGGGCTTGTAGGCCAGGGTCACCAGGGCTTCCTTCAGGCGCAGATAGGCCGTTTCGTTGAGGGAGATGGCTGCTTCGGGCCGCCGGACGGGGGCTTTGCGGGCGGGCGTGGCTGCGTTCATCGGGGCGGGAGGGTCATGGTGGAGTTCCCCGATGGTACCTGCGGGAAATCCCTTTGAAGTTTCTGTGGACTCACTGTAATATCGTTGTGAAATTTCACTGAAACTTCAATCGAGCTGCCACCCATGAAACTGTCTTTCGAACTTCCCGAGGGAAGTGCCCCCTCCACGCTGGACTTCGAGGCCAAGCACCTCGTGATCGCCGGCTGGACCGGGCGCGACACCGCCGCCATCGAGCACCACATCGAGGAACTCGCCGAGCTCGGCGTGCCCGCGCCCAGCACCGTGCCGCTGTTCTACCGGGTGGCCATCCAGCAGCTGAGCCAGGCCGATGTCGTGCAGGTGGTGGGGGCCGACACCTCGGGCGAGGTCGAGCCGCTGCTGTTCCTGCATGGGGGCGAGTTCTTCGTCTCGATCGGCTCGGACCACACCGACCGCGCGCTGGAAGCGCACAGCGTGGCGCTGTCCAAGCAGATCTGCGTGAAGCCCGTGGCGCGCAGCGCCTGGCGGCTGGCCGACGTGCAGGAGCGCTGGGACACGCTGGTGCTGCGTTCGTGGATCGAGGAGGGCGGTGAATGGCGCCTCTACCAGGAAGGCACGCTGGCCGCGCTGCGTCCGCCGGCCGATCTGCTGGCGCGCTGCGCCGCGGCCGACGGCGAACCGACCGACGGCTTCGCGATGACCTGCGGCACGGTCGGCGCCATCGGCGGCATCCGCCCGGCCGCGCGCTTTCGCATGGAGCTGGTGGACGAACACACGAGCCGTCGCATCGCGCACGAGTACCGCGCGGTCTCGCTGCCGATCGTCGCCTGACGCACGAGGACCGCACATGCCCGCCGCGATCTCCCTCGAAGCCGCCCGCGCCGACCTGGCCGCAGGCCGCACCACTTCCGCCGCGCTGACCGCCTCGGCGCTGCAACGCATCGCCGATCCCGCCGGCGAAGGCACGCGCACCTTCACCCGCGTGCTGGCAGACCGCGCCCAGCACCTGGCGCGCGCCTCCGACAGCCTGCGCGAAGCCGGCGTCGTGCGTTCGCCGCTCGAAGGCCTGCCGGTCTCGGTCAAGGACCTGTTCGACGTGGCCGGCGAAACGACGACTGCCGGCTCCGTCGTGCTGCGCGATGCGCCACCCGCCGCGCACGACGCCGAGGCCGTGCGGCGCCTGCTGGCGGCCGGCGCGGTGCTTGTGGGCAAGACGAACATGACCGAGTTCGCCTACTCGGGCCTGGGCCTCAACCCGCACTACGGGACGCCGGCCAATCCGTGGCAGCGCGGCGAGCGACGCATTCCCGGTGGCTCGTCCTCGGGCGCGGCCGTAGCGGTGGCCGATGGCATGTGCGTCGCAAGCGTTGGCAGCGACACGGGCGGCTCGGCGCGCATTCCGGCGGCGCTGTGCGGCATCACCGGCTTCAAGCCGACGGCGCGCCGCATGCCCGGCACCGGGCTCGTGCCGCTGTCGCACAGCCTCGATGCGGTCGGCGTGATGGCGCTCGACGTGGCCGGTTGCGCGGCGATGGATGCGGTGCTCTCCGGCGTGTCCGAGGCGCCCCGCACGCAGCGCCTGCGTCAGGCGCGCTTCGCGGTGCCGAGCACCTTGGTGCAGGACGGCATGGACACGCACGTCGCCGCAACCTTCCAACGTGCGCTGCAACGCCTCTCGGCCGTCGGCGCGCAGCTGGTCGAGCTGGCGGTGCCCGAGTTCGACGAACTCGCGGCCATCAACGCCGCAGGCGGCTTCAGCGCCGCCGAGTCATGGGCGTGGCATGCCGAGCTGATCGAACGCAGCGGCAGCGGCTACGACCCGCGCGTGATCAGCCGCATCCTGCGTGGCAAGGACTTCACGGCGCGGGCCTACCTCGCGCTGCAGGCGCAGCGGGCCGACTGGCAACGCCGCGTGGCGATGCGCCTGGGCGAGTTCGACGGCTGGCTCATGCCGACCGTGCCGCTGGTGGCGCCGCACATCGAGGCCCTCGAAGCCGACGAGGCGCAGTACGTCGCCGTCAACGCCGCGATGCTGCGCAACCCCTCCATCGTCAACTTCATGGACGGCTGCGCCATCTCCTTGCCCTGCCACGCGGCCGGCGAAGCGCCCGTGGGCCTGAGCCTTGCTGGCCTGCCGATGCGTGACGCCGCGCTGCTCGCGTGGGCCGCCGACATCGAACACACCCTGCGCGCCACCGCCGATTGACCCGTCTGCCCACCCTCAAGAAACTCCGGAGAACCTCATGACCCAGCGCTTCCGTTTCCCGCTCGCCTCGTTCGCGTGCCTTGCCGCCGGCCTCGCGTGCATCGTCCCCGTCGCCCACGCGCAGGAGGCCTACCCCTCCAAGCCGATCCGCATGGTCGTGCCGTTCCCGCCGGGCGGCAGCATCGACATGACGGCGCGCCTGGTCGGCCAGAAGCTCTCGACGGCCCTGGGCCAGCCCGTGCTGGTGGACAACCGTCCCGGCGCCAGCGGCAACATCGGCATGGACTACGTCGCCAAGGCCCCGAAGGACGGCTACACCTTGCTGATGGTGCACACCGGCCTGGCCTCCAACGGGCACATGTTCGCGAAGCTGCCCTACGACCCGATCAAGGACTTGGCGCCCGTGATCCGCGTGGCCGACCAGCCCAACGTGCTCATCATGAATCCCAAGTGGACGTTCAAGAACGTCGGCGAACTGGTGGCCTATGCCAAGGCCAACCCCGGCAAGCTCAGTGTCGGCACCTCGGGCGTGGGCGGCCCGCAGGACGTGGCCGCGCGCCGCTTCATGCAGATGACCGGCACCGATCTGCTCAACGTGGCCTACAAGGGCGGGGCGCCCGCGCTGTCCGACCTGGTCGGCGGCCAGATCGACATGATGTTCGAGACCTCGCCGACCGCCGTGCCCTACGCCAAGAGCGGCAAGCTGAAGGCGCTGGCGGTCACGGGCGACAAGCGCGTGTCGACCTTGCCCGACGTGCCGACGGTGGCCGAGTCCGGTGTGCCGGGCTACCGCTTCATGGGCTGGGTCGGCCTGGTGGCGCCGGCCGGAACGCCCGCGCCGGTCATCGCCAAGCTCAATGAGCAGGTGCAGGCGCTGCTCAAGAACGCCGACACGCAGAAGCAGTTCACCGACCTCAGCCTGGAAGTCATCGGCGGCTCGACGGCGGACTTCACAAGTTTCGTGCGCAAGGAGTCGAACGACTACGCCCGCTTCGTCAAAGACTTCAACATCACGCCGCAATGAAAAAAGCCCCGCGACTGCGGGGCTTTTTACTGGGCGATGGCTTGAGGCTTACTCGACCTTGGCCTTCGCGCGCAGGTCTTCCTGGTACTTCTGCAGGCGCTGCTGTTGCAGCTGCTGCGTGATCTGCGGCTTCACTTCTTCCAGCTTCGGCAGTTGGGCCTGGCGGATGTCGTCGACGCGGATGATGTGGTAGCCGAACTGGGTCTTGACCGGAGCAGGGGTGGTCTCGCCCTTCTTGAGCTTGATCATCGCTTCCGAGAACTCGGGCACGAAGCTGGCGGGGTTGGCCCAGTCGAGGTCGCCACCGTTGGCGCCCGAACCCGGGTCCTTGCTCTGCTTCTTGGCGATGTCTTCGAACTTGGCGCCCTTCTTCAGGTCGGCCATGATCTTCTTGGCCTGGTCTTCGGTCTCGACCAGGATGTGGCGGGCCTTGAATTCCTTGCCGCCGTTGGCCGCCACGAACTTGTCGTACTCGGCCTTCACGTCGGCGTCGGACACCGCGTTGGTCTTGCGGTAGTTCTCGAACAGCGCGCGGATCAGGATGGCCTGGCGGGCGAGTTCGAGCTGGTTCTTGTAGTCCTCGGTGGCGTCCAGGCCTTGCTTTTGCGCTTCCTGCATGAACACTTCGCGCGCCACGATTTCCTCGCGCAGCTGGCTTTGCATCTCGGGCGTCACCGGGCGGCCGGCTGCCGCCAGCTGCTGGGCCAGGACGTCCATGCGGGCCTTGGGCACCGGCTTGCCGTTGACGATGGCTGCGTTCTGCGCCAGGGCCGACAGGGGGAGTGCACCGATCAGCGCTGCGGCCGCAACGGCCTGCAAGATGTGTTTTTTCATGAAATGAATATCAGGCTGGAGAGGAAATGCGCGTGTAGGAAAAGGCGCGGGAAAGAAAGCAGGAATCAGGAGAAAAGAAGGAGAGGGTGGGCGGCCGCGGCGAACGCGGCAAGCAACCGATTGGACGACTCAGAGCACCTCGATGGCGATGGCGTGCAGACCCTGTGCGATAAAAACTTGGAGGGCATCATACACAAGCCGATGCCGCGCCACGCGGGGCTTTCCGTCAAACAGCGGGGAGGCGATGCGCACCCGGAAATGGGTGCCGTAGCCCTCGGCATTGGCGCCCGCATGGCCCGCGTGGGCGGCGCTTTCGTCGATCACTTCGAGCTGCGTGGGCGAAAGCGATGCGCGCAGCGCCGCCTCGAGCGCGGCCACGGTGGGCAGGGGGAAGGTGGTGGCGTCGGTCATGCGGTCGGCTTGTCTTCCTTGAGGTGCGGCGCGATGTACAGGCCCTGCGCCACCAGGAAGACGATCGGGAACACGTAGCCCCAGAGCTTGAAGTTGACCCAGGCCTCGGTCGTGAAGTACGCCGCCACGTAGCCGTTGATGAGCGCCATGAAGAGGCAATAGCCGATCCACGCCACATTGAGCCGACCCCAGATGCGCTCGGGCAGCTCAAGCTGTGCGCCCAGCAGCATCTTCAGGAAGTTCTTCTTCAGCGCCCACAGCGCCACCGCCAGCGCTACGGCCATGGCGCCGTACAGCACCGTCGGCTTCCACTTGATGAAGCGGTCGTCGTGCAGCACCAGCGTGAGCGTGCCGAACAGCAGGATCAGCACCAGCGTGGCCTTCTGCATCGCCTGCAGCTTGCGTTCCATGGCGTAGATGACGGCCATCTGCACCACGGTGGCGGCCATCAGCACGCCGGTGGCGGTGTAGATGTCGGCGAACTTGTAGGCGCCGAAGAACAGCAGGATCGGAAAGAAGTCGAGGAGCAGTTTCATTTCTTCTTCTGGAAGTCGAGCGACGCCGAGTTCATGCAGTAGCGCAGGCCGGTTTCGGTGGGGCCGTCGGGGAACACGTGGCCCAGGTGGGCGCCGCAATTGGCGCACACGTTCTCGGTGCGCACCATGCCGTGCGAACGGTCGACGATGTTGCGGATGGCGCCGGGCACCGCTTCTTCGGAGAAGCTGGGCCAGCCGCAGCCGGCGTCGAACTTGGTGGCCGCTTCGAACAGCTTGGCGCCGCAGCAGATGCAGTGGTAAGTGCCGTCGTCCCAGTGGGCTTCGTACTTGCCGGTGAAGGGGCGTTCGGTGGCGGCGTGGCGCGTCACCTCGAAGGCGGCGGGTTCGGCGCCCTTTTCAGCGAGCAGGGCTTTCCATTCGGCGTCGGTTTTCTGTACGGGCGTGGTCATGAGGAGCAGCTGATTTCGATCGTGGAGGCCCAGTCGGGCGGGAAGCCGGCGTAGTCGTCGGCACCGGGGTGTTCTTCACATGGGGTTTGGAGCAGCGTCAGCAAGGTTGCCACACCCGCGTGGTCCTTTTGCTGACTGGCTTCGATGGCCTGCTGGCCCAGGTGGTTCCGCAGCACGAACTTGGGGTTCGACTGCAGCATCAATTTTGCCGCTTCGGCGCGCTGCGATTGTGCATGGCGCTCCGAAAAAGAGAGCATCCAGGTATCGAAGCCGGCCCGGTCGAGGAACAGGTCGCGCACCGGCTCGACGTTGCCGTCGGCCATGTGGTTCGACAGGCGGCGCCAGAAGATGGTGTGGTCGACCTTTTCGGCGGCCATCAGCTTGAGCACGCCCTCGATCAGCGCGCGGTCGCCCTCGGCGGGCGTGGCCAGGCCCAGCTTCGCGCGCATGCGGTCTTCGAAGGCGTTGGGGAACACGGTCTTGTACGACTCCAGCGCGGCCACGGCGATTTCCTGGTCGCCGATCAGCGGCAGCAGCGCCTGCGCCAGGCAGAACAGGTTCCAGTAGGCGACGTTGGGCTGCTGGTTGAAGGCATAGCGGCCCTGGGTGTCGCTGTGGTTGCAAATGTGGCGCGGGTCGAAGCCGTCGAGGAACTGGAACGGCCCGTAGTCGATGGTGAGCCCGAGGATGCTCATGTTGTCGGTGTTCATCACCCCGTGGCAGAAGCCCACGGCCTGCCACTGGGCGAGCAGGGCGGCGGTGCGTTCGCTCACGGCCTCGAGGAAGGCGGCGTAGGCATTGCCGTTGAAGCGCGCGGTGGCGCGGCATTCGGGGTAATAGCGGTCGATGACGTAGTCGGCCAGTGCGCGCAGCTCGTCTTCGCGCTGGTTGGCGGCGAAGTGCTCGAAGTGGCCGAAGCGGATGAAGCTCGGCGCCACGCGGGTCACGACGGCGGCGCTTTCCAGCTCTTCGCGGCGCACGCGGGCGTCGGAGCCGGTCACGCACAGCGCGCGCGTGGTCGGAATGCCCAGGCCGTGCATGGCTTCGCTGCACAGGAACTCGCGGATGCTCGAGCGCAGCACGGCGCGGCCGTCGCCGCCGCGCGAGTAGGGCGTGCGGCCCGCGCCCTTGAGCTGCACTTCGAGCCCGCCCTCGGTCTCGCCGAGCAGGATCGCGCGCCCGTCGCCCAGTTGCCCGGCCCAGACGCCGAACTGGTGGCCGCTGTAGACCGTGGCGAAAGGCCGCGTGCCCGCGACCGGCAGGCTGCCGGTGAGGGCGGCGAGCGTCGTGTCCGACTCGCGCCAGCCGGGCGGCAGGCCCAGCTCACGCGCCACGGCGTCGCTGTGGCCGACCCAGTACGGATCGGGCAGCGGCGTGGGGCGCAATTCGGTGAAAAAAGCGGGGCCCAGCGTCGAGAAGCCGGGCTTCCAGCGCAGGCCCAGGTCGGCGACCGGGGTGTCTTCGGCTAACAAGCTCATGCCCGGATTGTCCGGCAGCGCGCGAAACCCCTGGCCGCGGAGGCCATCGGGCGCGTGGGGCGGGCGCCGCTGCTCAGTTCAGCAGCGCGCCGCGCAGCGCCCCGGCGCCGTCGAGCGCGAGGCTGGCGCGGTACTGGGCCGGCGGCAGGCCGAACCAACGCTTGCAGGCGCGAAAGAAGTTGCTGACGTCCACGAAGCCCAGCCGGTCGGCCACATCCGCGAGCGTGTGGCGCTGTTCGGCCAGGTACTGCTTGGCGAGTTCGCGGCGGGTGCGGTCGAGCAGCGCCTGGAACGACACCGACTCCTCCTGCAGGCGGCGTTGCAGCGTGCGGTCGGCCAGCCCCAGGCCCGAGGCCACGTCCTGGCGGCGCGGCTCGCCGTGCTGCAACCGGCGCGCGATCTCGGCGCACACCAGGCTGGCGGTGGTGGTCTGGCCCAGCAGGTTGAGCTGGTCGTCGAGCAGGTGCTCCTGCATCTCGCCCAGCGCCGGGTGGTGGGTGGGCAGCGGCATGGTCATGTCGGCCGACGACAGCAGCACGCGGTTGGCGGGCGCGTTGAAGCGGATCTCGCAGCCGAAGGCCTCGCGGTGCAGCCGGTCGTTGGCCGGCGGCGGGTAGACGAACTCCATGGCCAGCGGCTGCAGCTCGCGCCGCGTGAGCCACTGGCACTGCATGAGCACGGTCAGCAGGGCGTACTCGACGCGCTGGCGCGGAATCGGCAGGCTGCCGCCGGTGTGCTCCATGACCATCCAGCAGCCGCGTGCGTCGGACTGCAGCGAGAAGGCGGTGGCGTCGGAGATCACGGCCATGTAGCGCGTGAGCCGCGTGAGCGCCGCGCCCAGGGTGGGGCTGCAGGCCATGGCGTGGCCCACGGTGCCCAGCTTGCTGTGCGTGGCGGCCAGGTCGCGGTCCAAGCCCAGCGTTGGGCGCCCGGCGTGCGCCACGGCCACCTGCCACAGCACGGAGATCTCGTCGACCGGGATGCGCGCGTTCTGGCGGTGCAGCGAGTCGGGGTCGAAGCCGGCATCGCGCAGCAGCGTGGGCACGTTCAGCCCCTCGGCCTCGAACATCGACAGCACCCCCTCCAGCCATGCGGCCGAGCTGGTGCGCAGCTCCGGCTGCGGACATCCGGGGCGGCGCGACGGCCGGCGCGAATGGCGCGGCAGGGAGGCTTCTGAAGTCATTCGATTGGCTCGCTTGCGATAGCGGTGAAAACGGGGCCGGTTCCTAGAATTTTTCCAGTGCACGGCGGCCCGGAGTATGGGTGCCGCGCGCCGAGCCAGGAATTCCGATTAACCCGGTGTGGAGACAAAACATGAAGACAACGACAACAGCACAAGACCAGGGTGCGGCAGGACAGACGGCGATGGCGCGCGCCATCGCCACCGTGGCCACGCTGGCCGCTGCGGCGGCGCTTGCAGCCTGCGGTGGCGGTTCGTCCGGGGCGACCGCCTTTCCCGTGTTGCCGCCTGCACCGGCTCCGGCACCCGCGCCCGCTCCGGCACCCGCCGCCGACGGCCCGATGGTGCGCCAGACCACGGCCGGCAAGGTCGAGGGCACGGACGAGAGCGCCAGGAACGGCACCTGGTCCTGGAAGGGTGTTCCGTTCGCCCAGCCGCCGGTCGGCGCGCTGCGCTGGCGCGCACCGGTCGAGCCCGAAGCCTGGACCGGCATCCGCCCGGCCAAGGCCTTCGGCAACGCCTGCCTGCAGATCGGCCGGATCTTCAGCCCCGGCACCAGCAACACCTACGACGCCACCATCGGCACCAACCTGGGCAAGCCGGTGGGCAGCGAAGACTGCCTGTTCGTCAACATCTGGCGTCCGGCCACCACCGAGAAGAACCTGCCGGTGCTGCTGTTCATCCATGGCGGCAGCAACATTTCGGGTTACACGGCCGATCCGCTGTACGACGGCGCGGCGCTGGCCAAGGCCACCAACGCGGTGGTCATCACTGCCAGCTACCGCCTGGGCATCCTGGGCTTCTTGAACATGCCGCAGCTGCGGCCGGGCGGCAGTGCGGGCGACGACTCGGGCAACTTCGCGCTGCTGGACAACATGGCGGCGCTGCGCTTCATTCAAGGCAATGTCGCCAACTTCGGCGGCGACCCGGGCAACGTCACCCTGTCGGGCGAGTCGGCCGGCGCGACCAACCTTCTGTCGGTGATGACTTCGCCGATGGCCAAGGGCCTGTTCCACAAGGCCTTCGAGATGAGCGGCGGCATTTCGCTCAAGACCAATCTGCCGCCCGGGACGCTGCCGACGCTGCAGCCGGCTTCGGCCTCGCTGACGCAGGGCCAGACGATCCTCGAAAAGCTGCTGGTCGCCGACGGCACCGTGGCCGATGAAGCGGCGGCCAAGGTGTACATCGGCACGCGCTCGCCGGCGCAGATCGCCGAGTACCTGCGTGCGCAAGAGGGTGGGGCGCTGCTGACCAAGGTCACGGCAGCCGGGCAGGGCAACGTGGCGCCGATTCCCGATGGCACGGTGTTGCCGGCGGACCCGATCGCTGCCATCGCAGCCGACAAGTACGTCAAGGTGCCCATGCTCGCGGGCAACACGCGCGACGAAGGCAAGCTCTTTGCGTCGCTGCTGGGATCGCTGGGCATCCCGGGCCTGAAGGCGGGCTGGATCGTCAAGGACGACGCGCGCTTCTCGATGATGTTCAACTTCAACCCCGATGCTGCGCCCACGCTCACGGTGGACCACATCATCGACCCGTTCTACCTCCCGGTAGACAAGGCCGGCACCGGCTACAACGCGGCCACCGCGCTCATCACGAAGGGGCTGTTCGAGGCCAACCGCGACAACCTGCTCAACACCATGAAGACGCGCCAGTCGAACATCTGGCACTACCGTCTCGACTGGTCGCAGGAGGCCGCGCCGTGGAACGACGTGTACGGCGCATCGCACGCCTTCGACCTGCCGTTCGTGTTCGGCAACTTCGAGGGTTCGCTGCTGAGCAACGTGATGGGCGGCAAGGCCAACGAGAAGGGGCGCGTGGCGCTGTCGAAGGCCGTCATGGCCAGCGTCGGGGCCTTCATGCGCAACGGCGACCCGAACACGCCCGAGCTCGGTGCCACCTGGGGAACGTGGCCCTCGCAGTTGCTGCTCGACGCCACGCCCACCGCCACGAAGATCACCGCGGCGCCCTGATCAAAGGGATCGCCGTCCTGCCCCGAGACGCGCCTGGGCAACGCATGCCATCCACCAGAACGATCACAGAGACAACACCATGAGGATTTCCATGCACCCCCGCCGATGGCGCCTTGCCACGTCGCTGCTTGCCATCGCGGCGGGCCTTGCGGCCTGCGGTGGCGGTTCGTCGGGCGGCAGCGGGTTCAGCTTCTTTCCGCCCGTCGCCGAAACGCCACCCGCGCAGCCGCCGGTCGCGCCCGAGACGGGCCCGGTCCGCAAGTGGGGCTACATCACGCTGCCCGACGGCAACCGGATGCGCTACTCGCTGCTGCTGCCCAGCGGAGGCAACGCCACCTATCCGCTGCTGGTCGAGTACGACGGCTACAGCTCGGGCTCGGCCCCGAACATCGGCCAGCGCTGGCTGGCCGAGGGCTATGCGGTGATGGGCCTGAACGTGCCGGGCACTGGCTGCTCGACGGGCGAAGACCAGGTCTTCGACGCCAGCACCGGCGCGGCCGGTGCCTTCGCCCTCGAATGGGCCGGCAAGCAGCCGTGGTCGAACGGCAAGATCGGCATGATCGGCTACTCGTACTCGGGCTACAACCAGCTGTGGGTGGCCGCGCACCGGCCCAAGGGCCTGTTGGCGATCACGCCCAGCAAGAACGTGACCGATCCGTACCGCGACGTGGGCTACCCGGGCGGCATCAAGAACGTCGGCTTTCCCGCGCAGTGGTGGGGCGGCTTCCCGGCCACCTGGAACCGCGCGGCCGCGCTGGCCGCCAAGCTCGACGGCGACACGGAGTGCGCCAAGACCGTGGCCGACAACATCGAGAAGCTCAAGCGCCCCGATCTCGACCTGACCAAGTGGCTCGAGAACCCGTACGCCGACGGCCTCTACGTGAAGCGCAGCGCGTTCTACGAGACCGGCAAGATCGACATTCCCGCACTGGGCACCCAGTCGTGGCAGGACGAGCAGATCGGCCCGCGCTCGGGCTACTACGAAGACACCATGGCGCCCGAAAAGATGTGGCTCGTCAGCTCCAACGGCGACCACCACACCAACGTCACCTCCGACTACATCGACGGTACGCTGAAGCGCTTTCTGGCCCATTTCGTGAAGGGCGAGGACAACGGTTTCGAGAAGGAGCCGCGCGTGCGCCTGCTGCAGGAAATGCAGCAGACCGACCAGAAGGCGATCAACGGCGCCGCCAAGCTGAAGCAGACGGCCGTGGCCGAGTTCGACCGCCTGCCGGTCAAGGTCAAGCCGATGCGCCTGTGGATGCAGCCGGGCGGCGGGCTCGCCGATGCCAAGCCGACCGCTGGCGCGGCCTCGTCCGACTACCGGTATCCGGTGAAAAGCCCGGTGGTGAACAACCCGGCCGCCGAAGGCTGGCAGGCCGTGGCCGATGCGGAAAAGGACGGCCAGCTCACCTTCACCACCGCCGCGTTGCCCGAGGACCTGAGCTTCTACGGGGAAGGCTCGGCCGACCTGTACCTGAGCGCCACCGCCGACAGCACCGACCTGCAGGTCACGGTGTCGGAAGTGCGCCCCGACGGCAAGGAGATGTTCGTGCAGCGCGGCTGGCTGCGCGCCTCCAAGCGGGCGCTCGACGCCAGCCGCTCCACCGAGCTGCGCCCCTTCGGCGACTTCACCCAACCCAAGGAAGCACCGCTGCAGTCCGGCCAGCCCAACCTGGTGCGCATCGAGATCCAGAAGTTCGCCCATGTCTTTCGCGCCGGCTCCAGCATCCGCGTGACGGTGGACTCGCCGTCGCAGACCGGCTTCTGGCTGTTCGGCAACGACACGAGGCCTTCGGCCAACACGTTGTGGCACCAGGGCGCGAACGCGTCGAGCATCGTGCTGGGCTACGTCGCCTACCCGCATGCGGCCGCGCTGCCCGAGTGCGGCAAGACGCTGCGCCAGCCGTGCCGCACCAACGTGGTGACGGTGCCTGCGGGCACCGGTCCGAAGGCGCCCACTTGAGCCGCTTCGTTCAATCATGCAGTGCGGGTTTGTGTCATTGTGCAAGTGGCCGAAGCTTGCGTGAATCTCTCGTTCGCAACGCTTTTTGAAGTCATTTCACATAGGAGTCCGTAGATGCTGGGTTTGATGCAAGACCAACCGCTTTTGATCTCGTCGCTGATCGAGTTCGTCGAGCGCCACAACGGCGACGGCGAGATCGTCTCGCGCCGTGTCGAGGGCGATATCCACCGTTGCACCTGGAGCGACATCGCATCGCGCGCCAGGCAGGTGGCCAATGCGCTGGATGGCGAGCAGCTGCTGTTCAGCGACCGCATCGCCACCCTGGCCTGGAACGGCTACCGCCACCTGGAGCTGTACTACGGCGTGAGCGGCAGCGGCCGCGTGCTGCACACCATCAACCCGCGCCTGCACCCCGACCAGATCGCGTGGATCGCCAACCATGCCGAAGACCAGATCCTGTGCTTCGACCTGAGCTTCCTGCCGCTGGTGCAGGCGGTGCATGCGCGTTGTCCCACGATCCGGAAATGGGTTGCACTGTGTGACGCCGACAAGCTGCCGGCCGACAGCGGCGTGCCCAACCTCGTGAGCTACGAGGCCTGGATCGGCACGCAGTCCACCACCTACGATTGGCCCACCTTCGACGAGAACTCGGCCTCGAGCATGTGCTACACGAGCGGCACCACGGGCAACCCGAAGGCCGCGCTGTACAGCCACCGCTCGACCATGCTGCATGCCTACGCCGCCGCGCTGCCCGACGTCATGCGCATCTCGGCGCAAGACTCGGTGCTGCCGGTGGTGCCGATGTTCCACGTCAACGCCTGGGGCATTCCGTACTCGGCCGCGCTGGTGGGCTGCAAGCTGGTGTTCCCGGGTCCGTCGCTGGACGGCAAGTCGGTGTACGAACTCATCGAGTCCGAAGGCGTGACCTTCGCGGCCGGCGTGCCCACCGTGTGGCAGATGATGCTGGGCCACATGCAGACCAATGGCCTGAAGTTCAGCAAGCTGAACCGCACCGTCATCGGCGGCTCGGCCTGCCCGCCGGCCATGATCACGGCGTTCCAGGAGAACTACAACGTCGAGGTGCTGCATGCCTGGGGCATGACCGAGATGAGCCCGCTGGGCACGCTGTGCACGCTGAAGAACAAGCACCTGTCGCTGCCCGCCGACGCGCAGCTGCAGATCCGCATGAAGCAGGGCCGCGCCATCTTCGGCGTCGACATGAAGATCGTCGACGGCAACGGCGACGAGCTGCCCTGGGACGGCAAGGCCTACGGCGACCTGTTGGTCAAGGGCCCCTGGGTCGTCAAGGAGTACTACAAGGGCGAGGGCGGCAACCCGCTGGTGGCCGACGCCGCGGGCCGCGGCTGGTTCCCCACCGGCGACGTGGCCACCATCGACGCCGAGGGCTACCTGCAGATCACCGACCGCAGCAAGGACGTGATCAAGTCCGGCGGCGAGTGGATCAGCTCCATCGACATCGAGAACATCGCCGTCGCGCACCCGGCCATCGCCATGGCGGCCTGCATCGGCGTGTTCCACCCCAAGTGGGACGAGCGCCCGATCATCGCGGTCGTGAAGAAGCCCGGTGCCGAAGTCACCCGCGAGGAGCTGCTGAAGTTCTACGAGGGCAAGACCGCCAAGTGGCAGATCCCCGACGACGTGGTGTTCGTGGAGGCCATTCCGATCGGCGCCACCGGCAAGATCCTCAAGACCAAGCTTCGCGAACTGCTCAAGGACTACAAGCTGCCGGGCCTCTGAAGCACGGTCAAAGCCCACCCGCACTGTCGCGCACGCGATAGGAAGGCCGCCCCGGCGGCTTTCCTTCCGGGCATTCCCTGTGCGGCGAAGAAAAGGGCGCTTGTACGCTGGCGTCCCGCCTTTCAACCAGGAGACTCTTCATGCACTTCGGTATCAAGTCAGTGGCCGCCTGCGCCATGTTGGTGAGTGTTTCAGCGTCGTTCGCCCAGAAGGGCGAAACCGTCAAGATCGCCTGGCTGGACCCGCTGTCGGGTCTGATGGCGGCCGTGGGCACCAACCAGCTCAAGACGACCCAGTACCTGGCTGACGAGTTCAACAAGAAGAATGCGTCGGGCGTGAAGTTCGAGATCATCGCGATCGACAACAAGCTGAGCCCGCAGGAGACCACCGCGGCGCTGCGCTCGGCGCAGGACCAGGGCGCGCGCTACATCACCCAGGGCAACGGCTCGGGCCCGGCGCTCGCGATCATCGACGCCGTCGAGAAGAACAATGCGCGCAATCCCGGCAAGGAACTGCTGTACCTGAACTATGCGGCGGTCGATCCTGACCTGACCAACAGCAAGTGCAGCTACTGGCACTTCCGCCTCGATGCCGACACCTCCATGAAGATGGAAGCGCTGACCACCTGGATGAAGGACCAGGCCGACATCAAGAAGGTCTACATCCTGGGCCAGAACTACTCCCACGGCCAGCAGGTGTCCAAGTTCGCCAAGGACAACCTCAAGACCAAGCGCCCCGACATCCAGATCGTGGGCGACGACCTGCACCCGCTCGCGCAGGTGCGCGATTTCTCGCCCTACATCGCCAAGATCAAGGCCTCGGGCGCCGACACGGTCATCACCGGCAACTGGGGCTCCGACCTCTCGCTGCTCATCAAGGCGGCGAACGACTCGGGGCTGGACGTCAAGTTCCTCACCTACTACGCACCGGGCGCCGGCACGCCCACGGCCATGGGCGCCACCTCGGCAGGCAAGGTCTACACCGTGGCCTATGCCCACTACAACATGGGCGGCGAAATCCAGCGGCTGCTGACCGGCTACAAGAAGAAGATGAACGACGACCTGACGCAGTCCTCGATCTATCACACCTTCGCCTTGCTCGATGCCGCATTCGTGCAGACCAAGTCGACGGACCCCGTCAAGGTGGCCGCGGCGCTCGAGGGCATGAAGATCAAGAGCTTCAACGGCGAGGTCGAGATGCGCAAGGCCGACCACCAGTTGCAGCAGGGGCTGTACATCTCGCGCTGGGAGAAGGCCAGCGCCAAGTACCCCTACGACGCCGAGAACACCGGCTACACCAACGTCCCCGTGAAGTATTACGAGTCGTATGTGGCGAGCACGCCCACGACCTGCCAGATGAAGCGCCCCTAGGCGTCTTTGTGAACGCATTTCCTACCCATCGGTAGAAGATACCTACCGCCGGGTAGCAAAAGAAGGAAATGCACTGTCGCCTGCGCGATAGATACGTGCCTTTGCAGCCCCTTCCTTACGGGCATTCCCTGAGGGGTGGGGTGGCAAAGACTTGTACGCTTGTGCAGCGTTTTTGATATCGGTTTGACCAGGAGATATAGATTGAAGTTCGCTCTGAAGATCGCTACCGCCGCCGTGCTCGCGGCAACTGCCGCCGGTGCATTTGCCCAGAAGGGTGAGACCGTCAAGATCGCGTGGCTGGACCCGCTGTCGGGCCTGATGGCGGCCGTCGGTACCAACCAGCTCAAGACCTTCCAGTTCCTGGCCGAAGAATTCAACAAGAAGAACGTGGCCGGCGTGAAGTTCGAGGTCATCGGCATCGACAACAAGCTCAGCCCGCAGGAAACCACCGCCGCGCTGCGCTCGGCCATGGACCAGGGTGCGCGCTACGTGGTGCAGGGCAACGGCTCCGGCCCGGCGCTGGCCATCATGGACGCGCTCGAGAAGCACAACGCCCGCAACCCGGGCAAGGAAGTCGTGTACTTCAACTACGCGGCCGTCGATCCCGACCTGACCAACAGCAAGTGCAGCTACTGGCACTTCCGCCTGGACGCCGACACCTCCATGAAGATGGAAGCCCTGACCACCTTCATGAAGGACCAGGCCGACATCAAGAAGGTGTACCTGATCAACCAGAACTACTCGCACGGCCAGCAGGTCGCGAAGTACGCCAAGGACAACCTCAAGACCAAGCGCCCCGACGTGCAGATCGTCGGCGACGACCTGCACCCGCTGGCCCAGGTGCGCGACTTCGCGCCCTACATCGCCAAGATCAAGGCCTCGGGCGCCGACACCGTCATCACCGGCAACTGGGGTTCCGACCTGGCGCTGCTCATCAAGTCGGCCAACGACGCAGGCCTGAACGTCAAGTTCTACACCTACTACGCCGTGACCAACGGCACGCCGACCGCCATGGGCGCGGCCTCGGACGGCAAGGTCTACATGGTGGGCTACAGCCACTACAACGCGCCGGGCCCGATCGCGCCGATGATGAACGAGTTCAAGAAGCGCTTCAACGAAGACCTGTACACGACCTCGCCGTACACCGTGTACGCGATGCTCGCCGAAGCTTTCGTGCGCACCAAGTCGACCGACCCCGTCAAGGTGGCGGCCGCCATGGAAGGCATGAAGTTCAAGAGCTTCAACGGTGACGTCGAGATGCGCAAGTCCGACCACCAGCTGCAGCAGGGCCTGTGGATCACGCGCTGGCAGAAGGCCGACGCGAAGAGCCCGTACAGCCCGGAGAACACCGGCTACACGCTGGCACCGGTCAAGTACTACGAGCCCTACGTCTCGAGCACGCCCACCTCGTGCCAGATGAAGCGACCCGGCGGCGCCTCCTGATCGCCTGCTGATCGCCCCCTGACCGGTCGAGGCCCGACTTCAACACTCGGGCCTCTTTCTTTTTCAACCGACACGGAAGACCGATGAACGTCGAATTCTTCGTCATCTCACTGCTCAACGGCGTCAGCTACGGCCTGCTGTTGTTCATGCTGAGCTCTGGCCTTACGCTGATCTTCAGCATGATGGGTGTGCTCAACTTTGCACACGCCAGCTTCTACATGCTGGGCGCCTATTTCGCCTACACCCTGTCAGGCATCGTCGGCTTCTGGCCCGCGCTCTTTCTCTCGCCGCTGCTGGTGGGGGCACTGGGTGCGGCCTTCGAACGCTACAGCCTGCGCCGGGTCCACAAGTTCGGCCACGTGCCCGAGCTGCTGGTGACCTTCGGTCTTTCGTACCTCATCCTCGAGCTGGTCCAGCTGGTCTGGGGCCGCTCCACGGTGCCCTACGGCCTGCCCGAGGCGCTGCAGGGGCCGCTGTTCTCGCTGTACGGCACGCAGTTCCCCAAGTCGCGCTCGTTCATCATGCTGGTGGCGATGCTCATGCTGGTGTCCGTGTGGCTGCTGCTCACGCGCACGCGCATCGGCCTCGTGATCCAGGCGGCGCTGAAGCACCCCGACATGGTCGAGGCGCTGGGCCACAACGTGCCGCGCGTGTTCATGCTGGTGTTCGGCGGCGGCGCTGCGCTGGCCGGCCTGGCGGGCGTGATCGGCGGCAACACCTATGTCACGGAGCCGGCCATGGCCGGCTCGGTCGGCACCATCATCTTCGTGGTGGTGGTGGTCGGCGGCATGGGTTCGCTGGCGGGCGCCTTCCTGGCGTCGCTGCTGATCGGCATCATCCAGACCTTCGCCGTTGCGCTGGACCACTCGCTGGCCACCGCGCTGCAGGCCCTGGGCGTTGCCGTGACCGACCAGACCTTCGGCTACGAGCTGCTCAAGCTCACCATCTCGCAGGTCGCACCGATCCTGCCGTACCTGTTCCTCGTGCTGATCCTCATCTTCCGCCCGAAGGGTCTTCTGGGCACCCGGGAGGACTGACACCATGACCACCGCAACCACCACTTCACCGACGACCCCGACGCGGTACTACCGCTTCAAGCCCTGGAACATCGGGCGCTACCTGGTCTGGGCGCTGTTCGCCCTGGTGCTGATCATCTCGCCGATGCTGTTCAAGAGCAGCCTGGCGCTGACGATGCTCTCGCAGATGGGCTACCTGATCATCATCTGCCTGAGCTACAACATCCTGCTGGGGCAGGGCGGCATGCTGAGCTTCGGCCATGCCGTGTACACCGGCCTGGGCTCGTTCATCGCCATCCACGCGATGAACATGGCGACCAAGGGCGGCCCGACCATTCCGCTGGTGCTCATTCCGCTCGTCGGCGGTCTGGCGGGGATGTTCTTCGCCATCCTGCTGGGCTTCGTGACCACCAAGAAGTCGGGCACCACCTTCGCCATGATCACCATGGGCATCGGCGAGCTCGTGGCCTCGATGGCGCTGATGTTCCCCAGCTTCTTCGGCGGCGAGGGTGGCATCACCACCGACCGCGTGTACGGCCCGAGCTTCTTCGGCTTCACCTTCGGCCCGCAGATCCAGGTGTATTACCTGATCGCCGCGTACTGCTTCGTGTGCACCGCCCTGATGTATGCCTTCACGGGCACGCCACTGGGCCGCATGCTGAACGCGGTGCGCGACAACCCGGAGCGCGTGGAGTTCATCGGCTACAACACGCAGCGCGTGCGCTACTTCGCGTTCATCATCGCGGGCTTCTTCGCCGGCATCGGCGGCGGCCTGGCCTCGATCAACTTCGAGATCGTGAACGCGGCCGACAGCCTGAACGCCATCCGCTCGGGCGGCTACCTGCTGTTCACCTTCCTGGGTGGCGCGGTGTTCTTCTTCGGCCCGATCATCGGCGCGGTGCTGCTGGTGTTCGCCTCGATCCTGCTGTCCGAACTGTCGAAGGCCTGGCAGCTGTACTTCGGCCTGGTGTTCGTGTTCATGGTGATGTTCGCCCCCGGCGGCATCGCCAGCCTGGTCATGATGAACCTGCGCGTGGCCAAGTTCGGCAAGTTCAACCGCTTCTGGGGCCTGTATGCCGCGCTCGCCGTGGCCCTGGTGCCGGTGGTGGTCGGCGCTGCCGCGTTGATCGAAATGATCTATCACATCCAGCTCAACGCGGCGATGGGCCCGGACCTGAAGTTCTTCGGCACCATGCTGAACACGGCGGGCGTGACCAGCTGGCTGGGCGCCATCGCGATCCTGGCCGTCGGCCTGGGCCTGCTCGAGGTGGCACGGCGCCGCTTCGTGCGGGTCTGGGGCCAGGCGCAGGAAGAGATCGAAGCAGAAATCAAACGTCGGGAGGCGGCGTAAATGAGCGCGCAATACGCATTGGAACTGAAGGCGCTGCGCAAGAATTTCGGCAAGACCGAAATCATCCGCGGCGTGGACCTGGCGGTGAAGGCCGGCGAACGCATCGCCGTGATCGGGCCGAACGGCGCGGGCAAGTCGACGCTGTTCAACCTGATCAGCGGACGGCTCACGCCCACCAGCGGCGAGGTGCTGCTCAACGGGCAGCGCATCGACGGCAAGAAGCCCTATGAAATCAACCGCCTGGGGCTGTCGCGCAGCTTTCAGATCACCAACATCTTCCCGAAGCTCAGCGTCTTCGAGAACCTGCGCTGCGGCGTGCTGTGGAGCCTGGGCTACAAGTACACCTTCCTGCGCTTTCTCTCGAACCTGGACGACGCCAACGCGCGCACCGAAGAGCTCATCAAGCAGATCGGCCTGGAGCGCAAGCGCGACGTGCATGCGGTGAACCTCACCTATGCCGAGCAGCGCGCGCTCGAGATCGGCGTGACGATTGCCGGCGGCGCTGGCGTGATCCTGCTGGACGAGCCCACGGCCGGCATGAGCAAGACCGAGACCTCGCACTTCATCTCGCTCATCAAGCACGTCACCGTCGGCAAGACGCTGTTGACGGTGGAGCACGACATGGGCGTGGTCTTCGGGCTGGCCGACAAGATCGCCGTGGTGGTCTACGGCGAAGTCATCGCCTTCGACACGCCGGCTGCCGTGCGCGCCAATGCACGCGTGCAGGAGGCGTATCTGGGTTCGTCGGTTGCCGACGCGCAAGGGGCGGGACACTGACATGCTGAAGCTTCACGACATCCACGCCTACTACGGCAAGAGCCATGTGCTGCATGGCGTTTCCTTCGACGTCCGCCCGGGCGAGATCGTGGCCCTGCTGGGTCGCAACGGCTCGGGCCGTTCGACCACCGCCAAGGCCATCATGGGCCTGGTGCATGCCGAGGGCACGCTGCAGTGGAAGGGCGGCGACATCCTGCGTCGCAAGGCCTACGAGATCGCGCACATGGGCATCGGCTACGTGCCCGAGAACCGCGACATCTTCCCCAAGCTCACGGTGCACCAGAACCTGCTGCTGGGGCAGAAGGGCTCGGGCAAGGGCAGCCGCTGGTCGTTCGACGACATGTACGGCATGTTCCCGCGCCTGAAGGAGCGCCAGCACACCGAGGCCGGCGTGCTCTCGGGCGGCGAGCAGCAGATGCTCACGCTGTGCCGCACGCTCATGGGCGACCCCGACCTGATCATCATCGACGAGCCCACCGAAGGCCTCGCGCCCAAGATCGTCGAGCTGGTGGGGCAGTACCTGCGCACGCTGAAGGACAAGGGCATCTCGGTGCTCCTCATCGAGCAGAAGCTCACCATCGCGATGCAGATTTCGGACCGCGCGCTCGTCATGGGCCACGGCAGCATCGTGTTCGACGGGACGCCCGACAGCCTGCGCGCCGACGGCACCACCCGCAGGGAGTGGCTGGAGGTTTAAGCAAACCCCCAGGCTTCGCGCACTTCGTGTCGCGCGCGCCTTCCCCCTTGCAGGGGGCAACACCTGCGGCCCGGCAAAGCCGGTTCCGCGGTGTTCCTGGAAAGTCCGGCTCTCTCTTGAGGCCCTTGTCCCGACAGCGACTGCGTGCCATTGTTCGGCCACGCAAAACGCCTAGAATCTTCGAAAAAGAACACTCGTGCTTTTTCTTCTTTTTCTTCACACACCAAGGAACGCAGCATGACGGCTGAATACAAAGTGCTCGGCGATGTCGCCGTGATCACCCTGACCAACCCGCCGGTCAACGGTCTCGGCTTCTCGACACGCATCGGCATCACCGACGGCCTGTCCAAGGCCAATGCCGACAGCGCCGTCAAGGCCATCGTCATCACCGGCGCCGGCAAGGCGTTCTCGGGCGGTGCGGACATCAAGGAATTCGGCACGCCCAAGGCGCTGCAAGAGCCCAACCTGCTGAGCGTGATCCTCTCGCTCGAAGCCTCCCCCAAGCCCGTCGTCGCAGCCATCCACTCCGTGTGCATGGGCGGCGGCCTCGAGCTGGCCCTGGGCTGCCACTACCGCGTGGCCGCACCGGGCACCAGCGTGGCACTGCCTGAAGTCAAGCTCGGCCTGCTGCCAGGCGCCGGTGGCACGCAGCGCCTGCCGCGCGTGCTCGGCGTGGAGGCCGCCCTGAACATGATCGTCAGCGGCGAGCCGGTGAAGAGCGAACTGCTCGCCAGCCTGCCGGGCCAGAAGCTGTTCGACAAGCTGGCTGCCTCGGCCGAGTCGGTGTTCGACGAAGCCGTCGAGTTCGCCAAGTCGGTCGCTGCCAAGGGCGGCGAGCTGCCGCTGGTGCGCAACCTGCCGTGCAAGCATCCGCAAGGCGATGCCTACTTCCAGTTCGCCAAGAACATGGTCGGCGGCATGTCGAAGAACTACCCCGCGCCGCTGAAGTGCGTCGACGCCGTGCAGGCCGCGACCAAGATGAAGTTCGACGACGGCATGGCCGAAGAGCGTCGCCTCTTCACCGCGCTGATGTTCACGCCCGAATCGCTGGCCCTGCGCCACCTGTTCATGGCCGAGCGCGCCGCGAGCAAGATTCCCGACGTGCCCGAAGACACGCCCAAGCGCGAGATCAAGGCCGTGGGCGTCATCGGCGCCGGCACCATGGGCGGCGGCATCTCGATGAACTTCCTGAACGCGGGCATCCCCGTCAAGATCCTCGAGATGAAGCAAGAGGCGCTCGACCGCGGCATTGCCACCATCAAGAAGAACTACGAAGCCCAGGTCAAGAAGGGCAAGCTCAAGCAGGACAAGTACGAGCAGCGCATGGCGCTCCTGAGCACCACGCTGAGCTACGACGACCTGAAGGACGCCGACCTCATCATCGAAGCCGTGTTCGAAGAAATCGGCGTCAAGGAAAAGGTCTTCAAGGAACTCGACCGCGTCGCCAAGAAGGGCGCCATCCTGGCCTCGAACACCTCGACGCTGGACGTCGACAAGATCGCCTCGTTCACCGACCGTCCGCAGGACGTGGTCGGCATGCACTTCTTCAGCCCGGCCAACGTGATGAAGCTGCTCGAAGTGGTGCGCGGCAAGGCCACGTCCAAGGACGTGCTGGCCACCGTGATGGCCATCGGCAAGAAGATCAAGAAGACCTCCGTCGTGTCGGGCGTGTGCGACGGCTTCATCGGCAACCGCATGATCGAGCAGTACAGCCGCCAGGCCGGCTTCCTGCTGGACGAAGGTGCCACGCCGCAGCAGGTCGACAAGGCCATCGAGAAGTTCGGCTTCGCCATGGGCCCGTTCCGCATGGGCGACCTGGCCGGCAACGACATCGGCTGGGCGATCCGCAAGCGCCGCGCCGTCGAGCGTGCCGACATGAAGTACAGCCGCACGGCCGACAAGCTGTGCGAGCTGGGCCGCTTCGGCCAGAAGACCGGGGCAGGGTGGTACGACTACCAGGCCGGCAAGCGCGACGCCATCCCGTCGGAACTCGTCAACAAGATGATCGAGGACCACCGCAAGGAACTGGGCATCACGCCGCGCAAGATCTCCGACACGGAAATCGTGCAGCGCCTGGTGTTCGCCCTCGTCAACGAAGGCGCGCACATCCTGGAAGACGGCATTGCCTCCAAGTCGGGCGACATCGACATGGTGTACCTCACCGGCTACGGTTTCCCGATCTACCGCGGTGGCCCGATGCACTACGCCTCGCAGGTCGGCCTGTACAACGTGGCCGAGACGATGAAGCGCTTTGCGCAGAACCCGCGCGACGACGCCGAGTTCTGGCAGCCCGCACCGCTGATCCAGAAGCTGGTGGCCGAAGGCAAGTCCTTCAGCTGAGACTGACCCAGGATCAAGACCGCCCATGTTGAAACGCATCTTCCTCGGGCTGCTGCTGGTGCTCCTGGCACTGGTGGCGGCTGTGGCGGTCAAGACCTGGACCACGCCATCGCAGCAACTCGCGGTGGCCCCTGCACCGAAGCTCGAGATCGACCTGCAGGCCGCTGCCAAGCGGCTGGCCGGCGCGATCCCGATCCGCACGGTGTCGAGCCTGGAGGACGCGGCCGCCAACCTGGCCGAGTTCGACAAGCTGCACGCCTACCTGGCGCAGCAGTACCCGAAGGTCCACGCCACCCTCAAGAAGGAAGTGGTGGGCCAGAAGGCCTTGCTCTACACCTGGGCCGGCACCGACGCGCAGGCCAAGCCGATCGCGCTCATGGCGCACCAGGACATGGTGCCCATCGCGCCCGGCACCGAAAAGGCCTGGTCGGTCGATCCCTTCGCGGGCGAGATCAAGGACGGCTTCGTCTGGGGCCGTGGCACGCTCGACAACAAGGGCAACCTGTTTGCGCAGATGGAAGCCATCGAGCTGCTCATCGGCAGCGGCTTCCAGCCGAAGCAGACGGTCTACCTCGTGATGGGCGACGACGAAGAGGTGAGCGGCCTGCGCGGCGCGCAGCCCATCGCCGAACTGCTCAAGTCGCGCGGCGTGAAGCTGGACTGGGTGCTCGACGAAGGCCTGCTGGTGCTCGACGGCGTGCTGCCCGGCCTGAGCAAGCCCGCGGCGCTCATCGGCCTGGCGGAGAAGGGCTACGGCACCTTCTTCCTCTCGCTCGATACCGCGCCCGGCCACTCGTCGATGCCGCCGCAAAAAAGCGCCATCGGCCGCATGAGCGCCGCGCTCGCGCGGCTCGAAGCAACGCCGATGCCCGGCGGCATCCAGGGCGTGGCCGGCCAGATGTTCGGCGCGCTCGCCCCCGAGATGGGCGGCGTCAACCGCGTCATGCTGTCGAACCTGTGGCTCACCGAGCCGCTGGTGCGCGGCCAGCTCGAGAAGAGCCCGAGCAGCAACGCCATGCTGCGCACCACCACCGCGCTGACCATCGTGCGCGCCGGCAACAAGGACAACGTGCTGCCCGGCCGTGCCGAGGCCGCCGTCAACTTCCGTGTGCTGCCCGGCGACACGCTGGCCAGCGTCGAGGCGCACCTGCGCAAGGCGCTGGGCGACGACGACATCAAGATCAAGCCGTACCCCGGCAACTCGGAGCCTTCGCCGGTGTCGCCCACCGATAGCACTGGCTACCGCGCGATCCAGCAGGCCGTGCGCCAGAGCTTCCCCGACGCCGTGGTGGCGCCCGGCCTCATGACCGCCGCCACCGATTCCCGCCACTTCAGCCTCGTGAGCGATGCCGTCTTCCGCTTCTCGCCGTTCCGCGTGAAGAGCGAGGACCTGGCGCGCTTTCATGGCAACAACGAACGCCTGGCCATCTCGAACTACGGCGAGATGATCGGCTTCTACCACCAGCTCCTGCGCAACACCCACGCGGCCGCGCCGGCGCAATGACGACCCCGTCTTTTCCCTCTTTTCCCTTCCATCTTCAAAGGACCTCACCATGACCAGCGCCGTCATCGTTTCCACCGCCCGCACGCCGCTCGCGAAGAGCTGGAAGGGTGCCTTCAACATGACCCACGGCGCCACGCTGGGCGGCCATGCCGTGCAGCACGCGGTGCAGCGCGCCGGCATCGATCCGGCCTCGGTCGACGACGTCATCATGGGTTGCGCCACGCCTGAAGGCGCCACCGGCTCCAACATCGCGCGCCAGATCGCCCTGCGTGCGGGCCTGCCGGTCACCACCTCGGGCATGACCATCAACCGCTTCTGCTCGTCGGGCCTGCAGACCATCGCCACCGCCGCCCAGCGCATCATCGCGGGCGAGGGCGACGTGTACGTGGCCGGCGGCGTCGAGAGCATCTCGTGCGTGCAGAACGAAGCCAACACGCACATGCTGGCCGACCCGTGGCTCGTGAAGCACAAGCCCGAGATCTACTGGAACATGCTGCAGACCGCCGAGCAGGTCGCCAAGCGCTACAACATCGGCCGCGACGCCATGGACGAGTACGGCGCACAAAGCCAGCAGCGCGCCACCGCCGCGCTCGAAGCCGGCAAGTTCAAGGACGAGATCGCCCCCATCACCGTGCTGGCCGGCGTGGCCGACCCCGTGATGGGCCTGCGCACCAAGGAAGTCACGATCGAGAACGACGAAGGCATCCGTCCCGGCACCACCAAGGAAGGCATCAGCGGCATCCGCTCGGCCATGCCCGGTGGCCTGATCTCGGCCGGCAATGCCAGCCAGTTCTCCGACGGCGGCGGCGCCTGCGTGGTGGTCGACGAGAAGTACGCGCAGCAAAAGGGCCTGAAGCCCCTGGGCCGCTTCCTCGGCTTCGCCGTGGCCGGCTGCGAGCCCGACGAAATGGGCATCGGCCCGGTCTTCGCCATCCCCAAGGTGCTCAAGCGCCTGGGCCTCACGGTCAACGACATCGACCTGTGGGAACTGAACGAAGCCTTCGCCGTGCAGGTCATCTATTGCCGCGACAAGCTGGGCATTCCGGGCGACCGCCTGAACGTCAACGGCGGCGCCATCGCCGTGGGCCACCCCTACGGCGTGAGCGGCCAGCGCCTCACGGGCCACGCGCTCATCGAAGGCAAGCGCCGCGGCGCCAAGAAGGTCGTGGTCACGATGTGCATCGGCGGCGGCATGGGCGCTGCGGGCGTGTTCGAGGTCCTGTAACCATGTCCGGCTTGGGCAATGACCAGGAGGTCTCGCCCGAAGCCGTCCTGGCCTACGGCCGCAGCGTGCTGGCCGCGCAGCCCTTCAGCGTGCTGATCGGCGCCGAGCTGCATGCGCTCGCGCCGGGCCATGCCGAGCTTCAGCTGCCGCTCGGCGCGCAGCTGAAGCAGCAGCACGGTTTCGCCCATGGCGGCATCGTGAGCTACATGGCCGACAACGCGCTGACCTTTGCCGGCGGCAGCGCCTTGCGCGTGCCGGTCGTGACCTCCGAATTCAAGATCAACTACGTGCGGCCCGCCATCGGCCAGCGGCTGATTGCGCGCGCCCGGGCCATGCACACCGGCAGCTCGCAGGCCGTGTGCACCTGCGAGGTGGTGGCGGTGGCCGACGACGGCACCGAGAAGCTCTGCGCGCTGGCGCAGGGCACCATCGCCACGCTGCCCGATTCCCCGAAGAAGAAGACTTCGTCACCCGCGAAGTCGTAGCCTGAAGAAGACATCACCATGAGCCTGCGTCCCACCCTCGACTTTCTGCTCTACGACTGGCTCGACGCCGAGAAGCTCAACCAAAGCGAGCGTTTTGCCGACCACTCGCGCGAGACCTTCGACGCCGTGCTCGACACCTGCGAGCGCATCGCGCGCGAAAAGTACGCGCCGTTCAACCGCACCGTCGACACGCAGGAGCCGCATTTCGACGGCGAGAAAGTCATCCTGCCGCAGGCCACGCACGACGCGCACAAGGCCTTCGTCGAGTCCGGCATGCTGAGCGCCGCCCAGGACTACGAGATCGGCGGCATGCAGCTGCCCTACACGGTGCAGGCGGCGGCCAACAGCTTCTTCGCGATGGCCTCGGTGAGCATCGGCTCGAACATGCTCACCAGCGGCAACGCCAACCTGCTCATGGTGCACGGCACCGAGATGCAGAAAGAGGTGTTTGCCAAGAATGAATTTTCGGGTCGCTGGGCGGGCACCATGTGCCTGTCGGAGCCGCAGGCCGGTTCGTCGCTGAGCGACGTGGCCACGCGCGCCGTGCCCGATGGCGCCGACTACCAGAACGATCCGCTGGGCCCGCGCTATCGGCTCACGGGCAACAAGATGTGGATCTCGGCCGGCGACCATGAGTTGACCGAGAACATCGTGCACATCGTGCTGGCCAAGATCCCCGACGAGAACGGCAAGCTCATTCCGGGCACGCGCGGCATTTCGCTGTTCATCGTGCCCAAGCGCATGGTGGACACGCAGGGCGAACTCACCGGCGAGCGCAACGACGTGGCGCTGGCCGGCCTGAACCACAAGCTCGGCTGGCGCGGCACCACCAACACGCTGCTGAACTTCGGCGAGGGCAAGTACCCGGTCGGCGGCAAGGCCGGCGCGGTGGGCTACCTGGTCGGCGCGCCCGGCAAGGGCCTGCACTGCATGTTCCACATGATGAACGAGGCCCGCATCGGCGTCGGCACCGCCGCCACCATGCTCGGCATGGCCGGCTACTACGCCTCGCTCGACTACGCCAAGAGCCGCCCGCAGGGCCGGCTGGTGAAGAAGCCCGAAGCCGCCGGCGCCGCCGTGGCCAAGGACTCGGCCGCGCCGCAGGTGCGCATCATCGAGCACGCCGACGTGCGCCGCATGCTGCTGGCCCAGAAGGCGTACTGCGAGGGCGCGCTGGCGCTGGAGCTGTACTGCGCCCGCCTGGTCGACACGCAGAAGACCGGCGATGCCGCGCAGGCCGACGACGCCCGCCTGCTGCTGGAGGTGCTCACGCCCATCGCGAAGAGCTGGCCCAGCGAGTGGTGCCTGGAGGCGAATTCGCTGGCGATCCAGGTGCACGGCGGCTACGGCTACACGCGCGACTTTCCGGTGGAGCAGTACTGGCGCGACAACCGCCTGAACATGATCCACGAGGGCACACACGGCATCCAGGCGGCCGACCTGCTGGGCCGCAAGGTGCTGATGGAAAAGGGCCGCGGCCTGCAGCTGCTGGCCGGGCGCATCACCGAGACCATCGGCCGCGCCGCCAAGGTGCCCGCGCTGGCGCCCCACGCCAAGGCGCTGGGCGCCGCGCTGCAGCGCATCGGCAGCGCCACCGAGGCCGCCTGGTCCACCGGCGACCCGGCCGACGCGCTGGCCAACGCCGTGCCCTACATGCAGGCCTTCGGCCACACGGTGCTGGCCTGGATCTGGCTCGACGTGGCGCTGCGGGCCCTGGAAATCGACGCGCAGAAGGCGAGGGCGGTAACAGCTGGCAAGATCGGCGCCACGGACTATTTCTTCCACTACGAGCTGCCGAAAATCGGTGCCTGGCTCCAGGTGGTCGAAACCCGTGACCCGACCTGTACCGCTTTGCCCGAGGACGCTTTCTGACAATGGCCAACGCCGCCCCGAACTCACCCCCGCCCGCCGCCCAACCGCCGAAACCACCCAAGCCGCATGCGCGGCTCGAGAAGTGGATCTGGATCCTGATCTACGGCGGCCTGTTCCTCGTGATCCTGGGCATCGCCACGGGCCGCACCGAGCCCGCGCTGGGCTGGTCGATGGCCGTGCCCGGCGTCGTGGTCGCCGCGGTGGGCGTCGTGCTCATCTACGTGCGTTCGCGGCTCAAGTAAAAAAACAAGGCAAGGACCCGACCATGCTCAAGCACATCGTGATGTGGAAGTTCAAGGAGCACGCCGAGGGCGCCGACAAGGCGACCAACCTGCTCAAGGCCAAGGCGCTGCTCGACGCCTGCGCGATGCTCTCGCCCGGCACGCACCGTTTCGAGGTGGTCATCGCCCAGCCCGGGCTCGAGGCCACCTACGACCTGATCCTCAACTCGGAATTCACCGACGCCGCCGCGCTGGCGGCCTACGCCGACCATCCCCAGCACGTGGCGCTCAAGCCCTTCATCGGCGCCGTGCGTGAAGCCCGCCAGTGCATGGACTATGAGCTCTGAACCCCACGCGCCCGACGCCACGGCCTCACCGGCCGAGCGGCGGGCGTTCGGCCGTGCGCAGCGCCAGCGCTGTGCGCTCGGCCAGTGGGCGCAGGTGCCCCGACCCGACGCCACCGACCGCGATCCGCTCGGCTGGCTGAAGGCGTCCAACCGCGGCCGCGTGCCCGAACTGGTGCCGGTGCGCCACGGCCGCATGCTGGTCAGCCCCTTCACGTTCTACCGCGGCGCCGCCAGCCTGATGGCGAACGACCTCGCCAGGCTCCCGCACAGCGGCATCGCGACGCAGCTGTGTGGCGATGCGCACCTCGCGAACTTCGGCTTCTTTGCCAGCCCCGAGCGGGCGCTGGTCTTCGACATCAACGATTTCGACGAAACCCTGCAAGGGCCCTTCGACTGGGACGTGCGTCGGCTGGCCACCTCGTTCGTGGTGGCCGCGCGCGACCGGGGTTTCAAGCCGCGCATCGGGCGCGAGGCCGTGCAGCAGCTGGCCGAGGCCTACCGCGACCGCATGCGGGCCTTCGCGCGCATGGACACGCTGGAGGCCTGGTACGCGCGGCTCACGTCGCAAACCCTGCTGAAGCTCGGCGCCGAAGACGCGACCGAGCTCGCGGTCATCAAGAAGGCGCGCCGCAGCACCTCGCGCGTGTTCGCCGACAGCGCAACCGAGACGGTCGACGGCCGCCTCATGATCCGCGACCAGCCGCCGTTCGTGTACCACGACGCCCGCGCGACGGCGCGTGAAATCAAGCGCTTCCGCGCCGGACTGCCGGCCTTCCTGGCGCAGTACCGCGCCAGCCTGCCGCCCGAGCGCCAGCGGCTGTTCGACCGCTACGAGCTGCACGATGTCGCGGTGCTCACGCCCGGCGTCGGCTCGGTCGGCCGACGCTGCTTCCTGCTGCTGTTCGTGGCCGACCGCGCGCACCCGCTGTTCCTGCAGTGCAAGGAGGCCGGCGAGTCGGTGCTTGAAGCCCCGCTGGGCGCGGCACCGGACACGGCGTCGCCGGGCCAGCGCGTGGTGCAGGGCCAGCGGCTGGCACAGGCCGCCAGCGACGTCTTCCTGGGCTGGGCCCAGGGACCGGGCGGGCGCGGCTTCTACGTGCGGCAGCTGCGCGACATGAAGGCCTCCTACAAGCTGGAGGACTTCAAGCCGGTCGACCTGCTCGAGTTCGCCGAGGCCTGCGGCTACAGCCTGGCCCGCGCGCATGCCAAGGGCGGCGACGCCTGGGCCATCGACGGCTACCTGGGGCGCTCCAGGAGCTTCAACACGGCGCTTGCCGATTTCGCCGAAGGCTATGCCGACGTGAACCAGGCCGACTGGCGCCGGCTGAAAAAAGCCGTGGCCGCCGGCAAGGCCGCCGCCGTCGAGGCCGACGACACCGCGTCCTGACGGCCCGAAGCCACCGCCTTCAGAGCCAACGCAACCCTCTTCTTTCATCATCCACACCGGAGACACCGACATGACGAAGCCCCGCACCACCCAACAGCTGTTCGACCTCACGGGTCAGACGGCGCTCATCACCGGCGGCTCGCGCGGCCTGGGCCTGCAGATGGCCCATGCGCTGGGCGAGGCCGGCGCGAAGATCATGCTGAGCTCGCGCAAGGCCGACGACCTGGAACAGGCCGCTGCCGAGCTGCAAGCCGCCGGCATCGACGCGCGCTGGATCGCCGCCGACTGCTCCAAGGAAGAAGACACCCGCCGCCTGGCCGACGAGACCCTGCAGCGCATGGGCGGCATCGACATCCTCATCAACAACGCCGGCGCCAGCTGGGGTTCGCCCGCCGAGAGCCACCCGGTCGAGGCCTGGGACAAGGTGATGAACCTCAACGTGCGCGGCTACTTCATCCTGGCGCAGCAGGTTGCCAACGGCTACATGATCCCGAAGAAGCGCGGGCGCATCATCAACATCGCCTCGATCGCCGGCCTGAACGGCAACCCGCCCGGCATGCAGACGCTGGCCTACAACACCTCGAAGACCGCGGTGATCGGCTTCACGAAGACGCTGGCCGCCGAATGGGGCAAGTACAACATCAACGTCAACGCGATCTGCCCGGGCTTCTTCATGACGAAGATGGCGGCCGGCCTGATCAAGACCCTGGGCGAAGAGCACATGGCCGCCTCGGCACCGCTGGGCCGCCTGGGCGACGACGAAGACCTGAAGGGCCTGACGCTGCTGTACGCGAGCGACGCAGGCAAGCACATCACCGGCCAGTGGGTCGCGGTGGACGGCGGCGTGAGCGTGGTGCTGGGTGCGGCCTGACATGTCCGATTCGCCTGAAAAGTCCAGCGACATCAACATCCGCTCGTACACGAGCCAGATTCCGTTCGCGCGCCACCTCGGTTTCGAGCTCACGAAGTTCGAGGACGGCCAGTCCGAGATCATCTACACCGCCAAGCCCGAGCACCTGAACACCTTCGACGTGACGCACGGCGGCGCCTGCATGACGCTGCTCGACATCGCCATGGCGGCGGCCGCGCGCAGCGTGGCGCCCGAGACCGGCGTGGTCACCATCGAGATGAAGACCAGCTTCATGCAACCGTCGGTCGGCCCGCTGCGCGCACGCGGCACGCTGCTGCACCGCACCGCGACGCTGGCCTTCACCGAAGCCAAGATCTACGACGAGCAGGAGCGCGTGTGTGCCCATGCCACCGGCACCTTCAAGTACGTGAAGCGCCGGCTGCCGACCGGCCCCGCGAGCGCCAACGCGATGCGTCCGCCATCCACCGACTGACATCCCATTCCCCCGGAGACTTTCATGCCCACCAACAAGCAGATCCACCTCGACAACCGCCCCGAGGGCGAAGCCACGGCCAGCAACTTCAAGCTGGTGACTGTCGAGACGCCCGCGCTCGCCGACAACCAGGTGCTGGTGCGCCACCACTACATGAGCCTCGATCCGTACATGCGCGGGCGCATGAACGACGCGAAGAGCTACGCGCAGCCGCAACCCGTGGGCCAGGTGTTCCAGGGTGGCACGGTCGGCGAAGTGGTCGAGAGCAAGCACCCCAAGTTCACCGTGGGCGACAAGGTCGTCGGCTTCGGCGGCTGGCAGGAATACAGCGTGGTCGATGCCTCGCAGCCCGGCGCGCTGAAGAAGGTCGACACCACGCACGTGCCGCTGTCGCACTACCTCGGCGCCGTGGGCATGCCCGGCGTGACGGCCTGGTACGGCCTCGTGAAGATCATCGCGCCCAAGGCCGGTGAAACCGTGGTCATCACCGCCGCCAGCGGCGCCGTGGGCAGTGCCTTCGGTGCGCTGGCCAAGGCGCGCGGCTGCCGCGTGGTCGGCATCGCGGGCGGCCCCGACAAGTGCAAGTACGTGACCGACGAGCTCGGCTTCGACGCCTGCATCGACTACCGCCAGCACCCCGACGTGAAGACCATGAGCGCCGCGCTCAAGGAAGCCTGCCCGAACGGCATCGACGGCTACTTCGAGAACGTCGGCGGCTACATCTTCGACGCCGTGCTGCTGCGCACCAACGCCTTCGCGCGCGTGGCGCTGTGCGGAATGATCGCGGGCTACGACGGCCAGCCGCTGCCGCTGGCGAACCCGGCGCTGATCCTCATCAACCGCCTGAAGATCGAGGGCTTCATCGTCAGCGAGCACATGGAAGTGTGGCCCGAGGCGCTGACCGAACTCGGCACGCTGGTGGGCACCGGCAAGCTCAAGCCGCGCGAGTCGATCGCGCAGGGCATCGAATCCGCCCCTGAGGCCTTCCTGGGTTTGCTCAAGGGCAAGAATTTCGGCAAGCAACTGGTGAAGCTCATCTGATGGCTTGAAACGCACGGCAAGGAGGCCGGTCATACGCGCCGCGCCGGGCCGCCCCAAGCAAGCGTGCACCGCAATGCGAAGCATGGAGGTATGCGAATGAACCCGACGCACGAGGTCTTCAACCAGCCCACGCCGCTGGTCGACTACAACCTCTTCGACACCCACCGCCCCCTGCGCGATGCGCTGAAGTTCAACGCGCCCACGCTGCAGACCACGCAGCTGCACGAGCTGGGCGCCACCCTCGGTTCGGCCGCCATGCAGACGCATGCGCGGCTGGCCAACATCCACACGCCCGAACTCCACACGCACGACCGCTTCGGCCGTCGCATCGACGAAGTGGAGTTCCATCCGAGCTACCACGCGCTGATGACCGCCGCGGTGGGTGCGGGCCTGCACGGCACGCCGTGGACCGGCACGTCGGCTTCGCCACACGTGCTGCGCGCCGCGGGCTTCATGCTCTTCACCGAGCTGGAGCCGTCCATCCTGTGCCCGATCTCGATGACCTACGCCGTCACGCCCGCCTTGCGCGGCAACCCAGGCGTGCATGCCGACTGGGGCCCGAAGCTCGCCAGCCTCTGGTACGACCCCGCGCTCAAGCCGCTGAACGACAAGCCCGGCGTGACCATGGGCATGGGCATGACCGAGAAGCAGGGCGGCTCCGACGTGCGGGCCAACACCACGCAGGCGGTGCGCGACGGCAGCGACGCCTGGGGCGAGCGCTACGCGATCACCGGCCACAAGTGGTTCTTCTCGGCGCCGATGTGCGATGCCTTCCTCATCCTCGCGCAGGCGCCGGCCGGGCTGTCGTGCTTCTTCCTGCCGCGCGTACTGCCCGATGGCACGCGCAATGCCATCCACATCCAGCGCCTGAAGGACAAGCTCGGCAACAAGGCCAACGCCAGCTCCGAGGTCGAGTTCCATGGCGCCAGCGCCTGGCTCGTGGGCGAGGAGGGCCGCGGCATTCCGCAGATCCTCGAGATGGGCACGATGACGCGGCTCGACTGCTCGCTCGGCACCAGCGGCCTCATGCGCCAGGCGCTGGGCATCGCGCTGAATCACACGGCGCAGCGCCAGGCCTTCGGCAAGCCGCTGGTCGAACAGCCGCTCATGAAGAACGTGCTGGCCGACCTCGCGCTCGAAAGCGAGGCCGCCACCGCCCTGGCGATCCGCCTCGCGCGGGCCTTCGACCGCCAGGCCGACGCGCACGAGAACCTGATGGCGCGCCTGCTCACGCCGGTCGCCAAGTTCTGGATCTGCAAGCGCGGCAGCCACTTCGCGCAGGAGGCCATGGAGTGCCTGGGCGGCAACGGCTACGTGGAAGAGGGCGGCGAGGGCATCGTCGCGCGCATCTACCGCGAGATGCCGCTCAACTCCATCTGGGAGGGTGCCGGCAACATCATGGCGCTCGACCTGCTGCGCGGCCTGCGCAGGGGCGACGCCGTGGCCGCGCTGGCGCACGAGCTGGCCCCCGCGCGCGGCCAGCAGCCCGCCCTCGACCGCCTGGCCGACGCCTTGCCCGCACGCATCGAGGCCATGGCCTCCGAGACCGAGGCGCGCCGCCTCGCGCAGGACGTGGCGCTGGCCGTGCAGGCCGCCTTGCTGGTGCAGACCGCGCCCGCCGCCGTGGCCGATGCCTTCTGCGCCTCGCGCCTGGGCGGCGACTGGGGCCAGGCCTTCGGCACGCTGGGCACGGGCACCGATTTCGATTCGATCATCCAGCGGGCGCAGCCGCGCTGAGCCCCGACAAGAACACCTCCACGAAAGACACCATGGCCGACCTCATCCTTCACCACTACACCACCTCGCCGTTCTCGGAAAAGGTGCGCACGATCCTCGGCGCGAAGAAGCTGCCGTGGAAGTCGGTCTTCATTCCGCCGATCATGCCCAAGCCCGACGTCGAAGTGCTCACGGGCGGCTACCGCAAGACGCCGTTCCTGCAGATCGGCGCCGACATGTACTGCGACAGCGCGCTCATCGCCGACGTGCTGGAGCACCTGCAGCCCGAGCCCACGCTCTACCCGCAGCCCGAAAAAGGCATGTCGCGCATCCTCGCGCAGTGGGCCGACACCTCGCTGTTCTGGGCCGCGATGGCCTGGAGCCTGCAGCCCAAAGGCGCCGCCGAGGTGTTCGCCAAGGCGCCGCCAGAAGCCATCAAGGCCTTCGGCGAAGACCGCGGCAAGATGAGCGCCGGCAACATGACGCGCCTGCGCCCGGCCGACGCCACCGGCGCCTACAAGTCGTACCTGCGCCGCCTGTCCGACATGCTCGACGACAAGCCCTTCCTGCTGGGCGAAGTGCCGTGCATCGCCGACTTCTCGGCCTACCACCCGCTGTGGTACACGCGCCGCATCGAGGCGGTGAAGGGCATCCTCGACCTGACGCCCGCGGTGCTCGACTGGATGGACCGCATGGCGGCCATCGGCCACGGCACCTCGTCGAAGTTCTCCAGCGACGAGGCCATTGCCGTCGCCAAGGCCGCCACGCCGCACACGCTGCTGACCGACAGCACCTTCCAGGACGACCATGGCATTGCGCTGGGCAGCGCCGTCACCATCCGCGCCGAGAGCTTCGGCCTCGAGGAGACGGCGGGCACGCTGGTGGCCGCCACGCGCACGCACTACACGCTGGAGCGCAGCAGCGAGCGCACGGGCACGGTGCATGTGCACTTTCCGCGCATCGGGTATGTGTTGAAGAAAGCCGAGGCCTGATGAGCGAAAGATCCGCGTGCGACGGGCACCTTCGTGACTGCGCCGGCGCGCGTTCCGTATTTCAATAGCGGCTTCCGCTTCAACGTCAGAGACAAGGACACCGGCAAATGATCCAGGACTTCAAGGGCAAGACCGCCGTACTCACCGGCGCAGGCTCGGGCTTCGGCCTCGAATGCGCGCGCATCGGCGCCGCCCGCGGCATGAACCTCGTGCTGGTCGACGTGCAGCAGGACGCACTCGACAAGGCCAAGGCCGAGATGGAGGCCCTGGGCGTCCAGGTGCTGGCGCGCAAGGTCGACGTGTCCGACGCGGCCCAGATGGAAGCGCTGGCCGCCGCCGTCAAGGAGCGCTTCGGCGCGCCGCACTTCGTGTTCAACAACGCCGGCGTGGGCGCCGGTGGCCTGGTGTGGGAAAACACCGTGGCCGACTGGGAATGGGTGCTGGGCGTCGACCTGTGGGGCGTGATCCACGGCGTGCGCCTGTTCACGCCCATGATGCTCGAGGCCGCCGCCAAGGACCCGAGCTACCGCGGCCACATCACCAACACCGCCAGCATGGCTGGCCTGCTCACGCCGCCCAACATGGGCATCTACAACGCGGCCAAGGCCGCTGTCGTGAGCCTGACCGAAACCATGTACCAGGACCTGAACCTGGTCACCGACCAGATCGGCGCCAGCCTGCTGTGCCCGTACTTCGTGCCCACCGGCATCACGAGCAGCGAGCGCAACCGCCCGAACGCACCGAAGGACACCGAGCTCACCAAGAGCCAGCTCATCGGCCAGGCCATGAGCAACAAGGCGGTGAGCAGCGGCAAGATCACGGCCGCCGAGGTGGCGCACAAGGTGTTCGAGGCCATCAGCGACAACCAGTTCTACGTGTTCAGCCACCCCAAGGCGCTGGGCAACGTGAAGAGCCGCATGGAGAACATCGTGTCGATCACCAACCCGGCCGACCCGTTCCTGGAGCGCCCCGAGATCGGCCAGAAGCTGCGCGAGCAGCTGCGCTCAGCCTGATCCCTTCCTGAGGCTGCCCCTCGCGGGCCGCCCTCAGCCGGCCTGCACCTTGGCCTGCAGGTCGCGCACCAATTGCTCGATGCCCGACAACGCCTCGGCCATCGACCGCTCCAGCAGGTCGCCCCGGTCTTCCGCATGCTCGACCGCGATGTCGTGCACCTCGCGCAGCCCGACCAGGCCCAACGCGGCCTTCACCCCCGGCACCAGGAAATTCAGGTGCGCCTGCATGCCGCCGGGCCCAAAGCCGCTGCTGCCGTGCGCGGTGAGCAGCACCGTGCGGCGCGGGCGCTCGGCCAGCAGCGGCACATAGGGGTCGTCCAGGCTCGGGTCCATGTCGAAGGTCTCGCCGACGCGCACGATGTTGTCGATCCACGCCTTCACGGTGGCCGGGGCGCTGTAGTTGTACATGGGCGTGCCCATGACGATCACGTCGGCACGGCGCAGCTCGGCAATGAATGTGTTGCTCTCGGCCAGCACCTCGTGCATCCAGGGCTCGCGCGCTTCGGCGGGCGTGTAGGCGCTGTGGATCCAGTCGCCGGTGACCGCCTGCGGCGGCGCGATGCCGAAGTCACGGTAGATCACCTCGTCCTGCGGGCGGGCCGCCTGCCAGGAGCTGACGAAGTGGTGGCTCAGGCGACGCGAATGCGAGCCGTGGACGACGGCGCCCGAACGGCCGGAGCGGGGGCTGGCATCGATGTGGAGCAGGGTGGTGGTGGTCATGGCGTGGTCCTCGGTTGGATGAAGGGAATTCAGCTGTCTGCTTGACACGGTTCCCAATTTATCGAAGCATCCATCGACGGACAAACGACGAATTCTTTTCGCTGCAGAAAATTAAATTCATCTATCAGCACGCCATGGCCCTCCTGCATTCCCTGCCTCCGCTGGCCTCGCTGCGCGCCTTCGAGGCCGCCGCACGCCATTGCAGCGCCAAGCTCGCGGCGAACGAGCTGTCGGTCACGCCCACCGCCATCAGCCACCAGGTGCGCCAGCTCGAAGAGTCGCTGGGCGTGGCGCTGTTCGTGCGCCAGCCGCGCCAGCTTGTGCTGACGCCGCAGGGCCGCGAGCTGCAGGCGGTGCTGAGCGATTCGTTCGCTGCCATGGCCCAGGCCGTGGCACGCCTGCGGGCGCCGCCCGAGCGCAGTGCCATCACGCTGTCGACCACGCCCGCCGTCGCCGCGCGCTGGCTGCTGCCGCGCGTGGGGGCGCTGCGCGCGGCGCACCCCCGGCTCGACCTGCGCATCCACGCCTCGCACGACGCGGTGCCGCTCGATGGCCTCACCGCCGATGTCGCCATCCGCTACGGCAAGGGCCAGTGGCCGGGCCTCGTGGCCGAGAAGCTGTTCGACACCGTCTTCGCGCCGGCCTGCAGCCCCGCGCTCAAGCTGCGCCGCCCGGCCGACCTCGTGAAGCACACGCTGCTGCATTTCGCGGTGCCGAACAGCAAGACCCAGCCGGGCACCTGGGCCGCGTGGCAGCAGGTGGCCCAGGTGCCCGGCCTGGATGTGTCGGCCGGCCCCGTGTTCTCCGACGAGACCCACACCGTCTCGGCTGCGCTGCAGGGGCAGGGCGTGGCGCTGATGGGCTTGGCGCTCATCGCGGACGAACTGCGCGCGGGCAACCTCGTGCAGCCCTTCGGGCCGGTGCTGCAGGGCTCGCCGTTCTACCTGGTGTGCCCGCAGGCGCGGCGCGACGATCCGAACGTGGCGGCGGTGTTCGAGTGGGTGAAGGGGTTGTCGCCGCTGGACGCCGGCGGGGTCTGAATCACGGCAGCGACACAATCGCGTTCATCGCCGTTTCGTTCCCCCTTCTCATGCGAACTTCCCCGACTTCTTCCCTCCTGCAGATCCAGAACCTGCACTTCGCCTACCCCGACCAGCCCGCGCTGGCCGACCGCTGGTCCGCCAGCATCGGCGAGGGCGTCACGCTGCTGTACGGCGACACCGGCAGCGGCAAGTCGACCTTGCTGCGCGTGCTCGCGGGGCAGCAGCCCGCATCGGCCGGACAACTGCGCGCGGCCGGCGTGGCGCTCGACGCCGAACCCGCGGCCTACCGGCGCCAGGTCTTCTTCTGTGAACCGGCGTCGGAAGCCTTCGATGCGCTCAGCGTCCAGGCCTGCACGGCCTTGCTGGGCGAGGGCGATGCGGGGTTCGACAAGGCCGAGTGGCAGCGCCTCGTCGAGGCCTTCTCTCTCGTGCCGCACCTGGAAAAGCAGATGTTCATGCTGTCGACCGGCTCGCGCCGCAAGGTCGGGCTGGCCGCCGCGCTCGCGTCGGGACGGCCCGTGGTGCTGCTGGACGACCCGGTGGGCGCGCTCGACGCGCGTTCGATCCACGGCCTGTGGCGGGCCATCGAACGGCGCGTTGCGCAGCCGGGGCGGGCGGTGGTCGTGGCGAGCAGCGAGCGCGTCACGGAGGTGCCGCTGGCCGCCTGCATTGAGCTGCCGTTGGTTTGATCAGCGGCCCGGTGTCGCCATCACGAGGTTGTCGTGCGGCTTTCCGCCGAGCATGAACTGCGTGAGCCCCATCGCGACCAAGCCCTGCTTTTCGTAGAACGCGACGGCGCGCGGGTTCTTCGCGTACACCGCGAGCCACAGGCCGTCGCTGCCCGTGCGTGCGTGCGCGGCGCTGCGGGCTTCGCGCAGCAGCATCGACCCGACGCCGCTGCGCTGGAAAGGTGACTGCACATAGAGCGTGCGCAGCTCGGTGTCGCAGCCCGGCACCAGCGGCTGCGCGGCGCCGAACTGCAGCAGCGCATAGCCCACGAGCTGGTCGCCGACCTGCGCCACGCGCAGCGCGACATGGGGCGATTCCGACCACGCAGCGAACGCTGCCTGCGTGAAGGTCGACAGCACGTAGCGCCCGAGCACGTCGTTCACGCCGTCGGTGGCATAGGTGTCGAGCCAGACCTGAATCGCCAGCGCGGCGAGCGTGTGCGCGTCGGCTGCGGTGGCGGGGCGAAGGGTGACAGGCGGACGGTTCATGGTGCGGCGCATTCTGCGGCAAGCGCGTCACGCCGACTGCAGCGCCGACCGGAACCGGCTCGGCGGCGCACCGGCCGACTTGCGCATCAGCCGCCGCAGCGCCGTGGCGTCTTCGTAGCCGACCTGTGCCGCGACCTGCTCGATGGTCATGCGGCTGCTCTCGATGAGCAGGCGCGCGCGGTTCAGCCGCACGCTCTGCACCAGCGCCAGCGCCCCCAGGCCGGTGGCGGCGCGCACGCGCCGGGCCAGCGTGCGCTGCGACATCGCGAACTCTTCGGCCAGCGCGGCCACGCTGGGCGGCGTGGGCAGCGCGGCCTCGATGCGCCGCGTGAGGCGCGCGACCAGCTCGTTGCCGTTGGACAGCATCGAGGGCACGACGAACGGGGCCTGCGCCTGGCGGCCGTCGATCAGCAGCACCTTGCTCACGGCCTCGGCCAGCGCGGGGCCGAAGCGCGTGCGCAGCAGGTGCAGCATGAGGTCCGACTGCGCAAAGGCCGCGCCCGCGGTGCTCACCGGCCCGTCGGCACAGACCATGCGGTCGGCATCGACATGGCAGGCCGGTTCGAGCCGGCGCAGTTCGGGCGCCAGCCACCACGACGTGGTGACGCGGCGCTGCGACAGCAGGCCGGCCGCCTGCAGCAGGAACACGGCCGAGCACGAGGCCGCGACCGCGCCGCCGCGTGCGGCATGGCGCCGCACCGCGTCGATGGCGGCGCGGGCGTGGTCGTCGGTCAGGCGCAGTGCGAGGTCGGCCGGCTTGTCGACACCGAGGCCGGGCACGATCCACGTCGAGCCGTCGGCGCGCGCGCGGCGGGGCATGGCGAGGGTGTCGATCTGCAGGCCGTTGCTCAGCGGCACGCTGCCGCCATCGGGCGACACCACGCGCCAGGTGGGACGGGGCATCTGGTGGCGCGGGGCGAGCGTGGCGGCGGCCGCCAGCACGTCGAGCGTGACGGCGGTGCTGGTGGCGAAGCTGCCGGGAAGAACGAGAACGGTGAAATCGTGCATGGCAGAAAACGCCCGATAGGTGTCTGAATGGACACTGGCAGTCTAGTGTGTGCTCGGGTGCAATGAGCATCGTCGCAACACCGAAAGTGCCTTCGTGTCCCACATCCTTGCCCTTGTTCCTCACGGCGCCCACCTGCACGCCCGGGAGGCCTTGCCATGACCGACCCGCTCGACGACTTCACCCGGCGCGAGATCTCGCTCGACGGCGCCACCAAGGCGGTCTACGTCGCCGGCACCGGCCCGGCCGTGATCGTGATGACCGAGATGCCGGGCATCAGTCCGCATGTGGCGCGTTTCGCCCGCTGGGTGCGCGACGCCGGCTTCACGGTCTACATGCCGTCGATGTTCGGCCGCGACGGCGCGGTGCCGGATGCGGAAGAGGGCAAGGCCGTGTTCCAGCGCGCCTGCGTGAGCGCCGAATTCCGCGCCTTCGCGGGCAACGCCTCGAGCCCGGTGACGCAGTGGCTGCGCGCGCTCGCGCGGCTGGCGCATGCGGAGTGCGGCGGGCCGGGCGTGGGCGCGATCGGCATGTGCTTCACCGGCAACTTCGCGCTCACCATGATGCTGGAGCCGGCGGTGCTGGCGCCCGTGCTGTCGCAGCCGTCGCTGCCGCTGGACAACCCCGGCGGCATCGAGATCTCGAAGGAAGAGATCGCACAGGTGCGCCAGCGCCTGGAGCGCGACGACCTCACCGTGATGGCTTACCGCTTCGAGGGAGACCGCTTCTGCCGGGCCCAGCGTTTCGCGGCGTATGCAGAGGCGCTGGGCGATCGCTTCGTGGCCCGCGTGCTGCCCGACAGCGCGGCCAACACGCGTGACCTGCCGTCGTTCTTCTCGCAGGTGGTGGCCAGCCCGCACAGCGTGGTGACGGCGCACCTGATCGACGAGGCCGGCCAGCCGACCCTTGCGGCGCGCGACGAGATCCTTTCGTTCTTCGCGCGCCGCCTGGGGGTTGCGGATCAGGCCCGTGCCGAGGCGCCGTCGGCCGGCAACTGACCGGTCTTCTGCGCTCGACGGTCGAGCGCGCGGCTCCACAGCGCGATCGCCAGGCCTACGAGCGTGAGCAGCGCGGCCACCCAGCCCAAGGCACGCAGCCCCGGGCCGTGGTCGATCGTCACGCCACCGACCCAGGCGCCGAGCGCGTTGCCGAGGTTGAAGGCCGCGATGTTCAGGCTCGAGGCCAGGTTCTGGCCCGCGCCCGAGGCCTTCTCGAGCACGCGCAGCTGCATCGGCGCCACGGTGGCGAACGAGGCCACGCCGAGCAGGCCGACGAACACCACGGCGGTGAACGGCGTGCCGATGGTGAACTGCATCGCGCCGAGCACCACGGCCAGCGCCACCAGCGTGCCGAGCACGGCGGCCATCGGTGCGCGGTCGGCCAGCTTGCCGCCCAGGATGTTGCCGACGGCCAGGCCGCCGCCGAACACCAGCAGGACCGGTGACACGGCCGATTCCGAGAGACCGGTGACCTGCGTCAGCAGCGGCTGGATGTAGGTGTAGACCACGAACACGCCGGCAAAGCCGAGCACCGTCATCGCCAGGCCCAGCAGCACCTGCGGGCGGGCGAGCACGGCGATCTCTTCGCGCAGCGGTGCCGGCTTGGCCTCGCCCTTCATGCGGGGCACGAAGGCTGCGAGCACCACGAAGGCCAGCACGCCGATCAGGGTCACCGCCCAGAAGGTCGAGCGCCAGCCTAGCTGCAGGCCCAGCCATGCGCCGGCCGGCACGCCCAGCAGCGTGGCGGCGGTGAGGCCGGTGAACATGATCGCGATGGCCGAGGCGCGGCGCTCGGGCGCCACGAGGCCGGTGGCCACCACCGAGCCGACGCCGAAGAAGGTGCCGTGCGCCAGCGAGGTGATGACGCGCGCGGCCATGAGCATTTCGTAGTTGGGGGCGAGTGCACAGGCCAGGTTGCCGAGCGTGAAGATCGCCATCAGCGCGAGCAGCACGGTCTTGCGCGGCAGCTTGCGGGTGGCGATGGTGAGCACGGGCGCGCCGACCGCGACCCCGAGCGCGTAGCCCGAGATCAGCAGGCCGGCGGCCGTGATGGAGACGTGCAGATCCGTCGACACCTGCAGGAGCAGGCCCATGATGACGAATTCGGTGGTGCCTATTCCGAAGGCACCGGCGGTGAGGGCAAGAAGAGCGATGGGCATGATGCCTGTACTGTGCGGACGATCGGCTTCGATGACTAGAATGCCGCCAGTACATGCACTTGTGAATTCAAGTCACAATCAAGGAAGGCCATGCCGCGCATCGACGTCAACCGCTCCGGCGAAATGGAGGCCTTCGTGCAGGTGGTGGAGGCGGGCGGTTTCTCGGCGGCGGCGCGGCTGCTGGACATGACGCCCTCGGCCGTCAGCAAGCTGGTGGCGCGGCTTGAGCTGCGCCTGGGCATCCAGCTGGTGCACCGCTCCACGCGCAAGCTGCAGCTCACGCCCGAGGGGCTGCATTTTTACGAGCGCAGCACGCGCGTGCTGGCCGACATGGACGAGGCGGAGCGTTGCGCCGCAGCCGGTGCGGCGCCGCGCGGGCGCGTGAGCATCAACGCCAGCGTGTCTTTCGGGCACCACAAGCTGGTGCCGCTGGTGCCGCGTCTGCTCGAGATGCATCCGCAGATCACGCTCGACATTGCGCTGACCGACCGCATCGTCGACCTGATGGACGAGCGCGCCGACATCGCGATCCGCTGGGGCCAGTTGCCGTCGTCCGACCTGGTGGCGCGGCGCCTGGGCGAAACGAGCCAGGCCATCGTGGCCGCGCCGGACTACCTGGCGAAATACGGCACGCCGCGCACGCCGCAGGAGCTGGAGGCGCACAACCGGCTGGGCTGGAGCTACCGGCGCAACACGCCCGACTGGCCGTTGCGTGTCGACGGCCGCATGGTGATGCTGCCGGTGGCGGGGCCGGTGCGCGCGGGCGACGGCGAGACGCTGCGGCAGCTGGCGATTGCGGGGGCGGGCGTGGCGCGCTTGTCGCTGTATCACATCCAGCACGACATCGATGCCGGCCGGCTGGTGCCGCTGCTCGAGGAGTTCAACCCGGGCGAGATCGAGCCGATCCACGCGGTGTACATCGGCAAGGCCGGCACGCTGCCCGCGCGGGTGCGGGCGGTGCTCGACTTCCTGGTGGCGTGCTCGGGCGTGGGCGGCGGGCGTTACACGCTCAAGCGCACGGCGCCGATGCCGGGGAATTCGGCCGTCACCTGATCGCCGCGGCGGCAGGGCAGCACGCCGACCCACGAGCCGGTGGTGACGACCGTGCCGGCGGGCACGGTCTGGCCGTGGCGCGTGAGGTGGCGCAGCCAGATGGGCAGCAGCCAGGCCGGATCGGCCAGCGGATGCGTGCCTTCGCGCACCACCGTTTCTGCGTCGCCGATCTTCGTTTCGCAGCGCTGCGAGGCCCAGTCGACGGCGGCGTACGGTTGCCAGTCGCCGAGTACGAGTGCGCCGTGGACTTGCGAATCGGCCAGGCGCAGCAGGGCGGGCGTGGCGGCCAGGTCTTGCCAACGCGCATCGACGATTTCGACGGAGACGGCCATGGCGTCGATGAGGGCAGCCGAGTTGTCGTGATCGAGTGCGGCGGCTTGGGCGGGTGTGACGTCCTGGCCGAGCCTTAGTGCAATCTCTGCTTCGATGCCGGGGGTGTGAAATGTGAGGTCGCTGAAGTTGGCGGGACTCTGGCGCACGCCGGACGGGGGCAGCGGAGCGTGTGTGAGCGTGGCGCTGCGGGAGCCGCCGCCGGACTTCCATGTCTTCGGGACACCGTCGAACCAGCCGAGGGCTGCGGCTACCGCGTCTTGCACTTCATACGCTTGAGGTGCGTCTGGCAGGGCGTCGGTCCACGGGGTTGCGTCGAGCGTGCGGTTGGCTTGGCGTGCGGCGATGAGGGCTTCGGTGAGGGCTTTTTGGTCGGGCGTCATTTTTGGATCTTCTCAGTTTCTTTTGGGGGTCGTTTGTTCAGGGCGCGTGTCCAGGCCACCGGGTACTTCCCTCCGCGAATGTCCCCCGCCTTCGGCTCCTCCTTGATTTCGCTGCGGGAAGCACCCAGTGTCCTGGGCACGCTGGGCGCTGTCGTTGTGCTGGCCCGATCAACGACCGCACTGGAGACGCTCACGTCGATGGGGTGCCTTGCGCAGCGAAATTAAGGGGGAGGGCGAAGCCCGGAGGACATTCGCGGAGCAAGGTACCCCGTCGGCGGGAGCGTCGCCCTGAAAGAAAGCCCTCAGGTCTCAACCTGCACCTTGCCGTCCTTCACCACCTTCGCCCACTTGGCGATCTCCGTGCTGATGAACTGCTTGAACTTGTCCTGCGAACCACCGCCGTCTTCCGCGCCGTAGGTGTCGAGCCGTTCCTGCACATCGGGCATCGCGAGCACGGTGTTGACGTCGCGGTTCACTTTCTGCGCGATGGCCGGGGGCAGCTTGCCGGGGCCGGCCAGGCCGTACCAGGTGGTCGCTTCGAAACCGGCAAAGCCTTGCTCCTGCATCGTCGGCACGTTCGGATGGCCCTTGGCACGCTTGGTGCGCGTTTGCGCGACAGCGAGCACACGGCCGTTCTTCACATGCGGCGTGGCGGCGGTCATGGTCTCGAAGCTGTACTGGATCTGCCCGCCCATCAGGTCGGCCAGCAGCGGGCCGCTGCCCTTGTACGGCACGTGCAGCGCATCGACGCCGCCCTGCAGCTTGAACATCTCCAGCGCCAGGTGCTGGGCCGAGCCCGCGCCGGCGGAGCCGAAGCTCACGGTGCCGGGCGCGGCCTTGCAGGCGGCGACGATGTCTTTCACGCTGAGGGCCTTCTGGCCCGGGTTGGCGATGAGCAGGTTGGGCGTGACGCCCACGAGCACGATCGGCACGAAGTCGCGCTCCACGTTGTAGCGCAGCTTGGGCTGCAGGCTGGGCGCGAGCGCGTGGCTGTTGATGTGGGCCATGAGCAGGGTGCTGCCGTCGCTGGGCTGCTGCGCCACGTAGTCGGCCGCGAGCACGCCGGCGACGCCGGCCTTGTTCTCGACGATGACCTGCTGGCCCCACATGATGGTGAGCTTCTGCGCGACCACGCGCGCCAGCGCGTCGGTGCCGCCGCCGGGTGGAAAGCCCACCACGATGCGCACGGGGCCCGTGGGCCACTCCTGCGCGAACAGCCGGGGCACGCCCAGCGTGGCGGCCGCGCCGGCGGCGGCCTGGATCAGGGAACGTCTTTGCATCTTCTTTGTCTCCGTCGGTTGGGGAATCCGATGCGTGCCGGGAGCCGCTTGCGCGGGCCCGGCAGGGTGGTGGTGGACCACCGCATCGTTCGAGCGATGCGCTGCGGCCCGTGTGGGTTGGCGTGCGCCGGGTTCAGGCTGCTTTTTGCAGGCCGACCGGTGCGGCCTGGTGGCTCGCGAAATAGTCCATCGCCGCCTGCACGCCGCTGCCCGCCAGCTTGATGCCGCTGAGCTTCATGCCCATCTCGACGCCCGCGACCATGGCCACGAGCGTGAGGTCGTTGCTGTCGCCCAGATGGCCCATGCGGAACATGCGGCCCTTGAGCTTGCCGAGGCCCGTTCCCAGCGAGAGGTCGAAGCGCTGGTGGATGAGGCGGCGCACGGCGTCGGCATCGACACCCTCGGGCGTGATCACGCCGGTGAGCACGGGCGAGTACACGGACGGGTCGGCGCACTGGATCGGCAGGCCCCAGGTGTTGACCGCGGCGCGCACGCCGGCGGCCCAGCGCTGGTGGCGCGCGAACACGTTGTCCAGGCCTTCGCCGAGGATCATGTCCAGCGATTCCGACAGGCCGTACAGCAGGTTGGTGTTGGGCGTGTAGGGCCAGTAGCCGTCCTTGTTCATCTCGACGATCTCGTCCCAGGCCCAGAAGGCCTTGGGCAGCTTTGCGTGCTTCGCGGTTTCGAGCGCGCGCGGCGAGAGGGCGTTGAAGCTGATGCCGGGCGGCAGCATCAGGCCCTTCTGCGAGCCGCTCACGCAGACGTCGACACCCCATTCGTCATGGCGGTAGTCGGCGCTGGCCAGGCCCGAGATGCTGTCGACCATGAGCAGCGCGGGGTGGCCCGCCGCGTCGATGGCCTTGCGCACCGAGGCGATGTCGGAGGTGACGCCGGTGGAGGTCTCGTTGTGCACCACGCACACGGCCTTGATCTTCTTCTCGGTGTCCTTGCGCAGGCGCGCCTCGATGAGCTCGGCCTGCACGCCGCGGCGCCAGCTGGGGGCGTTGGGCAGGTGGGCGTCGGTGCCGGTGCAGGCCAGGAACTCGGTCGACAGGCCCAGGCGCGTGGCCATCTTCTGCCACAGCGAGGCGAAGTGGCCGGTCTCGTACATGAGCACGTGGTCGCCGGGGCTGAGCGTGTTGGCGAGCGCGGCTTCCCAGGCGCCGGTGCCGGAGGCCGGGTAGATCGCGACCGGGTGCTTCGTCTTGAAGATCTCCTTGATGCCGCCGAGCACCTTCAAACCGAGCGTGCCGAACTCGGGCCCGCGGTGGTCGATGGTGGGCAGGCTCATGGCCCGCAGGATGCGGTCGGGGACCGGGCTGGGGCCGGGAATCTGGAGGAAGTGACGGCCGGTGGGGTGGATGTCGAGTTGCAGCATGGGCTCTCCTTGTGCGCTCAGTTTTGCATTCAAAATGCATTTATGTATGCTGGTTTACACCTATCAACCCAGGTTGTATCGGCTATTTTTTGCATTCAAAATGCAGACAAGGGAACCCCATATGACCGCTGAAATCATCGAAATCTCCAGGCTGGCCTTGCATGACCAGGTGGCGTCGCGCCTGCGCACCATGCTGGTGGAGGGGCGCATCGCGCCCGGTGCCAAGCTCAATGAACGCGAGCTGTGCCTGCAGCTGAACGTGTCGCGCACGCCGCTGCGCGAGGCCATCAAGCTGCTGGCGGCCGAGGGGCTGGTCGACCTGCTGCCCAATCGCGGCGCGGTGGCGGTGAAGCTCACCGAGGCCGACGTGCTCAACACCTTCGAGGTGCTGGCGATGCTCGAGGGCATGTCGGGCGAGCTGGCGGCCAAGCGCATCACCGACGAGGAACTGGCCGAGGTGCGCGCGCTGCACTACGAAATGATGGCCTGCTTCGCGCGGCGCGACCTGTCGGGCTACTACCGCCTGAACGCGCGCATCCACACGGCCATCAACGACGCGGCGGCGAACCCGGTGCTGTCGAACACCTACCGCTCGATCAACGCCCGCGTGCAGTCGCTGCGCTTTCGCACCAACCAGGACGAGACCAAGTGGAAGCACGCGGTCGAGGAGCACGAGCAGATGGTGCAGGCGCTGGCCGCGCGCGACGCGCAGGCCATGCGCAAGGTGCTCACGGCGCACGTGCTGCGCAAGCGCGACACCGTGCTGGAGCTGCTGCGCGCCGGGCAGATCTATCCGCAAGCCAAGAGCACAACCAACAAAGCGAGCTGACACCCCACCATGCGCATCGATCCCGCCAGCCACATGCAGCCAGCCGGAACCGTTCTTCCGCCCAACGACAGCTGCGAACTGCTGGCGCGCCGGCTGCGCACCGACACGCAGGGCGAGGTGCTGTTCGACGACGGCTCGCGCGGGCGCTACGCCACCGACGCGTCGATCTACCAGATCACGCCGGTCGGCGCCTTCGTGCCCACGAACGAGCGCGACATCGCCACTGCCATCGACATCGCGCGCGACCTGAAGGTGCCGGTGCTGGCACGCGGCGGCGGCACCAGCCAGTGCGGCCAGACCACGGGCGCGGCGCTGGTGATCGACAACAGCAAGCACTTTCGCAAGGTGCTCGAGGTGAACGTGGAAGAGGGCACTGCGACGGTCGAGCCGGGCCTGGTGCTCGACCACCTGAACGCGCAGCTCAAGCCGCACGGGCTCTGGTACCCGGTCGATGTGTCGACCAGCGCGCAGGCCACGCTGGGCGGCATGGCGGGCAACAACTCCTGCGGCTCACGCTCCATCGCCTACGGCAACATGGTGCACAACGTGCTGGGCGCGAGCGCGTGGCTGTCGAGCGGTGAGCTGGTCGAATTCGGTCCGGTGGGCACGCTCGGTGCGCGCGCGACGGGCATTGCGCAGTTCGTGCACGGACTGGCGCAGGAGCACCGCGACGCCATGGCGCAGCACTGGCCCAAGGTGATGCGCCGCGTGGCGGGCTACAACCTCGACATCTTCGACAACCAGAGCGAGAAACCGTACACGGCCGACGGCAGCGTGAACCTCGCGCACCTGCTGATCGGCGCCGAAGGCACGCTGGCCTACACGCGCAGCCTGAAGCTCAAGCTGGCGCCGCTGCCGCGCGCCAAGGTGCTGGGCATCGTGAACTTCCCGACCTTCCATGCAGCCATGGATGCGGCGCAGCACATCGTGAAGCTCGGGCCGACGGCGGTGGAGCTGGTCGACCGCACGATGATCGAACTGAGCCTGGCCAACCCCGCCTTCAAGCCGACCGTGGAAACGGCGCTGATCGGCAAGCCCGCCGCCATCCTGCTGGTCGAGTTCTCGGGTGCCGACAAGGCCGCGCTGCTGCCGCAACTGAAGCGACTGGTCGAGCTGATGGGCGACCTCGGCCTGCCCGGCAGCGTGGTCGAAATGCCCGACGACGGCCGCCAGAAGAACCTGTGGGAAGTGCGCAAGGCCGGCCTCAACATCATGATGAGCCTCAAGGGCGACGGCAAACCGGTGAGCTTCATCGAGGACTGCGCCGTGCCGCTGGTGCACCTGGCCGAATACACCGACGCGCTGACCGAGGTGTTCGCCAAGTACGGCAGCCGCGGCACCTGGTACGCGCATGCCTCGGTCGGCACGCTGCACGTGCGGCCCATTCTCGACATGCGCGCCGACGGCGCGGCCAAGATGCGCGCCATCGCGGAAGAAGCCAGCGCGCTGGTGCGCAAATACAAGGGCGCCTTCAGCGGCGAGCACGGCGACGGCCTGTGCCGTGGCGAATGGATCGAATGGCAGTTTGGCCCGGCGATCAACGAGGCCTTTCGCGCGATCAAGCAGCAGCTCGACCCGATCGGCCTGTTCAACCCCGGCAAGATCATCGACCCGCCGCGCATGGACGACGGCGCGCTGTTCCGCTTTGCGCCGCCCACCGCGCCGAAGCCGTACCGCCGCATCGAATTGAAGCCAGTGCTCGACTGGTCGGGCTGGAACGTCAACGCCGACCCCGTGACCGAGGTGACCACCGCGCCCGGCACCGGCGGCGACAGCACCGGCGGCCTGGCCAAGGCCGTGGAGATGTGCAACAACAACGGCCACTGCCGCAAGTTCGACGCCGGCACCATGTGCCCCAGCTACCGCGTGACGCGCGACGAGCAGCACCTGACGCGTGGGCGCGCCAACACGCTGCGCCTGGCACTGTCGGGCCAGCTCGGCGCCGACGCCTTCACCAGCGAGGCCATGCACGAGACCATGGACCTGTGCGTCGGCTGCAAGGGCTGCAAGCGCGACTGCCCGACCGGTGTCGACATGGCGAAGATGAAGGTCGAGTTTCTCGACCACTACAAGAAGCGCCACGGTCACACGCTGAAAGACAAGCTGGTCGCCTACATGCCCGACTATGCGCACCGCGCCAGCCGCATGCCGTGGCTGCTGAACCTGCGCAACCGCGTGCCGGGCGCGGCATGGCTGAGCGAGAAGATGCTGGGATTTTCGGCGAAGCGCTCACTGCCCGAATGGCGCACCGACACCTTCTGGCGTGCGAAGGACGCGGTGGCGGCTGGCTTGTTTTCCAATCAGGCTTCGGTGCTGGCTGCCGCGGCGCGCGGCGACAAGGTCGCCGTGCTGTTCGTCGACACCTTCAATGGCACCTTCGAAAGCGAGAACGTCTTCGCGGCCGCGCGCGTGCTGCACGCCGCGGGCTATGCGCTGCACACGGTGGAGAAGGGCGGCGGGCACCACTGCTGCGGCCGGACCTTCCTGGCCAGCGGCATGGTGGACGAGGCCAAGGTGCGCGCCGGGGCGCTGATCGACGCGCTGCTGCCGCTGGCGCAGGCCGGTGTTCCCATCGTCGGGCTCGAGCCCTCGTGCCTGCTCACGCTGCGCGACGAAACGCTGGTGATGGGCTTCGGCGACAAGGCGCAGGCCGTCGCGAAGCAGGCGCTGCTGTTCGAAGAGTTCATCGCCCGCGAACGCAAGGCCGGCCGCTTCGAGCTCGCGCTGAAGCCGGCCACCGCGCCGATCCTGCTGCACGGCCACTGCCACCAGAAGGCCTTCGGCGCGGTGAGTCCGATCATGGACGTGCTGAAGCTGATTCCGGGCGCCGAGCCCGAGCTCATCGAAAGCTCATGCTGCGGCATGGCCGGCAGCTTCGGCTACGAGGCGAGCCACTTCGAGGTGTCGATGCAGATGGCCGAGGCGAGCCTGCTGCCCGCCATCCGCGCCAAGCCCGATGCGATCGTGGTGGCCGACGGCACGAGCTGCAGGCACCAGATCGGCGACGGGGCGCAGCGCGAGGCGGTGCATGTGGCGGTGCTGCTGGCGCGGCACATGATGCTCTGAGGCGGCTGCGGCTTTCTCTTTCGGAACTCAGAAGGGTGGCGAGACCACCTGGCGCCAGCTGCGGCGCCAGGTGCGCGACACCCCGCAGCCGTCGCCGATCTTCTGCGTGTCGCCCACGCCGGTCAGGAAGCCCGTTTCATTGGTGCAATTGACTTCGGGCTTGCCGTCGGGGCGACCTTCGTTGGGCTGGCCGACCATGTTGCGCGAGGTCACGTTGCCGCGCGTGAAACCGCCGGCAGGGTTCGAGACGATCGAATAGAAATCGAAGCTGCCGTTGCCATCGACGTCGAACGAATACTTGTTTTTTCCCGTCAACGCGTCCAGCACGTAGGTGTTGTTCGGCAGGCTGCCGGTGGCCGTGCAGGACTCGATGCCCAGGTTCTTGTCCTCCGGCAGGAAGGACGTGACGATCACGCTGCTGCCCAGGTTGGCCAGGTCGCCCACCACGCGCTCGCCGTTCTCCATCGCCCCGGGGTAGGGGATCGCGCCGAGGTTCAGCAGCCATCCCTTCTTGGTTTTCCAGTCCACGGCGTTGCTGCTGACCTGGTAGAAGTTCTTGTCGCGCTCGTCGAGCAAGCCGACCTTTGCCGAGGCCTTGTCGATGGTTTGCTCCACGAGGTCAGCGAGTTCGACCTTGCGTGCGTCGGCCTTGGCGTCGCCGCCGATGGGCGTCGGGTCCCAGATGCCGTAGATGGCCTGCTTCCTGGCGGGCGTCGCGAGGTCTTCCTCGTCGAGCAGGATGCCTGTGCCCACGACCACGATGGCGCCGCACTGCGCGGACGCGCTGTACGTGCAGGTGCTTCCGTCGCCGGGGTGGACCTGCCATGCCGGTGCGGCGTAGATCGGTTGCGTCTTGCCGCCCTGCGTGGTGAACAGCAGCTGGCCCTTGGCGGAAGTCCCGAGCTTTGCGCTGCGCAGGTCGAAACGCCACAGGTTGCCGTTCGCGTCGCCGGCGTAGGCGGCGACGATGCGGCGGGTGGTGTCCCGCACGGCGACCACGCCGCCCAGGCCGCGGTTGCCGCCAGTGGCGGTGTTGCCATATTCCGTGGGGAGCCCGATGAATTTCTTGAGCTTGCCGGTGAGCGCCTCCACCATGTACAGCCCGACCTGTTTGCCGGCTTCGGGGTAGTGACCGCTGCCTGTGAGCATGACCCAGGTGCCGTCGTCCAGCTGGCCCGCGGCGGGGTTGTTGGTCACGTGGGCCAGGTCGGCGTAGTCCTTGTGCTTGTTGTTCACCTCCCAGAGAAAGTGGTTCTGGGTCGGCGTGCGGCCGGTGGCACCCAAAGGCGATTCCAGGCCGTACATGAACGGGCCCGCGCGCCCCCCGGTGCCCAGCACCACTTGGCGCCATGTGTTCTTTCCGCCTGCCGGCGCCACGCCGTTCTTGTCGTACACGTCCTGCTCGACCAGCGGGCCGTCGAGCGTGTAGCGGAAGCGGAAGTTCGGATTGGCCAGGTCGACCTGCGACGCCATGGCGCCCTTGGGCATGAAGGCGGCCAGCTCGATGCCCCCTGCGTCGTTCCTGGCGGCGTTCAGCACGTGGACCTTGCCGTTGTTGGTGGCGGCAAAGATAGTGGGAGGGGCTGAGCTCTTGAGCGCCTTGTAGTCGGCATAGGGGGTGCCCCTGCCGTCCACCGCGCTCAAGGGACCATAGCCCATGTCGAAACGCCCGCCCACGAACACCGGCGGTGAGTTGACCGAGGCGCCGATGGGCTGCTTGCGCAACCGGTAGACCGTGCCGTCGGCGTCCTTCTGCGGGTCGCTGCCCAGCAGGTAGCGGACAAAGCTCTCGTCTGCGGCCTGTTGCTTGTCCGCATTGAGCAGGGCTTGGAAATCGGCCGGCAGTTTGTCCAGTCGCGTGTCGTTGGTCAGCACCGTGCGCAGGGCCGATGCGGGGGCGTTGGGGTCGTAGTTCGACAAGGCGAAGATCGACCGCTTGTTCGCGGAGGGCATCCTGACATTGGCGGACCAGGCCGGGATCGGCTTGCCTGCTTTGTCGACCGCGTTGTAGTCACCGTCGGCATTCAGTTCGAAGGCCTTGATGTCGCCGCTGTTGTCCGCGGTCTGGTACTCGGTCGTGTACTTGTACTGGCCTTGCAGCGTCTGGAACTCGTTGCTGTTGCCCGACACGGCCACGCCGGCGTCGTTGCCGGACCCGACCATGCTGCTCAGTGCGTTGTCGAGCGCCCGGCGCACGTCGTCGCCCGAGTACACGCTGTAGGCACGGCCGCCACCGGTGAAGCCGGCGTGGATGAAATCGTCCACGCGCTGTGCATCGCTCGTCTTGTCGCCATCGTTCAGGTCGCTGGTGGGCCAGTTGGGTTTTTTCGCCGCGTTGCCGGCGAGCCAATCGTTGTTGTAGCTCTCGATCTGCGCCCAGGTCAGCCCGCCGGTCCTGCCTGCGTCGCCCGAAGGCGTCAGGCCCCAGCCGATGGTGAAGGTGGTCATGTTCTGCCAGAACGTGGGGTTGTGCTGGCCGCCCATCGGGGGAACGTCGTTGGGGAGCGTCTTGGAGAAATCCGTATGCCAGAAGTAGCGGGCCGTGAGGTCGGCGAACCCGTTGCTGCTGGTGCCGCCGTCGCCGTAGGGGATGTACGTGTTTCTGGCGTTCAGCTTCTTCAGCGCATCCGTGCTGTCGTAGCCGGGCGCACCCTTCGGGTCGTAGCTGAAGGCAGTGGCACTTGCCGACGGCTTGCCGTCGAAATTGATGCTTGCGCTGCTGGCGGTCTTTTGCGTGTCGATGCCTTGCGCGGTTTTCGCGTTCCAGGCGCCATCGGACAGCACGATGCTGTAGGCGCGCCGGCAGCTCAGTTCGCCGCTCTTCGGGTCGTTGGGATCGTTCTTCCAGGGGGTGTTCAGGGGGGCAGACGTGATGGGCTTCGTCGTGCTGCCGGCGTAGTAGTCGGCCGCGAGCACCAGGGCGTTGTGGCTTGGTGTTCCTCCCTTGGGGTTGATGCCGTAGATCCAATCGTAGAAGTTGGTCTTCCACTTCTTTCCGTTCGCGGCCGCTTCGTCCCTGAAGTAGTTGACGCCACTCACGATGCCCAGCGCATCGTCTCCGTTGTTGTTGTACTGGACGTAGCCCACCCTGAACTTGTTGTCGTAGCTTTGCATCGCCAGGCCCAGGGCCGTGCTGACCGCCAGCGTGCGGGAGCGGTACCACTCATACCAGTTCGCGATGTTCTGGCGTTCCTGCTCCGTGGTGCACTGGGCGGCATTCGGTCCGCAGTCGGTACGCTTGTGGCCGAGGGGCAACTTGACGGTGTCGGAAGTGGACGGATTGCTGATGGTGGTCTCGGACCGGTTTGCGGCGCTGGAACAGTCACCGTTCTTGCATTGGACGTAGGTGAACTTTCTCGACCCGGCCGTTGTACCGGCGTTGTGATCCGGTCTTCGGTTGTCTGACAACTGGTTGTCCACGAAGAACGTCGAATTGCTCTGCGGCGTGCCGTTCGAATTCACTCGGGCGGTGTAGGTGATGGCCGGGTTGTAGTACTGCGTGTTGACGTCGCTGGACCGCATGGCATACCAGCCGTACCTTCCGTCGCAATTCCGGCCACTTTTTGGGCAGTTGTCTTCGACCGCGTACCCGTCCTGAGCCTCCTCCGCCATCGACCCCGAGTTGTCCAGCACGAACATCAGGTTGGGCTTGGCGCCCGGCACCGCGTTGTACAGCGGGGCCTGGCTCGGCGTCGTGGCGGCCAGCGCGTCGCCAACGGGAAGAAGCGCCGCGCCCCACGCGGCAGCGAGACTGACGAAGGTTCGCAGCGTGCGTGCGGCCCTGGCGGGTACCTGAACAAGAAACGGGCGCGTGGCGGTCATGCGGTTTTCCCTGCGGTTGAAAGTGGGGCGCTGACAAGGCGTGCGAGATTCATCGCCAGCACTCCTTCGTCAGCAGTCCGGTGACCTCGTCATCCATGTCCTTCACACCCAGGCCGCTCAAGGTCAGCGTGCCGCAGCGGTCGCCGGTCATGCTGCCGGTGCGGGTGGCCTTGAGGATGTAGCTGGGTGGGGTGTCGCGCGCGAAGACGGCGATGGTGTAGTTGGCGGCGCCGGACTTCGGCGACTGCTGCAAGGCCTTGGGCAACAGGCTCTCTGCGCCTTTCTTCTGCTCGGTCTCCTCGCCGGCATCACCCGCGGCAGCGGTGTAGCGATCGTTCGCCGAGTAGTAGCGCTGCATGAACTGCGCGGCTTCCATCAGGATGCCCTGGGCTTCGGCGCGCTTGGAGCGGCGCACGTGCTCCTGGTAGTTCGGCAGCGCGATGGCGGCCAGGATGGCGACGATCGCGACGACGACCATGACTTCGATCAGCGTGAAGCCGCGGTGGGAGCGCGAAGAAGCAGAAGGAAGGTGTGTCATGGCGATGAAGGTCATGAAGTCATTTGTCGCGCGTCAGCACGGACTGCAGCCACGCTTCGGCGCCCTGGGTGGCGATGCCGGTCGACTTCTCGAACCTGGCGTTGTTGGCAAAGCCCCGGGCGGTGATCAGGTAGCCGGTCAGACTGGGCGTCGAGGTGGTGGCGATCTTCTGGATGAGGCAGCGCGGTTCGATCTCCAGGGGCGTCGCGTCGACCGTGGTGCCGGTGGGCTTCTTGTTGACATACGCCTTCGGAACGGCGATCGCGCTGTTGCCGACCCAGCTGGCCTTCTTGCGCCATGCCGCGTCTTCGTCGAACTCCGAGCGGATGGGGGTCGTGATGATCCGGGCGCGCATGCCGACGGAGGCGTACTCGGTGTAGTCCTTGTCGTCGCCATCGAAGATGGCCACCTGTTCGCAAAAGCGCAGCGCGGTTTCGGCGGCTTCGCGCGCGACCTCGGTCAAACGAATGCCGTTCACGCTGCGCTCGCTCTGCGTGGCATTGCGGATCGCGAAGGTGCCGACCAGCGACAGGATCACGACCAGGATCAGCGTGACGACCAGCACGACGCCGCGTTCGTACGCACGGCCGGCGATGCGGCGCGGAAGAGGGGATGGCTTCGTGTTCATGGGGTGATCAGGCGGTTGCGCAGCAGCACCGTGGTGGTGAAGGTCCTGCGCAGGTAGCCGTCGGTGCCGGTGCGGTCGGTGTTGTCGCATCGCTTGTAGGAAAGGCCACCGTCGGGCACGTCGCGCACCGGCCGGTCGCTGCGCATCTGCAGGCACACGCGCACGCTCAGCACGCGGCTCCAACGGTCTTCTGCGAGATCGGCAAGGACGCCGCTGCCGGGCAGGGCATCGACACCCGCGGCATCGAGGTACTTGACGATCTGGTGTCGCAGCGGGTCATAGGTGGCCGCCAGCTCGATGCTGGGACGGCTGGCCACGCCATAAAGAATGCGCATGCTCTCGACGTTGGCCAGCAGCGGCTGCGAGGGGCCGATGGCGTTGACGGCGTCGCGCTTTTCCATCCCGCGGCACGACAGCATCGGCGCCGTGCTCGCGTCTGTCACCAGATAGCGGTTGTCGGCCAGTGCGTAGTTGGCGGGTGGGGGCGCGCCGGGGGGCGGCGTGGGCGGCGGGCTCACCTGCGACGGCGTGAGGGCGTTGATGCCGTTGCCCAGGCAGTTCGTTGCCAGCTTGGCGTCGGTGCCCGTGGGCATGGTGTTGTCGGTGGTGGCTTCGTAGCGGATGGCGATGGCGTCGCTGCCCTTGCCCGTGCACGACAGCTTGTCGAAGGCGGCTGCGGCGTCGGTGAATCCGCCGGTGCATCCGCGCACGGCGGGGCCGGCGTAGTTGCCCATCACCGTGGCGCCGTTGCTCGGGATGAGCTGCTGCGAATAGCCGGCCTGCTTGAGCTGCTGCTGGATCAGGTTGAGCGCGAGGATGCCGTCCTCGTTCAACTGCGTCTCGGCCTGCGACAACTGGCTGCTGCGGCTGGAGGTCGAGAACGTGGACAGGGCGGCGGCCAGGATCACCAGCCCGATCGTCAGCGAGATCATCAGCTCAATCAGCGTGAAGCCGCGGACCGGGTTGCGCCTGCGCGGGGGAACGGCGAAGACGGCACTCACAGCGTGATCCGGAAGTACATGCAGTTCACCGCTGCAGGGGCCGCGATGTTGGCGCCGGCGATGGGGCAGGCCTGGCGCAGCGCGAAGCCCGTGTCCTCCGCGATGGCGCGCCAGATCAGCCAGATGTTCAGCACGCGCGTGGCCGGCAGGCCGTTCACGCCGGAGGCCGCGTCGACCAGTTCCGTCGTGACGTAGGCCGTGCCGCCGGGCAGCCGGTTCGCGACATTCGTGAGCCACTGCGCGAGGTCGTAGGCGGCAATGGCCGCGCCGCAGGTGTTGACCGGCTTGTCGGGAACGGAGGTGTCGACCTCGCAGGCGGCTGGCGCCGGCGTGGGGTCCGTGGAGGCTGTCTCGCGCGTGCTGGCGTTGTAGGCCTTGGCGTGGGTGTAGCCGGCAAAGCCGGCGAGGTTGGCGCGGGCGCGTTCCGCGTAGTCGTTCACCAGGCTCAGGCCCGTGGCGCGCATGCGCGAGAACTGGTTGTACTTGAGGGCCGCCGAGGTAAGCCCCGCCATGCCGAACAGGCCGATGGCCAGGATGACGATGGCGACCAGCACCTCGATGAGGGTGGCGCCGCGTTGTGTGGGGTGCTTCATTCGTCGTTGCCCGAACAGTCTTCACCCTCCGCGGCGTAGCGGATGCGCCCGGGCTTGCTGATGCACAGCGTCTTGCGTGCCCATGGGGTGGTGCTGGCCGTTTCGAAACCGGGGGCATCGACCGTGATGCTGTTGCTCCCCGAGCTCACCAGACCATTGGGCAGGAAGACAAAACGGCCGGCTTTGCCCAGGGCGATCTTCGCGATGCCGGGCAGTGCGTCCTGCCGCAACAGCACCTCGTCTGTCGACTCGGAATAGGCGAAGTCGGCGTCGCGGTCGTTCTTGGCGAAGACGATCCAGCCGGCCGCTAGATCGTTGCCGCCCGAGCCGGTTTCGCACTCGACCGCGGTGCCTGCGCGCAATTGGCAGACGACGACGGGTCTTGCGCGGGCAATGGCTTCGGTGCGTGCGGTGCGCAGCGAGCCGGTCACGGCGTTGATGGCGTTGGACAGCCGCCACTGCACGATGAAGCGCGTCATCGAAGGCGCCGCGATGCCGATCAGGATCGCGAGGATCGCCAGCGTGACCATCAGCTCGATGGCCGTCAGTCCGCGCTGGTCGCGCAGCCGCGCCGGCCGCGAAGAATCGCGTGGCCTCATGTGCATGTGTCTCCTTGTTGTTTTGGAATTTCAGCCGACAACTTCTGGGCGCGAGACTAGGGGGCGATGCACATGTCCGACAACGGCTTGCCGACATTCGGTGCGTTCGAAAGGATGAGCGGAAATGCCTCGAAGCGCCGAGTGAAAGTCCGATATTTCGGGGTGTTTGGCTGGTACTTTTGCTCTTCTGCGGAAGAGGTCTTCGCGCCCATGTCCGCGCGTCGTTTTTCAACCTTGAATCACAATGCTCCGATGACTGCCGCATCTCCTTCCGATTCCGGCTTTGCCTTGTTCCCGACCGCCATCGGCGTCTGCGCGCTGGCCTGGGGGCCACAGGGGCTGGTCGGTGTGCAGCTGCCCGAAGAGCGGGGCGAGGCCGCGACGCGTGCACGCATGCACCGACGCTTTCCTGATCTGGAAGAAGCCCCGCCGTCGCCGCGCGCGCAGCACGCCATCGCAGGCGTGCAGGCGCTGCTCGAAGGCGCGACCGACGATCTGTGCGACATCGAGCTCGACATGCGCGGCGTGTCCGAGTTCCATCAACGCGTCTATGCGATCGCGCGGCGCATTCCGCCGGGGCAGACGCGCACCTACGGCGAGGTGGCCGAAGAGCTCGGCGACAAGGGCCTGTCGCGCGCGGTCGGCCAGGCCATGGGCCACAACCCCTTCGCGCCGGTCGTGCCCTGCCACCGCGTGCTGGCCGCGGGCAACAAGCCCGGCGGCTTCTCGGCGGGCGGTGGCGCGTTGACCAAGCTGCGCATGCTCGACATCGAAGGCGCCACGCCGAGCGGAACGCGCTCGCTGTTCTGAGCTTGAACGGTCAGGCCGCCGGCACGGGCAGTTGTTGCAGTCCCGCGATGCGCGAACCGAAGATGATCGCGGCCTGCAGCACGAAGCCCGCGAGCGCCAGCAGCAGACAGGCCGGCTCGCCCCACAAGGCACCGACCAGGCCGCCGAGCGCCGCGCCCACGGGGCGTGCGCCCGCGTTCACCGTCAGGAACACCGCCGACACGCGGCCCAGCATCGCCGAGGCCGTCACGCTCTGGCGCAGCGTGGTCGAGGTGATGACCCAGACCATCGGTCCCGCGCCGAACAGGAAGAACGAGAGCGCGGCCAGCGAGGCGGTCGGCACGACGAGCGTGGCTGCCATCGTCGCGGCGGCGGCCACCGCCACGGCCGGTCCGACCTGGATCGCGCGGCCAAACGGCAGCCGCGCCGTCACGCGCGAGGTCAGCAGCGCACCGACCACCATGCCCGCGCCGTACATCGCAAGCGTGAAGCCCACGGCCTGCGCGCCGAGGCCCAGCACGCGCACGGCATAAGGCACATAGCCCGCCTGCAGCACGAACCACGAGATGTTGAAGACCGCGCCGGTCATCAGCATCGGCCGCAGGAACGCGTGCTGCCAGACGAAGCGCGCGCCATCGTGCACGTCGCGCAGCGGATGGCGCGACGGGGCTGCAGGGCGGGGCGCTTCGTTCAGACGCAGCAGCAGGCCTACGGCCGCCACCGACAGCACCGCCGCCAGCACGAAGGCCGACGACGCACCGGCCCACGCGACCAGCGCGCCCGCGAGCGCGGGCCCAGCCGTGAAGGCGGCACTGCGCGCCAACTCCAGCCGCCCGTTGGCACGCGCCAGCGCGTCGCGCGGCACGAGGGCCGGCACCAGCGCGGGCGCCGCGACGCTGAAGCCCACGGTGCCGACCGCGCCAAGGAACCCGAGCACAGCCAGCCCGCCGATGCCCAGCGTCGACGACAGCACCATGCCGAGCAAGGCCAGCAGCGACACGGCGCGCAGGCCCTCGGCCCACACCATCAGGCGACGGCGCGACATGCGGTCCGCGAGCAGGCCCATCGGCAGCGAGACCAGCAGGAAGGGCAGCGTCTGCACCGCGGCCAGGAAACCGATCTCACCCGGCCCGGCGCCGAGCGCGAGCACAGCGACGAGCGGCACGGCCGCGAGGCTCAGTTGTTCGGCGGACTGCGCCGCCAGATTGGCCCAGGCGAGGTGGGAGAAGGAACGGGGAAGAGGCGAGGGCATGGGGCGTGGCACGAAGAGAAAGACCGCATCCTCGGGGCCGCGCCCCTCCGCCGCTGGCCGTTTACGGACGTGGAAGCCTCAGCCCGCGTTCATCTGCTCGAACCACTCGGCCACGCACACCGCCTCGGGCGCCGCATCGGGTGCGAGGCCGTAGTAGTAGCGCTCCAGCGTCATCCGCAACCCAGGCAACGGCGACTGCAGCCGGCCCGAGGCCAGGTCGTGCGCCACCAGCGAGGTCGGCGCGAGCGCGACACCCAGCCCGTCGACCGCGGCCTGCAGCACGAAGTGCAGGTGATCGAACTGCAGCCGCCCAGCCGGCCGCGCGCGCGGTGCGCCGACCTGCTTCTTCCAGTCGTCCCAGTCGTCCTTGCGCGTGCGCGCTGACAGCAGCACATGCGAGGCGAGGGCGCGCAGGTCGGGCAGCGGCTGCGCCTTGAACAGCGCGGGTGCGCCGACCACCAGCACTTCGTCTTCGAGGAAGGGCCGCACCTGGATCGACGACGGCCAGCCTTCGAGGCCTCGGCGCACGGCGATGTCGAAGCTGTCCGTGGCCTGTTCGGGCATGACGGTGCTGGTGACGACCTGCGGCTCGATATCGGGATGGCGTTCCACGAACGACGGCAGCCGGGGAATCAGCCAGCGCACCGCGAACGAGGGCCGCACGTTGATGCGCACCGCGCGCGCCGGGCCCTGCAGCTGCAGCGCGCGGGCCGCCGCGTGGATCTGCGCGAGCGCGGGTTCGGTCTCTGCAAAGAACTGCTGGCCCTCGGGCGTCAGCGTGACCTGCCGGATGCGGCGCTCGAACAGCGCCACGCCCAGGCAGGCCTCGAGGCTCTTGATCTGCCGGCTCACCGCGCTGTGCGTCACGTGCAGCTCGACCGCGGCACGCGTGAAGCTCAGGTGGCGGGCCGCCGCCACGAAGGCGCGCACGGCATGGAGGGGCGGTTCGCGAAGCGGCATGCGTGCGATTTTCTCACGCATGCCGCGCGGGAATGTCGTTTGTCGGCGGGCGTCGCGAGCGGGCACGATACGGGCTCGATGTCCGCCGCACCACCGCTTTCTCCCGCCGCTCCCGCCCGTTCCACCGACCTGGATTCCCGCCACGCCGCCATGGCGCTTGGCCTGTCGTTGCCGGCCGATGTGGTGCTCTACCTGCTGCTGCCCATGTACGCGTCGCAGTTCGGCGTTTCACTGGCCGAGGTCGGCTTGCTGCTGGCGGCCAACCGGCTGGTGCGCATCGCGGGCTACGGCTGGGTCGCGCGTTTCTATGCGCGCCATGGCGACCGGGCCAGTTGCACGCTGGCCGTGGTGGCCGCCGCCTGCTGCGGGCTGGGCTACGCCACGCTCTCGGGTTTCTGGGCGCTGTTGCCGCTGCGGCTGACCTGGGGCCTGTGCTTCGCGGCGCTCAACCTGTCGACGCAGGCCCTGGCCACGGCCGACCCGCTCGGTGCCGCGCGGCGCAGCGGGCGTTCGCGCGCCTTCATCGCGACCGGGCCGGTGCTCGCGCTGCCGCTCGGTGCGCTGCTGGCGTACACGGTCGGGCCGCGCGCGATCTTCGGCGTGCTGGCGGTGGTGTCGTTGCTCGCGTTGTTCGTCACGCGGCGGCTGCCGTCGAAGCCGCACCACAGCGCAGCGCCGACACGTCGCTTCTCGCGGCCGAATGCGCTGGACGGCTGGTCCTTCATGGAAGGGCTGGCGCTCGACGGCCTGTTCATCGTGGGCCTGTCGTACCTCGGCAAGGACCTGCTGCCCGGCGGCGCGGTGATCGTGGCCGGCGTGCTGATGGCGCTGCGCTACCTCGCCGAAATCTTTCTCGGGCCGGTGGGCGGGCGCATGGCGGAGCACTTCGGCGCCGAGCGCCTGCTCGTGAGCCTGTCGCTGGTGACGTCGCTCGCGCTCGTGGGCTTCGGCCTGGGCTGGCTGTGGAGCTGCGCGGCGCTGATCGTGGTGCTGCGCGCACTGCAGCTGCCGCTCCTGCCGCCCATCGTGGCGCGTCGCACGCCCGGACCGGAGCGCGTGCGGGCGCTGGCGGCCCGCGCGGTCTGGCGCGACATCGGCGCGGGCGCCGGGCCCTTGCTGGCCGGCGTGCTTCTGCCCATTGCTTCGCCGCCGTGGATCTACGGCACCGCCGCGCTGTTGCTGGCGATCGCGGCGCTGGCCTGTGTCCGGCGCGCATCGCCATCCACCCCGATCCAGGAGAACATCGCCCCATGACCACCATCGACACCGTTGCGCAACTCGAAGTCCTGTTCGGCCAGCCGGGCGAGGCCTCGCTCAAGAAAGAAGTGCCATACCTGCACCCGAGCTACCAGGCGCTGATCGCCGCATCGCCGTTCGCGGTGCTCGCGACCACCGGCCCCGGCGGGCTCGACGCCTCGCCGCGCGGCGACGCGCCGGGCTTCGTCGCGGTGCAGGACGAGAGGACCTTGCTGCTGCCCGAGCGGCGCGGCAACAACCGCATCGACAGCCTGCGCAACATCGTGGCCGACCCGCGCGTGGCCTTGCTGTTCCTGATTCCGGGCGTGGGCGAGACGCTGCGCGTGAACGGGCGCGCACGCATCCGCGTGGCGCCCGAACTGCTGGCGCGCTTTGCGGTGGAAGGGCGTGCGCCGCAGTGCGTGATCGAGATCAGCGTCGAGACCGTGTTCTTCCAGTGCGCCCGCGCGATCCAGCGTTCGAAGCTCTGGGCGCCGGTGCCGCAGGACGCGCCGCGCACCGTGCCGACGCCGGGCGCCATCCTTTCGGCGCTGACCGATGCGGCCTTCGACGGCGCCGCCTACGACCGCGAACTGCCGGCGCGGCAGCGGTCGACGCTGTACTGAAGGGGGCGGCGTACCGTCCGGTAGAACGAATGCACTAGCGGCGAAAGCCGCCGACCCCACGCCTGCACCGATTGCGAGCCTTCGCCACAATCGACCCAATGCGTTCTTCTCCGTTCTTCAAAATGGCCCTGCTGCTGGGCCTGCTCTCCGCCATCGGGCCTTTCGCTATCGACATGTACCTCCCGGCCTTGCCCGCCATCGGGCAGAGCCTGCATGCGGACATCGGCGCGGTGCAGATGAGCCTCACCGCGTTCTTCCTGTCGCTCGGCGCGGGGCAATTGCTCTACGGCCCGATCTCCGACATGGTCGGGCGCAAGCCGCCGCTGTATGCCGGGCTGGTGCTGTTCGCGCTGGCCAGCGTGGGCTGCGCGCTGGCGACCGATATCCAGACCCTGATCGCGCTGCGCTTCGTGCAGGGCCTGGGCGCGGCCGCCGGCATGGCGATTCCGCGTGCCGTGGTGCGCGACCTGCACACCGGCACCGACGCCGCGCGGCTGATGTCGCTGCTGATGCTGGTGTTCAGCGTGTCGCCCATCCTGGCGCCGCTCGCGGGCAGCCTGGTCATCGCCTTCACCGGCTGGCGCGGCGTGTTCTGGGCCGTCACCATCGCCGCGGTGGCGGGCCTGGCCATGATGGTCAAGCTGCTCGACGAAACACGCCCAGCCTCCGAGCGCGTCGAAAGCAGCCTGGGCAGCGCGCTGTCGGCCTACTGGCTGCTGTTGCGCGACTGGCACTACCTCGGGCTGGTGTTCATCGGCAGCTTCGCCATGGCGGGCTTCTTCACCTACCTGGCCAATTCGTCGTTCGTGATGATCGACCACTACGGCCTGTCGCCGGCGATGTACAGCGTGGCCTTCGGCGTGAACGCGGCGGCCTTCATCGCGGCCTCGCAGTTCACGGGCTCGCTGGGCGAGCGCTACGGGCTGGTCAACCTCGTCAAGTTCGGCGTGGCCTGTTGCGGCGTGGCGATGGTCGCCATGTTCGTGTACTTCGCGATGGGCGGCGACAACCTGTGGGTGCTGATCGTCCTGTACTTCATCGCCTCGGGCTTCATGGGCCTCGTGATCCCGACCACCGGCGTGCTGGCGCTCGAGATGCACGGCGCCATCGCCGGCACGGCCTCGGCGCTGCTGGGCACGCTGCAGATGCTGACCGGCGCCTTGGCGATGGCGGTGGTGGGCCTGTTCTCCAACGGCCGGCCGCTGCCGATGGTGGCGGGCATGGCCGCCGGCGCGCTCATCGCGCTGGTGCTGACCTGGCTCACGCTCGGCGGCGTGCGCTCCGAGCCGACCGGGGGCAGGGCGCAGGAGGCCTGACATGACGGCCGCCACAGCAAGCGACGCCAAGCCGCTTCCGCTCGACGGTCTGGCCGCGCCCGCGCGCGGCTGGGCGATGCTGGTCATCATCCTCGGGCTCACGGTCTCGGTGCTCGACGGCACCATCGTCAACCTGGCGCTGCCCGGCATCGCGCGCGAGTTGCAGGCCACGCCGGCGCAGGCGATCTGGGTGGTCAACGCCTACCAGATCGCCACGCTGGTGATGCTGCTGCCGCTGGCCTCGCTGGGCGACCTCGTGGGCTACCGGCGCGTGTACCTCGTGGGCATGGCGGTGTTCACCGTGTCGTCGCTGGCTGCGACCTTTGCCAATTCGCTCGGCACGCTGATCGCGTCGCGTGCGCTGCAGGGGCTGGGCGCGGCAGGGATCATGAGCGTCAACGCGGCGCTGGTGCGGCTCACGTTCCCCTCGGCGCAGCTGGGGCGGGGCATGGCCATCAATTCGCTGGTGGTCGCCACCTCGTCGGTGGCTGGGCCCTCGGTGGCGGCGGCGATTTTGTCGGTGGCGTCGTGGCCGTGGCTCTTCGCCATCAACGTGCCGCTGGGCATCGTCACCTTCGCGCTGGGCATGCGGGCGTTGCCGTTCAACCGCTCGGCGCCGACGGCCGGCGCGCGCTTCTCGCTGGTCGACGTGACGCTCAACGTGCTGATGTTCTCGCTGGTCTTCCTCGGCGTGGACCAGCTGGGTGTGCGCGAGGGCGGGGTGCAGGCCACGGGCACGCCGTGGTCGGCCTGGGCCACGCTGGCGGCCGGGCTGGCGGTGGGCTTCGTCTACCTGCGGCGCCAGCGCACGCAGGCGGTGCCGCTCTTTCCCATCGACCTGCTGCGCATTCCGGTGTTCGCGCTGTCGATGGGCACCTCGGTGGCGGCGTTCTGCGCGCAGATGCTGGCCTACATCGCGCTGCCGTTTTTGCTGCTCGACGTGTACGGCCGCAGCCACATCGAGGCCGGCCTGCTGATCACGGCCTGGCCGCTGGCCATCGTGGTGATGGCGCCCATCGCCGGGCGGCTCATCGGACGCTACCCCGACGGGCTGCTGGGCGGCATCGGCCTGGGCCTGCTGGCGACGGGCCTGGCGCTGCTGGCGGCGCTGCCGGCGCATCCGGGCAATGCCGACATCGCCTGGCGCATGGCGCTGTGCGGCCTGGGCTTCGGCCTGTTCCAGTCGCCCAACAACCACACCATCGTGAGCTCGCCACCCGCGCACCGAAGTGGTGCGGCCAGCGGCATGCTGGGCACGGCGCGACTCACCGGGCAGACGCTCGGGGCCGTGGTGCTGGCGGCAGTGTTCAGTGTCTGGAGCCCGCATGGCGGGCACGGCCCCGTGGTGGCGCTGGTGCTGGCGGCGGGTTGCGCGGCGGTGGCGGCGGTTTTCAGCAGTCTGCGGCTGAAGACGACAAGTCCGCATGCCTGAATAAGGTAGGGTACGGCCTCATGAAGGAAGTACCTGACACCGTGGTCTGCCCGGGCTGCGACGCGGTCTACGCCCGCACGCCGCTGGCGCCGCGCGACGTGGCCGAGTGCCCGCGCTGCGGCACCGAGCTCGACCGGCACCCGGGCGCGCAGCAGCGGCGCATCCTGCCGCTGACGGTCGCGAGCCTGATCATGTTCGCCATCGCCAACCTGTTTCCCATCGTCGAGATCGAACTGCAGGGCCTGCGCAGCCAGACCACGCTGGCCGGCGCGGTGGTGGTGCTGAGCGCCGAGGGCATGTCGCCGGTGGCGCTGCTGGTGCTGGCCACGACCATCCTGTTTCCGCTGCTGCAGCTGTGCATCCTGGCCTACCTGCTGGTGCCGCTGGCCCGCGCGCACCGGCCCTGGGGCTTCGCGGTGCTGGTGCGGATGATGCAGTCGCTGCGGCCCTGGGGAATGATCGAGGTCTTTCTGCTCGGCGTGCTGGTGGCGATCGTCAAGCTGTCGAGCATGGCGACGGTGGTGCCGGGGCCCGCGCTGTGGGCCTTCGTGGCGCTCACCGTGACGCTCACGGCCGTGCTGTCGTTCAACCCCGGCGCGTTCTGGGAGATGACCTTCCGCAAAGCCGATGAAGAGGATGCAGCCGCGCCGGAGGTGCGCGCATGAACATGCGCGGGCTGCCCGCCCGCCTGGCCTCGGCACGCCCCTGGGAGGCGCAGGCCGACGACGAGCACGACCACGAGAACCCGGTGCCGACGGCCGCCGCGCTCGGCCTGCACGTCTGCACGCACTGCACCGCCGTCTGGCGCGACGCCGAAGATGGCGACGCCTGCGCCCGCTGCGGCACGCACCTGCACACGCGCAAGCCGCAGAGCCTGAGCCGCACCTGGGCCTTCCTGATCGCGGCCTGCATCATGTACATCCCGGCCAACCTGCTGCCGGTGATGATCACGCGCACGCTGTTCGGCGCGCAGTACGACACCATCTTGAGCGGCGTCATCTACTTCTGGGTGTCGGGCGCCTGGGGGCTGGCGGCCATCGTGTTCATCGCGAGCTTCCTGGTGCCGCTGTTCAAGCTGGCGGTACTGCTCTTGCTTGTGGTGCTGGCGCAGCGGCGCAGCAACTGGCGCCGGCGCGAGCGGGCCAAGCTGTATCACATCATCGAGATCATCGGACGCTGGTCGATGCTCGACGTGTTCGTGGTGTCGCTCTTGACGGGGCTGGTGCAGATCCAGGGCTTCGCGGTCATCACCGCGGGCGTGGGCATTGCGGCCTTCGGCGCGGTGGTGGTGCTGACCATGCTGGCCTCGCTGAGCTTCGACCCGCGCCTGACGTGGGACGGCCCGGTGCCGCAAGCAGACACGGACGAACGACACATTGAAAGCAGGGAAGAAAAAATCGCATGAGTGAAGAAGACACGCAACCGCAAGACCGTCCGGCAGCGTCGGCCCCGCCCGCGCTGCCGAAGCCGAAAGTGGCGCGCCGCCGCGAATGGCTGCCCTCGCTGATCTGGCTGATTCCCATCGTCGCCGCGCTGGTCGGCGTGACGCTGGTGGCGCGCATCCTCATGGAGCGCGGCCCCGAAATCGTGCTGACCTTCAAGACGGCTGAGGGCCTCGAAGCCGGCAAGACCGCCGTGAAATACAAGGACGTGCAGATCGGCCTGGTGCAGAGCCTGCGGCTGGCGCGCGACCGCTCGCACGTGCGCGTGCTGGTGCAGCTCAACAAGGACGCCGAGGGCTTCACCTCGGCCGACTCGCGCTTCTGGGTGGTGCGGCCGCGGCTGGACACCTCGGGCATCTCGGGCCTGGGCACGCTGCTGTCGGGTGCCTACATCGGTGCCGACGCGGGCGTCGAGAAGGAAACCGCGGGCGAGTTCACCGGCCTCGAAGCCCCGCCCATCGTCACGCGCGGCGACTCGGGCCAGCAGTTTTTGCTGCGCGCGCGCGACGTGGGCTCGCTCGATGTCGGCTCGCCCGTGTACTTCCGGCGCATCAAGGTCGGGCAGGTCGCGGCCTACGAGCTCGACGGCGACGGCCGCGGCGTCACGCTGCGGGTGTTCGTGAACGCGCCGTACGACAAGTTCGTCGGCATGAACACGCGCTTCTGGCAGGCGAGCGGCATCGACGCGCAGCTCAGCGCCAGCGGCTTCACGCTGCGCACGCAGTCGCTGGCCACCATCCTGCTCGGCGGCATCGCCTTCCAGGCGCCCGACGACGCCATGGGCCCGCTGGCCAGGGAGAACACGGCCTTCGTGCTGGCGCAGGACGAAAGCGCCGCCATGAAGGAGCCCGACGGCCCTTCGCAGACGCTGCTGATGTACTTCAACCAGTCGCTGCGCGGCCTCACGCCGGGCGCGCCGGTCGATTTCCGCGGCGTGGTGCTGGGCGAGGTGAAATCCATCGGCGTCGAGTTCGACCGCGCCGAGCGCGAGTTCCGCATGCCGGTGCTGGTGCAGATCTACCCCGACCGCCTGCGCCGCCGCGAAAGCGGCGCCGGTGCGCAGGCCACGGAGTCGCGCGCGACGCAGCAGGAGCGGCTGCGCTTCCTGGCCGAGAAGGGCCTGCGCGCCCAGCTGCGCAACGGCAACCTGCTGACCGGCCAGGTCTACGTGGCACTCGACTTCTTCCCGAAGGCGCCGCCCGCGAAGATCGACCTGTCGAAGAGCCCGATCGAGCTGCCGACCATCGCCAACGGCCTGGACGAAATCCAGTCGCAGGTGCAGGAAATCGCCACCAAGCTCAACAAGGTGCCCTACGAGCAGATCGCCACCGACCTGCGCACCACGCTGGCCACGCTCAACAAGACGCTCACCAGCACCGAGCAGACCGTCAGCCGCATCAACAGCGACGTGACGCCCGAGCTGGCCGCCGCCATGAAGGACGTGCGCAAGACCGTCAACTCAGCCGAACGCACGCTGGCCGACGACTCGCCGCTGCAGCAGGACATGCGCCAGACCCTGCGCGAGCTGACGCGCGCCGCCGGTTCGGTGCGCGTGCTGACCGACTACCTCGAACGCCATCCCGAATCGCTGCTGCGCGGCAAACCGGACGACAAGAAATGAAGACGACGACCTTCGCGCTCGCGGGCGCCGCCGCATTGCTGGTGCTGGCAGGCTGCGCGAGCAAGCCCGACAGCTACTACACGCTGGCCAGCCCGCCCGCGCTCACCGATGCCGCGCCGCGCCAGAGCGACGCCGCCACGCCGCTGTACATCGAGCTCGCGCCCGTGGCCGTGCCCGAGCGGCTGGCGCGCCCGCAGATGGTGGTGCGCCGCCCGACCGGCGGCGTGCAGGTCGACGTGCTCGAGCAGCATCGCTGGGCCTCGTCCTTCGAGAACGAGCTGCGCGACGCGCTCGGCAGCGGCATCGCCAGCCGGCTCGGCGCGCTCGACGTCACGCAGGGCGGCCGCCAGACCTCGCAGCCCGTGTGGCGCGTGGCGGTGCAGGTGCGCCAGTTCGAGATGGTGGACGGCGGGCGCGTGGACGCCGGCTTCACCTGGACCCTGCGCCGCTCCGACGAGGCGCGCACGCTGGTGTGCCGGCTCGACGCGGGCGAAGCCACCGGCGGCGGCATGGACGCGCTGGCGCAGGGCGCGCAGCGCGTGACGGCCGCGGCGGCGGCAGCCATGGCGCGCAGCGTGAACGCGGCGCGGACGAACCCGGGCGCGACGGCGTGCGCGACCTGAGGCTTTCACCTTTCCCCCATGGGGGAAGGCACCACGCCGTCATCCGATAGATCGGAGGCCCCATGACACAGATCGGCAAGGCGCCCTGCGACGACACGCTGATCCTGCATGGGTCTCCATCTCCCACGGAAGAGGGCGCCTGCCCCGAAGCCTCCAAGCCCTGGGTGCTCGCCGCGGCCATCGTCGGCTCGAGCATGGCCTTCATCGACGGCACCGTGGTCAACGTTGCCTTGCCTGCCATCCAGGCCGATCTGCATGCCACGGCCTTCCAGGCGCAATGGGTGGTCGAGTCCTACGCCTTGTTGCTCGCGGCGCTGCTGCTGGTGGGCGGCGCGCTCGGCGACCGCTACGGGCGGCGGCGCATCTTTGCCATCGGCGTCGTCGTGTTCGCTTTGTCGTCGGTGGGCTGTGCGCTCGCGGCCGACGTGCAGCAGCTCATCGCCGCACGCGCGATTCAAGGCATCGGCGGCGCGCTGCTGGTGCCGGGCAGCCTGGCGCTCATCAGCGCCTCGTTTCCCGAGAAGGAACGCGGGAAGGCCATCGGCACCTGGTCGGGCTTCAGCGGCATCACGGCGGCGGTGGGGCCGGTACTGGGCGGCTTCCTGGTCGATCACTTCTCGTGGATCTGGGCTTTTCTCATCAACGTACCGATGGCGCTGCTGGTGCTGTGGATCGTGCGCCGCCACGTGCCCGAGAGCAAAGGCGCCGCCGCGCGCGGCGGGCTCGACCTGTGGGGCGCGCTGCTCGCGACCGCCGGGCTGGGTGGCATCGTCTACGCCTTCATCGAGGCGCCGACGCAGAGCTGGCGTTCGCCGGCCGTGCTTGCGGCGCTGGCCATCGGTGTCGTGGGCAGCGTCGGCTTCGTCGTCGCCGAACGCCGGGCGTCCACGCCGATGCTGCCGCTGTCGCTGCTGCGCATCGGCAACTTCAGCGGCGCCAACCTGCTGACGCTGCTGCTGTACGCGGCGCTGGGCGGCGGACTGTATTTCTTTCCGCTCAATCTGATCCAGGTGCAGGGCTACTCGGCCACGGTGGCAGGCGCGGCGCTGCTGCCGTTCATCTTTCTGATGTTCGCGCTCTCGGGCTGGGCCGGGCAGTTGGTCGACCGTTTCGGGCCGCGCGTGCCGCTGGTCATCGGGCCGGCCATCGCGGCCGTGGGCTTTGCGTTGTTCGCGTTGCCGGGCGTGGGCGCGAGCTACTGGAGCGGCTTCCTGCCCGCCGTGGTGGTGCTGGGCTTCGGCATGACGGTGACGGTGGCGCCGCTCACCACCACGGTCATGAACGCCGTGGGGCCCGACCTCGCGGGCGTGGCTTCGGGCGTGAACAACGCGGTGTCGCGCGCGGCGGCGGTGCTGGCGATCGCGGTGTTCGGCGCCATCATGGCCTGGGCCTTCGACGCGGCGCTGGCCGAGCGGCTGCAGGCGATGGGCGCGTCGGACGAGGTGCGATCTTTTCTTGCGGCCGAGCGCGACCGGCTGGCGGCGGCCGGTGCGCCGCCGGGGGCCGACGCGGCCACCGTCGCCGCCGTGAAGCGCGCGGTGGCCGAATCCTTCGTCGCGGGCTTCCGCTGGGTGATGCTGCTGAGCGCCGGCCTGGCCGTGCTGAGTGCGGTCAGCGCCTGGTTGATGATCCGGCGCGCGCCTGCAGAAAACCAAGACAACAACAAGCCATGAGACAGGAGACAAAGAACCGATGGAAGCAGCACAACCGGCCGACGCGCCGCCGCACGTCGATGTCCTGATCGTCGGTGCCGGCCTGTCCGGCATCGGCGCCGCCTGCCACCTGCAGGCGCAGTGCCCGGGTCGCAGTTACGCGATCCTCGAAGGGCGCGAACGCAGCGGCGGCACCTGGGACCTGTTCCGCTACCCGGGCGTGCGCTCCGACTCCGACATGTACACGCTGGGCTACGTGTTCCGCCCATGGACGCAGGCCAAGGCGATCGCCGACGGCCCGTCGATCCTGCAGTACGTGCGCGACACTGCGCGCCAGCACGGCATCGACGACAAGATCTACTACCAGCACCGCGTGGTGCGCGCCGCCTGGTCGAGCGCCGACGCCTGCTGGACGGTCGATGTGGAGCAGGGCCCCGACAAGCGGCCCGTGCAGTGGCGCTGCAACTTCCTGTTCCTGTGCAGCGGCTACTACCGCTACGAAGCGGGCTACACGCCCGACTTCGCCGGCATGGCCGACTTCAAGGGCCGCATCGTCCATCCGCAGCACTGGCCCGCCGACCTGGACCACAGCGGCCGGCGCGTGGTCGTGATCGGCAGCGGCGCCACCGCGATGACGCTGGTGCCTGCGATGGCCCAGACCGCCGCGCACGTCACGCTGCTGCAGCGCTCGCCGACCTACGTGGTGGCGCGCCCGGCCGAAGACCCGATTGCCAACCGCCTGCGGCGCCTGCTGCCGGCGATGGCCGCGTACCGCCTCACGCGCTGGAAGAACGTGACGCTCGGCATGCTGTTCTTCCGGCTCGCGCGGCGCAAGCCGGCGCGCGTCAGGCGCATGCTGCTTGGCGGCGTGCGCCACGCGCTCGGGCCCGGCTACGACATCGCCACGCACTTCACACCGCGCTACAACCCGTGGGACCAGCGCCTGTGCCTCGTGCCCGACGGCGACCTGTTCGCCGCGCTCAACGCGGGGCGCGCCTCGATGGTCACGGACCACATCGACACCTTCACGCCCGAGGGCCTGCGGCTGAAGTCAGGCCGCGTGCTCGAGGCCGATGTCATCGTCACCGCCACCGGCCTCGAGCTGCAGGTGCTCGGCGGCATCGAACTGAGCGTGGACGGCCGCCGCGTCGACCCCGCAGCGACCTTCAACTACAAGGGCATGATGTACAGCGACGTGCCCAACCTGGCCTCGTCCTTCGGCTACACCAACGCCTCGTGGACGCTCAAGTGCGACCTGACCTGCGCCTACGTCTGCCGGCTGCTGAACCACATGCACAAGCACGGCTGGCGGCAATGCACGCCGCACAACGCGGGCCCCGACCTGTCGCCCGAACCGTGGGTCGATTTCAGCTCGGGCTACGTGCAGCGCTCGCTCGACAAGTTCCCCAAGCAGGGCGCGCACACGCCGTGGAAGCTGTACCAGAACTACCTGCGCGACATCCTCCTGCTGCGCCTCGGGCGCGTGGACGACGGGGTGATGGCGTTCTCGAACCGCGCGGTTTGATCGCGGCCTGACCGCGTTGCGTGACGCGGCGATGTATAGCTCTGCTCAATACAACATCGAAGATTTTTGAATTGGATCGATGGCAGGCGGCGGTGATTTACTCCGCCCGGCGTTGCACTCGCACTGAAAAAACGGCGAGGCGGCACCCGGGAATCACCCCACGACCCTGTGATGAGGAGACCTCATGAAGTCATCGATCCGTGCATCCCTGGCGGGCCTGCTGTTCGCAGCGCTGGCAGGACATGCAAGCGCTGCCTCGCTGGACGCTTTCGCGGCCACGCCGAACGCCGCCATCTCCGGCAACAACATCGAGAACCTGACGCAATCGACGCCCGAGATGTGCGCGTCGGCCTGCCTGGGCGCGCCACGCGGCGCCTGGTGCGTCTCGTTCGACTACAACAAGGCCGCCCAGAGCTGCGACCTGAGCGACAAGCGTGCCGCCGACGTGGGCGGGCTGAAGACCGACTACCCCGGCAACCCGTATGACCACTACAGCCTGAAGCCCGATCCGCTGAAGCCTTTCACGCGCACGCCCAATGCGGCCATCAGCGGCTACAACACCGAAGCCCTGCAGGCCGTGACGCCCGCCGACTGCGCCAACGCCTGTACCGACGCGAGCCGCTCGTCGTGGTGCAAGTCCTTCGACTACCACAAGACCAACCAGCGCTGCGACCTGAGCGACAAGCGCGCCAGCGACATCGGCGGCCTGAAGACCGACTACGTCGGCAATCCCTACGACCACTATTCGCTGATCGCGGGCGAGGGCGTTCCCAACCCCGTGCCGGGCAACAAGCACATCCTGCTGATCGGCATCGACGGCCTGCGCGGCGACGCCATCCAGTGCGCGGGCTGCGTGCAGACGCCGGCGATGTCGGCGCTGATCGCCGGCGGTGCCTTCCACGGCAACGTGCTGGCGGGCGGCACCAAGCAGGCGACCGTGAGCGGGCCCGGCTGGTCGTCGGTGTTCACTGGCTTCTGGGCCGACAAGCACGGCGTGACCTCGAACACCACCACCTTGCCGCTGAAGAAGACGCACGTGTTCGACCAGATCAAGGCGGCCTGGCCGACGGCCACGACCGCGGTGGTGGGCGACTGGTTCAACATCACCCACAACCTGCGCCCGGCGCTGGCCGACTTCGTGGTCGCCAACGCAGCCAAGAATTCGCAGCAGGCCACCGATGCGGTGAAAGGCTGGCTGAGCTGGAAGCACCCGCCGACGGCGATCTTCTACTACCTGCACAACGTCGACGTGCACGCGCCGAGCTACGACCCGCTCAATGCCTACTACCAGGGCAAGATCGCCGGCGAAGACCAGCAGATCCAGCAGGTGCTCACGGCGCTCACGTCGCGGCCGAACTACGCAAATGAAGAATGGCTGATCGTCGTCACCTCCGACCACGGCGGCACCGGCAGCGGGCACGGCGGGCAGACGGCAGGGGAACGCAGCACGCTGCTGATCCTGAACAACAACCACCAGAACCCGCTCAAGCCCAGCTACTGCGTGGGCAACCTCGGGGGTACCGCATTGACGCAGGTCGATGGCACGACGCCGCACATCCTGGACTTCCTGGGGCTGCCGAACACCACCGAAGGGCAGAAGCACCCGGCGTGCGGGAGCTGAGGGCAGGCGAGTCCGGGCGGAGCCGAAGGGGAGGGTAGCCCGCACGCATGCCGTGCGCGGCAGGCGAAATGCCTACCCTTCGGCGATCGGCGGGTTGATCCCGCACATAATCTCGCGTTTTCTTTTGTTCTGAATCTCTCAGGTAGCCACGCCGTGTCGAAGCCAACCTGCCCCTGGACTTCGACCAACCCTTCCCGGCTGTGGTGCGCCCGTGTTCGAACGCTATTACCGCGAGCTGCTGAGCTTTCTGTCCCGCAAGGTACCCGACCGCGCCACCGCGGCCGACCTGGCGCAGGAGAGCTACGTGCGGGTGTACGAGGCGCAGCGCTCCGGCAGCGTGGTGCGCGACCCGCGCGCGCTGCTGTACCGCACGGCCCGCAACCTCGTCACCGACCACCACCGCCGCACCAGCGTGCGCGCGGGCGGCGACACGGCGGTGCCCGATGACGCACCGCCCGACGCCGACGACTGCATCGGCCCGCCCACCTTCGAGCCCGACGCCATCCTGTCGTCCAGCCAGGGCATGGCGGCCATGGTCGAGACCATCGACCGGCTGCCTCCGCGCTGCCGCGAAGCCTTCGTGCTCTACAAGTTCGACGGGCTTTCGTATGCCGAGGTGGCTGCGCGCATGGGCATTTCGGTGCGGACCGTCGAGATGCAGTTGCGTATTGCGATGGAGGCGTGCTGGGCGTGCCTGGAGCGGACCCGTGGTTCAGAGTGAGATGAGACGCCCCATTACAGGGTTTGACCACGCTCGTGCGTCTACCCCCATAAGAACGATCCCCACGTCATGACCCTCACGTCGCCACCGTCCGAAGAAGCCCTGCGCCTGCGACAGGACGTGCTGGACTGGTTCGTCCGCCGCCAGCGCACGCACTGGAGCGCGTCCGACGAGCGCGCGTTCCAGGCCTGGCTCGGCGCCGATGCGCGCCATGGCGAGGCGTTTCGCGAATGGGAGTCGCGCTGGCGCGCCTTCGACGCGATCGCGCCCGAGACGGTCGCGGGCTGGCGCAGCGGCTTCGAAGGCCACGCGCCCGCCGCACCCACGCGCCGCGGCTTCCTGAAGCCGGCTTTCGTGCTGGCTGCTTCCGGCATGGCGGTCGGTGCCGGCTACCTCGGCTGGCGCCATGTGCAGGCCCAGCCCGTGTTCGAACAGGCCTTCGCCACCCGGCGCGGCCAGCAGCTCGAAGCGCCGCTGCCCGACGGCTCCCGGCTGCGGCTGGACACCGCCACCCGCCTCGAAGTGCGCCTGTTCCGCGACCGCCGCGAGGTGACGCTGCTCGACGGGCAGGCGGTGTTCGCCGTGCAGTCCGATGCGAAACGCCCGTTCGACGTGCTGGCCGGTCCGCTGCGCGTGCGGGTGGTCGGCACGCGCTTTGCCGTGCGCCACACCCCCGGCATGCCGGGCGCCGATGGCACGCGGGTGTCGGTGGAAGAGGGCAAGGTGCGCGTGCTGCACCGGGCGCCGGATGCGACGAGCGAAGTCTTCCTGACCGCCGGCCGCCAGGTGGAAAGCGATGCGCAGGGCCGGTTCTCCGCCGTCTCGGCCGTGCCGCGCGACGGCATCGCGCCCTGGCGCGAGCACCGCCTGAGCTTCGTCGACACGCCGCTGGCCCGCGCGCTGGCCGAGCTGGAGCGCTACGGCAGCACCGGCCTGGTGGTGAACGACCCGGCCGTGGCGGCCCTGCGCCTGAGCGGCACCTTCGACCCGCGGGACGCGCGCACGCTGCGGCGCGCCCTGGCCAGCGCCTTGCCGGTGCGGCTGAAGGACACCGGCACGGTCGCGGAAATCCTGCCGGCCCCCTGAAACAAAAGAATCAAGAATTTCTCGCCGGCACTACGGGGATTCCGCCGGCTCGTGCGTCAGCCCAGATAGGAACCATTTGCATTCACTACCTGGAAGACGTTCGATGACGAAGCGCTTGAGAACAAAGATGACACCCGCGCCGCTGGCCCTGGCCGTTGCACTGGCCCTGGCGAACGCGCCCCTGATGGCTCGGGCGCAGGGCGCGCCCCAGCCGATCCACATCGCGGCCCAGCCGCTGGCCGAGGCGCTGAACGACTGGGCGCGCCAGACCCGCATCCAGCTGGTCGTGCAGCAGAGCCTGGTCGCGGGCAAGACCGCGCCCGCCATCTCGGGCAGCCTGACGGCCCGGCAGGCGCTCGACCGGCTGCTGGCCGGCAGCGGCCTGGCGGCCACGATGGAAGGCAATGCGGCGGTCATCAAGACCGCGCCCGCCACGGGCAACACCTCCACGCTGCCGGCGGTGACCGTCGTGGCCGACGGCGAGGAAAGCGCCACGGGCCGGGTGCAGGGCTACGTGGCCAAACGCAGCGCCACCGCCACCAAGACCGACACGCCGATCATCGAGACGCCGCAGTCGATCTCGGTGATCACGGCCGACCGCATCGAGGCGATCGGCGCCACCAACCTCAAGGACGCGCTGGGCTACACACCGGGCGTGTCGACCACCACCTACGGCGCCGATTCGCGCTACGACTGGATCTCGCTGCGCGGCTTCGACGCCTATTCGCCGGGCTTCTATCTCGATGGCCTGCCGCTGCGCAACAACAGCACCTGGGGCGTGTGGCGCACCGAGAACTACGGCGCCGAGCGCATCGAGCTGCTGCGCGGCCCGTCGTCGGTGCTGTACGGCATGAGCGGCCCTGGCGGGGTGGTGAACGTGGTCAGCAAGCGCCCGACGGCGGAGCCCGTGCGCGAGCTGCAGCTGCAGGTGGGCGACCACGCCCGCAAGCAGGTCGCGGGCGATTTCTCGGGCGCGCTCGATGCCGACGGCAAGCTGCTGTACCGCATCACCGGCCTCGTGCGCGACGCGCAACTGCCGGCGGGCAAGGAGGCCGACGACCGCATGTACATCGCGCCCGCGCTCACCTGGAAGCCGTCGGGCGACACCACGCTGACCTTGCTGTCGCAGTTCTCGCGCACGCGCGGCGGGGTCTACACGCGCGCGCGGCCGCAGATCGGCTCGCTTGATCCGACCGCGATCGGCACCACCATTCCCTCGAAACTCTTCGTCGGCGAGCCCGGCTTCGACCGCTTCGACCAGGACCAGCAGATGGTCGGCTACCAGTTCGAGCACCGCATCAACGACACCTTCACGGTGCGGCAGAACGCGCGCTACGCGCACCAGAAGCTCGACTACACGGGCACGCAGCTGAAGGGCTTCATGGCGCTGAACCCCGAGGTGCCGAACGACCCGCTCAACTTCCAGCAGATGTCGCGCAGCGTGTTCGGCAGCCGCGAGAACATCGGCGCGCTGGCACTGGACAACCAGCTGCAGGCCGACTTCCGCCTGGGCGAGACGCAGCACAAGGTGCTGGTCGGGCTGGACTACCAGCGCACGCGCATCGACCAGGTCACCTTCAGCGGCGGCAGCGCCTCGCCGCTGAACATCTATGCGCCGGTGTACGGCGGGCCGATCGAGCGGCCCGCGCCGTATTTCGACGGCGTCACGCGACTTGCGCAGACCGGCGTCTACCTGCAGGACCAGATCAAGTGGGGCGAGCGCTGGACGCTGACGCTGGGTGGGCGCTACGACACCGCCGACAGCACCGTGGACAGCCGCCTCGACGGCTCGCGCCAGCGCATGCGCGACCACAAGTTCACCAGCCGGGCCGGCCTGGTCTACCTGCACCCGAGCGGCTGGGCGCCGTACCTGAGCTACTCGGAGTCGTTCGCGCCCACGGCCACCATCGACCCGGCGTCGGGCGACCCGTTCAAGCCCGAAAGCGGCAAGCAGTACGAGGCGGGCGTGCGCTACCAGCCCACGGGCAGCAAGGCGATGTACAGCGCGGCCATCTTCGACCTGCGGCGCAAGAACTACATCAGCTACGACGGCGAGTTCATGCCCAAGCAGACGGGCGAGATTTCGGTGCGCGGGCTTGAGCTCGAGGCCACCGCCGAGATCGCTTCGCGCCTGAACCTCACGGCGTCGTACAGCTACACGCCGCGGGCCATCGTCACGGCAAGCGCCAACACGAGCGAGATCGGCAAGCAGGCCACGGCCGTGCCGCGCCACCGGCTGTCAGTGTGGGCGGACTACCGCTTCGCCGGCGGCGTGAAGGTGGGCCTGGGCGCGCGCTACACGGGCTCGAACTACGGCGACGGCGAGGCCGCGTGGCCGAGCAAGGTGCCGGCCTCGACGGTGTTCGATGCCATGCTCGGCTACGACATCGACCGCTGGAGCCTGGCGCTGAACCTGCGCAACCTGACCAACAAGACGTACTTCGCGAACTGCGGTTACCGCAACTGCTACTACGGCTACCCGCGCACGGCGACGGCCACGGCGACCTACCGCTGGTAGCTGCTTTCAGCGCGGTGCGCGCAGCAAATGCCGCCCCAGCGCCTCGAAGGCCGGCAGCGTGACCGGGTCGTTCGCGGCGTTGCCCGCGATCGGGTGCGAGGCGTAGCGCACGATCACCATCCCGGCCTTCGGGTCGATGTAGATGCGCTGGCCGTGCACGCCGCGCGCCATGTAGGCACCGTGGTCGTTGTGCGTCACCCACCACATGTTGCGGTAGCTCCAGCCCTGCAGCAGCGGGTAGCCGCCCTTGACGAAGGCGGCCTTGTCGCCGCCGCGGCGGATGTCTTCGACGGCAGCCTTGGGCACGATCTGCCGGCCTTTCACGCGGCCGTCGTTGCGCAGCATCTCGCCGAAGCGCGCGAGGTCGCGCAGGCCCGTGTTCAGGCCGCCGCCCGCGAAGGGCGTGCCGATGGAGTCGACGGTGAAGTAGGCGTCCTGCTCGGCGCCCAGGTGGCGCCAGATGCGCTCCGACAGCAGCTGCGCCACGGTGCGGCCGGTGGCGCGCGCGATCACCCAGCCCAGCACGTCGGAGTTGACGGTCTTGTAGCCGAAGCCCTCGCCATGCTTGCCTTCGGGTTGCACGGTCTGCAGGAACTCGTAGTAGCTGCGCGGGCCGGTGTAGTCCTTCGGCTTGGGCAGCGGGTTGCCGGCCTGCGCATGGGCCCAGACCTCGGCCTTCGGGTCGGCGTAGTCCTCGCTGAACTTCAGGCCCGTGGTCATGTCGAGCACCTGGCGCACGGTGGCGTTGCCGAAGGCCGATGTCGCCAGCTCGGGCACGTAGTGGGCCACCGGCTTGTTGGCGTCGAGCGTGCCTTGGGCCACCAGCATCGCGCCCAGCGTGCCGACCACCGACTTGGTGACCGACATGGCGCCGTGCTGGCCGTCGTCTTTCAGCACGCCGAAGTAGCGCTCGTAGACCACGCGCCCACGGTGCAGCACGAGGATGCCGTCGGTGTAGGTGGCGGCCAGCGAGGCGTCCCAGGTCATGGGCGTCTTCGCGTCGAGCGGTGTGAAGCTGAGCGTGTCGATGTCCTTGCGCAAGGCCTGGGGCAGGGCGGTGGGCGCACCGAGCCCGCGCGACACGTTCACGGTCGGCATCAGCTGGCGGAAATTCGACACGCTCCAGCGCATCGCCGGAAACTGGAAATAGCTGCCGTCGTCGAAACGCAGCGTGCGGTCGGGCGGTGGCGGCGAGCCGGTCATCCAGCCGAGCCGGGCGGGGTCGCTGGCGGCTGCGTCGGGGTAGGTGGCATCGGCTGCGCCGGCCGACATCGCCAGGGTGGTGAGCGCGGCGCTCAGCAAAGCGGGGGCGCCAAGGCGCGTTCTGGAAGGGGCGAACATGGCAGTTCCGAAGCGAAGGACCGGCCCATTGTGGCCCGCGGCCCCGCCTGCGAACTTCTCACTGACAGCCGCGGCGCAGGTTGACAATGCGCCGCTTCGGCTTTGATACTGAACCCTTCAGTTCATCATTCAACCCAAGGAGATTCCATGCAGAAGATCATTCCCTGCCTCTGGTTCGACGGCAATGGCGAGGAGGCGGTCAACTTCTACACCGCCATCTTTCCCAAGTCGCGCCTCACCGACACGTTGCTCTGGGGCGATGTGAATCCCGCCAAGAAGGGCAAGTTGCTCACGGCGACCTTCGAGCTCGACGGGCAGTCGTTCATGGTGCTCAACGGCGGGCCCGAGTACAAGATCACGCCGGCCATCTCGCTCATCGTGACCTGCGAGACGCAGGAGGAGGTCGACTATTACTGGGACAAGCTGCTCGAGGGCGGCGGCCAGCCCGTGCAGTGCGGCTGGCTCACCGACCGCTTCGGCGTGTCGTGGCAGGTCACGCCGATGCCGCTCATCCGCATGTTCCAGGACAAGGACGCGGCCAAGGCGGCCCGCGCGATGGCGGCCATGATGAAGATGATCAAGCTCGACATCGCCACGGTGAAGAAGGCCTTCGACGGGGAGTGACCCCCGCCGAGGCGCCGATCAGACCAGCCGGCCGATCGGCTTCTTGCGCCACACCAGGCGGTAGTACGCGGTCTGCAGCAGCAGCATCGCGCCGAAGGTCACCGGGTAGGCGACCCAGATCCCGTCCAGGCCCATGCCGAAGTGGCGGCTCATGAGCCAGGCCACCGGCACTTCGACGCCCAGGATGCAGACGATCGAGATCAGCGTCGGCACCAGCACCGAACCGCTGGCGCGCATGATCCCCGAGATCGCCGAGGCCATGCCGAACAGCACCAGGCTCCACAGCATGATGTGCAGCAGGTTCTGCGCGATCTCGATCACCGGCGCGCTGGTGATGAAGAAGCCCATCAGCGGGCGCGAGAACAGGTAGCCCAGCAGCACCAGCCCGCCCGTGAGCACGAGGTTCATGCCCAGCGCGGTCTGCACGATGGCGCCGAGCCGGTTGGCGCGGCCCGCGCCGATGGCCTGCGCGCCGAGGATCGACGTGGTGATGGCGATCGAGATGGCCGGGAACTGCACGTAGGCCACCACCTGGTTCACCGCGCCGTAGGCGGCCGTGGCGTTGGAGCCGTAGCTGTTGACCATCGACAGCAGCACCACTTCGGCCAGCGCCACCACGATCATCTGCACGCCGGTGGGCACGCCGATCTTCAGCACCGCCTTCAGCAGCTGCGGCTGGATGCGCAGGCAGCGCACGAACTCCGCGTCGGGGGCGAGCGGGCTCTTTTTCTGGCGCAGCCGGAAGCCCAGCCACGTGGTCGCGACCGCGAACGACAGCACCGAGGCCCACGCGCCGGCCGCCACGCCCAGTTGCGGCAGCCCGCCCCAGCCGCGGATGAGCGCGGGCGTGACCACCAGGCCGATGGCCGTGGAAATCAGCAGCGTCAGCAGCGGCGTGATGGTGTCGCCCACGCCGCGCAGCATGGCGGTGGCCAGCAGGAACAGGAACACGCCGGGCATCGCGATCAGCATGATGCGGGCGTAGCGCGTGGAGTCGGCCAGCACGTCGGGCGGCGTGCCCAGCATGGCCAGCATCGGCGTGGTGAAGAGGCCCCCGAACACCGCGATCGCCAGCCCCAGCAGCAGGCCCACCGTGAGCGTGGTGCCCGCCACTGCCTTGGCCTTGGCCGCGTCGCGCGCGCCCCAGGCCTGGCCGATGAGCACCGAGGCGCCCGCGCCCAGGCCGATGATGAAGGCGATGAAGAAGAACATCACCGGGAAGAAGCTCGAGACCGCCGCCAGCGCGCTCACGCCGAGCATCTGCCCGACGTAGACGTTGTTGATGGTGCCGGAGAGCGACTGCAGGATGTTGCTGAGCAACATCGGCGCCAGGAAGAACAGGAACACCTTCCACAGCGGACGCGGCGCACCCACCGGCGCCACGGGCACGCCGCGCAGTCCGCTCGGGTTGCCGGGGCTGGTGGAGGTGGTGCTGCTGCTGTCGGGCGCCGCGCTCATGCAGCACCCCAGCCACCGGCCGACAGCTTGTGCAGGTGCACGCGCAGGTCGGTGGGCCAGGGTTCCACGAGGTCGCTGAAGCGCTGATGCTCGCCCGCGAACAGCGCGCGCGTGGCTTCCTCGAAGCCGGGCAGGTTGCCCGCGATGGCGGTCATGAAGCGGTAGGTGGCTTCGCGCGCGGCGCGCACCGTGTCGCGGTCGGCGTGCACATGACGCGCGTCGTCGACCAGCTTGCGCAGCGCCACCGAGGCGCCGCCCGGCTGGCGGCCGAGCCAGTCCCAGTGGCGTGGCAGCAGCGTGACTTCGCGCGCCACCACGCCCAGGCGCGGACGGCCGACGCCGCGCGGCGCGTCTTCGTGTTTCTCGGCTTCGAGCGCGGAGGTCTCGATGGCCTTCGGGTCGCGCAGGTCGACATCGAGCTGCTCGCCGGTCTGGTCGTCGAACACGAGGCAGGTGGCGGCGTCGCCGCGCTCGCGCAGTTGCGTGAGCACCTGGGCCTTGGTGCCGGCGGCGACGCGCTGGAAGCCGGCAAACGCAGTGAATGTGGTCGGTAGTTCGTCGGGTGACATGCAAATTCTTTTTGGGTTGTCGATCCGGGCGGAACGAAACGAGGTTCGTAATCTACCCGCAGGACGGTTCAGGCGTGCGGCGTGTCGTGATCGCACAGCACCCGCAGCGCGGCATGCAGGTCTGGCAGGCGTTGCGGGTCCAGCGATTTCACGGCATCGACGCAGATCGCTTCGACGGTGGTGATGGCGGCTTGCATCAACTTCTTTCCGCCGCTGCGAATATTCGCATGGCGCTGGGGGTCATCATCGGGTCCCGTCGTGCGCTCGGCCAGGCCGGTCTTTTCGAGCAGCACCATCTTGCGGATGAGCGCCGACATTGGCAACCCCAGCGTGTGCGCCAGCTCGGCCATCGGCATGGCGCCGTTGCCGGTACGCAGCAACAGGTGGAGCAGGGTGAAGTCGTCGTAGTCCAAGCCGTGGAAGGCGCCCAGGTCTTCGTTGAGTTTCAGGCTCAGGCTGGCGTGGGCGCGGCCGAGGTCGAGGCAGAAGCCCAGTGCGTCGGTGCTCATGGGGTGTTGTAGCCCTTGTCGCCAGTGCATTGCAGTTCCTCGCGCCAGAGTTCAAGCAGCTTTTCCAGCTCCGCCGCGCGGTCGAAGGCGGGGTCGTCGCGCTCCTTCACCCGGTCGATCACCTCGAAGCCGAAGTGCGTCGCGCCCTGCGCCACCCAGTCGCGCTGCAATACCTTGTTGCGGTGCGAGCGCAGGTTCAGCTCGAAGCGGGCGCGGTTCATGGCGCCTTCGACGTCGAGGCTGCCGGCCACGTAGACGCGGCCGTCCATCAGGTTGCGGATGACGAAGACGCCAGCGGGGCGTACGCTGTCCTTGTATTGCTTGACGAGGGTACGCCTGGTGTGGGGAGATGGATTCATCTCCAAATATTACCCGGGCAAAATATAAAACACAATACACCCGGGTAAAAATAGATTCACTCGGCGCGCAGCCGATGCCAGCCGCGCAGCACCCGCCGGTGCACCGCCCGCACGATGCGCCAGGGACGGCTTTCGCGCACGCGTGTCAGCACTTGGTCTTTCCAGCCTTTCCAGCGCGGGTACCAGCGGGCGAACCAGGCCAGGCGCATCAGCGAGCCCTCGACCAGCTGGAAGATCCGCGCGACCACCGCCGTGCCCGCGAGCTTGGCCAGCAGCAGCACAGCCATGCCGCTGAACGCGTGGCCGCGGCCGAACAGGAACAGCGCCAGCAGCTTCACCGGAAAGAGCAGCAGCATCGGCACGAAGAACGCCAGCAGCGCGCCCCAGGGCGGCAGCGCGCGCAGCAGGTTCTCGAGCCGCGCCCAGAAGGGCAGGCGCGCCAGCCGCGCGACCAGCGCTGCGAGCGGGGCCCAGCCCCATTCCTCGAACAGCAGCACCGGCACGAGGATCGTGGTGGCAACGGCGCGAAACAGGGCGCGCAAGGCGCGCACGAGGGGGTTGTGCATGCGCGAAGGGTATCCGCACATGGCCGCGCGCCGCCGGGACCTTGCAGACCCGGCGGCGCATCGTTCGAAAAAGCGGCGTCTGCGCGCCTGTCTATTTGCGGCCGACGCTGCTGTCTTCCGCGGGCCGGAAGAACAGGTATTCGCCCCGGCCCAGTTCGGGCGTCACTTCGTAGCCGCTGCACCGCGTGACGTTGCACTGGATGATCACCACGCGTGGCCAGATGGTGGCCGAGGTCGGGAACCCCGGCATGTACTGCGGCACGTGCCAGACGCCGTAGTCGCCCACCGGCTCGGCGTTCTCCGTGCCGCTGGCGTTCTGCAGGCCGCTGCCCATGGGCATCCGCTCGATGCGGATGATCGGCGTGGCGGCCACCGACGCCGTCGCCACGCAACAGGCGGCCAGCCAGAGAGGAACGGTCCTGGTGTTCATGGTGATGGACTCCAGAACCGGCCTCATTGCGCGTCGGCCGGTGCCGAAGCCACCTCGTCAGCCGGCAGGCGGCGCGTGATGCGCGCTTCCAGGATGTCCGGCTGCGGGGCCACGGCGCTCGCCATGACCGGGGCCGGCTCCGCCGCAGGTGCCGCGGCTTCCTCGGCGGGCGCTGCGGCCACGGGGGCCGGTGCCACTTCCGGCGCAGACACCGGGACGGCGGTCGCGGCCGGCGCGGGTTGCGGCGCCGGCTGTTCCTGCACCGGGGCTGCCATGGGCATCGCCTCGACCAGCGTGGCCGGTGCGGCGGGCTGCTGCACCGCCACGACCGGCGCGGGCGCCGGGGCCGGCGCCAACGCGACAGGCGCCGCTGGTGCCACGGGCGCCACCGGCTGGGGCACGGCCACCGCCACGGGGGCCGGCGCAGGCGCCGGTGCCGCGGCCACGGGCGCCGCCGGACGTGCCGCCACGGGCGCGCCGGCCGACGAGGCCTGCGGTCCGAACGCGCTCACGCGCTCTTCGGCGGTCATCGACTGCGGGCACTTCGAGCCGGTCATCTCCAGGGCCGCCTGGGCCGCCGGGTCCATGCAGTCCATGGCCAGCGACGCTGCCTTCATGCCCTTGTTCCAGAGCTCGCGGCTCATCTTCAGGCGCTTGCAGTGTTCGTCCGTCCAGGTGGTGCCGAAGCTCAGCCCGACCCCGGCGCCGTTGGCGCTGGCGCTGGTGCTGCCCATGCAGGTGTCATTGCTGGTCGTCAGGTTCGGGCCGCTCACGGAGGGCACGTTCTTGACGGTGTAGCTGCCACGGTAGTCGACGGTGCTGGTCGTCGCGCCCGTGTTGTTGATGTTCTGTGTGCTGTTGCTGTCCACCGTGGCCCGGGAGGTGACTTCCGAGGGGGCGGAGCTGTTGAAATTCACCGCCTGGGTGTTGCCCTGGGCGTTGGTGGTGGCTGAACTCTGCGACTGGTTGTTGGCGCCACCCGCCGTGGTCTGCGCCAAGGCGCCGGCGGACAGGCCCAGCAAGGTCAGGGCAATCAATGTTTTCATTTTTTCGACTCCTTTGGGAAGCAGGGGAGGGGCGTGCCCCTCCCCGTTTCTGGTCCAACAACCGATGGTCCGGATCGCTCAGGGAGCGTTGGCCGTTGCGCCGGAGATCGCGCCGCCGGCGGTGCCGCCACCGTTGCTGAAGCCCGCTGCGTTGCCCACGGCGAAGTTGATGACGCCCGTGGAACCGCCGGTCGAGCCCGACGTGGCCGAGGTCGTCGTGCCGTTGACGATGCCGTTGACCGCGCCCGAATTGGCGCTGAAGCCGGCCGTCGTGCCCGAGGTGCGCGTCACCACGGCCAGACCGCCGCCAGGACCTGCAGCGGTGGCTGCGGTGTTGTTGGTGGTGGAGCCGGCTGCGCCGCCTGCAGAGCCGCTCACGGGGTTGGCACCGCCGCCGGCGTAGTTCGCATTGGCGCTCGAGGTCGCATTGGCCTGTGCATTCGCACCGCCTGCAGCCACGCCGTTGCCGGTCGTTGCTGCCACGCTGGTCACGCGTCCTTGCGTGGTGGCCGAGCCGCTGGCGGTGGCGCCGCCGACACGCAGGAAGGCGTTGCCTGCTGCGCCACCCGCCGCGTTGGCCGTGGCCGACGAGGTGGAGCTGGCTGCGTTGTAGCTCAGTGCGCTGCCCGTTCCGGAGCTGGCGGCGACCGAGCCTGCCGAGCTGGAGGAGCCGGTCGTGGTGTTGGTGACGGCGAGCGCCACGCTGCTGCCGGTTGCGGTCCCGATGCCAGCCACGAGAACCACTGCCATGGCGATAAGAGTCTTCTTCATGATGCTTCCTCGATAGTGTTGAAACGAACCCGATCGCCGGGGAATCCGGCCATCAGCGACGGTCAGCGAGCACGGATTGAATGGATTCCGTTGCGACCGGGATGCAGTTTCAGCGGGGGGAAGGGATCGAAAAATGCCTCAGGCTGGGTAGTGCAAGGCTATGGCGAAAGCAATGTCCGAGGGCGTTTTGGGCGTTGGCAGAGAGCCGGTTCTAGGCCCTGTTCCCCTCGTGGGAACTATCACTTTGGTTCACAATCTGGCAATATTGCAACCGAAAGAAACCAAGGTAATCAAAAAAGCCGATAGCCGGAAAAAGAGTAGAAATCGATTAACTTTTGTTCACGAAGTCGCGACTTTTATCTGTGACAAGGGGGCTTAAATGGAAAACGATCTCGACATTTCATTGACCGATGTCGGTGGTGGCGCTAGGAAATTCTCCAATCCCGGCCAGTTCGGTGGGCTGCTGGCTCCCTCGGCGGATACCCTGCCGTGGCCGGACTACCTCACGGGCCAGGAAACCAAGCCTGTTCGTGTCTTGCTCGTCGACGACGACCCCTTTGTCCGCCGTGTCATCGCCCAGGAACTGCTGGGCGATCTGCGCATCCAGCTCGAAGGCCAGGCCGGCTCCCTGCGCGAGGGACGGCGCCTCTTGATGCAGCATGAATTCGATGTGCTCATGGTCGACATCCGCCTCGGAGACGGCAGCGGATTCGAGCTCATCGAAGAGGCCAAGAAACACCGCAGCGCCGCCGAGATCATCGTCATTTCCGCGCTGGAAGACGAGCCCCAGGTGCTGCACGCCTTCGAGCTCGGCGCCTCGGGTTACCTGGTGAAGAACGCCTGGTTCCAGAGCTATGCCCAGGCCGTGTTGCAGGTGGTGAATGGCGGGGCTGCTATCACCCCCCGGCTGGCGCGGCGGCTGCTCGTTCACCTGGACCACCAGCGCGCCAATCCGAGCCCGGTGCGCCCGCCGGACAGCAAGGCGACCCTGTCGGCACGGGAGCGCGAAGTGTTGCGACTTGTAGCCACGGGATATGTGACGGAAGAGATCGCTCTGCAGCTCACCATCAGTGCCCAGACGGTTAACGCGCACGTCAAGAACATCTACCGCAAGCTGCACGCCCACACCCGCGCGCAGGCCGTGAGTTTCGCCTCGCACCGGGGGCTGCTCTAGGGCGCGCTTCGGGCGCGCCGCGTTCGCAGCGGAGCCACCCATGCCCGCGCCGGCGCCCCCGCTCCCGCCGTATTTCCTGGAGGACCAGTTCGTGTGGCTTTCCATCGCCGCGTGGTGCGTGCTCCTGATCTGGCTGTGGCCGCGCGCCTCGCGCCGGCGGATGCTGCTGTGGGTGGGGCTTGCGTTTGCGCTGCACCTGACGCCGGTGGTGGGGCAGGTGATTCGTGCGACCTCGGCGATCACCACACTGGGTACCGAGGTGCCGGCCGCCTTCTGGGCCCTGCAGGGGGTGAACGTCGCCGTGCTCTGCATGATCGTGGCCACCTGGTATTTCACGCGGCGCCGCCTCGTACGCTACCGCCAGGCGCAGGCCGTGCTCGCCGAGCGCCGCCGCATCGCCAGCGACCTGCATGACGGCGTCGGCTCGCGGCTGGTGGCGCTCATGGCCAGCTACGACCCGCGCTCCGCCGACGCCCGCGAGCTGTCGATGGCCCTGCAGGCCTGTCTGCTGGAACTGCAGATGACGGTCGACTCCCTCGACGACCAGGCCGACACCAGCATCGGCGAACGCCTGGGGCATTTGCGTTACCGGCTGCAACCGGCGTTCGACCGGCTGGGCATCACGCTCGTGTGGAACGTGCAGGACGTGGTGGTGACGCCGCCGCTGTCGCCCGAGGCCGCGATGCAGTTGTGCCGTATCGCGCAGGAGGCCTTGTCGAACGTGCTGCGCCATTCGCAGGCCACCCGCGTGGAAGTGCGCTTTGGCCCGCGCGAACGCTCGCACGGACTGGTGCTCGAGGTGCTGGACGACGGGCGCGGCCTGGGTGCGGCGGCCGGCGAATTCGGGGGCAAGGGCCTGCGCAGCATGCGCGAGCGCGCCGAGGCGCTGCACGGCGAGCTGGCCGTCATGGACGCGGCGCCGCACGGGCTGCGCATCCGGCTCGTGATGCCCGGTGAAGTGCTGCCGCCGACGGCGGTCGTGGCAGAGGTCGAGAGCACGTTGTAACCATCGCGTCGCGGTGGCCGGCGGGCGGTGTCTTCGCCTATGGCAAACTTCCGCGCTTTGCCAGGGACGCGCTCAAGACATGCAGAAAATCATTCGCCAGCTCGCCGTTGAAATCAAGGTCGGCGAGCACCAGGTGAAGGCCGCCGTCGAACTGCTCGACGAAGGCGCCACGGTTCCGTTCATTGCCCGCTATCGCAAGGAAGTCACGGGCGGCCTCGACGACATCCAGCTGCGCGAACTGGAAGCCCGGCTGTCTTACCTGCGCGAACTCGAAGACCGCCGCGTGGCGGTGCTCAAGGCCATCGACGAGCAGGGCAAGCTGACCCCCGAGCTGCGCGCCGCGATCGAATTCGCGCCCACCAAGCAGGAACTCGAAGACCTGTACCTGCCGTTCAAGCAGAAGCGCCGCACCAAGGGCCAGATCGCCCGCGAATTCGGCATCGAGCCGCTGGCCGACAAGCTGCTGGCCGACCCCACGCTCGACCCCGCCGCCGAAGCCCAGGCCTTCCTGCAGCCCGCCACCACACTGGACGACGGCAAGCCGGGCCCCGATTTCTCGACCGTGCCGCTCGTGCTCGACGGCGTGCGCGACATCCTGTCCGAGCGCTGGGCCGAAGACGCCGTGCTGGTGCAGGGCCTGCGCGAATGGCTCTGGAACGAAGGCCTGCTCAAGTCCAGCCTGATGAGCGGCAAGGACGAAAACAACGCCGACATCGCCAAGTTCCGCGACTACTTCGACTACGACGAGCCCATCGGCCGCGTGCCCTCGCACCGCGCCCTGGCCGTGTTCCGCGGCCGTGCGCTCGAAGTGCTCGACGCCAAGCTCGTGCTGCCCGTCGAACCCGAGCCGGGCAAGCCCAGCATCGCCGAAGGCAAGATCGCGCTGCACCTGGGCTGGAGCCACGCGGGCCGCCCGGCCGACGACCTGCTGCGCAAGTGCGTGGCCTGGACCTGGCGCGTGAAGCTGGCCCTGTCCACCGAGCGCGACCTGTTCACCCGCCTGCGCGAAGACGCCGAAAAAGTCGCCATCAAGGTGTTCGCCGACAACCTGCGCGACCTGCTGCTGGCCGCACCCGCCGGCCGCCGCGTCGTGATGGGCCTGGACCCCGGCATCCGCACCGGCGTGAAGGTGGCCGTGGTCGATTCGACCGGCAAGCTGGTCGAAACCGCCACCGTGTTCCCGCACGAGCCACGCAAGGACTGGGAAGGCTCGCTGCACACCCTCGGCAAGCTCTGCGCCAAGCACGGCGTGAACCTCATCGCCATCGGCAACGGCACCGCCAGCCGCGAGACCGACAAGCTGGCCGGCGACCTCATCAAGCTGCTGGCCAAGATGGCCGCGCAGGCCGGTGCGCCCGAGATGACGGTCGACAAGGTCGTGGTCAGCGAAGCCGGTGCCTCGGTGTATTCCGCCAGCGAATTCGCCTCGCAGGAAATGCCCGATGTCGACGTGAGCCTGCGCGGTGCCGCCTCCATCGCACGCCGCCTGCAGGACCCGCTGGCCGAGCTCGTGAAGATCGACCCCAAGAGCATCGGCGTGGGCCAGTACCAGCACGACGTGAACCAGAGCGAACTCGCACGCACCCTGCAGACCGTGGTCGAAGACTGCGTGAACTCGGTGGGTGTCGACCTGAACACTGCGAGCGTGCCGCTGCTCAGCCGCGTGTCCGGCCTGTCGGCCAGCGTGGCCAAGGCTGTGGTGCGCTGGCGCGAAGCCAACGGTGCGTTCTCCACCCGCAAGCAGCTGCTCGACGTGACCGGCTTCGGCCCCAAGGCCTTCGAGCAGAGTGCCGGTTTCCTGCGCATCCGCGACGGCGCCGACCCGCTGGACATCACCGGCGTGCACCCCGAAACCTATCCGCTGGTCGAGCAGATCATCGTCAAGACCGGCAAGCCCATCGCCGAGCTGATGGGGCGCGCCGACATGCTCAAGACGCTCAAGCCCGAGCTGTTCGCCAACGAGAAGTTCGGCGTCATCACGGTCAAGGACATTCTGGGCGAACTCGAGAAGCCCGGCCGTGACCCGCGCCCCGACTTCAAGGTGGCGCGCTTCAACGACGGCGTGGACGACATCTCCGACCTCACCGAGGGCATGATCCTCGAAGGCACCGTGAGCAACGTGGCCCAGTTCGGCGCCTTTGTCGACCTCGGCGTGCACCAGGACGGCCTGGTCCACGTGAGCCAGCTGAGCCACAAGTTCGTCAACGATGCACGCGAAGTCGTCAAGACCGGCGACATCGTCAAGGTCAAGGTGATGGAGGTCGACGTGGCCCGCAAGCGCATCGGCCTGTCGATGAAGCTCGACGCCGCGCCCGCACGCCGCGACGGCCCGCGCGACAACCGCTTCGAAGGCGCAGGGCGCGGCCAGCAGCAAGGCCGGCGCGACAACTCGCCGCAGCCGGCGGGGCAGATGGCGAGTGCGTTTGCCAAGTTGCAGGGGTTGCGCAAGTAAGCAGCCCGCGGACCGCACGTTTCTTGCAATCACCGTCGGCATGAAAGCCCTGCGCATCTACGCCGGCCCCGTGGCCCGCCAGCACATCGAGCAGCACGGCCTGCGTCCGCAGGACGTGCGCACCGTCCCCGGCGCGGCGGGCGGGCCCAAGGGGCTGATCCTCGGGCCGCTCGATCGCTTCATCTTCGGGCGCTGGCTCACGCAGTCGAGCCAGCCGGTGGACCTGGTGGGCGCGTCGATCGGGGCGTGGCGGCTGGCCACGGCGTGCCTGTCGGACCCCGAGGCGGCCTTCGGGCGCTTCGAGCACGACTATGTGCGCCAGCAGTTCGAAGTGCCGCCGGGCCAGAAGCGGCTCAGTCCGCACCAGCTCAGCGAACGCTTCGCGGAAAGCCTCGACACCTTCTACGGCGGACGCATCGGCGAGGTGCTGGGCCATGCGCGCTACCGGCTGCATGTGGTGACCTCGCGCGGGCGCCACATCCTGGGGCGCGAGGGCAGGGCGCGCACGCCGGTCGGCTACCTGGGCGCCTTCGCGAGCAACAGCCTGCACCGCAAGAGCCTGGGCGCCTGGCTGGAGCGCTGCGTGTTCTCCACGCCCGGCGCGGCCTTGCCTTTCGGCACGACCGACTTCCGCACGCGCCAGCACGCGCTGAGCGAGGCCAACTTCAATCGCGTGCTGCAGGCCTCGTGCTCCATTCCGTTCCTGCTGGCGGCGGTGCACGACATTCCGGGCGCGCCGCGCGGCGCCTACTGGGACGGCGGCATCACCGACTACCACCTGCACCTGGACTACCGAACTGCCCATGACGGGGCCGACGAAGGCATCGTGCTGTACCCGCATTTCCAGCAGGCCGTGGTGCCGGGCTGGCTCGACAAGGGGCTGCGCTGGCGCCACAAGTCGACGCGCTTTCTCGACCGCATGGTGGTGCTGGCGCCGAACCCCGAATGGGTGAAGACGCTGCCGCACGGCAAGCTGCCCGACCGCAAGGACTTCATCCGCTTCGCGAACGACGCGCAGGCGCGCATCGCGGCCTGGGGCCAGGCCACGCGCGAGGCGACGCGCCTGTCGGAGGAGTTCGAAGCCTGGCTCGGCGACGACGGGCGCTCGCGCGACATCCTGCCGCTCTGAGCCCAGCTTGTCCCGTCGGGGACAAACCCTGAGCGCCGGCGCAGGAGCGCGCTTCGAGAATGGTCCGATCCATGCCATCCGAAGGGTTCCCGACCATGCCGCACGCCACGCTCTCCCGCCGCCGTTTTTCTCTTGCCACCGCGGCCGCCGCTGCCAGCCTGGCCGCACCGTCTTTCGCGCAGAGCGCCTGGCCGAGCAAGCCGATCCGCATCGTCGTGCCTTACACGCCGGGCGGCTTCACCGACCAGATGGCGCGGCTGGTGCAGGCAGGCCTGCAGACGCGTCTCGGCCAGCCCGTGGTGATCGACAACAAGCCCGGTGCCAACAGCCTGATCGGCGTCGATGCCGTGGCCAAGGCCGCACCCGACGGCAGCACCTTCGGCGTCGTCATCGCGGCCTACACGGCCAACACCACGCTGTACCCCAAGCTGCCCTACGACCCGCGCAAGGACCTCGTGGGCGTGTCGCTGATGGGGGTGTCGCCGCTGCTGGCCGCCGTCAACAACGACGCGCCGTTCAAGACCGCGCGCGAGCTCATCGACTACGCACGCAAGCACCCCGGCAAGGTGAGCTTCGGCTCGTCGGGCAACGGCTCGGCCGCGCACCTCACGAGCGAACTGTGGAAGTCGCTCACGCAGACCTACATGATCCACATCCCGTACCGTGGCGCGGTGCCCGCGCTGACCGACCTGATGGGTGGGCAGATCCAGCTGTTCTTCGACGCGCCCACGGGCCTCATCAACCAGGGCAAGGCCGGGAAGGTGCGGCTGATCGGCGTGGCCGGCGACAAGCGCCTGCCGGCCGTGCCCGATGTGCCGACCTTCATCGAGCAGGGCTTCGCGGGTTTCACCGGCAGCACCTGGGCCGGCATGCTGGCGCCGGCGGGCACGCCGCGCGAGATCGTCAAGCGCATGTCGGAAGAGGTGGCGCGCATCATCAAGAGCGACGAGACGCGCGCCAAGCTCGATGCCATGGGCACCTTCCCGGCGGGCAGCACGCCCGAGGAGTTCGACGCCTTCATCGCCTCCGAGACCACCAAGTGGGGCAAGGTGATCCGCACGGCGGGCGTCAAGCTCGACTGAGCCTCCAGTGCTGTTTCAGGGCGCCAGCACCAGCACCTTGAATTGGCTGGGCACGATGCGCATGCCCACGATGTTGCAGCGGTTCTGCACCGCCAGGCTGGTCATGCGCGTGCAGGGCGTTCCCTTGAGCAGCACCGTGAAGGCGCCGGTGATGTGGCGCGACGGCCCCATCACCGTCTGCGACACCACGCCCATCAGCACGCCGGCGTTGTCGCCATTGGTGATCGGCGTGGTGGTCGCCATGTTGTGCACGGGCGTGCCACCGTACAGGATGTTCCAGGCGTTGGGCAGGGCCGTGGGCCCGAGTGCGATGTTGGGGTAGGGCACGGGCAGTGCGGGCGGTGTCTTGCAGACATCGGGAAACGCGAGGTCCATTCCCATCATCTGTGCGTTGGCGAACATGGTTCAGGCTCCTTGTCGGTATCAACCCATGTGGATCTGTTCGGCGTCGACCTTCACCAGCGCCTGGCTGGTGACGAAGGTGTTCCTGGCGTGCAGCCGCAGGCTTTGCGCCGCCTGCATGTCGATCTGGCCCGCACGCACCTGTTCGACCTCTTCGGTGAGACGAAAGCTCGAGCGCGTGAGCAGGCTCAGGCGGTCGAGCACGGTCTCGAGCGTGCGGCCCACGAAGCGGGCGACCAGCGTGGTCACGCGCACCTCGGCGCCGCGGTAGGCCATGTCGGTGATGTCCACCGTGGCCTTGTCGGCCTGAAGTGCGAACGAGGAGGCCTGCAGCGCGATGCCGCCGCGCCGCGAGCGGATCGTGAGGTCGCCCTCGGCCACGAGCTGCGACTGGCTGGGGTCTGCCTGCGTGATGACGGCGATCAGGAACAGCTGCTCGCGCTGCGGCCCGGCCACGAGCACGACGTCGCCCACGGCGGGTTGCAGCAGGCAGCTCGCGGCGCGCGGGCAATGCCAGGGCGCGCCGCCCGGCTGTGGTTCGACGACGAAGCGGCCGTCGGGCAGCGATTGCACGACGGTGCCGAGCGCGCTGCCGGTCCAGGCCGGTGCGGCTTGCGCAGGCAGCGGCTTGCGCAGCAGTGCGTGCATCTCGGCCTCGGGCGTAACCGATGGCGGCGAAGCAGCTTCGCGAAGGACTCGTTGGTTCATGGGGGGGTGTCCTGTGGATCGGGCGGCAGTGGCCGGCCGAAGGTGTCGCGGCCGGCGCGCTGCGGGCGGCTCGCACGGGCGGCAGAAAAGCGCTCGGCCTCGAACAGCGCCGGGTCGCTGTCGAGCACGCCGAGGCGGTCGCTCCAGCGCACGCCGGTCTCGATCGCGCGGTGCATCTGGGTGCGGTGGAAGGTGGCGCCGCGCAGGTCGGCATCGGCGAGGTCGGCGTACGAGAAATCCGCGTACACGAGGTGGCAGCGGGCGAATGCGGTGCGGCGGCAGCTCGCGCGGTGGAACACGCACTGTTCGAGCCGCGCGTCCGACAGGTCGGCGTCGTCGAGCCGGGCACCGACCCACAGGCTCTGGTCGAAGTGCCCACCGCGCGCGTCCACCCAGCACAGGTCGGCTTCGGGGAACAGGCACTGCGGCGCCTGCACGCCCGACAGCACCGCGCCTGCGAGCTTCGCGCCCTTGAAATTGCACTGGCTCAGGCGCGCGCCGGCGAAGTTGCAGCCCGTGAGGTCGGCATCGATGAACTGGCACAGATGAAACGACTGAGCCGAGAAGTCCTGCCCCGCGAGGTCGGCCTCGCCGAAGATCACGTTGTGGAAGCTCGCACCCTTGAAGCGTGTGCCGCGCAGCGCCGCGCGGTAGAAGACGGTGGTGTTCAGCGCCGTGTCGTCGAAGCGCGTGCCGTCGAGGCGGCATTCGCCGAACACCGACTTCGTGAGGTCCGCGCGCTCGAAGCCCGCGCCGTCGAGCGTGCTCTGGTGGAAGGTGGCCTGACCCGCCTGCGCCGCGCTCATGTCGACGCCGCGCAGGTCGGCCTCGGAGAAGACGGCGTGGGCCATCGCTGCAGACTGCAGGCGCGCGCGGGCCAGGGCGCAGCGGTGGAAGGCGGCATGTTGCAGGTCGGCGCTGTCGAGCACCGCGTCGTCGAAGCGGCAGCTGTCGAACACCGATTCGCCCAGCCGCGCGCCGCGCAGGTTCGCTCGGCGGAAGTCGCAGGCGCCGAAGCTGCCGCCGCGCAGGTCCATGCCGTCGAAGTCCATGCCCTGGAAGTCCTGGTCCTGGAGGTGGTCGCCGCCGCGGAGCTTCGCTGCCAGCTCGGCCGGCGTCATCGCACCGGGTCCGCGGCGCGGCGCGGGAGGGTCTTGGCCTGTTCGAGGTGCGCGCCGTGCGTGTCGGTCACGCTGTCGATCAGGGTCTGCGAGACGTCGGCGCGGAACAGGTTGGCCTCGCGCAGGTCGGTGCACACCAGGCGGGCTTTCTGCAGGCTGGCATGCATGAGGTTGGCGCCGCGCAGCGAGGCCTGCGTGAAGTCGGCGCGGATGAAAAGGCTTTCGGGCGCATCGCAGCCGCTGAGGTCGGCGCCCGTGAGGCTGCAGGCCGACAGGTCGCAGGTGTCGAGCGTGGCACGCACGAAGCGCGCGCCGTCCAGCGGCATCTCGCGCAGGCCGCATTGCACCAGCGTCGCGTCTTCGAAGTCCATGGTGCGCAGGCTGCTGGTGCCGACGAAGCAGGTGGTGTGCAGGGCCGCGCCGCGAAAGACGATGCCGGTGTCACCCGGCGTGTGGGCCCAGGCGCAGGCTTCGAGCCGGGCCGCGCTGAAGTCGAGCCGCTCGGCGATGCACGAGATCAGCCCGACCTTGTGGAGCACGGCGTTGCGAAAGCTGCAGTCCTGCAGGCGGGTCTGTTCGAGGAAGGTCACGTAGGAAAGGTGCGCTGCATCGAAACGGCAGTGGTCGACCTGCAGGCCGAGCACCGTCAGGTGTTCCAGCGAGGCGTGGGAGAAGTCGCAATGGTCGAAGTGCGTCTGCTCGAGCGTGGTGTGGTGCAACTGCGCCCCGGTGAACACGGTGCGGACGCAATGGGCCAGGCTGAGGTTCGCGCGGTGCAGCACGCAGCCCGCGAGCGAGGCCCGCGAAAGGCGCGCACGCACGAGCACGGCCTCGGTGGCATCCGCGCCATCGAGCCGGGCGCCTTCGAGGTTCGCGTGTTCGAGCAGCGTGCGGTGCAGGCGCGCGCCGCGCAGGTCCATGCCCGACAGGTCGGCGCCCGTGAGGTCCATCTCCGACAGGTCGCGCGTGGTGGCCATCACGTCCTGCACGCGCTGGCGCGCTTCGGTGGCGCGTTCGCCTTCGAGCACGTCGGCCGGCGACTGGTGCTGCGCGCCCATCCGGTACATGTCGATCAGCCCGCGCTGGCCTTTCTCGACGACCTCCGCGAAGGCCTGCTGCTGCGCAGGAGGCAACGCGGACGTTCCCGTGGCGGCGGCGATGCCGAACATGCCCTGCAGCACGGTCTGCGCGTCGAAGGCGGGCGGGCCTTTGGTCGTGGTGCGGTCGATGCCCGAGACCAACTCTGCGGAGTCGAAGCCGACCTGGCGTGACTCGGCCGCATTGCGCTGACCCGCACGCTCCAGCTCGCGCCGCCCGTCGTCGAGCGCCTTGCGCTGGTCCTGCGTGAAGCGCCGCGTGCGCTCGACGAACTCGGGCAGCTCGGCGAGCGTCGGCATCTTGCGGAAAGGCTCTGGCAGCGGCCGTTCGCGCAGCAGGCGCGGATCGTGGCCGGCCTCGCGCGCCTGCTGCATCAGATCCGCGCGGAGCCGGTCGCCGCGCTCGCGCATGTTGCGAACCAACGCGGATTCCTCACCGTCGTCCAGCGTGTCGAGCCACGGACCAATGGCCTGCGCGGGCAGCAGCTCGTCGTCGCGGGCGGCATGCAGCGCGCCGGTCTCGGGATCGCAGCGGCGCTGGAGGAGGGCGAAGTAGTGCGCCAGCGGGCGCGGTGCATCGCCCGCGTCTTCGATGGCGGGCATCATATGGGTCACGTCGTCGGCGTCGTCCTCCACGATGTCGATCTCGCCGTGGTGGATCAGCGCCACCTGCGCGCGGTGCGGAAAGAACCACGCCGTGGTGAGGCGCATGGGCACCTCGTCGAACTGCTCCGGCTCGCGGCCGGGCCCGCTTCGGCGCGCGATGAAGGCGCGCGCACGCCAGTCGGGCAGGCGCCCGCGCTGCACCGGCTGCGTAGGGTGCATGTGCCAGATCTCGTAGGGCGTGCCGCCGGGGATGTGGTCGCGCGCGGGCCAGCGCTGCTGCGGCGGCGCGGCGTTGAAGAAGCGCCAGTCCATGTCCTCCGAAAAACCGGGGAACAGATGCTCGCGCCAGTGGCCGTCGTACTGCCGGCCGATCAGGCGCATGCGGCTGGGCCGGGTCAGCTCGATCGGGCCGAAACCGGCGGGCTCGGTCTCGCGGTCGGGCCGGTCGATGCGCTGCTGCGGGTCTTCGATGTTCGGCAGGCGCTGCACCTGCAGGCCGTTGACCGACTCGTGGGCGTGGCCGATGCCCTGCGGGTTCTCGGCAAAGCCGGGGCCGCCGTAGGCGCGCGTGGCGTCGAGCCGCATCGATTCGAAGGGCTGCGGCGCGGTGGAACGGCCGTCGAGCCAGAAGCGGTCGCCGAACACCAGCAGATGGCGCGAAAGCTCACCCACGCGCATCGCGACGGCGCAGGCGGTCTTGTCGTCCTGATGGTGCGTGTAGGCGTGGCCGGTGGCCAGGAATTCGGCGTGGGGTTTGGGAATGCCCAGGTCGATGGCGCCCGTGGGACCGAGCTCTTCGGCGGCGATCTTCCAGAACTCCGGCTCGGGCAGCAGCACGGGCGCGGCGTCCATCGACACCATGCCCATCAGCGTGACGCCCAGGCGTTGCTGGCGGCCCCGCAGGAAGGGGCGTGTGATGACGCTCAGCCGCAGCGGCTTGACGGTTTTCAATGGGGGTCAGCTCCGTGCGGGCGCCACTTCGAGCGGCGTGCGCTGCCGGTCGACCGACACCACATCGGGATGCGCAGGGTCCTGGACCAGGTGCAGGGTCGCGCCCGGCACCGCGAGGCGGGGCAGCAGCAGCTCGTCGACCAGCGTGCGCAGCACCACGCTCGGCACCGGGGACGACGGCGGCATCTGCAGCGTGAATTCGAGCGCGACCATGCACTGGCCATGGCTGCCCGGGCTGGTGAGCTGGTGTTCGGAGCGCCGCACCTGCGCCACCACGCCGTGCGTGACCACGCCGGCAAGGCCCAGGCGTTCGCCGATGCGCCGCTCCTGCGTGTACTTGCGCTGCTCGCGCGTGGCCGTGACGACCACCGCGACGCCGGCCAGCAGCGCCCCGCCCATCATCACGGCGAAGACGCTCCAGAGGACCTGTTCCCAGACAGCCATCGGTCGGTCGATCGGCTCAGACCTTGACGGTCATCGCCTTGGCGGCGAAGGCCAGGCCGCCGCTGGCGATCTTCATGCCGATGTTCGCGACCTTGAGCATCTTTCCCTCGATCTCGGTGGCCGAGTTCTGCGAGCGGAACACCGCCACGTCGAGCCGGATGCCCGAGAACTGCGATTTGAGGATGTAGTTCTGCTGGCGCAGCCCCCACAGGTCGAGCGCCAGCCCGACCGCCGAGAAACGCGCCCCCACGCCGCCCGCGCGGTACCAGCGCCAGTCGTTGCTCTTGGCGTAGTTGTTGATGTAGGTCTTCGAGTTGTTCGTGTAGTCGTTCGTGATGTTCTTGTAGGTGTTGGACGTCGTGTTGTAGACGTTGGTGTTGATCACGTGCTGCGTCGTGTTGTGGATGTGGTTCGTGGTGTTGAAGGTCACGTCCGGCGAGGTATGCACCGTGGGGCCGGTCACCGTGGTGTTCGACGGACCGTTCACATGCACGGTGTTCGACGTGTTGATGGTGTCGTTGCGGCCCGCGCTCACGAAGCGGATTTCCTGCCCGTCGATGGTGCCGTTGAAGCCGCCGCTGATGGCGAGCGTCACGCCGCCGGAGATGGTGTCGTTCAGCCCGCCGCTGAGCGTGCGCGTCTTGCCGCCTGTGATGCGCTGCGTCACGCCGCCGCTCACGGTTTCGCTGAAGCCGCCGGTCACGTCGCGCGTGTCGCCGCCGGTGATGGTCTCCGTCGCGCCGGCGGTGATGTCGCGCGTCTCGCCGTCCTGGTAGGTGGCCGACTCGTGGCCCTTGATGAGGGTGGTGCGGGTGCCGTCGGTGGTGTGGGTCTCGTCGGCTTCCACTTCGACGTCGAAGTTGCGCTCGGCGTGCAGCAGGATCTGCTCGGCACCCGTGCGGTCCTCGAAGCGCAGCATGTTGGCCTGGTTGGCCGCGCCGCCAGTGCTGGAGCGCGTGAGGATGCCGCTGGCCGTGGCGTTGGCGGGCAGCTCCCACGGCGGCATCTGGTCGCTGTTGTAGACGCGGCCGGTGATGATGGGGCGGTCGGGCTGGCCACCGATGAAATCGACGATCACTTCCTGGCCCACGCGCGGCATGTGCATGGTGCCGTAGTTGGCGCCGGCCCAGTTGCTCGATACGCGCACCCAGCACGAGCTGTTCTCGTCCGACTGGCCGTAGCGGTCCCAGCGGAACTGCAGCTTCACGCGGCCGAAGCGGTCGGTCCAGATCTCTTCGGGGCCGACCACGGTGGCGGTCTGCGGGCCGTTGGTGCGCGGTCGCGGCGTGGTGCGCGCGGGGCGGTAGGGCACGGCCGAGGGCAGCACGGTGAAGTCGAACTCGCACACCGACTCGCTGCTGCCGCCGCTCGAGTACTCGGGCTCGCGCAGGTCGTAGCGCGTCTCGGTGACGAGGTACTCGCGGTTGTCGGCCTCGCGCGGGCAGTGCGTCATCTCGAACAGGTGGCCCGGCGCCATGCCCACCACGTTGGTGTGGCCCGAGGCCAGCTCGTGCGCGCACTGCAGCTCCTGCAGGCGGATCTTCGCGTAGGCGTCGCCTTGCTGGTGCTCGCTGTAGCCGCCGAGCCATTCATAGACTTCGTAGGTCGCGTGGTCGTGGCCCTTGGGGTCTTGCTGCACGCTTTGCAGCGAGGCGCGCGACTTGCGAAAGTCGAAGTCGTCGAGCATCACGCGGCCCGAGGTGATCTGCTCGGCCACGCGCCAGCGGTCGATGCAGGGCTCCAGCGCATTCACCACGCGGTCGCGCGGGCGGTAGGGAATGCGGGCCTGGCCCGGCAGCGGGTGGTAGCCGCCCGTGTCGTCGGCCAGCACCAGCAGGTGCGAGCCGTTGCCGTGCTCGAAGTGGTAAGCGATGCCTTCGTGCTCCATGAGGCGGCTCACGAAGGCGAAGTCGCTCTCCTGGTACTGCACGCAATACTCCCAGGGGCGATAGCTGCCCGTGAGGCGCTTCTCGAACTGGAAGCCGTACTTGCTCAGCACCGCGTCGAGCACCTCGGGCACGCTCTGGTTCTGGAAGATGCGGCAGTCGGTGGTGCGCGTGAGGTACCACAGCCACGGCTGCACGAGCGCGCGGTAGATGTAGTGGCGGCCGGTCTCGTTGGCGCGCCCGACCAGCTCGAAGCGCACCACCGTGCCGTTGAGGTGGCGCGTTGCGCGGTCGTCGGCAATGGCCAGCGTGAGCGAGGTGCCGAGCAGGCGCTTCAGGTCGAGGTTGAAGCTGGTGCTGACCATGTCGACCTCGAACTCGAAGAGTTGCGAGAGTCCTTCGTGCCCCCGCATCGCGCGGAACTTGAGCTGCTCGGCACTCAGGACGGTATGGACTTGGACGGTACGCGGCATTCGACACTTCCCTGACCCCTCGGGCTTTCACGGATGCGAAGCCTCTGCAGATGGGGCCAGGCCAGTATGAAAACGCCGCGTGTCACATCCATGACGCGCCCCATGCAAAAAGGCCGTCGAAACGGCCTTTTGTGAAAGCGAATGCACGCCTGCGCAGCAGGAGTGACGCAAAGGTTTTACATCGACGCTTCGAGCATCGCCTTGTAGTCGTCGCGCGTGGCCAGCCGCGGGTTGGTCTTGTGGCAATGGTCGGCCATGGCGCCGTCGATGATCTGTTCGAACATCGCGGGCGTCACGCCCACTTCGGCCAGGCCCTTGGGCAGGCCCAGGCGCGCGTTCATGTCGCGGATCGCGTGACCGAGGTCGCCGGCCGAGTCCAGGTGCATGGCCTGCGCCATGCGCTGAAGGCGCTGTTCCTTCTGCACCGACTCGGCGCCCGAATTGAAGTGGATCACCGCCGGCAGGAAGAGGGCGTTGAGCGTGCCGTGGTGCAGGCGCGGATCGACGCCGCCCAGGCTGTGGCTCAGCGAGTGCACGCAGCCCAGGCCCTTCTGGAAGGCCATGGCGCCCTGCATCGACGCGCTCATGAGGTTCAGGCGCGCTTCGCGGTCGCTGCCGTCTTTCGTCGCGCGCTCGATGTGGCCCCAGGCGCGCTCCAGGCCGTCGAGGCCGATGCCGTCGGCCGGCGGGTTGAAGGCGGCCGACATGAAGGTTTCCATGCAGTGCGCGATGGCGTCCATGCCGGTGGCGGCCGTGAGCCGGGGCGGCAGGCCGAGCGTGAGCTCGGGGTCGCAGATGGCGGCCTTGGGCATGAGGAACCAGCTGTGGAAGCCGAGCTTGCGGTGGTCGTCGACGATGACGATGGCGCCGCGCGCCACCTCGCTGCCGGTGCCGCTGGTGGTGGGCACGGCAATGAGCGGCACCGCGCGCTCGGTGATCTTGGGCGAGCCGCCTTCGATGGTGGCGTAGGTCTTGAGCGGGCCGTCGTGCGTGGCCGCGATGGCCACGCCCTTGGCGCAGTCGATGGCCGAGCCGCCGCCCACGGCGATGAGGCCGTCGCAGCGGCCGCTGCGGTACAGCTCGACGGCGGCACGCACCGCGGCCTCGGTCGGGTTGGAGGGCGTCTGGTCGAACACCGAGACCTCGAGATCGGCGATGGCGTCGAGCGCCTTCTGCAGCACGCCGGCCGCGCGCACGCCGGCGTCGGTGACGATCAGGGGGCGGTTGATGCCGATGCGCGCGCACTCGCTCGACAGGAGCTTGATGGCGCCGAATTCGAACTGGATCTGGGTGAGGTATTGGATGAGGGCCATGAGGGGGAACGCCCGAGGGCAGTACGATTGCTGACCGTTCGAATCTAACAAGAGGGGACATTCTTGCCCACCAACAAAACCCTTGCGTCTGTCGCACTGGGCTCATCGCTGCTGGCCGCCTCGGTCCAGGCCGCCTGCCTCAGCGACACCCAGGTGGCCGACTTCGCCGCCGCGCAGGCGGCGCGCACGCCCGCCGCCGACATCGAGAACCTCAGCGAGGCCGACGCCACCTGCACGCGCGCCAAGCTCAACGTGCTGCATGCGCGCAACCTCGGTGACGTGGTCGGCTACAAGGCGGGCCTGACCAACCCCGCGGTGCAGAAGCGCTTCAACTACGACCAGCCCGTGTGGGGCGTGCTCTACCAGCGCATGCTGCTCGACAACGGCGCGGTGGTCGATGCGGCCTTCGGCGCGCGGCCGCTGTTCGAGGCCGACATGCTGGTGCGCGTGAAGAGCGCCGACATCCACAAGGCCAAGACACCGGCCGAGGTGCTGGCCAACATCGACCAGCTCATTCCCTTCATCGAGCTGCCCGACCTCGCGGTGCAGACGCCCTCGAAGCTCAACGGCCCGGGCGTGGCGGCCATCAACGTCGGCGCGCGGCTCGGCGTGCGCGGCCTGCCGGTCGATGTGCCGGCGACGGCCGACGGCCAGTCCTGGATGCTCGAAAGCCTGCGCGACATGCGCGTGGTCATGAAGGACGGGCAGGGCAAGGAACTGGCGACCGGCAAGGGCTCGGACATCCTCGAACACCCGCTCAATGCGGTAGTGTGGCTGGCCGGCGCGCTGGCCAAGGAGGGCATCGCGCTGAAGCCGGGCGACCTGATCAGCCTGGGCTCGTTCTCGCCGCTGCTGCCGCCCAAGGCCGGGCAGACGGTGGTGGTGAGCTACGAAGGGCTGTCGCGCATGCAACCGGTGGTGGTGTCTTTCAAGTGAGCACGACCACGACAGCGAACCGCCTCGCGCAACCCGCACTCACCCCGAAGATGGCCGGCGTGGTCGAACGCATGGCGCGCGCGGGCCATCCGCCGCTCGACCAGCTCACGCCCGACGAAGCCAAGGCCTCGTACGAAAAAGGCGCGGGCGTGCTCGAGGTGCCCAAGCCCGAGCTGGCGCGCATCGAAGACTTCCACATCGCCGCGCGCGACGGCCACGCCATTCCCGCGCGGCTGTATGCGCCGTCGGCCGAGGTGCTGCCGGTGCTCGTGTACTTCCACGGCGGCGGCTTCACGGTCGGCAACATCCGCACGCACGACACGCTGTGCCGCGTGCTCAGCCTCAAGAGCGGCTGCGCGGTGGTGTCGGTCGACTACCGGCTCGCGCCCGCGCACAAGTTTCCGACCGCGTCGAACGATGCCTGGGACGCGTTCCAGTTCATCGCCACGCAGGGCGCGAGCCTGGGCCTCGACGGCACGCGCCTGGCAGTGGGCGGCGACAGCGCGGGCGGCACGCTGGCGGCCGTGTGCGCGATCCTGGCGCGCGATGCCGGCCTGCCGGTGGCGCTGCAGCTGCTCATCTACCCCGGCATGGCCGCGCACCAGGACACCGAGTCGCACCGACGCCATGTCGATGGCCCGCTGCTGACCAAGGCCATGATCGACTTCTTCTTCGCCCAGTACGTGAACACGCCCGCCGACCGCGACGACTGGCGTTTCGCGCCCCTGCTGGCCGACGACGTCGACGATGTGGCACCGGCCTGGATCGGCCTGGCCGAGGCCGACCCGGTGGTGGACGAAGGCATCGCCTACGCCGACAAGCTGCGCGCCGCGGGCGTGGCGGTCGACCTGGAAATCTACCGTGGCGTGATCCACGAATTCATCAAGATGGGCCGCGCGATTCCCGAAGCGCTGCAGGCGCAGAACGACGCGGCCCGCGCACTGAAAGAGGCATTGAACCCATGAGCGACAACAACAACACCCCGGTCCGCAGCGAGGACTTCCACTACTTCCACCGCCTGCGCGTGCGCTGGGCCGAGGTGGACATGCAGAAGATCGTCTTCAACGCGCACTACCTGATGTACTTCGACACCGCCATCGCCGACTACTGGCGTGCGATGGCGTTGCCGTACGAAGAGGCGATGCACTCGCTGGGCGGCGACCTGTACGTGCGCAAGGCGACCATCGACTTCCGCGCCTCGGCCCGCATGGACGACGTGATCGACGTGGGCATGAAGTGCGCGCGCATCGGCAACTCGTCGATCATTTTCCAGGGCGGCCTGTTCCGCCAGGACGAGTTCCTGGTGGGCTGCGAGCTCGTCTACGTGTTCGCCGACCCGGCCACGCAGACCTCGAAGCCGGTGCCCGCGGCCCTGCGCGAAACGCTGACGGCCTTCGAGGCCGGCGAGCCGATGCGTACCGTCGAGACCGGCGACTGGGCCACGCTCGGCGAAGGCGCGAGCGCGCTGCGCCGCGCCGTGTTCATCGAGGAACAGAACATTCCCAAGGAGCTGGAGTGGGACGCGCACGACGCCGTCGTGCTGCACGCGGTGGCGCGCAACCGGCTCGGCCAGGTCATCGGCACCGGCCGGCTGCTGCCCGCCGAAGACGGTGTCTCGCACATCGGCCGCATGGCGGTGCACCGCACCCTGCGCAGCGGCGGCCACGGCGCGGCCGTGGTGCAGGCGCTGGAAGACGCGGCCCGCGCGCGCGGCGACCGCGAGGTGGCGCTCAATGCGCAGCGCAGCGCCGAGCGCTTTTATGCGCGACTCGGCTACGCCGTGCACGGCCAGCCTTTCGAGGAAGCCGGCATCGCGCACATCGAGATGCGGCGCGCGCTGCGCTGAACGCAGCAGCGCCTGCGGTCAGTAGCGGGCCGGCGGGTCCGGCACGTAGCCGGGGTCCGAGCCCGGGAAGGGCGAGGGACCCGAGGGGCGCGGCCAGCCCTGCGGCACCGGGATGACGCCCGCGGCGACCAGGTTCTCGCGGCTGTCGTAGCGGATGCGGATCACCTCGTCGGGCTGCGAGTTGGCGCGCTCGAAGGTCGTCTTGCCGACGTAGGAGGTCTCGCGCCGTCCGTGGGCCGTGCCCAGGCTCGGGCTGGGCGCCGACTGGCGGGCCATGGCGCTGGCGGACGACTCGGCGGCCATGTCGGCGTTGCCGGCGCTGCCTGCGGGTGGGGCCGCCTTGGCGCGCGCATCGCCCATCGACGACGGTGCCGGCGGCGCCTCGCTGCGCCGTTCGCGGCTGCTGTTGCTGTACTCGTCGCGCGACGGATAAGGCGTCACGACCGGCGGCGGCGGTTCCGGCCGGCGCTCGCGGAACATCGCGACGCCGACCACGCCCACGTCGTCGGGGCGGCCCGTGCGGCTCGCGTAGGAGTTGCCGGCGGCGGCGAACTCGAAGGCCGCGATCTGCGAATCGCTCTTGCGCCAGCCCGCGATGTCGCTGCGCTCGCGCGGGCCGAACACGTAGCCGTTCTGGCCGACGCCGGCGGTTTCGCCGGTGACGACGTTGACGCCGTCCACCGACATCACGGCCATGATGCGTTCGCCCATCGCGTTGCGCGCCCGGATCGCATAGCGCGCACCGGGGCGGCCGGCCACCCAGTACTCGCCGCGGTGGCGGTAGATCGGCAGCTCGGCGCCGCTCGTGCGGTCGACGATGCTGATGTTCATCAGCCCGCCGATGCGGCTGGCACCGGAGGGGTAGGGCCGCATCGGGCTTTCCGCCCCCGCCGACAGCGCGGTCAGGGCCAGGACGGTGGTGAGGAGAAGTCTGCGCTGCATCATGGTGGCTTCCTTGCCAAGAGTGGATCGATGCAGGCTTCTACGGCGGGGCCTCGCGAACGGGGTTAAGCGTCGCGCAAAAAAATGGCGCTGTCGGTGAGACAGCGCCAAGCGCCCCCGGAAAGAAGGCAGGGACGCAGGGGAAATCAGATGTCTTCGAGCAGCGGGTAGGGCAGCGGCTCGACCGACAGCGCCGGTCCGCCGGGCGCCCCCGCGTGCAGGCCGCCGGCCTCGAGCGCGGCGATCTGGATGGAGATGAGCGCCGACCAGCCGCCATCGGGCGCGGGCGCGGCCTGCGCCACGGTGCCCACGGGCTGTTCGGCGTCGTTGGCCGCGAACACCTCCTGGCCCGCGGCCAGCGGGGCGTCGGTCTGCGCGAGGTAGGTGCGGCGCTTGAGCGTGCCGCGGAACTGGCTGCGGGCCACGATTTCCTGGCCGGGGTAGCAGCCCTTCTTGAAGTTCACGCCGCCCACCGACTCGTAGTTGATCATCTGCGGCACGAAGGCCTCGATCACCGGCGTGGTCAGCGTGACGATGCCGCTGCGCACCTCGCTCCAGGGCCACAGCGCGGCGTCGAGCGTCGGGCCCACGGGCGCCTTCTGGTCGGCCGGCGCGATCCACAGCGCGCGCGGCACGCCGTCGGCCGGGTACAGCGACACCACGCTGATGTCTTCGCCGATGGCCGTGCGGCGACCGGGCGGCAGGGCCGCGTCCAGGCCGTTGGCGGTCAGGGCGGTGCCGGCCACGCCGTGCAGCGCGAACTGCTCGGTGGCGTCGGTCAGCTTGACCTTGGCGCGCAGCACGTACATCGACAGGCGCTTGAGCGTGGCCGCCAGGATGTCGCGGCTGCACACCAGCAGGATCAGTTCGGGTTGCGGCCGGATGCCGATGAAGCTGGCGATCACGCGGCCCTTGGCCGTGCAGAGCGCCGCCAGGCGGGCTTCTGTGGCACCGAGCAGAGAGAAATCCTGCGTGAGCTGGCCGTGCAGGAAGCTGGCGGCATCGGGGCCTTCGGCGCGGATCACGCCGAGGTGGGGCAGGGTGCTCACCCCGTTGAGAACGACTGTGGTCATCGCTGAATTATCATGGCCGTGCCTGTTCCTTCGGGGCGGCAGGGATTCCCCGTCGCAGCGACGGGGCCGGCCGTTCCCGCGGGCCGGTGTCCATCTGCTTGCCAGCCCTTTTTTCTTCCTCCGTCTTTTCCTCGGATTCGTGCGCAGCTTCTTCCTCACGCTCTTCCTGCTCGTGGCCCTGGCCGTCCTGGCGCTCGGCGGCGCCGGTCTCTGGTGGGTGCACCAGCCGCTCAAGTTGCCGACGCCCAGCGTCGACCTGTCGGTGGAACCCGGCACCACGCCGCGCGGCATCGCCCAGGCCGTGGCCGACACCGGCGTCGACGTGCAGCCTCAGCTGCTGTACCTGTGGTTCCGCGTCTCGGGGCAAGACCGCCAGATGCGCGCCGGCAGTTACGAACTGGAACGCGGTGTCACGCCCAAGCTGCTGCTCAACGTCCTGGTGCGCGGCGAGGAAGCCACGCGCAGCGTGGTGCTGGTCGAAGGCTGGAACATCCGCCAGGTGCGCGCCGCGCTCGCCAAGGCCGAGCAGCTCAAGCCCGAAAGCGTGGGCATGAGCGAAGACGCGTTGATGGCCGCGCTGGGCAAGCCGGGCCTGCACCCCGAAGGCCGCTTTTTCCCGGACACCTACACCTACTCGAAGGGCTCGACCGACATCGCACTGCTGCAGCGCGCCATGCGGGCCATGGACAAGAAGCTCGAGGCCGCCTGGGCGGCGCGTGCGGCCGATTTGCCGCTCAAGTCGGCCGATGAGGCGCTTATTCTGGCCAGCATTGTCGAAAAGGAGACAGGCAAGGCCAACGACCGCGCGGAGATCGCCGCCGTCTTCACCAACCGGCTGCGCATCGGCATGCCGCTGCAGACCGACCCGACCGTGATCTACGGCATGGGCACCGCCTTCGACGGCAACCTGCGCAAGCGCGACCTGCAGACCGACACGCCCTGGAACACCTACACCCGCGGCGGCCTGCCGCCCACGCCGATCGCCATGCCCGGCAAGGCCGCGCTGCTGGCGGCCGTGCAGCCGGCGCAGAGCAAGTCGCTGTACTTCGTCTCGCGCGGCGATGGCACGAGCCAGTTCAGCAGCTCGCTCGACGACCACAACCGCGCGGTCAACCGCTACCAGCGAGGCGGCGGCAGCAGCTCCCAACCCAAGGCGACCCAATGAGTTCGATCAGCAATGGCGGTCTGTTTCTGACGCTGGAAGGCATCGACGGCGCGGGCAAGTCGAGCCACCTCGACGCGCTGGAAGCCCGCTTCAAGGCGCAGGGCCGCACCGTGGTGCGCACGCGCGAACCCGGCGGCACGCCACTGGCGGAGACGCTGCGCGGGCTGGTGCTCGAACAGCCGATGAACCCGCTGACTGAATCGCTGCTGGTGTTTGCGGCGCGCTGCGACCACATCGCCCAGGTGATCGAACCGGCGCTGGCGCGCGGCGAGGTCGTGCTGTGCGACCGTTTCACCGACGCCACCTTCGCCTACCAGGGCGCGGGGCGCGGCTTCGACACCGCCGTGCTGGCGACCCTCGAACAGTGGGTGCAGGCGGGCCGGGCCGGTCTGCCGGCGGCGCAACTGCTGCAACCCCAAGTGACCGTGTGGTTCGACCTCGCCCCTGAAATCGCCGCCCAGCGCCTGGCCGGCGCGCGCGTGCCCGACAAGTTCGAGGCCCAGCCCGTCGAGTTCTTCCGCCGCGTGGCGCAGGGCTATGCGGCCCGCGCCGCCGCCGATGCGTCGCGCTTCGTGCGCATCGACGCGAGCCAGGCCCGCGACCAGGTCTGGCAGCAGATCGACACCGCACTGGTGGCGCGCGGCGTGCTGTCGCCGGTGCAGGGAGCCGCGCGATGAGCGAGCCGGTGAACACGCTGACCCCGTGGCTGCGCCAGCCCTTGGCCGAACTGCTGCGCCAGCGCGGCCATGCCTGGCTGCTGCAAGGCCCGTCGGGCATCGGCCAGTACGAACTCGCGCTGGCGCTCGCCGCCGCCTGGCTGTGCGAACAGCCGGTGGAGGAGGGCGGTGCCGCCTGCGGCCACTGCGCGAGCTGCCACGCCATCGAGGTCCGCACCCACGCCGACCTGTGCGTGCTGATGCCCGAGGTCGCGATGCAGGAACTGGGCTGGCCGCTCGACGAAAAGGCGCAGTCCGACATCGACGACAAGAAGCGCAAGGCCAGCCGCGAGATCCGCGTCGAAGCCATGCGCGACGCCGTCGGCTTTGCGCAGCGCACCAGCGCGCGCGGTCGCGGCAAGGTCGTGCTCGTGTATCCGGCCGAGCGCATGAACACCATCACCGCCAACGCGCTGCTCAAGACGCTGGAAGAACCCGTCGGCGACGTGCGCTTCGTGCTCGCCAGCGAAGCCGCGTGGCAGTTGTTGCCGACCATCCGCAGCCGCTGCCTGGGCTTCACGCTACCGTGGCCCGAAACCGCCGAGGCCGAGGCCTGGCTGGTGGCACAAGACGTGCCCGTTGCCGATGCCGCGCAGCTGCTGCGCGCCGCGGGCGGACGGCCCAGCGATGCGCTGCGGCTGGCGCGCTCGGGCCAGTCGCCCAAGGCGTGGTCGCTGCTGCCCAAGGCCGTGTCGCGTGGCGACGTGGGCGCGCTGGCCGACCAGGTGCCGGCCCAGGCCGTCGTCTCGCTGCAAAAGCTCTGCCACGACCTGATGGCCGTGGGTCACGGTGCCGAACCCCGTTTCTTCGACGCGGCCGACCTGCCACCGGCCCCGCACAAGCTGGCGCTGGCGCGCTGGTCGAAGTCGCTCGCCGCCGCCGCGCGGACCGCCGAGCACCCGTTCAACGCCGGCCTCATGCTCGAAGCGCTTGTGAGCGAGGCGCGAAGCACCCTAAACTCTGCCGCTCGCCGCCCATGAACCAACCTGTCGCTCCCGCCGCCGCCGCTTCGTCTGCCACGCCCGCCCGGCCGAGCGTCATCCAGCTCGCCATCAAAGAAAAGGGCGCGCTCTACGCGGCCTACATCCCGCTGTTTGCCGAGGGCGGCATCTTCATTCCGACCACGCGCGAATACCGGCTGGGCGACGACGTCTACGTGCTGCTCACGCTGCCCGAAGACCCGCAGCGCTATCCGGTCGCCGGAAAGGTCGCCTGGATCACGCCGGCCCGCGCCGCCGGCAACCGGGCGCCGGGCGTCGGCGTGCGCTTTCCCTCGGACGAGAAGTCGCGCCAGCTGAAGGCGCGCATCGAAGCCGCGCTCGGTGGCTCCATGGCCTCCGACCGCCCGACCCAGACCATCTGAGTTCTTTCTCCGCCGCCGTCCCCGTGACGCGGAACTCCGGACACGGCGCGATCTCCCACAGGCGCGCCGCACTTCATCCTTTCCGATGTTCACCGACTCCCACTGCCACCTGACCTTTCCCGAATTCGCGGACCAGATGCCCCAGATCCGCGCCGCCATGGCCGCCGCCAAGGTCGACCGGGCGCTGTGCATCTGCACCAAGCTCGAGGAATTCGATGACGTGCAGGCCCTGGCCGCCAGCTACGACAACTTCTGGGCCAGCGTGGGCGTGCACCCCGACAACGAGGACATCGCCGAGCCCACCGTGGAAGAGCTGGTGCGCCTGTCGGCGCGCCCGCGTGTTGTGGCCATCGGCGAAACCGGCCTCGACTACTATCAGATGGAAGAGCGCAAGGGCGGCCGCAGCATCGCCGACATGGAGTGGCAGCGCGACCGCTTCCGCGTGCACATCCGCGCCGCGCAGCAGACCCGCAAGCCGCTCATCATCCACACGCGTGACGCCTCGGCCGACACGCTGGCCATCCTCAAGGAGGAGGGCGAAGACGGCGCGGGCAGGGCGGCCGGCGGCGTGTTCCATTGCTTCACCGAAACCGCCGAGGTGGCGCGCGCCGCGCTCGACCTGGGTTTCTACATTTCCTTTTCGGGCATCCTGACCTTCAAGAAAGCCCAGGACCTGCGCGACGTGGCGGCCTTCGTGCCGCTGGACCGCATGCTGATCGAGACCGACAGCCCCTACCTGGCGCCCGTGCCGTACCGAGGCAAGACCAACAACCCGTCGTACGTGCCCTTCGTGGCGCAACAGATCGCCGAACTGCGACAAATGCCCGTAGAGGACATCGCCAAGGCGACAAGCGACAACTTCGAAACATTGTTCAGGGAAGTCAAATCATGAAAAACTACTTTAAGAAATCGATATATCTTGTTGTCATGGCTGCATCTTTTGCAGCGCATGCTGGTTCGTTCGAAGACTTTTTCCGTGCCGTGCGCGGCGACAACGCCAGCGGTGTGCGCACCCTGCTGAACCGCGGTTTCGATCCCAACACGCGCGACGAACACGGCCAGACCGGTTTGATGCTCGCGCTGCGCGAGCCGTCGCCGAAGGTCATCCAGGTGCTGATGGAGTCACCGCAACTCAACGTCGACCTGGCCAACGCCAAGGACGAAACGCCGCTCATGCTGGCGTCGATCAAGGGCCAGCAGGACCTGGTGGTGCAACTGCTCAAACGCGACGCCGCCGTCAACAAGACCGGCTGGGCGCCGCTGCATTACGCGGCAAGCAGCGGGCAACTGTCGATCATGAAGCTGCTGCTCGAGAACCATGCCTTCATCGACGCCCAGTCGCCGAACGGCACCACGCCGCTGATGATGGCCGCGATGTACGGATCGAACGATGCCGTGAAGTTGCTGCTGGCTGAAGGCGCGGATACGGCGATGAAGAACCAGCTTGGCATGACTGCGGTTGACTTTGCAGTGAAGGCTAACCGGGCGGAGTCTGCGGAGCTGATCAAGGCCGCTGGGGATGCGAAGGCGAATGGGGTGAAGGCGGTGCCGAAAGATGGGAAGTGGTGAGCGGCCGCAGGCCTCAGCAATCCTGACGCAGCAGAGGATGAACACGGTCTCCCAGGTATCTGGACAACCACGTGCAGTGCGCCTGAAGGCTCTCCACCGGAATATCGTTGCCCAGCCATAGGGACTTTTCATCCTGTCCTGGCAAGCGCGTGACCACGCTGAGATAACCCGCCGTGGCGTAGCTGGTGAGCACTGTGGGGTTCACTGCGCGAATGGACTCAAACGGGACCACGGTGGTGCGCGGCTTTCGCAGTGGCGCCGTCTCGACATAGCTGAGCTGCCTGGTTTCCGAATTGAAGCTGAAGGCGATCACCGTTTTTCTGGAGGTCGCGACCAGCAGCATGAGACCCGCGAGGCCGCTCGTCCCGAACAGCGGGAGCCAAATTGCCGGATCAGCGAACACGCCGGATGAAAACGGGTTCACGCCGTTCGCGAGCGAGGCAAGGCTCGCGAAGCCGAGCCCGAGGAGATAGACGGGTGCGGCCATGGCGAGTACCGCCAGAGAAGCCGCAGCTGCCAACAGAAAGGAAGAACGAGCGCTCGATCCTTCCTTGCTCGATCGCCAGCAGAAGCAGTGGCTCATTTCTTCCTGGCCGGCAAGGACGTTCGATGTCACTTGTGGTCGTTCCTTTTTTTGACGGGTTGGGCTTGCGGGATGCTTGCCTGGGTTTCTTGAGTTCCGTCGACTGTACGGTAGCCCCTTCACATTGAACACAATGTGCATTATGTAAAATGACTTGTGTAGATGCGGACCGTTTGCCGCTGTGAACCAGAGAGCCTTGGCAGTCCTCGACCCGAGCCCAATGCCCTTCCGGCTCTCGCACTTCGCCCAGCCCTTGATTTCAGGCCTGAGCGAAGTTGCCCTGAGTCGAATCAGCTCAGCGTGCTCCCATCCGGCAGCTTCGCAATCACCTTGATCTCGAACTGGAAGCCATAGAGCCACGTCACGCCGATCCCGGTCAGCGTCGGATGCGGCGCTTCGCCCCAGTACTCGGGCACCAGCTTCCAGATCGTTTCGAAGTTCGATTCTGGATCGACGATGAAGACTGTCACGTCGACCACGTCGTCGAAGGTGCAGCCCGCGGCTTTCAGGATGGCGTTCAGGTTGTCGAACGCGCGCCGCACCTGCGCCTCCAGTTCAGGCTCCGGCGAGCCGTCTTCGCGGCTGCCGACCTGCCCCGACACGAACAGGAAGCCGTTGGAGCGAACCGCCGGCGAATAGCGGTTGCGTTCGTAGAGCGCCTGGCGCCCGGGTGGAAAAACGACGTCGCGTGAGGAGGCCATGGGGTGTTTTCTTTCTGCGGTGAGTGAGGACGATGCAGGGACTTTAGGAAGCCCTGCGTCATCGATAAACGGGCAACGCCAACAATCACTGTTTGCAGATCCCAAACAATCACGGCACACGCCCCGCAGGAGCCCTCTCATGGATCGTTTCGATGCAATGCAGGCCTTCACCCGCGTGGTGGAAGCCGGCAGCTTCACCAAGGCCGCCGACACGCTGCACATGAGCAAGACCAGCGTGACCCAGCTCGTGCAGCAGTTGGAGGCGCGGCTGCGCGTGAAGCTGCTCAATCGCACGACGCGCAAGGTGAGCGTCACGGCCGATGGCGCGGCGTACTACGAACGTGCGGTGCGGCTGCTGGCCGACCTGGACGACGCCGAAACCAGCCTGTCGGGCGCCGCCGCCCTGCCCCGAGGCCGCCTTCGCGTGGATGTGCCGAGCCCGCTGGCCCGCATGATCCTGGTGCCCGCGCTGCCGGCCTTCCATGCGCGCTACCCCGACATCCAACTCGACATGGGCGTGAGCGATCGCATGGTCGATGTGATCGGCGAGAACGTCGATTGCGTGGTGCGCGGCGGCGAACTCACCGACCCCTCGCTCATGGCCCGCCGCGTGGGCGACCTTCGGCTAGGGGTCTATGCGGCACCAAGCTATCTCGAACTGGCCGGCACGCCGACGCACCCGCACGAGCTGGAAGACACGCACCACCGCATCGTCGGCTTCCTGTGGTCACGCCACGGCAAGACCTTTCCATACGCCATGCGCCGGGGCGGCGAGCGCGTCGACGTGCAGGGCCGCTACGTGCTCTCGGTCGACGACGGCAATGCCTACCTCGCAGCGGGGCTGGCGGGCCTGGGCATCCTCTGGCTGCCGGACTACATGGCCGCGCCGCACCGGGCGCGCGGCGAACTGGTGCCGCTGTTCGAAGACTGGCAGCTCGATCCGATGCCGCTGTACGTGGCGTTCGCGCCGAACCGGCATGTGAGCGCCAAGCTGCGCGCGTTCATCGAGTGGGTCGCCGGGCTGATGGCGCAGCATGCGCCGGTCATCGTTCGCCCGGGCCCGTCGGCTTCACGTTGACGCAGCCTCTGCTTCCTGCAGCGCGCGCCACATCACCTTGCCGCTGCCGCTCTTGGGCAGCGCGTCGACGAACTGCACCACACGCGGCGCCTTGTACGCCGCCATGTTCGCTCCGCACCAGTCGATGATGTCCTGCGCGCTCACTGGCGCTTGCGCAGGCTTGAGCACCACCAGCGCCTTGACCGATTCGCCGCGGTAGGCGTCCCGAGTCGCGATCACGCAGGCCTCCTGGATGGCCGGGTGGCGGAACATCAGCGCCTCCACCTCGGCCGGCCAGACCTTGAAGCCGCTTGCGTTGATCATCCGCTTGAGCCGGTCGGTGACGAAGAAGTAGCCCTCCCCGTCCACATGCCCCATGTCGCCGGAGCGGAAGAACCGCTTGCCGTCAATCTCGACGAAAGCAGCCTCGGTGTCCGCCGGGCGCTTCCAGTAGCCCGCGAAGACCTGCGGCCCGTGGATCACGATCTCGCCCTGCGCACCTGGCGTGACCTCGCGGCCCGTGTCGGGGTCGATCACGCGCGCGTCGGTGCTCATGAACGGGATGCCCAGGCACTGCAGCTTGGGTGCGTCGGGCGGGTTGTAGTGCGAGGGCGCGGCGGTCTCGGTGAGGCCGTAGGCCTCGACATAACGCAGGCCGTACTGCTCGAACAGCCGCTGTGCCACCGCCTGCGGCATCGCCGCCCCGCCGCCGCCGATGGCCACCAGGCTCGACAGGTCGAAGCGCGCCACGTTCGGGCTGGCCAGCAGGTCGATGACCATGGTCGGGATGTTGGCCCAGTGCGTGACCTGGTGCGTGGCGATCAGCCGGCCCGCCAGTTCGCGGTCCCAGCGCGGCATGAGCACGGCCGTGGCGCCCACCTGCATCGCCGCGTGCATGACGCCGACCATGCCGGTGATGTGGAACATCGGTACGGCCACGAGGTGGATGCTCTGCGGCGTCACGTTGCCCCAGGCGTTGATGGCCATTGCGTTGTGCATCGCGTTCGCGTGGCTGAGCATGCAGCCCTTGGGCAGGCCGGTCGTGCCGCTGGTGTAGGGCAACAGGGCCAGTGCGTCCGCGTCGGCGCGGGCCACGGGCGGTGCTTGTTCGCAGGCCAGACAGTCGGACCACGCATGCACCGCGCCACCGGTCAGCGCCGGCAGTTCGCGCCGCGGCAGCAGCCACGGTGCCCAGGCTGCCGGCATGTCCTGATCCGACAGCGCGGCCGGGTCGAAGGCATCAGTGAACTGGGTCACGACGAGGTGGCGCAGCTGCTGCGCCTGCGGCAAGGCATCGCTGGCTTTCGCGAGCTCGACCGCGAGGTCCGCCGTCGCGATCGCCACCTGCGCATCGGGATCGACGATGAAATGCTTCAGCTCCTCGGCGCGGTTCATCGGGTTGACGGGCACCACCACGGCATCGGCGCGCAGGATCGCGAAATGCGCGATCACGAGCTGCGGGCAGTTCTGCATCGCCAGCAGCACGCGGTCGCCGGGGCGCACGCCCAGCGCTTGCAAGCCGGCCGACAGGCGCTCGACGGCGGCCCACAGCTGCGCGTAGCTCATCGTGCGGCCCATGAAGATGAGCGCCGCCTTGTCGGGAAAGCGGCGGGCATTGACCGCGAGGTTGTCCCAGAGCGGCGTGCGTGCCGCGTGCAAGGCGCGCGGCAGGCGCCGGGGCCAGAACGTGTGATGCGGGCGGGTCTGCATGGCGTGCTCCTGGTGGGTGGTGAGCGTCGGTCGATGGGCGTGGCTGCGCCCTGCCCGCTTCCGGCGTGCCGGAGGCGGGAGCGATGTTCGAGAACGGGGCGGCTACTGCTGGCCGGGCGCGATGCCCGCGCGCGCAAAGGCGGCCTGCGACTGGGCGCCGTTCATGTAGACGTCCTTGCGTGTCACCTCGCCGGCGTCGTTGACGTCGACCACGTCGAGCATCTCGACGCGCGCGGTGAACGACTGCCCTGCCGTGTCCTTCAGCGGCAGCACCATCACCCACTCCAGCACCCAGTGCCGCGCGCCGAACAGGCTGCGCCGCAGCTCGAAGCTGAAGGGATAGCGGGCGAACACGCCGACGCAGTACTGGCGCAGCGCCTCGCGCCCGCGCACCGGCGCGGAACCGTCGTGCAACCAGTAGGTCGTGTCTTCGGAATGCAGCGACGCGATGCGGTCGGGGTCGCGCGTTTCCCATCCGACGTGGTAGCGCGCGAACAACGCTTCGGTCCCCAGGGCGGGGTCGGCGGGATCGGTCTTGCCAGGAAACGCCATGTCTGTCTCCATCGGATGCGATGGAGAAAATTTACCGACCCAAAGTCGGTTTGTCAATCCGGGTGCGAATCCGACCCGTGTTGCTGCAGCCCGCACAGCATGGTTTCGAGCAACCGGCAGTGCAGCTGCACGGCGGCCACCGGGTCTTGCGCCGCCCCGCAGGCCAGCGCCGCTTCGGCCACCGCACCGGCGATGAGCCGCGTGGCGGCCTCGATCTCTTCGGGTGGCGTGCCCGCCGGCATGATGGCCACGAGCCCGGTGCGGATCGAGTCCATGAAGTGGCGGTCGTCGATGCCGCGCCAGCGCTCCCAGCCGAGCACCACGGGCCCGTCGACCAGGATCAGCTGGCGCAGGCCTTCCTGCGTGGCCGCTTCGAGGTAGATGCGCAGGTTGGTCGCGATGGTGTGGGGCGAACGATGCCCTTCGATGCGCTGGATGCGCGTGCCGAGTTCCGCTGCCAGCTCGGCCTGCACCGCATCGAGCACGGCCTCGAAGACATCGTGCTTGGCGCGGAAGTGGTGATACAGGCCGCCCTTGGCGATCCCCGCGCCGGCCGCGATGTCGTCGATGCTGACCGCCGCGAACCCCCGCTCGATGAACAGCTGTCGCGCCGAGGCGAGGATGGCCCCGACGGTGGTTGCGCTGCGCTTGGCCTGCTGGACCATGTGCGTCTTTCTCCTCGATGGCTGCTGCGCCACGTGAACACGCGGGCAGTATGGCACGCAGCATCGGCCCGGCAGGCCCGGGCGCAGCGCTGTCTCCGGCTCAACCTGCCGGCTGCGCCACCTTGCTCCAGGCCTCGTACAGGTCTTCGTCGCTTTCGTCGCGCACCGGCAGCGAATGCAGCTTCATCTCGCGCTGCTCCAGCGGCCGGGCGATCTCGACGTAGCCGCGCGCGGCCGACAGGTCGAAGGGCTCGCCGTCCTCGTTCGAGTAGGCGTAGAACACCTCCTTCACGCCCGACAGGTACATCGCCGTCAGGCACATCGAGCACGGGTAGCCGCTGGCGTACACGGTGCAGCCCGACAGGTCGGTGCTCTTCAGGGCCTTGGCGGCGGCGCGCACGGCCTGCATCTCGGCGTGGGCCGAAGGGTCGCACAGGGCGTCCACTTCGTTGACGGCGGTGGCAATGACCTTGCCGTCGCGCGCGATCACGGCGCCGAAAGGCCAGGTCTTGCGTTCGCGGATGTTGCCCATGGCGAGGCGGATGGAGTCGAGCAGGTACGCGCCTGCGTGGGGGTCATGGGATGTGGTCATTCAGAAAAAACTCCCGCGGTCAGCTGCCGCGATAGGTGGAAAAAAACCAGGGGGCGCACAGCATCGGCACGTGGTAGTGCTGCGCGGCGTCGGCGATGGCGAAGCGCACGGGCACCACGTCGGACAGCGCATCGGCCGCCTTGAAGTGGTCCCCGACGTGGAACTGCAGCTCGAACTGTCCGGTGCGTGCCGAAGCGGCGGCCAGCATGGGCGCGTCGGTGCGGCCGTCGGCGTTGGTGCGCGTGCTGTTCAGGCGCGTCGGCGGCGTGGTCGCCACGTCGTAGAGGTCGACCTTCAGCCCGACGAGCGGGCGGCCGGTGGTGATGTCGAGCACGTGGGTGGTGATGCCGGTCATACGAAGAAAACTCCTTGCAGACGATGGGAACGAACGGGGCCTGCTTGGTCAGCTGCCGCGCGAGTAGGTGTAGCTCCACGGGCCGAACTGGATCGGCAGGTGGATGCGCTCGGCCACGTTGGCCACGCGGATGCGCACCGGCAGCTTCGACAGGAACGGCGGCGTGGGCAGGCGCGACTGCTTGCGCGCGAAGTACTCGTCCACGTGCAGCAGCAGCTCGTAGTCGCCGGCGCGGTAGCTGTCGCCGATCAGCAGCGGCTCGTCGGAGCGGCCGTTGCCGTTCATGGTCACGGTGCGCAGCAGCTTGAAGCCGTCGCCCTCGCGCACCGAGAGATCGATACGCAGGCCGGTCGCCGCGGCGCCGTGGAAGGTGTCCAGCGCATGCACGGTCAGGCGCGGGCTCACGCCGTGCAGCACGATCGGGCCGCTGGCCTGGGCCGGGCCGGCGGGCGCGGCCGTTGTTTGTGCAACAGCACCGTGCGGCGCCAGGGCTGCGGCGCCGAGCGCGAGGCCCGACAGCGCGAAGCGACGGCGTGCGGGCAGGGAAATTTCTTTCTCAGGCATGGACCGCTCCTTGGGAGATGGACGCACCCAGCAGCGTGTCGATGCGACCGCGGGTGATCAGGCCGATCTGCGTCAGCGCCGCGCGGCGCTCGGCTTCGGTGGACTCGGCGGCGCGGCTGCGCAGCGCCTCGAAGATCTGGCCCTTGGTGCTGCGGCGCACCGCGATGATGAAAGGAAAGCCGTGCCGCTCGCGGTACACGCGGTTCAGCCGCTGGATCTCGGCCATCTCTTCGCGGGTCAGGGCGTTCAGCCCTGCACTGCCCTGCTCGCCGACCGACTCGGCAGTCATCGTGCCGGCCTGGGCTTCGCGGCCCGCCAGCTCGGGGTGGCCGCACAGGAAGGCCAGCTGCTGGGCGTCGGGCGCACGGCGCACCACGTCGAGCATGGCTTCGTGCAGCGCGTCGATGGTGGCGAAGGGCCGCAGCGACCAGGCCGAGCGTGCGACCCAGGGCGAGTTCTCGAAAGTCGGCCCGAGTGCGGCGACGAACGCGTCGCAGTCCATGGCGTTGAGCGCCTGGAGATCAAAACGATGGGCGTGGGAAGGCATGGAGAGCATCTCCTTTGTATTCAGACAGTCGGACGAAGGGGTGGAAGGAATCAGCGCGCGGGCGTCTTGTGCAGGCGCGGCACGAACAGCAGGATCAGCACGGTGGCGCAGATCTCGACCGCCGCGACCACATACAGGCCCGGCGCCAGGCTGCCGGTGGCGGTCTTGATGAGGCCCAGCATCCACGGCGCGCCGAAGCCCGCGAGGTTGGCGATCGAGTTGATCAGCGCCACGCCGCCGGCGGCTGCGGTGCCGGCCAGGAAGCGGTTGGGCATCTGCCAGAACACGGGAATCGCGCTCATGGTGCCGACGATGGCCAGCGTGAGGCCGGCCAGCACCAGGGCCGGGCTCTGGCGCAGGAACAGCGCCACCACCAGCAAGGCCCCCGAACCCAGCGCCGCGGCCAGCGCGCAGTGGTAGCGCGACTCCTGGTGGCGGTCGGAGTGGAAGCCGTTCCAGATCATGCCGGCCGCGCCGCACAGGTAGGCGCCGGCCATGATCCAGCCCACGGTCAGCGGGTTGGTGAAGCCGATCTCTTTCACCAGCGTCGGGCCGTAGAAGGTGAGCGACGAGTTCGCCGCGATGATGCAGAAGAAGATCAGGATCAGCAGCCAGAACTTGCCGTTCTTCAGCGAGGCCAGCATGCTGTGCTCGCGGTGGCCCAGCGTCTTGCGGTCGCGTTCCAGGTCGTCGTGCACCAGCTGGCGTTCACGCGCCGTGAGCCAGTGGGCCTGCTCGGGCCGGTCGGTCAGGTAGAAGTAGGTGGCGATGCCGGCCAGCACCGAGGGAATGCCCTCGAGCAGCAGCACCCACTGCCAGCCGGCCCAGCCGTTCACGCCATGCATGTTGTTCATGATGGTGCCGGCCAGCGGCCCGCCGATCACGCCCGCGAAGGCCGAGGCCGACATGAACATGCCGAAGGCCTTGGCGCGCCGGCTGTCAGGGAACCAGTAGGTCAGGTACAGGATGATGCCGGGGTAGAAGCCCGCCTCGAACACGCCCAGCAGGAAGCGCAGCAGGTAGAACATCTCGGTGCTCTTCACGAACATCGTGGCGATCGAGGTCAGGCCCCAGCCGATCGTGATGCGCATGATGGTCTTCTTGGCGCCGATCTTCTGCAGCAGCAGGTTGCTGGGCACCTCGAAGAAGAAGTAGCCCAGGAAGAAGATCCCCGCGCCCAGCCCGTAGGCCGCCTCGCTCCACTTCAGGTCGTCCAGCATCGTCAGCTTGATGAAGCCGATGTTGACCCGGTCGATCCAGGCCAGCACCCACAGCAGCATCAGGAAGGGAATCAGGCGGAAGATGATCTTGCGGTAGATGCCGTCCAGTTCCGCCGTGGCGGTGTGTTCCCGGACTGGCGCCATCGTGGCGTCCATGCTCATGGTTGTCTCCATTTCTAGGTGTGGACGGGACGCGCCGCCTGGGACCTTCTGTGGGTCCGCTTGCGGCTGCCGTTCCCGCTGGTGGCGAACTGTAGGCAGATATCGCGGCCCCGGATCACGCTCTCTAGAATGTGCGGCATAACGGTTTGCCATGATGGTGCTGCCGCCGGCAACGCCTCTTTTCTCCGCCCTGCCGCCATGTCACGCTCCCACGCTCCCGTCGACACCTACCTGCTGCGCGTGCTGGTCGCCCTGGTGGCCGAACGCAGCGTCTCCCGGGTGGCCGTGCGGATGAACCAGACCCAGCCCGCCATCAGCACCGCCCTGCGCCGGCTGCGCGAGGTGTTCGCCGACCCCATCCTGGTGCGCGAGCGCAGCGGCATGGTGCCCACCGAGCGGGCGCTGCAGCTGCGCGACCGCGCGCGCGGCGCGCTGCTCGAGATCGACCGCATGCTCTCGGGCCCCGAGCAGTTCGAGCCCGCCTCGAGCGCGATGACCTTCCACCTCGCGCTGCCCGACTACCTGGCGATGAGCTTCCTGGCCGACGTGACCACGCGGTTCCGTGCCGAGGCGCCGCACGCGCGGCTGGTGGTGCACCCGCTGAGCGTCACCTACGACTACGAGCGCGCGCTGGCCCAGGGCGAGCTCGACATCGTCATCGGCAACTGGCCGCAGCCGCCCGACCGGCTGCATCTGTCGCTGCTGCTCGAAGACGACCTGATGTGCCTCATGGGCAAGAACAACCCGCTGGCCGCCAAGGGCGCCATGACGATGGAGCGCTACATCGCCGCGCGCCACGTGGTGCCCACGCCGTATGCGGCGTCGCAGCGCGGCGTGGTCGAGACGCACCTGGCCACCTTGCGCCAGACGCGCGAGGCCTGCATTGCCGTGCCCTACTTCACCGTGGCACCGCACCTGCTGGTGGGCACCGACCTGGTCTTCACCACCGCGCGCCATTTCGCGATGCAGTTCGTGCACACGCTGCCGCTGGTGGCGGTGCCCGCGCCGCAGGGCTTTCCGCGCATGCGCTTCTACCAGCTGTGGCACGACCGCTCGCAGCACGAGCCGGCGCACCGCTGGCTGCGCGGCATCCTGGCGGCGGTGGCGTCGGGGCTGGCGCGGCCCGATGCGGCGGAAGTCACCGCACCCGCAAGCGCCTAGGCTGACTGCCTTTCGCTCAGGCGGCCGAACCCGGCGCAGCGGCCCCGCTCCCCCACGCGCGCTCCCCTGCCCTTCGGACGGGTTCCCGCTGCCGGCGCCTGTTCTCTCCCGGCGCGCTGGCCGTGCTGCTCAACCGGTAGCCCTGCCCCGGAACGGTTTGCAGCTCCAGCCCATGGCGTCCGGCGCCCAGGCCGAGCTTGCGGCGCAGGCCGCACACGTTCGTGGAAAGCACCCCGGAGCCGCAGCGATGGCCACTGTCCCAGACCAGCGCGCGCAGCGCGTGGTGGGTCAGGATCTGATCGACGTTCCTGAACAGCACGATGGCCAGGTCGAACTCATTGGGCGTCAATTCGACCCGGATGCCGGCCACCTGCGCGTTGTCCGCGGACAGGTCGAAGCGGAACGCACCCCATTCGACGAACTGGCCCGCCACCCGTGCCCGGTGCCACTGCAGGAAGCACCGCATCAGCAGGTACGCCTCTTCGAACGAAGACGGCGTCACCTCCACGTGGTCGGATTCGCGTGCATGCAGGACCGCCAGTTCACGCAGACCGCGCTTGCCGCCGCTCAGGACCAAGGGGCACGCCGGGCCCACCTGCTCCCGCACCTGGGCGATCAGTGCGCCCGCGGCGCCGGCGTCCACCGGGCAGGCCACCACCACGGCGTCGAAGCGAAGGTGGAGGTAGCGGCACGCCTGCATCAATTCCAGTGCGCTGGTGAAGACCAGCGGCCAATGGCCGAGCCTGCGGATGGCCCGCCCCATCTGCCGTCGGGGCCGCAGCTCCGGGTCGATCACCGCAATGGTGGCGCACGCGGTCTCGCCGCTCATGAGGGGCAGCCGCAGCGTGGAGGGGATGGCGGTGTGGAGGGTGCAATGACTCTGCTTCAAGGATCACTCCAGATGTGGATGGATGGATCGGATGTCGAATCGCCTTGTGGGCGAGTTGACGGGGTGGCCTGCGCGCCGGATGGCGGGCTAGCGGCCCAGAACTTCGAAACGCCCCGCGCCTTCCCAGGTGCTCTCGGCCGCGACGCGCGTGGCAGCAACTCCCACGAAGGGCTCGATCTCGAGCTGCACCGTCAGGCGTTGGCCCTGGGCCAGGCCCGCACCGTCCATGGGCGACATCCGGTCGCCGGGCCGAAGGAACGACGAAGGGGCCGAGCCCGTGGCGTCCGCCTGCGATGCGGCCAGGCGAACCGGCTTGCCATCGAGCTGCGCCTGCACGACCCGCAGGGTGAAGCGGCCGTTTCCGGCAAACCGGAAGCCCGAGTCGTCCGCTGCCGCGCCCTGGAACGACAGCGCCATCGCCGTGCGTTCGGCGCACACCGCCGTGAGCGTCACCAGGCGCTTGCCCAGCGAGGCGCGGGCGGGGTCGGGCTGGCGCTCCAGCAGCTGTGCGCGGGTCATCCGTCCGTAGTCGACGAGCGACTCGCTCAGTTGCGCATCGCAGCGTGCCGAGGCTTGTGCATGCGCCGGCGTTCCTTCCAGGGCGCAAAGCGCGGCAAACGCCATGCCGAACAGCGCGCTGTTCCGGCGCAGGTTTTTCATCGTGATCATTGGTGTGCTTCCATGGCCGTGCAGGTGGCATCGGCCGATTCAAAGTAGGCGGAGGCGTCGGGCTTTTCCGGCAGCGAAAACGCGAGCCTGCAACTGCCGCCATTCGACAGCGTGACCCGCAGGTCCGCGCCGTCCCGCACGTCGGGCAGAAAGACCTGCCCGCCGTCGACGACCGAGGTGACGTACTGGTTGTCGTTATCGACCACCGCCCCGCCCTTCTCGAGCGCCTGCCCTGCAGGACCGACGGCCTTCAGCAGCACCCGGCGGGCGTTGACCACGCCGAAGCGGATGTGGTTCACCGACCCGCGGCCCGCATCGAGCTCCTGGTAGCCGTTCACCAGGTCGACGTTGCGAGGCAGCGACCGGGTCGCGATCTCCAGTCGGCTCGTGTGGTACGGGAACAGCTGCGGGGCCACCGCGCGCCCCCAGGCATCGGTCCACACCGGGCCTTGCGGCGTGCCGATCCGGACGCCGGACACGCCGCCCACCGAGACGATGCCGAAGGTGTCCTGCACGGGGTACGGCGAGAACGTGATGCCGTCCTTGTGGGCGACGATGCCGCCTTGCAGTTGCCCGCTGTAGGTGGTGCTCGATCCGTTGCGCGAGAAGCCCACGTTGACCTGTGTGTAGCGCGGCAGCAGGCTCAGGCGCCCAGCGAAGTCGTTGCGCCCGTCGCGGCTGTCCCGCTCGGCCGAGACCTGGTAGCTCGTGGTGTCGTCGATGCGCTCGTTGAGCGTGACGCCGGCGCGGGTCCGGTCGTCGTAGCGGTTGACGTACGTCTTGACCGTCTTCGAGCCCAGCGGAATGCTCACCGTGACATAGGCCGCATGCCGGTTGTCGAAGCGCCCCAGGTCGCCGGTGCTGCGTTCCACGTTGAGCGATACCGTCGCGTGCGGGAACGATTTCACCCACGAGCCGATCACGCGCTGGATGTGGCGTCCGTCGAAGCTCGAGGAGGCCGAATAGGCCAGCCGGAAACCGCCAAGGCTCGCGTGGGTCCAACCGACAGAGCCCGTGTACTGGCCCTTGTAGCGCTGGCGTGTCCAGCGGGTGTCGAACAGGTCCGGGTTCACCGTGTCCGCCAGGTCGCGAAAGCCCCGGGTCTGTTGCGTGGCGCTCATCGACGCCGACAAGGCGGGCGAGATCACGCTGCTCACCGACGCGTTGACCTGCGTGCCGCGCACGCCCTCCCCTGCGGCGTTGGACACGGCCTGGCGAAACCCCGCCATCGTGCCCGGAACCACCATGCGATTCACGGCCCATGCCGCGGCCTGGTAGCGCGAGGCCGCCATGGCACCCGCCGTCAGGTGCGTGCGCTTGTCCAGTGCCCAGGTGCCGGTGCCGGTCGCGACCCAGGGCTTGTCCTGCCGGTCGCCGTGGCCGTACGGGCGGTAGCGGCCGACCGCGAACGAGTAGCCGGCTGTCGTGCGAAGCGCGGTCGCGCCCAGGGCGGCCGCTGGCACGGTGAACGGCCGGCGGGAACCGTCGGCCTCGATGACCGTGACCTCCAGGTCGCTCGCGCCGCTGAGCAACGGCAGGCCCGTCAGCGAGAACGGCCCCGGCGGGACGACCGTCGAGTAGATGAGCGCGTGGTTCTGCCGCACCTCGACGCGGGCCTGCGTGTGGGCGATGCCTTCGACCACGGCGCCGTTGTCGCGTGCGTCCGCGCGCAGGGCCTCTTCCGGGACGATCTGCACGCCCAGGATCGGATCGCCCGGGAAGATCGAGCTGGCGATGGTGATCTGGCCGCCCTGCACCGTGGCGCCCAGGCCGGTCAGCGTCTTCTGGCCGTAGGCATACAGGTGCTGGAGCTTTTCCTTGCCGTTGTTCGACGTGTAGCTCTGGCGGCTGCGAAAGATCCAGTCGCCGACGTTCAGGCCGGCCTCGGTGCCCAGCGAATGGAAGCTGCTGGTGCCCCCGGCATGGCGGCTGTCCATCGTCAGCAGGTCGTAGTTCAGCAGGCCGGCGACGCCGCCGCTGCTGAAGGTGTCGGCCCGCTCGCGGGCCCGGAACGCATCGGTCGGCACGATGAGGCGGACCTCGTCCCTGCCGGGGCGCAGCTCGACGATCGTGCTGGGAAACTGGCGCTGGAATTCATCGCAGGCCGTGGCGCCCGCAGCTGCGTCATCCGCCCCCGTCTCGCTGCCCGTGACGAGGCCGGCCTTGTCCCGCAACGTCTCGTCGAAGCACAGGCGGCCCTCCGCATCGAAGGTGGCAGGCACCAGCCCGCGCCGCTCGCCGTTGACGAACAGCGTCACCACGCTCGTCCCGACGCGAAAGCGGGCTTCGTGGCGAAAGTAGTCCGCCAGCTTCGGGTCGATGCCGCGCTGCCTGAGCACGTCCAGGTCGAAGCCGGCGACCTGCTTCTCCTTGATGAACTGCTCGAGGGCGTCGGCGCGCTCCTCGCCGGCCAGGGCAAAGGCCGAGGGAGACACCAGCAGCACGCAGAGCGCCGCCGGCAGGCCGACCGAAGCGCCTTTCGTGCGCCCGCCCACGGCGGCCGCAGCCACCGGCGAGCGGCGGTGAACTCGGCCCGGGGCGCGCCCGCGCGGCCGGTGGGCGGCCGCCGGGGCCGCGGTGCGGAAGGACAACCCAGCCATCGTCAGTGCGCCGCGAGCCTGACGTCGTAGCGGGCCACGGTGAAGCCATACACCGTCGCAGGCACCATCCGCACCGTGGCGGCCCCCTTCGCAGCGGCCGGCAGGGGCACTTCCACCGTCTCACCGGGCAGCACATAGGGGCGTGGCAATTCGACCGTCGCGGTCGACGGCAGCAACTGGACCTCGGTGGCCATGCGCACCACGTACGGGCTGTCGTTCACGACGCGCAGCGTGCCGGTCCCGACCGACCACTTCAGTCGCTTCCATGGCTGGTCGTCCTTGGCCAGGCCCTTGGGGTGGATCAGCACCGGCAGGTTCTGGCGCACGTTCATGGTCACGCGCAGGCCCGGTTCCGTGTTCTTCGGCGGAATGCCTTCGAAGATCACGCGCCGCAGGCGTTGCGTCTTCAGCGGCTCCTTGGTCTGCAGCAGAAAGCGCACGAGCTGTGTTTCGCCCGGCTCGACCCGGGCGACCGGAGGGGTCACGATCAGCAGGGTGTCGTCGTCCCCGGGAATGCCCGTCAGCGACGTGAACATGAGCGCCGGCTTGGCGTCCGTGTTCTTGACGTTGATGCTGGCTTCGCCATCGCTCTCGTTGACGATGACGACCGAGGTCTCCGGCAGCATGCCCGCGGCATGCAGCGGCAGCGGGGCAAGGCCCGCAATCAATGCGGTCGAGGCGGACAGTGCGAAAACAAATCTGGCAGGGATGAAGTTCACGGTTCTCTTTCCTGTGGTCGGACGAGCGCGTCCGCCGTCTCGAAAGGGGCGCTTTCGAGAAGAGTCAAAAATGGGGAGGGACCGGCGGGCTGTTCGCCAGCCGTGGCACCAGGGGTGGCACCGCGTCGATCCCGAACGGTCCGGACGCGATGCCGAAGGGTCCTCAATGCCGCAGCGGGCTCGAGAACGGGATGTCCCGGAAAGGATTGCGCCAGGCGCCCTGCCCGGCACAACCCTGTATCGGGCGGAAGGTCCGGCCGATACAGCCGTGTGGCTTACAGGTAGACGAGTTCGAACGTCGACAGGCCGTCCAGCGGGATCGCGTGGGTCAACGGCAAGTTGCTGCTCTTGTCGATGGCGGTCACCACGCCGATCGTGGTCGTGACGGACTTGTGGGGATTCGGCGTCGTGGTCGTGGCGCTGTTGACGGCCCCAATGAGCCTGCTCCCATCAGCGACCAGGGTAGATGAGCCAACTTGGCTCCAGCTGGTACCGCCGTTATCGCTCTGAACGATATACGCGCCGCCTTCACTGGTGATCAGACCCAAGAGCTTCAACGAATAGGCGCCAATCTTCTTGCCATCCGAAGTGCCCAAGCCGAGCTTCATGTTCGGGGCGGCCCCCTTGATCGTTTCAAGCGAAGTGATCGCGCTCGCGGCGCGTTCGTCAATCACCTTGAAGCCGAACCGCGTAGGCGCATCGCAGGTCATGATCAGTTCGATCGACTTTTCCGCGAGCGTGGTCTGGGCCGTCGGATTCAGCGAGCTGGCGGGAATGTTGCCGTAGTCGACCACGCCTCCGCCCGTGAAAACGGGCGTGCAAGGGGATGGCGTGATGGTGCCGGCGATCCGGAGCTCGGCACTGTCGGCGCTCGCCTGGCCGGGCACGACCATCACGGCGGCCGCGCAGGCGGCAGCGGCAAGAGTTGCAATTTTCCTCACAGATGTTTCCTCAAGAACTTCAAAAGAGATTTCAACGAAGGATTGGTTGAAGCCCGTCCATGGTCCCGAAACGCGGCCTTTGACGGCGGAAGAATCGAGAATGGAAATGGACGAGCGGGCTGTTCGTCAGCCGCTGCTTACAGGTAGATGAGTTCGAAGGTCGACAGGCCATCCAGCGGGATCGCGTGGGTCAACGGCAGGTTGCTGCCCTTGTCGATGGCGGTCGTCACACGGATGTCCGTCGTGGCAGACTTGTGAGCATTCGGCCCCGATCCCCCGTTGTTGACGAATGCGATGAGTCTGCGCCCATCAGTCATCAGGCCGCCAGTGTTGAGGTTTCCCCAGGTGGCGCCGCCGTTCGCGCTAAAAATGGGTTTCGCGAGTCCTCCATCGGCGGTCGCACCCACAATCTGCATCGAATAGGCGCCAATCTTCTGGCCATCCGAAGTGCCCAAGCCGAACTTCGTTTCCGGCTCCCCCACACCCGTTTGAAGCGAAGTGACCGCGGTTCCTGCGCGTTCATCGATCGTCCTGAAGCCGAACAGCACAGGCGCATCGCAGGTCATGCCAAGTTGGATCGATTTCTCCGGGAGATTGGTCTGGGCCGTCGGGCTCAGCGACTTGGCAGGAATCTTGCCGTAGTCGACCACGCCATCGCCTGCGAAAACGAGCGCGCAAGCAGTCGGCGTGATCGTGCCGGCGATCCGGAGCTCGGCACTTTCGGCGCTCGCCTGCCCGGGGACGAACAACACGGCGACCACGCTGGCGACGGCGGCGAAAGTTGCAATTTTCTTCATAAATATTTCTTCAAGAAATTCAAAAAAGATTTCAACGAAGGATTCGTTGACACCCGCCAAGGCCCCGCAACGCTGCCCCTGGCGACAGACGAAACAAGAGCGGAAATGAATCGGCGGGCTGTTCGCCAGTCGCTGCTTACAGGTAGACGAGTTCGAACGTCGACAGGCCATCCAGCGGGATCTGCTGGGTCAGCGGCAGGTTGCTGCCCTTGTCGATGGCGGTCACCACACGGATATCGGCCGTGACAGACGTGTGAGCATTCGGCGCAGTTCCCGAGCCGGTGAGGAATGAAACGAGCTTGCTCCCATCGCCCACCAGGCCGATCTGGCCAAAGGCCACCCAGGTAGCGCCGCCGTTCCCGCTCTCAAGGGAAACCGCGGGACCGTCATCAGCGGTCTGACTCACAAGCTGCAACGAATATGCGCCAATCTTCTTGCCGTCTACAGCGCCCAGGCCGAATTTCTTGTTCGCGGCATGCCCCGCGATCGTTTCCAGCGAAGTGACCGCGGTGGCAGCGCGTTCGTCGACCACCTTGAAGCCGAACAGCACAGGCGCTTCGCAGGTCATGCCAAGTTGGATCGATTTCTCCGGGAGATTGGTCTGGGCCGTCGGGCTCAGCGACTTGGCGGGAATCTTGCCGTAGTCGACCACGCCACCGCCTGTGAAAACGAGCGTGCAAGCAGTGGGCGTGATCGTGCCGGTGATCCGGAGTTCGGCGCTTTCGGCGCTCGCCTGGCCGGGGACGAACATCACGGCGACCACGCTGGCGACGGCGGCAAGGGTTGCAATTTTCTTCACAAGTATTTCCTCAAGAAATTCAAAAAAAGATTTCAACGAAGGATTCGTTGACACCCGCCAAGGCCCCGCAACGCTGCCCCTGGCGGCAGAAGAAACAAGAGCGGAAATGAATTGGCGGGCTGTTCGCCGGTCGCTGCTTACAGGTAGACGAGCTCGAAGGTCGACAGGCCATCCAGCGGGATCTTCTGGGTCAGTGGCAGGTTGCTGCCCTTGTCGATGGCGGTCACCACACGGATGTCGGCCGTGATGGCGGTGTGGGCGCCTGGCACCGTTCCCGTGGCACTGGCGGCGAACGCAACGAGCGTGCCGCCGTCGCCGGTCATGCCGCCCGCAAAGTCCGACCAGGTGGCTCCGCCGTCCACGCTGTTGATGTGTTTGGTGCTGCCTTGATCGGCCGTCTCTTTCGTGATCTGCAACGAATAGGCGCCGATGTTCTTGCCATCCACGGCGCCCAGGCCGAACTTCGCGTTCGTGGCATACCCCGGGATGGTTTCCAACGCGGCGACCGCCGTCGCAGCGCGTTCGTCGATCACCTTGAAGCCGAACAGCGCGGGCGAATCGCAGGTCAGCGTCAGTTGGGTCGACTTGTCCGCGAGCGTGGTCTGGGCCGTCGGGTTCAGCGAGCTGGCGGGAATGTTGCCGTAGTCGACCACGCCGCCGCCCGTGAAGACGGGCGTGCACGCGGCCGGAATGATGGTGCCGGTGATCCGCAGTTCGGCGCTTTCGGCGCTTGCCTGGCCGGGCACGAACATCACGGCAGCCGCGCAGGTGGCAGCGGCAAGGGTTGCAATTTTCTTCACTGGTATTTCCTCAAGAACTTCAAAAAAAAGGGTCAACGAAGGATTCGTTGAAACCCACCCATGGCCTCGAAACGATGCGTTGGACTGCACCGCAACGAACCCAATCCAACCGCCGATGCGTCGGGTTTCGCGTTGCAAGGGCCTTGCGCCTCTTGCAGCGAGCGCCCTTGAAAGTGCGCACGAAAAGCGTGTGAGCGGCGGCGTGTTTTGCTCCGATGAATTGTTCTTTTTGGGTGCTTTTCCCGATATAGAAATGCAACGAAAAATCGGGGGGTCGACTTAGGGATCGTTCGAAAATTCGAACCCGGAGCGGCGCGGGCTCGCGCGGCATGCGCTCACGCATCCCCTCGTTGTGATGGTGTCGACGTGGGGGCGAGCGGCCTACGATCCGCCCACTGGGAGGGTCCTCATGGCACACCACCTCGCCGCGCAGCCGCTTCGCCTGATGGTGCTCGACGACCACGCGGTCGTCCGGCATGGCCTGATCGCAAGATTGGCGGACGAGCCCGACCTGTCGGTGGTCGGCAGCCATGCCACCAGTCGCGAACTGCTCGATGCCCTGGCCACCGTGGCGGCCGATGTCGTGCTCGTGGATTTCTCGCTCGGGCCTTCGGACATCGACGGGCTCAACCTCCTGCGGGCGCTGAAGGTGCGGCATCCGCGCAGCCGGACGATCGTCATCTCCGCGCACTACAGCGCGGCCACCGTGGCGCTGGCGCTGAAGGCCGGCGCGCGCGGCTATGTCGGAAAGAGCCAGGAACTGGACGAGCTGGTGGCGGCCGTGCGCACGGTGGGCAAGGGCCGCATCCACCTGCATCCCGACATGGCAGCGGACATCGCGACCTTTTCCGAGGCCGCGTCGCCCCACACCGACGCCGAGGCGCTCACGAAGAACCCGCTGCTGTCCCCACGCGAGCGCGAGGTGCTGCGCTGCTGCCTGGAAGGCCTGTCGGTCACGCAGATCGCCGCGAAGTTCTCCCGCAACGTGAACACCATCAGCACGCAGAAGCACGCGGCGTTCCGCAAGCTGGGCATCCGCACGGACAACGAGCTGTTCAAGATCCGCCACCAGCTGGACAAGACATGAACCCCTGGCGCGCTCTCGGGCGAGCGGCCCGGTGGACGATGTGCGGCGCGATGGTCCTCCCCGCCGGCCCTGCCTGGGCGCAGGCGCAGCCCCTCTTCACCGACGAGGAACAGCGCTGGATGAAGGCCAACCCCGTCGTGCGCTATGCCGCCGACACGCGGCTGAGCCCGCTGGAATCCATCGAGCACGGCCGCTACAAGGGATTGATCGCGGAGTACCTCGACGCGGTCGCCCGCAAGTCGGGCCTGCGCTTCGAGTTGCACGCCACCCCCGACTGGCAGGAAGCCCAGCAGGCCTTCCTCGACGGCAAGGTCGACATGTTCCCGAACGCCAGCGCCCAGCGAACCACGCGCGAAGTCGGCGCCAGGCTGCGCCTGACCGATCCCTTCTTCGTGGCGCAGACGATCATCGTCACGCGCACCGACGCCCCCTTCGTCCTGCACATGAAGGACCTGGACGGCAAGGTGGCGGCCGTGCGCGGCGGAGGCACCTACGCCCATGTCTTCGCCGAGCGCTACCCCGGCGTGCGCGTGCTGCCCACCAGCGAACCGATGGAAAGCCTCGACGCGGTGATCACCGGCGAGGCCTACGCCGCCATCGGCTCCGACGCGGTGTTCCTGCCCATGATGCGCCGCAGGCATGCGCGCCAGTTGAGCATCTCCGGCACGATCGGCGATCTCCTGTACGTGGCCCAGATGGGCGTTCGCGCCGACCTGCCGCTGCTGCATTCCATCGTGGAGAAGTCGCTCGCCAGCCTCTCGGCGGCGGAGACCGGCCAGATGAACGACCGGTGGCTGGAGCAGACAGACTTCGGCGAACCGTCGCTGCTGTCGATCGTGCGCTACCGCCTGCCACAGCTGTTGCTGCTGCTCGGCGGCGTCGTGCTGCTCGGCTGGTTCGCCTGGCGCGCCCGCGTGGCGCAGCGCGCCGCGCAGAAGAGCGAGCGCGCCAAGTCGAACTTCCTGGCGGTCATGAGCCACGAGATCCGCACGCCCATGAACGCGGTGCTGGCCTCCATCGAGATGCTGGCGCACACGCCGCTGGATGCGCGCCAGACGCGTTTCACGCGCACCGCCTCGGCGGCCGCCGAAGCCCTGCTGTCGCTGCTGGACGATGTGCTCGACCTCTCGAAGCTGGACGCCAGGCGCCTCGCGCTGGAACTGATGCCCACCGACGTCGACGCGCTGGCGCAGAAGGTGGCGCATGTGGCGCGCGTGAACGCGCAGGACAAGCCGCTGGTCATCGCGGTGCGCACGCACAACCCGTCGGGCCGGCAGGTGCTGATCGACCCCACGCGGTTGCGGCAGGTGCTGCTCAACCTGCTGGGCAATGCCGTGAAGTTCACCGAGCGCGGGCGCATCGACGTGACGCTGGAGCTTCTGGACGATGGCGACATGAACGGCCTGCTGACGGTCACGGTGAGTGACACCGGCATCGGCATCGCGCCCTCGCAGCAGGCCACCCTCTTCGATGCCTATTCGCAGGCCGACAGCTCCACGACCCGGCGCTTCGGCGGCACCGGCCTGGGGCTGACCATCTGCAAGGAGCTGGTCGAGTTGATGGGCGGCGAGATCCGGTTGAGCAGCCGGCTCGGTGCGGGCACCTCGGTCGAGTTCGCCCTGCCGGTGCGGCTTGTATCGCCCCCACAAGAACTGTCCAGGGATGCCGCTGCGGCGCATGGCAAGCCGCCCGCCGGGCCTGCGGCCACCGTGCTGGTCGTGGAGGACCACCCGGGCAACCAGTTCATCATCGCGGAGCAGTTGCGCATGCTGGGCTACGACGCCCGGATCGAAGCCGACGGCGCGGCGGCACTGGCCGCGCTCGCGCCGCCGCATCCTTTTGCGCTCGTGCTCATGGACTGCCACATGCCCGGAATGAGCGGTTATGAAGCGACACGCCGCATCCGGGAGCGCGAGCGCGAGGCCGGCGTCACCCATCTGCCCGTGATCGCGATCTCGGCCGCGACCGACTCGGCGCACCTCGACGAATGCATGGAATGCGGGATGGACGGCGTGCTCAAGAAGCCGCTGCGCCTGGACGAACTGTCGAGCATGCTGCAGCTCTGGCTGGGCGGAGCGCCGTCGTCGCCGCAACGTCCCGGCACGGCCTTGCCGCCGCAGTTTCACGAGGCCATGGCGGAAGACCTTGCGGCGTTGCGCCGGGCGTTCGCTGCGGGCGACACCGCGAGCGCGGCGCACCATGCGCACCGGATCCGGGGCGCGGCCTTGATGGTCGACGCTGCGGCTGTGGCAGCGCCCGCCGATGCGTTGGAGGAAATCGCTCGCGCCGAAACCGCTTCGGACCACATGCGCGTGGCGGACCTGCTGGACGAACTCCAGCTTGCGCTGTCGGCGCAGGCGGCGCCCTGAGCAGACGGCGCCCTACGCCCCCGCCATCCGTTCCTTCATCAGCCGGCGAAGAATCGCCAGCGCCGGTGCCTCGGTGCGCTGGCGCAAGGTCACCAGCCCGAAGCGCGCCGTGCCGCGCATCGGCGGCTCCATCCGCAACTCGACCAGGTCGGGTGCCGACTCGTGCACCGCGAGCAGCACCGTGTCGCTCTGGCGCACCACGTCGGCGATGCTGGGCAGCTCCTCGCACTGCAGGGTCACGCAGTTGGCAGGATGCGCCTGCGGGCCGTAGGTTTCGACCAACCCGCGCGCCACCTCGTCGCTCAGCGGCGTCGAGGCGATCGGGTAGCGCTGCACCGCTTCGAAACTCACGCCCTTGCGCAGCCGTGTGAGCGGATGGCCGCGGCGGCACAGGAAGGCGCCACGCAGCTCGTACACGTGGGTCAGCACCAGGTCGGGCGCGGGCTTGAGCGCGCGCGCATCGACCACCAGCGCGTCCAGGCTGCGCTCGCGCAGCGCCTGCGCCAGCAGGTCGGTGCTGCCGCGCGCGATCACGGTGCGCACGGCCGGGTGGTGCGTCGCCATGTGCAGCAAGAAGGGCGTCATCAGCAGCGCACCCGGCCCCGAACCCAGCCCGATGCGCACCGTGCCGCCCTCGCCTTCGCGCATCTGCCGGCCGCGGTCGCGCAGCGCCTCGGCCTCCGACACCAAGAGCCGCGCGCGCTCCAGCACCTCACGCCCGAAGACCGTGAGCTCGTTGCGCCGACCGATGCGGTCGAACAGCGGCATGCCCAGCTCGTCCTCGAGCGCGCGCACGCTGCGGCTGAGCGCGGGCTGCGTCAGGTGCAGCGCCTGCGCCGACTGGCTGAACGAGCCCGTGTGGGCCAGCGAAATCAGGTGCCTCAGTTGGACCAGCGTCATGGCGAAAACCTCGTTTTCATGAATGCATTGGACTCATGCTAATGCAGCCAACAATGCATTGGACGTTGCGTCGGCCCGCTCCTAGCATTCCCCTGCATCCGGCCCCACGAGCCGGCCCCACCCCAGGAGACATGACTTTGACGACGACTTCGCTCTTCCGATCCGCGCTGCTGCTCGGCTGCGGGCTGATGCTGGCGGCCGCGGGCCCCGCCCGCGCCGACGGCTTTCCCGCCAAGCCCGTGAACCTGATGGTTCCCTACCCGGCCGGCGGCCCCTCGGACGCCACCGCGCGCATCTTCACCGTGCCGCTGGGCAAGGCGCTGGGCCAGCAGGTGGTCGTGGAGAACCTGGGTGGCGTGAGCGGCGCCATGGCCGCGCAGAAGGTGCTGGCCGCGCCGGCCGACGGCTACTACCTCTTCCAGGGTTCGCCCAACGAGATCATTCTTGCGCCGCTGGCCAATGCGGCCGTGAAGCTCAAGGCCGAAGACTTCCGCATGGTGCATCCGGTGGCCGAGGCCGTGATGGTCTTCGTCGCCCGCAAGGACCTGCCGGCCAACAGCGTCGACGAGCTCATTGCGCTGGCGCGCAAGTCGCCCGACAAGCCGCTGTCGTACGGCAGCGTGGGCATCGGCTCGCTGTACCACCTGATCCTCGAGAAGGTGCAGCTGGACACCGGCGTGAAGCTCATGCACGCGCCCTACAAGGGCAACGCGCCGCTGCTGCAGGACATCGGCGGCGGCCAGGTCGACTTTGCCGTGCTGGTCTACAGCGCCGCCATGGGCGCGCTGGCCGACCAGGGCCGGCTGAAGATCCTCGGTCAGCTCGGCGGGCAGCGCTCCGAGCTGCTGAAGAACGTGCCCACCGCCAGCGAAGGCAAGGAGCTGAAGAACGTCAACTACAAGACCTGGAGCGGCTTCTTCGTGCGCAAGAACACACCTGAAGACGTGGTGCAGAAGCTGCACCAGGCCGTCGGCGCGGCGCTGAAGGAAACGAGCGTGCGCGAGCAGCTCGCGGCCCAGACCCAGCTGGCCTCGCCGCAGACGACGCTGGCCGAATCGGCGAAGTTCTATGAAGCCGAGACCGCGCGCTACCGCGACATCGCCAAGTCCATCCGCCTGGAACCCCAATGAGCACCACCGCCCTCCTGAACGACCTGCACGCCAGCGCCGATACCTTCATCGGCATCCGCCGCGACATCCACCAGCACCCCGAACTCGGCTTCGACGAGCACCGCACCTCGGCGCTGGTGGCCGAAAAGCTCCAGGCCTGGGGCTACACCGTCGAGCGCCACATCGGCGGCACCGGCATGGTGGGCCGGCTGGTGCGCGGCAGCGGCACGCGTCGCCTCGGCCTGCGTGCCGACATGGACGCCCTGCCCATCGACGAGGCCACGGGCCTGGCCTACGCCAGCGCGCACACGGGCGTGATGCACGCCTGCGGCCACGACGGCCACACGGCGATGCTGCTGGCGGCGGCGCAGCACCTGGCCGAACGCGGGCGCTTCGACGGCACGCTGAACCTGATCTTCCAGCCCGCCGAAGAAGGCGGCGGCGGCGCGGTGCGCATGATCGACGACGGCCTGTTCGAGCGCTACCCCTGCGACGCCATCTTCGCGATGCACAACATGCCCGGCATGGCGCAGGGCCGGCTGGCGATGCGCGAAGGCCCGGCCATGGCCTCGTCCGACTACGCCACGATCACCCTCACTGGCGTGGGCGGCCACGGCGCCATGCCGCACCGCGCGGCCGACCCCATCGTGGCCGCGGCCAGCATCGTGATGGCGCTGCAGAGCGTGGTCTCGCGCAACATCGATCCGCTACAGATGGCGGTGGTCACGGTGGGCGTCATCCACGCGGGCAAGGCCAACAACGTGATCCCGCAAGGCGCCGTGCTCGAGGTGAGCGTGCGCGCCCTCGACCGCGAGGTGCGCAAGAAGATCGAAACCCGCATCAAGGCGCTGGTCGCCGCGCAGGCCGAGAGCTTCGGCGTGCAGGCGCAGATCGACTGGCGGCCCGGCTACGCGGTGCTGGTCAACACGCCCGAAGAAACCGCCTTCGCGCGCACCGTGGCCGAAGAACTCGTGGGCCCGGCGCAGGTCACCTGGCAGACGCCGCCGCTACCGGGCAGCGAAGACTTCGCCTTCATGCTGGAGCGCGTGCCCGGCTGCTACCTGCTCATCGGCAATGGCGACGGCGACGCGCACGGCGCCTGCATGGTCCACAACCCGGGCTACGACTTCAACGACAGCAACGTTGCGGTGGGCGGCGCCTACTGGGTGCTGCTGACCGAGCGCTTTTTGCGCGCCGCGAACTGAACGTTCAAGAAGACTGCCGCGCGAGCCATTCGCGCGGCGACACGCCCACCTTCTGCGCAAACAGGCGCGACAGCGCCGAGGCGTTCGCGTAGCCGAGGCCGTCGGCAATCGTCTTGACCGACGCGCCCGTGCGCAGCTCGGCCTGCGCGATCGTCAGGCGCCACTGAGCCAGGTAGTCGGCGGGCGTCGCGCCCACCACCGACTTGAAGCGCGCCGCGAACGCGCTGCGCGACATGCCGGCCTCGGTGGCCATCTGTTCGAGCGGCCACGGCTCGCCCGGTCGCTCGTGCAGCGCGACGAGCACGCGCGCCAGTTGCGGATCGCCCAGCCCGGTCAACAAACCTGCGGGCACGCCGCTCTCCTGCGGATGGTCGAGCAGCCAGCGCAGCAGCTGGATCAGCACCACCTCGAACAGCCGGTCGGCCAGCAGCCGGTGCCCGCACAGCACGCGCCCGGTTTCCGCGAACAGCAGCGCCAGCGCCGCTTCGAGGCCGTCGACCGCATGCAGCGGCAGCCGCACCAGCGGCGGCAAGGCGCGCACCAGCGGGTGCGCCTCGCCGCCGTCGAAGTCGACCGTGGCGCAGACGAAATCCGAGCCTTCGGTGGGCGCGTTGTGGAAGTCGTGCGCCAGCGGGCGTGGGTAGAACAGCAGGCTGGGCTCCTTCACGACCAGCTTGCGCGGCACGCCGGCCGAACGCACCGACGGCGCCGAATGCGTGACCACCATCTCGCCGCGCCGCATCACATGCAGGAAGCTGCGCCCTTCCTTCGCCGCGAAGTGCGTCACGCCGCACAGCGGCCCCGTGTGGAACAGGTGGGCCCGGACACGGAAGCGCTCGAGCAGGGACGAGAGCCTGTCGATGGGCGGCGGTGGCTGTGCGCTCGGCATTGGACGAAAAGGTATGTTGAATGGATGAAAGCGTTCAAATCATACGGATTGCGGGAAGACACTGGTTGCATCGTCATCACCGAAAGGAAGTCTTCATGCCCCGCGTCAACCTCGTCACCGACACCGCCGCCACCGGCGACGCCCAGGTCTTGCTCTCCCAAATCCACGGTGCCTTCGGCGCCACGCCCAACATGTTCCGCGCCGTCGCCAACTCGCCCGCGGCGCTGCGCAGCCTCTGGGGATCGTTCGGCGCGCTCGGCGGCGGCGTCATTCCGGCGCAGCTCGGCGAGCAGATCGCCGTGGCCGTGGCCGACCGCAACGCCTGCCACTACTGCCTTGCAGCGCACACCGCGCTGGGCCGCAAGGCGGGCGTGTCGGCCGCCGACATGACGGCCGCACAGGCCGGCGAATCGGCCGACCCGCGCACCGCGGCGGCGCTGCGCTTTGCGCTCAAGCTCGTCGATGCGCGCGGCCAGGTCAACGACGCCGACGTGCAGGCCCTGCGCGCCGTGGGCTTCGACGACCGGCACATCGTCGAGATCCTGGCCCACGTCGCGCTGAACCTGTTCACCAACTACGTGAACGTGGCGTTCCAGGTGCCGGTGGATTTCCCGCAGGTGAAGCTGCGCACCGAGGCGGCCTGACATGGCCTGGCCGCGCCCCGAAGCGCCCGAACTGCAGGTCGCGCAGTGGCTCAACACCGACGCGCCCGTCACGCTCGCGTCGCTGCGGGGCCGGGTCGTGGTGTTGCACGCCTTCCAGATGCTGTGCCCGGCCTGCGTGTCGCACGGCCTGCCGCAGGCGAAGAAGACGCGGCAGCTGTTCGCCGCGAAAGACGTGGCGGTGATCGGCCTGCACTCGGTGTTCGAGCACCACGACGTCATGACACCCGCCGCGCTCGACGCCTTCGTGCGCGAGTACCGCCTGGGCTTTCCCATCGGCATCGACCAGCCCTCGCCCACCGGCGGCATCCCCGCCACGATGCGCGACTACCAGTGGCAGGGCACGCCGAGCACGGTGCTGGTCGACCGGCAGGGGCGCCTGCGCATGAGCCACTTCGGCCTGCTCGACGACATGGCACTGGGCGCCGCCATCGGGCAGCTCGCGGCTGAAGAGGCCCCTGCGCACCTCATTGCACAACCTGCAGGCGACGCATCGCCAGACGGCCCCTGCGACGACACCGCCTGCCGCGCCTGAACGAAGAAAGGACACTCGCCGCATGCCATGCATCGCCCTGCAACACCTCGCCTTCGAAGACCTCGGGCGCTTCGCGAACGTGCTCACCCGGGCCGGCCACGCCATCGACTACCGGCAGGCGGGCCCGTCCGCGCTCAGCGCCGACGAGTGGCGCCACGCCGACCTCGTGGTGGTGCTCGGTGGCCCCATCGGGGCGTACGACACGGCGACCTACCCCTGGCTCGCCGAAGCGATCGCCGGCCTGCAAGAACGACTGGCGCTGCAGCGCCCCACGCTGGGCCTGTGCCTGGGCGCGCAGCTCATGGCCCGCGCGCTCGGCGCCCGCGTGTACCCGTCGGGGCACACGGAGATCGGTTGGGCGCCGGTCGACCTGAGCGCGGCGGGCCGGGCCTCGTGCCTCGCGGCGCTGGACGGCGAACCCGTGCTGCACTGGCACGGCGACACCTTCGACCTGCCGCCCGGCGCCGAACTGCTGGCGAGCACCGCACGCACGCCGCACCAGGCCTTCCGCCACGGCCGCCATGCGCTCGCGCTGCAGTTCCACCCCGAGGCCGATCCCGCACGCATCGAGCCCTGGCTCATCGGGCACCACCACGAACTGGCCGCGGCCGGCATCGACATTCCCGCGCTGCGCGCCCGCAGCGCCGCGTTGGCCGACCTGCGCTCCGATGCGGCGGTGCGCATGCTGACGGCATGGCTGGATCCGCTCGCATGACGCAGCCCGCCCTGCGCATCGACGCGCTGCTGGTCGGCCCCGTGGCCCTGCTGCCCGACGGCCGCACGCGCAGCGGCATCCGCAAGACGCCGACGGCCGATGCGCTGTGGCTGTCGCCCACCGGCCTGCAGGGCGACGCGCAGGCCGACCTGCGCATCCACGGCGGCATCGAGAAGGCCGTGCACCACTACCCGCGCGAGCACTACGCGGGCTGGGCCTCGGCGAGCCACCAAAGCGAGCTGCTGTCGAATGCGGGCGCCTTCGGAGAGAACGTCTCGACCACCGGCTGGAACGAATCGACCGTGTGCATCGGCGACGTCGTGCAGCTCGGCGATGCGCGGGCGCAGGTGTCGCAGGGCCGGCAGCCCTGCTGGAAGCTCGACGCGCACTTCGGCAGGCCCGGCATGGCGCGCGAGATGCAGGCGCGCGGCTGCACGGGCTGGTACTACCGCGTGCTCGAGCCCGGCTGGGTGCGGGCCGGCGCGATGGCCACGCGCGTGGAACGCCCGCACCCGGAGTGGCCGCTGTCGCGCCTCATCGCGCTGCTGTTCTCGCGCGACGCGCGCTTCGCGCCCGAATGGGAACGGGCCGCCGCCCTGCCCGCGTTGGCCGAGCGCTGGCGCACCACGTTTCGCAAGCGGGTGGATGCGGGGCGCGTCGAAGACTGGGAGCCGCGGCTGCGGGCACCCGCGTCCGACCCCTGAGGCCCTTCAGTCGTCGAGGGTTTCGACGCGCAGTGCGATCACCGGACCGACCACGACCGGGCTCGTCTGCAACGCGTGCAAGGCGAGATCGACCGCGCTTTGCAACGCCGATTCGGTGATCACCAGCACCTGCGGCGCCGCCTCCGCCGGCCCGTTCGCCAGCACCAGTTGCCGCACCGGCAGCCGCTGCGCGGCCAGCAGCTCGGCCACGGCCGCGATGTCGGTCGCCGCCTGCACCGGCACGCGCAGGTAGTGCGCGCTGCGCACCGCCGCGCGCGGCAGCACCGGCAGTTCGCGCACCGCATGCGCATGAAAGCCCGTGTGCGGCACGCGCTGGCCGGCGTGGGTGCCGTCCAGGCGCGCCACGTCGACCAGGTCGGCGATCACGGCCGAGGCGGTCTGCTCCGAGCCGGCGCCCGCGCCGTAGTACATCGTGACGCCCGCCGCGTCGGCCTTGACCATGATGCCGTTCATCGAGCCGTTCACCTGCGCGAGCAGGTGCGTCGCCGGCACCAGCGCGGGCTGCACGCGCAGCTCCACGCCTTCTTCACGTCGACGCGCCACGCCCAGCAGCTTGACGCGAAAGCCCAGCTGTTCGGCGCAGGCCACGTCCACACGTTGCAGCGCGGTGATGCCCTCGACCTGCGCGTCGGCAAAGCGGACCGGCATGCCGAAGGCGTTGGCGGCCAGCAGCGCGGTCTTGTGGGCGGCGTCGACACCCTCGATGTCGAAGGCCGGGTCGGCCTCGGCATAGCCCAGCGCCTGGGCCTGCGCGAGCGCGTCGGCGAAGTCCAGGCCCTCGTCGCGCATCTTGCTCAGGATGAAGTTGGTGGTGCCGTTGACGATGCCCGCCACCCACTCGATGCGGTTGGCCGTGAGGCCCTCGCGCAGCGCTTTCACGATGGGGATGCTCACCGCCACCGCGCCCTCGTACATCACGGCCACGCCGTGTGCGCTGGCGGCGGCGAAGATCTCGGGGCCGTGCACGGCCAGTAGCGCCTTGTTGGCCGTGACCACGTGCTTGCCGTGCGCAATGGCCGCCAGCACCCAGTCGCGCGCCGGGCCGGTGCCGCCGGCCACCTCGACCACCACGTCGACATCGGGATCGGTGGCCACCTGCATCGGGTCGGCCGTGAGCGCCACGCCCTCGCCCACGATGCCTTGGGCACGCGCGAGGTTGCGCGCCGCCACCACCGTCACCTCGATGCCGCGCCCGGCGCGCGCGGCAATGAGGTCCTGGTTGCGGGCCAGCACGCGGAAGGTGCCCGCGCCCACGGTGCCGATGCCGATCATGCCGACGCGCAGGGGGCGAATGGCCGCAGGATGGCTGGGCTGGGGCAGGAAGGACGAGACGGGATCGCGGTACATGGGCTTCTCCAAACAACGAACGAACAGGACAAAAACAAAAAAACCCAGCTGCCAGCTGGGTTTCGTTCATTCGGGAGAAGAGACACCAGGTGGCTGCCGGAGCGGCCACCCTGCGCGTGCTCAGGGGGCCGCGGCGGTCATGGTGGTAATCATTCGTGCATTCACTGCGTCGCTCGTTCGCACGCAGGCGGCGAACGGCATCGTGCGGCCGACAACGGCGGCGCTGGATGCTGCAACGGGGGAAAGTGAAAGGCACGACATGAGCCGGCGAGTGTACACGCGGTGCTTGCGGCACGCCCCGATCCGGGCAAACTAGGGCATGGACAAGCATTTCCTGACCCCCCTGTTCGCCCCGGCGTCGATCGTGGCCTTCGTCGGCCAGCCCAGCGATCCGGGCGGCCAGACCGCCCTGGGCCGCACGCTGCGCGAAGCCTTCCGGGCCGACCGCTTCGACGGCACGTTGCGCTTTCTGGACGTGCGCACCCAGGGCACGCTCGAAGAACTGGCGCAGACGCATGCCGACCTGGCGCTGATCGCGCTGGCGCCGCACGATGTGGCGGCCGCCCTCGAGATCGCGGGCCGCATCGGCTGCAAGGCCGCGGTGGTCATCTCCACCGGCATCGCCGCCGAGCAGGCCGCGCAGTGGCGCAAGATCGCGCGCCGCGAAGGCGTGCACCTGCTGGGCCCGAATTCGCTGGGCTTCCAGCGCCCGCCGCTGCACCTGAACGCCAGCGTGGCCGGCCCGCTCGCGCGCACCGGGCCGCTGGCGCTGGTGTCGCAGTCGGGCGCGCTCACGGCCTCGATGCTCGACTGGGCGCGGCAGAACGGCGTGGGCTTTTCCAGCGTGGTGTCGCTCGGCCCGCACACCTCGGTCGACATTCCGCAGGTGCTCGACTTCCTGGCCAACGATTCGAGCACGCACAGCATCATCGTGTACCTCGAAGGCATTGCCGATGCGCGCCGCTTCATGAGCGCACTGCGCTCGGCCTCGCACGCCAAGCCGGTGGTGGTGCTCAAGGCGGGCCGCAAGCCGGCCGGCAACGAGGCCGCGCAGACGCACAGCGCGGCCATCGTGGGCAGCGACGATGTGTTCGACGCCGCCTTGCGCCGCGCGGGCGCGGTGCGGGTGCGCTCCTTTGTCGAGCTGTTCTCGGCCGCCAAGTGCCTGGCCTCGCGCTACCGGCCGGTGGGCAAGCGGCTGGCCGTGGTCACCAATGGCGGCGGCCCCGGCGTGCTCGCGGCCGACTGGATCAACGAGATCGGGCTGGACCTGGGCCGCCTCTCGGCCCCCGCGCAGCGCTCGCTGCAACCGTCGCTGCCGGCGCTCGCGTCGCTCACCGACCTCATCGACCTGTCGGAAGACGCCACGCCCGCGCACTTTCGCGCCGCCATCGACACCGCTTCGGCCGACAGCCAGATCGACGGCGTGCTCGCCATCTTCTCGCCCAAGGCCGGCGTCGACGCGGCCGCCACGGCGCGCGCGCTGGCCGACATTCCGCGCCCCATGCCCAAGCCGCTGCTGTCCTGCTGGATGGGCGACGCCTCGGTGGGCAATGCGCGGGCCGTGCTGGCCGAGGCCACCATTCCGAGCTTTCGCACGCCCGAGGCGGCCGTCGGTGCCTTCGGCAACATCGCGGCCTTCTACCGGAACCAGCAGCTGCTGCAGCAGACACCGCCGCCGCTGTCGGCGCTGGCCAAGCCCGACATCGACGGCGCGCGCCTGCTCATCGAGAGCGTGCTGGCCGAGCGGCGCAAGGTGCTGACCGAGATGGAGTCGAAGTCGCTGCTGTCGTGCTTCCACATCCCGATCACCCGCACCCTGCTCGCGCGCAGCGCCAACGAAGCCATGATGATCGCTACGCAGCTGGGCTTTCCGGTGGCGCTGAAGATCGACTCGCCCGACATCTCGCACAAATCCGACGTCGAGGGCGTGGCGCTGAACGTGATGAACGGCACCAGCGCGCGCGACACCTACCTGGAGATGATGGAGCGCGTGGCGCGCCTGGCGCCCGATGCCCGCATCAACGGCGTGACCGTGCAGAAGATGGTGCGCGCGCGGCGCGGACGCGAAATCTACGTGGGCCTGGTCACCGACCAGCCCTTCGGCCCGGTGATCGTCTTCGGCGCGGGCGGCACCATGATCGAGCTCATGAACGACCGCGCCATGGAGCTGCCGCCGCTGAACCAGTTCCTGGCGCGCCACCTCATCGAGCGATCGCGCGTGGCCGAGACGCTGGGCGAATGGCGCGGCGCCAACGCCGTGAACATGGAAGCCATCGAAGACGTGCTGCTGCGCGTGTCCGAAATGGTGTGCGAGCTGCCCGAGCTGCGCGAGATGGACATCAACCCCATCATCGTGGACGAGCACGGCGCGGTGTCGGTCGATGCGCGCATCGTGGTCGACAGCAGCACGCAGGCCGTGGCGGGCCCGGTGGGCAACGGCTACCAGCACCTGGCCATCATGCCGTACCCCGCGCGCTACCGGCGCGAATGGCCGCTGCCCGGTGGCGGCGCGTACGTGGTGCGGCCGGTGCATCCGAACGACGCGCAGATGCTGCAGGCGCTGGTGCAGGGCCTGTCGCCCGAGAGCCGCTGGTTCCGCTTTGTCTCGCGCTTCCACGAGCTGCCGCCGTCGATGCTGTCGCGCTTCACGCTCATCGACTACGACCGCGAGATGGCGCTGGTCGCCACCGTGATGGAGCGCAGCACCGCGCCCGACGGCAGCATCCTCGAGAGCGAGCGCATCGTGGGCGTGTCGCGCTACATCACCAACCCCGACCAGACCAGCTGCGAGTTCTCGCTCGTGGTGGCCGACGAGTTCAGCGGCAAGGGCATCGGCTCGCGCCTCATGGAAAGCATCATCGACGTGGCGCGCGACCGCGGCCTCTCGGAAATGGACGGGCTGGTGCTGGCCGGCAACCCCGACATGCTCAAGCTCGTGCGCCGGCTGGGCTTCTCGGTGAAGTCCTTCCCCGAGGACCCGGACTTCAAGCTGGTGACCTACCCGCTGTAGCCCGACGGCGGCGGCTGCAACTCGACGAGAATCGGCCGCCCTCCACCCGCGCGTTTCTTCATGTTCCGAATCCTTTTGCGTTCCCTCGGCCGCCTGCTGGTGAGCCTCGCCGTGCTGCTGTCGGCCGCCTGGGCCTGCGCGGCCCTCTGGTACCAGCTGCCCGCGACGCTCCCGCTCAAGGTCGGCGCGATGGTGCTGTGGGGCCTCTTCGGCCTGGCGGCGATCGTGCTGCTGTGGCGCGGCAAGGCCGGCCGCTCGCTGCTGGCCTACGCCATCGGCTTCGTCGTGCTGCTCGAGTGGTGGGGCACCATCGCGCCCTCTCAGCATCGCGAATGGGCCGACGACGTGGCGCGCCACCTGAAGCCGCGCGTCGAAGGCAATGTGGTCACGATGGAGAACGTGCGCAATTTCGAATGGCGCAGCGACACCGACTACACCGTGCGCTGGGACACGCGCCGCTACGACCTGGACCGCCTGCGCTCGGTCGACGTGTCGCTGTCGTACTGGACCGGCCCGGCCATCGCCCACACGCTGGTGTCCTTCGGCTTCGACGACGGCCAGTTCGTCACCTTTTCCATCGAGATCCGCAAGGAGCGCGGCGAGAGCTTCTCGTCCATCGGCGGCTTCTTCAAGCAGTTCGAGAACAGCCTCGTGGCCGCCGACGAGCACGACATCCTGCGCGTGCGCACCAACGTGCGCGGCGAAGACGTCTACATGTACCGCGTGCACCTGCCGCAGGCCGAGATGCGTTCCCTGTTCCTGGGCTACGTGGGCGAAGCCAACGCGCTGGCGCGCGCGCCGAGCTTCTACAACACGCTCACCGCCAACTGCACGACCATCGTCTACAGCCTCGCCCGGCACGTCGTGCCCGGCCTGCCGATGGACTACCGCCTGCTGGCCTCGGGCTACCTGCCCGAGTACCTGCACGACGTGGGCGGCCTGACGCCCGGCCTGAGCATGGACGCGCTGCGCGCCGGCGGCCGCATCACCGACCGGGCCATCGCCACCGACCGGCAGCCCGGCGTGAACTTCTCGCAGGCCATCCGTCAGGGCCTGCCGGGCGTGGCGCCATGAGGCGCATCGGCTTCCCCGCCCTGCTGCTGGCGCTGTCGCTGCTCACCGGCTGCGCCGGCGTCACCGTCGGCACCATCTCGCCGGCCGACTACCTGGCGCAGCGGCGCGGCGACGTGCTCACCACCGGCCAGCTCAGCAGCTCGGCGCAAGAGGTGCTGCGCGTCATCGGCTCCGACGCCGACCAGTGCCGCCAGGACGGCCGCGCCTGCCGCCAGAACCTTGCCACCTCCGCCGGCCTGAACGACGAGCAACGCATGTCGGCACTGTCCGAGGTGTGGCTGCAGCTCGCGCTGGCGGGCGGCGACGGCGGCTCGGCCGCGCAGCCCATGGCGCCCGAGGCCATCGAAGCCTGGCTGGAAACCGCGCGCCACGCCTACGCCTACCTGTTCCACACGGCGCGCAAGCCGCGCGACCGCGCCTTCGAAGACCGCCAGACGCAGGTGCGCGACTACTACAACTACGCGGTGCAGCGCGCCATCACCGGCCTGTTCAGCCGCTACCGCAAGAGCGACATGTCGGTGGCCGCCATTCCGCAGGTGAGCGGCTGGCGCATCGACGCCGACCTGTCGGCGCTGCAGCTCGCACCCGACGCGCCCCCGCCCAAAGAGCTGATTCCCGCCGCCTCGCTGACCTTCTCGGGCCTGCGCAACATCTACCGCCGTGACGGCTTCGGCGCCGAATTGGTCGCCGCGGGCGACGACCGTCCGACCGCGGCGCAGGCCGACGAAGACGCCCCGCCGTTCAGCGAGACGCCCTTCCCCGCGCTCACCGCGCTGCTGCAGTTCGATGGCGCCACGCTGCAGGACGTGCTGGCCACGCGCACGCTGCGCATCGCTGTGTTCGACCCCTACCGCACCAGCACGATCAAGCTGGCCGGCGAAGAGATTCCGCTGGCCGCCAACTTCACCTCGGGCTACGGCCTGTGGCTGGCCCGCTCCGACTTCGCGCTGCAGGCGCTGCGCAGCCTGTTCGGCGGCGCCGAGGGCCTGACCCGGCCGCACATCTACCTGATGCAGCCCTACGACCCGAAGCGGCGCACCATCGTCATGCTGCACGGCCTGGCCAGCAGCCCCGAGGCCTGGATCAACGTGGCGAACGAAGTGCTCGGCGACGAGACCCTGCGCCGCCGCTACCAGATCTGGCAGGTGTACTACCCGACCAATGCGCCGCTGCCGCTGAACAACCTCGCCATCCGCGAAGCCATCACGCAGACCCTGGCGCACTTCGATCCGCAGGGCCGCGCCGAGGCGTCGCGCAACGTCACGCTCATCGGCCACAGCATGGGCGGCGTGCTGTCGCGCCTCTTGGTGTCGTCGTCGGGCGACGTGCTGTGGGACGCGCTGCGCGAGGGCTACCCCATGCCGGCCGCGCAGCGCCGCCGCATCGAGGAAGGGCTGGGGCCCTACCTGCGCTTCGAGCCGCTGCCCCAGGTCAGCGACGCCATCTTCATCGCGTCGCCGCACCGCGGCACCTCGTTCGCCAACAAGCGCATCTCGCGCTGGGTGGCCAACCTCATCACGCTGCCGGTGGCCATGCTGGGCCAGCTCAACGACATCTCGCGCGAGCTGATGCGCGTGGCGCCCAGCTCACAGGACATGGGCCCGCTGCGCATTCCCAACAGCATCGACAACCTCAGCGACCGCGATGCCTTCGTGCGCCTGTCGTCGGGGCTGCCGCTGAGCCCGAAGGTGCGCTACCACTCCATCATCGGCAACGACACGCCCGGCCTGCCGCTGGCCGAGTCGAGCGACGGCATCGTGCCCTACACCAGCGCGCACCTCGACGGCGCGGTGTCGGAGCTGGTGATCCCGTCGGCGCACAGCGTGCAGGAGCACCCGCTGGCGATCCTGGAGATCCGGCGCATCCTGCGCGAACAGCTGCAGCGCGTGCCCTGAGGGCACTTCATGCCGTGGCGAGCACGGCCGCAGCCGGTGCGTGCCGCATGTCCGGCACCGCCGCCATCAACGCCCGCGTGTACGCGTGCTTCGGCGCATCGAGCACTTCGGCCGCACTGCCCTGCTCCACCAGCCGCCCGCGCTGCATCACGCCCACGTCGTCGCACATGTGGCGGATCACCGCGAGGTTGTGGCTGATCAGCAGGTAGGTCAGGCCGAACTCGTCCTGCAGGTCGCGCATGAGGTTCAGCACCTGGGCCTGCACCGACACGTCGAGCGACGAGGTCGGTTCGTCGCAGACGATGAACTCGGGCTGGCTGGCCAGGGCCCGCGCGATGGCGATGCGCTGGCGTTGGCCGCCCGAGAACTGGTGCGGGTAGCACCGCCCGTCGTCGGGCGACATGCGCACGCGGCGCAGCGCCTGGGCCACGCGCTCGGCGGTTTCGTCGGCGCTGGCGGCCAGGCCCAGCACCTCGACCGGCTCGGCGATGAGCCGGTCCACGCGCCAGCGCGGGTTGAGGCTGGCGTGCGGGTCCTGGAAGATCATCTGGAAGCGCCGACGCAGCGCGGCCGTCTGCGCGGCGTCGCCCCAGCGTTCGATGCCGTCGAAATGCACCGTGCCGGCCGTGGGCCGCGTGAGGCCGGCGATCATGCGCGCCACGGTCGACTTGCCCGAGCCCGACTCGCCGACCAGCCCGAAGGTGCGTCCGCGCGCGATGTCGAAGCTCACGCCGTCGACCGCGTGCAGCACTTTCTTCGGCTGGCGCGCGAGCGTGCGCACGAGCCAGCCGGCCGAAAGATCGAATTCGCGTGACAAGCCCTGCACGCGGATCAGCGGAGTGCCGTCGGCCGGCGCCGCCACGGTCTCGGCCTGCGCGGGCTGCAACGCGGCGGCCACGGCGATGTCCGCGCCGATCTCCGGCACCGGCAGCCGATGCAGCCTGTCGTGCACCGAAGGAATCGCGGCCATCAGTGCGCGCGTGTACGGCTCGCGCGGGTGGTCGAGCACCTGGCGCACCGGGCCGGTCTCGAGCACGCGGCCCTGGTACATCACCATCACGCGGTCGGCCGCCTCGGCGATCACGCCCATGTCGTGCGTGATCAGCATCGCGGCCGTTCCGCGCTCGCGGCAGACGCGCCGGAACACGCGGATCACCTGCGCCTGCACCGACACGTCGAGCGCGGTGGTGGGCTCGTCGGCAATCAGCAGCTGCGGCTCGGCGCACAGCGCGAGCGCAATCGCCACGCGCTGGCGCATGCCGCCCGAGAACTGGTGCGGGTACTGGTCGATGCGGCTTTCGGGGTCGGGAATCTCCACGTCGGCCAACAACGCCAGTGCGCGCCGGCGCGCCTCCTGCTCGCTCACGGGCAGGTGCGTGCGGATGGTTTCGACGAGGTGCCGGCCGATCGGGTAGACCGGGTTCAGGCTGGTCAGCGGGTCCTGGAACACGCTGCCGATGCGGCGCCCGCGCACGCGGCGCATGTCTTCGCCGCGCAGCGTGTCGATGCGCTCGCCGTGCAGCTCGACCGTGCCGCCCGCGATGCGCCCCGGCGGCGGCACCAGGCCGATGACGGCCGCGCCGACCATCGACTTGCCCGCGCCCGACTCGCCGACCACGCCCAGAATTTCGCCCGGCGCGATCTCGAACGAGACGCCGCCCAGCACCTGCACCGTGCCCCGGTGCGTGTCGAAGGCCACGTCGAGCCCGCGCACCCGCAGCACGGGCGTTTCGCCGCTGGGTGACGGCCATGGCGATGGGTCGCGCGCGCTCATTGCAGCCTCGGGTTCAAGGCGTCGCGCAGCCAGTCGCCCGCCAGGTTGACCGACAGTGCCAGCGCCAGCAGCACCAGCGCCGGAAACATCAGGATCCACCACTCGCCCGAGAACAGGAAGCCCTGCCCGATGCGGATCAGCGTGCCCAGCGACGGCTGCGTGGGCGGCAGCCCCACGCCCAGGTACGACAGCGTCGACTCCGCCACGATGGCCAGCGCGAAGCTGATGGTGGCAATCACCAGCACCGGCGCCAGCAGGTTCGGCAGGATGTGCCGCACCAGGATGCCGGTGCGCGAGCGGCCGATGATCTGCGCGGCGGCCACGTAGTCCTTGTGCTTCTCGAGCATCACGGCGCCGCGCACCGTGCGCGCGTACTGCACCCATTCCGACAGCCCGATGGCCGCCACGATCACGTACACCGCCATGTCGTCGCGGTAGCCCTCGGGCAGCAGGCCGCGCGCAATGCCGAAGATCAGGAGCGCCACCAGCAGCACCGGAAAGGTCAGCTGCACATCGGCCACGCGCATCACCAGCGTGTCGAACCAGCCGCCCGCATAGCCGGCCGCCAGCCCGAGCGGCACGCCGATGGCCAGCGACAACCCGACCGCGCTCACGCCCACGAGCAGCGACATGCGCAGCCCGTAGAGGATGGCCGAGAACACGTCGCGCCCCTGGTCGTCGGTGCCCAGCGGGTAGAACGCGCCCGAGGCGCCCTGCTGCCCCGGCGGGGTGAAGGCGTCGATCAGGTCGAGCACGGCTGGGTCGAAGGGGTCTTGCCGCGCGATCCACGGCGCGAGCAGCGAGGCCAGGGCAACCAGCAACAGCACGAAGGCGGCCAGTTGCACGGTGCGCGAGCGTGCGAAGGCGCGCAGCACGGGCGACTCGGCGTTGCGCCAGCGGCGCGGCGCGGGGGCGCCGGTCGGAGAAGGAAGCGTCATTCGGAAAAAAGCAGGAAGGAGTCAGGCGCGTCGCAGGCGCGGATCGACCAGCACGTACAGCAGGTCGACGATGAAATTGATCGCCACGTACAGCAGCGCGATCAGCAGCAGGTAGGCCGCCACCACCGGCACGTCCACCCCCTGGATCGACGTGATGAACAGCAGCCCCACGCCCGGCCACTGGAACACCGTCTCGGTGACGATGGCGAAGGCCACCAGCGAGCCGACCTGCAGCCCGGTGATGGTGATGACCGGGATCAGCGTGTTGCGCAGCGCGTGGCCGTAGTTCAGGTCGCGCTCGCGCAGCCCGCGCGCACGGCCGAAGCGGATGTAGTCGGCGCGCAGCACCTCCAGCATCTCGGCGCGCACCAGCCGCATGATCAGCGTCAGCTTGTACAGGCCCAGCGTCAGCGCGGGCATCAGCAGCGAGGCCCAGCCCGAGGCCGTGAGCAGCCCGGTGCTCCAGCCACCCAGCTGCACCGTGTCGCCGCGCCCGAACGACGGCAGCCAGCGCAGCTCGACCGCGAACAGGTAGATGAGCCCGATGCCGATCAGGAAGGTGGGCAGCGACACGCCGACCAGCGACACCGCCATGACTGCGCGGCTGGCCACGCTGTCGCGTCGGATCGCGGTGTACACGCCCAGCGCCACGCCGCCTGCCACCGCCAGCACGGCCGCCACCAGCGCCAGTTCGAGCGTGGCCGGCAGCCGCTCGGCGATGAGTTCGACCACCGGCCGCTTGAGCCGGTACGACACGCCCAGGTCGCCCTGCAGCGCGTGGCCCACGTAGCGCAGGTACTGCACCGGCACCGGGCGGTCGAAACCCAGCTCGGCCGTCAGCGCGGCGCGCTCTTCCAGCGTGGCGTCTTCGCCGAGCAGGCTGATGGTCGGGTCGCCGATGTGGCGGAACACCAGGAAGGACACGAACGACACCGCCAGCAGCACCAGCACGGACTGGCCGAGCCGGCGCAAGAGATGGACCCACATGGTGTGCTCAGGGCTTCGCCACCTTCACGTTCTTGAAGAACACGCTGCCGTCGGGGCTCACCGGAATGTCCAGCTTCGGGGTCGAGGCGAAGTTGAGCACCTGGTCGTGCAGCGCGATGTAGATGCGCTCCTTCTGCACCGTCTGCCAGATGCTTTTGATGGTGGCGTCGCGCTTGGCCTTGTCGCTCTCGGCCGCGAGCGACGCGATCTGCGCGTCGACCTCGGCGTTGCTGTAGCCGGTGGCGTTGGTCGGACCGCGGCCGTCCTTGCCGCGCGTGTGCACCAGGTAGTCGAAGATGTAGGCCGAGTCGTAGGTCGGCACGCCCCAGCCGAACAGATAGAAATCGGTGTCGGCCGAGTTGATGGCCGTGCTGTGCAGCGCGATCGGGCGCGCCGCGACCGTGGTCTTGATGCCGATGCGCCCGAGGAAGCCCGACACCGCCGTGCTGATGGCCTCGTCGTTCACGTAGCGGTCGTTCGGCGTGTGCAGCGTGATCGCAAAGCCATTCGGGTAGCCGGCCTCGGCCAACAGCTTCTTCGCCTGCGCGGCGTTGGCCTTCGGGTAGGCCGCGAAGCCCTTCTCGTAGCCGTGCACGAACGGCGGCGCGATGATGCCCGAGGGATTCGACAGGCCGCGCATCACCGCCGTCTTGATCGCATCGCGGTCGATGGCCAGGCCGATGGCCTCGCGCACCTTCGGATCGGCCAGCGGGTTCTTGCCCTTCACGTCGGCGTACTTGAGCTCCTTCGCGCCCACGTTCAGGCCCAGGAAGATCGAGCGGTTCTCGGGCCCTTCGGTCACGCGCAGGCGCTTGTCGGCCTTGAGCCGGCCCACGTCCTGCGCCGGCAGGTCCTGCACGAAATCGACCTCGCCCGACAGCAGTGCGGCCACGCGCGTGGCGGGCGACTTGATCGGCACGTAGACCAGCTCGGTCACGTCCAACGGAAACTGGCCGCGGCCCCAGTACTGCGGAAACTGCTTGAGCACCGTGCGCGCATCGACCTCGCGCGAGGCCAGCACGTAGGGGCCGGTGCCGTTCTCGTTGCGGGTGGCGAAGTTCTCGGTCTTGCTGGCCACGTCCTGCGACTGCTCGGCCTTGTTCGCCTTCGCCCAGGCCTCGTTGAGGATGAAAAGGTTCGTGAGGTTGTTCGGGAAGATCAGGTTCGGGCCCTTGGTCCTGACCTGCACCGTGAGCGGATCGACCTTCTTCACCTCGGCCACCGACGACAGCAGCGACTTGAGCGCCGAGCTCGGCGCCTGCGCGCGCTGCAGCGAGAACACCACATCGTCGGCCGTGAGCAGCGCGCCGTCATGGAACTTGACGCCGGGACGCAGCTTGAACTCCCACACCGTCGGGTCGGCCGTGAGCTTCCACGAGGTGGCCAGCGCGGGCTGCAGCTTGCTGTCGGCGCCGCGCAGGATCAGCGGTTCGTAGATCTGGTGCAGCAGCCCGAAGTTGGTGCCGGTGTTGACCGCATGCGGGTCGAGCGTGGCGGGGTCGGCGCTGCGTGCCCATCGCACGGTTTCGGCGGCGGCAACAGGCGCCTGCAGCAGGCCGGCGGCCAACAGGGCCGCGGTCAGGAGTGGTCGGAGCATGGAATCCCTCGGGTGTTCTTTGGAAGAGAAGACAGGCGGACGACCGCGCGGGGCGGCGTCGTCCTGTGCCTGTGCGTGAGGGACTGTGCCCTGCCCCGCGCCGTCTCGAAAGAAGGACTCCGCATATGGAAATGCGGTGCCTGCCGCGCAGCGATGAACCGGGCGCTACGCCCTTGCCGCCAGCCGCTTCAATCGCAATCCACCCCACACCGCCAGCAGCACGCTCGCGCCGAACGCCCAACCCGACAGCGCACCGGCCATCGTGCCCGACAGCAGGTTGCCCACCGTGCAGCCCAGCCCGGTCATCGCGCCCCACCCCAGCAGGACGCCGCCGCCCAGGCCACGCACCACCTGCCCCACGCTCGGCCACGCGGGTTTGAACTGGCCGCTTGCGAGCGCCGCAGCCAGCGCGCCGGCCACGAGGCCGCCGACCAGCAACGCGTTGGGCGTCTGCCAGAGGCTTTCGACCACCGCCGTGACGCAGCCGCCGAAGCCGTCGAGCCCGTCCAGGCGCTGCGGCAGCAGGCCGCGCGCGTTGCCGAAGTCGCGCGCGGCGCTGCCGAGTGCGGCTGTCACGCCCAGCGGGCGCAGCCGCAGCACCACGATCACGGCGATCGCGCCGACCGCGAGGCCGCCCCAGGCATACGGCCAGCGCCCATGCAGCAGGCGACGCGCGGCGTCGATGAAGCGGCGCGGCGTGGGCAACGCGACCTCGCCCGCCGGCAGCTTCCGCCAGAGCCAGGCCGCGAGCGCCGCGAGCACCGCCAGCTGCAGCGCGGCCGAGCCTGCATAGCCCAGGTGATGCGGCAGCCACACCACCGGCGCGGTGGCGATGGTGGCGCTGTAGAGCCAGTTCCAGCTAGCGAATCCCAACAAGAACCCTGCGCCGGCACCGAGCAGCGCAAAGGGCGCGGTCGGCGAACCCTCGCCCAGCCGGTACCAGTGCGCGCTGATGCACGAGCCCGACACCACCATGCCCGCGCCGAAGGCCAGTCCCGCGAGCACCAGGGCGACGCTGACCGGCCCGATGTGCGCATCGGGCGGCAGCCGCCCCGGCTGCGGCACGGGCAGCCAGCCGGTCATGACGACGTGCATGCCCACGGTGCCGACCACCAGCGCGGCCACGATGGCCAGCAGGCCGCGTGCGTCGCCGCCTTCGAAGTAGTCGCGCGCATGGCAGTAGAAGCAGAAACGCGAGCGCTGCAGCACCACGCCGAGCACCGCGCCCAGCCCAAGCGCGAAGGCCAGCGCACGGCCGCCGCTGCGCTCGCCGAGCAGGTGCACGCCGGCGGCGACCAGCAACAACACGACGACCGCAGCGGCCAGGCCCGTGCGAGAAAGCGGCGCAGGCGCCGCATGGATTGACGAAGCAGACATGCCCCGGTCCCTCTTTTCTGGGGTCAAAAAAAAGCGAGCCCGAGGGCTCGCCCAATGTCGCTCATCAGAGAGGCCGCGAGGTCCCTCCAACGCCGACTCACCTCGAACTCATCTCACCTCAACTCATTCATTTGGACGCCCACACCGTGCCAGCCGGGTTGTTGACCGGCACGCCGACGGCGTTGCCGTACTCGGTCCACGAGCCGTCGTAGTTGCGCACGTTCTTGTAGCCCAGGATCTTGTGCAGCGCGAACCAGGTGTGGCTCGAGCGTTCGCCGATGCGGCAGTAGGTGATGGCCGGCTTGCTGCCGTCGATGCCCACAGCCGCGTAGATCGCCTTCAGCTCGGCGGCCGATTTGAAGGTGCCGTCTTCGTTCACCGCGCGGCCCCAGGGCACGTTGGCCGCGCCAGGCACGTGGCCCGCGCGCACCGCCAGTTCGGCGGCGCCGGCCGGCGCGAAGATCTTGCCGCTGTATTCGTCGGCCGAGCGGATGTCGACCAGCTTCGCGTCGGAGCGGCCCTCGGCCACGGCCAGCACGTCGGCCAGCCGCGCGCGCAGCTGCGGGTTGGGCTGCGTCACCTTGAAGCGTGTGGCGACGTGCTCGGGCGCGCGGTTGTCGAGCACGCGGTTCTCGGCCTCCCACTTCTTGCGCCCGCCGTCGAGCAGCTTCACGTTCTGCACGCCGTACTGGTCGAACACCCAGGCGCCCCAGGCGGCGAACCAGTTGTTGGTGTCGCCGTAGAGGATCACGGTGGTGTCCTTGTCGACACCGGCCGACGACAGCAGCTTCTCGAACTCGGCCTGGCTCACGATGTCGCGGCGCACGCGGTCGTTGAGGTCGTTGTGCCACGAGAAGTTCACCGCGCCCGGAATGTGGCCGCGTTCGTACAGGCCCGGGTTCACGCTGACCTCGATCACGCGCAGCTTCGGGTTGCGCAGGTTCTTCTCGAGCCAGTCGGTGGAGACCAGCGGACCGCTGCCGTCGGCCGAGGCCTGCGCGAAGGCCGACGGTGCGGTGGCCAGGAAGGTCAGCGTGGCGAGGGACGCGGCGCGCCACCATCTGCTGAAGATCGACATGCGGGACTCCTTGTGTTGAATGGAAGACATCAGAAACAGATCAGAGCGAACTCTAGGCAGGCCACCCGCGTTCACCAACGAAGCGTTTGCGATAAGCGCATGCGCAAAGCGTCTGAGGCTCAGGCGAGTGCGGCCTCTTGATGTGGCAGCTCGGCGCGCACGCGCCAGCCCAGTTCGGGCGCGATGCGCACCGCGAGGTCGTCCAGGATCTGCTCGTAGGCCTCGCTGTCGAAGTTGTAGGGCAGCTCCACGCGCAGCTCGCTCACCAGTGGCAGCACGGGGTCGCGGTGCAGGCGCTCGAGGATCTCGTCGGCGCTGCCGACGAGGTCGCCGGCGAACAGCGTGCGGCGTTCGCCCTGTGGCGACAGCGTGCGCTCGACGCGGCCCGCTGCGAACGCGCGGTAGCGGCGTCGCGTGGCGGCATCGGCGCCGTCGAGCGGCACGATCACGCGGCCCAGCGCGATCCGCCCGCGCCGTGCGCCCGGCACTTCGCTGGCGCGGTAGCGCTCGACCAGGCCGGTCTGCGCCTCGAGGAAGTCGTCGGTGGTCTCGCCGGTAAGCACGTTGCCCAGCAGCAGGTGAAAACCGTTGCGCCCCGCCCATTCGGCCGAGCGCAGCGACCCGCCGCCGTACCAGAGCCGCCCGACGAGGCCGGGCGCATAGGGCTGCACGCGCGAACGCACGCGCCCGCCGGCCGATTCGACCACTGTGTCCTCGTCGCCCAGCAGCACGTCTTCGAGGTTGGCGCGCAGCCGCGCCACGCGCTTGTGCGTGAAGTCGACCGTGGCCAGCGGTGCGTCCTGAAAGCGCCCGCCCAGCAAGGCGCCGTGCGGCGGCGCACCCGCGCTCAGGCCCACCTGCAGGCGACCGCGCGAAAGCACGTCGACGGTGGCCAGGTCTTCGGCGAGGCGGAATGGGTTTTCGTAGCCCATCTGGATCACGGCCGCGCCGAGTTCGATGCGGCGCGTGCGCTGCGTGGCGGCGGCCAGGAAGGTCGGCGCCGACGACACGGCGCGCTCCAGGTGGCGCTGGCGCACCCAGGCGCTGTCGAAGCCGCGCCGCTCGCCGAATTCGAACAGCCGCAGCGCGGCCTCGAGGCCCGCGTGCGGGTCGGCCTCGTCGTAATTGCCGGGCGTGAGAAAACCGATGTGGTGGATGGTCATGGTCGTGTCGCTCGCGGGGTCAGAACTTCGGCAACCCCGGCGGGTTGACCTCCGATTTCGGCAGCGCCTCTTCCGCCAGACGCCAGCGCGCGAGCGCCTTGGCGTAGGTGCCGTTGCGGATCAGGCCGTTGGCCGCGGTGGTCAGCGCCACGGCAAGCCCGCTGCCCTTGCGCGTGGCCACGGCCACGTCCGACTTCAGCGGCCAGCCCGCGTTCACGGTGCCGGCCAGCCGCAGCTGCCCGTTCTTCGCGGCCTCGTAGGCCTGCGGTGCGTTGGGATTGAAGTTGGCGTCGACGCGCTTCGTCGTCACCGCCAGCCAGCGCGTCACATCGTCGTCGTAGTACTGGATCGACACCGGCTTCAGGCCCGCGGCCACGTTCTGCCGGTCCCATTCGAGCAGGATGCGCTCCTGGTTGGTACCCGCGCCGGTCGTGAGCTTCAGGCCCGCCACGTCCTTCGGCTCGCGGATCGACTGGATGGCGCTGTCGGTGCGTACGTAGAAGCCGTGCAGCCCGAGCCGGTAGGTCGAGAAGTCGAACTTCTCCTTGCGCTGCTCGGTCACGCCCACGTTGGAGATCACGGCGTCGTACTTGCCCGAGCTCAGGCCCAGCGGCCAGTCGGCCCAGGCGACGGGCCGCAGTTCCAGCTTCAGGCCCAGCGCCTCGGCGATGAGGTGGGCAAAGTCGGGGTCGAAGCCCACCACCGTCTTCGCGTCGGTGGCGTAGGTGGAGATCGGCGGCGCGAACGGCGCGATGGCGATGGTCAGCACGCCCTCCTTCACGAACTTGAAGCTCGGAGGAATGGCGTTGACGGCCTCGGCGTCCTTGCCGGTGTGCAGGCGGCCCTTCTGCTCGGGGCTGAAGTCGAAGGTGTCGGCGGCGTGCGCCGGCGCGAACGCCATCAGCCCGAGGGCGGCCAGCGCTCCCAGTGTCTTCTTGAGCGACATGGTCCCCTCCCCTCAGTTCTTCGGCAGGCCGGGCGGGTTGGTGCGCGCCACCTCGATCGCCTCCGACGCCAGGTTCCAGCGCGACAACGCCTTGCCGTAGTTGCCGTTCTTGATCTGCGTGTTCAGCGCCAGCGTCACGGCCTCGGCAATGCCCGAGCCCTTGCGCGAGGTGACGGCGATCTCGGCATTGAGCGGCCAGCCGCCCGACACGAGGCCCGCGAGCCGGGTCTTGCCGTCGCGCGCCTCGTAGGCCGCGATGGCATTGGGGCCCACGTACGCGTCGGCGCGGCCCGACTGGATGGCCAGGCGCTGCACCACATCGTCGTCGTAGTACTGGATCTCGATGGGCTTCAGGCCGGCGGCCAGGTTCTGCTTGTTCCAGCGCAGCAGGATCTGCTCCTGGTTCGTGCTGGCGGTCACGATGAGCTTCAGGCCCGCGATGTCCTTCGGCTCCTTGATGGCGCCGAGCTTGCTGTCCGACTTCACGTAGATGCCCAGCTGGTCGTTGCGGTAGGTCGAGAAGTCGAACTTCTCCTTGCGCTCCTCGGTCACGGTCACGTTGGACACCACCACGTCGAACTTGCCCGACTGCAGGCCCAGCGGCCAGTCGGCCCAGGCGGTGGACACCAGCTCCAGCTTGCGCCCCAGGCTGTCGGCCACGAGCTGCGCGATGTCGGGCGCGTTGCCCACGGGGGTCTTGGTGTCGGTGGCGTAGGCCGCGAACGGCAGCCGGCCGGTGGTGGTGCCGACGACGAGCACGCCTTCCTTGAGGAACTTGAAGTCCTTCGCGAGCCGCACGGCCTCGTCGATCTTCTGCGCGCGCGGGCGGCCGGGCTGTTCGGGGCTCAGGTCGGGCGCCGGGGCGGTCTGGGCCGTGGCGGCGATCGGCAGCAAGGCCGCCAGGAGAACGGACAGGAGAAGGCGTCGATGGGTCATGAAAGCGGTCGGTTGGAGAAAGAGAAAAAGGGAAAGAAAACTCAGAGCACCTTGGCCAGGAACTCGGCCGTGCGCGGATGCCTCGGCGCGTTGAACATCTGCTCGGGCGTGCCGGTCTCGAGGATGCGGCCCTGCTCCATGAAGACCACGGTGTCGGCCACCTCGCGGGCAAAACCGATCTCGTGCGTCACGATCAGCAGCGTGGTGCCGGAGCTCGCCAGCTCCTCGATCACCGCGAGCACCTCGCCCACGAGTTCGGGGTCGAGCGCCGAGGTGGGCTCGTCGAACAGCAGCACCTTGGGCTTGAGGGCCAGCGCCCGCGCGATCGCCACGCGCTGCTGCTGGCCGCCCGAGAGCTGGCGCGGGTAGGCGTCCTTGCGGTCGGCCAGGCCGACGCGGGCCAGCAGGTCGGTGGCCAGCGCCTCGGCCTCGGCGCGCGGCAGGCCGCGCACCGACTGCGGCGCCTCGACGATGTTCTCCAGCACCGTGAGGTGCGGGAACAGGTTGAAGTTCTGGAACACCATGCCCACGTCGACGCGGCGCGTGAGGATGTCTTTCTCGTGCAGCTCGTACAGCGTGTCGGCGTCGCGCCGGTAGCCGATGAGCTCGCCGTCGATGGCAATGAAGCCGTCGTCCACGCGCTCCAGGTGGTTGATGGTGCGCAGCAGCGTCGACTTGCCCGAGCCCGACGGCCCGAGGATCACGGTGACGCTGCCGCGCGGCGCGGTGAAGGTCACGTCGTCGAGCACCTGCAGCGCGCCGAAGCGCTTGGACACGCCGTGGATCGTCACCTCGCCGCCCGGGGCGCGCGAGCCGTTCCAGCGCGGCACCTGCGCGGGCGCGGGCGCCGGTGCCGACACGGGCACCACCACCGGCGCCCTGCCCCGCGCCCACAGCCCGTGCACCACGCCGCCCAGCCACGAGCGCGGCGCATGGCGCAGGGCCCCGCGCGAAAAGTGCCGCTCGATGTAGTGCTGCGCCACCGACAGCATCGTGAGGATCACGAGGTACCACACGGTCGCCACCATGAGCAGCGGAATCACTTCCAGGTTGCGCCGGTAGATGATCTGGATCGTGTAGAACAGCTCGGGCAGCGCCAGGATGTAGAGGTTCGAGGTGCCCTTGGCCAGCCCGATGATGTCGTTGAAGGCCGTGGGCAGGATGCTGCGCATGGCCTGCGGCAGCACGATGCGCGAGGCCTGGCGCCGGCGCGAAAGGCCCAGCGCGGCCGCTGCCTCCAGCTGCCCCTGGTCCACCGACAAAATGCCCCCGCGCACGATCTCCGAGGCGAAGGCCGCCTGGTTCAGCGTGAGGCCCAGCAGCGCCGCCACGAAGGGGCTGATGAGCTGCGTGGTCGGGTACGAGAAGAATGTGAGGTCGGTGAACGGCACGCCCAGCGACACGGTCTCGTACAGGTAGCCCAGGTTGTTGATGATCAAGAGCAGCACGATCACCGGCACCGAACGGAAGAGCCAGGTGAACACCCAGGCCAGCCGTGCCAGCAGCGGCGAGCGTGACACCCGCGCCAGCGCCAGCCCCGTGCCGAAGAAGAAGCCCAGCACCGCGCCCAGCGCAGTGAGCAGCAGCGTGCGGCCCAGGCCGGCCAGCACCGGCTCCGAGAAGAACCACTGCGCGAACACCGGCCAGCCCCAGCGTGGGTTGGTGAGCACCGAATGCAGCACGAGGCCGATCACCGCCACCGCGAAGATGGTGCCGACGGTGCGCGCCGGGTAGGTCGCGGGGACGATGCGAAAGTGCGAGTAGTCGCCCTTGGCGGGCGGTGCCGCATCGCTGCGGCGCAGGGGTGCCGTGGGGGTACGAGGCTCCGGGCCGGCGTCGAGCACGGTGGTCGTGTTCATCGCGACACCGCCCCGCTCAGCGCCGCACCCGCGCGGCCTTGCGTGGCCCATTGCGCCAGGTGCTTCTCGAACGGCAGCTTGCGCGGCGTCTCGGGGTCGGCGTCGTCCGTGAAGAGCGCCGTGTAGCCATGGCTGCGGTACAGGCCCACGGCCTCGGGCTGGCGAAAGCCGGTCGTGAGGTAGATGCGCTCGTAGCCCTGGCGCAGCACCTGCGCCTCCAGCTCGGCCAGCACGCGGCTGGCCAGGCCCTGGCGGCGCAGCGCACCGTGCGTCCACACGCGCTTGAGTTCGGCGGTGCGTTCGTCGTGGCGCATGAAGGCGCCGCCGCCGATCGCCACGCCGTCGCGCAGCAGCAGCACGAAGTTGCCATGCGGCGGTGCGAACACCTCGGGCGCGTAGCGGTCGATCTCGCGCGGCGCGCCGGGTTCGCGCAGCACGTCGCCGTAGCGGCTGTCGTACTCGAAGGTGAGCCCCTCGATCAACGGCCGGGCCAACGGGTCCAGCGGCGTGGTGTAGAGAAACTGTTCGCTCATGGGGTGGTTTCCTGGGTGTCGCCGTCGGCGGAAAGAAAGCGCTCGGCCAGCCGGGCCCAGTACACGGCCGCGGGCGCGAGGATCGCGTCGTTGAAGTCGTAGCGCGGGCTGTGCAGCGAGGCGCTCTCGCCGTTGCCGAAGAACACGTAGCTGCCGGGGCGCGCCTGCAGCATGTAGGCGAAGTCTTCGCTGGCCGTGCGCGGGCGGAAGGCCGGATCGACCCGCTGCGCGCCGAAGGTGTCCAGCGCCACAGCGCGCGCAAAGGCGGTTTCTTCCGCGTGATTGACCACCGGCGGAAAGCCCGGCCGGTAGTCGACCTCGGCCTGCGCGCCGAAGCTCTCGGCCTGCGCCCGCGCCAAGGCGGGAATGCGCTGCGCCAGCAGCGCGCGCACCTCGGGCTTGAACGAGCGTGCCGTGAGCTTGAGCTCGACCGTGTTCGGAATCACGTTGGAGGCCTCGCCGCCATGGATGGAACCGACCGTGACCACGCCCATGTCCAGCGGATCGACGTTGCGCGACACCACGGTCTGCAGCGCCGCGATCAGATGCGCGCTCGCGACCACGGGGTCGACCGTCTCGTGCGGCTGCGCGCCGTGGCCGCCCTTGCCGCGCACCGTGATGTGGGCCTGGTCGATGGCCGCCATCGCGGGCCCGGTGACGCAGCCCACGTGCCCTGCCCCCACGCCGGGCCAGTTGTGCAGGCCGAAGACGGCGTCGCACGGGAAGCGCGTGAACAGGCCCTCGTCGATCATCTTCTTCGCACCCGCGCCGAGTTCTTCGGCGGGCTGGAAGATCAGGTGCAGCGTGCCGTGAAAGGCACCCGTCTCGGCCAGGAAGCGCGCTGCCGCGAGCAGGACCGCCGTGTGGCCGTCGTGGCCGCAAGCATGCATCACGCCCGCGTTCTCGCTCGCATACGGCAGGCCCGTGGCCTCCTGGATCGGCAGCGCGTCCATGTCGGCGCGGATGCCGAGGCTGCGCCCCGGCCCGCGCCGCAGCGTGCCCACCACGCCGGTGCCGGCCAGGCCGGTCGTGACCTCGTAGCCCCAGGCCGCGAGCCGCTCGGCCACGAGCGCCGAAGTGCGGTGCTCCTTGAACGACAGCTCGGGGTGCTGGTGAATGTCGCGCCGCAGCGCAATGAATTCGTCGCCGTAGCCGGCAATGGTCGATTCGACGCGGTGGATGTCCTTGAGGGCCGGTCGTGGCAGCGCGGCGCCCATCAGGCGGCCTTGCGCTCGACGGTGGCGCCGCCCTGCGGCGCGGCATGGCGGCTCGCCTTGCGCGGCAGGCCCAGGTGGTCGCGCAGGGTCTGGCCGGGCAGCGTGCGCTGGTAGCGACCGCGCGCCTCCAGCGCCGGAATCACGAATTCGATGAAGTCGTCCAGCCCCTGCCCCAGAACCGGGAAGCCGAGGATGAAGCCGTCGGCCGCGCCCTCGTCCACCCAGCGGATGATCTCGTCGGCGATGCGCTCGCCCGTGCCCACGAACTGCGTACGCGGCGTGGCCACTTCGAGCGCCACCTCGCGCAGCGTCTGGCCCTTGGCCTTGGCATTGGCCTTGATGCGGTCGGTGGTCGAGCGGAAGCTGTTGCGGCCGATCTCGCCCAGCTCGGGAAACGGCGCATCGAGCGGGTACTGGCTGAAGTCGTGGTGGTCGAAGAAGCGGCCCAGGTAGGCCAGCGCCTCTTCGACCGTCAGCAGTGCGCGGATGGCGAGGTACTTCGCCTCGGCCTCCGCCTCGGTGGCAGCGACCACCGGGCCGATGCCCGGGAAGATCTTCACGTCGCCGGCCTGCCGCCCCTGCGCCACCGCGCTGGCCTTGACCTGCTTGAGGAAGGCGCGCGTGTCTTCGAGCGAGGGCGAATGGGTGAACACCGCGTCGGCGTACTTGCCCGCCAGCCCGATGCCCGCGTCCGACGAACCGGCCTGGAAGATCACCGGCTGGCCCTGCGGCGAGCGCTGGATGTTCAGCGGCCCCGCCACCTGGAAGAAGCGGCCCTTGTGGTCCAGCGTGTGCAACTTGTCGCGGTCGAAGAAGCGGCCGCTTTCGCGGTCGCGCACGAAGGCGTCGTCGTCCCAGCTGTCCCACAGGCCCTGCGTCACGGCCAGGTACTCGTCGGCGATCTCGTAGCGCAGCGCGTGCTCGGGATGCGTGCGGCTGTAGTTCTTGGCGCTGCCTTCCAGCGGCGTGGTCACCACATTCCAGCCCGCGCGCCCGCCGCTGATGAGGTCGAGCGAGGCGAACTGCCGCGCCACCGTGAACGGGTCACTGTACGAGCTGGAGATGGTGCCCGCCAGGCCGATCTTCGTGGTGACGGCGGCCAGCGCCGACAGGATCGAGATCGGCTCGAAGCGGTTGAGGAAGTGCGGGATCGACTTCTCGTTGATGTAGAGCCCGTCGGCCACGAACGCGAAAGCGATGCCCGCGGCCTCGGCCTTCTGCGCGCTGCGGATGAAGAAGTCGAGGTTGACGCTGGCGTCGGCCGGGCCGCCCGGGTGCTTCCAGGCATTCATGTGGCTGCCGGCCCCTTGCAGCATGACGCCGAACTGGATGTTGCTCATGACGATCGTTCTTGTGATGGGAAAGGAAAGAAGAAGAAGCTCAGGCCAGCGCAGGTTCGCGGGCCTGCGCCAGCAGCTCGACCGCCGTGGCGCGCGCGGCGAAGTCCGCCACCGGGATGTCGATCACGAACTCCTCGATGCCGTGGCGTGCGCTGAGGGCCTCGAGCGCATCGCGCACCTCGTCGCCGGTGCCGGCGATGACGTGCGGGCGCCGCTCTTCGGTGCGGTAGTCGCTCGCGCCGGCCTGCCGCGCGAACTCGGCGGCGGCTTCGAGGCTGGGCAGGTTCACGCTCTGGCCCGTGGGCAAGGTCACGCGGAAGCTGCGCAGCGCGCCCACGCGCTCGGCAGCCTCGTCGTGCGTTTCGGCGGCAAAAGCGAACAGCGCGAGCAGCGGTGCGCGGCCGGTCGCGCCGCGGTAGGCGTCGATCGATTGCTCGATGTTCACGGGGTCGCCGTTGAAGTGGCCCGCATAGACGAACTGCCAGCCCAGCCGCGCCGCGAGCAGCGCGCTCTCGGGGCTGCCGCCCAGCAGCACGCGCTGCGGCGCCACCGGCGGGAACGGCGTGGCCACGGCGCCGGCCAGCGCATGGTCGGCGGGCACGCCGTCGTGCAGGAAAGCATCGAGCTCGCGCAGGCGCGCTTCGAAATCGAGGGCCTTCGCCTTCGCCGGATCGTGCAGCGATTGCAGCGCCTTGCTGGTCAGTGGCAGGCCGCCCGGCGCCTTGCCGATGCCCAGGTCGACGCGGCCCGGCGCCAGCGAAGCCAGCACCTTGAAGGTCTCCGCCACCTTGAAGGGGCTGTAGTGCTGCAGCATGACGCCGCCGGTGCCGATGCGGATGCGCGAGGTCTTCGCGAGCAGGTGCGAGGCCAGCACCTCGGGCGCCGAACCGGCGTAGGTGCGGTTGCCGTGGTGTTCGGCCAGCCAGTAGCGGCGGTAGCCCAGCCGTTCGGCGCGCCGGGCCAGCGCGATGGTGTGCTGGAACGCCTGCGCGGCGTCGGCACCTTCGGGGATCAGGCTCTTGTCGAGCAGGGAGAGCGAGTAGGACACGGTGTTCGGCGAGGACGCAGTGGAAGCGGGTGTGCTTCAAATTCTGCGAGCCATCGCGCGGGCCGTTTGCGCTGAATTCCTCTATCGATATCTGGAATCTGCGGGGTCGCGTGGCTCACCACGCATACGGAAGAAGTGCCGCCACGGCCGTGGCGTGCAGCCGCCTGCGCACGCGCAGCGGCACATGGCCATGCGGCGCACGGCGTGCCACTTCATGCGGCGACGCCGGCGCGATGCACCAGGCGATGGCGGTCAGCGCGAGGACGTGGCGGGCCTGTGCGGCCGGGGACGAAGAAGCGACGGTGTGCAGTGGCATGGCGGGCGGTTTCCCTGGTTCGATGCCGCCGATTCTGCGAAGCGCACCCGCCGTTGCCAAAGACGGATTGCGAATGTCCTGATGCGTTTTGCATCGCATCCGCGCGCTCAAAGGTGTTGCCCCGCCCCCCATGCGATGGCTACGATGGGCACGCAACCACCCAAGGAGCAGCCGCCATGTCGAACCATGTCTACAAGTCGCTCGAGCTGACGGGCTCGTCCAAGACCAGCATCGAGGACGCGGTGCAGACCGCCATCGCGAAGGCGCACGAGACGGTGCGCAACATCCAGTGGTTCACCGTCACCGAGACACGCGGCCACGTGGTCGACGGCAAGGTCGCGCACTGGCAGGTGACGGTGAAGATCGGCTTCACGCTCGAGTAGCCGCAGCGCGGCCCCGGCCGCTCGCTCAGGCGCTGCGCAACGCCGACGTGCCGTCGTAGATATAGCGGCGCGACCATGGCAGCGTGCTCGCCGCCCTGCCCGCCTTGCGCCCGACGATCTGGTAGATCGCCACGTCGTCGTTCTCGAAGGCGTAGGCGCAGCCCGCAAGGTAGATGCGCCAGATGCGGAACTTCTCTTCGTCGACGAGCGCGCGCGCCTCGTCGGCACGGGCCTCGTAGGCGTCGCTCCAGTGGCGCAGCGTCTGCGCGTAATGGCGGCGCAGGTTCTCCACGTCGAAGGCTTCGAGCCCGCCCTGCTGCATGGCCTGCAGCGCCAGGCTGATGTGCGGCAGCTCGCCGTTGGGGAACACGTAGCGGTCGATGAAGTCGCCGCCGCCGTACGACACGCCGCCGCCCTCGGGGTCGGACGAGGTGATGCCGTGGTTCATGACGATGCCGTCGTCGGCCAGCAGCTGTTGCACGCGCTTGAAGTACTCGGGCAGGTTCTTGCGGCCCACATGCTCGAACATGCCGACGCTGGTGATGCGGTCGAACTGGCCGGTCACGTCGCGGTAGTCCTGCAGGCGGATCTCGATGCGGTCTTGCAGGCCGGCCGCCTTCACGCGTTCGGTCGCCAGGTCGAACTGGTTCTGCGACAGCGTGACGCCCACGCAGCGCGCGCCGAACTTCTGCGCCGCGCGGATCACCAGCGCGCCCCAGCCGCAGCCGATGTCGAGCAGCGTCTGCCCGGGCTGGAGTTCGATCTTGGTGAGGATGTGGTCGATTTTCTTCAGCTGCGCGGTGGCCAGGTCTTCGTCGCCGTTCTCGAAGTAGGCGCACGAATAGACCATGTTCGCGTCGAGCCAGAGTTGGTAGAACGCGTTCGACACGTCGTAGTGGTACTCGATCGATTTCTTGTCCGACGACTTGGTGTGCGCGAAGTAGCGCGCCATGCTTTGCAGCGCGCCGCCGGGCTTGTCGAGCGAGGTTTTCGCCAGGCCGTAGGCGATGTCGATCACGTCGCTGAGCTTGCCTTCGATGTCGATCTTGCTCTTGACGTAGGCCTCGCCCAGGTTGTCGAGCGTGGGCTGCAGCATCAGCGACAGCGCCGCGGGCGATTTCACGTGCAGCGTGACCGCCGGTCCGCTGAAGTCACCGAAGTCGTAGGACTGGCCGTCCCACAAGGTGAGCCGCGCGGGCAGGTTGGCCCGTGCGCGGACCGCGGCGCTCCACTGCGCCAGCTTCTTTTCCCAAAGCATGCATCTCTCCGAGTTGTTGAGTAGTCCCGCCTCCACGGGCGGACGGGTGCTGCAGCGAACAAAACGATAGCGAGAATTTGCGAAACCTGCATTTCCACGACGACGCAAGAAATCGCGGCAGGTGCTATGTTGAAAGACCCCTCGCGCGGGGCCCTGGGCGGCCTACGCGGCTTCCATCGAGGTCGCGTCGTTGCCGGCCTCGCCGAGCCAGCGGCGCTTGTCGCGCAGCGGCGGCGCGCCGAACATGCGGCCGTATTCGCGCGCGAACTGCGAGGGGCTTTCGTAGCCCACGTTGTGCGCGGCGCTGGCCACGTCGGTGCCGGCGATCAGCATCTGGCGGCGCGCCTCCTGCAGGCGCAGCTGCTTCTGGTACTGCAGCGGGCTCATCGCCGTCACGGCCTTGAAGTGGTGGTGGAACGACGACACGCTCATATGCACCGCGCGCGCCATGTCTTCCACGCGCAGCGACTGCGCGTAGTTCGTGCGCAGCGCGCTGATGGCTTTGGCGATGCGCTGCGTGTGGCTGTCGTGCAGCGCGATCTGGCGCAGCCGCGCGCCCTCGCCGTTCACCAGCAGCCGGTACATGATCTCGCGCTTGATGAGCGGCGCCATGATCGGAATGTCTTCGGGCGTGTCGAGCAGCCGCAGCAGGCGCAGCACGGGCTCCAGCACCGGCATGGCGATGCGGTTCACATACAGGCCGCGCGAGGCCGGGGCGTTGGCCTTGGCGGGCAGTTTCTCGTCGCCGATGAGGTCGCCGATTTCATCGAGCGCCAGCTCCAGCCGCACGCCCAGGTAGGGCTCGTTCTCGCTGGTCACGCACACCTGGCCGCACACCGGCAGGTCGACCGAGGTGACGAGGTAGTTCATGGGGTCGTACACGTAGATGTCGTCGCCCACGATGATCCGCTTGGAGCCCTGCGCAATGAGGCCCAGCGCCGGCGTCGCGAAGCCGTGCTTGGGGCCGTCGGGCTTGCTGATGCAGTGCACCTGCAGGCCGGGCACGGCGCATTCGACCGTGCCGTCCTGCCCGCGCGTGATGTGGCGGATGAGCTGCACCAGCTCTTCGCGGGCGGCATCGAGTTCGGGTTCCAGCGGCATCGGCATGGCGAGAACGGTGGCGGTGTCGGGGGTTTCATCAGACATGGGTAGGCCTCTGACAAAGGGGAGCGGCCGCGGTGGCGGCCATGGAGGATTGGGCTGCCCGCAGCTTAGCGTCGCATCCTCCTCTCTGCACCGCCCCGGCGCGAGGTCTGGAGAAATAGGCAAAGACTTTGCAGAAACGCGCTCGCCCGTCGGGGCGCGCCGGCGGGATACTTTTTCGCACCCGCCGGCCATTCGTCAAGCCGGACGGCCCCTCCCCACCCAAAGGACAACTTTCGATGCAATACCGCCAATTCGGCCGCACCGGCCTCCTGGTTTCCGAACTCTGCCTCGGCACGATGACCTTCGGCGGCGCGCCGGGCATCTGGGACCACATCGGCCAGCTGCAGCAAGGCGAGGCCGAAGGCCTCATCGGCCGCTCGCTCGACGCCGGCATCAATTTCATCGACACGGCCGACGTCTACTCCGAAGGCCTGTCCGAGACCATCACCGGCCAGGCGCTGAAGAACCTGAAGGTGCCGCGCGACCGCGTGGTGGTCGCCACCAAGGTGCTGGGCGAAACCGGCAGCAAGGGCGTGAACTCGGCCGGCGCCTCGCGCTACCACATCATGGACGGCGTGAAGGCCAGCCTGAAGCGGCTGCAACTGGACCACATCGACCTGTACCAGATCCACGGCATCGACCCGATCACGCCCATCGAGGAAACGGTGCGCGCGCTCGACGACCTCGTGCGCCAGGGCCACGTGCGCTACGTAGGCGTGTCGAACTGGGCCGCGTGGCAGATCGCCAAGGCGCTGGGCATCGCCGAGCGCGACCGGCTGGCGCGCTTCGAGTCGCTGCAGGCCTACTACACCGTGGCCGGGCGCGACCTGGAGCGCGAGCTGGTGCCGATGCTGCGCAGCGAACAGCTCGGCCTGATGGTCTGGAGCCCGCTGGCCGGCGGCCTGCTCAGCGGCAAGGTCGACCGCCACACCGCCACCGCGCAAGGCAGCCGCCGCGCGAGCTTCGACTTTCCGCCGGTGAACGTGGAGCGCGCCTACGACTGCATCGACCTCATGCGCCAGTTCGCCGAGCCGCGCGGCGTGTCGGTGGCGCAGATCGCGCTGGCCTGGCTGCTGCACCAGCCGGTGGTGACCAGCGTGATCGTCGGCGCCAAGCGCATCGACCAGCTCGACGACAACATCGCCGCCACCGAGGTGCGGCTCACGGCCGACGAACTCGCGGCGATCGACAAGGCCAGCGCGCTGGCGCCCGAGTACCCGGGCTGGATGCTCGCGCGCCAGGGCGGCGTGCGCGCCCAGCGGCTGGCCGATTCAGGCCGTCGCGGCTGACACGAGCGGGGCCTCGGTGCGACGCGCGGCATGGGCCGCGCTGGCGCGCAGTGCGCGCAGGTCGAGGTGTTCGGCGGCCTGCGCCGCCGAGGGCTCTGCCAGGTGCGGCACCACGCCCAGCAGCGGCGCACCGAGCCGGGCGCGCAGCGTCTGCAGGTTGCCTTCGGGCGAGAGCATCTGCGGCTCGACCACGCTCGCGACCCAGCCGGCCAGCACCAGCCCGCGCGCACGGATCGCCTCGGCCGTGAGCAGCGCGTGGTTGAGGCAGCCCAGCCGCAGCCCGACCACGAGGATCACGGGCAGGCCCAGCGCCACCGCGAGGTCGGCCGTGTCCAGGTCGTCGCCCAGCGGCACGCAGAAGCCGCCCACGCCCTCCACCACCACCGCATCGGCCTGCGCCGACAGCCGCTCGAAGGCATCGAGCAGCACGGGCAGCGCGACCTGCACGCCCTCTTCCCGCGCCGCCAGGTGCGGCGACATCGGCGCCTTCAGCACGTAGGGGCAGCGCCAGGCCAGCGGCGCGGCGACGTTGCCGGCCGCCTGCAGGCGCTCGACGTCTTCGTTGCGCCATTCGCCGTCGATGGCATCGAGCCCCGCCGCCACCGGTTTCATGCCGACCGCGCGCAGGCCCGAGGCGGCCAGCAGCGCGAGCATGGCGCTGCTCACCAGCGTCTTGCCCACGCCGGTGTCGGTGCCGGTGACGAACCAGCGCCGCTGTGTGGCTGCCGCCGCCGTCGTCATGCGGCCTCCGGCCACGGTTCGGCCAGGGCCTCGCCCAGCGCACCGATGAGCCGCGCCACGTCGGCTTCGGTGTGGCTGGCCGACAGCGCGATGCGCAGCCGCGCGGTGCCGGCAGGCACCGTGGGCGGGCGGATCGCGCCCACGCGCAGGCCGTGCGCGTCGAGCCGCTCCATGGTCTGCATGGCGCGCGCGTTGTCGCCCACGATGAGCGGCTGGATCGCGGTCGGCGAATCGGCCAGCCAGGCGCTGCCGTCGGCCGGCAGCACCTGCTTGAGGCCGTTTCGAAGCTGGGTGATGCGGGCGCGCAGCTGCGCGCGGCGGCGCATGCCCTCCTCGCCCTCGATGAGCGCCAGGCTGGTGAGCAGCGCATGCGCCACCGCCGGCGGCGCGGCCGTGGTGAAGATGTAGGGCCGCGCGCGCTGCACCAGGAAGTCGATCACCGTGCGGTGCGCCGCCACGAAGGCGCCCGACACGCCGGCCGCCTTGCCCAGCGTGCCGATGAGCACCAGACGCTCGGAGCGCAGCGCCAGCGCCTGCAGCGCGCCGCGCCCGGTGGCGCCGAGCACGCCGAAGCCGTGTGCGTCGTCGATCACCAGCCAGGCGTCGTGCTGCTCGGCCAGCGCCAGCAGGCCCGCCACGGGGGCGATGTGGCCGTCCATGCTGAAGACGGCGTCGCTCACGATGATCTTGACCGGCGCGTCGCAGGCGGCCAGCTGCGCGTCGAGCGCCTGCAGGTCGCAGTGCGGGTAGCGTTCCACGCGGGCGCGGGCCAGCCGCGCGCCGTCGATCAGCGAGGCGTGGTTCAGCGTCTCCGAGAAGATCACCGCCTCGCCGTCGCCCAGCGCCGACAGCACCGCCAGGTTGGCCATGTAGCCGGTGCAGAAGAACAGGCTGCGCGCATCGGGAATGTGCGGCGCCATCCATTCGCCCAGCCGCTCCTCGAGCTGCGCATGGGCGCGCGAGTGGCCCAGGATGAGGTGCGAGCCGCCGCTGCCCGTGCCGTAGCGCGCCGCGCCTTCGGCCAGCGCCTCGGCCAGCGCGGGGTGCGCGGCCAGGCCCAGGTAGTCGTTGCTGCTGAAGCCGAGCACGGTGCGCGGCGCGGCGGCGCCGGCCAGCGTGAGGATCTGCTCGGGCGCGCAGGCGGTCTCGGCGATCTGCCGGCGGCGGCGCAGCGAGCGTGCGTCGAGCGCGGTGATCTCGTCCTGCAGGCGTTCAAGCAAGCGCAGCATCGCGGGCTCCTTCGTCGGCGATGGCGCCGGATGCGGGGGTGACAGCTTTCAGCGTCGCGAGCGTGCCGTCCACCAGTTGATCGATCTCGTCGTCCGCAATGGCGTACGGCGGCATCAGGTACACGGTCGCGCCGATGGGCCGCATCAGCAGGCCGTGGTCGCGCGCCGCGAGATGGAAGCGCTCGGCAAAGCGCGCGCCGGGCTCGCGCACGTCGAAGGCCGTGATCATTCCGCGCTGGCGCAGGTGGTCGATCGGCTGGCCGGCGAGCCCTTCGCGCAGCCGCGCCAGCAGGCGCGCGGCGCGGTTCTTGTTGCGGTTCAGCGCGTCTTCCTGCTCGAACAGATCGAGCGTGGCGAGCGCCGCGCGGCAGGCCAGCGCGTTGCCGGTGTAGGAATGCGAATGCAAAAAGCTGCGCGCGGCGTCGTCGTCGACGAAGCCCTGGTAGATGGCCTCGCGCGTCATCACCAGCGCCAGCGGCAGGTAGCCGCCGCTGATGCCCTTCGACAGGCATAGGAAGTCGGGCCAGATGCCGGCCTGCTCGCAGGCGAAGAAGGTGCCGGTGCGCCCGCAGCCGACCGCGATCTCGTCGGCGATCAGGTGCACGCCGAAGCAGTCGCACAGCGCGCGCACGCGGCGCAGGTAGGCCGGGTCGTGCATCGCCATGCCGGTGGCGCACTGCACCAGCGGCTCGACGATCACGGCGGCGATGCTGTCGTGCTGCGCAGCCAGGAGCGTCTCCAGTTCGTCGGCGGCGCGGTTCGCCACCGCGGCGGCGTCTTCACCGAGCCGGGCGGCGCGCGCATCGGGCGAGGCCACGAGGTGCGCGCTGGCGAGCAGCGGCGCGTAGGCGTCGCGGAACACGGGCACGTCGGTGACGTGCAGCGCGCCCAGCGTCTCGCCGTGGTAGCCGCCGCGCAGCGCCACGAAGCGGCGCTTGCCGGCGCGGCCCGCGTTGCGCCAGGCGTGGAAGCTCATCTTGAGCGCGATCTCCACCGCCGAGGCGCCGTCGGAGGCATAGAAGCAATGGCCCAGCGCATGGCCCGTGAGCGCCGCCAGCCGCTCGGCCAACTCGACCGCCGGCGCGTGCGTGCAGCCGGCGAGCATCACGTGCGGCAGCGTGTCCAGCTGCGCCTTGAGCGCGGCGTTGATCGCCGGATGCGCGTGGCCGAACAGGTTGACCCACCACGAGCTGGTGGCGTCGAGGTAGCGCCGGCCTTCGTGGTCGGTCAGCCAGACGCCCTCGCCGCGCGCGATGGGCAGCGGCGGCGCCACGTCGAGGCGGATGCTCTGGGTGCAGGGGTGCCAGACATGGCGGCGGCTGCGCTGTTGCCAGTCGGCGTTGGCACCGGCATGGGCACCTGCGGCGGCTGGCGCGGTCGTGGGGGAGAAAACGTTCGAGGGAGGCACCCGCGCGTTCCTTTCTGGAGGGCAAGGCGGCGGATCGTATCGACGCGAACGCGCCCCGGCAAACGCCCGGAACGCGTGCAAAAAGAAGGCGGAATGACCGAGGTTGGCCGGTGTAGCGCGTGCGTTCAGGGCAACGTCGCGCAAGCTGGCGACTTCGTGCGGGGCCGCGCCGGCGCAGGGCCGATGCAAGTTGTCCGGCTGCCGTCACAGATGGCGAAGGAATGTCCGCTTTTCAGGGTGTGCGGTGGGTGGACTCCGATTTTCGGACAGAAGATATGGCTGGTATTCGCAACCGGCTTCAGCCGCGCTTCTCGGCGTTGCGCTTGCGCGTGGCGGCGCCCCTCTTCGCGGAGGCCGAACGTTCGGCGGCGGTGCGGTTCGCCGCTGCGGCGCCACCGAGGCGACCACCCTTGCGCGAGGGCCCGTGGTTCTCGGCCTTGCCGCGGCCCGCACCGCTCTTCTTGCCACCGCCGGTCTCGGCATTCACCGTGGCCCAGGCACGGCGCTCGGCCTCGCCCTTGGCCACGCCGCGGTGCTCGTAGCCTGCCTCGATGTGCTCGGCCTTGCGTTTCTGCTTGTCCGTGTAGGACGACTTGTCGCCTCTTGGCATGTCTGCGCTCCTTCAATCAAATGGGATGAAAGAAGCCTTCATGCTGGCCGCCCGTGCGGTGCCGTGAGTCGGAAGAGGCAGGCGCTGCGCGTCAGCGCAGTCTGTCGTGCGCGCTCAGGCCGACAACACGTTCGCGAGGTCGGTCTTCAGGGCCGTGGCGCGTTCCGGCGCCCGCGCGAGCCCCGCCTCGACCAGCGCCTGTGCCCGTGCGCGGTCGCCCAAGTGCACCGCGATCCGTGCGAGGTGCAAGGCGTTGCGCGCATGGATCTGGTGCGGATCGGTCTCGCGCAGCATCTGTTCGAAGCTCTGCGGATAGCTGCCATGCCGTGCGAAGAAGGCACGCCCCGGCCCTTCCCACTCGCTCACGATGAATTCGACGTTTTCTTCGGCCTGTTCTTTCGTCTCGCCATAGGCCCATCCGAACGCGGCGCCGGGCGGTGGGTCCAGGCGGTCGCGGAACACGCAGTGCGATTCTTCGAGCGCCTCGGGCGCCTCGGGCGCCACCGGCGTTCCGCCCTCGGGCGGCAAGAAGTCCAGGTGCGCGCCGAGGTTCAGGTAGCAGGCCTTGCCGCCGCTGGCGCCCTGCACGTTGAACACGTGGATCACCGGCCCGTCGATGCGCCGCAGCGTCTGGCCCGAACCCTGGAAGCCTTCGGCCTTGAGCACGGGAAAGAGGTGGTGCGTGAGCAGCTTGAGGAAGGTGGTGCGGTTCATGGCGCGCGGGGTCTCCGGGTACGCAAGGTGATCGAATAACGCAGGCCCTCGGTCGGGGCGATGGCATGTTGCCATGCCCAGCGCGCCGGCCCGCGCAGCAGGTACACGGAGCGCGGCTCGATGAGGAATTCGAGCGCGGCCAGCCCCGACGCGGGCGCGCCGGGCACGTAGGGCCTGAACTGCATCACCGCATCGCCGTGCAGCGAGACGCCGACGATGTCCTCGAAGTCGGGCACGTCGCGGTGCCAGCCCAGCGGCGTGCCGGGGCGGTACTCGGCGATCAGCACGTGGGTGAGGTCTTCGGGCGCCAGGCCGGCCCAGGCGGCGGCCTTCGCGCGCAGCGGGTGCAGCACCTCGGGCAGCGGCGCGCCGGGCTTGAGGCGGTTCGTGTCGAAGTCGTAGCTGCCGCCGAAGCTGGTGCCGCGCCGGCGGGCGGTGTATTCCTTGTAGCGCATCTCCTTGAGCGGCAGGCCCTGCACGATGCGCAGCAGGCCGGCCTCCTCGTCGCGCGACAGGAACCCGGCTTCGTAGCGCAGGCCCTCGATGGCCGCCACGGGCGTCTCGCCGAACAGGTCGGGCTGGCCGGCGTGTTCAAGGCGTCGGGTGGCGCGCATCGCCTTCCCCGGCCTGCCCGGCCTCCCCGGCCAGCTTCACATGCCACCAGCGCGGCAGCAGCTCGCGGATCTCGGCGCGCGCAAAGCGGTCGTCGAGCAGGTGCAGCACGCCCGTGTCGGCCTCGGTACGGATCACGCGGCCGGCGGCCTGCACCACCTTCTGCAGGCCCGGGTAGAGGTAGGTGTACTCGTAGCCCTTGCCGAAGCGCGACTGCATGCGCTCGCGCGTGATCTCGTTGAGTTCGTTGTACTGGGGCAGCCCCAGGCTGGCGACAAAGGCGCCGATGAGCCGGCTGCCCGGCAGGTCGATGCCCTCGCCGAAGGCACCGCCGAGCACGGCGAAGCCGATGCCCTGCCCGCCTTCTTCGAAGCGCGCGACGAAATCGTGGCGGTCGGTTTCGCGCATGCCGCGCGTCTGCGTCCACACGGGCACGCCGGGGTGGCGCAGCGAGAACGCAGCGCAGGCCTTGTCCAGGTAGTCGAAGCTGCTGAAGAAGGCCAGGTAGTTGCCGGGCAGGCGTTCGAACTGCGCGCCGATGATGTCCGTCACATGGCGCAGCGAGCCGGCGCGGTCGCGAAAGCGCGTGGAGACGCCGGTCGCCACCTCGACGCGCAGCTGCTGGCCGCGAAACGGCGATTCGACGTCGAGCAGCGCCGTGTCTTCGGGCAGGCCGAGCGCATCGCGGTAGAACGCGAACGGCGCGAGCGTGCCCGAGCAGCAGGTGACCGACACCGCATCGGCGAAGCGGCCTTCGAGAAACGGCCCGGGCACGAGGTTGCGGATGGCCAGTCCGCGTTGTTCCTGCGTGGCGCCCAGCGTGCGCTCGAACACCGAGTGGTCGTCGAAGACCTCGGCCAGCCGCGCGAAATGCAGCGCATCGAAGAAGAAGTGCTGCAGCGGCCCCTGCGCCGCGTCGGGCGTGGCGGCGAAGTGCTCGGCCATCGCGGTGTTGGCGGCCTGCAGCGTGCGCAAAAAGCGCTCGGGGATCTCGTCGGCGGTGTCGTAGCCGGCGGTCTGCGCCTGCTGCAGCGTGTCCCATTCGCGGAACAGCCGCGCCAGCGGGCCGCGCACGGCGGCGGGCGCGGCGCGGTGCGCTTCTTCCAGCGCCGCGCCTTCGAGCTTCGCGGTGTACATGCCGCGCGCGCGCTCCAGCAGGTTGTGCGCCTCGTCGACCAGCACGGCGACGCGCCAGTTGGCGTCCTTCATGCTGGCGAAGAGGAAGGCGCTGCCGTCGAAGTAGTAGTTGTAGTCGCCCACGACGACGTCGCTCCAGTGCGTCATTTCCTGCGCCAGGAAATAGGGGCAGACCTCGTGCGCGAGCGCAACCCGCCGCAGCGCTTCGCGGTCGAGCCAGCTCACCTGCGCGGCCTCGGCGCGCGCGGCCGGCAGGCGGTCGTAGAAGCCGCGCGCCAGCGGGCAGGCCTCGCCGTGGCAGGCGCGGTCGGGGTACTCGCAGACCTTCTCGCGGGCCGCGAGTTCGAGCACGCGCGGCCGGTGCGCGCCGCCCTGCCCCAGCACGCGCAAGGCGTCGAGCGCCACGGGCCGCCCGGAGGTCTTGGCGGTGAGAAAGAACACCTTGTCGAGCTTGTGCGCCGCGCGCGCCTTGAGCAGCGGAAAGAGCGTGGCCAGCGTCTTGCCGATGCCCGTGGGCGCCTGCGCCAGCAGGCAGCGCCCGCCCACGGCGGCGCGGTAGACCGCCTCGGCCAGTTCGCGCTGACCGGTGCGGAAGTCGGCGTGGGGAAACTCGAGTTGCGCCAGCGCGTCGTCGAGCGCGCCGCGGTGCGCGGCCTCGCGCTGCGCCCAGTCGCTGTAGCAGGCGCACAGGGTTTCGAAGTGCGTGCGCAGGGTGTCGCGCGTGTGCTGCTCTTCGAGCACGGTTTCGTCGCCGCTGGCCAGGTCGAGGTAGACCAGCGCGACGGTCAGGCTCTCGTGCCCTTCCTGTTCGCACAGCATCCAGCCGTAGCAGCGCACCTGGGCCCAGTGCAGCGCGCGGTGGTTGGCGCGGATGGCGTCGAAGTCGCCGCGGAAGGTCTTGATTTCTTCCACCCGCGCCTGCGCGGGGTCGTAGCCGTCGGCCCGGCCGCGCACGCGCAGCGTGCCGCAGGTGGTGGCCAGCGGCACCTCGCTCTGGTAGTCGCCGCCGCGCCGGGCCTGCACCAGCGCGTGGCCGGCCATGCCTTCGAGCGCGCTGGGCGCGGGCACGAAGCGCAGGTCGAGATCGCCCGCCTTCGCGCCGAAGGCGCACAAGGCCTTGACGGACACGACGTGCGCCGCCGAAACGGCGGCTGACGGAGCGGAATGGAGGTCGGAAGGCATGCTGTCGATACTGGATGAAATCACAGTATAGCGAGCGCCGAATGCGGCAATACGTCACACAAATCGGTATCGAGGCCTTCTCCGACAGGTCAAATGATCTTTTTCGGCAAGACTTGACAAGTTTTGCTTACAAATGCATTCATGAAAACTCCCTCCGCGATCGACCCCGTCGAATTCGACCGCCTGCTCAGCCGCAACCTCAAGCTGCCGCTGCTGGGCGGACTGATCGGCGCCGTGGCGTTCGTCGCGCTGATCCTGTATCTGCTGACGAGCCTGAGCTGGGTCGAGCACACCGACCAGGTCACGCGCGCCGCCAGCGAACTGCAACGCCGTTCCATCGACATGGAAACGGGCATGCGCGGCTTCCTGATCACCGGCGAGGAGAGCTTTCTCGAGCCCTACCAGTCCGCCCTGCCGCGCCTGAAGGCCGACACCGACGCGCTGCGCCGCCAGGTGTCGGACAACCGCCAGCAGGTGGAGCGTGTCGACCGCATCGTCGGCCTGCAGGAGTCGTGGCTGACCTTCGCGCGGGAAATGATCGAGGCGCGGCGCAACGGCATCGATCCGCAGGCCACCGTCCGGCTGGGCCGCGGCAAGCGCCTGACCGACGACCTGCGCGCCGAGTTCACGGCCTTCATGGACACCGAGCAGACGCTGCGCTTCCAGCGCAACACCGAGGCCAACCGCACGAGCTGGTGGGTGGTCGGGCTGTTCCTGCTCTTCACGCTGGTGTACTCGGGCCTGGTGGCGTTCTTCGGGCGCCGCCAGCTGATGCGCCTGTCCGACAGCTACGACGTGGTGCTGGGTGAACAGGCGGCGCACGCCGAGCGCCTGTCGCAGGAGGCCTGGCTGCGCAATGCGCAGACCGAGCTGGTGGGCGAGCTGGTCGGCGAACTCAGCGCGCCGGACATGGGCCGCAAGATCCTGGCGTTCTTCTCGCGCCACCTCGGCAGCTCGGTCGGCGCGCTCTATGTGCGCGAGCGCCACGGCCCGCTGCGTCGCGCCGCGAGCTACGGTTTCTCCAGCGAGGCCGAAGCCTCGCCGCAGGTGTTCTCCCCCACCGAAAGCCTGATCGGCCAGGCGGCGGCCGAGCAGCGCCGCATGCTGATCGACCCGGTGCAGGCCGACTACCTGAAGGTCAACTCCGGCCTGGGCGAGATGGCGCCCAAGGCCGTGCTGCTGCTGCCGGTGGCGGCCGACGGCGCCGTCAACGGTGTGCTCGAACTCGGCCTGCCGGGCACGCCCGACGCGCGCAGCGAGCAACTGTTCGACCTCGTGGCCGACGACATCGGCACTTCGCTGGCGGCGGCGCGCTACCGCGAGCAGCTGCAGGACGTGCTGGCCGAAACGCAACAGCTCAACGAGGAGCTGCAGGTGCAGCAGGAAGAGCTGCGCACCGCCAACGAAGAGCTCGAAGAACAGTCGCGCGCCCTGCGCGCCTCGCAGGCCATGCTGGAGAACCAGCAGGCCGAGCTGGAGCAGACCAACAGCCAGCTGTCGGAACGCACCGAAGCGCTCGACCAGCGCAACACCGCGCTGCGCCGCGTGCAGCGCGACCTGGAAGACCGCGCCGACGAGCTGCAGCGCGCCAGCCGCTACAAGTCGGAGTTCCTGGCGAACATGTCGCACGAACTGCGCACGCCGCTGAACAGCGCGCTGATCCTGGCCAAGCTGCTGGGCGACAACCCGCAGGGCAACCTGTCGCTGGAGCAGGTGAAGTTCGCGGAATCGATCTACGCCTCGGGCAACGACCTGCTGGTGCTGATCAACGACATCCTGGACATCGCCAAGGTCGAGGCCGGCAAGCTCGAACTGGTGCCCGAGGAGGTGCCGCTCGACAAGCTGGCCCAGAGCCTGGAAAGCACCTTCCGCCCGCTCGCGACCGACAAGAACCTGGAGTTCCGCCTGGAGCTGCGGCCCGACGCGCCGGCCCTGCTGGTCACCGACCGACAGCGCGTGGAGCAGATCCTGAAGAACCTGCTGTCGAACGCGATCAAGTTCACCGAGCGCGGCGAGGTGGCGCTCACGGTGTCGGCCACGGCCGACGGCGGCGCGGCCTTTGCGGTGCACGACTCGGGCATCGGCATCGACCCGCAGCAGCACGAGCTGATCTTCGAGGCCTTCCGCCAGGCCGACGGCACCACCAGCCGGCGCTACGGCGGCACGGGGCTGGGCCTGTCGATCTCGCGCGACCTCACGCAGCTGCTGGGCGGCTCGCTGACGGTGAAGAGCGAAGCCGGCCAGGGCAGCACCTTCACGCTGCAGCTGCCGCCGCGCGCGCCGCAGACGATGCCGGCGCCGGCCGTGCCAGTGGGCACGCTGCGGTCGGTGTCGAGCGCCTCGCCCTCCCATGCACCCGCCGTGCTGTCGCCGCCGCCGCTCGCGCCCCCTGCCCCGGCTCCGGTGGTGCCGGCCCCGCGCTTCGCGGACGACCGCTCGATTCCGCGCGACCAGGTGCGCCGCGTGCTGGTCATCGAGGACGAGCCGCAGTTCGCCCACATCCTGTACGACCTGGCGCACGAGCTGGGCTACCGCTGCCTGGTGGCGCACGGCGCGGCCGACGGCTTCGAGCTGGCCACGCAGTTCGTGCCCGACGCGATCCTGCTGGACATGCGCCTGCCCGACAGCACCGGCCTGGATGTGCTGCAAAAGCTCAAGGACTCGCCGCACACGCGCCACATCCCGATCCACGTGGTCTCGGCCGCCGACAACGCGCAGGCCGCCGCGCTGCACATGGGCGCCATCGGCTTCGCGCTGAAGCCGGCCACGCGCGAGGAGCTGACCAAGGTGTTCGGCCGGCTGGAAGAAAAGCTCACGCAGAAGGTCAAGGTCGTGCTGCTGGTGGAAGACGACGCCTTGCAGCGCGAGAGCGTGATCCGGCTGATCGGCGACGACGACATCGAGATCGTCGCGGTCGGCTCCGGCGAGGAGGCGCTGGCGCTGCTGCGCACGCGCGTGTTCGACTGCATGATCACCGACCTGCGGCTGCCCGATATGCAGGGCAGCGAGCTGCTCAAGGCCATGGCGGCGGAAGAGATCGTGTCGTTCCCGCCGGTCATCGTCTACACCGGGCGCAACCTCACGCGCGACGAAGAAACCGAGCTGCAGCGCTACTCGCGCTCGATCATCATCAAGGGCGCGCGCTCGCCCGAACGTCTGCTCGACGAGGTGACGCTGTTCCTGCACAAGGTGGAGGCCTCGCTGTCCAGCGAACGCCAGGGCATGCTGAAGACGGCGCGCGGGCGCGACCGCATCTTCGAGGGCCGCACCATCCTCCTGGTGGACGACGACGTGCGCAACATCTTCGCGCTCACCAGCGCGCTGGAGCAGCGCGGCGCCACCGTCGAGATCGGCCGCAACGGCCGCGAGGCGCTGGAGCGCCTGGACCAGGTCAGCGAGATCGACCTCGTGCTGATGGACGTGATGATGCCGGAGATGGACGGCCTGGAAGCCACGCGCCACCTGCGCGCCGACCCGCGCTTCGCGAAGATGCCGGTGATCGCCATCACCGCCAAGGCCATGAAGGACGACCGCGACCAGTGCCTGGCCGCCGGCGCCAGCGACTACCTGGCCAAGCCGGTCGACCTGGAGCGCCTGTTCTCGCTGTTGCGCGTGTGGATGCCGAAGATGGAGCGCCTGTGACCCGCAAGCCCCTCCCCGCCGCGCTGCAGGACCCGGCCACCGCCCCCATGCAGCCCCAGCCGCTGAGCGACACCGAGATCGAGCTGCGCCTGCTGATGGAGGCCATCTACCTCAAGTACAGCTACGACTTCCGCAACTACACCACGGCCTCGCAGAAGCGCCGCGTGCTGTATGCGCTGGAGCAGCTCGAGCTGCCCAGCATCTCGGCGCTGCAGGACCGCGTGCTGCGCGACGCGGCGCTGTTCGGCCAGCTGCTGCAGTTCCTGACCATTCCCGTGAGCGAGATGTTCCGCGACCCGGCCTACTTCCTGGCGCTGCGCCGGCATGTGGTGCCGATCCTGCACACCTACCCGTCGGTCAAGGTGTGGGTGGCGGGCTGCAGCACGGGCGAAGAGGTGTTCTCGCTGGCCATCCTGCTGCGCGAGGAAGGCCTGCTCGAGCGCACGCAGATCTACGCCACCGACATCAACCCGGCCTCGCTCGAGAAGGCGCGCCAGGGCATCTTTCCGCTCGAGGCCATCCGCGGCTACACGGCCAACTACCAGCGCGCAGGCGGCCTGAGCGCGTTCTCCGACTACTACACCGCCGCCTACGAGGCCGCGCGCTTCGACCCCTCGCTGTGCGCCGACGTGATCTTTGCCGACCACAGCCTGGCCACCGACAGCGTGTTCGCCGAGACGCAGCTGGTGTCGTGCCGCAACGTGCTGATCTACTTCAACCGCCAGCTGCAGGACCGCGCGCTCGGGCTGTTCCACGAGTCGCTGTCGCACCGCGGTTTTCTCGGGCTGGGCTCCAAGGAGAGCATCGACTTCTCGGGCTACGCCGACCGCTTCGACGCCCACGCGCGCGCCGAGCGCATCTACCGCAAGGTCGCATGAAGCGCGCCGGCACGCAGCACCGTCCGTTTCCGGTTCGCCGTGTCGAGGCCGTGGTGCTCGGCGCCTCGGCCGGCGGCATCGACGCGCTCAGCGCGGTGCTCGACGGCCTGCCGGCCAACTGGCGCATTCCGATGGCGGTGGTGCTGCACCTGCCCGAATCGCACGAGAGCCACCTGGCCGAGATCTTCGCGCAGCGCCTGCCGATTCCCGTGCACGAGGCGCTCGACAAGATGCCGCTGGTGGACGGCTGCCTGTACTTCGCGCCGCCGGGCTACCACCTGTCGATCGAGCGCGGGCGCCGCTTTTCATTGAGCTGCGAGCCGCCCGTGCTGTTCTCGCGCCCGTCCATCGACGTGCTCATGGCCTCGGCCGCCGACGCCTACGGGCCCTCGGTGGCCGGCTTTCTCATGACCGGCGCCAACGAAGACGGCGCCGAAGGCCTGCTGCGCATCCACCGCGCCGGCGGACTCACCGCCGTGCAAGACCCGAAAGAAGCCCTGGTTCCCACCATGCCCCTCGCCGCCATTGCGCGCCACACCCCCGACCACGTGCTTCGGCTGCGCGACCTGCGCATCCTGCTGCAGCTACTGGAGCCCGCCCATGCCCATTGAGGTCGAAAGCAAGCTGCTGATCGTCGACGACCTGCCCGAGAACCTGCTGGCGCTCGAGGCGCTGATTCGCGCGCCCGGGCGGCTGGTGTACCGCGCCGGTTCGGCCGAGGCCGCGCTGGCGCTGCTGCTGGAGCACGAATTCGCGCTCGCCATCGTCGACGTGCAGATGCCCGGCATGAACGGCTTCGAGCTGGCCGAGCTGATGCGCGGCACCGAGCGCACGCGGCACATCCCGATCATCTTCGTGAGCGCCGCCGGGCGCGAGATGAACTACGCCTTCCAGGGCTACGAAAGCGGCGCGGTCGACTTCCTGCACAAGCCGCTCGATCCGCACGCGGTGGTCAGCAAGGTGAGCGTGTTCGTCGACCTGCACCAGCACCGCAAGGCGCTGCGCCACGAAATGGAATCGCTGGCCGCCGCGCACCGCAAGCAGGAAGAGCTGGTGCAGCAGCTGCAACACACGCAGCGCGAGCTGGAACGCGCGGTGCGCATGCGCGACGACTTCATGTCGATGGTGTCGCACGAACTGCGCACGCCGCTGAACACGCTCTACCTGGAGGCGCAGCTGCGGCAGCTGCACCTGTCCAAGGGCAAGCTCGACAGCTTCTCGCCCGAGAAGCTGCCCACCATGATCGAGCGCGACCAGCGGCAGATCCGCAACATGGTGCGGCTCATCGACGACATGCTCGACGTGACGCGGCTGCGCCGCGACGCGCTCTCGATCCAGACCAAGCCGGTCGACCTGGCCGAGCTGGCCCGCGCCGTGGTCGACAACCTGCGGCACCAGGCCGAGGCCGCGGGCTGCACCATCAGCCTGGACGCGCCCCCCGCGCTGCGCGGCGTGTGGGACGAGTTCCGCATCGAACAGGTGCTGACCAACCTCCTGACCAACGCGCTGCGCTACGGCGGCGGCAAGCCGGTCGAGATGACGGTGCGCCAGGACGGCGACCAGGCGGTCGTGAGCGTGCGCGACCAGGGCATCGGCATCTCGCCCGAGGACCACCAGCGCATCTTCGAGCAGTTCGAGCGCACCGACGTCAGCCGCAAGCACGCGGCCGGCCTGGGCCTGGGGCTGTACATCACGCACAAGATCGTGAGCCTGCATGCGGGCCGCATCGGCGTGGAGAGCACGCCGGGCCACGGCGCGCGCTTTTTCGTCGAGCTGCCGCTGCAGCCACCGCCCGCCTCGGCCGACGCCGGGAAGTAACAAACAAGGCCTCTGTTACGGATTCCGGTAGGCACAGCGTCGATACTGCGGGATCGCAATCAATGGATGCCGAGAGAAAACAACTGTGAATGTGCTGATCGTCGACGACAACGAGGCCGCGGCCGACCTGCTGCGGGAGCTGCTGACGCTGCAGGATCACACCGCCCGCTGCACCTACACGGCGCAACAGGCGTTGGACGCAGCGGCCGGCGAGCGCTTCGATGCGGCGCTGATCGACCTCACCCTGCCCGACTTCCCGGGCACCGAGGTGGCGCGCCGGCTGCGTGCCACCGCCGCCGAAGGCACGCCGCGGTTGCTGGTGGCGATTTCTGGTTTTTCGGAACGGGACGCGGCGAATGCGGCGCCGGGCGAGGTGCTGTTCGACCACCACCTGCAAAAGCCCATCGACATCGGGGCGCTCGAGCGCATCCTCGCGCCGGGCTGACCCGCCCCTCCTCACCTGTCAGCGCATCGCGCGGTAGCGGTAGAGGCGAAAACCTTCCTTCTGGATGAAGCCGCTGGGCTCCCAGCCGCGTGCGAGCGCACGGTCGGTGATCTGCGCCATCTGCAGGCCGATGCTGTCCTGGAGGTTGTCCCCCACGGCCAGCTCGAACTTACGGAGTTCGCCGTCCAGGGCCTCCACCGCCGCAATGGCGGCCTCGACATCGGTGAAAGGCCGAACGCTGGTCTGCATTTTTTGTCGCTCCTTCGGCACTCTGCGCGCCTGTTGAACGATGCAAGGCAAGTGTCATGCCCCAGGCCCGAACCCTCCCGCAGGCATGAAATGAATTCTTTGATCTTACAAATGTGACTGAATGTGACGTTTTCGTCAGAGTTCACGCCAAGAATTGGCATGCCTGCAAGCTTGCGGATCGCCGGTCAATCGCGGTCGTCATCGTCGTCGTCATCGTTCGGCGCACGGTAGGGATAGCCGGGACCGTAGTACAGGCGCCCGCGCGGCGGGACGTAGATCGGGGCCGGCCGGTAGTACACGGGCGGCGGCGGGCGGTAGTAGGCCCGCGGCGGTGGCGGTTCGTAGTAGATCGGGGCCGGGTACGCATAGACGGGCGGCGGCACGTAGTACGGCGGCGCATAGACCGCGCCGGGCGTGCCGATCTGCACCGACCAGCTCGTGCGCGCGCTGGCGGCACCCGTGGCGAGCAGCGCGCCGGCCGTGATCGCGGCGACGGCGGCCCATCTGAAAACGGAAGAATCACTTGGGGAATGCATGGTGGCTCCAGGCCTGGCGCGAACGGCGCCGGCGTGGTCCTGCAACGCCACATGTCCCTGCGTGGTGCACCTCGAAGCGCACCAGCTGGTTGCCAAACGTGAACGGGATTCCCAGTCGGCCTTCAGTTCACGATGGCCCGGCGTGACAGCATCACGTCGTCGCCTGTCGTGTTGAAGGCGATGGTTGGCGCGCTGAAATCGCTCAGCGGCGCGCCCAGGCCGATCTCGCCGCGGCCGTGCAGCACGCACTCGTCGCGCCGCAGCGCAATCTCGTGGCTCGGCCCGCCGTTGCCGTGGAAGCGCACCCAGGTGCCGTAGGTGCTGACGTCGATCAGCACGCAACTGCCCTGCCGCTCCTCGATGCGCGCATGCAGCCGCGACACGCGCGGGTCGTTGACCACGAACTGCGCGTCGCCCACGCGGCCCAGGTGAATGGGCAGCTGGTCGATGCGGAACATGGAGCGCACGTCGAGCCACGCGAGTTCGATGCGGCCGAAGGTGGAATCGGGCAGCCGCGCCGGCAGCAGCGCGGCCGGCACGGTGAGGAAGCTGGTCAGGTCTTCCTGCCAGTCGATGCGGTGGACGATCGACATCTCGGTGCGCCCGCGGATGCTGATCGGCCCGAGGTCGCGGTGCTGCACGGCGCCTTCGTGCAGTTGCTGGATCACCGCCTCGGTGACCCAGATCTGGCCCGGCCCGGCCAGGTCGCTCAGGCGCGAGGCCAGGTTGACGGCGTCGCCGAAGCAGTCGCCCTCGACCTCGACCACGTCGCCGCTGGCCACGCCGATCTGCAGCGCCATGCGCAGCGGCACGGGCCAGCCGGCCAGGCGCTTCTGGTGGTAGCGCTGCAACTCGATGACCGCGTGCGTGGCGGCGGCGCCGCTGGTGAAGATGGCGAACACGCCGTCGCCGAGCGATTTCACGACCCGGCCGCCGTGGGCCTCGCACACACGCCCGATCCATTGGGTCAGCCGCGTCACGGTCTCGGTGGCACGTGCATTCCCCATGGCCTCGAAGACCCTGGTACTTCCGGTCAAGTCCGCGAAAACGACTGTGGAATTGACACCCATACTGTTTTTTCTTGGCGGCAAGCGCTGGTTATGTTGCTCTGGACCTTTCGCCGCTCCTGCGAGAAGTTTCCCCGACATGCGCCTTCACATGCAAGGAACGATCCGCAGAAGCTTCTTGTTGACGCTGCATCGACGGGGCCAGCTTGGCGCATCGTGCAGATGAATGCCAAAGTTTTTTAATACTTTTGCGCTCAAAATTCAAATGACAACAAAAGAGACCGCTAAAGCTTGTTGTTTGCAAACAAGAAACGGTGTTTCACATCTTGTGTCCCGGCGAACTGAGGCTTAAGGTAGCGACCGTCTCAGCTCCCGGCAATACGCTTTTCGTGACATGCTGCTCTTTCGCCGCCTTTTTCAGCTCCTGAACGTACCCGGCCTGGGCTCGCGGCAGGTTGCGGAAAGTCAGCTCGGGCGCATCCGCACGGCGATGCTGTCGGTGCTCCAGGGCCGCGGCGGCCAGTCGATCCAGCGTGTCAGCCAACGCGTGCGCTTTGCGGTCGATGTCGAGACCCTCTGGTACCTGCGCCAGGACGTGATGGTCGCGCTGAGCGCCATCGACGGCGAATCGGCCGCGCGGCGCCAGATGAAAGAAATCAACAGCATGTTCAAGGGCGGCCTGCCCGGCTCGATGGGCCCGCGCGTCCATCAGCGTTTCACCAACCAGTGATGTCCTGATCGGCCGGCAGCGCAGCGGCACCGGTGGCCGCCTGCGTACTGGCTCAATGGTCGTGGCCGTGATGGTCGTGACCGTGGTGATCATGGTCACGGTGGCCGTGCCGATGGCCCCACACCAGGAACACATCGCGCCCCTCGGCGGCCAGCGCCACCTTCGCGCCCACCGGCAGCAGCACCTTGGTCTGCACGTGCCCGAACGGCAGGCCGGCAATCACCTGCACCTTCTTCAGGCTGGCGCGCAGCCGGTCGATCACCGTGTTCATGCCGAAGCCGCGGTCGTAGCCGGCGATGTTGCGCACGCCCGTGAACTGGCCGAACACGACGGCCTTCTGGCGCGCCAGCACGCCCGCGAGCTTCAGCTGGTCGAGCATGCGTTCGATGCGGTACGGGTGTTCGTTGGTGTCTTCGATGAAGAGCACGCCCTTGTCGACCACCGGGAAGTACGGCGTGCCCAGCAGGCTGGTCAGCACGCAGAGGTTGCCGCCCCAGAGCACGGCGTCTTCGACCGGCTTGACCTTGAGCTCGGCGTCGCGCGCCGGCATGCGCCAGCCGGTGCCCTCGCCCTGCCCGCTCAACAGGTCGTCGAAGCAGGCTTCCATGATGTCGTCGGGGCCGCCTTCGGCGCCGAAGTCCTCGCCGACCGCGGGGCCCGACCAGGTGACGGCGCCGTTCTTGGCCAGCAGTGCGTTCTGCAGGGCCGTGAAGTCGCTGCAGCCAACGAACTCGGTGCCCTTGTCGATGGCCTTGGCCAGCGCCTTGTACGGCAGCGCGTCGAGGATGCGCGTGAGGCCGTAGCCGCCGCGCGCGATCAGCGCCACATCGGCGCCGCTGGCGGCCGCGCGCGAGATGGCGGCGAGCCGGGTGGCGTCGTCGCCCGCGAAACGCTGGTGCGCCGAGAGCGCGGCTTCATCGACTTCGACTTCATGGCCCAGGGCCTTCAGCCGCGCCACGCCGCGCCGGAAGGCGGCCTTGTCGCGGATGGCACTGGAGGGGGAATAGATGTAGATATGTTTGGACGTCACGTCGTCGAGTATCCCATTGCGTCCCGGATCTGCCGGGCCAGGGTGGCGGCCTGCGTGGCCGTGGGACCGCCCGATGCGGCACGCGGGCCGAGCGCGCGCAACGCGGCTTCGTAGCCCCGGTCGGGGAACGGCGTGCGCCAGGCGTCCTTGGCGCGCACGCCACTGTCGGGTGCTGTGAACGTTGCGGTGAAGCGGCCCGGTGCCGACGTTTGCAGCAGCGCGGCCAGTTCGCCGCCCGCCTCGCTGTGCACCAGCGCGAGCGGTTCGGGATGGACCTGGTCGAGCCACGCCAGCAGCACGTCGCGGTGCCATTCGAGCTGGTGCGTGGCTTCGCGCTTGGGCTTGTCGCTCTTGCCGAAGCCGATCAGGTCGGGCACCAGCGTGCGCAGGCCGGGCGTGCCGACGAGGTGGCGGAAGAAGTAGCCCCATTCGCCCGGGCCATGCAGGCACAGGCAATCGGCCACGCGACCGTCGCTGCCGGCCGGGCCGGTCTCGTCGATCCAGTGCAGGCGCCAGCCCTGCAGGATCGGCAGGTCCTGGACGTGATGCGGCGCGAAGCCGAAATCGGTGAGCGCGGCAAAGCGTTCGACGGGCGTGCGCAAGGCATCGTCGCGCAGCGGCTCAGCCTGCGCGCGCGCGACACTGCGGCGCTGCTGGAAGAAGCGCTGCAGCAACGCACTGCAGTCGTCGGCCAGCACGCCGCCTTGCACGCGCGTGTGGTGGTTCAGCTTCGGCTCGGCGAAGAGATCGAGCACCGAGCCCGCGGCGCCGGTCTTGGGGTCCGTGGCGCCGAACACCACGCGCGCCAGCCGCGAATGCAGCATCGCGCCCGCGCACATCGCGCAGGGCTCGAGCGTGACGAAGAGCTCGCAGCCGTCGAGCCGGTAGTTGCCGAGCGCGGCGGCACCGGCGCGCAGTGCGTTGATCTCGGCGTGCGCGCTCGGGTCGTGCTGCGCCACGGGCGTGTTGCGGCCGGTCGCGATGACCTGGCCGTCCTTCACCAGCACCGCGCCCACCGGCACCTCGCCCGCGTCGGCCGCGCGCTGCGCTTCCTGCAGCGCGAGCGCCATCCAGTGCGCGTCCGATGTCGATGCGGCCGGCTCAGTTGTCATCGGGCATCTTGCGGGCCTGGGCCGCGGCGTCGAGGGCGTCCTTGACCTGTTGCTGGACCTGCTGCGCCTGCGTGCGCGCATCGGCCGCCGCAGGGGCCGATGCGCCGGGCGCTGTCGGTTGCTTGGCGATGGCGGTGCGTGACAGCTGCTGCTTCGCCAGCAGCCCGACGACCACCAGTGCGAGCACGAGGCCGATCAAACCGAACATCCGCATCTCAGCGTGCCTCCGGTGTGACGGCCATGCCGAGCCGGTCCATCCACACGGCCAGCGCCTGCTCGTCGGCCGAGCCGGCGCGGTAGACCTTGCGCATCGCCGCATGCGATTCGGGCCGGTGCTGGTTGAGCTTGATCTTGCATTGCAGCGCCGTCACGTGCAGCTCGAAGCCCATGATGCCGGCCAGCATCTTGCGCTGGAACTCCTCGCCGAGGTCCTTCCACTGCTGGGCGTAGGCCGGCTCGTGGTCGCCGATGAGCTTCTTGAGCAGCGCGTCCTTGGCCTCGGGCGTCTCGACGAGCCGGGCTTCGACGGTGCAATGGACCGCGAGGTAGTTCCACGTCGGCACGCGCGCCAGGTCGGGATAGACCGAGGGCGACAGGTAGGCATGCGGGCCCTGGAACACCACCACCGCGCGCGGCCGCGCCTGCAGGTAGCGCCAGTGCGGGTTGGGCTTGGCGCAGTGGCCCAGCAGCACCAGCGCATCGCCCTCGCGTTGCTCGGCCACGATGGGCAGGTGCGTGACGAAGGGCAGGCCCTCGTCGTCGTTCGAGATCAGGTTGGCAAAGGGGTGGTCGCGCATCAGGCCCAGCGCGACGGCCGGGTCCTTGGCGTTGAACTGCGGAGGCATGTACATGGGGCGGGTTCCTCGTGGGGAGGTCCGATTGTCCCCGAGTCGCCCCCGGCTTGCGGTGCAGCAGGCTACTTGGCGCGTGCCGCTTCGAGCTGCTTCACCATTGCGGTGTAACCGCGCGCCTTTGCGAGCTGCAGCGGCGTGAGGCCCTGACGGTCGGCCAGTTGCAGGTTGGCGCCGCCGGCGATCAGCGCGGCCAGCGTGCGCTGGTGGCGAGCACCACCGTCGCCGAGCACGATCGACTCGATCACCGCCGTCCAGTGCAGGTTGTTCACGTGGTCCAGCGGCGCACCGGCTGCGACCAGCCGGCGCACGACCTCGTCGTGCCCCAGGTGTGCGGCAGCAATCAAGGCGGTGCCGTCGTAGCGGCTGGTGACCTGCCCGGGCTTGGCGCCCAGTTGCAGCAGCAGCGTGAGCGTGGTCACGTCGTCGGCCACGGACGCGATGGTCACGGCGTCGTAGCGGTCGTCTTCGAGCAGGTCGATGTTCGCGCCCGCCTTGGCGAGCAGCGTCACGGCGTCGCGCTGGCGCGCGTAGGTGGCGACCTGCAGCGGCGTGCGGCCGCGCGCGTCGCGCACATCGAGGCTGGCGCCGGAGGCGATCAGGCTCTTGAGCTTGGGCAGGTCGCCGTGCCAGGCGGCGCGGTGCAGGCCCTCGTAGGCCAGCACTTCGGCGGCCAGCGGCGGCACCTGGGCCGCCGCGCCGGGCGCGGCGCTCCAGCCGATCGCGGCGGCGAGCACCGCCGACCAGAGACCGCGCGCCGTCATCAGAGCTGGCCCTTGACCTTCTCGAGCGCGGCGTTGGCGCACTGCTCGTCGAGGTGGCCGCCGGGCGCACCGCCCACGCCCACGGCACCGATCACTTCGTTGCCCGACTTGATCGGCACGCCGCCGCCCAGCAGCAGGAAGCCCGGCAGGTACACGAGGTTGGCGGCGCCGGGGTTCTTCTGAGCGCCTTCCATCATGGCTTGCGTGGGGCTCTTGGCCGAAGCCGAGGTCCAGGCCTTGCGCTCGCTCGACGACAGCGTGTGCGGGCCGGCGTTGTCGGCGCGCTGCACGGCGCGCACGGTGCCGGCGCGGTCGACCACAGTGGCGGCCACGTTGTAGCCGTTGGCGGCGCAGGCGGCCACGGTTTCTGCGGCGATCTGGTTGGCCAGCGCGAGCGAGATGTTCTTCTCGGTGCGAACAGCGGGGGCCGGCGTCTGGGCCTGGGCGACGGAAGCAGCGAGCAGAACGGCGAGGCCGCCAACGCGGATGATCGATTGCATGTGTTGTTTCTCCAGTGATGAGAGGGTTCGTGCCGGCCTGTGCCGACCACGGTGTCACTGTAAAAAATAAGGTCCGCTGCAACCATTCGTACGGCTACGCCCGGCCCTCCGTAGAACTACGGAGCGCCCTCTTCTCCTGCATCCGACGCCAGCACGGCATAGCGCCGGATCAGCTGCGCCAGCGAGTCGCAATCGAGCTTGGCGAACAGATTGGCGCGGTGGGTTTCGACGGTGCGCGGCGACAGCGCCAGCGCACGCGCGATCTCCTTGTTGGTGAGCCCCTGCACGATGAAGGCCAGCACCTCGCGCTCGCGCTCCGACAGCTGCGCCACCCGCTCGCGCGCGGCGTTGTCGGCCTGCGAGCGCTCGCGCGTGCGCACATGCTGGCGCACGGCCTGCTGCAGGGCTTCGAGCAACTGCTCGTCGTCCACCGGCTTCTCCAGGAACTCGGCCGCGCCGGCCTTGAAGGCGCGGCGGCACATCTCGACCGTGCCGTGACCGGTCAGCATGATCACGGGCTGGTCGACGCCCTGCGCCACCAGCCTGTCGAGCACCGTGAGGCCGCTGATGCCGGGCATGCGCACGTCCAGCACGATGGCGCCGACGCTCGCGCGATCGAAGCCGTCGATGAAGGCCTGCGGATCGGCCCAGCCCTGCACGCGCAGGCCGACGGTGCCGATCAGCAGCGACAGGCTGTCGCGCACGGCCTGGTCGTCGTCGATCAGGTGGATCAGGGGCGATTGCGGCTGGTCGGCGGTGGTTGGCGTGGTCATGTCGAAGGTGCCACCAGCGGCAGCAGCAAGGTGAAGCGCGCACCGCGCGGCGAGGCATTGGCGGCGCTCAGGCTGCCGCCCATGCCGCTGGCCAGCGTTTCGCTCAGGCTCAGGCCGAGGCCCAGGCCGCCTTCGCGCGTGCTGAAGAAAGGTTCGAACAGGCGCGGCAGCGCCTCGGGCGCGATGCCGCGGCCGTTGTCGGTGACGGTCAGCACGCCCTCCTCGCCGTTGCGACCGACCGAGACCACGAGGCGCCGCTCGGCCGCGGGCACGAGGTCCAGCGCCTGCATCGCGTTCATGAGCAGGTTGTGCACGATCTGCTCCAGCGCCACGGCCTCGGCCTGCACGCGCACAGGCGCCTGCGCGCTGGCATCGAACTGGGCCGCCACGCCGTGGCGCGCGAACTCGGGCGCCAGCAGGTGCATGGCGCTGCGCACCACCTCCTGCAACACCAGCGGCTTCACGTCGCCGCCGGCCTCGGGGCGTTCGATGACGCGGCGCAGGCGGCCGACCACGCCGGAGGCACGGCGGGCCTGCTCGACGGCCTGCCCCATCGCGTCGCGCGCGGTGGCGAGATCGGGCGGGTCGTCGTCGAGCAGGCGGCGCGCGGCCTGGGCGTTGGCCAGCACGGCCGTGAGCGGCTGGTTGAGCTCGTGCGCCAGCCCGGCCGACAGCTCGCCCAGCGCATTGAGGCGCGCCACCTGGCCCAGGCGCAGCAGCTCCTCGGCGCGGCGCCGCGCGATGCGCTGGCGCTGCGCGGCCCACAGGCCCGCCAGCAGCAGCGCCATCGCCACCGCCCAGCCGCCGATGGTGCGCCACGGCAGCTCGGCCCAGCCGACCTGGCGCTCGGCCACCAGCTCGAAAGGCTGGCTCGGCGACGCCAGCTCCTTGCTCAGGCTGTAGCGCCAGCCATGTTCGGCCGACTGGCCGTGTTGCAGCACCAGTTGCTGGCCGTCACGCTGCAGGACCAGTCGCACGGGGCTGCGCTGCGGGTTCATCGGCCAGTCGCGCCAGGGCACCGAGCCGACAAGATCGATCTCGAGCGCGTAGCTCAGTGGCTCCGAGCCGATCACGAGCTGGTAGCGGCCGTGCGCCAGGTCGAGCACGGCCAGGTCGGCACGGCGTTCGGCGCGCGAGCGGGCCTCGGCGGCGGCCAGCGCGTCGGCGTGTCCGGCGTCGGGCCAAGGCTCGTCGGCCGCGCGCCGCTGCACGCGCAGGATCGACGAATACACCGACGGCAGGCGACGCTCGGGGTAGTCCGCGCCGGCGTTGGGCTCCAGCAGCGCGAGCGTGGCCAGCACGGCGTCGTACTGCACCACCTGCTGGCTCATGAGGCGGTGCGCGATGCGCGCGTCGGTCTCGAAATCCTGCTGGAGCCGGGTCAGCTCGGCGCGCGCGAACCACACGGCGCCGGCGGCCGTGAGCACCAACCAAGCCAGCCACCAACCACCCCGCGTACGCAACCACTGTGTCATGGCGCGGATTGTGCCCGGCGCTGACGGGCCTCCCCGCTTGGCCGAAAATGCCGACCCAGACATGGCTGACGTGCAGGACTCCCTCTTTTCCGACCTCCCCGAACTTCCGCGCCCGGCCGAAGCGGCCGACGCGCCGGCGCCTTCGCCGAAGAAATCGCGCGGTGCCACCGTGAAGCCGGTGGCCCCCGACGCGGCGCTGGTCGCTCTCGCCGCCGAGTTGCCGCCGCAGCTGCGCCTGGGCACCTCGTCGTGGAGCTATCCGGGCTGGGCCGGCCTGGTCTGGGACGGCGACTACGCCGAAACCGTGCTCTCGAAGAACGGCCTGTCGGCGCTCGCGCAGCACCCGCTGCTGCGCACCGTGAGCCTGGACCGCAACTTCTACCGCGCCCTCACCGCCAGCCAGTACGCGCGCTACGCGGCCATGGTGCCGGACGACTTCCGTTTCGTCGTGAAGGCCCCGAGCCTCGTGACCGACGCCACCGTGCGCGACGAAAGCGGCCGCGGCACGCAGGCCAACCCGGTGTTCCTGAGCCACGAGATCGCGCTGCAGGAGTTCGTGCAGCCGGCGCTCGACGGGCTGGGCCACCGCATCGGCGCGCTGGTGTTCCAGCTGAGCCCGATCCCCGCGCACCTGCTGGCCGACCAGCCCGCGCTGATCGCCCGCATCGGCGCGATGCTGGCGGCGATGCCCGACCTGAAGCCTACCGCACCCGACGCCGTGCTCGCCGTCGAGGTGCGCGACCCGCAGTTGCTGTGCCCCGCCTTCGCCGACATGCTGCGCAGCGTGGGCGCGACCTTCTGCATGGGCCTGCACGCGAAGATGCCGCCCATCGAAGACCAGCTGCCGATGCTGCGCGCCCTGTGGCCCGGGCCGCTGGTGTGTCGCTGGAACCTGCACCGCCGCCACGGCCGCTTCGGCTACGAAGACGCTGAGAAGCTCTACGGCCCCTTCGACAAGGTGCTCGACCCCGACCCGGAAACCCGCGCCGCGCTGGCCAAGGTGATCGCCGGCACCACGGGCGCCGGGCAGAACGCCTTCGTCACCGTGAGCAACAACGCCGAAGGCTGCGCGCCGCTGACCATCGCCTCGCTCGCGCAGGACATCGCCGACCGGATAACCCGCTAGAACGCCCGCCATGCATTCGATCTCGTTCCGCCCGCTGCAATCCACGGACTTCGCGATGCTCCACGACTGGCTGTGTCGCCCGCATGTGGCTGAGTGGTGGACGCCTGTGCCAACGCTGGCCGAGGTCGAGGCCGACTTCACGCCGATGCTGGCGGCCGAGTCGCCCGACCGCGGCTACATCGCACTGCGCGACGGGCAGCCCTTGGGATTCATCCAGTCGTACGTCGTGATGGGTTCAGGCGACGGCTGGTGGGAAGACGAGCGCGATCCGGGCGCGCGCGGCATCGACCAGTTCCTCGCGCAGGCGGACCAGTTGAATCGCGGACTCGGCAGTGCGATGGTGCGCGCCTTCACGGAGCAGCTGTTCGCCGACCCGGCCGTGACGCGCATACAGACCGATCCGTCACCACGCAACGCGCGCGCGATCCGCAGCTACGCCAAGGCCGGCTTTCGTGCGCTGGGCGAAGTGGTCACGCCCGACGGGCCGGCGCTGCTGATGGTGCGCGAGCGCGGCGACTAAGCCGCAGGCGGTGCGGCCCCGAGGTCGCACCACATGTGGACCTTCGACGAGAACGCGCCATCGAGCACGGTGGCCATCGGCTCGACGCCGAAGACCTGGAAGCCGCAGCGCTCGTACAGCGCCTGCGCCGGGCGATTGCCTTCCGTCACGGTCAGCTGCACCACGCGCACGCCATTGAGCGTGCGTGCATGCGCGAGCAAGGCCCGCACGAGTTGTCGCCCGGCGCCCGCGCGCCGTGCCGATTCCGCCACCACCATGCCGAACAAGGTCGCCTTGTGCCGCGTGCGCTGCCGCGATTCGCGACCCAGCCCCGCCGCGCCGATCAGCGCGCCGGTGGCATCGAGGGCGCCGTACACGACCTCGGCAGCATCGGCGTCCGTGCGCAGGCGCGTCTCCCACCAGGCCGACGGCAGGCTGGCGCGCTCCTCGACCGTGGAGGTGAACGCCTCGGGATGCCGCGCGTAGGCGTCGAGCATCAGCGCGCGGTAGGCCAGCGCGTCGGTGGGAACCAGGCGGCGAACGGTGGGAGCGGCTTCAGAAACGGGCACAGACAGACTGCCTTTCCTGCAACACCGCCTCTTGCGCGAAGCGCTGGCGGTAGGTGTCGATCAACGCGGCGATGGCCGCGTCGGCCTTCGCGTCGCGTGGGTGAAGCAGCACGACCAGCTTCGAAGGCTCGCGCACCACCTGCCCCGACGCACCGAGCCACTGGCCGGCGGCGTCAAGCGCGGTGAAGCCTTGCGGAAAGGCCGGTGTGACGCGGGTGTCGAGAAAGTCGGCCCAGTCGGCGTCGGACACCTGAGCGCCCGTGGGGATGGCGCGGCCGAAATAGAGGGTGTCGCGCTCGAAGGCCTCGAAGCCCGCTGCGCAGTGGCCGAACGGCCCTGCGGCGCAACCTGCAAGCACCGCAGCGGCCAGCGCGCCCGCCATGCCTGCGCGAGACAGCCTGTGGCGTGCGACGCTGTTCATGCCGGCCCTCGGTCTTGGTTCAGGCCTCAGGCGCGATCGACTCGGCGTACTCGTACAGCGCGCCCAGGATTTCCTCACCGCGCTCGTCGGCGTTCTCGGACAGCGCATCGACTTCGCTGAACAACGCCTCGATGGTGCGCGCCCCGCCCTCGCCCTTGAACAGGCGCGCCACGCGCAGCGCTTCCCAGCGCTCGGCTTCTTCCTCGTTCAGCGACTCGGGCCAGTTGCGCGCGCGGTAGCGGAAGAGGATTTCTTCGAGCCGCCCGTCGTCGAAGGCCACGCGCTCCTTGGCGAGCCCTTCGGGCGACAGCCCGCGCAGCTGGTTCAGGCGCCGGCGATCGCCGTTGCCGACAAAACCGCCGTAGAGGTCTTCATCGACATCGGGCGTCGCCTCCTTCGGGCGGGAAAAGACCTGCGACCAGATGGCGCTCATGTCGGGCAGGTCGCGCGCGATGGCGGCGTGGCGCATGGCAGTGTCCATGTCGACGCCCCAGCGCTCGGCCATGGCCGGTGCCAGCGTGCGCAGGTTGCCGACCACCATCGGCGACTTGTTCAGGTGCACGCTCTTCATCGGCAGCCGCGTCATGCCTTCGGGCAGATCGGCGGTGCGCGTGAACAGGCGCAGGCGCAGCGTCTCGGCGTCGAGGTCGCGCAGCTCGCTCGGGTCTTGCGACAGGTCCCAGGCCAGCAACTCGTTCTTGTTGGTGGGATGGCTGGCCAGCGGCCACATCACGGCCAGGCAGCCGCGCTCGACCGGGAACATGCCCGACACGTGCAGGAAGGGCTTGGCGGTCTCGCGCATCGCAGGCAGGCCGAGCTCCATCGCCACGCGGTCCTTCTTGTGCAGGCCGAAGGCGAAGTCGAAGAGCTTGGGTTGCTTGTCGCGGATGAGTCGCGCCAGCGCGATGGTGGCGCGCACGTCGGACAGCGCATCGTGCGCCGACTCGTGCAGCAGGCCGTTGGCGCGCGCCAGGTCTTCGAGCTTGAAGCTGGGCTTGCCGTCTTCCTTCTTCGGCCACTCGATGCCGTCGGGGCGCAGCGCGTAGGTCAGGCGCACCACGTCGAGCAAGTCCCAGCGGCCGCAGTCGTTCTGCCATTCGCGCGCGTACGGGTCGATGAGGTTGCGCCAGAACAGGAAGCGCGTGACCTCGTCGTCGAAGCGGATGGTGTTGTAGCCCACGCCGATGGTGCCGGGCTGCGAGAAGGCCTGCTCGATGTGGGCCGCGAACTCGTGCTCGGGAATGCCGCGCTCCAGGCAGACCTGCGGCGTGATGCCGGTGATCAGGCAGGCCTCGGGGCTGGGCAGGTAGTCCGGCGCGGGCTTGCAATAGATCATCAGCGGCTCGCCGACCTCGTTGAGCTCGGCATCGGTGCGGATGGCCGCGAACTGCGAGGGACGGTCGCGGCGCGGCACGGCGCCGAAGGTTTCGTAGTCGTGCCAGAGAAAGGTGTGGTTCATTCAGAGCAAGGGAGAAAACAGTCGCGCAATGGCATCGCCGAGGCGGCGCCAGAAAGTCTGCGGGCGGTGGGCGCGCACCGCGCCGGAGCTGTGCAGGTCGGTTTCGAACTGCGCCGCCAGCGGCTGGGTCAGCGCGGGCCCGTAGACCACGGCGCAGACCTCGAAGTTGAGCCGGAAGCTGCGGTTGTCGAAATTGGCGGTGCCGATCATCGCGCAATGGTCGTCGACCACCAGCGTCTTGGAGTGCAGCATGCGCTCCTTGTACTCCCAGATCTTGACGCCGGCGGCGATCAGCTCGTCGAAGTACGAACGCGCGGCGGCGCTCACGATGGCCGAGTCGCTGCGGCGCGGCACGAGCAGCCGCACGTCGACACCGCGCAGCGCCGCGCTGGTCAGCGCCATCAGCGCGGGCTCGCCCGGCACGAAGTACGGCGTGGTGAGCCAGGCCCGGCGCGTGGCCGAATGGATGGCCTCGACGTGCATGCGGTGGATGGCCTCGAAAGCGTTGTCGGGGCCGCTGGTGACGATCTGCACCGGGATGTCGCCCGCCTCCACCTGGGGCAGCAGCGCGTCCAGGACGGCGTCCGAGCGATGCTGCTTTTCGCCGGTGGCGTAGCTCCAGTCCTCCAGGAAAGTGGTCTGCAGCCAGCGCACCGCGCTGCCTTCGATGCGCACATGCACGTCGTGGTACGCGTCCTTGGGGTTGGTGCGCTTGTCTTCTTCGTCGGTGATGTTCACGCCGCCCGTGAAGCCCACGCGGCCGTCGCACACCACGATCTTGCGGTGGGTGCGATAGTTGGTCACGGGGCGCAGGCGCCGGCCGATCTTGGTGTCGTGGAACAGCGCCACCTCCACGCCCGCCGCGTGCATCGGCGCCATGAACTTGCGGCCGATGCGCTTGGAGCCGAGCGCGTCGAGCAGCAGGCGCACCCGCACGCCGGCCTGCGCGCGCTCGACCAGCAGGTCGCGCAGCGCGGTGCCGATGCGGTCGGGCTCGAAGATGTAGTACTCGAGGTGGATGTGGTCACGCGCCGCGCGCACGGCCTCGAAGATGGCGTCGAAGGTGCGCGCGCCGCCCGAGAGCAACTCGACGCCCGTGGCGCTCGACACCGGCAGGCCACAGGCGGCCGTGCCCAGCCGGGCCATCTGCTGCAGCGCCGGCGGCGCATGCTGCGAGGCGTCACGCAGCCGCGCCAGGTCGGCCTGTGCATGGGCGTTCGCGCGGTTGCGCAGGCGCTTGAGCCGCTGCTTGCGCAGCCGCTGCGGCCCCAGGAAGTAATAGACGATGAAGCCCGCAAACGGCAGCAGCGCCAGCGACAGGATCCAGCTCATGGTGGACACCGGCGCGCGCTTTTGCATCACGATCCAGACCGACAGCACGGCGATGTAGCCGCTCCACGCCAGGGAGAGGCCGGTTTTCCATTCGTGGCTGAGTTCGGGGAGGATCAAGGCAAAAGCGGGTGAAGGCGGAGTGTTTTCAGCCGGCCCAAAGAAAAAGGCCAGCAGCGAATGCTACCGGCCTTTGACTTCGTTCCTCAGAGAGGCGGGATCAGCCCGTGGCTGCTTCCTCCGCTTCGGGCTTCGACTTGCCTTCCTTCTTCGGGATCGGCTGGATGTCCAGCAGCACTTCGTCCTTCTCGTCGAGGTCGACTTCGAGGCGACCGCCGTCGGTCAGGCGACCGAACAGCAGCTCGTCGGCCAGCGCACGACGGATCGTGTCCTGGATCAGGCGCTGCATCGGACGTGCGCCCATCAGCGGATCGAAGCCCTTCTTCGCCAGGTGCTTGCGCAGCTTGTCGGTGAAGGTGACCTCGACCTTCTTCTCGCTGAGCTGGGTTTCCAGTTGCAGCAGGAACTTGTCGACCACGCGCAGGATGACCTGTTCGTCGAGCGCCTTGAAGTTGACGATGGCGTCCAGACGGTTGCGGAACTCGGGCGTGAACAGGCGCTTGATGTCGCCCATTTCGTCGCCGGCCTGCCGCGCGTTCGTGAAGCCGATGGTCGCCTTGTTCATGGTCTCGGCACCCGCGTTCGTCGTCATGATGATGATGACGTTGCGGAAGTCGGCCTTGCGCCCGTTGTTGTCGGTCAGCGTGCCGTGGTCCATGACCTGCAGCAGCACGTTGAAGATGTCCGGGTGCGCCTTCTCGATTTCGTCGAGCAGCAGCACCGCGTGCGGCTTCTTCGTGACAGCTTCGGTCAGCAGACCGCCCTGGTCGAAACCGACGTAGCCCGGAGGCGCGCCGATCAGGCGGCTCACCGCGTGACGCTCCATGTACTCCGACATGTCGAAGCGGATCAGCTCGATGCCCATGATGTAGGCCAGCTGCTTCGCCGCTTCGGTCTTGCCGACGCCCGTGGGGCCGGAGAACAGGAACGAGCCGATCGGCTTGTCGCCCTTGCCCAGGCCCGAACGCGCCATCTTGACTGCGGAGGCCAGCACTTCGAGTGCCTTGTCCTGGCCGAACACCACGCTCTTGAGGTCGCGCTCGATCGTCTGCAGCTTGCTGCGGTCGTCGTTGCTGACGTTGGCCGGGGGAATGCGCGCGATCTTCGCGACGATTTCCTCGACTTCGGTCTTGCTGATGGTCTTCTTGCGCTTGCTCGGCGGCAGGATGCGCTGGGCGGCACCGGCTTCGTCGATGACGTCGATCGCCTTGTCGGGCAGGTGACGGTCATTGATGTACTTGGCACTGAGCTCCGCGGCAGCCTGCAGGGCCGCCACGGCGTACTTCACGCCATGGTGTTCCTCGAAGCGCGACTTCAGGCCCTTGAGGATGTCGACGGTTTCCTGCACCGACGGCTCGACCACGTCGACCTTCTGGAAACGACGCGACAGGGCCGCGTCCTTCTCGAAGATGCCGCGGTATTCCGTGAAGGTGGTGGCGCCGATGCACTTGAGCTGGCCGCTGGAGAGCGCCGGCTTGAGCAGGTTCGACGCATCGAGCGTGCCGCCCGAGGCTGCGCCCGCACCGATCAGGGTGTGGATTTCGTCGATGAACAGGATGGCGTTCGGCTTGTCCTTGAGCGACTTGAGCACGCCCTTCAGACGCTGTTCGAAGTCACCGCGGTACTTGGTGCCGGCCAGCAGCGCGCCCATGTCGAGCGAATAGACCTGCGCCTCGGCGAGGATCTCGGGCACGTCGCCCTGGGTGATGCGCCATGCCAGGCCTTCCGCGATCGCGGTCTTGCCCACGCCGGCCTCGCCCACGAGCAGCGGGTTGTTCTTGCGCCGGCGGCACAGGATCTGGATGACGCGCTCGACCTCGTATTCGCGGCCGATCAGCGGATCGATCTTGCCGTCCTTGGCGAGCTGGTTGAGGTTTTGCGTGAACTGCTCGAGCGGCGAGGCCTTCTCGTTGCGTTCGCCGCCACCCTCTTCGCCCTCGCCTTGCGGAGCTTCGCCGCTGCCCTTGACGGCTTCCGGCGGATCGCTCTTCTTGATGCCGTGAGCAATGAAATTGACCACGTCCAGTCGGGTGACGCCCTGCTGGTGCAGGTAGTACACGGCGTGCGAATCCTTCTCGCCGAAGATCGCGACCAGCACGTTGGCGCCGGTGACTTCCTTCTTGCCGTTGCCGGTGGACTGCACGTGCATGATGGCGCGCTGGATCACGCGCTGGAAACCCAGGGTGGGCTGGGTGTCGACATCATCGGTACCCGCCACTTGGGGCGTGTTGTCCTTGATGAAGTTGGTGAGCGACGCCCGCAGGTCGTCGACGTTCGCCGAGCAGGCGCGCAGAACTTCCGCCGCGCTCGGGTTGTCCAGCAAAGCGAGCAGCAGATGTTCCACGGTGATGAACTCGTGGCGTTGCTGCCGGGCCTCGACGAAGGCCATGTGCAAGCTGACTTCCAGTTCCTGGGCAATCATGTGATTTCCTTTTGCCTTGCTGTAAATAAGTTCTCAGATGGGTTGGAGCGCGTGCAATTCAACTGGTTCACGCGACCGGTTCGCTGACACATTGCAGCGGGTGCCCTGCCTGCTGCGCGGCCTCCATCACCTGATTGACCTTGGTGGCCGCCATGTCGCGGGAATAAACCCCACAGACACCCCGGCCATCGAGGTGGATCTTGAGCATGATCTGGGTCGCCGTTTCTCGGTCCTTGCTGAAGTATTCCTGCAGGATGACGATCACGAACTCCATCGGCGTGTAGTCGTCGTTCAGCATGACGACCTGGTACATCTGGGGCGGCGCCGTTTTTTGCGGGCGGCGCTCCAGAACGACCGAATCTCCGTCGTCGCCCGCCGGTTTCTGCGCCGGTGGGGTGCTGGGAGTTTTGGGAATTCTCGTTGCCATGAAAAAGATTCTATAGAGCGTGCAAGCACCGTGCCGACGCCAACAGACTTGGTGACGCCTATTCGACAAATCAAGAGGCATGCGTCGTGTACGACAGCACGAAGACAGACGTAAAAAAACCGGCAGATTGCCGGTCTTTTTTACAGATTGCGCAAAACGGGACCTTTGGGCGCTGGCAATTTCCGGCCCGGCACCCGGGTCGGAACCGGCAGATCGGGCGGCAAGGCGTCGATTTCTTCGTCGGTGAGTTCGCGCTCGGGTGCCGATTCTGCTTCCTCGTGAACGGCTGCGGGCAGCGCGAGCGGGACCGGCGAGTTCTGCAGCTCCGAATCCTCGTGCAAGGCCGGTACTGGTGGCACTGGTCTCGGCCGCTGCGGGGGTGACGGTGCAACGGGCGGCGCAACCGGCCCTCCTCTTCTGCCCGTCAAGGTGGGGGGCGTTGGCGACAACGCCTGCCATTCAGCCAGCCGTCGCGCGTCCTGCTCCGCCTGCCAACGCGCCAGTGCCAAGCGTTGCGCTTTCTGGTGCGCGGTCTGTTGCTGCCCGAGCAGCGCCAACTCGGCGCGGATCGCCAGCCGCATCTGTTCGCGCTCCGAATCCGAGGCACGGCGCTGCGCTTCGAGTTGCCTGCCGAGCCTGTGCGAGAACACCCAGAGGCCGAGCAAGGTGCCAGCGGCGCCGACCGCGAAGCAGATGACAAGAAAGTTGGCCTGGATCAGCGTCACAGCGAAGCCTCCTCGTCGGCATCCCATTTGCGCAGCAGATCAAGTGGAATGGCATCGGCCACCTGGGAAAACCGCAGGCCGGTCATGCGTTCGGCCTGCTTGAGCAACACGGCGACAGGACTGCTCGGCTCGTGGTTCTCGAACCATCGCCGGGCCTTGCGAATGTCACGCAGGATGTCGTCGCGTGTCGCCAGGCCCTCACCGGCTGGCGTGCTTGCCGGCCACGGCGGAAGCGGATCAGGCCTTGCTGCGGCCGCGGCAGGCGGCGCCGATGACCCGGTTCGCTGGAATGGGGCCAGCACCCGCACCAGCGCATGCAGCGGAGGCGCGTCCGGCCCCAGGTGCTGGCCAGCCCAGGCGACGATCTGCGCCGCCGCCTCGGCCGCTTGCGCCAACAGGCGCAGCGGCGCCAGATCGTCGCCCGAAGCGACGGCCGCCAAGTCTGCCAACTGCTGCGCCATGGCCTCGGGACTGGCTGCATCCAGGGCCCGCGGCATCGCAAAGGCGCGCTCGACTTCACGCACCGTCAGGTGCCGCGCGGCATTGGCTGCAATGACGACTTCTCGCACGTCGCTCAACAGGCCCTCCGGATCGGCCAGCGCAGCAAGCGCATTGGCGCGCACGGCCGGGTCGCGCTCGCCTTCGATCACCAACTGGGGGTGCACCGCTTCGGGCCAGGTCCGGAGCGCTTCGATCAGCAGCACCAACGACTGCGCAAGCCCTGCCGCCTGCGCCAGCCGGGTGCGTGCGCGGCACAGCCAGACAAAGAGATTGATGTCCCGGGTCCGCAACAACAGCCGGCGGCAGTCCCGTTCGATCTCGGCCCAGTTCGGCGCGTCGGGTGCTCCGACGAACTGCCCGTATTGCGCATCGCCACGCGGGGACATGCGCGCCAGCAGGACGGCGTATTCGGCGTCGTATTCCAGGCTGGGGCCGCAAGGCGCCGCCGCGCTGAAGGGGGACAGCCGGTCGCCCGCCTCGATGCGGGCGCGCGTGGCGTAGGCGGTGGGCTCGGCGTCGGTGTGGATGGGAGCGGTCATGGAGCAGGTTTCTCGAAGGGAAAAATTCAGCGTGCTGCCGTCGCCTGGCCGTGATGGCGCGAGCCGATGTACGCCTCGGGCTCGAACACCATGCCGACGGTGTAGCCGGGCGTCGAACGCGGCGCATCGACGGCAGGCCGCCCGTCTTCCGCGCTGCCGGAACCGCCGAGCCAGGTAGACCACCCGAGCTTCTCGGCATCATCGAGCCGTGCCGGCGGGGTGCTGTCGTTGCGCACACGCAGTTCTACCTCCCAGACGAATTCGTAGCCGACAAAGCCGCGCACCCATTCGACGAGCAAGCCCAGGTCCTGCCCCTGCGGGGTAAAGCGCAGGTACTGCTCCAGGCTCAGCGGGCCGAGCACGAGGCGGAACTTGTTCTGCCGGTCGGCCACGACCTCCCCCGCCATGGCCCCGACGCCCATGATGCTGGAGGTCCGCGCGCGCCCCAGGTGGCTCTGGTCCTCGGGATCGATCCGGATCCAGTGGCGCACGAACTCCTGCAGCTGCACGGGCACCGCGAAGAAGTGCGCCAGTGTGGCGGCCAGCCCGTCGGGGTTGCGGGCTTCGCGGGCCAGGTGGGTCGAGGCCGCCAACCGGGCGTGCGCGGGCAGCACCGAATCGCGGATCTCGAGCGGGTCGTGCCCCGTCAGGCGTGCGATGTAGCGGCTGAACGCCTCGTCCTCCGACCGGTCGAGCCCGGCAGCGGCCTGTCCTTGCGACCACGCCCGGTACATGTGCGTCAGGTAGCGGTGATGGAACAGGTCGAGAAAGTCCGCCAGGGTGCTGTCGTTGTGGTTTTCCGTGCGGTCCCGCACCAGTTCGGTGTAGTGCAGCGGCAACGGGCCGTTGGGGCCCAGGAGCCCGAGGCCGTACAGGCGCACGACCGGCAGCGTCGGGTTGTTGCCGGGCCGCGTCGAGGACGCCCCCGGCACCCGGCGCTCCGACTCGCCGGGCAGCACCACGCTGGCGATTTCGCGCGGCGCGAAGGTCAAGGCCGCCGCCTGCCCCAGCCGGAACGGCTCATGCTGAGGGCGCCTGGCCAAGCCGACGGGGGGATGCTGCAGGTGGGACGCGCCGAAGCGCCTCAACAGGGACAGGAAGCCGAACCTCCACGGCGCACGCCGCAATCGTTCCAGCATGTCTTGAAGTGTCCTGCCGGGGGCAGCTTCCGAGGATTTCGTCATGGCTTCCCCTCGCCTTCGTCGCTGTCCACGCGGTGCGGCGTTGTCGACCCCAGGTGAAGATGGCTGTCCGGCGACAGGTCATGGTGCTCTTGCCGTGTCAGGTTGGGCAATGGCGCACGGCTGTCGCGCGCCAGTTCCGGGGCGAACAGGCCCAGCACGTCCTCGGGCACCTCCTGGTCAAGCAAGCCTGATCTCACGAGGGGCTCGAAGTCTTCGATGATCCGGTCGATGCCCTCGCGCGGCAGCAGGATGTCGCGCAGCAACGGGTACGGCTCGGCCTGCCGACGCAAGTCATCGAGCGTCGGCGCAGCTTCGTTGCCCGATGCCAGCAGGCCCTCCCAGTCGACACGCCCCGAGAGTTGAGCGGGATCGCGCACGACGCGGACGAACTCCTCGTGCAGTTCGTCGAGCAGGCTGGCCGGGCGGCCATCGCCACGGGCCGGCGGGCTTGCCGGACGCACGGCAGGTCGTGTTTGCCCAGCCGCGGGCGCGTCACCGAGCAGCCTCGCCAGGACATCGGCAACGGGCGACGGCTGCGCCCCCGCGATGTCGAGAACGCCGAACGGGTTCGCCAGCACATCCACGTGTTCGTCGCGCTCGCCGCCCTCCGGAGGGTCGTTGAAGGCCAATGCACGCAGATCAAAGTGCGGCGCGTCGGACGCGGACGCGGACGCGGGCGCGGGCGCGGGCGCGGGCGCGGGCGCGGGCGTGTGCGACGCCGCGCCCCGGTCGGCATCGGCGGACGCGCGCCGGCCAGGCGCCTGCGTGCCCGGCTGCCTCACGTCGGCCGGGGCGCCTTGCTCGATCGTGAAACGCAACAGCCCGAGTTCCAGCGTGTCCCCCGGCGCGACCAGCACGCTCGCTCCTGCGGGTACGCGCTCGCCCCGGCACACGCACATCAGCGTGTGGCTGCTGTTCGTCAAACGCCATTCCCCCGCACTGTCGCTCCATGCGATGCGGCACAGATTGGCCGCGCGCCATTGCGCTTCGCTCTGACGCTCCCCGCACAGCTGGAGCGCATCGGCCATGCCGGCGCCGGAGGGAGGGATCGACAACGCGCCACGCCGTGGCTCCCCGTTGCTGTGCGTGAGTTGCAGGCGCAATGGGGTCTTTTCGGGGTCGCCCTCCCTTGTCTCCATGCGGATCATGGTGCGTCCCCCCACAGCTTCTGCAGTCGGTTGGCCGCCCCGACAAAGCGCCCTTGCGCGTCCTGCTGCCAGAACGCCATTTCCGCCCGGGGTCCCTGCAGCCGACTCGGCCAGTCAGCCCATGGCAGAAAGCGAACGCCTTGCAGCGCCGCGGCGGGATCGTTCGGCTGCACGGGCCCCGCCCCACGTTCGAGCAGTGCCTGCATCTGCCTGCGCCGATGCGCGCGGTTGCTCTCGTCCTTCAATGCCGCACGCCCGTTCTGCGACTGTTGCGCGCGCCACAGCGCCCGCACCGTGCGCTCCAGCACGCGCAGATCGGCAGCCCCCTGGGCACAGGCATGACGGGCCACGGCACGCGCGAGCCAGAACTGCCAATCCAGGGGCTCCTGCACCTGAGCGCCGAAATGCGCCTGCGTCCAGCGCGGATGCGCCAGTTGATAGACGAGCAAAGGATGGTGTCGCCCCACCTTGTCAACGGACGGCGCGATCACCCCCAGCACGAAGCGCCGCCGCGCGAACGCCAGCGTTCCTGGCGGAAGCACGAAGGCGACGGGAATCGCCATGGCACGCGCCGTGGCATCCGCCCCGGCATGGCGGCACTGCTGGGCCAGCCAGGGCATCCACGCGTCCGGCTCCCCGTGGCGGACGCCGCTGCGAACGAAATCCGCATGACCGGGGAGTTTTCCCCAGATGGCGGGCGGGGTGACGTGCCACGCGGCACGCAGCATGCTCCACATCCGCATGGGTCAGGCTGCGCGTCCAGGGCAACGAAAGCCCTTGAGCACATCGCTACCGAGGGGGTTCGGCTGACTGCCCGAACTGACATCGATCAACGCCCGGCGGCCGTCGAACGCATATTCCACGCTCAATCGCCCCGGCGTGGCCGTGCTCACGATGCGCCCTTTCTCCAAGAGCCGAAACAAGGCCCACGGCCCATGGGCCAGGAAGGTCGAGGTCGGGTTCGAAATGCGGGGATTGGCCGTGATCTCCGCCATCGCCCCGCCGCGGGGCCCCGGCCAGTTCACGGCAAAGGCCTGCACCGGGCCATGAACGTAGCGCTGCCCTTGCCCGTCGATGTCGATGACCAGTTCTGTGATGCTGGGCTCGAGCTCGAGCACACGCAGATCGATTTTCCAGGCCAGCTTCTTGCCGCCCGCATCGCGGAAGAACAGGTCGCGAATCTGCTGTGCGCGGTAGAAGGCATCGAGACTCGGACCACTCTGGGCCAGCAGCTTGAGCAATTCACCGAGCAGGGTCGGGCCGGAAGTGGCCGGCTTCAGCCCGGCGCCGTTGCCTGCCGCCGCGTCGATGCCGACCATGGCATTGGCCACATTCGGATCCTTGTAGCGCCACGGCCGCACGCTCATGTCCACATAAGGGGCGAGGTGCTTGTTGAAGAACTCATCCGCCGCACCGCCGGCAGCGAACACCAGCGAAAAGTCTTCGATGGACGCGTCCTGCGTCACGGCGGCCAGCGGGTATCGCCCTTCCACGCCGCGCTTGCAGGGCTCGCTGACCTGCATCGCCATCAACCCCATGATGCGGTCGAGCTGCAGTTGAGCCTGGCTGCGCAGGATGCCGGTGGAGCCCAGCATCACCTTGTCGCCACCGCTTGCGGCCAGCGCCGTCAGCACCTCACGAAAGGGCGCCGGCAATTTGCCGGCCTCCAGCTTCAAACGGGCGCCGACCTCGGCACCTCCGGGAGGCAGGCTTCCGGCTGTGAGCGCCGTGTCTGCCACGACCAGCAAGGTGTAGAACTCGTTCAGCAGGCCAGAGATGTTTTCGAGCCCCGGCTTGCCCGCGGCGGCACCGGCGCTGGTCACGCCAATGTCGGCCTGCCCCGTGACGACCTCGCGCAGTGCGGCGAAGCGGTTGTCGACGATCTGCTTTTCAAGCCGCTCCTCGGCCCGGATGCCGAGGTTTCGGCCGATGGCGTTGGTCTGCTTGTTCAGTTCGTCGGTGGCCTTGTCGAGGAAGCCTTTTTCCTCCTGCGTGCGAACCACCAGCGGGCGCGACAAGGTGGTTTCGCGGGCTGCCGCTCTCGCCAACCTTGCCAGCGGAGAGTCCGGCGCGGCAAGCTGCCGCAGCACGCTCAGATCGAAGCCCAGGCTCGTTCCCGTGGTGTCGCTGCCGCTCACGGTGCGGATCGATTCGAGAAAGGACTCCCAATGCTGGGCGTACTCCGCCAAATACTGGCGCCGGATGTCATCGAGCAGCGGATCGTTGCGCAGCTTGCGGGCCGCTTCATCGAGCAGCGCCGGTGTTTTCATTTGCGTGGCCAAGGTCGCGCCGCCCTGCGCGCCGCGCCCCATGACCCACGCATCGTCGTCGAGGGCCCGCACCACGAATTCCGGCAAGCGCTTGTTGAAGACCTCGTGGTAGCCGTCATAGGTGAACAGGCCCGCCACCCCTTTTTCCAGGGGCAATCCGCCTGCGCGGGAAAACACGGTCCCGGCTTGGGGTCCGACCGCGCGCACCAGCGTGAACTCCTGGGGGGCCTCGGACAGCATGGCGGCCTTGGCTCGTTCATAGACGCGCTGACTCGAGGTATTGCTGTCCAGGAAGTTCTGCACCGCACGCACCAGCGCCTCGTTGGGCAGCGATGCGGACTGCACTGGTCGGGCACCGGAGAACAGAGCCGTGACATGCCCCACCATCGATGCCCGGCCGCCAAAGGCGGCAGCACTGTCGGCCCTCTCCCAGTCTTTCAGCACCCAGTTGCGTACATCCTGCGCTCCGCCCTGCATGTAGCGCTCCTTGTCGTGCAGCAGCTTGTAGACACGCAAGACCTCGTACGCGGTCTTGGCATCGCCATCATTCATGCTCTGCTTCAGCACGCCCTCCATCCGCTGCAGGACGGAGGGAAGCAGGGTGTGATCCTGCAGCTGGGCGTAGGTATCGCTGGCCGCATCCAGCACCGGAGGCACCGTGTAGAGGCCATAGAGAAAGCTGCCGGGTGGGTTGTCGATGTCGAGGCCCGAATAGCCCGGCAACTCGCGCGCCCCGCTGAGCACGTCCGGGACCCCTGCAGGCTTGAAATCGGCGAACAGCTGGCGTACCTGCAGGGTGAGCGCCTCGGCGCGCTGGCCCACGGCGCTCAGGTACTGGCGGTTGTTGCCGAAGCTCAAGGCCAGTGCGCCGGCAAGCCACAGGAAGATCACCACGGCCAGCGCATGCCCCGTGAGACGCAACAACCGGAAGCGGAACTCCCAACGCAGATTGGGGCGCACCAGATGCGCCTCAGGAATGATCACCTTGGTCAGCAGGTCCTGCAGAAAGAACCCTTGCTGTCCCCGCATGGGCGAGGCCATTCTTCCCGCTGGCTTGACCCTCTCTTCGTTGCCGGCCGCAGATGCGCCGCCCGCCCCCAGGCCCAGACTGCGCTGCAGACGCTGAAACAGCGTGCCGGCATCGGCAGGCATTTCCAGGTCGGCCTGGGCACCACTCGTGAAATAGACACCACGCAGCGTGTCGTGCAACTGGGTTCCGTCGAAACGCGACGCCAGGAACATCTCGTCGAGCATCGGCACCAGGAGCGCCGACATGCCGGCCAGTTCCCGGGGCAACGCGAACAGGCGCTTCCGGCGGTCGACGTCGAATTCCTCGTTCAATCGGGCGCGCAAACCCGCCGCCAGGCGGTCCTTGAGCAACGCCAGCTCCGCCTCGATCTGGGCGCGCAGCGGCTCGCGGTCGCGCACCGCCGCGCGCGAGCTCTGGATGCCGTGGAACGGCAGCGTGAAGCCCCAGGTCTGGGTGCGGCCTTCACTGGTGAGCGATTGGAAGTACTCGCTGAAGCCCCGCAGCAGATCGATCTTCGTCACGATCACATAGACCGGGAAGCGGATGCCAAGCTCCTGACGCAGATCAGCCAACCGGTCTCGCACCATGCTTGCATGCTCTGCGCGTTCCATCTCGGACATCGTGAGCAGCTCGGCCGCATTGAGCGCGACGATGACGCCGTTGAGCGGCGCGCGCGTGCGGTGCTTGCGCAACAGCTCCAGGAATCCCCGCCACTCGATGGGGTCCGAGACCGGATTGCTTTCCTGCGTGGTGTAGCGGCCTGCCGTGTCGATCAACACGGCCTCGTTCGAGAACCACCAGTCGCTGTTCAGCGTGCCGCCTTCCGACCTGAGCACCATGCTTCTGGACGCGTGCCCCATCTGGCGCGCCAAAGGAAACTGCAGTCCGGCGTTCAGGAGCGCCGTCGTCTTGCCCGCGCCCGGACTGCCGACGATCATGTACCACGGCAGTTCGTAGAGGTAGCGCTTGCCCTCCAGGATCCGGCGAAGCCCGCCGCGCCCACGCAAGCCCTTCAGTTGGGTCAGGGCGCGGGTGACCGTGGCGGTGACTGTCTTGAGCTCCTCTTTCGCGCTGTCGTCTTTGTCGGCATCCTGGCCAAAGCGAAGGAACTTTGCGAGCAGATCGTCGTTGTTGCGCAAGGCCTGCCAGAGACGGTAGAGCCAGTACACCGCGTACATCACAAGGATGGCGCAGATGACCATGGTGCGCACCCAGAGCGGCGCCAATGGCTTCGCCGCCCCGATGGCCAGCAGAGGCCCTGCATGCCATACGAGCAGGCAGAGCGCAGCCACGCCCAACAGGCTGTAGGGGCCCGACACCATCCAGAGAAGGCCGAGCACGAGCAGCATGACGATGAAGGTCACGCGCACCCCGACCGAGGCAAAGGGGCGAAGCCCATCCACTGCGAGCAGCGGGCCGATGAACCAGATCGCGAGGGCCAGCAGCACCATCGCGAGGAAGGCCAGCATCTGTCGGGAAAACAGGAAGGCCAGGAACTGTTTGAGATATTGCATGAGTGATGGATTCCTGCCTTGCGTCTAGCGCGGGGCGACGGCTGGCTGCTTCACTGGACCCGCGCTGGCGTTGGCGCTGACGCCAGTGCCCTGCGTGACCATGATGTCGACGCGCCGGTTGCGGGCACGTCCCGCAGCGGTGGTGCTGTCTGCGATGGGAACCGTGGCGCCGCGCCCCTCGGTCTGGATGCGCGACGGCACGACGCCCTTGCCCGTCAGCACTTCGGCCACGGCCTGTGCCCGCTTCTCGCTCAGGACCTGGTTGTCCGGAAACTCGCGCGTGCGAATCGGCTGGTTGTCCGAATGGCCGGTGATCTGAACCGTGCCGGAGACCTGGTTGATCTCGTCGGCCACCTTCGCCAGCACGGGGAGAATCCGCGCACTGAGGCGTGCCTGACCGGGGACGAACATCTCGTCGCCCTTGAAGGTGACGATGCTGCGACGCTCGTCTTCGTCCACGCTCACCGTTTCTCGCTCGATTTCGCTCGCCAGTAATTCCTTCAGGCGCAGCGGCTTGACGGGAGGCGCCGGCGGGGGACGCAGCCGGCCGATGGCTGCAATGCGCTGCTGCAGATCGGCGCTCGACTGCAACAGCTGGTACTTGTACCAGGCAAACAGGCCGAACAGGATCAGCGTCAGCACCGAGCCAGTGACCCACACCGGCACACTGCGCAGCAAGCGAAACTTGCCAGCCCCCACACCCTTCCAATGCGGCGACAGGTCGCTCGGGACATCGCCGCGCGCGTTGCCCAGCAAAGAGAACAGCCGATGACGAACCGTTTCAAGCTGCCGGCGCCCGTTCGCCGCGGTGCTGAAGCGACCTTCGAAACCCAGCCCGAGGATCTGGTACAGCACTTCGAGCAGATCCACGTGCTCTTGCGGGCTCGCGGCGAGGCGGCCCACGAGAAGGAAGAACTTGTCACCGCCTTTGGTATCGCCGTGAAATTTCGCGGCCAGCTGTTGGCCAGCCCAGATACCGGCCTCTCCGCCCTGCCCGCCGCCCCACGGCGTGCTGTTGGCCGCTTCGTCGAGCGCAGTGCACAGCGCGTAGCTCGCGGCCACCACATGTTCGTGCCGGACCTGCGCAGTGGTGCAGATGGATTGGAAAGCGGCCACCTCGCGCTCGAGCAACTGATGGAACAACGCCACGCCGTCGCTTTCCAGCGCAGCGGGCATGTCTGCCAGGGCCCGCAGCAAGGGCTGGGCCGCCTCCAGCAAAGGATTCTGAGCCGCGGCGACCGCGGTCAGGCGCTCCTGCGTCGAGGACTCGGACACCAGATGCGCGACATCGGCCGACTCGCCGAACAGTTCGCCATCACCGGATCCGTCGCGCGGGTCGGTTCCACCACCTCCCGCAGGCGTCTCGTTGAATTCTTCTTTGTAGAGCATTGGAGCGTTGGAAAAATGAACGGGCCGAGCCCGATGAAAAGGCGAAGCCTGCTCAGGCCTCGCACTCGGAGCTGTCGTTGACGATCTGCTCGAAGCTGCTGTTCTGGATGTGGCTGGTCTTCATGCGGCAGTCGACCATTCGCCACACGCCGGAGCCCTGCGAGTTGTCGATCAGGACGATCGCCGCCAGCGGTGCCCCGCGCCGGCGCTGGCGGCCGATGGCGAAGGTCATGTGGTCGAACCGGCAGTTGTCGATGGTGAGGCGGGTGCCGGCCACCAGCACTTCGCCTCGACCTGTGCAATTGCGAAAGGTGACCTCCCCCATGCATCCCACGCCTTCGTGCGCTGCGGGTGCAGAGCTTCCGCCGTCAAAGCTGCACTCCTGGAACAGGACGCCAGCGCTTCCATCGCCCCCACAGACGATCGAACGTCCAGCCGAACTGCATTGGGTGAAGCTCACATCGGTCATCACGCCGAAGTCGTGATGGGGTGCCAGAAACCGGCAGTCGATGAACTTGCAGCCCGACATCGATGCCAGCTTGATGTTGCCGTCCCCTGCGAAGTCGCATCCGACAAAGGTCAGGTTCTTCCAGGACACGCCGACGAAGGCGCCCGAAGCCATGTGCGCGCCGGCGATGGTCATCGCGGCCGAGCTGCCGTCGAGCAGACGGATGTACTCTTTCTGGAGACTGGTGATGGGTGTGGTCATCTGCGCCTCCGATCAACGGTTCTCTCTGTGCTCAACGCCGTGGGCGTCAACCCACCGCCCCGACCATCGGATCGGATGCAGCTGCTGCGCCCAAAACCCTCGCGGGACGTAGTCGCCAACGACCCCATAGCCATCCGGCCAGATCTTGTTCTTTTCGGCTTTGACCGCCGTACCGAACAGGTAGTCCCAGAACGCAAAATGCGCGGCATAGCATCGGTCCAGGCCTTCCGCGTCCCGGCTGTGATGCCAATGGTGAAAGTTCGGTGTCACGATGAGATAGCGCAGGGGCCCCAGCCGCACCGATGCATTGGTGTGGTTGAACACGGCCTGCACGCCCGCGATCAAGACGTAGATGTTGATCACGCTCTGTGAAAAGCCCAGCAAGAACGCTGGCGCCAGGATCACCACCGTCGAGATCACCGTTTCCACGCCATGGGTCCGGCTTCCGGAGATCCAGTCCATGTGTTCAGCGCTGTGATGGATCGAGTGCAGTCGCCATCCAATGGCGGTCTCGTGATAGAAGCGATGCAGCCAGTACCTTCCGAAGTCGGTGATCAGCAAGAGCAACAGCAGTGCATAACCGAACGGAAGCTGCCGCACCCAGCCGCGCAACGTGCCTTGTGCGGCGGGATTGAGATCGGCAAGCGCACCGCTCACGCCGTACAAGACGGCATAGACGAGAAACAACGTCACGCCAATGAGCAAGTGGCCTGTGACGAAGTACATGAAGTCGGTCTGCCAGTCTTTCCTGAAAACGGGCATTTCGGGCTTCAGGGGCCGAAGCTTTTCGATCGTGGTGAAAAGCAGGGTTGTCGCCAGCAAATCGAAGATCAGCCAGTCAACCCCCAGATAGGGAACAACGGCCAACTGCCCCGCAACAGGAAGCCAGCCATTGCCCGTTGCACTGACGCCCAACTTTGACCCCACGACGGCCACGGCCAACCAGAGCAATGCCCATGCAGACAGGCGTCGCACCCGCCCGAAGACAACGTTGAACAACGCCAAGGTTCCGCACAATGCCATCGCGCCCAGCAACACGATTCGCATCACATCGAAGCTCAGGTACTCACGCACCTTGGGTGTGCTGAGGAAATCCGGAAACTGGAACAACAACACGCCCAGCATGCTGAAGTTGGCCAGCACCAGTGCAATCATTCCGCTCACCATCCCCTTGCCCGATCGCAAAGGCCCATGCGACAGTGCGAGCTCGGCGCCCTTCTTGATCTCGTAGAGGACCCCTTCGTACAAACGGGTCGGAAATTTCAGGGGATTCATTTTTCCCTCACGCCCCATAGTTCCATGCGCAACCCCGGAAACTCGCCCGCGACATGCAGCGCCAGCCCACCATGCTTGACCATGTGTTCCCACAGCGGACCACGAGGGTCGATCTGGAAATAGACAAAGCCTGCATTGAAGGGAATCTGACGCGGCGGAACGGGCAAGGTCTGCAGCGGTATGCCCGGCAGATGGGATCGAATGAGCTCGGTCAACCTGTCGCTCGGTCCCACCTTGCAGCGAGCGGGAAACTGGCTCGCCAACTGTTCCGGCGGCGTGTGCGCCGCGACCGCAAACACCAGGCTGGAGAAGCCCTGCAACTCCGCGGGCTCGACGCTCGCAACGCGCACACCATTGGGTCTTGACGCCAAGGGGATGCTCTGGGCGCTTCGCACGAGCACGTCGTTCAGCAAGGCTTGCACATCCCCGATCAACTCCCTGAAGGAGAGGTACGGGTCGAGGTGTTGATAGGCAGGATGCGGTTGCGGACGACGGGTGGTTCCGCGAACGAAGGTGGCCAGCTCCCCGCTCAACGTGCGCAACGCGGTGTAGAGCATCTCTGGAGAGGTCTCACGCACCCGAAGCCAGTGCTCGAGCATGGGCTCGTAGCGATTGAGGATCTGAAGCAGCAGGAAGTCGGACACTTCGGCGGCCTCACTGGACTTGCCGTCGTTGCCGCTCAGTCGGGCGGCCAACGATTGCGCGCGCAGCTTGCACAAACCGTGCAGATTGGTGATCCAGTCCGCCAGCAAGGGGCTTGCGCCATAGCCGGTCACCGGCGGAATCAGGTGAGGGTCGACGGCAATACTTCCGTCCGAGCGCAGCACCGTCACCTTGGCGAGCGGCAAGCCGATCCAGGCGTCGGTCAGTTCGCGTTGCGGCAGGAGACGCAGGCGCAGACGCGACAGTTGAACGGTCTTTGCACCTTGTCCGATCGAGTTGGCATCGCGCAGCTCCGCATCGAACACCGAAAACCGGGCCAATGACGACGCTGAGATGCCGGCGTCATCGAACGTCGTTTCTTCTCCGTTGGGCGTTCGGATCGGCACCGCCAGGTGAATGACCTGCTCCAGATGCTCCGGCAAGATCGTGAGCGGCGCTGGCGACAGTGTCTGGCCCGGTGCATCGAAGGGCGTGCCATCCGAGAAGATCCCCGCCGCGCTGGCCAGCACCAGCTTGCCCAGTGAGAGCGACTCCGCATCGATGCTGTAGTGGTTGAACCCCCAGTAAAAGGGAGTCAACGAGGCGGCACGCTTGTGCGCCAGATGTTCGAGGTAGCGCTCCTGCTGTTGAAACAGTTGCGGACGCAGGAAGAGCCCTTCGCTCCAGGCGACTTTGTTGTACCAGCTCATGGGTTCGATCGTTGTGCTTTCGGGCCGCAGACGTGCTACTTGATGGGTGTCAGCTGGATGCCCTTGCCTTGAAGGGCGATCTCCAGCTTGACCTTGTTGGCGGGGATGACGGTGCGATACCAGGCGGCCTCGGGGGCAGGATCGACTTTCTGCACAAGGCGCCACTCGCTTTGTGCGAGCTCCCGGTAGCCGGCGATCACGCCGATCGCAGCGAGCTCGGGGTGCGACATGCGCCTGATCTTCTTGACCTCTCCGGGTCGCAGGATGAACTCATCGCGCACCAGAAGGTCGGCGCCCATCACGGTCTTGTCGCTGTTGTGCAGCGAGAAGTAATCGGCCGATTCGAAGGTTGCCTCCGACTTGAGCTCGTAGATGCGGACCATGATGGGTGCCGCCCTCCCCTTGTCGTCCGGGTTGACACCGGCTTCCGCAGTGACCGTGATATCGAGCTTGGTTTGCTCTCTTGGGTGTGAGAACTGCGCATATGCCAGCGAAGGCCCTGCCAACGCAACGGCCAATGCAAAACCCCACAGGCATGGAAACCCGAGACGCGACATCCACCTGGACAGCCCGCGTCGGGACGCAACACTCCGGCACAGCCCTGGCATGGCGAGATTCATGTGGAAATCAAACTGAAAAAAGGGAACGCAAAAGAACCGACTTCGATTCGCGCCTCCTCAACCCCCTTGCGCGAACCGAAGTCGAAAAGCCCCGGACGGGTCCGGGGCGAAGCGAAGGCTTCAGGACTCCTTGTTGCCCTTGATGTCGTAGCCCGCAGTGACAGCACCACCGCTGCCGCCTTGCGCGTTCTGCACGGAGTACTCCTGCTTGATCTTGGAGAAGGAAAGGCGCACACGCTCCTTGACACGCATCTCGTCCGAGTTCGAGCCGAAGGGCTGGATCGAGGTGATGATCACGTCGGAGAAGGTGAACTTCAGGTACTCCAGCGGGTTGCCGCCGGCCTTGCGAACCGTGAGCTTGGCCTCCTGCACGTGCTTGCCGGTCAGGCAGTACTTCATGAGGTTGGGACTCGAACGGTCGATGTAGTGGTCGAACTCGAGGTCTTCGACCGTCGCCTTGCCTGCGCCGCCGCCCGAGCCGGCGTGCATGGTGGATTCCTGGAATGCTTTCCAGTTGAAGGCCAAAACCTCGATCTCGTTCTTGTGGTCCGAATCCTGCGATTCGCCTTCGATGCCGTTGATCTTCAGAAAAATGTCTTGTGACATGAGAAAACTCCCTGTATTTGAATTTGTCGGTAAATGACGAATGCACGAGCGCTCTTGATGGCGCGTCCTTGGAAATGCCGTGGCGTCTGCGCGCCACTTCCTCGAACAATTCGATGGCGGTTCGGCGTCAGGCCGCTTCTTTGAGCGACGGCAGCTTTGCAACCAGGCGCAGAGAAACGGTCAGGCCTTCGAGCTGGAAATGCGGACGCAGGAAGAACTTCGCGCTGTAGTAGCCCGGATTGCCTTCGACGTCCTCCACCACGACTTCGGCAGCCGCGAGGGGGCGCCGAGCCTTGGTTTCCTGGGACGAATTCGCAGGATCGGCGTCGACGTAATGCATGATCCATTCGTTCAACCAGCGCTGCATTTCGTCGCGCTCCTTGAAGGAGCCGATCTTGTCGCGCACGATGCACTTCAGGTAGTGCGCGAAACGCGTGCTGGCGAAAAGATACGGCAGCCGTGCGGACAGATTGGCATTGGCGGTCGCGTCCGGGTCCATGTACTCCTGTGGCTTCTGGAGCGACTGGGCACCGATGAACGCGGCATGGTCGGTGTTCTTTCGATGCACCAGCGGAATCAGTCCGGCTTTCGCAAGCTCAGCCTCGCGGCGGTCGGAGATCGCGATTTCGGTCGGACACTTCATGTCGAAGCCACCGTCGTCGGTCGGGAAGGTGTGGCACGGCAAGTTCTCGACGGTGCCACCCGACTCCACGCCGCGGATCATCGTGCACCAGCCGTAGAGCTTGAAGCTGCGGTTGATGTTGACCGCCATCGCATAGGCCGCATTGCTCCATACGTAGTTGCGGTGATCGGCGCCTTCGGTTTCCTCTTCGAAGTCGAATTCGTCGACAGGATTGGTTTTCACGCCATAAGGCAACCGGGCCAGGAATCGGGGCATTGCCAGGCCAACGTAGCGGGAGTCCTCGGTGCTTCGCAGCGAATTCCACGGTGCGTGCTCGAGGTTCGACGTGATCTTTGCGAGGTCGCGCGGATTCGCAAGCTCTTGCCACGACTCCATGCCGAGCAACGAGGGCGCCGATCCGGCGATGAACGGCGCGTGAGATGCTGCAGAGACCTTGGCGATTGCGCCCAACAGCTCGACATCCGGCGGCGTGTGATCGAAGTAGTAGTCGGCCACCAGGCACCCGTAGGGCTCGCCGCCGAGCTGGCCGTACTCCTCTTCATAGATGCGCTTGAAGATCGGGCTCTGGTCCCAGGCGATTCCCTTGTGGCGACGCAGCGTGCGACGGACTTCGTCCTTGGAAACGTCCATGAAGCGGATCTTGAGCTTCTCGTCCGTCTCGGTGTTGTAGACCAGGTGGTGCATGCCTCGCCAGGCCGACTCGATCTTCTGGAAGTCTTCCTTGTGGAGCACGAGGTTGATCTGCTCCGACAGCTTGCGGTCGATCTCGGCAATGATGGCCTCGATGCTGCTGTAAGCGTCGTCGGTCATCGTTGCGGCGTTGACGAGCGCCTGCTCTGCCAGCGTCCTGACGGCCGCCTCGACGGCATCGCGCGCTTCGTCGGTCTTGGGCTTGAATTCCTTGTCGAGCAGGGCCGAGAAGTCGGTGGGGTCGGTGTAGCGCGTCGCCTCGGGCACCTCGAGCACGTTGTCCATGAGGGTGGTCATCTGAAGTTCCTTGGTCTGAATGTCACGCGGCGGAATCGGACGCAGGTGCGCCGTCTAGGTCGTCGGTGCGGGGTTTGGCGGATTTCGCCAGCGACTTCATCAGCGAAGGGTCTTGAAGCAGCTTGTTGACGAGGCTTTCGGCCCCCGCCTTTCCGTCCATGTAGGTCTGCAGGTTGGCCAACTGCGTGCGGGCTTCGAGGAGCTTGCTGAGTGGCTCTACCTTTCGTGCGACAGCGGCTGGCGAGAAGTCTTCGATGCTCTCGAAGGTGATGTCGACCATGAGCTGGCCTTCGCCCGTCAGCGTGTTGGGCACGGCGAATGCCACGCGCGGCTGGATGGCCTTCATCCGCTCGTCGAAGTTGTCGATGTCGATATCGAGGAACTTTCTCTCGGGCACAGGAGGCAAGGCCTGCGCCGGCTTGCCGGACAGATCGGACAAGACGCCCATCACGAAAGGCAATTCGATCTTCTTTTCGGACCCGTAGATTTCCACGTCGTACTCGATCTGCACACGCGGTGCCCTGTTGCGGGCAATGAACTTCTGACTGCTGTTGTTGTTGGTGGCCATGAAAACTCCCTGGTGAAAAAACAAACAAGAACCTGGCATCGCGCCTCTTCGGGGGCGAGGACGCACCTCCTGCGCCAACGAGACGGCTCGGTGGACTCAGGCGAACTCGGTGTGACAGACGATGGCGCCTCCTCCTTGCAAAGCTGGGTTGGCGCTGTCGCTCGGCTTCACGTCGGCAGTCATGCGCCGGATCTTTTGCCGCGCTTGAAGCGCACCCAGCCAGTGCCGGGAGAGAATCGGCAGGAGACGTTGTTCGATGAAACCGATCAGACGGCGAGCCCCGGTTTCGTAGGCACCGCAGTGGCCGACGATTTCACTGAGCAGCGCAGGCGTGTAGTCCAGCGCAATGTCATGCTGCGCATGCATGCGCTCGACCACGCGATCCAGGTGCAAGCTCACGATGTCGCGCAGTGCGTCCGGGGCCAAGGGCAGGTAAGGCACCACGGTCAACCGACCAAGGAAGGCCGCAGGAAAGACCGTTCGCAGCGCCGGCTGGAGTGCATCGCGCAGGGCCTCGACGTCGGGCGTCAGCAAGGGGTCTTCACTAAGAGCGGTGATGAGTTCAGCACCGGTGTTGCTCGTCAACAGGATCGTGGTGTTTCGGAAATCGACACGACGCCCTTCCCCATCTTCCATCCACCCCTTGTCGAACACCTGATAGAAGATCTCGTGAACATCCGGGTGGGCTTTTTCCACCTCATCGAGCAGGATCGTGCTGTAGGGCTTTCGGCGCACGGCCTCCGTGAGCACGCCACCTTCGCCATAGCCGACATATCCCGGGGGCGCGCCTTTCAAGGTCGACACCGTGTGCGACTCCTGGAACTCGCTCATGTTGATGGTGATGAGGTTCTGCTCACCGCCATACATGGCTTCGGCCAATGCCAATGCCGTTTCTGTCTTGCCCACACCCGAAGGGCCGGCCAGCAGGAAGACACCCACCGGCTTGTTTGGATCGGCCAGCTGCGCCCGCGCCGTCTGCATGCGCTCGGCGATCGCCGCGAGCGCAGGCCCCTGGCCGATCACGCGCGCTTCCAGCCGTGATTGAAGCGCAACGACTGCCGCGACTTCGTCGGTGACCATCCGCCCTACGGGGATCCCGGTCCAATCGGCCACGATGCCCGCCACCACGGCCTCGTCCACCTGGGGAAAAATCAGAGGCAACTCCTTCTGGTGCGCGGCAAGCTCGAGTTCGAGGGCCTCCAGCTGCGCCGAGGCTGCATTCCCCTCGGCGCAGCTCAGCTCTTTCGCCTCCTCCCTCTTCTTTGTCCTCAATCCATGAATCGTGCGAACCAGTGCAAGCTCGTCTTGCCATCGCGCTTCGTGCAAGGTCAACGCCTGCTGCGCGGCATCGAGTTGGGATCGAGCTTTGTCGAGGCGCAACGCTCTTGCATCACTCCCCTGGGCAACGACACCCTCCTGACTCAGCAGTTCGAGCTCGACCTGGAGGGCTGCGATGCGGCGCCGCCATTGCTCGACGTCAGGCGGCGGCGCGTGAAGCGACATGGCAACGCGCGCACATGCGGTGTCCAGGAGACTGATCGCCTTATCGGGGAGCTGGCGTGCAGGGATGTAGCGATGCGACAGCGTCACGGCCGCGCGCACGGCTTCATCGAGTACGAGCACGCCGTGGTGCTCTGCAAAGGTGGCGACAAGGCCACGCACCATCTCGGTCGCAGCAACCTCGTCGGGCTCTGCCACCTGCAGCGTCTGAAAGCGTCGCGTCAGCGCCGGGTCTTTCTCGATGTGGCGCTTGTACTCGCTCCAGGTGGTGGCGCCGATCGTGCGCAAGGTTCCCCGTGCAAGCGCTGGCTTGAGCAGGTTGGCGGCATCGCCGGTTCCGGATTGCCCGCCCGCACCGACCAAGGTGTGCACCTCATCGATGAAGAGGATGACGGGCTGCACCGACTTGCCCGCCTCTTCCAGCAAGGCCTTGAGGCGGGACTCGAACTCCCCGCGCATGCTTGCGCCGGCCAACAGGGCTCCGACATCGAGGCTCCACAGGCGGCAGTTCTTCAGATCGGGAGGAACCTCGCCTTGCGCGATGGCCAACGCGAGCCCCTCGACCACCGCCGTTTTGCCGACGCCCGCATCTCCTGTGAGCAAGGGATTGTTCTGACGGCGACGCAGCAGGATGTCCACCATCGTGCGGATCTCGTGTCCGCGCCCGATGACCGGATCGATCTGCCCTTGAGACGCGCGCTCGGTCAGATCCGTGCAGTAGCGCCGCAACGCCGACTTTCCGTCCGACGCCGCATCTGCGAGCGCGGCGCTGGCTTCACCAGGCAGCGCTGATGGCAGACCAGAGCCATCGTGCGGTCCTTCCTGCCCTTCGGGGGAGCCGGCCACAATGGCACCGATGGCCTCCGTCAGTTGGTCTGCTGGGATTCTCTGAAACGCAGGCGAGATGCCAAGAAGCACGCGCCGCAGGTCCGGCGTCTGAAGCAGCGCAGCAAGCAGCCACGCACCACGCACGCAATGCGCGCCGAACTCGAGACTCGAGAGCACCCACGCGCGCTCGATGGCAGCTTCGATGTGACTGGAAAAATCGGTCAGCGAGGTGGCACCCGATGGCAAGTTGGACAAGGCCGATGCGAAGTCTTTCTCGATGGCTTGCGCGTCGATCTGGTAGTGCCGGCAGATGCGGTGCAGATCGCTGTCGTTGAGCTGCCAGAGCTGATGAATCCAGTGCGTCAGTTCGACATAGGGATTGCCACGCAGCTTGGCAAATGCAGTGGCGGATTCGATGCCGCGAAACAAGGTGAGGTTGAGCTTGCCGAACAGCGCTCGCCGAGAGATCGTCATTGCGCGATCTGCCGTGCAGCGTGCACGCCCTGTTCGATCGAGTCGTCTGCGAGGCCCCCTGTTGCCGGGCAGATTCCTGCGTTCTTTTTCCCCACTTCGCGCCCCCTATGCTTCTTGGAATGGGCGCGATTCTGGCGGCTCGCCGCGAGGCAAACACAGCACAGTTTCTACCAATAGTTAAACGAAGGACGGAGCCTATTGATCTGTGATGTTTGCCCGCCTCTCCTTACGTTCAGGGCACAAAGGAGGTAATTCGCTAACGATATCGCGAGGGCGACAGGCAAGAAAAAACCCTCGAGTCCTTTCGGAAGCTCGAGGGCTTGATAAGGGTCTGACGTTTCTCGACGTCAGCGATCGCAATTACATGTTGTCGATCATGACCTGACCGAAGCCAGAGCAGCTCACTTGCGTCGCACCGTCCATCAGGCGCGCGAAGTCGTAGGTGACCTTCTTGCTGGCGATCGATTTTTCCATCGAGCTGATGATCAGGTCGGCCGCTTCGGTCCAGCCCATGTGGCGCAGCATCATTTCGGCGGACAGGATCTCGGAACCCGGGTTCACATAGTCCTTGCCGGCGTACTTGGGGGCCGTGCCGTGGGTGGCTTCGAACATGGCGACGGTGTCGCTCAGGTTCGCGCCCGGTGCGATGCCGATGCCGCCGACCTGTGCGGCCAGTGCGTCGGACACGTAGTCGCCGTTGAGGTTCAGCGTGGCGATCACGCTGTATTCGGCGGGACGCAGCAGGATCTGCTGCAGGAACGCGTCGGCGATGCTGTCCTTGACGGTGATTTCCTTGCCCGTCTTGGGGTTCTTGAACTTCATCCAAGGGCCGCCGTCGATCAGCTCGGCACCGAATTCCTTGGCGGCCAGGTTGTAGCCCCAGTCACGGAAGCCACCTTCGGTGAACTTCATGATGTTGCCCTTGTGGACCAGGGTCACGCTCGGCTTGTCGTTGTCGATGGCGTACTGGAAGGCCTTGCGCACGAGGCGCTCGGTGCCTTCGCGCGACACGGGCTTGACGCCGATGCCCGAGGTGTTGGGGAAACGGATCTTCTTGACGCCCATCTCGTCCTGCAGGAACTTGATGAGTTTCTTGGCCTTGTCGCTTTCGGCTTCGAACTCGATGCCGGCGTAAATGTCTTCCGAGTTCTCGCGGAAGATGACCATGTTGGTCTTGTGCGGCTCTCGCACCGGGCTGGGCACGCCCTCGAAGTACTGGATGGGCCGCAGGCAGACGTACAGGTCGAGTTCCTGACGCAGCGCCACGTTCAGCGAGCGGATGCCGCCGCCGACGGGCGTGGTCAGCGGACCCTTGATGGACACCACGTAGTCGCGCACGGCATGCAGGGTTTCCTCGGGGAGCCAGACGTCGGGGCCGTAGACCTTGGTCGACTTCTCGCCGGCGTAGACCTCCATCCAGTGGATCTTCTTCTTGCCGCCGTAGGCCTTGGCCACCGCGGCGTCCACCACCTTGAGCATCACCGGCGTGATGTCCAGCCCGGTGCCGTCGCCTTCGATGAACGGAATGATCGGCTGATCGGGCACATTGAGCGAATTGTCAGCGTTGACCGTGATCTTCTGGCCTTCGGTCGGGACTTTGATGTGCTGATAGCTGGACATGAGGGGGCTTGACTCCGGGAGTGACGTAATTCGAACGACTGTCTGCGAATTCAGACAGCGAGGGAGAATCGCTGTACAGCGCGCTAACAAATCGCTGTACATTTTAGACGCAACCCATCAGCGGACAATTGTCAACCGTAGGGCGATAGAGCCCGTTACTGGCTGACCTTCTGCTCGCCGGGAGGCGTTTCCAACCAATTCTCGATAGAGGAATCATCAATGAGCAAACTTCTCGCAGTCATGATCGCTGGCCTGTTCGCCGCTGGCGCGTACGCCCAGAACCCGGCCGGTACCACGCCCGAACAAGGCAACGCGACCAACAGCAAGCCGCAAGCTCGCGCTGAAGCCAAGAAGGAAGCCAAGCCCGCTGGTCAAGTGGCTCCCGCTGCTGGCGACATCGCCAAGACGCCCGAAGGCGGCGCCTTCGGTGCCGACAAGGCTGGCGTTGCTGGCGAAAAGCGCGCCAAGACCCGCGACGATCGTCGCCGCAACAAGGACGGCAGCGTGAAGCGCAAGGCCACCCAAGGCGGCACGCCTGACATGCCCGGCGCCAAGTAAGCCGGTCTGTCCCCCTAAGAAAAGCGCTCTCCAGAGCGCTTTTTTTCGTTCGCAGTTTTGTTCAACCACTGTCAACCGGGGTTCTTGAGGTCCGTTGAATGGAGGCCTTCCGCAGGGAGGTGATCCATATCAACAATCTCAAAGGATTTCTCATGAACAAGCTGATCGCAGCCCTGGTCGCCGGCCTCTTCGCAGCCGGTGCATTCGCCCAAGCCGCCGAACCCGCTCCCGCAGCGCCGGCCGCTCCCGCCGTCCACAAGGCCAAGGCCAAGCACACGGTCAAGAAGCACAAGGTGCGCCACGTCTCCAAGGCCCACGCGGCCGCCGCCAAGAAGGTGTAAGCTTTCAAGCTCCCGGCAATGCCCGCTTCAGCGGGCATTTTTATTGGTCACGGGCCGACCTCGTGTGTCGCCGCCCCGAAAGAGTCATCCGATGTTTCAGCGTCTCGCCGCGCTGCTTCTGGTGTCCGCGTCCTTCCTGGCGCCGGCCCACGCGCAGCAGCAAATCCAACCGCAACCCCAAACCGATCTGGCACGCACGCAGTTGTCGGTCGGCCTCTACAAGATCGATGCGCAAGTGGCGCAATCGCCCCGCGAACGCGAGATCGGCCTCATGTTCCGCAAGACGATGCCGCAGGCCGAGGGCATGATCTTCGTCTTCGAGCAGCCGGCCACGCAGTGCTTCTGGATGCGCAACACCCTGTTGCCGCTGACCGCCGCCTTCGTGGCCGACGATGGCCGCATCGTCAATCTGGTCGACATGCAGCCGATGACCGAGAACTCGCACTGCTCCGAGGAGCCGGTGCGCTACGTGCTCGAGATGAACCAGGGCTGGTTCGCCAAGAAGAACATCAAAAAGGGTGCCAAGCTCGGCGGAGAGCTCTTCTCGGCCGCCAAGCGCTGAGCAATTGAGCGCCCGTAAAAAAGCCGACACGCAGGTCGGCTTTTTTTTCATAGCGAGCGCCAGGTCCGGCTTCAGCCGAAGTTCTTCGCCGCGAAATCCCAGTTGGCCAGCTTGGCCAGGAAGGTCTCGACGAACTTCGGGCGCAGGTTGCGGTAGTCGATGTAGTACGCGTGCTCCCACACGTCCACCGTCAGCAGGGCGGTGTCGGCGGTGGTCAGCGGCGTGCCGGCGGCGCCGGTGTTCACGATGTCCACCGAGCCGTCGGCCTTCTTCACCAGCCAGGTCCAGCCCGAGCCGAAGTTGCCCACGGCCGACTTCACGAAGGCTTCCTTGAAGGCGTCGTAGCTGCCCCACTTGGCGTCGATGGCCTTGGCCAGCGCGCCGGTGGGTGCGCCGCCGCCCTGGGGCTTCATGCAGTTCCAGAAGAAGGTGTGGTTCCAGATCTGGGCGGCGTTGTTGTAGATGCCGCCGCTGGACTTCTTGACGATTTCTTCGAGCGTCATCGCTTCGAACTCGGTGCCCTTTTGCAGGTTGTTCAGGTTCACCACGTAGGCGTTGTGGTGCTTGCCGTGGTGGAACTCGAGCGTTTCCTTCGAATACTCGGGGGCCAGCGCGTCGATGGCGTACGGCAGGGGTGGGAGCACATGTTCCATGGTTTTTTCTCGTGGGTTGGTTGTGGGGAATGAAGGATTCTAGGAAGTAATCATGGGGGCGGCGTCAGACGTGTTCCCGTCGCGCCGCCGGGCGTCACGGTCAGGTCGACCGAGCCATCCGAAAGGCGTGCAACCACGGCATCGCCGGCCTGCAGGCTGCCTGCGCTGACGACCGCGCGGCCTTCGCCATCGGTCAGCAAGGCATAGCCGCGCTGCAGCACCAGGGCCGGGTCGAGCAGTCGCAGGCGCAGGGCCACGCGTTCGAGCCGCTCGCGCCGCTGCGTCAGCGAACGCGCGAACTTCGCGGAAAAATCGGTGGCGATGGCCTGCGGCACCTGCGCCAATCGCTCCCGGCGCGACAGCACCGCGTAGTGCAACCGCTGCGCGTGGTGCGCCAGCCGCAACTGCTGGCGCGCGACCAGGCCCGATGGGCGGCCCAGCCGCGCAGCCGCCTGGTCCAGCCGTTGGCCAAGCACATCGAGCCGCCCACCCAGCGCGTCGCCGAGCCGCTCGTCGAGCAGGTCGAGCGCGCCGAGCCACAGGTCGCGCGGCGCGCTGACGAGTTCGGCGGCGGCCGTCGGCGTCGGCGCGCGCAGGTCGGCGCAGAAATCGGCGATGGTGAAATCGGTTTCGTGCCCCACGCCGCTGATCACCGGCACAGGACTCTGCACGATGGTGCGCGCCAGCGTTTCGTCATTGAAGGCCCAGAGGTCCTCGATGGAGCCGCCACCGCGCACCAGCAGGATCACGTCGACGGCCGGCTCCAGCGTGTAGAGCGACTGCAAGGCGCGCACCAGGTCGGCCGGCGCACTGGCCCCCTGCACCGCCGACGGCGCCAGCACCACGGGAATATGTGGCACACGCCGCCGCAGCGCGGTCACGACGTCATGCAGCGCCGCAGCCCCCAGCGAGGTGACAACGCCCACGGCACGCGGCATGGAGGGCAGCGCCCGTTTGCGCGCCGGGTCGAACAGGCCTTCGGCCTCGAGGCGTGCCTTGCGCTGCAGGAACTGTTCGAACAGCGCGCCCTGCCCCGCGCGCCGCAGGCTCTCGACCACCAGCTGCAGGTCGCCGCGCGGCTCGTACACCGCCAGCCGGCCGCGCACCTCGACCTGGTCGCCGTCGCGCGGCGTGAAGTCGAGCAGACTCGCCGCGCGACGGAACATCGCGCAGCGCAGCTGGCCGGATTCGTCCTTGAGCGAGAAATAGCAATGACCGCTCGATGCACGCGAGAAACCGGAGATTTCCCCGCGCACCGAGACCGGGTTGAAGCGCGCATCGAGCGCATCGGCCACCGCGCGGCACAGCGCGCCCACGGCCCACACGCGCGGCCCGGGCGCGGCGTTCGGCTCCCTGAAGCTCATCGCGCCCCTCCGCCGCCGAGCGCCACTCTTCCACAACGGGCGTCGCGCCCCCCACTTTGGAGGGGTATGGTGGAACAGATGCACGAGTTCTCGTGCAAGCTGTTGATTTCATTAAAAAAAGTGCTGCTCAAAATTCAATCGATCTAACGGAAAGCCCGTCCCATGCGGGTTCGGAGACATTGCGCGATGGGTTAATCACAAAGTTATCCACAGAATCTGTGCGTCCTTGCCGACACGCAAACAAGCCGCGAGCCGATGGTGGCTCGGTGGATAATCGCCGCGCATTTGCAGTCTACGGGCCGGAGGATTTTCTTGTTTTCCATCATTGTTGCCGCGGGCTGGCCAATCTGGCCATTGCTCGCCTGTTCGGTCATCGCACTCGCGCTGGTCATTGAACGTTTCACCAGCCTCAAGACCGTCAAGGTCCTGCCGCCAAAGCTGCTGGACGAGACCATCACCGTGTCGCGCGGCGCGGTTCCCGGCCCGGATGTCGTGACCAAACTGGAAAGCAACTCGATGCTCGGCCAGGTGCTCGCCGCCGGCCTGCGCGCGCTGAACGCCAACCCGCGCTGCACCGAAGAAGACCTGCGCGCCGCCATGGAGGCCTCGGGCCGCACCGTGGCGCACAAGCTGGAACGCTACCTGCCGGCGCTGGCCACCATCGCCTCGGCCGCGCCGCTGCTCGGCCTGCTGGGCACGGTGATCGGCATGATCGAGATCTTCGGCTCGCAGTCGCCCGGCAGCGGTGCCGTCGGTTCGGGCAATCCGGCGCAGCTGGCGCACGGCATTTCGATCGCGCTGTACAACACGGCCTTCGGCCTGATCGTGGCCATTCCGACGCTGATCTTCTGGCGCTACTTCCGCAGCCGCGTCGACGAGTACCTGCTGAACCTCGAACTCTCGGGCGAGCGCTTTGCCCGTCACCTGAACGCCCTGCGCAAATGAGCTCGCGCGGCCGCATGCAGTTTCGCCACGGCGCGCGCGACGAGCCGGAGATCAACCTGATCCCGTTCATCGACGTGCTGCTGGTCGTGCTGATCTTCCTGATGCTGTCGACCACCTACAGCAAGTTCACCGAGATGCAGCTGCGGCTGCCGACCGCGGACGTCGACGCCCAGCGCGACTACCCGAAAGAGGTGATCGTGGCGGTGTCGGCCGACGGCCGCTACGTGATCAACAAGTCGCCGCTGGCGGACCGCAGCGTCGACACCGTGGCCGCCGCGCTCGGCGCCGCCGCCACCGGCGGCAAGGACAGCGTCGTGATCATCAGCGCCGACGCAGCCAGCCCGCACCAGGCCGTGGTGACGGTGATGGAGGCCGCACGCCGTGCCGGCCTGATGCAGATCACCTTCGCCGCCCAGTCGACGGCCCAGGCCGGTCACTGAGTGTCGACCGGCGCGCGGCTGCAGGACGCCTGGCTGCGCCGCGGTGCGCTGGCCTGCCTGCTGTGGCCGCTGTCGCAGGTCTACGGCGCCCTCTTCGCGCTGCGGCGCGCCTTCTACCGATGGGGTTGGCAGAAAGCCGGGCGTGTGCCGGTTCCCGTGATCGTGGTCGGCAATGTGATTGCGGGTGGTGCCGGCAAGACACCGGTCGTGATGGCCGTCGTGCGCCATCTTCAGGCGCGCGGCCTGCGGGTGGGTGTGGTGTCACGCGGCTACGGCCGCCGCACCGACGACTGCCGCGAAGTCCAGGCTGACAGCGACCCGCAGGACGTCGGCGACGAACCCGCGCTGATCCACCATGCCACCGGCGCGCCGGTCTTCGTGGCCCGGCAGCGCATCGAGGCCGCACGCGCCCTGCTCGAACAACACCCGGCCACGCAGGTCATCGTCAGCGACGACGGCCTGCAACACCTGGCGCTGGCGCGCGACATCGAGATCTGCGTGTTCGACGACCGCGGTGTCGGCAACGGCTGGCTGCTGCCCGCCGGCCCCCTGCGCGAGCCGTGGCCACGCCATTGCGACCTGCTGCTGCACAGCGGCGAGCGGCCCGCCTTCGCCGAGGGCTACACCTCCACCCGCGAACTGGCGCCGCATGCCCTCGCGAAGGACGGCCGACGCATCCCGCTCGACACGCTCGCCGGCCAGCCCGTGATCGCGCTCGCTGCCATCGCCCGGCCGGAGGCCTTCTTCACGATGCTGCGCGCACGCGGCCTGACGCTGGCAGATACCCTCGCGCTGCCCGACCACCACGACTTCACCGGCTGGCAACGCCCGGCCGGTCCCGCCCTGCCCCTCGTCTGCACGGAAAAAGACGCCGTCAAGCTCTGGCAGCAGGCACCCGGCGCGCTCGCCGTGCCGCTGCACTTCGAACCCTCGCCGGCGTTCTTCGCCGCCCTCGACGCGAAGCTATCATCGCTCGATGGATACCAAGCTGCTTGAACTGCTCGTCTGCCCCGTCACCAAGGGCCCGCTGACCTGGAACGCCGAGAAGCAGGAACTCTGCTCGCGCAGCGCGCGCCTGGCCTACCCGGTGCGCGACGGCATCCCGGTGCTGCTCGAGAACGAGGCCCGCACGCTGTCCGACGAAGAGCTGGGCCTGTGAGCTTCACCGTTCTGGTGCCGGCCCGGCTGGCTTCGACGCGACTTCCCAACAAACCGCTCGCCGATATCGCCGGCCTGCCGATGGTCGTGCGCGTGGCGCAACGTGCCCGCCAGTCCGGCGCCCTTCGCGTGGTGGTGGCCGGCGATGACGCTTCCATCATCGACGCCTGCAAGGCGCACGGCGTCGAGGCCCTGCTCACCCGCCAGGACCACCCCAGCGGCACCGACCGGCTGGCCGAAGCCTGCGAACAGCTCGGGCTCGACGGTGACGCGATCGTCGTCAACGTGCAGGGCGACGAGCCGCTGATCGACCCCGCGTTGATCGACGCCGTCGCCGCCACGCTGGCCGCTCGCCCGCAGGCCGCGATGAGCACCGCCGTCCATGCGATCGACTCGCTGGCCGACTTCATGAACCCGAACGTGGTGAAGGCCGTGCTCGATGCACAAGGCCATGCGCTGTATTTCAGCCGCGCGCCGATCCCCTGGTGGCGCGACGGCTCCTCGGGCGGTGCGGCGCCGTCGGTGCTGCCCAGCCCCGCACCGCTGCGCCACATCGGCATCTACGGCTATCGCGCAGGCTTCGTGCGGCAATTTCCGTTGCTGTCGCCCGCCCCTGTCGAAGCCACCGAGGCGCTCGAACAGTTGCGCGCGCTGTGGCACGGACACCGCATCGCAGTGCATGTGAGCGATGTCGCCCCGGGCCCCGGGATCGACACGCCCGAAGACCTGGCGCGCGTGCGCGCGGTCTTCGCGGCCGGCTCGCCTGCGTGAACTGCCCGCCGTCCCCGAGGGAACGGCGGCAATTTGTCACGGGCACGCATGCTATCCTCGACGCAATTCCGCCTCGGCGCGCCTGAGGGTGCGCATGGGGCGCGACACAAAATCTAAGAACCTTCCGAGGACACCATGAGACTTATTTTGCTGGGCGCGCCCGGAGCAGGCAAAGGCACGCAAGCGACCTTCATCTGCCAGAAATACGGCATTCCCCAAATCTCGACCGGCGACATGTTGCGCGCCGCCGTCAAGGCAGGCACCCCCCTCGGGCTGCAGGCCAAGACGATCATGGATTCGGGTGCACTGGTCAGCGACGACCTGATCATCAACCTCGTGAAGGAACGCATCGCGCAGCCCGACTGCAACGGCGGTTTCCTGTTCGACGGCTTCCCGCGCACCATTCCGCAGGCCGACGCCATGAAGGCGGCCGGCGTGAAGCTCGACTACGTGCTCGAGATCGACGTGCCCTTCGGCGACATCATCGAACGCATGAGCGGCCGCCGCTCGCACCCGGCATCGGGCCGCACCTACCACGTCAAATTCAATCCGCCGAAGGTGGAAGGCAAGGATGACGTGACCGGTGAAGAGCTGATCCAGCGCGAAGACGACAAGGAAGAGACCGTGCGCAAGCGGCTCGACGTCTACAGCCAGCAGACCCGTCCGCTGGTCGACTATTACTCGGCCTGGGCCAAGACCGACCCGGCCGCCGCGCCGAAGTACCGCGCCATCCAGGGCGTGGGCACGGTCGACGAGATCACGCAGCGCGCGCTTGCCGCACTGAACAGCTGATTCAGCGGCTGATTCGTCAGCCTCTTTCTCCTAGCCGCCCTCCGCCTCCGGCAGGGCGGCCACTCCCAACAGTTCCAGCACCAGCGCGACCCGCGCCTTCACCGGCGTGAGTGCGCCCGCGTCCCGCAGCCCGTCACCGGGTTTCGGCAGGATGCGTCCGTTCGCACAGCGTGTGGCGCGCAACACCACCAAGCCGCTGTCCTGCGCCTTCAGCGCTGCAGCTTCCAGCGCGTGGTGCACGGTGCCGTTGCCGGTCGTGGCCACGACCAGTCCGCGCAAGGGCTCAGCCAACGGGAGCAGCAGCGCCTCCACGATCGCACCGCTCGCGCCCGCGTGGCTCATGACGATCTCGACGCGGGGCCACGGCTTCGATACCGCCTCCAGCCGCGCCGCATCGAACGGCGCGCCCTGCGGCCACGCACGCACGCGCCGCACTTCGCCCTCCTCCACATAGCCGACCGGCCCCGCATCGCCCGACGCGAAGGCATCGAGACGGTAGGTGTGCACCTTCTGCACATCGAGGCCGCTGTGGATCGTGCCCGCGCACACCACGGTCACGCCCTGCGCGCCGGGCGTCGCGGCCACCACGAGCGCGTCGCGCACGTTCTGCGGGCCATCAGGCGACAGCGCCGTCGCCGGACGCATCGCACACGTCAGCACCACCGGCTTGGCGGGCGCCAGCACGGCGTACAGGAAGAAGGCGGTTTCCTCCAGCGTGTCGGTGCCGTGCGTGACCACGATGCCCGCCACGTCGGGCTGCGCCAGCCAGTGCACACAGCGCGCGGCCAGCTGGCGCCAGGTGTCGGCGTCCATGTCCTTGCTGTCGAGCTGCGCGACCTGCTCCGCCACCAGCGCCACGCCGGCCGGCGCCTCGATGCCGCCCAGCAGGTCCGCCACGCCCACCTGTCCGGCGGTGTAGCCGATGTTGTCGCCGCTGCTGGCGGCCTTGCCGGCAATGGTGCCGCCGGTGCCCAGCACGACCACGCGGCGCGTCCCGGACAAAGAGGAATGAGTCATGGCTTGTCAACTTTTGAAAACTGGTTAAAAATACAGGTACTGGATATCTAGCCAGTGCCGCAAGGAAACCACTATGCAGTTCGCAGTGAAGCTTACCGCCCGCCAGCAGCAGATCCTGGACCTGATCCAGGCCGCCATCGCACGCACCGGTGCGCCGCCTACGCGCGCCGAAATCGCCAACGAGCTGGGCTTCAAGTCGGCCAACGCCGCCGAGGAGCACCTGCAGGCCCTGGCCCGCAAGGGAGTGATCGAACTCGTCAGCGGCACCTCGCGCGGCATCCGCCTCAAGGGCGATGCGCTGCGCTCGCTCCACGAAACGCGCCACCGCGAAGGCAGCCAGTTCTCGCTTTCGCTGCCCGGCATGGCCCAGCTCGCGCTGCCGCTCATCGGCCGTGTCGCGGCGGGTTCGCCCATCCTCGCGCAAGAGCACGTCGACCAGACCTACTACGTCGAGAACACGCTGTTCCAGCGCCAGCCCGACTACCTGCTCAAGGTGCGCGGCATGTCGATGCGCGACGCCGGCATCATGGACGGCGACCTGCTCGCCGTGCAGGCCACGAAGGAAGCGCGCAACGGCCAGATCGTGGTGGCCCGCCTGGGCGAAGAAGTCACCGTGAAGCGCCTGAAGCGCAACAAGCAGGTGATCGAGCTGCACGCCGAGAACCCCGACTACCCGACCATCATCGTCCAGCCCGGCGAGCCCTTCGAAATCGAAGGCCTCGCGGTCGGCCTCATCCGCAACACGATGCTGATGTAGGCCCCGGGCCTGCTGCCCACAAGCAGCACCTCATCCGGCCGCGACAGGTGGCGGGCGTATGGCGCGAAGTCGCCATCACCCTGTCGTGGCCGATTCAAGAAATCCTGCCTGTGTTCAACCTCATACTTTTTTGGAGTTCACATGGGAATCGCCCTCCTCGCCATCGCCGACCTCTGGTCGCCCCTGCAATCGCTGGCCACCCGCTGGATGCCCGCTCGTCGCCCGTCGCACGGTGACAGCAGCGACACAGCCGCCGGCCTGCGCTACGTGGCCATCCGCCCCGCCTGCACGGCGCGCCCCGCTGGCGGCTCCGCGCCTGCCAGTTCGCCATCCGCCGCCGCAGCGCCCGCCCGTCCGCTGCGCGTGGTCCGCGTGGTCGACCGCCAAGGCACGCAGCGCGGCTGCGCCAACCGGGTCGTGATTTCCGGCCGCATGGCCGACGTGTGCGCCGAACTCGACCGGCTCGCCGCATTGGAAGCCGCGGAAACAGGCAGCGGCACGCCCCGCCCCAGCCACCTGCACTGAGAAAGTGCAAACGAACCCGCCGTGCCTGCGCGCCCCGCACGCGCACGGCGGATTCACCCCCAACGGCCTGAAACAGGCCTTCCGGCCGCCATCTGGCACCGGGTATCCAAACGTTCACACGTGCGACGTGCCGATGCTGCGAGGCACAATGGCATGCCATGAACATTGTGATCCTCGACGACTACCAGGACGCCGTGCGCAAGCTGCAGTGCGCTGCCAAGCTGGACGCTTACGCCGCCAAGGTCTACACCAACACGGTCAAGGGCATCGGCCAACTGTCGGTTCGCCTCAAGGATGCGGACGTCATCGTGCTCATCCGCGAGCGCAGCCAGATCTCCCGCCAGCTCATCGAGAAGCTGCCCAAGCTCAAGCTGATTTCCCAGACCGGGCGCGTCGGCGGCCACATCGACGTCACGGCCTGCACCGAACGCGGTGTGGCGGTGGCCGAGGGCTCAGGCTCGCCGCAGGCGCCCGCCGAACTCACCTGGGCGCTGATCATGGCGGCCATGCGCCGCCTGCCGCAGTACATCAGCAACCTCAAGCACGGGGCCTGGCAGCAGTCGGGCCTCAAGTCGGCGTCGATGCCTCCGAATTTCGGCATGGGCTCGGTGCTCAAGGGCAAGACGCTGTGCATCTGGGGCTACGGCCGCATCGGCCAGCTGGTGGCCCGCTACGGGCAGGCCTTCGGCATGCAGGTCGTGATCTGGGGCCGCGAGGCCAGCTGCGCCAAGGCGCGCTCCGACGGCTTCCAGGTGGCACAGAACCGCCACGAATTCTTTGCGGCCGCCGACGTGCTGTCGGTGCACCTGCGGCTCAACGAGGACACCCAGGGCCTCGTCAAGCTCGAAGACCTCTCGCGCATGAAGCCGACGGCGCTGTTCGTCAACACCTCGCGCGCCGAGCTGGTGGAAGCCGATGCCCTGCTGGCCGCGCTCAACCGCGGCCGCCCCGGGCTGGCGGCCATCGACGTGTTCGAGAGCGAACCGCCGCTGCAGGGCCATGCGCTGCTGCGCCTGGAGAACTGCATCTGCACGCCGCACATCGGCTACGTCGAGCAGGAAAGCTACGAAAGCTACTTCGGCCAGGCGTTCGACAACGTCGTGAGCTTCATCAAGGGCAACCCCACGAACATCGTGAACCCCGGCGCGCTGCAGGTCCGGCGGTGAACGCATGAGCCGGCCCGCGCCGCAGCGAGGCGCGCTCTGGGCGCTGCTGGCCGGCAATTTCGTGATCGGCACGGGCGTGATGGTCGTGCCGGGCACCCTCAATGAAATCAGCGCCTCACTGGCCATCAAGGTCGCCACGGCAGGCCAGCTGATCAGCGCGGCCGCCTTCGTGATGTGCCTGGGCGCTCCGCTGCTGGCCGCCGCGGTCGCCGGCTGGGACCGCCGCAAGCTGCTGGCCCTCACCCTGCTCTGGTACGCCGCGTGGCATGTGGTCGCGGCGCTCGTGCCCAGCTTCGGCGCGCTGCTGCCGGTGCGCATGCTCACGGTGATCGCGCCCGCCATCTTCACGCCCCAGGCCGCGGCCTGCGCCGGCATGCTGGTGCCGCCCGAGCAGCGAGGGCGCGCCGTGACCTTCGTCTTTCTCGGCTGGTCGGTGGCCTCGGTGCTGGGCCTGCCGATCGGCGCGCTGATCGGCGGCCACCTGGGCTGGCGCATGGCCTTCATGGCCATCGCGGCGCTCAGCGTCGTGAGCGCGGCCTCGGTCTGGCTCACGCTGCCCAGCGGCATCCGGCCCGCCGCACTCACGGCCGCCGCCTGGTCGCGCGTGCTGCGCAGCCCGGTGCTGATGGGCATCGTGTCGGTCACGGCCCTGCAGGGCGTCGGCCAGTTCGTGCTGTTCAGCTATTTCGGCCCGCTGCTCAAGCAGGGCTTCGGCGCCGACGCCAACACGCTGAGCCTGATGTGGGCGCTGTTCGGCGCCTTCGGCCTGCTGGGCAACATGGTGGTGAGCCGCTACATCGACCGCGTCGGCGCCGGGCGCATGGTGCTGCTGACGACCGGGCTGATCGCGCTGAGCCTGCTGCTGTGGCCGCTGGCCAGCACGCTGGCGTGGCTCGCGGTGGTGCTCGTGCCCTGGGGCCTGGGCTGCTTTGCCACCAATTCCTCGCAGCAGGCGCGCCTCGTGGGGCTGGCGCCCGCCCTGGCACCGGGCTCGGTGGCGCTCAACAGCTCGGGCATCTACATCGGCCAGGCCCTGGGTGCGGCACTGGGCGGCTGGCTGCTGGCGAACGACGCCACCGAGTGGATGAGCCGGGTCGGTTTCGCGCTGATGCTGCTGGCCATGGGCCTGAGCATCGCCATCGACCGCAGCCGCCGCCCGGCCTGATTCCGATGCCCCGCGTAACACCCGGGGCGCGGGCCTCCCGCGAGATTGCAAAATCGGAGCTTTCGTCCGCGTCGCGCACCCGCGCCGGCGTGGCCGCCCCGGACACCCACCAACCCATGAGAACCTTGATCCCATGACAGTGAACTACCCCCGAATCGGCGTGATCGGCGCCGGCGCCATGGGGCGCGGCATCGCGCAGATCGCCGCCCAGGCCGGCAGCGAAGTGCTGCTGCTCGACAGCTTCGCCGGTGCCGCCGAGCGTGGCCGCGAAGCCCTCGCCGCCCAATGGAGCAAGCTGCACGAGAAGGGCAAGATCGACGCCCCCACGCGCGACGCCTATGTGGCGCGCGTGAAGGCGGTCGACGGCATGCAGGCGCTCGCAGGCTGCGACCTCGTGGTCGAGGCCGTCGTCGAAAACCTCGAGGTCAAGCGCACGCTGTTTCGCGAGCTCGAGGACGTGGTCGCGCCCACCGCCACGCTGGTCACCAACACCTCGTCGCTGTCGGTCACGGCCATCGCGGCCGGCCTGCAGCACCCCGCGCGCTTCGCGGGCTTCCACTTCTTCAACCCCGTGCCACTAATGAAGGTGGTCGAGGTGGTGGCGGGCTTCAAGACCTCGCCCGAGGTCTGCCAGAAGCTGGCCGGCTACGCCACGCAGATGGGCCACAGCGCCGTGCAGGCGCAGGACACGCCGGGCTTCATCGTCAACCACGCGGGCCGCGGCTACGGCACCGAGGCGCTGCGCATCGTCGGCGAAGGCGTGGCCGACTTCGCCACCATCGACCGCATCCTGAAGGACCAGGCGGGCTTTCGCCTCGGCCCGTTCGAGCTGCTCGACCTCACGGCGCTCGACGTGTCGCACCCGGTGATGGAGTCGATCTACCACCAGTACTTCGAAGAGCCGCGCTTCCGCCCGAGCGTGATCACCGCGCAGCGCCTGGCCGCCGGCGCGCTCGGCCGCAAGACGGGCGAAGGCTTCTACCGCTACGACAACGGCGTGATGCAGCAGGCGCCCGAGGCGCCGGCGCCGGTGATCGAAGGCACGCCCGCGGTCTGGGTGTCGCCGCGCGCCGCGCGCCGCGCCGAGCTGCTGCGCCTGGTGAACACGCTGGGTGCGCAGATCGACAGCGGCAGCGCTCCCGCACCGCAGTCGATCATCCTGGTCGCGCCGCTGGGCTTCGACGTGACGACGGTCGCGGCGGTCGAGCGGCTGGACGCCACGCGCACCGTCGGCATCGACATGCTGATCGACGACGCCGCCACCAAGCGCCGCGTGCTCGCCACCAACCCGGCCACGCGCCGCGACGTGCGCGACGCCGCGCACGCCCTCTTCGCGCGCGACGGCAAGGCCGTGAGCGTGATCCGCGACAGCGGTGGCTTCGTCACGCAGCGCGTGATCGGCGCCATCGTCAACATCGCCGCCGACATGTGCCAGCAGCGCGTGTGCACGCCGGCCGACCTCGAGACCGCCGTGCAGCTGGGCCTGGGCTACCCGCGCGGTCCGCTCGCCATGGGCAACCTGTACGGGCCGACCAACATGCTCGAGGTGCTGTTCAACCTGCAGACCGTGTATGGCGACCCGCGCTATCGCCCGAGCCCGTGGTTGCGCCGCCGCGGCGCGCTGGGCCTGAGCCTGCTGCACGAAGAAGAATAAGCACGCACACCATGACCGCCGAACTCAAGAGCACCAGCGAAGGCAGCACCATGGTGCTGACCATCGTCAACCCGACCCAGCGCAATGCACTGGGCCCCGAGATCTATGCCGCCGGCATCGAGGCGCTGAACGGCGCCGAGAGCAGCGACGAGATCCGCAGCGTCGTCATCGTGGGCGAAGGCGCGTGGTTCTGCGCCGGCGGCTCGCTGCAGCGGCTGCTGGCCAACCGCCAGCTCGACCGCTCGGTGCAGGCCGAGAGCATCGAAGGCCTGCACAACTGGATCGACTCGATCCGCACCTTCCCCAAGCCGGTCATCGCCGCCGTCGAGGGTGCGGCGGCCGGCGCCGGTTTCTCGCTCGCGCTGGCCTGCGACTTCGTCGTGGCCGCGCGCGACGCCGTGTTCGCCGCCTCTTACAGCAACGTGGCGCTCTCGCCCGACGGCGGCCTCAGCTGGCACCTCGGGCAGGCGCTGCCGCGCCAGCTGGCGAGCGAATGGCTGATGAACGGCGAGCGCATCGAGGCCGCGCGCCTGCATGCCTTCGGCCTCGTCAACGAGCTCACCGACAGCGGGCAGGCGCTGGCGGGCGCGATGGCCCTGGCCACGCGCCTGAACGCGCGCGCACCCAATTCGCTGGCCAGCATCAAGGAACTGCTGAGCGACGCGCGCGGCGCCACACTGGCGTCGCAGCTATCGCAGGAGCGCGATCATTTCGTGCGCAACCTGCACCACGCGAACGCGGGCATCGGCATCGCCGCGTTCCTCGACAAGACACCGCCTCGCTACGAGTGACGCCTGACGGCGTCGCTCTTGAGACACCCCACAGCTTTTCAGTCGCCGAGAGGACAGACCATGGACGACCCCATTCTTACCATCGAAGAACGTGAAGCGATCAACAGTGGTCGCTGGTTTTCTTCCCTATCTCCATCGCTACGGCACGACATCCTCCGATGCGCCTTTGTCAAACGCTACAAGGACGGCGACCTGCTCGCCGCGCGCGGCGACCCGCCCGAGCACTGGATCGCCTGTGCCAAGGGGGCGTTGCGCGTGAGTTCGACCGCGGTGTCGGGCAAGCAGGTGACGCTGACCTACGTCGAGCCGGGTATCTGGTTCGGCGACGTGGCGATGTTCGACGGGGAGCGGCGCACGCACGACACGTACTCGCACGGCGATACCACCGTGCTGTGCGTGGCGCGGGCCGACTTCCAGAAGATCCTGGCCACGCACGTCGAGCTGTACGAAGCACTGATGCGGCTGCAAGCGCGCCGCATCCGCACGCTGTTCGGGCTGGTAGAAGACCTCAACACCCTGCCCTTGCGCGCACGGCTGGCCAAGCAGCTCATTCACCTGGTGCGCAGCTACGGCGTGCCCAACCTGGACGACGGCAGCCAGACGCGCATCGGCCTGCAACTGGCGCAGGAAGAACTCGCGCAGCTGCTCGGCGCCTCGCGCCAGCGGGTCAACCAGGAACTCAAGACGATGGAGCGCGAGGGCACCATTCGGATCGAGCCGGCCGGACTGGTCGTGCTGGACCGCTCGGCGCTGATGCACATCTCTGAAGCAGACAACTAAAAAAGATTCGACATGAGCCAGGACTTCTCCAGTTTCATCGGCACCCGCGCGGTGTCCCAACAGCACACCTTCGACGTGGACGCGCTTGCGGCCTGGCTCGAAAAGAACCTCGAGGGCTTCCAGGGTCCGCTGACGGTCGAGATGTTCAAGGGCGGTCAGTCCAACCCGACCTACAAGCTGGTCACGCCCACGCAGAGCTACGTGATGCGCGCCAAGCCCGGCCCGGTCGCCAAGCTGCTGCCCTCGGCCCATGCGGTCGAGCGCGAATACAAGGTGATGCGCGGCCTGCAGGGCACCGACGTGCCCGTGCCGCGCATGTACTGCCTGTGCGAAGACGAGTCCATCATCGGCCGCGCCTTCTACATCATGGAGTTCATGCAGGGCCGCGTGCTGTGGGACCAGTCGCTGCCCGGCTTCAGCAACGCCGAACGCGCTGCCTACTACGACGAGATGAACCGCGTCATCGCGGCACTGCATACGGTCGACTTCGCCGCCCGCGGCCTGGGCGACTACGGCAAGCCCGGCAACTACTTCGAGCGCCAGATCGGCCGCTGGAGCAAGCAGTACAAGGCCTCGGCCGATGGTGCCGGCGAACTGTCGCAGCCCATCGACGCCATGGAGCGCCTGATCGACTGGCTCCCCGCCCACATGCCGGCGAGCGCACGCGACGAGACCAAGGTCTCGATCGTGCATGGCGACTACCGCCTGGACAACGTGATGTTCCACGCCACCGAGCCGCGCATCATCGCGGTGCTCGACTGGGAGCTCTCCACGCTGGGCCATCCGCTGGCCGACTTCAGCTACCACTGCATGTCGTGGCACATGCCCCCCACCACCGGCCGCGGCATCGGCGGCGTGGACGTGGCGGCGCTGGGCATTCCCACCGAGAGCGAATACATCGCCCGCTATTGCGAGCGCACGCGCATCAGCACGCCCGAGGCGCTGGCGCCCGACTGGAATTTCTACCAAGCCTACAACCTGTTTCGCATGGCCGCCATCCTGCAGGGCATTGCGAAACGCGTCGAAGCCGGTACCGCATCGAGCGAGCAAGCCGTGGCGTCCGCCCGTGGCGCACGGCCGATGGCCGAGATGGCCTGGCAATTTGCCCAAAAGGCATAGCCAGCCCTCCCCCTTAACCCCACCAGGAGACAGCATGGATTTCGAATATTCGGCCAAAACCAAGGAGCTTCAGAAGCGCGTTCTCGCCTTCATGGAAGACCACATCTACCCGGCCGAAGCCGAGTACAGCGCCGAACTGGCCGCCAACACGGTCGCCGGCAAGCGCTGGAGCGCCCTGCAGACCGTCGAGAAGCTCAAGGCCAAGGCCAAGGCACAAGGCCTGTGGAACCTGTTCCTGCCGGTCGACAGCGCCTCGGCCTCGGGCTATGAGGGTGCGGGCCTGACCAACCAGGAATACGCCCCGCTGGCCGAGATCATGGGCCGGGTGCCATGGGCCTCCGAAGCCTTCAACTGCTCGGCGCCCGACACCGGCAACATGGAAACCATCGCCCGCTACGGCTCGGAAGATATCAAGGCGCGCTGGCTCAAGCCGCTGCTCGAAGGCCAGATCCGCTCGGCCTTCGCGATGACCGAACCCGACGTCGCCTCCAGCGATGCCACCAACATCGCCACCCGCATCGAGCGCCAGGGCGACGAGTACGTCATCAACGGCCACAAGTGGTGGATCTCCGGTGCCGCCGATCCGCGCTGCGCCGTGTTCGTCACCATGGGCAAGACCGATCCCGAAGCGCCCAAGCACTCGCAGCAGAGCATGGTCATCGTGCCGGCCGATGCCAAGGGCATCCGCATCGTGCGCCCGCTGAACGTGATGGGCTACGACGACGCGCCGCACGGCCACGTCGAGATGTACTTCGAGAACGTGCGCGTGCCCGTGGGCAACATCCTGCTGGGCGAAGGCCGCGGCTTCGAGATCGCCCAGGGTCGCCTTGGCCCCGGACGCATCCACCACTGCATGCGCCTGATCGGCCTGGCCGAGCGCGCGCTCGAACTGATGTGCAAGCGCGCCTCGTCGCGCGTGGCCTTCGGCAAGACCGTCGCCTCGCAGACCGTCACGCAGGAACGCATCGCCGAAGCACGCTGCAAGATCGACATGGCCCGCCTGCTCACGCTGAAGGCCGCCTGGCTGATGGACGTGGCCGGCAACAAGGTCGCGCGCACCGAGATCGCCATGATCAAGGTGGTGGCACCCACCATGGCCTGCCAGGTCATCGACTGGGCCATGCAGGTCCACGGCGGCGGCGGCATGTGCGACGACTTCCCGCTGGCCTCGGCCTACGCGCAGGCGCGCACGCTGCGCTTTGCCGACGGTCCGGACGAAGTGCACCGCAACGCGATCGCCAAGTGGGAGCTGGGCAAGTACGCTGCCGACAAGTCGGGCGCTACCGCCGACGCGCCTGTCACGCGCTTCTGATCCGGAAAGAAGAAAGGGCGCGATCGCCGCGCCCTTGTCTTTCTCATCTGGCCATGCCGCCTACGCCTTGCGCGTCGGCGGCATTTTCATTGGCCTGATTCGGTCAGAGCTTCTTCTGCAGGAAGACGGCGTGGCCGAATTCCGGGTCGAGCTGGTAGCTGACGAAGCCCTCGCGCTCGTAGCTGCGCAGCGCGGGCGCGTTGCCCGACAGCACCTCGAGCGTGAGCTTGCAGGCGCCGCGCCGGCGGGCTTCCTGCTCAACCTGCGCGAACATCTGCTGCGCCACGCGCTGGCCGCGGTGGCTGGCGCGCACGACCACGTCGTGCACATTCACCAGTGGCTGGCAGGCGAAGGTCGAAAAACCTTCGATGCAGTTGATCAGGCCCACGGGCGTGTCGCCGTCGAAAGCCAGCACGCTGAACGCCTGCGGACGTGCCGCCAGCGCGGCGGGCAGGCCTTCGCGCACCGACGCGGGCAGCGGCGTGCCACCGCCGGCCGGGTCGCGCGCGTAGCTGTCGAGCAGCTCGACCACCGCCGCCGCCTGCAGCGGATCGCGGTAGTCGGCCAGGCGGGTTTCGATGCGGCTCGCCGTCGTCATGCGGCAGGCTTGAGCGTGGCCGCGAGGCGCTCGGCACAAGACTGCGACTGCTTCGGATCGCGCGCCTCGACCATCACGCGCACCAGCGGCTCGGTGCCACTCGCACGGATCAGCACGCGGCCCGCATCGCCCAGCTCGGCTTCGATACGCTTCGTTTCGCTGGCGAGCGCTGCGTTGCTCTTCCAGTCCTGGTCGGGTGCGAGGCGCACGTTGATCAGCGTCTGCGGGAACAGCGTCACGCCTTCGAGCAGCTGCGCCACCGTCTTGCCGCTGCGCACGCAGGCCTGCAGCACCTGCAGCGCGCTGACGATGCCGTCGCCCGTGGTGTGGCGGTCGAGTGCCAGCAGGTGGCCTGAGCCTTCGCCGCCGAGCAGCCAGCCGCGCTTGTCGAGCTCTTCGAGCACGTAGCGGTCGCCGACCTTGGCGCGCACGAACTCGATGTCTTGTGCGCGCAGGGCCATCTCGACGGCCTTGTTGGTCATGAGCGTGCCGACCACGCCCGCCGGCTTCTCGCCGCGCGCGACACGTTCGGCCACCATCAGGTACAGCAGCTCGTCGCCGTTGAACAGGCGGCCGCTGGCGTCGACCAGCTGCAGCCGGTCGGCGTCGCCGTCCAGCGCGATGCCGTAGTCGGCCTTCTGCGCCGTCACGGTGGCGACCAGCGCCTCGGGATGCGTGGCGCCGAAACCCTTGTTGATGTTGAGCCCATCGGGCGCACAGCCGATGCTGGTGACGTCCGCGCCCAGTTCGTGGAACACGTTCGGCGCCACCTGGTAGGCCGCGCCGTGGGCGGCATCGACCACCAGCTTCATGCCGCGCAGCGACAGGTCGTTGGCGAAGGTGCTCTTGCAGAACTCGATGTAGCGGCCATCGGCATCGTTGAGGCGGCGGGCCTTGCCCAGGTTGGCCGAATCCACCCAGACAGGCGCTTCTTCGAGCGCCGCCTCGACGGCCAGCTCCCAGGCGTCGTCGAGCTTGGTGCCCTGCGCGCTGAAGAACTTGATGCCGTTGTCGGGAAAGGCATTGTGGCTGGCGCTGATCACCACGCCCAGGCTGGCGCGCTGGGCGCGCGTGAGGTAGGCCACGCCCGGCGTGGGCAGCGGGCCGAGCAGCACCACGTCGACGCCGGCGGAGTTGAAGCCCGACTCGAGCGCCGACTCGAGCATGTAGCCCGAGATGCGGGTGTCCTTGCCGATCAGCACGGTGGGACGGGCCTGGGTTTTCTTGAGCACGCGGCCGACGGCGTGCGCGAGACGCAGCACGAAATCGGGGGTGATGGGCGATTGGCCGACCGTGCCGCGGATGCCGTCGGTGCCGAAATACTTACGGGTCATGTTGTTGCTCTTTGAAGGTGTTCTTGCGGTGCTTCCGCGCGCATGGCACGCCATACGGCGAGGGCGGCGACGGTGTCGCGTACGTCGTGCACCCGCACGACCGCCGCACCGCGGTCCACGGCCAGCACGGCGGCTGCCACGCTGGGCACGGTACGCCCGGATGCATTGTCGATGCCGGTGACGGCCCCGATGGAGGACTTGCGGGACCAACCTAGCAACAAGGGGTAACCGGTTGCCAACAATTCCCGCTGTCGACCGAGGAGCGCGAAGTTCTGCGCCACGCTCTTGCCGAAACCGACGCCCGGATCGAGCGTGATGCGCGCGGGGTCGATGCCCAGCGCCGTCAGGGGCGCCAGTTGCGCGTCCCAGAAAGCCAGCACCTCGGGAATCACGTCGCCCTGCATCGGCAGCGCCTGCATGGTCTGCGGGTCGCGGTGCATGTGCATCAGGCAGATGCCGCAGGTCGGGTGCGCCGCCACGGCCTCGCGCGCGCCGGGTTGGCGCAGCGCCCAGATGTCGTTGACGATGTCCGCGCCCAGGTCGAGCACGGCGCGCATCACCTCGGGCTTGTAGGTGTCGATCGACAGCGGCACGTTCAGCTTCACGGCCTCGCGCACCACGGGCAGCACGCGCGCCAGCTCGGCGTCGAGCGGCACGGCGGGGCTGCCAGGGCGGGTCGATTCACCGCCGATGTCGAGGATGTCGGCGCCGTCCTTCAGCAACTGCTCGCAGTGCTTCAGCGCCGTCTCGGTCGACGCGTGCGCGCCGCCGTCGGAGAAGGAATCGGGCGTGACGTTGACGATGCCCATCACGCGCGGCTGCGCGAGATCAATCCTGAAACGCGAGGTCTGCCAAACCGCACCATCTGGCTCACCATGGAAAACGGGGCCAGGGGCCCCGTTGTTGCTTGATTTCAAGCCCACCTCAAGCGGCGGTCGGCGCCGGATCAGGATTGACAGCCGGCGTGCCACCACTGCCGCCGCTGCCCGAAGGCGGAATGCGCGGCGTCCAGTCCTTGGGCGGACGCGGTGCGCGGCCGGCCATGATGTCGTCGAGCTGTTCGCTGTCGATGGTTTCCCATTCGAGCAGCGCCTTGGCCATGGCGTGCATCTTGTCGCTGTTCTCTTCGATGAGACGGCGCGCCAAGGCGTACTGCTCGTCGATGATGCGGCGCACCTCGCCGTCGACCTTTTCCATGGTCTGTTCGCTCATGTTGGTCGTCTTGGTGACCGAGCGGCCCAGGAACACTTCGCCTTCGTTCTCGGCATAGACCATCGGGCCCAGCGCATCGGTCATGCCGTAGCGCGTGACCATGTCACGGGCGATGGAGGTCGCGCGCTCGAAGTCGTTGCTGGCGCCGGTGGTCATCTGGTGCATGAACACTTCTTCGGCGATACGGCCACCGAACAGCATGCTGATCTGGTTCAGCATGTACTCGCGGTCGTAGCTGTAGCGGTCCTGCGACGGCAGGCTCATGGTCACGCCGAGGGCGCGGCCGCGCGGAATGATCGTGACCTTGTGGACCGGGTCGCACTTGGGCAGCAGCTTGCCGATGAGGGCGTGGCCGGACTCGTGGTAGGCCGTATTGCGGCGCTCTTCCTCGGGCATGACCATGCTCTTGCGCTCGGGGCCCATGAAGATCTTGTCCTTGGCCTTCTCGAAGTCCTGCATCTCGACCACGCGCGCATTGCGGCGGGCTGCCATCAGGGCGGCTTCGTTGCACAGGTTGGCCAGGTCGGCGCCCGACATGCCGGGCGTGCCGCGAGCGATGACGCTCGGGTTCACGTCCTGGCCCAGCGGGACCTTGCGCATGTGGACGGCCAGGATCTGCTCGCGGCCGCGGATGTCGGGCAGCGTGACGTACACCTGACGGTCAAAGCGGCCCGGACGCAGCAGCGCGGCGTCGAGGATGTCGGGGCGGTTGGTGGCAGCCACCACGATCACGCCGAGGTTGGTTTCGAAGCCGTCCATCTCGACCAGCATCTGGTTGAGGGTCTGCTCGCGCTCGTCATTGCCGCCGCCGAGACCGGCGCCGCGCTGGCGACCCACCGCATCGATTTCGTCGATGAAGATGATGCAGGGCGCGTTCTTCTTGGCGTTCTCGAACATGTCGCGCACGCGGGCCGCGCCCACGCCGACGAACATTTCAACGAAGTCGGAACCCGAGATCGAGAAGAACGGCACCTTGGCTTCGCCGGCGATCGACTTGGCCAGCAGCGTCTTGCCGGTGCCCGGAGGGCCGACCAGCAGCAGGCCGCGCGGAATGCGGCCGCCGAGTTTCTGGAATCGCTGCGGGTCCTTGAGGAAGTCGACGACTTCACGGACTTCTTCCTTGGCCTCGTCGCAGCCTGCGACGTCGGCGAAAGTGACCGTGTTGTTGTTCTCGTCCATCATGCGGGCCTTGCTCTTGCCGAAGCTGAACGCCCCGCCCTTGCCGCCGCCCTGCATCTGGCGCATGAAGTAGATCCAGACGCCGATCAGCAGCAGCATCGGGCCCCAGCTGACCAGCAGGGTCATGAGGAGCGAGCCCTCTTCGCGCGGCTTGACGTCGAACTTGACGTTGTGGTCGATCAGGTCGCCCACGAGGCCGCGGTCGAGGACCGTGGCGGTCGTGCGGATCTTGCGATCGTCGTTGGTGACGGCGACGATCTCGCCGCCGCCGGCGCCTTCAGGAATGATGGCGCTCTTGATCTGGTTGTTGCGGACCTGGTCCAGGAACTCGGAATAGCTCACCGTTCCCGAGCCGACGCCACCGCGGGTGTCGAACTGCTTGAACACAGTGAACAACACCATGGCAATGACGAGCCATACGGCAACTTTGGAAAACCACTGATTGTTCAAACGAAGCTCCAGTCGAAAGCGCGTGACGGGAATATGAAATACGCGCTGAGGGTACGCAATTGCGCCCCATTTTAGGCTTTTCAAGCTGCGAAAAGCGGACATTTCCCTATAGCAGCCATAGGCTGACAAGGGTTTGCGCCCCTGGAGGGCACTCCACGGCAAGGTATCAATGCGTATCGGATGCCTTCAATCCCCTGCCGATGAGGAAGGTCTCGGCCGATTTGTCGCGCGATGCCTTGGGCTTGAGCGGCTTCACGACGCGGAAATTGGCCTTGAACATCTTGACCAATTCGTCGTACCCGCTGCCGTGGAATACCTTCGCCACCAATGCCCCTTCGGGCTTCATGTGGTGCTGGGCGAAGTCGATGGCCAGCTCGATCAGGTGCGCCACGCGGGCCGCATCGGCCGAATGGATGCCCGACAGGTTGGGTGCCATGTCGGACACCACCAGGTCGGCCTTGCGGCCGTCCAGCACCGCCAGGAGCTGCGCCAGCAGCGCGTCTTCGCGGAAATCGCCCTGCAGGAAGGTCACGCCCTCGATCGGCTCCATCGGCAGCAGGTCGAGCGAAATGATGGTGCCGTTGAGATCGCCGACCGCCGCCCCGCCGGGCGACATGCGCCGCCGCAGGTACTGGCTCCAGGCGCCCGGGGTCGAACCCAGGTCGACCACCAGCTGGCCGGGCTTGACCAGCCCGAGCGACTCGTCGATTTCCTTGAGCTTGTAAGCCGCGCGGGCGCGGTAGCCCTCTCTGGTCGCGAGCTTCACGTAGGGGTCGTTGATGTGGTCGTGAAGCCACGCCTTGTTGACTTTTTTGCTTTTGGCTTTGGTGCTCATGAGGGTGTTCGTGTACGCGTCGATAATACGGGGATGCCCGCCATTCAACTTACCCCTGCCGAGCGCAAGGTGCACCGCGCCGAAGCTCACCACCTGGATCCGATCGTCATGGTCGGTGGAGACGGGCTCACCCCTGCCGTGAAAAAGGAGGCCGACGCGGCCCTGAAGGCCCATGGCCTGATCAAGGTGCGCGTCTTCTCCGACGACCGCCTCGCCCGTGACGCCATGCTCCAGGAGCTCGCCGACGAGCTCGACGCCGCCCCGATCCAGCACATCGGCAAGCTGCTCGTGCTGTGGCGCCCGAAGCCCGAAAAAGAGCGTGTGATCGACGAAGACCGCATGCCCGGCCCGCGCGACGTGAAGATCGTCAAGTACAGCAAGCGCGGCGGCCAGCGCCCTGAAATCAAGACCCTGCGCGTGCTCGGCAACCAGCGCCTGACCCCTGGCGGCACCATCAAGCGCGCCAAGGCCAAGCGTCCGCTGTCGGCCAAGAAACGCAACCAGGCGGACTGAACTTGGTGGCAGCGCAAGGCGCCCAGCGCCATATCCTCTGCATGAAGTGGGGCACCAAGTACGGCCCCGAGTACGTCAACCGGCTCTACGCCATGGTGCGCCGCCACCTCAGCGGCGACTTCAAGTTCGTCTGCCTGACCGACGACGGCAACGGCATTCGCCCCGAAGTGACGTGCCTGCCCATTCCGCCGCTCAACCTCCAGCTGGCTCCGGGCCAGCGCGACGGCGCCTGGAAGAAGCTCACGACTTTCGAGCAGGACCTGCACGGCCTGCGCGGCACCGCCCTCTTCCTGGACGTCGACGTGGTGATCGTCGGCAGCCTGGACGCCTTCTTCGAGCAGCCCGGCGAATTCCTGATCATTCACGACTACGCCCGCCCCTGGCGGCGCGAGCGGATCACGGGCAATTCATCGGTCTACCGCTTCGAGCTGGGCGCCCATGCCGACGTGCTGGCGTACTTCCGCGCCAACATGGACAAGGTGCAGGCCGAATACCGCAACGAGCAGGCCTACCTGTCGGACGTGCTGCACAAGCAGGGCAAGCTGGCCTACTGGCCGGCGGCCTGGTGCCCGAGCTTCAAGTACCACGGCATCCCGACCTGGCCGACCAACTACTGGGAAGAGCCCTTCGTGCCCGAAGGCGCCCGCGTGATGGTGTTCCACGGCGAGTGCAACCCGCCCGATGCGCTGGCGGGACGGCGCAACCGCGCCTTCCGCTACATCCGGCCAGCGAGCTGGGTCGCCAAGCACTGGAAAGAGTAAAGCCGGAGGCGGCGACGATGCGTGTCGCCGCCCCGGTTCAGCGTGGTGCCCGAGCGGCGCCGCCCATGCGCCACAGCAACGTGCCGGCGCAGGCCCACTGAACGAAGTACATGCCCGTGCCCACGGCGTGCCACAGCTTGAGGTTGTCGCGCGCCACGATGCGCGGCGCCACGGCGTACTGCTGCAACAGCGCCAGCAGCAGCGCCGCCAGCACCAGGAAGATGGCCGTCAACACCGGCTTGGTCATGCCATCGTCGGCCTTCTGGCGGAAATGGATCAGCAGGATCAGTCCGCAGCCGATGGCGATCCAGCTTTGCGCCTCGAACAGCTGGGCGGCGAAATTGCCGGCCACCGCCGGGTTGCCGAGCCTGGCGAACAGCATCGGCACCACCAGGAAACCGATGGTGCTGAGGCTGCCCCACCAGAGGGCCGCCAGCATCAGCGCGACGCGGTCTTTCATCCGGCTCAGAGGTAGCGGACCGCCACGATCTCGTAGCGCTTGAGGCCGCCCGGCGCCTGCACTTCGGCCGTGTCGCCCTCTTCCTTGCCGATCAGCGCGCGTGCGATCGGGCTGGAGATGTTGATGAGGCCGAGCTTCAGGTCGGCTTCGTCTTCGCCCACGATCTGGTACTTGACGGCATCGCCCGACTCTTCTTCTTCGAGTTCGACGGTCGAACCGAACACCACCTTGCCGCCGGCATCGAGCTCGCTCGGGTCGATGATCTGCGCGGCCGAAAGCTTGCCTTCGACTTCCTGGATGCGGCCCTCGATGAAGCCCTGGCGGTCCTTGGCGACTTCGTACTCGGCGTTTTCGCTCAGGTCGCCCTGGGCGCGTGCCTCGGAAATGGCGTTGATGACCCAGGGACGGTCGACCGTCTTGAGCTGATGCAGTTCGGCGCGCAGTTTTTCAGCGCCGCGCTTGGTGATCGGAATGGTGGCCATGTTGTTGGTTCTCCATAAAGCGAAACCGCCGAACGCTGCCGTTCGGCGGTCGATTGAGGGAATTGATCAGACGAGTGTGCGTCCGGTCAGCCGGCTCAGGATGGCGAGCGGGCTCGATTCGGGATTGTATTGCTTCGATGCGGCCAGATGAAGGGTCTGCTCGAGCATGTACTGGCCTGCCATCACGGCGTGCGAGGTCTGGTCCGAGAAGCACACCCACACCGAACCCGGCGGGAATTTCGCCGTTTCCTGCGGCGAGTTTTCCTGGTACGCCATGTCCGACTTCATGCCGTCGTGCAGCTGCAGCATCAGGTGGTCGTACTCGCTGCGGAACGACTTGGTGACGTGCAGCGCCTGCAGCAACTTGGCTTGCCAGCGCGCATAGGGCTTGGCCCGCGGCAGGAAGCGCTTGGCGATGTCCTCGAAAGGCTCGCCCACGCGCCACACGCGCGGTGCGCCGTCAGGATTGACGTTGGTGAACACGCGCAGGATGCGCTCGCCGTAGTTGGGGCGCGACGGGAATGCATCGACGTGCAGGCGCCGGTCGTCGGCGCGCCACGACTGCACGCGCGTCTCGACCTGGGCCGGCCGGTAGCTGGTCGGCGCCAGGCGCAAGGCCGGCGTGTAGTGCGGCAGCAGCCCATGGATGAGCTGCTGCGCCTGCGCTCGAAAGCGCCCCACCATCGCCGCCGTGGCGCGCTGCACCGCCTCGTCGCCCACGGCGCCCTTGAGCTTGCCGGTGGCGTCCAGGCTGATGTTGCGCACGTCGGGCGACAGCAGGCTGGGCGTCAGCAGGCTGCGCTCTTCAGGCAGCAGCTCGAAGCCCAGCCGCGGGAAGTACAGCACCTTGCCGGCTTCCAGCTGTGCAATCCACGCCTCGTTGGGCGTGGCCGCGTTCCAGTCCGCGAGGTCCAGTTCGACCAGCTGCGTTTCCATGGCGGTGCCCGGTCAGGCGGCGGCCAGCTGCGCGTGCATCTCCTGCACCGAGATCACGCCCAGCTCGTCCATGAAGCCCATGCCTTCGACCGCGGCTTCGGCGCCGAAGATCGTGGTGAAGGTGGTCACGCGCGCCAGCAGTGCCGAGGTGCGGATCTGGCGCGAGTCGGTGATCGCGTTGCGGCGCTCTTCCACCGTGTTGATGACCAAGGCAATCTCGTTGTTCTTGATCATGTCCACGATGTGCGGGCGGCCTTCGGTCACCTTGTTGACCGTCTCGCAGGCGATGCCGGCGGCGCTGATGGCCGCGGCGGTGCCCTTGGTGGCGACCAGTTCGAAGCCCAGCTTGGCCAGGCCGCGCGCCACTTCGACGGCGCGCGCCTTGTCGTTGTTCTTCACCGAGATGAAGGCCTTGCCCGACTTGGGCAACAGCGTGCCCGCGCCCAGCTGCGACTTCACGAAGGCTTCGCCGAAGGTCTTGCCCACGCCCATGACTTCGCCGGTCGACTTCATCTCAGGGCCGAGGATGGTGTCCACGCCCGGGAACTTGACGAACGGGAACACGGCTTCCTTCACGCTGAAGTACGGCGGGGTGACTTCCTTGGTCACGCCCTGCGACGCGAGCGACTGGCCGGCCATGCAGCGTGCCGCCACCTTGGCCAGCTGGATGCCCGTGGCCTTGCTCACGTAAGGCACGGTGCGCGACGCACGCGGGTTCACTTCGAGCACGTAGATGACGTCCTTGCCGTCCTTCTGCTGGATGGCGAACTGCACGTTCATCAGGCCGACCACGTTCAGCGCAGCGGCCATGGCAGCGCTCTGGCGCTTCAGCTCGGCCACCGTGTCGGCGTTCAGGCTGTAGGGCGGCAGCGAGCAGGCGGAGTCGCCCGAGTGCACGCCGGCCTGTTCGATGTGTTCCATCACGCCGCCGATCAGCGTGCCGCCTTCGGCGTCACGGATGCAGTCGACGTCGCATTCGACGGCGTCGTTCAGGAAGCGGTCGAGCAACACCGGCGAGTCATTGCTGACCTTCACGGCCTCGCGCATGTAGCGCTCGAGGTCGCGCTGCTCGTGCACGATTTCCATCGCACGGCCGCCGAGCACGTAGCTCGGGCGCACCACCAGCGGGTAGCCCAGGGCCGCAGCCTTTTCGAGCGCTTCGGGTTCGGTGCGCGCGGTGGCGTTCGGCGGCTGGCGCAGGCCCAGCTCGTGGAGCAGCTTCTGGAAGCGCTCACGGTCTTCGGCCGCGTCGATCATGTCGGGAGAGGTGCCGATGATCGGCACGCCGTTGGCTTCGAGGTCGAGCGCAAGCTTCAACGGCGTCTGGCCGCCGTACTGCACGATCACGCCGAGCGGCTTTTCCTTGTCGACGATCTCGAGCACGTCTTCGAGCGTCAGCGGCTCGAAGTACAGGCGGTCCGAGGTGTCGTAGTCGGTCGACACGGTCTCGGGGTTGCAGTTGACCATGATGGTCTCGTAGCCGTCCTCGCGCATGGCGAGCGCGGCGTGCACGCAGCAGTAGTCGAACTCGATGCCCTGGCCGATGCGGTTGGGACCGCCGCCGAGCACCATGATCTTCTTCTTGTCGGTCGGGTCGGCCTCGCACTCGTCCTCGTAGGTCGAGTACATGTAGGCGGTGTTGGTCGCAAACTCGGCTGCGCAGGTGTCCACGCGCTTGTAGACCGGGCGCACGCCCAGGGCGCGGCGCTTCTCGCGGATGGCCGTGTCGGTGGTCTTGAGCTGCTTGGCCAGGCGACGGTCGGAGAAGCCCTTCTTCTTGAGCGCGAGCAGCGTGTCCTTGTCGATGTCGTCGAGCGACTTGGTTTCCAGCTCGAGCTCGATCTTCACGATCTCTTCGATCTGCACCAGGAACCACGGGTCGATCTTGGTCAGCGCGAACACTTCATCAACGCTCAGGCCCATGGCGAAGGCGTCGCCCACGTACCAGATGCGCTCGGGACCGGGCTCGCCCAGTTCCTTTTCGAGCACTTCGCGGTCTTGCGTCTTCTCGTTCAGGCCGTCGACGCCCACTTCGAGGCCGCGCAGGGCCTTCTGGAACGATTCCTGGAAGGTGCGGCCCATGGCCATCACCTCGCCCACCGACTTCATCTGCGTCGTGAGGCGCGAATCGGCCTGCGGGAATTTCTCGAAGGCGAAACGCGGGATCTTGGTGACCACGTAGTCGATCGACGGTTCGAACGACGCGGGCGTGGCACCGCCGGTGATCTCGTTGCGCAGCTCGTCGAGCGTGTAGCCCACGGCCAGCTTGGCGGCGACCTTGGCGATGGGGAAGCCCGTGGCCTTGGAGGCCAGCGCCGAGGAGCGCGACACGCGCGGGTTCATCTCGATGACGACCATGCGGCCGTCCTTCGGGTTGATGGAGAACTGCACGTTCGAGCCGCCGGTGTCCACGCCGATCTCGCGCAGCACGGCCAGCGAGGCGTTGCGCAGGATCTGGTATTCCTTGTCGGACAGCGTCTGCGCGGGTGCCACGGTGATCGAGTCGCCGGTGTGCACGCCCATCGGGTCGAGGTTTTCGATCGAGCAGACGATGATGCAGTTGTCGGCCTTGTCGCGCACGACTTCCATCTCGTACTCTTTCCAGCCGAGCAGCGACTCTTCGATCAGCAGCTCGTTGGTCGGAGAGGCTTCGATGCCGCGCTTGCAGATGGTCTCGAACTCTTCCGGGTTGTAGGCGATGCCGCCGCCGGTGCCGCCCAGCGTGAAGCTGGGGCGAATCACGACCGGGAAGCCGACCGTCTTCTGCACGGCCCACGCCTCGTCGAGCGTGTGGGCGATGCCCGAACGCGCTGAGCCCAGGCCGATCTTGGTCATCGCGTCCTTGAACTTCAGGCGGTCCTCGGCCTTGTCGATGGCTTCGGGCGTGGCGCCGATCAGCTCGATCGGGCGGTTCGTGGCCGTGCCGGTGTACTTGTCGAGCACGCCGTTGCGCCACAGGTCGAGCGCGCAGTTCAGCGCGGTCTGGCCGCCCATGGTCGGCAGAATCGCGTCGGGGCGTTCCTTGGCGATGATTTTCTCAACCGTCTGCCAGGTGATGGGCTCGATGTAGGTGACGTCGGCCGTGGCCGGGTCGGTCATGATCGTCGCGGGGTTGCTGTTGATCAGGATGACCTTGTAGCCCTCTTCGCGCAGCGCCTTGCAGGCTTGCACGCCGGAGTAGTCGAACTCGCAGGCCTGGCCGATGATGATCGGGCCGGCGCCGATGATGAGGATCGATTTGAGGTCGGTGCGCTTAGGCATTCTTGTTCTCCGTCTTGTGCTTTTCCATGAGTGCCGTGAAGCGATCGAACAGGTAGCCGATGTCGTGCGGGCCCGGCGAGGCTTCGGGGTGGCCCTGGAAGCAGAACGCGGGCTTGTCGGTGCGCGCCAGGCCCTGCAGCGTGTTGTCGAACAGGCTGATGTGGGTGGGACGCAGGTTGGCCGGCAGCGACTTCTCGTCGACCGCGAAGCCGTGGTTCTGGCTGGTGATGCTCACGCGGCCGTTGTCCAGGTCCTTCACCGGATGGTTCGCGCCGTGGTGGCCGAACTTCATCTTGAAGGTCTTGGCGCCCGAGGCGAGCGCCATGATCTGGTGGCCCAGGCAGATGCCGAAGGTGGGGATGCCGGTTTCGATCAGTTCCTTGACGGCGCTGATGGCGTAGTCGCAGGGCTGCGGGTCGCCGGGGCCGTTGGCCAGGAAGATGCCATCGGGCTTGAGCTTGAGTACGTCGGCCGCGGGCGTCTGCGCCGGCACCACGGTGATGCGCGCGCCACGCTGCGCGATCATGCGCAGGATGTTCTTCTTGACGCCGTAGTCGAACGCGACCACGTGGAACTGCGGCGTGATCTGTACGCCGTAGCCCGCGCCGAGCTTCCACTCGGTCTCGGTCCATTCGTAGGTCTGCTTGACCGACACCACCTTGGCCAGGTCGAGGCCAGCCATGCTGGGCGCGGCCTTGGCGGCGGCGATGGCCTTGTCGATCAGCGCCTGCGTCACGGTCTCGCCCGCGGCCAGGCCCAGGATGCAGCCGTTCTGCGCGCCGTGGGTGCGCAGGTGGCGCGTGAGCTTGCGGGTGTCGATGTTCGCAATGGCCACCGTGTTGCCGGACACGAGGTACTCGGTCAGCGTGGCGGTCTTGCGGAAGTTGGAGGCGACGAGGGGCAGGTCCTTGATGATCAGGCCCGCGGCATGGATCTTGTCGGCCTCGATGTCCTCGCCGTTGACACCATAGTTGCCGATGTGCGGATACGTCAGGGTGACGATCTGCTGGCAGTAGCTGGGGTCGGTGAGGATTTCCTGGTAACCGGTCATCGCGGTGTTGAACACCACTTCACCGGTCGTGGAGCCGGCGGCTCCGATCGAGTTGCCGAGAAAGACCGTGCCGTCTGCGAGCGCCAGGATGGCGGGCGGGAAACTTCCCTTGAGAGACAAAAGCACTGGGTTCTCCGGATGGTTACGGTCGCCCGGAGCCCCAGGCGCGTTGCCTGCGGACTGCTGCTTAAGGGGATTTTGGCGTTGAAGGCGGCCGGGCGACGCTGATTTGCGAGTAAGCCCCCGATTGTAGCCCGGACTGGGTGTGTTATTTGGCCTGCAGGGCTGCTCCGCTTGCGTGCAGGCAGATGGCGGCGGCCGCCGCCACGTTGAGCGACTCCTCGCCGCCCGGTTGCGCGATGCGGATGTGGTGGGCGGCCCGAGCCTCCAGCGCGGCCGAAACGCCCTGCCCCTCGTGGCCCATCAGCCAGGCGCAGGGGTGCGGCAGATCGGCCTTGTGCAGCCATTCACCCCGGTGCGAGCTGGTGGCCACCAGCGGCACCCGCAGCGCATCGAGCGCGTCGATGTCCACGCCTTCGACCAGCCGCAGGCCGAAGTGGGCCCCCATGCCGGCGCGCAGCACCTTCGGTGCCCACAGCGCGGCCGTGCCCTTGAGCGCGATCACCTGGGTGAAGCCGAAAGCCGCCGCGCTGCGCAGTATGGAGCCGGCATTGCCGGCGTCCTGCAGGCGGTCGAGCACCACGCTCGGCGCGTCGGGCAGGATTTCGGGTCGCGCCGGCAGGTCGAGCACGAAGCCCATTGGCGCGGGCGACTCCAGGCCGCTGACCGCGCGCAGCAGGTCGTCGGCGACCACTACCGTTTTGATAGCACTCCGCACCCATTCGGCGGGTGCCGAGGGCCAGAACGCCTCCGAAAACACCGCCACCGCCGGCCGGACGCCGCGGGCCAGCGCCGCGCGGCACAGGTGATCGCCTTCGAGCCAGAGCCGGCCGAGCTTGCGATAGGCGCCCGGATCTTGCGCGAGCTTGCGCAGGTCCTTGAGCAAGGGGTTGTCGCGCGAGCTGATGTGGCTCGGGCCGGTGTCGGTGGTCATGGCGGGCTCAGGGGGCGGCGCGCGGATCGAGGCGTGCGTTGTGGTTTTCGGCGGCGCCGATCACGTGGGCGACCGAAACCTCGCCGGCCATGACATTGACGCCTGACGTTGCAGCAGCCGTGCGCGCCAGCGCCGCCGCCACCGGACTGAACGAGCGGCGGTGGTGCACGCAGGCGCCGTGACGCTGGAGCGCCTCAAGGTGCTCGCGCGTGCCGTAGCCCTTGTGACCGGCGAAGCCGTAGTGCGGAAATTCGTCGTGCAGTTGCGTGCAGAGCCGGTCGCGGTGCACCTTGGCCAGGATGGACGCGGCCGAGATCGCCTTGACCCGCGCGTCGCCCTTGACGATGGCTTCGGCCAGCACGTCGAGCCGGGGCAGCCGGTTGCCGTCCACCAGCACCTTGACGGGCTTGAGCCGCAGGCCTTCGACCGCACGACGCATCGCGAGCATGGTGGCCTGCAGGATGTTGAGGCTGTCGATCTCCTCGACCGAGGCCTGCGCGATGGAGCAGCACAGCGCCTTGGCGAGGATCTGGTCGTGCAGGCGTTCGCGCTGCAGCGCCGTGAGCGTCTTGGAGTCGGCCAGGCCGCGGATCGGGCGCAGGTCGTCGAGGATCACGGCCGCAGCCACCACGGGACCGGCCAGCGGCCCGCGCCCTGCTTCATCGACGCCCGCCATCAGGCCGGGCGCGTCCCACACCAGCGGGGCCTGCTCAGCCTTCAAGAACTTTCTGGATCGCATCGGCGCACAGTGTGGGCGTGTCGCGCTGCAATTGCACATGCAGCGCTGAAAATCTTTGTTGCAGCGCCTGCGTCTTCGCGGGCGCGTCGAGCCATTCGAGCGTGGCCTGTGCCAGCGCCTTGGGCGAAGCGGCTTCCTGCAGCAGTTCGGGCACCACGAACTCGCGGCACAGGATGTTCGGCAACCCCACCCAGGGCTGCAGCTGCTTGCGCTGCATGAGGCGCCACGAGAGCCCGTTCATGTTGTAGGCGATGACCATCGGGCGCTTGAACAGCGCCGCCTCGAGCGTGGCCGTGCCGCTGGCGATCAGCGTGACATCGCAGGCGGCGAGCGCGGCATGCGACTGGCCGTCGAGCAGCTTCACCCGCCCTGCCATGCCGGCAGCCTGCAGCAGGCTCTCGACCTCGGCGCGCAGCCCCGGCAGGATCGGCGCGATGAACTGCAGCTTCGGCTTGGCCTTCTGCATCAGCGCCGCAGCAGCGAAGAAGCGGGCCGCGAGGTAACGGATTTCGGAACGGCGGCTGCCGGGCAGCAGCGCAACGACCTGCGCCTCGGGGTCCAGCCCGAGTGCGGCGCGGGAGGCGGCGCGGTCGGGCGTCATCGGGATCACGTTGGCAATCGGATGGCCCACGTAGCTCGCGGCCACGCCCTGCTTTTCGAGCAATTCGGGCTCGAACGGGAAGATGCACAGCACGTGGTCGGCGGCGGCGCGGATCTTGTCGATGCGGTCGGCGCGCCAGGCCCAGATCGAGGGACAGACGAAATGAACCGTCTTGATGCCCTCGCTGCGCAGGCCGGCTTCGAGGTCGAGATTGAAATCGGGCGCGTCGACACCGATGAACAGCTCGGGGCGCTCGCGCAGCAGTCGGGCCTTGAGCTGGCGGCGGATACCGGCGATCTCGGCGTAGTGCCGAAGCACCTCGATGTAGCCGCGCACGGCCAGCTTTTCCTGCGGCCACCAGCTCTGGAAGCCGTGGGCCAGCATGCGCGGACCGCCGATGCCGACGGTCTGCAAGGCCGGCCAGCGGGCTTCGAGGCCGTCGAGCAGCAAACCCGCGAGCAGGTCGCCGGACGCTTCGCCCGCGACCAGCGCGAAGCGGCGCTGTTCGTTCGTGCTCATCGCGCCCATGTCAGCGCGCGATGCCGCGCGTTGAATGAGCGAGGAAGGCCTCCATCAGCGCGACATCGCCGGCGGCCTCGGGCATTTCCGCCGCGAGCTCGGCGATGGCGGCGCGCGCCTCTTCGAGCGTCTTGCCCTGGCGGTACAGCAGGCGGTGCATCTGCTTGACCGCCGCGAGCCGCTGCGCCGAGAAATCGCGCCGGCGCAGGCCCACGATGTTGAACCCGCGAACCGCCAGCGGATTGCCGTCGACCAGCATGAAGGGTGGCACGTCCTGCGAGATCGCGCTCGCGAAGCCGACCATGGCGTGCGCGCCGACCGAGACGAACTGATGGATGCCCGTCAGGCCGCCGATCGTGACCCAGTCGGCCAGATGCACGTGCCCGGCCAGCGTGGTGTTGTTGGACAGCGTCGTGTGGTTGTCGACCCGGCAGTCGTGCGCGATGTGCGTGTACGCCATGATCCAGTTGTCGTTGCCGACACGCGTGATGCCCCCTGCCCCGGGCACGCCAAGGTTGAAGGTGCAGAACTCGCGGATCACGTTGCGGTCGCCGATGGTGAGCTCGGTGGGCTCACCCGCGTATTTCTTGTCCTGGGGGATCGCGCCGAGCGACGAGAACTGGAAGATCCGGTTGTCGCGCCCGATGGTCGTGCGCCCTTCGATCACGCAATGCGCGCCGATGGTGGTGCCCGCGCCGATCCGCACGTGCGGGCCGATCACGGTGTAGGGACCGACCGACACCGAGGCGTCGAGCTGGGCCTTCGGGTCGACGATCGCGGTCGAATGAACCTGGGTCATGCCTTGCAAGAGACGATGAGCCGGATCAGCTGTTGATCTGGCGCATGGCGCACATCAGCGAGGCTTCGCACGCCAGTTCGCTGCCCACGAGCGCACGGCCCTTGAACTTCGAGATGCCGGCCTTCATGCGCTCGATCTCGACTTCGAGCGTGAGCTGGTCGCCAGGCTCCACGGGGCGCTTGAAGCGCGCGCCGTCGATGGCTGCAAAGTAGTAGACCGTGTTGTCGTCGGGCACGATGTCCAGCGAGCGGAACGACAGCAGCGCCGCAGCCTGCGCCATGGCTTCGAGCATCAGCACGCCCGGCATCACCGGACGGTGCGGGAAGTGGCCGTTGAAGAAGGGCTCGTTCATCGTCACGTTCTTGAGCGCCGTGATGCGCTTGCCCTTCTCCATGCTCAACACCCGGTCCACCAGGAGAAACGGGTAGCGATGCGGCAGCAACTTGAGAATTTGGTGGATATCGAGCGTCGTGTCCGTCATGGTGTTCTGTTCCTGCATCGTCGTCATTGTTTCGAGGGGGCTTTTTCCAGCGCCTTCAGTCGTTCGCGCAGGCTGTGCAACTGCTTGAGTGTTGCCGCATTCTTTTCCCAGTTCGCATTGTCATCGATCGGAAACATGCCGGTGTACTGGCCGGCCTTGCGGATGGAGCGTGTCACCACGGTCGCCGCCGACACGTGCACGCCGTCGGCCACCGTGAGGTGGCCCAGCACGATGGCGCCGCCGCCGAAGGTACAGTGGGCACCGATGGTGGCGCTGCCGGCCACGCCGACGCAGCCCGCCATGGCAGTGTGCTTGCCGACGCGCACGTTGTGGCCGATCTGGATCAGGTTGTCGAGCTTCACGCCGTCTTCGATGACGGTGTCGTCGAGCGCGCCGCGGTCGATGCAGGTGTTGGCACCGATCTCGACGTCGTTGCCGATGCGCACCGCGCCCAGCTGCTCGATCTTGACCCAGGCGCCCTGGTGCGGCGCGAGGCCGAAGCCGTCGGCCCCGATCACCACGCCCGGGTGCAGCAGGCAGCGCTCGCCGATGGTGCAGTCTTCGCTGACCGTGACGCGCGACTTCAGCACGGTGCCCGCGCCGATGCGCGCGCCCCGCTCCACCACGCACAGCGCGCCGATGCGCGCGGTGGCGTCGACATGGGCTTCGGGATGGATCACGGCGGAGGGATGGATGCGATCGGTTTCCGGGCGCGCATGGTGCGCTTTCCACAGCTGCGTCAGGCGTGCAAAGTAGTAGTACGGGTCCGGCGTGACGATGTAGGCGCCACGCGCCGCGGCAGCCTCGCGCATGGCGGGCGACACGATGACACAGGCCGCCTTGGAGGCGGCCAGTTCCTGCTGGTATTTGGGATGGCTCAGGAAGCTGAGCGCATCGGGCTGTGCATTCTGGAGCGGCGCGAGCCGCTCGATGGACAGCGTGGCATCTCCATGAAGCTCGCCCCCGAGGGCGTCAACGATGGCTCCGAGCTGCAGCGACACGCCGGTTCGCGGCGTTACTTGCCGGCCGCAGGCGCAGAGGAGCCGACCGACGCGTTCAGCGCCTTGATCACCTTGTCGGTGATGTCGTGCTTCGGGTTGATGTAGATCGCTTCCTGGAGGATGGCGTCGTACTTTTCAGCTTCGGCGACCTGCTTGACCACGCGGTTGGCGCGCTCGTAGACCTGCTGGAGCTCTTCGTTCTTGCGCGCGTTCAGGTCTTCCTGGAACTCGCGGCGCTTGCGCTGGAAGTCGCGGTCCTGGTCGACCAGCGAACGCTGGCGCGAGACGCGCTGGCTTTCCGACAGGGTCGGTGCCTCGCGCTCGAACTTCTCCGAGGCCGTTTTCAGTGCATCTCCCTGCACGGTCAGGTCCTTTTCGCGCTTGAGGAATTCAGCCTCGAGCTTGGCTTGCGCGGTCTTGGCCGGCTGCGCTTCGCGCAGCACACGGTCGGGGTTCACGAAACCGATGCGAAAGCTTTCCTGGGCCTGCGCGGGCGCAGCCACGAGGGCAAAAGCGGGAATCAGGAACGCGCCGGCGGCGGCGCGAATCAAATGCTTCATTTAGAAAGACGTTCCGATCTGGAATTGGAGGCGCTGAATTCTATCCTTCGGGATCACGACGAACCCGGTGCTCGGATCCGTCACTTCCTTCTGGGACTTGACGGGGAAGGCGTAGGCCAGGCGCAGCGGGCCCAGCGGCGAGATCCAGCTGATGCCCAGACCGACCGAGGCGCGCAGCTTCTTCTGAGCCTTCCATTGCTCGTCCGTCACGTTGGGTGCACGGGAACCGAACACGTTACCGACGTCGAAGAAGCCGTACAGGCGCAGCGTGCGGTCGTTGCCGGCGCCGGGGAACGGCGTGCTCAGCTCGGCATTGAAGATGGCCTTCTTGGTACCGCCCAGTGCCGCGCCTTCGGTCTGGCCGAGCAGCGGCTGGTCGCGCGGGCCCAGCGAGTTCTGCTCGAAGCCGCGGATCGAACCCAGGCCACCGGCGTAGAAGTTCTTGAAGATCGGGTAGACCTTGCCACCGAAGGCCTTGGCATAGCCCACTTCGCCGTTGATGGCAAAGGTGTACTGCTTGTTGATCGCGAAGAACTGCTGGTACTGGTAGCTGGTCTTCAGGTACTTCATGTCGCCGCCCACGCCCAACTCGAGGTTGGCGCGCTGCAGGCGGCCGGTGGTCGGGACCAGCGCGCTGTCGCGGCTGTCGCGGCCCCAGCCCACGGTCAGCGGGATGCCCCAGACGCTCTTCTGGTCGCAGCTGGTGACGAACCAGCCGGTCGCGTCCTTGCCGCAATGGAAGTAGTTCAGGTACGACTGCGGCGTGGTGAGGCCGGCGAGCGCCGAGCGGTTCGGGTCGAACGCGTAGCGCTCCAGGCCGACGCCGAAGAAGACGGTGTCGAGTTCGCTGAACGGCACACCGAAACGGATCGAGGCGCCCTGGTTCACCAGCTTGTAGTCGCCGTCTTCGTTCGTGGAGTACGGGCGCGTCGTCGTGTGGTACACGCTGATCGTGCGCGAGATGCCGTCCTTCGTGAAGTACGGGTCGGTGGTGGTCAGCGACAGCGTGCGGTTGTACTTGCTGGTGTTGACCTGCACGCCCAGGAAGTTGCCCGAGCCGAACACGTTTTCCTGCGAGATGCCGAAGGTCAGCGCGACCTTTTCCGCGCTCGAGTAGCCGGCGCCCAGCTGCAGCGTGCCGGTGGGCTTTTCGGCCACGTTCACGGTCAGGTCGACCTGGTCGGGCGAGCCGGGCACTTCCTGGGTCTCGACGTTCACTTCGGTGAAGAAACCCAGGCGGTCCACGCGGTCGCGCGAAACCTTGATCTTGTCGCCGTCATACCACGAGGCTTCGAACTGACGGAACTCGCGGCGGATCACTTCGTCGCGCGTCTTGTTGTTGCCGCCGACCGACACGCGGCGCACGTACACGCGGCGCGAGGGCTCGGCCTGCAGCGTGAGCGTGACGCGGTTGTTCACACGGTCGATGTCCGGACGCGCCTGCACGCGGGCGAAGGCGTAGCCGAAGGTGCCGAAGTAGTCGCTGAAGGCCTTGGTGGTCTCGGTGACCTGCTCGCCGTTGTAGGGCTCGCCGGGCTTGATCGTGATGAGCGACTTGAACTCGTCGTCGCGGCCCAGGTAGTTGCCGTCGAGCTTGATGCCCGCCACCACGAACTTCTCGCCTTCGGTGATGTTCACCGTGACGCTCAGGTCCTTGCGGTCCGGCGAAATGGCGACCTGGGTCGAATCGATGCGGAACTCGAGGTAGCCGCGGGTGATGTAGTAGCTCTTCAGCGTCTCGAGGTCGGCGTTGAGCTTGGCGCGCGAGTACTGGTTCGACTTGGTGTACCAGCTCATGAAGCCGCCACTGTCCTGGTCGAACAGGCTCAGCAGCGTCGATTCGCTGAAGGCCTTGTTGCCGACCACGTGCACTTCGCGGATGCGGGCGGACTCGCCTTCGGTCACGGTGAACGTCAGGTTCACGCGGTTGCGCTCGATGGGCGTGACGGTGGTCACGACGTTCGCGTTGTACAGGCTGCGGCTCACGTACTGGCGCTTGAGCTCCTGCTCCGCGCGGTCGGCCAGGGCCTTGTCGTACGGGCGGCCGTCGGCCAGCCCGATTTCACGCAGCGCCTTCTGCAGCGCCGCCTTGTCGAATTCCTTGGCGCCGACGAAGTCGACGTCGGCGATGGTGGGCCGCTCTTCGACGATCACCACCAGCACGTTGCCGTTGACGTCGATTCGCACGTCCTTGAACAACCCCAGGTCGAACAGCGCGCGGATCGCGGCCGAGCCGCGTTCGTCGCTGTAGGTGTCGCCCACACGCAAGGGCAGCGACCCGAAGATCGTGCCGGCCTCGACGCGTTGCAAGCCTTCGACGCGGATATCGCGCACCGTGAAAGGCTCGACGGCCCAAGCGGCCGTGGCCGCCAGCGTGCTGGCCACCACCGCGGCAACGCTACGCAGGCGAAAGCGACTGAAGTTTGTGTTCATCTGTGAATTGGGCCGGCACGGAAAGGGCCGGCAGAAAGTTAACCAAAGAGCCGCGTGACGTCGTTGAAGAGTGCGACCGACATCATCACCAGCAGCAAGGCGACACCGCCACGCTGCAGCCGTTCCATCCAGGCGTCGGAGACGCTTTTCCCGGTCAGGCCCTCCCAAAGATAATACATCAGGTGCCCCCCATCGAGGACCGGCAGCGGCATCAGGTTGAGCACCCCGAGGCTCACGCTGATGAGAGCGAGAAAGACCAGGTACTGCGTCAGACCGAGGCTGGCGGACTTGCCGGCGTAATCAGCAATTGTTAAGGGACCGCTCAGGTTCTTGATCGAGGCCTCGCCGATCAGCATCTTGCCCATCATGCGAACCGTGAGCGCGGACACCTCCCAGGTGCGCACCACGCCACGCCAGACGCCGTCGATGACGCCCTGGCGCACCGTGACCATCTCGGGCGGCGCGCCGACGTAGGCGCCGATGCGCGCGACCTTGTCAGCGCCCTCTTCGCGCACTTCCGGCTTGACTTCGAGCGAGAGCGGCTGACCGCCACGCTGGAGCTGCCAGGTCTGCGTGCGCGCCTGCCCGGAGGCATTGATCGAGGCACGAATGACTTCGCGCAGCTGCTGTCCGTCGAGGATGGGGGTGTCGCCGATGGTCAGGACCAGGTCGCCGTTGCGAAGGCCCGACCGCTCGGCCGCGCTGCCCGCCATGACCTCGCCGATCTCAGGACGGGTCAGCGGTGCGACCACGCCGATCTTGCGGAACATCTGCGGATCGGCGTCCTTGGCCTCCATGCGGCTCAGCGGCAGGACCAGCTGGCGGCCAGGGCGACCGCCCTCACCTGCCACTTCGAGCGTGAGGTCGCGGCCGTCGAGCGCGCCGCGCGTCATGCGCCAGCGCAGGTCTTCGAAGGACTGGACCGGCGACAGGTCGCCATCGAAACCGGCCTGGGTGATGTGTTCGCCGCCACGCAGTCCCGCCGACTCGGCCAGCGACGCCGCCACCGGCCGGGCCAGCTTGGCCACGGGCTCGTCGACGCCGATCCAGTTGACCGCGGTGTACAGCACGACCGCCAGCAGCAGGTTGGCAATCGGGCCGGCGGCCACGATGGCCGCGCGCGAGCGCAGCGGCTGGGTGTTGAAGGCGCGGTGCCGCTCCTCGGGCGCCACGGGGCCTTCGCGCTCATCGAGCATCTTGACGTAGCCGCCGAAGGGAAAGGCGCCGATCACGAACTCGGTCTGCTGCCCCGGATGCTGGCGCTTGGGCTGCCAGCGCAGGAGGGCCTTGCCGAAGCCGACCGAGAAGCGCTCCACCTTGACGCCGCAGGCCACGGCCACGCGATAGTGGCCGTATTCATGGACCGCAATGAGGACGCCGAGAGCGACCACAAAAGCTATGACGGTGAGCATCGGGGTCCTCTGCGCTGTAGGGAATCAGGCCGTGAAACGTGCCGCGGCGGCATTGGCCGCCTCGCGGGCGCTGGCGTCGAGCGCCAGCAGATCCGCCAGCGATGCCGGCTTGGAGGGCATGACCGCCTCCAAAGTTTCCAGATTGACCGCATGAATGCGATCGAAACGCAGGCGCCGGTCGAGAAAGGCGGCCACAGCCACCTCGTTGGCCGCGTTCAGCACTGCCGTGGTGCCCGACGCAGCGCGCAAGGCCTGCCATGCCAGGCCCAGGCCGGGGAACAGCGCAGGATCGGGCGCGTCGAAGGTCAGCGAGCCCATCTGGCGGAAATCGAGCCGCGCCGCCCCGCTCTCGACGCGCTCCGGCCAGGCCAGCCCGACCGCGATCGGCACGCGCATGTCGGGCGTGCCGAGCTGGGCGATGACGGAGGCATCGGTGAACTGCACCATCGAATGGACCACGCTCTGCGGGTGGATGACGACCTCGATCTGCTCCGGCGACACGCCGAACAGGTGGCGCGCCTCGATCACCTCGAGCGCCTTGTTCATCATCGTGGCCGAATCGACCGAGATCTTGCGGCCCATGACCCAGTTCGGGTGGGCGCAGGCCTGCTCGGGCGTCACGGCGCCCAGCGTGTCGGGCGCGCGGGTGCGGAACGGGCCGCCCGAGGCGGTCAGGATGATCTTGTCGATGCGCCGCGCCCAGGTGGACGGGTCTTCGGGCAGCGACTGGAAGATGGCCGAATGTTCGCTGTCGATGGGCAGCAGCGTGGCGCCGCCCTCCTGCACCGTGCGCATGAACAGCTCGCCGCCGACGACCAGGGCTTCCTTGTTGGCCAGCAGCAGGCGCTTGCCGGCGCGCGCGGCGGCCAGGCATGGCGCCAGGCCGGCGGCACCGACGATGGCGGCCATCACGGCGTCGACTTCGTCGTCCGACGCTATTCTTTCGAGAGCATCGTCGCCCATCAGGACGCGGGTCGGCAGATTGTTCTGCTTGAGCTTTTCAGCCAGCAGCGCGGCATGCGGCGCACTCGCCATGACGGCGAAGCGCGGCGAGAAGCGCGCGCATTGGGCCAGCAGCTCGTCGACCTTGGTGGCCGCCGAGAGCGCAAACACCTCGAAGCGTTCGGGGTGGCGGGCAATGACGTCGAGCGTGCTGACACCGACCGAACCGGTCGAGCCAAGCACCGTGACACGTTGTTTGGGAGTGTTCACAGGAACGCCAGCATCATGGCAATGGGAAGTGCCGGCAAGAGGGCATCCACGCGGTCGAGTACGCCGCCGTGGCCGGGCAACAGGCGGCTGCTGTCCTTGGCGCCGGCGCTGCGCTTGATCAGCGATTCGACGAGGTCGCCGACGACGCTCATCGCCGCCAGGAACACCGCCCCGATCAACAGCAACCACCAGCCGCGCTCATGCAGGCGGGTGTAGAGGCTGGGCACCGTGGCGCCCAGGCTCTTGTCGGCCCAGACCCAGGCGAACGCCAGCACGATGACGCCGGCCATGCCGCCCCAGACACCTTCCCAGCTCTTGCCGGGACTGATGGCGGGCGCCAGCTTGGCGCGCGTGAACTTCAGGCCGAAGGCGCGGCCGGCGAAATAGGCGAACACGTCCGCCACCCAGACCAGCACCAGGATCGACAGCAGGAAGTTGATGCCGACCATGCGCGCCTGCACCGCCGCGAGCCATGCGACCCACAGCGCCAGCAGGCCGCCCACCAGCCGCAGCCCGCGCGGAATGCGCGGCCAGCCGGGCACCGCGACGCGCAGCAGCGCCGCGCCGCCGAGCACCCAGGCCGCACTGGCCAGGGACCACATGAGAAACAGGCGCTGCTCCAGCAGCCCCAGCCACCACGACAGCCCGCACAGCGCCACCATCTCGGCGCCCAGGAACAGCGACATGCCCTGCCCGTAGCCGTTCAGGCGGCCCCACTCCCACGCGGCGGCGCCGATCAGTACCAGCATCACGCAGGCGAAGGGAACGTGGTTTCGATAGAACAGCGCCGGCAGCAGGATCGCGAGCAGCACGATCGCCGTGAGGATGCGTTGTTTGAGCATGCGGAAGGTGGTGTCGGGCCGTTGTCAGGCCGCGGAAGCCGAGACCTGCGCCGAGGTCTGGCCGAAGCGACGCTCGCGACCCTGGAACGCGGCAATGGCCTCGTCCAGTGCGGCTTCGTCGAACTCGGGCCACAGCTTGTCGCTGAAGAACAGCTCGGCGTAGGCACTCTGCCAAAGCAGGAAATTCGACAGCCGCTGCTCGCCACCCGTGCGGATGAACAGGTCGGGGTCGGGCACGTGGGCCAGCGCCATGGCGCGATCGAGGTTCATCTCGGTCATGGGCAGGCCCTGCTCGGCGAGCTTGGCCGCGGCGCGCGCGATGTCCCAGCGCCCGCCGTAGTTGAAGCAGATGTTGAGAATCAGCCGTGAGTTGTGGGCCGTTGTCTGCTCGGCCGACACCAGGCCGGCCACCATCTTGTCGGACAGACCGGCGCGTTCACCCACAAAGTGCAGCCGCACGCCATCGGCGTTGAGCCGCGGCACTTCGCGTGCGAGTGCCCCGACCATCAGCTGCATCAGCCCGGAGACTTCTTCAGGGGGGCGGTTCCAGTTCTCCGAGGAGAACGCGAACACGGTGAGCACGCCCACGCCACGGTCGGCGCAGGCCTTGACGCAGCGCCGCAGCGACTCCACGCCCTGCTTGTGCCCCGCCACGCGGGGCAGGAAGCGCTTGGTGGCCCACCGGCCATTGCCATCCATGACGATGGCAACGTGGTGCGGAGGGGGCGTCGTCTGCGGCGAGGAGGCCATGCGGAGCCTCAAACGGCCATGATCTCCGCTTCTTTCGCGGCGACCAGACGGTCGATTTCCGCGATGTGCTTGTCGGTGACCTTCTGAATGTCGCCTTCGGCGCGCTTCTGGTCATCTTCCGAGGCCAGCTTGTCCTTCACGAGCTTCTTGACCGCCTCGTTCGCGTCGCGGCGCAGGTTGCGCGTGGCGATCTTGGCGCTTTCGCCTTCGTTGCGGACCAGCTTGGTCATTTCCTTGCGGCGCTCTTCGCTCATGGCGGGCAGCGGCACGCGGATCAGATCGCCCATCGACGCCGGGTTCAGGCCCAGGTCGCTTTCGCGGATGGCCTTCTCGATCTTGGCGCCCATGCCCTTTTCCCAGGGCTGGACGCTGATGGTGCGCGAGTCGAGCACCGACACGTTCGCCACCTGGCTCAGCGGCACCTGCGAGCCGTAGTACTCGACGTGGATCGAGTCGAGCAGCGCCGAGTTGGCGCGACCCGTGCGGATCTTGGTGAGGTTGTTCTGGAAGGCGGCGAGCGACTGGTTCATCTTCGCGTCGGTCGCACTGCGAATGTCTGCAATGGTCATCTCATTTACTCCTAGGCATGCACCAGCGTGCCCTCGTCCTCGCCCATCACGACGCGCTTGAGGGCGCCGTTCTTGAAGATCGAGAACACCTTGATCGGCAGCTTCTGGTCGCGGCACAGCGCGAAGGCCGTGGCGTCCATGATGCCGAGATTCTGCGCAATCGCCTCGTCGAAGGTGAGCGTGGCGTAGCGCGTGGCTTCGGGGTGGGTCTTGGGATCGGCGGTGTAGACGCCGTCCACCTTGGTCGCCTTGAGCACCAGCTCGGCGCCGATTTCGGCACCGCGCAGCGCGGCGGCCGTGTCGGTCGTGAAGAAGGGGTTGCCGGTACCGGCTGCGAACACCACGACCTTGCCCTCTTCGAGGTACTGCAGGGCCTTGGGGCGCACATAGGGCTCGACCACCTGCTCGATGGCGATGGCGGACATCACGCGGGCCACGAGGCCCTGCTTGTTCATCGCGTCGGCCAGGGCCAGCGAGTTCATGACGGTGGCCAGCATGCCCATGTAGTCGGCCGTGGCGCGGTCCATGCCGACGGAGCCTCCCGCGACGCCGCGGAAGATGTTGCCGCCGCCGATCACGACCGCCACCTGGACGCCCATGTTCACGACCTCGGCCACTTCTTCGACCATGCGCACGATGGTGGCGCGGTTGATGCCGAAGGCGTCATCGCCCATCAATGCCTCACCCGACAGCTTCAACAAGATTCGCTTGTGGGCTGGGCGGGCATCAGACATGGGCATTTTCCTTAGAGGGTTGGCGGGGGCGAGTGTAAAACGAGGCGGTGAAAAAGCGGCGGCACGCTGTCGCGCACCGCCGCTTGGAGGCCTGCCGGATCAGGCGGCAGCCTTGGCAGCAGCGACCTGAGCAGCGACTTCGGCAGCAAAGTCGTCGACCTTCTTCTCGATGCCTTCGCCGACCACGTACAGGGTGAAGCCCTTGATCGTGGTGTCGGCGGCCTTGAGCATCTGCTCGACGGTCTGCTTGTCGTTCTTCACGAACGGCTGGTTGTGCAGCGAGACTTCCTTGAGGTACTTCTGCACGCCGCCTTCGATGCGCTTTGCAACGATGTCGGCCGGCTGCGGCTTCTTGCCTTCGGCTTCGGCGACCTTGCGGTCTTCTTCAGCCTTGCCGGCGGCCACGGCGCGTTCTTTTTCGATCAGGTCGGCGGGCACGTCGGAGGCCTGGATGGCGACCGGCTTCATGGCGGCGATGTGCATCGCGACGTCCTTGGCCGAGGTGTCGTCACCTTCGAATTCGACCATCACGCCGATGCGCGTGCCGTGCAGGTACGACGCCAGCTTGCCGTTGCCCGTGAAGTGCTTGAAGCGGCGGAAGCTCATGTTCTCGCCGATCTTGCCGATCAGGCCCTTGCGCACGTCTTCGAGCGTGGGGCCGAAGCCGTCCTGCTCGTAAGCCAGCGCGCCCAGTGCGGCGATGTCGGCGGGGTTGTTCTTGGCGACCAGCATCGCGGCAGCGTTGGCCATGGCCAGGAAGCTGTCGTTCTTGGTGACGAAGTCGGTTTCGCAGTTGATTTCGATCATGCCGCCGGCAGCGCCGTCGACGAAAGCCGTGACCACGCCTTCAGCGGTGATGCGGCCCGATGCCTTGCCAGCCTTGTTGCCGAGCTTGATGCGCAGCAACTCTTCGGCCTTTTCCATGTTGCCGTCGGCCTCCGTCAGGGCCTTCTTGCATTCCATCATGGGCGCATCGGTCTTCGCGCGCAGTTCGCCGACCATGCTTGCGGTGATTGCAGCCATTTGTGTATCTCCGTAAATCCAAAAATCAGGTTAAAAAAAAGGGGCACCAAAGCCCCTTCTTCAGGCTCGCGAACGCGCCTATCAGGCCGAAGCGCCTTCTTCGACTTCGACGAATTCGTCGCCGCTGCCTTCGGCAACGGCCTTGACCACGTCACCACCGGCGCTGTTGCGGCCTTCGATGATCGCGTCGGCGATGCCACGGGCATACAGCGTGACGGCCTTCGACGAGTCGTCGTTGCCGGGGATCACGTAGTCGATGCCTTCGGGCGAGTGGTTGGAGTCGACCACGCCGATCAGCGGGATGCCGAGCTTCTTGGCTTCGGCCACGGCGATCTTGTGGAAGCCCACGTCGATCACGAAGATGGCGTCGGGCAGCGCAGCCATGTCCTGGATGCCGCCGATGTCCTTCTCGAGCTTCGCGATTTCGCGCGAGAACGTGAGCTGCTCTTTCTTGCTCAGGCTGTCGAGGCCGGCTTCTTGCTGGGCCTTCATGTCCTTCAGACGCTTGATCGAGGTCTTGACGGTCTTGAAGTTGGTCAGCATGCCGCCGAGCCAGCGGGTGTCAACGAAAGGCACACCGGCGCGGCGAGCTTCTGCAGCGACGATTTCACGGGCTTGACGCTTCGTGCCGACCATCAGGATCGTGCCGCGGTTGGCCGTGAGTTGCTTGGCGTACTTCATCGCGTCCTGGAACATCGGAAGCGACTTTTCCAGGTTGATGATGTGAATCTTGTTGCGGTGACCGAAGATGAACGGAGCCATCTTGGGGTTCCAGAAGCGGGTTTGGTGACCGAAGTGGACACCGGCTTCCAGCATTTCGCGCATGGTGGTCGACATTGAATTTACTCCAAAGGTTGGGTCTAAAATCCAGCCCGTTTTGCGCCCCTTCGACGGGGTCGCAACACCTTGATTGGGCCGGTTTGCGGATGTGCTTGACTGGCGGCGACAAAACTGTCGCATAACCAGCGAAACCCAAAGAGTATAGCACGGCGGCCACCCCCTCCTCCCTCGAACCGAGCCGTTCCAAGGTACCCTCGACGCCATGAACGACCTTCACGCCACCCGTCTCACCCTTCTGGCTGGCGGTTCCGATGCGCGCACCGAAATGGAGCACGCCGTCGCCCTCTCCGAATCCCCGGCCTGCGCCCACGTTTTCACCCGCACGATGTTCGACGAGGCCCGCGCGGCCGCCGCCGCATCGGCGCCCGAAAGCCGGCTGGCCGGACTGGCCTTCACCAGCAAGGACCTGTTCGACGTCGCCGGCCAGCCGACACCCGCCGGCTCGGCCGTGCTCTCGCACGCACCGACCGCCCCGGCCGATTCGCTCGCCGTGGCCCGACTGCGCGCCGCCGGCGGCGTGCTGACCGGGCGCACCAACATGACGGAGTTCGCCTTTTCCGGCGTCGGCGTCAACCCGCACCACGGGACACCCGCCAACGTGAGCGACACCGCCACGCCGCGCATTCCGGGCGGCTCGTCGTCCGGCGCGGCGATTTCGGTGGCAAGCGGCGCAGCCTTCATCGGCCTGGGCTCCGACACCGGCGGCTCGATCCGCATCCCGGCCGCGCTGAACGGCATCGTCGGCTTCAAGAACACCGCCCGCCTCACGCCTGCCGACGGCGCGCTGCCCCTGTCGACCACGCTCGACACCGTCTGCGCCATGACCCGCTCGGTGCGCGACGCCGTCACCGCGCACGAGATCCTCTCGGCGCGGCAGGTGGCGCCCGGCTCGGCACCGCTGTCGGCCTACCGGCTGGCCGTCGTGAAGAACGTCTTTCTCGACGACCTCGAGCCCGCCGTGGCCGCGGCTTTCGAGCGCACCCTGGCGACCCTGCGCGACACGGGCGCTCATATCCACGAGATCGAATTGCCCGAGCTGGCCGACCTGCAGGCCATCAACGCCACCGGCGGTTTCTCGGCAGCCGAGTCGTACGCCTGGCACCGGCTGCTGCTGGAACGCAGCGGCGCCGGCTACGACCCGCGCGTGGCGCAGCGCATCCTGCGCGGCGCGGGCATGAAGGCGCACGAGTACATCGACCTGGTCCGCGCCCGCCGCGACTGGATCGCCCGTGTCGAGAAGGCGCTGGCACCGTTCGACGCCGTGGTGTCGCCGACCGTGCCGATCACGGCGCCGTCCATCGCCAGCGTGGCACCGGGCGCCGAGCGCGACGACGAATTCTTCCGCGTCAACGCGCTGCTGCTGCGCAACCCGTCGATCGTCAACATGCTCGACGGCTGCGCCATTTCGCTGCCCTGCCACGTCGCCGGCGAACTGCCGGTCGGCCTGATGCTGTGGCACGGCGCGATGCACGACGACGCCGTGCTCGCGATGGCGCTCCAGGCCGAACGCACGCTACAGAAATAACCGCTGTCACCGCCCACCTCACGGGCGTCAGCCGCTTCTTTTATCTAGAACATTTCAATGAAAATCGCGATCGTGGGCGCCGGCATCGTCGGCGTCACCACCGCCTGGGAACTGGTTTCCGACGGCCATGAAGTGAGCGTGTTCGAGCGCCGCGGCGCCGCCGCCGAAGAGGCCAGCTTTGCCAACGCCGGCGTGGTCGCGCCGGGCTATGTCACGCCGTGGGCCGCACCGGGCATGCGCGGCAAGGTGCTGCGCTCGCTGCTGTCTTCGCACGGCGCCATCAAGCTGCGCTGGCCGCTGAGTTCGCGCGACCTCGGCTGGATGTCGCGCTGGCAGAAGGCCTGCAAGCTCGAGACCTACCTGGCCAACCGCGCCCGCATGCAGCGGCTGGCTTTCTACAGCCGCACAAGACTGCACGCAGTGACCGAAGCGCGCGAGCTGAGCTACGAACGCAGCGACGGCTACCTGGTGCTGCTGCGCTCCAAGCGCGAGAAAAAACTGGTGCAGCCCGGACTCGAGGTGCTGCGTTCGGCCGGCAGCGTGTTCCGCGAGATCGACGCCGACGAGGCCCGCCTGATCGAGCCCGCACTCAACCCCGACACCCCGCTGGCAGGCGCGATCCACCTGCCCGAAGACGAGGTCGCGAACTGCCGCCAGTTCGCGCTGCTGCTCAAGTGGGAAGCCGAGGCTTTGGGCGCGCAGTTCCACTTCAACTGCGACATCGCGCCGCTGAGCCGCGCCGCGCCCACCTCGCTGACGCTGGCCAGCGGCTCGGACGCATTGCAGTTCGACGCCATCGTGGTGTGCGCCGGCCTGTCGTCCGCCGCGCTGCTGCGTCCGCTGGGATTGCGCATTCCGCTGGCGCCGGTCTACGGTCACTCGGTCAGCGCCCCGGTGCGCGAGCCGCTCAACGCACCACGCAGCGCGGTGATGGACGAACGCTACAAGGTCGCGATCTCCCGCCTGGGCCAGCGCGTGCGCGTGGCCGGCAGCGCCGAGATCGGCGGCTCGCCCGACGCCATGAGCCCGGCCGCGATCCAGACGCTCTACAAGGTGCTGCACGACTGGTTCCCGGGCGCTGCCACATTGCAGTCGGGCATCCAGCAATGGAAGGGCGCCCGTCCGATGCTGCCCGACGGCCCGCCGGTGCTGGGCGCCAGCGGCATTCCCGGCGTGTGGCTCAACCTGGGCCACGGCTCGAGCGGCTGGGCGCTGTCGTGCGGCAGCGCACGCGTGCTCGGCGACCTGATTGGAGGACAAGACCCCGGCATCGACCTCGAAGGCCTGGGGATCGAGCGGCTCAGTCTCTAGGACCCCAGCGGCGCAGTTGCTCGGGGGTGGCCGGTTTTTCCACCGGCAGTTCGGGCCGGGGTGCCCAGCGTTGGGCGATCAACCCCAGGATCGCCGGTGCGATCAGCCCGAAGAACACCAGCACCAGCAGGTCCAGGCCCAGCATCAGCCACTGCGTGCCGGACCCTGCCTCGACCGGCACGTCGAGCCACCGGATCACGCCGATGCCATAGCCCACGCCCAGGGCCCAGGCGACGTCGCGCGGCGGCACCCGGCGCAACAGCTCGGCCAGCAGGAACAGCCCCCACACCACGATCAGCAGGCCGAACGCCCAGGCCGCGCCGGCCATCATCGCCACGGCCGTGCCGATGAAACCGGCCAGGCACGCCAGCAGCAGTACCAGCAACCAGCCGAAGGTCTTGAGCGTCATCGGTCGATGATAGGAGGCGCGGTGTCGGCGGCACAATGGCTCGATGCATCGCATCACGTCCGCCAGCGCCGCCGACCTGTTCGACATCGCCGCCACGCGTCGCATCGAGCAGGCAGCAGCCTCCGCCCTTCCCCCTCATACGCTGATGCAGCGCGCCGGCCTCGCTGCCGCACGGCTCGCGATGGCGCTCGCGCCGCACGCGCGAACGATCTGGATCGCCTGCGGCCCCGGGAACAATGGCGGCGACGGCTTCGAAGCCGCGGCGCAACTGCGGCATCGCGGCTTCTTTCCGGTCGTCACCTTCGTGGGCGATGAAGGCCGGCTGCCAGCGGATGCCAAGGCGTCGCTGCAGCGTGCGCGCGATGCGGGCGTCACCTTCGCTTCGGAGCCGCCATCGAGCTTCGAGCTGGCTGTGGATGCGCTGCTCGGCATCGGATCGACCTGCCCGCCCTCAGGCACGATGGCCGAATGGCTCGCGCGGATGCACGCGAGCGCCTCGCCAGTGCTCAGCATCGATGTGCCCTCGGGCCTCGATGCCGACACTGGCACGCTGGCCTCCAGCGCAGATCAAGCACCGGCATCGGTCCGCACCACCCTCACCTTCCTCACGCTGAAACCCGGCTTGTTCACGGCGCAAGGCCGCGACGCCGCCGGCACGGTGTGGTTCGACGACCTAGGTTGCAGCGCGTTCGCCCAGGAGCGACCGACGGCCCGCCTCGCAGGCGCGCCCGATATCCAGCCGCGCACCCACGCCTCGCACAAAGGCAGCTACGGCGATGTTGCGGTGATCGGCGGTGCCTCGGGCATGGCTGGTGCCGCGCTGCTGGCCGGCTCGGCTGCGCTCCATGCCGGAGCAGGACGCGTGTTCGTCGGATTGCTCGATCCCCGCGCAGCGCCGGTCGACACCTCGCAGCCCGAGCTGATGCTGCGCGACGCCCACGCGCTGGACCTCGCGGGCATGACGGTCGTGTGCGGCTGCGGTGGCGGCGATGCCGTGCGCGAACTGCTGCCGCGCGTGCTGTCGATGGCCGCCGCGCTGGTGCTCGACGCCGACGCACTCAACGCCATCGCCGCCGATCCGTCACTTCAGGCGCAGCTGATCGCGCGAGGCCAGGCCGGAGCTCCCACCGTGCTCACGCCGCATCCGCTGGAAGCCGCGCGCCTGCTCGGCGATACGACGGGTGGCGTGCAAGCCAACCGCCTGGCCGCGGCCCGTGCGCTGGCATCGCGCTTCGGCGCGGTGACAGTGCTCAAGGGGTCTGGAACAGTGATTGCCGACGCGAGCGACGAACCACCGGTCATCAATCCGACCGGCAATGCCCGCCTCGCCACCGCAGGCACCGGTGATGTGCTCGCCGGCATGATCGGGGCGGCGCTCGCGATGCGCCGCCCCGCATTCGAGGCGGCGTGCGAAGCCGTCTGGCAGCACGGCCGCATCGCCGACCTGTGGCCGGCCGATGCGGCCCCGCTCACGGCAGGCGCATTGGCCCGCCGCGCGCCCGACTGAGCGCAGGACTCAGCCGCGCCCGACGAAGGGCATCTTCGTGGCCATGATGGTGTGGAAGAGCACGTTGGCTTCCAGCGGCAGGTTCGCCATGTAGAGCACCGACTGGCCGACGATCTTGACGTCAATCAGCGGCTCGATCGCGAGCTCGCCGTTGGCCTGCGGCACGCCGGTGGCCATGCGCGCGGCCAGCTCGGTCATGGCATTGCCCACATCCACCTGCCCCACCGCGATGTCGTACTTGCGGCCATCGAGCGAAGCGGTCTTGGTCAGCCCTTCGACCGCGTGCTTGGTCGAGGTGTAGGCGGCGGAATTCGGCCGCGGCGTGGTCGCCGAGATCGACCCGTTGTTGATGATGCGGCCGCCCCGCGGCGTCTGCGCCTTCATCGTGCGAAAGGCCTGCTGGATGCAGAAGAACATGCCGGTGAGGTTAATGTCCACCACGCCCTTCCACTGCTCGGGCGTCCAGTCCTCGAACGGTCCCGGCGGGTTGCCCACGCCGGCGTTGTTGAACAGCAGGTCGACGCGCCCGAAGCGCTCGACCGTGGCGCCGAACAGCGCCTGCACCGAGTCGGCATTGGCCACGTCGGTCGGCACCGCGAAGGCGCGCGCACCCGCGCCCGATTCTTCCGCCACCTGCTCCAGCGGCTCGAGGCGGCGCCCCGCAAGGGCCACGCTCCAGCCGTCCGCCAGCAGAGCCAGCGCGGCCGCACGGCCGATGCCCGACCCCGCGCCCGTGACGATCGCGATGCGACCCTTGTTGTTTTCCACGCTCATGCTTCAAGTCTCCTTTTCAACTGATCCATACACACGGTAAGCAAACCGGTAGTGTGCACGGCGCGTCTCATCCGCGGCGGGGCTTGCGGCCCTTGCCCTGCATCTTGTTGGCGGCTTTCTTCACCGCCGACTTGAAGGCCTGCATGGCCGATTGCGGACCGGCCGGCACCGCGGCAGCGCCGCCGCCACCGTGCTCCGAACGCGACTCGCCACCGGTCTCCGCCTTGTGGCGGGAGCTTCGCTTGGCCGACGCCTTCACTGGCGCACCGCCCTTGTCCTTCATGGCGCGCGAGGTCAGGTCCTCGCCTTCGCGCACGAGGCGGAAGTCGATCTTGCGGCCATCGAGGTCGACGCGGCTCACCTGCACCCGCACCCGCGTGCCGATGGCGTAGCGGATGCCGGTGCGCTCGCCACGCAACTCCTGGCGCATCTCGTCGAACTTGAAGTATTCGCCGCCCAGCTCGGTGATGTGGACCAGGCCTTCGACGTACATCGCATCAAGCGTGACGAAGATGCCGAAGGTGGTGGCTGCGGTGACCACGCCGCCGTATTCCTCGCCGAGGTGCTCGCGCATGTACTTGCACTTGAGCCAGGCCTCGACATCGCGGCTGGCTTCGTCGGCGCGGCGCTCGTTGGCGCTGCAATGCAGGCCGGCGGCCTCCCAGGCCAGCACCTCCTTGCTGGGCGCGACGGTCGCCTTTTGCGGCTTGTTGGTGGGCGCCTTGACGCGCGAAGCGAGCCGCTTGGCCAGCTTGGCATGCGCCTCGCCGGGCGTGGGCAGCATCGGCAGCTGGTAGCGCGTCTTGCCGAGGATCGCCTTGATCACGCGGTGCACCAGCAGGTCGGGGTAGCGACGGATCGGGCTGGTGAAGTGCGTGTAGGCCTCGTAGGCCAGGCCGAAGTGGCCGCTGTTGATCGGCGTGTAGATCGCCTGCTGCATCGAACGCAGCAGCATGGTGTGGATCTGCTGCGCGTCGGGGCGTTCCTTGGTGGCTTCGGCGATCGCCTGGAACTCGCCGGGACGCGGCTCGTCGGTGATGCTCAGGCCGACGCCCATGGCCTTCAGGTAGCCGCGCAGGATTTCCTTCTTCTCGGGCGTCGGGCCTTCGTGCACGCGGAACAGGCCCGGGTGCTTGCCTTCGGCGATGAAGTCGGCGCTGCAGACGTTGGCAGCGAGCATCGCCTCCTCGATCAGGCGGTGCGCCTCGTTGCGCGTGCGCGGCACGATCTTCTCGATGCGGCCGGCGTCGTCACAGATGATCTGCGTCTCGGTGGTTTCGAAGTCGACCGCGCCGCGCTTGCCGCGCTGCTTGAGCAGGGCCTTGTAGACGTCGGCGAGGTTCAGCAGGTCCTTGACGCGGTCCTTGCGCTTGGCGGCTTCGGGGCCGCGCGTGTTGCCGAGGATGGCGGCGACTTCGGTGTACGTGAAGCGCGCATGGCTGAACATCACGGCCGGATAGAACTGGTAGGCGTAGATCTCGCCATCGGCGGCAACCAGCATGTCGCACACCATGCACAGGCGCTCGACCTCGGGGTTGAGCGAGCACAGGCCGTTCGACAGCTTCTCGGGCAGCATCGGAATCACGCGGCGCGGGAAATAGACGCTGGTGGCGCGGTCGTACGCATCGATGTCGATGGCCGAGCCGGTCTGCACATAAGCACTGACGTCGGCGATGGCGACCAGCAGGCGCCAGCCCTTGCCGCGCCCCACCTTGGCGGGCTCGCAGTACACGGCGTCGTCGAAGTCGCGGGCGTCTTCGCCGTCGATGGTGACGAGCGGCACGTCGGTGAGGTCGATGCGGCCCTTCTTGTCGGCGGGGCGCACCTTCTCGGGCAGGGCCTTGGCCTGCGCCAGGCATTCCGCGGAAAACTCATGCGGCACGCCGTACTTGCGCACGGCGATCTCGATTTCCATGCCGGGGTCGTCGATCTCGCCCAGCACTTCTTTCACCCGGCCCACGGGCTGGCCGAACAAGGCCGGCGGCTCGGTGAGCTGAACGACCACGACCTGGCCCACCTTGGCGGGGCCGGTCGCGCCCTTCGGGATCAGGACGTCCTGGCCGTAGCGCTTGTCTTCCGGTGCAACGAGCCAGATCCCGCCTTCGTGCAACAGGCGGCCGATGATGGGCTGCTCGGGTCGCTCGACGATCTCGACCACGCGCCCCTCGGGGCGGCCGCGGCGGTCCTGTCGCACGATGCGCGCCTTGACGCGATCCTTGTGCAGCACCGCGCGCATCTCGTTCGGCGGCAGGTAGATGTCTGCCTCGCCGTCGTCACGCTGCACGAAGCCGTGCCCGTCGCGATGTCCTTGAACAGTTCCTTCGATTTCATCCAACAAGCTGCTGGAAGTGACATTATTTTTGATATGATCTCCTTCTTTCCTGAAATTCAAAACGTGACTGCTTCTGCAGTCATGTGGGCCCAGATGGCGGAATTGGTAGACGCACTAGTTTCAGGTACTAGCGAGTAACATCGTGGAGGTTCGAGTCCTCTTCTGGGCACCAAGTTTAAACAGACCTTTACCAGGTCATCCGATTGAAGCCACCGGTCTCCGGTGGCTTTTTTCATGGCCGCTCGAAACTGCATCAAACGGGCGACGCGATCGTCAGATCACGCCCCTTGATGCCGGCCATGCACGCACGATCGCACCCACCCGCCTTCGGCAGGACATCCGCCGCACGAGCGATGTCGCGCAGAAGTTGAAATTTCGACACGCTCAAAAGAGCGCGCCAAATTTGTGTATATAATCGTAGTCTTTGCTGAGAAGCAAAATTAGCCCAGATGGCGGAATTGGTAGACGCACTAGTTTCAGGTACTAGCGAGTAACATCGTGGAGGTTCGAGTCCTCTTCTGGGCACCAAGATTGAACAGACCCTTACCAGGTCTTCTGACAAAAGCCACCGGCCTCCGGTGGCTTTTTTCTTGGCCGTTTGAATCAGGTGCATCAAACGGGCAACGCGATCAGGTCGTGGCCTTCAGCGCCCACGATGCGTGCACGCGTGAACTCGCCGACCTTCATCGTCTTGCTGATCTTCTCGGGCGGCAGGAGGCGAACGGTGCCGTCGATCTCCGGTGCATCGGCGTATGTGCGCCCCACCCCGCCCTTGCGGCCCAGCGCCGGCGCTGAGTCGACCAGCACCTGCATCGTCGAGCCGATTCGCTTTTGCAGCTTGGCGATCGACACGGCCTCGGCCACTTCCATGAAGCGGGCGCGGCGCGCTTCGCGCTCGGCCTCGGGCAGCATGCCCGGAATGTCGTTGGCAGTGGCCCCCTCGACCGGGCTGTAGGCAAAGCAGCCGGCACGATCGATCTCGGCTTCGCGAATGAAGTCGAGCAGGTGCTCGAACTCCTGCTCCGTCTCGCCCGGGAAACCGGCGATGAAGGTGCTGCGGATCACGAGTTCGGGGCAGACCTCGCGCCAACGCGCGATCCGCTCCAGATTCTTTTCGCCGCTGGCGGGCCGCTTCATGCGCTTGAGCACATCAGGGTGGCTGTGCTGCAGCGGCACGTCGAGGTACGGCAGCACTTGGCCGCTCGCCATCAACGGAATGATTTCGTCGACGCTCGGGTACGGGTAGACGTAGTGCAGGCGCACCCAGGCGCCGTACGGCTCGGCGATTTCGCCCAGCGTGCGCACGAGCTCGAGCATGCGGGTCTTGACCGGCTTGCCGTCCCAGAAGCCGGTGCGGTACTTCACATCGACGCCGTAGGCCGAGGTGTCCTGGCTGATCACCAGCAGCTCCTTCACGCCGCCTTCGAACAAGGCCTTGGCTTCGCTGAGCACATCACCCACCGGGCGCGAAACGAGGTCGCCGCGCATCGAAGGAATGATGCAGAAGGTGCAGCGGTGGTTGCAGCCTTCGCTGATCTTCAGATAGGCGTAGTGCCGTGGCGTCAGCTTGAGGCCGGCCACGCCGAAGGTGTTCGGCACGAGGTCGATGAACGGATCGTGCGGCTTCGGCAGGTTGGCGTGCACCGCGTCCATCACCTCCTGCGTGGCATGCGGACCGGTGACAGCCAGCACGCTCGGGTGCATCTGGCGCACGAGGTTGCCACCCTGGTCGCCAGTCTTGGCGCCCAGGCAGCCAGTGACGATCACACGGCCGTTCTCGGCAAGTGCTTCGCCGATGGTGTCCAGGCTTTCCTTCACGGCATCGTCGATGAAGCCGCAGGTGTTGACGATGACGAGGTCGGCGCCCTCGAAAGTCTTGGCGGTTTGATACCCCTCGGCACTCAGCTGGGTCAGGATCAATTCGGAATCGGTCAAGGCCTTGGGACAACCAAGACTGACAAAGCCGACCTTGGGGGCGGTCGGCGTGACGGTACGTTCAGGGGAGGCAACTTCGCTCATAGGCCTCTATTGTCCCAGCTATCGGTGACAGCGGGGCATTCATCGGGCAGTCACCCCATTCGGGCGGGCCGCCGCGCGGCGCTCAAGGGCGCTTGATGCCAAAGGCGCCCAGCACCTGCTCGGTGTTTTTCTGCATCTGCTCCTGCATCTGCAGGAAGACGTTCTTCGATTGCTCGACGTAGTTGCCCATCAGCCCCTGGATCATCGGCGACTGCATGGTCATGAAGCGCGACCACATCTCGGGCGTCAGGTCTTCGGCCTTTTCGGCGAGCTGGGCCTGCATCTCGGTCATGGCCTGGATGTTCTTCTCGAGGTACGGGCCCATGTAGCCTTGCATGGCCTGACCGTAGAAACGGATGATGTTGGCCAGCACCTGCTCGGTGAACATCGGCGCGCCGCCCGCCTCTTCTTCCAGAATGATCTGCAGCAGGATGCTGCGCGTGAGGTCGTCGCCGGTCTTGGCGTCGCGCACCACGAACTGCGCGTTCTTGATGACCAGCTGCTTGACCTCGGTCAGCGTGATGTACGTGGATGTCTCCGTGTCGTAGAGCCGTCGGTTGGGGTACTTCTTGATCACACGCTGGACCGGCTTCACCCCGGACTTCTTGCTCTGCACTACAGACTCCTTCACATGGACGCCCATGTCATCGGATGATTCTAGGGAGCGGTTTTGCTGCATCGCGACAAGGTTTACCCTGACCGTGATTCTTCTTCAGGCATCCGGCGCCGTCGCGTACTCGGCACCGCACGCATGACACGCCGCAGTTTCGGGGCGTTCCGGGGTCGACAACCTGAATCGCAGCGGGATCTTCTGCCCATAGACCACCCAGCACCGGGGGCAATGCTCCTGCCCCGCCGTCGGAAGGTAGGCGCGTGCGCGCTGCTCGGCGCGCTCCTCGGTCACCGGCATGCCCTGCCGTTGTGCACGCGCCACTTCGCGTGCGGCCATGGTGTCGGCGCGGCCGGCGGCAAGGTCATTGATGCCGTAGACCGCGCGCGCAAATTCAAGAGGGGCTTGCTTGAGCAATGCGGCCACGCGGTGGTCGGCGTGCGCCCGATCAACTGGCGTTGATCGCGTATTCATCAGATCGCTTATCAAGGAAATTCGAGAAGGTTGGCAGACCGCTCAAGGTAGCACAACCACATGGCTCAGGCACCTTGCCTGCACCGCGCGAAGGGCCGCCCGTGAAAGGGGTTTTCGCTTGCGCCGATCACTCAGGACGACCGGGCTGATCCAGAGACAAACACGTCGCCCAAACGACGAACGGGTTGCAGCGAAATCGCTGCAACCCGTGTTTGAATTTGGTAGGCGCGATTGGATTCGAACCAACGACCCCCACCATGTCAAGGTGGTGCTCTAACCAACTGAGCTACGCGCCTAAGAGAAGCATCGAGTATAGCAGGAGAAATGGCCCTTTTCAGCGCCGACGTGCAGATCGCACACCAGTCACTGCAGTCACCACACTCAATACCTGCGTCAAACGCGCGGCATCGGCGATTTCCACGGTGAACGTCATCCACGCCGTGCCCTTGATCGACTGTGTCTGCACGCCGATCACGTTCATCTTCTCGCGCGCAAAGACATCGGAGATATCGCGCAGCAAACCCTGACGGTCGGCCGCTTCCACAGCCACATCCACTGCGTAGACCGGTGCATCCGCGCCCTTCTTCGGCAGGCCCCATTCGACATCGATCACGCGTTCGCCGTCCTTCGCGGCCATCGTGCGGAAGTTGCTGCAATCTGCGCGATGCACGCTGACGCCATGGCCGCGCGTGACGAAGCCGCGGATCGCATCCGGCGGTGCCGGCTTGCAGCACTTGGCGAGCTGCGTCATCAGCGACGACACGCCCACCACGAGCACGCCGCCCTTGCCCGACTTCTCGCTGCCGCGCGCCTTCTTGATCTGCACGCCGTCGTCGGGATTCAGCGCCGGCTCGGGCGGACGCAGCAGCGTCTCGATGTTGCGCAGCGAGAACTCGTCCTTGCCGACCACCTCGAACAGATGGTCCGCCGACTTGAAGCCAAGCTGCGACGCCAGGTCTTCGAGCCGCATGGCCGTCTTGCCTTCGCGCTGCAGCAGCTTCTCGACGGCTTCGCGTCCTCGCGCCACGGTCTCGTGCGTGATCTGCGCGTTGAACCAGGCACGCACCTTGGCGCGGGCGCGGTGGCTCGCCAGATAACCCAGCTCGGCATTCAGCCAGTCGCGCGACGGCCCGCCTTCCTTGGCCGCCATGATCTCGACCGTCTGCCCGTTCGACAGCGGGGTGTTGAGCGGCACCATCGCGCCATCGACACGCGCACCGCGGCAGCGATGCCCCAGCGTCGTGTGCACCGTGTAGGCGAAGTCGACCGGCGTCGCTCCCTGCGGCAACTCGACGATGGCGGCATCGGGCGTGAGCACATAGATGCGGTCGTCGAACAGCCCCTGCCCCTGCAACCCACCCGACAGGTCGCGTTCCCAGGCCAGCAGCTGGCGCAGCACGGCGATCTTGGCGTCGTACTCACCGCTCGCCCAGACGCCGGCGTAGCCCTTGTGGCCCGCTTCCTTGTAGGCCCAGTGCGCGGCCACGCCATGCTCGGCGTGGTCGTGCATTTCCTCGGTGCGGATCTGGATCTCGATGGGCTTCCCCACCTTGCCGTCGACGATCTCGCGCACCACCGTGTGCAGCGACTGGTAGCCGTTCGGCTTGGGCCGCGCGATGTAGTCGTCGAACTCTTCGTCGATGGGCTGGAAGTGCGAGTGCACCCAGGCCAGCGCGGCGTAGCAGTCCTTCACGTCCGGCACCACCACGCGCAGCGCGAGGATGTCGAAGACCTGCTCGAAATCGAGCGACTTGCCGCGCATCTTCTTGACGATGCTGTAGATGTTCTTCGGGCGTCCCTGCACCGTGGCCTTGACGCCTTCGGCCTGCAGTTCGTGCTCCAGTTGCGAACGCAACTGCTCGACGTGCCCTTCGCGCTCGATGCGCTTCTCGTCGAGCAGGCGTGCGATCAGCTTGTAGGTCTCGGGCTCGAGAAAGCGGAACGAGAGATCTTCGATCTCCCACTTCACCTGCCAGATGCCCAGCCGGTTCGCAAGCGGCGCAAACACCTGCAGCGACTCGCGCGCCACGCTCTCGGGCGCGGGCTGCTTGCTGGCCGCCGCGTGCCGCAGCGTCTGCAGGCGCGAGGCCAGCCGCAGCATGACCACGCGCAGGTCGCGCGAAAACGCGAGCAGCATCTTGCGCACGTTCTCGGTCTGCGCGCCGGCGCCTTCGGCGTGGTGTCCTTGCGAGGCCGTTCGCGCCTGCTCCTGCACGCGCACGAGCTTGGTGGTCTCGACCGCGAGCGCCGCGAAGTTGTCGCCGAAGACCTTGGCGATCACTTCCTGCGGGCGATTCAGGTGCTGGCATGAGTACACGAGGTAGCTCGCGGCCTGCATCGCCTCGGAGCCACCCATCTTCGCGACGATGGCGGCCACGGCATCGGCGTGCGCCAGCGTGTTCTCGCCGGTGTCGAGTTTTTCGTCGGCAATCAGCGGCTCGGCGAACGCGCGGGCGCGCGCCAGCATGTTCTCCATGACCGGCGAGCGGTCGGCCGTGGCGGCCGACAGCGGGTAATCGACCATGACGCCGTCGGACAGGGGTGCCGTCTGAAGGTTCGCAGACTCTCGCTTCACGATGCCCTCAATCGAACAGGAAATTCGTGACGACGGCGACCTGTGCGGGATCGACGAAAGTCGGCGCGTGACCCACGCCCTCGAACTCGACGAGCGTGGCACGCGGCCCGCGCTGCGTCATTGCGGCCGCTGTCTCGGGCGACAGCAGGTCGGACGCCGCGCCACGCGTGAGCAGCGTGCGCGCCTCGATGGCGTCGTACAGGCTCCACATCACCGCCCCGCCCTGCGCCGCGATCTCGGGCGTGATGGCGCGCAGCGGCACGCCGATGGCCGGGTCGTAGTGCAGCACCCAGGCGCCCTCGCCCACCGGGCCGCCACTGGCGGTCTTGGCGGCACCGTCGGCGCTGCGCTCAGAAGCCGGCACCACCATGTGCTGCGACAACGCGCGCCACTGCTCGGGCGTGTGCGGCCCGAAGGTGGTCGACAGGGCCCACATCGCGTCGGCCGCGGCCTGCACGCTCGAAAACTGGCCACTCTTGCCCACATACGCGCCAATGCGCTGGATGGCGGCGGGCTCGACCGTGGGGCCGACATCGTTCGCGACGAAGCGGCGAATGGGCCGTGGCAGCGGCAGCTCCTTGTGGCCGGCCAGCACGAAGCCGATCAGCCCGCCCATGCTGGTGCCGACGTAGTCGAGCGTGTCGATGGGATGCTCGCCGTGCAGCTGCGCGATCAGCGTCACCATGTCTGCGGCATACACAGGCACTTGATAGAAAGCGGGGTCGCGCAGCCAGTCGCTGCGGCCACGCCCGACCACGTCGGGACAGACCACGCGCACATCGCCGCCCGCGCGCGCCACGATGGCCTGCGCGAGCACGTCGAAATCGCGCCCCTGCCGGGTCAGCCCGTGCACGCAGACCACGACATGTGCGCTGTGCGCGTCGCCCCATTGCCAATAGGCCATGCGATGACCGCCCTGGGCGTCGTTGCAGGCCACGTCGTGAAGGGTCGGTTCTGTCATGGAAACGGAGGGGTTCGGGTGCGGATAATGGTCTCGTTGCATCCTAATTCATCCGGAGATTGATCTTCATGCTCAAAGGCAAAACCGCGCTTGTCACGGGGTCCACCAGTGGCATTGGCTTCGCCATCGCCAAGGCGCTGGCCCAACAGGGCGCACACATCGTGCTCAACGGTTTCGGCGACGCCGACACCCCAAAGACCCAGATCGAGGCGCTCGGCGTGCGTGCCGAGTACCACGGGGCCGACATGAGCAAGCCCGACCAGATCGAGGACATGATGAAGTTCGCCGCGTCGAAGTTCGGCCGCGTCGACATCCTCGTCAACAACGCCGGCATCCAGCACGTCGCCAAGGTCGAGGACTTCCCGACCGAACGTTGGGACGCGATCCTCGCGATCAACCTCACGAGCGCCTTCCACACGACGCGCCTGGCGATCCCCGCGATGCGCGAGGCCAACTGGGGCCGCATCATCAACGTGGCGTCGGCGCACGGGCTCGTGGCCTCGGCGCAGAAGTCGGCCTATGTCGCGGCCAAGCACGGCATCGTCGGCCTGACCAAGTCGGTGGCGCTCGAAACCGCCACCACCGGCGTCACCTGCAACGCGATCAGCCCGGGCTGGGTGCTCACAGCACTGGTGCAAAAGCAGATCGACGACCGAGCGGCCCGCGAAGGCATTTCGGCCCTCCAGGCGCAGAACGAATTGCTGGGAGAAAAGCAGCCCTCGCTGCAATTCACGACGGTCGAGCAACTGGGCGGGCTGGCCGTCTTCCTGAGCTCTCCCGCCGCCGATCAGGTGCGGGGCGTCGCCTGGGCCATGGATGGCGGCTGGACGGCTCAGTAAATTAACAGAGACAACGAAAAAACGCCGGCGGCACTCGCCCGCCGGCGCTGAGCTCTTTGTCTTCTTACTTGAGCTGCACTGAGCCGGAGACGTTCACGACCACGCTGGTCTTGCCCGCTTCCACCGGCACGGCCGAATCGGCGGCCGAGAACGACTTGGCCTGCATGGCCATCACGCGCGGGCGGATCGGGCCGCTGTCGTTCGCGTTCACCGACACCTCGCGCAGCGTGTAGCCGCCGAAGCCGAAGCCCTTGGCCAGCTCGCCGGCCTTCTGCTTGAAGTTGTCGATGGCGATGTTCTGCGCCTCGGTCTCGGTCTTGGCGCGCTGCTCGCGGCTCAGGCCGAAACCGACGTTGCCCACGCTGAGCGTGCTGATGCGCCCGGCCGTCTGGGTGATGCGCGCGAAGTCGCGGCCTTCGAGCACGAGTTCGGTCGACCCCTGCCAGCCATTGATCTTGCCGTCCTTGGTGTAGCGCGGCGAGAGGCTGAAGTTGCCGGTGCGCACGTCGAGCTGGCCCGGTTGTGCATTCTTCTTGGCTTCGGCCAGCGCGGCGTCGAGCGCCGCCTTGAGCTGGGTCTGCACGGTGCCCGCCTCGGCGGCGTCGCGCGTGGTGACGAGGGTCATGCTCAGCAGGTCTTGCTGAACTTCGACGGTGCCGGAGGCCGACAGCTGGAGCACGTTTTGTGGAGCAGGCATGACGGCATTCTGGGCCAAGGCGGCGCCGGCAAAGGTCAGCGCGGCGCAGGCCGCGATCAATTGAACAGTCTTCAAGACAGATTTCTCCCTGGTGGATGCGAGGAAAGCCCTCGCCCGCGCCTTCTTCTTCAGTGGCGCAGGCTGCGCGGCGCGGTTTGCGGACTGGCGACGGGCTGCGGTACCGGCACGATGCGCTCGGCAGGCTGTGATTCTGCCGAATTCAGAAGAACACCCGTTCCCGCAGGCACCCACTGCCCCCGGACCTGCTGCCTCAACTCGAAGAGTTCGCCCGCCGTGAGACGGCGCCCCGCCAGTGCTTCGCCGCGGCGCTGCTCTTCCCGCTGGGCCGCCCGGTGCGCGGCCACGGCATCGCGCACTTCGCTGCGGCGCCCTTCACTGACCCGCAAAAACCCTTCGGAAGCGACGGACGTCGCACCACAGGCGCATGCGAAAAAAAGCAGAGGCAAGGCAGAAAAAGAAGGTCTCATCGCGCAATCGTCATAAGGCAGCACGGACTGTGCCACCGCCGGGCAAAGCCCGGATGACCAGACGGCGAGCGGCCGCAAGTTGTGTAACTTAGTGTCAACCACTACGGAATTCGGCAGCAATGGGGTCCTAACGCCTTCAGAATCGGCGCTGTTACAAATTCAACGTTGTAGAAATGACTCAAGTTCCCGCTCGCACCGACAAGATCGTGATCGTCGACGACGACGCCCGCATCCGCGACCTGCTGCGCCGCTACCTGACGCAGGAAGGATTCGAAGTGATCGTGGCCGAGGACGGCAAGGCGCTCAACCGCATCCTGTTGCGCGACACGGTCGACCTGATCGTGCTCGACCTGATGATGCCCGGCGAAGACGGCCTCTCCGTGTGCCGCCGTCTGCGTGCCGCCAACGACCGCACGCCGATCATCATGCTCACCGCCAAGGGTGAGGACGTGGACCGCATCGTCGGTCTCGAAGTCGGCGCCGACGACTACCTCGGCAAGCCCTTCAACCCGCGCGAACTGCTGGCCCGCGTGCACGCCGTGCTGCGTCGCCGTCCACCGCTCGAGGCGCCGGGTGCCCCCTCCACCGAGAACGAGACCGTCACCTTCGGCCCGTTCGCCTTCGACCTCGGCTCCCGCACCCTGAAAAAGGACGGCGAAGAACTCTCGCTGACCACCGGCGAGTTCGCGATGCTGAAGGCGCTGGTGCGCCACCCGCGCCAGCCGCTGTCGCGCGAAAAGCTGGCCCAGCTGGCACGCGGACGCGAATTCGAGCCCTTCGACCGCAGCCTGGACGTGCAGATCTCGCGCCTGCGCAAGCTGGTCGAGTCCGACGCCGCGGCGCCGCGCTACATCCAGACCGTCTGGGGCGTGGGCTACGTGTTCGTGCCGGACGGCACGGCCTGACGATCCGCTGAGAGGTGGCCATCGGCCTCCATTCCGCCCGACCTGACCCGGCCCAGGAGGACGGGGCACAGGTCACGATGCCCAGCCCGCTCGAAGCGAGCGCGCAGCGTGACCGCCGCCCCGGCCTCAAGCTGGGTTTCAGCCTTTTCTGGCGCACCTTCTTTCTGCTCGCACTGCTGCTGATCGGCTGCACGGTCGCGTGGCTGCAGACCTTCCGCTCGCTCGAATACGAGCCACGCGCCATCCAGACCGGACACCAGATCGCCTCGCTCGTGAACCTCACGCGCGCGGCGCTCGTGTACTCGGACGCGATCACGCGGGTCTCGCTGATCAAGACGCTGGCCGACCAGGAAGGCGTGCGCATCCTGCCGCGCGAACCCAACGACCGCTTCCAGCCCTACACCAGCGGCGCGCTCGACGAGCGCGTCACCGAAGAGCTGATCGCCCAGCTCGGCGAAGGCACCACGGTGGCCAGCCGCGTGAACGACGAGCCGGGCCTGTGGATCGGCTTCACCATCGAGAGCGACACCTACTGGCTGCTGCTCGACCCCACGCGCTTCAGCCGCGTGGGCGGGCGCACCTGGCTGGTCTGGCTCAGCACGGCGATGGCGCTGTCGCTCGCGGGCGCGGCGCTGATCACGCGGCTCATCAACCTGCCGCTCAAGCAGCTGTCGCGCGCCACCTTGCAGGTGCGCGAGGGCGAGTACGAGGCGCACCGGCTCGACGAGCGCGCCCGCACCAACGAGATCCGCGCGGTGAACATCGGTTTCAACCGCATGGCCGACCAGCTCGCCAAGATCGAACAGGACCGCGCCATCATGCTGGCCGGCATCTCGCACGACCTGCGCACGCCGCTCGCGCGGCTGCGGCTCGAAACCGAGATGAGCGTGGCCGACGAAGACGCGCGCGACCACATGGCCGCCGACATCGCACAGCTCGACGCGATCATCGACAAGTTCCTCGACTACGCCCGCCCCGACCACGTCGACCAGCGCCCCGTGCTATTGCGCGACGTGATCGACGCCTGTACCTACGCCGTGCAGGACTACGAAGAGATGAACATCCACGTCGACGTGCCCGCCGACCTGAAGGTGATGGGCGACGAGGTGGAGCTCACACGCGTGATCTCCAACCTGGTCGAGAACGCCCGGCGCTACGGCAAGACGCCGTCGACCGGCGTGGCCGACGTCACGATCCAGGCGCAGGCCAACAACGACGCGGTGCTGATCAAGGTACGCGACCACGGCGCTGGCGTCGAGCCCGCCCTGCTCGTGCAGCTGACCAAGCCCTTCTTCCGCGGCGATGCGGCACGCACCTCGGCGGCCGGCGCCGGCCTGGGGCTGTCGATCGTGGCGAAGAACATCGAGCGCATGGGCGGCACCTTCGCGCTCACCAGCACGCCGGGCCGGGGCCTCGCGGCCCACATCCGGATGCCGCGCGCGATGCCGGCGGGCAGCAGCAAGCCCGGCGAGGTGCCGGGCAAGAAGCAGGTCGCCTGAAAAAGAATCCCGGGTTCAGCGGTGCAGCAGCACCGCGGCGCGGGCTTCCATCGCCCGCCCCTCGCCCACCGGGCCGAGCTTCTCGGCCGTCTTTGCTTTCACATTGACCTGATCGAGCGCGATGCCCAGCGTGTCGGCGATGCGCTGGCACATGGCCGGGATGTGCGGCGCCAGCTTGGGCGCCTGCGCGATCACGGTGCTGTCGACATTGCCGATCTCCCAGCCGGCGGCCCGCACGCGGCGCGCCGCCTCGGCCAGCAGCACGGCCGAATCGGCACCGCGGAACTGGGCGTCGGTGTCGGGAAAATGCCGGCCGATGTCGCCCAGCCCGGCGCCGCCGAGCAGCGCGTCGGTGATGGCGTGCAGCAGCACGTCGGCGTCCGAATGCCCGAGCAGGCCGGTGGTGTGCGGCACCTCGATGCCGCCCAGGATGAGCTTGCGCCCCGCCACCAGCTGGTGGACGTCCCAGCCTTCGCCGACGCGGATGTTGAACGGTGTCGTCGTCATGCCATGGCCTTCTTGCGGCCGAGCAGCACCGCCTCGGCCAGTGCGAAATCTTCGGGGAACGTGACCTTGAAGTTCTGCGCGCTCCCGGGCACCAGCAGCGGCGCCAGGCCGAGGGTCTCGATGGCGCTGGCCTCGTCCGTCACCACGTCGCCCACGCGCTCCAGCGCGTCGAGCAGCATGCCGATACGGAACATCTGCGGCGTCTGCGCCAGCCACTTGTCGGCGCGCGGCAGGGTCTGGGTCGAACGGCTGTCGGTCGACGAGACCTTCAGCGTGTCGGCCAGCCGCTGTGCCAGCAGGCCGCCGACGGCGTCGTGCTCGCAGGCGGCGATCAGCGCCTCGATCTGGCTGGACGTGACCAGGCAGCGCGCCGCGTCGTGCACCAGCACCCAGTCGTGCGGCCCGGCGCCCTTCTGGCGCAGCGCCGCCAGGCCGTTGCGCACCGAGGCGGCGCGCGTCAGGCCGCCCACGCGCAGCAGGTACTCGCCGGTCACGGGGAAGCGCGGCAGCGCCGTCTGCACCTCGCGGTCGTCGGGCGACACCACCACCGCCACGCCCGCGAAACGCCCGGCCAGCGCGCGGAACGCGTCCACCGTGTGGGCCACCATCGACTGGCCCGCCAGGCGCCGGTACTGCTTGGGCTGCGCGCCGCCGGCGCGGTGGCCGGAACCGGCACAAGGGATCAGCACGTAGAAACGGGAAGAAGACATGGAGGGTGCGGCACGGGCCGATGGCCGACAAGCGGATAAGGGGCCGCCATTCTAGAATTGACATTCGCACACCCCTCGCCGTCCGGCGCGGGGTGTCGTGCATTTTTCGAACCGCTCCATGGACCTCCCCCTTCTCCCGGCGGGCAAGCGTTTCACGCTGCCGCGTCCCCCGTTGTCGGCCGACGCGCTGATGCTGGCCCAGCTCGGCATGCGCGAGAAGGCCGCGGGTCGCGCCACCGCGATGTTCACCGCCGACGCGAACGACGCCCAGCGGCTCATCGACGAAATCGCCTTCTTTGCCCCCGAGCTGCGCTGCGCCCTCTTCCCCGACTGGGAAACGCTGCCCTACGACAGCTTCTCGCCGCACCAGGACCTGATCAGCGAGCGCCTGGCCACGCTGTGGCGCATCAGCCAGAAAGAGGCCGACGTGGTGCTGGTGCCCGCCACCACCGCGCTGTACCGGCTGGCGCCGCCTGCCTTCCTGGCCGGCTACACCTTCCAGTTCAAGGCCAAGCAGAAGCTGCAGGAATCGAAGCTCAAGGCGCAGCTCACGCTGGCCGGCTACAGCCACGTGACGCAGGTGGTGAGCCCGGGCGAGTACGCGGTGCGCGGCGGCCTGATCGACCTGTTCCCGATGGGCTCGCCGGTGCCGTTCCGCGTCGACCTGTTCGACGACGAGATCGACTCCATCCGCACCTTCGACCCCGACACCCAGCGCAGCCTCTACCCCGTGCCCGAGGTGCGCCTGCTGCCGGGCCGCGAGTTCCCGATGGACGACGACGCCCGCGCGCGCTTTCGCAGCCGCTGGCGCGAACTGCTCGAGGGCGACCCGACCAAGAGCCGCATCTACAAGGACATGGGCAACGGTGTGGCCACCGCCGGCATCGAGTACTACCTGCCGCTGTTCTTCGATGAGACGGCCACGGTGTTCGACTACCTCGGCCCCGACGCCACCGTCGTGCTGCACGGCGACCTGGAACCCGCGTTCCAGCACTTCTGGCAGGACACCAACGAGCGCTACCGCCTGGTGCAGGGCGACCCCGAGCGCCCCGCGCTGCCGCCCGAGGCGCTGTTCCTCAACGCCGAGCAGTTCTACCAGCGTGCCAAGCCGCATGCGCAGCTCGCCATCCGCGGCGACATCGCCACCGATGCGCCCTACGCCGAGTTCGACAAGCTGCCGCCGTTCGCCGTGGTGCGCGGCGCCGAAGACCCGCTGGTCGGCCTGAAGGCCCACATCGCCGCCACGCCGCACCGCGTGCTGCTGATCGCCGAAAGCGACGGCCGCCGCGAGAGCCTGCTCGACTTCCTGCGCGCCAGCGGCGTGAACCCGCCGGCCTTCGACTCGCTGGCCGAGTTCGAAGCCTCGGGCGACGAGAAGATCGGCATCGCCACCGCCGCGCTGGCCTCGGGCTTCGCGTGGCGCGAACAGGCGATCGACTTCGTCACCGAAACCGAGCTGTTCGCCACCGCGCCCACCACGCGCCGGCGCAACAAGAAGCAGGAACAGGTCAGCGACGTCGAAGCGCTGATCAAGGACCTGTCCGAACTCAACGTGGGCGACCCGGTGGTCCACAGCGCGCACGGCATCGGCCGCTACCGCGGCCTGATCCACATGGACCTGGGCCAGGGCACGGGCGCGGACGGCAAGCCGCTGCTGCAGGAAATGCTGCACCTGGAGTACGCCGACAAGGCCACGCTCTACGTGCCCGTGAGCCAGCTGCACCAGATCAGCCGCTACACCGGCGTGAGCGCCGACGAGGCGCCGCTGCACAAGCTGGGCTCCGGCCAATGGGAAAAGGCCAAGCGCAAGGCCGCCGAACAGGTGCGCGACTCGGCCGCCGAGCTGCTCAACATCTACGCCCGCCGCGCCGCGCGCGAAGGCCATGCCTTCCGCTACTCGCCGGCCGACTACGAGGTGTTCGCCAACGACTTCGGCTTCCAGGAAACCGCCGACCAGAAGGCCGCCATCCACGCCGTGGTGCAGGACATGATCTCGCCCCAGCCGATGGACCGCCTCGTGTGCGGCGACGTGGGCTTCGGCAAGACCGAGGTCGCGCTGCGCGCCGCCTTCATCGCCGTCACCGGCGGCAAGCAGGTGGCCTTCCTGGCACCCACCACGCTGCTGGCCGAGCAGCACTACCAGACGCTGGTCGACCGCTTCGCCAAGTGGCCGGTGAAGGTCGCGGAGATGAGCCGCTTCCGCTCCGCCAAGGAAATCACGGCCGCCGCCAAGGGCCTGGCCGAGGGCCAGGTCGACATCGTGGTCGGCACGCACAAGCTGCTTTCGCAGTCGGTCAAGTTCAAGAACCTGGGCCTGCTCATCATCGACGAGGAGCACCGTTTCGGCGTGCGCCACAAGGAGGCGATGAAGGCGATGCGCGCCGAGGTCGACGTGCTCACGCTCACCGCCACGCCGATTCCGCGCACGCTGGGCATGGCGCTCGAAGGCCTGCGCGACCTGAGCGTGATCGCGACCGCGCCGCAGCGCCGGCTGGCCATCAAGACCTTCGTGCGCAACGAGGGCACGGGCGTGATCCGCGAAGCCGTGCTGCGCGAGCTGAAGCGCGGCGGGCAGGTGTACTTCCTGCACAACGAGGTCGAGACCATCGAGAACCGACGCCAGAAGCTCGAAGAAATCCTGCCCGAGGCCCGCATCGCCGTGGCCCACGGCCAGATGCCCGAACGCGAGCTGGAGCGCGTGATGCGCGACTTCGTGGCCCAGCGCTACAACATGCTGCTGTGCTCGACCATCATCGAGACCGGCATCGACGTACCCACCGCCAACACCATCGTGATGAGCCGCGCCGACAAGTTCGGCCTGGCGCAGCTGCACCAGCTGCGTGGCCGCGTCGGCCGCTCGCACCATCAAGCCTATGCGTACCTGATGGTGCCGGACACCGAAGGCCTGACCAAGCAGGCCTCGCAACGGCTCGAAGCCATCCAGCAGATGGAAGAACTGGGCTCGGGCTTCTACCTGGCGATGCACGACCTGGAGATCCGCGGCACCGGCGAGGTGCTCGGCGAGAACCAGAGCGGCAACATGATGGAGATCGGCTTCCAGCTCTACAACGAGATGCTCAGCGAAGCCGTGCGCTCGCTGAAGGCCGGGCAGGAGCCCGACCTGCTCTCGCCGCTGTCGGTCACGACCGAGATCAACCTGCACGCCCCCGCCCTGCTGCCCGACGATTACTGCGGCGACGTGCACCTGCGGCTGTCGTTCTACAAGAAGCTCGCCACCGCGAAGAACCCCGACCAGATCGACACGCTGCTGGAAGAGATCGTCGACCGCTTCGGCAAGCTGCCGCCGCAGGCGCAGACGTTGATCGACACACACCGCCTGCGCGTGCTCGCGCGGCCCTACGGCGTGGTCAAGGTCGATGCGGCGCCGGGCATCATCAACATCACCTTCCGCAAGGACGCGCCGGTGGACGGCATGGCCATCATCCAGCTGATCCAGAAGAACAAGCACATCAAGCTCGCCGGCAACGAGAAGCTGCGCATCGAGCGCGAACTCAAGGAGCCGAAGGACCGCGCCCAGATGGTGCGCGACGTGCTGCGCAGCCTCGGACAACCCCTCGTCAAGGAAACCGCCCCCGCATGAGCGCTACGACAGAAATCTCCCCCGGCCTCGTCCTCCAGCGCGTGAAGCCGCCGCTGAAGCTCGCCGACTTCAAGCTGATCGCGTTCGACATGGACTCGACGCTCATCAACATCGAGTGCATCGACGAGATCGCCGATGCCGTCGGCAAGAAGGCCGAGGTGGCTGCGATCACCGAGGCCACGATGCGCGGCGAGATCAAGGACTTCAAGGAAAGCCTGCGCCGCCGCGTGGCGCTGCTGCAGGGCGTGCCCGTGGCCGCGTTGCAGCAGGTGTACGACGAGCGCCTGAAGCTCAACCCCGGCGCCACCGAGCTGGTCGCAGCCTGCAAGAAGGCGGGCCTCAAGGTGCTGCTGGTGTCGGGCGGCTTCACCTTCTTCGCGAACCGCGTGAAGGACCGCCTGGGCATCGACTTCGCACGCTCCAACCTGCTCGACGAAGCCGACGGCCAGCTCACCGGCCAGGTCGTGACGCAAAGCTGGGGCGACATCTGCGACGGCGCCGAAAAGCGCCGCACGCTGCTCGAAGTGGCCTCGCTCATGGGCATCTCGCCGCAGGAAACCATCGCCGTGGGCGATGGCGCGAACGACCTGCCGATGATGGGCGAAGCCGGGCTGTCGGTGGCCTATCACGCCAAGCCGAAGGTGCGCGAGCAGGCCATGGTGGCGATCAACGAAGGCGGGCTCGACCGCGTGCTGGAAATCCTGAAATGACCGACGCCGCCCCGCTGTACCGCGCCGACGCGCTGCGCGACTACGCCAGCGCCCTGCTGCAGAAAGCGGGGCTCGCGGCCTCGATGGCCGACAGCGTGGCGCGCACGCTGGTCGAAGGCGACCTGCTGGGCCACGACACGCACGGCCTTGCGCTGCTGGCCGGCTATGTGAAAGAAATCGAATCAGGTGGCATGACGCGCGACGGCGCGCCCGAGGTGCTGTCCGACCGCCCCGCCGCCGTGCTGTGGGACGGCAAGCGCCTGCCCGGCCCCTGGCTCATGGACCAGGGCATGGACCTGCTGGTGCCGCGTGCGCGCGAACTGGGCACGGCCTCGCTCGTGATCCGCCGCAGCCACCACATCGCCTGCCTCGCGGTCTACATGCTGCGCGCGCTGCAGGAAGACATGCTGATGCTGCTGGCCTGCTCCGACCCCAACACCGCCAGCGTCGCGCCCTTCGGCGGCACGCAGGCGGTGTTCACACCGAATCCGCTGGCGATGGGCTTTCCGCTCTCGCAGGGCGGCGTGATGGTCGACATCTCGGCCTCGATCACCACCAACGGCATGAGCAACCGCAAGCGCGCGGCCGGCGAGACCTTCGCCGAGGAATGGCTCATCGACGCCTCCGGCAAGCCGTCGAACAACCCGCAGGTGCTGTTCGACCAGCCGCCCGGCACGCTGCTGCCCGTGGGCGGCCTGAGCCACGGCCACAAGGGCTACGGCATGGCGCTGCTGGTCGAGACGCTCACGGCCGGCCTCGCAGGCCACGGCCGCGCCGACCCGCCCGAAGGCTGGGGCGCGACGGTGCACCTCACGCTTCACGACCTGCACGCCTTCGGCGGCAAGGACGCTTTCCTGCGCCAGATGGACCACGTGGCCGAGAAATGCCGCGACAACGCGCCCGTCGACCCGGCCAGGCCTGTGCGGCTGCCGGGTGAAGGCGGGTTGAAGCGTCGGGAAGCGCAATCGGCGAACGGGGTGCGGCTGCACCCGTCGATTGCGCGCTCGCTGCAGGAAGCGGAGCAGCGGCATGGCCTGCGGCTGGCGCAGGCGCTGATCTGACGGGGTTTATTCCTCGCCGTCGTTCTCGGCGTGGTCGGGTGCACCCGCGGGCCGCGGCTGGCGCTTGCCGGGCTTGGCCAGGATCTCGATGTAGAACTGCTTGCCGCCCTCTTTCACCACACCGTCAATGAGGCCGGTGATGGCCGTGAGGTGGATGGTTTCGGCGGATTCCTGGGCGGCGCCGAACCGGCAGTCGAAGTCCCAGAAGTCGGCGCCTTCGGGTAGGTCGCGGCGGCGCTCGCGCTTGATGTACTTGCGGATCTCGTGCTTGACGGCTTCGAGGAGACGGTCGGGGTGCTTGCCCTCGACCTGAAGCTGGAAGGTTTTTCTCATGGGTGATGGTAACCCGCTGTGTAAAGTCGGCGGTTCAAATGGAAAGCAGGTGAAGACATGGCACGCGCAAACGACTGGGCAAGCAAGGTGATGGCATTGGTGAACGGCGGCAACGCCCCGGCGGCCATTGCGCAGATCAAGGTCGCGCCCTCGGTCAAGGACCTGAAGGCACTGCAGACCATCATGACGCTCTCCAAAATGAAAGGCCGCTATCCGAACGTGGATGCGGCCATTTCAGACAACCTGGACCTGCTGGCAGCGCCCCGGCTGCACCGGTCCCCCTGAGCGTCGGCGTTACAGGGCCTGGCCGAGGCGCTTCACGCCCTCTTCGATCTTCTCGATGTCGGCCGTGGCAAAACTCAGGCGCAGCGTCGCCACATCGGGCTTCTCGGCGAAGAACGGCGCGCCGGGCACGAAGGCCACCAGCTTCTCGATCGCACGCTTGGCCAGCTCGTTGGCATCGGCCAGCTTGCCGTTGGCGCCCGTCAGGCGCGCCCAGAAGAACAGCCCGCCGTTGGGCTGCGTGAAGCTCACGGCATCGCCCAGCTCGCGCGTCAGCGCGGCGCCCATGGCCTGCGCGCGCTGGCCGTAGACCTCGCGCACATGCGCCAGCGTGCCGGGCATGCGGCCGCTCTTGAGGTACTGCGCGGCCGTGGCCTGCGCGAAGGTGCTGGTGTGGGCGTCGCTGAACTGCTTGCACATCGTCGCCTTGGCCAGCAGCTCGGTCGGCGCGATCATCCAGCCGATGCGCAGGCCGGGGCTGAGCACCTTGCTCAGGCTGCCGCAATGCGCCAGCAGTTCGCGGCTGCCGGGCACGTCCTTGCTCAGCGACATGATCGACGGCGGCGGCGCTTCGCCGAAGTACAGGTCGCCGTAGGGGTCGTCCTCGACGATCAGCGTCTGGTACTTCACGGCCAGCTCGAGCACCTTCTTGCGGCGCTCCAGGCTCAGCATCGCGCCGCTGGGGTTGCCGAAGGTGGGGATCAGGTAGACGAACTTGGGCTTGTGCTCGGCAATGAGCTTCTCGAGCTCATCGGTCTTCACGCCGTTGGCGTCGATGGGCGCGCTGATGAGCTGCGCACCGTACAGGCGAAAGCACTGGATCGTGGCCAGGAAGGTCGGGCCTTCGACGATCACCTTGTCGCCGGGCGAGATCATGGTCTTGCCCAGCAGATCGAGTGCCTGCTGGCTGCCGGTGGTGACGATCAGGCCGCTGGGGTCGACGTCGACGCCCTTGGTCTTCATGAACGCCGAGAGCTGGTTGCGCAGCGGCTCGTAGCCTTCGGTGGCGCCATATTGCAAGGCCGCGCCGGGCTCTTCGGCCAGCGCCTTCTGGCTCGCCTCCTTCAGGCCCTCGACGTCGAACATGGCGCTGTCCGGGAAACCGCCCGCAAAACTGATGATGCCGGGCTTGCCCAGCAGCTTGAAGAGTTCGCGGATGGCGGAGGTTTCGACGTTGTCGAGGCGGGAGGCGAATTGCATGGTCAGTCTCACTTTCTGGGCGTCATTGTCGCGAAAGCCCGGGCAGGAAAGCTGCGTAGGGCCATGGCTTTTCGACGATATATTGCATCCATCGCCGCAAACGCCGGGGCTCGCCCTGCCTTCCACGGCATGCGCCCCGCGAGCCCCACGCCGTGAACGGTGGCCACCACGACCCATGAAAAAATCCGACATCCCCCTCTTCTTCGCCACCCTGCAAGCCGCCAACCCCGAGCCGCGCACGGAGCTCGAATACACCACGCCCTTCGAGCTGCTGGCCGCCGTGCTGCTGTCGGCGCAGGCCACCGACGTGGGCGTGAACAAGGCGACGCGGCGGCTCTATCCGGTGGCGAACACGCCGCAGGCGATCCTCGACCTCGGGGTGGAAGGGCTGGAGTCGTACATCAAGACGATCGGGCTGTACCGCAGCAAGGCCAAGCACCTGATCGAGGCCTGCCGCATGCTGGTCGAGCTGCATGGCGGCGAGGTGCCGCGCACGCGCGCCGAACTCGAGGCGCTGCCGGGCGTGGGGCGCAAGACGGCCAACGTGGTGCTCAACGTGGCCTTCGGCGAGGAGACCATCGCGGTCGACACGCACATCTTCCGCATCGGCAACCGCACCGGGCTGGCGCCCGGCAAGACGCCGCTGGACGTGGAACTCAAGCTCGAAAAGCGCATCCCACCCGAATTCCGCCTGCACGCGCACCACTGGCTGATCCTGCACGGGCGCTATGTCTGCGTGGCGCGCAAGCCGCGCTGCTGGGAATGCGCGGTCTCCACCTTCTGCTCGTTCAAGCCCAAGACGCCGGCCCCCAAGACCGCCTGAGCGGCACACACCACCTCGCACATGACGACGACAACGATTTTCAAGAAGACGCCTTCCGCCGCCCTCCTCTTCCTTGCAGCGCTGTGCAGCGCAGGCGCCGCCTGGTCGCGCGACGGCGTGCTGCCGCCCGAGACGATGGCGCTCTATGGCGGGCGCTGGTCCGCCAACTGCGCCGACGCAGCCGCACCGACGCTGCAGGTGCGCGAGGACATGCTGATCGCCGAGCGCGGCAAGCGCCGCGTGGTCGGCCGCCAGCCGGACACGGCGCACAGCTTCTTCGGCAACCAGGCGCCGCCGCCGAACTTCGACGTGGCGCTGATGAGCCGCGTGGGCAAGGGCGACAACGCGATGATGAATTTCCTGGTCTTTCGCGATGCGCGCGGCCAGTCGATCACGCTGAAGGCCGACAAGCCGGTCGTGGGGCAGCTGGGGCCGGAGCTGATGAAGCCACGCTACTGGCGCTGCGACGGTCCGGCGCGCGCTGCGGCGCCGCCCGCCGAACCCGCGACCGCCGCCCCCAAGCCGCCGGCACCCGCCACGGGCAGCCCGGCCGCCCTCGCCCGGGGCCCCGCGATGGACAAGGCCTGGCGCGCCGCGCTGGGCGCGCGCGAAACCGAGCGCTGGCTGGTGCGCCGCGAAGGCCCGTCGCCCGAGCCGCAATGGGTGACGGTGGACGGCACGCGCTACCTGCTGCACGCCTTCTGCAAGCCGCACGACTGCTACGACCACAACGCCATCGCGCTGTACGACCAGGGCTCGGGTCGGCTCTATGGCCTGGTGCAGCGCAACGGGCAGAACCAGCTCCTGGGCGGCCCCTCGCCGCAGTTCGCGGGGCAGCTCGATCGTCTCTGGCGCGAGCAGTGGCGCGCCAAGAACTGACAGCGCCTCGTCAGCCGACCGGCGCGGCGACCACGCGCCAGTCGCCGAAGGCCGCTGCGTCGTTGGGCCATTGATCGGCCCGCTCGGGGCACGACACGCCTTGCGACAGCAACTGCACCGCGCGCAGCACGCCCGCATGCGTGACCCACAGCGCGTCGGCGCCGGTCGCCAGCCAGTCGGCATGCGCCGAGGCCACGCGCTGCATGAAGACGCGCACGCTCTCGCCGTCGCCTCCTGCGGGGGCATCAGCGAAACGATTCGTCCAGGCCTCGAATTCTTCGCGGGTCACCGCAGACCACAGGCGCCCTTCCCAGGCGCCGAAACTCATCTCCGCCAGCCGCGCATCGCGCCGCACCGACAGATCGGGCCGTAGCGCGACGATGGCGTCCGCCAGCATGGCGCAACGCCGCAGCGGCGAACTCCACAGCGCGATGCCGGCCGGGAGCACCGCGGCGATGCGCTCGGCCGCGGCCTGCGTGCCGTCCACATGGGCATCGAGGTCGGTCGCGCCGTAGCACAGGCCCGCCGGCGCGATCACCGGCGCGTGGCGCTGCAGCCAGAGCTGGGCGGTCGCGGTGTTCATGCCTTCCACGCCAGCGCGAGGTAGATCGCCAGTTCGCACACCTGCTGCGTCGCGCCGAGCCCGTCGCCCGTGAAGCCCTGCAGCCGACGCACGAAGAGCCGCGCCATCCAGCCACCGGCGAGCACCAGCGCCACGAGCGCCGCGCCCACATGCACCGCGTCGTGCGCGCACAGCAGCAGCGCCACGGCGGGTGCGGCCCAGAGCATGGCGACGAGCAGCGCACCGCCGCTGATCGCATCGGCCAGCGGCTTGGCCTTGCTGCCGCCGCTGTCGCCCACGTAGGGCAGCCAGCGGATCAGGAACAGCGGCACCAGCCGCGACAGCACGTGCGCGCCGACGATCGACGCCGCCGCCACGTCCAGCCCGCGCGCGGCGAGTGCGGCGAGCAAGCCGAACTTCAGGCCCAGCGCCAGCACCAGCGCGACCGCGCCGAAGGCGCCGATGCGCGAGTCCTTCATGATCTCCAGCGCGCGCTCGCGGCTGGCCGAACCGCCGAGGCCGTCGGCCACGTCGGCCAGGCCGTCTTCATGGAAGGCGCCCGTGAGCATCACGGTGGCGACAGTGCTCAGCACCGCCGCGACCAGCGCCCCTGCCACGCCCGGCAGGCCGGCGCCCACGGCAACGAACACAGCCGCCGCCACCCCGCCCGCAATCCAACCGATGGCCGGCAGGTGCGCCGCAGCCGCGCGCAGCATCTGCGGGCTGAAGCCGACCCAGTCGGCGAGTTTTCCCGTCACCGGCACGCGGGTGAAGAACTGGACGGCCAGCAGGAAATGGCGCACGCCGTTCATTGCTGACGCGACACGCCCGCCGATTCGAAGCTCGCCATCTCGCGCAGGATGCGGCAGGCCGATTCGAGCAGCGGCCATGCCAGCGCGCCGCCCGAGCCCTCGCCCAGGCGCAGGTCGAGGTTCAGCAAGGGCTCGAGCCCGAGGTGCTTCAGCAGCAGCGTGTGCCCCGGCTCCGCCGAGCTGTGCGCCGCCACGCAGCGCTGCGTGACCTGCGGGCGGATCGCCTGGGCGACCAGCACGGCGGCGCTGGCGATGAAGCCGTCGACCACGATCACGCGCCGCTCCTGCGCCGCCTGCAGCACCGCGCCGACCAGCGTCGCCACCTCGAAGCCGCCGAACGCGGCCAGCGCATCGAGCGGCGCGGTCGCGCCCGCGTGCAGCGCGAGCACCTCGCGCAGCACCTCGCGCTTGCGTGCGAGGCCGTCGGCATCGAGCCCGGTGCCGGCGCCGGTGCACAGGCCGATGTCCAGCCCGGCCAGGCGCGACAGCAGCAGCGCGGCGGACGAGCTGTTGCCGATGCCCATTTCGCCCAGCAGCAACGCGTTGCCCGGCAGCGCACGCACCACCTCGCGGCCGTTGGCGATGGCCTGGGCGCACTGTTCGGGCGTCATGGCGGGGCCGGCCGAGGCGTCGGCCGTGCCGGCGGCGATGCGCCGCGACACCAGGCCGGGGCGTGGCTGGAAGTCGCGCCGCACGCCGCAATCGACCACCGTGAGCGCCAGGCCGTGCTGGCGCGCCAGCACGCTGACGGCCGCGCCGCCGGCCAGGAAGTTCTCGACCATCTGCCAGGTCACGTCGCTCGGGTAGGCCGACACACCGCGCGCCGCCAGCCCGTGGTCGCCCGCGCACACCAGCATCTGCGGCGCATCGAGCACCGGCTGCTCGGTGCCCAGGATCGTGCCGATACGCAGCGCCAGCGCCTCAAGACGGCCCAGCGCGCCGACGGGCTTGGTCTTGTTGTCGAGCGCGGCCTGCAGGCGCGCCGCGAGTGCGGCGTCGGCGATGTCTGGAATGGCAGGGATCAAATCGGTGTCGGTCATGCGATCAAGCCGGCGAGCACGCCGGCGTCGAAGTGGGTGTCGATGAAGTCGGCCAGGCCGTCGAAGGTGGCGTCCAGCGTGGGCGCCGTGGTGCCGAACAGCGCTTGCAGCGCGGCCGGGTCTTCGAACAGGCCGTGCAAATAGAGGCCCAGCACGTTGCCGCGCGTGTTCTGCCAGGCCAGGCCCTCGGGCATCACGGCGCGGCCGTCGTGGGCCAGTTGCGGGTGGGCGGCCGTCTGGCCATGGTGGATTTCGTAGCCGGCGATGCGCACGCCCGCCAGCGCGGACCAGGGGCCGGCCACGAGATCGCCGGAAAAGGTCGCCTCGCGGTGCCGCACGGTCTTCTCGCGCTCGAACACGGTCACCAGCGGCAGCAGCCCGAGCCCGGGTGCGTTGCCGTCGATGCCATGCGGATCGACCAGCGCCTCGCCCAGCATCTGCAACCCGCCGCACACGCCCAGCACCGCGCCGCCGCGCCCGGCATGCTCGGCCACGGCGCGGTCCAGCCCCTGCCCGCGCAGCCAGGCCAGGTCGCCGCTCGTGTGCTTGGAGCCGGGCAGCACGATCCAGTCGGCGCCGGCCACGTCGGCCGGCGTGCGGGCCCAGACCAGGCGCACGCCGGGCACGTTCTTCAGCGCCTGGAATTCGTCGAGGTTGCTCAGGCGCGGGTACGCGACCACCGCCACGGTGCGCGTGACCACGCCGCTGGCGCGGCTGCGGTCGTCGAACACGCCGTCTTCCTCGGGCAGGCCGTGCTGCCACCACATGGGCAGCGTGGCTACGGTGGGCACGCCGGTCAGCGCCTGCAGCTGCTGCGGCGCGGGCGCCAGCAGCGACGCATCGCCCCGGAACTTGTTGAGCACGAATCCATGGATGAGCGCCCGGTCGGCCTCGGGCAGCAGCGCCCAGGTGCCGTACAGGTGGGCGAAGGCGCCGCCGCGGTCGATATCGGTCGCCAGCAGGCAGCGCGCCTGGGCATGGCGGGCGACGCGCAGGTTGACGATGTCGCTGGCCATGAGGTTGATCTCGGCCGGCGAGCCGGCGCCTTCGATCACGACCACGTCGTTCTCGGCGCGCAGTTCGTCGAAGGCCTGCGCGATCTGCGGCCAGACGCGCTCGCTGCGCCCGCGCCACGGCAGGGTCGACAGCGACTCGCTCACCTGTCCCATCAGCACCACCTGGCTGTGGGTGTCGCGCTCGGGCTTGAGCAGCAGCGGGTTCATGCGCACGTCGGGCACGGCGTTGGCGGCCAGGGCTTGGAAATACTGGGCGCTGCCGATTTCGCCGCCCTCGACCACGCGGGCGTTGTTGCTCATGTTCTGCGCCTTGAACGGCGCCACCCGCAGCCCCTGGCGGGCGTACCACCGGCACAGCGCGGTGGCCAGCCAGCTCTTGCCGGCGCCGCTGGTGGTGCCCAGGACCATGACGCAGCGCGCCGGTCCGCTTGTCGCTCTAGAACTCATCCGGGGATTGTCGTTGAGCGCTGAACCGAATCCGGAAAGCCGAATCGGACGTACCAAGGGAGGTGGCCCGCTGCGGGCCGCCTCCGCAAATCCATGTCCGCCCTCAACGATCTGGCGCTGACGGTCGAGGAACGCGAGCCGGGCCGGTTCTACTGGCTCCTGCTCGAAGCCGTCCACGACACCGGCAGCACCTCCGACACGCTCGGTTACCGGCCGCTGCGGGTGGCTGCGCGCCCGCAGGCCAGCTATTCGAGCGCGCTCGCGCTGGGTGCGGTGGCGCTGAAACAGGTCGCCGCCACGGCGACGCATCCGGGCCCTGGCGACGGCGCCTGAGCCCGGATCGACCCGATCAGCGGGCCGCCACCTTCTCGGCCGACGGCACTTCCCAGCCGCCGCCGATGGCGCGGATCAGCCCCACCGTCGCCTGGTACTGGGCCGACTTCACCTGCAGCGCCTGGCGCCGGTTGCGCAGCTCGCTGCGGCGCGCGTCGAGCAGGTCGAGCTGGCTCACGTAGCCGTTGCGGTAGCGGGTGTCCGACAGGCTGGTGGCGCGCTGGGCCGAGGTCACGGCCTGCGCCTGCACCACCGACTGCTCCTGCAGGATGCGGATGGCCGCCAGCTGGTCTTCGACCTCCTGGAACGCCACCAGCACCTGCGAGCGGTAGCTGGCCAGTGCACCGTCGAGCTGGGCGTTGGCGCCCTGCACGCCGGCCTCGCGGCGCCCGCCATCGAAGATCGGCAGCGACAGCAGCGCACCCACGCCCCACGAACGGGCCGACCACTTGAAGAGGTCGCCGATCTCGGGCGAGGCGTAGCCGGCCGCGCCGGTCAGCGAGATGTTCGGGAACCACGCGGTCTGCGCCACGCCCACGCGGGCCTGGGCCGCCATGACGGCGCTCTGCGCGGCCGACACGTCGGGCCGGCGCGTGAGCACGGTGGACGGCACACCCGGCGGGATCACCGGCAAAGCGGTGGCCCAGTCGTCGGGCCGCATGCCGAAGCTGGAGGCCGAATCGCCCACCAGCACGGCCAGCGCATGTTCCACCTGGGCGCGCTGGCGGTCGAGTGCGAGCGCGTCCGACTCGGTGGACGACACCTCGGTCTGCACGCGCGCCACATCGAGCTCGGCGATGTCGCCGGCCTGCTGGCGGCGCTGCGTGAGGCGCAGCGTGTCGCGGTAGGCGGCGACCGATTCGCGTACCAGCACGCGCTCGGCGTCGAGCGCGCGCAGCTGCAGGTAGGTCTGCGCCACTTCGGCCTGCACCGCGAGCCGCGTGCTCTGCAGCAGCGCCTCGCGGCCGGCCGCGTCGAGCTTGGCCGCATCGGCCGTGCCCGAGAGGCGGCCGAACAGGTCGACCTCGTACGAGAACGTGGCGCCGATGTTGGTCATGGTGCCCGGCCGGGTGCTGGCCGTGGCCTTGTCCAGGCCCGCACCGCGGTTGGCGCCGGCGCCCAGGCCGATCTGCGGCAGGCGGTCGGCCTGGGCGCTGCGCGCCAGCGCACGGGCTTCGGCCAGCCGCGCGGCGGCGGCCTGGATGTTGGTGTTGTCGACCTCGGCGCGCTGGATCAGCGTGTTGAGCACCGGGTCGTTGAACGCCAGCCACCACTCGCCGCGCGGTTGCGCCTCGGCGGGCGTGGCCCGGGTGAAGCCGGCCGGCGCCGTGGCACCCGGCTGTTCCTTGAACTGCGCCGCGGTCGGCACCGTGGGCATGCCCGAAGGCACGCTGGCGCAACCGGCCAGCACCAGGGCCGCCACCAGCGGCAGCACGGCGGCGCGCAGAGGGCGCATCAGGGTTGGGATTGCGAATGTCATGGACAACCTTCTTTCTTCTTGTCGATCAGTCATGCGCGCCATGCGAGGGGCGCGGCGAGGCCGGCACCGGGTGCAGCCCGCCACCGCCGCCACCGTGCGAAGGCACCACCGGATGGTCGGCCGACACGAAGTCATCGCCGTGCGGCACTTCGCCGTGCAGCTTGAGCGGCCGGTTGCCCGCCAGGCGGCGCATCAGCACATAGAACACCGGCGTCAGGAACAGGCCGAAGGCCGTCACGCCGATCATTCCGGCGAACACCGCCACGCCCATCGCCTTGCGCATCTCGGAGCCGGCACCGGTCGAGAGCACGAGGGGCAGCACACCCATCACGAAGGCCAGCGAGGTCATCAGGATCGGGCGCAGGCGCAGGCGGCTGGCTTCGATCGCGGCCTGGATCGGCGTGCGTCCGGCGAACTCCAGCTCCCGTGCGAACTCCACGATCAGGATCGCGTTCTTCGCACTCAACCCCACCAGCACGATCAACCCGATCTGCGTGAAGACGTTGTTGTCGCCTCCCGAGATCCACACGCCCGCCATCGCGGCCATGATGCCCATCGGCACGATCAGGATGATCGCGATCGGCAGCGTCAGGCTTTCGTACTGCGCGGCCAGCACCAGGAACACCAGCAGGATCGCCAGCGGGAACACCAGGAAGGCGGAGTTGCCGGCCAGGATTTCCTGGTAGGTCAGCTCGGTCCACTCGAAGCTCACGCCCTTGGGCAGCGTCTCGGCCGCGATCTTGGTGATCACGTCCTGCGCCTGGCCCGACGAATAGCCGGGGGCCGGGCCGCCGTTGATGTCCGCGGCCAGGTAGCCGTTGTAGCGCATGGCGCGTTCCGGACCGAAGGTCGAGTTGACCTTCATCAGCGCGGCCAGCGGCACCATCTCGCCCGAGGTCGAGCGCACCTTCAGCATGCCCACGTCTTCGGCACGGGCGCGGTAAGGCGCATCGGCCTGGACGCGCACGGAGTACGTGCGGCCGAACTTGTTGAAGTCGTTGGCGTACAGGCTGCCCAGGTAGATCTGCATCGTGTCGAAGATATCCGTCACCGGCACGCCGAGCTGGCGCGCCTTGGTGCGGTCGATGTCGGCGTACAGCTGCGGCACGTTGACCTGCCAGCTCGTGAACATGCCTGTCAGCTCGGGCGCTGCATACGCCTTGGCCATGAAGGCCTTCACCGCGACGTCCATCTGGTCGTAGCCGACCGAGGCGCGGTCTTCGATCTGCAGCTTGAAGCCGCCGGTCGTGCCCAGGCCTGCCACCGGCGGCGGCGGGAACATCACGATGAACGCGTCCTGGATGCTCGAGAACGCACCGTTGAGCTGGCCCGCCACCGCGCCGCCGCTCTGGTCGGCACGCTTGCGCTGGTCGAAGGGCTTGAGCGTGGCGAACACGATGCCCGAGTTCGAGCTGTTGGTGAAGCCGTTGATCGACAGGCCCGGGAAGGCAATGGCGTCTTCCACGTTCGGGTTCTTCTTCATGATCTCGCCCATGCGGGTGATCACCTCTTCCGTGCGGTCGAGCGTGGCGCCGTCGGGCAGCTGGGCAAAACCGATGAGGTACTGCTTGTCCTGCGCCGGCACGAAGCCGCTGGGCACCGCCTTGAAGAGACCGAAGGTCACGCCCACCAGCGCCAGGTAGATCACCAGCATCAGCGTCTTGCGCGAAATCACGCGCTTGACGCCGCCGCTGTAGGCCTCGGAGCCGCGATGGAAGAACTTGTTGAAGCCGCGGAACAGCCAGCCGAAGGCCTTGTCCATGCCGCGCGTCAGGGCGTCCTTCGGTTGGTCATGACCGCGCAGCAGCAGTGCCGCAAGAGCAGGCGACAGCGTCAGCGAGTTGATCGCCGAGATCACCGTCGAGATCGCGATGGTCACCGCGAACTGCTTGTAGAACTGGCCCGTGAGACCGCTGATGAAAGCCAGCGGCACGAACACGGCCACGAGCACCAGCGCGATGGCGATGATGGGGCCCGACACTTCGCGCATCGCGCGGTACGTGGCCTCACGCGGCGTGAGCCCCGCCTCGATGTTGCGCTCGACGTTCTCCACCACCACGATGGCGTCGTCCACCACGATGCCGATCGCCAGCACCAGCCCGAACAGGCTCAGCGCATTGATCGAGAAGCCGAGGATGTGCAGCACCGCGAAGGTACCGATCACCGACACCGGCACGGCCAGCAGCGGAATGATCGACGCGCGCCACGTTTGCAGGAACAGGATCACCACCAGCACCACCAGCGCGATGGCTTCGAGCAGCGTGTGGATCACCGACTCGATCGACGCACGCACGAACTGCGTCGGGTCGTAGGCGATGCGGTATTCCAGGCCCTCGGGCATGTTCTTGTTGAGCTCTTCCATCGTCTTGCGCACGTTGGACGAGATGTCGAGCGCGTTGGAGCCCGGTGCCTGGAACACGCCCATGCCGACGGCCGGGTCGTTGTTCAGCAGCGAACGCAGCGAGTAGTCGGCAGCGCCCATTTCGAGGCGGCCGATGTCGCGCAGGCGCGTCACGGCGCCATCGGTGCCGCTCTTGACGATGATGTCGCCGAATTCTTCTTCGCTCTGCAGGCGCCCTTGCGCATTGATCGACAGCTGCATGTCCACGCCCGACAGGCCCGGCGATGCGCCGACCACGCCGGCCGCGGCCTGCACGTTCTGGCCACGGATGGCAGCCACCACGTCGGAAGCCGAGAGGCCACGCTGCGCGACCTTCTGCGGGTCGAGCCAGACGCGCATGGAGTAGTCGCCGCCGCCGAAGATCTGCACCTGGCCCACGCCTTCGATGCGCGCCAGCGGGTCCTTCACGTTCAGCACCGCGTAGTTGCGCAGGTAGTTGATGTCGTAGCGGTTGTTCGGCGAGACGAGGTGGACCACCATCGTCAGGTCGGGTGCGCTCTTGACGGTCGTGATGCCCAGGCGCCGCACTTCCTCGGGCAGGCGCGGCTCGGCTTGCGAGACGCGGTTCTGCACGAGCTGCTGGGCCTTGTCGGGATCGGTGCCCAGGCGGAAGGTGACGGTCAGCGTCATCACGCCGTCGGTCGTCGCCTGGCTGCCCATGTAGAGCATGCCTTCGACGCCGTTGATCTGCTCTTCGAGCGGCGTGGCCACCGTTTCAGCGATCACCTTCGGGTTGGCGCCCGGGTACGTTGCGCGCACCACCACCGAGGGCGGCGCGACTTCGGGGTACTCCGAGATCGGCAGGCCGCGCAGCGCAATCAGGCCCGCGATCAGCATCAGTAGCGACAGCACGCCGGCAAAGATCGGCCGGTCGATGAAGAATTTTGAGAGATTCATGTTGGTTCTCCGGCGGGCGCCAGGGCGCCCTCCTCCGAAATCAGGACTTCGCGGCCTCGGCCACGCGTTCCGGTTGTTGTTGCTTCGTATCGAGCTTGGCGTCCATGGTCACGGTCTGCGGCACCACCAGCGCACCCGGGCGGATGTGCTGCAGGCCGTTCACCACCACGCGGTCGCCGGCCTTCAGGCCCTTGCTCACCACGCGCAGGCCGTTGATGGGCGCGCCCAGCGTCACCTCGCGGTACATGGCCTTGTTGTCGTCACCCACGACCATCACGAACTTCTTGTTCTGGTCGGTACCGATGGCACGCTCGCTCACCAGCAGCGCGGTGTCGTTGCGGGCCTGGCCCATGCGGATGCGGGCGAACTGGCCGGGAATGAGCGCGCCGTCCTTGTTGTCGAACGAGGCACGCACACGCACGGTGCCGCTGCGGGCGTCGACCTGGTTGTCGATCAGCTGCAGCTTGCCGGTGAAGGGCGTGCCTTCGAGGCCGGCGGTGCCCATCTGCACGGGAATGGTGTCGATCTGGCCGCGGGCGCCGGCGTTGGCCGGCAGGTCCTTCAGCGCGCGGGTGATGACCTGCTCGTCGGCGTCGAAGCTCGCGTAGATCGGGCTCACCGACACCAGCGTGGTCAGCACGGGTGCGCCGGGGCCGGCGGCCACCAGGTTGCCGACGGTCACTTCGAGCTTGCCGATGCGACCCGAGACCGGTGCGCGCACCTGGGTATAGCCCAGGCTCAGGCGTGCGGTCTGCAGCGAGGCTTGCGCGGCGCGCAGGTTGGCTTCTGCTTCGCGGCCGGCGTTCACGCGCTCGTCGAGTTCACGCTGTGCGATGGCCTGCTCGTCCCACAGGCGCTTGGCGCGTTCCTGCTCGCTGCGGCTGAAGGCCTGGCGGGCCTGCGCCGACGCAACCTGCGCTTCGGCACGCTCCACTTCGGCAGCGTACGGCGCGGGGTCGATGGTGATGAGCAGGTCGCCCTGCTTCACCAGCGCGCCTTCGCGAAAGTGCACCGCCTGCACGGCGCCTGCCACGCGGGAGCGCACGTCGACGCGCTGCACGGCTTCGAGCCGGCCCGAGAACTCGTCCCAGGCGTTGATCTCGCTCGACGCCACGGTGGCGACCGACACCGGCGTGCCCTGTTGCGCGGCGACCGGGGCGGTCGCCTCGGCCTTGAAGCTGTACATGCCCACCACCGCGGCGGCCACGGCCAGCACCGCGGTGAGGCCGGTCACGGCGGGCCACAGCCCCTTGCGGGTGATGGAAGACAGCGATTGTTCGTTCTTGTTCGACATGATGGTTCGTCCTTCTCGATGACTTTTTCGGGATGCAACAGGCCATCCCGGCGCCGGCGGCGTCAGGAGGCGGAATTCAGAGAACAGAAAGCCCTGCCACCCGCCTCGGTGGAGGCGGCGGCTTGGTTCAGGGGGCGGAGCGGACCCTCGCGGGCCTAGCTGGGCTCAGGGACCGCCGGGGGCGGTGTGGTGGCGCTGAAGAACTCGCGGAAGTGCTGCTGCACGCTGGCTTCGCAGGATGCGCATCCCACGGCCTCGGTGTCGTACAGCGCCTTGGGCCAGTTGTCGGCCCCGGTCAGCACGCTGCTCGTGACCTCGATGCCGGCCGAGCGCAGACGGCCCGCGAAGGTCATGGCCTCGTCGCGCATCGCGTCGTCGGGCCCCACCAGCACCAGCGCCGGCGCCAGGGCGGCCAGCCGCAACGATCCGCTGGGCACCGCATACGGGTGCGTGGCGTTCGAGGGACAGCTCAGGTACTTGGCCCAGCCCGTGGCCCACCGGCACTCGGCGGCGTCGTTGGTCGCGTTGCGCAGCGAGGCGGTGCCGGCGCACGGGTCGAGCATGGGCGACAGCAGGATCTGGCCTGCCAGCGGCGGATGGGCGCGGTCGCGGGCCACCAGGGCCACGCTGGCCGCCAGGTTGCCACCGGCCTCTTCGCCGGCCAGGTACACCTGGGCGCCCTTGCCGCCGAGCTTCACGCGTTGCTTGTAGAGCCATTCGAGCGCCGCATAGCCCACCTCGACCGGTTCCGGGAACGGGGCCGCCGGGGCCAGCGGGTAGTCCAGCGACACCACCACCGCACCCGCGCCGGCCAGCAGCCGGGCCACGTTGCGGCCGTTGTCGAGGTTGCCGCAGATGAAGGTGCCGCCATGGAAGTGCAGCACCAGCGGCACGGTCTCGCCCCGCGGACGCTGACCGTAGACACGGGCAGCCACGGGCTCGCGGCCGGGCAGCTCGATCGACAGATCGGACTCCACGCCTTGCGCCGCGGCAAGCGCAGCAGCTTCAGCGGACCGGGACGATGGACGGGGTGACATGGGCGACCTCAGGGGGATGGGCGATGGTTGAAATATAAGGCGCTACAAGCGCGTTGAAACAGGAAACACAGCCCTACTCTGTTTCCAAACGGAGAACAATCGGGCATACCGTAGGGGCGCATTCCTTGTGTGAGAATCCGCCTCCTTCCGGCATACGCCGGTCTCCCTGAACAGGCATTCGATGGATCAAATCCAGGCAATGCGGATCTTTGTCCGCGTGGTCGAAGCCGGCACCTTCACCCGTGCCGCCGACTCTCTGGCCCTGCCCAAGGGCACCGTCACCAAGCAGATCCAGGCGCTGGAATCGCGCCTGCGCGTGAAGCTGCTCAACCGCACGACGCGGCGCGTCACCGTCACGCCCGACGGCGCCGCCTACTTCGAGCGCGCCGCGCGGCTGCTGAACGACTTCGACGACATGGAAGCCAGCATGACGAATGCGCAGGCCAACCCCACGGGGCGGCTGCGCATCGATGTGGGCACCTCGGTGGCGCAGCAGATCATCCTGCCCAACCTGGCCAGCTTCTGCGACCGCTACCCCGACATCCAGGTCGACCTGGGCGTGAGCGACCGCACCGTCGACCTGATCAGCGACAACGTCGACTGCGTGATCCGCGCCGGCGAGCTCAGCGACCAGTCGCTGGTGGCCCGCCGCATCGGCACCCTGCACTTCGTCACCGTGGCCTCGCCGGCCTACATCAAGCGCTATGGTGCGCCGCAGCATCCGAACGACATCGAGAAGCGCCACCATGTCGTGAGCTATTTCTCGGGCACCACCCGGCGCGTGTACCCGCACGAGTTCAAGAAGGGCGACGAGTACATCGAGCTCAACGGCCCCTACCGCGTGTCGGTCAACGAGAGCAATGCGCACATGACGGCGGTGCTCGCGGGCTTCGGTCTGTCGCAGTGCATCACCTTCACGGCCGAGCCGCTGCTGGAAAGCGGCGAACTCGTCGAGGTGCTGGCCGACTGGCAGCGCGACCCGCTGCCGATCCACGTGGTGTACCCGCCGAACCGGCACCTGAGCGCGAAGGTGCGGGCGTTTGTGGACTGGGCAGCGGATCTGTTTGCGAAGAATCCGCGGTTGCAGCGGCGCTGAGGGGCGCGTTTCCGTCCTCTTCTCAGGGCTGGATCAGCGCGGCCAACGCGTGCGGGGAGCGACTCTTGTCAGTAGACCGGCTCGCACCGCACCTCGGTCTTCACCGAATTTGCAATGAAACACTCCTCATGCGCCCGATGGTGCATGTGCTCGATCTGCTCCCGCGTAGGCAGGTTCGCACCCGAAAAGCTCACCTGCGGACGCAGCGTGACGACGGTCATCGCCAGCTTGCCGTCGGCGTTCTTCTCCATCACGCCCGTGGCCGCATCGACATAGCGGTCGACCACGAACTTGCGCTTCACCGCCATGGTGAGAAACCACAGCATGTGGCAGCTGGACAGCGAGGCCACGAACATCTCTTCCGGATCGACCGCCGACGCGTCGGAGAACGGCAACGGCACCACGTGCGACGATGAAGAGCCCGGCACCTGCGCGCCGCCGTCGAAGCGCAGCACGTGGTGGCGGCTGTAGGTGTTGGCCAGGAAGTCCTGGTCGCCCCGCTCCCAGACGATCTCGGCTGTGTACTCGGACATGGGTCGTGCTCCTCGATGGATGGGATGAATGGATGTCAGACGGTCATCAGCTTCACGATCAGCGGCACCAGCAGCGCGGTCGCGATGCCGTTCAGCCCCATCGCCAACGCCGAGAACGCGCCCGCGGTCTCGTTCACCTGGATGGCGCGCGCCGTGCCGATGCCGTGCGCCGCCATGCCGACGGCAAAGCCGCGCACCGCGGGTTCCTTGATGCGCAGCAGGTTCAGCAGGCCCGTGGCCATGATCGCGCCCGAGATGCCGGCAATGGCCGCGGCCACGGCCGCCAGCGACGGCAGGCCGCCGATCTTCTCGGCCACGCCCATCGCGATCGGCATGGTGGCCGACTTGGGCGCGAGCGACATCAGGAGCTCGTGCGAACCGCCGAGCACCCAGCCGATGCCGATGGCCGACACGATGGCAGCGACCGAGCCCACCAGCAGCGCCACGCCGATCGGCAGCCACAGGCGCCGCAGCCGGCCGACCTGGCTGTACAGTGGCACGGCCAGCGCCACGGTGGCCGGGCCGATGAGGAAGTGGACGAACTTGGCGCCCTCGAAGTAGGTGTCATAGGGCGTGCGCGTGAGCAGCAGCACGCCCACGATGACGATCACCGACACCAGCACCGGGTTGACCATCGGGTTGCGTCCGCTGCGCGCATGCAGCCACAGCGCGCCCAGGTAGGCCAGCAGCGTGAGTGACAGCCACAACAGCGGCGACTGGGCCAGGAAGACCCAGATCTCAGACAGTTTGGCGGGCGCGTTCATTCGGTGTCCTTGCCCGTGATGCGGATCATCCAGCGCAGCGTGAGCGCGGTCACCGCCATGGTGAAGGCACCGCCCACGACACCGGCCGCCAGGAACGGCAGCCATTCGCGCCCCACGCGCTCGAAATGCAGCATGACGCCGGTCACCGCCGGGATGAACAGCAGCATCAGGTTGCGCAGCAGGTGGCCCGAGGTGTCGGTCAGCTCCTGCGGCACGCCGCCGCGCACCAGCAGGCCGACGAACAGCAGCAGCATGCCGATCAGCGGACCGGGAATCGGCAGCGACAGCCACTGCACAAGCAGTTCGCCGGCAAGCTGACACAGGAAGAGCGTGGTGATGGCGTAGAGCATGGGCCTGTTCGTTTTCCTTTTCTTGAGACGGCCCTATTGTGGTGCGAGGTGCGTTCAGCCGCTGTGTCGTGCGGCGCTGGCCCTCGCCCACGCGGCCTTCAAGGCCTGCTGGCTGGCCGGCGGCAGCACGCCCAGGCGCAGGTGCCCCGGCAGGCCGAAGGAGGCGCAGTCGCGCAGCTTGATGCCCTCGGCGCGCAGTGCGGCGGCGCGGGGCGGGTATGGCACATCGGGCTGCGCACCGAAGAAGTTGGCGTCGCCGGGCCGCACCTGCCAGCCCAGCGATTCGCACACGGCGCGCTGCCGCGCCTTCCAGTCGCGCAGGATGTCGAGGCTGCGCGCGAGCCAGCCTTGCGCTTCGTCGGTGGTCCAGGTCGTGAGCAGCGCCACGCCGTGCGTGCCCAACGGCCACGACGGCGCGAGGCGCGCGAGCCGCTCCAGCAGCGGGCCCGCCACATCAGCGTTCGCGGGAGCAATGGCGTAGGCGGCGCGGATGCCCGTGAGGCCCATGGCCTTGTTCGGTGTCCACAGCTGCCAGAGGCGGTCGCGCTGCGCGGCGTCGTGCGAGGGCAGGCCTTCGAGGCGCAGCGGCTCGTAGGCCATGTCGAGCACGCAGACGGCATCGCTGGCGGCATGCTGCGCGATGTCGGGCTGCGGCTGGCCGAACGGGCTCGACGGTTCGCAGCACCAACGCAGCGCGGCGCCCTCGGCCTCCTCGGGTGCGCGCCGCACGCCGAGGCCCCAGGCCCTGGCCGAACGGTCGTAGTCGCCGTAGCTGTGCGCGGGCAACCAAACCTCTCCGCCGCCTGCTTGTGCCACGGCGGCGCTGATGCGGTGGATGAATTCGCTCGCGCTCGCGGCGATCGCAATGCGTTCTTCGGCCACGCCGTGGAAATCGGCGAGCGCGGAACGCAGCGCGGTGTAGCGCGGATCGGGATAGTGCGCGGCGTCGGCCTCGCGCAACGCAGCCAGCGCCGCAGGACACGAACCCACCGCGTTGCCGTTGGTCGAGAAGTCGTGCGGCGCGGCGCCCGTCTCGTCGGGGCCGCCGTGCACCATGGCGTGATTCGTCATGCCCACCTCGCCAGCAACGGCGACAGCATCGCGAGCGAAGCGATCACCGCCAGCCCCCACGCCGCCCGTTCACCGAGCTGTGCGGTGCGCGCGGTGTCGGCCGACGTGACGGCGCGCCCTTCCCCGTTCAGCGCATACACACCCGGCTTCGCAAGCCGCACACCCAGCAGCAGCGCCATCGCCCCCATCGGCCAGCCGCTGTTGGGCGACGGCGTGCGGCGCGCCTCGCGGGCCACGCCGCGCGGCCAGCGGCCGGCCGCGAGGGCCAGCAGCAGCACGGTGAGGCGCGCGGGCAGCCATGAGAGCACGTCGTCGGCGCGCGCGGCCCACTTGCCGAACCAGGTCCAGTCGCGCCCGCCGCGTTCGCCGCGGTAGCCCCACATGGCATCGGCGGTGTTGGCGAAACGGTAGAGCGCCGCGCCGGGCAGGCCGAACAGCACGAACCAGAACACGGGCGCCACCAGCGAGTCGTTGAGGTTCTCGGCCAGCGACTCGATGGCGCTCTCGCGCACTTCGCGCTCGCTCAGCACCGAGACATCGCGACTCACGAGGCGCGCGAGCCGTGCGCGGCCGGCGTCGAGCGATTCGCCCAGCGCGGCTTCGACCGCCTGCACCTCGTCGCGCAGCATGCGCCACGCAAAGAGCGGCTTGAACGCGAGCCCGAGCACCACGGCCATGGCCCAGACCGGCAGCCATTGCATCGCCAGGCTCTGCACCGCCGATGCGACGGCGAACGCGGCCATCGCGCCCACGCACCAGCTGAGCGCCCCCATCGCGAAGCCGGGCAGGTCGCGCGGCTTCGCGTCGGCCGCGCGCGGTGCGAGGCGGCTGCCCATCCAGTCCAAGTAGCGCCCCATCCATACGACCGGATGCAGCGCGGCGGGCGGCTCGCCCAGCCAGCGGTCGACGGCCAGTGCCAGCCACAGGGCGGCGACCAGCGCGAGGGCGAAGACAGTGAAGGGATCGAGCGCGGGCATGGCAGGCATTCTCGTGAATCAGGCGACGGGCACGGACCGGCCGCGCCGCCATTGCACCAGTGCACCGATGGCCAGCAGCAAGGCGGCGCCGAATGTGGCGAGCAGGCGCGGCAGCACGGCGGACGGCGGCGGGGGCGATGGGGTGTCGGTGATGGGCTTCAGTTGGAGGCCGGTCACGGGTTGCGCTAGGTCCGGTGCGGCGGGCGATTCCGGCGCAGACTGCGTCGCTTCGATGGGCGCGATGGAAGGTGCGGCGACAACGACCGGCGCTGGGGCAGTGACAGGCGACGGCGCCAACGCAGCCTGCGCAAACCGCTGCACCGCCTCGTTGCGCTCTCGCAGCCCCGTGGTGCGCACCGCCTCCGTGTAGGCCTGCGCCAGTTCGCGCCGCGTCGCGGCATCGGGCTTCCAGTAGTTCAGCCGCACGGCGTCGAGCATGCGTTCCAGCGTCTGCGCGAAGGCGGCGCGGTTCTCACGCTCCAGCCACTGCCGCGTGCCGAGCTTGTAGGTGTCGCGCACATAGACCTCGTGCAGCGACTGCCAGTGGTCCGCGCGCACCGCGGCGGGCGCGGTCGCCTGCCAGCCCCAGAGGAACTGCGCGGTCTTGAGCACCTGCAGCGCGCCGCTATAGCCCTCGGCCTTCTGCGCCTCGATCCATTGCGGGTGCAGGTAGCGCGTCTGCATCTCGCGGGCGATGGCGCCGGCGGCGGTGTCGGTGCGCACGGCCGCGCCGTCGCGCAGGTTCTGCACGTACAGCGCCGGGTCCTTGCCCGTGAGATGGCGCACGGCCAGCGCAATGCCGCCCAGGTACTGGAACGGATCGTCGTTGGTCAGCACGCCGTAGAGGTTGGAGGTGCGCGCCATCAGCGCCGCATCGACCTGCGCGAGGTTGCCCGCGAAGGCGCCCGGGCGCGTCGCGCCGTCGAGGCCGCGCCCGTAGGCGTGGCCCATGCGGTCCATGTAGAGCCCGGCCATCTGCGCGTCGCCGCCGCCGCGCTGCTGGCCCTTCCAGAGTTCGGTGGCGAGCACCGCTTCCTCGAGCCCGGCGCCGTAGCTGCCCTGCTCGTTCGAGAACACGCGCGCGGTCGACCAGCGCCGCGCCTCGGCCGCCGTCGCGCCCCCGGCGCGCAGCGTGCGCGCCATCGCCTCGCTGTGCTGCGCGACGGCGTTGCCGGGCTCGTCGAGCCCGGCCACCTGCTGCACGGCCTCGTCGAGCCAGCGCATCACGTGCGGGAACTGGTCGCGGTACGAGCCGGTGACGCTGATCAGCACGTCCATGCGCGGTCGTTTCAGCACCGCGGCCGGCACGACCTCGATGCCGACCATGCGCCCGGCCTCGTCCCAGCGCGGCTTCACGCCGAGTGCGTGAAAGGCCTGGCTCTCGGTCACGCCCTGATGGCGCGAGGCCTCGCCGGCCCAGAGCGTGAAGGCGATCTTCTGCGGCGGACGGCCGCCGTGGGTGCGGGCGTGCGCGGCGATCCAGTCGTCCATCGCGGCGACGCCGGTGTCCCAGGCGGCGCGCGTGGGCACGCGGCTGGGGTCGAAGCCGTAGAGGTTGCGCCCGGTCGGCAGGCTGTCGGGGTCGCGCACCGGGTCGCCACCGTAGCGCGATTTCAGGTAGCGGCCGTCGAGCGCGGTGAGCAGGCCTTCGATTTCCTCGTTGTGGGCCAGTACCGCGTCGAGCGCACGGGCTCGTGCGGCCAGGGTGCGCAGAGGTTCAGAGTCGGCCGTGTCGTTGCCCGCCAGCACAGTTTCGAGCCAGCGCGCCGGCTTCGAGGCCGCGATGCCCTCCGCATCGGTGAGGAACATCTCGTCCAGGTCTTCGCCCATCGCCTGCGCCACGGGCTTGCCGAGGATCTGCAGGATCGTCTGGCGCCGCCGCTGCGCATCGGGCGCCTCGCCGAAGGTGGCCAGGCCCAGCGGCTGCGCGGTCTGCGCGAGTTCGTCGAGGTACGGATGCAGCACGGCGATGAAGCCGGCGAAATCGGTGCGGATGCGCGCGGGCGTCCATTGCAGGTCGCGGTCGTAGTGCTGCGCGACGAAGTCGGCGGTGAGGCGCCGCTCCAGCGCGGTCTTCACCGCACCGGGCGACAGCGTTTCCCAATCGTGCAGGCGCTCGTGCATGTCCCGCACGCCGGGTCGGAAGCCTGCGGGCGTGAACATGGGCGTCGAATGGCTCACCATGGTCGCGCGGCCGCGGCGCTTGGCGGTGGTCGCCTCGCCGAGGTTGTCCATGATGTACGGATAGACGTTGGGCACGTCGCCCAGCGCGAGCAGCGGATCGTCCTGCACCGAGAGCCCGCGCTCCTTGCCCGCCGACCATTCGACCGTGCCATGCGTGCCCACGTGCACCAGCGCATCGGCGCCGAAGCGGCTGCGCAGCCAGAGGTAGGTGGCGAGGTAGCCGTGGCTCAGCGGCACCGCCGCGCGGTGGTACACCTGCTGCGCCTTGTCGGCCACCTGCGTGCCGGGCTCGAAGCGCGGCGGCTGGCGCAGCACCACCACCTGGCCGAACTGCACGCGCGGCACCACGAAGGCTGGCACACCGGCCACGGGCCGCAGCATCGTCGAGGCCTCGGGCGGGCCCCAGTAGGCTTCGATGCGGCGTTGCGTGTCGGCGGGCAACGCGCGAAACCAGGCGAGGTACTGCGACAGCGGCAGCGTGTCGGCCAGGCCCTGGTCGAGCAGCGGCTGCAGCGCATCGCCGCCCTGCGCGGTCGGGTAGTAGGCCTTCATCGTGGCCTGCACCTGCGCGATCACCTTGTCCGCGCCCGGCGCCTCGGTGCGGTAGCCGGCCGCCTGCATCGCGGAGAGCATCCGGTCGACGCTGCGCGGCACGTTGAGGAACGACGCACCGAAGTTCGCCTCGCCCGACGGGTAGTTGTAGACCAGCATCGCCACGCGGCGCTCGGCGGCCGGCGTGCGCCGCAAGCGCAGCAGCGCGGCGGCCTTGTCGGCCACGGCGTCGATCTGCGCGGGCAGCGGCTGCAGGCTGCCGGTAGCGGCGTCGCGCGCGGTGACGAGCATCGGGTCGGTCATGCCTGCGAGTTCGCTCGGGCTGTAGTAGGCCGCGATGTCGGTCTGCGCCAGGCCGTCCTTGCTGCGCGCCCATTGCGCCGCGTCCATCGCCAGCGAGGGCAGCGTCTGCAGCACGGGCACGCCGATGCGTTCGAGTTCGGCCTTGCGCTCGTTGGGGCTGAACACCAGCGCGGCGTTGACGAGGAGGTCCGCCACACGACGCTCGCGCTCGCCCTCGCCGGCGTGCGTCATGCGGAAGAACAGATCCTTCTGCTGGCGTGGGCCGTAGAAGGCATAGGCGCGCAGGCCGCGTTGCGCAAGCGTGCCGATCAGCCGGTCGAGCCAGGCGGTGTCGTCGCTGGTGAGCGTGGCACTGTTGACGGCGATGGCGACGGTGCCTTGCCCGCTCGGCAGTGCCTCGACCGCAGCGATGCTGCTTTCGACGCGCGGCCAGTCGGGGTGATAGAAGCCCGCGAGCGGCAGCGGCACGGGGTCGGGCAGCCCGGCGGCATCGCCGACGCGTGCCATCGCCTGCACCGAGGCCTTCAGGTTCGCTTCGCCTGGAAAGCGCCAATAGGCGCGCAGGCGCTGCGCCCAAGCCGCATCGACGCCGCGCTCGGCCGCGAGCGGTGGCACCTCGGGCGGTTTCTGGCCTTTTGCCACGAGCGCGAACTCACCGATCTGCACGTAAGGGACGGAGGTTCGCGCAATGACATCGCCGAAGCGCGCCGCCGCCGACTGGGCGACGCTGAGGTGCGGCGCATCGACGACCAGCAGGCGCGCGCCGTCGACCGCGGTAGCCAGCGCCTCGGGCGTATCCTGCGCAGCCGACACCACCTGCAGCGGCACGCCGGCCTCGCGCGCCGCCGTCTGCAGCCGCACCACGCGCGCAGGCGACACCAGCGCCGTGCTCAGCACCACGACACGCGACCCGGCCGCCACCGCAGGCTGCGCCATCAGGCACAGGAGCCCCAGCCAGAAGACGAAAAGCCGCGTCACTTCCCGCCCGGCGCCGGCACCGCGTCCGCCGGCACGTAGATCATCGTGCCGTCCTTCAGGCGCCAGGCGGTGCCGGCCTTTTCGCCGTCGCTCTGCCCCGTTGCGCCGCTGGCCTTGAAGCGCGTGACCTTCCGGCCTTCGCGCGTGATGATCTCCATGTCGGGCTGGCCCTCGTGGCGGATGACCGTCACCTTGTCCTGCGAGAACGGGTTCACCGGGTTGTTGATGACCGCGATCATCAGCATGCCGATGACGACCATGAAGACGTCGATCAGGTTGATGGTCGAGAGCACCGGGTCGTCGTCGTCGCTGTCCAGGCTGCTCAAAATCGAGAACTGGCGTCGGCTCATGACAGCCGGTCCCGCGCGTCGAGCAGCATCACCAGCTCGCGCATGAGCCAGCGGCGGCGCACGGTGTAGACCACGAAGGTGATCGAGGCCGAGGCCAGCGCCACGATCACGGCCGCGAACGCGGGCGCCAGGCTCTGCGCCACGCCCTGCGATTCGCCCGAGGCCACGGCCACGAGCGCCGGGCCCATGGGGATCATGGTGGCGATCAGCCCCAGCATCGGCGCCACGCGGCTGCACAGGCGCACGCCTTCGAGCTGCTTGAGCACGACCAGCTCCATCTGCTCCTGGCTGGCCTGCGCGTGGCGCTGCAGCACCAGCGCGCGCGACGGGTCGCGCCGGCGCTGCCACCACTCGATGCCGAAGGCGCCGAGGCAGTACACCGCATAGACGAAGGACAGCAGCACGCCGAGCGTCACGGGCCAGAGGAACAGCCGCGCGAGCTCGAAGAGAACGGTGTCGAAGGCCAGCATCAGGTGGGCTCCACGCAAGAAGATGAAGTGGAAGAAGGATCGAACAGGTCCGACGGCCGGCCCCAGCTTTCGTCGAATACCAGCGAGGCCAGCGGCGCGCGCTTCGCCCAGCGTTCGCGCTGCAGCATCGGCTCTTCGTAGAACGCATGCACCGGGCCCAGGCACAGCAAGGCGATCGGCTCCGCGCCGTCGGGCAGGCCGAGCAGCACGCCCAGCTCGGCGGGTTCGAACAACGACACCCAGCCCATGCCCAGCCCCTCGGCGCGTGCCGCGAGCCAGAGGTTCTGGATGGCGCAGGAGGCGGAGGCCAAGTCCATCTGCGGCAGGGTACGGCGCCCGAACACATGCGCCTCGCGGCCGTCGGCCAGCGTCACCACCAGCAGCTCGGCCGCGTCGAGCACGCCTTGCACCTTGAGGCGCATGAACTCGTCTTCGCGCTGGCCGAGCGCGCGGGCGGTGAGCACGCGTTCGCGCTCGACCACCTCGTGCAGCTGCCGGCGCAGCCCTTCGCCGCGCACGCGGATGAAGCGCCACGGCTGCATGAAGCCGACGCTGGGCGCATGGTGCGCGGCGTCGAGCAGGCGGCGCAGCACCTCGGGTGCCACCTCACCGCCCGCAAAGTGGCGCATGTCGCGCCGCTCGTGGATGGCGCGGTACACCGCCTTCGCCTCGTCGGCCGCGAACGCATGCGCCACCATCGGGTTCAGTCCTCGATGCCGCGCTGCGCCGGGATGCCGGCCTTGAACGCGTGCTTGACCATCTGCATCTCGGTGACGGTGTCGGCCAGCTCGATGATCTCGGGCGGGCAGCGACGGCCGGTGAGCACGACGTGCACGTGCTTCGGGCGCGCGCGCAGGGTCTCGAGCACGCCGTCGAGCGGCAGCCAGCCGTAGATCAGCGGGTAGGTGATTTCGTCGAGCACCACGAGGAAGAAGTCACCCGACAGGATGGCGGCCTTGGCCTTTTCCCAACCGTCGCGCGCCAGCTGGCCCGAGCGTTCGAGGTCCTGGCTCTTCCAGCTGAAGCCGTCGCCGAGGCCTTCGATGGGAATGCCGATCTGCTCGAACATGCGGTGCTCGCCGAAGCGCGCCGACGGCACCTTCATGAACTGGTAGATCTTCACGGCCTTGCCGCGGCCGTGTGCGCGCAGGGCGAGGCCGAAGGCTGCCGTGCTCTTGCCCTTGCCGTCGCCGGTGTTGACGATGACGATGCCGCGGCGTTCGCCTTCGGGCTTTTCGTAGGGCTTTTCGCTGGGAGGGGTTTCTATTTGCATGAAGGGTTCCGTTCTTGGGTGTTCTTGTGGTTCAGGGCGTGTGCACAGGCCACCGGGTACTTCCCTCCGCGAATGTCCCCCGGGCTTCGCCCTCCTCCTTGATTTCGCTGCGGGAAGCACCCAGTGTCCTGCGCACGATGAGCGCTGTCGTGGTGCGGGCGGATCAACGACCGCGCTGATCGCTCACGTCGATGGGGTGCCTTGCGCAGCGAAATCAAGGAGGAGGCCGCAGGCCGGGGGACATTCGCGGAGCAAGGTGCCCCGTCGGCGGGAGCGCGCCCTGAATGACTCGATGCGCGAGGCTTCATAGCGGCAATGCGATCCATTGATCTGCCACGCGATGCACTCGAATCCGGTGGTCGAACACCTGTTCGAGCGCAGCATGCGTCGCAGGATCGGCGCAAGCACCGTGGTGCACCACCCGCCCCCGGTTCATCACCACCAATTCGTCCGCGGCCAGTGCCATCGGCAGTTCGTGCAGCACGCTGACCACGGTGCGGCCTTGGGCCACCAGTGCGCGCGCCGTCTGCATCCAGTCGGCCTGATGCGGCGGATCGAGGTTGGCCAGCGGCTCGTCCATCAGCAGCAGCTCGGCCTCGACCGCCAGCGCACGCGCCAGCAGCACGCGTTGGCGTTCGCCGCCCGACAGCTGCCCCAGCGGACGGTCGCGCCAGTCCCAGGCCTGGGTGCTGCGCAGTGCGCGCTCCACAGCATCCCGATCAGCTTCGCTGGGTGCCGCGAGCCATCGCTGGTGCGGCAGGCGACCCAACATGGCGACGTCGTAGACCATCAGGTCGTCCGCACTGCCCTCGCCCGTGCCGCTCTGGCCCAGCCACGACAGGCGCCGTGCGCGCACGCGGGCCGGCACGGCCGCCTGCGCCTCGCCGAAGAGCCGCACCTCACCGCGATGTGCGAGCAAGCCGGCCAACGCTTTCAACAACGTCGACTTGCCGGCGCCGTTCGGCCCGACGATGCTGGTCCAGCGGCCGGCCGCGAGCGACAGGTCGATGCCGTGCAGCACCTCGACCGACCCGAGCGTGGCGCTGAGGCTGCGCGCTTCGAGTGCGGCGGATGAGGTGCGACTCATATGCCGCCTCCCTTCGCGCCGCGCCGGTGCATCAGCCACAGCAGGTAGCTGCCGCCAAGCACCGCGGTGAGCACGCCCACCGGCAGTTCCTGCGGCGCAATCAGCCAGCGCGCCAGCAGGTCGGCCGCCATCAGCAGCAGCCCGCCCATCAGCGCCGACAGCACGATCAACCGCGCATGCGTGGTCTTGACCACCGAGCGCACCAGGTGCGGCGCGGCCAGGCCGACGAAAGCAATGAGGCCGGTCTGCGCGACGGCGGCGCCGGTCGCCAGCGCCAGCACCGCCACCAGCGCGGCGCGCATGGCGCCCAGCGGCAGGCCCAGGCTGCGCGCCGTGGCCTCGCCCAGCGCGAGCCCGTCGAGCACCGGCGCGAGCGCCCAGGCCAGCAGCAGGCAGACCGCGCCGACCGCCGCCATCACGGCGCAGGCGGCCCAGCCGACCAGCCCGGTGCTGCCGAGCACGAAGCCCTGCAGCGCCTGAAGAATGTCGGCCGAGGCGATGGTGATGAGGTCCTTGGCGGCGCCCAGCACCACGCCGACGATCACGCCCGCCAGCAACAGCCGCAGGGTCTGCTGCACGCCGCGCGCCAGCGTGAGCGTGAGCAGCACCGCGGCCACCGCGCCGACGAAGGCCGCGCCGGTGAGCCCCAGGCGCATCACCCATTGCGTGCTGGTGACGGAGCCGCCGAACAGCATCAGCGCCAGCGCCACGGCGAGCGACGCGCCCGAGGCGCTGCCCAGCAGGTACGGATCGGCCAGCGGATTACGAAAGAGCCCCTGCGCCACCGCGCCCGCAAGCCCGAGCAGCGCGCCCGCCAGCCACGCGCCGAGGGTGCGCGGCAGGCGGATGTCCCAGACGATCTGCAGCGCCACCGGGTCGTGCCGCGCGGACAGCAGGCTCTGGAAACCGGTGCTGCCGATGCCCAGGCCGAAAAGCAGCAGCGCCACGCCCAGCACCAGCAGGCCGGCACCGAGCAGCAGCACGCGACGCAGGTGCGCGGAATGCATGCCGCTCACCGCCCCTTGTCCGCCAGGCACTGCGCCATCAGCCGCGCGGCCTCGTCCATGCGCGGGCCGGGGCGCACGACCACGTCGGTCTGCTCGGCGTCGAAGCGGCACACGCGGCCTTCGCGCACCGCGCGGATGCCGCCCCAGCCGGGTCGCTGCTCCAGCCCCATCGCGCTGCGCACGCTGACCATGATGAGGTCGGGGTTCGCACGCACGACGAACTCGGGGTTGAGCTTGGGAAAGGGGCCGAGCGACGCCGGCACGATGTTCTTCACGCCCAGGCGCGCGAGCGTCTCGCCGATGAAAGACGAATCGCCCGCCGCATAGGGGCCGGTGTTGACCTCGAAGTACACGCGCAGGCCCTTGGCGCTGGCGGGCAGCGACTGGGCCGCAGCCGACACCGCCGCATCGATGGCGCGCCACACGGCGGGCGCCTCGTGCGTGCCGAGCACCTGGTCGAGCGCGCTGAGCACGCGGCGCACGTCGGCGTGGCTCCTGGGTTCGAGCACGATCACCTTCAGGCCCAGTGTCTCGAGCCGCTGCGTGACGCGCGACGATTTGGCGAGCAGCACCACGTCGGGCTTGAGCGCGACGATGGCTTCGACGTTCGGATCGATCCCGCCGCCGAGCTGCGGCAGCGCGCGCACCTGCGCGGGCGAGTTGGAATAGCGGTCGACACCGATCAGGCGGTCGCAGGCGCCGAGTGCGCAGACGCCTTCGGTCAGCGACGGCAGCAGCGAGACGATGCGCTGCGGCGGTTGCGCCAGCTGCACGGTGACGCCCCGCTCATCGACCACATCGACGGCCTGCGCCGCCTGCGCGCCCACCACCAGGGCGAGCCCGAGCAACGACGCGCGCAGCCAGGTCTTCATGCGATCGAAGCTCATGCGCCGGGCGCCTTCAGCGTCAGCGGCAGGCCGGCGACCATCAGCGTCGCGCGGTGGCAGGCGGCCGCCACGTCCTGGTTCAGCCGGCCGAGCACGTCGACGAAGGCGCGGGTCTCGCGGCCCAGCGGGATCACGCCCAGGCCGATCTCGTTGCCGACCAGCACCACCGGCCCGCGCGCCTCGCGCAGCGCGATGAGCAGCAGCGTGGCGTGCGCCGAGGGCGTGCGTGTGACCACGGCGGCGCCTTCGGTGCGCAGCGGCATCAGCAGGTTGGTGAGCCACAGCGTGAGGCAGTCGACCACCACGAGCGTGTCGGGCGCGCTCTGCGTGACGATGGCGCGCCCCAGCTCGATCGGCTCCTCGATTGTCTGCAGGCCGGGCACGCGCTCGGCGCGGTCGGCCTGGTGGCGCGCGATGCGCTCGCGCATCTCGTCGTCGTGGGCTTGCGCGGTGGCGATCAGCACCGCGCGGCGCGATGCAGGCCCGGACGCCAGCCAGTCGGCCGCGCGCTGTTCGGCGCGGCGCGACTTGCCGCTTTTCTGGCCGCCGAGGATGAATTCGTGCTCAGTGAGGGGCATCGGGGAGCGCCTGTGCGGCGTGGCTGTCGAGTTCGAGGGGCATGGCGCTGAAGAGCCGCGCGGTCGCTTCCGGGCTGGACGCGAACCACGCATGGAAGTAGCTCGCGCGCACGGGGCCGTGCACGTACAGCGCCTCGCCGCCGCGCGTGCCGACGGTGCGCGCGGCGGGCGCGAGCGGCGTCTCGCAGCGCGAGTAGTGGAAGGTGTGGCCGCGCAAGGCATGCGCGCCCAGGTCGAGCTGCTGCGGGCCCAGGCCGGCCAGCCGCTTCTGCATGACGGCCCGCCCCGGCAGCACGCCCCAGAGGCGGTGCACGTCGGTCGGCTCGGCGTCGTCGCGCGTGGCGAGTTCGTCGAACAGCGCCATCATGCCGCCGCATTCGGCCCAGATCGGCTTGCCGGCCGTGACGTGGTTGGCGAGCGAGAGCCGCAGCCGGTCGCTGGCCGACAGCACGGCCGCGTGCAGTTCGGGGTAGCCGCCGGGCAGCCAGGCGGCGTCGCAGGGCGGCAGCGGCTCGTCGGCCAGCGGCGAGAAGAACGCAAGCCGCGCGCCGAGGGCTTCGAGCACCTCGAGGTTGGCCGGGTAGATGAACGAGAACGCCGTGTCGCGCGCGATGGCGATGGTGCGTCCGGCCAGCAGCGGCGCGATGGGCGCGGCCGGCACGGGCTCGAAGCGCACCTGCGGCAGCTGCCCGGGCGCGCGCTGCCCCAGCGGCGTGGCGGCAAGCACGTCGGCCGCGGCATCAAGCCGCACCATCGCATCGCCGAGTTCGGCGGCGCCGACCAGCCCCAGGTGGCGTTCGGGCAGCGCGAACTCGGCGCTGCGCGGCAAGGCGCCGAGCCAGTCGCCGGGCTCGCGCAAGGCGTCCTTCAGCATGTCGGCATGGCGCTCGCCGGCCACGCGGTTGGCGAGCACGCCGGCCCAGGGCAGGCCCGGGCGGAAGTTCTGCAGGCCGTAGGCCAGCGCGCCGAAGGTGCCGGTCATGGCCTGCGCGTCGATCACGGCCAGCACCGGCAGGCCCAGGCGCTCGGCCAGCTCGGCCGCGCTGGGCGTGCCGTCGAACAGCCCCATCACGCCTTCGACGATCACCAGGTCGGCCTCGCTCGCGGCGGCATGCAGGCGCGCGCGGCAGTCGGCCTCGCCGGTCATCCACAGGTCGAGCGAATGCACCGGCGCGCCGGTGGCCAGCGCGAGCCAGTGGGGATCGAGGAAGTCGGGCCCGCACTTGAAGGCCCGCACGCGGCGGCCCTGGCGCACGTGCAGCCGCGCGAGCGCGGCCGCGACCGTGGTCTTGCCCTGCCCCGAGGCCGGCGCGGCCACGAGCACCGCGGCGCAGGTGACGGCTGCGCCGGGCGAGGAGCGGCGGGTGTTTACTGCGGAGTCCACTTGAGTCCGACGTACGCGGTGCGGCCCCCGGTGGCGTAGAGCCGTGCGAACTGGTAGTCCTTGTCGCCCACATTGTCCACGCGCGCCACCAGGTTCAGGTCGCGCGTGATCTGCGTGCTGGCCGACAGGTTCAGCAGCGTGTAGCCGCCGAGCTTGACGGTGTTGGCCGCGTCGTCGTAGCGCTTGCCCGAGCTCTGGAGCTCGGCGCCCAGCGTCCAGCCGGCGATGCGCCAGTCGGCGCCCAGCGTGCCGTGGGCCCGTGCGCGGCGTGCCAGCAGGTGGTCGGTGGCGAGGTCGCGCGGGTCCTGGTAGTCGAGCGAGGCGCGCAGCGTGACGTCGCCGATGCGGTGGCCGCCCGTGAGCGTCACGCCCTGGTAGCGTGCGCGCGCCGTGCTGGCGTAGCAGCCGAACGACGACTGGCAACCCTTGGCGCTGCCGTCGAACACGATCAGGTTCTGCACGCGGTTGCGGTACAGCACGATGCCGGCCTGCGTGGCGCCGGCCGTGTACTGCAGGCCCAGCTCGACGTTGCGGCTCGATTCGGGCTGCAGGCTCGCCAGGCCGTACTCGCTGAAGCGCTGGTAGAGCGTGGGCGCGCGGAACGCGGTGCCGGCCGACACCGTGGCGCGCAGGCTCGGCGTGATCGCGTAGCCGTAGGCGGCGCTGCCGGTGGTCTTGCCGCCGAACTCGCTGTCGTCGTCGTGGCGCACATGCAGCTGCAGCGAATGCGGGCCCTTCACGTAGCCGTAGCCCAGCGCGGCGGCGTTCTGCGAGCGGTCGCGCGAGAACAGCTTGGCCGAGGTGGTCGGCGCGTTCTCGAGCGCGTCTTCGCGGCGCTCGAGCGTGGCGGTCACCAGGTGGGCGCCGAAACGGAATTCGTTCTGGAACAGGTAGCCGCGCAGGCGGGTTTCGGTGCGATAGAACGAGGGCTGGGTCTTGTAGACGGTCTGCGAATCGGTCACCTGCAGGCGGGTGCTGTAGATGTCGTTCCACTTGGCCGACCAGGTCAGGCCGGCGGTGCGCAGCTCGTTGGTCGACACGTCGTTGCGGAAGGTGATCGGCGGCTTGGTGCGAAAGCTCACCGACGGGTCGTAGGCCGCCTCGGTGTTGCTGGTGAGCAAGGTGGCGTCGATGCGCTGGTCGGGCGTGATCTGGAAGCCCAGCTTCAGGTTGCCCGAAGTGCTGCGGTAGCCGTCGCGGTCGGGGTTGGTGAAGCCGTCCTTCGAGGGCGTGCGCTTGGCGATCGGCTGGATGTTGAAGCCCTTGCTTTCCTCATGCGCCACGCCGAACGAGTAGTCGAGCAGGCCCGACTTGCCGCTCACGCCGCCTTCGATCTTGCGCAGGCCGTGGCTGCCGAAGCCGATGACGGCGTAGGGCGACACGCCCTCCTCGCCGCGCTTGGTGAAGAGCTGGATCACGCCGCCCACGGCGTCCGAGCCGTACACGGCGGCGGCCGGGCCGCGCAGCACTTCGATGCGGTCGATCTGCGCGAGCGGAATGCCCTCCCAGCCGGCGCCGCCGGTCGATTGCGAATCGATGCGCACGCCATCGAGGTAGACCGCGGTGAAGCGCGATTCGGCGCCGCGGATGAACACGCTGGTGGCGTTGCCCACGCCGCCGCTGCGCGAGATCTCCATGCCCGGCAGGCGCGCCAGCACGTCGGCCACGCCGGTCGCGCCGCTGCGCTCGATGGTCTTGCGGTCGATGATGGAGACATCGCCCACCAGGTCCGACAGCGCCTGCGGCGTGCGGTTGGCGGTGACGACGGTTTCGTCGAGCGTGGCAGATGCTGCTGCAACTTGCGCCTGCGCGGCCAGCGGCACCAGGGCCAGGCCGCCGAAGGCCGAGGCCAGGGCGAGCGTCAGCGGCAGGCACGCGGGACGGTTGCGGCGCACGCTGGCGCGGCCGCTGGAGAGGGAAACACAGGAAATCATGGGGTGAACCGAACGAACTTCTATGCCCTGGCCGGCTTCCCCGCCGGCGCCATGGGCGTCATGGCTGCCGATGCGGCAGCCGCCTTGTTGGCCGGTATCCGGGCTGGCAGATCGACCCTTTGCCGCCTTCCCAGGCACCTGTTTCAGGGCGCCCAGTGGCTGGATGGAAAGGGGTGACGCGTTGCGGCGTCGTCTGCTTGACCGTTGCGGGGGCAGCGCAGGCGGCTTCGGCCCCGGGGGGCGTCCACTCCTGCTTCCCGTTGAACTGCGCCGTGCGAACCACGCCGCGAGCACCAACGGGCGAGATTTTAGGCCCACGGGGCGCCCACGGGGCGCGCACACCACACCGGGTTTGATCGCGGGCGGCGCAGGCCCCAGAATCTCGGCCACCTCCGGTGCGCGCCCCGCGCGGTGCGCCGGATGTTCCGAATTCCCGGGAAACTACAATCGCCAACCATGCCCGCCTCCAGCCCCATCGACCAGATCGCCGAGCGTGTGGAACGCCTGCTCGTGCGTCACGAAGAGGTGCAGCGCACCAACGCGCTGCTGCAGGAACAGGTCGATGCGCTCACGCGTGAACGCGACGGCCTGAAGTCGCGGCTCGCCGCGGCCCGCACCCGCCTCGATGCCCTGCTCGAACGGCTGCCGGCCGAACCCCCTTCCGAAGATTCCCATCACGCATGAAGCAGATTGAAGTACAGATCATGGGCCAGAGCTATTTGCTCGGCTGTCCCGACGGCGGCGAAGCGCAACTGCGCGAAGCCGTCGACCGCGTGGACGCGGCCATGTGCAAGATCCGCGACGCGGGCAAGGTGAAGGCACGCGACCGCATCGCCGTGCTCGCCTCGCTGAACCTGGCTTTCGATCTCGCGGCCCAGCAGGCTGCTGCTGCCGCCGCACCAGCCCCCGTCGCTGCCAGCACCACGGAAGAAACCGCCGCCGACACCGACCCGAAGGCCGCCCAGCTCATTCAGAGACTCGATCAGGCCCTGGCGGGCGATGGACATTTGCTCTGAGGGCACGCGGCCCGGCACATCCGGGGCGTAAAATCCGTTTTGTCTGCAGACGTGTCGGGCTTAATATTTCCTTGTTCCAATGCTCTCCGGAGCCGGGCTTGGTACATCGCTTGACGGGCGTGATCATCTCGCGTCAGATGAACCCGAAGTCCTGCTGCCCTCGCCCACCTGAACCCTGGTTCAGGATGCGGGTCCGGCACACCATCTGCAGACACCTTTTCCCGCCACGGCCCCCTGCTTCACCGCACGGGGCCGTTGCTTTTTCAGCCGCTCGTTCTTTCCCCATCCTCCCGTGAACCTCGCTGCCCTGCTCGACCCGCTCCTGATCGCCGAACTCGCCGCGCTCGGCCTGGGCACCGGTTTCCTCGCCGGCCTGCTGGGCATCGGCGGCGGCATGCTGATGGTGCCGTTCATCACGATCATCATGGGCCAGCGCGGTGTGCCGGCCGACCTGGCGGTGAAGATGGCGATCGCCACCTCGATGGCGACGATCATCTTCACGTCGGTGTCCAGCGTGCGCGCGCACCACAAGCGCGGCGCGGTGCGCTGGGACATCGTGCAGCGCCTGGCCCCCGGCATCGTCATCGGCAGCCTCGCGGGCAGCCTGGGCGTGTTCGCACTGCTCAAGGGCACGGCGCTGGCCATCTTCTTCGCGCTGTTCGTGGGCTTCTCGGCCACGCAGATGTTCCTCGACAAGAAGCCCAAGCCCACGCGCCAGATGCCCGGCACCGGCGGCCAGCTCGCGGCGGGCGGCACCATCGGCTTCATCTCGGGCCTGGTGGGCGCGGGCGGCGGCTTCATCAGCGTGCCGTTCATGACCTGGTGCAACGTGGCGATCCACAACGCGGTGGCGACCAGTGCGGCGCTGGGCTTTCCGATCGCCGTAGCCAACGTGCTCGGCTATGTGCTCAGCGGCCAGTCGGTGCAGGGCCTGCCGGCCGGCGCCTTCGGCTACATCTGGCTGCCCGCGCTCGTGGTGATCGCGGCCTGCAGCGTGTTCACCGCGCCGCTGGGCGCCAGGGCCGCGCACAGCCTGCCGGTGAAGAAGCTCAAGCGCGTGTTCGCGAGCATCCTGTACCTGCTGGCCGCCTACATGCTCTGGAAGGGCCTGCGGGGCTGAGGCATATCAAACACCCCGTGGCTTTCCTGTGCCATCCTATGCGGCACTTGTTCACAGTCGTAGAAGGAAAGCCATGAAAATCCTCATTGCAGTCGACGGCAGCGCCTACACGCAAAAGGCCCTCAATTACCTGCTCGCCAACCGCGCCATGTTCGTGGACGGCCATGAGCTGGTGGTGGTCAATGTCTGCACCGGCATCTCCGGCCACGTGGCGCGCCACCTGAGCAAGGAAATCGTCACCGAGTACTACGCCGAGGAAAACGCCAAGGTGCTCGACCCGGTGAAGGCCTGGTTCGCCGAGAAAGGCGTGGCCAACTTCACTGCCGATGCGCGCCACGGCCACGCGGCCGAGGAAATCCTCAAGTCGGCCACCGAATCGAAGGCCGAGCTGATCGTGCTGGGCACGCACGGCCACGGCATCCTGGGCCGCGCGCTGATGGGTTCGGTCGCGACCAAGGTCGTGGCCGAGACCGACATCTCGGTGTTGCTGGTCCAGTAAGCAGCCCCAGTCACCCCGGCGACGGCCGATGCGCCGTGGCCGCGGTCATTGCGGCGAGCGCTGCTGCCGCCATTCGCGCGGCGAACATCCGAAGCGCTCGCGAAACGCGCGGCTGAAATGCGCCGCGTCGTTGAACCCCCTCCCGTACGCGATCTCCCCCACGGGCCGCCCCGCCAGGCGCGGCTCCAGCAGGTCGCGGCTGCACGCGTCGAGCCGGCGCTCCCAGATGTACTGCGAGGGCGTCAGCGGCTCGCTCTTGAACACGCGGTGGATGTGGCTCACCGACATGCCCAGCTGCGCCGCCAGCGTGCCCACCGACAGCGTCGGATCGGCCAGCTGCTCGTCGATGCGCTGCTTCACGCGCGCGAGGTGGTACGCCGTGAGCTTGCTGAGCGCCGGTGCGTGCGCGGCGGGCAGCGTCTGCAGGCCGGCCACGAGGATGTTCTGCACGCCATGGGCCACCGCCAGCGCCGAGGCCGGCTGCAGCGCGTCGAAGTCCTCGCGCAGCGTGCGGATCATGCCCAGCAGCAGGTGCCCCGCGCCCTCGCGCCCTGACACCGTGGTGGCCGTGAGCGCTTCGGTGTCGCGCAGTTCGCTGCGCAGCCGCTCGCCGGGCAGCTTGAGCACGATCTGCTCGAAGGGCTGGTCGAACAGCAGCTGGTAAGGCCGCGTGCTGTCGTACAGCGCGAAGTCGCCGGCGCCGAGCACGGCGTCGCGCCCGTCCTGGCGCACCACGCCCCGCCCGCGCGCCTGGATGCTCACGAGAAAGCAGTCGTCGCTCGATGCCGCGATGTGGCCCGGCGTGCGCATCACCTTCTGCGCCCGCGAGGTCACGACCGACATGCCGAGGCCGGGCAGCGCGTGCTGGCGGATGCTGCCCTCGAAATCGCCGCCCTCGCCGGTGCGCACCGCGTCGCATTCGAGCTGCACGTAGACGTTGCAGATCATGTCGGTCCAGTACGCGAGCCGCTGGTCGCGCGGGACGGCATCGGTGCTGAGCAAGGGGGTCATCGGGGTCCTCGGAAGGCCTTCGCAAGGCACATGCAACGCTGGAACAAGAACGCCGCCAATCCGGGTCAAGGCGTTCCGGCGGCGCGAATTTACGCTTCATGCAACCCGCATGCCACCGCGCAAACCCGGTGCGCACAGTGGGGATTTCGTTACGTTCATTGCCCCCTGGAGAACACCCCATGCCGACCACCGTCCACCCCCAGCTCCGCGTCGCCGCCGTGCAGGCCGCGCCTGTTTTCCTCGACCTCGACGCCACCATCGACAAGACCATCGACCTGATGGCGCAGGCCGCGAAACAGGGCGTGCAGCTCATCGCCTTTCCCGAGACCTGGGTCCCGGGCTACCCGTGGTGGGTCTGGCTCGATTCGCCGGCCTGGGGCATGCAGTTCGTGCAGCGCTACCACGACAACTCGCTGCTCATCGGCTCGCCCGAGTTCGAACGCCTGCAGGCGGCGGCGCGCCAGCACAAGATCTGGCTCTCGCTCGGCTACAGCGAGAAAGCGGCAGGCAGCCTGTACATCGCGCAGGCGCTGATCGACGACCAGGGCCGCACCGTGCAGACGCGCCGCAAGCTCAAGCCCACGCACGTGGAACGCACCGTGTTCGGCGAAGGCGATGGCGCCGACCTGCACGTGGTCCAGACGCCGCTGGGCAACATCGGCTCGCTGTGCTGCTGGGAGCACCTGCAGCCTCTGAGCAAGTACGCGATGTATGCGCAGAACGAGCAGATCCACTGCGGCGCGTGGCCGAGCTTTTCGCTCTACCGCGGCGCGGCCTACGCGCTGGGCTATGAGGTCAACAACGCCGCGAGCCAGGTGTATGCGGTCGAGGGCGGCTGCTTCGTCATCGCGCCCTGCGCCACGGTGTCGAAGGCGATGAGCGAGCTGATGTGCACCGACGACGGCAAGCGGCAGATGCTGGGCGTCGGCGGCGGGCATGCGCGCATCTACGGCCCGGACGGTTCGCCACTGGGCACGCCGCTGGCCGAAGACGCCGAAGGCCTGGTGGTCGCCGACATCGACCTCGGCATGATCGCGCTCGCCAAGGCGGCGGCCGATCCGAGCGGTCACTATTCGCGGCCCGACGTCACGCAGTTGCTGCTGAACAAGACGCGGCGCACGCCCGTGGTGGTGCAGCTCACGCCGGAGCCTGAGGGCAGCGTGCCCGAGCCGGTCGTGGCCTGAGCCGACCACGGAGCCGCACCATGGAATCGGCCATCCCCGAGCACCTGCGCTGCCCGCGCACCCGCGAGCGCCGCGTGGCAGACGATCACACGCCACCCTACCCCGGCTGGTCGGCGCGCGCGCCCGTGACGACGACCCAGGTCGTGATGGGCTATTTCGGTGTGCAGTCGCGCGGCCCGGCGATGCAGGGTCGGGCCTGCGCCGCGCTCCTGAAGATCGCCCGCGACTTCGCCCTGCCCGACGGCCCCGGTCACTACGACCTGGCCCACTGCGTCGACGCCGACGGGTACGACAACCTGATCGCGATCGCCTACTGGCGCGATGCAGCGGCGTTCGCGCGCTGGTGTGCCACGCCCGCCGTCGAGGCCTGGTGGAACGCCGACGAGCGCTTGCATGAAGGCCTCGGCTACTTCCGCGAAATCGCATCCCCGCGTGCTGCGCACTTCGAGACCCTGTTCAGCACGCCCGACCGCCTCGAGGGCATCGGCGTGGTGATGGGCGGTGTGAGCGGCGAACTGCAGGAGCACGGCTACTGGGGGTCGATGCGCGATCGACTCCCGCTCGCGCAGGCCGACGCGCTCGCGCCTTCGGGCACGCGCGCGGTGATCGCCGGCACGCCTGCGTCAGGCCAGCGCGTGCGCATCGCGGGCCACACGCACCTCGCGATGATCCGTTCGGGCCAGGAATGGACCGAGACCACCGGCCAGGAACGCCAGCGCTACCTGGAAGACATGGCCCCGGTGCTACGCCAAGGCATGGACTTCCTGCGCGACCAGGGCCTGCCCATCGGCTGCTACAGCAACCGCTTCATGCACCACCTCGACGCGCACGGTGCACCGCTGCAGAAGTCCTTCGGCCTGAGCTACTGGCGCTCGCTGGCCGACATGGAGCGCTGGGCCGAGTCGCACCCGACACACGTCGCGATCTTCGGCAGCTTCATGCGCTATGTACAGGCGCTGAACTTCGAGCTGCGCCTGCGCCTGTACCACGAGGTGTCGGTGCTGAAGGCCGACGAGCAAAGCTACGAGTACATCAACTGCCACGCGCGCAGCGGGCTGATGAACGGGCTCGCGCCCGCCGCCTGAAGCCCGGGCGCGCGGCGGCGCTCAGGCTGCGAACAGCCCCTTGTGCTCCGCCCGCAGCAGCGCCTTCTGCACCTTGCCCATCGTGTTGCGCGGCAGCTCCGGCACGACGAAGCAGCGCTTCGGGATCTTGAAGTTCGCCAGCTTGGCCTTGAGCTCGGCCACGATGGCGTCGGCGTCGATCGTGGCGCCGCCCTTGGGGATCACGATGGCCACGCCCACCTCGCCGAAGTCGGGGTGCGGCACGCCGATGACGGCGCTTTCGGCCACGCCGGCCATCTCGTTGATGTAGCCCTCGATCTCGGCCGGGTAGACGTTGTAGCCGCCGCTGATGATCAAATCTTTGCTGCGTCCGACGATGGTGATGTAGCCGCGCGCATCGATCTTGCCCACGTCGCCGGTCTTGAAGAAGCCGTCGGCGGTGAACTCTTCCTTCGTCTTCTCGGGCATGCGCCAGTAGCCCGCGAACACGTTGGGGCCCTTCACCTGGATGCCTCCGATCTCGTCGACCGGCAGGTCCTTGCCCTCGTCGTCGCGCACGCGCAGTTGCACACCGGGCAGCGCGAAGCCGACGGTGCCGCCGCGACGCTCGCCCTTGGCGGTGTCGTACGGGTTGGACGTGAGCATGGCGGTCTCGCTCATGCCGTAGCGCTCGAGGATGGTGTGGCCGGTGCGCTCGCGCCATTCGTCAAACGTTTCGATGAGCAGCGGCGCCGAGCCCGCGACGAAGAGGCGCATCGTGCGCACCGCCTCGCGCGTGAGGCCCGGTTCGGCCAGCAGGCGCACATAGAGCGTGGGCACGCCCATGAACACGGTGGCCTCGGGCAGCTTGGCGACGATGCGCTTGGGGTCGAACTTCGAGAACCAGATGATCTTGCTGCCGTTGAGCAGCGCGCCGTGCAGCGCCACGAACAGGCCGTGCACGTGGAAGATCGGCAGCGCGTGGATCAGCACGTCGCCCTTCGTCCAGCCCCAGTAGGTCTTGAGCACTTCGGCGTTCGACAGCAGGTTGCGGTGCGTGAGCATCGCGCCCTTGCTGCGGCCGGTGGTGCCGCTGGTGTACAGGATGGCGGCGAGGTCGTCGGGCTTCTTGAGCGCGACGGCATGCCGGTCGCTGCAGCGCGCCGCCGCGTCGAGCAGCGTGCCGGTGCGGTCGTCGTCCAGCGTGAACACATGGCGCGTGCCGGCCGCCTCGGCGATGGGGCGCACCCAGGCCGCGTTGCGACCGGTGCACACGACCACGGCGGGCTCGGCGTTGCCGATGAAGTACTCGATCTCGGCGCTCTGGTAGGCCGTGTTGAGCGGCAGGAACACGTAGCCCGCGCGCAAGGTCGCGAGGTACAGCAGCATGGCTTCGACCGATTTCTCGACCTGCACGGCGACGCGCGCGCCCTTCTCGAGCTTCAGGCCGTCGAGCAGGTTGGCGATCATCGCGCTGGCGCGGTCGAGGTCGCGCCACGAATAGTGCAGTCCGTTATCGGTCTCGACCGCGATGGCGTCGAGATCGGCAGGAAAGGCGGCGCGCAAGGCGGCGAACAGGTTGGCGTTGGGGGAGGACTTCGTCTTCATCATCTTCGTCATCATCGAACGGCAGGCTCAGGAAGGTCGGAAATTCGGAGGGCGCTTGCCCAGGAAGGCATCGATGCCCTCGCGGTGCTCGGCGCTGTCGGCATAGTCATACGCGGTGGCCAGCAGCTGCTGTGCCGCCGCGCCGCCACTCTTCAGTGCGGTGAAGGTGGCCTTGTGCAGGCGCGCGGCCTGCGGCGACAGCGCGGCAATGCGCGCCGCATGGGCCTGCGCGGCAGCGGGCACTTCGGCGTCGGGCAGCACGTGCAAGAGAAAGCCGGCGTCGTACAGCCGCTGCGCGCCATGCACGCCGGCGGCCAGCAGCATGTCGCGCGCCAGCACGTCGCCGATGGCGCCATGCACCAGCGCGGCTTCACGCGGCGCCATCGGAAAGCCCAGCTTCGCGATGGGTGCGCCGAACTTCGCCGACGCACCGGCCAGGCGGATGTCGCAGCAGCTGGCGATCTCGACGCCGGCGCCCATGCAGGCGCCTTCGATCTGGGCCACCAGCGGCAGCGGGCAGTCGAGCATCGCCTGCAGCGCGGCCCAGACTTCGTTCTCGTGGAATTCGCGCAGGCTCGCTTCCTCGAAGCGGAACGAGGGGTACTCGGAGATGTCGCCGCCCGCGCAGAAGGCACCGCCCTCCCCGCGCACGACAACGCAGCGCAGCGCGGTGTCGCCGTGCAGGTCGTCGAACACCGCGCGCAGCGCGCGCCACATGGCGCGCGTCATCGCATTGAGACGCCCCGGGTTCGACAGCGTGACGAGCGCCACGGCGCCTTCGCGGCGCAGCGAGACCTGCCGATCGGTCATTCGAGCTTGGCGCCCGAGGCCTTCACGACGGTGGCCCATCGCTTGATCTCGGCGTTGACGAAGCGGCCGTAGGCGGCGTTCGTGACGTTCGGGATCTCGGAGCCGTTCTGGGCCCAGATGGCCTTCAGCTCGTCGGTGCCCAGCGCCTTCTTCATCGTGTCGATGATCTGCGTCTGCGCTTCGGCCGGCGTGCCCTTGGGCGCCCACAGGCCGTACCAGGTGGTGACGGTGTAGTCGGGCAGCCCGACCTCGGCGGCGCAGGGCACGTCGGGGAACGCGGGGTTGCGCTTGGCGCCGGCCACCATGAGCGCCTTGATGCGACCGCCCTTGATGTGCTGCGCCGAGGAACCCAGGCCGTCGAACATCAGGTCGACGTTGCCCGCGATCAGGTCGGACAGCGCCGGGCCCGCGCCGCGGTACGGGATGTGGGTGATGAAGGTGCCGGTCTGCAGCTTGAACAGCTCGCCCGCCAGGTGGTGCGAGGTGCCCGAGCCGGCCGAGCCGTAGTTGAGCTTGCCGGGGTTGCGCTTGGCGGTGGCAATGAGCTCCTGGATGGTCGCGGCCTGCACCCGCTTCGGGTTGACCACCACCACCTGCGGCACGTTGGCCAGCAGCATCAGGGGCACGAAGTCTTTCTCGAGGTCGTAGTCGAGCTTGGGGTAGATCGACGGTGCAATGGCGTGGTGCACGGCGCCCATGAAGAGCGAGTAGCCGTCGGCCGGCAGCTTGGCCGCGATGCTCGCGCCCACGGTGCCGCCCGCGCCGCCGCGGTTGTCGATGACCAGCGTCTGGCCTGCCGCGCGCGAGAACTGGGCCGACAGCGGACGCGCGAAGGCGTCGGTGCCTCCGCCGGCCGGGAACGGCACCACCATGGTCACGGGCTTGGTCGGCCAGCCCTGGGCACGTGCGCCACCGCACAGGGCCACGGCCCCGGCTGCTGCGGCGACGCGCAGCACATCGCGTCGTTGAAAACTCTGTTGCGTCATCTGTCTCGTCTCCTGTCGTCGTCGTTGTAGATGTTGCCGCCCTCCGGCGGTCAAGGTGCGGGCCGCAGCGCTGCCGCGGCGAAGCGAACGGACTCAGCCTTTTTTGAGGAACAGGCCTTCGATGTCTCCCGAAACCGCGATCTTGCCTTCGGCCAGCCAGGTGCGATGGCGGTCCAGGCGCTTGAGGTCGTACAGGTAGTTGACCATGAGGCCGTACGACTGCTTGAGCCCCTTGGCCGACGGGTCGCCGGCCCAGTTGAGCCGCTCGACGCGCGCGCCGTTGCCCAGGTGGAAGCGCGCGACCGGGTCGGCCGGCGTGCCGTCGACCAGCGTGCGGCCCAGGTACTCGGCCGTGACCTGCAGCAGCCACTGGCGCAGCGGCGATTTCGCGTCGAGTTCTGCCGCCGCATCGACCGCGGCCAGCAAACGCTCGGCTGTGGGCGGCACCGAGCCGACGAGGCGGCCGAGTTCGGCTTCGCGCTTCTCGTCCAGGCGCGGCAGCAGTTCGCCGGCGTTCTTGGCGAGCCACGCGCGCAGGCCCGGAATGGGCGACAGCGTGGCGAAGGTCTTCAGGCGCGGCAGCTCGTCCTGCAGGGTCTCGACCACGCGCTTGATGAGCGAGTCGCCGAAGCTCACGCCGCGAAGGCCGGTTTGCGTGTTGCTGATCGAATAGAAGATCGCGGTGGTCGCCTTGGCCGGCTGCACCGGCACGGCGGCCTCGTCGAGCAGCGGCATGATGCCTTCGCTGATGCGGTCGACCAGCGCCACCTCGACAAAAATGAGCGGCTCGTTCGGCAGGCGCGGATGGAAGAAGCCGTAGCAGCGGCGGTCGCTGTCGTCCAGGCGGTTCTTCACGTCGGACCAGCTCTTGATGTCGTGCACCGCTTCGTAGCGGATGAGCTTCTCGATCAGCGAGGCCGGCGAGTTCCAGTCGATGCGGCGCAGCTCGAGAAAAGCCACGTCGAACCAGGTGGAAAACAGGTGCTCCAGCTCGGCCTCGAGCGCGAGCAGGCGCTTGTCGGACTTCAGGCACGGCAGCAGGTCGGCGCGCAGGTCGACCAGAAAGCGCATGCCGCCGGGCTCGACGGCGAAGCGCTGCAGCAGCCGCATGCGCGGCGACACCAGCGCGCGGCGCAGGCGCAGCTCGGCCTGCCCTTCGTCGGGCGTGCCGACGGCGCTCTGGTGCTGGTCGCGCGCGCTCTTGAGCTTGCCCGCGTCGGCGGCGAAATGCTCGCTCATGAGCGCCCAGTAGTCGCGGCGCTCTTCGGGCGAGGCGCCGGCGTAGGCCTGCGCGATGGCATGGGCGCGGCGGCCGCCCTCGACCTCGCTCACGCGCGGGTCGATCACGGCCTGCAGCTCGGCCAGCACGCGGCGCAGCGTGCGCGGCGACAGCGCCTCGTCGGCCTTGCGCAGCGTGGCCTGCAGCCGCTCGGCGGTGGTGCGGGCGCTGGGCTTGGGCGTGTGGCGGGCCGGGCCTTTCGTGGCGCCGTTGCTCGCCACGGGAACCTTGGACGATTCGCCCATGCGCAGGCGCGCCTGGAACCACTCGGTCGCACTCATCGATCTGCTCCTGTGCCGTTGGCTGGATGGGTGGCGCCTGTCACGGCATCACCCTGGATTTCTGCTGTTGCATGACTTCGCGCAAGGCCTCGCGCTGGCGCGTCATGTGGGTGCGCATGGCGGCGTCGGCGCCTTCGCTGTCGCGCGCCTTGAGCGCCGCGAACACGGCCAGGTGCTCCGACAGGCTCTGGTCGAGCCGCCCCGGCGCGTGCAGCTGCTGCAGCCGCGCCAGCTTCAATATCTTGCGCAGGTCGCCGATCACCTGCGCCAACCACTTGTTGTCGGCGAGCTTGATGATCGCCTCGTGAATGATGTGGTTGGTGGCGTAGTAGTCGTTGATGCGCCGCGCCTTGGCGTGGCGCACCAGGCGCTCGTGCAGCGCGTCGAGCTCGTTCAGCTCGGCGTCGCTGGCGTTGCGCGCCGCCTCGTAGGCGCAGCGCCCTTCGAGCAGCGCAATGACCGGAAAGATTTCGTCGAGGTCGCGCTCCGTCACCTCGTTCACGAAGCAGCCGCGGCGCGGCTCGTGGCGCAGCAGGCCTTCGGCCGTGAGCACCTTCAGCGCCTCGCGCAGCGGCGTGCGCGAGATCGACAGCCGCTCGCACAGGGCCACCTCGTCCACGAAGCTGCCGGGCGACAGCGTGCCGTCGAAGATCTGCTCGCGCAGCGTGGCGGCGACTTCGTCGTGGAGGGAATTGGGGACCAGGCGCATGCGTGAAGGACTCGGAAAGTCGGTGGGCGTTTCGCGTAATTTCCTGTAATTACGCATAATTGTGAGTGCATGGTTAACGCAATGCAAGGGCCGCGCCCTGCCCTTGCCGCCCGGAATTACCCTGAGACCGACGAAAAAAACGGCGCGGACCCGAAGGTGCCGCGCCGCGTTGTGCGGGGTGTGGAGAGGTCAGGCGCGCGCGGTGCTGCCCGTCTTGCCGGCCCGGCCGAACCAGATCCACAGCGCGATGCCGCCGATCACCATCGGCACGCTGAGCCACTGGCCCTGGCTCAGGCTGAGGGCGCGCAGGCCCAGGAAATCGTCGGGCTCCCGGAAGTACTCGGCCACGAAGCGCAGCACGCCATAGCCGATGAGGAACACGGCGGCCACCTGCCCCTGCTTGCGCTCCTTGCGCGCATAGAGCCACATCACGACGAACAGCAGCAGCCCTTCGAGCAGGAACTGGTAGACCTGCGACGGGTGGCGCGGCAGCATCGAGCCGCTTTGCGGAAACACCATGCCCCAGGGCAGATCGGGGCTGCTGAAGCGGCCCCACAGCTCGCCGTTGATGAAGTTGCCCACGCGGCCCGCGGCCAGGCCGGTCGGCACGCAGGGCGCGACGAAGTCCATCACCTGCCAGAACGGCCGCGCACGCGAGCGCGCAAACCACACCATGGCGCCGATCACGCCCAGCAGGCCGCCATGGAAGCTCATGCCGCCCTGCCACACATAGAGAATCTCGAGCGGGTGCGTGAGGTAGTACTCGGGCTTGTAGAACAGGCAGTAGCCGAGCCGGCCGCCGACGATCACGCCCATGACGCCCAGGAACAGGATGTCCTCGATGTCCTTGCGTTGCCACACGCCGGCCGTGGCCAGCGAGCGGAACGGCTCGTGGTGCAGGCGGCGCGTGCCCAGAAAGTAAAACAGCGCGAAGGCCGCCAGGTAGGTCAGGCCGTACCAGTGGATGGCCACCGGCCCCAGCTGCAAGGCGATGGGATTGATCTGCGGATACATGAGCATCCGACGATTGTGCCGTGGCGCAATGACGCCGCCGCCACGGGGGCATTCAGGGCAATGTCAGCGCCCGAACTTCCACCACAGCAACCCCGCCACCAGGGCCGGCACCGCGAAGATGAACAGGAAGATCGGCAGCTCCTCGGCCACCGAGTACCCGGCCTTGAGCACGCCCACGGCCATGTTGATGCCCGCGCCGACGAACCACGCCGGAATGAACCACTTGGCCGCAGCGGCCAGCGCCATCGTCGAGCCGTCGCCCATGAAGCGGCCGCCCAGAAGAAACACCACCAGCAGCGCGAAGCCGCCCCCCATCACCATGACTGTGTGCATCTGCGTTGTCCTCCTGGGCGCATCTTGCCGGATATCCGCGGGTCAGCGCGTGGTGTAGCCACCGTTGGCGAAGATGGTCTGGCCCGTGATCCACCAGCCTTCGGTGACCAGGAAGCGCACGATGGGCGCGATGTCCTCGATGTCGGTGAGGCCCTTCTTCGAGTACTTGCTGAGCGCGGCGGCGCTGCTGTGGTACGCCACGGCCTCAGGGCTTTCCTGGCCGTAGAAGAACGGCGTGTCCATCGGGCCCGGCCCGATGGCGTTCACCGAGATGCCGCGGTCGCCGAACTCCTTGGAGGCCGCGCGCGTGTAGTGCTCCACCGCCGCCTTGGCCGCCGGGTAGATGGCATAGAACGGCGTGTAGGCCGCCAGCAGCGAGCTCACCAGCGTCACGATGCTGCCGCCGTCGGCCAGCGTGCGGCCGGCCTGCTGGATGAAGAAGAAGGCCGCCTTGGCATTGGCGTCGAAGCTCTTGTCGTAGTCGGCCTCGGTGATGTCCAGGATCGGCTTCTTGATCACCACGCCCGCCGTGTTGATCGCCAGGTCGACCTGGCCGAAGTGCTTCACGGCCTGGTCGAACAGCTTCACGTTGTTCTCGACCACCGCGAGGTCGCCCTGCACCAGCAGCGTGTCGGCGCCCTTGGCCTTCAGCGCGGCGGCCGTCTGCTCGGCCTCGGCGCGCGAGCCGTCGCTGTTGTAGTGGATGGCGATGCCGCGGGCGCCGCCGTCGACCAGCTGGTGGGCGATGAGGGCACCGAGGTTCTTGCCACCGCCGGCGATGACGGCGACCTTGTTCGTGAGCGTGCGTGCGGACATGGATGGATTCCTCTGAGTGAGTGAAAGACCCGGGACGGGATGTGTGACGAGCCGCCAGTCTATTGATCGCCAAGTTGCAGATAAATCATTCATTCAAGGCTAGACTGTTCTGAAAACTTCGAACAATCAACCCCGCCGCCATGGACCGCATCGAACTCCTCCAGGTCTTCCTGCGCGTGGCCGAAACCGGCAGCTTCACGCGCGCCGCCGACCGGCTGGCGCTGCCGCGCGCCACCATCTCGACCGCCATCCAGCAGCTCGAGGCGCGCCTGGGTTCGCGCCTGCTGCACCGCACCACGCGCCGCGTCGGCCTCACGCCCGACGGGGAGGTGCTGCTCGAGCGGGCCCGTGCGCTGGTGGCCGACATGGAAGACATGGAACAGCAGTTCCAGCCCGCGCACAGCAGCGTGAGCGGCCGGCTCAAGGTCGACGTGCCCAGCCGCATCGCGCGCCTGCTGATCGCGCCGGCGCTGCCCGACTTCTTTGCACGCCACCCGGCGGTCGAACTGGAACTCGGTTCCAGCGACCGCGCGGTCGACCTCGTGCTCGAAGGCGTGGACTGCGCCCTGCGCGTCGGCCCGCTCGCCAGCAGCAGCCTCGTGGCCCGGCCGCTGGGGCATTTCACGCTCATCAACTGCGCCAGCCCCGCCTACCTCGCGCGCCACGGCACGCCACGCACGCCGGCCGACCTGCCGCAGCACGTGGCGGTCAACTACGCCTCGCCGACCAGCGGCCGGGCCGCGCCCTGGGAATGGCAGCTGCGCGACGGCGAGACCCAGACGCTGCGCCTGCGCAGCCAAGTGGCGGCGAACAACGCCGAGACCTACATCGCCTGCGCGCTGGCGGGGCTGGGGCTGATCCAGATCCCGGCCTACGACGTGCGCGAGCACCTCGCGGCCGGCGAGCTGGTGGAAGTGCTGCCCGACGCGCGCGCCGAGCCGCTGCCGGTGCACCTCGTCTACCCGCACCGGCGCAACCTGTCGCGGCGGGTGCAGGCCTTCGCGGGCTGGCTCGACACGCTGCTGGCGGCCACGCTCGATGCGCCCTCGCCCGTTGGCCGGGCGGCGCGCAGCACCTGAGTCCTACGCCGGCACGCGCCCGGCCCGCTCGCGCACGAAGGCCACGAAGCGCGCCAGCGCAGGATGCGAAGCTTGCGCGGGCCACACGAGGCTGGTCTCGCACACCGGCAGCGTCACGCGGCGGCGCCCCACGCCCTTGAACTCGTGGACCTGCCGGTAGACCACGCCCGCGCGCCGGAACTGCATCACGCTGTGCGGCACCCAGGCCGCGCCGATGCCGCCCGACACGAGGTTGACGATGGTCTGCATCTGGATCGCCTCCTGCGCCACCTGCGGCGTGCGCCCAGCCGCGTGGTACAGGTCGAAAATCGCGTCGTGCAGCGAGGGCACGATGCGGCGCGGAAAGATCACCAGCGGCTCGTCCAGCACCTCGGCCAGCGGCACGGGCCGCGCCTCGGCCAGCCGGTGCTGGGCCGGCAGCGCGAGCACCAGCGGCTCCACCTCGACCGGCAGGCAGGCCAGCCCCGGCGGCGCGGCGCCCGGCGAATGCAGCATCAGGCCGGCGTCGATCTCGCCGCGCGCGAAGGCCTCAAGCTGCACGTCGCCGGTGGCCTCGACCAGCTCCAGCGCCACCTCCGGACACAGCACGCGGAACTCGCGCACCCAGGCCGGCAGCTGCTCGAAACCGACCGTCGAAACGAAGGCGATGCGCACGCGCCCCACCTGCCCCGCCGCCGCCGCGCGCGCCCGCGCCGGGAGCGCCTGGGCGCGCGCCAGCAGCTCTCGCACGTCGGGCAGCAGCGCCTCGCCGGCCGGCGTGAGCGCCACGCGGCGGCGTGTGCGGTCGAACAGCACCACGCCCAGCGTTTTCTCGAGCTGGGCAATGGCCTGCGTGACCGGCGGCTGCGTCATGTGCAGGCGCTGGGCGGCGCGGCCGAAGTGCAGTTCTTCGGCCACGGCCACGAACTGGCGCCAGGCGCGCAGGTCGATGAGGGCTTCATTCATATGCCAAGCATATCAATCCACGCTTCAAATTGGATTGGAACCAATCAATCAGAAGTCCGATACTTGGCGCTCCCCTCACGATCTCCCCACGACAGAAGAGACACCATGGACACCAAGACCATCCAGATCAACCGCCGCAGCGCGAACATCACCGAAGGCAAGAGCCGCGCCCCCAACCGCTCGATGTTCTACGCCATGGGCTACGAGGAAGGCGACTTCAAGAAGCCGATGGTCGGCGTCGCCAACGGCCACAGCACCATCACGCCCTGCAACTCGGGCCTGCAGAAGCTGGCCGACGCGGCCATCGCGGGCATCGAGGAAGCCGGCGGCAACGCGCAGGTGTTCGGCACGCCCACCATCTCCGACGGCATGGCGATGGGCACCGAAGGCATGAAGTACTCGCTCGTGAGCCGCGAGGTCATCTCCGACTGCATCGAGACCTGCGTCGGCGGCCAGTGGATGGACGGCGTGCTGGTGGTCGGCGGCTGCGACAAGAACATGCCCGGCGGCCTCATGGGCATGCTGCGCGCCAACGTGCCCGCCATCTACGTCTACGGCGGCACCATCCTGCCGGGCCGCTACAAGGGCCAGGACCTGAACATCGTCAGCGTGTTCGAGGCCGTGGGCCAGAACGCCGCCGGCAACATGAGCGACGAAGACCTGCACGAGATCGAGAAGCGCGCCATTCCCGGCACCGGCTCCTGCGGCGGCATGTACACGGCCAACACGATGTCGAGCGCGTTCGAGGCGCTGGGCATCTCGCTGCCCTACTCGTCGACCATGGCGAACCCGCACGACGAGAAGGCCAACTCGGCCAAGGAATCGGCCAAGGTGCTGATCGAGGCGATCAAGAAGGACCTGAAGCCGCGCGACATCGTGACCAAGAAGGCCATCGAGAACGCGGTGGCGGTCATCATGGCCACCGGCGGCTCGACCAACGCGGTGCTGCACTTCCTGGCCATCGCTCACGCCGCTGGCGTGGAGTGGTCCATCGACGACTTCGAGCGCATGCGCAAGAAGGTCCCTGTGATCTGCGACCTGAAGCCCTCGGGCAAGTACCTCGCGGTCGACCTGCACCAGGCCGGCGGCATTCCGCAGGTCATGAAGGTGCTGCTCAAGGCCGGCCTGCTGCATGGCGACTGCATCACCATCAGCGGCCAGACCATCGCCGAAGTGCTCAAGGACGTGCCCGACGTTCCGCGCGCCGACCAGGACGTGATCCGCCCGATCGACAACCCGATGTACGAAGAAGGCCACCTGGCCATCCTGAAGGGCAACCTGTCGCCCGAAGGCGCCGTCGCCAAGATCACCGGCCTGAAGAACCCGGTCATCACCGGCCCGGCGCGCGTGTTCGACGACGAGCAGTCGGCGCTGCAGGCCATCCTGGCCGGCAAGATCGTGGCGGGCGACGTGATGGTGCTGCGCTACCTCGGCCCCAAGGGCGGCCCGGGCATGCCGGAAATGCTGGCCCCCACGGGCGCGCTGATCGGCGCGGGCCTGGGCGAAAGCGTCGGCCTCATCACCGACGGCCGCTTCTCGGGCGGCACCTGGGGCATGGTGGTCGGCCACGTCGCGCCCGAAGCGGCGGCGGGCGGCACCATCGCGTTCGTGAACGAAGGCGACTCGATCACCATCGACGCGCACGAACTGAAGCTCGAACTCAACGTGCCCGAAGCCGAACTCGCCAAGCGCCGCGAAGGCTGGACGCCGCCGGCCCCGCGCTACACGCGCGGCGTGCAGGCCAAGTTCGCGTTCAACGCCTCGAGCGCAAGCTCGGGCGCGGTGCTCGACAAGTTCTGAAGCGGCATCAGCCCATCATCCACGCGCCGTAGCCGAAGGCCGCAAAGCCCAGGCCGACGATCGCGAAGATGGCCCGGGCTTCGAAATCCATCGCCGGGGGAAAGCTCTGCACGACGAAGTGCAGCAGCGCCCCCGCGCCGATGGTGAGAAAACCCGCACCGAACTGCTTCATCGCACTGTCGTCGGGATAGAGAAACACCAGCGCGAAGCCGGCAAGGAACACCACGTTCGCCAGCACCGTGCCGCGCGTGCGCCATTTCTTCTGCGTGGGCGTCGGCTCGCGCACCGGCGCCGGCCGGCCCCTGCGGCCTTCCTTGAGCGCCATGCCGGTGAAGAACAGGCCGAACATCGTCGGAAAGCCGCCGAAGAGGCCGAGCCCCCAGACGATGCCCCACATGTTCTGGAAATCGGCCACCAGTGCCTGGGCCGGATCGGCGGTGCTGTAGCGCACCTCGACCGCATCGCCCCACTCCTTGTCCGACAGGCTGCCGCCCAGCCCCTTGACGCGGCGCTTCTGCCCGTCGGCGGCGGTGTATTCGACGAGGGGCGCGCGCGTGGTGGTGACGTAGCCCTTGCTGTCCTTGCTGCGCTCTTCCACAAACTCGACCAGGCTGCCTTGCGTGCTGGCCGTGCCCGCGATCGACTGGTAGCGCTGCCAGCCCACCGTGACCGCACCGTACAAGCCGGCGCAGCCGATCAGCAAGGCGCCGATGCCTGCGCCCCAGAAAAAGGTCTTGAAACGACCGACCAGCGCACCGACGGCCGGCCCGACCAGCAGCGACAGCCCGAAGACCAGCAAGGCGTGGGTGGCGGCTTCGTCGTCCATGGCGCGCGTCCTGTCGGCATGCGGCGCGGGTGACGGAGCCGCGGGGTCAGCGGCGCGGGCGCTGTTGCCCGTTGCTGGTGCGCAGGCCCATGTTGGTCTTCTGGCGGTCGATGCGCGCCTGCTTGCGTCGCTCTTCGCGCTCGATGACCTTGCGCTTGGTATAGCCCGACGAATCGGCCCAGGCCCACCAGGCCAGCGCCAGCGCGAACGGGCTCAGCACGAACCACCAGCTCCAGCCGGCGACCATGCCCACTTCGAAATATTTGAGGGCTACACCGAGCAGGCCCAAGAGCAGAAACCACATCGCGAATACCCTCCGAGTTGGTCGGTATCGCCGCCGGTGCGTGTGCACCGCGCTACCTACAATCGCGTTGGATCGAATGTAACTCAGCCCTTACGAAAACAGTCCCCATGAAAAGAACGATGTTGATGGCAGCCCTGGGCCTCGGCCTCGCGGCGCCCGCCTTTGCCGACCTGGCCCTTGCCACGTCGAAGAACTGCATGAGCTGCCACGCGGTCGAACGCAAGGTGCTCGGGCCGTCGTTCAAGGACATCGCGGCCAAGTACAAGGACGACAAGGGCGCGGCCAACTCGCTGGCCACCAAGATCATCAAGGGCGGCTCGGGCGTGTGGGGCCCGGTGCCGATGCCGGCCAACAACCAGGTCAGCGAAGCCGATGCGAAGAAGCTCGCAGCCTGGGTGTTGTCGACGAAGTAACCGGCAGCAAAACGAAGCGCGCGGCGGCGCGCCCAGTCAGATGCTCGGGTTGATGTCGCTGGGCACCGGACGGCGCTCGATGCGGTCTTCGAGCTGCCCGATGTGCGCCGCCACCGTGTTGTCGGTCTGGTCCGAACGCAGCTTGACCGCGCTTTCCAGCTGATCCATGCGCGCCAGCAGCGCCGTGTGCCGGTCGGCGTTGTGCGACATGTGCTGCTTCTCCTGCGCTTCCAGGAAGTTGCGCAGCTCGGTGAAGCGCGAGGCCTCGGCCTTGTCGGCGAGGTCGCGCTGGGTCTGCATTTCCTTCGTGTGGCGCTTGGTCTCCAGCAGCACCGAGCTGTGCAGGTACAGCACGTACACGAGGAAGAAGGCTGCGAGCACGGCCGTGAGCCCCAGCATGATCAGCCCCAGCGGCGCCGACACGCTCATGAAGCCCAGCCACACGTCGGTGGGTGCGGACAACGTGCCCCAGTTCAGCGCGGCAAGCCCCGCGATGAGCAGCACGATGACAAAAAGAAAAGCGGATCTCACGCCCATGTGGCGCCTCCTTGCAAACAACCGATCACGATGACAAAAGCCGCGCGCCTGTCGTGGCACGCGGTGACGACATCGGTTTTACCTCAGCAAGGAGGCCGCTTTGGTGCACATGGCCGCACAAACGGCCATGTCCTACACCTCTGTACAGCGCGTTCGTGACAACTGTTCCGGAATGGCCGGATTCGGCCAATCCCGGGGGGGGTCAGTTCGTCTCGGACAGCTGGTCGAGGATCGCTGGGTTCTCCAGCGTCGAGGTGTCCTGCGTGATCGCCTCGCCCTTGGCGATGCTGCGCAGCAGGCGCCGCATGATCTTGCCGCTGCGCGTCTTGGGCAGGTTGTCGCCGAAGCGGATGTCCTTGGGCTTGGCGATGGGGCCGATTTCCTTGGCGACCCAGGCACGCAGCTCGTTGGCGATCTGCTTGGCTTCCTCGCCAGTCGGGCGCGCGCGCTTGAGCACGACGAAGGCGCACACGGCCTCGCCCGTCACGTCGTCGGGACGGCCCACCACCGCGGCTTCGGCCACGAGGTCGGTCTTGGACACCAGCGCCGATTCGATCTCCATCGTGCCCAGGCGGTGGCCCGACACGTTGAGCACATCGTCGATGCGGCCCGTGATGCGGAAGTAGCCGCGGTCGGCACTGCGCACCGCGCCGTCGCCGGCCAGGTAGATCGTGCCGCCCATCTCTTCGGGGAAGTAGCTCTTCTTGAAGCGCTCGGGGTCGTTCCAGATGGTGCGGATCATCGAGGGCCATGGCCGCTTGATGACCAGCATGCCGCCCGCGCCGTTGGGCAGGTCCTTGCCCGTCTCGTCGACGATCGCGGCCATGATGCCCGGCAGCGGCAAGGTGCACGAGCCCGGCACCAGCGGCGTGGCGCCCGGCAGCGGCGTGATGACGTGGCCGCCGGTCTCGGTCTGCCAGAAGGTGTCGACGATCGGGCAGCGCTCGCCGCCGATATTGCGGTGGTACCACATCCACGCTTCTGGGTTGATCGGCTCGCCGACCGAGCCGAGGATGCGCAGGCTGGTCAGGTCCCAGTTCTTCGGGTGCACTTTTCCGTCGCCTTCGGCCGCCTTGATGAGCGAGCGGATCGCGGTGGGCGCGGTGTAGAAGATCGAGACCTTGTGCTTCTGGATCATTTCCCAGAAGCGGCCCGCGTGCGGGAAGGTCGGGATGCCTTCGAACACGACCTGCGTGGCGCCGGCCGCGAGCGGGCCGTAGGCGACGTAGGTGTGGCCGGTGATCCAGCCGATGTCGGCGGTGCACCAGAACAGGTCTTCGGGACGGATGTCGAAGGTCCAGTCCATCGTGAGCTTGGCCCACAGCAGGTAGCCGCCGGTGGCGTGCTGCACGCCCTTGGGCTTGCCGGTGGAGCCCGAGGTGTAGAGGATGAACAGCGGGTGCTCGGCATTGACCGGCACGGGCGCGCACTCGGTGCTCTGCCCGGCCAGCGCTTCGGTGAAGGTCTTGTCGCGGCCCTCGACGCGGTTCCACGCGGTGGGCGTGCGCTCGTACACGAGCACGGTCTTGAGCGTGTCGCAGCCGCCCAGCGCAATGCCGTCGTCCACGATGGCCTTCAGCGGCAGTTCCTTGCCGCCGCGCAGCTGGTAGTTGGCGGTGATGACGGCCACGGCGCCCGCGTCGATGATGCGCTCCTGCAGCGCCTTGGCCGAGAAGCCGCCGAACACCACGCTGTGGGTGGCGCCGATGCGCGCGCAGGCCTGCATGGCGACCACGCCTTCGATGGTCATCGGCATGTAGATGATGACGCGGTCGCCCTTGTTGATGCCTTGCGCCTTGAGCGCGTTGGCGAACTGGCTCACGCGGGCCAGCAGTTCCTTGTAGGTGACGCGGGTGACGGCGCCGTCGTCGGCTTCGAAGACGATGGCGGTCTTGTTCTCGACCGGGGTGCCGATGTGCTTGTCCAGGCAGTTGGCGCTGGCGTTGAGCTCGCCGTCGCCGAACCATTCGTAGAACGGCGCCTTCGATTCATCGAGGGTGCGGGTGAAGGGCTTCGTCCACTGGAGGTTGTCCTTGGCCAGGCGGGTCCAGAAGCCTTCGACGTCCTGTTCGGCTTCCTTGCACAACGCCTCGTAGGCGGCCATGCCGGCAATGCGGGCGCCTTCGGTGGCGCGGGCGTCGGGCGGGAACACGCGGTTCTCGACCAGGACGGATTCAATGTTCTTCGATGCGCTGCTCATGCTCTTGTCTCCTGATTGAATGCGGCCGTAATGTCGGGGCACGCACTTACGGGCCACTGACGGGGTCGATGTTAGTTCGCAGGGTTATCACGAGTGCGTCACTGGGAGACCTCTAGAATCGCCCGACTTTTTACATCTGTCTTCTTACTTCATGTCCGCCCCCGATCCTTTCGACGCCCGGAACGCGCCCGTACCAGCACGCAGTTCCCCGCTGAAGCCACTGCCCCGGCTCATCTTCGCGAGCCGCTGGCTGCAGCTGCCGCTGTACCTGGGACTGATCGTGGCGCAGGGCGTGTACGTGGTGCACTTCCTGGTCGAGCTGCTGCACCTGGTGGAAGCCGCCTTCGGCAACAAGGATGCGCTGCAGGCCCTGATCGCGAGCATCGGCTACAAGACCACCGCACCGGTCGGCGCGCTCAACGAGACGGTGATCATGCTGGTGGTGCTGGCGCTGATCGACGTGGTGATGATCTCCAACCTGCTGATCATGGTGATCGTGGGCGGCTACGAGACCTTCGTGAGCCGCATGGACCTCGAAGGCCACCAGGACCAGCCCGAATGGCTGAGCCACGTGAACGCCTCGGTGCTCAAGGTGAAGCTGGCCACCGCCATCATCGGTATCAGCTCGATCCATCTGCTCAAGACCTTCATCAACGCGGACAACTACACCGACAAGGTGCTGATCGCGCAGACCGTGATCCACATCGCGTTCCTGTTCTCGGCCATGGCCATCGCGTACACCGACAAGCTGATGAACGAGGCGGCCGCCGCCAACGCCCACCACTGAGGGCCAGTTAAGCCGCATCCCAGGCCGGCACTTCGGTGAAGCGCTCGGCCAGGAAATCGAGCAAGGTGCGCAGCGCAGACGGCATGTGCTTGCGCGAGGCGTACACCGCGTACACCCCCAGCACCTGCGGCTCGTGATCGGGAAAGAGCGACACCAGCTCGCCCGATTGCAGCAACCCCGACGTCAGATAGGTGGGCAGCATCGCGATGCCCGCCCCGGCCCGCGCCAGCGCCATCAGGCTGGCCGCGTCGTTGGTCGAGAGGTTGCCGGCCACGGCCACCGAGACCGGCAGGCCGTCGGCCTTGCGCGTGAAGTTCCACAGGCTGCGGCCGAAATACGAATGCGTGAGGCAGTTGCGCTGCGCCAGCTCTTCCACGCGCTGCGGCTGGCCGTGCGCCTTCAGGTAATCGGGTGTCGCGCAGACCACCGAACGGCACACCGAGAGCCGGCGTGCGATGAGGTTCGGATCGATCTCGGACGACACGCGGATGGCCAGGTCGATGCGCTCGTCCACCAAGTTCACCGCACGGTCGAGCAGCACCAGGTCAACCGCCACGCCCGGGTAGCGCCGCACGTAATCGGCCACCGCGCCGGCCAGCTGCGCCTGCGCGAACGAGGTGCTGGCCGTGATGCGCAACTGCCCGCTCGGCGCCTCGGCCGGGTGGCGCACCGCCGCCTGCATGTCGCCCGCGAGTTCGAGCACTTGGCGGCAGCGCGGCAGCAGCTCTTCGCCCGCCGCAGTGAGGCTCAGGCGGCGCGTCGTGCGGTGCAGCAGGCGTGCGCCGGTCCATTGCTCCAGTTCGGCCACGTAGCGCGTGACCACCGGGCGCGACAGGTCGAGCTTGTCGGCCGCGGCCGAAAGGCTGCCCGCGTCCACCACGGTCACGAACACCCGCATTGCGTTCAATCGGTCCATTCGAACGATTTTAGGAATAAAGAAGCGCGGAATTCGAGGTATTTCTTTCGAAACCAGAAACCTAAGATGCGGTTCATCCCCTTCCCAACTTTTGACTGGAGTCCCTCATGAGCCACATCGCCATCATCGGAGCCACCGGACGTGCCGGCAGCCGCCTTCTCGAAGAAGCGCTGCGCCGCGGGCACACCGTCACCGCCATCGCGCGCAAGGCCAGCGAGAAGCTGTCGGGCCGCGCCAACGTGAAGGCCGTGGATGTCGACGCGCTCGACGCCGCCGCCCTAGAAAAGGCCGTGGCCGGCCATGACGCCGTGTTCAGCGCCGCGCACTTCGCCACCGTGCCGCCCGCGGCCGTCATCGAGCCCGTCAAGCGCGCGGGTGTGAAGCGCCTGCTGGTGGTCGGCGGCGCCGGCAGCCTGTTCGCGGCGCCCGGCCTGAAGGTGATCGACACGCCGAACTTCCCCGACGCCTACCGCGCCGAAGCCACGGCCGGCGGCGTATTCCTCGATGCGCTGCGCAACGAGAAGGACCTCGACTGGACCTTCCTGTCGCCCTCCGCCGAATTCGTCGAAGGCGAGCGCACCGGCAAGTTCCGCCTGGGCAAGGACGACCTGCTGGTGAGCGCCGAAGGCCGCAGCTGGATCAGCTTCGAGGACTACGCGATCGCATTCATCGACGAGCTCGAGAAGCCTGCGCACTCGCGCCAGCGCTACACGATCGGCTACTGATCGCTCGGCCGGCAACGAAAAAGGACCCTCGCGGGTCCTTTTTTCATTGGGGGTTGCGGAGCGGATCAGCGACCCGTCATGTTCTCCGGCACCACCCACGCATCGAACTGCTCGGCTGTCAGGTGCCCCGACGCAATCGCCGCCTCGCGCAGGCTCGTGCCTTCCTTGTGCGCCTTCTTGGCGATGTAGGCCGACTTGTCGTAGCCGATGTGCGTGTTCAGCGCCGTCACCAGCATCAGCGAACGCTGCACCAGCTCCGTGATGCGTTCGCGGTTCGGCTCGATGCCCACGGCGCAATGGTCGTTGAAGCTCACCATGCCGTCGGCCAGCAGGCGCACGCTCTGCAGGAAGTTGTGCGCCACCATCGGGCGGAACACGTTCAGCTCGAAGTTGCCCGAGGCGCCGCCGATGTTGATGGCGACGTCGTTGCCGAACACCTGCGCGGCCAGCATCGTCACGGCCTCGCTCTGGGTCGGGTTGACCTTGCCCGGCATGATCGACGAGCCCGGTTCGTTCTCGGGAATGCTCAACTCGCCGATGCCGCTGCGCGGGCCGCTCGCGAGCCAGCGCACGTCGTTGGCGATCTTGTTCATGCTGGCGGCGAGCGTCTTGAGCGCGCCGTGCGCATGCACCAGCGCATCGACGCTGGCCATGGCTTCGAACTTGTTCGGCGCGGTCACGAACGGCAGGTTCGTGAGCTTCGCGAGTTCGGCCGCGACCTGCTCCGCGTAGCCCTTGGGCGCGTTGAGCCCGGTGCCGACGGCCGTGCCGCCCAGCGCCAGTTCGCACAGGTGCGGCAGCGCGGCGCGCACGTGCGCCTCGCCGTGCGCCAGCTGCGCCACGTAGCCCGAGAACTCCTGGCCCAGCGTGAGCGGCGTGGCGTCCTGCAGGTGGGTGCGGCCGATCTTCACGATGTCGGCGAAGTCTTCAGCCTTCTTCGCCAGCGTGCCGCGCAGCTTGGCGATGGCGGGCAGCAGCTTGTGCGTGATGGCTTCGACGGCCGCCACGTGCATGGCGGTGGGGAACACGTCGTTGCTCGACTGGCTGCGGTTCACGTCGTCGTTCGGGTGCACCAGGCGCCCTTCCCCGCGCTCGCCGCCGAGCAGCTCGCTGGCGCGGTTGGCCAGCACCTCGTTGACGTTCATGTTGCTCTGCGTGCCCGAGCCGGTCTGCCAGACCACCAGCGGGAACTCGCCCGGATGCTTGCCGGCAATGACCTCGTCGGCCGCGGCCACGATGGCGTGGGTCTTCTTCTCGTCCTGCAGGCCCAGCGCGTGATTGACCACGGCCGATGCGCGTTTGACCTGGGCCAGCGCCTTGATGATTTCGCGCGGCTGCTGCTCGCCGGAGATGTCGAAGTTCTGCAGCGAGCGCTGCGTCTGCGCGCCCCACAGCTTGTCGGCCGGCACGTCGATCGGGCCGAAGGTGTCGCGCTCGGCACGGGTCTTGGGAGAAGTCGTCATGAGAAAAATGGCTCCACAGTCTTGGATGGTTGCGCCCGCTCACCGGGCGCGGTGCCGAGTATGGTCTCAATAAGAATGGCTCGCATCTGACGAGGCCTTTCGCTCAGGTCCCACAGACACGATACGCCCGTGGGTTGACTCGCGTCATGCCAAAAAGTTATAATTAGCGACTTCCGACGACCAACAAGTCATGTTGGTCACCCTTGCACTACTCGCGGATCAGCGAATCCCGTCGCGGTGCAAGGCCCTTCACGCCGGGCCCAGCCCGGCAAACCGGCCGGATCTTTTTTCCGGCCCCATTGCCACGTCACGCTCATCCAGGCGGCGCCCCTCGACCAGGCCCGTTGTCTGCGAATGAAGCATCCGGCGGGCACTGGCTTCGTCGCCAAGTCGTCTTCAGTGCCTGTCGGCAGCCCTCGGGGCTCGCCGGGCCATTGCATGCGCATGCGCAATCTTCATGCGCGCTGTCGGGCAGCTCCCTCATCGGGCTGATGGCGTGGCCGTTGCCGCCCTCCGGGGCGGTGCTGTGTCCACCCTTCACTCAAGGAGCCCCGGCATATGGCCAAAGGAATTCTCATCGACCATGTCTTCAAGGTGTTCGGCGACTCGCCCGAACAAGCCCTCGAGCTGGTCCGCCAAGGTTTTTCCAAGAAGGAAATCCTGGCGAAGACCGGCCAGTCGATCGGCGTGTTCGATGCCACCTTCGAGATCCAGGCCGGCGAGATCTTCGTGATCATGGGCCTGTCGGGCTCGGGCAAGTCGACGCTGGTGCGCCTGTTGAACCGGCTCATCGAGCCGACCGCCGGGCGCATCGTGATCGACGGCGCCGACATCAACGAGCACTCCGACAGCAAGCTGCGCGCGCTGCGCCGCAAGGACATCAGCATGGTGTTCCAGTCGTTCGCGCTCATGCCGCACATGACGGTGCGCGAGAACACCGCCTTCGGTCTGGAACTGTCGGGCACGCGCAAGAAAGACCGCCTCGCGCAGGCCGACCTGGCGCTGGCGCAGGTGGGCCTTTCGGGCTGGGGCGACAGCTACCCCGACGAGCTGTCGGGCGGCATGCAGCAGCGCGTGGGCCTGGCGCGCGCGCTGGCGTCCGACCCGTCGATCCTGCTGATGGACGAGGCCTTCTCGGCGCTCGACCCGATCATCCGCACCGAGATGCAGTCGGAGCTGCTGCGGCTGCAGCAGGTGCAACGCCGCACCATCGTCTTCATCTCGCACGACCTGGACGAAGCCATGCGCATCGGCGACCGCATCGCGATCATGAAGGACGGCCACGTGATCCAGGTCGGCACGCCCGACGAGATTTTGCGCAGCCCGGCCGACGACTACGTGCGCAGCTTCGTGCGCGGGGTGGACGCGGCGGCGGTGTTCAAGGCGGCGGACATCGCGCGCAAGTCGCTCACCGTGGTGTGCGAGCACCCCGAGCGCGGCGCACGCGCGGCGCTCAAGCTGCTCGAAGACCAGGACCGCGACTTCGCCTACGTGACCAGCCCGACCAAGCGCTTCCTGGGCGTGGTCTCGGCCGACACGCTGCGCGGTGCGCTCGACGGACATTCGGGCCCGCTCGGGTTGCAGCACGCCTTCCTCGAGGACCTGCCGCGCATCGACGCCGAAGCCCCCGTGGCCGGCCTGATCGGCCAGCTCGCGCAGGCGCCGTGCGCACTGCCGGTCGTGGCCGGCGACGGCCGCTTCTGCGGCGCGATCAGCAAGACGACGCTGCTCAAGTTCCTCGACCGCGACACGCCGCCGATCGAACCCGTCTCGCCGCATGCCGCGCCCGCACTCGCCGCCGAGCCGCACTGAATTCACGAAGGACCTTGAACGATGAACGACACCACATTGCCTTCCGACCTGAACGCGCCCCTGCTGGACACCCCCGTCCTGGACACGCCCGCCGCGTCCCCTGCGGCCCTCGATCCGTGGGAAGCCATCTCGGCCGCGCCTGACACCTCGGCCGCCAGCGCCTGGCTCGACGCCCCGGCGAACACCGCGCACGCCCTTGCCGGCCAAGCCGACACCGCCACCAACGGCTTCGCGCTGCACCGCTTGTGGGACGGCTCGCTGCCCGTCGAGGCCTGGATCAACCAGGGCCTGGGTTGGGTGGTGGAGCACTTCCGTCCCTTCTTCCAGACCGTGCGCCTGCCGATCGACAGCACGCTCAACTCGGTGCAGGGCCTGCTCACCGCCCTGCCCGCGCTGCCGATGATCGCGCTCATCGGCCTGCTCGCCTGGCAGTTCGCCGGCCGCGCGCTGGCCATCGGCACCGTCGTGTCGCTGATGCTGGTGACCGTGCTGGGCATCTGGCCCGAAGCCATGGTCACGCTGTCGCTGGTGCTGACCTCATTGGTGTTCTGCATGGTCATCGGCCTGCCGCTGGGCGTGCTGCTGGCCAGCAGCGACCGGGCCCAGCGCGTGATGCGCCCGGTGCTCGACGCCATGCAGACCACGCCGGCCTTCGTGTACCTCGTGCCGGTGGTGATGCTGTTCGGCATCGGCAACGTGCCGGGCGTGATCGTGACCATCGTCTTCGCGCTCGCCCCGCTGGTGCGCCTGACCAACCTCGGCCTGCGCCAGGTGCGCCCCGACCTCATCGAGGCCGCGCGCGCCTACGGCGCCTCGCCCTGGCAGATGCTCGTGAAGGTGAAGCTGCCGCTGGCCATGCCCTCGATCATGGCGGGCATCAACCAGGCGCTGATGCTGTCGCTGTCGATGGTGGTGATCGCCTCGATGATCGCCGTGGGCGGCCTGGGCCAGATGGTGCTGCGCGGCATCGGCCGGCTCGACATGGGCCTGGCCACCGTCGGCGGCCTGGGCATCGTGCTGCTGGCGATCACGCTGGACCGCCTGACGCAGGCCATGGGCAAGTCGCGCCGCAGCGCCGGCCACCGCTGGTGGTACACGGGACCGGCCGGCCTCGCGCTGCGCACGCTGCAGCGCCTTGTCGGCACGCCCTCGCGCGGCTCGCACGCCGATGACGCCGTGCCCGCCCTTTCCACGCAAGCGCACTGACCGCCCCGGAGGACATCCACGCATGAAGAACACCCGCCTCTTCCTCGCCCGCGGCCTCCTGGCGCTGGGCTTCGCCGCCTTCGGTGCGACCGCGCAGGCCGCCACTGATCTGCCCGGCCAGGGCGTCACCGTGCAGCCGCTGAAAAGCTCGCTCGCCGAGGAAGCCTTCCAGACGCTGCTGGTGATGCGCGCGCTCGAGAAGCTCGGCTACAAGGTCGAGCCGATGAAAGACCTGGAGCCCGCCACCGAGCACCTGGCCATTGCCAACGGCGACGCCACCTTCATGGCCAACCACTGGAGCCTGCTGCACGCCGACTTCTACAAGAACAGCGGCGGCGACGCCAAGCTGTGGCGCCAGGGCACGTACTCCGACGGTGCGGTGCAGGGCTACCTGATCGACCGCAAGACCGCCGAGCAATACAACATCACGAACCTCGCGCAGTTGAAGGACCCGGCCATCGCGAAGCTGTTCGATGCCGACGGCGACGGCAAGGCCGACCTCACCGGCTGCAACCCCGGCTGGGGCTGCGAGCTGGCCATCGAGAACCACCTGAACGCCTACCAGCTGCGCGACAGCGTGACCCACAAGCAGGGCAGCTACGCGGCGCTCATGGCCGACACCATCGCGCGCTTCAAGCAGGACAAGCCGATCCTCTACTACACGTGGACGCCCTACTGGGTCAGCGCCGTGCTGCGCCCGGGCGCCGACGTGGTCTGGCTGCAGGTGCCCTTCTCGCCCGCGCAGGCCGGCGCGCAGGTCGACACCCGGCTGCCCAACGGCCGCAACTACGGCTTCCTGGCCAACGAGCAGCGCATCGTCGCCAACCGGGCCTTCATCGAGAAGAACCCCGCTGCCGGCCGCCTGTTCGAGGTGATGAAGCTGCCGATCAGCGACATCAACGCGCAGAACCGGCGCATGAGCGAAGGCGCGAACAGCATGCAGGACGTGACGCGGCATACCGACGGGTGGATTCGGGTGCACCAGGCGACCTTCGACGGGTGGATTGCGCAGGCGCGCGCTGCGGCCCGGTAACACCGACTCACACCCGCGCCGGCGCCCTTTCGCCCGGCGCCGGCCTGCGGTATTGGTGGCTGAGATAATCGAGGGCGTTCCCCCTCCAAGAAGACTCCCCACCATGACGACCACGATCCAGCAGGCCGACCTGATCGAATCGATCAGCGCCGCGCTCCAGTACATCAGCTACTACCACCCCGCGGACTACATTGCCCACCTCGCCAAGGCCTACGAGCGCGAGCAGAGTCCCGCCGCCAAGGACGCCATCGCGCAGATCCTGACCAACAGCAAGATGAGCGCCACGGGCCACCGCCCGATCTGCCAGGACACCGGCATCGTCAACGTGTTCCTCAAGGTGGGCATGGACGTGCGCTGGGGCGGCTTCACCGGTTCGCTGGACGACGCCATCAACGAAGGCGTGCGCCGCGGCTACAACCACCCCGACAACACGCTGCGCGCCTCGGTCGTGGGCGACCCGCAGTTCGATCGCAAGAACACCAAGGACAACACGCCCGCGGTGATCTTCACCGAGATCGTGCCCGGCAACACCGTCGAGGTGACGGTGGCCGCCAAGGGCGGCGGCAGCGAGAACAAGAGCAAGCTGGTCATGCTGAACCCCGGTGACAGCGTGGTCGACTGGGTGCTCAAGACGGTGCCGACCATGGGCGCCGGCTGGTGCCCGCCGGGCATGCTGGGCATCGGCATCGGCGGCACGGCCGAGAAGGCCGCGCTGATGGCCAAGGAAAGCCTGATGGACGACCTGGACATGCACGAGCTGCAGGCCAAGGCCGCCTCGGGCGCCGAGCTCAGCAAGGTCGAGGCGCTGCGCCTCGAACTGTTCGAGAAGGTCAACGCCCTGGGCATCGGCGCGCAGGGCCTGGGCGGCCTGGCCACCGTGCTCGACGTCAAGATCCAGATGTACCCCACGCACGCGGCCAGCAAGCCCGTGGCGATGATCCCCAACTGCGCCGCCACGCGCCACGCGCACTTCGTGATGGACGGCAGCGGCCCGGTCTACCTCGACCCGCCGTCGCTGGACCTGTGGCCCGACGTGAACTGGGCACCCGACGAAAAGAAGAGCAAGCGCGTCAACCTCGACCAGCTCACGCCCGCCGAAGTGGCGAGCTGGAAGCCCGGCGACACGCTGCTGCTGAACGGCAAGATGCTCACCGGCCGCGACGCCGCGCACAAGCGCATCCAGGGCATGCTGGCCAAGGGCGAAAAGCTGCCGGTCGACTTCAAGAACCGCGTCATCTACTACGTCGGCCCGGTCGACCCGGTCGGCAACGAAGCCGTGGGCCCCGCCGGCCCGACCACCGCCACGCGCATGGACGGCTTCACCGAGATGATGCTGGCCGAAACGGGCCTGATCGCCATGATCGGCAAGGCCGAGCGCGGCCCGGTCGCCATCGAGGCGATCAAGAAGCACAAGAGCGCCTACCTCATGGCCGTGGGCGGCGCCGCTTACCTCGTGAGCAAGGCCATCAAGACCGCCAAGGTCGTGGGCTTCGAAGACCTGGGCATGGAAGCCATCTACGAATTCGACGTGGTCGACATGCCCGTGACGGTGGCGGTCGATGCCGGCGGCACCAGCGCGCACATCACCGGCCCGGCCGAGTGGCAAAAGCGCATCGCCAGCGGCGAGTTCAAGACCATTCCGCTGGAAGTCGCTTGAACCCGGTCGGCGTGTTCGACAGCGGCGTCGGGGGGCTGAGCACGCTCGCCGCGCTGCAGGCCGAACTGCCGACGGAACGCTTCGTCTACTTCGCCGACACCGCGAACGCGCCGTATGGCGAGCGCGGCGACGCCTACGTCATCGCGCACTCGCGCCAGGTGGTCGAACACCTGCTGCGCGCACACGACATCAAGGCGCTGGTGGTGGCCTGCAACACGGCCACCACGGCGGCGATCCACGTGCTGCGCGCCGAATTTCCCGCGCTGCCCATCGTGGGCCTGGAACCGGCGCTCAAGCCCGCCGTGGCGACGAGCCGCACGGGCCACATCGCGGTGCTGGCCACGCGCGGCACGCTGGCCAGCGCCCGGTACGCAGCCCTGCGCGAGTCCTTCGGCGGCTCGGCCACCGTGCGGCCCGTGCCGTGCGACGGTCTCGTGAAGGCCATCGAAGGCTTCGACAACCCCGGCATCGCCGCGCTGTGTGCGCGCTACATGGCGCAGGCCGGCCCCTTCGGCGACGGCGCGGGCCAGGTCGACACCGTGGTGCTCGGCTGCACGCACTACCCGCTCGTGAAAGACGAACTGCAGCGCCACGCACCGGCGACGCTGCGCTTCATCGACACCGGCGCGCCGGTCGCGCAGCAGACGCGTCGCGTGCTGGCGTCGCTCGGCCGGCTGGCCGACGACGGCAGCGAAGGCGCGCTGGTGCTCGAGAGCAGCGGCGACCTGGCGGTGCTCGAAGCCGCCGCGGCGCGCTGGCTGCCCGCACGCGCGCGAGGCGCTTCGGTGCCCGCGGCGAACGCTGCCTGACATCCTTTCACCCGCCATGCGCGCCCTCTTCTTCCTGCGTCATGCACTGGTCCTGCTGGGCCTGGCCTCGGCCGCCGGCTTGGGCCACGCCGCCTGCGAAAGCGGGCTGGCCGAGCGCATGCACGCCAAGCTCTATCCGAAGCAGCCGCTCGACGAGCGGCTGGCCGCCTGCAAGGTCTGGCCGGCGTTTCCCGGCCGCAGCATCGTGGTGCTGCCCATGCCGCGCGAGACCACGGACAAGGGCGCCAAGGTCTTCGACCTCGCGCTGCTGCTGATCCAGCGGCCCGACAATGGCAACACCGACCGCGACACGGTGATCGGGCGGATCTTCCTGCCCGAGGCGCTCGACGAAGACGCCACCACCTCGATCCAGGAAATCCGCGTCGACACCTCGCGCTATGTGCTGTCGCCCGACACGCGCGCCTTCGGCCTGCGCGTGCGCTACCGCGGCAACAGCACGACCTCGGGCCCGCAGGCCAGTGAGACCGTGCGCCTGTACGTGCAGCGCGGCAACAAGCTGCAGCAGGTGCTGCAGGAGATCGAGCTCGACCACGACAACGGCGGCTGGGACGCCACCTGCACCGGCCACTTCGAGAAGCTGCGCACCATGCTGTCGGTCGCGCGCACCACGAGCAACGGCTTGGCCGACCTGCAGCTGTCGCGCACGCTGGTGCAAAGTCGTGCGCAGGAACAGGAAGACCAGGGTTGCGTCGAGAAAGCGCTGCCCGCCAAGTTCAGCACCGTGACGCTGCGCTATGACGGCGAGCGCTTCAAGGTGCCGAAGTCGCTGCAGCAGACGCCCTGAGGCGCCGGGGCGCCGCTATCGCGCAGCAGCCTTGTCGTGCAGCGCAGCCCTGCGGCCGCGTTGCATGTCGATCGGCAGCAGCAGCAGTAGCCCGCCGATGAACAGCACGGCCGTCGAGAGGATCGCGATGCGCTGGTTGCCGCCGGTGGCCCAGGTGATGGCGCCGAAGCTCAGCGGGCCGATGATGCCGGCCAGGCGCGTGGCGAAGGTCCAGAGGCCGAAGAACTCGGCCAGCTGTTGCGGCGGCGCGAGGTAGCCCGTCATCGCGCGCCCGGCCGACTGGCTCGAGCCCATCGCCAGCCCCGCGATGGCGGCGGCCCACCAGAAGCCGCCCTTGGTCGTGACCCACGCGGCAATCACGCACACCGCGATCCACGCGAGCAGCGTCGCGGCCAGCGACACCTTGTGGCCGATGCGGTCCTGCACGTAGCCGAAGGCGAAGGCGCCGAGCGCGGCCGCGACGTTGAGCACGAAGATCAGCACCATCGTCTCGCTCGCGACGAAGCCGATCACCTGCTCGGCGTAGATCGCGGCCAGCGTGATCGCGACCGCCACGCCGCCCTGGTAGCAGACGGTGCAGACCAGCAGCCACATGAAGTCGCGGTAGGCGCGGGCCTGCTGGAAGGTGGCGCGCAATTGCCGCCAGGCGCTGTCTTGGCCGCGGCGGGCCTGCGGCACGGCGCGTTCGGGCAGCAGCGCGAAAGTGACGCAGGCGGCCACGCCGTAGATCGCTGCCGTGATCAGCATCGTGACCGGCACGAAGTGCGCCGCCGGCAACCCGCGCGCCTGCGACCACAGCACGTATGCCAGGCACAACCCCAGCGCCAGCATGCCGCCGACATAGCCGAAGGCCCAGCCCCAGCCGCTCACCTTGCCCATGCCTTCGGCCGTCGCCAGCTCAGGCAGGAAGGCGCCCGTCAGCGACTCGCCGTAGGAATAGAACGCGTTGGAGACGATTACCAGCGCCATCGCGAGCGCAACGCCCATCGGGCCGCCCGCGAAGCCCGGCGTGAGCGCCAGAGCCGCCGTGGCGAGCACGCAGCCCGTGGTCGTCATGACCAGCACGCGCTTCTTGGCGGCGCGCAGGTCGGCCCAGGCGCCGATGGCGGGCATCGTGAGCATCACGATGGCGTACGAGGTACTGAGGGCCACGGTCCACGCGAAGGTGGCCCATGGCGCACCCTTGGCGATGCCACCCACGAAGTAGACGGCGAACACCGCCGTGATCACGACCGTGGTGTAGCCCGAGTTCGCGAAGTCGTACATCGCCCAGCCGAACACCTCGCGCTTGCGCACGCCGGGGCGCAACGCGGAGGCTGGGAACAGGGCCATGCGGCCTTGGGACCGGGCGGAGTGAAGGGTTAGTGCAGGTGGCGCGGACGACGGCCACCGCCGTGGCCGCCACCGCTGCCGCCGCCGGCCCCACCGGCACCGCGCGGACGCTTGCCGATTTCGAGCGAGTTCACGAGGGCATCAAAGCGGTCGCTGAAGAGGCGATCGATTTCGGCAACCACACCGCCGAGTTCGGCACCGTCGAAGTGGCGTTCCATGAGGTTGACCACGTCTTCGACCAGCAGGTCGCGCTGCACCTGCATGATCGCGGCCGGGTTGGGGCCCACGAACAGCATCAGGAAGTCGTCGCGCGACTCTTCGTCAGGGTCGCCCTCTTCCTCGTCGAAATCGGTGTCATAGAAGGTGACTTCGATCGCGGCACCGCGCTCGGAGAGTTCGTTCAGGCCCATGCACATCTCGTCGAGCGCCTGGCGGAAGTCTTCGTCGCCCGGCACGGTCCAGCAGATCTGCAGCGTGTGGTCCTTCTGCTCGAAGCGGATGCCGGGTTCTTCTTCGTAGGTGCTGGTGGCACCGTCGGCCAGCGATTTGGCGCCTGCGTATTTCCAGAGCGGCCGCAGCGCCTCCTGGATCTGCTCGAAGCTCACGTCCGAGCGCAGCGGCACATCGCCATGCACATGGATCTCAAATGGAGCGTTGTAGCGAGGCATCAAATACTCCCTTGTAAATATGGTGGTACCCGGAACGGGGGTCGAACCCGTATGCCCCGATTAAGGAAGCGGCGGATTTTAAGTCCGATGTGTCTACCAATTTCACCATCCGGGCCTCGGGTTGAACATCGACGATAACCCAAATGAAACAAGCCCCGGCAACGTCGGTTGGCGGGGCTTGTGTATCGGAGCCGATCGGTCTTGACGAGAGGGTGGAGGCGCGACCCGGAGTCGAACCGGGCTAGACGGATTTGCAATCCGTTGCATAACCGCTTTGCTATCGCGCCACGCTGAATAACGAAATCGAACTGCGAAAAAAAGGGAAGCTGCTTGCTTCCCTTTTTCAAAACTGGAGCGGGAAAAGAGTCTCGAACTCTCGACCTCAACCTTGGCAAGGTTGCGCTCTACCAACTGAGCTATTCCCGCGTTTCGAGCCTCAAATTATATACCAGTTTTTTGAGGCTTCACAAGTTCTGCAATCAATCGATCAATGTTTGACAGAGCCTTCGACGGCCGGCGCCGCAGCGCGCTGTTTGGCCAGTTCGGCCACCGCAGCAGCCGAAGCGGCCACCTCTTCGTCGGACAGCGGCTCTGGCATCTTCTCGAGCGCGATCTCGAGCACCTTGTCGATCCACTTCACCGGCACGATCTCGAGGCCGTTCTTCACGTTCTCGGGAATGTCCTGCAGGTCCTTGGCGTTCTCTTCGGGGATCAGCACGGTCTTGATGCCGCCGCGCAGGGCGGCCAGCAGCTTTTCCTTCAGGCCGCCGATGGCCGTGACCTCACCGCGCAGCGTGATCTCGCCGGTCATCGCGACGTCGGCACGAACCGGGATGCCCGTGAGCGCCGACACGAAGGCCGTCGTCATCGCCGCGCCCGCGCTCGGGCCGTCCTTGGGCGTGGCGCCGTCGGGCACGTGGATGTGGATGTCGCGCTTCTCGAACACCTCGTCCTTGATGCCCAGGCGGCGCGAGCGGCTGCGCACCACGGTGCGCGCGGCCTCGACCGACTCCTTCATCACGTCGCCCAGCGAACCGGTGCGGCTGATCACGCCCTTGCCGGGCATGGTCACGGCCTCGATCGTCAGCAGGTCGCCGCCGACTTCGGTCCACGCAAGGCCCACCACCTGGCCGACCTGGTTCTGCTTCTCGGCCAGGCCGAAGCTGTACTTGCGCACGCCGAGGAACTCGTTGAGGTTCTCGCCGTCGACCGTGACCTTGGGCGTCAGTTGCTTGAGCAGCAGGCCCTTCACCACCTTGCGGCAGATCTTGGACAGCTCGCGCTCGAGCGAGCGCACGCCGGCTTCACGCGTGTAGTAGCGCACGATGTCGCGCACGGCGGATTCGGTGACGGCCAGTTCGTCGTCCTTCACGCCGTTGTTCTTCATCTGCTTGGGCAGCAGGTACTTGATCGCGATGTTGGTCTTCTCGTCCTCGGTGTAGCCCGAGAGGCGAATGACTTCCATGCGGTCCAGCAGCGCCGGCGGAATGTTCATCGAGTTCGAGGTGGCGACGAACATGACGTCGCTCAGGTCGAAGTCGACTTCCACGTAGTGGTCGCCGAAGGTGTGGTTCTGCTCGGGGTCGAGCACCTCGAGCAGCGCGCTCGACGGATCGCCGCGGAAGTCCGTGCCCAGCTTGTCGATTTCGTCCAGCAGGAACAGCGGATTGCGCGTGCCGATCTTGCTCAGCCCCTGCAGCACCTTGCCCGGCAGCGCGCCGATGTAGGTGCGGCGGTGGCCGCGGATCTCGGCTTCGTCGCGCATGCCGCCCAGCGCCATGCGGGTGTACTTGCGGCCGGTCGCCTTGGCGATCGACTGCCCCAGCGAGGTCTTGCCGACACCCGGTGGGCCCACGAGGCACAGGATGGGCGCCTTCACCTTGTCGACGCGTTGCTGCACCGCGAGGTATTCAAGGATGCGGTCCTTGACCTTCTCGAGGCCGTAGTGGTCGGCGTTGAGCACGGCCTCGGCATTGGCCAGGTCGTGCTTGATCTTGGTCTTCTTGCTCCACGGCAGGCTGATGAGCACGTCGATGTAGTTACGCACCACCGTGGCTTCGGCCGACATGGGCGACATGAGCTTGAGCTTCTTGAGCTCGCCCTCGGCCTTCTTCAGGCCTTCCTTGGACATCTTGGCGAGCTTGATCTTCTTCTCGATCTCCTCGATGTCCGCGCCCTCTTCGCCTTCGCCGAGCTCCTTCTGGATGGCCTTGACCTGCTCGTTGAGGTAGAAGTCGCGCTGATTCTTCTCCATCTGGCGCTTCACGCGGCCACGGATCTTCTTGTCGACATTCAGGATGTCGACTTCGCGCTCGAGCTGGCCGAACAGGTTTTCCAGCCGCGCCTTGACGTCGTCCAGGTCGAGCACGGCCTGCTTGTTGTCGAGCTTGAGCGGCAGGTGGGCGGCGATGGTGTCGGCCAGGCGGCCGGCGTCGTCGATGCTCGAGATCGAGGTGAGGATCTCGGGCGGGATTTTCTTGTTCAGTTTGACGTACTGGTCGAACTGCTGCATCACCGCGCGGCGCAGCGCCTCGACCTCGGTACCCTTCTCGCCGCCTTCGGGCGCCTCGACGGGCGTCACGTTGGCCGAGAAATGGGTTTCGCCGTCATCGATGCGGTTCACGCGGGCGCGCTGCTGGCCTTCGACCAGCACCTTCACGGTGCCGTCGGGCAGCTTGAGCATCTGCAGGATGGTCGAGACGCAGCCGACCTCGAACATGTCCTCGACCGAGGGCTCGTCCTTGGCGGCGGCCTTCTGGGCCACCAGCATGATGCGGCGCTCGGCCTCCATCGCCAGCTCGAGCGCCTTGATGCTCTTCGGGCGACCCACGAAGAGCGGGATCACCATGTGGGGAAACACCACGACGTCCCGCAGCGGCAGCAGCGGCAGGTCGAGGGCTTCGGGGGGCAATGGGGTATGACCAGACATGAGCGTCCTTGTCCTTTAGGCCTTTTTCGCCGTTTCGCGGTACACGAGCAGCGGGGGCTTGTTTTCGTCGATGGTCGATTCCTCGACCACCACCTTGTCGACATTGGTCGCGTTCGGCAATTCGAACATGGTGTCGATCAGCGACTGTTCAAGGATCGAGCGCAGGCCGCGCGCACCGGTCTTGCGGGCCAGCGCCTTGCGGGCGATCGCCTTGAGCGCCGCGGGACGGATCTCGAGGTCCACGCCCTCCATCTGCAGCAGCTTGGTGAACTGCTTCACCACCGCATTCTTGGGCTCGGTCAGGATCTGCACCAGCGCGTCTTCGCTCAGCTCGGCCAGCGAGGCGACCACGGGCATGCGGCCCACGAGTTCGGGGATCAGGCCGAACTTGATCAGGTCTTCGGGCTCGACTTCGCGGAACACCTCGGTGATGCTGCGCTGGGCCTTGCTCTTCACTGCGGCGCCGAAGCCGATACCCGAGGCCTCGGTGCGGTTTTCGATGACCTTCTCGAGGCCCGCAAAGGCGCCGCCGCAGATGAACAGGATGTTGGTCGTGTCGATCTGCAGGAAGTCCTGGTTCGGGTGCTTGCGCCCGCCCTGGGGCGGCACGCTGGCCATGGTGCCTTCGATGAGCTTGAGCAGCGCCTGCTGCACGCCCTCGCCCGACACGTCGCGCGTGATCGAGGGGTTGTCGGACTTGCGCGAGATCTTGTCGATTTCGTCGATGTAGACGATGCCGCGCTGGGCGCGCTCGACCTCGTAGTTGCAGCTTTGCAGCAGCTTCTGGATGATGTTCTCGACGTCTTCGCCCACATAGCCGGCTTCGGTCAGCGTGGTGGCGTCGGCCATCACGAAGGGCACGTCGAGCATGCGCGCGAGTGTTTGCGCCAAGAGCGTCTTGCCCGAACCCGTGGGGCCGATCAAGAGGATGTTGCTCTTGCTGAGCTCGACCTCGTCGCCCTTGGTGTTCTTTTCCTTGTGGCGCAGGCGCTTGTAGTGGTTGTAGACCGCCACCGACAGCATGCGCTTGGCCGGCTCCTGGCCGATCACGTAGTTGTCGAGGTTGGTCTTGATCTCCAGCGGCGTGGGCAGGTCGCTGCGCGCGTCGCGAGCTTCCTCACCGGCCGGCAGCTCGTCACGGATGATCTCGTTGCACAGGTCGATGCATTCGTCGCAGATGAAGACCGAAGGGCCCGCGATCAGCTTCTTGACCTCATGCTGGCTCTTGCCGCAGAACGAGCAATAAAGCGTTTTTTCGCTGGAGGTGCCTTTTTTTTCGGCCATGGACTTTTGCCTCGTGACAGGGTATGGACAATGATAACTAAACAAAAACGGCGTTTCCCGTGTGGGAAACGCCGTTTTTGCCTTTTGGGCGCCCGAGGCGCCGGGCGGCATTAACCGCGCTGGGAGACGACCTGGTCGACCAGGCCGTAATCTTTGGCCTCGTCAGCGGTCAGGAAGTAGTCGCGCTCGGTGTCCGACTTGACCTTTTCCAGCGGCTGGCCGGTGCGTTCGGCCAGGATGCGATTCATCTGGTCCTTGGTGCGCAGGATGTCGCGCGCATGGATTTCGATGTCGGTGGCCTGGCCGCGAGCGCCGCCCAGCACCTGGTGGATCATGATCTTGGAGTTGGGCAGCGAGAAACGCTTGCCCTTCTCGCCGGCTGCCAGCAGGAAGGCGCCCATGCTGGCCGCAAAGCCCAGGCACATGGTCGACACCGACGGCTTGATGAACTGCATCGTGTCGTAGATCGCCATGCCGGCGCTCACGCTGCCGCCCGGGGAGTTGATGTAGAACGAAATGTCCTTGTCCGGGTTCTCGCTCTCGAGGAACAGCAACTGGGCCACCACGAGGTTGGCAGTCTGGTCGTTGACCTCGCCCACCAGGAAGATGATGCGTTCCTTGAGGAGACGCGAGTAGATGTCGTACGACCGCTCGCCGCGGCCCGACTGCTCGACGACCATCGGGATCATGCCGAGGCCTTGAATTTCCTGTGCGCTCATGAATTTGCTCTCCGGAAAATGGATTCGTTCGCTCTGATTGAACTGTACGCCTGAGTGAAATGGGGCTCGTGCCGCAAAGCACAAGCCCCATCGGCGTTGCTGCATGCAGCGACGGAAACCAGCTTACTGCTGCTGCGCCATCAGTTCGTCGAACGACACCGACTTTTCGTTGACCTTGGCCTTGCCCAGCACGAAGTCGGTCACGTTGTTCTCGATGACCACGGCTTCGACTTCCGCCAGGCGGTTGTTGTCGCTGAAGTACCAACGCACGACGTCTTGCGGCTTCTCGTAGCTGGCGGCCAGCTCGTCGATGTGGGCCTTGATCTGCTCGGGCTTGGCCTGCAGTTCGTTGGCACGCACCAGCTCGGCCACGACCAGGCCCAGGCGCACGCGGCGCTCGGCTTGCGGGCGGAACACTTCCTCGGGGATCGGGGCCTTGTCGGCGTCCTTGATGCCGCGCTGCTTGAGCTCGGCGCGGGCGCCGTCGATCATGCGGGCGACTTCCGACTGCACGCTGGCGTTGGGCAGGTCGAGTTCGGCGTTGGCCACCAGGGCGTCCATCACGGCGTTCTTGTTGCGGGCCAGCAGGCGGAACTTCACTTCGCGCTCGAGGTTGCGCTTGATGTCGGCGCGCAGGCCTTCCACGGTGGCTTCGGCGATGCCGAGCGACTTGGCCAGCTGCTCGTTGACTTCGGGCAGGTGCGAGGCTTCGATCTTCTTCACGGTGACCATGAAGTCGGCTTGCTTGCCGGCCACGTCCTTGCCGTGGTAGTCGGCCGGGAACGACAGCGGGAAGGTGCGGCTGTCGCCGGACTTCATGCCGCGCACGGCGTCTTCGAATTCCTTGAGCATCTGGCCTTCGCCGACGACGAACTGGAAGTCTTCGGCCTTGCCGCCCTGGAAGGGCTCGCCGTCGATCTTGCCTTCGAAGTCGACCGTCACGCGGTCGTTGTCTTCGGCCACGGCGTCTTGGGCGCGCTGGGCGAAGGTACGACGCTGCTTGCGCAGGATGTCCAGGGTCTTGTCGATGGCTTCGTCGCCGACTTCGGCCGACAGCTTCTCGACTTCAGCGCCCGACAGGTCGTTGATCTTGACTTCGGGGAACACTTCGAAGACCGCGTCGAAGGCGAGCTGGCCTTCGGGCGACTCTTCCTTCTCGGTGATGCGGGGCTGGCCGGCGACGCGCAGCTTGGCTTCGTTGGCGGCTTGCGAGAAGGCCTCGCCGACCTTGTCGTTCATGACTTCGTAGTGCACCGAGTAGCCGTAGCGCTGGGCCACGACGTTCATCGGCACCTTGCCGGGACGGAAGCCGTCCATCTTGACGGTGCGCGCGAGCTTCTTGAGGCGCGAATCGACTTCGTTCTGGATGGTGCCGACCGGCAGGGTCAGCGTGATCTTGCGTTCGAGCTTCTCGAGAGTTTCAACGTTCACGGTCATGGTGTCTTCCTTGTGAGGGGTGTGGCTGGTGCGCGGGGCCGGACTCGAACCGGCACGTTCTTGCGAACGTCAGGACCTAAACCTGGTGCGTCTACCAATTTCGCCACCCGCGCGATGCCAAATTTCAGGTGAATGCAAAGGCGGACGGCCTCGGCGCTGCGGAAAACCGCTGGCCCAAGACCGTCCGCCTGAAATCGGTCAACCGCGCATTTTAAACGCAAGAATGGGGGCCTTCCGGCTTCCCCCTTTGGGGGATTTCACCCACTCTCGCGCAAGGGATACGGGCCGCGCGACAACGGCCCCTGAAAAGCGCCTTGTCAGGCGGCAGCGGTTTGCGGCTCCCGCTTGATGCGGAAGGCCGCGGCATACATGGCCGGCAGCGCCAGCAGCGTCAGCACGGTGGCCACGATCAGCCCGCCCATGATGGCCACGGCCATCGGGCCCCAGAACACGCTGCGCGACAGTGGGATCATCGCCAGCACCGCCGCCGCGGCGGTCAGCACGATGGGGCGCAGGCGCCGCACGGCCGATTCGACGATCGCGTCCCAGGCCGGCACGCCGGCGGCGCGGTCGAGCTCGATCTGGTCGATCAGGATCACGGCGTTGCGCTGGATCATGCCCATCAGCGCGATCACGCCGAGCAGCGCCACGAAGCCGAAAGGCCGGTTCAGCAGCAGCAGCGCGGCAGCCACGCCGGCGATGCCCATCGGGCCGGTGATGAACACCAGCAGCGAGCGGCTGAAGCTGTGCAGCTGCAGCATCAGCAGCGTGAACACCAGGAACAGCATGATCGGCACGCCCGCCACGATCGAGGCCGAGCCCTTGGAGCTTTCCTCCACGGCGCCCGCCACCTCGATGCGGTAGCCGCCCTGCCCGGCCGCATGCCAGCCGGCTTCCAGCTGGCGCAGCTTGGGCAGCAGCTGTTCGGTCACGGTGGCGCCCTGCAGGCCTTCCACCACGTCGCCCTGCACGGTGATGGCGTAGTCGCGGTTCTCGCGCCACATCACGCCGGGCTCCCAGGTGAACACCGGCCGGGCGATCTGCGTGAGCGGGATCGAACGGCCCGTGGTCGTCGGGATGTAGGCGTTGCCGATGTCCGAGATGGCCTCGCGCTCGTCGGCCGACTGGCGCAGCACGATGTCGATCAGCAGGTCGTTCTCGCGGTACTGGCCGACCGTGGTGCCGCTGAACATGGTGCGCGATGCTTGCGCGATGGCCTGGCTGGTCACGCCGAGCGCACGCGCCTTGGCCTGGTCGATCTCCAGGCGGATCACCTTGACCGACTCGTTCCAGTTGTCGTTCACGCCGCGCATGTTGGGGCTCTCGCGCAGCACGGCCTTCACCTCGTCGGCGCGGGCGCGCAGCTGGGCGGGCTCGGTGCCGATCACGCGGAACTGCACCGGGTACGGCACCGGCGGGCCGTTGGGCAGCAGCTTCACGCGGCCGCGCACCTCGGGGAACTCTTCGGCCAGCAAGGCGGGCAGGCGCAGGCGCAGCGTTTCGCGCACCTTCAGGTCCTTGGCCAGCACGATGAGCTGCGACACGTTGGTCTGCGGAAACACCTGGTCCAGCGGCAGGTAGAAGCGCGGCACGCCGGAGCCGATCCAGGTGCTGACGGTCTTCACGCCCTCTTCCTTCATCACGCGCTGTTCGACGCGCTTGGCCACCTCTTCGTTGGCGGCGAACGAGGTGCCTTCGGGGAACCAGATGTCCACCATGATCTCGGGCCGGCTCGAATCGGGGAAGAACTGCTGCTGCACCTTGCCCATGCCGACGATGCCCAGCGCAAAGATCAGCACGGTGGCGCCGATGGTCAGCCAGCGGTGCTGCACGCACCAGTTCACCGCGCGGCGGAAGCTGTTGTAGAACGGCGTGTCGAACAGCTCGTGCGGCGGCGCGTCGGGGTCGTGCGGCTTCACCTTGAGCAGCAGCGTGCCCAGGTACGGCACGAAGTACACCGACACGATCCACGACAGCACCAGCGCAATCACCGTCACCGCGAAGATCGCGAAGGTGTATTCGCCCGTCACCGACTTGGCGATGCCGATCGGCAGGAAGCCCGCCGCCGTGATGAGCGTGCCCGTGAGCATCGGCTTGGCCGTGACGTCGTAGGCGAAGGTGGCGGCGCGGACCTTGTCGTAGCCCTCCTCCATCTTCCGCACCATCATCTCGACCGCGATGATCGCGTCGTCCACCAGGAGGCCGAGCGCGATGATCAGCGACCCCAGCGATATCTTGTGCAGCCCGATGCCGAAGTAGTTCATGGCCAGGAAGGTCACGGCCAGCACCAGCGGAATGGTGATGGCCACCACCAGCCCCGGGCGCATGTCGATGTACCAGCCGAAGCGCCCGCCCTTGTGCAGGCCGAGCGCGATGATGCTCACGGCCAGCACGATGGCCACGGCCTCGATGAGCACGCCGACGAACTCGTTGACCGAGCTGGCCACCGACACCGGCTGGTCCTGCACCTGCGCCAGCTTCACGCCGGCCGGCAGGCGCTGGTCGATGGTGGCGGTGGTGGCCTTGAGCGCCTTGCCCAGCGCGATGATGTCGCCGCCCTTGGCCATCGACACACCCAGCGCGATCACTTCCTTGCCCTGGTGGTGCACCTTGACGGCCGGCGGATCCACGTAGCCGCGGCGGATCTCGGCGATGTCGCCGAGCTTGATCTGGTTGCCCGAGCTGCCGCGGATCGGCATCTCGCGCAGTTGCTCGACGCTGGTGAACTGGCCGCCCACGCGCACCTGCACCACGTCCAGCGGCGACTGGATCGTGCCGGCGCTTTCGACCGCGTTCTGCGAGCCGAGCTGCGCCAGCACGGCGTTGAAGTCGAGCCCCAGCTGGGCCAGGCGCTTCTGCGAGATCTCGATGAAAACCTTTTCGTCCTGCACGCCGAACTGGTCGACCTTGGCCACGTCCTTCACGCGCAGCAGCTGCTGGCGCACGTCGTCGGCCAGCGTCTTGAGCTCGGCGTAGCTGAAGCCTTCGCTTTCCAGCGCGTAGATCACGCCGTAGACGTCGCCGAAATCGTCATTGAAGAACGGCCCCTGCACACCCGCGGGCAAGGTGCCGCGCATGTCGCCGATCTTCTTGCGCACCGTGTACCAGACGTTGGCCACCTCGGCGGCCTTGGACGAGTCCTTGATCTGGAAAATGATCTGCGACTCGCCCGGCTTGGAGTAGCTGCGGATCTTGTCGGCGTACGGCGCTTCCTGCAGCGTGCGCTCCAACTTGTCGGTGACCTGCTCGGCCACCTGTTGCGCGGTGGCGCCGGGCCAGTAGGTGCGCACCACCATGGCACGGAAGGTGAATGGCGGGTCTTCGTCCTGGCCGAGCTGGAAGTACGCGAAGGCGCCCAGCACCATCAGCACCACCATCAGGTAGCGCGTGAGGGGCGCGTGGTCCAGCGCCCATTTGGAAAGGTTGAAGCCGGGCGACTTGTACTCGGACGCCGGAGTTGTCGCAGGGGTTGCGGGGGTCGCAGGGCCTTCCGTCATTTGGCGGCACCCGTTGCGATCTCCTTCTTCGTCGCGGCCACGGCCTCGACCGCCTGCTGCTTCGCCTGCGCCTGTTGCTGGCCATTGGCGGCGGCCGCCATGGCCTCCTTCGACTGGTAGATGGTGACCTTCTGCCCCGGCGACAGCACGTGCACGCCTGCGGCCACGACCATCATCCCGGTCGACAGGCCCGAACCGATCACGGCCTCATTGCCGTCGGCCGTGACCACCTGCACCGGCTGCGAGCGCACGGTCATGCTGTCCTTGTCGAGCACCCAGACCGCCGAGCCCTTGCCTTCCTGGCGCAGCGCGCTGGTCGGCAGCTTGATCACCGCGACGTCGGTGCGCGCCAGCGCCTGCGGCCTGGCGTAGACGGTGGCGCCGAGCGCCGGCGAGGTCGCGGCGTCGATCGACACCTTGACCGAGTAGGTGCGCGTGACCGCGTCGGCACTGGCCGCCACCTCGCGCACCTGGCCCTGCAGCACCTCGCCGCCGGACCAGCCGCGCACCGCGACCGGCGAGCCGGGCTTGATCAGCGCGGCGCGATCTTCAGGCACCGCGAACACCACGTCGCGCGCACCGTCCTGGGCGATGCGCACGACCGGCGTGCCGGCCTGCACCACCTGGCCCGGCTCGGCCTCGATGGCCGTGATGACGCCCGCCACGTCGGCCACCAGCGTCGTGTAGCTGGCCTGGTTGCCTTGCGAGGCCAGTTGCGCCTGCGCCTGTTCGAGCTGGGCCTGCGCGGCCTTCCAGGTGGTTTCGCGGCGTTCCAGTTCGGCGCCGCTGATGAAGTTCTGCGATCGCAGTTCGGTGTAGCGCTTGAGGTCGGCGGCTGCCAGATCGCGGTTGGTCAGTGCGGCAGCCTGCTGGGCACGGGCGGCCTCGGCGGCCAGGCGATAGTCCTGCGGATCGAGCTGAGCCAAGACCTGGCCGGCCTGCACGTGCTGGCCGAGCTCGGCCTGGCGGCGGATGATCTTGCCCGCCACCCGGAAGCCCAGGCGCGATTCGACCCGGGCCCGCACCTCGGCCGAGAACTCGGGCTGGGCGTCGTAGTCGCTGGTGCCGACGGTCACGAACTTGACCGCCCTCACGGGCTCCTGGGCAGGCGGTTTCGGCGAACAGCCGGCCAGAAAGATGGCGGGAAGCAGCAGCCAGGCGGCGCTGCGGGCACGGAGTGAGGCGGCGGAGGCGGTCATGAGACACCCAAGAAGAGAGGAACCGGGCCATTAATGACCCACCGGTTAGTAATCTAGGGTAAACGTTAAACAGTGTCAATGACCCGCGGGTCAGTTGACCATGTCGACAGCAATGTCTGCGCTAGGTTCTCTGCCCCATTTCGACCAACCGGTTATCAGGAAGCTCGAAGTAATCGGATGCCCGGCCCGCGTTGCGCTGCAGCCAGCCGAACAGCACCCGTCGCACCGGGTTCATGCCCGGCAGGTTCTCCTCGCCCACCGAGGCGCGGGAGACGAAGTACGAGGTCTTCATCGAGTCGATGGCCAGGGTCTTCTGGTAGGCCAGGATGCGGATGAACTCCGGCACGTCGGCCCGCTCCATGAAGCCGTGCCGCGCCGTGACCACCCAGATGCCGTCCATCTGCTGCTCGGCCTCGATGCGCAGGCGCGCGTCCACGCGCGGCGTGTCGCACGAGAGCACGCGCAGCACGATCACCTGCTCGTGCAGCACCTGGTTGTGCTTGAGGTTGTGCAGCAGCGCATGCGGCACCGCCGTGGCGTCGGGGTTCAGGAACACGGCCGTGCCGCTCACCCGGTGCGGCATGTTCAGCGCCAGCGACTCGACGAAGGGCCGCAGCGGCAGGCTGTCGGCCGCCGCCGCTTCCAGGCCCAGGCGCCGGCCCTTGGCCCAGGTGGTGAACAGCACCATCACCCCGGCCGCCACCGCCAGCGTGAGCCAGCCGCCCTCGGCCACCTTCAGGCTGTTGGACACCACGAAGGTCAGGTCGACCGCCGCGAAGGCCGCCACGCCGACCACCACCGCCACCTTGTTCCAGCGCCACAGGCCCCAGGCCACGATGCCGGCCAGCAATGTGGTCGTCACCATCGTGATCGACACCGCGATGCCATACGCCGCCGACAGCGCGCCCGAACTGCGGAAGCCCAGCACCAGCAGCAGCACGCCGACCATCAGCAACCAGTTGACGGCTGGCACGTAGATCTGCCCGATGGCCGTGCCAGAGGTCTGCACCACGCGCATGCGCGGCAGGTAGCCCATGCGCATCGCCTGCGCGGTGAGCGAGAAGGCGCCCGAGATCACCGCCTGCGACGCGATCACCGTGGCCATGGCGGCCAGCACCACCATCGGCAGCACACCCCACGAGGGAAAGAGCCGGAAGAACGGGTTGTCGATGGCCGCCGGGTTCGCCAGCACCAGCGCGCCCTGCCCGAAGTAGTTGAGCACCAGCCCCGGCAGCGCGATGAAGAGCCACGCGAGACGGATCGGCCTGGCACCGAAGTGCCCCATGTCGGCATACAGCGCCTCGCCGCCCGTGAACGCCAGGAACACCGCGCCCAGCACGGCCAGCGACTGCGCCCGGTGCACGACCAGGAAGCTCACCGCCCGGCGCGGGTCGAGCGCCGCCAGCACCTGCGGCTGCTGCAGCACCTGCCACAGCCCGGCCACGCCCAGCACCAGGAACCACAGCAGCATCACCGGCCCGAAGATCTTGCCGACCACACCGGTGCCCTTCTTCTGCACCATGAACAGCCCCACGAGGATCGCCAGCGTGATCGGGATCACCACGCGCTGCAGCACCGGCGCCTGCACCTCCAGGCCCTCCACCGCCGACAGCACCGAGATCGCCGGCGTGATCAGGCTGTCGCCGTAGAACATGGCCGCGCCCACCAGGCCCAGGACCCCGATCCCGCGCCACACCCAGGGCCGGGTCTTCGGGCCGGAAACGGCGTTGCGCGCCAGCGCCTGCAGCGCCAGGATGCCGCCTTCGCCGTCGTGGTCGGCGCGCAGCACGAACACCACGTACTTGAGCGTCACCACGAACATCAGGCCCCAGAAGATCAGCGAGAGCAGGCCCAGCACCGCGTCGGGCGAGAACGGCACGCCGTGCTCGGGGTTCATCGTTTCCTTGAAGGCGTACAGCGGCGAGGTGCCGATGTCGCCGAAGACGACGCCCAGCGCCGCGATCATCAGCCCCGGCCCGGCCGGATGTGCGGTGTCGCCCGAAGCGGGAAGCGCAGTCCCGGAAGCCGCGGCAGTTGCTTTCATCGTCATGAGCGAAAGAGAGATGGAAAGTGGCGACGCCGCCAGCATAGTGCCCGGACATGACGTCGCCGACAATCGTGGCGTGTCCGCCACTCCTCCTGCCAATCCTCGTCATGCCGCCGCGCCGGCCCATTACGAAAACTTCCCCGTGGCCTCGTGGCTGTGCCCGCCGCACCTGCGCCCGCCGATCGCCGCGATCTACCACTTTGCCCGCACCGCCGACGACATCGCCGACGAAGGCGACGCCTCGCCCGATGCGCGCCTGGCCGAGCTGCGCGCCTACCGCGAGGAACTGGCCGCCGCCGCGCGCGGCGAAGCACTGCCCGACTCGCGCTGGCCCCACGTGTTCGGTCCGCTGGCCTGGGCCATCACCGAGTACCGCCTGCCCGAAGACCTGCTCGCCGACCTGCTCAGCGCCTTCATGCAGGACATCGAGAAGACCCGCGACCGCGGCACCTACGCCGACCGCGCCGAGCTGCTCGACTACTGCCGCCGCTCCGCCAACCCGGTCGGCCGGCTGCTGCTGCACCTGTACGGCGTGACCGATGCGCAGGCACTGGCCCAGAGCGACGCCATCTGCAGCGCGCTGCAGCTCATCAACTTCTGGCAGGACCCGAGCGTCGACCTGCCGCGCGGGCGCTTCTACTTTCCGCGCACCGACTGCGCGCGGCGCGGCCTGACGTCCGAGCATTTCAAGGTCTTCGCGCCGCTGTCTTCCGCGCCGCCACCGCAGGAAGCTATCAATCTGATAGCGGTGGTGGCCTTCTGGGCGCGCGAGCTCATGACCGAGGGCGCCCCGCTCGTGCACCGCCTGCCGGGCCGCGTGGGCTGGGAGCTGCGCCTGGTCGTGCAGGGCGGCCTGCGCATCCTGGACAAGATCGAGGACCTGGGCTTCGACACCTTCACGCAGCGCCCCACCGTCGGCAAGGCCGACGCGCCCGTGCTGCTCTGGAAGGCATGGCGGATGCGGAGACAATCACGGCCCATGAAAGCAGCGCCTCCCCGATGAATCCCGAGCAATACGTGCAAGACAAGGCCGCCGCTTCGGGCAGCAGTTTCTATTACGCCTTCCTGTTCCTGCCCAAGCCGCGGCGCGCCGCGATCACGGCTTTTTATGCCTTCTGCCGCGAAGTCGACGACGTGGTCGACGAGGTCTCCGACCCCGGCGTGGCCGCCACCAAGCTCGCCTGGTGGCGCACCGAGGTCGCCCAGGCCTTTGCCGGCACGCCGCGCCATCCGGTCATGCAGGCGCTCATGCCGCATGCCGCCACCTACGGCATCGAGGCGCGCCAACTCAACGAAGTGATCGACGGCTGCCAGATGGACCTGGACCAGACCCGCTACCTCGACTTTCCCGGCCTCGCGCGCTACTGCCATCTCGTGGCCGGCGTGGTTGGCGAGGTGGCGGCGCGCATCTTCGGCCAGACCGATCCGCAGACCACCGCCTACGCCCACAAGCTCGGCCTGGCGCTACAGCTCACCAACATCCTGCGCGACGTTGGCGAAGACGCGCTGCGCGGTCGCATCTACCTGCCGGTCAACGAGCTGCAACAGTTCGACGTGAAGGCGCACGAAATTCTCAACCGCGTGCACTCCGACCGTTTTGTCGCGCTCATGAAGTTCCAGGCCCAGCGTGCCCACGCCGCCTACGACGAGGCGCTGGCCCTGCTGCCACTGGCCGACCGCCGCACGCAGAAGCCCGGCCTGATGATGGCCAGCATCTACCGCACGCTGCTGCGCGAGATCGAGCGCGACGACTTCCAGGTGCTGAACCAGCGCATCAGCCTGACGCCGGTGCGCAAGTTCTGGCTGGCCTGGAAAGTCCAGGCGCTGGGCCGGATATGACGCCCCACCCTTCGTGCCCATGAGGCTCGCCGTCATCGGCGCCGGCTGGGCCGGCCTGGCCTGCGCCGTCGAGGCCACGCGCCTCGGGCACGCCGTCACCCTGTTCGAAGCCGCGCCGATGGCCGGCGGGCGGGCGCGGCGGGTCGATCACATGCACGGCATGGCGCTGGACAACGGCCAGCACATCCTGATCGGCGCCTACACCGCCACGCTGGCGCTCATGCGCGACGTGGGGGTCGATGTCGACACCGCCCTGCAGCGCCTGCCGCTGTCGCTGCGCTTTGCCGACGGCGGCGGGCTGCAGCTGCCCGCGGGCCGGCCGCCGCCGCTCGACCTGCTCATCGGCATCTTCACCGCGCGCGGCTGGAGCTGGCGCGACAAGGCCGCGCTGCTGGCCACCGCCGTGCGCTGGCGCCTCGCGGGCTTTCGCTGCGCGCCCGGCACCAGCGTTGCCACGCTGTGCGCCGGCCTCACGCCGCGCGTGATGCACGAACTCATCGAGCCGCTGTGCGTCTCGGCGCTCAACACGCCCGTGCCGCAATCGAGCGGCCAGGTGTTCCTGCGCGTGCTGCACGACGCGCTGTTCAGCGGGCGCGGCGGTGCCGACCTGCTGCTGCCGCGCGTCGACCTTGGCGCCCTGCTGCCCGATGCCGCGCTGGCCTGGCTCGCGCGGCACGGCGCCACCGCGCGCATCGGCCACCGCGTGCGCGCCATCGCACCCGAGGGCGACCGGTGGCGCGTCGATGACGAGCTCTTCGACCAGGCCGTGCTGGCCTGCGCGCCCTGGGACGCGGCGCGCCTCGTGCGTGCCACCGGCCTGCCGGCCGCTTCGCGCTGGTGCAACGTCACCGAATCGCTGCGCTTCGAGGCGATTGCCACGGTCTACGTGCGCGGTGCCGCGCCGCTGGCCGAGCCGATGCTCGCGCTGCGCAGCCAGCCGGGCAGCGCACCGGCCCAGTTCGTGTTCGATCGCGGCCAGCTCGGTGGACCAGAAGGCGTGCTCGCCTTCGTCGTGAGCGCCAACGAAACGCCGCGCGAGACGCTCGAGAAACAGGTGCTCGCGCAAGCCGGCGCGCAGCTCGGGCAGCCCGGGCTCACGCCGATCCAGACCGTGGTCGAGAAACGCGCCACCTTCGCCTGCACGCCCGGCCTGGCGCGCCCGCCCGCCGCCATCGCGCCGGGGCTGCAGGCCTGCGGCGACTACACCGAAGGCCCTTATCCCGCCACGCTCGAAGGTGCCGTCCTCAACGGACTGGCCGTCGCGCGCGCACTAGCCACGCCATGACAACGACCCTGCGCTACCTGGATTTCGACTACAGCGAAGACACCGAAGACCACGGCACCTTCGACGCCATGGCCTCGACCCCGCCCGAGCGCACGCCCGAGGTGGAGGCCGAGATCGCGCAGGTGCTGGCCTGGGCCGAGGCCACCTTCCCCGGTGCGCGCGGCGCGCTCGACGACGGTGCGGTGTGGGACTGCGACGTGCAGCGCACGCGGGAAGACAACCCGCGCCTGGACACCCTCACGCTCTCGCTCAGCGGCACCGCCGACTTCTGCGCGGCGCTGCGTGAGCGCTTCGGGCTCGACTGAAGAAAGTCGGCGGCCTTCTCAGGCCGTCTTGTTGCGCAGGCGCAGCAGGCTCAACCCCAGCAGCACGAAGGCACCGCCCGACACGCGGTTGAACAGCTGCGCGCGCTTGGGGTTCGCGAACTGCTTCTTCAGCAGGCGCGCCAGCAGCACGTACGAGCCATGCGCCAGCACCGAGCCGGCCGCGAAGGTCGTGGTGAGCACGGCGAACTGCGTGAGGATCGGCGCGTCGTGCGTGAGGAACTGCGGGAACAGCGCCGAGAAGAACAGGATGCCCTTCGGGTTGGTCAGCGCCACCGTCACGCCATGCCCGAACAGCCGGCGCGCGGAACGCGAAGGCGCCGGCGCGGCCGACGGCTGCAGCTCGGCGAACACGCTCGTGCGGCTGCGCCACTGCCGGATGCCCAGGTACACGAGGTAGCCCGCGCCTGCCACCTTCAGCACCATGAAGGCCGTGGCCGAGGTGTTGAGCACCACGCCCAGCCCGCCCATCGCGGCGGCCGAGACCAGGAAGAGCCCGCAGGCGTTGCCCAGCGAACTGATCATCGCGCGGCGCGGGCCGACGGAGATGGCATTGGAGACCGCAAGCAGCACGGCCGGACCGGGCGTGAAGACGACGACCAGGGTCACGCCGCAAAAGAGGAGCCAGGTGGAGAGATGCATGGGAGGAAATTCGCGCGAAAGGGGTGTGAGAAGGCAGCCGCAAAACTATAGTCCGGGCAGCCGCGCGCCGCTCGGGCCGCGCCGATAGTCCCCTGACGCTCCTCACCCATGATCACCTGCTACCTGCGCTACATCGTCGATCCCTTCAAGCTCAAGGAATTCGAGCACTACGGCAAGCTCTGGATTCCGCTGGTCGAGAAGTTCGGCGGCCAGCACCACGGCTACTTCCTGCCGTCCGAAGGCGCGAACAACGTGGCGCTGGCGATGTTCAGCTTCCCGAGCCTGGCCGCGTACGAGACCTACCGGGCCGACTCGATGCAGGACGCCGACTGCCAGGCTGCCTTCCGCTACGCCGAGGAAACGCGCTGCATCGTCAGCTACGAACGCAGCTTCTTCCGCCCCGTGTTCCGCTGACCGCTGAGGTTCAGGCGCCCAGCGCGATGCACAGCGCGTGCAGGTTGGGCACGATCAGCTGCGGACGCGCGCCGTGCTCCCACGGTCGCTCGTCGCGCACCAGCCACGCGGCCTGCATGCCGGCGTTGAGCGCACCCACCACGTCGAGCGCGGCATCGTCGCCCACGTGCAGCACGTCCTTGGGCAGCAGGCCGACCGAGGCCGCCGCGGCGCGGAAGATCGGCGCGTGCGGCTTGCCGCTGCCGAAGGCGCGCGCATTGAAGGCAGTGCGGAACCACCGGCCGACGCCGGTCTTGTGGAGGTCGGCGTTGCCGTTCGACACCGCCACCAGCGGGTAGCGCTCGCTGAGCCACTTGAGTGCCGGCAGGGCGTCGTCGTACAGCGTGACGCGCTGGCGCTCTTCGAAAAAGGCGTCGAAGGCCGGATCGGCCAGCGCCGGGTCTTCGCCCGCGCGCACGAGCGCCGTGCGGATCGACTCGCGGCGCAGCGCGCTCAGGTCGTGTGCGAGGTCGGAGCGCTCCTTGGCGGTGGCTTCGCGCAGCTCGCGCAGCACGCCCGGCGTGAGCAGCAGCGAGGCCGTCTTGGGCGCCTCGCGCAGCAGCCATTCGTGCAGCACGCGCTCGGCACGCTCGATGGTCGGCCAGATCGGCCACAGGGTGTCGTCCAGGTCGAGCGTGATCGCCGAGATGCGCGAGATGTCGAGCGGCGTGGCGCCGCCGGGCGCCGAGGAAGCGGAAGTCATGCCCGAGAATATCGCATGCCTCTCGCCTCCGATGACCGCAAGAACGAACGCACCGCAGTGCTCTGGTGCAACCTGGGTTCGCCCGATGCCCCCACCGCCGCCGCGGTGCGCCCCTACCTCGCCGACTTCCTGGGCGACCCGCGCGTGGTCGAGATTCCCAGGGCGCTGTGGACGCTGATCCTGCACGGCATCATCCTGCGCACGCGGCCCGCGAAGTCGGCCGCGAAGTACGCCAGTATCTGGCTGCCCGAAGGCTCGCCGCTCAAGGTCTGGACCCAGAAGCAGGCCACCCTGCTGGCCGGCTGGCTCGGTGAACGCGGCCACCGCGTGACGGTGCGCGACGCGATGCGCTACGCCAACCCGTCGATCGCCTCGCGGCTCGACGCGCTGCAGGCCGAGGGCGCCACGCGCGTGCTGGTGCTGCAGGCCTACCCGCAGTATTCGGCCACCACCACGGCCAGCGTGATCGACGCCGTGAACGCCTGGAGCCGCCGCCAGCGCCGCGTGCCCGAGTTCCGCTTCGTCAACCAGTACCACGACGACCTGGCCTACATCGAGGCGCTCGCGCAAGGCATCGAGAAGCACTGGAAGACCGAAGGCCGCGGCGAGCTGCTGGTGATGAGCTTCCACGGCATTCCCGCGCGCAACATCGCGCTGGGCGACCCCTACGAGGCGCAGTGCCTCGAGACCGCGCGCCTGCTCGCGGCAAGGCTGGGCCTGGCGTCCACGCAGTACCGCACGACCTTCCAGTCGCGCTTCGGCCGCGCCAAGTGGCTAGAGCCCTACACCGAGCCCACCCTGCGCGAACTCGGCGCACGCGGCGTGAAGCACGTCGACGTGGTGTGCCCGGGCTTTCCGGCCGACTGCCTCGAAACGCTCGAAGAGATCGCCATGGAAGGCCGCGAAGCCTTCCTGCACGCGGGCGGCGAGCGCTTCGGCTACATCCCCTGCCTCAACGACAGCCCGGCGTGGATCACCGCGCTCGCGGGCATCGCCGAACGCCACCTGGCGGGCTGGCCGACCCGACAAGACACGACGACCACGCCATGAAGAAAGACCTGCACGAAGCCAACCGCCAGTCGTGGAACGCCGCCACGGTCGCGCACAACAGCCACAAGGGCGACCAAGCCGCCTTCTTCCGCGCGGGCGGCTCCACGTTGTTCCCCGAGGAAAGCGCCCTGCTCGGCGACGTGGACGGCCTGTCGGTGCTGCACCTGCAGTGCAACGCGGGACAGGACAGCCTGAGCATCGCGCGCCGCGGCGCCCGCGTGACCGGCGTCGACATCTCCGACGAAGCCATCGACTTCGCCACCCGGCTCTCGACCGAGTCGGGCATTGCGGCGCGCTTCGAGCGCGCGGACGTCTACGACTACTTCGAGGCCGCCGCCGCGCGCGGCGAGCGCCACGACCTCGTGTTCTGTTCGTACGGCACGCTGTGCTGGCTGTCCGACATCGGCGCCTGGGCGCGCGGCGTGGCACAGTTGCTGAAGCCCGGCGGTCGCTTCGTGATCGTCGAGTTCCATCCGTTCGCGCTGGTGTTCGACCCGCAGTGGAAGTTCCACTACGACTACTTCAACGACGCCCCTGTGCCCGAGGAAGGCGTGGGCGACTACGTGGCCGAATCGGGCGACGGCCTCGTGCCCGACGACCGGCCGATGCCCGGCGTGCAAGGCTTTCGCAACCCGCACCCGAGCTTCGAGTTCACCTGGGGCGTGGGCCAGGTGACGACCGCGCTCGCGCAGGCGGGCCTGGCCATCGAGCGCTTCGAGGAGTACCCGTACACCAACGGCTGGAAGCCCTTCGAGGGCATGCGCGAGTTGGGCGGGCGGCGCATGGCCCCGCCCGAAGGCATGCCGCGCATTCCGCTGATGTACGCGCTGGCGGCCCGCCGCGCCTGAGCGAACTCAGAAGCGGCCGAGGTAGTCCAGCTTGCCGATGGGCACGCCCTTGTGGCGCAGCACGTCGTAGGCGGTGGTCACGTGGAAGAAGAAGTTCGGCAGCGCGAACTGCAGCAGGTAGCGCTGCGCGGTGAAGTGCGCCTCGCCTTCGCGCGCCTTGATGGTCACGGGGCGTTCTTCGTGGCCGTCGATGAGCGCACGGTCCACGCTGGCCAGGAAATCCTGCGTCTTCACGATGCGCGCCAGCAGGTCGTCCCAGGTCTTTTCCTCGTCGGGAAAGCTCGGGGCCGTGATGCCCGCGATGCGCGCCGTGCCCAGCTTGGAGGCGTCGCTCGCGCGCTGGATCTGGCCGGCCAGCGTGAGCATGTCGGGCGCGAGGCGCGCCTCAACCAGCGTCGCCGGGTCGATGCCCTGGGCCTTCGCATGCGCGAGGCCCTTGTCGAGCAGGTGGGTGAGTTGCCCGAGTCCGCGGGTGAAAACCGGCACGGACAGGTCGTACATCGAGAGGGCCATGGCGAGGTGATCTTGGAGTTGAAGTCGGCCGGATTGTGATCCGGCCATGCCTTCAACGACCGGCCGCGCGAATAAACCCTTCGATCGGATCCAGTTGTTCCGCCACGTTGAGCGCGGGCGCGTGGCCGCAGCCCTGCACCTCGATCACCTGCAGACGCCCGGCCGCGCCCGGACCGCGCCGGTGCATCTCGTCGATCACCTCGGGCAGCACCAGGTCGGACTCGGCGCCGCGCAGGCACAGCACCGGCGCCTCGATCACGTCGTAGTGCGGCCAGATCAGGTAGTCGTTGTCGTGCGCGCTGAACTGCCTGACCATGGCCGGGTCGTAGTGCGGCGTGACGCGGCCGTCGGCCAGGCGGCGCGTGGAGCTTTCGGTCAGGCGGCGCCACTGCGCGTCGCTGAGCCAGCCGTAGGGCTTGTAGACCGTGCGGAAGAAGGCCTCCAGCTCGGCCACCGTGGCGAAGGCCGGCGGGTCGCCGGCGTAGGCGCGGATGCGCTCGATGGCGGCCTGCGCGAGCTGCGGCGCGTTGTCGTTGAGCGTGAGGCTGGCGATGCGCGCCTTCATGCGCGGCTCGAACAGGCCCGACGCGCAGACCGTGCCGATCGCGCCGCCCATCGAGGTGCCCACCCAGTGCACGCGGCCCAGCCGCAGCTCGTCGCACAGCGCGTTGGCCAGCCGTGCGTAGAACGCGAGCGTGTATTCGTCGTCGGGCGCCGGGCTCCACTGGCTCAGGCCACGCCCCAACGTGTCGGGACAGATCACGCGAAAGCCGCGCGCCGCGAAGTGCTGCGCCAGTTCGTCCATGTCGCGGCTGGTGCGCGCCAGGCCGTGCCAGGCGATGACGACGGGCGCGTTGGCGGGGCCCCAATCGAGCCAGTGGATTTCACGGCCTGCGAGTTGTGCGTAGTGCGATGTCGGCGTCATGGTGCTGTTGTTGTTGCCGTCGCTCATTTCGCTGCCCTCGCCCGCAGCTTGCCGACGATGCCGGTCGGGAAGTAGTAGACCGACAGCACGAACAACACGCCCAGCCACAACAGCCAGCGGTCGGGCGACAGCAGCGCCGCGAGCCACGGCAGGCCGCTGGCAGCCTCGTTGCCCAGGCGCAGCAGGTCCTGCAGGTAGCTCTGCGCCACCACGAACAGCACCGCGCCGATGGCCGCGCCGTGGATCGTGCCCATGCCGCCGATCACCACGATAAGCAGCACGTCGATCATGATCTCGAAGCTCAGCGAGGTGTCGGGCCCGTTGTAGCGCAGCCAGATGGCGAGCATCGCGCCGGCCAGCGTGGCGAACAGCGCCGACAGCACGGCCGCCGTGGTGCGGTACACCACCACGCGGTAGCCGATGGCCTCGGCGCGGAACTCGTTCTCGCGGATGGCCTGCAACACGCGGCCGAAGGGCGAGTTCACGATGCGCAGCATCGCCAGCACCAGCACCACCGCCGCCACGAACAGCAGGTAGTAGCACAGCAGGCGCCCGTCGAGCGAGACGCCGAGGAACGGTTCTTCGGCGAACTCGAAGCTCGGCGAGATCAGCTCGGGCAGCTTGAAGGTCAGGCCGTCCTCGCCGCCGGTGAAGTCCGACAGCTGCGAGGCCAGCGTCTGGAACGCCGAGGCCACGGCCAGTGTGATCATCGCGAAGAAGATCGCCCGCACCCGCAGCGAGAACAACCCGATGGCCAGCGAGAGCACGAGCGAGATCGCGAGCGACGCGCCCAGCCCCACCAGCACCGCGCCCCAGTTGGGCCCCAGCCGCGAGGCCGAGATGGCGATGCCGTAGGCGCCGATGCCGAAGAACATCGTGTGCGCGAAGCTCACGATGCCGGTGTAGCCCAGCAGCAGGTCGAAGCTCGCGACCAGCACCACGAACACCAGGATCTTGGCCGCGACGCTGAGCGCCTTCACGCCCGGGAACAGGAACGGCGCGAAGGCCAGCGCCAGGAACAGGGCCAGCAGCAGCAGCGCCAGCAGGCGGCTGCGCGGCATGTCGTTGGACAGAAGTCGTTTCAGGAACATGACGGCTTTCTCCTCAACGGTTCGCCACGGGGTACACGCCCTGCGGGCGCCACAGCAGCACGGCCACCATGAGGAAGATGCTCGCGAACTGCGTGAGCGTGGGCAGCAGGAAGCCGATGTAGTTGGTCATGAGGCCCACCAGCAGCGCGCCGAGCAGCGCCCCGCCGGTCGAGCCCAGCCCGCCGATGATGATCACGATGAAGATCAGCACGTTGACCTGAGCGCCCATCTGCGGCACCAGGTTCTGCTGGAACAGGCCCCACATCACGCCGCCCAGGCCGGCCAGCGCGCTGCCCACCACGAACACGCCCACGAACAGGCGCCCGATGCGGTAGCCCAGCGACTCGACCATCTCGTGGTCCTGCACGCCCGCGCGGATCAGGAGGCCGATCTTGGTGCGGCCCAGCGTCCAGGCCAGCACACCGAACACCACCACGCCCACGGCCACCGCGAGCAGGCGGTACTTGCTGATGGCGGCGTCGCCCACCAGCAGCGAGCCGCGCAGCGCCTCGGGCAGCGGCAGCGGAATCTGCGCCGGGCCCCAGATCACCTTGATGAGCTCTTCGCCGATGATCATGCCGCCCATCGTGATGAGGATCTGCTTCAGGTGCTGGCCGTACACCGGCCGCACGATGAAGCGCTCGAAGGCCAGGCCGATGGCACCGGCCACCGCCATCGCGGCCAGCATGGCCGGGAACACGGCCACGAGGTTTCGCCACAGCTCGCCCGAGCCGGTCCAGTCGCCCATGAGCCCGAGCACGCTGCTGGCCACGAAGGCGCCCAGCGCAATGAACACGCCGTGGCCGAAGTTCAGCACGTCCATCAGGCCGAACACCAGCGTGAGGCCCGAGGCGATGATGAAGATGATCATGCCCATCGCCAGCCCCGCCACCGTGAGCGTGAGCCAGGTCGAGACCGAGCCCGTGAGCGGCAGCGCGACGAGCGCGAGGATGGGGGCAAGAAGCAAGGGCTTCCAGTCGAAGTCGAGTTTCATAGGGCGAGTCCGAGCAGCGATTGCTGCAGTTGCGCATCGGCGGAGAACGCGGCCATCGAGCCGCTGTGCACCACGCGGCCGTTGTCCATCACCGCGACGGTGTCGCCCAGGCGCTGGGCGAAGTGGATGTTCTGTTCGACCAGCAGGATCGTCACGCCGCTGCGTTTGAGCTCGCCGAAGGCCTCGATCATGTTGTTGATCATCACGGGCGCCAGGCCCTTGCTGGGCTCGTCGATGATGAGCAGCTGGCGCGGCTCGACGATGGCGCGCGACACGGCCAGCATCTGCTTCTGTCCGCCCGACAGCTTGCCGGCCGGGTGGTTCCAGAACTTCTCGACCGCGGGAAAGAGCTTGAAGATCCACTTCAGCCGTGTGTCGTCGATGGCGTCGGCATTCTTGGCGCCGCGCGCGGCCAGCACCATGTTCTCCTTCACCGTGAGGTCGGAGAAGATGCCCATGTTCTCGGGCACGTAGGCCACGCCGAGCTCGGCGATCTGCGGCGTGTGCAGGGCCGTGATGTCCTTGCCGGCGAACTGCACCCTGCCCTGCGACGCATGCCACAGGCCCATGATGGTGCGCAGCGTGGTGGTCTTGCCCGCGCCGTTGCGGCCCAGCAGCATGGTGAGCTGGCCCTTGGGCACGGCCAGGTCGACGCCGTGCAGGATGTGGTACGCCCCGATGTGCGTCTGCACGCCTTCCAGGGTCAGCAAATTTTCGGTGCTCATGCGGCCTCCTTCGCGATGCCCAGGTAGGCCTCCTGCACGACCGGCGAGGCGATCACCTCGGCCGGTTCGCCGTCTGCCACGAGCGTGCCGTTGTGCAGCACGATGATGCGGTCCGCGAGCTCGCGCACCACGTCCATCTTGTGTTCGACCAAGAGGATGGTCTTGGTCTTGTCCTGCTTGAGCTTGCGGATCAGGTCGAGGATGACGGGCGCCTCGGCCGCGTGCATGCCGGCCGTGGGCTCGTCGAACATGAAGACCTTGGGTTCGAGCGCCATCAGCAGCGCCACCTCGAGCTTGCGCTGGTCGCCGTGCGGCAGGCTGGCCACGGTGGCGTGGGCGCGCGGCTCCAGCGCCACGTCGGCCAGGATCTGCTCGGCGCGTTCGGTCAGCGCCTTGTGGTCGCTCCAGATGCTCCACAGGTTGAGCCCGTGGCGGTGCGCGCCGGCGCGCGTGGCCTGCACCGCGAGCCGCACGTTCTCCAGCACCGTGAGGTTCGGGAACAGGTTGGTGAGCTGGAACGCGCGCCCCAGCCCGGCGTGCGTGCGCGCCGACGGCGACAGGTGCGACAACGGTTGCCCGTCGAGCGACACCGTGCCGGCCGTGGCCTTGAGCTGCCCGGAGATCAGGTTGAAGTAAGTGGTCTTGCCCGCGCCGTTGGGGCCGACGATGGCCGTCAACGTGCCTGGCGCGAATGCGCAGCTCACGCTGTTGACGGCCACGTGCCCTCCGAAGCGGATGGTCAGATCCCGGGTCTCAAGCATTGTGGAAAGGTCCTTGCGAATCGAAAAATCAGTGATGGATGAGCGGCCTCAACAGGTGCCGATCACGTAGTAGTTGGTGCCCGTCTGCTTCAGCGTGGTCATGGCGTAGATGTTCCACAGGCCCATCGACTGGCCCGAGCCGTTGGCATAGGTCAGCCCCCACAGCGCATAGGCGCGCCCGGCCATGGTGTGCGCGTAGTTGCTCGCGGTGTAGCACGTGCCTCCGCCGCCCGGGCCCGCCGTGGTCGCGCCCGTGGCGGCCGCCGACATCGCGCCTTCGACGTTGCTCGCGTTCAGCGCGGCCACGGTCCAGCTGTAGCTGGTCGACGCGGCCAGGCCGGTGTCGGTGTAGCTGGTGCCCGTCACCGGCGAGGCGTTGACCTTGCTGGCGCCGCGGTACACGTTGTAGCCCGAAGCGCCCGAGACGCCGGCCCAGCCGATCACCATGCTGCTGCTGGTCGCGCCCGAGGTGCCCACGCCCGTGGGTGCCGGCAGCCCGCCGCCGCCGGCCGAACCGGTCACGCGGTCGATCATGGCCTTCATGGCGGCCATCTGCGGGCCCGACTTCTTGGCGTAGTTGGCGCTGTCGTAGCCCCACCAGTCCCAGCAGCTGTTGGTGGCCGCGGTGCTGGTCTGCGGGTAGATCAGGATGATGTTGTTGGTGTCGGCCCAGCGGTTGTAGCCCGTCTTCTTGACGTACTGGTCGCTCACGTCGGTGTAGTTCTGCTTGCAGCCGTGCAGCACCAGGTGCACGCGGCACGAGGTGGTGGTGCAGGCCTGCGGCACGTAGAGCCAGCCGGTGGCGGCCACGCCGTGGCCGGAGACGAACTCCGACTGGTTGAACTCGGTGAAGGTGCCGCCCAGCGCGCCGTTGTTGCGCGGGTTCAGCGGGCCGTACAGCTGCGTGAGGATCTCGCCCGCGAGGTCGAAGCCGCAGTTGTTGATGTACGGCGCGGCCGTGGTGCTGCAGGCGCCGCCGTAGTCGTCGGTGACCATCGCGTGGCCCGCGCCGAGGTTGTTCTTGTAGACCGTGTTGGCGGCCGGCACGAAGCTCTGGTAGTAGGTCTTCAGGTCGTCCATCACCGGCTGCTTGACGGTGTTGTCCGAAGTGCCCGAGAACAGGTAGACCTTGGAATTCGTGAGGTTCGACACCGGGTCGATCGCACCGCTGGCGGCCCAGCTGTTGGTGGTGCTCACGAGCGTCGAGACCGGGATGCTGGTGCTGTGCGTCATGCAGCGCCCGGTGGCATTGACCACCGAGCCTTCGGCGCAGTAGTACGGACCGCCGGCGACCACGCCCGCGCCGCGCTTGAAGGTGGCCGAGTAGGCCACGTGCAGCTGCACCGCCATGAAGCCGCCGGCCGACAGGCCGGACACGCTCACCTCCGCCGGGTTGGCGCCCAGTGCCGGCAGCGGCACGGCCGCCGTCGCGGCCTGCGCCGCCGCCGTGATCACCGCTGCTGCGGCAAACCCCTTCCAGTTGTTCCATCGCATCGCTGGCATCGCTGTCTCCTATTGGTTTGTGTATCGAACGCTTGCTTGCAGACTGACGAATCGGCCGTGGAGCGCGGCAACTTGCGCGGACGCAGGCTGGCGCTTCGCCCGGCGGCCATCCGGGGCGAAAAGGGGCGGCGCCTGCATGCGCGCCGCGGGTTCAGGGAACGATCAGCGCCGTGTTCAGCGCTTGTTCTTGATGGGGATGTCCATCTCTTCCGGCTTGATTTCGTGCACCAGCTCCGGCACGCCCCACGCGAACGCGGGGTCGGCCTTGATCTTGAAGTGGTACATCGACTGCATCGCCTGGTGGTCTTCCTTGCGGAAGGTCATCTTGCCCTTGGGCGTGTCGAAGCTCATGCCTTCCATGGTGCTGATGAGCTTGTTGGTGCCGGTGTCGCCGTTGGTCTTCTTCAGCGCCGTCACCACCGCCATCGCGGCCGAGAAACCGCCGGCCGTGAAGAAGTCCGGCGGCGTCTTGAATTCCTTGTAGTGGGCCGCGACCATGGCCTCGTTCACCGGGTTCTTCGGGATGCCGAAGTAGTAGTAGGCCGCGCCTTCCATGCCCGGCAGCGACTTGTAGGCCGCCATGGCCGGCAGGATGTTGCCGCCGGTGGCGATCTCGATGCCGTAGCGCTTCAGGTCGAGGTCGACGATCTTGAACGGGTTGCCCGCGCCGGCCCAGACGATCCAGATGATCTTGCGGCCCGGCTGGTCCTTGAGCTTGTCGATCAGGCGCTGCGCACCGGCCGTGAAGTCGGTGGTGGCGGGCGGCAGGTATTCCTCGTGGGCGAGCTTGGCTTTCTTCAGCGCGGCGCCGAAGGCCTTCACGCCGTCGCGGCCGAAGGCGTTGTCCTGCGCCAGCGTGGCGACGGTGACGCCGGCCTTGTCGATGGCCACGGCGTTGGAGATGGCGTCCTGGCTCGAGTTGCGGCCGGTGCGGAAGATGTACTTGTTCCACTTGTCGCCGGTGATCGAGTCGGCCACGGCGGGCTCGACGATCAGGATCTTCTTGTACTCCTCGGCCACCGGCAGCATGGCCAGCGCCACGCCCGAAGCGGTCGGGCCGACCGCGAGCGCGGCCTTGTCGTCGGAGTACGCGGCGGCCAGCAGCGACTTGCCCAGGTCGGGCTTGCCCTGGTCGTCCTTCTCGATGACCACGAGCTTCTTGCCGTTGACCATCATCGTGCCGCCGGTGGCGTAGTTCAGGCCCATCATCAGGCCGGTCTGCGTCTGCTTGCCGTAGGCCTCCAGCGCGCCGGTCTTGCTGTAGACGTGGGCGATGCGGATCTCGTTCGATTGGGCCCAGGCGGGCATGGTGGCAACGGTGGCGCCCAGGGCGGCCAGGGCGATGAGGTGGCGACGGTGCATGTCTTGTCTCCTGATAAAGGTGACTGAATATTGCACAGTTCGTGCCACCCGCCTAAGCCATTGATAACAAAGGCTTCCTCATTCGGGTGCAACCGGTTTCGCCTGATTTCAGTGCATTTGCGTTGTCTTGTTTTCAGACAACTGTCTGCTGATCAGTCAGGGTTTCCCAGCAGAGTCGCGGCGCGCCGCGAGCCAACTTTCGAACTCGCGCTCGGCCCGCATCCGCAGCTCGTTGCGCGTGTGGTTGCACACCGCATGCGCGAGGCGCCGGTGCTTCTGCTGGCGCACGCCGCCCAGCGTGGCGTCGAGCAGGTGTTCGATGGTGGCCGACTCGGGGCGCCCATGCGGCTCGTCGAAGTCCATCGGCAGCCCGCACCAGTGGCAGTTCGGGCCGAAGGTGGAGCGCAGTGCCTTCACGCTCATGACAGGCCCATCCCCGTCATGCGTTCATACAGCGTGGCGCGCGAGATGCCCAGCAGCCGCGAGGTCGCGAGCTTGTTGCCGCCGGTGCTTTCGAGCGCGGCGGCGATGGCCTTGCGTTCCAGCTCGGCCACCTGCTGCGACAGCGGGCGCAGCAACGCGGCCTCCTGGTCGACGTCGCGCAGGCTGTGCGAGGTATCGGGTGCCTCGATCTGCTCCAGCCCGGCCTCGCGCAGGATGCGCTCGAGCTGCGCCGCGTCGATGCGCTGCGAGTCGCTGCGCATCGTCACCTGCTCCAGCACGTTGCGCAGCTCGCGGATGTTGCCGCGCCAGTGCTGGCCGGCCAAGAGCGCGAGCGCGTCGGGCGTGAGTTCGGGCGGGGCCTCGCCGCTGCGCAGCGCCATGTCCTCGCCCAGCGCCTCGACCAGCGCCGGGATGTCGCTGCGCCGCTCGCGCAGCGGCGGCACACGCAACGGCAACACGTTGAGGCGGTAATACAGGTCTTCGCGGAACAGGCCGCGGCGCACCAGTTCGGGCAGGTCGCGCGAGGTGGCGGCGATCACGCGGGCGTCGAAGGGAATCAGCTTGTTGGAGCCCAGCGGCTCGATCTCGCCTTCCTGCAGCGCGCGCAACAGCTTGGCCTGCAGGCCCAGCGGCATGTCCCCGATTTCGTCGAGGAACAGGCTGCCGCCGTCGGCCAGCTTGAACTTGCCTTCGCGCCCGCGCTTGTCGGCGCCGGTGAAGGCGCCGGGGGCGAAACCGAAAAACTCGGCCTCGAGCAGCGTATCGGGCACGGCCGCGATGTTGACGCTGACGAACTGGCCCTTGGCGCGCGTGGACGACGCATGGATCGCATGCGCCAGCAGCTCCTTGCCGGTGCCGGTCTCGCCCAGCAGCAGCACCGGGCTGGTGGACTGCGCGGCGCGGCGCGCATGGCGCTTCACCTCCACGGCCGCCGGGCTGCTGCCGATGAAGCTCGCGAAGGTGTACTTGGAACGGCGCTGGCCGTCGGGCGCGTGTTGGTACAGCGGGTTGTTGCGCTGGCTGGCCAGCTCGCGGCGCGCGTCGTCGAGGTCGCGCTGCAGCAGCGCGAACTTGCTGATGAGCGGCTGCAGCGTGGTCTCGGGCTGGTCGAACAGCACGATGCCGATGGCGCCGATGACCTTGCCCAGGCCCTCCCCGTCTTCGCGCTCCTCGCGCAGCGGAATGCGGCTGACGACGAAGGTGCCGGCCTTGTTGGTCAGCAGGTCGATGAGGATCGGCTCGCCGGTTTCGAGCACGCGGCGCATCATGGTGTTGGGGATCACGTCCTCGACCATGTGGCCCATGAACTCGTCGATGGACGAGAAACCCAGCGCCGGCAGGAAACGGCGATAGCCCTCGTTCACCCAGACGATGCGCCCGCTGCGGTCGACCAGGAACATGCCCTGGCTGATGCTCGAAAACAAATGAAACATCGAGCGCGCGGCGAGCGCGAGGATGCCTTCGGCGTCCAGGGGCAAGGCGGGCGGCGGTGCGGCGGCGGAGGGAGCGACGGACATGCGCGGATCGTACTGTGTGCGGCCCCTGCCCCTGCCGCGCGCAGGCCCACATGCAACCAAAAACAAAAGCCTTCAGCAAGCCTTAAGTAAATCAATCGTTTGATTTCAATCATGCTCTAATCGCGCCGATGAACGCCAGGGACCCCCTCCCCCCCACGCCAACGCCAACGCCCGTTCCATCGCCGCGCCGCGCCCCGCGCAGCGACGGCGCCGAGGCGCGCCACCGCCTGCTGCACACCGCGCTGCGGCTGTTCGCCCAGAACGGTTTCGCCAAGACCTCGATCCGCGAGATCGCGCGCGAGGCCGGCGTGAACGTCTCGGCCATCAGCTACTACTTCGGCGACAAGGAGGGGCTGTACTCCGCCACCTTCAACGAGCCGATGGGCAGCGATTCGAACGACCTGGTGGCCGCCTGCAACGTGCCCGGTCAGTCGCTCGAAGCCACGCTGCGCATCTGCATGGCGGCCATGATCGATCCGCTCAAGCAGGGCGAGATCGTGCGCCAGTGCATCCAGCTGCACATGCGCGAAATGCTGGAGCCCACCAGCCAGTGGGCCAAGGAACTGGAGCGCGACATCAAGGGCCCGCACCGCGCCATCGTCGAGCTGCTGTGCCGCCACCTGCAGGTGGAGCGCGCCGACGACGACATCCACCGCCTGACCTTCGCGATCACCGGGCTGTCGATGCAGCTGTACGTGAGCCAGGATTTCATCGAGGCCCTGCGCCCGTCGCTGCTGCGCACGCCGCGCGCCATCGACACCTGGGCCGACCGGCTCACGGGCTACGCGATGGCGCTGGTCCAGGCCGAAACCGCACGCCGCCGCCAGGTGGCCGCCGAGCAGAGAAAGAAGCCATGAGACGACTCCGACGGATTGCCCTTGTTCTGAGCCTGCCGCTGGGCCTCGGCCTTGCCGGCTGCGGCCTGACGCGCCCGCCCGCCTCGGTGCAGGCGCCCTTCCCCGCGCAGTGGCATGCGCCCCTGCCCCACGGCGGCTCGCTGGCCGCGCTGGCCGAGTGGTGGCGCCAGCTCGACGACCCGCTGCTGGTCGAGCTGATCGCCGCCGCCGAAACCGCCAGCCCCACCCTCGCGAGCGCCGCGGCGCGCGTGGCCGAGGCGCGCTCCACGCGCGTGCAGGCCGGCGCGGCGCTGCTGCCCAGCCTGGACGGCACGGCGTCGGCCAGCCGGGGCGTGTCGGGCTCGTCGTTCGGATCGGGCGGCTCTTCAAGCAGCAGCAGCGCCTCCACCGCGCCGGTCACCACGCTGCAGGCCGGCCTGCAGTCGAAGTGGGAGATCGACCTGTTCGGCCGCCTGCGCGCCGACCGCGACGCAGCCCAGCAGAAGCTCGACAGCGCCACCGCCAAGTGGCACGACGCCCGCGTCGCCGTGGCGGCCGAAACGGCCAACGCCTATTTCGCCGAGCGCGCCTGCCAGCAGCAGTTGAACGTGTCCGAGTCCGATGCGAAGTCGCGCGGCGAAACGGCGCGGCTCACCGACCTGTCGGCGCGCGCCGGCTTCACCGCACCGGCCGACGCCGCGCTGGCGCGTGCCAGCGCCTCCGACGCCTCCGGCCGCCTCACGCAACAGCGCGCCCTGTGCGCGGTGCAGCGCAAGGCGCTGGTGGCGCTCAGCGGGCTCGACGAACCCACGCTGGCGCAGAAGCTCGCGGCCTCCCCCACGCAGCGCGCGCTGCCGGTGGTCGGCGCCATCGCCAGCGTGCCGGCGCAGGCGCTCTCGCAGCGGCCCGACGTGTACGCGGCCGAACTCGGCGTGGCCGCGGCCAGCGCCGAGGTGGGCTCGGCCGAGGCCGAGCGCTACCCCAAGCTCACGCTCTCGGGCTCGATCGGCCGCATGCAGATCCGCACCAGCGGCTTTCGCGAATCGCTCGACACCTGGACGGTCGGGCCGCTGTCGCTCACCGTGCCGCTGCTCGACGGCGGCGCGCGCGCGGCCAACGCCGAAGCCGCCAAGGCGCGCTACACCGAGGCCGTGTCGCTCTACCGCGCCAACGTGCGCCAGGCGGTGCGCGAGGTCGAGGAAGCCCTGGTGAACCTCGACGCTACCACCGCGCGCAGCACCGACGCCGACAGCGCGGTGAAGAACTACCAGGCCTCGTTCGACGCCACCCAGGCCCGCTACAGCAGCGGCCTGGCCAGCCTGTTCGAGCTCGAGGATTCGCGGCGCACGCTGTTCGCCGCGCAGACCGCGCGCGTCTCGCTGCAGCGCGAGAGCACCGAAGCCTGGGTCTCCCTGTACCGCTCGATGGGCGGCGGCTGGAGCCGCCCCGCCGAAGCATCGTCCCCAATGACCACCACCCCGGCCGCCAAGGTCGCGACGTCGCCATGAAAACAATGAAGCGTTCCACCCTTGTCCTCGCGCTGCTGGCGCTGATCGTCGTCGTTGGCGCCGGCCTGTGGCTCACCCGCAAGCCGGCCGACGACAAGGCGGCACCCGCCGCGAAAGGCCCCGCCCAGCGCCCGGCGCTGACCGTCTCGGTCGCCAGGCCCGAGGCCACCGAGCTGACCGTCACGCTGGCCGCCAACGGCAACGTGGCGGCCTGGCAGGAGGCCGTGATCGGCTCCGAATCGAACGGCCTGAAGCTGGCCGAGGTGCGCGTCAACGTGGGCGACACCGTGAAGAAGGGCCAGGTGCTCGCGGTGTTCTCGCCCGAGACGGTGCAGGCCGACATCGCGCAGGCGCGCGCCTCGCTGGCCGAGGCCCGCGCCTCGGCGGCCGATGCCGCCGGCAACGCCGCGCGCGCCCGCACGCTGCAGGCCACGGGCGCGCTGAGCCAGCAGCAGATCAACCAGTACCAGACCACCGAGCAGACCGCCAAGGCCCGCGCCGAGGCGGCCGAGGCCGTGCTGGCCGCGCAGCAGGTGCGCGGGCGCAACACGCAGGTGCTGGCACCCGACGACGGCGTGATCTCCGCGCGCACCGCCACGGTCGGCAGCGTGGTGGGCGCCGGCACCGAGCTGTTCCGGCTGATCCGCCAGGGCCGGCTCGAATGGCGCGCCGAAGTCACCTCGGCCGAGCTGGGCCGCGTCGCCGTGGGCACGCCGGCCTTCGTGGTCAGCGCCAGCGGCGCGCAGGTGAAGGGCACGGTGCGCAGCATCGCGCCCACGGTCGATCCACAGACGCGCGCGGCGCTGGTCTACGTCGACCTGCCCAACGTGCAGCAGAACACCGGCGTGAAGGCCGGCATGTTCGCGCGCGGCGACTTCGAGCTCGGCCGCAGTTCCGCGCCGACCGTGCCGCAAAGCGCGATCGTGCCGCGCGACGGCTTCAACAACGTCTTCACGCTGCTGCCCGACGGCCGCGTGGCGCAGCTCAAGGTGCAGACCGGCCGCCGCCTGAAGGACCGCGTGGAGATCACCAGCGCCCTGCCCGAGGGCGTGCAGATCGTGGTGCAGGGGGCGGGCTTCCTCAATGACGGCGACCTGGTGCGCGTGGTGGATGCCACGCCCGCGGCCGCCTCGTCCGCCACCCCGGCGAAGGCAGGGGCCTCCGCGCCTTCGCCCAAGTAAGCCAACACAAGGAACACGCCATGAACGTTTCCGCCTGGTCCATACGCAACCCCATTCCGGCGGTGATGCTGTTCGTGCTGCTCACCTTCGGGGGGCTGCTGTCGTTCAACGCCATGAAGGTGCAGAACTTCCCGGACATCGACCTGCCGACCGTCACCGTCTCGGCCTCGCTGCCGGGTGCCGCGCCCTCGCAGCTGGAGACCGACGTCGCGCGCAAGCTCGAGAACTCCATCGCCACCATCCAGGGCCTGAAGCACATCACGACCAAGGTGCAGGACGGCGCCGCCACGCTGATCGTCGAGTTCCGCCTCGAGAAGCCCGTGCAGGAAGCCGTGGACGACGTGCGCTCGGCCGTGCAGAAGGTGCGCGCCGACCTGCCCGCCGACGTGCGCGACCCGGTCGTCACCAAGCTCGACTTCGCGGCCCAGCCGGTGCTGGCCTTCACCATCGCCTCGTCGCGCATGGACAACGAGGCGCTGAGCTGGTTCGTCGACAACGACATCACCAAGAAGCTGCTCGCGCTGCCCGGCGTGGGCGCGGTGAACCGCGTGGGCGGCGTCACGCGCCAGGTGCACATCGACCTCGACCCGGCCAAGCTGCAGGCGCTGGGCGCCTCGGCGGCCGACATCTCGCGCCAGCTGCGCCAGGTGCAGACCGAAAGCGCGGGCGGGCGCATCGACCTGGGCGGCAGCGAACAGCCGGTGCGCACCATGGCCACCGTGCAGTCGGCCGACCAGCTCGCCGACATGCAGATCGCGCTGAGCGACGGCCGCCGCATCCGCCTGGACCAGGTGGCGCGCATCAGCGACACCATCGCCGAGCCGCGCGCCGCCGCGCTGCTCAATGGCAAGCCGGTGGTGGGCTTCGAGGTGGCCCGCAGCCGCGGCGCCAGCGAGGTCGAAGTGGGCCGCGCCATTCAAAAGGCGCTGGCCGACCTGCGCGTGCAGCGCCCCGACATCGAGCTGACCGAGGCCTTCAACTTCGTCGACCCGGTGGAAGAAGAGTACGACGGTTCGCTGCACCTGTTGTACGAGGGCGCCATCCTTGCGGTGATCGTGGTGTGGCTCTTTTTGCGCGACTGGCGCGCCACCTTCGTCTCTGCCGTGGCGCTGCCGATGTCGGTGATTCCGGCCTTCATCGGCATGCACCTGCTGGGCTTCTCGGTCAACGTGATCTCGCTGCTCGCGCTCTCGCTCGTGGTCGGCATCTTGGTCGACGACGCCATCGTGGAGGTCGAGAACATCGTGCGCCACCTGCGCATGGGCAAGTCGCCCTACCAGGCGGCCATGGAGGCGGCGGATGAAATCGGTCTGGCCGTGATCGCCACCACCTTCACGTTGATCGCGGTGTTCCTGCCCACGGCCTTCATGAGCGGCGTGGCCGGCAAGTTCTTCAAGCAGTTCGGCTGGACCGCCTCGCTCGCGGTGTTCGCCTCGCTGGTGGTGGCGCGGGTGCTCACGCCGATGATGGCGGCCTACATCCTCAAGCCGATCGTCGGCGCCGAGAAGGAGCCCGGCTGGCTGCGCTGGTACATGCGCGCCGTGGAGTGGAGCACCCACCACCGCTTCAAGACGATGGTGATGGCCACCCTCTTCTTCTTCGGCTCGCTGGCGATGATCCCGCTGCTCAAGACCGGCTTCATCCCGGCCGACGACAACTCGCAGACGCAGGTCTACCTGTCGCTGCCGCCGGGTTCCACGCTGGCGCAGACCACGGCCGCGGCCGAGGAAACGCGCCGCCGCGTGATGAAGATCAACCACGTGAAGAGCGTCTACACCACGGTGGCGGGCGGCAGCGCCGGCGGCGACCCGTTCGCGAACTTCGGCACGCCCGAGACGCGCAAGGCCACGCTGACGATCCAGCTCGACCCGCGCGGCGACCGGCCGCGCAAGCAGGTGATCGAGAAAGAGATCCGCACCGCGCTCGAAACCCTGCCCGGCGTGCGCAGCACCGTGGGCCTGGGCGGCTCGGGCGAGAAGTACATCCTGGTGCTCACGGGCGAAGACCCGGTGGCGCTGTCGGCCGCCGCCGGCGCGGTCGAGAAAGACCTGCGCACCATTCCCGGCCTGGGCAACATCACCTCGACCGCGAGCCTGATCCGCCCCGAGATCGCCGTGCGCCCCGACTTCGCGCGCGCCGCCGACCTGGGCGTGACCAGCTCGGCCATCGCCGAGACGCTGCGCGTGGCCACGCTGGGCGACTACGACCAGGCGCTGGCCAAGCTCAACCTCGCGCAGCGGCAGGTGCCGATCGTGGTGAAGCTCGAAGACTCGGCGCGGCAAGACCTCGACCTGATCGGGCGCCTGTCGGTGCCGGGCGCGCGCGGCCCCGTCATGCTGAGCCAGGTGGCCTCGCTCACGATGGAAGGCGGCCCGGCCGTCATCGACCGCTACGACCGCTCGCGCAACGTCAACTTCGAGATCGAGCTGTCGGGCGTGGGCCTGGGCGACGCCAAGACCGCCGTCGAGGCCCTGCCCTCGATCCAGAAGCTGCCGCCGGGCGTGCGCATCGCCGAGGTGGGCGACGCCGAAGTGATGACCGAGCTGTTCGCCAGTTTCGGCCTGGCGATGCTCACGGGCGTGCTGTGCATCTACATCGTGCTGGTGCTGCTGTTCAAGGACTTCCTGCACCCGGTGACCATCCTGTGCGCGCTGCCGCTCGCGCTGGGCGGCGCCTTCGTGGGCCTCCTGATCGGGCAGAAGGCGCTGTCGATGCCCTCGCTGATCGGCCTGATCATGCTGATGGGCATCGCCACGAAGAACTCGATTCTTCTGGTGGAGTACGCCATCGTGGCGCGCCGCGACCACGGCATGAGCCGCTGGGACGCGCTGCGCGACGCCTGCCACAAGCGCGCGCGGCCCATCATCATGACCACGCTCGCCATGGGCGCCGGCATGCTGCCCATTGCCGTGGGCTTCGGCACCGCCGACTCGAGCTTCCGCTCGCCGATGGCGATGGCGGTGATCGGCGGGCTGATCACCTCCACGGTGCTGAGTTTGCTGGTGGTGCCGGCCGTGTTCACCTACGTGGACGACATCGAGCACTGGATACGGCGCACCGTGCGCAAGGTGCGCGGGCAGCCGGCCGATCCGCACATCGACGACGACCTGGTCGAGGCGCCGCAGCGCTGAGACCCCTGGGCGCGGGCAGCGGTGAACCCGCTACCGCGCCTCGATGTTCAGCACCACCACGCCCGCCACGATGGCCAGCAGGCCGACCACGCGCGTCAGCGTGACCGCTTCACCGAACCAGACCATGCCGGCGACCGCGATCAGCGCGGTGCCGGCACCGGCCCAGACCGCGTAGCCCAGCCCCACATCCAGTTCGCGCACCGCGAGCGACATGAGCCAGATCGCGCCGGCATAGCAGGCGGCGGTGAGCAGCGATGGCGACAGGCGGGTGAAACCTTCGGCATGGCGAAGGGCGATGGTGCCGGCGACTTCCGCCGCCACGCTGGCCGCAAGCAGCAGCCAGGCCAGAGTCTGTGGACTCTTCATGGGAATACCTCGTCACACCCCTGCCGTACCGGGCATGGAATGCGGGCGATGCAAGCGGTACCCCGAACGAAGCCGCCATTCTGGGGACATGCGGCGACGCGGTGATGACTGCGCAGTCAAGCCCCTTGGCGCCGCAGGCGCATTCAAAAAAAATGCCGCGGGCGCCAATCGCCCGCGGCATGTGAACCGAAAAAGAAAGTCGGTCGCGTCAGGCGTCCAGCTGCGCCAGTCGCTTCAGCTTGCGTTCGCTCATGCGCTTGGCCAGGCGCGGCAGCACCAGCACGGCGACGATGGCGATGATCACCACGATCGACTCGGGGCGCTGGAAAAACACGATCGGGCTGCCCTGCCCCATGGCGATGGCGTTGCGCAGGTTGGCTTCGGCGAGCGGCCCGAGGATCATGCCGACCACCACGGGGGCGGTCGGGAAGTCGAAGCGCCGCATCACCACGCCCAAGAGGCCAATGCCGAACAGCAGGAACAGGTCGAAGGTGTTCTGGCGCATGCCGTACGCACCGACGGTCGCGAAGATCAGGATGCCGGCGTACAGCTGCGGCTTCGGGATCTTGAGCAGCTTGACCCACAGGCCGACCATCGGCAGGTTGAGCACCAGCAGCATCAGGTTGCCGATGTACAGCGAGGCGATCAGCGCCCAGACCAGTGCGGCCGAGGTGGTGAAGAGCTGCGGGCCCGGCTGGATGCCGTAGTTCTGGAACGCGCCCAGCATGATGGCCGTGGTGTTCGACGTCGGAATGCCCAGCGTGAGCAGCGGGATCAGCGCGGCGGTCACGGTGGCGTTGTTGGCGGCCTCGGGGCCGGCCACGCCTTCGATGGCGCCGGTGGTGCCGAACTCGGCCTTGTTCTGCGGGTCTTTCGCGAGCTTCTTCTCGGTGGCGTAGCTCAGGAAGGTCGGGATCTCGGTGCCGCCGGCCGGAATGCAGCCGAAGGGCGTGCCGATGGCCGCGCCGCGCAGCCAGGCGGGAATGGAACGCTTCCAGTCGCGGCCGGTCATGTGCACGCGGGTCAGCTTGTTCTGGCCCTCGACCACGCGGCCTTCGTACAGCACGGCGTACAGCACCTCGGCCACGGCAAACAGGCCCACTGCCACCAGCACGATTTCGATGCCGTCGAGCAGCTCGGGCATGTTGCCGGTGTAGCGGCCCTGGCCGGTGATCTGGTCCAGGCCGACGCAGCCGATGGCCAGGCCGACGAACAGCGCCGTCATGCCGCGCAGCGTGCTCTTGCCGAGCACCGCGCTCACCGTGGTGAAGGCCAGCAGCATCAAGAGGAAGTACTCGGGTGCCGCCAGGCGCACGGCGTAGTCGGCCACGAAGGGCGCGAACAGCGTGACGACCACGGTGGCGATGGTGCCGGCCACGAAGGAGCCGATGGCCGCGGTGGCGAGCGCGGCGCCCGCGCGGCCGCTCTTGGCCATCTTGTTGCCTTCCATGGCCGTGACCATGCTGGCGGTTTCGCCGGGCGTGTTCAGCAGGATCGAGGTGGTCGAGCCGCCGTACATGGCGCCGTAGTAGATGCCCGAGAAGAAGATCATCGAGGCCGTGATGTCGACCTTGCCGGTGATCGGCAGCAGCATGGCCACCGCCACGGCGGGGCCGATGCCGGGCAGCACGCCCACGGCCGTGCCCAGGGCACAGCCGATGAGGCACCACAGCAGGTTGATGGGGGTGATCGCGGCCGCGAAGCCGGTCATCAGTGCGTTGAAGATATCCATTTGGCGTGGCTCCGCTCAGATCCAGCCGGTGCTGGTGAGACCCGGCAGGCTGATGGCCAGGAACTTGGTGAACATCCAGAAGACCGGGGCCGAGATCGCCAGGCCGGTCACCAAGTCGGTGACCCAGGTGGCCGGTGCGTTGACCTTGGCCTGCCCGGCGGCGCGGCGCAGGCCCTGCACGGCCAGCAGGTAGCACAGCGCGCAGCTCAGGATGAAGCCGATGCTGGTGATGAGCGCCGCATTGAGCAGCAGGCCCGCCGCCACCCAGATGAAGCCGGGCCAGTAGGCGGTGTCGGCGCCCGAGGGGGCGTCAAGCTCGCGGAAACCGCCGCTGAACGCTTCCCAGGTGATCCACGCGCCGCAGACCATCAGGACGATCGAGACCATCCAGGGCAGGAAGTTGGGGCCGACGCCGCCGTAGCCGGCTTCGGAAGAAATGCCGATGGCGCCGAAGGCCAGCGCAGCGCCGGTCAACAGCACGCCGAGGCCGACGACGTATTGCGGCCAGCGGGCCGCGCCGGAGGTGGCCTCAGCGGAATGTGAGACCGAGGATTCTGGAGTTGTCATTTTTTGCTCCCGCAGTCGTGGGGGAAAAGAACTGCCTCCTTCCAGAAACACCGCGGAACTGGCTCTGCCAGGCCGCAGGTGTTGCCCCCGGAAGGGGGTTGGCGCAGCGACACGAAGTGCGCGCAGCCTGGGGGCGAGCCAAATTCAGACCATGCCGGACTTGGCCATGATCGCGCGCAGGCTGGCGAAGTCGTCGTCGACGAACTTGGCGAAGGCATCGCCCGACAGCACGGCCGGCGTCCAGTCGTTCTTCTTGAGCGACTCGGCCCACGACGGGCTCTTGAGCGCAGCCAGCACCATGTCGGTCAGGGCCTTGCGCTGCTCGGCCGAGATGCCGGGCGCGCCGTACACGCCGCGCCAGTTGCCGATCTCGACGTCGATGCCCTGTTCCTTCAGGGTCGGCACGTTGATGCCCGGCAGGCGCTGGGCGGAGGTGACAGCAATGGGTTTCATCTTGCCGGCGGCGATGTACTCGGCGAATTCGCTGTAGCCGCTGCCGCCGATGGTGACGTTGCCGCCCAGGATGGCGGCGGTGGCTTCACCGCCTCCGCGGAAGGCCACGTAGTTGATCTTGGACGGATCGGCGCCGACCTTCTGCGCGATCATGGCCGCGGCGATGTGCTCGGTGGAGCCGCGCGAGCCGCCGCCCCACTTGACGCTGCCCGGGTCCTTCTTGAGCTGCTCGACCACGTCCTTCATGGTCTTGAAGGGCGAGTTCGACGGCAGCACGAACACGTTGTATTCGGTGGTCAGGCGCGCGATGGGCGTGGCCTGCGACAGGTTGACCGGCGGCTTGCCGGTGATGATGCCGCCCAGCATCACCGAGCCCATGACCATCAGCGCGTTGGCGTCGCCCTTGGAGCCGTTGACGAACTGGGCCAGGCCCAGCGCACCGGCGGCACCGCCCTTGTTATCGTAGGCGACGGTGTCGGCCACCTTGGCGTCGGTCAGGGCCTTGCCCAGCGCGCGGCCGGTGGTGTCCCAGCCGCCACCCGGGTTGGCCGGGATCATCATCTTGACGTTGGCGGCAGCGCGCGCCGACAGCGGCAAGGCGCCGGCAGCGGCCAGTGCGGCCAGGGACTTCAAAAAGGTATCGCGACGCATCGTTGGTGTCTCCTGAGAACTTGGGAACGGATGGAACCTGACTTGGACCTGAGCCGCTATCATGCGCCGCCCCGCTGTCAGTTGGCTGTCCACCAGACTGGGGAAAACACCGAAGTACCGACCCCTGCCCGTATGAAGCTGCTGCTCGTCGAAGACGACCCCTCGATGCAAATCACCCTGCAGCGCACCCTCGGGCGACGCCGCATCGACGTGCGCATCTGCGGCGACGGCGCGCAGGCGATCGCGCAGTGGCGCGCCGTCGAGCCCGACGTGGTGGCGCTCGACCTGAGCCTGCCGCACGTCGACGGCCTGCAGGTGCTGGCCCAGGCGCGCGCCGAGGGCCTGCGCACGCCGGTGCTGCTGCTGACCGCGCGCGGCACGGTGGGCGATCGCATCATGGGCCTGAACGCCGGCGCGGACGACTACCTGCCCAAGCCCTTCGACCTGGACGAGCTCGAGGCCCGCATCCGCGCGCTGCGCCGGCGCAGCCTGAGCGCGGGGCCCGACCCGACGCTGAACCCGCTGGAGGTCGGCAGCCTGCGCTTCGAGCCCGACAACGGCGCCGTCTATCACCGCTCGGAACTGCTCGAGCTCACGCCGCGCGAGCTCGCGCTGCTCAAGGCGCTGATGATGAAACCCGGCCACGCGGTCACCAAGGAGCGCCTGTTCGAGCTGGTGTTCCCGGGCGAATCCGAGGTGCAGTACGAGGCCATCGAGGTGGTCGTGTACCGCCTGCGCAAGAAACTGGTGGGCACCGGCACCGTGCTGATGACGATGCGCGGCCTGGGCTATCTCTTGCGGGCCGAGACTTGAGGGCGGCCCTGCGGCGCACGATGTCGTCCCTGCGCGCGCGGCTCCTGCTCGGCATCCTGGTGCCGGTGGCGGTGTTCGTCGTGATCAACAGCGTGAGCCTGTACCGCCAGAGCCTGGCGGCCGCCACCACCGCCTACGACCGCACGCTGCTGGCCTCGGCCAAGACCATCGGCGAGCAGCTCGACGTGGAAGGCTACGACGACATGGCGCGGCTGCGCGCGATCGTGCCCTACTCCGCGCTCGAGGCCTTCGAGGCCGACAACCGCAGCCGGCTGTTCTACCGCGTCTCGGCGCTCGACGGCGAGATGGTCTCGGGTTTCGCCGAGCTGCCCTTCTGGCGCGGGCGCATCCCCGACCGCGGGGCGTACGCGGCGCTGGTCGATTTCTACGACGCCGAGTTCCGCGGCCAGCCGGTGCGCGTCGCCGTGATGCTGCAGCCGGTGGCCAGCGCGCGCGGCCGCGGCATGGCCGTGGTGCAGGTCGCCGAAACATTGGAGTTGCGCGAGACGCTGGTGCGCAAGCTGCTGCTCGACATGCTCTGGCGCCAGCTGCTGCTGATGGGCGTGATCGCGCTGGTCACCGTGGTCGTGGTGCAGCGCGCCACGCGGCCGGTGCGCGAGCTCGGCGAAGCCATCGAGCGGCGCCCCGAAGACGACCTCTCGCCCATCGACGCGCCCGGCGCCCCGGCCGAGTTGCGCCCGCTGATCGACGCCACCACCGAGGTCATGGGCCGGCTGCAGCGCCTGCTCGACCACCAGAAGCGCTTCGTGCGCGACAGCGCCCACCAGCTGCGCACGCCGCTGGCGGTGCTGAAGGCGCAGGTGCAGTCGGCGCGCCGCGGAGACGTCGCACCCGAGCAGGCACTGGTCGAGATCAGCCAGACCGTCGAGCGCGCCACCACGCTGGCCAACCAGATGCTGTCGCTGGCCAAGGTGGAGCAGCTGCGCCAGCAGCCCGAGTCGGCGCTGCTCGACCTGGGCGACGTGGTGCGCCACATCGCGCTCGACCTGTCGCCGCTGGTGGCCGACAAGGCGCTCGATTTCGAGCTGGCCGCCGACGACGCCGTGACCGTGCGCGCGCACCAGTGGATGCTGCAGGAGCTCACGCGCAACCTGCTGCACAACGCCATCAAGCACAGCCCCGCGGGCGCGCCGCTCTCGGTGCGCGTGCAGGCCGAGGGCGACGAGGCCGTGCTCACCGTGCGCGACGACGGCCCGGGCATTTCCGCCGAGCTGCGCCAGCGCCTGTTCGCGCCCTTCTCGGCGGGCAACACCGCGAGCGGCTCGGGCCTGGGGCTGGCGATCTGCCGCGAGATCGTTCTGGCCCTGGGCGGGCGCATCAGCCTCGACAACCGCACGGTACCCAACCCCGGCGGCACCGACCGCGTGACCGGGCTCGACGCCGTGGTGCGGCTGCCGCTGTCGCGCCACAATGGCTGACCTTTCTTTTCCGACCTTCATGGACCGTCTGCGCATCGACAAGTGGCTCTGGGCCGCCCGCTTCTTCAAGACCCGCTCGCTGGCCGCGGACGAAATCGGCAAGAACCGCATCCAGGTGAACGGCGAGGTCGCCAAGGCCTCGCGCGAGGTCAAGGCCGGCGACACCGTCGCCATGCGCCTGGGCCCGCTCACGCGGACCGTGACCGTGCGCGGCCTCAGCGGCCAGCGCGGCCCGGCGCCCGTGGCCCAGCAGCTGTACGAGGAAACGCCCGAGAGCCTGGCGGCGCAGGCCGCCTTCCGCGAGCAGCGGCGCATGGGCAGCGAGCCGGCCCTGGCCATCGAGCAGGGCCGCCCGACCAAGCGCGACCGGCGCGAGATCGACGGCGTGCGCCACCAGGCCGAGTGGGACAACCGCTGGAGCGCGTCGATCGACGAAAGCAACGGCGACGACGACCACCCGCCGCCGCGCGGTCGCCCGCAACGCTGATTCGCGTACCCTGCGGGCTTCGTTTCTTTTTTGACGGAGCGCCCGCAGATGTCCAAGTTCAAGAAGTACCGCGTCGGCAGCAAGTTCAAACTCTCGCGCATCGACCCCGACGATTCGCCCTTTCTCACGGGCGACGAGTCGGCCCAGCGCGCCGAGCTCGACACCCTGGCCGTCGAGCTCGACGAACTGCAGGACGTGCTGCATGCCGAAGGCCGGCGCAAGGTGCTGCTGGTGCTGCAGGGCATGGACACCAGCGGCAAGGACGGCACGGTGCGCTGGGTGTTCTCGCGCACCTCGCCACTGGGCGTGCGGGTGACGGCCTTCAAGGCGCCGAGCGAAGACGAACGCGCGCACGACTACCTCTGGCGCTGCCACGCCGCCGTGCCGCGCACCGGCGAGATCATGGTGTGGAACCGCAGCCACTACGAGGACGTGCTGGTGCCTGTGGTCGAAGGCTGGATCGACGGCGACGAGGCCCGCCGCCGCTATGCGCAGATCAACGACTTCGAGCGGCTGCTCACCGAGACCGGCACGGTGGTGGTCAAGTGCATGCTGCACATCGACAAGGACGAGCAGCGCGAGCGGCTGCAGGCCCGCATCGACACGCCCGGCAAGCAATGGAAGTTCAGCATGGGCGACCTCGAGGTGCGCACCAAGTGGGCCGACTACCAGAAGGCCTATCAGAACGCGCTGGCCGCCACCTCGAGCGAGCACGCGCCGTGGCACGTGATCCCGGCCAACAGCAAGCGGCACCGCAACATGATGATCGCGCAGCTGCTCGTGAAGACGCTGCGCGACATGAAGCTCAAGCCCCCGCCGCCCGACCCGGCGCTCAAGGGCATGGTCGTGAAGTGAGCCGGGAAGGTCCGGCTCAGGAGCGGCGCACGGGCGCCGTGGGGCGCATCGGCGTTTGCGCCAGCACGCGGCAGTTGCCGAACTCGCAGCGCACGGCCCAGGCCACGCCGGTGGTGCACGGCACGCTGTAGCTCTCGTAGCCCGGGCCCTTGGCCGTCAGCTCGGCGCGCGGCTGCACGTTGCAGCGGCCGGCCTTGGCCAGGCGCTCGACGTTGTAGGTGTCGATGCCCGTGCGGCGCGGCTTGAGCGCGAGCACGGGGTTGAAAGTGTTGCCGTAGAACGTGTCCTGCACGTTCGGGTCGAGGTTGCGGTAGCCGCGCTTGGCCATGCAATGGACGATGGCGATCTGCTGGTGCTCGGCGATCAGCGCGCTGCTGGGGCGGGTCTTCCAGTCGATGACGGCGGCGCTGATGCCGGTGTACGAGGCCGCGGCGACGATGCCCTGGCCGTGCACCGTGATCAGGCCCAGGCCGAGTGCGGCCCACATGGCGTCGCCCGATTCGCTGCGCGCGGTGATGCGGGTGGCGGCGGTGCGGCAGTCGGCCACGTCGCTGTCGTAGCGCACCTTGTCCACGCCTTCCATGGCCACCATCGGCACGTACGACATGCCGGTGCCCTGGCCGGGCCCGGGCGGCGGTGCGCTGGCGCATCCGGCCAGAACCACGGTGGCCAATGCAATGCTGAGCGGCAGCTTCATGGGAATCCCTCGTCCTCTTCGCGGTAGTTGCGAGGGATTTAACCATACATATAGTTACTCTTGAATCGACTTGTCGCGAATGAGAGACGACCTCCAGACGAGGCATTCGGGCGGCGATCCGGGGTCTGCGACAGGGCAAGGTACAGTTTTCACCCCTCCCCGGTTTCCCCTCCATGCCCTGTATTCCCCGGCTTTCCGCTCCCCACTTTCTCTCGATTGCACTCGCCGCCGCATCCTTCGGTGCCGCAGCCCAGCAGCCGCAACTTTCCGCTGTCGACCTGGCCCGCAAGAACGCCTGCATGGCCTGCCATGGCCTGGTGCACAAGCAGGTCGGGCCGGGCTTCGCGCAGATCGCCGAGCGCTACCGCAACGATGCGGCCGCGCCGGCGCGCCTGGCCGACAAGATCCGCAACGGCAGTGTCGGCACCTGGGGCCGCGTGATCATGCCGCGCCAGTCGCTGGTGTCGGAGGCCGATGCGCAGGTGCTCGCGCGCTGGGTGCTGGCGCAGCCGCAACAGCAGCAGCCACCCGCGCGCTGAATCGCCGCTCAGGTCGACAGCTGCGACGGCGCGGCCGACGCCACCCGGAAATCCGCCGGGAACGTCCAGGTGCCGGGCGCCTCGCGCTTGCCCAGCTGGCTCAATTGATAGCCCATGCCCCACACCGCGTGCAGCGACAGGCCGTGCGGCTGGTCGACATACAACCCGAGCTTGCGGCGCAGCTTCGACACGTTGGCGTCCAGCGTGCGCGAGCCGGCGGCCACGCCGCTTTGCCAGCCGATCATTTCCAGGTGCTCCCGGTCCAGCGGCCGGTTCATGTGGCGGAAGAATTCGGCCGCGAGGTCGAATTCGATCGGCGTCAGGCGAATCTCGGTGCCGGCCACATCGACCATGTCGAACGGCGACAACAGGCTGAATTCCTGCCAGTCGAGGCTGCGCGGCACCACCGGCCGGTTGCGCTGGCGCAGGAAGAATTCGAGCATGAAGTACATCTCCTCGAAGGTCGACGGCTCCGGCAGCACGGCGTCGTCGGGGCCGGCGTGCAACAGCGACAACCCGCGGATCTGGCGCTTGCGCGCGCTCATGATCAATGGCGTGTGATAGCGCAGCGTTTCACGCACCTGGCCCACGAGTTTTTGTACGTCGTCGGGTGCCGAGGGAATTGAAAGCAGCAGCGCCTCGAAATTACCGCCGGGTGCCACCTGCGAAATCAATTCGTCGACATGCGCAAATGCGACGGGCGTATAACCCAGCATCTTGACGGCACGACTGGCGTGCCACCGCGTTCGGGGAGAGGGGTCCAACACTGCAATGTGCGGGGAGTTTTGCTCAAACATTGAAAATTACCTTGCACACCGTGGCGTCACAAACTTCTATTTTTGCCCCGTTGGCGGGGAAATCGACTTTCATCATTCAACCCTTCAGGAATAAATTGCTCTGAATTGTTGAAGGCAGACGCATTTTTTTACGAATGCATTTCCAGCCGGCGCAATTCCTTGGGAAGTGAATCTATTCCCAAATAAAGTTCACAGGTATGAATGAAGAGAACAGAAATATGAGGATCGGGCACGGCGGCCACGCCATGCACCCATCCACCGGCCAGGGCGGCCGGGCCGGCGGCGCGCCGGTCAGCTGAGGAGCAGCGTGCCGTCTGCCGCGGCCTGCCCCTGCTGCAGGGCGAAGGTGCGCGGCGTGCAGCCGTACTTCTTGCGGAAGACGAGGCCGAAGTAGGCCGGGTCTGCAAAGCCGCAGTCGTAGGCGACCTGGGCGACGAACCTGCGCGCGCCCTCGGGGCTGCGCAGCATGCGGGCCGCGGCCTCGAGCCGGTCGTTCTGCAGGGTTTCGAGAAAGGTCATGCCGCGGCCGGCCTTGGCGAACACCTTGTGCACGTAGCGCACCGACACGTTGAAGCTGGCGGCCAGCTTCTGCGCGTCGATCTCGGTGTCGGCGTGGTGCTCGCGAATCCAGGCCCGCATGCGGGCGTGCAGGTCGCCGTCGCGCGGCGACACGCGCTCGCCCAGCGCACCCGGCTGCGCCCTCAGCCCGTTCTGCTCCAGCGAGAACGACAGCATCGACATCAGGTGCTCACCGAGCAGCTGGCGCTGCGCGGGGCTCTGGATGCTGCACAGGTGCTCGACGTCCAGCGCCCGCAGGTAGCCCGACAGCATCCCGGCCCAGCCCTTGGCGCCGGCCAGCCGCAGGTCGGTGGACTGGTCCGCATGCGGCAGCCAGCGGTTCACCACCGCTTCCGACAGGCCCAGCGTCCATGAGTTGGTGGCCTCCGTCGAGCGCAGGCGCAGCGGCTGCCAGGAATCGATCAGGACCATGTCGCCCGCAGCCAGTTCGATGCGCTGGCGCTGCTCGCTGATGGCCAGGCCGCCGTCGAGCTTGATCAGCAGGTGATAGGGATAGACCTCGGCGCCCATGAGCTGGCTCGGGCCCGTGCGCTCGATGGTCGCGCCGCTGCCGTGCACCCGCATGAAGGCCATCCCGGCCGTGTCGACGATGGTGAGTTCCTGCTGGAAGTGGCTGCGCTCGGGGCTGTCCAGCCGCCCCACGTGCGGGCCGATCTCGTCGGCCCAGAAGGCGAACCCGTCTTTGCGCGACACCATGCCGGTGTGAAAGCGCTGGATGCGACTGTCGGTGTCGGACATGCGGCACGCCCCTCTTCCTCCATGCAGCCGGCGCCACGCCAGAAGCCGCGGGTCACGAACGGGAACTCCCGATTTTTTCCTGACAGGTCCGCGTGGACCTCGGATAATTTTTACAAACGATAACAGAGATAACAGCCCGGGTGTTCGGGGGGATGACGCACCGCGCCCACCGGCGCAAGCCACGGTTCCACGCCTTGCCGATCGCCGGTCGGCATGTCGGTCGGGCCCGCTTCGCCCTTCGGCCGGCGCTCGCGGCGGGCAATTGCATCCGGATGTGACTCGCGACACATCCGCGCCGCGAAAGCGAATGTCAAAGAAGGGCGCGATTCGTAGCATTCCTTCGGATCGAACGTCAACCGGAACTCTCTCTACTGGGGATGAAATGGCTGCCTTGTTTTTCACGGAACTCGAACCTTTCGGCACGCGATGGCGCGCAGCGCTGGCGTCCTGCCTGCCAGCGCTGCGCCGCGATGCCGAAGTGGTGCGGCCTGCTTCCCCCCCGCCGCCGGCGGACCGGGTGTGTGCGCTGGTCTTCATCGCCAACCTGGCGCAACTGGCCGACACCGACGGCCCGGAGGTGGCGGCGGGCGTGAGCCGCGAGATCCGGCGCCGGCTCTTCGCGGCCTTCCCGCCGTCGGGCGACACCGACCTGAGCTGCCTGCGCGACGACTGCTTTCTGCTGCGAACCCGCCACGCGCGGCTGGACGACCTGCTGGCCGCGCTCGGGCGCGAGCCGATCCTCGTGAAGGGCATCGCCGCGCAGCCGCAGCTGCATGCCGACTGGATCGCCCTGCGCGACAGCGGTCCGATGAGCCCGGCCGAGATCGAACTGGCGCTGTGGGCCGCACAACCGCATCCCGCGCCCACGGCCAGGGTGCGGCCTGCGAGCGACGTCGTGGTGGACGACATCGAGCACGTGTACGACCTGCGCATTGCGCGGCAGGGAGATGCCCTGTGGCTGCGCGAGCGCTGTCTGCGAGGTGCCGAGGAACGGGCCCGGATCGACACGCTGTTCGCGCAGCTCCAGCCCGGCTGAGATGGCCTTGCCGCCTTCAGCCCATCGCAGCCCGGCCCGGCGAAGGGGCGCCCGATGGCGAGTCGCCCCGGGGGCGCCGCACCGTCCTGTTCCTTGACCGCCGCCCGTGGATTCGCCCATGAGAACGAACCGCCGATGGTCTCGCAACCCCCTTGGCCATGTATCTCCATCCCCTGATCGCCAGCGTGCCGCCCGACGAGCGCGCCGCCTTGATTCGCAGCAGCGCGCTGCATTCCTACCGGCGCAACGAGATCGTGCTGCAGGCGGACACGCACACCGACCGCATCTACTGCGTGGCCACGGGCCTGCTGCGCGCGGTCGACAGGGACGTGACGACCGATTTCATCCGCCGGGGCGATTTCTTCCTCGGCCCCTCGCTGGGCGAGAACAGCTACCAGGCCACCTCGACGCTGGTGGCCGCCCTGCCCTCGTCGGTCTACCACCTGCCGGTGGCCGCGGTGCGCCGGCTGTGCGCGCTGTACCCCGAGGTGACCATGGGCCTGCTGGAGATCGCGATGAAGCGCGTCGCCATGGTGCGCGGGCAGCTGCGCCGCATCTCGTCGCTGTCGTCCGAAAGCCTGGTGAGCCGCGTGCTGCACGAGCTGACGCAGCTGGCGCCGGCCGCCACAGGCGGCTACGACAAGCGCATCACGCAGGCGGTGATCGCGTCGTACTCGGGGCTCTCGCGCGAGGTCGTCAACAAGACCATGCGCGACATGGAAAGCCGCGGGCTGGTGCGCCGCGACGACCAGGGCGTGCACGTGCCGCCGACCTTCGCCTCGACCGATTTCGGCAGCCTGCCGCCGGACGCCCACGAGCTCTCCGACGAGCTCTGTGCCTGGAACGGCGACAGCCCCGAAGCGCCATGACACGCCGCCTTCATCGGCCCTGACTGCAACAAGGACAGCACCGACGATGCCCAAAGGAATTCCGAACCCCGTCGACATGTATGGCATTTCGCCCCGCCCCTGGGGCTTCGAGGTGTCGCTCGTGCGAAACGGCGTGCGCTACGCGCGCCTCTTCGGCCACGCCAGCTACGGCGGCCCCCAGCAGGCGCTGCGATGCGCCCAGGCCTGGCGCGACACCATCGTGAAGGAGCATCCGCCGGTCGCGCGCAAGGACCGCGCGCAGACCCTGCGCAGCAACAACAAGACGGGCGAGCCCGGCGTCTTCAGCCGCCTGTCCGCGCAAGGCAAGCCGGTGGCCTGGCTGGCCAAGACCTACCTCGGGAACGAGGAAATCCTGCGCGCCGAATTCGACCTCGCCGACTGGGGCCCCGCGGCCCGCGCGCATGCCATCGGCGAGCGGCAACGCCAACTCGGCCGCATGGTCGGCCTCGCGCGGCTGCACCCCGCCGAAGAAGCCATCCGCCGGCGCCCGCCGCCCGACGACGAAGCGGCGCTGCCGCCCAAGCGCTCGAAGTCGGAGATCGTGCGACGCAACAACACGAGCGGCGTCAGCGGCGTGCAATTCAAGACGCCGCGCGCGGGCCATCCGGGGTACTGGGTGGCGATCACCTACACGGCGGGCAAGGGCAGTGTGAGCAAGTCGTTCTCGGTGCGCACGCTCGGCCATGACGTGGCCCGCGACATGGCCATCGCCGAACGCCAGCAGCAGTTGCAGGCGAAGACGTCGGACGACGACGCCTGAGCGCCAGCAGCGTCCTGGCGAGGATTTGCAACGCCGCCCTGGCGTGAAAAGCGCGATTTCATGCCCAGTTATTTGCGGGACACCACACCAGCTAACGCTGGTTCTGTTGCTCGCTCCTGTGCGCGATGACCGCGTCGCGCACCGCGCGCTTCGGCGCCAGTTGCGGCTTGCCGCAACTGCTGCAGCGATAGAAGCGCAGGCCGGGCAGGAACTTCATCCACGACCGCCGGTGGATGCGCTCCAGCCCGGCCAGTCCGCATCGGCAGCGGACGAAAGGATTGCCGAAGGCCGGGCCGGGCGCGCGGCCGTGGCGTGTCGTTGCGTACCCAGGAGCGTCGGTGTGCATGCGGGTCATCGTGCCGACCCACGGACACGCCGCACGCCCGACTGTGATCCCGCTCACTTGCCGCCGCAACAAATCTGCGCGCGGCCCCGCGCGGGTCTACGTGGCAGCAGGCGCCTGCGGTTCGCCCAGCGAGAGCATCAACCGGTTGGCCCAGTTGAAGAAGGCCGCGCCGTGCACGACGTCGGCAATCGCCAGGTCGTCCAGCCCCTGCGCGCGCAAGGCGTCGACGTGCGCAGGCCCGAAGGTCGACGGTGTGGCCGACAGCGCGACCGACGCCTGCACGATCGCATTCCAGCGCGCGCCCAGCTCAGCTTGCACGCCCTCGTCGAGCAGGCGCTGCACGTCGTCCGTGCGCTGCGAGAAATGCGAGGCGAAGCGCGCGTGCACCGAGGCGCAGTAGATGCAGCCGTTGAAGCGCGAAGCCGCGGCGGCCGAGAGCTCGCGCTCGGCGCGCGGCAGGCCGGCCTCGGGGTTGTAGAAGATGTCCTTGTCGGTGCGCGTGCGCGCGCCGAGGATGTCGGGGTCGCGCGCCAGCAGGCGGAAGTACGGTGACTTGGCGCGCGACGCATCGACGAGGCCCGCGTAGTGGCGCTCGGTCAGTTCGTCCTCCGGCAGCGGCTCAAGCCAGGGCAGCCATTCGAGCTGCGCCTGCGTGAAGCTGCGCGGGTGCGTGTTGCCGGGATGGGTCAGGGTCGATTCGGTGCTCATGGGGCGCTCATGCAGAAGGAGTGGCCAGCGCGCGCAGGCCGATGACGACGCGGATCTGGAACGCAAGGAACGCCACCAGTTGCGACAAGGTGACGATCTCCGTGGTGCGCCATCCCGCGTCGAGCAGCGCCTGCAGCGCGGCCGGGCTGGCGTCGCGCGGATGAAAGACCAGCAGGTGCGCATGCGCGAGGCCGGCCGACAGCCGCTCGCCGAGCACCGCGCGCTGCGCCGCATCGACGGCGTAGACCGGGCCGTCCGCGTCTTCCACGCTCAGCGGACCTTCCGGATAACGGCCATACGGCCCTTGGGCAGCACCGCGTGCGACCTCCGCCTCGATGGCCTGCGCCACGCCCTGCCCCGCCAAGGCCTCGGCATAAAAGCGCGCCACGTCGGGCTGCTTGTGCAATCCAGCGACGAAGGCCGCTATGGCGAAACGATCCGCGATCTCGAAGTGACCGGCCACGGGTTCAACCGGCGCGAACAGCGCGAGATAACTCTGCTGTGCCTGCGTGCGCGCCTGCTCGCGCTGCGCACGCAGTCGATCGAGCGCGCTGCCGGGCGCAATGCCCACCAGCTGGTCGATCACGTCAACAGCTTCGGGAACGGGAAAAGAAGAAACAACGGCATTCATAGAAGAAAAACAGCCTAGAGAAGCGCAAGCGATTGAAGGTCCGGCACGCCCGTGTCGCGCGCCCAGCCCAGGGCCGGTGCGACGACCGTGGCGGTCAGTTCGATGGAACGCAGGATGGCCGCGTGCGGCGGATCGACCGAATGCACCTGGCACACGAGGTCGGTCACGCGCGCGAGCGTGCGGTCGGCGCGCAGCGAGGCGATCACGTCGTCGGGCGCGCCGACATGCACGTCGTACGCGGCGATCAGCTGGTCGAGCGGCGCATCGGTGCGGACGCGGTCGGCCAGGCCGATCTGCCCCGTGGCGGCGGCCTGCACCACCGCGCGGCGCAGCCCGGTCTCGGCCAGGCGCAGCGCCTCCTTGCGGGTGTCCGCCACGAACACGCTGCGCGAGCCCACGATGCGCGGCGTGCGCCCCGGCGGCAGCGCGGCCAGGTAGGCGTCGATGATCGGGTCCTGCAGGTCGGCCAGCGATGCATCGGGCGCCGGCGCGGTACGCGGCTGCGTGCGCGAAAGCATCAGCCCGTCGCCAGCCGTGCCAGCGCGCGTGCCGCCGCTCACCGAGAACGTGGCCTGCCAGAGCCGGCCGAGCAGTTGCGCGCCCGCCGGGTACAGCGTGTCGCCGCCGGGCAGCGGCCGGCCGGCCCAGGCGTCGCGCACCGTGGCGAGCTGCCGTTCGAACAGCGCCGCGCGGTCGTCGCTGTCCAGCCCGAAGGCGGCGAAGGACGCCGGCGTGCCGCCCGTGCCGACGCCCACTTCGAGCCGGCCGCCCGAGAGCAGGTCCAGCACGATCGCGTCTTCGGCCGTGCGCACCGCGTTCTCCAGCGGCAGCGTGACGATGCCCGTGCCCAGGCGGATGCGCCGCGTGCGCGAGGCGACGTGGGCGAGGAAGACGAAGGGCGACGGCAAGCCGCCCTCATGCTCATGGAAATGGTGCTGCGCCACCCACGCGGAATCGAAGCCGAAGGCCTCGGCATGGGCGATCTGCGCGGTGACGAGGCGGTAGCGCTCGGCGGCGGGGGCATCGTCGAGCAGCCGACTGAAGAAGCCGAGCCGCTTGCGCGGGGAAATGAAGGTACCGGGCATCCGAAGGCCTGTGGGGTCGAGAGCCTTCGAGTGTTGCGCCGCAGGCCGCTCGAATGGAACGCCGGTTTTCGCGTTTGCTTATGCGCTTTGCGCGCATCGCGCGTTCAGTGCGGCATCGCAGGTGATCGCCGTGTGAAGCGCCGCAGCCAGCCCACGCCCGCCCCGGCGCCGACGGCCATCAGCCCGGTGGTGGCCAGCATCGCCGCCGTGTGGAGCGCGACGGCGGCGAGCGCCGGCACGAGCGAACCACTCATCGCGCCCTTCGCTGCATCGCCCATGCACAGCGGGATCAGCGCCGGCACCAGCATCAGCCCGGCACCGTGCGCGGTGGACATCATGAAAGACCACAGCGCCAGCCCCGCATGCCCCGCCGGCGCACGCGCCATGGCGGGCAGGCGCCCCGACAGGTGAACAAGCGCGACCACCGCGAACAACCCGCCGGCCAGCCACTGCAACAGGCCCCGGTCCATCGACAGGCCGAAGGCGACCGCAATGACCACGAGCGCCACTGAGGCGACGTGCCCGACACCGATCGGCCACAGCGCCCGCAGCGCCTGCGCCCGGTCGTGCGAACGCAGGCCCCAGGCGGCGGCGAACATCCAGCCGGTGGTGGGGTTCAGGCCGTGCAGGACGCCCATTCCCGCTACCGCCAGCCAGGGCCAGAGGCTTGCCATGATGCGGACCGATCGGCACGCCAGGTCGCGCGCTTTCTTAGGACTGCGCGTGGCAGCAACCACCCGCCGCCGCAACAGGCGCGGGCTCGTAGCGGTCGTGGTGACGGATCCAGTCCATCGCGTAGGACGGGTTGTGCTCGTCGCGGCCCTTGGGCACGAGGTCGAGCATGTTGTAGGTGCCCATCATCACTTCCACGCCGCGACCGTAGGTCGAGTAGGTGTGGAACACGTCGCCGGCGTCGTCCTTGAAGAACACGCTGACGCCGGGTGCCTCCTCGCTCGGGAACGGCTGCTTCACGTAGTTGTAGGCAACGGCGCCGCTGGCCATTTCGTCGGGCGTGAAGCTCACGCCGAAGTCGTGGTTGAAGTCGTTGTCGTGCGACGAGACCCAGGCGAACTGCCAGCCCATGCGTCGGCGGAAGGCCTCGATGTGGGCGAGCGGCGCGCGCGAGACGGCCACCAGCGTGACGTCGCGGTGCTCGAGGTGCACGCGCATGCCGTCGGAATGGTCGGCCATGAACGAGCAGCTCTGGCAGCCCTGCTCCCAGTCGGGGCCGAACATGAAGTGCTGCACGAGCAGCTGGCGGCGGCCTTCGAACAGGTCGGCCAGCGGGCGGCGACCTTGAGGGGTGTCGAAGACGTAGGCCTTCTCGACGCGGGTCCACGGCAACGCGCGGCGCTCTTCGGCGATGCGGTCGCGCAGCTGGGTCAGTTCCTTCTCGCGCGCCAGCAGCGACTTGCGCGCGTCGATCCAGCGCTCGGGGGTCACGACGGTGTGATTCACTGGGGTGTTCATGGTGTGCTCCTTGCCGTGTGTCTCGTTCAGGCCGTGGCCGTCTTCGGGCGACGCACCGCACGGACCTTGCTGGCCCGGCCGTCGCCGGCGTAGAAGAGCCCCGCGCCGTCGGACTCCAGGCCGCTCACGCCGACGCCGCTGGGCATTTCCAGCCGCGCGATCACGTCGCCGCTGGCGGGGTCGATGCGGCGGATGTCGCTCTGGTCGCCTTCCCAGGTGCCATGCCAGAGTTCGCCGTCGACCCAGGTCACGCCGGTGACGAAGCGGTTCGATTCGATGGTGCGGCGGATGGCGCCCGTCGCCGGATCGATCTGGTGGATCTTGCGGTCGCGGTACTCGCCCACCCACAGGCTGCCTTCGGCCCAGGTGAGGCCCGAGTCGGAGCCGTTGCCGGGCGCGGGAATCGAGGCCAGCACCTTGCCGGTGGCGGCATCGATCTTGTCGATGCGCGCCTCGACGATCTGATAGAAGCAGGTGCCGTCGAAGGCGGTGCCGGCGTCGCAGGCGACGTCGATGCGGCGCGTGGCTTCGCCGCTCGCGGGGTCGAAGGCGACCAGTTGCCCGCCGGTGGCGGCCCACACCTGGTGGCCGTCGTGCGTCACGCCGTGGATGCGCTCCACGCCTTCGAACGGGCCGTATTCACGCACGATCTGCGCGGCCTGCACGGCGCCTTCGAAACGGTCCTTGCCTGCCTTCTTGCTCTGACTGCTACTGCTCATGGTGGGCTCCTGTAGGTGCGCCACAGGGGGTAGCGCATGAGCCCGACTCTATTCAATCGGCAGCGCGGCGGGGAGTAACAAGATCGTCGTGAATCCCGCCAGCGGCGGGGCCAGCCAGCGGCGCGCCCGCGTCTGCCCGATGGCACGCACGCGCCGTTCCGCCTCGAGTTCGGCCAGCGCGCGCTGCACGGTGCGCTGGCTCGCGCCCAGCGCCAATGCGAGCGCCGAGGTCGACCAGGCCGCGCCGTCGGACAGCAGCGCCACGAGCGAGGCCTGCTCGCCGTCGATGGGCGGTGCCAGCACCACGACCGGACGCGCATCCAGAGGTTGGAGGATGAAGCCCTGCGGCGTGGCCTCGATGCGCGCCATCGGCTTGAGGAGCGCGCGCAGCCGGCCGATCTCGACGCGCAGCCGCGCGCGGTGCGTTTCGTCGGGGTCGCGGGTGCGGAAGGCGTCGGCGATCAGCGCGTCGCGGTCGACATCGCCGGGCCAGGCCGCAGCCAGCGCACGCGCCAACGAGAACAGCACCGGCCGGCGCGCGAGCGAACGCCAGGTGTCGCCGCCCCCGACGCCGCGGCGGCAGGCATCGACGACGAGCGCGTCGGACGCGAGCAGCGCCTCGACCTCATCGAGGCGCAGGGCCTGTTCACCGCCGACCGCGATGCGCCGGGCGGCGGGACGTTCGAGCGCGGCCCGTGCTTCCGCCACCTCGGCCAGCAGTGCCGGCACGCGCGCACGCAGGGCCGCGTCATGCGCGCGGGTGAGCGCTGCCCGTGCTGTGCCTGTGCGCAGCGAACGCAAGGCCAGCTCCGCCGATGCCAGCTCGGCCACCGCCGCCAGCAACGGCGGCAGGCTGTGCCCGTCGAGCAGCGACAGCGCGGCAGCGGCCTCGTCGAGCCGGCCGAGCAGCAGCAACCGGCGCGCCGCGATGAGCCGCGCCTGCAGCGCATTGGCCAGATCGTCGCGCGCCTCGAGCGTGGCGGCCGCCGCGGTCAGCGCGCGCGGCGAGCCGCCCAGGTCGCGCATCGCCAACGCCACCTCGGCCTCGGCGACGACGCAACGTGCACGCGCCAGTTCTTCGTGCGACCCGAAGCCGCTCGCGGCACGCCGCAGCAGCTCGCGCGCACGCGGGTGCTCGCCAAGCTGGGCCATCGCGATGCCGCGCAGCGCGAGCGCCGGCGGGTCGTCGCGCAGGGCCACGCGCTTGAGGGCACCCAGCGCGTCGCCGGCAGCGAGCGCGCGCGCGGAGGCGGCGATGAGGGAATCCATGGGGCGACAGGCTACAACACCGCGGGTGCGCCGCGGCCTGCCTCCTCACGAGGCGGCGTCTTCAGTCCAGCGAGATGCCGCGCTCACGGATCAGCGCGTGCCACTTCTTGGTCTCGGCGAAGGCGTAGGTCTTCATCAGCACGCTGTCGCTCGGCACCGGCTCCCAGCCGCCTTCCTGCAGCCGCTTGCGCACGCCCTCGTTCGCCAGCGCGGCCTGCATCTCCTTCGAAAGGCGCTCCTGGATCGCGGCGGGCGTGCTGGCCGGCACCACCAGCCCCTGCCATGCGTAGGCTTCCGAATCCTTGAAGCCCTGCTCGCCCACCGTGGGCACGGCGGGCAGGATCGGCAGGCGCTTGGCGCTGAACGCCATCAGCGGAATGACCTTCCCCGACTGGATGGCGCTGAGCCCCGACGAGGTGTCCACCACCATCAGCGGCACCTGTCCGCCCATCACGTCCTGCAGCGCGGGCGCGGCACCGCGGTACGGCACGTGCATCGTCGACAGGCCGCTGCGGCTCAGGAACAGCTCCATCGCCAGATGGTGCGGGCTGCCGTTGCCCGGCGAGGCGTACGACAGCGTGCCCGGCTTGCTCTTGAGCTGCTCCATCAGGGCGCCGATGGTCTTGAGATTCGTCGACGGCGCCGCCACCAGGACCAACGGCGTGCGCGCCATCAGGCCGAGCATCGCGAAGTCGCGATCGACGGCATAGGGCAGCTTCTTGTAGAGCGCGGGGTTGTACACGAGCACGCCGTTGTCGGCCGTGAACACGGTGTAGCCGTCGCCCGGCGACCGGGCCGTGACCTCGGCGCCGATGATGGCGCCGGCACCGGCCCGGTTGTCGACGATCACCGGCTGGCCGGCCTGGACCGACATCTGTGCGCCGATGGTGCGGGCCAGGAAGTCGCTGCCACCGCCAGCGGGGTAGCCGACGATCCACTTGATCGGCTTGGACGGAAAGGCCTGTGCCTGCGCTTGCGCGGGAGCCCCCGCGAAAGCAAGCGCGGCGGCCGCGAGCGAAAGAAAGCCGCGGCGCGCAAGGCGATGAGAAACGGGCATGAACGATGTCTCCTGGCAGTGGTTGTTGTGATGGCGCTGCGATTGGATGCGAGCTTCATTCATGGTTCAATCAGATATTTCTTTCCCACTTATCGGATAAACCGATGAATGTCACGTTGCGCCAATTGCGCGCCTTCATCGCGGTGGCCCGCGCCGGCAGCGTGACCGAGGCCGCCCTGCGGCTGCACATCACGCAGTCGGCGCTGAGCGGCCTCATCAAGGACCTGGAGTCGAACCTGGGCGTGCAGATGCTTCACCGCACGACGCGCAAGCTGCAGCTGTCCAGCGCAGGCGAGGTGTTCCTGCCGATGGCCGAGCGCATCCTGCAAGACCTGGGCATGGCGCTCGATGCGGTGTCCGACCTGCGCGAGCTGCGCACCGGCACCGTGCGCATCGCGGTGCCGCAGGTGATGGCGTGCACGGTCATGCCGGAAATCATGGCCGCCTTCGCCCGGAAGTACCCCGGCATCCGCGTGCGCCTGCAGGACTCGATGGTGGAAAGCGTGCTGGGCCGGCTCATCAACGGCGACGTGGACCTGGCCATCGGCCCCGAGCGCGACGCGCCGGCCAACGTGGTGGCGCGCACGCTCTTCACCCTGCCCTTTCTGGCGGTGCTGCCGCCGGGGCATCCGCTGACCAAAAAGCAGCGGGTCGCCTGGAGCGACCTGGTCCGCTACCCCGTGATCTCGCTGCAGGGCGAATACACGCAGCTGCTCAGTGCCGAGCTGTATGCGTCGCCGGGCCGGCTCGAGTTCAGCCCGACGCATGAAGTCGCCTTCCTGACGACGGCCTTGAGCATGGTCGAGCACGGGCTGGGCGTGACCACCTGCCTGCCCTATGCGGGCGTGCTGCTGCAGCGCCAGCAACTCGAATTCCGCCCGCTCGTCACGCCCGTGCTCAGCCGCAAGTTCCAGGTGTGGCTCAACAAGGACCGGGGGCTCTCGCCGTCGGCGCAGGAGTTTCTGGACTTCCTGCTGCAGCACATCGAAGACCACCCGGCGCCCGAGGTGCGCGCGTTCCGCAAGGCGCGCTGAGCACGCGCGCAGCGGACCTCAGCTGCTGCCAGCGCCCATCGCGGGCGCCTGCACCCTCGCCTCCAGCCGCGTGCCCCCATCGCCCGCATCGATCTGCAACGTGCCGCCGATGCGGGCCATGCGCGCCTGCATGCTGCGCAGGCCCAGTCCGCCGATCGATGAGGCGACCGTCACCGCGTCGAAGCCCACGCCGTCGTCCTCGACGCTCAGCAGCACGCCCGCTTCGCCGTCGGCCAGCAGTTGCACGCGCAGGGTGCGCGCACGGCTGTGCTTCACCACATTGGCCAGCGCCTCCTCGAGCAGGCGCGTAAGGCCCAGCACCTGGCGCGCGGACAGCGCGCAGGGCCAGGCCGCGGGCGTCTGCCAGTGGCTGCGCACGCCCATCTCCTCGAACAGGCGTCCGAAGCGGTGGCGCATGGGCGCCAGCCATTGCGTGGGCGTGGCGGCCACCGGGGCCGCGCCGCCGCTGTGGGTGTCGATGATCTGGCGCAGGTCGTCGCGCAGCGACTTGAACATCGACAGGTACTGCGGCCGCTGCAGCGCCTCGCCCGACTGTTCCACCAGCGCGATCGAGCGCACCAGCGAGCTGCCCAGGCCGTCGTGCAGGTCGTGCGCCACGCTCAGGCGCTCGTGCAGCCGCACGTTGTCGAGCTCCAGGCGGTGTTCGCGGCTGAGCGTGTCGGCCAGCTCGGTGCGCGCCCCGCGCACTTCGCGCGCCAGCTCGTCGTTGAAGCTCTCGACACGGCGCAGGCTGCGCGTGAAGCCGCCCGCCAGGATCAGCGACATGCCGATCATGATCAGCGGCGCCGTGACCACGGTGTAGCCGAAGCGGTCGTCGATGACGCGCAGGATCATCAGCGCGTCGTGCACCGCGGCCACCAGGAAGCCGAAGGCGCACAGGGCCAGCAGCAGGTGCTCGGTTTTCTTCGTGTCGAGCGCGCGCAGGATGAACTGCACACACACGGCCATGAAAAGCAGCGAATACGCGATGAACACCGCCAGCGTCGCGACCGACAGCGCGGGCTGCGGCAGCAGCGCGATCGCCGCCACGGCCAGCGCGGCCACGGCCCACAGCGCGCGGCTCAGGCGCGGAAAGCGCTGGCCGCCGAAGTGCCACATGAACATGCAGAAGCAGCTCACATACAGGACCATCCAGGCCGTGATCCAGCGCGACCAGGCGTCGGTGGAGGCGAACGGCCACGGCAAGGTGCTGACCACGGTGTTGCTCGCGAACACCAGCCAGGCGATGGCGCTGAGCGCGTACCAGCCGTAGGCGACCTCTTGCCGGCGCATGAGCCACAGCACGAGGAAGAAGCAGCCCAGCGTGATCGAGATGACGAGGTTGACCGCGGGCAGCACGCGCGCGAACAGGCGGCGTTCGTCGTGGTACGCCACCGCCGCGTCCGCCGGGCCGAGCACCACGCGGCCCAGCCCCGAGCCGTACATGCTGCCGCCCACCACCTGCACCCACAGCGTGTTGGTGCCGGGGTTCAACGCGGCGGCCGGCAGGAAGAAGACGCGCGGCGTGTTCCAGCTGCGGCTCAGCGGCTCGACCAGGCTGGCGTCGCGCCAGAGCAGGTTGTCGTTCAGCGAGAGCGCGCCGGCCATGCTCAGGTAGTCGACGGCCACGCCCAGCTGCGGCGCGTCGTCGCGACCGGCGCAGGGGCGCTGCCAGTCGATGCGGTACCACACGATGCCTTCGAAGCCGGGCCAGCGCGTGGCCCAGTGGTCGGGCAGCGTCACCGGCTGCCAGCCGTCGATGGGCGGCGGTGCTTCAGGCCCCGCGCCGGCGGTGGCGCGCACGGCCCGCACGCTGTCGATGTGCGGTGCGCACGCCTCGGCCGCCCATGCCGTGTGCGCGAACAACCACCACAGGCTCAGGCCAGCAAGCCACGCGAACGCGCTGCGAAAACGGCGCGCGTGCGCGAGGAAACGGTGAGCTTGCGGTAGATGTTCTTGATGTGGCATTCGACGGTGTGCCGCGACAGGAAGATCTGCTCGGCTATCTCGCGGTTGGTCAGGCCTTCGGCAACCAGCTGGAGGATCTGCAGTTCGCGCGCGGTCAGCACATCTTCGCCGACGCGCCCCGGCGTGGCCGGCGGCGCTTGCGTGAGGTCGAGGATGCGCCGCGCGATGAAGGGATCGATCGGCGCCCCGCCGCGCAGCACGCTGCGGATCGACAGCAGCAACTCCAGGTCGTCGCGCTCCTTGAGCACGTAGCCGGTGGCGCCGGCGCGCAGCGCGTTGAGGATCAGGTCGTCGGTGCTCCAGGCGGAGATCACGAGGATGCCGGGGCCGTCGTCGGCGCTCATTGCCGCACCGGTCGGTGCGCTCATCTGCGCGATCAGCTCCACGCCGTTGCCGTCGGGCAGGCCCAGGTCGACCAGCGCCAGCGCGAACGACTGCCGCGCGAGTTCGATGCGCGCATCGGCCAGCGTGGCGGCGAGCACCAGCACGTCGTTGCCGTAGCCCAGCTGGTTCAGGATGCCGACGATGCGCCGCTGCATCAGCGCGTCGTCCTCGACGATGAGCACGGGCGCCGGCAGGTCGGGGCTGGGCGGCGGCGTCATCGCCGGGCCGTCGGGGTGGGGAGAGAAAGCGGGCATCAGGACGGTTCGGACAAGGGGGCAAGCATGCCCGAATCATCACCCAGGCTCCGCGCGCGAAGGTGCAGTGTCCCCTTGCGGCGGCTCTGCGGCCATCACCAGATCTGGGGGTTCTGACGGCGTGGCGCGGCATCGGTCGGCCTTCGCCTACAGACAGGCACCATGCGAGCGACCATCGTGAGGTCATGACACATCCGATCGAACTCATCATCGACGAGCCGGCTCCCGGATCCTTTGTCTGGCGGCTGCTCGAAACCGACACCGACGGTGCGCATCCCACCGTCCTTCGCTGCGCCTTCGACCCGGTCGAGAGCTACGAGCTCGCCCTGGCCTCGGGACAGCGCGCCCTGCGCAGCGAGATGCGTGCGCACGGCACTACAACAGAAGGCCACTGAGCGTCAGCATGCGCTGACGGCGGCTTCGCGAGGCGTCCTACCGCTCTCGCGCCGTCGGTTCCTAGGATGGTTTTCGGGCGCCGGTTCTCTTGCGCTTGTCGCAACGAGGCAACCGCCGGCGCCTTCAAGGAGATGACCATGCAAAGAAAGCTCATGTGGATGTGCGCCGTTGCCGTGTCCTGTCTCACGGCCGTGTCGGCGCAAGCGCAGGTGAACCCGCCGCCCGCGGCCACGGTCGATCCGGCGGTCGCCGAATACAAGGCGGCCCGCGACAAGATCTCGGCCGACTACAAGGCCGACCGCGCCGCTTGCGATGCCATGAAGGACAACGCCAAGGACGTCTGCGTCGAGGAAGCCAAGGGCAAGGAAAAGATCGCCAAGGCCGAGCTCGACCAGAAGATGAAGCCCAGCGACGGCAATGCCCGCAAGGTGGCCGAAGCCAAGGTGGAAGTGGCCTACAGCATCGCCAAGGAAAGATGCGACGACCAGAAGGGCGAGGCCAAGTCGACCTGCGTGAAGCAGGCCAAGGCCGATGAAAGCAAGGGCATGGCCGAAGTCAAGGCGATGAAGAAGTAACCAACCGGGTCGCAGCCCTTCCCGTTGGCGCTGGCCGGGGGCGGTCGCATACTCGACAGATGCCCTCCTCTTCCACGCGTCCACGGGTCTACCTTGCCGGCCCCGACGTGTTCCGGCCCGACGCCGCGCAGTACTTTGCCGCGCTGGCCCTGGCCTGCGACGCGCTCGGCATGACGGCCGTGCCACCGTTCGACGGCAAGGCGGCCGGCCCCGACCCCGCGCGCCGGATCTACGAGGAAAACATGAAGCTGCTGCGGTCGGCGGACGGCGTCATTGCCAACCTCGCGCCGTTTCGCGGGCTGGAGCCCGACTCGGGGACGGTGTTCGAGGTCGGCGTGGCCATTGCGCTGGGCCTTCCGGTGGCCGCCTACGGCGTTCCGCCGGGCACCTATGCGCAGCGCGCCGCCACGGCCGGCGTCGTCGGCCGCGACCCGGACGGCAGCCTGCGCGACCCCGAGGGCACGCTGATCGAAGATTTCGGGCTGCCGCTGAACCTCATGCTGGCCTGTTCGGTGCGCTTTTCGGACCTGGCGACCGACGCCTTGCGGGTGCTGGCCGAGGTGTTGGGGTCTGCACCTGCCCAGCGGCAGTGAGCAAAAATTCGTGAAATAAGTCACGAATCTAAGGCGGGACATCACCAATTCTGGGGAGCGATCCTCTCGAAGTAAGCCTTTCAGCCTCTTTTTGCGTTGGACATGCCAACGCCCCAATAAGGAGGCCCGGATGCCCCCCTCAGATCAACAAGCAGTTTTCGAAGCGGCGGGCCGCCTGGGTTCCATGGAGGTCCTGACCACGCAGACCAGCGCCGTCGTCTCGATGCTGCGCGCGCTGTACGCCGCGCACCCCGAGCCGGCCAAGGTCCGCTACCACTTCGACCGGCTGATCGGCCAGTTGCTGACCAGCCCCTACCTCAGCCACGACCCGGATCACGCGCTGATCCTCCAGGACACGGCCGCGACCCTCGTGCGGCCACCGCTCGAATCCGACCCGGTGCGCTGAGCATCGGATGCACACCCAGGAGACACTGAAATGAGTTTTGAAAAAATCAAGCTCCGGTTCGGCCGGTCGTTCCGTCGCGGCGATCGCGTCGTCTGCGAAGGCCGGCTCGGCACCATCACCGGGGCGACCTATCCGCATGTGCGGGTGCGTTTCGACGGCCGGCAGATTGCGGTGCCTTGCGATCCTTGCGAACTGCATGTGGGCACAGCGCCGATCGCGACGCTGTCCGCGCTCGAACCGCAGCCGTCCTGAAGACATCGCCTCGCCTTTTCGGCGGGCAGCCACGCATTGCGAGCAGACGCAAAAAAGCCCCGACTGGCGGGGCTCTTTTGGGCTGTTTGATCACTGCAAGGTGATCAGGAAGCCAATCCTGGCGGAACCGGAGGGATTCGAACCCTCGATGAGGCTCTACACCCCATACTCCCTTAGCAGGGGAGCACCTTCGGCCACTCGGTCACAGTTCCTGAAAGCAACCGCAATTATGCCATTACTTAAGCGCTCGGTTGGTCCAGATCGAACGCTTTATGCAGTGCGCGCACGGCCAATTCCATATATTTTTCGTCGATCACGACCGAGGTCTTGATTTCGCTGGTCGAGATCATCTGGATGTTGATGCCCTCTTCGCTCAACACACGGAACATCTTGCTCGCGACGCCCACGTGGCTGCGCATGCCGATGCCCACGATGCTGACCTTGCAGATCTTGGTGTCGCCCACGATTTCGGTGGCGCCCAGCGAAGGCATCACCTTCGACTCGAGCAGTTCGACCGTGCGCGCGAACTCGTTGCGATGCACGGTGAAGCTGAAGTCGGTCTTGCCGTCCTTGCTCAGGTTCTGGATGATCACGTCGACTTCGATGTTGGCGTCTGCCACGGCACCGAGGATGTGATACGCGATGCCCGGCTTGTCGGGCACGCCGAGCACCGAGATCTTGGCTTCGTCGCGATTGAATGCGATGCCGGATACGACGGCTTGTTCCATGTTTTCGTCTTCCTCGAAAGTGATCAGCGTGCCGGACTTGGCCTCTTCATTGATGTCGATGTCCCATGCGGTGAAGCTCGAGAGCACACGCAGCGGCACCTTGTACTTGCCGGCGAATTCCACCGAGCGGATTTGCAGCACCTTGGAGCCCAGGCTGGCCATCTCGAGCATCTCTTCGAAGCTCACGGTGGTCAGACGGCGCGCATCGGGCTCGACGCGCGGGTCGGTGGTGTAGACGCCGTCGACGTCGGTGTAGATCAGGCACTCGCTGGCCTTCATGGCCGCCGCGATGGCCACGGCCGAGGTGTCGCTGCCGCCACGGCCCAGCGTGGTGATGTTGCCCTCGTCGTCCACGCCCTGGAAGCCGGTGATGACCACCACGCGACCGGCTGCGAGGTCGGCACGCACCTTGGCGTCGTCGATGCTCTCGATGCGGGCCTTGGTGTACGAGTTGTCGGTGCGCACCGACACCTGCCAGCCCGCGTAGCTCACCGACTCCACGCCCTCGGCCTGCAGCGCCATGGCCAGCAGTGCCGACGACGCCTGTTCGCCGGTGGAGGCGAGCATGTCGAGTTCGCGGTGATAGGCCACGCCGGGTTTGCCCGGGGAGAGCTCCTTGGCAAGACCGAGCAGGCGGTTGGTTTCGCCGCTCATGGCGCTGGGCACCACGATCATCTGGTGACCCGCACGCGCCCATTTGGCGACGCGCTTGGCGACATTGCGGATGCGCTCGGTCGAGCCCATCGACGTGCCGCCGTATTTGTGAACGATCAATGCCATGGATGAAATCAGAGAAAGATAAAGGGCCGCCTGGAAAGCGGCGCCCTGCAAGCCGTCAGAGCGAAGTCTTCAGCGAGGGCGGGGCATTGTACCAATGCAGCCGCTCTCCCCTGCGCTCGGCGAAGCCCGCGCCCACCTTGAGGTGGATGCGGTGGCCGCGCGTGGTGCAGGCGCGGACCTGGTCCAGCAGCTGGTCGAGCTGCGCCGCGCTCGGTGCGCAGCCGTGCGACTGCATCAGCCAGTGGCGCAGCACGTTGGCTTGCCGCGCGCGGGACAGCGCCTGCAGCGGCCGCAGCTGCGGCGGTTCACCGACCACGGCCAGGTCCTGCGCCGCCAGTTCGCCCAGCAGCTGCTGGGCCTGCGCCGCGTGGCCGATGCTGCGGGCGAAGGTCGCACGAAACTGCGGGAAGGTGTCCGCCAGCGCCGGCAGCAGCACGGCGCGGATGCGGTTGCGGGTGTAGCGCGCGTCGGCGTTGCTCGGGTCTTCGATCCACGGCAACTGCTGTTGCACCAGCCAGCTGCGGATGTCGGCCGCTGGCACTGCGAGCAGCGGCCGGTGAATGTTCAATCCGTCGCGCACCGCATGCGCGGGCATGGCCGCCAAGCCCGGCAGGCCGGCGCCGCGGGAGAGCGCCAGCAGCAGTGTTTCGATCTGGTCATCGGCATGGTGCCCCAGTGCAATGGACGACACGGCAGGCCGCGCCCCATCGGCTTGCGCCATGGCGGCATACGCCTGATAGCGTGCGCGTCGCGCCGCATCCTCGGGACTGTCGCCTAAGGCATGCCTCGCATCGACCCGGTGCGTCACCAACGGCACACCGAGCTGTTCGCAGAGCCGCGCGCACTGCCGCTCGAAATCGTCGGCCGCCGCCTGCAGGCCATGGTGCACGTGAAAGGCGATCACTTGCCCCGGCCATCGCGTCGCGCAGGCCGCGAGCAAGGCGGTCGAATCCGCGCCGCCGCTGAAGCCGACGGCCAGCGGCAGGCTCGCCGGTTCGAACGCGGCCATGGCGCGTTCGAAGGCTTCGCTCATGATGGAAAAGGGAAAGCCGCTCAGCGGCTGTTGTCGGCCTTGGTGTCGTTGAACCGGCCGTAGCTCTGCAGGCGCTCGTAGCGGCGGTCCAGCAGTTCCTTCGTCTTCAGGTCGCTGACCTGGCGGAAGGCGTCGTTGAGCGCGCGCTTGAGGAACGCGGCCATCTGGCGATGGTCGCGGTGCGCGCCGCCGACGGGTTCGTTGACGATCTTGTCGACCAGGCCCAGCGCCTTCAGGCGGTGCGCCGTGATGCCCAGTGCATCTGCGGCTTCCTGCGCCTTGTCGCTGGTCTTCCAGAGAATCGACGCGCAGCCTTCGGGGCTGATCACCGAGTAGATCGAGTACTGCAGCATCACGAGCTGGTCGCCGACCGAAATGGCCAGCGCGCCGCCCGAGCCGCCTTCACCGATGATGGTGACGATGATGGGTACCTCGAGCTGCGCCATCTCGAAGATGTTGCGGCCGATGGCTTCCGACTGGCCGCGCTCTTCGGCGTCGATGCCGGGGTAGGCGCCGGGCGTGTCGACGAAGGTGAACACCGGCAGCTTGAATTTCTCGGCCGTCTTCATGAGACGCAGCGCCTTGCGGTAACCCTCGGGCTTGCTCATGCCGAAGTTGCGCGCGGTGCGCTCCTTCGTGTCGCGGCCCTTCTGGTGACCGAGCACCATGCAGGGCACGCCATTGAAGCGCGCCAAGCCACCGACGATCGACAGGTCGTCCGAGAAGTGGCGGTCGCCATGCAGCTCGACGAAGTCCGTGAAGATCTCGTTGACGTAGTCGAGCGTGTACGGGCGCTCCGGATGCCGCGCGATCTTGGTGATCTGCCAGGGCGTCAGGTCGCTGTAGATGTCTTTGGTGAGTTGCTGGCTTTTCTTGCCGAGCTGATCGATTTCTTCCGAGATGTCGACCGCCGATTCGGTCTGTACATAGCGCAGTTCTTCGATCTTTGTTTCGAGTTCAGCAATGGGCTGCTCGAAGTCGAGGAAGGTTCGTTTCGCCAACGTCTTCTCCTGTTTGTTTCATCAATTGACCGGCCATCCGGCTCTTTTGCATTTATTCCAGAAACACCGAGGAACCGGCTTTGCCGGGCCTGCGGTGTTGCCCCCTCGAAGGGGGTTGGCGAAGCGACACGAAGTGCGCGAAGCCTGGGGGTGATCCTTAGTAAACGACCGGCACGGGGTCCAGCGATCGCCAAATATACCAAGTCGCCACGCTGCAATACGGCGCCCAGGCCACGGCGACATCGCGGGCATCGCTGCGGCTGACCGGGTCGCCCGAAAAATAGTTCACGCTGATGCCGTTGAGCAGGCCCTGGTCGTCGACCGGCAGCACGTTCGGGCGCATCAGGTGGAAGATGAGGAACATCTCGGCGGTCCAGCGGCTGATGCCACGGATGGCCACGAGCTCTTCGATGATGAGCTCGTCCGACATGTCTTTCCAGCGGTCGACATGCACGGTGCCCGAATCGAAATTCAGGGCCAGGTCGACCAGGTATTCGATCTTGCGCGCCGACAGCCCGGCGCCGCGCATGTCGTCGACCTTGAGCTTGAGCACGTTGGCCGGCGTGAGCTTGCGCGGCAGCGCCGCGAACTTGTCCCAGGTCGACTGCGCAGCCTTCACCGAAATCTGCTGGCCCACGATGCTGCGCGCCAGCGTGGTGAAGGCGTCGCCGCGCGACTCGAGGCAGGCCTCGCCGAACTTCGGAATGAGCCGCTTCATCACGCGGTCTTTCTTGGCCAGGTGCTTGCAGGCTTCCTCCCAATAGTCCGGCGTGTAGATGCGCACGCTGGTCTGCTGGGTGGCGGGTACGGGGTTCGTCGTTCCGTTCACTGTGCAGCCGCCCAGGTCGTTCCCGTGGGCGAATCCTTGAGCACGATGCCCTGCTCGAGGAGTTCCTGGCGAATGCGATCGGCTTCGGCGAAATTCTTCGCCGCCTTGGCCGCCGCGCGTGCCTCGATCTTCGCCTGGATGGTGGCTTCGTCGAGCGTGGTGCCCGCCTGCAGGAACGCCTTCGGATCGCCTTGCAGCAACCCCAGCGTGCCGGCCAGCGCCTTGAGCAGGCCCGCGGTGTCTGCGGACTTCGTGCGATTGACTTCGCCGGCCAGCTCGAACAGCACGGCGATGGCTTCGGGCGTGCCGAAGTCTTCGTCCATCGCCGCCTTGAAACGCGCCGCGTGGGGCTGCGTCCAGTCGATGGCCACGGTCCCTGGCGCCACCAGGTCGAGCGCGGTGTACAGGCGCTTGAGCGAGTTGCGCGCGTCGTCGAGGTGCGCGTCGCTGTAGTTGAGCGCGCTGCGGTAATGCGTGCGCACGAGGAAGAAGCGCAGGCTCTCGGCGTCGTACTTCTGCAGCACTTCGCGGATGGTGAAGAAGTTGCCCAGGCTCTTGGACATCTTCTCGTTGTCCACGCGCACGAAGCCGTTGTGCACCCAGAAACGCGACAGCGGCTTGCCGTTGGCGCCTTCGCTCTGCGCAATTTCGTTCTCGTGGTGCGGGAACTGCAGGTCGGCGCCGCCGCCGTGGATGTCGAAGGTCTCTCCGAGCGTGGCGCAGCTCATGGCCGAGCACTCGATGTGCCAGCCCGGGCGGCCGGTGCCGAAGGGGCTGTCCCACTTGGCGTCGTCGGGCTCGGTCGGCTTGGCGGATTTCCAGAGCACGAAGTCGAGCGGGTCCTGCTTGCCGTCGAGCACCGCGACGCGTTCGCCGGCATGCAGTTCGTCGAGCGACTTGCCCGAGAGCTTGCCGTAGCCCGGGAACTTGCGCACGGCGTAGTTCACGTCGCCGTTGTCCGAGCGGTAGGCCAGGCCCTTGCGCTCCAGCGTCTCAATGATGCCGAGCATCTGCGGCACGTATTCGGTGGCGCGCGGCTCGATGGTCGGCGGCTCGATGCGCAGCGCACCGATGTCCTCGTGCATGGCCGCGATCACCTCGTCGGTCAGCGCGCGGATGGTGATGCCGCGCTGGACCGCGCGGGCGATGATCTTGTCGTCGATGTCGGTGATGTTGCGCACGTAGGTCACGGCATAGCCGCTGGCACGCAGCCAGCGCTGCACCACGTCGAACGCCATCATCATGCGGGCGTGGCCGATGTGGCACAGGTCATAGACGGTCATGCCGCACACGTACATGCGAACCTGTCCAGGTTGCAGGGGGGAGAAATCCTCCAATTCACGCGACAGCGTGTTGTAGATGCGCAGACTCATGGGACTCGGAAAGCGTTGATTCGCGCACGTGCGGTACGGGCGAGCAACGGTGTATTTCAGGGGTGACGGGGGGCGTGGCTACGAGGGGTTCGACGTGGCCCCTCGGCTACAATGCGACGCAGTATAAACGGCTGCCGCCGCGCAGCATCCGGGTGTTCTCCAGGCCCCCGCTCCCCCCCAATCCTGCCGAGGCTTCATGAAGCACGCCGCGTTCTCCAGACTCCCCATCGCCTTTGCACTGCTGTTCGGTCTGTGGGGCTTCGCCGCGCACGCCAACGACTACGACGACGTCAACCTCCTGCTGCGCCAGGGCAAGGCCGCCGAGGCGCTGGCCAAGGCCGACACCTACATCGCCGGCAAGCCGCGCGACCCGCAGATGCGCTTCCTGCGCGGCGTGATCCTCACCGAGCAGAACAAGACCGCCGACGCGATCACCGCGTTCACGCAGCTCACCCAGGATTTCCCGGAACTGCCCGAGCCCTACAACAACCTCGCAGCGCTGTACGCGTCGCAGAGCAAGTTCGACCAGGCCCGCGCCGCGCTCGAAACCGCGCTCAAGCTCAGCCCCAACTACGCCACCGCGCACGAAAACCTCGGCGACGTGTACGCGCGCCTGGCGGCCCAGGAATACCAGCGCGCCCAGCAGTTCGCCACCACCAACGCGAGCGTCGCGCCCAAGCTCGCGCTGATCCGCCAGATCTTCACGCCCAAGGCTGCGGCCGATGCGGCCGTGCTGCCGGCCGCGCCCGCCGAAGTGCGCAAGCCCGTGGGCCGCACGACCAAGTAACAGCCTCTTGCAATCCGGCGGTGCGCACACAGTTGCCTCCCAACCTGCGCCATCGCAGGCCCACTGCCCTCCCCTCCACCCGCACACGGAGCCTCATTTGACGACCTCTGCACTTTCCCGTTTCAGCCGCCGCGGCGCCCTCGCACTGGCCGCGGCCCTGGCCTTCGGCGCCGCCGCCGGCGTGCACGCCCAGCAGGCCGCGCCGCGCGTCAAGCTCGCCACCTCGGCGGGCGACATCGTGGTCGAGCTCGATGCGGCCAAGGCCCCCAAGACGGTCGAAAACTTCCTGCAGTACGTCAAGGACAAGCACTACGACGGCACGGTGTTCCACCGCGTCATCGACGGCTTCATGATCCAGGGCGGCGGCTTCACGGCCGACCTGCAGCAAAAGCCCACGCGCCCGCCGATCCCGCTCGAGGCCAACAACGGCCTGAAGAACGACAAGTACACGATCGCGATGGCCCGCACCGGCAACCCCAATTCGGCCACCTCGCAGTTCTTCATCAACGTGAAGAACAACGACTCGCTCAACGCGCCCAACCCCGACGGCTACGGCTACACCGTGTTCGGCAAGGTCGTCGCCGGCACCGACGTGGTCGACAAGATCCGCGCCGTGCAGACCGGCAACAAGGGCGGCATGCAGAACGTGCCCGTCGAAACCCTCACCATCAAGTCCGCCACGCTGGCGAAGTAATCTCGTTTCCGAAGAAGGAGCTAACTCATGAGCAACCCCCAAGTCGAACTGCACATCAAGAACTACGGCGTCATCACGCTCGAACTCGACGGCGTGAAGGCACCGAAGTCGACCGCCAACTTCATCGAGTACGTGAAGAAGGGCCACTACGACAACACGGTGTTCCACCGCGTGATCCCCGGCTTCATGGTGCAAGGCGGCGGTTTCGAGCCCGGCATGAAGCAAAAGCCCACCGGTGCCGAGATCGAGAACGAAGCCAACAACGGCCTCAAGAACGCCAACTACACCGTGGCCATGGCCCGCACGAGCGCACCGCACTCGGCCACCGCCCAGTTCTTCATCAACGTGGCCGACAACGGATTCCTGAACCACACCGCCCCCTCGGCCCAGGGCTGGGGCTATGCGGTGTTCGGCAAGGTCACGGGCGGCACCGATGTCGTCGACAAGATCAAGGCCGTGAAGACGGGCCGCAAGGGCTTCCATGACGACGTGCCCCTCGAGGACGTCGTGATCGAAAAGGCAGTCGTCACTGTCGAGTGATGCACTTCAGGCACGGCGCAGCGGCATGACCCCGGTGGCGAACCCGGCTTTCTCCGAGCTGGTGGCGCCGCCCGCGTGGCGCACCGTCGACCTGATCTCCGACCTGCACCTGCAGGCCAGCGAGCTGGCCACCTTCGAGGCCTGGCAGGGCTACCTGCAGACCACGCCGGCCGATGCGCTGGTCATCCTCGGCGACCTGTTCGAGGTGTGGGTGGGCGACGATGCCGCCGCCCAGCCCGGCTTCGAGGCGCAGTGCGCCGAACTGCTGCAGCGCACCGCGCAGCGCATGCCGGTGTTCTTCATGCACGGCAACCGCGACTTCCTCGTCGGCAAGGCCTTTGCCGCGCAATGCCGCCTGACGCTGCTCGACGACCCCACGGTGCTGGTGCTACACGGCGAACGCTGGCTGCTCAGCCATGGCGACGCGCTCTGCCTCGAAGACACCGACTACCTCCAGTTTCGCGCCCAGGTGCGCACGCCCGAATGGCAGGCCGCATTCCTCGCGCGCCCACTGGAAGAGCGCCGCGCCCTCGCCCGCGCCATCCGCGCACAGAGCGAAGACCGCAAGCGCGATCCCTCGACCCTCTGGGCCGACGTGGACGCCGACGCTGCCCGCCAATGGCTGCAGCATGCGGGCGCCAGCGCGCTGATCCATGGCCACACCCACCGCCCCGCCGTCCACGACCTGGGCCACGGCCTGCGTCGCATCGTGCTGAGCGACTGGGACGCCGCCGCACACCCGCCGCGCGCGCAGCTGCTGTGCCTGTCGGCCGCCGGCGCGCAGCGCGTCGACCTGCGGTAAGCACACCGAACGCCGATGTTCAAGTGGCTGCGCCGGCTGCGCACCCTGCCCCCGATTCCCGACGCCGCCTGGCGCGCCACGCTCACGCGCTACGCCTTCCTGGGCGCCTTGCCGCCTGCGCAGCAGCAACGGCTGCGCACGCTGGCGGCCGAGTTCCTGCGGGACAAGGAATTCCACGGCACGCAGGGCTTCGTCATCACCGACGAGGTGGCGCTGGCCATCGCGGCGCAGGCCGTGCTGCCGGTGCTGCACCTGAAGGACGGGCTCGACTGGTACGACGATTTCGTCGGCATCGTGGTGCATCCGTCCGAGGTGGTGGCGCCGCGCAAGGTCGTCGATGACGCGCTGGTCGTGCACGAGTACGAAGAGGTCGTCGCCGGCGAGGCGATGGACCAGGGCCCCGTGATGCTCAGCTGGCAGGACGTGCTCGCGAGCAGCGTCAGCAGCGAGGGCGGCTACAACGTCGTGATCCACGAGTTCGCCCACAAGATCGACATGCGCAACGGCATCGCCGACGGCTGCCCGCCGCTGCCAGCCGGCTTCATGGGCCGGCGCAGTGCGCGCGAGGCCCGCGCGACCTGGATGGCCGTGCTGCAGCCGGCCTACGACGACTTCCGCGAAAAGACCATCCTCGCCGAACGCTTCGGCGCCGAGCCGCCCTGGCTCGACGATTACGGTGCCACCTCGATCAGCGAGTTCTTCGCGGTGGCCTGCGAGGCCTACTTCGTGAATCGGCCGAACTTCGCGCGGGACTTCCCGGGAGTGCTGGTTCTCTTCGATGCGTTCTTTCGGCCTGCGCAGGCCTGACCGCCCCTCACATCTGGTTTCCTTGCTTGCGCGCGCGATCGCGGTCCGCATACCTCGTCCTGAGTAGGCGCTGATCGGGGGCGCCTTGCCTTTGCAGGCCCCAGGCGTAGCATCGCTGCGGCCATCGCCCTCCACAGCGTCGCTGCGCGCCTGATGACCTGGAGCGTCGCCATCGGGGGCGGCGTTGCTTCATGTGATTCGCCCCCGCGGATAACAACACAGGAGCAGAAAATGGTGACCTATATCGGCATGCTGAGCTTCACGGACAAGGGCATCCAGAGCGTCAAGGAAACCACCAAACGCGCTGCCGCCGCCAAGGAAACCGCCCAGAAGCTCGGCGTCAACATGCGCGAGATCTTCTGGACCATGGGCGACTGCGATGTGGTCTGCGTGCTGGAGTCCGAGGACGAGCAGGCGCTCTGTGCATTCAGCCTGGCCATCGCCATGCAGGGCAATGTGCGCACGCGCTCCCTGCGCGCCTATACCGCCGGGGAAATGGACAAGATCCTGGCCAGGCTGCCTTGAGCCGGGACGGGTCGACACGCATGAAAAAGCCCGCACGCGGCGGGCTCTTTCTCATGAATGCGCGCTGGCGCCTTACTTGCGCAGCAAGGCCTTCAGTGCGTTCTGCAGACGGCGCGCAGTGGCGGCGTCGTGCGCGGCGGCGAGCACCTTGCCGGCGTCCTGACCCCAGGTCTGGGCCGGCGTCGGATCACCACGCTTCGTCAGCAGCTTGAGCTGCAGCGCGCGGCGTGCGTCGAGTTGCTCGGCGGGCGTCGGCACTTCGGCGGCCATCTCCAGACGCAGCAGCGCTTCGGCGGCATCGCTCGCGGCGGCCGTCGGTGCGGCGCCCACGGCTTGCGACCATTGCGTGCGCACGGCCGGCGTCACGGCACGGCCCAGTTCCTGCACGCTCGGCAGGCGGGCGGCATCGCGCTGCTCCCAGGCGCCAAGCACCTGCGTGAGCGCTTCGCCGTGGGCCTGCGCGGCCAGCTTGCGCAGCGCCATATCGGCACGCTCGAGCGCCTCGCGCTGGGCGCGGAAGGCGGCATCGCCCAGACGCGGGCCGCGGTCTTCGCGTGGCGGACGGTCGCCGAAACGGCCACCGCCCGGTGCGCCGCGATCGCCACCACGGGCATCGGGACGCGGGCCGCCGCGGTCGTTCGGACGGCCGGGGCCGCCGGCACCAGGACGGCCACCGTCGCGGCGATCACCGAAGCGACCCGTGCCGCGAGCGGCCGGTGCGGCTTCGGCCTTCTTGCTGCTCGGCCGGTCGTCGCCACGCATGGCGACCACGGGCTTGGGTGCGGGCTTCGGCGGTGCGGCCGGCGCGACGCTTGCGGCTTCACCTGCTTCGTGCGCGGCGCTGTCGCTGCGGGCCGAAGCATCGGCGCCGTCTGCGGGCGCGACCAGGTCGGGCGCGTCGGCCGCAGCTGCCGCGGGTGCGGACGGCGTGGCTTCGGCATCGCTCGAACCCGGCGTCTGCTCGGCGCTCTCGCCGAACTCGGCGGCAGCCTGGCCGGGGGCTTCGACACCGGTTGCGCCGACCGAAGGACCGTCGCTCGTGGTGGCGGGAGCCGATGCAGGCGCCGGCACTTCACCGCGCAGCGCGGCTTCGAGGCCGGCGATGGCGGCGCGGATCTTCTGTGCGTCGCCACCGGCATTGGCCGCGTCGAGCGCCCTGGACGCGTCGAGCACGTAGCGATCGTGCTCGCTCATGGCGGCCGATGCCTTTTCGCGCTCGACCGTCTTGCGGTTGAAGGCTTCGTCGATGGGTGCGCGGAACGCGTCCCACAGCTTCTGTTCGTGGCGGCGGTCGAGCGGCACGCTCTGCGCCTCGTGCTGCCAGCGCTGCTGCAGCGCCTTCACGGCGTCGATGCGCAGCATCGGCTGGGCGCCCAGCTCTGTGGCCTCGGCGATCATGGCCTGGCGGCGTTCGACGCTGGCCTTCTGCGCGGTTTCGAACGGGGCACGGGCAGCACCGAAGGCTTCGTTCCACAGCGGTTGCAGCTCGGCAAACACCTTCTCGCCCACGTGGCCGGCATCGCGCCAGCGGTCGGCAAACTGGTGCAGCGCGCGGTTGTGCGCCTTCAGGTCGGTGGCGCCGGCATGCGCGGCGGCCCAGGCCTTGACCTCTTCGATCAGCGCGACGCGCAGGGCGCGGTGTTCGGCGGCATCGGCACGCACCTTCTCGAGCCAGGCCTCGACGACCTTGTGGGCTTCGTTGCAGGCTTCGTCGAAACGCTTCCACAGCGCGTGGTTCGGCACGCCGCCCTGGTCGGCCTGCTTCCACTGGTCGCGCAGGGCGCGCAGGGTTTCCTGCATCTTGCGGCCACCAAGGGCCTGGCCTTCGGGGCGCTTGAGCAGGCCTTCGGCCTTGGCGACGAGGTCTTCGCGGACCTTGTCGGCGCTCCAGCGCTGCCAGCCTTCGAGTTCTCCGGCAGCGACCAGTGCGGCATGCACGCGGGCTTCGAGCGGCGCGTCGACCAGCTTGCCGTGCTCCTTGAGCACGGCGCGCAGCGCGGCGGCAGCGCCGGCGCTGGCCTTGCCGTGGCCTTCGGCGGTTTCCTGTTCGAGTTTGGCGAGCGCGGCCTGCACGGCGTCTTGCGCCGCGGCGCGCACGGCCGGGTCGACCTTGGGTGCGGCGGGACGGGCGGGCGCGGCGGGCTTGGGCGCAACCACTTCGCCGCGTGCGGCGCGCAGTTCGTCGGCCCAGACGGGCACCGGCGGCAGCGGCGCGGCGGCATCGGCGGCCGCAGCCACGGCCTGCGCCAGCGCGCCGTGGAACGAATCGGACACCACGAGCAGCTGCGACTTGGAGGCTTCGAGCTGGGGCGCGAACTTGGCGTCGAGGCTGTTCCAGTTGGCGTCGGCCACGATGTCGGCGGCCTGCTGCTGCCAGTGGGTCACGTCGGCGCGCAGCGATTCCTCGGCGGCCTGGGCGTCCTTCCAGCCCTTGGTGGACAGCACTTCGAAGCGCTGCGCCAGCAAGACGGCGGCTTCGCGGTGGACCTGCGCGCGGTGCTGCAGGTCTTCGATGCCCTTGACGCGCTCGGCCAACTGGGCCTTCAGCCCGGCCAGCGGTTCGCGCGACAGCGGCGCGCCGGCCTTGGCGGCGTCACGCTGCCAGGCCAGTGCGTCGGCGATGTTGAGCTTGGACTGCGCCAGCAGCGTTTCGGCCTTCTGCGCCCATTCGGCGGCGATGGCTTCCTGGCCCTTGGCGCGTTTGATTTCGTCGAGCTTTTCGCGCAGCAGGCGCGCGGCGCCCTTGTCGCGGCCGCTCAACTCCTTGAAGACCTCTTGCATCTGCTCGGACGAAGGGTTGCCCGCGAGCCAGTCGCGGATGCGCGCGGCGCGCTCGCCCGAGGTCGGCGCGGTGAAGGCGCCGCCGGTGAGCGTGTCGAGGGCCTGGAGGTCGTGTGGCTTGGAAGAAGTAGAGGTCACTGCGCGAAATCGTTGTCTTGGTAGAGAAAGCGAAGGCGCCGGCAAAGGCCGGCGCACATCGACATTTTCACCCAGTTGGCGAACAGCCCGCCGAATTCCGTGTCGGAACTGCGGCGCGCACCGTTCAGCGGGCTGGAAAGGGCCCGCAAGATATATGGCAAGGCGAGGCGAAAAGCCAGGCCCCGCCGGCTATTTCATGGTCAGGCTCAGCTCGGCGCCGGGCTTCCAGTCGTTGCCGCTGGCCGTGGTGCGCACGGCCCCCAGGAACAGGCGCTCGCTCGGCAGCTTCTGCGCCAGCAGGTAGTCGCGCACCACGGCGCCGCGCTCGACGGCGAGCTGGCGCATCGATTCCTCGTCGACCGGCACGCTGGCCAGTAGCAGGTTTTCCATTTCCTTCACCGGCAGGTCCTTGGCCAGGCCGACCATGTTGCGCGGCTTGGTGATGTCGGAGCGCTTGTAGACGGCCGTGAGCAGCTCCGGGTATTCAGCATCGGTCACCGGCGCCACCTCGGTGCCGGTCTGGCCACCGCGCACGGCGACGCGGCGCTTCTCGGCCTGGGTCAGCTGGCGCAGGCGCTGGCGCTGGTAGGCGTCGCGCTCCTTCTCGAGGCTGGAGGTGCCCACCACCGTCATCTGCAGCGTCGGCCGCTCGGTCAGGGCCTTCACGACCTTGTCCAGGCTTTCTTTCGCGCCGCTGCTGAGCGTGGAACTGCCAGGCTCGAAGGTGATGGCGCTCGAGTCGCCGCTGCCGCCACCGCCCAGGCCGCCGGTCAGCAGGCTGAACGGCGCGGTCACGGCCTTGACGATCAGGTTGACCACGGCCTTGAAGATCAGCGGGCCGATGCTGAACTGCGGATCGTTGAGCGAGCCGCGCAGCGGCAGGTCGACATCGATCACGCCGTTGCGGTCGGCCAGCAGGGTCACGGCCAGGCGCACGGGCAGGCTGTTGGGCGCGCCGGCCACCTCGTCGCCGAACTTCAGCTGGTTGAGCACCAGCTTGTTGGTGGCGGTGAGCTGGCCGTCGGGCGCGATCTTGTAGTTGACGTCCATGCTCATCTTGCCGCGCTCGATGCCGTGGCCCGCGTAGCGCACCGAGTACGGCGACAGCGGCGCCAAGTCGAGGTCGCGCATCTTGGCCGTGATGTCGAGTTCGAGCGGCTTGGCCAGCGGGTTGAGCTTGCCGGTGATTTCCAGCGCCGCGGTCTGCTGCGCCTTGCCGCGCAGCTCGAGGTCGGCCAGCGCCGGTCGACCGCCCTGCCCGTTCGGCGGGTTCGACGAGAAGGAACTGAGCTTGCCGGTCAGCTCGCTCAGGTCGGCCGAGTAGTTGGGCTTGACGAACAGGTCGGTGAAGTCGATCTTGCCGTTGACCAGGCTCATCGGACCGAAGTTGATGACCGGCGCCGGGCCGCTGTCGGCCGCCGGCGCGACAGCCACGGCCGGTGCGGACGCGGCCGGCGCAGGCTCGGACGCGCCGCCGACCATGGCTTCGGCCGACACCGGCGCACCACCCGAAGCCCGCTGCGGCGCCGAGGCGGCCGGCGCGCGGGTCGTGGTGGTCGTGCCGCCCGGGCCCTTCCTGGTGCTGGCTTCGGTGGCGGCGGCCGCGGCGGCCTTCGAGGCTTCCTCGCCCTTCTTGGTCAGGCTCAGCAGGTTCAGGCGGCCGGTGGGATCGACGATCACGCGAGCGAAGAAATCGGTCAGCGTGGTTTCGCGCACGTCCACCGTCGGGGCCGCGTTGGGTGCGAGGCTGACCTGCAGGCCGCGCAGGCTCAGGGTCTTCCAGCTCAGCAGCTGGCTGTTGTTGCGGTCGAAGCCCGGCGACTGGGTCAGCGAGACACTGTTGGCGCGGAAGTCGTCCAGCGCGGTGTCGCCGGCCAGCTTCAGGCTCATGCCGGCCGGCGCGCTCGCGTAGCGCACCGTGCCGCGGTAGTTCGCGAAGGCGCGGCGGATGTCGACATTGAGCGCGTCGGCGTAGTAGGCCTTGAAGGCATGCGCCGGGAACGACGCCACCTCGAGCCGCCCTTCGGCCGCCAGCGGCTTGAGCACGATGTTGCCCTTGTAGTCGAAGCGCCCCGGGTCCGCGCGGCGGCCCGCGCCGATGCGGCCCGACACCTGCAGCGGCGAGACGGTGTTGGTGTCGGGTGCGATCTTCTGGGCCAGCAGCTTGAAGGCCGTGACCTCGATCGCCACCGGCGCCGAGCCGGCCTTGTCCGCATACGACAGGTTGCCGTTGTCGACCGCCAGCGTGCCCAGCGTCAGCGCCCAGGGCTTGGTGTTGGCGCTGTTGGGACGCGCCGCGCCGGCGTCGGCCGGCTTGGGCGCCGCCACCTTGGCGCCGCCGGCCGGGGTCTTGAGCCAGCGCTCGAACATCCAGCGCTTCTCGTTGTCGCGCTCGACGCTCACCTTGGGGTTGGTCGCGGTGAACGACGCGATGTTCAAGGTGTGCCTGGTCATGTCGACCTCGGCGTCGACCAGCTCGAAGCGCCCGACGCTGGCCAGCGCGGTCTTGGCCTGGGTCAGCGCCAGGCCGTCGGCGGCCAGGCGGCGCGCCTTGAACTTCAGGTCGGGCTGGGCCCAGGACACGTCGATCTGGCCGCTGAGCTTGCCGTCGAGCGTGGGCTCCAGGCTCTGCGCCAGGTACGGCGCGGCCAGCGACAGCGGCAGCGCCTCGACCTCGGTCTGCACGTCAGCGACCTTGTCGGTGGCGTTGCCCTTGAACTTCAGCGTGGCGCCCGCGACGGCGGTGCTGCCGTCGAACTGCGCGGGCTTTTCCATGGGCCAGGTGACGGCCGTGAGGTTGATGCCGAGGTCGGTGAGGTCGATGGCTGCGGCGGGCTTGACGGTTTCGTCGCGCCAGCCGACACGGCCGCCGTCGAGCGCGATCTTGTCGACCTGCACCTTGAGCTTGGGCTTCTCGGCGGCCGGATTGCCGCCCGGGGCGCTGGCGGCGGGCGCGGGCAGCGGCGCCGCCTTTTCGGCCGCGCCGGTCGCCGGGTCGGTGGCCATCAGGTTGAGCTGGCCGGCGGCGTCGCGCGCCACCACCAGCTGCGGCTTGGCCAGCGCGACCTCGCTCAGGTGGAACACCGACTCCAGCGGTCGCACGTCGGCCAGCGCCAGCTTGAGCGAGTCGAAGCCCAGCAGGTCGCGCCCGCGCGCGTCGCCCAGCTTGGCGCCATGGGCCTCGACCGTGCCCGTGATCTTCAGGCCGATGGTGTTGGTCTGCTGGAAATCGATCTTCAGGTCGGCATCCAGGCTGCCGGCCTGCAGCTTCACCGGCAGGCCGCCGGGGATGTAGCCCAGGTAGGGCACGAGGTCGAGCCCCTTGAACTGCACGTGGGCGTCGGTCTTGCGGCTTTGCGCGAACGGGGTCGTGAAGGCGGCCGAGTCGAACTGGCTGCCGTTGAGCGCGAAGGCCAGCTTGGGCTCGGTCTTGATCTCGCGCTTGGAGGCGAGGTTGCTCAGGAACGGGACGTTCAGCATGAAGCCGCGCAGCTCGTGCCGGCGCTTGACGGTCTGGTCGTCGAAGTCGACCGCGCCGTCCTTGATCGAGATGTTGTAGATCGCGAAGCGCGCGGGCTCGGCCTTCGGATCGGGCGGCGGGCCCGAGGCCAGCTTGGCCAGGATGTCGTCGATGTCGTACTTGCCGTCGGCCAGGTGCGTGAGCAGCACCGCGGGCGCCTCGACCGTCACCGCGTCGATCACGGGCGCCAGGCGGAACAGCGATTGCAATTCAGCGTCGGCATAGATGCGCTTGATGGCCACCTGCGGCTGCTTGCCGTCGGCGGTGGCGATGCGCAGGTCATTCAGTGCGAGCTCGAGCGTCCAGGGCTTGAAGTCGATCTTGCCGACGGTGACCTGCCGGCCCAGTTTCTCGCTCGCGATCTTCTGGAGCTGGCTCTTGGCGATCGGCGGCACCGCCAGCCACGCGATGACCCACAGGGCCAACAACACCAGCAACGCGACGACCCCACGCCGCACCCATTTGTTCTGTTTGATCGAAGCAGCATCCATCCGCAGAAGTGTGCCGCAAACAGATGCCAACAAAGTCTGCGGAAACGTGAATGCGTTCCCTTTTGGCGAGGCATTGCGATGCCCGCGCGCCCCTCGACAGGATCGGTAGGCCGAAAGTGTGAGCCCCACAAACAAGAAAGCCCGGTGAGTCGACGAAGTGTCTTGTCACCGGGCTTGATGGCGGGCTCAAAACCCATGCCATCGATTCGCGCGACCGGAAGTAATGGTTCCCGCCGTGCTGGCAGCAAGAGATTGCCGCCGTGGAGTCCTCCATCGTTCGAGTCCTTGACTTGCACCTCGGACTGCCTGACTTCGGAAAAACGCCTGAAACCTCAGGCCCGTCCAGATTAGGCGTCTCACCCTTCCTTTGCAAATCCCTTTTTCCAAGGGATTTCCCGTAGGCCCGCCCCCCTTGGAAGCCCCTCGGACGGAGGGATTCTTCAAGCACTTATTAACATATGAAACCAAATCCTTATGCTTGACCGTGTATTTAGCCACGATAGAATCCCGCCTGCCCTTGCTGCCGGACGCAGCAGGGCCTCCCTGAATCCGCTGCCGAATTCCACCGGCGTGATCAGGCCGCCGCGCTCCCTACCCCACACCCCCTCCATGCGCGGAGCCTGATTCGTACATACCAATCCAAGCGCCGCTGCCTTCATCCACCGCCCTTTCAGGCGCTGCATGCCAGGTGCCGCACAGAAAGGAAAAAAGCGATGAGCAAGGCGTTTGATGCCACAGCCCGCGGGCTACGGACCTTCGTGTCCGATGTGGCAGACGGCTTTTTTGAAATCACCCACAACGGGTTTGCGCTGGTCGGCCTGGCCATCGTGTTCGCGGCCCTCGCCCTCGTGGCGCGTCCCGACCTGCGCAAGACCGGCGAGGAACAACTGATGGGCTGGCTGCAGTCGCGCAAGCCCGCGCCCGAACCCACCGACCTGGAGCCGACCGCCATCGAGCGCACTACGGCCGCAAGCCCTGACGAGCTGCCCAAGCAGCAGGCGGCGGTGGCCTACTGGCTCAGCAAGAAGTACCGCGTCGCGGCCGAGCCGCTGAGCGTACTGGTTTCCGAGGCCTACCAGATCGGCAAGCGCACCAAGCTCGACCCGACGCTGATCCTGGCCATCATGGCCATCGAGTCCAGCTTCAACCCGTTCGCGCAAAGCCACGTCGGCGCCCAGGGCCTGATGCAGGTCATGACCCGCGTGCACGGCGACAAGTACGAAAGCGCGGGCGGCACGCTCACCGCCTTCGACCCCGTGACCAACATGCGCGTCGGCGTGAAGGTGCTGCAGGAATGCATCGCCCGCGCCGGCTCGCTCGAAGGCGGCCTGCGCTACTACGTGGGCGCCGCCAACCTCGACGACGACGGCGGCTATGCCGCCAAGGTGCTGGCCGAACACGAGCGCCTGCGCCAGGTCGCCGCCGGCCGTGCGCCGTCGACGATGGTCGTGCCGCCGCCGACCACGGCGCGCGCACAGCCGATCCCGGTCGTGGCGCCGGCCAAGCCCGCGGGTGAAGAGCCCGCCACCGGCAGCGAGCCGGCCAAGGTCGCCCTGCTCTCCGCAGTTTCCTGAGGCCTTGCCGGCCCTCCCGGCCTGGATGCGTGCAGGCCTGCGCTACACTCGGCCTGTACGCGACTGGCGATAGGCGCAGCACCCTGAAAAAGGTGCCACGCGCTGACGTGGAATACCACTGGGAAGCGTGCCGCCTGACCACAACAGGCGTTCAGCCGTTCGCCTGGGCAGCCCTTGTTTGGTTGAACAAGGACCTCGTCTTCAAAGGACTGCCATGTACCAACGCAATATCCTGGTCGAACAGACCGATCCCGAAATCTGGGCCGCCATTCAAGCCGAAAACGCGCGCCAGGAACATCACATCGAGCTGATCGCCAGCGAGAACTACGCCTCGCCGGCCGTCATGGCCGCCCAGGGCTCGCAGCTCACTAATAAATACGCCGAAGGCTACCCAGGCAAGCGCTACTACGGCGGCTGCGAGCATGTCGACGTGGCCGAGCAACTGGCCATCGATCGCGTCAAGCAGATCTTCGGCGCCGACGCCGCGAACGTGCAGCCGCATTGCGGCGCCTCGGCCAACGAAGCCGTGATGCTCGCCTTCCTGAAGCCCGGCGACACCATCATGGGCATGAGCCTGGCCGAAGGCGGCCACCTGACCCACGGCATGCCTCTCAACATGAGCGGCAAGTGGTTCAACGTGGTGAGCTACGGCCTGGACGCCAATGAAGCCATCGACTACGACGCAATGGAACGCAAGGCGCATGAGCACATGCCCAAGCTGATCATCGCGGGCGCCTCGGCCTACTCGCTGCACATCGACTTCGAACGCTTCGCCAAGGTCGCCAAGGACGTCGGCGCGATCTTCATGGTCGACATCGCCCACTACGCCGGCCTCGTGGCCGCGGGCGTGTACCCCAACCCGGTGCCGCACGCCGACATCGTGACCTCGACCACGCACAAGAGCCTGCGCGGCCCGCGCGGCGGCATCATCCTGATGAAGTCGCAGCACGAGAAGGCGATCAACAGCGCCATCTTCCCCGGCCTGCAAGGCGGCCCGCTGATGCACGTGATCGCCGCCAAGGCCGTCGCGTTCAAGGAAGCCCTGACGCCCGAGTTCAAGGCCTACCAGCAACAGGTGGTCAAGAACGCCCAGATCGTGGCCGACACCCTCACCGCGCGCGGCCTGCGCATCGTGAGCGGACGCACCGAAAGCCACGTCATGCTGGTCGACCTGCGTTCCAAGGGCATCACCGGCAAGGAAGCCGAAGCCGTGCTGGGCGCCGCCCACATGACGATCAACAAGAACGCGATCCCCAACGACCCGGAAAAGCCGATGGTCACCAGCGGCGTGCGCATCGGCACCCCCGCCATGACCACGCGCGGCTTCAAGGACGAAGAGGCCCGCATCACGGCGAACCTGGTGGCCGACGTGCTCGAGAACCCGCGCGACGCGGCGAACATCGACGCGGTGCGCGCCAAGGTCCACGCCTTGACGAGCCGCTTCCCTGTCTACCGTTGATTTCGTAAATAGAAGAAGAGAAGCACTGGCCGCATGAAATGCCCTTTTTGCGGTCATCTCGAAACGCAGGTCGTCGAGACCCGCGTTTCGGAAGACGCCGACTTCGTCCGCAGGCGCCGCCAGTGCAGCGCCTGCGACAAGCGCTTCACCACGTATGAGCGCCCAGACGTCAATTTCCCCGTCGTGGTCAAGAAGGACGGCAGCCGCGCCGACTTCGACTCGACCAAGGTCCGCGCCTCGATGATGCTGGCGCTGCGCAAGCGCCCCGTGAGCATCGAGCAAATCGACAACGCCCTGCTGCGCATCGAACAGAAACTCCTGGCCAGCGGCCTGCGCGAAATCGATTCGACGAAAGTCGGCGAGCTCGTGATGCGCGAACTCAAGAAACTCGACAAGGTCGCCTACGTGCGCTTTGCCTCGGTGTACCGCAGCTTCGAGGACGTGGACGAGTTCCGGCAGCTGCTGCGCGACATCTGACCCCCGAGAAGGCGTGAACGAACCCGGCATGTCCTCTTCCCAACACGACGCCTCCCACATCGCGACCGCTCTGCGGCTCGCCGCCTCCGCGATCCGCCTGACCGACCCGAACCCGCGCGTCGGCTGCGTGCTGTGCGACGCCGACGGCCACGTGATCGGCCAGGGCCACACGCAACAGGCCGGCGGCCCGCATGCCGAAGTGATGGCGCTGCGCGACGCGCAGGCCCAAGGCCATTCGACTGCGGGCGCCACCGCCTACGTCACGCTCGAACCCTGCTCGCACCACGGCCGCACCGGCCCCTGCTGCGACGCACTGATCGCCGCCGGCGTGCGCCGCGTCGTGGCCTCGCTCGCCGACCCGAACCCGCTCGTGGCGGGACAAGGCTTCGAGCGCCTGCGTGCGGCGGGCGTCGAGGTCGAAGTCGGGCCGGGCGCCGACGAATCCCGCGAACTCAACATCGGCTTCTTCAGCCGCATGATCCGCAAGCAGCCTTGGGTTCGAATGAAGATCGCCGCCTCGATCGACGGCCGCACCGGCCTGCACAACGGCGTGAGCCAGTGGATCACCGGCGAGGCCGCGCGCGCCGACGGCCACGCCTGGCGGGCCCGCACCGGCGCCGTGCTGACCGGCGTCGGCACGCTGCTCGAAGACAACCCGCGGCTGGACGTGCGCCTGGTCGAAACGCCGCGCCAGCCCCACCTCGTGGTGGTCGACAGCCACCTCCAGACCTCGCCCGACGCTCACATTTTCATAGCTGGCCGCGCCGTCTGGATCTATGCGGCCAGCCGGCACAACGAAGAAAAGGCGGCCGCGCTCGAAGCCCGCGGCGCCACCATCACCTGCCTGCCCAACCTGCACGGCAAGGTCGACCTGCCCGCGATGCTCCAGGACCTCGCGGCACGCGGCGTCAACGAGCTGCATGTCGAATCGGGCCACAAGCTCAACGGCTCGCTGCTGCGCGAAGGCTGCGTGGACGAACTGCTGGTGTACCTGGCGCCCAAGCTGATCGGCAGCGGGCTCGACATCGCCAGCCACCTGCATGCCGAAGGCCCGCTCACGTCGCTCGCAGGCGCGCTGCCGCTCGAATTCAAGTCGGTGGACATGCTGGGGCCCGACCTGCGCATCGTCGCGCGCGTCGCCGGCCGCGACCGCTTCTGAGCCGCCGCGCACGCGGCGCGGCACATTCGCAGCCGCAAACCGGCCCTTCGGGCCGAAGACCCCTCGATGTCTGCGAAAATGTGGAAATGTTCACCGGAATCATCACCGGCGTGGGGCGCATCGCCGCCATCCACGACCTCGGCACCTCCTCCTCCTACGGCAAGCGACTCAGCATCGAGGTGCCCGACGGCTACCTCGACGACGTCGGGCTCGGCGACAGCATCGCGCTCAACGGCGCCTGCATGACGGTCACCACGCTCGCACCTGAACGCGGGCAATTCACCATCGACATTTCCGCGGAGTCCCTCGACAAGACGGCCGGCCTGACCGACGAAGGCAGCCGCATCAACCTCGAGAAGGCCCTGCGCGCGAGCGACCGCCTCGGCGGCCACATCGTCTCGGGCCACGTGGACGGCATCGGCCACGTGAGCTTCTTCGCGCCGGTCGGCGAAAGCTGGGAGCTGCGCGTGGTCGCACCGCCCGCGCTGGCGCGCTTCCTGGCCTACAAGGGCTCGATCACCATCAACGGCGTGAGCCTCACGGTCAACAGCGTGGCTGACATCGAAGGCGGCGCCGAGATCAGCATCAACCTGATCCCGCACACCGTGGAAAACACCTCCCTCGGCGGCCTGAAGGCCGGCTCGAAGGTCAACCTCGAAATCGACACCGTGGCGCGCTACGTGGAGCGCATGCTTCAGGCCGGCATGCTCACCCCCTCTCCTACGTCTCCCAAGGACACTTCGAAATGAACGCCTCCGTCACGCCGATCGGCGCCCCGCGCGCCGACCGTGCACCCGCACCGATCTCCCCGGTCGAAGACATCGTGGCCGAGCTGGCCGCCGGCCGCATGGTCATCCTCGTGGACGAGGAAGACCGCGAGAACGAAGGCGACATCGTCATCGCCGCCGACCACATCACCGCCGAATCCATCAACTTCATGGCCCGCCACGCGCGCGGCCTGATCTGCCTCACGCTCTCGCGCGAGATGTGCGAGCGGTTGCAGCTGCCGCCGATGGTCCAGCGCAACGGTGCCAAGCATTCCACCGCCTTCACCGTCTCCATCGAGGCGGCCGAAGGCGTGACCACCGGCATCTCGGCCGCCGACCGCGCCCGCACCGTGCAGGCCGCCGTGGCACGCAACGCCGTGGCCGCCGACCTGGTGCAGCCCGGCCACATCTTCCCGCTGCAGGCGGTGGACGGCGGCGTGCTCATGCGCGCCGGCCACACCGAAGCCGGCTGCGACCTCGCCGCCATGGCCGGCTGCTCGCCCGCCTCGGTGATCTGCGAGGTGATGAATGAAGACGGCACGATGGCCCGCCTGCCCGACCTGCAGATCTTCGCGGCCGAGCACGGCCTCAAGATCGGCACCATCGCCGCGCTCATCGAGCACCGCAGCCGCGTCGAATCGCTGGTCGAAAAAGTCGGCTGCCGCGAAATCCAGACCAACTGGGGCACCTTCACCGCCCACGCCTTCGTCGACAAGCCCAGCCGCGGCGTGCACCTCGCGTTGGTGCGCGGCCAGTGGGCGCCTGAAGACACGGTGTCGGTGCGCGTGCACGAGCCGCTGTCGGTGCTCGACGCGCTCGAAGTCAACCGCCCGATGCACTCCTGGAGCCTGGACGCCAGCCTCTCGCACATCGCGAACGAAGGCAAGGGCGTGGCCGTGCTGCTGAACTGCGGCGAAACCGCGGCCGAGCTGCTTGCGCAGTTCGACGGCACCGCACGCCCCGCGCAAGCGCCCGAGCGCGGCCGCATGGACCTGCGCAACTACGGCATCGGCGCGCAGATCCTGCGCGAATGCGGCGTGCACAAGATGAACTTGCTCGGCGCGCCGCGTCGCATGCCGAGCATGGCCGCCGGCTTCGGCCTCGAGATCGCCGGTTACCTCACGAAAGACTGAACGACCATGCAAGGTTCCAACAAGGGCGAGATCACGCTCAACGGCAAAGGCCTGCGCATCGGCATCGTGCAGGCGCGCTTCAACGCCGACATCACCGACGCACTGGCCGCGGCCTGCCTGTCGGAGCTCGAGGCGCTCGGCGTGGCTGCGTCCGACATCCATCATGTGCAGGTGCCCGGCGCACTCGAAGTGCCGGTGGCGCTGCAGGCGCTCGCCGAGCGCGGCGGCTACCACGCGCTCGTGGCACTGGGCTGCATCATCCGCGGCGAGACCTACCACTTCGAACTGGTGGCCAACGAATCGGGCGCGAGCGTGAGCCGCGTCGCGCTCGACTACCGCCTGCCCATCGCCAACGCGATCCTCACGACCGAAAACCTCGAACAGGCCGTCGCCCGCCAGACCGACAAGGGCCGCGACGCAGCCCAGGTGGCGGTCGAGATGGCACAACTGCTGGCCACCCTTTCATGACCGAAGACACCTCCAAGTCCGCCAAGCCCCGCCAGTCGCGCACCGGCCTCACCAGCACGGGCGCACGCAAGGCCGCGGCCAAGTCGAACCGCAGCCGCGCACGCGAGTTCGCGCTGCAGGCGCTCTACCAGCACCTGGTGGGCCGCAACGACCCGACCGACATCGACCACTTCACGCGCGACCTCGCGGGCTTCCACAAGGCCGACGCGGCGCACTACGACGCGCTGCTGCACGGCTCGATCAACGGCGCCGAACAGCTCGACGCGCTGATCCTGCCGCTGCTGGACCGCAAGTTCGCAGAGATCTCGCCCATCGAGCACGCCGTGATGTGGATCGGCGTGTACGAGTTCCAGAACTGCCCCGACGTGCCCTGGCGCGTGGTGCTCAACGAGTGCATCGAACTCGCCAAGGAATTCGGCGGCACCGACGGCCACAAGTACGTGAACGCCGTGCTCAACGGGCTGGCACCGCAGCTGCGCCCACTTGAAGTGGAAGCCGACCGGGCCACCGGCAAGGCGCGCCCATGAGGATCTCGACGCGCGCGCAGCGCATCGAACCGTTCTACGTGATGGAAGTGGCCAAGGCGGCCGGCGTGCTGGCCCGCGAAGTGGCCCACACCGACCGTCCGATGATCTTCCTGAACATCGGCGAGCCTGACTTCACCGCCCCGCCCCTGGTGCAGGAAGCGGCCGCCCGCGCCGTGCGCGCCGGCGCCACGCAGTACACGCAGGCCACCGGCCTCGATCACCTGCGCGAGCGCATCAGCGGCTGGTACAAGCAGCGCTTCAATGTCGACGTGCCGGCCCGCCGCATCGTCGTCACGGCCGGTGCCTCGGCCGCGCTGCAACTGGCCTGCCTCGCGCTGATCGAATCGGGCGACGAGATCCTGATGCCCGACCCGAGCTACCCCTGCAACCGCCACTTCGTGAGCGCGGCGGACGGCAAGGCCGTGCTGGTGCCGACCACGGCCGAGGAGCGCTTCCAGCTCACCGCCGCCAAGGTCGAGGCCGCCTGGACCGACAAGACGCGCGGCGTGCTGCTGGCCTCGCCCTCGAACCCGACCGGCACCTCGATCGCGCCCGACGAGCTGCGCCGCATCCACGAGGTGGTGTCGCAGCGCGGCGGCATCACGCTGATCGACGAGATCTACCTGGGCCTGTCGTACGACGATGCCTTCGGGCAGACGGCGCTGGCCATCGACGACAACGTCATCAGCATCAACAGCTTCAGCAAGTACTTCAACATGACGGGCTGGCGCCTGGGCTGGCTGGTGGTGCCTGAAGTGCTGGTGCCGGTGGTCGAGCGCCTGGCGCAGAACCTCTTCATCTGCGCGAGCACGGTGTCGCAGTACGCCGCGCTGGCCTGCTTCGAGGCCGAGAGCATCGCCGAGTACGAACGCCGCCGCGCCGAGTTCAAGGCGCGCCGCGACTGGTTCATTCCGCAACTGAACGCGCTGGGCCTGAACGTGCCCGTGGTGCCCGACGGCGCCTTCTACGCCTGGGCCGACTGCACGAGCGTGGCCGACAAGCTCGGCATCTCGGGCAGCTGGGACTTCGCCTTTGAGACCATGAAGCGCGCCCACCTGGCCGTGACGCCGGGCCGCGATTTCGGCACGGCCGAAACCGCGAAATTCGTGCGCTTCTCCACCGCCAGTTCGATGGCGCACCTGCAGGAATCGGTCGAGCGCCTGCGGGCCATGATCGCCTCATGAGTTTCGAGTTTCCGATTCGCGTCTACTGGGAAGACACCGATGCGGGCGGCATCGTGTTCTATGCCAATTACCTGAAGTTCATGGAGCGCGGTCGCACCGAGTGGCTGCGCTCCCTGGGCGTCGAGCAGCGCAAGCTCAAGGAAGCCACCGGCGGCCAGTTCGTGGTGAGCGAAACGCAGCTCAAATACCATCGGCCCTCGCGGCTGGACGACGAACTGCTGGTTACAGCCGAGCTGCGGCAACTGGGCACCGCGTCGTTGATAATCGGTCAGCGCGTGCTATCAAAAACAGAGCAAGAACGCACCGGGGCCGCGGCACCGGTCTTGCTGTGCGAAGGCACGATCCGCATCGGCTGGGTGGACGCCGCCACCTTGCGCCCTGCGCGCATTCCGGCCCAAGTTTCGGGAACCCTCGAGCACTCCAGCGGCTCCATGACTCAACCTTTCAAGCCATGAACCAAGATCTCTCCATCATCAATCTCCTGCTCCACGCCAGCTTCGTGGTGCAACTGGTCGTGCTGCTGCTGGTGATCGTGTCGGTCGCCAGCTGGGCCGCCATCATCCGCAAGTACTTTGCCCTCAAGCGCATCCGCGTGCTCAACGACGACTTCGAGCGCGAGTTCTGGTCGGGCACCAGCCTGAACGAGCTGTTCGCCTCGGCGGCGCAGAACGCCAAGTTCGCCGGCCCCATGGAGCGCATCTTTGCCTCCGGCATGCGCGAGTACCAGAAGCTGCGTGAGCGCCACGTGACCGACGCGGCCACGCTGCTCGACGGTGCCCGCCGCGCCATGCGCGCGAGCTTCCAGCGCGAACTCGACGCGGCCGAGCAGAACCTGTCGTTCCTGGCCACCGTCGGCTCGGTGTCGCCGTACGTGGGCCTCTTCGGCACGGTCTGGGGGATCATGCATGCCTTCACCGGCCTGGCCGCCCTCACGCAGGTGACGCTGGCCACCGTGGCGCCCGGCATCGCCGAAGCGCTGGTGGCCACGGCCATCGGCCTGTTCGCCGCCATTCCCGCGGTGGTGGGCTACAACCGCTTCGCGCGCGAGATCGACAAGATCGCCATCGCCCTGGAGACCTACATCGAAGAGTTCTCCAACATCCTGCAGCGCAACCTCTCGGCCAACCCCGGCGCCGTGACGCCCGCCGCCTCAGTCAACGCCGCGAACCGCTGAAGAGCGGCGCGCACAAGACAAAGGACGCGACGACATGCCCGCCGTTTCATCCCGGGGCCGCGGCCGCCGCACGATCAACGAGATCAACATGGTCCCGTTCATCGACGTGATGCTGGTGCTGCTGATCATCTTTATGGTCACGGCCCCGCTCATCACGCCGAGCGTGATCAACCTGCCGACGGTCGATCGGGCCAACAAGCAGCCGGACAAGCCCATCGAGATCGTCATCAAGAGCGACGACGAAGTGCAGATCAAGAAAGACCCGTCCACCGGCACCGGCGGTGCGTCGATCCCCATGACGCAGATCGGCTCGGCCGCCAAGGCCGCGCAAGGCGGCGACGCCCAGCGCCCCGTGGTCATCAGCGCCGACAAGTCGGTGAAGTACGAAACCGTCGTGAAGGCGATGAACCAGCTCAAGCGCAGCGGCATCGAGCGCGTGGGGCTGTCGGTCACGACCACGGGCGGCAAATAAGGCATGTCGCTCGCCCTGGATCGCCCCGAGTTCGCGCCGCCGCCGCAACGCGGCACGCCCCGCGCGGTTGCGCTCGCCCTCATTGCCCACGCGTTGCTGATCGCCGCCCTCACCTGGGGCGTGCGCTGGCGCAGCGAAGCCGACGATGGCGCAGTCGATGCAGAGCTGTGGTCCACCACGGTGATGCAGGCCGCCCCGCGCCTGTCGGTGCCGGAGCCGCCGGCGCCCGTGCCTGCACCGCCGCCACCTGCGCCCGCGCCGCCCCCGCCGCCTCCCCCGGCCGTCAAGCCGCCCGAGCCGGCGCCCGCCCCTGCGCCCGACATCGCGCTGGAGCGCGAGAAGAAGCTCAAGGAACAGAAGGCGCAGAAGGAGCGCGAGCTCGAGCAGCAGCGCGTGCAGCAGCAAAAGAAGAAGGAGCTCGAGGCCAAGGAGCGCGCCGAGGACGAAGCCGAGCGCAAGAAAGAACAGCAGAAGAAACTGGCCGAGCAGAAGAAGCAGCAGGAAGCCGAGGCCAAGCAGGCCGAAGCGAAGAAGGCGGAGGCGGCTGCCAAGCAGGCCGCCGCCGACCGCGCTGCGACGCTCAAGCGCATGCAGGGCCTGGCAGGCGCCAGCGGCAGCGACGATGCCAAGGGCAACGCCCAGCGTTCGTCCGGTCCGTCCAGCGGCTACGCCGGCCGCATCGCTGCCGCCGTGCGCCCGAACATCACCTTCCCCGATGCCGACAGCGTGAACGGCAACCCCGAGGCCGAGTTCGAAGTGCGGCTGGCACCCGACGGTACCATCGTCGGCGTCAAGCTCGCCAAGTCCAGCGGCCTGCCCGCCTGGGACGAAGCGGCCGAACGCGGCCTGCGCAAGACCGACAAGCTGCCGCGCGACACGGACGGGCGCATCTTCCCTTCGCTGATCGTCACGCTCAAGCCCAAGCGCTGACACTCGCAATCACCTACATCGTGGGTGATTGCAAGCGACACCACCCGCTCGTTTAGGATCGTCGGCAACTCATTGTTGCTGGCGCTCCTGACATGGTCGACTCTTTCCCTGCCGTTCGCCTCCAAGACCTGACGCCGCTGCCCTACCAGCAGGCACTGGCCGCCCACCTCCAGGCGAACGAACCCGAGGCCTGGCGCTGGGCCGCTTCGGCCGAAGCGCGCGAAGAACACACGGCCGCCATGCGTGCCGAATTGCTGCGCAGCGCCTACCGCCTCGACGCCGACGCGCACCCCGACCTGCACGCCGACGCCACCCTGGCCGCGCAGCGACTGGGCGTCACGGCGCGCATCACGCTCTACCAGGCCCCGTCCGGCGACGGCGCGGCCATGAACGCCGCGATCTACGTCGTGCCGGGCGAGGCGCACATCGTGCTCTCGGGCCCGCTGCTCGAAAAGCTGCAGCCGCCCGAGCGCCAGGCCGTGCTCGGCCACGAACTGGCGCACTACCTGCTGTGGGAGCGCGACGGCGGCAAACACCACGTCGTCGACCGCCTGCTGCACGCCACGGCGGCCGACCCGCGCGCCGACGCGAGCCACCTGCAGGCCGCGCGGCGCCATGCGCTGTACACCGAGGCCTTCGCCGACCGCGGCGGCTGCGTGGCCTGCGGCGCGCTCGAGCCCGCCGTGAGCGCGCTCATCAAGATCGAGACCGGCCTCACGCAGGTCAACGTGGCGAGCTACCTGGCGCAGGCCGAGGAAATCTGCGCCGACCCCAACAACAAGGCGCTGCAGACGCGCGGCGTGAGCCACCCCGAGGTGTTCGTGCGCGCCCGCGCGCTGCGCCTGTGGGCCGGCCGCGAGCACGACGCCGACGAATGGCTGGCCGCCGCGCTCGAAGGCCCGCTCGACCTGGGCACGCTCGACATGCTCGGCCAGCAGCGCGTGAGTGCGCTCACGCGCGGCACCCTCGCGCAGCTGCTGCAGCGGCCCGTGCTGCAGTCGGAATCGCTGCTGGCGCATGCGCGCCGCTTCTTCCCCGACTTCGCGCCGCCCACCTCGGCGATGCCGCCGCCCGAGTCCGCGCCCGCCGGCCTGCACGACTACCTGGCCAGCGTGCTGGTCGACTTCGTCGCCGCCGATCCCGAGATGGACGACGTCACCCTCGCCGCCGCGCTGGGCCTGGCCGATGCGCTCGGCTGCGACACGCCCTTCGAACAGCGCGTGCTGAAAGACCTGGGTCTGTCCAAGCGCAACTTCACCCGCGTCAAGCGCGACGCCGCCGCCCTGCTCGACAGGGCCGCCACATCTTCTTCGCAGGCCGCCGCCGCATGACCCTCGCTCCCGCCCCGCTCCTGCAACTCCTCGCCACCGCCGAGGCCCACGGCGGCCTGCAGACCGACGACGTGCTCAAGCTCGTGCTGCCGCTGCTGCGCGAAGTCTCGGCCCTGCACGAACACGGCCACGTCGCGGCGCTCGGCAACGCCTTCGCCTACCGCGTGACCGAGGTGCCCGCCGAACCCGCGCTGGCGCTGGCCCAGCCCGACGGCACCGCGCCGCGCCGCCACCCCGAGGCCATCGCGCCGCTCGAACAACCCGCCGCCTCGGTGCTGCGCGTGGTCGGCGAAACGCGCCTGACCGTCGATGCCGACGCCGGCGTGGCGCTCGAGAACCTCGCGGTGATGCCCGAGGCCGGCCCCGACACCGTGCCCACGCGCCCCGTCTACCTGCCCGGCTACGCCGCGTGGGAACTGCGCCTGGGCCACCACGACGCGCTCGGCGACATCCTGTGCCTGGGCCAGGTGCTGGCCAGCCTGTCGTGCGGGCTCGACTTCACCGACGGCGACGACCTGACCCGCTTTGCCACGCACCGCGGCAACCTGTTCGAGCTGAACCGCCGGCTGCACCCGGTGGTGGCCGCCGTGATCTTCGAGATGACCGCGCTCGACCGCCACGAGCGCGCACGCGACCTGCCCTCGGTCATCCGCCGCCTCGAGACCTACCGCGACCAGCCCGTGGACCTCGGCCTGGACCGCATCGCACCCGCAAGAGACGGCGCGGGCCAGCGCCGCCAGGCGATCCAGCTGCACCTGCGCGACCGTCTGTTCGACCTCTCGCGGCGCAACCGCCTGCTGTACTTCAAGCCGACGCAGGCGCATGTGAACCTCACCGTCGCCAGCGTGCCGCTGGTGGTCGACCTCAACAGCATCCGCACCGACCAGCTGTGCGTGTGGGACGGCCGCTTTGCCGCCGACATCGCGCGTTGCGACCCCGTGCCGTTGGCGCGCTGGCTGCGCTTCGAAGACCAGCCCTACCTGCCCGGCGCGCTCGACCGCATCCTGCAGGAGGCACGGCGCGACCGGGCCGAGTACGGCTTCTCGCAGCTGTCGCTGGTGATCGCCTTCCTGCGCTGGCACAACCTCAAGGAGGGCGAAGCCGAACGCGCCGAGCGCATCGCCTCGCCGCTCCTGATGCTGCCGGTGGAGCTGACGCGCAAGAAAGGCGTGCGCGACCAGTACCTGCTCGAAGCCTCGGCCAGCGAGGCGCAGGTGAACCCCACGCTGCGCCATCACCTGCGCCAGCTCTACGGCATCGCGCTGCCCGAGGCGGTGGACCTGCGCGAGACCTCGCTCGAACAGTTCCATGCCCAGCTGTCGGCGCAGATCGCGCAGAGCGAGCCCGGCGTGCAGCTGCGGCTCGTGAAGCAGCCCGAGATCGCCGTGATGCACCAGCGCGCGCGCCAGCGGCTCGAGCAGTTCAAGCGCCGCACCCGCGTGCGCTCGCCCTCGGCGGTGCCGGTGGCCGCGCAAGACTTCAGCTACGCGCAGGACGACTTCCGCCCGCGCGGGCTGCAGCTGTTCCATGCGCGCGTGCGCCCCGTGCCGCTGCCGGTGCGCGAAGCCGTCGGCGGTGCACCGCAGCCGCGCGCGCCGCAGATGGCGGCCGCCGCGGTCGACGACACCGAGCGCAAGACCTTCGCGCTGCGCGAGAGCAGCGGCAACCCCTACCAGTGGGACATCGACCTCACGGCCGTGACGCTGGGCAATTTCAACCACCGCAAGATGTCGCTGGTGCGCGACTACTCGGGGCTGGCCGAGTCCGACCTGGCGAGCGAGGCCTTCGACCGCGTGTTCTCGCTGCAGCCGCGCCGCGTCGACGCCGAGACGCTGCCCGCCCTGCCGCTGGCCGACCAGTGGCCCGTAGTGCAGGCCGACGCCACGCAGACCGCCGCGGTGGCGCTGGCGCGCACCGGCACCAGCTACATCATCCAGGGCCCGCCGGGCACGGGGAAGTCGCAGACCATCACCAACCTGATCGCCGACTACGTGGGCCGCGGCCAGCGCGTGTTGTTCGTCTGCGAGAAGCGCGCCGCCATCGACGTCGTGTTCCACCGCCTGCGCCAGCAGGGGCTGGACGAGCTGTGCTGCATGATCCACGACTCCCAAGGCGACAAGAAGGCCTTCGTGCAGAACCTGCGCAAGACCTACGAGCTGTGGCTCGAAGCGCCCGGCACGCTGGCGCAGGAAAGCGCCGAGCGCACGCAGGTGCTCGACGCGATGGACCTCGACCTGCGCGCGCTCGAGCGCTTCGACGCCGCCATGCACGACGTGCCCGAGCACATCGCCGTGACGCTACGCGAGCTGCTCTCGCGGTTGGTGGCGCTCAAGGCCGGTGACCCGTCGCTCACGCCGCTGCAGGCCGAGGCGCTGCCCGCCTTCGCGGCCTGGCGCCGGCATGCGGAGCTGGTGTCGCGCCTGCACCTGGCCGTGACCGAAAGCCTGGGCGCGCCCAGCTTCGCGCAGCATGTGTTCGCACAGCTCGCGCCCTCGCTGCTGGCGCAGGAGAAACCGCTGGCGCGGCTGGTCGAGCGCAGCGAACGCGCCATCGACCTGAGCGCCCCCTGCCGCGATGCGCTGATCGACGCCTGGCCACCGCTGGCCGAGGCCGGCGTGCTGTGGCGCGATGCGCTGGCCGTGGTGGCCGATGCGCGCAGCGTCGCCGCGCTGGCCGCGCGCGGCCAGCTCGCGCTGCTCGATGCGGCGCACCCGAGCAGCCTCGCACTCGGCAATGCCCTGAACGAAAGACGCACGCTGCAGCAGGCGCTCGACGCGCAGCTGCAGCGCACCGCCCACTGGCGCGACAAGCTCTCGCCCGGCGACACCGAAGCCGCGCTGGCGCAGGCCCGCACGCAGCAGGGCTCGCTGCTGCGCTGGCTGCAACCCTCGTGGTGGCGCCTGTCGGGCGAACTCAAGCGCCGCTACGACTTCGCCGCGCATGCCGTGCGCCCGCAGCCCAGCCAGATCCTCGAAGACCTGCGCGCCGAACAGGCCGCGCGCACCGCGCTCGACCAGCAGGCGGCGCGCCTCGAGGCCGACTACGGCTGCACCGACGCCGAGGCTTTCGCGCAGCAGCTGCAGGCGATGCGCGGCATCGACGCCGGCGCCGGCCTGCGCGCGGCGTTCCAGGTCCACCTGCGCACCGACGCGGGCCGCCGCAGCGTCGAGCAGTTCGTCGCCGCCGCGCCGCGCGTCGACACGCTCGACGCCCTCTGGCGCGACCTGCTGCACGACGCCGGCACGCAACCGCTGGACGCGCTCGACGCCCTGGCCCGCACGCTGCGCGACCAGGCCGACGCGCTGCCGTCGGTGCTCCAGCCGCTGCAGGAACTGGCCGATGCCGACCCGGCCGTGGCCGCCGCGCTGCGCACCCTGCCGCTGCCGCCCGAGGCCATCGAGTACGCCGTCGCGCGCGAAGGGCTGGAGCGCGTGTACCGCACCGAACGCTGGCTGCCGCGCTTCGACGGCGCCACGCTCGCACGCCATGCGCAGCGCCTGGGCGAAGGCGAACGCAAGCTGCTCGAACGCAATGCGCGCACGCTCGCCGCCGGGGTGCGCCAGCGTTTCCGCGACCACGTGCAAAAGAGCGCCCTGCCCGCCAGCCAGCTCGACGCCGACGGCAAGGTCTTCAAGAAGAGCTACAACGCGGGCCGCCGCGAGCTCGAGCACGAGTTCGGCAAGACCATGCGCTACAAGGCGATCCGCGAACTGGCCAGCGGCGACACCGGCCGCGTGGTGCGCGACATGAAGCCCATCTGGCTCATGAGCCCGCTGTCGGTGTCCGACACGCTGCCGCTCGCGGCCGACCTGTTCGACGTGGTGATCTTCGACGAGGCCAGCCAGATTCCAGTGGAAGAAGCCGTGCCCGCGCTGTACCGCGCGCCGCAGATCATCGTGGTGGGCGACGAGATGCAGCTGCCGCCCACGAGCTTCTTCTCGTCGGGCCGCGATGCCGAGGAAGACACCGTATCGGTGGCAGGCGAGGATGCAGAGAACGGCGAGGAAGGTGAACGCATCGCCGTGGTGCTCGACGCCGACAGCCTGCTGAACCAGGGCGCGCGCAACCTGCCGGCTACGCTGCTGGCCTGGCACTACCGCAGCCGCTACGAATCGCTCATCGGTTTTTCGAACGCGGCCTTCTACGCGGGCAACCTGTACACCATTCCCGACCGCAGCCTGCCCGCGCCCGAGCGCGGCGAGATCGTGGTGCAGTCGCGCAGCCCGACGGACGAGTCCGTGAAGGCGCAGGTCGATGCCCTGCTCTCGCGTGCCATCAGCTTTCACCGCGTGGCCGATGCGGTGTACGAGAACCGCATCAACGATGGCGAGGCACGCCATATCGCGCAGCTGGTGCGCGAACTGCTCAAACGGGAGACCGGGCGCAGCCTCGGGATCGTGGCGTTCTCGGAAGCGCAACAGGGCGAGATCGAGGAGGAGCTGAACGCGCTCGGTGCGGTCGATGCCGACTTCGCGGCGCGGCTCGAAGCAGAGTACGTGCGCGAGGAAGACGACCAGTTCTGCGGCCTCTTCATCAAGAACCTGGAGAACGTGCAGGGCGACGAGCGCGACATCATCATCCTGAGCATCTGCTACGGCCCCAACCCCGAGGGCCGCATGCTGATGAACTTCGGCCCCATCAACCAGCGCGGTGGCGAGAAGCGGCTGAACGTGATCTTCAGCCGCGCCAAGCACCACATGGCGGTGGTCTCGACCATCCGCCACGAGGCGATCACCAACGACCACAACGAAGGCGCAGCGGCGCTGAAGAACTTCCTGCGCTATGCCGAGTGCCTGTCACGCGGCGACGAGGACACGGCGCGGCGCGTGCTCGAAGGCATGAACCCGCTGGCGCGCGGCCACGTGGCGCGGCACGCACGCGCGGACGAGGTCACGGCGCAGATCGCGCAGGCGCTGCGCGCACGCGGCCATGCGGTGGACGAACAGGTGGGGCAGTCGCGTTTTCGCTGCGACCTCGCGGTGCGCGCAGCGGGCCAGGGCCACTATGCGCTGGGCCTCCTCGTGGACGGTGCGGCGCAAGAAGGCACGCGCCACAACGTGCTGGAACGCTATGTCTCGCGTCCGCGCATCCTCGATGCTTTCGGCTGGCAGGTGATGCAGGTGCTGGCCAAGGACTGGCTGCACGCCCCCGAGGCCGTGCTCGACCAGGTCGAGCAGGCGCTCGGGAAAAAGGCCGGGGTCAGCGCAGGACGGTGATGACGCGCTTCACGTCGAGTTCGGTCTTGCCGGTGAGCCGGTCCTTGTCGAACTCGCCGCTGAGCTCGACGCGCACCTTGTCGTCGATCTTCACGCCCGGCGGGAAGTACTTGGCGTCGATCTCGACCTTCAGGCGCCCCGTGTCGTCGGCAAAGGTGTAGTGCTCGCCGCCGTCGTGCGAGACGATGAAGCCGCGCACCGTGGCGTGCTGGTCGTCCTGGCCGGTCTCGATCAGCTGCTTGACCGTCAGGTTCGGCACCGAGCTCGGGCCGGCGTACTGGGCCCAGGCCGCGGCCATGGGCAGCGCCACGCCGAACGTCAACGCGGTGGTCTTGAGGATCTTCTTGAAATGCATGCGGTCATTCCTCCTGTGAGTGGCCCAAGGCCAGGTTGCAACAGACTGATGGACCGCGTGCAGGCCCCGAGGTTCCCCGGGGCCGCGCGATCCGATCAATCGTAGATGACCTGCGCCTTGCCCGCTTCGGCCTGCGCGGTCCAGCTCGCGAGCGCCGCATCGGTCGGGAAGAACTTGGCGCGCTCGCCCAATTGCAACTCAACCTGCGCCCCGCCCCGCGCCATCGACAGACGCACGGGCAGGCCGTGCACCAGGTCGCCGACCTCGGTCTGCTCGGTGCGCGCCGGAAAGTCTTTCAGGAGGCGCGCGATCTCGGGCACCTTGCCGTTGACCGCCACGCGCAGGAACTTGCCGAAGCGGCAGCGCGCCGAGGCCAGGTCCCACACCTGCTGCACCTGGAAGCGCGCTTCGAAGCCGCCGCGTGCGGGCTGCAGCTTGCCGCTCACGATGACGAGTTCGTCGTCCTTCAGCGTGTTGCGGTTGGCGTTGATGAGCGCCTCGTCGGCCGTGGCGTCGATGGACTCCGACTTGTCGTCCAGCTTGAAGATCGCCAGCCGGCCGCGCTGGCCGTTGATGACGCGGAAGTCGCTCACGATGCCGGCGATGACCTGCGGGTCGCGGCTGTCGAGCAGGTCGCCGATCTCGCGCTTGCAAAAGCGCCGCACCTCGTGCGAGACCTCGTCGAAGAGGTGGCCCGACAGGTAGAAGCCGACGGCCGTCTTTTCGAAGGTCAGGCGTTCCTTCACGCCCCAGGGCGTGGCGTCGACCAGGTCGGGTTCCTGCGTGGCCGAGCCGTGCTCGCAGTCGCCGAAGATGTCGGCCTGCGAGGCGTTGGCCGCCGTGGCAATGGCGAACTCGAAGGCACGGTCGACCGAGGCGATGAGCGAGGCGCGGTTCTGCTGGATGGCATCGAACGCGCCGGCCTTGATGAGCGCTTCGACCGTGCGCTTGTTGATGCGCTGGCGGTCGATGCGCACGCAGAAGTCGTACAGGCTCTTGAACGGCCCGCCCTCTTCACGCGCCCGCACCACGGCCTCGACCGCGAGCTGGCCCGTGCCCTTCACGGCGCCCAGGCCGTAGCGGATGATCCGGTTGGTGACCGGCTCGAAGCGGTAGTTGCCGCGGTTCACGTCCGGCGGCTCGAAGGTGATGTTGAAATTCTTCTGGGCGTCTTCGAACAGCAGCTTGAGCTTGTCCGTGTCGTCCATTTCCACGGTCATGTTGGCGCAGAAGAACTCGGCCGTGTAGTGGACCTTGAGCCAGCCCGTGTGGTACGCCAGCAGCGAGTAGGCGGCGGCGTGCGACTTGTTGAAGCCGTAGCCCGCGAACTTCTCCATCAAGTCGAAGATTTCGTCGGCCTTGTCCTGCACGATGCCGTGCGTGGCCAGGGCGCCCGCGCGGAACTTCTCGCGGTGCTCGGCCATTTCCTCGAGCTTCTTCTTGCCCATCGCGCGGCGCAGCAAGTCGGCGCCGCCCAGCGAGTAGCCGCCCAGGATCTGCGCGGTCTGCATCACCTGCTCCTGGTAGACCATGATCCCGTAGGTCTCGGAGAGCATTTCGGCCACGGCCGGGTGCGGGTACTCCACGTCTTCGCGGCCGTGCTTGCGCGCCACGAAGCTGGGAATCAGGTCCATCGGGCCCGGGCGGTACAGCGCGTTCAGCGCGATCAGGTCTTCCAGGCGCGTGGGCCGGGCGTCCTTCAGCATGCCCTGCATGCCGCGCGATTCGAACTGGAACACGGCCTCGGTCTTGCCGTCGGAGAACAGGCGGTAGGTCGGCCCGTCGTTCAGCGGGATGTTCTCGAACGCGAAGTTCTCCTGGCCCTTGTGGCGCTTCATGATGAACTCGCGCGCGATCTCCAGGATCGTGAGCGTGGCCAGGCCCAAGAAGTCGAACTTCACGAGGCCGATGGCTTCGACGTCGTCCTTGTCGTACTGGCTCACGGCCGATTCGCTGCCGGGCTGCTGGTAGAGCGGGCAGAAGTCGGTGAGCTTGCCCGGCGCAATGAGCACGCCGCCGGCGTGCATGCCGATGTTGCGGGTCATGCCTTCGAGCTTCTGCGCGAGCTCGACCAGCATGCGGACTTCTTCTTCCTTCTCGATGCGCTCCGCCAGCTGCGGCTCCATCTCGATGGCGTAGTTGTTCTTGTCGCCCTCGATCTTGGTCGCGGGCGGGTACTGCAGCGTGACCGACATGCCCGGCTTGTTCGGAATCAGCTTGCTGATGCCGTCGCAGAACATGTAGCTCATGTCGAGCACGCGGCCCACGTCGCGGATGGCCGCGCGCGCGGCCATGGTGCCGAAGGTGGCGATCTGGCTCACGGCGTTGCGGCCGTACTTGTCCTTCACGTAGTCGATCACGCGGTCCCGGTTGCCCTGGCAGAAGTCGATGTCGAAGTCGGGCATCGAGACGCGTTCGGGGTTCAGGAAACGTTCGAACAGCAGCTTGTATTCGAGCGGGTCGAGGTCGGTGATCTTCAGCGCGTAGGCCACGAGCGAGCCCGCACCCGAGCCCCGGCCCGGGCCCACGGGGCAGCCGTTTTCCTTGGCCCACTTGATGAAGTCGCCCACGATCAGGAAGTAGCCGGGGAAGCCCATGTTCAGGATCGTGTTGATCTCGAACTCCAGGCGCTCCACGTAGCGTGCCCGTTCGGCCTCGCGTTTGGCTTCGTCGGGGTACAGGTGCTTCAGCCGCACCTCCAGCCCGTCGAACGACTCCTGGCGGAAGAATTCGCCGATCGGCATGCGCACGCCTTCGCTGATGAAGGGCGTGGGAAAGTCCGGCAGCTGCGGCTTGCCGAGCACCAGCGTGAGGTTGCAGCGCTTGGCGATCTCGACCGTGTTGGCCAGCGCGCTCGGCACGTCGGCAAAGAGCGCCTGCATCTCGGCGCTCGACTTGAAGTACTGCTCCTCGGTGAACTTGCGCACGCGGCGCGGGTTGCCGAGGATTTCGCCTTCGGAAATGCACACGCGGGCCTCGTGCGCCTCGTAGTCCTGGCGTTCGGCGAACTGCACCGGGTGCGTGGCCACCACCGGCAGCTTCAGGCGGGCGGCGAGCTTCACGGCGGCGATCACGTGCGGCTCGTCTTCCGGGCGGCCGGCGCGCTGCAGCTCGATGTAGAAACGGTGCGGGAACATGCCCGCCAGTTGCAGCGCCAGTTCGGCGGCGCGCTCTTCCTGGCCCTGCAGCAGCGGCTGCCCCAGCGGCCCGGCCTGCGCGCCCGACAGCGCGATCAGCCCGCCCTGCAGCTCCTGCAGCCATTCGAGCTTGCAGGCCGCCTGCGACTGGCCGCGGCTCACGTTCTGCGTCCAGGCCCGGGCCAGCAGTTCCGACAGGTTGAGGTAGCCCTCCATACTCTGCACCAGCAGAATGAGGCGGGTCAGCGCGCCGGGCTCCTTGCCCAGCCCGTCGATGAAGATTTCAGCGCCGATGACGGGCTTGACGCCCTTGCCCCGGCCCTGCTTGTAGAACTTGACCGTCCCGAACAGGTTGTTCAGGTCGGTGATGGCCAGCGCGGGCTGCTTGTCGGCAGCGGCGGCCTTGATGACTTCGTCGATTCGATTCGTGCCATCGACGACGGAAAACTCGGTGTGCAGACGCAGGTGAACAAACATCCGTCGATTGTAGGAAGCCGCCCTCCACGATGTGGTGTGGCGATCCCTACAATCCCGCCCCGTGCAAGAGATTTTGAATATCGCCGCCTACAAGTTCGTAGGCATCAACGACAGCCCCGTGCTGCGTGAGACCCTGCGCGACCGTGCGCAGGCCCTGGGCCTCATGGGCACGATCCTGCTGGCGCCCGAAGGTATCAACCTGTTTCTGGCGGGGACGGCGCAGGCCATCCACGCCTTCCTGGCCGACCTGCGCGCCGACGCGCGCTTTGCCGACCTCGAAACCAAGGAAAGCTGGTCGGCCACGCAGCCCTTCCGGCGCATGCTGGTGAAGCTCAAGCGCGAGATCATCCGCATGGACCATCCGGCGATCCAGCCCGCCGCCGGCCGCGCGCCCGGCGTGGACGCGCCCACGCTCAAGCGCTGGCTCGACCAGGGCCACGACGACGAGGGCCGCGAGATCGTGATGCTGGACACGCGCAACGACTTCGAGGTCGACGAAGGCACCTTCGACGGCGCGATCGACTGGCGCATCACCAAGTTCACCGAGTTCCCGCCCGCCCTGAAGGCGCACCGCGCCGACTTCGAGGGCAAGACGGTGGTGAGCTTCTGCACCGGCGGCATCCGCTGCGAGAAGGCCGCCATCCTCATGCGCGAGGAAGGCGTGGAACACGTGCTGCAGCTCGAAGGCGGCATCCTCAAGTACTTCGAGGACGTCGGCGGCGCGCACTACCACGGCGACTGCTTCGTGTTCGACGGCCGCCGGGCCCTGGCGCCCGACCTCAGCGCGCGTGCCTCCGATGCCAGCGCCCGGGCCTCGGAAGACCCGGACATCGGCATCAAGCAATAAGCAAAAGGCTCAGACCGGCGTCGTGCCCGTGTCGGGCTCGCGCACGCCGAAAGGCTTGCCCGGCAGCGGAATGAACTCGGTCTCGCCGGGCACGTGGCCCATGCGCTGGGCAGCCCAATCGGCGCCGGCCTCGAGGATGCGCTCGCGCCGGCTCGAGACGAAATTCCAGGTGATGTAGCGCGGGCCGTCCAGCGGCTCGCCGCCGATCACCATCAGGCGCACGGCGGCGTCGGCAGTGAACACCGCGCCCTGCCCGTCGGGCAGCACCGCCATCGTGTGGGCGGGCGCCGGCTCGCCGTTCACGTTCGCATCGCCGTCGACCATGTAGACCGCCAGTTCGGGCGCCAGCGCGGGCAGCTCGAAACGCCCGCCAGCCGGCAGCGCGATGTCAAGGTAGACCGTCTGCGCCAGCGTCTTCACCGGCGAGCGCACGCCAAAGGCCTCGCCCACCAGCACGCGCACGGGCACGCCCTGCACCGTCAGTTCGGGAATGGCGTCGGCCGGCGTGTGCTCGAAGCTGGGTTCGACCTCTTCATGGGCCTGCGGCAGCGCGGCCCACAGCTGCAGGCCGTGGTTCACGAAAGTGTCGGCCAGCAGGCGTTCGGGCTTGCGCTCGGAGTGCACGATGCCGCGTCCCGCGGTCATCCAGTTGATGGCGCCGGGCTGGATCTCCTGCACGCTGCCCAGGCTGTCGCGGTGCATCATCGCGCCCTCGAACAGGTAGGTGACCGTCGACAGGCCGATGTGCGGGTGCGGGCGCACGTCGTGCGCGTTGCCAGGCTGCTCGGTGGCCGGGCCGAAGTGGTCGAAGAACACGAAGGGCCCGACCGAACGGCGCTGCGCCGCCGGCAGCACGCGCCGCACGTTGAAGCCGCCACCCAGGTCCTTGTCGTGGGGCCGCAGCAATTGGATTTCGGGGATGGTGTCGGTCATCGTGGGGTCCTTGTGGGCGAGGTTCGGTGGGGGCGTTATGCGCGCGATCTTGCCACCGCGCCCACGCGCTCGCCGAAGGCACGCGCGGTTTCCAGGTCGCCCTTGGGCATCTCGGCCGGGCTCGCGTCCGAGGGCGACTGCGTGAGCAGGCCGCCGTAGCCGCCGACGTAGTTCATGGCGTCGCGCGTGGCCGCCTTGTTGTTGGTCGGCAGGATGCCCATGCTGACCCAGATGCCGCTGTGCTGCATGGCCAGCGTCCACAGGTAGGTCATGGTGGTGACCTTGTCGCCGTTCATCGTGGCGCTGTTGGTGAAGCCGGCGAAGAGCTTGTCTTTCCAGCCTTGCGTGTACCAGACCTTGGACGACGCATCGGCGAATTTCTTGAACTGCCAGCTGACGCCGCCCATGTAGGTCGGCGAGCCGAAGATGATCGCGTCGGCCGCGGCCAGCGTCTCCCAGCCATTGGCGGGCAGGTTGCCGTCGGCGTCGATGGCGAGCAGTTGCGCGCCCGCCCCGTCGGCCACGGCCTGGGCCACGCGCTGGGTGTGGCCGTAGCCGGAATGGAAGACAACGACGATGTTTGCCATGAAACGGATTTCCTCAAAGAAGCGATGAAGTCAGAAGGCTGCGCCCACCAAGTGCGCGCAGCCCGGGTGCGAGCTTATTTCTTGTCGATGCTGAAGCGACCGGCGCCGAAGGCGGCGAAAGCCAGCAGGCCGCCTGCGATGGCGATGTTCTTGAAGAACATGAGCTGGTTCACGAACGCCTTGTCGGCGGGCATGCCCCAGTAGTTGTGGAACATCACGGCCGCGGCCACGGTGAAGATCGCCAGCACGATCGCCGACACGCGCGTCTTGAAGCCGACCAGCAGCAGCAGGCCGAGCCCCAGCTCCACGACGATCGCGATCACCGCCGCGACCTGCGGCAGCGGTGCGCCCACCGAGGAGATGTACCCCACGGTGCCGGCAAAGCCCATGAGCTTGCCGAAGCCTGCGGGCACGAACAGTGCTGCAAGCAGCACGCGGCCGATGAGTGCCAGGGTGTCCTGGGCGGCGTTGGGGGCGGTGGTTGTGGTGGTAATGGCCATGGTGAAACTCCTCGTTGGTTGTTGAAGCGAAAGGAACAAAGAAAAGAAAAAAGACGCCGTCTCAGGCCGTCAGGTCGAACACCAGCACTTCGGCATCCTTGCCGGCGCCGAGCGTGAGTTGCGATTCGCCTTCGAGCATCGCGGCGTCGCCGCCCGACAGCTTCTGGCCGTTGACTTCGAGCTCGCCGCGCACCAGGTGCACGTAGCTCTTGCGTTGCGGGTCGAGCGCCAGGCTGGCGGTTTCGCTGCCGTTGAACAGGCCGGCGAACAGGCGGGCGTCGGCATTCACCGTCACCGAGCCGTCGCGGCCGTCGGGCGAGGCCACCAGGCGCAGGGTGCCGCGCTTCTCGGCGTCGCTGAACTGCTTCTGCTCGTAGCCGGGGGTGATGCCGCGTTCCTTGGGCTCGATCCAGATCTGCAGGAAGTGCGTGGTCTGGTCGGCCTTGTGGTTGAACTCGCTGTGCATCACGCCACGGCCGGCGCTCATGCGCTGCACGTCGCCCGGCGGAATGGATTCGATGTTGCCCATGCTGTCCTTGTGCGCGAGTTCGCCCGAGAGCACGTAGCTGATGATCTCCATGTCCCGGTGGCCGTGGGTGCCGAAGCCGGCGCCCGCCGCCACGCGGTCTTCGTTGATCACCCGCAGGTTGCCGAAGCCCATGTAGGCCGGATCGTAGTACCCGGCGAAGGAAAAGCTGTGGAACGAGCGCAGCCAGCCATGGTCGGCATAACCGCGTTCCTGGGATTTACGCACTTGCAACATATCGAACTCCTTGCTGCCCCACCCGGTTCGGGCGCCGGGGCTTTCGTCGTGGGCCGCGCCGGATGCGCAGCGGATGAGAAGAATTCTGGACCTCCATCCCCCTCTGAAAGACGCCCGGTTTTGATGGCATCATTCAAATTATTTGAATGATGGAGCCCGCCCCATGACGAGCGCCCGAGACGTCCTCACCCCCGACGCGCTGGCCATGCTGCAGACGGTGGCCACCACCGGCAGCTTCGCCGCCGCCGCGCGCGCGCTCGGCCTGGTGCCCAGCGCGCTAAGCTACCGCGTGCGCCAGATCGAGGACGCGCTCGACGTGCTGCTGTTCGACCGCAGCGCGCGCCAGGCCCGCATCACCGAGGCCGGCGCCGAACTGCTGCGCGAGGCCGCGCGCCTGCTCGGCGAGATCGACGCCGTGGCCAACCGCGTGAAGCGCGTGGCCACCGGCTGGGAGCCGATGCTGACCATCGCGGTCGACAGCGTGATCGCACGCGACCCGCTGCTCGACCTGTGCACCGCCTTCTTCGCGCTCGAGCCGCCCACGCGCCTGAAGCTGCGCGACGAAACGCTGCTCGGCACCATCGAGGCGCTGACCAGCGGCGAGGCCGACCTGGCCATCGGCGCGGTGCTCGATGCCGCGAGCCTGGCCTTCACCGCCACCGGCATTCGCAGCCGGCCAATCGGCGAACTGCGCTTCGTGTTCGCGGTGGCGCCGCACCATCCGCTCGCGCGCCTGCCGCAGCCGCTGAGCGACGCGGTGCTGCGCCAGCACCGTGCGGTGGCCGCGGCCGACTCGGTGCGCAGCGGGCCGAGCATGACCGTGAACCTCGTCGGCGGGCAGGACGTGCTCACCGTGCCCAGCATGCAGGCCAAGATCGCGGCGCAGCTGCACGGCCTGGGCGGCGGCTTCCTGCCCGAGCCGATGGCGCGGCCCTACATCGAGGCCGGCCACCTCGTCGAGCTGCAGACCGAACGCCAGCCGCCGCTGGGCACCATGCATTGCGCGTGGCGCGTGCGCAGCGCGGGCAAGCCGGGGCGCGCGCTCGCATGGTGGCTCGCGCAGTTCGAGCACGAGGGCACGCGCAAGGCGCTGCTCGAACGGCACCGCGGCCGCTGAACGCCGCGCGATGACGGCGTCATAAGGGTCGCCCCCAGCCCGGCGACGCGCGCAGACCGAGGTAGAGTGTGCACGGCCTCCTCAGTCATCACCCTGTCAAAAGAAAAGAGTCCGCCATGCCCAAAGCCAAAGCCCGCGCCACCGCCGACCGCCACCGAACTCCCGCCGCCGCCCGCCATTTCGCCGTGATCGGCGCCGGCATTGCCGGCGTGGCCTGCGCCCGCACGCTGATGCAGGCCGGGCACCGCGTCACGGTGTTCGAACGCGAGGCCACGCCGGGCGGGCGGATGGCGAGCATCGACACCGCCTTCGGCCGCTTCGACAGCGGCGCGCAATACTTCACCGTGCGCGATCCGCGCTTTGCGCAGGTGCTGGCCACCACGCCCGCGCTGTGCCGCCCCTGGAGCGCCAACCTCGTGCGCGTGCTCGACGCCCACGGCCGCGTGGCCGAGGCGGCGCTGCCCTCGCTGGAGCCGCACTGGGTCGCCCAGCCCGGCATGGACGCGCTCGTGGCCCACTGGGCCGCGCCGCTGGGCGAGCACCTCGTCACCGGCACGCAAGTCACCCGCATCGAGCCCGACGCGCTCGACGCCACCCGCTGGCAGCTGCGCACCGCCGGTGCCGACGATTCGCAGCATGTGTACTCCGGCTTCGACGCCGTGCTGCTGGCCGTGCCGCCCGCACGCACCCGCGAACTGCTCGCCGACGGCGAACGCTCGGCCACGCTGAGCCGCAAGATCGACCGCGTGCGCATCGCGCCCTGCTGGACGCTGATGATCGCCTTCCCCCAGGCCAACCAGGCCAACATGTCGCACCTCGGCCCGCAATGGAACGTGGCGCGCAGCACCCACCACCGCGTGGCGTGGCTGGCGCGCGAATCGTCCAAGCCCGGCCGCGAGCGCGTCGAGCGCTGGACCCTGCAGGCCAGCGCCACCTGGTCGCAAGAACACCTGCGCGACACGCCCGCGCGCATCGAGGCCAAGCTGCTGCGCGCCTTCTCGGAGATCACCGGCATCCACGCCACGCCCAGCCACGCCAAGGCGCGCTGCTGGCCCGAGGCGCAGACGCAGGTGCCCGTGGGCCAGACCCACCTGTGGGACGCCAAGGCGCGCATCGGCATCGCCGGTGACTGGTGCATCGGCCACCGCGTGGAAGACGGTTTCGTTTCGGGCCTTTCGCTGGCCCTGGCCGTTCTCTAAGTCCTCCAAGAAAGGATGCGGGCCACCGGCCGCTTCGCCCCCTCGCCCACCGGCCCGCTGCACGCCGGCTCGCTGGTGGCCGCGCTCGCGAGCTGGCTCGACGTGCGCGCGCGCGGCGACAGTGCGCGCTGGCTGGTCCGCATCGAGGACGCCGACACCGAGCGCTGCCTGCCCGGCATGGGCGAACACATCCTGCGCCAGCTCGCCGACTGCGCGCTGCTCCCCGACGAACCGCCCGAGTGGCAGACGCAGCGCACCGCGCACTATGAAGCGGCGCTGGCCGCGCTGCAGGCGCGCGGCCTCACCTACCCCTGCGGCTGCTCGCGCAAGGACATCGACCTGGCCCTGGCCCGGCTCGGCCATGCGCACGAACGCCACGGCGAGCGCGTCTACCCCGGCACCTGCCGCGACGGCCTGCACGGCAAGCCCGCACGCGCCTGGCGCTTTGCCGCGCACCGCATGCCGGCCGGCGACCTGCACTGGCACGACCGCCGCCTCGGCCCGCAGCGGCAGGACGTGCAGCGCGAGGTCGGCGACTTCGTGCTGCGCCGCGCCGACGGCCCCTGGGCCTACCAGCTGGCCGTCGTGGTCGACGACGCCGAACAGGGCGTGACCGACGTGGTGCGCGGCGAGGACCTGGCCGACAACACGGCGCGCCAGATCCTGCTGCAGCAGGCGCTCGGCCTGCCCACGCCGAGCTACCTGCACACGCCGCTGGTGCGCGGCGCCGACGGCGACAAGCTCTCCAAGCAGAACGGTGCCACGGCCATCGACACCGCCACGCCGCAGGCCGCGCTGGCCGCGCTCGACACCGCCGCGCGCGCGCTCGGCCTGCGCCCCACGGCCGCCGGCCACTGCACCGCCGCCCTGGCCGGCTGGGTGCCCGAATGGCGCGATCTCTACAATTCGCGGCCCTCATGAACATTCCCGACACCGTGTCCAACGACCTCCCGCCCGGCGACGACCTGCCCGCATCCCCCGAAGACGACGCCACCGACGGCAAGCCGCATCCGCTGCACCGCCGCCTCAAGAGCTTCGTGAAGCGCGCCGGCCGCACCACCGACGGCCAGGCCCGCGCCTTCGCCGAACTGGGCCCGCTGTTCCTCGTTCCCTACACGCCCGAGCGGCTCGACCTCACGGCGGCCTTCGGCGGCCGCGTGGGCCCGACGGTGCTGGAGATCGGCTTCGGCATGGGTGAGGCCACGGCCCACATCGCCACGGTGCTGCCCGAGACCAATTTCCTGTGCTGCGAAGTGCACGAGCCCGGCGTGGGCGCGCTGCTCAAGCGCATCGGCGAGCAGTCGATCTCGAACATCCGCATCTGCGCGCACGACGCGGTCGACGTGATCGACCACATGCTGCAGCCCGGCACGCTGGCCGGCGTGCATGTGTTCTTTCCCGATCCGTGGCACAAGAAGCGCCACAACAAGCGCCGCCTGATCCAGCCCGAGCTCGTGACCAAGCTGGCGCAGCACCTGCGCCCCGGCGGCTACATCCACTGCGCCACCGACTGGCAGCCCTACGCCGAGCAGATGCTCGAAGTGCTGGGCGCCGAGCCCCTGCTGCGCAACACCGCGCCGGACACCGGCTACGCGCCCAAGCCGGCATACCGCCCGCTCACCAAGTTCGAGAACCGCGGCCTCAAGCTGGGCCACGGCGTGTGGGACCTGGTGTTCGAAAAACGCGCCTGAGCGCGCGTCACCTTCCCCCGCTCACTCGACGAGCTTGAAGCGGAACGGCAACCGCATGCGGGCGCGCACCGCACGCCCGTCCGCGGTGCGCGCCGGGTCGAAGCGCCATCCCTTGAGCGAATCGGTCGCCGCCTGCGACAGCAGCGGGTGCGGCGAGCGTTCGACGCGGATGTCTTCGGGCTTGCCGTCCACGCCGACGAAGAAGGCCGTGACCACCAGGCCCTCGACGCCCTCTTCCACCAGCGCGGACGGATAGCTGGGATAGCGGCGCTGACGGATCACCGGCTCCGTCACGACAGCGTCCGCCGCAACGCGCGGATCGGCGCGTGGCGCCGCCATGAGGGTCGGCCCCGACGGCAATGCCATCGGCGGCCCCGCCAGTGGCAGCGGTGGCGGCTCGATCGTCGATGGCGGCGGCATGGGCGGCGGCTCGATCCTCGGTTGCGGCGGCTGCGGTGCAGCCACGGGCACGAAGACCTCCGGCGCGGGCAGCGCCTTTTCCACCACCTTCGATGGGGGCGGCACGACGCACCCGGCGAGCGCCGCGCACATCCCTCCCAGAACCCAGGACACAGTTGTTTTCATCAGGGCAATTCTGGAGCACCCGCGCCTTCCGCCCTGGCCTCGAAATTGCTACACTTTTTTACTATTGTTAGCAAAAGGTAGCCAATGAACGCGTCTCGCAGGACATGGCTGGGAAAAGCCTCCATAACGCTGCTTCTGGGAAGCGGCCTCGGCATCACCCGTCCCTTGCTGGCACAGACGCCACGCCCGGCCGCCGCCGGGGCCCGCGTCGTCCTGCTCGGCCAGTCGGTGCCGCTCACCGGCAGCGCCAACGAGATCGGCAACGCCTTCGCGGCCGGCAGCCGGCTCGCCGTGAGCGACTTCAACACGCGCAACGCCGCCACCGGCCTGCAGCTGAAGCTGCTGCAACTGGACGACGGCTACGACGCCGCCCGCGCCACCACCAACGCCCGCACCCTGCTGGGCGCGAACAAGGCCGACATGCTGTTCGGCTTTGTCGGCACCGCCAGCAGCGAGGCCGGCGCCAAGGTGGCCACGCAGCAGGGCAGCCTGCTCTTTGCGCCCTTTGCCGCGTCCGACACGCTGCGCGGCCCCGAGCATCCGAACGTGTTCCATGTGCGCCCCGGCATGATCGACGAGGCCCTCAAGATCGTGCGCCAGTGCGCCACCGTGGGGCAACAACGCATCGCGCTGGTGGGCGACGACGACGCCATGGGCCGCGCCGGCCTGGCCGCCGTGCAGCAGGCCGTCACCGAACTCAAGCTGCCGCCGCTGGTCGCGAGCGCGCTGGTGCCTGCCGGCGCCGACAAGCTCGACACCGCATTGAAGACCGTGCAGCAGCAGACGCCCCAGGCCATCGTGCTGGTGTCGCTCTCGGGCACCACGGCCAGCGCCATCCGCAAGCTGCGCAAGAGCGGCTACACGGGCAACTTCATGGCCTTCTCGATCGTGGGCATCGACCCGCTCTACGCCGAGCTGGGCAAGGACATCGGCGGCATCGTGATCTCGCAGGTGGTGCCCTCGCCGCGGCCCTCGGCCATTCCGATCGTCAAGGAGTACCTCGCGGCGGTCGACAACTCCGACCAGACCGCGTCGTACGAAGGGCTCGAGGGCTTCATCGCCGCCAAGGCCGCGGGCGAGGCCGTGCGCCGCGCTGGCCGCGGCTTCAACACCGCCACCCTGCAGCGCACGATGACGGCGATGACCGACTACGACGTGGGCGGCTTCCGCATCAACCTGCGCCCCGGCCTGCGCGACAACGTGCGCAGCATCGACCTCATCAGCATCTCGGCCGACGGCCGCGTGCTCCGCTGAAGCGCCTCACACGGCGCTGTCGCGCAGCAGTTCGGTGAAGCGCTGCTGCACATACAGCGCCGTCGCGCCGAGCGGCCGCCCCTGCAGCCACAGCATGCGCACCGACAAGCGCGGCAAGGCCAGCGACGGGCACGGCACTTCCTTCAGCGCCTTGCTGAAGCCTTCGTAGCGCGCGATGTTGATGGGCAGCACGGCCCAACCCAGGTTGTCGGCCACCATCTCGGCCGTGCTGTAGAAGCTGTCGGAGCGCCACACGCGCGGGCTGTAGGCCACCTCGTGCACGTCGTCCGCGTGCATCAGCAGCTGGCGTTGCCGCGCCAGGTCCTGGCGCCGCACCGTGCGGCCGTCGGCCAGCGGATGGTCGCTGGCCACGAACACGCCCTGGCGCACGCTGCCGATGTGGCGCTGGTCGAAGCTCGCGCGCACCGGGCCGCGGTCGAAGTGAAAAGCCACGCTGGCGCGCTCCTGCTCGACGTAGTCGGCCACCTCGGTCGCGGTGCCGTTGAGCAGCGTGAGCTCGAGGCTCGGAAACTTCACCGACAGCTCGCGCATCAGCGTGCCGATGGCGGTGTACGGCAGGGCTTCGTCCAGCGCCAGCGACAGCGCCGCCTCGTCGCCTTCGTGCAGCGAGCGGGCGCGCTGGTCCAGCTGCTCGGCCTGCCGCAGCAGTTCGCGCGCCTCCAGCAGCAGCACCCGGCCCGCGTCCGACAGCTGCGCGTTGCGGCGCGAGCGATCGAACAGCGCCACGCCGAGGTCGACCTCGAGCAGCCCGATGGCGGTGCTCACGGCCGACTGGGCCTTGCCCAGGTGGCGCGCCGCGGCCGAGAACGAGCCGCACTCGGCGGTCGTCACGAACTGGCGCAATTGGTCGACGGTCCATTCCATTTCGGCCACCTACTCATCTATTTATCAGATGGATTTCATCTTTATTCATTCATTTTAATGGCGCAATATGGCGCCATGACGAATGCAAACAACAAGACGACACCGGCGTTCGAACTGAGCTGGTGCAGCGATCCTTCCCAGGCGCAGGCGTTGACCGGCCTGTTCCTGCAGCAACTTTCCCCTGCCTACATCTCCCACTCGGAACTGCAGGAGCAGCGCGCCGTGGCCCTCGGCGAATGGCGCGCCGACCTGCCCGCCGTCTTCATGGCGCAAGTGCGCGAAACGCTCGCGCTCGACCCGGCCACCGCAAACGCACGTGTGGCCGTCGCGCGAATCGACGATGCGCTGGCCGGCTTCGCGCTGGTGTCCATCGACGACACCCGTCGCGCCGCGCGCAGCTTCGCGACGCTCGACGACCTCGTCGTCGACGCGCGCTTCCAGGGCCTGGGCCTGGGCGGTCGGCTGTTCGACTGGGTCTGCGCCGAGCTGCAACGCCACGGCATCCAGCGCCTCTTTCTCGAAAGCGGCATCGGCAACGCGCGTGCACACGACTTCTTCCACGCACGCGACTGCGAGACGGTCTCTGTGACGATGCTCAAGGAACTGGACGGCACCACCGCACAGTCGCACGACCGGAGGGCCACGCCATGAACGGCTTGAACCCCACCGCCAAGAAATGGATCACGCTCGGCATCGTCTCGATGGCGCTGCTGCTGATCGTGGTCGACATGACCGTGCTCTACACGGCGCTGCCCACGCTCACGCACGACCTGGCCGCGTCGGCCACCGAGAAGCTCTGGATCCTCAACGCGTACACCGTGGTCGTGTCCGGCTTCCTGCTGGGCATGGGCGCGCTGGGCGACCGCGTGGGCTACCGGCGCATGTTCGTCGCGGGTCTTTCCGTGTTCGGCGTGGCCTCGCTGTGCGCGGCCTACGCGCCGAACCCGGCCGTCCTCATCGCCGCGCGGGCCCTCTTGGGCGTGGGCGCGTCGATGATGATGCCGGCCACGCTGGCGATCCTGCGGCTGGTGTTCACCGACGAGCGCGAGCGCGCCGTGGCTATCGGCGTGTGGGCCTCGGTGGCCTCGGGCGGCGCGGCGCTCGGGCCGGTCGTGGGCGGCGTGCTGCTCGAATACTTCTGGTGGGGTTCTGTGTTTCTCATCAACGTGCCCGTGGTGGTGCTCGCGCTGGTGCTGGCCCTGTGGCTGCTGCCGACGCAGAAGAACACCGGCACACGCCCGTGGGACTTCATCGGCTCGGTGCAGGTGCTGGCGGGGCTGGTCTTCCTGGTGCTGACCATCAAGGAGCTCACGAAGTTCGCGCCCTCGGCCACAACGGCCGCCATCACCGGCGCGCTGGCCGTGGTGGCCATGGCCCTCTTCGTGCGACGCCAGCGGCGCAGCAGCGCGCCGCTGATCGACTTTCGCCTGTTCCGCAACGCCTACTTCTCGGGCGGCGTGATCGCGGCCATCGTGGCCTCGGTGGCGCTGATCGGTGTCGAGCTGGTGTTCAGCCAGCGGCTGCAGCTCGTGGTCGGCCTCACGCCGCTACAGGCGGGCCTCACCCTGCTGCCGCTGCCGCTGGCCGCCTTCGTGGCGGGGCCGCTCGCGGGCCTGCTGCTGGCACGCATCGGCTCGCGCCCCGTCATCCTGGGCGGCCTCGTGACCACGGCGCTCGCGCTGTGCGCGCTGGCACTGGCGGTCGATGCCGGGGGCCTGCTCAAGCCGGCGATCCTGGTGCTGCTGGGGCTGGGCGTGGGCGCGACCATCACGGCGGCGTCCAACGCGGTCATGAACAACGCGCCCGTCGAGCACGCCGGCATGGCGGCGTCGATCGAAGAGGTGTCGTACGAACTCGGCGGCGTACTGGGCATCGCGCTGCTGGGCAGCGTGCTCTCGGCGAGCTACACCGCCGCGCTGGTGATTCCCGACGGCCTGGCCGTGCCGGCCTCGGCCGGCGACAGCATCGATGCCGCGCTGCTGGCCGCAGAAACGCTGCCCGCGCCCATCGCCTCGCAGCTCGTGGCGCTCGCGCACACGGCCTTCGACCAGGCCTTCTTCTCGGTGATGGGCGTGGCCGTGGCGATCGTCATCGCAGCGGCCTGCGCCGTGGCGTTCCTCGGCTGGCGGGCCCGCCCGACAAGTGCGCAGCGCACGGAGCGCTGCGCGTAGCCGGCCTCAGGCAGCGCTCGCGGCTTCGTCGATGAGCGCCGCCACGGCCTGCGGCTGCGAGGCCAGCGAGGCGTGGCTGGCCGCCAGCGTGATGACCTTCTTCGCGCCCAGCCGCGCCGACATGCGCTCCTGATTGACGGGCGAGATCATGCGGTCCTCGCTCGAGATCTGGTACCACGACGGCTTCTTCTTCCAGGCCGGCGCCGTGATGGTGTCGCCGAAGGTGCTGGCCAGCGGCGCCTTCTGCGTCAGGCCCATCACCAGGCCCTCTTCGGCGCTCAGGTCCTGGCAGAAGCTCTCGTGGTATTTCTCGGGTATCACCCACAGGTAGCCGTCGCTGTCAGGCGCCAGGTTGGGCACGGCCACGGGCGGATGCTCCTGCGTGATGCCGCCGGGGCTTTCGCCCGCGTCGGGTGCGAAGGCGGCGATGTAGACCAGCCCCACCACATTGGGCAGGTCGCCGGCCTGCGTGATCACCGCGCCGCCGTACGAGTGGCCGACCAGCAGCACCGGCCCCTGCACCTGCGCCACCATCTTGCGCGTGCGCTCGGCGTCGTCGGCCAGCGAGGTCAGCGGCAGCTCGACCGCGCGGATGGCCGTGTGGCCCTTGCGCAGCAGCTCCACGATGACGTTGTGCCAGTGCGCCGCACCACCCCAGAACCCATGGACCAGGACGACCGTCGGTTTGTTGTTGCTCATGATTCGCCACCTTCCAGTGAAGAAATAAGACACCGGGCCGCCGGAATGACGGGCCGGGAAAGTCTTATACGCCTGCGCCCTGCCCGCGCTGTGACAAGACCCTCAGCCCGTGCGCACCAACCCCTGCAGTGCCTCGAGCGAGCGCAGTTCGATGCGCCCGTAGCCCAGCGACACCACGCCTTCGGTGGCCAGCGCGTTGAGCTCCTTGGACAGCGTCTGGCGCGTCACGCCGAGCATCATGGCCAGCGCCTCCTGCGACAGCATGAGTTCGTGCCGCAGGTGCACCGACTGCGTGGCGTCGCCGCGCGCCAGCACCAGCAGCCGGTGCGCCACGCGCGCGCGCAGGCTGCGCAAGGTGGCGTCTTCGGCCAGGCCGTAGAGCATGCGCACGCGCGCGGCCAGCATGGCCGCGATGGCGTTGGAAAACACCACGTCGCGCATCTGCCGCACGAAGGCCTCGGGCGGCACCACCAGCAGGTCGAGCGCTTCGAGCGCGGTGGCGTCGTGCGTGCGCGGCGAGCCGTCGATGAGCGTGATCTCGCCGAACCAGTTGCCCGGCTCCAGCACCGCCAGGATGGCCTCGCGCCCGTCCTGGCGCAGCGACGAGATCTTGATCGTGCCCGCCACCAGCCCGTAGAAGCCGCCGCCCGCCGCATGGATCGGGTCGCCCTGGCGGAACACCATGGTGCCGCGCCGCACATGCAGCAGCTCGGCCGCGCCCAGCAGCGCGTCGCGCTGCGCACGCGGCATGCTGGTGAACCAGGGGTTGCCGTCGAGCGCGGCGCGGTGCGCGGCCGACAGGCGCGGCTTGGTCGAGGTGGCCATAGAGGGGAAAAAGGCGCCCGGAGGCGGGTTTACCAGAACCTCGCATTGTCAAATTCTTGACAGTTGAAGGTCAAGCGCAGGTCTACAGTGGTCGCCATCCCCCCAGAACGGAGACCCCACACGATGAACGCACGGGCAAGTTTCAAGCGCATGCAGGACAGCACGCGCGAAGACTGGCAACTGATCGGCGGCGAGTTCATGCAGTTCGCGGGCGGCCTGCCCGCACGCGTGATCAAGCACCTGCAGATCCTCGAAGGCGACTACGGCGGCTTTCCGGTCGACCGCTACACGCACTCGCTGCAGACCGCCACGCGCGCGCTGCGCGACGGCCGCGACGAGGAGTACGTGGTGTGCGCGCTGCTGCACGACATCGGCGACACGCTGGGCAGCTTCAACCATCCCGACATCGCCGCCGCCATCCTCAAGCCCTTCGTGAGCGAGGCCAACCACTGGATGGTGCAGAACCACGGCATCTTCCAGGGCCACTACTTCTTCCACCACATCGGGCTGGACCGCGACATGCGCGACAGCTTCAAGGACCACCCGCACTACGAGCGCACCGCCGAGTTCTGCGCGCTCTACGACAACCCGGCCTTCGACCCGAAGGCCGAGACCCTGCCCATCAGCGAGTTCGAGCCCATGCTGCGCCGCCTGATGGCGCAGCCCAAGCAGAGCGTCTACAAGACCGTGCTGCAAGAGCCGACTACTGCCTGATCAAGACCAAGGACACACCCCATGAACGCCACCTCCGCCTCCGAAATCCAGAAGCTCGTCTCCGCCGAAGAATGGCAGCTGCGCGTCGACCTCGCCGCCTGCTACCGCCTGGTGGCGCTGTACGGCTGGAGCGACCTCGTCTTCACGCACATCAGCGCGCGCGTGCCCGGCCCCGAGCACCACTTCCTGATCAACCCCTACGGCCTGATGTTCGACGAGATCACGGCCTCGAGCCTGGTCAAGGTCGACCAGCAGTGCAACAAGATCATCGACTCGCCCTACCCCGTGAACCCGGCCGGCTTCGTGATCCACAGCGCCGTGCATGCCGCGCGCGAGGACATCCAGTGCGTGCTGCACACCCACACCCGGGCCGGCATCGCCGTGAGCGCGCAGAAGAACGGCGTGCTGCCCATCAGCCAGCAGTCGACCTTCGTGCTGGCCTCGCTGGCGTACCACGACTACGAAGGCGTGGCCTTCCGCGACGACGAGAAGCCGCGCCTGCAGGCCGACATGGGCAACGCCAACTTCCTCATGCTGCGCAACCACGGCCTGCTGACCTGCGGCAAGACCATTGCCGACGCCTTCCTTTCGATGTACACCTTCGAGAACACCTGCCAGATCCAGATCGCCGCGCAGGCCGGCGGCGGTGAACTCACGCACGTGGACCCGAGGATCATCGACGGCGTGGGCCAGGCCATGAAAGTGCAAAGCGGCGGCCTGGGCGGCATGTTCGTCTGGCCTTCGCTGATCCGCAAACTCGACCGCATCGACGACAGCTACAAACAATAAGACAGACGTCGATCCCGGTTTCCACGGCTGCCAGCGCCCGCGCGACGGGTGCCGGCAGCCATTTTTTTAAGCAGAAGAACCCAAGAGGAGACACCACCGCATGGACACCACGCTCATCGTGACCCGGTTCCTGTTCGGCGCGCTCGCGCTCGTGATGTTCGGGCTGGGGCTGTCGCTCTCGCTCGAGGATTTCCGGCGCCTGTTCAAGCACCCGAAGGCCGTGACCATCGCGCTCGTGCTGCAGGTCATCGGCCTGCCGCTGGCCTGCTACGCGATCATCGTGGGCTTCGGCCTGTCGCCGGTGTTCGCCATCGGGCTCATGCTGCTGGCGGCCTCGCCGGGCGGCATCTCGGCCAACCTGTTCTCGCACCTGTTCGGCGGCAACGTGGCGATGAACATCTCGCTCACGGCCGTGAACACGCTGCTGTCGATCGTCACGCTGCCGCTCATCGCCAACTGGGCCATCGGCCATTTCGCGCAGAGCGGCCAGGTGGTGCCGCTGCAGACGCGCAAGCTGGTCGAGGTGATCGCCATCGTGCTGGTGCCGGTGGCCATCGGCATGGTGGTCGCGTCGCGAAAGCCCGGCTTCGCGGCGCGCATGGAAAAGCCGACCAAGATCTTCAGCGCCGTGGTGCTCGCGGTGGTCACGGTGCTGGCCATCGCCAACGAGTGGAAGAACATCACCACCACCTTCGCCGAGATCGGCGTGCCGGTGCTGCTGTTCAACCTCGTGAGCCTGCTGGCCGGCTACTACCTGAGCCGCGCCGCGGGCCTCGACAAGCCGCTGGCCACCGCCATCAGCTACGAGATCGGCATCCACAACTCCACGCTCGCCATCTTCATCGCGGTGAGCGTGCTGGGGAGCTTTCCGCTCGCGCTGCCAGCGGCCATCTACTCGGTCGTGATGTACATCACCGCCCCACTGTTCGGATGGCTGTTGCTGCGGCGCGGCCAGCCCGCCGCCGTGCCTGCGCCATGATGCGCGCATGGAACTGAGACAACTGCGCTACTTCGTCAAGGTCTGCGAGCTGCGCAGCATGGGCCGCGCGGCGGTGGAGCTGGGGGTGGTCACCTCGGCGCTGAGCCAGCAGATCAGCCGGCTCGAAAGCGAACTCTCGACGCGGCTGCTGCGCCGCCATTCGACCGGCGTCATGCCCACCGACGCGGGCCTGGCCTTCCTGCACCAGGCGCAGCTCACCTTGCGCCACGCCGACGACGCCGTGCGCGCGGCGCAGCAGGCGCGGCTGTCGGGCCATGTGAGCGTGGGCCTCGCGCCCACCACCGCCACCGTGCTGGGCGTGCCGCTGATGCAGGCCATGCAGGCGCGCTACCCCGAGGTGCGGCTGCACATGGTCGAGGCGCTGTCGGGCCACCTCACGACCATGCTGCACGCGCGCCAGCTCGACCTGGCCGTGCTGTTCCAGACCGACACGCCACGGCGCTGGAGCGTGGCGCCGCTGCTGGCCGAAAAGCTCTTCGTGATCGCGTCGCCCGGACTCACGCCGCGCCCCACGGGCAAAAAGGTGCGCCTGTCGCAGCTGGCCGAGGTGCCGCTGATCCTGCCCAGCGGCAGCCACGGCCTGCGCGCCACGTTGATGGCCGCCTTTGCGCGGGCACGCGTGGCGCCGCGCATCGTGGCCGAGGTCGACGGCCTGGCGCTGCTGATGGACGCGGTGCGCGCCGGCCACGGCGCCACCATCCAGCCCGGCGCCGCCACCGCGCGGCACGACCGCGACGACCTCGAGCTCACGCAGATTGCCGACGCGCACGTGGGGCGCCGCAACCTGCTCGTGAGCCTGTCGGACGACGAGCTCTCGCCCGCCGCGCTGGCCGCGCGCGTGGTGGTCGCCGAAACGGCCCGCACGCTGGTGAGCGAAGGCCGCTGGGCCGGTGCAAGTCTTCTCGAAAACTGAACACCTGTTGCCTCTTTCGGCCTTTCGCGTGAAGGCCATGCTCCCTAAAGTCTCCTGCATTCCAAGGAGACCCACGAGTGATAGACGTACTGGTTGTCGGCGGCGGCAATGCCGCGCTGTGCGCCGCGCTGATGGCGCGCGAGGCCGGCGCCTCGGTGCTGCTGCTGGAGGCCTCGCCCAAGGAGTGGCGCGGCGGCAATTCGCAACACACCCGCAACCTGCGCTGCATGCACGACGCGCCGCAGGACGTGCTGGTCGAGGCCTACCCTGAAGAGGAGTACTGGCAAGACCTGCTGAAGGTGACCGGCGGCCTCACCGACGAGCACCTGGCCCGCCTCGTGATCCGCGCCTCGTCGAGCTGCCGCGACTGGATGCGCCGCCACGGCGTGCGCTTCCAGCCGCCGCTGTCGGGCGCGCTGCACGTGGCGCGCACCAACGCCTTCTTCATGGGCGGCGGCAAGGCGCTCGTCAACGCCTACTACCGCAGCGCCGAAGCGCTCGGCGTGCAGATCCGCTACGACACGCCCGTGGCCTCGGTCGAGCTCGAGGGCAAGCGCTTCGTGGCCGTGCGCACCGAAGCCGGCGAGCGCATCGAAGCCAGAAGCTGCGTGCTGGCCTCGGGCGGCTTCGAGTCGAACCGCGACTGGCTGCGCGAAGCGTGGGGACAGAACGAACGCGGCGAGTGGCCGGCCGACAACTTCCTCATCCGCGGCACGCGCTTCAACCAGGGCGTGCTGCTCAGGCACATGATCGACGCGGGCGCCGACAGCATCGGCGATCCGTCGCAGGGCCACATGGTCGCCATCGACGCGCGCGCGCCGCTGTACGACGGTGGCATCTGCACGCGCATCGATTGCGTGTCGCTCGGCGTGGTGGTCAACCGCGACGCGCGGCGCTTCTACGACGAAGGCGAGGACTTCTGGCCCAAGCGCTATGCGATCTGGGGCCGGCTCGTGGCGCAGCAGCCGGGGCAGATCGCGTGGTCGATCATCGACCAGCAGGCCGTCGGGCGCTTCATGCCGCCCGTGTTCCCCGGCACGCAGGCGAACACGCTCGGCGAACTGGCACAGAAGATCGGCCTGGACGAGGCCACCTTCGTGCGCACCGTGCAGGACTACAACGCCGCCTGCCGCGTCGGCCGCTTCGACCACACGGCGCTGGACGACTGCCACACCGAAGGCCTCGCGCCCGCCAAGACGCACTGGGCGCGCCCGCTGGACACCGCGCCCTTCTACGCCTACCCCGTGCGCCCCGGCATCACCTTCACGTACCTCGGCCTGAAGGTGGACGAGACCGCCGCCGTGCGCTTCGGCGGCCGGCCCAGCCCCAACCTCTTCGTGGCCGGCGAAATAATGGCCGGCAACGTGCTAGGCAAGGGCTACACGGCCGGCGTGGGCATGAGCATCGGCACGGCCTTCGGGCGCATCGCCGGCACGCAGGCTGCGCGTGCGGCAAAGAACCATTCGAAGAATTCTCCGGAGACCACCTTTGCAGCAGCTCACTGACCTCGTCGCACGCGCCCGTGCGGATGCCGATGGCATCGGCAGCAACCCGTCGCCATCGCAGCGCGTGATCCCGATCCAGCCCTCCCTGCCGCTCACTGCTTCCGAGGGCGAGGTCGCGCGCATCCTGCAGATCTGCAACGCCTGCCGCTACTGCGAGGGCTTCTGCGCCGTGTTCCCCGCCATGACGCGCCGGCTCGAATTCGGCAAGGCCGACACGCACTACCTCGCCAACCTGTGCCACAACTGCGGCGCCTGCCTGCATGCCTGCCAGTACGCGCCACCGCACGAGTTCGCCGTGAACTTGCCGCAGGCGATGGCGCAGGTGCGCCTGCAGACCTACCACCACTATGCCTGGCCGCCCGCGATGGGCGCGCTCTACAAGCGGGCCGGGCTCACCGTGGCATTGGCACTGGCGGGTGGGCTCGCGCTGTTCCTTGTGCTGGCCGTGGCGATGTCGGGTTCGCTCGTGCACGCGCCACTCGCGGGCAACTTCTACGCGATCTTTCCGCACAACTTCCTCGCGCTGGTGTTCGGCGCGGTGTTCCTGTTCGTGATGTTCGCGCTGGCCATGGGCACGCGCCGCTTCTGGCGCGAGGTCTCGCCCGCGAACGACCCGGGCAACGCGCCCGACCTGCCGGGTGTGCGCCGCGCAGCCAGCGCCGAAGCCGCGCACGACGCGCTGCGCCTGAAGTATCTCGATGGCGGCCATGGCGAAGGCTGCAACAACGCCGACGACCGCTTCACGCTCTGGCGCCGGCGCTTCCATCACTTCACCTTCTACGGCTTCATGCTGTGCTTCGCCTCCACCTGCGTGGCGACGCTGTACCACTACCTGTTCGACCTGCATGCGCCCCATGCGCTCACGAGCCTGCCCGTGCTGCTGGGCACCACGGGCGGCATCGGCCTCGTGATCGGCCCTGTCGGCCTGTTGTGGCTCAACCTGCGGCGCCATGCCGCGCACGGCGACGCGGCGCAGCGGCCGATGGACCGCGGCTTCATCGCGCTGCTGTTGCTCACCAGCCTCACGGGCCTGGCCCTGCTCGCGTGGCGCGACACGACGTTCATGGCGCTGCTGCTGGCGGTTCACCTGGGCGTGGTGATGGCGCTCTTTCTCACACTGCCCTACGGCAAGTTCGCGCACGGCATCTTCCGCTGCGCAGCGCTCCTGAAGTTCGCCATCGAGAAGCGACTGCCCAGCCGGTTGCGCCTGGGCGCGGACTGACCGGCATGGCCTGAAGCGGCCGGGATCGGACAAGCCCCTACGCCCAGGGCGGAAACCCGCTGGCCGGGGCGGGCGGGCGTTGTCTGCAGAATAGGCGGCCATGCATGTTCGAAAAGCCGCCGTTCTCGCCCTCGTCCTGTCCGCCCTCTCCCTCCCCGCCATCGCGGCGTCCGTTCCGAAAAACCTCCAGCCCTCCGACGCCGCCGAAGCGCGCATCGAGTCGTTGATCGCGCGCATGACGCTGCAGGAAAAGGCCGGCCAGCTCAGCCTCTACGGCCCGGCCGACATCAACATCCCGAACAACCCGCAGGCCGGCTGGCGCAACGGGCAGCAGGAAACCGAGGACGTGCGCAACGGGCGCCTCACGGGCCTGTTCAACAACGCCGGCCTCGAGGGCAAACGGCGGCTGCAGCAGGTGGCGGTGCGCGAGTCGCGGCTGGGCATTCCGCTGATCTTCGGCGCCGACGTGATCCACGGCTTTCGCACGATCTTCCCGATGCCGCTGGCCGAGGCCTCGAGCTGGGAGCCCGCGCTGGCCGAGCGCACCGCGCGCGCGGCGGCGGTCGAGGCCACGGCCGACGGCTTTCGCTGGACTTTCGCGCCCATGGTCGACATCGCGCGCGATGCGCGCTGGGGCCGCGGCCTCGAAGGCGTGGGCGAAGACCCGTACCTGGCGCGCCAGTTCGCGGCGGCGCGCGTGCGCGGCTTCCAGGGCAGCAGCCTCGCGAACGCCGACTCGATGCTGGCCACGCCCAAGCACTTCGCGGCCTACGGCGCGGCCGAGGGCGGGCTCGACTACAACACGAGCGAAATTTCCGAGCGCACGCTGCGCGAGGTCTACCTGCCGCCGTTCCGTGCGGCGCTCGATGCGGGCGCGCTCTCGGTCATGAGCGCCTTCAACGAGATCGGCGGCGTTCCCTCGACCGCCAACCCCGCGCTGCTCACCGGCGTGCTGCGCGACGAATGGAAGTTCAAGGGCTTCGTGGTGTCGGACTACACGGCCGACGAAGAGCTCATCGAGCACGGCCACGCCGCCAATAGCCGCGAGGCCGCCAAGCTGGCCTTCATGGCCGGCACCGACGTGAGCATGCAAAGCGGCCTGTACATCCGCCACCTGCCCGACCTCGTGGCCTCGGGCGAGGTGCCGATGGCGCGGCTCGACGAGGCGGTGCGGCGCGTGCTGCGGGTCAAGCTCAAGCTCGGCCTCTTCGACGACCCGATGCGCGGCCTCGACGGTCCGCCGGCCGCACAGCGCGTGGAGAACCCCGAGTTCATCGCACTGGCCCGCGAGAGCGCGCGCCGTTCCATCGTGATGCTGAAGAACGAAGGCCAGTTGCTGCCGCTCGCGAAGACCGGCCCGCAGAAGATCGCGCTGATCGGCCCCTTCGCCGAGGGCACGAAGGACCTGATGGGCTCCTGGAGCCTGTTCCCGGGCCAGTCCGCGCCCGTGGGCATCGACGAAGGCTTGCGTGCCGCGCTGGGTACCGAGGCCTCGCGGCTGACCGTCACGCGCGGTGCGAACGTCGAGTCGCCGCTGCCCGGCGGCATCGAGGCCGCCGTGGCCGCCGCGCGCGAGGCCGACGTGGTGGTGCTGGCGATCGGCGAGAGCCAGAAGATGTCGGGCGAGTCGCGCTCGCGCAGCGACATCGGCCTGCCGCAGGCCCAGCAGGACCTGGCCGAGGCCGTGGCCGCCACCGGCAAGCCGGTGGTCGTGCTGCTGAGCAATGGCCGCGCGATGGCGCTCAAGGGCGCGGTGCGCGATGCGCGCGCGATCCTCGTGACCTGGTTCCTCGGCGTGCAGACCGGCCACGCGATCGCCGACGTGGTGTTCGGCGACGCCAACCCCTCGGGCCGCCTGCCCGTGAGCTTTCCGCAGACTGCCGGCCAGGTGCCCTACTACTACGCCCACAAGCGCACCGGCCGCCCCTCGCCCGAGGGCGCGCCGGGCACGGCCTTCAAGACCCGCTACCTGGACGCCACGAACGAGGCGCTGTACCCCTTCGGCTTCGGCATCGGCTATGCGCCGGTGCGCTACGACCAGGTCGAACTGAGCACGGACCGCCTCGCCATGGGCAAGACCCTGCGCGTGCGCGCGACCGTCACCAACACGGGGACGCGCGAGGCGGAAGAAGTGGTGCAGCTGTACCTGGCGCAGCGCGCTGCGAGCGTGACGCGGCCGGTGCGCGAGTTGAAGAATTTCCGCAAGGTGCGGATTGCGCCGGGGGCGTCGGAGGTGGTCGAGTTCAATGTTGGCAATGACGACCTGCAGTTTCTGGGGCGGGACATGAAGCCTGTGATCGAGCCGGGTGAGATCGATCTGTGGGTGGCGCCTTCTGCTGCGGGCGGGATTCAGAAGCGCTTCGTGCTGACGCGCGAGTGAGCTGACGCGCGAGCCGACTCCTTCAGCCCCTCAGTCGTCGCACCGCACCGGTCACAGCACACGCTGCGACAGCGCCGACGAAAAAAGCTGCGCCCCTTCGCTGCGCAGCAAGGTCACGAGGCGCCGCGCCGCCGGCGACAGGTAGCCCTCCTTGCGGTACGTGACGCCCAGGTGGCGGCGCAGCGTGGTCTCCTTGAGCGGCACTTCGCGCAGCGTGCCTTCGCGCCCGGCCGCGCCAAGCGTGTGGCGCGACAGGAAGCTCAGCAGGTCGGTACGCGAGATCAGGCGCGGCAGCAGCGGGATCGAGTTCGCGTTGACCTGCACTGCGGGCAGCGGCAGCCCGCGCGACTGGAAGGCCGCGTCGAGCCACTGGCGGCTGGGAATGGGGTCGGCGGGCAGCACCCAGCGCCATTGCAGGAGCGACTTCATCGTGATCTTCGGCAGCTCGAACACGGGGTGCTGCGGACTGGCGGCGACCACCACCACATCCTCGACGATGGAATGCGTGACGAAGGCCGGATCGTGCTCGGGCATGAGGCCGATCAAGAGGTCGATGGCGCCTTCGCGCAGCCGCTCGCGCAGCGCCATGCTGGGCGCGACGGTGATGTCGATGCGCGTGTCGCCGGCCTCGGCCAGCAGCAGGTTGCACACCTCGGGCAGCACGTGGTCCGCCGCGATGGGCCCGCTGCCGATGCGCACGTGGCCCGCGTTGCCCTTGGCGAAATCGCTCACCTCGCGCAGCGCCTCTTCCGTGGCGCCGCGCAGCAGCCGGGCGCGCGCGAGCAGCACCTCGCCCACCGCCGTGAGCTGGATGCCCCGACCCTTGCGCTCGAACAGCGCGCTGCCGAAGGCCTCCTCGAGCCGCTGCACCGCCTTGGTCAGCGCGGGCTGCGTGCGCCCGAGCTTGTCGGCGGCCTGGCCCAGGTGGCCGGTGTCGGCGACCACCTCGAAATATTTCAGGTCGCGCAACTGGATGTCCATTCATAGCTCCGAGGAATCGTTGAATGAACATTATCGATTGGACGGAATGAATGGCGATTTCCACAATCCAGCTCATACCGACCCTCGAACGACCCTCTCTCTCCATGAACCCCACTGTCCTGGTCACTGCGCCACGGCTTGCCAAGGCCGGCGTTGACCTTCTCGCCGAAGCCGGCGCCCGCGTCATCTGCCTTGCGAATGCAGACAGCGTTGAAGAAGTCGAGCGCGTGATGGCGAGCGAGCCCATCGACGCCGTCATCTCGCGCACCGTGCAACTGTCGGCCCGCGCCATCGCCGCGTGTCCGACGCTAAAAGTGATTTCAAAGCATGGCGTGGGCGTGAGCAACATCGACGTCGAGGCGGCCACCGCGCGCGGCATTCCGGTCTACGTCACGCCCGGCGCCAACGCGCAGTCGGTCGCAGAGATGACGCTCGGCCTGATGCTCGCCGCCGCACGCCGCATCGGCTGGATGGACCGCGAGCTGCACGATGGCCGCTGGTCGCGCGCACAAGACGGCGTGGAGCTGCACGGCAAGACGCTGGGCCTGGTCGGCTTCGGCCAGATCGGCCAGCGCGTGGCCCGGGTCGGCCTCGCGCTCGGCATGCAGGTGGCCGCGTTCGACCCGGCCCTCGGCGAAGGCCCGAGCCCGGTGGCCGGCGTGCGCCTGCTGCCTTCGTTCGATGCGCTGCTGCCGCTGAGCGATGTGCTCAGCCTGCACGTGCCGCTCAACCGCCACACGCGCCAGATGCTCGGCGCCGCGCAGCTTGCGGCGCTGCCGCGCGGCGCGATCGTCGTCAACACGGCGCGCGGCGAGGTGATCGACGAGCCCGCGCTCATCGCGGCGCTGCAATGCGGCCAGCTGTACGCGGCCGGCCTCGACACCATGGCCGACGAACCCCTGCCCGCCGGCAGCCCGCTGGCCGCCCTGCCCAACGTGGTGCTCACGCCGCATGTCGGCGGCTCCACGCCCGCGGCGCTCGCGGGCATGGCCAGCGGCGCCGCACGCAACGTGCTGGGCTGGCTGCAAGGCTGTCCGGTCGATCCTTCGGCTTGCGTGAACCCGCAGGTCCTGTCTTCCCCCCTTCTGCACGGAATCACCGCATGACCGCCCCGCTCTCCTGGCCGCCCGGCTACCGCATCAACCCGCGCGCGTCCGGCCCAGACGCCGCCCTCGTCGACGCTTTCCGCACGCTGCCCGTGGCCGCCATCGGCGATGCGATGAGCCGCAATGTCGGCACCGTCGGGCTGCGCCAGTACCACGCGCGCCTCGACACGGTGCTGTGCGGCCCCGCCGTCACCGTGCGCGTGCGGCCCGGCGACAACCTGATGATCCACAAGGCGCTGATGATGGTCGCGCCGGGCGACGTGCTCGTGATCGACGGCGGCGGCGACGTCACGCAGGCGCTGGTCGGCGGCCTGATGCGCACCACCTGCATCGCGCGCCAGCTGGCGGGCCTCGTCATCGACGGCGCGGTGCGCGACCTGTGCGAATGGGCCGAAGACGGCATGCCGATCTTCGCGCGAGGCCACACGCACCGCGGGCCGAGCAAGGACGGCCCCGGCGAGGTGAACGTGCCCGTCTCGTGCGCGGGCCTGGTCGTGATGCCGGGCGACCTCGTGGTGGGCGACGCCGACGGCGTCATCGCGGTGCCGGCCGCCGAAGCGGCCGACGTGCTCGAGAAGACGCGGGCCCACCTGGCGCGCGAAGCAAAGATCCGCGAGACCAACCGCACCGGCACCGCCGACCCCGAGCGCTTCGACGCCGTGCTGCGCGCCAAGGGCCTGCCGGTCTGAACGGCAGCCACGAGATCACAAGAACCCCCAGGAGACAAGACATGAACCGAAGAGACTTTCTGCAGACCACCGCCTTCGCATCCATCGCTCAAACGGCGGGCATGGCCTACGCGCAAGGCGATTGGCCGCAACGCCCCGTGAAGCTGGTGGTGCCCTTCACGCCCGGCGGCGGCACCGACGCGACCTCGCGCCTGATTGCCGAACGCCTCACCTCGCTCGAGCGCTGGACCGTCGTCGTCGACAACAAGCCCGGCGCGGCCGGCAACATCGGCCTCGACGCCGTGGCCAAGGCCACGCCCGACGGCTACACGATAGGCATGGGGCAAACGTCGAACCTCACGATCAACCCCTGGCTCTATTCGAAGATGCCCTTCGAGGCGCTGAAAGACTTTTCGCCCATCGCCGAAGTGGCCTCGCAACCCGTCGTGCTCGCCGTGCGCGCGGACTCGCCGCTGCGCACGCTGGCCGACTTCATCAAAGCCGCGAAGGCGAAGCCGGGCGAGTTCAGCATCGCGCAGGCCGGCAACGGCACCGTGGGGCACCTGGCCGGCGAAATGCTGGCGCGCCGCGCGGGCATCAAGGTCATGCAGGTGCCCTACAAGGGCGCAGGCCCGGCCATGAACGACCTGATCAGCGGGCAGATCGCGCTGTACTTCGGCAGCAGCGTTTCGGTGATGTCGCAGCTGTCGAACGGCCGCGCCCGCGCGCTGGCCGTCACCTCGGCCAAGCGCCTGCCCGCGCTGCCGAACGTGCCCACCGTGGCCGAACAGGGTTTCGCGGGCTTCGAGGCCACGACCTGGGTCGGCCTCGTCGGGCCCGCAGGCCTGCCCGCCGACGTGGTCAACCGCATCAACGCGGCCGTGGTGAAGACGGTGGCGCGCAAGGACGTGCAGGACAAGCTCGCACAGGAAGGCAGCGTGCCCGCCAGCGGCACGCCGCAGCAGTTCGACGCCTACATCCGCGCCGAGCACGCCAAGTGGGGCGCGCTGATCCGCGAAGCCGACATCAAGCTGGACTGAGCCGCATGGACCGGATCGACTGCGTCGTGATCGGCGCCGGCGTGGTGGGCCTGGCCGTCGCGCGATCGCTCGCCATGGCCGGGCGCGAGGTGGTGATCCTCGAGGCCGAGCACGCCATCGGCACGCATACCAGCGCGCGCAATTCGGAGGTGATCCATGCGGGCATCTCGTATGCGCCCGGCTCGCTCAAGGGCCGGCTGTGCGTGGCGGGCAAGGCCGCGCTGTACGCCTACTGCGCCGAACGCGGTATCGGCCACCAGCGCATCGGCAAGCTGATCGTGGCGGTGCAGGACTCGGAGCTGCCCGAGCTCGACAAATACGTCGCGCTCGGCGCGGCCCACGGCGTGACCGACCTGCGCATCCTCGACGCCGCCGAGGCACGCGACATGGAGCCCGAGGTGGCCTGCGTCGGCGCCCTGCACTCGCCCTCGACGGGCATCGTCGACAGCCACGCGCTGATGCTGTCGTACCTGGGCGACGCGGAACGTGCGGGTGCCTCGCTTGCTTTGCAGAGCCGTGTGCTGGCCGCGCGGCCCACGCCAGACGGCCTGGTGGTCGAGGTGGGCGGCGCGGAAGCAACGAGCGTGCTGTGCAACACGGTGGTGAACGCGGCGGGGTTGGGTGCGCAGCAGGTGGCATCGCGGATCGACGGCATGCCGGCCGGCCTGATGCCACCGCTGTACTACGCGATCGGCCACTACTTCTCGCTGGCGCGCAAATCGCCCTTCCGCCATCTCGTGTACCCAACCGGGCGTGAAGGCGCCTTGCGCGCCCACGTGACGCTCGACCTCGGTGGGCAATGCAAGTTCGGGCCGGACCTGAGTTGGCGCGACGGCATTGACTACAGCTTCGACGCCTCGCGCGAAGCGGCCTTCTACCAGTCGGTGCGCCGCTATTACCCCGCCTTGGAGGACGGTGAGTTGCAGCCGGGCTATACCGGCATCCGCCCGCGATTGGCGGGCCCGGGTTCGTCGATGCACAACACGGCGACGGATTTCGTGATCCAGACGCCGCAGGCACACGGCATCGCGGGGCTGGTCAACCTGTTCGGCATCGAATCGCCGGGGCTGACGGCATCGCTCGCGCTGGGCGAGCACGTCGCGGACCTCGTGGCAAAGATGCGGGCATGAAAAAACGGGCCCGAGGGCCCGTTCTTCTTTGTCAGCCCCCGAAGGAGCTGCAGTCAACCAATTACAGGCCAGCCTGGCGCGTGAACGACACGCTGGGCTTCTTGTAAGCGGCCGGCACTTCGTCGCGGTAGAACGCGCGGCGGTCGAGGCTGGCGAGCGGGTCGTGGGCCTTGGCGACGGCTTCAGCGCGGATCGTCGAGCGGTCGGCGGTCGAGGTGAAGGTCTGTGCGCCGGCGGTGGCGCCGTCGCTGTACTCGTTGCCGGCACGGGCGGCGGCCACGGCTTGCGACGCGACTTCCGAACGCGAGAGGGTCGAGTTCACGGTGTGCACGCCGTCATAGGTTTCGGCGTGGGCACCGGCAACAGCCAGGAGCGAGAGGGCAACGGCGGCGAGGGTCTTCGAGGCATTCATTTCAATCTCCTTCAGGTGGTGTGTCGATGGGATGAAGTTTGAGCCTGAAGCGCCCCAAAAAACGGCAGCAAAAGGAATCGCGGCGTTCACGGGATTGAAACAATCGCGCGCCGCTCGCGCATGCGATGCGGCGGTCGGAACCCTCTCCTCCAGAGGGTACGCACGAAAAAGTTCTCGCCTCCGTCATTCCTTGCATGCGCCTAGCGCATGCAAGGAATGCACGCCGAACCCTCAGTGCGAGATCATCCAGGGCCGCCGCGACGGGGCCGATTTCGCACCGTTCGGCGCGGTCTGCGTGGCACTGCGCCGCGACGATCCCGAGCAGCAGCCGCAGCCCGAGGGATGCCTCAGCCGCGCATAGTCGCGCGAGTTCGCGGGCTCGTGGCGCGCGCGTTCGTTGGTGGCCATTGCGTGACGCGTGTCGGCCGCCATGAGCGCCAGGCGCGGCGCGGCCGTGAACACGCGCGGCGAGGCGCTGCCGCAGTCGGGGCAGGCGGCCGGTTCGTCGCGCTGGCCCGAAGGCCGCAGCGATTCGAAGCCGCCGCATTGCCCGCAGGCGTAGTCGTAGGTCGGCATGGCTTCAGCGCAGGTCGTGCGACAGCGGCATGTCGATGCTGCCGTCGATGAACTTCACCGGCCCCGAGGCGTTCGGGTTGATGTCGAAATCGAAAATGCCCGTGGGCAGCCACAGCGTGGCGCACGAGTTGGGCACGTCGACCACGCCGCTGATGTGGCCCTGCACGGGCGCGGTGCCCAGGATCGAATAGGCCTGCGCGCCCGAGTAGCCGAACTTCTTCAGGTACTCGATGGCGTTCAGGCAGGCCTGGCGGTAGGCCACGTTCACGTCGAGGTAGTGCTGCTTGCCGCTCTCGTCGACCGAGATGCCTTCGAAGATCAGGTAGTCGTTGTACTGCGGCGTGATCGGGCTGGGCTTGAAGATCGGGTTCTTGATGCCGTACTTGGCCATGCCGCCCTTGATGAGCGTGACCTTCATGTGCACCCAGCCGGCCATCTCGATGGCGCCGCAGAAGGTGATCTCGCCGTCGCCCTGGCTGAAGTGCAGGTCGCCCACGCTCAGGCCCGCGCCGTCGACGTACACGGGGAAGAACACCTTCGAGCCGCGCGACAGGTCCTTGATGTCGCAGTTGCCGCCGTGTTCGCGTGGCGGCACTGTGCGCGCGCCTTCCGCTGCGGCCTTCGCCCTCGCCTCGCCCGTCATCTTGCCCATGTGGGCGGTGCCGGCAAACGGCGGGTTGGCCAGGCCGGGCACGCGGTCCGGGTCGGTGGCGATGAGTGCCTTCTCCCGCTCGTTCCACATGTCGAGCATCGGCTTGTCGGGCAGGCAGCCGATGAGGCCCGGATGGATCAGGCCCGCGAAGTTCACGCCCGGGATGTGGCGCGAGCTCGTGAACATGCCCTTGAAGTCCCAGATCGATTTCTGCGCTTCGGGAAAGTGATCGGTGAGGAAGCCACCGCCGTTCTTCTTCGAGAAGAAGCCGTTGAAGCCCCACAGGCTGTCCTGCTTGGCGCCGATGTCCAGCAGGTCGACCACCAGCAGGTCGCCGGGCTCGGCGCCCTTCACGCCCACCGGGCCCGAGAGGTAGTGCACCGTGCTCAGGTCGATGTCGCGCACGTCGTCGGCGCTGTCGTTGTTCTTGATGAAGCCGCCGGTCCAGTCGAAGGTCTCGAGGATGAAGTCGTCGCCCGGGTTGACCCAGCAGGCCATCGGAATGTCCGGGTGCCAGCGGTTGTGGATGTTCTCGTTCTCCGTGGGCGGCTTGGTCAGGTCGACCTTGATCAGCGTGTCCGTCATGTGCAGTGGCTCCTGGGGTTGTGGTTAGACAGAGAGATAGGCTTTGATGTGTTCCACATCGGTCTTGTCGCGCGCGGTCTCGTGCACGAGCCGGCCGCCTTCGATGACGAACAGCCGGTCGGCCACGTCCATCGCGAAGCTCAGCACCTGCTCGGACACGACGATGGTGATGCCGCGCAGCTTGCGGATCTCGTTGAGCGCCTTGGCGATGTCCTTGATGATCGAAGGCTGGATGCCCTCGGTGGGCTCGTCGAGCAGCAGCACCTTGGGGTCGGTGACGAGCGCGCGCGCAATGGCGAGCTGCTGTTGCTGGCCGCCGGAGAGGTTGCCGCCCTTGCGGCTTTTCATGTCCCACAGCACGGGGAACAGCGCGTAGATTTCTTCGGGGATGCGGCGGGTCTTCGAGTTCTCCAGGCCGGTCTGGATGTTCTCTTCCACCGTCAGCGTCGGGAAGATCATCCGGCCCTGCGGCACGTACGCGATGCCCTTGGCCACGCGGCGAAAGCTCTCGTCGCGCGACACGTCCTGCCCCGCCACCTCGATGCGCCCGCTCTTGATCGGCAGCACGCCCATGAGGCTCTTGAACAGCGTGGTCTTGCCCATGCCGTTGCGGCCCATGATGGCGATGGTTTCGTTGGCATGGCCCACGAACGAGATGCCGTGCAGCGCCTCGCTCTGGCCGTAGGCGGTGTGCAAGTCGTCGACCTTCAGCATGATGGTGCTCATGGTTCAGTGGCCCAGATAAACGTCGATGACCTTCGAGTCGGCCTGCACCTTCTCCATCGGCCCTTCGGCGAGGATCTTCCCCTGGTGCATCACGGTGACCTTGTGCGCGATCTGCTTGACGAAGGCCATGTCGTGCTCGATGACGATCACCGCGCGGTTGCGGCAGATGCGTTGAAGCAGGTCGGCCGTGAGCTCGCGTTCGCGCGCGCTCATGCCGGCAATGGGCTCGTCGAGCATCAGCAGCTCGGGCTCCTGCATCAGCAGCATGCCGATCTCCAGCCACTGCTTCTGGCCGTGGCTCAAGAGGCCCGCTTCGGTGCCGAGCTTGTCGACCAGGCCGATCTCCGTGGCGATGGCCTGCACCTTGCCCTTCACCTCGTCGTCGCACTGGAAAGCCAGCGCGCCGAACACCGAGCGGCCCTTCGGAAAGGACACCTCCAGGTTCTGGAACACGCTCAGGTTCTCGTAGATCGACGGCGTCTGGAACTTGCGGCCGATGCCCAGCCGCACACGCTTGTGCTCGGCCATCTTGGTGAGCTCGGTGTTCTTGAACTTGATGCTGCCGGCGCTGGCGCGCGTCTTGCCGCAGATCAGGTCGAGCAGCGTGGTCTTGCCGGCGCCGTTGGGGCCGATGATCACGCGCAGCTCGTTCCTGTCGATGTACAGCGTCAGGTCGTCGATGGCCTTGAAGCCGTCGAAGGAGACGCTGAGGTCTTCCACGGCGAGGGCGAAGTCGGTGTTGCTCATGGGGTGGGGGCTCCGGTGTCGGTCAGGCGCGCTGGCGGCCGATGCCTTCGGGCAGCGCGGGCTCGGCCTGCGGCGCGGCGACGGGTGAAGGGGCCGACACGGCGGCGGGCGGCGGCTTCGTCGCGGCGTCGCGCAGGGCCTGGCGGCGCGAGGCCCACCACGGCTTGATCGTGTCTTCCCACAGACCCGCCAGGCCCATCGGGAAGGCCATGGTCACGCCGATGAAGAGCGCGGCCATCAGGAACAGCCACAGGTCGGGAAAGCTCTCGGAGAACAGCGTCTTGCCCGCGTTCACCAGCAGCGCGCCGTACACCGCGCCCACCAGGCTCATGCGGCCACCGACGGCGCAGAAGATCACCATCTCGATCGAGGGCACGATGCCCACGAAGCTCGGCGACATGAAGCCCACCTGCAGCGCGAACATCGCGCCACCGATGCCCGAGAGCCCGGCCGCCAGGCAGAAGGTGAAGACCTTGAAGTTCGACACGTCGTAGCCCGAGAAGCGCACGCGGTCTTCCTTGTCGCGCATGGCCAGCAGCAGCGTGCCCAGCTTGCTGGTCTGCACCCAGCGGCACAGCACGATGCTGGCCACCAGCAGGCCCACGCAGACGTAGTAGAGGATGTACTTGGCGCTGTCGGTGCGCGTGTCCCAGCCCAGCAGCGTCTTCAGGTCGGTCATGCCGTTCACGCCGCCCGTGTAGCCCTGCTGGCCGATGATGAGCACGGTGCAGATGAGCGCCACCGCCTGCGTGATGATCGCGAAGTACACGCCGCCCACGCGGCGCTTGAACATCGCGAAGCTGATGAGCCAGGCCAGCGCCATCGGCGCCAGCACCACCAGCGCCAGGCTCAGCGGCAGGCTCTTGAACGGCAGCCACAGCGCGGGCAGTTCGGTGATCTGGTTCCAGTCCATGAAGTCCGGGATGCCGGGCGTCGACTGGATCTTGGTGGTGATGGGGTCGGAGGCTTCGAGCTTGAGGAACATCGCCATCGCATAGCCGCCGATGCCGAAGAACACGCCCTGCCCCAGGCTCAGCACGCCGCCGTAACCCCACACCATGACGAGGCCCACGGCCACGAAGGCATAGCTGAGGTACTTGCCCACGAGGTTGAGGCGGAAGATGTCGAGCGACAGCGGCAGCACCACCGCGAGCAGCAGCACCAGCAGCAGGAGGCTGCCGAGCTGGTAGCGCCGGATCGAGGCCTTGAGGAAATTCATCGGGAGGTTCTCCGGGAAGGATTCGGGTTCAGCGACGGACCTTGACTGCGAACAAGCCCTGGGGGCGCATCATCAGGATCAGCACGATCAGCGACAGCGTCAGCACCTTGGCCATCGAGCCGGTCATGAAGAACTCCGAGATCGACTGCGTCTGCGCAATGCCGAAGGCCGAGACCACGGTGCCCAGCAGGCTGGCCGCTCCGCCGAAGGTGACGACCAGGAAGGCGTCGACGATGTAGAGCGACCCCGAGGTCGGCCCGGTCGAGCCGATGGTGGTGAAGGCCGCGCCCGCCACGCCGGCAATGCCGCAACCGATGGCGAAGGTGAGGCGGTCGGTCTTCTTCGTGTCGATGCCGGTGGCGTTGGCCATGGTGCGGTTGACCACGGTGGCGCGCACCCGCAGGCCCCAGCGGCTCTTGTGCAAGGCGATGAGCACGCCGCCCGTGACCAGCGCGGTGAGCGCCAGCACGAACAGGCCGTTGATCGGAATGTCCAGGCCTTCGTGCGGCGTCCACGAACCCATGAGCCACTCGGGCAGCGTGGGGCTCACTTCCTTCGGGCCGATGAAGGTGCGGAAGATCTGCTGCAGGCCCAGGCTCACGCCCCAGGTGGCGAGCAGCGTGTCGAGCGGCCGCTTGTACAGGTGGCGGATCAGCGCCCACTCCACGAGCCAGCCGGCGATGAAGGCGAACACGAAGGCCAGCCCGATCGCGATCGGAAAATAGTACGGCATGAGCGAAGGCGCCATGCGCTCGGTCACCTGCGCGGCCAGGAAGATCGAATAGGCGCCGATGGTCATGAACTCGCCATGCGCCATGTTGATCACGCCCATCTGCCCGAAGATGATCGCGAGCCCGAGGCCCATGAGCAGCAGCACCGCGAAGAGGCTCAGCCCCGCGAAGCCCTGCATCAGGCCGATGTTCATCATGTCCGACAGCGTCATGGCGGAAGTTCCGGAGTGTGGGTATTGGCGCCCCCTCCCGCACGCGGGAGAGGGTTGGGGTGAGGCCCTGCGGCCTGCTTACTGGTAGCCCTTCGGGAACGGATCGGGCTTGATGAGCTCGCCCGATTCAGCGACCACCTTGAAGCTGCCGTCCAGCTGCCCCTGCCCGATGCGCGCCTTGCTCCACAGATGGTGGTTGGCATCGAGCTTCACGTAGCCTTCCGGTGCGGTCTTCAGCTCGATGCCCGGCGACGCCGCCACCACCTTGTCGATGTCGAAGCTGCCCGCCTTCTCCACCGCGGCCTTCCACAGCCACGGGCCCAGGTAGCCCGCCTGCGTCACGTCGCCGATCACGGCGTCCTTGCCGTACTTGGCCTTGAAGGCGGCCACGAACTTCTTGTTGTTCTCGTTGTCCAGCGTCTGGAAGTACTTCATCGACGAGTAGAAGCCCGCAAAGTTCTCGCCGCCCACGCCGGTCATTTCGTCCTCGGTCACGGCCAGCGTCAGCAGGAACTGCTTGTCGCCGGTGATGCCGGCGGCCTTGAGCTGCTTGTAGAAGGCCACGTTCGAGCCGCCCACCACCGCCGCGAAGATGCAGTCGGGCTTGGCGACCTTGATCTTGTTGATCAGCGAGTTGAAGTTGGTGTGGCCCAGCGGGTAGTACTCCTCGCCCTTGACCGAACCCTTCTGGAAGTTCTCGATGTGCTTGCGCGCGATCTTCATCGAAGTGCGCGGCCAGATGTAGTCGGAGCCGACGAGGAAGAAGGTCTTGGCCTTCTTCTCCTTCGCGCCCCAGTCGAGGCCCCAGATGATCTGCTGCGTGGCCTCCTGCCCCGTGTAGATCACGTTCTTGCTCTGCTCCAGGCCTTCGTAGAAGGTCGGGTAGTACAGCAGGCCGTTCTCTTTTTCGAACACCGGCAGCACAGCCTTGCGCGAGGCGCTGGTCCAGCAGCCGAACACGGCCGCGACCTTGTCGTTGACCAGCAGCTTCTTCGACTTCTCGGCGAAGGTGGGCCAGTCGGAGGCGCCGTCTTCCTTGATGACCTTGATCTTGCGACCCAGGATGCCGCCCATCGCGTTGATCTGGTCGATGGCGAGTTGTTCGGCCTGGATGGAGCCGGTCTCCGAGATGGCCATGGTGCCGGTGGACGAATGCAGCTGGCCCACCGTGACTTCGGTGTCGGTCACCGCGAGCTTGGTGGTGTTGACCTTGGCCGTGGGGAACTGACCCTGGCCGAAGCTCAGGCCGCTCAGGCCCATCACGGGTAGCGCGGCGGCGCCCTGCAGCAGGCGGCGGCGGCGCAGTGCCATGGCATCGAGGGAAGAAGGATCGGAATCACGCGACATCAGGAACTCCAGGCAGGTTGAAAGAAGAGTGAGCCGCGCACCATCGCAGTGCATCGGACGGTGCTGCGAGCACCATGGCTGGTACTTTAGAAATCACTTGCCTCTGCGCGAATACGTCATTCAACGTAGCGATGCGCCCCTGCCCGGGCCGCAGACTCGCGAGCAGACAAGGCACGGGACAGCAGGGAGCGCTTCTTGCTGTACCTGCCGCATGCCACCGTTGCCGCCGCCGCGAGAACCCGCCATGACATCCGTCTCCGGACAGAAGATCTTTCGCATCCGCCGCGACTACAACGCCTGGGTCGCGAACGAAACGCTGGAGGACTACGCGCTGCGCTACACGCCGCGCAGCTTTCGCAAGTGGTCGGAGTTCCGCGTGGCCAACGCGGCCTTCGGCGCCACCTCGTTCCTGGCGCTGGAGGCCATCGGCGGCGCCATCGCACTGAGCTACGGTTTCTCGAATGCGCTGTGGGCGATCCTGGTGGTGGGGCTCATCACCTTCCTCACGGGCCTGCCTATTTCGTACTACGCGGCGCGCCACGGCGTCGACATGGACCTGCTCACGCGCGGCGCGGGCTTCGGCTACCTGGGCTCCACGCTCACCTCGCTGATCTACGCGAGCTTCACCTTCATCTTCTTCGCGCTCGAGGCGGCCATCCTCGCGCTGGCGCTGCAGATGTACCTCGATTGGCCGCTGTGGCTGCTGTACCTGGTGTCGTCGATCGTGATCATTCCGCTGGTGGCGCGCGGCATCACGCTCATCTCGGGGCTGCAGCTGTGGACGCAGCCGATCTGGATCGTGCTGTTCGTCTGCCCCTTCATCGCGGTGATGGTGAAGAAGCCCGAGCTGTACGCCGACTTCACCGGCCTCGTGGGCCGCACTTCCGACAGCAGCGGTTTCGATCCGCTGATGTTCGGCGCGGCGGCCACGGTGGCCTTCTCGCTCGTGGTGCAGATCGGCGAGCAGGTCGACTACCTGCGCTTCCTGCCCGAGAAGACCGCCGCCAACCGCGGTCGCTGGTGGACGGCGGTGCTGGTCGCGGGGCCGGGCTGGATCGTGCCGGGCATGCTGAAGATGATGGGCGGCGCGTTCCTGGCCTTCCTGGCGTTGCAGCACGAGATTCCGGCCAACCACGCGATCGAGCCCACGCAGATGTACCTCACGGGCTTTTCGTACGTGCTGCGCGACCCGGCGTGGGTGCTGGGCATCACGGTGCTGTTCGTGGTGGTGTCGCAGATGAAGATCAACCTGACCAACGCCTATGCGGGCTCGCTGGCATGGTCGAACTTCTTCGCGCGGCTCACGCACAGCCACCCGGGCCGCGTGGTGTGGCTGGTGTTCAACGTGGCCATCGCGATCCTGCTGATGGCGCTGGGCGTGTTCGCCGCGCTGGAGCACGTGCTGGGCTTCTACAGCAACATCGCCATCGCCTGGGTCGGCGCACTGGTGGCCGACCTGGTCATCAACAAGCCGCTGGGCTGGAGCCCGAAGACCATCGAGTTCAAGCGCGCGCACCTGTACGACATCAACCCCGTGGGCCTGGTCGCGATGCTGGTGGCGGCGGCGCTGGCGATGCTGGCCTACTCGGGCGCACTGGGCCAGTGGGCGCGGGCCTTCTCACCCTTCATCGCGCTGGCCACGGCCATGGCCGTGTCGCCGCTGCTGGCGTGGCGGACGCGCGGGCGCTACTACCTGGCGCGCACCGACATCGACCGCTGGACGCCGGGCCAGAGCGTGAAATGCTCGGTTTGCGACAACAGCTTCGAATCGGAAGACATGGCGCACTGCCCGGCCTACAGCGCACCGATCTGCTCGCTGTGCTGCACGCTCGAATCGCGCTGCCACGACCGCTGCAAGACCGACTCGCGCGCGGCCGAGCAGATGAGCGGCTGGCTGCAGGCGCTGCTGCCACCGGCGCTGTCGGCGCGGCTCAACTTCCGCGTCGCGCACTACCTGCTGGTCGCCACTTCGCTCATCGCGCTGCTGGCCACGGTGGTGGGGGTGGTCTACGCGCAGGAGGCCATCGCCGGCACCATCGATTCGGCGATGGCGACGGCCTTTCTCAAAGTGTTCGCGCTGCTCTCGGTGATCGCCGCCGTGGCCGCGTGGTGGGTGGTGCTGGGCAGCGAGAGCCGGCAGATGGCGCAGGAAGAATCGAACCGCCACAACAACCTGCTGGCCCTGGAGATCGAAGCGCACCGCCGCACCGACGCCGCGCTGCAGACCGCCAAGGAAGCCGCCGAGGCCGCCAACCAGGCCAAGACGCGCTACGTGGCCGGCATGACGCATGAGCTGCGCACGCCGCTCAACAGCATCCTGGGCTACTCGCAGATTTTGCTCAAGGGCGGCGACGCGGCCCTGCCGCCGCGCGAGGCGGTGCAGACCATCCACCGCAGCGGCGAGCACATGCTGGGCCTCATCGACGGGCTGCTCGACCTGGCGCGCATCGAGGCCGGGCGGCTGCAGCTGGAGCCCTCGCCGCTGGCGCTGCCGGCCTTTCTCGACCAGGTGGTGCAGATGGTGCGCCCGCAGGCCGAGGCCAAGGGCCTGGCGTTCATCTACACGCACGCGGGCCGGCTGCCGCCGTGGGTGCATGCCGACGTGAAGTGGCTGCGGCAGATTCTCATCAACCTGCTGACCAACGCCGTGCGCTTCACCGACAGCGGCACCGTCACGCTGCATGTGGATGCACGGCGCGAGGTGCTGCGCTTCGACGTGGTCGACACCGGCATCGGCGTGGCGCCGCAAGACCGCCAGCGCATCTTCCTGCCCTTCGAGCGCGGCGCCGCGGGCCGCCGGCGTGGCGAGCCGGGCACGGGGCTGGGCCTGACCATCACGGGGTTGCTCACCTCGCTCATGGGCGGCGAGCTCAAACTGGCGTCGACCTCGTCGGCGGGCAGCACCTTCAGCGTGCGCGTGTACCTGCGTGAGGTGGCTGACCCCGGCCCGCAGGCGGGCTCGCGCGAGCCGGTGTCGGGCTACCTGGGCGAACGCCGCACGCTGCTGGTGGTGGACGACCAGCCGGTGCAGCGCCAGATGCTCGCCGGCATGCTCGCGCCGCTGGGCTTCACGGTGCGCGAGGCGGCCAGCGGCACCGAGTGCCTGGACAGCCTGCGCGAAGAGCTGCCCTCGGCCATCCTGCTGGACCTGACGATGGACGACATGGACGGCTGGCAGACCGCGCGCTCGGTGCGAGCCTCGGGCTTCGCCGAGCTGCCGATCATCATCGTCTCGGCCAACATGTTCGAGAACCAGGCCGACCGGCTGCGCGCCGCGGGCTGCCAGGCCTTCGTGGGCAAGCCGGTGATCGAGTCGGAACTCATCGCCACGCTGGAGCGGCACCTGGGCCTCGAATGGCTGGCGATCGGCGACGCCCTGCCGCCGCCCGCCGACCCCGACGCGAACCCGGTGCGCCCGCCCCTGCTCGCGCTCGGCGAAGACGACCGCGCCGACCTCATGCGCCTGGTGCAGATGGGCCACGTGCGTGGCCTGCACACCGCGCTCGACCGGCTGGCCGCGGCCTCGCCCGCGGCGGCGGCCACCTGCACCTGGCTGCGCGGCATGGTCGCGCGCTTCGAACTCGACAACCTCCGCAACGCACTGGCAGAAGATGCAGACACTCCCCTCGCCCGGTCATGAATCCGAACGCCCCGTCGTGCTGGTGGTGGACGACGCCCCCAGCAGCCTGGGCATGCTGTGCGACACGCTCGAGGCCAGCGGCTACACCGTGCTGGTGGCGGCCGACGGCGAGGCTGCGCTGCAGCGGCTCGAGCTGGTGGTGCCCGACGCGATATTGCTCGACGGCCTCATGCCCGGCCTCTCGGGCTTCGAGACCTGCCGGCGCATCAAGGCCAACGCGGCGCTGGCGCACATCCCCGTGCTGTTCATGACCGGCCTGTCGGAAACCGCGCACGTGGTCGAGGGCTTCGAGTGCGGCGGCGTCGACTACGTGGTGAAGCCGATCCGCGCGCAGGAGGTGCTGGCGCGCCTGCACACCCACACGCGCAACGCCCGCATCACGCGCATGGCGCGCGACGCGGTCGACGTGGCGGGCATGGGCGTGGTGTTCGTCGACACGCGCGGGCGCATCGCCTGGCGCTCGCCGCAGGCCGCGCTGTGGCTGCATGCGCTCGAAGACCCGGTGGCGCCGGGGCGCCTGCCCGCGTCGGTGGAGCCTGCGCTGGCGCCGGGTGCGTCGATCGCCATCGGCACCGCCACGGGCATGCGCCTGTCGGTGCGCAACCTGGGCGCGGCGGCGCTGGGCGAGACCATGCTGCTGTTCGCCATCCAGCGTGAAGGCCCGGCCGCGCGCCTGGCCGATGCGGCCCTCACGCCGCGCGAGACCGAGGTGCTGTCCTGGCTCGCCAAGGGCAAGACCAACCGCGACATCGGCGAGATCCTGGGCACCAGCCCGCGCACGGTGAACAAGCACCTGGAGCACATCTTCGAGAAGCTGGGGGTGGAGACCCGCGCGGCGGCTGCGGCACTGGCGAGCGGCATGTAAAGCCCCACGGGGTAACCGCCCCCGCGGCGCTGGGCTATCGCCCCCCAAAGGCGCCGGTTGCGCTCAGAATGCGAAAGCCACAGGAGAGAGACATGCTTTCAAGCCTGCTGACCTTCCCGCCCCGCGAAAGCGCCTACCGGCGCAAGTTCCTGAACAACACGGACGAGAACCTCTTCATGGGGTCGTTCGAGAGCTTCGAGGCGGCCGAGGCCGGCGCGCCGCCCTCCAAGGCCGTCGGCTACGCCAACGCCGACGCGGGCGAGCTCTACAGCCCGCAAATCTATTTCTACGACTATCCCGGCCTCTTCTGGCTGGGCCGCTCCATCGACGCGGGCCTGACGCGCGTGTTCGACCTGGGCGGGCACGTCGGCATCAAGTACTACGCCTTCCGGCGCGTGCTGAGCTACCCCGACACCCTGCGCTGGACGGTGTGCGACGTGCCCGGCGTGGTCGAGAGCGGCCGCGCGATGGCCGTCAAGCGCGAGGCGACCGCGCAGCTCGGCTTCACCACCGACTACCGCGACGCGAGCGGCTGCGACGTGCTGTATGTGTCGGGCAGCCTGCAGTACCTGCCGATGCGCATGGACGCGATTCTTTCCGCGCTCGCCGTGAAGCCCCGGCGCATCGTCATGAACACCACGGCCGTGCACCCCGAGCGCACGATCTACACGCTCAACAGCATCGGCGTGGCCGTGTGCGCCTACCGCATCCAGCACCACGACGAGCTGCTGGCCGACCTGGCACGCGCCGGCTACCGCAAGCGCGACGTGTGGCGCAACGAGGGCAAGCCGATCGAGGTGCCCTTCGTCGATGGCGGCGACAAGCCGTACTACGCGGGCTGCTGCTTCGACCTGATCGTCTGATTCGACCTCGTCGCCTTGCGCGTGCGACCCTATCGCACCTCGTAGTCTTCCATCGGCTTGTCGCTGGGGTTGGCCCAGGCGGCCCTGGTCAGGGCGCTGGCCGGCAGTCCCACCTTCGCGCCGTGCGGCGCAATGGGCTGCATGAACCACTTGTCGTAGATCCGCGCGGCGTCCCCGCTCCTTGCCAACGCCAGGACGCTTTGATCGACCAGCTTCTTGAACGCGGCATCGCCCTTGGGAATCATGATCGCGATCGGCTCGACGCTGAGCACCTGGTCGAGCAACCGGTACTGCGCCGGCTCCTTGCTCCTGGAAATCAAGGTGGCAAGGATCTGCCCGTCGGCGACGAAGCCCTCTGCGCGGCCCGATTCGAGCAGCAGGAACCCTTCGCTGTTGTCCTTGGCGTACACCTGCGCGATCTCAGGGGCGTTGTCGCGCTTGAGTTTTCTCAGCAGCTGGACGGAGGTGCTCCCCGTCGTGACGGCCACCGCCTTGCCGGCGAGCTGGGCCGCAGAAGCAACGCCGGATGTCGCCTTGACCGCGATGCGAACCCCCTCGACATAGAGCGTCGGGGCGAACGCGACGTCTTTCTGGCGCGCCGCATTGTTGGTCGTGGTGCCGCACTCGATGTCGACCGTTCCGTTCTGCACGAGCGGCATGCGGTTCTGCGGCGTGACGAGCTGGTACTTCACGTGGATCTTGCCGATCTGCAACGCCTTCCCGATGTCGGCAATGACACGTTCGCAGACCTCGACGTGAAAGCCCGTGTAGCTGCCGGGCCCCAGCGTGAAGGACATGGCGCCCGAGGCGTCGCGCACGCCCATGGTGATGGCGCCGGACTCCCTGATCTTCTTCAGCACGTCGGTTTGGGCGGATGCACGCCCGGCGCACAGCAGGAGCGCCGCGGCCGTTGCGGCCGCCAGAAGGCAGTGGGTTGTTTTCACGTCGGCGCTTTCAGACGGCGAACAGCGAATCCAGGTCCGCAAAGGACTTCAGCTCGATGGCGTTGCCCGACGGGTCGAGAAAGAACATCGTCGCCTGTTCGCCGGGCTCGCCCTTGAACCGGATGTAGGGCTCGATCACGAATTTCGTCTGGCGTGCGATGAGCTTGTCGGCCATTGCCTGCCACAGGTCCATCGGCAGCACGGCGCCGAAGTGACGCACAGGCACGTCATGGCCGTCCACGGCGCTGTGCGTCTTGTGGCCGCATTCGTCGGGCGCCAGGTGCGCCACGATCTGGTGGCCGTGGAAGTTGAAGTCGACCCACTCGGTCGAACTGCGGCCTTCGGGACATTCGAGCAACTCGCCGTAGAAGGCGCGCGCCTCGGCGATGTCGCGCACGGGAAAGGCCAAGTGGAACGGGATGCGTGCAGTGGGGGTGCTCATGGGGTTCATCGATCAAGGAGTTCAGGGTGAGCAAACTCTAAGCAGCGGGCCACATAACCGAAAACGATATATTTCATCGCTGAGCACCACCTATTTCGATGAATCCCGAATGATCACCGAGCTTCGAACCTTCATCGCCGTGTGTCGCCACGGCACATTCGCCGCGGCGGGAGAGCGCATCGGCCTCACGCAATCGGCCGTCAGCAGCCAGATCAAGCGGCTCGAGGAATCCCTGGGGTTCCCGCTTTTCGACCGCACAGGCCGCTCTGCCACCTTGAATGCGGCGGGCGAGACCACGCTGGGACGGGCGGAAGAAATCTGCGGCCTCTACGCCAAGCTCGGCGAGCTGCCCGACGACGCTGCGAATGCCGGGCTGCTGCGCATCGGCGCCATTGCGTCCGCGCAGCCGACACTGGTGGCGCGGGCGCTCGAAAAATTGCGCGCCGGCTTCCCCCTGCTGCGCGTGCACATCTCGCCCGGCGTGTCGATGCGGCTGATGGACGACCTGGACGCCGGCAGCATCGATGCGGCCGTGATCATCCGGCCGCCTTTCGGCATTCTTCCCGAGCTGACCTGGCAGACCCTGGTGCGCGAGCCCTATGTGCTCATTGCCCCCGCGAGCGTGCCGGGCAGGAACTGGCGCACGCTGCTGCAGGAACAGCCGTTCCTGCGCTACGACCGCGCATCGTTCGGCGGGCGCATGGTCGAACGATTCCTCCAGCGCGAAGGCCTCGTGGTCAACGACGCCATCGAGGTCGACGAAATCTCCGGGCTCATCCACCTGGCCTCCAAGGGCCTGGGCGTTGCGCTCGTGCCGTGGGTCGAGGCCCACTTGCCGCTGCCGCCGGGCGTGCGCATGCTGTCCCTCGGCGAGGCCACGTTCCATCGCGAGATCGGCCTCCTGCAGCGCAAGCCACGCGCCAGCCCGCCCCTCGTCGCGCAGTTTGCGCAGTGTCTGCGGGACGCGGCCGAACCCGCGAAGGCGGGGCGAAAGAAAGCCTTGACGACCTCCAAAAAGATATTAGAGTGATATCACTTTCAACAGGAGGCATTCATGCACGAGCAGACCCCGTCCATCCCTCGCCCGGTCCGCAGGGAGCGGCCGTACCGGTCCGTCAACGGCTACGGCCTCGTGGCCGTGTCGCTCGTGCTGATCGGGCTCGGCGCCTGGGCCCTCGTGCAGCGGATGATGCCGCTGCCCATGAACATCGTGCTCATCGTCGCGGGCGTGGCGCTGCTGCCGGGGCTGTACATGCTGCAGCCCAACGAGGGCATCATCCTCACGCTGTTCGGCGAGTACCAGGGCACCGACCGCACCGAGGGCCTGCGCTGGACCAACCCGTTCCAGGCCGGCCAGAAAATCTCGCTGCGCGCGCGCAACCTGAACACGCCGCCGCTCAAGGTGAACGACAAGCGTGGCAACCCGGTGGAGATCGGCGCGGCCGTGGTCTGGCGCGTGCACGACACGGCGCAGGCCGTGTTCGAGATCGACGACTACAACAAGTTCGTCGCCATCCAGTCCGAAGCCGCCATCCGCCACCTGGCCACGCTCTACGCCTACGACAGCGGCGACGACCTGCAAAGCGACGAGGTCACGCTGCGCGCCGGCCTGGACGTGGTGGCCGACGCCCTCAAGGCCGAGCTGAACCAGCGCTTTGCCAGCGCCGGCGTCGAGGTGCTCGACGCCAAGCTCACGCACCTGGCCTATGCGCCCGAGATCGCCCAGGTGATGCTGCGGCGCCAGCAGGCCGTGGCCATCGTGAGCGCGCGGCACCAGATCGTGGCGGGCGCGGTGGGCATGGTCGAGGCCGCCCTCAAGGGGCTGTCGGAGCGCAACCTCGTCGTGCTCGACGACGAGCGCAAGGCCTCGATGGTGTCGAACCTGCTGGTGGTACTGTGCTCGGACCGCGAAACCCAGCCCGTGGTCAACACGGGCACGCTCTACACCTGATGCATCCACGGCCCCCGCTCACCGCCGCCACGTCGTTGTTCCCTGATGGCCAGTCCCGGTAAGAAGTCCTACCCGCTGCGCATCGATCCGGCCCTGTGGGCCGAGATCGAGCGGCTGGCGGCCCAGGAGCTGCGCAGCGCGAACGCGCAGGTCGAGTTCCTGCTGCGCGAAGGGCTGGCGAAGCGGGGGCGGCTGCCGGCGGCTGCGGCGCCCACCAAGGACGCGGACCCGCCCAAGCCCTCGCGCTAGTAGTAACCCCGAATTTCCTGAAGGCCGATTGACAGCCTCGGCCCCTACGATGGCACGGCACGATCTTCAGGAGACACATGCCGTGACAGCCTTCGCCTTCCCCCGTTCCGCCCTGACCCGCCGCGCCGCCCTGGCGCTGGCCGCCTCATTCGCGCTCGCCGGTTGCACCAACCTCGGTGGTGGCACCCCACCCGCCGCCACAGGCGACATCCACGTCATGACCTCCGGCGGCTTCACCGCCGCCTACAACGAGCTGCGCCCCGGCTTCGAGCGCAGCACCGGCCGCAGCGTGAAGACGGCCTACGGCGCGTCGATGGGCAATGCCACCGACTCGATTCCTAGCCGCCTCGGGCGCAACGAGCCGGCCGACGTCGTGATCCTCGCGCGCCCCGCGCTCGATGCGCTGGTGGCGCAGGGCAAGGTGGTGGCGGGCAGCCAGGTCGACCTGGTGCGCTCGTCGATCGGCTTCGCGGTGCGCAAGGGCGCACCCAAGCCCGACATCGGCACGGTCGACGCGCTCAAGCGCACGCTGCTCGCGGCGCCGTCGATCGCCTATTCGGCGAGCGCGAGCGGCACCTACTACGAGACCGAGCTGCTCAAGACGCTGGGCATCGAGGACCAGGTCAAGCCCAAGAGCAAGCGCATCCTCAGCGAGCGCGTGGGCACGGTGGTGGCGCGCGGCGACGCGGCCCTCGGCCTGCAGCAGGTGAGCGAGCTGCTGCCCATCGAGGGCATCGACTACATCGGCCCGCTGCCCGCCGAGGTGCAGCGCGTGACGGTGTTCTCGGCCGGCGTGGCCACGGCCTCGAAGCAGCCCGACGCGGCGCGCCAGCTGATCCGCTACCTCAACGCGCCGGCCGCGGCGCCGACGATCGCGAAGACGGGGCTGGAGCCCCTGTCCGCGCGCTGAAGCGGCGGCTTCGCGGCCCGTAAACTGGCGGCCTTCATCCCCTCCTTCCGCCTTCCCGACGAACGGACGCCATGACCACATCGCCCTCTTCCGCCCTCGTGACCGCCTTCGCGCCCAGCGGCACGCTGCGCGCCTCGATCAACCTCGGCAATCCGATCCTGGCCAACAAGGACGCCACCACGGGCGAGCCGGTCGGCGTGTCGATCGACCTGGCCCGCGAGTTCGCGCGGCGGCTGGGCGTGGGCATCGAGCTGGTGGTGTTCGAGAAGGCCGCAGCCTCGGTGGACGCGGTGAAGAACGAGAAGGCCGACATCGGCTTCTTCGCGGTCGATCCGGCGCGCAGCGAAGGCCTTCGCTTCACGGCGCCGTATGTGCTGATCGAAGGCAGCTACCTCGTGCCCGAATCTTCTGCGCTGACCGACAACGCGCAGGTCGATGCCGCAGGCCACCGCATTTCGGTCGGCTCTGGCAGTGCCTATGACCTGTTCCTCACGCGCGAGATCAAGGCGGCTGAGATCGTGCGCCTGCAGGGCGCGGGGCCCGCGCTCGCCGCATTGCGCGCGGGGCAGGTCGAGGTGGCGGCGGGCATTCGCCAGCTGCTCGAAGGCGAAGCGGCCCGCGCACCGGGGGTGCGTGTGCTGCCGGGGCGCTTCATGGTGATCCAGCAGGCGATGGGGACGCCGGCAAGCCGGGGGGCCGAGGCGCAGGCGCTGCTCTCTTCCTTTGTCGAGGAGATGAAGGCTTCAGGCTTTGTAGCCGATGCGCTGAAGCGCCATCGCATCGAAGGCGCGATCGTTGCGCCGTAACTAAGCGCTCTTGTTCAGGGCGCGTGCACAGGCCACCGGGTACTTCCCTCCGCGAATGTCCCCCGGCCTTCGGCCTCCTCCTTGATTTCGCTGCGGGAAGCACCCAGTGTCCTGCGCACGATGGGCGCTGTCGTGGTGCCGGCCTCTCAAAGCTTGTGCGCTTCCACCGGTCCCTGCGAATAGAACAGGAAGTAGCCCGTCTGGGTCTTGAAGCCGTTCTTCTGCCAACCGGGCGGCACCTTGAAGATGCCGAGCTGGTCGCTCGAGATGCCGACGAAGGACGTGTTCTCCGTGTCGGTGGTGATGCGGCTCCAGCGCTCGCGCGTCACCGGCTGCAACTGCATCTTCGGTTCGCTCCACTCGGGCGTGCGCACCTTGTCGCGCATGATGTAGCGGTCGCCGTCGCGCTCGATCTTGACGACCTCCTTGAGCACGCCGTTGCGTTCGACGGCGTAGACGCCGACCAGTTCGGTCTCGGGCCCGCCGCGCGCGCCGCAGGCCGAGAGCAGTGACACGCAGGCCACTGCCAGCAAGGAATTCAGAAGAGTTTTCATGAGGTTCGAATGAGGTGACGCATGCGCCGCCCGGCGGCGCATGCGGGGTTCACGAAAGAAGGCTCAGTTCAACTCAACTCAACGCTTCTGGTTCTCGCGCAGCGGCAGCTTGCCCTGGAAGCGCAGCGCGTGCGGGTACTCTTCCTTGCCGCCCGCCTCCACCGCCGCCATCTTCTGCTGGCTCAGCTGCGTCTTGGCGAGCAGCGGCGCCGGCAGGTTGAGCACGCCCTTGATCTGGTCGTACTGCGCCTGCGTGATGCGCCCCACGCCCAGCAGGCGGAAGGCATCACGCTCGATGTTCAGCAGCAGCGGCTTGTTGCCTGCGAAGTTCTGCACCTTGGCCAGCAGGTTGCTCCACGAGGGCGCGCTGTAGTTGCTCACGTAGTAGTCCTGCCCCGTCGGCCCGGCCAGCACCGCGGTGCAACCCGGCAGCTCGACCTGCGTGGCGTTGTTCGACATCACGAAGGTCTCGCGCTTTTCCATCGCGTCGCCGTACGCCAGCGTGACGGGAATGGTCCACGTCGAGGCCGGGAACTGGTTCTGGTTGGGGAACGACTCCTGCGTGATGCTGACGTAGGTGCGGTCGCCGGCGCATTGCGCATCGACCGTGAGCAGCGGAATGCCGGTCTGGCGGATGAAGCTGTCGCCGATCTCGCTCACCTTCTTGCCGCCGGCGGCCTTCTCCAGCGAGGTCCACAGCCGCGTGGGCGTGACGTTGCCGAACGCGTAGTCCTTCAGATAGATCTGCAGGCCCTTCTGCATCGCCTCTTCGCCGATGTAGTTCTGCACCATCTCCAGCACGTGGCTGCCCTTGTTGTAGACAAAGATCGCCGGACTGATGAAGCCGAAGGAGCCCGCGTCGTTCAGGTTGCGCTGCACCGGCACGGCGGAGGGCTTCAGGTCGGCCACGATCACGTTGTGCTTGTCGAGCACGTAGTCGGAGAAGCTGTAGTACTCGGGGTGGAACTTGATCGTGGTGCGCCGTTCGAACCAGCGCGCGAACGATTCGTTGAGCCACACGTTGTCCCACCAGTCGAGCGTGACCAGGTCGCCGAACCACTGGTGCGCCACCTCGTGCGTGACCACGGTCACCGAGTACAGCGTGGGCTTGTCGCCGGGCTTGGTGAGCACCGCGTCGGCAAACTCGAAGATCGCGCCCCAGTTCTCCATGCCGCCGAAGCCGGTGTTGGGCTTGTTGTCGTAGCTGTCGTTGGCGGCCACGGTGTCGAACTTCTTGAAGGGCAACGAGATGCCGGTGTACTTGTAGTAGTAGTCCATCGACACCTTGGTCCACTCCATCGCGAACTTGGCCCAGTCGGAGCGGCCCGGCGGCGTGAACCAGCGCAGCGCCATGTCGCTGCCGTCCAGCGGGTTCTTGAAGGTGTCGGCCAGGATGTCGAACTTGCCGCCGCCGAAGAAGGCCAGGTACATCGGCATCGAGGGCGTCTTCTCGAAGGCCACGCGCTGGTAGCCGTCGGGCAGTTTCACGGCCTCGGTCTGCGCGCCGTTGGACACGGTCTTCCAGTCGCCCGGCACCTCGGCCGAGATCTCGAAGGTGTGGCGGAAGGCCGGCTCGTCCCAGCCCGGGAACCACTGGCGCGCGAAGTTGGTTTCGCCCTGCGTCACGATGGCGTCGCTGCTCACGCCCTCGGGCGTCGAGAGACCCACCTTGAAGATGCCCGACGCGGCCGAGCACAGCGGGTTCTTCGCCATCACTTCCGGCGTGCAGTACTCGGCGTCGGAGAACTGGATCTTGCCGTCCCACTCCATGTGCAGCAGGTACTTGCCCTTGGCGATCTGGCCGTCGTTCAGCCGCAGCTGCACGAAGTCGCCGCGCGTCTGCGGCGTGGGAATCAGCGGGATCACCTCGCCCGGCTTGGACACCTTGCGCAGCGTGGTGCGCCCGCGCGCAAAGTTGAGGTCGTGCGCGGCGACGACGATGGCGTCGACCGGCTTGAGCACGTCGATCTCCACGTCGGCGCGGCCCACGAACGTCTTGAGCGCCGCATCGGGGCGGAACCACAGCTTGTAGTTGACGGGCCAGACCGTGTCGGGCAACTCCATCGGCCGGGCCGAACGATCGACCGCGGCCACCGCCGCGTCGCGTGCGGTGGGCACGCCGTCGTCGGGGGTCTTCTTGGTGGTGTCGCCGCCGTCGGCCGCAGGCGCGTTGGCCAGCGATGGCGCATTCAGGCCGGAGCCGCCGAACGATGCGCCACCGCCGCTGTCTCCGCCGCCGCCGCAGGCCGTCAACGCGGCAAGGGTCACGGCCGTGAGGGCCAGGCAATGAACGACAGGTGTATTCAGTGATTTCATGATCGCCTCTGGGTACTCTTGGTAAGGAACATGCGCCGCACCGCAGGCACCGGCGGATAGCCGGCGATGCACGTGACGCGCGCGGGATGAGTGGAACGACAGATCAGCAGGAAATGCGGGCAGCACAGTGCCCTCCCGGCGAACAGACAGTTCGTCAGGAACGCAGGCTCAGGCCGGACCGCACCGCATGTGCTGCGGTGGTCCCAGAATGCGCGGGGCGAGCGGCGCCATTCCCGTCAAGACGCGGGGTGTGGGGGGGGAGCGTGTGAACGCGGTGGGGTGTCGCGGGCCGGGCTCAGTGCCCGTGCATCGACACAATGCGTTCACCCGTCAGGTGAACGGCCGGGGCCATGGCGAAAGCGATGGCGACGGCAAGACTGGCTGCGGCTCTTGTGGTTGATTTCACGCGCATTCCCTCGTCCGTTGAAGTGCACGCAGTTGTAGCTGATCGATGCAATGAGCTCAACGATCCGCGGAACTTTTCTCTCTCCAATTGTTCGCGCGCGATAGGCCGAATGGCGTCATGACATGCAACGCATGCCATGCACTACGAAGATGGTTCTGCGACCGAAACACCTGCTCACGCAGATGACAAAGACACGGGCCCTTCACTGTGACGAAGCGGCCACAGTACGAAGGTTCAAGCCACGGCGAAGGCTACGAAAGCTGTGAACCAGAGACTGCAGCAGTGCGTTGCGCGCGCTCGCGCCACCACAACAGAAAGCCGCATGCGAACACCACGATCTGCGTGCCGATGAGCAGTGCAAAGCCCGCGAAGAAACCCGCCGCCGACGAAGCCGCGGTGACCGTTGTGTGTGCTGCGCCGCCGCTGTGCGACACCGCGGTGATCACGCCGCCCATCAGCGCCGGCATGAAGCCCGCCACGAGGCTGCCCACGCCGTTGGTCACGCCGAAGGCACTGGCCGTGTGCTCGGGCCGCGAGCAGTGCTGCACGGTGCTCGGAATGGCGGGGCTCTGCAGGCCCCAGAAGAAGTTCGCCGCCACGAGGCAGGTCGCTGCCATGTACGGGTCGCGCGCATTGATGGCCAGCAGCACCGACAGTGCCACGCCCGCGCTCGCGCCCATGAAGATGAAGGGCACGCGGTCGCGCCCGAGTTTGTCGATGAGCACGCCGCCCGTGAACACCGCGAGCACGGCGGCGTACTGCGGCAGCGAGGCGATCCAGCCCATCTCACGCAGCGAGAAGCCGCGCGCCTCGCGCAGGTAGGTCGGCAGCCAGTTGCTGCTGCCCCAGAGATAGGCCAGCGCCGCCGAGGTCAGCAGCGTGATGAGGAACAGGTGCCGCGTGTGCAGCGCGCCTTTCACGATGCCCGCCACGCGCGACATCGCATCGCCGAACGACGAGGGCTTGATGCCGTCGCCGTGCCCCGCGGGCATGCGCACGAAGGCCAGCACCAGCGGAATGCCCAGCACGATGTTGAGCACGCCCAGCACGTGGAACGAGCTGTCCCATTCGAACTGCGTGAGCAGGTAGCCCACCAGCGGATAGCCCACCGCCAGGCCCAGGCCCGTGCCCATGTTCACCAGCGCATTGGGCTTGCCGTTCTCGTCGCTCTTGAAGTGCGCCTTGATGTACGACGAAGCCAGCGAGAACAGCGGCCCCTCCGACACGCCCAGCAGCACGCGCGACGCCAGCAGCATGCCGTAGCTGTGGAACATCGGCGAGGCCCAGGTCACCACGCCCCACAGCACGAGGCCGTAGATCAGGCTGCGCCGCACGCCGAACAGCGCCGAGCAGAACGGCGTGAGCACGAAGGCCGAGATGCCGTAGCCCAGCATGAAGGCCGTGGCCAGCAGGCCCTGGCTCACGCGGTCGGAGGCGTCGATGCCCACGTGCTTCAGAAACGCCGCATCGGTGATCAGCACTGCGATGTTGATGCGGTCGACGTAGGAGATCGCGACGATCACGAACAGGGTGACGACCCCGTACCAGCGCATGGCCTTGGATGACATGGGATTCTTCTCAGGTGGGTTGCACGGGGGCCGGCGCGGCGTCAGGGGCAGTCGCTCGCCGGCCTGCCTGCGTCGAGGACCGTTCGGGCGAATCCGAACGCGTCGGATTGCGAGGCGCCGATGACCGACCGGTGGGTCTGTCCGGCGTACTGCTTCAGTTGCACGGTCGCGCCGCGCGCGCACAGGCTGCGCACCATCGCCGCCGTGGTGTCGGGCGTGACCGTCGTCTCGTCCTTCTCGCCCTGGATGACCGACACAGGCACCCGCATCGTGAGCGACGACGCATCCTGCGCGGCCAGCAACCGGGCCATCGCGTCGTACGCCGCGCCGGGCTTCAGGTACGGCCCCGGCGGCAGCGGCGGCATCGCGAACAGCCCCGAGAGGCAGGCCGAGCCCATCGCCTCGAGGTGCGGGCGCAGCGCGGGCGTAGTCATGGCCTGCACGTCGATGGCCGGATTCATCGCCTTGGCGCTCATCACGGTCAGCGACACGAAGGGCAGCGCCGGAACGGCCACCGCTTCGCCGCGCATCACGCTGTCCATGAACCACAGCACGCCGGGCCCCGTGGGCGCGATGGCGATGGCCGCCCGCAGCGGGTAGCGGCCCGCGCTGCGGTCCGGCAGGCCGGCGGCCCACAGCACGGCGCCGCCGCCCTTGCTGTGGCCCACGGCGATCCAGTCGGGGCGCAGCTTCGCGCCGTCGAGCGCATGCGCGGCCGCCACGGCATCGGCCAGGTTCTCGGCGTTGCTGCGGCTGTGCAGGTCGGGCACGGGCCCGAAGGCGCCCCACCCTGCGTAGTCGGTGCGCACCACGGCATAGCCCTGCTGCACCCAGGCGTTGAGGTAGGCATCGCGCTCGCGGTTCACGACCAGCGAAGGCGCGCACTGCGGCGCGAGCCCGGTCGATCCGTTGGCCCAGGCGATCACGGGATAGCCGCCGGCGGGCGCGGGCGTGCGCGGCAGCGCCACCTGGCCGACGACCACCGCGTTGGCGCCGTCGAAGGTGGTGGACGCGTACGACATGACCCAGTTGCGCTCTGCGTCGGGCAGGCCGTGCAGCTTGTCGGCGCTGGCCAGCAGCAGCTGGCCGGGCGCGGGCGGCGCGGTCGGCGACATGCCGGCGCAGCCGGCCACGAGCAGCGATCCGAAGGCCAGCGCCGCGAGGCGCCGCACCTGCGGCCAGACGGGGGTTGCGCGCATGCCGGCCCCTTCGCGTCAGAACATGTGCCGCATGCCGAACTCGACGCCGCTGGAGGCGCGGTTGGGCATGGTGATGGCGCCGGCCAGGGCCTGCGTCGCACCGTTCTTGTTGCTGATGCGCGCGATGGTGCCGTACACCGCCGTGCGCTTGGACAGGTTGTGCACGTAGCCGATGGCCAGCTTCGACGACGTGGGCTCGCGCACCGCGTTGGCGGGCTCCAGCTTGTAGCGCGCGTACGAGGCCTTGATCTCGCCCGGCCCGATGGGCAGCTGGAAGCCGATCAGCACGCCCTTGGCGTCGGTGCTGCCCTTCGATTCCTTGTACAACTCGCTCGTGAGCTTGAGGTTCATGAGCGCCGCATCGAAGGTGTAGGACGCGCCCAGGTTGGTCACGCGCAGGTCGCCGGCGGTGTAGCGCGTGCGGCCGGTGGCCAGCGCCACATTGAGGCCGCCGCTCTGGTAGCCGAAGCGCGCGCCGGTGTGCTGGCCGTCGCGCTTGTTCGACACCTGGGTGCCGGGCAGCACCGAGTTCGAATCGTTCTCGCCCATCGCGTACATCACCTGGCCGTAGAAGCCGCCCAGGTTGGCCGGCAGGAAGTAGCCGATGCTGTTCGAGGCGCGCGTGCCGGTGGGTGCCACCAGGCCGCCCAGGCCCGAGAAGTAGATCTGGTTGGCGCCGATGCCGCCGCCGGTGCCGAAGGGGTCGAAGATCGCGGTGTTCCAGAAGGCGGGCACGTAGTCGCGGCCCAGGCGCACTTCGCCGAAGGGGCCGGCCAGGCTCACGGTCGAACGGCGGTTGAAGCTCAGCACGCCAGGCGTGCCGTTGCCGCTGGCCTGGTTGTTGGAGTTCGACGGAAAGCCCGTGCCGCTGTCGTTCTGCAGGCCCATCTCGAGCCAGAAGTTGGCCGAGTAGCCGCCGCCGAGGTCTTCGGTGCCGCGAAAACCGAGGCGGCTGAACATGTTGCCGCTGTTGCCCAGCTGCGTCTTGTGGGCCGATCCGTTGCCGCTGCCGCGCGTGTAGACCACGGAGGCGTCGACGACGCCGAACAGCGTCACGGAAGATTGGGCCAGCGCTCCGCCAGCCGCGGTGGCCGCAGCCATCGCGATCAAGTACTTTTTCATTGAATGTCTCGGTTGGTTTTTCTCTCGGCCGTCTTTTGGGTTGTGGCCTTCTCGTTCAGATGTCCAGCACCAAGCGCTCGCCCTTGCAGCGAGAGACGCAGATCATCATGGTCTTGTTGGACGCACGTTCGATCTTGGTGAGGATGCCGTCGTGGTGATCGACTTCGCCCTCGAGCACCGCCGTTTCGCAGGCGCCGCAGACGCCTTCCTTGCAGCTGTGATCGGGGTTGAGGCCAGCGTCGATCAGGCTGTCGAGAATCGATTTGCCCGGAGGCACCTCGACGCTCTTGCCGCTCTTGGCGCACTGCACCACGCAGGTCTGCGTGGCGCTGGGCGCCTCCACATGCACGGCGGCGAAGCGCTCGATGTGGGCGTTGGCATAGCCCAGTTGCTCGCAGCTCCTTTCGAAGGCGTCGAGCATCGGCGTGGGGCCGCAGCAGTAGTAGTGGCTGGTGGCGCCCTTGCCGGCCAGCAGCGACGCGAGGTCGGGCGGCGCGCCCTTCTCGTCGTCGAAGTGCCAGGTGAGCTGCACCGATTTCTCGGTGGCCAGCGCCTCGATGGCGTCGCAGAAGGCGGCTTCCTTGCGGGTGCGTGCGCAGTAGACGAACTCCACCGGCTTGCCGATGGCGATGAGCCGCTGCAGCATGCACCAGATGGGCGTCACGCCGATGCCGCCGGCCACCAGCACCGAGCGCTCGGCGCCCTCTTCCAGCTTGAAGTTGTTGCGCGGTGCCGAGATGGGCAGCGTCATGCCCACGCGCAGCTGCTGGTGCACGTAGCGCGAGCCGCCGCGGCTCTTGCGGTCGTTGAGCACGCCCACCACGTAGCGCTGGCGGTCGCTCGAAGGGTTGCACAGCGAGTAGCTGCGCACCAGCCCGTTGGGCAGGTGCAGGTCGATGTGGGAGCCGGCCTCGAAGGCGGGAAAGTCCACCGCCGGCGTGGCCGGCCGGAACTCGACGCTGACGATGCCGTCGGCCTCGTAGCGCATGGTGTGCACGAGGGCGTTCAGCGTGGGAGAAGACATGGCGGTGCTCGCTTGCTTTCAGTTCAGGCCGTGGCGGCCTCGGCTTCGGCCAGTTGCGCTTGCGCCAGGTTGCGCATGTGGCGGCGCAGGCGGACGATGCCCAGGTCGTGCTGGTACAGGTTCTCGTGCTGGTTGGCGTCGGCTTCCATCTCTTCGAGCATCACGCGGTCTTGTTCCAGCACGTGCCAGTGGCGCGCCTCGAGGCGGTTCTTGTAGAGGAAGCGCCAGGTGTCGCGCTCCCAGCCCGGCGCCAGCTTGCGTGCGCGCCAGAAGAAGGTGGCGGTCATGCCGTTGGCCATCGGCGAGAAGGCGCCGATGATGATGAAGTTGCCGCCGGGGCCGCCGGTCTTCGGGTACGGAATCTCCAGGCGCATCCAGTGGATGCCGGTGTCGGCCCACTCGGTCCAGTCGAAGTTGACGTTGCGCTGGCCTTCCTTCTCGAACACGAAGCCGATGTCGGTCGGGCGCACGCCGAACTTGGCGCTCGAGTCGCCCTCGGCCATCGAGTGCGACTGCTTGTGGAGGTACGTGCCGTGCATCGGGTCCATCACGTTGTCCAGCACGTAGCGGTAGTCGCCCTTCCATTCCGTGTAGCACAGGAAGTTCGAGTACTCGGCCGCGTCGGTCAGCTGCTCGGGCAGCACCAGCGGCGGCGGCACGTCGACCGGCTCTTTCGAGTTGTAGAGGAACACGGCACCCGCGCGCTCCTGCACATGGAAGTGCCGCGTGGCACGCGAGCCTTCGAGCTTGCAGCCCGGGCTGCCGGGCACGCGCGTGACCACGCCGTCGTGGCGCACTTCGACGCCGTGGTACGGGCACGAGAGGCGGTCACCCAGGATCACGCCTTGCGACAGCGGCGCACCGCGGTGCGGGCAGCGGTCTTCCAGCGCATGCAGCACGCCTTCGCCGTCGCGCCACAGCGCGATCTTGCGGCCGAGGCGGCGCAGGGAGATCGGGTTCTCCTTGATGAAGTGCGAGGGGCAGATCGGGTACCAGAGGTCTTTCAGGCCGATCTCGAGCAGGTGGTCGACCGGATCGGCGGGAACGGGATGGATGGCGATGGTCATGGTGGTTCTCCTCAGGCGGCCAGCGTGGCCATTTCCTTGCGGTACAGCGCCTCGGTCCATGCGAGGCCGCCCGGCGTGGCCAGGCCGCTGTCGTTCAGTCGCTGCACCAGGCCCGGCAGGTCGTGGATGCCGTCGGCGTAGGCGCGTTCGATCACGTCGCCCAGCAGGTCTTCGTAGGTGGTCGCGGGGCGCTGGCGCGCCTGGTGCGGTTGGAGAAAGCGGTCTTGTTGCATCGTGAGCCTCCGTAAGCGAGGGGAAAAATTTCAGGCGGTGGCAGCAGCGCCTTGCGCCGGCACGCCCAGCGGCACGGCCCAGGCGTCGTAGGCGTACACCCAGTCGGCGTTGCCGCCTTCGCGCAGCCAGCTGTTGCCGCGCGAGCCGAGCTGCACCTGGCTGGCGCGTTCGATGCGTGCCGTCTGGTAGGCCTGCAGCGCGGCGGGAATGCCGGCCATGGCCACGCCGTCGAGGTGGCGCGACAGCACCACGGCGTCTTCGATGGCCATGCCGGCGCCCTGCGCCATGAAGGGCAGCATCGGGTGCGCGGCATCGCCCAGCAGTGCCATGCGGCCCTGCGCCCAGGCGGGCATGGGGTCGCGCTCGTACAGCGCGGTCTTCAGCACCGTGTCGCAGGCGTCGAGCAGCGCGCGCGCCTCGGGGTGGTAGGCCACGTACTGCTCGCGCAGCTCGTCGACGCTGCCTGGCGCGGTCCACGACTCGAGGTGCCAGGTGTCCTGCGGCGTGGTCGCGAAGATGAAGATGTCCTTGCCGCGGTTCAGCGGGAAGGTGACGATCTGGCTCTGCGGGTTCGGGCCCCACCACTTGGTGAAGGCGCCCAGGTTGGGCACGCCGGCCACGCGCTCGGCGGGCACCACGGCGCGGTACGCGACGATGCCCGTGAAGCGCGGGCTCTCCGCGCCGAACATCGCGGTGCGCACGCCCGAATGGATGCCGTCGGCACCGATGAGTGCACCCACGCGGGCGCTGGTGCCGTCGCTGAACGACAGGGTCACGCCGTTGTCGTCGGCCGCAATGGTCTCGGCGCGCTTGCCCAGCGCCACGCGCTCGGCCGGGAACATGTCGGCCAGCGCGGCCAGCAGGTCGGCGCGGTGGATGGTGAGCTGCGGCGCACCGTAGCGCTGCTCGGCCGAGTCGGCCATTTCGAGGCGCGAGGTTTCTTCGCCGCTGTCGTAGGTGCGGCTGATGCGGTGCGACGGGCGGGCCGCCGTCACGCGGGCGGCGTCGCCCACGCCCAGGCCGTCGAGGGCGCGCACGGCGTTGGGCGTGAGGTTGATGTCGGCGCCGACGCGGGCGAACTGCTTGGCCTGCTCGAACACGACCACGTCGTGCCCCGCGCGGCGCAGTGCGATGGCGGCGACCAGGCCGCCGATGCCGGCACCGACGATGCCGATGGTGGATTCACTTGTCTGCATGGTCTCTGTCTCTCTTTGTTCTTGGGGGTGGCTCACTCGGCCACGATGTTGCGGGCCTTGATGATCCGGGCCCAGACGGCCGTCTCATCGCGGATGTGGGCAGCAAACTCGGCGGGCTTCATGGCCGCGTCGGTCATGCCCTGCGCCTTCAGGCGTTCGCGCACGTCGGGCTGGGCCAGCATCTCGGCCGCGTCCTTCGCCAATTGCTCGACCACGGCCGGCGGCGTGCCCTTGGGGGCCAAGAGGCCATACCACGAGGTCACGGCCACGCCCTGGATGCCCTGCTCCGCCAGCGTGGGAATGTCGGGCGCGGCGGCGCTGCGCTTGGCTTCGGTCACGCCCAGCGCGACGAGCTTGCCGTTCTTGATGAAGGGCATGGTCGCGGGCAGGTTGCTGAACATCAGCGGCACCGAGCCGCCGAGCACGTCGTTGAGCGCGGGCGCCGTGCCCTTGTAGGGCACGTGCAGCAGGTCGATGCCAGCCTGCTGCTTGAACAGCTCGCCCGCCAGGTGCAGGCCGCTGCCCACGCCGGGCGAGGCATACGACAGCGTGTTGGGCTTGGCCTTGGCCATGGCCACCAGCTCCTTCGCACTCTTGATGCCCGAGGACGGCGCGGCCACCAGCACGTTGGGCGCCTTGGCGAGCATGGTGACGGGCACGAAGTCCTTCTCGATGTTGAACGGGAAGTTCGGCATCAGCGTCGGGTTGATCGTGAGGTTGCCGGCCGGCACCACGAGCAGCGTGTGGCCATCGCCCTTCGCACGCTTGACCTTGTCGATGCCGATGTTGCCGGCCGCGCCCACCATGTTCTCGACCACGGCTGCCTGGCCGTAGCGCTTGGCCAGGCCGTCCGACAGGATGCGGGCCAGCGTGTCGACCGGGCCGCCGGGCGGGAATGGCGAGACGATGGTGAAGCGGTCGCTCGACAGCTGCTTGTGCGCGTCGCTCTGTGCGTGCACGGGCAAGGCGATGGCCAGCGCCGCGGCGGCCAGCAGGGAGAAGGAAAAACGTCGTTGCATGAGGGTCACCGGATTCATTTCTTCTCGGTCAGGAAAGCACCTTTCGGGCCTTCCGCGTTCTTCTGGCGACGGGTGTGGCCATCGAGGCCGCCATCGACCGCCCATTCGGCGAACACGGTCGGGCCGGGTTCGAACTCGCGCGGCTGCCAGTCGGCGGTGAGCTGGTCTTCGTCGGCGTAGTACTCGATGAGGCCGCCGGCCGGATTCTTGAAGTACCAGAAGTACGCCGACGACACCGGGTGGCGGCCCGGGCCCAGCTGGGTGTCCCAGCCGCAGCGCGAAAAATGCAGGCCGCCGCCGAACACCTCGTGGATGTCGCGCACGGTGAAGGCCACGTGGTTGAGCCCGCGCTTGCCCGACGGAATCTGCAGCAGGAACAGGTCGTGGTGGCCGCCCTCGGGCGCGCAGCGCATGAAGGCGCCGCGGTTCGGATAGCCGTCGGACGACACGAAGCCGAAGCGCTGCGCGTAGAACGCGCTCGTGCCCTTCACGTCGCTCACGAAGAACACGACGTGACCCACCTCGATCGGCGTGGCGCGTTCGTAGATCGGTGCGGGCTGGTTCACGCGCGGCTTGGCGTTCCAGGTGTTCATGGCGCCGCAGTCGACTTCGACCGCGCGCTTGCGGCTGACCTGCAGGCGCACGGCCAGGCCGTTGGGGTCGGTGCAGCCGATGCGGCGCGCGCCGTCGACCGTGGTGTCGACAAAGGCCGAGTCTTGCGCGATGGCGGCGGCGTAGCGGTCCAGGTCAGCGTCGCTTTCCACGCCCCACACCACTTCGCGCAGCGTCGGGCCCTCTTCCATCGCGGGCGGCAGGCCGGGCTTGTCCCACGCCGCAACGACCACCTTGCAGCCGTTGAGGCACTCGAAGACGAGTTCGTCGGCGGCTTCGGACGTGAGTGAAAGGCCCCAGTCCTGGAAGAACTGGCGGCAGGCGGGCAGGTCGTCCGCGCCGTAGGTGATCTGGTCGATGCCAAGTACGCTCATCGTGTGCTCCTGTTCAGTTCGCCCACGGGAGCGGTTGTTCGTTCGTGCCCCAGTACATGCTCTTTTGCTCCATGTACTGGAAGATGCCTTCGCGGCCCTTCTCGCGGCCCAGGCCGCTGTCGCGCCAGCCGCCGAACGGCGTCGAGACCGAGAACTGCTTGTAGGTGTTGACCCAGACCGTGCCGGCCTGCACCGCGCGACCCAGCTTCCAGGCGCGCTTGAAGTCGCGGCTCCACACGCCCGCGGCCAGCGCGTAGACGCTGTCGTTGGCCTGCGCGATCAGTTCTTCCTCGTTGTCGAAGGGCATCGCGACCAGCACCGGGCCGAAGATTTCTTCCTGGCTGATGCGGGCGTTGTTGGTCAGGCCTTCGAGGATGGTCGGCTGGTAGAAGTAGCCCTTGTCGTAGTCGGCGCCGTGCGGACGCACGCCGCCCGTGCGGATGCGCCCGCCTTCGGACACGCCCAGGTCCACATAGCGCTCGATGCCCTCGCGGTGCTTCGCCGTGATGAGCGGCCCCATCTGCGTGCGCTCCGACGCCGGGTCGCCCACGCGCAGCGCATTGGCGCCTTCGGCCAGCCGCGTCAGGAACTCGTCGTAGATGCTGCGGGCCACGAACAAGCGCGAGCCCGCGATGCACGACTCGCCCGACGAACTGAAGATGCCGTAGAGCACGCCGTTCACCGCATGGTCGAGGTCGGCGTCGTCGAGCACCATGGTGGGCGACTTGCCGCCGAGTTCGAGCGACACCGGCATCATCTTGTCGGCCGCAATGTGGGCGATGTGCTTGCCGGTGGTGGTGCCGCCGGTGAACGACACGCGCTTGACCAGCGGATGCTTGGTGATGGCGTCGCCGATCACCGAGCCCTTGCCCGGCAGCACGCTCACGATGCCCTTGGGCACGCCGGCCTGCTCGCAGATGCGCGCCAGTTCCAGCGCCATGAGCGGCGTGACTTCGGCGGGCTTCACGACCACCGCGTTGCCGGCGGCCAGCGCGGGCGCCAGCTTCTGCGCTTCGCTCGCGATGGGCGAGTTCCACGGCGTGATGGCCGCGACCACGCCCATGGGCTCGTGCACGCTCATCGTGACGAAGGCACCGCGCGAGGGGGTGATGGTTTCTTCGAGCGTCTCGAGCGCGGCGGCGAAGAACTGGAAGGTGCCCGCGGCGCTGGCCACGAGGTTGCGGGTTTCGCTGATCGGCTTGCCGTTGTCCAGGCGCTGCTTCTGCGCCAGCGACTCGCCCTCTTCGCGGATCAGCTGCGCCACGCGGTGCAGCACGGCGGCGCGCTCGTGCGGCAGGCGCTGGGCCCAGCCGCTGGTGCGAAAGGCGTGGTCGGCGCGCGTGATGGCTTCTTCGACGTCGGCCAGGCTCGCGGCCTTCAGGCGCGCGATGGGTTCGCCGGTGGCCGGGTACAGGCTTTCGTAGACGTCGCCGCCGCCCAGGCGCCATTCGCCGGCGATGCAGATCGGAAGGAGTTCGGTGGAGATCATGGGATGGCTCAGATGGCAAGGGGCGCGACGCGGTTGCGCAGCGCGCGCACGGCGCTGTACACGGTCAGGGCCGAGGTCTTGGGGTTGGCCGCGAGCGGCTTGTTGCGCATGGTCAGCGCGAAGCTGCCGAAGGCGCCTTCGGCTTCGACGGTGTGCACGTTCTCGGTGGTGGCCGGGTCGGCAATGAGGCGCACCAGCGTCTGGTCCAGGCCCAGGCCCGCGAGCGAGACGGTGGCCGCCACGTTGGCGTTCTTCGGATAGAGCAAGGCGGCTTCGCGCGCGCTGCCTTCGAAGATCACGGTTTCGTGCACCAGCGTGTCCAGGTTGCGGCCCTGCTCGGCCGGCGTGCCCTTCCAGGCCTGCGGCGGCTTGCGGCCCGTGTAGCGCACGCTGTCCAGGCCGCCGATGCGGGCCGCGGCGAGCGCGTCGATGCCGCCGATGGCGCCGGGAATCAGCTGCACCTGCGTGCGGCCGGCAACCGCGGCGGCTTCGAGCTTCTCGGCGAAGCCCGTGGCCGACAGCGCGCCCACCGAGGCCACCACGCAGGGCGTGCCGCGTGCCAGGGCGGGCAGCACGTGTTCCTCGATGGCGGCATGGCCGGCGGTCTCGACCACGAGGTCGATGCCGTCGGCGGGCACGGCGCTGCCCACTTGCACGTCGGGTGCGACCTTCTGTGCGGCAGCGATGCCTTCGGCCGGCACGACGATGGCCACCACCTTCAGGGCGGGATCGCCGCGCAGCAGTTCGAGCACCGAGGTGCCGATGGCTCCGCAGCCGACGAGGGCGATGCGCGTGATGGCGGTGGTCATGCGTGGGGCTCCGCGTTCGCTCACTTGGCCGCGCCGAGCGCGGGAATCTGCGTGACCGTGTTGGTCGGCGGGCCGGCGAAGCTGGTCTTGAAACCGCCGATCGACAGCATGTCGATCTCCAGCAGGAACGGGCCGTCGGCGGCCAGCGCCTGGTCGAGCTGCGCCGGCAGGTCGGCCAGGTCTTTCACGCGGGCGTGCGGCAGCGCGATCGACTTGCACAGCAGGTCGTAGTCGGGCGTGTGCAGCTCGGCGTAGCACTGGCGGCCGCCGTACTGCGCGTCCTGGATGTTCTTGATCACGCCGTAGCTCTTGTCGTTCATGAGCACGATGACCATGGGCGCCTTCTCCTGCACCATGCAGGCCAGCTCGCCCAGGTTCAGGATGAAGCCGCCGTCGCCGGCCAGGCAGAAGGTCTTGCGGCCCGAGCCCGTCACCGCCGCGCCGATGGCCGCGCCGATGGCCATGGGCATGCCCTGGCCGATGCCGCCGCCCGTGGCGTGCACGCCGGCGCTGGGTTCGAACACGCGCAGCTCGCGGTTGCCCCAGGTGCTGTTGGACACCGTGACGTCGCGCACCCAGTTGAACTTGCGGCCGGCCACCGACTGCAGCTGGCGCACGAGTTCGGCATACGGGCCGAGGCCGTCGCGCAGCGTGGCCACGGCCTGGTCGTGCGCGGCGCGCAAGTCGACCAGCAGCTGCGGGTCGGCCTGGTACTTCGCGGCTTCGAGGCGGTCGGCCAGGCCGTCGAGGGCCAGCGCGGAATCGCCGCAGACAAAGGCTTCGGACGCATAGCAGCGGCCTTCGGCGGCGGCATCGGCGTCGATGCGGTACAGCGGGCGCGGCAGCTTCAGTTCGTACTTGAGCGTCTCGTTGCCGCGCAGGCGCGAACCGACCACGAGCATCGCATCGCAGGTCTGGTAGAAGGCCTCGACGGGCTTCTGGATGTTGTAGGCGCCGAGCGAGCCGGCGTCGTCCTCGGGCACCGTGCCGCGGCCCTGCGTGGTCGTGACCACGCCGAAGCCCAGCTTCTGCAGGCGCTGGATCGCACTGCGCGCATGGCGGGCACCGCCCCCCACCCACAGCAGCGGACGCTTGGCGGTGGCCAGCCGCGCGGCCAGTGCATCGAGGCCGGCGGCCGAAGGCACGGGGCGCTCGATGGGCAGCGGCGACAGGTCGGCCGGCATGGTCGTGAGCGCCGACTGGATGTCGATCGGGATCTCCACGCTCACCGGGCCGGTCGGCGCCGTCATGGCGAGCTGCACCGCGCGCTTGAGCGTGCCCAGCACCGTCTCGACGCTGCGCACGCGCAGCGCGGCCTTCGACACCGCCTTGAGCATGGTGAGCTGGTCGGGCGCCTCGTGGATGTACGACATGCCCTTGTCCAGGTACGGCGTCTCGATCTGGCCGGTGATGTGCAACAGCGGCGCGCCGGCCGTCAGTGCCTCGACCATGCTGCCGGCGATGTTGCCCGCGGCCGGACCGGTGCTGGTGATGCACACGCCCAGGCTGGCGGTGGAGCGCGCATAGGCGTCGGCCATGTTGCCCGCGCCGGCCTCGCCGCGCGCCGAGATGAAGCGCACCGTGCCGCGCTGCGCGAAGGCATCGAGGATCGGCATGTTGTGGATCGAGATCACGCCGAAGGCTGCCTTGACGCCGCACTGCTCGAGGAACGCGGCGACGACGGCGCCGACCGTGACGGTGTTGTTGGGGTTATGCATGGCGGGAATGGCCTCCGGAGATGTCGATGTGGCTGCCGGTCGTGTACGACGCGAGCGGTGAAGCAAGGAAAAGGATCGCGCGCGCGGCTTCGGTCGGAAGCCCCAGGCGACCCAGCGGGATGTGTTTGGTGGTGGCGAGCTGGCGGCTCCAGGCGGCCCAGTCCTGCGACTTGTCTTCGCGCGCCTCGAAGCGGCGGCGCCACTGGCCCGACTCGACCAGGCCGATCAGGATGCCGTTGACGCGCACGCCCTGCGGCGCGAACTCGGTGGCCATGGAGCGCACGAGGTTCAGCAGGCCCGCGCGCGCGGCCGAAGTGGCGACCATGTGCGGCTCGGGCTGGCGCGCCAGCAGCGAGTTGGCGCAGACGATGGCGGCATCGCCGAGCACCGCGCGCTGCGCGGCGAGCTGCGGCAGGAAGGCGCGCGTGGGGTGGATGACCGAGAAGAACTTCAGGTTCAGCTCTTGCATCCAGGCCGCGTCGTCGGTGTCGGCGAAGGTGGAGACACGCCCCTGCCCTGCGTTGTTGACCAGCATCGAGGCCGGGCCGAGCGCGGCCTCGCTGGCGGCGGCGAAGGCGCGCACCGAGGCGGCGTCCAGCACGTCGCAGGTCTGCGCGAACAGCTTCGCGTCGGGGTATTGCGCGCGCAGGCCGGCCACGGCGGCATCGAGCCGTTCGGCGTTGCGCCCGCACAGCGCCACGGCGGCGCCGCAGCCCAGCAGCAGCTCGACGGTGGCCAGGCCGATGCCCGACGACCCGCCCGTGACCACGGCCACGCGGCCGGCCAGTGCGTCGGCGGCGAAGAAAGAGGAGGAAGGGGCGAAGGTCGTCATGGTCGATCGCAAATCAGTCGTCAGGCGCTGCGCAGCGGCACCACCTTGCTGGTGCGCGCGGGCGAGTAATTGAGCAGGCCCGAGATCTCGTCGGCGGTGCCGCGCACGCGCTGCACCATCTCGTCCATGCGGTTCTCGTCGATGTGGCCCGAGGTGATGGTGGCGCCCAGCGCCGCCACGATGTGGCCGCTGTGGTCGCGCACCGGCGCGGCGATGGTCGAGATGTTCGATTCGAAGAAGCCCTCGCCCAGCACATAGCCGCGCTGGCGGTCGGCCTGCACCATGTCGAACAGCTCGTTCACGGTCTTGGGCGTGCTCGGCGAGAAGGTCTCGAGCTTGTCTTCGGGGTACAGCGCGCGCAGCTGCGGCAGCGTGAGGTCTTCGAGCAGGATGCGGCCCAGCACCGTGGCGTGGGCCGGCAGGCGCGTGCCCACGGTGACCGAGCTGGCGAAGGGCGTGGCCGGCGCCACCTTGGCGACGTAGACGATCGAGCGGCCGTCGCGCACCACCAGGTTGCAAGGCGTGCGCAGTTCGTCGCACAGGCGGTTGAGCAGCGGCGTGCCCAGCTGCGTGAGTTCCAGCGAGGCCAGGTATTCGAAGCCCAGGCGCAGCACGGCCAGGCCCAGGCGGTAGTCGCGCCCGCCCTCGGCGCGCTCGAGGAAGCCCATGTTCTCCAGCGTGGTCAGCAGGCGGAAGACGGTCGAGCGTGGCAGGTCGAAGCGGCGCGCCAACTCGGGCGCGGAGAGCGTGCGGCTCTCGCGGCTGAACTCGCACAGCACGCGCAGGCCGCGCTCCAGCGCGGGCACGTTGTAGCGGTCCGCGCCCTCTTCCATCACTTCGTTGTCGGTGGCCATGTCTGGATTCCTCTCGGTTGTCTTGTTCGTGTCGGGTCAGCCGGCGAGCGATTCGCGCAGCAAGGCGGCGACGGCCTGCGGTTGTTCCACATAGCCGGCGTGACCCGCATCGTCCACCAATTCGAGGGGCACGCCGCAGCGGCGCGCGACTTCTTCGCAGGCGGCGGGCGGCGTGACGACGTCGAGCGCACCGCAGGCCACGCGCACGGGCATCGGCGGCGGCAGGTCGGCCAGCAGGTCGGCGTTGCACAGCAGCTCGACGGCCTGGCGGTAGCCGTGGTCATTCAGGCGCGCCATGTTCCAGCGCACCCACTGGCGGGCGTGTTCGCTGGCACCGTCGGACACGAGCCGCCCCGCGCGCTTGGCGGCCATGCCGGCAATGCCGAGGTCGTCGAGCGTGGCCAGGCGTTCGGCGCGCACCTTGGCGCGGGCGTCGATGCGCGCGGCGGCGCCGTAGCCGATGGCGGGGCTCACGAGCACGAGGCGGCGGATGCGGGCACTGGCGCTCGCATCGCTGCGGGCGGCCGACGCGGCCACGATGGCGCCCAGCGAATGGCCGACGAGCACGCAGGAGCGGATCGACAGCGCATCGAGCATTTCTTCAAGGCGTGCGGCGTAGTCGGCGGCGGTCGGCGCGGCCGAGGCCAGCGGCGTCGAGCGGCCGTAGCCCGGTGCATCCCAGGCGATGAGGCAGGCCTGCGGCGCCAGCAGCGCCGCGGTGTCGAGCCACGAGGCCGCGCCCGAGCCGATGCCGTGCAGGCACACGATGACGGGGCCCTGCCCGCATTCGCGCACCGACACCACCGCGCCGCCGCCCACCGCGACGTCGCGGGCCGGAAAGCGCGCGTCGAGCCGCGCCAGCTCGGAAGCCGGCAGGGTCTGCGCGGAGATGTCGACGGTGCTCATGGCCTGTTCGCTCGCTTGCTTGCTCGCTCAGCGCTTGATCTTGGCCAGCGGGTGGTCGGCGGGGTACGTCGGCGTGACCGGCTTCTTGGCGCCGAGCATCACGCACATCAGCGCGTCTTCGTCGCCGATGTTGATCTCTTCGCGGTACACGCCGGGCGGCACCGAGATCAGGTCGCGGTCGGTCATGATGGTTTCGAAGCGCTCGCCGTCTTTCTCGATCACGACCTTGAGCTTGCCGCGGATCAGGAAGAACACCTCTTCCACGTCGGTGTGGATGTGCGGCGGGCCTTCGTGGCCGGCCGGGATCACCATGGTCGAGAAGGTGAAGTGCTCCGAGGGCACGGTGTTGGTGTCGGCCGCGACACCGGTGCCGCCGGTGCCCACGTAGCGCATCTGCGCGCGGCGGAACTTGGGGTCGAAGTCGGCCTGGAACTTCAGCGCGTCCCAGTCGTACTTGCGGGTTTCGTAGCGGGCGATGCGGGTGTTCATCCACTCGGCCAGGCTGCTGCCTTCGGGCTGCGCCAGGGTGTTGTTGATCTTCTGCTGTTCGGACAAATCGCTCATGGGTGTACTCCTTGGTCGGGAAATTCGGTCGGTGGTGACGGGCTCAGTGCATCGCGAAGCCGCCGTTGACGGCGAGCAGCTGGCCGGTGACGAAGCGCGCCAGGCAGGACAGCAGGAACACGGTCGCGCCGCAGACGTCGGCCGCCTGTTGCTCGCGCGGGATGGCGCGGCCTTCGAGGTATTTCTGGTGGCGCGCCATCGGCACGTACTCGGTGGCCTCGACCAGCGTGAGGCCGGGCGCCACGGCGTTCACCGTGATGTTGTCGCCGCCCCATTCCCGCGCCAGCGACCGCGTCATGGAGATGACCGCGCCCTTGCTTGAGGCATAGGCCAGCAGGTTGGGCGCGCCCCACAGCGCCGTGTCCGACGCGAGGTTGACGATGGCGCCACGGCCGCTGGCCGCCAGCGCGGGGCGGCAAGCGCGGCCCATGAGCCAGCTGCCGCGCACGTTGACGTTCATCACGCGGTCCCACATGTCGATCTCGAGCTGGTGCGCGTCGCGCCCGCCCGAGTTGGTGATGGCGGCGTTGTTGACGAGGCCATCGAGGCCGCCCAGCAGGCGCACCGCCTCGGCGGCGCCCGCCTCGATGGAGGCCGGGTCCGACAGGTCGATGGCCAGCGCGTGTGCCGTGCGGCCGGCATCGCGCAGCGCCTTGGCTTCCGTCTCGGCCAGCTCGCCGAGGATGTCGGCCAGCACCACGCTCGCACCCGCCGCGGCCACGCACTGCGCGAACGCCAGGCCCAGGCCGCGCGCGCCGCCGGTCACGAGCACGCGGCGGCCGGCCAGCAGGTTGGCGGGCATCTCGGCCAGCAGCGACTGCAGGCTGGAGGGATCGGCGATGGCTTTGAGGTCGGTCATGGCGGGCGTCTCCGTGAAGTTCAGTCGGCCTGGATGCCGAGTTCCTTGATGACCTTGCCGAAGCGCGCGAAGTCGGCGGCGTTGGTCTTGGCCAGCACGTCGGCGTCGCCGCCCACGGGCGTGGTGCCCAGCACGGCCATGCGCGCGACGATCTCGGGCATCTTCAGGATCTCGTTGAAGTGGCCGTTGAGCGTCTTCACGATTTCGGGCGACAGGTTGCGCGGGCCCCACAGGCCGTTCCAGGCGGTGAGCTCGACGTCCTTGTAGCCCAGCTCGGCGAAGGTCGGCACCTTGGGCGCGAGCGGCGAGCGCTCGCGCGAGGCCACGGCCAGCGGGACCATCTTGCCGTTGGGCATGTACGGCGCCACGGGGCCGAGCGTGATGAAGGTCACCGGCACATGGCCACCGAGCACGTCGTTGACGGCGGGCGCCACGCCCTTGTACGGCACGTGCGCCAGGCTGGTGCCCGAGGCGCGGGCGAACATCTCGCCCAGGATGTGCATCGGCGAACCGCTGCCCGGGCTGGCGTAGCTCAGCGACTTGCCGCCCTTGGCCGCGGCCACCGCGTCCTTCAGGCCGGTGTAGCCCTTGGCGCCGCTGGCCACGAGGAACAGCGGCAGGTTGCCGGTCTGCACGATCGGCGTGAAGCCGTTGAGCACGTCGTAGCCCGAGGTGCTGCCGGTCTTGAGCACCAGCTGCGCGATCGAGAAGGTGCTGGGCGCGAGCAGCAGCGTGTAGCCGTCGGGCGCGGCCTTGGACACGAAAGCGCTGCCGATGATGCCGCTGGCGCCGGGGCGGTTGTCGACCACCACGGGCTGGCCGACGCGGGCCGAGAGCTTCTCGGCGTACAGGCGCGCCAGGGCGTCGGTGTCGCCACCCGCCGGATAGGCAACGACCAGCGTGATCGGCTTGCTGGGGTAGGTGTCTGCCCAGGCGAATCCGGAAGCGCAAGCGGCGGCCAGGGAGACGGCAGCGGCGATGGCGAGGCGGCGAGTGTGTGTCATCGAGGGTCCGTGGAATCGGTGGTTTGTTTCGCTAACGAAACAACGATTTATTAATGGAACACCGCGAGAATACCGACGAAGACAACTTCATGACTAGGTAAAAACCCTAGTTGAGGTGACACCGGCGTGCGCGGCCCACGAAAAAGGGCGGCCGTTTCGGGCCGCCCTTCGAGGGTGGAAGCGGGGTTGGGCTACCCGCCGTAGCGCGCCACGGTCAGGCCTTCCATGTCGATTTCGGGCGCCCTGCCCGCGACCAGGTCGGCCATCACGCGGCCGGTGCCGGCCGCCATGGTCCAGCCGAGCGTGCCGTGGCCGGTGCTCAGCAGCAGGTTGGGCACGCGGGTGGCGCCGATCACCGGCGTGCCGTCGGGCGTCATGGGCCGCAGGCCGGTCCAGAAGGAGGCATCGCGCACGGGGCCGCCGCGCGGGAACAGGTCGGTCACGACGTGCTCGAGCGTGTCGCGCCGCCGCGCGTCGAGTGCCAGGTCGAAACCCGAGAGCTGCGCCGTGCCGCCCACGCGGATGCGATCGCCCAGACGCGTGACGGCGACCTTGAAGGTCTCGTCCATCACGGTCGATTCGGGCGCGCCGCTCGCGTCGGTGATGGGCACCGTGATAGAGAAACCCTTGACCGGGTACACCGGCAGGTCGATGCCCAAGGGCCGCACCAGCGCGGGCGAGTAGCTGCCGAGCGCGACCACGTAGCGGTCGGCGGTGAACACGCCCTGGTCGGTGCGCACCCCGGTCACGCCCTTCCCCGCTTCGCGTTCGAGGGCCTGGATGTTCACGCCGAATCTGAATTGCACGCCCTCGGCTTCGGCCAGCTTGGCCAGCGCCTGCGTGAACTTGAAGCAGTCGCCGGTCTCGTCGCCCGGCAGGCGCAGGCCGCCGACGAACTTGTCCTTCACGGCGCCGAGCGCGGGCTCATGCAGCACACAGCCGTCGCGGTCGAGCACCTGGTAGGGCACGCCCGACGCCTTCAGCACCTCGACGTCCTTCGCGGTGCCGTCGAGCTGTGCCTGCGTGCGAAAGAGCTGCAACGTGCCCTGCATGCGCTCGTCGTAGCGGATGCCCGTGTCGGCGCGCAGCGCCTTCAGGCAGTCGCGGCTGTATTCGGCCAGCCGCACCATGCGGCCCTTGTTGAGTTCGTAGCGTGCCTGCGTGCAGTTGCGCAGCATCGACAGGCCCCAGCGCCACATCGCCGGATCGAGCATCGGCTTGATGACCAGCGGACTGTGCTGCATGAGCATCCACTTGATCGCCTTGACCGGCACGCCAGGCCCGGCCCAGGGCGCCGAATAGCCGGGCGAGACTTCGCCGGCGTTGCCGAAGCTGGTTTCGAGCGCGGGCGCCGGCTGGCGCTCCAGCACCGTCACCGCGTGCCCGGCGCGCGCCAGGTAGTACGCCACCGAGGTGCCGATGACACCGCTGCCGAGAATCAGGACCTGCATGACAACCCCTCCCTCTTGAAAGCCGCCATGGGCCGAGGGTACAGGGTCGGCGACCTGCTGCGCACGACATCTCGCGGGCCTTGCGCGAGAAGGTCGATGGAAAGCAGCACCCAGGCCTCGTCGACGGCCCGGCAGCTTCGGCGGATGCGCCCGTCAGAGGGCGTTCAACACGGCCTGCATCGAGGTCAGGCGCGCCTCGTTCTCGTCGGCGTGCGGCCAGCCGGGATGGCGCACACGGGCGCGCTCGTTCAGTGCCAGTTGGCATGCGATGGCGGCCAGTGCCTCGTCGCGCATCGCTGGATCGACCTCGCCCGTGATCTTGAGCTGCCCGAAGGCCGTCGCGACGCGCGCGCGGCATTCGGACTGCAGGAAGGTCTCGTGCATGTCTTCCTCGGCCAGCCATGTCTCGCGCACGTCGGCATCGGCCCGGTGCATGGATTCCGGCACGCCGAAATCCCAGTCGGCGAGCATCGCCTTGAGGAAGCCCGCGACCTTGCCGTTCTTGCCGCCGTCGCGGTACCAGTCTTCGAGCGACGAGAGCGTGTCGTTGCCGTCGTCGCTGCCGAAGGGGCTGAAGTCGTCGGCCTGGTCGTAGTAGAAATCGTCGGCGGCGAGCGTCACGAAGCGCGGGTGACTGGTCTCGCGGGCGAGGCCTTCTTCGGGGTCGTCGAAATGGTGGGGCATCGGATGGCTTCGGCGGAGTGAATGTACGGATGAACGGGCCCTAAAGGCCCAGCGAGTCCTGCAGTTCGCGTGCCGTCCAGCGCTTCGGCTGTTGCGGCCAGGCCTCGAGCAGCGCGACCATGCGCGCGTTGCGCGGTGCGCTCAGGCCGTGCTCCTGCGCGAGCCGCACCACCTCGCCGCTGAGCGCATCGATCTCGGTGCGACGGCCCAATGCGAGGTCGTCGGCCATGCTGGAGCGGGCCTTGGCGTCGATGCGCAGCATGCGCGCCGCGACGATGCGAAACAGCCAGTCGGGCAAGCGCAACAGCCCCGGCAAGCGCCGCGCCGGCACGGCCGCCACCTGCGCGGGCACGATGCCGCCGGTGCGCAACACGCCCAGCGTTTCGTCGATGAGCGCCGCGAAGCAGCGGCGGTAGCCGCGCTGCATGAGCTCGTCGCGCAGCGGCAGGCCCGACAGCGCGTTGACCGGGTTGTTGAGGTTGAGCAGCAGCTTGCCCCACTGCACCGGCAGCAGGTCGGCATGCAGGTCGAGCGGCACGCCGGCGCGCTCGAACACGGGCAACCAGTCGCGCAGCACGGGGTCGTCTTCCGCGGCCAGCCGGCCGGGCGTGCCGCGGTGGAAGGCGCCGTCGTCGATCTCGGCCACGTTGTACGGCACCATGCCGGCGCGGATGTTGAGCGAGGGGCCGGCCTGCCCCGCGGCGGCGCAGTTCGAGATGCCGTTCTGCAGCGAAACCACCGTGGTGCCGGCCGGCAAGGCAAAGGCCAGTTCGCGCGCCGCCTCGGCCGTGGCGCCGCTCTTCACGCACAGCAGCACCAGCGCGGGCCGCGCGCCCACCGGCACCTGCTCGCACAGGCGCAGCGTGGGCGCCGCCAGCTTGTGCCGGGCGCCGTCGAGGTCGGTGAGCGTGAGGCCGTGGCGCGCGAGCTTGTCGAGCACGCGCGGACGACCGACGAAGGTGACGGGCACGCCCGCCGCGGCGAGGCTGCCGCCGATGAAGCAACCGATGGTGCCCGCCCCCATCACGAGCACTTCACCGGGGATCGCGTCGGACATGAAGTGCTGTGTGGGTAATGAGCGGGAAGGACCTCAGGTCCGTTGGGCGACCCAGGCCTGCACCGATTGCAGCGCGGCAGGCAGGCCCGCGGCGTCGGTGCCGCCGGCCATGGCCATGTCGGGCTTGCCGCCGCCCTTGCCACCGACCTGCTGGGCCACGAAGTTGACCAGCTCGCCGGCCTTGACCTTGGCGATGCTGTCGGCCGTGACGCCGGCCGCGATCTGCACCTTGTCGCCATCGACGGCGGCCAGCACGATGGCGGCGGTTTTCAGCTTGTCCTTCAGCTTGTCCATGGTGTCGCGCAGCGTCTTGGCGTCGGCGCCATCGAGCTTGGCCGCGAGCACCTTGATGCCGTTGACGTCCACCGCCTGCGCGATGAGCTCGTCGCCCTTGGACGACGCGAGCTTGCCCTTGAGCGCGCCCACTTCGCGTTCGAGCGTCTTGACCTGCTCGAGCACCTGCGAGAGGCGGCCCTGCAGCTCGGCGGCCGGCGACTTGAGCGTGGCGGCCACGCTGTGCACGGTCGACTCGAGGTCCTGCAGGTACGACAGCGCGTTGGCGCCCGTGACGGCTTCGATGCGGCGCACGCCGGCGGCCACGCCGCCTTCGCTGACGATCTTGAACAGGCCGATGTCGCCCGTGCGGCCCACGTGGGTGCCGCCGCACAGTTCGCGGCTGGTGCCGATGTCGAGCACGCGCACGGTCTCGCCGTACTTCTCGCCGAACAGCATCATGGCGCCGGTCTTCTGGGCCGATTCGAGGTCCATCACGCGCGCTTGCGTGGGCGCGTTGTCCAGGATCTCGGCGTTGACGCGCTTTTCGATCTCGAGGATCTGCTCGCGCGTGACGGGGGCGTTGTGCGCGAAGTCGAAGCGCGTCTTGTCGGCGTCGACCAGCGAGCCCTTCTGCTGCACGTGGTCGCCCAGCACTTCGCGCAGGGCCTTGTGCATCAGGTGGGTGACCGAGTGGTTGCGCATGGTGGCGGCGCGGCGCGCGGTGTCGACCGCGGCCTTGACCGCGTCGCCGACCTTCAGCGTGCCTTGCGTTTGCGTGCCGTGGTGGCCAAACACGTCGGCCTTGATCTTCTGCGTGTCGTCGACGCCGAACTGCACGCCTTCCGCCACGAGCACACCCTGGTCGCCGACCTGGCCGCCGCTTTCCGAATAGAACGGCGTGGTGTCGAGCACCACGATGCCGCTCTGGCCTTCCTTCAGCTCGTCGACGGCCACGCCTTCGAGGTACAGCGCGACGACCTTGGCGTTTTCTTCCAGGTGGTCGTAGCCGGTGAAGGTGTTGCCCGCGCCGGCGTACTCGACGTTGCGGTCCATCTTGAACTTGCCGGCGGCACGGCCCGCGGCCTTCTGCTTTTCCATCGCGGCGTGGAAACCCGCTTCGTCGACGCTCAGGCCGCGTTCGCGGCACACGTCGGCCGACAGGTCGAGCGGGAAGCCGTAGGTGTCGTGCAGCTTGAAGGCGACGTCGCCCGGCAGCACCTTGGCGTCGCCGGCCAGCGCCGCGTCGAGGATTTCCATGCCGTTGGCCAGCGTTTCGAAGAAGCGTTCTTCTTCGGCCTTCAGCGTGTCGATGATGCGCTTCTCGTCGGCCACCAGCTTGGGGTAGGCGTCGCCCATGAGCTTCACGAGGTCGGGCACCAGCTTGTGGAAGAAGGGCTTCTTCTGGCCCAGCTTGTAGCCGTGGCGGATGGCGCGGCGAACGATGCGGCGCTGCACATAGCCGCGGCCTTCGTTCGACGGAATGACGCCGTCAGCCACCAGGAACGAGGTGGCGCGGATGTGGTCGGCGATCACGCGCAGCGAGTTGTTCGACAGGTCCTGCGTACCCGTTTCGCGGCCGGCGGCCTTGATGAGCGCGTCGAAGATGTCGATCTCGTAGTTGCTGTGCACGTGCTGCAGGATCGCCGCCAGGCGCTCCAGGCCCATGCCGGTGTCGACGCAGGGTGCGGGCAGCTTCTTGACCGAGCCGTCGGGCTGCATGTCGAACTGCATGAACACGTTGTTCCAGATCTCGATGTAGCGGTCGCCGTCTTCATCGGGCGAGCCGGGCGGGCCGCCGGGGATCTCGGGGCCGTGGTCGTAGAAGATCTCGGAGCACGGGCCGCACGGGCCCGTGTCGGCCATCATCCAGAAGTTGTCGGACATGTAGCGACCGCCCTTGTTGTCGCCGATGCGCACGACGCGCTCGGGCGGCAGGCCGATTTCCTTGGTCCAGATGTCGTAGGCCTCGTCGTCCTCGATGTAGACGGTGGCCCAGAGCTTCTCGGCCGGCAGCTTGTAGACCTGGGTCAGCAGCTCGAAGGCCCACTTCAGCGAGTCGCGCTTGAAGTAGTCGCCGAAGCTCCAGTTGCCCAGCATCTCGAAGAAGGTGTGGTGGCGCGCGGTGTAGCCCACGTTCTCGAGGTCGTTGTGCTTGCCACCGGCACGCAGGCAGGCCTGCACCGAGGCGGCGCGCACGTAGGGGCGCTTGTCTTCGCCGAGGAACACGTCCTTGAACTGGACCATGCCCGAGTTCGTGAACATGAGCGTCGGGTCGTTGCCCGGCACCAGCGAGCTCGAAGGCACCACCGTGTGGCCCTTGGAGGCGAAGAAATCGAGAAAGGTCTTGCGGATGTCCGCGACCGTGAATGTGGGCTGGCTCATCTTTGGATTTCGTCTGCTGTCGGGGGCGGCCTGGCGATGGCGACCCTGCGTCGAAACCACTGCGTTGAACCGGCCTAACTGCTTGATTTGCTTGAACAATCGATTATAGGTTTGCGCATGGTGCCCGGACCCGCCGCGGGCCTTGCGCACGCGCGATCCGGGAGCCGGGGCTAATATGGACGGCTGAAGCGGTGCGCGCCCTCCCCGGCTGCAGCCTGTTTCGCCCCTGTTTTCATCGGCAACATGAATCAAGGAGCACGCATGGCGGGTCAGGCGTCGGAACACTGGAAGATCGAAGACCTCGATTTCTCCCGCATCGCACGCGAGCAGGTGCGCACGGACGAAAACCTCTTCTACCTGGTGGCGTCGGCCTCCTTCATCGAGAGCGGCTCCGACCTGTACACGCAGAACCTGGTCGATTTCTTCCGGGGCGACGACGAGGTCACCGAGTGGCTGTCGAACCACTGGGAGCAGGAAGAGCTGCAGCACGGCCGGGCCCTGCGCGCCTACGTGGACCACGTCTGGCCCGAATTTCCCTGGGAAAGCGCCTACCGCGGCTTCCTCGACGAGTACGCCACCTACTGCAAGGTCGAGCTGCTGGCCCCGACCCGCGCCCTGGAAATGACCGCCCGCTGCGTGGTCGAGACCGGCACCGCCACCTACTACCGGGCCATGGCCCGCAGCACCACCGAGCCGGTGTTGCGTGACCTGGCCACGCGCATCGCGACCGACGAGGTCAACCACTACAAGCACTTCTACCGGTTCTTTCGCCGCTACCGCGCGCAGGAGCGGCTGAACCGTTTCCGCGTGATGGGCACCATCGGCCGGCGCACGCTGGAGCTGAAAAGCGAGGACGCCGACTGCGCCGTCCGCCACGTGCTGCAGGCCCGCGCCCCGCACCGCGCCGGCGACGCGGCCTACGTGCAGCAACTGAGCGCGCACATGAACCGCACCATCCGCACCCACCTGAGTCCCGCCGCCACGTTGAAGATGCTGATGCGCCCGCTGGAGCTGCCGGCCCGGGTGCAGACGGTGATCCAGTACCCGATCCGGCAGTTCATGGAGCATGTCTTCCTGCGCTGACGGGCCAAAACCCCAGAAAACGCCGGAAAACGCGCAAAAAAAACCCAGCACGATGCTGGGCTGAATCTCTGGATTGCTGTCACGCACAGAGAACCCGCACTTGAAGCGAGTCCGCAAAATTTAGGGCCCGGGCCGCCCCCGGCTTGTCGGACAACACCGACAGTTCTGCACGATCGTTCGGACCGAGGGTATCCCCCGAAGCTCGAAAAAGTGCCAAATTCTTCACACTTTTTAACTTGTCCTACGGTTACGACATTTTTCAGCTGACATGCGGGGCGCGCGTCCTCGCCGAGGATGCACTTGCTGTCACGCAACAGGGCCGCAAAAGAAGAGCTCTCTGTTTGCCTTAGAGCGCGCCCCTTCGGGGGCCCCTCGAGATACCCGCTCCGGCGGGTATTTTTTTGCCCGCCGCCGGGCCGCCCGTCGCCCTACCACATCGCCATGACGGGTTTTCCCAATCCGGTGGGGACAATGTTGTGGAAAACCGTGTGTGCAGCGCGCGAAACCCTTGCCTGGCGGGGCCTGCAACGCGGTGCCTGCGAAAGAGGCAGCGAAGGTAAAAAACCCGGAAAAATATTTTTCCCGCCCGTTTTCCTCTCCGAGACCCGCCCGCAGCCGCCCCGAACGGCGCTGAAAGAATTCATCAGACTCCCACCCCGAAGCCCCCGCTAGCATCGAACGACCCGGGCGGCCAGCCTGCGCCGCGCCGGGGACCCAAGGGAGCAAAACATCGTGAAGTGGATCGTGGCTGGCTTTGTGGCGCTGGTTTTCTCAGTGCTGTCGTTCAACGCATTCATTGCCAACGACCTGAGCCGCCAGACCCGCGGCAACCGGCTCATCGCCATGCTGACCGACCTGTACGGCTGGCTGATGGGCACCCTGGGCGCCGTGCCGACGGGCGTGCTGTTCGCCGCGTGCGCCGTGGGCATCGTGGTGCTGGCGGTCCGGGACGGCAAGAAGGCGTCCTGAGCCATGCCGGTGACCACGCGCGTGGCCCTGCTCGACCCGCAAGGCACCACCGGACCCCAGCTGCTGCACAGCCTGCCCCGCCTGGGCTACGACACCCTGCGGTTCTCGAGTGCGGGCGACTTCTTTGCGTTGCTGGACAGCGGCCAGCCGATCGACCTGCTGCTGCTGGTGGTCGAGAACGAGCTGGCTTCGCGCAGCCTCTTCGCCGCCTGCAGGGCATTGAACATCCCGACGCTGCTCATCGTGCGCGAAAGGCGCTGGGAGCAGCTCATGCCCTGGCGCGACGCGCCGGGCTGGGACGACTTCATCGAGCTGCACGGCGCCGGCATCGACGACGCCATCAACGAACTGGCCTGGCGCATGCGCACCCTGCTGCTGCGCGCCCGGCAGGCCGCGCAGACCGCCAGCCTCGGCGCGGCGAGCTGGGGCCCCTACCGTTTTCTCGACATGGCCCACACGGTGCTGCTGCACGAGCGGCGCATCCGCCTGCAGCCGCGCCAGTACGCCTTCGCCGTCACGCTGTTCCGCAACGCCGGGCAGGTGATCACGCGCGAGTGGCTGTGGCAGTCGATCTGGGACAAGACCACGCCGTATGAAGGCACGCGCGTGCTCGACGTGTGCGCGGCCAACATCCGCAAGCGCCTGGACCTGTGCGCCGCGAACGGCTACGAGCTGCGCGCGGTCTACAAGCAGGGCTACCGGCTGGTGTCGGTGTTGCCCGGGCGCGAACCCGTCAAGGAGAGGGAGTTCACGCGAAGAGGCCGGCCACGCCATGCCGCCCTTGCCGTGAATTGCTGACAGGCCCGGCCCCGCAGCGGGCCGGGCCCCGGGCGCGCGTCAGGCGTCCGCCCCCACGCGAATCAGACGCGCCGGCTTCAGCCGGCCGTCCAGCGACGCCAGCCAAACGCCCAGGTCCTCGTTCGACACGGGCGTCAGCAGCAGCTCGTAGGAACGCTGCGCGCGCACCGCGACCGGCACCGACTCCACGCTCTCCAGCTCCGAGCGGTGCGTGAGGTACAGCAGCGGCAGCATCCAGTCGGCCGCCTGGTGCATCGCGGGCACGCGCGCCACCGTCTTCTGCGCGTCGGCGTGCAGCCCCACGATCACCCCGTCGAAGCGCTGGCCCACCTCCAGCGCCTGGATCAGGTCGGCGATGCGCACGAAGGGAATGAAGTCGGCCCCCAGCGCCGTCAGCGAGTTGCCGGTACAGGCGCGCTGCAAGGCGTCGGAATCGACCAGCGCGATCCGGTACCCCGAGGGAGCAGGCGCGTTCATCGTCACTGCTCCCCTGCGATGTCGAGCTCGACGCGCCGGTTGGGCTGCAGGCACTGCAGCAGCGCTGGCGTGCTGCGACTGCCTTCGCAGTCGGACACCAACGGCTGGCGCTTGCCCATGCCCGCGGTGCGGATCAGCTTGCGGTCCAGCCCCTGCTGCACCAGCAGGTCGCGCACGGTATTGGCGCGCTCCAGCGACAGCGCCTCGTTGTAGGCGTCGCCGCCCAGCCGGTCGGTGTGGCCCGTCACCACGATGTAGTGCAGCGAGCGGAAGTTGTTGCGCAGCTCGACGGCCAGGTGCTCCAGCCGCGTGCGGCCCGCGGGCTGCAGGTCGGTGAGCGAGGCGCCGTCGAAGCGGAACAGGCCATCCGCATTGAGCGTGACCTTCTGCGGCGGCGCCAGCTTGGTGCTGGCCGGTATCGGCGTGGCCGCCGGCGGCTGCGCGAGCAAGGCGCAGTCGGGGTTCTTCCACCAGCCGCCAGTCATGAGCTCGCTGCCGTTGAAACGCACCATGTACTGGCAGGTGACGTGCTCGCTGCCCTTGCCCGTGTAGAAGTGGAAGATGTAGTTCCACTCGCGCACGCCCCACAGGCCTTCGCTGAAGTGCGGCCAGCCCAGCAGCTCGCGCAGCTGGTCCTTGCCCATGCCGGGGCGCACGCGCTGGAACTTCTCGGTGCCCGGGAAGGCGCCCTGCTTCCACTTGGCGCTGTCCAGCGCCGGAAACTCCTCGGGCCTGGGCGCTGCGGGCTTCTCGGCCGCTGCGCGCGCCTGCGCGTCCTTGTCGATGGCGGCGCCGGGCGAGGCGCAGCCCTGCAGGGCCGCGAGCAAGGCCGCCAGTGCGACGGCGGACAGGGTTCGGTTCATCTGCTTCATTCTTTTTCTCTCCCGCTTCAATTGAAGACCCACTCGGCACCGACCGTGGCCGCGGCCCCGGCGCGGCTCATGCCCACGCCGCCGGTCACGCTCCAGCCGTTGTTCTCGGCCGTGCGGCGGAAGCTGATGCCCACCGCGCTCTCGCCCTTGAACGTGCCGTAGCCCACGCGCATCACCGTCTTGCCCGGCACCGAGGTGCCCGGCATCTGCACGGCCATGGCGGCGGCCACGCCGGCATAGGCGTTCTTGGCGGTGTTGCGCAGCTCGTTGCCCAGCGCGTTGGTGCGCGCGTCGGTGTAGGCCATGCCGGCGGCGCCGGCCTGGTTCAGCTGCTGCACGTTGACCGCGTCGGTGGGCGCCACGCCCGGTGCCACGTTCTGCACCGTGACCGGGCCGGTGGAGGCCCCGTTGCCCATGGTCACGCTGTTGTAGTTGACGCTGCCGTCCACGTTCGTGTCGTAGCGCACCGCGCTTTGCTGCACGGCCTGCAGCTGGCGCACGTTCACCGCGTCGGTGGCCTGCGTGCCGCCAGCCACGTTGGTGATCTGGCGTTCGTTGCCGGCCGCACCGACCGACACCGCGCCCTGCGCCGACTGCACCACGGTGTTCGAGAACATCTCGCGCTGCCCGTTCATGCCCGCGCGGTTGGCCACCGCGCCGTCGCCCAGCGCCACGCTGTTGGCCGTGCTGGCCGTGCTGTTGGCACCCAGCGCGATGCTGCCGGCCGCCTTGGCCTGCGCGTTGTTGCCGGTGGCGATGGCGTTGTTGCCCAGCGCGACCGCGTTCGGCCCGATGGCCACGCTCTCGGCGCCGGCGGCGTTCGAGTCGGCCGCCTTCGAGTTGGCGTGGAAGTACTTGATGCCGCCGCCACCGGTGGTCATGTTGTTGATCGCCTGGTTCGTCGCGTACAGCTGGCTGCCGTTCACCGCGTCGGTGCTGGTGGCGCTGATCTCGCCGGCCGCGACGTTGGTGAGCTGGCGCTCGGCATCCTTCGAACCGACGCTGACCACGCCCACCGGCTTGGTGCCGGCGAACTGGTAGGTCGTGCCCTGGAGCGTGACGCTCTCAGTGGGCTTGGCCTCCGCCGTGGTCGCGTCGTTGCCCAGCGCGACGCTGTTCTTCGTGGTGACCACGGCGCCCGTGCCGATCGCCACGCCCCGGTCGGCCTTGACGGCCGCGCCCGAGCCCACCGCCGTGCTGTCGGTGCCCGTGGACGTGGGCGCCACGTAGGTCGTCGGCGAACCGGTGATCCACTTGCTGCCCGCCGCCGCGGCCTGGCTGGCCACCGCCTGCAGCTGCGCCACGTTCACGGCGTCGCTCGGTGCACTGCCGGCGGCCACGCCGGTGATCTGGCGGAACACGCCGTTGGCGGCGTCGCCCACGCCCACCGCACCCGTCGTGCTGGTGGTGGCCGCGATGGCATCCGCTTGTGCCGCGGTCGCCTCCGGCGGCACATAGCCCTTCACGCCCGCTGCGCGGTCGGCCACCGAGCCTGCGCCCAGTGCCGCGCCACCGGCCGCGGTGGCCGTGCTGCCTGCGCCCACGGCCACGCTGACGTCGCCGGCGGCGGCGCTCAGCGCGCCCATCGCGACGCTCGCCACGCCCGAGGCGTTCGATGCCATGCCCGCGGCCACGCTGCCATTGCCGCCGGCCCGTGCCCAGGCGCCGAAGGCGGCGCTGTCGATGCCGTCGGCAGTCGAGAAGTAGCCCACCGCCGTGCTGCGGTCGCCCATCGCCCAGGCGGCATTGCCGATCGACGTGGCGCTGACGCCCGCGGCCTGCGCCGCAGTGCCCATCGCCACCGCGTTAACGGCCGTCGCCTGCGCGTCCTTGCCCGCAGCGATCGCGTCGGCGCCCGTGGCACCGTCGTTGTTCTCGTTGCCGCCGCCGGTCGAGTTCACGCTGTAGTACTTGGTCTTGCTCTCGGCGACCGTGTCCTTGAGCTGGCTGACGTTCACCGCATCGGTGCCGGCCACGCCGGGTGCCACGTTGGTGATCACCTTGCCGCCCGCATCGACCCCCGCCGTGGTCACGCTCGGACCGCCGACGATGGTCAGGCCGGTGGCGCCGAGGGTGACGTTCGGGCCCACGGTCACGCCGGCGTTGTTCATCACCGTGTCGCCGGTGGTCACACTGTCGAACTTCACGTCCTTGGCTGTGGCCACGGTCAGCGTGTTGCCGTTGCGGGTGACGACCATGTTGTCGCCATTGGCGAAATTGGCCGTGCCGCCGGGCGCGATGTTCTGCGGCGTCGCCTCGCCGTTCGCGCTCAGGTTCCAGCCCTTGCTGGCCGTGGCGTCGACCAGCTTGAGCTGCTCTTCGGTGGCCGCGCGGCCCACGGTCGCGAAGCTCGGGTCGGTCAGCGTCTTGTTGCTCAGGCCCTGGATGTCATTGCTGACGCCGCTGAGCTTGACGGTGCCGCTGGTGACGCCGCCGGCTGCGACTGCGGTGGTCGTCGTGCCGTTGTTGACCGTCAGGCCTGTAGTGTTCAGCACGCTCTGGCCGACCGTCACGCTGTTGTTGACCTTCACGTCGTCGGCCAGCTTGAAGTCGAGGTTCGTGCCGGTGCGCGTGATCGCGATGTTGCTGTCCGAGTTGCTGAAGTCGACCTTGCCGCCTGGAGCGACATTGCCGCCGGTGGCTTCGCCATTGGCTGCGACATTCCAGCCTGCGCTGGCCGTGTCGTTGACCTGCTTCAGTTGCTCTTCCGTCGCAGCACGGCCCACAGTCGCGAAGCTCGGGTCGGTCAGCGTCTTGTTGCTCAGGCCCTGGATGTCATTGCTGACGCCGCTGAGCTTGACGGTGCCGCTGGTGACGCCACCCGCCGCGACGGCCGTGGTGATCGTGCCGTCGTTCACGGTCAGGCCCGTGGTGTTGAGCACGCTCTGGCCCACAGTCACGCTGTTGTTGACTTTCACGTCGTTCGCCAGCTTGAAGTCAAGGTTCGTGCCGGTGCGCGTGATGGCGATGTTGCTGTCCGAGTTGCTGAAATCGACCTTGCCACCCGGTGCGACGTTGCCGCCCGTGGCTTCGCCGTTGGCTGCGACATTCCAACCCGCGCTGGCCGTGTCGTTGACGATCTTGAGCTGTTCTTCCGTGGCCCCGCGGCCCACGGTCGCGAAGCTCGGGTCGGTCAGTGTCTTGTTGCTCAGGCCTTGGATGTCATTGCTGACGCCGCTGAGCTTGACGGTGCCGCTGGTGACGCCGCCGGCTGCAACAGCCGTGGTGGTCGTGCCATCGTTCACCGTCAGACCCGTGGTGTTGAGCACGCTCTGCCCCACCGTCACGCTGTTGTTGACCTTCACGTCGTTAGCGAGCTTGAAGTCGAGGTTCGTGCCGCTGCGCGTGATCGTGACGTTGCTGTCGGAGTTGCTGAAGTCGACCTTGCCGCCAGGAGCGACATTGCCGCCCGTGGCTTCGCCGTTGGCCGCGACATTCCAGCCTGCGCTGGCGGTGTCGTTGACCTTCTTCAGTTGCTCTTCGGTCGCTGCACGTCCCGCCGTCGCGAAGCTCGGATCGGTCAGCGTCGTGTTGCTGAGACCCTTGATGTCGTTGGTGACACCGCTGAGGTTCACGCTGCCGCTGGTCACGCCGCCTGCGGCCACCGCAGTGGTCGTGGTGCCGTTGTTGACCGTCAGGCCCGTGGTGTTGAGCACGCTTTGGCCTACGGTCACGCTGTTGTTGACCTTGACGTCATCGGCCAGCTTGAAGTCCAGGTTCGTACCGCTTCGCGTGATGGCGATGTTGCTGTCCGAATTGCTGAAGTCGACCTTGCCGCCCGGCGCGACGTTGCCGCCCGTGGCCTCGCCGTTGGCCGCGACATTCCAGCCTGCGCCGGCGGTGTCGTTGACCTTCTTCAGTTGCTCTTCAGTGGCCGCACGCCCCACGGTTGCAAAGCTCGGGTCGGTCAACGTCGTGTTGCTGAGACCCTGAATGTCGTTGGTGACACCGCTGAGGTTCACGCTGCCGCTGGTCACGCCGCCTGCGGCCACCGTGGTGGTCGTGGTGCCGTTGTTCACCGTCAGGCCCGTGGTGTTGAGCACGCTCTGGCCCACGGTCACGCTGTTGTTGACCTTCACGTCGTCAGCGAGCTTGAAGTCGAGATTCGTGCCCGTGCGGGTGATCGCGATGTTGCTGTCGGAGTTGCTGAAGTCGACCTTGCCGCCAGGCGCCACATTGCCGCCCGTGGCCTCACCGTTCGCTGCCACGTTCCAGCCTGCGCTGGCCGTGTCATTGACGATCTTGAGCTGCTCTTCAGTCGCTGCACGGCCTACCGTCGCGAAGCTCGGGTCGGTCAACGTCTTGTTGCTCAGGCCCTGGATGTCGTTCGTCACGCCACTCAGGCTGACCGTCCCGCTGGTCACACCGCCAGCAGCCATCGTCGTGGTGGTCGTGCCGTTGGTCACGGTCGTGCCTGTCGCCGACGTCGTCGTGACGTTGCCTGCGCCGTCGTTCACCGTCAGGCCCGTCGTGTTGAGCACGCTCTGGCCCACGGTCACGCTGTTGTTGACCTTGACGTCGTCGGCCAGCTTGAAGTCGAGGTTCGTGCCGGTGCGTGCGATCGCGATGTTGCTGTCCGAGTTGCTGAAGTCGACCTTGGCGCCCGGTGCGACATTGCCGCCCGTGGCTTCGCCGTTCGCCGCGACATTCCAGCCTGCGCTGGCCGTGTCGTTGACGATCTTGAGCTGCTCTTCCGTGGCCCCACGGCCCACCGTCGCAAAGCTTGGATCAGTCAGCGTCTTGTTGCTCAGACCCTGGATGTCGTTGGTCACGCCACTCAGGTTGACCAAGCCACTGGTCACGCCGCCTGCCGCGACTGCGGTGGTGGTCGTTCCGTTGTTGACCGTCAGACCGGTGGTGTTCAGCACGCTCTGGCCCACGGTCACGCTGTTGTTGACCTTCACGTCGTCAGCGAGCTTGAAGTCGAGGTTCGTACCGCTGCGGGTGATCGTGACGTTGCTGTCGGAGTTGCTGAAGTCGACCTTTCCGCCAGGCGCCACATTGCCACCCGTGGCCTCACCGTTCGCCGCCACGTTCCAGCCTGCGCTGGCCGTGTCATTGACGATCTTGAGCTGTTCTTCCGTAGCCCCACGGCCCACCGTCGCAAAGCTTGGATCAGTCAGCGTCTTGTTGCTCAAACCCTGGATGTCGTTGGTCACGCCACTCAGGTTGACCGTCCCGCTGGTCACGCCGCCTGCCGCGACCGCGGTGGTGGTCGTGCCGTTGTTGACCGTCAGACCCGTGGTGTTGAGAACGCTCTGGCCCACGGTCACGCTGTTGCTGACCTTCACGTCGTCAGCGAGCTTGAAGTCAAGGTTCGTACCGCTGCGGGTGATCGTGACGTTGCTGTCGGAGTTGCTGAAGTCCACCTTGCCGCCAGGCGCGACATTGCCGCCCGTGGCCTCGCCGTTGGCCGCCACGTTCCAGCCTGCGCTGGCCGTGTCATTGACGATCTTGAGCTGCTCTTCAGTGGCCGCACGGCCCACCGTCGCAAAGCTCGGATCGGTCAGCGTCTTGTTGCTCAGCCCCTGAATGTCGTTCGTCACCCCACTCAGCTTGACCGTCCCGCTGGTCACGCCACCGGCCGCAACGGCTGTGGTCGTCGTTCCATCGTTCACCGTCAGGCCCGTGGTGTTGAGCACGCTCTGGCCCACCGTCACGCTGTTGTTGACCTTCACATCGTCAGCCAGCTTGAAGTCGAGATCCGTGCCGGTGCGCGTGATCGCGATGTTGCCGTCCGAGTTGCTGAAGTCGACCTTGGCGCCCGGTGCGACGTTGCCCCCCGTGGCTTCGCCGTTGGCCGCCACGTTCCAACCCGCGTTGGCGGTCGCATCGACGGCCTTGAGCTGGCTCACGTTCACCGCATCCGTATCGACCGCGCCGGCCGCCACGTTGGTGATGCGCCGCTCGGCACCCACGCCGCCTACCGACACTTCGCCCACCGGCGTCGCGCCGGCGACCGACGTTGCGCCCGGCGGCACGTAGGCCGCGTTCGCGTTCAACGTCGCCAGGTCCGTGGCCGTGGTGCTGTTGGCACCGAGCGCCACCGCGTTCGCGTAGGTGGCGCTGGCATCGGTGCCGATGCTGACGCCGCTGTCGCCCGTGGCCTTGGCACGGGTGCCGATGGCGACGGTGTTGCTGGCGCTGATGTTCTCGCCCGCGTTCAAGCCGATCGCGACGTTGGCGCTGCCCTGGACCCCGCCGCCGGAAAGACCGCCCAGCGCCACGTTGAAGGCGCCGTTGGTGCCCTGCCCCGCGGAACTTCCGATGCCCACGTTGGAGAAACCGGTCGTGACTGCCCCGCCGTTCACGCCGATGCCGATGTTGGAGTCACCAGTGACGCGGGCGCCCGCGCTCAACCCGAGCGCGGTGTTGTTCCCGCCCGTCACCGACACACCCGCGCTGTTGCCGACGGCCGTGTTGTCCGCTCCCGCAACCTGCCGGCCCGCACCGTACCCGACGAAGGTGTTGTGCGAGTTGCCAGCCGCCGTGCTGCCCGAGCCGGCCATGTTGCCGACCGCCACGGTGCCCACGCCCGCGGCCACGGCATCCACGCCTGACGCGATCGCATTGATGCCGGTCGCGCCCTTGTTGTCGTAGTTGCCGCCCTGCGTGCCGTTGTCGTTCACGCTGTAGTAGTGCGTCTGCGCGCCCTTGAGCTGGCTCACGTTGACGGCATCCGTATCGTCCGAGCCCGCCGCCACGTTGGTGATGCGCCGCTCCTTGCCCGCGCTGCCCACCGACACCTCGCCCACCGGCGCGGTGCCGGCCACGGCCGTCGCGCCTGCCGGCACATAGGCGTTCTTGAGCGCCAGTGCGGTTGCGTCCTGCGTCGCCTTCGAATCCGCGCCGAGCGCGACACCGTTGGCCGCACTGGCCTGCGCCTGGCGGCCGATGGCAACGCCGTCGTTCTTGCTGGCCACGGCGCTGTTGCCGATGCTCACCGTGTTGTCGGCGGTGATGCCACTCAACGTCGCGGGATCGACCACGCCCGCCAGGGTGCCGATGGCGACGTTGCTGTTGCCCTTGGTGCCGGCGCCCGCCGCCGCGCCGATGCCGACGTTCGTGTCGCCGACGACGGAGGAGCCCGACAGGTCGCCCATGGCGATGTTGTCGTTGCCGTTCACGGCCTGGCCCGCACTGCCGCCGATCGCGGTGTTGTAGGTGCCCTTGGTCCCGATGCCGCTGTAGACACCCATCGCCAGGTTGTAGTCGCCCTGGACGCCCTGGCCCGCCGCGATGCCGAACGCCGCGTTCGAGCTGCCAGCCACGTCCTTGCCCGCAGCGGAACCCACGGCGGTGTTGCTGGAACCCACGACACCACCACCCGCTTCGGTGCCGATGCCCACGTTGTTCTGGCCGGCCAGGCCGGCGCTGGCGCCCACACCGGCCTGGTAGCCGATGGACACGCTGCGCTCGCCGTTGGCCTGCGCGCCCACGCCCGCCGCCAGTGCATTGATGCCGGTGGCGCCATCGTTGGCGTAGTTGCCGCCCTGCACGCCGTTGTCGTTCACGCTGTAGTAGTGCGTCTGGCCCGCTTTCAGCTGCGCGACGTTCACCGCGTCGGTGGCTTGCGTGCCCGCCGCCACGTTCGTGATCTGGCGCGTCTGCCCGTTGCCGCCCACGCTCACTGCGCCCAGCGTGCTCTTCCACGTGGCCGAGGTGTCCGTCGAGGCCAGGCCCGTGGCCGGGTCGAAGCCCGCCACGCCCTTGTCCGTGCTCGCCACCGACTTGCTGCCCAGTGCCACGCCGTCGGCCACCGTCACGCTGGTCGAATCGCCCAGTGCCGTGACATTGGCCACGTTGACCTTGACGTTGTTGCCCAGCACGAAGGTGTTGCTCGCCGCTGCGCCCAGCGTGTTGTTGTTGCCCACGCTGTAGCTGTTGGCGCCGTCGATCACGGTCGGGTCGCCGATGGCGCCGCTGTTGTTGCCGTTGACGACGTTGCCCGTGCCGATGCTGATCGACTGCGTGCCCAGCGCCTGGGCGCCCGTGCCGATCGCGATGGCGCGCTCGGCATTGGCAAATGCCTGGGTGCCCAGGGCGATCGTGTCGCTCGCCGTCGTCGGCGTGATGTTCCCGGCGGCCACATCGCCGGCAAGGCCCGCGGCCGAGCCGATCGCCAGGTTGCGGTTGCCGCTCACCAGGGCCCCTGCCGTCTGGCCGAGCGCGATGTTCTCGTTGCCGTCGGCGGCAAGACCGGCGTTCTGGCCCAGCGCCACGTTGCCGTTGCCCTTGGCGATCGAGCCTGCCCCCGCACCGATGGCGAGATTCGCATCACCCTGGGTGCCAAGCCCCGCCCCCTGCCCGATCGCGGCATTGCCCGAACCCACGACGCTGGCGCCCGCCGAAGTGCCCATGCCGATGTTGCCGTCGCCCTTCACGAAAGCGCCCGCGGCGAAGCCCCATGCGGCATTGCTGTCGCCCTCGGTGTTTGCGCCCGCCAGGTTGCCGAAGGCCGAGTTGGCGGTGCCCTTGGAGAAGATGCCCGCCCCCGCGCCGATGAAGCTGTTCAGGTCGCCTTCCGACGAGCTGCCGGCCGTTGCCCCGATGAAGGTGTTGCTGTTGCCCGACGCCGCCTGCCCTGCGTTGTTGCCGATGGCGGTGATGTCCGCGCCCGCGCTCTTGTTGCCGGCACCGGCACCGATGAAGGTCCCCGTCAGCACGGTCGAATCCTTGCCCGCGCTTGCGCCGATTGCCACCGTGCCGCCCTTGGCGGCAGAGGCCTGGGTTCCGATCGCCACGCCGTTCGCGCCGGCCGCGTTGGCCTGGTAGCCCTGCGCAATCGCATAGTGGCCGCCGGCCGTCGCGCCATGACCCATGGCGGTCGCATGGTCCCCGCCGGCCTTGGCATCGACGCCCGAGGCCATGGCGTTGAGGCCCGTGGCGCCCTTGTTGTCGTAGTTGCCGCCCTGCACGCCGTTGTCGTTCACGCTGTAGTAATGCGTCTGCCCCGCCTTGAGCTGCGCGACGTTCACCGCATCGGTGGCTTGCGTGCCCGCCGCCACGTTCGTGATCTGCCGCGTCTGGCCGTTGCCGCCCACGCTCACCGCGCCCAGCGTGCTCTTCCACGTGGCCGAGGTGTCCGTCGAGGCCTTGCCCGTGGCCGGGTCGAAGCCCGCCACGCCCTTGTCCGTGCTCGCCACCGACTTGCTGCCCAGCGCAGCGCCGTCAGCCACCGTCACGCTGGTCGAGTCGCCCAGCGCAGTCGCGTTGGCCACGTTGACGTTGACGTTGTTGCCCAGCACGAAGGTGTTGTTCGCCGCAGCGCCCAGCGTGTTGTTGTTGCCCACGCTGTAGCTGTTGGCGCCGTCGATCGTGCTCGGATCGCCGATGGCGCCGCTGTTGTTGCCGTTGACGACGTTGCCCGTGCCGATGCTGATCGACTGCGTGCCGTTGGCCTGGGCACCCTTGCCCATGGCAATGGAGGCTTCGCCCTTCGCAAAGGCGCTGTCGCCCACCGCCACGCTGGACACACCGAACGCCTTGCTCGTCGTGCCGATGGCCACGGCGGCCTTGTCGCCGGCGACCGCCGACGAGCCCAGCGCCACGGCGTCGTCGCCGGTGGCGCGCGACAGGTGGCCGATGGCCGTCGTGCGGCTGGCATCGATGCCGGCCACGCCGTTGCGCTGGAACGCCTGGGTGACCGAGGTCTGCAGCTCGGCGGCGGTGACCAGCACGTTGCCGCTGCTGGCCTCGATGACGTTGCCGCTGGCGTCCAGGGTGTAGGTGCCGTCGGCCAGGCCGGCCTCGGTCACGCCGCGCTTGGCCAGAAAGCCCATGTACTCGGTCTGCGCCGCCAGGTTCGCCGCCTGCACGGCGGCCTGGGAGATCGGGGCGTTCGGGTCCTGCGCGGCCAGCGCCAGGTTGGCGCTCGCCAGGGTGCCGAGCGCGATGTTGTTGCTGCCCTTGGCCTGAAAGCCCGCCATCGTGCCCTGGTTGATGTTCTGGTCGCCCGTCACGAACTGGCCGGCGCGCTGGCCCACCGCGACGTTGCGGTTGCCGCTCGAGAGCCCGCCCGCGCCGTAGCCCATGCCGGCGTTCTCGTCGCCCTGCACCACAAGGCCCGCCTGGTTGCCGACGTAGGAATTGCGCGCGCCATTGCCGCTCGCGCCCGAGCCGCTGCCGACGAAGGTGTTGAGCGAATTGCTGAAATCGTTGGGGTCGGCCTTGGCGGGGCGGCCCGTGCCCGCGAACGTGCCGATCGCGACGGTGTCGTAGCCGGCTTCGGCGCGCGAACCCAGCGCGGTGCCGCGTCCCTCGGCCTTGGCCGAGCCCCCCAGGGCCACGGAGTTGCCTTCGGTCGCGGAGGCATAGGTGCCCACCGCCACGGAACTCCAGTTCTCGGTCGGTCCGGTCAGGCGGTCGCCACCGCTCGCAATGGCGGCGCGGCCGATGGCGATGTCGCCGAGCTTGTGCGCCTCGGCGCCGTTGCCCATGGCCACGGTGTCGTTCGCGAGCGCCTTCGCATCGGGGCCGATCGCCACGCTGTTGACGCCGATGGCGCCCGAGTTGGCCTGCGTCGAGTTGCCGACCGCCGTCGAGTTCACGTGCAGGTACGGTGTCTCGTCGACATTCACCCAACGACCGTTCTTCCAGGTCATCAGCCCGACGCCGAGGCCGTTGGCCGAGGTGCCTGCCGTGGTGTTGAAGACGACCATGCCTTCCACCGGCGTGGGCGCGGCGAGACCCCAGGTCGATGCGTCGGCCAATGCCACACGCGGCATCAGCACGCCCTTGTTCGGTACGCCCGGGCCCGGCTCCGCACCGATCGTCAGCCAGGCACTGGGGTCCGGGTTCGGCGTCCCGATCCCGACCTGCGCGAGCGCCGGCCCGCCCAACAGGAGCATGCCCAGACCCAGCGCCGCGAGCTGGCGTTGCGCGCTGCGGCTTTTCTTGCCTCGGGCCGAAGCAATTTCCGACGCGGCAACCCAGGCGCCCAGCGCCTCATTCCAGATGGATCGATAAGACTTGTTCATTTCCCCTGTTCCTCGGATGCAAGCCGGCTGTACCCCGCAGGATCGCGACATGGCGAGCGGAGATGACCGGAGATGTGGAGTGATCGGAGCGCCGGGTGGCGCTACAGGGGGCGGATGATGTCGACGGCCTTCGAGGGTCGAAGGGCCGGCGTGAGGTTTGGTCAGATTTGCGGCCAGCTTTAGGCTGCATTTGTGAATTTCTTTACTACTTCATAACCATCGCCAACAATGTTGCTAACGTTCACGCTACGGAATTCGTCAGATTTCGGGTGTGGATTCACTGTCAAAATTGCCGCCGCCACCCTTGGAGTCCATGCGCATCGCCATCCTTGAAGACGACCCGAACCAGCTCTCGCATCTCGTGCGGACACTCGAGCAGCTGTTAACAATTGGCGAGACGAATGTGACCTGCATCACGTTTTCGAACGGGTCGACCTTGCAACAGGCACTGCGGCGCGAAAGCTTCGATCTGCTGGTGCTCGACTGGAACGTGCCCGGCCTGGCCGGCGTCGAATTGCTGCAGTGGCTGCGCAAGTGGCAGACCGACAAAGTGCCGGTGCTCATGCTGAGTTCGCGCGCTTCCGAGCACGACGTGGTGCAGGCACTGAACCTCGGCGCCGACGACTACATCGTCAAACCCTTCCGACCGCTCGAACTGCGCGCCCGCGTGCAGCGCCTGATGGCCCGGCGCGTGCCGCTCGCGCCGTCCGACGGCGAGCGCTTCGGCCGCTGGGAGTTCGAACGGGTGTCGCAAAGCGTCCTGATCCACCCGGTCCCGGGCGACGACGCCGCGCCGCAGCGGCATGCCCTCACCGACCGCGAATTCAAGCTCGCGCTGACGCTGTTCCAGCACATGGGCGACACGGTGTCGCGCGCGCATCTGCTCGAAAGCGCCGGCTACAGCAACGAAGAGCTGCCTTCGCGCACGCTGGACAGCCACATCTACCGGCTGCGCAGCAAGCTCGGCCTCGAAGCCGAAAGCGGACTGAGCCTGCGCACGGTGTATGGCCGCGGCTACCGGCTCGAGGCCACGCAACACGCACCGCAGGCGGATTCCTGATGGCGACGACGCACCCAACCCTGTTCCGCCTGCGCCGCCCGCACCGCCTCCTGGCCTGCGCCGCGCTGCTCCTCGCCACCGCGGCGGGCGCGCAGTCGCCGCACGTGGTGAAGCCCGGCGAGACCTTGTGGGGCATCTCGGGCCAGCAGATGGACACGCCGCTGCGCTGGCCCGAAGTGCAGCAGCGCAACCAGGTGGGCGAGCCCCGCCTGTTGCAACCGGGCACGGTGCTGTACTTTGCCGATGGCCGGCTCGTGCCCGAGGGCGCGGCGGTGGTCACCGCGGTCGAAGGCCGGGCCTCGCGCAAGCGCGCGGGTGTGCCTGAACAGGTCCTCACGCCCGGCCTGCCGATCCAGGCCGGCGACACGCTCATCACCGGCACCGATGCCTTCGTGACCCTCGGGGTGGCGGGTGGCAGCCGCGTCGTGCTGCCCTCGCGCAGCGCGCTCGAGGTGCTGGCCATCGACGCCAATACCGTGCGGCTGCGGCTCATCGAAGGCCGCGTCGAATCGCAGGTGCACAAGCAGCAGCCGAACCAGCAATTCGAGATCCGCGCGCGGTCGATGGGCCTGGGCGTGCGCGGCACGCACTTTCGCGTGCGCGACGAAGACGGCGTGCTGACCGGCGAAGTGATTTCGGGTGAAGTGGTGGTGCAGCGCACCGCGCAGGCAGAACCGCCGCTCGTGCTGCGCGAAGGCCGCGGCGCGGTGCTGCTGGAGAGCGGCCCGTCGCAAGCGCAGGGGCTGCTGCCGGCGCCCCAGCTGGTGCCCGAAACGACGGCGCGCAACGACCGCACGTTCCGCTTCACGCCCGTTGCGGGCGCGCAAACCTACCGCCTGCAATTGGCGCGCGACGAGCGCTTCCTGCTGCCGGTGTACGAACAACGCGGCCCAGGACCTTCCTTCACGGTGCCGGCGGAACTGCCATCGGGCCTCTACCAGCTGCGCCTCACGGCCTTCGATGCCGCCCGGCTCGAAGGGTTGCCGGGCGACGGCACGGTCTACCTGCCCACGGTCGAAGGCGGCGCGGGCGGCCAGAGCACGTCGACCGCACTGCCCGACGGGCGCGTGGAGGTCCGCTGGCCGGGCATCGCGGGCCAGCGCTACACCTTCGAACTCGCGCGCAGCCCTGACTTCGCCGTGTTGCTGGTCAACGAGCCCGCGGTCTATGCCACCGGCATGACGGTCGGCCCCTTCGCGCTCGGCGGGCGCTACCACTGGCGTGCACGCCAAGCCACCCCCGACGGTGCGGCATCCGCAGCGACCGGTTTCGGCGGAAGCTTCGACATTCCGGCGCGCTGAAGCGGGGCCACGCGCATGCGCCTCGTCGTCGAACGCCTGCTGATGGCGCTGCTGCTGCCGCTGGCCATGCTCGGCCTGGCGCACCGCCCGGGCCTGCTGCAGATGGATGCGTACATCCACGACCGCCTGCTGATCCTGGCCTCGCACCGGGCGTCGGCCGACATCCTGATCATCGCCATCGACGAGCACAGCCTGCGCGAACTCGGGCGCTGGCCCTGGAGCCGCGCGACCCACGCGCGCCTGCTCGAACGGCTCGCCCCGGCGGCGCCGCGCGCGGTGCTGCTCGATCTCTTCCTGACCGAGCCGAGCGCCGACCCGCGCGAAGACGCGCACCTGGCGCAGGCCATGGGCCTGCTGCCCGTGTACCTGCCGCTGCTGCATGCGAGCCCCCTGGCCTTCACGAGCCACGAATGGCCGGGCTTCCTGCCGCCGCTGCCGGACTTTGCCGCCCAGGCCCGCGGCGTGGGGCATGCCGGCCTTGCGCCCGACACCGACGGCGTGGCGCGCACGCTGTACCTGCTCGAGGGCTATCCGAACCAGCTGCAGCCCTACGTGGGCGCGTTGATGGCGCAGCGCGTCCCCTCGCCTGCGATCGACCCCGAGGCCATGTCGACCGACTGGCTTCGCCAGAGCCCGTTGCGCCTGCTGTTCGCCGGCCCGCGCGGCAGCTACCGCACCGTGCCCTACGTGAGCGTGCTGCGCGGCGAAGTGCCCGCCGAACTGCTGCGCGACAAGCTGCTGCTCGTGGGCGCCACCGCGCCCGGCCTCGGCGACCAGACGCTCACGCCCAACGCCGGCATCCGCGGCGTGCTGCCCGGCGTGGAGGTGCATGCCAATGCCATCGACAACCTGATGCACGGGCGCAACGTGAGCGTGTCGCCGCCGCTGTGGCACGCGGCCTGGACGGTGGTGCCGCTGTGGCTCGCGCTGTGGCTGCTGGTCCGACGGGGCCGGCACGCGCTGCCGATCGCCGCCGGCCTCGCGAGCGCGTGCCTGCTGATCAGCGGCATCGCCATGCTGGCGTGGCACCACTGGCTGCCGCCTGTCGCGCCGATGCTCGGCCTGGCCATCCTCTACCTGCTGTGGAGCTGGCGCCGTCTCGAATCGCAGTTCGTCTACCTGCGCAAGCGCGCGCAGGTGCTCGACGCCCTGCCCGGCGGCACCTTCGAAGTCATGCCGGCCCGCTCGCCGGCGCCCGCCGATCCGGCGGAGCATCCCAAGCAGGCGCTCGACCGCGCCATTGCACGCCTGCGGCGCATGCAGCAGCTCATGGACAAGGCCATGCAGGCGATGCCCGTGGCCATGCTGATCTGCGACGAAGAGGGGCGCATCGGGTCGGGCAACGCCGCGGCCTTCCGGCTGCTGGGCGCCGGTGCCATGCCATCGCACGACGACGACGATGGCATTGCACCGCCCGCGCTGCGCGGCGTGCGCCTGCCCGAGCTGATCGCGCCGCTGGCCGTGCCGCCCGCCAGCGGCACGCCGACCCGCACGGACGCTGCCCACTGGACCGACCGGCTGCACGGCGAATACACCACCCCCGACGCGCGCGTGTTCCGCCTGGAGGCCGCGGCCTTCAGCGGCGACGCGCCCGAAGACCGGGGCTGGGTCGTGATGCTGCCCGAGCTCACGGCCGAGCGCGAAGCGCAGCGCCAGCGCGACGAGTGGCGCCAGTTCCTGTCGCACGACCTGCGCAGCCCGCAGGTCACGATCCTCAGCATCCTGTCGATGCATCCCACGGCCGATGCCGACATGCGTTCGGCCATCGGCCGCGAGGCTGAGCGCACCCTCGCGATGGCCGAGGGCTTCATGGACTTCGCGCTCGCCGAATCGGACGACTACCGCTTTGCGGACACGCACGTCGGCGCCGTGCTGCTCGATGCCAGAGACCAGGTGTGGCACTACGCGCAGGCCCATGGCGTGCGCGTCGAAGCCCGCATCGACGACGACGCCGGCGACACGATCCTGCGCGCCGACGGGGCCTTGCTGACCCGCGCCATCGTCAACCTGCTGAACAACGCCATCCGCCACAGCCCGTCCGGCCGCCGCGTGGAATTGGGCATGGCCATCGAGCCCGGCGCCAACGGCGCAGACGCGACCAGCGTCCGGATCTCCGTCAGCGACCAAGGCTCGGGCATGACGCCCGGACAGCTCGACGCCCTCCTCCACGCGCCGCGCGGACGGCGCGCGCCCACCGTGCCGGAAGCCGCCCCCGGCGAGACCAAGGGCACGGGCACGCGGCGCATGGGCCTGGGCTTTTCCGTCGTGCGCGCGGTGGTCCAGAAACACAATGGCACCCTGGGCGCGGACAGCACGCCCGGTGCCGGCACCACCGTCTGGCTGCGGCTGCCCCTGCCTGGTTCGCGCCCTAGCACATCGAAGTGACGGGTTTTCCAATCCCGATGGGGACAATGTTGTGGAAAACCGTGTGCGCAGCGCGCGAAACCCTTGCCTGGCGGGGCCTGCAACACGGTGCCTGCGAAACAGGCAGCGACGCTGAAAAACCTGGAGAAATATTTTTCTCGGCGTTTTCGCCACACTTTCCGCGCTGAATCGGGACGCGCCGCAGCCCCGGCGGGACCACCGCGGCGCTCAGTCCGCAGGCTCGCTCGCCGCGCCGTCGGCGAGCATGGCCGCGATGGCCGACGCCTCCAGCCCGGCTTCGGCCAGAAGGCGGCGCGTGTCCGCGCCACGACGCACCGGCGCGCGCAGCGAAGGTGTCAGCGGCTCGCTGGACGTGAAACCGATGCCTGGCACCGGCACCCGCCGCGCGCCGTTCGGCAACGGCAGTTCCACGTGCGGCCAGTCGCGCGCCATCTGTGCCGCCGCCTGTGCGGGGCGCATCACCGGCGTGGCGGGCACGCCGTGGCGGGTCAGCAGCGCATCCCATTCGGCCGTGGTTCTTCCACCCAGCGCCTGGCCCAGCAGCGCCTGCGCGCGCGGCACGTCGCGCAGTTCGGCGGCCTCGTGCAGCGACGACAGCAGCGAGGCGTCCGTGCCGGCTTCGCGCAGCGCGTTCAGCAGCCCCTTCGCCTGGTCGGCCGCATTGCAGACGATGGCCAGCTGGCCGTCGGCCACCTCGAAGGCGCCCGACAGCGGGCTGCCGGAAAACGCGGTCGATGCGCTGCGCGGCATCTCCATGCCGCTGACCAGCGGCCCCGCGTAGGTGGGCGCCATCAGCGTGAGCGCCGCGCCCATCATCGACACCTGGAGCCATTCGCCGCGCGTGCGCGCCTCGCCGTTCGGTCGGTCGCGCCGGTAGAGCGCGCTCATCACCGCCAGCGCGGCCTGCTGGCCCACGGCGTAGTCGACGAGCGGGAAACCCACCCGCTGCGGCTTGCCGTCGCGGTCGGCGTTGGCCGCCATGAGCCCGCTCGCGGCCTGGATCACGTGGTCGTAGGCGCGCCGGTCCGATGCGGGGCCGAAGCCGGTGATCGAGCAGACGACCAGCTGCGGATGGCGCGCGATCAGTTGCTGCGGATCGAAGCCGAGCGTCGCCAGCTTGCCGGGCCGGAAGTTCTCCAGCAGCACATCCGCGCTGCCGATCAGTTCGCTCAGCGCCTCTTTGGCCCGCGGGTCGCGCGCATCGATGGCCAGCGAGCGCTTGCCCGCGCCCTGCGTCACGAAGGTCTCGCCCAGTCCGAGGGCGGTCAGTTCGGCATCGAGGCCCTTGGCACGGATCATGTCGTCGCCGTCGGCGCGCTCGATGCGGATCACCTCGGCGCCGAGCAGGCCGAGCTGGTAGCCGGCGAAGGGGCCGGCCAGCACGTGGGTCCAGTCGATGACGCGCAAGCCGGCCAGGGGTGTGGGGTTCGATGTCATCGCGTCACTCCGGCTTGACACCACTGTTCTTCACATAACGCGCCCAACGGGCGATCTCTTCCCTGGCGAAGCGGCGACCTTCTTCCAGATTGAACGCCAGCGGCTGCGTTCCGCTGCTGGCGCGCAGTTGCACCGACTCCGGCGACGCCGACGATTTGCGGATGGCCTCATGCAGCGTCTCGACGATGGGCGCGGGCGTGCCCGCGGGCACGAACACGGCGGTCCATCCGGTGATCTCGAAATCGGCAATGCCTTGTTCACGGAACGTGCCGACGTCCTGCGTGGCCAGATAGCGCCGCGCGGCGGCCACGGCCAGCGGCTTCAGCTTGTTCCCGTCGATGAAGACCTTGGCCACCGACGCGTCGGAAAACGCGAACTCGATGTGCCCGCCGGCCAGGTCCGCCAGCGATTGCGGGTTCGACTTGTAGGGAACCGTGACGGCGTCGATGCCCGCCGACTTGCGAAAGATCTCGCAGGCCACCTGCGTCACCGCGTTGCCGCTGCCGCACCTGAGCGCGTTCGGATGGGCCTTGCCGTAGGCCATCAGGTCGGCCAGGTTGCGCCACTTGGCGTTGGCCGCGACGTACAGCGAGATCGGGCTGCTGCCCAGGCCCGCCACCATCTCGAACGACCCGGGTTCATAGCCGAGCCTGGCCGGGAAGAACGAGAAATTGACGGCGTTGGTCGTGGCCGAGCCGATCAGCAGCGTGTACCCGTCGGGCTTCGCGCGTGCTGCGGCCGCCGTTCCCAGCGCGCCGTTCGCGCCCTGCCTGTTGTCGACGATGACGGGCGCCTTCAGGATGTCCGTCAGGTCCTTGGCCAGCACGCGCGCGCCGATGTCGGTGCCGCTGCCCGCGGCGAACGGAACCACCAGCGTGATGGGGCGCGAAGGATAGGCCGCTTGTGCGCAGGCCGAGGCAGTCCCCAGGGCCCAGAAGGCGCACAGGGCGCCCAGGAAGAAAGAACTGCGAAGCATGATGGGTGTGTCTCCTGGTGGTGTCCGGGCTGAACGATAGGTTGCCGCCCGGCGCGCAGCAACCTACATTCCGTGGCGACCTTTTCCACTTTGGAAAACCATGAACTTGAACGACCTCCATCTGGCCGTGGTGATCGCGCGCGAAGGCGGGCTGAGCCATGCCTCGGCCTGTCTCGGCATTTCACCGGGCACCCTGAGCAAGGCCGTGACGCGGCTCGAGCGCGCCACCAAGGTCAAGCTGTTCGAACGGCTGGCCCGGGGCATGCGCCCCACCGAGCTGGGCCAGGCCTTCCTGAAGCGAGCGCAGCGCATCGACCTGGACGCCACCGACCTGCATGCGGAACTGCGCGACCTGCGGCAGGCGCGCGCCGGCGTGCTGCGCTGCGGTGTCGGCGACGGCATTCCCGACCGCTGGGTGCTGCCGGTGGTGGCCGCGCTCATCGAGCGCGGGATCCGCGTGGACCTGTCGGGTGGCAACTCCGACTCGCTCACGCGGGCCGTCGCCATGGGCGAGCTGGAGTTCGCCCTGACCGGCCTGCACAAGAAGCCGACGGCCGCGCTGGCATGGGAAGGCCTGCGGGACGACCCGTTGCTGCCCATGGCGCCGATCGGCCATCCGCTGGCACGCACCAGACGCGAGGTGGGCTGGGACCAGCTCGCGCAGGCGCGGTGGATCGTCATGGCGCCCGGCACGTCGACGCACACCGAGTTCGAAGCGAACTTCCGCGCGCACCGGCTCGACCCGCCCGAGCCGGTGGGCACCTCGCGTTCGTCCCAGCGCGAGCTGGCGTTGGTGCGCTCGCTGGGCGCCTTGATGCCGGTGCCGCGTTCGGTGCTGAAAGAGCCGCCGGTCGCGGCGCAGTTCGTGCCGGTCAGCCCCGTCGGCGGATGGCGATCGACCCGTCGCGTGGGCATCGTGCGGCGCGCCGGCGGCTACCTCAGCCCCTCGGCGTTGCAAGCCATGGAGGCGCTGGAAGCCATCCTGCGCAAGGAGCGCTGACGACTGGAGCCGCAAGGCATGACGCGCCGCGTGCGTTAGGCTCCACGATCCCTTCAACCCCTCCTCCCATGCACATCGAAGAACGCATCCACATCGCCGTCCCGCCCCGGGTCATCGACCGCATCTGGAGCGAGGTCGACCGATGGCACCTGTGGGACCCGGACACCAAGCAGGCCCGGCTCGACGGCCCCTTCGCCGTGGGCACCAAGGGCCGGATCGTTCCGCAAAAAGGCATGGGCGTCCCGATGGTGGTCACGGAGCGCTCCGAGGGCCAATCGTTCACCGCGCAGGGCTACATCCCCTTGTTCCGCATGCACTTCAAGCACACGGTGTCCGCAACGGACAGCGGCTCGGACGTGGTGCACCGCGTGTGGTTCACCGGCGCCCTGGCCTTCCTGTTCGGGCCGGGCGTCGCCAAGCAGGTTCGACACGGACTGCCCCGGACCATGCGGTCGCTGAAGGCCTATGCCGAGCAGCGCCACGCCACGTCGGGGTCCGGCGACGCCCCCTGAAAGCCGCCGCGCGCTGGCATCGCACCGCGAATTCCCGCGCGCTGGCGAATGAAGGCGCATCATGGGCCGATGAACATCCAGCTCGGTTTCGAGATCGCCTACCAGTTTCCCCGGCCGACGCCGATGATCCTGGCCCTCAGCATTCACTACTCGCGCGCCTCGGACCTGCTGCGCCCGGACCATCTGCTCACGAAACCGGCCGTTCCCACCACCGCGTACCGCGACCTGTTCGGGAACTGGTGCACACGCCTGGTCGCCCCCGCGGGCCGCTTCGTGCTGAGCACGGACACCGTGGTTCACGACAGCGGCGCACCCGACATCGTCGTGCCCTCGGCGCCGCAGGTGCCGGTGGAGTACCTGCCCGAGTCCACCCTGCTCTACCTGCTGGGCAGCCGGTACTGCGAAACCGACCTGCTGTCCGACTTCGCCTGGCAGCGCTTCGGCAACGGCCCGACCGGCTGGGGCCGCGTGCAGGCGGTGTGCGACTTCGTGCACCAGCACATCGAGTTCGGCTACCCGCATGCGCGGCGCACCCGCTCGGCGTTCGAAGCCTTCAAGGAAGGGCAAGGCGTGTGCCGCGACTATGCGCACCTGGCCATCACGATGTGCCGCTGCCTGAACATTCCGGCCCGCTATTGCAGCGGCTACCTCGGCGATGTCGGCACGCCGCCCCCGCACGGCACGATGGACTTCGCGGGCTGGTTCGAGGCCTTCCTGGGCGACCGCTGGTACACCTTCGACGCGCGCAACAACGTGCCCCGCATCGGCCGCGTGCTGATCGCGCAAGGGCGCGACGCCAGCGACGTCGCGCTGTCCAACACCTTCGGGCCCAACGAACTGGATGGGTTCAGGGTGTGGTGCGACGAGGTGCAGTGAACTGAATCGCCGGTCGCACGCACGCGGCCGCGTCAGCCCTGCGCCAACGCCACGCGCTACGCGCTGCCCCAGCCCCCGCCCAGCGCCTTGTACAGGTTCACGGTGTTCACCGCCGCCTTGAGCTGCAGTTCGATCAGCTGCTGCTGCCCGGTGTAGAGCTCGCGCTGCGCATCCTGGCTGGAGAAGTAGTCTTCCATGCCGCTGCGAAAACGCGTGCGCGAGATGCCGGCCACCTTCTCGAGCACCTGCACGCGCGCCTGTTGCGCCTCCAGCTGCGGCTGCAGGTGGTCGCTGGCGATCAGCGCGTGGGCCACCTCGCGAAAGGCGACCTGCGCCGCCGATTCGTAACCGGCCATCGCGGCGGCCAGCCGCTCTTCGCTGGCGCTCACGTTGGCCGACCGGCGGCCCCAGTCGAAGATCGGCAGCGACACGCCCAGCACGCCGGCCCAGCTGCTGTTGCCGCTGCTGAGCAAGGTCGACAGCTCCTTGCTCACACCGCCGGCCAGCGCCGTGAGCGAGATGGTCGGCAGCATCGCGGCCTTGGCCGCGCCCACGCCGGCGTTGGCGGCCTCGACGCGTGCATAGGCCGCGAGCAGGTCAGGCCGGCGCTGCAGCAGGCTCGACGGCAACCCGGCCGCGACCTGCGCGGTGGAGCGCTCGGGCCAGGGCCGCGCGCTGCCCGTCTCGGGCGGCACGGGGCGCCCGACCAGCACGTTGAGCCACTGCAGGTCCTGCGCGACACGCATGCGGTATTCCTCCTGCCGCACGCGCGCGGTCTGCAGCAGCGACTGCACCCGGTACACGTCCAGCTGCGCGGCGCCGCCCACGGCGCGGGCGCGGCCGATCGTGTCGGCATTGGCGTTCAGCGCGGCCTCGTTGGACTCGGCCAGCGCGAGCAGGGCACGGTCGGCGCGCAGCGTGAGGTAGGCGTTCGACACCTCGCCCACCAGGTTCATGCGCGCGGCCGCGTGGTCCTTGTCGCCGGCCTCGGCGAGCGCGCCGCTTTGTTGCGCGGTGCTCTGCTGCCGGCCGAAGAAATCGAGCTCGTACGACATCACGCCCGCCTGCACGTCGAAGCTGTTGGACACGCGCCCGTCCGATGGCAGGTTGCCGACCGGGCTGAGCGAGCCCTGCGGCGTGGTCTGCGCGCGCTGGGCATGCGCCGACAGGCCCAGCGCCGGGAACAGCGACGCGCGGTTGCCCGCATAGTTCGCGCGCGCCTCGCGGGCCTTCGCGGCATAGGCGCGCAGGTCGCGGTTCTGCTCGAGCGCGGTGGCGATCAGGCCGCGCAGTTCCTCGTCCTGCACGAAGCTGCGCCAGTCCACGGGCTGCGCGCCCGGCGCCGTGGCGCCCGCGGGCCACTGCGAAGGCACCGACAGGTCGGGGTCCTTGAGCGGCGGCGTGAGGTTGCACCCGGTCGTCACGAGCACGATGCACACGGCCAGCACCGCGAAGAGCAGGCGCAGCGACAGCCGCGCGAAGCCCGCGCCCGGCGCGCGCATGCCCGCACTCGCGAACAATGCCGACGCCGCCTGCCAGGGCCGCACCTGCACGGCCACGTGGCTCGGCGGCACGTTGAAGACATGGCGCACGAGGTCTTCGCGCTGCGCCTCGGTGGCGGCGAACTTCAGCTCGGCGCCCGCCCTGCCGCGCGCGGCGAGGTGGGCCGGCAGCCAGCCGACCGGCTCGACATGCACCTCCAGCGGCTGCCCGACGCGCAGGCGCTTGAGCGGCCCCCGGCCTTCGAGCAGCGCGCCGTCGGCCGCGATGTTGACGAAGCGCGACTCGCCCTCGCCCGTCGCCGTGCGCACCCGTGCCCGCGCGCGCCAGGGAAAGCGCTCTTCCTGCTGCGGGCGCGGCAGGTCGACGCAGGCCATGAGCGCGCTCAGGCACAGCACCAGCGCGATGCCGGTCCACACGAGGTTGAGCTGGTCGCCCGGCGTGAGCGCCTCGCCGCCCAGGGCCGCCATCGCGGCCGCGCCCTGCAGCGCCACCAGCAGCCCGCCGAAGACGGCCACCAGCTTCCAGTGCACCACGGTGCGCGAGCGGTCCAGCCCCTTGGCCGTCACCTTGAACGGATGGCCGAAGGGCTTCAGCATCGCGCGCGCCAGCGTGCCGCTCACGGCCATTGCCGCCACCAGCTGGCTCACCTCGCTGAACACGGGCAGGCAGCGGCGCTGGCTGACCCAGTAGCTGTAGGCCCAGAACATCACGAGCGACGGCAGGCCGTAGGCCGCAAAGGCCTGCGGCGTGGCATGGAAGGCCGAGACGCCGGCATACCAGTACAGCGCCGGCGCCAGCAGCACCAGCACCATGAAGGGCTTGCCCAGCCAGTGCAGCAGCCCGTGCAGGAAGTGCAGCCGCGCCGACAGGCTGTAGCCCGGGCCGCGCAGGGGCCCGTCGGGCAGCAGCGCGAGCTGCACGGTGCCCAGGCACCAGCGGCTGCGCTGGTTGATGTAGTCGATGATGCTCTCGGCCGACAGCCCGTTGGACAGCCGCTCGCCCAGCCAGCGCGTGATGCGGCCGTGGCGCAGCAGCAGGTAGGTGGTGTGGATGTCTTCGCACACGCTGCCGACCGGGAACCCGCCGGCCTCGGTGATCGCGTCGCGCCGCACGATGAACGATGTGCCCACGCAGAACGCCGAATCGACCGCGTCCTTGGCGGGCTGCAGCACGTCGAAGAACACGCGCTGCTCGTCGACCCAGCTGTCGGTGGCGCGCAGGTTGTGCTGGATGGGGTCGGCGTTGTAATAGAACTGCGGCGTCTGCACCAGCCCCACGCGGCGGTCCTCGAACAGGCCGAGCATGCGGTAGACGATCTGGCGCTGCGGCGCGAAGTCGGCGTCGAGCACGAGGATGAACGGCGCGTCGGTCACGCCCGCGGACAGGCGCAGGCCGTTGTTGAGGTTGCCGGCCTTGGCATTGCGGTTGTCGGGCCGCCGCGCGTAGTGCACGCCGCGGCGCTCGCAGTACGCGCGCAGCCAGTCGCGCCGCGTGTCATCGAGCACCCAGACGTTCAGCCGCGGGTAGTCGATGGCCTGCGCGGCGATGATGGTCTTCTCGAGCACGGCCAGCTCTTCGTTGTAGGTGCAGATGAAGACATCGACGGCCGGCACCTCCTCGCCACGCGCATGGCGTTCGCGCAATGCGGCCTCGCCCCGGTCGGCCTGCGCGCGGTTGTCGCGGCGCCGCATGAGCATGTGGATCGACATCAGCGTGTAGACGATGGCCGTGAGCTCGAAGCCCAGGAACACCCAGGCGAACAGGGTCTCGAAGCCCAGGTCCGAGGGCGGCATCGTGGCGACCACGCGCCAGACGGCGTAGCGCAGCAGCAGCAACGCGGTGAGCGCGCCGAACAGCACGCGGTGGGTGATGCGCTCGACCCTGGCCCAGGTCATGAGGAGCAAGGCGAGCCCCCCGACCAGGGCGTTGAGCTGGAATTCCGGTGTGGCGATCAGGCTGGACATGAGGGGACTTCCGATGCGGCGGTCTTGCCGGTGAAGGGGTTGAAACCCGTGGCGGCCAGGGCGATCCAGGCGGTCGCGCCCAGGTGCGGCCAGCGGTAGTAGAAGAAATCGGCACCGGTCGAATCGGGGCCGATAGCCAGGCCGGTGGCAATGCGCGCGCTCGGCGTGGCGTAGTACAGGCCGTTGCCGGCGCGCTGCGAGGCCAGCAGCTGCCACAGCGCCTCGGGCGCCGCGCCCTTGCGGGCCACCAGCGTGGCGGCGGCCTGCGCGCTGCCTTCGGTCCAGATGCCGTCGGGCTCGCGCGAGAAACCGTAGCCCGCGCCGACGCGGTGGTGCTTCTCGACCCAGTCGAGGCTGCGCACCCAGGCGCAGGAGCCCTCGGGCGCCGCGAGCAAAGGCCACAGCTGCGCATCGAGGCCGGAGCCTTCGGTGGAGATCGTGGCGCCATCCTCCTTGGTGCCGATGTGAAAGCGCTGCTCCGACGGGTTCCACATGCGGCCCACGAAATCGAGCGCGGTGCGCGCCTGGCGTGGCTCGGGTCCGTCCGGCTGGCCGTCGGCGCGCACGGCCCGTGCGGCCCACGCCGCCGCCACGGCGATGTCCAGGTTGTGCTCGGTCGACTTCCAGGTCTGCGCGCGCTGCGCGTGGTCCCAGCCGTGGCGCCCGCCGTTGTAGCCGTCGGGGCCGTTCCGGGCGCGCGTGTTCTGCTCGGTCCAGGCCAGCAGCCGTCGCGCGGTCGCCAGGTAGGCGGGCGTGGGCTCGGCCTGGTGCAGGTTCAGCAGCAGCAACGCGGCCCAGGCCACGTTGCCGGTGGCGGTGCTGACCTGGTAGGCATCGGCGATCCACTGCTTGCGCCCCGCATCCCAGCGGCCGGGCAGCGCGGGCTTTTCCTCGGTGACCGGCCCGGCGCGGTAGGCATTGCGCACGCGCCCGTCGGGCATCGTCTGGTCGTGCGCCACCGCCCGCACCACGGCGTCGCCGATGCGCCGCGCGGCGGCGCGCTCGCCGCACGCCAGCAGCGCGATGCCGGCCAGCGCGTTGTCGTAGGTGAAGCCGGCGCCCGCCAGCGCAGGCTCGAACGGCGGTTCGCCCTGTGCATTCGCCGGGCGGTAGCTGGTCAGGAACAGCGGCCCCGACGTCGCGCCCCCCTGGTCATGCGCGACGGCGCGCCGCAACCCGTCGCAGCTCTCGCGCGCAAGGGCCTTCTGCGTGGCACCGGGTGAAGAGGGAGGCGCAGCAGCAGCGATGCCGGCGAGCGCCATCGATGCGGCGGCGCACCGTGCCACGGCACGGAAGGAGAAAGGGATCGACATGGCGTTCTCGGTGGGCTGCGCGACATGCTTTTTCACGCCTTGGCGAGGCTGGCCGAGACCACCTTGCCCGGCACGCACAGGGTCTGACGGCTGCCGTCTTCCGAGGGCGGCGGCTCGGGCGCCTCGATGCGCGCCACCGCATAGATCGAGCCCTGCTCGGCAAAGGGGAAGGGCACGCTGTACGTGCTCTGCAGTGCGTCGGAGGCCACGGGCAGCAGCTGCTCGACGCGCGCCTGCACGTCGACGTTCTGCGCCACCTTCACGTCGAGCTTGGAACCGACGCTCAGCCGCTTGGCCAACCGCGCGGGAAACACGGCGACGACGCCGATCCGGCTGCAGTCGGTCACGCGCACCAGCGAGGAGCCCGCCATGACATACGCGCCCTCGGGCGCCAGCACCGTGTGCACCATGCCGGGCTGGCTCGCCTTGACCTCGTAGGCGGCGAGCTTGTCGACGCGGCGGCGCTCTTCGTCCTCGAGCTGCGTGATCTGCGCGAGCTGCTTGACGATCGCGGTGCCGTCCTGGCGCGCGCGGTCGCTGCTGTTGCGCAGCGCTTCGCGCCGGCTCGCGAGCGTCTGGAACAGGCTGTTGCCGCTGGTGCCCACGAAGGCGCCCTGCCCCGCGCTCGCCACCGTCTGCGCCTGCCCCGCGAAGGCCTGCTCGGCCACCGCTGCATTGGCACGCGCGGTGCTCAGCTGGGCCTCGGACGCGTTCATCACCTGCTCGCTGATGGCGCCTTCTTTCAGCAGCGCTTCGTTGGTGCGCACCTTGTTCTCCTGCTCGGCGACCACGCTGTGCGCCACGTCGCGCTGGCGCTGTGCGATCTCCCACGCGTCCCAGGTCTGCGCCAGCGAGGCCTGACGGGTCACCTGCGCCTGCTGGCCGATGGAGCGCATCTCCTGGCTGTCGGACTTGTACTGGTTGCCCAGCTGCGACAGCTGGCTCTGCAGGGCCAGGCGCTGCGTGGTCAGCGTGGTGAGGATCTCCTGGCTGACGGTCGGGTTGCGCACCGTGGCCACCAGCGTGCCGGGCGCCACAGCGTCGCGCGTGCGCACCGCCATCTGCGTCACCACGCCGTTGATCGGCGAGGTGACGATGCCGACCGGCGCCTGCAGCACGGCCCGCGTGGCCTGCGAGGACAAGAGCGGCTCGACCAGCGTGGCGACCATCAGCCACAGCACGAAGGCCAGCAGCGCATAGGCCGCCAGCTTCGGAACGAAGGCGCCCCGCTGGCGCCGGGCACGTCCGGCACCCGGGGCGCGCGGTCGGCCCGGTTCCGACGGAAAAGGAATGGGTCTGGACACTCGCATAACCACCTCTTGGAAACATCGACGGCATGCCGGCGAACGGCATGCCGTCTGGTGAAGAAAGAGACTTGACTCAACCCTCCCGATCCCTCAGTCCGCGCCTTCGATTTTTCGTGCTGCGGTGCAATAAAGGTACGCCCAAAGCGCGGCCCGTCCTGCTTCCGGGAGAAACAAGATGTGCGAACTTCACATCTACTTTTCGGCCACGGACCGGGCGAAGTCCTACATAGGTGTTGCGGCGGTGGGGGTTGACACGGGCTGGGCGTGTCGGCACGCGCGGAACAGCGCGTGATCGCGTTTGTCTCGAAGGCCCACGGGCATCGCACGGGGCAAGGTCCGATGAAGCGGCCCGCTGCGCGCGCGGCGTCGAGAACGCGGCTTCCGCGTCGCGTTCAACAGGCCGTAACGATATTGCCGCGATTGGTCACAGCCGCTGCGGGGGCGATGTGGCGGGCACGCATCAGCGACGGTCATCAACCCCGGCGAGCCCCATGCCCTTCGCGACATGGGGACACGCCCAGGCTGCGGCATGCGCGCGTTCTTCCTTTGCACCACCGGCTTTTCGGCGGTTGTCCTACACCTCGGGCCGCGCAGAAGACTAGACCTGTAGCTGCGCCGGATCAGTGCCGTGCGCACCCCTTTTCCCGCCATGAACCACGGCCGCCCAACTTACTTTTTCTTCAAAGGATTCCAGATGCGAAAAGTCAACGCTGTGATGACCCGCGATGTCGAGGTCATCAGTCCCGACGCCACCATCGCGGAGGCCGCCAGGCGCATGCGCGACGGCGACTTCGGGATGATGCCGGTGGGCGAGAACGACCGCATGATCGGCGCGATCTCGGACCGCGACATTGCCGTGCGCGGCATCGCCGAAGGACACGACGGCAACGCCAAGGTGCGCGACGTCATGTCGGACGGCATCCGCTGGGCCTACGAGGACGACGCCGTCGACCATGCGGCGCAGCTCATGGCCGAGCACCAGATCCGGCGCCTGCCCATCGTCAACCGCGACAAGCGGCTGGTGGGCATCCTGGCGCTGGCCGATGTCGCGGTGAAGGAGCCCAAGGTCAAACCGGCCGCCGAGGCGCTGTGCGGCATCTCGCAACCCGTCGAGGCCTGAGAAGGTCTGACCAGGCGAGGTCCTTCACCCCGATTCACTGTCCCTTCCCTTTCTTCCTGGAGGACTTGCCATGCACGTCGCACCTTTCCACCTGCTTGCAGCCGCCGCCATCGCGGCGAGCCTCGCCGTGACCGGCTGCACGGTCACCCGCCCCAGCGGCGCGGCGAACGACATCCCGGCGTCCTCGGCATCGGCCATCGACGCCCAGGTCGACGCATCGCTGGCCCGCCTCTATGACACCGTCGCCGGTTCGCGCGCGCTCGTCGCTGGCGCGCAGGGCGTGCTGGTGTTCCCGTCCGTGGTGGGCGGAAGCTTCGGCATCGGCGCCGACTATGGTCGCGGTGCCCTGCGCAGCGGCGGCCGCACGCAGAGCTACTACAGCACGACCGCCGGCTCCATCGGCTTCCAGGCCGGTGCGCAGTCGAAGGCCGTGTTCTACGTGTTCACCTCCAGGGAGGCGCTGGACAAATTCCGCCAGAGCCGGGGCTGGACGGTGGGCGTCGACGCGACGGTGGCGCTGGCACGCTACGGTGCCAACGGCGTCGTCGACAGCAGCACCTTCCGGCAACCCGTGGTCGCTTTCGTGATGACCAATGTGGGCCTGGAGGCGGGTGCGTCGGTGCAGGGTGCGAAGGTCACCGAAATTCGACCTTGATACGGGCATGACATAACGGGCATCCGGTCGGAAACGCCATCGACAAGGAGCGCCCGCCATCATGCTCAACGGAGCCGAAGCCCACCCGATCCAATCTGCGACGCGCGCGTTGTTCGACCGCTATGAGCGGGAATTCAATGCGGGACTGACCGGCGAAGCCGACCTCGAAGCCGTGGCGGCGCTGTACGCCGCGTGCTTCATTGCCGCTTCGCCCGCCGGCGTCTTCACGGGCAAGAACGATGAAGAACTCAGGCGCGTGTCCGCGAAGGGGTTCCAGCATTACCGCGACACCGGCGTGCAGCGGATGAACGTGCGCAACCTGGACATCTCGGCCATCGACGAATTGCACGGGCTCGCCCGCGTGGCGTGGAGAGCGATCTACAAGGTCGAGGGCGCGCAGAAGGTGATCGACTTCACCAATGTCTATCTGGTGCGGCTCGAGGGGGACAGCGCGAAGGTGTTCGGCTGGATCACCGGCGATGAGGCCGAGGTGCTGCGGCAGCACGGCATCGGTTGAGAGGCTGCCGGGCGCCGAGGAATGGGGGCTGGAGCGGGTGAAGGGAATCCAATCTATTCTTCTACATCACAGGAGGATTGAAGATAACCCATTCAATGCAACACTTGTTCCCCTCGTCGTTCCCCTGAATTTGGGGTTCGAATCCCTTGAGGGTCCTGGCTGAGCGAGTTTGTTGCCATTCCGCGACGCGATGTCGGACTAAGCACCTTGCTTGCGCCCCGCGGTATTCCGCGAATATCGATAGGCATGTTCCGTCGACTCAGGTGCAAATGAGGCGTGCGCGTACGGACTCGGCGACCGGCCAAACCGCATGGTCAGCCGGATAGCCGCGGCAGCCCTTTCACCCGCACTAGTCGGCCGCTACCGCGGTAGCGGCCCTCGCGCCATGCGCGGAAATTCGCGCGGCCGTCTTCTTGACTTCCACGCCCTTTCTGGAAGTCAAGATTGGTACAGTTGAAGTGAGGGCCCGACGCCCTCCCTTCGAGCAATCGAAAGGACGGAAGGAACTTTTCGAGAAGGCCCGGCGTGCAGAAGACTGACATCCAACTTCCCCTCGATGATCCCATCGATCTTTGGGATTTCACTCGGCTAATCGCCAAGTCCATCTGCCCCAGCATGCGAGAAGCCGAAGACTATGCCTGGCTCCAGAAGAAGCTCGTAAAGCTGCCGACCTCGGATCTAGAGATCCAATCCGATATGTCAGCGGCAGAACGAGCAACGCTGCTTCGAATCTTGCCAGGTCTGCCACCACACGCCGGTATGCCCCCAAGAGAGCGAGAGGTGTTCATGGATGCCTATCTGAAGCATCCTGATCGCCTCCCTTGGAGGCCCGTGTTTGTGAGCGAAGAAACGGTTGCCGCCAACGGCCACCAGATACTCCAGATTCAGGAGAAGCATCGCCTCGCACTTCAGCAAGAAATCGCGTCCGGCAAGCTCATCGCATTCAACCAGCATCACATCGACGAGGGCCGTGCAGGAAAGAACATCTTCATCCGTCGCGAAGATGCGTTGAACTACCTCAAGGCACATAGGTTTCGCACGGTTGATGATCCAGGCTCTCGCTCCATCCACTCGGTGTCGAAACCGAAAGCCTCGGCCGCAAGAACGGCAACATCACCTAAAGCACTTGAAGCCGATCACCAAAGTGATTCGGTGAAAGCAGACCCGACCAGCGCCCCCGAAGGGACGACAGCACTCGTTGACCTCGCTTCTCCCGTAACGACGCCAATCTCGGCATCCCCGCGGCCAAAAATGAAGCAGCCATCCTCCCAACAGGACAGCAAGTCTCACCGATCACCGAGGGAAAGCATAGAAGCTTCAGTGGAACCCACGCAGCACAGCTCTGCCACAGTGATCTTGCGCCGGCGCCAAGTCGAGGCGCGAACCTCGTTGTCGCGCTCGGCCATCTATGACCGACTCGACGCAAACTCTCCGCGCTATGACCCCGCCTTTCCCAAACAGGTGAAACTCGGCAGTTCAAGCGTTGGCTGGCTGGAAAGCGAAATTGAAAGTTGGCTCGCAGCGAGGACCCGCGCGTCGCGCCAATGAGGCAACGATGGTCACCACGCTGAGCTATTCATGCAGTATGTAGTACTGCAAGCACTGGCGCCCATGCCGCAACTCTACAGATTCGAAACACGACTGCTTCACTCCAAGGAAGCCGTCGCCCGTATGGTGTCTCGCGCTCAAGTCTCCATGAGCGACAAAACCCCAAGAGCCGCTACCACGACAAGACGTTCCCCAGCCCAGTGCAGATCGAGCAACGTGCCATTGGCTACCGAGAGGATAAGCTCGATGCATGGATTGCATCACAGCTCCAGAAAGAACAATGAGCCTAGCTCAACGGTTTTCAGGACACCATCGCCAAGACGAATGACGAAGCGATAGCTCTCTCTGAACGCATGCAGAAGTGAAAACGAATATGAATAGCTCCATCTTTTCCATTGTCCCTTCGACGGACCGTGACGTTGACCTAAAGGATTGCGGTTGAACAGCGATCGGGACAGCCTCCAAGAGTTATTGCAGAACATTGCGCGCTCCATGCGCAGGGGCGCCGAAGCAATCCCTGTCTCACCTCCGATCAACTACGATCAGATGCGCAGCTTCGCCCTCGAGCAACTGCGAGAAACTGGTCGGACGAGCTCAATGATCGAGTTGTCTTGCCTCATAAAGCCGAGCTTCTTCGAGCAACATGTGAAGCTGCGGCTGCCCAAGAAAATGCCGACAGCGAAGGTAAAGCGGATCGAGGGCATGGTCCGCGAACTGGAGCAGGCAATCACCTGGCATATCCTGGCGTCGTACCCTGCCTCGATGGTCCATGACCTTTTCGTGGACAGTACCATTTCGCGCCTGGTGCTCCACGATGAGCTCAGGGCCAAGCACGAGCAGATCGAAGAAGCAGCGAAACAGGCCCGCAAAAAAGGCGGCAAGAACAGCGACAAGGGGTACAAGGACACCCCCCGCCTCCTGCGTTTGGCTATTCGCTTTCTGCGCACCATGGCTCCCCCCGAAAAGTGGCGGTACAAGCGCCACGCAACGGAGAACATCGGTGAACGCTTGAGTGAGATCGCTCACAAGTACAAGGGGAAAATCAATGTCGCCTTATCCGAGGAGACTTGGATCGATAAGGTTGACCTACTGATTCGGAATGATCCGCGCGCATTGGAAGTTTGTCGGCGCTACGCCCACGAACGCTTTATCAAACGCTTGAGCCAACCCTCCCGATAGAAACGCTCGTGAGGCCCTCCTCTCTACGCCAACCTTCATCCATTTCCGGACGCCAACCGGGATGCACGAATGCGCATGGCGCGCATTCGTTGCAGCGCAATGGCGAGCTCTCTCAGCCTTCGGCGCATCACGACAGCACCCTGGAAGTAGCGCACCCGAAGCACAGCAAGCAACCAAAGCGCGACCACTTGTTCACGCGGATGCAGCGGCGCCTTCAGCCTCCGGCCACAACTTGCGCTTGGCGCCCCCCGGGTAGGGCTGCTTGTAGCGACGGCTGATCACGAATGACTTGCCCGATGCGTCATAGCGCATCCAGAAGTCCGTCTTGGTCAGGTAGGAGGCTGCCGATTCAAGCAGCGCGTGACGCGCCACCACATTGGAGTAGTGGATGCGCCCCAAGACGGGCTTCACGTACTTTTGCGCGTTGCAGTTGAAGTAACGCCCCTTCCCTTCGGTGATCACCCACTCCCAGTGCTCGCCCATCGCCTTTGCGGTCCCCACGCCGTCCTGGGCGAGGCTTCCGTTCAGGAACACCAGCATGTGAAAGTGGAACCCGGTCTCGGTCCCGTACTCCATGTTGCGCATGTAGCGCACCAAGGGGTGGCGCTCACGCAGATAGCGCTCAAACTTCACGATATAGCCGTACGCCTCATCCTCCGACACAGCCGGTGCGTAGGGATACCCATCCAACTGCGAGTGGAAGTGCAGGTCCAAGCGAATCGTCAGGAGATCAGCGCAGTCTTGGAACGACTCTTCTTCTGCCTTCTTCACCGACTTCCAGCGCTTGTCCGAGCGACGTCGCGCGGTGTCCAATGCCTTGCGTACCCCTCCGGACGTCCAGCCCTCGCGGATATCTCGCACTACCGCCTCCAACGAGCCCAGCAACACATGTGCCGCGTCGTCGGTATGCGCGTTCCAAAAGCTCAGCGCCATAGGGTCCGGGGTGTGCTTCTCACGAGAGCGCTGCAAGAGTTCGTACAGCGGGTTCATGTGATGCTGTGGCAGCGTCGCCTGGATGTCGTCAAAAGGCAACTGCAGGGCCTGCAGCAAGCGCTTTCCATCGTGGCTCGCGCGGATTACCTGGCATGTCCCGCCGCGCTCCTTTTCCAGCCAGAAGACCGCGCCCTGCGAGCGAGCAACCGCGTGCGCCACCTGCGCGGCGCGCTTGACGTCCGAGGCGTATTCGTGCTCCTTTCCCAGAACGAGCGTCTGGGTGCGCCCGCCGTTCTTGTTCAGTCCATAGATGTACGCATGGCGCTCAGGCGCACGGCGATCAAAGAGCTTGCGCTCGTAGCCTTTCGAGATCACTTTTTTCTCCTATCGCTTCGGCCCATGAGGTCCTTCTCATGGACTGACAGTTCCGCCTTGCCGAAAAGAAAATAGCAAGTAGCGTTGTGCCCCACCTTGTGGGGGGATTTGAGGTTCAAGAGCTCCTCGCCCTTGATGATTGCAAGTTCTTTCGTCTCTCGACGATTTCATCTCTCCCTTTTCCTCATTACCGCACTGATTAACGACAGTGCATTTCACTTCGATTTCTCCTGATATCTCCAAGCAGGCTGATTGGTTGATGGACGTGGATCTTCATGATCCTAAATTCATGCTCTTGAGGAGCATGAATTCACCTCGTTCGTCTTCAGATTTCGACTGTCATTGGACAGTCGAAAGATTCCTATCCCCATCTCTTATCGAGCAATAACATAGATACCGGATCTCGGCCTGCGCAGAAGTGTGATCGCAATCAGCACTGCCCTCAGATTTCCCCGGCCTAACGCGCGTTTCTTCTCCTTCCACTCGTCGTTGAATTGGTCACCGACCGGCTGACCAAACATGCAGTCGACCTCCCCTGCACGTGGATCGATCAACAGCGTTGAGAGGAATTCTGAGACATTCGATTTCGGAAGAACAGGGCTGCAACTAAATCCATCGATGTGTTTTGAGCAGCCCCCCAAAAAGTGGGGAAGGTGCGGATCACGGACGATCGAGAACTCCAAAAATGAAAAGTTGCTTGTTGATCTAGTTCCTGCTTGGTGGATGCACGGCAGCCATTCCTTCGCATTCCCGCCTCGGGCGTCCATCCCCCACTAGATTCGGAGTCCTGCATGAAATTAGGGGAGGTGCTGAACGAGCACACGTCCATTCAGCTGAAGCAACTAGAACGAGGAGGTGCATTCATCTAAATTTCTCGGGGTGCCACATGACAACGCGGCCCGTATCGCGAATGCGGCTTGGTGTATCTGTAATCGACCTCGGAATGTATTGATGTATCTCCCCGATGACCCCTACCCGGTGCTTTCGAGCGGGCCGCTGATCTCCAGCGCAGCCATCGAGCACAGCCACAACACCGACACCGCACAGGCCATTCCGGCCATCGCTGCAATGACTTCCGCTGCTGCGGCTGTTCAGGATCACTTTGATGTCCAGCGCCCGGATCTGGCGCCGTCGCCCATCGCCATGATCTCCTTCATTTGCGCCCAATCGGGTGAAGGCAAGAGCACGGGAGCCAAAGTGTTCCTGGAGCCTCACGAGCGCGTGCAGATGCAGTTGGACGAGCAAGCACAGGATCTCCATGAACTCGAAGCCTCGCGGCTTGTGTGGAAGGAGGAATTGGCCCACAAGCGTTCCGAGGTGCGGCGCCTTCTCGCCGAAGAGAAGTCGACCGCGCAGGCGCAAGCAGCCATCGTCGCGCACCTGCGCAATGAGCCAAAGGCGCCGCCGCAAATTCAGCTGCTCTACCAAAACCCGACCCCAACCGGTTTGCGACGTGGCCTTGCAGCCTGGCCATCCGGGTTCATCGTCTCCATGGACGCAGGTCAGATGCTCAATGGAGCAATGGGCAAGGACTTCGATTTCATGGATTCCACGTGGGATGGCGACACGAACCGGTCTGCAACCGCCGAGCACGCCTTCACCATCTATGGCCCTCGTCTTTCGGCTCTGAGCTTCGTGCAGCCGTTGCCCACGCTTCGGTACTTCAAGCGTCGCGGCGAAGAAGCGCTAGACACAGGTTTTTCTGCACGGGTGGAATGGGCATACCTACTGCCCAAAAGAGCAAACGATCACCCCCCGTATTCGGGACCGAAGAGGCACATCGCCGTTCCGGCGTACCAATCGCGCACCAGCTACTTGTTGGAGGAACGCATCCGCACCCGTAGGGCAGGAAACAAGCCACGGCGTGCAATCCCATTCACGAGGGATGGGGCCGCATATTTCCGCGACCTGCGTCAACGCACCGTCTCGATGTCTGCACCTGGAGGGGCTCTTCAACACCTCGGAGGCTACGCGGCCAAGCTTGCGGAACGCGTAGCCCGATATGCATGCATCATCCACACGTTCAACGATTTTCCGGGCTTCATCAATGCGGAAACACTCGCCCATGCTGAATGCATCGTCCAGTGGCACTCACGCCAGTTCGTGCGCATGATCACAGAGACGTCACCGCAGACACGAGCTCAGCACGACGCGATGCAATTGGAGCAGTTGATTGGGCACGCCATCTACCGTGGAGAGATGATTCGACTCGCAGACTTGTCGCACATCGCCCCCCCGGACTGGGGGCGTCCGCGACGCATCCAGGCTTGGCAGGTGCTTCAGTACTCCGGGCGCGCTTGCCTCAGGCAATTTCGACGCATTTCGTACGTCCAGTTGACCTCAATGCCGCAGCTTCTTCCCCCCTGAAGCAAGGGGCGAAAAGCGTCACTCGGCGACAAGTAGGCAGCTCCCCGCCGCGTGTATTTCGACATCGATGCTTCCCATGGTGTGTCATCAATCCGCCCTCCGGGGAACGTCCAGTTGGGGACGTTGGTGCGGCTGGTGAATGAGGAACTGCAGCAATGTATCGAGGCTGCGGATGGGACGACCGGCTGCAACGGTTAAAGGTTGTCCGACACCCGCCCTCAGCCGCTGTCGTACGAGGGCTCGTGGTGTTGCACGGGCAGCACTGCGACATCTCGGCGGCAGCTGGCGCTTCAGGCTGCCGCCGATCGCCTTGGCGTGGCGCCGCCGTCCCCGACCTGAGGGGCAACCTGTGAGGGTGCGTCTACCAGTTCTCGGGTATGGCCGTTTGCGCTGTTGCTCACTAACATCGCCGGCCGTAACAAATGGCAGGGCCTTGCGAGAACATGAGATGGCACGGATCGGAGCCTCGGCTCCACTCAAGCGAAATTCTTCTCCGCGTCGCAGGCGCGCTGGTGGCGCTAGTCGTTTCAGGGTGCGGCGGGGGTGGAGGTGGCGGCTTTTCCCCGATCTCGGTGCCGCCCCCCGCCCCCGCCCCCGCGCCCTCTCCTGCCCCCGCGCCCTCTCCTGCCCCAGCGCCCCCAGCCCCAACTCCCCCCGCACCGACCTATACGATCGGCGGCAAGGTCACGGGGCTGCTCGGCGCCGGGCTTGTGCTGCAAAACAACGCAGGTGACGACCTGCCCATCGCCACCGATGGCCACTTCAGTTTTGTGACACCGCTTGCCGATGGTGCGAGCTACGCTGTGTCGATCAAATCCCAGTCGAAGATCCTGACGCGCGTGTGTACCGTAAGCAACGGCAGCGGAACGATCGCGGCGGCCACGGTGAGCGACATCCAGGTCGTCTGCGCCGAGCCTCCTTCACGCTTTGCCTACGTGTCGAACGGCAACAGCGACAGCGTGTCGGCCTACGCCGTCGATGCGACGACCGGCACCCTGCGCCCGGCAGCAACGCTGTCGGTGCCAAGTCCGTACGCGTTGACCATCGAGCCCTCGGGCCGATTCGTCTACGTGTCGAGCGCTTTGGGCAACGGCGTGTCGGCGTACGCGATCGATCGCACGACGGGCGACCTGCGCCCCATCGCCGCCCCAACTGTGGCGGCGGGGGGAATCTCAGCGGGGATGGCGGTGGATCCCACTGGTCGCTTCGCCTACTTCGTGAATTTGGTGGGCAACAGCGTGCGGGTTTTCAACATCGACCCCGAGACGGGTGCGCTGAGCGCGATGGCGGTGCCGTCCGTGGCGACCGGCAGAGCGCCTTACGGTATTGCCATCGACCCCACGGGCCGCTTCGCCTATGTGGCGAACATCAGCGACGCCACCGTGTCGGCATTCAACATCGATGCCACGTCCGGTGCGCTGAGTCCCATGGCGATCCCCACCGTGGCGGCCGGGGCCGGAGCCCGCGATATTGCCGTGGATCCCTCCGGCCGCTTCGCCTACGTGTTGAATCAGGGCGACTGGAACATCTTGGCTTACTCCATCGATCCCGTGTCGGGCGCACTGGCGCCGCTCGCAACAACACCGCCTGCGACAGGTCGCGCTCCATTCAGCATCACCGTGGACCCGAAGGGACGCTTTGCCTACGTGGCGAACCTGGACAGCCATGACGTGTCGGCCTATACCCTGGACGCCTCGACCGGTGCGCTGGCACCCGCAGTGACGCCAACCATTCCCACAGGAAATCGTCCTGCCTCGATTGCGATAGAACCGAACGGGAGGTTCGCGTATGTGGCGGACAACACTGACAACAACGTGTCGGTCTACTCCATCGATGCGGTGTCGGGCGTGCTGAATCCACAAGTGGCACTGACAGTCATGGCAGGACGTTCGCCGAACAAGATTTTCTTGTCGAGGTGAAGAAGTGTCATTGAATCGCTGTACGTGGCCCGTCCGGCACGAGGTGCTGGAGCCATGTCCGCGTCAGTCCTCCGGCAGAAACGCCTGGTTGTAGACCACCTCCCACAGGTGCCCGTCCAGGTCCTGGAAGTAGCCCGCGAAGCCACCCCAGAAAGTCTTCTGCGCCGGCTTCACGATGGTCGCCCCGGCCGCCTCGGCCTGCGCCATCGTGGCCAGCACCTCGGCTTCGCTGCGCACGTTGTGGCCAATGGTGAAGTCGGGCGAGGCGCTGCCGCGGCGCGCGATGCCGCTGTCGTGCGCCAGGCTCTCGCGCGGCCACAGCGCCAGCTTCAGGCCGGGCTGCAGGTCGAAGAAGGCAACCGCGCCGTGTTTGAATTCCTGGCCGATGATGCCCAGCGTCGCCAGGCCCAGGCCGTCGCGATAGAAGCGCAGCGCGCGCTCCAGGTCGTCGACGCAGAGGGTGAGAACGGAAATACGGGCTTTCATGTGTGGGGCTCCTGGTTTGCTGTCCAATCGAAGCCTCCAGCTTGCAGCACGTCATGCCCGCCGACTTGAACAAAACGGCCACACCGCTCGCCCAGGAGGTGGGTCACTACGCCGAAATCCCGGTGCCGCCGCCCTTGCGTGGCATCTTTGCCTGTCAGTGGATGCATGTGCTGCCTACTGATGCCGACGGCACGCCGCTGCTGGTGGTGCCCGACGGCTCGATCGACCTGCAGTGGATCGATGGCGTGGTGCGCGTGGCCGGCCCCGACCGGCAACCGCACGCCGAAGCGCTACGGCCCGGCGCGCAGGTGCTGGGCCTGCGCTTCCATCCCGGTGCGGCGGCCGCATGGCTGGGCATCGACATGGATGCGCTGACGGATTGCCGCGTTGCACTGGACGATCTGTGGGGTTCGCGTGCGGCATGTCTCGCCGCCGATTCGTCCACAGAATTCGTACACAGGGTGGCCGCGCGGCCAGTCGCGGACCTCACGCCCGATGCCGCAATGGCCGAAGCCTTTTGCCTGCTGCAGTCCGGTATGGCCCCCGCAGACTCGCCGCTGCGCTGGCTCTGCGAGCGCTTGCAGCAGCCCGAGCGCACGCTGCGTCGCCGTTTCGTGCAGCACTTCGGCTACGGCCCGCAAACACTGGCACGCCTGCTGCGCTACCAGCGCTTCCTGCAGTTGGCGCGCGCAGAGCCATCGACACCGTTGGCCCAACTGGCCGCCGAAGCCGGCTACGCCGATCAACCGCACCTGGCGCGCGAAAGCCGTCACCTCGCGGGACGTCCGCCCTCCACGCTGCCACGCGATTGACTCAGCACGCGGCCACCACCCACCCCTTGGGACCGGGCACGCGCTTGCGCCGAGAGGCCCAGACGCGGTTGTACTTTGGAGAGTGGATCCTTCGTAGATCCCTCTCAACGTACTGGCGCCGACCGGAAACTGAGCCGATCTTGTAAGTAGTGCCGTCTGGTGCGCTCCTTACCTCATCATCGGCACTCACACTCGAGGTCGGCCGTCTTATCCTTTGGGGTCGCGGGCCCTCGGTAAACGAGGTAGCCATCTCTCTTGATCTCTGAGCACTTCTGAATACAGGCCTGTTGCGGCGTGGGCAAGTCGCGTCTTAGATACCCGACAAGCCATGGCAATCCTGCTATGACTGCAAGTACCAACAGGAGGATCGCCGCCCGGCGAGTATCCATGTTCATGTTCAGAACGTAGCCCCGCGCTTGCAGAAGCTCTGTGCTATTGAGTGGTGAGACGTTCCGCAATTTCGCGCGCACCAAGCTCTCGCACTGCCGCAAGACTCTCGAGTTGCGCAGCCCGCGGACGCGCTTTGCCTTGTTCCCAGTGATAGATCGTCTGTCCAGACACGCCCACCAGTTGTCCATAGATCGCGGCAGATAGTCCCAACTTTGCGCGATGTGCCGCCAACCTTGAAGCACTGAAGCGGCGCTTCGTCACCTCGCCTGCATCACCACCCGAATCCGGAGCCGCAGAAGAACGTACCGCGCCCTTCGCGACGCGTCGCAGCTCCTTTTCCAGCGCGCTCACTTGACGGCGGAGGTCGGCAATGGACGAACGATGTGCGACCGATGCTTTCTTCAGCGTTTCAATCTCGGCGCGCACTTCTTTGCGAGCTACGCGGGAAATTTCAGCTTTGAGAATCGAGGCGATATTTGGCATGAGCGCATTGTGCCGTTTCTTGCTTAGTTGGCAGTTCGGCCAAGATGGCCGCTTCGAGTGCCTTAGACCCTTCCGCTCTAGGACGATACGAGAACTGCCAAAAAGAAGTCGTAGCTGACCGTCTGGGCACTCCTTCACGAATTCGTTTCGTGAAGGAGTGCCCAGACTTTCTTTCAACCGATTTCCTTGCGGCCGCGATCGCTTCGCCGATCAATCCCGTATGCGTTCGTCAAGTTGGCTAGCTGACTCTCAACCTCCACAGCCCGCCGCACTTCCTCCAAGCGAGAGGGATCAGCTTGCTTGCGTGCAAGCATTGCACGGTCTACCTGGCTGAGAAACTCTTCGTCGAACAAGATCTCCGCGTCCTGAGACTGTGCGCTTGAGGCTCGTGTCTCATCGACTTGCCTCATCGGAAGGCCTCCTTGAGGAAGATCGCCTCCACGCGCTTGGCCCTTGTTCCATGGGCAGGGAAACCCATGATGACCGAGCGGTCACGCTGCTGACAGATGCCGCAGTTCAGGCAATCGATGTTGCCCAGGCTCGCTGGGCACACAACGACCTGACGGCCTGCTGGCGTGCGCACTGGCTTGATGGTGCCCTGCGGCAGAGTGACGACGACGGGTGCGATCCCCAGGCTGGCGTAGCTGTCGGCCTGAGCCAGCGTCTGTGCACTCAGGTTGACCGTGAAGCCAAGTTGATTCGCCTGCTGAATGGCTGCGCTGTTCGCTGGCGTGGGCGGGTAGTGGGTGTAGGTGAATCCGCGCAGCCCCCTGTTTGCCCTCGCGAGCCTGACCAGCAACCCCGCATCGATCACGCCGGGCGACGATGGTGTCAGGTCCCCGGCTTGGTTGTGGCGCCACAGCGCACGGCGAGGCAGCGTGCCGATCTCCTGCAGCAGCGCGTCGAAGGTCGAGCCGCGCAAGCCTTCCGAGACGGCTCTCCAGTGAATCGCCAGCGGCCCGCTCTCGGCATAGCAGCCGTTGTGCCGTAGGCCACAGTTCGGAGGACACGTGTTCGCGCTCGTCGTCGTGACAGCCATCGGCCCAGTCTTCTCATTGCGGCTGACGCGGGTGAAGTGATAAATGAATGGTTCGGCGGGGGCAGTCGACGCAGCGCGCAGCGCCGGACCACCTCGTGAGATCGTGGTGACCAAGGTTTTCTCCTTTGAGAGTCGATGCCGCAGCGCACCGCCCTCGCCTACCCACTGCATGGGCTCGAGAAGAAGTCCGGGCCTGCGGGATGGAAGGGATGGTTCGGGCTCGCGGGGCCCGAGAAGGAAGGGCCTAGCTATCGAGGCGCTGTTTGAGCTTTCGTTGGATCTCGACGGCGCAGCCGTGCCAGGCATGGCCGCTGACCATTCCGGTATCCAGTGCTTCTGGATCGGCTGCGGCCACCTTCTGCGCGTAGTACGTCAATGCCTGCAGCACGAAGGCCTGGATCAACGCCCCATGCGCGCTGAACTCCATCAGGTCCACCACGAACTCGACGTTGGTCTGAGATCGAGATTGCTTCATGCGCGCGCCCTCGCCTCTGGCGCAGGCAGCAGCGCCGCTTGCTGCAGCTGCCTTGCCTTCATGCGGAAGATCACCCCGTCCTCGCGCTGCACCTCCCAACCACGCCGGCCCAGGCTGTGGCGCAGTTCGTAGGTACGCCCGTCGTACGAGACGCGCAGCCCCTGCCGAATGGCTGCTCGCTTGGCCATTCGGTTGGTATGGAACTCACGCACCTTCTCGCGCCAAGGTCCTGCGTAGGGACCAATCGGAGGATCGGCGCGATCCAGAAAGGCCAAAGGACAGTCGAAGTAGCACGGGCCGCAGCTCTCGTCCATGCTCTTGACGGCCGCTTGGCCGCTCCTGCAGTCGATGAGAGTCAAGCCGATCCAGATCCGTCCGGCATGTTTCCCCGAGCGGGTTTGCGCCAGGAACCACAGTCGGTTGCCGATCGCGCGATGAGCAAGCACCGCGGCGAAAGCTCCCACGTTCTGCAGCTCGTCATGGACGGCTTGGTCCTTGGTAGCCCGGTAGACGATGCTCCCCATGTCAGTTGCTCCGATTGGATGAGCCGAGCGTGGCAACGCATGCGCAAGGCGGGTGGAATGTGGGGACGAGCGCGACGGGCACGCCGATCCCCGCGAAAAAAGTGTTGTGTGGCATGTGACTGATGAAGAAAGCCCGCGCAAGGCGGGCTGTAGGGAGGGAAGAGAAATTCCGGGCATGGCCGCAGCCAGTCCCAGGGCAAGTTGTCGCGTGCGCGCTCATCTACCGGCGCCTGGCACGGCACAATTGCGCACATGACGACAAAGGAGAGGCTGTCCGACGAGGAGCTGGGCGCACTGGCGAGCGAGTGGCGCAAGAAGGCGCTGCAGGGAGACCTCTACGCGCGCGGCACCGCTCACGAGTTCGAGACAGAAATGCGCCGCCGCGCCGGCTCACCGTTCACGAACTACGACACCCTGGACCTGCGCCCTCTGGAGCTGCGGACAGCAACGCAGCGTCGGTGGTGGCGGTTCTGGCGGGTCGGTTGACGGGCGGGAGCTTTCAGGGCTCAGAGATGACGGTGCGACCATCTCGCCTTGGTCGAGCGGTGCCTGATCGATCTCCACGCAGTGCCAGAACTCGCGCTCGGCCTCGATGAGCCGGGATATCTCGACTTCGTCCCGCTCGACGCGATAGATGCGCAGATCCTGCCCACAGATCAGCGCGACGACGTCGATGGCCTGGACACCGGCAACGGCCAGTTGATGCAGGACCTGAATCCGCACGTAGCCGGGAAGGCCTTCAGCCCACATTGCCGCGGCATCCATCCCGACGCATCGGCACTCCAGGAGTTGGACGTCGGCAGCACCGACAACCTCGCGACCGGGGTGGGCGAACATCCAAGGATGCTGCGGGTGCCGCAACAAGGTGCTCGTGCGCTGCACCTTGCGGCCGGTGCGCAAGGTGTAGTGCGCCGCGACGATGGGATCGAGCAGTCGATTCCAGTAGGAAGCACTGTCCTCAAGCTGCGAGCGGTGCTTCTGGGCAGGCTGCAGCAGGTCATGCCGCTCTGTCTTCTCCCTCCAGAGCCGGACTGGCATCTTGAAGGGATTACGACCGACGGCTGCAGCGGCGTCGAGGTGTCCGAGGCCGGCTTCGCGCATGTTCGGCCATCGCTCGGGCGTCGGCGTCTGCGGATGGGCGCGCTGAACCAGTTGCAACGCAGGGCCGCGCCGCCGGACGCGCGCTGCCAGAGTGCGTTGCGTGGTCTCGCTGTTTGGATTCTTCATGAGTTCTCTCCATGAAAGGGTTGGAATCGATCTCCATCCAGCAAAAAGCCCCGCCCTCTCAATGGAGAGGCGGGGCTTTGACGAGGGATCGAATGCGGAAAGTTCGGATGTAGAAGTCTGGGAGGTCGCAGATCGGCGAAACCGCATCAGTCCAGGTCCGGGTCCTCGGGGTCGTCGTAGTACGGGGTGCTCGTTGGGGACGGATCGGTCGGTCGGAACGACGACGACACAGGTGATGAATCCGGTGGCGACCACGGCCCTTCGGACGCGCCCCGTCGACCACTGAATGTGTGACCGCAGGTGGCGCACCTGCAGTTGTTCAGGACCCGGTCGTCGACGACGCGGCCGAAGATGGCGCCGACCTCGGTGCCGAGAGCACCACCACCCAGGCCTCCGAGCACGACACCGATGACTGTGCCGAGCGTTCCGCCGGCCGGGCCGGCAGCCATGCCGATCGCGAAGCCGGCACGCGCGCCGCGAAGCGCACCGGCGACGCCGCCGGCGGCACCGGCCAGGCCACCGAGCGTGCCGCCGGTTCGCTGGGCGATGTCGCGGGTCTCGATACGGTCAGAGCCGCAGTTGGGACATTGAAGATAAGACAAGGTGAATGGGTCCTTTTGTTGAGGTTGAGGGGTTGGGATGGAAAGGAAGCAAGGGACAAATCAAGGGAGCTGTGGCGATGCGGCGGCATAGAGCCCGACGCGGGCGGTGGCCGCGCCGGGCGCTTCGGAAGACGGAAACGAAAAAGCCGCCCGAGGGCGGCTTGTGGTGAGCGGAGAGATGGCTCCCTTGGAGCGAGAGAGCTCCTGTTGTGGCGTCAGGAGCGTTTGCCTTCACGGCATTCGGTCTCCCATTCGGAGAGCTGGTCAGCGGTGATCACTTCTTCGTCTCCATGCTGGATCCGAAAGGCGACGATGCGGGCGTCGATGCACCCCTGGAGTTTGGCTGGCGTGGGTGCCGCGACTGATGTACTCGAGGTGGCGGCTACCACCGCGTGGTAACACTCGGCGTTGAGTTGATCGATCGCTGAATCATTGAGAAAATCTCGCCCCTCCTGAGCCAGTTTGTCGCGGCGCTCCTTGACGCAAGCCCGGACCTTCTCCCGGCGCGCGTCTTCAGCAATCCTCTCCAGATCAGGGATATACCCATCGCTGGGATCCGCCGCATAGACCACCTTGCCGTTTGCGTAGCGCTGAGCGACGTACTGCTCGTTCACGGTCCGTTCGGTCTTGGGGTCGCGCTTTGAACGCAACACATCGCCGTTCAGCTGGCCCATCACCCAGTTTTGGCGGTATTCGAGGATTCCGCTCTCATGGACATACTGCTCTTCGAGTCCGTGCTTCACCCCCATCTGCACATGCGATCGGTAGTACAGCTGGGTGCCATGCTTGACGTACTCGACGATCTCGCCCGTGATGGCCCCGTCTTCGACCGGGATGCGGCGCACGAGCTTGCCAGACTGGTCATCGAAGATTTCTTCGGTCTGGGCGAGCTTGCCCTGTTTGAAGGTCACATTGAGCACCTCCCGGCCGCTTTCGGGACCGTAAACGATAGAGCGTCCATCAAGTACACCGTGGTCGGTGCGGACCACTGCCTTGGGCTTGTTCGTCCCTGGGAAATAGAACTTGAACTCGCCCGTGAGCACGCCTTGATCGAACGTCATTTCGTAGGCCTTGAATTTCCCTGAGCCTGTGGTGCAGGTCGTGGCGCCATCCAGGACACCTTCGTCAACCCGGACTTCGCAGACTTGGCCCATGGCGTTGTGCAGAATGTCCGGAGCCGCCTTGTCCAACACGTTTGTGGGAAGCGCGCTGACAACATCGAACTCTTTGCGTACGAGGATTGTGTTGCTAGGCACGTTGTCGATCTTGCCGCTGAAAGGCTTGTCGGCGCCTTGGCGGTAGAACTTGCCTTGGACGATCTCCGCGTTGCGGAACTCCAAGGTCGAAGGACCGCAGGCGACCAGTAGGAGCGCGGCGGCCACGGACGTGCACGGCGCGAGAAGCGCCTTGATGATGGTTTTCATGGGGTGTGGGGAGGAAGGAATTGGTTGTCCGCTCGGCTCACTTGCGGACTGACAAGCCGATGGCGCCGCCGATGAGAGTCATGCCGGCGAAGCCTTGGAAGGCCTCGTCATCGCCCGCCAGGGCGATCAGCAGCAGTGCGGTGATCACCGTCATGATGATCTTGGCGCTCTTCGGGAAAGTCTTGATGGCTGTGCCCGCCAAGTAGTAAATCTCGCCACTCCAGGCGACGACCACGGCTGCTGGAGCGAAGACCAGGAACATGCAGACCAAGGCCCAGCGCTGGCGGAACCAGGGAATGGCGCCGTAGGGACCAGGAGCTCCCGCCAATGGCGCATGAGTGGTGGATGCAAGCTGCGGTGCGACAGCTTGAGGCGCGCCGCATTTGGGGCACGTCGGGGCGGTTTCGTGGATCTGGTGGCCGCAGCCGCGGCAGTGGACGAAGTTGGTCATTGGGTTCTCCTTAATTTCTGACTGAACTGAAAGGTCGTGAAAGGCGCGAGAGAACGCCGGACGTAGAGCCTCACGTGTCTCTGCGAATCTCCAAGCGACAGCAAGCTCCCAAGGCGTCCCTACGCTCCTTGAAACTCTTTTCTCAAATGGTAACCATATCCCGCGCAATCTTATCCCGTGGAGCTTTATGCAGGAGGACAAGACCATTGGCGGATGGTCAAAACTGGTACATCGGACAAGCAGAAAGCCTCAGAGCTAGTGGCTTTCGGAGAAGCCGTTCGCCGCCGCAGAAAGGACCTTGGCTATTCGCAAGAGGCGTTTGGCGATGCTTGCGGAATAGATCGCAGCTATATGGGTGGAATTGAACGCGGCGAGCACAATCTCGCACTCATCAACATCCTCAAAATCATCGAGGGCCTCGGCGTCCAACCGTCAGAGTTTTTTAAGGACCTGGACAAGTCCGTCGGCCATGCACGAAAGCCAACGCGAAAGAGCTGAGCTCTCCTGCGTGCTCACCTTAGTCATATGGGTCTGAAAAATTCTGGAATCCAGAAGTTTTGGCTAGATTTTCAACATCGGGTCGCTCCCAGCGCTACATCAGCGATGCCATGACCGCGTCGGCGGCATTGCCGACGGCCGCGCTAGCCTTATACCGGCGGCACCAGGAACGGCAGGCGGGGCAAATGATGTCGAAAGGGAGCCGCCTCCCCCTATGGAATCGGCAGGAATTTTGGGCTACGCTGGTCGCATGTTCGACGTCGTCCGTGGTGCAAACGCCTTGTATTTCGCGACATCCCGGCAACGAAAATCGGGTGGCACGTGGGAGGGAGTTGTCCAAATCGTCTCGGAAGACGGGACCAAAATCCACGTGTGCACTACCTGTCGAGACAATGCCGACGAAGCCGCCAAGGACGCAGTTTTGGACGCCATTCTTTTGGCCTGCGACAAGCCCGCCTTCGACGATTAGGCGCCCTTTCGAGCAGGTCTATCCCGAAGATCGCGCCACGATTTTCCGTTCAGTCTCGCTTCGGAACCGCTCGAGATGTGTCGCAACGCGCACCTTCATCTCACGCAAGCGCTCAGCACTCGCGGGGCCGCCTTTCACCGACGCGATACGTGTCAGCTCCAGGAGCCGATCCATGCGTGCACTGAAATCTGGCAGCCTGGCCGAATACTGGTCCGCGAACAGGTCTTCAAGCAAGAAGCGCAGGGAGGTGATTCGGGCCGATTGCTCGAATTGCTCCTCGAAGATTGGTTGCAAACTGGCGTCTAGCAAAACCAGTACGTCTTCTCTGTCCATTTTCCGCTCCTCGTTGTGGCCATGGTGTTGTGACCGAACTCTAATGGTCCGCGGCGTTTCGATGAAGTTGCGTCGACTGGAGAGACGCAGAGCTTTCAACCCGAACTGTCGGTCAGCGCGGACATCGGCGACGTCTGCATTGCAGCGTTTTCCGACATCCCTTGGCCTCGCGCGAATGGCTACTATCGGCCAATAGCGGAAGTTCGGCGCGGCGGTCCAGTTTCTTGCCAGAGTCGCCTCGGAAGCGACAAAGCTGATGGCGGAGCGACCGCGGGCCACGAAAAGTGCTTGACCCTCTCGTAACGGCACGGTCTAGGATGCCTTTCAAATTGAGAGGGAAGGCATGTTTCTGAGGATTGGTGAACTGGCCCGGCGCACCGGGCTGACAGTGCGCGCGTTGCGGCACTATGACGATATCGCCCTGCTGGTGCCGTCCGAAAGGTCCAGTGGCGGCTACCGCCTATATGGGCGGAAAGACGTGGCGCGTCTCTACCGCATTCAGGCGTTGCGGCGACTCGACCTGTCGCTTGCCGACATACAAGGCCTGCTCGACAACGCAGCCGGCGGTATCTCGGAAGTCGTGGCGCAGCAGGTGGCGCAGCTCGACCGCGAAATCCTGCAGGCGTCGGCGCTGCGCACCCATCTGCTCGCGGTGCAGGACCAGCTGCAAGCCAGCGAAGAACCCGGCATGGACGACTGGCTGCTGGCACTCGAAAGCATGGTCGCGGGCTCGAAGTACTTCAGCGAAGACGAACAGCGCACGCTCAAGGCGCAGCGCGACGGTTTCGCTGACGCCATGGCGCCCGAGCGTGCCGAGTTGTCGGCGTGGCTGCACCGCCTGGTCGCCGCCGGCGTATCGCCCGAGAGCCCGCAAGCGCAGACCCTGGCTCAACGTTGGATTGAGCTGTTGCTCGACGAAGCTGGCGGCGACGAGGGTCTGCTGATGAAGCTCTACACCATGCACTGGAACGAGCCGTCGCTCCACGCGCTGACCGGTGTGGACCGCGCAGGCATCCGCTACATCTCGCACGCCATGGCCTTCGCGCGCCTCCAGCTCTACGCGCCCTACTGCAGCGTCCGCGACATGGCCAAGCTGCGCCAGCACTACGTTGCGCAGACCGATGCATGGCCGCCGCTCATCGCCGAAGTTCGGCAACAGATGTTGGCAGGCACCCCCATCGATGCCGAAGCCATGCGTGCGCTGGCCCGGCGCTGGCAGGAGCTCTCGCTCGCCAAGGTGGGCGGCGATGCCGCACTAGGCGCGAAGCTGCAGCGCGCGTTTCACCAAGATTCGGCGCTGCGGGTTGGCTCAGGCATCGACGAGACATTGGCCACCTACGTCGGGCAAGCCATCGCGCGCCTAAAGGACACATCGACCTCACAAATGAACCCCAAAGGCTCCACGTGAACGCAGAAGCACAAACGAACCCTCACTTCTTCGCCGGCAACTACGCACCGCTCGCCGAGGAGCACGACATCACGCACCTCCACATCGAAGGCACGATGCCACTCGGACTGTCGGGCAGCCTGTACCGTGTCGGCCCAAGCCCGCAGTACGCGCCGCGCGACAACAACTACCACTGGTTCTCTGGCGACGGCATGGTGCATGCCTTCCACGTCGACAAGGGCAGCGTGTCGTACAGCAACCGTTGGGCGCGCACGCCGAAATGGCAGCTCGAACATGAAGCCGGGCGCGCGCTCTTCGGCACTTTCGGCAACCCCGCCACCAGCGACCCGCTGGCGCAGGGCCAAAACGGTGGCACGGCCAACACCAGCATGCTGTGGCACGGCGACCGGTTGTTCGCCCTCGAAGAGTCGCATCAACCTTTTGAGCTCGACGCCTACACGCTGGCTTCCAAAGGGCACCAGAGCTTCGGCGACCGGGTGAGCTCGCGATGCACCGCGCACCCGAAGGTGGACCCCGAGAGCGGCGAACTGCACTTCTTTGCTTACTCGCCAGACGGCCCTTGTTCGCCGACCATGCTCTACGGCGTGATGGACAAGCACTGCGAGGTCACACGGCTAGAGTCTTTCAAAGCGCCGCATGCCAGCATGGCGCACGACTTCATGGTGACGCGCGGGCATGTGCTCTTTCCCGTTACGCCACTGACGCTCAGCGTGGAACGCGCGATGCGCGGAAAGCCACTGCTGGCCTGGGATGCCGCCCTGCGGACCCATGTTGGCGTGATGCAGCGCAGTGGCACTGCGGACACACTGCGTTGGTTCGACTCCGACGCCTGCCACGTGTTCCATGTGATGAATGCCTGGGACGACGGCGCCACTGTCGTGGCTTATGTGATGCAGTCGGAAACGGCGCCTGGACTGCCCGATGCCGAAGGCCTTGCCGGTGACCCCGCCGCCATGGCTGCACGCCTGTGCCGCTGGACTTTCGATTTAAGCGGCACGGACACGGGATTCCGGCGCGAGTACCTCGACGACTTGGTGGCTGAGTTTCCGCGCATCGACGAGCGCTACGCGGGCCGGCGCAACCGCTATGGTTTCTACACCTGCCATGCGACGGCGCGAGCAAGGGATGACTCGGAAAGCGTGCTTTACGACAGCCTAGCCCGTTTCGATTTCAATACCGGCGAGCGCAGCATGCACACGCTGCCGCATGGAGACGTGGTGTCGGAACCAGTGTTCGTGCCGCGCGCCACCGACGCAGCCGAGGGCGACGGCTGGCTGCTCGCCGTGGCCTGGCGTAAACAGGACAGGCGCAGCGACCTGCTGGTATTCGATGCAATGGACCTGGCGGCGGAACCCGTCGCGGTCGCCCGTTTGCCGCATCGCGTACCGTTCGGCTTCCACGGAACTTGGCGACCTGCGCGCATTTGACCCTTTCAGGCCATCAGCCAGTGACTGCCTTCAAGAAGGTCAGGAAACAGGAACCGGCTCGAAGTTCTTTCGCGCGACCGGTGTCATCGAAGACGATTCCCTAGCTCGGGCCACAAAGGACTTTCTCGTCCGTCAAGGCCAGGTAAGAACCTTGCCCGCGAAGTCGTAGAACGGCCAGGACCGGGCGTTTGACTCCGCCTCCCGAAGCGCGTGCGCACTGACTGGTAGTCTTGGAGCCTTCCGCGGCGTCATAGAAAATGCCATGGGCCGCATTGCTCGGATGGATGGTCTTCGGCCATTGGCCCAATGCCACCAGTTAGATGGGCATGAGCCTGATCGCGCTCGGCGGAGGCTACGCGGCGCTTCAGGCTCGATCCATCGGGCGCTAGTTGTCGCCCGCGGCAGTCGCACGATGAACGCACGAGCTCATCCGCATCGCGGCCATCCGAGCGACATTCTTCGCACCGCGATTCGAAAGGCCGCGTCACTTCCCACTCGCCCCTCTGCCACGCGTCGCTGTCGCCCGGCTCGGCTGCAGGCCCTGCGCGACTTCGAGTAGCAAGCTGCGGAGCCAAGCGATCGCAGGATCGCGCTCCTGGTACTTGTGCCATTGCATGTGCTCGGCAAACGCAGGGATCTCCACCGGACACTCGACGACGCGCAGCGGAAAGCGCTCGGCGATCTGCTGCGCCAGCCGTGTCGGCAGCGTGGCGATGCGCGGTGTTCCGACCAACAGTGGCGGCACCAGGGTGAAGCTGGGCGCGATGACGTCCTGCCTGCGGGCGCGCTTACCCACGGCGATCAACTGTTGGTCATAGGTCAGGCGCCGACCACCGCCCCACTCGACACCGATGTGCGAGGCCTCGAAATACTGCTCCGCCGTGAGCTTCTTCGTCATGCCGAAATGCTCGGGACTCACGAGACATGAAAACGTGTCCTCGAACAACAACTCGGAAGGATGCCCGGGCACGATGGCGAACTGCGGCGTGATGAGCAGCTCGATCTCTCCGGCCTGCAACAGGTCGCGAGACTGCGGGCTTCTGGCGCGCAGGTCGAACTCCATCCGAGGCGCTGCGCTGGCCGCACGCCTGACCACCTCCGACAGCAACACCGAGATGACGTAGTCCGAGGAATCGATGACGAAGCGCCGCTGCGAGGTGGCCGGGTCGAATGTTGGCTGTGCCCGGGAGATGGCCTGCACACGCAGGAGCACGTCGTGAACCGGTTTGACTAGTTCGGCAGCCAGCGGCGTGAGGACGAATGACTTGCCGATGGGCTGCAGCAATTCGTCCTTGAAGTACTCACGCAGACGCCGCAAGGACAAGCTGGTCGCAGGCTGGCTGAGGAAGACGCGCTCCGCGGCGCGCGTCACGCTGCGGGTGGTCAGGAGGGCGTCGAGCACGACGAGGAGATTCAGGTCGAGTTTGTCGAATCGCATGTCGGTTCTTCCATTTGCGTGGCAAATGACAATACTTTAAACAATTCATTTGTCGCATGGATGTGGGCTGCGAACAATCGAGCCCATCGAGGGACGCCTCGGTCCGTCACCTCACTCACCCGGAGACAAACAAGAATGACCTCATCGCTCGCGCGGCATGCAGCTGCGCCAAGATCCGGCTTGCGCCGTTCGCCTGCCAGGCACATCCATCTGGTGGCCGCGTGCGCGGCATGGGCTGCCACGAGCGCGGGCGCCCAGAGTTCCATCACCCTGTCCGGAAAGGTGGAAATGTCCGTCGACCACCTGCGCATCTCCTCGCCCAACGGCAGCTCCCGCACGCTGACGGCCCTGTCCAGCGACTCGTCGCGCCTGATCTTCGAGGGCGTTGAGGACCTGGGTGGCGGCTGGGGCGCGAAGTTCAAGCTCGATCATGGCTTCAACGCAGACACCGGCACCGTGGGTTTCGGCGGAATCTACTTCGGCCGCGAGGCCATGGTTGGGCTGGTGACGCCCTATGGCGAATTGCGGCTGGGTCGCAACTACATCCCCATGGACGACCTCACCGGGCCGCTCGATCCCTTCTACTTCACCGGCATCGGCGCAGCCTGGCCGATGACCCTCTTCACGCCGCGCATCAACAATTCGGTCAAGTACCTCAGCCCGCGCATGGGCGGCTTTCAAGTGCGTGCGCTTGCCAGTGCCAGCGAAGGCGTCAGGGGTGCGCAATACACCGGCCTGGGCGTCTCTTACAACGACACGAATTTCGACCTGCACGCGGCCTACACCATCCAGAAGAACGCGGTGCCCGCCGGCGATCGCAAGGAATTCATGGTAGGCGGCGACTACAAGTTCGGCGGTCCACGCCTGACCGGTTTCTACATCCAGCGCAACGATCCGGGCCAACCCCGACGTTCCTCGGCATTGGTCGGCACAAACTGGCCGCTCGGCGCCGGTGAAATCCGCGCGAGCTACCTGGTCGAGCGGCAAGGGGCAAGCAAGGCCTCCAGAGTCGCCCTCCAGTACATGCACTTCCTCTCTCGGCGCACGGCAGTCTTTGCCGGCATCGCACGTCTGAACAATGGCGCGGGCTTCTCCGAAACACTGAATCCAGCGCTGCCCGTTCTCGCCAAGGGCGAAGACGTCATGGGCACGCAACTTGGCGTTCGCCACAGCTTCTGACGCGGCCCTTCAAGAAAAAAGGAAATCCCAATGAGACGAGCCTTCCTGACCTTCTGCGCCGCAGCCACCGCACTGCTGGCGCTCACGCCAGCCTTCGCGCAAGAGACGGCGTATCCCAACAAGCCCATCCATGTCGTGTTTCCCTATCCTGCGGGCTCTTCGCTGGAAGTGGTGGGACGCCTGGTGTCGGAACGCGCCTCGCGCATCCTCGGCCAACCGATCGTCTTCGAGAACAAGGCCGGCGCCAACGGCATCCTCGGCACCACCCAGGTGGCCCGGGCCAAGCCGGACGGCTACACGCTGGCACTGACGACGACCTCGGCCCTGCTTCTGAACAGCCTGCAGCGCAAGGACCTGCCCTACGACCCGGTGCGCAGCTTCACGCCGGTCATTGCCGTCGCTGACATCCCGGTGGGCCTGATCGTCAGCTCGCGGCTGCCCGCGACCGACCTGCGCGCGCTCGTAGAGCAGCTGAAGAAGCAGCCGGGGCAGCCCTATGCGAGCGTCGGCATCGGCTCCTTCAACCATTTGCTGATGGAGCAGTTCAAGGCGGTGGCGGGCGTGGACATGCTCCACGTGCCCTACCAGGGCGCCGCGCCCATCATCCCTGAACTGCTCAGCGGTCGCGTGGACGTGACGGTGCTTAGCGTCGGGTCGGTGCTGGGGCAATGGAAAGCGGGACAGGTGCGGGTGCTGGCCTTCATGTCGGACAAGCGCCTGGCATCGCAGCCGGGCGTTCCGACGATGACGGAAGTGTTCCCGTCGTTCCGCCCGTTCGGCAACTGGATGGGCTTCGTCGCACCGGCGAACACGCCGGAGCCGATCGTGCGCAAGCTCAACGCCGCCTTCGCCCAGGCGCTTCAGCTGCCGGAGGTGCGCAAGAAGATCGAGGAAGAACAGTGGCGCGTCATGGGCGGCTCGCCGCAAGACCTGGCGCGCCTGATTTCGAATGATCGCCCGATGGTCGAAGCGGCCATCAAGGCAGCAGGCATCCAGCCTGAATAGGGAGCAAACAAACATGCAATCATGGGATGTCATCGTGGTGGGGGGTGGCCCTTCGGGCTTGACGCTCGCCGCCGAACTGGCGGGTGCGGGCGCGAAGACGCTGGTGTTCGAACGCAGGACTGAGGGCGTGCAGTCGCGGGCGGGGACCATCCTGCCGCGCGTGCTCGAGTTGTTCGATGCGCGTGGCATTGCGGATCGGTTCATCGAGCGCACGCGCGAGATCGTGCCGTACCCGTTTCGGCCTTCGCACATATGGGCCGGCTTTCATCCGATTCGCTGGCAGCACCTGGAAAGCCGATTCGGCTTCACACTGGGATTGCCACAGAACTTCACCGAAGAAATCCTCTGGCAATGGGCGACCGAGAGCGGCGCGCAAATTCGCCGCGGCACGGAACTGCAGTCCTTCGAGCAGGATGGCAGCGGCGTGACCGTGTCGGTCACCGATGCCCAGGGGGCGCCAGCGACGCTGCGCGCGCGCTACCTCGTCGGCGCGGACGGCGGCCGCAGCACGGTGCGCTCCGGTGCCGGCATCCCGTTCGATGGCCATTCCGGCACCTTCCGCGGCATCGTCATCGATGCGCACCTGGATGCGCCCTGGCCCGGAGGACGCATCAACGTCGACAACGAGATGGGCTGGGTGCGCGGTTACGCCTTCGGTGAAGGCATCACCCGTTTCAACATCGTCCATCGCGACCGACGCATGGCACCGAAGGATGAGCCCGTCACCCTGGAAGAAGCGCTGAAATGCATCGCGGACGTGCACGGCACCGACTACGGCATCACCAGCCACCGCTGGGCATCGCGCTTCGACGACCAGATGCGTTCGGTGCCGTCGCTGCGAAAGGGTCGCGTGTTCCTAGTGGGCGAGTCGGCCCGCATCCACTATCCAGCCAGCGGCGTCGGCATGAACTTCTGCCTGCAGGATGCCTTCAACCTGGGGTGGAAGCTGGCCAACGTGGTAAACGGCCATGCCGATGAGTCGACACTGGACAGCTACGACGCGGAGCGCCTGCCTGTCATGCGCGCCCTGCTGGAGAGCGTCAAGGCGCAGTGTGTGCTGCAGTTCAACTTCGACGAAAGCGGCCTCACGCTCAAGCGGCGCATGGCCGAGCAGATCATCCCGTTGCCGGATGTGCAGCGCAAACTGGTGCTGGAGCTGTGCGGGCTGGAAGCGCCGTATCCGCACGAAGCGGGCAACCACGCGCTGACCGGCTGCCGCCTGCCCGACTTCGACCTCCTCACGCTCGATGGCCGGTCGCTTCGGCCGGCCGAGCTCCTGCGCAATCGCAAGTTCCTGCTGCTCGACCTCGAAGGCCAGAGCCGCCAGTTCGAAGCGCTGCAGTGCGCCGGCCTGCCCTTGAACGTCGTCAGCGCCCGCGTCGGCCGCGTACCGGCAGCGATGGACGGCGTGACGGGCATCCTGGTGCGCCCGGACGGCTACGTCGCCTGGGCCAGCAGCGCCTTGGCACGGGCCGGTGAGGTCGAGGCGCAACTGGGTCGCTGGCTCACGCGGAGCAAGCCGTGAACACCCACCGCACCCTCCTGGCCGGTGGCTGGGTCCTCAGCATGGACCCCACCATCGGCGACCTGCGCCGCGGCGACGTCCTGATCGAAGGCGAGCGCATCGTCGCGGTCGCCCCCCACATCGAGACCGAAGCGGCCGAGCGCATCGACGCGCAACGCATGATCGTCATGCCGGGCTTCGTCGACACCCATCGGCACACCTGGCAAACCTGCGTGCGGCATCGCTATGCGGACATCGATCCTCAGATCTACTTCGCGGAAATGCTCGGCGCCAAGGGCGCTGCTTTCCGCACCGAGGACGTCTATGCCGGCACCCTGCTGGGCGCGGTGTCGGCCCTGGACAGCGGAACGACCACGATGCTGGACTGGTCGCATGTCCAGAACACACCGGAGCATGCGGACGCCGCGATCCTGGCCTTGCGCGACGCCGGCATCCGGGGTGTCTTCGCCCATGGCTGGCCGCTGGTCGAGGGGCATTCCTGGATGTTCGACAGCGAACGCGGTCATCCGCAGGACATCCGCAGACTTCGCAGCCAGTACTTCTCTTCGGACGACCAGTTGTTGACGCTGGCGATGGCTGGGCGCGGCCCGGAAATGGCACGCCGCGAGGTCTGGCTGCAGGACCTGCGCCTGGCGCGCGAACTGGACATCCGCTCCACCATCCACATGGGCGCGTATGCGCGCAATGCACCGGTCCGCGCGATCGCCCAGATGCACCAGGCCGGCGTGCTGGGCGACGACCTTACCTTCGTTCATTGCTGCTTCTGCGGGGACGACGAACTGGCCATGATGGCCGACGCGGGCGTGACGGCCTCGTTGGGCGTGCACTGCGAACTGAACGCGCAGGGAATCGGCGATATCCCATTCGACCGGTTGCTGGCCGCCGGGATCCGTCCCAGCCTGAGCGGCGATACCGAAACGAAATGCGCCGGCGATATGTTCACGCAGATGCGCCATGCCTTTGCGCACTACCGCTCCTGGATGGGTGGCGGCCATTCGAAGGCCGCGAACGCACCACCGACCATTACTTTGCGTGACGTGCTCGAGTTCGGCACGATCGCCGGTGCAAAGGCCACCGGGCTGGCGCACAAGACGGGATCGCTGACGCCGGACAAGCAGGCCGACCTCATTCTGGTGCGGCAGGACGACCTGAACCTCACCCCCGTGTCCGACGCCGTCGGGGCCATCGTGCTAGCCGCGCATCCAGGCAATGTCGATTCCGTCTACGTCGCCGGACGCGCGGTGAAGCGCAATGGCCGCATGCTGCACATCGATGTCGACGCGCTGCGCGCCCGCGCCTTCGACTCGCAACGACACGTGCTGGGGGAGATGTGATGCCGGCCATGCCGCAGCTTGATCCCCAACTCGCCGTGGTGGTTGCTGTCCTGCAGGCACGCGGTGCGCCCCCACCGTTCAGCGGCACGCCGGACGAGGCGCGCGGTCGCATGCGCGCCGCTGTCCTTGCCGCGCACGAGCGCTCCGGATTGCCGGATGTGCAGTCTGTGGAGGACACCGTTGCCGCGCACACAGACGTGCGCGTTCCGGTGCGCGTGTACCGCCCGCATTCGCACCAGCCTTCGCTGCCGACCGTCGTCTTCTTCCACGGCGGCGGCTTCGTGCTCGGAAGCGTCGAGCTGATGGACGACATCGCGCGCAAGCTGTGTCGCGACATCGAGGCGGTGGTGGTGTCCGTGGACTATCGACTCGCGCCGGAGCATCCCTTTCCCGCCGCGCACGACGACGCGCTGGCTGCCACGTTGTGGGCGCTGGCCAACGCCGTGGCCCTCGGTGGCGATCCCGCGTGCGTGGCCGTGGCCGGGGAAAGCGCGGGCGGCAATCTCGCTGCCTCGTCGGCTATCCAGGTTCGCGACCGCGGCTTTGCGCTCGCGGGTCAGCTGCTCATCGTGCCCGGCGTCGATTTCGCACGCGACACGGTCAGGCTCGAGAGAAACGATGGGTGTGCGTATCCAATGCTCACGCCGCACGACCTGCGGGAGGTGGCGCGGCTCTACCTGGGCACGGCAGCGGACCGTGCGACGGACTTTCCTCCGTCTCCCCTGCACTGCGCAGACTTGGGCGACTTGCCCGCCACGGTCATCGCCGTGGCAGGGTGCGACCCCCTGTACAACGAGGGGCTGGCCTATGCGGCGCGGCTGCAGGCGGCTGGCATTGCCACGCAGGTGCTGCGCTACGAAGACATGTTCCATCCCTTCTTCGGGTTCTTCGAGGTCTCAGAGGCTGCACGTCGCGCCAATGACGAAATCTGCAGCTGCTTCGCAGCGACCCTGCGTGCCTGCCCCGACGACACAAAGGAGGCTGAGGTATGAATCAAGCCCCCCATGCGTCGGTCCATTCGGTCGACCGCTTCGTGTTCAGCGTGCCCGACCTGCATGAGGCCGAGCAGTTCTACCGCGCCTTCGGCCTGGACGTGCGCCGCGAGGGCAACCGCCTGGCGCTGCACACCTTCGGTCATCCGCATTGCTGGGCCTGGGTCCATGCATCGGGCCGGTCGAAGCAGCTCGAGTACGTGCGCTATGGCGTGCATGCGCATCAGCTGGATGCCTTGCGGGAACGCATTGTCACGGCTGGCCTCGAGGCACAGCCGCACCCGCTGGGCGATGCCGAGGGCGTCTGGCTGCGCAACCCGGACGGCACACACCTGCAGCTCGTGGCAGCGTCGAAGGTGTCGCCCTCGCACAAGTCCCGCCCGGTCGTGACACCGCCCGTCGCACCGGGCCATGGCGCCGCGCCAGCGCGCAGCCGCGCGCTGCAGGTTCGCCCCCGTTATCTGTCGCACGTGCTTTTCTTCACGCCCGACGTGCCGCGAATGATCCGCTTCTCGCAGGAGATCCTGGGCCTGCGGTTATCCGATCATTCCGGCGACTTGATCGCCTTCCTGCATGGCGCCCATGGCTCCGATCACCATCTGGTGGCCTTCGCGAAGTCGCACGCGCCCGGCCTGCACCATTCGAGCTGGGACGTGGGCAGCATCGACGAGGTCGGGCGCGGCTCCGAGCAGATGCGCAATGCCGGCCATGGGCGAGGCTGGGGCGTGGGGCGGCACGTGCTCGGGTCGAACTACTTCTACTACGTGCGCGATCCGTGGGGCAGCTATGCCGAGTATTCGCACGACATCGACTACGTGCCGGCCGACAGCGAGTGGCCCGCGGCAGACCATCCGCCGGAAGACTCGCTGTATGTGTGGGGGCCTTCGTTGCCCCCCGACTTCATCACCAACCTGGAGCATCCGGCATAAGCCGGCCTTGAAAGCCACATCATGAGACTCATCGCCTTTATCGCCAGCAACGGCCTGCCCGCCTTGGGCCTGCGAACCGGTTCGCAGGTCGTCAACCTCACCGAAGTCGGATTGCCGTCGACGCTGGACGCGCTGCTCAAGCACCCCGACGGACTGAGCGCAGTGAAGGATGCCGCCGCCCGCGCGACGCAGCACCTGGCGCTCGCCGAGCTGAAACTGCTGCCGCCGCTTCAGACCCCGTCCAAGGCCTTCGCCATCGGCCTGAACTACGTCGATCACGCCTCGGAAAGCAACTTCGAGCCGCCCAAGCACCCGGTCCTGTTCCAGCGCTTTCCCTCTTCATGGGTCGCACACGGCGAGCCCCTGGTGCGCCCGCGGGTCTCCACGCAGTTCGACTATGAGGCGGAACTCGTGGCCATCATCGGTAAGGCAGGCCGCTACATCGCCAAGGAGGATGCGCTGGCGCACGTGGCCGGTTACGCCATTTTCAACGAGGGTTCCATCCGCGACTACCAGTTCCGCTCCGGCCAATGGCTGTGGGGAAAGAACTTCGATCGCAGCGGCGGCTTCGGCCCCGAATTCGTCACAGCGGACGAACTGCCGGCAGGCGCCACCGGCCTGCAGCTGACCTGCCGACTGAACGGCGAAGTGCTGCAAAGCGCCAACACGCGCGACATGATCTTCGACGTGGCGACCCTCGTTGCCGCGTGCTCGGAAGGCATGGAATTGCAGCCGGGCGACATGATCATCACCGGTACGCCCTCGGGCGTGGGTCTGGCGCGCACGCCGCAGGTCTGGCTTAAGCCGGGCGACGTCTGCGAAGTGGAGATCGAAGGCATAGGCATTCTGCAAAACCCCGTGATCGACGAAGTGTGGGCCTGAGGCCTGATCGTCCTCCCCCGCTACCGCGGGAACAATGGGCAGGCGTGCCGCGCGCAAATGGGGAGCGGCTCGTTTTTGACGGACAGCTCCTCTCAAGCCGAGCCTCTCGAACGTCGGCAACCCATTTGAAGGGGGGCATACCCCAAGGGCGGCTATGCAGCGATTGCCGTAGTCGGGATCGGAACAATCGATGTCTGCAACGAGGCCAATACCCGACAACCAAGGCAGTGTGAATCGCTGCGGGGCTCAGTCCAGATCGGGCTTCGTAGGTAGGGTCAGTACGCCGACGCATGCCCTCGGCGCCCACCGAAGTTGCGCGCTTCGGCGGCCAGAGGGTGCGAGAAACCAGCAGGAGGACACCGTATCCATTGAATGCATCAGCGCGTGTCGAATCCTTCCCGCGCCACCCAGAACGGGCGACGCGCGTTCTCTTCGCGAATGCCTTCACAGACCAGCCTGTGCCAACACTGCTGCGTACACAGCGCCACGACGCCTAGCTAGGTGACGTGCAGGTGAAGCTGGACGCCGCGTCGGGATCGCCGGTGCCGTTGTACTTTGGAAACTGCGGGTGCCTGCACATCGGCCGCTGCATGCCCTTGCCCGGCTCGACGCTGCGCGTGGCCACGATCTCGCGGGCGCTGGGATGGGTGCCGGTTTCGATCCAGTCGAACATCGGGGTGATGAGGTCGACGCTGTCCGGGCCCTTGCCGCCTGCCGGCGTGGCGGCGCAGTGGTCGTTGCCTGCCAGCACGTAGTACTCGACGAACCGGTCGGCCGCGGCCTGCCCGCCCGCTGCGGCGACGACCTTGCGGTAGTAGTCCGTGGTGTTGTTCTGCGTGATCAGCCAGTCGGTGGTGCCGTGCATGAGCAGCATCTTGCCGTTGCGGGCCCGGAACCCGCTCAGGTCGGGGTTGACTGCATCGATCAATCGGGCGAGGTGGTCGAGTCGGTTCGTGTACTGCAGCGGGTCGACGTTCAGCGGGTCTGCGGACGGGTCTTGCGCCACGAAGTACTTCATGTAGTCGCCGCCGAGAATCTGAAACGTGGTGCCTCCGATGGCCTGCCACGATGCGTCGTCGGCGGTCTCGCCGCCGACATAGGGAAAGGCCGGCCATGTGTAGCGACCACCCGCCACATCGGTGGGCTCGTACAGGACCTTGGCGGACGCCAGCTGCGCGTCGGTCAGGCAAGAGTCTGCGTCGGCGCCCGTGCATCGGAGCTTGGCCAGATCGGGCTTGCAGGCCTCGGGGTGGCTGATGATGCCGTCCTTCAGGCCGTCGAGTGCATCGCATTGGGACTGCATGAAGTTCGCGAGGGTCTTGACCTTCGGGATGCTCAGGCCCGCCTCGGGCTGGGCCAGCTGCTTGAGTATTTTTTGATACCAGAGGAACTGGCCCGTGTAGGCATTGGCCGGGGCGCGCGCAATCACGCCGTCGAACAGGTCGGGATGCCGTTGCGCCTGGATCAACGCCTGACGCCCACCGCCCGAACAGCCCTCGTAGACAAACTTCGAGCGGCCGACCGATTCGCCATAGCGCGAGCGGAGCACGGCCTTCGCCGATGCAAGCACCTTGGGCACGGCACCGTCTGCGTAGTCCTGAAGCAACTGGGGGTCCATAGCGAAGGAGCCATTGGGATGCTTGGCCGCATCGTGTCCATGGTTCGTCGCGATGGTCGCGTAGCCGCTTTCCGCGACGCCAGGGCTGTAGGCGCTGGGGTAGATGGCGCCGTCGAAGCCGCCGCCGCCGATGAACAGGACACGCTGGTTCCAGCTGCTGGGCAGCTTGACTTCGAAGGCGAGTTCCGGCGGCATCTCGCCGCGCACGATGCAGGTCTCCGGCGTGGTGTCTGTCTGGGGCGTCAGCGTCGCCTGCGTGATCGTGGCGCCTTCGAAGGCCCGGCTCAGGAAGCTGTTGCACGCGGCCTGCGCGCTTCCGGCAGCGGACGGGAACAGCGCGGGTGGCGAGTTGCCACCACCGCTGCCGCTGCCGCCGCAGGAAGCAAGCAGCGCCGCAGCAGCCACCACGGACCACGAGATGATGCGCCGGTGGGTGTCGCGTCGGCATGTGAGAGGGGCTATCTTCATTCTTTGTCTCCTTGTTGGGGCAATGCCCCCGTGAACGCGCACGCTGGCGCGGAAAGCACTCATGCGGCGGGCGTGAAAAGCACCGTGCCCTGCGCGAGCACGCTGGTCCTGTCGTCTGCGCTCTTGATCGCACCTTGCAATTCGAGAACGCAGCCGCCCTTCGAATGCGCGGCCATCGACGTCACGCGCCACTCGATGAGTACCGTCTCGCTCGCCCGTACGGGACGCAGCAGGTCGACCGAGAAGTTCATGCCCAGCACCTCCCCCCTCGTAGCGAAGTGACTGGCGGTCAGCCCCATCAGCAGCGAGGTGGTGTGGGTCGCACTGGCGATCAAGCCGCCGAAGCGCGTGCCCTGTGCAAACGCGGCATCGTGGTGCAGCGGGTTCTCGTCTCCCGCGGCCAGCGCGAAGGCACGCACTTGCGCTTCGTCGAAGGTGTGGGGTCGCGAGAAGCGATAGCCGGGCCCGACAGGCCCCAGGGCCGCGGCCGCTTCGCACTCAACCATGGCTAGCGAGCCGGGTGATGGCGTCCTGGCTTCCGGCCTGCTGGCGCAAGCGGAACTTCTGGATCTTTCCCGTGGCCGTCTTCGGCAAGGGGATGAAGATCACGCGGCGCGGACACTTGAAGTGCGCCAGCCGCTCGCGGCAGAACGCAATGATCTCTTGCTCGGTGGGCGCGGCGACACCGGCCTTCAGCTCGATGAACACGCACGGCACCTCGCCCCACTTGGGGTCGGGCTGCGCCACCACGGCGGCATGCAGCACCGCCGGGTGTCCATGGACGACGTCTTCGATTTCGACCGACGAGATGTTCTCGCCGCCCGAGATGATCACGTCCTTCGACCGGTCGGTGATCTGCGCATACCCGTTGGCATGCAGGACCGCGACGTCACCGGTGCGGAACCAGCCGTCGGCGAGCGCCTTGCGCGTTGCCGCCTCGTTCTTGAAGTAGCCCATCATCACGGTGTTGCCGCGCAGCATGAGCTCGCCCGCCGATTTGCCGTCGGGCACGACGGGTTCGAGGGTGTCGGCATCGCCGACCATGAGGCCTTCGAACATGGCGGCGCGCACGCCCTGGCGCACGCGCAGCGCCCCCTGCTCGGCGGGCGCTAGGTCGTCCCAGCCGTCCTGCCACACGCAACTCACCGGCGTGCCGGAAACCTCCGTGATTCCGAAGACGTGCTCCACGTCGAAGCCCATCGCCAGCACCGCGTTCAGCACGGCGAGCGGCGGCGGTGAGCCGGCCGTCAGCACGCGCACGGGGCGCGGCAGCCGGGTATCTTTCGCCGCGTCCGCGAGCATCGCCATCACGACCGGCGCTGCGCAGAGGTGATCGATCTGATGGCGCTCGATGGCCTCCAGCACGGCGTCGGCAGACACCCGGCGCAGGCAGACATGGGTGCCCGCCGCCGCAGTCACGGCCCAGGTGAAGCACCATCCGTTCGCGTGGAACATGGGCAAGGTCCACAGGTACTTCGGCGCCCGTGGCATCGCCCAGTTCGTGATCTGCAGCAGGCTCATGAGGTAGGTGCCGCGATGGCTGGCGACCACGCCCTTGGGGTCTCCGGTCGTGCCGGAGGTGTAGTTCAGGGCGATGGGTTGCCACTCGTCGCTGGGCCAGCGACCGGCAAAGTCCGGGTCTCCGTTCGCCAGCAGCGATTCGTAGTCGGTCTCGCCGATGGGTTCGCCGGGTGGTGCGAGGTGGTCGTTGATGTCGATGACCGCAGGCGCACGGTCGAGCAGCTTCAGCGCTGCGGCCACCGTGGCGGCGAACTCGCGATCGACCATCAGCAATTTGCACTCGCCGTGGCGCAGGATGAACGCGATGCCTTCGGCATCCAGGCGATGGTTGATTGCGTTGAGCACCGCGCCGGCCAGCGGAATGCCGAAGTGGGCCTCCAGCATGGCCGGCGTGTTGGGCGCGAGCACCGAGACGGTGTCGCCCGGTTCGATGCCTCGCATCGCCAGCGCGGACGCCAGGCGATGGCAGCGCTCGCGCGTCTGCGCCCAGGTTCGCGTCAGCTCGCCGTGCACCACCGCCACGCGGTTCGGATGCGCGAGCGCCGCGCGGTCGAGAAAGCCCAGCGGCGTGAGCGGCACATGATTTGCCGCGCAGCGTTCGAGGCCCCGTGCATAGGATGGCGCGCTCATGCGGTGGTCTCCTTGGAGGTGTCGTGGAAGGTCGTAAACGCGGAGACTGGCTCGCGCTCGGTGACGAGTGAGTTCTCGACCGACGAGGTGTCGGCGTAGCCCAGGCTCATGCCGCAAACCAGCATCTGGCCGACGGGAATGTTCAGCAGGTCCGCGATCTGGCGATGGAATTTCAGGAACGCGGCCTGTGGGCAGGTGTGAAGGTTGCGGCCGCGTGCGGCCACCATCACGCTCTGCAGGAACATGCCGTAGTCCAGCAGGCTGCCTTCCTGGAGTTCACGGTCCACCGTGAAGAACAGGCCCACGGGCGCATCGAAGAAGCGGTAGTTGCGACCGTGCTGCAGGTGCATGCGCTGCTTGTCGCCCTTGGCGATGCCGAGCAATCCGTAGAGGTCCCAGCCGACCTTGCGGCGCCGCTCCAGGTACGGCGAAAACCATTCCCGCGGGTAGTAGTCGTAGGGCTCAAGCAGCTCGCCCGACCGGCCGGGATCGTCGTCGAGCACGGCAATCGCCGCCGACAGACGGGCCTTGGCAGGCCCCGTCAGCACATGCACATGCCAGGGCTGCATGTTCATTCCGGAGGCGCTGTAGCGCGCCGTCGAGAGGATCGCCTCGACCTCTTCCCGGGGCACCGGCCGGGGCAAGAACGCCCTGACGCTGCGCCGAGTGGCAATGGCCCAGTCGACCGCTCCTTGCAGCGCGTGTGCCTCCAGCGGCGGCGCCATCATTCGGTTCATTGAGGTTTCCTTGCTATTTCGAAGCCGGGCGAATCGCCCCGTCCACACGGCTCGCTTCGCCGGTGGCTGCGCGCGCGGCCTTGGCCTGAGTCGACGCGGCGCGCGACTGGTTCACGAACGAGACCGCTGCCGCGCCGATGACGCCGGCCAGCGCGATCGCCATGAAGTTCTGCTCGATGGGCAGGCTCAGCGACACGAGCCAGCCGATCAGAATCGGCGCAGCAATGGCGCCGATGCGGCCGACACCCGAGGCGAAGCCGACGCCGGTCGAACGCACGGCCGGTGGATAGAAATCGCCAGCGTAGGCATAGGCCAGCAGTTGCGTTCCGAGCGTGGACGCACCCACCACGAACACGGCAACAAACAGCAGCTCGGTCGATTTCGTGTACGCGAGCGCGGCCAGCGACGCAGCCCCGACCACGTAGAACGCCACCAGCACATGCTTGATGTTGAACTTGTCGCTCAGCAGACCGCCGCCGATCGCGCCCACGATCGCGCCGACGTTGAAGACGATCACGAAGTTCAGGGCCGAGCCCAAGCTGTATCCCGCCATGGCCATGAGCTTGGTCAGCCAGGAGTTCAGCGCGTAGACCATGAACAGCCCCGTCATGAAAGCCACCCAGATCATCACGGTGCTGAACGCGCGTCCGGCGTCGAACAGGGTGCGCACCGGCGCGTCGTGCAGGCGGTCGGTGGACGCGCCGACATACACGGTGCCGGCTGCGTTCGGCTGCTCCGGCGCGAGCTTGGCCGCGATCTCCCCGAGCTGCCGCTGGTCACCCTTCTTGAGAAGAAACGACAGCGATTCGGGCATCGTTTTCAGGATGAGCGGAATCAGCAGCACGGGCAAGCCGGCCACATAGAACACCCATTGCCATCCATGGCTCTCGATGAGCTGCTTGGCGGTGAGCGCGACCAGAATGCCGCCCACGGAGTAGCCCGCGAAAACCATCGTCACCAGGCGCGTACGCAGCTTCGCCGGTGCGAACTCGCCCATCTGCGCGGTCACGATGGGCAACACCCCGCCGATGCCGAGGCCCGCGATGAAGCGGGCGACGCTGAAGCCGATGGGTTCGGTGGCCAGCCCAGTCAGCGCCGTGAAGACACTGAAGAGCGCCACGCACACCGCGATCATGCGAGGGCGGCCGATGCGGTCTGCCAGGGTGCCCAGGAAGATCGCGCCCAGCATGGTTCCGAACAACGCCGACCCGGCCATGACGCCGGCGCTCGTGGCATCGACGCCCATGTCTTTCATGATCGATGGCAGCGCGGCGCCCACGACCGCCAGGTCATAGCCGTCGATGACCAGGATCAACACGCACCACCAGAGCACGAGCCCGTGAAAGCCGTTGAACCGGGAGTGCCCCGCCAACGCGTGAATATCGACCTGCTTGCCGGCCTGCTGCATGTTTTCGTCTCCTGTCGTTTGATCTGTCGCGAGATGCGATGTCGACGGGAGGTTAGTTCTGCAGGCGGCACGCTTCCATGCCCGCGCGTCTCGATCTGGATGGGGCGTTCGGACATGTCGGCATCCCTGCCGGACGCCGGAGCTTCGGCTTATTGCGGCGCGGGTGCGGACGAGCGATAGGCGCCCGGGCTGACGCCTGTCCATTTCTTGAAGGCGCGATGGAAGGCGCTGGTTTCCTGGAAGCCGGTGCGGGCAGCGACTTCGGCCACCGTCAGCGACGCGCTCGACAAGAGGTCGATGGCGATGTCCCGCCGCAGGTCGTCCTTCACGCGCTGGTAGCTCACGCCCTCCTGCTGCAAGCGGCGTTGCAGCGTGGTGCCGGAAACGCAGAGTTCCTGTGCGAGCTTTTCGAGTTCGGGCCACGCCTCGGGCATCTGGCTTCGCAACCTGTTGCGCACCTGGGCGCTGGTGCTGGCGTCGTTACGGTACTTGACCAGCAGGTTGGCCGGCGCTTCCCTCAGGAAGTTGTCGACCGTGGCGGGCGACTCCGCAATCTTCAGGTCCAGCAGATCGCTTGCGAAACTGATGTGCGTGGTCTCGCCATTGAATTTCACGCTCTCGCAAAAGCGCGTTCGGTAGTGGCTGTCGTCGCCGGGCGGCGGGCATCGGAACTGCATCTCGCGCAGGGGAATGCGCCGGTGCACGAGCCAGCAGGCCAGGCCATGGACCAAGATGAACCAGGTGCCGTAGCCGAACAGCCGGCGCAGCACGCCGCCGTCATGCAGCACGACGCGCGCCTCGTCGCCGTCGCAGACCAGCTCGCCGCGGAAATCGTCCAGCGTGGCGTGGAGGAACCTCAGGATGCGGCGCAATGCGTGCGCGAGGTTGTCGGCGTTGACGGCGGCGCGCGTCATGAGCGCATAGCTGCCGCGGCGAAGCCCGTGGCTGTCCAGGCCGAAGAACTCGTCGTCCATCAGGTCGGCCAGCGCCACCCACATCTGCGAGTACGCCGCCGCCGAGATGCGCGCGCGCGGCGCGTTCAACAGCTCGCGGTCGATCTTGGCGCTTTCGAGGACGCTGCTGATGTCCATGTTTCTCAGCGCCGCGGCGTGGATCGCCTCGTGCACCAGTTCAATGGACACGGTTCCCTTCAAGCCTGCAGACTTCATACGCACTCGCTCAAGAATCAGTGGTGGGGCGAGCTCTTTATAAGCGCGTTTCGCGCTGTGCAGGATGCGGCCTCAGGGGACCCGCAGCGTCCGCAGCAATGAGATGCCGCCGACCTCTGTCGTGGGCTGTCGCGGAAGTTGTGCGACTAGGTGCTCTGGGAACCGGAAGCGCCAGGCGTCATCGAGGAAAGCCTCGACAGGACGGCGCTGCGGCAGACATCCAGAATTTCATCGGCCAGTGGCGAGTCGTCAGGACACGCCCGCGACAGCACGATGGCACCGACTGCCTGCGCAATGAGGTCGATCCGCCTGGCGCGTGCGTCGCCGCCCTGATCGTCCTCCTCTGGCGCGTCGAACTGGTTTCCCAGGGTCATCAGCAGGTTTTCAATGCCGGTCGCAAACGCCGTCTTGATCGACTCCGGTTGGCGCGCAGCATCTGCGCACAGGGCGGCCATCGTGCAACCGTCACCCGGTGCATCTCGGTGTTCACGGGACAGATAGTGATGGACAAATGCCATCGCATCGACGCCTTCGGCCTTGGCGGCCGTCTGCGCAAAACCGCAGGTCGCGGCTTGCGCCATCAGGTCGGCCTTGGATTCGAAGTGCTTGTAGAACCCGCCGTGGGTGAAGCCTGCGAACGCCATCAAGTCCGCAATCCCCACCCCGTCGTAACCACGCTCGCGAAACAGCGTGGAGGCCGTCTCGACGATGTGCGCCCGGTTCGCCTGTGCCTGCGCCTTGGTGACCTTCATGTCCAGGACCTCTCTAGATGTGCCATCGGTGAAGCCATGAATATACATTGATGTCGATCATCATCAAAATCCTTGACATCAAAGATGATGATCGACATCATTAGGCCAACTTACCTTGGAAGGCTTCCGAAAATGAGCGATACCCACCTGACCGCACCCACCCGCTTCGTCGAAGTGGATGGCGAAAAATTCGCCTATCGCCGCTGGGGCAACACCTCCAGCGGACAGCCCCCTCTGTTCTTCGTCCAACATTTCCGCGGCGGCCTGGACCACTGGGATCCCCTGTTGACCGATGGTCTGGCCGCAGGCCGCGAGGTCATCCTTTACAACGGTCGCGGCATTGCCTCCTCGACCGGCACGCCCCGCAACCGGATCGAAGACATGGCGGACGACATCGCCCTGGTGATCCGGGCGCTGGGTCTGTCCCAGGTCGATCTGCTTGGTTTCTCAATCGGGGGCTTCCAGGTGCAGGAGGTCGTGCTGCGTCACCCGCAACTGGTTCGCAAGCTCGTCCTGCTCGGCACCGGACTGCGCGGCGGCGATCCGAAGATGGAGCCCAGGGTGCTGGAGGTCGCGCCGAACCCCGTACCGACCGCGGATGACTTTCTCTACCTGTTCTTCGGCCGCTCGGAGGCTGCCAAGCAGGCAGGCCTGGCCTTCTGGGAGCGCCGCCACCAGCGCGTCGATCAGGACCCGCCCAGCTCGATGGCCGTCGCTCAAGCCCAAGCCGAGGCGCACGCCGCCTACCTGCAGCCGTTACCGGGTGCGAACCCCTATGCCTTCCTGAACGCCGTCACGCAGCCGACCCTGGTGCTCAACGGCGTCGACGACATCATGATTCCCACGATCAACTCCTGGCATCTGTCGCAGAACATTCCCAACGCGCAGCTGTTGATCTATCCCGACGCCGGACACGGCGCGCAGTTCCAGTATCCCGAGCGCTTCCTGCAACACGCGATCCAGTTCCTCGAGGAGTGATGCCGTAGCGCATCCCCGTCCCCGCCCGATCAACGACGACACAGCAAACAAGCATGACTGACAAGACGCTCTTCGAGCCCTACACACTTGGCTCACTCCAACTGTCCAACCGCATCGTGATGGCGCCGCTGACGCGCAATCGGGCAGGCGCGGGTCTGGTGCCCAGCGAGTACGCCGCCACCTACTACGGTCAGCGCGCCTCGGCGGGCCTGATCATCACCGAGGCCACCCAGATCTCGGCCGATGCCCAGGGCTACCAGGACACCCCGGGCCTGTACACGCCGCAGCAGATCGACGGCTGGCGCAAGGTGACCGACGCCGTTCATGCCAAGGGCGGGCGGATCTTCGTGCAGTTGTGGCACGTGGGCCGCATCTCCCACGTCGACCTGCGCCCTGGTGGCACCGCGCCGGTGGCCCCCTCCCCCATCCGCGCCGCGACCAAGACCTTCGTCAACAACGGTTTTCATGACGTCTCCGAGCCACGTGCCCTGACCCTGGATGAGATTCCAGGCATCGTCGAGGATTTCCGCCAGGCTGCGGCCCATGCGATCACTGCGGGGTTCGACGGCGTCGAGGTCCACGGTGCCAACGGCTACCTGCTGGAGCAGTTCATCAAGGACGGTGCCAACACCCGGACGGACGCGTACGGCGGCTCCATCGAGAACCGCGCGCGCCTGTTGCTCGAAGTCACGGCCGCCGTGGCGAAGGAAATCGGTGCCGAGCGCACCGGTGTGCGCCTCTCGCCGGTGTCGTCGGCCGGCGCCATTTCGTCCAGCGATCCGCAGTCGCAGTACGACTACATCGCCGAGCAACTCAATGCGATGGGCATCGTCTACCTGCATGTGGTCGAAGGCGCCACCGGGGGGCCGCGCGATGCCGCACCGTTCGATTTCGACGCCTTGCGCACTCGCTTCAAGAACACCTACCTGGCCAACAACGGGTATGACCTCGAACTGGCCAACGCCCGCCTGATCGAGGACAAGGCCGACCTGTTCGTCTTCGGCCGCCCCTTCATCAGCAACCCCGATCTGGTCGAAAGGCTGGAGATCGGCGCACCCCTCGCCGCGCTGGACCCCACCACGCTGTATGGCGGTGGCGCCAAAGGCTACATCGACTATCCGACCCTCGCTGATTCCAGCGTCCGGTAGTCGTTTTTCCACGCTGCATGTCGCGGCATGGACTCACCCTTTCGATCACGAGCAAAACACATGACCTCTCATTCCACTGTTCTCATCACGGGCGCCTCGACCGGCATTGGCGCCATCTATGCCGACCGCTTCGCACGCCGCGGCCACGACCTCGTGCTGGTGGCGCGCGACAAGGCGCGGCTGGAAACGCTCGCGGCGCGCCTGCGTGAGGAAACCGGCGCTGCCGTCGATATCCTTGCGGCCGATCTGACCCAACCCGGCGACCTGGCCGCCGTCGAGACGCGACTGCGCGAGGACGCCAGGATCGAGACCCTGATCAACAACGCCGGGGCCGCACTGTCCGGCCCGTTCATCGACCAGTCGACAGACGATGTCGCCCGCTTGGTCAGCCTCAACACCACCGCACTCGTGAGGCTGGCGAGCGCCATCGCCCCGCGCCTGGTGCAGGCCGGCAAAGGCGCGATCGTCAACATCGGCTCGGTGGTCGGCCTGGCGCCCGAGTTCGGCATGTCGGTCTACGGCGCGACCAAGGCCTTCGTGCTGTTCCTGTCCCAGGGGTTGAGCCTGGAGCTCGCGCCCAAGGGCGTCTACGTGCAGGCGGTGTTGCCGGCCGGCACCCGCACCGAGATCTGGGAGCGCGCGGGCATCGATACCCGTGCGATGCCCGACCTGATGGGAGTAGAAGAGCTGGTGGATGCCGCGCTGACCGGATTCGACCGCCGTGAACTCGTGACCATCCCGCCGTTGCACGATGCCGCGCGCTGGGAGGTGCTGAACACGGCACGTCAGGCCCTGGTCGCGGACATTCGGCAGGCGCACGTGGCGGAGCGCTATCGAACCGCCGCCTGAAACGGCAAGAACGCCAGAACGGAAGGAACAGCACATGACATTCAAGGCACTGCTCGCCAGCAAGACCGGCGACACCATTTCAAGCAGCCTGGTCGACTTCAAGGAAGAGGACCTGATGCCGGGCGACGTCACCGTCGCGGTCGAGTACTCGACGGTGAACTACAAGGACGCGATGGCGCTCAGTGGCCGGTCACCGGTCATTCGCCAGTTTCCGCTGATTCCGGGCATCGACTTTGCCGGTGTCGTCGAGTCGTCGACTTATCCCGGCATCGCAGCCGGCGACCGTGTGCTGGCCAACGGCTGGGGACTGAGCCAGACGCACCACGGCGGCTTTGCGCAAAAGGCGCGGGTGAGCGGTGATTGGCTGGTCAAGGTTCCCGAGGTGTTTTCGACCCGGGATGCCATGGCCATCGGCACCGCCGGGTACACCGCCATGCTGTCGGTGCTCGCGCTCGAGCATGGTGGCCTGACGCCCGAGCACGGCGACATCCTGGTGACGGGCGCCAATGGCGGCGCCGGCTCCGTGGCGATCGCGCTGCTGTCGAGCCTGGGCTATCGCGTGATCGCGTCGACCGGGCGTCTCGAGGAATCCGATTACCTGCGTGCGCTGGGCGCGGCGGACATCATCGACCGTCACACCCTGTCCGAAGCGGGCGCACCGATCGCCAAGGAGCGATGGGCCGGGGCCATCGATTCGGTCGGCAGCCATACCTTGGCAAACGTCCTGGCGCAGACCCGGTATCGCGGCGTGGTCGCGGCCTTCGGGCTCGCACAGGGCGCGGACCTGCCGGCATCTGTCCTGCCCTTCATCCTGCGCAACATCACCCTCGCCGGTATCGACTCGGTCAATGCGCCGCAGCCTGCGCGGCTGCAGGCGTGGTCGCGTCTGGCCAGCGACCTGGACCTGGACAAGCTGGCACGGACCACCAAGGTGATCGGATTGGCAGAGGTTCCTGACGTTGCCAGCCAGGTACTCGCAGGGAAGGTCCAGGGGCGCACCATCGTGGATGTGAACGCCTGACCGGATCGCGCATGCCCTTCATCGACGCTCCCAACCTCTCGATCGATGTCGACGGGACTGCATTCGCGTACCGCGACCTGGGGCCGCGCGATGGCGTGCCTCTGGTCCTGCTCAACCACTGGGGCGCGGTCCTCGACAATTTCGACCCGCGGATCGTCGATGGACTTGCCCGCAGGCATCGCATCATCGCCATCGATTACCGAGGGATCGGCGCTTCAGGCGGAACAGCGCCTGTGACCATCGATGCGATGGCGCGGGATGCGATCGCGCTGGTCCACGCACTGGGCTTCGAGAAGATTGATCTGCTTGGCTTCTCCCTCGGAGGATTCGTGGCGCAGGACATCGTGCTGAAAGCCCCCGGCCTGGTGCGCCGACTCATCCTGACCGGCACAGGGCCGGCAGGCGGCACAGGCATCGAACGGGTCGGAGCGGTCTCCTGGCCGCTGATAGTCAAAGGCCTGCTGACGCTGCGGGATCCGAAGACCTTTCTGTTCTTCACCTCCACGGCCAACGGTCGTCAAGCCGCGAAAGCCTTCCTGGAGCGACTGAAGGAGCGCAAGGCGGATCGGGACAAGGGGCCGACGCCCCCTGCCTTCCTGCGACAGCTGAAGGCCATCAAGGCCTGGGGCCGGCAGGTGCCCCAGGATCTGGGCGGCATCCGCATCCCTGTGTTGATTGCGAATGGCGACAACGACATCATGGTGCCCACTGTGAACAGCCATGACATGGCGCGTCGCATCCCAGGCTCGCAACTGGTCATCTACAAAGACGCTGGGCATGGCGGGATTTTCCAGTACCACGGCGAATTCGTGCCCAAGGCGCTGGCCTTTCTCAATGACTGAACGACGGCATCTTTCGCAACCGGCTTCAGGCCGACTTTCCCGACCGCCCCCTGTAGTGCGGGGCTGCCCGAAGCGCATTCAATCAAACACTCTGGAAAAAAGTCGCCCATGAAAGCGTTCATCATCGATCGTTACGGAAAGAATGAAGTTGGCCGCATCGGCGAAACGCCCGAGCCCGAGGTGCGGGACGATGACGTCCTGATCCAGATCCACGCGGCGAGCATCAATGCCCTGGACTCGAAGATCAAGAGCGGCGAATTCAAATTGATTCTTCCCTACCACTTCCCCCTGATCCTGGGCAACGACCTGGCCGGTACGGTTGAGCGGGTCGGCGCTCGCGTTCGCAGCTTCAAACCGGGCGACGAGGTCTATGCGCGCCCCGACGACGATCGCATCGGCACCTTCGCCGAGTTCATCGCCGTCAAGGAATCGTCGCTGGCGCTGAAGCCCAAGAATCTCAGCATGGTCGAGGCCGCATCCGTTCCTCTGGTGGCCCTGACCGCCTGGCAGGTGCTGGTCGAAACCGCCAAGCTGAAAAAGGGGCAGAAGGTCCTGATCCATGCCGGCTCCGGCGGCGTCGGCACCATTGCCATCCAGCTTGCCAAGCATCTCGGGGCATTCGTGGCCACGACCACCAGCACGGCCAACGTCGCCTGGGTGAAGGCCTTGGGCGCGGACGTCGTCATCGATTACAAGCAGCAGGATTTCGCCACGGTGCTCCGCGACTACGACGTGGTGTTGAACAGCCTCGGCAACGGCGAGCTGAACAAATCCCTCCAGGTTCTCAAGCCGGGCGGGCATCTCATCTCCATCTCGGGGCCGCCCACCCCGGCGTTCGCCATCGCGCGAGGACTGGCCTGGCCGCTCAGGCAAGTGCTGCGCCTGTTGAGTTTCAGCATCAGGAACAAGGCAAAGAAGAACGGAGGCCACTACACCTTCGTCTTCATGCGGGCCGATGGGGCGCAGTTGCGAGAGATCACCGCCCTCATCGAGTCAGGCGCCATCCGCCCGGTCGTCGACAAAGTGTTCCCATTTCAGGACACCCACAAAGCACTGGCCTACGTCGACAGTGGGCGCGCCAAGGGCAAGGTCGTGGTGCAAGTGGTGTAGCTGCCGCCTGCCTGCGCTAGCGTCTTTGATCAGGCCCTTGCCCCGCCGACTCAGGCCATCGCACGGCCGACGCGCAAGCCTCCGGTGGCCTTGGCGTTCTGTACCCGCTCTGCATGACCAGGAGATCGACCTTGAGTTCATACACAACCGCCCGCATCGGCAAGCGCGCACTGGTGACCGGCGCATCTAGCGGCATCGGTGCGGCCATCGACGCGTGGACCCACATTTTCGCTGACGCTTGAACCGCCTGTATTCCAACGCGCACGCCTGTGGTTCTGCGCATCGGTGCGCAGAAGCGGGTCAGCGTTCGATGGAAAAGTGGGGCCAATGAGCGTGGGAATCCACATCAAAGGCCTCCCGCAGAAACGCGGAGTTCGAAACCTTCGAGATCCCGAAGGACTTGGACTACGACGTGGCCGTCCCAGCGGACGACATCAGGGCGCCTGGTCACGCCGCAGCAAGCTGGTTGCGCGATCCTGCTCGCTTCAGTGACAACCCGCAGGGAGGCGCGCATCCTTCGCACGTTGCCAGCTCACTGCGCGTCGATCCTCATCCGCGAACCTGTAGGCTTCAACCGGCTCACTAGAAAATCCAGCAGTGCCCGATGCACCGCCGTGCTGTGCCGGCGCTCCAGGTACACAGCGGACAGCCACATGTCGCTGCGAACGAACTCCGACAGCACGGGCACCAGTCGCCCGCTCTCGACGTAAGGCGCGAGCATCACCGAGGGCAAGTAGACGACGCCTGCGCCAAGCAGCGCCGCCTGGATGAGCGGACTGGCTTCCGTCGCATCCAACGGTCCACGGACCGGGACCTCGAGTGGCTGACCGTCGACTTCGAAGCGCCACTTGGGCAGCGGATTCAGATGGCTGCTGAACAGCGCGATGTGATGCGCAAGTTCGCCCGGATGAGCTGGCACACCATGCTTACGCCAGTAAACGGGAGCCGCGCAGACAGTGAGCTCCATCGATACCAGTTTTCGAACGATCAGGTTCTCATTGGCTGACGCGCCGAAGCGAAGCGCGATGTCGACGCCTTCCTCCGCAAGATCGACCATGCGGTTTGTGAGCACGAGACTGATGCTGACCTCCGGATAGTGGCCAAGAAAGGCGTTGATCAATGCCGGCAATTCGGTCAGTTCCATGCCGTAAGGCGCCGAGATGCGCACGCGCCCGCTGGGGATCCGCGCGCGGTCCTGGAGCTCGGCTTGCGTGACGTCGGCCAGTTCGAGCATGGGCCTGCTTCTTTCGAGCAGCAAGGCGCCAGCGTCCGTCAGGCTGACGGCATGGCTGGTCCGGTTCAGCAATCTGACACCGAACCGGCTCTCGAGTGCCGCGATGTATTTGCTGACGGTGCCCTTGGACAGCGAAAGATGCTTGGCCGTGCGGGAGAAGCTCCCCGAAGTGGCGACCTCGCTGAATGTGCGCAGGAGATCCAGGCTGTCCACAAATGTTCTCCTTCTTGTTGGTCAGGGCGACGCTCGGTACAAGCATCTCGGACAGGTGCTCAGACGAGCCCGAGTTTTTTCCTCAGGCTCGCATCCACCGGTCCCGCCGGCATGAAGCGGCGCAATTTCGTCAACAGAGACGCCTCCCCCGGCGGCGTGCAACGCATTCGCCACGGGCCCAGCGCCGCCTCGACGATGGTGCTCGCCACGCCGTGCGGCTCGGGCGCACTGCTCACGCTCTCGGCCACGGAGAGCGTCACCAGCTCGCGTTCGCGGTCATAGCCCGCGATCCGCGCCTTGACACGAGGCGCATTGGCATCGAGGTTGGTCCGGGTGAAGGCCGGCTGCACCAGCGTGGCACGAATGCCGAACTGGCGCACTTCATGGTCCAGCGACTCCGACAGCCCTTCCACTGCGTGCTTGGTGGCCGCATAGAGTCCCATGTACGGAGCCGGAAGCACACCGAGCACGGAACTCACGTTGACGATTCGCCCGCGGCGTTTTTCACGCATGTACGGGAGCACCGCGCGCGTCGTGCGGAGCATGCCGAAAACGTTGGTATCGAACAGCACTGCAGCCTCGGCTGTCGCGGTTTCCTCGACCGCGCCGATGATCATCATTCCCGCGTTGTTGACCAGCACGTCGATGCGCATGGCCCGGTCGATGACGGATTCGATGCCCCTCTGGACAGAGCCTTCGTCGCGGACGTCCATTTCGATGAACTCCACACCAGGCAGCGCGGGTGCTTTGCGCAACTCGCGAACGGTGCCGAAAACCCGGCAGCCTCGCGCCACGAACATTTCCGCGGCGGCACGTCCGATGCCCGAGGACGCGCCAGTCACTACGACGACTGATGAACTCGACATGACTGGTTCCTTCGATCTTGATGAATGATGATGAAGCGCATCAGTGCGCGGGCTGGGTCGCGTTGCCTGGCCTGATCCTGAACCAGATCGAATACATCGCCGGCAGGAACACCAGTGTCAGGATCGTCCCCGCGAAAGTGCCGCCGATCAGCGTGTACGCCAATGCGCCCCAGAACACCGAATGCGTCAGCGGAATGAACGCGAGGATCGCCGCCAACGCCGTCAGGATCACGGGCCGCGCTCGCTGCACCGTCGCCTCGACCACCGCGTGGAAAGGGTCCAGCCCCTCCTGCTCGTTGTGGTGGATCTGCCCCAGCAGAATCAGCGTGTTGCGCATCAGAATCCCCGACAGCGCGATGAGCCCAACCAGCGCATTGATGCCAAATGCCTGCTGGAAGATGAGCAGAGTTGGCACCACACCGATCAGTCCCAACGGGCTGGTAAGGAACACCATGACCATCGCCGACATCGAGCGCACCTGGAGAATGATGATCAGAAGCGTGACCGCCAGCATGATCGGGAACAGCGGCAGCATCGCCGCGGTCGCCTTCTCCGATTCCTCGATGGAGCCGGCCTGGACGATGCGGTAGCCCGCGGGCAGCTTTTCGATGATCGGCTGCAGCTGCTTGGTGATCGCGTTCGACACGTCCGGCGGCTGCGTTCCGTCGGCGATGTCGCCCTGCACCGTGATGGTGGGCACGCGGTCGCGTCGCCGCATGACCGGCTCTTCCATGCGCATCTCGACCTGGCCGACCTGCGACAGCGGAATGCGTTGACCGCCGGCACCGGCGAGCGTGAAGTCCGCGATGCGGGCCGGGTCGAGACGCGTGTCGCCCGCCGAACGGGCGACGACCTGCACGGTGCGGATGTCTTCGCGCACGGTCGTCACTGGCACGCCGCTCAAGAGGAACTGCAGTTGTTGCGCCACGGCATTGGAGCTTAGGCCCACGGCCTGCAGACGGTCCTGATTCAAGGTGAAGTGCAGCGCGGGCGTGCGGGTGCCCCAGTCGGTGCTGACGGTGCGCATCATCGGGCTCGCATCCATGACCTGACGCACGTCGGCCGCGATCTTCCGCAATTCGTTTGCATCCGGCCCCGTGACACGGTAGGCCACCGGGAACGGCGAGTACGGGCCGAACACCAGTTGGGTCACCCGCAGCCGCGCCTCGGGCGCCAAGCCCTGCGCGATGGCCTCGCGCAGCCGCAGCTTCAGGGCGTCACGCTCTTCCTGGCTGGCTGTGCGGATGACGATCTTGGCGAAGGACGGGTCCGGGAGTTCCGGGCCCATGGCGAAGAAGAAGCGCGGTGCGCCCTGGCCGATATAGGAGGTGACAATCTGTGCCTCGGCTTGCTTAGACAGCCAGGCCTCGACTTTCGCCGTCGCGTCGCTGGTCTGCGTGATAGCCGTGCCATAGGGCATCTGCACCTCGACCAGGACCTCGGGACGGTCAGAGATCGGGAAGAACTGCTTCTTCACGACACCCATGCCGAGGATGGACAGCACGAACAGCGCGATAACGGCGCCTGCGACCAGCCACTTGCGTGCGATCACGCGCTCGAGCACGCGACGCAGGCGGTTGTAGCGCGGCGTGTCGTAGATCGCGGCGTGGCCGCCTTCGATTTTCTTGAAGTTCGGCAGCAGCTTCACGCCCAGGTACGGGGTGAACACCACCGCGACGACCCAGGAGGCGATCAGCGCGATGCCGACGATCCAGAACATGTTGCTCGTGTACTCGCCCGCTGTCGACGGCGCAAAGCCGTTGGGCATGAAGCCGACGGCGGTGACCAGCGTGCCCGAGAGCATCGGCGCCGCCGTGTGGCTCCACGCATAGGCCGATGCAGCGATGTGGCTGTAGCCTTCTTCGATCTTCACCACCATCATCTCGATGGCGATGATGGCGTCGTCCACCAGCAGGCCCAACGCCAGGATCAGCGAACCGAGCGTGATACGGTCGAAGTTCTTGCCGGTGGCGGCCATTACCACGAAGACCACGGCCAGCGTGAGCGGCACGGCTGCAGCGACAACCAGGCCCGCGCGCCAGCCCATGCTCAGGAAGCTCACCAGCATCACGACCAGCAAGGCCGCGAAGAACTTCATCATGAATTCGTCGACCGATGCGGCGATGTTGACCGACTGGTCCGTGACCTTCGACAGGCTCAGGCCCAACGGCAGTTCGGCATTGATGGCGCGGGCTTCCGCGTCCAGCGACTTGCCCAGGTCGAGCCCGTTCCAACCCTCTTTCATCACGACGCCGATCAGCAGGGCCGGTTCGCCGCCGCTGCGGATCATGAAGGTGCTTGGGTCTTCATAGCCGCGCTTGACCGTGGCGACGTCCGACAGCTTCAGGGTGCGCCCTTGCGCGACCACCGGCGTGTCCCGGATCTTCTGCAAGGTGTCGAAGGCACCGTCCAGGCGAATGAAGACCTGCGGACCTTTGGTTTCTACCGACCCGGCCGGGCTCAGCGCATTCTGGGCATTGAGCGCGGCGAACACATCCTGCGGGCCGATGCCCAGTGTGGCCAGCCGGTCGTGCGCGAACTCGACGTAGATCCGTTCGGGCTGCTCGCCGGCGATGTTCACCTTCTTCACGCCCGGCACGTGCAGCAGCCGCTGGCGCAGCGTTTCCGCATCGCGCACCAGCACGCGCTGCGGCTCTCCCTTGGCCTTGAGTGCGAAGAGGGCGAAGGTGACGTCGGCGTACTCGTCGTTGATCATCGGGCCAATCACGCCCGCCGGAAGATTGCCCGCTTCGTCGCCGACCTTCTTTCGTGCTTGATAGAACTCTTCTTGCACCTTGGAGGGTGGCGTGCTGTCCTGCAAGGTCAGCGTGGTGAACGCGAGACCGGGCCGCGTGTAGGTTTCGGCGCGATCGTAGTAGCGCAGTTCCTGCAGGCGTTTCTCGACCTTCTCGGCGACCTGGTCCTGCATTTCCTGCGCCGTGGCGCCGGGCCAGGCCGTGATGATGGTCATCACCTTGATCGTGAAGGCCGGGTCTTCCGCGCGCCCCAGCTTGAAGAAAGCGACGAGGCCGGCCAGCGAGATCAGCAGGATCAGGAACAGGGTGATCGCGCGCTCACGGACTGCGAGCGCCGACAGATTGAAACGGCCTTCGCTCATGGACGGGCTCCGCCACCCGCAGGCGCCGCGGCCGCGCCGGCAACGCGCACCTCTTCACCCTCGCGCAGCAGGTGCGCGCCGAGTGCGATCACGCGATCGCCCTGCTTGAGCTCGCCCGTGATCTGGGCGCGGTCGTCTTCCAGCGACTCCACCGTCACCGGCTGCCAGTGCACCTTCGCCGGATCACCGGTGATGACCCAGACCCCCGGCGCCTTGCCGGCGTCGAACAGGGCGCCGATGGGCACCTGCACACCGTTCTTCGCGACGACCTTGCCATCCCCGACGTGAACCGTCACCGTGGCCCCGAGTGGCGCGTTGACCATCTCGCCATCAAGCACATAGCGCGCCTCGAAGGTGCGCGTGAGCTTGTCGGCTGCATCGGAGAGTTGCCTGAGCTTGACGGCCACCGCAACACCTTCCCTGCCGAACAGCGTGGCCTGGCCGACGGAGCCGATGACCGGACGTAGCGTTTCCGGCAACTGGACCACGGCCTCCCTGCGCCCGGCCTGCGCCAAGCGGACCACCGGCTGCCCGGCGTTGACGACCTGGCCAGGCTCGGCCAGCGTCTCGAGCACCGTGCCGTCCGCGTCGGCAACGAGTTCCGAATAACGACTGGAATTGCGCGCAACCTCGGCCTGCGCTTCGGCCGCACCGAGCTGGGCCTGGGCCGCATCCGCCGCCGCCTTGACCTGGTCGTACGCCGAGGCGGAAATGGCGCCGGTGCCGCGCAGATCGCGGTAACGCGCTTCTTCGTCGCTCGCCTGCTTTGCACGCGCCCGTGCAGCGCTGACAGCCTCCTGCTGGGCACGCGCCGCCAACCTCAGGTCGACCGGGTCGATGCGCATGAGCAACTGCCCGCGCTTGACCGTCTGGCCCGCGTCCACGAAGCGCTCCAGCACCTTTCCGGAGACGCGGAAACCCAGGTCGGTTTGAACCCGCGCGGCCACGGTGCCGGTGAACGAGCGCGATGCCGACGCGGCCGTCTGGACGGTGGCTGCGCGCACCAACGGCGCCTGGGTGCGCGGATCGGGCGGCGCCTTGTCGTCGCAGGCGGCCAGCGCGAACGGCAAGGCGCAGACAAGTGCAGATGTAAGGAAGCGGCGCGAGTGCATGAGGGGCCCATAGACGAATCGATCAGGGCCCCGATTCTGATAACAGTGACCATTTTAGTCAATGGTCACAGTCGATTTATATCTTCAAGGAGACAGACTGCGCAGCACCAGACCCGACAGCTGGGCCGGCGCCTGGTCCGTGTAATGAGCGCTGAGCTGCAGGATCACGGGGTTGATATAGGGGTGCATGACCAGATAAATGGCCGCCGCCGCCTCGTCGATCGGCGTCTTGCGCTCGAAGTCGCCCGACTCGCGGCCCTGCTTCAGCAGCTCGATGAGCATCTGCCGGATGCACTCTTCATGGGCAATGGCCGAAGGCCAGCGCTCGCTGGCCGCCGAGATGGCGATCTCGTAGAGCTTGCGGTCCTGGAAGAACAGGCGCAGGCCCGAATCGACAATGGCCTTGAACATACGGCGCAGCTTCTCGGGCGGGCTTTCGACCCCGTCGACCGCCACGCGGATGCCCTCCTGGATCTCGCGCAGGCAGTTCGCGCAGATCATTTCGCCAATCGCCTGCTTGGACTCGAAGAACTTGTAGATGTACGCCTTGGAGAAGCCGATGGCCTTGGCGAGGTCGGAAACCGTGGTCTTCTCGTACCCGTACTGGCTGAAGTGCTCGGTGGCCGCGACGACGATCTGCGCGCGCACGTCGTGATCGGCCGGCCCCCGCGCTACAGGCGGAGAAGAAGTTGCATTGCTCATGACCAGAGCTTACCGCCCGGACAAACAAACGACAACAAGTGACCATATTGAATTATAGTCACACACCTTTTCCTGTCCGCCGTCCCGGAGCAACCCATGTCCCAACGTACTCTTGCCCTGCCCCTGCTGTTCAGCCTCCTCGCAGGCTGCGCTGTCGGGCCTGACTATGTCCGACCTGCCCCGAGCCTGCCGGACCGATTCATCGGCGCGACAGCCCTCGACCAGCGATCCGCCACCGCCACCGCCACCGCCGAGCTGGTGGCCTGGTGGACCGGCTTCGGAGATGCACGACTGGCCCGCTATGTCGAACTCGCGCTGAAACAGAATCTTGACCTTGCGCAGGCATCCGCCCGCGTGACGCAGGCCCGGGCCGGGCTCGGTGCGGCGAATGCGGCGCTGCTGCCCTCGGGCAATCTCGGCGGACAAGCTGCCAGGGCCTACCAGTCGGTGGAGACGCCACTGGGCCAGGTCCTGAACTCGCAGCCAGGGTTCGATCGCTACGGCAACGCCTACGAAGCGAGTCTCGGCGCAAGCTGGGAGCTGGACATCTTCGGCGGCCTGCGCCGGGGACGCGAGGCAGCGCTGGCCGACTACCAGGCATCGGAGGCCGGCGCGACCGCCACGCGCCTGGCCGTGGCCGCGCAGACCGCAGACATCTACATCACGCTGCGCGGTCTACAGGCCCGCCTCGACGTGGCACGGCGGCAAGTCGCCACGCAGCAGGACCTGCTGTCGAAGATCAACCTCCTCTACGGCAAGGGGCTGGCCGCCGAACTCCAACTGAGGCAAGCCGAAGGTGCCCTGGCGCAGGTCCGTGCATCTGTGCCAGTGTTGGAGGCGGGCGAGGCCGCGGCCATGAACGCGCTCGACGTGATGCTGGGCGCGACGCCGGGCGCGCACCGCTCCGAATTGGCGGCGGGGGGTGTCATTCCTGTCGCACCGCGCATCGGCGCCACCGGATCACCCGGCGATTTGCTGCGGCGGCGGCCCGACCTGATCGCTGCCGAGCGGCGCCTTGCGGCATCGAACGCGCGCATTGGCGTGGCCATGGCCGAGTACTACCCGAAACTCTCACTGGGGGGAACGATCGGCAGCGCCACGTCCGTGGCCAGCGGCAATCTGTTCACCGGCGGCGCCAGCCAGGCTGCGGCCCTGCTCGGCCTGCGCTGGCGGCTGTTCGACTTCGGGCGCATCGACGCGCAGATTGCACTCGCCAAGGGGCAGGACGCGGAGTTGCTCGCAGCCTACCGGCTCGCTGCACTGCGTGCGACCGAAGACGTGGAGAACGCCTTCTCCGCCCTGGTCAAGCGTGAAGAACAAGCCGCCTTGCTCGCGCAGGGCGAGGCATCGCTCGGTCGCGCGCGAGGGGCATCGTTCGCGGCCTATCAGCGAGGCGTCATCAGCCTGATCGAAGTGCTGCAAGCGGACGAGAGCCTGCTGCGCGTGGCCGATGCAAGAGCGCAAGCGCAAACGGAGTCGGCGCGCGCGGCGGTCAGCGCGTTCAAGGCGCTGGGTGGCGGCTGGCAGGCTGAACCCCTCGAAGCGGTGGCAATCCGTCCGCATTGAGACACTGAATACGTCCCGGCAACCCGGGCGATCCGACAGACTCACCCGTTGCGTTCGAAAACACCGGTTCGTCCGACCTCCACGCCGAAGGACAGAGAGACGCAGCGACATCGCACAGATGTACAGCTACAAACCTCCTGTGCCGCAGCACGAAGCGAGTGACTCTAGCGTCTTCCCCAATCTCCCCGGGCGAAGCCACACACCGTCACTGCGGCGCCGACGATGGCGCCCCCAGCCACCAGCAGGAAGGCAGACTCGAGGCTGAGCCTCCCCGCGAACACCAGCGCCGCTGCGGACAGCGCGCACACGAAGCGCAAGACACCGGCCGCAAGCGGCCAGCCGACGCGCCGCGCGCCCTGCCCCGCGAAATACAGTGACAACGCGACGGCAATGAAGCCGAACACCGGGCCCATCACCCTCAGGTACTGCCCCCCGACGGCCAATACGTCGGGGTCGCTCGCGAAGTGAGACATCCACAGTCCAGGAAAGAATGCCACGCCGAGGCCCAGCACTTCGAGCAACCCAGCAACGAACAATGCGTTCGCCAGCGCAGCGCGCCGCGCACGCACCACATCGCCGGCGCCAATGCAGGTTCCAACCACGGCGACGGCGGCGGTGCCGAAGCCGAACATCACGGGAACCAGCAACATTTCCAGTCGAGACGCGATACCGTAGCCCGCGATCGTCGACACGTTGAAGGCGCCTGCAGCCGCCGTGATCGCGGCAATTGAAAGCGTCGTCATCGCCGCGTTGAGGGTCGACAGCAAGCCAACGCCAAGGATGGCACCGAAGTGATCACGCCGTAGCGGGTGCCGACGAAGTCGAAGCCTCGAGCCCGCGGATCGCATGGAGGCAACGATCGCCACGAGCGAGCCTGCACTGCACAGCACCTGCGCCACGCCCGCACCGGCGACGCCCATCCGCGGAAACCCCAGCCAACCCAGGATCAGGACGGGAGAAATAATGAGCCCGACGCCAACGCCGCCGAGCATGATCAGTGCTGGAGTTCTGACGTTGCCCGCACCTCGCAAGGCTGACTGCAGCAACGTCGGAATCCAGAACAGCACCGCGCCGCCAAAGAGAATGTCCGAGTATCGAATCGCCTGCTGCAAGGACGCGCCTGTTCCACCCAGTTCACGGTAGAGCATCGGACCCGCGGCGATCACAGCCAAGGCGAACAGTCCGCCTGCGATGATCGCGATCACGACGCTGTGCCACACGAGACTTTCGGCTTCGTCTTGCCGCCCGCCGCCGAGCGCCCGCGCGACCGCCGAAGAAACCCCGCCTCCGACACCGCCGTTGGAGACCATGGTCATAAGCAACATGACGGGCACGACTAACGAGGCCGCTGCGATAGCGTCGACACCCAGCCCGCTCACGAAGTAGGTTTCTGCCACGCTCAGCACCGTCTGCATGAGCATCACGGCGACCGTGGGCACCGCGAGGCGAATCAACAGCGGCAGCAGCGGCGCGTGCAGCAAGGGGTTGGCGACGCCCGAGTTGACCTTGGCGGGCAAAGGGGCTGGCTCCAAGGCTCTGGCGGCGTCAGCAGTGAGGGAAGTTGTCATCAGGTGTCCACCTTTGGCTGGCATGTGCGTGATGGGCACCCGCAACTTCGGGCTCTCCTGCCGACCGTTTTTTTCTTACCGCACGCGGAGCGTGAAGCAGTCGTTGCTCAATTGGCCTTGGCGCGCAGATCGGCCGGGTGCGGCATCGTCGAAATAACTTTGCTGTTCACACGAGAGCCGGAGCCGACATTCTGGTCGGGCCGCAGGTTGTAGTGAACGGCCTCGGCTTCAACGAGAGAACGCGCCGTCGAAACAGCCATGGTCTCGGGACCGCGAGAACCGCGAACCACGTTCTGGTCGGGCGCTTTGGCGGTGCGCACGGCCTCGGCATTCACCTCATCGCGCGTCTTGCTGGAGAAGGCCTTGTGCACACCGTCGTACGCCTCTGCGTGGGCGCCGGCCGCGACCAGGAGGGTCAGAACAGGGGCCGATACGATCTTCATGGCTGTCGTGAGATTCATGGAGGTTCCAAAGAAAAAGGTTGGAGAAAAACGCTTGCGGGTCTCGTCTCGAGAACCTGCAGATCAAGTCTTGCGCCAAATTCGACTTCGGCAGTCATGCGATCAAGACACGCCACGTTTCCGTAGCCGAAACCTTCTGCATCGCAGCAACGGGCCTTCCAGCATGCCCGTCCCGGCGGGCTTTGAGAATCAAGTCGCGCGCCCGAACGTCTGGAGCGCGCGTTCCAGTCGTTCGTCCTGAGATTGATCGCCAGAGAGGAATCGGAAAGACCTGCGCTCGTAAAATCGGCATGCGCACATCAGGCGCGGATCGGAAAACTAGTTCACACGTCACATCGCGATCAAACCTCTTACGTTTGTCTGCTGTAACGAGATCTTCGATTCGCCCGGGTGCACCCATCTGCTCGTAGATATCAACGCCGCGTCGCCATGCTAGTGCTCATTCGCACATTGACTCTCTCGAGCAGTGGACTGCCAGCACCGGAGCCCGAAGCCGAACGCCGCAGACCTAACCGACGATAACCAAAGGCACGTCAATGCTCCCTTATCGGCGGCTGAGAACGCACCGCAAACGGTAGGAACATGCTGCACCCAGGCCGGCAGCTCGTCCCTGCGAGTGGCAGGTACGCAGCGACACCCGACATCCCTCGGCCTCGCGCGAATGGCTACTATCGGCCAAGACCAGTCATTGGCGATAGCAGCAGGACCCGCCCCAGAAGTAGTCTTATCAGAGAAGAAATCCGCATGAAAGACTCATACCGCAGCTTGAAATTGGCCGAAGGTATCTTCAGCGTTGTTTATCTGATGACCTGTCTTGCGGATCGCGTACATGAGGACTTGGGCTTCAACCTGAGCCTGTTGGCCAATGTCGTGTTTGCCGTTCAAGTCGCTACCGTTGCCGCCATCTTGGTATATCTGCCAAGCTTTCTAGCGTCGCTATTTCGTAGTCGATCCGATCGACAACCGGTGCGTGTCATGGTGGGAGTCTTCGGAATTTTGATAGTTTTCTCATCCACGACGGACTTCTTCAACCATATGCGTAACTCCATAGTTCGTTTCCTCGAACGAAAATTAGGTACGCTTCTTCTTATTGGCGCTCAACCTAACCATTCAGTCGAGCGGACCGCCTACGGCATCCGCTCACCTTTGCGTTAGGCCGCAAAACCGACTACCTGTGGCTCGTCACCCGAAAGCCCGCCCCCCCCATGAAGATTGAAGCGCTAGATCATTTGGTATTAACGGTTGCAAGCATCCCAAGGACACTTGACTTCTATCAGCGTGTCCTAGGCTTTGAAGCCAGAGAGTTCAAGGCCGGGCGATTCTCAGTGCACTTTGGACAACAAAAGATCAACCTGCACGAGTTGGGGACTGTTGTCGATCCGAATGTGAAGCACGCTACTCCAGGTTCTGCGGATCTATGCTTCTTGACCGTAACACCTATAGAACAGGTACTTGTGCACCTACAAAACGAAGGCGTTCCGGTCGTGCAAGGGCCAGTCCTAGCTACTGGCGCGCAACGCGCATTGGTTTCCGTCTACTTCTATGATCCCGACGAGAACCTGATCGAGGTAAGCAATGAGGTCTAGCCGTACTGAAACTGCGTGGTTGCGGCCTAAGCATTCGCTCAACCGGACCCATTGCGGCGTGCGGCCAAAGTCCCGCCATTTCATTCTGGGCCTTTAGCCACACGCCGCAACGGTCCGGTTAGCTCAAACGTTGAGCGACCGCTGTACGACCTTGAAATCGCTCAGCGATTTGGCCGCTCCGGGCCCGTTCACGACGGCGGCGCGACCGGCTACAGTCGGCCATAAGCCGCCGTTCGGCGCGGATGAGCGCGCGTCAGCGTGTTGGGCGCGTGCCCATGGCCGTGAGCACGCCCAACCCGATAAATGATGTTCCCGCGAGCCGGTTACCCCAGCGGCCGCCCCAAGCAGCTCGTCTCAGGCGCGGTGCGACGAGACTTGCCGTTAGCACGTAGATGACGTCGGTGCAGCAAGCGATACCAACGAAAACACCACCGAGCGCAACGGTCTGCATCAGCGGGTTGCCGTGAGCGTCCATGAACTGCGGCAGGAAGGCGGCGAAGAACAAGGTGGTCTTTGGATTCAGCGTGAAAGAAAACGTAGTGCCTTGCCCGATGACGCTTGCGACGTTCAGAGATCCGCCCATGGCCGAGACAATGCGCTGAGCGATGAACAATCCCAAGCCTGCACTGCCGCTGGCAGCCTGGACCTGTTGGAATTGCCCGAAAATATCGACCTGCTGGCTCAGGTCAATTCCTATGCCTGTGTCGCTCACTTCGAAATGCGGATTGGTAGCGTTTGGGTGTCGCTGAGACTCAGATCAGTTCGGCATCCGCAGGCGGCGACTCGATCGGCGCGGTGCTCCATTGCAGCCGCAGGCTGTCGTCCAGGTGGCCGTCGCCGAGGATGGAAAGATCGTTGCCGAGCACAATGTTCTTGGCGGGCAGAGGGATCGTCGCGGCTGCGCCCGTGACCTCGAAATCCTGCGGTCCATCCAAGAGGCCCAGCGCCGAAGCGAAGGTATCGGTGGAGCGGCAACCGTGCTCCACGAACGGCCCGGTGCTCGCGCCCATCGCCAGGCCCATGGCGCCAAGCTTCGATTCGGGGTCGATCCGCAGGTAGGTGAAGATCACACGGTCGCCGGCGCTGGGCTCTCGCATCAGCTTCACCTGCGAGGCGAAGCTGGCTTGTCCGCTCCAGGTGATCGTGCAGTCCGGCGGCACGTGGAAGGCGCCGCCTGCCGCCAGCTCCATGGTGGAGTCATAGGTGCCGATCGCATAGCGCACGGGCCGCTTCACATCCTCGCCACAGGTGTCGCGCACCGGCCCTACGTCGGCTCGCCAGCGCGTGCGTATCGGCCCGTCGACGGCGAGGCCCGGGTAGTTTTGCTTGAACCAGTGCGTGTCGATGCGGATGTTCCACTGGCTGACGGTGCGCCGGTTGCTGCGATCCGCACCCAGCTCCACCCACACCGGTCCGCGCGAGCCCGCGCCCACGCGCGGCAGGTCGCAGACGACGAGCTCATGCTCCCAGCGCACCACCTGGCGCTGCGATCCGTCGACGAAGACCTTGCCCTGCCTGCGACCGAAAGCGCCGATGAGGTTGAGCTGGTCGTTCAGTTCATCGACCTCGACATGGTGAATCGACGGCGAGAGGATGTGACTCACCGCGCTGCGCGGATTGGGCTTGGCGATGAAGTAGGCGCCGGTCTTGGTGCCGTTGCCGGTGTCGTGGTTGAGATTCTTGCGCTGCATATGGGCGATCACTTCTTCGCCCGTGAAGGCGCGTTGCTTCGGCGTGTGCGGCTTGAAGAGGTTGGCGCCCAGCATCCGGTCAACACAGTACTTCGGTATGTCAAAGGCGGCCGGCGGCGAGCAGATCTCCGTCCAGCCCAGGTAGAGGCCCGCGTTCTTACGGTGGCAGGCGACGAGAAAGTCGATCACCCGGTCGTTGTCGGCGCTGTTGGCGCTGTTGCAGGCGTTGATGACGACGACGCTGTCCTGCGCGAACTCCCAATAGGTGTCGACGAAGGCAGCGGTGATGCCGTAGCGCGTGTCCTTGAGCATGATCTCCTCGCCCTTGCTGTCCACGGTGGCGAGGCCGTTGTAGGCCGTGAAGTAGGTCAGCCGGAAGGCGGCGAGATCGGCCTGGAAATCGGGTTGTGCCTCCAGGGTGGGGTCGATCAGCGTGGACGACTGGATGGAGTACATCTGCGGTGAGCCCGTATCCTGATGGCGCGTGTGCTTCACGCCGCCATGAGTGTTGATGTAGAAGAAGCCGTCCCCTTTGATTTGGCGCAGGGTCGTAATGTGCGCGTCACCCTCGACGCCTGGTTGCAGCGCGTAGTCATGCGCGCTGAGCCAGCCGGACATTTCCGCGATAGCTGCCTGGCCGTCGAAAGGCGTGAAGAAGGAATGCATCAGACGTGCCTTGCGCTCGCTAGGCAGTTCCGGCGGCTTGGCGGCAGCCAGCCCCGCCGCCTTTTGTGCTTGGCCCGTATCAGCGATGGCGGCGGTCAGCGTCGAAGTTCCGGTGGGCTTGAAGTTGTGCGACACCATGTGCACGCGGCCATCGGCGAAAGTGCCCCAGGCCGTCAGTGAGCGTTCGTCAAAGCCTGTCTCCACATAGTTCGGGTCTTTCGCCATGATCCCCGTCAACTCGGTCAGGTAGGCGATCGACTCGAGCTTGCGCGATTCGAGATCCAAGCATGCAGCTTCCACGGCCCGGATGCTGGCAGAGCGGCTTGCGGGCGCGAGCCCCCCGTCCGTCCGAGGGCCTTCTCCACCGCCTACCGCGAGCGGGCCGCTGCCCCCACCCCCTCCCCCTCCCCCTCCGCCGCAAGCGACAAGCAGCGAAGGAGCACCGAGCCACAGCGCGGCCGTGGATGCGCGACCGAGGAAATTCCGGCGACCACGGGAAGGAGCCAGGGAAGAGAGGGAGGCGGATATCGAAGGAAGAGGGCTTTTCTTGGTTGTCATCGTCAGGTGCAAAAAAGGCAATGCCGGCGCCCATTCCCGGGCGACGCGGCCAGCAACGGTTTGTTGCGGCCGCGACTGTAGGCAGCGCTGGCCGCACTGGGAATTGCGTTTTTTGTGATACCTTTTTTGGATGACCAGACCAGTCACCGTCCGCCAAATCCGCTACTTCCTCGCCGTTGCCGAGGAGCGCAACTTCAGGCGCGCCGCGGAGCGGCTGGCCATCACGCAGCCGCCCCTGTCGCGGCAGATCGCAGAGCTGGAGGCTGAACTGGGCCTGCAACTGCTCGAGCGCAATACGCACGGCGTGCGGCTGACCAGCGCCGGAGAGCTGGCCATGCGCAGCTTCGCGGAGCTGATGCACAGTTTCGACGCGACGCTCGAGCATGTGGCCCAGTCCGCGAACAAGCTGCCGCGTCTTCGCCTGGGCGTTCTGAACTGGGTTCACTTGAACCGACTATCCGCAATGGAACGGAGCTTGGTGGAATCGGGGCATGCGAGCGGGATCGACGTACAAACGACAACGACGATTGCCGCAGCTTCGGCCCTTCGGCGCAACGAGCTGGATGCCGCCATCGTGCTCTGGCCGGCTTCGATGTACCGCCTGCGTGGCAACCTGGTCGATGAGGTCCCCCTCATGGCCTTCGTTCCTGCGACGTCGGATCTCGCGCGCCAGCGGCGCATTGCAGTGCGGGACCTGCAGTCCCTGCCGCCATTCTTCCGCTTCAGTCGCAGCGTGAACACACGCATGTACGACGAGTTCACGCGCGAGTACACGGCGCATGGCTTTCGGCCGAAGGCCGAGGCGCCAGCACCCGATCCGTTGCATGTCTTCGCCCAGATCGGCGCCGGCCGTGGCTGCACCTGCCTGCCTGCGCCCTTTGCGTTGCATCGCTACGCGGGCGTACAGCCCAGGCCGCTGCGGGAGCGGATCATGGTGCCGCTGGTGGTACTGACTGCGTCGCGCGTGACGCAGGAGTTGCACAACGCCCTGGTCAAGGGCGCGACGCGGATGCTCAGCGGGTGAACGGCATCGTTGTGGATGGCGCAAACGTCGAAGGTGCTGATGCTCCCCCGGGCCTTCTCGAAGGCATCATCCCTTCCGCGATCGACACGGCCGCCAACCTTGGACATCGGGGCGCGCGGCAGCGACGCGAGACGGAGCAGTTACTCATGGGTTCAGTCGAAGGCAGCATGGCTTGCAAGCAAATCCCCTCTGTTCATTGCCGGGCTACACCAAGGACGTCACGATATCGCGCACTGAGGGGACGCTGCCTGCAAGGCACCCGAGGCTGGCCCCACGCGCCATGGTGCAGATCGACAGCAGCGCCGCGAGCCCACCGCAAACTCTGTCAATGCGGTACTTCAGGGTTCATAAAGTCGACCAGTTGCCGCCACGCCCCGAACGGTCCTGCGATCGGGAACATCAAGCCGAGTGGCTCGAGCATGTAAAGCGGCCGTAGCTTCAACTCGCGCAGCAAACCGGCATCGAGGAGAGGCCGCACGAAGCTAAGCGGCAGGAACGACAGTAGGTTTTCTTGCTGCGAGAGCCACCACAACATGGCCGTTGAACGAGTGACGACCGGATAGGTGCGGATCGGGTGAGGCAGATTCGCGGTCAATTCGTCGAATCGCTCACGGGCGGCCGAACCCGTGGGGGCGAGTAGCCAGGTCTCGTCGGCGAGTTGCGGCCAGCCCAGGGAACGCTTGCGCGCCAGCGGATGGTCTGCGCGCGCCAAGACCGCGAAACGATCTTCGCGCACCGGCATGAACTGCCAGCCTTCCGGGATCACGGGAGGCCGTCGGCATGCCACGAGATCTGCCTCGCCACGTGCGATGGCCAGCAGTTGATCGTCCCCTTCGGCTTCCGAGAGGTGAACGGTGACATCCGGATGCCGTTGCGCGAAGCGAGGCAGCACGTTGAGCAGGAGCCCGTTCATCGCGCCGACCGAGGCGACGAGGCGGATGGCGCCGCCGATGCGTTGCCGTCGCGCGGTGACGACCTCGGCGCCGTCGGCGACGCCGATCAGCATGCGACGCGCAACGGGCAAGAGGTCTTCGCACGCCTGCGTGGGTCGCGCGCCGCGCGCATGCCGCTCGAAGAGCTGAACTTCCAGCAGCCGTTCCAGGTACGCGAGGCCCTGGGTCACCGACGACTGCGTCATGCCGATCGAGTCCGCCGCCCGCTGGAGGCTGCCCAGCTCTGCCACTTTCAAGAGGATCTGCACATGCCGAAACTTGCCGCGCGCGAGCAGGCGGTTGAAGAGGACGGACGCGTCATGGCTCAAGATATCGGAAAGTCTAATGGAAGAGCGTCATTTTTAATTTGTCGCCGATGGCTTGCTCAGGAATGATGGCAACTCCACAAACGGCGGGCAGCAAGCCACGCGACAGGAGACAAAACGTGAAAAAAAAATGGCCGCTGCTCGCGGTTGTCTGTTGCCTGCTCGGCGCCTTTTCGGCCCATGCGCAGGACGAGGTCTGGCCATCCAAGCCGATCCGAATGATCGTGCCGACCCCGCCCGGCGGCGCCTACGACCGCACCATGCGACCGCTTGCGCAGGAGTTGGCGTCGTTGCTCAAACAACCGGTGGTGATCGACAACAAGCCTGGTGCCGGCAACATCATCGGCGCCCAGGCGGGCGCCGCGGCCCCACCCGACGGCTACACGCTCACGATGACGGGCATGGTGAACACGATCGCCCAAGGCATGTACGACAACGTGCCCTTCAACATCGTCAATGACTTCACCCACGTCGCAATGATCGGCGGCGGCGCGCAATGGCTGGTGGTCAACAGCCAGTCCGGCATCGAGTCCTTCGCCGATCTGATCGCCCGCGCCAGACGCGAGCCGGGCGCGATCAACTACGCGAGCTCGGGCGCCGGCAGCACCGGCCATCTGTTGATGGAACTGCTGCAGAAGGCGACACAAACCTCGTTCGTGCACATCCCCTACAAGGGCGGCGCGCCGGCGCTGATGGATGTGCTGGGAGGCCAGGTCGCTGTCACCGTGATTCCGCCGAGCGGGTCGATGCAGTACATCCAGAGCGGCAAGCTCAGGGTGCTGGCGGTGTCCAGCCCGAAGCGCAGCCCCGAGCTCCCTCAGGTTCCGACTTTCGAGGAGCTGGGCTACAAGCAGCTGACGGTGATCTCCTGGGTGGGCCTGTCGGCACCGAGGAAGACGCGGCCCGAAGTCGTGCGCAAGGTCAACGAAGCAGTGCGCGAAGCGATGACGAGGCCGGAGCTGCAAAAGAAGCTCGACGCCGAAGGCATCACGCCGATGACGATGACGCCCGACGAGTTCACGCGCGTCGTCAAGAGCGATACCGAGCGCTGGGGTGCACTCACACGCAGCCTGCAACTCAAGGCCAACTGAAACCCAAGCCCATCCCTCATGCCTTTTGTCACATCGAACAAACGCGACATCTACTACGAGCGCCACGGCGCCGGCCCGGCGATCCTGTTCCTGCACGGAGCCGGATCGAACGCCGCCACCTGGTGGCAGCAATTGCCGGCCTTCACGCCGCAGTACACCTGTCTCACGATGGACATCCGCTGCTTCGGTCGTTCGGTGGCGCCGCCGGAGGAGTTCTCGCTGGAGCTCTTTGTCGGCGATGCCTTGGCGGTACTGGCGCGCGAAGGCATCGAGCGTGCGACGGTCGTCGGCCAATCGCTTGGCGGGATGATCGGGCTGCGGCTCGCGCTGCGCCATCCCGAGCGCGTCGCCGCGTTCGTCGCTTGCGACACGTCGCTGGCCATCGACCACCCGACGCTGGTCGACAGCATCGAGCGGCGCTTTAAGACAGTTTCCGCGGTAAGCATCGAGCAGCGCTCGCTGGGCGCCTGGTTCTTGAAGGCGCAGCCCGCGCTTGCAGCGCTTTACGCGCAGATCAACCACTTCAACCCGAGCGCTCACAGTATTGAGCCCGAAGCCTGGCGCGAGGCCGTACTGCGTCTGAACCAGCCCGAGAACCTGCTTGCCGTCGCTGAGATCGACCAGCTGGCTTGCCCGACGATGTTTCTCGTTGGCGCCGAAGACCCGATTGTTCCGCCGGCGGTCATGCGCGAACTCGGCCAGCGCCTGCCAGGAAGCGAGGTCGTTGTCGTCGAGGAGGCCGCGCATTCTGCGTACTTCGAGAAGCCGCTGGAGTTCAATCAGACGGTGTTCGACTTCTTGAGACGACGCGCCGACTCCTAGGTCTGCTGTGCAGCGACTTCTGAATCTCGGAGCTTGCCTCCATGCAAAAGCGCGCTCACGACCCGGCCCACGCTGGCGAGCAGCTCGGAGCTCTTCTCTCGCCTGTGCTCGAAAGCTCCGATACATTCTGTTGCCTTGCGCTCCGCAACCGCCCCTTGAAGACGCTGCTGAGACGTCCTATTTTTCTCCCGTTCCAAGTTGGTCGTAGAGAAATGGAGGACAAAGCCATGGCCATGGACATGCTCAAACAACTTGCCGGCTCCCCCTTGCCGGCGACCTTCCGGACCCGGGCGGAGATCGACCAGATCAAGCTGCTGCGGGCCGCCGGCCTCGTGATCGCGCTGACGCCCGCGCCGTCGGATCCCCTCACCCTCTCGGGCAGCCCCGACGCCGCCCAGGTGCTCGCCATCACCGAAAAAGGCCGCGCCGAACTCGAACGCATCCACTACCCCGTGGCCGCACAGGGCCCGTGGCGCGGTGCCGCGTCGCGGTGGCGCGCGAAGCTGCCCCACGCAATCCGCACCCGCCTGATGTAGGGAGGCCGCCATGCGTTCGAAGACGTCCAGCCGCATCCCCTACCGGGGCTTCAATATCGCGATCCAGGTCGACCGCGCCGGCGACCAGATCTTCGGCCACGCGGACTTGTTCGCCGACGACGAGTTCAAGGCCCGGCTCGCCGTCGGCACCCAGGGCCGCCGTACCAAGGAAGTCCGCGACCGGCTGAGACGCCTCGCAAAATCCAAGGTCGACGTGTGGGCGATCACGGGGTCCGCGCGGAGCGCTGCCGCGCCCGGCGATGCACGGCCGAGTCCGGGGTGATGCGCGGGTGAGCTACGGCCGGCGCGCAGCGCTGCTTAATTGAACAACTGGATTCCTTTGATTGGCGGTCGGCGCCGACCGTCCGCTGTTACCAGCGAGCACTTCCAGGAGCTGCTCAAGGAACCAAGTATTTCCTGCAGTATGAGCCGTGCGGGCGAGGTCTGGGGCAGCTCGGCCATGGAGAGCTTCTTCAGTTCACTGAAGACTAAGCGCACGGCCAGAAAGGTAACCGGGTCAGCGAGCAGGGTCGCGCCACCATGCCCGCTGTGGGGTCGGGGGCGGTCAGCAATCACGATGGAGCTGAACCGCGTCCGTCTGGACTGACGCTCCTTCGCGGGCGGCCGGCGAGCGCAAGCGCTGCACATTTGCCGCCCATGCGGGTTGACGCTCTCTTGAGGGCGCCCGCGGGCGCCCTCGCCTTACGACTCATCCGACCTCGACATTGATTCGCCGCGGCTTGGCATGCTCGGCCTTGGGGATACGCAGTTTCAACACGCCCTGCGCCAGCTCGGCGGACACCTTCTCGGTGTCCAGCTCCTTGCTGAGCGTGAAGACGCGGCGAAACCGGCCCAGGCCGACCTCGGTGTGGCTGGTCTTCAGGTCATCCGGCACGCTCAGGCCCGACTCCGCCTCGATGGTCAAGGTCTCCGCTTCGACATGAAGATTCAGCTTGTCGCGCGACACGCCGGGCAGATCGGCGTAGAGCGTGATGCCCCCGGCGTCTTCCACCACGTCGACAGGCGGTGTGAGGGCCGCGCCCTGATAGCGTGGCGCCTGCCCACGATCCATGGGTTCCGGCGCGCTGGGCGATGCGGTCTGTACGTCATTGCTCATGATGTTCACCTCCTTGTTTCACAGGACAGCGATGCGCCGCGGCTGTGCCGAGGCCCGGCGGCGGACCGTGATGCGCAGCACACCGTCGCGCAGCCGGGCCTCGACGGCCTCCGGATCGGCATCGTCCGGCAGCGTGAGGACACGGCGAAACGGCCCCTCGAAGCGCTCGTTGATGTGCACGGCCGCCTTGGCCTGCGCATCGGGAAGCAGGCTCTTGCGCTCGCCCGCGATGGTCATGAGACCACGCTCGAGGTTGATCTCCAGCGTGGCCGGGTCGACGCCGGGGGCGAACGCGAAGATCTCCAGCGCCTGCGGCGTGGCGCCCACGTTCAACGCGGGAAATCCGTTGCTGCCGTAGCCGCGAATGGTGGGTGACAGATCGAACGCCTGCTGCATGTCCCGTTGCAGGCGATCCATCTCGGCCAGCATGTCGCGCGGGAAGAAAGATCGGTACATGGGAAACCTCCTGTCAAATCAATTGAACCTGAACAGAATCGAGCCGCCCCTCACTGGGGCAGGCCGTGCGTGCCCGTCGGCCGCGCAGCGCCATCGCTGTCCGCGCGGTGCCGTGCAAAGATCCTGGAGGGTCGCTGTCGCCAGCGCGCGGTGCGCGACTGCGGGTACGAGAATTTCGCCAACTCCTCGCGCCCCTTCTGCGTGATGGCCAGCACCTGGGCGGCCGAAGGGGAGCCAGACAGAGCGAGCGAGTTCGAGGGCGCGGGGATCAGGGCAACGACGAGCCCGGCGGCCCGAAGCACCCGCACCTGATCGATGTCCGCGGCGCGATAGAACGAGACAGGCAAGCGAGAGCCGGCAATTTGCTTGAGCAAGTTCATGGCCATTGAATACCTCCTTTTCGGTTGACCAATTTCCGACGCAAGCGAACATAGGAGCCTTCGAATCGATTTTCAAGAGGCGGTTTTCGACACCCGCGCGAGACGCAGGCCGACACGAAAAAAACCCGGCCGCACGCGACCGGGCTGAGGTTTACAGCAAGTCCGCGGTGGTGCCGCGGAGACAAAAAGCTACCGCGCCGCGCCGACGCAGGCATGTCAGACAACTTCTGATTCTTGAACGCCAGCGCAATGGCCGGACCGACGCGCTAACGCGCCTGGGCGCGTCGATTCTGCAGGGCGTATTCGGGCAACATCCCTCTCAAGTTGAAGGCATCCTAGACCGTGCCGTTGCGAGAGGGTCAAGCACTTTCCAGGGGCCGCGGTCGCTGCGTCAGCCGTTTTTCGACGGGCACCCTCTGCCTGCAGCAGGCTGCGCCAGGTGTGCGGACATCAAGAGCTTCGGCCCAACCCGGAAAACGAAAGCGGTTGCTGGCCGGAGACTGACATGCGTCGCGTCCAGCGCAGCTCATCCGATGCTGGCCGAGCGCGCAACGGCCATCTGCAAACAGCTTGAGCCGGCCCTTGACGTCACGCGGCGTCGCAGGGATTCCCATCGCCGGACCACGTCTGTTTCCGGGGCGAAGGCCATCCGGCTGAAGTCGATCCTAAGGCGGTGGAAAGATGTAGAACCGTTTTCATTCGTTCGGCACTTCTTTCTCCTTCGTAATTTCCTTCGTTTTGGGAATTCAGGGTTATCACTGTAGAAACGTTTCCACGCCCCCCGCAAACTGCAGTCATGACCGGTTCTGCATCGCCCTTTCTCGCACCCTCCACACGCTTGCCACTGCGGCCGCCCCCCTACGAACCCGAGGTGGCAGCAGCCGTGCAGAGCACCGCCTTCAAGGGCCTGTCACCCCTGAACCTTCGACTGGCGCTCGCGAATCACAGCAAGCTCGGCCCGGCCTTCCAGGCCATGGCACATGTGGTGCTGTTCCAGTGCGCGCTGCCCGAACGGGACCGCGAGATCGCGATCATCCGCACCGGCGCGCTCACGCGGTCCGAGTACGAATGGGGCATGCACATCAGCATCTACGCGGACAGGTGCGGCCTGGATGCCGCGCAGGTGCGCGAGCTCACCGGCAGTGCCGACTGGCATGCGCTGTCGCCAGGCCTGTGGAGCGACAAGGAACGCCTGATCGTGCGCATGGTGGATGAGCTGCACCACCACTGCACGGTGTCCGATCAGACCTGGCAGTCCCTTGGCGCGGGCTGGCCGCAGGAGCAGGTGATCGAGCTGATCTTCGCGTCGAGCTTCTATCACATGGCCGCGCTGTTCCTGAACAGCGCGGCCGTGCCGCTCGAGCCCGGTGCCGAGCGTTTCCCTGCCCCGCTTGCACAGGCGAAAGTGCCGGCATGAAGGCCAAGATCACCATCCGCGAAGTGGCCAAGGCCGCCGGCGTTGCGATTGGAACGGCCTCGCGGGCCCTGAACCGCAGCGGGCGCGTTAGCGAGCAGGCCATCGCAGCGGTCACCAAGGCGGCGCGCGAGCTCGGCTACACGCCGGATTCGGTGGCGCAGAGCATGCGCACCCGCTCGACAGGCGTGGTCGGGTTACTGGTGTCGGATCTGGCCAACCCCTTGTACGCGCGGATCATCACGGCGGTCGAATCGCGCCTGCTGACGGCGGGCTATGCGCTGCTGGTGGCCAGCACCCACAACGACGACCAGCGCGAGAAAACCCTGATCGACCTGTTCCGGCGCCGGCGCGTGGACGGGCTCATCCTCGGTCCCTGCCAGGCCGAGACCCCGGCCTACCTCGACCAGCTGGCGGCGCACGGCCCGGTGATCGCGCTCGATCGCGACTTCCAGGGCAACAACGCGGGCGTGCACGTTGACCACTACCACGGCGCGCTTCAGGCCACGCGCTACCTGCTGAACCTCGGTCATACGCGCATCGCACTGCTGACGCCCGGCAGCGTGTTGCGTCCGGGTCGCGAGCGCATCATGGGCTACAGGGACGCCTATCTGGAGCGTGGTCTGCAGCCCGACCCCAAGCTGATCCGCGCCGAGAAGTCGGCGATGGACTTCGCCTTCAGCGAGGCCCTCTCGCTGCTGGGCTCCCCCACGGCGCCCACGGCCTTCCTGTGCCTGGGCACCCGCATCCTGTCGGGCGTGCTGCAGGCACTGCGTCACTCGGGCCGTTTGGCGCCCGATGACGTCAGTGTCGTCAGCATCGGCGACACCGACCTGTCGCAGCTTTTCAGTCCCGCCATCACCTCGCTGACCTGGGACCTGGAAGCGGTCGGCACCGCCGTGGCCGAGCTGCTGCTGCGGCGGCTGGACAGCACAGCCCCCCTTGAGCAGGAGCGCATCCTGCTCACCACCCAGATGGTGCTGCGCGAATCCTGCGGTCCGGTCGCCAAGGCACCCGCTGCCGTCCGCAAGAAAACGAGAGCGGCCTCATGACGCAGCGTCTGAAAGACAAGGTGGCCATCGTGGTCGGCGCCGGCTCCATCGGCACCGACATCAGCAACGGCGCCGCCTGCGCCGTCACCTTCGCCCGCGAAGGCGCGACGGTGATCTGCGTCGACCGGTCGCCCGAAGCTGCGGCGACGTCGGTGCGTCGCATTCATGACATCGGCGGCATCGCCGAGGCCTTCGAGGCCGATGTGCGCAGCAGCGAGCAGATCGAGCGGATGGTGAACCACTGCCTGGCGCGCTTCGGCCGCATCGACGTGCTGCACCACAACGTCGGCATCGAGGAATTCGGCGAGCTGATCGAGGTGACGGAGGAGTCCTGGGACCGCGTGCACGCCATCAACCTCAAGGGCCCCATGCTCACGGCGCGCGCCGTAGTGCCTCACATGATCCGACAAGGCGGCGGCGCCATCATCAACGTCTCCTCCATCGCGAGCCGCAAGTGGAGCCCGATGCAGTTCCTGTCGTACAGCACCTCCAAGGCGGCACTGAACCACATGACGCGCGTCGTGGCGCGCCAGTACGCGCAGCACCAGGTGCGCTGCAACGTGATCGTTCCGGGCCTGATCGACACGCCGCATGCCGCGGCCCTTTTCAAGAGCGAACAAGAGGCGCAGGCCGGCCGACAGGCACGCAACGCGCGCTGCCCCATGGGCCGCCAGGGCTCGGCCTGGGACGTGGCCAACGCGGCGCTGTTCCTCGCCTCCGACGAATCGAGCTACGTGACGGGCCTGGAGCTTGTGGTCGACGGCGGACTGTCCCTGTAGACGGGTATTCGAGCATCAACGACAAGGAGACAACACCATGCGCACACTGTGGATTGCCGCGCTCGCGGGCCTCGCATTCGCCGCCCATGCCCAGGCGCCCTCGGACTATCCGTCGCGGCCGATCCGCTTCGTCCTGATCTCGGCCGCAGGCAGTGGCGGCGACGCGCTCGGCCGGCTCCTGGCCGACAAGATGGCGCCCCTGGTCAAGGGCGCTTTCGTGATGGACAACAAGCCGGGCGCCAGCGGTGCCATTGCCACCGACTTCGTCGCCAAGGCGCCGGCCGACGGCTACACGATCGGACTGGGCGGCGCGACCACGCACGTGCTGCTGCCCGCGAGCAATCCCAAGCTCTCGTACGACTCGGTCAAGGACTTCGCACCCATCGGGCAGGTCGGCACCGCCTCTATCCTGCTTATCGCGACCAACGACTTCCCGGCAAACAACGCCAAGGAGCTCATTGCGCTGGCCAGGAAGTCGCCCGGCAGCGTGCAATACGCGAGCTGGGGCATCGCCTCGACCGGTCACTTTTGCGGGGAGCTCTTCAATCTGCGCACGCAGGCACAGATGAGCCACATCCCCTACAAATCGGTGGTGCAGATCCAGACCGACATGCTGGGTGGCCACGTCAAGCTGGCCTACGTGGACATGGCATCGGGCTCGCCGATGGTCAAGTCCGGCAAGGTCAAGGCGATCACCGCCTGCACCTCGCGCTCGCCCAGTCTGCCCGACGTCTCGAGCTACGACGACGAAGGCATCGATTTCGCGGGCAAGCGCATGGGCGCGCTGCGCTGGGCGCTGTACGCACCCGCGGGCACCCCCAAGCCGATCGTCGCCAAGCTCTCCGCCGCGCTGAAGCAGGTCGTCGAGATGCCGGACGTGAAGGCGCGTCTTCTGGACCTGGGCATCACCGCCGCGTTCGTCGGTGGCGACGAACTGCGCGCCATGACCGCCGCAGACATCGAGGGCTGGCGGCAGATCGCCAAGGCCGCGAACATCAGCAATGAGTGACGCGGCCCTTCCCCTGCTGCAGGGCCGCGTGGCCTTGATCACCGGTGCGTCCCGTGCGCGCGGTATCGGCCTGGCGACCGCACGGCTGTTCGCCCGCCACGGTGCCCGGGTGGCGCTGCTCGACCTCGACGAAGGGCAGGCACAGGTCGCTGCCGAATCCCTCGGCGTCGAGCACATCGGCATCGGCTGCGATGTGCGCGATGCCGGCGCCTGCAAGGCGGCCGTGGCGCGCGTGCTGCAATGGGCGGGCCGCATCGACGTGCTGGTGAACAACGCTGCCATCACACAAAAACGCGGTGTGCTGGACGTGAGCGCCGAGGACTTCGAGCAGGTCGTGGGCATTGCCCTTCGCGGCACCCTCCAGATGTCGCAGTGCGTGATCCCCACCATGATCGAACAACGCAGCGGCTCGATCATCTGCATCTCGTCGATGTCCGCGCAGCAAGGCGGTGGCGTGTTCGGCGGCAGCCACTACTGCGCCGCCAAGGCCGGCGTGCTGGGCCTCATGCGCGCCATGGCCAAGGAACTGGGCCCCCAAGGCATTCGCGCCAACGCCATCACGCCGGGCTTGATCATGACGGACTTCTCGCGCGGCGCGAACTCCGACGACAACAAGCACGCGCTGGGCAAGACCTTTCCACTGAGCCGTGTCGGCCAGCCCGAAGACATCGCGGGCGCGTGCCTGTACCTGGCAAGCGACCTGTCGTCCTTCGTGACCGGCGCAACGCTCGACGTCAACGGCGGCGCGTACATGCGCTGACCACGCCCCAAGGAGTCCATTCAATGAGCATGCTGTTCGGCGGCGCCCGCCAGGTCGGCTATGTCGTCCACGACATTGAGAAGGCCATGGCCCACTGGTCACGCACGCTGGGCGTGGGTCCGTGGTTCTACAAGGAAGAAGTCGGCACGACCGAGTTCACCTACTACGGCAAGCCCTCGCGCCTGCCCAGGTTGTCCATTGCACTGGCCAATTCCGGCGACCTGCAGATCGAACTGATCCAGCAGCGCGACGACGCACCGTCGCTTTACCTCGATTCGCTGCGCCGCGGCGGCGAGGGCGCCCAGCACCTGGCCTACTGGACCGACGACGGCTTCGACAAGGCCGTGCAACACCTGCTGTCGATGGGCTACATGGAGGGGCACAGCGGCCGCATGGGGATGCGGGGGCGCTTCGCCTACTTCGTCCATCCCGACCTGCCCAGTGGCATGTTCGAAATCTCCGAGATGGCCGGCGGCAAGGGCGAGTACTTCCATCAGATCCGGCGTGCAGCCGAAGGGTGGGACGGCAAGGATCCGATACGCCGCATGGGCGCAACCGGCGCCGCGCCCACGCCATGACGGCCATGGCATACCCCGCTCAGCAACCAGCAGGAGATTCCGTGCAGACCACAACCCTTCAAGCGGCACGCATCAAGACGGTACGCGATCACATGGCGCTCGAGTGCACGCAGGAGTGGGATGCGGTGATCGACACCTTCGAGCATCCCCGCTACGAGATGCACGGCAGCGGCGTGGTGTTCGACGGCGAGGAAGAAGTGCGCGGCTATTTCCGCAGCTCGCGCACGCCCTTTCCCGACCTGGCCAACGAGATCATCGCCATCGCCGCCGACCAGGACACGGTACTGGTCGAGTTCTGGCTCAGCGGAACGCACCTCGGGCCGCTGCATGCCAACGACAAGGTGTTCGATGCCACAGGCCGGAAATTCCGGATCCGCCTGGCGGCAAGTTTCGAGTTCGCACCAGGCTCCGACAAGATCGTGTGCGAGCGGCCCTACTCCGCACCCGATGCGAAGCTGCGCGCGCTCGGGTTGATCTGACGACCCTCTCGCGCTTCGCCTCGGCTGCGCGCGTCGAGAGGAGGCGGGAAGCCACCCAACCTCCTGCTCACTGGCTGTGCGCTATCGTCTTGGCGGCTTGCACTCAACACCGAGTGATGTTTCTCCTGCGCTGCGCAGGCTCTCACAGCGGCCTGTCGCGCATCCGCTCAAGCTCGCCCCGGCCATGAGGCGTGATTCGCAGAACAACCGCTGGCAGGTCATGGGCTTCAGCCTCTTCTGGAAGGATCGCCTCGACAAGCCCCGCGGCAACCAGCACCGCGACGTTGCGGATGTCCATGGGGTCGGTCACGGTCAGCGGCAACGTTTCGTGTTCGACCTTCTTGAGGAAATCCATCGGCATGAAGCGCTCCCTTTCTCGAAGCGGCTCAGTTTAGGTCAAAGGACCTCCCTCAATCCCCGCAAGGCCCTTCTCTCTTCCATGAGCAGAACGGACTTCTCCCGCTCCTGGGGCTGAGCCCACAGTTCACGCACCGGAGAGCCTCAGCACATTGACGGCTTCCCGCAGCGACGCCGTCCTACGCCCACAAGCACCCACCCCTGAGATGTTGGGGACCCACCGACCAGGAGACCCCGATGACAGCCAAGCGCCATGAACCCGATGCATGCTCGCTACTCGACACCGATCACAAGAACGTCAAGAAGATGTTCGCCGCCTACGAGGAGCTTGCCAGCTCAAAAGCTGCCAGCGCCTCGGAGAAGAAGCGAGATCTTGCACTGCAGATCTGCATGGAGTTGACCGTTCACACGCAACTCGAAGAAGAGATCCTCTATCCAGCAGTGCGCGAAGCCATCAAGGAAACTGAACTGCTCGACGAAGCCGAGGTTGAACATGCGAGCGCCAAAGACTTAATTGCGCAGATCCAGGATTCGACCGAAGTCGATGAGATGTTCGATGCGAAGGTGAAGGTCCTGGGCGAGTACATCGACCACCACGTCAAGGAAGAGCGCAACGAGATGTTCCCCAAAGCGCGTGCCGCGCGGGGACTCGACCTGGTTGCCATGCGCGAGCAACTCACCACTCGCAAAGAAGAATTGATGGCGGACATGGCCCTCACGGCCTAGACTGCCCCTAGGCCCCCTTCCTGGAAGCGTTCCGCCGCCCCTTCGCAAAGACGCAGCCGTCAATGCTGGCCCTCACCAAGCCGCAACTTCGCAATTCCACAGGAATGTTGCGCCCACCCGGTATCGCGATGAAGCTTCCGTACTTTGCATGCTCGTGCAACATCAAGCATCTGGAAAGTGTCCCGGGGCAGGCATGGCTTCGCCTGTTACCCCGGGTTCAGATGTATCGCTGCATGAACTGCGGGCAATCGCAAGTGTTTTCGCGGCGCTCCATCGATCGAGCCCTGGCCCTTCAAGATGCTCAACCGGCCAGCTCCAGAGAACTGGATGGGATGCGCCATCGTCCACCGCACTGATGCTCCGGGCGCGCCCAATGGGGCAGCGAGACCGAACGCCGGAGCCAATTCCGCGGTCAGGGGCTGAGTACGGGCACCAATTTCCACCCACGCTGGTTGGCCCTGAGCTCGAGGACCGTCCTCGCAAATTCGGCGGGTGGCTGGTTATCCGGTGGCACGTGGCCCGGCAGGCTCGCAGTCACAAACTTCTTGAACCGCGTGCGGTTGGGGGACGCCGCAGCGTCCTTCGAGATAGTGAACGGCCGAGCCGTGCAAGTCTGCAACCTTGGGGTCGCCAGTACCCCCCATTTTCGCTTCTATGCAGGGGCGCCGGTCCATGACACCGACGGCTTTGCACTCGGGTCAATCTGCGTCATCGACTTTCGTCCGCGGAAGCTGGATGGCAGCCAAAGACGCACCCCGCTGGAACTTGCTGCGCTTGCTTCTGACGAAGTGAAGCTTCGAGAGCTGATGGCCAAGCTTTAGACGAAGCGAGCGCGCAACGGCCATCTCGCATTCAAGGGAATCACTGGGCCCGGCGCCCTCCCTCCCTGGCAGCTCGATCGATCACGTCGGCGACTGCCTTCGGCTGGGTCATGAATACCGCATGGCTTGCCTTGACCTCCTGAACCGTGGCGCCGATGCGCTTGGCCATCTTGTGCAACATCCGGACGTCGAAGGCCCTGTCCTCGGTCGCGATCACCGCCCAGCTTGGCTTGGTCCGCCATGCGGCGTGATTGAGCTTGGTCGCAAACACCGACATGTTGATCGGCACCTGCGAATCACGCAGGAACGCGGCGTCCGCATCGCTGGCATCGCCGGCGAAGCCGATCTTGAACTTCTCCCGATTGACGAATCCGAATCCGTCCGACTGCGTGTCGATCACGAAGTCGGGGGCCGTGAATCCCGCGTACTGTTCGCTTGTGGTCTCGCCGGCGTCGGGCGACAGCGCGGAGACATAGACAAGACCCACCACCTTCGGATGGATGCCCGCTTCGGTGATGACCGTGCCCCCCCACGAGTGACCCACGAGGATAGTAGGACCGTCCTGGCGCGCGAGCGCGCGCTGCGTCGCCGCCACGTCGTCGGCCAGAGACGTCAGCGGGTTCTGAACGATGGTGACCCGGTAGCCTCGGCCGATGAGCTCGTCATAGACGCCGCGCCAGCCCGAACCATCGGCAAAGGCGCCATGCACCAGCACGACGTTTTTCGCCTGCACCTGTTGGGCATGGGCGCCGCCACCGGGACCGACGATGCTGGCGGTTGTCGCAGCTGCGATCAAAAGCTTGCGAATCAGTGAGTTCATGGGATGTCCTATGAGTGGATGGGAGAAGCGAAATGGTAGGAAAGAACGTGTTGAACAGGGTTGCGAATATCACGCCAAAGTTGAAGCTTTGCGCGCAAGAATTGCTGTTCTTCAAAACTGCGTTTCGTGACACGCTGCAGATGCGCAATAAAGCTGTTCGGTCCGAATGGCGCGCGGGAAGCGTTGCCACGCACGCAGTCCCTCGCCATCGCACGCGTGTGCAGCCAGCTGCTTTCGTACCGTGCCGGTGATGGCCGCGGCCTTGCCTAGACCGTCGGGACGGTCCCGCCATCGATCAGGTGTTCCGACCCTGAGATCGAGCCCGCCCGGGGTGACACAAGGAACGTGATCAAGTCGGCAACTTCCTGCGGCCTGGCCGGTCGACCCAGCGGAATGCCGCCGAGCGATTGCATGATGATCTGCTTGCCACCCTCGTAATCCGTGCCGGCCTGGTGGGCCAGGCGATCGGCCAGCGCCACCGACGCTTCGGTCTCGATCCATCCGGGCGACACGCGCAGCACGCGCACGCCCTTGGGCGTCACCTCTTTCGACAACGCCTTGCTGTAGGTGGACAAGGCCGCCTTGGCCGCCGCATACGCGGTCGTCGATTCCGGCAGTGGCAGCAGGCGCTGGATCGAGCTGACGTGGACGATGACGCCAGAGCCCTGCGCGAGCATGGCGGGCAGCAGCGCACGATCGAGCCGCACGGCCGGCATGAGGTTCTGGTTCAGTTCGGCGAACCACTGGGCATCGTCCAGGGCCGCGAAGCCGCCGCCCGGTGCGCTGGAGCCGCCGACCACATGCACCAGGATGTCGAGGCCGCCCCAATGCCCGAGCACCGAGTGCGCCACCTTGGCGGCGCCTTCAGCCGTCGCCAGATCGGCGGTCACATGGACCACGCCCCCGATGGGCCGCGCGGGCGCGGCGCGGGCCGTGGTCATCACCTGCACACCGGCGTCGCGCAGGCCTTGAACGACGGCGGCGCCAACGCCTTTGGTGCCGCCGGTGACCAGCGCGCGCTGGCCCTGGAGTTGAAGATCGAAGCTCATGCCGTGATCTCCAGCGACGCAATCAGGCCGCGTTCGAGGCGAAAGCGATATCGAAGATCGACCGGACTGCCGGGAAAATTGCCGGCCACGTGCGCCCGCACGACCTGGAACTCCCCCGCGTAGTCCAGCGCAAATGGCTCGACCGTGTACGCGTACTGCGTGGATGTCGCGCTCTTCCATTCCTGGATGGCGCGGCGGCCGGTGTGGGTGCGGCCCTCGTCCTTCACGATGGCTTGAGGCGTGAAACAGCGGGCCAGGGCCTCGGCGTTCTGCCGATCGGCCGCGAAGTAGGCGGCGATCGGAGCGGGAAGGATCAGGGTACTCATGGTGACGACTCCTTGGATGTGAAGACCTCAGGATGCGCGTCGATCATCAATAAGTGAATCGCCTAGAATCTTCACGAGCTATGTAGAAGGAAATACAGAATGCGCGGATCGGAGTTTGCCGAGCTCAAGGCCTTTGCTGCCGTGGTGGAACGCGCGAGCTTTGCCCGCGCCGCCGAGCATCTGGGGCTGTCTGCTTCGGCGCTGAGTCAGACCATCCGACAGCTGGAAACCCGGCTGGGTACGCGGCTGCTGAACCGCACGACCCGCAGCGTGGCCCCCACCGCTACCGGGGCGCAGCTGTACGGGCGCATCGCGCCGCTCTTCCGGGACATGGCCGATGCGGTGAATGAAGCCAGCGCGATGGCGGGTCAGACGCGCGGCACGCTGCGCATCAACACCCTCGGCATGGCCGCCTGGCAGGTGATCGGCCCCCGGCTGGGCCGGTTTCACCGGACGCACCCGGAAGTGACACTGGACATCGTGGTCGACAACGGCCTGAGCGACATCGTCGCCGGTCGCTTCGATGCGGGCATCCGCGTCGGGGGCAAGCTGGAGAAGGACATGATCGCAGTGCGCTTGACGCCGGACGTGAAGATGGTGGCCGTGGCATCCCCGGACTATCTGGAGCGTCGCGGCAAACCGCGGTCCCCCGCCGACCTGCACGGCCACGCCTGCATCAACTGGCGCCTGCAGGGCGACGGGAGTGCCTACCGCTGGGAGTTCGAAAAAAAGGGCAAGCGGATCGAAGTGGCGGTGGAAGGACCCTTGGTCACCAACCACTCGGACACTGGCGTCGCTGCGGCACTCCAAGGGCTGGGGATCGTCTATGCCTTCGATCGCGAACGCGTCGATGCACTGCTCGCCCAGGAGCGACTGGTGGAGGTTCTCGCCGACTGGTCGATTGCAAGGCCTGGCCTGTTCCTGTACCACCCCAGCCGGCGCCACTTCCCTGCCGCACTGCGCGCCTTCATCGACTGCATGCTGGAGAAAGACCCCTGAGCGGACTTTCTCTTCCCGGCGATCAGACCGGGGGCCGGGCGGCCCTGCCGGCGTCGCTCGATGGTGACTTCAATATTTCCGCGGATAGGAGCCGGGCAGCCGGAACTCCGCATGGCTCGTGAGCAGCTTGGCAATCTCCGGCTGCGAGGCGTGATCAACGTTCCGATCGTTCATCGGCGGACTTGATCAGACGTTCCCTAGAGATCTCGGAGCAGACGGAAATCTGAGCGAGCGTCGATTGAGCGGCGCAGATCCGTCCGCCTTGCCGCCGCGGCGAGGCGGATCGACGCGCTGCCGGAGGACTCGATTGAGACGCACAGCAGACGTTCAGCGGGCCATACCGACTGACTGCAACCAGTCTGAAAGCGTCTTTCAGCAGGCGCCGCTCGCGGGGCGCTGATACAGCCTCAGCCTCTTGGCAAGCTTCACGAGAAAAAGCGAAGCATTGCGTGATATCAGCACCGTGTTTTTCGCAAACACGAGCCCTCAAGAGAGAGCCGGCTTGGACAGACGGAGTTGATCCAAGTAATTCGCCCAGAGCACCATCATTTCGCGGCGCTGTTCCTTCAACTGGGTGCGGTTGTACGCGGTCCCCAAAGGCCCGCTTTTGCCGTGCGCCAGCTGCTCTTCAATCACCTCAGGATTGACGCGGAGCTGATCAACCATGATCGTTCTCGCCATCGCGCGAAAACCATGCGCAGTCATTTCCGTGTTATTGAACCCCATCCGTCGCAGTGCGGTATTAACCGTGTTGTCCGACATCGGCCTCTCGCCTGTAAGCAAGCTGGGGAAAACGTAGCGCCCATGTCCGGTCAGGACTTTCATACGCTTCAACGAATCAACCGCTTGAGGGGCGAGGGGAACGAGGTGAGGCTCGCCATTGAGCTTTGCCTGCTTCGTCCTTTTCATCGATGCTGCCGGTATGACGACCTGGCTGCCACTGAAGTCGACCCAACTCCATTCCATCGCGCGGATGTTGCCGGGCCGCTGAAAAAGTAGAGCGGACAAGAGCAGCGCTTCTCTTGTTGCGGGCAGTCCGCGATAGCCGTCAATCGCGCGCATGAGGTCCCCCGCCTTCTGGGGATCAAGCACAGCAGCCATGTTCTTTACGATCACCGCCCCCAACGCTCCCCGCAGCTTGGTGGCCGGATCATCTTCACAGCGCCCCGTCGCGATGCCATACCGAAAGACTTGCCCGGCGTACTGGCGCAGGGAAACCGCCGTCTCATTCAACCCCTTCCCCTCGACTCGGCGCAGCGGCTCTAACAAGACGTTTGCGGTGATCTCGCCCAGAGGCAATCCACCAATCCAAGGAAAAAGATTGCTCTCTTGCAGGCGCAACCACTTGGTGCTGTGCGCCTCACTCCACTCCCGCTGCTTGAGCGCGTGAAATTCACGAGCGACCTTCTCGTAGGTTGTCACTGCGGTCGCGCGGACCTTTGCCTTGTCTAGGCGGCGGCGCTGGGTGGGGTCAGCACCGGTTTGCAGCACTTTGCGCGCGTCATCACGAGCCGCTCGCGCATCTTTGAGCTTGACCGCGGGGTAGCTGCCAATCGCGAGCCGCTTCTCCTTGCCGCCAACCGTGTACTTCCAAAACCAGCGCTTGGATTCGTTGGACGCGACTTCCAGGTAGAGATTGCCGCTATCACTGAGGCGCGCGCGCTTCTTGTCAGAGGGGCACGAAGCGTTTTTGCAGGCGAGTTCTGTGAGCATAGGGGAACAAGGCTTTGGGTCTGAGCCAAATATACCGATGTTCCCCGTGCCGTGCCCCGTGGAGGCGTTGGCTTCGCTTGGATCGCGTAGGCTTCTCTCGGACCCTTCTTAACCGTAACCCCTTGATTTTCAAGAGATTCTTGGATCCTCTAGGAATGCCTCGGAACGTCAACTGGAGCGGGTGAAGGGAATCGAACCCTCGTATGAAGCTTGGGAAGCTGCCGTTCTACCATTGAACTACACCCGCAGCAGGCGCGGATTCTAACGTCAGTTCACTCGCACACGGCGCGCGCTCAGGTCTGCAGCGCATCCCTTCGCAGCCGCAGCGCCGCACGCCCTTGCGGCGTGATGAGCAGGACGACAGCGACGCGCGGGCCCGTGCCGCTGGCGGCCGGTGGCAGCACGGCTTCGATGAGGTGCGCAGCGACCAGCATGGTCGCGCAGTGGATGTCGGCTTCGTCGCGGACCGCCATCGGGAACGACGCGTCTTCGATGCGCTCCAGAAAGTCCATGGGCATGGGAAGGCTCCTGAGGAAACGAGGCGCAGTCTAGGTCGTTGCGCCCCCGAAAATGCAGCCCGGATGGGTTGCTTTTGTAACCAAATCGACAGGTCGCACGGTGCGAGCGCCGTGCGAGAACTTTCGCCCGACAGCGCCTCGCCACCCGCGTCTCACCGCCGTGCACGCATCCGTGCGAAATCGCCGCAGGCCAGCACGATGGGCCCGTGCGGATCGGCCCGGAAGCGCGCCACCGCCGCCGCCGAGATCACGTCGAAATGCCGTTTGCAGGCATGCAGCGTGTGCTCGCCGATTTCCTGCGCGCCGAGCGCATCGTGCAGCACGTCTTGCGAGATCTGCGCCAGCACGCGCGCGCCGTCGGGACCGTCGGGGTACACGGCAAACCGTACCGTGGCCGTATCGAAGCAGTAGATGCCTTCGAAGTCCATCGCCTTGTCTCCTTCATCGCAGCGCAAGGATTCGGCGCGCGCGCTGCGCAGCGTGGTGATGGATTTGCACGCATGTTGAAGAAGGAAGCGGCCTACAGCTGCGGTCCGCACGCCTGGCCCTCGCCCGCCCCTCGCGTGCGCGTGCGGCCTCGGCCCACACGAAGACCGGACACCTGGCCGATGCGGCGCGGCCCGAATGCGGGCACACCAGAGGCCATGGCCCGTTCCGACACGCCCCTCGCAACCTACCAGGCGAAGCGCGACTTCGCCGTCACCGACGAACCCGCCGAAGGCGGCAAGGCCCGGCCGCACGCGCCCGCGTTCGTGATCCAGAAGCACGCGGCGCGGCGGCTGCACTACGACTTCCGGCTCGAACTCGACGGCGTGCTGGTGTCGTGGGCCGTGCCCAAGGGGCCGAGCCTCGACCCCGCGCACAAGCGCATGGCCGTGCATGTGGAAGACCACCCGCTGTCGTACGCCGGCTTCGAGGGCACGATTCCCGAAGGCCACTACGGCGCGGGCGACGTCATCGTGTGGGACCACGGCAGCTGGGAGCCCGTGGGCGATCCGCGCAAGGGCCTGGCCGCGGGCAAGCTCGCGTTCCGGCTGCACGGCCAGAAGCTCGAAGGGCTGTGGGAACTCGTCAGGATCGCCAAGGGCGGCGAGCGGCAGGAGCCCTGGCTGCTGTTCAAGAAGCGCGATGCCTTCGCGCGCTCGCATGCCGAGTACGACGTGGTGTCCGCGCTGCCCGACAGCGTGGCCGGGGCACGCAAGACCGCCAAGGCCGAGGCCGCGCCCACATCGCCCGCCTTGCCCGCAGCGGGCGCGGTGAAGGCACGCCTGCCCGCCAGGCTTTCGCCGCAGCTCGCGACGCTCGCCACCGGCGTGCCCGAAGGCGCACCCGGCGACTGGATCTTCGAGATCAAGTTCGACGGCTACCGCCTCATGGCGCGCATCGGCAACGGCAAGGCACGCCTGCTCACGCGCGGCGGCCACGACTGGAGCGCGAAGCTGCCGAAGCTGGTGGCCGAGCTGGAGCGCCTGGGCATCGGCAACGCCTGGCTCGACGGCGAGATCGTCGTGCCCGACAAAGACGGCACGCCCGACTTCAACGCGCTGCAGAACGCGCTCGACCGCGAACGCGCCGACCCCATCGTGATGTTCCTGTTCGACGTGCCCTTCTTCGAGGGCTTCGACCTGCGCCACACGCCGCTCGCCGAACGCCGCCGGCTGCTCAAGCAACTGATGGACGCGCGCGCCACGCGCCGCCTGCGCTTCAGCAGCGACTTCGAGGCCGATGTCGACTCGATCCTGCAATCGGCCTGCCGCATGAACCTCGAGGGCGTGATCGCCAAGCGCGCCGACGCGCCGTATGTCTCGCGCCGCAGCGACACCTGGCTCAAGCTCAAGTGCATCCGGCGCCAGGAGTTCGTGGTGTGCGGCTACACGCTGCGCACCGACAGCCCGACGCGCATCGGCAGCCTGATGCTGGGCGTGCACGCGCAGAACGGCGAGCTCGTGTCGGTCGGCGGCGTCGGCACCGGCTGGAACGACCGCGAGGCGCGCGACATCCGCCGCCAGCTTGCCGCGCTGGACACCGACCACGCGCCGTTCACCGGCGGCGAGGCCAAGCCCGGCCGCCGCCGGCCGGGCGGCACGCGGCACTGGGTGAAGCCCAGGCTCGTGGCCGAGGTGCGCTTCGCCGCATGGACGCCGGACGGGCAGATCCGCCACGCGTCCTTCGTGGCGATGCGCGACGACAAGCCGGCCTCGGAGATCGTGCATGAAGAGCCCCGCGACATCGCACTTGTCTCCCATGAAAAGGGCACGAAGGCCATGAAGACACCGTCGAAGAAATCCGCCTCCACCGTCGGCGGCGTCGCCGTGAGCCACGGCGAGCGCGTGATCGATGCGGCTTCGGGCCGCACCAAGCTCGACCTCGTGCGCTACTACGAATCGGTGGCCGACGACATGCTGCCGCACCTGAAGGGCCGCCCCTGCGCGCTGGTGCGCGGGCCGCAGGGCGTGGGCGGCGAGATCTTCTTCCAGAAGCATGCCGAGAAGGTCCACATCGCCGGCGTGAAGCAGCTCGACCCGGCCCTGTGGCCCGGCCATCCGTCGATGCTCGAGGTCGGCACGCGCAAGGCCTTGCTGAACGCGGCGCAGTTCAACGTGATCGAGTTCCACACCTCGAACGCGACCTCGACGCACTTCGACCGGCCCAACCGCATGATCTTCGACCTCGACCCGGGCGAAGGCACGCCGTGGCCGCATGTGCAGGAAGCCGCGCTGCTGATGCGCACGCTGCTCACCGAGCTGGGCCTGGCCTCATGGCTCAAGACCAGCGGCGGCAAGGGCCTGCACGTGGTCGTTCCGCTGCGCATGCATTACGACAACGACACCGTGAAGGCCTTCTCGCGCGCCATCGTGCAGCACATGGCCCACGTGATCCCCTCGAAGTTCGTGGCCAAGAGCGGGCCGTCGAACCGCGTCGGCAAGCTCTTTGCCGACTACCTGCGCAACGGCGTGGGCGCGACCACGGTGGCGGCCTACTCGGCGCGGGCGCGGCCGGGCATGGGCGTGTCGATGCCGGTGCGCTGGGACGACCTCGCCGGCCTCAAGAGCGGCGCGCACTGGACCATTGCCACCGCGCGCGAACACCTGTCGTTCCAGTCCGAAGACCCCTGGGCCGACTACTGGACCACGCGCCAGCCGCTGGGCGAGGCGATGAAGCGGCTCGGCTTCAAGCGATAGCCACGAACCCACGAACAAGGAAAGAAGCACACCATGGCCACGAGAACCCTCTGGAAAGGCGCCATCACCTTCGGGCTGGTCCACATCCCCGTGGGCCTGCACACCGCCAGCACCGAACAGGGCATCGACTTCGACTGGCTCGACAAGCGCAGCATGGACCCGGTGGGCTACAAGCGCATCAACAAGCGCACGGGCAAGGAGATCGCGCGCGAGCAGATCGTGAAGGGCTTCGAGTACGAAGACGGCAAGTACGTCGTGATCTCGCCCAAGGAGATCGAGGCCATCTACCCGCGCACCACGCAGACCATCGAGATCCAGCGCTTTCTCGACGTCGGCGAAATTCCCTTCGTGTACCTGGAGCGCCCCTACTACCTCGCGCCGATCAACAAGGGCCAGAAGGTCTACGCACTGCTGCGCGAGGTGCTGGTGAAGACCGGCAAGGTCGGCCTGGCCAAGGTGGTGATCGCCACCAAGCAGCACCTGGCGCTGCTGATTCCCTTCGGCAAGGTGCTGGTGCTCAACCTGCTGCGCTGGGGCGACGAGATCAAGGACGCCGACGGGCTCGACCTGCCGGCCGCCGGCATCAAGGGCGCGAAGCTGTCGGCCGCCGAGATGAAGATGGCCGAGCAGCTGGTCGGCGACATGTCGGGTCCGTGGAACCCCGACGAATTCAAGGACGAGTTCAAGCACGCCGTGATGAAGATCGTCGAGAAGAAAGTCAAGGCGGGCGACACGGAGACGGTGGTGCAGCCGGAAGAAGAAGCACCTGAGGGCGGCGCCGAGGTGATCGACCTGACCGAGCTGCTCGCGCGCAGCCTGCGCAGCGGCAAGCGCACGCCGCCTGCGGCGAAGAAGCGTGCGGCGAAGTCGACGGCTTCTGCACGCAAGACCGCGCACAAGCCTGCGGCGGCCAAGCGTGCGAAGAGCGTGGCCCGCAAGGCGGCCTGACTAACGCCGCGGCGCTTTCGCAGCCCCCGGCAACGCCGCCACGCGCTGCGCCAGGAAGTCGACCAGCACCTGCACGCGCAGCGGCAGCTGCCGGCGCGGCGCATAGAGCAGGTGCAGCTCCTGCGCCGGCCCCGTGTGCCGCGCGAGCACGCGCACCAGCCGCCCCTGCGCCAGCAGGTCCGCGACCATCCACGTGGGCTGCAACGACACGCCCGCGCCCGCCAGCACGCTGTCGAGCAGCGCCACGGCGTTGTTGACGCGGTAGCGGCTGCGCAGCGGCACGGCCACCGCGCCGTCGGGGCCTGTGAGCAGCACGCCGTCGTCGCCTGCCGCATAGCGCAGGTAGTCGTGCGCCAGCAGGTCCTGCGGCGTGCGCGGCTTGCCGCGTGCGGCCACGTAGTCCGGCGAGGCGACGAGCACGCGCGGCCAGCTGCCCAGGTGGCGCGCGACGAGGTCGGGCGGTAGCGCGCCGCCGACGCGCAGCGAGACGTCGATGCGCTCCTCGCGCGGATCGACGAAGCGGTCGTCGAGCACCAGCTCCAGTTCGATGTCGGGGTACAGCCGCAGGAACTCGACCGCCATCACGTTGAGGTGCCGCTGTCCCAGCGTGACCGGCGCACTCAGGCGCAGCAGGCCGCGCGGCTGCTGCACCTGGGCGCGGGCATCGGCCACGGCGTCGCCGTAGTCCTCGAGCATGCGGCGTGCGCGTTCGTGAAAACGCTGGCCCTCTTCCGTGAGGCTCAGGCCCGTGGCCGCGCGCCGCAGCAGCCGCACGCCCAGCGATCGCTCCAGCCCCGCGACCAGCTTGCTCACGGTGGGCTGCGTGGTGTCGAGCGCGCGGGCCGCACCCGAGAGGCTGCCGAGTTCGACGCTGTTCACGAAGGCAGAGAGTGCGCGAAGGGTGTCCATGGGGTCATTCGATTCAGGAATGCGATGCATGCCATTCTGCCTTCTACCCCTCGCGATTCGAATGAAAGAAAGTTCGCCCATCGACACTTCTTTCACCTGAGGACATTCACATGACCGCTTCGCGACTCACCTCCCTCCTGCGCCAGGGCGCGCTCGCCCTTTCCCTCGCGGGCGCCGCCACCGTCTCCGTTGCAGCGCCCACGCACTGGAGCCCCAGCTGGATGGCCGCCACCCAGTCGCTGTGGGACCCAAGCTTCGTGCTGCCGGTCGGCATTCCCGCCCGCTTCGAGCGGCAGACGCTGCGCCAGGTGGCGCGCCTGAGCATCGGCGGCACGCGGCTGCGCGTGGTGATCAGCAACGAAGGCGGCACCACGCCGCTGCACATCGGCGCGGCGCGCGTGGCCCGCCATGCGAGCGGCTCGGCGGTCGTCGAAGGCACCGACCGGGTGCTGCGCTTCGGCGGCCGCAGCGACGTGACGCTGCCGCCCGGCGCGCGCCTCGTGAGCGACCCGGTCGACCTGCCGCTGCCCGCGCTGAGCGAGGTGGCCGTGTCGCTCTACCTGCCGGAACCCAGCCAGCCCGCGGGCTTTCACTTCGACGCGCGGCAGACGCTGTACATCGCCGACGGCGACCTGAGCGCCGCCGCGCGGCTGCCGGCCGCCGCCACCTCGTGGAGCACCCGCGTCTACGTGAGCGGCCTGATCGTCGAGACGCCGCAAGCGCCCGTCACCGTCGTCGCGCTGGGCGACTCGATCACGGACGGCAACGGTTCCACGCCCGGCGCCCACACGCGCTGGCCCGACGCGCTGGCCGAACGGCTCGCGCCGCGCGGCGTGGGCGTGCTCAACGCCGGCATCTCGGGCGGCCGGCTGCTGAAGGACGGCATGGGCCGCGCGGCGCTCGAACGCGCGGGCCGCGACGTGTTCGCGCAACCCGGCGTGCGCGCGATGGTCGTGCTGCTGGGCACCAACGACATCGGCTGGCCCGGCGGCCCCTTCGCACCGCAGGAGCCCGCGGTGCGCGCCGAGGCCGTGATCCAGGGCTTTCGCCAGCTGATCGAGATGGCCCACGCCCACAACGTGCGCATCGTGGGCGCCACCATTCCGCCGAACGAGCGCGCGCTCGAAGGCACGCCGCTGGCCGGCCACCACTCGCCCGAGAAAGACACCGTGCGCCAGACCATCAACCGCTGGATCCGCGAAAGCGGTGCCTTCGATGCGGTGGTCGATGTCGACGCCCTGCTGCGCGACCCGGCCCGGCCGACCCGACTGAAAGCCGCCATGGATTCGGGCGACCACCTGCATCCCGGCGACGCCGGCTACCGGGCGATGGCGGCGGCCATCGACCTCGACGCCTTGCTGGGCAACGATCTTCGATAGACTGCAAATATACTGTACATAAATACAGTCTTTTCTCTAGAATGGCTCGTCTCCAAGAACAACATTCGAGGCGACGCCATGACCACCGCCAACCCGCCTGCGCCCTCGGCGCAGGTGCTTTTTTTCTCCTCGCGACAGCATCCGTTGCAGTCGCGTTCGCGCACCACCGGCAAGACAGGCCGGATTTCGAACTGGCCCTTCCGCGTGACGCGGGAGCACGGCCACGACGACAGCAACGAACAGGATGACATCCGCGTTCAGGCGGCGCGCGTCATCCGGACGACGGCCGCGCATTGGTGGCCGCCGGAGCCCTGAACCGCCTTTTCATCCTTCTTCCCCCGGAGAACTGCAATGGACGACTTCCACCGTGGCGATGCGTTTGCGAACGAGCCCGAGCCCGAACCCGACTGGGACTCCCCCGCTTTCGAGAGGCCACGCCACCTTCTCATCGCGCTGTTTCCCGAGCCCGAGGTGCAAGCGGCGATCGAAGCGCACCGCAAGGAGTGGATCTGGCCCAAGGGCCACTACTTTCCTCGCAGCCCGCGACTGCACCTGACGCTCCACTGCTTCGGCGACCAGCCCAAAGATGTCGAGAAACGCCTGCGTGAAGCGCTCGCCCAGGTTCGGGTGCGGCCCATGAGCCTGGTGCTGGACAGTTCGCGCACATGGCGCAACGACATCGCGGTGCTGCAGCCCGCCGAGCACGGCGCTTTGCGCACCCTGCATGCGGACATCGGCCGTGCCGTCCAGAAGGCGGGCATCGTCACGGAAACGCCGACGTTCACACCGCACATCACCATCGCCCGCCGCACCGAGGGCGCGGCCTACCCGATGCGCCTGCCGCCGATCCCGTGGCACGTGAGGAAATTCCTGCTCGTGCGCTCGTTCACTTCGCATCCCGTCGAGCACAAGGTGCTGGCCACCTACGAGGCCGACGAAGAAGACAAAGAAGACGCCGTCTGACAACGGCCGGCCGGCTTTCGTGGCCTTATCGGGTGAGACAATTTTCGGCGCCCATCGAACCCACGCCACGCCCGCCGCATGCTGACACCACCCGATATCGCCCCCGACGCCGTTCAAGCGCGTCTCGCCGAAACCTACGGCCTGCAGGCGACACGCGCCGAGTTCCTGCCGCTGGGCGCCGACGTCGATTCGGCCGCGTTCCGCATCGAGGCATCGGACGGCCGCGCGTACTTCCTCAAGCTGCGCCGAGGCGGCTTCACACCCGCCGTGGTCGACGTGCCGGCCGTGCTGCATCACACCTTCGACATCGACGCCGTGATGGCCCCGCTGCTCACGCGCACGCGGCGACTCAGCGTGCAGGACCATGGCTTCGACTGGGCGCTCTATCCGTTCTTCGACGGCCTCGACGGCTTCACGCGCGCGCCGACCGACCGGCAATGGACCTTGCTCGGCACCACGCTGAACGCCATCCACCGCACCGAGCTGCCCGAATCGCTGCGGGCGGGCCTGCCGCGCGAAAGCTATTCGCACCACTGGCGCGAAGGCGTGCGCCGCTACCAGCGCCTCTTCATCAACGGCGTGGCGGGCGACGATCTGGTCAAGCGCTTCCTCGCCTGCTGGGACGCGCACGACGAAGAGATCGATTCGATCGTCTACCGCAGCGAACAGCTCGCTTCGATCCTGCTCGAGAAGTCGCTGCCGCAGGTGCTGTGCCATGCCGACCTGCATGCAGGCAACGTGCTGCTGGGCGACGACGACCGCCTGTGCATCGTCGACTGGGACACGCTGATCCTCGCGCCGAAGGAGCGCGACCTGATGTTCATCGGCGGCGGGGTCGGCGGCGTGTGGAACCAGCCGCGCGAAGAAGCGCTGTTCTTCCAGGGCTACGGCACGACCGAGGCGGTCGACACGCTCGCCCTCGCCTACTACCGCCACGAACGCATCGTGCGCGACCTGCTCGAGTTCTGCGACCAGATGTTCGACCCGCAGGCCAGCCGCGAAGACCGCGAGGAAGGCCTGCGCCAGATGGCGAGCCAGTTCGATCCGGGCAATGTGGTCGCCGTCGCGCACCGCGACTACGACGCCATCACCTGAAACACCTGAAGGGCGCCGCTCAGATCAGCAGGTCCTGCGCGTCGTCCTCGAAGCCCGCCACGGGCTGCGCCTTGGCCAGCGCCAGCCACACCGAAAAAGGAATGCGCTCGAAGGCGCGGTGCACCGCGGCGCGCGCCACCACGAGGCGTTCGCCCTCGAGCACCATCACGCCGCATTCGGCCGGAATCTCGTCGGGCGACGCGATGCAGCGGCCCTTGGCGTCGTTGCCCAGCACGTACCAGCACTCGCCGCCCAGGTCGAGATAAGCCGCGCGCTTGTCGGGCTTGCGCAGGTCGCCCAGCAGGTCGGCGCGGCTGACTTTCACCTCGTGCACGATCGGGTGCGCATAGGCCTCGACGCTGGTGTTGCGGATCGAGAACACGTCGGGCCGCGCCATGCACCAGCGCGGCTTGCCGCCCTCTTCCAGCGGCGGCAGCCGGGCGCGCAGGCCCAGGCCGCGCCAGGCGATGCGGCCGCCGTGCGTCATCTCGCGCGCCACGCGCTCCACCAGCGCCTCGTGCGGCGACAGCGCCGCGCGGTTGACCGTGAGCGTGGTGGCGATGCGCGCAATGCCCGCGTCGGTCACGCGCAGCGTCTCGTGGCCCAGCGCGCTGCGCACGCGTTCGAGAAAACCGCCCGCGAGCAGCTCGACCTCGATGGTGTCGCAGCAGGGCCAGCCGGCCGAGCGGTAGATCTCGCGCAGCCGCCGTGCGTGCGGCTTGCCGAAGGGCACGGCCGTCTGCAGGGGCGGCGGGTCGCTCACCGGCGGCGGAAAACCGGGGTCCGTCACCGGGGGCACCGTGGGCGGCGGATCGCCTTCGGGCGGCGGCACGGGCGGCGGCGGTGGCGGCATGGGCACATCGGGCGCGGGCGGCGGCGGGCCGATCGGCGTGGCGACGACCTCATCGGCAAGGGCAAATGCGGCGGTTGCGGCGAGTGCGGACATGAGAAGAACAGGTTAGCGAAAAGTGAGGGGCGGCGCGAGGCATGGAACGATCGGTTGCATTCGCAATGCCTCAGTGGAAGTCGCGGCTGGTGTTGCTCTGTGCCAGCCGGCCCAGCAGCGGCGTGAGGTCCTTGAAGCCCGTGGCGATCAGGTGCTGCACCTTGCCGCCGCTGTCATCGTCGCGCTGCCAGGTGCCCTGCACCGCGAGCAGGTGCGACTTGAGCAGCGGCTCGCGCCAGGCCTCGATGACGTGGCTCCACACGATCACGTTGACGTTGCCGGTCTCGTCCTCCAGCGTGACGAAGATGGTGCCGTTGGCGGTGCCGGGCCGCTGCCGGCCCTTGACGATGCCGCAGGCGCGCACGGTCTGGCCGCTGCGCGCGGCGCGCAGTTCCACCGCGCTCAGGAGATTCATGCGCGCCAGGCGCGGGCGCAGCAGCGCGAGCGGATGGCGGCGCAGCGTGAGGCCCAGCGCCGCGTAGTCGCCGACGATTTCCTCGCCCTCGGGCGCGGCCGGCAGGAGCAGCGCCTGTTCGTGGATCGGCACGCCCTTGAGCAGGGCCGACGAGCGGTGCTGCGCGGTGGCGTCCCACACCTGCTGGCGCCGATGGCCCGAGAGCGACATCAGCGCATCGGCCGCCGCGAGCGCGGCCATGTCCTTGCCTTCGAGCTCGGCGCGCAGGGCCAAGTCTTCGGTGCTGGTGAAAGGCGCTTGCGCGCGCGCTGCGAGCAAACGCCTGGCGCCGGCGTCGCTGAGGCCCAGGACCCGGTTCAGGCCCAGCCGCACCGCCGGCTGGTTCTCGTTGCCCAGGCGCTCGGCGTAGCGCGTGTCGGTGCCTGGCGGCATGCGCGGCGCATCGGATGCGCGGGCTTCGAGCGTGGTGTCGATCTCGCTGCACGTGACATCGACCGGCCGCACCTCAACGCCATGGCGGCGCGCGTCCTGCACCAGCTGCGAAGGGCTGTAGAAGCCCATCGGCTGCGAGTCGAGCAAGGCGGCGAGGAAGCAGGCGGGTTCGTAGTTCTTGAGCCAGCTGCTGATAGTGACCAGCAGCGCGAAGCTCGCGGCGTGGCTTTCGGGGAAGCCGTAGTCGCCGAAGCCCATGATCTGCTTGAAGATGGCTTCGGCGAAGGCCTCCTTGTAGCCGTTTCCGGTCATGCCTTTGACGAGCTTTTCGTGAAACTTCCCGAGACCGCCCTTGCGCTTCCATGCCGCCATGGCGCGGCGCAGTTGGTCGGCTTCGTCGGCCGTGAACTTCGCTGCGATCATCGCGATCTGCATCACCTGCTCCTGGAAGATCGGAATGCCCAGCGTGCGTTCCAGCGCCTCGCGCAACTCGTCTTTCTCGTAGTGGATCGGCAAGCCCTTGAGCACCCGCTCACGCTGCTTGAGGTACGGATGCACCATGCCACCTTGAATGGGCCCGGGCCGCACGATCGCGACCTCGATCACCAGGTCTTCATAAGTGCGCGGCTTCAGGCGCGGCAGCATCGACATCTGCGCCCGGCTCTCGATCTGGAACACGCCGATGGTGTCGGCGTCGCAGATCATGTCGAACACGTTCTGGTCGTCGTTGGGGATGTGATGCATCTCCACCATCGAGCCCCGCCAGCGGTTCATGTGGTCAAGCCCGCGCCGAATCGCACTGAGCATGCCCAGCGCGAGCACGTCGACCTTGAGCATGCCCATGGCCTCGAGGTCGTCCTTTTCCCACTGGATGACAGAGCGGTCTTTCATCGACGCCTTCTCGACCGGCACCAGCCGCGTGAGCTTGGTGTGCGTGAGCACGAAGCCGCCCACGTGCTGGCTCAGGTGGCGCGGAAAGCCCTTGAGCCGCTGCGTCATCTCGATCCATTGCACCAGCTTGAGCCTGTCTTCCTTCACGCCGACGCGCGCGGCGGCCTTGTCGAGCTGTTCGCCGAGCGCGGTGTCGTCGAACCAGTAGTGGTCCTTGGCGAACTCGTCGACCAATCGCTCGTCGATGCCGATGGCCTTGCCGACGTCGCGCAAGGCGCTGCGCGAGCGGTAGCAGATGACGACGGCGGCGATGGCGGCGCGCTCGCGGCCGTACTTTTCGTAGATGTACTGGATGACTTCTTCGCGCCGCTGGTGCTCGAAGTCGACGTCAATGTCGGGTGGCTCCTTGCGATGGCGGCTCAGGAAGCGCTCGAACAGCAAGTGGCCCTTTTCGGGGTTGATCGCGGTGATGCCGAGGCAATAGCAAACCGCCGAGTTGGCCGACGAGCCGCGGCCCTGGCAGAGGATGTTCTTCGACTTGGCAAATCGCACGATGTCTTCCACCGTGAGAAAGAACATCTCGTATTCGAGCTCAAGGATGAGGCTCAGCTCTTTCTGCACTTGGCGGCAGACAGCCTCGGGAATGCCCGAGGCATATCTTTCGAGCGGGTATTGCTTGAGTGCCCCCTCCCACGTCTTGCGCACCAGCGTCTGCGCCGCCGTCTCGCTTCTGCCCACGGTCTCCAGCGGGTACTTGTAGGTCTCGCGGATCACCTCAGGATCGAAGCGGCACCGCTGCGCCACCGCCAGCGTGTTCGCCAGCATCGCGGGCAGGTACAGCTCGGCCAGCCGCACCCGCTGCCGCAGGTGCCGCTCCGCATTCGACTGCAGCGCAAAGCCGCACTCGGCGACGGTCTTGCCCTCGCGCACGGCCGTCAACACGTCGTGCAGCGGCTTGCAGGCACGCACGTGCATGTGCACGTCGCCGGCCGCCACGAGCGGCACGCCCGTCTGCTCGCCCGCCTGCATCAGCGTGACGAACCACAGGTCGTCGTCGAACTCGTTGAACAGCTCCACGGCCAGCCAGAGGCTGTCGCCGTACAGCGCCTTGGCCGCTGCCAGGTCTTCCTGCAAGGAGGCTGCATCCGGCATACCACCCGGCGGACGGTGCGGCACGAAGAGCACCTGGCAGTCCTGCAGCGAAGCCACGTCGCTGCCCTCCCAGCTCACGCGGTACTCGCCCTTGGGCAGCTCGGTGTTGCGCGCGGCGGTGATGAACTCGCAGAGGTTGCCCCAGCCTTCGGTGTCGTTCGCGATCACCACGAGCTTGAAGCGCTCGAAGCGGAACTCGCTGCCGAACAGCAGGCGGAATTCGGGGTGGCGCGGGATCGGCGACTCGTCCGGGTGCTCGCGCTCGTAGGTGTCCAGCTTGGCGGGCAGGTCGCGCAACGCGACATGCGCGCGCACGATGCCGGCCACCGAGCATTCGTCGGTGATGGCCAGCGCCGCGTAGCCGAGGTGGTAGGCGCGCTCGACCACCTCTTCGGGCGTCGATGCGCCGCGCTGGAAGCTGAAGTTCGTGAGGCAGTGCAGCTCGGCATAGCCGGGCAGGCCCGGCGCCGGGCGCAGCCGCTGCGGCAGCACATGCACCTTGGCGGGCTGGCGCTTGCGCTCTTCCTTGCCGCTCAGGTCAGGCATAGAAGCCTTGCAGGTACCAGCGCACCTCGCCCGAAGAAAAGCGCGTGGCGGGCCGCTCGCGAAAGATCCACACCAGGCCGGCCTCGGGGCTTTCGGCCACGTAGTAGTCGCGCATCGCGGGCTGGCCGCCGTCTTCCTCGCCGCCCCACCAGCCGGCCTCGACGCGCTGCGGCCCGACCAGCTTGCGCAGCGGCCCGCAGTAGCACGGGCGCTCGCCGTCCATCTCGAGCCGCAAGGGCTCGGGCAGCAGCCAGGGCGGGTAGATCGCATCGGGCTGCGAGGCGGCGTTCTTGCGGGCCTTGTCGGGTACCGGCGTTTTCTCTTTCTGCAACGCGGGCCGCCACCGCTGCTGGCGCTCGGGCCGGTGGTCGGCCTGCGCGAGCGGCACCACCACCTGGTCGGCGCCGAGCCGCACGCTGAGCCGTTCGACCATCTCGTGCAGCTTGTCGCCCTTGCGGTTGTCTTCCGGCAGGAAGCTGGTGCTGGCGCCGGCCAGCGGATCGGTTTCGAGCGTGCGCAGCTTCAGCCAGCTCGCGGGCGCGGCCAGCGTGGTGAGCGCGAGTTTTTCGGACAGCAGGCGGCGCAGGTGCGCCATGTCCTGCGTGGGCTCTGCCGTGCGCACGGTGAGTTGCTGGTGCGGCGGCAGGGTCACGCCGTTGAGGCGCCGCAGGTCGAGCGTCCATTGCAGCTCGAGCGCACGCGCGCCGCGCTGGCAGGCGCGCAGCCAGATCTGCAGCGCCGACAGCAGGCGGTTGGCCGACCACATGAGTTCGGGCCCGGTCTCGGCCAGCGCGGGCAGTTCGAGCTTCTGCTCGAACACGTCGGGCAGCGTGAGCCAGGCGTGGGTTTCGGGGCGCAGGCCCCAGGCGATGTCGAGCGCCTCGCGCAGCCCGGCGCCGAAGCGCCGCGCCAGCCCGCCGCGCGGCAGCGCCGCCACCTCGCCCCAGGTGCGGCAGCCCAGGCGCGCGAGCAGATCGAGGTGGCCCTGCGCGGCCGTCAGCGTGTCCAGCGGCAGGCCGGCCGGCACCTCGGCGGGCCGGTGCTCGTTGCGCGCGAACAGGCGCAACCGCGCCAGCGCGATCAGGCTGGTGGCGCCCTGCGCGCCGCGCATGCGCGCGTCGGGCGCGGGGTTGAGGGCCAGCAGCTGGCGCATCAGCGGCGCGCGACCGCCCCACAGGCGTTCGCAGGCCGAGACCTCGAGCATCAGCGCCTCGTCCTGCCAGGCGACGTGCGGCGTGAACTGCAGCGCCCACCAGCCCAGGGCTTCGGGCGGAGGCATGTCGGGGGCGTCGGCTTCTTCGGACTCAGACGACCACTGCAAGGCGATCCAGTGCATCCGGGCCTCCTTTCCATGCGTCGATGCGCACCACCGTGGCCGACGGCGCCGCGGCCGGCGCCACGGGCGGCTGCAGGCGCAGCTGGCGCCGCACGCGGGCGGCGGCCAGCAGCGCGCTCATGCGGGCATTGCGCGCCGGCACCCGCACCGGCGCGGCCAGCGGCGGGCCCCGGCGCTTGAGCAGGTGCAGCGCGATCTGCGCCGGATCGTCCGCGCAGCGTTCGGCACGCAGGCGCAGCCGCGCGGGCGAGGCCGACAGCGCCACCGACTCGGGCCGGCACACGAACAGCAGCACCTCGTGCTGTGCGGCGGCCAGCTGCAGCCGCCGTAGCTCGCCCACGCGGGCCTGCGGCAGCCAGGCGACGACGGCGGCGATCTCGGCGCAGCGCAGCGCCTGCTCGCAGGCCCACAGGCGCGCGGCCGGGGCGTCGCTGCGCACGCACATCAGCGCCTCCACCGGCAAGCCCTGCGCCGCCAGCGCGGTGCCGCAGGGTTCGTAGGGCGCGCCGACCAGCACCACCGGCCCGCCGCGCGCTTCCACGGCCTGCGCCAGCGCGGGCAGCAGCAGGCGCCAGACATGGGCTTCGGGCGTGGCCTGCAGCAGCTCCGTCATCGCGCCCACGGGCCAGCCGCCGCCGGGCAGCTCGGCGTCGAGCGCGGCATGCCCGGTGGCCACGACCTGCGCGTCGGCCAGGCCGAGTTCGTCGGCGTGCCAGACGCCGCGGCCCGCGGCGGTGGAAAAGGAGTCGAGGAAAGGGAGGCCCATGATTGCAGTTGTTAACTGTATTTTTATACAGTATTCCCCGGGTCGCAACCAGCGATCGATTTACCTGCGAAGGCCCGCGCCTTAAGATCGGTTTATTAACAATTAGTGACCATGAGACACAAAAAGATTCACCTGCGGTTTCTGGCCCTCGCCGCCCTCGTCTTCGCAGGGGCGCCTGCCTCGGCCCAGCCCGCCAAGCCGCTCCTGATCGGCCAGACCTACGTGCAGACCGGCCCGCTCGCGTCGCTGTCGACCGAGCCGCTGGTGGGCATCCGTGCCATGTTCACCGCGCTGAACGCGAGCGGCGGCGTCAACGGCCGCCCGGTCGAGCTGCGCCAGCTCGACGACGCCTACGACCCCGCCAAGGGCGCAGAAAACGTCAAGACCTTCGCGCGCGACGGCGCCGTGGGCGTGCTGATGCCCATCGGCACCTCGTCGGCGGTCGGTGCGCTGAAGGCGGCCAACGAGCTGAAGATTCCCGTCGTCGGCCCCTACACGGGCGCGGGTCCGGTGGTGAAGTTCAGCGAGTTCGGCTTTCCGGTGCGCATCAGCTTCGACGAGGAATACAGCCGCATCGTGAACCACCTGTTCACCATCGGCCTGTCGCGCATCGCCTTCGCGCACAACGACAACCCCGGCGCGCGCTCGGCGATGGAAAGCACGCAGAAGTTCATCGCCGAACGCGGCGACAAGATGGTCGGCAGCGTGGCCATCAAGAACGACGGCTCCGACGCGGCCGAGCGCGCCGCCGAGCTGGCCAAGCTCAAGCCCAAGGCCGTGGTGCTGTCGGCCACCAACGACGTGGCGGCGAAGTTCATCGCGGCCTACCGCGCGACCGGCGGCGAGACGGCCTTCTATTCGTTCTCCTTCCTGAATGGGCAAAAGCTCTTCCAGGACATCAGGAAGGATGCGGCCGGCGTGGTCATCTCGCAGGTCGTGCCCTACCCGTGGAACAGCGCGATGCCCGTCATCGCCGAGTACCAGGCGGCGATGAAGAAGATCGGCATGACCGAGTTCAGCTACGCGAGCCTGGAGGGCTACGTCACGGCCAAGGTCATGGTCGAAGGCCTGAAGCGCGCGGGCGCCAACCCGACGCCCGAGTCGCTGCAGAAGGGCCTGGAGTCGTTCAAGACGCTGGACCTCGGCGGCATCGCCGTGTCGTACCGGCCCGGCGAGCACCGCGGGCTGACCTTCTCCGAGCTCTCGATGCTCAAGGCCGACGGGCGCTACCTGCGCTGAGCCCTTCCGCCCGCCGGCATGGCGGGCGCAGAATTTCGTTCGTGACAACGCCCCTCACGAACGCACACCCTTACGCCCTGACGCGCGCCCGGTTGCTCCGACTGGGCGCAGCCCTGTGCGCGGGTGCCGCGCTCCCCTCCTTCGCCCAGCAGCAACCCGGCAGGCCCGCGATGCAGATGACCACCCGCCCCATTCCCTCCACGAAGGAAGCCCTGCCGGTCGTCGGCTGCGGCACCTGGATCGGCTTCGACCAGCGCCCCGGCACCGACGAATACAGGCGCCTGCCCGGCGTGCTCGATGCGCTCTTCGCGGCCGGCGGCACGGTGATCGACAGCTCGCCGATGTACGGCCGCTCCGAGGAAACCACCGGCGAACTGCTGGCCGCCGCGAAGCCGGGCGCCAGGCCCTTCCTCGCGACCAAGGTCTGGACCTCGGGCCGCGAAGCCGGCATCGCGCAGATGGAACAGTCGTTCACTCGGCTTCGCACGCAGCAGATCGACCTGATGCAGGTGCACAACCTCGTCGACTGGCGCACCCACCTCGCCACGCTGCGCGGCTGGAAAGACAAAGGCCGCGTGCGCTACATCGGCATCACCCACTACACCGCCTCGGCCTACGACGAGGTCGAGGCCGTGCTGCGCGCCGAGCAGCTCGACTTTGTGCAGATCAACTACTCGCTCGATGCGCGCGATGCCGAACAGCGCCTGCTGCCGCTCGCGGCCGAGCGCGGCGTGGCGGTGATCGTCAACATGCCCTTCGGCGGCGGTGGCCTGCTGCGGCGCCTGCGCGACAAGCCGCTGCCCGCCTGGGCCGGCGATATCGGCTGCACGAGCTGGGCACAGGTGCTGCTGAAGTTCGTGCTGAGCCATCCGGCCGTGACCTGCACGATCCCGGGCACGGGCCGCGCGGAGCACATGGCCGACAACGCCGCGGCCGGCGCCGGCACCTTCCCCGACGCCGCCTTCTGGCGCCGCGAGGCCTCTTCTATTCGAACTTGACGTTGTGCTCCCGCACGGTCGCGCCGAAGGCGTCGTACTGCGTGCGGAAGAACTCGGCGAACTTCGCGGGGCTCATGCCGTAGCCCTCGAAGCCCTGCTGCACCAGCTGCGCATGCACGTCGGGCCGCTTGAGCGTGTTCTGCAACTCCTGCGAGAGCCTGTCGGTGATCTCCTTCGGCAGCCCCGGCGGCCCGAAGAAGCCGGCCCAGGGCGTGATCGTGAGCTTGCCCAGCCCCAGCTCGCCGCCCGTCGGCACATCGGGCAGCAGGCCGCTGCGCTGCGGCAGCAACGTGACCAGCGCGCGGATGCGTCCCTCCTTCACGAAGCCCGGCGCCAGCGTGCCGGTGGTGAACATCATCTGGATCTGCCCGCCCAGCAGGTCGGTCATGGCCTGCATGTCGCCCTTGTAACGCGCGTTGACCACCTTGCGCTCGCCGAGCAACTGCAGCATCGCGAGCTCCGAGGCGCTGTTGCTCGATGCCGAATTGAGCGCCCCGGGCTTCGACGCCACAAGCGCCAGCAGCTCGTTCACGCTCTTCACCGGCAAGCCCGACGGCACCACGAGGAACATCGAGAACTGCCCTGCCGAGCTGATCGGCGTGAAGGCCTTGAACGGGTCGTAGGGCGAGGTCGGCCGCAGCGTGGGCGCGGCGACCATCGCGGTGTTGGTGCCCATCAGCAGCGTGTAGCCGTCGGGCTTGGCCGACGAGGTGGCCTGCGCCGCGAGCACGCCGTCGGCACCGGGGCGGTTCTCCACGATCACCTGCTGGCCGAGCTGTTTCGACAGCCCCTCCGCGATGATGCGCGTGAGCGAATCGGCGCCGCCGCCCGCGGCGAAGCCGACGATCAGCTTCAGCGGCTTGTTCGGGTACGCGTCGGCGCTCCAGGCCGCCGCGCCGGGCAGTGCCGTGGCGGCGAGGGCCGCGAGAGTCAAGGTTCTGCGTCGCATGAAAGCCTCCTTGTTCAGAAGAGGTGCCGCACGCCGAACTCCCAGCCCGACGAGCGCATCCCGCCCGCCGGCGCGCTGCCGCCGCTCACCACGTAGCGCGCCTGCCCGCTGTTCATCAGCCGCGCGTAGGTGCCGTACAGCGCGGTGCGCCGGGAGAGGTTGTGCACGTAGCCGATGCCGAACTGGCGCGCGTCGTCGCGGTTGCGCGGCATGCCGTTGGCGTTGCGCAGGCTTTCGTCGCTGCGGTCGTCCAGGTAGGCGTAGCTCACGCGAATGCGACCGACCTCGAAGGCCGGGATGTGCGCGCCGATCTCGACGGTGTTCTTGCGCACCGTGCCGGCCGCGAGCTTCACCGTCACCTTGTTGTAGAGCGCGAAGAACTTCGCGAAGCCCGCGTCCCACGAGCCGCCGATGTTGGCGTGCGTGTAGTTGCCGATGGTGGAGGTGGCGTTGAAGTGCGAGCGCGTCACGGCCGCGGCGATGTCGAACGCGCCCGAAGCAAAACCGAAGCGCGCGCCGCCGAAGTTGCCGTCGTCGCGGTTCGGCGCGGTGGAGTTGTTCTCGCCCGTGCCGACCATCGCCATGCCGTAGAAGCCGCCCAGCTTGGCCGGCAGCCAGTAGCTCACCGTGTTGCTGCCGGTGATGGCCGTGGGCAGCGGCCCGGTGCCCGCGCCCGCGAAGGTGAGGTTGCCCGCGCGCGCCACGCCGTTGGCGTTGAAGGGGTCGAAGTAGATGCTGTTGTAGTGCGTGGGAATGAAGTCGTGGCCCAGCCGCACTTCGCCCAGCGAATCGTGCGACAGGCTCACGAAGGACATGCGGTCGAAGGTGATCGGCCCCGCCGGGCCCGCGCCGCTCGTCTGGTTGTTGGTGTTGCTCGGCCGGCCGGTGCCCAGGTCGGGGTTCAGGCTGCCTTCGAGCCAGAAGCCTGCGCGCAGGCCCCCGCCCAGGTCTTCGGTGCCGCGAAAGCCGATGCGGCTGGTCGAGAGCCCGCCGTTCGACAGCGCCTTGATCGAGCCGCCGCCCTCGCCTTTCGTGTACTGGACGCCGAGGTCCATCACGCCGAACACGGTGACGCTGGATTGCGCGTGCGCCGCACCGCTGCTGGCCAGGCCAATGGCCGACCACATCAAAAGTCTCTTCATGGTTTCTTGTCTCCTGCTCTTTTCTTGGTTGAAAACTTGGATCGCGCGCAGGGCTGCGCCACCGGGTGCGCACGGGGGTGCGCACCGGTTGGCGAAGGCCGGGGGAAAAAGGTCTAGCTGGCGGGCTGCGGGCGCTCGGTGCGTACGAGCACGGCCCCCTTGGACAGCGGGCTCACGTTGCGCCGGTACTGCTGCAGCCAGCCGGTGTCGAAGGCCGGCTGCGGTGCCTGCCAGTCGGCGCGGCGCGCGGCGAGTTCGGCGTCAGTCAATGCGATGTCGAGGCGACGTTCGTCGAGGTCGATGGTGATCACGTCGCCGTCGCGCACCAACCCGAGCGGCCCGCCCAGTGCCGCCTCGGGCGACACCTCGGCCACCACGAGCCCCTTGCAGACCAGGCCCGAGAGATGCCCGTCGGTCAGCAGCGCGACCTGGTCGCCGAGCCCCGCGCCGTCGACCGCGAAGACCACGCGCGATGCGCCACCGCCCATGGCCGGTCCACCGCACGCGCCGGCGCCGCGCATCACGACCACCTGACCCGGCACGATCTCGTGGTTCTTGATCGCGGCGATGGCGGCGTCCGAGGTCCAGAAGCACACGGCCGGCCCGGTGAAGCGCCGCACCTTGCGCTCGGCGATGCCGGTCTTGATGAGGCCCGACTCGGGCGCGAGGTTGCCGCGCAAGAGCACGATGGCCGGCAGCGGCGCGACCGGGCGGTCGATGGGGCAGATCACCTCGGCGTCCATTACTTCGGCGTGGCGCAGGTTGTCGGCGACCGTGCCGCCGGTCACCGTGAGCGCGCCCGTGTCGAGCAAGGGCGCGAGCTGCTTCATCAGCGCACGGCAGCCGCCCGCCGCCTCGAAGGCCTCGATCGAATGCTCGCCGATGGGCCGCACGCCGGCCAGCACCGGCGTCGTCGGGCCCAGGCTCTCGAAGAGGCCGTACACGTCGACGCCGCACTCGCCTTCGGTCGATATCGCCTGCAGGTGCTTGGCCGTGTTGAGCGAACCGCCGACGGAGAGCACCGCCCGCACCGCGTTGGCGAAGGCGCCGGCCGAGAGAATGTCGCGCGGCTTCAGGTCGTCCAGCACCATCTGCACGATGCGCGTGCCGGCCGCGCGCACGTCGTCCATCATCTTCGGGCTCAGCGCGGCGACCGGCGCGCTGCCGGGCAAGGCCATGCCGAGCGCTTCGCACACGATGTGCATCGAGTTCGCCGTGCCCAGGCCCGAGCACACGCCCGGCCCGCGGATCGCCTCGCGGCTCATGCCCACGAGTTCTTCCACCGGCAGGTGGCCGGTGACCGCGTGCATCGCGCCGATGAACACCTCCTCGATGTCCATGTGCTTGCCGCGGTACTCGCCGCTGGGCTGGTAGCCGCAGGGCACGAGCAGCGTCGGGATGTTGAGTCGCGCGGCCGCCATGAGCTGCCCCGGCACCGTCTTGTCGCACGAGGTGAGGCAGACCATGCCGTCGAGCTGCGCGCCTTCGACCGCGACTTCGATGTCGTTGGTCACCAGGTCGCGCGCGCCGAGCATGTAGGCGCCGCGTGCGCCCGCGCCGGTGATGAAGTCGCTGGGTGCGGCGGTGCGGATCTCGAACGGCACGCCGCCCGCCGCGCGGATCGCCGCCTTGATCTCCGCCGCCACCTTGTCGAGGTGGCTGAAGCACGCGGCCAGCTCCGAGGAGCTGTTGACGATGGCGATCTTGGGCTTCTCGCAATCCTCTTCGGGAATGCCGAGCGCGCGCCAGTGCGCATTGCGCACCGACCAGAGGTACGAGCCGCGCGGGAAGTTGCTGCGCAGGGGGCGGGTCATGAACGGTCTCCGGTCTTGTGGTTGTTCTTCTTGGTGATCTCGATCACGCCGCGGTCGGCGTCCACGCGCACCCAGTCGCCGGTCTCGATGCATGCGAGCGGGTCGCACTCGAAGTCGGTCATCGAGGGCGAGTGCGTCACCACGGCACCGAGCGCCATCTTGGTCGTCATCTCGTTGAACAGGAACGCCGCGGGCGCGGAGTTCATGAGCCGCGTCATGTGGAACATGGCCGACCAGCCCGACGAGCCCTTGGCGCCCGGGAACACCAGCACCTTGCCCGCGAAGCTCTGGCCGCGCAGTTCGTGCCGCGTCTCGATGACGGTGCCGGTGCGCGGGTCGATGCCGCCCCAGCCCGAGATGCGGTCGCGCGTGACCAGCGCCTCGCCTTCCGCAACGCCGCCGACCACCTTGCGGCCACGGATCACGAGGGTTTGTTCGGTGATGACTGCGTCGCTCATGCGTAGGCTCCGTTCCAGCGACCGGTGCAAGCGGCGTCGATGCATTCGGCCGTGCTGCCGAACCACGCCTGCACGCCGAGGATGGCGGGCAGGTAGTGCGCCTGCTTGGCGGAATCGAGCGCCACGGTCTTCGTGCCCTTGGGCACGGCACGGCTCATGGCCGAGCAGCTGTCGGTCATGAGGATGCCGCCCGCGTCTTCGATGATCTTCGTGTAGCCGTTGCGGTCGGCCAGCGACTTGATGGCGCGCGGCGTGAAGATCCACAGCTCGCAATCGGGGTGTACCTTGCGCCCTTCGATGAGCTGCGCGGCCTCCCAGATCTGCTCGATGGTGTAGTGCGGGCAGCCCAGCATCACGTACTGGACTTCGCTGTCCTTGCCCGTCACGTTGATCTTTTCGTAAGTGGCGCGGCGCTCGGCCTCGCCGTAGCGCAGCACCTCGACGGGCGCCTTGCCGCCGAGCGCCTGCTCCAGCGTCAGCGCCTCGGGCGTGACGCCGGCGATGTGGTACATCTCCACGCCGCCCGAGGACGACGCGGCCGCGCCGAAGTGCTTGAGCCGCGGCAAATTCGGCACGCGCCCGATGCCGCGCCGGCTGTGCACCACCGGCACGCGCTCCTGCACGTGCTCGCCGATGTAGTAGCCGAGCAGGCCCCAGTCCTGCACCGACTCGACCTCGATGTCCAGCTCGATCACATGCGTGGCGCGGCGGTTCTCTTCGAGGTGGTAGCCCCAGTACGGAATGCGACCGGTGAGCATCGCCGCGCCCGTGCTCTCGCGGCCCTCGGTGTTGGTGCGCGCGCCGAGCACCGAGTTGCAATACACCACCGCCGACGATTCCATCCACGCGCAGTGCTCGCCGCGCGTCGGGATGTTGCCCACCTGGTAGGGCGTGCAGGTGTTCATGATCTGCGCGCCAAGGCCGGCCGCATGGCGCTCGCTCTTGTTGTAGAACTGGACGATCTCCTCGCTCACGCCCATGCGCTCGGGCTGGCCGGGGTCGAAGCCCAGCTGCAGGTGGCTCGTGAAGACCTTGAACTTGGGAATCTCGACCGTCTCCTGGCTGTCGAGGCTGAATTCGGAGAACACCGCGTCCATGCCGCCGCCCTTGGCGAGTGCGAAGTCGCGCTGGAAAGGCGTGGTCGAGGTGATGGTGGCGCAGACGTTGCGCGTCTCGACCAGTCGCTCGGCGCCGAGGGCTTCGCCATAGCGCATCAGCAGGTCCATCGCCTTCTGCACGGCCGGTCCGTCGCGGCCGTCGTACATGGCTTTTTCTTCATCGCTCAGGTGCATGACCTGTGTCTCCGTTCTTCTATGTCGTGGGGGATCGAACCCCGGCCGGGTTGCTAGCCCGGCAAGGGCGTGGGCACATGCCCGCCGATGTCGCGCGCAATGGTGAGCGCGATGTCGTGCAGGCGCGGTGCGAGTTCGTTGCGCAATCTGTCTTCGGTGAACACGAAGGCGGCGCCGCCGCCGTTGAGCGCCATCACCTCGCCGTCGGGGCCGATGAGCGGTACCGACACCGAGTTGATCTCGCGGTGGAATTCGCCGAGCGAGAGGCAGTAGCCCAGCCGCTTGGCCTCGCCGATGGCGCGCGTCATGGGCGCGGCGATGCCGTCCCACTCGGGGCCGCGCAGGAGGCGCATCGAATCGACCAGCTGGTTGCGCTGCGCATCGGGCAGCGCCGAGAGGTACGCGCGGCCGAGCGCCGAGTTCGGCAGCGGCGCGCGCGAGCCCACGTCCAGCCGCGCCGAGAGCATCGACGAGCGCGGGCGGCAGGCTTCGATCAGCACCATCTCCATGCCGTCGCGCACGGCGAGGTAGACCGAAGCACCGACCTCCTCCGCCATCGCCTGCATGCTGGGCCGCGCGGCGGCGCGCACATCGAGGCTGCCGAGGAACACGCGCGAGAGCGACACCACGCCCGGCCCGAGCATGAAGCGGTCGGGCGCCTGCGCGGGCTTGAGCATGCCCAGCGAGAGCAGCGTCGCGACCAACCGGTTGACCGTGGGGCGCGGAATGCCGGTGATGCGCGCGACGTCGGCGTGACCGAGCACCGGGCGCTCTTCGCTGAAGCAGCGCAGCACCGAGATGCCGCGCTCCAGCGCGCTCACGGTGTCGGAACGTTCGCCGCGCGCATCGGACGCATCGGCCGCGGAAAGAGAGCTGTCGTTTTTATCGGTGGACATGAAGGGACCCTTTGAACGCTTTGCAAGACTCTGCAATGTAGAGGCTCGCGAAAGGAGGTCGGCCGGGTTCATGGCGAAGAAGGTTGGGGTCAGGCGCTGGCTTCGGCCGCGACGGATGCCGCGCCCTGCCCGGCTTCGCCTCCGGCCCGCAGGTACACGCCCTGCGCCAGCAGCGCGGACTGCAGCGCGCCGGTATCGACGAAGCGCGGTGCGATGCCGCCGCGCGACGCCAGCGCCGCCGCCACGCCCGCGGCTTGGCCCGTGATCCAGCACTGCGGAATCTCGCGCATGAAACCGTGCGAGTTGCGGTCGCACGAGATGTGGCGGCCACAGGCCACGAGGCCGTCGAGCTGCTGCGGCACCAGCGCGCCATAGGGGATGGAGATGTTCGGGAATTTCGGCGACACCGCGGGCGTCACGCCGATCTCGTCCGCCAGCGCCACGCCGTCGGGCCACTGGCTGCGCAGCACCGCACCCACGCCGGTGAGGCGCCGCGCGTGGCGCACGCCGATCTGCGGCGCGCTCAGCATCAGGTAGGCGTCTTCGAAACCGGGCGCATGCGCCTTGAAGTAGTCGAGGTGCGCGGCCATGGCGCGGTGCGAGCGCACTTCGACGGCCGTGAGGTCGTCCACGTCGAGCGCCGAGTAGCCCGACTGGCGCGGCCCCATGAAGAGCGCCACGTCGTTGCGCCACGAGACGAAGGGCCGCTCGAAGAGGCCGAGCTGCTCGCGTCCGCGCGCCATGAAGCCGGCGAAGGCCTCGGGCTGGCCGGCCTTGAAATCGATCCAGCGGTTCATGTCCACGCCGCCGAAGAGCCACGAGGTGTTCATGCAGTGATGCACGTCGGCCTCTTCGATGTCGTTCACGAAGGCGGCGCCGGCGCGGGCGAACAGGTCGCCGTCGCCGGTGGCATCGACCACCACGTCGGCCATGATGGCCATGCGGCCTTCCTTGCTCTCGAAGACCACGCCCTTGACGGCGCCGTCCTGCACGATCGGAATGGCGGCCCACGAGTGGTAGATGAGCTTGACCTTGCGCTCCAGCACGATCTCCTGCGAGAGCAGCTTCAGGCGCTCGGGGTCGATGGTGGGCGACCAGGTGACGATGCCGTGGTAGGCGGCGGTGCGCTGCGACCAGTGCGCGGCCTTGGCCACGTCCTGCGAGCCCCAGTCCGCGCGCTGCGGGCCGGCGATGGCGTCGGCGGGCAGGCGGTCGAACAGCTCTTCGGCGAAGCCGCGGATCACCAGCTTGCCTTCCCAGTCGGTCATGCGGTCGATCCAGATCACGAGGCCGCCGGTCGACAAGCCGCCCAGGTGGTTGTAGCGCTCGAGCAGCGCCACGTCGGCGCCCGCACGGGCGGCGGCAGCGGCTGCGGCGGTGCCCGACGGCCCCCCGCCGACCACCAGCACGCCGCAGCGGTGATAGACCGGAATGTTCTTGCCGGGCTCGGCCCAGCTGCCGTGGTCAGGGCGCTTGACGCGGCTGTCGCGGTCGAAGATGTCGGAGGACAGGATGCGCTCGTCGGTGCGGACGACAGTTTTCATGGGATGGGTGTCTTGGATGGGCTGTTTCGTCGTATTTTGATTTCAATGTTCATTTTGTCAAACTCAAAAGCCATGAAATGGCCATTGTTCGGGGTATTCCCTAGTCAATATGGATTTTTATGACTTTCCAAATCAATATCAGGAGAACATTCCAACGGAGACATCGATGAAGAAACTCAACGGCACCCGCCGTGCGTTCGGCTCGGCGCTCGGCGCCGCGGCCTTGCTGGGCCTGGCGCCGCACGCGTTCGCACAGGACTTTCCGGCGCGCAACAAACCGATCCGCATCGTCGTGGGCTTCACCGCCGGCGGCGGCACCGATGCGCAGGCGCGCATCGTGGCGCAGAAGCTCGGCGAGGTGCTGGGCACCAGCGTGATCGTCGACAACAAGCCCGGCGCGAGCACCATGCTCGCGGCCAACGAGGTGTCGCGCGCCTTGCCCGACGGCTACACGCTGCTGTACGCGCCCTCTTCCACGATGGCGCAGAACCCGCACACCTTCGCGCAGGTGCCCTACGACCCGTTCAAGGACTTCACCGCCATCTCGATGGGCGGGCGCGGGCCGCTGGTGCTGTCGGTCAGCACCTCGGTGCCGGCCCACAACGTGAAGGAGCTGGTGGCCTACGTGAAGGCGAACCCCGGCAAGGTGAGCTACGCCTCGTTCGGCGCGGGCACCTCGTCGCACATCTACGGCGAGGCCTTCGTGAAGAAGACCGGCGTCGACGCGGTGCACATCCCCTACAAGGGCGGCTCGGACGCGGCCAAGGACCTGATCGGCGGACGCGTGCAGTACATGTTCGACTCGGCTTCGTCGGCCATCATCACCTCGGCCACGGGCAAGGTGAAGGTGCTGGCCATCGCGGCGAACGCGCGCATTCCGGCGCTGCCCGACGTGCCCACCTTCGCCGAACAAGGCTACGCCGGGCTGGACCTGCCGAGCTGGCTCGGCTTCTACGGGCCGGCACGCATGCCGGCGCCGGTGGTGGCCAGGCTCAACGCGGCGCTCACGCAGGTGCTGGCGATGCCGCAGGTGCGCGAGTTCTATCGCACGGGCGGCTACGAAGCGGGCGCGACCACGCCGGAAGAATTCGCTGGCATCACGCGCACGACCTACGAGCGCTGGGGCGCGATGGTGCAGCAGGTAGGCTTGGCCAAGCAATGAGCCCTTCTTCTTTCATCACCCGGCGCAGCGCGGCCGCATGGCTCGCGCTGGGCGCGATCGCCTTGCCGCTGTCTTCATTCGCCGCCTCACCTACGGACTTTCCGGTCAAGGGCCGCAGCATCCGCATCGTGCTCGGCCTGGCGGCCGGCGGTGCGTCCGACGCACAGGCGCGCTTCGTCGCCAACAAGCTCGGCGAGGTGCTGCAGACGCCGGTCATCGTGGAGAACCGGCCGGGCGCGAGCTTCATCCTCGCGACCGAGGAGGTGATCCGCGCGGCGCCCGACGGCTACACCTTCATGTACGCGCCCTCTTCCGTGGTCGCGCAGAACCCGCAGACGCTGGCACAGGTGCGCTACGACCCGTTCAAGGACCTGACGCCCATCTCGCTCGGTGCGCGCGGCCCGCTGGTGCTGACGGTGCACACCAGCGTGCCGGCGCGCAACGTGCAGGAGCTGGTGGCGTACATCAAGGCCAACCCGAGGAAGATGAGCTACGCCTCGTTCGGCACCGGCACCTCGTCGCACATCTACGGCGAGGCCTTCGCGCGGCAGGCCGGGCTGGACGTGGTGCACGTGCCCTACAAGGGCGGCGCCGATGCGGCGAAGGACTTCCTCGCGGGCCGCGTGCAGTACTACTTCGACGCGGCGCCCAACGCGATCCAGAACACGGCCACCGGCAAAGTGCGCATGCTCGCGGTGGCGGCGCCCAAGCGCAGCGCGATGCTGCCCGACGTGCCGACGATGAGCGAGCAAGGCGTGAGCGGCGTCGACATGGCGAGCTGGCTCGGCTTCTACGGCCCGGCGCGCATGCCGGCGCCGGTGGTCGCCAAGCTCAATGCCGCGCTGGCGCAGGTGCTGGCGATGCCGGCCACGCGCGACTTCTTCCGCCAGGGTGCGTACGAAGCCGAATCGTCGACCCCGCAGCAACTGGCCGACCTGACGCGCACGACCTACGACCAGTGGGCCGAGACCATCCGCAAGCTCGGCCTCACGAAGCAGTAACCGGTCGCGGCGAAGTTCAGCCGAAGAACTTCAGCAGCCGCGCATTGGTCTCGTCGGCGCGTTCGTACTGCACCCAGTGCCCCGCGCCGTCGATCACCACGCCTTCGCGGCCGGGGCCTTCGCTGGCCAGTTGCGCCACCAGCGGACGCGAGTCGGCGGTGACGTCGAACTCGCCCCACAACAGCAGCGTCGGCACGCCCAGCGTGTCGATCGCGGCCTGCAACCCGCCCGAAAGCGACACCTCCTTGCTGCGAAAGCGCGTGCCGTGGCACGAGAGGTCGTGGATCTCGAAGGCCAGCGGATCGATGGCGGCCGGCGCGTGCAGCATCAGCGCGCCCAGGTTGTGCATGAGCGCGGTGCGCTCGGTCTCGCGGTCGGGGGCGGCGCGCCAGTTGATCATCTCGACCGTCATGCGGCGCAAGGTGCCATGGCCGCCGCTGCCCATCAGCGCGAGCCGGCGGATGGCGCCGCGCCGCACCGCGAAGCGCGCGGCAGTGAGCCCGCCGAACGAGAAGCCGCCCAGGTCGATGGGCGTGCCGGCGTCGATGAGCGCATCGAGCGTGCCGCCGAGCGCGGCCAGAAGCGGCACCAGCGCGTCCTCGCCGGGCGCCACGCGCGGCAGCGCGTCAGAATCGTGAAAGCCGGGCATGTCGGGCAGGAGCAGCGTGCGCTGCGCCGACAGGGCTTCGGCATTGCGCAGCCAGTGCATCCAGCTGCCGTGGCCGCCGTGCAGCAGCACGATGGGCGGCTTCGTCGTGTCGGTGCCGAAGCGGCGCCAGCGCACGCGCACGCCGTCGTGCACCGGGTCGTGCGAGGTGGACAGGGCTTCGATGCGGGCAATCTGGCGCCGGGCTTCGGCGGATTCGTCGGGGGTGGGAAGAGCGGGCGTGGGCATGGCTTCATTCTGCCGCGCGCCCACAACCTCAGGCCGCGCCGAACCGGTAGCTCGACACCACGAGCCCGCCCATGAAGGCGTCCTCATGGTAGACGCGCTCGCCGACGTCGCCCTCGGCCGCGCCCACCGCGACCATCAGCGGAATCAGGTGCTCCTCGCGCGGGTGCGCCATGCGCGCCGACGGGGCCGAGGCCCAGTCCTGCAGGCGCTGCACGCGCGCCTGCGGCGTGGCCTGCACAGCCGTCTCGTCGAGCCAATCGCCGAAGGCCTTGGACACGCCGTGCGCCTGCGGGCCGAAGTTGCGCAGGTTGTGATAGCTCAGGCCGCTGCCGACGATGAGCACGTTCTCGTCGCGCAGCGGCGCGATGGCGCAGCCCAGCGCCAGATGTTCGGCCGGGTCGAGCCCGCGCCGCAGCGACAGCTGCACCACCGGCACGTCGGCGTTCGGGTAGATCGCGGCCATCGGCGAGAACATGCCGTGGTCGTAGCCGCGCTCGGGGTCGATCTGCGCCGGCAGGCCGGCGGCGGCGATCAGCGATTGCACGCGCTGCGCGAGTTCGGGCGAACCGGGCGAGGCGTAGCGCACCTCGTAGGTGTGGGCCGGGAAGCCGCCGTAGTCGTAGATCATGGGCGGGCGCGGGTTGCCCTGCACGGTGAACACGGGCGACTCCCAGTGCGCCGAGACCATGAGGATGGCGGCCGGCGTGCGGCCGATCTGGCGCGGCATGTCGGCCAGCGAGGCGGCGAGCTGGTCGTAGGTGGCGCCCATCTCCTTCTTCATCCAGGGCCAGGGGCCGCCGCCGTGCGAGATGAAGTACGTGGGCAGGCGCGAAAGCGTGGGGGTGTCGTGGGTCAAGTCGATGCTCCTTGAAGGCGTTGGATCGACTGTAGACATTTCCTTTCAGGAAATCGACAGGCTACGATGCATCGAATCCTTTCTTCACAGGAAATCATCGATGGACCGCATGACCAGCCTGCGCGTGTTCCGCGAGGTCGTCGAGGCCGGCAGTTTCGTGGCCGCGGCCGAGCGCCTGGGCCTGTCGGCGCCGATGGCCAGCAAGCACGTGGCGCAGCTCGAGAAATCGCTGGGCGCGCGGCTGCTGCACCGCTCCAGTCGCCACCTGAGCCTGACCGAGGCCGGCACCGCCTGGTACGAGCAGAGCCGCCGCGCACTCGACCTGCTCGACGCGGCCGAGGCCGCCATCGGCCAGACCAGCGACGCGCCGCGCGGCCAGCTCAAGGTGAGCGCGCCCGTGTGGTGCGCCACGCCGCGCTTTGCGCGCGTGCTGGCCGACTACCGCGCGGCGTACCCCGAAGTGCTGGTCGACATGCACCTGGAGAACCGCAAGGTCGATCTCGCGGCCGACGGCTACGACCTGGCCTTGCGCGCCACGCAGGAGCCCTCGCCCGCGCTCATCGCGCGGCCGCTGTGCCGCGTGCCCTTTCATCTTGCGGGCACGCCGGCCTACCTGAAGCGCCACGGCGCCCTGCCCGCGGTGCCGGCCGACCTCGCGAAGCTGGGCGCGATCGTGCCCAGCTACGTGAACCTGGACAACCTCGCGCTCAAGGGGCCGGGCGGGCGCATGTTTCCGCTGCGGCTCACGCCCGCGATGCGCTCGGACGACACCACGCTCACGCTGCACGCGGTGCGCGCCGACATGGGCATCGCCTACCTGCCCGTGTGGCTCATCGACGACGACCTGGCGCAAGGCCGGCTGGTGCGGCTGCTGCCCGCGTTCGAAGCCACGCCGGTCACGCTGTTCGCCGTGTACACGAGCCGGCAGTACATGTCGCCCAAGCTGCGAACTTTCATCGACTTCCTGAGCGCGCGGCTGGGGGGCATGGAAACAAAGGCAGCACGCGCCGACGACACCAAGACACGACGCAGCTGAAGGGTTGCTGAAGGCACCGGCCACGAACGCACCTTTTCGGGGCAAGGTCATGCATGCAGGGCTACATTCGAAGGCTCTGCTGGAGACCGATTCCTTGTTCCGCTTTTTCGAAAAACTCCTTCCCCCGTACCCCGCCGCCGAACCGACGCTGCCGCCCCAGGGCTTCTTTGCCTTCCTGTGGGCCTGCACGCACGGCGTGCGCGGCAAGATCGCCGCGATGGCGGTGCTCACGGCAGTGATGTCGACCTTCGAGGCCGCGCTGTTCGCGATCCTCGGACGCATCGTCGATTGGCTCGGCGGCCAGGTGCCGTCCAAGCTGTGGGCCGAGCGCGGCGACACGCTGCTGTGGCTGGCCGCGTTCCTGGTGATCAGCATCGGCGTGGTGGCGCTGCAGACCATCGTGAAGCACCAGACGCTGGCAGTGAACCTGCCGATGCGCCTGCGCTGGAACTTCCACCGCCTGATGCTGGGCCAGAGCATGGCCTTCTACCAGGATGAGTTCGCGGGCCGCATCACGGCCAAGGTGATGCAGACCGCGCTGGCCGTGCGCGAAACCGTGTTCGTGCTGGCCGACGTGCTCGTGGCCATGGGCGTGTACGTGGCCACGATGATCATCCTGGTGGGCGTGCTCGACGCGCAGCTGGTGTGGCCCTTCGTCATCTGGCTGGCGCTGTACATCGCCTCGCTGGTGTACTTCGTGCCGCGCCTGGGCAAGGTCGGCAAGGCGCAGGCCGACGCGCGCGCGCTCATGACCGGGCGCGTGACCGACGCCTACACCAACATCGCGACCGTCAAGCTGTTCTCGCACACGCAGCGCGAAGCCGGCTTTGCGCGCGACGCGATGCGCGAGTTCATGAAGACCGGCTACGGCCAGATGCGGCTGGTGAGCGCCTTCGAGATCGTCAACCACACGCTGAGCATGGGCCTCACGGCCGGCATGGCGGGCATGGCGCTGTGGCTGTGGTCGCACGGCACGGTGGGCGTGGGCGCGGTGGCCGCCGCCACGGCGATGGCGCTGCGGCTGCAGGGCATGTCGCACTGGATCATGTGGGAGATGACCAGCCTGTTCGAGAACATCGGCACGGTGCAGGACGGCATGAAGACGCTGTCGCGCCCGCGCACGGTGCTGGACGCGGTCGATGCCACGGTGCTCGACGTGCCGCACGGCGAAGTGCGCTTCGAGCAGGCGAGCTTCCGCTATGGCGACACAGGCCGCCGCGTGATCGACGACCTGAACCTCGTGGTCAAGCCCGGCGAGAAGATCGGCCTGGTCGGCCGTTCGGGCGCCGGCAAGTCGACGCTGGTGAACCTGCTGCTGCGCTTCCATGACCTGGAAAGCGGCCGCATCCTCATCGACGGACAGGACATCTCGAAGGTCACGCAGGATTCGCTGCGCATGCACATCGGCATGGTCACGCAAGACACCTCGCTGATGCACAGATCTGTGGCCGACAACATCGCCTACGGCCGGCCCGACGCCACGCTGGCGCAGATCGAAGCCGCCGCCAGGCGTGCCGAGGCGCACGACTTCATCCAGACGCTGGGCGATGCGGGCGGACGGCGCGGCTACGAGGCGCATGTGGGCGAGCGCGGCGTGAAGCTCTCGGGCGGCCAGCGCCAGCGCGTGGCCATCGCGCGCGTGATGCTGAAGGACGCGCCGATCCTGCTGCTCGACGAAGCCACGAGCGCGCTCGACTCCGAGGTCGAAGCCGCGATCCAGCAGAGCCTGTACACGCTGATGGAAGGCAAGACCGTGATCGCGATCGCGCACCGGCTCTCGACCATCGCCGCGATGGACCGGCTCATCGTGCTCGATGAAGGCCGCGTCGTCGAGGAAGGCGACCACCGCACGCTGATGGCCCAGGGCGGCCTGTATGCGCGGCTGTGGGCGCACCAGAGCGGCGGCTTCCTGGGCGACGGGCTGGAAGAAGACGAAGCCCTGCGCGCCTGAGCGGGGCTCCCTCGTGAACACCGCGGAACCGGCTTTGCCGGGCCGCAGGTGTTGCCCCCGGAAGGGGGTTGGCGCAGCGACACGAAGTGCGCGAAGCCTGGGGGAGAGCCTAGCTTGGCGACGTGCCGGCCTCGTACAGCGCGACGTATTCACCCGACGGCGGGATCGGCTTGATGATGTCGATCAGCACGCCGTTCGGGTCGCGCGTGATGAAGTGGCGCTGGCCGAAGGCCTCGTCGCGCAGCGACAGCAGGATCGGCAAGCCGGCCGCCTTCAGGCGCTCGTGCATCGCGTCGGGATCTTCCACCTCGAAGTTCAGCAGCAACCCGCCCGCCACCTGCCCGCGCGCTTCGGCGGGAATGGTCGTGTGGCTGCCGTCGAGCACGGCGAGGTTCACCGAGGCATCGTCCGCCAGCTGCAAGTGCACGTACCAGTCGGTCGTGAACAGCGACGCGAACCCGAAATGCGCCTGGTAGAAGGCCGCGGTGCCGGCCACGTCGTTGGTCATGATCACCGGGTAATAGCTCGTCACTTTCATGGGATGGCTCCTTCGTGGATAAAACGTACAAACTGCATGTAAGTTAAATATTAATCCACAAACAGACTGCATGTAAATTAGGGTCATGGCCAAAACCCCGGCACGCACCAACCGCGAACGCACCGAAACCACCCGCCTCGCGCTGACCGAGGCGGCCCGCACGCTCTTCGTCAGCAAGGGCTACGGCGACACCTCGACCCCCGAGATCGCCATGGCCGCCGGCATCACGCGCGGGGCGCTGTACCACCACTTCAACGACAAGCGCGACCTGTTCCGCCAGGTGCTGCTGCTCGAGGCGCAGGCGGTCGCGGCCGACATCGATGCCGCCACGCCCGACGAACTCGGCCCGCGCGAGGCCCTGCTCGTGGGCAGCGAGGCCTACCTGAAGGCGATGACGGTGCCGGGGCGCACCCGGCTGCTGCTGATCGACGGGCCCGCCGTGCTGGGCCTGGCGGAAATGATGTCGATGGACGACGCCACCTCGGCGAACTCGCTGCGCCAGGGGCTGGCGCGCGCCGGCATGGGCCGCGGCGAGGTGTCGCTCGACGCCCTCGCCCGCCTGCTGTCGGCCGCTTTCGACCGCGCGGCCCTGGAGATCGATGCCGGCGCCGATGCCGCCAAGGTGCGGGCGGCCATGCTGTGGCTGCTGGAGCAGGCGCTCCCGCCCCAAAGAAGCTAGACCGCGCCTCGCCCGCCCATGCGCACGGGCCACTTGGCGACGGTGCCGCGCTGCATCGATTCGAGCGTGGTCTGCGTGAACACGTTGATGCTCACGTGCCGCGCGAGGTAGTGCTCCAGCACCAGCCCCAGCAGGTACGGGCTCGTGCCCGAAAAGCCTTCTTCATCGACGCTCAGCGTGCATTGCACGCCGCGCCCGTAGATCAGCGGCCCCGCGCCCGGCAGGCGCCGCGTCACGGGTTCGATGCGCGAGCCGACGAGGCAGTCGATCTGCCGGCGCAGCACGTCGTTGTCGGCGGTGACGAACAGCCGCAGCATGTCGCGCAGCGCCTGCGCGCCCTCGCGGTGCGGCATGTCGGCCAGCGGCAGGTGGTTGAAGCCCAGCTGGCGGATCAGCCGCCACGCGATCTCGCGCTGCGCGAACGGCGACTTGGGCGTGCTCGGCGCACGGATGAGGCCCACGGCCGACACCGGGATCGAATCGGCCACCGCGAGGTCGGCCTGCCCGTTGCGCGGCACGAGGCACGGCAGGTCGCGGTTGGTGAGCATCGCCTTCACCGACAGGTAACGCAGGCTCTCGGGGTACGGCGCCTCCTGCTGGTCGACCAGCGACAGGAACACCTCGGTGCCGATGTACGGCGTGCGCGTGCCGTACTTGCGCGCCGTTTCGGACACCAGCCGCGGCTCGCGCCGCACCGAGAAGTAGCGGCCGTGGTTGCCCTCGTCTTCGTTGAGCGTCTGGTAGAGCGGGCGGAAGTCGATCTCGGCCGTGGTGCGCGCCTGCTGGCCAGCGATGCGCTGCACCGAATACACCTCGAAGTCCATCGGCCGCGAACGGTCGGGCACGAGGTGGAACTCGGTCTGCGCGCTGTCGAGTTCGATGCGGTCGGTGCGCCGCTCGAACAGGTTGACCACCGGCGTGCTGAACAGCGCGAACTGCGCCGCATCGACCAGCGCCCCCAGCGCGCCGGGCGGCTTGCTCAGCAGCACGACAATCTCGACCTCCTTGCCGGGAATGCGCGCCAGCCCCGGCGCGAGCTGCGTGAGCGTGAAGAAGTAGAAGCGCTCGGGGCACGCGAAGTACTCGTGCAGCAGGTTGTGGCCGTGGAAGGTGTTCCACGCCAGCGGCAGCAGGCCTTCGCCCGGCCCCAGCCCTTCGTGCACCAGCGCGCCTTCGGTCACGACGTGCGGCCGGTCCATCAGCTGGCCGGGCTCGCCGACGAAGGTGGCGACCGCCGAGGTGTGCAGCAGCTCGAACAGGTGCGACGCCACCTGCTCGTTGCCGCGCAGGTAGATCGGCAACCGGTCGAGCCCCGACAGTGCCGAGAAGCCCATCTCGCCCACGATGCGCAGCCGCAGGCGCAGTGCGCCCGTCACCTGCACGTGCGGCGGCACGTAGCGCTCCAGCGCCGGGATGTCGGGCGGCGCGCCGGTGAGCCGCGCCTCGGCGATCTCGAAGGGCCACAGCGTCACGTCCTGGCTGGAGCGGAACTCGCACGGCGTCTGCTCGCCCGCGGGCACGCGCGCATGGAAGGCCGTGCCGCGCGGCACCACGAAGCCGCGCGTGAAGTCCCCCTCCTTCACGCTGGGGTGCAGCTGCGCCACGGCCATCGACGGCGTGGGGCTCAGGTAGTTGGGGTACAGCACCTCGAGCAGGCGCTGCGTGAAGCGCGGAAATTCGGCGTCGAGCTTGATCTGCATGCGCGCCGACATGAAGCTGAACGACTCGATGAGCCGCTCCACGTACGGGTCGGCCACCTCGATGCCGTGCATGCCCAGGCGGCGGGCGATCTTGGGATGCGAGGCGGCGAACTCGCTCGCCGCCTCGCGCATGTAGACGAGTTCCCGGTTGTAGTACTCGAGGAGTTGCGGGTCCATGACGGTGAGCCTTCCCTGGCGTGGTTGAAGTAAAGGAGAAATGAAAAAGAGACAGACAGGCTTCAGTCCGCCGCGCCAACGATGCGCATGCGGTTGGTCTCGAGGTCGACCGCGCTTTGCACCGTGAAGGCCAGCGGGTACGGCTTCAGGTGGATGAGCGCGCGGATCTCGAACAGCAGCACGTTGTAGGCCTCGGCCGCGCCGTCTTCCTTCATGAGCGGCACCACCTGCACGCTGTCGGGAATCAGGCGCGGCTCGTAGTCGCGGATGGCGCGGCGGATGATGCGTTCGATGTCCGCCCACTTGCGCTCCGACAGGTAACTGCCGGCCAGCGGCGGCACGCCGTAGTTGACGGTGGAAGACGCTGCGTCGGCATGGCGCGTGCGATCGATCAGGTCTTCGGCGTTGGTGGTGTTGAACAGCAGGGCCAGGTCGCGCTGGATGATCTCGCGCATCCGGGCCGGCGTGGCCGTGTACTCGGACGGCAGCTCGGCGCTGCGGCCGGGCGCCTCGTCGCGCAGGCGGTCGAACAGCGTGGGCAGCAGCTGCGCGTTGACGCGCGGCGCGGCGGGTGCATCGGGCCCGCGGGGCGCGCGGGCGCCGGGGTGCGCGGGGTGGGAACCTGTGAACGGGGATTGCTCGGTGAGCCGCATGACCTGGCCTTTTCTGGAAGGGGCAGAGTCTTGCGTGGATGCCCGCCGCTCATTGCAAACAATGGTCACACAGCAGGCCGGGCGCGCACGCCCACGTCCACGCCCATCCCGGGCATTTTTCGCCGCCTGCGCGCTTCGCGAGTCCTACAGCACGCACCGTCCCTCGCCGACACCCGCGCGCCGGCCGGCGCCCGATGCTGGGTCATCGCCAACCACAAGGAGCCTTCGCGTGAATTCCATCATCTACATCGTCGGCCTGGTCGTGGTCGTCGTCGCCGTGCTGTCGTTCTTCGGCCTGCGCTGAAACCGCAAGCGCAGCGCCACGGGGCCGTTCGCGGCCCCGTTTCTCTTGGGCAGGCCTTCTGCATGCGCCGGGCATAATTTGCGCGCCCCGCCGCCGCTTTGCCGCGCCGGGGCGTCATTGGCGAAGAAGAAGGGACCCTGTTGATCACCACCACCGCGCTGCGCGCACCTGCTTTTCCGGATGCGGTGATCACCGAGGCGGTCCGATGGACCGAACAGAACGGCCCGCTCGACGACGCGTCGGCCCTTCGCACCGCGGCCTCGCGCGCAGCCGACGGCCCCACCCGCATCGTTGAACGCGCCCGCCAGCTCGGCGAGCGCATGGGCCTGCAGGCCGAACTCGCGCGCGGCCGGCAATGGGCACCGTGGGTGCTGCTGGCGCTGGTGGCGCTGGTCGTGATCGCGGGGCTGAGCCTTGCGGGCCAGGTGGTCGGCGGCAACGACCGCCACATCAACGTGATCGTCGCGCTCGTCAGCTTGCTGGGCCTGCATGCGCTCACGCTGCTCTTGTGGCTGGCCGGCCTGTGGTTGCCGTCGGGCACCTTCGGCACGGCCTCGCTGGGCTGGCTGTGGCTGTCGCTCACGGCGCGCGTGGCGGGCGGCCAGCGCGGGCAGGCGCCGCAGCTGGTGCGCGCGGCCACCGGGCTGCTCACGCGTGCGCGCCTGCTGCCCTGGGCCTTCGGGCTCGTGAGCCACGGCATCTGGGCGCTGTCGTTCGCCGTGGTGCTGGCGGCGATGCTGTTCGCCCTCGCCTTTCGCAGCTACACGCTGAGCTGGGAAACCACCATCCTCGAACCCGCCTTCTTCGTGCGCGTGGTGCAGGCGCTGGGCTGGCTGCCGGCGCAGTTCGGCTTTCCGGTGCCCGATGCGGCCACGGTGCAATCGGCGGTGCCGGTCGCAGCGGCCCAGCGCACCTGGGCGCTGTGGCTCACCGGCTGCATCGCGGTGTACGGCCTGCTGCCGCGCCTGGCGCTGGTGCTGCTGAGCGCCGCCGTCTGCCGCCAGCGCCGCCCTGCCTTGCAACCCGACTGGCAGGCGCCCTACTACCGCAAGCTGCTGGCCCGCTTCGCCGCGCTGGCGCCGCCCGCCATCGTCGATGCCGACCCGGGCCGTGCGCACCCCGCCGCGCCCACCGGCCTGCCGGCCTCCGAGCAGCACGACGGCGTGTTCATCGTCGGCTTCGAACTGCCGCCTGACCTGCCCTGGCCGCCCGCCGACTTGCCGGCATCGGCGGTCCGCATCGACGGCAGCGCCCCGGCGCGCCGCGCACTGCTCGACCAGCTCGCGCAGGTCCACCCGCGCGCCGTGCTGCTGGTCTGCCATGCGGCCTCGAGCCCCGACCGCGGCACCGAGCGCTTCCTGCGCGAGGTGCTGACGCATTGCGGCGAATGCCGCCTCTGGCTGGCCGACGCGCCCAACACCGCCGCCACGCAGCGCTGGCGCGACTGGCTGCGCGACGCCGGGCTGGCCCACGTGGTCGCGAGCGACCGGCTCGATGCCGTCTTTCAAGAAGGCACCGCCACCGCATGACACCTCCGATCCGCATTGCCGTCGTCGGCCACACCAACGCGGGCAAGACCTCGCTGCTGCGCACGCTCACGCGGCGCGTGAACTTCGGCGAGGTGTCGCAGCGCCCGGGCACCACGCGCCATGTCGAGTCGGTCGATCTCGAGGTGAACGGCCAGCCCGCCGTGCGCTTCCTCGACACGCCGGGCCTGGAAGACGCGGTCGCGCTGCGCGAGCACCTGGCCGGCCTGGACGCCGCCCAGCAGGCCACGCCGCCCGAGCGCATCCGCCGCTTCTTGCAGGGCCCCGAGGCGCACGGCGTGTTCGAGCAGGAGGCCAAGGTGCTGCGCGCGATGCTCGACATCGACGCCGCCTTTCTCGTGATCGACGTGCGCGAGCCGGTGCTGCCCAAGTTCCGCGACGAGATCGAGCTCTTGAACTCCTGCGCGCGCCCGGTGCTGCCGGTGCTCAACTTCGTGCGCGACGCCGCCAGCCGCGAGCCGGCCTGGAAAGAACTGCTCTCGGCCTACGGCCTGCACGTGCAGGTGCGCTTCGATGCGGCGGCGCCGTTCGTGGGCGCCGAGCACGACCTCTACAACGACCTGGCCACCCTGCTGCGCGACCGCCGCGACGCGCTGCGCGGCGTGGTCGACGCACTCGACGCCGAGGCCGACGCGCGCCGCCAGTCGGCCTGCACGCGCATCGCGGACCTGCTGGTCGATGCCGCAGCCATCCGCCGCACCGTGCCCGCCGCCGAGTTCGCCGATGCCACGCGCCGCCAGGCCCTGGTCGCCGGCGTGCAGAAGGACGTGTTCGACAAGGCCCAGCGCTGCACCGACGACCTGCTCGCGCTCTACGGCTTTCGCCAGGGCGACGCCGACGAAGCGCCGCTGCCGATCATCGAAGGCCGCTGGACGCTCGACTTCTTCAACCCCGAGGCGATGAAGGACGCCGGCCTGCGCCTGGGCAAGGGCGCGGTCATCGGCGCCGCCGTGGGCGTGGTCGCCGACCTCGCGGTGGCCGGGTTGTCGCTGGGCGCGGGCGCGGCGCTGGGCGGCGCCATCGGCGGCGCGGTGTCGCAGGGCTGGGGGCCGCTCGGGCGCAAGCTGGCCAACAAGCTGCGCGACATGCACGAGCTCACGGTGGAAGACAGCGTGCTGTTCACGCTCGCGGCCTGGCAGCTGCAGCTCGCGCAGGCGCTGGAGCGGCGCGGCCATGCGGCCGTGGAACGCATCCGGGCCGAGGCTCCGTCGGCGGACGAGGACGACACGCTCATGCGTGCCGCCGCCGGCGCCGTGCGTGCGGTGCAACCGGCGCGCAGCCATCCCGAGTGGGAATCGACCGGTGCCCTCACGCGCAGCTTCTGGCGCCCCGCGCCGCAGCGCGAAGCACTGACGGGCACGCTGTCGCTCGAACTGCGGCGCGCCTTCGACGCCTGAATCCGGGCCTCAGCCCGCGACCTGTTCGGGCGTCACTTTGGCGAGCGACTTGTCGACGAACGCCCCCAGCCGCGTCTGCACTTCCCCGCCGGTCTGCACCACCGCCGCCATCAGCGACTCGGCAAACATGCCGTCGGTGGCCGACATGTCGGCGATGCGGCTGATCGACGTGACCATCGCGTAGTTCGACAGCGCCGCGTTCTTCGCCACGCGCTTGGCCAGCACCATCGCAGCGCGCAGGCTCTCGCCGGGGGCGGCGATCTCGTGCGCCAGGCCCAGCGTCTTGCCGGCGCGGGCGTCGAGCACGCGGCCGGTGAGCATCATCTCGACCATGCGGCCCGGCGTGATGATGCGTGCCACGCGCACCGTCGCACCGCCGCCCGTGAAGATGCCCTTCTGCCCCTCGGGCAGCGCGAAGTAGGTCGACGGGTCGGCCACGCGCACATGCGTGGCCGCCGCCAGCTCCAGCCCCCCGCCGACCACCGCGCCGTGCAGCGCCGCGACCACCGGGATGCCGCCGTACTGGATCTTGTCGAAGGTGCTGTGCCAGCGCTGGCACACGCGCATGAAGTCGACCGCCGTGCGCTCCTTGTCGTGGTGTTCCTTGAGGTCGAGCCCGGCACAGAAATGCGGCCCCGCGCCGGTCAGCACCACGGCCTTGGCCTCGCGCGGCAGCGCACTGAACACGGCGTCCAGCGCGGCCAGCGTGGCCTCGTCGATGGCGTTGCGCTTGGCGGGACGGTTCAGGGTCACGACGGCGACCTCTTCGTCCATGTGCAGGGTGACGTTCCGTTCGATCACGGCAGGGCTCCTTCGGTTGTTGCGGGTTCCGCCACCGGAATGGGGCGCTTCAGGGCTACGATAGCCCTGCGCGCCGCGCCATTGCTTGCAGATCGCGCCCATTTATTTGCAGATTCCGCCAACCGTCTTTTGAACCCGTCATGCCGCCAGAGCGCGCCACCGTCGCCGTCAGCTTCCTGCAGCACCTGCTGAGCGGCGCGCGCCGCCAGCTGAGCCCGCGCGACATCGACCTGCTGGCCGCGCAGGCCGGCCTCTCGCCGCAGCTGCTGCGCCAGGACGGCGCGCGCGTCACGCGCGAGCAGTTCGTTCGCATGTACGAGTGCGTGTCGCTCTTCATGGGCGACGAGATGCTGGGCCTGTGGTCGCGCCCGATCCGCGCGGGCGCGCTCAAGTACCTCGGGCTCAGCCTGCTCGACGCGCCCTCGCTCATGGTCGCCATGTACCGCTTCACGCGCTTCTGGAACCTGCTGCTGGACGATCACCGCCTGCGCATGACGCGCGCCCACGGCGTGGCCACGATCACCATCGCGCCGCACCCGGAAGCCGCCGCGCGGCCCACCACGCCCTTCGGCCATGCACTGATGGTCAAGCTGATCCACGGCGTGGCCTCGTGGCTCATGGGCCGGCAGCTGCCGGTGCTGGGCGTCGGCTTTGCGTTCCCGCGCCCGGCGCGCTTCGACGAGTACGCCAACCTGTTCCCGGGCCCGCTGCAGTTCGAGCAGGACACGTCTTCGGTGCGCTTTGCCGAACCCGTGCTGCGCCAGACCTTCCAGCGCACGCGCGCCGAGCTGCTCGACTTCGTGCGCCGCGCGCCCGACGACTGGATCTTCGTCACCTTCGACCACGACACCACCAGCGCCACCGTGCGCGAGTTCGTCGCCGCGCACCTCGCCTCGGACGCCACGCTGGGCGCGGCGGCGCGCGCGGTGCACATGTCGGAGCGCGCGCTGTCGCGCCAGCTTGCGGCCGAGGGCACCAGCTTTCGCGCGCTGAAGGAAGAGGTGCGACGCGACCTCGCGATCCAGCGCCTCGTGAAGACGCGCGAGCCCATCGACCGCATCGCCGCCTCGGTGGGCTTCGACAACACGCCGGCCTTCCACCGTGCGTTTCGCACGTGGACCGGCAGCACGCCGCGTGGCTACCGCCAGCGCGCGGGTTAGTTCGCCGCGCCTGCCAGCGCCTGCAGCTTGGCGAAGTCGCCCGGCCGCGCCCCCATCTGCTCGGGCGTGGAGCGCTTCGTCACGCGCTCCAGCAGCGGCAGGCGGTTGACCGGCTGCACCGTCATGCCCTTGCCGCGCAGGAACTGCTCGTCTTCGAGCTCGCTGGCAATCACGCCGACATTCGTCCACTTGGCCGTGTCGGCCAGCGTCTTCTCCACCATCGCCTGCTGCGCCGGCGTGAGGCGGGCCCAGGCGGCCTTGCCGATGACGATGCCCAGCGTGTCGTAGATGTGGCCCGTGAGCTGCACGTACTTCTGCACCTCGTACAGCTGCTTGGCGCGCACCGTGCCCAGCGGATGCTCCTGCGCCTCGACCTCGTTCTTCTTGAGTGCGCCGTACAGGCTGTTGAACGGCAGCGACACGGGCTTGGCGTCGAGCGCGGTGGCGAAGAGCTGGTAGGCCGCGGCGTCGGGCACGTACAGGCGCAGGTCGCGAAAGTCCTCGGGGCGCTGCAGCGGCTTGCCCGAGGTCACCTGCCGCGCGCCGTAGTAGACCGACGCGACCATGCGGTTGCCACTGCGTTCGTTGTAGCCCTTCATCAGGTCCGCGAGCAGCGGGCTCGCGAGGTACTTGCGCACGTGGTCCAGGTCCTTGAAGGCGAAGGGGTAGCTGCCCAGGCCCAGCGGCGGATAGCCCTCGGCCAGCGTGGCCTGGCCGACGTAGGCGATCTGCATGGAATCGTTGGCGAGCATCAGCGCGTAGTCGCGCTCCTGCCCCAGCTTCGAGGCGGGCACCACCTCGATCTTGATCTTGCCCTCGGACTGCTCGGCGATCTTGCGCGCCGCCAGTTCGGCCTGCTGGTGAAAGATGCTCGCGGGCTCGTAGATGTGGCCCCACTTGAACTGCTGCACCTGCGCACAAGCGACAGCGGCGCTCCCCATGGCAACGCACAGGACAGCAGCCCGGCGCCACGACATCAAACGTTTTTTCATCGGCAGTCCCTCACGGTGAGAAGGCCCGCCGGCGCGGGTGCGCCAAAGCACGCGGCGGGTGTCGGGAACGCATCCCGGCCGCTGAATGTAAACATTTGCAACCAAAATCCAGACAGGGTTTGCCCGGTCACGGGGCAGTCATGGCCCTTACCTAGCATCCGCGTGCGCCCGACGCGCCCACTTCCTCACCGCACCTCAGCACCTCATGTACCCCGGCGAACGACTCAACGGCTACAGCCACCTGTTCGGCCTGCTGCTCGCGCTGCCGGCGGCCGCGCTGCTGCTCGCCAAGACGCTGCCCACGGGCGATCCGGCGCGCATCGCGGGCGGGCTGGTGTTCTCGCTCTCGGCCGTGGCGCTGTACGCGGCCTCCACGCTCTTTCACAGCACGCGCGGCCGCAACAAGCGCCTGTGGGAGCGCGCCGACCACTGCGCGATCTTCCTGCTCATCGCGGGCACGTACACGCCCTTCGCGCTCGTCACGCTGCAGGGCCCCTGGGGCTGGCTGCTGCTCGCGGCGATCTGGAGCGCGGCGTGCTTCGGCATCTGGCGCGAGTTGAAACCCGCCGAGACCGGCACGGCGAAGAAGCCTTCGCTGCCGCTGTACATCGGCATGGGCTGGCTCGGCGTGCTGGCCGCCGCGCCGCTGGCGGCCAAGCTGCACGCGACCGGACTGGCCTGGCTGGTCGCGGGCGGCGTGCTCTACACGGTGGGCACGGTGTTCTATCGCAACCGGCGGGGGCTGCGCCACGCGCACGGCGCCTGGCACCTGTTCGTGCTGGCCGGCACCACGAGCCACTACGTGGCCGTGGGCTGGTTCGTGCTCTGAAGCCTGCTTCTTACAGCGGCTGCAGCTTCGCGGTCTTCATCATCCGCTCGGTCAGTTCCATCTCGCTCGCGAAGCCCTGCACATAGGCCTCGGTCGTCGACGGGCTCACCTCGCTGCCCAGCTCGGTCAGCGCGGCGATCACCGACGGCTGCTTCAGCGCCTGACCGAACACCTCGTAGATGCGCGCAGCGATCGCGTCAGGCGTGCCCGCCGGCACCGAGACACCGCCCCACGACGTGAGCTCGACGCCGCGCAGCCCCAGCTCGGCCAGCGTCGGCACCTGCGGCAAGGCCGCGTTGCGCTTGGCGCCGGCCACGCCCAGGGCGCGCAGCTTGCCGCCCTGCACGTGCGGCAGCGCCACCGAGAAGATCGGCATGCCGAAGTTCACCTGGTTGCCCAGCACCGCGTTGACGATTTCCGACGCTCCCTTGTACGGCACGTGCGTGGCCTGCACGCCCGCCGCCTGCAGGAACAGCTCCACGCCCAGGTGCGAGGGCGTTCCGACGCCGCCCGAGGCGTAGTCGAGCTTGCCGGGGTTGGCGCGCGCACGCGCCACGAGTTCCTGCAGGGTCTGGATGCCCGAGCCCGCATTCACCACCAGCAGCACGTCGGAGGTGGTGAGCCGCATGATGTGGCGGAAGTCCTTGAGCGCGTCGTAGCCGGGGTTCTGCTGCATGCGCATGTTGGCGGCCATGGGCGCGCTGGAGTAGATCCAGGTGTAGCCGTCGGGCGCGGCCCGTGCGACCTGTCGCGCGCCGATGTTGCCGGCCGCGCCGCCCCGGTTCTCGATGACGACCGGCTGCCCCAGCAAGGGGCCGAGCGCTTCCGCGAGGATGCGCGCGGCGTTGTCCGGGCCGGTGCCGGCCAGGTACGGCACGACCCACTTGACCGGGCGGGTCGGCCGCCAGGCGGAAGCGTTCGAGCCCGCTGCGCGCGCGATGGCCGGCAGCAGCGCCGAGGCCGCGATCGCACCGCAGAGCGCGCGGCGATTGGCATTGATAGTCATGGTTTGTCTTGTCTCCTGATTGTCTGGTTCGGCCTCAGGCCGCGTCGCCGATCAGCTCGCGCGCGATGATGTTTTTCTGGATCTCGCTCGTGCCCGTGAGCACGCGGTACATGCGCAGCATGCGGAACAAAAACTCCACGCGCCGCCCCTGCACGATGCCTTCGCCGCCGTGGATCTGCACCGCCGCGTCGGCCACGCGGAACGCGGCCTCCGAGCAGAACAGCTTGGCCATCGAGGCCTCGGCGCGCGGGTCGCCGCCGGCGTCGATCTGCCGCGCGGTCGACAGCATCAGCGCGCGCGCCGCGCACAGCTGCGTCGCCATGTCGGCCAGCGAATGCTGGATCGCCTGGAACTGCGCGATGGCGCGGCCGAACTGGCGGCGCGTGCGCGCGTAGTCGCGCGCGTCCTTCAGCGCCACGGTCGCCAGTCCCACCATGCCCGGGCAGTGCAGCAGCCGGTTGACCGTGATGCGCCCCAGCGCCAGCGCCAGCCCCTTGCCGGGCTCGCCGATGAGGTTCACGGCCGGCACGCGGCAATCGGTGAGCACGATGTCGCCCGTGGTCGACTGGCCCGCCATGGTCTTGTAGCCCGCCTGCACCTGGACGCCCGGCTGCGTCAGGTCGACGAAGAACGCCGTCACCTCGCGGCGCGCCGGATCGTCCGAGGTGGACGCCATGAGCACCGCGAGATCGGCAAAAGGCGAGCCCGAGATGAAGCGCTTGCGCCCATTGAGCACATACACGTCGCCCTCGCGCCGCGCCTGCGTCTGCACCGCGCCGGCATCGGAGCCGGCCTCGGCCTCGGTGAGCGCGAAGCAGATCGCCTTCTCGGCCTGCGCCACGGGACGGATGAACTGCGCCATCTGCTCCGGTGTCGCGAACTTGGCCAGTGCGCCGACACGCGGCGGTCCGCTGAGTTCGCCGAACACATGCGGCGCGAGCGGCGAGCCGCTGGCGTAGATCGATTCCTTCACCAGCACATGATCGAGCAGCGACAGGCCCAGGCCGCCCATCGCCGGTGGCAGCGTCATGCCGTAGAAGCCCATCGCGTGCGAGCGACGCCAGACGTGGCGCAGCGTCTCCCTGTCGGAGCCGTGCTCGTGGTCGATGCCCTTCTCCCGCACCAGCTCGGCCAGTTCGCCGTTCAGGAAGTCGCCGATGCGGGCGATCAGCTCGGCCGCGCGCGGCGAGCCCTCGAAGGGGCCGTCGAAGAGCGGCGCGCGGATGGCCGAAGCCTCGGTGGGTGCGGCGGAAGGGGTCAGCGTGGTGTCCATGTCGTTCTCTTCGCTCTTGTTCAATTGACGCGGCGCGCGTGGCCGGCCCAGTACGGCGTCTGGATCGCCTTGCGCGCGACCTTGCCGTTGGCGTTCTTCAGCAGCGACTCGACGAACTCGATGCGGCGCGGCCGCTTGAAGCCCGCGAGTCGCGCGGCGCAGAAGTCGTCGAGCCCGGCCGTGTCGGGCGAGGCGCCCGGCTTCAGCACGATGTGCGCGGCCACCGCCTCGCCCCACTTGTCGTCGGGCACGCTGAACACGCAGGCCTCGGCCACCGCCGCGTGCTGGTACAGCACGGCCTCGACCTCCGAGGGGTACACGTTGAAGCCGCCGCTGATGACCATGTCCTTCTTGCGATCGACGATGTAGATGTAGCCCTCGTCGTCGGCGCGCGCGAGGTCGCCCGTGTGGTAGCGGCCCTCTTTGAGCACCTCGGCCGTGAGCTCGGGCGCGCGCCAGTAGCCGGCGAAGATGTCCTCGCCGCTCACCACGATCTCACCCACCTCGCCGGGCGCGACCGGTCGGCCTTCGTCGTCGACGATCTCCACCAGCGACTCGAGGAACGGCCGCCCGCACGAGGCCAGCCGCTCGGGCATGGCGGCGCGCGCGAACAGGTGGTCTTCCACCGAGAGGCCGCACACGCCCGAGGTGGTCTCGCCCGCGCCGTAGCCCTGCGACAGCACGGGGCCGAACACGTCCATCGCCTGCATGATCCGCGCGGGCGCCATCGGCGCGGCGCCGTAGCCCAGGCGCTGCAGGTCGGGCAGCGGCCGGTAGCGGCCCTGCAGCTCGGCCAGCAGCATGTTGATCATGGTGGGCACCATGAAGGTGTGGGTCACGCGCTCCTTCTTCATGTCGTCCAGGAAGCGCGCGGGCTCGAAACCGGTGAACAGGCGGATGGTCGCGCCGCTGCACAGCGCCGGCACGATCTGCATGCCCGAGGCGTGCGTGATCGGCCCCACCAACCCGAGCAGGTCGCCGGGGCGCAGGCCTTCGCTGCGCGAGAGGAACTTGCGCAGCTGGGCCAGCCGGTTGCCGAAGGTCTGCATCGCAGCCTTGAGCACGCCGCTGGAGCCCGAGGTGTAGTGCAGCACCGCCAGTTCGTCGGCGCGCACGCGCTCGCAGGTGAAGACGTCGCTCGCGCGTGCCAGCTGGCTTTCGTAGGAAGCGGGCGTGCCCTCGGCCGCGTCGAGCAGCAGCAGCTTCGGGGCCGCGCCCTTCAGGAGCGGCAGGAAGGTCTCGGCGCGCGCGGCGGTGGTGACGATCAGCGCGGCGTCGCTGTTCTCGATGACCTCGGCCACCTCGACCGGCGCGAGCCGCGCGTTCATCGGCGCCTTCACCAGCGCGGCCTTGTAGCAGGCCAGCTCCAGCTCGACGATCTCGACGCAGTTGGGCAGGTACACGCCCACGCGGTCGCCGCGCTGCAGGCCGAGCCCGTGCAGGGCATTGGCCAGGCGGTTGGCGCGCCGGTCGAGCTGTTCGTAGGTGCAGGCGCGCTGCGGGCTGGTCACGGCGATCTGCCGGGCATGCAGGCGGGCGGCGCGGGATGCGAGTTCGCCGACGTTGGCGACCTCGGGCGAAAGTGAGGGCAAGTTGTCTCCTTGAGGCCGGTGCCTGTGCACCGTGGGGAGAACTTTCGCAAACAACGCCGCCGCACAACAAATACCGATTGCTGATGCGCGGCCATCACAAAAGATGATGGCCCCGGCGCACGGCACCGCCGTGCGCGATGGCTACGCCTTGCCGTCGCCCAGGAACTGCGCGTCCCAACGCCCCGAGGCGATCATCGAGCGCGCTTCGTCAGCCAGCGCCTGCCTCACGACCTGCGTGGCCGCGTCGGGCGCCTTGCCGGCCGGCGTGGCCAGGTGGTAGGTGCGCGCCAGCTCGGGCTCGACGATGCGTGCGATCAACCAGTTCGGCTGATCGCCCGGCCCGTCCGCGAGCGCGCAGGCGGGCGTGACCGTGAAGCCCGCACCCGCCAGGTAGAGCGAGCGCAGCACGCGCGCCGAGTCGTGCTCGTGCACCACGTTGAGTTCCACACCCACCGCCTCGGCCGCCGCCTCGACGCGCTGGCGGATGCTGAAGCGGCGCGACTGCAGCACCAGCGGCAGGTTCGCGGCGCGCGCGAAAGGCACCGTAGGACGCGCGGGCGCACCCTTCTTCGCGCGCCCACCCTTCGCACTTTTTCCGAGCAACGCCGCCACCTCGCCCTTCGCATCGAAGCCGCAGAGGAACATGCCTTCGCGCACGAAGGGGCGCACGTCCAGCCCCTCGACGCTCGGGGTGTCGACGAGCAGGCCGATGTCGGCGCGGCGATCGACCATCGCCTTGCGCACCATCAGGCTCAGGTCGTCGATCACGAACACGCGGATGCGCGGGTGCGACTGCTTCAGCCGCGCCAGCACCGGCCCGAGCAGCAGCGAGGCCAGCAGGAACGGCACGGCCACCGTGACCGAGCCCTCGGGCCCGTCGGGTGCGCGCTGCAGCCGCTCGCGCATCGCCGCGGCATCCGACAGCAGGCGCCGCGCGTCCTGGTACAGCTGCAGCCCGGCGGCCGTGGGCGTGACGCCGACGTGCGAGCGGTCGAACAGCTGCGTGCCGAGTTCGGCCTCGAGCTTCTTGATCTGCGCGGTCAGCGCGGGCTGCGCCACGTACAGCGATGCCGCCGCGCGCGACAGGCTGCCGGCTTCGAGCACCGCGATGAAATAGCGAAGAGACCTCAGGTCCATGGGGCGGGCGGGAGAAAGATGGGGCCGCCCATTGTGGCCCCGTCGCTGACTCAGCCTGCCAGGGCCTTGACGGCGATGCGCGTGGCCGAGGCGACCACATCGTTGCGGCCCTTCGCGTCCTTGTCGGGGAAGGTCAGGTAGACCGACAGCACCAGCGGCGCGCCCGACGGCGGCCACAGCACGCCGACGTCGTTGGTGCTGCCGTACGAGCCCGCGCCGGTCTTGTCGCCCACACGCCAGCCTTTGGGCACGCCGGCCAGGAAGCGCTCGGTGCTGGTGGTGTTGCCGAGCAGCCATTCGCGCATCTGCTCGCGCTGCGGCGCGCCGAGCGCATCGCCCAGCGCGAGCCGCTGCACGGTGTCGGACATGGCCGCAGGCGTGGTCGTGTCGCGCGGGTCGCCGGGGATGGCGGTGTTCAGCTCGGGCTCGGTGCGGTCGAGGCGGAAGGTGGTGTCGCCGATGCGCCGCGCGAACGCGGTGACGGCGGCCGGCCCGCCCAGCACCTTCAGCAGCAGGTTGGCGGCGGCGTTGTCGCTGTACTGCATGGTGGCGGCGCACATCTCGTTCACGGTCATGCCGGTGGCGAGGTGCTTCTCGGCGACCGGCGAGTGCGACACCAGGTCGCCCTTGCCGACACTGATGCGGCGCCCGAGCAGGCTGGCGTCGGTCGCGCTGCGTTCGAGCACGGCCGCGGCGAGCACCAGCTTGAAGGTGCTGCACAGCGGAAAGCGCTCGTGCGCACGGTGCTGCAGGCGCGCGCCGCTGCCGGTGTGGAAGCCCGACACGCCCAGGCGTCCGCCGCAGGCGCGCTCGAGTTCGGCGAGCTTCGTTTCGGCGTCCGACTGCGCGCCCTTCTTCGGCCATGCGCTGCAGGCGCCGGCGAGCGGGGTCACGGCGGCGGCGAGCAACAGGGTGCGGCGCTGGATCAGAGGGTTCATGTGCGTGTGTCTTTCTTTTCGCGAGTGGATGGAATGAAAGGCATCGTAGGAGCGCAACCCCCGCGCTTCCAGCGCCCGGGTCGCGCACGGCGTCCCGGGTGTATCAGGTGTAACGCCATTCACCTCATTCAACCTTCGGGTTGAATTTTCTTCGGGACCGATTTATATTCAACTTCATGGTTGAACTTGAAATCGAAGACGAACGGCTCGACGCCGTGTTCCACGCCCTGGCCGACAGCACGCGGCGCACCATGCTGCAGCTGCTTGCGCAGGGCGAATGCAGCGTGGGCGAGCTGGGCGCGCCGTTTCGCATGTCCTTCGCGGGCGCCTCCAAGCACGTCAAGACGCTGGAGCGCGCGGGGCTGGTGTCGCGCACCGTGCAGGGCCGCGCGCACGTGTGCCGGCTGGAACCGGCGGCGCTCGCCACGGCCGATGCGTGGCTGCGCGCGTACGAAGTCTTCTGGAACCACCGCCTGGACGTCCTGGCGGATGCGCTGCGGCGCGATGCCCACGACGACGGCAGCAGCCGCGCGTGAGCGCCTTCTCTCCCCTCATTCACCCAAGGAGCACCGACCCATGACCACGACCCTGAAGCACAGCCTGGGCACGCAGACCGAGCCCGGCACCCTGCGCATCGAGCGCACCCTGCCCGGCCCCATCGACCGCGTGTGGACCTACCTCGTCGACCCGGAAAAGCGCCGCAGCTGGCTGGCCGGCGGCACCATGGCGCAGGCGCCGGGCGCGGTGTTCGAGCTGCGCTTCCAGCACACCGAGCTGTCGGGCGAGGTCGCGCCCGAGCGCTTCGCGGCCTACCGCGAGACCCACGTGCAGCACTCGCGCGTGCTGCGCATCGAGCCGCCGACCCTGCTGGTCATCAGCTGGGGCAGCGAGCGCGAGGACGCGTCCGAGGTCAGCTTCGAACTGTCGCCGCAGGGCGCGCAAGCGACGCACCTGGTGCTCACGCACCGCCGCCTGCCCGACCGCAAGGAAACGCTGAGCGTGGCCAGCGGCTGGCACGCGCACCTGGGCGTGCTCGACGAGGTGCTGCACGGGCGCGCGCCACAAGGCTTCTGGACGCAGCTGGAGGCCGCCGAGGCGGCCTACGCGACGCACATCCGCTGAAGGACGTCGGATCGCGTCAGGCCCGGCGGGCGGGCTGCGAAGGCTCGCGGCAGGGCTGCACGCGGACGGCGCGGCTGATCACCTGCCGTTGCTCGCGCGCCCCCTTGAGCAGGCGCTCGGCCGCGACCCTGCCGTGGGGCACCGGCGCGCCCTCGCCCATTTCCGACACGGCCACGAACACCGTCTGCCCGCCTTCGAGCACCGCCTGCGTCTTCGGCTGCGACTTGCCCGCGTACAGCGGCGCGTCGTCGATGTAGGCCTCCAGCGAGTGCGCGCCCGGCGCCACGCACAGGCGCGTGAAGCCGTTGGGCATCAGCGCGGCATGGAACTCGCCGTCGACATACACATGCGCCGCGCCCGTGCTGGGCGTGGACGTGGCGCGGCGGAAGAACACGACCTGCGCCAGCTCGGGCGCCACCGCGGGCGCGGGCCGGTACACAGCCCCCTTGCGCGAGCTCGTGGCCGACACCGCGACGGGCACGGCCATGTTCATCGGTTCGGAAGGCGGCGGCATCGGCGGCAGGGGCACGTACGACGTGACCGCGACGGGGCCGCAGCCCGCGACCAGCGTGGAGGCGGCAAGCACCCAGCGGCCCGCGCGCAGGCGGGGATGGAAGGAAAGGAATCTGGACAAGGACATGGCGTGCTTCGAGCGCCTTCACAAAAAAGGCAGCCATCTGACGAAGAGAAGGAAGAGCGGGCCGGCCGGAAAACGGCCAGCGCTCAGGGAACGAAGCACTCTAGGAAAAACCACCGAGGCAGGCCATCGGACGAATCCGAAAGCGATGCGCGATGGTGTGGGCCCGCGCTGAAAACGCGGGCCCGGCGGCGCGTCGGCTCAGGCCGCGCGCAGCCGGCGGGCTGCGATGCGCACCGGCATCGACAACAGGATCTGCGCCATGCTCTTGCCCAGCGGGTCGGTGCGCAGCGAGGCCATGCCGCCGCCGCCCAGCGCTGCTTCGCAGACGAAGTTGAAGGCGCCGATGCCGGGCAGCTCGTAGCGCGTCACCTCGCCTTCGACCAGGTGCGCCATGTAGGCGCGCACGGCCTGCGCGGTGAGCTGCTCGCGCAGCACGGGCAGGTAGCGCGGCTCGCGCGCGAGGATGCCGATGTTCGAGACGTCGCCCTTGTCGCCGCTGCGGCCATAGGCCAGGCGGATCAGCGGCACCTCGAGCCATTCGTCGTCCGTGTCCGGGTCGGTGGCGTCTGCCTGCGGCGCCACCTCATCGGCCATGGCGACCTGCGCCGCCTGCGCCCTCACGGCCACGGGCCACGACTCGCCGGCCATCTCGACCACGGGCTTGAACAGCGCCTTGTCCACGAGCAGCGGAAACTGCCGGATCGACAACGCCACCGACGGCCGCCCGCCGCCCAGGCCGGTGGTGCCGGGCGCCCACGAGGTGCCGGCCGCCGAGATCTCGCGCGCGAAGAGTTCGAGCGGCGCCTTGTCCGCGTGCGTCACGGCCACGCGCAGCACCGCCTGGCGCGGCGGCTGGGCGGTGGCGTGCGGGCCGTAGCACTGCTCGGCGCCCAGCACGTCGATGTGGGTGGCCGAGAAGTCGGCCCAGCCGCGCTGCGCGAACAGGTCGCGCGTGCGGCGCAACATGGCTTCGCCGCTGCGCTGCGCCTTGGCGGCGGCGTCGAAGCCGACGATCAGCTGCTCGGCGTTGCAGCGGTAGCCCGCGGCGTAGGTGGCCGTGACCTTGTAGCGACCCGAGGGCGCACGTCCTCTCGCGCCCGAGACGCGCACCCGGTCCGCGCCCATGGCCTCGATCTGCACGGTGCGAAAGTCGCAGGTCACGTCGGGCAGCAGGTAGGCCGCGGGGTCGCCGATCTCGTACAGCAGCTGTTCGCCCACGGTGGCGCGGCTCACCAGCCCGCCGGTGCCGGGCGGCTTGCCGACGACGAAGCTGCCGTCGGCCGCGCATTCGACCACCGGGTAGCCGATGTGGGCCCAGTCGGGCACCTGCTCCCAGTCGGTGTGCAGGCCGCCGGTGGCCTGCGCGCCGCATTCGATGACGTGGCCGGCCAGGCTGCCGCCCGCGAGGCGGTCCCAGTCGTCGTCGGCCCAGCCGAATTCGTGCATCAGCGCGCCGAGCGTGACGGCGCTGTCAACGCAGCGGCCCGTGATGACGATCTGCGCGCCGGCATCGAGCGCCCGGGCGATCGGCACGGCGCCCAGGTAGGCGTTAGCGCTCACGAGGCGTTCGGGCAGCGGTGCGCCCGTGCTCATGTGGCCGATGCCCTGCGCGCGCAGCGCTTCGGCGTGCGGCAGCGCGTCGTCGCCGGTGACCACGGCGATGCGCGGCGCGAGCCCCATGCCGGCCGCCAGTTGCGTGAGCGCGGCGGCGCAAGCGCGCGGGTTCACGCCGCCGGCGTTGGCGATCACGCGGATACCCTGGCGCATCACGTCGGGCAGCACGGCGGCCATGGCGGTGGTGACGAAGTCGGTGGCGTAGCCGGCGTCGGGGTTCTTCAGCTTCGCGCCGGCCAGCAGCGACATCGTGAGTTCGGCGAGGTAGTCGAACACGAGGTAGTCGATGCCGCCGTGCGCCACCAGCTGCGGCGCGCCGGTGCTGCTGTCGCCCCAGAAGCCCGAGGCGCCGCCGATGCGCACGGTCTTCTTGTGCGTGTGGGGGCTGTTCATCGCGCGGCTCATTCGGGTTCGATGCCGGCGGCGCGGATCACGCGGCCCCACTTCTGCGACTCGGCGGCCTGGAACTTCGCGAGCGCCTCGGGCGTGCCGGTGGCGGCCTCGCCGCTGGAGATGGCCTGGTAGGCGACGATGGCCGGCGAGGCCGACACCTTCACCAGCATCTCGTTGAGCTTGCGCGTGACGGCCGCGGGTGCGCCCGGCGGCAGGTAGACGGCGGTCCAGTACGACATGTCGTAGCCCTTCACGCCCGCCTCGGCCACGGTCGGCAGCGCGGGCACGGCGGCCAGGCGCTTGTCGCCGCTCACGGCCAGCGCGCGCAGCTTGCCGCTCTTGACGTGCGGCAGCGCGGTGGGCGCGTCGGCGAACATGAAGTCGACCTGCCCGCCCAGCAGGTCGGTGATGGCCATCGGGTTGCTCTTGTAGGGCACGTTCACCATGTCGATGCCCGCCATCTGCTTGAGCAGCTCGCTCGCCACGCGGCTGGACGAGCTGCCGCTGCCGAAGTTGAGCTTGCCCGGCGACTTCTTCGCCGCCGCCACGAGGTCGGCCACCGACTTGATCGGCGAATCGGCCCCCACCAGCAGCAGCATGTGGCCCTTGGACAGCAGCCCGACCGGCGTGAAGTCTTTCACCGGGTCGTAGGGCAGCTTCTTGTACAGGTGCTCGTTGGCGGCGTGCGTGGTGTTGGTGGTCATCAGCAACGTGTAGCCGTCGGGCGCGGCCTTGGCGACGTACTGCGCAGCCAGGAAGCCGCTGGCGCCCGCGCGGTTCTCCACGATCACCGGCACCTTGTACTCGGTGGTCAGGGCCTGCGCGAAGCTGCGCGCCTGCTGGTCGGTGCCGCTGCCGGCCGCGAAGGGCACGACGACGGTGAGCGGCTTGGCGGGGTAGTCCTGCGCGTGGGCAGATGCTGCCGCCGTGACCGCGAAGGCCAGGACCGCGCCGAGGCGGAAGATGGAAGTGCGCATGGGTGATGTCTCCGGTGGGATGTAGTTTTGAGAAGGGAAAAGGTGCGGCCGCTCAGGCGCCGTCGCGCGGCGGCACCGGCGGCGCACCGAGCGCAGCGTTGTGCTCGCCCAGCCGGGGCGCGACCGCGCGGTGCGCGGGCCGCACGCCGTCGATGGACATCGGCAGCGCCGTGAGGCGGAAGTCCTCGCCCGGCACGGGCTGCAGCATGCCCAGCGCCTCGACCTGCGGATGCGCGACGGCCTCGGGCACGGTGTGCACCGGCGCGCAGGGCACGCCGGCCGCGGTGAAGCGCGCCATCCAGTCGGCGCGGGTGCGTGCGCGCAGCAGCGGGCCGATCTCCTCGAACAACGCCGCCTTGTGCTGCAGCCGCTGGCGGTTGCCGGCATAGCGCGCGTCGGTGGTCCAGTCGTCGCGCCCGAGCTCGTGCGCGAACTTGGCGAAGAGCCGGTCGTTGCCGCAGCAGATCAGAAGCGGCGCATCGGCGGTATCGAAAGATTCGTAGGGCACGAAACCCGGATGGCCCGAGCGGTGGCGCTCGGGCAGCCGGCCTTCGTTGACGTAGGCGTCGGCCTTCTGGCCCGTCCAGACCAGCGCGGTCTCCAGCAGCGAGGTGCTCACCACGCCGCCCCGCCCCGTGAGCTGGCGCCGCTGCAGCAGCGCCAGCGCGCCGATCACGGCCCACATGCCGGTGCCCTGGTCGCAGACCGAGGCGCCGGTGCGCATCGGCGGATCGTCGGGCCCGCCGTTGATGCTCGACAGCCCGCTGAAGGCCTGGATCAGCGGCTCGTAGCCCGGCTGCATGCGCAGCGGGCCGGTGTGGCCGAAGGCCGAGATTTCGCAGTAGATGAGCCGCGGATGGCGCGCGCACAGCGAGGGGCCGTCGATGCCCATCGACTGCGTGACGCCCGGGCGCAGGTTGTGGATGAGGATGTCGGCGCCGGCCGCCAGGGTCTCGAAGGCGGCCATGCCCTCTTCGCTCTTCAGGTCGATGGCGACCGAGCGCTTGCCGCGGTTGAAGACGTGAAAGTTGAGCGCGTCGCCGTGGCGAAACGCCGGGCCCATGTGGCGCGCGTCGTCGCCGCCCTCGACGCGCTCGAGCTTCACGACGTCGGCGCCGAGGTCCGCCAGGATCGCGCCCGCGAAGGGCCCCGCCAGCACCTGTCCGAGCTCGAGCACCCGGATGCCTTCCAGAATTTTGGTGTCCATGTCACGGGGGCGCGGGGGCCCCTTGTCTCCGTGGTATCGAATGCGCCAGTCTCGGCGTCGCGCATTGATCTGTGAAGAACAATATTCCTATATCTGTGATAACTTGGATGGATCAATCCACAGCCACCCCGAGGGAGCCGCATCCGTGCGAGTCGACATCACGCTGCAGCAGCTCGAAGCCTTCGTCGAAGTCGCGAAGACCACCAACTTCCGCGCCGCCGCGCAGGCCCTGCATGTGTCGCAGCCGGCGCTGAGCCGCACGGTGCGCATCGTCGAAGACCTGGTGGGCGCGCGCCTGTTCGACCGCGACACGCGGCACGTCGAGCTCACGCCGGCCGGGCGCGAGCTGCTGCCGATCGCGCTGCGCATCCTGGAGAACTTCAACAGCTCGTTCAGCGAGCTGTCGCAGTTCCTCGAAGGCCGCAGCGGCCACCTGACCATCGCGGCGCTGCCCTCGACCGGCGTGGCGCTGCTGCCCGGCGCCATCGCCGAGTTCCGCCAGCAGCATCCGCAGGTGCAGTTCTCGTTGATCGAAGGACCGGCCGAGGCGGTGCGCGCCGCGGTGGACGAAGGCCGCGCCGACTTCGGCCTCAGCGTGCGCCCCGGCACACACGAACCCCTGCTGTACCGCCACCTGCGCGACGACCCCTTCGTGCTGCTGTGCCGGCGCGACGACCCGCTGGCCGCGCGCGCCTCGGTGTCGTGGTCGGTGTTCGCGACGCGGCCCTTCATCGCGAGCAGCTTCCAGAGCAGCATCCGGCCGATCACCGACGCCGCCTTCCTGCAGCGCGGCCTGCAGGTGCAGCCCGCGCTCGAATACCCGAGCGTGGCCGTGGCGGGCGCGCTGGCGGCGGCCGGGCTGGGGCTCACCGCCCTGCCCCGGCTCGCGCTGCAGCTGTCGCAGAACGACGAGCTGGCCACCGTGCCGCTGCAGCGTCCGCTGATGTCGCGGCCCATCGGGCTGGTCACGCGCGCGGGACGCTCGCCCTCGCCCGTGGGCCGCGCCTTCATGGACCTGCTGCACCGTCGGGAATCGTCCCGCAGCTGACCGGCGCACGGTGCGCTGCGGCATGATCGACGCCATGCACAGCACGCCCCCGTATCCCCTGGTCATCGTCAAGGTCGGTGACACCCATGACGCGCTGCGCGAAGGCCGCGGCGACTTCGAGCACTGGATCGCCGACGGCCTCGGCACGCAGACCCTGCCCCTGGTGGTGGTCGACCCGCGTCGCGGCGACACGCTGCCCGCGCCCGGCCAGGTCGCGGGCGTGGTCGTCACCGGCTCGCACGCGATGGTGTCGCACCGCGAACCCTGGAGCGAAACCACCGCCGCCTGGCTCGCCGAGCTGGTCGCGCGCGACACGCCCGTGCTCGGCATCTGCTACGGCCACCAGCTGCTGGCGCACGCGCTCGGCGGCGAGGCCGGGCACCACCCGGGCGGCCCCGAAGTTGGCACGGTCACCGTCACGCTCGACGCAGCCGCCGCCGGCGACGCGCTGCTGGGCGACCTGCCCGCGCAGTTCCCGGCACAGGCGATCCACTGGCAGAGCGCGCTGCGCCTGCCCGAGGGCGCGGTGAAGCTGGCCCACAGCGCGCACGAACCCGTGCACGCCTTCCGCGTGGGCGCGCAGGCCTGGGGCCTGCAGTTCCATCCCGAGTTCGACGCAACGACCATGGGCGGCTACATCGAACTGCTGGCCCGCGACCTCGCCGCCGACGGGCTCGATGCCGCGGCGCTGCGCGAAGGCGTGCGCCCCACCGACGAGGCGGCGGGCCTGCTCGGGCGCTTCGCACGGATCGTCGAGGCCAGGGCGCAGCCAACCGTCTGAGGGCGCCGACGGGGCGTCGGCGCGCGACTACAAAAAGCGGGCCCCGCTTGGGTTAAGGTGCGGTTCCTTTCGCAGCTTTCCCCGCCTCATGACCACGCCTTCGTCCCCGCCGGCCCGCAAGCACTTCTCGATGATCCGCGGCTTTCACCTGGCCGATGTGTTCACGCTCGGCAACGCGGCCTGCGGCGTCGGGGCGGTGTTCTTCGCGATGGCCTTCATGCGCAGCCAGTCGCTCGCCCACTTCTACTGGGCCGCGGCGCTCGCCCCGGCGGCCTTCATCTTCGACGTGCTCGACGGCCGCATCGCGCGCTGGCGCCAGACCCAGTCGGCGCTCGGGCGCGAACTCGACTCGCTGGCCGACGTGATCTCCTTCGGCGTGCTGCCCGCCGCGCTCGGCTTCGCCGCCGGCCTGGACGGCGGCTGGGACTGCGCCGTGCTCATCTATTTCGTCGGCTGCGGCGTGAGCCGGCTCGCGCGCTACAACGTGACGGCCGAGGCGCTCTCGGCCGGCGCCGACAAGGTGAAGTACTTCGAAGGCACGCCGATCCCGACCAGCGTGGTGCTGGTGGGCGTGCTGGCCTACGCGGCCTCGAAGGGCGCCCTCGGCGCCAACGTGTGGGGCGGCGCCTGGACGCTCGGCCCCTGGCAGCTGCACCCGCTGGTGCTGCTGTTCGCGCTCTCGGGCACGCTGATGATCAGCAAGACCCTGCGCATCCCCAAGTTCTGACACCCGCCCATCTCACCCACCTGACAAAGGGGACCCCGCATGGCGATGAAGCTGTATTTCGACCCGCGCAGCCGTGCGCAGGTCGCCAAGTGGATGCTCGACGAGGCCGAGGTCGACTACGAGATCGTGCCCACCCTCATCCGGGAGGGCGCCCACAAGCGCCCCGAGTTCCTGAAGATCAACCCCGCCGGCAAGCTGCCCGCGCTGGTCGACGGCCGCACCCGCATCTTCGAGAACGCGGCCATCTGCATGTACATCGCCGAGAAGTACCCCGGCAAGCGCCTGGCACCGGCCGTGGGCACGCCCGAGCGCGGGCGCTACCTGTCGCTCATGGTCTATTCGACCGCGCAGCTCGAGCCCTCGATGGGCGACAGCCTGCTGAAGATCAAGAGCAACAACAGCGCGCGCGGCTGGACCGATTTCGAGCACGCCAAGGACGCCGTCGAACGCGAACTCGGCGACGGTCCCTACCTGTTCGGCGCCCAGTTCACGGCCGCCGACGTGATGATCGGCTCGATGCTCATCTGGCACCGCGCCTTCGGCGGGCGCACCAACCGCCCGAAGCTCGACGCCTACATCCACAGGCTGCAGGCACGGCCCAAAGGCATGAAGTTCGGTTGAGGTAAGTGGCAAGGCGTGCCGCGCTGGCGACAGTGCGCGGCAGAGGTTCATCCTCTAATCGGTCCCTCTTTTTCGACCCTTTTCCCCACCACGCCCGCCCCATGACTTCGAACACCTCGCGCTCCCGGTTCTCGTTGACGGCCCTCTCCCTGGGCCTGGTCGCCCTGCTCGGGGCCTGTGCCAGCACGCCGCCGCCCGGCAGCCGCAGCGTGAGCATCGAGCGCACCACCTTCGGCATCGCGCACATCACGGCGCCCGACTACGAAGGCCTGGCCTACGGTACCGCCTACGCGCATGCGCAGGACAACGTCTGCCAGACCGCCGAGCACCTGCTGACGCTGCGCGGCGACCGCGCGCAGTTCCTCGGGGCGCAGAACACCGGCGACTTCGGCCTGGGCCGCATGCCCAACGCGCAGATCGACCTGTTCGTGCGCTACCACATGGACGACGCGGCGCTGGCCCGCGCGGCAGCCACCACCAACGATGAGGTGAAGGCCGCGCTGCGCGGCTACGTGGCGGGCTACAACCGCTACCTGCAGGACGCGGGCCCCAATGGCCTGCCCGAGGCCTGCCGCGGCAAGCCCTGGGTGCGCCCGATGACGGCCGCCGACCTGGCGCGCGCCACCGAGCAATCGATGATCCAGGGCGGCCTGGGCGCACTGGCCGGCGCGGTGCTGGCCGCCGTGCCGCCGGCCCCGGGCGCCAAGACCGGCGCGGCGCCGGTCGCGCTCGAGCAGGCGGTGGCCGAGATCGGCCGCCACAGCTTCAACGCCAACCCCGAAGGCGGCGAGCTGGGCTCCAACGGCTGGGCCTTCGGGCGCAAGGCCACGCCCGACGGCAAGGGCCTGCTGCTGGGCAACCCGCATTTCCCCTGGAACGGCACCAACCGCTTCTGGCAGATGCACCTGACCATCCCCGGCCAGCTCGACGTGATGGGCGCCACCGGCGGCCTGAGCCCGGTGGTGTCGATCGGCTTCAACAAGGACGTGGCCTGGACCCACACCGTGTCGACCGGCAAGCGCTTCACGCTGTACGAACTCAAGCTCGACCCCAACGACCCGACCGTGTACTGGGTCGACGGCCAGCCGAAGAAGATGGTCGCGCGCACCGTCGCACTGCCGGCCGCCGCCACGGCGGGCGGCGCGCCCGTGCAGCACACCTTCTATGCCACCGACTGGGGCCCCGTGGTCTCGCTGCCGCGCGCCGGCCTGGGTTGGACCGCCCAGAAGGCCTATGCGATCCGCGACGCCAACACGCTCAACGTGCGCTCCGCCGAAAGCTGGATGAAGATGGGCCGGGCCCGCAACGTCGCCGAGCTGCGCGCCGCCATGGGCAACCAGGGCATCCCGTGGATCAACACCCTGGCGGCCGACCGCGAAGGCAACGCGATGTACGCCGACCTGTCGGTGGTGCCCGACGTGTCGGCCGAGATGCTCAAGGCCTGCGCGCCCTCGCCGGCCGCCGCCGCGCTGCTCAACGCCGCCGGACTGCCCGTGCTGGACGGCTCGCGCAGCGCCTGCGCCTGGCACCGCGACCCGGCCGCCGCATCGCCCGGCATCATCGCGCCGGCCCGCATGCCCGTCGTCGTCACGCCGGACTGGGTGCAGAACAGCAACGACAGCTTCTGGCTCAGCAACCCGCGCGTGCCGCCGATGGCCGGCGTGTCGCCGCTGGTCGGCCCCGTCGGCGTGCCGCAGCGGCTGCGCACGCGCAGCGGCATCATGGAAATCGAAGGCCGCCTGGCCGGCACCGACGGCCTGCCGGGCAACCGCATGGGCGCGGCCGAGCTGCGCAGCGTGATCTTCCGCGACAGGAACCTCGCCGGCATGCTGGTGATGGACGACCTGAAGGCCGCGTGCACCGCCACCGGCGCCGCGCTGAGCGCCGACCAGGCCCTGGGCTGCCGCGTGCTTTCCGCCTGGGACCGCACCAGCAACGCCGAGTCGAAGGGCGCGGCGCTGTTCCGCGAGTTCTGGCGCAAGGCCAAGGACCTGCCGAAGGTCTGGCGCGTGCCCTTCGACCCGGCGCAGCCCGTGACCACGCCCACCGGCCTGGACATGGCCACGCCCGCCACGCGCGAGGCGGTGTTCAAGGCGCTGGGCGACGCGGTCGGCACCGTGCGCACCGCCGGCTTCGCGCCCGACGTGGCGCTGGGCGTGCCGCAGTCGCGCACCGTGCGCGGCCAGAAGATCGCGCTGCCCGGCGGCGACGAGTTCGAAGGCGTGCTCAACAAGCTCGAATCGCAGGGCCAGCCGCTGATCGACCCGAAGGGCTACGCCATCAACTACGGCAGCAGCTACATGCAGGTCGTGACCTTCGACGCGCGCGGCCCCGTGGCGCAAGGCCTGCTCACCTACGGCCAGAGCAGCGACCCGGCCTCGCCGCGCGCCTACGACCAATTGCCGCTGTTCGCGGCCAAGCAGTGGCATCCGCTGCCCTTCCACCCGGCCGATGTGCAGGCGCAGCGCGAAGGCAAGCCGCTGCAGCTGGCGTACTGAACCATGTCCTCGAGCCCCGTTCCTTTTCCCGCCCACGCCGCCACGGGCATCGACCTGCTGAACCGCCTGGCCGCCGAGCAGCCGCTCGCCCCGGCCTGCGATCACTTCTACTTCCTGCGCCACGGCCAGACCGGGCGCAACGCGCTGCGCGTCTTCCAGGCGCCCGACGAGCCCCTGAGCGCGCTCGGCGAGCAGCAGGCGGTGCAGGCGGCCGAGCTGCTGGCCGGCGAGCCGATCGGCGCCATCGTGTGCAGCGACGCGCGCCGTGCCTTCGACACCGCCCACACCGTGGCGCGCGCCCTGGGCCTCGTGCCCAGCGCGCACGAAAACCTGCGCGAGCGCAACTTCGGCGCGCTCATCGGCACCTCGTCGGCGAACATCGACTGGGCTTGCGAGCCCGAGGGCGGCGAGACGCTGGCGCAGTTCGTCGACCGCAAGCGCCAGGCGCTGGCCGCCGCCCTCGCCGCGCAGCCCGCGCCGGTGCTGGTGGTGGCGCACGGCGGCACCCTCTATGCGCTGGCCGCGCTGCTGGGCGTGGCGGTCGATGCGAGCATCTTCGGCAACGCGCAACCCTTGCGCTTCACACGTGCCGGCCCCACATGGGCCGTGACGCCGCTGCAACAGCGGCAAGCCGACGGCGGAGCAGCCCTGGCCTGACCTGGCTCCCGGTTGATCTGTACGCCGTCCTGAAAGGAATCACCACCTACCATGGAATTCAAGGACTACTACAGCGCACTGGGCGTCGAACGTACCGCGTCCGACGACGAGGTGCGCAAGGCCTACCGCAAGCTCGCCCGCAAGTACCACCCCGACGTCAGCAAGGAGCCTGACGCCGAGCAGCGCATGCGCGACATCAACGAGGCCAAGGACGTGCTCGGCGACAAGGACAAGCGCGCCGCCTACGACGCGCTGGCCGACCGTGTCGCGCGCGGCGGCCGCCCCGACGGCAGCTTCGAGCCGCCGCCCGGCTGGGACACCGGCTACGAGTTTCACCGCGGCCCGCGCCAGGGCCCGGCCGACCACGCCGACTTCAGCGAGTTCTTCTCCTCGATGTTCGGCGACGCCGAGCGGCGCGGCGCCACGCGCCAGAACTACCGCGCGCGCGGCGAAGACCACCATGCGGCCATCGAGATCACGCTCGAAGACGCGCTGAACGGCGCCGAGCGCGAGCTCACGCTGCGCGCCCAGTCGCTCGACGCGCAGGGCCACCCGCAGTGGGAGAACCGCACGCTCGCCGTGAAGATCCCGCCCGGTGTGCACCCCGGCCAGTTCATCCGCCTCGCGGGGCAAGGCATGCCCGGCCACGGCGGCGAGCCGGCCGGCGACCTGTACCTCGAGGTGCGCATCGCGCCGCACAAGCTGTACCGCGTGGAAGAGCGCGACCTGTACATGACGCTGCCCGTCACCCCCGCCGAAGCCGCGCTGGGCGCGCAGGTGCAGGTGCCCACGCCCACCGGCGGCGTGGTCGAGGTCACCGTGCCGCCCAACGCACGCGGCGGCATGAAGCTGCGGCTCAAGGGTCGCGGCTTCGCGGGCAAGACGCCCGGCGACCTGTACCTGCTGCTCGAGATCGCACTGCCGCCCGCCGACAGCGAGGCCGCACGCAACGCCTACGCACAACTCGCGCAGGCGACCTCCTCGTTCAACCCCCGCCAGCACCTGGGAGTCTGAGCATGGCGAACTTTTCTTCCGTGACCACCACCACGGCCATCGGCGTCTCGCACCCGCTGGCCGCGAACGAACTGGCGCACGCCTGCGGCGCCGACACCGCCTGGGTCGTGCAGCTGGTCGAGGTGGGCATCGTGCAGGTCACCACGACCGACGCACCGCCCGAGCGCTGGGAGTTCTCCAGCACCGACCTGCAACATGCGCTCGAAGCGCGCCGGCTCGAACGCGACTTCGGCGTGAACCTGGACGCCGCCGCGCTGATCCTCGACCTGCAGAACGAGGTGCGGCGGCTGAAGGCGGTGCTGCAGGCGCACGGCGTGCGATAGGCCCACGCGCCGCAAGATCAAGCCGCGCTGCGGCTTGATCTTGGCACCGTGCGAGACCGAAGACTTCGGGCCTCTTTCACAGGAGGCCGCATGGGCCCTCGCCCCCCTTCCATCGTCCTTCTACCCCGACACCGATCCGTTGTTCGACCTTGAGGTCGCGCTCGCGCGCCAACGTCTCGCAGCGGCTGGTGGCGCTATCGCGCGACGAAGAACGCGCGTGCGCCGAGGTCACGCAGCTCACACTGAGCCGCAGCGAAGCGCTCAACTCGCGCATCCAGGAACTGCAGGCGACAAAGCGCGTGCTTGAGTGGCTCGCGGACCTGGGTCTGGACGACCATCTGGCGGCCTGCCCGATCCTCGACGGCGGGTCGAGGATCGGGGCTTCGCCGTGCGGTGGCAGGGCGACTCGGTCGCTTCGATCAACGAGCGGCCTGGACCGGCGCAGGGGAGAAATCCGGCGCCAAGGCATTGATCTCTCGCGCCAGCTGTCGCATGAGTTCGTCGCTCGCGTGCTCGTTGACCACGACGCCGTGAAGCTGTGCCCTCAGCTCCTCCCAACGCTCGCGCAATACCCGCCAGTTCTCCTCGTCGTAGCTTCCCTTGAAAACCACGGGCCGGATCTCGATGCGAGGCGGTCCGTCGCCGGCCAGATCGGGGCCGGCCTTTTCCCATGCCTGGAACTTCGACTGCCATAGGCTCCCGATGCGGTCCACGCGGCCGATCTGTTGCTCCACGACACCTGGATTCCACTCCGGATGAAGCAGGACGACCGTCCGGCACGCGGTGTGAAGGTTCAGCCCCTCGCGACCCACGACCGACTGGACCACGAGCACCTTCGGGTGGCTGTGCTCGCGATTGAATGCGAGCTGGAGCATCCGGCGCGTATGGGGTCGGGTGTCTCCGTGCATCAGGCGTGCGAAAGCACCCTCCGCCAAATTGAACTCGCCTCTCAGCCGCTCTTCGAGCGCTTCCCATCGTTGCACTGCCTGCGCCTGCCCGCCCTGGCCTTCCGCATCGGAGCGGTCTTCCTGGTCGCTGGCAGCGTCGACCAGCTCAACGAAGGCTGCCGCGATACGCCCCGCATCCACGGCGGCATCGCCGTGCCCCATGAGGTCCTGGATCGCGCGCGCCACCAGCGCCAGCACACCCGCATGAAGGGGGGCCTCGCGTCCGGCCTCGTGTTCCACGCGTTCTGCAAATGCCTCGTAGATCGACCGGATCCGATGTCCGACCTCCATCGATCCGAACCCCTGCGCGATCGACGCCACCAGATGGGTCCTGAATTTTTCCCGCTGCTGCTCCAGCGCCGCGTATTGGGTTTTCAGTCGACTGTCGATGTCATCCAGCGAATCGCGCCGACCCGATTGGCGCAGCGCAGCGAGCACCGCGGCCCGCTCGGTATCGGCCAGCTTCTCCTGCGGCCAGAGCACGCCGCTGTCGAGGCTGCGCAGCAACGCGCGGGCATTGAGCAGCCGGACCAGCGAACGCATCGGCCGCGTGAATCGACCGAAGACCAGCACCTTCTCGTTGGCAGCAGGTCCGCAGGTGGCTTCGATCGCCTCGATGGCCGCCGCGATGGCCGGATGCTCGTAGAGGGCCGCATCGCTCGACGGCGTCGCCCCCTCCCGGAACGCCTCGGCCATCCTTTGCTTCCACCAGTCGGCACGCTGCTCCCGTTTGTTCCTGGGTGCTGCAATCACGGGATCCGCGGTTTCGACCGAGCCGGCACCATCCGCCTCGGCCTGGGCCTTGTCTTCCTCGGCATCCTGCAGCAGTTGATCGATCAGTGCGGCGATTCCATGTCCATTGCCCAGCGTCAGTCGCAAGCGCTTGGCGACCGCGTCGTCGCTGCCCCGCGTCGCGAACGACAGGGCTTCGGCGGCACAGACCGCCTGCCGCCACGCCGGCGGCAGGCTTGCCGCGTCGATCGCGATGGCTCGCTCGCGCCTGTAGGCATGATGGCTCTCGCCCGACAGCTCGGCGAAGCGCCTGACCCAGGGGTCGTCTCGCTTGTCTCGACGCACCAGGACCGCACCGAAGGTGTTCTTGAAGCTCTGGGCCGCCTTGCCGAAGGCAGCACGCGTTTCCGGATCGGTGGGGCTGGCGCGCACCTGCTTGACCGCGGCCGCATAGGCTCCGATCACCCGCGGGGCATCGGGCAGATCCGTGCCCAGGCGCTGGAGCGTGGAGGTCCATTGCTGCGCGTCCAGTTCGATCGGCGTTGCCGTCATGGCAAGCCGCCGCGCGTCGGCGGCGGGCTGCACGACGAAGTCCAGCAAGCGGTTGAGATTGCTTTCCTCGCCCCGGCTCTTGTGCGCCTCGTCGACGATCACGAGATCGAAGCGCCCGAGCCCGAGGCCCACCACCTGTTCGAGCGCGCTCCTGAATACCGTGCGCTTGAGGTAGTTGCCGGGGTCGAACAACGGCGACTCGCTGCCCCAGCGGTTCAACTCGGGGCTGGAGGCCAATGCATCCAGCAAGGCCTCGTCCGCATTCCGAAAAATCCACTGCGCCGCGGCGGCGATGCGGTCGTCGTCCATCTTCCCGCCGGCCCAGTAGCCACGCGGAAGGCGGCCGCTTCCCGCGCTGCGCGCGCGGGCCAGGGCCAGCGTGGCCGGCAGCAGTGCCCACTTCCAGTTGGTCTTGGTATTACTCTTGATCGACCAGTTGCAAAAGGCATGCGAGATCAGCAACGCCGGGTGATCTCCCCAGGGTTCCTCTGCGCCGGCCCCTTGCTTCCATGCATCCAGGTACGCGTCCAGGCTTCGAATGATCAGGGGCGTGTTCTCGATGTGCGCCTTGCGCTGCAGTTCCTCGCGCCACTGGTAGCCCAGCACCGGCGGAACGATGATTGCGACGCGTCCTCCAGCGTCGATCACGCCACGCGCGACGGCCGCGGCGATGCGCGTCTTGCCCAGTCCGACCTCGTCCGCGATGAGCACACCGTTGCCGGGCAGGCGTTCGGCGATTGCAACGAGGCTGTCGCGCTGCCCCGCGTTGAGTTCGATGGCGTGGCCGCCGGCGATCTCCTGCAGGTTGCGCCCGACTGCCTGCCAGCCTGCAAACGAACGGTTCATTGCAGCGCTCCCATGAGTTCCATGTCTTCGACGCCCCAGATGGCCTCGATACGCTTGAGCACCTCCTCGTAGAGCCGCCCTTCAGGCGTGTCGGCGGTTTCGGCAAAAGCCGGGCGAAAGGGAGCGACCCTCAGAGGACTCAAGGGATTCAATCTCGGCGCCTGCTGCATCTGGAAGTAGGCCACCGGTCCGCTGTCCTTCATGCGAATCAGCGTCTGTTCGAGCCGTCGGCACCACGGCTCCCAATCGCGCCTGTCGATGGCCGTCTGTTTTTCGGCGATGTTCTCGATCAGCTCCATCATCTGGCAGATCGAGTAGCTCGACACCAACGTGCGGCCGCTTTCCCCGCCCGGCTCGGCCGGGTGGTCGTCCCGCGAATCGGGGTCATCACTGGAGGCCTCCTCGCTCGGTACCACCGGAAAGTCCTCCAATTGCCACCAGCCCTCATCGATCCCCAGAGGCGCCAGCTTGGCCGCCGCGATACGTCCGAACTCGTCGATCACGGGGATGTCCGCCTCTTTCTGCGTGCCATCGGCATTCCACCGGCAACGCACGACCCGAGGGCGGCGCCCCATCCACGAAATGGCGTCCCCGCTCACGACGCTTGGGATGCCTTCGGGTGTCAGCACCTGGAAGGCCAGTGCGTGGTCCAGCACTTCGGTGGGCAGCGAAAGAGATCCGCCATTGCCCGTCTCGCACCACGCGAGCCAGGCCACCGGCGGCGCCGTATGCAAGGTCTCGGGTCGTTCGAAGGGATCGCCGGCAGACAGGACCGTGGAGCCATCGAAGGTCTCGGTCCATTGGATCGGCAGCAGATTGCCGACGACCTGATGGGCTTCGATGCCCCGGTCCGCTTTCCAATACAGAGGACCAGGCGCGAAGACGACGCCGGCCTCGAGATTTCCCGATGAAGGGTTCATCGCGTTCGCGAACCCGGGCCCCGTGAGATTGCCCGAGCCCAGGTAGATCCAGGCGCCATTGCATCGGGGCGCGTTGCTAGCGTACTTCGCACTGAACAGGAACTTGGCGTGCAGCGTACGCCCGCTGTTGTCGCCGAACAGCGGCTCCGGTGCCACGGCCGGCCTCACGTTCACGCCTTGGTTGTTCAGGGCCTGTACCGAGGACGCCACCGCCTGGCACGCCAGCCGATTGACGAAGAGATCCACCTCCGCCGTCCGGGTAAGCAGCGAGGCCTCCTTCAGTGCACGGATCGCCGCGATGGGCACCGAAGGCGCTTCCGATGGGCGCGTCCCCGATTCGTAGAAGCCGGAGCCCATCGCCAGATAGTTCCGGGCGCCGAATTCGCTTTCGGCCCTCACCTTGGTCGGCAGTTGGCTCAACAAGGAGGCACGCCTGTTGTCGAAGAACCTCGGTTCGCCGGCAGCCGCCGTCGCGCACTGCGCCATCCAGGCATCGAGCAGTTGCACATGCGCGGAACCCGATGGCGATGCATCGAGCAGCCGGGTGTCGAACCACGCCCGGATTGCATCCAGCAGCCCTTGGCCGGCAGCGATGTCCGCGCACGCCCGACGATCGTCGGCCGTGGGACCCGCCAACGCATCGCTGTCGACCTCGACGCGCCACGCCAGATCGAGGCTTTCCTCGAGGGTCTGGCGTGTCCAATTTCCCGTCGCGACGACCAGTCGCAGACGCCAGCGATCACGCTGCTCCAGGTGACGATAGCCCAGCAGCGCGACCTTGGCATGCAGCAGCCGAAAGGGCTTGTTCCGCGCCTCCAGGATCGCCAGATGAGCGATGCCTGGCGCGTCGATGAAGGTGATCGGCGTATTGCCGGGGTCGACGATCAGCGCCAGCGCGATATGCCCCTGGCTGGCGCGCTGGTCCTTGGAGAGCGTCGTGAACCGTTCGGCTGCGTCGTTCAGGAACGGGGCGTCGGCCGAATACCCGCAGATCCAGCCAAAGTGGCCGACGTAGCCTTCGGGCGCATCGAAATGCCGAGCCAGCGAAGGAAGGCTCAAGCGGCCCCGATCACTGCTCATGTGCCGCCTCCGATCGGTTCCTTTGAAGCCACTCGCCGAGACGACCTTGCATGTCGAGGTTCAGCAGGTACAGGTTGCGCACGCGGTAAGAGATGCCGGAGGGAACGCGCACGTCGCCCGTCGGGCCATCGTCGTCTTCGTCCGCCTGCGAGGACTCTTCGACGGTCGTTCCGCGAAATGCCGCGCCTGCCGCTTGGATCTCGCTGCCGGCCAGGCGAAGTACCCTGCCGTCGCGTTCAACCAGGCCCCGGAGAACCTGCGCCGGACTGTCGGCCGCGCACAAACGAGAGAAGTCGAGGGCTTCCGCGTCTCGATGCCCGAGCTCGAGGAACCGGTCCGTTGCCCGCCGCAGCGCATCGATGGAATGCTCCGTGCGTCGCGCCGCGTCATCGACGGAGGTCGGCCGTCCTTCGGCGCCCATAGCCCCCTCCACGGCATTGAGCGTCGAGATGGCGGCATCCCGAACGGCAAAGAACGCGGCGCCTGCCCGCAGGTCGTGCCAATGCCTGTCGTCCGAAATCTCAGCCGGCCTGCCCCAATCCGTCGCCGGGTCGGCGTCGAGGCTGGCGACCCAGTTCAATGCGCTGCGCCGGCGCAGGCGACTGTCGAGCTCCTCGTTCTTTCCACCCAGTTCGAGCCGTGCCCGGATCTGCGTGCAGGCGGAGCCCGACAACGCCAGCAAGGGCGACAACGCCTCGCTCAAAGAGGCCGTATCGGTGCGGTTTTCCTCTCCACGCACCCACTTCACGAGATGATCGACAACGGACCGGTTGTAAGGCGAGTAAGGCCGGCACGCATCTTCGACGAACGCCTCTCCTTCCTCCGAAGCGCGAAAGGCGTTGAACCGTGTCGTGCCGTTCTCGGCGAATCCCAGCGCGGGCAATGCCCGCACCGCCGCCATGCGCATGGGCTGGCTCACGTAGAAGCCACGCCGCCCGACTTTCTTGAAAGAGAGATCGGTGGTCTGCCCCTGCAGCTTGGTGCGGCCTCGCAGCCGGGCATCGGACTGCCACCCCTGGCCCTTGAAAGCTAGGCAGCACGCCAACGCCTCGACGGCATTGGCGACCTCGATGTTCTGCACCTTGTCCCCGCGTTGCCGCAGGCGTTCCGCCACCACGATGCCCAGGGTCGCGAGCAAGAAGCGCTTGCCGTACCAGACACCGCCCATGCCGGGAACGGCAAGTTCATTGAACCGTCGAATGGTCGCAGCGAGCCCCAGGCTTCGGGTGCGACGAGAAATCGGAAGCTGCTCAGGCCCCAATAGTCCCCAGACTCCTCCCATTCCTACCCCCCCCTTTTTTTTGCACTCGCTGCGTTTCATTCGATGGTCTGCTTGCGTAGGAGCAAATTTCAGCCTAGCCGTCCGGCTCATGCATGGCGCAGGCCGCGGCGAACTCGGTGCCCCACGCCCGCCGGCCGCTACTGCATCTGCTGCAGGTTGCCGATGCGCACCAGCATCTCGGTGAACATCTGCATGTCGGCGTCGAGGTCGGGCACTTCCTTGTATTCCTTGGCGTTGTGGGCCGTGTACTTCTTGCCGGGCATCGCGGGGCCGAAGTTGATGGCGTTGGGCATCAGCTTGGCCGTGGTGCTGCCGGCGGTGGGCACAGGCTTGGCCTCCAGGCCGGTGGTGTCGCCGAAGATGTTGAGCAGGGTCGAGAGCCACGCGCCCTTCGGGTCGCGCGCCATCCAGTTGCCCTGGTCGTAGGCCAGCTCGAGCTTCACCTGGCTGGCCGTGGCCCAGCCGTTGACCTTGGCCGCCACCTGCGCCTTCAATTCGTCGGGCGTGCGGCCGCGCGGCATGCGCACGTTAGCCGTCACCTCGAGGCGGCCGTCGGCGCCCATGCGCACCAGCGTGGGCGACATCGTGAGCGGACCCATGAAGTCGTCCTGGTAGCCCAGCCCCATCTTCTCGCCGAGGTAGCCGGTGCCGTAGAGCGCGTCGATGTACTGAACGGCGCGCAGGTAGGGGTTGGCGGCCAGCGGCACGCCGGACTCCTTCAGGAACAGCGCCAGGCGCGGCACGGGGTTCACGCCCTCTTCGGGTCGCGAGCCGTGGGCCGAGGTGCCCGTGACCTTCAGCTCGACGGTCTCGGCGCCGCGCACGATGTCGATGGCGAACTTGCCGCCCTGGCCTTCGTACTTGCGCACGAAGGCGGCCTTGGCGGCCTCGAGCTTCGCGGCCACGGCCGCGAGGTCGCCGCCCTTGAGCGTGGCGGTCGCGGTCTGCGGAATGGCATTGGCCGAGGCGGCGCCGCTCATCGCGGTGATGGCGGTCGCGGCGGGGTCGGCCGCTTCCGCGGGGAAGAACACCTTGAGCGCGCCCGAGCCCTTCTCGGCCACGACCGCGGGGTACTTGCTGTCGAGCACGATGTTGTAGGCCGGCAGCGGCGTCTTGTCGCGGTAGTACTGCATCGCGTCGCCGCCGGTTTCCTCGGTGGTCTCGATCATCAGGCGCACGCCGCGCTCCACCGGCAGGTCGCTGTCCTTCACGGCCTTCATGGCGTAGAGCACGGCGGCGATGGAGCCCTTGTCGTCGATGGTGCCGCGCCCGTAGAGGAAGTCGCCCACGCGCGTCATCGCGAAAGGATCGAGGCGCGTGCCGTCGTCGAGCACCCATTCGGACAGCACGGCCGGCACCACGTCGGCGTGCGTGAGGATGCCGAACTCCTCGCTGCCGCGGCCCTTGAGGCTCACTTCGAAGATGCGGCCGTCGACGTTGCGGTAGCCCAGCCCGAAATCTTTCGCCATCTTCTCGACCAGCTGGCCGAACGCGACCATCGGCGGGCTCTCGTGCGGCGGCACCTGCACGTTGCGCACGGTGGGCAAGGCCACCATGGTGCCGATGCTGGCGATCACGGCCTGCTGGTTCTGCAGCCGGTTGTACAGGCCGAGCAGGCGCGCGATGTTGACGAGGTCGTCGCCCGCCAGTGCCTTGCCGCCGGTATAGGCCGCCACACTGGGCTGCAGCGCGGGCTGGGCCTGCGCGGCCTGGGCCAGGAAGGCCTTGAAATCGGGCGCCGTGCGTCCGCCCTTCCAGGCGGCGGCGAGCTGGTCGAGCGCGGGCTTCTTGAGGGTCTCGGCACCGGCCGGGACAGCGACGGCGAGCGCCATGAGAGCCAGCGAAAGCGCCGACAATGAAAAACGAGACTGCTGCATCAGGGTCACCCCCTCATTCCGAAAACATTCCCCGACGATAGCCGAGCCATGCCTCACGACGACAGCCTTTCCTCACCCCAGCGATGCGCCTGGGCCCGCACCGATCCGCTGCTGGCCAGCTACCACGACGCCGAATGGGGCGTGCCCGAACGCGACAGCCGCGCGCTGTGGGAAAAGCTGATGCTCGACGGTTTCCAGGCCGGCCTGTCGTGGCTCACCATCCTGCGCAAGCGCGATGCCTTTCGCGCGGCCTTCGAGGGTTTCGTGCCCGAGACCGTGGCGCGCTTCACGCCGGCCGACGTCGAGCGCCTGATGCAAAACGCGGGCATCGTGCGCTCGCGCGCCAAGATCGAGGCCGCCATCGGCAACGCCAAGGCCTACCTGGCCATGCAGGCGGCGGGCGAAGATTTCTCTGATTTCGTCTGGTGCCTGGCGGGCGGCCAGCCGGTCGTCAACACCACGGGCACGGTGCCCACGCAGACGCCGCTGTCCGAAACGATGTCCAAGGCGCTGAAGCAGCGCGGCTTCAAGTTCGTCGGGCCGGTGATCGTCTATGCCTGGATGCAGGCCACGGGCATCGTCGACGACCACGCGCCCGACTGCCACTGCCACCGCGACCATCGCCGCGCCTGAACAGGCATAAAAAAAACCGGACGGTGCTGTTGCACGGTCCGGTCTTTTCGGGTGGTGGTCTTGCTAACCGAGGCGGCTTGCGCCGCCGTCGATCACAGGCCAGCCTGGCGCGTGAAGCTGCGTGCCTGCGAGGGGATCACGCTGCCGGCGAAGGATTCGCGGCGCAGGTTCTGGCCGGGAGCGTGGGCAGCTGCCACGGCTTCGGCGCGGACCGAAGCGCGGTCCACCGACGAGGCCAGCACGGGGGCCACGCTGGCCGACACGGCGTCGCTGTATTCGTTGCCGGCACGGGCAGCGGCCACGGCTTGCGGTGCCACGTCGGCACGGCTGTAGCCGGAGGTCACGGCGTGAACGCCTTCGTAGGTCTCTGCGTGGGCGGCGCCAGCGGCGGCGAGCAGGGAGAGAGCGGCGGCGGCGAGGATGTTCGAGGTCTTCATTTCAATTCCTTCTTGATCGGGCTTTGGATGCCCTGAAGTGTGCGCCAAATTCCTAGGGTAAACCCCAGTCATTCTGAATCGCAGTGTTCACGGAATTGAAACAATCACGGGGAACTTTCCGACATGCGGGGTTCGCGTGAAACTTTTTCGTACAAACGCCCCCGAGTTTGCAAACTTTGGCGCGCTTTCGTCAAGTCTCAGGGCCGCCCCCAGCTGCGCACCAGCGTGCGGATCGCGACCGAGCCGCTGCCCTTGACCTCGGCGCGGTAGCTGCCGAGCAGCGCCTCGCGCTCGGCACCAGCCTGCGGTTCGTTGCGCCAGGCGAGCAAGGCGGCCACGTCGGCGTCGGGCAACGCCAGCAGCAGCGCCTGCGTGACCAGCTTTTCGAACTCGCGCGCCACGGTCATCAGGTTGCGCGGTCGCGGCGACGTCACGCCGCGCGACCAGAGCGAGTCGAGCGCGGTGTCGAGCGTGCGGTCGGGCAGCGAACTGAACTGCCCGGCATTCCCGCGCGCCAGCTGCTTGACCACCGCGCTCATGAGCAGCTGGCTCGAGAAATCGATCTCGCGCGCCTCGGCCACCGTCATGCGCGACAGCAGTTCGACGCGCGCCGGGTCGGCCGGCCGCGCGTGCTGTTGATGGAAGAAGGTCACCTTGGCGGGCTCGTCCATCGCGGCGTAGTCGGCGCGCAGCTTCGCCAGGTGCGCCACGGCCTCCAACACCTGCGGGCCCGGCGCCGCGGCGCCCTGCCCGGCCGCCGCCACGTCCTGCCGGATCGCTGCCACCGAGGCGTTCACGTCGAAAGCGCGGCCGGCCGCCACGTCGAGCGACTGCAGCGCCTTGTCGGCGATGGCCAGGTCGGGCGGTTCCAGCAGCTCGCGCGCGCCGCGCGACACGGCGCCGGGGCCATAGGCGTTCTGGTAGCGCGCCTGCACGCCCTCGAACTGGAGCAAGGCCTGCGCGCGGTCCTGCGTCCACCCCGTCAAGGGGGCGAGAAGCAACGACAGCAACAAGAGGCAACGGGGCGACGACAGGCGGGACAGCAAGGACATCCCGCATTATTGGCACGCCGCGATCCCGCGCCCTTCATCAGGCCTGCGCCAGCTCCCCGCGCAGCAGCTTCGCGGCCGCCACCATGTTCGACAGCGCCGCCTCGGTCTCGGGCCAGCCGCGGGTCTTGAGGCCGCAGTCGGGGTTGATCCAGAGGTTCTCGCCCGGCACCACCTGCGCGGCCTTGCGCATGAGGCGCACGATCTCGTCGACCGAGGGCACGCGCGGCGAATGGATGTCGTACACGCCCGGGCCGATCTCGTTCGGATAGCGAAAGCCGCCCTCGCCGCCAAAGCCGCGCAGCAGTTCCATGTCCGAGCGGCTGGTCTCGATGGTGATCACGTCGGCGTCCATCGCCGCGATCTCCGGCAGGATGTCGTTGAACTCCGAATAGCACATGTGGGTGTGGATCTGCGTCTGGTCGCGCACGCCCGAGGCGCTGATGCGGAAGGCGCGCGTGGCCGCCTTCAGGTACGCCGGCCAGCCCGCGCGGCGCAATGGCAGGCCTTCGCGGATGGCGGGCTCGTCGATCTGGATGATGCCGATGCCCGCGCCCTCGAGGTCGTTCACCTCGTCGCGGATCGCCCAGGCGATCTGCTCGCAGGTGGTGGCGCGCGGCTGGTCGTCGCGCACGAAGGACCACTGCAGGATGGTCACGGGGCCGGTCAGCATGCCCTTCATCGGCAGCGTCGTGAGGCTCTGCGCGTAGGCGGTCCATTCGACCGTCATCGGCGCCGGGCGTGCCACGTCGCCGAAGATCACCGGCGGCTTCACGCAGCGCGAGCCGTACGACTGCACCCAGCCGTTGGCCGTGAAGGCAAAGCCGTCGAGCTGCTCGCCGAAGTACTCGACCATGTCGTTGCGCTCGGCCTCGCCATGCACCAGCACGTCGATGCCGAGTTCTTCCTGCTTGCGCACGGCCAGTGCGATCTCGGCGCGCATCTTCTCGCGATAGCCGGGGGCATCGAGCTCGCCGCGCTTGAAGGCGGCGCGGGCCGCGCGGATCTCGGCGGTCTGCGGGAACGAGCCGATGGTGGTGGTCGGCAGCGCAGGCAGTGCAAAGCGCGTGCGCTGCAGCTGCTGGCGCTGCGGGAAAGCGGACACGCGACGGTCGTCGCCGGCCACGCTGCGCGCCAGGCGCAGCGCCACGTCGGCGCGGTGCACGCGCGGGCTGGCGCGGCGCGCGGCCACGGCGACACGGGCGGCCGTGAGATCTGCGGCCACCGAGGCTTCGTCGCCATCGACAGCCGCACGCAGCACGCGCAACTCATCGAGCTTCTCGATCGCGAAGGCGAGCCATGATTTCAGTTCGGTGTCGAGCTTCGTCTCAGCCGCGAGGCTGAACGGCACGTGCAGCAGCGAGCACGACGGCGCGATCCACAGCTCGCCCTGGTGCTTCTCCGCCACGGGCCTGAGCTTGCCCAGCGCCACATCGACATCGGTGCGCCAGATGTTGCGGCCGTCGACCACGCCGACCGACAGCACCTTGTGCGCCGGCAGCCAGTCGGCCACGCCGGTCAGCTCCTGCGGCGCGCGCACGGCGTCGACGTGCAGGCCGGCCACGGGCAGTTGGCAGGCCAGGCGCAGGTTCTCAGACAGCGGCGAGAAGTAGCTCGCCAGCAGCAGCTTCGGCGCATTGCGCGCGATCTGCCAGTACACGCGCTCGAAGGCGTTGCGCCAGGCCTCGGGCAGGTCGAGGCCCAGGATCGGCTCGTCGATCTGCACCCACTCCACGCCCTGCTGCTTGAGCCGCCCGAGCACCTGCTCGTACACGGGCAGCAGCGATTCGAGCAGCGAGAAGCGGTCGAAGCCGGCCGCCTTCTCCTTGCCCAGGTACAGGAAGCTCAGCGGCCCCAGCAGCACGGCCTTGACCGCGTGGCCGGCCTGCTGCGCCTGCGCGACCTCGTCGAACAGGCGCGTCGATGCCAGCCTGAACTGCGTGGCCGCATCGAACTCGGGCACGAGGTAGTGGTAGTTGGTGTCGAACCACTTGGTCATCTCGAGCGCGAAGGTGCCTTCGGCGCCGTGGGCGCAGCTTTCGTCGTGCACGTGGCCCGCTTCGTCTTCCACGCCGCGCGCCATCTTGAAGTAGCGCGACAGCTCGGGCTCGTCGCCGCTGAAGCCGAAGCGCGCCGGCTCGCAGCCCAGCAGCTGGATGTGGTTGGCCACGTGGTCGTAGAAGGCGAAGTCGCCCACGGTCACGAAGTCGAGCCCCGCATCGCGCTGCGCCTGCCAGTGGCGCGCGCGCAGCGCCTCGCCGACGGCTTCGAGCGCCGCATGGTCGCTCTCGCCGCGCCAGTGCTTCTCGAGGGCGAACTTGAGTTCCCGGTGGGCGCCCATGCGCGGAAAGCCGAGGATGTGGGTACGGGTGGTCATTGCAGGTAATCCGGTCGCTGGTCTTGGAAACCGGTGATGGTCGGCGTTTGGCGCATATGATTCAAACGAAACCTTTTGCCCGTTCGCTTGAATCATTTTCATGATGCAGTCCATCCTCGAGATCCGTCACCTGCGCACGCTGGCCGCGTTGCGCGACACCGGCAGCCTGGTGCGCGCGGCGCAGCTGCTCAACCTCACGCAGTCGGCGCTGTCGCACCAGATCAAGCTGCTCGAAGAGCGCTACGGCGCCCAGCTCTTCGAGCGCAAGTCGGTGCCGCCGCAGTTCAGCACCACGGGGCTGCGGCTGCTCCAGCTGGCCGACACCACGCTGCCGCTCGTCGAAGAGGCCGAGCGCGACGTGGCGCGGCTCGCGCTGGGGCGCAGCGGGCAACTGCGCATCGTGGTCGAGTGCCACACCTGCTTCGACTGGCTGATGCCCGCGATGGACGCCTTTCGCCAGCGCTGGCCCGAGATCGAGCTGGACATCGTCTCGGGCTTCCACCCCGACCCGATCGCGCTGGTGATGCAGAACCGCGCCGAGGTGGCGATCCTCTCCGAGGAAGACCCCGATGAAACGGTCGACTACCACGCGCTGTTCCGCTTCGAGATCGTCGCGCTGCTGGCCAACGACCATGCGCTGACGGCCAAGCCCCACCTCACGGCCCGGCACTTCGCCGACCAGACGCTCATCACCTACCCCGTGCCCGACGAGATGCTCGACATCGTGCGCCAGGTGCTGGCGCCCGCCGGCGTCGAGCCCGCGCACCGGCGCACGACCGAGCTCACGGTGGCGATGCTGCAGCTGGTGGCCAGCGGGCGCGGCGTGGCCACGCTGCCGCTGTGGGCGGTGCAGAATTACCTCGACCGCGGCTACGTCACGGCGCGCCGCGTGGGCGCCCGGGGCCTGACGGGGCGGCTGTACATGGCCTGCACGCAGGCGACGTCGGCGCGGCCCTGGCTGGACGACTTCGTGCGCGTCACGCGCGAGAGCTGCTTCAAGAGCCTGCCGGGGATCGAATTGCTGTGAGCCCTGCGAGTCCGATGGCGGGAGGATCACGTCCGAATCCGGCCAGTGCAGGGTGGTGCACGGCCTGAAGATCGACCACCACCACGGACCGCCCCATGACCCCTCCGAAGACACTCGACACCCCTGCCATTCCACGCCCCCGCTTCTTCCACGGCTGGCTCGTGGTCGCCGGCGCCTTCGCCGTGATGTTCGTGGGCTTCGGCTGCGCCTACACCTTCAGCGCGTTCCTCGATGCGCTGCAGCGCGACTTCGGCGCCTCGCGCGGCGAGGTGTCGCTGGTGTTCTCGCTCGCGGGCTTCCTGTACTTCGGGCTCGGCGTGTTCAGCGGCCCGCTCGCCGACCGCTGGGGCGCGCGGCGGCTCGCCGTCGCAGGCATGGTGCTGGTCGGCCTCGGGCTGGTGCTCGCGGGGCAGGCGCGCAGCCTGACGCAGATCTTCTGGGCCTACGGGCTCGGTGTCGGCCTCGGCGTGGGGGCCTCGTACGTGCCGGTGCTGGGTGCGGTGCAGCGCTGGTTCGTGCGCCAGCGCGGCTTCGCTTCGGGGCTCGCCGTGAGCGGCATCGGCGTGGGCACGCTGGCGATGCCGCCGCTGGCCTCGTGGCTCATCGACACGCTGGGCTGGCGCGACGCCTACCTGGCGCTCGGCGTGCTCGCGGCCGTGGTGGGCGTGGGCATGGCGCTCCTGGTCGAAAACGACCCGCGCGCACGCGGCCTCGGGCCGGATGGCGATCCGCCGCAGGCACAAGCGCCCACCGCGTTGCCGCCCGGTGCCTCGGTGCGCGAGGCCGTGGGCTCGGGCCGTTTCGCGGGGCTGTACGCGGCCTGCCTCATCAGCTCGTTCGGCCTGTTCGCGCCCTTCGTGCACCTGGTGCCCTACGCGCTCGACCACGGCGTGGCCGCGTCGTCGGCGGTGCTGCTGCTCGGCGCGATCGGCGTGGGCAGCACGGCGGGCCGCTTCTTCCTGGGCGGGCTGGCCGACCGCATGGGCCGGGACCATGCGCTGCCGCTGATGTCGGCGGGCATGGCGTTGTCGCTGGTGGTTTGGGCCGTGTCGGGCGGGTTCTGGGGGCTGGCCCTGTTCGCCTTTGCGTACGGCGTGTTCTACGGCGGCTTCGTGGCGTTGCTGCCCGCGCTGGTGATGGACTGGTTCGGCGGACGCCACATCGGCGCGATCATCGGCATCCTGTACACCAGCGTGGCCATCGGCACGCTGATCGGACCGAGCGCCGCGGGCTTCGCCTTCGACCTCACGCGCAGCTACCTGCTGCCGATCCTCGTGGCGATCGGCGCCAACCTCGTGGCGGCCGGCCTGCTGCTCGCGATGGCGCGGCGCGGCCGGCGCGCCGTTCAGCCGGCCTTCTGAACCAGCTTCAGCACGCTCGAGAAATCGAGCGCGCCGTGGCCCGCGAGGCTGTGCGCCGCGTACAGGCTGCGCGCCAGGCCGCCCAGCGGCGTGGCCGCGCGCACGGCGGTGGCGTTTTCCTGCGCCAGGCCCAGGTCCTTGAGCATCAGGTCGGTGCCGAAGCCGCCGGCGTAGTTCTTCGAGGCAGGGGCGGCTTCCATCACGCCGGGCACGGGGTTGTACTTCTCGAGCGCCCAGTTGCCACCCGAGCTGCGGCGCATGATTTCGGACAGCACCTTCGGGTCGAGCCCGTTGGCCACGCCCAGCGCGAGCGCTTCCGAGGTACCGATCATCAGGATGCCGAGCAGCATGTTGTTGCAGATCTTGGCGGTCTGGCCCGCACCGGCCGCGCCGGCGTGGAAGATGTTGGCGCCCATCTTCTCGAGCACCGGGCGCGCGCGCTCCAGGTCTTGGGTGTCGCCGCCGACCATGAAGGTCAGCGTGCCGGCAATCGCGCCGCCGGTGCCGCCCGACACGGGCGCATCGATCATCGCGACGCCCTTGGCGGCGGCGGCCTCGGCCACCTTGCGCGAGGTGGCGGCGGCGATGGTGCTGCTGTCGATCACGAGCGTGCCGGCCTGGATGCTGTCGAGCAGGCCGGGCTTGCCGGCGCCGCCGAGGAACAGGCCCTCGACGTGCGCGCTGGCGGGCAGCATGCTGATCACCACCTCGGCGCCGGCCACGGTCTCGGCCGCCGACTTGGCGATCGGCAGGCCTTCGGCGGCGAACTTCTTGCAGGCTTCGGCCGAGAGGTCGAAGGCGCTGAGCGTGTGGCCTGCCTTGTGCAGGTTCAGGGCCATCGGGCCGCCCATGTTGCCCAGGCCGATGAATGCGATCTTCATGTGTCTTGTCTCCGTTGTTCTGTGCAGGGAATGGGGCCGGTCAGGTCAGCGAGGCCAGCTCCGCCGGCATCTCGCCGCGCGGACGCAGGTGGTCTTCGACGAAGGCCGGCGTGATCTCTTCGAGCGTGGCGGGGTTCCAGCGCGGGTTGCGGTCCTTGTCGACCAGCACGGCGCGGATGCCTTCGGCGAAATCCTTGTTCGCGCAGAAGCCCAGCGAGGCCCAGTACTCGAAGCGGAACACCTCGGCCAGCGACATGCGCGGCACGCGCTGCCAGAGCTCGAAGCTCAGCGCGATGGAGCTCGGCGCGCCCTTGGTGAAGGTCTTCGAAGCGGTCTGCAGCCAGGCGTCGTCGCTTTGCACGTCACGCAGGCGCTTGGCGATGTCGAGCAGGTCGTCGCCGGCCATCAGCGCGTTGATGGTGTCGTAGTGCTCGCGCACCTTCGAGGCGGGCATTTCGGCGCCCTCGCCCGCCTGGGCCAGGATGCGCGACAGCGTGGCGCGGTCGGCCTTGGCGTCGCCGCCGGCCCACTGCGTGGACGCGATGGCCTCGATCACCGCACCCTTGCGCTCGTGCGGCACCAGCACGTCGGCCAGGCCGCAGAAGATGGTGTCGTGCGCGTTGATGTTGGCGGCCGTGAGCGCCAGGAACAGGCCCGTGCGGCCCGGCGTGCGGCGCAGGAACCAGCTGCCGCCCACGTCGGGGTACAGGCCGATGTTGATCTCGGGCATGGCGATGCGGCTTTGCAGCGTCATCACGCGGTGCGAGGCGCCCGCCAGCAGGCCCACGCCGCCGCCCATCACGATGCCGTGGCCCCAGCACAGGAAGGGCTTGGGGAAGGTGTGGATCAGGTGGTCGAGCTCGTACTCCTCGCGGAAGAAGTCTTCGGCGTAGGTGTTGCGCGCGGGGCCGCAGTCGAGCAGCGTCTGGTACAGCTGGCGCAGGTCGCCGCCGGCGCAGAAGGCCTTCTCGCCCGCCGCGTCGAGCAGCACGCCGACGATGCCGGCGTCGGCCGCCCACTCGCGCAGCTTGGGCGTGAGCAGGCGCACCATGTCCACGGACAGCGCGTTGAGCGAAGCCGGCGCATTGAGCGTGGCTACGGCAAAACGCTGGCCGCCGGCGGTCTTGATTTCGTTGAAGAGAACTACGTTGTCGGTCATTGTTTTCAGGTCCTGGGTGCGGCGGGGTCAGCGGATGTCGCTGTCGCCTTCCAGCAATTTTCGCGCAACGATGACGCGCATGATTTCGTTGGTGCCTTCGAGGATCTGGTGCACGCGCGTGTCGCGCACCAGGCGCTCGAGCGGGAACTCGCTGAGGTAGCCGTAGCCGCCATGCAGTTGCAGCGCGTCGTTGCAGACATTGAAGCCCGCATCGGTCGCGAAGCGCTTGGCCATCGCGCAATAGGTGCTCGCGTCCGCATGGCCCGCGTCGAGCTTGCTGGCGGCCAGCCGCACCATCTGCCGCGCGGCGACCAGCTCGGTCGCCATGTCGGCCAGCTTGAACTGCAGTGCCTGGAAGCTCGCGATCGGCTTGCCGAACTGCTGGCGCTCGTGCAGGTAGCGGCGCGCTGCGTCGAGCGCGCCCTGCGCCGCGCCCACCGAGCAGGTCGCGATGTTGATGCGTCCGCCGTCCAGGCCCTTCATGGCGATGCGAAAGCCCTCGCCCTCCTTGCCCAGCAGGTTCTGCGCGGGCACACGCACGTTGTCGAAGTTGATGGTGCGCGTGGGCTGGCTGTTCCAGCCCATCTTGTGCTCCTTCTTGCCGTAGCTCACGCCCGGCGCGTCGGCCGGCACCGCGAAGGCCGAGATGCCGCTGGCGCCCGCGCCGCCCGTGCGCGCCATGAGCACCAGCACGTCGGTCGAGCCGGCGCCGGAGATGAAGGCCTTGTTGCCATTGATGACGTATTCGGCGCCCTGCAGCTCGGCGCGCGTCTTCAGCGACCCCGCGTCGGAGCCCGCGCCCGGTTCGGTCAGGCAGTACGACGCCAGCTTGCGCCCGCTCGTGAGGTCTTCGCCCCACTGCTGGGCCACCGCATCGGTGGCCCAGGTGCCGAGCATCCACGTCGCCATGTTGTGGATCGTGATGAAGGCGGTGGTCGAGGGGTCGACCGCGGCCATTTCCTCGAACACCAGCGCCGAGTCGAGCCGCGGCAGGCCCAGGCCGCCGATGCGCTCGGGCGCGTACAGGCCGCAAAAGCCCAGCTCGCCGGCCTTGGCGATGGCTTCGCGCGGAAAGACCGCCTCGGCATCCCACTGCGCGGCGTGCGGTGCGAACTCGGCTTGCGCGAAATCGCGCGCGGTCTGCGCAAAGGCGTTCTGTTCTTCGGACAGTTCGAAATTCATGGTTGACGACCCTTCCAGAGGTCCAGTTCGGCGGTGCGTTTGCGGGTCGATTTTTCCAGGCACGCGTTGAACACCAGCGGCCAGATCGAGCCGCCTTCGTTCGCCTTCGCGGCCCGCTTGCACCCGGGGTCGCGGCCCTTGAGCCAGGTCCGCTGCTCGGTGCGCAGCGCGACGCGCATCTGCGGCGAGAGCGTCTTCATCACCTCGCCGTAGCGGATGTTGAGCTCGGCGTCGGCCGCGCGGAAATCGCGCAGCGCGCAGTCGTTCATCTGCTGCTGGTTGCCGTTGGGGTTGCAGTCGACCGGCTCGTCGGAGCCGGCCGCCTGCGCCCCGCCGGCCAGCAGGGCAAGCGCCGCCGCGGCGGCCCAGGCTGCGACGCGAAGCCCCTGCCTCACTTGAGGCTGATGGTGGTGTTGACGCCCTGGCTCACGGTGCTGTCGTCGAACCAGCGTGCCGTCACGGTCTTGGTCTGCGTGTAGAACATGATGACCTGCTTGCCGTACGGGCCCAGGTCGCCGAGCTTGGAAGCGCGCGAACCGGTGAACGAGAACATCGGGACCGGCACCGGAATCGGCACGTTGATGCCGACCTGGCCCACGTCGATGTCTTCCTGGAAGCGGCGCGCCGCGGCGCCCGACTGCGTGAAGATCGCCGTGCCGTTGCCGTTCGGGTTGCTGTTGATCAGGTCGATGGCTTCGTCGATGGTCTCGGCGTCGGCAATGCACAGCACGGGGCCGAACACTTCCTGTTCGTAGATCGTCATGCCGGGCTTCACGCCGGTGAAGATCGTCGGGCCGACGAAGTTGCCCTTCTCGTAGCCGGGCACAGTGGGCTTGCGGCCGTCGAGCACGAGCTTGGCGCCGTCGGCTTCGCCGCGTTCGATGAGGCTGTTCACGCGGTCGTACGCTGCGCACGAGACCAGCGGGCCCACGTCCACGCCCTTTTCAGTGCCCGCGCCGATCTTCAGCGTCTTGGCCTTCTCGATGAGCTCGGGCACCCAGTTGCGCGCCTCACCCACCAGCACCGCGACCGACACGGCCATGCAGCGCTGGCCCGCCGCGCCGAAGCTCGCGCCGGCCAGCGCGTTGAGCGTCTGCTCCTTGTTGGCGTCGGGCATCACGATGGCGTGGTTCTTCGCGCCCATCATGCATTGCGCGCGCTTGCCGGCCAGCGTGGCGCGGTTGTAGACGTGCGTGCCGACCTTGGTCGAGCCGACGAAGCTGATCGCCTTGATGTCCTTGTGGTCGCAGATGCCGTTGACGACGGCTTCGCCGCCGTGCACCACGTTCAGCACGCCGGGCGGCACGCCGGCTTCGAGCGCCAGTTCGCACAGGCGCATCGTGACCATCGGGTCTTGTTCGGAGGGCTTGAGCACGAAGGTGTTGCCGGTGACGATGGCCATCGGGAACATCCACAGCGGGATCATGGCCGGGAAGTTGAACGGCGTGATGCCGGCGCACACGCCCAGCGGCTGCAGCAGCGTGTAGGTGTCGACGCCGTTGGCCACGTTGTTGGCCAGCTCGCCCAGTTGCAGGTTGCCGATGTTCGAGGCGTGCTCGACCACTTCGAGGCCGCGGAACACGTCGCCTTCGGCGTCGGGCAGCGTCTTGCCCTGCTCGGCCGTGAGGATCGCAGCCAGCTCGCCCATGTTCTCGCGGATGAGCTGCTGCAGCTTCAGGAAGATGCGCGCGCGCGCGCCCAGGGGCGTCTTGCGCCAGGTCTTGAAGGCTTCCTTGGCAGAGGCCACGGCAGCGTCGAGCTCGGCTTGCGTGGCGAAGGGCACGCGGGCCAGCACCTGCTGCGTGGCCGGGTTGACGACGTCGCGCCATTCGGTGGTCTTCGATTCGACGAACTTGCCGCCGATGAGCAGCTTGACGGTGGCAACCTGCGTCGAGGGGGTGGTGGTGGCGTCCATGGGGGTTTGTCTCCTGTGAATACGGGACCGGTTCGAACCGGTGCAGCCTGCATCCTAGCTTTGCAGATTTGCCATGACAATAGACAAATATGCGTCATCGCTTTGCAAAAATGCAAAGCACCGCACGCCACCCCGCACGAGGCCGCACGCACATGGACTGGGACAACCTGCGCTACTTTCTCGAACTCGCCCGCTCGGGCACGCTGATGAGCGCCGCGCGCCGGCTGGAGGTCGACCACACCACCGTCGCGCGGCGCATCCAGGCGCTCGAAAAGGAGGTGGGCGCGCCCCTCTTTTCGCGCGAGGCCGGCGGCCACCGGCTCACCGAGGCGGGCCGCCGGCTGCAGCCCCAGGTCGAGGCGATGGAAAGCGCCTTCCAGGCCGTGGAGAGTACTGCGCCGGCCTCGCAGGAAGGCCTGTCGGGGCTGGTGCGCATCGGTGCCACCGAGGGCTTCGGCACCGTGGTGCTGGCGCCGCAGCTGGCGCTGTTCGCGCTGCAACACCCGAAGCTCACCATCGACCTGCTCGCGATGCCGCGGCTGGTGCACCTGTCGCGGCGCGAGGCCGACATCGTGATCTCGCTCGAACGGCCCGCGCGCGGGCCGGTGGTGGTCACCAAGCTCACCGACTACACGCTGCGCCTGTACGCTTCGAAGCAGTACCTGGCCGCGCACAAGCCCATCAAGACGCGCGAAGACCTGCGCGGCCACACCTTCATCAGCTACGTGGACGACCTGCTGTTCAGCAAGGAGCTGCAGTACCTGGACGAACTGCACCGCCCCGACAGCTTCGCGCTGCGCAGCACCAGCGTGCTGGCGCAGCACCGGGCGGTGGCGGCGGGCGCGGGGATTGCGGTGCTGCCGGCGTTCATCGCGCAGGACGACCGCGCGCTCAAGCCGGTGCTGCCGGACGCGGCGAACTTCACGCGGACCTTCTGGATGTCGATGCCGGCGGAAACGAAGCACCTGGCGCGCATGCAGACGGTGTGGGAATTCCTGCGCGCGACGGCCACGGCCCAACAGCAGGTGCTGTTGCCCGACAGCGCGGCGAACGCCAGGTGACCGGCTCGCGCGCTCAGGAAAACAGGCGCTTCAGGAACCCAGGCTTGGCCGCCGGCGCCGGTGCAGCAGCCTTTTCCAGCAGTTCGATCAACCCGTCCACGCGCGGCTTCTTGAGCCGGCGCGCGTAGTCGATGTAGCTCTCTTCCTCGTCCATGCGATAGAACTGAGGCGGCATCGGCAGTTGGCCCTGCACCGCCGCCAGCAGCACGCGCAGCGCGTCCAGCTGGTTCATGCGGATGGCGCTCATGATCGCGGTCTCGCCGAGCGAGGGGACGATCTCGTTGGGCTGCGCGAGCCCGCTGGCGAGCAGGGGCTGGATCGCCGCCGCATCGCCTGCGACCGCCGCCGCGCCCAGCGCCTCGAGCGCCGCCAGCTTCTCGGGCGAGAGACTGGCCACATAGGCGTCGCTGCGCTTGTCGTCCTCGTCGCGCGCGTCACCGCCCTGCATGACCATGAAGTCGGTCACGAGCGCCACGGGCTCGCCCGCGGCATCAAGCGCCCAGAAGCTCGGGTAGCTGCCGTCGCCCCAGCCGGCGCTGAAGATCAGCACGTTGTTCGCGCTGCCAGCGCCCAGCGGGTAGTGGTCGGCGATGTCGGCCGAGGCGAGGTCGGCGCCGAGCACGTCGTCGTAGTAGCTGACGTACTCGGGGTTGGTGGCGGACTCGCGCGCCTCGCGCTCGGCCATGGCCTTGGCGCCGTCGGCATCCATGAAGCAACCGACGCCGGCATCGACCGGGTAGCCATAGAACTCGTCGCTGCCGAGTTCATCCTGCGATTGCCCTTCGAGCAGCGCGGCTTCCCAGCGCAGCTCGCCCGCCTGCAGGCCGGCGCGTTCACGCAGCCACAGCACGGCCAGTGCATGGCGGCCGCCGCCTTGCAACACCTCGACGGGAAACGCGCCCCGCCCGCTCACGCTGCGAGCGAAAGGCTCGCGCTCAGGCTGCACCAGCGGGTCGCAGGCCACGATGCGGCCGCTCGTGAGGTTCAGGGCGCCGCAATGCTGGCGCTGCAGATGCCGTGCGCGCAGCGCCTCGTCGTCAAGAAAAATGCTCTGGAGGTTGTCGATGTCTAGGTAAGCCATTCGCCCAGTTTCTCATCCCCTGGCAGCCGCGGGCCATACGGGCGGATGGCTGCCCGGTGGCATCGACGGCCGCGGCCAGGCGGCCGGTGTATGTGACAGCTGCGCGCTGTGGCGCACCGCAGCCAGTTCGCCGAAGCCCGAGGCGGAGGTCTCGACGTACGGCGCGACATCGGCCCGCGCGATCGACAGCCCGCCGTCCACGCGCCCCAGCCCGCGCAGCCACTGCCCCGTCTGCGCCAGCGAGACCTGCACATGCCAGCTGCCGCCCTCCTGCAGCTGGCGCCACAGCGCCGCGGCGGCGCCCAGGGCGATCAGGTAGCCGCTGGCTTCGTCGAGGATCTGCATCGGCATCGGGCGCGGCTTGCCGTCGCCCGCGGCCTCGCCCTCCGCATGGTTGAAGCCCATGGCGGTCTGCACCAGCGAATCGAAGCCGCGCCGATCGGCCCACGGCCCCTGCGTGCCATAGGCCGTGAGCGACACGCAGACGATGCCCGGCCGCTCGCGCGCCAGCGCCTCGGGGCCGAAGCCCAGCGCCGCGATGCCGCCGGGGCGGTAGCCCTGCACGAAGACATGCGCATCGGCGACGAGGCCGTGCAGCACGGCGCGACCTTCATCCGTGCACAGGTCCACGTGCGTCGAGAGCTTGCCGCGGCTGGTGTCGGCGATGGATTCGATGTTCGGCAGGTTCGGCGAATTGACCAGCATCACGTCGGCGCCATAGGCCGCCAGCGCCCGGCCGCCGACCGGCCCCGCGAGGATGCGTGTGAGGTCGAGCACGCGCAGGCCTTCGAGCGGGCGCTGGTCGTCGCGCAAGGGCGGCAGCGTGCGCGGCGGTGCATCGCCGATGCGCTCGATGGTGAAGAGCGGCTGCGCCGCCACCGCCTGCCCGTGGGGCGAGGCGTCCCATTCGTCGAAGCGGCGCAGTGCGGTCGCCACCAGGCCTTGCGCGGCGGCGGCCGATTCGAAATCGACCGCGCGCCAGCCGGCCATCGCGGCCTCGGCGTCGGCGCGCGTGGCGTTGGCCGGGTCCAGCTTCATCAGGCGCAGCGCGCCTTCGCGGTGGTGCTTGAAGTTGGCGTGGATGCGCACCCAGCCGTCGGCGCAGCGGTACATGCCGGAGAAGGTGTCCCACAGATCGGGCACGCGGCCGTCGAGGCTGAACCAGCCCGTGCAGTCGAGCGCGGCGTGCAGCATGTCGACCGCGACCTCTTGCCGCGCCACGCCGCGCCGGTGCCCCAGCTCGCAGGCCGCGAGCGCGGCGGCCGCGATGCTGGCCTGCGCCGCGAGGCCGACCGCGAAGGACGACGGCAGCACCGGGTCGGCGCCCGTGAGCCGCGCGAAGGCCAGCGCTTCGGCGGGCAGCCCCGCCAGTTGCCAGAGACCGGCCAGGACTTCTTCACTCGTTGCCATGCGTCGCCCCTTCAGGGAAGGAAAAAAAGAAATGAAAAAGGCAGGGTCCGCTTGCGCGGCCCTGCCCTTGTTGTTGTCGTTGCGTTCGCGACCTTGTGCCGATGGCTTACTGGATCAGCTTCGCACCGGTCTTGGCCTGCAGCGCGTCGAAGCTCACGCCCGGCGCCAGCTCGATCACCTTGAGGCCTTCAGGCACGACGTCCATCACGGCCAGGTCGGTGATGATGCGATCGACCACACCCACGCCGGTCAGCGGCAGCGTGCATTGCTCGAGGATCTTCAGGTCTTCGGTGCCGTCCTTCTTCTTGGCCACGTGTTCCATCAGCACGATCACGCGCTTCACGCCGGCCACGAGGTCCATGGCGCCGCCCATGCCCTTGACCATCTTGCCGGGGATCATCCAGTTGGCGAGATCGCCCTTGGCGCTGACCTGCATCGCACCGAGGATCGACAGGTTGATCTTGCCGCCGCGAATCATCGCGAAGCTGTCATGGCTGCCGAAGATGGCCGAGCCGGGCAGCGTCGTGACGGTCTGCTTGCCGGCGTTGATGAGGTCGGCGTCGACGTTGTCCTCGGTCGGGAATGGGCCGATGCCGAGCATGCCGTTTTCGCTCTGCAGCCAGACTTCCTTGGTGCCGGTGTGGTTGGCCACCAGGGTCGGGATGCCGATGCCGAGGTTGACGTAGAAGCCGTCTTCGAGTTCTTGCGCGGCGCGGGCCGCCATCTGGTCTTGGGTCCAGGGCATCTCAGGCTCCTTCTTTCTTGTTGACGGCCTTCACGGCCGATTCGCTGCCGGCGGCGGCGGCCTGGGCGATGGCGGTCTGGGCCTCGACCTTGGCGGCGGCGGCATCGACCGAGGCGCTCACGGTGCGTTTCTCGATGCGCTTCTCGGGCGTGGCGTTGAGCACCAGGCGGTGCACGTAGATGCCCGGCAGGTGGATGTCGTCGGGGGCCAGCTCGCCCACTTCGACGATCTTCTCGACCTCGACGATGCAGACCTTGCCGGCCATGGCGGCGGCGGGGTTGAAGTTGCGCGCCGTGAGACGGAAGCGCAGGTTGCCGGCCTTGTCGGCCACGTCGGCCTTGACCAGCGCCACGTCGGGCACCAGCGAATGCTCCATGACGTAGGTCTCGCCGCCGAACTCGCGCAGCTCCTTGCCTTCGGCCACTTGCGTGCCCACGCCGGTCTTCGTGAAGAAGGCCGGAATGCCGGCGCCGCCGGCGCGCAGCTTCTCGGCCAGCGTGCCCTGGGGCGTGAATTCGAGGGCCAGTTCACCGGCCAAGTACTGGCGCTCGAACTCCTTGTTCTCGCCCACGTACGACGCGATCATCTTCTTGATCTGGCGCGTCTCGAGCAGCTTGCCGAGGCCGAAGCCGTCGACGCCCGCGTTGTTCGAGATGACGGTGAGGTTCTGCACGCCGGAATCCTTCAGCGCGTCGATCAGCGCTTCGGGAATGCCGCACAGGCCGAAGCCGCCGACCGCGAGCGTCTGCCCGTCGGCCACGACCCCCTTGAGTGCCGCGTCTGCGGAGGGATAAATCTTGTTCACTCGGGCTCCTTGATGGGTGGTGGAGAGTGGGTGGGAAAGGCTTCAACGATACTACCTACTCGTATACGTAGTATTTCGTAATGGTGACACCCGATGCCCGAGATCGATTACCGGCTGGCTTTTGAACATGCACCCGTCGGCATGGTGGTCTCGAGCAACCGCACCATCGTCGCCTGCAACCAGCGCGTGTGCGAAATTTTCGGCGCAGAGCCCTCCGCGCTGGTCGGGCATTCGTTCAGCATCCTGTACCCCAGCGTGGCGGAGTTCGAGCGCATCGGCAAGCGCATGGAGCCCTTTCTGAACGCCAGCGGCCACTATGCAGACAACCGCATGATGAAGCGGCTGGGCGGCCTGCACGGTGCGCTGGCCGGCGAGACCTTCTGGTGCCACGTCACCGGCCACGCGATGAACCGCGCGGCGCCGCACGAGGCTGGCATCTGGACCTTCGAGGACCTGGGCTCGCGCCGCGCGGTGAAGGCGGAGCTCACGCCGCGCGAGCGGGAGGTGGCGGCGCAGGTGATGCGCGGGCTGACGTCGAAGGAGATCGGGAAGGCGCTGGGCATCAGCCATCGCACCGTTGAATTGCATCGGGCGCGGTTGATGCGCAAGTACGCGGCGGCTACGACTGCGGAATTGGTGCAGAAGCTCATCGCGGGGTGATTCTTTTCAGGGCGCGTGCACAGGCCACTGGGTACTTCCCTCCGCGAATGTCCCCCGGGGCTGCGCCCCTCCTCCTTGATTTCGCTGCGGGAAGCACCCAGTGTCCTGCGCACACTGAGTGCGGTCGTGGTGCGGGGCGCGCTAGAGCACCATCTCCATGCGCACCAGGTCCCGCAGCGGAATGCCGTTCTGCTTCGTCGCCTTGCCCCAGCGGCGCACGAAGTAGTCGACGTCGACGCCGACGATCCGAAAGCCGAAGCGTTGGTAGAAGGCCAGCTCGCGCAGGCTGCTGTTGCCCGTGCCGACTTCGAGCCGGTGCGCGCCGCGCTGCCTGGCAAGCGCTTTCGCCTTCTTGAGCATCGCGGTGCCGATGCCCTGGCCCTTGTGGGCTTCGGCCACGGCGATGTTCATGACCTCCCAGGTGTCGACGCGCGTGGCCATGAGCACCATCTGGCCGACGACCACGCCGGCCTGTTCGGCCAGCCATTGCTCACCGCGCAGCAGGTACTTTTCGATCTCGGGGCGCGGGCCGTCCGCGTCGAACAGGAGCGGCCAGGGCACGGCGTCCGCCGGGGTGGCCGTGCGCATCGTCAAACCCTTCATGTGCGTGTTTCGTTCTTTCCGTTGCATGACTCCATTCTGAGTTCTGAGCAGAAGTTCCCTGCCAGAGCCCCCGGATCGTTGCGAAAACGGAAACGCCGTGTCGACAAAACCCATGCGCCATCGCCGGTTGAGAGGCCTATCGTAGAACCCACGCGAACACATCGTTCGCCCCTCACAGGAGCAGACACCATGTCCACACCCCTTCATTCGGAAAAGAACCTCCTTCAGCAAACCAGGCTGTCCGTGGCCCAGGCCCGCGCGCTGGCCGGGCACCAGGTGCCCGTGGCGCTCGGCCTCGCGGCGGTGATCCTGTCGGTGCTGGGCGTCAAGCCCTGAACCTGGCGGAGGGCCTTCACTCCGGCTTGATGTCGGCGCCCTTGATCACCTTCGACCAGGCCGCGAGTTCCTGGTCGACGAACCGGCCCAGCGTCGCCGGGTCCATGTAGGTCGCGAAGGCGCCCTGCTCGTCCACCTTCTTGCGGAAGGCCTCGCTCTCGACGATCTTCCGGATCTCGGCGCTGAGCTTGTTCACCACCTCGGGCGGCGTCTTCGCCGGGGCGAACACCGCGAACCACGACTCGACCTCGTAGCCCGGCAACCCGGCCTCGGCCGAGGTCGGCACGTTCGGCATCGACGCGTGCCGCTTGCTGCCGGTGTACGCCAGCGGCTTGATGCGGCCGCCCGCGAAGTGGCCGATGACCGAGGGCGGCGTGGTGATGAAGATGTCGACATTGCCCGCCACCAGGTCGTTGATGGCCGGCCCCGAGCCCTTGTAGGGCACGTGCGTGGCCGGCTGCTTGGTCTGGCGCGACAGCAGCTCGCCGGCGATGTGCTGGATCGAGCCATTGCCCGACGAGGCGTAGAACAGGCCGCCCTCCTTCTTCCTGCCGTACTCGATGAGTTCCTTCATCGTGGTCACCGGCAGCTTGCCGCTCACCGCGACCACGTGCGGCGCGCGCATCACCATCGCCACCGGCACGAAGTCCTTGCTCGGGCTCCAGCGCAGGTTCGGGTACAGCGACGGGTTGCCGACGTGGTAGCCCGAGTACTGCAGCAGCAGCGTGTAGCCGTCGGGCGCGGCGCGAGCCACGAACTCGGTGCCGATGTTGCCGCTGGCGCCGGGCTTGTTGTCGACCACGACCGGCTGGCCCAGCGCGCGCTGCAGCGGGTCGGCGATCAGCCGCGCCATGATGTCGGTGGAGCCCGCGGGTGCCGTGGGCACCACGAAGGTCAGGGGTTTGGAAGGCCAGGTGTCGGCTTGCGAGGCGGCGGCGGCCAGCGCGAGGCCGACCGCCAGCAGGCGGTGAGCGGGTTTCATGGGTTTGTCTCCAGTGGTTTTTTGTGGACTGTCTTCGGGCGGCGGGCTTTAGGGCGCCAGCTCTGAAATCTCGATGAGATTCAGGTCGGGGTCGCGCACGTAGACCGAGCGGATGCGCGCAGTGGCGCCCGTGCGCATCACGGGGCCCTCGAGGATCGGCACGCTCTGCTCGTGCAGCCGCGCGACGACTTCTTCGAGCGGCACGCTGGCGATGAAGCACAGGTCGAGCGAACCGGGCGTGGGCAACTCGGCCTTCGGTTCGAACTCGTGGCCCTTCACGTGCAGGTTGATCTTCTGGTTGCCGAAGCGGAAGGCCTTGCGGCCGGCGCCGAAGACCTCCAGCGTCATGCCCAGCACCTCGACGTAGAAGCGCACACAGGCTTCTTCGTTGGCGGTCGTGAGCACCAGGTGATCCAGGTGGTCGATCATGCGTTCTCCTTCTTGATGGGACGCGCCTTTGCGCGCTCGACGATGGCGTTGAAATCGGCCGGCGGCGCATGGCGCGTCAGCCGGTGTCGGGCACGCGAGACCTGACCGGGCAGTACGTGCTGCACGAGCGATTCGAGTTCAGCCGCTGCGCCGACCAAGCCATCGAGGTCCATGCCGGTGTCGTAGCCCATGCACTGCAGCATGTGGACCACGTCCTCGGTCGCAACATTGCCCGTCGCGCCCGGCGCGTAGGGGCAGCCGCCGATGCCGCCGAGCGACATGTCGAGTCGGCGAATGCCCGCCTCGACCGCGGCGATGGTGTTCACCAGGCCCATGCCGCGCGTGTTGTGGAAGTGCGCCGTCCATTCCAGTGCCGGGTGCCGTGCGCGCACGGCCTCGCACACGGCCTGCACCTGCGTGGGATAGGCCATGCCGGTGGTGTCGCACAGCGTGAGGCCCTGCACGCCCAGCGCCGCGAAGCGGTCGGTCCAGCCGAGCACCGTTGCCAGCGGCACCTCGCCTTCCATCGGGCAGCCGAACACGCACGAGAGCGACACGTTCACCGGCACCGTCGCCCGTTTCGCCAGCGCGATCACCTCGGCCAGTTGCGCGAACGACTGCTCGCGCGTCATCCGCAGGTTGCTGAGGTTGTGCGTCTCGCTGACCGACATGACGACGTTGAATTCGTCGATGCGGCTTTCGAGCGCGCGCTCGGCGCCGCGCACATTCGGCACGAGCGCGGTGTAGACCACGCCGGGCCGACGGGCGATGCGCTGCATCACTGCTTCGCCGTCGCGCAGCGCGGGAATCGCCTGGGCCGAAGTGAACGAGGTCACCTCGATCTTGGCGTAGCCGAGCGTGCTCAGCCGGTCGATCAGCGCGACCTTGTCGTCGGTGGGAATGAAGCGGCTTTCCATCTGGAAGCCGTCGCGTGTGGCGACCTCGTTGATGAACAACCGCGTGCCGTTGCCGGTTTTCATACGGCCTCGCTTTCCACGCCACGCGCTGGCCAGCCCGCACCCCGCAGGTCCGCCGTGTGTTCACCCAGGCGCGGCGCCGCGTGCGCGATGCGCCCCGGCGTGGCACTGAGCTTGGGCACCACGCCCGGCACCTTGAGCAGCGCGCCGTCGGAGCCGCGCGCTTGCACGATCATCTCGCGCGCCAGGTACTGCGGATCGGTCGCGATGTCGGCCACCGTGTAGATGCGCCCGACCGGCACGCCCGCCGCATCGAGCACGGCCAGCACCTCGTCGCGGCTGTGCTGCAGGGTCCAGGCTTCGATGGCGGCGTCGATCTCTTCCACGCGCAGCACGCGGCCGTCGTTGTGCACGAGGCCCGGGTCGTTCTCCAGGTCCGCGCGGTCGATGGCGCGCATCAGCCGGCGGAAGATGCTGTCGCCGTTGCCCGCCACCAGCACGTAGTGGCCGTCGCTGCAGCGGTAGGCGTTGGTCGGCGCGATGCCCGGCAAGGCGCTGCCGGCCCGCTCGCGCACGGCACCGAAGGTGTCGTACTCGGGCAGCAGGCTTTCCATCACGTTGAAGACCGATTCGTACAGCGCCACGTCGATGAACTGGCCCTCGCCGCCGTGGGCCGTGCGGTGGTGCAGCGCCGTGAGCACGCCGATCACGCCATGCAGCGCAGCCAGCGTGTCGCCCAGCGAGACGCCCACACGCACCGGCACCCGGCCGGGCTCGCCGCTGAGGTAGCGCAGCCCGCCCATCGATTCGCCGAGCACGCCGAAGCCCGGCTTGTCGCGGTAGGGGCCGGTCTGCCCGTAGCCCGAGATGCGCAGCATGATGAGCCGCGGGTTCAGCGCATGCAGCTGCTCCCAGCCCAGGCCCCAGCCTTCGAGCGTGCCGGGCTTGAAGTTCTCGATGAGCACGTCGGCCTCGAGCGCCAGCGCGCGCACGGCCTCCTGCCCTTCGGCGCTGCGCAGATCGAGGCACACCGAGCGCTTGTTGCGCGACTGCACCTCCCACCACACCGAGGTGCCGTCACGCAGCAGCCGCCACTTGCGCAGCGGGTCGCCGACGCCGGCAGGCTCGACCTTGATCACGTCGGCGCCGAACTCGGCGAGCGTCTTGCCAGCGAACGGGCCGGCGATGAGCTGGCCGAGCTCCAGCACCTTCAGGCCTTCGAGTGCGTTCATCTTTCTCTGTCTCCAGGTGGGTTGCCCCGACTCTAGGAACAGATGGCGACGAGCGGAATTGCTCGGATGGCAGCAGGCCTTCGCGAAACGCGAAGACCCTGCGGTGCGCCCTACTTTTTCTTCAGCGTGGACGCAGGCCTGGCAGCCACCGGTGGCTCGGCTGGTGTCTTGACCCAGCCGCGCAGCATCACGCCCAGGCAGATGCCGGCCGCAAAGATCAGCCAGTACACCCACGACGGCAGGTTCTCCACCCCGCTGTGCAGGTTCATGCCGAAGGCCGCGCCGACGGCCATGAGCGGAAAGGTCAGCGCGGCGATGGTGTTGAGCTTGTGCTGCGCACGGCTCATCTCGAGGGCCGAGTGCGCCTGCGCCTCGGCGGCGCGTGCGAGCCGGTAGTCGAGCGACATGCGCGTGTCGGCCAGCAGCAGCTCGAAGCCGCGTGCGATCTCCACCGCGAGGTCGCGCTGGTCGATGAGCATCAGGTCGCCCTTCACCGCATCGCGCGCGGCCTGCAGGGTGTCCTGCATGTTCCGCGCGGCGCGGGTGAGCGGGATCAGCGGGCCGAGGATCTGGAACAGGTCTTCCGAGGTCTCGGCGGCCTGGTGGCGGATCTCGAAGGTGCTGAACGCGGCGCGGTAGCTTTCGAGCAGCTTGGCGAGCGCGCGCTCGCCGGGGTTGTTGCCCTTGTGCAGCCACGCGCCGTCGGGCTTGCGCAGGAACACGATGGGCTTGCGCTCGGCGCCGGTGCCCGAGGGCGGCTCGTGCAGGATCACCATCAGGTGCTCCTGCTCGTGGATGATGCGCTGCGCACCATAGGTGCTGCCGCCCAGCCGCTGCTGCATGGCGGCGGGCAGTTCCCAGTCGTAGTCGATTCGTCTTGGCATCAGGGGGCCTGCAGTTCTTTCCACAAGGTGTCGAATTCGTCCGCGAAGCGGCGCACCAGCGGCGGGTCGTTGCTCAGCACCAGGTTCTCCTCGTTGTACTCGCAGGCGCTGCGGGTCCAGTTGTAGCTGCCGTTGAGCAGCCGCGCGCCGTCGAAGATCGCGAACTTGTGGTGCATGTGGGCCTCCGTGCGGTCCACCGCCACCGGAATGCCGGCCGCGCGCAGCTGGCCGACGTCGCTGCCGCGGTCGTACTCCTTGTCGTTGTCGGTGATGAAGCGCACCGTCACGCCGCGCCGGTGCGCCGCCAACACCTCGGCGGTGATGCGGTCGTCCGAGAGCGTGAACACGCACAGGTCGACCGCGCGCTTCGCCGTTCGCAGCTGCTGGTTGATCGCCTGCAGGCAGGCCGTGCCGGGGCTGAAGTAGGCCTGCGAGCGCACCGTGACGCTGTCGGGTGAACGGCCGGTATCGATCGCGCGCACCACGCCTTCGAGCCACTTGAGCAGCGACAGCTGCTCGGGGTCGGCGGTGCGCGAACGCACGAGGTCGAAGGCGCGGTTGCGCAGCTGGCGCAGGCCGTCTTCGGGGGGCGAGGCTTCGCGCAGGGTGTGGACCAGCACGCGGCGCTCGTCGTCGCTCAGGCGCGCGTCGGCCAGGGTGGCGTCGAGCTGGGCCAGCAGTTCGGGCAATGCGGACATCAATGATCCTTGTCGGCTTTGGGCGGGGATGGTGGCGGTGGCACGCGCTTGGGCGCGGCCCGCGTGGCCTGCACCTCGGCGGCGAGGCGCTCCATGTCCTGCTTGATCGAACGGTCGAGTTCCAGCCGGCGTTCGGTGGCGGTCACCAGCGGCAGGATCAGCTCGCGGTAGGTCACGGCGATCTGCAGCATGGCGTCGGCCAGGCGCTGGCTCTCGTTCGGACCCTCGGCCGGTGGCTTGGGCTCGGGCTTGAGTGCATCGACCGCGCGCGCCACGTCGAGCATGCTGCTCGCGATGCGCTGGCTGCCGTCCACGTCGGCGCCGCCGAGCTTGCGCTGGCGCACGAACTCGTCGCAGATGGCCGTCCAGCGCGCGCTCTCCTCGGCCGTCGGGCTGCCGAGCAGTTGCGCGAGGCGCAGCAGGTTTTCTTCCGCGCCGGTGGTCAGCGTCTGGGCCTCGCCGCGGTAGTGGTCGCGCAGCAGTGCGTCGAGCTCGTCGTCGCGCATCAGCGGCGTGATCTTGCCCGCGAGCTTGGTCATGTTGCGGTAGCTGCCCTGCAGCTTGAACGGCGGCGCGGTGCGGTAGCTCTCCTGCTGCGCAGCCGAGGCGATGTACGCCAGGTTGACCTTCAGCAGCAGGTCTCGCGCGCGGAACAGGCGCTGCAGCAGCGCCTTGATCTCTTCCAGCTCGACCGAACTGTAGGCGTGCGAGAGCGCGCTGCTCGGCACGTCGTGGCCCTGCGCCATCTTCACCAGCAGCTGCACGTCCTTCGGATCCCGCGAGGCCAGCGGCATCAGCGTGGGGTTGGAGGTCAGGCTGTTCTCGATGTACGAGAGCGCGAACGCCGCCTCGCGGCCCGAGAGCACGTCGCCCAGGTTGTAGATGTCGGCGCGGTTGGCCAGCATGTCCGGGATCTTGAACACGTCGCCCGACTCGGTATACGGGTTGCCCGCCATCACGATCGCGAAGCGCTTGCCGCGCATGTCGTAGCTGCGCGGCTCGCCGTTCCACACGCCCTCGATGCGGCGCGTGCCGTCGGCCAGCGCGATGAACTTCTGCAGGAACTCGGGGCTGGTGTGCTGGATGTCGTCCAGGTACAGCATCACGTTGCTGCCCATCGCCAGGCCCAGGTTGAGCTTTTCCAGCTCCTGGCGCGCCGCGCTGTTGGGCGCGTTCGCCGGGTCGATGGCCGTCACGCCATGGCCCAGCGCCGGGCAGTTGATGCGCACGAAGATCAGGCCGAGGCGGTCGGCCACGTACTCCATGAGCGTGGTCTTGCCGTAGCCGGGCGGCGAGATCAGCAGCAGCAGGCCCATGCGGTCGGTGCGGCTGCCCTCGCCCGCCGAACCGATCTGCTTGGCCAGGTTGTCGCCGATGAGGGGCAGGTACAGCTCGTCGATCAGCTGGTTGCGCACGAAGGTCGACAGGGGCTTGGCCTGGAACTGGCTCAGCTTGAGCCGCGCCTTCTCGCGTTCGAGCAGCTCGTGGCGCAGGCTGTGCAGCGCCTCGTAGCCCGGCACCGCGTGCATCGTGTGGAACAAGAAGCGGCGCCAGAAGTCGTTGAGGTTCAGCGTGAGGCGCCCTTCGGCGACGCGCGGGTGCTCGCCACGCAGGCCCTCGACGGTGCGGTCGAGCGCCGCGTTGACGCGGGTGCGCTGCAACGGCATGGCCAGCACGCTGGCCGCGTCGTCGGTCCAGTCGACCGATTGCGGGGCCTGGTGCGTCGCGTAGGCGCGCACCCAGTCGCGCGCCAGGCGCCAGCGTTCGGCCGGCGGTGCGGCGTCGAGGTCGTGCTGCCACGCGTCGCGCCGGCCGCCGCGCTCCAGCTCGCGCAGCAACGCCGCCGCGAGGTCTTCGCCGGCGCCCGACACGGCCCAGGTCTCGCCGCCATGCGGGCCGGCGAGTTCGCGCACGAGGTATGCGGCTGCCTGGTCGCACAGGGTGGTCACGCGGCCGTCGTGCGCGCCGCGTTCCTCGTCGTTCTCGAGGTCGGCCAGCGGCAGCAGGTCGGGCACCACGTCGCGCGCGAAGTGGTTCAGTGCGCGCGCGACGTCGGCTTCGAGCTGCTCCAGCGCATCGCGCCGGCCGAACAGCGCCAGCATCTGCATCGCGGCACGCGCGCGGCGCAGCATCGATTCGCGGTGCGCGATCAGGTGGCCGTGCTGCCAGTAGAGCAAGGCCAGCGCGCGTTCGGTCGGGCCCCAGGCGAGCAGGCCCGCCTGGTCCTGCATGCCGACGAGCGCGCCCAGCAGGCGCATCGCATCGTCGTCGTGGATGCCCTTCTGATAGCCCTCCTGGTAGCGCGCCGCAGCGAAGCGGCGAACCATGTCGAGCAGCTGCGGATGCAGCGGGTCTTCGGCCAGCAGCGTGAGCACCTCGGCCCACGTGCGCTCGGCCTTGCCGTCGAGCAGCGCCTCCAGCAGGCGGCCGGCAAGGTATTCGGCGCGCGACAGTTCAGGTGTTTCCGACACCAGCGACTGGTCCCAGTAGCGATGCAGCGGCAGCAGCCGGGGCTCATCGACCGGGCTCTGGTAGTCCGTGCCCGTCACCTGGTAGGCCATGCCCTCGTCGCGGGCCACGAGCGTCAGGTCGACCGGCTGGCGGTGCACGGTGAAGGCGTGGCGGCCCAGGCGCAGCGTGTCGCCGCCCTCGCTCACCAGCTCGCGCTTGTCGCGGATGGAGCGCAGCGCCTGGTCGCGCGCGGTCTTCAGGCGCGTGTCGAGCTCGTCGGCCGGCACCGCGGCGCCCAGCGTGCGCAGGTCGGCGATCAGCGTGTGCAGCTTGCCGATCATCGGGTCGGCCGCGAAATAGCTGTGCACCTGCGTCAGGTCGCCGAACTGCGCGATGCGGCGCGGAATGCCGTCGAGGATGCGCCCTGCCGCGTCGACCACGCCCTGCGCGCGGCGCTGGCGCGCGTCGACCAGGCTCTGGCGGCGCGCGGACAGCGCTTCGTACACGGTCTCGCGCTTCTCGGCGATGTCGGCCAGGAAGTCTTCCTGCTCGGCGAAGCGGCCTTCGATCTCTTCGAGCTGGGCCAAGAGGCGCGTGAGCGCGTCGTCGCATTTCTCGGGCGTGTCGGCGAACTCCAGCGCGTTCTCGACCGCCTGGCTGAAGAGCTTGAACTGCGCGCCGAACTCGGCACGCGCCTCGGTCGCGCCCAGCGACTTGCGCCGCGCGCGCGCATCGGCGCGCATGCGGTTGATGTCGGCGTAGATCAGCGAGATGCGGTCCAGGATCGACGTGCGAATGACCGCATCGCCACCCGGCAGGCTGCCCAGCTGCTCGGTCAGCAGGTCGAGGCCGGCGGCCTGCTCGTCGAGCGTGGCGAGCATCTGCCCGAGCGCGGGCGACGTGGCCAGGTTGGGGAGTTCGAGCGCGAGCTTGTCCAGCGCCTGCCGCTGGCCGTGGAAGGCCGTGTCGGCCGCCAGGAACTGCATCGCGCGCTCGCCGATGCGCTGCTGCTCGACCTCGAGCGCGGCGTCCATCGCAGCGATGCGCGGCAGGTCGGCATAGCGCAGCTCCTTGAGCATCTGCAGCGCGCCGCGCCGTTCGCGCAGCCGGCCCAGCGCCTTCACGAAATCGTCGGGCGCGCGCCAGAGGGTGCTGGCAATGTCGACCAGCAGCGCGTGCTGCTCGTCTTCCGCGCGGGCCAATGCGCGCGCGGTTTCGCGGCGGATGGTGTCGACTTTTTCGAACTCGGCCAGCGTGCTGCGCGCCACCTCGGCGATGCTGCGCAGCTCGCCCATGAGGCCGGTGGCCTCGGGCGCGTCAAGCCAGAAGTAGGCGTCGCTCACGCGGGTGCACTGGCGGATCAGGTCTTCGTAGGCGGCGCGCGTGGGCGCCTGTTCGCGCACCGCGCGGGCGATGCCCATGAGATCGCTCACGCCGCGCACCAGCTCGGCGTTGCCGATCTTGCCGAAGAAGCCGGTGGCGGACGGCTGCGCGCTCACGTGCTCTTCGCTGGCGAAGGGCGTCTGCCACAGCTGCATCGGGTGCACGCGCGTGGGCTCGACGTCGTCGCCGTTGAACACCAGGATGCGGCCGTCGGCAAAGCGTGCGTAGCCGTTGGCGATGATCGGCGTGGCGAGCTTCTTGTCGATCAGGTTGTAGTTGAAGAGCGCATAGCGCCCGGGCTTCGGGTCGTAGAACACATAGGCCACGTCTTCGCCATTGGGCGAACGCAGCATGCGCTTGAAGCGCAGGTTTTCCACCACCTCGGCCGGCAGGTCGAAGCGCTTGTACTCGCCCGACTGCAGGTAGTAGCCGCCTGGGAAAATGATGCCGTGGTCTTCGGGCAGCTGCACGCAGGAACCGCCGATGGCGTCAATGCGCTCGACCTGCTGCGTGCGGATGTTGAACACCAGGTAGCGCGTGACCTGCTCGCGGTAGGGCTTCACGCGCAGCAGGATCAGCATGCCCAGCTTGGCCCAGGCAATCTCCGCGTCGGTGAGCGACTGGCTCTTGTCCTCCACCGGCTCGCTGTAGATGCCCAGGCCGGTCTCGGTGTTGTTCTCGATCTTGACCGTGAGGTCGCCGCCCAGCGTCTCGACGAACACCGTGTCGAGCACGTTCACGTGCGGGTGCTTGCCGCCCACGTGGTCTTCACGCGTGGCCACGGTCCACTCGAAATCGTGGCTCGCGGGCAAGGCAATGTCGCGCTCGCCTCGGTTGTCGATGTAGTGAATGCCGCCGTTGCGCTCGATGGCCCAGCGGAACACGCGCACGTCGTGCAGCTGCTGGCCGATCTGGAACGAGGCGAGGAGCTTGTCCTGCGTGACGCGCAGCTGCAGCAGCGTGGCCTGCTTGTAGTAGGCGTAGAGCTCGCGGAAGTCGGAGGCGAAGCGCGCGTCTTCCAGGAAGGTGCCGGCCAGCGGCACGGGCTGCAGCTCGTCGTTCTCGGTGGCGGCCTCGCCCGGCGATGCGAGCCGGTACAGGCCGAACACGTCGCCCACGGCCGTTTCCTTGCGCAGGCCGATGAAGACGTTGTAGCCGAACAGCAGCAGGTCGCCGATGCGCACGATGTCGCGCGCCACCGCGTTGTTCTCGGTGCGCGCGCGGGTGCGCAAAATCAGCGCCTGGTCGGAGCGGCCGAACTCGGCCAGCCGCTGCTCGTTGAGCGCCTGCGTCTTCTTGAGCAGGCCCTCGCCCTGGGTTTCGAGCCGCTTCTTCAGCAGGTCGTAGCTGCCGCTGCCGGAGACCAGCGCTTCGGTGGGGTCGATGGGGGCCTGGGCGCCGGGCGGCGCTGCGGTGTCGTCGGTGGGTTGCATGGATCGGCGCGGTCAGTCCGCGCGCAGCAGTGCGAGCAATTCGTCGCGGTGAGGCTGGGTGTCGAGCCAGGCGCGGATGCGGTCCAGCTCGTCGATGCAGTCGTCGCCGTAGCGGCGGCGCAGTGCGGCCAGGCGCGCCTCGCGCACCTCCTCGGTCTGCAGCCGGCGCTGCCAGCCGTCGGACAACAGCTCGTCGAGCCGGCCGGCCAGGCCACGGCTCACGAGGGCGCGCCATTCGCCCTGGTCGAACCAGAGGTTCTGGCAGGCCACGCAGCGGTCGATGCGGAAGTCAGGCCCGGCGCTCACGCGCAGCCGCTGCATCAGGCGCTCGCATTCCGGGCAGTGGCGCACGGCAGCGATGTCGAACACCTCGATCACCGCGTCGTCGACCTCATGCGGCACGCGCTTCGGGTCGGCGGCCTTCCAGCTGCGCCAGTCGTCCATGTCCATCACCATGCCGTGGCAGTCGCCGCACTGCACGCCGAGCAAGGCTTCGGCGAGTGCGACGGGCTGCATCACGGCATGGGCGGCGCAACTGCACTTCAGGTTCGGGTTCATCGCGCGCCCCCGGCTCAGTTGCGGAAGGAGGAGATCAGGTTCTGCAGCGCCGACTTCTGGCTCTCGGTGCCGTCGCTGGCGATCTTGCTCATCAGCGAGGCGACGCTGAGGTTCTGGATTTCGCCCGACGAGTTGCCCAGTGCGCCGACGATGTCGCGCAGGTCCTTCACCACGTCGCGCTCGCCCGAGAGCTGCTCCTTGAAGGCCACCTGCACGGCCTGGCTCTTGGAGATGACGCCGTCGATGCCCTTGCCCACGGAGAGCGAGCGCACGAAGCTGTCGAAGTAGTCGCCCGAGCCGCCCACGATGTCGATCTTGGCGTTGGCGAGCGCGGTGCCCAGCACGTCGGCCTGTTCCTTGGCGATGGACGTCTGCGCGTCGATGCCCTTCATGGTTTCGATGTGCGACTTTTCCAGGCGCATGCGGAACTCTTCGTGGTCGCGGGTTTCGGGGCTCATGGACTTCATGGCCTCGAACTTCTCATGCAGGCCCTTGGCCTCGGCGTTGAAGCGCGCCTCGATCACCTGCGCATCGGCCTGGCCCGACTTGAGCGTGGCTTCGGCGTCGGCCGTGCGCACGTTGACTTCCGCGAGGCCCAGCTTTTCCTTGCCCGAGGCCTCGGCCTCGAACTTGGCCCGCATGCCGGCGGCTTCGGCCTGCGAGCGGGCTTCGATGACCTGTGCATCGGCCTGACCGGCCTTGAGGATCGCGTCGGCATCGGCCTGGCGCACATGCACGTCGGCCAGGCCCAGCTTTTCCTTGCCCGACGCCTCGGCTTCGAAGCTTGCCAGCTTGGCCTGGGCCGTGGCGATTTCGACCTTGGCGGCGGCCAGGCCCGGTGCGGCGGAAATGGCTTCCACGCCCTCGGCTTCGCGCTTCTTCGATTCGGCGTCGCGCTCGGCCACCTTGAGCTTGGCGTCGGCCAGCGTGAGTTCTTCGGCGGCCTTGTGGCGGGCGCGCTTTTCTTGCGTTTCGGCGGCCTTCACATCGAGCACCATCTTCTCTTCGGCCTGGCCCTCGGCCATGATCACGACCGACTTCTTGGTGCGCTCGGCCTCGGCGACCACGCGCAGTTCCTTGATGGCCTCTTCCTGCTCGGCCACGGTGCGCTCGACCACGATGCGCTCGCGGATCACATCGGCAATGGCCTTCTTCTGCACTTCGACGGCCTTGTCCTTCTCGATGCGCTGCAGGGTCACTTCCTTCTCGCGATCGACAATTTCGAGGTCGCGGGCGCGCGTGACCTTTTCTTCCTCGATGGCCACCGCGCGCTTGCGGTTGTTCTCGGCCACTTCCTTCTCACGCTGCACGTTCTCCTGCTGCACCGAGACCGACTGCTCGGCCATGAGGCGCGCGGTTTCGGACTTGGTGCGCTCTTCGGACTGGATCTTGGAAGTCTCGGCTTCTTCGCGGGCACGCACGCTGGCGATTTCGCGCTGCTGGCGCGCGGTGGCATCGGCCTGCTGGCGTTCGAGCTCGAGCAATGCCTCTTGCGTCTCGACGTTCTTCTTCTTGATCTGCATTTCCTCGTTGCGGCGCAGCTCGTTGGTGCGCACGTGCTCGACCGCCGTCAGCTCGGTGATCTTCTTGATGCCCTGCGCATCGAGGATGTTGTTGGCGTCCAGCTCTGACAGCGGGGTCTGCTCGAGGTAGTCGATGGCGGCGTCTTCGAGCACGTAGCCCGAGAGGTCGTTGCCGATCTGGCTGATGATCTCGTCGCGGAAGCCGTCGCGCGCCTGGTACAGGTCGACGAAGTCCATCGACTTGCCCACCGTCTTGAGCGCTTCGGAGAACTTGGCCGAGAACAGCTCTTCGAGCGTCTCGTGGTTGGAGGCCCGCGCGCAGCCGATGCCCTGCGCCACCTTCAGCACGTCGTCGGCGGTCTTGTTGACGCGCACGAAGAACTTCACCTTGATGTCCGCGCGGATGTTGTCGCGGCAGATGAGGCCTTCGTTGCCCGAGCGGTCGATCTCGATGGTCTTGACCGAGATGTCCATCAGCTCGGCCTTGTGGATGATCGGGTAGACCATGCGGCCGGTGAAGGTCACCTCGGGCTCGGCGCGCAGCGTGTTCACGATGAGTGCGTGGCCCTGTTCGATCTTGCGATAGAACTTGGCGAACATCGCGAACAGGCCGAGGATGACGACGGCCAGTATGACCACGGCGAAGATGATGGGCTCCATTTTTTCTCCAGATGCTTTAAGAGCGAGCGAACGAACTTGGGTGAGGGATGCGCGCAGTCAGAAGGTGTGAATGAATCCGGCGTGGCCGATGAACGGACATGGCGGGTTCGTTCACGCCTTCTCAGACGATGTCTTCGTGCGCCGCGATGAGGTAGCGCGCGGCCACCTCGTCGTATTCGAGGATGAGCGCGTGCGAGCCGCGCTTGAGGGCATTGGGCGTGGGCGCCCAGACGCGGATGTTGAGGCTGGCGCCGCGGCGCGCCACTTCGGCGCGGCCGTCCTTCTCGTTCACCACGCCGGTGACGACGCGGCAGACCTGGCCCACCAGCGCCGCATTGCTCACGGCCGTGTGGCTCACGAAGAGGCCCTTGAGCGGACGGATGGCCACCGCCGTCACCGGGATGGCAAGGGCCGCGCTGACCACCAGCAGCACCGTGCCGGCCACCAGCTTGAGCACCATCGTCGGCACCAGTGGCAGCAGCCACTCGCCGCCCAGGCACGAGAGCGTCCAGGCCACGAGCACCAGCAGGCTCACGGCCACCGAGAACGGCACGCCGTTCAGGCCGAAGGCGACCACGTAGCTCGCGATCTGGCCCATGTCGCTGGTGTCGCCATCGGCATGCGTCTGCAGGTCGACGTCGATCCCGCTGCTCTCGAAGTCGACCATGCCGACCACCGCGAGCACCCAATAGATCACCACGACGCCGAGCAGCACCGTGTAGATCGCGGTGGGGTACCCCGTCACCGCTCCCATGAAATCGCCCATTGATCCTCCCGCGTGCGGGTTGGTTGTTGTTCTCTTTTCTTCTTACCTGCCGCCCGGCTTCTTCGTGCCGGTGTTCTTCTTGTTCGCCTTGCCTGCAAAGGCAATCAGTTCGCGCGTGGCCCTCTCCTTGATGGCCAGGCGGTCGTCGGGTGACAGACCATACCGCGCCGCCAGGAATTCGTAGTCGGCCGTGTTCAACGACACCGTCAGGCGCGGCCGCTTCGGCTTCGAGGTGGTCGCCAGGCCCAGCACCTGCCGGATCTGGTCGGGCGTGGACACATGCTGCTCGAACGCCGCGGTGCGCACGGCCTCGAGCACGGCCTCTTCCACGTCGAAGGCCACCTGGACCGCGCGGATCGCCTCGTCCGAGCCCTGCCAGCGTACCGGCTTGACCCGCACCATCGTCACTCCTGAACCGGCTTGGACGGTTCGGACGGCTTGGCCTGCCGGGCGCGGATGCGCTCCATCACCTTGCCGGTGCGGTCGGCGTCATTGCCGATGCCCGCCGCGGCCAGCTTCTTCTCGAGCGCGCTGTGGCCGAATTCGTCTTCGAGCTGCTGGCCCGCCGCCATGCGGTCGGACAGGTCTTCGTGGCGCGAGCGGATGCGCTCCAGCGACTCGCGCGCACTGGCCAAACGCGAGCCGCCGCTGCCGATGTTCTCGGAGATCGACTGCGTGGCGCGGTAGACGCTCTCGGTGGTCTTGGCGATGCCGATCTCGCGCTCGTGCTCGCGGATGCGCACCTCGGCCGACTTGATCAGGTCCTTGAGCCGCGACACCTGCAGCGCATACGAGGCGTGGGCCTTGGCCTGCTCCTCGAGCTCCTGCTCGAGCGTGCCGACCTTGGCCGCCACGTCGAGCGCCAGGCCTTCCTGGGTCTTGTTGAGCGCTTCGAGCGCCAGGCCTTCGTAGCGCGCGACCTCGCCCTTCAGGCGTTCGATTTCGCGGGCCGACTGCATCTCCTTGGCCATGACGCCCGTGAGGTCGCCCTTGGCCTTTTCGATGCTGTGCTTGGCGTCGATGATTTCCTGTTCGTAGATGCGCGTGGCATTGCTGTCGATCACGCTCTCGCCGATTTCGCGGGCGCTGCCGCGCAGCAAGGTGACCAGCTTCTTGATGACTGTCATGATGATCTCCGCTTAATTCAGGAATTCGGACAAGGCGTCGAGCGCATCGAGCGCGTTGTCGCTGAGCACGGCCACTTCCCGTGCGATGTCTTCGACGCTCGCGTTGCGCCCCAGCGCCCCCGTGAGCACGTAGCGCCCGCCCACGCGCCCGAAGGACGACAGCGGGACCGACGGATTGAGGTCGAGCAGCGATTCGAGCAGCTCGGTGCGCCGCGCGGGTTTCACTTCTTCCTCGGTCCAGAGGTAGCAGATGCAGATGATCTGCATGTCGGAACTCGTGACGAAGATCGGCAGCTCATCGCGCCCCTCGATGCTCACCTGGACCACCGGCGTGCTGCCCGGAATCGGCTGCAGCTGTACGGGCAGCCCGCCCATCGCGGCACCGGCCAGCACATCGAGGCCTTCGAGTTGATCCAGCAGTGATTGCATACCTCTCCTTTGGGTTGTCTACCGTGGGAAGCGCGCGATGCTTCGATGGATTCACTATAGGTGTAGCGACATAACATGTCAAAAATTCTTTTAACCCACGCGCATGACTTTCGGCACTGGCGCGCTCTCTAGAATCCGCCGATGGCCAGCACCATCAACCCCGCGCGTGTCGATTTCGTGACGCTGCGCCTGTTCTGCGCCGTGGCGCAGTCGGGCAGCATCACCAAGGGCGCGGAAGCGTGTCACCTCGCGCTCTCGGCGGCGAGCCGACGCCTGTCCGACTTCGAAGCCACCACAGGCTCCAAGCTGCTCGAACGCAGCGCCCAGGGCATCGCGCTCACGCCCGCCGGGCATGTGGCGATGCAGCATGCGATGCGCCTGTTCCAGGGCTTCGAGCAGTTCAGCAACGAGCTGGGTGACTACGCCAGCGGCGTGCGCGGCCACGTGCGTCTGTGGGCCAATATGTCGGCGCTGACGGAGTTCCTGCCGACCACGCTGGCGGCCTTCCTCGGACAGCATCCCGATATTCGCGTCGAGGTCGAGGAACAGCTGAGCGGCGACATCGTGCGCGCGCTGGTCGACGGCCTTGCCGACGTCGGCGTGTTCGCCGAGAACACGCCCGCCTACGGCCTGGACGTCGCACCCTTCCAGACCGACGAGCTCGTGGTGCTGTGCGCCAGGCCGCATCCGCTGGCGCGCCTGCGTGCGAAGCAGGTCGATTTCAAGACCTGCCTGGCACACGAATTCGTGGGGCTGAACCGCAGCAGCTCGCTGCTCGAGCTGACCTCGCGCGCGGCCGAACAGGCCGGCATTCCGATGCGGCTGCGCGTGCAGGTGCGCAGCTTCGATGCGATGTGCCACATGATCGCGGCCAACCTCGGCATCGGCGTGGTGCCGCTGGCCGCCTGCAAGGCGCAGGTGGCCGCGCTCGACCTGAAAGTGGTGCACCTGAAGGACGCGTGGGCCACACGTCGCTTGTTGATGGCGACGAAGACGGGCGCGGCGCTGACGCCGGCGACGCAGCTGCTGGTGCGGCAGCTGCTCGCTTCGTCGAACTGACGACCGGCTCGGACCCTACTCCGCCCCCTCGGCCTCGAGCACCGCCCACTCCGCATCGGTGAACAGCCGCGAGCGCGTCAGAAATCGCACCCCCAGCGGCCCTTCGAGCGAGAACATGCCGCCGCGCCCCGGCACCACGTCGATGATCAGCTGCGTGTGCTGCCAGTACTCGAACTGCGGCCCGCTGGTGTAGAACGGCATGCCGCCGATGCGGCCCAGCAGCCGGTCGTAGTCGCCCACGATGAACTCGCCCTGCGCGTAGCACATGGGTGCGCTGCCGTCGCAGCAGCCGCCCGACTGATGGAACATCAGCGGGCCATGCCGGGCGGCGAGGTCGTCGATGAGCGCGAGCGCCGCGTCGGTCGCGGTGACGCGCAGGACCTCGCCGGTCATCAGAAGAAGCCCAGCTTGTTCTCGCTGTAGCTCACGAGCAGGTTCTTGGTCTGCTGGTAGTGGTCGAGCATCATCTTGTGGTTCTCGCGCCCGATGCCCGATTGTTTGTAGCCACCGAAGGCCGCATGCGCCGGGTACTGGTGGTAGCAGTTGGTCCACACGCGCCCCGCCTGGATGCCGCGGCCCATGCGGAAGGCGCGGTTCATGTCGCGGCTCCACACGCCGGCGCCCAGGCCGTAAAGCGTGTCGTTGGCAATCGCCAGCGCCTCTTCCTCGTCCTTGAAGGTGGTGACCGACACGACCGGGCCGAAGATTTCCTCCTGGAAGATGCGCATCTTGTTGTGGCCGCGGAACACGGTCGGCTTCACGTAGTAGCCATCGGCCAAGTCGCCGTCGAGCTGCTGGCGCTCGCCACCGATGAGCACCTGCGCGCCCTCCTGCCGGCCGATGTCCAGGTACGACAGGATCTTTTCCAGCTGTTCGCTCGAGGCCTGCGCGCCGATCATGGTGGCCGCGTCGAGCGGGCTGCCCTGCTTGATCGCGGCCACGCGCTTCAGTGCGCGCTCCATGAAGCGGTCGTAGATCGATTCCTGGATCAGCGCGCGGCTCGGGCAGGTGCAGACCTCGCCCTGGTTCAGCGCGAACATCGTGAAGCCTTCGAGCGCCTTGTCGAAGAAGGCGTCGTCGCGTTCCATCACGTCGGCAAAGAAGATGTTGGGCGACTTGCCGCCCAGCTCCAGCGTGACCGGAATGAGGTTCTGGCTCGCATACTGCGAGATCAGCCGGCCCGTGGTGGTCTCGCCGGTGAAGGCGATCTTGCCGATGCGGTTGCTCGACGCCAGCGGCTTGCCCGCCTCCACGCCGAAGCCGTTGACCACGTTCAGCACGCCCGGCGGCAGCAGGTCGCCAATGACCTCCATCAGCACCAGGATCGACACCGGCGTCTGCTCGGCGGGCTTGAGCACCACGCAGTTGCCGGCCGCCAGCGCGGGCGCGAGCTTCCACACGGCCATGAGGATCGGGAAGTTCCACGGAATGATCTGGCCGACCACGCCGATGGGCTCATGAAAGTGGTACGCGAAGGTCTCGTGGTCGATCTCGCTGATGCCGCCTTCCTGCGAGCGGATGCACGAGGCAAAGTAGCGGAAGTGGTCGATGGCCAGCGGCAGGTCGGCGGCCATGGTCTCGCGGATCGGCTTGCCGTTGTCCCAGGTCTCGGCGGCGGCTAGCATGGCCAGGTTTTCCTGCATGCGGTCGGCGATGCGGTTCAGGATGTTCGCGCGCTCGGTGGTCGAAGTGCGGCCCCAGGCGGCCTTGGCCTTGTGGGCGGCGTCGAGCGCGCGCTCGATGTCGGCGGCGCTGGAGCGCGGCACTTCGCAGAAGACCTTGCCGGTGACGGGCGTGATGTTGCCGAAATACTGGCTCTCCACCGGCGCGACCCATTCGCCGCCGATGTAGTTGCCGTAGCGCTTCTTGAAAGGCACCGCGGTACCGAATTTGCCCGGTTCGAGCATGTCCATGGGTTGTCTCCGTTGGGTAAGGTGTGAACGGGCGCCGCGACATGCGGCGGCCCGCACAGGCACCGCAAGCGGCATACCCGCGCGGATCGGGACAATCCCCAAGCCCCGCGCCACAGGGGCGCGGCCCGCGCAGAGGGTTTCCATTCGCAATCTGCGACAGATGGGCGCGACGGCGGCGACTACGATGTCGCACAAGGCGAATCGCCGGCAATCCCGCCCACGGAGTTCCGCAAGATGAGTGAAGCTTCCGCACCCTCGGTCAGCGTCGCGCAGGCCCGCGAGCTGTTCTTCGCGCAGGGCCGCGACCCGGCGCCGTGGATCGCGCCGCACATCTCACGCTCGTGGCAGCGCAGCCGGCCGGTCGATCCGCATTGCATCGACCCGACGCCCATGGCGCCTTCGCTGCTCAACGAACGTCGCGAGCAGGCGATGCGCCTGCTCAGCTGCGCGCAGCCCGAACTCGACGGGCTCGCCGAGCACGCGGTGGGCAACGGCTGCATCGTCGCGCTATCGGACGCCAGTGGCCTGATCCTCGAGGAGATCGGCAGCCCCGACTTCCTGCCCAAGGCCCAGCGCGTGGCGCTGCAGCCCGGCGTGGAATGGTCGGAGAGCCACCGCGGCACCAACGCCATCGGCACCGCGCTGGCCGAGCGCGAGGCGCTGATGGTGCTGGGCGGCGAGCACTACCTGGCGCAGAACGGCCGGCTGGGCTGCGCGGCGGCGCCCATCTTCAGCGGGCGCGGCGAGCTGGCCGGCGCGCTCGACATCTCGGGCGAGACCGCGCGCGTGAACCACCACGCCCTGGGCCTGGTGCGCATGGCGGCGCAGCAGGTCGAGCACCGCATGCTGCTGGCCGAGGCCTCGGGCCACGTGCTGCGCTTCCATGCGCGGCCGGCGTTGATCGGCACCGCGCGCGAAGGGCTGATGGTGATCGAGGGCGGGCGCATCGTGGCGGCCAACCGCGTGGCGCTCGACCTCTTCGGGCGCACGTGGGAGGGCCTGCTCGACCTCGATGCCGAAGAATTCCTGGGCGCGCAGTGGCCGCGCATGGAGCACCGGCGCAGCCTGCTCACGCTGCCGGGTGGGCGCCAGATCGCGACCGTCATGGAACGCACCGGCACGGCGAACAGCGGCACGGGCCGCTCCGGCGCGCGGCAGGTGATGGCCGCGAACGCCGCCCCCCTCGACAACGACGACGTCGTGCGCCCATTGCTGGCGCGCGCCGTGCGCGTGCTCAACGAAGGCGTGCCGGTGCTCGTGAACGGCGAAACCGGCAGCGGCAAGGAGGTGTTCTCGCGCCGCCTGCACGCCGCCAGCCGCCGCAGCGCCGGCCCGTTCGTGGCGGTCGATTGCGCCTCGCTGCCCGAGACGCTGATCGAGGCCGAGTTGTTCGGCTACGAAGAAGGCGCCTTCACCGGCGCGCGCCGCAAGGGCATGCCGGGGCGCATCCGCGAAGCGCACGGCGGCGTGCTCTTTCTCGACGAGATCGCCGAGATCCCGCTCGCGCTGCAGACGCGCCTGCTGCGCGTGCTCGAAGGCCGCGTGGTCACGCCGCTGGGCGGCGGCCAGGGCGTGGCGGTCGATTTCGACCTGGTGTGCGCTACGCACGCCGGCCTGCCCGCGCTGGTCGAGGCCGGGCGCTTTCGCGCCGACCTGATGTACCGCGTGGCCGGCTTCACCGTCGCCCTGCCCGCGCTGCACGAGCGTGCCGACCGGCGCGCACTGATCGCGCGGCTGTTCCTCGAATCGGGTGGCGCCGCCAAGCACCTGTGCCTGGAGAACGACGCGCTCGAACGCCTGGCCGCCTACCGCTGGCCCGGCAACGTGCGCGAGCTGCGCAGCGTGCTGCGCGCGCTCGTGGCGCTGGCCGACCCGGGCGATGCGGTGACGGCCGATGCGCTGCCCGCGCACCTGCACGACGCCGCCCCCGTTGCCGACTTCAACGAAGCCACACTGTCGCAACCCAACGCGCCGCTGCAGACCATCACGCGCCACGCCATCGACGAAGCCCTGCGCGCCTGCGACCACGACGTGGCGCGCGCGGCCCGCCGGCTCGGCGTTCACCGCAGCACCGTGTACCGCCATCTCGCGCGCCAGCGCCCGCCCGCGGGCAACACCAAAGACTGACTTGCCCGCACGCGCGGGACCGGCCAGACTTTGCGCATGGCCCTGCCCCCGCATTCATGACCACCGGCAAATCCGCGCGCAAGCTCTCGGCCGTGCCGTCCACCTTGCGGATTCCGCTGGCCGCGCGGGCCTCCGGCGATGCGCTCTTTCCGCAGATGGCCGTGCGCGACGCCTACGCCGCCGGCATCCTCGAGCAGATCCGCGACGACGACCATGCCCTGCCCGACGACCGCACGACCATCTACGGCATCCTGGCGCGCACGCGGCGCTTTCGCAGCCTGGCGCAGGACTTCCTCAAGCTGCACCCAGGCGCGCGCGTCGTGAACCTGGGCTGCGGCCTGAGCCACTACTTCCAATGGCTGGACGACGGCAAGTCGCGCATGACCGATGCCGACCTGCCCGAGGTGCTGGCCCTGCGCCGCGAGCTGCTGCCCGAAACGCATCCGCGCCACGACCTGCGCGAACTCGACCTCACGGCGCCCGGCTGGTGGGAGCAGCTCGGCCTGCCGCGCAAGCGCCAGGCGCAGCCGGTCTTCCTGTTCACCGAGGGCGTGCTGATGTACCTCACGCCCGAGCAGGTGAACGCCGTGTTCACCACCTTCGGCGAACGCGCGCCTGCGGGTTCGGTGCTGGCCTTCGACGCGATGTGCTGGCTGGCCGTGGGCCGCGCGCGCCAGCACCCTTCGGTGCGCGCGACCGGCGCGGAGTTCCAATGGGGCCTGCGCCGGTACGAAGATCTCACGCAACCCCATCCGCGCCTGCACCTGGACGGCACCTACCGCGTGATGGAAGGCATCGGCTGGCCCTACACGCTGTTCGCGCCGATGGTGCTGTTCTTCCTGGGCGTGCCGATCTATGCGGTGTACGCGCTGAAGGCGAAGGACTAGGACCTCTTCAGGCGAAAGGCACGCTGCGCCACGGGCTGCGCGTATCGCTCAGCAGCAGGCGGTTGGCGCGCAGCAGATGCTCTTCGCGCGCATCGGAGTACTGCCAGATCAGGCCCGCCGCGATGTAGGCGGCGCTCACCTGCGACCAGCCGGCATAGGCCGCGCGCACCTGCGATGCCAGGCCGCCCGCAAAGTCCGCGAACTCCGCGCGGTCGATGAAGCCCAGCTGCACGGCCCAGCGCGACAGGTTGACCAGGCGCACCGCGTCCCAGGCCACCAGGTTCGTCAGCTGATCAGGCGCCACGCCGAAGTGCTTGCGCAGGGCCTGGACCCAGCTCTGGCTGCCCGTCATCAACTGACTCAGCTCGGCGCTCGAATGTCCGGTCTGCGCAGACAGCGCCCGCATGTCCAGGTGCTCGCGCGCCTTGATCTGGAAGAACGCGGGAAACCATGCGTCCATGACCAGGCGCAGCACGCCGGGCGTGGACTGCACCGCCGCATCGATCGCGCCGATGGCCTTCCAGGCCGGCAGGTACTTCGCGCGCTGCCCTTCCTCGGTCAGCCAGCGCGCGGTCTGCTCGAAGCTCGCGCGGTCGCTCACGTTCCACACCTGCGCGATGCCTTCGCGCAGGGTGTCGTTGTCCTTGCCGGTGAGCACCGCGTTCACGCAGTCGCCGTTGAAGGCCGACAGCGGCGTGCTCAGCGTGACCAACCATTGCTCCTGCGCGGAAAGCGCGGGCGCTGCGGCGTCGAACTTGAGCTTGTCGTTGTCGAGCATCGCGTGCGCAAGCGTGTCCTTGAACCCCATGAAAACTCCTCCGAATCTTGTTGAATGGCGCGCGGGCGGATCAGGCCTTCGATTGCAGGCGCACAACCTCCTGCTGCAGAAACGCAAGGAAAGGTGCGCGCAGCGATTCCTTCATGTGCGCGGGCAGCGCCATCGGCGGGGTCGAGCCCGTCAGCAGCTGGTCGCCCTTCTCTCCGATCTGCAGCGCACGCACCTCCACCCGCTCCAGCGCGATGCGCAGCGGCGACTCCATCAGGTCCTTGCCGTACAGCGCCTGCGCGGTGAGCGCCACGCCGTAGGGGCCGCCGAAGAGCGGAAAGTCGGCCAGCGCGAACTGCAGCGTCTCGCCCGCGGGAATCTGGAACTTGTCCGTCACCTTGCCCAGCTTCTTGGCCAGCTTCGGGTTGGCGGGGTCGAGCAAGGTGTCGACTGCGCCGTGGTCGGCCACCAGCTCGGCCAGCGTCCAGACGCGCTGCTGCGCCTGCCGCTGGCTGCCGTTTTCCGCGTGGTACGCGACCACCGCCGCGACCGTCGGCGCCAGCAACTCGCCGCAGCGTTTGAGCAGCACCGGCTCGGGCGCGTCGGCCACGCCGGACCAGTCTTTCCACGCCTTGAAGCGCGCGAGCAGCGTCGAGACGAACGAAGGTGCGTCGTCCGTGCGCGCCGGCAAGGCATGGCCCTGCGCCGGTGGCGGTGCGGCCGACAGCACGGTGAAGTCGTCCTGCACGTACACCGCCTGGTCGGTCAGCAGCAGGCCCTGAGAGGTGCGCTTGCCGCTGAGCCGGTTCATGGCGTGGTAGCCGAGGAAGAAGAGCGGGATCTCGTCGCCCAGCCACGGCCTGGGCAGGTACATCTGCTCGACCGCCTGCGCGAACACCTGCGGCGCATCTTCGTGGTCGGGGTGGTCCGCCTGGTCGGGCAGGAAGGAAAAGGCCGACAGGTCGGCATGCAACGGTGCCTGCACCTGTTGCTGCACGCGTGCGCGCAAGGCATCGCCGTGGCGCGCGCGTTCGGGCGGCAACGCGCCCAGGTGATCGGTGAACGACGAAAAAACGAATGACATGCTGAATCTCTCCCTGAAACCGTGGTTGTGAATGGGTAAGCGGCCCGGCATCTGCTTCCGTGGGCCATGCACGGCAGATCGGCCGTGACCGCGGCGTGTCCTGGAAGGACACCGCCGCAACGCCGACCCAAGGGAAGTGTTCCCCGGCGGCTCACGGACTGGATGATCACGCGCCCCCATGTCAGGGGCGCGGCCATGCTACTGGGAAGCGTCGCCTGGCATTCTGACGAATTCTGCGAGGCCGCGCGATCACGAGATTCGCGCCGCTAGCATCACCGCATCTTCAAACCGTGGCCGCACCGCGACACGCCACACACGGGAGTCAAACGAATGGGTACATGGTCGACAGCAGGCTTCGGCAACGACGAGGCACTCGATTGGCTGGCTGAACTGCAGGAAGCCGATGACGCGCTCGCCTTCATCCGCGAGACGCTGGATTCAGGTTCGACCGAAGGCACCGTCGCCGCGGCCGAAGTGCTGGCACTGCTCGCCGGACACGGCAGCGCCGATGTGCACCCGGACGCGATCGACTGGTGCGCCGGCAAGGCCGCGCCGCCCACCGACCTGCGCCATGCCGCCGCCGACGCGCTGCAGGCCATCCTCGACGACCCCGACGCGGACGGGCACGACACCTGGGCCGAGCTGGGCGAGGACGACGAGGACTACCTCGCGTGGCTGGCCAACCTGAAGAGCCTGCAGGTCCGGCTGCGCGGCTGAACCGCGCTGAACGCGCCCGGCGTTCCGGCCAAAGCGTGCGCCGTGTTACGTAACGAGTGGCGACAGCTGCCCGTTTTGCACCATTGGCCTGACAGGGCCATTTGCACAAAAATCGTTTCGAATCAAAGAGATACGGCGTTTTCGGCCCGTCGTTGACGGCCGAAGTCGAAGGCGGCACGCATGTTGCCCTCTGTAGTCATTTATTTGACGAGGAGGCCGCATGACCACCACCGTATCGCCGATCGCTTCGATCCCCGCCGCCGCCGAAAGCGGCGCCCCCGTGGTGCTTGCACAGGCCAGCGTCACCCCCCTGGGCCCTGTCGCCTCGAGCGCCCCCATGGCCGCGCCCGCCGGGCCGACCAGCCTGGGCACCCTGTCCAACGCCACGCCCGGCACGGTCGTCATGCGCGACGGATTTCGCATGCCGGTGGACGGCAACCAGACCCTCATCGCCGGCGACCGCGTGATCGTGCCCGACGGCGGGCAGGCCAACGTGCTCTTCCCCGGCTCGGCCACCAACAAGGCGCCGCTGGCCGGTGTGTTCGCGGGCGGCACCGACGCCACCATCACCTCGACCAAGCTCTCCAGCGGCCTCGAACAGGTGAACGTCGACGTGGCCGCCGGCAACCTCGATGTCACCTCGCCCGACAGCGACGCGGAAGCCGCAGCGCTCGCCGTGAGCAAGAAGACCGCGGCCGGCAGCGGCATCGGCCTGGGTGAATTCGCACTCGGCGCACTGGGCGCCATCGGCCTGGGCGCCGCGCTGAGCGGCGGTGGTGGCGGCGACGGCGGTGGCTTTCCCCTGTTCGTCTCGGGCATCGGCGACAGCGACGCGGATGCCGATTCAGATGCCGATGCTGACGCCGACGCCGACTCGGATGCAGACGCCGATGCCGATGCCGATTCGGACGCCGACGCGGATTCGGATGCAGACGCTGATGCCGATGCAGACGCCGATTCGGACGCGGATGCCGATGCCGACGCAGACCACCTGCTCGATCCGGGCGACGGCCTCGCCGGGCACCTGCTGGGCGCCCTCGACAACGCGCTCGGCCTGGGCGGCGGTGCGACCAACGTGCGCAGCGCCTCCGGCTCGTCGGGCACGCTGGCCTCGCTGATGCCGGTGGCCGACGGCCTCACCGACCTCGTCGACGACCTGCTCTCGCCGGTCACCGGCGAGGAGTTCAAGCCCAACGATCCCAACGAGTTCGAACCGGTGGACAACGCGGTCGAAAACATTGCCGTTCACGTGGGCGGCGTGCTGACCCCCGTGGTCGACGGCCTGCTCGGCGAAGGCCTGACCGACGCCCTCGTCGGCTCGCTGATCGGCCAGGTCGACTACCTGACCGACGCGCTGGGCAATGCGCTGGAGAACGTGCTGGGCAGCGAAGGCCTGCTCGGCGGCATCACCACCCCGCTGGGCCTGGACGGCCTCGTGGACGACCTGCTCGGCACGGACGGTGTCGTCGGCCAGGTGCTCGAGGGGCTGCTGGGTGACGGCAGCCTTCTGGGCAGCGTGCTCGGCGAAGACGGGTTGATCGGGCAGTTGCTGGGGGATGATGGGCTGCTGGGAGGCGTGCTGGGCGATGGCGGTTTGCTGGGCGGCGTGCTCGGTGGCGAAGGCGGCTTGCTGGGCGGCGTGCTCGGTGGCGAAGGCGGCCTGCTGGGCGGTGTGCTGGGTGACGACGGCCTGCTGGGCGGTTTGCTCGGCGGTGAAGGCGGCTTGCTTGGCGGTGTGCTGGGCGATGACGGCCTGCTGGGTGGTGTCCTCGGCGGTGAAGGCGGCTTGCTCGGTGGTGTGCTGGGTGACAACGGCCTGTTGGGCGGCTTGCTCGGTGGCGATGGGGGTCTGCTCGGCGGCGTGCTGGGCGACGACGGCCTGCTGGGCGGCGTCCTCGGCGGTGAAGGCGGCTTGCTTGGCGGTGTGCTGGGCGACGATGGCCTGCTGGGTGGCGTCCTCGGCGGCGAAGGCGGCCTGCTCGGCGGCGTGCTGGGCGACGACGGCCTGGTCAACGGCCTCCTCGGTGACGAAGGCATCCTGGGCGGCGTGCTCGGCGGCGACGGCGCCCTGTCCGGCCTGCTCGGCAGCGGAGGCCTCACCGGCGGACTGCTCGGTGGCGACGGACTCGTGGACAGCCTGCTCGGTCCCGACGGCGCAGTCGGCTCCCTGCTGAACGCGACCCCGCTGGCCGGCCTGCTCGGCGGCGAAGACGGCTTGCTCAGCGGCCTGGTGGGCGATGACGGGCTCCTGGGTGGCGTCCTCGGTGACGACGGCCTGCTGGGCGGTGTGCTGGGCGACGACGGCATCCTCGGTGCCGAAGGCCCGGTCGGCGGCCTGTTGAATGGCGTCCTTGGTGGCGACGGTGGCGGCCTGCTCGGCGGTGTGCTGGGTGACGATGGTTTGCTGGGCGGCCTGCTCGGCGGTGACGGCGGTCTCCTGGGTGGCCTGCTCGGCGACGACGGCCTTCTGGGCGGCGTCCTCGGTGGCGAGGGAGGCCTGCTCGGCGGCGTGCTCGGTGACGACGGCCTGCTGGGTGGCGTCCTCGGCGGCGAGGGAGGTCTGCTCGGCGGCTTGCTGGGTGACGAAGGCCTGCTGGGCAGCCTGCTCGGCGGCGGCGACGGCGGATTGCTTGGCGGCGTGTTGGGTGACGACGGCTTGCTGGGCGGTGTCCTCGGCGGCGACGGTGGTCTGCTCGGTGGATTGCTGGGCGACGACGGCTTGCTGGGTGGCGTCCTCGGCGGTGACGGCGGTCTGCTCGGCGGCGTGTTGGGTGACGACGGCCTGCTGGGCGGCGTCCTCGGCGGTGACGGTGGTCTGCTTGGCGGTGTGCTGGGTGACGATGGCCTGCTGGGCGGTGTCCTCGGCGGCGACGGCGGTCTGCTCGGTGGCGTGCTGGGCGACGACGGCCTGCTGGGTGGCGTCCTCGGCGGCGATGAAGGTGGCCTCCTCGGCGGCGTGCTCGGTGACGACGGCCTGCTGGGCGGCGCCCTCGGTGGCGGCGAAGGCGGCTTGCTCGGCGGCATCGTCGGCGAAGACGGCCTCGTGGGCAGCCTGCTCGGCGGCTTGCTCGGAGGCAAGAGCCCCGTCGCGGACATCCTGGAGCCGGTGTCGTCGGTGCTCTGTCATGCAAGCGATGCCGTGGCACCGGTCGTGGCCGAGGCCACGCAAGCCGCATCCGGCGCCGCGGTGCCCGCAGCCGACATCCTGGCCGGCGCCAGCTCGGCGGTTGCCCCGGTGGTCGCGGAAGTGGTGAACACCGTCGAGCACGCGGTCACGCCGCTGGTGTGTGAGGTCGTGGCCCCGATCACCAGCCTGCTCGACCACAGCGGCACAGGCTCCGCGCTGGCGCCCGTGACGAACATCCTGCACGGCCTGCTGGGCTGACCGAAGGTGGGAGAGGCCGGCAACGGCCCTCCCCCTTGTTCCAATTCGCGCACACGAAGGCGCAGCGCACCGCTTCCGGCGCGCTGCGCCTTCGCACGTCTGCCGTGCACAATCGGCGCTCCCGAGACCAGAGCCCCTCTGCCCCACGCCGCGCATGCGAATCCACGAACTGAAACGACGACTCCGCGAGGCCGGGGCCGGTCCCAGCCACGAGCAGCGCATCCTGCGGCTGTGGTCGCACGCGCTGCCACGCAACAGCGGCAGGCGCCTGCCGGCCACCTTCTTCCCGTCGTCGCTGATGGAAGCCCTGCCGGCCATCGAAGCCGAACTGGCGGGCCTGGCGCGCATCCATGCGGTTCACCCTGGCGCCGACGGCTCCGAGCGGCTCCTCGTCGCGCTGGCCGATGGCCAAACGGTGGAAAGCGTGCTGCTGCCGCGCGACGGGCTGTGCGTGTCGTCACAGGTCGGCTGCGCCGTCGGGTGCCAGTTCTGCATGACGGGCCGCGACGGCCTGCTGCGCCAGGTCGAAAGCGCCGAAATCATTGCGCAGGTCGCTCTCGCGCGCCTGCGCCGGCCGGTGCGCAAGGTGGTGTTCATGGGCATGGGCGAGCCGGCGCACAACCTGGACAACGTGATCGAAGCGATCGAGTTGCTCGGCACCGTGGGCAACATCGGCCACAAGAACCTGGTGTTCTCCACCGTCGGCGATCCGCGCGTGTTCGAGCGGCTGCTGCAGGCGCGCGTGCGGCCCGCGCTGGCGCTCTCGTTGCACACGACCAATGCCGAGTTACGCCGCAAACTCCTTCCGCGCGCGCCGAACCTGACGCCCGAAGCCCTCATCGACGCGGGCGAGCACTACGCCCGCGCGACCGGCTACCCGATCCAGTACCAGTGGACGCTGCTCGAAGGCGTGAACGACGGGCCCGAGGAAGTCGAAGGCATCGTTCGGCTGCTGTCGGGCAAGTACGGCGTGCTGAACATGATCCCGTTCAACACGGTGGAGGGCGTGGCCTTCGGCCGCCCGTCGCGCGAGCGCTGCGAGCAGATGGCCCGCACGCTGCACGAACGCGGCATCCTCACGAAGCTGCGCTACTCGGCCGGCCAGGACGTCGATGGCGGCTGCGGCCAGCTGCGGGCGCGCGCGGCCGAAGTGCGGGTGACCGTGCCGATCCGCCGCGCCGACGACCGGCTCAGCTGAGCGAGGCCACCCAGTCCCACACCGCGCCGGGCGCCTCGACCATCACGTTGTGGCCATGCGGGCCCAGGTCGCGGGCGTCGGGGTCGAGGGAACGGGTCTGTTCCATCGTCACCAGCGCGTCGTGGCGGCCCTGGCCGAGATGGACGAGGCAGCGCGCCAGGCCGACCAGTTCGGACAGCGGCGGCTTGCCCACGGCATTGGCGCGCGGGTCCATCGCAAGGCGCCAACCCTCCTCATCTTTCGTCACGCCGCGCGCCACGACGGGCGCCGTCGCGTCGGCGATCGCCGCCAGGCCAGAGACCTTCAGGTAGCGGTCAACTGCCTCTTCTTTCGTCGCGAAACGCTTGGCGGGCTGCGTCGCCAGCATCTCCATGCGGCGGACCTCTTCATCGCTCCATGCGACCTTGATGCCCGCCGCGAAGACCGCGTGCGGTGCGACGCCGAACCATCCCGTCGCAAGCGCCAGGCCGATCACGCCGCCCAGCGAATGGCCGAGCACCACGAGCCGGCCTTCGGGCTGCAGAAGCGGCAGCACCGCACGCGCCACGGTGGCGGCGTGCTGGCCGATGGCGTAGGAGGCCTGCCGGTCCGATGCGCCGTGCCCGGGCAGGTCGAGCGCAAGCCAGCGGCCACGCCAGCGCGCACCGGCCTGCGCGCACAGCGGCGACCACACCGCGCCTGTCGCGCCCATGCCGTGCAGCAGCACCAGCAGGTCCGGGCCTTCGCCGCCTTGTTCCGTGTACATGTCCTTTGTCTCCTGGCACTTTCGATGGCGCGAGAATACCCGGCGACGCCCCGAAAAGGGCCCGATCGGCACCCGCTGCCGCAAGACAGCGCGGGGCCTTGTCCGGCCCCGTTTGCGCGGAATGGCTGACGCGCCGTACCCTGTGGTCCGGGGCATGCTTGGCGTTGTTTTTCCCCCGTCTCCCCGACGCTTCTCTTTTCCCTTCTCCTCCAAAGGCTTTCGCCGCCCCTCAAGAACCCATGCTTGATCGCCGATCCTTCCTCGCCGCCGGCAGTGCCGCCGCCGCACTCGCCGCCCTGGGACTGCCCGAAGAGGCGCTGGCCGCCAACGGCCTGCAACTGAGCCAGCCGGCGCCCTTCTCCTTCGATGCGCTCGTCGCGCAGGCCAAGCGCCTCGCGGCCCGCCCCTACACCGCCGCCGCGCCGCTGGCGCCGCAGGTGCTGGAGCGCATCGACTACGACGCGCACGGCAAGATCCGCTTCGACCCCGCCAACGCCCTCTTCCGCGACGGACCCGGCGCCTTTCCGGTCACCTTCTTTCACCTCGGCCGCTTCTTCCAGACGCCGGTGCGCATGCACGTGCTGGAGACCGCCGGCGGCGACAGCTTTGCGCGCGAGGTGCTCTACAGCCCGACGTACTTCTCGATGCCCCCTGACAGCCCCGCGCGCGCGCTGCCCGAGGGCGCCGGCTTCGCGGGCTTTCGCCTGCAGGAAAGTCGCCTGGGCGACCAGGGCAAGCTCGACTGGCAGAAGAACGACTGGGTCGCCTTTCTCGGCGCCTCGTACTTCCGCGCCATCGGCGAGCTCTACCAATACGGCTTGTCGGCGCGCGGCATCGCGCTCGACGTCGCGGTGCCCGACAAGCCCGAGGAGTTTCCGAACTTCACGCGCTTCTATTTCGAGACACCCGCTGCGGGCAACACCACCTCGATGACCGTCTACGCGCTGCTCGAGGGGCCGAGCGTCACGGGCGTGTTCAAGTTCGTCATGCAGCGCGGCAAGGCCGTGATCATGGACATCGACGCGCGCGTGTTCCTGCGCCGCGACGTGTCGCGCCTGGGCCTGGTGCCGCTCACGTCGATGTACTGGTACTCGGAAACCATCAAGCCCACCGCCATCGACTGGCGCCCCGAGGTGCACGACTCCGACGGCCTCGCGATCTGGAACGGCGCGGGCGAGCGCATCTGGCGACCACTCAACAACCCCACGCAGACCCGCGCCTCCGCGTTCGCCGACACCCGGCCGCGCGGCTTCGGCCTGCTGCAGCGCGACCGCAACTTCGACCACTACCAGGACGGCGTCAACTACGAGAAGCGCCCGAGCCTGTGGATCGAACCGCTGGGCGACTGGGGCGAAGGCTCGGTCCAGCTCATCGAGATCCCGACCGACGACGAGATCCACGACAACACCGTCGCCTTCTGGGTGCCCAAGGCCGATGCCAAGGCGGGTGCGAGCTACAGCCTGCAATACCGGCTGCACTGGACCGACCAGGAGCCCTTTCCGTCACCGCTCGCGCGCTGCGTCGCCACCCGCATCGGCCGCGGCGGCCAGCCCGGCCAGCCGCGCCCGCAGGGCGTGCGCAAGTTCATGGTGGAGTTCATCGGGCAGCCGCTCACCACGGTGCCCTTCGGCGTGAAACCCGAACTGGTGCTCACCGCGCCGCGCGGCAAGTTCTCGTATGTCTTCGCCGAGGCCGTGCCGAATGGCGTTCCGGGCCACTGGCGCGCGCAGTTCGACTTCACGCCCGAGGGCACGGAGCCAGTCGACATGCGGCTGTATCTGAAGAACGGGGATCAGACGTTGACGGAGACCTGGCTGTACCAGTACCAGCCGGGGTGAGTGGGAGCAGCTGCATCCTGCAGCCTCAGTTAATGCGCGCGTTGGTCAGCTGCATGTTTTCGAACTGACTGCCCGTGAAGTCGACCTGCTCGCCCTGCAGGTTGGTCGCACTCACTTGCGTGCCTCTGCACTCGAGCAACTTCAGACCTGACCAATGGCTCGCATCGAAGTTCAGTTCAGTCCAGTTGCACCGGGTGAAGGTGCAATCACTGAGCGTGCTGGCCTTGAGCTGCGCCGCACTGAAAGTGCAGTCCACGAAGGTGCATCCGCTGATCGCGATCCGTGCCATGTCGCACTGGCTGAAGGTGCAACCGCTGAACTGGCATGCGGTCCAGATGGCGTCTTGAAAAGTGGTCGCAGTGAAGCTGCTGCCACTGAAGGCGCTGGACGAGAAGGTGATCAGGTTGAGGTCCAGGCTGGTGTAGGCATTGCCGTCGCTCTGACCGGAAAGACCCGCCGGCGCACCGCCTGCGCCTTTTCGCCATTTGTCGTGGTCCTCGATGATTTGTTTGGCGCTCATGGTGCCCTCAACCTATCCGACCGCACATGACGAAACACACGAACGCCCAATAGAGCCCGCAAAGCACGACGAGGAGCGCAAGAACCACCCACAGGATGGTTCCAGCCACCGATCCTGGCTTTTTCTTTTCCTGCTTAGCCATGTTGGACAACTCCCTGCGCATCGCGGCCGAGATCCGTCGCCTCGCTCGCGCCAAGGTTGAGAGCGTCGGACGTCTTGAGCAGCAGCTCGTACTCGAACAGGCTGTTGACGCCTTCGCGCCCATACAAACGAACCGGCTCGAGCGCCGGACGCCCCAGAAACACCGGAATGGCGGTGCTGTTGATGTCGAGCGTGCGCGTTGGCGCAGCACGGAATGCGGACATGTGTTCCTCCCTGAAGCCGCTCCTGTGGATCAGGAGTCAGGCCGCGGATTGTGGGAGGCCCATGTGCGCAAAAACAGGGGGAAAGAATCGGGCAACTATTGCGTGGCGAGCAGCGTGATGGACTGCACGCACCGCCCATTGCCCAAGCCGGTCCTGACCGGCCTCGGCCGTTATCGCTTTGTGACCGACACCAGCTCGACTTCGAAATTCAGCGTCGCATTCGGCGGAATCAAACCGTTGCCCGCACCGCGCGCACCATAAGCAATCGACGCCGGGCAGGTCAGCTTGGCCTTGCCGCCCGGCTTCATCTTCTGCACGCCTTCGGTCCAGCACGGGATCACGCCGTTGAGCGGGAACTCGGTGGGTTCGCCGCGCTTGTACGAGCTGTCGAACTCCTTGCCGCTGTCGGGGAAGGTGCCGCGGTAGTGCACCTTGACCACGTCGGTGGCGGCGGGCGATGCGCCGGTGCCTTCCTTGAGCGACTGGTAGATCAGGCCGCTGGGCGTGGTGACCGCCGCGGACTGCGCGAAGGCTGCGGGAATGGCAAGGACGGACACGAGCGCGGCACAGAAAAATGACTTCACGAAACACCTCGGTGGTTGAAAAGCTGCCGATTATGGACAGCCCCCGTGAAGCCGCCTGTACGCCGATGTATCCGATGGAACGGCCCTTGCTTTGGGAGGGGTGCACTGTCACCATCCGCCCAGAGAGGAAGCCCCCATGCGCGCCAACGACGCTCCGCCGGCCCCCGTCGCCGGCACCGGTCATCTCAAGAAAGTCCTCGGTCCCGTCCAGTTGTGGGGCATCGCGGTCGGCCTCGTCATCTCGGGTGAGTACTTTGGTTGGAGCTACGGCTGGAACACGGCCGGCACGCTCGGCTTCCTGGTCGCCACGGTGCTGGTGGCGACGATGTACACGACCTTCATCTTCAGCTTCACCGAGCTCTCGACCGCCATCCCGCACGCGGGCGGCCCCTTCGCCTATGCGCGGCGGGCCTTCGGGCCGCGCGGCGGTTTCGTGGCGGGCTTCGCGACGCTGATCGAGTTCGTCTTCGCGCCGCCGGCCATCGCGCTGGCCATCGGCGCCTACCTCAACGTGCAGTTCCCGGGCATCAACCCGAAGTGGTTCGCGGTGGGGGCCTACGTGGTCTTCATCGGGCTGAACTGGATCGGCATCGGCATCGCGGCGGCATTCGAGCTGTTCGTCACCGTGCTCGCGATCTTCGAGCTGCTGGTGTTCATGGGCGTGGTCGCGCCGGGCTGGTCGATGGCGAACTTCGTGGCCCACGGATGGGCCGGCGGCAATGTGCTGAACGGCGCGGCGGTGTCGGGCATCTTCGCGTCGATCCCGTTCGCGATCTGGTTCTTCCTGGCCATCGAGGGCGCGGCCATGGCAGCCGAAGAGGCGCGCGATCCGCACCGCACGATTCCGCTGGCCTACACCACCGGCATCGTCACGCTGGTGCTGCTGGCCTTCGGCGTGATGATCTTCGCGGGCGGCGTGGGCGACTGGCGCCAACTCGCGAACATCAACGACCCGTTGCCGCAGGCCATGAAAGCGGTGGTGGGCGCCAACAGCGGCTGGCTGCACATGCTGGTGTGGATCGGCCTGTTCGGCTTGGTCGCCTCGTTCCACGGCATCCTCATGGGCTACTCGCGCCAGATCTTCGCGCTCGCGCGCGCCGGCTACCTGCCGGCCTACTTCGCCGGCCTGAGCCCGCGCTTCGACACGCCGCATCGCGCGCTGCTGGCCGGTGGCGTGGTCGGCATCGCCGCCATCTTCAGCGACGAGTGGGTGCAGTTCGGCGGACAGACGCTCACCGCCAACATCGTCACCATGGCCGTGCTCGGCGCGATCGTGATGTACCTGATCTCGATGGCCGCGCTGTTCAAGCTGCGGCGCACCGAGCCTGACCTGCTGCGCACCTACCGCGCGCCCTTCTACCCCGTGTTCCCGGCCGTCGCGCTCGGGCTCGGGCTGGTGTGCCTGGGCGCGATGGTCTGGTTCAACCCGATGCTCACGGTGCTGTTCCTCGTTCTGATGGCGGCCGCGTACGGCTACTTCCTGCTCACCTCGGCGCAGCGCGATGCCGCCGCGCCGGACGCGATGCTGTCTTCCACGCCCTGACAAACAGACATGCGCTACCGCACCACCATTGCCGGCCAGGGCTTCGCCTTCGACGATCTGCGACAGGTGCTCGCCTGCGCCAGCCCCGCGCGCTCGGGCGACTACCTCGCGGGCCTCGGCGCGGCGACCGCCCAGCAGCGCATGGCGGCGCGCCACGTGCTGGCCGACACGCCGCTGAAGCAGTTCCTCACCGAGGCGCTGATTCCCTACGAGCAGGACAACATCACGCGGCTGATCATCGACACGCACGATGCACAGGCCTTCGCGCCAGTCGCGCACCTCACGGTCGGCGACTTCCGCAACTGGCTGTTGTCCGAGCAGGCCACCACCGCCGGACTCGCCGCGCTGGCGCCGGGCCTCACGCCCGAGATGGTGGCGGCCGTGTCCAAGCTCATGCGCAACCAGGACCTGGTCGCGGTCGCGAAGAAGTGCCACGTGGTCACGCGCTTTCGCGACACCATCGGCCTGCCCGGCCACCTGGCCGTGCGCCTGCAGCCCAACCACCCCACCGACGACCTGCGTGGCGTGGCCGCGTCCACGCTCGACGGCCTGCTCTACGGCGCGGGCGACGCGGTGATCGGCATCAACCCCGTCTCGGACAGCCTGCCGGTGCTCGGGCGCCTGCTGCACATGCTCGACGAGGTGATCCAGCGCTTCGAGATCCCCACGCAAAGCTGCGTGCTCACGCACGTGACCAACACGCTGAAGCTCGCCGAGGCTGGCGCGCCGGTGGACCTCGTGTTCCAGTCGATCGCGGGCACCGAGAAAGCGAACCTCTCGTTCGGCGTGACGCCCGCTTTGCTCGACGAGGCCCACGCCGCGGCGCAATCGCTCGCGCGCGGCACCGTCGGCAACAACCTCATGTACTTCGAGACCGGCCAGGGCAGCGCGCTCTCGGCCAACGCCCATTTCGGCGTCGACCAGCAGACCTGCGAGGTGCGCGCCTATGCGCTGGCGCGGCGCTACCAGCCGCTGCTCATCAACACCGTGGTCGGCTTCATCGGCCCCGAGTACCTGTACGACGGAAAGCAGATCATCCGCGCCGGGCTCGAAGACCATTTCAGCGGCAAGCTGATGGGCCTGCCGATCGGCTGCGACATCTGCTACACCAACCACGCCGAAGCCGACCAGGACGACATGGACACGCTGCTCGTGCTGCTGGGCACGGCGGGCATCAACTTCATCATGGGCATCCCGGGCGCCGACGACGTGATGCTCAACTACCAGAGCACCTCGTTCCACGACGCCCTCTTCCTGCGCGAAACGCTGGGCCTGAAGCGCGCGCCCGAATTCGAGGCCTGGCTGCAGCGCATGCAGATCACCGACACCACCGGGCGGCTCGCACCGCCCACGGCCAACCGGCTGTTGAGCGACATGGGCGGACTGTCCGCGCTGGCGCCATGAGCGATTCACCCGTCACCCCGAACCCCTGGGCGCAATGGCGCGCCGCCACGCCCGCGCGGCTCGCGCTGGGCCGTGCCGGTGCCGGCATGCCCACCGACGAAACGCTGCGCTTCGGCTGGGCCCACGCGATGGCGCGCGACGCGATCCATGCGGCGCTCGATGTCGACGCGCTCGACGCCGCATTGCGCGCCGACCGATGGGACGTGAGCCGCGTGCACAGCCGCGCCCCCGACCGCACCACCTACCTGCGCCGCCCCGACCTGGGCCGCCAGCTCGATGCGGAAGACGCCGCGCGCCTGCGCGACGATCGACCCGTGGGCGGCTGCGACCTCTGCCTCGTGATCGGCGACGGTCTCTCCTCCCTCGCCGTCGCCCGCCACGCCGTGCCGCTGCTTGCGGCGCTGCGCCCGCAGCTGCCGCCCGGCACGCGCCTGTCGCCCGTGTTCATCGCCACCCAGGCGCGCGTGGCACTGGCCGACGAACTGGGCGAAGCGGTGGGCGCGGCGCTGTCGGTCATGCTGATCGGCGAACGCCCGGGCCTGAGTTCGCCCGACAGCCTCGGCATCTACCTGACCCATTCGCCACGCCGCGGTCGACACGACGCCGAACGCAACTGCATCTCGAACGTGCGACCCGAGGGGCTGTCGTACGCGCAGGCCGCCTTCAAGCTCGCGTGGCTGGTGCGCGAGTCGCTGCGCCGAGGGTTGAGCGGTGTGGGGCTCAAGGATGAGAGTGACCTGGCGGTGCTGGCTGCAAGCCCGGACGCCGTTGCCTATGATCCCGGGACCGCCCCCCAGGAGACAAGCAGATGAACGCCCCTCGCTACCCCCTCGCCGAACTGAAAGACCTGCCCGACGACATCCGCACCGCGATCCTTGCCGTGCAGGAAAAGGCCGGCTTCGTGCCCAACGTGTTCCTCGGCCTTGCGCGCCGCCCCGCCGAGTGGCGGGCCTTCTTCGCGTACCACGACGCGTTGATGTTGAAGGAAGAAGGCTCGCTCACCAAGGGCGACCGCGAGATGATCGTCACCGCCACCAGCGCGGTCAACCAATGCCTGTACTGCGTGGTGGCGCACGGCGCGCTGCTGCGCATCTACGAGAAGAAGCCGCTGGTGGCCGACCAGGTGGCGGTGAACTACCGCAAGGCCGACATCACGCAGCGCCAGCGCGCGATGCTCGACTTCGCGATGAAGGTCTGCGAACGCTCGCACGAGATCGACGACCGCGACTTCGGGCCGCTGCACGCGCACGGCTTCGACGACGAGGACATCTGGGACATCGCGGCCATCACCGCCTTCTTCGGCCTGAGCAACCGCCTGGCCAGCTTCAGCGGCATGCAGCCGAACCCGGAATTCTTCCTGATGGGCCGGCTGCCGCGCGAGAAGAAGTAAGACGCTGCGGCAGCGAGCTCAGCTCTTGCCGCGGCAGGCGGCCAGCGCATCGAGCGCGGGCTTGTAGGTGGGCGTGGTCACGTCCATGAGGCCCAGCACCGTGTGATACAGGTTGTCATGCGTGAGCGGCGCATCCAGGCCCGCCTCCATGCACGAGCGCGAGAGCTTGCGGCGCTCGCTCATGCCGTCGCCGAACCAGGTGACCATGGGCACGTGCTTTTGCGCATCGGGCGCGAAGCTGTAGGGCACGCCGTGCAGGAACAGGCCGTACTCGCCCAGCGACTCGCCGTGGTCGCTCATGTACAGCAGCGCCGTGTCGTACTGCTTCGATTGGGTCTGGAGCCAGTCGATGGTCTGGCCGAGGAAGTGGTCGGTCTGCGCGATCGAGTTGTCGTAGACGTTCATCAGCTCGGCATGCGCGCACTCGGCCAGCGCGTTGGTCTTGCACTCGGGCGTGAAGCGCTTCAGTTCGGGCGCCGAGCGCTTGTAGTAGGCCGGGCCGTGACTGCCCATCTGGTGCATCACGAGCACGACGCCCTTGGCGCGGCGCTCGGCGGGCAGCGCGGCGATGCGTTCATCGAGGCCCGTGAGCATCACGTTGTCGAGGCATTCCTCGCCGTCGCACAGGGCCTTCTTGGTGGCCGCGTCGAGCCCGTCGAAGGCCGAGGCGTTCGGGATGCGCGCGCACACGCCCTTGCAGCCGGCCTGGTTGTCGAGCCAGAACACGGCCAGGCCCGAGGCCTGCAGCACGTCCATGAGGTTTTCGTACTCGTCCTTGCGCGATTCGTAGCCGCTCTTTCCCAGGGGCGAGAACATGCAGGGCACCGAGGCCAGCGTGTTGGTGCCGCACGAGCGCACCTCGCGGTAGCTCAGCACGTTGCGCTTCGCCAGCTCGGGCGTGGTGTCGCGGGCGTAGCCGTTCAGGCCGAAGTGATCGGACCGCGCGGTCTCGCCCACCACCACCACGAACAGCGGCGGGCGCTTCTGCGCTGCGTAGCTCGCGCCCAGCGCCGTGCCTGCGGTGATCGGGATCAGCTTGCTGCTGCGCTTGAACATCGGCTTGAGCACCACGGCACCGGCCGAGTACAGGCTGGCGATCGGGTTCATCATGTAGCGCAGGTGCACGTTGTTGCGCATCAACGGCGCGAGTTGCCGGTTCATGGCCACGGCCGTGACCACCGCCACGACGGCGGCCAGCACCAGCAGCAGCGCGTTGCGCCAGACGTGCGACAGCAGCCCCATCGGCACGATGCGCACGCGCCAGATCGCCCAGGCCGCGGGCAGCACGACCACGAGCACGTTGAAGGCCATGCGCCCGCTCAGCAGGTCGCGCGCTTCGTTGGGGTCGGTCTGGAACGCGTTGGCGATCATGCTCGGGTCCATCACCACGCGGTACTGGAGCATGTAGTGCTGCGCCACCGCGGCGATCACGACCACGAGCAGCCACAACGGCTTCATCCAGCGCGACCAGGCCGTGAGCGACAGCATCGCGACGGTGCCGCAGAAGGTGAGCATGCCCAGCGCGGCGATGGTCGGCATGTAGGTGCTGGGCGCACCGCCCAGGCGGGCCAGGTCGTTCAGCAGCGGCCAGTTGGCGGTGAGGCCGAGGTACAGGCTGAGCCAGACGATCACCTGCCGCGTCGAGCGGGGCTGCGAGATCCAGCGGTCGATGCGTTGCCAGAAAGTGCCGGCGGCGCCCGCATCCGACAGCGGCGCGGGACGGGATTCAGATCGGCTGGGAGCACGCGCCAGCAGCGCGGAGTCGAGACGCGAAACAGACATGCCGCCAATGTAGGCAGCGTGCCTGAAGAGAGCCTGAACAGTTCATTCAGAGCGCATTCAGGCTCGGCCGATGCGCGCGCGGCGCAGCAGCCGCAGGCGCGGGCTGCGCGACACCGCACGGCCGGCGGGGCGGCTGATGCCACGCTCCACCACGATCGAGACCAGCGCCGCCAGGATCGCGGCGGCCGTCACGTCGGTCGGGAAATGCAGGCCCAGGTACAGCCGGCTCCAGGCCACCACCACCGCCGCCACCAGGGCCAGCCGCATCGGCGTGCGCCATGGCAGGCACCACAGCGAGAAGGCGGCGGCAAACGTGCCGGCCGCATGCAGGCTGGGGAAGCCCGGGCGCGCACCCTGCGGCACCCACTGGATGCCCAGGCCGTAGAACGCGGGCCGCGGGAACGGCAGCACCGAGCGGAACACGTTCACCACCAGCCACACGACGAGCACGCTGACCAGTGCGGTGAAGAAGGCGTGGCGCCAGCGGCGATCGAAGGCCGCGGCGGCCGCGATGGACAGCGCCAGCAGGGTCGGCAGCACGTCGGACGCGAACATCGCGAAGCGCAGGCTCCACGCCGGCGCGGAGGCCGAGGCGTTGATCCAGCTGAACAGGGCGAAATCAAGGGCTTGCATGCAGGGGCGCGGTGCGCTCGATGGGAGGGGACGTCCGGCGGCGCGTCGCCACCAGTTCGATGAGGAAGCCGACCGTCCAGCAGACCCAGGCGGTCCACAGCGTGTGGCTCATGTAGTGCGCGCCGCGCAGCTGCTGCGCCACGCCGAGCACGAGGCCGGCGGCCAGCGCCACGCACAGCCACACGACGGCCCCGCGCGGCGCCACGCGCCGCAGCACGAAGTACCCGCCAAGGTAGGCAAAGGCGGCCGACGCATGGCCGGCCGGGAAGCAGCCGCCCGGCCCGCCGTCGTCCTGGCCCCAGGCCCAGTGCGACACGTAGCGCGCCACGCCGCCGAACTCCTTCAGGTCCCAGGGGCAACTGGTGTCGCTCAGGTGTTTGATCAGGCTCACGGCCAGCACCGAAGCCAGCACCGTCAGCGCCAGCTGCACGCGGGCGCCCGTGTCCAGGCGCCGCAGCACGCCCACGGGCCAGCGGATGGCGGCGAACAGGCCGATCACCAGCAGCCAGCTGAGGTTTCTCGCGCCCTCGTGCATCACGTGGACCAGGAAGGGGTTCTCGCGCCAGGGAAAGCCCATCGGTGTACCGGCCAGGCGAGCCAGCGGCAGGTCGCCGCCAAGGGCGTCCCAGATCATCAACAGGGCCAGGGCAAGCAAGGTCAGGGCTCCGAGACGGAGATGCGGGGTACGACGGGTCATGAAGAAAAACAGGCCTCGGAACAGACTGGCGCGAGCCTACGCACGCGGGATGAACCCAGTCTGAAGCGACCTGAACGATTCCTGACGCGATCGCCAGAGGGGCGGCGCTAGACTTCGAGTTTTTGTAAGGGCCACCGCGTGCGAATCTTGCTGGTCGAAGATGACAGTTCGTTGGCAGACGCGGTCTGCAGCTACCTCGTCGCCAAGGCGTTCGTCGTCGACGTGGCCCCCAGCCTGGCCGAGGCGCGCGGCGCCCTCCTTTCGGTTCAGTACGCGGCGGTGCTGCTCGACCTGCACCTGGGCGACGGCGACGGCCTCTCTTTGCTGCCGCAGGTGCGCGCGCTGCGCGAGCCGCCCATCGTCATCGTGCTCACGGCGCGCGACCAGGTCACCGACCGCATCCGCGGCCTCGATGCCGGCGCCGACGACTACCTCATCAAGCCCTACGACCCGGCCGAGCTGCTCGCGCGGCTGCGCGCCGTGGAACGCCGGCGCAGCGCCAACACCTCGCCGGTGCTGCAGCTGGGCACGCTGGAGATCGACCTGGCCCACGACCGCGTGCGCAAGGACGGCGTGCCCGTCGTGCTCACGCAGAAGGAATGGGCCCTGCTGCGCGTGATGGCCACGCGGCCCGAGCGCATCCACACGCGCGACAACCTGGCCGACGCGCTGTACGGCTTCGGCGACGAGGCCGACAGCAACACGCTCGAGGTGTTCATCAGCCGGCTGCGGCGCAAGCTCGGACGCAGCCACATCCAGACGCTGCGCGGCCTGGGCTACCGGCTGTCGTTCTCGGCGGACGACGAGGAATGACCAGCGCCCTGCTGCGCGACCGCCGCGATTCGCTGGCCGGGCGCCTCACGCGCACGCTGATCCTGTGGGTCGGCGGCGTGTGGCTGCTGTGCGTGCTCGCCGTGGTCTGGTACGTGGACCGCGAGATCAACCACAACTTCGACAACGAGCTGGTGGAGGTGTCGCACCGCATGTTCGACATGGCGGTGCAGGAGCTCGATAAGCTGCGCCTGCGCCATGAAAGCGGCAAGCAGGACACGCCGCTGATCGCGCCCAAGCAGCTGTTCTCCGAAGACGCCGTGATGTACCAGGTGGTCGATGTGCACGAGCACGTGCTGCTGCGCTCGGCCGAGGCCCCCGATGACGCCTTCGACGTGCCGCTGGCCGCCGGCTTCGCCAACAACCAGACCTGGCGCATCTACACCGTGCGCCACCCCACGCTGGGCCTGTACTTCCAGGTGGCCGACCCGCTGGACGAACGCCGCCGCGCGCTGAACCGCACGCTGTTCGGCCTGATCATCCCGCTCGGCGCGGTGCTGCCGCTGCTGGCGCTGGTGCTGCGCCGGGTGGCGCGCACCGAGCTGCGCGTGCTGCAGCAGCTGGCCGCCGAGATCGAGAAGCGCAACGGCGCCGACCTGCGCCCCATCACCTTGCCCGGCCTGCCGCAGGAGCTGCGCGCGGTGGGCGACCATGTCAACCGGCTGCTGCAGCGGCTGTCGCAGTCGCTCGACGTGGAGCGCGCGCTGGCCGCCAATGCCGCGCACGAGCTGCGCACGCCGCTGGCCGCCGCGCGCCTGCGGCTGCAGACCGCGCTCGACCACGACCTGAAGCGCACCGACGTCGAAGGCGCGCTGCAGGCTTTGCAGATGCTCAGCCACCGCGCCGAAAAGCTGCTGCAGCTGTCGCGCGCGGAATCGGGCGCCTCGCTCGCGCGGGCGCGGGTCGACCTGGTGCAGCTGGCGGGCACGGTGGCGCAGGAGTTCTGGCAAGACCCGCAGATCAACGAACGCCTGAAGCTCAAGGTGCCCGACAGTGCGGCGCCCGTGGCCTTCGGCGACGTCGACGCGCTGGCGATCGCGCTGCGCAACCTCGTGGAGAACGCGCTGCGCTACAGCGGCGACGGCCGCGTGACGATCGAGGTGGCGGCGCCCTGCGTGCTCGCGGTGCGCGATGCCGGCCCGGGTGTCAGCCCCGAACAGCTGCAATCGCTGCACCAGCGCCATGTGCGCCACGGCTCGGACCGCGCCGGCTACGGCCTGGGCATGTCGATCGTGGGCACCATCGTCGAGAAGCACAACGCGACGCTGGAGCTGGCCTCGCCGCCGCCCGGCATGGCGCGCGGTTTCGAGGCGCGCATCGTGCTGCGGCCGGCCTGAGATTTTTCGTCAGCGCGCTTTCAGTCGCTGACGATCTCGCGCAGCCAGTCGGGCAGCGCCAGTGCCTTCTGCTTCGGAAAGTCGACCCAGATGGTGGTGGCGCCGCCGGCCGCGCAGAGCACGTCGGGCGCGTCCTCGCGGACCATGGTGGCCCAGCTCTCGAAGGTGGTGCGCCCCGGGTCGCTCACGTACATCTTGATGCGCACGTTGCCCGGGTACTCGATCTGGCGGTAGAAATTGCAGAAGGCGTTGACGATCACCATGCCTTCGCCGCCCGGCGTGGGCTCCACGCCGAGCGAGCGGATCCAGTCGATGCGCGCCGTTTCGAGGTAGCGGAAGTAGGTGCCGTTGTTCAGGTGGCCCATGGCGTCCATGTCGCCCCAGCGGATGGGGATCGACATCTCGTACACGAGCTTCTTCTTTTCGGGGATTTCGATTCTCATCGGTGGGCCTTGATGGATGCGAGGATGCCCAGGACGAACAGCGCCGCCGCCACCCATTCGGTGGCCTGCGGCCAGCGGCCGTCCCAGAGGAAGGAATAGAGCAAGGCGAACAGCGTCTCGCTCACGATGAGCTGGCCGCACAGGCTGGCCGAGAGGCGCTGGCTTGCGACGTTCCAGAGAATGGTCGCGAGCCACGACGAGCCGAAGCCGCTCGCCAGCGCGATCCAGATGAACAGCATGCCGTCGGGCTGCGACTGCAGCGTGGCGACATCGCTGCCCGCCACCGCCCACAGCAGCAAGGCCCCGAGGCCGGTGGCAATGCCCAGCCAGTTGGCCCAGTCGGCCGCATGCACCTCGCGGTGCCGTTGCAGCCAGGCGGCATTGAGCAGGCCGTAGACCGTCCAGCTCACCATCGAACACAGCGCCAGCGCAATGCCCCAGCCGAAGCGCGCGCCGCCACCACCGCCCGCGCCGTGCTGCGCCGACCACGCGCCCCAGATCATCAGCGCGATGCCCGCGCCCGTGAGCAGCAGGCCGGGCAGCAAGGCCCGCATGTGCAGTCCCGCGGGCCGGCCCAGCAGCATCATCCAGACGGGAATGGTGCCGATGATGAGGCTGGGCACCTCGGTGCCCGCCGCCGCGATGCCGAAGGCCAGCAGCAGGTAGTAGCCGCTGAAGCCCAGCACGCTCAGGCCGAGCGCCGCCAGCGCCTGCCGGCCCGTGGGCCAGCGCACGGCCGCGGGCCGCGCGAACACCGCCAGCGCCGACACCGCGCCGAACACCGCGAAACGCGCCGCCGTAATGTCGACCATGCCGAAGTGGCCGACCATGCGCGGCGCCACGAACACCAGGCCCCAGAGCGCGCCCGCACCCAGGCCGGCGGCAATGCCGATCCAGGCCCGCGGACTCAGAGGGCGAACCCGTCGTCGGCCGCGATGACCGCGCCGTTCACGAAATGGCTCTCGCCGCTGGCCAGCAGCACGATCAGGCCGTCGAGGTCTTCGGGCTTGCCCACGCGCTTGCGCGGCAGCATGCTGACCAGCTTGGCGCCGCCTTCGGTGCTCCAGTGTTCTTCGTTGAGCTCGGTCGTGATGTAGCCCGGGCACAGCGCGTTCACGTTGATGCCGAAGCGGCCCCATTCCAGCGCCATGGCCTTGGTCATCTGCACCACGGCGATCTTGCTCATGCAGTAGGTGCCGATCTGCGGCATGACCTTCAGCGCCGCTGACGACGCGATGTTGATGATGCGTCCGCCGATGTAGGTGCCCGGCGCCTTGCCCTGGGCGCGCGCCAGCATGCGCTTGCCGACCTCTTGCGCGACGAAGAAGGAGCCCTTCACGTTGGTGTCGAAGATGTAGTCGTAGTCCTCGGGCGTGACGTCCTGCAGGCGCTGCGTGGCGCTCACGCCCGAGTTGTTGACCAGGATGTCGATGGGCCCCACTTCGGTCTCGGCGCGCGCCACGGCGGCCTTGATGCTGCCGATGTCGGTCACGTCGAGCTCGACCACGTGGGCGTCATGGCCCTCGCCTTCGATGCGCGCGCGCAGCTCCTTGAGCTTCTCGACGCGGCGGCTGGCCAGCACCACGGCGGCGCCGGCACGGGCCAGTGTTTTCGCGAACTGGGCGCCCAGTCCGCTGGAGGCGCCGGTGACGAAAGCCACGCGGCCGGAGAGATCGATGCTGTAAGCCATGAGCTGAATCCTGTGGAGTCGCGCAGGTGACGCAAGGCGCCTCGCCTGCGGGCGACAAGGCCCCCGCCGGACGCCGCATAAAATGCCCGGCGAACCGGGACGCCCCCGCGCCTCTAAAAATCATTATCGACCCAACCCACATGACGCACGACGAAATCCTCGCCCAGTTCGGCCCTCGCGAAGCCATGGAATACGACGTGGTCGTGGTCGGCGGCGGCCCCGCCGGCCTCTCGACCGCGATCCGCCTCAAGCAGCTCGCCGCCCAGCAGGAGAAGGAAATCTCCGTCGTGGTGCTCGAGAAGGGTTCCGAGCCCGGCGCGCACATCCTGTCGGGCGCCATCATGGACCCGCGCGCGCTCAACGAGCTGCTGCCCGACTGGGAGGAACTCGGCGCCCCGCTGAACCAGCCCGTGACCGACGACGCCATGGTGTTCCTGAGCGAAAAGTCGGGCCTGCGCACGCCCAACGCCTTCCTGCCGGCCTGCTTCCAGAACCACGGCAACTACATCATCAGCCTGGGTGCCTTCACCAAGTGGCTGGCGCAGCAGGCCGAGAACCTCGGCGTGGAAATCTTCCCCGGCTTCCCGGCCGCCGAAGTGCTCTACAACGAGAACGGCTCGGTGCGCGGCGTGGCCACCGGCAACATGGGCGTCGGCAAGGACGGCGAACCCACCGAGAACTTCCAGCTCGGCATGGAACTGCTGGGCAAGTACACGGTGTTCGCCGAAGGCGCGCGCGGCCACCTGGGCCGCCAGCTCATCGCCAAATTCAAGCTCGACGAAGGCCGCGACCCGCAGACCTACGGCCTGGGCGTCAAGGAAGTCTGGGAAATCGATCCCAAGCGCCACCAGCCCGGCTTCGTGCTGCACACGGCCGGCTGGCCGATGGACAACAACACCTACGGCGGCGCGTTCCTCTATCACATGGAGGACAACAAGGTCACGATGGGCTTCATCACGGGCCTGGACTACAGCAACCCGTACCTGAGCCCCTTCGAGGAAATGCAGCGCTGGAAGCTGCACCCCAACATCCGCTGGTACCTCGAGGGCGACGAAGCCAAGGGAATCAAGCCCGCCAAGCGCATCGGCTACGGCGCGCGCGCCATCACGGCCGGCGGCCTGATGTCGCTGCCCAAGACGGTGTTCCCGGGCGGCGCGCTGGTCGGCTGCGAGGCCGGCTACCTGAACGTGAGCCGCATCAAGGGCAGCCACGCCGCCATCAAGACCGGCATGCTGTGCGCCGAAGCCGCCTTCGACGCCGTCATGGCCGGCCGCCAGCACGACGAACTCACGGCCTACCCGGCGGCGTTCGAGAAGAGCTGGCTCTACACCGAGCTGAACAAGGCGCGCAACTTCAAGGCCTGGTTCAAGAAGGGCCTGGGCATCGCGACCGTCATGAACGGCGTCGAGCAGTGGCTGCTCAAGGGCCACATCCCATGGACCCTGCGCCGCAACAAGCCGGACCACCAGTACCTGAAGCCGGCCGCCGAGTGCAAGCCCATCGTCTACCCGAAGCCGGACGGCAAGCTCACCTTCGACCGCCTCTCCAGCGTGTTCATCAGCAACACGAACCATGAAGAGCAGCAACCCGCCCACCTGACGCTGAAGGATGCGTCGGTGCCGGTCAACGTCAACCTGGCCAAGTTCGCTGGCCCCGAAAGCCGCTACTGCCCGGCCGGCGTGTACGAGTTCGTGCCCGACGAAGCCAGCGCCGGCAAGGAGCGCCTGCAGATCAACGCGCAGAACTGCGTGCACTGCAAGACCTGCGACATCAAGGACCCGACGCAGAACATCGTCTGGGTCACGCCCGAAGGCGGCGGCGGCCCGAACTACGTGGGCATGTAAGCCCCGCAGCGTCGATGCATGAAAGCCCTCTTCGGAGGGCTTTTTTCATGGCGCTTCAGGCGAGGTACGCGGCGACCTCGTCGGGCGTGAGGAAGTGCACCAGCGACACCTGCGGGTTCTGCTCGGCGTGCAGCACGTGGGTGAACCCGGTCCAGCCGCGCGCGGGCTTGTCGTCCGTCTCCAGCGCGACGAGCACCAGCCGCCCCTGCCGGCGCACGTTCTCGCGCAGCGTGCCTTCGCCCCAGGACCACGCCATGCGGTCCACCAGCTCGCCCTGGGCGAAGGCCGTCGCCTGCAGCCAGAGGAAGGCGGCGGCATCGCTGTCCGCGTCGCGGCGCGCGCGCGGCGGCTGCCGGATGCCCAGCGTCTGGGCGTGCGTTTCCATCAGGTCCTGCAGCAGCGAGAAGGCGTGGAAGTTGTTGTTGATGCCCTGGGCGCGAACGACCATGCCCGCGCGCGACGCCGGCAGCAGGACCACCAGCTCGTCCTCGTACGACAGCTGGGCCGCGGCGCGCAGGAAGTGCAAGGCCTCGAAGGGCAGCGAGTCGTTGGCGTACATCGCCTCGATGTGCGCGAGCAGGCCTGCGTCCGCCACCAGCGACTGGTGGTTGCGCACATCGCGCACCACCATGGTCATGAGCGGCAGCACCAGCAGGTCGACCGCGCGCTGCAGCGCATCGACCTCGAAACGCGCCTGCGGCGACAGCGCCGCGAGCGCCGCTTCGGCGGCCTGCCAGGCGGCGAGTTCTGCCTCGTCCCGTGGTTCTTCGTCGTCCTCATCGGGTTCGTACGGCTGCGCCGCGCAGTACGGCGCCAGCGACGCCAGCAGGCGCCCCGCCAGTTGGCGCACGGCATCGAACATGAGCTGCGGATCGGCGCCGTTCTCGACCAGCGCGCCGCAGAACACCGCCAGCAACGCGGCCCGGTGCGGATGCAGTTCGCCGAACTGCGCGATGGCAGCCCGCAGCACCTCGTCCTTCGCCGAGCCCTCCACCACCTCGAAGTAGAGCGCACGGACCTCCGGCCGCTTGAAGAAGGAGGCCTGGGTGTCGAGGTCGGCGTCCTGCAGCACAGGCAGTCGCAGGGTGGCGAGGAGATCGGGAGGCAACATGGGCATGCGCAAATTGTGCGATACCACCGACGCTATCCTCGCGACACAAGGACACAAGGAGACAGGACCCCATGCACATCGTCATCACCGGCGGCGCCGGCTTTCTCGGCGCGCGCCTGGCGCGCACCCTCCTGGCCCTGGGCCAGCTCTCGCTCGCCGGCGCGCCCGCCCGCGACATCGCACGCATCACCCTGGTCGACCGCGCCCCGCCGCCGCCCGACCTCGCGGCCAACCCGCGCATCGCGGCCGCCACCGGCGACCTCAACGCCCAGCTGGCCGACGACGGCGCCACCTTCTGGCGCGAGGCCGACGCGGTGTTCCACCTCGCGGCCGCCGTCAGCGGCGAATGCGAGGCCGACTTCGACCTGGGCATGCGCAGCAACTTCGCCGCCACGCACGGCCTGCTCGAGAAGCTGCGCGCGCTCGGCACGCGCCCGGTGCTGGTGTTCTCCAGCTCGCTCGCCGTGTTCGGCGATTCGCCCGAACAGCCGCTGCCCGCGCTCATCGACGACCACACGCTGCCCACGCCGCAGACCAGCTACGGCATCCAGAAATTCATCGGCGAGCAGCTGGTGGCCGACTACACGCGCAAGGGCTTCGTGCAGGGGCGCAGCGTGCGCCTCATGACGGTGAGCGTGCGCCCCGGCCTGCCCAACGGCGCGGCCTCGGGCTTCTTCAGCGGCATGATCCGCGAGCCGCTCGCCGGCCTGCGCGCGGCCTGCCCGGTGCCCGACGAGACGCCCGTGGCCATCGCCTCGCCGGCCCGGACCATCGAAGGCATCGTGCGCGCCGCCGAAGCGAGCGACACCGACTGGGGCCCGCGCACCGCGCTCAACCTGCCCTCACTGGCCACCACCGTGGGCGAGATGGCCGCCGCGCTCGAACGCGTGGCCGGTCGCGCCGCCACCGACCTGCTCGACCGCACGCCCGACGCCGCCATCCGCCGCATCGTCAAAACCTGGCCCGGGCGCTTCGACACGCCACGCGCCCGGGCCCTCGGCCTCACGGCCGACGAGAGCTTCGACGCGGTGATCCGCGCCTACGTCCGTGAAAGTCCCGACGCGGTCAAACTGGTTATTGGTGCATAGTCATTTCCTGACCTGCGCCTGACGCGCTTTCGACCCCCAACTCCCCGGAGACACCATGAAATTCGGCCACATCGCCGCCGCCTGCCTTTCGCTCGCCCTGGGCACCGCCGCCTTCGCGCAGCAACCCACCGTTCTCAAGATCGGCTATGCGACGTCCAAGGAATCGCATTACGGCGTGGGCTCCACCGTGTTCTGCGAAGAGGTCGAGAAGAACACCCAGAACCGTTTCAAGTGCCAGCACTTCGCCAACTCGGCGCTGGGCGGCGAGCGCGAGCAGATCGAAGCGATCCAGCTCGGCACGCAAGACCTGCTCAACACCTCGACCGGCCCCGTGGGCAACTTCGTGCCCGAGGTCAAGATCGTCGACATCCCCTTCCTGTTCCGCGACTACGACCACGCCCGCAAGGTCATGGACGGCCCCATCGGCCAGGACATCCTGACCAAGTTCCCGAGCAAGGGCATCATCGCGCTGGCCTGGACGGAAAACGGCTTCCGCCACATGACGAACAGCAAGCGCGACATCGTCAAGCCCACCGACGCGGCCGGCCTGAAGATGCGCACCATGGAAAACAAGGTGCACATGGACGGCTACCGCACCTTCGGCATCCTGCCCACGCCGATGGCCTTCCCTGAACTGTTCGGCGCGCTGCAGCAAGGCACGGTCGACGGCCAGGAAAACCCGATTCCGGTGATCCTGTCCTCGAAGTTCTCGCAGGTGCAAAAGCACCTGTCGCTCACCGGCCACGTCTACTCGCCGGCGCTGCTGCTGCTGTCGCCCAAGGTGTGGAACAAGCTCTCGGACGCCGACAAGAAGGTGTTCACCGAAGCGGCGAAGAAGGCCTCGATCGCGCAGCGCAAGAAGGTCAACGACGACGAGAACAACGGCATCGCCCAGCTTGAGAAAGACGGCATGAAGGTCACGCGCACCGTCGACGGCGCGGCCTTCCGCGAAGCCCTGAAGCCGGCCTATGTGGGCTACGCCAAGGAATTCGGCGCCGACAACATCAAGAAGATCACGGACGTCAAGTAAGACCGCTCCGCCCCGACCGCGCCCGGCCCGCCTCAGTGTGCCGGGCGCTTCGCATTTCCGACACCACAGAGAACCACAACGTGCAAGCCTTCGAGCGCTACTTTCTCGCCGCCAACCGGTGGGCGCTGATCCTTCTGCTGGCGGCCATGTCCGTCATCATCTTCACCAACGTCGTGCTGCGCTACACCACGAACCAGTCGATCGAATGGGCCGAAGAGGTGTCGCGCCACATGATGATCTGGCTCACCTTCCTGGGCGCCGGGCCCGTGCTGCGCTACGGCGGCCACATCGCCGTCGAGAACCTGCAGGACGCCCTGCCCCGGCCGGCGGCCGTGGCGGTGCGCATCGTGGTGGCCGGGCTGCTGTTCGCCTTCTTCGGCTTCATGGTCTGGTACGGCTGGCTCTACATGGAACGCACGATGTTCCAGCTCACCGCCGTGACGCAGATTCCGTTCGCCTACATCTACAGCGCGATGCTGATCGGCGGCGTGCTGCTGATCGTGCACTGGCTGCTGGTGGTGCGTGGCTACGTGCTGAACCGCGAGTTCGCGTCCGACGCGCATTTCGACGCCAACGCGTCGGCCTCGCTGTAAGGAGAAGACCATGGATGCCAGCATTGTCCTGATCGTCTCCGCCTGCGTGTTCCTGGCCATCGGCGTGCCCGTGGCCTTCGCGCTCGGCCTGGCCACGGCCGCCACCCTGATCCTCGCGGAAAGCTACCCGCTGATGGTGCTGCTGAAGGAAACCTTCACCGGCATCGACAGCTTTCCGCTGATGGCCGTGCCCTTCTTCATCCTGGCCGCCGAACTGATGAGCGGCGGCTCGCTCACCGAGGTGCTGCTGCGCTTTGCGGGCCAATTCGTCGGCCACCGGCGCGGCGGGCTGGGCTACACCAACGTGGTGTCGCTGACCTTCTTCTCGGGCATCTCGGGCTCGGCGCTGGCCGACGCGGCCGGCCCCGGCTCGATGCTCATCAAGATGATGGACAAGGCCGGCTACGACCGCTCGTACGCGGCGGCGCTGACGGCCTCCACGGCCATCGTGGGGCCGATCATCCCGCCCTCGATCATCATGATCATCTACGCGCTGCAGGACGAGACCGTGTCGGTCGGCCAGCTGTTCGTGGCCGGCATCGTGCCGGGCATCCTGATCGCGGTGGCGATGTGCGTGGTGAACTTCTACGTCTCGAAGAAGCGCAACTACAAGGGCGACGGCCAGACGCCGCCGCTGCGCGAGATCCTCATCACGACGTGGAAGGCGATTCCCGCCATCCTGCTGCCGGTGGTGATCCTGGGCGGCATGCGCGCCGGCTGGTTCACGCCCACCGAAGCCTCGGTGGTGGCGGTGTTCTACGCGCTGGTGTGCGGCAAGTTCATCTACCGCACGCTCGAGTGGAAGATGCTGCCCGACATCCTGTCGCGCTCGGCCCTCCTGTCGGCGTCGGTGCTGATCATCATCGGCCTGTCGGCCTCGTTCGCCTGGGTGCTGACCATCGAGGGCATTCCGCAGCAGATGGCCGAATGGCTCATCAGCATGAACCTCTCGCCGTGGATGTTCCTGATCATCGTCAACGTGTTCCTGCTCTTGTTCGGCATCTTCATCGAGCCGCTGCCGGGCGTGATGGTGCTGGCGCCGATCCTTGCGCCGGTGGCGATCAAGCTGGGCGTCGACCCGGTGCACTTCGCGATGATCGTGATCTTCAACCTCACGCTGGGCATGATCACGCCGCCGGTGGGCGGGCTGCTGTTCGTCACCTGCAACGTGTCGAAGGTGCCGATGTCGGCGCTGGTGAAGGAACTGGTGCCCTTCCTGTGGGCGCACGGCGCGGTGCTGATGCTGCTGACCTTCGTGCCGATGCTCAGCACCTGGCTGCCGCGCGCGCTCGGGTTCAAGTAGCGGCGCAGGCCGCTCCCGCCCACGCCTTCACCCGCCTCAGGCCGGCGGGTGCAGGTACTGGCTCGGCGGCACGCCGAGCGTGCGGCGGAACATCGCAGTGAAGGCGCTCGGGCTCTCGTAGCCGTGCGCCAGCGCCACCTCCAGGATCGACGCGCCGGCGGCCAGCCGCGGCAGGCTCAGCAGCAGCCGCGCCTGCCGGCACCACGCGCCGAAGGTCATGCCGGTCTCGCGTTCGAACAGCCGCGCCAGCGTGCGCGCATTCATGTGCAGCCGCGCGGCCCAGCCGTCGAGCGTGGCGGGCTGCGCGGGGTCGCGGATCAGCGCCTCGCACAGCGCGGCCAGGCGCGCATGGCGCGGCATCGGCACATGCAGCGACAGCGCGGGCGCGGCCTCGATCTCGTCGAGGATCAGCTCCATCACGCGCTCGTCGCGCCCGCCCGGCGGGTAGTCCAGCGGCAGCGACACGGCCGCCATGATCAGCTCACGCAGCAACGCGCCCACATGGATCACGCGGCACTCGGCCCCCAGGTCGGCGCGCGTGCCGGGCTCGACGAAGACGGTGCGCATCTTCACCTCGCCCGCCATGCGGATCTGGTGCGTCATGCCCGGCGGCACCCAGACGCCGCGCCCCGGCGGCACCACCCAGCTGCCGGCCGCAGCGCCGACCATCATCACGCCCGAGATCGCGTGGATGAGCTGGCCGCGCCGGTGCGCATGCGGCGGAATGAAGGCGTCGCCCGCCGGATCGGTCGCCAGCACGGCCACCGCGCGCGGGGTCGATTCGCCTTCGTCGGGGCGCAGATTCAGTTTGTCCATTTCACGACGATGTTTGCACATTCGTAGCAAGAACATCTTTCCCTGTCTTCCTACGATGGCTTTTCTCCCTCTTTTTCTCCAACCGGACATCCAGGAAAGAAGCCATCGCATGAACACGCGCCGACTCGGGCTGCTCACCGGCACCCATGCCGTCAACGACCTCTACCAGGGCCTCGTGCCCGCGCTGCTGCCCTTCATGGTGCTGGAGCGCGGCTACAGCTACACGGCCGTGAGCGGCCTGATGCTGGCGGCCACCGGGCTGTCGAGCGTGGTGCAGCCGCTGTTCGGCCTGTACGCCGACCGTCACCCGCGCGCCTGGCTGGTGCCCGTGGGCTTCCTGGTGGCGGCGCTGGGCGTGGTGCTGGCGGGCCTGAGCCAGAGCTACCTGCTGACCTGGATCGCGGTCGCGCTGTGCGGGCTGGGCATCGCGGCCTACCACCCGCCCGCCACCGTGGCCGCGCGCGCGGCCGGCGGCGCCTCGCAGAAGGCGATGAGCGTGTTCTCGGTGGGCGGCACCATCGGCGCCTCGTTCGCACCCGTGCTGGCGGCCACGGTGGTCGGTGGCGGCAGCCTGTCGCGCAGCTACCTGCTGGGCATTCCTGCGTTAGCGATGGGCGTGGTGTGGGTCGCGGCCAACGCGCGGCGCGGCGCCGTCGCCAACAACGCGGCAGCCGCGGCGGCGCGCGCCGCGCAGGCCCGCGCCCAGGTGCTGAAGCCGCACAACGACTGGCGCGCCTTCAGCCTGCTGGTGGCGACCATCGTGGGCTGGTCGATCCCGTACGTCACGGTGCTGTCGATGCTCTCGCTGCGCATCACGCGCGACCTGCACGGAAGCACCTTCCAGGGCGCCGCGGCGCTCACCGCCTTCACCGCCGCTGGGGCCGTGGGCACGCTGGCCGGCGGCTGGCTCGGCGACCGCATCGGACGCATGGGCACGATCCGCTGCGGCTACCTGCTCGCGCTGCCCGCCATGGCGGGCCTCGTTCTCGCCTCCACGCCCGGCGCGGCGCTGGCCTGCACCGCGTGGCTCGGCATGAGCATGTTCCTGCCCTTCGCCGCGCAGGTGACGCTCGCGCAGGACTACCTGCCGCGCAACCCGGCCACCGCCAGCGGCATCACGCTCGGTCTCGCGCTCTCGGTCGGCGGGCTGGTGTCGCCGCTGTTCGGCCTCCTGTCGGATGCACGCGGGCTCGGCGTGACGCTCACGGTGGTGTTGTGCGTGCTGTGCGTCGCGACCGTGCTCGCCTTGCGGCTGCGCAACCGCACAGTGCAGGTGATGGCGGGCGAGGCTGCGGCGGCCTGAGTTGAGTTCCGTTCCCGCGCAACGGCAGCGCCCACCGTGCACAGGGCACTGGGTGCTTCCCGCAGCGAAATCAAGGAGGAGCCGAAGGCGGGGGACATTCGCGGAGGGAAGTACCCGGTGTCCTGTGCACGCGCCCTGAACCACGGACCACCGAAATCCGTGGGCGATTCAACGCCGCACGCGCTCTCTTTCACTGCCAGAATCGACGCAAGCTTCGACGTCGAGCCTGACAGACAAGAAGAAGGAAAGAGAAGGACGCCATGCACCGAATCGTCGCCCAGGGCAGCAGCCTTGTCGCTGCCGGCTTGCTGGCCACCGCCGGTATCGCGGCCACGCCGGCCGCCGCACCCGTTGCAGCCGTTGCACCAGCAGCCGCCCCCGCCAACCCCACCAATCCCGTCACCCACCTCGCCGAAGTGGAAAGCGCCGTGCGCGCCTGGGCCGCCGCCTGGTCCGCGCGCGACGTCGAGCGCTACCTCGCCGCCTACGCGAGCGACTTCACCCCCGCGCGCGGCCAGACCCGCGAGCGCTGGGAGGCCGACCGGCGCGCCCGCATCACGGGCAAGTCGCGCATCAGCGTGGGCATCGAGGGGCTGGTGATCAGCGTCCAGGGCACCTCGGCCAGCGCGCAGTTCCGGCAGATTTACAGCGCCGACGCACTCACCGAGACCGACCGCAAGACGCTCGAGCTGCAGCGCGTGGGCCCGCGCTGGCTGATCCGCAAGGAAAGCGCGGGCAACTGACGCGCGCCGCCTTGTCCCTGTAAGGCAAATGGTTCACGAAGATGTCACCACTTGCAACGATGCTGCAGCCTTCGACCTCCGAAAGCTGTGGCCGCCATGTTCCCCACCAAGACCGAGAAGGCACGCGACGAACTCCAGGCCGGGCAGCGCACGCTCAGCCAGCGTGAGCGCGCCCTGCTGCTCATGGCCGACGGCCGGCGCTCGCTGACCGACTTCAGCCCGCTGTTCCCCAGCCGCGTCGAGGCCGAGCAGGCGATCCAGGGGCTGATGCAGCGCGGCTACCTGCAGGTCGCGCGCCCGGTCGCGCCACCGCCCGCACCGGCCCCCACGCCCGTCCCCGCCGCCGAGCCGATCCAGGTCGCCACCTCGGCCGACAGCTTCGACGGCAAGCGCTCGCTGGCCACCACGCGCATGTTCCTGTTCGACATCTGCGAGCGCATGTTCGTGCGCCGCGACCCGCGCTTCGCCAACCAGATGCGCGACGCCCTGCGCGAGGCCCGTGACCGCGAGGCCATGCTGACCATCGCCGCGCTGATGCTCTCCGAGATCGAGAAAGCCGCCGGCCCCGAGCGCGCCGACTCGCTGCGCGAGCGCATCGACAAGCTGCTGCCGCCGGCAGAAACCGTGCACTGAGCCGCCAGCCCCGGCCCCGCGATCCACTACACTCGCCGGGTCAGGAGAGAGCCCCGCGCGACGGGGCCGCCGAAGGCGCAGGGGTTCCCCGAACGCTCAGGCAAAAGGACTGACAAGACGCCGGCAACCACCGGCGTTTCCTTGCTGGAGAGAGGCCGTGGCATTGCACGCGGCCCACCGAAGGAGCAAACCCCGATCGTGGGGCGAATCTCTCAGGTAAAGCGGACAGCAGGGGTGGCCCGTGGCGTTGCAGCCATGGATTTCGACTGCCCCTTTGGAGTGCCCCGTGGCCGCTTCTTCCGCTTCCGCTTCTTCCGCTTCCGCTTCTTCGGATACTCAACTTCTCAAGACCCCGCTGTACGACTTCCACGTGGAGCTCGGCGCCCGCATGGTGCCTTTCGCCGGCTATTCCATGCCCGTGCAGTACCCCGCCGGCCTCATGGCCGAGCACAAGCACACGCGCGACGCGGCCGGCCTGTTCGACATCTCGCACATGGGCCAGCTGCGCCTGGTCGGCCCCGATGCCGCCGCCGCCTTCGAAACCCTGATGCCCGTCGACGTGGTCGACCTGCCCGCCGGCAAGCAGCGCTACGGCCTGCTGCTGAACGACGAGGGCGGCATCCTCGACGACCTGATGTTCTTCAACGAAGGCAACGGTTCGCTCTTCGTGATCGTGAACGGCGCCTGCAAGGTGGCCGACATCGCCCACATCCAGGCCAGGATCGGCGCGCGCTGCCAGGTGCAGCCCCTGCCCGACCACGCGCTGCTGGCGCTGCAGGGCCCACAGGCCGCCGCCACGCTGGCGCGCCTGTCGCCCGGCATCGAGCGCTTCGTGTTCATGACCGGTGGCGCGGTGCAGATCGGCGGCATCGCGGCCTTCGTCACCCGCAGCGGCTACACCGGCGAAGACGGCTTCGAGATCTCGGTGGCCGCAAAAGACGCCGACGCCCTCGCCCGCCTGCTGCTCGCGCAGCCCGAGGTGAAGCCCGTCGGCCTGGGCGCGCGCAACTCGCTGCGGCTCGAAGCCGGCCTGTGCCTGTACGGCAACGACATCGACACCACCACGACCCCGGTTGAAGCCTCGCTCAACTGGGCGATCCAGAAGGTGCGCCGCGCCGGCGGTGCGCGCGAAGGCGGCTTCCCGGGCGCGGCAAAGGTGCTGGCCCAGCTGACCGCCGTCGCCTCGGGCGCGGCCGGGCACACCGACCACAAGACGCTCACGCGCAAGCGCGTCGGCCTCGTGGCGCTCGAACGCATTCCGGTGCGCGACGGCACGCTGCTGCAGTCGCTCGAAGGCCACGACATCGGCGCCGTCACCAGCGGCCTGCTCGGTCCCACGGCCGACCGCTGCGTGGCCATGGGCTACGTGGCCGCCGCCTTCGCCGAGCCCGGCACGCGCGTGCAGGCCATCGTGCGCGGCAAGCCGGTGCCGATGGAGGTCTCGACCCTGCCTTTCGTGCCGACGCGCTACTACCGCGGCTGACCGACACTGAACACCGCAGACCCGGCTAGGCTCTGCACCCCGATTCCATTTTTTCCACGAGGAGTTTTTTCATGAGCATCAAATACACCAAGGACCACGAATGGGTGGCGGCCGAAGGCGGCGCCGCTACCGTCGGCATCACCGTGCATGCGCAAGACGCGCTGGGCGACGTGGTGTTCGTCGACCTGCCTGAAGTGGGCAAGACCTTCGCGCAGGGCGAGGTCGCCGGTGTGGTCGAGTCGGTGAAGGCCGCCGCCGATGTGTTCATGCCCGTGTCGGGCGAGATCACCGAAGTGAACGAAGCGCTGCGCGCCGACCCGTCGCTGGCCAACAGCGACCCGCTGGCCGCCGGCTGGTTCTTCAAGGTCAAGCTGAGCGAACCCGCGCAGCTCGACGCCCTGCTCGACGCCGCCAGCTACGACAAGTTCGCCGCCGAATCCTGATCCGCTGAACAGCAGCTTCCTCGCACCTTCGTTCCTTCTCCCCGAGCCTTCACCGCCATGCCGATTCCCGCCCTTCCCTCTTTGCAAGAACTAGAGAACGCCGAAGAATTCCTCGCCCGCCACATCGGCATCGATGCGGCGGACGAGGCGCGCATGCTGCCGGTGATCGGCTCGGAAACGCGCGCGGAGCTCATCGACGGCATCGTGCCGGCGGCCATCCGCCGTGCCCGGCCGATGCGCCTGCCCGCGCCGGTCACCGAGGCCGACGCGCTGGCCGAGCTGAAGACGCTGGCGTCGAAGAACAAGGTGTTCAAGAGCTTCATCGGCCAGGGCTACTACGGCACGCACACGCCGGGCGTGATCCTGCGCAACATCCTGGAGAACCCCGCCTGGTACACCGCCTACACGCCCTACCAGGCCGAGATCTCGCAGGGCCGCATGGAAGCCCTGCTCAACTTCCAGACGATGGTGTGCGACCTCACGGGCATGGCCATCGCCAACGCCTCGATGCTCGACGAGGCCACGGCCGCCGCCGAAGCGATGACGCTCGCCAAGCGCAGCGTGAAGAGCAAGAGCAACGTGTTCCTGGTCTCTGGCGACTGCCACCCGCAGACCATCGAAGTCATCAAGACGCGCGCCGCCCCGCTGGGCATCGAAGTCAAGGTGAGCACGGTGTCGGAAACACTGCCGCACCTGATGGTGAGCGGCGAGTTCTTCGGCGTGCTCGCGCAGTACCCCGCCACCACCGGCCACGTGCACGACCTGCGCCCGCTCGCGGGCCACGCGCACCAGTGCGATGCCGCCTTCATCGTCGCGGCCGACCTGCTGGCGCTGACGCTGCTGGTCGCCCCCGGCGAGTTCGATGCCGACATCGTCTGCGGCACCACGCAGCGCTTCGGCATGCCGCTGTGCAACGGCGGCCCGCACGCCGCCTACCTGGCCTGCCGCGATTCGTTCAAGCGCTCGCTGCCCGGCCGCCTCGTCGGCGTGAGCGTCGACACGCACGGCCAGCCCGCCTACCGCCTCGCGCTGCAGACGCGCGAGCAGCACATCCGCCGAGAAAAGGCCACCTCGAACATCTGCACCGCGCAGGTGCTGCCGGCCGTGGTCGCCAGCATGTACGCCGTGTACCACGGCCCCGACGGCCTCACGCGCATCGCGCAGCGCGTGGCCGTGCTCACCGCCATCCTCGCCAAGGGCCTGTCGCAGATGGGCCGCGAGCCGGTGAACACCACCGCCTTCGACTCGCTGACGATCCGCACCGGCGACGACACGGCCGCGATCATCGAGCGCGCACAGGCCGGCGGCGTCAACCTGCGCCAGCGCCTGCAGCAGCACCTGGGCATCTCGCTGGACGAAACCACCACGCGCGCCGACATCGAAACCCTGTGGGCGCTGTTCGTGCCCGCCGGCACCGCGATGCCGCGCTTCGACGAGCTGGCCGCCAGCACCACGCCGCTGATTCCCGAGGACCTGCGCCGCACCAGCGCCTTCCTCACGCACCCGGTGTTCAACACCCACAAGAGCGAGACCGCGATGCTGCGCTACATCCGCAGCCTGTCGGACAAGGACCTCGCGCTCGACCGCAGCATGATCCCGCTGGGCAGCTGCACCATGAAGCTCAATGCGACCAGCGAGATGATCCCCATCACCTGGCCCGAGTTCGCCAACATCCACCCCTTCGCGCCCGCCGACCAGCTGCAGGGCTACGCCCAGCTCGACGCGCAGCTGCGCGCCTGGCTGTGCGAGGCCACCGGCTACGCGGGCATCAGCCTGCAGCCCAACGCGGGTTCGCAGGGCGAGTACGCGGGCCTGTTGGCCATCAAGTCCTTCCATGAAGCCAAGGGCCAGGGCCACCGCAACATCTGCCTGATTCCCTCGTCGGCCCACGGCACCAACCCCGCGAGCGCCCAGATGGTGGGCCTGCACGTGGTGGTGACGGCCTGCGACGCGCAGGGCAACGTCGACATGGACGACCTCAAGCGCGCCTGCGAGAAGCACAGCGCCCACCTGGCCGCCGTGATGATCACCTACCCCAGCACGCACGGCGTGTTCGAAACCCGCGTGAAGGAGCTGTGCGAGCTCGTGCATGAGCACGGCGGCCGCGTGTACGTCGACGGCGCCAACATGAACGCACTGGTCGGCGTGGCCGCGCCGGGCGAGTTCGGCGGCGACGTAAGCCACCTGAACCTGCACAAGACCTTCTGCATCCCGCACGGCGGCGGCGGCCCGGGCGTCGGCCCGGTCTGCGTGGTCGAAGACCTCGTGCCCTACCTGCCGGGCCATGCCACGGCCGGCGTGCCGTCGAACGGCGTGGGCGCCGTGTCGGCGGCACCGCTGGGCAACGCGGCCGTGCTGCCGATCAGTTGGATGTACTGCCGCATGATGGGCGCCAAGGGCCTGCAGGCCGCCACCGAAACGGCCATCCTCAGCGCCAACTACATCAGCGCGCGCCTGAAGGACCACTACCCCACGCTGTACGCGAGCCCCAACGGCCACGTCGCGCACGAGTGCATCCTGGACCTGCGCCCGCTCAAGGACACCAGCGGCGTCACCGCCGAAGACGTGGCCAAGCGCCTCATCGACTATGGCTTCCACGCGCCCACGCTGAGCTTCCCCGTGCCCGGCACGCTGATGGTGGAACCCACCGAAAGCGAACCGCTGGCCGAGCTCGACCGCTTCGTCGACGCGATGATCGCCATCCGCGGCGAGATCCGCCGCGTGGAAGAAGGCGTCTGGTCGAAGGACGACAACCCGCTCAAGCACGCGCCGCACACCGCCGCCAGCCTGCTGGGCACGGAGTGGAGCCACCCGTACTCGCGCGAACTCGGCGCGTTCCCGCTGGCCGAACTCAAGCAGGCCAAGTACTGGCCGCCGATCGGCCGCGTCGACAACGTCTACGGCGACCGCAACCTGTTCTGCAGCTGCGTGCCGGTGGGCGAGTACAAGGAAACCGAAGAGGCCTGATGAAGGCGAGGCGGCGCAGGCCGCCCGCCGTTCAGCCTTCGCGGCGGTACATCGCCCACTTCACGGTGAGCAGGTCCGCGGCGATCTTCGCGGCGTTCACGCCCGCGTAGGTTTCGGACGGATCGAACGCGAAGGCCGCCTGGTAGCGCTTGATGTGCGCGTAGTCCCGATCGAAGGTCATCGGGCCCATGAGTTCGGTCGGGTCGGTGCCGGCGGGAAGCGCCAGGAATTTCCCGGGGTCGGTGGTGCTCTGGTAAAGATCGACGCTCATCAGGTTCATGGCTTGCCCTCGAAGTCGTAGGCGCAAATCATCTCGACCCTTCGCGCGGCATGCAATCGGCCCGCGCCTACAGGGCGTGCAGGCGGGGCGCTGTCAGTGCATCGCGCCTCAGGGCTGCTTCTTCTTCGCGATCTCGCCGGTGGCGATCTGCGCGCGCAGCCCGCGCAGGCTGGCCTTCATCTTGCGCTCGTTCTCGGGCCCCATGCGCACCAGGATCTTCTGGCCGGCCGAGAGCGATTCGAGCTTCGGATCGGCGTATTCGTAACGCACCCAGGGCCGTTGCGAGGGAATGTCGCCCTTCACCTCGACCAGCTTCACCTGCACCGGCCCCGTGGGCTCGGGCGCTTGCAGCAGGTGGTCGATCACGGCGATGAAGCGGTCGTTGAAATAGCGGCCCGGATAGCCCAGCTCTTCGTACGCCTGCTGGAACAGCGGGTACAGCCGCGCATACACCGCCGCCGCCTTGGCCGGATCGACAGCCCCGGCCAGCATCACGATGCCGTTGTAGCGCGCCGCGTTGTTCGCCGCGATGGTCTGCACGCCGCCCTGCTGCGGCCCGTCGGTGATGAAGCGCTGCGGCGCGGGCTGCACCGGCCACTTGCTCGCGGGCGCCTGCTCGCGCGGCAGGTTGTCGACCGTGGCGACGAAGCGCCGCACCACGCCGTCGGACTGCAGGTAGGCCGCGACGGCCTTGCCGCCCAGCAGCTCGGTGAGCGCCCTCATCACGCGCGCATCGGAACTGGCCAGCGCGGGCAGCGCGGCATCGGGCGGGGCCAGCGCCTCGACCGGGTTCTGCGGGCCCTTCGGCTCTTCGGCCTTGGGCGGCTCGGGGGGCGCGTCGTTCGGTGCGACGGCCACGGGCGCGGTCGGCAACGGCGCCAGTTGCTGCTGCTGGTACCAGCGCCAGCCGAAATAAGCCGCCACCAGCACGACCAGCGCCAGGCCGACGATGGTGCCCATCGGCGCTTCCTTGCGGGGTCGGAATTCAGGGGTGTCGCGGGGGGAGTCGGCGTCGGACATGGGCGGTTTCCTTTTGCGGGATGGCAGTGGGGAGACGAAAGGCAATGGTGCACCAGGATGGCCTGCACGGCCCGCACGATCGCCACGTTCTCGTAACCCCCTGTGACGCCCCACCCGCGCCGAAGTTCAGTCGCTCACGCTGTCACTCGCCGCCGATGCGCACCACATGCGCCTCGCGCGGATCGACGCGGCCCGCGTGCAGGTCGGCGATCACGGCCTGCGCATGCGCGAAGCCATGGCCCTGCGCCAGCGTCATCCAGCGGTTGCCCGGGCGGCTCAGCTCGGCGATGAAGCGGCCCTGCGCGTCGTTGAAGCGGCGGTTGACCTCCTGCGGGCCCCAGTCGGCATTGCGCTTGCGGATCTGCACGGGCGCGAAGTAGAGCTTGGGCGTGGGGCCGGGCAGCGCGCTGGTGTCGCCGAGGAATTCGGTCTTCTGCGCCGAGCCCGCATAGCAGTCGTACACCAGCGATTCACCGAAGTGGTGGTGCACGGTGGCGCGCAGGTCGTCATGGCCCGCGAAGTCGACATACAGCGTGGGCACGTCGGCCGCGAGCGTCGCGATCTCACCGTAGGCCACCGTGCGGTCGTAGCAGCCCAGCGCCTCGACGAAGGCGCGGTTGCCTTCCGACGTGGCCGCGATCAGCTGCAGGCCCTCGCGGCGGCCGAGGCAGAAGGCCGTGCCGAACGCCGTCTTGCTCGATGCGCTCGACACCACGACCTGCGTCGCGCCGAAGAAGGCGTTGTCTTCCAGAAAGTCGGCCAGCATGAACGAGGTGATGAACAGCGGGCGCACCAGCATCTGGTAGTCCTCCAGCGCGGCGACGTAGCCGGCGTCGTGGCTGCAGCGCATGTACTGGTTGTAGGCCGACACCAGTTCGCTGCGGTGCACCGCGCCGTCGTAGAAGCCGCGCGGCGTCACGCGCACCGGCTGCATGCGCAGGTGGCTCGCGATGGGGAAATAGCCGTAGAAACGCTCGCCCACCGCCACGCCTTCGACATTCGATGCCACCACGTCGGCAAAGCCCCAGGCCGGCATGTGGCCCCAGTCGGCGTCGCCGGTGGGAAAGAACTGCCAGTACTTCATCACCGCATCGCCGAAGGCCGCGTAGGTGATGTTGTTGGTGGTGAGCGAGAAGCGCTCGATCTGCATCAGCACCTCGCCCGGCTGCAAACTGCCGGCGTCTTCCGAAGTGACGATGCGGGTGGTCCCGAGTGCGTTCTTGCGCGTTTCGAGGCGGGTTAAAGTGAATGCGTTGTTCATTCGCAAACTGTAGGACGGCCCGCTTCGCCGCGGGTTCGGAAACCCGGTCCATGCCCGCAGCACCCCGCTCCAAGCCCCTGAAACGCCCCACGCAGGCGCGCGGCAAGTTCACCGTGCAGGCCATCTACGACGCCTTTGTTCGGATTTGGCGCACGCAGGGCTGGGAAGGCGTGACCACGCGCGCCGTGGCGCTCGAAACCGGCATCGCCGTCGGCACCTTCTACGACTACTTTCCCGACAAGGAAGCCCTGCTCTCGGGCTACGTGCGCCACTGCGTCGAGGCGCTGCTCGCGCGGCTCGACGCGGACGTGATCGCGCCTTCAGGCATCGACTGGCGCGAACGCACGCAGCGCCTCGTGCGCTTCACCTGCGACACGCACCTCGACGGGCTGCCCGCCTTCGACCACGAGATGCTGATGCTCGAACACCGCGTGGCCGAACCCAAGCACCATCGGCGCGTGTACGACGAGTTGCTCGCGCGCTGGACGCAGGCCTTCGCCGCCTGCCGCGACCTGCAGCCGCCGCCCTCGCCCGCCACCGTGCAGGCGTTGCTCACCGCCGCCTGGGGCGGGCGCCGCTACCGGCTGCTGGTGCAGCCCGACACCATCGACGACGCCTGGGTCGCCGAGATGGAGGCGATGGTCATGGCGCGGCTGTCGGCGCGCTGAGCGCCTGCAGCCACGCCAGCGTGCCCTGCAGCTCGGCCGGGCGGATCTCGTGCGCGCCCGGGAAGTCCGAGCCCGACAGCGCCAGCGGCAGCCCGCGCGCCAGCTCGCGCGTGGCCTGCGCGGCGCTCGGCGGAATCACGTTGTCGGCGCTGCCGTGGCTCACCCACAGCGCCTTGCCCGCGAAGGCCTCGGGCGGTGCGATGTGCGGCACCACCTCGGGCAGCAGCCGGCTGTGCCACACCAGCGCGGCGCGCAGCTTGTCGGGCTGCGTGAGCAGCAGCGACAGCGACATGATCCCGCCCTGGCTGAAGCCGCCGACCACCACGCGCTCGGGCGGAATGCCCAGCTGCTGCGACGCCGACGTGACCATCTCGCCGATGAGGAAGCGGCTTTCGCGCTCCTGTTCCTCGTCGATGCGGCGCCCGCCGTCGGCCAGCACCTGGAACTCGAACCAGGCGTAGGAACCGGGCGACAGCACATACGGCGCGCGCAGGCTCAGCACATGGAACTGCGGCGGCATCATGCGCGCCAGGCCGAACAGGTCCTGCTCGTTGCTGCCCACGCCGTGCATCAGCACGAGCAGCCAGGGTTCAGGGCCGCCCGAGGGTGCGGGGTGGTGCAGGAACTGCAGGGGCAGATGGAGCGATGTCATAGGTCGGAAGTGCCTTGAAAAAATGACGGACACCGCGATTCAGCGAAAGCCCTTGGCCAGCGCCCGCGTGACCTCGGCCGAGGACACCTCGCGGCAGCCGGTGGCGTTCTGCCCCGACCAGAGCGGAGAAAAATCGCCGCTGCCCTGCGCCTCGGCCTTGGCGCGCAGCGGCGCGATGCCCGAGGTGGCGAACGGAAATTCCGGCGCCGGGCCGATGGGGCCCAGCTCGCGCATCACGCGGTTGACGATGCCGCGCGCGGGTCGGCCGGTGAACAGGTTGGTGAGCGCCGTGTGGCGCGCGGCCTCGCTCTTCAGCGCCGCGCGGTGCAGCGCGCTGGTCATGGCCTCGGGCGTCAGCAGGTAGGCCGTGCCGACCTGCACGCCGGCCGCGCCCAGCGCCATGGCCGCGGCCACGCCGTCGGCATCCGCGATGCCGCCGGCCGCGATCACCGGCACCTTCAACGCGTGCACCAGCTGCGGCAGCAACGCGAAGGTACCGAGCTGCTTCGTCAGGTCGTGCGACAGGAAGTGGCCGCGGTGCCCGCCGGCCTCCAGCCCCTGCGCGATGACCGCGTCGACGCCCTTCGCCTCGAGCCACAGCGCCTCTTCCACGGTGGTGGCCGAGACCAGCACCTTCGCACCCCAGCCGCGCACTTTGGCCAGCAGCGGCTCGGGCGGCAGCCCGAAATGGAAGCTCACCACCGGCGGCTTGAACTCGGCCAGCAGGTCGGCCACCTCGGCGCTGAAGGGGTTGCGCCCGGGGCCGGTCGGGATGCCCGCGGGATCGATGCCGAACTCGGCGTAGTACGGCCCCAGCGCGGCGCGCCAGGCGGCCTCGCGTGCCTCGTCCGGCGTGGGCGGGGTGTGGGCGAAGAAGTTGACGTTGTAGGGCTTGTCGGTGCCCGCGCGGATCGCCGCAAGTTCGCTGCGCATCGCGTCGGGGCCGAGCATCGCGCACGGCAGCGACCCCAGCGCGCCTTCGTTGCACACCGCGATCGCCATCGCGCTGGCCTGCGCGCCGGCCATCGGCGCCTGGATCAACGGAAGTTCGGTGCCGAGGATCTGTTGCAACGTCGTCATTCGGGGTGCGCTCCTGTGTCCGTGTGTCGAATGCACGGCATTGTCCGGCCAAGCCGTTGAGCGCGGCGCCCGCGGGGTCATCGGGCAGCAGGACAGGTCAGCAGCAGCAGCAGCAGCAGCAGCAGCAGCAGCAGCGCGCAGCCTGCCGCGGGCTCACTCCTCGCTGGTCCACTCCACCTGCACGCCCAGGCTGCGCAGGTTCTCGACGAAGCGCGGGTGCGCGCGCCGGATCGGGGTCGCGTTGCGGATCTCGGACTTGCCTTCGATGCTCGCGGCCACCATGAACAGCGCGATCGCCACGCGGATGATGTAGGGGCTCTCGACCACCGCCGGCGTGAGCGCGTGGCCGCCGAAGGTGATGAGGCGGTGCGGGTCGGACGAGAACACGTGCGCGCCAAACTTGGACAGCTCGCCGGTCCAGCCCAGCGCACCGTCGTACACCTTGTTCCAGAACATCGCGTTGCCCTGCGCGCGCACGCCCAGCGCAATGAAGATCGGCAGCAGGTCGACCGGGAAGTACGGCCACGGCGCGGCCTCCACCTTGGTGAGCACGTTGCTGGTGAACGGCGTCTGCACCTTCAGCGGGCCGCTGCGGATGGCGCGCGACCAGCCGTCGGCATGCTCGATCTGCACGCCGAACTTGGCAAAGGTGCGGTCGATGAGCGGAAAGTTGCCCGGCGCGCTGTTGCGCACCACGACGTCGCCGCCGGTGATCGCGCCCAGCGCCAGGAAGGTGGTGATCTCGTGGAAGTCTTCGTCGAAGCGGAACTCGCCGCCGCCCAGCGCGCCGCCGCCATGCACCGTGAGCCGCGAGGTGCCCATGCCCTCGATGCGCACGCCGATCATGGCCATGAAGCGGCAGAACTCCTGCACGTGCGGCTCCGAGGCCGCGTTGGTGAGCGTCGAGGTGCCGCCCGCGGCGGCCGCGCACAGCACGAAGTTCTCGGTGGTCGTCACCGAGGCGTAGTCGAGCCAGTGGTCGGTGGGCGTGAGCCGGCCGGGCGCATACACCAGCAGCGAGCCCTCGGTGCGCTCCACCTGGCCGCCGAAGCGCTGGAACACCTCGACGTGCGGATCGATCTCGCGCACGCCCAGCGTGCAGCCCTTGACGTTGTCTTCCAGCCGCGCCACGCCGAAGCGCGCCAGGAGCGGCGGCACCAGCATGATCGACGAGCGCATTTCCTCGGGCAGGCGGTGAAGCGCCGCATCGAAGGTGGTGGCGCGGTGGTGCAGCTCGAGCGTGCCGCTCTCGTGGTCCATGCGGACCTCGCTGCCCAGCGTACGGAAGATGTCGAGGATCTTGCGCACGTCGGTGATGTCGGGCACCCCGTGCAGCCGCAGCGGCTCGCCGGTGAGCAAGGTGGCGCACAGCACCGGCAGCACCGCGTTCTTGTTGGCGGAGGGAATGATGCGGCCGCGAAGGGGCGTACCGCCGTGCACGATGAGGTTGGACATGAAAGGGGGCGAACAGAGGGGCGAAGGCACGAACTGTTCGCGCCGGACGGCGGAACTTTACCGTTGGAAACGACGGGTTTCCGGGGGCTCAGTTGTAAGAATTTGGAAACGCCCGCGGCGCGCCGGTGCGGCCGCGGCGTTTGCCCGGGAGGCCGGTCAGGCCTTGCGCTGGAAGCCCGGCGCCTGGTCCACTTCGGTCGGCTTGTAGATCTTGTGCGCCGCCGTCGCGCTGCCCGCGTCGGCCACCACCAGCAGGCGCCACAGCGGCTCGCGCACGGCGCACAGGCTTTCCTCGGGCGTGAGCGCGAAGGTCGGCAGCGCCGGGGCGGTGCCCTTCACGACCACCTTGAGCAGCATCGCGCCCTTGGCGTTCGACACCTCGATGTCGTAGCCCAGCGCCTTGCTGGTGACGTCTTCCGCGTTGTAGCCGTAGCCCTTGAAGTGGCCCATGACGTAGGCCATGGCGGCGGCCTGCACGGCGTCGGTCGTGGTCGGGCCGGCCGGGGCCGCGTCGGCATCGTCGGCCGCCGGCACGCCGCCGCGGGCCTTGGCGGCCGTGATGTCGGCCTCGGTCGGCACCCAGCCGCGCGCGCCGCGCACCAGCACGGCGAGCTGCTGCTCGGGTTCCCAGCTCGCAACGTGCCATTCGGCGTCGTCGCGCACGCGCGTCGAGACCTTGGCGCTCTTGTTGCTCTCGAGCTCGGCGATGGCGACGCGGTTGGTCTGCAGCACGGCGCGGAAGCCCTGGCCGGCGTCGAAGGTGCGCTTGAGCAGGGCCAGGCGGTCCTTGGCGCGCTGCGCCTGCTGGGCGCTGCGCACGCCGCCGCCGGGGCGGCGCTGGGCGTCGAGCGATTCCAGGTAGAACCAGCGGCCACCGGCCGCCACGCTCACGTACTCGCCCCAGATGGTGGCGATGACGTTGTCGCCGGTGGCGAGCCAGGCGTGCTCGAACGGCTTGTCGCGTGCGTCGAACACCCCCATCTTGGCGACGATTTCGACCGGCGTGAGGCGCGGTCCGGAGAGCCGCATCTCATCGATGGCGGCGAGCACGGAGGGGTCGACTTCCTTGTCCATTCAGCGGAATTCTGGCGAGTTGGGAGGGGGTGGGAGTATGCCGCATCGGCCGTCGCTTCCCGGTGCCCGGCGCCCCGCCGCGTGTACCCTCCGTGCCTTGAGAGCCCCCGCATGCACGACCTGCTGACCTCCTACTTCTGGCACGGCGACACGCTGCGCAGCCGCAGCGTGAGCGGCATCGTGCATGCGGCCCTGCTCGACGTGCCCGAGCCCCCGGCGCGCCTCGTGGCCGACTGGCAGCGGGAGATCGCCACGAACGTGCTGCTCGAACCCGGCGATGTCGAACCGATGCCGCTGGCCCGCGCGCGCACGCGCTGGCCCGACTACGCGCAGTGCGTGCAGGCGATGTCCGGCTGGCTCGGCACGCTGGGCCTGCCCGCGTCGCTGCTGCCGGCCAGCGACGTCGCCCTGATGGCCTGCCGCGGCGCGCGCTACCACCACGACGGTGCGCAGTACGGCGGCGCGGCCTTCTGCAACCTGTTCCTCAGCGAAGACAAGGGCCTGGACGTGCACTTTCCCGTCACGGGCCACCGCATCGCGCTCACCCGGGGCACGGCCCTGCTGTTCGACACGGGCCAGCCGCACGCGGTCGTGCCGCGCGGCAGCGACCACGGCTTCGATGCGGCCGACTTCCCGTCTTCGCTCGATCGCACGCAGCTGTTCCTGACCTGGGAACTGTCGATCGAAGACGCGCAGGTGGCGCGCCTGCTCGGCGTCGACTTCGATGTCGATCCGGTCACCGCGTCGCGGCTCGATGAAGAACAGGTCCGGGTGAACGGCGAACCGGCCGACGTCTGCGCGAGCTCCGGTCGCTGGCGCAGCGCCCCGTAGCAGTCAATCGCCCTGGCGGTAGTGAGTCCCCGGCCGCGCCGCCGAATCGATGATGTCCCGCCACGACTTGCCCGCGTTGCGCAGTTGCTCGATCGACGGGCCCAGCGTGTTGCCGTAGCGGCTGTGCGACCTGGCTTCGAGGGCCTGCAACGCGTCCGGGGGCGTCAGCGCGCGGTAGTGCAGCTTGAGATCGTCCCGCTGCGCGAAGATCCAGCGCGCCACCTGTTCTTCACTCACACCATCGGCCAGCATCCGCGCAGCGGCAGGCCCCAGCTCGGCCACGGCCGCTTCGTAGGTCTTGCGTACGTTGAGGTCTGCCATGCGGACTCTGGAGTGGATGTGACGGGCGAGTCGGCCCATTGTGCATACGACGAGGGCGCTACAGTGGCGGTCCCCTCATCTCTTTTCGTGCATGCCCGGAGCCCCGACGATGCGCCACCTCTTCAACGTGTTCGGCCGCACCCTGCGCGTCGAAATGACCGATGCCCGCTGGCGCAGCCACTGGGTCGGTGCCGATGGAAAACTGGGCCTCGCCCAGCTCGCGATTCCGCCGGACGTGGCGCCGGCCGACCTCGCGCAATACCTCTACGACATCTACCACGAGAACGCGACGCCGACGAACGGCGATGTCTTCGAGATCGGGGCGAAGTAAGCCCGGCGTTGCTATCGCTGCGCGGCCTTCGGTGACGCGCGCAACATCAGCCAGGCCACGCCGCCAAACGCCAGCACGAACACCAGCAGCGGCCCCACCTCCCTGGCCCTGAATCCCTGGGGCACGACGTTGGCCAGCAAGGTCCACGGCACCAGCGGAAACGCGAGCAGCACCACCACCGCAGGCACATGCGCGTGCAGCGGAAAGAGAACCAGCGCAAGGCCCGTCGACAGCAGGCTCGCCACCAGGTACGCGAACAGAAGCTTGAACACCACTTTCATTCGGCGATTCTGACCGCCTCCTTGCCCAAGCCGGGGTGACAGATGACACGGCAATCTGCTACACCTCGCGGTACCCACCCGTGCCCCTGCGCAAGGAGATCCGACCGATGGCCCCAGCCAAGAAGCGCGTCGCCGCGAAGAAGCCCTCGCCCGCTGATACGAAAGTCCCCAAGATGCCGCACGGGGTGCTGACGCCGGCGCTGTCGTCCGGCAGCGTGCGGCTCCACGTGACGGGGCAGATCAAGCTGCTCAACAGCTGGGTCGACCTCCCGCCCGAGATGGCCGCCGCGATGGTGGCGCAGTCGGCCCACGCCGATGCACCCGCCGCGGGCCACCTGCCGGGCGAAGCCTCCCCCGCCCTCACCGCCGCGCTCGCCGGCACCGCCGATGCGCTGTGCACGCGGCTCTCGCCGGTGTCGACCTTTGGGCTCGCACAGCTGCAGCGCCTGCCGATGGACGTCGAGACCTCGATGGACCCGCGCCTGCAGCTGGCGGTGATGAACCGGCGCGCGGGCAAGCAGAGCATGCCCATCTCGTCGGCCGATGGCGACTCGGTGCCGGTGGTGGCACGCGTCACCAGCCATGCGGAGTGGGCCGACATTCCCGACGTCGATGCGGGCTCCGACATCGGCACCGCCGACGACGGCACGGTGCTCGTCACGGGCCGCATTCCGCTGGGCAAGGCCGAGGCCATCCGCCAGCATCCGGCCGTGCTCAGCATGAAAGCCTCGCAGCCCGTGCTGCCGGCACTGAACAACACCATCGCGTCGATGGGCGTGCCGGCCGACAACCCCGCGCTCGCCGGCACGGCGGGCGGCGCCGGCGTGGTGATCGGCGTGGTCGATTCGGGTGGCGACTTCGCGCACCAGAACTTCCTGAAGGCCAACGGCAAGACGCGCCTGCTGGCGCTGTGGCAGCAAGGCGCGCCGGCCAAGGCCAACAGCCCCTACGGCTACGGCCGGCTCTTCGAGGCGGCGGACATCGACAAGGCGCTGAAGAAGGCCGATCCGTACAAGGCGCTGGGCTACGACCCCGGTGCGGGCATGCCGGGCAGCCCGGGTTCGCACGGCACGCATGTGATGGACATTGCCGGCGGCAACGGCCGGGGCTCACTGCAACCCGGCGTGGCGCCGAAGGCCGACCTGATCTTCGTCGAGATGTCGGCCCGCGACATCGCCTGGACCGGCCACAACGCCGTGTTCAGCTCCTTCGGCGATTCGGTGCAGATGCTCGAGGCGGTGAAGTTCATCTTCGACCGCGCCGGCGACAGGCCCTGCGTCGTCAACCTGAGCCTGGGCACCAACGGCGGCCCGCACGACGGCACCTCGCTGGTCGAGCAGGGCTTCGATGCGCTCGTGTCGCAAAAGCCCAACCGCGCGATCGTGCTGGCGGCCGGCAATTCGCAGGAAGACAACACGCACACGGCGGGCACGGTGCCCGGCAACGGGCACCTCGACGTGTCGTGGACCCTGGTCAATGGCAAGGGCGGCGAGTTCGAGCTCTGGTACGGCGGCGGCCAGCGCCTGCGCGCCGAGCTGCTGGGCCCCGACGGCGAGGTGTTGGCCAGCGTCGCACCGGGAGAAAACTTTCCGCTCGGCGCGGGCAACGGCGAGATCGCCGCGTTCCTCAGCAGCCGCATCACCGACCCGAACAACAAGGACAACGTGATCGGCATCTGGCTCGCACCCAACTGGCCCGACGGCGAGTTCAAGGTGCGGCTGCACGCCCTGGCCGCCGACGACGTGCCGTTCCACGCCTGGCTCGAGCGCCTGGACAGCGGCCAGTCGTACTTCGGCCAGCCGGTGAAGTCGCACCTGCTGGGCTCGCTGTCGACGGGAAAACTGTCGATCGTGGTCGGCGCCTACGACGCCCGCAAGACAGGCGAGCCCGCCGCCAGCTTCTCGAGCGCGGGCCCGACGCGCGACGGCCGGCCCAAGCCCGAGGTCAGTGCACCCGGCGTGCAGGTGAAGGCCGCGCAGTCGCGCACGAAGGACGGCATGGTGAAGAAGTCGGGCACCAGCATGGCGGCACCGGCGGTGACGGGGCTGGTCGCGCTGATGCTGGCCAAGGCCCACAAGGAGGGAAAGAAGCTGACCATCGCCGACATCCGCGCCAGGCTGAAGGCGGGCGTCAAGCCCAGCGCCGGTCCGGCCGGCTGGGACCCGCAGCGCGGCGATGGCCGGGCCGGCAGCGGCGCGATCTGACGATCCAGCCATGACCCCCACGCCCGGTGCGGTTGTGCCGAACCCGAGCGGGGGGTGTAATCTGTGTTCTGGCCCCCATCTGCCCTCTCATGCCCATCGATTTGCGCTCGCTCAAGAAGCTCGACTTTTCGGCCGCCCCCGCGCCGGTGTCGGGCGAGCGCGTCGTCGTGCTGGTCAAGCTGTGCGAGGGCGCCGAGCGACCGGACTACATCGCCGCGCGCGCCGACATCTCGCCGGGCCTGTTCTCGGCCGAGATTCCGCTCGACAAGCTCCAGCAACTCGAAGCCGACCCGGCCGTCGAGTCGGTCGAGCTGTCGCGCCGGCTGCCCAACATCTCCTGATTCCCCTGACAAGCGACCCACCCGAGTCGCTGCCTTCGCGCATGCCATGCCGGCAGGCGCCCGCACACGCGTGCACCACAACCCACCCCAAGGAACACCCATGAAAGTGCTCGACGATGCCGCGCGCGCGGCGGCCCGGTCGGTGATCGCCACCCACCAGGCGCAGCTGGCCGCCCTGCCCGGCTACGTGGCGGCGGAGCCGGGCTTTCCGCTGGTCGATGGCCGCTTCCTGCGCGAGCCCGCCGTGATCGTGTTGGTCGACCGCAAGCGGCCCTTGTCGGAGGTGCCCGTGGCCGAGCGCGCGCCCCGGCAGCTCGGCCCCTACCGCGTCTGCGTGATGCAGGCCGACCCCGCGCGGCAGCTGGCCGCCAACGCGGACTTCGAGGACACGGTGAACGCGCTCGCCGAAGCGGCCGTCGACCTCGTCTACAAGCCGCCTGCAGGCCAGCCCATCGACAAGGTCTACAACGTGAAGCAGCCCTTCCTGTGCCACGTCGGCCCCGATGCGGGGTGGCCGGTGCTGCGGCCCTTTCTCGAGGGCACCACGCGCTCGCTGTCGGTGGCGATGTACGACTTCAACGCCGACCACATCGCTCAGGTCTTCATCGACCTCGTGCGCGACGGCGGCATCGCGGCGGCGCTGAGCTGGGACGACGGCATGACAAAAGAAGAACAGGTCATCCGCAAGAAGCTGCGCAAGCTGCAGCAGGAGGCCGACTTCACCGCCTGGCTCGTGCAGTGCGGCAAGGGCCGCCGCTTCGCCAGCGCGTACCACGAGAAAGTGGCGGTGCGCGACCACAAGGCCTTCTGGCTCTCGAGCGGCAACTGGAGCAAGCGCAGCCAGCCCGACATCGACCCCGTGGCCACGCCCGCACAGGCCAAGGGCATGTTCAGCAAGGGCAACCGCGAGTGGCACGTGATCTGCAGCGACGCCGTGCTCTCGAAGGTCTTCGAGAAGTACATCCTGCACGACCTCAAGGCCTCCGAGAAGGAAGAAGCCGACGGCGCGGCCGACGCGGCGCTGGACGTGCCGCCCAAGCTCACATTGCCCGACGTGTTCGTGCCGCTCGACCACCTGCTGGAACAGGCCGTGGCCTTCGCGGGGCCGGTGGTGCCGGTCGAACCCGCGCGGCTGCCGGCGGTGAAGACCACGGTGAAAGTGCAGCCCGTGCTCACGCCGGACAACTACCTGCCGCACATCAATGCGCTCATCGACAGCGCACAGACTTCGCTGTACCTGCAGTTCGCCTACATCACCTGGAGCGATGCCGACAAGGACGCCGACTTTCGCGCGCTGCTGCGCAAGCTGGCGCAGCGCAGCACCGAGCCGGACCTCGACCTGCGCATCATCCTGGGCAGCACCAGCGCGGCCGACAACATCCGCAAGCTGGTCGAGGCGGGCTGCAACCAGGATGTGTTCCGCGTCCAGGGCAGCATCCACAACAAGGGCATCATCGTGGACGGCCAGGCGGTGCTGGTGAGCAGCACCAACTGGTCGGGCGACGGCGTGCTGCGCAACCGCGACGCCGGGCTGATCATCCACAACGAAGAAGTGGCGCAGTACTACCAGCAGGTCTTTCTCGACGACTGGGATTCGCGCGCCAGAAGCCGCGTGGACGACGACCCGCCGGTGACGCTGGCCTCAGCCGGCGCGCCCACGCCGCCGGGCATGGTGCGCATGTCGTGGAGCGACTATCACGGGTGAGGCAACGGGGCGTCCGGCGCTGCCTCGATGAAATCCACCGAGTGCAGCACCCGCCGCAGCTCCGGATCGTCCGAGGCCTGCCACGCCGGCAGCTGCGCCAGGAAGTGCGCGATGAAGCGCGCCGCCGCATGCGACGGCGCTTCCTGCGCGCGGCGCACGATGCCCACCACGTTGCTGTGGAAGCGCTCGCGCAGCTGCAAGGTCACCAGCGCATGGCGCAGGCTCTCGGTTTCCACCAGCGGCCAGGGGCAGAAGGTGAGCATGTCGGTCTTGCGCACGAGGCCCAGCATCATCGACGGCGAATGGGCCAGCTGGATGCGCTGCACGGGCGCAGCCAGGCCGTGCTGGCGGAACAGGTTGTCGAGAAAGCTCGCCCCCTCGTCCGGCGTGAAGTTGAGCACCCAGTCGTCCTGCAGCAGCTCGGCCATCGACTGCGCGCCGGCCCGCGGATGGCCGCGGCGCGCCACCACCGTCATGTCGTAGCGGAACAGCGGCTGCGCCTGCAGCCCCTGCATGGCCTCGTCGGGGCCGATGCGGCCGATCAGCAGGTCCAGGCTGCCTTCGCGCAGCCGCGGGTAGCTGAGCGCCGACAGGCCGTCGAACATCTCGAGCTGCACGTGCGGCAGCTCTTCGCGGAACAGCGACACCACGCGCGGCAGCAGGGTCTGCGTGATCCAGGGCGTGATGGCCACGGTCAGGCGCTGCTGCGCACCGGTGTCGCGGTGGCGTGAGAGCGTGTCTTCGGCCTGGCGCAGCTGGGCCAGCACGCGCTGCGCATGTTCGAGCAACTCCAGCCCGGCCGGCGTGAAGGCGATGCCGCCGCCGTGGCGCGTGAACAGCGCCACCTGCGCATGCGCCTCCAGTTCGCGCAGGCCCTGCGTGACCGTGGCCTGGGTGACGCCCAGTGCCCGCGCGGCGGCGCGGATGCTGCCTTCAGAGGCGACGGCGGCGAGATAGCGGAGCTGGTGCAGCTTCATGGCGGCCCATTATCCGCAGCCGTCCGCAGCCGTCCGCAGCGACAGGCTGCGCCCGCCCCCGCATGGTGGCGCCTGTCTGCCCCGGCTGGCAGCGAATTCCTAGACTCGCAGCAAGACAGCAAGGAGACAGATTCCCCCATGACGACCTACACCGTCGACAACGCCGCCGCCCTCGAGAGCGTGCTGCCCGCCGTGCGCGAGGTCGCGCCCGAGATGGTCGGCCTGCGCCACCGGATTCACGCCCACCCCGAGCTGGCCTACGAAGAGCACGACACCAGCGAGCTGGTGGCCACGCGCCTGGCCGATTGGGGCTACGAGGTGCACCGCGGCCTGGCCGGCACCGGCGTGGTCGCCACGCTGACATGCGGCACGGGCACGCGGCGCCTGGGCCTGCGCGCCGACATGGACGCGCTGCCGATCCAGGAAGCCACCGGCCTGCCCTACGCCAGCCAGGTGCCCGGCAAGATGCACGCCTGCGGCCACGACGGCCACACCAGCATCCTGCTGGCCGCCGCGCGCGTCATCGCGCAGGAGCGCAACTTCGACGGCACGCTGCACCTGATCTTCCAGCCGGCCGAGGAAGGCCTGGGCGGCGGACGCCGCATGGTGGAAGAAGGCCTGTTCGAGCGCTTTCCCTGCGACGCCATCTTCGCGCTGCACAACATGCCGGGCTTTCCGGCGGGCAAGTTCGGCTTCAAGGAAGGCTCGTTCATGGCCTCGTCCGATTCGGTCACGATCACCGTGACGGGGCGCGGCGGACACGGCTCGGCGCCGCACCTGTCGGCCGACCCGGTGGTGGCGGCGGCGCACATCGTCGTGGCGCTGCAGACCATCGTGTCGCGCAACGTCGACCCGCGCGAGATGGCGGTGGTGTCGGTGGGCGCGATCCACGGCGGCGACGCCCCCAACGTGATTGCCGACAGCGTGCAGATGCGCCTCACGGTGCGCGCCTACCGCCCCGAGATCCGCGCCATGCTGCGCGAGCGCATCACCGAGCTGGCGCTGGCGCAGGCCGTCACGCTCGGCGTGAAGGCCGAGGTGGACTACCACTGGCGCTACCCCGCGCTGGTGAACGACGAGGAGTCCACGCGCTTCGCACGGCAGGTCGCGCGCGACTGGCTGGGCGACGACGGCCTGCTGCCGCCGCTGGCGCCGCTCACGGGCAGCGAAGACTTCTCCTTCATGCTGGAGCGCTGCCCCGGCAGCTACCTGATCGTGGGCAACGGCGAAGGCGAGCACCACCGCACCGGCGGCTGCATGGTCCACAACCCCGGCTACGACTTCAACGACGCGATCCTGCCGATCGCGGCCAGCTACTGGGTGCAGCTGGTGCGGCGCTTCCTGGGCGCGCAGGCCTGAGCGGGCCTTTCGCCTTTCCTTTCCCACTCCTTCGTACTGGAACCGCGATGACCCGTCTTGCTTCTTCCGTTTCGCGCCGCGTGGCACTGAGCGCGCTCGGCGCCGCCGCCTTCTGTGCCGCAGCCCCCACGTTCGCGCAGGGTACCTACCCCGCCAAGCCCATCAAGCTGCTGGTCGGTTACGCGCCGGGCGGTTCGGTCGACATGGCCGCGCGCGTGGCGGCGGACATCCTGTCGGCCAAGCTCGGCGCGACGGTGGTGGTCGAGAACGTGACCGGCGCCGCGGGCGTGGTCGCGGCGCAGCGCGCGGTGAGCAGCCCAGCCGACGGCTACACGCTGCTGGCCGGCTCCAGCAACGAGATGGCGGCCACGGTGCTGGTGAACCCGGCGCAGCGCTACGACCCGGTGAAAGACCTGACCCCGGTCAGCCTGCTCGCCGTCGCGCCCGTGTTGCTGGTGGCGAGTCCGAAGGTGGGCGTGAAGAACCTCGACGAGTTCATCGCCCTGGCCAAGCGCAACCCCGGCAAGTACAGCTACGGCAGCTCGGGCGTGGGCTCGACGCTGCACTTCGTGGGCGAGCAGATCAAGCAGCGCGCGGGCCTGTTCCTCACGCACATTCCCTACCGCGGCACCGCGCCGCTCACGAGCGACCTGGTCGGCGGCACGCTCGACTTCGCGATCGTGTCGCCCACCGCCGCGGCGCCGTTCCTGCAGGGCGGGCGGATCGTGCCGCTGGGCGTGTCGTCGGCCAAGCGCTTTCCCGGCCTGCCGCAGGTGCCGGCGCTCGGCGAGCATCCGCAGTTGAAGGGCTATGAGCTGAGCGGCTGGTTCGCGCTCGCGGGCCCGAAGGACCTGCCCGCGCCCATCGTGCAGAGCCTGCGCGCGGCGCTGCAGGCCGGCCTGGCCGACCCGGCGATCCGCCGGCGGCTGGAAGAAGGCGGCTCCATTCCCGCCACGGGCAAGGAAGACCTCGGCCAGATCATGCGCGAGGACACGGCGAAGTACGCAACGCTGGTGAAGTTCGCGAACATGCGCGACTGAGGCCCGCCGGGTCGTTTCAGCGCGGGGCGTCGCCGCCCTGGCGCACCTCCACCCACCACTTCGCCTGCGCGGCATTCATCGCGCGCGCGTTGACAATCATTTCCTCGATCTGCGCACGCGTGGCCGGTGAATCGACCATCCACGCGGTCTGCACGGCATGCGCGGGCCCGCCTTCGGCGAGCCGGTATTCCAGACAAAAACGAACCTCATTGCTCATCGGTGATCGAACCCTCTCTCTTCGCCACCGATTCTGTCTGACTCAAGTGAAACAGAACGCTTCTTCGATGCGTCGCAGCCACAGGAAGCGATGGCGTTTTGAGGCCATTCGTTCACAATGATTGCACCGTTGTTGCAGCGGAAAGGAGTGTGAAACCATGTTCGACTTCTTGTTTCGGCCCACCCACACGGCCTATTTGAAACGTGCCTCGGCACTGCTCGAAGAGGCGCAGATGGCACGCATCGAACACCAGGCTGCCGCAGAGCATCACAGCGCCCTCGCCCGCATGTACGCGGAACGTGCCCGGCGGCTCGAGAACGAGCTGTACCGGCAACCGCGCGCCGCGGAGCACGGCACCGAGGCAGTGGCGGTCGCGGTGGAAGACCGCCCGCAGCTGTACTCGCTGGATGGCAGCCGCAAGGCGACGACGCACCCGGCCGGCAGCTGACGCCGGCCCGCGCGATCGCCTCGAGGTCGCGCCCGGCGACAAGGGTGCGGCTGTGCCGATGCGGTGATCCGGGGTGATGTAATCCGGCTCCCCGGCACTCACCGCGAGAACCCCATGCGCTTCATTGCCCGCTTCGCCGCCTGCGCGGCCCTGGCCCTGTCCCAAGCCCACGGGCAAACCGCCGCGCCGTACGACGGCCCGCTGTTCGACACGCACCTGCACTACAACCAGGAAGCCTGGGACAGCAATACCGGCCCCTTCCCGCCCACCGAGGCGCTCGCGCGTATGCAGCGCAACCAGGTGAAGGCCATCATCGCGAACTCGCGGCCCAACGCCGGCACGCAGACCCTGGCCGCCGCACGCGAGACCCGCGCCGCCGGCGTCACCGTGGTGCCCTTCGTGCGCCTGTACCGCAACCGCGACGACTACAACAACTGGTTCCGCGACGAAAGCATCCACGAGATGGTGCTGGCCGAACTGGCGCGCGGCACCGCCAGCGGCCCCTACCGCGGGCTCGGCGAGTTCCACCTGTACGAGAGCGCCAACGCCAACGGCCCCGTCGCGAAGAAGCTGATCGCACTGGCCGAAGAGAAAAAACTCGCCGTGCTCGCGCACGTGGACGACGTGGCCGTCGACCTGCTGATGGCGAACGCGCCGTCGAAGGGCCGCGCGCTGCGCCTCATCTGGGCCCACACCGGCATCGGCGGCACGCCGGTCGAGCGCGTGCAGGCGATGCTGGAGCGCTACCCGCTGCTGATGGGCGAACTCTCGTACCGCCCCGGCCTGACCTGCGAGGACGGGCGCCTGTGCCCCGAATGGCGCGCGCTGATCCTCAAGCACCCCGATCGCTTCATGGTCGGCTCCGACACCTGGGTCAACCAGCGCTGGAGCGCCTACGACGAGATCATGCGCGGCTACCGCACCTGGCTGGGCGACCTGCCGCCCGCCGTGGCGCAGCGCATCGCCTGGGGCAACGCGGCGGCGCTGTTCGACCTGCGCTGAGGCCCGCCCGCGCAGACGGTCTCAGGCGGCCTGATCGCGCCGCGCGGCCACCTCGCGCAGCCGCTGGTGCGCGGCGCCGTCCCATGCGACTGGCTGCTGGTTCTTCGCGCACAGGTAGTGGTGCGTGAACACGCCCAGGTAGGCGTCCAGCGTCTGCTGCGCGGCCTGCTCGCCGGCCAGGTCCATGCACATCGCCGCCACCTCGCTGGTGCAGAAGTGGTCGCCGCGGCCGGAGTTGCGCAGCTTGTATTGCGTGATCTGCTCGGGCTGCAGGCTCAGCACCGGCAGCCGGTCGAGGTAGGGGCTGCGGCGAAACATCTTGCGCGCCTCGGCCCAGGTCGCATCGAACAGGATGAAGAGCGGGCGCTTCGCGACGCCGCCACCGGCCGCATCAGGCGACGCAGGAACGCCCAGCACCACGCGCTCGGGCGCCGCGTACTGCCCCGGGAACACCACGTAGGGCTGCCATTGCGGGTCGTCCAGCAGCGCCAGCAGCGCGGGATCGGTCTCGGTGCGGGCCCAGCCGAAGGCAAAGGTGTCGGCCACCACGTCGGCCACCAGCCACCCCGTGTTGGTGGGCTTGAGCGGCTCGATGTCGGCCATGAGCAGGCACACCCCCGCGCGCGTGGCCACCGGAGGGCGCACGGCGCACATGCAATGGCTGGGCACCAGGCGGCAGCCCGCACAGCGCTCGCGCTTGAAACCGCCACGGGCAAGAAAAGGCTTGGCGCTGCGCGCCAGGCGCGCGGCGCGAAGGAGGGAGACGGCGTGAGGCATGCCCCGATTCTCGGTGGCGTGGCCGTCGCATGGCGGCCCCTGCCCTCACCGACGCTGCCGCGATGCCTCGGGATCAGGGCGTGCGAGCCGGCGTGACCTTGCGGATCAGGTTGTTGAAGGTGTCGGCCACGTACAGATTGCCAGCGGCATCCACCGTCACCCCATAAGGCTGCTTGAACGTGGCTGCCGTGCCGATGCCGTTCTGTGCGCCCAGCACACCAGGCTGGCCGGCGATCGTGGAGACCACGCCCGCCGGCGTGATCTTGCGCAGCAGGCTGTTGCCCGTGTCGGCCACGTAGATGATGCCGTCGCTGTCCACCGCCAGGCCGCTCGGCTGGTGGAAAGATGCCGAGTTGCCGGCCCCGTCGGCCGCCCCGGCCTGGCCCGAACCCGCCAGCGTCGTGACCACGCCACCGGGCGTGATCTTGCGGATGCGGTTGTTCCCGCCATCGGCAACGTAGACGGTCCCGCCCGCGTCGACCGCGATGCCATAGGCCATATTGAAAGACGCCGCGCTCCCGGTGCCGTCGGCGAAACCCAGCGCACCCGAACCGGCCAGCGTGGTGACGTCGCCAGCAGGCGTGATCTTGCGAATGACGGCGCCGAAGAGTTCGGTCACGTAGAGGTTGCCGGCGGCATCTGTAGCGACCGACGCAGGTGCATTGAACGTGGCGGAAGTGCCATGACCATCGAGCGAACTGCTGTTGCCGTTCCCGGCGAACGTGGTCACGTCAGCTGCCGGCGTGATCTTGCGGATGCGGTTGCCGTTGAATTCCGTTGCATAGGCATTGCCCGCAGCATCCAGCACAAGACCGGCCAGCCCCGCGAACGATGCGGCCGTGCCGTTGCCATCCCCCGAGCCACCACCGGCACCGCCGCCCGCAAAGATCGAGACATCGCCGGCAGGCGAGATCTTTCGCACGAGATTGGTTCCTACGTCGGACACGAGCAGGCCGCCGCTCTTGCCGACGACCACGCTGTACGGGAGGTAGAACGATGCGGCGGTCCCGTTGCCATCGACCGAGCCGGTGGTACCCGATCCGGCGAACGTGGACACTTGCGCCTGCACCGCCGAGCACGCGACCGCCACGTCGCCGACGTCGGCCGCCGCCTTGCCGCTGCCCTTGCTGACGGTGCAGAACTGCCACAGCGGCTGGGTGCGTACGCTGACCTCGTAGGCCGCACCTTCGACGAGCACGGTGGTAAAGGTGAACTTGCCATCGGCCGTGAGCTTCAGGTCGTCGCCCGCATTGTTCTGGAGCACCAGGCTGCCGGTGAGGCCAGTGACGGTGCCGCCGACCGTGTGGGTCACGACCACGGGAGGCGCCGGCTCGGGCTGCGGCTGTGCCGGCGCGACGATCGGCAGGAAACCCGCGCCACCGCCGCTTCCCCCACCACCGCCGCAGGCCGCCAGCAGGACGATCACACCGGCCATGGCGCTGCAGCGCCCGTAAGAACTCACTCGCTTGGAAAGCATCCGACGCCTTTTTGGAGAAACCCGCTCTCCGGCTGGAGCGCCCAATTGTTTCTGAATGTCTATTTTTGTAATTAACCTGCGCCAAAGCCATCCCCGAAATTGGGTAAACGCAGCGGCGCATGCCTGTGCGGCCTCAAGGCGAAGGGGCGGACACAAGGTCCAAAAGGAGATCGTGAAAGAGACGGTGCGGCCCGCCCCCGTGGGGCCATCAGACCAGCCGCAGGTCCCTCACCGCCGCACCGCCGAACACCCGCGCCACCTGCGCAGGCGACAGCCCGTACATCCGCTGGAACAACCCGCCCAGCACCGCCCGGTACTCGTTGAGCACCGCGTGGTCGCGGTTCTGGAACAGCGTGGCCTGCGTCAGCGGCTGCTGTTCGCCCACAACGCGCCCGCCCGCCTGTGCGGCCAGGCCGCCGCCGAGCACCCAGTACACGGTGCCGTGCCCGTGGTCGGTGCCGCGGTTGCCGTTCTCGCGGAAGGTGCGGCCGAACTCGCTGACGACGACCACCACGGTCTGGCGCCAGGCGGGCTCGCCCATCTCCTGCGCGAAGCCGGCCACGCCGCGGCCCAGTTCTTCGAAACGGTTGGCCAGGTAGCCCTTGGCCGCGCCCTGCCCCACGTGGGTGTCCCAGCCGCCGACGTCGACAAAGCCGATGTCGTAGCGCTCGCGCATCAAGAGCGCCATGCGGCGCGCGACCTGCTCGAAGCCCTTGGGGCTCATGGCGTTGCGGCTGGCGGCGTCCATCTCGGCCTGCATGGCGCGCACCACCTCGTCGCGCACCTGGAAGCCCTCGGCCACGGGCTGCGCGAGCGCGGTGTTGCGGTACATGGACGCGATGATCTGGCTCTGCCGCGCATCGAGGGCCTGCCGCGCCACGCCCGCGAGCGCCATGTTGGCGGCCTTGGCGTCGTCGCCGCGCAGCACGATGGGCAGCTGGTCGGTGAAGGCGATGGGCGACACGTCGGCCAGCGGCCCGGCGCCGAGCACGCCGGCCAGCCGGTTGAGAAAGCCCGAGCGGTAGTCACGCCGCGCGTTGTCGGGCGCCACGCCAAGCTCGATGGCGTCCTGCGTCTCGAAGTGGCTGCGCGTGAGGTCGTCGGTGCCGGCGAAGGCGATGAAGGCCGCCTGCTTGCGCTGGTACAGCGGCAGCACGCTCTGCGCGAGCGCCGGGTGCAGGCCCCAGTCGCCGCCCTCGAGCGGCAAGGCGCCGTCGGGCGTGCCGGGCCGGGGGATGGCGATGTTGGGCCGCGAGGCGTAATAGAAATCGCTGTTCGCGGTGGGCACCAGCAGGCTGGTGCTGTCGTAGGCGCCGCGCAGGAACACGACGAGCAGCTTGGTGCCCTCGGCCGCGGGCGCGGCGACCACGCGCGCGGCGGCGCCGGCCAGCGGCGTGGCGGCGATGAGTTGCAGCAGGTGTCGACGTTGCATGGCGGTCCCTCTTTTCAGCGCCGCATCAGCTCGGGCGATGCGAGCAGGAAGGTGTTCCACTCCGGCGGGTTCCTCGCCTGCGCGAGCGCCTGCTGCGTGTCGGCGCTCAGGCCGGGCTGCAGCGCATGCACGGCGCGCGATTCGGCCAGCGGCGGAAACGGCGGCTTCTCGATCGGCGCCTTGTCGTCGGTGCGGAACAGCACGGCGCCGCCCGTGCCGATGGCGCGCGCAATCTCGAAGCGGGTGTTCATCTGCCCCGCGCTGGCCCAGGCGGCCTCGTTGAGCGGGTAGCCGTCGGGCGTCTCGTGGGCGTACAGGGTCTCGCCCATGCGGTTGATCCAGCCGATCATCGGCGTGGTGTTGAGCACCACGCGCTCGTCGTAGGCCAGCCGCACGCCCGCCACCACGTAGTGCACGGGGTCGCGGAACTTGCGGCCCAGCGAGGCCGCGAACTCGCGCGATTCGAACAGCGTCTGCAAGGTGGCGGCGATGTCGCCGTCGCTGCGCGTGAAGGTCGCGGCCATGCGATCGACCAGCGCGGGCGGTGGCTCGTCGGCCACGAAGTACACGGCGAGCTTGCGCGAGATGAAGCGCGCGGTGGCCGGCGCGCGCGCCAGGCGGTCGAGCGCCTCGTCGGTCTCGGCCAGGCCGCGCGCCTGGATGGGCTGGCCCAGGAAGGTCTTCGGGCCGTAGTCGTGCCGGTTCGGGTGGAACTCGAACAGGCCCTGGCGCACGTAGTCGGCGCGCACGGCCGGGCGCACCGCGGGCGGCGTCGCGTCGGGCGGCTGCACGCTGACGCCCACGCCGGTCAGCACGCGCGCCAGCTCCTGCACGTCGGCCTGCGTATAGCCGCCGCCCACGCCCAGCGTGTGCAGCTCCATGAGCTCGCGCGCGTAGTTCTCGTTGATGCGGTTGGCGGCGTTCTGCGCGTTGTCGAGGTAGCGCAGCATGGCCGGATGCCGCGCGGTGGCGCCCAGCAGGTCGCGGAACTTGCCGAGCGCGTGCGGACGGATGGCGTTCTCTTCGTAGTCGCCGACCATCGCGCGCACCAGGTCCTTGCGAATGCTGACGCTGAAGTGGTTCATCCAGAACCAGGTCATCTGCTCCTGCAGCTGGTTCGGCGCGTACAGCGCGCGCAGCAGGAAGCGCTGCTGCGCCTCGCGCGCGAGGGTGTTGAGTTCCTGCTGGTAGGCCGTGCGTGCGGCCTTCTTCGCTTCTTCGTCGGGCAAGGCGTCGGCGGCCTTGCGCCGGGCGTCGAGCGCGAAGACGAGCTGGTCGAGCGGCGTGCGCGAGATGGCCATGGCGTCGATCTGCGCCTGCGCCGCCGCGGGCAGCGGACGCGGCGCGGGGCGCAGCTGGCGGCCCATCCAGCGCGGCAGGCCTTCGCGCGCCAGTTCGGCCTGGCTGCCGGCGTTGGCGCCCCAGCTCACACGGTCGAGCCAGCGCAGCTGCGCGGCGGGTGTGTCGGCGGCGTGGCCCAGCGCCGTGAGCGGCGGGCCCTCGGGGCGCAGCAGGCCGGTGGAACAGGCGGTGAGCGCCAGCACGGCGGCCAGCGTCACGGCGATCGCGCGCGAGCGGTGCAGCTTCGGAAACGGCATGCGGTCGATCATGCGCCCTTCAACCGCTTCGCGATGTAGGCGGTTGACCGACCTCGGCCCGCGCTCAGGTAAAGCTGAAGGTCAGCTTCGTTTCAGGACGAAACGACGGGGCCGAGGCCCCGCACGTTCAGGCCACGGCCGTGCTGCTGGGCTGTGCGCCCGCAATCTGCCGCAGCGCGCGCTCGAACACCTCGACCGGCTGGCCGCCGGAGATCAGGTGCTGGTCGTTGATGATGATCGCGGGCACCGAATGGATGCCGGCGTCGGTGTACAGGCGCTCGCGTTCGCGGGTTTCCTGTGCAAACTCGTCGCCGGCCAGGATCTCGCGGGCCCGCGCCGCGTCGAGCCCCGCCTCGGTCGCCGCGCGCACCAGCACGTCGGTATCCGAAGGGTTCTGGCTGTCGGTGAAGTAGGCCTTCAGCAGCAGCTTCTTGAGCGCCACCTGCTTGGCCGGGTCTTCCAGCTCGGCCCAGTGCAACAGGCGGTGGGCGTTGAAGGTGTTGTACACGCGGGGCCGGCCCCCGGCGCTGAACTCGAAGCCGACGGCCGCGCCGCGCTGGCGGATCGCCTCGCGGGCCTGGGCCTGCTGCTCGCGCGAGGAGCCGTACTTCTGGTTCAGGTGCTCGAAGGTGTCCTGGCCTTCGGGCGGCATCTGCGGGTTCAGCTCGAAGGGCTGGAAATGCAGCTCGGCCGTGACCTCCGGCGCCACCCGTTTCAGGGCGGCCTCGAGCGAGCCGAGGCCCACGGCACACCAGGGGCAGGACACATCGGAAACGAAATCGATCTTGAGATGGGCGGTCATGGCGCCATTCTTCATGGCGCCACAACCCCTTTGTGCGCGCGGGGTCTTCGCCCCCGAGCTCAGGCCATGGCCTTGCGGCGCTCGCGCTCCGTGCGGGCGCTGGCCAGCGTTTCTTCGCGCAGCCGGTCGTACTCGGCCTTGTCGACCGGCACCGCGTTCGGGTTGCCCAGGTCGTGCATGTGGACGCGGTAGGTCTCGCGGGCGCTCATGGCGGCCAGCGCGGCCAGCACGGTCACGGCGAAGGTGATGGCACCCACGGTGAACCAGATGTTGGTCGAGCCCGGAGGCGCCACGGCAGCGAACAGCGCGGGCAGCAGCGCGGTGAAGGTGGTGCCGATGTTCTGCGAGATGGCCATCGCCGACACGCGGTTGCGGGTGCGGAACAGCTCCGGGTAGAAGCTCGGGAAGGTCGCGTTGTAGCCCTGATACACGATGCCCCACATCAAGAGCGACATGCAGATCGCCAGCGGCACGTTCTTGATGCTGATGGCGTACAGGTACACGAACGACAGCAGGCCCGAAGCCAGGGCGCCCACGATGATCGGCGGCTTGCGGCCGATGCGGTCCGACAGGTTGCCCACGAACGGGATCACCAGCACGGCCAGGATGTTGCCCAGCACGGGAATCCACAGGTACACGTCTTTCTGGAAGCCGATGCCGTAGGCGGCCTGCACCGCGTAGGCCGCGCCGAACACGGTGGCGACCACCGGAATCACGTTCATCAGCGCCATGCAGATCACGCGCAGCATGTCGCCCCAGCTGTCGGTCAGCGCCTGGACGATCGGCGCCTTGGCCACTTCGCCCTTCTGGTCGACTTCGGCAAAGGCCGGCGTCTCGTCGACCTCGCGGCGGATGATGTAGCCGGCCACGATCACGATGAAGCTCAGCAGGAACGGAATGCGCCAGCCCCACGAGTTGAAGGACTCTTCAGGCATGTAGTGCGCCAGCGGCAGGAACACGGCGGCCGCCAGGATCTGGCCCGCCTGCACGCCCTGCAAGGTGAAGCTCGCGAAGAAGCCGCGGCGCCCGAACGGCGCGTGCTCCAGGATCATCGAGCTCGCGCCCGAAATTTCGCCGGCCACCGCGAAGCCCTGCACCAGGCGCAGGAACACCAGCAGCGCCGGCGCCAGCAGGCCGACCTGGTCGTAGGTCGGCAGCAGGCCCACGGCCACGGTCGAGAAGCCCATCAGGAACATGCACAGCACCAGCACCTGCTTGCGCCCGTGCGTGTCGCCCCAGTGGCCGAGCACGAAGGCGCCGATGGGGCGCGCGACATAGCCCACGCCGTAGGTCGCGAGCGACGCGATGATGGCCGTGGTCGGGTCGCCCTTGGGGAAGAAGATCTGCGGAAAGATCAGCGCCGCGGCGGTGGCGTAGATGAAGAAGTCGTAGTACTCCAGCGCCGAGCCGATCCAGCCGCTGGCGGCGGCTTTCCTCGACTGGTGCTTGCCTTGCGGCTCTTTGGCGGATGGGTGGGCCATGGGTTGTCTCCAGTGGTGTGACGAAGGTGTCGGATGCGAGGGAAAAAAATCAGTCTTGTTGTTGGGGCTGCTGCGCCTGCGACGCCATGCGCGCGGGTGCGTTGAGCGCGCCGTAGGCGTCGTAGCCGCCCACGCGCTGCGCGACCTCGAAGAAGAGGCCGCCGTCGAAACTCTCGGTGTAGATGTGCAGGTAGTCGCCGGCCGCCGAGCGGTCGAACAGCACGCCCGCTTCGCGCATGCGCGCCAGCAGCTCGGGCGCCACGTCGATGCGCGTGGCCTGGTCGTCGTAGTAGTTGTCCGAGATCGGCACGAAGCGCGTGCCGTTGGCGCGCAGCCGGGCCACGGTGTCGAAGATGTCGTCGCAATCGAGCGCGATGTGGTGCACCGCGCCGCCGCCGGTCACGCTCAGCGTGCGCGCGGTGCGCGTGCGCTGGCTCAGCGACACGTTCAGCACGAGGCGCAGGCTGCGGTCGGCATTGGCCACGCCGCGGCTGCGGATCAGGCCGAAGGGGTCGGCCAGCTCCAGGCTCTCGCCGGGCTCCAGGCCGAGCACGGCGCGCGTGAACAGCACCCAGGTGTCGAGCTGGTCGAGCGCCAGGCCCAGCGCCACGTGGTCGATGCGCGTGAGGCCGGCATCGTGCGCATCGGGCCCCGCGTCTTCGAGGATGAAGTCGGTCTCGTACAGCCCGTTGGCGCCCAGCGCCTCGGGCACGAAATGGATCAGGTTGCCGCCCGGCACCACGATGGCCGGCACGCGCAGCTCGTTCGGCCCCACCGGGCTGTCGTGGCGCTGCGAGCGCATGGCGCTCGCGCGGCCCACGGCCGCGAGCGGGTCGGCGCAGCGCACGCCCAGCGCGCAGACCGAGGTGCCGTGCGCCTCGAAACGGCGGCGCGCAAACGAGTCCGGCTGCGCGTTGACGATGAAGTGGATGCCGCCCTGGCGGTACAGCGTGACGGCCTTGGAGCGATGGCGCCCGACACGGCGAAAGCCCAGCTGCCCGAGCAGCGCGCCGAGCGTGACGGCCGAGGCCTCGTCGGCCGCGAACTCGATGAACGACAGGCCCGAGAGCGCCGGCGCGGGCGGCGGGTTGAACAGCTCCACGCGCTGCGGCTGCACGGGGGCATTCCCGTTGGCGAGCCGCTCGCGCGTTTCGCTTTCGAGGTACAGCAGCGAGCGCATCGCATCGACGGCGGTGCGGCGGTTCGGCGTCTCGCGGAAGATGTCGTTGAAGATCTCCAGCGACAGCGGCCCGGTGTAGCCCGCGCGCAGAACTTGCTCGAAGAAGCCGACCACGTCGAAATCGCCCTGCCCCGGGAACGAGCGGTGGTGGCGCGCCCACTGCAGCACGTCCATCGACAGGAGCGGCGCATCGGCCATCTGCACGAAGAAGATCTTCTCGCCCGGAATGGCGGCGATGCCCGCCGGATCGTCCTTGAGCGACAGCGTGTGGAAGCTGTCGAGGATCAGCCCGAGGTGCGGGTGGTCGGCGCGCTGCACGATGTCCCAGGCCTGGGCGTAGCGCGAGGTGTGGCGGCCCCAGGCCAGCGCCTCGAAGCCCACGCGCAGGTTGCGGCGCGCGGCGCGTTCGGCCAGCGCGTGCAGCTGGGCGGCGGCGCGCGCCGGGTCGTTCACCGACAGCGGCGAGGTGTTGGAGCAGCACAGCACCAGCGGCGCGCCCATGGCTTCCATGAGGTCGAACTTGCGTTCGGCGCGCTCCAGGCTGCGGTGGAACTGCGCTTCGGGCATGCCTTCGAAGTCGCGGAACGGCTGGTACAGGTCGATAGCCAGGCCCAGGTCGGCCACGATGCGGCGCAGCTCGGCGGCGGTGCCGCGGAAGTTGACGAAGTCGGCTTCGAACAGCTCGATGCCGTCGAAGCCCGCGGCCGCAATGGCTTCGAGCTTCTGGCGAAGGGTGCCGCTGAGCGAGACGGTGGCAATGGCGCGGTGCATGGGGATGGACTGTAGAAAGAGCCCGGGCGCGCCACAACGCAAATCAGCCCCTTCTGATCGATGATCGAACGCTGCCGATCATCATTCGAACGAAATAGGGGTTACACCTAGCCCGCGTGGGGATGCGGGCCGGGCGTTTTTTCAGAGGCTGCGCCAGTAATCGATCAGCATCTGCGCGAACTCGACCGGGCGCTCCACTGCGCTCAGGTGCGCGGCGTCGATGGTCGCCAGCCGCGCGCCCGGGATTTGCGCCACCATGGCCTCGGACATGGCCAGGGGCGTGGCCTCGTCCTGCAGCCCGCCGATCACCAGCGTGGGCGTGGCGATGCGGCGGTTGCTGTCGCGGAAGTCGATGGCGGCCACGGCGTTGCAGCTCTCGATGTAGCCCTGCGCGTCGGTGCGCACCAGCGTGTCGTGCAGCGTGCGCGCGGCCGCCGCGCCCTCGGGCGTGGCGGCGTAGGCCGGCGTGAGCCAGCGCGCCACGGCGCCCGGGGCGATGGCGGCCACGCCCTTGGCGGCCACGGTTTCCGCGCGCAGGCGCCACGGGGCCTGGTCGGGGTAGTGCGCGGCCGAATTGGCGATCACCACAGTCTTGAGCTGCGCGGCATGCCGCACCGCCAGCGCCTGCGCGATCATGCCGCCCATCGACAGGCCCACGAAGTGCACGGGCTCGCCGCCCGTCTCGCGCGCGATCAGCTCGGACGCGTCCTGCGCCAGCGTTTCCACGCGCAGCACGCCGGGCACCACCTCGGAGCCGCCGTGGTTACGGTGGTCGTAGCGGATCACCGTGTGGGCGCGCGCGAGTTGCGCGGCCACGCCGTCCCACATGTGCAGGTCGCAGCCGAGCGCATGGCTGAGCACGACGAAGGGGCCGTCGCCTTCGCGCACGACATTCAGGCGGGGGGAGGAAGTGGTCATGGTGTGGAGTCCTTCTTTGGGGAGGATGGAGAAGCAGGTTGAGAGAGACGCGGCAGCCACAGGAACGCGATGGCCAGCAGCACGGTGCCGGCCATCAGCATCGGCACCACCATCGGCCAGGCGCCGTACGAAAAACTCGTGTCGACGAACAGCGCTGCGACCTGCCCCACGCAGAACGCGACCATCATCATGCCGAAACCGGACCACGACACGGCACGCCCCGCCAGGTGTGGCAGGTCGCCCACGGCGCCGGCCTGCCCGCAGGGCTGGTGGATGCCGTGGCCGAGGCAGTACACGGCGTGGCCCGCCAGCAGCGGCACCGCGCTGTGCGGCATCAGCCAGCAGCCCAGCGCCTGGATCACGGCGCCGGTGATGCTCAGCACCGCGCCCAGGCGCACGGTGCGCATCGGCCCGAAGCGGCGCAGCAGGCTGCGGCACATCGTGGTGCTGAAGATGTAGACCAGCGAGCCGCCGGCCGGAATCCAGCCGTACCACGCGGGCGACCAGCCGAGGTAGCCGATGTAGACCATCGGCGAAAGCAGCAAAAAGCAGAACAGCCCGCCGTAGGTGGCCGCGGCCACCGAGGCCCAGGCGCGGAAGGCGCGGCTCGCGAACACGGCGCGCGTGCTGCCGCGCGGCGCGGACGATTCGCCTCCGGCCAGCGGCTTGCGCGTTTCGCCGAACGAGCGCCAGCACAGCGCGAACAGCGCCAGCGAATAGACCGCCATCGCGACCATCACCCAGCGCCAGCCCGCGCCCTGCACCAGCCAGGCGCCGAGCAGCGGCGCCATGAGGCCGACCACGCCCAGCCCCGTGAGGCCGCGCGCCATGACGTGCGGGCCTTCGTGCGCCGGATACAGGTCGCGCACCGCGGCACGCGCGCACACGAGGATCGCCGCCATCGAGAAGCCTTGCAGCGTGCGCCAGCCCGCGAGCACCGCCACGCTGCCCGCGAACGCGCCGCCGAAGGCCGCGATGGCGTAGCAGCCCAGGCCCGCGAGCAGCACCGGCCGGCGACCGAAGCGGTCGGCCAGCGGGCCGCACAGCAGCTGCGCAAAGCCGAAGGCCAGCACGAACAGCGTGAGGCTGGTGCTGGCCGAGCCGAGTTCGCCGGCGATGGCGGGCAGCGCCGGCAGGTAGCTGTCGGTCGCGACCGGCTGCGCCGCGAGCAGCAGCGGCAACAGCAGCGTGAAGCCGACGTCGAAGCGGCCCTTGCCGCCCCGGCCTTCCGTCGCGCTCACTGCGCCGCCACTGGCGGCAGCAGGCCCTTCTCGCGCAGGATGTTCGTCGCGATGCCGAAGGCGTGGTTGGCCACCGGCACGCCGCAGTAGATCGCGGCCATCATGATCACTTCCTTGATCTCGTCGGGCGTGAGGCGCGACTCGGGCGGGCCGTCGAGCGCGGCACGCACGTGCATGGCGAACTCCTCGTAGGCGTGGATGCCCAGCATCATCGACAGCACCATGAAGCGGCGCGTCTTGTCGCCCAGCGCGGGGCGGCCCCAGATGTCGTTCCACGCGTGGCGCGTGATGAGCTCCTGGAACTCGGCGTTGAAGCCGTTGCGGTTGGCGAGCGACTTGTCGACCCACGCGTCGCCGAGCACGCGGCGGCGGTTGACGAGGCCGTCTTCGTAAGGATTGCTCGGGGTGTCGGGGGCGGTCATGGCGAGAGTTCCTTGTCGGATGAGAGTTGGGCTTGCAGGGCTTTCACCTCTGCCACAGCGATCTGCCCCGCGTTCACGGCCAGCGCGGGGTCGAACCATTCGTCGGCCGCGTCGCGCGGCAGCTCGGCGCGCAGCCGGTCGATGTTGGCGCGCATGCGCGCGGCATCGACCTGCAGGCCGGGCAAGGCGCCGGCCATGGCACGCACGCTGCCGTGCGCCGACATCAGCAGCTGCGGCCATTCGGCCAGCTCGGCCTGCCAGGCGCCGAGCGCGCGCTCATGCTGCTGCGGCATGGCACCGAGCAAGGCGGCCACGCGCTGCGGCGCGCGGTGCGCGGCGGCGATGGCGACCATCGAGGCCACGGGGTTGCGCTTGTGCGGCATCGCCGACGAGCCGCCGCGCCCGGGTTCGCTGGGCTCGGCGACCTCGGCCACTTCGTACTGGCCGAGCAGCGAGATGTCGACCGCGACCTTGCCCAGGCTGCCCGTGAGCAGGCCGAGTTCGCAGCCGAGCGCGACCCATTCGTCGCGCTGCGTGTGCCATGTGGCGCCGGGGTCGCCCAGGCCCAGTTCCTTGGCCATGCGCTGGCGCACCGCGGCGCCCTGCCCCTTCATCTGCGCCAGCGTGCCGACGGCGCCGCCGAGCTGCAGCTGCAGCGCGTGCTTCGCGGCGGCGCGCAGGCGGGTGCGGCTGCGCACCAGCGGCGCGGCCCAGCCGGCGCACTTGAAACCGAAGCTGGTGACCGAGGCCGGCTGCATCAGCGTGCGCGCGAGCATCGGCGTGTCGGCGTGCTGCACCGCCAGGCGCAGCAGTGCGTCGGCGGCCTTGGCCAGATCGGCCTCGACCAGCGCGACGGCTTCGCGCGTGACGAGTGCCATCGCGCTGTCGATCACGTCCTGGCTGGTGCTGCCGAAGTGCACGAAGGGCACGGCCTCGGCATTGAACAGGCCCACCGCTTCGCGCAGCGCCTTCACCAGCGGGATGGCGACGCTGCCGGCGCGTCCGCTCTCGCGCACGATCTTGGCCACGTCGAACAGCTCGACCTTGCAGCTGCCGACGATCGAATGCGCGGCGCTCTCGGGAATCAGCCCCTCGGCCGCCTGTGCGCGCGCGAGCGCGGCCTCGAAGCGCAGCATGGCGTCGACGAAGGCGCGGTCGCTGAAGGCGCCCAGCGTCTCGGAGGTGGAAAGGAAGCCTTCAAAAATGCTCATGCGTGTTCCGGTGTTTTCAGTATTTCAATTGCGCGACGGCGCGCAGCTCTTCAGGCGAGGCGGTGCCGAAGCCGAAGAACTCGAGGTAGGCCGGGATCATCTCGAACAGCATGTCGGTGCCCACCTGCACCTGGCAGCCCTTGGCCCTGGCGGCCTGCAACAGCGGCGTGTATTCGGTCTTCATGACAACCTCGCCGACGAAGGTGTCGGGCGCGATGCGGTCCACGTCGAAGGGCAGCGGGTCGCTGTCCTTCATGCCCAGCGGCGTGGCGTTGACGACGATGTCGAAGCCCGCCGGGTCCTTCGAGCCGGTGGTGACCTTCATCTGCGGATAGTGTTCGCGCAGCCGCGCGGCCAGTGCCTGCGCCGAAGCGTCGCTCATGTCGAACAGCATCAGCTCGGCCGCGCCGGCCGCCGCGATCGACGCCGCAATGGCCGACCCGACGCCGCCCGTGCCCGACACCAGCACCCGCGTGCCCTTGAACAGCCGCCCCTTGCGCTCCACGCCGCGCACGAAACCCGCGCCGTCGAACTGGTCGCCCAGCAGGGTGCCGTCGGGCCGCTTGAGCACGGCGTTGCAGGCGCCTGCGACGCGCGCGGTGGGCGTGACCTCGTCGACCAGCGACATCGTCGTGACCTTGTGCGGCATCGTGACCAACGCGCCGCGCAGGTTCGAAAACTTGAAGATCTGCGCGAGCGACACCGCGTAGTCCTCGGGCTTCACGCCCATGGGCACGACGACCGCGTCGATGCCCTGCTTGTCGAACCAGGGGTTGTAGATCATCGGCGCCTTGAAGGCCTCGGTGGGGTAGCCGATGTGGGCGATGAGCGTGGTCTTGCCGGAGATCATGGGAGTCGTCTTGTTCAGGAAGGTACGGGGTCAGGCCACGCTCGGGGATTGGTAGCGCAATGGCGTTGCGATCTCGGCGTGCATCGCCGGCGGATAGATGAGCTCGCGCAGAAAGTCGGCGTCGGCCTGCATCGCATCGGCCGCGTCGATGTGGCCGAAGTAGCGGAAGTAGTGCGGCATCTGCTGCACCAGCATCTCGAAGCCGGCCTGCGCATTGAGCCCGCGCGCCCGCGCCGCGCGCACCAGCGGCGTGGGCTGGTTGCGCAGCAGGATGTCGAACAGCGCCGCGTGCGGTTCCATGCGCGCCACGTCCAGCGGCAGCGCGTCGTCCTCGGCCAGGCCCAGCGGCGTGGCGTTGATGACGAGGTCGTAGCCCTCGGGCGCGTTGCTGTCCACGGCAACCACGGTCGCGTCGAAAAAAGCGTCGAGCTTGGCGGCCACGCCCGCGGCTTTGCCGGAGGCGGTGTCGCAGAAGGCGATGTGCTCGGCGCCATTCACCGTGCCGCCTTCGGCCAGCGCCACGCCGATGGCGGCGGCGCTCACGCCCGCGCCGAGGATCAGCACGCGCTTGCCGCGAAACGGCACATTGCAGCGATCGAGCGCGCCGATCAGGCCTTCGCCGTCGAACAGGTCGCCCTCGAGCTGGTCGCCCTCGGTGCGGCGCACCACGTTGACCGAGCCCGCCACGCGGCCGAACAGGCCGCAGCCGTCGAGCAGGTCGACCACGCGCGGCTTGTGCGGCGGCGCGATCACCATGCCGCGCACGTTGCGCGCCAGGAAGGCCGACTTCATGAACACCGCGAAGTCGCGCACCGGCACCTGCATGGGCACCAGCACCGCGTCGATGCCGTAGCGCGCGAAGGCCGCGTTGAACATGCGCGGCAGCCGCACGTTGCGGACCGGGTCGCCGGGGATGAGGTAGGCCTGGGTGCTGCCAGTGATGAATGGGCTCATGGGCGTGCTTCCGTTCGTCAATCGCTCGTTTCGGGGCGGAACAGCGGGCTTTATAGTCCCTTCGCGCGCGGCCTGCTGGCACATGGACAGCTAAATGTTCGATGATCGATCTTTCAAGTTCGCCAATCGATCAAATTGCGGGTTTTTACTTAGCCATTCGGGCCTCGCCACCGCGCCGGACGCGGGCACACTTCCGCCCATGAACAGCACCAGCCCCGACGACTCGACGCCGCCCGCCGGCCTGGACAAGCGCGACTGGATCGCCGGGCTGGAGCGCGGCGTGAGCATCATCGAGGCCTTCGACGACGCCAACCCGCGCCTCACGGCCAGCCAGGCCGGCCAGCGCACGAACATGACGCGCACCGCCGCGCGGCGCTACCTGCTCACCCTGCAGCACATGGGCTACGTGGCCAGCGACGGCAAGCTGTTCTGGCTCACGCCGCGCGTGCTGCGCCTGGGCCAGTCGTACCTCGAATCGGCCCGGCTGCCGCGCGTGGTGCAGCCTTTTCTGCAACGCGTGGCGGCCGGCACCAACGAGATCGCCTACCTCAGCGTGATGGACGGCGACGAGGTGGTCTACATCGCGCGCAACGGTCCCAACCGCAGCATGAGCACCGGCTACGTGCTCGGCGCGCGCGTGCCGGCGCAGGTGACGGCCTCGGGCATGCTGATGCTGGCGCTGCGCAGCGACGCCGAGCTGAACGACTGGCTGGCCACGCGCCAGCTCACGGTGTTCACCTCGCACACCATCGCGAGCATGGAGCGCATGAAGCTCGAGCTGGCGCGCATCCGTGCCCAGGGCTGGGCGCTGTCGGAACAGCAGCTCGACCTGAACTCGCGCGGCATCGCCGTGCCGCTGCGCGACCGCCACGGCACGCTGGTGGGCGCGCTCAACATCACGATGCCGATGGGGCACGAGAGTTCGGAAGACGCGGTGGCCCGCGTGCTGCCGGTGCTGCGCGAGACGGCGCAGGCGATGCGCAACCTGATCTGAGGCACTGACAGCATTCCGACAGCATCCGCCCGGCAGGATGCGGGCTTCCATCCAAAAACACTGGAGACAAGCCATGTCCGACCGCTTCCCCACCGACGTTCCCCTGAGCCGCCGCCACTGGCTGCAAGCCGGCGGCGCCCTCACCCTCGGCGGCCTGCTGCCTTCGATGGCCTCGGCGCAAGACGCCTGGCCCAGCAAGTCGATCCGCTTCGTCGTGCCCTTCGCGCCGGGCGGCAGCTCGGAGATCGTGGCGCGCTCCACCGCCGCCGAGCTGTCGCGCACGCTGGGACAGAGCGTGTTCGTCGACAACAAGCCCGGCGCGGCGGGCAACATCGCCATGAGCGAGGTGGCGCGCGCCACCGACCAGCACACGCTGATCCTCGGCCACATCGGCACGCTGGCCGTGAACCCCTACATCTTCGCCAAGCTGCCCTACGACGCGAACAAGGACTTCAAGCCCGTGAGCCTGCTGGCCAAGGTGCCCAGCCTGTACGTGGTGCACCCCGACGTGCCGGCGAAGAACCTCAAGGAGTTCATCGCCTATGCCAAGAGCAAGCCCGGCAAGCTGAGCTACGGCTCGGCCGGCAACGGCAGCGCGGGCCACCTGGCCTTCGAGTACCTGAAGATGACGGCCGAGGTCTTCATGCTGCACGTGCCCTACCGCGGCACCGGCCCGATGGTGACCGACCTGCTCTCGGGCCGGCTCGACGCCTCGGCCATCGGCGCGGCGGCGATCATTCCGTTCATCAAGGCCGGCAAGGTGCGCTGCATCGCGACCGGCTCGGCCAAGCGCCTGGCGCAGCTGCCCGACGTGCCGACCGTGGCCGAGCAAGGCTTCCCCGGCTTCGAGATGACGCAGTGGTACGGCATGCTCGCGCCGGCCAGCATCACGCCCGCACAGATGGCCAAGCTGTCGGCCGAGACCATGAAGGCCGTGAAATCGCCCGACTCGATGCAGCGCCTCACGGCCGACGCGGCCGAGGCCGTGGGCGGCACGCCGGAACAGTTCGCGCAGTTCATCACTGCAGAACAGAACCGCTGGCAAAAGGTCATCGCCCGGGCAAACATCAAGCCTGATTGATTGGCACTCCCCCAGGCTTCGCGCACTTCGTGTCGCTACGCCAACCCCCTCGCCGGGGGCAACACCAGCGGCCCGGCAAAGCCGGTTCCGCGGTGTTTCGCGAAAAGACGGGGCACCACTAGCATCCAGCCCATGCGCATCCTCTTGGCCGAAGACGAACACACCCTGGGCACCTGGCTCTGCAAGGCGCTGGAGCATGCGGGCATCCAGGTCGAATGGGTGGACGACGGCCGGCTGGCCGACCGGGCGCTGCAGCAGCGCGACCACGACGCGCTGGTGCTCGACCTGGGCCTGCCCGGCATGGACGGCCACACGGTGCTGCAGCGGCTGCGCGAACGCGACCAGCGGCTGCCGGCGCTGATCCTCACGGCGCGCGATTCGCTGGACGAGCGCGTCGCCTCCCTCAACGCGGGCGCGGACGACTTCCTCGCCAAGCCCTTCGCCTTGGCCGAGCTGGAAGCCCGACTGCACGCGCTGGTGCGCCGCGCGCGCGGCGTGGAGCATCCGCGCCTGGCCTGCGGGCCGCTGGTGTACGACGGCGCGCGCCGGCAGTTCACGCTGGGCGGTGAAGCGCTCGCCCTGTCGCCGCGCGAACAGGCGGTGCTGCGCGCGCTGGTGCAGCGCAGCGGCGAGCCGCTGTCGAAGCAGCAGATCCTCGACCGCGTGTTCTCCGACGACGACGAGGTGCACCTCGAAGCCATCGAGGTGCTGGTGTACCGGCTGCGCAAGCGGCTCGACGGCAGCGGCGTGCGCATCGTCACGCTGCGCGGCCTGGGCTACGTGCTGGAAGCGGACTGAGTGAGCGCGCTGCGCCGCTTCACCGACCGCCTGCGCCGCACCAGCCTGTGGCAGCGGCTCGCGCTGCTGCTGTTCCCCGCCCTGCTGCTGGTGACGGGCATCGAGCTGTGGATGACGCGGCACGACGCGCTGGCCGCCGCCAACGCCGCGTACGACCGCTCGCTGCTCGGCGCACTCAAGTCGATCGACGCGAACATCTCCACGGCCTCGGGCGGGCTGTCGGTCGAGCTGCCGTACACGATGTTCGAGTTCTTCGAGCTCACGGCCAGCGGGCAGGTGTTCTTTCGCGTCGCGACCTCCGACGGGCTGGTGGAGCTGGGCAGCGCCGACCTGCCTGCGCCGCCCGTCGAGCCGGCGATGGGCGTGCCGGCCTTCTACGACGCCACCTACTTCGGCGAGGCCGTGCGGCTCGCGGCCTACCGGCGCGACCTCGACCGCGCGCCGGCCGGCAGCACCGGGCGCAGCGTGCTGATCCAGGTCGGCGAGAGCACGCGCTCGCGCCAGGAGTTCACAAGCCGCTTCGTGCGCAGCGCCGCGCTGCGCGACGGGCTGATCCTCGCGATGCTGCTGTGCGGCACCGCGCTGGCGCTGGCGGCGGCGCTGCGCCCGCTCTCGCGGCTGGCGCGCGAGGTGCAGGCACGCACGCCCGACGACCTGACGCGCATCGCCGAGACCGACCTGCCCGCCGAGGTGCGCCCGCTGGTGGCCGCCGTGAACCAGCAGATGGCGCGCACGCAGGAGCTGGTGGCGCAGCAGCGGCAGTTTCTCGACGACGCTTCGCACCAGCTGCGCACGCACCTGACCACGCTGCAGATGCAGGCCGACTACGCACGCCGCGAGGACGACCCCGTGCAGGTGCGCGCCGCGCTCGACGCGCTGGGCGCCGAGATCGGCCGCGCCACGCGCAGCGCGCAGCAGCTGCTGGCGCTGGGCCGCAGCGACACCGTGGCCGTGGCGCCGGCCGAGTTCGACACCGCCGAGCTGTTGCGCGAAGTGGCGGTCGACCTGCTGCCGCTGGCGCGCGCCAAGCGCATCGACCTGGGCATCCATGCGCCCTCTCCCGACCTGCACGCGGTGGGCGACCGCGGCCTGCTGCGCGAAGCGCTGAGCAACCTCGTGGCCAACGCCATCGCCTACACGCCGGCGGCCGGCACCATCACGCTCTTCGCGGCCGGCGACGCCGCGGGCTGGAGCCTCAACGTGGAGGACGACGGCCCCGGCCTGAGCGAGGACGAGCGCGCCACCTTGGGCCAGCGCTTCCGTCGCGGCGCGCGCGCGGACCAGGGCGGCTTCGGGCTCGGCCTGGCGATCGTGCGTTCCATCGCGCAGCGGCACCGTGGCGATTTGCGGCTCGAAGCGCGCGGCGCGGGGCCGGGCCTGCATGCCATCATCTGGTGGCCCCGGCCTGCGGGGTGAACCGCCGCCGTCCTTCTTCTTCGATGCCACGCCCTTTTGCCTTCACCCGTCGCCATGCGCTGCGCGCGCTGTCGGCGTGGCTCGCGCCTGCTGCGCTGCAGGCGACGGCGGCCGCGGGCGATGTGTCCGAAGGCCCGGCGGAATGCGTGATTCCCGCCAAGGCCGGCGGCGGCTTCGCGCTGACCTGCGCGCTGGCGCGCGATGCGCTGCAGGCCGTGCGCCCCGCGCGCACGCCGCTCGCGCAGCGCTACCTGCCGGGCGGCATCGGCGCGGTGGCCTTCGACCGCATCGCGAGCGGCCAGCTCGGCGGGCCGGGCACGCTGGTCGCGTTCTCCAGCGGCTCGCTGCTCAACCTCGCGCAGGGCCGCTTCGGGCCGCATCCGCCCTCGGCCGTGCGCTGGATCGCCACGCTGGGCACCGACTACGGCGTGGTCGCCGTGCACCGCGATTCGCCCTACCGCCGTTTGCAGGACCTGATCGCCGCGCTGCGCCAGGACCCGTCGCGCGTGGTCTTCGGCGCGGGCGGTACGGTCGGCAGCCAGGACTGGGTGAAGGCCGCGCTGCTGGTGCGCGCAGCCGGCGGCGCACCGAAGGCGATGCGCTTCGTCTCCTTCGAAGGCGGCGGCGATGCGCTGGGCGCGCTGCAGGGCAAGCACGTCGACGCGTTCCCGGGCGACGCCGCCGAGGCGCTGCAGGCCATCGCCGGCGGCGCGCCGCTGCGCCTGCTCGCGGTGCTGTCCGAAGCGCGGCTGGGCGGCGCGCTCACCGGCGTGCCCACCGCGCGCGAGCAAGGCGCGGACATCGTCTGGCCGACCGTGCGCGGCGTCTACCTGAGCGCCAACGTGCCCGACGCCGCCGTGCGCGCCTGGACCGCCGCCTTCGCCGAGGCCACGGCCGCGCCGGGCTACGCGGCGCTGCGCGAGCGGCATGGCCTTTATCCTTTCGCCCTCACCGGCGCCGCGCTCGACGACTACGTGCAGGCGCGCATCAAGGCCTACCAGGCACTGGCCGACGAGCTCGGCCTGCGGCGCTGGAAGCCTTGACCTCATCCAATCTCCATGACCGAAGACGACATCACCCAACACCTCATCGACATGCTCGGCGGCGGCCATTTCGAAGTGGCCGACGACAACACCTTCTTCTTCCACGGCGCGGACAACAAGTTCCCCTTCGCCACGATCGTGACGAAGGACAACGACTTCGACAGCGCCTCGAAGCTGAACCGGCCCGGCGTGTTCCGCCTCAACGTCGGCGTGGGTAAGGAGACCTTTCGCGCGCTGTTCGGCGAGCAGCCACCAGTCGACATCGACTACACCGCGCTCGACCGGCTGATGCCGCACCCGGTGTACGCCAAGATGCACTGGGTGAGCGTGATCAACCCGAGCGCCGCGACCTTCGAGACCGTGAAGCCACTGCTGACGGAAGCGCGCAACCTGCTGATCGCGCGGGACAAGAGCGCATAGACCGGCCCCAACACCTGACCACATGAAACGCATACAATCCATATACGTTTCATACAGAGGTGACCCATGGGCATCGTCAAGATTTCAGACCTGATGCACGAGAACTTGCGCGTGGCGGGCAACGCCCTCAGCCGGTCGATCAATGCGCAGGCAGAGCACTGGATGCGGGTCGGCATGCTGACCGAGATGCATCCCGACCTCGACTACCGGGAGGTCTGTCAGCTGCTGATCCAGGCCGAGCTTTCAGGCGGGCTGGACATTGCCGCGACAGTCACTGCGGCGCCACCCGGCAAGCCCCGCGCCCCCGCGAACGGCAAGCAGCACTGATGGCACACGACGTTCCACTCAAGTCCGCCGAAGAGCTGGTGATGGCGCGGCGCGCCGCACAGCTGGCCGCCGAGGTCCTGGCCATGATCGAGCCCCACGTCGTGCCCGGCGTGAGCACCGAAGCGCTCGACCGCCTCTGCCACGCACACATCGTGAAGGTGCAAGGCGCCATTCCCGCCAACGTGGGCTACCTGGGCTATCCAAAGACCATCCTCACCTCGGTGAACCAGGTGGTGTGCCACGGCATTCCCTCGGCCGACAAGATCTTGAAGGCGGGCGACATCGTCAACATCGACGTCGCCGTCAACAAGGACGGCTGGTTCGGCGACACCAGCCGCATGTTCTTCGTCGGTGCGCCCAGCGTGCTGGCGCGCCGGCTGGTGGAGACGACCTACGAAGCCCTGTGCGCCGGCATCCGCCAGGTGAAGCCCGGCGCGACGCTGGGCGACGTGGGCCACGCCATCCAGTCGGTCGCACAGCGCGAGCACTTCAGCGTGGTGCGCGAGTACTGCGGGCACGGCATCGGCCGCATCTACCACGACGAGCCGCAGGTGCTGCACTTCGGGCGGCGCGGGGCGGGCCTGGTGCTCGAGCCGGGCATGGTCTTCACCATCGAGCCGATGCTCAATGCGGGCCGCGCCGAAACGAAGCAGCTGGCCGACGGCTGGACCGTCGTGACCAAGGACCGCTCGCTGTCCGCGCAGTGGGAGCACATGGTCGCGGTCACGGCCGACGGCTACGAGGTGCTGACGGCCTGGCCGGACGGCACGGGCGCGTACGCGCCGATCTGATGCGCGGCCCGGCCCCCGGGACGATGGCGATTCAGTAGGTCACGGTGACCGTGATCGTGTCGCTGTAGCTGCCCGGCGTCACATTGGTCTGGGCCGGCACCCGCCCATAGACCGGAATGCTGCTGCCGGGATTGCCACTGCCGTCGACCGTGTCCGTGCCGACGGTGTTGCCCCAGCGCAGCGAGCGCGCGGCATCGCGGTACAGCTCGTACTGGATGTAGTCACCGGTGCCGCCCGCCATGCGCCGCTGCGTCCCCGCCACGTTCACGCCATTGCTCAGCCCCACCTTCCAGGCGGTGCTGGGCGGGCAGGCCATCGTGATGGCGGCCGTGCCGTTGACCGCGGCGCTGAGCGAGCTGGCACTGCCGAAGTCCAGGTCGGTGGCCGCCACGCTGACGGTGCAGGCGTTGGAATAGAGCGCCGTGACCTGCGTGTAGAAGTTCGTCCTGCCGACGTACTTCGCCGAACTCGCGGTGCAGCTGTCGGGCGCGTTGCCGCTCTTCATGCCCCAGACGACCTCGGAGTTGTAGATGTTGGCCTGGTAGCTGCCTGCCGCCAGCGATTGCCCGGACGGCACGCGACCGTACAGCGGGATGTTCAACGCGACGTTGCCGCCGCTGGCCGGCAGCACGAAGGTGCCGCCCGCGCTGGCGTAGGTGCCGCCGCCCGGCGGCGGGCCGACGATGCCGCTGCGGGCCGCGTCGGCATAGATGTTGTAGGCCATCTGCGAACCGTTCCAGTTGGTCATGTAGCGCGGGGCGTAGCCGGCGATCTCGTTGCCCTGGGAGACGTACACACAGTAGCTCAAGTACATGGTCTGGCCGGTGTCGTTCTGGCAGGCGAAGCCGACCGTGGCGGTGGTGTCCGTCGCCGCCGACGCCGTCACGGTGCCGAAGGCGAAGCTCGGCTGGCTGGCGACCCAGCAGCTCGGGTCGGCATGCGCCGCGCCCATGCCCAGCAGGCATGAGAAGGCCAGCGCCAGTTTCACGAATCTCAACGTCCACATGTCAACCGCTCTTTCTGCAAACCACCGCCCTCGGGACGCCGCCAGTCGAACTGCGCCCGGCACACCGCGCCGTCGGGCGTGCGCACGGCCAGCGTGTTGCGCACGTCCAGCGTGTCCAGGTACACCCAGCCGTCATAGCCCACCACCGCGCCGCCACCGCCCTGGCCGTTCACCTGCACGCGGCTGCCCAGCGGCAAGGCCTGGCCCTGTGCGTCCATCAATGCCACGTGGGCGGCCCGCACGGGCGTGATGCCGAAATGCGCCCGTGCGCCCGACCGGCCGGCGGGCGTGATGAGGCTCTCGGCGCGCTCGATGCGCACGTCGGCGGGCAGGTCCATCGGGTCGATCGCCAGCTTGTTGTTCTGGTAGGCGTTCACCGGCACGACCAGCAGCAGTCCGCGCGAATTGGTCTGCCCCACCGGGCGATTCTCAAGCTTCACGGGCACGCCGGCCACGCCGTCGGTGTCCACCACCGCAAAGGCGTCGTCGATGCGCCGCGCGGCCAGCACCCCACCGCCCATCAGCACCAGCGCACCGCTGGCGCCGGCATAGGCGTAGCGGCTGGCGCGGCCACCGCCCATTTCGCTCACGCCGGCCTGCACGCGGCCGTAGGGGCCGAGGTAGTTGATCTCGGCCTGCCCGCCGGTCGTGCCGCCGCCCGTGCGCGCGGTGGCGCGCCAGCCCCAGCCGCCTTCGCCGAGGGGCGAGTGCTGCGCGCTGACGGTGCCCACGGTGCCCTGGTCGCCGCTGCGCTGCACGCCGGCGCTCACGCTGGTCTGCGCGTCCCAAGACCAGCTCAGGCCGACGAAGATGCCGCGGTCGCTGCGCTTGTCCAGGTTCTGGTTCATGCCCACCGAGACCGAGGTCGTGCGCCCGATCGAACGGAACCAGTTCACGCTGGCGTAGCGCGACGCGTTCTGACCGACCGAGCGCAGGTAGAGGTAGCTGACGCTGACGTTGCCCAGGCCACCCATGTCATAGCCCACGCTGGCGCTGGCGCTGCCCTTGGCCGGGGCCGAGCCGTAGGCCGTGGCCACGTCGCGGTAGTCGCCCTGGGTGCGGCTGCCGTTCAGGCCCACCGACAGGCGCTCCTGCCGCCACAGGTAGCCCAGGCTGGTTTGCGTACCGCTGCGGCTGCCGCCGGGGACATCGGCGTCGTGCCGGCTGCCCGCCAGCGCCGCCGACAGCGTGCCCGCGGCGCCCAGCTGCCACACGCCGCCCGCACCGGCCAGCGCCAGGCCGCGCGTCACTTCGCCATGTGCTTCCACCGTGAAGCTGTCGCTGAGGCCCCGGCGCCAGGTGCCGGTCAGCACCGGCTGCTTGCCGTAGTCGAAGGAGCGCAGGCCGTAGTTGCGGCGCACCACGCCCAGGTCCACCGTCCAGTCGCTCAGTCCGGGGGCCAGCAGGCGGCTGCTGTCGAAGAGCGAGAAGCTCAGCGTGGCGGCGCGGCCCAGCGCGTCGGTCACCACCACCTGCGCCGTGCCCGTGCTGTTGATGCGCGGCAGCGCGTTGAGCTGGAAGGGCCCCGCCGGCACCTGGCCGCTGTACTGGCGGATGCCGTCGATGAACAGTTCCACGTCCGAAGGCATCGTGGCCGAACCGATGAAGCTGGGCAGCGGCGCGGTCTGCCGGTAGGGCTGCAGGCCGAAGTCGCGCGACAGCTGGATGCCGCCGATGCGCGTGGCGCGCGACCAGGGCACGGCGCCGGTGAGCGTGTCGCCCACGCGCAGGGTGAGCATCCTGTCGGGGAAGGCCATGCTCCAGGTGCTGTCCATGCGCACGGACTGGTCCTTCCAGCCCTGGGTGTCGTGCGTGCGCTGCATCAGCCAGGTGGTGCTGAGCACGCTGGCGCCGCGGAAGGCGCGCAGCTCGCCGAAGGCACTCAGGCTGGCGCTGCCACCCCTGCCCTGGGTGCCGTAGAGGTCGTAGTTCAGCAGCAGGCCGGTGGACGTGCTCAGGGGCTGCGCGGTGACGGCCGCCTGCCCCACCGTGGCCGTGGGCAGCTGCAGCATCGCCAGCGGCGCGGTCAGGCTCAGTTGCTGGCGCGCGGCGTCGTAGTCGGCCACCAGCCCGGGCAGGTCGCGCAGGGGCAGCCATTCGGCGCCGTTGTCGGGCAGGGAGAAACTCAGTTCGCGCAGCACCGCGCGGGAGGCCGACAAGGCCCCGGCCTGCAGGCGAAACGGGTGCAGCCCGCGCGCCATGCCGTTGAGGCTGACCTCCAGGTACAGCGTCATGGCCCCCGGCACGGACTGCGCGGCGGGCGCTGCGTGGGCGGGAAGCGTGGTCAGGGCCAGTGCAAACGGAGCCAGCAAGGCCCTCGCAGCGAACCCGGCCCGCTCAGCGCGCCAGCGGCGCGAGGTTGGCGTCCGTCGTTCTGCCATCGATCATGACCTGCCAGCGACCCGCGCCAGCCAGGGCGGCAGGCGACGTCTTCAGCGGCCAGCGCATGGTGGCGCCGGGCAGCACGTAGCCCAGCAAGCCGGTGTAGGCGGCGACGGCGCGGCCGTCCGCGCCGGTGAACACGAGGTCCGCGAGCTGGGCATGCACCCCGCCGCTGTTGCTGACTTCCAGCACGGCCTTGCCGTCCTCGCGCCGCAGGCTCCAGCGCAACTGCGCGGGGGCCGGCTCCGCGCCCGCCGGGGACACGAAGATGGGCAGCGAGTGCCGCATCACGAAGTTCAGGTTGCTCTTCTTGCCGTCCACCGCCGCGCCTGCTGCCTGGGGCACGGGCAGCTCATCCACCAGCACGCGGTAGGCCTCTTCCGCCGGCCCCGCGGGCGGCGGGCCGTTGCGGATCACGCGCACCAATTGCCGCCCGTCGGTGGGCAGTTGCAGCATGGGCGGGCTGACGACCAGTCCGTCCGCCGGCTCCATGCGGTCCTGCCCGTCGACCTGCGTCCAGCGGAACACGCGGATCTGCGCATCCAGCGGCGCCGTTCCCGTGTTGCTGAGCCACAGCCCGTCGCCCTGCCGCGTCGGCGCCAGCGTCAGGGTGACCGGCGAGACCTGCAGGCCGGCCGCCTGGACCGCACCGCCGCCAAGCAGGCATGCGCCCCACAGTCCGAGGATGGCAAGTGCACGTCTCACGATTCAGCTCTGGCTCGGTGATTCAGCTCTGGCTCAGTACGTGACCGTCACCGTCACGGTGTCGGCGTAGCTGTCCGGGGTGAAGTTGGCGTTGGTGTTCTTGGCGTAGACCGTGTGCGTGATCGCCGCACCGGTGCCCGTGCCGCCGACCACATTGGCGCCGGTGCCGACGGTGTTGCCCCACACGGTGGTGTTGCCCGCGTTGGAGTACAGCGCGTAGGGCACCTTGTCGGTGTTGGTGGCCGAGTTGGCGACGGACGACATGGCACCCGTGCCGTCGGTGGTGCCGCCGTTCGTGGACGAAGGCAGCAGGCCGACGGTGTACGGCGTGGTCTTGGAGCAGGTGACCGAGATGGTGTTGTTGCCCGTCTGGTTGGTGGCGGTGGGCTGCACGGTGGTGCCCAGGCTGATGTCGGAGGCGTTGCCGGCCGTCACCGAGCAGCTGCGGACGATGGTCATCTTGACCTGGAAGTTGGCGCTGGCCGTGTCAGCCAAGGCCGAACCGGATGCGAAAACGAAGGTGGCGGTGGCCGCCGCGGCGACTGCGAGCTTGAGCATGAAGGCACTCCAAATGTAATCAATAAGACCTGACAGGTCGGTATTTTGTAATCATTTTTCATACGTTTTGACTACAAAGTGGCGCAAGGATGCCCCACAACCGGCCCGTTTGCCCTCGGATTCACGGCGCCTCGGCTCAAATTTCGTGATCTAGTTCTCGTAACAATTGGAAAACTGTTTGCATTGTTTACATTTCCACCACAGTCAAAACGCCCCTGCCTCGGCGAAATGGAGGCCTTCGGTGCGGTCGATAGCGGGTGGGGAAGTGGTCGCGACAAGCGCAGGGCTTGGTGGCGCCCGAGGCTGGGCAGCCTCAGGAAGTCGATGCGGGCCGGCTCAAAGCGTTGCCCGGACCCGCCCGGGCGCAGACGGCAGGGAGTCGCCCTGCCCCCGCGTCAGCCTCAGGCCTTGGCCAACCGCCGCCGCGCCTTCACCGCCGACGCCAGCCCCTCGAGCACCGGCACCGTCTGCGCAAAGCCGATGCAGGCATCGGTGATCGACACGCCGTGCTTCAGCGGAACACCGGGCTTCAGGTCCTGCCGGCCTTCCTCGAGGTGGCTCTCGATCATGATCCCGGTGATGCGCCGCTCGCCGGCCGCAATCTGCGCGGCCACGTCTTCGGCGACCACGATCTGGCGCTGGTGCTGCTTGCTGCTGTTGCCGTGCGAGACGTCGATCATCACCTGCGGGCGCAGGCCGTTGGCCAGCAGCGCCTCGCAGCTCGACGCCACATCCGCCGCCGAATAGTTGGGCGCCTTGCCGCCGCGCAGGATCACGTGGCAGTCGTCGTTGCCGCGCGTCTCGAAGATCGCGGCCATGCCCATCTTGGTCATGCCCATGAAGGCATGCGGCGCACGCGCCGCGAGGATGGCGTCGGCCGCCACCTTCACGCTGCCGTCGGTGCCGTTCTTGAAACCGACCGGGCAACTCAGGCCCGAGGCCAGTTGCCGATGGCTCTGGCTCTCGGTGGTGCGCGCGCCGATGGCGCCCCAGGCGATCAGGTCGGCGATGAACTGCGGGCTCAGCAGGTCGAGGAACTCGGTGCCGGTCGGCAGGCCCAGCGTGGTCAGCTCCAGCAGCAGGCGCCGCGCGCGCTCCAGGCCTTCGTTGATGGCGAAGCTGCCGTCCAGGTGCGGGTCGTTGATATAGCCCTTCCAGCCGACGGTGGTGCGCGGCTTCTCGAAGTAGGCGCGCATCACGATGAGCAGGTCGTCCTGCAGCGAATCGGCCACCTTCTTCAGGCGCTGCGCGTATTCGATGGCCTGGTCGTGGTCGTGGATGGAGCACGGGCCGACCACCACGACCAGCCGGTCGTCGCGGCCGTGCAGCACGTCGGCGATGGCCGCGCGGCTGCCTTCGACCAGCGCGAGCGTGTTGTCGCGCACGGGCACGCGCTCCTGCAGCAGCGCGGGGGTCATGAGGGGACGCACGGCGCCGATGCGCACGTCGTCGATGCGGGTGGTGTCGAGGGTGCTGTCGCGGGAGCCGACTTCGGCGTCGTGGCGGGGGTCGTCGAGGCGGGACATGATCGTGGAATGCTGTGATGTCGAGGGGGTTGCTTCGATTGTCCCCCAGCGCGCCCTCCTCCCCCGGCTCAGGCGGCTTTCAGGAACACGTCGGGGTCCGTCGCGGCCTGCAACGGCCGCTGGCCTCACAGGACAAAAGCCAGGCGATCACGCCGACGAATGCGACAGCGTCGCCAACTTCTTCCTCGCGCTCTGCAAGAGGCCGACCTTCTCGACGGGCAGCGGCGCCTTCGTATCCCCGGGCTTGATGATCTCGAGCGCCGCGGGTTTCGGCATGAGTGCATCGCGCGGCGTGAGGCCGTTGAACTTCGCGTTCGAGATGACGTGCACCTTCAGGTGACGGTGGATGTTCTTCGAGAGCTTCCGGCAGGCGGCCGCCAGGGTGGCTTCGTCGGGCATCGACTGGCCGTGCACGACGAGCAGCTCCAGGGTGCCGTCTTCGTCCTCCGCGAGCACGAAGGCGCGCACGACCGAGGCCTTGAACTTGCCGCGCAGCATCGCGCGAACCGGCTCGGCCGCGGCGAACGACTTGAGTGCGATGTTGCGCAGTTCGTCGTGGAAGATGAACGCGCGGTCGATCGAGAAGGTTTCGGCCTCCTCGGCCTTCGGCTTTTGCTTCTTCAGGATGCCGCTGCCGACGAGGTGCGCCAAGGTGCGCTCCGCATCGGCCGTGTCGAGCTTCGAGCGATGGGCCAGCTCGCTGGAAGACAAGGGTTGTTGGGGCGCCGCGTAGGCGACCATCAAGAGCTTTTGCACCTCGGGGGCGAAAAGAAAATCTGCTGCACTCATTTCGCGGTTCTCTACTTCTGTGCTTCTGTGGGGTTCTCTACAAGCGGGTTGCATTATCGAGAGCGCCCTGTCTCCCGTGCGATGCGGCTTTCTCCACGGCGTTTTCGCGGCGGATTCCGTCACCGCGCATGGCGCCGGCCTACAGCGGAGCCCGGCGCTCACCGGTAAGAACGGCTGAACACGACAAGGAGCTTCAGCCATGGACCTGGAACAGACGATCGACAAGATCAAGCAGGTGGATGCGGCGCGCGCCGACTACCCCGGCGAACACCTCGTCGTGCTCGGCGCCGGCGTGCTGCTGTTGCTGGCCGCGGGCCGCAGCCGGTCGTTCCTGATGCGGATCGTCGCGGGCGCCGCCGGCGGCGCGCTGATCGGCCGGGCGGCGAGCGGCACCGGCGGCATCGCGAAGCTGGCCGGCGTGCTGCAGAACGGGGGCCTGGCATGGCCGCGGCGCTGACCCCGCGGGCCGGCCCGCCCGCAGGCGACCCCCGGCGGTACTGGGCCCCGTGCCTGGGCGTGGCGCTGGTGGCGATGTCGCTCTTCTATGTGACCTTGAAAGACCTGGTGCACGAGAGCGCGGCGCGTGCTGCGCTCCTGACCACGGCAGTCGTTCCGGTCGAGGCCGAGCCCGACAGATCGACCGCCCGCGAAACGTTGCCGGATGCGGTGACCCGCGCATCCAAGGAACCTGCCACGCTGACGAACACGCACTTCGAGCCCCCAGTGATCGCCCCCGCAGCCAAGTCCGTGCCTGCCGTCGTCGAGGTGCACAAGTGCGTCACGCCCGAGGGCGATGCGGCCTACTCCGACGGGCCGTGCCCCGAGGGCGCACGCGCGAGCACGCTGCGATTGCCGCGCGACCTGCACGCCTCGGCGAGTCCCTGAGCTCTTGAGCGGCTTACCCCGCCTTCAAGAACACGTCGTGGTCCGGCGCAAAGTTGGCATGCAGCGGCAGCATCGCGCCGCCGAGCGCGCAGGCCTGCGCCCCCGCCCTGCCCCCATGCAGCTGCGGCGCCCACAGGCCTTCCCAATTGCACTGCGCGAGCGCCGCGCGGGTCTGCACCAGCAGCGCGTCGAGCAGCGCGCGCGACATCGATCCGTCCATCACCACGTCGGCCAGGTCGAGCACCGCGGTGCTGCTGACGATGGCATGCGCCAGCGCGCGTGACGCGCTGCCGAGCCAGGCCTGCGTGGCTGCGGCAAACGGCGCCTCGAGCGCGCGGTCGTCGTAGGCCGCCGTGGCGTCGAGGCCTTCGGCGCGCAGGCGCTGCTCCAGCTCCCACAGCGACGCCTCGGCCACCACCTGCGTCGACAGGCCTTCGGAGGGCTTCTCGGTGCGCATCGGGATCGACGCGAGCGCGCCCGCGTTGCCATGCGCGCCGGTGTGCAGGTGCGAGTTGATGACCAGCCCGCCGCCCACGAAGGTGTCGACGAAGATGTAGAGAAAGCTCTTGAGGTCGTGCCCGCGCCCCGTCACCAGCTCGGCCACGCAGGCCGCCACGGTGTCGCGCGCGAAGCCCACGGGCACGTCGGTGCGCGCGCGCACCTCGGCCAGCAGGTCCATCTGGTTCCACTCGTCCGACTGCGCCTTCGACAGCCCCAGCGTGCGGTGCCAGCCGCCGAGCTGGAACGGCGCCGCCAGCCCTGCGCCCACGTTGCGCGCAGCCAGCGGCCCGAGCCCGTCGCGCAGCCGGTGGATGTGCTCGGCGATCACGGGCAGGAGCGCTCCGGCGTCCGGGAATTCGTAGCGGATCGCGTGGTGCTCGCGCACGCGCGCCGCGAAGTCGATCAGCAGCCACTCGGCCCCGCGCCGCCCGAGCTTCACGCCGATGGCAAAGGCGCCGTCGGGGTTGAGCGCCAGCGGTACCGAGGGCTGGCCGATGCGCCCGCGCACGCGGCTTTGCTTGACGATGAGGCCGTCGTCCTCGAGCCGCGCGGTGATGAGGCCGATGGTCTGCGCGCTCAGGCCCGTGAGCCGCGCCAGGTCGGCCTTGGGCAGGCTGGTGTGCACGCGCAGCGCCTGCAGCACCACGCGCTCGTTGAACTGGCGCATGCCCACCTGGTTGGAGCCGCGCGGACGCAGCAGGGCCGACGGGCGCTCGAGGGCATCGGTATCAAGCATGCGCCTCCGCGGGCAACTGGTCGGCGGTCATGGCACCGGTCATCACGGCCACGGTGTCGCTCATGCTGATCTTCTTCGGATTGAGCACGGCCGCGCGCTTGCCCAGGCGCGCCACGTGGATGCGGTCGGCCACCTCGAACACGTGCGGCATGTTGTGGCTGATGAGCACCACGGGCAGGCCACGCTCGCGCACGCGGCGGATCAGTTCGAGCACCATGTTGCCCTCCTTCACGCCGAGCGCGGCGGTGGGCTCGTCCATGATGACCACGTGCCGCGCGAAGGCCGCGCTGCGCGCCACGGCCACGCACTGGCGCTGGCCGCCCGAGAGCGTTTCCACCGCCTGCGTCATCGACTGGATGCCGACCTTCAGGTCGGCCATGCGCGCCGTGCTTTCGAGCAGCATCTTCTTCTTGTCGAGCATGCGCAGCACATTGCCCAGGAAGCCGGGGCGGCGCAGCTCGCGGCCGAGAAAGAGGTTCTCGTAGATGGTCATCGCGGGCGCGACGGCGAGGTCCTGGTAGACCGTCTCGATGCCGGCGCGGCGCGCGTCCAGCGGGTTGCGGAAATGCACCGGCGCGCCGTCGAGCAGGATCTGGCCTTCGTCGGGCACGATGGCGCCCGACAGCGCCTTGATGAGCGACGACTTGCCCGCGCCGTTGTCGCCGATCACCGCGAGGATCTCGCCTTCGCGCAGCTCGAAGTCGACACCGTCGAGCGCGGTGACCTGGCCGTAGCGCTTCACCAGGCCCTTGGCCTGCATCACGATCTTGGGGTTGGCCACGGTGTTCATCAGCGGGCTCCCTTGCGCGAGAGTTGATCGGCCGCCACCGCCAGGATCACGAGCACGCCCGTCACCAGCACCTGGTAGATCGACGACACGCCCATCAGCGTGAGCCCGTTGCGGAACACGCCCACGATCAGCACGCCGATGAGCGAACCCAGCACGATGCCGCGCCCGCCGAAGAGGCTGGTGCCGCCGAGCACCACGGCCGTGATGGCGTCCAGGTTCTCGGTCTGGCCCGCGTTCGGGTCGCCCACGCCGGTGCGCGCCACCGACAGCAGCGAGGCGATGCCGTAGAACACGCCCGCCGCCACGTACACCGCGAGCAGCACGCGCTGCGTGGGAATGCCCACCAGCCGCGTGGCCTCGGCGTTGTTGCCGATCGCGTAGACATGCCGGCCGGCCGCTGTCTCGCGCAGCACGAACCACGCGAGCGCATAAAGCGCCAGCATGAGCACCGAACCCCACGCCACCTCGGCGCTGCCGATGGTGAAGGTGGTGCCCAGGCCCGTGAGGCCGGCGGGCAGATCGGTGATGGTCTGCGAGGACGAATACAGCTGCGTGATCGCGAACGCGATGTTGAGCGTGCCCAGCGTCACGATGAAGGGCGGCAGCTTGATGCGCGTGACCAGCAGGCCATTGAGCAGGCCGAACAGCGTCGTCACGCCGATGCCGCACAGGATGGCCACCGGCACCGGCATGCCGAGCTCGGTGGCGAACTTCGTCATGATGATCCCGCCCAGCGCCATCACCATGCCGCACGACAGGTCGATGCCGGCCGTGAGGATGATCAGCGTCTGGCCGATGGCGATCACGCCCACCACCATCACCTGCTGCAGGATCAGCGACAGGTTGCCGCCCGTGAGAAAGCGCTCGGACTGCGTCGCAAAGAAGATGCAGGCGCCGAGCAGGGCCAGCCACGGCCCGAGGGCGCCCCATGGGATGTGGTGCGTCGGAGATTTCGCCATCGATATGCCTCCCTATAGACCGGGGCCGTTTACTTCTTGCCCCAGCACAGCTCGGTGCCGGTCTTGGTGTCCTTGCTGTCGACGCCGGCCACGCTCTTGCCGGCGATGAGCGTCACGCCGGTGTCGACGTAGCCCGAGGCCTTCTTGCCGGTCTTGGCGAATTCGACGCCCGCGGCCACGCCCATGGCGGCCATCTTCAGCGGGTACTGCTGCGAGGTCGCGGCGATGATGCCGGCGGCCGTGTCCTTGATGCCCTGGCAGCCGCCGTCGACCGAGACGATCATCACGCCCTTCTCCTTGCCCGCGCGCTTGAGCGCGTTGTAGGCACCGGCCGCGGCGGGCTCGTTGATGGTGTAGACCAGGTTCACGTTGGGCGCCTTCTGCAGGCAGTTCTCCATCACGGTCTGCGCCTTGGCCTGGTCGCCGAAGCTGTCGGCCATGCAGACGATCTCGGGCGACTTGGACAGCTCGTTCGACTTGGCGTCGTTGGCCGGCAGGCCGAAGCCCTTCATGAAGCCGTTGTGGCGCTGCGCGCCCACCGGGTGGCCCGGCAGCAGGTCGAGCGCGACGATCTTGGGCGTCTTGCCGGCCATCGCGGCCTTGGCGTATTCGCCGATGAGCACGCCGGCCGTGTAGTTGTTGGTGGCGAAGAGCGCGTCGGTCGCGTCCGGCGGATCGGCCGGGCTGTCGAGCGCGATCACCTGCACGCCCTTGTCGCGCGCCTTCTTGATGGCCGGCACGATGGCCTTGGCGTCGCTGGGCGTGATGAGGATGGTCTTGGCGCCGGCGGCGATCATGTTTTCCATCGCGGTGATCTGGCCCGCGTTGTCGCCGTCGGCCTTGCCAGCGCCCGACAGCAGCTTGGCGCCGAGCTTCTTGGCCTCCTCCTGCGCGCCCTCTTTCATCTTCACGAAGAAGGGGTTGGTCTCGGTCTTGGTGACCAGGCCGATGACGGGCGGGTCGGCGGCCAGGGCCGTGGACGTGGCCGATGCGGCAAGGGCCAGGACGGCCAGGGCGGGAACGAAGCGCGGGCTGATGAACATGAGGTTGTCTCCTTCAGGGGGCGGGCGCACAGCGCCTGCCGTACTTGCTATGGAACCGGATGACCACCCGCCAACGAGCGGGAAGGCATTCGGACGAGGGGGACTATCGAGCAGTCGACCGACTAAATCAAGCAACTTGAGTTATCGAAAACCCGAGGCCGGACAGGTTCGTGCGGTCAGAGCTGACTGCGACGGAGGATTCCGTGCAGCGCGTAATTTGTAATTCAAACGGCCTCGTTTCTATTGCCTCTCGCTCAATTCTTTTCTGATTTTGACAATTGTCATGGATGTTGATTTATCGTCATCGAAGATGCAAAGAATCGGCAATTCGCAAAACGAAAAATAAAGTTTTCGCTGGAGCTCCACCACTCGCCAGCCGTTGATGCCAATGGATGCAGTGCTCCTTTTTTCGTTGCGATCCGCCGACCCGCTCGAATGAACAAATAACCCGGAGGGATCGCGGCAGATGTTCGGCCACCTTGTGGAAATACTCAGAAACAGTCCGGAGATCGCATTGTTTCTGGTGCTGTGCATCGGCTACGCGGTGGGCCAGATCCGCTTCGGCCCGATCCAGCTGGGCGGCATCTGCGGCACGCTGATTGCTGCGCTGGTGGTCGGCCAGCTGGGCATCCGGCTCGACGACAGCGTGAAGAACGTGTTCTTCATGCTCTTCATCTTTGCGCTCGGCTACGCGGGCGGCCCGCAGTTCTTCGCCAACCTCGACGCCAAGGGCTTGCGGCTGGGCCTGCTGTGCCTGGTCGAGGTGGTGGTGGTGCTCGCGCTGGTGCTCGGCGCCACGGTGCTGCTCTCGCTCGACCGCGGCACCGCCGCCGGTCTGATGGCGGGCGCGGCCACCGAATCGGCGGTGGTGGGCACGGCGACCGACGCGATCTCGAAGCTGTCGCTCCCCGCCGCCGAGATCGCGCAGCTGCAGGCCAACGTGGTCACGGCCTACTCCATCACCTACGTCTTCGGGCTCATCGCCATCGTGGTGGTCACGAGCCAGGTGTTTCCGCTGCTGCTGCGCGTGAACCTGCGCACCGAAGCCGACAAGCTCTGGAAGACCATGGGCGGCGGCGCCGACGACCCGGACGCCGCCAGCGCCACGCCCGAGATGGTCGGGCGCGTGTTCCGCGTCACCGTGGGCCGCGGCCGCTCGGTCGGCGAGCTCACGTCGATCCTCGGACGGCAGGCCAGCATCGAGCGCGTGGTGCGCGACGGCCAGAGCCTCGCGGTCGAGCCCGACTTGCACCTGCGCGTGGGCGACCAGGTGCTGGCCATCGGCCGGCGCAGCGCGCTCGTCAACGTGGGCGAGCTGCTGGGCCGCGAGTTCGCCGACACCACCGCCTTCGACACCGTGGTCGAGACCACCGAGGTCGTTGCCAACCGCCGCGAATGGTTCGGCCGCGGGCTGCGCATGCTGGAAAACGAGTTGCCGTCCGCCGTGCAGGTGATCGGCGTGGCGCGCGACGGCCACGCCATGCCGCTCGTGAACGACCTCACGCTGCAGCGCGGCGACGTGCTCCAGCTCTACGGCCCGGCGCCCGAGGTGGCGAGCGCCATCGTGCAGGTCGGCGACCGCGTGATCGCCTCCACGCGCAGCAACATCAGCTTCGCCGCTGCGGGCATCCTGCTGGGCGTGTTCATCGGCAGCTTCAGCGCGAAGATCGGCGGCATTCCGTTTTCGCTCGGCACCGGCGGCGGCGCGCTGCTCACGGGGCTGGCCTTCGGCTGGTACCAGTCGAAACACCCGCACCGCCTGAGCGTGCCGGCCGACGCGCTGGCGCTCATGAAGGACCTGGGCCTGGCCACCTTCATCGCCTGCGTGGGCCTGGCCTCGGGGCCGCAGGCGCTGGCGCTGGTCCAGAAGTTCGGTGTTGCGCTGCCGCTGGTGGGCATCGCCGTCGCGGTGGTGCCCGCCAGCATCTCGCTCTTTGTCGGCCACCGCCTGCTCAAGCTCGAGGCGCCGGTGCTGCTGGGCGCCATCGCCGGCCAGCAGTGCAGCACGCCCGCGCTCAGCGCCGTGCAGAACGCCGCGGGCAACGCCACGCCGCTGCTGGGCTACACGATCACCTACGCCATCTCGAACGTCGTGCTGCCGCTGATGGGCCCGCTGATCGTGGCCCTGGCCGGCCTGGTGCAGCACGCGAAGTAAGACAACGACCCGAGACGCTCCACGCCCTTCTCTTCTCTCTTCTTCTCATTGATGCCTTGAAAGGACTTCCTCTATGGAATGGCTGCATGAACTCTTCAAGAAGTCGCCCGAAATGGCGCTCTTCCTCTCGCTGGCGGTCGGCTACTGGATCGGCAAGATCAAGTTCGGCAAGTTCCAGCTCGGCGGCGTCGCCGGCTCGCTGCTGGTGGCGGTGATCGTCAGCCAGGTCGGCGTGCAGATCGACGGCGGCGTGAAGGCCGTGCTGTTCGCGCTGTTCATCTACGCCGTGGGCTTCGAGAGCGGGCCGCAGTTCTTCAGCTCGCTGGGCAAGCAGTCGATCAAGGAGATCATCCTGGCCGCCGTGATGGCGGCCACCGGCCTGGCGACCGTGGTGGTCATGGCCAAATTGTTCGGGCTCGACAAGGGCCTGGCGGCGGGCGTGGCGGCCGGCGGCCTCACGCAGAGCGCCATCATCGGCACCGCGGGCGACGCCATCGGCAAGCTCGGCCTCGCCGCGGCCGAGACCGCGCGGCTGCAGGGCAACGTGGCCATCGGCTATGCCGTGACCTACGTGTTCGGCTCCTTCGGCGCGATCATCGTGTGCGTCAACATCCTGCCCAAGCTCATGGGCCGCAGCATCCGCGACGACGCGATCGCGGCCGAGACCGCGATGCAGGCCGGCGTGAAGGTGCTCGGCCCCGACCAGGAAGAAGCCGCGCCCTCGCTGGTCGGGCGCATCTACCAGCTCACGAGCGACCCGCAGCGCACGGTGGCCGACATCGAGAACGCCAACCCGGCCACCACCATCACCATCGAGCGCGTGAAGCGCGACGGCAAGTTCGTCGAAGTCAGCCCCACGCTCGTGCTGCGCCAGGGCGACTACGTGCTCACCGTGGGCCGGCGCGATGCCGTGGTGGCGAGCGCGCCGCTGCTGGGCAAGGAGGTCGACGCGGTCGACGGCATGGAGCTGACGCTGAACAAGCGCGAGATCGTGCTCACCAACAAGGACTTCGGCGGCAAGACCGTCGACCAGATCCGCCAGGCCACCGCCGGCGGCGTGCGCCACGGCATCTTCGTGGTGCAGCTCAGCCGCATGGGCCAGGTGCTGCCGATGAAGCCCGACACCGTCGTGCAGGTGGGCGACCTGGTGTCGATCTTCGGCGCCGAGCAGGACGTGAAGCGCGTCGCCTCCCTCGTCGGCGACGTGATCGTGCCCAGCGCCAAGACCGACTTCGTGTACCTGGGCGCGGGCCTGGTGGTGGGCCTCTTGGTCGGCCTGCTGAGCGTGAAGATCGGCGCCATCCCGCTGACGCTCGGCGCCGGCGGCGGCGCGCTGCTGTCGGGCCTGCTGTTCGGCTGGTACCGCGCGAAGAAGCAGACCTTCGGCGCGCTGCCGCCCAGCGCGGTGCAGCTGCTGAAAGACCTGGGCCTGGCGGGCTTCGTGGTCGTGGTCGGCCTGACGTCGGGCCTGCAGGCCGTGCAGACCATCAAGGAGCTGGGCCTGACCATCTTCGGCGTCGGCGTGGTCGTCACGCTCGTGCCGATGATCCTCACGATGCTGTTCGGGCGCTACGTGCTGCGCTACGACAACACGGCCGTGTTCGCGGGCGCGCTGAGCGGATCGCGCAGCGCCAACCCGGCCTTCGGCGAAGTGCTGGGCAAGGCCGAGAACGCCATTCCCACCGTGCCCTTCGCCATCACCTACGCGCTGGCCAACGTGTTCCTCACGCTGCTGGGGCCGCTGATCGTGGCGCTGGTCTGAGCACCGCGCCTTCCCTTTTCTTTCTTCTTTCTTTTTATCAACCAAGGAGTACTCCATGGATTTCGGCGACGTGAAAAAGCTGGGCGGCCTGAGCCCGTTCGAACTGAAGGATGCGCTGATCCAGGTCGCACGACAGAGTGACCGCCTCATGCTCAACGCCGGCCGCGGCAACCCGAACTTCCTGGCCACCACCCCGCGCCACGGCTTCTTCCAGTTCGGCCTGTTCGCCATGACCGAGGCCGAGCGCTCGTACATCTACATGGCGGACGTGGGCGGCTTTCCGCAGCGCGAGGGCATCGAGGCGCGCTTCGAGCTCTTCGCCAAGTCGCACGAGGGCGAGCCCGGCGTGCGCTTCATCGAGGCCGCCGTGTCCTACGTGCGCGACCAGCTGGGCCTGTCGGCCGGCGACTTCATCTACGAGATGTGCGAGGCCATCCTGGGCTGCAACTACCCGGTGCCCGACCGCATGCTGCGCCTGACCGAGATCGTCGTGGGCCAGTACATCCACAAGGAAATGATCGGCACCCACCCCTTCGTGGGCAAGTTCGACATGTACGCGGTGGAAGGCGGCACCGCCGCCATGACCTACCTGTTCAACAGCCTGCGCGAGAACCACCTGCTGTCGCCCGGCGACACCATCGCGCTGGGCATGCCGATCTTCACGCCCTACATCGAGATCCCGCACCTGAACGACTACCAGCTCATCGAAGCACTGATCGACGCGCCGCCGGAGAACAACTGGCAGTTCACCAAGAAGGAGCTGCAGAAGCTGCTCGACCCGAAGGTCAAGGCCTTCTTCCTGTGCAACCCGAGCAACCCGCCCTCGGTGAAGATCAGCGACGAAGTGCTGGGCTACATCGCCGACATCGTGAAGCAGCGGCCCGATCTCATCATCCTGACGGACGACGTGTACGGCACCTTCGCCGACAACTTCCTGTCGCTGTTCGCGATCTGCCCGCAGAACACCATCCTGGTGTATTCGTTCTCGAAGTACTTCGGCGCCACCGGCTGGCGCATGGGCGTGGTCGCCACGCACGAGGACAACATCCTCGACCGCAAGATCGCCGCCCTGCCCGAGGCCAAGCGCCGGGAACTCGACGCGCGCTACAGCTCCATCACCACCGAGCCGCGCAAGCTGAAGTTCATCGACCGCCTCGTGGCCGACAGCCGCACCGTGGCGCTGAACCACACGGCCGGCCTCTCCACGCCCGTGCAGGCGCAGATGGTGATGTTCTCGCTGTTCTGCCTGATGGACGAAGGCGAGACCTACAAGAAGTCGATGAAGCACATCGTCTTGCGCCGCAAGGAAGCGCTGTACCGCGAACTCGGCCTGCCCCTGCCGCCCGACCCGAACTCGGTGAGCTACTACCACCTGCTCGACCTGCAGGACATCGCCACGCAGATGCACGGCGAGCGCTTCGGCAAGTGGATTCTCACGAAGCTGCAGCCGAATGAGGCGCTGTTCCGCATCGCCGCCGAAACCAGCATCGTGCTGCTGCCCGGTCGCGGCTTCGGCGGCAAGCACCCCTCGGGGCGCGTGTCGCTGGCCAACCTCAACGAGTACGACTACGCGAACATCGGGCGCTCGCTGCGCAAGATGGCGTCGGAGTACTTTGCGGTGCTCGAGAAGGAGACTGGTGGGAGCGGCAAGGGTGCCGCCCCCGCCAAGGGCAAGCCGGCGAAGGCCGGGAAGAAGAAGTAGCCCTTCTCCCGGGCTACCGGCCCCGCAGGGCGCTCAGCCCGCCCTGCGCGCCGTCAGCCACTGCGACGGCGCCAGGGCCGCAGCCACCACGCGCACCTCGCCGATGTGGCCGAAGAAGCCGTCGGCGCGCGCACCGTCCCACGAGCCGCCGCCCACCACCCATTGCGAGGTGGCCCCGACCGAAGCCAGGCCCTGCGCCGCCGCGACGTTGCGCAGCACCGGCGCGCCTTCGACGTACATCGTGGTGTCGTGCGACACCGGGTCGTTGACGATCGCGATGTGCACCCAGCGGTCGGCAATGACCTCGCCCGACCAGTTGGTCTTGGCCCGGGGCGTTCCCGCCGGACTCGGCACGACCTCCCATTGCACTTCGCGCAGGCTCGAGATGGCGAACAGCATCGGTGGTGCCTCGGCATCGCCCAGGAAACCAGGCAGGTCCTCGCTGCGACCGTCGCGCGTCATGATGTTCATCCACGCGTGGTCCTTGCTGGTCCAGGCCTTGTCGATCTTCACGAAGGCTTCGACGGTGTAGCCCTGGTCCAGCGTGTGCGCGTTGATCGGCGCTGCCGGGTCGGTGAGGAAATAGCTCATCCGAGGCGGTGGATTCTTGTTGGTGTTGAGGAAGCGCACCGAGCCCGGCGCGGCCGAGAGGCGGTGGCGGTCGTCCGTCCAGATGATGTCGCCGTCGGTGGCATTGCGGATGACGCTCTGGTTCAGGGCATCGCGGCGCAGCGGATTGGTCCCCGTCACGTCGGCGATCACGGTGCCCGGCAGCACCGGCTGGTTCACCGCACCGCCGACGAAGCGCCAGTGCGCCAACGTGTTCGCGACCTTGGGGTAGTCCTCCGCATCGGCGGCGGGCCGCTGCACGGTGGCTTCGGGGTCCTTGTAGTTGGCCAGGATCAGCGCCTTCGCCTGCTCGACCAGCGACTGCTCGACCGTGGCCTCGCCCGCGGCAAAGCCCTTGTTGAAGCCGGCGAAGCGCTGCGCGAAATCCATCTCGATGGTGAAGGCCTCGTTGGGCGTGGTGAGCACGGCCTGGTCGAAGGCGTTCAGCGTGGCGGCGGGCTTTTGCGGCACCCAGGGCGAGAACGACAGCACCTTGATCTGCTTGTTCGTCAGGTCGAACTCGTACAGGCGCATCAGGCCGTTGCCGCCCTGGTAGGCCATCTGGTAGTCGACCACCATCTCCTCGACCTTGTGGCCGAAGTCGTTGGTCTTCGTGAGGTGCGCGGCGCCGTGGTGGTGGCCGTTGAGCGTCATGAAGATCTGGTCGTTGTCGCGGATCAGCTTCTCCCACAGCATCTTGCCGTAGTCGGTTTCCAGCGGGCTGGTGCCGTCGGGGGCGATGTTGAGCAGTTGGTGGTTGACCAGGATCACGGGCAGCGTCGGGTTCTTCGCGATCACCTGCCGCGCCCACGCGATGCCCGCGTCGGACACGCGCCACGACAGCGACAGCACCATGAACTTCTGACCCTGCGCCTCGAACACGTGGTACTCGTGGAAGCCGCTGGTGTCGCGCGCGCCGAAGGTGGCCTGCTTCTTGGCGCGCTCGGTGCCGAACCACTGCAGGTAGGGCTCGGCAGCCAGGTTGCGGGCGGCGTCGGTGCCGTTGACGGGGTCGACGCCGTAGTCGACGTCGTTCAGCACGTCGTGGTTGCCGGCCAGCACGCTGTAAGGCAGCTTCGCGTCTTCGAGCACCTTCATGGCGGCATCGGCCACCTTCCACTGGTCGGGCTTGCCGACCTGGTCGACCACGTCGCCGAGGTGGATGGTGAAGGGAATGTGCAGCGCCTTGGCGTTGGCGGCGATCCACTTCGTCTGCGCCGCGAAGGGCGCGCTGCCGAAGCGCTTGTCGTACTGGTCGCTCTCGGCGGCGGTCGCGTAGCGCGCGTAGAACTGGGTGTCGGGCATCACGGCCAGCGCGAAGCTCGAACGCTTGCTCACGACGGGTTCTGGCGCGGGCGGGTTGGGCGCCGGTGCGGGGACGGGCAGCGGGCCGAAGCCGGCGCTGCCGCCACCACCACCGCCGCAGGCGGCGATGAGGGCGCTGCTGCCGCCGACGGTGAGCAGGGAGGCGCCGAGCTTGAGCATCTGCCGACGCGGCGGGACGCGTTCGGTGTCGGGAGCGGAGGGGGAAGAAGAAGAAGACGGGGAAAGCGGAAGCGCGCGTGCGCCGCGCGGATCGACGGAATCGGACATGACAAGAGAAAACGTTGGGAAGCACCCAGCGTAGGTCGCGGCCATGACTCGGTCATGTACGCCCCATGACACTTCACCCCGGAAGCGCCCTCCCCGAACCGTGCTCAGGCCTTGGCCGCGCGCCCCGACGGCTCGAGCACCACCATCCGCCACGCACACAACGTCCCTGCCACCGCCAGCAACGCCGCCAGCGCGAACATCGTGCGGTAGCCCAACTCCTGCGCCACCGCCCCACCGAGCAGCACGCCCAGCACGCCGCCGAAGCCGTAGCCGATCACCGTGAACAGCGCCTGCCCGCGTCCGCGCAGGTGGCCGGGGAAGCGGCGCGACACCACGGCGATGCAGGCCGTGTGGTGCGCCGCGAAGCTCAGCGCATGCAGCCACTGCGCGATGACCAGCGCCGCGATGAAGCCGCCGAGCCCGGCCGTGAGGCCGAGCCGCGCCACGCCGGCGATGCCGCACACCAGCATCCAGCGCGGCATCGGCAACAGGCCGATGAGCCGGCCCTGCAGGAAGAACCAGACGATCTCGGCCACCACCGACAGCGCCCACAGGAGGCCGATGGTGCTCTTGCCGTAGCCGATCGAATCGAGGTACAGCGAGAAGAACGCGTACACCGAGAAGTGCGACATCACCTGGAAGAACAGCGACGCGAAGAACCAGCGCACGGCGGGGATGCGCAGCACGGGGCCGATGGGTTCCTTCACGGCGTCGTGCGCGGCCGGCGGTTCGCGCAGGTCGGGCAGCTTCATCGTCGCGAGCAACACCACGGCCAGCGTGCCGGCGGCCCAGTACGGAAAGTGCTTCATGCCGAAGCGCTCGAACCACTCGCCCGCGACGAACACGGTGACCAGGAAGCCGGCCGAGCCGCACAGGCGGATGCGCCCGTAGCGCCCCCAGTCGCCCGCGACGATCTGCGCCATGGCCGCTTCGGTGAGCGACATCATCGAACTGGTGTGCGTGAACATCACGAGCAGCACCAGCGCGAGCCACCAGGCGCCGCCATGCCACCACAGCCCGAAGGAGCTGGCCAGCGCCACCGCGGCGCTGAAGCGCAGCAGCTTCACGCGCTGGCCGGTGTGGTCGCTGAGCGCGCCCCAGGCATAGGGCGCGAAGACGCGCGTGATCGATTGCACCGAGGCCAGCAGGCTGATCGTGAAGATCGGCAGGCCCAGGTCCTTGAGCCACAACGGCAGGTACGGATTGAAGAAACCGATGTGCGCGAAGTAGCTGGCCGACAGGCCAGCGAACGCCAACAGGTGGCCGCGCCCGGCGGCCACAGGTGGCGGCGTCGACACTACAGGAAGGAGGACTGCGGCGACGCAGCTTCGCTCTTCTCGACGGGCGGGTTCACGTCGCCGCACTGCGCGCGGTTGCGCAGCACGTGCTCCATCACCACCAGCGCGAGCATGGCTTCGGCGATGGGTGTGGCGCGGATGCCCACGCAGGGGTCATGGCGGCCCTTGGTGATGACTTCGACGGGGTTGTTGTTCACGTCGATGGACTGGCGCGGGCTGATGATCGAGCTGGTGGGCTTGATCGCGATGCTCACCTCGAGGTCCTGCCCCGAGCTGATACCGCCCAGGATGCCGCCCGCGTTGTTGCTGAGGAAACCCGTCGGCGTGATCGAGTCGCCGTGCGTGGTGCCGCGCTGCGTGACGCTGTCGAAGCCGGCGCCGATTTCCACGGCCTTCACGGCGTTGATGCCCATCATGGCGTAGGCGATCTCGGCGTCGAGCTTGTCGAACAGCGGCTCGCCCAGGCCCACGGGCACGTTGGTGGCGGTGACGCGGATGCGCGCGCCGCACGAATCGCCGGCCTTGCGCAGGCGGTCCATGTAGTCCTCCAGCGCGCTCACGTCGGCGATGGGGGCGAAGAAGGGGTTGTTCGGGACGTGGTCCCAGTTCTCGAAGGGAATGGCGATCTCGCCGATCTGCGTCATGCAGCCGCGGAACACCATCCCGTATTTTTCGGCCAGCCACTTCTTGGCGACCGCGCCGGCCGCGACCATGGGCGCGGTGAGGCGCGCCGAAGAACGCCCGCCGCCGCGCGGATCGCGGATGCCGTATTTCTTCCAATAGGTGAAGTCGGCGTGGCCGGGGCGGAACTGCTGGGCGATCTGCCCGTAGTCCTTGCTGCGCTGGTCGGTGTTCTGGATCAGCAGCGCGATGGGCGTGCCGGTGGTCTTGCCCTCGTACACGCCGGACAGGATCTGCACCGCGTCGGGCTCGTTGCGCTGGGTGACGTGGCGGCTGGTGCCGGGGCGCCGGCGGTCGAGGTCGCCCTGGATGTCGGCCTCGCTCAGGGCCATGCCCGGGGGGCAGCCGTCGATCACGCAGCCGATGGCCGGGCCGTGCGACTCGCCGAAATTGGTGACCGCGAAGAGAGTTCCGAAGGTGTTGCCGCTCATGGCGGGGATTATCCCCACAAAGCAGCAGCCGACTCAGTCGGTGGTGTTTTCCATGCGCTTGGCGAGCGCGCCGAGCTGCAGCTCGATGCTGAACAGCCGCTCGTTCAACACCGCCGTCTGCAGCCGGATCGCCTCGACGATGGCCTTGGTCTGCGGGTCGGAGGTGCTGTCGGACAGTTCCGCCAGGTCATGCAGCTTCTTGCGCAGTTCGTTGCTCATGGGGCCTCCGTTCGGTCGTGGAATGCGTCGTGGAAGCCCCAGTATGGAGGCTCGTCAACGCTCCGGCAATGCGGCGCCGCCCGGGGGTACGGCGACCTCTTCCGCATGCGACGCGCCCACGCCGCGCAGCCGCACCGCCACCAGCACGCCGACGAACAGCAGCACCACGGCGCACAGGCCGGCCACCAGCCGCAGGGCGCGCAATAGCGCCTCGCGCCCGGCGTCGAGCAGTGCGGCGCCCGTGGTACCGGGCAGTTCCCCGGCCAGCGCGACCGCCCCGCCCAGCGTGCTGCGGGCGGCTTCGACCGCGGCCGCACCGGCCAGCCCGGCCGGCACGGCGTCGGCCATGGCCGCCCGGTAGATCGCCGCACCGACGCTGCCGAGGATGGCGATGCCCAGCGCCCCGCCGAACTCGGAGCTGGTCTCCGAGATGGCCGAGGCCACGCCCGCGCGCTCCGGCGGCGCGCTGCCCACGACCAGGTCGGTCGCCAGCGTGAACACCGGCGCCAGGCCGAGCGAAGAGATGACCGCGCTCGTCACCATCCAGGCCAGCCCGCCCTGCGCGGGCAGCAGCACCAACATGCCGAAGCCCAGCGCCGCCACGCCCAGCCCGCCGCCCATCACGTAGGCCGGGCACAGGCGCCGCGTGAGCGCGGGCACGATCATCGAGCCGACGATGAAGGCGCCGGCGCCCGGCATGCTCCACAGGCCCGCCGCCAGCGGCGGCAGGCCGAGCACCAGCTGCAGGTACTGCGCGTTGTACAGAAAGAGCCCGAACATCACGAAGCAGGCCAGCATGTAGGCCCCCAGCGAGACGCTGAAGGCCGGCAGCCTGAACAGGCGCAGGTCGATCATCGGGTTGGCCAGCCGCCCCTGCCGGCGCGCGAACAGCCAGCCCAGCAGCGCACCGGCCGCGATGGCCAGCAGCGACACCGCGTCGGGCCCGTGCTCGGCCACCTGCTTGATGCCGTAGATGGCCGCCAGCACCGCGCCCAGCGAGAGCGCCACGCTGGCCAGGTCGAGCGCGCCCGCGTCGGGGTCGCGGTACTCGGGCAGCAGCCAGGGGCCGAGCGCCAGCAGCAGCACCATCACCGGCACGCCGATGAGGAACACCGAGCCCCACGGAAAGAACTGCAGCAGCACGCCGCCCAGCACCGGGCCGATGACGGCGCCGGCCGAGTAGCTCGAGATCCACACGCCGATGGCCACGGTGCGCTGCGCCGGGTCGAGGAACATGTTGCGGATCAGCGAGAGCGTGGACGGCGCCAGCGTCGCCCCCGCCACGCCCAGCAGCGCGCGCGTGGCGATCAGCATGTTGGCGCTGGTCGAGAAGGCCGCGAGCACCGAGGCCACGCCGAACGCCACCGCGCCGATCAGCAGCAGCCGGCGCCGCCCGATGCGGTCGCCCAGCGTGCCCATGGTGACCAGCAGGCCAGCCACGAAGAAGCCGTAGATGTCGACGATCCACAGCAGCTGCGAGGCGGTCGGCTTGAGGTCTTCGCTGATCGACGGGATCGCCAGGTTCAGCACCGTGAGGTCCATCGAATAGAGCATGCACGGCAGCGCGATGACGGCCAGCCCGGTCCATTCGCGCGCCGTGGCGCGGGCGGGTGCCGCCCGGTCGGGTGCGCCGCTCATGGGCCGGCTCCGCTGTCGCTTGCCGACCAGGCCTTGCGCACCTCGATGCTGCTGAAACGCGCCGAGGGAATGCCGGCCGCGAGCTGCAGCGCTTCTTCTTCGCTGTCGGCCTCGACCAGGTAGAAGCCGCCCAGCTGCTCGCTGGTTTCGGCGAACGGCCCGTCGGTGACCGAGAGCTTGTCGTTGCGCATGCGCACCGTGACCGCCGTGCCGGCCGGCTGCAAGGCCTCGGCCACGACGAGCTTGCCGAGCGCCTGCAGATGGGCGTCGTAGTCGATGTGTTCGTTGATGTAGTGGTCCATGTCCTGCGCCGAGAAGTGGCTCGTCTGCGCGTCGGTTCCGTAGATCAGGCAAAGGTATCTCATGCGGCATTCCCCTCGGGGTTTTCGATCATTTCAATGACGTCGATGGGACGCACCTCGATGGCGCCGTAGCGCGCCATCGGAATGCGGCCCGCCAGCTGGATCGCGGCGTTCAGGTCGCGCGCCTCGACCAGGATGAAGCCGTACAGCTGCTCGCGCGCTTCGGCATAGGGGCCGTCGACGTGCGAGCGCTGGCCCTGGCGCACCTGCACGACCTTGGCGGCGCGCACCGGGCTCAGCGCCTCGGCGGCGATGAAGTGGCCGGCGGCTTCGAGCAGGCGGTCGTAGGCCATCGAATCGGCGTTGAGCGCGCGGCGCTCGTCGGGCGGCAGCGCGCGAAGCACCGCTTCGTCGCAGTGAACGAGGCAGAGGTATTTCATGCGGAATCTCCTTGCAGATGTGAGTGAGGACATCACTGGTCGAACGGCGACGGCCGGAATCGACAAGGCGCGTCAAAAATTTTTCGTGTTCGGCAGCGAAGCCAGCTGCCGCTCCAGGAATTGCCGCTCGGGCTGCTGGCGCACCAGCGACAGCGCCTGCAGATAAGCCTCACGTGCTTCGTCGGTGCGGCCCAGGCGCCGGCACAGTTCGGCGCGCGCGCCATGCGCCAGGTGGTAGCGGGCCAGCTCGCCGCGCGCGAGCAGCGCGTCGATCAGCGCGAGCCCCGCCGCCGGCCCGTCGCGCATCGCCACGGCCGCGGCGCGGTTGAGCTCGGCCACGGGCGAGGGATCGAGCCGCAGCAGCACGTCGTACAGGCCGACGATCTGCGGCCAGTCGGTGGCGGCGGCCTCGGGTGCTTCGGCGTGCACCGCGGCGATGGCGGCCTGCAAGGTGTACGGGCCGAAGCGGCGCGACAGCAGCGCGCGCTCGACCAGCGCCGCGCCGTCCCCGATCTGCCCGCGGTGCCACAGGCTGCGGTCCTGCGCGTCGAGCAGCACGAGCTCGCCCTGCGCCGAGGTGCGCGCGGCACGGCGCGCGTCGTGCAGCAGCATCAGCGCGAGCAGGCCCAGCGCCTCGGGGTCGGGCAGCAGTTCGGCCACCAAGCGCCCGAGCCGGATCGCCTCGGCCGAGAGGTCGGCGCGCGTCACGCTCTGGCCCGACGAGGCCGCGTAGCCTTCGTTGAACACGAGGTACACCACGCGCAGCACGGCATCGAGCCGTTCGGGCAGCTCGGCCAGGCCCGGCACCTGGTACGGAATGCCGGCCTCGCGGATGCGCGCCTTGGCCCGCACGATGCGCTGCGCGATGGTGGGCGCGGGCACGAGGAAGGCGCGCGCGATCTCCTCGGTCGCCAGCCCGCAGACCTCGCGCAGCGTGAGCGCCACCTGGGCGTCGGGTGCGAGCGCGGGATGGCAGCAGGTGAAGACCAGGCGCAGGCGGTCGTCCTCGAGCGCGTCGGCATCGGGGTCGGCCTCGTGCCAGGCGGGCGCGGGGTCGGCCAGCGTGTCGGTGTGGGCGGTGGCGTCGTCCCACGCGGTGAAGCGCGCCTGCCGGCGGATGCCGTCGATCGACTTGAAGCGCCCCGCCGACACCAGCCAGGCGCGCGGGTTGGCCGGCACGCCTTCGCGTGGCCATTGTTCGAGCGCGGCGCGAAAAGCGTCGTGCAGGGCTTCCTCTGCCAGGTCGAAATCGCCCAGCAGCCGCACCAGCGTGGCGAAGATGCGGCGCGACTCGCTGCGGTAGATCGCGTCGAGCGTGTCGGCGATGGCCGTCGGTTGTGCCGTCACCCGGTGTCGCCGGCGAGCAACCAACTCTCGAGCTTGACGAGGGAGCCGGTCCAGCCATGGCCGTGGCCGTCGCGCGCCGCTTCGTCGAAGAACTGCTGGTGCATGAGCACAAGCTCGCAGCCGCCCGCATCGGGCTCGAGCTGCACGGTGACACGCGATTCGCGCTCGGGCGTGCTGCGCCAGGCCCAGCTGAAGACCAGCCGGCGCTCGGGCACGACCTCCAGGTAGGTGCCGCTCACGTCGTGCGTCTCGCCGTCGGCCGCCAACATGGTCACGCGAAAGCGTCCGCCCACGCGCAGGTCGACCTCGGCCAGCGGCACGTCGACGATTTCCTCGGGGCCGAGCCAGTGCTTCAGCGCTTGCGGGTCGGTCCACGCGCGCCAGACTTTGGCGGGGCTGACGCGGAAGTGCCGGCGGAGCGTGAGCGAGGGGCGATCGGTGCCGGGGCCGGCGGTGTCGCCGGGGGAAGGTTTCGCCATGCGGTGTCCTCCTGGTGGTAGAGAAAGCGCGCCAGGGCATCGAGGCGGCCGGTCCAGAACTTCTCGTAGCGCGAGAGCCACACGGCGGCCTCCTGCATCGGGCCCGGCGACAGCTCGCAGCGCACGACGCGGCCCGCCTTCGTGCGCGAGATGAGGCCGGCGCCTTCGAGCACGCGCAGGTGCTTCATGAAGCCGGTCAGCGACATGCCGTGCGGTTCGGCCAGCTCGGTCACGCTGAGGCCGCCCTCGCCCAGCGCTTCGAGCACGCTGCGGCGGGTCGGGTCGGACAGGGCCGCAAACACGGCGTCCAGGGCATCTGAGTGAACCATGCGGTTGAGTATCTGGAGCGGCCCGCAGGCCGTCAAGCAATGGGCCGTGCGCAGGAACGGTTTATGCATGCTGCATCGCAGCATCATCCCCCGCGAAGGAGCGCCCATGCTGGACCGAACCGCCACCCAGTTCTCCCACGTCAAGCCCGGTGACACCGACTACGTCTCGGGCGGGTTGCGAGACTTCTTCCTGTACCGCGACCTCGGCATTGCGGCCGCCACGCACGGCAAGGTGATCGCGCACCTGGTCAAGGCCAACATGGCACCGGAAACGGGCACCGGCTGGCACCGCCACGAGGCGGACTTCCAGATCGTCATCATGCTCAAGGGCTGGGCGCGCTTCATGTACGAAGACAAGGAGACGCGCGTCGAGGCCGGCGACGTGGTGCACCAGCGCCCCGGCATCCGCCACTTTCTCTTTGACTATTCGCCCGACATGGAGTACCTGGAGATCGTCTCGCCGGCCGACTTCAAGAGCATCGATGTCGAGCCCGTGTGCGAGATTCCGCCGCCCACGCCCTGGCCCTGAACCCGCTGCCAGCGCGGCTTCGCGCGCCGATAAACTCCTCGCGTCTCACCAGAAACGACAACAACCGAGGAGAGAGAACTTGCGTATTCATACTGCCCGCCTGACGGCCGGCTTGCTGTTCGCGTGCGCCCTGACGGCCACCAACCTCAGCAACGCCGCATCCCCCACCACCGCTTCCACAGCCTCGACCGCGAGCTCGCTCGAAGCCGAGCAGGAAGCCGCTTTCAAGGCCGCCAAGGCCGTGCAGAAAGCCGGCCCCGCCGACATCACCCTGCGCGACCAGGCCCACCTGAAGCTGCCCGCGGGCTACGTCTGGGTGCCGACGCCCGCCGCCGCGCAGCTCATGCGCAGCATGGGCAACCGCACCGACGACACCTTCATCGGCGCGATCTTTCCCGCCGACGACGGCGACTGGATGGCGGTCGTGAAGTTCGTGAAAGAGGGCTACATCAAGGACGACGACGCCAAGGACTGGAACGCCGACGAACTGCTCACGAGCCTGAAGGAAGGCACCGAGGCCGCGAACGAGGAACGCGCCAAGCGCGGCATCCCGGGCATCGAGGTCACGGGCTGGGCGCAGAAGCCGCAGTACGACGCCACGACGCACCGGCTGGTGTGGTCGGCCCTGTCGAAGAAGAAGGGCAGCGACGGCGGCAATCCCGGCGTCAACTACAACACCTACGCGCTGGGCCGCGAGGGCTACCTGAGCCTGAACCTCATCACCAACGCGAACGACCTCGAGAAGTACAAGCCCGACGCCACCCAGCTGCTCGGCGCGCTGCAGTACGACGACGGCAAGAAGTACGCGGACTTCAACGCGTCCACCGACAAGGTCGCGGCCTACGGCCTGGCCGCGCTGGTGGCCGGCGCGGCTGCGAAGAAGCTGGGCCTGTTCGCGGTCGCCCTCGCCTTCCTGGCCAAGTTCGCGAAGGTCGCCGTGGTGGCGGGCGGCGCGGCGCTGTGGGGCCTCACGAAGCTCTTCAAGAAGAAGAGCTGAGCCTGCAGCAGCCCGCCGCGCTCAGCGGCCCGAGAAGCGCGGCGCACGCTTCTCGGTGAAGGCCTTCACGCCTTCGCGCCCATCCGCGCTGCCCGCGCGTCGGCGCAGCAGGCGGTGTTCCATCTCGAAGTGCTCTTCGATCGGGCGCGCGGTGGCACCACCGCACAGCGCCTTGATGCCCGCGAACGATGCGGTGGCACCGTTCGCCAGCCGGGTCACCAGCGCTTCCGCAGCCGCCGCCAGTTCGGCGTCCGGGTACAGCGCATCGACCGCACCCGCCGCCAGGCAGCGCGCGCTGTCGATCGCGTCGCTCAGCATCAGCCACTGCTGCGCGCGCACCGGCCCGATGCGGCGCGACAGGAAATACGAACTCCCCGCGTCCGGCGACAGCCCGATGGCCGCGTAGCCCGTGCGCAGCTTCATCGACTCGGTGGCGAGCACGAAGTCGCCGCACAGCGCCAGCCCCACGCCGGCGCCGCCCACCGTGCCGTTCACCGCCACCACCAGCGGCGCCGGGTTTTGCGCCAGCCGCAGCAGCGCGGGATGCAGCCGGTCGAGGATGGCGTCGACCAGTTCGGGCAGCTTGTCGCCGGCCGCCACGAAGCTGTCGATGTCGCCGCCCGCGCAGAACACGCGCCCCTCGCCGGTCAGCAGGATGGCGCGCGGCGCCGCTTCGAGCACCTCGTCGATGGCGCGCGCCAGCGCATGGCTGCTCGCCAGCGACACCGAGTTGGCGCGTTCGGGCCGCTTCAGCACGATGCGGCCGATGCCGTCCTGCACGCCCCAGGCAATGCCTTCTTCGAACTGCATCTCAGATCCCCGTCAGCCCACCGGTGCACATGAGCGTCTGGCCGCTCACGTAGTCCGACTCGGGCGCGCACAGCAGGTACACCGCGCCGGCCGCCTCTTCGGGCGTGCCGCCGCGGCCCAGCGGAATCGACTGTTCCATCATCGCCAGCAGGCCGGGGTTGACGCCGACCTTGATCTCGCGCCCCTCGATGTTCGCTGTGGTGGCCTCGGCCGTGCTGGCCGTGAGCCGCGTCTGGATGAAGCCGAAGGCCACGCAGTTCACCGTGACGTTCATGCGGCCCCACTCCTTGGCCAGCGTCTGCGTCATGCCCACGATGCCGGCCTTGGCGGTCGAATAGTTGGCCTGACCCGCATTGCCGAAGAGCCCGGCCACCGACGAGATGTTGACCACCTTGCGCACCACGCGCCGGCCCGCTTCGCCCTCGGTTTTCGCCAGCGCACGGATCACGGGCTGTGCGGCGCGCAGGATGCGAAACGGCGCCGTCAGGTGCACGTCGATCATGGCGTACCACTGCTCGTCGGTCATCTTCTGCACCACGCTGTCCCAGGTGTAGCCGGCGTTGTTGACGATGATGTCCAGGCCCTTGAACTCGTTCACCGCCGTGCCGACGAAACGCTCGGCGAAGTCCGGCGCCGACACGCTGCCGACGCAGGCCACGGCCTGCCCGCCTGCGGCGCGGATGGCCTGCACGGTCTCCTCGGCCGGTGCGGCGTCGAGGTCGTTGACGACGACGCGCGCGCCTTCCGAGGCGAGCTTGAGCGCGATCGCGCGGCCGATGCCGCGGCCCGAGCCGGTGATGAGGGCGACCTTGCCTTCGAGTTTGGGTGTCATGTCTCTTCTCTCCTCTTTCATTCGTACGTTCAAGGGGTCAGCGCAGCGCCACCAGGGCTTCGCCCGCGATGCGCGTCTGGCCGTGCTGGTTGGCGCTGAGCACTTCCACGCGCACGCAGCGTTCGCCGCCCAGCTCCAGCTTCTCGACCACACGGCCGGTGCAGCGCACGGCATGGCCCAGGTGCGTGATGCCCTGGAAGCGCACGTCGAAGCGGCGCAGCTGCGCCTGCGGCACCCACTGCGTGAGCAGCCGGCCGAGCCAGGCCATGCCCAGCATGCCCTGCGCGAACACATCGGGCATGCCGGCCTTGCGCGCGAAGTCGGTGTCGATGTGGATCGGGTTGTGGTCGCCGGAAGCGCCCGCGAAGAGCGCGAGCGTGGTGCGGTTCACCGGCGGGAGTTGCAGCGCAGGAAGTTCGTCGCCGACCTGGACGGTGTCGTAGCGGAGGGTCATCGCAGGTTCCTTCTTCAGTGACGGCAAACGATCACCGTGCGCAGCTCGGCCACGAGTTCGTCGCGCTGGTTGGTGGCGCGCGAGGTCTTCACGACGAATTCGAGCGCGCCGTTCTTCTTGTCGTAGATGTCGCTGATGGTGGAGCGCACCGTCACCGTGTCGCCCACGCAGGCGGGGTGGTGGTAGCTGAAGCTCTGCTCGCCATGCAGCAGCTTCGACAACGGGATCTGCAGGTCGGTCAGCAGCCGGTCCGACGCACCCGAGTCCAGCTCGGCGGCGAACAGGAAGGTGGGCGGCGCGGGCAGGTCGGGGTAGCCGGCGTCGCGCGCGGCGGCGGCATCGGTGTAGACCGGGTCGGTCTCGCCGATGGCCTTGGCGAAAAACTGCAGCCGGCTGCGCTCGATGGGCAGCACCGAGGCGGGCAGTTCGTGGCCGATCCATTTCTTGTCGATCATCTGGGCCGCCCTCAGACGCGTTCGTACAGCGTGACCACGCAGGCGCCGCCCAAGCCGAGGTTGTGCTGCAGCGCCATCCGCGCGCCTTCGACCTGGCGCTTCTCGGCCGTGCCGCGCAGCTGCTGAACCAGCTCCGTGCATTGCGCGAGCCCCGTCGCGCCGAGCGGGTGGCCCTTCGACAACAGCCCGCCCGACGGATTCGTGACGACCTTGCCACCGTAGGTGTTGTCGCCATCGACCACGAACTTTTCCGCGCCACCGACCGGGCACAGGCCCAGCGCTTCGTAGCTGATGAGCTCGTTGTGCGCAAAGCAGTCGTGCAGCTCGACCACGTCGATGTCCTGCGGGCCGACACCGGCCGCGTCGTACACCTTCTGCGCGGCCTCCTGCGCCATGCTGAAGCCCACCACCTCGCGCATGTCGCGCGCCTCGAAGGTGATGGCGCGGTCGGTCGTCATGGCCTGGGCCTTGATGCGCACGCTGCGGTCCAGCCCGTGGCGTTCGGCGAAACGCGGCGAGCAGACGATGGCGGCCGCCGCGCCGCAGGTCGGCGGGCAGGCCATGAGCCGCGTCATCACGCCGGGCCACATCACGGGCGCGGCCATCACCTCGTCTTCGGTGACGACGGTGCGAAACAGCGCCACCGGGTTGTTCGACGCGTGGCGGCTGGCCTTGGCGCGGATCTTCGCGAAGGTCGACATCTGCGTGCCGTACTGCTGCATGTGCGCCAGGCCCGCGCCGCCGAAGTAGCGCAGCGCCAGCGGCACCTGCTCGTTGCCGACCAGCTCGTCGGTGATCGACTCGAAGTGGTCGAACGGGCTCGGGCGGTCGTTGAACACCGCGCCCAGCGCGCCGGGGCTCATGTGCTCGAAACCCAGCGCCAGCACGCAGTCGGCCGCGCCGCTGGCCACGGCCTGACGCGCGAGGAACAGCGCGGTCGAGCCGGTGGAGCAGTTGTTGTTGACGTTGACGACCGGAATGCCGGTCATGCCCACTTCATACAGCGCGCGCTGGCCGGCGGTGGAGTCGCCGTACACGTAGCCGACGTAGGCCTGCTGCACCAGCTCGTAGCCGATGCCGGCGTCTTTCAGCGCGGCGTTGGTCGCGTGCGCGGCCATCTGCGGGTAGGGCTGGTTCGCGCCCGGCTTGGTGAAGGGGATCATGCCGACACCGACGACGTGGACATCCTGGCTCATGAGGGGCTCCTGAAGTGAATGAATGAGTGAAATGGGAAGAGAAACAGGGCTCAGGCTACGCTTCGTTGGCGCCCTTGCCAAAACGGTTCGCGCAACCGGGTCTTGAGCACCTTGCCCGCACCCGACAGCGGCAGCGCCTCGAGCACCGCCACGCTGCGCGGGCATTTGTAATTCGCGATCAGCGCCTTGCAGTGCGCGATGAGCGCATCGGCCGCCAGCTGCTGGCCCGGCTTGAGCACGAGCACCGCATGCACGGCCTCGCCCCACTCCTCGCTGGGGATGCCGATGACCGCGCAGGCCGCCACGGCCGGGTGCTGGTTGATGGCGTTCTCGACCTCGGCCGAATAGATGTTCTCGCCGCCGCTGATGATCATGTCCTTCAGGCGGTCGACCACGAAGATGTAGCCGTCGTCGTCCATGTACGCGCCGTCGCCGGTGTGCATCCAGCCGCCGCGCACGGCCGCGGCCGTTTGCGCGGGCTGGCTCCAGTAGCCCTGCATCACGTTGGGGCCGCGCACCGCGACCTCGCCCACCGTGCCGCGCGGCACCTCGAGGCCTTCGGCGTCGACGATGCGCACCTCGGTGCAGTAGCTGGCGCGGCCGGCCGAGCGCAGCTTGCCCCGGCGCTGGCCTTCGGCCGTGTGGTTGCGCGCGGGGTTGATGGTGGCCAGCGGCGACAGCTCGGTCATGCCGTAGGCCTGCACGAAGTCCACGCCCGGAAAGGCTGCCATCGCGCGGGTCAGCACCGCCTCCGAGATCGGCGAGGCGCCGTAGGTGATGCACTTCAGGCTGCTGAGGTCGCGCGGCTCGCGCATCGCCGGATGGTCCACCAGCATCTGGATCATGGTGGGCACCAGCAGCGCGTGCGTGACGCGGTCTTGCTCGATGGCGTTCAGCACCGCCTCGGGGCTGAAGGCCGGAATGATGGCGTGCGTGTTGCCCTCCAGCCAGTGCGGCGCGGCCAGGCCCATGTCGGCCAGGTGGAACATCGGCGCGGCATGCAGGTAGCAGCCGTCGGGCGCGGCCAGGCCTTCGGCATGCAGGGCCAGCCCCGAGCTGCCCATGTTGGTGTGGCTCAGCATCACGCCCTTGGGAAAGCCCGTGGTGCCGCCGGTGTAGAAGATGCCGGCCAGGTCGTCGTCGCAGCGGCCCGCGTCGGGCACGGGCGAAGCGGCCTCCAGCAGCGCCTCGTAGCCGAGCATGCCGGGCGGCGTCGGGCCGTCGCCGCAATAGATCACCTCGCGCAGGCTGGTCGCCTGCCCGCGCATCTGCTCGACCACCGGGCGGAAGGTGTCGTCCACCAACAGCAGCGTGGAACCCGAGTCGTCCAGCGAGTACAGGATTTCGGCCGCCGACCAGCGGATGTTGCAGGGGTTGAGCACACCGCCGCCCCAGGGCACGGCCATCTGGTATTCGAGGTAGCGCGCCGAGTTGAGCGCCAGCATGGCGACGCGGTCGCCCGGCTGCATGCCGAGGCCCTGCAGGGCGCCCGCCAGGCGCGCGACGCGTTCGGCATAGGCGCGAAAGCTCAGGGTGCGGCCGGCGGCGCGCACGGCGATCCGGTCGGGGTGCTGCTGCACGCTGCGGTGCAGCGACTGGGTCAGGTACATGGCGGTTGTCTCCGTTCGGTTCTTGTGTAGGCGCATGGTAGAAACCGCGCCGTGCCGCGGCGATTGCGCATCGCATCGCCCGCATGGCAGAAAACCTCAATCGACACCCGCGCCGCCGTCGGGTCTGATCCGCTCACGCATGCTGCAACCGCCCGTCACCATCCCGATCGTGTTCGTCCAGGGCATGCTCTCGGGCGTGCGCGCGCGTGGCGACGACGCCCCCATCTGCATCGACACCGCGCTGCAGGACGCCGGCATCGCCCCCGCCCTGCTCGACGCGCCGGGCGCGCGCGTCACGGCCGAGCAGTACGTGGCGCTGTTCGCGCTGCTGATGGAGCGGCTGGACGACGAGGCCCTGTGCTTCCTGTCGCGCCGCCTGCGCCGGGGCAGCTTCGCGCTCATGACGCGCGCCACGCTGGGCGCGCCCACGCTCGAGGTGGCGCTGCGGCGCGTGGCCCGCGCCTTCAGCCTGTTGCAGGACGACCTCGAGATGGTGCTGCTGCGCGAGGGGCCGCTCGCGGGCTTCGGCCTGCGGGTGCAGCAGCTGCCGCGCACGCCACTGAACTTCTTGCACGAACTGATGCTGCGCGTGTACTGGCGGCTCTTCGCCTGGCTGCACGGCGGGCGGCTGACGGCGCGCCGCTTCGACTTCGGCTTTGCGCAGCCGCCCTACGCGGCCGGCTACACCAAGGTGTTCCCCGCGCCGCTGCAGTTCGGCCAGCCGCTGTCGGCCGTGTGGTTCGACGCGAGTGCGCTGGCCACGCCGATCCACCGCGACGCGCGGGCCATGCGCGACTTTCTGGCCGCCGCGCCGGCCCATGTGATCCTGCCGCCGCTGGGCGAACTGGCCGTGAGCGCGCGCGTGCGCACCGTGCTGCAACAGCACCGCCCGGCCTGGGCCGACCTGGCCACGGCCGCGCGCAGCCTGCACATGTCGGTGAGCACGCTGCAGCGCCACCTGGCGACCGAGGGCACTTCGTTCCAGTCGCTCAAGGACCAACTGCGGCGCGACGTGGCCATCGTGCGCCTGAACACCAGCACCGTGCCACTGGCGGCACTGGCCGAGGAGCTGGGCTTCTCGGACAGCGCGGCATTCCAGCGCGCGTTCAAGACCTGGACCGGTGGGGCGCCGGGGTCGTATCGAAGGCGACCCAATCCGGAGCCGGACTCGGACCCCGAGGCTTGAAGCTACCCGCCTACCACTTGACCCGCACGCCGAGCGAGCCGTTGATCGAGCTCTTCACCTTGGCATCGCCACCCGACGACCACAGCTTGCCGATTTCGCCGTACAGGCTGGTCGCCTGGCTCAACGCCAGCGTGAAGCCGCCCGCGAGTTCGGTGCTGGTACCGCCGGTCGGTGCCGCGATGTCGGTCGTGGTCGCGCCGTTCACGAAGCGCGCGATGTCGGTGCCGCTCGAGGTCTTGTAGATGTTGACGCGGCCGTAGGGCTGCAGCACGCCCAGGCCGGTGTCGATCTGGCCCTTGACCCGCACGCCCGCGCGGGCGATCCAGCCGCTGTCGGCTTGGGGTTGCGCGATGGCACCGACGATGGCCGAGTTGCCCAGGTCCATGTGGTGGTGGATCAGCTGCAGCTGAGGCTCGACGCTCCAGCCGCTGCCACCGATCGCAAAGGACTGGCCCACTTCGATCGAGCCCAGCAAGCTGTTCCCCTTGCCGCCCACGCCCGCGCCAAGCATCGGCTCGACCGTGTAGCGGTGACGGCCCGACTGCACCACGGCATCGGCATAGAAGCCGCTGTCGGCGGTGTAGGTGCCGTACACGCCGACGTACTGGCTGCGCAGGTCGTTGCGGCCCACCGCGAGGTTGCGGATGCCGCTGGCAAAGCCGCTCACGCGGGCATCGCCGTCGAGCTGGCCCACGTACAGGCCGGCGCGCCAGTTCGGCGTGCCGAGCAGGTCGGTGCCGGCCTGGAAGCCGGTGAGGCGCCCCTTGCTGGTGGGCGAGACGGTGCCGCCCTGCTGGATGTCGATGTCGGTGGAGAGCACGCGGGCCCAGGCGCGGCGGTCCGATCCGGTCGATGTGCCCTTCACATCGTCGTCGCCCACGCGCTTGCGCACGTCGCCCAGCATCGCGAGGTTGCCCTGGCGAAGCTGGCCCGGCAACGCGGCGTACAGCGCGGCTTCCGGGCGGTAGGTGACGACGGGCAGGCCCACCGGCTGACCCGGCGCCACCGCGTCGGTGGTGGAGCGCAGGTACCAGTTCTCGCCCGCGCCGCTCGCATCGGCGGCGTGCAGGCGGTACTCGTAGGCGCCTGCGTCGACGTGGCCGCCGGCCAGCGAGAAGGCGTCCTTGCTCGTCTGCGCGGTGGTGGTCGCGCCGTTCTGTGCAGTGATGACCTCGATGCCGTTGCCGCTCGTGAGTGCGCCCAGGCCGCCGAGGTTGCTGATCTGCACCTGGGTCTTGCCGCTGGCAATTGCCGTGGGGCCGTCGAGCACGAGGCGGTCGGAGGGGCCGGTGCCGTTGAGCGTCGTGCTCAGCTTGAGCACGCCGTTGTTGCCAACGTAGGCGCCCTTGACGGTCAGCGTCGTACCTGCGGTCACACCGGCCAGGGACACGGTGCCGCTGTTCGTCAGCGACGCGACGGTCTGATTGAAGCCCGCGAGATCGAGCGTGGCACCTGTGGCCACGCTGTGCGCCGAAGCAGCGCTCAGCGTGTTCACCGCGCCCGCCTTCAACGTGCCCTGCGCCACGTTCGTCGCGCCGGTGTAGGTGTTGGCGCCCGACAGCGTCAGCGTGCCCGTGCCCTGCTTGGTGATGAAGCCACCACCGCTGATCGCGCCGCTCAGCGTGCCGCTGAACGCCCCGGTGTCGATGACGGGGTCGTTGTTGCCCGTCAGCTTGATCGTGTTGGCGATCGTCAGTCCGTTCGCGCTGAAGCCCAGCGTGGTGTCGTCGTCCATCGAGAGCGTGCCGGTGCCCAGCGCCTGGTTGTGGCCCACGTTCAGGCGGCCCTGGCGCAGGGCCGTGCCGCCGGTGTGGGTGTTCTCGCCCGACAACGTGAGCGCGCCCGTGCCGACCTTGACGAGCGAGCCGCCGACGCCGGAGATCACGCCCGAGATTTCCGTGTCGGTGTTGAGAGCGCCCGTTGTCAACGCCTTGGCGCCAAGCAGCACGCGGCCCGCCCCGTCCAATGCGCCGATGCTCGTACCAGCACCAGAGAGTCGGGCGATGCGAACCGTGCCGCCCGCCTTGTTCACCACGCGCGCCTGAGCGGCCGTCGCGTCATGCTGCATGTCCAACGTGCCGCGGTCCTCGTTGACGATCGTCGCCTGCCCGGCCGAGCCCTTGTCCCAGAGGTTGGTCCAGCCGCCGGCGAAGTTGGTGATGTGGGCCTTGCCTGCGGTGGCATCGGACGAGACGGTGACTTCGCCACCGCGGTTCTCGATGGTGGCGTTGGCGGCGGTCGCGTTGCCGCGGAATTCGATCGAGCCGGTGGCGCCCGCAACGAGCATCGCGCTGCCGGCCGAGGCGTTGTCCTGGAACTGGACGAAGCCGCCGCTGGCCTGCGGAACATTGCCCGCCGTGATCTGCAGGCTTTCCGCCTGCGCACTGCCGCTGAAGATCAAACCAGCACCGCCGCTCACCGACACCGGGCCGGTTCCGACCGCGCCGGTGGCGCCCACGTTCAAACTGCCGCCATCGACCTGCGTGCCCCCCTTGTAGCTGTTGGCCGCCGTGAGCAGCAGCTCGCCGCTGCCGATCTTGCGCAGGCTGCCCGCGCCGCTCATCGTGCCCGCGAAGCTGCCGCTGGCCACCTGGTCGAAGGCCACCCGGGCGTCGTTGACGATGGGGCCGCGCAAGCTGGTGGTGTCGCCCTGCAGCGTGCCGGCGCGCACGAGCGTCCCGCCCGTGTAGGTGTTGGCGCCCTGGAGGACCAGCGTGCCCAGGTCGTCCTTCGTGAGGCCGCCCGCGCCGCTCAGCACCGACGCGATGGTGGCCTGCATCTGCGCCCCCGAGGCCGTGCCGTCGCCGACCTTGATGACGGTGCTGGCATTGCCCAGCGTCAGTGCGTCGCCGTTGACGACATAGCCGCTGGTGGAGAACTGCGCGCCATCGATGCTGATCGCGCCGCCCTTGTTGTCCACGGTGACCGTGCCGGCCGCGCCGCCGAACAGCGCGAACTGGTTCTGCTGCCAGCCGGTGTTGGTCTTGCCGTTGGCGCCGGTCCAGCTGTCGGACGGGTCATTGAGCTTGGAGTTGCCGATGCGCCAGGTGCCGGAGCCGCCGCTGATCTTGCCGTCGTTGTACTGGGTGGCGTCGCCGCCCGCGCCGTCCCAGAAGCTGAGCGACACGCCCTTGCTGTTGATCAGGTTGATCTCGCCCAGCACCGACGACTGCACGTGCAGGTCGCCGGCCGCCGTGCCCGCGGGCGCCGTACCGATGTTCAAGCCGTTGTCGATCAGCGAGCCGGAGTAGCTGATCAGGCGGTACAGGCCGGGCCCGAAGGTGCCGCCGGCCGATTGCGCCACGTTGAGCGTGCCGTCGAGCACGAGGCCGCCGTTGACCTTGACGAGGTCGTTGAGCGGGCCGCCTACCGTGCCCGCCTGGCCCAGCTCGTAGCTCAGGAAGGCACCGGGGTCGAAGCGCAGCATGCCGGTGGTCAGCGTGCCGAGGTTGCTGCCCGGTGCGAGCGTCGCGCCGTTGGCGATGGTGACCTGGCCCGCGATGCTGCCGCCGCCGCTGAGCGTGGCGCCGTTCTTGACCTGCACCGTGCTCGTGCCCGTGGCGCTGCCGGTGGTGTTGTTCACGCGCAGCGTGCCGGCGTTGACCTCGGTCGCGCCGGTGTAGGTGCTGGCGCCCGTCAGTTCCAGCACACCCGTGCCGTTCTTGGACAGGGTGCCGGAGCCGCTGATGACGCCTGCGTAGCTCAGCTCGCCCGCGCGGTCGAAGACCAGGTCGCCGTCGTTGCTGATGTTCCCCGTGATGCTGCCGGTGGTGCCACCCGCGCCGATCTGCAGGATGTTGCCGACCACGACGGTGGTGGTGCCCGTGAAGGTGTTGTCGCCGGTCAGGGTCAGCTTGCGCGCGCCTTTCTGCAGAAGGCTGCCGGAGCCGCTGATGTTGCCGGCGAAGGTGGTGTCGGCGCTGCGGTTGAACACCAGCGCGGCGTTGTTGGCAATGCTGCCGAGGATGCTGCCGCTGTCGCGGATCTCCAGGGTGCCGCTGTCGATGGTCGTGCCGCCGGTGTGCGAGGCATTGCCGGTGTAGACCAGCGCGCCCGCGCCGGTCTTCGTCACGTTGCCGCTGCCGGTGATGTTGCCCGCGAAGGCCGCATCGTTCGATCGGTTGAAGACCAGTGCCGCGTTGTTGGTGACGTTGCCGGCGATGCTGCCGACGGTGCCGCCATCGCCGATCTGCAGGGTGCCGCCGTCGATGGTGGTGCCACCGGCGTGCGTGGCGCTGCCGGTGTAGACCAGCGTGCCCGCGCCGGTCTTCGTCACGTTGCCGACGCCGCTGATGTTGCCCGCGAAAGCGATGCCGTTGGCGCGGTTGAAGACCAGCGCCGCGTGGTTGGTGACGTCGCCGGTGATGCTGCCGTTGTTGCCGCCGCTGCCGATCTGCAAGGTGCCCGCGCTGACCGTCGTGCCGCCGGTGTAGGTGTTCGAGCCCGAGAGCGTCAAGGTGCCCGAGCCCTCCTTGACCAGCGAGCCCGTGCCGTCGATGCTGCCTGCAAACGTGGTACTGGCGTTGGCCGACCCGACGGTCAGGGTGGCGCTGCCCAGCTGAACGGCGCCTGCGGTGCCCGACAGGCTCGAGGCACGCAGGTTGAAGCTGCCCAGGTCCAGCACGCCGCCAAGCACGGTGTACGCCGTGTTCTGCGACAGGGCCGATGCGGCGCCGGACCGCAGCGTGCCGCCGCGAACGGTGGTGCCGCCCTGGTAGGTGTTGTTGCCCGAGAGCGTGACCGCGCCGGTGCCCCATTTCGTCACGTCGCCCGAGCCGCTGATGGCGCCGGAGAAGGTGCTGCTGTCGGTGCGGTCGAAAGCCAGCGTGCCGTGGTTGACCACGTTGCCGATGAGGCTGCCGCCGTCGCCGATCTGCAGCGTCCCCGCGCTGATGGTCGTGCCGCCGGTGTAGGTGCTGGCGCCCGTCAGGGTCAGCGTGGACGCCGTTGTCTTCACGAGCTGACCCGTGCCGGTGATCGCGCCGGAGAAGTTGCCGGACTGCACCGTCGTGGCCTGGGCCGCGCCGGCGCCGGTCCGGGTGTTCAGCGTGCCGGCGCCCTGCAGGTTGCCGATGGTGATGGTGTAGCCGTTCAGGTCGAGCGTGGCCCCCGCCTCCACGGTGGTCGACGCCACGTTGGCGAGGATCGTGCCGGCGCGCGCCGTGTCCGACACCTGCAGCGTGCCGCCGGCCACGACGACCGCCGCATTGCTGGTGACGGTGGTGGTGCCGCTGCCCAGGCGCACCGTACCGTTCTCGGCGGCGCTGCCGAAGACGGCGGTCGCCCCGGCGCCCAGCCACAGACTGCCACCGATCCCGAGTGATTTGCCGCCTGCGGCGGCTACCGTGCTGCGCTGGCCGGTCGCGAAGGTCAGGTTGTTGGTCAGGTCGAGGCTCGAGGTGGCGGCCAGCGTGCCGCCGTCGAGCGTGACCGTGCCGGCGCCGAGCGCGCCGGCCGTGCCGATCTGCACCGTGGTGCCTGTCTTGATCGTGGTTCCGCCGAGGTACGCGTTGGGACTGCCCAGCGCCAGTGTGCCGCCGCCGTCGACCGTAAGGCTGCCGATGCCGGAGATGAAGCCGTTCATCGCCAACTGCGCGGGCGTCGCGCCGCTGCCGTCGACGGTGACCGCGAGATTGCCCGCGGGCAGGAATCTGCCGGCCAGCCTCCAGTTGCTGCCGCTGGCGGCATGGATGCGCGAGAAGCCCTGGAACGCGTCGTCCTCGATGTTCGTACCTTCCAGGCGCAGCGTGTTGCCCGTGCCCTGGGCGACCACGCCGCCGTTGAGCACGGAGCCTGCCTGGAGCGTGAGCGAGTTGTTGCTGCCGCCCAGCTGGAGCGAATTGGCGCGGGTCACCCCGTCGCCTGCGAGTCCACCGGAAATGATGCCGCTGTTGACGATGGTGAGATTGCTGCCGACGATGCCCGCGCCGCCCTGCGCATACGCACCCAGTTGCGTGCCGCCCTGCGCGCCGCCTTCACCGTTGCCGCCGGCACCGCCATAGACCGTCACGTTCACAATCGGATGGGTTCCTCGGGCGGCCAGGCCCTTGCCGCCGTTGCCGCCCGCGATTGAGCCGGCGTTGGTGATCGTCACGCCGCCCACAGGCACCACCAGCACGCCTGCGCCGCCGCCGCCGCCAGTCCCCTTCAGGGACGAAGTGCCTGTGAACGCATCGCCGCCGTTGCCGCCATCGCCGCCGAGGAGCGCCCCCGTCGTCTTGACTTCGAATGATTGGGTGGCGAGCACACTGCCACCACCGCCGCCGCCGCCTGCACCGCCAGGGTCTATTGAGCCGGCGTAGCCGCCGGTCCCCCCGTTGCCGCCGCTACCGGCCTTGATCAAGGTGGTGACAGGCGCGGCGCCGGTCCGGGCGGAACCGCCGCCGCCGCCGCCACTGCCGTCGAGCCTGTCCGGGTTGTTGCCGCTCGACGCCGCAGCCCCGTTCGTTCCGTTGGCACCGAGGGCGCCCCCGGCGGCACCCGCGGCGGACTGATCGCCCTGCCCCCCATGACCGCCTTCACCGGTCGTGCTGTTGCCCGCCGTGTGCCCCGCGCCATAGCTGCCGTTGATAAGGAAACCCCCTCCGCCCCCATCGCCCCCCGCGAACGACGCCGCGGCCAGCATCAGCAGAAACGCCGCGCCCGCCGCCCGCGCCACCGCCCGGCGGCTCTTCTTGCCGCGGGCGTGGGTGTTCTCGGAAACAGCCACCCAGGCCCCCAACGACGAGTTCCAGAGGCTGCGATGTGCTTTGTTCATGGGGAGAAAAACCTTGAAATAAGAGGCCGGACGCACCAGAAATGGGCAAACCGTCAGGAAACGTTTATTTTTGTAAATAATTTGTTTCTCACCCATCACCGAAACTAGTTATTCATGCACCCCGCCGCCTTGCTGGGTTTTCGGAAACTTCCGTACGTCCAGCAATCCGGCGCGACAATCCGCCGCATGGCTTCCGCACCCGACCTCCCTCCCCTCAACCGCCAGTTCGTCGCCCACTTCGGCGAGATGGGCAGCAAGTGGGGCATCAACCGCACCGTCGGCCAGATCTACGCGCTGATCTTCCTGTCGGAGCGCGCGCTCAATGCCGACGAGATCGCCGAGATGCTGGAGTTCTCGCGCTCCAACGTGAGCATGGGTTTGAAGGAGCTGCAGGCCTGGCGCCTCGTGCACCTGCGCCACCACGCGGGCGACCGGCGCGAGTATTTCGAAGCGCCGAAGGACGTGTGGGAAATCTTCCGCGTGCTGGCCGAGGAGCGCCGGCGCCGCGAGATCGAGCCCACGCTCTCGATGCTGCGCAACGCCCTGCTCGAATCGCCCACCAGCGACGCCGAGCGCCATGCGCAGGCCCGCATGCGCGAGATGCACGACCTGATCGACCGACTGATGAAGTGGTTCGACGACGTGCAGCGCCTGGCGCCCGAGACCGCCATGCAGCTCATGGGCATGGGCGCGACGGTGACGAAGGTGCTGACGCTCAAGGACCGCCTCACGGGCGGTGCGTCGAAGAAGAGCAAGGGCCCCGCGGGCGAAAGCTGAATCGCGCCGCGGGGCTGGATGAACGGCTATCCGCTGCGCGTCAGAGCCGTTCCTTCCCCTGCGGGGCTTCCGGCGTGCCGAGCTTTTCCTTGCGGATGGCCTCGTCGTCCATCAGCTCGTACCACATGGCGTTGAGCACGGCGAAGGCGGCGGCCAGCGGCAGGCCGAGGATCCAGGCGAAGTACCACATGTCTTTTTCCTTCCCGTTTCAGTAGGCGTGTCCGCTCTCGTCGCGGATGGCTTGTTCGTCGACCTTGCCCCACAGCACGTGGTAGACCCAGGTGGTGTAGGCCACGATGATCGGGATGAAGATCGCGGTGACCACCAGCATGATGAACAGCGTCAGGTGGCTCGAGGACGAATCCCACACCGTGAGGCTGGCGCGCGGGTCGATCGACGAGGGCAGGATGAACGGGAACATCGATGCGCCCACGCTCAGGATGATGCCGGCGATGCCCAGCGCCGCGGCCAGCAGCGCGAACCCCGGCCGGCGCAGCACCAGCCCGAGCAATGCACCCAGCGTGCCGACGAAGCCCGCCGCCGGCGCGGCGATGGTCCAGGGGTGCGCCGCGTAGTTGCCCATCCAGGCGCCGGCATGCAGCTCGACGGTCTTGAGCATCGGGTTCGACGGGCCCACCGCGTCGACCACGCTGCTGATGCGAAAGCCCCCGATGCCCATGGCCAGCCACACACCGGCCAGCGCGTAGAACACGAGCGTGAGCACCGCCGCGACCATGCCGTAGCTGCGCGCACGCTCGGCCACCGGCCCGGCGGTCTTGAGCAGCAGCCAGGCCGCGCCGTGCATCACCAGCATCGCCACCGACACCAGTCCGCAGAGGATGGCGAAGGGGTTCAGCAGGCCGAAGAAGCTGCCGTCGTAGAAGATGTGCATGTCGGCGCCGAAGCGGAACGGCACGCCCTGCAGCACGTTGCCCACGGCCACACCGCAGATCAGCGCGGGCACGAAGCCGCTGAAGAACAGCACGCCGTCCCAGCGCGCGCGCCACTGCGGCGACTCGCGCTTGCTGCGGAACTTGAAGGCCACCGGCCGCAAGATCAGCGCCGACAGGATCACGAACATCGCCAGGTAGAAGCCCGAGAACGACACGGCGTACAGCTGCGGCCAGGCCGCGAAGACGGCGCCGCCGCCCAGGATGAGCCACACCTGGTTGCCCTCCCACACCGGGCCCACGCTGTTGATGACCACGCGCCGTTCGATGTCGTTGCGCGCCGCAAAGGGCAGCAGCATGCCGGCGCCCAGGTCGAACCCGTCGGTCACCGCGAAGCCGACCAGCAGCACGCCGATCAGCAGCCACCAGATGAAGCGCAGGGTGTCGTAGTCGAGGAGTGTGTGGAGGATCATGCGGCGCTCCCGGTCGAGGCAGAAGAGGAAGACGTGGCGGCACGCGCCGGCGGAATGTGCGAGCGTGCATCGCCCTCGGTGGGCGCATGCTCGACCTCGGGGCCCTTGCGGATGGCCTTGAGCATCAGCTTCATCTCGATGATGAGCAGCGTGGTGTAGATCGCGATGAAGCCCGCGAGCGTGATCAGCAGCGTCGTCACGCCCAGGTTCGACACGGCCACCGCGGTCGGCAGCACGCCCTCGATCACCCAGGGCTGGCGGCCGAACTCCGCCACCAGCCAGCCGGACTCGATGGCGATCCACGGCAGCGGAATCGCCCACACCGCGACCTTCAGCAGCCAACGGTGGCGGTCGAGCGCACGGCGCGCCGACAGCACGAAGAAGGTGCCCGTCAGCAGGATCAGCAGCATGCCGATGCCCACCATCACGCGGAACAGCCAGAACAGCGGCGCCACCTGCGGCACGGTGTCCCACGCGGCCTTGGCGATCTGTTCGTCGGTGGCCTGGCGCGGATCGTCCACGTAGCGCTTGAGCAGCAGCGCGTAGCCCATGTTGATGCCGTTGTCCTCGAAGTCGCCGCGCACGCCCTGCGTGACCTTGTCGGCGCCGCCGGCCTCGCGGATCTTCTGCAGCGCGTCGTAGGCCTTCAGGCCCTCGCGGATGCGGGCTTCGGCGCGCTTCACGAGCTCGTCGATGCCGGGCATCACGGTGTTGAGCGAGCGCGTGCCGATCAGGCCCATCACCGCCGGGATGTGGATCGCGTAGTGCGTCTCGCGCGCCTTCTGGTCGGGGAAGCCGATCACGGTGAAGGCGGCGGGCGCGGGCTGCGTCTCCCACATGCCTTCGATGGCGGCCAGCTTCATCTTCTGGTGTTCGCCCGAGAGGTAGCCGCTCTCGTCGCCGAGCACCGCCACCGACAGCGCGGCGGCCAGGCCGAACGACGCGGCCACGGTCATCGAGCGCTTGGCCAGTTCGATGTGGCGGCCCTTGAGCAGGTACCACGCCGACACGCCGAGCACGAACACCGCGGCGCACACATAGCCGGCCGACACGGTGTGCACGAACTTGGCCTGCGCCACCGGGTTGGTCAGCACGGCGGCGAAGTCGGTCACCTCCATGCGCATGGTCGCGGGGTTGAAGGCCGCGCCCACGGGGTTCTGCATCCAGCCGTTGGCAATGAGGATCCACAGCGCCGAGAAGTTGGAGCCGATGGCCACGGCCCAGGTGGCCGTGAGGTGGCCCACCTTCGAGAGCTTGTCCCAGCCGAAGAAGAACAGGCCCACGAAGGTCGCTTCCATGAAGAAGGCCATGAGCCCTTCGATGGCCAGCGGCGCGCCGAAGATGTCGCCGACGTAGTGGCTGTAGTAGCTCCAGTTCATGCCGAACTGGAACTCCATCACGATGCCGGTGGCCACGCCCATCGCGAAGTTGATGCCGAACAGCACGCCCCAGAACTTGGTCATGTCGCGCCAGATGACGCGCCCGGTCATCACGTAGACCGTCTCCATGATGGCCAGGATGATCGACAGTCCGAGCGTGAGCGGCACGAACAGGAAGTGGTACAGCGCCGTCACGGCGAACTGCAGGCGCGAGAGCGCGACGATGTCAAGGTCCATGGGGGCTTCCTTTATGTGTTCTGTTCGTTCGTTCGGTCGGTCGGTACGGGCTCGGGTCAATCGGGGCGCAGGCTGCGCAGTGCGGCCTCGAAGGCATCGGTGCCACGGCGCAGGTCGGCGACGATGCGGCCCTGCGCCATGCACACGAAGCGGTCGGCCAGCTCGGCTTCGCGGCGCAGGTGCGTGGCGATCAGCAGCGTGCGCGGGCCGGCCTCTTGCGCCAGCCGCTGCAGCACGTCGTGCGCGGTGGCGGCGTCGAGCGCCTCGGTCGGTTCGTCGAGCAGCCACAGCGGCACCGGGCGCAGCAGCAGCCGCGCGAGCGCGAGCCGGCGCGACTGCCCGCCCGAGAGGCCCAGGCCGCCTTCGCCCAGGCGCGTGTCGAGGCCGGTGGCCAACGCGCGCACATCGGCGTCGAGGCCGGCGGCGTGCAGCACGGCCCACAGGCGCTCGTCGCTGGCTTGGGGATCAGCAAGGCGCAGGTTGTCGCGCAGGCTGTCCTGGAAGAGTTCGGTGCGCTGGGTCAGCAGGCAGGCCGGTTGCGCCTGCACCTGGCCGGCGCGCGGCGTGAGGTCGCCGGCAATCACGGAGAGCAGCGTGGACTTTCCCGCGCCGCTGGCGCCGACCAGCGCGACGCGTTCGCCGGCGTTCAGGTGCAGCGACACGCCGCCGAGCACTTCGACCAGGCTGCCGGGGTGCATGACGGTGAGATGGTCGACTTGCACCGCCGCCGTCTGCCCGGTGCGAGCGGGGTGCGCGCCCTCTTCCACCGAAGGATCGAGCCGCGGTGCCAGCCGGCGCACGGCCAGCCAGGTGCGTCCTGCATCGAGCGCGCCACGCCGCAGTGCCACGAACGGTTCGGTGGCAGTGAGCGCGATCAGCAACGCGAGCGCCGCGCCGGGGGCGCCGATGACGCCTTCGCTCACCAGCGCGCCGACAGCCAGCAGCACGCCGACCAACGTCAGGGTGCCCGCGCTGCCGTAGGCGAAACCAGCAGCGGCTTCTAGCTTGTTCAGCGCCAGGTCGGCCTGCGCGAGGTGCGCGTCGGCATTCATCAGCGCGGCGCGCTGGGCGTCGAGCCGGCCCGCCATCGCGAGGTCGGCCTGGCCCGCGACCAGGTCGACAGCCCGCGCGCGCAGCGCCTCCACGGCATGGGCGCGCTGCCGCGCCGGTTGCCGCGCACGCCGCGCGATGAGGTACGCCAGCCCCCAGCCGATGGCGCAGAGCCAGAGCGCGATCGCCACGCCCATCCCCACATGCATGAAGCCGAGCACGATGCCCGCCAGCAGCGCCGCGCCCAGCGCCGCCGCAGCGGGCACGAACAGGCGCAGGTAGAGCGACTCGAGCGCGTCGATGTCGGCCGTGAGGCGGAACAGCAGCCGCGCCGGTCGCATGAGCAGGTCGCGTGCGGCCTCGGGACGGGCCCAGCCGCGGAACAGCCGCACGCGCAGTTCGGCAAGCACGGCGAAGGTGGCGTCGTGCGTGACCAGCCGCTCGCCGTAGCGCGACCCCGTGCGCCCGAGCGCCAGCAACCGGATACCGGCCGAGGGCATGAAGACATCGAAGGTGAAGGCCGTGGCCGCATGCAGGCCCGCGAGTGCGGTCGCGGTGATGAACCAGCCCGACAGGCCCATCAGCGCCATGCCCGCGAGCACGGTGACAGCGGCCAGCAGGCAGCCCAGCAACAAGGCGCGCGGCTGGGTCGCGAGGAAGGGACGCAGCACGAGGCGCAGGTCGCGCCAGCGGGGGGAACGGGTCGCGTGGTGGCTCATGCGGCCTTCTCCACCGGCGGTTCGGGGCCGAGGCTCACCGTGCGGTCCATGCGCGCGGCCAGCACCGGGTCGTGGGTCGAGACGATCAAGGTCCGGCCACGGGCGAGCGCCACCAGGGCGTCGGCGACGCGCGCGGCGGTGGCGGTGTCGAGGTGGGCCGTGGGCTCGTCGGCCAGGATCAGGTCGGCATGCGGATGCACCGCGACGCGCGCCAGCGCCAGCCGCACGGCCTCGCCGCCCGACAGGCCGCTGCCGCCCTCGCCCAGCGCGGTGCCGGGGTGGGCCTGCGCCACGTCCTCGAGCGCCGCGAAACGCATCGCCTCGGCGACCTCGGGCGCGCCGATGTCGGCACGGCCCAGCGCCACGTTGGCTTCGACCGATCCGGCGAAGACGTGCGGCCTCTGCCCCATCCACGCCGTGCGCTGGCGCAATGCGGCGGCTGTGTGTTCGGTGAGCGGCACGCCGCCGATGGCGATCTCGCCGCGTGCGGCCGGCATCAGCCCGGCCAGTAGCGAGAGCAGCGCGGTCTTGCCCGATCCGCTCGGGCCGGCCAACGCGACATGCTCGCCGGCGCCGATGCGCAATTCATAGCCATCGAAGAGCGGCGTCGACTCGCCGGGCCAGGAGAAATGCAGCCCGTGGACCGTCACCGCCGGCGCGGCCCCTGCCCCAGCAGCGCCGGTCGCTGCGCGCGCGACCGCGACGCCCGCGCCGGGCAACGGCAGCGCGCCGCCTTGCAGGTCGTCGAGCGCCTGCAGCGCCGCCTCGCCCGCCGCGCGGTCGTGCCAGACCGCCGACAGCTCGCGCAGCGGCTCGAAGAAGGCCGGCGCCAGCAACAGCACAAACAGGCCTTCGCCCAGGCTGAGCTGCTGGCCCCAGGCGCCAAACCCGAGCGAGCCCAGCAGATGAAAGCCGATGTAGACCGCGACCAGCGCCACGCCCAGCGCGGAGAACAGCTCCAGCACGGCGGACGACAGGAACGCGATGCGCAGCACCGCCATCGTGCGCTGGCGCAGTGACTGGGCGGAGGCGCCGAGCCGGTCGGCCGTGGCATCGACCGCGTCGAGCGCACGCAGCGTGGCCAGGCCGCGCAGGCGGTCGAGCAGGAAGGCGTTCATGCCGCCCATCTCGACCATCTGCGCCTCGCTGGCCGCCTTGGCGCGCCAGCCGACGATGGCCATGAAGATCGGGATCAGCGGCGCCGCCACCAGCAGCACCAGCGCCGCGGCCCACGAGAACCAGGCCACCGCGGCGAGCAGGAAGAGCGGCACCACCGTCGCGCGCCAGCGCGCGGGCTGGTAGCGCACGAGGTACGGCACCAGCGCCTCGGCCTGTTCGGCGAGCACGCTGGCCGCAAGGCCGGAGGGCGCGCGTTCGCGGTCCAGCGGCGAACCGGCCGCCAATGCGGACGCGGTCTGTGCACGCAAAGCCGTCAGCTGCGCCCGCGCGCGCCCGAAGGTGCGGCGCACGCCCCAGGCTTCGCAGCCCGCGCGCAGCAGGCCGAGCAAGAGGATGCCCACCGCCGGCCACAGCACGGCGGCCATGCCCTCGCCGCTGGCCAGGCCCTGCACCGCCATCGCCAGCAGCGCCGCCTGCGGCAGCCACGCGAGCGCCGCGACGCCTTGCACCACGCTGCCGATGTCGGGCGACGTGAAAGCCTTCAACGGCGATCGTGGCGGCGATGGTTCTGTCATTCCTTGAGTTTGTGTATTTTCAGTATTTACTGAAAGATTCACAATCATACACAACAGGGGCAGTTCGCGCAGACTGCCCGCTCTGAAGCCCGAAGGCAACAGATTTGCAAAGGAATGGGAAGAAAAAGGGCCGCACCGCAGCGGGTGCGGCGCGCTTCAGTACGACACGATGAGGCCGCTGACGAGCAATGCGGCAAAAAGTGTGCAGACGCTGCGCAGCGACGCCGGCCGGGCTTCGACCCCGCGGTACAGCAGCACCGCCGCGCCCACCGACAGGCCGAAGGTCGCGACCATGCCCAGCAGGTCGACCCATGGCCCGTGCGGCCCCAGGCCCGCCACCAGCGCGTTCACGGCGAGCAGCACCGGGAAATGGATCAGGAACAGCGAATACGAAATGCGCCCCAGCTGCTGCAGCGGCACGGCCGCCGCGGGCCAGTGGGCGGGCGACAGCCACTGCCGGCGCTGCGCCACCGCGATCAGCAGCGCGGTCACCAGCGCGATGGCGATGCGGCTGCGCCAGTCGATGGCGAGCGCACCCGCCCCCACCAGCGCCAGCAGCGCGACGGCGCTGCACCAGGTGCTGGTGCGCGTGGCGCGGCCGACCCAGAAGGCCAGCATGCCGAGCCCGTAGGCACCGAAGAAATAGAACGCCGTTTCGTCCAGCCGCGCCTGCCGGTTGAACAGCGCGAGCGACGCCACGGCCACGATGAACACCAGCGCCACCGGCGCCCAGCGCGCGGCCGAAGTGGGTTGTCGCAGCACGGCGGGCAGCCCGACCAGTGCGAGCGCCAGCGCGAAGAGCTGGAAGTCGATCGCCACATACCAGACGCCGGTCGACAGCGACTCGTAGTTCAGCAGGTCCTGCAGCAGCAGGCCGTGCGCCAGCAGCTGACCGAGGCTCGGCTCGGCCGGCACCACCTCTTCACCCAGCCATGGCCGCGCCACCTCGGCCACCAGCACGCAGACCGTGAGCGCCGCCAGGTACGGCATGACGAGCCGGCCATAGCGCTGGAAGATCCGCGAGAGCGGCCGGTCCACGCGCAGCACGCCGTCGGGCGCCAGGCTCGCCGTGGCCAGGAAGCCGGCGATCACGAGAAAGACCTGCACCGCGAGCCGGCCGTCGTTCGCCAGCCAGCCGAAGAAATCGGGCGCCAGCACCTGCGCGCCGGCCGGCATCGGGCCGTAGCGCGCGAGGTGGTGCCCGACGATCAGCGCACAGGCCAGGCCCTTGACCACGTCGAGCAGCGGCATGCGCCCCTGCCGCGCAGGCACGGCCCCGCCGCCACCGCTCGCAGCGGAGGTCGATGCCGGTGCGTGCGAACCGTTCAAAGTGCCAATCGCTGTCGTGCTTCCTGGTACTCGCGCTTGAGCTTCTCGATGAAGGCGCCCGCGCTCGCCACTTCGGTGATCGCTCCGATGCCCTGGCCCGAGCCCCAGATGTCTTTCCAGGCCTTGGCCTTGCTGCCTTCGCCGCCGCCGAAGTTCATGGTCGTCACGTCGCCTTCGGGCAGGTTGGCCGGGTCCATGCCGGCCTTGACGATGCTGGGTGCCAGGTAGTTGCCGTGCACGCCGGTGAACAGGCTCGAATAGACGATGTCGTCCGAGTTGCCGTCCACGATGGCCTGCTTGTACTCCTCGCTCGCGCGCGCCTCTTCGGTCGCGATGAAGGCCGTGCCGATGTAGGCGAAGTCGGCGCCCATGGCCTGCGCCGCGAGCACCGCGCCGCCGGAGGCGATGGAGCCCGACAGCGCGATCGGGCCGTCGAACCACTGACGGATTTCCTGCACCAGCGCGAACGGGCTCTTCACGCCCGCGTGGCCGCCGGCCCCGGCCGCCACGGCGATGATGCCGTCGGCGCCCTTCTCGATCGCCTTCTGCGCGAACTTGTTGTTGATGATGTCGTGCAAGGTCACGCCGCCGTAGCTGTGCACCGCGTCGTTCACGTCGGTGCGCGCGCCCAGCGAGGTGATCACGATCGGCACCTTGTACTTCACGACCATCTCCATGTCGTGCTCCAGGCGGTCGTTGCTCTTGTGCACGATCTGGTTGATGGCGAAGGGCGCGGCGGGCTTGTCCGGGTTGGCCTTGTTGTAGGCCGCCAGCTCCTCGGTGATCTCGATCAGCCACTCTTCGAGCTGGGCGGCCGGGCGGGCGTTGAGCGCCGGCATCGAGCCGACCACGCCGGCCTTGCATTGCGCGATCACGAGCTTGGGGTTGCTGATGATGAACAGCGGCGAGCCGATGATCGGCAGCGGCAGGTTCGCGAGAACAGAAGGCAGCTTGGACATGTCGTCTCCGGGAAGGGGTTCGGTTTTATAAGAGCAAGGGGCCGCTGCCGCCCGTCAGATGGGCGACAGCAGCAGGTGCGTCAGAACGCTTCGAGCGCCAGCGCCGTGACGCTCTCGGCGCCTTCCACGATGCTGTCGCGGATGCCCGGCACCTTGTTCAGGATGTGCTCGGCGTAGAAGCGCGCGGTTGCGATCTTGGCCTGCATGAAGGCAACGTCGACGTTGTGCGAGGCCTGGTCCTGCGCCACGATCAGCGAGCGCGCGAGCTGCCAGCCGGCCACGAGGTTGCCCGCGAGCATCAGGTACGGCACGCTGCCCGAGAACACGGCGTTGGGCGAGGCCTTGGTCTGGCCGGCGACGAAGTCGACCACGTCGATGAACGCGAGGCGCGCGGCGGTCAGGCGCTTGAGAACGGCTGCGGCTGCAGCGCTGTCGCTCTTGGCGAGCTCGGCCTCGGTCTTCTCGATCTGCGCGGCGATCGCCTTGGCGGTCTGGCCGCCGTCGCGTGCGGTCTTGCGGCCCACGAGGTCATTGGCCTGGATCGCGGTGGTGCCTTCGTAGATCGTGAGGATCTTCGCGTCGCGGTAGTACTGCGCCGCGCCCGTCTCTTCGATGAAGCCCATGCCGCCGTGTACCTGCACGCCCAGCGAGGTCACTTCGAGGCTCATCTCGGTGCTGTAGCCCTTCACGAGCGGCACCATGAATTCGTAGAAGGCCTGGTTCTGCTTGCGCGCGTCGGCATCGGGATGGTGGTGCGCGGCGTCATACGCGGCGGCGGCCACAGAGGCCATCGCGCGGCAGCCTTCGGTGTAGGCGCGCATCGTCATCAGCATGCGCTTCACGTCCGGGTGGTGAATGATGGGCGCGCTGGCGTTGATGGAGCCATCGACCGGGCGGCTCTGCACGCGGTCCTTGGCGTAGGCCACGGCGTGCTGGTAGGCACGCTCGGCGATCGCGATGCCCTGCATGCCCACGGCGTAGCGGGCCGAGTTCATCATGATGAACATGTACTCGAGGCCACGGTTTTCCTGGCCCACGAGGTAGCCGACGGCGCCGCCGTGGTCGCCGTACTGCAGCACGGCGGTGGGCGAAGCCTTGATGCCCATCTTGTGCTCGATGCTCACGCAGTGCACGTCGTTGCGCGCACCGAGCGAACCGTCGGCGTTGACCATGAACTTCGGCACCACGAACAGGCTGATGCCCTTCACGCCTTCGGGCGCGCCGCTCACGCGGGCCAGCACGAGGTGCACGATGTTCTCGGCCATGTCGTGCTCACCATAGGTGATGAAGATCTTGGTGCCGAACACCTTGTAGGTGCCGTCGGGCTGCGGCTCGGCGCGGCTGCGCACCATGGCCAGGTCGCTGCCGGCCTGCGGCTCGGTGAGGTTCATCGTGCCGGTCCACTGGCCGCTCACGAGCTTCTCGAGGTACACGGCCTTGAGCTCGTCGGAGCCGGCGGTGAGCAGCGCCTCGATGGCGCCGTCGCTCAGGAGCGGGCACAGCGCGAAGCTCATGTTGGCCGAGTTGAGCATTTCGCCGCAGGCCGCGCCGATGGTCTTGGGCAGGCCCTGGCCGCCAAAGTCCGCCGGATGCTGCAGGCCCTGCCAGCCGCCCGACACGTACTGCGCGAAGGCGTCCTTGAAGCCCTTGCTGGTGGTGACTTCGCCGTCCTTGAACGACGAGGGGTTGCGGTCGCCTTCGACGTTCAGCGGCGCCACCACGTCCTGGTTGAAGCGCGCGCACTCTTCGAGCACGGCCTGTGCGGTTTCGAGGCCGGCGTCTTCGAAGCCGGGCAGCTTGGCGATCTCGCCGATGTTGGCCAGGTGTTCGATGTCGAACAGCATGTCCTTGAGGGGGGCGGTGTAGCTCATGTCTTCTCTCCAGGGGCCGCGGTGGGAGCGGCAGATGTAAAAAAGGCATCGCGAACGATGCCTTCTGGCTCAATGCGTTGAAGCGATCAGAGCGCCTTCACGAGTTCCGGCACGGCCGTGAACAGGTCGGCCACGAGGCCGTAGTCGGCCACCGAGAAGATCGGAGCCTCTTCGTCCTTGTTGATCGCGACGATGACCTTCGAGTCCTTCATGCCGGCCAAGTGCTGGATCGCGCCCGAGATGCCCGCGGCGATGTACAGCTGCGGCGCGACGATCTTGCCGGTCTGGCCCACTTGCCAGTCGTTGGGGGCGTAGCCTGCGTCGACGGCTGCGCGGCTGGCGCCCAGGCCGGCGTTGAGCTTGTCGGCCAGCGGCGTCATCACTTCATTGAACTTCTCGGCGCTGCCGAGAGCGCGGCCACCCGAGACGATGATCTTGGCAGCGGTCAGTTCGGGGCGGTCGCTCTTGGTGACTTCACGGCCCACGAAGGCGCTCTTGCCGCTGTCGGCGACGCCTTCAGCGGTTTCGATCGCTGCGCTGCCACCGGTGGCGGCTGCGGCGTCGAAGCCGGTCGTGCGCACGGTGATCACCTTGGTGGCGTCGGTGCTTTGCACGGTGGCGATGGCGTTGCCGGCGTAGATCGGGCGCTCGAACGTATCCGGGCTGTCGACCTTGGTGATGTCGCTGATCTGAGCCACATCGAGCTTGGCGGCCACGCGCGGAGCGACGTTCTTGCCGTTGGCGGTCGAGGGGAACAGGATGTGGCTGTAGTTGCCGGCGATCGCCAGCACTTGGGCGGCAACGTTTTCGGCGAGGTTCTCGGCCAGGCTGGCGCTGTCGGCAGCGATCACCTTGGACACGCCGGCGATCTGCGCGGCGGCCTTGGCGGCTTCTGCTGCGTTGGCACCGGCCACGAGGACGTGGACGTCGCCACCGCAAGCCAGGGCTGCAGTCACGGTGTTGAGGGTGGCCGGCTTGATGCTGGCGTGGTCGTGTTCGGCAATGACGAGTGCGGTCATGTTCGTTTCTTCCTCAGATCACTTTGGCTTCGTTCTTGAGCTTGTCCACCAGGGTGGCAACGTCGGGCACCTTGATGCCGGCGCCACGCTTCGGGGGCTCGCTGACCTTGAGGGTCTTCAGGCGGGGCTTCACGTCCACGCCCAGGTCTTCGGGCTTGAAGGTGTCCAGCTGCTTCTTCTTGGCCTTCATGATGTTAGGCAGCGTCACATAGCGCGGCTCGTTCAGGCGCAGGTCGGTCGTGATGACCGCGGGCAGCGTGAGCGTGAGGGTTTCCATGCCGCCGTCGACTTCGCGGGCCACGGTGACCTTGTCGGATGCCAGGTCGACCTTCGAGGCGAAGGTGGCTTGCGGCAGATCAGCCAAGGCAGCCAGCATCTGGCCGGTCTGGTTGGCGTCGTCATCGATGGCTTGCTTGCCCAGGATGATCAGCTGGGGCTGTTCCTTGTCGACCAGTGCCTTGAGCAGCTTGGCCACGGCCAGCGGTTGCAGTTCTTCAGCGGTCTCGACCAGGATGCCCCGATCTGCGCCGATGGCCATCGCGGTGCGCAGGGTTTCCTGGCACTTGGCATCGCCGCAGGAGACGGCGATGACTTCGGTCACGATGCCCTTTTCCTTCAGCCGAACCGCCTCTTCGACAGCGATCTCGTCGAAGGGGTTCATGCTCATCTTGACGTTGGCAATGTCCACCCCGGTGCCGTCGCTCTTGACGCGCACCTTCACGTTGTAATCGACGACCCGTTTGACAGGCACAAGAACCTTCATTGACTTGACTCCATTGGATTGCAAAAAGGGGGGCTTCGAGAGCAGCCGGCCATTTTAGGACGCCGGCCTTGGCTGCCTCTCCATTCTTCTTGTCGGCCTCGAGGGCCATAAAAAAGAACGATCGTGCTTTTCCGTGATTATAAAACAGCGGGAGGCGCTGCGGCCATTCCCGCCGGCAAAGATTCCACTCGCAGCACCCGCTGCGGATAGGGAATGTCAATGCGGGCGGCGCGCAGCCCTTCGAGGATGGCGATGTTGATGGCCGAGCGCACGTTGTCCTTGCCCTTGTCAGGGTCGGCGACCCAGAAGTTCAGGCTGAACTCCAGGCCGTCGGGCGCGAAGGTGACGAGGTAGGCGATGGGCGCCGGGTCGGTCATGACGCGCGGCTGGGCCTTGGCGGCGTCGCACAGGATGCCCTGCACCTGCGCCACGTCGCTCTCGTAGCCGACCACGATGTTGGTCGTGATGTTGAACTTGCGGTCGGCCAGCGACAGGTTTTCGACCCGGCCGGTGATGAGCGATTCGTTCGGCACGATGGCCTCGCGCCCGTTGCCCGCGCGAATGAGCGTGTAGCGCGTCTTGATGTCGGTGATGCGGCCTTCGAAGGTGTCGACCTTCACGTTGTCGCCGATGCGGATCGAGCGCTCCAGCAGGATCACGAAGCCGCTCACGTAGTTGGCCGCCAGCTTCTGCAGGCCGAAGCCCAGGCCCACGCCGAGCGCGCCGCCCAGCACCGACAGCGCCGTGAGGTCGACCCCCACCGCCGACAGCGCGAACAAGAGGCCGATCAGCAGCAGGAAGGCGCGCACCGCGTTCGACGCCACCTTGCGCATCGACAGGTCGCTCACGGCCTCGCGCAGGATGCGTTTTTCGATGGTGCTGGCGATCCACAGCGCGATCATCAGCACCAGCCCGGCGGACAGCGCGCCCTGGATGATGGTCTGCAGGCTCACGCGGGTCTTGCCGAAGGCCAGCGTGATGTCGTCCAGTTCGGCCAGCACCGGCGGCAGCAGCCCGACGATCCACAGCACGGCGGCGATCCAGGCCAGCCAAGAGATGGTGCGCTCGATCAGCCGCACCAGGCTCGAGGTGGGGAACACGGCCCGCAGCACCCGCGCGAACAGCCGGATGACCGCCAGCGACAGGAACACCGGCACGGCGATGCGCAGCACCAGCACCACGGGCAGCAGGTCGAGCGCCAGGCGACGCGCAATGCCGGTGAGCACCAGCGCGAGCAGCGGGAACAGCAGGCCGTCGAAGGTGCGCTCGCCGAACCAGATCGAATCCTTGGGCTGGTCGCGCCCGAACCATTTGCACACCGCCCATGCCATGGCCACGCAGGTCACGAGCACGGTGAGTTCGATGCCCAGGCCATGCGCGTCGACCTGTCGCAGGCGCTGGAGGAAGTCGTCGAAATTGAAATTCATCGGTGAAAGAAACAGGACGCCCCGCGGGCGCCAACCGGGTTACAGGTCCGCCAGCACGCGGATGTGCGCTTCCACGCTGCGCGCCAGGGCGTCCAGGTGGTAGCCGCCCTCGAGCAGCGAGACGATGCGCCCGCGCGCATGGCGCTTGGCGACATCGCGCACGCGGCCAGTGATCCAGGCGAAGTCGTTTTCGTTGAGGCCGAGCTGGCCCAGCTCGTCCTCGCGGTGGGCGTCGAAACCGGCGCTGATGAACACCATCTGCGGCTTGAAGGCCTCGAGCCGGGGCATCCAGATCGCCTCGACCAACTCGCGCACGTCCATGCCCTTGGTGTAGGCCGGAATGGGCAGATTCAGCATGTTCGACGCCGGGTGCTCGGTGCCGCTGTACGGATAGAACGGGTGCTGGAAGAACCCGACCATCAGCACGCGCGGGTCGTTCGACAAAATGTTCTCGGTGCCGTTGCCGTGGTGCACGTCGAAATCGACGATGGCCACGCGGTCCAGGCCATGCACCTCGAGCGCGTGCCGCGCGGCAATGGCCACGTTGTTGAAGAAGCAGAAGCCCATGGCCTGCTCGCGGCAGGCATGGTGGCCCGGCGGGCGCACGGGGCAGAAAGCGTTCTCGACTTCGCCGGCCATCACGGCATCGGTGGCCGCCACGGCGGCGCCCGCGGCGCGGCGCGCGGCCAGCAGGGTGAAGCGGGTCAGCACGGTATCGGGGTCGACCTGCGCATGGTCGGGGCCGCCGGCGGGCGCGTCGGCCACGAGGCGCTGCTGCAACTCCTCGAGGTGTTCGACATGCGCGTGGCTGTGGGCCCGGGTGATCTGTTCCAGCGTGGCCAGGGGCACCTCGCCCCGCGCCAGCGCGTCGCCGACGCCGGTCAACAGCAGCCGGTCTTCGATGGCATCCAGCCGCTCGGGGCATTCGGGATGCCCGTTGCCCATGTCGTGCTTCCAGAAGTCGCGATGCGTGAAGTAGCCTGTCTTGCCCATCTCTCGCCGTGTCTCGTGTCGTCGCGTCTAGACCTCACGCAGCATGGGGCCGCAAGGTCTTACGGTATCGTTTGCATATGGATACAAATATGGACGTTGCTGCGAAGCTAGCCACTTTGCTGAGTCAGCTTAACACGGTGATTGTTGGCAAAGAGGCCCAGGTGCGCGACTGCGTGGCCTGTCTGCTGGCAGGCGGGCACCTGCTGATCGAGGACGTGCCGGGGGTCGGCAAGACCACCCTGGCCCATGCGCTCTCGCACACCTTCGGCCTGCAGTTCTCGCGCGTGCAATTCACGGCCGACCTGATGCCGGGCGACCTGTCGGGCGTGGCGATCTACGACCGGGGCCAGCAGGCCTTCGTGTTCCACCCCGGGCCGATCTTCGCGCAGGTGCTGCTGGCCGACGAGATCAACCGCGCCAGCCCCAAGACCCAGAGCGCGCTGCTCGAGGCGATGGAAGAAAAGCAGGTCACGGTCGAGGGCGAGACCCGCCCCCTGCCCTCGCCCTTCTTCGTGATCGCCACGCAGAACCCGCAGGACCAGCTCGGCACCTTCGCGCTGCCCGAGTCGCAGCTCGACCGCTTCCTGATGCGCATCTCGCTGGGCTACCCCGACCGCGCGGCCGAGCGCCAGCTGCTGGCCGGTGCCGACCGCCGCGAGATGCTCGCCGGCCTGCCCGCCCTGCTGACCGCCGGCGAACTCACCGCGCTGCAGCAGCGCGTGCAGCAGGTGCATGCGGCCGAGCCGCTGCTGAACTACCTGCAGGACCTGATCGCCGCGACCCGCTCGGGCCGCTGGTTCCTGCAGGGCCTGTCGCCGCGCGCGGGCATCGCCGTGCTGCGCGCCGCCAAGGCGCAGGCGCTGCTGGCCAACCGGAACTACGTGGCGCCCGACGACGTGCAGGCCGTGCTGCCGCAGACCATCGCGCACCGCCTCACGCCCGTGGGCGATGCCGGTCGCGGCGCCGTCGAACAGGTGCGCGCCATGATCGCCGAGGTGCCGCTGCCGTGAACCCTGTCGGCGTCCTGCGCTCGCGCATCGACGGCTGGTTCCTCTCGCGCCGGGCCCCGTCGGACACGCTCGAGCTCACCCAGCGCAACGTCTACATCGTGCCCACGCGCGCCGGCTGGACGCTGGCGGCCACGCTGCTGGTGCTGCTGGTCGCGTCGATCAACTACCAGCTCAACCTGGGCTACCTGCTGACCTTCCTGCTGGCCGGCAGCGTCGCGGTGGGCATGCATGTGTGCCACGCCACGCTGCGCGGGCTGGCGCTGCGCATGGTGCCGCCCGAGGCGCAGTTCGCGGGCGCCGCGGCGGTGCTGCGCGTGGTGCTGCACAACGAACGGCGCAGCGTGCGCTACGGCATCGGCATGGCGGTGCGCGGCAGCGGCCAGTGGGCCTGGACCGACGTGCCCGCCGAAGGCACGGCCACGGTGGAGATCGCCTTCCAGCCCGAGCGGCGCGGCCTGCACCCGGTGCCGCCGCTGACCGCCGAGACGCGCTTTCCGCTCGGCACCTTCCGCGTCTGGACGGTCTGGCGCCCGGCCGCGCAGCTGCTCGTGTACCCGACGCCCGAAGCCCATCCGCCACCGCTGCCGCCGGGCGAACCCCTGTCCGGCCCAGCCGCCGCGTCGGCCGCGATGCGGGCGCAGAACGCCGGCGAGTACGACGGCGTGCGGGCCTACCGGCGCGGCGATCCGCTCAAGCTCGTGGTCTGGAAGAAGGCCGCCCGCGCGCAAGCCAACGGCTCCGAAGACCTCGTGAGCCGCGACACGCAGCACACGCAGCGCGAAGAACTCTGGCTCGACGCGCACGCCGCCGCGCTGCCTGACATCGAGGCCCGCCTGTCGCGCCTGTGCGCCTGGGTGCTGATGGCCGACCGGCTGGGCGTGGACTATGGCGTGCGCGTCGCCGGCCGCACGGTGAAACCGTCGCAGGGCGAGGCGCACCGGCGCGCCTGCCTCGAGGCGCTGGCGCTGTGCGCATGAACGGGGTCGCCGCATGAACCGGGTTGTACGCGAACTCACCGCGCTGCCGAGGGACGCACGGGACACGCTGTTCCTGCTGTGCGTCATCGGCCTCATCCTGCTGCCGCAGGTGAACGAGCTGCCCTGGTGGTGCTCGGCCATCACCGCCATGGTGCTGCTGTGGCGCGCCTCGCTGGCGGTGCAGGCGCGCCCGCTGCCCAGCAAGTGGTGGCGCATCGCGCTGCTGGCGCTGGCGCTGGCCGGCACCTACGCCACCCACCGCACGCTGCTGGGCCGCGACGCGGGCGTCACGCTGGTCGTGTGCCTGCTGGCGCTCAAGACGCTGGAGCTGCGCGCGCGGCGCGACGCCTTCGTGGTCTTCTTCCTGGGCTTCTTCGCGATGCTCACGAACTTCTTCTATTCGCAGTCGCTGCTCACCGCCTTCACCATGCTGCTGGCGCTGCTGGGCCTGCTGACGGCGCTGGTCAACGCCCACATGCCGGTGGGCCGGCCGCCGCTGATGCAGGCCGCGCGCATGGCCGGCTGGATGGCGCTGGCGGGCACGCCCGTGATGCTCGCGCTGTTCCTGCTGTTCCCGCGCTTCGCGCCACTGTGGGGCACCCCCAGCGACGCCATGGCCGGGCGCAGCGGCCTGTCGAACACGATGCGGGTCGGCACCATCGCCGAACTGGCGCTCGACGACAGCATCGCCGCGCGCATCAAGTTCGACGGCAACCGCGCGCCGCCGCAGAGCCAGCTGTATTTCCGCGGCCCCGTGCTGGCGCAGTTCGACGGCCGCGAATGGACGGCACTGCCGACCTGGGCGCGCAGCGGGCAGTCGGTGTCGAACCTGCGCACGCGCGGCGAGCCGGTGCGCTACGAGGTCACGCTCGAGGCCAGCCAGCGCCCGTGGCTGCTCACGCTCGACGCCGCGCCACGTGCGCCCGAGGTGCCCGGCTACGAGGTCACCGGCACACCCGACCTGCAGTGGTTCGTGAACCGGCCGATCATGGACCTCGTGCGCTACCGCGCCGAGAGCCATCCACAGTTCCAGAGCGGCCCGATCGTGCGCACCGGTGGCCGGCTCCAGCCCTACCTGGTGCTGCCGCCCGGCAGCAACCCACGCACCGCCGCACTCGCCGCCCAGATGCGCGCCGACCCCACGCTGGCCGGCGCCGATGCACAGGCCTTCGTGCAGGCCGCGCTGCAGCGCCTGCGCACCGGCGGCTACACCTACACGCTGGAGCCCGGCGTGTACGGCAACGAGACCGCCGACGAGTTCTGGTTCGATCGCAAGGAAGGCTTCTGCGAGCACATCGCCTCGGCCTTCGTGGTGCTGATGCGCAACCTGCAGATCCCGGCGCGCATCGTCACCGGCTACCAGGGCGGCGAGCTCAACAACGTCGACAACTACTGGGTGGTGCGCCAGAGCGACGCCCACGCCTGGGCCGAGGTGTGGCAAGAGGGCGCGGGCTGGGTGCGCGTCGACCCGACCGGCTCGGTCGCGCCGGGGCGCATCGGGCAGTTCCAGCGCCTCACGCCGCAGCCCGGCCTGCTGGCCGGCGCCATCGGCGTCATGAGCCCGACGCTGGTGCAGAACCTGCGCGCCGCCTGGGAGGCCGTGAACAACGGCTGGAACCAGTGGGTGCTCAACTACACGCAGAGCCGCCAGCTCGACCTGCTCAAGACCCTCGGCTTCAACGCCCCGAGCCTGGAAGACCTGGGCTACGTGCTGCTGTACCTGCTGGTGGCCGCGAGCCTGGCCGGCGCCGGCTGGACGCTGTGGGAGCGCAGCCGGCACGACCCGTGGCTGCGCCTGCTGGGCCGGGCCCGCGCGCGCCTGGCCAAGGCCGGCCTGCCGCTGCCCGAGACCGCGCCGCCGCGTCAGATGGCCCAGGCCGCCGACGCCCGCTTCGGGCCCGCCGCGCAGGCCGTGCGCGACTGGCTGCTGAAGCTCGAAGCCCAGCGCTACGCGCCCGCCGCGTCCGGCCCATCGGCCTCGCTCGCCGCGCTGCGCGCCGAGTTCCGCCGGCTGCCCTGGCCGCCCACGCCGCCGCGCGCCTGACGCGCGGCTGCAACCACATGTGTCCCCCGAAAGTGCGCATGCGCACGGGCGGCACAATCGTGCCCATGTCACACGCCTTCCCCACGCCCTTGCGCGCCGCAATGGCCGCCACCGCCCTCCTCGCCGCCTGCGTCGCCTGGCCCACGGGCGCCCTGGCCCAGAAGCCCCAGGCCAATGGCCGCCCCGCCGTCACGCCGGTGCGCGGCAGCACTCCGTACGCCACGCGCGACGACGCCATGGCGTTCGCCGACGATGTCGCCCAGCGCCGCAACCTCGACCGCGACTGGGTGCGCGCCACCATCGGTGCCGCGCGCTTTCTGCCCAACGTGCCGCGCCTGATGCTGCCGGGCCCCGTCGGCACCGTGAAGAACTGGCAGACCTACCGCAGCCGCTTCATCGACCCGGTGCGCATCGCGGCCGGCGTGCGCTTCTGGCGCGCCAACGCCGAGACGCTCGCGCGCGCCGAGGCCACCTACGGCGTGCCGCCGGAAATCATCGTCGGCATCGTCGGCGTCGAGACCATCTACGGCCGCAACATGGGCAACTTCCGCGTGATCGATGCGCTGGCCACGCTGTCCTTCGACTTCCCGCAGGGCCACCCGCGCGCGGCCGAGCGCATCGCCTTCTTCCGCGGCGAACTCGAAAGCTTTTTGAGCACCGAAAGCCGCACCGCCGACGACCCGCTCACGCCCGTGGGCAGCTACGCCGGCGCCATGGGCATGCCGCAGTTCATGCCCAGCAGCATCGCCAAGTACGCGGTCGACTTCGATGGCGACGGTCGCATCGACCTCGTGAACAACCCGGTCGACGTGATCGGCTCGGTCGCAAGCTACTTCAAGGGCTTCGGCTGGACGCCGGGCATGCCGTCGATCTATCCGGTGCATTTCGAGGAAGCGCGCTTGAAGAAGGCGCTGCTGCTGGCACCCGACATCCTGCCGACCTTCAGCGCCGACAGCTTCGTGGCGGCCGGCGCCGTGCCCGAGGGCGAAGGCCTGAAGCACAAGGGCCTGCTGGCGCTCATCGAGCTGCAGAACGGCCTCGACGCGCCGCCGACCTACGTCGCCGGCACGCGCAACTTCTACGTGATCACGCGCTACAACTGGAGCAGCTACTACGCGATGTCGGTGCTCGACCTCGGCCAGGAGGTCAAGGCCGCGATGGAGCAGTGACCGCGATGACACCGCAGGCGCTGCACGCGAACTGGAACGCCGCCTGGCACGCGCTGGGCGTGGCCGCGCCCGACGACGCGTTGCGGCTCGAACTGCAACGCCGCTACGGCGAGCCGCAGCGCCACTACCACACGATGCAGCACCTGGGCGAATGCCTCGCGTGGTTCGACCGGGAACAGGCGCTGGCCGAACGCCCCGGCGAAGTCGCGCTGGCGCTGTGGTTCCACGACGCGATCTACGACGTGCATGCGCACGACAACGAAGCCCGCAGCGCCGACTGGGCGCGGCAGGCGCTGCAGGCCGCCGGTGCGAGCGATGCGTCGGCCGACCGCGTCCACGCGCTCGTCATGGCCACGCGCCACGACGCCGTGCCCGAGGGCCGCGACGCCGAGCTGCTGATCGACATCGACCTGTCGATCCTCGGCGCCGAGCGCGCGCGCTTCGACGAGTACGAGCGCCAGGTGCACGCGGAATACGGTTTCGTTCCCGAGGAGATTCGCCTGCCGCGCCGGCGCGCGATCCTCCAGCGCTTTCTCGATCGCCCGGCGATCTACGCCACGCCGCGCCTGCACGCCCTGCTCGAAGCGCGGGCGCGCGAGAACCTTCAACGCTCGATCGCGGGCTGAATCGTCGGCAGCAGCCGCCACCATTCGGAGCGCGGCGGCACGTCGCCGAACGTCTCCTCCACCACACCGAACAGCAGCCCGTCGCGCCCCGCACCGAGCTGCGACAGCGCCAGCGGCCGCGCGAGATCGCGGCACAGCATGAAGCTCGCATCGCCCTGCCAGTCGAGGCTGCGGCCGACCTCGGCCAGCATCAGCGCGGGCTGGCCCTGCATGAAGGTGAAGGGCATCGGCAAGCCCGCGTCGAGCTGCGCCAGCCCCGCGCGCGTGGCCTCCCAGGCACCGCGCCGGCTGGTCACGCGCAGGCGCGCGCCCGCCGGCAGCGCGGCTTCGCCGGCCACGTCGAGGCAGCGCAGCGCGCCGTACATCGCCAGCTCGGTCCACAGGCCGACGCGGCGCGGCCGGCGGCCCAGGCGGGTCGCGAGCGCGTCGCGCCAGTCGTCGGGCGGCGGATGCGCCACGACGTGCGCGACAGTGCGCCAAGTCGGTGTGGTCATGCGGCGTTGCAATCCTTGAGCACCAGCGATGCATGCCCGCCGCCGAAGCCCACCACGTTGAGCAGGATGTGGCGCAGCCGCGCCGGCGGCCCGTCGCTCAGCGCGATGCCCAGCGTCTCGTCCAGTGCGTAGCCGACCGACGGCCAGGCGGCGCCTTCGATGCAGCCGACCAGCAGGGCCAGCTCCGCCGCCCCGGCCGCGCCCAGCGTGTGGCCGATCGCCGACTTGAGCGACACCAGCGGCGGCAGCGGCGCGAACACCTGCCGCAGCGCCTCGACCTCGATCGCGTCGTTGACCGGGCTGCCCGCGGCCTGCACCTTGATGAGGTCGATGTCCGCGGGCTGCAGGCCGCTGCGCGCCAGCGTCTCGCGGCACATCGCGCGCACGGCGCTGGCCTCGGTGCCCGAGGGGTTGCGGCCGTCGACCACGTTGGCGCCGCCCAACAGCGCCCAGCGCGCGGGCTGCGATCCGAGCCGCAGCGCCGCCACCGCTTCACCGAGCACCAGCCCCTGGCGTCCTGCACCGAAGGGCCGCGCGCTGTCGGGCGCCAGCAGCTGCATCGCGCCGAAGCCGGCCACGGTGAAGCGGTTGTCGAGTTCGGCGCCGATCACCAGTGCCTCGCGGGCCTCGCCTGCCCGCACCATGTCTGCGGCCGCCAGCATCGCGTTGAGCGCCGAGGTGCAGGCGGTCGAGACGGTGAAGACCGGGCCCTGCCAGTCGAGCGCGGCGGCGGCGATGTCGGCGAAATCCTGCAGGTCGCCGCTGAGCCGCGCGTCGTGCTGTGCGTGTTCCATGGCCCCGATGTCGAGCGACGAAGAGGCCACGAACAGCGGCCCCTGCCGGTCCAGCCCGTCGCCGGTCTGCGCGACCACGCGGCGCACCGTGTGCTGCACGCGCTGCGCCCAGTCGCCGGGTGGCACGGGCAGCGTGTAGACCGGCCACTGCAGGCCTTCGGCCACGGTCACCGGCGTGGGCGGCACGCCGCCGCGCCGCAGTGCCGCGAGCGCCGACGGCAGATCGTCGCCAAGCACGCAGGCCAGCCCCATGCCGGCCAGGTACACCGGACTCATGCCTTGCCCGCTTGCACCAGGTGTTCCGCCAGGTGCGCGATGGAGGTCATCGCACGGCGCGTGTCCTTGCTGTCGGGCATGCGCAGGCCGAAGTGCTGCTGGATCGCCATCGACACCTGCAGCGCATCGAGCGAGTCGAGGTCCAGCCGCGCCTCGGGGCCGAACAGCGGCTCGTCGTCGCCGAGGCCGCCGGGCGGCGCGTCTTTTTCGACAGCCTCGAGCACGAGGGCCTTGAGGCGGGCGATGAATTCAGGAGAAGAAGCGGTGCTCGTCACGGTGCGCGCCTGCGAAACAGAAAGACAGCCACGAAGAACATGAGGGCCGCGAACGCCACCAGCCGGCCGACCTGCGGCAGCACCTCGGCCACGCCGCCGCCGCGCAGCAGCACGGTGAGCAGCGCTTCGAGCCCCCAGTTCATGGGAGAGATTTCGACCATGCGCTGCATGAAGCCCGGCATGACGAACTTGGGCACCATGATGCCGCCCGCCGCCGCCATCAGCACATTCACCATCGGCCCCAGCGTGGCGGCCTGCGCATGGCTCTTGACGAGGCAGGCCACCGCCAGCGACAGGCTCACCGCCGCCAGGCTCACGGCCGCCAGCGACAGCAGCAGGCCGCCCCAGTGGATGCCCACGAGCGAGAGCGCATCGCCGCCGATCAACGGCATGAACCAGATGCCCGCCGCCAGCATCAGCAGCGCCTGCAGCGCGTTCACACCGAGGTAGGGCAAGGCCTTGGAGGCCAGCAGCATGGAACGCGACACGCCCAGGCTCTGCAGCCGGCCGAGCGCGCCCGAGCCGCGCTCCTGCACGAACAGGCTGGACAGCGAGGCCACCACGAAGAACATGCCGAACACCAGCCAGGCCGGCACGTTCTGCTGCACCGACGTGGGCCGCGGGCCGGCGGTGGCAAAGCGCTCGGCCTGCACCATCGCCTGGATGGACGCATCGGGCGCGGGGCTGGCCGTGCCGGGCACCGCCAGCGCGAGCCGCGCCTTGAGTTCGCCCGAAGCGCCGATGAGTTCGGCGCGCAGCGCGTTGAACAGGTTGGCGTCGATGCCGGGCTCGGCCAGCAGGCGGATGTGGGCGCGCGTGGAGAGCGCGGCCGATTCCAGTTCTTCCGACAGGCCCGGCTCCAGCACGATCACGTACTTGAGCGTGCCGCTGCGCAGCCGCGCCTGCCAATCACTGCCCAGCGGTTGCGGCGCGCCGTGGCTGCGCTGCCAGATCTGCAGCAGCCACTTGGCGGGCGTGCCGCTGTCGCGCGCATCGACCGCGTAGCTCAGTTCGGCCAGCGGCGGGCGGTAGATGTCCTTCAGCGTGAGCGACATCAGCACGATGAACACCATCGGCATCACGAACAGCACGGCCAGCCCATGCATGTCGCGCACGAGGGCCAGCAGTTCCTTCTTGATGAGCGCTAGGAGCATGGCGTTCGGTCAGTCGCGCAGCGAGCGGTGCGTGAGCGCCATGAAGAGCTGTTCGAGGTCGTGCCGGCCGAACTCGGCCTGGCGCACCTCAATGCCTTCGGCTTCCAGCGCGGCCAGCACGGGGCCGGGGCCGGTGCCTGCGTTCAGGTGGATGCGCCAGTGCGCCGCGCCCTGCTCCACCGTGCCGAAGCGCGAGAGCCTCTGCGCGTCGAGCCCGTCGGCGGCCAGGGTCAGCAGCATCGCGCTTTGCGACAGCAGCGCGTCGAGCGGGCCTTCGCGCAGCACGCGGCCCTGGTCGAGGATGGCGACGCGGTCGGCGATGGCCTCGATCTCTTCCATGTAGTGCGAGGCGTAGATCACCGCCGCACCGGCCTGCGCCAGGCTCTTGATCGCGTCGAGGATGAAGGCGCGCGACTGCGGATCGACGCCCACCGTCGGCTCGTCGAACAGCATCAGCTCGGGTTCGGGCAGCAAGGCGATCGCGAGGTTGAGCCGGCGCTTGAGGCCGCCCGAGAGCCGCTCGGCACGCACGCCCGCGAACTGCTCGAGCTGCGCGAACTGCGTGCAGGTGTCGATGCGCGCCTTCTTTCGCGCGCCCGAGAGACCGCCGGCCGCGGCGAAGCAGGCCAGGTTCTCGGCCACGGTGAGCATCGGATAGAAGGCCTGGTCCTGCGGTGCGACGGCGATGCGCGTGGGCGCCTTGGCGCGCACCTGCTGCAACGGCTGGCCGTCGATGCGGATGTCGCCCGACTGCACCGCGAGCGCGCCCGACAGGTGCGAGATCAGCGTGGTCTTGCCGGCACCGTTCGGCCCCAGCAGGCCCAGCACACAACCGCGCGGCACGGCGAGCGACACGTCGGCCAGCGCGGCCTTGTCAGCGTGCGGGTAGCGGTAGCCGAGCTGGTGCAGCTCCAACATCAGGCAACAGCGGCCTTGAGGTCGCGGAAGAAGGTTTCCTCTTGCTGCGCCTGCTCGCGCAGCTTGCCCGCCAGCGCCACCGGATCGACCGGCTCGCGGCCCTTGACCATGCGCGCAGCCTTGAGCGCGAACGCGCGCCAGCCGTCGCCGATGGCGATCAGGCGTTCGGACATCTGCGTGAGTTGCGGCTTGTCGAGCAGCTGCGCCGCCTCCTGCAGGAAGCCCGCGTAGATGAAACGGAAGCCCGCCCCACCCGTGCCGATTTCTTCCTGCATGCGCACCAGGTGGCCGATGAAGTCGACGCTGCGCGGATCGCTGGGCGACAGTTTCTGCATGCGCTTGGCCAGCGTGCGCATGCCGCGCACGCCGACGATGGGCACGGGTGCGAGCATGTTGCGCACGGTCTTGCGGATGGCCCGGGTCACCGAGGCGGCATCGACCGCCTTGCGCTCGATGGCCTGCGGGTAGTACATGAGGCCCTTGGGTGCCAGCACGCCCTTGGCGAAACGGGCGCGCGACAGGTCTTCGCTCGCGCAGCGCACGGGCTCCTCGAACACCGGGTCGCTGATCAGGTAGTCGTCGCCGTCCTTGCCGTAGACCAGCAGGTTGTGCGCGTTGAAGTGAAAGCGCATGTTCGGCGGAAAGTACGGCAGCCAGTAGACCGAGGTCTGCAGGCCCACGAGCTGGCCGTCGGCCAGCAGCGCGTCCAGCCGCTGCTGCCCGGCCTGCGGGCTGCGGAAGGTCTCGAAGCGAAAGCGCGCGGCCATCGGTGCCAAAAGGCCCTTGATGATGGCCTTGGGCGGCATGCGGTACGAGATGAGCGGCAGGCCCGACAGCTTGATGAACGGCAGGTAGGCGAAGGACAGTGCCGACGACAACCCCAGCGCCATCGCCTCGCTCATCGGCGCGCCGTGGTGGCGCATGAGGCTGGAGATGACGCCGCTTTCGCAGTGCGCCGCCTGTTGGTGTTGGAAGTTCACGGCAGGCCTTGCAGGGTGGAAACGGGCAGCCCCAGCGCCTGGCCGTAGCGGGCGAGCTGGGCCGGCGACAGCGCGGCGAAATGGCGCGGCTGCAGGTGGCGGCGCACGCGCCACTGCCAGAAGCCGCTGGTCTGCGAGAGCAGCGCCACGTCCATGCGGCGCTCGTACATCCAGTACTCGAGCGGCGAGGCCAGCCCGGCCTTCACGCGCGCCTTGGCCTCCTGCGCCTGCTCGACCAGCACGTCGACCGCGTGGCTGGTGACGATCTCTTCCGCCTCCCAGCCTTTCGAGGTGGTGGTGACGACGCGGCCTTGCGCGTCGCGGGCATACATCAGCTTGGAATGGCCGGCGAGGGTCGCGTTGCCCTCCTGTGGCACGGCATCGAGGTCCATGGCTACACCGCCTCCAGGTAGATGAAGCCGCTGGAGAAGCGGCCGCTTTCCGGTACGAACATCAGGAGCTTCTGGCCCGGCTTGATGCGGCCCGAGCGGAACAGCTCGTCGAGCATGATGTACGGCGAGGCCGAGCCCGTGTTGCCCTTGGTCGCGAGGTTGCTGAACCAGCGCTCGCGCGGAATCGGCAGGCCCAGTGCGGCGAGGCTCGCGGCCACGGGCTCGACGAAATAGTGCGACGACAGGTGCGGCAGGAACCAGTCGATGTCGTCGGTCTTGAGCCCGCGGCGCTCGATGATGGCCGCCAGCGGCTCGGCCAGCGTGGCGCGCACGATGTTGTCGTTGAGCAGGCGCACGTCCTGCTTGACGGCGAAGGTCGAGTCGCGCTGCCAGTCGGCCGGCGAGGTGCGGGCCCAGCCGTCGAGGCCGCCCTGCTCGTTCTTGTCGGCGCCGGCGTACATGCACACCGGCAGCTCATGCGCCGCCGACGACAGCTCGATCCACTCGACACGCAGCGACAGCGGCCCACGCGGCTCGCGCTCCAGCAGCACCGCGCCGGCGCCGTCGGACAGCATCCAGCGCAGAAAGTCTTTCTCGAAGGCGATCTCGGGGCGCGCTTCGAGGGCCTCGAGCTTGTGCTCGAGCTCGGCCTCGAAGTTGATGCCGCGCATCACGGCCGAGGCCAGCTCGGAGCCCGTGGCGACCGCGCGCCGCGCATCGCCCGCACGCACCGACAGCCACGCATGCTTGAGCGCCGCCGCGCCGGCCAGGCAGATGCCGGCGCAAGCCACCACCTCAAGCCGGGGCCAGCCGAGTTCGCCGTGCACCATCACCGCGTGGTTGGGCATGAGCTGGTCGGGCAGCGAGGTGCCGGTGGCCAGGCAGTCGACCGGGCCGATGTCGTCGCCCAGCGCGCGGATGGCCGCGGCGGTGAGCTGTGCGTTGGTCATGGCCAGCTGGCCGGTGGCGCGGTCGATGGCGTAGTGGCGCGACTGGATGCCGTTGCTGCGCAGGATGAGGCGTCGCGCACGCGACACCTTGCCGCCGATGCGGCCCAACACTTCTTCGATGTCTTCGTTGCTGACCGGAGAAAAAGGCAGGAAGGCAGCGGTGCGGGTCAGGAAAACATCAGTCGTCATAGAGAGGGAGCCGGTCCGTGGCAGAGCCCGACGGGCGCTCGAATTGAGCCGTCATTTTAGTCAGCCACCCTCGGAACAACGGCCGCAGCAGGGCCTGCAACGTCAGGCTCACCGGCACGACGGTGACGATCAGTGCCAGCAGAAACAGCACGTACAGCAAGAGCAGCGGCTTGCGCACCGCCGCGCCCGGCCCGCCGGCCGCCATGATCAGCTTGCCCCAGAGGTAGAAGCTGCGCGTGCCGGCCTTCTCGCTGATGAGCAGCCGCGCCTGGGCGCGCACCGCGCCCAGCCCGGCCAGCAAGGGCGCATCGCCCTGCTCACGGCCTTCGTGCAATGCGTCGCGCAGGGCCCGGCCGAAGCGGCCGCAGCCGCGGATCTGTTCCTCGCTCAGGCCCGCGTCGGGCATGCCCCAGAAGCCGCGCTTGCGGCCCCAGATGAGCCAGGCCGGCGTGGTGAAGAAGGTGGCGAGCGTGGGGCCGGGGTCGGTGAGCACCACGTTGTCGATCAGGCGCGCGCCAGTGGCGGCGAGCAGGCCCTTGAGCTTTTCGTGGGCCAGCAGCCACATGTTGCGGCAGGCAATGACCGTGACCACGGGTTTTCCCTTGAGCAGCCGCGCCGCCACGGGGTGCTGCAGGAAGGCCACGACCGGCTGCGCGGGGGCCAGGAACCAGACCTGGTACGGCAGGATGACGAGGTCGAAGTCTTCATCGCCCGTGAGCGTCAACGGCGCCAGCGGGCCCGGCTTCAGGTGGGCCGACTCGGGGAACGCGTCGAAGAAGGTCAGGAAGGGCCAGGGAAAGGGAAAGCGCTGCAGCGGCCGCAGCGTCTCCACGCGCAGTTCGATGCCCGGGTCGGCGCGCAGCGGCGCGGCGATCTGCCCGGCCACGCGGTCGAGTTGCCCGGTCTGCGAGTACTGGATCAGCAGGACGCGTTTGACACGCGCGCTCGGGGTGGCAGGAGGGCTGGCGGTGGGGCTGGAAGAACTTGGATTCACTGGCGGGCCGTGGCGGGGGCCGTCGAATGTAAGCGAACCTTTTCAAAGGTGCATCTGCCATAGGTCATGGCGTCGCGTGAATCCGACGAACCAGGGCGCCAGAAAGCGAAAAAGGGCCGCACCTCGCGGCGCGGCCCTTGTTTGCAATTGCTGCTGGCGAAGCGCCGGTCAGCGCACCTTGCCGGCCTTCCAGGCGCTCAGCAGCTTGTTGTAGTCGATGGTCTCGCCCTTGGGCTTCTCGTTGGCCAGCTTCTTCCACGGGGCGTGCTGGTCGCTGAGCCACTTGTTCGGGTCGCCCTTGGCATTGAGCTTGGGCGCGCAGTGGGCCATGCCGGCGCGTTGCAGGCGGCCCATCACGTTGTCCATCTCGTCGGCCAGGTTGTCCATGGCTTTTTGCGGGGTCTTCTCGCCCGTGACGGCCTCGGCCACGTTCTTCCACCACAGCTGCGCCAGCTTGGGGTAGTCGGGCACGTTGGTGCCGGTGGGCGTCCATGCCACGCGGGCCGGGCTGCGGTAGAACTCGACCAGGCCACCCAGCTTGGGCGCCATGTCGGTCATGGCCTTGCTCTGGATGTCCGATTCGCGGATCGGGGTCAGGCCCACGATGGTCTTCTTGAGCGAGACGCTCTTGGAGGTCACGAACTGGGCGTAGAGCCAGGCGGCGGCGGTCTTGTTGGCGTCATGGCCGTTGAAGAACGACCACGAACCCACGTCCTGGTAGCCGTTCTGCATGCCCTGCTTCCAGTACGGGCCGTTCGGGCCGGGCGCCATGCGCCACTTGGGCGTGCCGTCCTCGTTCACCACGGGCAGGCCCTTCTTGGTCATGTCGGCCGTGAAGGCCGTGTACCAGAAGATCTGCTGGGCGATCTGGCCCTGCGCGGGCACCGGGCCGGCTTCGCCGAAGGTCATGCCCATGGCTTCCTTGGGCGCGTACTTCTTCATCCAGTCGATGTACTTGGTGAGCGCGTACACGGCGGCCGGCGAGTTGGTCGCACCGCCGCGCGACACGGCCGCGCCCACGGGCGTGCACTTGTCGTCGGCCACGCGGATGCCCCACTCGTCGATCGGCATGCCGTTGGGGGTGCCGATGTCGGCGGTGCCGGCCATCGAGAGCCACGCATCGGTGAAGCGCCAGCCCAGCGACGGGTCCTTCTTGCCGTAGTCCATGTGACCGTAGATCGGCTTGCCGTCGATGGTCTTCACGTCGACGCTGAAGAACTCGGCGATGTCTTCGTAGGCGCTCCAGTTCAGCGGCACGCCCAGGTCGTAGCCGTACTTGGCCTTGAACTTGTCCTTCAGGTCCTTGCGATCGAACAGGTCGGCGCGGAACCAGTACAGGTTGGCGAACTGCTGGTCGGGCAGCTGGTAGAGCTTGCCGTCGGGCGCGGTGGTGAACTTGGTGCCGATGAAGTCCTTGATGTCGAGCCCGGGGTTGGTGTACTCCTTGCCCGCACCGGCCATGTAGTCGGTGAGGTTCATCATCTTGCCGTAGCGGTAGTGCGTACCGATGAGGTCGGAGTCGGAAATCCAGCCGTCGTAGATCGACTTGCCCGACTGCATCGAGGTCTGCAGCTTCTCGACCACGTCGCCTTCCTGGATCAGGTCGTGCTTGACCTTGATGCCGGTGATTTCCTCGAAGGCCTTGGCCAGCGTCTTCGATTCGTATTCATGCGTGGTGATGGTCTCCGACACCACCGAGATTTCCTTGACGCCCTTGGCCTGCAGCTTCTTGGCCGCGTCGATGAACCACTTCATCTCGGCCGCCTGCTGGTCCTTGCTCAGGGTCGACGGCTGGAACTCGCTGTCGATCCATTTCTTGGCTTCGGGCTCTGCGGCCCATGCGCCGTGCGCGGCGACCATCGCCGCCGCCATTGCCAATGCCGTGTAGCGCATCTTCATGAATGTGTCTCCTCGGTTGTGCTTCCCCGGTTTTTTCATCGCGGCTCCGGGGAGGCGGAGAGCCGGACGCGTTGACGAAATCGGTGGGCTAGCCTTTGCGCATCACGAGCGCGAGCACGAACATCGACAGCACGAAGCCGATCCAGATCGAGGGCTCGGCCTCCAGGCTCAGCCACTCCTGCACCTTGCCGGCCAGGCCGACGAAGATCAGGTTGACGTAGGCCGCGGACAAGAGGCCGATGAAGAGCCGGTCGCCGCGCGTGGTGGCAATGGGCAGCCAGCCGCGGCGCATCGTGGTGGGCGACTTGAATTCCCACACGGTCATGCCGACCAGCATGAGCGCGATGCAGCTAAAGAAAACGGCCACCGGGGTGGTCCAGACCATCCAGTCGAACATCTCTCGGTCTCCTTAGACGCGGCCCATCGCAAAGCCTTTTGCGATGTAGTGGCGGACAAACCAGATCACGATCGCGCCCGGCACGATGGTGAGCACACCGGCCGCGGCCAGCGTCGCCCAGTCCATGCCCGAGGCGCTCACCGTGCGCGTCATCGTCGCGACGATGGGCTTGGCGTTCACGCTGGTGAGCGTGCGCGCCAGCAGCAGCTCGACCCAGCTGAACATGAAGCAGAAGAACGCCGCCACGCCCACGCCGGCCTTGATGAGCGGCAGGAAGATGGTGAGGAAGAAGCGCGGGAACGAGTAGCCGTCGATGTACGCCGTCTCGTCGATCTCGCGCGGAATGCCGCTCATGAAGCCTTCGAGAATCCACACCGCCAGCGGCACGTTGAACAGCAGGTGCGCCAGCGCCACGCCCAGGTGCGTGTCCATGAGGCCCACGGTGCTGTACAGCTGGAAGAACGGCAGCAGGAACACCGCGGGCGGCGTCATGCGGTTGGTCAGCAGCCAGAAGAACACGTGCTTGTCGCCCAGGAACGAATAGCGCGAGAACGCATAGGCTGCCGGCAGCGCCACGGTGAGCGAGATCACCGTGTTGATCGCCACGTAGATCAGGCTGTTGATGTAGCCCGAGTACCACGACTCGTCGGTGAAGATGCGCGCGTAGTTGGCCCAGGTGAGCTGCTGCGGGAAGAACGAGAAGCTCGACAGGATCTCCTCGTTCGTCTTGAAGCTCATGTTGACCATCCAGTAGATGGGCAACAGCGCGAACAGGATGTACAGCAGCAGGAAGATGCTGCGCTTGTGGAATCGCTTTTCGTTCATTGTTCTTTCTCCACTTCTTGCGTACCGACCCGCTGCATCCAGTTGTAGAGCACGAAGCAGAACAAAAGAATGATCAGGAAATAGATCAGCGAGAACGCAGCCGCCGGCCCGAGGTCGAACTGCCCCACGGCCTTCTGCGTGAGGTACTGGCTCAGGAAGGTGGTCGCGTTGCCCGGCCCGCCGCCCGTCAGCACGAAGGGCTCGGTGTAGATCATGAAGCTGTCCATGAAGCGCAGCAGCACCGCGATCATCAGCACGCCGCGCATCTTGGGCAGCTGGATGTAGCGGAACACCGCGAACTTGCTGGCGCCGTCGATGCGCGCGGCCTGGTAGTAGGCGTCGGGAATGGAGCGCAGGCCGGCGTAGCAGAGCAAGGCCACCAGCGGCGTCCAGTGCCACACGTCCATCACCAGCACCGTGAGCCACGCGTCGGTCGCGCTGCCCGTGTAGTTGTATTCGATGCCCATGACCTGCAGCGCATGGCCCAGCAGGCCGATGTCGGCACGGCCGTAGATCTGCCAGATGGTGCCCACCACGTTCCATGGAATGAGCAGCGACAGCGCCACCACCACCAGCACCGCCGACGACTTCCAGCCCGTGGCCGGCATCGACAGCGCGAGCGCGATGCCCAGCGGAATCTCCACCAGCAGCACCGACAGCGAGAAGCCCAGCTGGCGCCACAGCGCCTGGTGCAGCTCGTCGTCGCGCATCACGGCGGCGAACCATTCGGTGCCGACGAACACGCGCCGGTCGGGCGAGATGATGTCCTGCACCGAGTAGTTGACCACCGTCATCAGCGGCACGATGGCCGAGAAGGCCACGCAGATCAGCACCGGCAGCACCAGCCACCACGCCTTCTGGTTGATCGGCTTGTTGGTTGGGTTCATGCCACCAGTTCCTCGTCCTTGTAGTAGCAGGTGTGGGTGTCGAGCACCCGCAGCCACACCGTGTCGCCCACCGAGGGCGGCTGTTCGTCCGAATGCATGCGCACCTTGACCACGCCGCCGTCGACCTCGGCGCTGAGCATCGCGTGCGTGCCGACGTCCTGCACCTGCTTCACCACCGCCGGCACGGCGCCGGCGGCGCCCGCGTTCGACAGGCGCAGGTACTCAGGCCGGATGCCGATCTTGAGCGCGCCGGGCGGCAGCTCGCGCGTGGGCACCAGCGGCGTGCCCGCCACTTCGAGCGCGCCGTTGGCACTGTGGGCCGACAGGAAGTTCATGCCCGGCGAGCCGATGAAATGGCCGACGAAGGTGTGGGCCGGCCGCTCGAACAGCGCCTCGGCGCTGCCCACCTGCACGGCCTTGCCGCGCGTCATGACCACCACCTCTTCGGCGAAGGTGAGCGCCTCGACCTGGTCGTGCGTCACGTAGATCAGCGTGAGCTTGAGCTCGCGATGAATCTGCTTGAGCTTGCGGCGCAGCTGCCACTTCAGGTGCGGGTCGATCACGGTGAGCGGTTCGTCGAACAGCACCGCCGACACGTCGCTGCGCACCAGGCCGCGGCCCAGCGAGATCTTCTGCTTGGCGTCGGCCGCCAGGCCCGCGGCGCGCTGGTTGAGCTGGCCGCTCATGTCGAGCATCTCGGCGATCTCGCCGACGCGCTTCTTGATCTGGTCTTCGGGCACCTTGCGGTTGCGCAGCGGGAACGCCAGGTTCTCGGCCACGGTCATGGTGTCGTAGATCACCGGGAACTGGAACACCTGCGCGATGTTGCGTTCCTGCGGCGTGGCGCGCGTCATGTCGCGGCCGTCGAAGCTCACGCTGCCCTGCGAAGGCACGAGCAGGCCCGAGATGATGTTGAGCATGGTCGTCTTGCCGCAGCCCGAGGGGCCGAGCAAGGCATACGCGCCGCCGTCGCGAAAGCTCATCTTCAGCGGGAGCAGCGCGTAGTCGCTGTCCTGCGTGGGGTTGGCGCGGTAGGCGTGGGCCAGGTCGAGATCGATGCGTGCCATGACTAGCTTCCTTTGCGCCATGCCGGCGCGAGCGCCAGCTTTTCGCTGGCATCGAACACATAGGCTTGCGATGCGCTGAAGTACAGCGTGATCGAAGCGCCCAGCTCGAAGCGGTGCACGCCGGTGAGCTGCGCCACCAATTCGCCCACCGCGGTATCGACGTGCACGAAGGTGTCGGAGCCCGAAATTTCGGCCAGCTCCACCTTGCCGGGCAAGGCGATGTCACCCTCCCCCGCGTTCACGTTCAAGGCACTCGCGCGCAGGCCGACGGTGACCGCGCCCGACACGCTGTCAGGCAGGGCCAGCGTCAGCGCGGGCCCGCCCGCGAGCTGCACGCGGCCGGCCGCCGCCGTGCCCGCCAGCAGGTTCATCGGCGGATCGCTGAAGGCGCGCGCCACGCGCAGCGACTGCGGCGCATGGAACACTTCGGCGGTCGGGCCGTACTGCAGCAGCTCGCCGGCGTCCATCACGGCCGTGTAGCCGCCCAGCAGCAGCGCTTCGCCGGGTTCGGTGGTGGCGTAGATGACGGTCGAGTCGCCGGTGGCGAAGAGTTGCGTGAGTTCTTCGCGCAGGCCTTCGCGCAGCTTGTAGTCGAGGTTGACCAGCGGCTCGTCGAGCAGCATGAGCGGTGCGTTCTTGGCGAGCGCGCGCGCCAGCGCCACGCGCTGCTGCTGGCCGCCCGACAGCTCCTGCGGGTAGCGGTCGAGGAACATGCCGATGTGCAGCTTGTCGGCCAGCGCCTTCACCCGCGCGTCGATGTTCGACTCGCCGCGCAGCTTCAGCGGCGAGGCGATGTTGTCGGCCACCTTGAGCGAGGGGTAGTTGATGAACTGCTGGTAGACCATCGCGACATTGCGCTCGCGCACCGGCGTGCCGGTGACGTCCTTGCCATCCACCAGCACACGCCCGGTGCTGGGCGTGTCGAGCCCGGCCATGAGGCGCATCAGGCTGGTCTTGCCGGCCTGCGTGGCGCCGAGCAGCACGGTCACCGCGCCGCTTTTGGGCGCAATGCTCTGCTCGTAGAGCCAGGTTTGCGCGCCGACCTTCTTGGTGACGCGCTCCAGAGTCAGCTGCATCAGCTCACCTCCACTTCCACGGTGTCGTTGTTGTTCTTTGCGTTGGCCTGCAGCCAGATCGCCACCTGCTCGCGCTCGGCGGGCGTGTAGTGCAGGCCGAGCTTGGTGCGGCGCCAGAGCACGTCGTCCGAGCTCACGGCCCATTCGCGCGCCTGCAAGAAGCGCAGCTCGCGCTCGTACAGGCCGGGCGCCACCTCGGCGCCCATGTCGGCCAGCGACTGCGCCTCGCCGACCAGTTCGGCCACGCGTGCGCCGTAGCCGCGCGCCAGCCGCAGCGCGACCTGGGCGTCGAGCCAGGGGTACTTCGCCTGCACGGCGGCCACGAAGCGGGCGAAGTCGTCGTCGGGGCGCTTGGGCGCGCCGATCCAGGCCGACAGGTCGCCGCCGGCCAGGAAGGCGCCGTCGGTCCAGGCCGGGCGCTGGGCGTTCGACTGGCCGAGCATCTTGCCGACCTCGTCGGCCGCGTCCTCGGCCAGCTTGCGGAAGGTCGTGATCTTGCCGCCCCACACCGACAGCAGCGGCGCGGCGGTGGTGTTCGACTCGAGCAGGTAGTCGCGCGTGACGGCCGACGGGTCGCCCGAGGCGTCGTCCAGCAGCGGGCGCACGCCCGAGTAGGTCCAGACCACGTCGGCCGGCACGATGGCCTTGTCGAAGTAGCGGCTGGCCTGGGTGCACAGGTAGTCGATTTCTTCCTGCGCGATGCGCGCGCCGCCGGGGTCGTCGCCGCTGATCTCGATGTCGGTGGTGCCGATCAGCGTGAACGCGCCCTGGTAGGGGATGGCGAAGATGATCCGCTTGTCGGGGTTCTGAAAGATGTAGGCGTGGTCGTGGTCGAACAGGCGCGGCACGATGATGTGGCTGCCCTTCACGAGCCGCAGGCTCTTGGTGGCCAGCGCCTCGCCGCGCGCCGACTGGGCCACGCCGCGCAGGAAGGATTCGGCCCACGGGCCGGCCGCGTTCACCACGGCGCGTGCGCGCACGGTGCGGTGCGCGCCGTCGGGGCCTTCGAGCGTGGCGACCCAGCCGTCGGCGCCGCGCTGCGCATGGATGCAGCGCGTGCGCGTAAGCACTTCGGCGCCCTTCGAACGCGCGTCGATGGCGTTGAGCACCACCAGCCGCGCGTCGTCGACCCAGCCGTCGGAGTAGACGAAGCCGCGCTTGTACTGCGCCTTGAGCGGTGCGCCGGCCGGGTGCTGACGCAGGTCGATGCCGCGCGACGGCGGCAGCACCTCGCGCTTGGCCAGGTGGTCGTACATGAACAGGCCGATGCGGATCATCCAGGCCGGGCGCATCGAGGGGTCGTGCGGCATCACGAAGCGCAGCGGCCACATGATGTGCGGCGCGCTCTTGAGCAGCACCTCGCGCTCCTGCAGCGCCTTGCGCACCAGCGAGAACTCGTAGTACTCGAGGTAGCGCAGCCCACCGTGGATCAGCTTGGTGGAAGACGACGAGGTGTGCGAGGCCAGGTCGTCCTTCTCGCACAGGACCACGCGCCAGCCCCGGCCGGCGAGGTCGCGCGCAATGCCGCAGCCGTTGATGCCACCGCCGACGATCAGCACATCGCAATCGGTGGCGGGTTCGGCCGCTGGAGAGGAGAAATCGGTCACAGGCTGGAGGTCCGTAGGTTCGTGACTTTTGTCAGCAAAGGCCGAGATTGTATTTTCGCGTTTTTTCATTTGTATTCCTTTTGGCGCGATTTTCCTCCGAGTTTTCCCTTACTCGGCTTCGTTTTCTTTCGTTTTAAAGTGACGCGGCCTGTACCCTCGACCCCAGTCTTTCCGCTTTCCACGACGCCTCTGTGAACTCCAACCCGCGCCAGATCAACCTCCTCGACACCGTGCGCGCGCGCGGTTCGGTCACCGTCGAACAGCTCGCCGACATGCTGGGCGTCACGCTGCAGACCGTGCGGCGCGACGTGCAGCGGCTGGCCGATGCGGGCTTGCTCACGCGTTTCCACGGTGGCGTGCGCGTGCCCAGCTCGACCACCGAGAACATCGGCTACCAGCAGCGCGAAACGCTCAATGCCGACGGAAAAGCGCGCATTGCGCGCCGCGTGGCCGAGCTGGTGCCCAACGACTGTTCGCTGATCCTGAACATCGGCACCACCACCGAGGCCATCGCCAAGGCGCTGATGCGCCACACGGGCCTGCGCGTGATCACCAACAACCTGAACGTGGCGACCATCCTGAGCGGCAACACGGCCTGCGAGGTGATCGTGACCGGCGGCTCGGTGCGCCCGCGCGACCGCGCCGTGGTGGGCGAGGCCACCATCGACTTCATCCGCCAGTTCAAGGTCGACATCGCGCTCATCGGCGTGTCGAGCATCGAGGCCGACGGCTCGCTGCGCGACTTCGACCTGCGCGAGGTGAAGGTCGCGCAGACCATCATTGCCCAGGCGCGCGAGGTGTGGCTGGCGGCCGACGCGAGCAAGTTCAACCGGCCGGCCATGATCCAGCTGGGCACGCTCTCGCAGATCGACCGCCTGTTCACCGACGCCGCGCCGCCGCCGCCCTTCCCCGACCTGCTGCACGCCGCGCAGGTGCGCCTCGAGATCGCGCGCGACAACTGAACCCCATCAGACTCATCGAATGACCACCTACCTGCTTGCCCTGGACCAGGGCACCTCCAGCTCGCGCAGCATCGTGTTCGACCGCGAAGGCCGAATCGTCGCCATCGCCCAGAAGGAACTCACGCAGATCTACCCGCAGCCGGGCTGGGTCGAGCACGACCCGATGGAAATCTGGCGCAGCCAGCTGGCCACCGCGCGCGAGGTGCTGGCCAAGGCGAAGCTGCAGCCCGCCGACATTCACGCCATCGGCATCACCAACCAGCGCGAGACCACCGTGCTGTGGAACCGCACCACCGGCCAGCCCGTGCACCACGCCATCGTCTGGCAGGACCGACGCGCCGAGCCCCTGTGCGCGCAGCTGCGCGAGCAGGGCCTGAGCGACACCATCCGCGAAAAGACCGGCCTGGTGATCGACGCGTATTTCTCGGGCACCAAGCTGCGCTGGCTGCTCGACAACGTGCCCGGCGCGCGCGCCCAGGCCGAACGCGGCGAACTGGCCTTCGGCACGGTCGACAGCTGGCTCATGTGGCAGCTCACCGGCGGCAAGGTGCACGTGACCGACGTGAGCAACGCCTCGCGCACGATGCTCTTCAACGTGCACACGAACGACTGGGACGCCGACCTGCTGAAGGCGCTGGACATCCCCGCCGCGCTGATGCCGAAGGTGCAGCCCTCGAGCTCGCACTTTGCCGACACCGACGCCGCGCTGCTGGGCCACGCGCTGCCCATCGGCGGCGTGGCCGGCGACCAGCAGAGCGCCCTCTTCGGTCAGGCCTGCTTCGAGGCCGGCATGGCCAAGAACACCTACGGCACCGGCTGCTTTTTGCTGATGCACACGGGCGGCGCGTTCCAGCCCTCGCACAACGGCCTGCTCGTGACCAGCGCCGCGCAGGTCGACGCGACCCCGCAGTACGCGATGGAAGGCAGCGTGTTCGTCGGCGGCGCCGTGGTGCAGTGGCTGCGTGACGGCCTCAAGGCCATCAAGGGCAGCGCCGAAGTGCAGTCGCTCGCCGAGAGCGTGCCCGACGCCGGCGGCGTGATGATGGTGCCGGCCTTCACCGGCCTGGGCGCGCCCTACTGGGACGCGGACGCGCGCGGCACGATCACCGGGCTCACGCGCGGCACCACGGTCGCGCACATCGCGCGCGCCGCGCTGGAAAGCATCGCGTACCAAAGTGCCGCGCTGCTGCAGGCCATGAGCCGCGACGCCGTGGCCGCGGGCGGCAAGCCCGTGGCCGAGCTGCGCGTGGACGGCGGCGCGAGCGTGAACGACCTGCTGATGCAGTTCCAGGCCGACCTGCTGGGCATCCCGGTGGTGCGGCCCGAGGTGGTCGAGACCACCGCGCTGGGCGCGGCCTACCTCGCGGGGCTGTCGACCGGCGTCTACACCGACGCGCGCCAGCTCTCCAAGCTGTGGAAGGTGGAGCGCCGCTTCATGCCGACCATGGGCCGCGCGCAGGCCGAGGAATCGATGGCGCGCTGGGAGCGCGCGGTGCGCCAGGCCACAGCGACCTGAGCGCCCTGGGCTTCACCAGCCCCAGAGGGAGCGCTTCAGCACCCAGCCGGTGGCGCCGCCTTCGTGGCGCACCTTCACCCAGTCGCCGCGGCGCTCGAGGGTGCGCAGCACGTCGCCGTACACGGCCTTCTTCACGACCGGGCTGCGCGCGCCGGGCGCGCGGCGCAACTGCGCAGTCTTCGCCTTCACGACGTGGTGCGGCGTCTTGCTCGTCATCGAACGGAAGACCCAGGCCTTGTCGTTCTCGAAATCGGTGACGCGCAGCCAGTCGCCCTTGCGGCCGATCACGCGCAGCGGATAACCCCGGCTCACCGTCCAGTGCGCCTCGGCGCGCTGGCTGGGGGCGGTACGCATGTTCAGGGTCTTGACCGCGACACTGACCATCTGCGGCTGCGCGGCAAAGGCGGACGGCAGCACCATCCACGAGAAGAAGAATGCGAGCAGGAGCGCGGGCAGTCGGCGGCTGAATCGGGCCATGGGGCGAGGGTTCCTTTCGAGAAGACACAAGAGGTCCGGCAAATGCCGGTCGAAGCCCCCTCTGGGACGCTGAGCGCCGATAAGTTCCGCGGGGATATCCCTGAGCCGCACTCCAAAGACCCCGCGAGGGTCGGGACACTGGACGCGTGGCCGCAGGGTGCGGGGCAGAATTCGGCCGCCCCTCGACTCCCCGCGCCGCGCTTGACACATCCCGCCACCGACGCCCCGCGTCCTCCCTCCAGCGCCCTGCTGGCCTGCGGCGTGGTCGGCGCGACGCTGCTGGCGCTGATCGCGCTGGGCCACGACGGCCGCCGCATCGCCCAGCTTGCGGTGCTTGCCGCGCCGCCCGTGCTCTGGCTGCTGTGGCCGCTGCACAGCGCACGCCTGCGGCGCTGGCGCACGGCGCTCGTGTGGCTCTGGGTCATGGGCTTCGGCCTGGACGCCGTGGTCCGCGCCTACCTGCTCGACACCTACCAGGCCGCGCCCGACAGCGCCATGGTGCTGGGCGCCGCGGCCAACACCAACGCGCGGGAAAGCGCCGAGTACCTGCGCATGCACTGGCGCTCCGCCGTCGTCTGGTCGGCCGCGCTGGTGGCGGCGGGCCTGCTGGCAGGCCTGTTCGCGCGACGCGGTGCCATGGCGCCGCGTGCGCGGCGGCCGTTCTGGGCGCGCTCGTTGCTGCTCCTCATCCTGCTCGCCGCTTGCGTCGCCTACGTGAGCAAACCCTGGCGCCGGCTGCACCCGGTCGTCTTCTGGACCCAGTGGTCGCAGTCGCTGCACGACCAGCGCGCCGCCTGGGCCGACCAGGAAAAGACCCGCGATGCGCAGATGGCCCAGGCCCGGCAGATCGCCCCGGTGATCACGCGCGAGGGACCGTCCACCGTCGTGCTCGTCATCACCGACAGCATCAACCGCGACAACATGGGCCTGTACGGCTACGGCCGCCCGACCACGCCGCGCCTGCAGGCGCACAAGGCGCAGGAAGGCGACCGCATGGCCGTGCTGCGCAACGCGTGGTCGGTGGACGCGAGCACCCTGCCCGCGCTGCGCAACATGTTCCATTTCGGCCAGCCCGCGAATGGAAACGACGGGAACAGCGGGAACGGCGACAGCCCGCCCCACCTGCTGGCCCTGGCGCGCGCCGCCGGCTACAAGGTCTGGTGGATCAGCAACCACGACGACCTCGCCATCGAGCAGCAGCACGCGCGCTACGCCGACGTGGTCGACATGGTGAACCGCACGCCGGGCCGCGCCAGCGCCTCGCTCGACGGCGAGATCCTCGACTGCGTGCAGGAAGCCTTTGCCGACACCAGCACCGAGCGCAAGCTCATCGTGGTCCACCTGATGGGCGCGCACCCGCACTACAGCCTGCGCTTTCCCGAGAACGCCAACCCCTTCGACGACAGCGTCGACGCGGTCGAGAACGGCCTCGTGAAGGACGGCCGCTCGGCCTGGGTGCGCCACTTCCGCCAGGAGTACGACGCGGCCCTGCTGTACCACGACTTCGTGGTGTCGGAGCTGCTGCAGCAGACCCGCAGCACCGGCAAGCCGGACGACTACCGCGCCTGGATGTACCTGTCGGACCACGGCCAGGAAGTCGGCCACGGCAGCGACCGCGCAGGCCACAGCCCCGCGACCGCCTCGGGCTACCGCATCCCGGCCGTCGTCTGGCGCAACCGCGAGCCGCTGCCCACCGGCGCCACCACGCAGCAGCCCTTTCGCGCGGACTGGGCCGGCTGGAGCCTGATGGACCTGCTGGGCATCCGCTGGAGCGGGCAGAAGGCCGAGCGCAATGTGCTGGGCGATGCCTACCAGTGGCAGGCGCCGGAGATTCCGGTGACCGTCGAGTCGTTCTCGAAGTAGAAGTAGCTGAAGGTCAGCGATCGGCCACCGGCCGCACGGCGTGGGTGGCCTCGGCCGCCTCGTTCTGGCCGATCCATGCATTGCTGAAGTCCACGGCATAGAAGTGCTGCGCGGCCTCGCTGCCCGAGCCCGACCAGAACTTGCGCAGCGGCGTATCGGGAAAGCGTGCGCTGTCGATGGTGGGAACGGAGGTTTCGCGGGCGCACCAACGAGGCACGGTGACGGGCTCCCGTTCGGGGCTCAACTCGAGCGTGAAGGTCTCGTCGACCAGGCCATGGTCGCAACGCCGCAGCGCCGCCAGCTCCACGATGGTCGGCAGCCGCCATTGCGAAATGCCTTCATGGCCCTTGGCGTTGAGCGCCTGCACGCGCTCCTGCGCGTCCATCAGGCTCAGGGCTTCGGCCTCGCCGACGCAACGGCCACCTTGCCAGGTCTGCCCCAGGGCGCAGCGCAGCCAGCGCAATCCGGTGGCGGCATCGACGACGACGGCCGTCGACGCCTGGGGCGAGGAGGCTTGTTTTGTCGGCGGTGCGGACTGGTCGCAGCCGGCGAGCAGCACTGCGGCCGCCCAGGCGGCGGCCCTCCACTTGCCATTGCAGGCAAGCGTTGATTTCTTCTTCATGGAAACTCCCTGCGGTCAGCAACTTGGATCGAGATCGAACTCGAATGCTACCGCCGGGTGCGCGAGGTCCCGGGGCCGGCCCGGGCCCGCAGGACGTCGATTCGATGCGTCGTCAGTGCGCCGGCACCAGGAAGTCCTGGCTGATGCGCCCGCCCAGCTCGTTCACCCGATCGAGGAACTGCGTGAGGTAGGCGTGCAAACCCGTCGCCAGGATCTCGTCGACGCGTGCGTACTGCAGGTCGGCCAGCAGCTTGCCGGCGCGGCGCTGGGTTTCGGCGCTCTGCTCGTTCTGCACTTTGGCGAGGTTGTTGACCACCTCGACCAGGCTGGCGTGCAGCGAGCGCGGCATGTCGGCGCGAAGAATGAGCAGCTCGGCCACGCGCTCGGGCTTGATCACGTCGCGGTACACCTTGCGGTAGACCTCGAAGGCCGAGACGCTGCGCAGGATCGCGCTCCAGTGATAGAAGTCGTACTCTTGGTCTTCCTCGGTGGCGGCGCCGAAGAACTCGCTGTTGAGCGCGTGGAACTTCACGTCGACCAGGCGCGCCGTGTTGTCGGCACGCTCCAAAAAGGTGCCAAGGCGCGAGAAGTAGAACGCCTCATCCTGGAGCATGGTGCCCAGCGTGACGCCGCGCGACAGGTGCGAGCGGAACTTGACCCACTCGAAGAACTGGCCCGGGTCGCGCTCGAAGTCGCCGGCGCGCAGCATGCGGTTCACTTCGAGCCAGGTGGTGTTCTGCGTTTCCCAGGCCTCGGTGGTGAGCGCGCCGCGCACGGCACGCGCGTTCTCGCGCGCGGCCTTCAGGCAGGAGACGATCGACGACGGATTGCTCTCGTCCTTGACCATGAACTCCATGACTTCGTTGGGCGTGATCTGGTCGTACTTCTTGCTGTACCAGGGCAGCAATTCGCTGATCGAGAGCACGCCCTGCCAGCCGTACTTGGCAACCTCGGCCGACTGCGGCAGCAGCGAGGTCTGGTAGTTGACGTCGAGCATGCGCGCCGTGTTCTCGGCGCGCTCGGTGTAGCGCGACATCCAGTAGAGGTGGTCTGCGGTGCGGGACAGCATCGTGGGTGCTCCTACTGCGATTGGCTTTGCGACTGCGTGGCCGCCTTCGGCTTGGCCGTGCGGTCCGCTTCGAGAATCCAGGTGTCCTTGGTGCCGCCGCCCTGCGACGAGTTGACCACCAGCGACCCTTCCTTGAGCGCCACGCGCGTGAGGCCGCCGGGCACCATCTGCACCTCGCTGCCCGAGAGCACGAAGGGACGCAGGTCGATGTGGCGCGGCGCAATGCCGGCGTCGACGAAGGTCGGCGAGGTCGACAGGCTCAGCGTAGGCTGGGCGATGTAGCCGTCGGGCTTGGCGATGACGGCCTTCTTGAAGTCCTCGATCTCGGCCTGCGTGGCAGCCGGGCCGATGAGCATGCCGTAGCCCCCGGCGCCGTGCACCTCCTTGACGACCAGGTCCTTCATGTTGTCGAGCGTGTACTGCAGCTCGTCCTTGTTGCGGCACATGTAGGTCGGCACGTTCTTCAGGATCGGCTTCTCGCCGAGGTAGAACTCGACCATCTTCGGCACGTAGGGGTAGATCGACTTGTCGTCGGCCACGCCGGTGCCCACGGCATTGCAGATCACGACGTTGCCCTGGCGGTAGGCGCGCATGAGGCCCGCGCAGCCGAGGGTGGAGGTCGGGCGGAACACCTCGGGGTCGAGGAAGTCGTCGTCGACGCGGCGGTAGATCACGTCGACCCGCACCGGGCCGCGCGTGGTGCGCATGTAGACGAAGTCGTCCTTGACGAACAGGTCTTGTCCCTCGACCAGTTCCACGCCCATCTGTTGGGCCAGGAAGGCGTGCTCGAAGTAGGCGCTGTTGTACATGCCGGGCGTGAGCACCACCACCGTGGGCTCGGCCGTGGCCGGCGGCGCGCTGGCGCGCAGGGTTTCGAGCAGCAAGTCGGGGTAGTGAGCGACCGGCGCGATGCGGTTCTGGTTGAAGAGCTCCGGGAAGAGCCGCATCATCATCTTGCGGTTCTCGAGCATGTAGCTCACGCCGCTGGGCACACGCAGGTTGTCTTCGAGCACGTAGTACTCGCCGTTGCCCTGGGCATCGGGGGCGCGCACGATGTCGATGCCCGAGATGTTCGAGTAGACGTTGTGCGGCACGTTCACGCCCATCATCTCGGGACGGAACTGGGCGTTGTTCAGGATCTGCTCGGCCGGGATGATGCCGGCCTTGATGATTTCCTGGTCGTGGTACACGTCGTACAAGAAGCGGTTGAGCGCCGTGACACGTTGCACCAGCCCCTTTTCCATGCTCTCCCACTCGTGGGAGGGAATGATCCGGGGCAGCAGGTCGAACGGGATCAGCCGCTCGGTGCCGGAGCCGTCCTCGTCCTTGGCGCCGTACACCGCGAAGGTGATGCCGACCCGGCGGAAAATCATTTCCGCCTCTTCACGCCGCGATCGCATCACCTCACCGGGTTGCTTCGCAAGCCATTGGTCGTAGCGCTTGTAGTGCTGTCGGATTGCAGCGCCCGCATAGGGGAGCTGCTCATACATCTCGTCGAATTTGTGCATGGAACGACCAATCTCCTTGAGCCATAGCTTAGCAAGTTCGAGGCCAGTAGAAGCCCTAGGTTTGGGCCCGATGCGAGGGCATTTCGCGTTTCGGACCTTCATGGCATGCGGTGACGCCAGTAGCGCAGGTCGTGCGCGCGTTCACACTTCAGCTCGGCGGGCAGCTGGCTTGCCCAGTGGGCGGCGCCGCAGCGCGGGCTGTCGACCACCTGAACGCCGCGTTCGACGTAGCGCGCCACCACCTCGGGCGCGGGGTGGCCGAAGCGGCTGCGGTAGCCGGCCTGCACGAGCGCGATGCGCGGGCGCACGGCGTCCAGGAAAACCTCGCTCGACGAGGTCTTGCTGCCATGGTGCGGCACCAGCAGCACGTCGGCCGCAAGCCCAGGCGTTCGCGACACCAGCGCGGCCTCCTGCAGGCGCTCGATGTCGCCGGCCAGCAGCACCGTGGCGCGGCCGTTGCCGATGCGCAGCACGCACGACACGGCGTTGGGCCGCGTGAAGCCGAGGTAGTCGCTGTCATAGGGAAACAGCACCTCGAAGTCGACGCCGTCCCAGGTCCAACGCTGCCCGGCCTCGCAGCGGCGCGCGGGGCGCAGCGCCTGCAGCGGGTGCCCGGCCTCGATGGAGCTCAGCAGTGCCGCCTGCGGCTGCATGGCGAGCACGGCGGGTGCGCCGCCGGTGTGGTCGATGTCGCGGTGGCTCAGCAACAGCAGGTCGAGCCGTTCGCCGCGTGCGCGCAGCAGCGGCACGAGCACGCGGTGGCCCGCGTCGCTGTCGAGCCCGTAGCGCGGGCCGGCGTCGTACAGCAGGCTGTGCGTGGCGGTGCGCACGAGCACCGCGTTGCCCTGCCCGATGTCGGCGGCGAGCAGGTCGAACTCACCCACCGCAGGTCGCGCCGGCTGCCACAGCAGCACCGGCAACAGCAGCGGCAGGCCAAGCGCGCGCACCGACCACGGCAGGCGCATCGCCAGCAGCACGCCGCCCGCCACGCCGCTTGCGGCCAGCCACGGCGGCGGCGCGGCCATCGACAGCGTGGCGAACGGCAGGCCGGCGAGCGCCTGCAGCAGCAGCGCGAACAGCTTCACCGCCCCGGCGGCCACGTCCCACAGCGGCGGCACCGCCACGCCGAGCATCGCCAGCGGCGTGATCACCAGCGTCACCCACGGGATCGCAAGCGCATTGGCCACCAGCCCGACCGCCGACACCTGCTGGAACAGAAGCAGGCTCAACGGCGTGAGCGCCAGCGTGATCGTCCATTGCTCGCGGAAGAAGCGACTCAGCCGCGTGAGCGCGCCCACCCTGCCCTCGCCCTGCACAGCCGTCGCGGAGGCGAACAGCACCGCCACCGCCACGAAGCTGAGCCAGAAGCCGGCTTGCAGCAGCGCCCACGGATCGGCGGCCACCACGACCGTCGCCGTCAGCAGCCAGACGTGCGGCCATGGCCAGCGCCGGCCGGTCAGGCGCAGCAGCGCCACGGCCGCGAGCATCCAGACCGTGCGCTGGGAGGGCACGCCCCAGCCGCTGAAGAGCGCATAGAGCGCGGCCAGCAGCACGCCGCCGGCGAGCGCGGCCTGTTGCGCGGGCAGCCGCAGCATGAGCCGGCTGCTGCGCCGCCAGAGCGCGCCCACGACATGCGCTGCGAACCACGCGAACAAGGTGATGTGCAGGCCCGAGATCGACATCAGGTGCGCCACGCCGGTGGCGCGGAACACGTCCCAGTCGGCGCGGTCGATGGCGCCCTGGTCGCCGGTGACGAGCGCGGCGATCACGCCGGCCTGACGCCGATCGTCCACGCGGGCGAAGACGGCATCGCGCACGGCCTCGCGCGCCCGCTCGATCGGGTGCAGCCACGTCGTACCCAGCAGGCGCGGCGCGGGGTCGCGCGCCCCGGCCCGCACGTGGCCTTGGGCATGCACGCCCTGCTCCCACGCCCACAGCTCGCTGTCGAAGCCATGCGGATTGAGGTTGCCGTGTGGCGCGCGCAGGCGCACGGTCAGTTGCCAGCGCTGGCCGGCGTGCACCTCGCCCACGGTGCGTGCGACGGACGCACGCCGCTCGACAGGCTGCTCCCATACGCCGCTGTGTTCGCCGTACCAGGCGAGCGCGATGCGTGACGGCACCGTCGGTGGCGCAGCGTCAGGCAGGGCCTCGGCCCACTGCGCCGTCTCCACGTCGAAACGGAAGCGCGTTCCGATCTCGCCGGGTTGTGGCATCTGCGAGACCACGCCCGTGAGCCGCAGGTCGCGTCCTTCGAGCTGCGGCTCCAGCGCCCCTTGCGCGTAAGCCGTAGCGCGCCATCCAGCCAGGCTCGCGCCGGCCATCGCACCGCAGGCCAGCGACAGCATCAGCACGAGCAGCCGAGGCCCACGCCACCGCCACAACAGCCATCCGCCGCCGAGCCCCACGAGCAGCAACGCGACGTAAACACCCGCCGCCCACAGCAGCGGCTGGCGCAGCTGCACCGCCGCGCCGAGCAGCGTGCCGCCCAGCGCAACGAAGGCCCCCGACCCACCCGCGACAGCCTCGGACGCACGCCGCGACTGCCCTCCCGACACCCCGGAATCCATGATGCAAACCCTCCCCCAACCCACGCTCGATGGCGCGTTAATTGCTTGGCAACTGGGCTAGTATGCGTCTCACCAGAGACATCTTTTCGATGCAACCTCGCTGCACTGCACGCCCCTACGCATGTCCATCCACGCCGCACTCCACCACGTCACCCACTACACATACGACCGCCTGGTGCAGTTGGGCCCGCAAGTCGTGCGACTGCGCCCCGCGCCCCATTGCCGCAGCAATGTGATCTCGTACTCGCTGCGGGTCGAACCGGCCGAGCACTTCGTCAACTGGATGCAGGACCCGTTCGCCAACTACCAGGCGCGGCTCGTGTTCCCCGAGAAGACGCGCGAGTTCAAGGTCACGGTCGACCTCGTGGTCGAGATGGCGGTCTACAACCCCTTCGACTTCTTCCTGGAGCCGCAGGCCGAGAACTTCCCCTTCAAGTACACGGCCTCGCAGGCCGAAGAGCTGGCGCCCTACCTCGTCACCGAGAAGCCCACGCCGCTGCTGCAGGCCTACCTCGACAAGATCGAGCGCAAGGAACAGCGCACCATCGACTTCCTGGTCGGCATCAACCAGCAGGTGCAAAAGGACGTCAGCTACCTCATCCGCATGGAGCCCGGCGTGCAGACGCCGGAAGAAACGCTGAGCAACGGCAGCGGCTCGTGTCGCGACTCGGGCTGGCTGCTGGTGCAACTGCTGCGCCATTGCGGCCTGGCCGCGCGCTTCGTGTCGGGCTACCTGATCCAGCTCACGCCCGACGTGAAGGCCCTCGACGGCCCCAGCGGCACCACGGTCGACTTCACCGACCTGCACGCCTGGTGCGAGGTGTTCCTGCCGGGCGCCGGCTGGATCGGTCTGGACGCCACCTCGGGCCTGCTGGCCGGCGAAGGCCACATCCCGCTGGCCTGCACGCCCACGCCGTCGAGCGCCGCGCCCATCGAGGGCGGCGTCGACGAGTCCGAGGTCGAGTTCAGCCACGAGATGAAGGTCACGCGCATCTACGAATCGCCGCGCGTCACCAAGCCCTACACCGAAGAACAATGGGCCGAGGTGCTCGCGCTCGGCGACACGGTCGATGCGCGCCTTGTGGCCGGCGACGTGCGCCTGACCATGGGCGGCGAGCCCACCTACGTGGCCACCAGCGACCGCGACGCGCCCGAATGGAACACCGACGCGCTCGGCCCCACCAAGCGCGGCTACGCCACCGAGCTCGTGCACAAGCTGCGCGCCGAGTACGGCCAGGGCGGCTTCCTGCATTTCGGCCAGGGCAAGTGGTATCCGGGCGAGCAGCTGCCGCGCTGGGCGCTGTCGATCTTCTGGCGCGCCGACGGCCAGACGCTGTGGCACGACCCCGAGCTGTTCGCCGACGAGCGCTTTCCCACGCACTACACGAGCGAGGACGCGCGCCGCTTCACCACCGTGCTGGCGCACAAGCTGGGCCTCACCGAGCGCTACATCCAGCCCGGCTACGAGGACACCTACTACTACCTGTGGCGCGAACGCCGCCTGCCGGTGAACGTCGACCCCTTCGACTCCAAGCTGGACGACGAACTCGAACGCGTGCGCCTGCGCCGCGTGTTCACGCAGAAGCTCGACGCGGTGATCGGCTACATGCTGCCCATCGAGCCCGGCAACGCCAACAGCGACACGCCCGCGCTCGCCGGCCCCGGCTGGAAGACCGGCCCCTGGTTCCTGCGCGACGACCGCCTGTTCCTGATCCCGGGCGACTCGCCCATGGGCTACCGCCTGCCGCTCGACTCGCAGCCGTGGGCCAGCAAGGGCGACTACCCGTATCTCATCGAGCGCGATCCGACCGCGCCGCGCGCCGCATTGCCCAGCGCGTCCGACTACCGCGCGCGCTATGCCACCGCCACCCCGGTCGCCGGCGCCGACCTGGGCGAGGTGCCCTACACCTTCGGCGCGCCGCCCGTGGTGGCCGCGTCGCTGCGCATGCAAAGCCCCGGCGATGCGGCGAAAGGCGATGCAGCTGCTCCTGCTGATGCGGCTACACCGGCCACGCGCCAACCGCTGCGCGGCGAATCGGCCCACTGGGTCACGCGCACCGCGCTGTGCGTCGAGGTGCGCGACCCGCGCCGCGCCAACGGCCCCGCGGCCGAGAAAAAGGGCAGCGCCTCGGGCGTGCTCTACGTCTTCATGCCGCCACTGGCGCGCCTGGAGGACTACCTCGACCTCGTCGCTGCCGTCGAAGCCACCGCGCAGCAACTGGGCGTGCGCATCGTGATGGAAGGCTATCCGCCGCCGCGCGATCCGCGCCTGAAGATGCTGGCCGTGACGCCCGACCCGGGCGTGATCGAAGTCAACATCCACCCGGCCCACAACTGGAAGGAACTGGTCGACCACACCGAGTTCCTCTACAACGCCGCGTTCGAGACGCGCCTGTCGGCCGAGAAGTTCATGACCGACGGCCGCCACACCGGCACCGGCGGCGGCAACCACTTCGTGATGGGCGGCGCCACGCCAGCCGACAGCCCCTTCCTGCGCCGGCCCGAGCTGCTGGCCAGCCTGCTGCTGTACTGGCACAACCACCCGTCGCTGAGCTACCTGTTCTCGGGCATGTTCATCGGCCCGACCAGCCAGGCGCCGCGCGTGGACGAGGCGCGCAACGACCAGGTCTACGAGCTGGAAATCGCGCTGAAGGAGATCGCCAAGAACCGCGAGATCTACGGCCAGAACATGCCCGCGTGGCTGGTCGACCGCACGCTGCGCAACATCCTGATCGACGTGTCGGGCAACACGCACCGCAGCGAGTTCTGCATCGACAAGCTCTACTCGCCCGACTCCAGCACCGGCCGCCTCGGCCTCCTGGAACTGCGCGCCTTCGAAATGCCGCCGCATGCGCGCATGAGCATCGCGCAGCAGCTGCTGATCCGCGCGCTGGTCGCCCGCTTCTGGGACGCGCCCTACCAGGCGCCCGTCACCCGCTGGGGCACCGAGCTGCACGACCGCTTCCTGCTGCCGACCTTCGTCAAGATGGACTTCGACGACGTCATCAGCGAGATGCGCCAAGCCGGCTTTGCCTTCGATGCCGACTGGTTCGCGCCGCACTTCGAGTTCCGCTTCCCGCTCGTGGGCCAGATGCAATCGATGGGCGTGGAGCTGTCGCTGCGCAACGCGCTCGAACCGTGGCACGTGATGGGCGAGGAAGGCTCGGCCGGCGGCACGGTGCGCTATGTCGACTCGTCGCTGGAGCGCATCGAGGTGCGCGTGACCGGCCTGAACGAAAGCCGCCACGTCGTCACCGTCAACGGCAAGGTGCTGCCGCTGCAGCCCACGGGCGTGACCGGCGAGTTCGTGGCCGGCGTGCGCTACAAGGCCTGGAACCCGCCTTCGGCGCTGCACCCCAGCATTCCGGCCCACGCACCGCTGACCTTCGACCTCGTCGATACCTGGATGAAGCGTTCGCTGGGCGGCTGCCAGTATTTCGTCGCCCACCCGGGCGGCCGCAACTACGACACCTTCCCCGTCAACGCCTACGAGGCCGAGAGCCGCCGCCACTCGCGCTTCACGCGCACCGGCCACACCCCGGGCCTGCTGCGCACGCCGCCGGCCACCATCGAGCTGCCGGGCAGCCGGGAGTTTCCGTTCACGCTGGACCTGCGGCGCTGAGGATCGAGGTGGGCTCTGTTCGTGCGGGGCGCTTACTGCTTGCCGCGCGCCTTCGGAGCCTTCTTCTCATCGGGCGTCACAAAGCCGATGGGCCGCCTGGGCGGATCGGGTGGTGTCGTCAGCGCCTTGATGGCATCGAAGACCTGGCGCAGCTGGTTGCGCGTGTTGCTGCTGAACGATTCCTGCCGCATGTCGATCAGCTCGGTCTTTTCTTCCAGCTCGCTCAAACGCCTGGCCAGGTCCTGGTGCGTGGTGACCAGCGCCCGTACCCGCACGAAGGTGCGCATGATCTCGATGTTGACCGCAATGGCGCGCGGGCTGCCGAGCACCGAGGACAGCATCGCCACGCCCTGCTCGGTGAACACGTAGGGTGCCGTGCGTCGGCCGCCGCGGCCGGTGTTTGAGGTCACAGTTTGTGACCTCAAAGCCGCCCACTCCTCGGGCGAAAGCTGGAACATGAAATCGGCCGGGAAGCGCTCGGCATTGCGCTTGACCGCCTGCACCAGCACCTTGGTCTGCACGTCGTAGAGCACTGCCAGATCGGAATCCAGCATCACGCGCTGCTCTCGCAATGACAGGATGCGGCTCTCGATATGTGGTTGCAGCGGTGAGTTGGGGGATGCCGCGCTCATGTGAAGAGATGGATTGGTTTTTTTGATTATGGCTACCGCTATTCATGTTCGGACCCTCAACGCCTTCATTTCGCCTCGCCAGACGGTGCGCGGAGGCCCCGGTGACGGTGATGTGACAATCTCCCCCCTGTGGAACCCCTGAACGAATCCCTGTTCGACGCCCAGGCCCCGGAGCATCCGGCGGCGCTGGCGTCTTCGCTCGCGCCGGCGGCCCTGCCTGGGCATTTCGACGAATTGCGGGGACAGGCGACGCCCGCGGCGCCCTCGCGGCCGGTGGCGGGCGCGGCCCCGGCGCCCGCCGCGGCCCCGCTGCTGTACGACGCCGCCGAGGAGCGACCGACCCCGTCGCAATCGCAGTCCCAGTCACAGTCGTCCTCGCAATCACAGGCACAGGAACCTTCACCCTCCAGCGACCAGCCTCCGCTCACCCCCGCCTGGAACGCCTTCTTCGAACAGCTCGGCCCCGGCGGCATCAACGACCTGCCGCGGCGCGCGGTCAGCCTGGAGCGGCAGATCCGCGACAACGGCGTCACCTACAACGTGTACGCCGACGCCAACGGCCCGCAGCGGCCGTGGTCGCTCGACCTGTTCCCGCTGATCGTCTCGCCCGAGAGCTGGGCCCAGATCGAGGCCGGCGTGCAGCAGCGCGTGCGCGTGCTCGACCGCGTGATGGCCGACGCCTACGGCCCGCAGCAGCTGCTGGCCGAGGGCCTGCTGCCGCCGGCGCTGGTGCGCGGCCACCCCGGCTACCTGCGCGCGCTGCACGGCGTGAAGCCGGCGGGCGACACCTGGCTGCACATCGCCGCCTTCGACCTCGCGCGCGGCCCCGACGGCAACTGGTGGGTGGTCTCGCAGCGCACGCAGGCGCCTTCGGGCCTGGGCTACCTGCTGGAGAACCGCCTGGCGATCACGCGGCAGTTTCCGCAGGCCTTCGAGGCGTTGCAGGTACAGCGGCTGGCCGCCACCTACAGCGCCATGATGGAAGGCCTGCAGCGCATGTGCCCCTCGGGCTCGCCGCCGCACATCGCGCTGCTCACACCCGGTCCGTACAACGAGACCTACTTCGAGCACGCCTACCTGGCGCGCTACCTCGGCCTGACGCTGGTCGAGGGCAGCGACCTCACGGTGCGCGACCAGCGCCTGTACCTCAAGACGCTGCAAGGCCTGCGCCCGGTGCACGGCCTCATCAAGCGGCTCGACGACCAGTTCCTCGACCCGCTGGAGCTGCGCCCCGACTCCACGCTCGGCGTGCCCGGCCTGCTGCAGGCGATCCGCGCGGGCAACCTGCTGGTGGCCAACATGCCGGGCTCGGCCTTCCTTGAGTCGCCAGCGCTGCTGGGCTTCCTGCCGGGGCTGGCGCTGCGGCTCATCGGTGAAAAACTCAAGCTGCCGGCGCTGCCGACCTGGTGGTGCGGCGAGCGCGCCGCGCTCGAGGCGGTGCTGCCGCAGCTGGGCGAGAGCGCCATCAAGCCGACCTACCCCGGCTTCCAGGGGCGCTCCAGCTTCGATGCCGTGTTCGGCAGCCAGCTCGGCCGCCGCGAAATCGACGAATGGGCGGGCCGCATCGTGCGCGAGGGCGACGTCCACACGGTGCAGGGCTACCTGCCGCTGTCGCAGATGCCGACCTGGGCCAGCGACCTCGGCCCCGGCCACATCGCGCCGCGCGCGCTGATGCTGCGCGTGTTCGCGGTGAGCGACGGCCCGCAGTCGTGGCGCGTGCTGCCCGGCGGGCTGGCGCGCCTGGCGGGCCCCGACGCACAAATCGCCTCGATGCAGCGCGGTGGCAGCAGTGCCGACGTCTGGGTGCAGACGCACGGCGAGGTCGACCGCACCACGCTGCTGCAGCCGCACGCCACACCGGCCTCGCTCGCGCGGCACCGCGCGCCGGTCACCAGCCGCGCGGCGGAGAACATGTTCTGGCTCGGCCGCTACACCGAGCGCGCCGAGAATGCGGTGCGCCTGGCGCGCCTCACGCTCAACCTGCTGGGCAGCGAAGACCAGTCCTCGCGCCCGCTGCTCGAATGGCTGCACCGCATGGCGGTGCGCAACGCGCTCGTGCCCGCCGAGGCGCCGAGCGCGCCGCAGTCACGCCGCGTGTTCGAACGCGCACTGATCGCCGAGCTGGGCGACGTCGACCACGGCGGCAGCGTCGGCTACAGCCTGCGCAGCATCCGGCAGGCTGCGGCGGCCGTGCGCGAACGGCTGTCGCAGGACAACTGGAACCAGATCGTGCGCGCCGAAAGCGACTTCCTGCGGCGCGCGGCCGAGCAGGCCGGCGAAGGCAGCTTTGCCGCCAGCGCCGCCCTGCGCGCGCTCGAATCCGCCAGCACCGCGCTGGCCGCCATGACCGGCGCGCAGACCGACCGCATGACGCGCGACGACGCCTGGCGGCTGCTGTCGATCGGCCGCCACATCGAGCGGTTGGGCTTCCTGTCGAGCGCGCTCGAGGCCGGCTTCGCCAACGGCGCCGTGCACGAGGTGAGCGGCTTCGAGGCGATGGTGGCGCTGTTCGACAGCACCATCACCTTCCATGCGCGCTACCAGCAGCGCCGCGACGTCGCCACGCTGGTCGACCTGCTGGTGCTCGACGCCGAGAACCCGCGCTCGCTGGCCTGGGTCACGCAGACGCTGCGCGGTCGCATCGCAAGGCTCGCAGGCAGCGCACCAGGCAAGCTCACGGCCCTGTCGTACGAGCTGCCCGACCCGGCCACCTGGACGCTGGAACACCTGTGCGCAGTCGGCCCCGGCGCCGACTACCCCGCGCTGGTCGAACTGCTCGCCACCTGCGAGACGGCGGCGTACCACGTGTCGGACGCCATCGGCACGCGCTACTTCACGCTCACCTCGGAATCGCTGCGCTCCGTCGGCGCCTGATTCCATACCTACACAACGATATTTCGAAGGAGGCATTTCCATGTCCGGCATCGCCCTCAACCGCCGTCTCACACTGACCGCCGCCAGCCTTCTGGTCGGCCTCGCGCTCGCCGGCTGCGGCAAGCAGGAACCCGCCGCGCCCGCGGCCGCTTCGGCACCGCCGCCCGCCGCCGCGCCGCGCGTGCTGGTCGTGGGCACCGACGCGGCCTACACGCCCTTCGAATCGCAGAACGAAAAAGGCGAGGTCGTGGGCTTCGACATCGACGTGGTGAAGGCCGTCGCGCAGAAGGCCGGTATCGAGGTGAAGTTCGTCAACACGCCGTGGGAAGGCATCTTCAACACGCTCGAGCTGGGCGACCGCGACCTGCTGGTGTCGGCCATCACCATCACGCCGGAGCGCCGCCAGACGATGGACTTCTCGCAGCCCTACTTCGAGGCCCGCCAGCTCATCGCGGTGAAGAGCGATTCGACGGTCGCGAAGTTCGACGACATCAAGAAGCTCAAGGTCGGCGTGCAGAACGGCACCACCGGCGACGAGGTGGTGGGCAAGCTGCTGGGCAAGTCGAGCACCGACATCAAGCGTTTCGAATCGACGCCGCTGGCGCTCAAGGAGCTCGAGGCCGGCGGCGTGCAGGCCGTGGTGGCCGACAACGGCGTGGTGGCCCACTACCTGGCCAACAACCCGGGCGGCGGCTTCAAGACCGTGAGCGACGCCGGCTTCTCGACCGAGCAGTACGGCATCGCCGTGAAGAAGGGCAACGCCGAGCTGCTGGCCAAGATCGACAAGGGCCTGGCCGACATCAAGGCCGACGGCACCTACGCGAAGATCTACGCCTCGCACTTCGGCGCCGAATCCAAGTAAACAGCGAGCCGCGCGATGCTGCTGCACGTCACCCACGAAACGCGCTATGCGTACGCGCCGGCGGTCGAGACGGCGCAGCACCTGGCGCACCTGCGCCCGCTGGCCACCGCCTCGCAGGAGCTCGTGAGCCACCAGCTCACGATCGATCCCGCGCCCGCGCAGCGCAACGAGGTGCCCGACCTGTACGGCAACACGCGCGCCTTCTTCGCGCTCGAAAGCACACACGACCACCTCATCGTGACGGCCGAGAGCGTAGTGAAAACCTCGGCGCCCGTGCTCTCGCCCGCCGTGGCGCGCGAGCTGCCCTGGGAGACCGTGCGCGAGCGCTTCCGCTTTCGCAAGGACGCACCGTTCGACCCCGCCTCGGAGTTCGTGTTTCCTTCGCCGTACGTGCCGCGTCACGACGACTTCGTCGCCTACGCGCGCGCCAGCTTCGTGCCCGAGCGTCCCACCTTCGACGTGGCGATGGACCTCACCGAGCGCATGTACCGCGACTTCGCCTACGACGCCGACAGCACCGAGATCAACACCCCCGCCGTCGAAGCCTTGGCGCAGCGCAAGGGCGTGTGCCAGGACTTCGCCCACATCCTCATCGCGTGCTTTCGCGCCATGGGCCTGCCGGCGCGCTACGTGAGCGGCTACCTGCTCACGCAACCGCCGCCGGGCCAGCCGCGCCTGGTGGGCGCCGACGCCTCGCATGCGTGGGTGTCGGTGTATTTGCCCGGCGAGGGCGAAGGCCCCGAGAGCGTGGGTGACTGGGCCGACTTCGACCCCACCAACGGCCGCCAGCCCGGCGAGGACTACGTCACGCTCGCCATCGGGCGCGACTACTCCGACGTCTCGCCGATGCGCGGCGTGCTGCATGGCGGCGCGCGCCACACGCTGCATGTCGGCGTGACCGTGCAACCCGTGGGGGAAGTGGTGCAGCTGCCGGCGTCGGCGGCGCAAACACAGACACAATCACCCCCGTCATCGTCATCACCATCCTCAGATCAGGAGTCTCCATGAGCGTTTACGACAAGCTTTCCAGCCTCGGCATTTCCCTGCCCCCGGTGTCTGCACCTGCCGCCGCCTACGTGCCCTTCGTGCAGACCGGCAACCTCGTGTTCCTGTCGGGCCACATCGCCAAGAAGGACGGCAAGGTCTGGGTCGGCCAGCTCGGCGCCAACATCGGCACCGACGAAGGCAAGCAGGCCGCACGCGCCATCGCCATCGACCTGCTCGGCACGCTGCACGCGGCCGTGGGCGACCTCAACAAGGTCAAGCGCATCGTCAAGGTGATGAGCCTCGTGAACTCGGTCGGCACCTTCACCGAACAGCACCTGGTGACCAACGGCGCCAGCGAGTTCTTCGCCGAAGTGTTCGGCCCCGAAAAGGGCGCGCATGCACGCAGCGCCTTCGGCGTGGCGCAGATCCCGATGGGCGCCTGCGTCGAGATCGAGCTGATCGCCGAGATCGGCTGATCTTCTTCAGGGCGGCTCAGCCTCAATGAATGAGCCGCCCGCCATTTCCGATCATTGAAAGTGTCACGGGGTGCGGACGCACACCCGGATCGTCGCCACTCGACACCGGAATCCCCTCGATCTCACGCCGCAGCATCAGCTTCATGGCGTCCTGCATCGAGCGGCGTGGTGAAGCGGCCAGCGCCGAGCGCGCCGCCTCCACCGTCACCATCGCCACCACGTACCCTTCCAGCGAAAAGTAGCTGAACTCGTCGCGGCCCATGTGGCTGCGCATGTCCTGCTGGTAGCGCTGCACCAGCGGCGAGGTCGCCAGCCGCGGGTTGGGCATGACCTGCGAGATCACGGTGCCGCGCGCCGCCGGCCCCACGCTCTTGGCGAGCACCTCGCCGTTGACGATCGAGAGCATGTACGGCGTCGGCCGTGCGATGCCACTCTCCGCCGCCAGTCCCGACAGCAGCTTCACCCCGCACGGTGTCACACACAGCGCGAACAGCGCATCGGGCTTGGCCGCGCGCACGCTCGCGGCCAGCGCAGCGCCGTCCATCTGCGCCAGCGCCACGCCCTGTTGCCCCACCAGCTCGATGCCCGCACCGCGCAGCGCGACCTCGAGCGCCGCAAAGGCGTCGCGCCCCAGCCCGTCGTCCTGCCAGACCGCGAACACGCGCCGCTGCCGCACCGACACCGCCTGTGCGACCAGCTGGCGCACCTCGTCGGCGTAGCTTGCGCGCAGGTGGTAGATGAGCGCGCGCTGCGCGCCGTGCAGCGCCGACGCGCCGGTCATCGCGCCGATCAGCGGCGTGCCCGCCTCGCGCATCGTCGGGTAGGCCGCGTCGATGTGCGAGGTGCCGGCCGACAGGCCCAGCGCATCGACCTTGTCCTGCACCACGAGCTGGCGGATGTTCTGCGTGTGGCGCTCCACCGAGTAGCCGTCGTCCAGCGCGCGCCACACCAGCTTGTGGCGCCCGAGCAGGCCGTCGCGTTGCACGCGCGCCAGGTAGGCGTCGATGCCGTCCTTCACGTTGCGCCCGGCCTCGCCGAGCGGCCCGCTCAGCGGCAGCGACTGCCCCACCACGATCTCGTCGGCGCGGCCCGGCAGGCCGAGGAGCATGAGGAGCAGAGGCGCAAGCCAGCGGTAGACCATCGTCGTGTCGTCCTTGCCGGCGTCGCCGGCCGTGGGGCAGCCTGAAGCAGGCGGGCCCCGATCTTGGCGGCGCACCGCATGCGGCGGCCATCGGACATTTCCGGCCAGCGCTACGGGGAACCCTGCTGCTCGCAAACCCTCGGGCGCGGCCGTGCGGCGCGGCCCGCGACCTATCATGCAGCGCGCCACCGCCCGCCCCCATGACAGCACCCGCCCGCGAGAGCCTGCAGGACATGCCCTTCGACACCATCGTCGAACAGGCGGTGGCGGGCATCTACGTGATCCAGGACGACCGCTTCGTCTACTGCAACGCGACCTGGGCCGCCATCGTGGGCTACACCGCAGAGGAAATGACCGGCATGTCGCTGGCCGAGATCGTGCCGCCCGACTTCGTGGAAGTCGTGCGCTCGCGCATCCGCATCCGGCTGGCGGGCAATCCGCCGAGCATGCACTTCATCACGCGCGGCCTGCACCGCGACGGGCGCGTGCGCTTCGTCGAAGTCCACGGCTCGCGCATCGAGCACCGGGGCCGCCCGGCCGTGATGGGCGTGGGCGTCGACGTGACCGACCGCCTGCGCAACGAAGAAGAACGCCAGCGCTCGCGCGAACAGCTGCAGGCTCTGGCCGCCTACACCGCCAACAAGCTCGAAGAGCAACGGCTGGCACTCTCGCGCGATGTGCACGACGTGCTCGGCGGCATGCTGACCTCGATCAAGATGGACGTCACGCGCATCCAGCGCCGCGCCGACAACCCCGAGGTGCAGGCACTCACGCAGGACTTGATCGCGCTCACGCAGCAGACCATCGACACGGTCAAGCAGATGTCCGAAGCACTGCGCCCCAGCGCACTCGACCATCTCGACCTGTCGGTGGCGCTCGCGAACGAGCTGCAGGCTTTCACGCGCCGCTCCGGCGTGCCCCATGCGCTGGACACCGACGCACCCGCACTGCGCCTCGCACCCAAGCACGCCACGGCGGTCTACCGCATCTTCCAGGAAGGCCTGACCAACATCTCGCGCCACTCCAAAGCACAACGCGTCGACGTGCGGCTGCGCGTGGACCGCGAGCGCCTGCAGCTCGCGCTGCACGACGACGGCTGCGGCTTCGACGCCGATGCCCCCGAGGGCAGCGCGCTGGGCCTATTGAGCATGCGCGAGCGCGCGCGCGAGATCGGCGGCGAGCTGCACATCCGCTCGGCACCCGGTGCGGGCACGCGGCTCGCATTGAGCGTGCCGCTGCACCAGGAGAACGGCCCCGCATGATCGACATCCTGATGGTCGACGACCACACGATCTTCCGCTCGGGCCTGCAGCGGCTGCTGCTCGACGAGACCGACCTGCGCACCACCGCCGAGGCCGGCAACGGCGCCGAGGCGCTCGAGCTGGTGCGCCAGCGCCGCTTCGACGTGGTGCTGCTGGACATCAACATGGAAGGCCGCAACGGCCTGGAGGTGCTGGCCTCGATCCGCGCGCTGCAGCCCGCGCTGCCGGTGCTCATGCTGTCGATGTATGCCGAGGAGCAGTACGCGCTGGTCGCCATCCAGGCCGGCGCGCGCGGCTACATCGCGAAAGACGCGGAGCCCGCCGAGCTGGTGCGCGCGATCCGCTGCGTGGCGGCCGGCGGCCAGTACCTCAGCGCGCGCGCCGCCTCGCAGGTCAGCGGCCAGCTCGAAGGCCGCGACGACCGCCCCGCGCACCAGCGGCTCACGGTGCGCGAGCACCAGATCATGTTGATGATGCTCAAGGGCCTGTCGCTCACGGCCATCGGCGACGAGATGCTCATCAGCGTGAAGACCGTGAGCACGCACCGCAGCAACATCCTGGACAAGCTGGGCGTGGCCAGCACGGCGGAGCTGGTGCTCTATGCCGTGCGCCACGGGATCATCCAGTAGCTGGATTCTTCAGGAACTCAGCGGGTACCGTTGCGCAGCGGGTCCACCGAGTCGGGCAGCGCGTTGAAGTCGATCTGCTGGAACAGGAACTCGCGCTGCTGCGGCGACAGCAGCGAATAGCGCGGCCAGAAGAACAAGTAGTCGTCGGCCGACATGCGCGGCTGGTTGTCGAAGATCATGCGCTTGCTGCACAGCAGGCACACGAAGTTGGTCCAGTTGTTCCAGGTCGTCTGGCCGTCGAACATGCGGCTCGGTGCGCCGTAGCGGGCAAAGCTCGCCGCGTGGCCGATGAACTTGTCCGACAGCGCCTTGCGGCTGCTGGCGTTCGCGGGGCTCCAGGCAAAGCGCATGAAGTTCGGCTCGTCGGTCACGAAGTTGCCGAACAGCGCCCCCACGTCGATGCCGTGGAACGCGCCGAAGGTGTCCTTCCAGGGCTGCGGCGTGTCGTCCCAGTTGTAGTTGTAGCGGTAGATGTCGCCGTTCTGCAGGCGCAGCACGCGGATCACGTTGTCGATCACGTTGTCCAGCGCGTAGCTGATCACTTCATGCGTCTGCGTGTAGATCGGCCGGAACTCGGGCTTGATCAGCTGGTTGAAGGTGACGCTGCCGGGCGCTGCGTAGTTGGTCAGGTTCCACAGCTCCTGCTGCGAGGGCTGGCCCATGCCGAACAGGAAGGCGAAGTACGAGCCCTCGTCGTGCGTGGAGCCGATCATCAGCGGCATCTTGTTGTAGTTGCCCGCGAGCAGGCCGGGCAGCCCGCTCGCGCGGATCACGGTGCCGTCGGTGAAGTGGCCCGGCACCACAGGGCTGGGCGTGAACTTCATGATCTGCGCCGCGCTCGCACCGCGCAGCAAGGCGGCGATGTCGGCGGCGCTCATGGTCACGCGCTGCGCCGCGGCCTGCAGCGTGGTCGAGGCGCGGCCGGTGTCGACCAGCAGGTTGTCGATGAGCGAGTCGGCCGCCAGCGTGCCCACCACCGGCGGGTACGCATTGGGTACGCCCGACATGCACAGCGCGCGGTGGAACTTGCCGTCGGCCAGCGGCGACTGCAGCAGGCCCCAGGTGTTGATGCAGCCGGCCGACTGGCCCGCCACCGTCACCTGCCCCGGGTTGCCGCCGAAGGCGCGCGCGTTGGCCTTCACCCAGTCGAGCGCGCGCACCAGGTCCAGCGTGGTGAAGTTGCCCGAGTCGTCCAGCGCGTTGCCGGTCTTCATGGCCGGGTGGTTCAGCCAGCCCAGCATGCCCATGCGGTACTGCACGGTGACCACCACCATGTTGGCCTTCTGCGCCAGGTAGGCGCCGTCGTAGGCCGGCTCGCGCGCCGAGCCCTTGGTGTTGCTGCCGCCGTGGATCCAGAAGAACACCGGCAGGTTCTCGGCGCTGGAGTTCGGCCGCCACACGTTCAGGTACAGGCAGTCTTCCGTACCCACGGGCTGGCCGAAGGTGGCCGGGTCGGGCTCGCCGAAGGGGTTGCCGACCTGCGCGCACATGCCGGCCAGCGTGGTCGCGGCACGCGCGCCGCTCCACGGTTGCGGCGGCTGCGGGGCGCGCCAGCGCAGGTTGCCGACGGGCGGCTGCGCGAAGGGAATGCCCAGGAAGGCGTGCGTGTTGTTGGCCGCGACCTTGCCGTAGATCTGGCCGGCGTCGAGTGTGCGCGTGAGGCTCTGGTTGTAGGCGGCCAGCGCGGGCGCCGCGAGCATCGCGAGCGCCCACAGGACCGTGGTGCGAAGCAGCAGGCGGATGAGGCCTGCAAGAGAACGGGAGCGTTGCATGGTGGTTGTCTCCTCGAGGTGGATGCGGCGGGCTCTGACGGCCTCGGTCATGCATCGATTCTCGTGAGCACCCTGCCCCGCCCGCCTCGGTGTCATCGCAGGGGGGCGGCAAGAATCCTCCGATTGACATCCGCCCCACAAAGGGCCATGCAACGCTTGGCGGCTGCTACTTGCGCTTCCAGCTCGCCACGGTGATGTACACGCCGGTTTCCTTCGCGTCGCGCAGGCGCACGCTGTAGCGGCCCGCGCCGTCGGTGCCGTTGAAGACGACCTCGCGGCCCTCCTCGTCCAGCGTCGCGCCCTTGGCGAGTTCGCGGTAGGCGTCGACCAGCTTGGCGATCGGCTCGTAGCTGCGCAGCGTGACCTCGGCGTCGGGCAGCCGCGCCTCGGGGCGCTGGGCGCTCTGGTAGGCCGTGCGCATCGGCAGGCCGGCCAGCCCCTTGGGCAGCACGATCTTGCCGGCGCTGGCGGTGCTGTTCACCTCGGCCGTCTGCACCAGCAGCGGATGCAGCGACGCCGGGAAGCCCGGCGGCAGCTGCTCGGCGCGCCAGCCCGGCACGCCCGGCTGGCCGGTGATGTATTCGACGCTGGCGATCTTCTGCGCGGCGGCCACATCCGCCGGATCGTCGCTGTCGGCCATGGCCGCGAGGAACGACGGCAGCTGCTTGCTCCAGGCCACGAGCGGAGCCGCGTCGGCCTGGCTGGCACCGGCACGCTGGAAGACCGACAGCACGGTCTGCGGCAAGGGGTTGCACACCTTGGGCTCGTCGCGCTTGGCGGCCGCGCGGCAGTGGCCGTTGACCAGCCCCACCGCCTGCACGCGGCCGTCGGCGTCGATCAGCATCGCCGCACGCTCTTCGCCGTGGCCGCCGCCGCTGACCGACGCGATCACCTGGCGGCCGTCGGGCCACACGGTGCGCGTGACGTCGAACTTCGAGCGCATGCCTTCGAGCAGCTGCTGCGCGATCAGCGTGTCGGGTTCGGTGTAGCTGCCGCGCGCGTAGCCGACCAGGCCGATCACGGCGCTGCGGATGCGCGTCTGCTCGCTGAGGCGCAGCGTGGGCGGCGGCAGTTCGGTTGTGACGGGCGCCGCAGCGTCTTGTGCGTGGGCGGTGAGCGCGCAGGCGAACGCCAGCGACGCCAGCGCCGACTGAATCAAGGTCTTCTTCATTCGGAAATTTCCACTTCGATGTTCGTGATCGCGGGCATGTCGCGCGGGACCGTCGTTTCGACGGAGAAGCGCAGGCCGTTGCGGCTGCCGACGATGAAGCCGTCGCCGAACTCGATGTCCTTCAGCGGCGGCGACAGCTGCTTGTAGAACGCCAGCACCTGCTGCGGCGTGTCGACGGTCTGCAGGCGCAGCACGCGCTTGGCCTTGGCGTCGCTCAGTGCGTCCTGCGCGGTGCCGTAGATCAGCGCCTTGGGGTACAGCGGCACCTGCGCGGAGAAGGCCTTGTTGGGCCGCACGATGGGACGCGCCGTGGTGCGCGCGGCGTCCATAGTGACGTACTCGGTCGTGGCGATCTTCTCGCCCACACCCTCACCGCCCTGCATGCGGTCGGGAACCTGCTGGCTCCATGCGACCAGCGGTTGCGCCTTGGTGCGGTCGAGGCCGGGACGCAGGAAGACCGAGAGCACGGCATGCTGGTCGTCGAGGCAACCGCTCGACGACGAGTCCTTGCCGCAGCTGCGATGCACCAGTGCGGCGGCCAGCACGTCACCGCTGCGGTCGTCGACCAGCACGGCCGCGCGCTCGCCGCCGTCGTAGGGCCGGCGATACGACGAAAGCAGTCGTTGGCCGTCAGGCAGCGCCTGCTGCTTGCGGTCGGGGCGCGAGGCCAGGCCCGAGATCAGCTGCTCGGCCAGCAGGCCTTCGGGCCAGTAGTACGAGCCCGACGCCATGCCGGCGAAGCGGGTCACGGCAAGGTCGAGTGCGGGGGCGTTGGATGTTTCCGGCGTGCGCTCGTGTTGCGGCACGAGGACCAGCTGGGGTGTCGCGGTTTGTGCGACGGCGCCGAGGGAAGAAAGGAGAAGAAAAGCGAGGAAAGCGGAACGCGGTCGAAGGTGAGGCATGCAAGAAAGAAAACGAACGATGCGGCTTGCCCGAGGTTTGCGGACAAGTGTGTCGTTTCATTCTAGAAGGCGTTCATTGCCAAAACGCCTTGCCTCTCATCGCCGCGACGAACGTCTTAGGGTGTGACCGCGAGCTTCGAACACAGCAGCCGCATCGCCGCACCGATCGGCGCGATCACCGGCACCTCGAAGCGCGGTGCGAGCGCGAGCGCGGCCTGCCCGAGCGGACCGCCGCCGATGATCACGGCCTGCGCGCCGTCGTCGTCGATGCAGCGTTGCACGGCCTGCGCCAGCGCCTCTTCGAGCGCCTTCGCATCGGCCGCGAGCGCACGCGGATCGCCCTGCGTGAGGCGGATGCCGCTGAACTGCGCGCCCAACCCGAGCGCAGCCGCGCGCGCCTCGATGGGCGCCACCAGGTCGGGCGTGACGGTGGCGATGCCGAAGCGCCGCCCGCCCTCGCCCGCCGCGAGCATCGAGGCTTCGGCGATGCCGACCACGGGCACGCCGGCCTCGCGCCGCAGCAGCGCCACGCCGGGGTCGCCGAAGGCGCTGACGATCACGCCGTCCCAGCCCCCGCCCGCTGCGGCGCGCCACACCTTCAGCACCTCGTGCGCGGCCGCGTTCAGCTCGTCTTCGTTGACGATCATCGGCGGGCCTTGCACCGCCGTGCGGCCAGTCACGCGGCAACCGGCGGGCGCTTCAGCGGACGCGATGCCGACCATCATGTCGGTGGTGGCGACGGAGGCGTTGGGGTTGATGAGCAGGATGTCGGGCATGCGGAAAAACGCTTTCTTTGGAGATCGTTCGTTGCGTGGCTCAGTTCGAGCGGGCCAGCGTCGCGCCCGGTGCGCGGTCTTCGGCCTCGGCCTCGCCGGGCAGCGGCAGCGCATCGGGCGACTGGCCGTAGGTCTCGGGCACGCACTGCACGCTGGCGACGAACACCGCGTACATCGCGGCGGCCAGGCCGAACACGCCAACGAGCCCGAAGCTGTCGAACAGGCGACCTGCCACCAGCGGCATCAGCGCGCCCGCGGCCGTGCCCGTGGCGAGGATGAAGGCCGTGCCGAAGGCGCGCACGCGCGTCGGGTACAGCTCGGGCGCGAAGATCCAGATGGTGGTGTTCAGCAGCAGCACGAAGAACTGGAACACCGCGCCCGCAATGAGGATCACGACGATGCTCTTGGCCACGAAGCCGATGGTCAGCGCCGCGAGGCAGGCGCACACGGCGCCGGCCGTCAGCACGCGCTTGCGCGGAAAGTGAAAGCCCAGCAGCGAGGCCGCGATGGCGCCCAGCAGGCTGCCGCCCTGCATCACCATCGTGAACAGCAGGCTCTTGGACATGCTGTAGCCCAGCGTCACGAGGATGGTCGGCATCAGCGTGAGCACCGAGATCTGCGCACCGTAGGTCATCCAGATCGTGATGCACAGCGGCACCGTGCGCCGCGCCAGCGCGCCGCGGAAGATCTCGGTCACGCGCACTTTCGGCCGGGCGGCCTGCGCCAGCGTGCCGTCGTCGGTGATGTAGGGGTGAGGCGCCGCCGGCTTGCCCGACAGCCGCCCCGAGGCGAGGCGCGACAGCACCGCGTTGGTCTCCTTCACGCGGCCCTGCGACAGCAGGAAGCGCGGCGTCTCGGGGATGTAGCGGCGGTAGAAGGCGCCCAGCAGCGCCGGCACCATGAGGCAGGCGAACAGCCAGCGCCAGGCGTTGTCGCCCGGGAACATCCAGAACACCAGCAGGCCGAAGCCCGGTGCGAGGAAGTTGCCGAGCCCGCCCGCGCCCACGTTCACCATCCCCACGGCCGTGCCGCGGAACTTGGTCGAGCAGAACTCGGCCAGCATCGTGACCGCAATGGCGATCTCGCCGCCCAGCCCGAAGCCCACCACCGCGCGGCCCAGCGCCATCACCGTGAAGTTGGGCGCCATCGCGCAGATGCCCGCGCCGAGCGTGAACAGCAGCAGGTCGATCGACAGCATCACGCGGCGGCCGTAGCGGTCGGCGATGAAGCCCGAAATGATCCGTCCGATGGCCGCGCAGGCGAAGGTGACGGTGTTCAGGAAGCCGATGTCGGAGGCGCTCAGCCCCCACTGCTCGCGCAGCATCGGACCGACGATGCCGACCGCGTTCTGCTCGAAGGCATCGAACAGGCAGCCGATGAGGATCAGAAAAATGATCGTGTGGTGCGAGCGCGTGACGCCGATGGTGTCGAGCGCGCGATCGAGCTCCGCGACTCGGGGCGAGTCGGGCCCGGAGGAGAGTGCAGGTCCAGCCATGGAAAAACCCCTTGAGAAGGAATGAAGTGCTTGCTTGCGCGGTGCAGCCCGGTGTCGCGGATCGCATCGTAGGCGGCATCGCGCCTGAATGGCATATGGATTTCACCTACTTCAAATAGTTGAAATTCAAATTTCATTCAGTTGCGAGCGTTTGCAAGCTTCATGCCGGGTGGTTTTCAGGCCTGGAAGACGGGTTCTCCGGGGTCGGGCTGAAAAGCGGCGCCCGAGCGCACCTGCAGCGTGCGCTGGCGCACCGCGGGCGTGCGCCTCTGCCTAGGAACTCGCGGCGCCGGCCAGCGCCAGCAGCTCGTCGACCTCCCAATGGTCGTCCGCGTGCCCGCCGTACTTGACGGCGACCACGGTGCCCCGCGCGTCGATGAGCACGTCGGCCGGCAAACCTGTGATGCCGTTCTCCGCCTTCCTGTAGAAGCGGCCCGTCGCGAGCACCCAGCGCAGGCCGCTCCAGAAGACGCGCGGATGCAGGAACGCCAGCCGCGAGGTCTCCACGCCGAAGCGCCGGTAGTGCGCCTTGGCGGGGTCGGCCACGCAGTCGAACGGCAGCTGCGCCTGGTACTTGCGCATCTCCTGCGCGGACGAGTGAAAGAGCACGACCTCGCGGATGCCCGCCGCCGCCAGCTCGCCCTGCCTTCGGGCGAAGGTCAGCAGATGGAAGTTGCAGACCGGGCAGCCCGCGAAGCGGCGAAACTGCAGGTGGACCCAGCGCGAACCGGCGTCCGGCAGCTGCAAGGGCTTTCCGTGGATCGTTTCCAGGGCCGTGGCGGGCACCACATCGCCGGGCGAGAACTGCATCGATGATCCTTCAGGAAGGGTTGCGAAGACGCCGGGCCGGGTGGCTGGAAAGCGTCTTATGATTTTTAAGTACACTGTACGCTTATTACTTTACAACCCCTTCGAGAACGGAGTCAAGCGTGGGACGTCCCGCCAAATTCACCCGTGAACAGCTCCAGCAGGCCGCGCTGGCGCTGGTCGATGCGGACGGCCTCTCCGGCCTGACCATGCGCGCGCTCGCGAGCCGGCTGGAAACCGGCGCGATGACGCTCTACAACTACGTCTCGCAGCGCGAGGAGCTGGAGATGCTGGTGGTCGAGGCGGTGCTGGGCAAGGTGCACTGGGAAACCGACGACCGCCTGCCCTGGCACGAAGCGCTGGAGGACATCGCGATCGCGCTGTGGCGCGTGATCCGCGACCATCCCCATGTGATTCCCCTGATCCTCACGAAGCGCAGCCGCTCGCCCGCGGTGTTCGAAGTGACCGAAGCCCTGCTGCGCACGCTGGCCCAGAGCGGCCGCAGCGGCGCGCGCCTGCTCGTGGGTTTTCGCGCCGTGTCCGCGCTCATCATGGGCGCCGCGCAGGCGGAACTGGCCGGGCCGCTCACGCTGCAGGCCGATGAATCGCCCGACGACACGATCGCGCGCTTCCAGGCGCTGCCGCCGGACCGGTTCCCGCACCTGATCGAGATCGCGACCGCCGCCACGGCCAGCGATGCGGAGACCGAGTTCCGGGCGAGCCTGTCGCTGCTGATCGATGGCCTGCGCGCGGACGCTGCCGCGCCGCAGGCCTGACGCCGCTCAGGCCAGGGCCAGCGCCTCGACCTGGTCCAGCGCGCGCGACGCACCGCCCAGGCGCGTCGCCAGGTGCTGCGCGCGCTTCAGGTACAGGTGCGCGTCGTGCTCCCAGGTGAAGCCCATGCCGCCATGCACCTGGATGGCCGTGCGCGTGGCCTGCTGCGCGCCTTCGATGGCGGTGAACTCGGCGGCGGCGCAGGCAAAACGCCAGTCCGGCAGGCCGCCGTCGAGCGCGGCGGCAGCGTAGCGCACGGCCAGGCGCGCGTTGTCCACGCCCATCCAGGCGTTGGCGAGCTGGTGCTTGATGGCCTGGTAGCTGCCGATGGGCTTGCCGAACTGCACGCGCTCGCGGGCATAGGCGCTGGCGAGGTCGAGTGCAGCCTGCGCGACGCCGACGAGTTCGGCCGACAGCGCGACGCGATGCGCGGCGCGCACGCGGGCACGTGCTTCGGGGGCGATGGGCAGCGTCTCCCACGCGAGCGATGGCGCGGGAGCCGCCGGCGCTTGTCGCAACGTGGGATCGAGCGCATCGGATGCCGCGCCCTCGGGCATCGGCCGCAGCGCCACGCGCAAAGGCGCCGCATCGTCGTGCCAGCCCTGCACCACCACGAGGTCGGAGGCTTGCCCCGCGTGATCGATCCAGCCATCACCCTCCGCGACGCAATGGAAAGCACGCTCGCCCACCATCGCCGCACGCACCCCCTCGCGCAACGCCTCGGGCGGTGCCTCACCACACGCCTGCAGCCACAACGGCAACAGCACCGCACTACTGGCCAGCGGCAGGTTCACCAATTGCTGGCCTGCGGCCTCGGCCACGATGCAGGCCTCGCTCATGCCGAGCCCCAGGCCGTCGTGCGCCTCGGGCACCAGCAGTGCCATCCAGCCCATGCCGGCCATGTCGGCCCACAGCGACTGCTGCATGGCATCGGCCCAGGGCAAGGCGCGCCGTGCGCGCGCGAGCGGGTGGTGGTCGGTGAAGAAGCGGTGGGCCGACGCGTGCAGCATCTGCTGCTCGTCGTTCAATGCGAAATCCATGGCGGGTCGTGTCGTCGTCAATCAGTTCTTGGGCAGGCCCAGCATCTGCTCGGCCAGGATGTTGCGCTGCACTTCGGAGGTGCCCGCCAGGATGGTTTCGGCGCGCGTCCACAGGTAGTCGCGCACCCAGGCCGCACCCTGGGGGTCGGCGCCCGTGGGCTCGGGGCCGGCCAGCGCGCGCTCGCCCAGCACCTCCATGGCGGTGGCGAGCAACTTCTGGTGCGACTCGCTCCAGTGCAGCTTGGTCGACGAGCCCTCGGGCCCCGGGGGGCCGCCGCGCATCGCGTGCGTGAGCGCGCGGTACGACTTGAGCTTGAGCACATGGCTGTCGACCGCCAGCCGCGCGAGGTCGCGCCGCAGGTGCGGGCAGTCGAGCGCGGGGCGTCCGCCCCTTTGCACGCCGGCCGCCAGCCGCGTGAGCGCACCCAGCTCCTGCGTGAAGCGCACCTGGCGCGGAATGAAGTAGGTGCCGCGCTCGAAGCTCGCGGCGGCCATCGCCAGGCGCCAGCCGCCGTTCTCCTCGCCCACCAGCGCGTCGAGCGGCACCTTCACGTCCTCGAAGAAGACCTCGTTGAAGTCCGACTCGCCCGTGATCTGGCGGATGGGTTCCACGCGCACGCCGGGGCTCTTCATGTCGACCAGCAGGAAGCTGATGCCCTTGTGCCGTGCGGCCGCGGCGTCGGTGCGCGCGAGCACGAAGCAGTGGTCAGCAATGTGGGCGAACGAGGTCCACACCTTGTGGCCGTTGAGCACGTAGTGGTCGCCGCGCCGCTCGGCGCGCGTGGACAGCGCCGCGAGGTCGGAGCCCGCGCCGGGCTCGGAGTAGCCCTGGCACCAGATCTCGCGGTTGCTCAGGATGCCCGGCAGGTAGCGGGCCTTCTGCGCCTCGCTCGCGAAGTGGATCAGCGTGGGCGCCAGGATGCCGTGGCCGATGATGTTCACGCCCAGCGGCGCGCCGATGCGGGCCTGCTCCTCGTGGAAGATGGCCTGCCGCGTGAGCGGCCAGGCCTTGCCCCCGTGGGCCTCGGGCCAGCCCAGGCCCGACCAGCCGGCCTGGCACACGTGGTCTTCCCAGGCGCGGCGCCAGGTCAGCTCGTTGGCGTCGGGCGCGCCGCCTGGCCAGGCCGCGACGAAGCGCGGATAGTGCGTCTCGAACCAGTCCCGCAACGTGAGGCGGAAGGCTTCGTCTTGCGCCGAGTAACCCACTTGCATGCTTGTCTGCTTTCTCGTTCTTGCTGATGGATCGCGGGTGTCAGTCGGCCTTTGCGCCAGAGTCCTTGATGACCTTGGCCCACTTCACGATGTCCTTGCGCAGGAACGCAGCGAACTCCTCGGGCTTGTTGCCGATGATGTCCAGGCCCAGGCTGCGGAACTTGTCCTTCACCTCGGGTTCCTTGAGCACTTCCTGCAGTTCGTCGTGCAGCTTGTTCACGACCGCTGCAGGCGTCTTCGCCGGCGCGACCACGCCCAGCCACGGCATGGCTTCGTAGCCGGGCAGGCCCGACTCGGCAACGGTGGGCGTGTCGGGCAGCGACTGCGAGCGCTGCGCCGTGGTCACGGCCAGCAGGCGCACCTTGCCGTCCTTGATGAAGGGGCCCGAGGACGCGTACGCATCGAACATCACCTGCAACTGGCCGCCGATCATGTCGGTGAGCGCGGGCGCGCTGCCCTTGTAGGGGATGTGCTGCATCTTCACGCCGGCCACGCTGTTGAAGAGCTCGGCCTCCAGGTGCGTCGACGTGCCCGCGCCCACCGAGCCGTAGTTGGCCTTGTTGGGGTTGGCCTTGAGCCAGCTCACGAGCTCGCCCACGTTCCTGGCCGGAATGCTCGGATGCACCACCAGCACGTGCACCACCGAAGCCACCTGCGAGACCGGTGCGAAGTCTTTCACCGGGTCGTAGTTGACCTTGCTGTACAGGCTGGGCGCGATGCCCAGCGACGAGGCCGCGAGCAGCAGCGTGTGGCCGTCGGGCGCGGCCTTGGCGACGTACTCCGACGCGATCATGGTGCCGGCGCCGGGCTTGTTCTCCACCAGCACGGGCTGGCCCAGGCGCTTGTGCAGCCGCTCGGCCAGCAGGCGCGACATGATGTCGGCCGCGCCGCCGGGCGAGAACGGCACGACGAGCGTGACGGGCTTGGTCGGGTAGGTCTGCGCCACGGCGGTACCGCCCGCGAGCGCGGCGGCGGCCAGGGCCACGCAGGCCAGTGCTTTTTTGAACATGGGATGTCTCCTGTCTCTGTCGATAGTTGTGGTTGTGTCTTACGAAGTCAGGACCAGCGCGTCGAGCGCGCGCACGCCCTGGCCCTGTTCCTTCACGAGCAGCGGGTTGACCTCGACCTCCTCTGCCTGTTCCTGCAGCGCCAGCACGGCGCGTGAAAATCCGGCGATGGCGCGGCACGCGGCCTCGACGTCGCCCAGCGGCCGGCCGCGATACCCCGTGAGCAGCGGAAAGGCCTTGAGCTCGCCCAGCATGTCGCGCGCCATGGCCTCGTCGACCGGCAGCACGCGATGGCTCACGTCCTTGTACAGCTCGGTGAGCACGCCGCCCAGGCCCACGGTGAGCGTCATGCCGAACACCGGGTCGCGCGTGGCGCCGAGGATGAGTTCGGCCTGCCCTGCTTCCATCTTCTGCAGCAGCGCGCCGTCGATCTGCGCCGTGGGCGCGTAGGCGCGCGCCGAGGCCATCACTTCGTCGAAGGCCTTGCGCACCTCCTGCGCATTGCCCAGGCGCAGGCGCACGCCGCCGGCTTCGGTCTTGTGCGCGATGTCGGCGCTGAGCACCTTCAGCACGACTGGAAAGCCCAGCCGCGCGGCCACGGCCGCGGCTTCGTCGGCCGTGCGCGCCACGGCCTCGTCGACCGGTTGCACGCCGAACTCCGCGAGGTAGCGTTTGGTGGTGTGCTCGTCGCCCCGGCCCGCCAGCGCGGCGCGCGCGGGCGCGGGCTGGCTGCGCACCTGCAGCCAGGGGTTGTGCTTGCGCCGCTCCTGCCACAGCAGGAAGGGCGACAGCGCCGACACGGCCACGCCGATGTCCTCGAACACTGGCACGCCGCCCGCGCGCAATTGCTCGCGCGTCTTCGCGGCGCCGGTGTCGATCGCGACGATCAGGCGCGGGTGCTTCTCGGCCACGACGCACAGGTCGTCGGCCATGCGGTCGAGCATGTAGCCCGGCGCGTAGACCACGATGGCGTCGATGGCGTCGGACACGGCCAGCGCTTCCATCGCCGTGCGCACGAAGCCGGGGTCGTTCACCACGTTGCCTGTCACGTCGACCGGGTTGGAGACCATGCCGTAGTCGGGAATGCCGGCGCGCAGCTGGTCCTGCAGCGGCTGCGGCAGCGTGGGCACGTCGAGCCCCTGGCCGATGAACTTGTCGGCCAGGATCGCGCCCAGCGCGCCCGAGATGGTGATGATCGCCACGCGCTTGCCGGCGCTTCGGTGCCGGTAGCCTGCCAGGTGCGCGAGCTGCGCCATCTGCGCGAAGTCGTGGCTCTGGATGATGTTGAGCTGGCGAAACGCCGCCTGGTAGATCTGCTGGTCGCCGGCCAGCGCCGAGGTGTGCGAGCGCACGGCCTCGGAGCCCTTCTCGGTCTCGCCGGCCTTGTAGAGGATGAGCAGCTTGTCGCGCCGCACGAACTCGGCCGCGGCCTCCATGAAGCGCGGGCCGTCGCGCAGCTCCTCGATGTAGCCGATGCCCACTTCGGTCGCGTCGTCCTGCGCCAGGTACTCGAGGTACTGCGCGAAGTCCACGCAGGCTTCGTTGCCGGTGTTGATGAAGTGGCTGAAGTCCACGCCCAGCCGGCGCGCAATGGCGTACACCGCGGCGCAGACGTTGCCGCTTTGCGTGAGCAGGCTCACGCGGCCGGGGCCCTGCTGCATCGGCGCGGTGTTGAACACCGAGGCGAAGTTGGTGTGGGCCTGCGTGTTGAGGTTGGCGAAGCCCATCGCGTTCGGGCCCGCGACCACCATGTCGGTGGTGGCCACGAAGGCCTCCAGCTCGGCCTGCAATGCAGCGCCTGCCGCACCGGCTTCGGCAAAGCCCGCGGCATAGACGATGACGGCGCGCACGCCGCGCGCCTGGCAGCGCCTGAGCATCGGCGTGACCTCGGCCGCGGCCAGTGCCAGCACCACCAGGTCGGGCGCGGCAGGCAGCGCTTCGAGATCGGGCCAGCAGCGCAGGCCGAAGACTTCTTCGTACTTCGGGTTGATCGGGTAGATCGCGCCCCGGTAGCCGAATGTCGTGAGGTGCGCGAGCGGCATGCCGCCGATGCGCGCGGCATTGCCGCTGGCGCCGACCACGGCGATCGAGGCCGGGTTCAGCAGGGGTTCGAGACGGTGCAAGGTCATCTTGATTCAGGCGGAGGCGGGGTTCTTCTGGATGGCCGAAGCCAGGCCGCGGTCGCGGGCCGTGAGAAAGCCCTCGCTCAGGTGCGAGAGCTGGTGCGTGTCGAAGTGCGCGGCCAGCGCGGTGCGCAGGCCCTGCGCGTCGAGCGTGCGGTTGATCGAGCGCTTGATCAGCCGCAGCCCGAACGGCGGCGCCTTGGCGATCTGCTGCGCGAGCGCCAGTGCGGCGTCGGCCAGTTCGGCATCGGGCACGACGCGGTTCACCATGCCGATGGCATGCGCCTCCTGCGCCGACAGCTTGCCGCCGGTGTAGAGCATTTCCTTGGCCTTGCGCGCGCCCATCACCCACGGGTGGATCAGCACCTCGGTGGCCGCCGCGCCCAGCGTGTGGCCCACGGGGTCGCTGAAGAAGGCCGACTCGCCCGCGACCACCAGGTCGCACATGTTGGCGATCATGAAACCGCCCGCCACGCAGGCGCCCTGCACCTGCGCGATGGTGGGCTTGGGAAAGTCCCAGATGCGCATCGAGTAGTCGAAGTAGCGCAGCTCTTCGTAGGCCCAGCGCTCTTCCACGGTGAAGTTCGCACGCTCGGCCTGCGCCTGCTTGAGGTCGTGGCCGGCCGAGAAGTGCGCGCCCTTGCCGCCGAGCACCACGGCGTTCACCGTGTCGTCGCGCGCGGCGTCGTCGAAGGCGGCCATGAGCTCGTCCAGCATCTGCTGGCTCTGGGCGTTGCGCTGGGCGTCGCGTGCCAGCAGGATGCGGCGCACGGCGCCGTGGTGTTCGATTTCGAGGGTGTCGTACGCCATCGTGTGTCTCCGGGTCGGTGTCTGGGGCGGGGGCAGTTTAGACTTCGAAATTCCTGCATCCCAAACACTAATTCCGATTTTTCCCACTATATGGACGAACCCAGAGAGACCGCCGGCGCCCAGAGCCTGCGGCGCGCCCTGCAGCTGCTGCGCCTGCTGGCCGAGCACCACGAGGAAGGCATCAAGCTCACCGAGGTGATCGCCGCCTCGGGGCTGGAGCGCTCCACCGTGCACCGCCTGCTGTCGTGCCTGGCCGAAGAGCAGTTCGCCGAGCGCGACCCCGACGGCAAGGCCTACCGCCTGGGCATCGACGCCATGCAGCTGGGCTTCGCCTCGATGCGGCGCGTGCCGCTGGTGGACTCGTGCCGCGCGCTCATGCAAAAGCTCGCGCGCATGTCGGGCGACACCGTGTTCCTCGTGATCCGCCAGGGCGACTACTGCGTGTGCCTGCACCGCGAAGAGGGGCACTTTCCGGTGAAGGTGTTCACCACCGACGTCGGCGGGCGCCGCCTGCTGGGCCTGGGCGCGGGCGGGCTGGCGCTGATGGCCGCGCTGTCCGATGCCGAGATCGACCGCATCCTCGAGCGCCACACCGCCGAGTACGCGCAGGCCGGCTTCACCCGCGAGCGCATGAAGCAGGCCGTGAAGCGCACACGCGCGGCGGGCCATGCCGACATCGTGGACACGCTCACCGAAGGCGTGTCGGGCGTGGGACGCACGTTTGCGGCATCGGCCACGACGCTGGCCGCGATCAGCTTCGGCGCGATCACGCCGCGGCTGCCGCCGGCGCGCAAGAAGGAGATGGCGCTGTTGTTGAAGGCGCAGTTGCCGCGCAGCGAAGCGGCGAAGTAACCGGCGCGGGAGCCGTGCGGCCTCTTACAGCTCGCCGTTTTCCTCGTGCCCCAGCTCGATCGCCGCCAGCCGCTTGCGCCCGGCCGAGCCCGCGGCCTCGATCACCATCGTGGCGATCAGGTCGCACACGCCCATCACGGCCGCGTGGTTGTCGAGCAGCCCCGGGCCGCGGCAGTCGCATTGCAGCGACCACGTGGCGCCCGCGAAATCGGGCGAGGCGCGGTCGCTGATGTAGACGATCTTCGCGCCGACGCGCTGCGCGCCCGCGAGCAAGGTGTCGAGCTGGCGGGTCTGGCGGCGCGTGCCGAACACGATCACGCAGTCGCGCTCGCCCAGCCCCGCCAGGTGCTCGGCCAGCGTCTCGCCGGGGCCCGGAATGGCCGTGACGCGCGGCACCACCTGGATGATCTGCCAGCGCAGGTACAGCGCGAACGCGTGGCTGCTGCGCGTGCCGAAGATCAGCACCTGCCCCGCACCGATGATCGCCTTCACGATCTCGGCCATCTGCTTGTCGCTCAGGCGCTCGAAGGTGCTCGCGAGGTTGGCTTGCGACTGCTGGAAGTGCGTGGCCACGAGGTGCCCGCGCTTGGAGGCTTCGGTGGCGTTCTGGAACAGCGGCGAGCCGGTCTGCTTCTCTTCGCGCACCTGGCGCCGCGCCTCTTCGTAGTTCTCGTAGCCGATGCGGCGGATGAAACGGCTCACCGTGGAAGGCGACACGCCCGCCAGCTCCGCCAGTTCGTTGCCCGCATAGCTGGCCAGCTCGCCGGGAAACTCCAGGACGAAATCGGCAAGCTGGCGTTCGGTCGCGGACAACTGGTCGAGCTGGCTGCGAACGCGGCGGACGAAGGAATCGGCGGACATGGGTGGGCGGTGGGAAGCGGCGCACGATGATGCCATGCCGCCTGCGCGGCCTCGGGCAAGCGCGGGCATTGGACTAAAGTCCCATGACGCCCCCCACGCCACGCGTTACCTTGGGATCGCCACCTTCGGCGATCCCACCTCCCCCTCCGTCCACACACCGATGAGCGCCACCCCACCCACGACGCCCGCCGACCCCGTCTTTGCCGCGCGCATGGCTGCCTTGCGGCGCAACTTTCCGTTCTCGCTGCTCGGCGTGATGCTCACGGCGGGGCTGGTGGTGGTGGCACTGTGGGGCGCGGTTGCGCACGAGCAGTTGCTGGCCTGGATCGGCGCCAACGCGGTGCTGACGGCAGCGCGCGCCTGGCAGGTCGCACGCTACCGGCAGGCCGAGCACGACCCGGGCGCGCTGCGGCGTTGGCGGCGCGGCGCGATGGGGGGCGCGGTGCTCGGCGGGTTGTTGTGGGGGCTGCCGCTGGCGGGGTGGATGCTGCAGGTGTCGCTGCCGCAGCAGATGTTCATCGTGGTGGCGATGCTCACCATGGGCACGGGCGCGATCTACGCCTACTGCATCGACCTCGGCCTGCTCTACGGTTTCCAGGTGACGTACTTCGCGCCCGCGATCCTCGCGATGGGCACGCTCGACGACGTGCTGCTGCGCGTGATGTCGGCGGCCGGCGTGCTCTACCTGTTCGTCACGCTGGCCTTCGCGCAGCGCATGTACCGCACGCAGGTCGACTCGCTCGAGCTGCGTTTCGAAAACCTCTACCTGCTGCGGCAGCTGCGCCTGGAGAAAGACGCGGCCGAGCGCAGCGACCTCGCCAAGTCGCGCTTCCTTGCCGCGGCCAGCCACGACCTGCGCCAGCCGGTGCATGCGCTGAGCCTGTTCGTGGGCGTGCTGCGCGGGCAGGCGCTACCGGCGGCGAGCCGGCACGTGGTCGACAGCATCGGCCGCGCCGCCGCGGCGATGGGGCTGCTGTTCGAAGGCCTGCTCAACATCTCGCGGCTCGACGCGGGCGTGGTGCGCGTGAAGGCGCGGCCGTTTGCGCTGGCGCGCCTGCTCGACCAGATCCAGCTGGAGTTCGCGCCGCAGGCGGCGGGCAAGGCACTGTCGCTGCGCTTGCGCGCGGGCGATGCCGTGGTGCACTCCGACCCCGCGCTGCTCGACCGCGTGCTGCGCAACCTGGTGGAGAACGCGATCCGCTACACGGCGCGCGGCGGCGTGCTCATCGGCTGCCGCCGCGCGGGCGCCGACGCGCTGCGCATCGAGGTGTGGGACACCGGCCCCGGCATTCCACCCACCGAGCAGGAGCAGGTGTTCTGGGAGTTCCACCAGCTCGGCAACCCCGAGCGCGACCGCACCAAGGGGCTGGGCCTGGGCCTGGCCATCGTGCGGCGCACCGCCGCGCTGCTCGGTCACCCGCTGGCGCTGCGCTCGCGCGTCGGCCGGGGCACGGTGTTCTCGGTGACGGTGCCGCTGGCGCGCCAGGCGCTGCCCGCGCCCGAGGCACCGCCCGCGCCGCTGCCGGCCGACACCGGCCGCCTCGTGCTCGTGGCCGAGGACGACGGCGAAAGCCGCCTGGGCCTGCAGCTGCTGCTCGAAAGCTGGGGCCTGCGCGTGATCGCGGCCGAAGGCGGCGACGAGCTGCTGGCGCTCGCCGCGCGCGAGCCCGGCAAGCCGGCGCTGATCGTCAGCGACTACCGCCTGCGCGCGGGCGAGACCGGCATCGACGTGGTCGACCGCCTGCACGAGGAATACAACGACGACGCGATTCCCGCGCTGATCGTGAGCGGCGACACCGATCCGCGCCGCCTGAGCGACGTGGCGGCCCGCGGCTGGCAGATGCTGCACAAGCCAGTGGACCCGGCGCAGCTGCAGGCGACGGTGTCGCAGCTGATCGCGCCCTAGAAACCGCGCACCGCCAGGCGATTCCCCTGCATCGGCTGCTGCTGCGTCGAGCAGTGCACGGCGCCGCCGCCCAGCGAGATCGCATCGATGGGCAGCAGCTCGACGCGACGGTCCGGGAACGCACGCGCGAACACCTCGCGCGCCTGCGCATCGCGCGGCACGCCGAAGGCGGTCGAGATCACCGCGCCGTTGACGAGGATGTAGTTCGAATAGAGGTCGCAAAAGCGCGCGCTGCCGTAGTTGTGCACGTCGCGCGGCACGGGCAGCTCGAGGATCTCGAAGCGACGGCCGCACGCGTCGGTCGCCAGTTCGAGCGCGCGGCGGTTCTCCTGCATCGCGCGAAAGTAGTCGCCCTGGTCGGGGTCGGCCGCATTGAAAAGAATGCGGGCCGGCGCAATGAACGACGCGATGCCGTCGATGTGGCCGTCGGTCTCCACCTCGGCCGCATGGCCCGGCAGCCAGACGATCTTCTGCACGCCCAGCATGCGTCGCAGCTCGGCCTCGATCTGCGGCTTGCGCAGGCCCGGGTTGCGGTTCGGGTGCAGCAGGCAGCTCTCGGTGGTGAGCAGCGTGCCCTGCCCGTCCACGTAGAAGGCGCCGCCTTCGAGCACCATGTCCGAACGCACCAGCGGCACGCCGGCCAGCGCGGCGATGTCGGCGGCGGCGCGCTGGCAGCCGTCGTGCGGGTGGTACTTCTCGCCCCATGCGTTGAAGCGGAAACCCACCGCGGTCTGGCTCGCCTGTTGTTGGTCGACGAGAAAGATCGGACCGCAGTCGCGCAGCCAGTTGTCTTCGGCCGCGATGGGCACCACGCGCACCTGCGGACCGCAGACCGTGCGGGCCGCGTCGGCCAGCGGTGCATGCGCGGCCACGATGCAGCGCTGGTAACGCGCGATGGTGCGCGCCAGCAGGCCGAACGCGCGGCAGACCGCGTCGTAGTGCGCGCCCCACAGGGCTTCGCGGTGGTCGAGCACCGGCCAGCCCAGCCAGGTGGCGGCCATCGGCTCCCATTCGGCGGGCATGCGCAGGCCGGCGCGGCGAGCGTCGAAATCGTTGGAAATCAAAGGGTCCTTCAGAAGAAATTGCAGGGACGCTCACTCTGACTTGAATTCTTTCGATGAAAAAGCGACATTTCTTGGCCGAATTCATCGATCTCATTCATATGTCCAACACCCGGCTGCCCTCTTTCAAGTTCCTCATCGGCTTCGAGGCGGCGGCGCGCCTGGGCAATTACTCGCGCGCGGCGGAAGAGCTGTTCGTCTCGCAGTCCGCCGTCAGCCACCAGATCTCGCAGCTGGAGCAGCAGGTCGGCCAGCCGCTGTTCCGGCGCAAGGGGCGCGGCGTGGAGCTGACGGTGGCGGGCAGCCTGCTGCTGGACAGCGTGGGCAAGTCGCTCGAGCACATCCGCAACGGGCTGGCCCGCATCGAGACCTACATGGACGACCGGCTCGTCACGCTGGTGTGTCCCGCGCCCGTGGCCAGCGGTTGGCTGCAGCCGCGGGTCGACCGGCTGCTGCAGGCGCATCCGGACCTGTGCCCGATCATCTCGGTCGACGAAAGCGCGCGCTTCATCGACGAGCTCGACGTGGACATCGCCATCACCCGCGCGCCGCTGCGGCAGGAAGGCGTGTTCGAGGTGCCGCTGCTCACCGACGAACTCGTGGCTGTCGGGCCGCCTGCCCAGAACGAAGACGCCAAGCTCGGCCTGCTGTGCCTCGAAGAAGACCTCACGAGCGACCGCATCGGCCCCTTCATCCGCGCGCATTTCGGCGGCCTGCGCAAGGCCGCGATCTACGACGACCCGCGCCTGGTGCTCGACGCGGCCTTGCGCGGCCGGGGCATCGCGCTGGTGTCGCGCCTGCTGGCCGACGACGCCCTGCGCACCGGGCAATTGCGGCGGTTGCCGGACCGCCCGAGCCTGCCGCTGGGCACCCTCTGGATCGCGTGCGCCGAGGGCCCCTCACGCCTGCCGCTGGTGCGGGAGGTGTTCGACAGCCTGCGGCTGTTTGCGCAGGAAGACGCTGGCAATATGAGGCAGATCGATCAATCCCTTTAAAAGACATCAATTGTGTAGATAGATAGGCATCGACAGAATCCGGGGCTTCCTAGAACTTAGTAGTAACCCTGATTCCAATGACAACGCGACGCACTCTCCTGGGCCTGGGCGGCCTGGGCCTTTTCGGTGGACTCGTGACCGCTTGCGGCGGCGGCGGTGGTGGGAGCGGCGGCGGCATGCTGCCGCCCTTCCCCGTGCCCATGCCGACCCCTTCGCCTGCACCGGCCCCGGCACCTGCGTCCGGCTGGCGCATGCCCGACGAAGGCGACGCCCACCGCGCCGTGTGGATGGCCTTCGCCGCGCGCGAATCCATCTGGACGGCCGAGATGCGCCAGCCGGTGTTCCAGGCGCTGGCGCGCATCGCCAATGCCATCAGCGTCTACGAACCGGTCAAGATGCTGGTGAATCCCGCGGATGCTTCCACGGCCCGCCAACTGTGCGGCTCCAACGTGCACCTGATCGAACACGCCATCGACGACCTCTGGATGCGCGACACCGGCTGCGTCTTCGTGCGCAACGCCCGTGGCGAGCGCGCCGCCGTGAGCTTCAACTTCAACGGCTGGGGCAACCAGCAGGCCCATGCACGCGACGCCACGGTGGCCGCGCGCATGGCCGAACTCACGGGCGTGCCGCTGCTGCGCAGCAGCCTCGTGATGGAAGGCGGCGGCATCGAGGTCGATGGCCAGGGCACGGCGATCATCACGGAGAGCTGCGTGCTCAACAAGAACCGCAATCCGGGCGTCAGCAAGGCCGACGCGGAGGCCGAACTCAAGCGCATGCTGGGGCTGGACAAGATCATCTGGCTGCCGGGCATCGCGGGCCGCGACATCACCGACGGCCACACCGATTTCTATGCGCGCTTTCTCAAGCCCGGCGTGGTCGTCGCGGCGCTGGACACCGACCCGAAATCGTACGACCACGCCGTGACGCACCGCCACCTGGAACTGCTGACCGGCGCCACCGATGCGCGCGGGCGCCCCTTGCAGATCGTCACGCTGAAGACGCCCAGCCAAGTCCGCCCCACCTTTGCGCGCAAGGAGTTCGCGGCCGGCTACGTCAACTTCTTCCTCACCGACAAGGCGGTGTTCATGCCCGAGTTCGGCGACGCCGTGGCCGACAGCGCGGCCCGCGCGGCGCTGGCCGCGCACCTGCCCAGCCACCAGATCGTGCAGCTGGACATCGACGCCATCGCCGCGGGCGGCGGCGGCATCCACTGCACGACGCAACAGGAACCGGCGTGATGCCGCGCCCCCTCCCCTGATTCCGGAGACCGACATGCACCTTCCCCTGACCCGCCGCCGCCTGCTGCACGGCATGGGCGTGGCCCCACTGGCGTGGGCCACGTCGTCCATCGCCACCGCCGCAGCACCCGACACCTGGCACATGCCCGACGAGGGCGACGCGCACCAGGCCACCTGGATGTCCTTCGGCCCCAGCGAACGCGTCTGGGGGCGGCGCCTGCTGAAGCCGGCGCGCGAGCATCTGGCGCAGATCGCCCGCACCATCGCCGCCTTCGAGCCCGTGCACCTGCTGGTGCGCGAGCAGGAGCACGACCTGGCCGCGCGGCTGTGCGGCAACCGCGTGACGCTCGAGGTGCAGCCGGTGGACGACCTCTGGATGCGCGACACCGGCCCCGTGTTCGTGCGCAACGGCGCGGGCGAATGGGCCGGCGTCGATTTCAACTTCAACGGCTGGGGCAACAAGCAGTCGCATGCGCGCGACGCCGAAGTGGCCGAGTACGTGACCGACGCCGCCGAGGTGCAGCGCCTGCGCACGCGGCTCGTGCTCGAAGGCGGCGGCATCGAGGTCGACGGCGCGGGCACGGCCATCATCACCGAGAGCTGCGTGCTCAACCCCAACCGCAACCCCGGCCTGCGCAAGGAAGCCTGCGAGGCCGAACTCAAGCGCCTGCTGGGCCTGCGCAAGATCATCTGGCTGCCCGGCATCGCGGGCCGCGACATCACCGACGGTCACACCGATTTCTATGCGCGCTTTGCCGCGCCGGGCGTGGTGGTCGCGGGCCTGGACGACGACCCCGATTCCTACGACCACGCCGTGACCCGGCGCCACCTGGAGATCCTGCGCCAGGCCACCGATGCACGCGGCCAGCGCCTGCGCGTGGAAGTGCTGCGCGGCCCGGAGACGGTGCGCAGCACCTTCGAGTCGGACGAATTCGCGGCGGGCTACATCAACTTCTACGTCTGCAACGGCGCCGTCATTGCGCCGCAGTTCGGCGATGCGCGCGCCGACGGCAACGCCCGTGCGCTGCTGCGCGAGCTGTTCCCCAAGCGCGAGGTGGTGCAGCTCGACATCGACGCCATTGCCGCCGGTGGCGGCGGCATCCACTGCACGACGCAGCAGCAGCCGCGCTGATGCGTTGCGGCGCTAGCGCGGGCGCCCGAGCATCCCCGCGCGCCGCGCCGCGATCACGGCCTGCGTGCGGCTGGTCACGCCGAGCGCGCCGAAGATCGCCGAGATGTGCGCCTTGATCGTCTTCTCGCTGGTGGCCAGGCGCAGCGCGATCTCGGCGTTGCGCAGCCCTTCGCACAACAGCTGCAGCACCTCGGCCTGCCGCGCCGTGAGCGTGCTCAGCACGTCGGTGGGCGTCGACAGCACGGGCAGCGACGCACCGCCCGCCGGCGAGGCCTGCACCACGTTCTGCTCGCCCGCCATGACGCGGCGCAGCGCGTCCATGAGCTGCTGGCTGTCGGCCGACTTGTGCACGAAGCCCTGCGCGCCGGCGTCGAGCGCGGTGTCGATGTCCTGCGGGTCTTCGGAGGCCGACAGCACCAGGATGCGCAGGCCGCCGCGCCGACGGTGCAGCTCGGCCAGCAGCGCCGCGCCGCCGAGGTCGGGCAGGTAGTAGTCGGTCATCACCGCGTCGAGCCGGGGCAAGGTGGCGAGCGCCTCGAGCGCTTCGGCGCCGTTGCGGGCGGTGGCGACAGTCATCGTCGGCTCGGCTTCGCGCAGCGCGAGGAACAGGCCTTCGCGAAACATCGCGTGGTCGTCGATCAACAGGATGGTGGCGGGCATCCTTCGATTCTGGCGGCAACCGGCGTCGAACCCCACGGTTCCCCGTGGGCGCCGGAGGAAGCCCGCCGGGTATCGCCCTCAGCGGTCGGCGGGCGGACGGCGCGCCGCCGCCGTGCGCGAGCCCGGCCGGGGCGACATGCGCGATGCCACGCGACGGTGGCGCAGCACGCGCGAACCCCGGCGCCCTGGCGGTGCTGGCGTCGGTGCTTGCCGGTGGGCCTCGAAGCGCGCTTCCTTCTGCTTCAGGTAGTGCATGAGCACGTGCGACACCATGTTCAGCCCGAGGGTGCCGAACGCCGCCGGAAAGATGTACAGCGCGATCGACAGCTCCGACGAGAAGACGAGGTCGTCCGCCAGCGAGGGCGTGGCCTGCGCCAGCCGCGCCAGTGCGCGCAGCAGGAAGATGTCCGCGCCCGCCAGCGCGATCAGGAGCAGGCCGAAGGCCAGCACGGTGGTCTTGGAGAACTCGCGCCGCACGAACAGCGTGACGAAGATCGCGGCAGGCAGCACCAGCGAGCACAGCACCAGCGCCCAGAAGCGGACCTCGGTGAATATCGTCGCGTCTGAAAGCAGGTGCATGGGCAGAGCGTTGAAAGGCGGGCGCGGGGTCGACCGCTCCGAAGGCGCATTGGGCCACGGGCGGCGCGTTGCAATTTGTCCGCTGGGTGAAGCCGCAGTAAAGCCCCGGGGTGCGCTCACGGCAGGGGAAACCCGCTGGGCCCGAACCCGGGGTCGCTGGCCACAATGCCGGTGCGCGCATCGGCGCTTCGGCGCCCCCCAACATCCAACGACAAGAAGGACCAGATGCCATGGCGGAATTCGACTACGTGATCGTGGGCGGCGGCTCGGGCGGCGCCACACTGGCCTCGCGCCTGAGCGAGGACCCGTCGGTGACGGTCTGCCTCATCGAGGCCGGCGGCGACGGCCGCGGCATCCTCGTGCGGGCGCCGGCCGCCGTGGTCGCGATGCTGCCGGGCCGTCCGCGCATCAACAACTACGCCTACCAGACCGTGCCGCAGCCCGGCCTGAACGGGCGGCGCGGCTACCAGCCGCGCGGGCGCTGCCTGGGCGGCTCCAGCGCGATCAACGCCATGCTCTACGTGCGCGGCCACCGCGAGGACTACGACGACTGGGCACGTTCAGGCTGCGCCGGCTGGAGCTTCGACGAGGTGCTGCCGCACTTCCTGCGCGCCGAAGGCAACCAGCGCGGCGCCAGCGCGCTGCACGGCGCCGACGGGCCGCTGCAGGTGTCGGAGCAGCAAAGCCCGCGCGCCATCAGCGAGGCCTTCGTGCGCGCCGCCGCCGAGTGCGGCATTGCGCGCAACGACGACTTCAACGGCCCCGAACAGGAAGGCGCGGGGCTCTACCAGGTCACGCAGTTCCACGGCGGCGCGAAGAACGGCGAGCGCTGCTCGGCCGCCGCGGCCTACCTGCACCCGGTGATGGACCAGCGCCCCAACCTCTCGGTAATGACCGGCACGCAGGCCCTGCGCGTGGTGCTCGAAGACCGGCGCGCGGTGGGCGTCGAGGTGCGGCGCGGCGGCAACGTCGAAACCATTCGCGCGCGCCGCGAGGTGGCGCTGTGCGGCGGCGCCTTCAACTCGCCGCAGCTGCTGATGCTCTCGGGCATCGGCGACCCCGACGAACTCGCGCGCCACGGCATCGAAGTGCGGCATGCGCTGCGCGGCGTGGGGCAGAACCTGCAGGACCACTGCGACTTCATCGTCGCCTACAAGTCCAAGCAGACCGACATGTTCGGCATCGGCCCGGTCGGCGGGCTGCACCTGCTGAAGGCCATCGGCCAGTGGCGCCGCGACGGCACGGGCCTGGTCGCCACGCCGTTCGCGGAAGGCGGCGCCTTCATCAAGTCGTCGCCCGAGCTGCGCCGGCCCGACCTGCAGCTGCACTTCGTGATCGCGATCACCGACGACCATGCGCGCAAGCTGCATGCGGGCTTCGGCTTCTCATGCCATGTGTGCGTGCTGCGCCCCAAGGGCCGGGGCGACGTGCGGCTGAACGACGCCAGCCCCGACTCGGCGCCGCGCATCGACCCGCGCTTCCTGGCCGACCCGGAAGACATGGCATTGCTGCTGCAGGGCGTGAAGAAGACGCGCGAGATCATGCGCGCGCCCGCGCTCGAAAAATACCGCCACCGCGAGGTCTACACCGCCGACGCCCACACCGACGCGCAGCTCGAAGAGCACATCCGCGCGCGCGCCGACACCATCTACCACCCGGTGGGCACCTGCAAGATGGGCGTGGATGCGATGGCGGTGGTCGACCCGCAACTGCGCGTGCACGGCATCGCGGGCCTGCGCGTGGTCGATGCCTCGGTGATGCCGACGCTGATCGGCGGCAACACCAACGCGCCGACGATCATGATCGCGGAGCGCGCGGCCGGCTGGATGCGCGGGCCGGCCTCCTTCGCGGCATCCGCTACGGCAGTGCCGTCGATGAGCCTCGCACCATGAGTTCACCGGGCAGCAGCAGCTGACGCGGCGCCGCGTCGAGCCCACGCAGGCGCTCGATGAGGCAGGTGGCCGCCGCGCGGCCGATCTCGTCGGTCGGCTGCGCCACGGTGCTCAGACCCGGACCGATGAGCGACGCCCATTCGGGATCGTCGAAGCCCACGAAGCCCAGGTCGGCGCCGAAGCGCCAGTCGAGCCGCGCCATGGCCTGCGCCACGCGCAGCGTGACCACGGCATTGCCCGCGACCACCGCCGCGCGGCGACCGCGCTTGGCGCGCTGGCGCAGTGCGCGCAAGGCGTCGTCGAGCGCGTCGTTCTCGCCCTCGACCGATTCGAAGACCTCGCCCGCCACGCGCGGCTCGTGCGCGGCCACGCAGGCCCCGAAGGCGGCCGTGCGCTCGCGCCGCGAGCTCACGCCCTTCTGCGGCTCGGTGACGTACAGCAGCTCGCGATAGCCGCCTTCGACCAGGTGGCCGCAGGTGTCGCGCATGGCGGCGTGGTTGTCGAGCGAGACGAAGTCGGTGTGCATGCCCGTGTGCCGGCGGTCGACCAGCACCGCCGGCTTGCCGTGCAGCGTGACCGCATCGACCACGTTGCTGCCGCGTCCCAGCGTGTTGAGGATGAAGCCGTCGACCTGGTAGCCCGCGAGCGCATTGATGGCCTCGCGCTCGCGTTCGCTCTCGTTGCCGAGGTTGAACAGCATCACGAGGTAGCCCGCGTCCTGGCAGGCCTTCTCGGCGCCGCGCAGCACGGCCACCGAGTACGGGTTGGTGATGTCGGCCACGATCAGGCCGATGAGCCGCGAGCGGCCGTGGCTCAGCGCCTGCGCCATCGGGCTGGGCGAGTACGCGAGCTTGGCGATGGCGGCCTCGACGCGCGCGGCGATGTCGGGACTCAGCAGGCGCTCGCGGTGGTTCAAAAAGCGCGAGACGGTGGCCTTGGAGACGCCCGCGGCTTCGGCGACGTCGGCGATGGTGGCACGGCCTGTGGGCTTCATGTCAGGCCGCGGCGGTGTCGTAGGGGGCCGTGGGCTTCTGGCCGGCCAGCACCTGCAGCAGGTTGGTCGTGGCCAGCTCGGCCATCGCATGCCGCGTCTCGTGCGTGGCCGAGCCGATGTGCGGCAGCGGCGTGACACGCGGGTGCGTGCGCAGCGGCGACTCGGCCGGCAGCGGCTCCTTCGCGAACACGTCGAGGCCGGCGGCGCGCAAGGTACCGTGGTCCAGCGCGTCGAGCAGCGCGGCTTCGTTCACGGTGGCGCCACGGCCGCCGTTGATGAACGACGCGCCCGGCTTCATGCGCGCGAAGAAGGCGGCGTCGATCATGCCGCGCGTGGCGTCGGTCAGCGGCAGCATCGCGAGCACGATGTCGGCGCGCGCGAGCAGGTCGTCCAGCGGCGTGTGCGTGGCGCGGCCTTGCAGCTCGGGCGCCTGCGCGGCCAGGTCGACCGGGCGGCGCGCGTGGTAGAGCACCGGCATGCCGAAGCCCAGCGCGGCGCGGCGCGCCACGGCCTGGCCGATGCGCCCGAAACCGAGGATGCCCAGCGTCTTGCCGTGCACGTCGGTGCCGAAGAATTCCTCGCCGATGTTCTTGGTCCAGCGGCCTTCGCGCACCATCGTCGACAGCTCGACCACGCGGCGCTGCGTGGCCATGAGGATCGCGAACACCGTGTCGGCCACCGTCTCGGTGAGCACGTCGGGCGTGTGGCACAGCACGATGCCGCGGCGGTGCAGCTCGGCCAGCGGGTAGTTGTCGACGCCGACCGACACGCTCGAAATCACTTCGAGCTGCGGCGCCGCATCCAGCAGCGCAGCGTCGACGTTGTAGCTCGAACCGATCAGCCCGTTCGCGGTGGCAAGCGCGGCGGCAAAGGCCTCGGGCGCCTTGCGCGGATCGGCCACGGTGACGTGGTGCACCGCCTGCAGCCGCGCCAGCTGGTCTTCGGGCAGCGCCCGGAACACCAGCACATTCTTCTTGGTCATCACAGTCCCGCTTCTTCGAGTTGCGCCCGCGTCGGCAGGCCTTCGGTGTCGCCGAGCACCTGCACGGCGCGCGCGCCGATCCAGGCGCCGCGGCGCACCGCGTCGGGCACGCTGCGGCCTTCGAGCAGCGCGCTCACCACGCCGGCCGCAAAGCCGTCGCCCGCGCCCACGGTGTCGATCACTTCCTTCACCGGGAAGCCGTCGACATGGCCGGTGCCGGCCACGTCGCTGTCGTAGTAGGCGCCGGCCGCGCCGAGCTTGACGACGACCAGCTTCGCGCCGCGCTCGCGGTAGAACTTTGCCACGTCTTCGGGCTTGTCGTGGCCCGTGAGCAGCAGGCCCTCTTCGATGCCGGGCAGCACCCAGTCGGCGCGCGACGCGAGTTCGTTCACCCAGTGGCGCATCGTCTCGGTGGACGACCACAGCGTGGGCCGCAGGTTGGTGTCGAACGAGATGGTGCGGCCGGCCGCGCGCATCACGTCCATCGACTTGAGCGCGGCCTGCAGGCTGGTCTCGGAGATGGCGGCGAACACGCCGGTGGCGTGCAGGTGGCGCGCCGAGCGCAGCCAGGCTTCGTCGACGTCGGCCGGGCCCATGTGGCTGGCGGCCGAGCCCTTGCGGTGGTATTCGATCGGCGGGTCGCTGCCGTCGGTGACGCGGCCCTTGAACTGGAAGCCGGTGCGCTGCGTCGCGTCGGTGATCACGTGCGAGCAGTCGATGCCTTCGGCGCGCATCGCTGCCAGCAGCGCACGGCCCATGGAGTCGGTGCCCAGGCGGCTGGCCCAGCCCACCTTCAGGCCCAGGCGCGACAGGCCGATGGCCACGTTGGTCTCGGCGCCGGCGGTGCGCTTGTGGAACGCCTCTGCGTCTTCCAGCGGGCCGGGCCGGTCGGCCACGAGCAGCAGCATGGCTTCGCCGAACAGCGCGACGTCGAAGGCGGTGGGTTGCGTCATGTGTGTGTTCCTACGCCCGTGCGGCGCGGATGAAGTCGATCTGCGTGCGGGTGACGGCCAGCAGGTCGTCGCCCACCAGAGGGTATTCGATGGCGTGGGGCACGTCGGCCGGCAGTGCACGCAGCACCGCGCGCCACGGCGCGACCGAGTCGCCCAGCGGCACCGCCACCCACTTGTGCGGCAGGCGCTGCGCGCCCTTGCAATGCACGTAGCGCACGCGTTGGCCGAGCGCCTGCGCGGCCTGCAGCGGGCACTCGCCGAGCCAGTGCCAGTTGCCCATGTCGAAGGTCATGCCCAGCGGCACGCCGGCGCGGTCGGCCACGTCGAAGAAAGTCTGCAGCGCGGCCAACGTGCCGGCGCGCGCCGTCTGGTCGTTTTCGATCAGCAGCTCGACGCGGGTCTCGGCCAGCGCGACCTTCAGGCCCCAGAGCGAGCCGTGCGACGAGGGCTGGAAATCGCCGATGGCCATCTTGAGCCGCTTCGCGCCCACGCGCGTGGCGGCGGCGATGCCGCGTTGCAGCGCAGCGCTGTCGAGCCAGCCGCCTTCGGCCCACAGGCCCTCGGGGCTGGAGTACACGGAAGCCAGGCCGTTGAGCGCAGGCAGTTCGGCGTCGGCGTCGCGCAGCATTTCGCCGCGCACTTCCACCGAGTCGGCACCGGCCGCGCGCGAGAGTTGCGAGCACCAGAGCTGGCCGTGCCGCCCCACCTCGGCCGCACCGAAGGACGACAGAGAAATCAGGACTTCGAAGGCCATCAGTGGGCTTGGTGCGAGCTGAGAATTTGCCCGAGGAACTGGCGCGTGCGCTCGTCCTTGGGGTTGCCGAAGAACTCCTGCGGCGGTGCCTGCTCGACGATCTTGCCGTCGGCCATGAAGATCACGCGGTCGGCCACGCTGCGAGCAAAGCCCATTTCGTGCGTCACGCACAGCATGGTCATGCCGTCTTCGGCCAGGCCGATCATGGTGTCGAGCACTTCCTTGACCATCTCGGGGTCGAGCGCGGAGGTGGGCTCGTCGAACAGCATGATCTTGGGCGACATGCACAGCGCGCGCGCAATGGCCACGCGCTGCTGCTGGCCGCCCGAGAGCTGGCTCGGGTACTTCTTCGCCTGCTCGGGAATGCGCACGCGCGTGAGGTACTTCATGGCCACCTCTTCCGCCTGCGCCTTGGTCATGCCGCGCGAGCGCATCGGCGCCAGCGTGCAGTTCTCCAGGATGGTGAGGTGCGGGAACAGGTTGAACTGCTGGAACACCATGCCGACTTCGGCACGCACCGCGTCCACGTTCTTGCCGCCGGCCGTGAGGTCGATGCCGTCGACCACGATGCGGCCCTTTTGCACCGTCTCGAGCCGGTTGATGCAGCGGATGAGCGTGGACTTGCCCGAGCCCGAGGGCCCGCAGATCACGATGCGCTCGCCCTGGCGCACCGACAGGTCGATGCCGGTCAACACCTGGAATTCACCGTACCACTTGTTGACCGCTTCCATGCGGATGATCGATTCCGTCGTCATGCCAGGATTCCTTCTTCAGCCACGGGGGCTCACTGCATCTTGGGCAGGTCGGCCTGCAGCCACTTTTGATAGAGCTTGTTCAGCTCGCCATTGGCGGTGTTCTTCTGCACGAATTCGTTCACGGCCTTGTGCAGCTCTTCCTGGCCCGGACGCATCGCGATGCCCATCGACTGCTGCACCAGCGTGAACTTGTTTTCGAAGGTGTTGGCCGGCACGCGCTTGGCGATCTGCGCCGCCACGGTGACCGAGCAGCCAATGGCATCGACCTGGCCCGAGATCAGCGCCTGCATGGCCGAGGCGTCGTCGTCGAAGCGGCGGATCTCGGTGCCTTCGGGTGCGGCCTTGGTCACGGCCACGTCTTGCGTCGAGGCGCGGGCCACGCCCACGCGCAGGCCCTTCAGGTCGCCTGCTGCCTTGATGGAGGTCTTGGTCGCGCCGTACAGCACGATGGTCGCGGCCGCGTAGGGCTGCGAGAACTGCACCTGCTTGGCGCGCTCGGGCGTGACGGCCAGCGAAGCCACCAGCAGGTCGACCTTGTTGGTCAACAGGAACGGAATGCGGTTCGGGCCCGTGACCGGCACGATGTTGGCCTTGACGCCCCAGTCTTTCGCCAGCAGCTTGGCCACGTCGGCGTCGTAGCCGTCGGGCTGGTTCTTCGCGTCGGTGGTGCCGTAGGGAGGGAAGTCGACCAGCATGCCGATGGTGATCTCGCCCTTCTTCTTGATGTCGGCCATGCTTTGTGCCGAAGCGAAGGGAGCGAACACGGTCAGCGCGGCGCCGAGGCCCAGGGCTGCGATGGCAGCGCGGCGGGTGGTGGTAACGGTCATTGGATGTGTCTCCTGAATAAAGAAAGGAAGCGACGAGAAAGGAAAAGCGAAAAGGGTCAACGTGCGAGCGCCTGGGCGCGCTTGCGCTCCATGCGCGCCGCCAGCAGCGACAGCGGCCAGCAGATCACGAAGTAGATGGCGGCCACCACCGAGAACACGATGAGCGGCTGGAAGGTGGCGTTGTTGACGATCTGCCCGGCGCGCGTGACCTCGACGAAACCGATGATGGCCGCGAGCGACGTGCCCTTGATGATCTGCACCAGGTAGCCCACCGTGGGCGCCAGCGCGATCTTGAAGGCCTGCGGCAGCACCACGTCGCGCATGCGTGCCACGTAGTGCAGGTTCAGCGCCTGCGCCGCCTCCCACTGGCCGCGCGGAATGGCCTGGATGCAGCCGCGCCAGATTTCGCCCAGGAAGGCCGCGCTGTTCAGCACCAGCGCCACGCCCGCGGCGACCCACGGGTTGATGTCCAGCCCCAGCACCGGCGCGCCGAAGAACACCAGGAACAGCTGCAGCAGCAGCGGCGTGCCCTGGAAGATCTGGATGAAGGTGGTCGACACGGCGCGCGCCCACGTCGATTCCGACGTGCGCATCAGCGCGATGAGCAGCCCCAGGATGGCGCCGCCCACGAAGGCGATGGCCGACAGCGCCAGCGTCCACTGGGCCGCTTCGAGGATGAAAAGGAATTCGGGAAAACCGAAGGTGCGCATGGTGTGTGCTCCGTCCGTCGTGGTCAGTTACCGGCGGTCCGGGTAGTTGAGCGTGCGCTTGTAGATCAGCTTGAACATGGCCGAGAAGGCCAGCGCCAGCGCGAGGTAGATGGCCGCGACCACGATGTAGATCTCGAAGCTGCGGAAGGTCTGTGACTGCAGGTTGGCGGCCACCGAGGTCAGGTCGTCGGCCGAGATGACCGACACCACGGCCGAGCTCAGCATCAGCAAAATGAACTGGCTCGTGAGCGCCGGGTAGATCGCCTTCAGTGCGGGCTTGATGATCACGAAGCGGAAGATCTCCCAGGGCTTGAGGTTGAGCGCGCGGCCCGCCTCGATCTGGCCCTTGGGAATCGACTCGATGCCCGCGCGGATGATCTCCGTGGCGTAGGCGCCCAGGTTCACCACCATCGCCACCAGCGCGGCCGTCTGCGGCGACCAGCGCAGGCCGATGGCCGGCAGTGCGAAGAAGAAGAAAAACAGCTGCACGAGGAACGGCGTGTTGCGGATCACCTCGATGTAGGCATTGACGATGAAGCGCAGCCAGCCCGGCCCCGAGGTCTTGCCCCAGGCACAGAAGATGGCCACCACCAGCCCCAGCAAGGTGGCGGTGAGCGAGAGCTGCACCGTGATCCACGTGCCCTTGAGCAGCAGCGGCCAGGCGGCAAAGACGGCGTCGAATTGGAACTGGTAGTTCATGGCGGAGCGTGCACGGCCAAGCCGTGCGCAGACCCTGAAAGGAATGCTTGCAGCTTAAATGAAACCGGTTTCAGACCTAGCTAGGGATTCCCCTAGGTGGGCGTTTTGCCCTACCCGCCTGCCTACACTGGCGCGATGCCGAACCCCCACGCGGACCCCACTTCTTCCCCGGCAGGCACCCCGGCCACCGGCCCCGTCGTGCAGCATTTCCGGCAGGCGCTGCTCTGGCCCTTGCGCCTCGTGCCGGCGCCCGGCGCGGCGCCCACGCACCACGGCCCCTGGCACGTGCTGCGCGACTTGGGCGAGGCCTCGCCCTGGCGCGAGGAGGTCGACGAATACACCGGCGAGAGCGGCCGCTTCCACGAGCGCCACTACAACGAGTTCGTGAGCTTCCTGCCCTACGTGCAGCGCTTCCTGTACGGCGAAGGCCGATCGCGCGGCAGCACCGACGCCGCGGACAGCGACGGCGACTCGCCGATGCGCGTGTTCCGCCGCCGCGACATCGCGGCCGTGCGGCTGGTGGCCCACCCCGGCGAGGCGCCGATCACGCTCGACGTGATTCACTGCGACCTGTACTTCTTCTTCGACATCGACGTGGTGCTGCTCAACCTCGAGGTCGGCACCGACCACCTGAGCCTGGCGCAGGCGCAGGACATCCTCTACCGCTTCGGCCGCGCCTACCCTTCGGGCTGGGAGCCCGACGGCGCCGCCCTGCACTGCATGGCCAGCGTCGAGTGGCTGGACGCCGATGGCCGCGTGCTCGCCGCCTCCGACGCGCAGCAGCGCGACGCCTTCCTGTCGCACGTGGCCCAGCACCGCGCACCGCGCATCGCCGCGCACTGGGCCTACCTGATGCAGCCGCTGGTGAGCGACCATTCGGACGACCCCGGCGTGCTGCGCTACCGCCAGATCGAGTACTACCGCATGCCGGTGATGGCCTATCTGTCGCTGGACGATCCGCGCCGCCTCACGCGCGACGACTTCGTGCGGCTCGCGCTGGTCACCGGCGCGGGCGGCGCCGATGCCCACCTGCCCTATGCCGAGCACCACCTGGCCGACTTCGAGCACAAGTACTGCTACGACCGCTTCTGGGTGAACACGGGCGCGGCGCCTAACACGCGCTACCTGTGCAACGGCCACGCCCTCATCGTGGTGGGCGACGCGCGCTCCGAGTTCTTCTGCTGCCGCGACCGCGGCGTGCTCGCGCAGTTCAGGCACCAGCACTTCCTGCTGTTCCTCATCGCGCATTTCCAGAAGGCCTCGCTGCTGATGTTCTCGGACCAGCTGGTCGAAGCGCTCAAGAAGCTCGACATCCGCAGCACGCCGAGCGTGAAGCAGTTCAAGCGCGCCATCCGCGCGAGCTTCGAGCGCTTTCTTCGCTTCACGCACCGCTATTGGTTCCACGAGATTTCGGAGCAGGCGCAGGTGCGCGCCCTCTCGCACATGTGCGCCGCACACCTCGGGCTCGACCCGCTGTACGACGAGGTCAAGTCGCGCATCGCCGACATGAACACCTACCTCGATGCCGACAGCCTGCGCCGGCAGGCCAGCACCGTGGTGCGGCTCACGGTGGTCACGCTGTTCGGCCTCATCGGCACCGTCACCACCGGCTTCCTCGGCATGAACCTGCTGGCCGAAGCCGACGCGCCGCTGTGGCGCAAGGCGATCTGGTTCGGCGTGGTGTTCGTGTTCACCACCTGGCTCACGATCTACACGATGGTGAAGTCGCAGCGGCTGTCGGACTTCATCGATGCGCTGTCGAACGACCGGCTGAGTTTTCGGGGCAAGCTGGCGGCGTTGGCGCGGGTGTGGCGGGCGGGGGCGGACTGAAGGGTTTTGTTCGGGGCGACGCTCCCGCCGACGCGGTACCTTGCTCCGCGAATGTCCCCCGGGGCTTCGCCCCTCCTCCTTGATTTCGCTGCGCAAGGCACCGCGTCGACGTGAGCGTTGGGCAGTGCAGTCGTTGATCGGCGAGCACCTGCAGCGCGTCCCGTGCGCAGGACACTGGGTGCTTCCCGCAGCGAAATCAAGGAGGAGACCGCAGGCCGGGGGACATTCGCGGAGGGAAGTACCCGGTGGCCTGCGCAAGCACCCCGAACTAAGATCACCGCCCTCACAAAGAAGCCACGCATGCGCATCGCCCTCGTCTCCGACATCCACGGAAACCTCCCCGCACTGAAAGCCGTCGTCGAAGACATCGCACGCCGCAAGGTGGATGCCACCGTCAACCTCGGCGACAGCCTCTCAGGCCCACTGATGCCGCTGGAGACTGCGCAGTTCCTGATGGCGCAGGACTGGGCCCAACTCGCCGGCAATCACGAACGGCAACTGCTCACGTTGCCGACCTCCGGCCAGCGCGGCGAGTCCGACGCCTTCGCACACGCCCGACTCGGCGAGGCAGAGTTCGCATGGATCGCCTCGCTCACGCCACGCCTGCGCTTGAGCCCCGAGGTGCTGCTGTGCCACGGCACGCCCGACAGCGACCTCACCTACTTCCTCGAAACGGTCGAGCCCACGCAACTGCGCATGGCCACTGCGGCAGAGATCGATGCGCGTCTCGGCACTGTGGAAGCCGGCACGGAACTGGTCGCCTGCGGCCACACGCACCTGCCGCGCGTGATGCGCGCATCCAACGGCACCTTGATCGTCAACCCGGGCAGCGTCGGCCTGCAGGCCTATGGCGACGAGCATCCGTACCCGCACAACGTGGAGACCGGTTCGCCCGATGCGCGCTACGCGCTGGTCGAACGACACCACGGACAGTGGACCTGCACGCTGCTCACCGTGCCCTACGACCACGCCGCCATGGCGGCACTGGCTGCTGCCAATGGGCGTGCGGACTGGGCCCACGCACTGGCCACCGGGCACATGCCCTAGCGCCAGATCAATCGCCGAAAGCGATGTCCGCGCTGTCGACCGCGCGGATCGGCACGCCGAAGCTCGTGATGGCCGACAGCGTCGCGTTGTGGTGCGCGCGGATGAAGGCGCCCTTGGCATGCGGCTTGTCGTGCGAGGTGTGGGCGTCGGCCGCCAGCACCACCTCGTAGCCCAGCGCGGCGGCGCGGCGCACGGTGGTGTCCACGCAGAACTCCGACGAATAACCGCAGACCACCACGCGCCGAACGCCCTGCCCCGACAGCCAGGCTTCGAGCGGCGTGCGCAGGAACGAATCGGGCGTGGTCTTGCGCAGGCGCGCGTCGGCCGGTGTCACCTGCAAGGCATCGGCCAGCTGCCAGCGCTCGGAATCGAATTCCAGGTCGATGGCGTTCTCGTGCTGGACGAAGGCCACCGGCACGCCGGCCGCGCGGGCCCGTGCCGTGAGCGCGTTGATGCGGCCGATGACTGCTTCAGCCTCGTACGGCCGGGGCGGATCGTCGCAAAGGCCGCGCTGCATGTCGATGACGAGGATGGCAGTTTTCATGGCGATGAAGGGCTGAAGCCGTGGATCGCCGCAGTATGCCGCCGGCCCGCGGATTGCCCCCGCTCGCCGAATGTTTCTGTCGCTGAAACCATTGAAAAGCCAACTCCCGCTAGTCTCGCGCCTCAAGACCAACACACACGCAGAGGGCTTTCCCATGGCTGACGAATCGGATTCGCAAGGCGCTTACTTACCCCGGCTGCTGCGCCGCAGCGCGGTGCTCGCCACGGCGGGCTGCGCGTTCGTGGCCGGCTGCAGCAGCGCCGGCGGCGGGGAGACGCGCTACGAGAACTCGCCGCAGTTCAAGGGCCGCGTGTTCCAGAACATGCCCAACCCCGAGCTGCAGCCCGCCGCCAGCACCTGGCGCATCTGGTCGCGCTTCATCGTCGGCAGCAAGGTCGACACCGTGCCGGTCGACCCCATTCCGGTGCGCGCCCTGACGCCCCAGGCGCTCGACGCGCTCGCGGCCGACGCCAACCATGTGGTGCGCCTGGGCCACTCGTCGCACCTGCTGAAGCTCAAGGGCAAGTACTGGCTCATCGACCCCGTGTTCAGCGAGCGCGTCTCGCCCTTCACCTGGGTCGGGCCGAAGCGCTTTCACAAGCCGCCGATCCAGCTGGAGCAGCTGCCGCCGATCGAGGCCGTGATCCTCTCGCACGACCACTACGACCACCTCGACGTCGCCACCATCGAGTACCTGGCCACGCGCGTGCAGCGCTACTTCGTCCCGCTGGGCGTGCGCGCCCGGCTCGTCGAGATGGGCGTGCCCGCCGAGCGCGTGACCGAGCTCGACTGGTGGCAGGGCGGCGAGCACGCGGGCGTGAAGCTCACCGCCACGCCCGCGCAGCATTTCTCGGGCCGCGCGGTCACGCTGACCGACCGCGACCGCACGCTGTGGGCCTCGTGGGTGGTGCAAAGCGGCGACCAGCGCATCTTCTACAGCGGCGACTCGGGCTACTTCCCCGGCTTCAAGCAGATCGGCGAACGTTTCGGCGGCTTCGACCTGGCGCTGATGGAAAACGGCGCCTACGACGCCTACTGGCCCGGCGTGCACATGACGCCCGAGCAGAGTGTGCAGGCCTTCGAAGACCTGCGCGGCAAGGTGCTCTATTCGGTGCACAACAGCACGTTCGACCTGGCCTTCCACACCTGGCACGACCCGCTGGACCGCATCGCCGACCTGGCGCAGGCGAAGAAGATCGACCTGGCCACGCCGGTGATCGGCGAAGTGCTCACGGTGGGCCAGGCGCGCACCAACGTGCGTTGGTGGGCCGGGCTGAAGTAAGGAGCGCACCGTCCGCGCGGCGGTGTGTATTTCAAATGTTGCTCGCCACTTTTGGAAGGTTTACAGACAGTTAACCAGCGGCCGGTTCAATCGCCGTGTCGCCGCGACGAATCCCTCACCGGACGCCGATCGCGGACGACACCGTCATCTGCAAGGCAGCAGCCACAGGGAGCAAGGTGATCACAAGAAGAACCGGCAAGAAAGGAGGCGGCATTCCCGCCATCTCGACGCGCGCCCCGAGGCGCCGCCTGGCGCGCATCGCCAGGGGTTTCGCCACGGGGCGCGTGCTGGCATCGATCGCGGGCGCACGGGCCGTCGCACCCTCGATGCGCCGCACATCGGCCTGATCGTCAGCGACCCGGGCAACCCCTTCTTCCTCCAGGTCTGACACTGCTGCCGCCCACGCTGCTGACCCGCGACAACATCGGCACCGACCGGGGCCGGCAGGTCCGTCCATTCCCCCACGCTTGCCCCGCAGATCGCGGATGCGAGGCGGTGCGGAACATGTCATCATCCCCACCCCTTCACCGGCCCCCTCTCGCAACGAGGCCCTCGCACCCATGCCCATGAAACGTCCCTGGCGCACCTGGCTGCTGGCCCTCCTCCTCGCCGTGGGCCCCGTGGGCAGCGCGCTCGCGACACATGCCAACCATGGCAAAGGCCCGCGCGTCGGCGTGCTCGTGAGCGACCTGCGCAACCCCTTCTTTGCCTACATCGCGCGCGCAGTGGAAAGCACGCTGGCCGCAGACAGTCGCAACGCGGCGCACATCACGGTCGTGTCGAGCGGGTTCGATCCGCAGCGGCAGGACGAACAGCTCAAGGAAATGATCCGCCAGCGCGTGCAGCTGGTGATCGTGACGCCGGTCGATTCGACCACCCTGCACGCCCGCGTCACGGAGGCGCGCGCCGCCGGCATCAAGGTGGTGGCGGTCGATGCGCTCGTGCAAGGCGCGGACGCGGCCGTGGTGACCGACAGCCGCGCGGCCGGCAGGCTCTCTTGCGAACACCTGGTGCGCACGCTCGGCGGCAAGGGCGAAGTGGCGATCATCGACGGCCCGCCGAACACGGCCGCGGTGGGCCGCGTCAACGGCTGCCGCGAGGCATTGAACGCCGCACCCGGCGTGCGCGTCGTGTCGATGGCGCTCAATGGCGGCGCCACCAAGGACGGCGGCGTCGAACAGATGACGCGGCTGCTCGCGCGCCATCCGAAGCTGTCGGGCGTGTTCGCGATCAACGACCTGTGCGGCATCGGCGCGGAACTGGCGGCCCAGGTCGCGGGCCGGCGCGACATCGTCATCACGGCGATGGACGGTTCGCCGGAGGTGGCGCAGCGGCTGCAGGACCCGGTCACCTTGATCGTCGGCAGCGCCACGCAGTCGCCCACGTTGATGGGCCAGCGGGCGGCCCAGATCGGGCTGAAGCTCCTGAAGGGCCAGCCCCCGGCGCAGCGCGTGCTGCTGTTGCCGTCCAAGCTCGTGACGCGCGAGAACGTCGACGGCTACGGGGGCTGGTGAGCCAGCCGCTCGGCCTGCCTGCCTACTTGCCTTCCTGCTCGCGCCGCTCGCGTGCGCGACGCACCTGGCGCGTCTCGTTGGCCTGCGCGATGGCGCGGTCTTTCGCGCGCCGCTTGCCCTGGCGCTTCTCGCGCATGCGGCGCCCCAGGATGTAGCTGCCGAAGCCCGTGACCACGGCGAGGATCACGCCGAGGATGCTGATGTCGATGCCGCCCAGCATCAGAGCACCCGCACCACGCTCGCCGGCGTGAATCCGAGGTCTGCCACCTTGCCCTTGCGCGCGCGGGCACCCATCGCGTTGTTGAGCGAGCGGATCTCGAGCGTTTCTTCGCGCTCCTTGCCGCCGCGGGCGACGCCTTCGATCCGCACGCTGCGCGTGTAGGCCACCGCACCGGCCAGCGATTCCTTGGCCTCCAGGTCGATCAGCATCAGGCCGCGTCCGCCCTTGGGCAGGCTCTTGAGCTCGGCGATGTCGAAGGTCAGGATGCGCTTGCCGCTCGAGGCGCAGGCCACGTGCGTGGCGGCCGGCATCGGCTCGGCGCCGCTCGCGCCACCCACCAACGACGGCCGGCACAGTTGCTCGCCCTCGCCCACGTCGATGAAGGCCTTGCCGCCGCGCTGGCGCGACATCATGTTCTCGATGGTGGCCATGAAGCCGTAGCCGCCGGTGTTGGCCAGCAGCAGGCAGGCACCCACCGGGCCCGCGAAGAAATGCGTGACGTGCGTGCCGGCATCGAGCTCGATGAGCGTGGTGACGGGCTGGCCGTCGCCGCGCGCGCCGGGCAGCGAGGCCACGGGCACGGTGTAGACGCGCACGCTCTTGTCCTTGGCGCTGCCGAAGACCAGCAGCGTGTCGACGCTGCGGCATTCGAAGGCGCCGTAGAGCGTGTCGCCCGACTTGAAGCTGTACTCGGGCGCGGTGCCCCCGTTGCCGGCGGCCTTCTCGCTGGCCCAGCCCTTCTGCGCGCGCACCCAGCCCTTCTGCGACACGATCACGGTGACGGGCTCGTCGACCACCTTCACTTCGGCCACGGCGCGCTTCTCGGCCTGGATGAGCGTGCGGCGCGGGTCTTCGAAGGTCTTGGCGTCGGCTTCGATTTCCTTCACCAGCAGGCGGCGCAGCGTGGCCGGGCTGGAGAGGATGTCTTCGAGCTTCTTCTGCTCGTCGCGCAGACCGGCCAGTTCCTGCTCGATCTTGATGGCCTCGAGCCGCGCGAGTTGGCGCAGCCGGATTTCAAGGATGTCCTCGGCCTGGCGTTCGCTGAGGTTGAAGCGCGCGATGAGCGCCGCCTTCGGGTCTTCCGCCGCGCGGATGATGGCAATGACCTCGTCGATGTTCAACAGCACCAGCTGCCGGCCTTCGAGGATGTGGATGCGGTCCTGCACCTTGTCCAGGCGATGGCGCGAGCGCCGCTCGACGGTGATCTCGCGGAACGCGATCCACTCGTTGAGCATCTGGCGCAGCGACTTCTGCGTGGGCTTGCCGTCGATGCCGACCATCGTGAGGTTGATCGACGACGAGGTCTCGAGCGAGGTCTGCGCCAGCAGCGTGGTCACGAACTCGTCCTGGCTGATGCGCGAGGTCTTGGGTTCGAACACCAGGCGCACGGCGGCGTCCTTGCTCGATTCGTCGCGCACCACGTCGAGCACGGACAGCATCGCGGCCTTGAGCTGGGTCTGGTCGGCGCTCAGCGCCTTCTTGCCGGCCTTGACCTTCGGGTTGGTGATTTCCTCGATTTCCTCGAGCACCTTCTGCGTGCTCACGCCCGGCGGCAGTTCGTTGACCACGAGCTGCCACTGGCCGCGCGCGAGGTCTTCGATCTTCCAGCGCGCGCGCACCTTGAGCGAGCCGCGGCCGGTGCGGTAGGCGTCGGCGATGTCGCTCGCGCTGCTGATGATCTGCGCGCCGCCCGGGTAGTCGGGGCCGGGCACGAGGGCGAAGAGTTCTTCTTCGCTGAGCTTGCCGTTGGACTTGATCAGCGCCACGCAGGCGTCGGCGATCTCGCGCAGGTTGTGGCTCGGGATTTCGGTGGCCAGGCCCACGGCGATGCCGCTGGCGCCGTTGAGCAGCGTGAACGGCAGCCGCGCGGGCAGCAGGCGCGGCTCTTCGGTGCTGCCGTCGTAGTTGGGAATGAAGTCGACCGTGCCTTCGTCGATCTCGTCGAGCAAGAGGCTGGTGATGCGTGCCAGGCGCGCTTCGGTGTAGCGCATGGCCGCGGCGCCGTCGCCGTCGCGGCTGCCGAAGTTGCCCTGGCCATCGACCAGCGGATAGCGCTGCGAGAAGTCTTGCGCCATGCGCACCAGCGCGTCGTACGCGGCCTGGTCGCTGTGCGGATGGAAGCGGCCGAGCACGTCGCCGACCACGCGTGCGCTCTTCACGGGCTTGGCGCCCACGGTGCCGTTGGTGCCGCCGAAGCCCAGGCCCATGCGCGACATCGAGTACAGGATGCGCCGCTGCACCGGCTTCTGGCCGTCGGACACATCGGGCAGCGCGCGGCCCTTGACCACGCTCAGGGCGTATTCGAGGTAGGCGGTCTGCGCGTAGTCGGCCAGCGTGAGGGTGGTGTCGCCGTCGGTGGGGCCTGCAAGGTCGAGCGGAGGTTGAGAGTCGTCCATGAAGAAGAGAGAAAGAAAAACAGTGACGGGCGGCGTGCGTTCGCGCTCAGCCCAAAATGAAAGTGGGGTGCATGGCGGCCTGCGGGATCACGACAGCGGCGACGGCGGCGAAGCGTCGCCCGGCTCCGCCGCGCTGGTGGGCACGTCGGACGGCTCGGGAATATCGGGCATGGTCGGCACGTTGCGCGGCGACTCGGACGGCATGTTGCCGCGCCCGATCGCGCCGCCCTTGGGCACCGACATTTCCATGCGGATGCGCCCGGGCGTCCTGCCACCACTGCTGCCGCTTCCGCTGCGCAGGTTGCCGCCCGCGGTCACGGCCGAGGGCTTGAGGTACGCATACAGCTGCAGCACGGTCTGCACGTAGTTCTGCGTTTCCTTGTAGTTCGGGATCTTGTTGCCCGCGCGCTGCACCGCGCCCTCGCCCGCGTTGTATGCGGCCAGCGCAAGCTCGATCTGGCCCGGGAACATCGCGATCAGGTCGCGCAGGTAGCGCGAGCCGGCGGCGATGTTGATGTGCGGGTCGAACAGCTTTTTCTCGATCGTGCCGCGCTTGTCCGTCGCCACGCCGTAGCGCTGCGCGGTGGCCGGCATGAGCTGCATGAGCCCCATCGCGCCCTTGGGCGAGACAGCCTTGGCATCGAAGCCCGACTCGGTGGCGACCAGCGCCTGCAGCAGCTCGTAGTCGATGGCGTGCTTGCTCGACGCGTCGCGCAGCGCCGCCTTGGCGGTCTTGTAGCCGGGCGAGGCCTCGAACATGGCGAGCAGGTTCTGCGACGCCGGCGACACCTTGCCGTCGAGCCGGCGGTTGATGCTGCCGCGGCCCATCGGTGACAGGCCCTTGGCGGTGTCGAAGCTCTGGCCGCCCTGGAAGAAGAGCTTGTAGCGCTCGTCGACCTTCTCGGCCGCGAAATGCGCCACGCCGTTGCTGTCGATGTAGCCGTAGATGTCGGTCGCGTGCGCGAGCCCCTGCTGCATGCACAGCAGAAGGGCCAACCACAGCGAACGCTTGAAAACCGACATGCGTGTGAGAAGAAGGAAAGAAAAAGGAAACTGTCAGACGTCGATGTCGACGTCGTCTGCGCGCAATTCCATGAGCTCGCGCCGCGCCGCCGCTTCGCCCTTGCCCATCAGCTTGGTGATCTCGCCCTGGGTGGACGAAAAATCGAACCGCCCCAATTGGACCTTCATCAGGCGACGGGTGTCCGGATTGAGCGTGGTTTCCCACAATTGTTCCGCGCTCATTTCGCCCAGGCCCTTGAAGCGGCTGATGCTCCAGGCGCCTTCGCGCACGCCATCCTTGCGCAATTTGTCGAGCGTGGCGGTCAGTTCGCCCTCGTCCAGCGCATAGACCTTGGAGGCCGGCTTCTTGCCGCGCGCGGGCGCATCGACCCGGAACAATGGCGGCTTTGCGACATAGACGTGGCCGGCTTCGATGAGCTTGGGAAAGTGCCGGAAGAACAGCGTGAGCAGCAGCACCTGGATGTGCGAGCCGTCCACGTCGGCATCCGACAGGATGCAGATCTTGCCGTAGCGCAGCCCGCTCATGTCGGGCGTGTCGGCGGGGCCGTGCGGATCGACGCCCACGGCCACCGAGATGTCGTGGATTTCGGTGTTGGCGAACAGCCGGTCGCGCTCGACTTCCCAGGTGTTGAGCACCTTGCCGCGCAGCGGCAGGATGGCCTGGCTTTCCTTGTCGCGGCCCATCTTGGCGCTGCCGCCGGCGGAGTCGCCCTCGACCAGGAAGACCTCGTTGTGGCTGATGTCCTTGCTCTCGCAGTCGGTCAGCTTGCCGGGCAGCACGGCGACGCCGGAGCCCTTGCGCTTCTCGACCTTCTGGCCGGCGCGCTGGCGGGTCTGGGCGGCCTTGATGGCCAGCTCGGCCAGTTTCTTGCCGTAGTCGACGTGCTGGTTGAGCCACAGCTCGAGCGTGGGGCGCACGAAGCTGGACACCAGGCGCACGGCGTCGCGCGAATTCAGGCGCTCCTTGATCTGGCCCTGGAACTGCGGGTCGAGCACCTTGGCGCTGAGCACGTACGAGGCGCGCGCGAACACGTCTTCGGGCAGGAGCTTCACGCCCTTGGGCAGCAGCGAGTGCAGCTCGATGAAGCTCTTCACCGCGTTGAACAGGCCGTCGCGCAGGCCGCTTTCGTGCGTGCCGCCAGCGCTGGTGGGAATCAGGTTGACGTAGCTCTCGCGCACCGGCTGGCCGTCTTCGGTGAAGGCCACGCACCAGTCGGCGCCCTCGCCTTCGGCGAAGTTGTCGGCGTTCTTGTCGGCATGGCCGCTGCCCTCGAACAGCGGAATGACCGGGTCGCCGTTGAGCGTCTGCATGAGGTAGTCGCTCAGGCCGCCCTTGTAGAGCCACTGCTGGCTTTCGCCGGTCTTCTCGACGGCCAGCGTGACGCTCACGCCGGGCATCAGCACGGCCTTGCTGCGCAGCAGGTGGGTGAGTTCGCCCATGGGCAGCGCGGCGGTCTCGAAGTACTTGGCGTCGGGCCAGGCGCGCACGGTGGTGCCCTGCTTGCGTTCGCCGGCCTCGAGCTTGCGGATTTCGAGCGCCTCGATCACATCGCCGGCGCTGAAGGCCAGCTTGGCGACCGAGCCTTCACGGTGCGAGCTGACTTCGAGGCGCTTGGACAGCGCGTTGGTCACCGACACGCCCACGCCGTGCAGGCCGCCCGAGAAGCTGTAGGCGCCGCCCGAGCCCTTGTCGAACTTGCCGCCGGCGTGCAGCCGGGTGTAGACCAGCTCGATCACGGGGGCCTTTTCCTCGGGGTGCAGGCCGAAGGGAATGCCGCGGCCGTCGTCCTCGACGCTGACCGAGCCGTCGGTGTGCAGCGTGACCTTGATCTTCTTGCCGTAGCCCGCCAGCGCTTCGTCGGCGGCGTTGTCGAGCACTTCCTGGATGATGTGCAGGGGGTTGTCGGTCCGGGTGTACATGCCCGGGCGCTGCTTCACGGGCTCGAGGCCCTTGAGCACGCGGATGGAGCCTTCCGAATAGCCGGAAGCGGAGTCTGAAGATGTCTTAGGGGAAGTCGCCATGGGGGCGGATTGTAGTCAGTTGGGTTGAAATGACTGGATACCCATACAGGCACCGGCTTCGGTCTTTTCGCACATCAGGCGTGAGTTTCTGCGGGCGGACCGAACATCCGCGCGCCCAGGAAATCGATGAACGCGCGCAGCTTGGGCGACGGATGGCGCCCCGAAGGCCACAGCACGCGGAACGCGATGGTACGGGGCCGCAGCAGGTGGTCGGCCAGTACGGGCTGCAGCGCCCCCTCGGCCAGCGCGGCGCGCACGCTGAAGTCGGGCAGGCAGGCGATGCCGCGCCCGCGCAGGGCAAAGCACAGCCGGGTCTCGATGTTGTTGCAGATCATCGAGACCGGCGGGCGCACCTCGACGCCGTCGGGCCCGGGCGCGAGCGGCCAGACCTCGACCTTGCCGGTCGCCGGGTAGCGGTAGTGCAGGCAGGCGTGGCGGGCCAGGTCCTCCGGCGAGGCGGGCGTGCCGTGGCGCGCCAGGTACGCGGGCGAAGCCACGAGCAGCTGCGAGAACTCGCCGAGCTGGCGCGACGACAGCCGTGAATCCGCCGGCTCGCCGGTGCGCACCACGGCGTCGAAGCCTTCCTCGATGACGTCGACGAGCCGGTCGCTGAAATCGAGGTCGAGCTCGATCGCCGGGTAGGCGGCCATGAAGTCGGCCAGCACCGGCAGCACCAGCGAACTGACCAGCGGCAGGCTCACGCGCAGGCGCCCGCGCGGCGCCTCGGCGGCATGCGACAGCTCCTGCTCGGCGGCCTCGATCTCGGCCAGCACGCGGCGGCTGCGCGCCAGGAACAGCGCGCCCTCGGCGGTGAGCGTGATGCTGCGCGTGCTGCGGTGGAACAGGCGCACGCCCAGCCGCTCCTCGAGCCGCGCCACGCGCTTGCCCACGGCCGAGGCCGACACGCCGAGCGCGCGCCCGGCCGCGACGAAGCTGCGGGTTTCGGCGACCTGAACGAAGACGGCAAAGCCGCTGAGGCTGTCCATGAGGATTCTCCATTGCGGACTTCAACGTCCGCATTGAGCGGAACTGTAGCCGTCTTTATCCGAAGTCGGCTTCTTCCTATCGTGGGCCGCATGACCTTTCTCCCCGATATTTCCCCCACTTTCACCCCTGCGTGGCAGGGCCCAGACCCGTCGCGCATCGACGCGGCCATCGACCGCGCGCTGGCCGAGCAGCGGCTGGTTGGCGCCGTGGTGCTGGTGCGCCACGACGGGCGCCTCGTCCACCGGCGCGCCGCCGGGCTGGCCGACCGCGAGGCCGGCCGGCCGATGCGCGAGGACGCGCTGTTCCGGCTGGCCTCGGTGTCCAAGCCCATCGTCTCGACCGCCGCGATGGTGCTCGTGGACCAGGGCCGGCTCGACCTGGAGGACCCGGTGACGCGCTGGCTGCCGGACTTCCGCCCGCGCCTTCTCAATGGCGGCGAAGCGGTCATCACGCTGCGGCAGCTGCTGACCCACACGGCCGGCCTGGGCTACCGCTTCCTCGAAAGCACGGACGACGGCCCGTACGCGCGCGCCGGCGTGTCGGACGGCATGGACCGCGACGACGGCCTCACGCTGGCCGCCAACCTGCAACGCCTGGCCGGCGTGCCGCTGCTGTACCCGCCCGGCACCGGATGGCTCTACTCGCTGGCCATCGACGTGCTCGGCGCGGTGGTCGAGACGGCCAGCGGCCTGCCGCTGCCCGAGGCGGTGCGCACGCTGGTGACCGGGCCGCTGCAGATGCACGACACGGGCTTCGCCGCCGTCCCCGGCGACCCGCGGTTGGCCACGCCCTACGTGAACGGCCCCGGCGCCACGCCGCCGCAGCGCATGGACGGCCCGGTCGTCGCCACGCCGTTCGAGGCCGCCGTCGGCATCCGCTTCGACCCGGCGCGCGTCTTCGACGCCAACGCCTGGCCCTCGGCCGGCGCCGGCATGGTCGGCAGCGCGGACGACTTCCTGCGCCTGCTCGACACGCTGCGCACCGGCGGCGCTCCGCTGCTGGGCGCCGCCACCGTCGACACCATGGGCCGCAACCACACGGGCGCCTGGGGCCCCGCGGACGCGCCGGGCTGGGGCTTCGGCCTGGGTTTCTCGGTGCTGCACGACCCGCAGCCCACGCAGACACCCGAATCGCCCGGCACCTGGCGCTGGGGCGGCGCCTACGGCCATGCCTGGTTCGTCGACCGGGCGCGCGGGCTCAGCGTGGTGGCCTTCACGAACACGCTTTACGAAGGCATGTCGGGCCGCTTCGTCACCGAACTGAGGGACGCCGTCTATGCGTGACACGACCTCTTCCTCCCCCCTGCCCCTGTCCGGCCTGCTGGCGCTGGCGGCCGGCGGGTTCATCACCATCCTCACCGAGGCGATGCCGGCCGGCCTGCTGCCGCAGATCGGCGCCGACCTGGGCGTGGCGCCCGCGCTGGTCGGCCAGCTCGTCACCGTGTACGCGCTGGGTTCGCTGGTGGCGGCCATTCCGCTGGTGGCCTTCACGCGCGGCTGGCGGCGCCGGCCGCTGCTGATGGGCGCGATCGGCGGCTTCGCGGTGGTCAACACGGTGACGGCGATGTCGCACGACTACACGCTGACGCTGGTCGCGCGCTTCTTCGCCGGCGTGTTCGCGGGCCTGCTGTGGGCGCTGCTGGCCGGGCACGCGGCGCGCATGGTGGCGCCGTCGCAGCAGGGCCGGGCCATCGCCGTGGCGATGCTGGGCGCGCCGCTGGCGCTGTCGCTGGGCATTCCGGCGGGCACGCTGCTGGGCGCGAGCGTCGGTTGGCGGCCGGCCTTTCTGATCATGTCGGCGCTGTCGGTGCTGCTGCTCGGCTGGGTGCGCTGGCAGGTGCCCGACTTCCCGGGCCAGGACGCCGGACGCCAGCAGAGCGTGCGCCGCGTGTTCCTGCTGCCGGGCGTGCGGCCGGTGCTGGCGGTGATGTTCGCCTTCGTGCTGGCGCACAACATCCTCTACACCTACATCGCCCCCTTCCTGGCGCACGCCGGGCTCGGCGCGCAGGTCGGGCGGGTGCTGCTGGTGTTCGGCGCGGCGTCGCTGGGCGGCATCTGGCTCACGGGCGTGCTGATCGACCGCTGGCTGCGCACGCTGGTGCTGGCCGGCACGGCGGCCTTCGCACTGGCGGCGCTGATGCTCGCCGCGGCGGGCGGGTCGGCGGCGGGCGTGTACCTCGCGATCGCGGTCTGGGGCCTGGCCTTCGGCGGCGCGGCAACGCTGTTCCAGACCGCCTCGGCCCAGGCCGCCGGCGACGCGGCGGACGTGGCGCAGTCGATGGTCGTGACGACCTGGAACCTCGCCATCGCCGGCGGCGGGCTGGCGGGCGGCCTGCTGCTGCAGGGCGGCGGCGCGGGCAGCCTGCCCTGGTCACTGCTGGCGCTGCTGGTGCCGGGGCTTGTGCTGGCGTGGCGGGCCTGCGAGCACGGCTTTCCGGGCGCGCGTGGCGCGGCAGCGGCACCGGCGCGCTGACCCCGAAGGCAGGTCACGCGCCTGCCTTCTTTCTTTGATGCCGTGCGCGCATCGAAACCGCGCCCACAAATCATCAATGGCCTTGGCCGCCACGCCACCTGCCGCAGCATCCATTTCGCTACATTCGAAGGATGCAAGCCTCCCCCGCCCCCACCCTTTCGATCAAGCAGGTGCTGTTCTGCGGCGCCATGATCGTCACGCTCTCGATGGGCATCCGCCACGGCTTCGGCCTCTGGCTGCAGCCCATCACGCAGGCGCAGGACTGGAACCGACAGACCTTCTCGTTCGCGCTGGCGGTGCAGAACCTGTCGTGGGGCATCTTCGGCGTGTTCGCGGGCATGCTGGCCGACCGCTTCGGCGCGTTCCGCGTGCTGATCGGCGGCTCGCTGCTGTACGCGGCAGGCCTCTTCGGCATGGCACATTCGCCGACGCCGCTGCTGTTCACCCTGAGCGCGGGCGTGCTGATCGGCGCGGCGCAGGCGGGCTCGACCTATGCCGTGATCTACGGCGTGATCGGCCGGCAGATTCCGGCCGAGCGCCGTTCCTGGGCCATGGGCGTGGCCGCGGCGGCCGGCTCGTTCGGCCAGTTCCTGATGGCGCCCATCGAAGGCCGCCTTATCGGGGCCTTCGGCTGGCAGACGGCGCTGGCCGTGGTGGCGGTGCTGGTGCTGGTGATCGTGCCGCTGGCCTTCGGCCTGCGCGAGCCCAAGACCGCGGCGCTGGCCGGCCACCGTGACCAATCGGTGCTGCAGGCCGTGGGCGAGGCCTTCCGCTACCCGAGCTTCGGCTTGCTGATGGCGGGCTACTTCGTCTGCGGCTTCCAGTTGGCCTTCATCGGCATCCACATGCCGACCTACCTGCGCGACAAGAACCTGTCGCCTGAGGTCGCGGGCTACGCGCTGGCGCTGATCGGACTGTTCAACGTGTTCGGCACCTACACGGTCGGCCTGCTGGGGCAGAAGCTGTCCAAGCCCAAGATCCTGGCGGCCATCTACTTTGCGCGGACGGTGTCGATCGCCCTCTTCCTGCTGGTGCCGATCTCGCCGCTCAGCGTGTACGTCTTCTCGGCGGCGATGGGCTTCCTGTGGCTGTCGACCGTGCCGGCCACCAACGCCATCGTCGCGGGCATCTTCGGCGTGGCGCACCTGTCGATGCTCAGCGGCTTCGTGTTCCTGAGCCACCAAGTGGGTTCGTTCCTGGGCGTGTGGCTGGGCGGCTTCCTGTACGACACGACGGGCAGCTACAGCATCGTCTGGTACATCTCGATCGCGCTGGGCGTGTTCGCGGCGCTGATCAACCTGCCGGTCAAGGAAAGCGCCATTGCGCGCGCGGTCCGGCCGGTCGCCGTGGCGGGCTGACGGCCCGCGCTTTTCTGTCTTGTTTGCAAGGAGCCATCGCCATGACGCCCCGCACACGCAACCACTACCTGGCCCAGGCCGCCTGGCTCGCCGCCGTGCTGGCGGCGCTGGGCGGCGTGTTCGCGCTGTACGTGCATCCGACGTTCCTGGTCACGCTGGTCGACCAGGTGTGGTCCTGTTTCTGAACGACTTCGACCCGAACCGCCCGCAAACCGGGCCCAGGCAGCTATGAAAGATGTAGCAATTCCCGTGCATGCGAACACGGCGCCCTCCGAATGGGTCGTGCGCTGGTCGCACCTGCTCGCCCCGAACGCCACGGTGCTCGACGTGGCCTGCGGGTCCGGGCGGCACATGCAGTGGTTCGCCGGGCGCGGGCATGCGGCGACCGGCGTCGACCGGGCGCCCGAAGCCGTCGAGGCGGCCGGCGCCTTCGGGCGCGTGGTGGCGGCCGACATCGAGTCGGGCCCCTGGCCCTTCGCGGCCCAGCGCTTCGGCGCGGTGGTCGTCACGAACTACCTCTGGCGCCCGCGCATGGCCGACATCGTGGCCGCGGTGGCGCCGGGCGGCGTGCTGCTGTACGAGACCTTCGCCGCCGGCAACGAGACCGTCGGCAAGCCCTCGCGGCCCGATTTCCTGCTGCAGCCGGGCGAACTGCTCGGGGCCTGCGCCAGCCTGCAGGTGATCGCCTATGAAGACGGCTTCCTGCCGGAGCCGGCGCGCTTCGTCCAGCGCATCGCCGCCGTGCGGCCCGGCGAAGCGGCCGCGGGCGCCCCGCCGCGCCACTTCCTGAAGGCCAGCTGAGCTGGCCGACACAACTGTCTCCGGCCCGGCCGGAGTCAGTAGAATGGCCGCTTTCGTCCACCGACAAAGAGATTCCCTTGGAGCAACTGACAGGCAGCATCGTCGCGCTCGTCACGCCGATGCACGACGACGGCAGTGTCGACTACCCCGCCCTGCGGCGGCTCATCGACTGGCACATTGACGAAGGCACCGACTGCCTTGGCGTGGTCGGCACCACCGGCGAATCGCCGACGGTCGATGTGGAAGAGCACTGCGAAATCATCCGCGTATCCGTCGAGCAGGCCCGGGGCCGCGTGCCCGTGATGGCCGGCTGCGGCGCGAACTCGACCAAGGAAGCCATCGAGCTCGCCAAGTTCGCCAAGGGCGTCGGCGCCGACTCGCAACTCCAGGTCGTTCCCTACTACAACAAGCCCACGCAAGAGGGCCAGTACCAGCACTTCAAGGCCATCGCCGAAGCTGTCGGCGACCTGCCCGTGGTGCTGTACAACGTGCCCGGCCGCACCGTCGCCGATATGGCGCACGACACCGTGCTGCGCCTGGCGCAGGTGCCCGGCATCATCGGCATCAAGGAAGCCACCGGCAACATCGAGCGTGCCCAGTGGCTCATCCGCGACCTGCCGAAAAACTTTGCCGTCTACTCCGGCGACGACCCGACCGCGGTCGCGCTCATGCTGTGCGGCGGCCAGGGCAACATCAGCGTCACGGCCAACGTGGCGCCGCGCAAGATGCACGAGCTGTGCGTGGCCGCACTGGCCGGCGACGTCAAGCGCGCGATGCAGCTGCAGTTCGAACTGATGCCGCTGCACCGCAACCTGTTCGTCGAACCCAACCCGATCCCGCTCAAGTGGGCCATGGCCCGCCTGGGTCTGTGCGGCGGCGCCCTGCGGCTGCCGCTCACGGAACTCGGCGAAGCGAGCCGCCCGGCGGTCGAGGGCGCCCTGCGCGCCACCGGCCTGCTCAAGGACTGACCGAGCCCGGGTTTCCCCACCGATCACACCGGCTCCCGTCCGCCCTTTCCCCCTGTTCGCAGCAAGGTCAAGCAACCTTTTGCCGCAACAGTGCTCAGAGAGGGCGGGGCGCTGGGGCCCATCGATTGACCGAACCATTCCACCAAGGAAGACGACGTTGAAGAACATTTCGCGACTTGCACTGCTGGCCCTCGTTGCCAGCCTCGCCGCCTGCTCCGTCCTCGAGAGCGACAAGATCGACTACAAGAGCGCAGGCAAGGCCCCGACGCTCGAAGTCCCACCCGATCTCTCCCAGCTCTCGCGCGACAACCGCTACGCAGTGCCGGGCGGCGCCGTCACCGCCAACGCCTACCAGGCCGGCATCGCGAACGCACCGGGCATCCCCACCGCCGTGGCCAACATCGGCGACGTGCGCATGGAGCGCTCAGGCACGCAGCGTTGGATCGTCATCAACCGCACGCCCGACCAGCTCTGGGAGCCCGTCAAGGACTTCTGGCAGGAAAACGGCTTCCTGCTGACCACCGACCAGCGCAACCTGGGCATCATGGAAACCGACTGGGCCGAGAACCGCGCCAAGCTGCCGCAGGACATCATCCGCGGCACGCTGGGCAAGCTGGTCGACTCGGTCTACTCGACCGGCGAACTCGATCGCTTCCGCACCCGCCTGGAGCGCAGCACCAACGGCACCGAGATCTTCGTCAGCCACCGCGGCATGCAGGAGGTCTACAACAACTCCCGCCAGGACCAGACCGTGTGGCAGCCCCGCCCGAGCGATCCTGAGCTCGAGACCGAATTCCTGCGCCGCCTGATGGTCAAGCTCGGTGTGTCGCAAGAGCAGTCGAAGATCCTCGCCGCGACCACCGCAGCGCCCAAGACCGCCACCGTGGCCACCGTCGGCAACCAGCCGGTCGTGCAGATCAGCGAAGGCTTCGACCGCGCATGGCGCCGCGTCGGCCTGGCCCTGGACCGCACCGGCTTCACCGTCGAAGACCGCGATCGCAGCGCCGGCACCTACTACGTGCGCTACGTGACGCCGAACCCCGACAAGAAGGACGATGGCTTCTTCGGCAAGCTGTTCAGCTCCAAGAAGGACGAAGCGCCGATCAAGTTCCGCATCTCGGTCAAGAGCCAGGGCGAAGCCACCACGGTCTCGGTCCTGAACGACGCCGGCGCACCCGAAACCTCGGCCAACGCGCAGCGCATCGTCAAGGTCATCGCCGACGACCTGAAGTAAGCCCCATGCTCCGCTTCCGAAGCCTCGGCAGCGGCAGCACGGGCAACGCCGCGCTGGTCGAAGCAACGACCAGCGCCGGCCGCACCACCCGCCTCCTCGTCGACTGCGGCTTCGGCATCCGCCAGCTCGACCGGCGCCTGGCCCAAGCGGGCCTGGCTGCCGCAGACCTCGACGCCGTCTTCATCACCCACGAGCATGGCGACCACATCGGTTGCGCCCACGCGCTGTCGCTGCGCGACCGCATTCCGGTCTGGATGAGCGAAGGCACGTGGCTTGCCACCGGCCGCCGCGACTACGAAGGCCGCCTGCACCTGGCGCGCGACGACGCCGAGTTCACGGTCGGCGACCTCTGCCTGCAGCCCTTCACCGTGCCCCACGACGCCCGCGAGCCGCTGCAGCTGCGCTGCACCGACGGCAACCGCACGCTGGGCGTGCTGACCGACCTGGGCCACGCCACCAGCCACGTGCTGGCCCGGCTGCGCGGCGCGCACGCGCTGCTGCTGGAGTTCAACCACGACAGCGACCTGCTCGCCGGCTCGGCCTACCCGTCATTCCTGAAGCAGCGCGTGGGCGGCAACTACGGCCACCTGTCGAACACCGCGGCCGCCGAGATCGCGCGCGCCGTGCTCCACGACGGGCTGCGCCACGTGGTCGCGGCGCACCTGAGCGAGCAGAACAACCGGCCCGAGATCGTGCGGCGCCTGATGGCCGAGGCGCTGGGCGGCGATGAAGCCGAGATGCTCACGGCGACCGCCGCCGAGGGCTCGCCCTGGCTCGACGTCTGAACAGGCGGGGCATCGCCCTCCCCCAATGAAAAAGCCGCCCGAGGGCGGCTTTTTTGCATGGTGCGGACCTGCAGCGAAATTACTGCTTCGGTGCCTCGCCCTTCTTGGCGGCTTCGGTCGCGGCGTTGGCGGCGTCCAGGGCCGACGAGGCGGCTGCCGACGGTGCCGACGCAGGCGCGGCGGCTGGCGGTGCGGCGGGTGCGGGTTCGGTCACGGGAGCGGGCGGCGGGGTCACGACCGCGGGGGCGGCGTCCTCTTTCTTTCCGCAGGCCACCAGGGCGGCAGCGGCGATCAGCGAGGCAATCAGGACGGACGACGACTTCTTCATGAGGACTCCTTTGGCAATGAAGGTCTGGAACCAAAAAATTCTAGACCGCCAACCCCGCCCGGATATGTCGCGGGGGTGTATTTGCGGCATTGGCTTACAAGCCGAGCGTGGAGGCGGGAAAGGCCGGCCGGCCCTGGCGCCAGCGCTCGTCGAGGCTTTCGCGCAGGTCGCGCCGTGCACGCGCGTCGCCGCTGCAGACGCCGCGGCTGCGTTCGGGGTCGATGCGGTGCAGGCACCAGGTGGGCGTCCACAGGGCGCTGGGCACCTCCTCTGCCGCGCCTGAACGGCCTGCCGCGCGGCATTCGACGATGTGGTCCCAGGTGCGGCGCCACGTCACGAAGCGCGCATGGCCGCGCTCGATCAGGTCGAAGCGCCCTGCCAGCAGCAACAGGCGGCGCCCGCTGGCCGACCAGGCCTGCAGCGCCTCGATGCTGGCGCGCTCGCCCAGGGGCCAGTCGGCGAAGTCGGGGTCGCTGAAGACGATCTCGCTCCAGCCCTGGCGTGCGGCAGCGGACAACGCCCCGCGAACGAGGTCGGCAAACGCCTCGCGGCCGTCGAATCGGCCTTCGCTCAGGACCGGTATGGCGCCTTCACCCGGCATGCAGCCAGCCCGCCTCGCACCACTCGCCCAGCAGCGCCCGCGCGCCCTCGCTGGCGCGGGCCAGTTCGCGCGCACCGAGCGCGCGCTGGTCGGCCAGCCGCCGCATCAGCGTGGCGTCGGCCCCGCCGGCGCGGAAGCTCTCGCCGTTGATGTAGACGTGCCGCGCGTCGTAGAGCATGCGCGTGCGGCGGTCGAGCGCGACTTCGCGCAGCACCGCGGGCACTTCATTGCCTTCGCCGAACCAGACGTTGGCCTTCGGCTCGGTGAGCGATTCGCCCAGCGCGCGGTCGATGGCGTCGGGGTCGCGCAGCGCGGCTTCGACGGCCTTGCGCGCGAAGTCCTGCAGCGCGGCCGGCATCGCGGCCGGGGCCTCGACGGCAGGTTGCGACGGATCGCGGTAGCGCGCCAGTTCGGCCGGGCCTGCGTCTTCCAGGTCTTCCGCATAGGCCTGCGCCACGCGCGCCAGCAGGTCGGCGCCCAACTCGCCCACGGCGGACGAGCGCAGCCCGATGGAATACGTCATGCAGTCGTCGCCCACCGCCACGCCGTCGTGGGCGTACTTGGGCGGCAGGTACAGCATGTCGCCGGGCTCGAGCACGAAGGTCTGCTCGGGCTCGAAATGCTCGAGCACCTTGAGCGGCACGTCAGGCTGCAACCGCAGGTCGGATTGCTTGCCGATGGACCAGCGGCGCCGCCCCTGCGCCTGCAGCAGGAACACGTCGTAGCTGTCGAAATGCGGGCCGACGCCGCCGGTGTCGCTCGCGTAGCTGATCATCAGGTCGTCCAGGCGCGCGTCGGGCAGGAAGCGGAACTGCCGCAGCAGGTCGTGCACGCCGTCGTGATGCAGGTCGACCCCCTGCACCAGCATCGTCCAGCCCGGCTGCTTCAGCGGCGGCAGCGCGCGGCGGGGCAACGGGCCGTGCTTGAGCGACCAGCCGCCCTTCCCATGCCGGATCAGGCGCGACTCGACGCCCTCGCGCTCCGCCAGCGCGAAGAGCGCTTGGCGGTCGATCGGTGGCACCATCGAGGGAACGGCCTGCCGGATCAGCAGGGGTTTCTTTTGCCAGTACCGGCGCATGAACTGCGCGGGCCTCAGGCCGCCAAGCAAGGGCAGCGGTTGATTGATCTCCATGGGAGAATTCTGCAATGGAAATCTCTGAACAATGCGTGGTCGGCCTGACCTGGACCATGAAAGACACGCTGGGCGATGTGCTGGACGTGCTCGACGAGCCGGTGGAATTCATGGTGGGCGGCGACGACCTCTTCGACGTGATCGAGGCCGCCCTGCAGGGCCATGAGCCCGGCGCGCGCGTGCAACTGCAGATCGAGCCCGAACAGGGCTTCGGCGACTTCAACGACCAGCTGCTCTTCCTGGAGCCGCGCGCGCTGTTCCCCGAAGGCACCGAGGAAGGCATGACCTTCGACGGCTCCGCCCTGCCCAAGGGCGTGAGCGAGGCCATGCCCAAGGACGCGATCTACACCGTGGCCGAGATCTACCCCGACCACCTCGTGCTCGACGGCAACCACCCGCTGGCGGGCATCGCGATCCGCCTGGACATCACGGTGCGTTCGGTGCGTGAAGCCACCGAAGAAGAAGTCGGCCGCGGCTCGGCCGGCACGGCCTTCTTCAAGGTGCCGCCGATGGCGCCGGGCGGCCAGATGCTGCACTGACACCCAGCCATCCCACAAAGCAAAAGCCGGGCAGTGCCCGGCTTTTTTCTTTGCGCGCGCGGCCGACCGCTTACATGCGCGAGATGTGCCCGTTGTCGATGCGCACGCGGTCGCCGATGCGCAGGTCGCCCGGGTTTTGCACGTCGAAGGCGCGGTAGCCGCCGCGGTCGGTCTGCACCGAGACGCGGTAGCTCTCGTAGGCGCGCGGGCCGTTCTGCTGGGCCTCGATGGTGTTGCCCAGCAAGGCGCCGCCCACGAGGCCGAGCGCAGTGGCTGCGGCACGGCCGTTGCCGCGTCCGAACTGGTTGCCCACCACGCCGCCAATGAGGCCGCCCGCGATGGCACCGCCACCCGTGGTGCCCACGCCCGCGGTTTCGCTGCGCAGCACCTCGATGTTGGCGACGTGGCCGTACTCGACGTAGGCCGCTTCCTGGTACTGGATCGCCCGCGGCGGGGCCTGGTAGGGATAGCGCGAGGTCTGGTAAACCGGGGCCGGCGCGACACAGGCCGTGAGCGTGGCCAGTGCGAGCACGGACGCCGTGACGGAAATGAAGCGCATTGAGATGTTCATGAAAGAGGCTCCTCGAAGAAAACAGCACGCGCCCGGACGGGCTGCATGCCTGCCTGTGTCTAACGTTTCAGCCGAAGCCGCGATGACGAAAGACACACGCTGAAACCTTCGAGACGAACCGCACGCCGGCGGTTCCGTTCTTTACGCCTTGGATACTCAGGTGCCCTTCAGCTTTGCCGGGGCAAAGGCTCAGTGCTTGCCGGTCGAACCGTAGCCGCCCTCGCCGCGTTGCGAGGCCTCGAACTCGGCGACCACGCGAAACTGCGCCTGCACCACCGGCACGATCACCAGCTGCGCGAGCCGCTCCATCGGCTGCAGCACGAAGGGCGTGTTGCTGCGGTTCCAGGCGCTGACCTTCAGCTCGCCTTGGTAGTCGCTGTCGATCAGGCCGACGAGATTGCCCAGCACGATGCCGTGCTTGTGACCCAGGCCCGAGCGCGGCAGGATCAGCGCGGCATAGGCCGGATCGGCCAGGTGGATCGCGATGCCGGTGCCCACCAGTTGCCAGGCATTGGGTTCGAGCGTGACCGGGGCATCGAGGCAGGCCCGCAGGTCGAGGCCGGCGCTTCCGGGGGTGGCATACGCGGGCAATTGATCCACCATGCGCGGATCGAGGATTCGGACGTCTACGTTCACTGACTTGCTGCCTTGTTTATTTCTGTTGCTGTTCTTTTTGCCTGCGGGCGGCCTCTTCGAGCACCTGCTGCCACTTGGCGACCCCGGGCCTCAGGCTGAGTCCCTTGAGAAAACGCTTGCCGAACCAGGCCGCCGCGGCGGCGCCCAGGACCAGCACGGAGAGCGGCACGCCGATGGCCCACAGCACCAGGAACACCATCGCCCCCATGCCGGCCAGCACCTTGAGCGTGCCCAGGGGGATGGCCTTGGTGCCGTCTGCCTTCGCGGCCTCGCCAGCCGGCGATTCGCGCCGCGTGGCGACGGTCCCCTGCGCGCCGGGCGAAGGCGTCATGCCGACGTCCAGCCCGTGCTCGGACTCCTTGCCCGGGACGCGGGCGGACTGGCCAGCCCGCGCCGACAGCTGCTCCACGTAGCGGGCGAAGTCGCCGTTGGGTGGTGTGTTGGATTCGGTGTTCATCAGGCCCTCCAATCAGGAAGTCGCGCGGCAATCTCCGTCATCAACTCGCGCGCCAGCCGGAGCTTGGGCGCGCGGGGCAGCTCGCGCACGCCCTTCGCGTCCACGAGCAGCAAGGCGTTGTCGTCCTGCCCGAAGGTCAGGGGGCCGATGTTGCCCACCAGCAGCGGAATGCCTTTGCGTTCGCGCTTGGCCTTGGCGTGCTCGGCGAGGTTCTCGCTCTCGGCGGCGAAGCCCACACAGAACAGCTTCCTGGCCTGTGCGCGTTCGCTCTTGGCCACCGTGAGCAGGATGTCGGGGTTCTCGACGAAGTGCAGCACCGGCGTCTGGCCGCTGCCGTCTTTCTTGATCTTCTGGTCGCTGTGCGTCGCCGGGCGCCAGTCGGCCACGGCGGCCGTTGCTACAAAAATGCTAGCTGCCTGCGCAGCGCGGGTGGTGGCTTCGAGCATCTCCTGCGCCGACAGCACGTCGATGCGGCTCACGCCGCGCGGGGTCGGCAAGTGCACCGGGCCGGCCACCAGCGTGACCTCGGCACCGGCCTCGCGCGCCGCGCGGGCGATGGCGAAACCCATCTTGCCGGACGAATGGTTGGTGATGCCGCGGATCGGGTCCAGCGCCTCGAAGGTCGGGCCGGCCGTGACCAGCACCTTCTGCCCCGCCAGCAGCTTGGGCTGGAAGAAGGCCGTGATGTCCTCGAGCAGTTGCGCCGGTTCGAGCATGCGCCCGTCGCCGGTTTCGCCGCAGGCCTGCCAGCCGCTGCCCACGCCCAGCACGGTCGCGCCGTCGGCCGACACCTGCATCAGGTTGCGCTGCGTGGCCGGATGGGCCCACATCTCGCGGTTCATGGCGGGGGCGATCAACAGCGGCACGCGGTCGGTCGGACGCGCCAGGCACAGCAGGCTCAGCAACTCGTCGGAGCGGCCCTGTACCAGCCGCGCGATGAAATCGGCGCTGCAGGGCGCCAGCACGATCGCGTCGGCCTCGCGGCTGAGGTTGATGTGCGGCATGTTGTTCGGCTCGCGGGCGTCCCACTGCGAGGTGTAGACGGTGCGCCCCGAGAGCGCCTGCATGGTGACCGGCGTCATGAACTGCTCGGCCGCCTCGGTCATCACGACCTGGACGGTGGCGCCCGCCTTCACGAGCAGGCGGCACAACTCGGCCGATTTGTAGCAGGCGATGCCCCCTGTGAGTCCGAGGACGATGTGTTTGCCGGCGAGATCTTGCATGGGACATATTGTTGCTCACATACCGACAAGATCAGGAACCGGATGGCCTTCGGCCGTGGAGGCACAAAGGGGACACCTATAATCGCAATTTCCCACTGCCCGGATTCACGCGTCCGGAACTGGCATGACCAAATTTGTCTTCGTCACCGGTGGTGTCGTATCTTCCCTTGGCAAGGGAATCGCCTCCGCCTCGCTCGCCGCGATCCTCGAATCGCGCGGCCTCCAAGTCACCCTCATCAAGCTCGATCCGTACATCAATGTCGACCCCGGCACGATGTCACCGTTCCAGCATGGCGAAGTGTTCGTCACCGATGACGGCGCCGAGACCGACCTCGACCTCGGCCACTACGAGCGCTTCATCAACACGCGGATGCGCAAGGCCAACAACTTCACGACCGGCCAGATCTACAAGACCGTGCTCGAGAAGGAACGCCGCGGCGACTACCTCGGCAAGACCGTCCAGGTCATTCCGCACATCACCAACGAGATCCAGGAATACATCAAGCGCGGCGCCGGCATCGGCACGGCGCATGAAGTGGACGTGGCCATCGTCGAAATCGGCGGCACCGTGGGCGACATCGAGTCGCTGCCCTTCCTGGAAGCCGTGCGCCAGATGAGCCTGCGCATGGGCCCGAACAATTCGGCCTTCGTGCACCTGAGTTACGTGCCCTGGATCGCCGCCGCCGGCGAGCTCAAGACCAAGCCCACGCAGCACACCGCCAAGGAACTGCGCGCCATCGGCATCCAGGCCGACGCCCTGCTGTGCCGCGCCGACCGCCCGATCCCCGACGACGAGCGCGCCAAGATCTCGCTGTTCTCGAACGTGCCCGAATGGGGCGTGATCTCCATGTGGGACGTGGACACCATCTACAAGGTGCCCCGCATGCTGCACGAACAGGGCCTCGATGGCCTGATCTGCGACAAGCTGCGCATCAACACCCCGCCGGCCAAGCTCACGCGCTGGGACGAGCTGGTGTACGAGGTCGAGCATCCGCAGCAGGAAGTGTCGATCGCCATGGTCGGCAAGTACGTCGACCTGTCGGACAGCTACAAGTCGCTCAATGAAGCGCTGCGCCACGCCGGCATGAAGAACCATGCCCGCGTGAAGATCGACTACATCGACTCCGAGACCATCTCGGCGCAAGACGTGTCGCGCTTGGCCAAGTACGACGCCATCCTGGTGCCCGGCGGCTTCGGCCAGCGCGGCGTGGAAGGCAAGATCTCGGCCGCCCGCTTCGCCCGTGAATCGAAGGTGCCCTACCTGGGCATCTGCCTGGGCATGCAGGTCGCCACCATCGAGTACGCCCGCCACGTGGCCGGCCTGAAGAACGCCAACAGCACCGAGTTCGACCCGGAGACGCCCACCCCCGTGATCGCGCTGATCACCGAGTGGAAGGACCGCGACGGCACCGTGAAGACGCGCGACGAGAAGTCCGACCTCGGCGGCACCATGCGCCTGGGTGCGCAAAGCTCCGACGTCACGCCGGGCACGCTGGCGCACAGCATCTACGGCGACGTGGTCACCGAGCGCCATCGCCACCGCTACGAAGCCAACGTCAACTACCTGGACGAGCTGCGCAACGCCGGCCTCGTGATCTCGGCGCTCACGCAGCGCGAGCACCTGACCGAAATCGTCGAGCTGCCGCAGAACGTGCACCCGTGGTTCATGGGCGTGCAGTTCCACCCCGAGTTCAAGTCAACGCCGTGGGGCGGCCATCCGTTGTTCAACGCCTTCATCAAGGCGGCGCTCGACCACAAGGACAAGGGCGCGGGCAGCACCAACAAGACGCTCAAGGCAGTGGCATGAAGCTTTGCGGATTCGACATCGGGCTGGACCAGCCTTTCTTCCTGATCGCCGGCCCGTGCGTGGTCGAATCCGAGCAGCTGCAGATGGACACGGCCGGCACGTTGAAGGAAATCACCGCGTCGCTGGGCATCCCGTTCATCTTCAAGAGCAGCTTCGACAAGGCCAACCGTTCCTCGGGCACGAGCTTTCGCGGCCCGGGTCGCGACAAGGGCCTCGAAATTTTGGCCAAGGTGAAGCGTGAACTCGGCCTGCCCGTGCTGACCGACGTGCACACCCACGAGGACATCACCGAGGCCGCCAAGGTGGTCGACGTGCTGCAGACGCCCGCCTTCCTGTGCCGCCAGACCGACTTCATCCATGCCGCGGCGCAGTCGGGCAAGCCGGTGAACATCAAGAAGGGCCAGTTCCTCGCACCGCACGACATGAAGAACGTGATCGACAAGGCCCGCGCTGCCGCCAAGGAAGCCGGCCTGGACGAAGACAGCTTCATGGCCTGCGAACGCGGCGCCAGCTTCGGCTACAACAACCTCGTGTCGGACATGCGCTCGCTGGCGATCATGCGCGAGACGAAAGCACCCGTGGTGTTCGACGCCACCCACTCGGTGCAACTGCCCGGCGGCCAGGGCACCAGTTCGGGAGGCCAGCGCGAAATGGTGCCGGTGCTCTCGCGCGCGGCCGTGGCCGTGGGCGTGGCCGGTCTCTTCATGGAGACGCACCCCGACCCGAACAAAGCCCTGAGCGACGGCCCCAACGCCGTGCCGCTCAAGCACATGAAGGCCCTGCTCGAGACGCTCATCGCGCTCGACCGGGTCACCAAGAAAAACGCATTCCTCGAGGACAGTTTTCAAGCATGAGCAGTGGTTACGTCATCGCCCACGTCGAAGTTACCAACCCGACGCAGTACGAGGAATACAAGAAGTGGTCGAGCGTCGCGATGCAGGCGCACGGCGCCGAAGTCTGCGTGCGCGGCGGCCAGGTGCAGCCGCTCGAGGGCGACTGGAAGCCCACCCGCGTCGTCGTGCTCAAATTCCCCAGCTTCGAGAAGGCCAAGGCCTTCTACGAGACGCCCGAATACCTGAAAGCGCGTGAAGCGCGTGCCGGCGCCGCCATCATGAACATGATCGCGGTCGAAGGCCTTTGATTCCGTTTTTTGCCAGTCCACTCCACCAAGAGACCCAGAGAAAGAGATAGAGATGAGTGCAATCGTTGACATCGTCGGCCGCGAAATTCTCGACAGCCGAGGCAACCCCACCGTCGAGTGCGACGTGCTGCTCGAATCGGGCACCATGGGCCGTGCGGCCGTGCCCTCGGGCGCTTCGACCGGTTCGCGCGAGGCCATCGAGCTGCGCGACGGCGACAAGAGCCGCTACCTCGGCAAGGGCGTGCTGAAGGCCGTCGAGAACATCAACACCGAGATCTCGGAAGCCGTGCTGGGCCTGGACGCCAGCGAACAGGCCTTCCTCGATCGCACGATGATCGACCTGGACGGCACCGACAACAAGGCCCGCCTGGGTGCCAACGCCACCCTCGCCGTCTCGATGGCCGTGGCCCGCGCCGCGGCCGAAGAGTCGGGCCTGCCCCTGTACCGCTACTTCGGCGGCATGGGCGGCATGCAGCTGCCGGTGCCGATGATGAACGTCATCAACGGCGGCGCGCACGCCAACAACAGCCTGGACCTGCAAGAGTTCATGATCATCCCCGTGGGCGCCAAGAGCTTCCGCGAGGCCGTGCGCTACGGCGCCGAAGTGTTCCACGCCCTGAAGAAGATCCTGGGCGACCGCGGCATCAGCACCGCCGTGGGCGACGAAGGCGGCTTCGCTCCCAGCGTCGAGAGCCACGAAGCAGCCATCCAGCTCATCCTGGAAGCCATCGACAAGGCCGGCTACACCGCCGGCGAGCAGATCGCCCTGGGCCTGGACTGCGCGGCCAGCGAGTTCTACAAGGACGGCAAGTACGTGCTGTCGGGCGAAAACCTGTCGCTCACGGCCGAAAGCTGGACCGACATGCTCGCCACCTGGGTCGACAAGTACCCGATCATCAGCATCGAAGACGGTATGCACGAAGGCGACTGGGACGGCTGGAAGCACCTGACCGAACGCCTGGGCAAGCGCGTGCAGCTGGTGGGCGACGACCTGTTCGTCACCAACACCAAGATCCTGCAGGAAGGCATCGACAAGGGCATCGCCAACTCGATCCTGATCAAGATCAACCAGATCGGCACGCTGACCGAAACCTTCGCCGCCATCGAGATGGCCAAGCGCGCGGGCTACACGGCCGTCATCTCGCACCGTTCGGGCGAAACCGAAGACAGCACCATCGCCGACATCGCCGTGGGCACCAATGCCGGCCAGATCAAGACCGGCTCGCTGTCGCGTTCGGACCGCATCGCCAAGTACAACCAGCTGCTGCGCATCGAAGAAGACCTCGGCGACATCGCCGTCTACCCGGGCCGCGGCGCGTTCTACAACCTCAAGTAGCGCCTCGCAGCCTGCATGCGCGCGCGCTTCGTCCCTCCTCTCATCCTGGTGCTCCTGCTGGTCATCCTGCAGTGGCAGCTGTGGAACGGGCGCGGCAGCGTGCGCGAGGTCGCCCAGCTGAGGACCCAGCTGGCCGACCAGAAGGACGCCAACGCCAAGGCCTCCCTCAACAACGAGCGGCTCGCGTCCGAAGTCAATGACCTGAAAGACGGCCTCGAGATGGTCGAGGAACGCGCCCGCGCGGAACTCGGCATGGTCAAACCGAACGAAGTCTTCGTGCAGATCGCGAGGTAATCGGATGACCCCCAGTCTCCGCGCACTTCGTGTCGCTTCGCCAACCCCCTTCCAGGGGGCGACACCAGCGGCCCGGCAAAGCCGGTTCCGCGGTGTCGCACGACCAGACCGTGTGAGGTTCACAGAGCGACCCGAAAGACGCACAGCCTCGGTGTGAACCTCCTCCCCGAGTTCCTTTCGGCCTCCGCCTTTGCGCTGTGGGGCTCTCCCGTCACCTGGCTCGAACTCGTCGCGGCCGTGCTCGCGCTCGCGATGGTCGGCTGCAACATGCGCGAGATCCATTGGGGCTGGCCGCTGGCGATCGTCAGCTCGCTGCTCTACGTGGTGGTGTTCGCCAACGCACGCATCTACGGCGACGCAGCCCTTCAAGTTTTCTTCGCTTTCGTCGCCCTGTGGGGCTGGGCGCAATGGCTGCGCGGCTTTCGCGCCGACGGCAGCGCCTTGCGGGTCAGCCGGCTGTCGCCGCGCGGTACCGCGTACGCCCTCCTGGCCTGCGCCATTGCGTGGCCCGTGGTCGCCCTCTTTCTGCGTCGCTTCACCAACACCGACGTGCCCTGGTGGGACGGCTTCGTCACCGGCCTGAGCCTGGTCGGGCAGTTCCTGCTCGGACGCAAGTTCATCGAGAACTGGCTCATCTGGCTGGCCGTGAACGTGGTCAGCGTGGGCCTGTTCATCCACAAAGGCCTGTGGCTCACGACAGCGCTGTACGCGGTGTTCGCCGTGCTCAGCGTGGCCGGCTTCCTGGCATGGCAGCGACGCCTGCCGAAGGCCACGACGAAGGCGGTGCCGGCATGACGCCGAACCTGCCGACCGGCTGCGTCATCGCGCTCGTGGGCGCCGAGAGCACGGGCAAGACCGAGCTCTCGTGCGCCATCGCACAGCGCCTGCAGGACCGCGGCACGCCCGTCACGCTGGTGGGCGAGTACCTGCGCGAATGGTGCGAACGCGAAGGCCGCACGCCGCACCCCGACGAGCAGCAGGCCATCGCTGACGAACAGATGCGCCGCATCGACGCCGCTGCCGCCACGGGCGTGGTGGTGGCCGACACCACGGCACTCATGACAGCGGTCTACAGCGAGCAGCTGTTCGCCGACACCTCGCTGTACGACAGCGCCCTCGCCGCACAGCGGCGCTATGCCATCACGCTGCTCACCGCGCTCGACCTGCCCTGGGTGGCCGACGACATGCGCGACGGCCCGCATGCGCGCCAGCCGACCGACACGCTGGTGCGCGCCGCGCTCTCGCGCGCCGGGCTCTCGTACGCCGTGGTGCATGGCAGCGGTGGAGAACGGCTGGCGAACGCCTGGAATGCGATCAACACCATCGCCGGCAACGAAGGCCGCGCCCGCACGCGCACCCGCCGCGATGCCAAGCCCGCCTCGTGGACATGGCCTTGCGAGAAGTGTTCCGACCCGGAATGCGAACATAAGCTCTTCAGCGACCTGATGGCGCGCCGCGACCCGCCCTGAGCCTTCCGGCTCCTGCGCGTTCGCGCGCCCTCTCCCCTTCACCGGAGACCCGATGCCCGTTTCGACCGCTGCGCGCCTTGCCTCGCGCGCTCCCGCCGCCGCTTTCCTCGCCCTGCTGCTGACCACCGGTGCCACTTCTGCAGCCCCCGTGGCCGCCACCGTCGAGAACGCCACCACCCCCACGGCCTGCGCCGAGGAAGACAACGTGTCGATGGTGCTGCGCGGCGACGGCATCCGCCGCCTGCGCATCGAAGCGCTGCAGCCCAGCTACCTCGGCACCATCGGCAACGACGTCACCGCGCCCGACTTCTCGGGCTGCAACTTCGACGGCGGCGCCCACCCCACCGACCCGGCGCACCGCTTCAAGCAACGCACCGTCGTGCTGCTCGACAACGCGCAATGGCGCATCGTCGGCATGACGCTGCCGACCTTCTGGCGTCCGGCGCGTGTGCCGGTGCAGGTCGGCGCGCGCCACGACCGCGGCTTTCACTTGCTGCAGGTGTTCAAGAAGGAAAACGGCAAGGCGCTCGAGGCCATCGTGCTCTACCCCTCCGACGGCTACTGGCGCCTCAAGCCGCTGCCTGAGGCGCGCTTCGGCGACGGTGTGTACGGCTCGTCGTTCCTGCTCGGCCCGGTCGTTCAAGCCGGGCGGCCGGTGGTGAACATCGCGTCGATCCGCGTCGTACCGAAACCGCTGGCCATCCACCTGCGCTTCGCCGACGGCGGCAGCGCTGTGGCGCGCGTGACCGAGATCAGCCGCACCCGCACCGCGCTCGACGTGACGCTCTCCAAGCCCACGGCGAGCGCCAAGCAGCCCTTCGCGGTGCTGCGTTCGATGTACGTGACGCGCGACAACGCCGACATGAGCGAGGTGCGCTGGCAGGCCTCGCCGCAGGCGGCCGAGCAGGCGCTGCCGCTGCCCGAGGTGAAGACGCTGAACGCCACGCAAGTGCGCTTCGGCCGCACCCTGCCCTCCAAGCACAACACGAGCGCGCCCGACATCGCATTCGGCGGCTTCGACGACGAAGCGCGCTGAGCTCAGGCCGCGCGCCGCACCTCGCCGGGCGTGAGGCCCAGCACGCGGCGCATGCAGCGCGCCATGTGGCTCTGGTGCGAGAAGCCGCTCTCGAGCGCCACGAGGCTCGCGGGCAGCTCGCTGTTCAGCAGCAGGCTGCGCGCGCGGTCGACGCGGCGATGCACCACATACGCATGCACCGCCTGGCCGGTCGAGCGCTTGAATTGCGTCTTCAGGTGCGAGGCGCTCAGGCCCGCGACCTCGGCCAGCGCGGCCAGCGACAGGTCGCCGTCCAGGTGCGCCTCGATGAATTCCGTCACGCGTTTCAGCTGCAGCCGCGTCAGCCCCTGCGCGGGTGACGGCGCCACCTGCGGGCCCGCCGCGATCAGCTGCACCGCGAGCGCGGTGCCCAGGCTGTCGGTGTAGAGCCGACCGTTGGGAAAGCCCGCGCGCCGCTCGGCGTCGAGCGCCCAGGCGATGTGCTCGATCTGCGGGTCGCGGAACTGGTGACGTTCGCCGAGCACCGCGCGCTCGGCCGGCAGGCCCATCTCATCGGCCGTGCGCACGAGCAGCGCGGGCGCCATGCGCACCACGACCGAGGTGCTCGGCGACTCTTCATGCCAGATGTCGGTGCTGCCAGCCGGCAGGATGTCGAGGTCGCCGCGCGTGTAGAGAAAACGATGGAACTGGCAGGCACCCGCCACCGGCGCGCCCACGTGCAGCTTGAGACGGTGGTCGGGCAGCGCCTCGTAGCCGACCACGCCGCCGGGGGTCTGGCGCACGTCGACGCGCAGGCTGTCGGTGGCGGGCGGCGCGACGAAGCTGTCGGCCGACAGCGCCACCTCGGACGCCGCACCACCGTGCCCGTGCAGATCGGTGTCCAGATCGGTATCGCTCATCGAAACATTATGGGCCGCGCGCGGCGTGCATGCCGTCGGCCGTTTGTGCTCCCCCACGGCTGAACGTGCGCGACCGCAAGCCGTGCGATCCGGATCATCGACGGCCATGAACACCACACCCCACACCCCCTACGCAGGCAAGAAGGCCGTCATCACCGGCGGCACCCTCGGCATGGGCCTGGCCACCGCGCAGGCGCTGCTCGACGGCGGCGCCGACGTGCTCGTGACCGGCCGCAACCCGCAGAACCTGGAGGCCGCGCGCCGCGTGCTCGGCCCGTACGGCGCGCGGGCGCACGTGCTGGCATCCGACACGGCCTCGCTGACCGACATCGATGCACTGGCCGCCACCGTGCGCGAGCGCTTCGGCCGCATCGACCTGCTGCACATCAACGCGGGCATCTCGTCGCTCGAGCCCTTCGAGCAGGTGACCGAGGCCGGCTACGACCGCGCCTTCGCCGTCAACACCAAGGGCCCGTTCTTCACCGTGCAGCGCCTGGCGCCGCTGATGCCGGCGGGCAGCGCGATCGTCTTCACCTCGTCCATCGCAGACGAAGGCGGCATGCATGGCATGAGCGTGTACAGCGCCACCAAGGCCGCACTGCGCTCGATGGCCTCCGGCTTCGCGGCGGAGCTGGTGACGCGCGGCATCCGCGTGAACGTGGTGAGCCCCGGCTTCATCGACACGCCCACGCTCGGCGTGACCGACGCGAGCGCCGAAGAGCGCGCCGAGTTCATGCGCCTGGGCGACCAGATCACGCCGATGCGGCGCCACGGCACGTCGGCCGAAGTGGCGCGCGCGGTGCTGTTCTTCGCCTTCGAGGCGACCTTCACGACGGGCGCGCGCCTCACCGTCGATGGCGGGCTGGGCCAGGGCCTGACGCCGGCTGCCGCCTGATCCGATCTCTCACCAAGGACCTCACATGACCGACGTTTCCCTCATCGGCCTCGGCCCCATGGGCATCGCCCTCGCGCGCGCCCTTCAAGCATCGAAGTTCACGCTGACGGTGTGGAACCGCACCACCGAGCGCGCGACGCCCCTCCTGAACCAGGGCACGGTGCTCGCACCGACAGCTCTGGCCGCCGTGCAGGCAAGCCCCATCGTGCTGGTCTGCGTGGCCGACTACCCGGCGTCGCGCGCCATCCTCGCCGCGCCCGGCGTTCACGACGCGCTGCGCGGCAAGGTGCTGGTGCAGCTGAGCACCGGCACGCCCCAGGACGCACGCGACGACTGGGCCGCGCTCAGCGGCGTGGCGTACCTCGACGGCGCCCTGCTCGCCACACCGGGCCAGATCGGCCGGCCCGACACGCCGCTCTTCATCTCGGGCGAGGCACGCGCCCTCGCCGCCTGCCGGCCGCTGCTCGAAGCCATCGCCGGCAACATCCAGCACATGGGCGAGCCGATCGGCAACGCAGCCGCCTGGGACCTGGCCACGCTCTCTTGCATGTTCGGGGCGATGAGCGGGTTCTTTCACGGCGTGCGCATCTGCGAAGCCGAAGGGCTTCCGGTGGACGGGTTCTCGCAGATGATCGGCGCGATCTCGCCGGTGCTCGGCGAAATGATCCAGGCCGAAGGCGAGGCGATCCACGCCGGCCGGTACGGCGAGCCCGAGAGCTCGATGGCCACCTGCGCGGGCTCGGGCCGACTGTTCGTGAAGCAGGCGCGCGAGGCGCAGCTCGACGCGGGCTTTCCGGATTTCCTGAAGGGGCAGTTCGACCGCGCGCTGGGCGCGGGCCTGGGCAACGAGCGCCTGGCCGCGATGGTCAAGGTGCTGCGGCAACCGCCGCAGCCCGCTTGAACCGCGTCGCGCCTACTGGACGACCGGGCTGCCCGGCAGCTGGTCGCCCAGCGGCTTGAACAGCTGCGCGGTGTCGACCGCGTCGAAGCGGTACTGCTTGCCGCAGAAGTCGCAGCCGACCTCGATGTCGCCGCGCTCGGCGAGGATTTCCTCGGCCTCTTCCACGCCGAGGCCGCGGATCATCTGCGCCACGCGCTCGCGGCCGCAAGTGCAGGCGAAGTGCGGGCCCAGGAGGCCGGCTTGCGGTTCAAAGCGCAGCAGCTTCTCTTCCCAGAACAGGCGGCGCAGGATGGTCTCGACGTCGAGCGTGAGCAGCTCGTCGCGCGTGAGGCTCGACGCCAGGATCGAGATGCGGTTGTATTCCTCGTTGCGGCCGATCTGGTCCTGGTGCGCCTCGTCGTGCACCTGCTGCGAGGTGCCTTCGAGGTTGCCCTCGCCCTTGATGGGCAGGCGCTGGATCAGCAGGCCGGCCGCCACCTTGTCGTCGGCGGCGAGCACCAGCGTGGTGTCGAGCTGTTCGCTTTGCAGCATGTAGTGCTGCAGCACGTCGCTGAGCTTGCCCAGCTTCTGGCCGTCGTCGCCGAACAGCGGCACGACGCCCTGGTACGGCGTGGTGCCGGGCAGCTTGTCTTTCGGGTCGAGCGTGATGGCGCAGCGGCCCTTGTTGTTCACGTTGACCATGTCAGGCAGGCGCGCGTCGGCCGGCAGGTCGCCGATCACCTTGGCAGTGGCACGCAGGCTCAGGTCGGGCTTGGCCTCGGCCACGGCCACCTTCACGGGGCCGTCGCCGAAGATCTGCAGGATGAGTGCGCCGTTGAACTTGATGTTGGCCTGCATCAGCGTGGCCGCGGCCGTCATCTCGCCCAGCAGCTCGGCCACCGGCGGCGGGTAGGCGCCGGTGGCGGTGTTGGAGGCGCGCCGCGCAAGGATCTCCTGCCACGCATCCGTCAGGCGCACGATCATGCCGCGCACCGGCAGGCCATCGAACAGGAATTTGTGCAGCTCGCTCAAAACGGAATCTTTCTCTCTGTGCCTGCGCGGAGTCAGGCGATTTTCTTGAGGCCCTTCGCGAAGCGATGGGCGTTTTCTACATAGTGCTCCGCACTCTGGCGCAGCTTGGCGGCGGCCGCATCGTCGAGCGTGCGCACCACCTTGGCGGGCGAGCCGATGATGAGGGAGTTGTCGGGAAACTCCTTGCCCTCGGTCACGACGCTGCCGGCGCCAACGATCGAATTGCGGCCGATCTTGGCGTTATTCAAGACCACCGCCTGGATGCCGATCAGCGAGTTGTCGCCGATGGTGCAGCCGTGCAGCATCACCTGGTGCCCCACAGTCACGTTGTCGCCGATGGTCAGCGGGCAGCCGATGTCGGCGTGCAGCACCGACAGGTCCTGGATGTTGCTGTTGCGCCCGATGGTCAGCACCTCGGTGTCGCCGCGCAGCACGGCGCCGAACCAGACGCTCGCGTTCTCTGCCAGTTCGACATTGCCCATGACCTGGGCGCTGTCCGCGACCCATGCGCCTTCGCCAAGGCGCGGTGCAATGCCATCCAATTCGTAAATCGCCATCGTGGTTGTCTCCGGAGGGGCAAAACTAGAATTGTAGGGATGCACCCCCGATTGAGCGCGCTGGCCGCGCTGCGCCTGACAGACCCCGACGACAAGGTGGCCGCCACGCGCGCCACGGCTGCACAGGCAGCTACTGTTTCCATAGCACTCGAGCCCCTGCGCACGCCCGGCGACGATGAAGGCGTGCCCGGCCGTCCCGAGCGCCCGCTGCGCGTGGCCGCCACCGCCGTGCAGAAGCGTTCGCCCTTCACGCCGGAAGGCCGCGCCGCGCTGATCCATTCGATCTGCCACATCGAGTTCAACGCGATCAACCTCGCGCTGGACGCCGTGTGGCGCTACGACGGCATGCCCGAGGCCTACTACCGCGACTGGCTGCGCGTGGCCGACGAGGAGGCGCAGCACTTCACGCTGCTGCACACGCACCTGCAGGGCATGGGCTGGCGCTACGGCGACTTTCCGGGCCACGACGGCCTGTGGAACATGTGCGAGAAGACCAAGGACGACGTGCTCGCGCGCATGGCGCTGGTGCCGCGCACGCTCGAGGCGCGCGGGCTCGACGCCACGCCGCTGATCCAGTCCAAGCTCAAGCGCGTGAACACGCCCGACGCGCTGCGTGCCGTGGAAATCCTCGACATCATCCTGCGCGACGAAGTGGGCCACGTGGCCATCGGCAACCACTGGTACCGCTGGCTGTGCGAGCGCGCCGGGCTCGACGCCGAAGCCAACTACCCGGCCCTGGTCGCGCGCTACGACGCGCCGCGCCACAAGCCGCCTTTCAACCTCGAAGCACGCGGCCGGGCGGGCTTCAGCCCCGCAGAGCTGCGCGCGCTGACCGATTCCCGCCCCGAATGACCGATGTGATTTCCGACCAGACCTGGTCACGCGCCGAGCTGCAGGCCTGCCTGCAGGGCCGCGACACGCCGCCGCATTTCGAACGCTGCCATTTCGACGAGGCCGACCTGTCGCGCCTCGACCTGCGCGGCGCGCAGTTCACCCTGTGCAGCTTCGCCGAAACCTCGTTCGAGCGCGCCCAGCTGGCGGACACGCGCTGGGTTGGTTGCCGCGCGCGCCAGGCCGACTTCGGCCTGGCCGACCTCACGAACGCGCGCTTCCAGGACTGCGACCTGAACAACACGCAGTGGGCGCGCGCCAAGCTGGCCTCGGCGCTCTTCACGGGCGTGAAGCTCACGGGCGCGCACTTCGGCGAGGTGTCGGCGCTGGGCGTCGTGTTCAAGGACTCGTTGCTGATCGACGCGCACCTGCGCGGCCTGTCGTTCCGCAAGCAGACGCTCGCGCAGCTCGACCTGTCGGAGGCCGACCTCTCGGGTTGTGATTTCCGCGAGACCATCTTCGAAGGCGGCAGCCTGCGCAACGCGCACCTGAAGCTGGCGCGCTTCGAAGGCGCCGACCTGCGCGACGTGGACCTGGGCGGCCTGCGGCTGGCCAACGCCGCGCCGTTCAAGGGCGCGACCATCTCCAACCGGCAGGCGGCCGCGCTGGTCGAGGAACTGGGCCTGCGCGTCGTCTGAGTTTGAGAGTCAGGACGTCGCGGTGCGGCTGTGCACCACCAGCTTGGGCGTGAAGTACTGCAGCACCTCGCCGCGCTGGTTGCGCGTCTGGCAGCGCATCGAGACCATCGCGCGGCCGGGCTTGGAGCGTGAGGGCGTGATGTCGACCACCTCGCTCACCACATGCAGCACGTCGCCGGGCCGCGTGGGCTTGGGCCACTGCAGCTCGCCGCCCGAGCCGATGATGCCGTCGGCCAGCGGAATGCCGCTGTCGACCAGCAGCCTCATCGTAAGCGCCGCCGTGTGCCAGCCGCTCGCGGCCAGCCCGCCGAAGAAGGTGTTCTTGGCGGCCTCTTCGTCGGTGTGGAAGGGCTGCGGGTCGAACTGCTGTGCGAAGGCCTTGATCTGTGCCGCGTCGAGCAGGTGTTCGCCGCTCTGAAAACGGTCGCCGACCTTCAGGTCTTCGAGATACAGCTTGTCCATGGGAGTCTCCTTGTTGCGTTGCCCGTCATTCTCGGGCGATCAGACGCGCTCGAGGATGGTGGCGATGCCCTGCCCGCCGCCGATGCATTGCGTGGCGAGCGCATAGCGGCCGTTCTCGCGCGCCAGCAGCGCCGCCGCCTTGCCCGTGATGCGCGCACCGGTCGCGCCCAGCGGGTGGCCGATGGCCAGGCCGCCGCCGTCGAGGTTGACGGTGGCCGGGTCGAGCCCGAGGTCGCGGATGCAGGCCAGCGCCTGCGACGAGAAGGCTTCGTTGATCTCGACCACGTCGAGGTCGGCCACGCTCAGGCCCGCACGTGCGAGCGCCTTGCGCGTGGCGGGAATCGGTCCGATGCCCATGACGGCCGGGTCGACGCCCACGGTCGCGAACGAGCGGATGCGCGCCAGCGGCTTCAGGCCGTGCTTGGCGGCGAAGGCGTCGCTGGTGACCAGCACGGCCGCCGCACCGTCGGTCAGCGGCGACGAGGTGCCCGCCGTGACCACGCCGTCGGGGCGGAACGCGGGCTTGAGGTTGGCCAGCGCCTCAGCCGAGGTCGAGGGGCGGATGCAGCCGTCGGCATCGATCACCTCGCCGGAGGCCAGGCGCACCGGCACGATTTCGCCAGCCAGCCGGCCCTGTGCGCGCGCCTCGGTCGCCTTGCGGTGCGACTCGACAGCCAGCGCTTCCTGGTCGGCGCGGCTCACGTTCCAGCGCTGCGCAACGTTCTCGGCGGTCTCGCCCATCGAGATGTAGGCATCGGTGCTGGCCAGCAGCTCGGGGCTGGGCGAGAAGTTGAAGCCGCCCTGCGGCACCATCGTCATCGACTCCACGCCCACGCACAGGAAGGCGTCGCCCATGCCCGCCTCGATCTGTGCGGCGGCGATGTGCACGGCCTGCATCGACGAGCCGCAGAAGCGGTTCACCGTCATGCCGCCCACCTCGTGCGGCAGCCCGGCCAGCAGCCCGACGATGCGCGCCAGGTTGTTGCCCTGCGACGCCTCGGGGTAGGCGCAGCCCAGGATGATGTCTTCGAGCAGCGCGGGGTCGAGGTCGGTGCGCTGCAGCAGGCCCTGCACCACGCCGGCGGCGAGCGTGTCGGGACGCACCTCGGCCAGCGCGCCCTTCTTCGCGAAGTGGAACGGGGAACGGGCATAGGCGGAAATCACGGCTTTCATGGGAACACTCCTTGGAGAAAAACTACCTTCCAATCGGTAGGCTTCGGGGTTCAAAAAAAGGCACGCCTGGCGTGCCCGTGGTGAAACGGATCGGTCAGTCCAGCGGCAGTGCCCGCCGCAGTTGCGCAATGGCGTCGTCGAAGTCTTCGACGCGGCCTGTCATGCGCGACGCGAGCAGCGCGCCCTGGCACGACGAGAACACGAAGGCCGCGAGCGAAGCCACGGGGTTGTCTTTCTGCGCCTGCGCCGGCACCAGCGCGCCGAGCACGCCGGTGAGCCACATCACCTGCGTGTTGCGCAGGGCCTGCACGGCCTGGCGCAGGTCTTCGTTGATGCAGTCCCAGCCCGGCGCCAGCGCGCCCGCCGGGCACAGGCCCGAGCCGGCCTTCAGCGTGTTGCGGTACATGCGGAAATAGGATTCGAGCGCGTCCTTGGGCTCGCGCGCGCGCGCCGCCACCCAGTCCTTGAAGCCCTGCGTGGCGCCCTGGATCACCGCGATGCCCAGCGCTTCCTTGGTGGGAAAGTGGTGGTACAGGCTCGCCTTGCGCACGCCCACCGCGTTGGCCACGTCCTGGAAGCTGAAGCCCAGGTAGGAACGGGTTTCGATGAGCCCACGCGCCACCGCGAGGATCTGATCGCGGGTGCCGCCGGGGGCCAGGGTGGAAGCGTCGTGCATCTACCTACTATAAGGTAGGGAAACCCGGCCCTGCAAGCGCCGGGGTCAATCGGCCTTGATGCCCGCGGCCTTCACGATGCGGCCGTTGCTCTCGAACTCGCTGGCGATTTCCTTGGCGAAGGCGGCCGGCGTGCCCGGGGCGGGCACGTTGTCGGTGGCCGTGAGCTTGGCGCGCAGCTCGGGGCTGGCGAGCGCCTTGTTGATCTCGGCGTTGTACTTCGCGACCAGCGCCGCCGGGGTGCCCGCGGGCGCGAACACGCCGAACAGCGAATGGATGTTGGCCGCGCTGTAGCCCAGCTCGGCCAGCGTGGGCACCTGCGGCAGGCTCTCGAGCCGCGCGGGCGCGCCCGCCGCCAGCGGGCGCAGCTTGCCCGACTGGATGTGGGCCGACAGCGTCGGGCTGGCGTTGGTCGACAGGATTTCGAACTGCCCGCTCAGCGCATCGTTGAGCTGCTGGCCGCCGCCCTTGTACGGCACGTGCGTGATGTCCACGCCGGCCGCCGCGCGCACCTGCTCGAGCACGATGTGGCCGAGCGAGGCCGGCCCCGATGTCGCCCAGCGCACCGCGCCGGGCTGCGCCTTGGCCTCCGCAATCAGCGCACGGAAATCTTTCGCCTTGCTGGCGGGCGTGGCCACCAGCAGCACGGGCGAATACATCACGCTGGCCACCGGCACGATGTCCTTCAGCGGGTCGAACGGCAGCTTGCCCAGGTGCGGGCTCAGCACCAGCGGGCTGATGGCCGAGAAGCCCAGCGTCGCGCCGTCGGGCGCGGCCTTGGCCACGGCGTCCATGCCGATGGCGCCGCTCGCGCCCGCGCGGTTGTCGACGATCACCGTGGTGCCCAGCTGCACGGCGAGCCGGTCGCCGAGCGCGCGGGCGACCACGTCGCTCACACCGCCCGCCGGGTAGGCCACGATGAGCCGCACCGTGCGCGGCACGGCCTGCGCATGCGCGCCGCTGGCCGCGCACAGCGCCGCGGCGGCGAGCAGCCGGGTCGTGGTCCGGCGCGAAGGCTTGGAGGCGGCGAGGAAGTTCATGGTGTCGATGAAAGGCATGCGTCGAGGAGAAGAAGAAAGATCGGTCAGTCCAGCTGCAGCTTGCGCTCGCGGATCAGCTTGGACCACTTCTCATTGTCCGCCTTGACGAAAGCCGCAAAGGCCGCCGGGCCGAGCGGATGCACCTCGGCGCCGGCCGTCGCGAACTTGGCCTTGATCTCGGGCGTCGCCAGGGCCTTGGCAAGTTCACCCGACAGGCGATCGACCACCTCCTTGGGCATGTTGGCGGGGCCCACCAGCCCCTGGAAGCCGACTGCTTCCATGCCTGCAAGGCCCAGCTCCTTCACGGTCGGCACGTCGGGCAGTTGCGGATCGCGCACCGGCCCCGTCACGGCCAGCGCCTTGAGCTTGCCGCCCTTCACCTGCGGCAGCAGCACGCTGCCCGCGTCGATGAGGATCTGCGTCTGCCCGCCGAGCAGGTCCTGCACCGCAGGCGCGCTGCCCTTGTACGGCACGTGCGTCATGTCCAGGCCCGTCACCTGGTTCATGAGCTCGCCGTTCAGGTGCGTCGAAGTGCCGTTGCCACCCGAGGCGAAGTTGACCTTGCCAGGCTGGCCCTTGGCCCACGCCACGAACTCCTTCAGGTTCTTCGCCGGATGGTCGGGCCGCGTCACCGCGATGTAGCTGCCCTGGCTGATCTGGCCGATGTAGGTGAACTGCTTGATGGGGTCGTACGGCGGCTTGCTCTGCAGGTACGGCGCGATGGCGAAGGGGCCGGTGTTGGCCAGCAGCAGCGTGTAGCCGTCGGCCGGCTGGCGCGTGAGTTCGGTGGCCGCGATCATGCCGCTGGCGCCCGGCTTGTAGTCGACCACCAGCTGCTGCTTGAGTGCTTCCTGCAGCGGCACCTGCACCGTGCGCGCCGCGAAGTCGATGCCGCCGCCGGGCGGGTAGCCGACGATCAGGCGGATGGGCTTGGCGGTGGGAAAGCCCTGGGCGATGGCGAGGCCGGCGGTCGTGGCCAGTGCGAGGCCGGTACAGAGTCTGCGAAGGTTCATGGATGTCTCTGGATCTCTCTTGAAGGGGAGCGTCCATTTTGAAACATCCCGGGCCCGTGCAGCCCCCGCGCAGCTCAGGCTTCTTGCACCTGCACGTCGTTGCCGATGAAGTTGCGCCCGCGCGCCCCGCCCTGCGCATGGCGCAGCATCTCGCGCGCCTCGTCCTCGCCCACGCCGTAGTCGGCGAAGCGCGTCTTCACGCCCAGCGATTCAATGAAGGCCGCGAGCTGCGCCGGCGCGTCGGCCAGCGGCATGCGCAGCGCCTGCGCCAGCACCGCGTCGCGGTCGGGCCGGCGACCGATCGCGCGCGCCAGCACCATCGGCAGCGGGAACGAACAGGCGATGCCGTGCGGCAGGCCATAGCGCAGCGTCATCTCGTACGAGATGGAATGCGCGAGCGCGGTCTTGGTGTTGGAGAACGCCATGCCCGCCTTCAGCGCGGCGAGTGCCATGCGCCCGCGCAGTTCGACGTCGTCGAGCCGGGCCATGAGCTGCGGCAGCACCTCCAGCGTGTCCTGCACGGCCGCCACGGCGAAGGTGTCGGACAGCGGATTGGCGTTGACGTTCCAGATCGCTTCGAGCGCGTGCGACAGCGCATCGAGCCCGCTCTGCAGCGTGACCGCCGCGGGCAGCGACAGCATCAGCTCGGGGTCGATGACGGCATAGGTCGGCCAGGTCTGCGGCAGGTGCAGCGAATATTTCTTCTGGCGCTCGCGGTCCCAGATGGTGGCCCAGGGCGTGACCTCGCTGCCCGTGCCGGCCGTGGTGGGCACGGCGATGAGCGTCTTGTGGCGCGTTGCCACGAAGGGCCGCTCGCCCGCGAGGCCCGCCACCAGGTCCGCGAAGCGCCCGTGGTCGTCGGCCACCATCAGCGCCTTCGCGGTGTCGATGGCGCTGCCGCCGCCGACCGCAACGATCACCTCCACGTCGGCATGCGTGCGCCAGAACCATTCGTAGGTCTCGGCCAGTTCCGCCACGTCAGGGTTGGGCCGCGTCTGGTCGAGCGTGCAGGCCAGTGCGTCGCCGAGCACCGACGCCAGCCGGTCGAGCAGGCCCAGCGCGCGCGCCTCGGGAAAGGTCACCAGCGCGGCGCGCCGGCCTTCGAGCAGCTTCGGCAGGGACAGCAGGGCCCCTGCCCCGTACACGCTGTGCACGGGGTTGTGGTAGTTGGCGCTCATGGAGGGGTTTCTTCAGGAGGCGGCCAAAGCCGCGGGGACAGACGCGAGGAGCGATCGATTCATCAGCGCGCACCCTGCTGGATCCAGCCGCGCAGCCGGGTCGAGAGGTAGTCGGCCGTCATGACCATCACGACGATCACCAGGATGCAGGTGGCCGTGTCCTGGTACTGGAACAGCTTCATGCTGCCCACGAGCTCGAAGCCGATGCCGCCCGCGCCCACCATGCCCAGCACGGTGGCCTGGCGCAGGTTGGTCTCGAAGCGGTAGACGATCACGCCGATCCACGCGGTGACCACCTGCGGAATCACGCCGAAGATGATGGTCTGGATCGGTCCCGCGCCGGTGGCGCGCAGCGCTTCGATCGGGCCCTGGTCGATCTCCTCGATCGACTCGGCGAAGAACTTGCCGAGCATGCCAGCGCCATGCAGCGCCAGCGCCAGCACGCCGGGGAACGGACCGAGGCCGACGGCCGCCACGAAGATCAGCGCCAGGATGATCTCGTTGATGCCGCGCGTGATGTTCAGCACCTGCCGCATCGCGTGGAACACGGCGACGTTCGGCGAGATGTTGCGCGCCGCAAAGAAGCACAGCGGTACCGCGAGGATCACCGCCAGCAGCGTGCCCCACAGCGCGATCTGCACGGTCTCGATGGCCGGCTTCACGAGCTTGCCCATGAACTCCCAGTTGGGCGGCAGCATGCGCCCGAGGAAGTCGGCGATCCAGGGCATGCCCTTGCCGAGTTCGCTGAAGCTCACCTGGCTGCCGATGGCCGCCCACCAGAGCACGCCGATGCCGGCGAGCACGGCCACGGCGTACTTCCACCAGCCGGGGTTGCCGGCGCTCTTGGCGATCAGCAGGTTGTAGCGTCCGAGGGCGATCATGATTGCTCCATGGCGAGTTGCGGGGCGGTGCGCACCGGCGCCGCATGAAGGGCCGCGGCGGGCACGCTCGGCGTTGCGGTGTCGGGCTCTGCGCCTACAGCGGCGGCCTCGGTGCCCTCTTCCACGCCGCCCGGATAGATGAGGTGCAGCACCTCGTCGGTCAGTTCGTCGGGCCGACCTTCGAACACGATGCGTCCGGCCGCCACGCCGATCACGCGCTGCGCGAACTCGCGGGCGTAGTCGACCTGGTGCAGATTGCAGATCACCGTGATGCCGTCCTGCCGGCTGGCCTGCTTCAGGTAGTTGAGCACCTTGCGCGAGGTCTTCGGGTCGAGGCTGGCCACGGGCTCGTCGGCCAGGATCACCTTGGGCTTTTGCGCCAGCGCGCGCGCAATGCCCACGCGCTGCTTCTGCCCGCCCGAGAGCGTGTCGGTGCGCAGGTCGGCCTTGGGGTCGAGCTCGACGCGGCGCAGGCATTCGCGGGCGATGGCGATGTCCTTCGAGGGGAACACCTGGAACCACGACAGCATCGCGGGCATGGAACCCAGCCGCCCTGTCAGCACGTTCTTGAGCACCGACAGGCGCGGCACCACGTTGTAGTGCTGGAAGATCATCGCCACGTCGCGGCGCACCTTGCGCAGCCCGGCGCGGTCGCCACGCGAGCGCTCGCCGTCCACGTGGATCTCGCCTTCGCTCGGCTCGGCCAGGTGGTTGATGCAACGCAGCAGCGTCGACTTGCCCGCACCCGACGCGCCGAGGATGACGACGAACTCGCCCTTGGCCACCGTGAGGTCCACACGATGGAGCGCGGTGAAGTCGCCGTAGCGCTTGCACAGCCCGCGGATCTCGATCATTTCATCTTCCTCAGGTCGAGGTTCAGCACCTTGGCCGTGTCGCGGATGATGTTGTAGGCCGCGTCGTTGGTCGGATGGAAACCGTTGAGCAGGCCCTGGTCGGACCAGGGGATGTCCTTCACCTGCAGGAAGGCGGCCTGCACGCGCGTCTTCAGGTCGGCGGGCAGGTCCTTGCGCCACACGGTGGGCGACTCGGGGATCGGGTCGGACTTCCAGACTTCGACCAGGTCTTCGCGCTTGACCAGGCCCTTGGACACGGCGGCATCGAGGATGCGGTCGGCGATGGCCGCGGCATCGACCTTCTTGTTCTGCACCGCGATCGCGCTCGAGTCGTGCGAGCCCGAGAAGATCACGCGGCCGAAATCCTTGTCGGGGTTGAAGCCCGCCTTCAGCAGGCCGGCCTTCGGGAACAGATGGCCCGAGGTGGAGCTCGGGTCGACGAAGGCGAAGGTCTTGCCCTTGAGGTCGGCCACCGTCTTGATGCCGGTGTCCTTGTGGGTCACGATCTGGCTGTGGTACGAGGTGCGCCCGGCCTTCTTGGTCTCGGCCACCGCGAAGGCCTCGATGTCGGCCACCGTGGTGCCCAGCACATACGAGAACGGGCCGAGGTAGGCCACGTCGAGCCGCTTGGAACGCAGCGCTTCGATCACGCCGTTGTAGTCGGCCGCCACGAAGGGCTTGACCGCGAAACCGAGGGCCTTGGACAGCATGTCCATCATGGCCTGGCTGTTGGCAATCATGGCGCGCGAGTCCTCGGAAGGAATCAGCCCGACAGTGAGAACCTGCTGTGCCCGTGCCATCGGCACGAAGGCGGACGCTGTCACGGCGGCAGTGCCGAGCAGCAGCTTTCTACGCTTCATCATGGTTGTCTCCAGTGGTCTGCGTTGCATGGAATCCTCAGGTCGTTTCGAAGGGCAAAAGTACCCGTCTCGAGTCTTCCAGTTGCGCGTGTCATGGTCATGACAGCGTGAGGATTCGGGACGTCCGGCGTGTTTCTGTCGAGGCCTGGTCCGTCTTGAGCGCGAGTACATCACTGGTACTCATATCGATCAAATTCAAATTTTTTCGATGATCTATATACTGAACCTATAGATCAGAAAGGCTCCCGCGATGCGCCTCACCCAGCTGCGTTCCTTCTATGCCGTGGCCCGCGAAGGCAGCTTCACGCGGGCCGCCGAGCACCTGCACGTGAGCCAGCCCACCATCACCACGCAGGTGCGCTTTCTCGAAGAGGCCTACCAGGTCGAGCTCTTTCACCGGCGCGGCCGGCGCGTGCAGCTCACCGAGATCGGCGAACAGCTGATGCAGCTCGCGCAGCAGATCTTCAGCCTCGAAGGCGATGCGGTGGCGCTGCTCGGCGACGCCGGCAAGCTGCGCACCGGCCACCTGCGCGTGGCGGCCGTGGGCCCGTACCACGTGACCAAGATGCTGGTCGACTTCAGCCTGCGCTACCCCGACGTGAAGGTCACGGTAAGCACCGGCAATTCACAGGACGTGCTCGACCGCCTGCTCGACTACAGCGCCGACGTCGGCGTGCTCGCGCAGCTGGTGCGCGACGACCGGTTTCTGTCGGTACCCTTCAGCCAGCACCCGGTCGTGATGTTCGTGCCCTCCACACACCGCTTCGCGAAGCGGCGCAACATCCGGCTCGCCGAGCTGCAGGGCGAGCGGCTCATCCTGCGCGAGCAAGGATCGACCACGCGCAAGGCGCTCGAACTGGCGCTCGCGAAAGCCAAGGTCGAGGTCGACGTGGTGATGGAGATCAGCAGCCGCGAAGTGATCCGCGAAGCCGTGGCGCAAGGCCTGGGCATCGCGGCCGTGTCGGGCGTGGAGTTCGTGCCGGGGCCCAACCTGCACATGGTCGGCTTCAGCGACACCGAAATTTTTACCTACGCCCACGTGCTGTGCCTGGCCGAGCGGCGCGAGATGCGCATGGTGAGCGCCTTCTACGACACACTGGTGCCCGCCATCGAAGCGCGCAAGCGCAAGAGCTGAGAACGAAGGCTGCGTCAGCCGCGCGGATGGTGCGCCGCGTGCAGCTGCTTCAGGCGCTCGCGCGCCACGTGCGTGTAGATGGTGGTGGTCGAGATGTCGGCGTGGCCCAGCAGCAGCTGCACCGCACGCAGGTCGACGCCGTGGTTCAGCAGGTGGGTCGCGAAGGCATGGCGCAGCGTGTGCGGCGACAGCGGCACGTGGATGCCGGCAGCCGCAGCCTGCTTCTTCACGATGACCCAGAACATCACGCGCGTCATGCCCGCGCCGCGTGCGGTCACGAACAGGTCGGGCGTCTGCTGGCCGTCGAGGATCACGGGGCGCGATTCGTCGAGGTAGCGCTCGATCCAGCGCCGCGCCTCGCCGCCGAAGGGCACGAGGCGCTCCTTGTTGCCCTTGCCGAGCACGCGCAGCACGCCGTCGTTGAGGCTCATGTCGATCGCCTTCAACGCCACCAGCTCGCTCACGCGCAGGCCGCTCGCGTACATCAGCTCCAGCATGGCGCGGTCACGCAGGCCGAGCGGGCTCTCGACATCGGGCGCGGCCAGCAGGTCGTCGACCTGCTTCTCGGACAGCGTCTTGATCGCGCGCGGCATCTGTCGCGCGGGCATGAGGCGGATGCTCGGGTCGGCCGTGATGCGCCGCTCGCGCAGCGCCCAGCGGTAGTAGCGCTTGAACACCGTGAGCCGGCGGTTCGCCGAGGTCGCCTTGCCCTTGGTGGACAGGCGCACGCCCATGTAGGCCTGCAGGTCGGTCTCGCGCGCGGCGTCCAGCCCCATGCCTCCGCGCTGCTCACGCAGCCACTGCGCGAACAGCGCGAGGTCGCGGCGGTAGGCGGCCAGCGTGTTCTTCGACAGCCCGTCCTCGAGCCAGAGGGCGTCGATGAAGGTGTCGATGTCGGCGGTGGGGGGAGCGGCGGCGGCCTCGGTCATGCGGTGCAAGATAACAAAAGAAAAAGCCGCCCGGAACGCGGGCGGCCTTTGTGGGAAGCGAAGCCGGTCAGTCGAGCTTGAGGTTCTGCTTCTTCACGACCTGCTTGTACACGTCGAACTCGGCCTTGATCTGCGCGGCGAACTGGTCGGGCGTGTTCGCCACGATCAGCGAGCCGGTGTCTTCGATGCGCTTCTTCACGGCCGGATCTTCCACCGCCTTCTTCACGCCGGCGTTGATCTTGTCGACCACTTCCTTCGGCAGGCCCTTGGGGCCAAGGATGCCGTAGTAGGCCATGCGGTTGACCGGCTCCAGGCCGACTTCCTTGAAGGTCGGCACGTTCGGCAAGCCCGCCACGCGTGTCGGCGCCGACACCACGATCGGCACCAGGCGGCCGCTCTGGATGAAGGGCATCGCCGAGGGCAGGTTGTCGAAGATGATCGGCACCTGGCCGGCCACCACGTCGTTCAACGCCGGGCCCGCGCCGCGGTACGGGATGTGCGTGACGAAGGTGGTCGTCAGGCTCTTGTACAGCTCCATCAGCAGGTGGCCGATGCCGCCCGTGCCCGACGAGGCGTACGAATACTTGCCCGGGTTCTTCTTCAGCTCGGCCACGAACTCGGCGTAGTTCTTGGCCGGGAAGCTCGGGTTCACCGCGATCACGTTCGGCGTGGCCGCGATGTTGATGATCGGCGTGAAGTCGGTGATCGGGTCGTACGGCGTCTTCGGGTTGATGGCCGGGTTGGCCGCCGTGCTCGACACCGTGGCCACGCCCAGCTTGTAGCCGTCGGCCGGTGCGCGTGCCGTTTCGGCCGCGCCCACGATGCCGCCGCCACCGGCGCGGTTGATCACCACCACCGGCTGGCCCAGCACCTTGCCCAGCGGGTCGGCGATCACGCGCGCCACGATGTCCGTCGTGCCGCCGGGTGCGAACGGCACGCTCAGTTCGACCGGCTTGGTGGGATAGCCCTGCGCGAAACTCTGGCCTGCCACTGTGACCAGCGCGGCAGCGCCCACGAACGCGCTCCATTGACGACGTTGCATCGATAACTCCTTGACTTGACGGAACCGGCCGGGGCGGCCGGAAAAAAGCGAAGCCCGGATGCTAGCGGGTCGGGGCTTTCCGTCATGCTGTGGAATACCCACGGTTGTGCCGGTTTATGCTCGAAGCGGTGAACTACGCGCAGCTGCTCTTCCCCGATTTCTCCCTCATCGCCATCGGCTGGCTCCTGTGCCGCTACACCGCGCTCGACCGCCGCGTGTGGGACCAGGTCGAGAGCCTGGTGTATTACTTTCTATTTCCCGTCCTGCTGTTCCATTCGATCGTGCGCAGCCCGCTCGACTTCGGTGCGACCTCGAGCCTGCTGACCGCGGGCGTCGGCGTCGGGCTGGCCGGTATCGCGATGGCCTACGCCCTGCCCTTCGTGCCGGGCCTGCGCTCGCACATCGACCGGCACGACCACGCCGCCAGCGCGCAGATCGCGTTCCGCTTCAACTCGTTCATCTGCCTGGCGCTGGCCGAGCGGCTAGCCGGGCCCGAGGGCCTGCTGCTGATCGCGGTGCTGATCGGCGTGTGCGTGCCGATGTTCAACATCGCCGCCGTGTGGCCGATGACGCGGCATGCGCAGACGGGCTTCGTGCGGCAGCTGGTGCGCAATCCGCTGATCGTGGCGACGCTGGCGGGGCTGCTGGCCAATGTGCTGGGGCTCACGGTGCCTGGCTGGTTGACGCCGACGCTCACGCGGATCGGGGCTGCGTCGCTGGCGTTGGGGCTGCTGGCGGCGGGGGCGGGGATGCAGTTCGCGACGTTGGGGCGGGGGAAGGTGTTGGCGGTGTCTGTGCTGGCGATACGGCATTTCTTCTTGCCGCTCGTGGCTTGGGGGTTGTCGCTTGCACTGAAGCTGGACGCTACGCAGGCTTCGGTGTTGATGGCTTTTTCTGCTGTGCCGACCGCTTCGAGTGCTTATGTGCTGGCGGCGCGGATGGGATACAACGGGCCTTACGTGGCGGGGCTGGTCACGCTGTCTACGATCTTGGGGGTGGTTAGCTTGCCATTTGCGCTGGCTCTGCCTCGGTAGTTGGTGGTCTTTTGGGTTTGCTTCCCGGGGCCGGGTCTCGCCCCGGCGGGCGACCTACTTTTCTTTGCTTCGCCAAAGAAACGTAGGCAAAAGAAAGGCGACCCTGCTGTCTGCGTCCCTACGCTTCGCTTCGGGCAACCTGCGGTGCTCGCGTTTCGCGGGGTCTCGCCCAAACTCGCTTCGCTCAAACAAGGGCGAGCCCTGATCCGCGAAACGCTGCGCTCCTCGGCGCATACAGAAGGGGTTGGGATACCAGCGGGCCATCGCTTCGCTCGGCCAGTGGGCCGCAGCAGGCGCTTCGCGCCTGCTGCGGCTGGGATTGGTGGCGGTGCGTGCGCAGCGCGTGTGGTTGCGAGCGCAAGCGCGGATACAAGCACGGGATTCGGCTGTTGGAAATTCCCGGGCCGAGCGAAGCGACGGCCCGCCCGGTGTCAAAGCCCCTCTGGCTGCGCCGAGGAGCGCAGCGTTTCGCGGATCAGGGCTCGCAGCTGTTTGAGCGAAGCGAGTTCTGCGAGACCCCGCGAAACGCGAGCACCGCAGGTTGCCCGCAGCGAAGCGAAGGGTCGCAGACAGTGGGGTCGCCTTTTCTTTGCTTACTTTCTTTTGGCGAAGCAAAAGAAAGTGAGTCCGCCGCCGGGCGGAACTCCCGGCCCCGGAAAGCAAACCCACGCGCCAAGTTCAACGAGCCAGCAAGGCAGGCAAAGCCGAAGCCAACATAGCAACCCCAGACAACGTCAACAAGCTCAACACGATCTTGCGAAACGCCGCTTCACTGATCCCGATGTAAAGCCGCGCCCCCAGCAACACCGGCACAGCAACAGCCGCCGCGACCAACACCAGCAACGGCAAAACCGACCGCCCGATGCTCCCGCTCGCCACATGCACCGCAAAGGCCACAGCCAGCATCGAGAGATTGAAGTTCTGGATCACAGCACGTTGCGTGTCACGCTGGAAACCCCGCAGCGTGCACCACAACGTAGGCACGACACCCGAGAAGCCGCCGATGCCCGCCATCACACCGCCGATGGCACCCGCAACGCCGTCCGCCGCGCGACCGCCAAAAGTGATCTTCGGCAAGTGCTGCGACATCAGCATCGCCGGGCACCACAGCACCAGCAGCGTGCCCAGGCACACCTTGAACAGCACGATGTCCAGGTGCGGCAGCAGCCAGACACCGAAGGGCACGCCGACCAGCCCGCCAAGCACGAAGGGCCAGAGGATGCGCTTGTCAAAAGTCCGCCGCACCGTGAGCGCCGCGATCACCTGCCCCGTCAGCGCCCCGAACAAGGCGAGCACGGCGGCCAGTTGCGGCTCCAGCGTCCAGGCCCACACAGACATCGCGACCATGCCGAAAGCAAAGCCCGACAGGCCCTGCACGAACCCCGCCAGCACAGCGCCGACGATCACATAGACATACAAGGCTTGCATGCGGCCGATGATAGGGGGCCGCCCCTCGCGCCCAAGTGGCTTACGCCGACGCAGGCACCAGCGCCGTGCGCCGCACGCGCCGCACATTGAAGGCGCTGGCGATCAGCACGCCCTGCACCAGCGCCAGTCCCACGATCACGCTCGTGTACTGGCCGTGGTCCATCAGCCGACCGAACACCAGCGGCGCCACGGCCTGCCCGATGTCCAGGCCCGCGTACACCACGCCGTAGACGCGCCCGGTCGCATTGGGCGGCGTCGACTTCTTCACCAGCAGGTCGCGCGACGGGCCGGCGATGCCCGAGACGAAACCCATCGCGCCGAACAGCACCGGCACCATCACCGGCGGAAACTGTGCAAAGGCCAGCACCAGCGCCAGCGCCGCCGCCACGCCGAAGCCCGCGCCCACGATGCGCTCGCAGCGCGACGGATCGGAGGCCAGGAAGCCGCCCACCACCATGCCGGCCGCGCTCGCCACCATGTAGACCGTGAGGCACACCGCCACCAGCGCCACAGGCACGGCGTGCAGATGGCCGGCCGCCACGGGCGCGAAGGTCTGCACCACGCTGATCACGGCGGCGTAGAAAAAGAAGAAGCCGAAGCACATCCACACGGCCGGGATGCGCAGGAAGTCGAACTCGCCGCCCACCGGTGCGGGCTCGCCCTGCCCCGTGGCCTTGTGCACGGCCGCAGCATCGAGCGCCAGCACGCTGCGGTAGATCCACAGGATCAGCAGCACCACGATCGCCACCACGCCGGCGGAGGCCAGCGCCACGCGCCACGAGAAGGCGATGGCGATCGGCACCACGAAGGCCGGCGCCAACGCCCAGCCCAGGCTGCCGGTGATGCCGTGCACGCTGTAGGCATGGCCCAGGCGCGTGGGCGCGACCTTGCGGTTGAACAGCGTGTAGTCGACCGGGTGGAACACGCCGTTGCCGATGCCGCCGACCACGGCGCAGGCCAGCAGCATCCAGTAGCTCTGCGCCATGGCATAGCCGAAGGCCGCGAGCCCCAGCGCGCCCAGCCCGACGAACAGCACCGGGCGCGGGCCCAGCTTGTCGACGATGAAGCCCGAGGCCGCCTGCACGATGCACGAGACCACGAAGAACACGGTGAGCACCGCGCCGAGCTCGACATAGCTCACCTGGAACGCGTCCTTCAGCCACGGGAACAGCGGCGCCAGGATGAGCTGGCTGAAATGGCTCACCGCATGCGCCAGGCCGACCAGTCCGATCAGTTGGGCGTCGGTGCGCAAAGTGGTGGCGGGAACGGCTGTCGAGGAAGTGGATGACATGGATTGCTACAAAAAACCGGTGCGGGCACCGATGCTATGCGGCACCGACGCGGCAGAATGGCGATACAGCGACAACATTTGTCGAAACCATGCCAAGCGCCGTTCCCCCTCACGCTCCGCCCGCTCCCGAGCCAGCCACTCCCGCCAAGGCGCGCGGCACGCCCACCGCGCCGACCAACAGCGTGGGCCCGCTCACGCCGCACCTGTACGCCCCCGACGCGGTGCGCCCGCTGCGCGCCAAGGAACATTTCCTGAGCGCCGACACGCTGGTCGAACTGCACGAGCACCCGTGGCCGCAACTCACGTTCTCGACGCGCGGCGTGATCCGTTTGAGTACGCAGGACGGCAGCTACATCGTGCCGCCGTCGCGCGCGCTGTGGGTGCCGGCCAACATGCCGCACAGCATCACGCTGATCGAAGACGCCGAGCTGCGCACCGTCTACCTGCACGCCTGGATCGCGCCCACCTGGGAGAAGTGCGAGGTGCTCGAGATCAGCCCGCTGCTGCGCGCCCTGATGCTCGCGCTCGACACCACGCCCGATGGCCTGCCGCCGGCCGACCCGCACGCGCCGCAGCGCGAACGCATGATCGCGCCGCTGCTGGTCGACGAGGTCGAGCGCGCCACGCAGATCCGCATCGACGTGCCGCTGCCCTCCGACAAGCGCCTGCGCCAGCTGTGCGAGACGCTGCTGCGCAACCCGGCCGACCGCGCCACGCTGGCCGAACGCGCCGCCGCCATCGGCGCCAGCGAGCGCACGGTGGCGCGGCTGTTTCGCGACCAGCTCGGCATGAGCTGGCAGCAATGGCGCCAGCAGGCCGTGATGGCGCACGCGCTGCCGCTGCTGGCGCGTGGCATGGCCGTGAGCCAGGTGGCGTCGGCCAGCGGCTACGCCACCGACAGCGCCTTCTGCGCCATGTTCAAGGCAGCCACGGGGCGCTCGCCCACCTCGTTCCAGCACCGCAAGCGACCGGCCACCCTTTGATGCCGCAGGGCATGGGCGGGGCACGCCATGGTGCTCTGGCAAGATCGGCGACCGACACCGACACCATGCACTCACCGATCCCCCTGCACATCGCGGCCGAGGCCAGGCCTGCAACGTGGACCGCCGACATCTGGCTGCGCATCCGCCGCCATTTCCTGCTGAAGGCGGTCGGCACCACGGCCTTCACCTGGCTGTTCTTCATCGGCTACTTCCACCTGCTGCGCAACCCGGCCTTTCCGGTCACGGTGATGCCGCTGACGGCGCTGGACCACCTGATTCCGTTTCAGCCCTACACGCTCGGCGCCTACCTGTCGCTGTGGGTGTACGTGGGCGTTGCGCCGGGGCTGCAGCTCACCTTTCGCGAGCTGGTGGTCTACGGGCTGTGGATCGGCGCGCTGTGCCTGAGCGGCCTGGGCCTCTTCTACTTCTGGCCGACGCAGATCCCGCCGCTGGACATCGACGTCTCGGGCTACCCCGGCTTCGCGATGCTGCAGGGCGTGGACGCGGCAGGCAACGCCTGCCCCTCGATGCACGTGGCGGTCGCCATCTTCACCGCCGTGCGCCTGGCCGACGTGCTGCGCGCGGCGCGCACGCCGTGGCTGTTGCAGGCGATCAACTGGGCCTGGTTTGCCGCCATCGCCTATTCCACGCTGGCCGTCAAGCAGCATGTGGTGCTCGACGCGGTGGCCGGCGCGCTGCTCGGGCTGGCCTTTGCGCTGCCCTCGTTGCGCTGGCGCCCCGGCCCCCGTTGATCCGGGGCCGCCCCGAGGATTTCCCTAAGGTCGAAGCGGATATCATCAATCACCATTGATCATCAACACAGGCCGAACGAGGAAGGGATCGACCCCGTGGCCCGCCACCCGCAAGGGACAGGCAGCCCATCGATCAACGGCGGCACAAGACGACAGGCATCGCAGATGAGTTCGCTGAAGGAATTGCAGGACCTGATCCACGAGAAGTACGGCATCGAACCGTCCAAGCTCGACCCCCACGCCTCGATGCGTGAAACCGGCGGACTCGATTCGCTGGCACTGGCCGAATTCCTGTTCGCCATCGAAGACCATTTCGGCATCACCATGCCCGACGACGACGCGAGCATCGACACCCTGGCCGAGCTCGCGCAGCTGGTCGACAAGGTCCGGGCCGCCAAGACAGCGTGAGCACGCACGAAGTCGCCGTCACCGGGCTGGGCGTCATGGCGCCGCATGGCGACGCGCCCGACGCGCTGTTCGATGCGCTCTTGCAGGGCCGCTCGGCCATCGCACCGGTCTTTCCCGAACTCCCCAAACCCGCCGCCGCCGCCACGGTCGCCTTCGACGAAACGCGCTGGTTCACCAAGCTGCAGCTCGCGGGCGTTGACCGCGTGAGCCAGCTGGCCGTGGCCGCCGCCGACCTCGCCCTGCGCGATGCGGGCCTGGCGATGAGCGATGCCGGCATCGATGCCGAGCGCGTCGGCGTCTACGCCGGTTGCGGCATGGGCGGCGCCGCCGCGCTCGAGGCCGCCTACCGCGGCAACGGGCGCGTCTCGCCGCTCACCATTCCCGCCTTCATGCCCAACGCGCCGGCCGCCCACGTGGCGATGCGCAACGGCGTGCTGGGCCCGGTGCTCACGTACTCGGTCGCCTGCGCCTCGTCGTCGGTGGCCATCGCCGAGGCCGCCAAGGCGGTGCAGCGCGGCGAGGTCGACATCGCCATCGCGGGCGGCAGCGAAGCACTCATCGTCCCGGGCGTGGTGCTGGCCTGGCAGGCCATGCAGACGCTGGCCGGCTTCCAGCCCGGCGAAGCGGCCGGCGCGGTGCGCCCCTTTGCCACCGACCGCAGCGGCTTCGCACTGGGCGAAGGCTCGGCCTTCCTCATTCTCGAATCGGCCGAGCGCGCCCGCGCGCGCGGCGCCCGCCGCTACGCCACGCTGGCCGGCTGGGGGCTGAGCAGCGACGCCACCCACCTCACCAAGCCCGACGCACCGGGCCAGGCCCGCGCCCTGCGCGCCGCGCTGCGCCAGGCCGGCCTGCAGCCGCGCGACGTGGGCTACTGCAACGCCCACGGCACGGCCACGCGCATCGGCGACGTGGTCGAGCGCAACGCGCTGGCCGAGGTCTGGGGCGCCGACTTCGACGCCCTGCGCGTCAGCTCGACCAAGGCGCTGCACGGCCACATGCTGGGCGCGGCCGGGGCCATCGAGGCGCTGATCACCGTGCTGGCGCTGCACCGGCGCGAGCTGCCGCCCAACGCGAACTGCCATGAGGTCGACCCCGACTGCCGGATGAACCTCGTCGCCCCCGGCGACAGCGCCGCCCCCGGGCTCGAGGCCGCCATCAGCAACTCCTTCGCCTTCGGCGGCACGAACTCCGTGCTGCTGTTCCGCCGAGGCTGAACTGCGTGCTCTTGCGGGCCGTGCGCCCCCTGCGGCGCTGTGCCCCGCGCGATAGAGACATTCCGGGCTCTCCGGTATGCTGGTGGGCGCTTCTCCCCCCATGTCCGTCCCAGGAGGCCACCATGCACGTTCGCTCCACATTCGTCGCCCTCGCCCTGCTCGCCGCAGGCGCTTCGGTGCAGGCCAACAACCTGCTCGACCAGCTGAAAGAACAGGCCGGCGCGGCGGTCAACTCGCAGGGCAGCAACAGCAGCGGTGGTGGTTCGGCGCTCAGCAACCTCAGCCTCGGCGGCTTCAAGATGCCCGCCATCGGCTCCAGCACCATCGGCAGCGCGGCCGGCGTGCTCGAGTACTGCGTCAAGAACAACTACCTCGGCGGCGATGCCGCCTCCGTCAAGGACAAGCTGCTCGCCAAGATCACCGGCCAGAAGAAACAGGAAAACGACTTCGCGAGCGGCGCCAAGGGCCTGCTCAAGGGCGGCGACGGCAAGTCGCTCAACCTCAAGGGGCTGTCGTCGAAGGTCAAGGAAAAGGCCTGCGACTACGTCCTGAAAAACGCGACCTCACTGATCTAGGCTCTTTCTCTCTCCCGCTCTCCGCGCGCGGCGTGCCCGCCGTGCGCGCGCCCCGCTTCATGAATCCGGCTTCCCCCTCCTCTTCCCCCGCTCCGTCTCTTCGCCAGCGCCTCGCACGCTGGGTTCCCTGCCTCGGCTGGCCCCGCCCGTCCGCCGCGCTGCTGCGCAACGAGGCCATGGCCGGCATCACCGTCGCGCTGATGGTGCTGCCGCAGGGCGTGGCCTATGCGGCGCTGGCCGGCATGCCGCTGGTCACGGGCGTGTATGCGGCGCTGTTCCCGGCGCTCATCGCCGTGATGTTCAGCTCGTCGCAGCGGCTATCGGTGGGGCCGACCGCGCTCACCAGCCTGCTGGTGGGCGCGTCGCTCGCGCCGCTGGCGGTGGCGGGCAGCGACGAATGGGTGGCGATGGCGGTGTGGCTCACGCTGATGTCGGGCGCGATCCAGATCGTGCTCGGCGCGGGGCGCTTCGGCTGGCTGCTGCGGCTGGTCAATTCGCCGGTGCTGATCGGCTTCACGCAGGGCGCGGCGGTGCTGATCGCGATCTCGCAGCTGCCCGCGCTGCTGGGCTTCACGGGGCGCACCATCCCGCAGGTGCTGCAGGGTGGGCCGCTGCCCGACCTCACGGCCATCGCCTTCGGCCTGGGCAGCATCGCCGTGCTGTGGCTCGGCAAGCGCTGGGTGCCGCGCTTTCCGACCACGATGGCGCTGGTGGCCGGCGCCGCGGCCATCAGCTGGAGCATCAACTACGCGCTGCGCGGCGGCGCCGTGGTGGGCGCCCTGCCCTCGGGCCTGCCCTCGTTCTACTGGCCCGGCCTGCTGCCGGCGCACACCTTCAGCGCGCTGGTGCTGCCCGCGCTGATGATCACGCTGGTGAGCTTTCTCGAAACGGCGTCGAGCGCCAAGGTCGACAACGGCCGCGCCGGCACGCTGTGGAACGAAAACCAGGACCTGATCGGACAGGGCCTGGCCAAGCTGGCCTCGGGCTTCACGGGGTCGTTCCCTACCAGCTCGTCGTTCTCGCGTTCGGCCATCACGCTCTATGCGGGCGCGCAGACCGGCTGGGCGGCGCTGTTCAGCGTGGCGGTGGTGGCCGGCGCACTGCTGTGGCTCATGCCGCTGCTGTACCACGTGCCCCAGGCGGTGCTGGCGGCCGTGGTGGTCACGGCCATCCTCGGGCTGGTGAAGCCATCGAGCTTCACGGCGCTGTGGCGCATCTCGAAGCTGGAAGCCGGCATCGCCTTCGGCACTTTCGTGCTCACCATCGCCACCGCGCCGAGCATCTACTGGGGCGTGCTGGGCGGCCTGCTCGCCAGCCTGGCGCACTACATGTACCGCCACCTGCACCCGCGCATCATCGAAGTGGGCCTGCACCCCGACGGCAGCCTGCGCGACCGCCACCTCTGGAAGCTGCCGCCGCTCGCGCCGCAGCTGTATGCGGTGCGCATGGACGCCGAACTCGACTTCGCCTCCGCCTCCACGCTGGAGCGCGCGCTCACGGTCGCGCTGGCCGAGCGCCCCGACCTGACCGACGTGTGCCTGTTCGCACAGCCGATCAACCGCATCGACATCACCGGTGCCGAGGTGTTCGGCTCGATCCGCCGGATGATGGAATCCAAGGGCGTGCGCCTGCACCTGAGCGGCATGAAGCTGCCGGCCATGCAGGTGCTGGAACGCGCGGGCCTGCTGGCGCCGGGGCCGATGCTCTTCAGCTACCGCACCGACGCCGAGGCGCTGGCCGCGCTGATGCCGCGCATCGACATGCCCGAAGAGGCCGAAGCCGCGGCCTGACCGCGTCCTTCTCTTCGCAGACGCGGGCGCCATGAAAACCACCATCGAAGAACTGGTCGCCTTCCGCGCCGTGGTGGACACCGGCTCGATCACCGCCGCGGCCGACCAGCTGGGCCAGACGGTGTCGGGCATCAGCCGCGCACTGAGCCGGCTCGAGCAGAAGCTCGGCACCACGCTGATGCGCCGCACCACGCGGCGGCTCGAGCTCACCGAGGAAGGCGCCGCCTTCCTGCAGCGCACGCGCGCCATCCTCGACGCGATCGACGACGCCGAGGAGCACATGGCCGCGCGCCGCCAGCAGCCGGCCGGCCGGCTGCGCGTGAACGCAGCCTCGCCTTTCATGCTGCACGCCATCGTGCCGCTGGTGCCGGAGTTCCGCCGGCTCTATCCGCAGATCAGCTTGGAGCTCGACACCGACGACCTGCCCATCGACCTGCTGGAGCGGCGCACCGACGTGGCGATCCGCATCGGCCCGCTGCGCGACTCCACGCTGCACGCGCGCCCGCTCGGCACGCACCGGCTGCGCGTGCTCGCAAGCCCCGCCTACCTCGAGGCCCACGGCAAGCCGCGCAAGGTGGACGAGCTGGCCGGGCACGCGCTGCTGGGCTTCACGCAGCCCGAGTCGCTCAACCGCTGGCCGCTGCGCGGCGTGCACGGCGACGAATGGACCATCGCGCCCACCGTGGTCGCGTCCAGCGGCGAGACGCTGCGCCAGCTGGCGCTGGCCGGCGTGGGCATCGTCTGCCTGTCGGACTTCATGACCGCCGCCGACCGCGCCAGCGGCGCGCTGGTGCAGGTGCTGCCCAAGGACACGGTCGACGTGCGCCAGCCCGTCAACGCCGTGTACTACCGCAACACGCAGCTGTCGGCGCGCATCACTTCGTTCCTCGATTTCCTGTCGCAGCGGATGGGCTGACCGGCTGAGTTCAGCCCGGCGGCATCCGCTCGAACTTCGGCAGCGCCGGGTCGAGGAAGTCCCAGGCGTGCCCGCGCACCGCGTACGTGACCGCCTGCGGCCGGTAGCGTCCTGGGTCGTCCAGGCTGGCGGCATGCACGGTGAAGACGCCGGGCATCGCCGCGAAGGTCATGTACACGGGCGAGCCGCAGGTCGGGCAGAACGCGCGCGTCTTGATGTTGCCGCTGTCGCCCTTGAGGCTCCACAGCGTGGCCTCGCCCGTCTGCTTCACCTCGGCGCCCGCGAAGCTGAGGTACGAGCCGTGGCCCGTGCCGCTCTTGCGCTGGCAGTCCAGGCACTGGCAGTCGTTCTGGAACACGGGTTCCCCTGAAATCTCGTAGCGGATGGCGCCGCATGCGCAACCGCCGGTGTAGGCCGGGTTCATGGTTCTTGTCCTTTCGAAGTGGTGAAGGGCAATCTAGCCGCGCGAGGACTGGAGCGGGGAGTAACAAGATCGTCGTGAATCCGGAGCGGGCCAGAATCCGGCAGTCACGCAGCCCCATCCGAAGGAAATGCCATGCACGTCGATCTGGTGTCCGAAGCCCAACACGATTCGCTCATCGAGCTGCTGGCCGAGCTGCACGCCTTCTACAACGAAGGCGCGCGCGTGCCGCGCGAGCTGGTGCGCGAGCACCTGCTGGGCAATCTCCTGGCGCCCGGCTCGCCGCACCAGCTCGTGGTGGCATCGACAGACGCGCGCACCGTGGTCGGCCTGGCCGCGATCACCTGGGTCTTCTCGCTGGTCGACTTCGCACCGGAACAACGCAGGCACTGCCAGCTCAAGGAGCTCTATGTGAAGTCGGGCCACCGCAGCGCCGGGGCGGGGCGCGCCCTCATGGCATGGGTGGCCGCGCAAGCCATCGCCAAGGGATGCCACCGCATCGACTGGCCCGTGAAGGCGACGAATGCGCGCGGCATCGCGTTCTATGAAGGGCTCGGCGCGTTCCAGGTGGCCGAGCGGCTGAGCTACCGGCTGCTGCAGCCGGCCCTGGGCGAACTGGCGGCCTTCACGGCCCCTGCGTGACCGCCACCCGCTCCACCGCCGCCGACGCGATCTCGTAGCCGCTAACGCCCATGTCGGCCGACGCGTAGCGCGCTGCCTTCAGCGTGCCGCTCACGCGCACCGTGTCCATCGCGTGCAGCCCCTTCACGGGCGCGGGCGCGATCACGTGGACGATCTGGTTGGCGGGCGGTGGCGGGGTGTGGATGCAGGCGCCGAAGTACGGCACCAGCAGGAACTCGCGGATGCCGTCTTGCGTGGCATCGAGCGGCACGACGAAACCCGAGAGCTTCGCGGGCTTGCCGTCGAGCGCGACGTTGACCGGCGCGTTGTCCCAGACAGCGCGCATCTCGTCGAGCATCTGGATCGCGCGCGGGTCGTTGTCGCGCAGCGCCTCGAGGCTGATGTTGCGGTAGCGCTGGGTCGGGTCCCACTCCTTGGGCACCAGCGCGTCCCAGGCCATCTCCTGCGCGGCCGGCGCGCTGGCCACGCCCTGCCCCTGGGCCGCGTCCGGGCTGCAGGCGGACAGCAGGCTGCCCGCGACAGCCATCAGCAGCACCATTCCCGTGCGACGAACAAAAACACTCATGGCCCCGATTGTGCTTGCCGAAGGTGACACAGCGCTCGGGGCGGGCCGGAAGACCTGCCCTGAAACGAATGGGCACACATGGCAAAAAGGCGGGCGCCGCGCCAGAATGCCGCACCACGACCACGAGGAGATCCGCATGGCACCCACAGGATGGCTTGGATTGACGTCACTCGGCACGGTTCACACCGCGATCAGCCTGATCGCCGTGTTCGCAGGCATCTGGGCCCTGCTGCGCTACAAGGAAATCACCCTGCGCACCGGCCTGGGCCAGGTCTTCGTCTGGACCACGGTGCTGACCTGCCTCACGGGCTTCGGCATCTTCCAGCACGGCGGCTTCGGCAAGCCGCATGCGCTGGGCATCATCACTTTGGTGGCGCTGGCCGTCGGCGCGCTGGCGGGGTATGGGCGGCTCGGGCCGAAATCGCGCTACATCGAGGCGGTCGCTTATTCGGCGAGCTTTCTCTTCCACTGGATTCCGGCCTTCACCGAAACGCTGACGCGCTTTCCGCTGGGCGCGCCGCTGCTGCCCAACGCCGAGGCGCCCGAACTGAAGGCGATCACCGCGGTGCTCGGCGCGCTGTCCGTGGTCGGCGTGACGCTGCAGATCAAGCGGCTGCGCGGCGACAAGCCCGTCAGTCCTGCACCCGCCCGCGCAGGCTCTTGATCTGCGAGCGCTGGCTCTTGCCTTCGAGCCGGCGCTGCTTCGAACCGTAGGTGGGCTTGGTGGCGCGCCGCACGCGCGGCGGCGTGGCCACGCTGTCGATCACCGCCTGCAACCGCGCGAGCGCGTCGGCGCGGTTCATCTCCTGCGTGCGGTGCTGCTGCGCCTTGAGCACGAACACGCCTTCCTGCGTGATGCGGCTGTCGCGCAGGGCGAGCAGCCGCTCCTTCACATCGGCCGGCAGCGAGCTGGCATGGATGTCGTAGCGCAGGTGTACCGCGCTCGACACCTTGTTGACGTTCTGCCCGCCCGCCCCCTGCGCGCGGATGGCGCTGAAGTCGACCTCGTCGGGATCGATCAGGAGTGGGGGGCGGAGCATGCCCGCGAGTGTGCCCTCAAACGCGTTCGAAGACAGCGGCGATGCCTTGGCCGCCGCCGATGCACATCGTGACCAGCGCATAGCGGCCGCCCGTGCGGTGCAGCTCGGCGATCGCCTTCGTCGTGATGATCGCGCCGGTCGCGCCCACCGGATGACCGAGCGAAATGCCTGAGCCGTTCGGGTTCACCTTGGCGGGATCGAAACCCAGCTCCTTGATGACCGCGCAAGCCTGCGCGGCGAAGGCTTCGTTCGACTCGATCACGTCGAAGTCGCTGACCTTCAGGCCCGTGCGCTCCAGCACCTTGCGCGTGGCCGGCACAGGGCCGATGCCCATGTACGCCGGCTCGACGCCCGCATGCGCGTAGCCCACGAGGCGCGCCAGCGGCTTCAGGCCCAGCGCCTTCACGCGGCCGCCTTCGGCCAGCACCACGGCGGCGGCGCCGTCGTTGATGCCCGAGGCATTGCCGGCGGTCACGAGGCCGTCTTTCTTGAACGCGGGCTTCATCTTCGACAGCGTGTCGACGGTGGTGTCGGCGCGCACGTGCTCGTCGGTGTCGAACAGCACGACGCCCTTGCGCGTCTTCACCTCGACCGGAACGATCTGCTCCTTGAAGCGGCCCGCGGCAATGGCGGCGGCGGCGCGCTGCTGGCTGGTCACGGCCAGTTCGTCCATCTGCTCGCGCGTGATGCCGTAGCGCGCGGCCACGTTCTCGGCCGTGATGCCCATGTGGATCTTCTCCCACGGGTCGTGCAGGATGCCCAGCATGTAGTCGACCAGCACCGCGTCGCCCATGCGCGCGCCGTAGCGGGCCGAGGTATCGAAGTACGGGCCGCGGCTCATCGATTCGGAGCCGCCGCCGATGGCGACGTCGCAGTCGCCCAGCGCGATGGCCTGCGCCGCCGACACGATGGCCTGCAGGCCCGAGCCGCACAGGCGGTTCACGTTGAAGGCCGGCGTCTCGATGGGGCAGCCCGCATCGATGGCGGCCACGCGGCTCAGGTACGCGTCCTTCACGTCGGTGGGAATCACGTTGCCCATGACCACATGGCCGATGGCGTCGGCGGCCACGCCGCTGCGCTCGATGGCGGCCTTGACGGCGGTGGTGGCCAGTTGCGTGTTGGGCACGTCCTTGAGCGCGCCGCCGAAGGTGCCGATGGCGGTGCGGGCGGTGCCGACCACGAAGATGTCGCGTGAAGTCATGGGATGGATCTCCTGGATTGAAAAAACGAAAACAGCGAATTCTTCAGCGGCCCGTGAAGGCCGCGGGCTTCTTGCCGAAAAAGGCATCGAGGCCGATGCGGAAATCGGCAGTGGCCGCGCACGACTGGAACGCGGCCGACTCGGCATCAAGCTGGCTCGCGAGGTCGCGGTCGAGCGACCCGCGCATCAGCCGGCGCAGGTGGCCCAGCGCCACGGTCGGGCCCTTGGCCAGCCGCTGCGCGAGCGCCATCGCTTCGGATTCGAGCTCGGCCGCCGGTACTACGCGGTTGATGAGGCCCATGCGTTCGGCGGCGGCGGTGTCGTAGGTATCGCCGAGCATCGCGATCTCGAGCGCGCGGCGCGTGCCGACGAGGCGCGGCAGCGCCCACGAGGCGCCGACGTCACAGCTGGTGCCGACGTTCACGTAGGCCAGGTTGAAGCGCGTGCCTTCGGCCGCGAGCACGAAGTCGGCCTGCAGCATCAGGCTCAGGCCCGCGCCGGCCGCCACGCCGTGCACCTGCGCGACCAGCGGCGCGTCCATGGCGTCGAGCACGGTCAGCGCCTCGTGCAGCGGGCCGATGAGATCGGCCGCGCCCTGCTTCGGGTCGGCGCTCAGCACGCCGAGATCGCCGCCGGCCATGAAGCCCTTGCCCGCGCCGCTCACCAGCACGGCGCGCACGCTCTTGTCAGCGGCCAAGGTGCGTGCGGCAGCGAGGAAGGCGGTCGCCATCGGCACGTCGATGGCATTGAGCGCGGCCGGCCGGTTGAAGCGCAGCGTGGCCACCGCGCCTTCGCGGCCCACCAGCAGGGGCGAAGAAGAAGTCTCTGAAGTCATGGGTTCGCTTTCGTCGGGGCGCGCTGCAGCACGCCGTTGAGCAGCAGCTCGATGCCCTGGTCGGCGATCTGGTCGGGCGTGAGGTCGCCGTCGGGGCGGTACCAGCGGCCGATCCAGCTCAGCGCGCCGGCCAGCATGAAGGCGGCCATCTTGGGGTCGCAGGGCGCGAGCGCGCCTTCGGCCACGCCCTCCTCGATCAGGCGGCGGAAATGCCCGTCGATGCCGGCCTTGAGGCGGCGCAGTTCCTTCTTGAGCGGATCGGGCAGCGGGTCTTCGCCGATGCGGATCACGCACATGCCGAAGTCCTGCGTGACCACGCCCGAGTAGATGCGCATGCAGGCCTTGAGCTGGTCGATGGCGCTGCCGCCCGCGGCGCGCACCTCGCCGATGCCGGTCTGCATGAGGTCGAGCGCCATCTTCACGCACTCGAGCAGGATCTGGTCCTTGTTCTCGATGTAGTAGTACAGCGTGGGCTTGCTCACGTTGAGCCGCTCGGCAATGTCGTCGAGCGAGGTCGCGTGGAAGCCGCGTTCGTTGAAGAGCTGGGCGGCCGTGCGCAACACGGCCATGCGCTTGACCTCGCGCTGCTGCGCACGGCGGTCGGCAGGCGCCCACGGGGAGGCTGAAGCAGGAACGGCGGTGGAACGGGGCATGGGGTTTGTGCGGGCGGGGAAAGTCCCGATGCCGCGAACTGCGGCGAACACGGACATTACCGGCCAGTAGGAATTTTACGGGCCAGTAGCATTTCGCTGCTGGACACAAACCCTGACCTTGCGGCGCGCCCCTTAGCCATGCCTGACGAGACTCGACGGGATACCTCCATGTCCGCACCTTCCGCCACGGCCCCGGTGCTGCAGGCCGAGGCGTTGACGCTGGCCTTCGGCGGGGTGAAGGCGCTCACCCACGTCGGCTTCAGCGTCGCGCCCGGCTCCATCACCGCGGTGATCGGGCCCAACGGCGCGGGCAAGACCTCGCTGTTCAACACCATCTCGGGCTTCTACAAGCCCTCGCAGGGCCGCGTGCTGTTCGAGGGCGCGGACATCACCCGCCTGCCCGCGCCCAAGCGCGCCGCGCTGGGCCTGGCGCGCAGCTTCCAGAACATCGCGCTGTTCCGCGGCATGACCGTGCTCGACAACATCAAGCTCGGCCGCCACGCGCACCTGAAGAGCAACGTGTTCGACGCCCTCTTCTACCTGGGCCGCGCGCGCCGCGAAGAGGCAGAGCTGCGCCGCGACGTGGAAGAACGCATCATCGATTTCCTCGAGATCGACCACATCCGCCACGCCTCGGTGGCCGCCCTGCCCTACGGCCTGCAAAAGCGCGTCGAAATGGCGCGCGCCCTGGCCATGCAGCCCAAGGTGCTGATGCTCGACGAACCCGTGGCCGGCATGAACCGCGAGGAGACCGAAGACATGGCGCGCTTCATCCTCGACGTGCGGCGCGAATGGGGCATCACGGTGCTGATGGTGGAGCACGACATGGGCATGGTGATGGACCTGTCGGACCACGTGGTGGTGCTCAACTTCGGCCAGGTCATCGCGCAAGGCACGCCCGCGCAGGTGCAGGCCGACCCGGAAGTGATCCGCGCCTACCTCGGCGCGGGCGACGTGGGCGAGCTGCGTCGCCGGCTGCGCGGCGAAACTGCCGTGGGAGCCGCCTGATGGATTGGGCCTACCTCTTCGAGATCGCGCTCACCGGCATTGCCGGCGGCGGCCTGTATGCGCTCGCGGCGCTGGCTTTCGTGCTGGTCTACAAGGCCACGCGCGTGGTCAACATCGCCATCGGCGAGATGCTGATGGTCGGCGCCTACCTGTTCTTCACCTTCGCCGCGAGCTTCTCGCTGCCGATCTGGATGGCGGTGCTGGGCTCGGTGATCGGCACCGGCCTGCTGGGCGCCGTGATCGAGCGCACCATGATCCGCCCGCTGCTGGGCGAACCGCCGATCTCGGTGTTCATGGTGACGGTCGGTCTCGCGTCGATCCTCGTCGGGCTGGTCGAGATCATCTGGACCGCCGACCAGCGCCGCCTGCCCGAGTTCCTGCCCAACACGCCCGTGATGATCGGCGAGGCCTTCCTGGCGCCCAAGATCGCCTACGGCGCATTGATCGCGGTGGTGCTGATCGGGCTGGTGCTGCTGCTGTTCCGCTTCTGGCGCGGCGGCGTGGCGCTGCGGGCCACCGCTTCCGACCAGGCGGCCGCGTACTCGATGGGCATCCACGTGCCGCGCGTGTTCTCGCTGGCCTGGGTGGCCTCGGCCATGATCGCGGCGGTGGCCGGCATCATCGTCGGCGCCATCGGCGGCATCTCGTCGTCGATGGGCGTGTTCGGGCTGTCGGTGCTGGTGGTGGTGATCGTCGGCGGGCTCGACAGCGTGCTCGGTGCACTCGTCGGCGGCGTGCTCATCGGCCTGATCGAAGCATTGGCCGGCTCCTACCTCGGTGGCGAGTACAAGCTGCTCGCCACCTTCATCGTGCTGGTGTTCGTGCTGATGGTGCGGCCGTACGGGCTCTTCGGCACGCACGAGATCGAGAGGCTCTAGCCATGCGCATCGGCACCCTCAAGCAAAGCTACATCGCCGACGCGGCGCTGTTCGATTCGCGTACGCAGAAGGTGTGGCTCGCGATCGGCGCGGCGCTGCTCGTGCTGTTCCCCTTCATGGCCAGCGACTACTGGCTGTACCTCGCATGCCTTGTCGCCATCAACGTGGCGAGCGCCACGGGGCTGAACATCCTCACGGGCTACACGGGCCTCGTGAGCCTCGGGCAGGCCGCGTTCATGGGTCTGGGGGCGTACACCGTCGCGATCATGCAGACACGGCTGGGCACGCCCTTCCTGCTGAACATCCTCGCGGGCGGCGTGGTCGCCATGCTCGGCGGGCTGGTCGTCGGCATCCCGTCGCTGCGCGTGAAGGGCCTGTACCTGGCCATCGCGACCATCGCCGCGTCGTTCATCACGCACTTCCTGTTCGCCAACCTCAAGCTCACGGGCGGCACCACCGGCATCTCGCTGCCGCCCGCGCAGCTCTTCGGCCTGCCGCTGGACACGTCGTTCCGCCTGTACTGGGTGATCGTTCCGGTGATGGTGCTCATGGTGCTCGGCGCAGCCAACCTGTTCCGCACGCGCGTGGGGCGCGCCTTCATCGCCATCCGCGACCGCGACATCTCGGCCGAGGTGCTGGGCATTCCATTGCTGCGCTACAAGCTGCTGTCGTTCGGACTCTCGTCGTTCTACGCGGGCGTGGCGGGTGGCCTGTGGGCCTACTTCTTCCGCGTGGTCACGCCCGAGAGCTTTCCGCTGCTGATGTCGATCTTCTTCCTCGCGGCCATCATCGTCGGCGGCATGGGCACCATCCTGGGCGGCATCTTCGGCGCCGTGTTCATGACCATGGTGCCCGAGCTGCTCAAGCTGGTGGTCGACCTGCTGCCGGGCGGCGTCGAGATGACCGTGTTCCTCTCGCCGGTGCGCACCGTCGTCTTCGGCCTGCTCATCGTCGGATTTCTGGTGTTCGAGCCGCACGGGCTCGCAGAAGTGTGGCGGCGCCTGCGCCGCTTTTTCCATCTATGGCCGTTTCGTAACTAGAACCAGGAGACACACATGCCCAAGACAACGAAGAAGCTTTCCCCCCAGCGCCGCGCCCTGCTGATCGCCGCGGGCCTGGCCGCCACCGTGCCGTTCGCGGCGAATGCGCAAGGCAACGAGGACATCGTCATCGGCGGCTCGATCCCGATGACCGGCGTGTTCGCCTTCGCGGGCGTGGGCATCAACGCCGGCATTGCCGACTACGTGAAGATGGTCAACGACGCGGGCGGCATCAAAGGCCGCAAGCTGCGCTACGTGCCGGAAGACACGGGCTACAAGGTCGACGTGTCGGTGGCGGCCTTCAAGAAGATCACGAGCCAGAACAAGGTCAACCTCTACTACGGCGACTCCACCGGCTTCTCCAAGACCATCAACCCCGAGCTCGACCGCGGCGGCCAGATATTGATGGCGGGCGCCTCGTTCGCCACCGAGCTGAACGACCCGGCCAAGTACCCGAACCAGTTCCTGGTGGGCCCCGACTACACCGAGCAGATCGGCATTCTTCTGCGCCACATCGCCAAGGAAAAGCCGGGCGCCAAGGTGGCCTTCGTGTACTCCGATTCCGAGTTCGGCCGCGACCCCATCGAGGCCAGCGAAGCCGCTGCCAAGAAGCTGGGCCTGAGCGTGCCCGTAAAGCTCATGACGCCCGCGGGCAGCGTCGACGTGTCGACCGAGGTCATCAAGCTGCGCCGCGCCGCGCCCGACTACACGATCTTCCACGGCTACATCCTGGCGCCCATTCCCGAGTTCGTGCAGCAGGGCAAGCAGATGGGCATGACCAGCAAGTGGATGGGCACCTTCTGGACCATGGACAGCTCCACCGTCATGAAGATGGGCGAAGGCGGCGACGGCTTCATGGGCGTCATGCCCTACCGCTACTACTACGACACCTCGGCCAAGGCGCCGATGCTCGACAAGATCCGCGCGCTGCGCCCCGAGTACCAGAGCACGGCCTACACGCAGGGCTTCCTCACGGCGATGCTGTTCACCGAGGCCGCCAAGCGCACGCTCGACGCCGGCAAGCCGCTGGACGGCAAGAACCTGAAGGCCGCGCTCAACACCATCAAGGACTTCGACACCGGCGGGATCATCGGCACGCCGATCACCATCAAGGGCAACTCCATTCCCGTGGGCCGCGTCTACAAGGCCGACATGAAGGCGCAGAAGATGGTGCCGGCCTCCGACTGGATCGCACTGAACTGATCGACACGATGGACGCGCGCGCGGCACCGCCCGACCTCGTACTGGAGGTCAACAACATCGAGGTGGTCTACAACAAGGTCGTGCAGGTGCTGCGCGGCCTGTCGCTGGCCGTGCCGCGCGGGCAGATCGTGGCGCTGCTGGGCAGCAACGGCGCGGGCAAGTCGACCACGCTGAAGGCGGTGTCGGGCCTGCTCGCGCTGGAAGACGGCGAGGTCGAGGCCGGTCGCATCGTGTTCGACGGCGCACCAACCGAGCGGCTCGCGCCGCAGCAACTCGTGCGGCGCGGCCTGAGCCATGTGATGGAAGGCCGGCGCGTGTTCGAGGACCTCACGGTCGAAGAGAACCTGGTCGCTGCGACCTACGCGCTGACCGGTCGCACGGGCGTTGCGCCCGCGTCGCGCAACTTCGACGACGTCTACGCCTACTTCCCTCGCCTGCACGAGCGCCGCAAGGGCCTCGCGGGCTATCTCTCGGGTGGCGAGCAGCAGATGCTCGCCATCGGCCGCGCGCTGGTGGCGCAGCCTCAATTGATATTGCTCGACGAGCCCTCGCTGGGCCTCTCGCCCAAGCTCGTGGAGGACATCTTCACGATCATCGCGCGCATCAACGCCGAGCGCGGCACCTCGATGCTGCTGGTGGAACAGAACGCCAGCGTGGCACTGGCCATCGCCCACACGGGCTACATCATGGAAAGCGGCAAGGTCGTGATCGACGGCAGCGCCGAGCGCCTCGCGGCCGACCCCGACGTGCGCGAGTTCTACCTGGGCGTGGGCGGCAGCGGCGAATCGCGCAGCTTCCGCGAGCTGAAGCACTACAAGCGCCGCAAGCGCTGGCTGTCATGACGACGAACCCGCTCCCTTCGCTCACGCTGCCGCAGATGCTGCGCGAGCAGGCACGCCTGCAGCCGCAGCGCATCGCGATCCGGCAGAAGGACTTCGGCATCTGGCATCCGCTGGACTGGGCCGGCTACCTGCAGCGCGCCAGCCGCTTCGGCCTGGGCCTGCACGCGATGGGCCTCGCGCCCGGCGGGCACCTGGGCGTGATCTCGGAGAACCGCGTCGAGTGGCTGCTCGCGCAGATGGGCGCGGGACTCATCGGCGCCGTGACCGTGGGCGTGTACCCCACCAGCCCGAGCAACGAGGTGGCCTACGTGGTCGGCCATGCGGACATCGAGGTGATCGTCTGCGAGGACCAGGAGCAGACCGACAAGGTGCTCGACGCCCTCGACCAGCTGCCGCGCCTGCGCAAGATCGTCGTGATCGAGACCAAGGGCCTCGCGAGCTACCCGCCCGAGGTGCGCGAGCGCATCGCGACCTTTGCCGAAGTGGAGCAGGCCGGCGCCGAGGTGCTGGCACGCGACGGCACCGCGCTCATCGACGCCGCGCTGCAGCGCCAGACACTGGCCGACATCGGCTTGATGATCTACACCTCGGGCTCCACCGGCAAGCCCAAGGGCGCGATGATTTCGTACCGCAACATCCGCGGCGTCGTGCCGGGCATCGTCGATCGGCTCGGGCTCGACGGCAGCACCACGCACCTGTCGTACCTGCCGCTGTGCCACGTGGCCGAACAGATGCTCACGGCCTTCGTGCCGCTGTACCTGGGCTCGCAGGTCAACTTCGGCGAATCGATCCGCACCGTGCAGGAAGACCTGCGCGAGGTGGCGCCCACCATGTTCCTCGGCGTGCCGCGCATCTGGGAGAAGCTGCACGCGGGCATCAGCATCAAGATGCAGGAAACCGGGCGGCTGCAGCGCGCGCTGTTCCGCAAGGCCATCGAGGCCTGCGCGCCGCTGGCCGAGAAACCGCGCAGCGCCTGGACGCTGGCCGAGCGCGGCCGCTTCGCCCTCGCCTACTGGACCGTGCTGCGCGCGCTGCAGAACTTCATCGGCCTGCGCCGCGCGCGCATCGCGCTCACGGGCGCGGCGCCGATTCCCGCCGACGTGGTGCGTTTCTTTCGCACGCTGGGCGTGCCGCTGGTCGAGGTGTACGGCCTCACCGAATCGACCGGCATGGTCTCGGGCCACCGCGCCGACGCTGTGACCATCGGCACCGTCGGACCGCCCACGCAGGGCACCGAGCACCGCGTGGGCGAAGCCGGCGAGCTGCTGGTGCGCGGCGACATGGTGTTCGAGGGCTACTACAAGAACCCCGAGGCCACGGCCTCATCGATCCGCGATGGCTGGCTGCACACGGGCGACGTGGTGCGCGAGGAAGCCGGCGGGCAGCTGCGCATCGTCGACCGGCTGAAGGACATCATGATCACCGCCGGCGGCAAGAACCTCACGCCCTCGGAGATCGAGAACACCATGAAGGGCAGCCCCTTCATCAAGGAATGCATCGTGGTGGCGGACGGCCGCAAGTTCGTCGGCGCGCTGCTGCAGATCGACTACGAAACGGTCGGCAAATGGGCCGAAGCCCAGCGCCTGCCGTTCACGCATTTCCGCTCGCTGGTGGAAGAACCCAAGGTGCGCGCGCTGATCGAGGCCGAAGTGGCGCGCGGCAATGGGAAGCTGGCGCAGGTGTCGCAGATCAGACGTTTTCATCTGCTCACCAAAGAGTTGGACCATGACGACGGTGAAGTCACCGCGACCATGAAGGTGCGGCGCTCCAGCATCTACAAGGCCTACGCCAACGAGATCGAGGCGCTGTACAGCGCCTGATCGGGGAAGAAAAAGGCTCAGTCGCCGCGCACGGGACGGGCCCGCACGTCGGTCACATCGTCGGCCGGGCCCAGCACGACCGGGCTGCGCACCGACTCGCCGCGCGCACGGGCGCTGACCACGTCGGCCGCCGTGGGTTCGGCCGGCTGTTGTGCCGCATGGCGAAATCGATCGAAACCCGAGCGCGGGTTGAAACGCATGACCCAGGGCGTCACGGGCTTGCCCGTGACGCGCCCCCAGGCGTAGCGCACACCCCACACCGCCGCCAGCAGCAGGGCCGCCACGGCCAGGCTGGCCGCGAAGACCAGCCCCAGGAGCAGAAGAATGACGCGAAGAATGAAGTTCATCATCCGACTTTAGGCCGATGCAGCCGCCGTTGGTTCCCCGCCCTTGCGGAACGAGAACTGGCCCGGCGACTGGATCGGGTCGGTTTCGACCTCGATCGTGTCCTTCGGCCCGAAGCTGCCGTCGAGCAACAGCCGCGAGAGCGGGTTCTCGATGCGCTGCTGGATGGCGCGCTTGAGCGGACGCGCACCAAACACCGGGTCGAAGCCGACCTTGGCGATCTCGGCCAGCGCCGCGGGCGACACCTGCAGGCCCAGGTCCATCTTCGCCAGGCGCGCCTGCAGCACCTTGAGCTGGATCGCGGCGATCGATTCGATGTTCTTCGCGTCGAGCGCGTGGAACACGACGGTCTCGTCGATGCGGTTCAGGAACTCGGGGCGGAAGTAGTTCTTCAGCTCGTCCCACACCGCTTCCTTGATCTCCTCGCTCGGCTGGCCCACCATCGCCTGGATGATCGGCGAGCCGATGTTGCTGGTCATCACGATCACGGTGTTCTTGAAGTCCACGGTGCGGCCCTGGCCGTCCGTGAGGCGGCCGTCGTCGAGCACCTGCAGCAGCACGTTGAACACGTCGGGGTGGGCCTTCTCGACCTCGTCGAGCAGCACCACGCTGTAGGGCTTGCGGCGCACGGCTTCCGTGAGGTAGCCGCCCTCTTCGTAGCCCACGTAGCCCGGCGGCGCGCCGATCAGGCGGGCGACCGAATGCTTCTCCATGAACTCGCTCATGTCGATGCGGATCAGGTGGTCTTCGCTGTCGAACAGGAAGCCCGCGAGCGCCTTGCACAGCTCGGTCTTGCCCACGCCCGTGGGGCCGAGGAACAGGAACGAGCCCGTGGGGCGGTTCGGATCGCTCAGGCCCGAGCGCGAGCGGCGGATCGCATTGGCGACCGCACCGATGGCCTCGTCCTGCCCGACCACGCGTTCGTGCAGCTTGTCTTCCATGACGAGCAGCTTGTCGCGCTCGCCTTGCATCAGCTTGGCGACCGGGATGCCAGTGGCGCGCGCCACGACCTCGGCGATTTCTTCCGAACCGACCTGCGTGCGCAGCAGCGTGGGCGCGCTGGATTTGCCCTTGCTCGCCTCGCTCTCTTCGGCTTCCTTCAGGCGCTTCTCGAGCGCCGGCAGCTGGCCGTATTGCAGCTCGGCGACCTTGTTGAAGTCGCCCTTGCGCTTCCACTCTTCGATCTGGAACTTGATCTTGTCGATGTCTTCGCGCACGTGCGCGCTGCCCTGGGCCTGGGCCTTCTCGGCCTGCCAGATCTCGTCGTAGTCGGCGATTTCCTTTTGCAGCTTGGTGATCTCGTCCTCGATGAGGCCGAAGCGCTTCTGCGAGGCTTCGTCCTTTTCGCGGCGCACGGCTTCGCGCTCGATCTGCAGTTGGATCAGGCGGCGGTCCAGGCGGTCCATGACCTCGGGCTTGGAGTCCATCTCGATCTTGATCTTGGCCGCGGCCTCGTCGATCAGGTCGATGGCCTTGTCGGGTAGGAAGCGGTCGGTGATGTAGCGGTCAGACAGCTCGGCCGCGGCCACGATGGCCGGGTCGGTGATCTGCACGCCGTGGTGCACTTCGTACTTTTCCTGCAGGCCGCGCAGGATGGCGATGGTGGCCTCGACGCTGGGCTCGCCCACGATGATCTTCTGGAAGCGGCGCTCCAGCGCGGCGTCCTTCTCGATGTACTTGCGGTATTCGTCGAGCGTGGTGGCGCCCACGCAGTGCAGCTCGCCGCGCGCGAGCGCGGGCTTGAGCATGTTGCCCGCGTCCATCGCGCCTTCGGCCTTGCCGGCGCCAACCATGGTGTGCAGCTCGTCGATGAAGACGATGGTCTGGCCTTCGTCCTTCGCGAGTTCGTTGAGCACGGTCTTCAGGCGCTCTTCAAACTCGCCGCGGAACTTGGCACCGGCCAGCAGCGCGGCCATGTCGAGCGACAGCACGCGTTTGCCCTTGAGCGACTCGGGCACTTCGCCCGCGACGATGCGCTGGGCCAGGCCTTCGACGATGGCGGTCTTGCCCACGCCGGGTTCGCCGATGAGCACGGGGTTGTTCTTGGTGCGGCGTTGCAACACCTGGATGGCGCGGCGGATTTCCTCGTCGCGGCCGATGACCGGGTCGAGCTTGCCCAGGCGGGCGCGCTCGGTGAGGTCCAGGCAGTATTTCTTGAGGGCTTCGCGCTGGCCTTCGGCGTCGGCGCTGTTCACGCCCTGCCCGCCGCGCACGGCCTCGATGGCGGCCTCGAGCGACTTGCGGCTCAGGCCGTTGTCCTTGGCGATCTTGCCGATGTCGGCCTTGCTGTCGGCCACGGCGAGCAGAAAGAGTTCGCCCGCAATGAACTGGTCATTGCGCTTGATGGCTTCCTTCTCGGTCGCCTGCAGCAGCTTGCCCAGCTCGGGGCCGACCTGCACGATGTCGTGGCCCTGCACCTGGGGCAGTTTCTTGATGGCGCCTTCGGCGGCCTGCAGCAGCCCGGGCACGTTGACGCCGGCACGCTCCAGCAGGGCACGCGGGCCGTCGTCCTGGCGCAGCATCGCGACCAGCAGGTGCGCTGGTTCGATGTAGGCGTTGTCGTTACCGAGCGCCAGCGTCTGGGCGTCGCTCAGTGCTTCCTGAAATTTGGTGGTGAGTTTGTCTTGTCGCATGGTGGTATTCCTGCATCCAAAATAGGGCTGTTCGGGCACGATTCAAGGTTGCGAATCGGATTTGCACCCTGGGCACGGGTATTGCACCGGGCCCCGCACCTTCCCGCCGTAGGCATTTCTCTCTTTCTTTCTTCGAATGGAGTCGATCATGGTTTTTTCAATGCAGCGCGTCCGACCGATGCGCCGCGCGTTCAGCGTGGGTCTCCTGGCAGCGGCCCTGGGCATGGCCGGCCTGGCGCAGGCCCAGAGCGGCACGCCGGTGCGCCTGCTGGTGGGCTTTCCCGCCGGCGCAGGCACCGACGCCATTGCCCGCACCCTGGGCGAAAAGCTCAAGGACGTGCTGGGCGTGCCCGTGGTGGTCGAGAACCGCGCGGGCGCGGGCGGCCAGATCGCGGCGCAGGCGCTGAAGGCCGCGCCGGCCGACGGCCACACGCTGTTCCTGTCGCATGACCACTCCATCTCGATCCTGCCGCAGGTGGTGAAGAACCCGGGCTTCAACCCCGCGACCGACTTCGTGCCCGTGGCCGGCTTTGCCACCTTTGCCAACGTGCTGGCGGTGTCGGGCGGCACGCCGGCCAAGAGCATCGACGAGTACGTGAAGTGGATCCGCACGCAAAAGGGCGGCAAGGAGACCATCGGCGTGCCGGCGCCGGCGTCGATCCCCGAGTTTCTGGTGAAGATGATCTCGGACAAGTACAAGATCGACGTGCAGCCCGCGCCCTACCGCGGCAGCGCGCCCATGACGGCCGACATGCTGGGCAACCAGATCACGGCGGGCATCGCCTCGGTGCCCGACTTCATCGAGAACCACCGCGCGGGCAAGGTGCGCATCGTGGCCTCGATCGGCGCCAAGCGCCAGGCCCTGCTGCCGAACGTGCCGACCTTCACCGAGCTGGGCTTTGCGAACCTGGAAGACCTGCCCTACTACGGCATCTTCGCGCCGGTGGGCACGCCGCAGGCCGTCATCGACAGGTACGGCGACGCGCTGCAGAAGGTGCTGGCCATGCCCGACGTGAAGCAGAAGCTCACCACGATGGGCCTGACGGTCGGCTACGAGCCCCAGGGCCAGTTCGCGGGCCGCGTGCGCACCTACACGCAGACCTGGGAAAAGATCATCCAGGCGAGCGGCTTCAAGCCCTGAGCTGCACGGCCTGGCACGGTCGTCACATGAGTGATCTTCCGGCCCGGCGAGGCCCCTCTACGATGGGCCCTCGCTTCCAACAACAAAGCCGGAGACACATCCCTCATGCGATTCACGACCCTCGCCGCCTCGCTGGCGGCCGCGCTGCTGCTCGGCGCCTGCGGCAGCACCGCGCCCATTTCTCCTGCCGACGTCGGCGAATTGCGCCCGGGCTCGGGCTACCTCAAGGGCTACCTGCCCGCGGTCGAGCTGCCCGACAGCCTTGCCCTGCTGCCGGCGCCCCCGGCTGAGGGCTCGGCCGCGCTGGCGGCCGATGGCGCCACCTTCCGCGCGCTCACGGCCCTGCAGGGCACGCCGCGCGGCGCACTGGCGGTGCAGGACGCCAACCTCAAGTTTCCGAAGGCCGCCGAGGTGTTCTCGTGCGCGCTGGGCATGCCGATCTCCGAGCAGGCCACCCCGAACCTGAACATGCTGCTGCGCCGCACGCTGGCCGACGCCGGCTCGGCCACCTACAAGGCCAAGAACACCTACAACCGCACGCGCCCCTTCGTGGCCTTCAAGACCGGCAGCTGCACGCCCGCCGAAGAAGCCTCGCTGGCCAAGGACGGCTCGTACCCTTCGGGCCATTCGGCCGTCGGCTGGGCCTGGGCGCTGGTGCTGACGGAACTCGCACCCGAGCGCGCCGATGCACTGCTGCAGCGCGGCCGGGCCTTCTCGCAGAGCCGCGCGATCTGCGGCGTGCACTGGCAGAGCGACATCGAGAACGGCCGGCTGGTCGGCGCAGCGACGGTAGCCAGGCTGCACACGAACCCGGTGTTCCAGGCGCAGATGGCGGGTGCCCGGTCAGAGATCGCGAAGGCACGCGCAGCAGGCGCGGTGCCCGCTCAGGACTGCGGTGCGGAAGCCAAGGCACTGGCGGCCTCGGCACTGATCGCGCCCTGAGCCTCGAACGCGCCGCTCAGGTGGCGCTGTTCGAGGCGGCGATGCCCCAGCGTGCCAGCGCTTCGTCGTCGGTCACGCGGGCATCGACCCAGCGGGCGCCTTCGGGCGTCTGCTCCTTCTTCCAGAACGGGGCCTGCGTCTTCAGGTAGTCCATCAGGAACTCGCAGGCCTGGAAGCTCTGGCCGCGGTGGGCGGACACCACCGCCACCATCATGATCTGGTCCAGCGGCTGCAGCAGCCCCACGCGGTGGATCACGCGCGCGCCCAGGATGTCGAAGCGTTTGTGGGCCTCGTCGATCATGGCCTCGATGGCTTTTTCGGTCATGCCGGGGTAGTGCTCCAGCTCCATCGAGGCGATGGTGCTGCCGTCATTGCGGTCTCTGACCGTGCCGATGAAGCTGCAGACAGCGCCGACGCGCGCGTCGGCCGCGCGCAGAGCGGTGATCTCGGCACCGGCGTCGAAGTCGGCCGTCTGGATGGAAACGCGAGGGAGCGAGGACATGCCCAAATTGTGGCACTGCCGCCCTACACTGCGCCGATGCCGGCCCCCACGTCGCAGCCCCTGACACCCGACGATGTCGAGATGCTGCGGCGCGTCGACCTTGCCGCGCGCACCCCGGCCGCCGGCCTGGCGGTGCTGGCCGTGCTGCTGGCGGGCTGCGCCCTCGTCTTCGTGGTGATCGGGCGGCTGCCCGGCGCCCCGGCGGGCCTGGCCCTGGCGATGAACGCGGCGGCACTGGTCACCTTGCTGCTGGGCGTGTGGCTGTTCACCCATCGGACGCGGATCGACCGGCGCCGGGCCCAGACCACCCGCGAGGCCCTGGCGAAGAACAGCAAGTTCACCGTGGCCGGCACCGTGGACCACGTGGCCGCCCTGCCCGGCGGCGCGCTGCGCTACACGGTCGACGGCCAGTTCCACATCGACGTCGCGCCGGTGCTGGGCCTGGACGCGCCTCGCAGCCACGCCACGGGCCGGCCGCTGACGGCGGTGCGGCACCTGGCACAGGCGCCCGTCGAGATCGAATGCGTGGCGCGCGACAACGACGTGCATCTGCTGCTGCGCACGCGTTATCCGATGGCGCGCCAGGCTACGCGCACCGAGCGGCCGGCCACCTCGCGCGACCGTCGGCGCGCCGGGCGCTCGGACCGCCGCTTCATGGGCGTCGTGCTGGCGGGCGGCGCGGTCCTGGCGATCGGGACGGCGTGGGCCGACGGTTTTCGCCCGGGCTTCGGCCTGTTCATGGCGGGGTACGCAGCCGCCATCTGTGCGCTGGTGTTCGCGGTCGGCGTGCTGCCGCAGCTGCTGCGCGCACGCCGGTTCACGCACCTGCACACGGTGAGCGGGCCGGTCACCGAAATCCTCACGGCCCAGGTGCCGCAGGGCAAGCACACGGCGGAGGTGCGCTGGTTCCGGGTCGACGGCCAGCTGTTCGGCGCGCTCGACCTCAAGACCGACGCGCAGCTGGGCAACCAGGTCACCGTCGAGTTCCTGGGCAATGCCCGCGCCGCCGATGGCGGCCGTGTCGTGAGCCTGCAACGCAGCGCCACCGCACCGCCGGCCTAGGCGCGACAATGCAGCCCATGCCTTCGCGCCGCACGCCCACCCGCCTTTCGCCTTCGTTCGAAGGCCAGGCATGCGCGCGCCAGGGCAACAAAGCCAAAAAACCAAAGCTCGTCTGACCGGAGCCGAGGTTCCGTCGTCGGATGAGCGACGGAACCTGCCAAGGCTTTGGCCCCTCTTGGGTTGCGCGCGCATCGGACGGTGGTTCTTTCCATCGGTCGATTCCTGAAAGGAAGCCTGCGTGCCACATCAACAACCAACCGCCGACACCGCCACCGATTTCTCGGGCCTGTGGGTCGCCCTCGTCACCCCGTTCCGCGACAGCGCCGTCGACCACACCGCCCTGGCGGCGCTCGTGCGCCGGCTCGCCGACGACGGCGTGACCGGCTTCGTGCCCTGCGGCTCGACCGGCGAAGCCGCCGCGCTCGACGAGGCCGAACAGCTCGCCGTGCTCGACACCGTGCTGACCGCCGCCGGCGGCCTGCCGGTCGTGATGGGCGTGTCGGGCTACCACCTGGGCAAGGCCACGGCGTGGGCGCGCAAGCTCTCGGAACGCCCGCTGGCGGGCCTGCTGGTGGCCGCGCCGCACTACATCCGCCCGTCGCAGGCCGGCGTGCTCGAGTGGTTCCACGCCATCGCCGATGCCAGCACGGTGCCCGTGCTGGTCTACGACATTCCCTACCGCACCGGCGTGACGATCGCGCGCGAGACGATGCTGGCGCTGGCCGAACACCCGCGCATCCGCGGCATCAAGGACTGCGGCGGCGACATGGCCAAGACGCGCGCGGTGATCGCCGACGGCCGGCTGCAGGTGCTCACGGGTGAAGACCACCAGATCTTCGCCACCATGGCCGAGGGCGGCGTGGGCGCCATCGCGGCCAGCGGCCATGTGCAGACGAAGCGCCTCGTGCGGCTGGTGCGCCTGCTGGCCGAGAACCGGCTGGCCGAGGCGCGCGCCGAATGGCAACCCCTGCAACCGCTGCTGGAGATGCTGTTTGCCGAACCCAACCCGGGCCCGCTGAAGGCGCTGCTGGCGCACGCGGGCGAACTGCGTGACGAGCTGCGCTCGCCGATGACCCGCGCGTCGGACGGCCTGCGCGAGCGCCTCGTGGCGCTGGACGCGCGGCTCAGCCGCCCGTGACGGGCGGGAAGAACGCGACTTCGCAGTCGTCGTTCAGTGCGGCGGCTTCGTCGCTCATGGCCTGGTCGAGCGCCATGCGCACGGCCTTGCCGCGCGCGAGCGCGCTGGCGTAGGCGCCGCCGCGGGCGATGAGCTCGTCGCGCAGGGCTGCGAGCGTGCCGGCGGCCGTGTCGACGGTTTCACCGCTGCTGGACAGTGCCTCGCGCACGGAGGCGAAATAACGGATGCGGACCTTCATGGGGTGGTTCAGCCGAGCAGCGATGCGAGGGGAATGAAGTTCACGGTGTCGCCGGCCTGGATGGTCCGGCCCGCCGGGTTGTCGACCAGCCCGTCGCCCCAGACCATCGAGGTGAGCACGCCCGAACTCTGGTTGGCGAACAGGTCGAGCCCGCCCGCCGCGTTGCGCCGCACGCGCAGGAACTCGCGGCGCTTGTCGGCGCGTGGCCAGTCGAAATCGGCACGCAGCGGCACGGCCACGGGCGCCACGCGCGTGGCCCCCTGCAGCGCGAGCAGGAAGGGCCGCACGAGCATCAGGAAGGTCAGGAAGCTCGACACCGGGTTGCCGGGCAGCCCCGTGACGTGGCACACGCCCTGCCCGTTGCTCCGTGCGATCGAGCCGTAGGCGAAGGGCTTGCCGGGCTTCATCGACAGCGACCACAGCTGCAGCTCGCCGAGCGACTGCAGCGCGGCACGGATGTGGTCTTCTTCGCCGACCGAGACGCCGCCGGTGGTGATGATCAGGTCGTTCGCCTCGGCCGCCTCGCGCAGCGCGGCGATGGTGGCCTCGCGGTTGTCGGGCACGATGCCCAGGTCGTTCACCTCGCAGCCCAGGCGGTGCAGCAGCGCGCGCATGAAGAAGCGGTTCGAGTTGTAGATCGCGCCGGGCTTCATCGCGTCGGGCGCGACCTCGCCGGGCATCACCAGCTCGTCGCCGGTGGAGAACATGGCCACGCGCGGCTTGCGCGCGACCTGCAGGCGGTCGAAGCCGACGCTGGCGGCCAGGCCGAGCGCGGCGGGCGTGAGGCGTTCACCGCGCTGGAGGACCACGTCGCCCGAGGCCACGTCTTCGCCTGCGCGGCGCACCCACTGGCCGGCCACGGGTGCGATGGCGATGCGCACCGACCCCAGTCCGCCCTCTTGGGGCGTGGCGGTCGTGTCTTCCTGCATGACGACCGCGTCGGCGCCTTCAGGAATCTGCGCGCCCGTGAAGATGCGCGCCGCCGTGCCGGCCGCGAGCGGCGTGCCGACGGTGCCGGCGGGAATGCGCTGCGTCACGGCCAGCTCGGTGCCGGGCGTGGCGCAATCGGCCGCGCGCACGGCGTAGCCGTCCATCGCGCTGTTGTCGCGCGGCGGCACCGTGAGGCCCGAGACGAGGTCCTGCGCCAGCACGCGCCCGTCGGCGTCGAAGGTGCCGACGCTTTCGGCCGGCAGCAGCGGCCGGGCCTTGGCTAGCAGCACCGCGATCGCTTCATCGAGCGGCATCAACGGCGGGCGCGAGGACGAGGCGGCGAAGGGAACGGGAGAGGAATCAGCCATGGTGTCCGGGGTTGTAGTCGAAGCGCTCGCCGCTGTCGATCAACCACGTGGCAATGGCCTCGGCGTCGTTGAGGTCGAGCACCGGGCGCGCCGTGGCCTCGGGCAGGCCGGCCGGCGCATCGGTGGCGATGGCGGTGACAAAGGGGTCGTCGATGTAGAGCGCGGGGCGCGGCGCCTCGCCGTCGCCGCTCGGGCGCCAGACCTCGATCTTGAGCACGTCGCTGTGCCGGAAGCCCTCGACCAGCGCCCAGTCGACCGCCGGGTGCAGCTCGGCGAGCAGCTGGTGCACCGTGAGCTCGACCGGCACCTCGAACTCGCGCATCAGCGCCAGCCGCTGGTCGGACGCGACGACCACCTCGAAGGCCCCGGCCTGCCGATGGCGCCAGGTGTCCTTGCCGACGTGGTCGATGTCGAAGCGGTGGTGCGCATGCTTGACCACCGACACGCGCAGCCCGCGCTGCTTGAGCACGGGAATCAGGCGCTCCACCAGCGTGGTCTTGCCTGCGCCGGAATACCCGGCGAAGCCGACGACCTTCATGCCTCGGCGGCCCCGGTCAGTCGCAGTGCTGGGCGATGTAGGCCTTGACGGCCTCGGCATCGGCCGGCAGCTGGACCACGCGCTTGGGCAAGGCTTCGATGCCTTCGAACTTCTTCGGGCGCGCGGGCTCCTCGCCCAGCGCCTCGACCACCGTGGCCGCGAACTTGATCGGCAGCGCGGTCTCGAGCACCACCATCGGCACGCCGGGCGTGAGCTGCTCGCGCGCGGCCTTGAGGCCGTCGGCGGTGTGCGGGTCGATCAGCGTGGCGAAGCGCTTCTCGGTGTCGCGGATCATCGCGAGCCGGTCGGCGTGCGTGCTGCGGCCGCTGCGAAAGCCGAAGCGCTCGGCGGCCTGCTTGAACGCCGGGTCGGCGCTCAGGTCGAAGCTCCCCGTCAGGCCCAGGTCGTCCACGAACAGCTGGCGCAGACGGGCGGGATCGCGGCCGACCAGGTCGAACACGAAGCGCTCGAAGTTGCTGGCCTTGCTGATGTCCATCGACGGGCTGGAGGTTTCGTGCGTGTCGACCGCCGCGCGCACGCGGTACACGCCGGTGCGGAAGAACTCGTCGAGCACGTCGTTCTCGTTGGTGGCGACCACCAGCGTCTGGATCGGCAGGCCCATCATGCGCGCCACGTGGCCCGCGCAGACGTTGCCGAAGTTGCCCGAGGGCACGGTGAAGCTCACGGGCTTGTCGTTGCTCGCCGTGGCCTGGAAGTAGCCCGCGAAGTAGTAGACGACCTGCGCCAGCAGGCGCGCCCAGTTGATCGAGTTGACCGTGCCGATGCGGTACTTGCGCTTGAAGGCCAGGTCGTTCGACACCGCCTTGACGATGTCCTGGCAGTCGTCGAACACGCCGGTGATGGCGATGTTGTGGATGTTGGCGTCCTGCAGGCTGAACATCTGCGCCTGCTGGAACGGGCTCATGCGGCCGTCGGGCGAGGTCATGAAGACGCGCACGCCCTTCTTGCCGCGCATGGCGTACTCGGCCGCGCTGCCGGTGTCGCCACTGGTGGCGCCCAGGATGTTGAGCTCGGCGCCGCGGCGGGCCAGTTCGTACTCGAACAGGTTGCCCAAGAGCTGCATCGCCATGTCCTTGAAGGCCAGCGTGGGGCCGTTGGACAGGGCTTCGAGGTACACGCCATCTTCGAGCTCGCGCAGCGGCACGATCTCGTCGGTGCCGAACACCTCGGCCGTGTAGGTCTTCGCGCAGATCGCCTTCAGGTCGGCCGCAGGAATGTCGTCGATGTACAGCGACAGGATTTCGAAGGCCAGCTCGGCGTAGGGCAGCGTGCGCCATTTGGCGAGCGTGGCGGTGTCGACCTGTGGGTACGTCTCGGGCAGGTACAGGCCGCCATCGGGCGCCAGGCCTTCGAGGAGGATTTCGCAGAAGCGCTTGCGGTCGGCGTGGCCGCGGGTGCTCAGGTAGTTCACTTCAACTCTTCCTTGCGGATGCGCACGATGGGCTCGAGCACGGTAGGCAGCGCCTGCAGCTCGGCCATGACGTCGTCGACGGTGCCTTCGCGCGCGTCGTGCGTGAGGATGATGAGGTCAGTCTGCGTCGAACCCTCGCCGCCCACTTCGTCGGCTTCGCGCTGCAGCACGGCGTCGATGCTGATGCCGGCGGTGGCCAGCAGGCCCGTCACCTTGGCGAGCACGCCGGCCTGGTCGGCCACGCGCAGGCGCAGGTAGTAGCTGGTGACGACTTCCGACATCGGCAGCACCTTCAGGTCGCTCATGGCGTCGGGGTGGAAGGCCAGGTGCGGCACGCGGTGTGCGGCGTCGGCGGTGTGCAGGCGGGTGATGTCGACGAGGTCGGCGATCACGGCGCTGGCGGTCGGCTCGCTGCCGGCGCCCTTGCCGTAGTACAGCGTGGTGCCCACGGCGTCGCCGTGCACGACCACGGCGTTCATGGCGCCTTCGACGTTCGCCAGCAGGCGCTTGGACGGCACCAGCGACGGGTGCACGCGCAGCTCGATGCCCTGGGCAGTGCGCTTGGTCACGCCCAGCAGCTTGATGCGGTAGCCGAGCTGCTCGGCGTACTTGATGTCTTGTGCAGCGAGCTTGGTGATGCCTTCGACGTGGGCCTTGTCGAACTGCACGGGAATGCCGAAGGCGATGGCGCTCATCAGCGTGACCTTGTGCGCGGCGTCGACGCCTTCGATGTCGAAGGTGGGGTCGGCTTCGGCGTAGCCCAGGCGCTGGGCTTCCTTCAGCACGGTGGCGAAGTCCAGGCCCTTGTCGCGCATCTCGGACAGGATGAAGTTGGTGGTGCCGTTGATGATGCCGGCCAGCCACTGGATGCTGTTGGCCGTGAGGCCTTCGCGCAGCGCCTTGATGATCGGGATGCCGCCGGCCACCGCGGCCTCGAAGGCCACCATCACGCCCTTGGCATGCGCGGCCGCGAAGATTTCGGTGCCGTGCACGGCGAGCAGCGCCTTGTTGGCCGTGACCACGTGCTTGCCGGCCGCGATGGCTTCGAGCACCAGCTGCTTGGCGATGCCGTAGCCGCCGATGAGTTCGATGACGATGTCGATGTCGGGGTTGGCGATGACTTCGCGCGCATCGGCGACCACCTTCACGCCTTCGCCGGCCACTTCGCGGGCGCGGGCGGTGTCGAGGTCGGCCACCATGGTGATCTCGATGCCGCGGCCGGCGCGGCGCTTGATTTCTTCCTGGTTGCGCTGGAGCACCTTGAAGGTGCCGCTGCCGACCGTGCCTGCGCCGAGCAGGCCTACTTGGATGGATTTCATGGGAGGGGTCGCGTTCATGGTTTGGATGAGGTAAGAGACGGTGCTGCGGCGTCCACGAGGCGGCTGACGTAGCGCGGCAGGCTCCAGGCGCCACCCGCGAAACCGCGGCACATGCCGTCGCCGTTCGCACCGGTGCGCACGAAGGTCGTGCCGTTGAAGTGCCAGGTTTCGCTCGACCAGCAGTCGCCGATGCCGCGCCCCTTCATGGAAGAGGTGACGCTGGCGTCCTTGTCGTCGAACTCGCCGCTCGCCTCGAGCGACACGGGCGCATAGGGCGGCTTGTCGTTGGCGGTCCAGAGCAGCGTGGTGTAGTTGTACGCGCCCACGCCGCAGCCCAGCGCCAGGAGCACCTTGCGGTCGCTCAGGCGGTGAACCTCCACCGACTTGGCGTTGACCTGGTCCTGGTTGTTGCACCGCTCGCGCGCGTCTTTCAGGTCGAGCGACGGAAAGATGCGCGCGGCCAGCGCGTCGTCGCCAAGCCGCGCCTTCGGCGGCTTGACCACATGGACGACGGGCATGGGCACCGGCGGCAGCACGGAAGATTCGGGCTTGGCGCCCTTGCGCACCAGCGCACCCGGGGTGCCGACGCGGCCTTGCGTTTCGTCCATTTTCAGCAGCACGGCGTTGAGGCCGGCGAGCGACAGCGTCCACTTCTTGCCACCGTTGGCCGTGACGGTGGCGTCGTCGCTCTTGAGCAGTTCGGGCAGCACGGCGCGGATCTGGCCCTGGTCGAAGCTGGCGGTTCCCGCGTCGAGGCCGGACAAGGCGGCCTTGCCGACCTTGAAGCGCAGCGGCCCCTTGGCACTGCCGTCATCGCCGATCTGCAGCTGGATGTCGAGGGCCGTGTTCGGCCCGGCCGCGCGGGTGATCAGCATCGACACCTGCTGGTGCTCCCCGCCGTCCGCCTGGTAGCCGGCGGCGCGGCAGGTCAGCGTGTTGTCGCAGACCAGTTCCCAGTCGTTGTGCGAGAACGAAATGGGCTCTTTCTTCCCGGCCGCGCCGACAGACAGTGCGCCCAGCAACAGCGCGACAGCGACGCAGGCGGATTTCATGGTCCCGTCTTGCGACGCAACCGGTACTGCTCCAGGAACTTGGCGATGCGGTTGATGGCCTCGCGCAAGTCGTCTTCGTGGGGCAGGAACACGATGCGGAAGTGGTCCGGCGTGGCCCAGTTGAAGCCGGTGCCCTGCACCAGCATCACGCGGGTTTCCTTCAGCAGCTCGAGGAAGAACTGGCGGTCGTCCGCGATCGGATAGACCGCGGGGTCGAGCTTGGGAAACATGTAGAGCGCGGCGCTGGGCTTGACGCAGCTCACGCCCGGGATGGCGGTGATCAGCTCGTAGGCCAGGTCGCGCTGGCGGCGCAGGCGCCCGCCTTCGCACACGAGGTCGTTGATGCTCTGGTAGCCGCCGAGCGCCGTCTGGATGGCCCACTGGCCCGGCACGTTGGCGCACAGGCGCATGTTCGAGAGCATGTTCAGGCCCTCGATGTAGTCGCGTGCGCTGCGCTTGTCGCCCGACACCACGAGCCAGCCGGCGCGGTAGCCGCACGAGCGGTAGCTCTTGGAGAGCGAGTTGAAGGTCAGCGTGAGCACGTCGGTCGACAGGCTGGCGATGGCCGTGTGCTTGACGCCGTCGTACAGCACCTTGTCGTAGACCTCGTCGGCGAAGATCACGAGGCCGTGCTCGCGGGCGATCTCGACAAGGCTCTTGAGCAGGTCGTCGGAATAGAGCGCGCCGGTCGGGTTGTTCGGGTTGATGACCACGATGCCCTTGGTGCGCGGCGTGATCTTGGCGCGGATGTCGGCCAGGTTCGGCATCCAGCCGTTGTCCTCGTCGCACAGGTAGTGCACCGGCGTGCCGCCCGACAGGCTCGTGGAGGCGGTCCACAGCGGGTAGTCGGGGGCCGGCAGCAGCAGCTCGTCGCCGTCGTTGAGCAGCGCGTTGGTGGACATGGCGATCAGCTCGCTGGCGCCGTTGCCCAGGTAGATGTCGTCGAGCGTGACGCCCGCGATGCCCTGCTTCTGGGTCTCGTGCATCACGGCCTTGCGCGCCGCGAAAACGCCCTTGCTGTCCGAGTAGCCCGCCGAGGTCGGCAGGTTGCGGATCATGTCCTGCTGGATCTCCTCAGGCGCATCGAAGCCGAACACGGCCAGGTTGCCGATGTTGAGCTTGATGATCTTCTGGCCTTCTTCCTCCATCTGCTTGGCGGCGTCCATGATGGGGCCGCGGATGTCATAGAGGACGTTGGCCAGCTTGGCCGATTTCTTGAGCTGCTTCAAAGGGGCCCTCCCGGGCGGGTTTACTCGAAGGTCAAAGGCCCCTGCGGGCCTCGTGTCACTAGGGAAAACCTATAATTTGACCACAGTTCCCAGTGCCCCGATGAAGCTCCAGCCCGACAAATCCGACGTTCAGACCCTCACCGCACACGGCCCCGGCTGGGTCGCGATCAACAACGAAAAGGTGGAGGGCAGCGTCGTCGTGGGTTCGCGTGGCGAACGCTTTGCCTGGGATTGCACGCGTTTCGACCAGCTGGGCCCCGAACAATTCGCGCAATTGGCGTCGTTGGGCGCCGAATTGGTCATTTTCGGCAGCGGCAACCGCATCCGATTTCCCCAACCCGCATGGCTGCAGCCCCTGATGGCGCAACGCACCGGCGTGGAGACCATGGACACCCCGGCGGCCTGCCGCACCTACAACATCCTGGCCGGCGAAGGCCGGCACGTCATCGCCGCCCTGCTCGTCGAGAGCCCGGCGGGTGGCTGAGAGAGGGGTTTTCGAGGTAAAATACCGGGTTGCGAACCGGCCAGCTACCCCAAGTTAGCAACGACCAATCCTCCGTTCATCGAGCAAGCCCGAAAAAGGCTGAGAGGGCTCGGAGAACGGAATCTAACGGAGAAAACAAGTTTCATGGCGATCGTTGTCAACAAACCCATTCCTGAATTCGACGCCAACGCCACGGGCGGCATCAAGGTTTCGAACACCTCGCACCTCGGCCACGTCATGGTCATGTATTTTTACCCGAAAGATAACACTCCGGGTTGCACGACCGAAGCGATGCAGTTCCGCGACCACTACAAAGACTTCGAAAAAGCCGGTGCCACGGTCTTCGGCGTCTCGCGCGACAACATGAAGTCGCACGACGAATTCAAGGCCAAGCTCGAACTCCCCTTCGAACTGATTGCCGACACCGAAGAAAAAATGTGCCACATGTTCGGCGTGGTCAAGAACAAGATCATGTACGGCAAGAAGGTCAAGGGCATCGAGCGCAGCACTTTCCTGATCGGCGCCGACGGCATCCTGAAGGCCGAATGGCGCGGGCTCAAGGTTCCGGGCCATGTCGAAGACGTCCTTAAGGCCGTCAAGGCACTCAAGAAGGCCGCCTGATCGCGCCGCAAGGCACCGGGCGTGCGCTTTTGCATCAAGTCGTGGGAATTGCCCCACGCGGTGTGCAAAGAGCCTCTGGTGCGTCTTTTGCGGTGTGCATAATGGCCTCATGCCGTTGAGCTCCACGACCGCATCCTCCGAACGAAGCCGCCTGGGTCTACAGGCGGCTTTTTCGTTTTCCGGCCCTCCTCTTTCTTCCTTGCGAGCGACCTGACCCATGCCATTGCCTCCCGCCCCCACGAAACGCGCCGCATTGCTCTCGCCGGACGCGATCGACGCACCCGCCCGTCCCTCGCACAGAAACTCGCGCCGTTCCGGCGATTCGCGCGACGACGCCCCCGCCAAGAGCGGACCGCAGCCGCTGGAGCTGTTCGACAACCTCGGCACGGAAGGCGGCGGCGATGCGCCTGTCGCGCGTCCGGCACGCCGCGCGAAAACCAAGGCTGCACCCGCCCCGGCACCCACGTCGGCACCGGTGAGCGCACCGCAGCAGCAACAACCCGCGATGGTGCAGGTCGAGACGCGCGTGCCCACGCCTGCCCCGGCAGCCGCCTCGCCCGTCGCGGCGCCCCAGCAGGCCCCTGCACGCCCCAAGCGCAAGTCCACCGGCCCCGCCAAGCTGTTCGTGCTCGACACGAACGTGCTGCTGCACGACCCGATGTGCCTGTTCCGCTTCGAGGAGCACGACATCTTCCTGCCGATGATCGTGCTGGAAGAGCTCGACGGCCACAAGAAGGGCACGACCGAAGTCGCACGCAACGGCCGCCAGACCAGCCGCACGCTCGACGCGCTGGCCGCCGCGCAGGACGCCGACATCGACAAGGGCCTGAAGCTGGACACCACCGGCCACCGCGAAGCCGGCGGGCGCCTCTTCTTCCAGACCGCCCCGCTCGACTACTCGCTGCCGATCAGCCTGCCCCAGGGCAAGGCCGACAACCAGATCCTGGGCGTCGTGCACGCACTGCGCGACGAGTACGCCAAGGACCGCCCGGGCAAGCCGAAGCAGGAAGTGGTGCTGGTGTCCAAGGACATCAACATGCGCGTCAAGGCGCGCGCGCTGGGCCTGGCGGCCGACGACTACCAGAACGACAAGACGCTGGAAGACGGCGACCTGCTCTACGCCGGCTCGCTCGCCCTCCCGCCCGACTTCTGGACCCGCCAGAGCAAGACGGTCGAAAGCTGGCAAAGCGGCAGCAACACCTTCTACCGGATCAGCGGCCCGCTGGTGCCCAACCTGTACATCAACCAGTTCGTCTTCTTCGAGGCGCCCGGCGAGCCGAGCATGTATGCGCGCGTCACCGAAATCCGCGACAAGACCGCGGTGCTCAAGACGCTCAAGGACTACAGCTCGGGCAAGAACGCGGTCTGGGGCGTGAACACGCGCAACCGCGAGCAGAACTTCGCGATGAACTTGCTGATGGACCCCGAGATCGACTTCGTCACGCTGACCGGCACGGCCGGCACCGGCAAGACCCTGATGGCGCTGGCTTCCGGCCTCACCCAGGTGCTCGACGACCGCCGCTACACCGAGATCATCATGACCCGCGCCACCGTGAGCGTCGGTGAAGACATCGGCTTCCTGCCCGGCACCGAGGAAGAAAAGATGGGCCCCTGGATGGGCGCACTCGACGACAACCTCGAGTTCCTGGCCAAGGGCGACGGCGGCGGTGCCGGCGAGTGGGGCCGCGCGGCCACCAACGAGCTGATCCGCAGCCGCATCAAGGTCAAGAGCATGAACTTCATGCGCGGGCGCACCTTCCTGAACAAGTACGTGATCATCGACGAGGCGCAAAACCTCACGCCCAAGCAGATGAAGACGCTGATCACCCGCGCCGGCCCCGGCACGAAGATCATCTGCATGGGCAACCTCGCGCAGATCGACACGCCCTACCTCACCGAAGGCTCGTCGGGCCTGACCTTCGCGGTCGACAAGTTCAAGGGCTGGCCGCACGGCGGGCACATCACGCTGGCGCGCGGCGAACGCTCGCGCCTGGCCGACTTCGCAAGCGACGTGCTCTAAGCTCATCGGCACCGACCGACCCAAGCCCGCGCATGCTCCCGGAGCATCGCGGGCTTTTTTTCGCCCGCCATGACAGGCTACTGACAAGACGTTGTCAGGAGGCGGCTCGCACCATCCAGGCTCCTTCCAACGCAACGAACGAAAGAGAGCTCTTCATGACCACCCATGCCATCACCTGGTTCGAGATTCCGGTCGCCAACCTGGACCGCGCCCAGGCCTTCTACGAAACCGTGCTCGCGCGCAAGCTGCGCCGCGAAGACTTCGGCGGCAACCCGCTGGCCGTGTTTCCCTACGACGACCCCGCCACTGGCGGCGCGCTGAAGCCCGGCGCCGACACCAGTGCGCAGGCCGGCAGCGGCATCCGCGTCTACCTCGACTGCATGCCCAGCATCGATGCCGTGCTCTCGCGCGTCGAAGCGGCCGGCGGGCAGATCGTGGCGCCCAAGTCGGCGCTGCCACCGGGCATGGGCTTCATCGCCCACCTGCGCGACACCGAAGGCAACGAAGTCGGCCTGCACGCCCCGGCCTGAGACACCATGGCACAGCGCAACTGGATTGCGGTCGCCAGCGCCGAGCATGCCCGGCGCGGTCGGGACCACCGGCCGCTCGGGTTCATGCAGGTGGGCCACGGCAAGCTCGCACCGCTCAAGCGCGTGGCGGCGGGCGACCGCGTGGCCTACTATGCGCCGGCCACGGTGTTCGGCGGCACGGACAAGCTGCAGAGCTTCGTGGCGCTGGGCATCGTGCAGCCCGGTGATCCCTACGAGTTCGACATGGGCAACGGCTTCGTCCCATGGCGTCGCGACGTGGCCTATGTCGCCGCGCACGAGGCGCCCATCGCCCCGCTGATCGAACGCCTCGCCTTCATCGAAACCCCGAAGCAATGGGGCTACAAGTTCCGCTTCGGCCTGTTCGACATCACCGACATCGACATGAAACTGATCGCGCAGACGATGAAGGCCGAACCGAAAGCGCTCCTGTTTTGAGCGCTTTCGCCCTCCTCATCCGCCACTTCCGGAGAAACAACGCATGGACCCCATCCGCCAACACCACGACGCCTTCCGCGTCTGTGGCCTCACGGTACGCACCACCAACCGCGAAGAGATCGACCCCGCCACCGCACGCATCGGCGCGCTGTGGAACCGCTTCTTCGGCGAACAGACCTACGAGTCGACGCCGCACCGCACCAGCGACACGCGCATCTTCAGCGTCTACTCCGCCTACGAATCGGACGCGCACGGCGCCTTCGACATGACGGCCGGCGTCGCCGTCTCGGATGGCGCCAACAGCGTCGCCATCGAAGCCGGCGACTACCTCTTGTTCACCGGCCGCGGCGAGATGCCGCAGATGGTGATCGCCACCTGGCAGCGCATCTGGCAGTATTTCGAGGCGCACCCGGAAATCGTGCGCCGCTACCGCAGCGATTTCGAAGCCTACGAGGGGCCGGACGCAGTGGCGATCCACATCGGAGTCTCATGAGCACACGCAAGGGCTGGCGCGACAGGCTGGCCGGCTACCCGAACCTGCCGAACGTGAAGGCCATTCCCCCGGCCATGCGCGCGCGGCATGGCGAGGGCACCATCGCCACGCCCTCGCCCGCCGAGGTCGAGGAGGCCATGCGCGGCGTGCCCGAAGGCCGGCTCGCGACCGTGCTCGGCATCGGCGAAGACATCGCGGCGCGCCACCAGGCCACCATCGGCTGCACCGTGACCACGGCCATCTTCGCCCACATGGTGGCCCATGCCACCGAGGAAGCCATGACGACCGGCGCCGGCCGCGCGCCAGGCACGCCGTACTGGCGCACGCTCAAGATCGGCGGCGAGCTCAACCCGAAGTACCCGGGTGGCATCGAGGCCCAGATGTCGCGCCTCGAGGCCGAAGGCCACACGGTGGTCCAGCGCGGCAAGCGCTACTTTGTCGAGGACTTCGCCAGGAAACTCGTCGGAACGCGTTGATGCGCCGCGCCGACCGCCTCTTCCAGCTCGTGCAGCTCATCCGCGGCCGCCGGCTCACCACGGCCGCCTTCCTGGCGCAGCGCCTGGAGGTGTCGGAGCGCACGGTGTACCGCGACGTGGCCGACCTGCAGCACCAGGGCGTGCCGATCGAGGGCGAGGCCGGCGTCGGCTATCGGCTCGGCGCGGGCTTCGAGCTGCCGCCGCTGATGTTCACGCAGGACGAAGCGTCGGCGCTCGTGGCCGCCGCGCGCATGACCCAGAGCTGGGTCGATCCGGCGATGGCGCGCAACATCGAGACGGGCCTGGGCAAGATCCTGTCGGTGCTGCCGCCGGCGGCGCGCGTGTCGGCGGAGGCGCTGGCGCTCTATGCACCGGCACTCGGACTCGACGATGCCCTGCGCACGCGGCTGCAGACGCTGCGCGAGGCCGTGCAGGCGCACCAGAAGCTGCGGCTGCACTACCGCGACGTCTCGGGCGACGCCAGCGAGCGCACGGTGCGTCCGCTGGGCTGCTTCTATTGGGGCAAGGTCTGGACGCTCTCGACGTGGTGCGAGCTGCGCAACGATTTCCGCGGTTTCCGGGTCGACCGCATGGAGGCGGTGGAGGTGCTCACCACGCGCTTCCAGGACGAACCGGGCAAGACACTGGCCGACCTGCTGCGGCAGGTGAAGGCCGAGGCACAGCGCCACAAGGTGTGGGAGCAGAAGCCGCCGGCCTCGACGTCCGAACCCGGCAGCGATGCCGGCTGACGAGCTGGCCTGCGGTCAGTACTCGTCGTTGTTGCTGTAGCCGACGAGGTTCTCGAACTTGGTGATCGGCTTCAGGAAGGCCAGCTTCACCGTGCCGGTCGGGCCGTTCCGGTGCTTGCTGATGATCACCTCGGCCACGCCCGGCTCCTTCGACTCCTTGTTGTAGTAGTCGTCGCGGTAGATGAACATGATGATGTCCGCGTCCTGCTCGATGGCGCCGGATTCACGCAAGTCGCTCATCATGGGGCGCTTGTCGGTACGCGCTTCCACGCCGCGGCTGAGCTGCGACAGCGCGATCACCGGGCACTTCAGTTCCTTGGCCAGCATCTTCAGGCCGCGCGAGATTTCGCCCACGGCCGTGGCGCGGTTCTCGTCGCCCGAGCTGCTGGTGGACATGAGCTGCAGGTAGTCGACCACGATCAGACCCAGGCGCCCGTACTGGCGTGCCAGCCGGCGCGCATTGGCGCGCAGCTCGCTGGACGAGAGGCCCGGCGTCTCGTCGATGTGCAGCGACACCGTGCGCAGTTTCTCGATGGCCTCGGTCAGGCGCGGCCACTCTTCGTCGCTGAGCTTGCCGGTGCGCAGGTGGCCCTGGTCGATGCGGCCGATGGAACCCACGATACGCACCGCCAGCTGGGCGGCGCCCATTTCCATCGAGAACACCGCCACCGGCAGCCCCTCTTCGAGCGCCACGTGCTCGGCGATGTTGATCGCCAGCGAGGTCTTGCCCATCGACGGACGCGCGGCCAGCACGATCATGTCGCCCGGCTGCAGGCCCGAGGTCATCTTGTCGAAATCGTTGAAGCCGGTGCGCACACCCGTGATGTCGTTCGGGTTCTCGGCCATCTCGGTCACGCGGTCGAGCAGCTCGACCACCAGGGAATCCATGCTCTGGAAACCCTGCTTCATCCGCGTGCCTTCTTCGCCGATGTTGAAGATCTTCTGCTCGGCTTCGTCCAGGATCTTGTCGACCGGCTTGCCCTGCGGATTGAAGGCGTTGGTCGCGATCTCGTCGGCGGCGGTCACGAGCTTGCGCAGGATGGAGCGCTCGCGCACGATCTCGGCGTAGCGCCGGATGTTGCTCGCGCTCGGCACGTACTGCGCGAGCGAGTTCAGGTAGACCAGCCCGCCGATGTCGTCGGCCTTGCCGAGGTTCTGCAGCTGCTCGAAGACCGTGATCACGTCGGCCGGCTTGCTGGCATTGATCAGCCCGCCGATGGCCGCGTAGATCAGCTTGTGTTCATGGCGGTAGAAGTCGCCGTCGACCAGCAGGTCGCCCATGCGGTCCCAGGCACCGTTGTCCAGCAGCAAGCCACCCAGCACGCTGGATTCGGCCTCGATGGAGTGAGGCGGAATGCGCAGTTGCGCGATCTGGCGGTCGGCCGACGAATCATTGTCGGCATAGGAGAAAACGGCGGACATGGACTTCCCTTGCAACCCTGCATGCTAAGCCGCGCAGGGCGCGGCGTGTGTGGACAAGGTTGTTAATAAACAGTGAACTTCCGGTGCGGCGAGGTGGACAACTCGCGCGCAGAAAAGAAAAAGCCGCCCGAAGGCGGCTTTCTTGCGTCAGCGCACCGGGCGCTGCGAACGATCAGGCGGTTTCGCCGTAGACCGTGACGGTGATCTCGACGACCACGTCGGTGTGCAGCGAGACGCTCACGGTGTTGTCGCCAACAACCTTGATCGGGCCGTTGGGCAGACGCACTTGCGACTTGGCAACCTTGTAGCCTTGCTTGTTCAGCTCTTCGGCGATGTCGCCGTTGGTGACCGAACCGAACAGACGGCCGTCCACGCCAGCCTTTTGGGTCAGCTTGACGGTCGAGCCGGCGAGCTTCTCGCCCTGGGCTTGCGATTCGGCCAGCTTGGCGGCCGCAGCCTTTTCGAGTTCGACGCGCTTGGCTTCGAATTCGGCCTTGTTGGCAGCGGTGGCGCGACGGGCGCGGCCCGAGGGGATCAGGAAGTTGCGTGCGTAGCCGTCCTTGACCTTGACGATGTCGCCCAGGCCGCCGACGTTCAGAACCTTGTCCAGAAGAATGATTTGCATGGTGTGTGCTCCTTCTTAGACGCGGTGCTGGTCGCTGTACGGCACCATGGCCAGGAAGCGCGCGCGCTTGATGGCGGTGTTCAGCTGACGCTGGTAGATCGCGCGCGTGCCGGTCAGGCGTGCGGGGATGATCTTGCCGTTTTCGCTGATGAAGTCACGCAGCGTGTCGATGTCCTTGTAGTCGATTTCTTCGACGCCAGCGACGGTGAAACGGCAGAAGCGCTTGCGCTTGAACAGCAGCGACTGGGTGTTGCGCTTCGGGCGCTTGTCTTTGTTGAATTTCTTGAACGTGGCCATTGGGGGACCTCTTGTCGAAAATTAATCTTGCTGAAAATCCTGGATGTGCAGGACCGGATGCTTGCCGTTGCCCGGTGTCGCGAGAAACCCCTGGAATCGCCAGAGACTTCCCATCGACTGCGCTGCGAGCCGCTCGGCGATGGCGCCGAACGCAACGGCCTTGAGGGCCGTCTTCACCTGCCGGGGCTTTCCCGCCTCCTGGAGCGTCGACTCATGGTCGAGCTTCAGATCGAGGGCGGGCAGGCCGGCTGGCGTGTATCGCAGGGTTCCGAGTTCGGCGACAGAGGCGGTCAGCAGAAGCTGGTTGACCCCGGTCGCCGCAGCGGCAGCCGTCACGCCATCAGTTGTTGTTGGCGGCGTATTCGGCCTGCTGGGCCTTGCGGGCCTCTTCGCGCTCGACCGTCTTCATCATCGACGAAGGACCGGTGTCGGCCTTCTTCTTCTGAACGGTCAGGTGACGCAGCACGGCATCGTTGAACTTGAACGCGTGTTCCAGTTCACCCATCACGGCTTGTTCAGCTTCGATGTTGACGCACAGGTAGTGGGCCTTGTTGAGCTTGTTGATCTGGTAAGCCAGCTGACGACGGCCCCAGTCTTCAACGCGGTGGACCTTGCCGCCGCCGGCCGTGATCAGGCCCTTGTAACGCTCCAGCATGGCCGGAACTTGTTCGCTCTGATCCGGGTGGATGAGCAAGATGATTTCGTAGTGACGCATGGCACTCCTTGTGGATTCTTCCGTGGAAGAGGAAAAGCCACCCGCAGCGTCGGGCGCGGTATGGCAAGGCAAAGCCGGCGATTATAGCCCTGTGTTGCGCGATCCGACAAGGCACCTCAGTCGTTGAGGGCCTTGTCGAGGGCGGCGGCCTTCTCCGCGCCAACGGCGGCGCGGATCTTGGGCGCCAGTGCCAGGAGGTCTTCGTAGCTGGTCGTGCCTTCGACCTGGAGGTTGAGCCGGAAGCCCATGAGGCCTAGGCCGCCGGTCAGCTGGGTGGCGATCGGGTACGCGTCCTTGTAGCGCTGCTGCCGGCTGCGGCCGGAAGGTGCAGCCGGCGCCGGGGCCGCCGAAACTGCGGGCGCCGCGGCTGGCGGCTGGCCGGCCAGAGGCGCCAGCAGGCCCAGCGCGACCATCTGCTCGACCTCCTCGCGCCCGATGCCCAGCCCTGAGGCCAGCACGTCGTCGATCGAGCGCTTGCCGTCGAACTGAATGAAGGCCGAGCGCTGGCGCGGCGTCAACGGCACCGAACGGTCCTTGAGGACCTGCTGTCCGGCTTCCGTCTTGACAAGAATCATGGGGGTCTCCGGCGAAGTGCTGACACGGGCCCTGACGGGCCCGCATCACCTCAGGCAGGCAGCCGGATTGCGCCGCCTGCGAATGTCACGAGTCTGACACCGGAAACGCACTTTGTTTCATTTGCACGGGCAGGCACGGGGGGAATCCCCCATGGGGATTTCCGCCATCCGTCGCGCTGCACCACGCGGCGGGGCATGCCCGCCGCGTGCAGGCTCAGCCTCTTTGGGCCAGCTGCTGCCAGGTGTCGATCACGCTGTCCGGGTTCAGCGAGATCGACTCGATGCCCTGCTCCGCCAGCCACAGCGCGAAGTCCGGGTGGTCGCTGGGGCCCTGGCCGCAGATGCCGACGTACTTGCCTTCGGCCTTGCAGGCCTTGATGACGCGGCTCAGCAACGCCTTGATGGCCGGGTCGCGTTCGTCGAAGTCAGCCGCCAGCAGCTCGAGGCCGGAGTCGCGGTCCAGGCCCAGCGTGAGCTGGGTCAGGTCGTTCGAACCGATCGAGAAACCGTCGAAGAACTTCAGGAACTCTTCCGGCAACACGGCATTGCTCGGCACTTCGCACATCATGATCAGCTTGAGCGCGTTTTCACCGCGCTTGAGGCCATGCTCGCCCAGCAGCGTGGTCACGCGCTCGGCCTGGCCCAGGGTGCGCACGAAGGGCACCATGATCTGCACGTTGGTCAGGCCCATGTCGTTGCGCACGCGCTTGAGCGCCTCGCACTCCATGGCAAAGGCTTCGCCGAAGTCGGCGCTCAGGTAGCGCGCCGCGCCGCGGAAACCCAGCATCGGGTTTTCTTCTTCCGGCTCGTAGCGGCTACCGCCGATCAGCTTGCGGTACTCGTTCGACTTGAAGTCCGAGAGGCGCACGATGACGGGCTTGGGCCAGAACGCGGCGGCGATGGTCGCGACGCCTTCGGTCACCTTGTCGACGTAGAACGCGCGCGGCGAGGCGTGGCCACGGGCCACCGACTCGACGGCCTTCTTCAGGTCGTTGTCGACATTCGGGTAGTCGAGGATCGCCTTCGGGTGCACGCCGATGTTGTTGTTGATGATGAACTCGAGGCGGGCCAGGCCCACGCCGTGGTTCGGCAGCTGCGCGAAGTCGAAGGCGAGCTGGGGGTTGCCCACGTTCATCATGATCTTCAGATCGATCTCGGGCATCACGCCGCGCTGCACTTCGGTCACTTCGGTCTCGAGCAGGCCGTCGTAGATGAAGCCGGTGTCGCCCTCGGCGCAGCTCACGGTGACGAGCGTGCCGTCCTTGAGCAGGTCGGTGGCGTCGCCGCAGCCGACCACGGCCGGAATGCCGAGTTCGCGCGCGATGATGGCCGCGTGGCAGGTGCGACCGCCGCGGTTGGTGACGATGGCGGCGGCGCGCTTCATCACCGGCTCCCAGTTGGGGTCGGTCATGTCGGTGACGAGCACGTCGCCGGCCTGCACCTGGTCCATCTCGCTGATGTTGTGCACGATGCGCACGGCACCGGTGCCGATCTTCTGGCCGATGGCACGGCCTTCGGCCAGCACGGCACCCTTGCCCAGCAGCTTGTAGCGCTGCTCGGCTTTGCCCTGCTGCTGGCTCTTCACGGTCTCGGGACGCGCCTGCAGGATGTAGAGGTGGCCGTCGGTGCCGTCCTTGCCCCACTCGATGTCCATCGGGCGGCCGTAGTGCTCTTCGATGACCAGCGCGTAGCGGGCCAGTTGCTCCACGTCGGCGTCGCTCAGCGAGTAGCGGTTGCGCTGCTCGGCCTTGACGTCGGTGGTCTTCACCAGCTTGCCGCTCGCCTTCTTCTCTTCGGGAGTGGCGAACTCCATCTGGATCAGCTTGGAGCCGAGGTTGCGGCGGATGACGGCCTTCTTGCCGGCCTTGAGGGTCGGCTTGTGGACGTAGAACTCGTCGGGGTTCACCGAGCCCTGCACCACCGTCTCGCCCAGGCCGTAGCTCGAGGTGATGAACACGACCTGGTCGAAGCCCGACTCGGTGTCGATGGTGAACATCACGCCGGCGGCGCCGAGGTCGGAGCGCACCATCCGCTGCACGCCGGCCGACAGCGCGACCACGTCGTGCTCGAAGCCCTTGTGCACGCGGTAGCTGATGGCGCGGTCGTTGTACAGGGAGGCGAACACCTCCTTCATCTTGTGCAGCACGTCGTCGATGCCGACCACGTTCAGGAAGGTTTCCTGCTGGCCGGCGAACGAGGCGTCCGGCAGGTCTTCGGCGGTGGCCGACGAGCGCACGGCGAACGAGGCGGACGGGTTGCCGGCGCTCAGCGTGGCAAAGGCCTCGCCGATGGCTTTTTGCAGGTCGGCCGGGAACGGCTGGGCCTCGACCATGGCGCGGATTTCAGCGCCGGCCGCGGCCAGGGCGCGCACGTCTTCGGTGTCCAGCGCGGCCAGGCGCTTGCTGATCTTGTCGGCCAGGCCGTCGTGCGCCAGGAACTGGCGGAACGCGTGGGCCGTGGTCGCAAAACCGGTCGGCACGCGCACGCCCTGTGGCAGCTGCGAGATCATTTCGCCGAGGCTGGCGTTCTTGCCGCCAACCGACTCGACGTCGGTCATCCTCAGGTTTTCAAATGGCACGACCAGTGCGGTCGCCTCGAAAAGTGCAGACATGGGGAAGCTCCAGAAGTTGAAACCGGCGCTGCATGCAGACGGCGCAGCACGATCGTTGTCGTTGCTTTGGGTGCGGTCGCGGTGTGCATGGAAAGAATTCGAGGGGGTGGGGAAAGCGGATTCCCGATAATGGCCCGGATTGTAGGCGTGGCAGGTCGCGCGCGCCGCAGGACTCCGTCGCAAAAGCAACACCATGCATACACGCACCGTTTTCTTCGTCTCCGACGGCACCGGCATCACCGCCGAAACCTTCGGCAATGCCGTTCTGGCCCAGTTCGAGATGAAGCCGCGCCACGTGCGGCTGCCGTTCACCGACACGGTCGACAAGGCGCACCAGGCGGTGCGGCAGATCAACCACACGGCCGAAGTCGAGGGCGTCCGGCCCATCGTCTTCACCACGCTGGCCAACATGGACGTGCTGGGCGTGATCGAAACCGGCTGCAAGGGCATGCTGCTGGACATGTTCGGCACCTTCGTGCGGCCGCTCGAGATCGAGCTGGCCATGAAGTCGAACCACCGCATCGGCCGCTTCAGCGACGTCAGCAAAAGCAAGGCCTACAACGACCGCATCGCGGCCATCGACTTCAGCCTGCAGCACGACGACGGCCAGAGCCACCGCGACCTGGAAGGCGCCGACGTGATCCTGGTCGGCGTGAGCCGCAGCGGCAAGACGCCCACTTCGCTCTACCTGGCGATGCAGCACGGCCTGAAGGCGGCCAATTACCCGCTGATTCCCGAAGATTTCGACCGCCGCCAGCTCCCGCCGGCGCTGAGCCCGCACCGCAAGAAGATCTTCGGCCTGACGATCCAGCCCGAGCGGCTGAGCGAGATCCGCAACGAACGCCGGCCCAACTCGCGCTACGCCAGCCTCGAGAACTGCCGCCACGAAATCAGCGAGGCCGAGGCCATGATGCGGCGCGCCGGCATTCGCTGGCTCTCGACGACCACCAAGTCGATCGAGGAAATCGCGACGACGATCCTGCAGGAGTTGCGGCCGGAGCGGCTGGTCTACTGACCCGCCCCACCTGCTCGCACGACAAAAAAAGGGGTGCTATCTGTTCGATAGCACCCCTTTTTATTTCAAAGCCCCTGAACTCAGGCCGGCGCCGTCGTGCGGATCAGGTGGTCGAACGCACCGAGCGCCGCCTTCGCGCCGTCGCCGGCCGCGATGATGATCTGCTTGAACGGCACCGTGGTGACGTCACCCGCCGCGAACACGCCGGGCACCGAGGTCTGGCCGCGCGCATCGACAACGATCTCGCCGTGCTTCGTCAGCTCGACCGTGCCCTTGAGCCAGTCGGTGTTGGGCACCAGGCCGATCTGGATGAACACGCCTTCGAGCTCGACCTTCTTCAGCTCGCCCGATACGCGGTCCTTGTAGACCAGCCCGTTGACCTTCTGGTCGCCGGTGATCTCGGTGGTCTGCGCGTTGGTGAAGATGTCGACGTTCTTCAGGCTCTTGAGCTTGCGCTGCAGCACGGCGTCGGCGCGCAGTTGCGTGTCGAACTCGATCAGCGTCACGTGGCCGACGATGCCGGCCAGGTCGATGGCCGCTTCGACGCCCGAGTTGCCGCCGCCGATCACCGCCACGCGCTTGCCCTTGAACAGCGGACCGTCGCAGTGCGGGCAGTAGGCCACGCCCTTGTTCTTGAACTCGTGCTCGCCGGGCACGTTGATGTTGCGCCAGCGGGCACCGGTCGAGATGATGACGGTCTTGCTCTTGAGCGACGCGCCGCTTTCGAGCTGCACCTCGATGAGGTCCTTGCCCGGCACCAGGGCCTTGGCGCGCTGCAGGTTCATGATGTCGACGTCATAGTCGCGCACGTGCTCTTCGAGGGCGTGGGCGAACTTCGGTCCTTCGGTTTCCTTGATCGAGATGAAGTTCTCGATGCCCAGCGTGTCGAGCACCTGGCCGCCGAAACGTTCCGAGGCAACGCCCGTGCGGATGCCCTTGCGTGCGGCGTACACCGCGGCAGCGGCACCGGCGGGGCCACCGCCGACGATCAGCACGTCGAAGGCGTCCTTGGCGGCGATCTTCGCGGCTTCGCGCTCGACGCCGCTGGTGTCGATCTTGGCGAGGATTTCTTCCAGGCTCATGCGACCCTGGCCGAACTCGGTGCCGTTCAGGAACACGGTCGGCACGGCCATGATCTGGCGTTCCTTCACTTCGTCCTGGAAGGTGCCGCCCTCGATCATCGTGGTGCGGATGCGCGGGTTCTGGATGGCCATCAGGTTCAGCGCCTGGACCACGTCGGGGCAGTTGTGGCAGGTGAGCGAGACGTAGATCTCGAACTCGAAATCGCCGTCGAGCGCCTTGATCTGGTCGAGCACAGCCTGCTCGACCTTAGGTGGGTAGCCGCCGATCTGCAGCAGCGCAAGGATCAGCGACGTGAATTCATGGCCCATCGGCAGGCCGGCAAAGCGCGGGCCGTGGTTTTCGCTCGGGCGGTTGACCGAGAACGAGGGCTTGCGGTGGCTGTCGTCGCGGCTTTCGGTCAGCGTGACCAGCGGCGAGACTTCGGCAACGTCCTTCAGCAGCGACAGCATTTCGCCCGAAGCCTTGCTGTCGTCGAGCGAGGCAACGATCTCGATCGGCTGCGTGGCGCGTTCGAGGTAACTCTTCAATTGGGCTTTGGTGCTGGCGTCAAGCATGGCGGACTCTCTTTCGATAACTGGAAACTATCAACTGGGGACAAAAAAGCCCGGGGCCTCGTGAGCGCCCGGGCTTTGCGCGGGGCGCTTAGATCTTGCCGACGAGGTCGAACGACGGAGCGATGGTCTTGTCGCCGTCATTCCACTTGGCCGGGCAGACTTCGTTCGGGTGCTCGGCGGTGTAGACCGCTGCCTTCAGCTTGCGCAGGGTTTCCTTCACGTCGCGGGCGATTTCGTTGGAGTGCACTTCGGCGGTCTTGATGATGCCGTCGGGGTTGATCACGAAGGTGCCACGCAGTGCCAGGCCTTCTTCGGGGATGTGCACGCCGAACGCGTTGGTCAGCGTGTGGGTCGGGTCGCCCACCAGGGGGAACTTGGCCTTGCCGACGGCCGGCGACGTGTCGTGCCAGACCTTGTGCGAGAAGTGCGTGTCGGTGGTCACGATGTAGACCTCGGCACCCAGCTTCTGGAACTCGGGGTAGTGGTCGGCCGCGTCTTCGACTTCGGTCGGGCAGTTGAAGGTGAAGGCCGCCGGCATGAAGATCAGCACAGACCACTTGCCCTTGAGCGTCTCGTCGGACACATCGATGAACTTGCCGTTGAGGTAAGCCTGGGTCTTGAAGGGTTGGACTGCGGTGTTGATCAGGGACATGTGATTCCTTGGATGCTGCGGTTGGAAAAATAAGCGTGAGCCATGAGTATAACTACCAATATATCATTTTTGATAGATATCAACTATTGAAAGTATTGGAACCCGCTATGTTTGCCATCACCTCGCGCGTCGCCTTGCGCCAGGTCAATACGAACGTGTATCACCATCACACGCATGCAGACCGGCGCAGCATGGGTTTGCTTGCAAGCGTGTGTTCGCCCCTCCGACAATCACCGCTTTCAGAACAAGGAAAATAATCATGAAGGGCGACCCCAAAGTCATCGAACACCTGCAGGCGCAGCTCAAGAACGAGCTGACTGCGATCAACCAGTACTTCCTCCACTACCGCATGCTCAAGCACTGGGGCCTGGACAAGCTGGCAAAGAAGGAATACGAGGAATCCATCGGCGAGATGAAGCACGCCGACAAGCTCATGGACCGCATCTTCATGCTCGACGGCCTGCCCAACCTGCAGGACCTGGGCAAGTTGAACATCGGCGAAGACGTGCCCGAGCTGCTGCGTTGCGACCTCGGCGCCGAAACCGGCGCGCAGGCGACCATCAAGGACGGCATCGCGCATTGCGAATCGGTGCGCGACTATGTCTCGCGCGACCTGCTGCAAGAGATCCTGGACGACACCGAGGAGCACATCGACTTCCTCGAGACGCAGATCGACCTGATCGACCGCGTCGGCCTGCAGAACTACCTGCAGTTGCAAGTGGGCGAGCTCGAGTAAGCACAACGCAACGCCGCCACGGCATTGCAAACAAACGGGGCCTCGGCCCCGTTTTTTATTGCTCTTTACTTAACTTCATAGCCACTGAATAGCAGTCATTCTCATTCGCGCGACTACAATTCGCGCTTTCGATGACTGCCCCCGCCCGTTCCGACAACCGCCGCCGCGCCTATTGGCTCAAGACCCTCCACGAGTGGCATTGGGTCAGTTCCGCCATCTGTCTCGTCGGGATGATCCTGTTCAGCGTCACGGGCTTCACGCTCAACCACGCGGGCCAGATCGAGGCCAAGCCGGTCGTCACCACGCACAACGGCACGGTCGACGACGCGCTGCGCGCCCGCCTCGAACAGCAGCTGCCGGCCGCCAAGGCCCAGCAGGGCAAGGCCCCGCTTCCCACCGAACTGCAAGCCTGGCTGCGCAAGCAATGGGACATCGACACCGCCGGCCGCGAGGCCGAGTGGTCCGACGACGAAATCTACCTCTCGCTCCCCCGCCCCGGCGGCGACGCCTGGCTGCGCCTGAGCCTGCCCGAGGGCGAGGTCGAATACGAGCGCACCGACCGCGGCTGGCTCTCCTACTTCAACGACCTGCACAAGGGCCGCAACACCGGCACGGCCTGGAGCTGGTTCATCGACATCTTCGCGGCCGCCACGCTGGTCTTCTCGGTCACCGGGCTGTTCATTCTCAAGATGCATGCGGGCAACCGCCCCTTCACCTGGCCCATGGTGGGCATGGGGCTGGTGGTGCCGGTGCTGCTCGCGTTGCTGTTCATTCACTGACCGATCCGATCGACGGATCGGCCCGTGCGTCGTCTTTGCTGATTCAGGAAGAAAGAGGTTTTCCCGTGCACCTTCGTTACTCGCTCGCACCGATCGCCATGTCGGCGCTGTTCGCGGCCCCGGCCCTTGCCGCCGGCCTGTCGGTCAACATCGAGATTCCCCGGCTCAACGTGTCGGAGTACCACCGCCCCTACGTGGCGACCTGGATCGAGCGCGCCGACAGCACGATGGCCGGCACGCTGGCCGTCTGGTACGACGTGCGCACCAAGACCAACAACCCCGAAGGCGAAGGCACCAAGTGGCTCAAGGACATGCGCCAGTGGTGGCGCCGCGGCGGCCGTGAACTGGCAGTGCCGGTCGATGGCGTGACCGGCGCCTCCAAGCCCGCCGGCAAGCACCAGTTGAGCTTCACCGAAGGCACGGGCGCGATGCCCAAGCTCGCCCCCGGCGCCTACAAGCTGGTGGTGGAAGCCGCCCGCGAAGTCGGCGGCCGCGAGGTCGTGACCATCCCGTTCCAGTGGCCGCCCACCGCCGCCGCGCAACCGGTCGCAGCCGGCAAGGAAGAGCTCGGCGAAATCAAGCTCGAACTCAAGCCCTGACTTCCGACCGATCCGCCCCCTCTCTCATTCCAAGGACCACCATGACCCGCTTCACCCTGCGCGCCGCCGGCCTCGCCCTCGCCCTGTCCGCCGTTGCTTCCGTGACCCAGGCGCACAACGCCTGGCTGCTGCCCTCGACCACCGTGCTGTCGAAGGCCGACACCGTGAGCGTCGACGCCGCCGTGTCGAACGACCTGTTCGTTGCCAACCACGCGCCGCTGCGCCTGGACGGCCTGCAGATCACCGCGCCCGACGGCAGCACGGTCAAACCGGAATCCGAAGCCAAGCTCAAGCTGCGCAACGTGTTCGACGTGAACGTCGCGCAGCCGGGCACCTACCGCATCGCGGTGGTCAACAACGGCGCGTTCGCCGCCTGGAAGGACAAGGCCACGGGCCAGAACAAGCGCGCCCGCGGCACGGCCGAAACCATCGCCAAGGAAATCCCGGCCGACGCGCAGGATGTGACCATCACCCAATCGGCCGGCCGCATCGAGACCTTCGTGACCGTCGGCAAGCCCTCGGCGCTCAAGCCCATCGGCCAGGGCCTGGAGCTGATCGCCGCCGGCAGCCCGACCGACCTCGCCAAGGGCGAAAAGGCCACCTTCACGCTGCACCTGGACGGCAAGCCCGCCAAGGACCTCGAAGTGACCGTGACCGCCGGCAACACCCAGTACCGCGACAAGCTTGACGAGCTCAAGCTCAAGACCGACGACAAGGGCCAGTTCAGCGTGACCTGGCCGGCCGCCGGCATGTACTGGCTCGACGCCAGCACCAAGGACAGCAAGACCACGGTGCCCCAAGCCAAGGAACGCCGCCTGAGCTACGCGGCCACCCTGGAAGTGATGCCCTGACCCTGCGTTTTTCCTTGGGCCTTTCCTTCAGCACCTGGCGCTCGGGCGGCTACGCCAACGCGGCCGTTCCCCGCCTCGCCGATCCCGCCAGCCTCCAGCAGCTCGGCGGGCAGACGATGGGCACGACCTGGTCACTGCGCTTCGACAACCCGCGGATGCTGCCGCTCGCACAGGTGCGCGAGGCGGTCGAGGCCGCGCTCGCGCGCGTGATCGCGCAGATGAGCCATTGGGAGCCCGACTCCCTCATCAGCCGCTTCAACACCGCGCCCGCCGGCTCGCGCCATGCACTGCCGACGGAGTTCGCACAGGTGATGCAGTGCGCCCTCGCGTGGGCGCAGGCCAGCGGCGGCGCGATCGATCCGACGGTCGGTGCGCTGGTGGCGCGCTGGGGCTTCGGCCCCGCAGCGTCGCAGGACAACGCCCTGCCCTCGCCCGACGCGCTGGCCGCGATCCACTCGAACGTCGGCTGGCAACGGCTGACCTTCGATGCGACCGACCACACGCTGCTGCAACCCGGCGGCGTGCAGCTCGACCTGTCCGGCATCGCCAAGGGCTTCGCGGTGGACCATGGCGTCGACGCGCTGCGTGCGCTCGGCCTCACCGACCTGCTGTTCGAGATCGGTGGCGAGCTGCGCGGCATCGGCCGACGACCCGGCGGCGCGCCGTGGCAGGTGCAGGTCGACACCGAGATGCCGACGCCGCAACGCATCGCCCTGGCCGACATGGCCGTGGCCACCTCTGGCGACCGCTGGCACCGACGCGCCATCGACGGCCGCAGCTGGTCGCACACGATCGATCCGCGCGACGGCGAGCCCGTGGCGCATGCGCTGGCCAGCGTCACGGTGCTGCACCCGCAGTGCATGCAGGCGGATGCGCTCGCCACCGTGCTGACCGTGCTCGGCCCCGTCGAGGGCCTGGCCTTCGCACAGCAGCGCCACATCGCGGCCCTGTTCATCGCCCGCGCCGACGACGGGTCGCTCTCCGAGCGCGCCACGCCCGCGTGGCAGGCGCAGGCGGGCGCATGACCGAGACCCTGTGGCGTGCGCTGGGCGCCAGCGCGACGGTCGCGGCCTATGCCGCGCTGTGCCTGGGCATCTACGCACGCCAGCGGCGGCTGCACGCCACGGCCGCCCGCGAAGCCGCGGCGCTGTCAGCCGGTGACTGCGAGCAAACGTCGCCCACCCTCGTGCTGTTCGCCAGCCAGACCGGCCAGGCGGAAACCATCGCGTGGCAGACCGCGCGGCGGCTGCGCGCGGCGGGCACCGCCGTGCGCGTGATGGCCCTCAACGCCCTCGACAGCGCCACGCTGGCCTCGGCCCGCCGCGCCCTCTTCGTGGCCAGCACCTACGGCGAAGGCGATGCGCCCGACGGCGCCAGCGTGTTCGCCGAGCGCGTGATGGGCGCGCCGCTGGCGCTGCCGTCGCTGCGCTACGCCGTGCTGGCGCTCGGCGACCGCCAGTACGCCCACTTCTGCGGCTTCGGCCGCGCGCTCGATGCGTGGCTCCACACGGCCGGCGCCGTGCGCGACTTCGAACCCATCGAGGTCGACAACAGCGACCCCGCCGCGCTCGCCGATTGGCACGCCCGCTGGGGCGACACGCCGGAGGGCGGCGACGACGCCCCGGCAAGCTTCGCGCCCTGGCGGCTCACGCGGCGCGAACTGCTCAACGCCGGCAGCACGGGCGGACCTGTCTTCCATCTCGGACTCACGCCGCAAGCCGGCGCCCTGCCGCACTGGGCATCGGGCGACCTGGTGCAGGTCGCCATCGCAAGCGACCCGGCGCGGCCGCGCGACTACTCGATCGCCGCCCTGCCCGCCGACGGCGAACTGCAGCTGCTCGTGCGGCAGGAACAGCATCCCGACGGCTCGATGGGCGCCGCGTCGGGCCTGCTCACCTCGACGCTTTCTGTCGGCGACTCCGTGGCGCTGCGCCTGCGGCCGCACCGCGGCTTCCGGCTGGAGGGCAACGAGAACCGTCCGCTGATCCTGATCGGCAACGGCACCGGACTGGCCGGCCTGCGCGCCCACCTGCGCGCGCGCGCCGCGGCCGGCCGCAAGGACAACTGGCTGGTGTTCGGCGAGCGCCAGTCCGCCCACGACTTCCTCTGCCGCCAGGAAATCGAAGCCTGGCAGGCCGACGGCACGCTCGCGCGGCTCGACATGGTGTTCTCGCGCGACCAGGCCGAGCGCTTCTACGTGCAGCACCGCCTGCTGCAGGTGGCCGACACGCTGCAAGCCTGGCTGCGCGATGGCGCCGCCGTCTATGTCTGCGGCAGCCTGCAGGGCATGGCATCGGGCGTCGACGCAGCGCTGCGGCAGATCGCCGGCGACGACCTCTGGGCCGAACTATCGGCCAGCGGGCGCTACCGCCGCGACGTCTACTGAACGGCCCGCGCGGCCTCGTCAGTTGCGCGCCGGCAACGGAGCAGGCGAAACTTTCTGGTTAAAAGCGGCCAGTTGAGCACCTTGGTATTGAGAAGCAATATCATTTGCATCGATTTGCAAAAACCCTTCGCAAATCAGCTCACCCAGCCAGTCTTGCCGCCCTTTTTCTCCCCGAGAGTGCGCCGCCCGGACCCAGCCAGTCGAGCTCTGCCCGCCCGCCCTTTCTGGAGAAAACAACATGGCCTATATCAAGAGCCGCAAACACGCCGTCGCACGCGCCGTTCCTCACCTTTCGGGTGCCGCCGCAGCCACGCTGCTGGCCATCGCAGCCCCCGCCGCCTTTGCCCAGACCGGGCGGGCCCTGCCTGAAGTCCGCGTGCAGGATTCGAGCGCCGCCGACTACAAGACCGACACCTCGGCCAACCCGAAGTTCACGGCCCCGCTGGTGAACACGCCGCAGACCATCCAGGTGATCAAGGAACAGATCATTCGCGAACAAGGTGCGACCACGCTCACCGAAGCGCTGCGCAACACCGCCGGCGTCGGCACCTTCTTCCTGGGCGAGAACGGCAACACGAACACCGGCGACGCCGTCTTCATGCGCGGCTTCGACAGCTCCAGCAGCATCTTCGTGGACGGCATCCGCGACCTGGGCTCGGTCTCGCGCGACATGTTCAACATCGAGCAGGTCGAAGTCGTGAAGGGCCCGTCGGGCACCGACGTGGGCCGCACCTCGCCCACCGGCTACATCAACCTCGTCACCAAGAAGCCGAAGCTCGAAGACAGCTTCCTGGGCTCGCTCGGTTTCGGCAGCGCCGACTACAAGCGCGGCAGCATCGACTGGAACAAGTCACTCAGCAGCGCCAACGGCATCGGCGCCGCCTTCCGCCTGAATGCGGCGATGGAAGACTCGGGCGTGCCCGGCCGCGACTTCGTCAAGAACAAGCGCACGGCCATTGCACCGTCGATCGCGCTCGGCCTGAATTCGCCCACGCGCTTCTACTTCGACTACCTGCACGTCGACCAGGACAACGTGCCCGATGGCGGCGTGCCGACCATCGGTCTGCCCAGCTACTCGAACCCCGATCCGGTCGCTCTCGGCGCACGTCGCCGCAGCTTCCTGAACTACGCAGCACCGGTCGATCCGAAGAACTTCTACGGCACCGCCTACGACTTCAACAAGGTGACGGCCGACATGTTCACAGCGCGCGTGGAGCACGACTTCACGCCCGACGTCACGCTGCGCAACACGACCCGCTACGGCAAGACGAAGCAGGACTACATGCTGACGGCGTTCATGCTCGGCGGCCTGGGCGCCAACGGCAAGGCGCCGCCTTCGAGCAACACCGCGTTTCTCGACACGCCGATCCCGGGCCTGCCGTCCACCTGGACGACCACGCGCAACCTGCCGACCAACAAGAACCAGGAAAACACGATCTTCGTCAACCAGACGAACGTGACCGCCAAGTTCAACACCGGCAGCCTGAGCCACTCGCTCAGCGCGGGCGTCGAGCTGATCCGTGAAGAGCAGTCGAGCCTGGGCTACTTCAGCCCCGGCGCCACGTTCAACGGCAAGGTCGTGCAGAACGGCGCATGGCCCGTGGCCAACCTGTACGCGCCGAACCCGTACGTGAACGGCTACAACCGCATGCTCAGCGGCGCCGACAGCAAGGGCGTGACCAACACGGTCGGCCTGTACGCCTTCGACACCATCAAGCTCAACGAGCAATGGCAGATCACCGGCGGCCTGCGCTTCGATCACTACAGCACCTCGTTCCAGAGCGCGACGCTGTCGACCGCAACGACCAACCCCGGCCTGCCGGTCGGCACGCTGGTGCCCTCGTCGCTCAAGCTCTCCGACAACCTGTTCACCGGCAAGATCGGCGTGGTCTACAAGCCCGCGAAGAACGGCAGCATCTACGCGGCCTACGGCACCTCGGCCCAGCCCCCGGGCGGCGCGAACTTCTCGCTGTCGGCCGCCGGCACGGGCAACAGCGCGGCGCGCACCGACTTCCTGCCGCAAAAGGCCAAGACCTTCGAAGTGGGCACGAAGTGGGATGTGCTGGACGACAAGCTGTCTCTGACCGGCGCGGTCTATCGCACCGACGTGACCAACGAAGTCGTGCAGGACCCGACCAACACCGCGCTGTACTACCAGAGCGGCAAGAAGCGCGTGCAGGGCATCGAGCTGGGCGTGGCGGGCACCATCACGGAACGCTGGGGCATGAGCGCCGGCTTCACGACGATGGACACCAAGGTGCAAAGCGGCCCCAACGTCACCGCCGACGGCACCAACGTGCTGACCTACACGCCGAAGAACTCCTTCACGGCCTGGACCACCTACCAGTTCCCGTTCGGCCTGACGGTCGGCGGCGGCGCGCGCTACAACGGCAAGCTGCACCGCGGCACCGACGGCGCGGTGGGCACGCCGGCGTACATCGACTCCTACTGGGTGTTCGATGCCATGGCGTCGTACCGCATCAACAAGAACGTCGACATCCAGCTGAACATCGCCAATGTGTTCGACAAGCAGTACGCGGCCGCCATCAACAAGAGCGGCTACCGCTACACGCCGGGCATCCCTCGCTCGGCCAAGATCACCGCGAACTTCGCGTTCTGATCCCGACGACCGCGTCGCCTCCGTGCCGGCCCTTGCGGCAGGCACGGTGCGACACTCGAGCCCCGGCCTGCGCCGGGGCTTTTTTCTTGTGGAGTTCGCCGAAATGATGCTGCATGTGCCCGACGTGCTGAGCCCGGACCAGGTGCGCGAGATGCGCGTCGCACTCGACGCCACCCAATGGGTCGACGGCCGCGAAACCGTGGGAGACCAAGGCGCGCAGGTGAAGCGCAACCGCCAGTTGCCGGAGTCTTCGCCGGTCTCGCGCGAACTCGGCGCGACCATCCTGGCGGCGCTCTCGCGCCACGCGCTGTTCTTCTCGGCGGCGCTGCCCGCGCGTTTCGTGCCGCCGCTGTTCAACCGTTACGAGGGTGGCGAGCACTACGGCGTGCATGTCGACGGCTCGGTGCGCGCCGTGCCAGGCAGCAGCCAGCAGCTGCGCACCGACCTGTCGTGCACCCTCTTCCTGAGCGATCCAGAGGATTACGACGGCGGCGAGCTGGAAGTGATCGACACCTACGGCTCGCACGAGGTCAAGCTGCCGGCCGGCGACCTGATCCTTTACCCGGCGAGCAGCCTGCACCGCGTGCACCCGGTCACGCGCGGGGCGCGGGTGTGCTCGTTCTTCTGGCTGCAGAGCATGGTGCGCAGCGACGCCCAGCGCGGCATGCTGTTCGAACTCGACCAGACCATCCAGAAACTGCGCGCCCGCCTGGGCGAATGCGAGGAAACCGTGGCGCTCACCGGCCACTATCACAACCTCTTGCGGCTCTGGGCCGAGGTGTAACACCGGCTTGCAAAGTCCGGTGGCATGTCAGTCATAGTGATTGCAAATGCGATGGATTCTTATTTATAATGAGTCACATCCAACAGCCAGCCAACTGCCGCTTTCACCGCCATGATCGTTTGCGTCTGCCGCCGAGTCTCTGACCGTGAAATCGCACGTCACGTGCGCGCGGGCATGACTTTCGACGAAGTCCAGTTCGAGCTCGGCGTGGCCACCCAGTGTGGCCAGTGTGAAGGTTGTGCCCGCGACATCGTGGCGCAGTGCAGTGTCTCTCACCCGGTCGCCGCCCTGAACTGCGAATCGGCGCCGAGAGCGATCCAGCTTGCCAACTCCATCAAGGAAAGCAAAGCATGGAACTCGTCTCGGCTCTCGGCGGCAGCCTGATCCTCGTCGCCGGCTCTGTCTGGTGGATTTTTCGCAAGTAGCGTCTCTGTAGCGGTTTTGCTGCAATCGGGGCACGATTTGTAGTGCCCGCATTCGAATGGTTGATCGTGTCTGACCGCTTTGCCCCCCCTCCCTCCTTTCTTGGCCTGTCGCGCACTGTCGTCATTGCCGGCGGCGTGATCCTGTTTCACGGCGCCGCGCTGTGGGCGCTGCAAAGCGGCCTGCTGCGCCGGGCCGCCGAAGTGGTGATTCCCGTCGAGATCCTGAGCCAGTTCGTCGAACCGCCGAAACCCAAGGCCGATCCGCCGCCCCCGCCGCCTCCGCCGCCGCAACCCAAGGTGAGCAAGGCGCCGCCGCCGCCGCGCCCGCAGGCCATCCGCGAACCCAAGCCGACGCCCGCGCCGAACGCGACCTCGGGTACCACCGAGCCGCCGCCCCCGCCTGCGCCACCGGCACCGCCCGCGCCGCCGGCCCCTCCCGCACCGCCGCCGTCGCCCCCGGCGCCGCCCGCCGTGCAGTTGCCGTCGAGCAATGCCGACTACCTGCAGAACCCGAAGGCGGTCTATCCCGCCATGAGCAAGCGGCTCGGCGAGCAGGGCAAGGTGATCGTGCGCGTGCTCGTGGGCGCCGACGGCCTGCCCAAGAGTGCCGAGGTCAAGAAGTCCAGCGGCTTCGACCGCCTCGACGAGGCCGCCGTCGAATACATCATGAAATGCCGGTTCGTGCCCGGCAAGGTCAACGGCGTGGTGCAGGCCATGTCTTACGACGCCCCCGTCAACTACGTCCTGAACTAATTTTTCTCTGGAGCAACTTCGTATGGATTCCCAATTTGGCTTGATGAACGTCTGGAATCAGGGCGACTTCGTCACCAAGGCTGTCGCGGTTCTGTTGATCGGCATGTCCCTCGCATCGTGGATCGTGATCATCGTGAAGGCGCTCGACGTCATCAAATACAAGCGCCTGGCCAAGCACTCGCAGGACTTCTGGCACAGCGAAGACTTCGCCACTGCCCTGAACAAACTGGGCACCGACGACAGCAACCCCTTCCGCGCCCTGGCACTCGAAGGCCGCGAAGCCGCCGCCCACCACCGCAACACGAAGGCGCACCTGCATGACGCGCTCGACGTGAGCGACTGGATCACGCGCGCCCTGCGCAACGGCATCGACGCCTTCACGGCGCGCCTGCAGACCGGCCTGGCCATCCTCGCTTCGGTGGGTTCGACGGCACCCTTCATCGGCCTGTTCGGCACCGTCTGGGGCATCTACCACGCGCTGATGAGCATCGGCTCGGCCGGCCAGGCGACCATCGACAAGGTGGCCGGCCCGATCGGCGAAGCGCTGATCATGACGGCCCTGGGCCTGGCGGTCGCCATCCCCGCCGTGCTGGGCTACAACGCCCTGGTGCGCGGCAACAAGTTCGTGCTGACCAAGCTCAACAGCTTCGCCCACGACCTGCACGCCTACTTCGTGACCGGCGCCCGCGTGCAAAGCGGCAGCGGCGAAGCCGTCGTGGTTCCGCTCAAGAAGGGCTGAGCAGCATCATGGCTTTCGGAACGCAAGACGAACCCGATGAGGTGATGAACGAGATCAACATGACGCCGCTGGTCGACGTCATGCTGGTGCTCCTGATCATCTTCATCATCACCGTGCCGGTCATGAAGCATGCGGTCAACATCGACCTGCCCCGCGCCAGCAGCGAACCTGAGCAGCCCAAGCCGCAGAACATCCTGTTCAGCGTCACGGCCGACGGCGCCTACTACTGGAACGAACAGAAGATCGACGACAGCGAGTTACCGAACCGCCTGGCCGCTGAAGCGGCCAAGGAGCCGCAGCCCGAGCTGCACATCCGCGGCGACAAGGCCGTGCGCTACGAGCGCGTGGCCAAGGCCATGGCCGAGGCGCGTGAGGCCGGCGTGCGCAAGATCGGCTTCATCACCGAGCCCGACACGAAGTGATCTGAACGGGGAATGACGAATCGAAAAAAAGTTGATCGCGACGATTGACTTTATATTGAGAATCATTATCATTCACTCATCGCTTCCATAAAGGGAACTCCAGATGCCAGCCACCCCGAATGCCTTTTCTGTCCTGAACCACCCTTCGCTCGACCAATCGGGTGGCGGTCATGCATCGATCCAGGCAGCGCGTCCGGCGCCGATGGTCGAAAGCACGGAGCTTCTGAAAGGAAGCAAGACCGTGGGCATCATGCACAACGGCTCGCTCTACCGGCTTCAAGCCACCAAACTCGGCAAGCTGATCCTGACCAAGTAGGTCGTTCAGCCCGCCCCTCGCGCAAGTTTCATCGTGGGGCGACTCGAGGAGATTCATCTCCGAAGGGTCGTTTTTTGCTAGCCAACGGTTCGCCGACTAGCCAAGCTTTTTTTCACGCTGAAGCCCCGAAAAAGAAAACGCCGACCATCTGGTCGGCGTTTTGCTTTGGGCGAATGAAAAGGCTTACAGGCCGAGCGCGGCGATGCCGGCCTTGGCGATCTGCGCATCTTCGTTCGACTTCACGCCGCTCACGCCCACGGCGCCGATGACGTGGCCGTCCTTCACGATCGGCACGCCGCCTTCGAGCAGGCCTTCCACCAGGGGCGCCGTCAGGAACGCGGTGCGGCCGCCGTTGATGATGTCTTCATAGACCTTGCTCTCGCGACGGCCCATGGCGGCGGTGTGCGCCTTGGCGGGAGCGATGTGCGAGGACAGCGCGGCGGCGCCGTCCAGGCGCTGCAGCCAGAGCAGGTTGCCGGCGTCGTCGGAGATGGCGATGGTCACGGCCCAGTTGTTCTTCAGGGCCTCGGCTTCCGCTGCAGCGGCGATGGCCTTGACGTCGGCGAGTTCGAGGAAGGATTTGGTCTTCATGGATAGGCTCAGGTTGCGTCGAAACCCGACAGCATAACGGCGGGGCGCCGTAGCGTCCCGCGGGGGCTTAAGAACAACGGGCATACGGTCTTTGCAAGGCCCCCTCTTGCAGCCCCCTAGAATGCGCCCAACTGCGTGTCATTGCATGCAGCAACCTCAGGAGCTTCGGCCATGAACGACCGTGTGACCACCCTCGACACTTCCACCGGCTACGGCCAGACACTGCCGCAGGCCGAACGCCAGCGCGTGCTGCGCAATACCTACTGGCTGCTGGCGCTGAGCCTGCTGCCCACCGTGCTCGGCGCCTGGATCGGCGTGAGCACCGGCATCACCCGCTCGCTCACCGGCGGACTCGGCCTGATCGTCTTCCTGGGCGGCGCCTTCGGCTTCATGTTCGCGATCGAGAAGACCAAGAACTCCGCCGCCGGCGTGCCGGTGCTGCTGGGCTTCACCTTCTTCATGGGCCTGATGCTGTCGCGCCTGCTCGCGATGGTGCTGGGCTTCAAGAACGGCCCCGAGCTGATCATGACGGCCTTCGGCGGCACCGCCGGCGTGTTCTTCGTGATGGCCTCGCTGGCCACGGTCATCAAGCGCGACCTGTCGGGCATGGGCAAGTTCCTGTTCGTCGGCGCCCTGGTGCTGATGCTCGGCGCCGTCATCAACGTCTTCGTGGGCTCGAGCACCGGCATGCTGGTGATCTCGGTGGCGGCCATCGGCATCTTCTCGGCCTACATGCTCTATGACCTGAAGCAGATCATGGACGGCGGCGAGACCAACTACATCAGCGCCACGCTGGCCCTGTACCTGGACATGTTCAACGTGTTCCAGAGCCTGCTGGCCCTGCTGGGCATCTTCGGCGGCGAGCGCGACTGAGCGGCTTGCTCCGAACCCAAGAAAAAAGGCCCCGAGGGGCCTTTTTTCATTCCAGCTCGAAGACCGCGATCGACTCGACGTGCGCGGTGTGCGGGAACATGTTCACCACGCCCGCGAAGGTGCAGCGGTAGCCCGCCTGGTGCACCAGCAGGCCGGCGTCGCGCGCCAGCGTCGACGGGTTGCAGCTCACGTACACGATGCGCTTGGGCGGCGTCCAGCCACCGGTGCGCAGTTCAGGCTGCTGGTGCAGGTCGGCCATCGCCTTGGCCAGCGCGAAGGCGCCTTCGCGCGGCGGGTCGACCAGCCACTTGTCGGCGCTGCCATCGGCCACCAGCATCTCGGGCGTCATGTCGAACAGGTTGCGTGCAACGAACCGGGTGGCCGACAGCGCACGCCGCTCGGGCGTTGCAGGCTGGTTTCTCTGGAAGTTGTCGGTCGCGCGTGCCACCAGCGTGTCGCTACCCTCGATGCCGAGCACCTCGCGCGCCTGGCTCGCCAGCGGCAGCGTGAAGTTGCCCAGGCCGCAGAACCAGTCGATCACGCGCTCCTCGGGCTGCACGTCGAGCAGGCGCAGCGCCTTGCCGACCAGCGCGCGGTTGATGTGCGGGTTGACCTGGGTGAAATCGGTGGGCTTGAACGGCATCGTCACGCCAAACGCGGGCAGGCGATAGGCCAGCGGCGTGCCGCCCTCCTCCAGCAGCTTCACGGTGTCCGGGCCCTTGGCCTGCAGCCACCATTGAACGCCCTCGTTCTCGGCGGCGAACGCCTTGAGCCGCCCGATGTCGGCGCCCGACAGCGGCTCCAGGTGACGCAGCACCAGGGCGATGGTGCCCAGCGCGGTCGAATCCGGCGCGTCGCCGCAGGCCAGCTCGATCTGCGGACAGGTGTCGCGTGCGTCCATGGAACCGATCAGCGCGCGCAACGGCATCAGCATGGCGCTGACCTGCTTGGGCAGCACGGGGCAGACCTGCATGTCGGCCAGGTAGCGGCTCTTGCGCTCGTGGAAGCCGATCAGCACCGTGCCCTTCTTGACCACGTGGCGCACCGACAGGCGCGCGCGGTAGCGGTAATGCCAGGCCGGGCCTTCGAGCGGGCGCAGCACGTTCTCGGGCTTGACCTTGCCCAGGTGCCAGAGGTTGTCTTCCAGCGCACGCTGCTTCACCGCCACCTGGGCGGCGGCGTCCAGGTGCTGCATCTTGCAGCCGCCGCACGCGCCCGTGTGCAGGCCGAAGTGCGGGCAGCCGGGGCGCACGCGCTGCGAGGATTCGCGGCGGATCTGCGTGACCGTGCCCTGCTCCCAGTTGTTCTTGCGGCGGTGGACGTTGAACTGCACTTCCTCGAAGGGCAATGCGCCTTCGATGAACACGACCATGCCGTCGGACTTGTGGGAGACGCCTTGCGCGTCCAGGTCGAGCGACTCGACCTGGAGCCATTCATCGGCGGGGCTCGCGGGGACTTTCTTTTCTTCGATGGATTCCGTCATCCCCCGATTGTCTCAGCGTGGCCGGGGCGGTCCGGCCGCGACGGGTTACCTTCTTTTCTTCACACCGCTAGAACAGCGCGTCGCGGCCGACGCCGGAGCGCGCCAGCTGCTTGCGCATCTTGGCCAGGGCCTCGTTCTGGATCTGCCGCACGCGCTCGCGTGTCAGGCCCAGCCGCACGCTCAGCACCTCGAGCGTCTCGGGCTCCCGGTCGTGCAGGCCGTAGCGACCTTCGAGCACCTCGCGCTCCCGCGCGTTGAGGGCCTGCACCCACTGGTCGAGCAGGCGCTCCACCTCGTGCGTGTGTGTCACGCCGGCGGGGTTGCCCTGCTCGTCGTCAGAGGCCACGGTGTCGGCCAGCGTGAAGCCTTCTTCGCCGCGCGCGTCGCCCGCATCGAGCGAACGCGGCGCCTCGGCTAGCGCCAGCAGGTCGGCCACCGCCTGCACCTCGCGGCCGAGCAGCGCGGCCACGTCCTCGACGCGCACGCCGTCCGGCCGGCTCGCCAGGAACTCCGCGTCGCCCTCGAGCGTGCGGCGCGCCCGCAAGACCTGCTGCAGCTCGCGCACGACATGCACCGGCAGGCGAATCGCCCGCGATTGCGTGATGACGGCGCGCTCGACCGACTGGCGGATCCACCAGGTCGCATACGTGGAGAAGCGAAACCCGCGTTCGGGCTCGAACTTCGTGATGGCATGCATCAGCCCGAGGTTGCCTTCCTCGATGAGGTCGGACAGCGGCATGCCGCGCCCCAGGTAGTTCTTGGCGATGTTGACCACGAGCCGCAGGTTGTGCTCGATCATCGACTGCCGCGCCGCGAAGTCGCCGGCGCGTGCGGCGCAGGCGGTGGTGTATTCCTCGGCGGGAGTGAAGAGCCCGGTGCGCCGGACCTGGCGCAGGTAGATGGTCAGGGCATCGGCGCCCTCGCCGCCCATGACCTCGGCGGCGGTGCCGTGAGGCGGGGCCGATGCTGCGGAGGAAGTCGATGGGTCCGCTGCGGGGTCGTCGGGAAGAGAGTCCGTGCTCAGCGGCTCGTCGCCGCTGTCCTGATGACCATTGCGGCCACCGCCGTTGCTTCGAGGTGAAGGGCTGCCCTGCCCCGCCAGCCCGCGCACGGGCAGTGTGCGGAGAGGGCGGGAGGCAGCCATGGCATCACCGATTGGGCAGGTAGCGCGACGGGTCGACGGGCTTGCCCTGGCGGCGGATCTCGAAATGCAGCTTCACGCGATCGGCGTCGCTGTTGCCCATTTCGGCGATCTTCTGGCCCTTCTGAACCGACTGGTCTTCCTTCACGAGCAGCGTCTGGTTGTGCGCATACGCCGTGAGGTAGGTGTTGTTGTGCTTCAGGATGATCAGGTTGCCGTAGCCGCGCAGGCCGGCACCGGCGTAGACCACGCGACCGTCGGCCGCGGCCAGCACGGGATCGCCGGCCTTGCCGCTGATGTCGTAGCCCTTGTTCTTGGCTTCGTCGAAACCGGCGATCAGCGAACCGCTGGCAGGCCAGATCCAGCCCAGGTCGTCGTCACCCGAACTGCTCGGGCCCGAAGGCGAGGCCGTGACAGGCGGCTTGGTGGTGCCGCTCGCGCCGCTGGCCGGCACGGCCGGCGTGACAGACGCCTGCGGGGCCACAGCTTTGGTCGTCGCCTCGGTGGGCGCAGCAGGCGCAGAGGTGGACGGTGCCGTGGCGACCGCGGTGCTGCCACCGGTCGGCGGAATCACGCGCAAGACCTGGCCGACTTCGATCAGGTCGGGGTTGTCGAGGTTGTTCCAGCGCACGATGTCCTGCCAGCGCTGGCCCGTTTCGCTGCCGATGCGGCGGATGGAGTCACCGGGTCGCACGGCGTAGTAGCCGGGCTTGCCGTAGTTCTCGATACCGGGGAGCGGTTTGCCGGACGCATCGGTCGTGATGGGAGGACCGCCGGGCGTCGTTGCCCCGGGAGCGCGCGTCATGGTGCCCCGGTCTTCGACCGGTGCGGGACCGCGCGGTGCGGAGCAGCCCGCGATCACGAGCACAACAGCCAACGTGATGCCTGCGAACAAACTCCGATTGCCAAAACCCTGCATTTGTTATTCCTTCAAGCGATGCCCGATTTTAGGGGGACAAAGTGAACCGCCTCAAGAATGCGCCGCTCGAGCCCACGGGGGGTCTTGTCGATCACGACAAGGGCCTGTCCACCGGTGGCGGAATGGGTCGGCGCGACGATGCGCCCGCCCACCGCGAGCTGCGCGATCCAGGCCTCGGGCACGGCCTCGCCGCCTGCCGCGGCGATGATGCCCGCGTACGGCGCGCCCTTCGCGTAGCCGATCATGCCGTCGCCCAGCATCAGGTGGACGGTGGCCAGGCGGAAGTGCCGCAGATTGGTGCGCGCGCGCTCGTGCAGTCCGCGCAGGCGTTCGATGCTGTAGACCTCGGTGGCCACTTCGTTCAGCACCGCGGCCTGGTAACCGCAGCCGGTGCCGATCTCGAGCACGCGGCCCAGCCGTTCCTGCGGCTTGCCGACCAGCGCCGGCGCGCCCAGCAGCAGCTCGATCATGCGAGCCACCACATTGGGCTTGGAAATGGTCTGCCCCAGCCCGATCGGCAGGCTGGTGTCTTCATAGGCCTGGTTGACCAGCGCGCTGTCGACGAAGCGATGCCGCTCGACGGCGCCCATGGCGCGCAGCACGCGCGCGTCGGTGATGCCCTGCGCCGCGAGCTTTTGCACCATGCGGGCTCGCACGGCGTCGGACGCCATCGAGGGCGTGGACGGGACCATCGGCTTGACCGGCACGGCGGGCATGCGCCCGCGCGTGGCGGCCGAGGCGGTGGGGGTCAGTCGAACCGGGAAACTGGGCCGCGGAGGGGTCGCCATGTCGTCAATTGCCGAGACGGGCGACCGTCTCGCGCCATTGGCCCAGGTTGGCATGGTCGGTCAGGTCGATCTGCAAGGGCGTCAGCGCGATGTGGCCGGCCGCGGTCGCGTGGAAGTCGGTGCCCTCCCCGCTGTCCTTGGCGCTGCCTGCACCGGCGATCCAGTACATGGTTTCGCCGCGCGGGCTGTCCTGCGTGATCACCTTTTCGGCCGCGTGGCGGCGCCCGAGCCGGCACACCTTGACCGGTTTCAGTTCGTCGAACGGGCGGTTCGGCACGTTCACGTTGAGCAGGAAGGCGGGGCCACCGAGCATCTTCTCGCGCTCGATCTGCTGCACCAGCCGTCGCGCCACCTGGGCCGCCGCATCCACGTGTGCCCAGCCTTTTTCAATCTGCGAGAAGGCGATGGCCGGGATGCCGAACAGGTAGGCCTCCATCGCCGCGCCCACGGTGCCTGAATAGATGGTGTCGTCGCCCATGTTGGCGCCGTTGTTGATGCCCGAGACCACCAGGTCGGGCCGGTAGTCGAGCAGGCCCTTGAGCGCGATGTGCACGCAATCGGCCGGCGTGCCCGTCACGTAGCGGAAACCGTTGTGCGCCTTGTGCACATACAGCGGTGCGGCCAGCGTGAGGGCGTTCGACTTGGCGCTGTTGTTGTGCTCGGGTGCCACCACCTCGACGTCGGCGATGTCCTTGAGTGCGTCGTGCAACGCGACGACGCCCGGCGCCTGAAAGCCATCGTCATTGGAAATAAGTATCTTCATGGTGCTTCTGGGTGCAGCGGATTGTAGGTGCGGGGTGCGTCGCAGCAGGGACAACGCCGCACCACAGCGCCGCCTATCATCGCCCCGAATTCATTGCCCACACGACTCATTCGAAGGAGACCCCGAGCATGCACGCATGGCTTTGCGAAAACCCCACCGGCGTCGACGCGCTGACCTGGAAAGAACTGCCCACCCCCACGCCGGGCCCGGGCCAGGTGCTGATCGAGATCAAGGCCGCCAGCCTGAATTTCCCCGACCTGCTGATCGTGCAGAACAAGTACCAGATGAAGCCGCCGCTGCCCTTCGTTCCCGGATCGGAATATGCGGGCGTGATCCAGGCGGTGGGCGAAGGCGTGACGCACCTCAAGGTCGGCCAGAACGTGGCGTGCCTGTCGGGCACCGGCGGCTTCGGCACCCACACGCTGGCACCCGCCGCGCTGTGCATGCCGCTGCCCGAAGGTTTCGGCCATGTCGACGCAGCCGCTTTCATCATGATCTACGCCACCTCGTGGCACGCACTGATGGACCGCGCGCAGCTCAAGGCCGGCGAAACCGTGCTGGTGCTCGGCGCGGCCGGCGGTGTGGGCACCGCGGCCATCCAGATCGCCAAGGCGGCAGGCGCCAAAGTGATTGCAGCGGCATCGACCGACGAAAAGTGCGAACTCTGCCGCTCGATCGGCGCCGACGTGACGATCAATTACACGACGCACGCACTGCCCAATGGTTTCCGCGATGCCATCAAAGCCGCAACCGACGGCAAAGGCCCGGATGTGATTTACGACCCCGTGGGCGGCGATTTCGCAGAACCCGCATTCCGCTCGATTGGCTGGCGCGGTCGCTATTTGGTGGTCGGTTTTGCATCGGGCCCGATCCCGTCGCTGCCATTGAATCTCACGCTGCTCAAAGGCGCGTCGCTCGTGGGCGTGTTCTGGGGCGATTTCGCGAAGCGCGAACCCAAGGCCAATGCACAGATGATGGCCGAATTGGCCCAGTGGTACGGCCAGGGAAAAATCAAGCCGGTGATCGACAGCACGATGCCGATGGCCGAATTGAAGGCCGCCTATGCGCACATGGGATCGCGCGGCGTCAAGGGAAAACTGGTGATGGTGAACTGATCGGACGCGCGCACATCACTGTGCGCGCCTTCCAATAAAAAAGCCCGCCGAAGCGGGCTTTTTTATTGGGCGAATGTCCAACTGATTCTGCAGGCAATCACTTGATCTCGTAATCGGAGAGCGACTTGCCGGCTGCCAGGGCTTCCGTGACCCAGCGCGGCTTGCGGCCACGGCCACCGGACCAGGTTTCGCCCGTCGGGCCGCGGTATTTGGCGGCGGCCTTGGCGGCTGCAGGACCTGCGCTGCGCTTGGTTGCAGCAGCACGGCCACCACCCAGCTTCAGATCGGAAGCGGTCAAACCGTATTCCGCAATCTTCCTGCGCACTTCTTCGATCACGCCGGCCCGTTCCTGGTTACGCAGGTCTTCGGCCTGCTTGCGCAATTGCGCAATCTGCTCGTCGTGCTTCTGGATCTGGGAATTGATATCGGCGAGTGACGAAGCCATTGTTGGACTCCTGTTGTGAATTGAAAACGGCTGAATTCTAATTCAAACCACTTTTGCCACAAGCGCCTTTTCAGCAGAAAAATGCAGGCGCATTGGCGGAATGCAACAACCCGCAACACATGCGCACCATTTTGGGTACTTTCAAAATCGCGGGTAGCGGGGAAAGAATGCGGCGTGCAACCAGGCGCTTGAAGCGACGGCGAAGCCAGAAATGACAACGCCGGGCAAGCCCGGCGTTGGAATCCCTTGGGTGCTATTGAGAAATAGCGCTGGGACTGAATTTTTTGGGGTGGCTGATGGGACTCGAACCCACGACGACCAGAATCACAATCTGGGACTCTACCAACTGAGCTACAGCCACCGTAGAGCCTCTGATTGTAGCGTTAAAAATCGCGGCTTTCGCTTCCGCGATCATCAAAGACGCCGAAATGCCACACCGACATGCAACCCAGTGCCTTCAGAGACCGTCCGCGATGGCCTGCCACCACACATGCGCCCTGCCCCATGGGCATAACTTCGCAGTCACCCGTTCGATGTGGCAGGCCGACGCCGACGCGCGAATGGCTCCGCTATCATGAATGCGAGCGGCCCGACCGGGCCCGGCTTTCGCCACTTCACTTCATCAAAGGAACTTCTTCATGAGCATCGTCTGGACTATCCTGATCGGGTTCGTCGTGGGTCTCGTGGCGCGGGCCGTCAAGCCGGGCAACGATTCCGCCGGCTTCATCGTGACCACGCTGATCGGCATTGCAGGTTCGCTGGGCGTGACCTACCTCGGCCAGGCGATGGGCTGGTACACCGCCGGCCAGGGCGCCGGCTTCATCGCCTCCGTGCTGGGCGCGATCGTGCTGCTGATTCTCTACGGCCTCATCAAGCGCAAGAGCTGATGCCCCTGACGCCGTGCCGCGCAATGCGGCCGGCGGTTCTTCCGGCTGCCTGGGCCCCACACTTCTTCAGCCAGCCTCGCGAGGCCTTCCCGTCGATGCCCCGCAAACCACGCGCCCGTCACCACGTCTATGTGGTCGAACTCGACGACCGCGTCTGGAACAACAGCCGCTTCCGGCGCGCCAACCCCGACTACCAGCTCGGCAAGCCCTTCGTCTATGTCGGCATGACCGGCCTGGACCCCGACATCCGTTTCGACAAGCACAAGGCCGGCATCCAGGCCAACCGCTTCGTGCAGGAATTCGGCCTGCGGCTGTTGCCCGCGCTCTACGAACGCTACAACCCGATGCCGTACGACGATGCGCGGCTGATGGAGGTCGACCTGGGCATCGCCTTGCGCCGCGCCGGCTATGGCGTCTGGCAGGCTTGACGCTGTTCAGGAGTAGGTGACCCAGTCCTCGTACGCCGGGCCGTCGAGGTGCGGCAAGGTGTTGTAGGTCACGAGCATGTGGCGCTTCGGCGTGAAGGTGAACTCGGTCACCGAGCTGTTGCGGATGCGCAGGTTGAGTTCGATGGTCGTCTCGGCGCTCGTGCCCAGCACATGGCCGACCGCGGTGCTGATCGGCCCGCCACTCGACACCACCAGCACCTTCGCGCCGTGGTGCCGCTCGCGCACATGGTCGAGCGCCGTGGTCACGCCGGCCAGGAAATCGACGTAGCTCGGCATGCCGACCGGCGCGGTGCGCCCCTGCATCCATGCCCCGAGCCCGTCGCGCAGCAGGCGGAAGTGATGGCGGTACATCTCGGGCGAATCGGGCTTCTCGAGCTTGCCCTGGTGCACCGTGGCAATGACGGCTTCGCTGTCGTATTCGTTGAGCCCCGGCCATGGCAACACGTCGTCGCGCGACAGCCCCAATCCTTGGGCGATGCCCTCCCAGGTCTGCTTGTGGCGCTTCAGCGTGCCGGTGATGACGGCATCGAAACGCATGCCGCGCTCGCGCCAGTATTCACCCAGGCGCACGGACTGCCGGTGTCCGAGTTCGCTCAGGTTGTCATAGTCGGCAGCACCGAAACTGGCCTGCCCGTGGCGCACGAGGTAAAGGGTTCCCATGCGCCGGATTCTGGCAAGAAGCGCGACACGCGCTTGTCCCTCGTGCGACCAAAAAAAAGCCCGGGTCGTCGAACCCGGGCTTGTGGCGAGCAGCGGTTGCCCGTCTGTCTCAGCGCGCCGCCGCAGCGGTCGGCAGCGTGTCGGCCGGCTTCGGCACGAGGATCTCCACCTTGAAGCGTTGCTTCAGCAGCTCGTAGTAGGCAGCAGCTTCGGCGGCAGTCACCGACTGGGCGATCTGCATGCTTTCCTGCTGTGCCTGTTCGGCCGTCGGCGGCGTGCGCGGCACGACCTTGGTCACGCGGACCACGGCATAGCCTTGCGTGCCGAGGTCCACGCCGAGCAGCGCGGGCAGCTTGGCGCCGTCGGCACGCAGTGCGGCGTCGATCACCGGTGCGGGCTGCGACTGCGCATCGATGCGCGACACCGTGACCGGTGCGCCGAAGGTGGCGCCATCGGCCTTCGCCTTCCAGGCGGCGAGCTTGGCTTCGCCCTCGGTCTTGGCCAGTGCTGCGGCGCGCTCGGTGATGAGCTGTGCGCGGATCTTGTCCTTCACCTCGGCCAACGGAATCGGATGCGCGGCCGTGTACTGCGTCACGCGGCCCGATGCGAGCTGGTTCGGACCGACTTCGATGGCTTCGGTGTTCTGCTTGCGGTCGAGCGAGTCGGAGGCATACAGCGCCTGCAGGAAGTTGCGGCTAGCGAGCGGGCCGGTGGCGCCCGGCGCGGGCGTGCGCGGCACGTTGGTGGCGGTCTGGATCGTGAGCTTCAGCTTCTCGGCGGCCGGCTTCAGGCTCTCGGGTTGCTGATAGACGGTGTCCGTGAAAATTTCCGCAGCCTTCGCGAATTCCTGCGTGGCCTGTTGGGCGCGCACGTCGTTCTCGATGGTCGCGCGCACCTTCTCGAACGGCGGCACCACGGCCGGCTTGATGTCGGTCAGCTGGATGATGTGATAGCCGAACTCGGTCTCGACGAGGTCGCTGATGTCGCCCTTCTTGAGCGCGAACATCGCGTCTTCGAAAGGCTTGACCATCGCGCCACGCGTGACGAAGTCGAGGTCGCCGCCCTTCTCGGCCGAGCCGGGGTCCTGCGAGTTCTTGCGTGCCACGTCGGCGAAGGTGTTCGGCGCCTTCTTCACGTCGGCCAGCAACTGCTCGGCCTTGGCCTTCGCCTTGGCACGATCGCCGCTGGACATGCTGGCCGGCGCGGTGATCAGGATATGGCTCGCACGGCGCTCTTCCTTGGTGCCGAAGCGCGCGGTGTTCTGTTCGTAGTAGGTCTTGAGGTCGGCTTCGTTCGCGACGATGTTCTTCTTCGCGGCTTCGAGGTCGAGCACGAGGTACTCGATGCTGGCCTGCTCCGGCGCCTGGAACTGCGACGTGTGGTCCTTGTAGTAGGCCTCGATGTCGGCATCGCTCACCGTGACCTTCGACGCGAAGCTCTCGGGCGCGAAGCGCGCGACTTGGATTTCACGGCGGTCGTAGAAGGCATTCACCGTGGCCGCGGTCAGCGCCGCCGGTGCGAAGCTCGTGCCCGTCACGCCCAGCAGCACCTGCTGCGAGGCCATGTCGGCGCGCACCGAGGCTTCGTACTGCTCGGGCGTGCGGCCGGTGGCGCGCAGGAAGGCTTCGCGGTCGAACTTGCCGTCGGCCGTGCGGAACGCAGCCAGGCCGGCGTCCTGCGCGAACATGCGCGTAAGGCGGTCTTCGGACACCGACATGTTGGTCTTGACCGCCGCGGCCGCCAACACGCGATCGCGCACCATGCGCTCCAGCGTGGCGTAGCGCAGCGCGTCGGAGTCGAGCAGCGTCGGATCGACGTTGGGCGACTGCTGGCGGATGCGGTCGGTCTCGACGCGGTGCTGCTGGTCCCACTCGGGCTTGGTGATGTCATGGCCCTGGATGCGGGCCACCTTCTCGTCGCCGCCCATGCCCTGGTAGCGCTCGACACCAAAGAAGACGAACGAGGGAATGATCAGCAAGAACAAGAAAATCATCACGACTTTGTTGTACTTGCGGAAGGTATCAAACATGCTTGAACACTCTTTTTCGACGGGCGCCGGACGGCAATAAAAAAGGCGAACCGGTGTTCGCCTTTGCATCGGGTGGTGGTGGGTGCTGAGGGGCTCGAACCCCCGACCTACGCCTTGTAAGGGCGCCGCTCTACCAACTGAGCTAAGCACCCCACCTGGAATACTCTCCGAGTCTACAGCCTCAGTTCAGCGCGTCTTTGAGCGCCTTGCCGGGACGGAACTTCGGGATCTTGGCTGCCTTGATTTTAATCGCGTCGCCGGTGCGGGGATTCCGGCCGGTGCGGGCTGCGCGTTTGCCGACTGCGAAAGTGCCGAAACCGACGAGCGACACGGAACCGCCCTTCTTGAGCGTGGTACGAATGGCGCCAATGGTGGATTCGAGCGCACGGGTCGCTGCGGCTTTGGAAATATCGGCGTTCTTTGCGATGTGCTCAATCAGTTCGGTCTTGTTCACAAGGGCCCCTTGTCGAAAAAAAGTTGGTCGGCTTTCGTCAGCTGCGACCTGGCCGCGACGGGAGCGACTCAAGAACATGGCAGGCCTGACGCCTCGGCAGCTCACTGCCAGCGAGGATTACAACCACTGGTCTGCGGGGTGTCAATAAGACACAACGCACTGCAGCCCAGCGGAGCGCGCGATTTTAGGGGCGTTTCGCGACGTACTTTTCAAAGGGCCTCGGCAATTGCCTTTCCGAGGTCGGCCGTGCCCGCCCGACCACCGATGTCCGGCGTGCGCGGTGCGCCGCTTTGGGGCGCGAGCACCTTCTCGATGGTCGCCAGGATCGCGTCGTGCGCGTCCTTGTGGCCGAGAAACTCCAGCATCATCGCGCCGCACCAGATCTGGCCGATCGGGTTGGCGATGCCCTGGCCGGCGATGTCGGGTGCCGAGCCGTGCACCGGCTCGAACAGCGAGGGCGTGGTGCGCTCGGGGTTGAGGTTGGCGCTGGGCGCGATGCCGATGGTGCCGGTGCAGGCCGGGCCCAGGTCGGAGAGGATGTCGCCGAACAGGTTGCTCGCCACTACCACGTCGAAGAAGTCGGGCCGCTGCACGAAGTGCGCCGTGAGGATGTCGATGTGGAACTTGTCGAGCGTGATGCCCGGATAGCCCTTGGCCATTTCCACCACGCGCTCGTCCCAGTACGGCATGGTGATCGAAATGCCGTTCGACTTGGTGGCGCTCGTCAGGTGCTTCTTCGGCCGCGACTGCGCCAGCTCGAAGGCGAACTTCAGCACGCGGTCGACACCCACGCGCGACATCACGGTTTCCTGCACCACGATCTCGCGCGGCGTGCCCTGGTACATGCGCCCACCGATGCTCGAATACTCGCCCTCGGTGTTCTCGCGCACGATGTACATGTCGATCTCGCCGGGCGCGCGCGGCGTGCCGTCGCGGCGCACCACGGGCGCGACGATGCCGGGCATCAGGCGCGCGGGACGCAGGTTGATGTACTGGTCGAACTCGCGGCGGAACATGAGCAGCGAACCCCACAGCGACACGTGGTCGGGAATCTTCTCGGGCCAGCCGACCGCGCCGAAGAAGATGGCGTCGTGGCCGCCGATCTGGTCCTTCCAGTTGTCGGGCAGCATCTGGCCGTGCTTCTCGTAATAGTCCCAGCTCGAGAAGTCGAAGTGGTCGAACTTCAGGTCGATGCCGAATTTGCGCGCCGCCGCATCGAGCACGCGCAGCCCCTCGGGCATGACTTCCTTGCCGATGCCGTCGCCGGCGATGACTGCGATTCTGTGGGTGCTCATGAAGTGGCTCCTGGGTGTTCGGGGGAAACGAAAAAATTCAGCGCCTCGGCCAGCAAGGCATCGGGGGCTTCTTCGGGGATGTAGTGGCCGCAAGGCAAGGCGCGGCCCGACACCTCGTCGGCCCGCTCGCGCCAGAGCGAGAGCACATCGAACGCGCGCCCCACCGCCCCGTGCTCGCCCCACAGCACGCGCAGCGGCTGCGCGAGGCGGCGGCCCGCGGCGATGTCGGCGCGGTCGTGCGCGAGGTCGATGGTGGCGGAGGCGCGGTAGTCCTCGCAGATGGATTCGGCGGTGCCCGGGATGGCAATGCAGCGTTCGTACTCGGCCAGCACCTCGGGCGCGAACGGCGCGAGCCCCGCGTGCCGCCCGCCCATCACGCTGCGCACGTAGCGCACCGGGTCGGACGCAATCAGCGCCTCGGGCAGTGGCGGCGGCTGGATCAGGAAGAACCAGTGCCAGTAGGCCTTGGCAAACGCTTCGGAGGTGTGTTCGTACATCGCCAGCGTCGGCGCGATGTCGAGCAGCAGCATGCGCTCGACCGCGCCGGGATGGTCGGCCGCGAGCCGGTGGGCCACGCGCGCGCCGCGGTCGTGCGCGAGGACGGCGAAGCGTTCAAAGCCATGGTGATGCATGGCGGCCAGCGCGTCGCGCGCCATCTCCCGCTTGCTGTAGACCGCATGTTCGGCGTCGGCCGCCGGACGGCCCGAGTCGCCATAACCGCGCAGGTCCACGGCCACCACCGTGAAACGCTCGGCCAGCGCGGGCGCGACGCGGTGCCAGATCGCGTGCGTTTGCGGATGGCCGTGCAACAGCAGCAAGGGAGCGCCCTGCCCGCCGATGCGACCGTGGATGCGCACGCCATCGCGAGCGATTTCGAAGCAGGGGAAGTCGAGGAAGGAAGCCGTCACGCCGCGATTGTGCGTTGCACCCCGGCGGCCATCAAGCAACAATCAGCCAATTCATACTTTCCACTTTGGCATGAATCCCCACGCAATGGAACGCGGCGATCTCGAACTGGTGCTGGCCATCCGCGACCAGGGCAGCCTGGCCGGCGCGGCCGCCACGCTCGACGTGGTGCCCTCGGTCATCACCAAGCGGCTCGGCGCGCTGGAGGCCCGGCTCGGGCAGCGGCTGTTCGACCGCACGACGCGGCGGCTCAGCGTCACGGCCGAAGGCGAGGCCGTGTGCCTGCATGCGCGCACGCTGCTCGAAGGCTTCGCGGCGCTCGAAAGCGAACTCGGCGAACGGCAGAACGCGCTGATCGGCACGGTCCGCCTCGCGGCCACCTTCGGCTTTGGCCGGCACTGGCTCGGCCCGGCACTCGCGGACTTCCAGGCGCAGCACCCCGGCCTGCAGGTCGAGCTGCTGCTGACCGAGCAGCTGCCCGACCTCGGCGCCGAAGGCTACGACGGCGCGGTCTGGCTGTGGGCGGTGCAGCAGCACCGCGCCGCCGACTGGACCACGCGCCGCATCGCGCGCAACCAGCGCGTGCTGGCCGCCTCGCCCGACTACCTGGCACGCCGCGGCACGCCGGCCACGGTGGAAGCGCTGGCCACGCACGACTGCCTGATCGCGCGCGAGAACGGCGACGCCGCGCAGTCGCGCCAGTTCGCGCTCTGGACGCTGCGCCATGCGCGCGACGGCAGCACGGCGCGCGTGCGGGTGCAGGGTCCGCTCACGAGCAATTCAGGAGAAATGGTGCGCGACTGGTGCCTCGCGGGCCACGGTGTCATGCTGCGCAGCCTTTGGGACATCGCGCCGCAGCTCGCAAGCGGCGAACTGGTGCGCGTGCTGCCGCTGTACAGCATGCCCGACGCCGACATCCACTGGGTCGCGCCGTGGCGACCGAAGACGCCGCGCCGCGTGCGCCTGCTGGTCGATCACCTGGTCGAGCAGTTCCGTTTGGAGCCCTGGAAGCCGGCCAAGCCGGCCGGGCGCTGAAAAGGAGAAAGCGCCGTCAGCGCTCCGCGCGCACCACGAGGCTCACGCCGATGGCCGTCAGGCCGATGCCCAGCACCGTGGTCCAGGTGATCGGTTCCGCGAACAGCAGCCAGGCCATCAGCGCCGTGCACGGCGGCACGAGGTACAGCAGGCTGGTGACGGCGGTGGCCGTGCCGCGCTGGATCAACATATAGAGCAGCGAGCTGCCGCCCAGCGACAGCGCCAGCACCGACCACGCCATGGCGCCGATCGAATGCGTGTTCCATTCGATGGCCTGCGCCTCGAGCGCGGCGAAAGGCAGGGTCACGAGCAGCGCGGCGGCCATCTGCACCGCGCTGGCGCTGCGCACGTCGCAAGGCGCCACGAAGCGCTTCTGGTACAGCGTGCCCGCCGTGATCGACAGCAGCGCCATCACGGCCAGCCCCATCGTCAGGGCGTTGACCTCGGTGCCCTGCCCCAGCTTGCGCGACACCACCAAGACCAGCCCGGCGAAACCCAGCGCAAGCCCGGTCCACTGCCGTCCCGAAATGCGCCCACCGTTGAAAGACAGCCAGACCGCCGTGAGCACCGGCTGGATGCCGACCAGCAGCGCCACGAGCCCCGCGCCCATGCCCGCATGCACGGCCGCCCAGACGCCGCCCAGGTAGCCGGCCTGCATCAGCACGCCCGTGACCGCCAGGTGCCCCCATTGCGCGCGCTTCGCCGGCCACGCGACGCGCGCGAGCATGACCCACACGCCGAAGCAGGCGAGCGACAGCGCATAGCGCACGGCGAGGAACTTGAGGGGCGGCGCATAGGGCATGCCATAGCGCGCAACGATGAAACCCGTGCTCCAGATCAGCACGAAGACCGCCGGCATCGCCCGCAGCCAGCCTGCGTTGCGGACCGAGACGGCCGCGGTCATTTGGAGTGGGCCCGGATCTCGGGAATGGCCTTTTGCAGGTAATAGACCATCGACCAGACGGTGAGCACCGCCGAGATCCAGATCAGCCACTGGCCCCACAGGCCGGTGTCGATCACCTTGAAGAGATGCCCGTCATAGAGCAGGAAGGGAATCGCGACCATCTGCACGGTCGTCTTGACCTTGCCGATCATGTGGACCGCCACGCTCTTGCCGGCGCCGATGCGCGCCATCCATTCGCGCAGCGCCGAGATGGCGATCTCGCGGCCGATGATGATGAGCGCCACGAACACGTCGGCGCGCTGCAGATGCACCAGCACCAGCAGCGCGGCGCAGACGAGAAACTTGTCGGCCACCGGATCGAGGAAGGCGCCGAAGGAAGAGGTCTGGTTGAGCTTGCGCGCCAGGTAGCCGTCGAGCCAGTCGGTGGCGGCGAACACGATGAACATGACCGTGGCGATCAGGTTGCGCGTCGGTTCGCTGATCGGCAGGTAGAAAACGCCGACGATCAACGGAATCGCGACGATGCGCGTCCAGGTCATGATGGTCGGTAGGGTCCAGAACATGCGGGCGATTGTGTCATGCACGCGTGAAGCGCCGGAAGGACGGGGGCAATCCCGGCTTCAACGCAGCGCGCGATAGATTTCCTCGGCCAGTTCGGTGGCGATGCCCTCGACCGAGGCGAGGTCTTCGACGCTCGCCGCCGCCACGCCTCGGATGCCACCGAAACGCTGCAGCAGGCGCGCCCGGCGCTTCGGGCCGATGCCCGGAATGTCTTCGAGCTGGCTGCCGCCCACCCGCACCTTGGCGCGCTTGGCGCGCATGCCGGTGATGGCGAAGCGGTGCGCCTCGTCGCGGATCTGGGCCACGAGCATCAGGGCGGCCGAATCCTTGCCGAGGTAGACCTTCTCGCGGCCGTCGGCGAACACCAGTTCCTCGAGCCCGACCTTGCGGCCCTCGCCCTTCTCGACGCCGACGATCAGCGACAGCGGCAGGCCCAGCTCGCTGAACACCTCGCGCGCCATCGACACCTGGCCCTTGCCGCCGTCGACCAGCACCAGGTCGGGCATGCGCGCGGCCGGCGTCCTGGGCGGCGGCGCCTCGACGCCCTCGGCCCCTTCGCTCTCGGCATCGCCCGGCGCCAGCGCCTGCGTCTCGGCCGCGAGCGCCTCGGCCAGCTTGCCGTAGCGGCGGTGCAGCACCTGGCGCATGGCGGCGTAGTCGTCGCCGGGCGTGATGCCCTCGATGTTGTAGCGGCGGTACTCGCGGTTCTGCATCGTGTGGTGCGCGAACACCACGCACGAGGCCTGCGTGGCCTCGCCCGCCGTGTGCGAGATGTCGAAGCACTCGACGCGGAAGTTCTCCAGGTCGTCCGATGCCAGCTCGAGCGCGTCGGCCAGCGCACGGGTGCGCGCCTGCTGCGAGCCTTCTTCGGCCAGCAGCCGCGCCAGCTGCAGGCCGGCATTCGTCTCGGCCATCTCGAGCCAGTGGCGGCGCTGCTCGTGCGGCTGGAACACGGCCGTCACGCGCGCGCCGGCCTGCTGCGAAATGGCCTCGATGAGCGCGCGGCTCACCTGCCGGCCCAGCACCAGCGTGGCGGGCACCGGCACGTCGATGTAGTGCTGGGCGATGAAAGCCTCGAGCACCTGCACTTCGATCGGGTCGGCGACCACCGGGTCGGCGCCCTCTTCGGCATCGAGCTCGCCGTGGTGGATCTGCGCCGCGTCGTCCACGTGCACCGGAAAGTACGCGCGGTCGCCCAGGTGGCGCCCGCCGCGCACCATCGCGAGGTTGACACAGGCCTTGCCGCCCTGCACCTTGACCGCGAGGATGTCGACGTCCTTGTCGGACACCACCTCGATCGACTGCTGGTGCAGCACGCGCGAGATCGCCGACATCTGGTTGCGCAGCTCGGCCGCCTGCTCGAACTCGAGCTTCTCGGCATGCGCCGTCATGCGCTGTTCGAGCGTGGAGAGCACGCCCTGCGTGTCGCCGAGCAGGAAGGCCTCGGCGCTGGCCACGTCCTGCGCGTAGGCCTCGGGCGAAATGAGGCCCACGCAGGGGCCGCTGCAGCGCTTGATCTGGTACAGCAGGCAGGGCCGCGTGCGGTTGGCGTACACCGTGTCCTCGCAGGTGCGCAGGCGGAACACCTTCTGCAACAGCTGGATCGACTCCTTCACCGCCCACGCGCTCGGGTACGGCCCGAAGTAGCGGTGCTTCTTGTCGACCGCGCCGCGGTAGTAGGCCAGCCGCGGAAACCCGTGCGAGGCGATCTTCAGGTAGGGGTAGCTCTTGTCGTCGCGAAACAGGATGTTGTAGCGCGGCTTGAGCGTCTTGATCAGGTTGTTCTCGAGCAGCAGCGCCTCGGCCTCGGAGCGCACCACGGTGGTCTCCATGCGCACGATCTTCGAGATCATGTGGCCGATGCGGGTGCCCCCGTGGTTCTTCTGGAAGTAGTTGGCAACCCGCTTCTTCAGGTTGCGCGCCTTGCCCACATACAGCACGGCGCCGGCCGCGTCGAAATAGCGGTAGACACCCGGCAACTGCGGCAGGGCCGCGACTTCACTGAGCAATTGATCGGAATGCACGTCGGACATGACGGCTATTGTGGCGCGCGGCGCGGGGTCCTGCGGCGCCCCCGGCACGAACGCGACACGCACGGGAATGAAATGTGCTCATCATGGACGCGGGCGCGAGGAGCGCCCGTTGTCCTTCGAATAACACCACTCGGGAAGCACTCTCCATGAACAAGAATTCCACGCGCGCGTGGTGGGCCCTGACGCCCCTCGCGCTCTCGCTGGCCCTGGCCAGCTGCGGCGGCAACAGCAACAACAACGCGCAGAACAACGCCGCACTGGTCGCGGCCATTGCCGCGATCAACGCGGCCAACCAGCCCACGCCCACGGCCCAGCCCGCCGCCGACAACGGCTGCCAGATCCCGAGCAGCGGCACCTCGGTGGTCGTCGGCTCGGGCGACCCGGGCGATCCGGCCGCGCCGGAACCGGCGTCGGGCTATGTGCCCGGCCACAAGCTGGTGTACGCCAAGAACTACATGGTGGTGGCGAACCACCCGCTGGCCACGCGCGCCGGCTGCGACGTGCTCAAGGCCGGCGGCAGCGCGGTCGATGCGGCGGTGGCGGTGCAGGCCGTGCTCGGCCTGGTCGAGCCGCAGTCGAGCGGCCTGGGCGGCGGTGCCTTCATGCTTCACTACGACGCGGCGACGAAGAAGGTGCAGGCCTACGACGGTCGCGAGACGGCGCCTGCCGCAGCCACCGAGAACTACCTGCGCTGGATCGACGACACGAACGACCAGACCGCACCCAAGCCCGGCGGCGCCCGCTGGAGCGGCCGCTCCATCGGCACGCCGGGCGCCGTGCGCATGCTCGACATCGCCTATCAAGACCACGGCAAGCTGCCCTGGAAAGACCTGTTCAGCTATGGCATCACGCTGGCGTCCGACGGTTTCCTGATCGGTGGACGCATGGCGGGCGCCATCGCGGGCTCCGCGGCATACCTGAAGCGCGACGCCGACGCCACAGCCTACTTCTTCAACGCCGACGGCACGCCCAAGGCGCTGGGCACCCGGCTCACGAACCCGGCCTACGCCAAGACGCTGAACACCATCGCCACGCAAGGCGCCAACGCCTTCTACACGGGCGACATCGCCAAGGGCATCGTCGACAAGATCGGCGTCACCACGGCGGCCAACGACGGCTCGGCCATCACGCCCGGCAAGACCACGCTGGCCGACCTGGCCAACTACAAGGCCAAGCGCCGCGACCCGGTCTGCAGCACCTACCGCGAGTACTACATCTGCAGCATGTCGCCGCCGTCCTCGGGCGGCATCGCGGTGGTGGCGACCCTCGGCATCCTCGAGACCTTCAACCTGGGCCTGTACAAGCCGACCGCCATCGACCTCGAAGGCGGCAAGCCGAGCGTGATGGGCGTGCACCTGGTGAGCGAAGCCGAGCGGCTGGCGTATGCCGACCGCGACAAGTACGTGGCGGACACCGACTTCGTGCCGCTGCCCGGCGGCAGCCCCGCCATGCTGATCGACAAGTCCTACCTGCAGGGCCGCGCCAGCCTCATCAGCCTGACGAAGAGCATGAATCTCGCCAAGGCTGGCGACCGGGGCGATGTGCCGCTGGGCATCGACAAGACCGAAGAGCATGGCACCACGCACTTCACCGTCGTCGACAAGCAAGGCAACGTGGTCGTGATGACCACGACGGTGGAAGGCAGCATGGGCTCGTTCCACATGGCGCAGGGCTTCCTGCTGAACAACCAGCTGACCGACTTCGCACTCAACCCGATCGACACCTCGGTGACCCCGAACGTGAAGTTCGCCAACCGCGTCGCCCCCGGCAAGCGCCCGCGCAGCACGATGGCGCCGACGCTGGTGTTCAAGAAGAACGCCGACGGCAGCATGGGCGAATTCGTGATGGGCACCGGCTCGCCAGGCGGCGGCACGATCATCCAGTACGTGGTGAAGACGCTGGTTGGCGCGCTCGACTGGGGACTCGATGCGCAACAAGCCACGTCACTGGTCGACTTCGGTGCCACCAACACCCCACCACCGACGCCCCCCGGCGCCACCTACAGCCTCACCAACGTGGGCGGCGAGCACCCGTCCATCGACGCCTCCAACTCGGGCAACAACGATCCGCTGATTGCCGGCCTGCGCGCGCTCGGCCACACGGTGAACCTCGGGGCGCAGTCCAGCGGCGTGAGCACCATCATCCGCACGAACGTCGGCGGCAAGCCCGCGCTGACCGGCGGTGCAGACCCACGCCGCGAAGGCATCGTGCTGGGCGACACCTTCACGCCCTGAACGGCCAAGGGCCGGCGCAGCCTTCACCGCGCCGGCCCTTTGGCCTGATCACTTATCTATCTATTTACTTCGCGACTTCCGACACCAGCCGGTACAGGAACTCGCGCCCGTCGTACAGGCGCTGGATCTCGATGCGCTCGTCCAGCCCGTGCGCGCGCGCATCGGCCGGCTCCAGGAACATGCCGGTCACGCCGTACATCGGGATGCCGGCGTTGCGCAGGAAGCGGCTGTCGGTGGCGCCGGTGCTCATGGCGGGCACCAAGGGCACGCCGGGCCACATCTGCTGCGTGAGCGTCTCGACCGTCTTCACGAGGTCGCCGTTGAGCGGCGAGGCCGGGCTGCGCAGCGGCTTGCCCATGTTGCGCACCACGATCTTGTCGTTGCCCACGGCCTGGGTCAGCAAGCGCTCGACCTCCTCGGGATCGTCGTGCGGCAGGATGCGGCAGTTGACCGTGGCCTTGGCCGATTGCGGCAGCGCGTTCTCGGCATGGCCGGCCTGCACCATCGTCGCCACGCAGGTGGTGCGCAGCTGCGCGTTGTAGGCCGGGTTGGCCGTCATGCGCTCGAGCACGCCGGCGTCGGGGTTGCCGCTGCCGATGGCGCGCATGTCGTCGGCCAGCTGGCCGGTGGCAAAGGGCGCGCTGCGTGCGAAGTAGGTCTTGGTGACGTCCGCGAGCTTGATCGGGAAGGCGTAGTTGCCCAGGCGCTCCAGGCCGGCCGAGAGCGCGTAGATCGGGTTGGTCTTGGTCGGCACCGAGCTGTGGCCGCCCACGTCGCGCGCCTCGAGCATGTAGGTGGTGTACATCTTCTCGGCCACCTGCATGCGGTGCAGGTTCGGCTTGCCGCCGCGCAGCTCGCCGCCGCCGCCTTCGTTGATGCCGAACTCGGCCTGCAGCAGCTCGGGCTTGTTGTTGATGAGCCAGAAGGCGCCGTTGCTCAGCGCGTCGCCGCGCTCCTCGTCGGCGGTGAGCGCCAGGATGATGTCGCGCTTGGGCTTGAAGCCTTCCTGCTTGAGCTGCCCCAGCACGGAGACCAGCGCCGCGGCCATGGCCTTGTCGTCGATGGCGCCGCGCGCCGTGAAGTAGCCGCCGGTTTCCTGCAGCTTGAAGGGGTCTGTCTTCCAGTCTTCGCGGCGGGCCTCGACCACGTCGATGTGGGCCAGCAGCAGCAGCGGCTTCTTGCTGCCGTCGCCCTTGAAGCGCAGCACCAGGTTCCCCTTCTTCGGGAAGGGCTCGAAGATCTGGATGTCGCCGGGCGCGAAGCCCGCGTCGACCAGCCGCTTTTCCATGGCCCGCGCCGCGACCGTGTTGTCGCCCACCGAGTGGGTGGTGTTGATCTCGATCAGTTCCTTGTAGATCTCGCGAAAGCGCTGCTGCTGCGCAGTGAGCGGCGCGGTCTGGGCCTGGGCGCCGGCGATGCCGGCCAGGGCCAGCGAGAGCGCGAGCACGCCGCGTTTGGCGCTGCTCAAGGGCGAAGAAGAAAACGACGAACGGCGACGGGTCTGCATCCTCATGGTCTGGCTCTCTCCGATGGTTGTTGTGGCGAGGGGCAGCATAGCAAGCGGGCCCCGTTTTCGCCCGCGCCTGAGCGACCGCGAAGACAGGCACACTCGCGGCCATGGGCACGCGCATGCAATGGGACATCTTCTGCAAGGTCATCGACAACCACGGCGACCTGGGCGTCTGCTGGCGCCTGGCCTGCCAGCTGGCGGCGGCGGGCGAGCGCGCGCGGCTGTGGGTCGACGACCCGACGGCACTGAACTGGATGGCGCCGGCCGGCTGCGACGGCGTGCAGGTGATCGACTGGTCCGACGCCGAAGCCGTGCGCCGCGCCGTCGCCGACCCGGCGCCCGAGGTGCTGGTCGAGGCTTTCGGTTGCGACCCGGAGCCGGAACTCATCGCGCGTTTCGCGCAGGCCCCGGGCCCTGCGCAGGCCTGGATCAACCTCGAGTACCTGTCGGCCGAGCCCTATGTCGAGAAACTCCACCGGCTGCCCTCGCCCGTGTTCAAGGGCCCAGGCGCCGGGCAGACGAAACGTTTCTTCTACCCGGGCTTCACGCCCGCGACCGGCGGCTTGCTGCGCGAGCCGGACCTGATGACGCGCCAGGCGCGCTTCGACCGGGCGCGCTGGCTGCAGGCGCAGCAGATTCCCTGGCAGGAAGGCGAGCGCCTGGTGTCGCTCTTCTGTTATGAGCCGCCCGCGCTGGCCGCACTGCTCGCCCAGCTGGCCGCCGACCCGGTGCCCACGCGGCTGCTCGTCACCGCGGGCCGGGCCGCGCATGCGGTGCAGGCCTGCCTTGCGAACACCGACACGCCCGATCGCCCGCCGGGCGGCCGGGGTTCGCTATCAATTTCATACCTCCCCTATCTCAGCCAGGCAGATTTCGATCACCTGCTGTGGGCCTGCGACCTCAACTTCGCGCGCGGCGAAGACTCGCTGGTGCGCGCCCTCTGGGCCGGCGCGCCGCTGGTCTGGCAGATCTACCCGCAGGACGACGACGCGCACCACGTCAAGCTCAACGCCTGGCTCGACTGGCTCGGCGCCCCGCCGGGGCTGCGGCTTTTTCACCACGCCTGGAACGGCTTCGGCGACGCGCCCCTGCCCGCGCCCGGCCCGCTGGACGCCTGGCGCGAAACCGCCCGTGCGGCGCGCGGCAGGCTGCTCGCGCAGGACGATCTGCTGGCCCAGTTGCGGCAGCTGGTCGCCGGAAAAAGCTAAAATAGCGGGCTTTGCGGAATTCAGCCCTGGCCGCCACGGTCGGGGAGGCCTTTCGCCAAACCTGCCGCGGGACATGTACGGCGGGGCCAGATACGACGGCATGCAGCGCCGAGGGCCCCGCGCACCGAGCGGCCAACATCCAGAGAACCTGATATGAAAATCGCTCAAGAAATCCGCGCCGGCAACGTCATCATGCACGGCAAGGACCCGATGGTCGTCCTCAAGACCGAATACAGCCGCGGCGGCCGCAACAGCGCCACCGTGCGCATGAAGATGAAGAGCCTGATCGCCAACTTCAACACCGAAGTGGTCTTCAAGGCCGACGACAAGATCGACCAGATCGTGCTGGACAAGAAGGAGTGCACCTACTCCTACTTCGCCGACCCGATGTACGTCTGCATGGACGCCGAGTACAACCAGTACGAAGTCGAAGCCGAGAACATGGGCGACGCCCTGAACTACCTCGAAGACGGCATGGCCGTCGAAGTGGTGTTCTACGACGGCAAGGCCATCTCGGTCGAACTGCCCACCAGCGTCGAGCGCGAAATCACCTGGACCGAGCCGGCCGTCAAGGGCGACACCTCGGGCAAGGTCATGAAGCCTGCCAAGATCGCCACCGGCTTCGAAGTCGGCGTGCCGCTGTTCGTGTCGCAAGGCGACAAGATCGAAATCGACACCCGCACCGGCGAATACCGCAAGCGCGTCTGAGCGCGTCTGCACCCGGCTGACCACCACCACGACGAAGGCTCCGCAAGGAGCCTTTTTCGTTGGCGGGCACGCGGGTTGCATCGGCGCACAATGCCAAGCCAATTCCGTTCGACGACCGTTTCATGAACAACACGCACAACATTCACGACAAGCGCCTGGCCGATGCCTGGGCCACGCTGCAGTCCCATTCCGACCGGGGCCTGCCCCTCGATCCCGATCCTTCGCGCCTGGCCTTTGCCGACCCCGAATTCCTGCTGCGCCGCGAAACGCGCGGCATCCGCATGCAGCTCGAGCTGATGAAGCCCGACCTGGAGCAGCGCGCCCACGGCATCGAGAACACGGTGGTGGTCTTCGGCAGCGCGCGTTTCCGCAGCGAAGACGAAGCCGCCGCGCTGGTCGCGCAGGCCGAGGCGGCCGGCGACACGGCCCTGGCCGAGCGCTGGCGCCGGCTCTCGCGCAACTCGCACTACTACGAGAAGGCACGCACCTTCGGCAAGCTGGTCGCGCAGTACAGCGAGAAGAAGGAACCGCAGGACAAGCTCTTCGTGTGCACCGGCGGCGGCCCGGGCATCATGCAGGCGGCCAACCGCGGCGCGCACGAAGCCGGCGGCCTCTCGGTCGGCCTGGCGATCGCGCTGCCGATGGAAGAAGAAGCCAACCCCTACGTCACGCCGGCGCTGAGCTTCAAGTTCCACTACTTCGCGATCCGCAAGATGCATTTCATGATGCGTGCGAAGGCGCTGGTGGCGTTCCCGGGCGGCTTCGGCACGCTCGACGAGCTGTTCGAGGTGATCACGCTGGTGCAGACCAAGAAGTCGAAGCCGGTGCCGATCGTGCTCTTCGGCTCGGACTACTGGAAGAAGCTGATCGACTTCGACTTCCTGGTCGACGAAGGCGTGATCTCGCCGGGCGACGTGAAGCTCTTCGAATACGTCGACGCGCCCGAAGACGCGTGGGACGCGATCAAACGTTTCTACAAGCTGTAGAGCTCGCCCCCAGGCTACGCGCACTTCGTGTCGCTTCGCCAACCCCCTACCGGGGGCAACACCAGCGGCCCGGCAAAGCCGGTTCCGCGGTGTTCCACGAAAAAACCGCAAACCCCTTTCAGGCGTCGTCGCTGTCGTCGGGCCGCAGGGCCTGCTCGAAGAAACGCGTGAGCGCGCGGGCGCGACGGCGGCGGTCGGCCACGGGGTTCGCGTGCGGCCCCATGGCCACGGCATCGTCGGCCACGCCGTGCAGCGCATTGAAGAGGATCACGGCCGTCAGCGTCGCGTCCTCGACCTCCCACACCCCCGCGGCGTCGCCCTGCTTCAGCAGGGTCACGAGCTGCGTGATGACGACGTTGTCGTTGCGCATGCGCCGGTCCTCGGGCCGGTACTCGTGGAACACCACGTCGTGCAGCGCGACGTTGTCCAGGTAGGTCTCCAGCCCCGCTTCCACCCAGGCCTTGAGCCGCGCACGGTGCTTGCCCGACGCGTGGCGATCCATCGCCTCCTGCAGGCGCGCGCAGAAGGTGTCGACGAAGCGTTGCTGCAGCGCGCCGAGCAGCGCCTCCTTCGACGGAAAGTACAGATAGAAGGTGCCCTTGGCCACCTGCGCGCCGGCGGCGATGTCGTCGATGCTGGTGGCGGGGATGCCCTTGGCGATGAACAGCTGCTCGGCGGCGTCCATCAGCGCGACGGCGCGGGTCTGCGGCGCCTTGGTGCGGCGGCGTGCGGCGGTGGCGGGAGCGTCGTCGGGGCTGCTGCTTGTCATGGTCAAGAACCGGCCATGGCACCGGCGCGTGCCGTGTCGATGGCGGCGTGCACGGCCGCAGCATCGAGACGCAGGCCGCGCGGGGCCAGCACGCGCTCGCGCAGCCAGGCCAGGGCCTCGTCGGTGCGGGCGAAGGTGCTCGCGGGAATGCCGAAGAGTTTTTCGACGTTCATCTTGCTGATCTTCTCGAACTGGTCGGCGGGCACCACGCTCGCCATGCCCATCATATGGCGGCGGATGTCGGCGCCGCGCGCCTGCAGCCACTGCTTCGCACTCTGGGCGCTGCCCTCGGGATGCACCAGCGCATCGGCGTCCGCGAACACGCGCAGCGAGACAAAGGGCTCGCCGCGGTCGAGCCAGCGGTTCCAGTCTTCGGTGAAGGCCTGCAGGCTTTCCAGCGTCTGCAGGCCTGCGGACACGCTGATGACCAGCGGCCATTGACTGAGTTCGTGACGGATCATGAAAGACTCCTTGTAGACAACCGGAAGGCGCCGGGCACTGCGGCGCAGGAAGGGAATGCGGACGGCGGGCATGGCGAACAGCTCAGGCGCGCGTGGGGGCGGCGAGCGCGGCGGCCCGCGGCCTGACGCGCAGCAGCAGCCCCGCCGCCACCAGGCCGGCCACGCCGGCGCAGGCCATCGCGGCGTGGAAGCCGCCCGCGAGCGCATCGCTCAGCAGCCGCTGCGCCATGCCGGCGTCGAGCACGACCAGCGCGCCGAGGTCGTGGCGGGACACCGCCGCCACGGCCGCTTGCGATGCATCGGGCACGCCGGCACGCGCGAGCGACTCGGCCATCAGCGCGGTGGCGCGCGTGCGCATCAGCGTGCCGAGCAGCGCGATGCCGATCAGCATGCCGCCCTGGCGCAGCGCGTTCATGGTGGCCGAGGCCATGCCCGAGCGCTGCGCGGGCACCGAGGCCATCACCGCCGTGCTCGTGGCCGGCACGGCCAGGCCCGCGCCCGCCCCCAGCGCCACGAAGAGCAGCGCCAGCGGCAGGTACGGCGTGTCGGCCGAGAACAGCGTCAGCAGCAGCATCGCCACGCCGATCAGTCCGTAGCCCGCGACCATCAGCGTGTGCACCTCGAAGCGGCGGGCCAGCCGGCCGAACTGCGAGGCCACGAGGCCCGTCGCCACGAACTGCGGCACCAGCCGCCAGCCGGTCTCGCTGGCCGACCAGCCCTGCACCTGCTGCAGGAACAGCGAGAAGAAGAACAGGCTGGCGTAGGTCGAGAAGCCCAGCACGAACGAGGCGAAGTTGGTGACCGAAAAGCGCGCGTCGCGGAACAGCGCCAGCGGCAGCAGCGGCCGTTCCACGCGCGCCTCCACCGCCAGGAACAGCGCCAGTCCGACACCCGCCGCGACGAGCGCGACCACCGCATGGCGCGAGCCCCAGCCGTGCTCGCCTGCGGCAATGAACCCGTAGGTCAACGCGCCCAGCCAGAGCACGCTGAGCACCTGCCCCGCCGGGTCGAGCGCCGCATGCTCGGGGTGCGAGGACTCGCGCAGGCCCCACATGCCCAGCGCCACGGTCAGCACGCCGATCGGCAGGTTGATGAGGAAGATGCTCTGCCAGCCCGCGTGGTCCACCAGCAGCCCGCCGAGCATCGGCCCGAGGATCAGCGACAGCGCCGTGAACGACGACCAGCCGCCGATCACCCGCGCGCGGCTGGCCGGCTCGGGGAAGGCGTGCGCCAGCAGCGACAGCGCGCCCGGAATCATCAGCGCACCCGCCACGCCCTGCACCGCGCGGCCCGCCAGCAGCATCGGCAGGCCCGACGCCATCGCGCACATCGCCGAGCCCACGGTGAAGACCACCACGCCGGCCAGCCAGGCGCGCTTGCGGCCGTAGCGGTCGCCGATCGGGCCGGCCGACAGCATGAAGGCCGACAGGCACAGCGCATAGATGTCGATCACCCACTGCAGCCCGGCCAGGTCGGTGGCGAGCGCGCGCTGCAGCGTGGGCAACGCGACGTTGACGATGCTCACATCGAGCGTGGCGATGAAGCTGCCGAGGTAGACCGCCGCCACCAGGGCCAGGCGGCGGCGTGGGTCGGCAGCCGCCGACGGGGAATGGGAGTCCATGGACGCCTTCGGGTCAGGAAGAAAGAAGGCGTCGATACTGACTTTGAGTCAGTATTTTGTCAATCAAATGAGAATTACTGTCATTTGCAACGTGGGATTCAAACCGCCGTCACAGCTTCAATCCCCAGGTTGCCTTGGCGCCCAGCGCCAGCACGCCGCCCACCACCCAGAACACGCCGGCAATGCCGATCAGCGCGCCGAGCGAGCCGAACAGCATCGGCATCGCGACGCTCGACGCGTTGATGGTCATGAGCCGCAGTCCCAGCGCCTCGCCGTGCCGGGCATGCGGCGTGATCTGGTGCAGCATGCTCATCACCATCGGTTGCACCGCGCCGAGCGCGAAGCCCAGCACTACGGAGCAGATGCCCATGGTCCACGGTGAATTCAGCAGCGGGTAGATGGCGAACACGGCCGCAGTGACGACGGTCGAGCTCAGGATCACGCTGCGCTCCGACGCACGCGACGCGATCAGCGGCAACACGATGCGGATGACTGCCGCGGCGATCGCGAAGGCGCCGAGGATGGAGCCGATCACCGAGGCGCTGATGCCCCGGTCGTGGCCCAGCACCGGCAGCACGAAGGCGTGCACGTCCCAGCTCGACGACTGCAGCCAGTTCACGAACAGCAGGCGGCGGAACATCGGCTCGCGCAGCAGGTCCCAGGCCCGCGTGGGCGCGGCGCCCGGCACCGGCGCCACCCGCGGCGGCTCGTGCGCGCCGCGCGCCAGCAGCCAGCACAGCAGCGGCAGGAAGGCCATCACGGCGAAGCAGATGCGGAAGGCCAGCAGGTCGGCCGGCGCGCGGCCGGCGTGGTCGATCAGCATCCCGGCCAGGAAGGGCCCGACGAAGTTCGCCGCCGCCGGCGCGATGGCCAGCCAGCTGAACACGCGCTTGAGCTGCGTCGGGTCGGTGGCCGAGCGGCCCACGTGCCGCTGCAGCGCGATGACGGTCGCGCCGGTGGCGCCGCCGGTCAGCAGCGCGGCGATGCACATGACCGGAAACACCGGAAAAACCAGCGCCAGCCCTGCCCCACCCGAAGCCGCGATCACCGACAGCCACAGCGGGCGCTTGAGCCCGTGCCGGTCGGCGAAGCGCCCGGCCGGCAACGCAAGAAACACCTGGGTCAGCGCGAACAGCGCGATCAGCAAGCCGACGGCCGCTGCGCTGTAGCCTTGCTGCAGCGCCAGCAGCGGTGTGGCGAGCCGCATGCCCGCCATCGTGGCGTGCAAACAGACCTGCGCCACGATGACGCGCAGCAATTCAGAACCTTTCACGGGGTGTCGTCGGCCTCGCTGTCAGTGTCGGCCGTGGGCGGCAGCAGCGCCTGCGACTGCGCCTCGGGCAAGGCCTCGACCTTGCGCAGCGCCAGGCGCATCTGCTTGGCGCGCGTGTCGGCCTTGTCGATGGTGTCGGAGGCCTTGGCCACCTGCTCCTTGATGCGCGCCACCCATTCGCCGTAACGCTCGAACTCTGTCTTGACCGCGCCCAGCACCTTCCAGACCTCGGAGGCCTGGCGCTCCAGCGCCAGCGTGCGAAAGCCCATGTGCAGGCTGTTGAGCATGGCGAGCAAGGTGGTCGGGCCGGCCAGCGTCACGCGGTGCTGGCGCTGGATGGCGTCCATCAGTCCGGGGCGGCGCAGCACCTCGGCGTAGAGGCTCTCGACCGGCAGGAACAGGATCGCGAAATCGGTGGTGTGCGGTGCCGCGAGGTAGTTCTCGGCGATCGACTTGGCCTCGACACGGATGCGCGTCTCGAGCGCCTTGGCCGCGGCCTCGGCGCCGGCGGCATCGGCGCGCTCGTGGGCGTCGATGAGGCGTTCGTAGTCGTCGCGCGGAAACTTGGCGTCGATCGGCAGCCACACCGGCGCGCCGTCGTCGCCGCGCCCCGGAAACCGGATCGCGAAGTCGACGCGCTGGCCGCTGCGCGGCTTGGTCTCGACCTGGCGCGCGTACTGTTCGGGCGTGAGCACCTGCTCGAGCAGCGCTTCGAGCTGCACCTCGCCGAACACGCCGCGCGTCTTCACGTTGGTCAGCACGCGCTGCAGGCTGCCGACGCCCACGGCCAGCGTCTGCATCTCCCCCAGGCCCTTGTGCACCTGCTCGAGCCGGTCGGCCACCTGCTTGAAGCTTTCGCCCAGGCGCGCCTCGAGCGTGCTCTGCAGTTTCTCGTCGACGGTCTTGCGCATCTCGTCGAGCTTGGCGGTGTTGCTCTGCTGCAGCTGGGCGAGCTGGGTTTCCATGGTCGTGCGCACCTCGGAAAGGCGGCGCGCGTTCGATTCGCTCAGCCCCTGCAGCTGGGTGTTCAGCGTGTCGGCCAGGGTCTTCTGCAGCGACGCGAGCTGCAGCGCGAAGGCGTCGAGCTGCGCGTTCTGCGTGCGCGTGGCCTCGGCGCCCTGCTGCACCAGCGACTGCTGGAAGGTGGCGAAGGCCTGCGCGGTTTCCTGACGTGCGCCGCGCGAGCTTTCGCCGATCTCGTGGCGCAGCTCGCGCTCGGTGCGTTCGTTGGCGCGGCCCATGGCGGCGAGCACGCCCAACATTTCGCTGTGGTCGGGTGCGGGTGGCCGGCGGGCCAGCAGCCAGATGACCAGCACCAGCTGCACCACGGCGAGTGCGGCCAGTGCGAGAAGAATCAGATCCGTCAGTTCCAAGGTGGGGGCGTGTCGCGCTCGCGGTCAGGTTTCGGGTTACTTCGTGGCCGCTGGCACCGGCGTGACCGGCGTCAGAGGTCCCTTGCCGGTGCCCCAGGCGATGAGGTTGTCGGCCGCGAGGTCGGCCATGGCGCGGCGCGTGGGCACGGTGGCGCTCGCGATGTGCGGCGTGAGCACCACGTTGGGCACGGTGAGCAGGTCGGGGTGGACCTTGGGCTCGCCCTCGAACACATCGAGGCCGGCGGCGGCGATGCGCTTCTCGCGCAGCGCCACGGCCAGCGCGGCGTCGTCGACGATGCCGCCGCGCGCGATGTTGACCAGCGTGGCGGTCGGCTTCATGAGCGCGATCTCGGCCGCGCCGATGGTGTGGTGCGAGGCTGGCGAGTACGGCACGACCAGCACGACGTGGTCGGCGGTCTTGAGCAGCTCTTCCTTGCCGACGTAGCGGGCCTTGCACTCGGCCTCGAGCGTGGCGTCGAGGCGCGAGCGGTTGTGATAGATCACGTTCATGCCGAAGCCGTGCGCGCCGCGCCTGGCGATGCCCTGCCCGATGCGGCCCATGCCGATGATGCCCAGCGTCGAGCCGTGGATGTCGGAGCCGGCGAACATGTCGTAGCTCCACTTCTCCCACTTGCCCGCGCGCAGGAAGTGTTCGCTCTCGGTGATTCGGCGCGCGGTGGCCATGAGCAGCGCGAAGCCGAAGTCGGCCGTGGTCTCGGTCAGCACGTCGGGCGCGTTGGTGCCCAGCACGCCGCGCGCGGCCATGGCGTCGACGTCGAAGTTGTTGTAGCCCACGGCCATGTTGGCGCAGATCTTCAGCTCGGGGCAGGCGTCGAGCACCGCGGCGTCGATGCGCTCGCTGCCGGTGGTGAAGGCGCCCTGCTTGCCTTGCAGCTTCGCGATGAGCTGGTCCTTGCTCCAGGTCTCGTCGGCCTGGTTCGACTCGACCTCGAAATGCTGCGCCAGGCGCGCGAGGGTTTCGGGGAACACCGCGCGCGCGACCAGGATCTTGGGCTTGCTGCTCATGGAACGTGTCTCTTTCTTTGAAGGGCTGGAAGGATCAACGGAAGAAGATGAAGGTGCACAGGACGAACAGCGGGACCAGGATCGCCCCGGACCACGCCATGTAGCCGAAGAAGCTGGGCATGCGCACGCCGCGGCTTTCGGCGATGGCCTTGACCATCAGGTTCGGCGCGTTGCCGATGTAGGTGTTGGCGCCCATGAACACGGCGCCCGCCGAGATGGCGGCCAGCGTGCTGGCATAGGTGGTCATGAGCGCCGCCGGGTCGCCCCCCGCCGTGTTGAAGAACACGAGGTAGGTCGGCGCGTTGTCCAGGAACGAGCTCAGGATGCCGGTGGCCCAGAAGTACATGGCCGGGTCGGGCTGGCCGTCGGCGCGCGTCACGGCCGCGACGATGGCGCCGAACGGGCCCTGCGTGCCGGCCTTGAGCATGGCGATCACCGGGATGATGGTCAGGAAGATGCCGGCGAAGAGCTTGGCCACCTCGGCCATCGGGCCCCACTCGAACTGGTTGTCGGCGTGCACCTTGGGCGCCGTGAGCTTGTACGAGACGATGGCGATCAGCGCCAGCCCCACGTCGCGCACCAGGCCCGGCAGGCCGACCTCGGTGCCGAACACGTCGAACACCACGGGCGATTTCCAGAAGCCGCTCAGCAGCACCAGCGCGACGATGCCGCCCAAGAGCCAGAAATTGGCCGCGCCGTCGAAGCCCAGGCGCGGGGTGTCGGGCGTCGGGTCGACGGGCAGCACGCCGTCCTTGCGGTAGAAGTGGCGGTCGATCGCATAGAACAGCGCCAGCAGCACGGCCAGGATGAAGATCGTCTCGGGCAGGATGTGCTGCGCGGTCCAGAAGAAGCCCACACCCTTGAGAAAGCCGAGGAACAGCGGCGGATCGCCCAGCGGCGTGAGCGAGCCGCCCGCGTTCGACACGATGAAGATGAAGAACACGATCACGTGCACCTTGCGCTGCCGGTTGTCGTTGGCCCGGATCAGCGGCCGGATCAGCAGCATCGAGGCGCCCGTGGTCCCCATGAAGCTCGCGAGCACCGCGCCGATGGCCAGGATCGCCGTGTTGAGCCCGGGCGTGCCGTGCAGGTTGCCGCGGATGTGGATGCCCCCCGCCACGGTGAACAGCGCCGTGAGCAGGATGATGAACGGGATGTACTCGGCCACCAGCGCATGCACCAGCTGCACGCCCGCCAGCCCCGCGCCGTAGGTCGCGGCAAAAGGCAGCAGGAAGGCCAGCGCCCAGGCGGCGGAAATCTTGCCGTAGTGGTGATGCCAGAACGAAGGCGTGGCCAGCGGCAGCAGCGCGATGGACAGCAGGATGCCGGCGAACGGCACGCCCCACAGCGGCGAGAGCGCGGCACCGTCGAAATCGGCGGCGAAAGCCAGGGCGGGAAAGAGCATCGGCAGCGCCGCGGCTGCCGTCAGTCGGATCGTTTTCTTCATGGGGGCTGTACCGTACCAGACAGGTCAGTACAGCCTTCAAACGGGGGGTTGTTCGATCTCGAACACCTGGCGCAGGTAGGCCAGGTATTTCTCGTCCTCGCACATGTTCTTGGACGGCGTGTCCGACAGCTTGGCCACCGGCTGGTCGTTGCACTGGATCATCTTGATGACGATCTGCAGCGGCTCGTAGCCCAGGTCGTTGGTGAGGTTGGTGCCGATGCCGAAGGCCAGCAGGCAGCGGCCGCGGAACTGCTGGTACAGCTCGATGGTGCGCGGCACCGTGAGGCCGTCGCTGAAGATCAGCGTCTTGGTGAGCGGGTCGACCCGGTTCGCGTGGTAGTGCGCCAGCATGCGCTCGCCCCACTGGAACGGGTCGCCGCTGTCGTGGCGGGCGCCGTCGAAGAGCTTGCAGAAGTACAGGTCGAAGTCGCGCAGGAAGGCGCTCATGCCGTACACGTCGGACAGCGCGATGCCCAGGTCGCCGCGGTACTCGCGGGCCCAGCTCTCGAAGCCGAAGATCTGGCTGTCGCGCAGCCGCGGGCCCAGCGCCTGGCAGGCCTGCAGGTATTCGTGCGCCATGGTGCCCAGAGGGATGAGCCCGAGCTTCATGGCGTACAGCACGTTGCTGGTGCCCGCCAGTTGCGGCAGCCGCTCGCCCGCGGGCGACTTGGCCGGCGGCGAGGCCACGGCACCGAGCCGCTGGGTCAGCGTGCGCAGCACTTCCTCGTGCCAGTCTTTCGAGAAGCGGCGGCGCGTGCCGTAGTCGGCGATCTTGAGGTCGCCCAGGCCGGCTTCCTGCAGCTGGCTGATCTTGAGGTCGAGGCGGCGGCGGCCTTCTTCGAAGTCGGGGTTCTTCTGCGTGTTGCGAAAGTAGACCTCGTTCACGATGGCCAGCACTGGGATCTCGAACAGGATGGTGTGCAGCCACGGCCCCTTGATGCGGATCTCGAGCTCGCCCGAGGGCTGGGGGATGACGTTGATGTACTTCTCGTTGAGCCTGAACAGGCCCAGGAAGTCGACGAAGTCGCTCTTGATGAAGCGCATCGAGCGCAGGTAGGCGAGCTCGGCGTCGCGGAACTGCAGCGAGCACAGGCTGCGGATCTCGTCGCGGATCTGTCCCGCGAACTGCGCGAGGTTGACGCCCGGGTTGCGGCACTTGAAGCGGTACTCGACCCGCGCCCCCGGAAAGTGGTGCAGGACCACCTGCATCATCGTGAACTTGTAGAGGTCGGTGTCGAGCAGGCTGTGAATGATCATGGTGCGGTGCGCGGTGTCTCGGGTCTCTGTCGTCGGCGTCCGTTCCATTATCACGGCCTGCGTCGGCCTGTGCCTACGAGGGCCGGCCTGCACGTCCTACCGGCAGGGGGAATCACCCACGCGACATTGATTTCACGGCGGCGGCATGTTCCGCCGGGTCATCACTCTTTCTCAAGGAGATTCGCATGAACAAGGACACCATCGAAGGCAACTGGAAGCAGCTCAAGGGCAAGATCAAGGAGCAATGGGGCAAGCTGACCGACGACGACTTCGACGTCATCGCCGGCAAGCGCGACCAGCTGCTGGGCCGCATCCAGGAGCGCCACGGCATCAGCCGCGACGAGGCCGAAAAGCAGGTCAAGGACTGGGAATCTCGCGACGGCCGCTCGCCGGACGCACTCTGGTTCGAGAAGAACTGAGAAAGAAGCAGGCGCCCTGCGCCCTTCCCTTCTCTTTCCCTGTCATTCACCGCAAAGGACACACACCATGAAAAAACAACACCTCGTCATGCTCGCCCTCGCCTCCACCTTCTTCGTCGCCGGCCAGGCCGGTGCGATGACCAAGGACGAGTACAAGGTCGCCAAGGAAAAGGTCGAGGCCGACTACAAGGTCGCCAAGGCCCAGTGCGACACGATGAAGGACAACGCCAAGGACGTCTGCCAGAAGGAAGCCAAGGGCAAGGAAGAAGTGGCCAAGGCCGAGCTGGAACAGCAGTACCAGCCGAGCGACAGCCATGCCCGCAAGGTGGCCGAAGAGAAGGTGAAGGCCACCTATGAAGTCGCGAAGGAAAAGTGCGACGACCAGAATGGCGCGGCCAAGGACGCTTGCGTGAAGCAGGCCAAGGCTGATGAAGCCCAGGGCAAGGCCGACATCAAGGCCATGAAGAAGACGATGTAAGCGGGGCTGCGGCCCCTCTCACGGACGGCGCCTGCGGGCGCCGTTTTTCATGGGCGAGCGCTCAGGTGCGCAGCGAATCGACCACTTGCTGCAGCGCCTCGGGCAATGGCACCGGCCTCTGCGTCGCGCGGTCGACGTACACATGCACGAAGTGCCCCTGCGCCGCGGCGGTGTCGGAACCCTCGGCGAACAGCGCGATCTCGTAGCGCACGCTCGAGCGGCCCGCCTGCGCCACGCGGATGCCCGCCTCCACCGTCTGCGGGAAGGCCACTGGCGCGAAGTAGTTGCACTGCGTCTCGACCACGAAGCCGATGGTCTGGCCGCCATGGATGTCGAGCGCGCCGCGCTCGATGAGCAGCGCGTTCACCGCGGTGTCGAACCAGCTGTAGTAGACGACGTTGTTGACGTGGCCGTACATGTCGTTGTCGGCCCAGCGCGTCGGGATGCTGCGAAACGCCCGGTAGGCGCTGCGGGTGTGGGGCGTGGGCTTGGGGGTTGGTGCGGGTGTGGTGGGGGCGCTCATCGCGCGGCATTTTGCCAGCGGCGCCAGTAGTCCAGCGCCACGCGGAAGGTGCCCAGCTGCACCTGCACCGTCTCGGCGATGTCGCTGGCGTAGCCGCCGGCCATCGCGAAGGCCGTGGGGATGCGGCGCTGCCAGGTCCAGTCGAACACGCGGCGGTCGCGCGCCTCCAGGCCATCGAAGCTCAGCTTGAGGCGGCCGAGCCGGTCACGCTCGAAGGGGTCGGCGCCGGCCAGGTAGATCACGAGGCCGGGCGAGAAGCGCCGGTCGAGCTCGTCGAGCGCGTGCTCCAGCGCCGCCAGGTAATCGGTGTCGCCGCAGCCGTCGGGCAGTTCCACGTCGAGGTCGCTCGCCTCCTTGCGGAACGGGAAATTCTTCTGGCCGTGCACCGACAGCGTGAACACGCTCGGGTCGCCCTGGAAGATGCGGGCCGTGCCGTTGCCCTGGTGCACGTCGAGGTCGATCATGGCCACCCTGAGCAGCCGGCCGGCGCGGGCCTGCTCGACCTGCATCAGCCGCGCCGCCACCGCCGCGTCGTTGAAGACGCAGAAGCCGCTGCCCTTGTCGGCGTAGGCGTGGTGCGTGCCGCCCGCCATGTTGGCCGCCACGCCGCCCGCGAAGGCGGCCCGGCAGGCGGCGATGGTGGCGCCGGTGGAGCGGCGCGAGCGCTCGACCATCGCCTCGCTCCAGGGAAAGCCGATCTCGCGCATGGCCTGCGGGCTCACGCGGCCTTCGCTGACGGCGGCGATCCATTCGGGGGTGTGGGCCAGCGCGAGCTCGTCGTCGGTGGCGCGCGGGGCCGGGTCCATCTCGACGGCCGGCAGCTGTTCCTGCAGGCGATCGCGCAGCATCGCGTAGCGCGACATGGGAAAGCGGTGGCCCGGCGGCAGGGGCAGGACGAACTGCCCGGAATAGAAAGCACGCATGGCCGCATTCTGGCCGCGCAGGCCGGATTTAGAAGGCCGCTTCTAAATTGCTGCAGAGCAGCAAAAACCACTTGATCGCCGCGTTCAGCTGCCTATACTTGAGGCCATGCTGCACCGCAACATAGACGACGAGGCGCAGCGCAACGTGAATCGACCACCCCATCATCCTTTCTGGAGATCTCAAATGGCCCTGACCGCTGACCAAATCCTCGCCGCCCAAAAAGCCAACCTCGAAACCCTGTTCGGCCTGACCACCAAGGCCTTCGAAGGCGTCGAAAAGCTGGTCGAACTGAACGTGACCGCTTCCAAGGCCGCCCTGACCGAAGCCCAGAGCACCGCCCAGGCTGCCCTGAGCGTCAAGGACGCCCAAGAGCTGCTGACGCTGCAAGCCAGCCTGTTCCAGCCCCTGGCCGAAAAGACCGCTGCCTACAGCCGTCACCTGTACGACATCGCCCAAGGCACCAGCGCCGAATTCTCGAAGGCTTTCGAAGCCAAGGCCGCTGAAGCCCAGCAAGCCTTCGTCGGCCTCGTCGACAGCGCTTCGAAGAACGCCCCCGCCGGTTCGGAAACCGCCGTCGCCGTGCTGAAGAGCGCCGTGGCTGCCGCCAACAACGCTTTCGAATCGGTCCAGAAGGCCGTCAAGCAAGCGTCGGACGTCGCCGAAGCCAACTTCAACGCCGTGTCGACCCAAGCCGTCGCCGCTGCCAAGACGGCCACCGCTTCGCGCAAGCGCTAAGCACCGACCACCACCAGTTGTCTCCTTGGGTCCTCACGGATCCAATTCAGGGCCTCGTCTCACGACGAGGCCTTTTTTTTCGTCCGGCGGCCGTCTTCGATAATGCGGGTCTCATTTCAGGAGACTCTCAATGCAGATCGACGGCAAAGTTTTTATCGTGACCGGTGGCGCTTCGGGCCTCGGCGAAGGCACGGCGCGCATGCTGGCCGCCAACGGCGCCAAGGTGGTGATCGCCGACATGCAGGCTGACAAGGGCGAAGCCGTCGCCCGCGAGATCGGTGGCGTGTTCGTCAAGTGCGACGTGAGCCAGGAAGCCGACGGCCAAGCCGTGGTGGCTGCCGCCGTCAAGCTCGGCAAGCTGATGGGCCTCGTCAACTGCGCCGGCATCGCGCCGGCCGAGAAGACCGTGGGCAAGAACGGCCCGCACGCGCTGGCCGTGTTCAGCAAGACCGTCACGGTCAACCTGATCGGTAGCTTCAACATGATCCGCCTGGCGGCCGACGCCATGGGCAAGAACGAGCCCGAAGCCACCGGCGAGCGCGGCGTGCTGATCTCGACCGCCTCGGTCGCGGCCTACGACGGCCAGATCGGCCAGGCCGCCTACAGCGCCTCGAAGGGCGGCGTGGTCGGCATGACCCTGCCCATCGCCCGCGACCTCGCGCGCAGCGGCATCCGCAACATGACCATCGCCCCCGGCATCTTCGGCACGCCCATGCTGTTCGGCATGCCGCAGGAAGTGCAGGACGCGCTGGCCGCCAGCGTGCCCTTCCCGTCGCGCCTGGGCACGCCCGAGGACTACGCCAAGCTGGCCAAGCACATCATCGAGAACGACATGCTCAACGGCGAGGTGATTCGTCTGGACGGAGCGATTCGATTGGCCCCTCGCTGATCTCGGACGCCGGCAGCTTCGTGCTGCCGGTGCGGTCCAGGCGCTCGTAGTTCGCGATCACCTGGGCCCCGAGCAGCACCAGCATGGCGGCGATTTCCAGGCTCAGCAGCACCACGATCGCCGTGGTGAGCGAGCCGTAGACGATGTTCACCTGCGACAGCGTCGAGAAATACCAGATCAGCACGCGCCGCGTGGCCTCCCACAAGAGCGCAGCGGTCACGCCGCCCAGCAGCGCATGTCGCAATGACATGCGCCCGGCCGGCATCACGAGGTAGAGCGAGGTCAGCATGAAGATCTCGCCGCCCAGCCCCAGCAGGTACAGCAGCAGGCCCGAAATGCCCGACAGCGACCAGCTGCGCCCCAGCAGGTCGACGCTTTCCTGCCCCACCAGCTGCAGCGCCCCCGACACCAGCGTGACCAGCAACAGCCCCGCGCACAGGCTCAGGATGTAGAGGTACGGCATCGCCACCGACACCAGGAAGTGGCGCTTGTGATCGTCCTTGCGGTGGTGAAAAATCACCGCCATCGCGCTTTCGAGCACGCTGAACGCCAGCGAGCTGAAGAAGATCATCGTCACCAGCAGCACCGGCCCGAGCACCGAGCGGTGGTCCAGGAAACTCGACAGCTCCGCCACGATCGCCTTCGACTGCCCCGGCAGCAGCCATTCGAGGTAGCGCCCGATGGTGCGCAGCAGCTCGGCCTGGTCGATCACGTGCGACAGCGCCATCACGCTCACGATCAGGAGCGGCACGATGGACAGCAGCGCGTAGTACGCCACCGCCCCCGCCAGCAGCAGGCCCTGGTTGGCGCGAAAGTCCTTGAGCGCGCCCCAGACGAAGCGCAGCGGATGGCGCAGCAGCGGCGCGGCGTGTTGCAAAGGCAGTGGCGTCTTCATGCGTGATGTGGATTTGCGGCGGGGTTCAGTATGCCGCCCGTGCGCTTGCGTATGATTTGCCGCTCCCCGCAGCCATGACCATCCCCGCTTCATTCATCCAGGAACTCATCGCGCGCGCCGATGTGGTCGAAATCGTCGGCCGCTACGTCCAGCTCAAGAAGGCCGGCGCCAATTTCATGGGGCTGTGCCCCTTCCACGGCGAGAAGTCGCCCTCGTTCTCGGTCAGCCCGACCAAGCAGTTCTATCACTGCTTCGGTTGCGGCGTGCACGGCAACGCCATCGGCTTCCTCATGGAACATGCAGGCATGGGCTTCGTCGAGGCGGTGCACGACCTGGCCGGCCAGTACGGCCTGCAGGTGCCCGAGGACGACGTCTCGCCGGCCGAGCGCGCCCGCGCCGCCAGCCAGCGCCAGAAGCAGGCCACGCTGACCGACGTGCTCGAAAAGGCCGGCGACGCCTACCGCAAGGCGCTGCGCCAGGCGCCCGGCGCCATCGACTACCTCAAGGGCCGCGGCGTGTCGGGCGAGATCGCCAAGCAGTTCGGCATCGGCTATGCGCCGGCCGGCTGGCGCGCGCTGGCCAGCGTGTTCCCCGACTACGACGATCCGCTGCTCGCCGAGAGCGGGCTGGTGATCGTCAACAACGAGGAAGGCAAACTCAGCGACGAGGAGGCCAAGCGCTACGACCGCTTTCGCGACCGCGTGATGTTCCCGATCCGCAACGTCAAGGGCGAGTGCATCGGCTTCGGCGGGCGCGTGCTCGGCGACGAAAAGCCCAAGTACCTGAACTCGCCCGAAACGCCCGTCTTCAGCAAGGGCCGCGAGCTCTACGGCCTGTACGAAGCCCGCGCCGCCTTCCGCGACCGCGGCTACGCACTCGTCACCGAGGGCTACATGGACGTGGTGGCCCTGGCCCAGCTCGGCTTTCCGAACGCGGTGGCCACGCTGGGCACCGCCTGCACCACTGAGCATGTGCAAAAGCTCTTTCGCTTCACCGAATCGGTGGTGTTCAGCTTCGACGGCGACGCCGCCGGCCGCCGCGCCGCACGCAAGGCGCTCGACGGTGCCCTGCCCTACGCCACCGACACGCGCAGCATCAAGTTCCTGTTCCTGCCGGCCGAGCACGACCCCGACAGCTACATCCGCGCGCACGGTGCCGAGGCCTTCGCGGGTTTCGTGGCCGAGGCCACGCCGCTGTCGCGCTTCATGCTCGAAGCCGCCCGCGAAGGCTGCGACCTGAGCTCCGCCGAGGGCCGCGCCCACATGACCAGCAACGTGCGCCCGCTCTGGAGCGCCATGCCCGACGGCGCGCTCAAGCGGCAGCTGCTCAGCGAGATCGCCACGCTGGTGCAACTCGACGCCGCGGCGCTGTCCGACCTGTGGGCCACGGCCGCGCCCGGCCCGCGCAAGGGCGGCGGCGGCAGCAGCCAGCCATCCCAGGCCCCGCAGCGCCACAGCGAGCCCGACAACTACGGCAACGACCCAGGCGACTACTACCCGGACCTGCCGCCGACGCAGGACTATGAGCCGCCGCGCTACGAAAACGAGAGCAAACCCAAGTTCCAGCCGCGCAAGTTCACCAAGGGCAAGCGCTGGGGCGGCAAGTTCGAGGAGCCGATCGAGCCGCTGCGCGGGCGCGGCAAGCCGCCGAGCCGGCCCGACGTAGCGGTGCGGCTGGTGCTGTCGAACATGGCGCAGTGGGAGGCGCTGTCGCACGAGCTGCACGTGATGCTGTGCGACCTGCCGGGCGAGCACGGCGCCCTCTTCACCTGGCTGGACAGCCAGCTGCACGAGCATGGCGTGCAACCTTGGGCGGCGCTGCGCGAAGGCCTGCGCGGGCTCGATTTCGCGCCGCTGGCCGAGCGCCTCATGAGCGTTTCCGAGGCCGGGCCGGTGCCCGAGGGCGAGGAAGAACAGCACCTGGCCGAGGCTGCCAAGGAGCTGGGGAGCGTGCTCGACTTCATGCTCGACGACCGGCTCAAGGCCCAGCAGAGCGAGGCCATCGCTTCGGTCGGAAAAGACCCGAAAGCCCTGGAACGCTACAAGGCGCTGGAAGCCCGCCGGCTCGAATTGCGAGACCGCATTCGCGCGTCGGGGACAGATACTGCTTGAAATTTGCGCAACAGGCTATAATGTAGGGCTTCGCAACTGGCGAAATTAGGCAAGAGCGACAGCAGCACCTCCGGGCCGACCCCTAGCGCAACGCACTCCAACGGTAAATTCCGGCGGAAAGGGTCAATAACCGCAAGGACTGCACACCAAATGTTCGCCCGACATCTTGCCTGGTGAGGAATTAATTCCTCGTTTCCCAATTGTTTTGTCCGTGCCTGTGCACGGGCATGGTGGTGCTGTCCGCGTGACAGCGCGCCTGTGATCCCGCTTGTCTTTTCTTGTCGTAACGAGGTCGTATGCCCAGTTCAAAGAAGCCTGCTCCTTCACTTGCCAAAAGCGCCAAGAGCGCTGCCACCAAGCCCGCAGCAGAGAAACCGCTGAAAGCCGGTGCCAAACCGGCAACCAAGACGGCTGCCGCCGCGTCCAAAACGGCAGCCGCAACGAAAGTGAAAACCGTGCCCACGAAATCGACCTCTCTCGACGATCCAAAAAAAGCCGCGGCCACTGCCACGGCTGCCCCCGCCGCCAAGAAAGTTGGCCGTCCGCCCAAGGCCGCCGGCGCTGCCGCCGCGCCCGCCACCGGCGCCAAGCGCGGGCGCAAGCCCAAGGCCGCCAAGGAAGCCGGCGAGAGCGACATCGACCTGTCGGACATCGAGGAAGACCTGGCCGGTGACGAGCCCGCGGCCGTCGCGACCACCGAAGAGAAGGTCAAGCCGCTGCGCATGAAGATCAGCAAGGCGAAGGAACGCGCCTTGATGAAGGAGTTCGGCCTCGACGAGACCGTGCTCTCCGAAGAAGACCTGGCCAAGCGCCGCTCGCGCCTGAAGACCCTGATCACGCTGGGCAAGACGCGCGGCTACCTCACGCACGGCGAAATCTCCGACCACCTGCCCGACAAGCTGGTCGACGCCGAGACCATGGAAGTCGTGGTCACCATGCTCAACGACATGGGCGTGGCGGTGTACGAGCAGACGCCCGACGCCGAAACCCTGCTGCTGAACAACACCGCGCCCACCGCCACCACGGTGGAAGAAGCCGAGGAAGAAGCCGAAGCGGCCCTGTCCACGGTGGACAGCGAATTCGGCCGCACCACCGACCCGGTCCGCATGTACATGCGCGAAATGGGCACGGTCGAGCTGCTGACGCGCGAAGGCGAAATCGAAATCGCCAAGCGCATCGAAGGCGGCCTGATGGCCATGATGGAAGCCATTTCGGCCTCCCCCGCCACCATCGCCGCGATCCTCGAAATGGCCGCGACCATCCGTGAAGGCAAGGTCGTCATCTCGACCATCGTGGACGGCTTCTCGAACCCGAACGAGGCCGACGACTACGTGGCCGAAGAAGACTTCGACGAGTTCGACGAGGAAGACGACGACGACGGCAAGGGCGGCTCCAAGGCCCTGACCAAGAAGCTCGAAGAACTCAAGAACGAAGCCCTCTCGCGCTTCGACCGCATCGCCGAGATGTTCGAGAAGATCCACAAGATCTACGAGAAGGAAGGCTACGGCACGCCCGCGTACACCAAGGCCCAGCAGGCCGTGTCCGACGAGCTGATGACCATCCGCTTCACGGCCAAGACCATCGAGAAGCTGTGCGACCTGGTGCGCACGCAGGTGGACGACGTGCGCAAGAAGGAACGCGAACTGCGCCGCATCATCGTGGACAAGTGCGGCTTCCCGCAGGACGAGTTCATCCGCGACTTCAGCGGCTTCGACAAGAACGGCAACCGCATCGCCTCCAACCTGCTGAACCTCAAGTGGGTCGAGAAGCAGGCCGCGGCCGGCAAGCCCTGGAGCGCCGTGCTCGCACGCAACATCCCGCCGGTGCAGGAACTGCAGCAGAAGCTCACCGACATCCAGTCGCGCGTGGTGGTGCCGCTGACCGAGCTCAAGGACATCAACAAGCGCATGAACGAGGGCGAATCGTCCTCGCGCGATGCCAAGAAGGAAATGATCGAGGCCAACCTGCGCCTCGTGATCTCCATCGCCAAGAAGTACACCAACCGCGGCCTGCAGTTCCTGGACCTGATCCAGGAAGGCAACATCGGCCTGATGAAGGCGGTCGACAAGTTCGAATACCGTCGCGGCTACAAGTTCTCGACCTACGCGACGTGGTGGATCCGCCAGGCGATCACCCGCTCGATCGCCGACCAGGCGCGCACCATCCGCATCCCGGTGCACATGATCGAGACGATCAACAAGATGAACCGCATCTCGCGCCAGCACTTGCAGGAGTTCGGCTTCGAGCCCGACGCCGGCATCCTGGCCGCCAAGATGGAGATCCCGGAAGACAAGATCCGCAAGATCATGAAGATCGCGAAGGAGCCGATCTCGATGGAAACCCCCATCGGCGACGACGACGATTCGCACCTGGGCGACTTCATCGAGGACAGCAGCAACACGGCCCCCATCGAGGCCGCCATGCAAGCTGGCCTGCGCGACGTGGTCAAGGACATCCTCGACTCCCTCACGCCGCGCGAAGCCAAGGTGCTGCGCATGCGCTTCGGCATCGAAATGTCGACCGACCACACGCTGGAAGAAGTCGGCAAGCAGTTCGACGTGACCCGCGAACGCATCCGCCAGATCGAAGCCAAGGCGCTGCGCAAGCTGAAGCACCCGTCGCGTTCCGACAAGCTGCGCAGCTTCATCGACACCCTGTAATCCAGGTTCGCTGAAGCCCAAGCGCCCGCCTTGCCCCTCACCCGGGCGGCGGGCGTTCTCGTTTTTCCACCGACACACGACAAGTACAACGGAGCCGCCTTTCCATGAATCCCGACGCAGACAAACTCTGGCAGGCCCCGCGCTGGGCGCTTGCCGTGCTGCTCGCCGTGCTGGGCATGCTCGGGCCCTTCTCCATCGACACCTACATCCCGGCTTTCTCGGGCATCGCGAAATCGATCGGCGCCACGCCGGCCGAGATGCAGCAGACGCTGTCGGCCTACCTGTTCGGCTTTGCCTTCATGAACCTGTTCCACGGCGCGCTGTCGGACAGCTTCGGCCGCCGGCCCGTGGTGCTGTGGGGGCTGGCGGTGTTCACGCTGGCCTCGCTGGGTTGCGCGCTGTCTCAGAACATCACGCAGCTGGTGCTGTTCCGCGGCCTGCAGGGCCTGTCGACCGGCGCCGGCATCGTGGTGTCGCGCGCCGTGATCCGCGACATGTTCCCGCCGGCCGAGGCGCAGCGGGTGATGAGCCAGGTCACGATCTATTTCGGCGTGGCGCCGGCCATCGCGCCCATCGTGGGCGGCTTCCTGTTCGTGCACGCGGGCTGGCACTCGATCTTCTGGTTCCTCGTGGCCGTGGGCGTGGTGCTGTTCGTCGCCAACTACAAGTTGCTGCCCGAGACGCTGCACAAGGACCACCGCCAGCCCTTCCAGGTGCGCCACCTGATGCGCGGCTACCGCGACCTGTGCTCCGACCCGCGCTTTCTCTTGCTGGCCTTTGCGAGCGGCGTGCCCTTCAACGGCATGTTCCTCTACGTGCTGGCCGCGCCTGCGTTCCTGGGCGACCACTTGGCGCTGCAGCCGCAGCAGTTCTTCTGGTTCTTCCTGCTGACCATCGGCGGCATCATGCTCGGCGCGCGCGCCAGCGGCCGCATGGCCGGCAAGGTGGCGCCCAAGCGGCAGATCCGCGACGGCTTCCTGATCATGATGGTCACCTCGGTGGTCAACGTGGTGGCCAACATCTTCTTCCAGGCGCATGTGGCCTGGGCCGTGTGGCCGCTGGCGGTGTTCGCCTTCGGCTGGGCGCTGATGGTGCCGGTGGTCACGCTGCTGGTGCTCGACCTGCACCCCGAGCGCCGCGGCATGGCCTCGTCGCTGCAGGCCGTGATCGGCTCCACCGCCAACGGCGTCGTGGCCGGCGCGGTGGCGCCGCTGGTGATGCACTCCACGCTGGCACTGGCCCTCACCTCCGCGCTGATGCTCACGATCGGGCTGGTCGCCTGGGTCTGGCTGCACCACCGCTGGCCCGACATCGGGCGTCGGGTGGCGCACGAAGAAGCCTGAGGGGGACGGGGGATGCGATTCGCCGCACTGTGGACTTATCTGCGTGCCTGGCTCCCGGGCCCTTCCAACGTCAACGCGCGCGAGCGCCTGCGCGCCGTGGGCGGCGCAGGCATCGGGCTGCTGATCACCGGCCTGCTGTGCCGCTGGCTGGCCGTGCCGCTGGAGCATGCGGTGTGGCTGGTCGCGCCGATGGGCGCCACCGCCGTGCTCGTGTTTGCAGTGCCCGCCAGTCCGCTGGCACAGCCCTGGTCGGTGATCGGCGGCAACACGCTGTCGACGCTGGTGGGCATCGCCTGCGCCAGCTGGATTCCCGACACCGCCGTGGCCGCCGCCGTGGCCGTGGCGCTGGCCATCGGCCTGATGTTCTTCACGCGCTGCCTGCACCCGCCCGGCGGCGCGGCGGCGCTGCTGGCGGTGCTCACGCACACCACCGATTTTTCGGCGGCGCTGTTCCCGGTGCTCGTGAACTCGCTGCTGCTGGTGATGGCCGGCGTGGCCTACAACACGCTCACGGGGCGGCGCTATCCGCACGTGCAGGTGGCGCGCCCGCCCTCGCCCGACGCGCGCTTCAGCCAGGCCGACATCGACGCCGTGCTGGCGCGCTACAACCAGGTGCTCGACATCAGCCGCGACGACCTCGAATCGCTCATTCAGCAGACCGAGCTCGAGTCGTACAAGCGCCGCCTGGGCACGCTGCACTGCGCCGACATCATGTCGCGCACGCCGATCTCGGTGGAGTTCGGCACGCCGCTGCAGGAAGCCTGGACGCTGATGCACCAGCACCGCATCAAGGCGCTGCCGGTGACCGACCGCACGCGCCGCGTGGTCGGCATCGTCACGCAGGCCGACTTCTTCCGCCAGCTCGACCTGCAGCACCACGACGGCATCGCCGGCCGGCTGCGCGACCTGATCCGCGCCACGCGCACGGTGATGTCGAACAAGCCCGAGGTGGTCGGCCAGATCATGACGCGCCAGGTGCGCGTGGCCAGCGCCGACCGGCCGGTGGTCGAGCTGGTGCCGCTGTTCTCCGAAGGCGGCCACCACCACATTCCGATCATCGATGAAGAGAAGCGGCTGACGGGAATGATCACGCAGTCGGATTTCGTGCGGGCGCTGTACCGCGCGGTGAGCCCGGCGTAGGGCCCGCACCTCGCCTTCCCCTTCTCGCGAAGGGGAAGGCGCAAGGCTTCACTCCAGCACCACGTTCGCCTTCTTCACCAGCGCCGCATAGCGCGCGGCCTCGCTGCGGAAGTAGCTCGCGGCCTGCTCGGGCGACGTGGGCTTGACGATGTTGCCCTGCTTGTCCATCGCCTCGCGCACCTCGGGCGCGGCAAAGGCGGCCACGATGGCCTCGTGCACGCGCTTCACGTCGGCCGGCTGCATCTTCGGCGGGCCGATCACCGCGAACCAGCCTTCGACCGCGTAGTTCGGCAGCCCCTGCTCCGCGATCGTCGCAATTTCGGGTGCGGCCGGCGAACGCGCCGGGCCGCACAGGCCGATGGCGCGCAGTGCGCCGCTCTTCAGATGCGGCTGCACCGCCGGCAGCGCGACCACGCCCATCTCGACTTGGCCCGCGATCATGTCGGTCACCATCGGCCCGGTGCCCTTGTACGGAATGTGCCGCGCCTTCACGCCGGCCTCGTCCATGAACATCTCGCCGGCCAGGTGAATGATGGTGCCGTTGCCCGACGAGGCGTAGTTGTAGCCCTCGGGTTTCGTGCGCAGCAGCGCCACCAGCTCCTTCACGTTCTTCGCCGGCAGCTTCGGGTTCACGGCCAGCACCAGTGGCGTCGCGCCCACCACGCTGATGGGCGTGATGTCGGCGATGGCGTCGAAAGGCATCTTCTTGAACACGCTCGGGTTGATCACGTGGTTGTTCGACACCATGCCGAGCGTGAACCCGTCGGGCGGCGCCTTGATCACGGCCGAGGTGCCGGTGATGCCGCCGGCGCCCGGCAGGTTCTCGATCACCACCGGCTGGCCCAGCGCCTTGCCGAGCGCGACCGAGGCGGCGCGCGCAATGGCGTCCACGCCCGAGCCCGCGCTGATCGGCAGGATGAAGCGCACGGGCTTGTCGCCGCCCTGCGCGAACACCGGGCGGGCGGCCGACAGCACGACCGCCGACGCCCCCAGGCCGAGCAACGCACGGCGGTTGAATGAAGAAGAGGAAAACGGAATCGGGCTCATGGGTCTTGTCTCTCTTTGTCTTTGTCGGTGCTTGAAAAATCAGGCCACGGCCGCTTCGGCATGCAGCGCCTCGACCTGTTCGTGCGCGTAGCCCAGCTCGGCCAGCAGCGCGCGCGTGTGCTCGCCCAGCGTCGGCGGATGCAGGCGCACGCCCAGCCGCTCGCCGCCGAGCGTGATCGGGAACAGCGTGGTCTGCGCCATCTCGCCGGCCCGCTCGCCGTCGGGCAGGCGGATGTCGGCGAGGCCGCCGGTGGCCTGCAGGTGCGGATCGGCATACAGGTCTTCGGGCCGCGTGATCGGCGCGAACGGCAGGCCCCGCGCCTCGAAGATCGCCGACAGCTCGGCGGCCGAACGGTCGGCCAGACGCGTGCGCAACGCGGCCAGCAAGGTCGGGCGCAGGCGCACGCGGTCGTTGTTGGTCTGCAGCGTGGCGTCGGCCTTCAGGTCGTCGAAGCCCAGCGCGTCGCAGAAGGTCTTCCATTGCGCGTCGCTCACGGCCGCCAGGAAAATCTGCTCACCGTCCTTCACGGTGAACACGTCGTACAGCGCCCAGGCCGAGATGCGCTCGGGCATCGGCGCGGCCGCCTGCCCCGTGATGGCGTACTGCAGCATGTGCTGGCCGACCAGGAACACGTTGTTCTCGAACAGCGCCGACTGCACTTCCTGCCCCCGGCCGGTTTCGGCGCGCTGCATCAGCGCGGCGATGGCGCCGATGGCGCCGAACATGCCACCCATGATGTCGTTCACGCTCGTTCCCGCGCGCAGCGGATCGCCGGGGCGCCCCGTCATGTAGGCCAGGCCGCCCATCATCTGCACCACCTCATCCAGCGCGGTGCGGTGCTCGTACGGGCCGGGCAGAAAGCCCGTGTGGTTCACGTACACGAGGCGCGGATTGAGCTTGCCCAGCGCGGCATAGCCCAGGCCGTACTTGTCCATCGTGCCGGGGCGGAAGTTCTGCGCCACCACGTCGGCCGTGGCGCACAGGCGCAACGCGGCCTCGAGCCCCTGCGGATGGCGCAGGTCGAGCGCGATGCTCTTCTTGTTGCGGTTGAACATCGGGAAGAAGCCCGCCCCCGCGCCCAGCAGGTGCCGCGTGCGATCGCCGTCGATGGGCTCGACCTTGATGACTTCCGCGCCCAGGTCGGCCAGCACCATGCCGCAGGTCGGCCCCATGACCATGTGCGTGAACTCGACCACGCGGATGCCCACGAGCGGCAGGCGTTTGGCTTCGGTGCTCATGCGGCGACACCTTCCGCCAGCGCAAAGGTCTTCGGAAAGCCCGCGCGCCACACCGTGCCCTGCAGTGTCTCGCCGTCGAGCCAGCCGGCCACACGCTTCCTCAGATCGAGCAGCTTCGGCAGATCGACACCCGTCTGCACGCCCATGCTCTCAAGCATGAAGACCAGGTCTTCGGTGTCGACGTTGCCACTCGCGCCCGGCGCATGCGGACAGCCGCCGATGCCGGCCAGGCAGGCGTCGAAGCGCGTGATGCCGACCTCCAGCGCGGCGTAGACATTGGCCAGGCCCAGCCCGCGCGTGTCGTGGAAATGCCCGCACCACAGGCGGTCGCCCGCGATGCGCAATGCGCGCTCGAACAGGCTGCGCACCATGGCCGGATCGGCGTAGCCCACCGTGTCGGCCAGGCTCACGCGGTCGGCGCCGGCGTCGAGCAGCGCCTGCATCAGGCGCAGCACCTCGTCGGGGTCGACATGGCCCTGCAGCGTGCAGCCGAAGGCCGTGCCCACGCCGCCGTCGATCAGCGTCTTCGAGCCCGCCGCGTCGCGCGCCGCGCGGATGCGGCCGACCTCGGCCACCACCTCGTCGGGCGTCTTGCGCAGGTTGGCCAGGCTGTGCGCGTGGCTGGCCGACAGCGGCACCATCATCAGGTCGGCCTCGCCCGCGATGGCGCGCTCGGCGCCCTTCAGGTTGGGCACCAGCACCGAGGCGAAGAGCCCCGGCAGCGTCTTCGCATACGCCAGCAGCTCGGCCGTGTCGGCCAGCTGCGGCAGCAGGTGCGCCGGCACGAACGAGCCGACCTCGATCTCGCGCTGGCCGGCCGCGTGCGCGTCGCGGATCCATTCGAGCTTGCGTGCCGTGGGCAGCACGCGGGCAATGCTTTGCAGGCCGTCGCGCAGGCCCACTTCGCGGACGACCGCGCGCGGCGGCAGGAAGGCGTGAATCAAGAGCGTGTCTCCGTCGTGAGGGAATGACGCCGATCGTAGAAGTTCCGATTCAGTCCTGAAGGTATATTTTGGAAGCCGTTTGCTTCCCGATTGGAACTTCATGAGAGACCTCGACCTGACCACCCTGCGCCTGTTCGTCGCCGTCTGCGACAGCCGCAGCATCGCGCGCGCGGGCGAGCAGGCGAACATCGTCGGCTCGGCCATCAGCAAGCGCCTGGCGCAGCTCGAAGACACGGTCGGCACGCCGCTGCTGCTGCGCAAGCGCCGCGGCGTGGTGCCCACGCCGGCCGGCGAAACGCTGCTCGAACACGCGCGCGCCATGCTCGGCAGCGCCACCCGCATCGAGCGCGACATGGCCGCCTACGCGGGCGGCGCGCGCGGGCACGTGCGCATCCTGGCCTCGGCCTCGGTCATGGCCGAATCGCTGGCCGAGGACGTGGCCGGCTTCCTGCAAGACCCGGCGCATCGCAACATCCGCGTCGACATGGAAGAGCGCGTGAGCCCCGAGATCGTGCGCGGCATCCGCGAGGGCATCGCGTCCATCGGCCTGTGCTGGGACGCGGCCGACCTCGACGGGCTGGAGCGGCGCGACTACCGCTCGGACCACCTGGCCATCGTGGCCCATCCGTCGCACCCCGTGGCCCGCCACGACGCGGTGCGCTTCGAGCAGGTGCTCGACCACGAATTCGTCGGCATGCCCGCGCTCAGCGCCGTGCAGCTGATGCTCGCGCGCGAAGCGGCCGTGGCCGGCAAGCCGCTGGTGTACCGCGTGCTGGTGTCCAACTTCGACGCGGCGCTGCGCGTGGTGCGCGCCGGGCTGGCCATCAGCGTGGTGCCGGCGGAGGTCGCCCGGCCCTTCACCGAGGCCTTCGGGCTGCGGCTGATGCCGCTCACCGACGACTGGGCGCGCCGGCGTTTCGCGATCTGCTTTCGCAGCGAGGCGGCGCTGTCGCCCTCGGCGCAGCTGCTGGTCGCGCACCTCGAGCGCTGCGCCACGGACCGTTCCGAAGACGCCTGATTCGTCCGATATCAGAAACGATCCATTGTGCTGGCGGTGGTTTTTGTTTCGTTTCGCGCAACCTAACATCCGGTCTGTTCACGCTGTCACCCTCAACCTCATCGACCGAAAGACACCGCCATGTTCCGCAGAACCCTCGTTGCCGCCGCCGCCCTGTCCGCCGCATTCGCCCTCGCGCCGCTCGCCGCCCAGGCCGCCCAGCCGCTGAAGATCGACGTCTACAACCCCGGCACGAAGTCGATGTTCCCCGTGTCGTCGGTGCTGGTCGCCGGCGCCACCGATGCCGTGCTGGTCGACGCCCAGTTCCAGCGCAACGACGCGCAGGCGCTGGTGCAGAAGATCAAGGACAGCGGCAAGAAGCTGACCACGGTCTACATCAGCCACAGCGACCCCGACTACTACTTCGGCCTGGACGTGATCCGCGCCGCCTTCCCCGACGCGAAGATCGTCGCCATGCCGCAGACCGTGGCCGCCATCCAGGCCTCCAAGGACGGCAAGCTCGCGCACTGGGGCCCGATCCTCAAGGACAACGCGCCCCAGGCGCTGGTCGTGCCCGAGCCGCTGGCCGGCGACAGCCTCGTGCTCGAAGGCAAGAAGATCCAGGTCGTCGGCCTGGACGGCCCCTCGCCCGCGCGCACGTTCGCGTGGATTCCCTCGCTGAAGGCGGTGGTCGGCGGCATTCCGGTGTCGGCCAACATCCACGTCTGGGTGGCCGACACGCAAACGGTGCAGTCGCGCCGCGACTGGCTCAAGACGCTCGACCGCATCGCTGCGCTGCACCCCAAGACCGTGGTGCCCGGCCACTACCTGCCGAACGCCGACGGCTCGGCTCCTTACACCGTGGCCTCGGTGAAGTTCACGCGCGACTACCTCAAGGCCTTCGAGACCGAAGCCGCCAAGGCCAAGGACTCGGCCGCGCTGATCGCCGCCATGAAGCAGCGCTACCCGAAGCTCGAAGACGCCTCGTCGCTTGAACTGGGCGCCAAGGTCATCAAGGGAGAAATGAAGTGGCCGCAGTAACCAACAACAACGGCGACGCCGCCACGCTGCACTGCATCTTCGATCCGCTGTGCGGCTGGTGCTACGCGGCCGCGCCGCTGGTCGAGGCCGCGCGCACCGTGCCGGGCCTGCGCGTCGAGCTCCACGCCGGCGGCATGATGACCGGCGCCAACCGCCGCCCCATCACGCCGCAGTGGCGCGACTACGTGATCCCGCACGACCGTCGCATCGCCGAACTCACGGGCCAGCCGTTCGGCGAGGCCTACTTCGAAGGCCTGCTGCGCGATACCGGCGCGGTGATGGACTCCGAACCGCCGATCACCGCCATCCTCGCGGCCGAATCGCTGCGTGCAGGCGGCGGGCTGGACATGGCGCACCGCGTGCAGCAAGCCCACTATGTCGAAGGCCGGCGCATCGCGGAGGCCGGCGTGCTCGCCGAACTGGCGGTCGAACTCGGCTTCGATGCCGAAGCCTTCGCTGCGGCCTTCGAGCAGCACACGGGTGACGCGACCGCACAGCACATCGCCGCGAGCCGCGACTTGCTGCAGCGCGCGGGCGGCCAGGGCTTTCCGACCTTCGTGCTGGCGCAGGCCGACGGCAGCGCCGGCCGCATCGACATCGGGCCGTGGCTGGGGCGTGCCGACGACTGGAAGGCGCAGCTCGCCACCTTCGTCGCACCGGCGCCTTCTGCAGCTGCGCCGGAAGCCTGCGGCCCTGACGGCTGCGCGATCTAGCCGCATCGCCGGTCTGGGCCGGCGATGGCCCCGTTCGCCACAGAACGGGGCCGATTCGGGTATGCCGCCATCAAATGAGAACTATTCTCGACAATAATTCTCCTGCGATTCGCGCGCCACACCCCAGCCCATGTCCGCCCAACTCTCCTCCAGCCCGCTGCTGAAAGCCTTCCAGGACAGCTACCAGGAACTGGTGCGCTTCATCGCGCGCCGCACCGGCAGCCCGCACGAGGCGCGGGAGCTGGCGCATGACACGTGGGTCCGGCTGGCCGAACGTGCGCAAGCGCGGGACGACACCACCGCCGACCCCGCCCCGCCCGAGGCCGCCGTGCGCGCCTACGTCTACACCGTGGCCGAGAACCTCGCCATCGACCACCTGCGCCGCCGCCAGCGCAGCGCGGAACGCTTCAGCCCCGCCCCCGTCGACCTCGACACCGGGCTGACGACGGGACACGACCACCACAGCACACGGGACGTGGCCGACGGCGTCGCCCACCGGCAGGCACTCGACGCAGTGGATGCCGCGTTGCGGGCCCTGCCGCCGCGCAGCCGCGACATCTTCCTGGCCGACCGGCTCGACGGCGCCTGCCATGCCGAACTGGCGCGCCGCCACGGCGTGTCGATCAAGACCGTGGAGCGCGAGGTGATGCGGGCGCTCGACAGCGTCGAGGCCGCGCTGCACCGCTGGCGCGGCGACGTGGCGCCGGCGCGCACCGGGCGGCGCCGCGCGCTGTCGGCCCTGCTCGGCGTGGGCGGCCTCAGCGTCGGCAGCGCCGCGCTCTGGCAAGCCTGGCGCCAGTGGATGCCCGGCTACAGCGCCACCCTGGCGACCGCCATCGGACGCATCCAGGCGCAGGCGCTGCCCGACGGCAGCCGTCTCACGCTCGACGCCGCGAGCCGCGCCGAGGTCCAGTACTTCGCCACGCGCCGCACCGTGCGGCTGCTGGCCGGCAGCGCCTTCTTCGACGTGGCGCGCGACGAGGCACGCCCCTTCATCGTCAGCGCCCTGGGCCACGAGATCACGGTGCTGGGCACGCGCTTCGAGGTTGCGCTGCAGGACGGCGGCGTGCGCGTCGCGGTGGAATCGGGCCAGGTGCGGGTGCGCAGCGCGAGCGGCGACGCGCGCGTGCTCGGCGCGGGCGACCGCGCCTTCATCGACACGGCGCTGCAGCTGTCTGCCGCCCAACCGGCCGCGAACGCCGTGAACAGCGCCGTGGCCCCGTGGCGCGACGGCTGGCTCGACTTTCATCACCAGCCGCTCGGCGAGGTGGTGGAGCGCCTGGCGCGCTACAGCCCGCGCGCCCTGCGCGTGGCGCCCGAGGCCGCGCAACTCCCGGTGTTCGGGCGCGTGCGCATTGCCGAGGCGGGCACCTGGCTGCGCCTGCTGCCCAACAGCCTGCCAGTGCGGGTGCGCGAAGACGACGGGGCGGAACGCGCCCTGGTCATCGAACGCCGCCCGATCTCCTGACGCCGGCATCCGCCCGCTGGCCTTGCCTTGTCTTTCTTGCGATCTGCTTGAGGGATTGCGCTCGCTCGGTCGTATCAGTCCATGGAGCCCGGAACAACCGCCCTGCGGACGTCCCGGAATTTTCATGACCCCGACCTGAACCGAGAGAACCGCATGCCCTCCCGCCACCTTCTTCTCCCCGCCGGCCGGCGCCACCTGATCGCGGCGGCCGTGCTGTGCCTGGTTACGCAGGCCAGCCAGACCACCTGGGCCCAGAGCGCGACACCGCCCGCCGCCGGCGCAGCCATCGCCTTCTCGATCCCCGCCCAGCCGCTGGACCAGGCGCTGAACCAGCTTGCGCGCCAGGCCGGCGTGCAGCTGCTGGCGGCGCCGGGTCTGCTGCAGGGATTGCAGGGCCGCCCGGTCCAGGCCAGCCTCAGCGTGCAGGCCGCCGCCGCGCAACTGCTCCAGGGCAGCGGGCTGGCCGGCCGCATAGCGGGCAGCACGCTGGTGATCGAGAAAGCGCCAAGCGCCGCCGGCGCCACCCTGCCGGCCGTGACCGTGAGCGCCACCGCCGAACTCGAAACCAGCCTGGGCCCGGTGCCGGGCTATGTCGCCCGGCGCAGCCAGAGCGCCACCAAGACCGACACGCCGATCCTCGAAGTGCCGCAGTCGATCTCCGTCATCGGCCGCGAAGAACTCGAAGCGCGCGGCGTGCAGACCGTGATGGAAGCCGTGCGCTACGCACCGGGCGTGGTCGCCGGCAACTGGGGCTACGACGCACGCGGCATCGACTGGCTGCTGCTGCGCGGCTTCGACGCCACCGCAGGCAACGCCATGTACCGCGACGGCCTGCTGCTGCCCGCCTACTCGCTGACCGAGCCCTACGGCGTCGAGCGCGTCGAGGTGCTGCGCGGCCCGTCGTCGGTGATGTTCGGGCTGGGCGATGCGGGCGGCATCGTCAACCGCGTCAGCAAGATGCCCAGCAGCACGCCCACGCGCGAGATCGAAGTGCAGTACGGCAGCTTCCAGCGCAAGCAGCTGGCCGTGGACCTGGGCGGCACCCTGAGCGACACGCTGAGCTACCGCCTCGTGGGCGTCGAGCTGGACAGCAACAGCCAGCAGCGCTATCCCAACGGCGCGCCCGCCGAAGTGAAGCGCAGCTACCTCGCGCCTTCGCTGCGCTGGCAACCGTCGGCCGCCACCTCGTTCACCCTGCTCGGCGAGTTCCTGAAGAGCGATGCCAGCGACGACACCTTCAACGTGACCGACGCGAAGGGGCGCGACACCGGGCTCATCCAGGGCGAACCGAACTACAGCCGGATCAAGCAGCAGCAATCGTCGCTTGGCTACCTGTTCGAACACCACATCAACGACGACTGGACGGTGCGCCAGAACACGCGCTACTTCAGCTTCGACACCGACAAGCACCACGTGGTCGTGAACCTCGCGCCCGACGGCTACACGCTGCGGCGAACCGCGCGCTTCGCCCCCGAGTGGGTCAACCAATGGACCGCCGACACGCAGCTGCAGGGCCGCGTGCGCACCGGCGACGTCGAGCACACGCTGCTGTTCGGCGTCGACTGGTCGCGCGTCCGGTACACGGCCAAGCAGTTCTCCGGGCCGGCGCCGAGCCTGGACCTGCGCTTTCCCGTCAACGGCCTGCCGGTGGCGGAGCCGTTCCGGCCCGACAGCAACTTCACGCAGACCACCGAGCAGCTCGGCGTGTATGCACAGGACCAGATCAAGTTCGGCCCCCACTGGCTGCTCACGCTCGGTGGACGGCAGGACCACGTCAAGTCCGCCACCTACGATCGGCTGAAAGGCGAGCGCACGACACAGACCGACGACAGGTTCAGCGGCCGTGCGGCCCTGAGCTACCTCGTCGGCAACGGCTGGGCACCGTACCTCAGCTACGCCGAATCCTTCATGCCGACCAGCGGCGTCGACCTGAACAGCACGCCGTTCCGGCCGAGCCGCGGCAAGCAGGTGGAGGCCGGCGTCAAGTTCCAGCCCGAGGGCACGCGCGCGCTGTTCACCGCGGCCGTGTTCGACCTGCGCAAATCCAACGTGGTGACCTACGACCAGAACACCTTCGAGGCGCGCCAGATCGGCCGCATCCGCTCACGCGGGCTCGAACTCGAAGCCAAGGCCGAGCTGGCGCGCGACCTGAACCTCACGGCCTCCTACACCTGGCTCGACACCAAGGTGCGCGAGAGCGCCAACGAGACCGAGCGCGGCAAGACACCGATCCAGGTGCCCCGCAACACGGCCTCGCTCTGGCTCGACTACACGATGGGCAACGGCTTCGGTCTGGGCGGCGGCGTGCGCTACATCGGCAAGCGCTGGAACGACGTGGGCAACACCTCGTCCGAAGGCGGCGTCGCGCTGCTCGACGCGACGGTGCACTACAAGCGCGGGCCCTGGCGCTTCGCCTTGAGCGCCACGAACCTGGCCAACCGCCAGTACGCCGCATCGCGCGCGTACAGCAAGTACTACCCCGGCAGCGACCGCGCGGTGGTCGCGAGCGCCAAGTACCAATTCTGAGGCCGACGCCTAGGCGACCTTCTCCAGGAACACCAGCCGGATCGGCGCGTCCAGCAGTTTGTCGAACCGCTTCTCGAACGCCTGGAAATGTGGCGTGGCGAAGTGCGCATCCAGCGCGGCCTGGTCCTGGAACGACTCGCGCATGTAGAAGCTGCCGGGCTCGTCGCGCAGTTCGAACAAGGTGTAGTCGAGGCAGCCGGGCTCCTGCCGCGTGGGCGCCACCAGCGCGCTCAGGGCGTCGCGCAGCGCCTCGCGCTGGCCGGTCTTGGCCTTCAGGACGGCGATGCTGATGAGGGGCGTGGTGCTCATGGGTCGTTGTGAAGTTCGGATGCCTGCAGTCTGCGGCGACACCCGCACATGAAAAAGCCCCCTCGCCCCGAAACTCCTTCAACCGCCCCTTGAAGATCGCGACCGCTTCAAGCGCGCGCTACCGACTGCACTGGAAGCTCGCCGCCTGCGACGCATCGCCATTCACGTAGCGCGGCCACAGCGGCCACTCGCACAGCGGACGCGCGCGGGTCGTCTTGAACGGTGGCTGCACTTCCTGCTCAAGCAATTGCAGCCCGACCGGCGCACGCCCACGTTCAACCCAGTCGGCCAGCGCGCCGAGCATGTCGACATTGGCCGGTGCGCCGCTGCCCACATGGTCCACACCGGGCGCGGTGTACAGGCGCATGAAGCGGTCCACGTTCTCGCGGCCCATGCGTGCCACCACCGACTCGTAATAGCGGATGCCCGCGAACGGGCTCTGCGCGTAGTCGGCCATGTGCTCGAGCATCAGCAGCTTGCCGCCGCGCGCGTGGAAGGCGCTCAGGTCGGGGTTGGTCGAATCCATCAGCTGCGACACGGTGGCGATGCGGGCCGCGAAGTCTTCGGCGCGGTAGTTGCGCACGTCGAGCGACGGATTGCGCGCATAGAAATACTGCAGCGCCCCGCTGCCGTAGAACCATGCGATGCCGTTGCTCGGCTGCGGCGGCACGGTCGGCGCGGCGGTGCCGGTCCACCACGCGTTCCAGCCGCCCATCGACGCAAAGGCCGGCGTGCCCTCACCGCCGATGCCCCAGCCCGGGTACTCGGTGACGCCATGCGCCAGCGGCACGGGCGAGCGCCACGGCGAGCGCAGCGTGCGCACCGCCTGCACCTGCGCGTCGTTGAGGCAGTTGTCGCCGCTCGTGCCCGCTGCGCAGCGCAGGGTGGCCGGGTCGAAGCGCTGCAGGCAGGCCACCGGGTTCGACACGATGCGGTCGGCCACGCCGTCCGTCGCGTCGCACGACGCGAGCACCGCGTTGTGCACCAGCTGCACCTGCGCGGGCCGCAGCCAGCCTTCGCCGAAGGTGGCGATGCCGTTGCGCGTGCCCGCATGCTGCAGCCCGGTCCAGTTGATCACCGGCACGCGGCTGAAGATGCCGTCGAAGTCCTGCGGATAGCGCTGCGCCATCGTGAGCGCCTCGCGCCCGCCTTCGGAGCTGCCCATGAAATAGAGCTTCTGCGGTGCGTGGCCGTAGGCGCGCTGCGTCAGCGCTACCGCCACATCGCGCACTTTCTTGTACGAGGCATGCGCGAAATTCACGAGCGCCTCGTCGTTGAGCGCAAAGGCCTGCGGCGGCTGGCCCTGCACGTTCTGGTGGCCCGAGTCGGTGCCGTAGGTCACGTAGCCCTGCGCCAGCGGCGTGGGCAGGTCGAAGCGCGCGGCGGGCACCAGCGCCAGGCCGGTGATCAGCGTGCCATTGAAGCCCCCGCCGCCGTACTGCACGCTGCGCCCGTTCCATGCGAGCGGCAGGTTGACCTGGAACAGGATCGGCGGCGCGCTCGCGTCGACCGGTGCGATGCGCCCGAGCACCTTGCAGTACGCAGGCATCGCCGGCGTGATGCGCGAGGCGGGGCTGGGGCCGCGCTCGGCCACGGCCAGTGCAGACGCCGGCACGAGCGCTGCCGAGTCGATCGTCGCCGCACCGCTGGGCAGGCCGATGGCAATGGCCGCCACGGGCGCGGTGAGCGCCGCACAAGCCTGGGCCGGATCGGCGCCAAGGCCGAGGCGCATGGGGCCGGTCGGGGCCGTGCCGCATGCGGCGAGCAAGGCGGCGGTCGCCAGCATGGCGCCCCCGCTGAACACTGTCTGGGGGATCGCCATCTGTCTGTCTCCTGGTTGTTTTGTGTGATCGGCCGCCGCTACCGCGCCACGCCCAGCAACCGGTCGAGCACTTCCGGCTGCGCACGCAGCGCCGCGGCCGTGTCGGCATGCACGATGGTCCCGTGGTCGAGCACCACGGCCTGGTCGGAGATCGCGAGGATCGCCTGCGGGTGCTGCTCCACGATGATCGCGGCCAGCCCTTCGTCACGCGTGATGCGGCGGATGGCGCGCAGCAGCTCTTCCACGATGATCGGCGCCAGGCCTTCGAGCGGCTCGTCGAGCAGCAGCAGCTTCGGGTTGAGCACCAGCGCGCGGCCCACGGCCAGCATCTGCTGCTCGCCGCCCGAGAGCTGCGTGCCCAGGTTGGTCTTGCGCTCGGCCAGGCGCGGGAACATCTCGTACACGCGCTGCGGGTTCCACTGGCCGGGGCGCTCCACGGCCGTCAGGTTCTCGTGCACCGTGAGCGACTTGAAGATGTTGCGCTCCTGCGGCACCCAGCCGATGCCGGCCGCCGCGCGCTGGTGCGGCTGCAGCTTGTGCAGTGCCGCCTGCCCGCCGAGCGCGATGGTGCCGCCGTGCTGGCGCGTGGCGCCGGCCAGCGTGTTGATGAGCGTGGTCTTGCCCGTGCCGTTGCGGCCCAGCAGCGCGAGCGTCTGGCCCTCGCCGAGCGTGAAGGCCACGTCGTGCAGCACCACGGCCTCGCCGTAGCCAGCGCTCAGGTTCTCGATGCGCAGCAGTTCAGACATGGGCATGTTCTCCGTGGCCCAGGTAGACCTCTTTGACCTTCGGGTCGTTGGCGATCGTCTCGGGGTCGCCTTCGGTCAGCAGCGCGCCGTTGACCAGCACGGTCATGCGATCGGCGAAGCTGAACACCAGGTCCATGTCGTGCTCGATGAGCAGCACCGACACGTCGGCCGGCAGCGCGGCCACGGTCTGCAGCAGCTCTTCGCGCTCGCCGGCGGGCACGCCGGCCACGGGCTCGTCGAGCAGCAGCACGCGCGGCTCGCAGGCCAACGCAATGGCGATCTCCAGCAGGCGGCGCTTGCCGTAGGCCATGAATTTCGTCTGCTGCTGGGCGACGTCGGCGAGGTGGAACTGCTCCAGCAGTTGCCCGGCCCGCTCGGCGATGCGCTTGTCCGCACCCAGCGGGCGCCACCATTGCGCGCCGATGCCCTTGTGCTGCGACACCACGAGCGCCAGCGTTTCCAGCGGCGTCATCGAGTCGAAGAGCTGGTTGATCTGGAAGGTGCGCACCAGCCCGCGCGCCACGCGCTTGTGCGGCGCGAGCGTGGTGATGTCTTCGCCGAGCAGCGAAATGCGGCCTTCGGTGGGCGTGAGCACGCCGGTCAGCAGGTTGATCAGCGTGGTCTTGCCGGCGCCGTTCGGGCCGATGAGCGCATGGCGTGCGCCACGCTTCAGTTCCATCGTGACGTTGTTCGTGGCCGTGATGCCGCCGAAGCGCATCACGAGGCCTTGGGTCGAGAGCACGGTGTCGGTGGTCATGCCGCACCGCCCTTCTTCTTTGCAGCGCCGAACCAGGTCCACGGCTTGAGCAGGCGGTCGCGTCCCACGAGCACCAGCAGCACGAGGATGAGGCCGATCCAGAACATCCAGTACTGCGGCGTCACCGAGGACAGCCAGGTCTGCAGCAGCTTGAAGACGATGGCGCCCGCCACGCCGCCGTAGAGCCAGCCCACGCCGCCGATGACCAGCATCAGCAGCACGTCGGCCGAGCGATCGAAGGCCAGCACGTCGAGCGAGGCAAAGCCGGTGGTCTGCGCCAACAGCGCGCCCGCGGCGCCCGCGATGCCGGCGGCCACGGTGTAGACCACGGCGAGCCGCGACACCACCGGGATGCCGATGGCCATGGCGCGCAGCCGGTTGTCGCGGATGGCCTTGAGCGTGGCGCCGAAGGGCGAATGCACGATGCGGCGCATCACGAGGAACAGCACGAGCATCACGGCCAGCGAGTACCAGGCGGCCGTGCGGCCATACAGGTCGAATTCGAAGAGGCCGAGCACCGGCCCCATGACCACGCCCTGCAGGCCGTCGGCGCCGCCGGTGAGCCAGTCGAGCTTGTTGGCCAGTTCGAGCAGCAGCAGCGCGGTGCCCAGCGTGACCATGAGCCGCGTGAGGTCGCTGCCGCGCAGGATGGTCACGCTGGCCACGAGGCCCAGCACGGCCGACAGCACGGTGGCGAACACGAGGCCGACGGTCGGGTCGGGCATGACAAGCTTGGCGAACAGCGCGGCGGCGTACGCGCCGAAGCCGAAGAAGGCCGCATGGCCGAGCGACACGATGCCGGTGTAGCCGAGGATCAGGTCGAGCGACATCGCGAACAGCGCGACGATGGCGATCTCGTTGACCAGCAGCGAGTGCGAGGGCATGGCCAGCGGCAGCGCGAAGGCCACGGCCCAGACCACGAACTCCCAGGGGCGCCAGCGCGCGGTGCGCAGCAGGGCCGATTCATAGGCAGGCGCGCTCATCTCAGCGGCCTCCCTTGCGCGTGAACAGGCCCTGGGGCCTCCACATGAGGATCAGGATCATGAGCAGGTAGACGGTGAAGGCGCCCATCTTCGGAATGAAGTACTTGCCGGCCACGTCGGCAATGCCGAGCAGCAGCGCGGCGGCGAGCGGCCCGGTGATCGACGAGGTGCCGCCGACCGAGACGACGATGAGGAAATAGATCATGTACTTGAGCGGAAACGTCGGGTCGAGCCCGAGGATTTCCGCGCCCAGCGCACCGCCCAGCCCGGCCAGGCCCGAGCCCACGGCGAAGGTCAGCAGGAACACGATGTTGACGTTGATGCCCAGGCCGGCGGCCACGCGCGGGTCGTCGACGGCGGCGCGCAGGCGGCTGCCGAAGCGCGTCTTCGAGAGGATGAGCTGCAGCACCACGGTGAGCACGGCGCACACGGCGATGATGAAGATGCGGTAGTGGCCCATGCCCAACAGGAACGCACCGTCGCCGAATTCGCTGCGCCCGCGCAGCCATTCGGGCAGTTGCAGGTTCTGCTGCGACGAGCCGACGAAGTAGTCGACGGCCGCGACGGCCATGAACGCCAGGCCAATGGAGAACAGTACCTGGTCCAGGTGCGGCTTGCCGTACATCGGCCGGTAGAGCGTGCGCTCCAGCAGCGCGCCGGCCAGCGCGACGACGATGAACGCGAGCGGCAGGCAGGCCAGGAACGGCACGCCGAACTTCTGCATCGCGAACACGGTGAGGTAGCCGCCCGCCATGGCGAAGGCGCCGTGCGCGAGGTTGATGAAGTTCATCAGCCCGAGCGTCACGGCCAGCCCCACGGCGAGGACGAAGAGCAGCATGCCGTAGGCGATGCCGTCGAAAAGAATGGTCAGCATGTTTTCAGGTACGTGCGTTCGGGATGCGTTCGTTCAGGGTGATGCTGTTCATGGTGTGTGCACAGGCCACCGGGTACTTCCCCCCGCGAATGTCCCCCGGGCTTCGCCCTCCTCCTTGATTTCGCTGCGGGAAGCACCCAGTGCCCTGCGCACAGGGCACGCTGTTGGTGCTCGCCGATCAACGACCAATGCGCATGACGCTCACGTCGATGGGGTGCCTTGCGCAGCGAAATCAAGGAGGAGCCCGAAGGGCGGGGGACATTCGCGGAGCAAGGCACCCCGTCGGCGGGAGCGACGCCCTGAACAGCAGCGCCCCCACGCGACGAGTCGCCGAAAAATTACTTGGCCTTGCCCGGGTCCTTCACGCCCTTCAGAACGTCGAACTCGACGTTGTAGAGCTGCCCGTCCTTCTTTTCAACCTTGCGCAGGTACACGTCCTGCACGATGTCGCGCGTCTGCGCGTCGATCAGCACCTGGCCGCGCGGGCTCTCGAAGACCTGGCCCTTCATGGCCGCCAGCAGCGCTTCGCCGCCGCCCTGGCCCTTGGTGGTCTTGAGGGCTTCGTAGATCACGCGCATGCCGTCATAGCCGCCCACGGCCATGAAGTTGGGGCGCATCTTGGGGTTGGCTTTCTGGAATGCTTCGACGAACTTCTTGTTCAGCGCCGAGGGGTGCGCGGCCGAGTAGTGGTGCGAGGTGACCACGCCCAGCGCGCCGTCGCCCATGTCGTTCAGTTGATCGTCATCGGTCACGTCGCCGGTGGCGATCATCTTGATGCCGGCCTTGTCCATGCCGCGCTCCAGGAACTGCTTCATCACCGCCGCGCCCGCGCCCGAGGGCACGAAGACGAACAGCGCGTCGGGCTTGGCGTCGCGCACCTTCTGCAGGAACGGCGCGAAGTCGGGGTTGCGCAGCGGCACGCGCAGCTTCTCGAGCACCTTGCCGCCGTTGAGCTGGAAGCGGTCGCTGAAGAACTTCTCGGCGTCGTTGCCCGGGCCGTAGTCGGTGACCAGCGTGACCACCGACTTCACGCCGTTCTTGGGCGCCCAGTCGCCCATCACCACCGACACCTGCGGCAGCGTGAAGCTGCTGCGCACGATGTAGGGCGAGGCCTCGGTGATGCTTGAGGTGGCGGCGGCCATCACGACCTGCGGGGTCTTCGACTGCGTGGCCAGCGGCGCGGCGGCCAGCGCGGCGGGGGTGATGCCGAAGCCGGCGATCACGTTGACCTTGTCGTTGACGATGAGCTCCTGCGCCAGGCGCTTGGTCACGTCGGGCAGGCCGGTGTCGTCCTTCACGATCAGCTCGACCTTCTTGCCGGCCACGGTGTCGCCGTTCTGTGCCATGTACAGGCGCGCGGCGGCCTCGATCTGGCGGCCGGTGGAGGCCGACTGCCCCGTCATCGGCAGGATCAGGCCGATCTTGAACTTGTTGTCCTGGGCGCTGGCCACAGGCAGCGACAGCGCGGTGGCGAGCGCAATCGCCGAAAGGCCGGCGGTCTGGATGAGATGGCGTCTTTGCATGGAATTTTTCCTTTGAGGGACGGAACGCGAAACCGGGCGTATTTTGAACAATTCGCAACAATTGGCGGAGCAGGCAACCACCTACCCACCCACCGCACGGGTCTTTGTTGCGCGATCAGTCGAATGGTTGCGCGATGATCGCGCAACCGATGTTTTCAACGGTCCGGGCGGTACGCGGAATCGAGCGTGAGCGTACCCACCGCGCGTGACACGCAGGCGCAGATGCGCGTGGTCGCCTGCTTCTCGTGCGGGCTCAGGAACACGTCGCGGTGATCGACTTCGCCGTCCACGGCCAGCACGTCCATGGCGCACAGGCCGCACTCGCCGCGCTTGCAATCCGACAGGGTCTGCACGCCGGCCGCATCGAGCGCGTCGAGCAACGTGCAGTCGGCCGGCACGGTGATCGACAGGTCGTGGCGCGGAATGCGCACGGTGAAGGCCTGCGTGGCAAGGCGGCCGCTGCTGCCGAAGGTTTCGAAGCGCAGGTCGGCGAGCGGCCGGCCGGCCGCGGCCCAGGCGCGCTTGACGGCCTCGAGCATCGGCACCGGGCCGCAGGTGTAGAGCTGGCCGCCGGGCGGCAGCGCGGCGATGGCGGCGTCGAAGTCGATGGGCGCGGCGCCTTCGTGCGCCTGCACGCCGGCCTCGCCCAACGCGTCGCGCAGGGTGTCGAGGTAGCCGAACTCGCCTGCGTGGCGCGCGCCGTACAGCATGGCCACCGGCACGCCGCGGCGTCGGGCCAGCGCGCCCAGGCGCTGCGCCATCAGCACCAGCGGCGTGATGCCGATGCCGCCCGCCACCAGCAGGTAGCCGGGCGCCGCGAGGTCGAGCGGAAAGTGGTTCTGCGGCGCGCTCACCTGCAGCCGGTCGCCCTCGGCCAGGCGCCACATCGCGCGCGAGCCGCCCCGGCCGTCGTCCAGCCGCTTGACGGCGATGCGCCAGCAACTGCCGTCGCCCTCGCCCACCAGCGAGTACGAGCGCGTCTGCACGCGGCCCTGCTCGGTCATCACCTGCACCTGCAGGTGGGCACCGGGCTCATGCGCGGCAACGAAGTCGGTGTCGGGGCGCAGCGTGAACTCGCGCACGGTGGGCGTGACGTCGCGCAGCGCCACCACCTGCGCCTGCATCCATTGAAGATCGCTTTTCATCGGGGAACACCAGCGGGGAAGGAGAAGAAAAAGAAATCGTCGATCAGCCGCGACGGCGGATCAGTTGCACGCCCGGCAGCGGACGCTGTTCGGCGCTCGGCGTGCCGTGCAGCGCCTCGCGCAGGTTGCGCCGCGCGATGCGGCTGTGCTCGCGCATCAGCGCCTCGGCGCGCGAGCCCTCGCCGGACTCGATGGCGTCGAGCACCTGCAGGTGCTGGTCCTGCGCGATCACCAGCATGTCGCGCGCGGCCGGCGAATTGGCCTGCACGATGACGAAGCCCGAGGGCGAGGCGAACGGCAGGTTGACCACGCGCTCCAGCTGCTGCGCGATGACGGGGCTGCCCGCCATCTCGCACAGCAGCGCATGGAATTTCTCGTTGTGCGTCACGTAGCGCGAGAAGGCCGCGTCGTCGAGCGCAGGCTCGCGCAGCAGCTCGTCGATGCGGGTCAGGCAGGCGCGCGCCTCGCGCAGCACCACGGGCGCCGCGCCGCGCTCGGCCGCCAGCCGAGCCACCAGCCCTTCGAGCGTGCCGCGCAGCTCGATGGCGTCGGCCACGTCGCGTTCGGAAAAGGTGCGCACCGCATAGCCGCCGTTGGGCAGGGCTTCGAGCAGACCTTCTTGCTCAAGGCGCATCAACGCGCTGCGCACCGGGGTGCGCGACACGCCAAGCTGTTCGGAAATGGCGACCTCGGCAATGCGCGCGCCGCCGGGCAACTCGCCCGCGAGGATCATTTCGCGCAGCCGCAGCTGCGCCTTCACGGCCTGCGAGCTGCCGCTGTCGCCGGGCTCGGCGGGGGAGACGGTGGCGACCTTCATCACGCGGCCTGGCTCTCTGGGGCGGGACGGATCGGGATCGCGGCGCGCGCGGGCCGCTCCTTCTCGATCATGCGGTCGATGAGGCGGCGCGCCCACATCGAGCCGGCGTCGATGTTGAGGTTGTAGAACTGGTGGTCGGGGTGCTCGTCGATGGCTTTCTGCTGCGCCTCGAGCACGATCTCGTCCTCGCGGAAGATGCCCGAGACGCCCTCGCGCAGCTCGTGCGTGAGGCGCTGTTCGCCCAGGCAGTAGTTGCGCGCGAAGGCCCAGAAGTACAGGCAGGTCTTGTCGGTCTCGGGCGTGATGGTGTTGAGCACATAACCGTTGACGCCCTTGCTGCGGTCGCCTGCGTTGTCGTTCGACGGCACCGCGCCGCTGCCCGCCTCGGCCACGCCGACGTCGATGTTCACCGTGCACGGGCCTTCGAAACGGATGATCTGCCAGCGGTCGACCTTGCCCGTGTAGCCGCGCGCGTGGCGGATCTGGTTGCCCCAGAACGGCGGCGCGTCGATGTTCTCCATCCAGCGCGTGACGGTGGCCGAGCGGTCGCCGTGCGTGGCCACGAAGGGCGCCTCGGCCACCTCGCGGTTGCCGATGGACGAGCCGTGCACGAAGGTCTCGTGCGTGAGGTCCATGAGGTTGTCGACCACGAGGCGGTAGTCGCAGTTGACGCGGATCATCTTGCCGTCGCCGGCCCAGGCCGGGTCGTCGTTCCAGTGCATGTCGGGCACCAGCGCGGGGTCGGCCTTGGCCGGGTCGCCGGGCCAGATCCACACGAAGCGGTGCTTCTCGACCACCGGAAAGCTGCGCACGCAGGCCGAGGGGTTGAGCGTCTCCTGGCTCGGCATGTGGGTGCAGCGGCCCTGGCTGTTGTAGACCAGGCCGTGGTAGCCGCAGACCAGCTCGTCGCCCTCGAGGCGGCCCAGCGACAGCGGCATCAGCCGGTGCCAGCAGGCGTCTTCGAGCGCGGCCACCTGGCCGTCGGTGCGGCGGAACAGCACCACTTTCTGGTTGCAGATGGTGCGTGGCAGCAGCGCGTGACGCACTTCGACGTCGTAGGCGGCGGCATACCAGGCGTTGAGCGGAAAGGCGGTCGTGGGCGTCTTCATGAATACACAATGTATACAAAACAGAGAGAAATTCCAGAGTTGAACCCCTTATTCGAGGGTAAATACTGACGTCTACGTATACAAACAGGCTTTTCACGAAGGCGCTAGGATTCCGCTCGTTCACAGTCACGACGGAGTTCATTCCATGTCCCAGCATGCCGCCCTGCCCGCCCGCTACGACCACGTGGGCAGCTTCCTGCGCCCGCAATACCTGCTCGAAGCCCGCGAACAGAAAGCCAAGGGCCAGATCACGCCCGAGCAACTGCGCGAGGTCGAAGACAAGGCCATCACCGAGATCGTCCGCTTCCAGGAAGACATCGGCCTCAAGAGCATCACCGACGGCGAGTTCCGCCGCACCTACTTCCACATCGACTTCCTCGACCAGCTCGGCGGCGTGAAGACCGACATCCCGGTCACCATCCGCCGCCCCGATGGCACCGAGGAACTGGCGCCGCCCGCGATGCGCGTGATCGATAAGGTGCGCCACGTGAAGGACATCCAGCTCGCCGACTTCCAGTACCTGAAAAGCCAGGTCTCGGCCGGCCGCACGCCGAAGGTGACGATCCCGTCGCCGACGATGCTGCACTTCCGCGGCGGACGCGCGGGCATCAGCAAGGACGCGTACCCCGAGCTCGACCCCGTGTTCTACGACGACGTGGCCAAGGCCTATGGCGACGAGCTGCGCTCGCTGGCCGCGGCCGGCTGCACCTACGTGCAGATGGACGACACCAACCTCGCCTACCTGTGCGACGAGCACATGCGCGAAGCCGCCCGCAAGCGCGGGGACGATCCGAACGAGCTGCCGCACCGCTATGCGGCCTTCATCAACAAGGTGGTGGCGCAGAAGCCGCCGGGCATGCTGCTGGCCATGCACCTGTGCCGCGGCAACTTCAAGAGCACGCACGCCGCGGCCGGCAACTACGAGCCGGTGGCCGAGGCGCTGCTCAAGGAGATGGACCTGGACGCCTACTTCATGGAGTACGACGACGCCCGCTCGGGCGACTTCAAGCCACTGCGCTACCTGCCCAAGGGCAAGACCGTGGTGCTCGGCCTGGTGACCACCAAGTTCGGCGAGATGGAAGACAAGGACGAGCTCAAGCGCCGCATCGAAGATGCCAGCAAGTACGCCTCGCTCGACCAGCTCGCGCTGTCACCGCAGTGCGGCTTCTCCAGCACGGTGCACGGCAACAACATCGCGGTGGAAGCACAGCGCAACAAGCTGCGGCTCGTGGTCGAGACGGCGCAGGAAGTCTGGGGCTCGACCTGACGCGCGCTTTCTGTTGAAGTCGGGGGCATGACGACGACGCAGATTTACTCCGGCCCCCTCAGCATGTTCGGCGCGAAGGTGCAGATCGCCGCGTACGAAAAAGGCATCACTTTCGAGCTCATCATGGTGCCGTTCACCACCGACGACGCCTACGAGCCCAAGCACCCCGAGGTGCTGCGCGTGAACCCGGTGAAGCAGCAGGTGCCGGTGCTGGTCGACGACGAGGTGGCGCTGTTCGACTCGACGCAGATCTTCGAGTACCTCGAAGACCGCTACCCGCAGCCCGCGCTGTGGCCCGAAGGCATCGCCGACCGGGCCCGCGCGCGGCAGCTGGAGCAGAAGTCGGACGAGGTGTTCTTCCCGAACGTCATCAAGCTCTTCGGCTTGCAGGACGCCATGCAGAGCGCCCCCGCAGTCGCGGCCTGCGCCGCCTGCGCGCGCTTCTACGAAGAGATGGAAGGCCTGCTCGCCACGCGCGAACACCTGGCCGGCCCTTATTCCTTCGCCGACATCGCCTTCTACATGGCGCATGTGTTCGCCGACCGCAAGGGCGCCGGCATGACCGGGGCCACGCCGCGCCTCGTGGCCTGGCGCGAGCGCGTGGGCGCGCGGCCCGCGGTGCGCGCGGTGGTCGATCCGATGATGCGGTTCCTGGCTTCGCAAGGGCGCGGCGTGCCGGCCTTCCTGCAGCGCTGAGCGGGCACCGAGGCATCACCCGCCCATGCCGGACACCCTCTTCGACTGGCTGCCCTCCCCTTCGCAGCATTTTCTTGTCGTCACTTTCGCGTTGCTGGTCTATGTGCTGACCACGCGCACGCGCCGCGAGCAGCGCGCCCCCACCACCGCCATCGCGTGGGTCATGGGGCTGGTGCTCATGCCGTACGTGATCCTGCCGATGTACCTGCTGTTCGGCCAGCGCAAGCTGCGCCCGGCCGGCGCGCCCCGGCCGCCGCGTTCGCTGCCGCCGGGCCACTGGGCGGCCGACCTGATCGAGAGCTTCGGCCTGGCGCCGCCCGGGCGCTGCGCGATCCGCATGCACGCCGACGGCGAGGCCGCGCGCGAGGCGCTGTTCGAGGTGATCGACGGCGCGCGCCAGCGCCTGGACGTGTGCACCTTCATCATCGGCGACGACGCGCTCGGCCACGCCGTGCTGGCGCGGCTCGCGCAACGCGCGCGCGAGGGCGTCAAGGTGCGCGTGCTGCTCGACGGCTTCGGCGCACTCTCGCTGCCGCGCCATCACTTCGACCGGCTGCGCGCGGCCGGCGGCGAGGTGGCGGTGTTCCGCCCCTTCTTCAGCCTGCGCCGCATCGGGCCGCGCAACCTGCGCAACCACCGCAAGCTCACCATCGCCGACGACCGCTGGTTGTGGTCGGGCGGGCGCAACCTCGCGGGCGAGTACTTCTCCGGCAACGACAAGCACCCCGAAGCCTGGCACGACCTGTCCTTCGACCTGCAGGGCAGCGTGGCCGCCGCCGCGGCGCGCCAGTTCGACCACGACTGGAGCTCGGTGCGCGGGCGCAAGGCACGCGCCATCACCGCCGCCGACGTGCCCGCGGGCCCCGGCTGCGCGATGGCCCAGTTCCTGCCGAGCGGCCCCGACCAGACCGAGGACACGGCGCACGCGCTGCTCATCGATGCCTGCTTTCGCGCCGAGCACCGCATCCTTGCGATCACGCCCTACTTCGTGCCCGGCGACGGCCTGCGCGATGCGCTGCGCCTCGCCGCGCGGCGCGGCGTGCAGGTGACCATCGCGATGCCCGCGCAGTCGAACCACCGGCTGGCCGACTTCGTGCGCGCACGCGCCATGCGCGACCTCGCGCGCGCCGGCGTGAGCTTTCGCATGCTGCCCTTCATGGCCCACGCCAAGGCCGTGGTGGTCGACGACGAACTGGCGATGTGCGGCTCGATCAACCTCGACCTGCGCAGCCTGCTGCTGAACCACGAGGCGGCGGTGGTGTTCTACGGCCACGACGACATCGAATGGCTGGCCGAATGGATCGAGACCACCGCCTCGGCCGGCGAGCCCTACCGCGCGCGGCGCCCGGGGCTGCTGCGCGACGTGGCCGAAGGGCTGCTGCTGACCGTCGCCTTCCAGCTGTAGACGGGCGGTGCATCGCCCAAGATGCACGAATGCAACACAATTGCAACTAATTGAAAATTCACACTAGAATCGCCACCGGTTCCGGTGGATGACCGTTCTTCCGGAGCCCCCTGCATCGCGGGGCAGCCCGCTCCGGCCTGGCCTCATGGGGCCCACCGAAGCGCCATTCGTACCGCCGTTGTCGTGAGAAAGTGCCCAAATAACAGGCACCACTACAGCGAGGCCAGTTCCCTTCCTACGAGCCCAGAAATTAAGATAAAGGTTCACTGATTGTTGCCACATCGTGGGGAGGAATGAGCGGGCCGCCCGCCCTCCGCACTGAATGAGCAACCAGTAGTCCCCCGCACTTCAGAAGCACCGGCGCCCGTCAGGGCGTATCGCCTTCGGCGACCTCGATGCGATGCAGGAGCGTGACCGGCAAAGGCGGTCGCCGCGGGGTTTGAGCGCTGGGCGCCGGGCGACACCTTCGCGCGGCCCCAAGCGATCCCCTTTGTTGTCGATCACTGCCGGATTCCCCTGAGCACGGGGAGAAAAATCGATGCCTTTCATTGATTCGCTGCTGGCGCTCGCGCGCCGGCTGGGCGCAGCCTTGCCTGTCGTTTGGGCCCTGCTGCTGCCGTTGTCCGCCGCCCCGACCTGGGCGGCCCTGAACGAAGTCGGCCGCGCCACGCCGAGCGTGCACCGCCTGCGCTTCTTCATCGACCCGCAACTGGCGGCCGACATCGGCGCGCCCGAGGCTGGCCGCCGGCTCGCGCAGTACGTGGCCGACCTCAACACCGTGTTCCAGCGCGAGACCGTGCGCAGCTTCACCTTCGACCCCGCGAAAGACCTGCAGATCGTTGCACCCGGCGCGGCGCCGCCCTGCGGCTTCAGCGGCGTGGCGGGCGGCGAGATCGTGCTGTGCGTCGGCCCCTCGAAGCGCGGCTACAGCCACGGCGGCCTGACCACCAGCACCACCTTCCCGCCGACCGGTGTGACCTGGAACCTGAACTGGACCGCCATCCACGACCCGCTGCGCCTGTCGCGCGCCATCACGCCGGCCGCACCCGAGTCCACCGAGAAGGACTACCTCGGTCGCCAGCTCAAGACCCTGCTGCACGAGCTGGAGCATGTGTTCGGCGCCGGCTCGGGCGAGTACTACAACGCCATCGCCATCGCCGACACCACCGAGACTGCGCCCGCCAGCGACCTCGCCCTCGTGAAGCACACCGACCGCTACTGGTGGACGCGCCAGCACTGGCGCCTCGACCCACTGCTGGGCACCGTGTTCGAGCAGCGCTACGACCCGGCCGCCAACCGCGTCGCCACGCTCGGCCTGATCCGCTTCACCGAAGGCACCAAGGCGCAGATCAACACCGACTGGCGCGACTGGCCCAAGCTCGGCAGCTCGAAGTTCATGGCCGCGACCACCGCCACCCAGGTGCGCGTGACCGAGCGCGAGAGCGGCGCCGCGCTGGCCGGCGCGCCCGTCTCGGTGTGGCGCGACCCGGGCGCCGGCAAGCCGCTGGAGCCGATCGCGCAGGGCACGACGAATGCCGAAGGCCGCTTCGTCTTCGACTGGCGCTGCGGCTTCAGCTGCTTCGCCGTCGGCAAGACCACGCTGCTCGTGAAGGCCCAGGCCCCGGGCCGCGCGCCGGGCGCCACCTGGTTCACCATCTTCGACGCCTTCGAGCAGAAGGCGGTGCAGGGGCAAGCCGCCTTCACCATCGACCTGCCGCTGGGCGCGCCCGACAGCCAGAAGCCGGCCGTGTCCCTGGCCGCGCCCGCGATGGCGACCGTGGGCCAGCCCGTGGCGCTCGCGCCCGTGGCGGTCGACAACGTCGGCGTCTTCGGCGTGAAGGTGATCGGCACCGACAGCCTGCCGATCTGCACCTTCACCGCCCCGCCCTACACCTGCCACTGGACGCCGACCGCGCCGGGCGTGCAGGTCGTCCGCGTGATCGCCATCGACGCGGCGGGCAATGCCGAGGTCGCGTCGGCGCAGGTGATCGTGCGTGCGCCCGCCGACACCACGGCACCGACCGTCACGCTGAACGTGCCGCCCATGGCCTCGTCGGCCGCCGGTCTGCCGGTGCGGCTGTCGGCCAGCGCGACCGACGATGTCGGCGTGGCCGAGCTGGCCTTCATCGTCGACGGCAAGACCGTCTGCGCGCTGCGCGCCGCGCCCTACGCCTGCAGCTGGACGCCCGCGCGCGCCGGCCTGGCGAACATCGAGTTGCGCGCCACCGATGCGGCGGGCAACCTCGCCACCACCTCAGCCACTGCGCGCGTCGGCGCGGAGTTGCGGCCCGAAGACCTGTAAGAGGTAGCGCTCAACGCCGGTTGGTGAAGCTGGCATTGCCCAGCCCGGTGCCGATGGTCAGCACGCCCCAGTGGCGCACGTCGCGCATGAAGGGCAGCTCGCTCAGGCCCTGCACCACCGCGTCGTTGTGCATGAGCACCAGCGTCGCGCCCGAGCCGATGATCGGCAGGCGCCGCCACAGTGCGGCCGGCAGGTGGAAGGCGCGGCTCTCCCAATCGCCCGGCAGGTTCTGCGCCCCACGCGCAATCGAGCCGTCGGAGCGGATCAACCCCGGGCAGCCGATGCCGATGAAGGGCGCGAGCCGGATCTTGCGGCGCTCGGCGTAGATCACCATGTCCTCGAGCATGTCGGCGATGCGCTCGACCATGTGGCTGCGGTTCGGGCCGTCGTCGGCGTGGCGCCACTTTTCTCGCTTGACCACTTTCGCGCGCGAGAAGTCGGGCGCCTTGCGGTGGCGCGTCTTCACGATGCCGCAGCGCACGTTGGTACCGCCGATGTCCACGGCCAGGATGGCGTCGTGCCCCTTCAGCAGGGGCGGCGGCGTCAGGTGCGCCCAGCCGATCAACCCGCCGTCGTCCACGTTGTGCGACAGCCGGCCCAGCTGAACGTGCACGCCCAGGTCTTCGAGCATCGCGCCCGCCTCCAGGATCGCGCGCTCGCCCACGTCGCTCTCGGGAAAGCCGCCGCCGACCACGATGCGCTGCACCTTGCGCCACGAGGGCTGGCGCACGAAGCGCTGGACCACGAAGGCCAGCTCTTCCGCGAACTCTTCGATGGCGCCGTGCATCACGTCGCCGGCGGCCGTGGCGGTCTTTCCCTGCAGCGCGCGGTCGAGCTGCTTCTTGCTCAGGTCGCGCGAATGGGCCGTGCCCAGCGGGTCGCGGCCGGTCTTGCGGCGCCGCTTGCGCCAGCGCTCGAGCAGTTCGCGAAACGCCGTCTGGCTGGCCTGGTCGCCGACGAAGCCGTCCTTGTCGCGCAGCTGCAGGCTGTAGCCGTCCACGCGCAGGCCGGGCAGCTCACGCAGGCCGTGGATGTCGGGACCGGGGGGCGCGTGCCTGGTTTTTTTCATGACGGCCACTATGGGCCGCCGCACGACCCGAGCGCATCGGCTTCGCGCACCACGGCGTGTAGGAGACGGACGGGTACGGCTGGCGCGGCGATGCCGATACACTGACCCGGATGCACCTGCCTCGCAGCTTCTGGCACCCCGCCCTGTGGCTTTTCGCGATGCTCTGGCTGGCCGCCGCCGCGCCCCGCGCGCAGGCCGCCGACGAGACGCTGCGCGTCGGCTCCAAGCGCTTCACCGAGTCGTACATCCTGGCCGAGGTGCTGGCGCAGACCGCCGCGCCGCACACCGCCTCGCCGCCCGTCGTGCGGCAGGGGCTGGGCAACACGGCCATCGTCTACGAAGCGCTGCGCTCCGGCGCCATCGACCTGTACGCCGAATACACCGGCACCATCGCACTCGAGATCCTCAAGGGTTCGCCCGCCGACACGCGCGAGGCCATGAATGCGGCGCTCGCACCGCTCGGGCTGGGCGTGGCGATTCCGCTGGGCTTCAACGACGGCTACGCGCTGGCCGTGCGCGCCGCCGACGCCGACAAGCTCGGGCTGCGCACGCTGAGCGACCTGGCCAAACACCCCGAACTGCGCATCGGGTTGTCGAACGAATTCATCGGCCGCGCCGACGGCTGGAAGGGCCTGGCCGCGCGCTACGGTTTCACTCAGACGCCGACCGGGCTCGACCACGGTCTGGCCTACGAGGCGATGACGGCCAAGCAGATCGACGCCATCGACATCTACACCACCGACGCCAAGATCGATCACCTCGGCCTGCGCGTGCTGGTGGACGACAAGCAGTACTTTCCGCGCTACGACGCGGTGGTGCTCTACAAGCTCGACCTGCCCGCGCGGCTGCCGAAGGCCTGGGCCGCATTGCAGGCGCTCGAAGGCAGGATCGACGAGCACGCGATGATCGCGATGAACGCGCGCGCCGAGCTGCAGGGCGTGCGCTTCGACACCATCGCGCGCGACTTCCTCGCGGGCGCCACCAAGGACGGCAAGACGCCGCCGAGCGCCGCGCGCGGCTTCACGGCCAAGCTCTTCGGCCCCGACCTCTGGCCGCTGGCGCGCCAGCATCTGCTGCTGGTGGCGGTGTCCGTCGGCGTGGCCATCCTCATCGGCGTGCCGCTCGCGATCCTCGTGTTTCCGCACCTGCGGCTGCGTGCCGTGGTGCTGGGCTTCGCGAGCGTGATGCAGACCGTGCCGTCGCTGGCGCTGCTCGCGGTGCTGATCTCTTTGCTTGGCGCCATCGGCGCCCTGCCCGCGCTGATCGCGCTCACGCTGTATTCGCTGCTGCCGATCATGCGCAACACCGTGACCGGGCTGGCCGAAGTGCCGAATGGACTTCGACTGGCCGGCACTGCACTGGGCATGACGCCGCCGCAGAGCCTTCAGCTGGTGCTGCTGCCTCTCGCGTTGCCCACGCTGCTGGCGGGCGTTCGCACCGCGACAGCCATTGCCATCGGCACGGCCACCATCGCGGCTTTCATCGGCGCGGGTGGTTTCGGTGAGCGCATCGTGACAGGACTCGCGCTCAACGATCGCGAGCTGTTGATGGCCGGAGCGTTGCCGGCTGCGGCCATGGCGTTGATCAGCGAAGGCATCTTCGAACTGATCGAGTTTCTGATGCGCCGCAGCCGCAGGGCACCATTGGCCTGAGCTGTTCAGGGCGACGCTCACGCCGACGCGGTACCTTGCTCCGCGAATGTCCCCCGGCCTTCGGCCTCCTCCTTGATTTCGCTGCGCAAGGCACCGCATCGACGTGAGCGTGTTCAGTGCGGTCGTTGATGGGCTGCGCACCACCGCCGCTTCCCGTGCGCAGGACACTGGGTGCTTCCCGCAGCGAAATCAAGGAGGAGGCCGCAGGCCGGGGGACATTCGCGGAGGGAAGTACCCGGTGGCCTGCGCACGCGCCCCGAACCAAGCGGACATAAAAAAGCCCCCAAACAGGGGGCTTTCAACGAGACAAGAAGAAGCGTCAGGCCAACGTGTAAGCCGTCTTCACCGTCGTGAAGAACTCCTGCGCGTACTTGCCCTGCTCACGCGGCCCGTAGCTCGAGCCCTTGCGACCACCGAAGGGCACGTGATAGTCCACCCCCGCCGTCGGCAGGTTCACCATCACCATCCCCGCCTGGCTGTGGCGCTTGAAGTGCGTCGCGTACTTCAGCGAGGTCGTCGCGATGCCGGCCGACAAACCGAACTCGGTGTCGTTCGCCGTCGCCAGCGCCTCTTCGTAGTTCTTCACGCGGATCACGCTCGCCACCGGCCCGAACACCTCCTCGCGGTTGATGCGCATGTTCGCCGCGGACTCGCTGAACAGCGCCGGCGACATGTAGTAGCCGTCCGTCTCCAGCTTCAGCAGCTCACCGCCGGCCGCCAGCGTGGCGCCCTCGCCCTTGCCGATGGCGACGTATTCCATGTCCTGGTCGAGCTGCGACTTCGACGAGACCGGCCCCACGTCGGTGCCCTGCGCGAGCGCATCGCCGACCTTGATCTTCGCCATGCGCGCCTTCATCGCCTCGATGAACTTCGGGTAGATGCCCTCGGTCACGATGAGGCGACTCGACGCCGTGCAGCGCTGGCCGGTCGAGTAGAACGCGCTCTGCACGCTCAGCTCCACAGCCTGCGCGAGGTCGGCGTCGTCGAGCACCACCTGCGGGTTCTTGCCGCCCATTTCGAGCTGCACCTTCTTGTGGTTGGTGACGCACTGGATCGCGATGTTGCGGCCCACGCCCACCGAGCCCGTGAAGCTGATCGCATGGATGCCGGGGTGGTTCACCAGCGCATCGCCGATCACACTGCCGCGCCCCATCACCAGGTTGAACACGCCGGCCGGAATGCCCGAGCGGCTGATGATCTCGGCCAGCGCCCAGGCGCAGCCCGGCACGAGGTCGGCGGGCTTGAGCACCACGCAGTTGCCGAAAGCCAATGCGGGCGCGATCTTCCAGGCGGGAATCGCGATGGGAAAGTTCCACGGCGTGATGAGCCCGACCACACCCACCGGCTCGCGCGTGATCTCCACGCCGATGTTCGGCCGCACCGAAGGCAGCACCTCGCCCGACAGGCGCAGGCACTCACCCGCAAAGAACTTGAAGATCTGCCCCGCGCGCGTGGCCTCGCCGATGCCTTCGGCCTTGGTCTTGCCTTCTTCGCGCGCCAGCAGCGTGCCGAGCTCTTCCTTGCGCGCCAGGATCTCCGTGCCGATCTTGTCGAGCGCATCGGAGCGCGCCTGGATGCTGCCCGTCGCCCAGGCGGGGAAAGCGGCCGTGGCGGCGGCCACGGCGGCGTCGACCTGGCCCTTGTCGCCCTGCGTGTACTGGCCCAGCACGTCGGCCAGGTTGCTGGGGTTGATGTTGGGGCTGTAGCTGTGGCCGGCCAGCCATTCGCCGTTGATGAGGTTGTTGAATTCAGTCATCGTCGATGTCCTTGTGTGCGTGTTGCGGTGAGGAGGTTGGAAAAGTCCCAAGGCTAGGTGGCGCCTTCGGACTCCACGTAGAGGGCGTACAGCGAATGGCTGGCCGCCATGTAGAGGCGGTTGTTCTTGGGGCCGCCGAACGTCAGGTTGGCACAACGTTCGGGCAGGCGGATGAAACCGATGGGCTTGCCTTGCGCATTGAAGATTTTGACGCCATCGAGGTCTTCGGATTTCGCCTGCGGCTGATAGACCTTCATGCCGTTGCCAGCATCGACGGGTTCGGGAGCGACGGCGCCGTTCCAGCCCCAGCCCATCCAGAGATTGCCGTCGCGGTCGACGCGAAAGCCATCGAGCGCCGCGGCGCCCGTGCCGTCGATGAGCTTCAGCTTGTTCGACACGCTGCCGTCGGCCGCCACGTCGTAGCTCCAGAGGCTGCGGTTGGGCGTTCCCTTCCATTCGACGACGTAGAGCTTCTTCTCGTCCGGCGAGAAGGCCAGGCCGTTCGGGTTCACGAGGTCGGTGATCACCGCCGAGAGCTGGCCGTCGGGCGTGAGGCGGTACACGTTGGTCGTCGCCTGCTCGGACGCGGCCTTCTCGCCTTCCCACGTGCCCGAGATGCCGAAGAGCGGGTCGGTGAACCACACGGTGTCGTCCGACTTCACAACCACGTCGTTCGGCGAATTCAGCCGCTTGCCCTGGTAGCGGTCGGCCAGCACGGTCATGCGCCCATCGGCCTCGGTGCGCACCACGCGCCGCGTCACCGAGTGCTCGCAGCTGATGAGGCGGCCCTGCCGGTCGCGCGTGTTGCCGTTGCAGTAGCCGGCGTTCGCCTTGTGGACCTTGAATTCGCCGGTCTTCTCCTCGTAGCGCATCAGCCTGTTGTTCGGGATGTCGCTGCACACGAGGTAGCCCTCGCGCGGCAGGTACACCGGGCCCTCGGCCCAGCGCATGCCGGTGCCGACCTGCTCGAGCGTGCTGCTGTAGATGCGGTACTTCGCAAAGCTAGGGTCGAGGATCAGCACTGACGGGTCGGGATACCGCTGCTGCGGCTTGTAGGGAAACGACTGGGCGCCCGCGGCGGCGGCCACGGCGCCGAGTGCCGAGCCGGCAGCCGCTTGCAGCAGGCGACGGCGATCCATGTGCTTGTTCATTCGGTCTCCTGGGATGTTTCAGCCGTCAGCGCACGAAGGCACCGGGCGCTCAGCGGACCATGCAGGGGCGCTTGTTGTCGAAGGTCCAGTTCGGAATGAGGAACTGCATTGCCTGCGCATCGTTGCGCGCGCCGAGACCATGCTTCAGGTACAGCTGGTGCGCCTTCTCGACCTCGGCCATGTCGAGCTCGATGCCCAGGCCGCCGCGCGTGGGCACCTGCACGAGGCCGCCCTCGATCTGCAGCGGCGCCTTCGTGAGGCGCTGGCCGTCCTGCCAGATCCAGTGCGTGTCGATGGCCGTGACCTTGCCGGGTGCCGCCGCGGCCACGTGCGTGAACATCGCGAGCGATACGTCGAAGTGGTTGTTCGAATGCGAGCCCCAGGTCAGGCCCCAGGCCTGGCACAGCTGCGCCACGCGCACCGAGCCCTGCATGGTCCAGAAATGCGGGTCGGCCAGCGGAATGTCGACCGACTGCAGCGACAGGCTGTGCACCATCTCGCGCCAGTCGGTGGCGACCATGTTGGTGGCGGTGGGCAGGCCGGTGGCGCGGCGGAACTCGGCCATCACCTCGCGGCCCGAGAACACGCCTTCGGCGCCGCACGGGTCTTCGGCATAGGCCATCACGCCGTGCAGGTCGCGGCACAGGCGGATGGCGTCGGCCAGCAGCCAGCCGCCGTTGGGGTCGAGCGTGACGCGCGCCTGCGGAAAGCGCGCGTGCAGCGCGCGGATGGCTTCGACCTCTTCCTCGCCGCGCAGCACGCCGCCCTTGAGCTTGAAGTCGATGAAACCGTAGCGCGCATGCGTGGCCTCGGCCAGGCGCACGATGGCCTCGGGGGTCATGGCTTCTTCGTGGCGCAGGCGGAACCAGTCGTTGTCGGCGCCGGGGTCGGTCTCGTACGGCAGGTCGGTCTTGGTGCGGTCGCCCACGTAGAACAGGTAGCCGAGCATCTGCACCGCATCGCGCTGCTGGCCTTCGCCGAGCAGCGCGGCCACGGGCACGCCCAGGTGCTGGCCCAGCAGGTCGAGCAGCGCGGCTTCGGCGGCCGTCACGGCGTGGATGGTCACGCGCAGGTCGAAGGTCTGCAGGCCGCGCCCGCCGCTGTCGCGCGCGGCAAAGGCGCTGCGCATGCGGTTGAGCACGGCGTTGTGGTTGCCGATGGGCTGGCCCACGATGAGGTCGCGCGCGTCTTCAAGCGTCTGGCGGATCTTCTCGCCGCCCGGCACCTCGCCCACGCCGGTGTGGCCGGCGCTGTCGGTGAGGATCAGCAGGTTGCGCGTGAAGAACGGGCCGTGCGCGCCGCTGAGGTTCATCAGCATGCTGTCGTGGCCGGCCACGGGCACGACGCGCATGGCGGTGACGACGGGCGCGCCCGACACGACGGAGGAAGCAGCGGATTCAGGAGAGGTCATCTTCGGGCTCGGTGGCTCAGTCTGCGGTGATGTGGCGGGTGTCGATCAATGTCTTCCATCGCGCCCACTCGCGCAACTGGAAGGCGGTGAAGTCTTCGGGCGTGCTGGCGACGATTTCCAGGCCCTGGTCGAGCATGCGCTTCTTGGTCTCGGGGTCCTGCATGGCGGCGATGACCGCGTCGCTCAGCTTCTTCTTCGTGGCGGGCGGCAGGCCCTTGGGCGCGGCCATGCCCTGCCACGAATAGACCTCGGCGCCCTTCACGCCGGCCTCGGCGAGCGTGGGCACGTCGGGCAGCACGGGCGAGCGCTTGTCGCCGGTGACGGCCAGCGCGCGCAGCTTGCCGGCGCGGATGTGCGGCAGCACGGCGTTCACGTTCTGGAACGAGAAATCGACCTGGTTGCCCAGCAGGTCGTTCACCGCCGGCGCGCCGCCCTTGTAGGGAACGTGCACGCCTTCGGTCTTCGATTGCTGCCAGAAGAGCTCGGCCGAGAGGTGGTCGGACGAGCCGTTACCAGAGCTCGCGAACGAGACCTTGCCGGGCGTCTTGCGCAGGAGCGCGAGCAGGTCGGCCACGCTGCGCTCGGGCCGCGCGACATTCGCCACGAGCACGTTGGGCGCCTGCACGGGCACGCTGATGTAGTCGAAGTCCTTGGTGGCGTCGTAGGGCACGCTCTTTTGCAGGTGCGGCGTGACGACGAAGGCGCCCAGCGACGACACCAGCAGCGTGTAGCCGTCGGGCAGTGCGCGCCGCACGAAGCCGGTGCCGATGGTGCCGGTGGCACCGGGCCGGTTGTCGACGACGAAGCTGCCGCCGAGCTTGGCCTGCAGCTGCTGCGCCAGCGCGCGCGCCACCATGTCGGTGGAGCCACCGGCGGGGAACGGCACGATGATCGTCACGGGTTTCTGCTGCGGCCATGCCTCGGCCTGCGCCGAGGCGTGCAGCGGCGACAGCAGCGCGGCGGCGGCGAGCGCGAGGCCCGTCGCCAGGAATTGCATTCTCTTCATGCGCGGTGGTCCGATCAGGAAGGAAGGCGCACAGCCTGGCGCGCGAGCAGCTTCCACTCGCCGCCCTGCTTCTGCCAGACGCCAAGGATCTTCAGCGCGACCTTGCCGGGCTTGCCTGAGTCGTTGGTGTCGGCCGTGAGCGTGTGGCGCACGATGGCGGTGTTTCCGTCGACGACCTTGATGGTCTGGTCGGTGATCGCGATGGTCACGAAGTCCGACTTGCGGTCGAGCAGGTCGGCGATGAAGCTGGCCTGCGTGTCGACCTTGCCGCCCGAATGGCCGTAGCTCAGGTCGTCGGCCACCAGCGCGCGCAGCGCGGCCGGCGTCGGGTCGACCATGGCGACGCGCAGCCGCTCGGCGGCCGCGGCCACTGCCGGTTCGGCCGATGCGCCGCTGTTGCGGCCTCCGCTGGCGGCGCAGCCCGCGAACACGGCGGTCGCTGCGGCGGCGAGCAGGAATTTTCTGATGAGCATGTCGTTGTCTCCTGTTTGTTTTGTGGTGCGGTCGACTGCGATCAGTGCCTGCTTACTGCGGGCCGAGCGTGTCGATGAGCGCCTTCAGTGCGTCCATCTCGTCGGGCTTCAGGTCGGTCAGCGGCGCGCGCACGGGGCCGGCGTCGTGGCCGACCAACTTGGCGCCCGCCTTCACGATGCTCACGGCGTAGCCGGGCACGCGGTTGCGCAGCTCCAGGTAGGGCATGAAGAAGTTCTTCAGCAGACGGTGCTGCGTGGCCATGTCGTCGTTGGCAACCGCGTGATAGAAATCCATCGCCGTCTTCGGAATGAAGTTGAAGACCGCCGACGAATACACGGGCGTGCCCATCGCCTTGTAGGCCGCGGCATACACCTCTGCGGTCGGCAGGCCGCCCAGGTAGGCGAAGCGGTCGCCCATCTTCTGGAAGATCGCGACCATCGCTTCGATGTCGCCCACGCCGTCCTTGAAGCCGACGAGGTTCGGGTTGCGCTCGGCCAGGCGGGCCAGCGTGTCGGGCTTGAGGCGGCTCGAGGCGCGGTTGTAGACGATCACGCCGAACTTCACGCTCTTGCACACGGCTTCGACGTGCGCGGCCAGGCCTTCCTGGCCGGCTTCGGTGAGGTAGTGCGGCAGCAGCAGGATGCCGTGCGCGCCGGCCTTCTCTGCCGCTTGCGCGCATTGAATGGCGAAGCGCGTCGGGCCGCCGGCGCCGGCAATGATCGGCACCACGCCGCGGCAGGTGTCGACGGCGGTCTGGATGATTTCGGGGTACTCCTCACCCGTCAGCGAGAAGAACTCGCCCGTGCCGCCCGCGGCAAACAGCGCGCTCGCGCCGTAGGGCGCCAGCCATTCGAGGCGCTCGACGTAGCCCTTCTTGTGGAAGTCGCCGTTGCTGTCGAAGTCGGTCAGCGGGAACGAGAGCAGGCCGGAGCCCATGATGGTCTTGAGTTCTTGCGGGTTCATCGGAAGTCGTCCAGTGAAAAATGAAAAAGAGAAATGAGGAAGAAAGAGGGGCCGCTCAATCGAGCTTCAGGTTGGCCTGCTGGATGACCTGCGCCCAGCGCGCGCGCTCCTTGGCGAAGAACTGGTCCTGCTCGGGCGCGGTCATGGTCACGACCTCGGCGCCCTGCCCCGCAAGGCGCGCCCGGATGTCGGGCGTGCGGATGATGCGGACCAGTTCCCTGTTGAGCCGGGCGATCACCGCGTCAGGGGTGCCGCGCGCTGCGACCACGCCCTGCCATGTGCCCGACTCGTAGCCGGGAACGCCCTGCTCCGCGATGGTCGGCACGTTGCCGATCAGCGGCATGCGCGTCGACTTCGACACGGCGATGAGCTTGAGCTTGCCGCTCTGCACATGCGGATAGGTGGCCAGCATGCCGTTCATGAGCACCTGCGTCTGGCCCGCGACGGTGTCGAGCACGGCCTGCACGCCGCCCTTGTAAGGCACGTATTCCCACTTGGCGCCGCTCTTGCGCTGCAGCTCGACGCCCGCGAGGTGCGCGGTGCTGCCGCTGGCGGTGACGGCGAAGTTGAGGTCGCTCTTCTTCGACAGCTCGACCAGTTCCTTCAGCGTGTTGGCCTGCACCGACGGGTGCACCACCAGCAAGTGCGGCGAGTACGCCAGCATGGCCACGCTGCGCAGGTCTTTCGTCGGATCGAACGGCAGCTTGGGGTACAGCGACGGGCTGATGGCCAGCGCGCCGAGGTCGCACAGCATGAGCGTGTGGCCGTCGCCCGGCGCCTTGGCGAGCATGTCGGCGCCGAGGTTGCCGTTGGCGCCCGCGCGGTTCTCGATGACCACGGGCTGGCCCAGCGCTTCGGACAGCGGCTGGCCGATGGCGCGCGCAATGATGTCCGACGAGCCGCCCGGCGGGTACGGCACGATGAGACGAATGGGCTTGGAAGGCCAGGTGCCGCCCGCCCCTTGCGCAAACGCGTGCAAGGGCAGGCTGGCGGCCAGTGTGGTGGCGAGGGCGGCGCCGAGCGCGCCGCGTCGGTTGACGGTCATGGGGGCTGTCTCCTGAAGTTCGATGCAGGCATGCGGGGCCGCGATGGCCCAGCATGTTATCAGTCATCGTACAACTAGAAAATCAGCTTGTCCAGACTTGAGCCCCGAAAACCCGGGGAGAACTCAGCGCGAAGGGGTGTTGTCGGACGAGGCGCCGCCGTTTCCGGCCGCCTCCGCCCTGGCTTTCTGTTGTTGCGCAGCTTCCTGCGCCATGCGCAGCCGCTCGCGGCTGTTGGTCAGGTGGATGCGCATCGCGGCGCGTGCCGACTCGGGGTCGCGGCGCGCGATGGCCGCGTAGATTTCCTCGTGCTCGCGGTTCACGCGGCTCAGGTAGCTGCCGTCCTGCACGCGGATCGCGCTGATGCGCGTGCGCGGGATGATCGTCGTGCCCAGGTGCCGCATGATGTCGGCGAAGTAGGGGTTGCCGGTCGACTGCGCGATCTCCAGGTGGAAGGCGAAGTCGGGTCCCACGGTGTCGCCGCCCACCTTGACGTTCTGCTCGAACGCATCGAGCGCCTGGCGCATCGCGACCAGCTGCTCGTCGGTGCGCCGGCTCGCGGCCAGCCCGGCGGATTCGGTCTCCAGGCTGATGCGCAGCTCGAGCACGGCGAGCACGTCGACCGAGGTCGCGATCTCGCCAGGATCGAGGCGGAACACCCCGCCCATGCCGCCCGGACGCGGCTGCAGCACGAAGGTGCCCACGCCGTGCAGCGTCTCGACCAGCCCGCCCGCCTGCAGCTTGGACAGCGCCTCGCGCACCACGGTGCGGCTCACGCCGTAGGCCTGCATGATGGCCGACTCGGTCGGCAGCTTGTCGCCGGGGCGCAGCGACTGGCTGCGGATCTTCTCGCCCAGGTCTTCCACCAGCCCGTTCGCCAGGCCGCGCGCGCGCTGGCGCGGCCGCCCCACGAAAGCGGCGTTGCCCGCCGGGTTGTCAGCGGTCGTTGTCTGAACTTCGGGATTACCCGCAGTCGTTGAGGCCATGACGACGATCATAATCCCCTCACAGTTGTACGACAACAGATAACTTATCACCTAAAAAACGGTGACGACGTTGTCCACCTCCTCCGCTTCCCCTCACACATCCCGAAGACATGTCGACGCCTGAAGCCCCCTCCCCCCAGCTCGGCCGCCTGCTGCTGACCGGCGCCGCCGGCGGCCTGGGCCGCGTGCTGCGCGAACGGCTCGCGCCTTTTGCGAACGTGATCCGCCTCTCCGACATCGCCGACATCGCGCCGGCCACGGGCGCGCATGAAGAAATCGTGCCCTGCGACCTGTCCGACAAGGCCGCGGTCGATGCGCTGGTGGCCGGCTGCGATGCCATCGCCCATTTCGGCGGCGTGTCGGTCGAGCGCCCGTTCGAGGAGGTGCTCGAAGCCAACATCAAGGGCGTGTTCAATTTGTACGAAGCCACGCGCCGCCACGGCGTGAAGCGCGTGGTGTTCGCCAGCTCGAACCACGTGATCGGCTTCTACAAGCAGGACGAACACATCGACGCGCACGCCGCGCGCCGGCCCGACGGCTACTACGGCCTGTCGAAGTCCTTCGGCGAGGACATGGCGCAGTTCTACTTCGACCGCTGGGGCATCGAGACGGTGAGCATCCGCATCGGCTCGTCGTTCCCCGAGCCGCTCAACCGCCGCATGATGAGCACGTGGCTCAGCTACCGCGACCTCACGGCGCTGATCCAGAAGTCGCTCTTCACGCCCGGCGTGAAGCACACGGTGGTCTACGGCATGTCGGCCAACCGCGACCTGTGGTGGGACAACGCCGCCGCCGCGCACCTGGGCTTCGTGCCACAGGACAGCTCCGAGGTGTTCCGCGACAAGGTCGAGGCACAGCCGCCGGTGGCCTCCACCGACCCGAACGCCATCTACCAGGGCGGCGCCTTCACCGCGCAAGGCCCGTTCGGCGACTGAACGGGCCGCACCGCATGCAAGCCGAACTCGTTCTCGACGCGCGCAACGGCACGGGCGAAAGCCCGGTGTGGCTGGCCGCGCAGCAGGCGCTGTACTGGGTCGACATTCCCGCGCGCACGCTCAACCGCTTGCACGCCAGCGAAGGCCATGTGAAGTGGCAGGCCGATGAAATGATCGCCTGCATCGCACCGCGTGCCGACCGGCCCGGCGAGTGGATCGCCGGCATGGAAAGCGGCCTGTTCGCGCTGCGCGAGCGCACCGACGGCACGCTCGCGGCGACGCCGCTCGCCCCGGTGGCGCACGCCGCGCCGGGCATGCGCTTCAACGACGGTCGCTGCGACCGGCAAGGCCGCTTCTGGGCCGGCACGATGCTGCTGGACATGGCCGCGGGCGCGCGCGTCGGCCGCCTGTACCGCCACAGCCCCGGCGACAACGGCGCAACGCTGCAGCTGGACGACCTGATCGTGCCCAACGGCCTGGCCTTCAGCCCCGACGGCCGCACGATGTACCTGTCGGACTCGCACCCGAGCGTGCAGGCCGTCTGGGCCTTCGACTACGACACCGACACCGGCACGCCGAGCAACCGCCGTCTCTTCGTCGACATGAATCCCCTGCCCGGCCGCCCCGACGGCGCGGCGATGGACATCGACGGCTGCTACTGGATCTGCGGCAACGACGCCGGCCTGGTGCACCGCTTCACGCCCGACGGCCGGCTCGACCGCTCGCTCGCCGTGCCGGTGAAGAAGCCCGCCATGTGCGCCTTCGGCGGCCCGACGCTCGACACGCTGTTCGTTACCTCGATCCGCCCCGGCGGCATCGACCTGTCGGACCAGCCGCTGGCTGGCGGCGTGTTCGCACTGCGCCCCGGCGTGGCGGGCGTGCCCGAGCCGGCCTTCGGCGGCTGACCCCTTTCTTTTTCCTTTCATTCACGACAACCACCAAGAGGACGAGACAAATGAAGCTCTACAAGACACTCATCGCACTTGCTGCCGGCGCGGCGGCCGCGTTGACCACGCTGGCTGCCGGCGCCACCGAGTTCCGCTCGGCCGACATCCACCCCGACGACTACCCCACGGTGACTGCCGTGAAGTTCATGAGCGAACGGCTCAAGGCGCTGTCCGGGGGCAAGCACAGCATCAAGGTCTTCAACAACAGCGCGCTCGGCAACGAGAAAGACACGATCGAGCAGACCAAGATCGGCGCGCTGCAGATGGTGCGCGTGAACATCGCGCCCATGAACAACATCTGCCCCGAGACGCAGGTGCCGACCATGCCCTTCCTGTTCCGTTCGGTGGAGCACCTGCACAAGGTGCTCGACGGCCCGGTCGGCGAAGAAATCCTGAAGTCGTGCGAGAAGCAGGGCTTCGTGGGCCTGGCCTACTACGACAGCGGCGCGCGCTCGATGTTCACGGCCAAGAAGCCGGTGCGCAACTTCGCCGACATGAAGGGCCTGAAGGTCCGCGTGCAGCAGTCCGACCTGTGGGTGTCGATGCTCGAGGCCATGGGCGCCAACGCCACGCCGATGCCGATGGGCGAGGTCTACACGGGCCTGAAGACCGGTCTCATCGACGCCGCCGAAAACAACTACCCCACCTACGAAAGCGCGCGCGCCTTCGAGGTCGCCAAGTACTACAGCAAGACCGAGCACTCGATGGCGCCCGAGATGCTGCTGTTCTCAAAGCGCGCGTGGGACAAGCTCTCCGCCGAAGAGCAGGGCTGGCTGCGCCAGGCCGCCAAGGAATCGGTGCCCTACATGCGCAAGCAGTGGCAGGAGCGTGAAGTGAAGTCGCTGGCCACGGTGAAGGCCGGCGGCGCCGAGATCATCGACGTCGACAAGGCCCCGTTCCAGGCCGCGATGAAGCCGGTGTACGACAAGTTCATCACGGACGCGAAGCTCAAGGACCTGGTCAAGCGCGTCCAGGACACGAAGTAAACAGGGCTCGCCCACAGGCTTCGCGCACTTCGTGACCCTGCACCCCTGCTGGGGGCCACGAAGGGGCGGAGCCTCTCCATTTTTCGCGCTGGAAATATGTACACCAAACTTTGCCGCACGCTCGCCCGTGCCTGCATGTGGTTGGGCATCCTCGGTCTCGTCGCGGTGATCTGCGCCGTGAGCTGGCAGGTGTTCGGCCGCTACGTGCTCAACAACACCCCCACCTGGGCCGAGAGCCTCGCGCTGCTGCTGGTGCTCTACGTGACCATGCTGGGCGTGGCCGTGGGCGTGCGCGACGCGGGCCACATCGGACTTGAATCGTTCCTCGTGCTCGCACCCGACTGGCTGCGCCTGAAGATGGAATACCTCATCCACGCGCTGATCCTGCTGTTCGGCCTGGCCATGGCCTGGAACTGCGCCTCGCTCGCCGAATCGGTGTGGGACTACCGCCTGCCCACGCTGTGGATTTCCGAAGGCTGGAAGTACGTGCCCGCCGCCGTGTCGGGCGTCCTCATCGTGATGTTCTCGATCGAACACATCATCGCGCTCGCTCAAGGCCGCGAAGTCGAACCCGCCTGGGGCTGAACCTCATCATGACGACCCCTCTTCTCATTCTTTGCCTCTCGTTCACGCTGTTCCTGCTGCTCGGCGTGCCAGTGGCGTTCTCGATCGGCCTGTCGGCCCTGGCCACGTTGCTGTACGAAGGCCTGCCGCTTGCGGTGGGCTTCCAGCAGATGACCTCGGGCATGGGCATCTTCTCGTTCCTGGCCATTCCCTTCTTCATCTTCGCCGGCGAGCTGATGCTCTACGGCGGCATCGCGGACCGCATCGTCAACTTTGCGCGCAACCTCGTGGGCCACGTGCGCGGCGGCCTGGGCATGTCGAACGTGGTGGCCTGCACCTTGTTCGGCGGCGTCTCGGGCTCGCCCGTGGCGGACGTCTCGGCCATGGGCGCCGTGATGATCCCGATGATGAAGAAAGAGGGCTACCACGCCGACTACGCGGTCAACGTGACGACGCACGCGGCCCTGGTCGGCGCGCTGATGCCGACCAGCCACAACCTCATCATTTACTCGCTCGCGGCAGGCGGCAAGGTGTCGATCGCGGCGCTGATCCTGGCGGCGCTGCTGCCGGCAGCCGTGCTCACGCTGAGCAACCTCGCGGCCGCCTACCTCGTGGCCGTGAAGCGCGGCTACCCGGCCGGCAGCTTCCCCGGCTGGGCCATCGTGGCGCGCTCGTTCGCGGCGGCGCTGCCGGGCCTGTTCATCGTGGTGCTGATCCTCGGCGGCATCCTGTCGGGCATCTTCACGGCGACCGAATCGGCGGCGGTGGCTGTGCTCTATGCGCTGGCGCTCACGATCTTCGTGTACCGCACGCTGAAGTGGGAGCACTTCATCAAGGCCGCCTCGAAGGCCGTGCGCACCACGGGCGTGATCCTGCTGCTCATCGGCATCTCGAGCACCTTCGGCTACCTCATCAGCCTGTACGGCGTGGCCGAGCTCACGGGCCAGATGCTGTCGCAGGTGACGACCACGCCGTGGATGATCTTCCTGCTCATCAACATCATCCTGTTCGTGCTGGGCACCTTCCTGGACATGGCCGCGACGATCCTGCTGTGCACGCCGATCTTCCTGCCGATTGCACAGCAGTACGGCATGACCTCGGTGCAATTCGGCGTGGTGATGCTCATCAACTGCGCGCTCGGCCTGAACACGCCGCCCGTGGGCACCACCCAGTTCGTCGGCTGCGCCATCGGCGGGGTGTCGGTGGGCACGGTGATGCGCACGATCTGGCCCTTCTACGGCGCGTTGATCTTCGCGCTCGGGGTCGTGACCTTCGTGCCGGCGTTTTCCACCTGGTTGCCCAGCCTCTTCATGGTGGTGAAGTAAAGAAAAGAGAAGGGGCCTCCCGATGGCCGATGCGAACACCCGACCGCCGCTGTACATCCGCATCCACGCGGCCGACAACGTCGCCATCGTCGCGAACGACGGCGGCCTGAAGGCCGGCACGGCCTTCGACGACGGCCTGGTGCTGGTCGACACCGTGCCCCAGGGCCACAAGGTGGCGCTCGTCGACCTGGCCGAGGGCGACGCCATCCGCCGCTACAACGTGGTGATCGGCTACGCGCTCAAGGCGCTGCCGCGCGGCAGCTGGGTGCACGAGCGCGTGATGCGCATGCCGGTCGCACCCGAACTCGACGGCCTGCCCATCGCCACGGTCAAGCCCCCTGCCCTGCCACCGCTCGAGGGCTACACCTTCGAGGGCTACCGCAACGCCGACGGTTCGGTGGGCACGCGCAACATCCTCGCAATCACGCAGACCGTGCAATGCGTGGCGGGCGTCACCGAGTTCGCCGTGCAGCGCATCAAGGCCGAGCTGCTGCCGAAGTACCCGAATGTCGATGACGTGGTGGCGCTCGAACACAGCTACGGCTGCGGCGTCGCCATCGACGCGCCGGACGCCATCGTGCCGATCCGCACGCTGCGCAACATCAGCCTCAACCCCAACTTCGGCGGCGAGGTGATGGTCGTGAGCCTGGGCTGCGAGAAGCTGCAGCCCGAGCGGCTGCTGCCGCCCGGCACCATTCCCATCACCGACCAGCGCGGTGCGCCCGCCGAAGATCTCGACGTGGTCTGCCTGCAAGACGACGTGCACGTCGGCTTCATGTCGATGATCGATTCGGTGATGCGACAAGCCGATGTGCACCTCGCGCGCCTGAACAAACGCCAGCGCGAGACCGTGCCCGCGAGCGAGCTCGTCGTGGGCGTGCAGTGCGGCGGCAGCGATGCCTTCTCGGGCGTCACCGCCAACCCGGCCGTGGGCTTTTGCACCGACCTGCTGGTGCGCGCGGGCGCCACCGTGATGTTCTCGGAAGTCACCGAGGTGCGCGACGGCATCGACCAGCTCACCTCGCGCGCGGCCACGCCCGAAGTGGCCGACGCCATGATCCGCGAGATGGCCTGGTACGACGCCTACCTCGACAAGGGCCGCGTCGACCGCAGCGCCAACACCACGCCGGGTAACAAGAAAGGCGGGCTGTCGAACATCGTCGAGAAGGCGATGGGCTCGATCGTCAAGTCGGGCTCGGCGCCGATCACCGGCGTGCTCGCGCCCGGCGAGAAGGTAAAGCAGAAGGGCCTGATCTACGCCGCCACGCCGGCCAGCGACTTCATCTGCGGCACGCTGCAGCTGGCGGCCGGCATGAACCTGCACGTGTTCACCACCGGCCGCGGCACGCCCTACGGGCTGGCCGAGGTGCCGGTGATCAAGGTCGCCACGCGCAGCGACCTCGCGCGCCGCTGGCACGACCTGATGGACGTGAACGCGGGCCGCATCGCCGACGGCGAGGCCAGCATCGAGGACATCGGCTGGGAGATGTTCCGCCTGATGCTCGACGTGGCCAGCGGCCGCAAGAAGACCTGGGCCGAGCACTGGAAGCTGCACAACGCGCTGGTGCTGTTCAACCCGGCACCGGTCACCTGATCGAACCACCCTCACGGAGCACAGCCATGGAAGACCTCAAGGACAAGACCGCCCTCGTCACCGGTGCCAGCACCGGCATCGGCGCCGCGGTGGCCATCGCGTTCGCCGCGCGCGGCATGCGCGTGGCCGTGCACTACAACAGCTCGGCCGATGCGGCGACCCGCGTGGTCGACACCATCCGCGCCGCCGGCGGCACGGCCTTCGCGCTGCAGGCCGACGTGCGCGACACGGCCGCGATCCGCGCCTGCGTGCAGGAAACGACGGCGCAGTTCGGCCGCATCGACGTGCTGGTGAACAACGCCGGCAGCCTGGTCAAACGCATGCCCATCGCCGAGTTCGACGATGCGCTGTTCGACGAAGTGATGCACATCAACGCGCGCTCCGTGCTGGCCTTCTGCCGCGAAGCCGTGCCGCAGATGCGCAAGCAAGGCGGCGGCGCCATCATCAACGTGACCTCGGTGGCCGCGCGCACCGGCGGCGGCCCCGGCGCCTACCTGTATGCGGGCGCCAAGGGCTTCGTGAGCACCGCCACGCACGGCCTGGCGCGGGAACTCGTGGGCGACCGCATCCGCGTGAACGCGGTGGCGCCGGGCGTGATCCAAACGCCGTTCCAGGACCGCTTCTCGACGCCCGCGATGCTCGAAACCTTCAGGACTGGCATCCCGATGGGGCGCCTGGGCACGGCCGACGAATGCGTGGGCGCGTTCCTGTACCTCGCGTCCGAACAGCTCTCGGGCTACGTGACGGGGCAGGTGCTCGAGGTGAACGGCGGGCAGTACATGCCCTGAGCCTGCGCCCTCCCCTGCGCCACACAACAGATCAACAACGGAGACAGAGACACCATGCAAAGAAGCCAGTTCGTCCGCGGCATTGCCGCCCTTTCGGCCACCGCCGCCCTCTCGCTCGGCCTGGCCGCGCCCGCCGCGGCGCAAGCCAACGACTTCCCGAACCGCACCATCGAGCTGCTCGTGCCCTACCAGCCCGGCGGCGGCACCGACGGGCTGGCGCGCGCGTTTTCCGAAGCGAGCCGCAAGCACATTTCGCAGAGCATCGTGATCGTCAACCGTCCCGGCGCGGGCGGCGCCATCGGCTGGACCGAGGTGATCAACGCCAAGCCCAACGGCTACAAGCTCGCGGTGCTCACGGTGGAGCTGCTCACGCTGCCGCACCTGGGCCTGGCCAAGTTCAACTACGACGACTTCCAGCCCATTGCGCAGCTCAACGCCGACCCGGCCGCAATCACCGTGAAGGCCGATGCGCCGTGGAACACCATCGAAGAGTTCCTCGCCGCCGCGAAGAAGTCGCCCGAGAGCATCCGCGTGGGCAACTCGGGCAACGGCTCGATCTGGCACCTGGCCGCCGCCGCGCTCGAAGACAAGACCGGCACCAAGTTCGGCCACATCCCGTTCCAGGGCGCCGCGCCCGCCGTGCTGGCGCTGCTGGGCGGCCACATCGAGGCCGTGGCCGTGAGCCCCGCGGAAGTCACGACGCACGTGCAGGGCGGCAAGCTCAAGGTGCTGATGGTGATGGCCGACAAGCGCGTGAAGGGCTTCGAGAAGATCCCGACCGCCAAGGAGCGCGGCATCGACCTGTCGATCGGCACGTGGCGCGGCCTGGGCGCGCCGAAGAACACGCCGCCCGAAGTGATGGCCAAGCTGCGCGAGATCACCGCCAAGACCGCCGCCGAGCCACTCATGCACGAGGTGATGGACAAGCAGAACCTGGGCTACGTCTACACCGACGGCGCGGTGTTCAAGGAAACGCTGGCCAAGGACAACGCCTACTTCAAGGCGCTGATCACCAAGCTGAACATCAAGCCGTGAACGCGACACGACAAGGAGACACAGCCATGCAACGTCGCACACTCATCCAGTCCGCCCTCGCCGCCTCGCTGGCGGCGGCCCTGCCCGCCTTCGCGCAGGGCGGCAGCACCTGGCCCACGGGCAAGGCGATCACCTACCTCGTGCCCTTTCCCGCGGGCGGCACCACCGACGTGCTGGGCCGCCTCATCGGCCAGAAGCTCGGCACCGTGCTGGGCACGAGCGTGATCATCGACAACAAGGGCGGCGCCGGCGGCAGTGTCGGCTCGGAGATCGGCGCGCGCGCCGCGCCCGACGGCTTCACACTGGTGGGCGGCACGATCAGCTCGCACGCCATCAACGTGAGCCTGTACCCCAAGCTGGGCTACGACCCGCAGAAGTCGTTCGCGCCCGTGACGCTCATCGGCACCAACCCCGTGGTGCTGGTGGTGAACCAGGCCAGCCCCTACAAGACGCTGAAAGACGTGATCGCCGCGAGCAAGGCCAAGGCCGGCGGCCTCTCGTCGGCCTCGGCGGGCACGGGCACCTCGCAGCACCTGGCGCTGGAACTGCTGGGCTACAAGTCGGGCGTGAAGTTCACGCACATCCCGTACAAGGGCAGCGGCCCCGCGATCCAGGACGTGATCGGCGGACAGGTCGACATGATGTTCGACACCACCGTGGTGGCGGGCCCGCACATCCAGAGCGGCAAGCTGCGCGCCATCGCCGTCACCTCGGCCAAGCGACTGGCCTCGATGCCCGATGTGCCCACGGTGGCTGAGTCGGGCGTGCCCGGCCTGCAGGACTTCGAGGTGGTGTCGTGGCAGGCGATCTTCGTGCCCGCGGGCACGCCGCCCCCCGTCGTCGATCGCCTGCACACTGAGATCCGCAAGATCCTCGCGACGCCCGAGATGCAGGACAAGCTCAAGGGCTTCGGGATGGAGCCCGCCGACCTCACGACCGCGCAGATCGCCGCCTTCCAGAAGACGGAAGTGGAGAAGTGGGCGCAGGTGATCAAGGCAGCAGGCATCAAGGCCGACTGACCTCCCCGAATCCGGCAGCCACCACACCCCCACAAGCGCCTGGTGGGCGGTGTGGTGCGGGCGGCCCCTCTGTGCCGCCGAGGCGCGCAGCGTTTCGCGGATCAGGGCTCGCAGCTGTTTGAGCGAAGCGAGTTCTGCGAGACCCCGCGAAACGCGAGCACCGCAGGGCAGCCGCGAAGCGGCCGGCACAGTGGGGCCGACCGCGCCGCACCGCCCACCGGGCGCGCATCCACACAGGTAAAGAACAAGCAAGCAACCAAGGGAAGCTTCCTACGTCCCCAAGGAGAAGCGCTTTATAGAATGCCCGTCCGATTCCGCATTCCAGGCCTTCCACAACGTGTCCGATCGCTCCGCAGTTCTGCCCCAATACCTGTTCCCCAAGCAGGCCCTGACCAATTTCGCCGGCTGGGTCGCAGGCAAGGAACGAGGCGCGGTCACCACCTGGATCATTCGCCGCTTCGTTGCCAAGTACAACGTCGACATGGGCGAGGCGCTCGAGTCCGACATCCATCACTACAAGAGCTTCAACCAGTTCTTCACGCGCGCCCTCAAGCCCGGCATGCGCCCGCTCGCCCAGGCCGACCTCGTCTGCCCCGTGGACGGCGCCATCAGCCAGTTCGGTGCCATCGAGGGCGACCAGATCTTCCAGGCCAAGGGCCACAACTACACGACCACCGCGCTGGTCGGCGGCGATGCTGCGCTGGCCGCCAAGTTCGCGCACGGCAGCTTTGCCACGCTGTACCTGAGCCCCAAGGACTACCACCGCATCCACATGCCCTGCGACGGGCGGCTGGTGCGCATGATCCACGTGCCCGGCGACCTGTTCTCGGTCAACCCGACCACCGCGCGCGGCGTGCCCGGCCTGTTCGCGCGCAACGAGCGCGTGGTGTGCGTCTTCGAATCGGCCCACGGCCCGTTCGTGCTCGTGCTCGTGGGCGCCACCATCGTGGGCAGCATGGCCACCGTGTGGCACGGCGTGGTCAACCCACCGCGCGTGGGCGAGCTGCGCGAGTGGCACTACAACGACCAGCAGATCGACATCAAGAAAGGCGACGAGATGGGCCGGTTCTTGCTGGGCTCGACCGTCGTCATGCTGTTTCCGGCGCCTGCGCTGGCCTTCAACCCGGACTGGTCGCCCACCCGCGCGATCCGCCTGGGCGAAGCCATGGCCGACTACGCCTGATTTGTGAAGCTTTGTCTCGAAACCCGCATGCTGCATGCCTGTACAGCTATAAAACCAGTAGCATCCTGATCCTTCGCGCTATAGTCGTCGGCCAGCCAGACGGTCCATGACGACCAATCACAAACAAGAGTACGCCGCCCCGGCCTGCCCCCGGCCGACGGTCCGCCCAGCTTCGAGGAGATGATGTCGATGAGTACCAAGGAAAACGCAGCCATCAGCCAGTTGCTCGCCCTGCTCGAAGCCCGCTATGCGCTGCGTGTGCTGTGGGCCCTGCGCGACGGCCATGCCCAGACCTTCCGGCTGCTGCAGGACAGCGTCGGCGGCATCACTCCCAACACCCTCAACACCCGCATCAAGGAATTGCGCGAAGCCGGCGTCGTGAGCCACGGCAGCGACGGCTACTGCCTCACGCTGAGCGGGCAGGACCTGCTCAAGCGCCTGTCCGACCTGCAGGCCTTCGCCGCCAAATGGCAGCTCGGGCAGAGCAAGAAGGCCGCGGGGCCGGCCGCCGCCCAGCCCGCATCGGCCGAGGCATCCTCGCCCGTAGCGCCTGCTGCGCCGGCGTCTTCCGCCCCCGACGCAGCACCTCCCGCAACCACCCCGCCCGGCTCCGACAGCCAGGGCTGAAGCGGAGGCCCGCCGGGCCTCGGTAAACTCCGCGCCTCCGATTCCTCTCCCATTTCATCGACGCAAGGAGCGTTTCCCATGCCCACCACCCCCTCCGGCCTGCAATACGAAGACACCGAAGTCGGCACCGGCGCTGAAGCCAAGGCCGGCCACCACGTGCACGTGCACTACACGGGCTGGCTCTTCAACGACGGCGTGCAAGGCGCCAAGTTCGACTCCAGCCGCGACCGCAACGACCCCTTCGCGTTCTCGCTGGGCGCCGGCCAGGTCATCAAGGGCTGGGACGAAGGCGTCGCCGGCATGAAGATCGGCGGCAAGCGCACGCTGATCATCCCCGCCTCGCTGGGCTACGGTGCCCGCGGCGCCGGCGGCGTGATCCCCCCGAACGCCACCCTGAAGTTCGACGTCGAACTCCTCGACGCGCATTAAGGACTCGCCCCCAGGCTGCGCGGCACTTCGTGTCCGCTTCGCCAACCCCCTACCGGGGGCGACACCTGCGGCCCGGCGAAGCCGGTTCCGCGGTGTCTCTCGCGAAAGCCACTTCGCACCCCTCTTGCGGCCGCTTTGGCCGCATTTTTACGCTTGAAAAGCCCTGGAGCAGCCCCAAGTGGCTGGCTGTGTTTGTTTTCCGGCGCACGCCGGTTCTTTGAAAAATGTCTGACCCGCAACAATCCGCACAGAATTCTCAAATGCTGCAAGGCGAGCCCAGTCCCGAAGAACTGGAGGCCGCGCAAGCCGCCAACGAAGCCGAGGCGCTCGACGCCCTGGCCGTGGCGCAAGGCGAACTGGCTGCCCTTCAGACCAAGAATGCCGAGCTGGCCGACCAGTACCTGCGCGCCCAGGCCGACGTGCAGAACGCCCGCCGCCGCGCCGACGACGAGATCACCAAGGCCCGCAAGTTCGCGGTCGAAGCCTTTGCCGAGAGCCTGCTGCCGGTGACCGACAGCCTCGAAGCCGGCCTGGCCGTCAAGGACGCCACGCCCGAGCAGATCCGCGAAGGCGCCGAAGCCACGCTGCGCCAACTCAAGAGCGCGCTCGAACGCAACAAGGTGATCGAAGTGGCCCCCGCTGCCGGCGACAAGTTCGACCCGCACCTGCACCAGGCCATCTCGATGGTGCCCGCCGACCAGGACGCCAACACCGTGGTCGGCCTGCTGCAAAAGGGCTACACGATCAACGAGCGCGTGCTGCGCCCGGCGCTGGTCACCGTGGCCGCCCCGAAGTAAATCGGCACTGCCCCACAAGATTCCCACAGGAAATCCCCGCGTCGTCCCTTGAATCGCACCGGGTTATCCACAAGTTCATAACAACATATTTTTCCGAATTTCAGGAGTAAGAACATGGCAAAGATCATCGGCATCGACCTCGGCACCACCAACTCGTGCGTGTCGATCATGGAAGGCAACACCACGCGTGTGATCGAGAACTCGGAAGGTGCGCGCACCACGCCGTCGATCGTCGCGTACCAGGAAGACGGTGAAGTCTTGGTCGGTGCCTCGGCCAAGCGCCAGGCCGTCACCAACCCCAAGAACACGCTGTACGCGATCAAGCGCCTGATCGGCCGCAAGTTCGAGGAAAAAGAAGTCCAGAAGGACATCGACCTGATGCCCTACACCATCGCCAAGGCCGACAACGGCGACGCATGGGTGGAAGTGCGCGGCAAGAAGATGGCCCCGCAGCAGGTCAGCGCCGACATCCTGCGCAAGATGAAGAAGACCGCCGAAGACTACCTCGGCGAAGCCGTGACCGAAGCCGTGATCACGGTGCCGGCCTACTTCAACGACGCCCAGCGCCAGGCCACCAAGGACGCAGGCCGCATCGCGGGCCTGGACGTCAAGCGCATCATCAACGAACCCACCGCTGCTGCCCTGGCCTTCGGCCTGGACAAGCAGGACAAGGCCGACCGCAAGATCGCCGTGTATGACCTGGGCGGCGGCACCTTCGACGTGTCGATCATCGAGATCGCGGACGTCGACGGCGAGAAGCAGTTCGAAGTGCTGTCGACCAACGGCGACACCTTCCTGGGCGGCGAAGACTTCGACCAGCGCATCATCGACTACATCATCGGCGAGTTCAAAAAGGAACAGGGCGTCGACCTGAGCAAGGACGTTCTGGCCCTGCAGCGCCTGAAGGAAGCCGCTGAAAAGGCCAAGATCGAGCTGTCGAACAGCGCGCAGACCGACATCAACCTGCCGTACATCACGGCCGATGCCACCGGTCCGAAGCACCTGAACATCAAGCTCACCCGCGCCAAGCTGGAAAGCCTGGTCGACGAGCTGGTCGAGCGCACCATCGCGCCCTGCCGCCTGGCCATCAAGGACGCCGGCATCAGCGTGAGCGACATCAACGACGTGATCCTGGTCGGCGGCATGACCCGCATGCCCAAGGTGCAGGAAAAGGTGAAGGCCTTCTTCGGCAAGGAACCGCGCAAGGACGTGAACCCCGACGAAGCCGTGGCTGTCGGCGCCGCCATCCAGGGCCAGGTGCTCTCGGGCGACCGCAAGGACGTGCTGCTGCTCGACGTGACCCCGCTGTCGCTGGGCATCGAGACCATGGGTGGCGTGATGACCAAGATGATCACGAAGAACACCACGATCCCGACGAAGTTCGCACAGACCTTCTCGACCGCCGAAGACAACCAGCCGGCCGTGACCATCAAGGTGTTCCAGGGCGAGCGCGAGATCGCCTCGGGCAACAAGCTGCTGGGCGAGTTCAACCTGGAAGGCATTCCGCCGGCATCGCGCGGCACGCCGCAGATCGAGGTGAGCTTCGACATCGACGCCAACGGCATCCTGCACGTGGGCGCCAAGGACAAGGGCACCGGCAAGGAAAACAAGATCACCATCAAGGCGAACTCGGGCTTGAGCGAAGACGAGATCCAGAAGATGGTCAAGGACGCCGAGCTCAACGCCGACGAAGACAAGAAGAAGCTCGAAATCGTGCAGGCGCGCAACCAGGGCGAAGCCATGGTGCACAGCGTGAAGAAGTCGCTCGGCGAGCATGGCGCCAGCCTCGAAGCTGCCGAGAAGGACGCGATCGAAGCCGCGATCAAGGACCTGGAAGAAGCCCTCAAGGGTGAAGACAAGGCCGTGATCGAGGAAAAGACCAACACGCTGATGACCGCGAGCCAGAAGCTCGGCGAGAAGATGTATGCCGAATCGCAGGCTGCGGCCAACGCCTCGGCCGCCAGCGGCCCGGCAGGCGCGGAAGCTTCCGCCAGCGCGCAGGCCGACGACAACGTGGTCGACGCCGAAGTCAAGGAAGTGAAGAAGGGCTGATCCCCTGCCCTTCTAACAAGGCTGGAACACCTGAACAGGTGCTCCAGCCTTTCTCGCTTCCAGTTCCCCGACGAGTTCCCGCCGCCCGACCGAATCTGCTGCCATGGCCACCAAACGCGACTACTACGAAACCCTCGGCGTTCCCAAGAACGCGAGCGAGGAAGAAATCAAGAAGGCTTATCGCAAGCTTGCGATGAAGCACCACCCCGACCGCAACCACGGCGACACCAGCAAGGACGCCGAGGCCAAGTTCAAGGAGGTGAAGGAGGCCTACGAGATGCTGTCGGACGGCCAGAAGCGCGCGGCCTACGACCAGTACGGCCATGCCGGCGTCGATCCCAACATGCGCGGCGGCCCCGGCGCGGAAGGCTTCGGCGGCTTCGCGGAGGCCTTCGGCGACATCTTCGGCGACGTGTTCGGCGGCGGCCGCGGCCGCACCAGCGGCGGGCGCCAGGTGTTCCGCGGCAGCGACCTGAGCTACGCGATGGAAGTCACGCTCGAGGAAGCCGCCGACGGCAAGGACGCGCAGATCCGCATCCCGAGCTGGGACGACTGCGGCACCTGCCACGGCTCCGGCGCCAAGCCCGGCACCAAGCCCATCACCTGCACCACCTGCCACGGCGCGGGCGCCGTGCAGATGCGCCAGGGCTTCTTCAGCGTGCAGCAGACCTGCCCGACCTGCCACGGCAGCGGCAAGATCGTTCCCGAGCCCTGCACCGTGTGCCACGGCCAGGGCAAGATCAAGAACAACAAGACCCTCGAAGTGAAGATTCCGGCGGGCATCGACGACGGCATGCGCATCCGCAGCACCGGCAACGGCGAGCCCGGCACCAACGGCGGGCCGCCCGGCGACCTGTACATCGAGATCCGCCTCAAGAAGCACGACCTGTTCGAGCGCGACGGCGACGACCTGCACTGCGTGGTGCCGGTGAGCGTCACCACCGCGGCGCTGGGCGGCGAGATCAACGTGCCCACGCTCAAGGGCGCGGCCGCCATCGACATTCCCGACGGCACCCAGAGCGGCAAGCAGTTCCGCCTGCGCGGCAAAGGCATCAAGGGCGTGCGTTCGAGCTACCCGGGTGACCTGTACTGCCACGTGCGCGTGGAAACGCCCGTGAAGCTCACCGAGCACCAGCGCAAGCTGCTCAAGGAGCTCGACGAATCGCTCAAGAAGGGTGGCGAGAAGCACAGCCCGACCGACAAGGGCTGGTTCGACAAGGCCAAGGAATTCTTCAGCTGATGATGATGCTGACGCGCTGACGGCTTTCGTCAGCGCCGGGCCGACGCCCTGTCGGCCCGAAGCGTGCCCTCTTTCGGCCGCTGCCGCCCTGTGGCGGCGCACCAGGCACGCGAACGGTGCTCCCCGCACCGTTGCGGAACGCCGCCGACCGGCGCCCGCGTTGTCTTCCCACGTTGCCATGCGCCAGCCACTCGCCACAGGAGTGGCGCGGGGATTGCTTTAATGTTTTTTTGGATATGCAATAAACCAAACGACAGGTCGCGCGTTATTGCTGAAAGGCATCGGCTTTATTGAACCCGGGTTCAATTAGGAAAGGTGTTCGCCACAGAATTTCAATGAGGACGATAGCCATTCGGCATAGTCATTTCATCCGGGGACAATTACGCGAACGCGAGCTTTTCAATTTAACAGAAACACGAATAGAAGTTCCTTGTTTTCCGAGGAACTTTACTCGGCAGAGGGGTTCAGAATAAATAAAACATTTGCCCGGTTCATTCTTTGCTTTATGCTGATTGAACCGATTGTGTAGATAGTGTGTAAGGGAGTTTTCCACGGCATACGGCCATGGGCGGGGCCCCTCTTCCAAGAGGAGCGACGCAGTCTCTGGCTGTAGGCATCGGGGTCAAAAGCCCCGCCGACCTGAAGGAGGCGCGACCATGGACGTGATCAGCAACTTTGCAGCCCGCTACGAACGCACCCGCGAGGAAGTTCTCTCGCTGCAGGAATATCTGGATATCTGCAAACGCGATCCGACGGCATATGCAACGGCCTCCGAACGAATGCTCCAGGCCATTGGCGAGCCGGAACTGGTAGATACCCGCAATGACCCCCGTCTTTCGCGGATCTTCGCGAACAAGGTCATCAAGATCTATCCGGCGTTCAAGGAGTTCTATGGCATGGAAGATGCCATCGAGCAGGTGGTGTCCTATTTCCGCCACGCCGCGCAGGGACTCGAAGAAAAGAAGCAAATCCTTTACCTGCTGGGGCCCGTCGGCGGCGGCAAGAGCTCGATCGCGGAGCGCCTGAAGCAGCTCATGGAGCACGTGCCCTTCTATGCGATCCACGGCTCCCCGGTGAACGAGTCGCCCCTCGGGCTCTTCGACACCCTCGAAGACGGCGAGATCCTCGAAAAAGAGTACGGCATCCCCGTGCGCTACCTGAACCGCATCCTGTCGCCCTGGGCCGTGAAGCGGCTCGAGGAGTACGGCGGCGACATCCGCCAGTTCAAGGTGGTCAAGCGCTACCCCTCGGTGCTGCGCCAGATCGCGGTCGCCAAGACCGAGCCCGGCGACGAGAACAACCAGGACATCTCTTCGCTGGTCGGCAAGGTCGACATCCGCAAGCTCGAGACCTACGCCCAGGACGACCCCGACGCGTACGCCTACTCCGGCGGCCTGTGCCTCGCGAACCAGGGCCTGCTCGAGTTCGTGGAAATGTTCAAGGCCCCCATCAAGGTGCTGCACCCGCTGCTCACGGCCACGCAGGAAAGCAACTTCAAGGGCACCGAAGGCTTCGGCGCCATTCCCTTCGACGGCATCGTGCTGGCCCACAGCAACGAGAGCGAGTGGAAGGCGTTCCGCAACAACAAGAACAACGAGGCTTTCCTCGACCGGATCTACATCGTGAAGGTGCCGTACTGCCTGCGTGCCTCCGAAGAGATCAAGATCTACGAGAAGCTGGTGCGCAACTCCTCGCTGGCCAAGGCGCCGTGCGCGCCCGGCACCTTGCGCATGATGGCGCAGCTGTCGGTGCTCACGCGCCTGAAGGAGCCCGAGAACTCCAGCACCTTCAGCAAGATGCAGGTGTACGACGGCGAGAACCTCAAGGACACCGACCCCAAGGCCAAGTCGATTCAGGAGTACCGCGACTACGCGGGCGTCGACGAGGGCATGAGCGGCGTCTCCACGCGCTTCGCCTTCAAGATCATCTCCAAGGTCTTCAACTTCGACAGCACCGAGGTGGCCGCCAACCCGGTGCACCTGATGTATGTGCTCGAACAGCAGATCGAGCGCGAGCAGTTTCCGCCGGAAACCGAGCAGAAGTACATCAGCTACATCAAGGAGCTGCTGGCGCCGCGCTATGCCGAGTTCATCGGCAAGGAAATCCAGACTGCTTACCTGGAGAGCTACAGCGAGTACGGCCAGAACATCTTCGACCGCTACGTGACCTACGCCGACTACTGGATCCAGGACCAGGAGTTCCGCGACGTGGACACCGGCGAAGTGTTCGACCGCGCCTCGCTCAACGGCGAGCTCGAGAAGATCGAGCGCCCCGCCGGCATCGGCAACCCGAAGGACTTCCGCAACGAGATCGTCAACTTCGTGCTGCGCGCGCGGGCCGGCAACGCGGGGCGCAACCCGGCGTGGACCAGCTACGAGAAGCTGCGCGCAGTCATCGAGAAGAAGATGTTCTCCAACACCGAAGAGCTGCTGCCGGTGATCAGTTTCAACACCAAGAGCAGCGCCGACGAGCAGAAGAAGCACGAAGACTTCGTGACCCGCATGGTCGAGAAGGGCTACACCGCCAAGCAGGTCCGGCTTCTGTGCGAGTGGTACCTGCGGGTGCGCAAGAGTTCATAGCGGACAGCGGGAACAACGGACGCGTGCGAAGGACCTAACCAGCGCACCGTCCACCGTTTTGCAAGGAGCTTTGAAAACATCGTGGCCATCCTGCAGCAGATCATCGATCGTCGGCTCTCGGGCAAGAACAAGTCCATCGGCAACCGCGAGCGCTTCCTTCGGCGCTACAAGGGGCAGATCCAGGAGGCGGTGCGGCGCGCGGTCAGCGGGCGCAACATCCGCGAGCTGGAGCAAGGCGAAGACGTGACCCTGCCGCGCCACGATGTCTCCGAGCCGGTGTTCGGCCATGCGCGCGGCGGCGACCGCGAGTACGTGCACCCCGGCAACCAGGAATACCTCAAGGGCGACCGCATCGCGCGCCCCGAGGGCCAGGGCGGCGGTGGCTCGGGCAGCGGCGAGGCCAGCGACAGCGGCGAAGGCGAAGACGACTTCGTCTTCCGCCTCACGCGCGAGGAGTTCATGCGCGTCTTCTTCGACGACCTTGCGCTGCCCCACCTCGTGCGCACCCAGATCGCCGAAGTGCCCGAGTGGAAGAGCCACCGCGCCGGCTTCACCAGCGACGGCTCGCCCAACAACCTGCACGTGGTGCGCTCCATGCGCGGCGCGCTGGCGCGGCGCATTGCATTGGGCGGCGAACCGCGCAAGGAGCTCAAGCGCCTGGAGGCGCACCTCCTGGTCCTGAAAGCGCATCCACAGGTCGAGACCGCACTGATCCAGAAGGAAATCCGCGAGACCGAGGACCTCATCGCCGAGCTGCGCCGCACCATGCGGCATGTGCCCTACATCGACCCGATCGACCTGCGCTACCGCAACCGCGTGAAGACGCCCGTGCCCAGCGCCAAGGCCGTGATGTTCTGCCTCATGGACGTGTCGGGCTCGATGGACGAGGCGCGCAAGGACATGGCCAAGCGCTTCTTCATGCTGCTGTACCTGTTTCTCACGCGGCACTACGAGCGCATCGACCTCGTGTTCCTGCGCCACCACACGCAGGCACAGGAAGTGACCGAAGAAGAGTTCTTCCACGCCACAGAAACCGGCGGCACCGTGGTGTCGAGCGCACTGGTGCTCATGGACGAGATCATCAAGGCCCGCTACGCCAGCGGCGAATGGAACGTGTACGGCGCCCAGGCCAGTGACGGCGACAACTGGCACCAGGACAGCGGCCGCTGCCGCGAACTGCTGGTCGACAACATCCTGCCCGTGGTGCGCTACTACGCCTACGTGCAGGTGGCCGAGACCGAGCAGAACCTGTGGCAGGAATACCAGCAGCTCGAAGGCGTGGCGCCCAACTTCGCCATGCGCAAGGTATCGGACGCGCAGGACATCTACCCGGTGTTCCGCGACCTGTTCAAGAAGGAAGGGGTGCCCACATGATCACCACCGAACGCCCTCCCGGGGCCCCTTTCCTGCCGCGCAGCACCGACCTGCCCACCTCCCGCCTCGAGCGCCTGCCCAGCCCGTCCGACTGGACCTTCGAGCTCATCGAGACGTACCACACCGAAATCGCGAAGACCGCGAGGAGCTTCGGCCTGGACACCTACCCGAACCAGCTCGAGGTGATCACGGCCGAGCAGATGATGGACGCCTACGCCAGCGTGGGCATGCCCATGATCTACAGGCACTGGTCGTACGGCAAGCAGTTCATTTCCACCGAGAAGAACTACAAGCGCGGCCACATGGGGCTGGCCTACGAGATCGTCATCAACTCCGATCCGTGCATTGCCTACCTCATGGAAGAAAACACCATGGCCATGCAGGCCCTGGTGATCGCGCACGCGGCCTATGGGCACAACAGCTTCTTCAAGGGCAACTACCTGTTCCGCATGTGGACCGACGCGTCGTCGATCATCGACTACCTCGTCTACGCGCGGCACTACATCGCCGAGTGCGAGGAACGTCACGGCCTCGACGCGGTGGAAGACCTGCTCGACTCCTGCCACGCGCTCATGAACTACGGCGTCGACCGCTATCGCCGTCCGCAGAAGCGTTCGCTGGCGCAAGAGAGCGCGCAGCGCACCGACCGCGAGCGCCACATGCAGCAGCAGGTGAACGACCTGTGGCGCACGCTGCCGCGCAAGAGCGAACAAGCCGCCGAGTCGGAAGCCGCGCGCCGCTTTCCGCCCGAGCCGCAGGAGAACCTGCTCTATTTCATCGAGAAGAACGCCGCCCTGCTCGAGCCGTGGCAGCGCGAGGTGGTGCGCATCGTGCGCAAGATCGCGCAGTACTTCTACCCGCAGCGCCAGACCCAGGTCATGAACGAAGGCTGGGCCACCTTCTGGCACTACACGCTGCTCAACACCATGTACGACCGCGGCCAGCTGGACGACGGCTTCATGATGGAATGGCTCAGCTCGCACACCAGCGTGGTGTTCCAGCCGCCCGTGGGCCACCGCGCCTACAGCGGCATCAACCCCTATGCGCTGGGCTTCAAGATGTTCACCGACCTGCGCCGCGTCTGCGAAAAGCCGACCGACGAAGACCGCCGCTGGTTCCCCGACTTCGCGGGCACCGACTGGGTCAAGACGCTCGACTACGCGATGCGCAACTTCAAGGACGAGAGCTTCGTCGGCCAGTTCCTGAGCCCCAAGACGATGCGCGATTTCCGCCTGTTCTCGATCCGCGACTACCAGAGCGAATCGGAGCTCGAGGTGTCGGCCATCCACGACGACAGCGGCTACCAGGCGTTGCGCGAATCGCTGTCACGCCAGTACGACATCGGCAACCGCGAGCCCGACATCCAGGTCTGGAGCGTGGCCACGCGCGGCGACCGCTCGCTCACGCTGCGCCATACGCAGCGCAACAACCTGCCGCTGAACGACAACGCCGAAGAAGTGCTGAAGCACGTCGCAAGGCTCTGGGGCTTCGACGTGCACCTGGAAAGCGTCGACAGCGCAGGCCGGGTCAGCCGCAGCTGGAAGGCTGCCGCGCCCAAGCAGACCTACTGAGACGCTGCGATACAGAGCGGCTCTTGATCAGCCGTTCGCCCGAAGCGTGCCCCCGTGCGCAGGGCACTGGGTGCTTCCCGCAGCGAAATCAAGGAGGAGCCGAAGGCGGGGGACATTCGCGGAGGGAAGTACCCGGTGCCCTGCGCACGCCCCCCGAAAAACTCAGGGAACCAGCGCAGCAATCGCCAGCGTGTAGCCTTTCACCCCCAGCCCCACGATGATCCCGCGCGCCGCAGGCGAGATGTACGAGTGGTGGCGAAACTCTTCCCGTGCATGCACGTTCGAGATGTGCAGCTCGATCAGCGGCACGCTCGCCCCCTTGATGGCGTCGTGCAGCGCGATCGACGTGTGGGTGTAGGCGCCCGGGTTCATCACCACGCCCAGCATGTTCCCGGCCGCCACTTCGCGGCCCGCCTCCTGGACCCAGTCGATCAGCACGCCTTCGTGGTTCGACTGGCGGCACTCGATCTCGACGCCGAGTTTCGCGCCCGTCTCCTTGCACAGGCGTTCGACGTCGGCGAGCGTGTCGCGGCCGTACTGTTCGGGCTCGCGCGTGCCGAGCAGGTTGAGGTTGGGGCCGTTGAGGACGAGGATTTTCTTCATGATGGATCGGTGAAGGAATCTGGCGGATGCAGGAAGAAGAAAGCTGATTATGGTCGCGCCGCCGACCGCGCCCGCCGTGCAGGTGACACCGCCGCGGTCGACCCCACGTAGTGGTTGTACGAGCCGATGTCCGCCACGCAGCGCGCCATCAGGTCGACGAAGGCCCGCAGCTTCTGTCCCATGTAGCGCTGCCGCTGGTAGGCGCAGTACAGCCGCCGCGCCTCCGGCGGCCACTGCGGCAGCACCGGCACCAGCACGCCCTGCGCCACCTCGGGGCCGGCAAAGAACACCGGCAGCGGCGCAATGCCCAGGCCGTCGATGCAGAAAGTCTTCATCACCCAGTGGTCGTTGGTCTCGAAGGCCGGCTCCGTGCGCACCACATGGCGCCCCGAGGCCTGCAGCGACACCAGCCGCAGCGGCGACGGCGGCCCCGACGGCTCGCGCATCGCGATCATCCGGTGCTGCGCCAGCGCCTCGGGCGTCTGCGGCGTGCCGTGCCGCGCCAGGTACTGCGGGCTGGCATACAGGCCGTAGGCCAGCCGGCCCAGCAGCTTGGCGACCAGGTCCGGCAGGTCGGGCGGCGCCGAGCCCACATAGCAGTCGACCTCGCCGATCTGCGGGGCCTGCGCGCCGTTCGCCACGTCGAGCTGACAGCGCACGTTCGGGTGCGATTCGAGAAAGATCCGCACCACATGGCAGACGAAGGAGGTGCTGAACTGCGTGTCGGACAGCAGCGTGAGCCGCCCCGACACCCCGCCCGTGAGCTCCTGCACCTCGGTGCGCGCCGTTTCCAGCCGGCCGCTCACCTCGCCGAGCAGCCCCTCGCAGCGTGCGAAGAACGCACGCCCGGCCTCCGTGGGCGCAATGCGGCGCGAGCTGCGCAGCAGCAGCTGGGCGCCCAGCAGTTCCTCCAGCCGCGTGAGCTGCCGGCTCAGCGTGGCCTTCGACACGCCCGACAGGCTCTCGGCCTTGGTGAGGCTGCCGCTCTTCATCACGAGCACGAAGGCCTCGACCAGCGCAAGGTCGATGCGCCCGGCGGTCATGGACGCCACCGCCGCGCGGGCCGTCGTTGCAGGAATGAAAAGGAGCGTCTTGGCATGGGGCTTTCATCGGTGCGGCGGACACGCTACGGTAGGCGGCACCGCCGACAAGGGCATGGTCGATGCTATGCCGATTTGTGGCGCCCTTTCCCGCTGCCCCCACGATCAAGACCCATGAATCCCTCAGCCACCTGGCATCCCGTCACGCCCTCCGCCGAGGTGCGCGCCGGCGCCAACATCGTCGCCGGCTTTGCACAAGGCCAGGAGCTCGCGCTGTGGCGCGCGGCCGATGGCTCGCCGCAGGCCTGGGAGAACCGCTGCCCGCACCGCAGCGTGCGCTTCACCCTCGGCCAGGTGACCGGCGGCGACCGCCTGGCCTGCGCCTACCACGGCTGGCAGTACGAGGCCGGCAGCGGCGCCTGCGTGCGCATCCCGGCGCACCCGGCCATGCAGGCGCCGCGCAACGTCTGCGCCAAGACGTTCGCCACGGCGGATGCCGCGGGCATGCTGTGGGTGCGCCTCGCGGCCGACGGCGCAGAGGCGCCGCCCGAGCTGGCCGACGCCGTGCCCGCCGGCTGGCACCTCGCCCGCACGCTGACCCTGCGCGTGGCCGCCTCCGAGGTGCGCGCTGCGCTGGCGCCGCATGGCTTCGCGTCGACAGGAACGCCCGACGCATGGCAAGGCACGCTGGGCGAATCGCCCGTCGCCGCGCTGCTGCTCGACGCCCAGCCGCAGCTGAGCTTCCTGCACCTGTGGACCGACGCAGCCCCCGGCTCCGACGCGATGGCCCGGGTGCATCGCGCGGCGCGCCAGTTGCGCAGCGACATCGAAGCCGCTGCATCGCACTGAACAAGAAGAAAGAAGCAACATGCCCTTCGTCACCGACGATCCCAACATGCTCGACGACTGGCTCGTCGTCGGCCCCGCCAGCGGCTTGCCGCGCACGGCGCGGCTGCTCGGCGAAACCCTGCACCTGCACACCGACGCCGACGGCACGCCGCACGCCCGGCTCGGCGCCGACACGCTGACCGTGCAGTCGCGCTACGGCTTCCTCTGGGTCTGCCCCAGCGGCCGCCCGGCGCGCCCGCTGTTCGCCTTCCCCGAGTACGACGAACCCGGCCGCCGCATCGTCGACTGCGGTGGGCTCGGCGTGGCCGTGTCGGGCTTGCGCGTGATCGAGAACTTCCTGGACATGGCGCACTTTCCCTTCGTGCACCCCGACTACCTCGGCAAGGTGCCGCACACCGAAGTGGCCAAGTACAACGTCGAGGTCGATGCCGCCACCGACGAGATCTGGGCCACCGACTGCCGCTTCTGGCAGCCGCGCGCCTCGGCCGCCCACGACACCGGCAGCGAGGTGTTCTACAAGTACCGCGTGATGCAGCCCTTCTCGGCCATGCTCTACAAGTCGAGCCACCGGCCCGACAAGCTCGACGCCATCGGCCTCTTCCTGCAACCGGTGGACGACGAGCACGTCATCGCCCACACGCTGCTGGCCTACTTCGACGACGTGTCGAGCGACGCCGAGCTCATCGCCTTCCAGCACACGATCTTCGGACAGGACAAGCCGATCCTGGAGAACCACGCCTTCAAGCGCATGCCGCTCGAAGGCCGCGCCGAGACACCCACGCGCGGCGACACCACCTCCGTCACCTACCGCCGCTGGCTGCGCGAGCGCGGCATGCGCTTCGGCACCGCGAGGGCCGCCGCATGACCGTCAGGCTCTACGACTACCCGCTCTCGGGCAACTGCTTCAAGGTGCGGCAGATGCTGCTGTGGCTCGGCGTGGACCATGCGAGCGTGCCGGTCGATTTCCATCCAGGCCGCGAACACAAGTCCGCAAGATTCCTCGAGCAGGTCAACCCGCTCGGCCAGCTCCCCGTGATCGACGACGAGGGCTTCATGCTGCGCGACGCGCAGGCCATCCTCGTCTACCTCGCGAGCCGCTACGACGATGCGCAGTGCCGCTGGTACCCCGCCGACCCGAAGCTGCGCGGCCAGGTCGCGATGTGGCTCGCCATGGCCGACGAGATCACGCGCACCGCCTCGGCCGCCCGGCTGCACGACGCGCTGGGCTACACGCACCTGGACATCGAGGCCTGCCGGCGCGGTGCGCGCGCGGCCTTCCGTGTGCTCGACGACCACCTGGCCGAGCAGCACGCCGCCACCGGCCTGCGCTGGCTCGTGGCCGCGCCCGAGCCGACCATTGCCGACCTCGCCTGCTTCCCGTACGTGGCGCTGGCGGGCGAAGGCGGCATCTCGCTCGACGAGTTTCCCGCGCTGCGCCGCTGGGTCTGGGACTTTCGTCACCTGCCGGGCTTTGTGGGCATGTCGGGTATCTTCCCGGCTGGCCCCGCCTGAAGGCTCGCCTGAGTATCCTTGTCCCCCTCCGCTCTCTGAAGAACCGAATCCCATGAAAACCAAAGCCGCCGTCGCCTGGCAAGCAGGCCAACCCCTGACCATCGAAACCGTGGACCTCCAAGGCCCGAAGTTCGGTGAAGTGCTGGTCGAGATCAAGGCCACCGGCATCTGCCACACCGACTACTACACGCTCTCGGGCGCCGACCCCGAAGGCATCTTCCCCGCCATCCTGGGCCATGAAGGCGCGGGCATCGTGGTCGATGTCGGCCCCGGCGTCACCACGCTGAAAAAGGGCGACCACGTCATTCCGCTGTACACGCCCGAATGCCGCCAGTGCAAGTTCTGCCTGAGCCGCAAGACCAACCTGTGCCAGCTGATCCGCGGCACGCAGGGCAAGGGCCTCATGCCCGACGCCACCAGCCGCTTCAGCCTCGACGGCAAGCCCATCTTCCACTACATGGGCACGAGCACCTTCAGCAACTACACGGTCGCGCCCGAGATCTCGCTGGCCAAGATCCGCGAAGACGCGCCCTTCGACAAGGTCTGCTACATCGGCTGCGGCGTCACCACCGGCATCGGTGCGGTGATCTTCACGGCCAAGGTCGAAGCCGGCGCGAACGTCGTGGTGTTCGGCCTGGGCGGCATCGGCCTGAACGTGATCCAGGGCGCCAAGATGGTGGGCGCCGACAAGATCATCGGCGTCGACCTGAACCCCGAGCGCGAAGCCATGGCCCGCCAGTTCGGCATGACGCACTTCATCAACCCCAAGACCACCGAGAACGTGGTCGATGCCATCGTGCAGCTGACCGACGGTGGCGCCGACTACAGCTTCGAGTGCATCGGCAACACGCAGGTGATGCGCCAGGCGCTCGAGTGCACGCACAAGGGCTGGGGCCGCAGCATCATCATCGGCGTGGCCGAGGCCGGCGCCGAGATCAGCACCCGCCCGTTCCAGCTGGTCACGGGCCGCAAGTGGGAAGGCTCTGCTTTCGGCGGCGCGCGCGGACGCACTGATGTGCCGAAGATCGTCGACTGGTACATGGAAGGCAAGATCAACATCGACGACCTGATCACGCACACCATGCCGCTGGAAGACATCAACAAGGGCTTCGACCTGATGAAGCGCGGCGAGTCGATCCGCGGCGTGGTGCTTTACTAACCCCCAGTCTTCGCGCACTTCGTGTCGCTTCGCCAACCCCCTTGCAGGGGGCAACACCAGCGGCCCGGCAAAGCCGGTTCCGCGGTGTTCCTGGAAAAGACATCGACTCCCCCTTTGGAGGTGATCTCGTGATGGAAAGAATGGAACCCCTGCGCACCATCGAAGCGGGCGTCCTCGAAGTCGCCTACTACGAAGCCGGCCCCGCCGACGGCCCGCCCGTGCTGCTGATGCACGGCTTTCCATACGACATTCACACTTACGCCGAAGTCGCGCCGATGCTGGCCGCCCAAGGCTGCCGCGTGATCGTGCCGTACATGCGCGGCTACGGCGCCACGCGCTTCCTGAGTGAGGCCACGCCGCGCTCGGGCGAACAGGCGGCGTTCGGCGCCGACCTGCTCGCGCTGCTCGACGCCCTGAAGATCGACCGCGCCGTGCTGGCCGGCTACGACTGGGGCGGCCGCGCCGCCTGCGTGGTGGCGGCGCTGTGGCCCGAACGCTGCGCGGGGCTGGTCTCGCTCAACAGCTACAACATCCAGAACATCGCCAAGGCGATGGAACCCGACACGGCTGAGAACGAGCACAGCCTCTGGTACCAGTACTACTTCCACAGCGAACGCGGCCGCGCCGGCCTCGCGAAGGACCGCAAGGCCCTCACGAAGCTGTTGTGGCAGCTGTGGTCGCCGACGTGGCGCTTCGACGACGCCACCTTCGAACGCAGCGCCGCCGCCTTCGACCACCCCGACTTCGTGGACGTGGTGATCCATTCGTACCGCCACCGCTTCGGCCTCGTGCCCGGCGACCCGGCCTATGCCGACATCGAACGCCGCCTCGCCGCGCAGCCGACGATCACCGTGCCCGCCATCACCTTTGACGGCATCGACGACGGCGTGCGTCCGCCCGCCGATGCCTCGGCCCACGCGCACCGCTTCAGCGGACCGCGTTCGCACCGCCTCGTGCCCGGCGCGGGCCACAACCTGCCGCAGGAAGCGCCGCGCACCTTCGCCGATGCCGTGCTCGAACTCGTGCCCGCGCTGCGAAGCCAGACGACTTCTTCTTCATGACCGACACCGCCCCCACCCTTCTTTCCGAACACCATGCCTTCGGCGGCGTGCAGCGCTTCGTCGAGCACCGCTCGCACGAGATCGGCCTGCCGATGCGCTTCTCGCTCTACCTGCCGCCGCAGGCTGCGCACACGCGCGTGCCCGCCCTGCTCTATCTTGCCGGCCTGACCTGCAACGAAGAGACCTTCGCGGTGAAGGCCGGCGCGCAACGCATGGCCGCGAGCCTGGGCGTTGCGCTCATCGCGCCCGACACCAGCCCACGCGGCGCCGGGCCCGAAGGCCTGCCGGGCGCGAAAGACAGCTGGGACTTCGGCATCGGCGCCGGCTTCTACCTCGACGCCACCGCCGAGCCCTGGGCCACGCACTGGCGCATGGAAAGCTGGATCGTGCACGAGCTGCTGCCGTTGGTGGCCCGTCACTTTCCGGTCGACGGCGAGCGCATCGGCATCTTCGGCCACTCGATGGGCGGCCACGGCGCGCTCACGCTGGCGCTGCGGCACCCGGGGCGCTTCAAGTCGCTCTCGGCCTTCGCGCCGATCTGTGCGCCCACCCAGTGCCCGTGGGGCCAGAAGGCCTTCGCCGGCTACCTGGGCGAACCGGGCGACGACCGCGCGCAGTGGCTCGCGCACGACGCCAGCGCGCTGATGCAGTCGCAGACCGTGGCGCCCTATCCGCAGGGCATCCTCCTCGACCAGGGCCTGGCCGACAAATTCCTCGCCGAGCAGCTGTACCCCGAGGCCTTCGAGGCCGCCTGCTTCGCCGCCGGCCAGCCGCTCACGCTGCGCCGCCATGCGGGCTACGACCACGGCTACTACTTCATCCAGAGCTTCATGGCGGACCACATCGCGCACCATGCGCAGACGCTGAACGGCTGAGCACAAAGGGGTGCGGTCCGCACCCGGCGTGGCTATCATGGTCCGCATGTCCGCTGCCCAGATTCCTGCCTTCGAGTTGCGCTCGCGCGATGGCGGCGCCGAGGAGAACATGGTGCTCGCGGGCATCTGGCGCCGCGCCTGGGTGTCGGCCAACCGCAGCGCCGTCCACGTCGAGCCCATCGGCCACTGGCTGCGGCGCGTGCAGACCGAATTCATCCCGCCCGCCGACGTGGTGCTGGCCGAGCGCGATGGCCAGGTGCTGGCCTTCATGGTGCTGCTCACGGCGCGCGAGTACGTCGCCCAGCTGTTCGTCGAACCGCACCTGCGCAGCCAGGGCCTGGGCAAGGCGCTGCTCGACGAGGCCTGCGTGCGCATGCCGCACGGCTGGCGGCTGCACGTGGCCGTCACCAACACCGAGGCGCAGCGCTTCTACGAACGCTACGGCCTCGTGCGCGGCGTGGTCGACCGCCACCCCGGCAGCGGACGCGAACGCATCGCCTACCATTGGTCGCCCAGCCGCGCGCCCTGGCGCACGGGCTGACACCCTCCGCACTTCCTTCCTGCCCCATGCGCATCCGCATCGACCACATCGCCCTCTGGACCACCGACCTCGAACGCTGCAAGCGCTTCTACGTCGACTACTTCGGCGCCACCGCCGGCGCCGGCTACGTCAATCCGGCCAAGGGCTTCGCCTCGTGCTTCCTGAGCCTGGGCGACGGCGCGCGCATCGAGGCCATGACCACGAGCACGCTGTCGCCCGTGGTCGCCGAGGCCGGCGCGCAGCGCATGGGCTGGACGCACCTGGCGATCTCGGTCGGCTCCGACGCCGAGGTCGATGCGCTCACGCAGCGGCTGAAGGCCGACGGCTACCCGCTGCTCGACGGCCCGCGCCGCACCGGCGACGGCTACTACGAGAGCGTCGTGCTCGATCCGGACGGCAACCGCATCGAGATCACGTCATGAGCGTTTTTGTTCAAAGCCTGCACGAGACCTTCGAGCGCCTCGGCCGCATCGAGACCCGCCGCATGTTCGGCGGCCACGGCGTGTGGCACGAAGGCCGCATGATCGCGCTCGTCGCCAAGGACACGCTGTACCTCAAGTCCGACGCCGGCAGCGCCTCGCACTTCGACGCGCTGAACCTGCCGCCCTTCACCTACGTGCGCGAAGGCAAGGAGATGCCGATGTCGTACCGTCTGGCGCCGGCCGACCTGTTCGAAGACCGCGAGGAAGCGGCGCGCTGGGGCCGCCTGGCCTACGAGGCCGCGCTGCGTTCGGGCCAGCCGCCGAAGCCGAAGAAGCCCAAACCCAAGACAACCCCCAAGGCCGCGAAAGCGAAGACCCGGTGAACGAACAGAACAACAACCACGGCCACCGGCTCCCTCCGCTTCCCGAGCGCGAACAGATCGCGCTGCTCGACCCCTTCGACAGCCTCGACCTGAAAGACATCGTGGTCGTCACCTCGCTCGCCGAAGCCGAGCGCGCCGCGGACGAATTGCTCGACGCCGGCGTGGCGGGCTTCGACACCGAGTCGCGCCCCACCTTCGCGAAGAACGAAGTGTCGACCGGCCCGCACGTGGTGCAGTTCGCCACGCGCGACACAGCCTGGCTGTTCCAGCTGCACCGCGACGAATGCAACCCCGTGGTGGCTGGCCTGCTCGCGTCCACCGAACTGCGCAAGGTCGGCTTCGGCCTTTCGAGCGACCTGTCGCTGATCCGCCTGCGGCTGGCGATTGCGCCGCAGGCCGTGTTCGACATCGACGACGAATTCCGCCGGCGCGGCTACCGCCGCTCGGTGGGCGTGAAGACGGCGGTGGCGCTGATGTTCAACCGCCGCTTCGCCAAGTCGCGCAAGGCGACCACCTCGAACTGGGCGCACAAGCAGCTCACCGAATCGCAGATCCGCTACGCGGCCAACGATGCCTATGCGTCGCTGCGCGTGTTCGACGCGCTCTTTCCGAACGGCTGAACCTCCGCCCTCAGTCGCGCCCCGCTTCGAGGATCGCCTGCGCCAGCCGCTGCGGGTTCGAGAAGAACATCTCGTGGCTGCCCGGGCACTCCACGAGCCGGAACAACCCCAGCCGCTCCGACAGCCGCGGATGCCACGGCAGGCTGTGCGGCAGCGCCGTGTCCTGCTGGCAGTTGACGTACGACTTGCCCAGCGCCAGCGCCGCCAGCGGCTGCTTCAGCTGGATCTTGTCGGTGAAGGTGCGGTACGGGTGCGGGTTGAGCTTGTCGTAGGCGGACTGCGCCAGCGCCAGGTCGGCGTCGTTGATGAAGGCCTCGCGCCAGATCTCGAAGGGCAACGTCACGGCATTGTTGTTGGCCGCAGCCACCGCGTCGAACATGGTCACGTAATGCGGCGGGACCATGTCGTTGAGCGCTTCGCCATCGAGCGGCACGAAGGCGTTGATGTAGACCAGCCGCCGCAGCCGCGCCGCGATGCGGTCGGCCACGCCCGAGATCACCATGCCGCCGTAGCTGTGGCCCACGAGCCGCACCTGCGTGAGGTCCTTGCCCTCGATGAAGCGGACCACCGAGGCGATGGCGTCGGCCAGGCCGGTGCCCGCGCGGTCGTCGCCGGGGTTGTTGCCTGCCACGGTGGGGCAATGCACGGTGTGGCCGGCCGCGCGCAGGCCGTCGGCCACGGCCTCCATTTCGGCGCCAGTGTGCCAGGCGCCGTGAACCAGAACATAGGTGTCGGACATGGGTGTCTCCTTCGTTGAATGCGTCGTTGGGGAATGGACCGAGGGCGACTGTAGAAAAAGCGGTGCATCGCAGATGGCCGCTGCCTGCCAAGGCGATGGCCGATTCGCGCCACCGGTCTTTCTGTGCCGTGGGTTGCCTCGCTTCAATAATTCAAAGATACTTGAATAATGGAAGAAAACGATGTGGTCCGCGCCTTGGGCGCACTCGCGCAACCCGTGCGCCTGCGGGTGTTCCGCGCCTTGGTGGTGGCGGGGCCCGACGGGCTGACGCCGGGTGCGCTGACCGAAGCGCTGGCGGTACCGGCGACGGGGCTGTCCTTTCACCTCAAGGAGCTGGTGAACGCGAGCCTCGTCTCGCAGGAGCGCCAGGGGCGCAACCTCATCTACCGCGCGTCGTTCGAGCGGATGAACGGCCTGCTCGGCTACCTCACCGAGAACTGCTGCCAGGGGGAAGCCTGCCTTCCCGCGACCACCTGCGACTGCTGACCATGAAGGCTTGTGCTGTTGCACGCAGCGTGCGTGCGCTCTGGCGTGCTCCCGCCGACGGGGCACCTTGCTCCGCGAATGTCCTCCGGCCTGCGGCCTCCCCCTTGATTTCGCTGCGCAAGGCACCCCATCGACGTGAGCATGGGGCAGTGCAGTCGTTGATCGGCGCACACCAACAGCGCGTCCCCGTGCGCAGGACACCGGGTGCTTCCCGCAGCGAAATCAAGGAGGAGCCCGAAGGGCGGGGGACATTCGCGGAGGGAAGTACCCGGTGGCCTGTGCACACCCCCTGAACAGAAGAACATGACCACCGCCCTCCTCATCTTCGCCGGCACATTGCTGCTCGTCATCTGGCAACCACGCGGCCTCGGCATCGGCTGGAGCGCCTCGCTGGGCGCCGTCATCGCCCTGCTTTTCGGCGTGGTGCAGCTCACCGACATCCCCGTCGTCTGGGCCATCGTCTGGAACGCCACCGCGACCTTCATCGCCGTCATCCTCATCAGCCTCCTGCTCGACGAAGCCGGCTTCTTCGAGTGGGCCGCGCTGCACGTGGCCCGCTGGGGACGCGGCAACGGCCGGCGGCTGTTCGCCTTCATCGTGCTGCTGGGCGCCGCGGTCTCGGCCCTCTTTGCCAACGACGGCGCGGCGCTGATCCTCACGCCCATCGTGATGGCGATGCTCGTGGCGCTCGGCTTCACGCCGGCGACCACCCTGGCCTTCGTCATGGCGGCGGGCTTCATTGCCGACACGGCCAGCCTGCCGCTCATCGTGTCGAACCTCGTGAACATCGTGTCGGCCGACTTCTTCGGCATCGGCTTCAACGCGTACGCCTCGGTGATGGTGCCGGTCAACGTCGCGGCCGTGCTCGCGAGCCTGGGCGTGCTGCTGTGGTGCTTCCGGCGCGACATTCCCGCGCACTACGACATGGCCCGCCTCAAGCAACCCGCCGATGCGATCCGCGACCGCGACACCTTCCGCGCCGGCTGGGTCGTGCTCGCGCTGCTGCTCGTGGGCTTCTTCGGCCTGGAGCCGCTGGGCGTGCCGGTGAGCGCCGTGGCCGCCTTCGGCGCCGTGATCCTGCTCGCGGTGGCGGCGCGCGGCCCGGTGATCGGCACGCGCCAGGTGTTGCGCGGCGCGCCCTGGCAGATCGTGGTCTTCTCGCTGGGCATGTACCTCGTGGTCTACGGGCTGCGCAACGCCGGGCTCACCGGCCAGATCGCCACGCTGCTGAACCTGTTCGCGCAAGGCGGCGTCTGGGGCGCGGCCATGGGCACCGGTTTTCTCGCGGCGGTGCTCTCCTCGGTCATGAACAACATGCCGACCGTGCTGGTCGGCGCGCTGTCGATCGAGGCCTCGGGCGCGGTCGGCCTCGTGAAGGAGGCCATGGTCTATGCCAACGTGATCGGCTGCGACCTCGGCCCGAAGATCACGCCCATCGGCAGCCTCGCCACGCTGCTGTGGCTGCACGTGCTCGCCAGGAAGGGCATGACCATCACCTGGGGCCACTACTTCCGCATCGGCATCGTGCTGACCCTGCCCGTGCTGGCCGCGACGCTCGCCGCGCTGGCGCTGCGCCTCAGCCTGGGCTGATCCATTTTTTCTTCTCTCAACGAGCCTGCCATGAGCGACATCACCATCTATCACAACCCCGCCTGCGGCACCTCGCGCAACGTGCTCGCGCTGATCCGCAACACGGGCGACGAACCCACCGTCATCGAGTACCTGAAGACCCCGCCCGACCGCGCCACGCTCACGCAGCTGATCGCGGCGATGGGCGTGCCCGTGCGCGACGTACTGCGCCAGAAGGGCACGCCGTACGACGAGCTGGGCCTGGGCGATCCGAAGTGGAGCGACGAACAGCTCCTCGACTTCATGCTGCAGCACCCGATCCTCATCAACCGCCCCATCGTCGTCACGCCGCTGGGCACGCGCCTGTGCCGCCCTTCGGAAGCCGTGCTCGACATCCTGCCGAAGCCGCAGCAAGGCGCGTTCGCCAAGGAAGACGGCGAAGCCGTGATCGACGCGAAAGGCCAGCGTGTCGCCAAGCCCTGATCTCCCGCAGCTCGACGCCGATGCGTTCCGTGTTCCCCGCCTGCAGGAGCTGCTTCCCACCGCACGCGCCACGCACGCACCGCGCATCCTGCTGCTGTACGGATCGCTGCGCGAGCGCTCCTACAGCCGCCTGCTGACCGAAGAGGCCGCGCGCCTGCTGCGCGCCATGGGCGCCGAGCCCCGCATCTACGACCCGCGCGGCCTGCCCCTGCCCGACGGCGCGCCCGAAGACCATCCGAAGGTGCAGGAGCTGCGCGATCTTGCGCAGTGGGCCGAGGGCATGGTGTGGACCTCGCCCGAGCGCCACGGCGCGATGACCGGGATCATGAAGGCGCAGATCGACTGGATTCCGCTGGCCGTCGGCTCGGTGCGGCCCACGCAGGGCAAGACGCTCGCGGTGATGGAAGTGTCGGGCGGCTCGCAGTCGTTCAACGCGGTGAACCAGCTGCGCGTGCTGGGCCGCTGGATGCGCATGATCACCATCCCCAACCAGTCGTCGGTGGCCAAGGCGTTCCTCGAGTTCGACGACGCGGGCCGCATGAAGCCCTCGCCCTACTACGAGCGCGTGGTCGACGTGATGGAAGAGCTGGTCAAGTTCACGCTGCTCACGCGCGATTGCGCGGACCACCTGGTCGACCGCTACAGCGAGCGGCGCGAGAGTGCGGAGGCGCTGTCCAAGCGCGTCAACCTGCGCAGCATTTAGACACAGGACCGGCAAGCTTCTTGCAACGGGGACGCCCGTTGCCCGGGCAACTCCCATGGCGGCGCGCGGCGCACCCACGTAGATTCCAGCGTAGAAAAAAGCGTCCGTTTCCGTCGCTTTCCCCACTTTGGCCCCGCAGGAGTGTCCATGGACGCATGGTCGAGTCAGCAACTGTCCCCGCTGTACAGGCGCGAGGTCTTCCGCTCGCGCGAGGCCGAAGAGACGCACGCGCGCGTGGCGCATGAGCTGAAGCCGCACCGCAGCGTGTGGCGCTCGGGCGATGTCGACGCGATCTTCTGCCGCGCCGAGATGAGCGCACTGTCGCTGTGCATCCTGCGCTATGGCTGCGATGTCGACATCGAGCCCGACGCGCTCGGCAACTTCGTGCTGGTGCAGATGCCGCTGCGCGGCCGCGCCGACATCCACACCGGCGGGGAGACGCTGCAGATCCACCCCGGCCAGGGCGCCATCATTTCGGCCCACAAGCCGGTGCGCCTGCGCTGGCATGCCGACTGCGAACAGCTGATGCTGAAGATCGAGCTCAGCCGCCTGCAGGAGGTGGCGCGCCATGCCTTCGCGCTGCGCGGTGGCGACACCGTCGGGGAGATCGATTTCGACATGCCCCTTCAGCTCGACGATGCAGCGGGCACACAGTGGTGCCGCATGGTCGCAAGCCTGGCCTCGCTGCTGCCGCCCACCGAGTTCGAGCGTTACGACCCGCGCTGGCTCGCGCACTGCGAAGACAACCTCATGCTCTACCTGCTGTGCCACCGGCCGAACTCGGTGCTGCAACGGCATGCCGACGCGCAACGCGGCACCGAGGAAACCAGCCTGCGGCAGCTGCGGCGGGCCGAAGAGTTCATGCGCGAACGGCTCGACGCGTTGCTGTCGCTCGAAGACGTGGCACAGGCCGCGGGCGTCACGCGCCGCGGCCTCGCCCTGCTCTTCCGGCGCCACCGCGACCTGTCGCCCGGCGAGGTGCTGCGCAACATGCGGCTCGACGCCGCGCACGCACTGCTGACGCGGCACGACGGCGCCAGCGTCACCGAGGTGGCGCTGAACTGCGGCTTCTCGCACCTGAGCCGCTTTGCCGCCTGCTACCGCGAGCGCTTCGGGCAGCTGCCGCGCGACACCTCGCGCGACCCCGCGCGGCTGCCTGCCGCGCGGCACTGACAACGCCTCAGGACTTCATCGCGCACTGCGCGGCGGTGCGGTCCTGGTAGCGCTCCAGCACGGTGCCGATCACCTTGTTGGCGATGCGTCCGCTGCCGTCCTTGGCGACCACGCGCAGGTAGTAGTTCTGGATCGGGAAGTTGTTCGGCCCGTAGCGGAAATCGCCGCGCACCGACTTGTAGTTGGCCGCCTTGATCGCCTTGAGCAGCGCGGGCTTGTCGGCCACCTTGCCGCCGACGTCGCGCACGGCCGCATCCATCGCCATCAGCACGTCGTAGGCCTGGCCGGCATAGAACGACGGGTTGCGCCCGTTGTTCTGCTGGCGGAACGCGGCCACGAAGCGCTGGTTGGCCGGGTTGTCGAGGTCGAACGACCAGTGCGCGGTGTTGAAGAGGCCCAGCATCGGCTCGCCGACGGCAGGGATCATGTCCTCGTCGGCCGAGAAGGCGGTGGAGATCAGCGCCACGTCTTTCGACAGCCCCGCGCCGACGAACTGCTTGATGAAGCTCACGCCCATCGCGCCGGGCAAAAAGAAGTACAGCGCATCGGGCTTCGACGCACGAATCTGCGCCAGCTCGGCCGAGTAGTCGAGCTGACCGAGCTTGGTGTACAGCTCGTCGCCCACGGCGCCCTTGAAGGTGTGCTTGAAGCCGTTGATGGCGTCCTTGCCGCCGGGGTAGCTGGGCGCAATCATCGCGACCTTCTTGAAGCCCTTGTCGCTCGCGAACTTGCCGGCCGATTCGTAGTACGCGTCGTTCGGGTACGAGGCACCGAAGAAGTACGGGTTACAGCGCGCGCCCGAATAGTCGCTCGGGCCGGTGTTGCTCGACAGGTAGGGCACCTTGGCGGCAAAGAGCGGCGGGCCGACGGCCAGCGCGACCGACGAGCCGACGGGCCCGGTGAACAAATCGATCTTGTCGCGCAGCAGCATGCGCTCGACCACCTGGCGCGCCATCTCGGGGTTGCCGGCCGTGTCGGCCTCGACGAACTCCACCGGCACGCCGCCGAGCTTGCCGCCCAGCTGTTTCATCGCCACGGCGAAGCCGGCCTTGGCCTCGGCGCCACCGACGGCGAAGGGGCCGGACAGGTCCATCGCCAGGCCAACTTTCACGGTCTGCGCGGTCTGCGCCTGCGCGGGTAAAGCCAGCGCGCCCACCAGGACGGTGAGCGCGCACAAGACGGATCGGGGCGTGGCCTGCGACATGAAAGGTCTCCTCGGGGTGAGTTCGTTGAACGTGGGGGGCTGCAAATGCAGGGCGCAGTCTCTGTGCGGCGGCGGCGCCCCGCTATCCGTTTCGTGCGACCGAAACCGCTGCACGAAATGGACAGACAACAGGCCGGCGCGCTCCCCAGAATCGCCGCCGACCCCACCACTTCAAGAGACGAACCGATGAGCGACACCATCGACATCCCGGCCGGCGACGGCACCCAGACCTTTCGCGGCTACCTGGCCCTGCCGGCCTCGGGGCGCGGCCCCGGCATCGTGCTGTGCCAGGAGATCTTCGGCGTCAATGCCTACGTGCGCGAGGTCGCCGACCTCTACGCCGAAGAGGGCTACGTGGTGCTCGCGCCCGACCTGTTCTGGCGCATGGAGCCCGGCGTCGATCTGGGGTACTCGCCCGAAGACTGGCAGCGCGCCTTCGGCTTCTTCCAGAAGTTCGACATCGAAGCGGGCGTGGCCGACGTCACGGCGAGCGTGAAGGCGCTGCGCGCGCACCCGGCCTGCACCGGCAAGGTCGGCGCGCTGGGCTTCTGCCTCGGCGGCAAGCTGGCCTACCTGGCCGCCGCGCACTCGGGCGTGGACGCGGCCGTGGGCTACTACGGCGTGGGCATCGAGGGCGCACTCGACCTCGTGCCGCAAATCAAATGCCCGATCGCCCTGCACTTTGCGGAGCTCGACCAGTTCTGCCCGCCCGAGGCGCGTGCCCAGGTGCTCGAAGCCTTCGCCGGCCAGCCCGATGCGCAGATGTACGTGTACCCCGGCGTCGACCATGCGTTTGCACGCACCGGCGGCGACCACTTCGACAAGCCCTCCACGCTCATGGCGCACCAGCGCTCGATGGCGCTGTTCAAGGACGCGATCGGCCCTGTGTACGACCTCTCGGCGCTGTGGGACAAGCACTGCGAGTACGAGTTCGCCACGCGCGACGTGGTCGCCACCATGGCCACGATGGTGAGCGAGCCCTACGTGAACCACATCCCGACCATGACCGGCGGCGTGGGTGCAAGGGAGCTGTCGCGCTTCTACAAGCACCACTTCATTCCGAGCACGCCACCCGACACGCGGCTCACGCCCATCTCGCGCACCGTGGGCGCGACGCAGATCGTGGACGAGATGCTGTTCTGCTTCACCCACACGGTCGAGATCGACTGGCTGCTCCCGGGCATCGCGCCCACCGGCAAGCCGGTGGAGATTCCGCTCGTGGCCATCGTGAAGTTCCGCGGCGACAAGCTCTACCACGAACACATCTACTGGGACCAGGCCAGCGTGCTGGTGCAGATCGGCCTGCTCGATCCGAAGGGCCTGCCCGTGGCCGGCGCCGAGACGGCGCGCAAGCTGGTCGACGAAACGCAGCCGTCGAACACGCTGATGCCGCGCTGGGAAAAGTCGACCGGCCTCACCATCGCCGACCCGGCGCTGCCCCTGGGATGAGCCACGCCGCCGACATGCTGGCGCTGGTCGTGGACGCGGTCACGCCGCTCACGCCGGCCATCAAGGCCTTCGTGCTGCGCTCGGCCAGCGGCGAGCCGTTGCCGCCGTTCACGCCGGGCGCGCACCTGGGCGTGCAGGTGGTGCAGGCCAACGGCCACCCGGGCCAGCGCGCCTATTCGCTCGCCAAGCCGCACGACGGCTCGGACCGCTGCGAGATCGCGGTGCTGTGCGAGCCCCAAGGCGCAGGCGGCTCGACCTGGATGCACGCGCTGCAACCCGGCGCCGCGCTGGCCGCGCACGCGCCGCGCAACGACTTCGCCTTGCACGCAGGCAGCGCGCCGCCGCTGCTCATCGCGGGCGGCATCGGCATCACGCCGCTGCTGTGCATGGCACGGTCGCTCGCGGCCGAGGCCCGCCCCTTCGACTTCGTCTACGCCACGCGCAGCGAAGAAGCCACGGCCTACCTGCACGAGGTGCGCGCGCTCGGTGGCACGGTGGTGCACGACGGCGGCGACCCCGCACGCGGCCTCGACCTGCGCGCGCTGCTGGCCGCGCCCATGCCCGGTCGCCACCTGCATGTGTGCGGTCCGCGCGGCATGGTGCAGGCCGTGGTCGACACCGCCCGCGCGCTCGGCTGGCCCGACGACCACGTGCACTTCGAACTCTTCGCCGGCGCCATCGAGCAGGCGGGCGATGCGCCCTTCGAGGTGCGCACGCTGCGCTCGGGCAAGACGCTGACCGTGGCGCCCGACCAGAGCCTGCTCGACGTGCTCATCGCCGCCGGTCTGGACCCGCTGTACGACTGCCGCCAGGGCGACTGCGGCGTGTGCGTGGTGGACGTGGTCGAGGGCGTGCCCGACCACCGCGACCACAACCTCAGTCCGCGCGAGAAGGCGGACGGCAAGACCCTGTGCACCTGCGTGTCGCGCGCCAAGACGCCGCACCTGGTGCTCGATATCTGATGACGTTTCAGGAGACCCACCCGATGAATTCCGTGATCCCCATCATCCCCATCGCGGCGACAAAGCCGATCGACATCCAGTCGCTCGTGCAGCCCGACCGCGTGCACAAGCGCGTCTACACCGACCCCGCCATCTTCGAACTGGAGATGGACCGCGTGTTCGGCCAGGCCTGGATCTACATCGGCCACGAAAGCCAGGTGCCCAAGCCCGGCGACTACTTCACCACCCGCCTGGGCCGCGAGCCCGTGGTGATGGTGCGCCACACCGACGGCCAGGTGCACGTGATGTTCAACCGCTGCCCGCACAAGGGCGCCAAGCTCGTGCCCGACGGCAGCGGCAGCGCCGGCAAGTTCCTGCGCTGCCTGTACCACGGCTGGACCTTCAAGTGCGACGGCAGCCTGCTGTCGGTGCCGCTGCGCAGCGGCTACGAATGCACCGCGCTCGACCTGAAGGACCCGCAGTACGGCGTGCGCAAGGTGGCGCGCGTGGCCTCGCACCGCGGCTTCGTGTTCGCCAGCCTGTCGGAAGACGGGCCGGAATTGAAAGAATTCCTGGGCGGCGTGGCCACGTCGCTGGACAACTTCTGCGACCGCGCGCCCGAGGGCGAAGTGGAAGTGGCCGGTGGCGTGCAGCGCGTGATCCAGCGCAACAACTGGAAGATCTTCTTCGAGAACCTGCACGACACCATCCACGCCGTGGCCACGCACGAGTCGTCGTGGCGCGCGGCCAAGGAAGAGCACGAGGCCATGCCGGCCGGCACGCCCAAGCCCTTCGAGGTGGTGATCGTCGACGGCAACGGCGAGCCGCTGGAGTTCTGGGAGAAGCTGGAGCTCAAGGGCTACGACCACGGCCACGGCTTCATGGAAGGCATCTTCGTGCCGCCCACCGACCCGGTGAGCCTGGCCTACGTGGCCTCGCTCGAAGCCGCGAAGGGCGCCGAAGAGGCCGACGCGATCCTGCGCGTGAACCGGCACAACACCATCGTCTACCCGAGCTGCTCGCCGCACACCTCGTTCCAGCAGATCCGCGTGATCCGGCCGCTGTCGGTGGACCGCACGCTGGTCGAGATCTTCAGCTTCCGGCTCAAGGGCGCGCCGGAGGCCACCTTCCAGCGCACGCTCAAGTACACCAACATCGTCAACTCGCCCTCGTCGAACGTGATGCCCGACGACCTGGAGGCCTACAACCGCGTGCAGGAAGGCCTGGGCTCGGACGGCGGCGACTGGGTCAGCATGCACCGCGCCGCCGGGCGCGACCAGCCGCTGCCGGGCGGGCGCGCGTCCAACGGCAACAGCGAGATGCCCTCGCGCAACATGTTCGCGGCGTGGGCCGGGTACATGGGCGTCGACACGGGCGCACAGACCGGGAGCGCCGAATGAACTTCCGCGACTGGAACGAACAGCAGGACCTCACGCAGTTCCTGCACCACGAGGCACGCCTGCTCGACGAGCATCGCTGGGACGAATGGCAGAAGCTCTTCACGCCCGACGGCCTGTACTGGGTGCCGCTGGTGCACGGCCAGGCCGACCACCTCAACCACGCCTCGCTGTTCTGCGAGGACGCGCTGCTGCGCTCGATGCGCGCGCGGCGGCTCGAGCAGGCCCGCGCCTATTCGCAGCAGCCGCCCACGCGCACCGTGCACGTGCTGGGCAACATCGCGCTCGAAGCACGCGACGACGCGGGCTGCACCGTGCGCTCGACCTTCCTGCTGCTGGAGTGGCGCAAGACCGAGCAGCGCACCTTTGGCGGCAGCGTGCTGCACACGCTGCGCCGCGCCGACGACGGCTGGCGCATCCAGACCAAGCGCGTCGACCTCGTCAACTGCGACGCGCCGCACGAAGCCCTGCAGGTGTTCCTGTGAAGGCCGCGCTGTTGGCCATGCACTACCAGAACGACGTGCTGCACGTCGACGGCAAGGTGCGCGTGGGCGTGGCCGCCGACGACCCGGCGCGCCCGCGCCTCATCGCCTCGGCCGCGCGGCTCATCGCCGGGGCACGCGCGAACGGCGTGCCGGTGATCTTCGTGCGCATCGCCTTCGCACCGGATTACTCGGACTGCCTGCGCAACTGCACGCTGTTCCGCCGCGTGGCCGAGAGCGGCGCGGTGCAGGAAGGCAGCTGGGGCGCCGGCTTCTACGACGAACTCGCGCCGCGGCCGGGCGAAGCCGTCGTCACCCACAAGCGCAACAACCCCTTCTGGGCCAGCGGGCTCGAAGAGGCGGTGCGCGCCACCGGTGCCAGCCGCCTGTACGTGGCCGGCATCGCCACCAACCACGTCGTCGAACACGGCGCGCGCCATGCGAGCGACCTGGGCTACGACGTGGCGGTGGTCGCCGACGCCTGCAGCACCGCGCAGGCGCATCTGCAGGCAGCCAGCCTCGAAACACTGGCAATGCTCGCGGACGTGGTGCGCGTGGACGAGGCCGTGGCGCAGATGGGAGGCCGCACATGACCCCGCTGCAAGGCAAGGTCGCGATCGTGACCGGTGCCGCCGCGCTGCTGGGGAGCGCCATCGTGCGCGCCTTCGTGCAGGCCGGTGCGCGCGTGGTGGCGGTCGACATCGACACGGCGCGCGGCGCCGCCTTGGCGGCCGACGTGGGCGCGGGCTGCCGCTTCGTCGCCTGCGACATCGCGTCGGACGACGCGCTCGATGCGCTCGTGGCCGGCACGCTGCGCACCGAAGGCCGCATCGACTTCCTCATCAACAACGCCGTGGTCTACGGCGATGCAGGCTTGGATGCCGCGCGCGCCGACTGGCTGGGCGCGCTGAATGTCAACCTCGTCTCCGGCGCGATGCTGGTGCAGAAGACCGCCGACGCGCTGGCCGCGCACGGCGGCGCCATCGTGAACATGGGCAGCGTCGGCGGCAAGTTCGGCGCGGCGGGCCGGGCGCTGTACCCCGCGGCCAAGGCGGCCATCCTTCAGCTCACGCGCAACCAGGCCGCCACGCTGGCGCCGCGGGGCGTGCGGGTGAACTCGGTGTCGCCGGGCTGGACCTGGTCGGACGCGCTGTCGCGCATGACGAACGGCGACCGCGCACGGGCCGACCGCGTCGGCGCGCCGATGCACCCCCTGGGCCGCGTGGGCGATGGCGACGACGTGGCGCAGGTCGTGCTGTTCCTGTGCTCGGACGCGGCGCGCTTCGTGACCGGTGCGGACATCCCGGTCGACGGCGGCTTCTCGATGCTGGGCCCCGACCAGGGGCGGTCGGCGCGCGACTGGTTCGAGGCGTAGTTCAGCCGCGCGACTGCCGCAGCGCGCCCGGCGTGCCGCCCAGGTGGCGGCGGCACAGGCGCACGAAATGCGAGGCGTCGGCCAGCCCGACGCGCAGGCCGATCTGCGCCACGCTCAGGCGGTCGAAGCGCGCATCGGCCAGCATGCGCTGCGCCACCTGCATGCGACAGGCGGCCAGCGCGTTCGCAAAGGTGGTGGTGCCATCCCCTGCCCCTTCCGCGAGGCAGCGGTGCAGGCTGCGCTCCGAAATGCCGAGCCCCTGCGCCACGGCCGCGGCCGTGAGGCCCGGCTCGGCATGGCGTTGGCGCGTGGCGTCGAGCACGCGCTGGCGCAAGGCGGCGCGGCCACAGGCGTCGGGCGCCGCCACGCCGGGACCGAGCGCCAAGGCCAGCAGCCCGCCGAGCTGGTCGGCCAGCAGCGCCGCCGGCAGCGGCGGCCGCAGGGCCACCTCGGGCGACAGCGCCTGCGCGAAGCCGCTGAGCGCCGCGCCCCATCCGCTGTGGCCGTCGATGCGGCGCGCCACGTGGTCGCCGGCATCGGGCAGCCACGACTCGACCCAAGCGGTCGGCAGCTCGATCGACACCGTGTCGGCCGACTGCTGCAGGTGAAAGGCATAGCAGCGCCGCGAATCGACCAGCACCGCGTCGCCGGGCAGCAGGCGCGCCGAGCGCTCTTCCTGCACCGCGACCCAGGGCGAGTCGGCCTTGCACAGCAGGTAGTAGAAGTTGTGGCGGCTGTGGGCGATGGCGCGGCGCGTGCGGTACACGTCCTGCGCGCTGCCGCGCACCCGGTTCACATGCAGCGGCCCGAGCGGCGCGGATTCGAGCGAGGCGCCGAAGCGGCCGGCCAGCGGGCTGGTCACGTCCATCTCGAGAAAGCCTTCGCAGACCGCGCCGATCCAGTAGTCCAGCCGCTGCGGCGGCGGCACGGTGTCGGTCGACCAGGTGTGGATCGCAGCAGGGGCTGCGGGCATGGCGGCGGAAGTCATCCCGCCAACATAGCCAGCCCGGGCCCGTTTGCCAAGCGGGTATAGACGCCCTCCGACGCCGCACCGCGCGGGTGCCCGGCACAATGGCCCGCTTCATCCACCGCACACGCACGAAGGGCCCGACACACATGAGCAAGCAAAGCGATTTCGGATTGATCGGCCTGGCCGTGATGGGACAGAACCTGGTGCTGAACGTGGAAAGCCGCGGCTTCCAGGTCAGTGTCTACAACCGCACCGAGGCCACCACCGAGGCCTTCATTGCCGCCAACCCCGGCAAGAAGCTCGTGGGCACGAAGACGCTCGAGGAATTCGTCCAGAGCCTGGCCAAGCCCCGCAAGATCCAGATCATGGTGAAGGCCGGCGCGCCGGTCGACCAGGTGATCGAACAACTCATTCCGCTGCTGGACAAGGACGACATCGTCATCGACGGCGGCAACAGCCTGTACACCGACACCGAGCGCCGCGACGCCTACCTGAGCAGCAAGGGCCTGCGCTTCATCGGCGCGGGCGTGTCGGGCGGCGAGGAAGGTGCGCGCAAGGGGCCGTCGATCATGCCGGGCGGGCCGCTCTCCACGTGGGAGGTGATGAAGCCGATCTTCGAGAGCATCGCGGCCAAGGTGGACGGCGAGCCCTGCGTGATCCACATCGGCCCGGGCGGCGCGGGCCACTACGTGAAGATGGTGCACAACGGCATCGAGTACGGCGACATGCAGCTGATCTGCGAGGCCTACAGCCTGTTCAAGGCCGCCGGCTTCACGACCGACGAGATGGCCGCCATCTTCAACGAATGGAACGAGGGCGAGCTGCAGAGCTACCTGATCCAGATCACCGCCAAGGCGCTCGAACAGAAGGACCCGGAAACCGGCCAGCCGGTGGTCGACCTCATCCTCGACAAGGCCGGCCAGAAAGGCACGGGCCAGTGGACGCTGCTGAACGCGGCCGAGAACGCGGTGGTCATCAGCACCATCAACGCCGCGGTCGAGGCGCGCGTGCTGTCGTCGCAGAAGAAGCAGCGCGTGGCGGCGAGCCAGCTGCTGCAGGGGCCGGTGCCCGCGCTGTCGCTCGAGAAGCAGGCGCTGGTGGCCAAGGTGCATGACGCGCTCTATGCCTCGAAGGTCATCAGCTACACGCAGGGCTTCGACCTGATCCAGACGATGGGCGAAAAGAAGGGCTGGAAGCTCGACCTGGGCGGCATCGCGTCGATCTGGCGCGGTGGCTGCATCATCCGCGCGCGCTTCTTGAACCGCATCACCGACGCCTTCCGCCGCGACCCGGCGCTGGGCAACCTGATGCTCGACCCGTTCTTTCAAGACCTGCTGAACCGCACGCAGCAGAACTGGCGCGAGGTGGTGGCGCTGGCGGTGAGCAACGGCATCCCGGTGCCGGCCTTCAGCGCCTCGCTGGCCTACTACGACAGCTACCGCACGGCGCGCCTGAGCGCGAACCTGCTGCAGGCACAGCGCGACTTCTTCGGGGCCCACACATACGAACGCGTGGACAAGCCCGAAGGCCAGTTCTTCCACACGGACTGGCCCGAAGTCATCGAATAAATAAATTGGGCTCGCCCCCAGGCTTCGCGCACTTCGTGTCGCTTCGCCAACCCCCTACCGGGGGCAACACCAGCGGCCCGGCAAAGCCGGTTCCGCGGTGTTTCTGGTGAATGCCCGCTCGCCGCCTCTTCAGGTGATGCGACTCAGCCGGCGTCGGCCAGCCAGTCGCGCACCACGCCGACCGACTGCGCCAGCGGCGCCGTCGCATCCACCGCCAGCACGCCGGCCTCGCCCACCGGCGATTCGAGCGTGGCGAACTGGTTGTCCACGAGGCTGGCCGGGAACATGTGCAAGCCAGCGCCCGCGCGCGCGGCCACGCGGCGCTCGGCTTCGGCGCGGTCGATCTGCATGAACACGAAGCGCAGGCCCGGCGCGGCGGCGCGCAACTGGTCGCGGTAGCTGCGCTTGAGCGCGGAGCAGGTCATGACGGCGCCCTGCGGCGCGTCGGCCAGGGCGCGGCCCAGCGTGGCCAGCCAGCCGGCGCGGTCGGCGTCGGTGAGCGCGATGCCGCGGCTCATCTTGTCGACGTTGGCGGGCGGGTGGTGGTCGTCGCCCTCGATCAGCGGCAGCCCGAACGCGGTGGCCAGCGCCGCGCCCATGCTGGACTTGCCGCAGCCCGAAACCCCCATCACCACGAGCCAGACCCTGTTCATGCGCACCCTTGACCTTTGTTGAAGCTGACAGGCGCGTGCCGGAGCCGGCACGCGCGGTCACGAATCTACCGCGTCGGCGCCCGGGTGGGCGCAAAGCCGGTGCCGGCCACGGCTCAGACCAGGTGCCAGCGCCGGCTGTGCGGCCCCTGCTTCGCGAACACGTGCGCAAGGTGCTTCTTGACCGTGTTGACACTGATGCCGAGCCGCTCGGCGATCTGCTTGTTGGTCATGTCCCGGTGCATGAGCGACAGCACCTCGTCTTCCCGCGCGGTCAGCCGGAGGGCCGGCGTGGCGCCGCCGGACGCCGGCCGCCCGCCGCTGGCCTTCGCTCGCAGCACGCACAGGTACAGCGCCTGCACCACCGGCCCCGGAAAGCCCAGGGTACCCGCCAGCACGGCGTCCAGCGATTGCGCAAGCTGCTCGGCGCTCGCGGCCCACTCGACGCTGCCGCGCGCCTGGCTGCGGAGCGCGGCATCGAGGCCCTGCGGGGACGGCGCCTCCCAGCCGAGGAGCCAGTCGGTGGCGGGAAAGCGGCGGCGCAGACCGTCCAGGCTGGCGACGCTCTCCGGCGCCATCAGCGCGATGTCCACCAGCAGCAGACGAGGCGCCTGCGGCCGGCAGCGGGCTTCCAGCTCGAAGAGGCTGTTCACCTGCACGCACGCGACCTCGTACATGCGCCCTGCCCGCTGCCGCGAGGCCAGCAGGCCCTGCCCGAACCGCGGTGACGCGCGGCCGGTGCCGGTGGCGACAAGCACCGGCACGCGGAGGTCGGCCGCAGGGCCAGGGAGGTCGGGGAACGCCGGCTGAAATAACAGCGCGGGGGGCACGGGCGGTGCGGAGGGCGCGAACGGCGACAGGGGACGCAAGCCCTGCATGAACGGCAGCGGGTCTGCGTTCCACGCAGGTTCCAGCCCAGCAGACGGCAGTGGGACTTGTTCCATGGTTTCCCTCCGAGGTGCCTATTGGGAGGCAGCCGGAGCTTAATGATAAAGACCACAAATTTGCACCGACAGGTCTGCCGACCTCGCAAGGTATCAAAGGGTAAGGGCGCGCGATCGGCGCGGCGCATCACCCAGTGGGTGACAACTTTTATCCTATGGACAGGGCGCAGCCCGGCGGTTCAGCATTCCTCTCTGCTGATATGTGAACGTGGTTGATCGCCAGTGCATGCAGGTCAATCGGGAGCACTGATTCCAGTCGGCGCATCTTTTCAACCAAGGAGTTCCCATGGCTGCGCTCAACCTGACGGTCGGCTCGACCGTCACCCTGGATGAATCCGCCAATTTGCAGAACCTTGCCGCTACTCCCGCTGCCGCCGGCGACAGTAACGACAATGACATCTCCGCAAGTTCGCTGCCCACCGCCTTCAGCACCCGCCTGGCGGCCCAAGGCGTCGGCACCGCCATCAACGCGGCGTTGAGTGGCTACAACGGGAGCAACACCGGCACCAACGCCTTCACGTTCAGTGTGACGGGCACGGTCACCGACATGTCCTTCACGGACGCGAACGGCGCGCCGCTCAACGGCCTGGACAGCGGCCTCAATACGGCCGACGGCGAAGACATCTTTTTGTACACCGACGCGACCAACAACAACGTCGTCTACGGCAAGACCGCCCTCAATGCCGTCGTGTTCGCCGCCTACCTGGAAGAGACGGGCAGCCCGGTGAACGGCGCCAAGATCTGGACTGTCCAGTACGAAGCGATGTCGAACCCCGACGCGGCCAACGCCGACGATCCGATCGACCTGACGGACAAGGTCTTCGTCAGCGTCAGCCAGGACACGGAGTTCAACCTCGCCGACGCGCCCTCCGGCCAGAACCTGTTCCTGATGTTCACGACCGGCAGTCCGACCATCGTCGATGGCCGGATCTCCAACGTGTCGATCATCGCGACCGGCAAGGACCCGGCCAATCAGTCCGGTGCCAACCCCAACAGCACGGCCGACGACATCAACATCTCGACCGGCGACACGATCAACACCAGCAAGGCGGGCGGGCCGACCACGTTCGGCACCAACAGCCAGATGATCACCGAGCAGGAAGGCATCCGCTTCACGTTCGTGACGGGCGCCCGGGCGGACGTCACCATTCCGAACCAGGACCAGAACGAGGCCGACCTGGAGTCGAACATCGACTTCACCGGCATGTTCGGCGCGCGGACCGCCGACTTCGACGTGGTGCAGCTGCAAAGCGGCAAGAGTGCCCAGGTCAAGATCTCGGCCTTCAGCACGGCGGCGGAGTCCGGCAACAGTTTCATCGACGGCTATGCAGGCGACGCGACGGTGGCGATCACCAGCGTGCGCGTGCTCAATTCCGTCACCGGGGCCGTGCTCGAAACCTTCTCGGCCGGCGCCGAAGGCGGACTGAGTTCGAGCCTCGCCATCAGCATCACCGGCGGCGTCGCGACCATCACCGGCGTGGTGGCCGGCCAATCGATCGAATACACGACGTCGGCGGACCACAACCGCGTGCTCATCGAAAACGGGGCGGCCCTCAATGCCTCGGGCAACACGCACGCGGACTTCGACATCGGCGGCTTCCGGCTGCTGAGGTCGTCCACCGCCACGGCGCAGATCGGCTCGCAGATGATCTTCGAGGACGACGGGCCGAGCATCGCGGTGGCCGATACGGCGCCGCCTGACGCATTGACGGTGGACGAGAGCGCCCTGGCCACCAACGCGTCGGCCAGCTTCGCCGACAACTTCTCCAGCACGCCGAGCTACGGCGCGGACGGCGCAGGCACCGTCAGCAGCACCTACGCGCTGAGCCTGAAGACCAGCGGCGCGGACTCCGGGCTGGACGACGTGGCCACCGGCAACAGCGTGTTCCTGTTCCTCAATGCTTCGGGCGTCGTCGAGGGGCGCCAGGGCACGGACGCCGCGGCGGCCGCCACGGGCAACATCGTCTTCACGGTGAGCGTCAACGCCGCCGGCACGGTCACGCTCGACCAGGTGCGTGCGATCGTGCATCCGAACACCGCCAACCCGGATGATTCGAAGACGCTGGCCGCGGCCGACCTGATTGTGCTGACGCGCACCGACACCATCACCGACAGGGATGGCGACCCGAACACAGGTTCGGATTTCCTCAACATCGGCCAGGCCCTGAACTTCAAGGACGACGGCCCGAGCATCGCGGTGGCCGACACGGCACCGCCCGACGCATTGACGGTGGACGAAACCGCCCTGGCCACCAACGCGTCGGCCAGCTTTGCAGACAACTTCTCCGGCACGCCGACCTATGGCGCGGACGGTGCAGGTACGACCAGCAGCGCCTACGCGCTGAGCGTCAAGAGCGCGGGCGTCGCCTCGGGCCTCGTCGACACCCTGACGAACCAGAGCGTGGTGCTGACCGTCAACGCCGGCGTGGTCGAAGGACGTACCGCCATCAGCGGTGCGCTGGTCTTCACCGTCAGCGTGGACGCTGCGGGCCTCGTCACGCTCGACCAGCTGCGTGCCGTCGTGCATCCGGACGCCACCAACCCGGACGACTCGAAGACGCTGGCCACGGCCGATCTGGTCGTGCTGACCCGCACCGACACCATCACCGACAAGGATGGTGACCAGAACACGGGCTCGGACTTCCTCAACATCGGCCAGGCCCTGAACTTCAAGGACGACGGCCCCAGCATCGCGGTCGCCGACACGGCACCGCCCGACGCATTGACGGTGGACGAAACCGCCCTGGCCACCAACGCGTCGGCCAGCTTCGCCGACAACTTCTCCAGCACGCCGACCTATGGCGCGGACGGTGCAGGCACGACCAGCAGCGCCTACGCGCTCAGCGTCAAGAGCGCAGGGATCGCCTCGGGCCTCGTCGACACCCTGACGAATCAGAGCGTGGTGCTGACCGTCAACGCCGGCGTGGTGGAGGGGCGTACCGCCATCAGCGGTGCGCTGGTCTTCACCGTCAGCGTGGACGCTGCGGGCCTCGTCACGCTCGACCAGCAGCGCGCCGTCGTGCATCCGGACGCCACCAACCCGGACGACTCGAAGACGCTGGCCGCGGCCGACCTGATCGTGCTGACGCGCACCGACACCGTCACCGACAAGGACGGCGACCAGAACACGGGCTCGGACCTCCTGAACATCGGCCAGGCCTTGAACTTCGAGGATGACGGGCCGAGCATCACGGTGGCCGACACGGCGGCCGCCGATCCACTGACGGTGGACGAAACCATCCTGGCCACCAACGCATCGGCCAGCTTCGCCGACAACTTCACCAGCACGCCGACCTACGGCGCGGACGGCGCAGGCACGGTCACCAGCGCCTACGCGCTCAGCGTCAAGAGCGCGGGCGTTGCCTCGGGCCTGGTCGACACCCTCAGCAACCAGAGCGTGGTGTTGACCCTCACCGCCGGCGGCGTGGTCGAAGGGCGCACGGCCGGCAGCGGATTGCTGGTCTTCACCGTCAGCGTGAACGCCGCGGGCCTCGTCACGCTCGACCAGCAGCGCGCCATCGTTCACCCGGACGCCACCAACCCGGACGATTCGAAGACGCTTTCTGCGGCCGACCTGATCGTGCTGACGCGCACCGACACCATCACCGACAAGGACGGCGACCAGAACACGGGCTCGGACTTCCTCAACATCGGCCAGGCCCTGAACTTCGAGGACGACGGCCCGACCATCCTGGCCCGCAGCGACCTCATCTACGCGAACACCAGCAACCCGTCGCCTGGCGGCACCGGCACCTTCGACTACGAGATCGGCGCCGACGCGCGGTCGAGCTACAGCGTCTCCAACTCCGACTTTTCAGCGATCACGCTGACCGGCACGGTGGGCAATGCGGCGATCACCAGCCCGACGGTGACCTGGACCTCCGAGACGGCGACGGGCGCCTCGTTCGCCGTGAGCTTCAGCTACAAGCCGGACCCGGGCTCGGCGACCACCACCAACGCCACCGGCACGCTGAGCTTCGACAAGGTGAACGGCACCTACTCGCTCGCGCTGAATGCGCCCGTCGCGGGCTTCAACACCGTCTCGACCGGCCAGGCGCTGGGCTTCACCGGCTACACGGTGGGCACATCGACGGTCGACCAGACGCAGCCCGACGTGTCGGTGGCCCAGTTGAGCAGCAACTTCTTCGTGCAGTTCACCGGCTACAGCGAGCCGGGCGGCGGCACCGGTGCCAACAACATCCAGGCGATCGCTCCGGCAGCCCCGCTGGGCACGGCCAACGGAACCGCCTTCGTGAACGGTGAGCTGTTCAAGCAGGCCGGGACGTGGGTGAGCGTGTCCAACCTGGCCAACGGCGTGGCGGGCGACACCATCCAGCAGGGCGAGGTGCTGGACCTCGACTTCTTCGCCGCGAACCCGTTCGGCTTCACGACCGCGACGCCGACCACGCAGGCCGCCGGCATGTTCCTCAAGTTCGACGGCATCGGCAGCGAGGATCTGGTGCTCGTGCTCAAGCTGGTGGACCCGGACGACGGCAGCCGCACGACGAAGGCCATCATCATCGACAACGCCGACATCATCAAATCCGGCGGCACCATTCCGGCCCCGTACAGCATCTCGCTGGACAACAACGATGGCGCGGTCATCATCGAGTCGAACGACTTCAACACCGGCACCGAGAACTACGTCATCGAAGGTGCGCAGCTGCTGGTGTCGACCGAAGGCGTGACGGGCACGGCCATCAACCTCAATGCACTGACCGGGGCCGGCGGCAACAGCACCACGCTGCAGGAATTCTCGGGAACACCCGGCACCGCCAACCCCGAAGCGGCCACGTCCGACAACGACGTCATCAAGATCTCGGACATCGGCTTCGTCACGCTCAACAGCGGCCAGCTCGACGCCAACCTGCAGTTCTCGCTGGCGGTCAAGGACGCCGACGGCGACGCCACCCCCACACAGGTGCTGGACGTCGGCATCGTCGGCGGCACCGCCTTCACCGGCGGCGCGGACAACGAAGCGATCCAGGGCAGCACGGGCAACGACACGCTCAACGGCGGCGGCGGCAACGACACGCTGACCGGCGGCCTGGGCAAGGACACGCTCATCGGGGGCGATGGCAACGATATCTACGACTTCAATGCCGTGGCCGAGAGTGCGGCCGGTGCGAACAGGGACGTGGTCTCCGGATTCATGAGCGGTGCGGACACGCTCGACCTGTCGGGCATCGACGCCATTTCGGGCAACGCGAACGCGGACGATGCCTTCAGCTACCTCGGCGATGCGGCGTTCACCAACGTGGCCGGACAGCTGAGGTTCGACGTCGCCACCCAGACGCTTCAGGCCGATATCGACGGCAACGGCACCGCCGACTTCGAAGTGCAGCTGGTGGGCGTCGTGGCGCCGCCACCGCTGGACGACTTCTTCATGTAGGCCCGGGCATTGCGTGGAAGCGAGGGCGGCCCTAGCGACCGCCCTCGTCAGCCGCAGCGGCCGGGCCGGGGCGCGTCAGCGTTGATCGCACTCAGAACAGACTGCCCTGCCCTTGCGCGCCGGGCGGGCGGAACGCGCCGGTGTCGAGCGCAATCCGCTCGCGGTTGAAGCCCAGCCGGTGCGTCGCCTTCTGGAAGCGCTGGTGGATGAGGTCAGCCCACAGGCCGCTGCCCTTCATGCGCGTGGCGAAGTCGGCGTCGTAGTCCTTGCCGCCGCGCATCTCGTGGATGCGCGCCATGACGCGCTCGGCGCGCTGCGGGTAGTGCAGCTCGAGCCATTCCTTGAAGAGCGGCGCCACCTCCCACGGCAGCCGCACCACGGTGTAGAAGGCACTGCGCGCGCCGGCCTCCCAGGCGGCTTCGAGCACCTGCTCCATGTCTTCGGTGATGAACGGAATCTGCGGCGCCACGCTCACGCCGACCGGCACGCCGGCCTCGGCCAGGGTGCGGATGGTGCGCAGCCGGCGGTGCGGCGCGGCAGCGCGCGGCTCGAGCTTGCGCGCCAGCTCGCCGTCGAGCGTGGTCACGGTCACGTACACGGCCGCGAGCCGGTCGGCGGCCATGGGCGCGATCAGGTCGAGGTCGCGCTCGACCGCGCTCGACTTGGTGACCAGCGCGAACGGATGCCGCACCTCGCTCAGCAGCTCGATCACGCCGCGCGTGAGCCGCAGCTCGCGCTCGATGGGCTGGTAGCAGTCCGTGGCGGTGCCGATGGCGAGGTTGCTGGGGCGGTAGCCCTTGCGCCCGAGTTCGGCGCGCAACACCTCGACGAGGTTGCGCTTGGCGATGAGCTTGGTCTCGAAGTCGAGGCCGGGCGAGAGGTTGAGGTAGCTGTGCGTGGGCCGCGCAAAGCAGTAGATGCAGCCGTGCTCGCAGCCGCGGTACGGGTTGAGCGAGCGATCGAAGGGGATGTCGGGCGACTCGTTGCTGCTGAGCACCGACTTCACGTCTTCGAAGCGCACCTCGGTGGCCAGCGGCAGCAGCCCGGCGGCCTCGGCTTCGCCGTCTTCCAGCGTGCCCCAGCCGTCGTCGAAGGCGTCGCGCTCGTCTTTGGAGAACCGGTGCGCGAGCCGCGTGGCCGCGCCTCGGCCCTTGATGATGTGGATGGGAACCTGGGCGGCGGGCATGGCGAGTCCTTGGAAGGAAGCAGGAAACAAGTCGAACAACTGTTTATTCATACAGTATTTCACTTTTGATCCCGACATGCAGCGTTTTTTGTTTCTGTCTTGACAGAAATTCAGGAATTCCTAAACTCGGCGCCATGGAACTCACCGACATTCAACGCAAGTTCGTCCTGCACTGGGGCGAGATGGGCTCCATGTGGGGCGTGAACCGCACGGTCTCGCAGATCCACGCCCTGCTCTTCGCGCACGGCAAGCCGATGCACGCCGAAGAGCTGTCGGAAACGCTGGGCGTGGCCCGCTCCAACGTCAGCAACAGCCTGAAGGAACTGCAGGCCTGGAACCTCGTGCGCGTCACCCACACGCTGGGCGACCGGCGCGACTACTTCGAGACCAGCGTCGACGTGTGGGAGCTGTTCCGCACCGTGGTGCGCGAGCGCAAGGAGCGCGAGTTCGACCCCACCATCCGCGTGCTGCGCGAGATCGTTTCCAGCCCCGATTTCCAGAAGGAGCCGCCCGATGCGCAAGACCGCATCCGCTCCACCATGGACCTCATGACCAAGCTCGCCACCTGGGCCGACGAGATGCTGCGGCTGTCGCCCGGCACGCTCGACAAGGTGCTCACGCTCGGCGCCAGCGTGCAGAAGTTCGTGCGCGGCGACAGCCCACCGCCCCCCGCCCCTCCTGGCGCCGGCAAGGGCGACGACCCCGACGCGCACCATGCCAGCCTGCCCATGATTTGAGAAAGGCCGCGTCCTTTTTTTTGCCTTCTTATTTCTGTTTTGACTGAAATATCGAGAACCAAAAGCACCATGACCCGCTTCGCCCCCGCCACTTACCCGCTCACCGTCTACTTCGACGCCACCTGCCCGCTGTGCACGGCCGAGATGGGCGCCATGCAGGCGCGCGACGCTGCGAAGCGGCTGCGCCTGGTCGACTGCTCGCCCATCGGTTTCGCGGACGGCCCGGCGCCGCGCGAGGCGCTGATGCGTTCGCTGCACGCGGTCGATGCCGCAGGCCGGCTGCGCGTGGGCGTGGATGCGATCCGCGCCTGCCGCGCGGCGGTGGGCCTGCCGGCCGGCGGCGCCGTGCTCGACCTGCCGGTGGTCGGCCGGCTGGCCGACCGCGCGTATGCAGTGCTGGCGCGCAACCGCTACCGGCTGCCGCGCTGGCTGGTCCTGCGGCTCGCGGGGCACGGCGCGATCGCGCCGGCCACCTGCGCTGACGACCACTGCAAGCTCTAGAAAACCACTCACGCTGTCACACACCAACCGCCCACGTCCGAAGGAGTTTTCGATGCCCGACGTCTTCCAGCCCGACTTCCGCCTGCCCGGCACCGCGCGGCCTGCGCCGCCCGCCGTCGAAGGCCACGTGAGCCGCGAGGACACGCAGGACTATTTCACCGAGGTCGCCGATGACTACCGCGCCTGGAGCCCCAGCTACAACATGCACTTCGGCTTCTGGCGCCTGGGCCTGAACCCGCTGCGGCGCGAGGGCATGCTGATCGAGATGAACCGCACCGTCGGACGCGCACTGCGGCTCGACACCGCCGCCACCACCGGCCCGCGCTGCGTGCTCGACCTAGGCTGCGGCGCCGGCGCCACCTCGCGCACGCTGGTCGGCGACGACCCGGCGCTGCATGCGGTCACGGTGACCAACGTGCCGGTGCAGAACGGCATCGCCGCGCGGCTCGACGCCCGGGCCGGCGTGGCCGACCGCGTCGCGCACGTCGAGGCCGACTACACCCGCACCGGCCTGCCCGCCGCCCAGGCCGACGGCGCCTGGGCGCTCGAAAGCGCCTGCTACGCCGAGGGCACCGCCAAGGCCGACTTCGTGCGCGAGGCCGCGCGGCTGCTCAAGCCCGGCGCGCGGCTGGTGGTGGTCGACGGCTTCCTGCTGCGCCGCCGGCCGGGCCGGCTCTCGGGCTGGCTGCACCGCCTGTGGGCCGACAGCTGGGCCGTGCCCACCCTCGCTCAGCGCGAAGACTTCACGGCCGCGCTGCGCGCGCACGGCTTCGAGGACATCGCGTTCACCTCGCTGCGCTGGCGCGTGGCACCGAGCGCGCTGCACATCCCCGTGCTGGCCACGCGCTTCACGCTGGCCGAACTGTGGAAGGCGCGCGGCAGGCTCAGTCCCTGGCGCCGCAAGCACATCGTGGCCAGCTACTGCGCACTCGCGCTGGGCATGTTCTGGCGCGACTTCGACTACGCCATGGTGACGGCCCGGCGCAGCGCCAGCTGAGACATCACAAAAAGAGGAGAAGAGATTTCCATGCGCACCGAGCCCGAAGAAAGCAAACTCGCCGACCTGCCTGCCAACGACGAAGTGCCGGCCCCCAAGCCCGTGCGCGGCATGCCCTTCGGCTGGTTCTGGCCCATGTTCGCCGGCGCGGCGCTGGCGCTCGTGCTGCGCCTCGTCTTCAGCGGCGGCCCCGGCCAGCCCTTCTCGGCCATGCTGGGCTCCTTCGTCTATTTCGCGCCCGCGGCGTGCGGCGCGGTCACGGTGTTTATGGCCGAGCGCATCGAACGGCGCAGCTGGGGCTACTACCTCTGGGCGCCGTGGGTGGCCACTGCGCTGTTCGTCGGCGGCACGCTGATGGTCTTCATCGAGGGCATCATCTGCGCCGCCTTCATCGTGCCGCTGTTCGCGGTGATGGGCAGCGTCGGTGGGCTGGCCATGGGCATCGTGTGCCGCATCACCAACTGGCCCAAGCCCGCGCTGTACAGCGTCGCCCTGGTGCCGCTGCTGCTCGGCGGCATCGAGCCGCAATGGCCCAACCCGGACCAGTTCTCGAACACCTCGCGCACGCTCTTCATTGCCGCGCCGGCCGGGCGCGTGTGGCACGAGCTCAACGCCGCGCGCGACATCCGCCCCAGCGAAGTCGGCGACGCATGGGCCTACCGCGTCGGCGTGCCGATGCCGGTGTCGGGCGTGACCGTCGACACGCCCGAGGGCCGCGTGCGCCAGGTGCAGTGGCAGAAGAACGTGCATTTCGAAGAGGTCGTCACCGAGTGGCAGCCCGATCGCCTGCTGAAGTGGCGCTTCCGCTTCACGCCCGACTCCTTCCCCGCCGGCGCGCTCGACGACCACGTGATGATCGGCGGCCAGTATTTCGACCTGCGCGACGCCACCTACACACTGACCCCGCGCGACGGCGGCACCGAGCTGCGCGTCGCGGTGTCGTGGCGGCTGAGCACGCGCTTCAACTGGTATGCGGACCCGGTCATGCAGTTCCTGCTTGGCGACGCTTCCGAGAACATCCTGCGCTTCTACAAGGCGCGCAGCGAAGCCACCGGGGCGGTGGCGGGATGAGCGCGCCACCCGTCTTCCAGCAGGCGCTCGGCCCTGCGTGGGACCAGCTCGGCGACGTCATCCGCCGCCACTACACGATGGCGCCGTTCTCCGACGACTACGTGTGCGTGCGCGGCACCATGAGCGAGGTCTGGCACGCGCCTTGGGCCGTGCTGCTGATGCCCTTCGGTCGGCTGTTCGGCGCGCTGGTTCCGCACCAGGGTACCCACGTGCCGATCGAGGTGCACTACCGCTGCCGCCCCGACAACGCCCACCTCTACTGGGACCGCGTCTTCCACTTTCCGAACAGGCCGCCTTTTCATTTCCGATCGCACATGGAGCACGACGCGGCGCAAGGCAGCGAGGTGATCGAATACGTGCGCTTCGGCATCGGCATGCGCCTGGCGGTGAGCGCGGAAGACGGCGCGCTGGTGTTCCGCGACCGGGGCTACATCTGGCGCCTCGCGGGGCTGCGCATTCCGCTGCCGCTGGGCCTCTTTCTCGGCACCGCCTACGTCGAGGAGCGGCCCGATCCCTCCGCCCCCGACCACTTCACGATGAAGATGCTGCTGCGCCACCGCTGGTTCGGCGACGTGTTTCGCTACAGCGGACGCTTCCGCCTCGGTTCACAATGAGCCCACCATGCCGCGCCGCCCCGAAAACCTCTACGCCCAGTACCACGCCCACATCTACTTCGCCCCCGCCACGCTGGCGCAGGCGCGCGAGCTCAGCGAGCGCGCCGGCCGTGAGCTGATGGTGGTGGTGGGCCGGGTGCACGAACGCCTCGTCGGTCCGCACCCGCACTGGAGCTGCCAGCTGGCCTTCGACGCCGCTGAGTTCGACGAAGTCATCGGCTGGCTCGACGCCAACCGCAACGGCCTGGACGTGTTCGTGCACGGCGTGACCGGCGACGACTTCGCGGACCACACGGCCCATGCGATGTGGCTGGGCGAAGAGAGCGCGCTCGATCTGCGGATGTTCAGGCGCTAGGCCTGCGCCAGCAGCGTGCAGACCTCCTCATCCGTCGTCTGCGAGAAGTCTTCATACCAGGCACCGACCGCGCGAAACACCGTCGGGCAGCGCACGCACAGCACGTCGTCGGCTTCGCGCTGCAAGTCCTCGCAGGCCTCGGGCGACGCCACGGGCACGGCGGCGATGACGGTGCCGGCGCTCTGCCGCCGCAGCCCGCGAACGGCCGCGCGCATGGTGGCACCGGTGGCGAGCCCGTCGTCGATCACAAGCACCGTGCGACCTTGCACCTCGAACGCAGAGCGATCGCCGCGATAGACCTGCGTGCGGCGTGCCAACTCGGCGAGTTCGGCACGGACCACGGCATCGATCTCCGAAGGCCGCAGGTCCAGCGTGCGCACCAGGTGTTCGTCGATCTCGGGCACGCCATCGCCCGCGAGCGCGCCGAAGGCGTATTCGGGTTGTTCGGGCAGACCCAGCTTGCGCACCACCAGCACGTCGAGCGGCAAGCGCAGTGCACGGGCCACCTCGAAGGCCACCGGCACGCCGCCGCGCGGCAGCGCCAGCACCACGGCATCCGCAAAGCCGCCCCTTCGCCGCAGCAACGCAGCGAGCTGGCGGCCAGCGTGTGTGCGATCACGAAACTTCACGGCGTGTGCTCCCGACCTGGGATGTTCACACGCTGTTCGCGTCGAGGCGAGCCCCGGCGCAAAGACCCGCATCGCGGCGTGCGTTACGCGGCCTCTTGCGTTTCCACCTCGGTGTCCGACGCGCCGCCATGCACCTTGAAGAAACTCGCACCCTCGACCTTCTGCCCGATGGCCTGCTCATACGCCGCGCGCACGTCGTCAGGCTGCCCGGCCTGCCCGAAGAAGTCCTTCAGGTACGGGCCCAGCAGCGGATGCGCCGCCAGCTCCTCGCGCGGCAGGCCGTGCAGCATCTCGTCGCGGCAGGCCGAGGGCAGGAACACGTCGCGGTTCTTCCCGGGGTCGCGGATCAGGCCCTTGGGCTCGTGCGCCGGGTCGGACTGCATCGACTCGAGTTCTTCGAAGAAGCGCCGGCGCATCATCACGATGCCCTTGTCACTCTGGCCCAGCTTCTCGCGCGTGCGGTCGGTGACGGTGCCCTGCCCGACCCAGACCACGAAGTCCTGGTTGGCGACGTGGCTGGTGATCCAGCGGCCCGTGGCCGGGTCCTTGATGGGGCCGTGCCACGAGGGAATGCGTTCCTGCACATAGGGCTCCTGCTCGGTCGGCACGCGGCTGAGCACCCACAGCACGCTCAGCGTGTGGTGGTCGTCGATGGGCACGCGCCATTCGAAGTGGTGGCCCAGGAAGAAGCCGTTGGGCCACAGCGTGACACGGCCGGTGGTCCACATCACGTTGTCTTCGCGCTCGCCGCCGCGCAGGCGCTTGTAGACGAAGCCGTGCTCGAACTCCTCGAAGGCGAGCTTGAGGTGCGTGGGCACGTAGGGGCCTTCGTCGCCCTGCAGGCGCGTGGTCCAGTTGTTGTGCGTCCACTCGAAGTGCACGGGGTCGATGGAGTTTTCCTGGCACTGGAACCAGTTGCAGGGAATCTCGGCAAACACGGCCTGCGCAAAACCATTCTTGCAGTTGAAGAGTTCCCAGTCGGGCAGCAGCGGCGCGGGCTGCGGGCCCATGTAGGCCCACAGCAGGCCGGCCTTTTCCTGCACGGGATAGGCCTTGATCTTCGTGTTCTTGCGCATGCGCGCGTCGGGGTCCAGCGTTTCTTCAAACGGCTGGTGGATGCACTGGCCGCTGGTGTCGTACTGCCAGCCGTGGTAGCTGCAGCGCAGGCCGCACTTCTCGACGTAGCCGTACGACATGTCGGCGTTGCGGTGCGGGCAGCGCCGATCGACGAGGCCGTAGTTGCCGCTCAGGTCCTTGTAGAGCACGAGGTCCTCGCCGAGGATGCGCAGCGGCTTCACGGCCTTGTCGTCGAACTCGCTGGCGCCGGCGATCGGGTGCCAGTAGCGGCGCAGGTAATCGCCCATGGGCTTGCCCGGACCCACTTCGGTCAGCAGGCGGTTCTTTTCTTCGCTCAACATGCATCGTCTCCTTGTCTGCGGGTGTGTGTGTCGTCAGTCGGCGCGGATGCCAAACTCGCGCACCAGCTTGCCGAAGCGCTGGTCGTCGTCGGCGATCTGGCGGGCCAGCACGGCCGGCTCGCCGCCCACGGGCTCGATGCCCAGCGCGGCCATGCGGGCCTGCACGTCGGGCATCTTCAGAATCTCGTTGACGTGCCGGTTGAGCGTCTGCACGACCTCGGCCGGCAGGGCCTTCGGGCCGAGCAGGCCCATCCAGGCGCTCACGTCCATGTCGCGGTAGCCCAGCTCCAGGAAGGTGGGCACGTTGGGCATGAGCTTCGTGCGCTGGCGCTCGGCCACGGCCAGCGGCACCAGCTTGCCGGCGGCGATGTGGCCCGCCACCGCGCCGGGCGTGATCCAGCCCACGCTCACGTGGCCACCCAGCGTGTCGTTGACCACCGGCGCCACGCCGCGGTACGGCGCGTGTGCAATGGCCACGCCGGCGTCCTTGTTGAAGAGCTCGCCCGCGATGTGCATCGGCGAACCCGCGCCCGGCGTGCCGTAGGTGAAAGCCTTGCCGGCCTTGGCACCGGCCACCAGCTGCGCCACGGTCTGGATGCCGCTCGTGGGCGCCGTGACCATCAGCACCGGGATGTTGCCGGTCTTGACGATGGGGGTGAAGTCTTTCACCACGTCGTGCGCCACGCCGGGGCCGGCCTTGAGCACGTGTTGCGCGATGGGGAAGGTGCTGGGCGTGAAGAGCAGCGTGTAGCCGTCGGCCGGCGCCTTCGCGACCCAGGCGTTGCCGATCATGCCGCTCGCGCCGGGGCGGTTGTCGACCAGCACCGGCTGGCCCAGGCGCTGCGCGAGCTTCTCGGCGTAGGTGCGCGCGATGGCGTCGGTGTCGCCGCCGGCCGGGTAGGCGACGACCAGCGTGACCGGCTTCGCGGGCCACGATTGCGCCAGCGCCGCTGTCGCGGCGCACAGCAAAAGAATGGCTCCTGCAGCGGCACGGACCATGTTTCGTTGGTGGAACATCTTGCGTTTTCCTTCTCGGTGAGACGACGTGGGGGTGTCGTCGGACTGTAGGAATGGCGCCGCGCGGCCAGAAGATATAGTTTCACTGAGTGAACCTTTTTTCTTCGGAGGCGACATGTCGGACACCAGCGGCGCGCACAGCGTGAAGTCGATCGACGCCCTGCGCCGCGGGCTCGACGTGATGCTGGCCATCCAGCGTTCGTCGGCCGTCACGCTGCAGGAGCTGCACCGGCAGACCGGCCTGTCGAAGGCCACGCTGCTGCGCATCCTGAAGACGCTGCAGCAGGCCGGCTGGGTGGAGCGCAACGAGCTGGAGAAGCGCTACGTGCCCACCTCGGCCACCGGCCAGTCGGGCGCTGCGGCAGCATGGCGCACGCGGCTCACGGCCCTGGCCGCATCGCCGCGCGCCACGTTGCAGCGGCTGGTGCCGTGGCCGATCGACCTCGGCGTGCGCGACGGCACGGCGATGCTCATCCTCGACACCGACCGGCCGCGCAACGGCCTCGCGGTGAACTACCGCGCGCTGGGCTTTCGCCCGCCGATGCTGCTGTCGTCGCTCGGGCGCTGCTACCTCGCGTTCTGCCCCGAGGATGAGCGGCGAGAAATCGTTGCCGCACTGGCGCGTTCACCGAACGATTTCGACCGCGGCGCGCGACGCCCCGACAGCATCCGCCGCATGGTGGCGCATGCGCGCGACCAGGGCTACGCGGCGCGCGACCCCACGTCCACCAGCCTCGATTCGCCCGACCGCTTCGGCGCGGTGTCGGTGCCGGTGCGGCTGGGCGAGCAGGTGGTGGGTTGCCTCAGCTGCGCGTGGCTGCCGTCGGTGAAGAGCGAGCGCGAGATCGTGTCAGCGCACCTGGGCGACCTGCAGCAGGCCGCGCAAAGCATCGAACGCCGGCTGCGGCAGGACGGCCTCGGCCTGCCGCCCGCGAGCGCCTGAAGAAGCAGCGTCAGAACTCCGCGTCGAGCTCGTCGATCTCGTCGGGCTCCTGCAGCGCGGCGGCCACCCATTCCTTCATGGCGGGCAGCTCCATCACGCGCTTGCAGTACGTGGCGCACACGCTGTCGAGCGCCACGTCGTAGCTCAGGAAGCGCGTGACCACGGGCGCGTACATCGCGTCGGCCATGCCGGGCTGCTTGCCGAAGAGGAACGGGCCGCCGTAGGCCTTGAGGCACTCGCGCCAGATGGCGACGATGCGGTCGATGTCGCCCTGCGCGCGCGACCACACCTTGAAGTTCTTGAAGCGGGCCTTGATGTTCATCGGCAGCGCGCCGCGCATCGAGGCGAAGCCCGAGTGCATCTCGCCGCAGATGGCGCGGCAGTGCGCGCGTGCCGCGGCGTCAGCGGGCAGCAGGCCGGCCTTGGGCTTGATCTCGTTGAGGTACTCGCCGATGGCCAGCGTGTCCCACACCTTGATGCCGCCGTGCTGCAGCGAGGGCACCAGCATCGACGACGACAGCAGCAGCATCTCGGCCTTCATGGCCGGATCGTCGGGCGGGATGACCTTCTCGCTGAAGTCCAGCCCCGCGAGCCTGCACATCAGCCAGCCGCGCAGCGCCCAGGCGCCGTAGTTCTTGCTGCTGATCGTGAGAACGGGTTTGGCCATCGCGACACTCCTTGGACGATGCGGGCTGTGTGCAAGCGCCGTGCCACACGGTTGGCCCGCAACTTGCCTGCAGCGGGGACATGCTGTACCGCGCTTACCAGAACCAGGCCGACCTGCTCTCGCCATGGCGACTCACCGCGCAGTACCTACCTGGGCCGCGCCCTCTGGCAGGACGGCACCGAGCGCACCGCGCTGCGGCGCATGGCCGCGCGCTGCGAGGTCTTCTCGCGCATGCGGCTCACCCACACGCGGCCGGCCTACGGCATCGACAGCGTGGTGGTCGACGGCGCCGACGTGCCCGTGCACGAAGAGGCCGCGCTGGTCTCGCCTTTCGGGACGCTGTTGCACTTTCGCAAGGCACACACCGAAGCGGTGCACCCGCGCGTGCTGCTGGTCGCACCACTGTCGGGCCATTTCGCCACGCTGCTGCGCGAAACCGTGCGCACCTTGCTGCGCGACCACGACGTGTACCTGACCGACTGGCACAACGCGCGCGACGTGCCGCTGTGGCAGGGCCGCTTCGGGCTCGACGACTACACGCTGCAGCTGATGCGCTTCGTCGAGGCCGTGGGCCCGGGCGCGCACATGGTCGCCGTGTGCCAGCCCTGCGTGGCCGCACTGGCCGCGACCGCGCTCATGGCGGAAGACGACCACCCGGCCACGCCGCGCAGCCTCACGCTGATGGCGGGACCGGTCGATTGCCGCATCAACCCGACCGGCGTGAACGTGCTCGCGACCAGCAAGCCCATCGAGTGGTTCCGCCGCAACCTCATCAGCCACGTGCCGTGGCCGCATGCGGGCGCGATGCGGCGCGTGTACCCCGGCTTCCTGCAGCTCACGGCCTTCATGAGCATGAACCCCGAGCGCCACAAGAAGCAGTTCGAGGACATGGAGCGCCTGCTGGTCGAGGGCGAACTCGACAAGGCCCGCACCATCGCCGAGTTCTACGACGAGTACCTGGCGGTGAACGACCTGCCGGCCGAGTTCTACCTGGAGACCGTCGAGCGCGTGTTCCAGACCTACGACCTGCCGCGCGGCGTGCTCACCGTGGCCGGGCGCACCGTGAACCCCGCGGCCATCCGGCGCACCGCGCTGCTCACGGTGGAGGGCGAGCGCGACGACATCTGCGCGGTCGGCCAGACCGTGGCCGCGCAGGACCTGTGCAGCGGCATCCGCCCGTACCTCAAGACGCACCACCTGCAGGCCGGCGTGGGGCACTACGGCGTGTTCAGCGGCAGCAAATGGAACACGCAGATCTATCCGCGCGTGCGCGAGACGATCCACGCGGCCGACGAACTGCACTGAGCGCAACCCGCGTTCAATCTGGCAGAGACCGCGGGGGCTTTGGTTGCCCGAACACCCCCGGCTTCCTACAATCGACCCTATGAACGTCATGGTTTTCATCCCCGGTTTCGATCGCGCGGCGGCCTCTGCGGCCCCGGGCGACGCGCGCGTGCGCGCACCCGCGGCGATGACGGCGAGGTCGCAGCAGACCCTCGCACATCCCTGAGCCCGGCGGTCAGCCTCCTTTTCTCTTCAGCGCACATCGACCGTCGGGCACCCGCCCCGCGCGGTCGCGCGTCCTGGCTTTGATCCGCCCGGGCGACGCACCACTTCCCCCAGCGTCCGACCTTCTTCCCGCCTCCGGCCCCGTGCCGCGCGGAAGGACCTCGCCCGCTTCGCCGTCGTGTTTCGTCGTGAGGATTTCCCCGTGGTGGCTCTTGCCTGCTCCCCTTCCGTCTCTTTTTCGCCTTTGCCTGCCCTGCCGCCCTGGCCCGCGTGGCTGTCGCTCGACGCGCTGCGCCGCCGCCTGCTGCGGCCGGCCGAGCTGCGCATCGACGTCGATCCGAAGAAGGGCCGCCCAAGCGAGCCGCTGACGCCCGTGTACGAGCGCATGCGCGCCATGGGCGAGCGCGTGCAGGACCTGCCCGCGCTGCGCCTGGACGACCCCGACCTGCGCGCGCGCTTTCGCGAGGCCGACGGCGAGACCTATGTGTACATCGAGGACGTGCGCCACCAGCGCCTGGTCGGCTACACCGTGTTCAACCGCCTGATCGAACTCGACCGCCGCGCCGACCGCCACATCCGCGCGCCGCACTCGCAGTACGACCCCGCCTACCAGCGGCGCGGGCTGGCCACGGCCGTGTACCGCTGGGCACTGGGCAGCGGCATGTGCCTGATGAGCGGCGCGCGCCAGTCGCCGGGCGCGCATGCGCTGTGGCTGCGCCTGGGGCGCGACTACACGACGGGCTTTGTCGACTTGCGCGAGAAACGGCTGAGCTACCTGGGCGACGAAGTGGACGGCGACACGCTGTCGCAGTTGCACACGCGCATGTTCATGCTCGGCGAAGGCTGGACGCTGGAGCGCTTCGGCAGCGAAACGCGCATGGCAATGTTCGAGACTGCCTAGGCCTGCGGCAACCGCTCGCGCAAAAACCCGATGAGTTCCTGCGCCGCCACATTGCGCATCGGCCCCGGCAGGTAGGCCAGCACCACGCGCCGCTCGATGCGCGGCGCCGACAGCGGCACCACGGCCAGCTCGGGGTCGCGCAGCGACGAGGTGTACAGCTGCGGCATCAGCCCCAGCGCCTGCCCGCTGCGCACCAATGCATAGAGCGTTTCGGAATAGCTCACGCGGTACGGCTGCGCGCCCTGCGCGAACTGCGCGCGCGCCGGGTCGCCCAGCGCCGGCATGCTGCCGCTTTCGAACAGCACGAGGCGCTCGCTGCCGATGGCCTCCCAGCGCGCCTCGCCGGCCGCCGCCAGCGCGTGGTCGCTGCGCACCACCAGCACCAGCGGATCACGGAACAGGTCGATGCATGCCAGGCCGCCCGGTGGCTCGGTGATCGCGGCCACGGCCATGTCGAGCTGGCCGCTGCGCAGCTCGGCCAGCAGCACCGTGGAGGGCGCGTCGCGCCAGGCCAGCTCCACCTCGGCGCGCTGCTGCAGGAAGCCGGCCGCCGCCGCCGCGACGCGCGCGCTGGCCGAGGGGATCACGCCCACGCGCACGTAGGCCCGGCCGCGCTGCACCGTGCTCTCGATGTCGCGCAGCGCCACCTCGAAGGTGTGGACCAGGAAATCGGTGCGCGCCAGCACCTCGGCCCCGACCGGCGTGAGTTCGAGCCGGTGGGTGGAGCGGGTCAGCAGCTCGGCGCCGAGCAGCTTTTCCATCTGCTTGATCGCGTTGCTCAGCGCGGGCTGCGTGATGGCGAGCCGGCGCGCCGCGCGGCCGAAGTGCCCTTCCTCGACCAGCACCGAGAAACACTGCAGCTGGCGCAGCGTGAGTGCACGCAGGGGCAAGGCGGCCATGGGCGTCCTGGTTATCGATTCAATGAATCAAATTATAGAAATTCAAAATTTTCCTTATGAGCATGCACTGCCTAGACTGCGCCGCATGACCCTTGCCGCGCCTGCGCCCGCCGCCGCTCCTTTCACGCTCGAAGCGATCCTGCGCGCCATTCCCAAGGTGGAGCTGCACTGCCACCTTTTCGGCACCGTGCGCCACGAGACCTTCCGCCAGCTCAACCGGCGCGCCGGTGCGCCGCTGGCCGACGCGGAAATCGACGGCTTTTACACGCGCGGCGAAAAGCCCGTGGGCGTGCTGCGTGTGCTGCGCGCGCTCGACGCCCAGCTGGTGCGCAGCGCCGACGACCTGTACCAGCTCACCCTCGAATACCTGCAGGACGCGGCCTCGCACCAGGTGCGCTACGCCGAGTTCTTCTGGAACCCGACCGGCACGGTGCACGGCTCGGGCATTGCGTACCCGCTGGCGCAGGGCGCCATCGTCCGCGCGATCCACGATGCGCAGAAGGCGTTCGGCATCACCGGCCGGCTCATTGCCGCCATCGACCGCGAGGCCAGCGCCGAGGCGGCGGTGGAGATGGTCGAGTGGGTCCAGGCCCACCGCTGCGACGAGGTGATCGGCATCGGCATCGACTACCGCGAGAACGACCGGCCGCCCGAGCTCTTCGCCCGCGCGTACGCCGAGGCGAAGAAGGCCGGCCTCAAGACCACCGCGCACGCCGGCGAATTCGGCATGCCCTGGACCAACGTGCGCACCGCGCTCGAGCTGCTGCAGGTCGACCGCATCGACCACGGCTACACGGTGGTCGACCAGCCCGACTTCGCGCGCCAGTGTGCCGAGCGCGGCGTGATCTTCACCGTGGTGCCGACCAACTCCTACTACCTGCGCACGCTGCCGCCCGAGCGCTGGGCGCTGGACCACCCGATCCGCCGCATGCCCGGCCTGGGCCTGCGCATCCACCCGAACACCGACGATCCGACGCTGCACCAGGTCACGCCCACGGGCGCCTGGCTGATGATGGTGCGCGACTTCGGCTTCGGCCTGGACGACCTGCGCGGCTTCATGCACAACGGTCTGGACGGCGCCTGGATCGACGACACGCAGCGCCGCCAGTGGCGCGCCGAATGGAGCGCCGACTTCGACGCGCTGCGCGCCCGCCTGCCTTCCGAACCCACGCCTTCCGCCACCCCCTTCCCCGGATGACCCCCGCCATGACCACGAACCGCCGCCTGATCCTTGCTGCCGCCGCACTCTGCGCCGCCCTGCCCACCGGTGCCCTCGCGCAGCCCGCCTGGCCCGCCGCCAAGCCCCTCACGCTGATCGTGCCCTTCACGGCCGGCGGCAGCGTGGACGTCAACGCCCGCCTCGTGGCGCAGCGCCTGGGCGAGCGGCTCAAGCAGTCGGTGGTGATCGAGAACGTGAGCGGCGCGGGCGGCGCCATCGGCGTGGCCAAGGCCGTGAGCGCGGCGCCCGACGGCTACACGCTGGTGGTCGGCCCCGACAGCGCCATCGCCATCGGCCGGCTGGTCAACCCCTCGGCCTTCCGCTTCGATCCGCTCAAAGACCTGGCGCCCGTCGGCCTGCTCAACACCGCGCCGATGGTGCTGGTGGCGCGCCCCGGCCTGGACGTGCGCAGCTATGCCGATTTCGTGAAGCTCGCCAAGGCCCAGCCGGGCCACTACAACTACGCCACCTCGGGCGTGGGCACCGTGCTGCAGCTGGCGATGGAACTGCTCAAGGAGCGCAGCGGCATCTTCGTGACGCACGTGCCCTACCGCGGCGGTGCGCAGATCGCCACCGACGTGATCGGCGACCAGGTCGACCTCGCGATGCTGGTGAGCACCAGCGCCATCCCACATGTGAACGGCAAGCGCCTGAAGGCCCTGGGCATCACCGGCAGCCAGCGCCTGCCGGCGCTCGCGCAGGTGCCCACCTTCAACGAGATGCCCAGCCTCAAGGGCTACGACATGGTGAGCTGGACCGGCATCTTCGCGCCCGCGAAGACGCCGCCGGCCGTGGTGGCGCGGCTCAACCAGGAACTGAATGCGGTGCTGCAGGAAGAAGGCGTGCGCGCCAAGCTGGCGGAGCAAGGCGCGTTGCCGGGCAGCGGAACGCCGGAGGCGTTCGGGAAGTTCGTGCAGTCGGAGTACGCACGCAACAAGAAGATCGTCGAAACCGCCAACATCAAAGAGTAGGCGGTCCGGCCGGCCGGGCTCAGCCGGCCTTTTCGTTGCTCTCGTCTTCCGGCCAGTCGCGGATGTAGGCCTTGAGCATCTTGTTCTCGAAGTTCTGCGCGTCGACCACGGCCTTGGCCACGTCGTAGAAGCTGATCACGCCCATGAGCATGCGCTTGTCCATCACGGGCATGTAGCGCGCGTGGCGCTCCAGCATGATGCGGCGGATTTCGTCGAGGTCGGTTTCGAGCGTGCAGGTGACGGGCGCGTCGTCCATGGCCTTGCGCACCAGCGTGGTCCCGACCTGGCCGCCGTTGTTGACGACCGCCACGATCACTTCACGGAAGGTGAGCATGCCGACCAGGTCGCCGTGCTCCATGACCACCAGCGAACCGATGTCCTTGTCCGCCATGGTCTTGGCGGCTTCCGCCAGCGGGTCGTCCGGCGTGGTGGTGAAGAGCGTGTTGCCCTTGACGCGAAGAATGTCGCTGACTTTCATGGTGGTGCTCCTCTCGGGGATTCGTCGTTCTCGGCGTCGTGCCGATTTGAATATAGCCCACAATCGACGCCGACCCGAACGCCCCTGTCGCCTGTGCAAGCATTGCCGGTGTCACGGGGCATTGCGAAGAGACAACAGAAAGGCCTTCATGCCCGGTTATTCCGACCCCGGTTTCGACACCCTCGCGCTGCACGCCGGCGCCGCCCCCGACCCCACCACCGGCGCGCGGGCCGTTCCCATCCATCTGACGACCTCCTTCGTCTTCGAATCCAGCGACCACGCCGCCGCGCTCTTCAACCTGGAGCGTGCAGGCCACGTCTACTCGCGCATCAGCAACCCGACCAACGCGGTGCTGGAGCAGCGCGTGTCCGCGCTCGAAGGCGGCATCGGCGCCATCGCCACGGCCAGCGGCCAGGCGGCGCTGCACCTGTCGGTGGCCACGCTGATGGGCGCGGGCTCGCACATCGTCGCCAGCACCGCGCTGTACGGCGGCTCGCAGAACCTGCTGCACTACACGATGCGCCGCTTCGGCATCGAGACCACCTTCGTGAAGCCCGGCGACCTCGACGCCTGGCGCGCCGCGGTGCGCCCCGAGACCAAGCTCTTCTTCGGCGAGACCGTGGGCAACCCGGGCCTGGATGTGCTCGACATTCCCGCCGTGAGCGACATCGCCCACGAAGCCGGCGTGCCGCTGCTGGTCGACTCCACGCTCACCTCGCCCTACCTCATCAAGCCCTTCGACTGGGGCGCCGACCTGGTCTACCACTCGGCCACCAAGTTCCTGTCGGGCCACGGCACCGTCATTGGCGGCGTGGTGGTCGACGGCGGCAGCTTCGACTGGGAGAAGTCGGGCAAGTTCGCCGAGCTCACGCAGGCCTACGACGGCTTCCACAACATGGTGTTCAGCGAGGAAAGCACCGTCGGCGCCTTCCTGCTGCGAGCACGCCGCGAAGGCCTGCGCGACTTCGGCGCCTCAATGAGCCCGCACACGGCCTGGCTGATCCTGCAGGGCATCGAGACGCTGCCGCTGCGCATGGAGCGCCACATCGACAACACGCAGAAGGTGGTCGAATTCCTGGCCAGCCATCCGTTCGTGTCGCGCGTGGGACATCCGCTGATCGAGTCGCACCCGAGTCACGCGCTCGCGCAGAAGCTGCTGCGCCACGGCGCGCGCGGTGCCGGCGCGGTGTTCAGCTTCGACATCAAGGGCAGCCGCGCGCAGGGCAAGGCCTTCATCGAGGCGCTCAAGCTGTTCAGCCACCTGGCCAACGTGGGCGATTGCCGCAGCCTGGTGATCCACCCGGCCAGCACCACGCACTTCCGCATGACCGACGAGGCGCTGGCGGGCGCGGGCATTTCGCAAGGCACGATCCGTCTGTCGATCGGCCTGGAAGACCCGGCCGACCTGATCGACGACCTCAAGCGCGCGCTGAAGGCCGCGGAAAAGGCGGGTGCCTGAGATGAACTACACCGTCAACGGCCACGACACCTACTGCTACACCGCCGGCAAGCCCTTCGATGCGGCCAAGCCCACGGTGGTGTTCATCCACGGCGTGCTCAACGACCACAGCGTGTGGATTTTGCAAAGCCGCTGGTTCGCCAACCACGGCTGGAACGTGCTGGCGGTCGACCTGCCGGGCCACTGCAAGAGCGCCGGCGCACCGCCGGCCAGCGTGGAAGAGGCGGCGCAGTTCGTCATCGCGCTGCTCGACGCGGCCGGCGTGCAGAAGGCTGCGCTGGTCGGCCACAGCTTCGGCTCGCTGATCGCGCTCGAAACCGCGGCGCGCGCGCCCGAGCGCATCACGCAGCTGGCGATGGTCGGCACGGCCTACCCGATGGTGGTGTCGCCCGCGCTGCTCGAAAGCTCGGTGAGCGATCCGCAGCGCGCCATCGCGATGGTCAACACCTTCTCGCACTCGCTGCTGGCACCGCCGCCTTCGTCGCTCGGCCCGGGCACCTGGCTGTACGGCAGCTCGCGCGCGCTGATGCGCCGCGTGCTCGCGAGCAACCGCGAGGCCAATGTGTTCCACATCGGTTTCAAGGCCTGCAACGACTACGCCAACGGCGAAGCCGCGATGGAGAAGGTGCAGTGCCCCGTGCTGTTCCTCCTGGGCGACGCCGACCAGATGACGCCGCCGCGCGCCACCAAAGCGCTGGTGGGCAAGGCGCGCAACGCCAAGGTGGTGACGGTGCATGCCGGCCACGCGCTGATGAGCGAGGCGCCGGACGAGGTGCTGTTCGCGCTGCGCGACTTCGTCGCAGGCTGAAAAGCTGCGACGAACGCTGGGCGGCCTAGCTGCCCAGCGCGTTGATGTCCGCCGGATCGAGCAGCACCTTGCGTGCACCCCGGCGCGCCACTGCAAGCATCGCGCGGCCCACCTTCTCGGTGGTGGTCACGCGGTCGGGCCACCAGCGGTGGGCCAGCCCGAGCACGGGCTTGAGCACCACGATCGCGGCGTCGTACAGCGGCGTCTTCGAACGCACGCCGTGCAGCGGCTGGATCATGCCGGGCCGGAACATGTAGGACGCGCGAAACGGCAGGCGCATCAACGCGTTCTCGGTCGCGCCCTTCACGCGCGCCCACATGCGTTCGCCGCGCTCGCTGCTGTCGGTGCCGGCGCCCGTCACGTAGGTGAAGGTCATGCCCGGGTTGAGCCGCGCCAGCACGGTGGCGGCTGCGATCGTCAGGTCGTAGGTGATGCGCTTGTACTCGGGCTCCTTCATACCGACGGACGACACGCCCAGGCAGAAGAAGCAGGCGTCGAAGCCCGTCAGCTGCGACTCGATGGCGCGGTAGTCGAACATGTCTTTGTGCACCAGGTCCTGCAGCTTGGGATGCTGCTGCCCGGTGGCGCTGCGTCCCACGGCCACCACGCGTTCCACGTCGGGTGCCAGCAGGCACTCGCGCAGCACGCCCTGCCCCACCATGCCGGTGGCGCCAAAGATCAGGATGTTCATGGGAAGGAAGCTCCGAAGACGTCAGACCGCGAAGGCCGCGGGCTTTTTCTCGAGCACGGCCAGCAGCAGGTCGACGTCGAGGCTGGAAGGCTGCGGCGGCTGCAGCGCGCCGAGCAGCCGCGACAGCGTTTCGATGTGCGGCAGCAGCGGACCGAGAAAGCGCGTGCCGTCGGCACCCGCCACCAGCAGGGTCGGGAAGGTCTCGACGTCGAAGGCGTCGGCGATCTCGGCGTGGTCCTCGATGTCGACCCAGGCGAAGCGGAACTGCGGGTGCGCCTTTGCCAGCTCGACCAGCAGCGGCCGGTAGTCGCGGCAGGTGCCGCACCATTCGGCGCACAGGCACACGACCCACAGCGCGTTGGCATCGGCGGAAGAATCGACGGGGACGACGGGAACAGCGCTCAAGGTGGATACGGCGAAGGTGGGATGGCGAACCCGGGTGGTGCGTCCGCGGGGTCGTGGCTATTATCAACAAAGCCCCTGCGGGGCGCAGGAGACCCACGATGAACACCTCCACCCCTGCCGCACCGGACGCGCCGGCCCCGGTCGATCCGCGCCGCTTCACCAGCTTTGCCGAGTTCTATCCCTTCTATCTGACCGAGCACGCCAACGTCACCTGCCGGCGTCTGCATTTCGCGGGCTCGACGATCTCGCTGCTGTGCCTCGTGGCCCTGGTGGTCACGCTCAATCCGTGGTGGCTGCTGGCCGGGCTGGTGGCGGGCTACGGCTTCGCCTGGGTCGGGCACTTCGGCTTCGAGAAGAACAAGCCGGCCTCGTTCAAGCGCCCGCTGTATTCCTTCATGGGCGACTGGACGATGTACCGCGACATCTGGGCCGGCCGCGTCAAGATCTGACGACCCGAACGCCAGAGCGCTACTAGATCAATAGCACGTCGCCCAGCCGCAGCGTGCGCAGCGGGCCCTTCTGCCACAGGTCTTCCAGCGGCTCGGCGCGCGGCATCAGCAGCTCGCGCAGCAGCGGCTCGATGGGTGTCGACGGGTCGGCCAGCAGCACGTAGCGCGGGTCCTGGTTGGCGGGCTCCTCGGCCAGCGGCGCGATCCAGTCGAGCCGCACCAGCGTCTCGAGCACCGGCGCCAGTTGCAGCCCGTCGACCCGCATGCGCGTCAGCAGTTCGCTCGCGCCCATGCCCTTGGCCGGCGTGGCCTGTGCGCGCGCCAGGTGCTGCAGCACTTCCATCGCGAGCTGCATCGGCCAGCCCGCCGCGCCGCCCCGGCGCGCCACGCCGGTCAGCAGGCTCGGCAGGTAGGCCGCGATGACGGCGCCCAGCAGCACGATTACCCAGGCCACGTAGATCCACACCAGCAGGATCGGGAAGGTGGCGAAGGCGCCGTACAGCACCGAATAGGTCGGCACCAGGCTCAGGTAGTAGCCCAGCACACGCTTGGCGATCTCGATGGCGGCCGCCACGAAGATTCCACCGGCCCAGGCGTGCGACCAGCGCACCGTGGTGTTCGGCACGTAGTGGTACAGCCCGGCCATGCCGGCGGCGAGCAGCAGGAATTCCAGGGTGTCGAAGGCCAGCTTGACGATGCCTCCACCCACCACGTCGCGCGAAGCGGCGAACACGTACGAGGTGGTCGACAGGCTCACCGCAAGGATCAGCGGCCCCAGCGTGATGGTGGCCCAGTAGATCAGCACCCGCTGCGCCAAAGGCCGCGGCGTGCGCACGCGCCAGATGTTGTTCAGCGTCTTGTCGATGGTGAGGATCAGTGCGATGGCGGTGATCAGCAGCACCACCAGGCCCGCGATACCGAGCCCGCTGGCCTTGCTCGCGAACTGGTTCAGGTAGCCCAGCACCTGGCGCGCGATGTTGTCGGGAATCAGGCTCTCGATCAGCCAGCGCTGCAGGCGGCCCTGCATGGTGGCGAACATCGGGAACACGGTGAACAGCGCGAGCGCCACCGTGAAGAACGGCACCATGGCGATGGTGGTGGTGAAGGTCAGGCTGCTGGCCGTGAGGCCGAGGCGGTCTTCGCGGAAACGCTCGCCCAATACCGCTGCGGTGTTGCGCCAAGGAAAGCGCGAAAGATCCCTCCAAAGCTGCCTGCGATTCATGGCCGGTATCATGCCATCCGCTCTTTCCCTAGACGCGCCACACCCAGTGCGCCTCCCCCTCTCTCTTTCGCCGCCACCGTGTCCGACACCCCACTCCCGCCCTCTTCCGTCCGTGCCACCCGATGGGCCGCCGTGGGCAGCCTCGTCGGCCTGATCGTGCTGGGCCTGGCCTGGGAGCTGTGGCTGGCGCCGCTGCGCCCGGGCGGCTCGCTGCTCGCGCTGAAGGTGCTGCCGCTGGTCATTCCGCTCGCGGGGCTCTACAAGAACCGCATGTACACCTACCGCTGGGTCAGCCTGATGATCTGGCTCTACTTCACCGAGGGCGTGGTGCGCGCCTGGAGCGACACCAACGGCGTGGGGCAAGTCCTCGCGCTCGTCGAGGTGCTGCTGTGCCTCGTGCTCTTCGCGGCCTGCGCGTGGCATGTGCGCCTTCGCCTGCGCCACGCCAAGGCCGCCGCTGCTGCTGCCCATCCCCTGGAGGCTTCCGCCCAATGACCACCTCTTCTTCCCTCATCGACCAACTGCGCGCCATCGTCGGCGCCACGCACGTGCTGACCGAGGGCGACCTCGCGGCCTACGAGCAGGACTGGCGCAAGCGCGCGCGCGGCAAGTCGCTGGCCGTGGTGCGCCCGGCCAATGCGCAGCAGGTGGCCGACGTGGTCAAGGCCTGCGCCGCGGCCGGCACGGCCGTCATTCCGCAGGGCGGCAACACCGGCCTGGCGGTCGGCTCCATTCCCGACGACAGCGGCACGCAGGTGGTGCTGAGCCTGCAGCGCCTGAACGCCATCCGCAACATCGACGCCGCCAACCTCACGATGACCGTCGAGGCCGGCTGCATCCTGCAGACGCTGCAAGAAACCGCCGAGAAGGCCGGCTACCTGTTCCCGCTGAGCCTGGCGGCCGAGGGCAGCTGCACCATCGGCGGCAACCTCGCGACCAACGCGGGCGGCACGCAGGTCGTGCGCTACGGCAACACGCGCGACCTGTGCCTGGGCCTGGAAGTGGTCACGCCGCAAGGCGAGATCTGGGAAGGCACGAGCGGCCTGCGCAAGGACAACACGGGCTACGACCTGCGCGACCTGATCGTCGGCAGCGAAGGCACGCTGGGCGTCATCACCGCCGCCACCATGAAGCTGTACCCGCTGCCCGCCGCGCAGCTCACGGCCTGGGCGGCCGTGCCTTCACTCGACCACGCGGTCACGCTGCTGGGCCTGGCTCACAAGCACCTGGGCTCGGGCCTCACGGGCTTCGAGGTGATGGGCAAGTTCGCGCTGAGCCTGGTCGACAAGCACATGCCGCAGCTGCGCGTGCCCTTCATCCACGACGAGACGGTGCCCTACTGCGTGCTGCTCGAGAACTCCGACAGCGAGTCCGAGGACCACGCCCGCGCGCGCTTCGAGGCGCTGCTCGAAACCGCCTTCGAAGACGGCTGCGTGAGCGACGCGGTGGTGGCCGAGAACCTCACGCAGGCGCACCAGCTCTGGCACATCCGCGAGAGCATTCCGCTCGCGCAGGCCGAAGAGGGGCTGAACATCAAGCACGACATCTCGATCCCCGTGTCGCGCATTCCCGCCTTCGTGGAAGCCACCGACGCTCTGCTGAAACGCGAGATCGCCGGCGTGCGGCTGGTGAACTTCGGCCACCTGGGCGACGGCAACCTGCACTACAACGTGCAGGCGCCCGAGAACATCGACACCAAGGCGTTTTTGAAGAACGAGGAAGAGCGCATCAACACGCTGGTCTACGACGCGGTCGAGCAGTTCGGCGGCTCGTTCTCGGCCGAGCATGGCGTGGGCTCGCTCAAGGTCGACAAGCTCGAGAAGCACAAGTCGCCGGTGGCGCTGGAGATGATGCGGGCGATCAAGCGCGGGCTCGATCCGAAGAACATCCTGAACCCGGGGCGCGTGATCCGCGTCTAGCCCGGAAAGTCTTCGCCCCGCAGCTCGATCGGCTGGCCGTGCGGCGTGCGCTCCGCCGCATGGTCCCAGGCGTGGCGGTAGCGGGCCAGCTCGTCGCCGGAACTCGCACCCTTGCGGGCCACGAGGTTTTCGAGCGCGGCGAGCCAGTGGCGATAGTAGGTGTCGCCCGTGTCCGGGTCGCCCGCGGCCTGCGCGGCGCTGATCTGCGTGGCCAGCGCCTCGGCCCACTCGACCCAGCTGAACAGCCCGCGCTCGTGCAACGCCAGCGTCATCGCGAAGGCCTGCGCCTCCCACGGTTCCCTGAACACCGGCCCGTCGGCGTCGCGCGGCATGCCCGGAGCGAGTGCGAGCGGCGGCATGTCGTTCGCCTTCATGCCGCGGGCTCCAGGTAGCTTTCCCACGCATCGACCGATACCGCGAGGTTCTGGCGCGGCGCGGCGTCGCCCCACAGCTCGGCTTCGGCGAAGACCACGGTGTAGAGCCATTGCGGCTGCTCGCCCAGGCCCTGCGCATTCGCATCGGCGAACACGTGCGCGCCGTGGATGTGCTCGATCGTGCCGCGCTTGCCCTGCACGTAGCCCGGCAGGCGCGTGTGGTGGTCGACGCGCCCGAGGTGCATGCGCACGGCCTGGCCGACCGCAAAGCGCGCGGGCGCCGATGCGGGGCGCTCGGTGCCCGAGCCCTTGGCGAGCACGGCGGGCACGTTCGCGGCCTGCAGCACGCGGGCCACCGGCGCGGCCGGATGGTGCATCTGCCCGGACGCGATCTCGTCCGCGAAGACCTGGCCGCGTTGCAGCATCAGCTGCTCCAGCGCGCCGAGCCAGATCTGGTAATAGCTCAGGTCGCGGTAATCGGGCAGCGTCTCGCGCGCGGCGCGGCTGGTGTCGATGTTCCAGGAGCCGGTGGCGCCCATGGCCAGCGTGAGGGCCAGCGCGCGCGGCTCCCAGGCGCCGTGGAACAGCTCGCCTTCGGGCTCGGGCGTGACGGGGCCGAAGCCGGGTTGTCCGCCGAGGTCGGCATGCGTCGTGTAGGTCATGTCGTGCTCCTTGCCGACGGCGCCTCGACCACGCGCGTGCCGATCATCGAATCGCGCGAGACCAGCGCGGCGAGTTCGTCTTCGCTCCAGCCCTCGGTGCCGGCCGGGCGCTGCGGGATCACGAGGTAACGCACCTCGGCGGTCGAGTCCCAGACGCGGATGCGCGTGGTCTCGGGCAAGGTGGTGCCGAAGTCGGCCAGCACGCCGCGCGGGTCTTTCACGGCGCGCGAGCGGTAGGGCGCGCTCTTGTACCAGGTGGGCGGCAGGCCGAGCACGGGCCAGGGGTAGCAGCTGCACAGGGTGCAGACGACCATGTGGTGCTGCTCGTCGGTGTTGGCCACCGCGACCATGTGTTCGCCCTGGCGGCCGGTGTAGCCCAGCGAGGCGATGGCCGCCGTGGCGTCGGCCATCAGCCAGTCATGGAATGTCCGGTCGACCCAGGCCCGCGCCACCACCCGTGCGCCGTTGCGCGGGCCGATGCGGGTCTGGTAGGTGTCGATCAGCGCATCGAGCGCGGCGGGGTCGATGTAGCCTTTTTGCGTGAGCACGCTTTCGAGGGCGCGCACGCGCAGGTCCATCTCGCCGAGTTCGCTGCTGTGGTCGTGGGAATGGTCGTGGGAGTGGTCATGGCCGGTCATCGGCCGATGCTAGCGCCGCCCCGTAAAATTCCCAACATGACCCTCCCTGCCCGCCCCGTCCGCTCCCAGTACGAAGATTTCATGCGCCACGTCGACACGCACGGCGTGTTCAAGAGCGACCGCACGGGCACGGGCACCAAGAGCGTGTTCGGCCACCAGATGCGCTTCGACCTGAACGAGGGCTTTCCGCTGGTGACCACGAAGAAGGTGCACCTCAAGTCCATCATCCAGGAACTGCTGTGGTTCCTGACCGGCTCGAGCAACAACAACTGGCTCAAGGAGCGCGGCGTCACCATCTGGGACGAATGGGCGCGCGAAGACGGCGACCTGGGCCCGGTGTACGGCGTGCAGTGGCGCAGCTGGCCCACGCCCGACGGCGGCCACATCGACCAGATTTCCGACGTCATCAAGACGCTGAAGAGCAACCCCGACTCGCGCCGCATCATCGTGAGCGCCTGGAACGTGGCCGAGCTGTCGAAGATGGCGCTCATGCCCTGCCATGCCTTCTTCCAGTTCTACGTGGCGCCGCCGCAGGCCGAAGGCGAGCGCGGCAAGCTCAGCTGCCAGCTCTACCAGCGCAGCGCCGACATCTTCCTGGGCGTGCCCTTCAACATCGCCAGCTACGCGCTGCTCACGCACATGGTGGCGCAGCAGTGCGACCTCGACGTGGGCGACTTCATCTGGACCGGCGGCGACTGCCACATCTACAGCAACCACGCCGAGCAGGTGAAGCTGCAGCTCAGCCGCACGCCCTTCCCCTATCCCACGCTGAACATCAAGCGCAAGCCCGACTCGATCTTCGACTACCAGTATGAAGACTTCGAGGTGCTCGACTACAGGCACGGCGATCCGATCAAGGCGCCGGTGGCGGTGTGAGCGCCATGAGTGCCACCACGCCCCGCATCAACCTGATCTTCGCGCGCGCCGCCAATGGCGTGATCGGCGTGAACAACACCATCCCCTGGCACCTGCCCGAGGACATGGCGCACTTCAAGCAGCAGACCGCGGGCGCGCCCGTGGTGATGGGCCGCAAGACCTGGGACTCGCTGCCCCCGCGCTTTCGTCCGCTGCCGGGCCGCCGGAACATCGTGGTCACGCGGCAGGCCGACTGGCAAGCCGAAGGCGCGCAAGCGGTCGGCAGCCTGCCCGATGCGCTGTCGCTGTGCACGCCGGCGGACTCGCCCGAAGTCTGGGTGATCGGTGGCGCACAGATCTACGCCGAAGCCGAACCACTGGCCCAACGCGCCGTGGTCACCGAGATCGCACGCGACTACGAAGGCGACGCGCACGCCCCCGTGCTCGACGCCGCCATATGGCGCGAGACGCAGCGCGAGTCGCACGTCTCGGCCAAGGACGGTCTGCCCTTCAGCTTCGTGACCTACGAACGCATCGCGGCATGACGGCACCGCACCGCACGCCCGGTCTCCCTCCGCGGCTGTCGCGGCGCACCGTGCTGGCCGGTGCCGCCCTGCTCGCCGGCCTCGCGCCGCTGCAGGCCCTGCAGGCCGCCGGGCCGCTGGAATCGGACGAAGAGGCGCTGTTCATGCCCGGCACCGCGCGCCCCACGGCCGACGGCCGGCTCGAGGTCGACGTGCATGCCTGGGTGTTCGAGCGCGAGCACCGCTGGGGCCTGGACGCCGCGCTCGCGCGCTACCTCGGCATGAACCTGAAGAAGCTCACGCCGGCTGCGCGGCTGCGCTTCAGCCAGCGCACCGCGCTGTTCCATGCCGAGTCGGAAGAAGACAAGGTGATCGACGTCGTCTTCGACGGCTCGGCCACGCGCCTCACGATGCCGCCCACGGGCGCCGACGGCCGCAGCAACCTGCGCGCGGTCGTCGAGGCCTCGCACATCCCGGCGTCGCAGGAGTGGCTGTCGTTCCACGGCGTGACCGGCCCGGGCGAGCTGCTGCCGCGCTTTCGCGGCCGTGCGCAGATCGTGCCGGCGCAGGGCGTGTCGGTCATCTCGGACATCGACGACACCATCAAGCGCACGCAGGTGCGCGACCGTCGCGAGATGCTGCTGAACACCTTCGCGCGCCGCTTCGAGGCCGCGCCGGGCATGGCGGCGCACTACCGCGCGCTGGCGCAGGCGCCCGGCACGCGCTTTCACTACCTCTCGGGCAGCCCGATCCAGCTGTACCCCGCGCTCACCGATTTCATTCGCGACGCCGACTTTCCCGCCGGCAGCATGCACCTGCGCGAAAGCACGACGTGGCGCACGCTGATCCCCAGCGCCGAAGACTCGCGCGCGCACAAACTCGGCGTGATCGAGCGGTTGCTGGCCGAATTTCCGCAACGCCGCTTCCTGCTCGTGGGCGATTCGGGCGAGGCCGACCCCGAGATCTACGCGCAGGTGTTCCGTGCGCATCCGCAGCGCATCGACGGCATCGTGATCCGCGACGTGACCGACGAGAACCGGCTGTCCGATCGCTACCGCGCCACCTTCGAAGGCATCGCGCCCGTGGTCTGGCACCTGCTGCGGCCCGACACCACCGCCTGGCCGATTCAACCGGCCAATCGATAGCGGCGGCTCACGCCGTGCGCGCTCCCAACCAGCGTCGGTAGCGCTTCGTCAGCCGCTTCGTGCGCAGCTGGTCGAGCACCAGGGTCAGGAACGGCGAGTGCGCGGGCGCGCTGTTGCGGCCCGGACGCAGCGTGCGCAGCCGGCGCTTCACCAGCGCCATGCGCGCCAGCGCGGCCATGACCTGGTCCTTCCAGTCGACCTGCGGGCTCTGCGCCGCCGCGTCTTCGCCCGCGCGCCAGCGTGCGGGCAGGTCGGGCGCCACGGCCAATGCGGTGGCCATGCCCACCACCGCGACGCCCTCCCCCAGCACCCGTTCGGCGACGGCGCGGCGCACGATGCCGCCCGTGGTCATGACCGGCATGCGCGCCTCGGCGGCCAGCTCCCGGGCGAACTCCAGGAAGTAGGCCTCGCGCGCCAGCGTGCGGCCGTCGGCGGTGCGGCCCTGCATCGCCGGGCTCTCGTAGCTGCCGCCCGACAGTTCGACCAGGTCCACGGCCTCGTCGTTGAGCCAGCGGATGACCTGCTTCGCATCGTTCTCCGAGAAGCCGCCGCGCTGGAAGTCGGCGGAGTTGAGCTTCACGGCCACGGCGAAGCCGCTCGCCACGCGGGCCCGCACGGCACGCACCACGTCGAGCAGAAAGCGCGCGCGGTTCTCCAGGCTGCCGCCCCAGGCATCGGTGCGCTGGTTGGTCAGCGGCGACAAGAACTGCGAGAGCAGGTAGCCGTGCGCCGCATGCACCTGCACGCCGGTGAAGCCCGCGCGCTCGGCGGCCTGCGCCGTGGCGGCGAAGCGGTCGACGGTCTCGGCGATCTCCGCCTCGCTCATGGCCTTGGGTTGCACGAAAAGCTTGCTGTGCTTGCCCAGGTCGAGCGCCACCGACGACGGCGCCCAGGCCGTGCCGCCCATGTTGCTCTGCACCTGGCGGCCCGGATGGTTGATCTGCATCCACACCTGCGCGCCGCCGCTGCGCGCGGCCGCGGCCCATTCGCTGAAGCGCTCGAGCGGCGTGTCGACTTCGAGCACGACGCCGCCCGGGCCGGTGAGCGCGCGGCCGTCGATCATCACGTTGCCCGTGAGGATCAGGCCCGCCCCGCCCTGCGCCCAGACACGGTAGAGGTCGTGCAGTGCCGCGCCCGGCAACTGCCCGGCGTCGGCCATGTTTTCCTCCATGGCGGCCTTGGCCAGGCGGTTGGGCAGGACGCTCCCGTTGGGCAGGGTCAGCGGCAGGAAAAGCGGCGAGGAGTTCACGATGAGGACCGGGTGGTGGAGTGGAAAAACCCGATGCTAAGATTCAAGCCAACTTGAAGGTCAAGCGATATGAAAATCGGTGAACTGGCAGACAAGACCGGCATGGCGCCCTCGGCCATCCGCTTCTACGAGCAAAGCGGCCTGCTGCCCGCGCCCGAGCGCGGCGCCAATGGGTACCGCGTCTACACCGAGGCCGCGCTCAAGCGGCTGCAGCTGATCCAGATCGCGCAGAACCTCGGCTTCTCGCTGGACAGCCTGCGCAGCGCCTTCGCAGGCTGCGAGGTCTTTTCGGGGGACGACCTGCTCGAACGTCTCGACGGCCGCGTGCGCGAAATCGACCAGCTCATGGCCGGCCTGCGCGCGCAGCGGCGCGACCTGACCGACCTGCGCACCACCTTGCGCCAGACCTGGGCCGCCGGCGAATGCATGGACCCCGCCACGCTGGCCGAAAGCATGGCTACGACCAGAAACAAAGTGGCACGTCCCTCGCGCCCGCAGAAAGAACTGGAAACTTCGGTACACGCCTCGAAAGGCATGCGCGGCGCAGGGTTTAGACAGCGCTAATTGTTTGTGCGCACAATGTCCGGACCGCCCTCCCCTCAACACAAGGAGACGACCCATGTCCATGGAATTTCTTCGGACCCTCGCCGAGCAGAAATTGCCATACGTCCTCCACACGCCCGCAGACATCGACAGGCTGCGCGTGCTGCGTGCCGCCGATCTCGTGACTGCCTTCATTCCGCCGTCGGAGCACGCGCCCGACGAGCGCGCGATCCGTCAGCTGGCCCAGGTGGAATCGATCACCGCGAAGGGCCGCCTGGCCCTGAACAAGGCGACCTCTTCGTTCATCGAACTCTGAGGCGCCACGTTCGCTCGGGCAACGCTCAGACCACGCCCTGCGCCAGCATCGCATCGGCCACGCGCACGAAGCCGGCGATGTTCGCGCCATCCACGTAGCTCACGCTGCCGTCGGCGCGCGAACCGTAGTGCAGGCACGACTCGTGGATGCCCTGCATGATCTGCAGCAGGCGCGCATCGACCTCGTCGCGCGTCCATGACAGCCGGGCCGCGTTCTGGCTCATCTCCAGGCCCGACGTGGCCACGCCGCCCGCGTTGCTGGCCTTGCCCGGTGCGTACAGCACGCCGTGGCCTTCGAGCACCTTCACGGCCTCCATGGTCGAGGGCATGTTGGCGCCTTCGGCCACGCACACCACGCCGTTCTTCACCAGCGTGCGCGCGTCTTCCTCGTTGAGCTCGTTCTGCGTGGCGCTGGGCAGCGCCACGTCGACCGGCACGTGCCACGGCGTGGCGCCGGCCACGAAGCGGGTACCGGTGCGTTCGGCGTAGTCGCTCACGCGGCCGTAGAGGTGGTTCTTCACGTCCATCAGCACGGCCAGCTTCTCGGGCGTGAAGCCTTCCTCGTCGACCACGGTGCCGCTCGAGTCGGACACCGTGACCACCTTGGCGCCCAGCGCCATGGCCTTCTCGATGGTGTACTGCGCCACGTTGCCCGCGCCCGAGACGCTCACGCGCAGGCCGTCGAAGCTGCGGCCCTTGCGCTTGAGCATTTCCTGCGCGAAGTAGACGTTGCCGTAGCCGGTGGCTTCAGGGCGGATGAGCGAGCCGCCGAAGCTCAGGCCCTTGCCGGTGAACACGCAGTCGGCGCGGTTGGTGAGCTTCTTGACCATGCCGGCCATGAAGCCGACCTCGCGCCCGCCCACGCCCACGTCGCCCGCCGGCACGTCGGTGTCGGAGCCCACGTGGCGGAACAGCTCGGTCACGAGGGCCTGGCAGAAGCGCATCACCTCGCCCTGGCTCTTGCCCTTGGGGTCGAAGTCGGCGCCGCCCTTGCCGCCGCCCATGGGCAGCGTGGTCAGCGCGTTCTTGAAGGTCTGCTCGAAGGCCAGGAACTTGAGGATCGACAGGTTCACCGAGGGGTGGAAGCGCATGCCGCCCTTGTAGGGGCCGATGGCCAGGCTGTGCTGGATGCGGAAACCGCGGTTGACCTGCACCTCGCCGTGGTCGTCCACCCAGGACACGCGGAACATGATCACGCGCTCGGGCTCGACCAGCCGCTCCAGCAGGCTGTGGCTCGTGTACTTGGGGTGCTTCTCGATGTAGGGCCACAGGCTCTCCATCACTTCGGTCACGGCCTGCAGGTACTCGGGCTGTCCGGGGTTGCGTTGTGCGACGTGTGCGAGGAACCCCCCGACGGATGCGTGCTTCATTCCAATCAATCCTCTGTTTTCCAAAACGGTGCATAACCTTATGCGAATCCTGCATTTTGCCGGATCGGAGAACCAGATTGAGGCGCAAAGCCCTAACAAGGTGCGTTGTTTGGGGCGCGCAGCGTGGTGAGGCCCCAACTTGGAACATCGCCGGGGGCGCACCACGGCGCCCGCAAAAGCGGTCAGAATCCCGCCCCGCGTGCCCTCCCGCACGGCCCGCTTCGGAATTCAAAGATGCAGATCAGCTACCGCCTCCAGTTCTCGCAGGCGCATGTGCTCACCGGCTTCCTGCGCAACCTGCAGCAGGTCTGGTGGGTCCGGTTCAAGTGGCCGTTGGCGCTCCTGTTCGCCATGGCCCTGGCCCTGTGCGCCTACGAAGGGTTTCCCGTCCTGGCGGCCGTATTCGCGGTCGGCATCGCGCTGCTGCTGAGCGCGCCAGCCATCGCCCGGCTGGCCCTCCATCGCTTCAGGCAGAGCCCCTTCTACAACGACGAGATCGACTTCTCGCTGTCGGAGAGCGGCTCCCACGCACGGGGCCGCCACAGCGAGGTGCGCCACGGCTGGGAGGCCTACACCAAGGCCCGCCGCTTCAAGGACGGCCTGCTGCTGTGCCACGGCCTGGACGCCTTCCACTGGCTGCCCGATGCGGCCGCGGCCGATCCGGCGGCCATTGCAGCGGCGCAGCAGCTCGCACGCGCGCGCATCCGGGACTACCGCGAGCTCTGACCGGGAACCGGGGACGATGAAGGCAAGGCGCCCCGGATCAAGGGCGCGCCCGCCTGCTACTTGCGCGCCTTCTCGATCTCCGCCATCAGTTCCTTGACGGTGGCCTCGCCGACCGAGGCCGTGTACTTGTCGATCACCGGCTTCACCTTGGCGCGCAGCTTCGCCATTTCTTCGGGCGGCAGTTCGGAGACCGTCATGCCGGCCTTCTTGAGCGCGTCGAGCGCGCTGTCGGCGGCGCCGCGCGAGGCCTGGCGCTGGAACACGGTCGCCTCGGCGGCGGCCTCGTTGACGATCTTCTTTTCGTCGGCACTCATGCCGTCCCAGGTCTTGCGGCTGATCAGCAGCGCCTGCGGGTTGTAGATGTGGCGGGTCTGGGTGATGTACTTCTGCACTTCCGCGAACTTGGACGACAGGATGGTCGTGTTCGGGTTCTCCTGGCCGTCGACCGCCTTCTGGTCGAGCGCGGGGTACAGCTCAGGGAACGGCAGCGGCGTGGCGTTGGCGCCCAGCGCGCTGAACATGTCGATGTAGATCGGCGACTGGATCACGCGGATCTTCAGGCCCGCGATGTCGTCGGCCTTGACGATCGGACGCTTGCTGTTCGTCAGGTTGCGAAAGCCCAGGTCCCAGTAGCCCAGGCCGTGCAGCGCCTTGTCCTCCAGCTTGGCCATCAGCTTCTGGCCGAAGGGGCCGTCGGTGACGACGTCGGCTTCCTTGCCGCTGTTGAAGAGGAACGGGAAGTCGTAGGCCGCGAACTCCTTCACCTGCGCCGACAGGATGCCGGCGTTGAGCACGGTCATCTCCACCGTGCCGCCCTGCAGTGCCGACACGGTCTGCAGGTCGCCGCCGAGCGTGCCGCCCGGGAACAGCTTCACGGTGATCTTGCCGCCCGACTTCGCGGCCACGAGGTCGGCGAACTTCTGCGCGCCCTGCGCCTGCGGATGGCCGGCCTGGTTCTGGAACGCGAACTTGATGGTGCGCTCCTTGAGCTGCGCGAACGCACCAGGGGCCGCGAACGCGAGGGCCGCCGCCACAGCGGCCATCAACAGAGTGCGCTTCGAATGCTTCGTCTTCATGGTGATGTCTCCTTCTCTTTTTGGGGGTGGTGAAACCGGCAGGGCCTACGCCCTCTTCTTGAACAACGCCGAGGCCCCGCTGGCGCGCGCCACCTCTTCGGCGGCCTGGCACAGCGCCGGCCCCAGCGCTTCCATGCGCTGCGGCGTGAGCCGCACCGACGGGCCCGCGATGGTGACGACCCCGATCGCCGTGCCGTCGGCGCCGAACACGGGCGCGGCCATGGCGGTCATCGCGGGGGCGAACACCTCGTTGATCATGCTGAAGCCGCGCTGGCGCGCCGCCTTCACGAAAGCCATCACGGCCTTGAGCGACGTGGGGGCCTTGGGGCCGTAGTCCTCGGGCTTGCCCAGTCCCTTCTTGGCGACGAGCGCCATCGCGTCGTCCTCGCCCATGGTCGACAACCACGCGTGCCCGGCGGCGCTGCACGAGAGCGCCACCGACAGGCCCATGTCGGGGTCGTAGCGCAGGCCATGCGTGGCGCCTTGGGCCTTGGCGACGAAGGTCAGGTCTTCGCCGTCGACCACCGCCAGGCGCACGAGCTCGCCCGAGGTCGAAGCCAGCTGGTCGAGCAGCGGCTGCGCGATGTCGACGATGCCCGAGCGGCTGAGGAACGACAGGCTGATCGAGACCAGCTTGATGGTCAGCACGTAGTGGCCGTCGCGTGCCTCCTGCCGCACGTAGCCGCAGCGGATGAGCTCCGCGAGCAATCGGTGCGATGCACTCAATGGAATCTGCAATTCGCTGGCCAACGCCGACAGCGCGCACCCCTCGGGATGCTCCGCCAGATGTTCCAGCACCTTGAAGCTGCGTTCCAGTATTCCGCTCATTTCGTCCTCCAGATGTCGTCTCGTCAACGCGGGCGATGCGGCCCGCCACTCAGGGTCCGCCAGCGTAGCAGAACTCGGGGAAGGGATTTCCATTATGGAAATTCTTTCCAACAAAAATACGATCGCCTCCGTCCGGCATTTTTTCCTTCCCCCTTTCTTCCTTCCCGCCTGAGGACCCTTCGTGAAACTTCTTCGTATGCTTGCCGTGGCCGGTCTGTGCGCCGGCCTCACCGCCCCGTCGTGGGCGCAGCAGGAGCGCGTGATCCGCTTCGGCCACCTGAACAACGCCGACCATCCCGTGAGCTTCGGCGTCAAGCGCTTTGCCGAGCTGCTCTCGGCCAAGAGCGGCGGCAAGATGAAGGTCCAGGAGTTCCCCGCCTCCCAGTTGGGCAATGAGATGCAGCAGCAGTCGGCGCTGCAAGGTGGCGTGCAGCAGATGTCGGCGCCGGCCACCACGTCGCTGGCCGGCATCGTCAAGGAGTTCGGCCTCGTCGACTTTCCCTTCTCGGTGAACAACTTCGCGCAGGCCGATGCGCTGCTCGACGGGCCCCTGGGCCAGGCGCTCATCGCCAAGCTCCCCGAGAAGGGCCTCGTCGCCCTGGGCTACTGGGACCTGGGCTTTCGCAACGTCACCAACAGCAAGCGCCCGATCACCAAGCCTGAAGACTTGGAAGGTCTGAAGATCCGCGTGATCCCCAACCCCGTGTTCCTCGAAACCTTCAAGGCCTTCAAGGCCAACCCGGTGCCGATGCCTTTCGCCGAGCTGTACGGTGCGCTGGAAGCCAAGGCGGTCGACGGCCAGGAGAACCCGTACGCGGTGATCCTCTCGAACAAGTTCTACGAAGTGCAGAAGTTCGTGAGCGCGACGAACCATGTCTACGCCGCCAACATCGTGCTGGTGAGCAAGAAGTTCTGGGACTCGCTCACGCCCGCCGAGCAGAAGATGATGAACGACGCGGCCAACGAGGCGCGCGGCTACCAACGCCAGGTCAGCCGCGCCGCCGCGCAGAAGGCCGTGGGCGACCTGCAGGCCAAGGGCGCGCAGTTCAACGAACTCAGTGCGCCCGAGCAAAAGCGCATGCGCGACATCGCCAAGCCCGTCGTCGACAAGTTCGCCGCCCAGTACGACCCCGCCATCGTCAAGCTCTACAACGACGAGCTCGCACGCATCCGCAAGTAAGTCAGCAAGCCAGCCCGTCCCTCACCGAAGCTCCCCATGAAGATCCTCGTTCTCCACGGCCCCAACCTCAACCTGTTCGGTCGCCGCGAACCGCACATCTACGGCAAGACCACGCTCGCCGAAATCAACGCGCAGCTGCAGGCGCTCGCCGGCGAACTCGGCGTGACGCTGGACACCATCCAGTCGAACCACGAAGGCGACCTGATCGACTTCCTGCACACCCACATCGACGATGCGCAGGGCGCGCTGGTGAACCCCGCCGGCCTCACGCAGCACGGCGTGCCGCTGCACGACGCGATCAAGGCCATGCCGTTCCCGACCATCGAGGTCCACATGTCCAACATCGCCGCGCGCGAGGCATGGCGTGCGCATTCGATCATTTCGCCGGCGGTGAAGGGCACGGTCCAGGGCCTGGGCCCGCTGTCGTACCTGGCTGCGCTGCGCGCGCTGGTCGACATGCAGCGCCAGGCGCAGGCTCAAGTGCAGGCGCAGGCCGCCGCATGAACCGCTGGCTCGACCGGTGCTGCACCGGCATCGAGGCGCTGATCGCGGCCGCGCTCGCGGTCATGGTCGTGCTCGTGTTCGGCAACGTGGTGCTGCGCTACGGCTTCAACTCGGGCATCACGGTGTCCGAGGAAATCTCGCGCTGGCTCTTCATCTGGATGACCTTCCTGGGCGCCGTGGTGGCACTGAAAGAGCACGGCCACCTGGGTGTCGACATGGTGGTGCAGAAGCTGCCCCCCATCGGCAAGAAGATCTGCCTGGCCGTCGGCCATGCAGTCATGCTCTACATCGTCTGGCTGCTGCTGCAAGGCAGCATCGCGCAGGCGCGCATCAACTGGGACGTGACGGCGCCCGTCACCGGCGCGTCGATGGCCATCGTCTACGCGGCGGGCATCGTGTTCTCGGTGCTGGCCGGGCTCATCCTCGCGCTCGACCTGCTGCGTCTGCTCACGGGGCGCATCGCCGACCACGAGCTGGTGATGGTGCAGGAGTCGGAAGAAGCGGTGCAGCTGCAGCAGATCCTGGGTTCGCAAGACGCCAAGGAACCGGGGGCACGGCCATGACCATCGCTGTTTTCGTCGGCTCGCTGTTGCTCGCCATGGCGATGGGCATTCCCATCGCCTTCTCGCTGCTGGCCAGCGGCGTGGCGCTGATGTGGCACCTCGACCTGTTCGACGCGCAGATCCTCACGCAGAACGTGATCGGCGGCGCCGACAGCTTTCCGCTGCTGGCCGTGCCCTTCTTCATGCTCGCGGGCGAGATCATGAACGTGGGCGGGCTGTCCAAGCGCATCGTCGACTTCGCACTCGCGCTCGTGGGCCACGTGAAGGGCGGCCTGGGCTACGTGACCATCATGGCCGGCTGCCTGCTGTCGGCGCTCTCGGGCTCGGCCGTGGCCGACGCCGCCGCGCTCACCGCGCTGCTGCTGCCGATGATGGTGCGCGCGGGCCACGACAAGCCGCGCGCGGCTGGTCTCATTGCGGCCACCGGCGTGATCGGCCCCGTGATCCCGCCGAGCATCGGCCTGGTGATCTTCGGCGTGGCGGCGAACGTGTCGATCTCCAAGCTGTTTCTCGCGGCCATCGTGCCCGGGCTGCTGATCGGCGGCGCGCTGTGGATCACCTGGGCCTGGCTGGTGCGGCGCGAAAAGATCGTGCCGCCGCCGCGCAAGTCGTCGACCGAGATTGCCGCTGCCTTCCGCAACGCGCTGTGGGCGCTGATGCTGCCGGTGATCATCCTCGTGGGCCTGCGCATGGGCGTGTTCACGCCCACCGAGGCCGCGGTGGTGGCCGCCGTGTATGCGCTCTTCGTGTCGACGGTGGTGTACCGCGAGATCACCTGGAAGGACCTGTACGCCATCTTCGTGAGCGCAGCCAAGACCAGCGCCATCGTGATGTTCCTGATCGCCGCGGCGATGGTGAGCGCCTGGCTCATCACCGTGGCCGACCTGCCCTCCAAGATCGTGGGCATGCTGCAGCCGTTCATGGGCAACCAGATGCTGCTCATGATCGCGATCATGGTGCTCGTGATGGTGGTGGGCACGGCGATGGACATGACGCCCACCATCCTCATCCTCACGCCGGTACTCATGCCCGTGGTGAAGGCGGCCGGCATCGATCCCGTGTACTTCGGCGTGCTGTTCATCATCAACAACTCGATCGGGCTCGTCACGCCGCCGGTGGGCACGGTGCTCAACGTGGTGGCCGGCGTCGGCAAGATCTCGATGGACGACGTCACGCGCGGCGTGGTGCCGTTCATGCTGGCCGAGTTCGCGATCCTGTTCGTGATGGTGGCGTTTCCGCAGCTGGTGATCGTGCCGGCGCGGTGGTTCGGGGGCTGAGCCGATGCGCGCCGTTTTCCTCACCGCGCTCGCCCTGCTCACCGCCCTGCCCGCCGCTGCACAAGACCCCGAGCGCGAGGTATTGCCCGAGCAGCGCCAGCGGCTGGCCTTCATCGCGCCCTCCGGCCTCGCGCCGCTGGGCAGCGGCAAGATGGTGTTCAGCGCCTTCCACGTCGCGACCGGCCAGGAGCTGTGGGTCACCGACGGCAGCAATGCCGGCACCTCCTTGCTGAAGGACATCCGGCCGGGCTTCCGGGGCTCATTCCCCGCCGGGCAGGTCGCATTCAAGGGCCACGTCTACACCACGGCCACCGACGGCGCGAGCGGGCTCGAGCTCTGGCGCACCGACGGCACCGCCGCCGGCACGACGCAGGTGATCGACCTGCGCCCGGGCGAGGAAGGCGCGATGCCCAACGAGCTGACCGTGTTCCGCGACGCGCTCTACTTCGTGGCCGACGACGGCCAGACCGGCTTCCAGGTGTGGAAGACCACGGGCGACGCGAAGAGCACCACGCGCGTGTCCGCCATCGATGCCGGGCCGCGCGCCCTCACCCGCCAGCTCACCGTGGCCGGTCCGCGCCTGTTCTTCACCGCGACCACGCGCACGCACGGCCACGAGCTCTGGGTGACCGACGGCACGCCCGAGCACACGCGCCTCGTGAAGGACATCCGCCCGGGCCTCGAGGACGCGGGCATTCAGAACCTCACGGCCGTGGGCAACGACATTTACTTCACCGCGCACGACGGCGAACACGGCACCGAACTGTGGAAGAGCGACGGCACCGCACACGGCACGCAGCTGGTGAAGGACCTGCGCCCGGGCGCCGCACCCTCGCGGCCGACGCACCTGGCGGTGCTGGGCCGCACGCTGTACTTCTCGGCCGACGACGGCGTGCACGGCATCGAGCTGTGGAAGACCGACGGCACCGCGAAGGGCACGGTGCTGGTGAAGGACATTCGGCCGGGCCCGAGCGGCTCCGTGTCGAGCGCGATCGCCGTGATGGGCGGCAAGCTCTACTTCGCCGCGACCGATGGCGTGTCGGGCGCGGAGCTGTGGCGCAGCGACGGCACGGCGGCGGGCACGGTGCGCGTGAAGGACATCGCACCGGGCGCGGAGAACGGCTCACCCGCGCGCTTCGCCGTCATCGGGGCGCGCCTGTGGTTCGCGGCGAACGGCGGCGGTGGCCGGGGCGTCGAGCCGTGGATCAGCGACGGCACGCCGGCCGGCACGCGCGCCGTGGCCGACCTTGCCGCGGGCGAACGCCACGCGATGCCGCTGGGCTTTCGCGCGCTGGGCAACGCGGTGCTCTTCGTGGCCGACGACGGCCATGGCAACGACCGGCTGTGGTCGCACCGCAAGGACGGCAAGGTGACATTGATCGGCGATCCGCTCAAGGAGCGGCTGCGCTGACACCGAAGGCCTGCGTGGCCGCGTAGTCGCGCAAGGCCTGCTGCATGGCCGCGGCGATGGCCGGATGCGTCGGGTCGTGGCCCGCGCCTTGCGCCCACTGCAGCGGGGCGCCCAGCACCTGCGTCAATGCCTGCGCGCCCTCGGGCGGACACAGCGCGTCCTGCGTGCCATGCACGATCAGTGTGGGAACAGCAGGCAATGCGACGCAGCGCTGCAACAACGAGGGCGCATCGAGCCAGCAGCCGTGCCGCAGATAGTGGCTCTGCACGCGGTAGCGCGCCACGAGCCGCGGCAGCATCGCTTCGTCGATCGGCGGCGCGGCGCCACCCGTGGCGAGGCGCTGTTCCCAGTCGAACCAGTGGCGCGTCAGCTCGCACTGCCGCTCCCAGGTGCCGTGCGCGAAGACCTCGGCGATCGGCACCGTCACCGGGCATTGCCTGCGGCTGGCCTCGTCCCACAGTGCGCGCCACGCGGGGCCGTCGTGCTGCAAGGCCCCGGCGAAGAGCGCGTGGATGTCGCCCGGGCGCGCGAGGAACACGTTGCGCAACAGCAGGCCCGCGACGGCCTCCGGTGCGTCGAGCGCATGCATCAGCGCCAGCGTGGCACCCCACGAACCGCCCACCACCAGCCATCGATCGATGCGCAGGTGCGCGCGCAGCAGACGCAGGTCGGCCAGCAGATCGGCGAGCGTGTTGTGCGTGATCGATCCGGTGGGCGTGCTCAGGCCCGAACCGCGCTGGTCGGGGCAGACGATGCGGTACCGCGCCGGGTCGAGATGCCGGCGCAGCAGCGGCGAACTGCCCGAGCCCGGCCCGCCGTGCAACACCACCACCGGCAGGCCCGCCGGGTTGCCATGCTCCTCGACGTGCATCACATGCCCGCCATCCAGCGGCAGGCGATGGGTGATCGTCATCGGCGCGTGTTCTCAGCTCAGCGCGTTCGCGTCGGTGCGAAAGACGAGTTCGCCCGCACGCCGCGCGCCCGGAACGAAACGGATCGGCGTGCCGACATCGCGCGGATCACCCGCCGCCTTGACCATCGCCTCCACCTCCTCATGCCGCGGGCTCTTCGGGCACACCGGATCCGTGGCCGCCGCGTCGCCCGTCAGCAGGAAGGCCTGGCAGCGACAGCCCCCATGGTCCTTCTCCTTCTCGCCGCAGCTCTGGCAGGTGCTGCTCATCCAGCCCGTGCCACGGTAGGCGCCGAAGGCCGGGCTCTCCTGCCAGATGCTGCGGATGCTGTGCTCGCGCACATTGGGAAAGTCGAGCCCGGGCAGCATGCGCGCGCTGTGGCACGGCAGCGCCACGCCGTCGGGCGCCACCACGAGGAACACGCTGCCCCACCCCGCCATGCAGGGCTTGGGCTTGCCCTCCGCGTAGTCGGGCACCACCCAGAGGATCTTCATGCGACCGTCCAGGCGCGGGCGATGGGTTTCCACCACCGCCTCGGCCGTGGCCAGCATCTCGCGCGAGGGCATCAGCATCTCGCGGTTGCGCCAGGCCCAGCCGTAGTACTGCACGTTCGCGAGTTCGAGAAAGTCGGCTTCCATCGCCTCGGCCATCTCGATGATCCGGCCCACGTGCGGCAGGTTGTAGCGGTGCATCACGCAGTTCAGCACCATCGGGTAGCCGAGGTCCTTGATGGTGCGGGCCACGCGCTGCTTGAGGTCGAAGGTCTTCGTGGAGCTGAGGAAGTCGTTGAGCTCGCGGCTCGAATCCTGGAACGACAGCTGGATGTGGTCCAGCCCTGCCCGCTTCAACGTCTCGGCGCGCTGCGGCGTGAGGCCCACGCCCGAGGTGATCAGGTTGGTATAGAAGCCGAGCTCGTGCGCCGCCGCGACCAGCTCCGGCAGGTCGTCGCGCAGCAGCGGCTCGCCGCCCGAGAAGCCCAGCTGCACCGCGCCCATCGCACGTGCCTCGCGGAACACGCGAATCCATTCGGCCGTGTCCAGCTCCTCGCGGTAGCGCGTGTAGTCGACCGGGTTGGAGCAGAAGGCGCAGTGCAGTGGACAGCGGTAGGTCAGCTCGGCCAGCAGCCACAGGGGCGGCTTGGCCACGGCGCGGGGTTGCACCTCAGCGGATCCAGTGGCGTCCACGGGCCTGCTCCAGAAATTCGAGCACGTCGGCATGCAGATCGCTCTCGCCGAAGGTGCGCTCCAGGTCCGCCACGAGTGCGGCCACCGAGGTCTTGCCGTCGCAGCGCTGGAGGATCTCGGCCGCCGGCCCGTTCAGCTTGATCATGCCCTCGGGGAACAGCAGCACGTGGCACTGCTGTGCCTCTTCCCACTGCATGCGGTAGATCGAGGTGAGCGCCGGCTGGGCATCGTCGGTCCATGCGGTCATGGCTGCTGGTCTTTCGGAAGGTCGTCGGGATAAGCCTTCTCGATCGCGTCGAGCATGGCCCAGAGGATGTCGAGCTTGAAGCCCAGGATGTGCAGCGCGCGCTGCTGCCGCTCGCGCGTGGTGCACCACTGCATCGCCACCTCGAGGCCGTGCTCGACGTCGCGGTCGGCCAACGGAATACGGCTGCGAAAGTAGTCCAGGCCCGAGGTGTCGATCCACGGGTAGTGCGTGGGCCAGCCCGCGAGCCGGTCCTTGTGGATGCGCGGCGCGAACATCTCGGTGAGCGACGAAATCACCGCCTCCTGCCACGGCGCCGTGCGCGCGAAGTTGACGTAGGCATCGACCGCGAAGCGCACGCCGGGCACGACGAGGGCGTGCGACTCGAGCACCTCGCGCGCCAGGCCGGTGGCGATGCCCAGGCGGGTCCAGATCTCGATGCCGCCCGCGTTGGCGCCTTCATGGTCGCCGTGCCCGTCGTGGTCGAGCATGCGCACCACCCAGCGCCGGCGCGTGGCGCGGTCGTCGCAGTTGGACAGAACGGCGGCGTCCTTCACCGGGATGCGGCACTGGTAGTAGAAGCGGTTCGCCACCCAGCCGCGCACCTGGAAGGGCTGCAGCTCGCCCGCGTTGAGCCGGCGATTGAACGGGTGGTGGCTGTGGTAGCGCGACTCCATGGCGCGCAACCTCGCTTCGAACGCCTGCGGGGACCATGCGCCTTGTGTCTCTTGTGTCACGTGTTCAGATCTCCAGGGCCATGCCGTCGAACGCGACCTCGATACCGCGGCGCACGAGCTGCGCGCGCTGTGGCCCGTCTTCGTCCAGGATGGGGTTGCTGTTGTTGATGTGGATGAGCACCTTGCGTTTTGCAGCGCAGGCGTCGAGTGTTTTCAGCATGCCGGGGCCGTGCGGCCCGTCGCACTGCGGCAGGTGGCCCATGTCGGCCGCGTGCTTCTTGCCGAGCCCGGCCGCGACCATTTCGCCCTCGGTCCAGAAGGTGCCGTCGACGAGCACGCAATCGCAGGCGTCGAGGCTGCGGCGCTCGGCCTCGCCGACCTGCGCCAGGCCCGGCGCGTAGAGCACGCGCTTGCCGGTGGTGGGGTCTTCGATGAGCACCGCGGCGTTCTCGCTGCGCGCCTCGGTCTGGCGGCGCGGTGAATACGGCGGCGCCTTGCCGGGCACCGGCACGGCCTGAAGCCGCAGGCCGGCGATGTCGTGCCAGGCGCCGCCGCCGGGCTCGAGCGACAACGGGTGCCAGGTCACGCCGCAGTAGCTGTCGAGGGTGCGCAGCAGCGGCAGGCTGCCGGTGAGGTCGTCATGGGCCTCGGGCGTGCAGTACAGCTGCAGCCGCTGCCCTTCGCGCAGGCTCAGCAGGCCTGCGACGTGGTCGATCTGAGAGTCCATCAGCACCACCGCCTCGATCGGCGAATGGCGCAGTCCGTGGCGCGGCCACAGGGCCGGCGAGGCGCGCAGTTGCGCGCCGAGGTCGGGGGAGGCATTCAGCAGAATCCAGCGTTCGCCATCGGCCGACACGGCGATCGAACTCTGCGTGCGGGGCGTGGCCCGCACCTGCCCGCTTCGCTGGCCGGCGCACAGGCGGCAATTGCAATTCCATTGAGGGAAGCCACCGCCCGCTCCCGAACCCAGCACCAGAATCTTCATGGGGGCCCAACAAAAAAACACGGCACCGGCGCAAGGCCGGTGCCGTGGGTCTGCGCGCTCAGCGAGCGGAGATGTACATCGTGATTTCGAAACCGAAACGCATTTCTTCAAACTCAGGCTTGCACCATTTCATCGCATTGCTCCTTCAGGGTTGGGGTTGAGGGACATTTCAATAAACGACGATCTTTCCCGTCGGGCGCGGGCTATGGCAGTCGTTGTAAAAGTATTCGCCCGGCGTGTCAAAGGTGTGGGTCTGCGACTGGCCCGGGGTCAGCCTGAAATTGAACCGCCCTTCGAAGAACTGCGTGGCGCAGTGGGTGTTGGCGTTGGCTGCGGGGTTGGTGAAGGTCACGGCGGTGTTGACGGGCACGCGCATGAAGGTCGGCGTCATGGCGTTGACGGCCGTCGATTCGGTCGCGCCCGGCTCGTTCGCCGCCGTCTGCACGCGCGCCAGGAACACGGTGTTCGGGGTCGGCAGTGCCGCGCCCTCCACCGCCGCGCCCGACACGGGCCGACGTACCACGGGCGGTGTCGGCGTGGCGGCCGCGGTCACCGCGCCGCCGACCTTGAAGGCCCACAGCCGGTCGCCGCGCGGGGCCGAGTCGCCGTACGGAATGCTGGTCCCGCCCGAGAACACCGCGATGTACTGCTCGCCGTCGATCTCGTAGGAGACCGGGCTCGCGCTGATCGCCGCGCCGGTCTGAAAGCGCCACAGCTCGGTGCCGTCCTGCGCGTCGAGCGCCAGCAGGTTGCCGTCGGGCTGCCCGATGAACAGCAGGTCGGAGGCCGTGCTCAGGATGCCGTTGCCGTGCGCCACCGAGTACGGCAGCGGCTTCTTCCACTTGACGAGGTTGGTGCTCGGGTCCACCGCCACGACCGCGCCGGTCATGTAGGTGCCTGGCGGGCGCAGGCCGTTGCTCGACTCGCTGAGCGAGTGTGCTGCCGACACGTAGCCCATGCCCGTGTAGACCAGGCCCGTGCGCTGGCTGAAGGACTGGTGGTTCCAGTTGGCGCCGCCGCCATGACCCGGGATGGAAAGAATCGGCACGTCCCAGTGCGCGTCGTACAGGCAGCCCTTCGTGTAGTTGGGCACCGCGCGGTTCGGGTCGCCCGGAATGGCCGTGCCCAGCGGCTGGTCGACGATGCAGGTCTCGGTCCAGGCGCCCTGGCGCGGCAGGGGCTGCGTGGGCCAGCTGGCCTGGCGGGCGTCCTGCTTCACGGGCACTTCGTCGATGCCCAGCGGCGCGCTGCCGTCCTTGCGATCGAGGATGTAGTACATGCCCGTCTTGCTGCCGTAGATGACGACCTTGCGGTCCTTGCCGTCGATCTTCACATCGGCGAGCACGGGCGACATCACGTTGTCCATGTCCCAGATGTCGTGGTGCACCGACTGGAAGTGCCACTTGTATTCGCCGCTCTTCAGGTCGAGCGCGACGATGGAGTTGGCGAACAGGTTCTGGCCCGGGCGCGAGGAGCCGTCCTGCGACGAGCCGCCGCGCACGTTGCCGAAGGTCCAGTACACCAGGCCCAGCTCGGGATCGACCGCGGGATGGATCCACGGCGTGGCGCCGGTGCGTGCCGTGTCGGGCGCGCCGCCCCAGGTGTCGTAGCCGAGTTCGCCCGCGCGGGGCACACCCCAGAAGGTGGTCAGCACCTTGCCGGTGAGTGCGTCGGCCGAGAATGCGGCGCCGCGGTTGCCATCGTTGGTGCCCAGGTACAGGCGCTTGTCGTGGTAGACCAGCGCGACCTTCTGCAGCGCGCCCTTGTAGTCGGGATCGGTGCTGCTGGTCGGGTACTGCTTGATCCACTCGACGGCGCCGGTGTCGGTTCGCAGCGCCACGAGGCGGTTGCCGGTGGCCACGGTGAACACCAGGCCCAGGTCCTTGGCGACGGCCACGCCGCGGCGGGTGATGCTGCCGTAGGGCGTGGTCCACTTCCACTTCGTCACGCCGGTCTTGCCGTCCACCGCGACCACGTTGCCCAGTGCGGACTCGATGTAGAGCACGCCGTCGACGACGACGGTGGTGCTCTGGTTGTTGCCGGTGGTCATGCCGCCTTCGATCTGGTTGACCCAGGCGCCGCCCAGTTGCGTGACCAGGCCCTTGTTGATCTTGCGCAGGCTCGAATAGTTCTGGTTGCCCAGGTTGCCGCCGACCTTCGGAAAGTCCTTGTCGCCGGCGGTGCAGCAGTCCGACAGGTCGGCCGCGGGTGCGGCGGCGGCCGGTGGCGATGCGGGCGGCGGTGTGCCGGCAGACGGCGACGGCGCAGGGGCCGGCACGACGGGCAGCACGGGCGTGCCGCCACCGCCGCTGGAGCCGCCGCAGGCGGTGATCAGCAACGGCGATGCAAGCACGCCGCACGAGATCAGCAGCGTGACCAATGATTTTTTCTTCATGGATGTCTCTACTCGGTGAACGTTGGAACAGGGATGTTCGAAACGACCGGTGGCGCGCACACGGCGCCGCACCGGCCCCGGGAGGTCGTCGTCGTTACTCGGTGGTGCAGAAAGGTGTCAGCCCCATCGCCGACTTCACGCCTTGCACGACGAGCTTCTGGAACTCGATCGCGCCCACGCCCGACAGGTCGGCGGTGAACGAGTGCGCGTTGTGCCCGAGGGTCGTGAGCCATGCGCGGCCGCCGTCGTAGTACTGGCACCAGGCGACCGGATGGAAGTCGGCGTGGCCGGGATGCGGCGCGGAGGTGAGCGGCTTCAGCGTCGAGGTGTCGACCTTGGCCAGGAACTTCACCTTCGTCGGGAAGGGCATCAGGTTGTACCACTCGTCCTGGAAGGAGAAGCGCTTGGGCACGTCCTTCGTCGAAGGGTCGTCCGATACGATCTCGACATCGCCCGCGCGGTTCGGTCCGTGGTTGTAGAAGTTCGCGTTGCCCAACAGGCCTTCGTAGTAGGGCCAGTTGTATTCGGCGCCGAAGGCGTTGTGCAGGCCGACGAAGCCGCCGCCGCGGCGCATGTAGTTGCGCAGTGCGGTGCGGGCGGCATCCTGGCTGGTGCTCACGGCGCCGTTCCACAAGGTGTCGCGGTTCGAGCTCGCGAAGATGATCGCCTTGTAGTTGTTGATGCGGCTGCCCAGCACGGCCACGTCCTCGGTCCAGTCGACCGTGATGCCCTCGGCGGACAACATGCGCACGAGGCCTGCCTGCATCACGTTGTCGGTGTTCATCGTCGGGTTCAGGCCGGCCGCCATCGGCGTGCCGAGCACGGCATGGCGCGGGCCGGCGGTGCGCGAGTAGATCAGCACGCGGTCGGGCGTGCTGGCGAAGGCGCCCCAGTCGTTGTAGCACTTGGGGTTGGTGCCGCGGCAGACGTTGTAGTACGCGTCGAAGCTGTCGTCGACCTCGGCCACTGGGTCGGTGGGCGTTGCCGGCACTTCGTCGGTCGGCGCGGGCGGCGGTGCCGATGCAGCGGGCGCAGGCGCCACGGGCAGGAACGGCAAGGCCGCGCCGCCGCCGCCGTCGCCTCCACCGCAGGCAGTCAATGCCAGCGCGAGCGCGGCGGCCGATGCAAGTCCGAAGGGAATGGATCTGGAATGTTTCAACGGAGTCTCCTCTTGGTGGTCAATGGCGGAATCGGACGGGCGCACGCGCCCAGCACGTATCGCTGCGCCGCGGGTGGCGGCAGGCGCAGACGTGGGAGTGACGGAAATTGCCGGCGGGAACGAAGAAGGAATTCGTCGTCAGCCGTGAGGGCGCGCTACTTGCGGATGCGCACGAGCTCGTCGTTGTAGAGCTTGACGATGGCGGGGTCGTACTGGGCGGCGAACTTGTCGATGACGGGCTTGGCGATGTCGCGCATGCGCTTTTGTTCGGCGGCGCCGAGTTCGTTGAACTGCGCGCCCTTGGCCTGCAGGTCGCCCACGGCCTTCTGTGCTGCAGCGCGGCTCACTTGCCGCTGATAGCCGCGTGCCTCGTTGGCCGCGTCGTTCATCATCTTCTGCTCGGCGGGCGTGAGCGAGTCCCAGAACTTCTTGCTCACCAACACGATGTTGGCGGCGTACACGTGGTTCGTCGCGCTCACGAACTTCTGCACTTCGTAGAACTTGTTCGACAGGATCACCGCATAGGGGTTCTCCTGGCCATCGACAGCCTTGGCTTCGAGGGCGCCGTACAGCTCGGCAAAGGGCATCGGCACCGGGTTGGCCTTGAAGGCCTTGAAGGTCTCGAGGAACACGGGGTTGGGGATCACGCGGATCTTCAAGCCCTCGAGGTCTTCAGGCTTGGCGATGGGACGCTTGCTGTTGGTGACGTTGCGAAAGCCCAGGTCCCAGTAGCCCAGGGCGACGAGGCCCTTCTCGGGGAGCTTGGCGATGAGCGCCTGGCCCAACGGGCCGTCGAGCAGTGCATCGGCCTGCGCGAAGTTGTTCACCGAGAAGGGGAAGTCGACGAGGCCGAACTCCTTGACGATGCCGGCGAGCGATGTGGTGGCCGGCGCAGACATCTGTTGCACACCACCCTGCAAGGCCGACTGCTGCTGCATCTCGTTGCCCAACTGCGAGGCAGGGAACTCCTGGACCTTCATCTTGCCGCCGCTCTTGGCCGACAGGAGTTCGGCAAAGCGCTTGACGCCGAAGCTCACGGGGTGGTCGGCGTTGTTCAGGTGGCCGAAGCGGATCACGCGCTCCTGCTGCGCCTGCGCAACAGCAGGAACGACCAGGGCGAGGGCAAGGCCGGCGGTGGCCAGCGAGCGGTAAAGCGTTCTCAAAGTTGTTCTCCAGCGTGCGATTGGGCGGTCCATGCCGGGGCGCTTCACACGCGCTCCGACTCCTGGCGGCGCGATCTTATCGATTTAGTGGAAAATCTTTCTACTAGTGAAAACACTTGGCAAAATGCTAGAGTCGTCTCATGACAGCCATACTCGAACGCAGCTTCAAGGTGCTCGAACACCTCTCCGGCCACCCCGAGGGCCGTGCGCTTTCCGCGCTTTCTGCCGAGCTGGAAATGCCGTTGAGCGCCACCCACCGCCTGCTGAGCGAGCTGGTGCGCTACGGCTATGTGCGGCAGGACCAGAGCCATGGCGACTACATGCTGACCATCAAGCTGGTGTCGCTGGGCCTGAGCTTCTTGAGCAACAGCGGCATCGTCGACGTGGCACAGCCGCTGCTCGACCGGCTCGCGGTCGCGTCGGGCGAGCTGGTGCGGCTGGCGGTGGTCGACGGCGACGAGCTCACCTTCGTCGCGAAGGCGCAAGGCGCCACGCGCGGGCTGCGCTACGACCCGGACATGGGCCTGTCGGTGAACCTCTCATGCAGCTCCGCAGGCCACGCGTGGCTGTCGACCATGACGGACGAGCAGGCGCTGCAGCTCGTCGCGAAGCAGGGCTTCGGCCAGCCGGAAGACTTCGGCCCGAAAGCGCCGACCACCGTGAAGGCGCTGCTGGTGTTCCTGCGCGCCACGCGCAAGCGCGGCTTCTCGATGATCAACGAGGTGTTCGCCCCCGCGATGACCGCCATGGCCGCGCCGGTGCGCGGTGCGCACGGCGGCGTGATCGGCGTCATCACCATCGCGGGGCCGCTGGTGCGGCTCACGGAAGAACGCATGCTCGCGCTGGGCCCGCAGCTGCTGGCCGCGGCGGACGACGTGGCGCGGGCCAGCGGCGCGTCCGCACTGTTCAAGCGCCGGGCCTGAAGGCCCTGCTAGGTCTTCAGTCCACCTTCACCTGGAACAGCACGAAGCCCGTGCCACCCGGCTCGACCGTGCCCGTGAAGCGCCAGTCGATCGCGCCCGTGCCCCCTGCGGGTTGAACGGTGGTGCAGGCCACCGCGCCCGCAGGCGGCGCGTTCGCCGGCGTGGTCTTGACGCAGCCCGTGAGCGACGCCGGCGTGGTGCCCGTCGTCGCACTCACGAAGGTCGTGTAGCCCGGCGTCATGTCGTTCACGACCATGCTGCGGATCGGCGCGTCGCCGTTGTTCGTGTAGGTGATGCGGTACTCGAGCGTCTCGCCCGACTTGGCCTGGTTGTTGACGCCGAAGGTGCCGCTTTGCGTGATGTTGCGCACTTCCTTCTTCAGCTCCAGCGCCACGCCCGACACCGTCGTGAGGTCGTCCAGCGTGAAACTGCCGCTGAGTGACGGGCTCGCGTTGGTGTAGGTGAAGTCGGCGCGGATCGTCGCCTTGTTGTTCGAGCCCAGCGGCGCCGTGGCGGGAATGAACTCCTGCACGATCACGCAGACCTTGCCCGCGAAGGCCACGGGCGTGGCCGCCGCGCTCGGCGGGTACAGCTGCGCGGCGCCGGGCTGCAGGCTGCCGGTGCAACCCACATCCGCGAAGACCTTCGTCGTCCAGCCGGTGATGGCCGGCGTGGCCGTCTCGCTCGCCACGCTGAAGCGCACCTGCCCTGCCGTGCCGGCCGTGAAGGTGTGGGCGTAGGTCACGGTGCTGCCCGGCAGGCCGGTCTTGGCGCCGTCGGTCGCGAAGGCGCTGTTGTCGACGTCGCCGAAGTTCAGGTTGGCGTGGCCCGTGCCGTTCCAGCTGAAGGCGATGCGGTCGGGCGTGCCGGTGCGCGTGTAGGTGTAGGTGCCACCGGCCGCGGCCACCGCTGAGCCCGAAGGCAGCGCGACGTTGCCCACCGAGGCGCCCGTGGACACGCGCGTGCCCGGGTTGGTTTCTTCCACGCACATCGCGGAGCCCGTGGCCGTGCCGGCCGGCACGCTCAGGCTGTAGGCACCCGATGCGTCCGTCAGCGCGCTCGCGTACACGGCGGCGCCGCAGTTGGTCAGCCGCACGCTCACGCCCGACAGCGGGCCTTCGCCGCCGTTGACGAGGCCGTCATTGGCCGTTCCGCCACCCACGCCGTTGTCCAGGAACACGCGGCCGCTCACGATGGCCGCGAGCGTGTTGGTGAAGGTACAGACCACCGCCGTGCCATTCGTCAGCCCGGCCGCGGGCAGCGTGACGGTGCCCGCCACCAGGTCGACGGCCGCCGTCGCCCCGCCCGCCAGGCCCGTGCAGGTCGCGCCCGAGAACGCGAAGCCGCCGGGCATCGAGGCCGCGACTTCGGTCAGCACCGTCTGCGTGTTGGCCGTGGTGAGCGTCTTGATGGTGCCGACCACCGTCGAGCCCGACACCGAGACGTTGATGCTGTCCGAGCCGAAGCCGTTGGTGCCGCTGAACGCGAAGGTGCCCGTGCCGCCCAGCGCCTGCTTGCGGATCTGCACCGTCGGCAGGCGGTTGTTGCTGTAGGTACAGACGATGGCCTTGCCGGCGTCGCCCGCACCGATCACCAGCGTGTTGCTGGCCTGACCGTTGGTGCCGCTCAGGGCATTGGCCGTGGCGCCGCCGTCGGCGGTACACGACAGCACGGTCGTGTAGTTGGCCAGCGTGCCCGTCGTCATCGTTTCCGCCGGGAAGGTGATGGTGTTGCCCACGGCCGCCACCACCGCCACGCCGCTGTTGCCGGCCGTGGGTGCGGTCGCGGTGAAAGCGGCCGTGTTGTTGGTCGCGCCCGTGGTCGCGCCGATGCTGGCGACGTTGCCCGTTTCGCTGTTCGCGCCCCAGGCCTTGCGCACCTGCAGGGTGACCGTCTTCTTCGCGTTGGTGTAGGTACAGACGATGGCCTTGCCGGCGTCGGCCGCGGCAATCGCCAGCGTGTTGCTCGCCTGGCCGTTGGTGCCGCTCAGCGGGTTGGTCGTCGCACCGCCGTCGGCGGTACACGCGAGCACGGTGCTGTAGTTCGCGAGCGAGCCGGTGGTCATCGTCTCGGCCGGCAGCGTGAGCGTGCCGCCGACGACCATCGACACCGCCGCGCCGCTGTTGCCGGCGGTGGGCGCGGTCGCGGTGAACGCCGCCGTGTTGCTGCTGCCGCCCGAGGTGGCGCCGATGCTGGCCACGTCGCCGTTCGTGCTGTCCGCGCTCCAGGCCTTGCGCAGCTGCACGGTCACGGTCTTGGGCGTGTTGGTGTAGGTACAGACGATCGCCTTGCCCGCGTCGCCCGCGCCGACCAGCAGCGTGTTGCTGTTCTGCCCGTTGGTGCCGCTGAGCGCGTTGGCCGTGGCGCCGCCGCCGGCCGTACAGGCCAGCACCGTGGTGTAGTTGGCGAGCGTGCCCGGCGCCATCGTCTCGGCCGGCAGCGTGATCGTGTTGCCGGCCTGCACGGTCACGGCCGTGCCGCTGTTGGCGCCCGTGGGCGCCGTCGCCGTGAAGGCCGAGGTGTTGCTCGATCCGCCCGTGCTCGCGCCGATGCTCGCCACATTGCCGGCGATGCTGTTCGCTCCCCAGGCCTTGGCGATCTGCAGCGTGGCCGTCTTCGGCGTGTTGGTGTAGGTACAGACGATGGCCTTGCCCGCGTCGCCCGCCCCGACCAGCAGCGTGTTGCTGTTCTGTCCGTTGGTGCCACTCAGCGCGTTGGCGGTGGCGCCGCTATCGGCGGTACACGACAGCACGGTGGTGTAGTTGGCCAGCGTGCCCGTGGTCATCGTCTCGGCCGGGAAGGTGAGCGTGTCGCCCGCGGCCACCGACACCGCGGTGCCGCTGGTGCCCGCCGTCGGCGCCGTCGCCGTGAACGCGGCGGTGTTGTTCGCGCCGCCCGTGGTCGCGCCGATGCTCGCCACGTTGCCCGTGGTGCTGCCGGCGCTCCAGGCCTTGGACAGTTGCAGCGTCGCGGTCCTGCGCGTGTTGGTGTAGGCGCAGTTCACCGCGCTGTCCGACGGCATGGTGAAGCTGCGGCTCAGGCCGCTGCCGCTCACCGTCACCGCGCTGCCGTCCGACACCTTGGTACAGGCCAGCGTGGTGGTGTAGTTGGCCGCGTTGCCGGTGGTGAAGGCTTCGGCCAGCGTCACCGTGGCGCCGCTGGCCGCGGTGGCCGTGGCGTTGGTGGTGGTGGCCGGCGCGGTCGACGTGCCGGCGGTCGCTCCCGTTACTTCGGCGGCGCTGCCGCTGATCGTCAGGTTGACCTTGTCGCCGGCGATGGCGCCGCTCCAGCTCTTGGACAAGGTCACCGCCGCCGTCTTGCGCGTGTTGGCGTAGGCACAGACGATGGCCGTGTCGGCCGCGCCCACCGTCAGCGTGTTGCCCGACAGGCCGCTGGTGCCGGTGCAGCTCAGCGCGCTGGTGTAGTTGACGGCGCTGCCGGTGGTAAAGCTCTCGGCCAGCGTGATGACGCTGCCCACGGGCACGGCCTGCGCAGCGCCGGTGTCGGTCTCGGCGGCCGTGTTGGCCACCGAGGCCAGCGTGGTCAGGCCCGTGCCGGTGACGCTCACCGCGTCGTTGACGATCGCGCCCGACCAGGTCTTGGCCAGTGTGACGGTCGCCGTCTTCGCGGTGTTGGTGATCTCGCAAATGATCGGCAGGCCCGCATCGGCGTTGCCCAGGGTCAGCAGGTTGCCGCTGAGCGAGCCGCCGCCGGTGCAGCTCCAGGCGCTGGCGGTGTACGAGCCGGCGTTGGTGCCGAACGGCGTCTCCGACAGCGTCACGGTGTCGCCCACCGCCACGCGCTGCGCGCCGCCGGTGTCGGTCTCGTTGGGCGTGTTGGCCGTGGCCTGCAGGTTGAAGGCGTAGCCGATGTTGTGGTTCGGGTGCACCGTGCCCGACGCGGTCAGCGTGAAGGCGTCGTTGACGAGCGCGTTGACCCACTTCTTGCGCAGCTGCACCGTCGGCGCCTTGGCGTTGGTGACGGTACAGACGATGTTCGAGCCCGCCACCGTCGCCGCGGCGTTCAGCGTGAACTGGTTCGTGTTCTGCGCGGTCCCGCGCGTCACCGTGCCGCCGCTGCCCATGCCCGTGCAGCTGACGTCGGTGATCACGTAGTCGGGCACGCCCGCGGCCGGCGTGTAGGTTTCGGTGAAGGTGGTCGCCGTGCCCGTCGCGGTCAGCGTCTGCAGCGGCCCGTTGACGGCCGTGCCGGCCACGGTGGTGGTGATGGTGTGCGCCGCCACGCCGTTGGTGCCCGTGAAGTCGAAGCCGGCCACGCCGCCGAGCGAACGCTTGGCGAGGGTCAGGGTCGCGGGCTTGCCGGTGTTGGTGTAGGTGCAGACGATGGCCTTGCCCGCGTCGGTCGCACCGATCAGCAGCGTGTTGCTGTTCTGCCCGTTGGTGCCACTCGGCGCATTGGCCGTGGGCCCGCCATTGGCGGTACACGACAGCACCGTGTTGTAGCTCGCGAGCGAGCCCGTGGGCATCGTTTCGGCCGGCAGCGTGATGGTGTTGCCCGCGACCACGTTCACCGTGCTGCTGTTGCCCGCCGTGGGCGCGGTCGCCGTGAACGCCGTGGTGTTGCTCGCGCCGCCCGTGCTCGCGCCGATGCTCGCCACGTTGCCGCTGATGGCGCCTGCGCCCCAGGATTTGGTCAGTTGCAGCGTGGCCGTCTTCGGCGTGTTGGTGTAAGTACACAGGATCGCCTTGCCCGCATCGGCCGGGCCGATCAGCAAGGTGTTGGTGACCTGCCCGTTGGTGCCGCTGAGCGCATTGGCCGTGGCGCCACCGCCGGCCGTACAGGCCAGCACGGTGTTGTAGTTCGCCAGCGTCCCCGTCGGCATCGTTTCCGCGGGGAAGGTGATGGTGTTGCCGGCGACCACGGTCACGGCCGCGCCGCTGCTGGCGCCCGTCGGCGCCGTCGCCGTGAAGGCGGCGGTGTTGTTCGCGCCACCCGTGCTCGCGCCCAGGCTCGCCACGTTGCCGGCGATGCTGTTCGCGCCCCAGGCCTTGCTGATCTGCAGCGTGGCCGTCTTCGGCGTGTTGGTGTAGGTACAGACGATGGCCTTGCCCGCGTCGCCCGCGCCGACCAGCAGCGTGTTGCTGTTCTGTCCGTTGGTGCCGCTGAGCGCATTGGCCGTGGCGCCGCCGCCGGCCGTACACGCCAGCACCGTGTTGTAGTTCGCCAGCGTGCCCGGCGACATCGTCTCGGCCGGCAGCGTGATCGTGTTGCCCGTGGCCACGGTCACGGCGGTGCCGCTGTTCGCGCCCGTGGGGGCCGTGGCCGTGAAGGCCGTGGTGTTGTTCGTGCCGCCCGTGGAGGCGGGAATGCTCGCCACGTTGCCCGTGAGGCTGTTGGCGCCCCACGACTTGACCAGCTGCAGCGTGGAAGTCTTCGGCGTGTTGGTGTAGGTACAGACGATGGCCTTGCCCGCGTCGCCCGCGCCGATCGTCAGCGTGTTGGTCGCCTGCCCGTTGGTGCCGCTCAGGCTGTTGGCCGTCGCGCCGCCACCGGCGGTACACGACAGCACGGTCGTGTAGTTCGGCAGCACGCCGCCGTTCATGGTTTCCGCGGGGAAGGTGATCGTGTTGCCGGCCGCCACGGTCACGGTCGCGCTGGTGTTGGCCGTCGGCGCCGTCGACGAGAACGCCGCGGTGTTCGCCGCGCCGCCCGTGGTGGCGCCGATGTTCGCCACGTTGCCCGTCACGCTGATGGGGTTCCACGACTTGGCCAGTTGCAAGGTCGCGGTCTTGCGCGTGTTGGTGTAGGTACAGACGATGTCCTTGCCGATGTCACCGAGGGCGATCGTCAGCGTGTTGCTCACCTGTCCGTTGGTGCCGCTGAGCGTGCTGGCCATGGCGCCGCCATTCGCGGTACACGACAGCACGGTGTTGTAGTTCGCCAGCGTGCCGGTGGTCAGTGTTTCGGCGGGCAGCGTGATGACGTTGCCGATGTTCACGCCCACGACGGAGCTGGAAGCGGCCGTGGACGCCGTCGAGGTGAAGGCCGAGGTGTTGCTGGCGCCGAAGAAGTTGGTCCCGCCCGTGGAGGCGGCAATGCTCGCCACGTCGCCGGTGTTGCTGCCGGCCGACCAGGCCTTCGCGAGCTGCAGGGTGACCACGTTGAACTGGATCACCACGAGGCCGTTGCCGCCGGTGTCCCCGGTCAACGAACTGCGCGACCCGCCCACGCCGACACCCGACTGGTAGGGCGCACTCGTGTTGCCCGGATTGGAAGTCGCCGAGTAGCTCCCGTTGGCCCCTGCAGTGAGCACGCCGCCGGTCACGCCCGTGCCGATGAAGCCCGAGCCGCCGCCGCCGGGTCCGTTGTAGGAACAGTTGACCGAGACGGGATTGGGCGTGTTGCTGCACTGGGCCATGCCGCCGCCGCCGCCGAACCAGCCGCCGCCACCACCGCCGCCGCCCTCGTACTGGACGGGGGTGCCACCGACCGCCGAGCACCCGGTGCCGCCCTGCAAGGCGCTGCCGTCAGTGCCAGCCGGACAGGTGGCCGCGACGGTCCCCGCACTCGGGGTGCCGCGCGCACCGCCGGCGGCTTGTGTGCCTGAGCGACCGGCGGTTCCGGTCGTGGTCCCGCCAGAGGCACCGCCGCCGCCGCCCGGCACCGGGCTGCCGACGTCGGTCCAGAACGCGCTGCCGCCACCGCCGCCTGCGATCAGTCGTGCGGCGGCTGCCGAAAATTCCGTGCTGCCGTTCCACAGTGCACTCATGCCACCGCCGGAAGAGCCGGCGACGCCCGCGTTCGCACCATTGCCACCACCACCGCCGCGGCCGTAGGTCGAGCCGGTGCCACCGTTCTGCCCGCCCTGCCCCACCGTCACCGCCATCGCGGTGCCAGGTGTGACCGACACGGTGCCGTCGGCGAAACCGCCGGCGCCCCCGTTGGCCGAGTTGCCGCCTGCCGCCAGCGAGCCGCCACCGCCGGCGCCCCACATCGTGGCGCGCACCGAAGACACGCCCGCAGGCACCGTGAAGGTCTGCGCCGAACCGGAATAGGTAAAGGCCACACAGGTGTTGTAGCCCGACTGCGGCGTGCACGAAGTGACCGCAGCCTGCGCCCCCGTCATCGCGAGCAGCCACAGCGCCCCCGCAGCGAAGACGCCCTTCAGCACCCCGCCGAGCCGCGCCATCCCGCCCGCTTCGTTTCTCGTTCTGCTTTGCATCATGGTCTCGTTCAGCGGGTTTCTTGCGCGGCCGCGGCGATCACGACCCAGCGGCTCTTGGCGCTGCTGTCATCGCCTGCGACAGGCTGCGTGTCTTCTTTGGTGTCGGTGCGCAGGCGCAGCACGTCGACGCCGCGCCCGATCAGGTAGCTGCGCACCGCGTTGGTCCGCTGCGCGACCAGCTGCATGCGGTCGTCAGCGCTGCCTTGCGCGTCCGAGTGGCTGATGTGGATCACCACCTGCGCCTCGGTCGCCTTGATCTGCGCGGCCAGCGTGTTCAGCGTGTCGTGCGCCTGCGGCTTGATGAAGGACTTGGCGGGCTCGAACAGCGCCTCGGCCTGCAGCACCGTGCGCATCGGCAGCGGTGCCACTTCCGGCGCATCCGCAGCCAGCTTCTCTGCCTTCGCAGCCTTGGCCGTGTTCGTCTCCGCTGTCGACGCAAACCCCAGATGCGTCTCATCGAACTTGAAGCGCAGCCGCACATAGGCGCCCTTGCTCGTGTACTCGTTGGCCGTCAGGTCGCGATCGCTCAGGCCCACGAAGTTGTAGCCCGCCGACACCCACATGTTCTTCTGCACCTGGTAGCCCACCTCGACGCCGAAGGTCTTCTGCAGCGCGCCGCCCTTGCCGTACAGCAGGCCGGCCTGCACGCCGAAGTCCCAGTCCTGGTTGATGTCCTGCGTGTAGCGCGCCTGCACCAGGTGCGCCCAGTACTTGCTGGCCAGCGTGCCGTCGTCGGCGCGGCTGAGCTTGAAGGCATAGCGCGCCATCACCGCCTTGCCCGGCTCGGGGTTGTAGTTCACGTGCGCCGAGACGATGTCCGCGCTGGTCTTGCCCGGCAGGCTGGCGCCGTTGTCGGCGCCGAAGACGCTGCTGCCCTGCAGCGCGCCGGCCGCGTTGCCCGCGCCCACCACGCGCTCGGAGCGGCGCTCGTAGCGTGCCAGCGCGTTCCAGGTGTCGTCGTCCACCGGCCGGTAGGCGATGCCGATCTGGTGGCGCTGCAGGTGGCGCTCGTTGCCCGCGTTGGCGCCCTGGCCTTCGCTGTCGCTCACGATGCTGCGCGCCAGCAGGCTCCAGGACGGATCGAGCTTGAAGCCGAAGCCGGCGCTGAACAGGCGCGTGTTCGCATCGTCGCCGCGACGCGCTTCGTACACGCCCGAGGCCTTGATCCGGTCGGTGATGTACTCGATGCCGCTGGTGATCGCGGTCGATTCACCCAGCCCGCCGGCATAACCCGTGCCGGTGTTCTTGCTGTTGCTGTAGCCGCTCATGTCGCGCGTGTGCTCGATGCCCCCGGTCACGCGGATCTGCTCGTTGACCTTGAAGGTGTTGCGCACCCCGATGGCCGCCTGCACGCCGCGCCCTTCGGCGCCGTCGGCGATGCGGTACTCGTTGTACACGCGACCGCCTTCCATGTAGTTGCTCTCGATGCCGACGATGCCCGTGTTGTTGCGCTGCGTGCTGTCCAGCTCGTAGGGGCCGTTGAGCGTGGAGATCAGCTCGTAGCGGCCGTACACGCGCGTCTTGTCGGTGATGACGTAGTTGCCGCCGACGGCCAGCACGTGGCGCTTGCCGTCCTTCAGGTCCTGCTCGCCTTCCACGAACACCTGCGCGCCGGCCACGCCGGGCACCTCGGTCGACAGGCGCCCACGCACGGTCGTCTGGCTCTGCGTGTCCACGCCGGCTGCGGCGGCGGCCGCGCCCAGCGTGGTCACGCTGTTGGCGCCGATGCTGCTACCCATCTGGCCGTTGTAGGTGGATATCTGGCCGTAGTCGAAGCCCGAGCTGGAGCCCAGCGCGTTGTTGCTCTGGCCGTGGCGCAGGCCCACTTCGGCCACGGTCTTGTCGCTGAGCTTCTTCTGCACGCTCACCGTGGCGCCCTTGCGCTCGTCGACCTGGGCCGCGTCCTTGCTGTAGAGCACCTCGCCGCGCACGGCCAGGGTCGGGTCGACGCGGTACTCGGCGCGCGCCGAGGCTTCGGTGTGGCCGGCCGAGAAGCTCGCGCCGGGGTTGTCGAAGCCCTTGCTGGTCTTGGCCGCCAGGGCCACCACGGCCAGCTTCTCGTCCTGGTAGCGCGCTTCCACGCGCGCGCCGTGCCCGTTGCCCTTGTCGTCGGAGTCGGTCTTGACCAGCTCGCCCGCCACGCTGGTGTTCTGGCCGATGCGTGCCACGCCCGTGAGCGCCTGCAGGTTGCGCTTGTTCTGCGGGTTCTGGTCGGTGGAGGCCACCACGCCCAGCTGCAGGTTCTCGCTGACCTTCACTTGCACGTCGGTGCCGGCCACGGTGAACTTGGGGCCGCCGCTGTCCACTTCGTAGGTGACGCGGATCGACTGCGGGTTCAGGTTCGCGTCGATGGAGGCGATGGCGTGCGTGAACAGGATGCGGCGCGTGAGCGGCTCCACCGTGTAGTCGACGAAGCGCGCCACGGCCGTGCGCTGCAGCACGATGTTGGGCTGGTTGCGGTCGCGCACCACGATCTCGATCTGCTCGCTGTTGTCCACGAACTCGCCGTTGCTGGCGCTCAGGTAGTACGGGCCCGAGGTGCCCAGCGCGCGGAACTCTTCCACCTGCTGCGTCTGCGCGGTGCGCGAGACATAGCTGGTGGCGCGCACGTTCTCGTCCTCGTACACGTGCTTCAGGCCCGTGAGCGAACGGTTGCTCTGGCTGAGGTTGCGCACCTCGGTGCTGCTGGCGGTGGTGAAGTCGCCGTACAGCAGGTAGGAGCGGTTCTTGTCGATGCGCACGTAGAGCTTTTGCGTGCTCTGGGCGTCGAAGCCCTTGACCGCGGAGTCGCCGTAGATCGGATAGAACTCGTCGGGACGGATGTCGCGGAACAGGCGGTCCTTGCGGGTCTTGTCGGAGTCGTAGGCGGCCGTGAGCAGGTATTCGCCCTTGACGGTGCCCTTGAAGAAGAAGGCGGCGCGACCGCTGGCGCGGCTGTTGGTGCCTTCGTCCTTCAGGCCCGAGAGTTCCGCTTCGAAGGCGGCGCCGGCGGGCATCGCGCCCAGGGGCAGCTTGCCGCGCTTGGTGAAGTCGAGCACGCCTTCGACGATGCCCACGCCGATCATGGGGCGCATCTCGGGCAACAGCGCCAGGCGCACTTCCTTGACGAAGGTGCCGGCGCTCACGCGCAGGCGCGCATCGCCGGGTTCGCCCGGGGGCATCAGCTGGAACTCTGCAGCGCCGCCGTCCATGAAAACCTGCGTGCCCGGCTCGGTGGGGTTCAGGTCTTCGGCGAGCCAACGGCCGCGGTCGGTCTCCAGCGTGAGTTGCGTGCGGGCGGTCACGGGCACGCCGGCCGCGTCGATCAGGCGCACCTTGACGACCACGGGCGTGCGCAGGTCGGCGCGGGCCACCTCGGGCAGGTCGACCTCGATGGCGCCGAGCTTGTCGGGGGCGACGACGGTGATCTCGTCGGCACTGCCGCGCACGTTGCCGAAGCCGTCGACGGCCTCGAGCTTGAGGGTGTTGGTGCCGGGGCGCAGGGCCACGCCGATGTACTCCCAGGCGGCGATGTTCTTGGAGGCCAGCTGGGTCTTCTTGCCGACGCGGCGTTCTTCCAGCGCGGCGCCGTTCACGCTCAGGCGCAACGAGGTGCCGGCCGTGCCCTTGACGCGCACGTTGATCGACTGGCCGGCGACGGTGTCGCGGTCCTTCAGGCCGATGAAGCCCAGCGTGTTGTTCTCCAGCTGGGGCAGCAGGGTCTCGAGTTCGATGGGACTCGGAACGGCCTGGGGCAGCAGCGGGTTGGCGCGCGGCTCGAGCATCGCGCCGCCGGTGCCGATGGGGCGCATGGCCTGCGCGCCGACGCCGGTGGCCGAGCCGCTGGTGGTCGACGACGGCAGGCCCGAGGTGGGCACGCCGTTCAGCGGCGAGAACAGGCTGCCGGTGGGGATCGCGGGCTGCACGCCCAGCGTGCCGCCCATGCTGCCGCCACCGCCGCCGACGAAGCTGCTGGCGTTGGCCGGTGCCACGGGCAGCGCGATCAGCGGCGCCGAAGTGGGCTGCACCGCGCCGGTGCTGCCGCTGGCCAGCGCCTGGCCGGTGGCCGGCAGGCCGCGCACGTCGCCCACGGGCACGACCTTGCCCTCGGGGTCCAGGCGCAGGCGCACCTGCGCTTCGGCCTCGGTGTCGGGGCGCGCGGCAATGGCGGCGCGGCGTGCGGCCACGTCGGCAATGACGCTCTTCTCGTCGCAGTTCGTGATGATGAAGTTGGCCTTGTGGAACTCGCCCTTCTTCAGATCGACGAAGCGGCTCTCGGGAGTGCCCGAGTTGCGGTTGTCGAGCACTTCGAGCTTGGCGCCCAGCGGCAGCGTGGTCTGGTCCAGGCGCAGCACGTGCGTGACGGGCTTGAGGCCGTACAGGCTCCACTTGCCTTCGATGTCGGTGACGACGTGGGTGCCGTCTTCCATGTACAGGCGCACGCCGGGCACGCCGATCTCGTCGGCGCCCTCTTGGCGGCCGTCACGTTGGCCGTCGCGCTTGCAATCGAGGTACACCTTGCCGAAGGCGAAGGCGTCGTCGGAGAACACGCCGCCCGTCACGCGCACGGTCCAGTTCGCCAGGTTCGACTGGATCGGGCCCGAGGTGGCGCGTGCGCGGTTGATGGCGTCGCCGTTGGTGGGCGCGCCCACGCCGATGCGCACGCGGTAGCGCACCATGGCCGACTGGTCGGGGGCCACCACCAGCGTGGGGTAGTTGAAGATCAGGCCCGGGCCGGCGCCGCCTGCCGGGTTGGGCACCACTTGCCCGTTCAGGCGCACGCTGTTGGCCACGTAGGCGAAGCCCGGGGGCAGCGTGTCGTTGAAGGTGACGCCGGTGACGGGGAAGCCGGTCTTGTTGGTGACGGTGAGCGCGTAGTCGATGAAGTCGCCGTACTCGACCTGCCGCTTGCTGCCGTCCTTGCGCAGCACCAGGCCCAGGATGTTGCCCGGATCGAGCGGGATGTGGTTGTGCACGGCGTCGCACGGCGTGCCGTCGGGCTTGGCGCCGGCCTGCACCTGGAAGTAATAGCTGGTCGGGTCCGCGTCCTTCGGGGGCACGGCGCTGGGCACGACGGCGCCGCAGCTGGTGAAGGAGCCACCGGTCACGGGGATCAGCTGCGAGGGGTACACGTAGCCGCTGCCTGCCGGCGGCGTGACCGACAGCGCGTAGGTGCACAGGCCCGTCACGGGCGGCGTCTGCAGGTAGAACTGGTAGGCGCCATCGGCGCCCGTGGTCATCGAGATGCTGCCGTTGGGGTTGAGCGTGTAGGTGCCCGAGTCGGCGCCGTAGATCTCGGCCGCGGTGATGGGGCCGGCCGTGCCGCTGCTGCAGGACTGGCGCGTGTAGGTGACCAGCGCGCCGGCCACGGGCTGGCGTGTGAGCGCGTTGTAGACCGTGCCTTGCGGATCGACCAGCAGCGCCTGCACCGAGGTGGCGGTGGCGGCCAGCAGCATGGTGGGCGTGACGTTGACGGTGTTCTGCTCGAAGGCGGCGGCCCAGGCCTTGTTGGTGAGCGACACGCGCCCGCCGATGGCCGATGCCTTCTCGGTGATGCGCACGCTCAGGCGGATCTGCTCGCTCTGGCCCGGGGCCAGCGCACGGGCGCCGTCAGTCAGGCTCAGCGCCACTTCGGTGGGCAGCTGGAAGGGGTCGGCGCTGTCCTGCGTGGTGCGGTTGCAGGTGGCGCGGCCGGTGAAGCCGGTGGCGGCGTTGAGGTTGCCGTTGGCCGCCTTGGGCGGGCCCAGCAGTTCCCACGACGCGACCTGCCCGCTCGACTTGTCCATGTCGAAGGTGCAGTTCAGGTTGTCGATCACGCGCACGTTGGGTGCGGCGACGGCGCCGGTGTTGGTGACCTTGAAGGTGTAGTCCAGTTCGTAGACGCCGGGCGACACGCGCCGTGCGATGGAGGCCTGCTTGGTCAGCGTGAGCGTGGGCAGCTGGGTCGACACCGGCGTGGGCGAGGTGTCGTTGTTGGGGTTGCCGTCGCCGTCGGCGTCGGGGTTGTCGCCGTTGACGGAGTCGTCCAGGGCCACCGCGGGGCCGCCGGCATTGAGGGCACCCGAAGCCTTGACGGTGTTGAACAAGGTGCCGGTGCGGCCGGTGAAGTTGATGCGGGCATCGAACTGCACCGTCAGTTGCGCGCCCACGGGCAGCACGGCGCCGTCGGCCAGCAGGTTCGAGGCGGCGGCGGTGCCCTTGAAGGCGGGGTTCGCTGCTGCCACCGTACCGCCGCTGGGTGCGGGCGCGATCACGATCGAGCCGGGCACGATGGTGTACTGGTTCGCGCCGGGCACGGCGGCTGCCGTGTAGGTGCCGAACTGCGTGGCGCCCGCGCCTTCCATCACGTCGGCGGCCTGAACGCCGTAGAGCCACGAGGTGCCGTAGTTGCGCACGTTGACGCTGAAGCGCACGGTGGCGGTGCCGTCGGTCTTGCCGTCGGCGCTGCGGTTCACGCGCGGGGTGGACGCGGCCTTGGCCACGCCGATGCGCGCCTGGCTGGAGCTGATGACGATGGTGTTCGAGGGCACGGTGGCCGGGCCCGTGCCGTCGTTGTACTGGCTGTGCGCGGTGTTGCGGATCTCGCCCACCTGGTCGGCGTTGACCTTGACGGCGAACTGCATCGCGATGGACACATTGCGCGCCACGGGCGTGGAGATGCCGATGGCCACTTCGACGGCCGAGGCGTCTTCGGCGGTGCGGTAGCTGAACGCCGGATCGTTGGCCAGTCGGTACAGCTTGACGGCGTTGGCGGCGGTGGTGCGCAAGGTGCCGGGCACGTACTGGGTGCCGGCGGGCACGGGGTCGCGCACGAGAACCAAGGCGGAAGGGGCACCGTTCACGAGCAAAGGCGTGTTGGTGGGCGCGATGACGTTGGAGGGCTGCGCGTCCTGCGCGCCGATGTTGGTGCCCGAGACCGAGAAGTCGATGCGCGTCTGGCCGGGGATGACGTTGCCGGGGTAGCTGGCCGACTTGACCAGCTGCAGCGCGGCGGCGTTGCCGACGGTGACGGTGTCGCGGTTGATGGCCGTGAGGCCTTGCAGCGCGGTGGTGGCCGTCAAACCGACGCAGGCCACGCCGGTCGCAGCGGTGGGGATGGTGCCCTGCACCAGCAGCGCAGCAGTCTCACCGGGCTTGAGCGCGATGACACCCGCGGCGTTGAGTTGCACCACCGGATCGGCCGCATCGACCACGCCGTTGTTGTTGCTGTCGCGCACCACGCGCAAGGCGGACAGATCGAGCGTGTCGGCCGCGCAGCCGCCGGCGTTGTTGGCCAGCGCCAGCGTGTAGGTGGAGGCGACGTTGCCGGTGTTGGTGAGCAGGTGGCTCAGCGTGACGATGCTCGCCGGCGGGCGCGACAGCGACTGGTCTTGCGTGAGCACCAGCGCTTCCACGGGCAGCACCGTGGCGATCACTTCGTTGGACGAGATGGTCTCGGTCTGCGCCAGACCGTTGGGCACGTAGGTGCCCGTGGCGATGCTGCGGATCACGATGCCGGCGGGGGCCGGCGCGGCGTTCGCTTCCGGCACGGCACCACCCAGCAGCAGCGCCGCGCCAGCGGCGAGCGCAGCAGCCCATCCGCGCCACGATGGCCGGTGTGTGCTCCTGGGATTGAAAGTGAACAGCATGCCGCGAACCCTTGATCGATCACCGCGTGGGGATCAGAAGAAACGAAAGAACTTTTTCGTTTGCGCCCTCGCCTCGGAAACGAGAGAAGGCGCAAAGGAAAAACGCACAGGCTTGTGTGCCCTGTGCGAGGGAGCCGACGGGCTTGTGCCCGTCGGCTCCGCTTCACTCAGGCGAAGCTCAGTTGTTGACCTTCACGGAGAACAGCAGCGTGGCGCTGCCGCCAGGTGCCACGGTGTTGCTTGCGCTGCCGCAAGCCACGGTGGTGGCGGTGCTGCTGTAGGCCAGGGCCGTACCAGACACGCCGGTGGACGTGCACTGGGTGGGGGCCGGAGGCTGCGTCGCACCGGTGAAGGAGGTGTAGGCCGGCACCGCGTCGTTGATCGACATGTTGGTGACCGGTGCCACGCCTTCGTTGGTCGCAACGACGCGGTACACGATGCACTCACCGGGCTTGGCGACCAGCGGAGCCGACGAGGACGGGACCTCGGCGCCATCGCAGTTCACGTCCAGTGCCTGCGTCTTCACGAGGCGCATCTGGCCCGTGATGACCGTGGTGATGTCGGTGGCCGAGGGGCTACCGCAAGCCGGGACGTCAGGGAAGGTCACCGTCACCTTGGCGGTGTCGATGGCGCCTGCCGTTGCGCCGCCCGGTGCAAAGACCTTGACGAGCAGCTTCTGGGTCTTGCCACTGTCCAGGGCTGCGCCGGTAGGAGGAACCGCCGGAATGACTTCACCATTCGGATCCGACACCAGCGTGTCGCCTGCGTCGATCTGACCATTGCCGTTGTTGTCCACATACAGCGCCGTAGTCCAGCCTGCCGTCTGATCCGCGGAAGGCAACGAAGCGGTGACCCTGTACTTGGTGCCGCAGCTTTGCGCGCCGGTGATGGTCACCGTGTGGGCATACACCACCGAACCGCCGGGAGCGACCTGGCCGCTGTTGTTCGGCGTGAGCGTCGCGCCGTAGGTGTTGGCCGTGATCACGTTCACCGCATCCAGCTTCGTGTCCATCGCCACCACGCCCGTGGAGGTCGTGATGGTGGAACGCACCTGGAAGTAGATCCGCTGTCCCGTGACCGGCGTTTGCGTGGCAGGCGGCGTCACGCAGGCATCGACCTGCGTCGGGAGGGGAGCGCCGTTGGGCACGCTGATCGTGGTCCTCGCTGCGCCGGCGCAGGTAGCACCCGCATCCACGAACTTGACCGTCCAGCCCGCAGGCAGGCTGCCCGGGAAGCTGTTGGTCTGGCTCGCTGCCAGGCTGTAGACGTTGGCCACCGAGTCGTTGTTCTTGATGAACAACGTGAAGATCGTGCCCGTGCCTGCTGGCGTCGTGTTGGTGGTCGTCGGGTCCACGCTCGGGCCCGTGCCGATGTCACCCTTGAGCGAATCGTTGCTACCGCCGGTGGTGTTGGTCAGGTCGACCAGTACACCCGTTACTGCCGACAGCGTATCGCGCGTCGATTCCGTCTTGGTGCTGTCGCCCGCCGAGGTACCGATGACGATCGTACTGCCGCCCGCGCCCGGTGCTGCCGAGGCCGGCAGTGTGGCCGCCAGCACGAACTTCACGCTGCCGTTGGCCGGCACAGGACCGGTGTCGGGAATGCCGTCGCCGTTGTTGTCGATCAACGGCGTCAGGCCGTCGGCGGCGAAGAACTTGAAGGTCGTGCCCGCCGGGAACGTGTTGCTCGGCGTGCCAATCGCAGGCACGGCAAGGTTCACGATGTCAGCCGCATTGCCGATGTTGAACACGGTCTGCGTGAACTTCACCGTGGTGCCGGCCCCAGCAGTGGCGACGGTCGTGGTGTCGGCCACGGTCGTGTTGGGGTTGCCTGCGCCGGTGTCCTTCGAGTCCACGGGGCTGGCACTGACGTCGGCCGAGCCGAGGATGATGCCGAAGGTGCCCACGACGTTGTAGCTCGCGGGGTTGGTCGGCGAACTCGGGTTGTTCGTATTCGTCGAACTGGTGTCGTCCGGCGCAGTAACCGGGTTGTACTTGGCCGTGTTGGTCGTGGTCGACGTGCCGATGGCCGCCGTGTTATTGACCATCACAACGAAGCTCACCGTCTGCGTGACGTTCTGCGGCAGCGAAGCCACCACGAAGGCCAGCGAGTTGCCGGTTGCGGAGAAGTCGATACCTGATTGGTCGTCTCCCGACGCGTCGGTCAACGCGATGCCCGGAATATTGCTCCAGACTGCCGAGCCCGGGACGTAGGTGAAACCGCTGGGCAGCGTATCAGTCATCACAAACTTGCCCGCTGCGGCACCGGTATTGTTGAACTTCAGCGTGTAGGTGGTGTAAACGCAGCCTGTTGCTGGCGCGCCTGCACTTGCGACGTCAGCGACGCAACCAGCCACAGAACGCGGACCGTTCACCGAAGCGGCGGGCCACGGCTTGGCACCGTTGTTCACCCAGTTGACCGCCGGAACGCTCAGGCTCTTGGTGGCATTGAAGGCCGCCTTGTCCGTGAGGTTCACGTTGTCCACGTCGGCTGCCTGCGTGTTGCCAGCCGCGTACAGCGCCGGCGTACCCGCCGTGGCTGTGATGGTCGCAGCCACCGGCGAGGTGAACGTACCCGACGATGCCGTGCTCGGGATCGAGTACGCAACGACGAACGGGAAGGTGCCGTTGTTGCCCGCGACCGTCTGGGCCGGAACATTACAAACGGCCCCCAGGGTCACGGTACACAGCGCGGCCGTGCTGTCGGGCACGCCGTCGGCGTTCGCGTCGGCGAACACTTCGACCTTGGTGAAGCCGTTCGGGCTGGCCGGTGCGGCCACGCTCAGCGTGAACGTGTCGGTGCCGTTGCCGGTGTTGGTCAGCACGTGAGGCGCGTACACGGTCGTGCCTGCAGCGCCAGTCTTCGTGTTGACCACGTTGGTCGTCACGGTGGTGTAGGTGTCCAGGTTGAACGAGCCGACCTGCTGCACCGTCGTCTGCACGAGGTTGGAGGTGGCCAGTTGGCTGGCGCCGTTCGGGTCCAGGTAGGTGGCCGAAGCCTGGTTACCGATGATGGTGTTGGCGGGTGGAGCCGCAGCGAGTGCGCCGGAACTTCCAAAAAGGAAGCTCAGCGTCAGGGCTGCTGCGCCCGCCCAGAGCGCGCGCGGCGCGGGGCCGGTGCGACGGGCAGACAAGGTAGGGATCACTTGGGTTTCTCCTCGGGGGTTGGGGTCAAAAAAGGTCAAAAAAAAGGACGAACTCACCCCGGCCGGGGATTTCCGCGAACGGAAACCGGCAATGGAAAAACCAGCGGGGTTTTGAAGAAAAGAGAGAACCGGCCGTCAGGGCGACTCAGCGCCGCCGGCGGTCGTCGTCAGCGCGGGAAGCTCAGGGCGTGCTGCGCGCAACCTTCTGCGCGTCGGCACCAGCGGCCACCGGCGCGGGCGGCACCACCGTCTCGACCTTGGCGCGCGCGGTCACCGCGGCCGAGCCGTTGGCGGGCAGCTGGCCCAGCGTCCAGCGCAGCGAGCGGTACTCGTTGTACGGAACGGGCTCCGACTTGCCGTTGACGACGCGCGCCAGCGGCTCGGCGGCAAAGGCGCCGTCCTTGGTCGCGGCCTTCACCAGCGTCGCACCGGGCTTGGCGGTCTTGGGCAGGTACTCCAGGCCTTCGGGGATCGGCAGGTTGGCCACCAGGCCGGTGACGGCCTTGCCCGTGTGGTTGGTGTAGGTGGCCGTGTACTCGAGCACGTCGCCCGGCTTGACCGAATCGGCCGCCAGCAGCTGCTCCTTGCCTTGCGCGTCCTTGACCACCTTGGCCTGCGTCAGCACGACCGCGACGGTCTTCTTCTGCGCGGCCTCGGTGGGCACGGGCGCGGCTTTCGTGCCCTGCGCGGCGGCCAGGCCGCCCAGCCCCAGGGTCATGGCCACGCCGAGCCCCAGGCCGAGGCGAACGGTCAGCCGGACCACCGGCGACATGAATGAATTCACTTGAGACGAACTTCCGATAGACATAGACAACTCCTAAAAAACAACTTCAAAGCCAGACCGAGGCAACACGAAGATCAAACCGACTTGACCTGTGGCCTCGCGAATTGGCGTCGAAGCCATTTCCCAGCCACTTGCAGCACACCACTGACACACCGGCATCGGCGACGACCGCCTCCGATGCCCACGCTCGGCCTCACGCAAGCACACCCTTTTCGAGCCGCTTCCATGAGCCATTTACCACGTTCATATTATTTTCTGAATGTTTACAAAAACAATCGAACGGCCGCGATCCGCCACTTGCAATGGCCGAGGGTTCCGTGAAAATGTCACGAGAGGCCCTCCAAAGTTAACAACTGTGAATACAGATGTAATCTGGACGCTCGCTTAGATTGTGAATAAACCTGCAATTGAAGTGTGATCAATTTCACAAGCGGATCGCCTCCAAGTTGTTGATGCGTTTGAATAATTTCACTTCCACATCAACCCGCCGCCTCACGATCACCCAGTGTTTCAAGGGAGAAACGAGGCCCTTCGAGCGGCTTCGGACTGGCCCTCGGGGCCACTTCGAAACTAAATTTACAAATTCACAGACTGTGTAATCAGGCGCCGTGAATTTCAGATCCTGCATGCGCGCCCTGTCCCCCAATGGTTTCAATCACGGGCTGCGTGAAATACGGGTTGATGGATTTTTCAAAATCCAATTCCATTCAAACAGGCACGGCTGCGCCATTGGCTTGAATTCAATTCAAGCCAATCCCAGCCGGCTCACTTCGCCGGAATTCATTCGTTGGTCTGCCGACGCCCGGCCTCAATTCGGAGGCGAATGGGCGAACGTCTTTTTTCAAGGTGACCTTGCGTCACCCCTTCGGATGCCGCGGGCGCTGCCCGCGAAAACTCACTTGCCGTGCCGGTTGTGTGCGCGCTCCAGCGTGTAGCCCACGCCGTAGAGCGAGCGCACGCGGAATTCGCCCGCCACGATCGATGCCAGCTTCTTGCGCACGCGCGACACCAGCGCATCGAGCGACCGGCTGGCGCCCAGCTCGCCATTGCATCGGGGCCCCTGGGGCAGTTGCTGCCGCGACACGGGCGTGTCGAGGTGGCGCACCAGCACCCGGGCGATCTCGAATTCGCTCGGCGTCATGATGGCTTCGCGGCTCGCGTACTCGACCGCGAGGCGGCTGCGCACGAGATGGAAACCGTAGAGGCCGTGCGGCTTCGCGTTCCTGCGCAGCGATTTCCTGCCGCACAGCGTCGACACGCGCGCCACGACCTCTTCCGCGTTCCAGGGGCTCACCAGGAAATCGTCGACGTCGAACACCGACACGCGGGGCGTTTCCAGCACGCCGCGCGACCGGGTCAGCACGACCACCGGTGCCGTGGCCGCACGGCTGGCGCCGATGCCGAACAGGATTTCCGGCAGCGCGCCCTCCATCGTCTCGCCCATCAGCAGGAAGAGCCCGACGCCGGGCATCGAGGCGGCCTCCAGCAGGTCTTCCTCGTTGACCACGCACAAGGGACTGAAGCCGGCGTCCTTCAACCGGCCTCGCAGCCAGTCGATCTCTTCGCCGGAATCCGTCAGCACCACCACCCGACCGTTTTTCTGTTCCACCCTGTCCACCATCGCTTCCCTTTTCATCGCTCCCCGCATGCCTCTCACAATGGAGTGGAATGTATTAACGTTTATGTACAGTCGATAGGGAAAAGTGCCGATATTGACCAACGGAAACAGGTAGCCCGGTTCTTTTGTCATCGTGTGCAAACAAACTCACACTAATGGGGCGTCACCCCCTCGACACGGGCGGATGGAATCCCGGATCAGCCTTCCATTCCGCGAAGGCCGAACGCGCTCAAACCCTCTGGGAAGTGGCCTCGGACGCAGGGGCCGCCTTGCGCGCGGACAGCCTTTCGAGCAGCCCGACGAGCCAGCACATCGGACAGCCGCGCAGCAGCAGCAAGGCGCCGACGAGGGTGGGCGGCGCGATCCAGGGATGGGCGGACGCCAGCAGCACAGCCAGCGCGATGAGAACAAGCGCTCCCGCGCCGCGAAGCAGATGCCAGGTGATGGAAACGGGACACATATGCAGGGCTCCTTGAAGAGGGACACCTGCAAGAGAGGCGGCGAAACGCCGAAACGGTTCGCGCCCCCCCCTCCTCACCCTCCGGCCGGCTCGAGCACGAACGCGAAGTCCAGCGTGTGGAACGGCCCGGCCTGCACGCTGCCGTCGGGCGCGCGGCCCGGCGCATGCGCGGCGAAGTCGCCGATGAGCGAGCTGCGCACGCCGAACACCGCATCGCTGTCGAGGTACGGATCGCCCTCGCGGAAGACATGCGTGATCAGCGTCTCGTAGCCCGGCGCCTGCACCATGAAGTGCACGTGCGCGGGCCGCCACGGATGGCGCCGGGTGGCGCGCAGCATCGCGCCCACGGGCCCGTCGGTGGGAATCGGATAGGCCACCGGCGCCACGCCGCGAAACCACAGCCGGCCCTGCGCGTCGGTGCGCAGCACCGCCCGCCCCTGCATGGGGCCGCCGGGCCGCTGCACGTCGTAGAAGCCTTCGGCATCGGCCTCCCACACGTCGACCACCGCGTCGGCCACGGGCTCGCCGTCGCGCCCGCGCACGGTGGCCTGCACGAACAGCGGCTCGCCCACTGCGCCGGCCGCGATGTCGCTGCCCAGCGGCAGCTGCGGCGCGCCGGCCACGTGGAAGGGGCCGAACACGGTGGCCTCGGTGGCCTGCGGGCTCTTGGCGTGGTTCATCGCCACGGTGAGCATCGACAGGCCCAGCGTGTCCGACAGCAGGATGAACTCCTGGCGCTGCGCATCGCACTTCTGGCCCGTGGCGGTGAGGAAGTCGATGCCCGCGGCCCACTCGGCCTCGGTGAGCCTCACTTCGCGCGCGAAGTCGTGCAGGTGGCGCACCAGCGCCGACAGCACGTCCTTCAGGCGAGCGTCTTCGCAGCCGGCCATGCGCTCGAGCACGGCGGCGGTGATGGTGTGTTCATCGATGTTGCGCATGGGCGTCGGGCTCCGGGTGGGAAGAAGGCGCGTGCGGCGCCGCCAGGCGCCGCTGCGTCGGGAACAGGGACCAGGCCCAGCGCTGCTGCGCCCAGCCCCACAGCCCCTGCTTGAAGAAGATCGTGGCCACGATGGCCAGCAGCCCGAGGCCGAGCAGGTACCAGGTGCCGTAGTCGCTCAGGAACTTGTTCAGCGCCCAGAACACCAGCGCGCCCACCAGCGGCCCCTCGATGCGGCCGATGCCGCCGATCACGACCATGAAGATCGCGAAGGCGGTCCAGTTCGGCGCGAAGGCCGCGTCGGGGCTGATGCGCAGGTTGCCCACGAAGTACAGCGCACCCGCCAGCCCGGCGCCGAAGGCCGCCACCACGTACACCGCGAGCTTCATGCGCGCCACCGGGATGCCCTGCGATTCGGCGGCCATCTCGTTGTCGCGGATCGCCAGCAGCGCCAGCCCGAAACGGCTGCGCAAGAACAGGTAGACCAGCGACACCGCCGCCACCACGCAGCCCAGCGCCATCCAGTAGGTGACGCTCTCGCGCGTGGCGCGCTCGATGCCGCGCAGCGCCGTGAGCGTGGTGCCCGAGCCGCCGCCCACCGCCGACACGTTGGCGAAGCTGAGCCGGAACACCTCGGCGATCACCCAGGTGCCGATGGCGAAGTAGCCGCCCGACAGCCGGAACGCCACGAAGGACACCGGCACCGCGATCAGCGCGGCGGCCAGCGCCCCGAGCGGGATCGCCACGAACGGATTCACGCCCGCGAAGTTGCCCAGCATCAGCATCACGTAGCCGCCGAAGCCGAAGAAGGCCTGCTGCCCGATGCTGACCATGCCGCCGTAGCCGGCCAGCAGGTTCCACATCATCGCGAAGATGAAGTAGCAGGCGATCTCGACGAACTCGCGCATCCAGCTGGGCTCGCCCCAGAAAGGCAGCGTGGCGGCCACCGCCACCAGCGCGGCGGCGCTCCAGCCCGCGCGGCGGCTGCTGCCGGTGTCGATGGTGACGACGACGCAGGTCATGGCGCTCAGTCCAGCTGCAGCTGCACGCGCGCGGCCACCTGGCCCCAGCGCTGGTGTTCGGCGCGCAGACGGCGCGCTGCTTCTTCGGGCGTGTTGGCCACCACCTCGAGGTCCATGGTGGCCAGCCGCTCGCGCAGCTCGGGCGCAGCCAGCGCCTTCGCCACCTCGGCCTGCAGCCGCGCCACCACGGCCGGCGGCGTGGCGCGCGGCATCGCCATCATCTCGGCGAAGCTGGCGTCGTAGCCCTGGATGCCCGCCTGCGCCACGGTCGGCACCGTGGGCTGGCTGCCCAAGCGCTTGCTGCCCGACACGGCGATGGCCACCAGCTTGCCGTCGCGGATGATCGGGCCGACCGTCGGCGAGGCCAGGAAGCCGCAGGGCACCATGCCGCCCATCACGTCCTGCATGGCCGGACTCGGGCCGCGGTAGGGCACGTGCTGCATCTGCACGCCGGCATCGGCCAGCAGCATCTCCATCGCCATATGGCCGGGCACGCCGGGGCCGCCCGAGGCATAGCTCATGGGCTTGGCCCGGGCCGCGGCCAGCAGCTCGGGCAGGGTCTTGATGCCGGCGCCGGGAAAGCACACCAGCTCCTGGCTGAACGCCGCGAGCTGGGTCACGGGCACCAGGTCTTCCATCGGGCGGATGGCGAGCTTGCGGTACAGGTGCGGGTTGATGGTCAGCATGGTGTCGGGGCCGACCAGCACCGTGTGGCCGTCGGTGGCGCGCGCCACCTCCTGCATGCCGATGTTGCCGCCCGCCCCCGGCTTGTTGTCGACCACCACGGGCTGGCCCAGCGCCTTTTGCAGGGCGGGCTGCATCAGCCGCGAGACGATGTCGCCGGGCGCACCGGCCGGGAAGGCCACCACCAGCCGCACGGGCTTGCTGGGCCAGGCCTCGGCGGCGTGGCCGGGCGCGAGGGTGGCGAGCACGGCGGCTGCCGCCATGCAGGCCGCGAGGGGTCGGCGGAAAGCGTTCATGGGATGTCTCCTTTTTTTTTGAAATGGGGTGCGCGGATCGGCCGGCGTGGCCTACCAGGCGCCGATGAGAATGCCGGCCGCCAGCTCGCGTTCGTTCCAGCGCGCGATGTCCTCGGGCGCCACCGTGGGAAAGCGCCGCCGCTGGCGCAGCCAGTCGAACAGCAGGCCCAGCATCTGCTCGCGCACCGCCGCAAAGGCCGGGTCGCGGCCCAGGTCGACCAGCTCGTCGGGGTCGGCCTGCATGTCGAACAGCTGCGGCGGCAGGTCTTCGAAGTGCACGAACTTCCAGCGGCGCGTGCGCAGCATCGTCATGTGGCAACGCTCGACGGGCTGGGCGAGCGGCAGCCGCACCTCGTCGCGGAAGGCGAAGCTGTTCTCGCACACCACCAGGTCCTTGCCGGTCGCGCCGGCGTGGCCGTGCAGCAGCGGGCGCAGCGACTGGCCTTCGAGCCATTCGGCCGGCTGCGGCAGGCCCAGCGCATCAAGCATCGTCGGCACGAGGTCGATGCATTCGACCAGCGCGTCGCTCACCGTGCCGCGGCGCGCGTCGGCCTCGGCGCGCGGATCGACCACGATCAGCGGCACCTTCACGATCGGGTCGTGGAACAGCTCCTTCTCGCCCAGCCAGTGGTCGCCCAGGTAGTCGCCGTGGTCGCTGGTGAAGACCACCAGCGTGTCGCGGTCCAGCCCCTGTTCGGCCATGAAGGCGAAGAGCCGGCCGAGCTGGTCGTCGACCTGCTTCACGAGCCCCATGTAGGTCGGCACCACGGCGCGGCGCACCTCGTCGCGGCTGAAGTTGCGGCTCACGGTCTCGCGCCGGAACCCCTCGACCACCGGGTGGGCGTCGACGCGTTCGGCCTCGCTGCGCACCACCGGCCGCATGTCGTCGGGTCCGTACATCGCGTGGTACGGCGCGGGCGCCACGTAGGGCCAGTGCGGCTTGATGTACGACAGGTGCAGCACCCAGGGCGCGTCGCCGGCCTCGCGCATGAAATCGATCGCGCGGTCGGTCGTGTAGGGCGTCTCGCTGTGCGCGCCGGCGATGTGCGCGGGCCGGTCGGCCCAGCGCATCTGCCAGCCGCTCAGAATCTCGCCGTCGGGGCCGCGCCCCGAGTTGGCGAAGTCGTGCCAGGGGTTGTCCGATTCGTAGCCTTGCGCGCGCAGCCAGTCGCAGTACGCATTGCCCGTGACCTTGAAGCCCGGCGGCCAGATGCCGTCGTCGCGCGCATAGGGCTCGAAGCCGCCTTCCATCGCGAGCCGGCCCGCGCCCTGCGTCGGGTCGATGCCCAGGCGGCGCGCGCCCTCGGTGTCGGCCTCGACGTGCGTCTTGCCGACCAGCGCGCAGCGCACGCCGTGCGGGCGCAGGTGGTCGCCCAGCGTCTTCTGCCCCACCGACAGCGGCACGAAGTTCCACATCGTCCCGTGGCTGCTGACATAGCGGCCGGTGTAGGTCGACATGCGCGAGGCGCCGCAGACCGCGCCCTGCGCATAGGCATGGCTGAAGCGCACGCCGCGCGCGGCCAGCGCATCGATGTGAGGGGTCTGCAGGCGCGGGTGGCCGTAGCACGAGAGGTGGTCGGCGCGCAGCTGGTCGCACATGATGAACAGCACGTGCCTGAGCGGCGCGGGGGAGGTCTTGTCGGTCATATCAGCAGGTCAGCGTGTCTTGGGGAACAGTCCCTGCGGCCGCAGCACCAGCACCGCGAGGAACACGAGATGGCCGAACCAGATGCCCCAGCCCGGATCGATGCGAAAGCCGATCTGCTGCGCGATGCCCAGGATCATGGCGCCGGCCAGCGTGCCCCAGAACGAGCCCATGCCGCCGATGATCACGGCCTCGAAGGCGAACAGCAGCAGCAGCGGGCCGTCCGACGGCGACACCGTGGTGCGCATGCCCTGCAGCGCACCGGCGATGGCGATCAGCACGAAGGCGATGCCCGTGGCCAGCGCATACACCTGCTTGGCTTTCAGCCCCATCAGCTCGGCGATCTCGCGGTCATCGGAGACCGCGCGGAAGGTGCGCCCCAGCGGCGTGCGCGTGAACATCCACTGCATCGCGCCCGTGGCCGCCACCGCGACCGCCAGGATCACCAGCGGCAGCGCCCCCAGCGCCAGCGTGTCGCCCAGCGGCACCGAGGCGGTGGCCAGCGCGCCGACCTCGATGGCGCGCGGGTCGGCCGAGAACAGCTCCAGCAGCAGGTTCTGGATCACGATCGACAGGCCGAAGGTCACGACCAGCGAGGGCAGCGGGTCCTTGCCCAGCGTGCCGTTGAGCACGTGGCGCTGCAGCAGGTAGCCGAAGCCGAAGGCCAGCGGCAGCACCGCGAGCACCACCGCCCACGGCACAGATGCGCCGGTCATCGAGACACCGGCGATCACCGCGAAGGCGCCCAGGATGATGAAGTCGCCCTGCGCCGTGTTGGTCAGCCGCATGACGCCGAACATCAGCGACTGGCCGAGCGCGAACAGCGTGTAGAGGCCGCCGAGCAGCACGCCCTGGAGCAGGGTTTCAAGCATGGTGCTCCTCGATGCCGAAGTAAGCCTGCGAGATCTGCTCGGGCGTGAGTTCGTCCGAGCGACCGGTAAGCGACACGCGCCCGTCCTGGAAGCAGTACACGCGCTGCGACACCTGCCGCGCCATGCGCACGTCCTGCTCCACGATCACGACCGTCATGCCCTCCCCCGTGATAGCCGGCATGGCCGCGTAGATCTCGCGGATGACGACCGGCGCCAGGCCGAGCGAGAGCTCATCGCACAGCAGCGCCTCGGGGTTGCTCATGAGCGCGCGGCCCAGCGCCACCATCTGCTGCTGCCCGCCCGAGAGCGAAGTGGCGGGCTGGCGCCGTTTCTCGGCCAGGATCGGGAACAGGCCGTACAGGCGCTGCAGGTTCCACGGCCCCGCGCGGCGCGGCGTGGCACCCATCAGCAGGTTCTCTTCCACGCTGAGGCTCGGGAACAGGCGCCGGCCTTCCGGCACCATCGCCAGGCCGCGCCGCACGATCTCGCCGGGCGGCAGGCCGCCGATGGGCTCGCCCTTGAAGCGGATCGCTTCGGACGGCGCGCGCAGCAGCCCCGTGAGGCTTTTCAGGAAAGTCGACTTGCCCGCGCCGTTGGCGCCGATGACCGCCACCAGCTCGCCGGCCGACAGCGTGAAGTCGATGCCGAACAGCGCCTGCGCATCGCCGTAGAAGGCCTGCAGGCCGTGGGTGTCGAGCAGCGCGTTCATGCCTCGATCCCCATGTACACGCGCCGCACCTCGGGGTCGTTCATCACCGCGCGCGGCGCGCCTTCCGCGAGTTGCTGCCCGAAGTTGATGACGAACAGCCGGTCGGCCAGCGACAGCAGCGCATGCACGACGTGCTCGATCCAGATCATGGTCACGCCGCGCGCCTTGATGCGCTTCAGTTCCGCCACCAGCACCGCCGCCTCGGGCTCGGTGAGCCCGCCCGCGATCTCGTCGAGCAGCAGCAGGCGCGGCTTGGTCGCGAGCGCGCGCGCCAGCTCCAGCCGCTTGCGGTCGAGCAGCGTGAGCCCGCCGGCCGGCTTGTTGGCGTGCGGCGCCAGGCCGGTCTGGGCCAGCACCTCGTGCGCCGTCTCCCAGGCTTCGCGCTCGGCCTGCTGGCCGCCGAAGCAGGCGGCGGTGACGAGGTTCTCGAATACGCTCATATGACCGAAGGGCTGAGGCACCTGGTAGCTGCGGCCGATGCCGGCGCGGCAGCGCTGGTGCGGGCGCAGCCGCGTCACGTCGCGGCCCGCGTACTCCACGCGGCCGGCGTCGACGCGCGCGTCGCCCGAGATCAAGTTGAACAGCGTGGTCTTGCCCGCGCCGTTGGGCCCGAGGATGCCCAGCGTCTCGCCCTCGGTCACCGCCAGCGTGATGCCGTCGGTGACCTTGAGCGCCCCGTAGGACTTGCTCACGCCGTGCAAGGCCAGCAGCGTCATGGCAGCCGTCACTCAGAGCAGGCGCAGCGCGCCACCGGTGGGGATCGCCTTCGCGGCCTCGTTGTTCACCAGCGTCAGTTCCACCTTGCGCTGCTTGCCCTTGCCCCACTGGCCGAGCACCAGCGGCGTCTTGCTGACGTTCTTGAACGGGCCCTGCCCGCCCCACTTCACGGGGCCGACCACGGAGTTGATCGAGGTCGCGGCCACGGCATCGCGCACGTCGCCGGCCTTGAGCGACTTCGATCGCGACAGCGCGTTCGCCGCCACCTCGAACAGTGCATGCGCGAAGCCGATGGGCTGCGTCCACTGCTTCTTCGTGCCGGCCTCGTAGGCCTCGGCCAGCGCCTTGGCGCTTTGCTGCGTGAGGCTGGAGCTGAAGGGGTGCGACGGGCTCCACCACACCTCGGTCGAGAGGCCTTCGCCCAGCTCGCCCAACGCCTCGATGGCGCCCGGGAACAGCAGCGCCTTGCCGAGCGTGATCACCTTGGGCTTGAAGCCCTGCTGGCGCGCCTGCGTGAGGAAGGTCTTGGCGTCGGGCGGGATCACCACGCCGGTGACGATCTCGACGTTGTCGCGCTTGAAGGCCGCGATCTGCGCGCTGAAGTCCTGCGTGCCGTTCTGGAAGCGGCCGGGGTCGGTGAGCGTGAAGCCCATCTGCGCGAGCGGCTTGGGAAAGCCCAGCTCCTTGTCGCCCCAGGCGTTGCCGTCGCCGTCGTTGGGGAACAGGCCGCCGACCTTCTTGTTGGTGGCTACGGTCTTCCAGCCGTTGGTGAAGGTGGCGATGACGTCTTCGAGCCCCCAGAACAGGTGGTAGGTCCAGTTGAAGCCCTTGGCCGGGTCGCCCTTGCGGCCGAAGAACCAGGGCTGCCACGGCACCACGCTGGAGATGCACGGCACCTCGTTGAGTTCGCAGGCGTCGCTCACCGGGTTGGCGGTCTCGGGCGTGCCGGCCGTGAGCACCAGCGCGACCTTGTCCTTCAGGATCAGGTCGTTGGCCACCTCGCCCGCACGGTTGGGGTTCGACTGGCTGTCCTTCAACACGATCTGCACGGCGTACTTCTTGCCGCCCACGCTGATGCCGTCCTTGAAGGCGGTCTTCATCTGCTCGATCACCCACTTGTCGGCCTCGCCGAAGGGCGCGAGCGGCCCGGTCTGCGGCGACACGTAGCCGATCTTGAGCGTGTCGGCGGCGAACACCCGCGGCGCGGCGCCCGTGGCGGCGAGCGCGGCGGCGGCCTGCGTGAACTGTCTGCGGTTGAATGTCATGGCTGTCTCCTTCGTTGTTCGTGTGTGTCTTCGATGCCCGCGCCGTGGCCTAGCCCGGCGGCTCGCCGTCGAAGGCGCGTTGCAGCAGCGCGCGGATCGCGTCGCGCTCGGCCGGGCCGAAGGGCCGCGGGTTCCAGTACGGGTTGGCAACGGCGATGTCGGCCGCACGGTCGAGGTCGGCGGCGCGCATGCCGATGTCCTTCAGCGCCACCGGCGCGCCGTTGTCGCGCGCCAGCGCAAAGACCGCCGCCGGCGCCGACACGCCGCCGAGCGCGCGCGCGATGCGCGCCATGGCACGCGGCGCGGCCTGCGCGTTGAAGGCGAGCGCATGCGGCAGCACCACCGTGTGCACCTCGGCGTGCGGCAGGTTGAAGCTGCCGCCCAGCGTGTGGCACAGCTTGTGGTGCAGGGCCATGCCCACCGCGCCGAGCACGCCGCCGCAGAGCCAGGCGCCGTACAGCGCATCGGAGCGCGCCGCCAGGTCGTCGGGCTGCAGGCGGATGGCGGGCAGTGCGCGTGCGAGCGCGGCGATGCCCTCTTCGGCCATCAGGTCCATCACCGGGTTGCTGTCCTGCGCGTACAGGCCTTCGGCCGCGTGCGCGATGGCGTTGATGCCGCTGGTCACGCTCAGGCCCACGGGCAGCGTGCGCGACAGCTCGGGGTCGTAGATCACGGTGCGCGGCAGCACGCGCGGGTCCTTGCCGGTCTTCTTCAGGCCGTTCTCGGTGAGGCCGTAGATCGGCGTCATCTCGCTGCCCGCGTAGGTGGTGGGAATGGCCACGATCGGCAACCCGGACTCCAGCGCAATGGCTTTGCCCAGCCCCGTGGTGGAACCGCCGCCCAGCGCCACGGCGCAGTCGGCACCGAGCCGGCGCGCCAAGTCGCGGGCCTCGCGCGCCGTCTCGACGGGCACGTGCATCACGGCGCGGTCGAACAGGCCGGCCGCCTGCGCACCGAGCGAGGCCGCCACGCGCTCGGCCTGCGGGCGCTGCTCGGGCGTGCACAGCACCAACGCCTTTTTCGCGCCCAACGCATCGATCTCGCGCGCCAGGTGGCGCAGCGAACCGGCGCCGAACACCACGCGCTGCGGATGGGTGGTGTGGATGAAGTCGTGCATGGCGCGCTCCTTTCTGTCCGGTTATTCGAGGCTCAGGCGGCGCTCGCGCACCAGCCGGGCCCACTTGTCCTGCTCGGTGCGCAGCACGGCGGCAAACTGCTCGGGCGTGTTGGCGATGCCCGTCAGGCCCTGTTCGCGCAGCCGCTGCTGGAACGCGGACTCCGTCACGATCTTGCGCACCTCGGCCTGCAGCCGGTCGACCACGGCGCGCGGCGTGCCGGCCGGAGCCAGCAGGCCGACCCAGGAGTTCACCTCGAAGCCGGGGTAGCCGCTCTCGGCCACGGTCGGCACGTCGGCATAGGCGGCCACGCGCTGCGCGCCGGTCTGGGCCAGGGCGCGCAGCCGGCCCGCGTTGACGTGCGGCTGCGCCAGCACGGCCGAGAGGAACATCATCTCGACCTGCCCGCCCAGCAAGTCCTGCTGGGCCGGACCGCCACCGCGATAGGGAATGTGCGTGACGAAGGTGCCGCTCACGGCCTTGAAGTACTCGGCCGTGAGGTGGTTGCTCGAGCCCGGCCCGACGCTGGCGTAGTTCAGGCGCCCCGGCTGCGCCTTGAGCAGGCCGACGAAGCGCACGAAGTCCTTGGCCTCGACCTTCGGGTTGACCACCAGCACCAGCGGGTTGCTCGCCACCTGTGTCACGGGCTGCAGGTCTTTGGCGATGTCGAAGCTCAGCTTCGGATAGACCAGCGGATAGGTCGCGTAGCTGTCGAACACCATCAGCAGCGTGTGGCCGTCGGGCGCCGCGCGGGCCACCTCGGCCCCCGCCAGCGTGCCGCCGGCGCCGCTGCGGTTGTCCACGATCACGGTCTGGCCGAGCGCGGCCTGCAGGCGCGGCTGCAACTGGCGCGCGACGGTGTCGACGATGCCGCCCGGCGGAAAGCCGACGACCAGCCGCACCGGCTTGGTCGGCCAGGCCGGCGCCTGGGCCTGCGCGGCCATGCCCCACAGCAAGGTGCAGGCGACCAGGGCCCGGGAGAGGATCGAGAAAGACATCGTGTGCGCCCGTCGGGTTGGGAAGAAAAAGGAAAGCGTCAGCGCACGAAGTGCGGCGGAATCTGCGCGTCGACGTTGACCCACACGCTTTTCACCTGCGTGTACTCGCGCATCGCATCGAAGCCCATTTCGCGGCCGTAGCCGCTCTGGCCCACGCCGCCGAAGGGCGAGCCGGGGTTCACGCGCTTGTAGCTGTTGATCCAGACCATGCCGGCGTGCAGGTCGCGCGCCACCTTGTGGGCGCGCTGCAGGTCGCGGGTCCACAGGCCGCTGCCCAGGCCGTAGTCGGTGCCGTTGGCGATCTGCATCGCCTCTTCGTCGCTCTTGAAGGTGAGCACGGTGACGAAGGGGCCGAACACCTCTTCCTGCGCCACGCGGTCCTGGTACGAGCGGGCGCGCACCACGGTCGGCTGCACATAACAGCCCTGCGCCAGGTCGCCGCCGGGCGCGCCGCCGCCCGCCAGCACCTCGCCGCCCTGCGCCTGCGCCACCTCGACATAGCTCAGCACGCGGTCGCGGTGCTGGGCGCTGGTGAGCGGGCCCATCTCGGTGGCCTCGTCGAGCGGGTTGCCCAGGCGGATGGATTGGGCCAGCGGAATGAACTGCTCGAGGAAGGCGTCGGCGATCTTCTCGTGCAGCATCAGCCGCGAGCCCGCGATGCAGGCCTGGCCCTGGTTGTGGAAGATGGCCCAGGCGCTGCCGTTCACGGCGGCCTGCAGGTTGGCGTCTTCGAACACGATGTTGGGGCCCTTGCCGCCCAGCTCGAGCTGCACCTTCTTCAGGTTGCCCGCGCTGGCCTGCACGATGCGCCGGCCGGTGGCGGTGCTGCCGGTGAAGGCGATCTTGGCGATCTCGGGATGCTCGGCGATGTACTGGCCTGCCACGCTGCCCAGGCCCGGCAGCATGTTGACCACGCCGGGCGGCACGCCGGCCTCGGCCATCAGCTCGGCGATGCGCAGCGAGGTGAGCGGCGTGATCTCGGCCGGCTTCATCACGATGCAGTTGCCGGCCGCGAGCGCGGGCGCCATCTTCCAGCTCGTGAACATGAGCGGGAAGTTCCACGGCACCACCTGCCCGACGATGCCCACGGGCTCGCGCAGCGTGTAGTTGAGAAAGCCCTCTTCCACCGGAATGGTCTCGCCCTGGAACTTGTCGGCCATGCCGCCGAAGTAGCGAAAGCACGCGGCGGTGCGCGGCACGTCGAGCCGGCGCGAGTCGCGGATCGGGTGGCCGGTGTCCAGCGATTCGAGCCGCGCGAGCTCTTCGCCGTTGGCCTCGATGAGGTCGGCCAGCTTCAGCAGGATGCGCCCGCGGTCGGCGGCGGCCATGCGGCTCCACTTGGGGAACGCGCGCTTCGCGGCGGCCACGGCCTTGTCGACGTCGGCCTTGCCGGCCAGCGCGACCTGGGCGATGGGCGTGTTGTCGTGCGGGTTCAGCGTGGCGAGCGTCTCGCCGGATTCGGCGTCGACGAAACGGCCGTCGATGAAAAGCTGGTGGCGGATGGAAAGAGCAGGCATGGGTTCTCCTCGCCCTCCCCGCGCGGGGAGGGCTGGATGGATGAATGGCGGGAAGAAAGAAGCGGCGGCGGGCCGGCCGGTCAGAACTCGACCGGGATCTCGGGCGACTCGCCCTTCTGGATCTCGTAGACCAGGCTCGGCGAGCCGTTCTCCCACACCAGCAGCATCGAGCGCTTGGGGCTGAAGCCCTGGTGGCGGCAGTAGGCGGGCATGGCGGCCATGTCGCCGGCCTTCATGATCACGCGCGCCATGGGCTTGCCGGTGTTCTTGTCGCCGCAGTCCCAGTGGATCTCGTCGGTCATCTGGAAGAACCACTCGACGCGGTCGTTGCCGTGGATGATCGGCAGGATGTGCTCCTCGGTCGTCGGGCACATGTAGCTGTGCTTCACCACCGAGGTGAAGCTCGGGTTCCACGTGACCTGCGAGCGGCTCAGGAAGCCGAAGAGGTTGAAGGCGTGCACCTCGTTCTCGAAGCCCGGCTCGGGGTGCAGCTCGGGCTGGCCCTGCGGCACGTCGGCGAAGGCGCGGTTGACCGGCGCGCCGCGCGCGTCGCTGCGCAGGTCGAGGTCGCCCTTCAGGCCCACGCAGCGCTTGGCCAGCTCGCGCGCCCGGGTGATCTTGGCGGTGTTGTTGCCGCTCTTGCGGCCGTAGGGCGAGCCGGTTTCCTGCGGCGCGGCGAAGGGGTCGAAGGCCGCGTTGGTCCAGTCGTCGAGCATGGCCTCGAAGGTGGCGCGGATCTGCGCCGTGGGGAAGTTCTCGAGCAGGTCGATGCCCGCGTCCTTCATGGTGCCGTTGAAGCTGCCGGCGTACAGGTCGACCGAGTCGTAGTGGTTGATGGTGCCGAACACGTTGTCGAAGTTGACCCAGCCGTAGAAGAAGCCCCAGGCCACGTCGCGCATCAGCGCACGCAGGTAGTTGCCGGCGTCCATGGTGTGGCTCATGGGACGCCCGTCACGGGTCTTCCAGGTGATGTGGGCAAAGTACTCGTCCCGGCGGAAGCCGAAGCTGCCGAGCGAAAAATCCTTGTAGCCGAGCGTGGCATCGGGCTGCGATGCGATGACCTTGGCGAGTTCTGCGGGTGCGTTCATGGTGTGGCTCCTGGATGCGGGTTCAGTGCGTCTGGCAGATGTCGGCCCACTTCTCGACAGAGAGGTCGCCCTTGCAGGTCTGCAGCACGATCACGCCCGGGTCGCCGGCCACGCGGAACTGGTAGGCCGTGTTCTTGGGCAGCAGGCCCTGGTGGCCGCGCGAAAGCTTCATCCAGCCCATCTTCTTGCCCTGGGGTTCGCCCTTCACGCGCACGGCGCCGTTCTTCTCGGTGTCGGCCACGGCCTGGGCCGCATCGAGCTGCACGAGGTGCACCTCGATTTCGCCGTCCATCACCAGCGCGAACTCGTCGTGGGCGCAGGTGAACCAGGGCGAGGTGCCTTCGGCGCGCAGCGTTTCCAGCACGTAGATCTGGTTCTGGCCGAACACGACCTTCTCGTAGGGCTTGCTGATGCTGGCGATCTCGAAGCAGTTGGAGAACGCGTAGTGGCGCACGTCGTCGTCGATGGGCTCGACGTGGCCTTTCTCGAAGTGCTTGAGGGACCCGAAGCGGGTCTGGTATGCGACGGTCATGGGTGTCTCCTGAGGTGCCGGACGATGCAGCGTGGTGGCTGCGATGTGTGCACTGTAGGAAACGGGGGGCGCGAGCGGTAGGCCCGAAACGCGGGCCGCATTGTTCGGCAAATCCGTCCAATGCACAGGGTTTACCCCGGAACCGGCCGCGCTCGCGTCAGGCGTCCCAGATCAGGCCCGGCGGCAGCAGGCCGCGTTCGATCATGGCCGCGTCCCACGGCGGCACCTTCGAGAACGCCTGGGTCAGGTGCTCGATGAACAGGCGCAGCTTGAAGGCATTGCGCGAGGTGCCCGCGTACACCGCGCTCAGCGAGAACGACGACAGCTGGTGCGCCGGCAGCACCACCTCCAGGTCGCCGCGCAGGATCGCCTCGCCGGCCACCAGCGTCGGCAGGCAGACGATGCCGGCGTGCTCCATGGCGTACTCGCGCAGCAGGTGGACGCTGTTGGTGAGCAGCGCCGCGCTCATGTACAGCGTGACCTGCTCGCCGGCATGATGGAAGGTCCAGCGGTCGCGCGTGGGGTAGCCCGAGTACAGGCCGAGCGTGTGCTTGTGCAGCTCGCGCGGGCTCGCGGGCCGGCCGTGCGCGCGCAGGTACTCGGGCGTGGCGCAGAACACGCGGCGCACCGGGAACAGCGGGCGCGACACCAGCTCGGTCGATGCCGCCGGAAAGATCTGCAGCGCGCAATCGACGCCCGCCTTCACCGGGTCGACCACCGCGTCGCTCACGATGAGCTCCAGGTGGATGTCCGGAAAGCTCACCTGGAAAGCGCGCAGCAACGTCGCGAAATGCCCCAGCACGAACCCTGTGAGCGCATGCACGCGCAGCGTGCCGGTGGGCCCGTCCTTGGCGTCGCGCATCTGGTCCATGATGTCGTTGGCCCGCCCGACCAGCTCGACGCAGTCGCGAAGGAAGGCCTGCCCCACGTCACTGAGCCGGACCACGCGCGTGCTGCGGTGGAACAGCGGCGCGCCGACGTGGTCCTCGAGCTGCTTCACGCGGCTGGTCACCACCGATTTCGACACCCGCAGCTGGCGCGCGGCCTCGGCAAAGCTCTGGGTCTGTGCGACCCGCACGAAGGTCTCTATGTTCTCGAGGCGGTCCATGGGGCATGCAATGTAGCGGTTGCGCGGCGGCGGCCGGTCGGCCGCACGGGTGTGAAGTACTGCGCAATCCCGCTCGGAGATTGACCGCACCCTTCTCAATTCGCCCACAAATGTGAGCATTTCCCTGTGAGATTGTTAATACGGCAACTATTGTCCTGCCCCGAAGCACCCGAGGTGCACAAGAAATCGAAGCAGGGAGTTCCCATGACCAAATCCACGATCACCGTGATGCTCGCGCTGGCGGCATCCGTTCTCATGAGCGCCTGCGTGCACCACCACGCGCCGCCGCCGCGTGCGGAGCCCGGGCCGGCGCACAAGGGCGGCAACTTCTGCCCGCCGGGTCAGGCCAAGAAGGGCAACTGCTGATCGCCCGCCATGCTGAACCCGTTCCTGCGTGACATGACGCCCGACGAACTGCCGACCGGCACCGTGCGGCCGGCCTACATCGCCCTGCTGCCCGTGCTGGCCTACGTGCTCGTCGCCATCGCCTTCCTGAGCATGTCGGTGGTCGTGCCGAGCCTGCTGGTGGCCTGCCTGTTCGCGACCGCGGCGGCCATGTCGCTGGGCGCGGGCGTGGTGCTCGGCATGAGCATCTGGATCTTTCCGCAGCTGTCGAGCTGAGGACCGCACGCGATGAGTACTTCGAACGCCTCCGTCTTCCGCGTCCAGAGCTGGCGCACGACCCTGCTTGCGGCCTCGGTCGTGCTGCTGATCGTGATGGCGCTGCTCATGAAGTGGCTGGTCGAGCTGCAGGTGGAAACCGCGCAGGAACGCCAGCTGCGCGAAGCCGTCGCGCGCGAGGCGGACGCCCGCTGCTTCGTGCTGCCCACGCGCCAGGAGGTCGACACCTGCCGGGCCGTCAACGCGGCGGGCCTGACGCCCTGACCTAGGCGCCGCTCAACCGAAAGTGAACGCGTAGGCCTGCGCGCCGGGGTCGACAAACTCGATCTCGAACAGGCGCTCCCTGCCGCTGCCCGCCGACTGCCGCACCAGCTGGTACAGCTTCTGCGCATCGACCACGCCGTGGCCCTGGGCATCGGTGTCGGCGCCGTGATCCGCCAGCGGCGGCTGGCCGTCCACCCGCACCGTGAAACGCACCGGCTTGCCGTCGGCCATCGGCCCGAGCACGAGGTGCAGGTCGCGCGCCTTGAAGCGGTAGGCGATGCGGCCATTGGCGTGGTTCAGCACGGCACGCTCGCCCTCCACCGTCCAGTCGCCGCCCAATGACCACTGGTTGGTGCGCAGTGAAGAAACCACGGGCTCGTAGGCCTTCGCACGGTCGCGCGCGATGCCGCCGGGCGACGCGAAACCGTGCGCCCGCGCATGGCCCAGATAGGTTTCGCCGGACTGCGCCGGCTCGGCGCCGGGCGCGGCCTGGGTGCCCTGCCCCTGCGGCGCCACCAGCCCGGCATTGATGCTGTTCGCCTGCCCGGCCTCGGCCAGCAGCTGCTGGATCACCTGCTCGGCCTTGTCGTAGCGGTTCTCGCCGAACTGGTGATGGCGGATGCGCCCCTGCGCGTCGACGAAATAGAACGCGGGCCAGGCCTGGTTGTCGAAGCCGCGCCAGATCGAAAAGTCGTTGTCCAGCGCCACCGGGAACCCGATGCCCAGGTCTTTCACGGCCTTGCGCACGTTGGCCGGGTTCTTCTCGAACGCGAACTCCGGCGCATGCACGCCCAGGACGACCAGGCCCGCGTCCCTGTACTTGTCGGCCCAGGCGCGCACGTAGGGCAGCGTGCGCAGGCAGTTGATGCACGAGTAGGTCCAGAAGTCGACCAGCACCACCTTGCCTCGCAAGCCCTCGGGCGTGAGCGGCGCCGAGTTGATCCAATCGGTCGCGCCGGCCAGCGACGGCAGCCGGCCCTCGACGCGGAGCTCGCGCGCGGGCACCGGGGCCGGGCGGGTGTCCACGACGCGCACGAAGCCGGCGTCTGCGCGTTGCGCCTGCGGCGCGTCTTGGCGCAGCGTGTCCACCAGCGCCTGCTCCAGCGCCGACGTGGTGCCCAGCGACAGGCGCGCGAGCCAGCCGGTGTCCAGCCCCAGCGCGATGGCGCCCACGCCCGCCAGCACCGCGGCACCGGCGAGGCGCCGCACCCCGTCGCCGGTCGGCAGCGTGCGCTTCAGCGCCGAGAGCAGCCGGCCGCCGGACAGCAGCGCCACCGCGAGCGAGGTGCACGCGCCGGCCGCGTAGGCGAGCAGCAGCAGCGAGGTGCCGACGCTCGCGCCGTTGAGCGCCGCGCCCGTCAGGATCAGCCCGAGGATCGGGCCCGCGCACGGTGCCCAGAGCAGGCCCGTGCCCACGCCCAGCCACAGCGGAGAAAACACCGAAGCCTGCCGTCCGTCGGACAAACGCAGGCCCAGCGCCACGAGCGGCCGGCTCAGGCGCTCGGCCACGCGCGGGAACAGCAGCGTCGCGCCGAACAGCGCGAGCAAGGCCATCGCGGCATAGCGCCCGTATTCGTTGAGCGTGACGATCCAGCCGCCGCCCACCGCCGCCAGCGTGGCGACCACGGCGAAGGCCAGCGCCATGCCCACGAGCATCGGCAGGCCGTGCGAGCGGAACGGCCGGTCGGCGCGCGCGAACACGAAGGGCAGCACCGGCAGGATGCAGGGGCTCAGGATCGTGAGCACCCCGCCCAGGTAGGCGATGAAGAGGATGAGCATGGTGTGAGAGATGTGGGGTCGGGTTCAGCGAGCGGGCGCGGTGGCCAACGCCAGCCGCGCCTCCAGCCCGCCTTCGGGTCGGTTGTGCAGCGTGAGCTCGGCGCCCATCGCCATGGCCAGCTGGTGCGCGATGGCCAGGCCCAGGCCGGTGCCGCCGGTGCTGCGGTTGCGCGAGCTTTCGACGCGGTAGAAGGGCTTGAGCACCGCGTCGAGCTCGCCGGGGGGAATGCCCGGGCCGTTGTCGAGCACGCTCACCACGAGGCGGCCGCCTTCGCCTTCAGCCTGCACGCGCAGCGTCACGTCGGAGCCGAACTTGAGCGCGTTGTCGATCAGGTTCATCAGGATGCGGCGCAGCGCGTTCGGGCGGCTCACGATCGGCGCGCCGGCCCGGCCGTCGAGCCGCACCTGCTGGCCCACGTCTTCGTAGTCGGCCACCATGCTCTCGAACAGCGCGTCGGCGTCGATGCGCAGCGGCGGCTCGGTGGCGCCGTGCAGCGTGCGCGCATAGGTCACGCCTTCGCGCACCAGCGCGTTCATCGCGTCCAGGTCCTGGCGGAATTTCTCGCGGTCGTGCATGTCGTCCATCAGCTCGGTGCGCAGGCGCATCCGCGTGATGGGCGTCTGCAGGTCGTGCGAGATGGCCGCCAGGATTTCGACGCGCTCCGCCATGTAGCCCGCGATGCGCTGCTGCATGGCGTTGAAGGCGCGCGCCGCATGCGCCACTTCGGTCGGGCCCTCTTCCACCAGCGTGCGGCCTTTCAGATCAGGGCCGAGTTGGTCGGCCGCCGCGGACAGCTGCGCGAGCGGCCGCGTCACCAGCCGCACCGCGACCCAGGCGCACACGGCCAGCACCAGCAGCTGGCCCGCCAGCAGCCACATCACCCAGCCCGACACCGGCATGCCCACGCGCATGGCGTGCACGACCACGGACGAGCCGTCGCCCAGCCGCACCTCGATCTGCAGGCCCTCGGGCGGCCAGGCCACCTCGCCGACCTTGACGACCGGGAACGGGCGCATCGCATCGACGATGGCCGCGGCAAACTGCTGCGAAGCCTCCGAGCCCGGCGCGCCACCCTGCGCACTGCCGCCCAGCACGAAGCGGTAGTTGCGCCGTTCCAGCCGGTCGAGCCAGCCGGCGCGCTCCGCCGCGGGGAGCCGGTCGAGGATGGCGACCGAGCTCGCGATGTCGCGCTCGATGCCGATCATCATCAGCTCGCGAAGCGCCATGTTCCGTTCGTAGCGGATCGCCGCGAAGGTGAGCAGCTGCGCGATCGCCAGGCCCACCACGATGATCAGCGTCACGCGGGAGAACAGCGAGCCGGGCAGCAGCCGACGCCAGCGCGGCGTCGTGCCGGTCGGATTCGCAACGGGGTTCGCGGAAGTGGACATGAACAGCTTCTTCGGTCAGGCGGCGTGGCGATGCGTCGTCAGCGCAGCGGGCTCACACCAGGTGGATGGCAACGTCGATGTTGCCTCGGGTCGCCTTGGAATAGGGGCAGGTCTGGTGCGCGGCCTCGGTGAGGGCCTGCGCCACCTCGCGGTCCAGGCCCGGCAGGCTCACGTTCAGGCGCGCCTGCAGGAAGTATTCGCCGCCCGCCGCGCCCAGGTCGACCTCGGCATCGACGGCCAGGTCGGGCGGCAGCGCGACCTTCATCTTGCCGGCCGCCTTGCCCATCGCGCCGATGAAGCAGGCCGACCAGCCGGCCGCGAACAGCTGCTCGGGGTTGGTGCCGGTGCCGGCGCTGCCGGGCGACGAGAGCTTGATGTCCAGGCGGCCATCGGAGCTGCGCGCCTCGCCGTCGCGGCCTCCCGAGGAGGTGCGGGTCTTGCCGGTGTAGAGGACTTTGTCGATGCGGGTCATGAGGGCTCCTTGGATGCAGGGTGGTTGGAAAACGCACGGATTGTTGGGCCGCCCGCCCCCTGCCGGATCGCCTTCTGTATGCCTGTGTATCTGGCCCGCACATCCACACACTACGTTTCCACGGCCACCCCCGGCGCGCCGCCGGAACGCTACATTGCGGCTGCGGCGCCGTGCCGCCACCGCCCACCCTGACATGACGCCCAAGACCTCCGACCACATCCTCATCGTCGACGACGACCGGGACATCCGCGAACTGCTCACCACCTACCTGGTGAAGAACGGCCTGCGCGTGGTCGCGGTGCCCACAGGGCGCCACATGCGCGCCGCGCTCGAGGCGTCGGGGCCCTTCGACCTGATCATCCTGGACCTGATGCTGCCCGGCGAAGACGGGCTCACGCTGTGCCGCGACCTGCGCACCGGCAAGTACAAGGCCACGCCCATCCTCATGCTGACCGCGCGCAGCGAGGAAGCCGACCGCATCCTGGGCCTGGAGATGGGCGCCGACGACTACCTGGCCAAGCCCTTTTCCGCGCGCGAGCTGCTGGCGCGCATCCGCGCCGTGATGCGGCGCACGCGCATGCTGCCGCCCAACATGGGCACCGTCGAGCCCTCGCAAAAGCTGGGGTTCGGCGAGTGGCAGGTCGACACGGTGGCGCGCCACCTGATCGACGACGCCGGCGTGATGGTGGCGCTCAGCGGCGCCGAGTACCGGCTGCTGCGCGTGTTCCTGGACCACCCGCAGAAGGTGCTCAGCCGCGACCAGCTGCTGAGCCTGACGCAGGGGCGCGAGGCCGAGCTTTTCGAGCGCTCCATCGACCTGCTCGTGAGCCGGCTGCGCCAGCGCCTGCGCGACGACGCGCGCGAGCCGCGCTACATCAAGACCGTGCGCAGCGAAGGCTACGTGCTCGCTTCGGCGGTCGAAGCGAGAGGCTGACCGACGCCACGCTCTGGCACTGGGTCGGGTGGCGCGCCTCGTGCGCCAGCCCGCCCGCGAAGAACAGCAGCGCGAACCAGAGCTTCTTGAATCCGCGAGGGCGCGTCATGGGGATTTCCTTCGGGCGATGAGTGGATGACGGGCGGATTGTTGGCCGCCCGTTGGCGGCGCAACGGGCATTGCGTATGCCTGTGTATCCCGGCTCGACATCGACACACCACGTTTCGTTGAGGCGGCCTCGCACGCCTCCGTTTGAAATTTAGTGTGGCCGGAACCGGCGCGGATACAGAGGCATACACGAGCCGATCAACAGGCGAACTCCCCGCCGAACAATCGCGCCGTTCCCCCTTCGCATCCCAGGAGATTTCCATGACCGCCTCCCCCTCGCTGCCACGCCGCGCGTTCCTCGGCAAAGCCGCGCTCGGCCTCGCCGCCACGCAGCTGACGTCGATCGTTCCCGCCTTCGCCCAGTCCGCCAGCACAGGCGGCGCCCGTCGCCTCGAACCCCTCAAGAGCATCGACGCCGGCAGCCTGCGCATCGGCTACTACGAAGCCGGCCCGGCCGACGGCGCGCCGGTGATCCTTCTGCACGGCTGGCCCTACGACATCCACATGTTCGTCGACGTCGCACCGCAGCTGGCCGCCGCGGGCTTTCGCGTGATCGTGCCGTACCTGCGCGGCTACGGCACCACCCGCTTCCTGTCGGCCGACACGCCGCGCAACGGGCAGCAGTCGGCGGTGGCCGTCGACATCATTGCGCTGATGGACGCGCTGAAGATCCCCGTCGCCACCGTGGCCGGCTGCGACTGGGGCGCGCGCACCGCCTGCATCATGGCCGCGCTGTGGCCCGAGCGCGTGAAGGCGCTGGTGTCGGTCAGCGGCTACCTCATCGGCAGCCAGGAGGCCGGCAAGGCGCCGCTGCCGCCGCAGGCCGAGCTGCAGTGGTGGTACCAGTACTACTTCGCGACCGAGCGCGGCCGCTCGGGCTACGAGAAGAACCGCCACGACTTCGCCAGACTCATCTGGCAGCTCGCCTCGCCGAAGTGGAACTTCGACGCGGCCACCTTCGAGCGCAGCGCCGTCGCCTTCGAGAACCCGGACCACGTGGCGATCACGGTGCACAACTACCGCTGGCGCCTCGGCCTGGCCGAGGGCGAGGCGAAGTACCAGGCGCTGGAGAACCGGCTCGCCCAGGCGCCGGTGATCGGCGTGCCGACGATCACGCTCGAAGGCGACGCCAACGGCGCGCCGCACCCGGAGCCCGGTGCGTATGCAAAGAAGTTCTCGGGGCGCTACGAGCACCGGCTGGTCAGCGGCGGCATCGGCCACAACCTGCCGCAGGAGGCACCCGAGGCGTTCGCGAAGGCGGTGATCGACGTCACGCGCGGGTAAGGCGCGGGTAGCCGCGCGGCCCCTCAGTCGGCGGTGAGCGCCTGCGCCAGCGGCTCGGCGTCGAAGCGCTCGAACCCGCAGTAGCACAGGAAGTGGCGGTTGGCCGCGCGGCCGAACAGCGTCATGCCGAGCTGGGTGGCCAGTTCGTGCCCCATCGCGGTGACGCCGTTGCGCGAGACGACGATCGGCACGCCCATGTGGGCCGACTTCATCACCATCTCGCTCGTCAGGCGACCCGTGGTGTAGAAGACCTTGTCGCCGCCGTCGATGCCATGCACCGCCATCCAGCCGGCGATGGTGTCGATGGCGTTGTGCCGTCCGACGTCTTCCGCGAACACCAGCATCTCGGTGCCACGAAACAGCGCGCATCCGTGCACCGACCCGGCATGCCGGTGCACGCTGTTGCGCGATTTCATCTGTTCGAGGATGCGCGCCAGCGTGCCCTGCGCGATGCGCGCCGACTGCGCGGCCGGCAGCCGCACGGCGCCGATCTGTGCCATGGCGTCGCCGAAGACGGTGCCTTGTCCGCAGCCCGTGGTCACGATCCGGTGCGCCGTTTTTTCGGCGAGGTTCGCGATGCCGCGGTGGGTCTTCACGGCGGCCGCCTCCACGCTCCAGTCGACGTCGATGCTCTCGACCTCGTCGGCGCGCCGCACCAGGTCCTGGTTGAGCAGGTAGCCCAGCACCAGCAGTTCGGGCGCGGCGCCCAGGGTCATCAGTGTCACGAGTTCGCGCTTGTCGACGAAGACGGTCAACGGCCGCTCCGCCGGGATGTCGATGTCGCGGCGCTCGCCGTGCTGGTCGACGATCTCGATGCGGCGCAGCAACGGGCCGCGCGCCGGGTTCAGGCGCGGCGCGCCGGCGCGCCGGGGCAGCGGGACCGCATCGAAAGCCAGCGGTGTATCGTCTTCTGCGTCGTCTTCACGTGGGGCCATGCGGAATCCTACGCCACCGCTGCGAGCGGAGCTCGAAGGGGTACTGCTCGCGAACGGGCGCGCCATCGGCTATGGTTCGTTCATGCCTTCCTCGGACACTCCCGCGACCGCGCCCACGGGCCGCCCGACGCTCGACGTCGCGGTGGTCATGCGCCGCGAGCGCCTGCACGGCCCCTCGAGCCATTGGCAGCCCTGGCGCTGGACGCTCGACAGCGTGCTGCCCGACGAACCCGGCTTCGGCACCGAGCCGCGCCTCCTGCGCGACGACGACGGCGAGCAGCACTGGCTGCACCCCGGCTTCAAGGTCGAGCTGTACCGCGACGAGGCCGAGGGCTACCACCTCAACGCGATCACGCCGACCCCGTGCTGGTTCGTGCTGTGGCGCATGGACGAAGAGCCCACGCTCGCGCCGCTGCCCATTCCGCGCCCGGTCGTGGTCACGCTCAGCTACTACGAGGCCGGCCGCTGGCTCGATGCGCAGGAAACCGTGGAACAGGTGCCGGCGCCCGCGGAGGTGGTCGACTGGGTGCGCGCCTTCGTCGACGAACACTACGTGGTCGAGCCCAAGCGCCGCCGCCGGCCCGAGAGCTTCCGCTCGCTGGTCGACCGCTTCGGCAACGCCGCGAGCGTGACGACCGAGAAGAAACGCGGACGGGGCGCGGGCGATGTCTGAAGGTTTCCTGGGACGCTGGTCGCGTCGCAAGCAGGAGGTGCGCGCGGCCGAGGCCGCCGTGGAAGAAAAGACCCTGCCGGCCGTGGAACCTGTTGCGGTGCCGGCGCCACCCCCCGCCGCGCTCGCCGAGCCCCCCGTCGCCGACGGCGAGCAGGACACCGCGCCGCCGCTGACGCTTGCGGACGTGGATGCGCTCGACATCGGGTCCGACTTCAAGCCCTTCCTCACGAAGGAGGTCGCGCCCGAGGTCAAGAACGCGGCCTTCCGCAAGCTTTTTGCCGATCCGCATTTCAATGTGATGGACGGCCTGGACACCTACGTCGACGACTACTCCCAGTCCACGCCCGTGCCCGAAAGCGTGCTGCGCCAGATGGCCAGCGCCAAGTTCCTCAAGCTCTTCGACGAAGACCCCGAAGACATTCCCCCGGAAACCCCCGACGACGCCGAAACGTTGGACGTGGCACAGTCCCAGGGTTCCGAAACGCTTCCCAGCCCGCCGGTTGCCGCGATGCAACCCGCCAGCCAAGAAACCGATGACCACCACGCTGATTTGCGACTGCAACCAGACGATGCCGCTCGAGCCGAAGACGCTCGGCGCGGCACTGGCTGAAACCCTCCCGCTGCATTCGTCGCTGTGCCGCCGCGAGGCGACCTCCTTCCAGCGCGCCATCCAGTCCGGCGACGACGTCGTGGTCGCCTGCACCCAGGAAAAACGGCTGTTCGGCGAGCTCGCCACGCAGACGCCCAACGCCACCTCGCCGATCCGCTTCATCAACATCCGCGAGACGGGCGGCTGGAGCCGCGACGCGAAAAGCGCGATGCCGAAGATCGCCGCGCTGCTGGCCGCCGCCAGCCTGCCCGAGCCCGACCCCGTCTCGACCGTGAGCTACACCAGCCAGGGCCGGCTGCTGATCATCGGCCCGCTCGACGCGGCCGAGCGCGCCGCGGCGCTGGTCGGTGACACGCTCGACGTCACCCTGCTCGCGCAGGGCCCCGGTGCAGACGGTGGCGCCCAGGCGCGCCGCTGGCCGGTGATCGCCGGGCGCATCGATGCGCTCACCGGCTGGCTCGGCGCCTTCACGCTGCGCTGGACGCGCGACAACGCGATCGACCTCGACCTGTGCACCCGCTGCAACGCCTGCGTGGTCGCCTGCCCCGAGCAGGCCATCGGGCTGGACTACCAGATCGACAACGCGCGCTGCACCTCGCACCGCGACTGCGAGCGCGCCTGCAGCGTGGCCGGCGCCATCAATTTCAGCCGCGAGCCGCAGGCGCTCGACGCGGCCTTCGACCTCGTGCTCGACCTCGGCACCGCGCCGCAGATCGACTGGCACGCGCCGCCGCAGGGCTACTTCCACCTGCCCGGCGGCGTCGCGCAGGCCGAGGGCCTGCAGACCTTGCTGCGCCTGCGCGAGCTGGTGGGCGAATTCGAGAAGCCCAAGTTCTTCGACTACAAGCAGAAGCTGTGCGCGCACAGCCGCAACGAGGTGGTCGGCTGCAACGCCTGCGTCGAGGTGTGCTCGGCCCATGCCGTGAGCAGCGACCCGCAGCGCCAGCGCATCGTGGTCAACCCGAACCTGTGCGTCGGCTGCGGCGCCTGCACCACGGTGTGCCCGACGGGCGCGCTGGGCTACACCTACCCGCGCGCGCCCGACCAGGGCCTGAAGCTGCGCAAGCTGCTCGGCACCTATGCCGCGGCGGGCGGGCGCGATGCGGCGCTGCTGCTGCACAGCCAGGAAGGCGGCCAGGCGCTGCTCGAACAGCTCGGGCGGCAGGCGCAGCTGGGCAAAGCCCAGGGCGTGCCGGCGCGCGTGATGCCGGTCGACCTCTTTCATGCGGCCAGCACCGGCATCGACCTGTGGCTGAGCGCCGTCGCCTTCGGCGCCTCGCAGGTCGCGGTGCTGTGCACCGGCGAAGAGGCGCCGCAGTACCTCGCGGCGCTCAAGCAACAGAGGGACGTCGCGCAGGCGCTGCTGCTGGGCCTGGGCTACACCGGCACGCACTTCCACGTGATCGAGGCCGATGCGCCCGCCGCGCTGGACGCCGCGCTGGCCGGCCTGCGCACGACCACGCAGCGCGTGCCGGCCACGGCGGCGCGCTTCGCCGTCGGCGCCGACAAGCGCGACCGGCTCGAGATGGCGCTGGACCACCTGATGGGCGCGGCCCCTGCCCTGCAGGCGCCCGCCGAGTCCCCGCTGGCCTTCGCGCTGCCGGCGGGATCGCCACTGGGCGCCGTCGCGGTCGACAAGGACAAATGCACGCTGTGCCTGGCCTGCGTCAGCGCCTGCCCGTCGGGCGCGCTGCTGGACAGCCAGAGCGCGCCGCAGCTGCGCTTCATCGAGAAGAACTGCGTGCAATGCGGCCTGTGCGAAACCACCTGCCCCGAGGACGCCGTCTCGCTCGTGCCGCGCCTGCTGGCCGCGCCCGAGCGCAAGCAGCAGGTGCTGCTGAACGAGGCCAAGCCCTGGGCCTGCATCCGCTGCAGCAAGCCCTTCGGCACGCAAAAAGCCATCGAGGCCATGCTCGGCAAGCTGGCCGGGCACGCCATGTTCCAGGGCGAGGCGCTGGAGCGCCTCAAGATGTGCAGCGACTGCCGCGTCATCGACCTGTACAGCGCCACCAACGAAGTGAAGATCGCCCCGCTATGAGCCAGACCTTTCCCGCCACGTCCGCGCTCGACGAGGAGGTGGCCCGGGCCGAGCTCTACGGCCTGCTCGCGCGCCTGTGGTACGCCGCGCCCGATGCCGAATTGCTGGCCGCCTTCCAGGTCGCGCCCACCGAGGCGCCGGCCGCGGGCGCCTTCCTGGAAGAGCCGTGGCGCCAGCTGGTCGGCATCGCGCGCAACACCGACGCGGCCGCCGCGCACGAGGAATACGACGCGCTCTTCGGCGGCATCGGCAAGCCCGAGGTGTTCCTGTTCGGTTCGCACTACCTGAGCGGCTTTCTCAACGACAAGCCGCTCGTGCAGCTGCGCCACGACCTGGACAAGCTGGGCCTGGCGCGCACCGAGACCACCTACGAAACCGAGGACCACATCGCCTGCCTGTTCGAGGTCATGCGCTACCTGATCGCCGGCGAGGACGTGGCGGTGGCCAACCTCACGCAGCAGCAGGCGATGTTCTCCAGACACGTCCAGCCGTGGCTGCCCGCCTTGTGCGATGCTGTGTTGCAGCATCCGAAGGCGCGGTTCTACGCGGCGCTCGCCACCTTCACGCGCGCATTCGGCGACGTCGAGGCGCAGGCCTTCGACATGCTGGACTGAGAAGGTGTGAACGAACCCGCCATGTCCGCTCATCCCGCCCAGACGCGCCCCCTCGGCCACGCCGGATTCATTCACACCTTCTGAGGCGAACGCATGCGAGGGGTATTCAGGTTGCTCACACCTTGTTGCTGGTCTAGTATCCACAAGGCCGACCGGGTTTCCCCTCTCTCGTCGCGCCCAGCCACTCCTGGAGTCAATATGCAGGACAGCCAAAACACCGGCATCAAGCCGGCCTCCCGCCGCGGATTCTTCATCGGTGCCGCCACCGCCGGCGCCGCTGCGGTGGCCGTCACGTCGCTGCCAAACATGGCCGAGACACCCGTCGCCGTCGTCGCCCCCTCTTTGCCGCCCCCGCCCGAAAACGGCGGCGGCTATTCCCTGAGCGAACACGTCAAGCGTTACTACGCCACCACGTCAGCCTGAGGAGACCCCGTGCTTCTGACCAGAAAATCCCCAGGCACCGCGAGCTCGCGGGCCTCCGACGCGTCGCCCTTCGTTCACAGCCTGCGGCGCGGTCTCGCGAACGCCTTGCCGACCATGGACCGGCGCGCCTTCCTGCGGCGCTCCGGCCTGGGTGTCGGCGTGGGCCTGGCGGCCAGCCAGCTCACGCTGATCCAGAAGGCCAAGGCCGCCGACGGCCGGCCCGCGGCCATCGGCGCCGGCAAGATCGAAGTGAAGCGCACCGTGTGCTCGCACTGCTCGGTCGGCTGCGCGTCCGACGCGGTGGTCGAGAACGGCGTGTGGGTGCGCCAGGAGCCGGTGTTCGACTCGCCCATCAACCTGGGCGCCCACTGCGCCAAGGGCGCGGCGCTGCGCGAGCACGGCCACGGCGAGTACCGCCTGCGCTATCCGATGAAGCTCGTGAACGGCAAATACGAGCGCATCAGCTGGGACACCGCGCTGGATGAAATCACCGCCAAGCTGAAGGAACTCACCAAGGCCAGCGGCCCCGACGCCATCTACTGGATCGGCTCGAGCAAGCACAGCAACGAGCAGGCCTACCTGCTGCGCAAGTTCGTGAGCTTCTTCGGCAGCAACAACTGCGACCACCAGGCGCGCATCTGCCACTCGACCACGGTCGCGGGCGTGGCGAATACATGGGGCTACGGCGCCATGACCAATTCGTACAACGACATGCGCAACGCGAAGATCGCGATGTACATCGGCTCCAACGCGGCCGAGGCGCATCCCGTGAGCATGCTGCACATGCTGCATGCCAAGGAAAACGGCTGCAAGATGATCGTGGTCGACCCGCGCTTCACGCGCACGGCGGCCAAGGCCCACGAGTACGTGCGCATCCGCTCGGGTTCGGACATCGCGTTCCTGTTCGGCATCCTGCACCACATCTTCAAGAACGGCTGGGAAGACAAGCGCTACCTCAACGACCGCGTCTATGGCATGGAAGAAGTGCGCGCGGAAGTGATGAGCAAGTGGACGCCGGACAAGGTCGAGGAGGCCTGCGGCGTGAACGAGGCGCAGGTGCTGAAGGTCGCGACCATGCTGCACGAGCACCGCCCCGGCACCGTGGTGTGGTGCATGGGCCAGACGCAGCACAGCATCGGCAACGCCATCGTGCGGGCCTCGTGCATCCTGCAGCTGGCGCTGGGCAACGTGGGCACCTCGGGCGGCGGCACCAACATCTTCCGCGGCCACGACAACGTGCAGGGCGCGACCGACGTCGGCCCCAACCCCGATTCGCTGCCGGGCTACTACGGCCTGGTCGAAGGCTCATGGAAGCACTTCGCCGCCACCTGGGGCGTGGACTTCGAATGGATCAAGGGCCGCTTCGCCTCGCCCGCGATGATGAGCAAGCCCGGCATCACGGTGTCGCGCTGGATCGACGGCGTGCTCGAGAAGAACGAGCTCATCGACCAGGACTCGAACCTGCGCGGCGTCTTCTACTGGGGCCATGCGCCCAACTCGCAGACGCGCGGCCTCGAGATGAAGCGGGCCATGGACAAGCTCGACCTGCTGGTCGTGGTCGACCCGTACCCCTCGGCCACGGCCGCCATGGCCGCGATGCCGGGCCGGCCCGAGGACGCCAACGCGAACCGCGCGGTGTACCTGCTGCCCGCGTGCACGCAGTTCGAGACCAGCGGCTCGGTGACGGCGTCGAACCGCTCGATCCAGTGGCGCGAGAAGGTCATCGAGCCGCTGTGGGAAAGCCGCACCGACCACATGATCATGCAGCAGTTCGCCGACCGCCTGGGCTTCGGCAAGGAGCTCAGCAAGAACTACAAGATGCAGAAGGTCAAGGGCATGGACGAGCCCGTGCCCGACGACATCCTGCGCGAGATCAACAAGTGCTGCTGGGCCGTCGGCTACTCGGGCCAGAGTCCCGAGCGGCTGCAGGCGCACATGCGCAACATGGCCGCCTTCGACGTGCGCACGCTGCGGGCCAAGGGGGCGGTCAAGGACAAGGTCAACGGCTACGACATCTCGGGCGACTACTTCGGCCTGCCCTGGCCCTGCTACGGCACGCCCGAGCTCAAGCATCCCGGCTCGCCGAACCTGTACGACCCGTCCAAGCACGTGATGGACGGCGGCGGCAACTTCCGCGCGAATTTCGGCGTGGAGCGCAACGGCAAGAACCTGCTGGCCGAGGACGGCTCCCACTCGCTGGGCGCCGACATCACCACCGGTTACCCCGAGCTCGACCACCTGCTGCTCAAGAAGCTGGGCTGGTGGGACGAACTCACCGAGGCCGAGAAGCCCAAGGCCGAGGGCAAGAACTGGAAGACCGACAGCTCGGGCGGCATGATCCGCGTGTTCATGAAGAACCACGGCTGCCACCCCTTCGGCAACGCCAAGGCGCGCGCGGTGGTGTGGAACTTCCCCGATGCGATCCCGCAGCACCGCGAGCCGATCTACGGCACGCGCCCCGACCTGGTCGCCAAGTACCCGACGCACGACGACAAGATGGCCTTCTGGCGCATGCCCACGCTCTACAAGACGGTGCAGCAGAAGAACATCGCTGACAAGATCGCCGAGAAGTTCCCCTACATCATGACCTCGGGCCGGCTCGTGGAGTACGAGGGCGGCGGCGAGGAAACCCGCTCCAACCCCTGGCTGGCCGAGCTGCAGCAGGAGATGTTCATCGAGATCAACCCGAAGGTGGCGGCCGAGAAGAACATCCGCAACGGCGAGCGCGCCTGGGTGCACACGCCCACGGGCGCCAAGCTCAACGTGCAGGCGCTGGTGACCGAGCGCGTGGGGCCCGACACGGTGTTCATGCCCTTCCACTTCTCGGGCCGCTGGCAGGGCGAAGACCTGCTGGCCTATTACCCGAAGGGCGCGGCGCCCATCGTGCGCGGCGAGGCCATCAACACCGCCACCACCTACGGCTACGACAGCGTCACCATGATGCAAGAGACCAAGACCACGGTCTGCAACATCGAGAAAGCATAAGGAATCACCATGGCAAGAATGAAGTTCGTCTGCGATTCCGAGCGCTGCATCGAGTGCAACGGCTGCGTCACGGCCTGCAAGAACGAGAACGAGGTGCCCTGGGGCGTGAACCGCCGCCGCGTGGTCACGCTCAACGACGGCCTGCCGGGCGAGAAATCGATCTCGGTGGCCTGCATGCACTGCTCCGATGCGCCCTGCATGGCGGTGTGCCCCGTGCAATGCTTCTACCGCACCGACGAAGGCGTGGTGCTGCACGACAAGGACGTGTGCATCGGCTGCGGCTACTGCTCGTACGCCTGCCCCTTCGGCGCGCCCCAGTTCCCGTCGCAGGGCACCTTCGGCGCACGCGGCAAGATGGACAAGTGCACCTTCTGCGCCGGCGGCCCCGAAGCCAACGGCTCCGAAGCCGAGTTCGAGAAGTACGGCCGCAACCGCCTGGCCGAAGGCAAGCTGCCGGCCTGCGCCGAGATGTGCTCGACCAAGGCCCTGCTGGCCGGCGACGGCGACGTGGTGGCCGACATCTTCCGCACCCGCGTCGTGCACCGCGGCACGGGCGCCGAGGTCTGGGGCTGGGGCACGGCCTACGGCTCGCAGCAGGCCGGCACGCCGCCCACCGGAGGCACCAAGTGAAGCGCGCGGTCGTGATGCTCGTCGCGCTCGCCTCGGGCGCGATGTTGCTGGCGGCCTGCAGCGAGAAGCCGCAGACGAACGCCGAGGGCGTCAAGCACGACGCGGTGCCCTGGAGCGGCACGGGCACGCAGGCCAACACCGGCACCGCCTTCACCGCGCCCGGCTGGAAGGTGGGCGACAAGACGGCGTGGGAGCAGCAGATCAAGACGCGCTCCAACGGCCAGAACGAGTACACCCGAGAAAACTGAACCGGAGGCCGCATGAGCGTCACCATTCGCACCAGGCACGCGTTCCACGCGCTGCTGGCGACCGCGCTCCTGGGCTGGGCGGCGGTGGCGCCGGCCCAGGAGGCCAAGCCGGCCGCGAGCGGCGCCGTGACCGCGGCGCCCGCCCCTGCTTCGCCTGCTGCAGCCTCCGCAGCGGCACCGAAGGCCGAGGGCGGCATCCGCAGCCAGAACATCTTCGACGTCAAGCCCGAGGCCAGCGCCGACCCCAACTACCTCAACCAGACCAACGGCGAGCGCAACAAGGTGCAGCCCGGCAACAACGCGCCGATGTGGCGCCAGGTGAGCGGCGGCGTCACCGGCTACAGCAGCCTGCCGGTGAGCCAGGCGCCCGAGGCCGGCAACCTGATCCAGCGCTTCGTGCAGTACCCGGGTTCGCGCTTCACCAACGCGGGCGAGGCCTGGCGGCAGGTGCGCAACGACTGGATCATCCCGTACGGCGCGGCGCTGCTCTTCGTGACGCTGCTGGCGCTGGCCATCTTCTATTTCACGCGCGGGCCGATCCGCCTGCACGGCACCGAAACCGGCCGCAAGATCGAGCGCTTCACGCCCTTCGAGCGCGCCACGCACTGGTCGAACGCGCTGGCCTTCGTCACGCTCGCGATCTCGGGCATCGTGATGGCCTTCGGCAAGTTCTTCCTGCTGCCGGTGCTGGGCAGCGCGCTGTTCGGCTGGCTCGCCTACGTGCTCAAGACCGTGCATAACTTCGTGGGGCCGCTGTTCGTGGTGACCACGCTGTTCATGATCTTCACCTTCATCCGCAGCAACTGGCCGAGCAAGGACGACTTCACCTGGCTGCGGCACGGCGGCGGCCTGTTCGGCGGCAAGGAGCCCGCGTCGCACCGCTTCAACGCCGGCGAGAAGGCGGTGTTCTGGGGCGGCGTGCTGTTCCTGGGCAGCATCGTCATCGCCTCGGGCCTGTTCCTGGACAAGCTGCTGCCCGGCTTCGTCTACACGCGCGGCGAGATGCAGATCGCGCACATGGTGCACGCGGTGGCCACGCTGCTCATGATGGCGATGATCATGGGCCACATCTACATCGGCACGCTGGGCATGGACGGCGCCTACAAGGCGATGCGCGAAGGCTATGTCGACGAGGCCTGGGCGCGCGAGCACCACAAGCTCTGGTACGACGACATCCAGGCCGGCAAGATCCCCGCGCAGCGCTCGCAACCGGCCGGCGCACCCGAGCCCGCACGGCCGGCGACGGCGCAGCAAGGAACCTCCGCATGAAGCACACGCTGACCCTTCTTCTGTGCGCATTCGCTGCGACCTCCGCTGTCGCCAAGCTCCCCCCGCCCACGCCGGAAGCGCAGGCCAAGGCCGCCGAGGCCGCGGCCCGCACCGCGTGGAGCGCCAAGACCGACGGCTACCTGCTGTGCAAGTCACAGGACCAGGTCGCCGCCAAGTACCGCGCGAGCGCGCAGGCCGCCGGCAAGCCGGCACCGGCCGCGGTGGCCACGCCGCCCTGCGTGGACCCGGGGCCTTACGCCGCCGCCCCCAAGGTTGAAACCAAGCCCATCGAAGCCTCGGGCGCCCACTCCCCGGCCCCCACGGCCGCGTCGCCGCCGAGTTCGAACCAGACCTCGGCACAGACGAATCCCGCACCCAAGAAGTAAGCCGGCGGTGCCGCGCACCTGCGCGGACGCAACCGAAAAAAACGACCGCAAATGGCCCGCCGGCAAGGTCCGGCACGGCCGCTCTTGCGCATGGCTGTCGGGTGCCATGCCCGACCACGCCGGCGACCTCCAACTTCTATACTGGCCCCGATGCCCACACCCGAACGAACTGCCTCGACCGATGTGCGTATGCGCGGCTTCACGCAGCGCGCCGAGGTGCCCACCGCCCTCGCCTGGATCGATGCCCACACGCCCTTGTTGCCCGGTGAATCCGTGGCCGTCGACGAGGCCACGGGGCGGGTGCTGCTGCAGGAGGTGATCGCGCCCATCGCGGTGCCCGAGTTCGACCGCGCGGCCATGGACGGCTATGCGCTGCGCGGCGGCGAGACCACGGGCGCCGGCGAATACAACCCGCTCGAATTTCCGATCGCGGGCCACGCCTGGCCCGGCCGCCCCTTCGAAGGCGAGGTGCCCGCGGGCGCCGCCATCCGCATCATGACCGGCGCCCCGGTGCCGCGCGGGCTGGACGCCGTGGTGCCCGCCGAGTACGCGAGCGAGCAGGACGGGCGCCTGGCCATCACGCGCGCCGTCGCGCCGGGCCAGCACGTGGGCCACGTCGGCGAGGACATCGCGCGCGGCAGCACCGCGCTGGCCACGGGCCGCCGCCTGCGCCCGCAGGACGCGGGGCTGGCGGCGTCGCTCGGCCTGGCGCAGCTGCAGGTGGTGCGCCGCCCGCGCGTGCGGCTGCTCGTCACCGGCAACGAGGTGCGCGCGCCCGGCACGCCCAAGGGCCCGAGCGAGATCTACGACGCCAACTCCGTCACCTTGCGTGGCCTCGTGGCGCGCGACGGCGGCCTGCTCGCGTCGCACCAGCGCCTGGGCGACGACCCGCAAATCATCGCGCAGGCACTGGCCGCGCCCGGCGCCGACGTGGTGCTCATCTCCGGCGGCTCCAGCGTGGGCGCCGAGGACCACGCGCCGCGCCTGCTGGCCGAGCTCGGCGAACTGGCGATCCACGGCATCGCGATGCGGCCCTCCAGCCCGGCCGGCATGGGGCGCATCGGCGACACGCTGGTGTTCCTGCTGCCTGGCAACCCCGTCTCCTGCCTGTGCGCCTACGACTTCTTTGCCGGGCGCGCGATCCGCCAGCTCGGCGGCCGGCCCGCCGACTGGCCCTACCCGCGCACGCGCGCCACCGTGGCGCGCAAGATCGTCTCGCAGGTGGGGCGCGTCGACTACGTGCGCGTGAAGATCGGCGCCGACGGCGTGGAGCCGCTCGCGCTCTCGGGCGCCTCGGTGCTGAGCTCGACCACGCGCGCCGACGGCTTCGTGATCGCCCCCGCCGAAAGCGAAGGCTTCGGGCCCGGGACCGACGTCACTGTTCATCTGTACGAGTGCCTGTGAAAGCCCAATCGCAATTTCTCGATGTCGTCACGCGGGACCAGGCCGAGCGCCGCTTCCGCGAACACCTGAGCCTCGCGCCGCTGGGCCGCGAGACCGTTCCCCTGCACGCGGCGCTGGGCCGGGTGCTTGCCGACGACGCGGTGGCCGCCATCGACGTGCCCGGCTTCGACCGCTCCAATGTCGACGGCTTTGCCGTGCAGGCCGCCGACACCTGGGGCGCGATGGAAGAACAGGTCCGCGCGCTGGCCCTCGTGGGCGAAACGTTGGCACCCGGCATCGTGCCGCAGCGCGAAGTGATGCCCGGGTGCGCCACGGCGATCGCCACCGGCGGCATGCTGCCGCGCGGCGCCGACGCGGTGGTGATGGTGGAACACACCGACCTCGACGACGGCAACGTGCAGGTGCGCCGCGCCGCCACGGCCGGCGAGAACGTGAGCTACGCCGGCACCGACATCGCACGCGGCGAAACAGTGCTGCGCGCCGGCCAGGTGCTGAGCTCGCGCGAGATCGGCGTGCTCGCCGCGCTGGGCCTGGCCGAGGTCGCCGTGTGGCGCAAGCCGCGCGTGGCCATCTTCTCCACCGGCAACGAGATCGTCGCGCCCGGTGCGCCGCTGCCCACGGGCGCGGTGTACGACTCCAACGCCGCCATCATCGGCGCCGCAGTCGAGGAACTGGGCGGCGAGCCGGTGCGCCTGGGCGTGATCCCCGACGACGAAGCGCTGCTGTCGGCCGCGCTTGCACGCGGGCTTGAATGCGACGCCGTGGTCTTCTCGGGCGGCACGTCCAAGGGCGAAGGCGACCTGTCGTACCGCGTGGTGGCCGCCCTCGGCGACCCGGGCGTGGTGGCGCACGGCGTGGCGCTCAAGCCCGGCAAGCCGGTGTGCCTGGCGGTCACGGGCGGCAAGCCGGTCGTGATCCTGCCGGGCTTTCCGACCTCGGCGGTCTTCACCTTCCATGAATTCCTGGCGCCCGTGATCCGCGCCTTCGCGGGCCGGCCGCCGCAGCGGCATGCGCACGTGGCGGCCACGCTGCCGATGCGCGTGAACTCCGAGCGCGGCCGCACCGAGTACCTGCTGGTGGGCCTGGTGCCCACCGACGACGGCGTGGCCGCCTACCCGATGGGCAAGGGCTCGGGCTCGGTCACCACCTTCAGCAGCGCCGATGGCTTCATCACCATCGGCCAGCACACCGAGATCGTCGATGCCGGCGCCCCCGTGCAGGTGCAGCTGCTGGGCCAGGGGCTGGACGCCGCCGACCTGATCTTCATCGGCAGCCATTGCGTGGGCCTGGACTGGCTGGCCGGCGAGCTGATGCGCCAGGGCATCCGCATCAAGGCCATGAACGTGGGCAGCACGGGCGGGCTGATGGCCGCCCGGCGCGGCGAATGCGACGTGGCCGGCATCCACCTGATGGACCCGGCGACGGGCGTCTACAACCGGCCGCTGCTCACGCCGGGCCTCGAACTGGTGACGGGCTACGGCCGCATGCAGGGCGTGGTCCATCGCCCCGGCGACACGCGCTTCGAAGGCCTGGACGCCGCCGCGGCCATCGCCGCCGCGACCGCGCAGCCCGGCTGCACCATGGTCAACCGCAACGCCGGCAGCGGCACGCGCATCCTCATCGACCGCCTGCTCGGCGGCGCGCAGCCGCCCGGCTACGGCGTGCAGACCAAGTCGCACAACGCGGTGGCGGTGGCCGTGGCGCAGCAGCGCGCCGACTGGGGCCTGGCCATCGACACGGTCGCGCGGCAGTACGGGCTGGGCTTCATTCCCGTGCAGGAGGAACGCTACGACTTCGTGGTGCCCCAGGCACGGCTTGCGCGCGCGCCGGTGCAGGCCTTCATTGCGCTGCTGCAATCGGCCGCGGCGCGCGAAGCGCTGGGCCGGCTCGGCTTTCGCGTCGACGCCGCAGCCTGATGGCCGAACCGCTTCTTTCTTTCACTCTCGAGGACTGACACGATGACGATGGCTTCGCGCAGACGCTTCACTCTTCTCGCCCTCGCCGGCGCGCTGCTCGCCCCGATGGCGCACGCACAGGACAAGTTCATCGTGCTGGCCTCGACCACCTCGACGGAGCAGTCGGGGCTGTTCAAGCACCTGCTGCCGCAGTTCACCAAAGCATCAGGCACCGAGGTGCGCGTGGTGGCGGTGGGCACCGGGCAGGCGCTGGACATGGCGCGCCGCGGCGACGCCGACGCGCTGTTCGTGCACGACCAGCCCGCCGAAGAGAAGTTCGTCGCCGAAGGCTTCGGCCTGCCGCGCCGCGCGGTCATGTACAACGACTTCGTGCTGATCGGGCCCAAGTCCGACCCGGCCGGCGTGCGCGGCAACGACATCGCGGCAGCCCTCAAGCGGCTGGGCACCACGGGCGGCGCCTTCGTCTCGCGCGGCGACAAGAGCGGCACGCATGCGGCCGAGCTGCGCCAGTGGAAGCTGGCCGGCATCGACCTGGCCGCCACCAAGCCGGCCGGCTACAAGGAATGCGGCTGCGGCATGGGCCAGGCGCTCAACATCGCGGCGTCGACCAATGCCTATGTGCTGTCCGACCGCGGCACCTGGCTCAACTTCAAGAACCGCGCCGACCTGGGCATCGTGGTCGAGGGCGACAAGCAGCTGTTCAACCAGTACGGCGTGATCGTCGTGAACCCGGCCAGGCACCCGCACGTGAAGAAAGACCTGGCGCAAGGCTTCTCCGACTGGGTCGTGTCGCGCGACGGGCAGGCCGCCATCGCCGCGTACAAGATCGGCGGCGAGCAGCTCTTCTTCCCGAACGCGGGCCAGTGACCGGCGCGCCGGTCGATGACGGGGCCGGGCTGCGCGATGCGCACGGCCTCGCGCTGGCGATGAAAGCCGTCTCTCGATGAACACCGTGACCGAAGGCTGGGCGCTGGCCTGGCGCCTCATCACCGGCGCCGACCCCGAACTCGTGCGCATCACGGCGCTGTCGCTGCAGGTGAGCGCCACGGCCTGCCTGATCGGCGCGCTGTTCGGCCTGCTGCTGGGCGCCTGGCTCGCGGTGGCGCGGTTCCCGGGGCATGTGCTGGCCGTGTGGCTGGTGAACACGCTGCTCGCCCTGCCCGCCGTGGTCGTGGGCCTGCTGGTGTACCTGCTGCTCTCGCGCTCGGGGCCGCTGGGCGAACTGGGCATTCTTTTCACGCCGTCGGCGATGGTGGTGGCGCAGAGCGTGCTCGTCACGCCGCTGATCGCCGCGCTGTCTCGCCGGCTCGTGATGGCGGCGCTGGCCGACGGCGGCGACCAGCTGCGCTCGCTGGGCGCCGGGCCGCTCGCCACCGCCCTGCTGATGCTGGTGCACGACCGGATGGGCGTGGCCACCGTGCTGCTCACGGCCTTCGCGCGGGCCATCGCCGAGGTGGGGGCCGTGATGATCGTCGGCGGCAACATCGCCGGCGTGACGCGCGTGATGACCACCACCATCGCGCTGGAGACCAGCAAGGGCGACCTCGCGCTGGCCCTGGCGCTGGGCATCGTGCTGCTGGCGGTGGTCGGCGCGGTCAACGGCGCCATCGGGTTGCTGCAATGGCTGGCCACGCGTCCGCTGAGCACCGCCCCGCCGGCGAAGCCGCGCGCGATACGCCGCGCGCCCGCCCCGCACACGCCGGCCGCGGCCGGCACGGTGCCGCTGATCCGGCTCGAGCGCGCCACGGTGCGCTTCGGCGCGCTGGTCGCATTGGACGACGCCTCGCTGACCCTGCACCGAGGCGACCGGCTCGTGCTCGTGGGCGCCAACGGTTCGGGCAAGACCACGCTGCTGCGGCTGCTGCACGGCCTGCTGCCCTGCGAAGGGCGCTGCGATCGCCTGCCGCTGCGGCCCGAAGGCCGCCTGCCGCGCGCGGCCATGCTGTTCCAGCGCCCGTTCCTGCTGAGCCTCTCGGTGTGGCGCAACGTGTGGGTGGGCTTGTGGCTGGCGGGCGTGCCGGCCGCCGAGCGCAGCGAGCGCTGCGGCCTGGCGCTGGCGCGCGTGGGCCTGCTCGAACATGCCGAGCGCTCGGCACGGTCGCTGTCGGGCGGCCAGCAGCAGCGCCTGGGCCTGGCGCGCGCCTGGGCGCTGCAGCCGGACATCCTGTTCCTGGACGAGCCCACGGCCAGCCTGGACCCCGGCGCCAAGAACGAGATCGAGTCCCTCATCGAAGAAGTCGCCCACAGCGGCGTGACGATCGTGATGAGCACGCACAACCTCGGGCAGGCCAAGCGCCTGGCCACGCGCGTGGCCTACCTGCACGCGGGGCGCATCGTGGTCGAGCGGCCTGTGGCGAGCTTCTTCGATTCGGACGATCTGCCGCCCGAGGCGGCCCAGTTCCTGCAGGGCGAGCTGGGCTGGTACCTTCAGCCCTAGCGCCGGCGGGCGGGTCGGCGGTTCCGCGCCCCTCGCCTTCGCTTACACGGCATCCCGATCCAGCGAGGCAAAATACCGCGATGGAAATCACTGTCGCGGTCTCGCTGCCGACACGCCTTCCTTCCGGGTCTGGGCGCGGCCACTTCCTTCGCCTGCACAGAGACCTCACCGACCGGCTGCGAACGCACGACCGCCCCCGATAACCGAATACGCAGAGCCCTCATGAAAATAGCCACCTGGAACGTCAACTCCCTCACCGCGCGCCTGCAGCATGTGCTCGACTGGCTCATCGCCAACCCGGTCGATGTGCTGTGCCTGCAGGAGCTCAAGATGACCGACGACAAGTTTCCGCTCGAGGTGCTGAAGTCGGCCGGCTACGAGGCGGCGGTGTTCGGGCAGAAGACCTACAACGGCGTCGCCATCCTCAGCCTGGCGCCGCTGCGCGACGTGGTGAAGAACATCGACGGCTTCACCGACGAGCAGTCGCGCGTGATCGCCGCCACCCTCGACACACCCTCGGGCCCGCTGCGCGTGGTGAACGGCTACTTCGTGAACGGCCAGGAACCGGGCAGCGAGAAGTTCGTCTACAAGATGAAGTGGCTCGACGCGCTGCACGACTTCGTGGCCCGTGAGCTCGCGGCGCACCCGAACCTCGTGCTGCTGGGCGACTTCAACGTCACGCCCGAAGACCGCGACAGCTTCGACCCCGTGGGCCTGAAGGAAACGATCCACCACACGACCGAAGAGCGCGACCACTTCAAGGCGCTGCTGGGCCTGGGCCTGACAGACAGCTTCCGCATGTTCGAGCAGCCCGAAAAGAGCTTCTCGTGGTGGGACTACCGCATGCTGGGCTACCAGAAGAACCGCGGCCTGCGCATCGACCACATCCTCGTGAGCGAGCCGCTGCGGCCGCTGGTGAAAAGCTGCGTCATCGACCGCGTGCCGCGCAAGTGGGAAAAGCCGAGCGACCACGCCCCGGTGGTGCTCGAACTCGGCGGGGGCGCCTGACGGCCATGACGACGCCGATCGCCGCACGCCTTGCCCGTTCTGCCGCGATCGCCGCCGCGGCGCTCGCGCTGGCCGCCTGCTCGGTGCTCAAGCCGGGCGGCGGATCGGAAAGCGGCACGGGCAGCACATCGCCCGGCGGCGCAACCGCCACCGAAGGCAGCCGCGACGTGCCGACTGTGCGGCTCATCACCGCGCAGACGCCCGCGATCCGCACCTACCGCAAGACCGGCGCGCGCCACATCTACAAGGCGTATGCCAGCCGCATCTACAAGGGCAAGATCCCGCCGCTGGTGTACGCCGTGGTGGTGGTCGAGACCGAGATCGATGCGAACGGCAAGGTCACCAACGTCACCTTCAGCCGCGTGCCCAGCCATGCGCCCGAAGTGCCGCCGATGATCGCGGAGCTGGTCAAGGCGACCTCGCCCTTGCCGAGCCCCGGCAAGCTGGGCGGTCACACGTATGTCGACACCTGGCTCTGGGACAAGAGCGGCAATTTCCAGCTCGATTCCCTCACGCTCGGCCAGCGCAGCCGGTAATAAAAAAAAGGCCCTGGGAGGGCCTTTTCATTCGATACCGAGTTCCTGGATTTTCCGGGTGATGGTGTTGCGCCCGATGCCCAGCTTCTGGGCCGCCTCGATGCGCCGGCCGCGCGTGTTGGCCAGGGCGGTGAGGATCAGCCGCGATTCGAAGCGGCGCGTGAGCACGTCCCACACGTCGGTGCGGCCTGCGGCCAGCAGCGCCTGAGCCTCGGCTTCGAGGCCGCTTTCCCAGGCGCTGGGGCCGGCGGGTGCGCCTGGCACCGCCTCGGGAGCCGCGACCACCGGTGCGGACGCGTCGCGCTCGACGGCCAACGGCGCTGCAGCCTGCACGGGCGCCGCCACCTCGGCCACCGCCGCATGCACGTCCGCCCCGCTGCCCGCCATCACTTCGGGCGGCAGGTCTTTCGACTCGATCAGCTGCGCGGGCGCCATCACCGTCAGCCAGTGGCAGATGTTCTCGAGCTGGCGCACGTTGCCCGGGAAGTTGAAGGCCGCGAGCCTGGCGAGTGCCGCGTCGGAGATGCGCTTGGGCTCGACGCCCAGCTGGCGCGCGCTCTGCTGCAGGAAGTGGCGCGTGAGCGCGGGCACGTCCTCGCCGCGCTCGCGCAGCGCCGGCAGGCGCAGGCGGATCACGTTGAGGCGGTGGAACAGGTCTTCGCGAAAGCCCCCGAGCTTCACGCGCTGCTCGAGGTCCTGGTGCGTGGCGGCGATGACGCGCACGTTGGCCTTGACCGAGTTGTGGCCGCCCACACGGTAGAAGTGGCCGTCGCTGAGCACGCGCAACAGGCGCGTCTGCAGGTCGAAGGGCATGTCGCCGATTTCGTCGAGGAACAGCGTGCCGCCCTCGGCCTGCTCGAAGCGGCCGCGGCGCATGGTCTGCGCGCCGGTGAAGGCGCCGCGCTCGTGGCCGAAGAGTTCGCTCTCGAGCAGGTCCTTCGGAATGGCGGCGGTGTTGATCGCCACGAAGGGGCCGTTGGCGCGCGGCGAGTGCTTGTGCAGCGCGCGCGCCACGAGTTCCTTGCCCGAGCCCGATTCGCCGGTGATGAGCACCGTGACGTTGCTTTGCGACAGCCGGCCGATGGCACGGAACACGTCCTGCATCGCGGGCGCCTGGCCGAGCATTTCGGGGGCGGCGACCATGCGCTCTTCGGACACCTCCTCGCGCTGGCTTTCGTCGACGGCGCGGCGGATGAGTTCCACGGCGCGCGGCAGGTCGAAGGGCTTGGGCAGGTATTCGAAGGCGCCGCCCTGGAAGGCCGAGACCGCGCTGTCCAGGTCGGAGAAGGCGGTCATGATGATGACCGGCAGGCCGGGGTGCTTGGCCTTGATCTTGTCGAGCAAGTCGAGCCCCGAGCCGCCCGGCATGCGGATGTCGCTCACCAGGACCTGCGGGCCCTGCTGCTCGTCGCCCTCGGCCTGTTCGAGCGCGGCCAGCACTTCGCGTGTGTTCGTGAAGCTGCGCGTGGGCAGGTCTTCGCGCAGCAGCGCCTTCTCGAGCACGAAGCGTATCGATTGGTCGTCATCAACTATCCAGATCGGCTTCATGCATCTCCTCTGTTGCCGGGGCTGCGCTAGGGCAGCGGAATCAATATCTTGAAATCGGTTCGGCCCGGGACGCTGTCGCACTCGATCACGCCGTGATGCTGTTGCACAAAAGTTTGCGCAAGCGTCAGTCCCAGCCCGGTCCCGCCTTCCCTGCCCGAAACGAGCGGGTAGAAGATGCGGTCCTTGATCGTGTCCGGCACACCCGGTCCATTGTCGATGACATGCAATTCCAGTGCCAATCGATACCACTGCTTGTTGAAGATCACCTGGCGGGCCACGCGGGTCTTGAAAGTGATCTGCGCATCGCCCGCCGCGCGACGCTCGGACAGGGCCTGCGCCGCGTTGTGCGCGATGTTGAGGGTGGCCTGGATGAGCTGCTCGCGGTCGCCGCGGAACTCGGGAATGGAGACGTCGAAGTCGCGCTCGATGTGCAGGTCACGCGGAAACTCCGCCAAGATGACCGAACGCACGCGCTCGCAGACCTCGTGGATGTTCACGTCGCCCACCACGTGCGGGCGCCGGTGCGGCGCCAGCAGCCGGTCGACCAGCGTCTGCAGCCGGTCGGCCTCGTGGATGATGACCTGGGTGTATTCGATGAGGTCGCGCGACTCGACCTCCATCTGCAGCAGCTGCGCCGCGCCGCGGATGCCGCCCAGCGGGTTCTTGATCTCGTGCGCGAGGTTGCGGATGAGTTCCTTGTTGGCCTGCGCCTGGTCGATCAGGCGCTCCTCGCGGTCCTGGCGCACCTGCTGCTCCAGCGGCGACATCTCGATGATGAGTTCGCCCTTCTTGTCGCCGTGCGCGAGCGTGACCTGCACCGGCATCAGCTCGTGGTTCACGCGCCGCAGGAAGGCCTCGTAGCGCAGCGTGGCGAAGTCGTTGCTGCTGGCGCCGTCGAGCGCGGTGCGCAGCACCTGCGGCTCATGGAAACAGGCGCCGAACTGCGAGCCCTCGAGCGTGCGCCGCGAGGTACCCAGCGCGTCTTCGAGGCCCGCGTTGGCGAACAGCACCGAGCCGTCGCTGTTGACCACCGCGATCAGCGTGGACAAGAGGTCGAAGGCGCGAAAGCGCGGATTGGCGCCAGTCGCCTTCTTGCCGAACACCATGGACTGCGCGCCGCTTACTGCGCTTGCGGCTTGCCGGGCAGGCGGCCGATTTCGCGGCGGATGCCGGCGATGTCGCTCTCGTTGCGCGCGAGTTCGGCCTTCATCTCGGCCACGCGGTCCAGGTACTTCTGGTAGTTGCGGCCTTCGCTGCCCTGCTTCTCGGGCTCGCCGTTGTTGTATTCCTTCTTGAGCTCGGTCTGGCGGGCCTCGGCCTTGCGCAGCTCGGCCTCGAGCACCGAGCGCGCCTCGCCGTCGCGGGCACGCTGGTCGACGCCTTCGACGCGTGGGCTGCCCGCCGGGGCGCGCGCGGCGGATGAACCGCCCGAGCCCGAAGACGCGCTGCCACCACCACCGCCGCCCGAAGGCTTCGTGCCCTGCACGACGGTGACGTTGCCGCCTTCCATGATCTTGCAGCCCTTTTGCTGGGCCACGGTCGCGTTGTTGGTGTACTCGTTGCCGCAGCGCCAGACGCGCTCTTGCGCGAGCGCCGCCGTGGCGGTGGCGAACGAGGCGGCGGCCAGGAAAATCAGGGAAGCAGTCTTCATTTGGATCCGGAGAGGGCGCGACAAACGCGCATTTTGATGCAATTCGGGCCCGCTCACGACAGGGTGTTCCGCACCAAGGAAAAAGGACGGCCGGGGCCGTCCTTTTGTCTTACTTGCCCGCCGGGGCGGGCTCGTCGTGGCGCTTTTTACAGCGAGTAGTACATGTCGAATTCGACCGGGTGCGTCGCCATGCGGAAGCGCGTGACTTCCTGCATCTTGAGGTCGATGTACGCGTCGATGTACGAGTCGGTGAACACGCCGCCCTTGGTCAGGAACGCACGGTCCTTGTCCAGGTGCTCCAGGGCCTGGTCCAGGCTGTGGCAGACGGTCGGGATCAGCGCGTCTTCTTCCGGCGGCAGGTGGTACAGGTCCTTGCTGGCGGCTTCGCCCGGATGGATCTTGTTTTCCACGCCGTCCAGGCCGGCCATCAGCAGCGCGGCAAAGCCCAGGTACGGGTTCATCAGCGGATCGGGGAAGCGCGCTTCGACGCGACGGCCCTTCGGGTTGGCCACGAACGGGATGCGGATCGAGGCCGAGCGGTTCTTGGCCGAGTAGGCCAGCTTCACCGGGGCTTCGAAGCCGGGCACCAGGCGCTTGTAGCTGTTGGTGCCGGGGTTCGTGATGGCGTTCAGGGCACGGGCGTGCTTGATGATGCCGCCGATGTAGTGCAGCGCGAAGTCCGACAGGCCTGCGTAGCCGTCGCCGGCGAACAGGTTCTTGCCGTCCTTCCAGACCGACTGGTGCACGTGCATGCCGGAGCCGTTGTCGCCGACGATGGGCTTGGGCATGAAGGTGGCGGTCTTGCCGTAGGCGTGGGCCACGTTGTGGATCACGTACTTCTGCAGCTGGACCCAGTCGGCGCGCTGGACCAGCGTGCTGAAGCGGGTGCCGATTTCGAGCTGGCCGGCGTTGGCCACTTCATGGTGATGCACTTCGACCGGGATGCCCAGCGATTCGAGCACCAGGCTCATTTCGGAGCGCATGTCCTGGAAGCTGTCGACCGGGGGCACCGGGAAGTAGCCGCCCTTGACTGCGGGACGGTGGCCGCTGTTGCCGTGCTCGAACTCCTTGTCGGTGTTCCACGAGGCTTCTTCGGACTCGATCTTCACGAAGCAGCCCGACATGTCGTTCTTCCAGCGCACGCCGTCGAACACGAAGAATTCGGGTTCCGGTCCGAAGTAGGCGGTGTCGCCCAGGCCGGAAGCCTTCATGTACGCCTCGGCGCGCTTGGCGAGCGAACGCGGGTCGCGCTCGTAGGCCTTGCCGTCGGCCGGGTCGATCACGTCGCAGGTCAGGATCAGCGTCGTTTCTTCGAAGAACGGGTCGATGTTGGCGGTGTTCGGGTCGGGCATGAGCTGCATGTCCGAGGCTTCGATGCCCTTCCAACCGGCGATGGACGAACCGTCGAACGCGTGGCCCGAGGTGAATTTGTCTTCATCGAAGTGCGACACGGGCACGGTCACGTGCTGCTCTTTGCCGCGGGTGTCGGTGAAGCGCAAGTCGACGAACTTGACCTCGTTTTCCTTGACGAGCTTGAGTACATCGGCGACGGTCTTTGCCATCAGTTTCTCCTGAGTTGGATGGTGGTTAGGAATACAGGGACGGGAGGATGCAGTTTCTGTGCCATTGTCACCCCGCCGGATGAGGCCCGGGTGACGGCCCAGGGGCTGCCGGAAAAGGAAAAAATCACCAAATTGGTGCAATGCAGATTAACGCACCAATTCGGGGCCTAGCTTCGCATCGAAAGTGTGCAGGCCTTCGATCAGCTGGCCATAGGCGGCATCGAGCTTCGCAGGGTCGCCCTTGACGCCCAGCTCGATGTGGCGCCCGTACTGCGGGTGATCCACGCTGGGCAGGCTGAACACCTTGATGCCGGCGTGGGCCTGCTCGATGGCCTGCATCAGGGGCGTGAGGGTGGCTTCCATCGCACCGAAAACGATCACGGACTTCTCGGCGATGGCGTTGCGGGTGAACAGGTCGGCATAGCGGCTGTCGAGCACCGACTCGATCATCGGCCAGGCCATGACCGGAAAGCCCGGCACGAAATGCACGTGCTCGACGCTGAACCCCGGGATCTTGTTGTACGGGTTGCGGATGATCGACGCGCCCTGCGGAAACACGCCCATGTTCAGGCGGTGGATGTTGTCAGGCCGGTCGGGTTCGTAGGGCACGCCCTGCTCCAGGGCCGTGTCCTGCATGCGCTCGCGGATCAGCGCCTCGGCCTCGGGGTGCAGCGCCAGCGGCACGCGCAGGGCCTGGGCGGCGCACTGGCGGGTGTGGTCGTCGGGCGTGGCGCCGATGCCGCCGGTCGAGAACACGATGTCGCCCGAGGCGAAGGCGCGCATCAGGGCCGCGGTGATCCGCGTGGGCTCGTCGCCCACGTACTCGGCCCAGCCCAGCTGCAGGCCGCGCGCGGCCAGCAGCTCGATGACCTTGGCCATGTGCTTGTCGGCCCGCTTGCCGGAAAGGATCTCGTCGCCGACCACGATGAGACCGAATGCGCGTGTCATGGAGAACTCCATTGAGAAAGAGCGGCCTTGTTGGCCTCGGTAGCTTCGGCCGCCTCGATCGCCTGCTGCTGCGCGTCGCCGCTGCCGGCCGCGGGCTGCTGCGCCGCGCGCTGGGCGCGCAGCTGGGTCAGGGCGTCGAGGCAGTAGTGCGCGAACCAGAGCGCAGAAAAGGCGAAGACCAGCGTGTAGATCCAGATGGCGATCGGCACCAGCACGAAGAAGGCGGCGGCGAACAGCAGGCCCGAGGCCCAGACGATGCTCGGCGCCGCGCCCAGGTAACCGCACAGCACGCCGATGCACAGCAGCGGCAGCCGGTGGGCGCGCAGCAGCGCGGCGCGTTCCTCGGGGCTGGCGTGCTCGGCCAGCGCGTCGAAGCTCATCACCCGGTAGGTGAGCCAGCCCCAGATCAGCGGCGGCAGGATCAGCACCAGCGGCGGAATGAGCCACAGCGGCATCGACACCACCAGCGCGATCAGCGCCAGCACCGTGGCACCGAGCGAGCGCAGCACACTGCCGAAGAAGGAGGCGCCCTTCTTCTGTTCGAGCGTGGGAAAGCGCCGTTCGGCCACGAGCTTGGTGAGCGCCGGCGCCATAAAGCCGGCCACGATGAGCAGCGACAGCACCACGATCAGCGGCGTGACGCCGAACACCACCACCAGCGGCGCCAGCGCGGCCGTGACGTCGCTGGAGAAGAGGCGCCCGATCCAGGCCCAGAAGCTGGACAGCAGCGGCCAGGCGTCGAGCGCCTCGCGCGTCCAGGCGACGGCCGCGTCCCAGTAGAAGTAGCCGAGCCCCGCGGCCAGCAGCACCATGAGCGCCAATGGCAGGAGCGACAGCACGATCACGCGCGGGAGCATGCAATAGGCCACCGCGCGCCAGAAGGAGTCGAGGAGCAGGCGCATGAGGTTCGAGGATAGCGCAAGGCCCCGGCCCGCCAGGCGTCGGCCCCTCGCCCCGGTTCAGGCGCGGCCGAACAGCCGCTTCAGCCCCAGCCACTGCTGCGACCAGAAGCCCTGGCCGTAGTCGCGCGGGCGGCCGTCGGCGCCGGGCTCGACCTGGTCGCGGATGCCGGTCGGGTCGTAGCGGTTCTCGAAGTTGGCGGTGCGAAAGAGCATGTCCCACCAGGGCAGCAGCACGCCGAAGTTGTGGCCGCCGAGCGTGCTCCTGCCGTGCGACTCGTGGCCCAGCCCGATGCTGTGGTGCAGCCGGTGAAAGCGCGGGCTGACCCACAGCCGCTCGCCGATCGCCCCGAAGCTCAGCCGCAGGTTGGCGTGCTGCAGGCTTTCGCTGAGCTGGGTGAAGGCCACGACGGCGATGAACTGACCCGGCGCCACGCCGATCAGCTGCGCCACGATGACGATGAGCGTGTCGTGGATCACGTCGTCCAGCAGGTGGTTGCGGTCGTCGCTCCACATCGTCATCTGGCGCTGCGAGTGGTGCAGCGAATGCAGGCTCCACCACCAGTTGAACTGATGCTGGCCCCGGTGGATCCAGTAGCCGACAAAGTCGAGCACGACAAGGTAGATGGCAAAGGCCACCCACGGCACGTCGGTCACGCCGGGCCAGACTTCGTCCAGGTGGAAGGTGCCCCACCCCGCCATGCGCAGGCTGCCGAGCAGGTCGTCGAACACGGGCTGCAGCACGAAGAACAGCGCCAGCCGGAACAGGCCCAACCGGTGGATCAGCGTGTAGATCACGTCGGTGCGGATGGCGCGGCGGTCGGTCACGGGCTCGACCGCGCGCCAGCGCTGCAGCGGGCCGATCACGGCCAGCAGCACCAGGATCTGGATCACGCCGACCAGCAGCCAGCCGGTGGCGTCGAAGGCGTCCTCGGCCCAGCCGCCCAGGCCGATGGCGTACACCAGCGGCTGCACGGCGGTCTCGAAGAGCCAGCCCTGCATGGCGGATAAAACGTCAGTCAACCAGTCGATCACGGCGAAAACTCAGGATTCAAGGGTGGGAGGCGATCCAGGCGCGGTAGTCCGGGTGCTGGCGCAGGGTGCGAAAGCAGAAGCCCTTGGCCTTCAGGCCGACGATCAGCGGCTCGAGGTTGGCGGGCGCCCACGGGTCCTTGCGCGACCAGATGCCCAGGTGCGCCAGCAGGATGTCGCCGGGGCGGATGCCTGCCAGCGCCTGGGCCAGCAGCTTCTGGTTGCTGAACGTTTCGCTCGGCAGCTCGTCGCCCAGGAAGCCGGCGGGCGACCAACCCACGTGCGCATAGCCGCAATCCTTGGCGGCCGCCAGCAGCGCGGGCGAGGTCTTGCCACCCGGCGCGCGGTACATCGGCAGCGGCTTCTTGCCGGTGATGGCAGCCAGCCGGTCGGACGACTTGCGGATGTCGGCGCAGTACTGGGCCGCGCTCCAGACCGACTCCTTGCCGGTCTGCAGGCCGGCCGACGGCTTGATGCGAAAGCTCGGCGGCGTGCCCTTGACGTCGCCGCGCCAGTAGGCGTGGTCGTAGGTGTGCGAACCGAACTCATGGCCCTCGGCCGCCCTCGCCTTCCACCACGGCGCCCAGTGGTCGTCCAGGCTGTCGCCGTCGGTCTGGGTGCGCTCGGCGGCGGCGAAGAAGGTGACGCGCACGTCCTGGCGCTTGAGCACGTCGGCCACCAGCGGGGCGATGCCCATGTGGCCGGTGTCCAGCGTCAGGTAGACCGGCTTGTCGCAGGCGGCGGCTTCCTGGGCACCGGAGGCCGGCACGGTGGCGCAGGCCAGCGCCGCGACGGCGAAGGCCACCCCGGCGGTGCGTAACCCACGCACGCGCTCAGATGCGCTTGGCATGGTCGAGGGTCCAGACGCCGTGCGGCGAGCGGCCGACGTTGATCTGCCGCACGACCTTCTGGCTCGCGAGATCGACCACCGTGAGCTTCTTGGCCCAGCGCGAGGTCACGTACAGCGTCTTGCCGTCGGCCGACACGTCCATGCAGTCGGGGCCGCCAGGCACGTTGTAGTTGGCGACGACCTTCAGCGTGGTCAGGTCGATGCGGCTGATGGTGTTGGCCACCCGGTTGCTCACGAACACGGTCTTGCCGTCGCCGGCCGAGCGGAAGGCGTGGGCGCCCTTGCCGGTGGGGATCTTGCCGACCAGCTTGGGCTGGGCGCCGGCCACGTCGAACACCTGCACGCCGTCGCTGCCCGTGAGGCCCACGAGCAGCGTCTTGTCGTTGTGGGCGCCGAAGATGTCGGCCGGCATGGCGCCGGTGGCCATGCGCCAGCGGATGGTCTGCGTCGGCAGGTCGACCGCGATCAGCTCGTCGCTGTCCTGCATGGTGACGTAGGCCACGGTGCTGGTGTTGTCGATCCAGATGTGGCTGGGCGTCTTGCCGGTGGCGATGCGCTTGACCAGCTTCAGGTCCTTGCCGTCCCAGCGGTACACGTCGACGTGATTCAGGCGGTTGGCCGCCGTGACGAACCACTTCATGTCGCGCGAGAACTGCAGCTGGTAGGGATCGATGATCCCGTACACCACGCGCTGCACCTCGGCCGTGCGCGGGTCCAGGAAGGTGAGCGAATCGCCCGCCGAATTGGCCACGATGACCGACTTCTCGTCGGGTGTCATGTAGATGTGGTGCGGCTCCTTGCCGGTGGGAATGCGCTGCTTCTCGGTCCAGTCGACCGGGTTGATCACGCTCACGCTGGCGTCCAGCGAATTGAGCACAAAAACCGGTGGAGGGGCCGGCGGCGCCGCCGCGGCGGGGAGGGTCACCAGGGCTGTCAGGCACAGGCAGGACAGCAGGAAGGCCGCGATGCGGCCGTTCGGGCGGGCAGGGAGTCGCAAGGGAAGGTTCCGGGAGAGGGTTAACAATCTTAACGGTCGAACCCGACGAAAAGCTGACCGCGGGCGCCCCCTCACCCGCTGTTTAGCCCGGCGCCTTGACCTATGTCACGCGGCGCGAGGCACGGGCGCCCGCAGCTGGGCCACCTGTTCGGCCGTGAGCCAGCGCCATTGCCCCGGCGCGAGGTCGTCCGGCAGCGCCAGGCCGCCGATGCGCGAGCGGTGCAGCCCTTCGACCCGGTTGCCGACCGCGGCCAGCATGCGCTTGACCTGGTGGTACTTGCCCTCGGTGAGCGTGAGCCGCAGGTGCAGCAGGCTGTCGGACTCGCAGGCGGCCGCGCGCACGGGCTTCGGGTCGTCGTCGAGCACCACGCCGGCCAGCAACTTGGCGATCTGCGTTTCGTCGATGGGGTGCTTGGCCGTCACCTCGTAGACCTTGGGCACATGGTGCTTGGGCGAACCCATCTTGTGGATGAACTGGCCGTCGTCGGTCAGCAGCAGCAGGCCGGTCGTGTCCTGGTCGAGCCGGCCGATGGCCTGCACGCCCTGCACCGCGCCCTTGTTGGGCCGCAGGCGCAGCGGCGACGGCAGCAGCGTGTAGATGCTCGGGTAGGTCGAGGGCTTCTGCGAGCACTCGGTGCCGGCCGGCTTGTGCAGCATCAGGTAGGCCTTCTCGTGGCAGGCCCACTCGGTGCCCTGCACGGTGAACAGCAGGCCTTCGGGGTCGAGGTCGGCAAAGGGGTCGGTCACGGCCGCGCCGGCGATGCTCACGTGGCCTTGCTGGACCAGGCCCGCGCACACGCGGCGAGTGCCGAAGCCCTGGGTATAAAGGATGTCTTGCAGGTGCATGAAAAATGAAAAAAGCGGCCGTGCCGACAGGGGCACGACCGCCTTCAAGTGTGCCGCAGGTTCAGTAGCCTGCTGCCAGGCCGGTGTTGCGGCGCGGGTCGTTGGCGCCGTAGAAGCGGTTCGCACCCACCGGCTTGCCGCCCAGCGAGGGCGCGCCGACGATGATCGCCGCCAGGTGGTTGGCCGGCTGCGGCACGCCCAGGTTGTGACCCATGTCGGTCAGGATCTTGCGGGTGTCGGGGCTGATCGCGAAGGTCTCGACGTTGGTCACGTCGGGCAGCCACTGCTGGTGGAAGCGCGGCGCATCCACGGCCTCCTGCACGTTCATGCCGTAGTCGACCACGTTCAGGATGGTGTGCAGCACCGCCGTGATGATGCGGCTGCCGCCGGGCGTGCCGACCACGAACACGGGCTTGCCATCCTTGGAGACGATGGTCGGGCTCATCGAGCTCAGCGGGCGCTTGCCCGGGGCGATGGCGTTGGCCTCGCCCTGCACCAGGCCGTACATGTTGGGCACGCCGATCTTGGAGGTGAAGTCGTCCATCTCGTTGTTCAGCAGCACGCCGGTCTTGTCGGCCGTGACCTTGGCGCCGAACCAGTCGTTCAGCGTGTAGGTGACCGAGACGGCATTGCCCCACTTGTCGGTGATCGAGTAGTGGGTGGTGTTGCTGCCTTCATGCGGCGCGACGCCGGGCTTGATGTCCTTGGACACGCCGGCCTTCTTGGGGTCGATGGCGGCGCGGATCTTGGCGGCGTAGCCCTTGTCGAGCAGGCGATCGAGCGGGTTCTTCACGAAGTCGGGGTCGCCCAGGTAGCTGTTGCGGTCCACGTAGGCGTGGCGCATGGCTTCGATCTGGTAGTGCACCGACTCCGCCGAGCGAAAGCCCAGGTCCTTGAGCGGATAGCCCTCCAGGATGTTGAGCATCTCGCAGATGATCACGCCGCCCGAGCTCGGCGGCGGCGCCGACACCACGCGGTAGCCGCGGTAGTCGCACTCGACCGGCGCGAGTTCGCGCGTCTTGTACTGGTCGAGGTCGGCCTGCGTGATGATGCCCTTGCCGGCCTGGCTCGACGCCACGATGGCCTTGCCGACCCAGCCCTTGTAGAAGCCGTCGGTGCCCTTGGCGCTGATTTCCTTCAGCGTCTTGGCGAGGTCTTTCTGCACCAGCTTCTGGCCGACCGCGAAGGGCTCGCCCTTGTTCAGGAAGATCGCGCCGGAGACCGGGTCTTTCTTGAAGTCGTTGGTGGCCGTGAGCAGCATGTCGATGTCGCCCTGCTCCAGCGCGAAGCCCTTGTCGGCCAGCTGGACCGACGGGGCGATGAGGTCGGCGCGCTTCATGGTGCCGTACTTCTCGCGCGCGTACTCCATGCCCGAGACCGAGCCCGGCACGCCCACGGCGAGGTGGCCGTGGGTGCTCAGACCCTTGACGACGTTGCCGTCCTTGTCGAGGTACATGTTGGCCGTGGCAGCCAGCGGGGCCTTCTCGCGGAAGTCGAGGAAGGTCTTGCGGCCATCGGCCAGCTGCACCGTCATGAAGCCGCCGCCGCCGAGGTTGCCGGCGGCCGGGTACACCACCGCCAGCGCATAGCCCACGGCCACGGCCGCATCGACCGCGTTGCCGCCGCGCTTGAGCACATCGACGCCGACCTTGCTGGCCAGGTGCTGCGCGCTCACGACCATGCCGTGTTCGGCCGCCACCGGCGCCTGCGACGCGGCCTGCGCGCCGCCGGCCGCCGCCAGGGTGAGCGCGGCCGCGACGGCGGCGCGCAGGGTGGGGGTCCACTTGAAGTGCTGCATGGAAAAGTCTCCTCTGTGCGTTGGATGAAGAATGAGGGAGGGGTGAATGGATAGTGGCCCGTCAGGCCGTGAGCAGCGCCTTGCGCCGCAGGCTTTGCAGCGCCTGCGCGACCTGCTCCTGCGCGAAGGCGTGCAGCGCCGACGGGTCGGTCAGCGGCTGGTCGTCCTTGAGGAAGCGCAGGCGTTCGGCGCGCACCTCATCGAGCAGGAAAGCGGCCAGCGCCTCGTGCGAGTGCGCCCCGTCGAGCAGCGGCAGCAGGCTGCGTTCGAGCACCGAGAGCGACACCGGCTCGTGCCACTGGTTGCAGAGCACGGCCGTCGCCTGCGACGCGGGCAGGCCGGCCAGCGCGCGGCGCACCGGGGCCAGCACCTGCGGCAGCGCCGACACCGAGGCCGCCGCCGACACCGGCGTGCGGCGGATGCGCAGCGCGCCGAGGATCAGCAACTCCTCGAGCATGGCGAGCACGATGGGCTCGACGGCCGCGCGCGGCTCGCCGGTGAGCGTCACCACGGCGGCCAGCAGGGCCTCGGTCGACATCGAACACGGATAGCTCGCGTCGAGTGCCTGCGCCACCGCCTTGTGCGCCGGCAGCCGCAACGTGACCTTCAGGTCGCGCAGCGCGGTGCAGGGCTGCTCGCGGGCGTCGATGGTGAGGGCCTCGCCGCCATCGACGCGGAAGACGCCGGCGAATTCCAGCGCGCGCAGGCGGGGCACCTCGAGGCGGTAGCGGATGTTGGCGGCATTGCCCTGCTTCACCAGCAGCGTCTGGCGGAAGGTGCGGTTGACGAGGAAGTCGAGGTACTGCTCCATCATCACCTGGCTGCCGCCGCACTCGCGCAGCAGCGGGTCGCGCACCTTCTCGCCGTAGTTCTGCACGAACATGGTCGAGGGCTCGGCGTCGCACAGGTAGGCCAGCCCGCGCGCCTCGGCACGCGCGACGAACTCCTTGAAATAGCAGGGCTCGTTGCAGGGCTCGAGGAACTCGTGCAGCAGGTAGTAGTTGCCGGAGTTGCGCACGATCGGCATCGTCTCTTCGAGCGTCTTGCGCAGCACGCTGTCGGGTCGGGCCGACTGCTCGAGAAACTCGAGCATGCCGCGCGCGTAGGAGAGCTTTTCTTCGGGCGTGTCGCGCGGGCCGCCGCGCAGGATCATCGCGTCGCGCACGATCTCGCGCGCCTTCCAGCCCGGGTACACGTTGTAGCTCACGTAGACCACGCCGTTGGGCGCCAGGTTCTCGGCGCACACGCGCAGGATCGCGTCCTGCACCGGCCCCGGCACCCAGCTGTAGACGCCGTGGCAGACGATGTAGTCGAACAGGCCGAACGAGGCGTCGATGTCGGCGATGTTGAAGGTCTTCAGTTCGATGTTCGACAGCCCCGCCTGGTCGAGCGCCGCGGCGCCCTGGGCCACCTGCACGCGCGACAGGTCGACCCCGACCGCGTGGGCTTGCGGATGGCGCGCCGCGAACGGGATCAGGTTGCCGCCGGCGGCGCAGCCCAGCTCGAGCACGCGCGCCTTGTGCGGCGGCGGCGCCTCGAGTCCGAACAGGAAGGCCAGGGCTTCCAGGTGCTCCACGGCGGACTGGGGAAACGGGTGCGAGTCGTAGGGCACCGCATCGTAGTAACTGGTGAGCGTGGAAGTCAGAGAGTCCGGCACGAACGTCCTTTGGGGATCGGAAGGGGCTGCAGCAGTGCTCGCAGACTATAGCCCCGCGCCCTCGCAAAAAGAAGCCGGCGCGGGTCGAGCCGCCCTGCCCTGGCCGCAGGCTCATGCGCTTGCACGACCTCTTTAGAATGGCCCGATGAACTGGCGCATCACACTGTTTCCCCTGGCTTTGGTCATTGCCGGCTGCTCGACGCCGCCCAACCAGATCGTTCCCTTCCGCGACGGTGTGCTGCGTGCCATGACCTACACCCAGGCTTCGGACTACTGCAGCGCCAAGGGGCAGGACCCGAAGTGGCTCGGCAAGGCACCCGCCGAATCCGGCGTGCTGTTCCAGTGCCAGTAAGGCACCGCATCACGCAGGGCTGACGCCCGACCGCACCGCTCAGGCGTCGATGTCGATGAGCGCCAACCCGCTCTCGCGGTCGCAGGTCTTGCGCAGGTAGCCCGGCGACTCGACCATTTCATGGCGAGGCGTGTCCTTCCGTTCGAAACGTCAGCGCGGGGAGTTCTGCCTGCAGTCCTCGGCGGTGCCCCGACAGTCGTCCTGACGCGAGGGCGCGCCAGGGTCGTCCACGCGGGGCTTGTCCTCGCCGGCCGGCTTCGCGTCCACCGGCGGCTTTTTCACCATGCCGGGGTCGCGGTCGGGTGGCGCGGGCTTCACCAGCCGCGGATGGCCATGGGGCGGCGGCTTCACGAGGAGTTCGGGGTCGGGCCCAGGTTGCGCTTGCGGCTTGACCGGCGGTGGCGGCGGCCTGTCGGTCGACTGCGCGGCAGCCGGCCCGGCAACGAGCGCCGCGACGCCCAGGACCCCGATGGCGAGGCTTCCGGCAAACATCGATTTCGTTGGATTGCGCATGGCGTTCACCCATGGCCCGAAGGTTTCACCGGGGCGTTCCCGGCGGTGTAGGCCTCTTTCGCCAATGGCCGCAAGTCGGCGTCGCGGTGCCTGCGACGCTGGCGCAGCCGCCGGGCGATGGCCGCAGGGATGGCGCGCGCTCAGCCCGCCAGGCTGACGCGCACCACGCACGCCGGCGGCACCAGAATCTCGTCGCAGTTCGGCCCGGCCCCGCCGCGGTCGATCACCACGAAGCTGGCCGGCTGCTGCGTGACCACCAGCGGGTGGTGCCAGACGCCGCGCGCATAGTTCACGCCCTGCCGCCCGTCGGTGACGAAGGCGCGGATGTCTTCCACGCGCACCGTGTCGCCCGCCGGCGCCACCACCACGAGAAAGCGGCTGCCGTCCATCGGCACGAAGGCCTGGCTGCCCAGCGGGTGGCGCTCCAGCATGCCCACCTGCAGCGGCATCGCGTAGGGCTGCGTCTCGAAGATGTTCACCAGCACGCGGCTGTCGCCGGGGCCCGGGTCCACGCGCGCCAGGTCGTGAAAGCGCGTGGTCATGCCCGCGTTGATCGGCATCGACCGGGCGTGCGCGCTCTCGATGACGTCGCCGAACGCGGCGAAGGCCTCGCGCGTCAGCGGCTGCGCAACGAGCGCGAGCGCCGCGGGCGTGCCCGGCGCCGGGGGCAGGAAGGTGGGGCTGGCAATCGTCAACAGAAACTCCTCGGCTTTTTTGGTCCAACTGGTATTACCAGTATCCTTGTGATGCATCCTGGCCGTCAATCTCCCGGCGTCAGGGAAATCGCTAGTGTCCAATGGCGCATGAGGCCTTAAGGTCTCGGTCGCGTTAAATCATACCGGTAATACCAGTTAATCCACCCCATCGACGCCTTCGAGGACCGCCATGTCAACCACCACCCTTCATGCGCCGCTGCAGCCGGCCACCACCTCTGCTGCAGCGGAGAACGCGCTCTACAAGAAAGTGGCATGGCGACTCATGCCGTTCCTGATGCTCTGCTACGTGGCCGCCTACTTGGACCGCGTCAACGTCGGCTTCGCCAAGCTGAACATGCTCAGCGACCTGCAATTCAGCGAAGCCATGTACGGGCTGGGCGCGGGGCTGTTCTTCATCGGCTACTTCTTCTTCGAGGTGCCGAGCAACCTGCTGATGCACCGCATCGGCGCCAAGGCCACCATCTCGCGGATCATGATCACGTGGAGCCTGATCTCGGCCGCGATGATGTTCGTGACCACGCCCACGCAGTTCTACGTGCTGCGCTTCCTGCTCGGAGCGGCCGAGGCCGGCTTCTACCCGGGGATGATCCTGTACCTCACCTACTGGTTTCCCTCGCACCGCCGCGCCAAGATGGTGGCGGTGTTCATGTGCGCGATTCCGGTGTCGGGCGTGCTGGGCGGGCCGCTGTCGGGGCTGATCATGGACGCCATGCACGGCATGGGCGGGCTGCGCGGCTGGCAATGGCTGTTCCTCATCGAGGCGCTGCCCTCGCTGGTGATCGGCCTGCTGGTCATCGTCTACCTCGACAACAGCATCCAGGGCGCACGCTGGCTCACCGCGGAAGAAAAGGCCGTGCTCGCACGCAACATCGCCGCCGAGAACGCCACCAAGGGCGGCACCAGCCACATGACGCTGCGCGCGCTGTTCGCCGACCGCCGCATCGTGAAGATGGCGTTGATCTGCTTTTGCACGGTGATGGGCCAGTACGGCCTGACCTTCTGGCTGCCCACGCTGGTGCGCCAGTCGGGCGTGTCGGGCGCGCTGAACATCGGCCTGCTCACCGCCATTCCCTTCGCCGTGGCCATCGTCTCGATGCTGCTGGTGAGCCGCAGCTCCGACCGCATGCGCGAACGCCGCTGGCACCTGATCGTGCCCTTCTGCTGCGGCGCGCTGGGCCTCACGCTGAGCGCCATCTTCAGCAACAACGTGTACCTCTCGCTGGCCGCATTGGCCCTGGCCGCGGGCGGCAGCCTGGCGACGTCGCCGCTGTTCTGGAGCCTGCCGACGGCCATTTTGTCGAGCGCGGGTGCAGCAGCCGGCATTGCGCTCATCAACTCCTTTGCCAACCTGGCGGGCTTCGTGAGCCCCTACATGATCGGCCTGATCAAGGACGCCACGAAGAGCACCGACATCGCCCTGTTCGTGCTGGCCGGCGTGCTGCTGTTCGGCGCCTTCCTCACCTGGACGGTGCCGGCCAAGCTGGTCAACAAGTAGGGAAGGCCCCGAGGTGCGGCCACAGTAAGATTTCCAGCTCCCGCCACTGCCGCACTTCGCACCGAAAACCGCCCATGCTCGCCTCCCCCGCCGTCGCCGCCACCGCCGCCCGCCTGATCCAGCAGCGGATCGCGGACGGCACCTACGCGGCCGGCGGGTTGCTGCCTTCGCAGCGCGACCTGGCCGAGCAGCTCGGCATCAGCCGCACCTCGCTGCGCGAGGCGCTGTCGACGCTGCAGGGCACGGGCCTCGTCATTCCGCGCCCCGGCAAGGGCATGTACGTGGCCGAGGACGGCGGACAACAGGCGCCGTCGGCCTCCCCGGCCTGGAAGTTCGCCACCTCGCATTCGCTGCAGGACGTGTACCAGCTGCGCTTCGCGGTCGAGAACTTCACCGCGCGGCTGGCCTGCCTGGTCATCGAGGCGGACGACCTGGCGGCGCTGCGCGCCAATGCACAGGCGATGCGCGCATGCATCGACGCCGGCGACTTCACGCAGGCCACGCAGCTCGACTTCGACTTCCACATGCAGATCATCGGCATCGCCGGCAACCAGGCCATCGCCGAGATCCTGCGCAACAGCGCCGAGGTGATGCAGGAGAGCCAGCGCCTGCCCTTCTACAAGCGCGGCGCGCGCCATGCCACCTACGACGAGCACATGGCGATCATCGAGGCGCTGGCGCAAGGCAACCCGGCGCTGGCGCAGCAGGCGATGACGCAGCACATCGTGCAGGCCGCGCAGCGCGCGGGCGTGCACTTTCCGACGGGGCTCGAGGCAGCCTGACGCTTCAGGCCCGCGTGTCGACGACGATGCGCAGCACCTCGACACGCTCGGGCAGCTCGATCAGGAACTCCGCATCGCGCGGCAGGTGATGCACCCCATTCGGGTCGCCGCCGGTGAACGCGCTCATCGCGGCCACGTCGGGCCAGTAGGAGGTCGTGACGAACTCGGTGTCGGTGGCGCGGTCTTCGCGGAACAGCTGCACCGCGAGCGCCGTCTTGCGCAGCGGCGGAATGCCTTCAGCCAGCAGGTAGCGTTCGTAGGCCTCCGCGCGATCGGGCGTGACGCGGCCGCGCCAGATGCGCGCGATGGTGGCGACGCTCATACCGGCACGCCTTCGATCGTCCGGGTGGATGCAGACGCCGGCACCGGCAGGTGCCGCCCCAGGAAATCGCGCAGCGGCGGCAGCACCTCGGCCAGGTGCGTCTCGAGCAGCCAGTGGCCCCCGTCGTCGAACGCGTGGAACTGGGCGTCGGGCAGGTCCCGCAGGTAGGCGCGGCCGGCCTCGATCGGCATGTAGCCGTCCTGCGGACCCCACAGGATCAGCGTGGGCGGGCGGTACGTGCGCAGGTAGTCCTGGTAGCGCGGGAACCACCGCAGGTTCTCCTTCAGGCCCTTCATGAGACCGAGCGCAATGCCGCGCCGCGCGGGCGTGTCCATCAACGGCCAGTGAAGGCGCCAGAGATCGGGCGCGAGCCGCGGGGCCACGCGCGACGACACCTCGCCGATGAACTCGTCGCGAAAGCCTTCTTCGCTCACGGCGCGCTCCAGCGCCGCGAGATGGGCCTCGCTCGGGTCGTTCCAGTACGCCCGGATCGCCGCGTACTTCGGCCCCAGCGCGTCTTCGTAGATGTCGCCGTTCTGGACGATCAGCGCCGTCACCCGCCCGGCCCGCCGCATCGCATGGCGCAGGCCGATCTGCGAACCGTAGTCGTGCAGGTACAGCGCGTAGCGGCGCAGCGCGAGCGCGGCGGTGAAGCGGTCGAGGAAGTGCGCGTAGCCATCGAAATCGAACACGAAGTTCTCCTCGGGCGTGCCGCTGTAGCCGAAGCCCGGGAAATCGGGCGCCACCACGCGCCAGCGGTCCGCCAGCGCCGGCATCAGCGCGCGGTACTGGAACGAAGAACACGGATAGCCGTGCAGCAACAACAGCACCGGGGCACCCACCGGACCGGCCGCGCGATAGAAGACCTCGACGCCATCGATCTGCACCGTGCGGTGCGTGACGGCGGTCGTGCCGGCCGCGTCGTTCTTTCGGGGGTTCGCATTGGCCATCTCGGCTCCTTGAGACATGCAAAGAAACAGAGGTGTCTTTGTCGCCTCCGGCGCGGGGCCCGCATGTGGGAAAGGACCGACCCTGGGTGTCGTCCAGGCCGCGCGCGCCCTGCGGCAGGCACGTTGCAGGGCGACATAGGCAACCTGGCCAGCCCGTTGGCCGATCGGCCTTGGCAGCACCGGCCGGACGGTCGCCCCGCGCCTGAACATGAAACTTTGGCTCACTGGCCGTCAAACCGCAGTCCAAAGCTTTCACTGCAGCGCGGTGCGCAGGACAATGGGGCGTTGATGGTGGTCGGGGCGCCGCCTCCGATCCTGTCGGCATCGCACTTTCAGGACTACACACGTCGCGTCATGGAACAACGGCTGGAATGGGCCCTGGCGGCCTGCTCACGCATCCTTCGACCCGTGGTGAAGCTCGCCCTCGCGATGGGGGTCAAGCACCCCCACCTGGAGGAGTTGCTGCGTGACCTGCTGATCGAGGAGGCGCAGCACTCCTGGCGCAGCCAGGGCGTTCCCAAGCCCAACCTGAGCCAGTTGTCGGTCACCACCGGCCTGAACCGCAAGGCCGTGACCGCCAAGGTCCGCTCCACCGTCGACCCCCTGCCCCACACCGAACTCTCGGCCGCGGCCAAGACCTTCACGCTGTGGCTGCAAATGCTGACCGAAGACGCTTCGTTCCGGCGCCTGCCCGTCACCTCGGGCCACACGGCGCCCTCGTTCGAGGCGGTCGCCCGCCTGAGCAGCCGCGGCAACGTCCACCACCGCACCATCCTCGACGAGCTGATCCGGTTGAACATGGTGACCGAGAACGAAGGCATGGCCGAGCTCACCGCAGACGGTTTCGTGCCCGTGCAGGACCTGCAGTCGATGCTGGCCTTCATGGGCGACAACGGCCGGGACCACCTGCTGGCGGCCGTCGCCAACACGCTGGGCGAGCAGCCCCGCATGCTCGAGCGCGCGGTGTACGCGCGCGGGCTGTCGCTGAACGATTGCGAACAGATCCACCGCCTGGTGCGCGACCGCTGGTCCGCCCTGCACCACGAGCTCGCGCAGGAAATGGCACAGGCGGTCAGCCGCGCGCCGGCCCGCGCCAATGGACGAATCCGTGTCGGCATCTACACGTACTACGAGGACGAGGGCACGCCGCCCCCGCCCGCGTCCTCTGAAAGCGAGCGCCCCTCATGAGCACGATCCAAACACCCCGCCGCCTCCTGCTGGGCTTGCTTTGCGCCGGCCTCACGGTCCTGTTGATGTCCTGCGGAGGCGGCGGTGGTGCCTCGGCCGGGAACCTGGGCCTGGGCACCGGCACCGCGATCGGCGGTGACAGCCCCGGCGGCGCGGGCACGGGCACAGGCGGGGATGGGACCGGGTCCGGCTCGGGCAACGCCGGCACGGGCGGCTCCGGCGACACCGCCAGCAACGGCAACACCGACGGCTCCGGTGTCGGCTCGGGCGGCACCGGCGTGACTGCGGACGCCGCCGGCATCGGCGCCGCGGACGGCCTGGGCAGCATCATCCTGAACGGCCTGCGCTACACCACGGACACGGCCACCATCACCGTCGAGGACGCCACCGAACTCCAGATCGGCATGAGTGCGCGGGTCGCCGGCAAGGTCGACCCCGACTTCACCCGCGGCATCGCGACGCAGGTCGTGTCGGGGGCCGAACTGCGTGGCGCCGTCTCGCGCATCGACGTGGGCGCCGGCAGCTTCGTCGTCATGGGCATCAACGTGACCATCGATGCGGCCACGGTCTGGGCCGACGCGAACGGGCTTGCCAATGTGGCCGACGGCAGCCTCGTCCAGGTGTGGGGCCTGCCCGGTGCGCCGGGCACGCTGCGCGCCACCCGTGTGCTGACGGCGCCCACGCTGACCGCCCCGCTGGTCACAGGCGCCATCCAGAACCTCAATGTGACGAGCCAGACCTTCACGCTCGGCCAGCTGACGGTCAGCTATGGCGGCGCCAGCTTCGCGGGCATCGACGCCTCGTCGCTGGCCAACGGTGTCATCGTGCGCGCCCGCGGCACGGTCGCGCCGACCGGCAACGCGTTCACGGCGACCAAGGTGGAGGGCTGGTACGCGATACCGACGAGCAACGGCATCGCACTGCAACTGGCGGGGGACATCACCGATTTCGTCTCGCGCGGTGCCTTCAAGGTGCTGGGCACGCCGGTGGACGCCACCAATGCGCAGATCACGGGCGGCCCCGTCGGTTCGCTCGGCAACGGCGTGAAGGTCGAGGTCGACGGCTTCATGTCCGGCGGGGTGCTGGTCGTCAAGAAGCTGCGCATCCGCCATGTGCCCGGCACAGGCGGGCCGGCCTCGTTCACCCTCATCGGCGCCATCGGCGGCTACGTGTCCCCTGCCAGTTTCAGGGTCCAGGGCCAGCCGGTGGACGCCAGCGGACCGGGTACCACCTTCGAGAACGGTACCGCCGCGAACCTGGCCAACGGCCAGCGCGTGACCGTCGTGGGAGACCGGGTGGTCGACGGCGTTCTCATTGCCCAACGGGTGACATTCAACCCCTGACCTGAAGCGGCGGCGCAGCGCCCCGCCGTCCGGTCGCATCGCCCGCCCCTTCTGGCGGCAGGCGAAGCCGGGCTTTCGCACACATCCAGTTCCAGTTCGACACCGCCGCACCGCGGCGGGCGTCGGCCTGCGCGCACGCGGGCCGGATAGCACCTTCGGCCATCTATCTCCAAATCCATGGCGAAAGTACGAAAAAGGGACTAAAGTGAAAAAATCACATTTCTTACATTGGTGGCTTCCGTGTCTGTTCCCGCGAGTTCAGTGCGACCGTTGCTCCCCGTTGGCATCGCAGGCCCACGCCTGACGGATGCCTCCCTGTGCGGGGCTGCGCATCGGGTGCCTGTTCGTCGCCGGGCCAGCCGGCACCGCTGACATTGCGAGGAGTACCGCATGCCGCTCGTCCTTCTTCTTCGGCTCATGAACAAGCGTTTTCCGGTCATGCTCACGGCGGACGCGGACATCCGGCATGCCTCGGTGCTGGTCGCCACCGGACTCATCGAAGCCGAGTTCCATGTCGACAACTTCGGCTACCAGCGGTACGAAAGCGCCCAGGTCTTTGCCATCACGGACGAGGGGCACGCGGAGATCGCCACGCTCTGCGGCAACGGCGCTTCGGTGCATGAAGAACGCCCCCAATGGAGCGTCATGCCGCTCGATTACCTGCGCAGGATCGGCAACTCGACCTTTCCCCTGCACACCGAGGACCCGTCGGAGATCAACTCCGTGGCGGTTCTTGAGGCCGCCGGCATGGTGGAGGCCACCCTCCCCCCGATCTGCCGCGCCCGTCAGAAGCTGCGCCAGGCCACCGTCCTGCGGGTCACCCCCCTGGGACGGACGGCGCTGGTGCCACGGCGAGGCTGAATCCGGGTTCGGGTCGAACGCCCGGCGTGCCAGCCCTGGCGCGCCGGGATCGGTGCGTCCGGCGCGCACGAACACCGCCCCTCGCGTTCCCCTTGCCCCACACCTCCATGAATCGGGTACCCGTTTGCCGTGCGACAGCCCCCGGCCGAGGGGAAGCGCCTCGTACAGCGATGAAAAAAGCCCGCCCACGACACAATTGAAACCAAGCGCAACAGACGTCACAGATCGCCCACAAGGTTCCTTTCGAGTACCAAAGAAGTAATGTGAAACCTTCACATACACCGCGTTATTGGCACGAAGAAATGAACGCCAGGCTGTTACCACCGAACGTCGGCCCCTGCCGTGCATGAAACAGTTCATGCGAAGGATGTCTTGCCATGCGCGCCCCCGTCTCCGCCCCGAGCCTCGACAGCAGCCTGTCGACGGATGCGCTCATGGCCGCCCGCATGCGGCTGGTGCTGTCGATCTCGGCGGTGCTGGCCATGGCGGTCGATGCGGGGCCCACGCGGCAACCGGTGGCCAGCGCGGTCTGGCTGGCCTTTTGCGGATACCTCCTGCACAGCGTGCTGGTGCACGCCTGCACGCAGGGGGGATGGCGCCATGTCCAGGGCAAGGCGGTCCACTGGTCCGACGTGATGTGGTTCACGCTGATCGTCTTCGTGACGGGCGGCGTGCACAGCCTGTTCTTCCTGTTCTATTTCTTCGCCATCCTGACCTCCTCGTTCCGCTGGGGCTTCGAGGAAGGCGCCCGCGTGACGATCGTCTCGGTCGCGTCGTTCGCCGCCTGCGGGCTCGGCACGAGCACGGGCGACGACGCGCCGCAGCTGCTGATGCGCACGACCTTCCTGCTGGCGCTGGGGCACATGATCGTGCACTGGGGCGGCTCCAAGCTCATCCTGCAGCGGCGCCTGGCCCTGCTGGGTGACATCAGCCAGCTGTCGAACCCGCGCTTCGGCGCGGGCCGCACCATCGCTCGCACGATGGAAAAGACGCTGGCCTTCTTCAAGGCCAGCCACTGCATCCTCATGACGCGGGACACCGCCACCGGCAACTGGACCCTGCGCACGCTGCGCAAGGACGACACCTGCGAGCACGTCGGTGTCGAGACGCTCGGGGGCATCGCCGAGTCGCCGCTGATGGCGCTGGAGCATCCGCACACCGTGCTGAGCAACCGCCTGCCCTGGCCCCTGAACCTCTTCTTTGCGCGCAGCCACATGCACGGCCCCGGTGCGATCGGCTGGCGCCCCGAGGGCCGCGACGGCGCCAAGCGCAGTGCCGCGGTGGCCGCCATGCTCGAGGCCCGCGCGTTCATCAGCGCCGCGCTGCCGCTGCGCCTGGGCGAGGGGCGCGTGTTCATCTCCTCGCGCAACGGCCACTTCAGCAAGTCCGATGCGCTGTTCCTCGCGCACCTCATGGAACAGATCTTCCCGGTCATCGAGACCATCGAGGTGCTCGACCGCATGGCCTCCGAAGCGGCCGCCACCGAGCGCCTGAAGATCTCGCTGGACCTGCACGACACGGCCGTGCAGCCCTACATCGGGCTGCGCATGGGCCTGTGCGCCCTGCGCAAGAAGGCCGCCGCGGACAACCCGCTGCTCGAGGATCTGGACAAGCTCGCCGAGGTGGCGAGCGGCGTGATCGCCGACCTGCGGCGCTTCGCGGGCGCGGTCAAGGCCGGCCCGGAAAGTTCGTGCGGCCTCGTGCTGCACCAGCTGTACAGCCAGGCCGCCCGCATCCAGGGGCTCTACGGCATCGAGATTTCGGTGAACGTCGAAGGCCACGTGCGTCTTGACGACCGCATGACCGCGGAGGTTCTGCAGATGGTGGGCGAAGGCCTGAACAACATCTGCAAGCACACGCAGGCCCGCCGCGGCAGCGTGCGCATCGGCTGCCGCAATGGCTGCCTGCACCTGCGCATCGAGAACGAAGGCGACGAAGAGAACTTCGCGCCCTTCCGGCCACGCTCCCTCAGCGACCGCGCAGCGGCGCTCGGAGGCCGCGCGCAGGTCAGCCGGTGCCGGGGCGGCGGCACCGAGGTGCTGATCGAAATCCCCATCTGAGCCCCCAAAAGCACGACAACAGTCCGAGGAGCCCCTCATGCAAACCGAAGCCCATCCCATCGGCGTCCTGCTGGTGGACGATCACCAGACCATGCTGTGGGGCCTGTCCCGGCTGATCGACGACGAACAGCCGCGCATGAAGGTCGTCGCCACCGCCAGCTGCTGCGAAGAGGCCGTGGCACACACGCAGAGCCTGGCTCCCGACGTCATCGTGCTCGACCTCGACCTGGACGGCCATTGCGCCCTCGACATCCTGCCGCAGCTGCTGTCGAACGAGGTCTCGCGCGTGGTCGTGCTGACCGGCGAACGCGAGCAGCGCACGCTGGACCTTGCGGTGCTGCGCGGCGCGCGCGGCGTGATGCGCAAGGACGCCTCGGCCGAGCAGGTGCTCGATGCGATCGAGCGCGTGCACCACGGCGAACTCTGCGTCGATGCCCCGACCATGGGCCGCGTGCTCTCGGAACTCACCTCGGTGAAGAAGCCGCCTAAAGCCGACCCCGAGTCCGTCAGGCAGGCCAGCCTGACCCAGAAGGAGCGCGACATCGTCCGCACCGTGGTGCACGGTAGCGGCGCCTCCAACAAGACCCTGGCCGGGCAGGCCTTCGTCACCGAGCACACGCTGCGCAACCATCTCACGTCGATCTACCAGAAGCTCGGCGTGACGAACCGGCTCGAGCTGTACATCTACGCGGTCAAGCACCACCTCGACGCCATGGCGCACTGACAGCGCCCTGCCCGCCCCGTCCTTCGGGGCGCCCGCTGCGGGCCGCTCAGCGTCGGCATCCCCCCTCCGGGACCCGCCATTTCCCCGCTTTTCCGATCCCCGCCTGCTGCGATCAGCTGGCGTGCGGGAGCGCACCGGACTGGCAGAGGAGGAAAAGATTCGGCACCGTATTTCGCGCCACCTCAAAGAAATTGAATTTCAATTGAATTGAAAAATCATGATCGGACGAGAGAATAAATTCCAAAAATAAAAATCGGATAGCAGGCAATTTGGTTAATAGAATATTTCATTCAATTCAAATATCATCGGAATTTCAATAATCAAATTATTTCCGCAGTTTCAATTGGTTTTTTGAATATTTTATTTCATCGAAAACCAAATACCCATTTAAAAATGAATTTCATGTTTGATTAATTTCATTCTTTTCAAAATTTCCATGCATAAATAAGCCCATTCCACTTTTCAACCAGCATTGCTCACTTGGCGAACAATGCGTCGTTTTTCACGATCCGCCTCAAAAACATAGAAATTAGGTATATCGAACGTCATGGTTCAGGTAGTTCCATTTTGAAACACTCATGTCTTTCCACAAACAGGAGCAAAAGACCCGCGCAACCGTCCCGTCAAGTTCATAGGATTGCGCAAGCCTCGGGCCGAATTGAATTTCAATTAAAACTCACAGAAAACATTCAATTCGGCACTTGCCTTTCATTTTTCTATTGAAAATGTATGAAACCCCAACCTGCTTTGCCGCCGATGGGGAAAGTGGCCCCGGAGCGCTCGATGGACGACCTTTGCGTCTCCCCGCCCACGCTCGCAACGACCGGCCTGCGTCGCTCACGCCAACCGGGGCAGGCACATGCTTGATCACCGGCTCATCAGCTCTGGCGAGAAGGCCTCCGTCGGCGTCTGCGCGCCCGCCGCGAGGCTGTGGCCGGACTTCCTGATCGGCCAGGAAAAATCGCCGGTGCGCGTGCTGCTCGTCGACGACGACGAGTACATGCGCCGGGTGATCGCCCAGGAGTTGCTGTCGGACCTGCGCATCCAGCTCGAAGGCCAGGCCGACAGCGTTCGCGAGGGACGCCGGCTGCTGACCACGCACACCTTCGACGTGTTGATGCTCGAGCTGCAGCTGGGGGACGAGATGGGCTTCGAGCTGATCACCGAGGCACGCCGCCTGCACCGCAGCAGCGAGGTCATCGTGATCTCCTCGCTCGAGGACGACGCCCACGTGCTGCGCGCCTTCGAACTGGGTGCCATGGGGTACCTCCTGAAGAACGCCTGGTTGCAAAGCTTCGCCGATGCCGTGCTGCACGTGGTGAACGGCGGGGCGGCGATCACGCCCCGACTCACGCGGCGCCTGCTGCACCGCCTGGACTACCACCCCCGCGAGCCGGTCGCCGACAAGGCGCCGGCGCCGCCGAGGCCGCCGTCGCGCGACATGACACTGACGCCGCGAGAGAGCGAGGTCCTGCGTTGCGTGGCCTCGGGTTACGTCTCCGCGGAGATCGGCGCCAAGCTCGGCATCACGGGCCAGACCGTCAATGTGCACATCAAGAGCATCTACAAGAAGCTGCATGTGCATTCGCGCGCCCAGGCGGTGAACTTCGCCGTTCACACGGGCCTGATCTGAAGGGCAGCGACCCCATGACTTCGATCGATTGCCCCTTCGCCGCCGGATCGCGCCCTCGCCGCGCGCTCGACAAGCGGCCCTTCGTCCAGGCCATGCTTGTCGCGGCCTGGGCCACGCAGGTCATGTGCGCCGACCTGGCGATCGCGACGGAAGCGACGTCGGCCGCCGTTGCGGCGCACGAGAACCCGGATGGCGGCGTTGCGGACGGCGAAGCCGCAAGCGACGCGGCCGTGGTGACGGCCTCTCCCGACGATCCGGCGGCCACCACAGGAAGCGGTGACCCGGAGCGCCCCGGCTCCGCCGTCTACAGCCCCTTCGCGAGCCCGCTACACGGCAATGAACGCCCTCCCGCTTTCGCTGCGGCGTCCCAAAAAAGCAATGGCGGCCATGCGGAAATGGCGCTGATCGCCCTGATTTCGGCCGGTGTCGCCGCGGCCGCTGTTTTTTTTTGGCTCTGGCGCGCGTAGTCAGGTTCTCGTCAGTTAATTTGTATGTGAGAAAGTTGCATTCCTGAAGATGGCCTCTCATAATTAGCACCTTCGTTTTCGAAGACAACCAATCGACCACCGGTTGCCGTCCGCTTACAAGCGGCAACGACTTTCGGCGCGCCGACCTAGATTCTTTTTGACAGGATCCATGGTGGGGGTATCGCATGAACAAGTGTCGAATCAAGGTCCGCATGAAATGCGGGCTTCATCTCCATGCCGGCATCGCGCCTGACCGGCATCGCGCAATGGATATTTGCTGCACCGCCCCGCTGCGGTGCCTGAGCGGCCGACGACGACCCTAGCCGCTCCCCAGGCGTGACCGCCACCGGGTCACGCGCTGCATCACTTCCTCGAAAAACCCGCGGCTGGCAATTCCAGGCGCGCGGTCACTCCTGAGCCACGCTACATGAGCCTTTTCGCCATGTAGGCGGGACCGGGGCTGCATTGAAAGTCGTTCGTCTTGAGGAGAATAGAAATGGCCACGCTGATCAGGTCCGATCTCGAATTCATTCTTCAACAAATTCTCATTGCGGAAGCACAAGCAGCGGGAGCGGACCCCGCGAGCCTCGTCCCGAACGCCTTTGCGCCTTTCGGCCTCCGGACGGTCGACGGGTCCTACAACAACCTGATGCCGGGCCAGAGCGACTACGGCTCCGCAGACAACCCGTTCCCGCAGCTGGTGCCGCAGACCTACAGCAACGAGCAGGACGACGCCTTCGCAGGGATCACCAACACGGACTACAGCAGCGCCGGGAACGTGGTCGATGCCGACCCGCGGCTGATCAGCAACCTGGTCGCCGACATGACCAGCAACAACCCCGCGGCGGTGAGCGCCTTCGTGGCCGCGGGCCTCGGAACGCTCGACGCAGCCGGCGTCCTGTACGACCTCCAGGGCGTCGTCATTCCCCCCGGCACGCTGCTGGAGATTCCGAACACCAGCCCCGACGAAGGCCTCTCGGCGCCCTTCAATTCATGGTTCACCTTCTTCGGCCAGTTCTTCGACCACGGCCTCGACCTGGTCAACAAGAGCAGCACCGAGATGATCTTCATGCCGCTGCAGCCGGACGATCCGCTGTTCAGTACGGCCCCCGGCGCCCCGAATTTCATGATCCTGTCGCGCGCCACGCGCGATGCGAACGGCGACCAGACCAACCAGACCACGCCCTTCGTCGACCAGAACCAGACCTACACCTCGCATCCCTCGCACCAGGTGTTCCTGCGCGAGTACGTGCTCGACGCCAACGGCCGTCCGGTGGCCACGGGCAGCCTGCTCGATGGCACCGACGGCGGCCTTGCCAACTGGGCCCAGGTCAAGGCGCAGGCGCTGATGCTCGGCATCCAGCTCGACGACGCCGACGTGCTGGACCTGCCCCTGCTGGCGACGGACCAGTTCGGCAAGTTCATTCCCGATCCCGTGACCGGCTTCGCGCAGATCGTGCTGCGAGCCGCCGACGTCGGCGGGCCGCTGGACCCGGACGGCAACGGGCTCGCCTCGGGCACGCCCGGCGCGCCCCTCGACGCCAGCGTGGGCGTTCGCACCGGCCATGCTTTCCTGAACGACATCGCGCATGCCGCGGCGCCCGTGTTCGTGGGCGGAGTGCTGGCGCCCGACAGCGACTCGGCCGTCGGCCTCTCGGAACCCGGCACCTATGACAACGAGCTGCTGGACCGTCACTTCATCACCGGCGACGGCCGCGGCAACGAGAACATCGCCCTGACCTCCGTCCACCACGTCTTCCACTCCGAGCACAACCGGCAGGCCGAAGAGATCAAGGCCACCGTCCTGGCCACCGGCGACGCTGCGTTCATCGCCTCATGGCAGCTGCCCGACGGCTCATGGAACGGCGAGCGCATCTTCCAGGCCGCGCGCTTCGCGACGGAGATGCAGTACCAGCACCTGGTGTTCGAAGAGTTCGCGCGCAAGATGCAGCCGGCCGTCGACGAGTTCCTGGCCGAAACCAACTACCAGACGACGATCAACCCGGCGATCGTCGCCGAGTTCGCACACGCGGTCTTCCGCGTCGGCCACACGATGCTGACCGAGACCGTGGACCGGCTGGACCCCAATTTCCTGTCGAGCGATCTCGCGCTGGTCGATGCCTTCCTCAACCCGATCGGGTTCAACAACGACGGCGCACTGACACCGGAGCAGGCGGCCGGCGCCATCGTGCGCGGCATGACCCGGCAGGTGGGCAACGAGATCGACGAGTTCGTCACCAACGCGGTGCGCAACCAGCTCCTGGGCCTGCCGCTGGACCTCGCCGCCATCAACATCGCGCGCGGCCGGGACACCGGCATTCCCACGCTCAACGAAGCGCGGCGGGAGTTCTACACCTCGACCGCGGACCCGCAGCTCAAGCCCTATACGAGCTGGGTCGACCTCACGCAGCACCTCAAGCACGAGGCCTCCGTCATCAACTTCATTGCGGCGTACGGCACGCATGGCGCGCTGACCGCCGCGGACGTCGACACGATGGCCGAGAAGCGAGCCGTGGCGGCCGCACTCGTCTTCGGCGGCACCGTGGTTCTCAACGCCGGCACGGCCGCGGAGCGCAGCTTCGTTGCAGACGAAGCAGACAGGCTCGCCTTCCTGAACAGCACGGGCATCTACGCGATGGTCGGCGGTGTCACCACCACGGGCGTGGACGACATCGACCTGTGGATCGGCGGCCTGGCCGAAGAGCAGATGCCCTTCGGCGGCCTGCTGGGCTCGACCTTCAACTTCGTCTTCGAGTCGCAGATGGAGGCGCTGCAGAACGGCGACCGCTTCTACTACCTCTCGCGTCTGGCCGGCCTCAACTTCCTCACCGAACTGGAGAACAACACCTTCGCCAAGCTGGTGATGCTCAACACCGACGCCACGCACCTGCCGGCCGACATCTTCTCGACCCCGGGCCTGATCCTCGAAGTCGACCCGCTGCGCCAGTTCACCGGCATCGGCGTGGACGGCCACGGCGACCCGACCGAGGGCGGCACCGAACTCACACCGCTGGTGATCCGTGACGATCCCACGACCGCGGCCGTGGAGACCACCTACCTGCGCTACACGGGCGACGAACACGTCGTGCTCGGCGGCACCGCCGGCAACGACACCCTGATCGCCAGCATCGGCGACGACACCGTCTACGGCGATGGCGGCAATGACCGCATCGAGTCCGGCGACGGCAACGACCAGGTCGAGGGCGGCGCGGGCGACGACATCATCACGGACCGCGGCGGCGACGACGTGCTCAAGGGCAACGAGGGCAACGACGTCATCCACGGCGGCAACGGCGCGAACCTCATCATCGGCGGGGACGGCAGCGACTTCATCATCACCGGCGAGGACGTTTCCGAGGTCTTTGCCGGCCAGGGCAACGACTTCGTCCTGGGCAGCAAGGGCAACCTGCCGACATTCGGCAACGAGGGCCACGACTGGATCGAGCTGGGAACCCAGGACGGCACCACGGGCGACAGTTTCGACCCGCTCGTGCAAGACAGCGTCATCGGCAACGACGTCCTGATCTCCGGCGGCGGCTTCGACGAGCTGATCGGCGAAGGCGGCGACGACATCTTCACCGGCTCCGACGGCGAAGACCACTTCGACGGCGGCTCCGGCTTCGACTGGGCCAGCTACAAGTTCGACAAGTACGGCGTGACCGCCGACATGATCGTCAACGACTTCGTGGTGCCCCCGGTGGTCAACTCGAACGCCGCGATGATGGACCGCTTCGCCTTCACCGAAGGCCTGTCGGGATCGGCTTTCGCCGACTTCCTGCGCGGCGACGACGCCGACGCCGTCGAGATCCTGCAGGCCGGCTGGACCGGCAGCGTGCTCACCAACATCGCGCTCATCGACGGCCTGCAAGGCCTGCTGCCCGCGGGCATGACCTCGTTCGGCGAAGGCAACATCATCCTGGGCGGCGACGGCAGCGACCTCATCGAGGGCCGCGGCGGCAACGACATCATCGACGGCGACGCCTGGCTCAACGTGCGCATCGCCGTCTCGGGCGTGCCCGGCCTCACCAGCGTCGACAGCCTGAAGGAGCTGGTGCCGCGCATGCTCTCGGGCGAGATCAACCCGGGCCAGCTCAGCATCGTGCGCGAGATCCTGATGTCCGACAGCGCCGACTACGACACCGCGATGTTCTCCGGGCTGCGCGCCAACTACACCGTCACCACCGGCGCCGACGGCCGCACCACCGTCACCGACAACGTCGGCACCGACGGCACCGACATCCTGCGCAACATCGAGCGGCTGCAGTTCTCCGACGCCGTCCAGCTGCTGTCCGGCAGCAACAACGCACCGGGCGGCTCGGTCACGATCAGCGACGACACGCCGCAGATCAACCAGCTCCTGAGCGTGTCGGCCGCCCTCACCGATGCGGACAATCCTGGCGGCACCGTCACCGGGCCGATCAGCTACACGTGGCAGTACGAGGCCGACCCGACGCGCGCGCCGGGCGTGTTCCGCGACATCATCGACCTGGGCGGCGGCCAGCCCGCCACGGTGAACGGCACGACCTTCCGGGTCACCGCGCCCTTCGACGGCCTGGCCATCCGGGTGCGGGCCGTCTACCGCGATGCCGACGGCGTGCTGGAAACCGTGTACTCCACGCCCACCGCGGCGGTCACCGGCGTGGCGGCCGTCGTGCCGCCGGCGCCCCCGCCCTCCTCCGCGCTGGTCGACAGCGCGGGCGTGCGCTTCCTGCAGTCCGACCTGCAGTTCATCCTGGAGCAGATCAAGATCTCGGAGCGGCATGCGAGCGGCGAGGCGCTGACCGACATCCTGGACAACGCGCGCGCACCGCTGGGCCTGCGCACGGTGGACGGCTCCTACAACAACCTGGTGCAGGGCCAGTCCGGCTTTGGCGCCGCGGACCAGGTGTTCCCGCGCCTGGTCGATCCGGTGTTCCGCAACGACCAGGACGGTGACAGCATCAACCTCGGCCCGGGAGGCACGCTCACCAACACGGACTACGGCCCCAGCGGCAATGTGGTGGACGCCGACCCGCGCATCATCAGCAACCTGATCGTCGACATGACGAGCAACAACCCGGCGGCGGTGAGCGCATTCGTCGACGCGGGCCTGGGCACGCTGGTGGACGGTGTCCTGTACGACCTGGACGGCGTGGCGATTCCCGTCGGCACCCTGCTGGTCATTCCGAACACCGCGCCGGACGAGGGCCTGTCGGCGCCGTTCAACGCCTTCATGACCTTCTTCGGCCAGTTCTTCGACCACGGCCTGGACCTCGTGGCCAAGGGCGGCAACGGCACCATCTTCGTCCCGCTGCAGCCCGACGACCCGCTCTATGTGTCGGGCAGCAACAGCAACTTCCTGGTGCTGACGCGCGCCACCCAGGTTGCCGGACCCGGCGCCGACGGCGTCATGGGCACCGCGGACGACACCACGCACGAGGCCACGAACCTCACGACGCCTTTCATCGACCAGAACCAGACCTACACGTCGCACCCCTCGCACCAGGTCTTCCTGCGCGCCTATGAGCTCAACGCCGACGGCAAGCCGGTCGCCACCGGGCGGCTGATCACCAACCGCGACCTCGGTGCCGACGGCCTCTTCGGCACGGCCGACGACATCGAGCTGGGCGGCATGGCCACCTGGGCGGTGGTCAAGGCGCAGGCGCGCGACCTGCTGGGCATCGCGCTGGACAATGCCGACGCGCTCAACCTGCCGCTGCTGGCGGCCGACGAGTACGGCAACTTCATTCCCGACCCGGTGACCGGCTTCGCGCAGATCGTGCTGCAGGCCGGCGGCACGCTGGCCTCGGGCTCGCCGGGCGCGCCGATCGATGCAAGCCTGGCCGTGCGCACGGGCCACGTGTTCCTGGCCGACATCGCCCACACCGCCAACCCGGTGAACAGCCAGGGCGTCGCGCTGACGGCCGATGCCGACGACCAGATCGGCGGCACACCGGCCGCGGGCTTCTACGACGACGAACTGCTCGACGCGCACTACATCGCCGGCGACGGCCGGGTGAACGAAAACATCGCGCTGACCAGCATTCATCATGTGTTCCACGCCGAGCACAACCGGCTGGTCGAACACACCAAGGCGGTGATCATGGCGTCGGGCGACGCGGCCTTCATTGCCGAATGGCACCTGCCCGATGGCTCGTGGGACGGCGAGCGCCTGTTCCAGGCCGCCCGCTTCGGCACCGAAATGCAGTACCAGCACCTGGTGTTCGAGGAGTTCGCGCGCAAGGTGCAGCCGCAGATCGACATCTTCTTTGCCGCCACCCAGGTCTACGACACCGAGATCGATCCATCGATCGTCGCCGAGTTCGCCCACACCGTGTACCGCTTCGGCCACTCGATGCTGACGGAGACGGTGGACCGCTTCGACGTCGACTTCAACGTGATCGGCGGCACGGCCGATCCCACGCAGCAGCTCGGGCTGATCGAGGCCTTCCTCAATCCGCTCGCGTTCGCCGCCAGCGGCATCACGGCGGATGAAGCGGCCGGCGCGCTCGCGCGCGGCCTCACGCGGCAACAGGGCAATGAGATCGACGAGTTCGTGACCGAGGCCCTGCGCAACAACCTGCTCGGCCTGCCGCTCGACCTGGCGACGATCAACATCGTGCGCGGGCGCGACACCGGCGTGCCGACACTCAACGCCGCGCGGCGCGACTTCTACGGCGTGACCGGCGACAGCCAGCTCAAGCCCTACGCGAACTGGGTCGACTTCATGCAGCACATCAAGCATGAAGCCTCGGTGGTCAACTTCATTGCGGCCTACGGCGTGCACGCCAGCCTGGCCGCCGCCGACACCCTGATCGAGAAGCGCGCGGCGGCGGTGGCGCTGGTCTACGGCGGCATCGGTGCGCCGGAAGACCGGCTCGACTTCCTGTACGGACGCAATGCCTACGCCGACGAGGCCGGCATCACGACCACCGGCGTCGACGACATCGACCTGTGGATCGGCGGCCTGGCCGAAAAGCAGATGCCGTTCGGCGGCCTGCTGGGCTCGACCTTCAATTTCGTCTTCGAGGAGCAGATGGAGAAGCTGCAGGACGGCGACCGCTTCTACTACCTGGAGCGCACGCAGGGCCTGAACTTCCTCACCGAGCTGGAGAACAACTCCTTCGCCCGGCTGGTGATGGCCAACACCGATGTCGAGCACCTGCCTGGCGACATCTTCACGACGCCGGGGTTCACGCTGGAGGTGGACCCGTCCCGGCAGTTCACGGGCCTGGGGCTCGACGGGCGCGACGATCCGACGGCCGAGGGGAGCCTGACGCCACTGGTGCTGCGCAACAACCCCGGCACCGAAGCGGCCGATCCGAACTACCTGCAGTACAGCGGTGAGGACCACGTCGTTCTGGGCGGTACCGCAGGCAACGACACCATCATTTCCAGCATCGGCGACGACACGCTCTGGGGCGACGCCGGCAATGACCGGCTCGAAGGCGGGGACGGCAACGACTTCGTCTTCGGCGGGGCCGGCGACGACATCATGACGGACCTGGGTGGCGACGACAACATGCAGGGCGGCGACGGCAACGACGCCATCCACGGCGGCAACGGCATCAACCTGATCCTGGGCGGCCACGGCAACGACTTCATCGTCACCGGTGAAGACCCGTCCGAGGCGTTCGGCGGCACGGGCAACGACTTCATCCTCGGCGCCCGCGGCAACGAGTTCGTGTTCGGCAACGAAGGCGACGACTGGATCGAGAAAGGCATGGCCGACGGCAGCGCCGGCGAGAACTTCGACGCCTTCGCCCGCGACCAGGTGGTGGGCCACGACGTCTTCATCGGCAACTCGATCTCCGACCGGATGGACGGCGAAGGCGGCGACGACATCATGTTCGGCAACGGCGGCCAGGTGGACCGCTACGAAGGCGGCTCCGGCTTCGACTGGGCCGGGTTCAAGGACGACGCCTTCGGCGTCACGGCCGACCTGTTCCTTCGCGCCTTCGACGAGACGCCCGTGCCGATCTCGAACGCGACCGTGCTGGCGCGGTTCACCTCGGTCGAGGGCATGTCGGGTTCTGCGCACGCCGACGTCCTGCGCGGCGACGACAACGATGCGGCCGCGATGGCGCTGTCGGGCACCACGGGCAGCGTGCTGACCCACATCGAACTCATCGACGGCCTGCAGGAGCTCCTGGACCAGGTGCTCGGTGTCGGCATGGAGATGGACGGGCCGGTGACTTCGTTCGCCGGCAACATCATCCTGGGCGGCGGCGGCAGCGACCTGCTGGAGGGCCGCGGCGGCAACGACATCATCGATGGCGATGCCTGGCTGAACGTGCGCATCAGCGTGCGGGAGAACGCCGACGGAACGGGCGCCGAGATCGCGAGCTATGACACCATGACCGACCTCGAGCTGCAGGGGCGCGTCTTCGACGGCACCTACAACCCGGGTCAACTCACCATTGCCCGCGAGATCCTGATGTCGGATGCGCCGGACTTCGACACGGCCGTCTTCTCGGACGTCTTCGGCAACTACGAGATCACCTTCCTCGAAAACGATGTCTGGCGCATCAGCCATGTGGTGGACGGCGTGGCCGGCGCCGACGGCATCGACGTGGTGCGCAACATCGAGCGCCTGCAGTTCTCCGATGGCGCAGCGTTCATTGCGGAAGAAGGCTTCAACCTCGATCCCGAAGGCCAGCTGACCCTCAGCGACACCACGCCCACCCTGGGCGCGACCCTCACCGTGTCGGCCCTGGGCGTGACCGATCCGGACAACGTCAGCGCGACCAACCCCGACGGTGCGATCACCGGCCCCATCGCCTACTTCTGGCAGGCCGAGGTCCGCCCCGGCATCTTCGAGGACATCCTGATCGAGAACGCCGGCGGCGAGGTGGCCCGGGCCACGGGCACGAGCTTCACGCCGCGGACCTTCGAGCTCGGCCTGGCGCTGCGCGTGCGGGCGGTCTACAAGGACGCCAACGACGTGCTGGAGAACGTGTACTCCGCCACGACCGCGCCGCTGGCCCTCAACGCCGCGGCCACCGGGCAGCCGACGATCAGCGACACCACGCCGACCGAAGGCCAGCTGCTGACGGCATCGACCCTCGGCATCAGCGACGTGGACGGGCTGACGGGTGCCGTCTTCAGCTACCAGTGGGAACAGGCCGTCAACACGGGCGTCGGCGGCGGCGGCGCCGGGTTCACGCCCATCGCGGGCGCCACCCTGGCGACCTTCACGCCGGGCGCCGACCAGGTCAACCGCGAACTGCGCCTGACGGTGAGCTTCACGGACGATGCGGGCGCGCTCGAGACGGTGCGCTCCGCGGCCACCGTGGTCACGGGCGACTTCATCGCGGCCAACAACGCCGCCCAGGTCCTCACGGGCACTGAAGGCCAGGACGTGATCTTCGGCGGCGGCGGCGCGGACGCCATCAACGGCCTCGGCCAGGACGATCTCATCGACGGCGGCGCGGGCAGCGACAGCATCGCCGGCGGCGCCGGCAACGACACCATCAACTACACGATGGGCGAAGGCACGGACACCGTCGACGGCGGCGCGGGGCTGGACACCCTGAACGTCATAGGAACGGCCGCGGCCGACGCGCTCGCGGTGAGCTACAACGGCACCGCGCTCACGGTGGTGGCCGGCGGCACGGTGAGCAATGTCGAGTCGGTCACGGCCGACCTGCTGGCCGGCGTGGACACGCTGACCTACACCAGCGCCGCCGCCATCTCGGTGAACCTCACGGCCGGAACGGCCTCGGGCTTCACCTCGATCGCCGGCATCGAGAACGTGACGACAGGCGATGGCGCCGACGTGCTCGTGGGCAATGCGCTGGCCAACGTGCTCAACGGCGGCGGCGGCAACGACCGCTTCGTCGCGACGGTGAACGACGGCAACGACAGCTACGCCGGCGGCGGCGGCACCGATACGCTGGACCTGTCCGCGATCTCGGCGGGCGTGACGATCACCCCGACGACCGCCACGGGCGCGCAGACGGGCACCGATGCGCTGTCTTCCATCGAGAACTTCATCGGCAGCCAGGGCGCTGACAGCATCGTCGTCAACGGCGGCGCGAACGTGATCGACGGCCAGGGCGGCAACGACGTCATCGACGCCGGCGGCGGCAACGACACCGTGACCGGTGGCGAGGGCAACGACACGCTCACCGGCGGCGCCGGCAACGACACGGTCAGCGGCGGCGCGGGAGACGACCTCTTCCACTACCTCGTCGGCGACGGCGCCGACACGATCAACGGCGGCGCGGGTGCCAACGACCGGCTGACCATCGCCGGCACGGCGCTGGGCCAGACGCTCGCGGTGGTGCTGACGGGAACGGCGATCGCGTCCCTGGCGGGCGGCACCGTCACCGACATCGAGGCGGTCACGGCCGACCTCCAGGGCGGCGTCGATACCCTGAGCTACGGTGCCACGACCACGGCCGTCACCGTGAACCTGGCCACCGGCACGGCCACGGGCTTCGAATCGGTGGCGAACATCGAGAACGTGACCGGTGGCGCCGGCAACGACACGCTGACCGGCAACACCGGTGCCAACGCACTGAACGGCGGCGGCGGCGACGACCGCTTCGTCGCGACGATCGGCGACGGCAACGACAGCTATGTCGGCGGGGCCGGGGTGGACACCTACGACCTGTCGGCCACCACGGCCGGCGCGACGGTGACGGTCAACCTCGCCACGAGCGCGCAGATCGGCTCCGACACGCTCAACACGATGGAGAACATCATCGGCAGCCAGGGCAACGACATCATCGTCGTCAATGGCGGCGCGAACTTCATCGACGGCCAGGGCGGCAATGACACCATCAGTGCCGGCGCCGGCGACGACATCGTGCTGGGTGGCTCGGGCAACGACACCATCAACGGCCAGGCGGGCGACGACAGGCTCACGGGCGGGCTGGACAGCGACACGGTGGACGGCGATGCGGGCGCAGACACCTTCATCGCCACGGTGGGCGACGGCAACGACAGCTACGCCGGCGGCATCGGCAACGACACCTACGACCTGTCCGCCACCTCGGCCGGTGCGACGGTCACGCCGACCTCCGCCACCAGCGCCGAGACCGGCACCGACACGCTGAGCTCGGTGGAGAACGTGATCGGCAGCCAGGGCAACGACAACATCAGCTTCGCGCCCGTGGCCCTCCTGAATGCCGCGAACGTGGTGGATGGCGGTGGCGGCAACGACACCCTCAGCACCGGGGCGGGCGCGGACCGGCTGACCGGCGGCACGGGCAACGACACCATGGACGGCGGAACGGGAGACGACGTCTTCGTGTTCGCGCCGGGGTTCGGCAACGACACGATCCTCGGCTTCGATGCCAGCGGGAACCTGCTCAACGGGCAGGACCGGCTGAACATCTCCGCGATGGGGATCAACGCCGGCAACTTTGCCGCCAACGTGTCCATCACCGACCTGGGCGCCGACACGCTGGTCGAGTTCGACGGCCTGGAAAGCATCCTGCTGATGGGTGTGAACGGGGTGGGAACGAACACCATCACGCAGGCCGACTTCGTGCTGTCGACATGAGCACCGCCGACGTTTCAACGACCTTGACCACGGAGAACGACATGGACGAGAAAAACAACGCAAGCCCGCAGCAGGCCCCCCGTTCCATCTCCGACCCGCGCGAGGTGGCGACGTTGATCATGTCGCGCATCGGCATGGTCAACGCGAAGAAGGACGAGCTGAGCGTCGCCATCCAGGGCCTGTGCGACGCGACCCAACAACTGTCGCGCGCCTACTCGGCGCAGATGGTGACCATCGACCGGCTGGTGCGGCGGGTGAAGTCGCTGGAAGCCGCGGCGCAGGCCGCGGCCCAGGACCAGCAGGTCAACTGAGCAACGCCCCACGGAACCACAGGAGACACACATGAAAACCCTGTGGATGGAACTGCGACCGCTGCTGCTGTACATCGCGGCGTTCTCCTTCTTCATCAACCTGCTGTTCCTGGTGCCCGCGTTCTTCACCCTGCAGGTGTTCGACCGGGTCATCTCGACCAGCAGCCATGAAACGCTGCTGGTGCTGCTCGCCGGGACCGGCGTGGCGCTGTTCATCCTGCTGCTGCTGGACTACCTGCGAACCCGGTTGCAGAACGTGGTGGGCATCATGGTGGACGAGCGACTCTCCCCACCGGTGGTGAACGCCATCGTGGAGCGCGCCGCACGCGCCCCGAGCGGCGTGAGGACAGAAGGAATCCGCGACGTGGCCGCGCTTCGCGCCGTGTTTTCCGCCAATGGTCTGATCGCGGTGTTCGATGCGCCCTGGGTGTTCGTGTACGTGTTCGTGATCTGGATGTTCCACCCCGCGCTCGGCGTGGGCGCTGCGTTCTCCGCGCTCCTCATGCTCGGCCTGGCCTGGCTCAACGACCGCATCAGCCGCCGGTCGCTCGAAACCCTGCAGAACGAAGGACGACGCGCCGCGCAATACGTCGAGAGTTCCTTGCGCAACGCCGAAGTGCTGCAGGCCCTGGGAATGACACAGCGCCTGCTGGTGCGCTGGCGGGCGCTCCAGGACCAGATCGCGACCATGCAGACCAGCGCCAGCCGCAGCACCGTGGCGTTCACCGCCGGGACCAAGGCCGCGCGCCAGGCCATCCAGATTCTCATGCTGGCCCTGGGCGCGTACCTGGTGCTGAGCCAGCAGGCTTCCGCCGGCGTGATGATCGCCACCAGCATCCTGCTGGGCCGCGCGGTGCAGCCGGTGGAGCAGCTCGTGGGCAGCTGGCGCACGCTGATCGAGGCGCGGGCGGCCTACGGGCGCCTGCTGGAACTGTCGAAGGACTTCGAGCGCACCGAGCCGCATGTCGCCATGCCGCGCCCCGAAGGACGCCTGAGCGCGGAGAACATCTCGTACCGCGCGGCCGGCTCGGACACCCTGGTGCTCTCGAACATCGTCTTCGCGCTGGCGCCCGGCGAGGCCCTGGCCATCGTCGGCCCGAGCGCGGCCGGCAAGTCGACCCTCGCGCGCGTGCTCACGGGCGTGTGGCGCCCCAGCAGCGGCAAGGTCCGCCTGGACGGTGCCGACGTGTCGTACTGGCCGCGCGAAGAGCTGGGCCCCTACATCGGCTACGTGCCCCAGGACGTCGAGCTCTTCGACGGCAGCGTGGCGGACAACATCGCGCGCCTGGACAAGGTGGACTCCGAAGCGGTGGTTGCCGCCGCCGTGCGCGCCAATGCGCACGACATGATCCTGACCCTCCCGAAGGGCTACGACACGCCGGTGGGCGAACACGGCTCGCGGCTTTCTCCGGGCCAGCGCCAGCGCATCGCGCTCGCCCGTGCGCTGTACGGCAACCCGCAGCTGGTGATCCTGGACGAGCCGAACTCCAACCTCGACGGCGCGGGGGAAGTCGCACTCGCCCAGGCGATGAGCGGCCTGCGCCAGGCGGGCGTGACCTCGGTCGTCGTCACCCACCGCCCGTCGCTGATCGCCCACGTGGACAAGATCCTGGTGCTCGCCGCGGGCCGCATCCAGCAGTTCGGCCCGGCGAGCGAGGTGATGCGCGACATGCAGCGCCAGGCCCAGGCCATCGTGGACCAGAAGGCCGCCTGAGCGCCGCGCCGCCGTTGCGAACAAGGACCCCGCACCATGAGCACCGCCACACTCCCGATGCCTCCCGTTGCCGCCCCACGCAGCAGCCGGGAGCACGCACGACGCCTCGCGCGAAGCGGATGCTGGGTCATCCTCGGCGCGATCCTGCCCCTGGGCCTGTGGATGGGCCTCGCCCCGCTCTCGATGGCGGTGGTGGCCCCCGCGTTCGTCAAGGTGGACCTCAACCGCCGTCCGGTGCAGCACCTGGAAGGCGGCACCGTGCGCGAAGTCATGGTGCGCGACGGCCAGCATGTGAACGCCGGCGATCCGATCCTGGTCCTGGGCGACGTGCGCGTGGACGCCGACCGCAATCGCCTGAGCTACCGCGTCCATCTGGAGCGCGCCATGCTGGTGCGCCTGGAGGCCGAGCAGTCCGTCGCCAAGACGCTCGCCTTCCCCGAAGACCTGCTGCGCGCGGCCCGGCAGGACGATCGCATCGGCCAGGCCCTGCTCAAGGAGACGGCGCTGTTCCAGGCCCAGCGCCATTCGCTGGACAGCGCGGCCTCGCTCATGAGAACGCAGCGCGATCGCGTGCAGCAGGAAATCGTCGCCGTGCACGCGCAGATCGCGCAGGCGCAGAACTCGCTCGTCCTGCAGCGCCAGGACCTGGAGGCCAACCGCGGCCTGATCCAGGAAGGCTTCATTTCGTCGAGCCGGATCTCCCAGCTCGAATCGGTGGTGATGGAGTACGCGGCCAAGCTCGAAGAGCGGCGCACGGAACTGGCGCGCGCCGCCCAGCGCCTGGTGGAGATCGACCTGAAGATCCAGTCGATCCGCAACGACTACGTGAAGGCCGCGAGCGACCAGCTCAAGGCCACCACCCAGCGCCTGGGCGAGATCGAGCAGGAGCAGCGCAAGTCGAACGACGCGGCGCAGCGGCAGGTCGTCGTGGCCCCGGCCAGCGGCGAGGTGATCGACCTGAAGTTCACCTCGCCCGGCGCGGTGGTCGGGCCCGGGGAGTCGATCGCGGACATCGTGCCCAGCGATGCCCAGCTGATGATCGAGGCGCGCATCCGTCCGGAAGACATCAGCAACGTGCACCTCAACCAGCGCGCGCGGGTGAAGTTCACCGCCTTCAAGTACCGCAACACCTCGATGGTCACGGGCAAGGTGACCTATGTCGCCGGCGACCGGTTGATCGAGCGCCAGACCAACCTGCCCTACTACAGCGTGATGATCCTGGCCGACGCCGAGTCGCTCAGGGCCATCGGCGACTTCAAGCTCCAGGCGGGCATGCCCGCCGAGGTCTACATCGCGGGCGTCTCGCAGACCGCGCTGCAGTACGTCATCGAGCCCATCACCTCCACCATCCGCCGATCGGGACGGCAGATGTAGCGGGGCTGTTCTCTGTCAACGAGGGGAATACATCATGCGCAAGGATTCCAACCACCACGACCCCGTGACGCCTGTCGCCCACAGCAAGAGACGCACGTTCCTGAAGGCCTCGCTGGCAGCCACGGCCGCCCCCCTGGTCCTGACACCGGGCAAGACCCGCGCACAACCCACGCCCCTGCCGCCCAGCCCGCCGACGACACCGTGGGTCGAGGACCTGCCCAACCAGGTCACGCCGCTCACACCGCTGGCCACGCTGACCCCGGCCCCGACCCTCAACGCGAACATCGCGGGCGGCGAGTGCGGGCGTGCGCCGCACCAGCGCTACGCGGAACTGACCGTGCCCGGCAAGGCCGGCACGCCGCTGCTGTACCAGCTGACGGCCAAGGAGAACCCGGCCTGGCTGTTCAACGGCAACAACCCCTACTACCCCCCGCAGCCCATCTGGGGCTACGAAGGCAACACGCCGGGGGTGACCACGCCGGGCCCCACGATCCACGCGCGCTACGGGCAGTCGGTCATCTGCCGCATCCGTAACCAGCTGCCGCAGAACCACACGGGATTCGGCTCGCCTGAGATCAGCACGCACCTGCACAACATGCACACGCCGTCGGAGAGCGACGGCTTCGCGAGCGACTTCTACAGCGCCGTCCAGGGCGGCGTGACGCTGACCGCGCCGGGGACCTTCAACGACCACTTCTACCCCAACCTCTACGCCGGCTTCGACGAGTTCGGCGGCCTCGGCGACTCGCGCGAAGCCCTGGGCTCGCTCTTCTATCACGACCACACGGAAGGCGTGACGGCACCGAACGTGCTCAAGGGCATGTTCGGGCGCTACATGGTCTTCGACGCGCTCGACACCGGCGACGAGACCACGGGGCTGCGTTTGCCCAGCGGCGCGTACGACTACCCCCTGAGCTTCTCGGACAAGCGGTTCGACTCGGGCGGCCGGCTGACCTTCGACGAGCTCAACCCCGAGGGCGTGCTGGGCGACAAGATCGTGGTCAACGGCAAGATCGAGCCGGTGCTGCGCGTCGCACGCCGCAAGTACCGGCTGCGGCTGCTGAACGTCGGGCCGTCGCGCTTCTACGAGTTCGTGCTGCAGAACACGGGCGGCACCATCGTGTACCCGTACACGCAGATCGCCAGCGACGGCAACCTGCTGCCGGCACCGATCCTGAACCAGCTGAGGGTGCGGATCGCCCCGGCCGAGCGCGCGGACATCGTGGTGGACTTCTCGCGATTCCCGCTGAACACCACGCTGTACCTCGTCAACCAGCTCACGCAGGTCGACACCCGCAAACCCGGCGTGGTGCAGTCGCCGGGCACGCGCGTGCTCAAGTTCATCGTCGATCGCCAGCCCCCGACGCCCGACCTGAGCGTGGTGCCAAGCGTGCTGCGCCCGCTGCGCGACCTGCCCAGTGCCAGCGAACTCGCGGCCCTGCCGGTTCGCACCTGGGTGTTCCAGCGCAACAGCGGCATGTGGAACGTCAACGGGCTGTTCTTCGATTCGCTCACTGCCAGAGCCAGGGTCACCCGGGGCACCGCCGAAATCTGGGAGTTCATCAATCCCGACAACGGCTGGCAGCACCCGATCCACGTGCACTTCGAAGAGGGACGGATTCTCAGCAAGAGCGTCAACGGCGTGAGCCTGCCCATTCCCGTGAACGAGCGCGGACGCAAGGACGTCTTCGTCGTCGGCGAACTCATGACCGTGAGGGTGCTCGTGCGCTTTCGCGATTTCTCGGGCAAGTACCTGATGCACTGCCACAACCTCACCCACGAGGACCACGCAATGATGGTTCGCTTCGACATCGTGTGAAGAACGCCGATGACTTTCAGGAGATTCTCATGAACCACCGCAGACACTTGATCGCCGGACTGGGCGTCGCGTCCTTGTACGCGTTCGGCCTGCCCGCCTCCGCCGAGGCGCCGGCAACGGCTGCACGCCCGGGGCGTCGCATGCCGAACGTCGAACTGAAGACCCACACCGGGGCGAAGGTGAACTTCTACGACGACCTGGTCCGGGGAAAGATCGTCGCCATCAACATGATGTATGCGGACTGCGAAGGCATCTGTCCGCTCATGACCAACAACCTCCTGCGCGTGCAGGAGCGCCTGGCTCATCGGGTGGGCCGGGACATCTTCATGTACTCGATCACCATCCGCCCGGAGATCGACACCGCGGAGCACCTGGCCGACTACGCCGAGATGCACAGCGTGAACCCGGGCTGGCTTTTCCTGACCGGGAGCCGGAGCAACATCGACCTCGTGCGCTTTGCCCTGGGCTTCTACGACCCGGACCCGAAGGTCGACAAGGAGATCAATCGCCACACCGGCATGGTGCGCATCGGCAACGACGTCTATGACCGCTGGTCGATGGCGCCGGCGCTGGCGGCGCCCGAGCAGATCGTGGCCGCCATCCTGCATGTCGATCGCAGCCCGGCCGCGGTTCGCCGCGCGGGTGGCGCCATCTTGCAGGCCGACCCTCGGAGCACGGTCTGAACCAGCGCCTGCGCCGACCCCCACCCGGTGGACAGGGCTCACGGGCCCCCGCCACCGGGAAGCGTCTCGTCCCGGCATGGGGCGCCGTGCTCGCAGCGAGCTTTGCGTGGCCCGTCCATGGCCAGAGCCTGGTCGAGATCTACACGTCGGCGCGCGGCTACGACGCCACCTACCAGGGCGCGCGGGCCCAGTACGAGGCCACGCTGGCGCGGGCGGCGCAGTCCAGGGCCGGCATCCTGCCCACCGTCGGCCTCTCGGCCGGCGCCTCGCACACCCGGCAAGACCTCTCGACGGAAGGCAGCGCAACGACGCGCGGGTTCAACACCCAGAGCGTCGGCATCAACGCCACGCAGCCGCTGTACCGCCCCGCCAACTGGGCCGCCTACGAGCAGGGCCAGCGGCAGGCCGAGGTGGCGCAGATGGTGCTCACCATCGCCGAGCAGGACCTCATCGTGCGCGTGAGCCAGGCCTACTTCGACGTGCTCGCCAGCCAGGACAGCCTGGCCCTGGTGCGCGCGCAGAAGGTGGCCGTGGCCGAGCAGCTCGCATCGGCCAAGCGCAACTTCGAAGTCGGCACCACCACCATCACCGATGCGCGCGAAGCGCAGGCCCGCTACGACCTGGTGATCGCGCAGGAGATCGCCGCCGAGAACGACCTGCAGGTGAAGAAGATCGTGCTCGACCAGCTCGTCGGCAGCACCGGCAGCGTGCCCGTGCCGCTGGCGGCGCCCGTGGTGCTGCCTCCGCTCGCGCCCGCCGACATCGAGGTCTGGACCTCGCACGCGGATGCCGGGCACCCTGCGATCCAGCAGGCCCGCCTGGGCCTGGACGTGGCCGGGCTCGAGGTGCAGAAGGCGCAGGCCGGCCACCTGCCCACGCTCGATGCGACCCTGGGCTACAACGTCACGAACAACCCCCAGGGCACCAACACCACGCCGGGCCGCTCGCGGGTCAAGGCCCTCACCGTGGGCGTCTCCCTCAATCTGCCCTTGTTTGCCGGCTACGCGATCGAGAACCGCGTCAGGGAAACGCTGGCGCTCGAAGACCAGTCGCGCTCGCTGCTCGAGGCCACGCGCCGCGGCGTCGCGCAGGCCACCCGCGCCACCTACCTGGGGCTGGTGTCGGCCGCCGGCCAGGTGAAAGCGCTCGAAGCCGCCGAGGTCTCCAGCCAGATCGCGCTGGAGGCCAATCGCATGGGCTACCAGGTGGGCGTGCGCATCAACATCGACGTGCTCAACGCGCAGAGTCAGCTGTTCCAGACCAAGCGCGACCTGGCGGTGGCGCGCTATTCGGTGCTGCTCGGCAATCTCAAGCTGCGGCAGGCCAACGGCACGCTGGTGCCCGAGGACCTGAACGCCATCGATGCCGCGCTTGCAACCCACGGCCGCACCCCGGTCGACAGCGCGGCGCCCGTCTCCGTGTCCAGGAGAACGCCGGCTCGCCAATGACGAGGCATGCCATGGCACGTACCGACAGCACCAGCGACTGCTCGCGGCCATGACGGCGCTGAACATGCAGGTGACGCCATGCGACTGCTTCTGCTTCAGGATCGCGCGCGGGTCGACGACGGCCTGTTCACGCACTTGCGCAAGAACGGGTTCCTGATCGACAGCGTCGAGCGGCTCGGCGACATCGACGTGCTGGAGAACGAGTCCTACGACGTGCTGCTCGTCAGCTCGCAGTTGCCCGACGGATCGGGACTCGACTGGGTCCGGTTGTTGCGGGTGCAGCACATCACCACGCCGGTCCTGATGCTGATGGTGGGAGCGCCTGGCCCGGCCGCGCAGGCCGAGGTCCTCGACGCGGGCGCGGACGACTTCGTGGTGATGCCGTGCCGCCCCGAACTGGTGGCCGAGAGGGTGCGGGCACTGCGTTGCCGGGCCGCGGGCCTGGCGACGCCGCGCGTGCGGTGCGGCGACGTCGAGTTCGACCTGGGCAGCCGGACGACGGTCCGCTGCGGCATGCCTGTCGCGCTGACCGAGCGGGAATGGAACCTGGTGGAGGCGCTCGCGCTGCGCTTCGATCACACGGTCCCCAAGGCCCAGGTGGAATTGCTGGTGCAGGGGATTCACGGCGCCCCCACGAGCAACGCCCTGGAAGTGCACCTGTCCAACGTGCGGCGCAAGCTCGGGCGGCAGATCATCCGCACGATTCGCGGGGTCGGCTACCGCCTGAACACCTGAGCCCGTCGTCTTCAGACTCGTAAGCGTGCCGCACACAAGATAGCAACCTTAAGACGTGCGACTGGCCAGAATCGCACCACTCGCAGAGCCCCATCACTCACCGATGGCGCCACCACTGTCGCAGCGTCCCCCCGGGGCATGAATGGCGACACCTTCTCACGCAGGTACCACCGAACCATGTTCAAGCCCTCTCCCGCTCTCGTTTTCGCCAATTTCATGCAGCTGCCGACCATCGTGCCGAAAGCGGTGTGGCGCGCGCTGCGCGTGGTGAGCATCGCCTCGGCCCTGGCTCTCGCCGTCATGCTGGCGCTGCGGCCCGCCACCGCGATGCCCTTGTTCTGGGGCCTGATCGTGCCGTCGCTCCCCCTCGTGTTCATGCTGGCACCCGGGCTGTGGCGCAACGTCTGCCCGCTGGCCGCCATCAACCAGATCCCCCGCAGGCTCGGCATCACGCGCGCACTCACGAGCCGCCGCCTGTCGCAGGGCGCGGCATTTCCGATCGGCATCGGCCTGCTGATCTGCGCGGTCGTCGCGCGCAAGCTGCTGTTCAACGGCAACGGCATGGCCACCGCCGGCCTGCTGGCGGCAGCCATGGGGGCGGCGCTCATCGGCGGCCTGCTGTTCAAGGGCAAGAGCGGCTGGTGCAGCAGCATCTGCCCCCTGCTGCCGGTGCAGCGGCTGTACGGCCAGACGCCGTTCATCCGCATCGCCAACACGCACTGCGAACCGTGCGTGGGCTGCGCCAAGAACTGCTACGACCTCAACCCCGGCGCGGCCTACCTGGCCGACCAGTACGACCCGAACCCGGCCTACCGCAACTTCCGCAGCTTCTTCGCGGGCGTCTTTCCGGGCCTGATCCTCGGCTACTACCTCGTGCCTTCGCCCGCCGAGATCGGCCCGGTCTCCACGGTCATGCAGATGCTGGTCTACATGGCGGCCAGCCTGACGCTCTTCAACCTGATCGAATTGCTGGGCAGCAAGACGCGCAACCTGTCGCCGGTGCTCTTCGCGGCGGCCGCGTTCTCGCTGTACTACTGGTTCACCGCCCCGCTGGTCGTCAGCACCTTGAGCAGCCTGAGCGGCATGCCCATCGCCCCCGAAGTCGTCGCCACGCTGCGCGGCCTGACGATCATCGCGAGCCTGACGTGGATCGCGCGGTCGCTGCATGTCGAGCGCCTGTTCCTTCGCCGTGAACTGCGCAAGGGTGTCCGGGACGGTTCCCGGCTGGCACCGATCGTCATCGAGACGATGCGGCTGCACCGCGGCCCGAACGACGCCGCGCGCAAGGCGCCGGTTGCAACCCCGCCGGAGAACGAGGCCGCTGCGGCCGCGCCGGCGGATGCGTCCACGCAGCCTGCCGAACTCTGCATCGACCCCACCGGCATGAAGACCCCCATCCGCAAGGGCCAGACCCTGCTCGAGGCGCTCGAGGACTGCGGCGCCCCCATCAACGCCGGCTGTCGTTCCGGCGTGTGCGGCGCCGACCCGATCGCCGTCGTGGCGGGCGGCGAGCGGCTCGCCCCCATCGGCAGCGACGAGCGGGCGACGCTGGCCCGGCTCGGCTGCGCCGACGGCACGCGCCTGGCCTGCATGGCGCGCATCCGCAATGCCGGGCCCATCCGCATCGACCTGAAGCGGGAGGCGACCCCGGCGGCGCGCGAGACACGCAAGCCCGAAGTCGTGCCCTTCGATGCGTCGATCCGCCGCGTCGTGATCGTGGGCAACGGCGTGGCCGGCCTGACCGCGGCCGACCATGTGCGGCGCCGCCACCCCGACTGCGAGATCCATCTCATCGGCCGCGAGAACCACAACGCCTACAACCGGATGGCCATTGCCAAGCTGATCAGCATGCCGACGGGTGTCCAGGGCCTGCACCTGCTGCCCGAGCAGTGGTATGCCGAACACCGTGTCACCGCGTGGCTCAACACGCATGTGTCGGGCGTCGACACGCAGCGTCGCGAGCTCACGCTGGCGACTCGCGAGACGCTGGGCTACGACAGGCTCATCCTGTGCTCGGGCAGTTCGGCGTGGGTCCCGCCGCTCGACGGCTACGGCATCGAAGGCAGCTTTGTGCTGCGCGATGCCGACGACGCGATGGCGATCCGCGACTACATGCAGCGCTTCCACGGCACCTGCGCGGTCGTGCTGGGGGCCGGCTTGCTCGGCCTGGAAGCCGCGCAGGCGCTGGCGCAGCTCGGGGCGCAGGTCCAGGTGCTGTCGAACAGCGGCCAGATCCTCGACCGGCAGATCGACACCCCGGCCAGTGTCTTGCTGGAAGCGCACCTGGCAACCCAGGGCATCCATGTCATGACCGGTGCCGACGCCGCGCGGCTGGAGCCGGGCAGCGAGGGCCGCGTGGCGCGGCTCGTGCTGAAGGACGGACGCCAACTCCCCGCCGACGTGGTCGTGGTGTGCACCGGCGTGCGCGCCAACGTCGACATCGCGCAGTCCGCCGGCCTGGCGCTCGGCCGCGGCATCATCGTCGACGCACAGATGCGCACCAGCGCCGCCCATGTCTACGCCGCAGGCGATGTGGCCGAGTTCGAGGGCCACTCGATCCCCCTGTGGGCCGTGGCTGCCGAGCAGGGAGAAATTGCGGCCGTCAATGCGCTGGGCGGCAAGCGCGTCTATCGCGGCCATGTGCCCGTGACCGCGCTGAAGGTCTCGGGCATCGACGTCCGCTCCGCGGGCTCCGTGCACGCCGCGCGGCCCGGCGAATTCGAGTTGACGCAGTCCGAGCCTGCGCAAGGCATCTATCGCAAGCTGGTGGTCGCCGAGGGCCGGCTTGTCGGCGCGGTGCTGGTCGGATCGCCGGACGAGGCGGACGAGGTCATTCCGGCCGTGCGCGAGCACGCGCCGGTCTCCACGATGACCGCCTTGCTGGAGCGTGGGGACTGGCAGCAGCATTCGGTGGCATTGGCGGCCTAGCCCTACACGCAGCAGGGCAAGGTCCTGGATGAATGCCTGCAGCGGTTCGGCGGCTGCGGCTACATGGTCGAGTACCCGATCGCACGCATGTATGCCGACGCGCGCGTGCAGCGCATCTACGGCGGCACGAGCGAGATCATGAAGGACCTGATCGCGCGCAAGCTCGGCGCATGACAGTACCCCGTCGAGGGCGCGCGCGACCACGGAACGACAAGGCGCCCTCGCCGGTCGGCAGGCAGCCCGCCTCCGGCTGAGCCAGAGGGTATTCCCCGAGCCGGTGTCGGCGAATCTGTCGGCTGGTTGACGGAATCGATGGCCGCTGTTTCCTAGCATGGAGACGCAGTCCCTCCCCCATAGCCATGGGGGACGCGCCCAGGGGCGCGGGGACTGCGCGACCCATTCCCAAGGAGACATTTCCGTGAACAGGACATTGCTGCGGCCGGCACTCACCGCATTGGCCCTTCTCGCCCTCGCCGGCGCGGCCACGGCACAGGAAGGCGCCGCCTACCCGGGCAAGACGGTGACCATCGTCGTGCCCACGCCGCCCGCCGGCGGCACCGACCTCATCGCGCGGCTGTTCGCCGACGTGCTGGGCAAGGCCTTCAAGCAGAGCGTGATCGTCGACAACCGCGCCGGCGCCAACGGCATCCTGGGCGTCGACTTCGTCGCCAAGGGGCCGGCCGACGGCACGCGCGTGCTGTTCACCTACGCCGCCACGATGGTGATCAACCCGGCGCTCTACAAGAAGCTGCCCTACGAGCCGCTCAAGGACTTCGCGCCCGTCGCGCAGGTGGGCCGCGGCGGCAACCTGCTGCTGGTGCGCAAGGACCTGCCGCCGAACACGCTCAAGGACTTCGTCGCCTATGCCAAGGCCCACCCCGACAAGCTGAACTACTGCTCGTGGGGCAACGGCTCGGGCGGCCACCTCACGATGGAGAGCCTGAAGAAGCAGGCCGGCATCTCGCTGCTGCACGTGCCCTACAAGGGCAGCAGCCCCTGCGTGCAGGACCTCATGGGCGGCCAGGTGGACGCCGGCTTCGCCGACATCTCCTCCACCATCGAGGTGGTGAAGGCCGGCCGGGTCAAGGCCCTGGCCTACAGCGGCCCCGACCGCCTGCCGATGCTGCCCGACGTGCCCACGATGACGCAGGCCGGGTTCCCGTTCAAGAACTACACCTGGTACGGCTTCTTCGTGCCGGCCAAGACACCGCCCGCCGTCGTCAAGCGCCTGAACGAAGAGATCTACCGCGCCCTGCAGGACCCGGCTGTGACCCAGCGCCTGCGCGAACTCAACTTCACGGACCTGCCGCGCCCCACGCCGGAGCAGTTCAAGGAAGTCCTGCGCCAGGACCTGCAGGACTGGAGCGCCCTGGTCAAGTCCATCGGCGTCACGCTGGACTGACGCCCTATCCACCACGACGCCGGGGCCATGCCCCCGCGCGTCCCCGGAGACCCCATGACACAAGAAAAATCCAACCCCTCCGCCACCCTCGGCGGCTTCAACACCCTGCCCGGCCAGGGCAGCCACCTGCCCTTCGACGCACCGCCCAGCGCCAGCATCGCGGGGCGCAAGCTGTCGGAGTCCACGCACGCGCGGCGCAAGGCGGTGCCGCACCTGCGCGACGACGCACCGAACGTGCTGATCGTGATGCTCGACGACGCCGGCTTCGCGCACCCCGACACCTTCGGCGGCGAGATCCACACGCCCACGCTGACGCGGCTGGCCGGCAGCGGCATCACCTACAACGCCTTCCACAACTGCGGCGTGTGCTCGCCCACGCGCGCCTCGCTGCTGACGGGGCGCAACGCGCACCGCGTGGGCTACGGCCACATCTCCGAATACGCCACCGACTGGGACGGCTACGTGGGCGTCATCCCCAAGAGCGCCGGCACCCTGGCCGAGGTGCTCGGGGCCTGGGGCTACAACACGGCCGCGTTCGGCAAGTGGCACAACACGCCGGCCAACCTGACCACGCAGATGGGCCCCTTCGACCGCTGGCCCACCGGCCACGGCTTCAACCACTTCTACGGCTTCCTGGGCGGCGAGAGCTCGCAGTACGAGCCGCGCCTGGTCGAGAACACCACGCTCATCGAGCCGCCGCGCGACGAGGGCTACCACCTGAGCGAGGACATGGCCGACAAGGCCTGCGGCTGGCTGCGCCGCCACCGCGCCATCACGCCCGACAAGCCCTTCCTGATGTACTGGGCGCCCGGCGCGGTGCACGGCCCGCACCACGTCTTCAAGGAATGGACCGACAAGTACAAGGGCAAGTTCGACGACGGCTGGGACGCCTACCGCGAACGCGCCTTCGCGCGCCAGAAGAAGATGGGCTGGATCCCCGAGACCGCCGAGCTCACGCCAAGGCCCGAGACCCTCGCCAGCTGGGACAGCATTCCCGAGGCCGAGCGCCCGTTCCAGCGCCGGCTGATGGAGGTCTACGCCGGCTTCCTGGAGCACACCGATGCGCAGATCGGCAAGGTCGTCGACGAGCTGGAGCAGCTCGGGCTGCGCGACAACACGCTGGTGTTCTTCGTGTTCAGCGACAACGGCGGCAGCGCCGAAGGACAGAACGGCACGGTGGTCGAGCTGCTGGCGCAGAACCGCATCTCCACAAAAATCTCGCAGCACCTCGAGTTGCTGGAAGGCCTGGGCGGCCTCGACGCGCTGGGCGGACGCAAGACCGACAACATGTACCACGCGGGCTGGGCCTGGGCCGGCTCCACGCCGTTCCAGAGCACCAAGCTGATCGCCGCGCACTTCGGCGGCACGCGCACGCCGCTGGTCGTGTCGTGGCCGCGCGGCATCCAGCCCGACACCACGCCGCGCTCGCAGTTCCACCACGTCAACGACATCGCGCCCACGCTCTACGAGATCCTGGGCATCACGCCGCCGAGCGAGCTCAACGGCGTGCGGCAGGATTCGCTGGACGGCATCTCGATGGCCTACACCTTCGCCCATCCGCAGGCCGGGGGCCGCAAGGGCGTGCAGTACTTCGAGGTGGCGGGCAGCCGCATGGTGCACCACGACGGCTGGACCGCGGGCGTGTTCGGCCCGCGCATTCCCTGGGTCGCGGGCGCCGCGCCCGGGCTGGCCACCTGGGACCCGGACAACGACGTCTGGGAGCTGTATCACGTCGCGAAGGACTACGCGCAAGCGCACGACCTGGCGCAGGCGCAGCCGGCCAAGCTGGCGCAGATGAAGGAGATGTTCGCCGTGCAGGCGGGCATCAACCACGTCTATCCGCTGGGCGCGATCTACCACCTGACGCTGAAGCCGCAGCACCGCATCGCGCCCCGGCATACCTCGTGGCACTTCAGCGGCGACATCACGCGCATTCCGGAGAACTGCGCGCCCAACATCAAGACGCGCAGCCACACGGCCACCGTCGATGCCACGCTGGGCGAGCGCGCGAGCGGCGTGCTGTTCGCGCTGGGCGGCTTCAACGGCGGCATCTGCCTGTACCTGGACGACGGCCACCTGGCCTACGAATACAACATGCTCGGCATGTACCGCTTCAAGGCGCGCTCGCCCGCGCGCATCGCCGCCGGACGCCATGCGATCGACGTCGAGTTCACGATGAGCGACGGCACGGCGCCCCAGCGGCCCGCGCACGCCGTGCTGCGCGTCGATGGCGTGCAGGTGGCGACGTGCGACATCGGCGTCACCGTGACGGCCATCTTCTCGGCCTGCGAGACCTTCGACGTCGGCTGCGACCTGGGCTCGCCAGTGGCGGCGGAGTACTTCGACCGTGCGCCGTTCGGCTTCGACGGGCGCATCCACGACGTCTGGCTGCGCTATGCGGAGGCCCAGTCGTGAGCACGTTGATCACTGAAGCAGACGCCTACGCCATCGGCATCGAGGCCTACACCTATGCCTATCCGATGGTGGTGATGGAGCTGACGCGCCGCGTCGCCACCAACGTCGCGCAGCCGGACGGCGCGCGCGTGCGCGGGCCGATGAACCGCTTCGTGCACGTGCCCACCTACCCCGACGCCGGCTTCAAGGACGTGGTGCGTCCCAACGCCGACACGCTGTACTCCAACATCTGGTACGACGTCGGCGACGAGCCGCTGGTGCTGACGCTGCCGGACATGGGCGATCGCTACCACGTCATTCCGTTCTACGACCTGTGGACCGACGTGTTCGCCACGCTGGGCACGCGCACCAACGGCAACGGCGGCGGCCACTTCGCGCTCGTCGGCCCGCGCTGGCAAGGCACGCTGCCCGAGGGCGTGCGCGCCATCGTGAGCCCCACGGACGTGGGCTGGATCGTGGGGCGCATCCAGACCAACGGCGCGGCCGACTACGCCCACGTGCACACGCTGCAGGCCGGCTTCGAGGCCGTGCCGCTGTCGGCCTGGGGCAAGCCCCATGACCCACCCGCCGGCCACGTTGATGCAGCGCTGGACATGCGCCCACCCGTCGAACAGGTGGCCGCGCTCGGCGCCGGCGACTTCTTCGCGCTCTTCGCCGAACTGCTCCAGCGCAACCCGCCGCATGCCACCGACGGTGCGCTGCTGCTGCGCATGGAACGCATCGGCCTCGTTCCCGGCCGCCGCTTCTCACTGGCCGAAGCACCCGAGGCCGTGCAACGCGCCCTGACGCGTGCCGCGCCCGATGCCTACCGGCGCATGCTCGAGCGCGCACCGGCGATGCGCATGGTGCGCAACGGCTGGAGCCTCGGCAGCAATGTGGGCGTCTACGGCAACGACTACCTGGCGCGCGCCTTCGTCGCCTACGCCGGGCTGGGCGCCCTGCCGCGCGAAGAGGCGATGTACCCGCGCTCGGTCTGCGACAGCGAGGGCCAGCCGCTGTCGGGCACTGCGCGCTATGTGCTGCACTTCGACGCGCACGAGCTGCCGCCGGCCGATGCGTTCTGGTCGCTGACGCTGTACGGCCCCGACCAGTTCTTCGTCGACAACGCGCTCAACCGCTACGCCATCGGCGACCGCGACGCGCTCGCCTTCAACGCCGACGGTTCGCTGGACCTGTACATCCAGCACGCGTCGCCGGGCCCGGCCAAGGCCCCGAACTGGCTGCCCGCGCCCGCCGGCCCCTTCAGCATGAACCTGCGCCTGTACGTGCCGCAGGCGCCGGTGCTCGACGGGCGCTGGGCACCGCCTGCGCTGAAGCGCCTGCCCTGACCGAACCGACCGCATCGTCTCCCACCCGAAAGGCACTCACTTCATGACCCGTTCCCGCTTCCGCGCGCTGCGCGCGCCCGGCCTGTGCATCGTCGGGCTCCACCTGGCGGCCGGTGCCGCCCTGGCGCAGGCCGACTACCCGAGCAAGCCGATCCGCATCATCGTCCAGTACCAGGCCGGCGGCTCGGCCGACGCGCTCGCGCGGCTGGTGGGCGACGGGCTCTCCAAGCGGCTGAAGCAGCCCGTGCTGGTGGAGAACCGCAGCGGCGCAGGCGGCATCATCGGCACCGACTACGTGGCCAAGAGCGCGCCCGACGGCTACACCGTGCTGCTGTCGGTGCCGGGCCCGATCGCCGCGAACCTGGCGCTGTACAAGAAGCTGCCCTACGACCCGCGCACCGACCTGCGCCATGTGTCGGACATCGCGAGCACGCGCACGATCATGGTCGTCCACCCTTCCGTGCCGGCGCAGGATTTCAAAAGCCTCGTCGAGGCCGTGCGCAAGGCGCCCGGCAAGTACGCGATGGGCTCCTGGGGCCCCGGCGTGCAGCCGCACCAGATGCAGGTCTTCATGGACAAGACCTACGGCACCCAGACGCTGCACGCGGCCTACAAGGGCGAAAGCCCGATGGCGGTCGACCTGCTCAGCGGCGTGATCCAGATGACCGTGGGTTCCATCAGCACCTTCCAGCCCTACGTCGCGGCCGGCAAGCTGCGCGCCATCGCCGTGCCGGGCGCGCAACGCGCCAAGGCCGCCCCCACGGTGCCGACCTTCGCCGAGCAGGGCTACAAGGACGACATGTTCATGCTCATGGCGCCGACCTCGCTGCTGGTGCCCGCCAAGACGCCCGATGCCGTGGTCGAGAAGCTCAGCCGCGAAGTCGCCGCCGTGGTGAAGCAACCCGAGGTGCAGCGCCGCATCGAGGACATGGGCGCCGAGCCCATCGGCAACACGCCGGCCGAAGCCTCGGCGGCGTACAAGGCGTTCCTGCCCGTGTCGCTGAAGCTCACGCGGGCCACGGGCGTCACGCTGGACTGATTGCTCCGTTTCCCGAGAACCGTGCATCACCCGCCTCCCGATTTCGAACCCCGGGTGTACACCCCGCAGCGCATCGCCGCGATCGTCGCCACGCTGGCCTCGGACGGCATCCCCGCCGCACAGGCCCTGGCCGGCAGCGAGCTCGACGAGGCCGCGCTGCGCGATCCCGGCACGCGCGTGTCGTATGCGCAGACGGTCACCTTGCTGCGCAATGCGCTCGCGCTGGCACGCAACCCGACGGTGGCACTGCGTGCCGGCGCGCGCATGCACCTCACGGCCTACGGCATGTGGGGCTATGCGCTGCAGAGCAGCCCCACCTTCAGCGCGCTGATCGAGTTCGCCATCACCTACCGCCGCGCCATCGGGCCGCTGGCCGACATGCACCACGACCCCGTGCACGCGCCCGGCACCTGCAGCTTCGAGGTGCTGGTGTCGCCCGACCCGCGCGACCCGCTCTACCGCTTTGCGCTGGCCTTCACCTTCGCGGCCCACCTGACGCTGGCACGCGACCTGTACGGCGATGGCTTCGGCTTCACGGGCCTGCGCCTGGCCTGCCCCGCGCCCGAGCACGGCGCGGGCGTCTGGGAGGCGTGGTTCCAGTGCCCCGTGCAGTTCGGCCAGCCCGACAACGCACTGCAGTTCGACGAGGCCTGGTGCACGCGCGCGCCGCGCCTGCACGATCCGCTCACGCACGCCATGGCCAGCGAGAGCTGCCAGCAGTTCGTGGCCGGACTCGCGCATGCCGGGGGCATCGCCGCGGCGGTGCGGCGCAAGTTGGTGGAGCAGATGCCGTGGCGCTTTCCGAGCATCGAGTCGATGGCCCGCACGCTCGCGCTGGAGCCGCGCACGCTGCGGCGGCGGCTCGCCACGCACGGCACCACGTACCGGTCGATCCTCAACGAGGTGCGCCTGCGGCTGGCCATCGAGTACCTGCGCAAGACCCGCATGACCACCGAGGAGATCGCGGAGCGCCTGGGCTACAGCGAGGCCGCGAACTTCAGGCACGCCTTCGTGCGCTGGACCGGCACCAGCCCGCACGCCTACCGCCTGGCCTGCGCGCCGTGCTGAGTGAGGCCTCGGCTCAGTCTTCCGCGGCGATGCGGTGCAGTCGGGGCAGGTCGACCACGGTGACCAGGCGGTAGCCCTCGTTGCAGCCGAGCACGCCCTCGTCCTTGAACTGCGCCAGTTCCTTGCCGACGGTCTGGCGCGACACGCCCAGCATGTTCGCCAGGTCGGTCTGCGACACGCGCAGCTCGGTGTCGCACGGCGCGCCGCTCGCGTCCCCGTAGCGATACACCATGTTGAGCAGCGTGATCGCCGTGCGCCGGCGCACCGAGCCCAGCACCTGGTCCTGCAGGATCTCGGCGCTCATGCGATAGCGCCGCAGCATGGTCTGGGCGATGCTGCGCCACAGCATCGGCTCCGCATCGAGGATGCGCCGCATCGCGGCACCGGGGATGTGGATGATGTGCGAATCGGCGCGCGCATCGAAGGCGAAGATGGGCTGCATGTCGTCGATGAGATGCACCATGCGCGTGATCTGGCCGGCCCCGAGCACCGAGAGGATGTACTTGTCGCCGGCCGCGTTGGTGGCCGCGATCTCGATCGAGCCCGACACGATCACGAACACCTCCCGCTGGTGGTTGCCGCGACTCACGAGCGGCGTGCGGCGCCGGTAGTGCCTGGCGCGCGCGGCGTTCGCCAACTCGCGCAGCCGGTCTTTCGGCCAGTCGAGAAACACCGCGCACGTGCTCAGCCCGTGCTCGATCTCTTCCCTTGTGCTCTGCGATACGGGTTGCGGGTATTCCATGGGATGACTCAGCAAAAACTGTTGCCTGGTTGACGGATTCGAAGAGCAGCGATTCCTATCATAGGACTGGCCAATCAAAGAACAACGAGGAACTCCCTAAGTGAGACATGCACGTTCCCTGCCTGCACGCCTGCCGCTGTTTCGCAGCACCGCGGCGCGTTCGTTGATCCGGCTTCTTGCGTCGCCCATGCGACGCAACGCGCGAACGACGAGACCCCTGCGCGGCATGCGCGGCTTGCGCGACGCGATGCGAATGCCGTGATGCGCGGCCACACGCCCTGCGCGCGCGGCTAGAGGCCGCCCCCCTTTTTCCCGAAGTCCCCGAAGGGCATCCGCCCTTCGGAACACCCGAGCCCTGGAACGCAGCGATGCGCACCAGCGGACTCGTTCATCCCTGAAGAAGCAAGCAAAGCAAGACCTGCCATGAAACATCACTCCCTGGCCGCATTGGCTCTCCTCACCGCCGCCGGCACTGCATCGGCGCAATCGTCCGTCACGGTGTTCGGCATCGTCGACGTCGGCATCAGCCGCTACACGTCCAAGAGCACGTACCACAGCCCCAACCCCTTCGCGCTGCCACCGGCGAACGCCGCGGGCGGCAGTGCCAAGACGAGCCAGACCGCGCTGTCGAACTCGGGCTATGCGGGCAGCCGTGTCGGCTTTCGCGGCACGGAAGACCTGGGTGGCGGCCTGGCGGCGAGCTTCTGGCTGGAGTCGGGCATCACCAACGACGACGGCGCCAAGGGCATCAGCAACTTCAACCGCCGCTCGACGATGAGCCTGTCGGGCCCGTTCGGCGAACTGCGCCTGGGCCGCGACTACGCCGCGACCTTCTGGAACGACACCGTCTTCGATCCCTTCGGCACCAACGGCGTGGGCACCAACCTCATCGCCAACATCAACAGCCGCATCGCCGCCATCGCCGGCCCCGGCTCCGTGGTGGCCGCGACCGACAACTACATCCGCACCGGCAACTCGATCGGCTACTTCCTGCCGCCGAACCTGGGCGGCGTCTACGGCCAGCTGCAGTACACGCTGCACGAGAACACCCAGCGCAGCGACCAGCCCGGCACGCCATCGGCCAAGGGCCGCTACGTGGGCGGCCGCCTGGGCTATGCCAGCGGACCGCTCGACATGGCCATCGCCTACGGCCAGAGCACCGCCGCCGACAGCACCACGCTCAACGCGCTGGGCATCGCGACCGCCACGCAGGAGCGCAAGATCAACGCGCTGAACCTGGGCGCGTCGTACAACTTCGGCCCTGCCAAGCTGTTCGCCGAGGTCTCGCGCGTGCAGGACAAGAACGAGACCGGCACGCTGCAGAACCTGCCGGGCCTGGCGGTCCCGTTCATGAACACCGCCACGCGCAAGGACAAGTACAACGGCTACATGCTGGGCGTGACCGTGCCCGTGGGCCCGGGCCTCATCCGCGCGTCGTACGCCTCGGTGAAGTACAAGAACGGCGCACCGGCCGCGACCGACCTGAACAGCCTGCTGTGGGGCCTGAACGGCAACCGCGACACCACGGCCAACCAGATCTCGCTGGGCTACGTGCACAACCTGTCCAAGCGCACCGCGCTGTACGCCTCGGTGTCGCGCATCCGCATCAAGGACGGCTGGAACAACCCCGGCGTGATGGGCGCCATCACCGGCGGCTCGGCCGCCTACCTCACGGGCGGCACCGCGCAGGCTGCAGGCTGGGCGCCGCGCTCGTCGATGGGCTACGACTTCGGCATCCGCCACGCGTTCTGAGCGCATGCGAAAGGAGGTACCCATGGCTTTGAAACACCTGTCGCCGCTGCTCATCGCGGCCCTGCTCGCGGGCGGATGCGCCACGCCGCCCGCGCCGACCACCTCGCCGGCCGACGTCGGCGAAACACGCCCGGGGTCGGGCTATCTCAAGGGCTACCTGGCCTCGGCCGAGATGCCCGACAGCCTCGCGCTGCTGCCACCGCCGCCCGAGGCGAACTCGGCCGCGCTGGCGGCCGACGTCGCCGCGTTCCGCAGCCTCACCGCGCTGCAGGGTTCGCCGCGCGGCGCGCTCGCGGTGCGCGACGCCAACCTGCGCTTTCCGGAGGCGGCCTCCACCTTCTCCTGCGCGCTGGGCGTGCGCATCTCCGAGCAGCAGACGCCGCACCTGAACATGCTGCTGCGGCGCACGCTGGCCGATGCCGGCGGCGCCACCTACAAGGCCAAGGAGAAGTACCAGCGCACGCGGCCCTTCGTGGCACTGAAGGCCGCGAGCTGCACGCCGAAGGAAGAAGCGCACCTGGCCAAGGACGGCTCCTACCCCTCCGGGCACTCGGCGCTGGGCTGGGCCTGGGCGCTGGTGCTGACGGAGCTCGCGCCGGAGCGCGCGGACGCGCTGCTGCAGCGCGGCCGCGCCTTCGCGCAAAGCCGCGGCATCTGCGGCGTGCACTGGCGCAGCGACATCGAAGCGGGACGCCTGATCGGCGCGGCGACCGTGGGCCGGCTGCATGCCAACCCGGTGTTCACGGCGCAGGTGAGCGCGGCGAAGAACGAGATCGCGCAGGCACGCAGCCGCCCGGACAGCGCCCCGCCTGCGGCCGACTGCGCGGCCGAGGCGAATGCGATCGCGGGCTCCGCGGCGCTGACGCCCTGAGCGCGCGCCGCACCCCCTCGACCACCTCGCCCACGGCCAGCGTGTCTGCGGGTTGTCGAGGGGAACGCTGCGTGTGCGAAGCGGGTAGCCTCGCCAACTCCAACCACTCCAAGGAGACCTCGCATGCGCCATCGTTCCGTTCTGTCATGGGGTGCCGCGGCCTCGGCGGTCGCGCTCCTCGCTGCATGCGGCGTCATGTCTTCGGGCAAGGACGCCAACCCGATGAGCTTCTTCATCACGAGTGCCAATCCCGGCAAGGGCGGCGACCTCGGCGGCCTGGCCGGCGCCGACCGCCAGTGCCAGGCGCTGGCCGCGAGCGCCGGTGCGGGCGGCAAGACCTGGCGTGCCTACCTGAGCGCCGCCGAAGCGGGCGGCCAGCCGGCCGTCAACGCACGCGACCGCATCGGCACCGGGCCGTGGCGCAACGCCAAGGGCGTGGTCGTGGCCACCAGCGTGGCCGACCTGCACAGCGCGAACGCCAAGCTCGGCAAGGACACCTCGCTGACCGAAAAGGGCGAGGTGGTCTCGGGCTTCGGCGACCCGGTCAACCGGCACGACATCCTCACCGGCTCGCGCCCCGACGGCACGCTCGCACCGGCCGCCGCCGGCAAGGACACCACCTGCGGCAACTGGACGCGCAGCGTCGACGGCTCGGCCATCGTCGGCCACCACGACAAGAAGGGCACCAACCCCGACCCGGTCGCCAACGCCTCGTGGAACGCCTCGCACGGCACGCGGGGCTGCAGCGTCGACCAGCTCAAGCAAAGCGGCAGTGCCGGCCTGATGTACTGCTTCGCCGTGAACTGAGCCCGCAGGGCAGCGCCCCGGCCCGTGCGTCGATCCACGGGCGGGCGCGCTGCGATTTGCCACAGACGACCCATCGGAGGACTTCATGATCCAAGCCACCCAGCCCCTTCGTGCAGCGCCGCGGCGCCTGCTTCTTTGCCTGGGTGCCGCGGCACTCGGCCTGGGCGCCTTCGGGGCAAGCCCCGCGTGGGCACAGACGGCCTGGCCCAGCAAATCGATCACGCTGCTGATCGGCTTCCCGCCCGGCGGGCAGACCGACTTCGCCGGCCGCGTGTTGACGAACGGCATGCAGGGCGCGCTCGGCCAGCCCGTGGTCATCGACAACAAGGCCGGCGTGAACGGCAACATCGCGTCCGTCGAACTGATGAAGGCGCCACCGGACGGCCACAAGCTGCTGGTGGGCAACGGCTCGATGACGATCATGCCGCACGTGTACACCAAGCTCGGCATCGTCGATCCGCAAAAGATGACCCCCATCGGCATCATGCTGCAGTCGCCGCTGGTGCTGGTGGTGCCCGCCACGTCGCCGATCAAGACCTACGCGCAGTTCGCCGAAGAGGTGAAGTCGCGTGCCAAGAGCGGCAAGGGCATCGACTACGGAACGGGGGGCGCAGGCTCGCTGATCCACGTCACCATGGAACTGCTGCGCGAGCGCCTGGGCAACCCGGCGATGAACCATGTGCCCTACAAGGGCAGCAGCCCGGCGATGGTCGACCTGATGGCCGGTCGCCTCGACGCCATGTTCGACGCCACCTCCGTCGTCGCGCCGTTCGTGAAGTCGGGCCAGTTGCGGCCCCTGCTGGTGACCAGCGACAAGCGTTCGCCGATGCTGCCGAACGTGCCCACCGCCGCGGAAAGCGGCATCAAGGACTTCAGCATCATCTCCTTCATCGGCCTGTACGGGCCGCCCGGGTTGAGTCCCGAGATCGTGAAGAAGGCCAACAGCGCGATGAACGCGGCACTGAAGGAGCCGACCGTGGTCAAGAGCATCGTCGATCGCGGGGACGAGCCCGGTGGCGGCTCGCCCGAGCAGCTCGGCGCGATGACCCGCGACCAGTACAAGATGTGGGGCGCCGTCGTGAAGGCGAACAACATCACGGCCGACTGAGCTTCGGCCCCGCGCCGCGCATCAGGCGCTGAGCACTTCGCGCAGGTGCTCGACGAAAGCGCGCGCCGCATCGGGCAGGCGCCGACCGGCCATGCTCTGCACCTCGAAATGCCGCTCGTTCATCTCGCGGTCGCGCAAGGCACGCGCCACGATCGTGCCGTTCTCGAGCTGCTGGCGCAGCGCGAGTTCGCCGCAGAAGGTCACGGCCTGGCCGTGCGCCGCGTAGTGCACCAGCGGGTAGAGGTGGTCGCTGGTCAGTGCCGCCTCGAGCGGCAGGCGCTGGCGGGCGCAGCTGATGTTGAGCAGCTGGCGCAGCGTCGACGTGGGCGCCGGCAGCGCGAGCGGGTAGTGCACCACCTGCGCCAGCGACACCTGCCGCCGCTCGGCCAGCGGATGCGAAGGCGCCATGACGGCGCACACGGGCGAGGGGTGCCGGATCTCGACGTCCAGGCCGTGCTCCGAGCCCAGGCTCACCGTCACGCCGAGGTCGACCAGGCCTTCGCGCACGCGGCGCGCCACTTCGCGCTGCACGCACATGTCGAGCGAGAAGCGGATGCCGGGACAGCGCGCCTGGAACGCCGCCACCAGGGCCGGCAGGAACTCGTAGGCGAAGCCTTCGGTCGCGGCCACGCGCACCTCGCCCTTGCGCAGGCCGCGCAGCGCGAGGATGTCGTCGGTCACGCGCTCGATGTCGAGCCAGGCCCGACGCGCATGCGCCGCCAGCAGCTCGCCGGCTGAGTTGAGCGCCATGCCGCGGGCGCGGCGCTCGAACAGGAGGGTGTCGAGCTCGCGTTCGATGCGGCCGATCTGGCGGCTCACGGCCGACGGCGCCACGTTCAGCCGCACGGCCGCCTCGGTGACCGAGCCGACGCGCGCCACCTCCAGGAAGTAGCGCATCGACTCCTCCTGGAGCACGCGCTGGTTGATCGGGCGTTCGGTGCGCGCCCCGGTGCGAGCCCGGGCGGGAGACTTGGAAGTGGGAGATTTCATCGGCGTGGTCTGCGTTGCGCCAGCAGCAACGCAACCTTCCAATCATTGTGCTTGCTACACCGCAGAGCGTGCCCCAGCATTTCCCCTCCCCTCTTCTCTTCGCTCTACGGAAGGACCCTGTCAATGAACGCTCCCCGTTCGCAAGCGCCGCATCGGCGCTGGTGCTGTGCCGTCCTCGCTGGCCTGGCCGCATGCCTCGGCACGGCCCTGCCCGCGATAGCACAACCGGCCTACCCGACGCGCCCCGTCACGCTGGTGGTGCCGTACCCGCCCGGCGGCAGCGCGGACACGGTGGGGCGCCTGGTCGGCCAGCGCCTGTCGGAGGAACTGGGACAGCCGGTGCTCATCGACAACCGCCCCGGTGCCGGCACGGCGGTCGGCGCCGCGTTCGTGGCCAAGGCATCGCCCGACGGCTACACGCTGCTGCTCGGCTCGGGCTCGACCCTCACGATGAACCCGGCCATCCGCCCGAACCTGCCCTACGACGCCCTCGGCAGCTTCGAGCCGGTCGCGATCGTCGCGCGCATTCCGCTGATCCTGCTGGCCAACAAGAACGTGCCCATCGGCAACGTCAAGGAGTTCGCCAGCGCGATGCGCGCGGCCCCCGACAAGTACTCGTACGCGTCCTTCGGCACGGGCACGTCCTCGCACTTCACCGGCGAGATCATCCTGCAGGCGGTGGGCGCGAAGATCATGCACGTGCCCTACCGGGGCAGCGCACCGGCCATGACGGACCTGATCGGTGGCCAGGTGCCGTTCTCGGTGGACACCGTCACCGCCGCCATTCCGCAGCTCAAGGGCGGCAAGGTCAAGGCGATCGCCGTGACCACCCGGCAGCGCTCTTCGCAGTTGCCGCAGGTCCCGACCTTCGCCGAGGCCGGCTACCCCGAGGTCGATGCCGACACCTGGATCATGGTCGTGGCGCCGAAGGGCACTCCCGCGCCGGTGCGCGAGCGGCTGGAGAAGACACTCGCCAGGATCGTCGCCACGCCCCAGGCCCAGGCGGCCCTGCAGGCCCAGGGCGCGGAGCCGGCCTTCGCCGGCGCCGCCGCCTCGCTCGCGCAGATCGAACGCGAACTGCCGCTCATGCGCGCCGTCGCCCGACGCGCCAACATCCAGGCCGACTGAGTGCGGCACATTCCGAAAGCCATGACCCAAACTTCTTCCTCCTCCGATCTCGTCGAACTCTCCGCCGTCGAGCTGCGACGGCTGATCGGCACGCGCGCCCTTTCGCCGGTCGAGCTGCTCGAAGCCTGCATCGCGCGCATCGAACAGCTCAACCCCTTCGTCAACGCCGTGACCGCCACCTGCTACGAGCGCGCCCGCACCGAGGCTCGCGCCGCGGAGCGGGCCGTGAAGCGCGGCGAGCCGCTGGGCCTGTTGCACGGCCTGCCGCTGGGCGTGAAGGACCTCGAGCCGACGGCGGGCCTGCTGTCCACCATGGGTACGCCCGCCCTGCGCAACCACGTGCCGTCGAACGACATCGAGCTGGTGCGCCGCCTGCGCGCCGCCGGCGCGATCGTGGTGGGCAAGACCAACGTGCCCGAGATGGGCGCCGGCGCCAACAGCCGCAATCCGGTCTGGGGGGCCACGGGCAATCCCTTCGACCCCAACCTCAATGCCGGCGGCTCTTCGGGCGGTTCGGCCGCGGCGCTGGCGCTGGACATGCTGCCGGTGTGCACCGGCTCCGACACCGGCGGGTCGCTGCGCATCCCGGCCGCCAAGTGCGGCGTGGTGGGCCTGCGGCCGTCGCCGGGCATCGTGCCCAGCGTGCGCAAGAGCCTGGGCTGGTCGCCGATCTCGGTGGTCGGTCCGATGGGCCGCGATGTGGCCGACGCCTGCCTCCAGCTCGCGGCCACGGCGGGCCCGCATCCGGGCGATCCCTTGAGCTATCCCCTGGATGCGTCGGCCTTCGCGCGGCCGGCGCCGCTGGACCTGTCGCGCCTGCGCGTGGCCTGGACCCCCGACTTCGGCCTGTGCGATGTCGACCCGTCGATCCGCCGGACGATGCACGACCGCATGGCCGCCATGCGCGGGCTCTTTGCGGCCTGCGACGAGGTGCGCTTCGACCTGGGCGAGGTGCACCGTTGCTTCGACGTGCTGCGTGCGGAGGCCTTCGTCGCCGGCATGCGCGAAGCCTACGAACGCGCCCCCGAGAGCCTGGGCCCGAACCCGCGCAGCAACTACGAGATGGGCGCGCGCATGAGCCTGCCGGACGCGGCCTGGGCGCAGACGGAACAGACGCGCATCCTCCAGCGCTTTCAGAAGGTGTTCGAGAACTACGACCTGGTGCTCTCGCCCACGACACCGGTCTCGCCCTTTGCCTGGACGCAGTCGCATGCGCTGCAGATCGACGGTCGCCCGCAGGAGAACTACTACCGCTGGCTCGCACTGACCTACGTCGTGACGCTGACCACGCACCCTGCGATCAGCCTGCCGTGCGGCACCGACGAGCGCGGCATGCCCTTCGGCCTGCAGGTGGTGGGGCGCTTTCGCGGCGACCTCGCGCTGCTGTCGGCCGCGCAGGCGATGGAACAGGCCTTCGCACCGGACCCGCGGCTGCGCCGGCCACGGCCCGATCTCGCACGCCTTCGCAAGGCCGAGCCGGCCCTCGACTCGATCGTGACCGCGCCGCCCGACGACCGGCACGCCAGCGTGCCCACCGACGGCGCCCCGGTGCCGGTCGTCTGAGGTCCGCGCCGCGTCAGGCGCCTGGCTTCAGCAAGGTGGCCAGAAGTGCCAGGGCCCCGGTCAGCTCGTCGAAGCCGGGGCCGCCCAGGCAGATCCGCAGGCCACTCGCCTTGTCCTTCGGGTTCGCCATCAGGGTCTGCGGCGGGGTGAGCTTCACGCCGGCTTGCGCCGCCGCGGCCACGACGCCCTCCGCGGCATCGCGCCGCATCGGCAGCCAGACGTTGTAGGCATCGGGATGCCAGACCAGTTCGCGGGCACCGAGCAGCGAGACGGCCAGCCTGGAACGGCGCCGGGCCTCGTGGCGCAGATCGCGCTGGACCGAGGCGACCACGCCGGTGGCCAGCCATTCATCGACCACCGCGCAGGAGAACGCCGACGGCGCCATGGGCACATCCTGCAGAAGGTCCTGCGCGGGGCCGCACAGTTCGGGCGGCAGTGCCAGCACGCCGACCTGCAATCCCGGGCCGAGCGACTTGGAGAGCCCGTTCACATGCAGCGCGATGTCGGGCGCCAAGGTGGCCAGCTGGGGCAATCCGTCGGAGGCCGCCGCGTACACGCCGTCTTCGATGATCCAGGCGCCCGCGCGGCGGCACACCGCCACGATGGCCCGCCGTCGCTTCGCGCTCATCGTGGCCGTCGTCGGGTTGTGCAGCGTCGGGGTGAGGTAGACCGCCGTGCCACCGGCGGGCGCCGCGCCGTCGAGCGCCTGTGCGAGCGCCTGCGGCACCATCCCTTCCGCGTCCATCTCGACGCCCTGGATGCGATACCCCTTGCGCCGGGCCAGCGCGAGGGCGCCGGGGTAGGTGATCCGTTCGGTGAGCAGCACGCCTTGCCGTCCGCACACCAGATCGAAGGCCAGCGACAGCGCCTGGCGTGCGCTGCTGGTCAGGACCAGCTGCGACGGATCGACCACCAGGCCGATCGTTTCGAGCCAGCGGGCGAGAACGCGGCGATGTTCCAGGTGTCCGCCGGGTGGCGCGTACAGGTTGAAGTGATCCGCGTCGATCTTGCGCGCGATGCCCGTCAGCGTGCGCGCCAGCACGCGCGCACCGAGCGCGGCCGGCGGCGCATTCGACGACAGATCGATCTGCCGGTCGCCGTGCGCCTGGTGGATCGCCACGAAGGTTCCCCGGCCCTTGACGCTGCGCGTGAGGCCCCTGCGCTCCAGGATGGCATAGGCCTTCGTCACGGTGCCCAGGCCGATCTGCAGCGTCTTCGCCAGGTCCCGATGGGCAGGCAGACGATCGCCACCCGCGAGCCGCCCCTCGACGATGTCGTCGGCCAGGGCCAGCACCACCCGCTCGGTGGCATTCGTGCCGTTGCTTGCCAGACGGGGCGTCCAGGAGGATCGAAGGAGCACGTGCGCGGCCTCGCAAATAAAAGTGTCACGTGACACTTTTTGAATATTCCAATAGTGTAACTTTCACTCCTCGGCCTCCATCGCGCTGAAGGCCGCTGAAGACACCCCTTGGTTTTGGAGCACCCGCATGGCCGTCAGCCAGATCGCACTCGTCTACGGGACGTACCTCATCGCCACCGCCAGTCCGGGGCCGAGCAACATGGCCATCATGGGCACCGCGATGCGCGACGGCCGTCGCCCCGCGCTCGCGCTTGCGGCCGGCGTTGTCACGGGCTCGCTCTTCTGGGCGATCCTGGCAGCGACCGGTGTTTCCGCGGTCCTGACCGCGTATGCGCAGGCCCTTGTCGTGCTCAAGATCGCCGGCGGCCTCTACCTGCTGTATCTGGCTTTTCGCGCGGGCCGGTCCGCCATGCGACCTGGCGCCGACGCGGTGAAGAAGAACAGCGCGGAACGCGGCGCATTGCGCTACCGCACCCTCTACCGCCAGGGCGTGCTCATGCACATCGGCAACCCGAAGGCGATCATGTCGTGGATCGCGATCATCTCGCTCGGCGTGCGCCAGGACACACCCGCCGGTGGGTTGCCGGCGATCGTGGGCGGTTGCGTACTTCTCGGCATCATGGTGTTCGGCGGCTACGCCATCGTCTTTTCGACCGCCTCGATGATTGCGCTGTATGCGAGGCTGCGACGCTGGATCGAAGGCGTGCTCTCGGCGGTGTTCGCGGCCGCGGGGCTGAAGCTGCTGGCCTCGCAGAACTGAATTCAATGAACCCCAGCGAAAGACCGAACGCATGAGCATCACCGTCCACATGGTCGACGTCTTCGGCGCCGGCCCGCTCTCGGGCAATCCGCTGGCGGTCGTCACCGGCGCCGACGCGCTCGCCACGCACGACATGCAGCAGCTGACGCGCTGGTTCAACCTCTCGGAAACCGCGTTTGTCTTCGCACCCACGCACCCGGAGGCGGACTACCGCGTGAGGATCTTCACCTTGGATCGGGAGATGCCTTTTGCAGGGCACCCCACGCTTGGCAGCTGCCACGCCTGGCTGTCGGGCCAAGGCGCGCCCAGGCAGCAAGCCACGGTGATCACGCAGGAGTGCGGCGCTGGGCTGGTCCAGATCCGGCGCGACCAGGGACGGCTTGCGTTCGCCGCGCCGCCGCTGATCCGCTCGGGCGCGCCGACCCCGGCCGAACTCGAGGACGCGCGGCGGCTGCTGGGCATCGAAGCCGACGACATCGAGGACGCGGCCTGGATCGACAACGGCCCCGGCTGGCTGGGGATCCGGCTGGCGTCGGCAGACAAGGTGCTGTCTCTGGAGCCGGCCCGACGCTGGCCCACCCGCATCGACGTCGGCGTGGTCGGCCCTCATGCCGAGGGCGGCGATGCAGCCTTCGAAGTGCGCGCCTTCTTCACCGACCATCTGGGCGCCATCGTCGAAGACCCCGTCACGGGAAGCCTCAATGCCTCGCTCGCGCAGTGGCTCTTCGCCACGGGCGTGGCACAAGACGACTACGTCGCCGCGCAGGGCACACGCCTGGGCCGGCAGGGCCGCATCCACCTGACCCGCGACGACGCCGGCCAGGTCTGGGTCGGCGGCGACACGCGCACGCACGTCAAGGGCGAACTGGACGGCCTCTGATCCGTTCACGCAAGGCCTGCACAGACTTCACTCTGACTTCACCTGCGTTGCGCACACTACGTTTCGACAGCGGTTCGGCGCTGGTAGAGGCAAGGGGAAGAAAAAAAGTAGCTCAGGGAAACGCCTCGATGCCGACCGCTGTCACCTTTCATCGCCCATCGAGAAAGGCGCAGGCGCACTCATCGCAAGAAAGGGCCACGGGCCAAGGATTACCATCGGCCGGGCGCAAGCCGCGCCTCCCACGCCCATGACCGTCGCCACCGCCCCTGTGCCTCCCGCCCTCGCCCAAGAAATGCCCGCACCCGACGGCCCGCTGTCGCGCGCGAGGCCGGGGCGCGAACGCATCATGGCGGCCATCCGCACGGCGGCGGTGACCGAGTTCAGCCTGCACGGGCTGAAGGGCACCTCCACCCAGGCCATCGCCGCGCGCGCCGGCCTCACCAAGCCCCAGCTGCACTACTACATCGCCGGCAAGGAAGAGCTCTACGAAGAGCTGCTGATGCAGGTGCTGCATGCCTGGAAGGTGGTGTTCTCGTTCGAGGACGCCAGCGACCCGGCCACGGTGCTGGGCGACTACATCCGCAAGAAGCTCGACCATGCGTTCGACAACCCGGAGATCTCGCGCATCTTCACGCGCGAGGTGCTCGACGGCGGACGCAACCTCGACCGCTACTGGCCCAACGCGCAGGCGTGGACGCAGAAGAAGGTCGACATCATCAACGGCTGGATCGCGCGCGGGCAGATGCGCCCGCTCGATGCGCGCCTGCTGCTGATGCACATCTGGGCCATGACCCAGAGCTACGCCGACTACGCGATCCAGACGCGCGTGATGCTCGGCCTGCCGCCCGAGGCGCCGATCGACCGCGAACCGATCGCGCGCGAACTGGTGGCGTTCGTCCTGGGCGGCTGCGGCATCAAGGCCTGAGTTCCGCGCCGGCCTCGCTCAGCCCACGCGCGCCTCCCAGACCTGGCCCGTCGGGTCGGCCAGCGCAAGCCGCATCATCTCGATGAAGCGGCGCAGGCGCGCCGGCTGGAAGCGCGCGTGCGGGTAGGTCAGGTAGACCGGCAACGGCGCCACATGCCATTGCGGCACGAGCTGCACCAGCCGTCCGGCGGCGATGTCCTCGTTCAGCAGCCAGGCCGAGCCCAGGCAGGCGCCCAGTCCCATGCGCGCCGCGCTTTGCAGCGCATAGAGGCTGTCGGTGCTCATGCGTGGACGGATCGGCACGCGCGCGATCTCGCCGGTCGGCCGGTGCGTGAGCAGCACCTCGTTGCGATAGAAGGTGCGCAGCGCGAGCCACGGCAGCTCGGCCAGTTCCGCCGCGTGCGCGGGCGGTGAGCGCCCCTCCAGCAGCGAGGGCGCGGCGACCACCACGCGCGGAACCTCCGAGACCTTGACCGCCACGGCCATCGCGTCGGTCATCTCGCCGACCTGGATCGCGCAGTCGACGCCTTCGGCGATGAAGTCGGGCCGGCGGTCGTTCAGCAGCCATTCGACGGACACGCGCGGATAGGCGCGCAGGTACTCGGCCAGCGGACCGACCAGCAACAGCTGGCCCAGCGCATGCGGCGCCACCACCCGCAGCGTGCCCTCGGGCTCGTCGCCCACGCCGCGCAGGTCGGCCTCGAAGGCGTGCCAGTCGGCAATCAGCTCCCGGGCCCGCTCGTAGCAGCGCTCGCCATCCTCCGTGAGCTTCATGGCGTGCGTGGAGCGACGCAGCAGCCGCACGCCCAGCGAGCGCTCCAGCGCCTGCAGGCGACGGCTCACGGTGGGCTGGGTCGCGCCCATCCGGAGCGCGGCGGCCGACAGGCTGCCGGCCTCGACGATGTGAAGAAAGGTCTGCATCAGCTCGATGCGGTCGACAGCAGGGGACGTGGACATGGCCTCATTCATACGTTTGGCGTATGGGCATTGTGCGATCCACGGGACTACCAAGCCAAGACCCCAACGGGCACATTCCAACCCTTGCTTCGATAATCGAGGGTTAACACCATGCCTTCCATTCAAACTACGCATGCACCGGCTGCCGCGCCGGGGCACGGCCTGCCGGCCTCGCTGATCCTGCTGCTGGCCGCCGGCGCGGGCCTGTCGGTGGCCTCGCTCTACTACGCTCAGCCGATGCTCGGGGTGCTGGGCGCCGACATCGGCGCCTCCACCCGCGCGGTGGGCTTCATTCCCACGCTCACGCAACTGGGCTATGCGCTGGGCATCCTGCTGCTGGCGCCGCTGGGCGACCGCTTCGACCGGCGCCGCATCGTGCTGATCAAGGCAGGGGCGCTGTGCGCCGCACTGCTCGTGGCTGGCGCGGCACCGTCGATCGGCGTGCTGCTCGCGGCCAGCCTCGCGATCGGACTGGCGGCCACGATGGCGCAGGACCTCGTGCCCGCCGCCGCCACGCTGGCGCCCGACGCCACGCGCGGCAAGACGGTCGGCACGGTGATGACGGGGTTGCTGCTGGGCATCCTGCTGTCGCGCGTGGTGAGCGGCTTCGTGGCCGAGCACTTCGGCTGGCGCGCCATGTTCATCGCGGCCGCGGCCAGCATCGCGCTCATCGGCGCCGCGGCCTGGCGCGGGCTGCCGCGCTTTCGGCCGACCACGCACCTGGCCTACGGCGCCCTGCTCGGCTCGCTGGGCACGCTGTGGTCGCGCCACGGCACGCTGCGCCGCGCGGCGCTGGCCCAGGCGCTGCTGGCCGTGGGATTCAGCGCCTTCTGGTCGACGCTGGCCGTGATGCTGCACGGCGCGCCGTTCCACCTGGGCAGCGCGGCGGCAGGCGCCTTCGGCCTGGCCGGCGCGGCGGGCGCGCTGGCGGCGCCGCTGGCCGGGCGGCTGGCCGACCGGCGCGGACCGGAGCTCGTGACGCGCCTGGGCGCGGGGCTGGCGCTGGTGTCGTTCGCGGCCATGGGGCTGGCACCGCTGATGACGCCGCATGCGCAGCTGTGGCTGCTGGCGCTGGCCGCGGTCGGCTTCGACCTGGGCATGCAGGCGGCGCTGATCGCCCACCAGACGATCGTCTACGGCATCGAGCCCGGTGCGCGCAGCCGGCTCAACGCCGTGCTGTTCACCAGCATGTTCATCGGCATGGCGACCGGCTCGGCGCTGGGCGCGCTGGTGCTCGCCGCGTGGGGCTGGGCCGGCGTGACGGCGCTGGCGACCGCCACGGCCGCCGCCGCGCTGGCGGTGCGGCTCTGGCCGCGCCAGGCAACGTAGTCGCATCAGCCGCGGGCTGACGCCCGCCTCCCCAGTCCGGTGCACCCGGACTGGCACGTCGCTTGCATAACCTGACCAGTTGCTCTGATTGATTGGTCAAATTCATGCACGTCCGCGTTGCCTGCTGTCTGTTGATGGAAACCAGCGCCCCCGCAGGCCCGGCGGGAGCGCGTTTCGCATGAACGCGCCCGCGCTGCTGGACAACGCACGGCTGCCGCGCTGGCTGCTGCCCGCCGACTGGCCGCAGCGCCACGGAGTGCCCGAACTCGCACGCATCGGCATCGAAGCCGGCCGCGTCCGCTCGGTGCAGCCCGCGAGGGACATCACGCCGGGCGCCGGCTGGGACCTTGCCGGCACGCTCGCCCTCCCCGCCTTCGTCGACGCGCACACGCACCTGGACAAGGCATTCACGCTGGCGCGCATGCAAAAGGTGCAGCCCGGCCTGCTCGGCGCAATCGACGCGATGCTGGCCGACCGCGTGCACTGGACGCCCGCCGACGTGCGCGAGCGCGCATCGCGCGGCCTGCAGTGGGCCTGGGCATGCGGCACCGCCCACGTGCGCACGCACGTCGACTGGTGGGAGCCCGACGCGCTGCCCACGGCCTGGCCCGTCATGGCCGAGCTGGCGCAGGAATGGGCCGGCCGGGTGCGGCTGGAGCAGGTCGCCCTCATCAAGTTGCCCCTGTTCGAAGACGCGTCGCAGGCGCTGCGCCTGGCGCGGCAGGTGAAGGCCACCGGAGCGCACGCGCTGCTCGGCGGCTTCGTGCACTCCACCAACTGGAGCGAGAACGCGCTGCGCAACCTGCTGTTGGCGGCGCAGGCCTGCGAGCTCGACATCGACCTGCACGTGGACGAGGAACTCGACGCCTCGGCCGTGGGCCTGCAGACCACCGCGCGCCTCCTGCGCGAGATCGGCTACGAAGGCCGCGTGGTCTGCGGCCACCTCTGCGCGCTGGCGGCCCAGCCCGAGGCGCAGGCCTTCGCCACGCTGGACGCCGTGGCGCGCGCACCGATCACCGTGGTGTCGCTGCCCGCCACCAACCTGCTGCTGCAGGACGCCGTCACCGGGCGCACGCCGCGCCAGCGCGGCATCACGCTGGTCAAGGAAGCGCATGCGCGCGGCATTCCATTGCTGTTCGCCAGCGACAACGTGCAGGACCCGTTCTGCCGCCTCGGCAGCTTCGACCCCGTCGAGGCGCTGGGCACGGCCGCGCTGGTGGCACAGCTCGACGAACCCTTCGACACCTGGTCGCAGGCGCTGTGCCGCAGCGACTGGCTGGAACGCGCGCCCGCCACGACGACGCCCACGCTGGTCGGCGCGAAAGCCGACCTGGTGCTGTTCACGCAGGCCGACCGCCACGGCTGGCCCTCGCGCAGCGCCACCCGCGTGGTGCTGCGCGACGGCCACGTGACGCACGGCGACGCATCGCCTTTCTTCCCTGAATAAAGAACAAGCAAGGACTCCCATGCTCCACGGCTACATCCCGCCCCACCGCTTCCTGCCCTACCTGAGCTGGACCGAAATCGCCGCGCTGCCCGACCGCGAGAACACCGTCATCGTGCTGCCGTGCGGCGCGATCGAGCAGCACGGCCCGCACCTGCCGTGCTCGGTCGACAGCGTGATCGCCTCGGGCGTGATGGGCAAGGCGCTGGAGAAGCTGCCGGCCGAGGTGCGCGCCTTTGCCCTGCCGCCGATCACCTACGGCAAGTCGGAAGAGCACCTGCACTTTCCCGGCACGGTGACGCTCACGGGCACCACGCTGCTGTCGACCGTGATCGAGATCGGCGAATCGGTGTACCGCTCGGGCTTTCGCAAGCTGCTGTTCGCCAACGGCCACGGCGGCCAGCCGCAGGTGCTGGAGATGGCGGCGCGCGAACTGCGCCTGCGCCATGGCGACTTCGTGATCGTGCCGCACGGCGTGTCGCGCCTGCCCAGCGCGGCGAGCCGGCAGGTGAGCGAGCAGGAAAAGAAGCTCGCGATGCACGCGGGCCATTCCGAGACCGCGCTGATGCTCGCGCTGGCGCCCGACACCGTGCACATGGAACGCGCGGTGGCCAACTTTCCGCCGCCCTTCCCGATCAAGCTGCTGTCGGCCGACGGCCGCCCCGCCTGCGCCTGGACCGCGCGCGACTTCGGCCCCAGCGGCGTGATCGGCGACCCGACCAGCGCCACGCGCGAACAGGGCCTCGAAATCCTGGACACGCTCTCGGACAGCTGGGCCCAGGCGCTGACCGAGCTTCATGCGCTGCGCTGGGTCGTGCGCGAGGAAGCCACCTGGGAGCGCGGCCACCAGCAGGGCTTCATCCAGCAGTCGTTCGTGCCGGCCTGAGGCGCGCGCCTTGCAACGGCTTCGTTCTTCTTTTTCATCCCGCCTTCGAGAGGTCCCCACCATGCGTTCCTTCGCTCTTTCCCTGGCCGGCGCCGCCGCGCTCTCGCTCCTCACGGCCGTTGCACCCGCACAGGCCCAGGACAAGTTCACCTACATGACCAACTGGTATGCGCAGGCCGAGCACGGCGGCTTCTACCAGGCGGTGGCGCAGGGCATCTACAAGAAGCACGGCCTGGACGTGACGATCCGCATGGGTGGCCCGCAGGTCAACATCACGCAGATGATGGCCGCGGGCCAGGCCGACTGCATCATGGGATCGAGCGACATCCAGATGATGCAGGTGCGCGAAGGCGGCGTGCCCGTGGTCAACGTGGCGGCCTTCTTCCAGAAGGACCCGCAGGTGCTGATCGCGCACGACGACGTCAAGAAGTTCGAGGACCTCAAGGGCAAGACGCTCCTGATCGGCGCGCAGGCCAACCGCGGCTACTGGCCCTGGCTCAAGGCCCGCTTCGGCCTGAAGGACGAACAGACGCGCCCCTACACCTTCAACATCCAGCCCTTCGTGGCCGACCCGAACACCGCGCAGCAGGGCTACCTGACCTCCGAGCCCTACGCCATCCAGAAGGCCGGCGTGAAGAGCACGGTGCTGATGTTCAGCGACCACGGCTACCCCTCCTACGCGGTCACCGTGTCGTGCATGGACAAGACGGTGAAGGAGCGCAGCAAGCAGGTCGCCGCCTTCGTGAAGGCCTCGGCCGAAGGCTGGAAGAGCTACCTGGCCGACCCGGCACCGGCCAACGCGCTGATCAAGAAGGACAACCCCAACATGACCGACGACCAGCTGGCCTACAGCGTGGCCAAGCTGAAAGAGATGGGCATGGTCACGGGCGGCGACGCGGCCAAGCTCGGCATCGGCGTGATCACCGATGCGCGCGCCAAGGCGAGCTACGACTTCCTGGTGGCTTCCAAGCTGCTCGACCCTGCCAAGGTGGACCTCGCAAAAACCTACACGACCGAGTTCGTGAAGGACGCCAAGGTCTTGCCCTGAATCTCGCCGCGCCATGAACCGCATCGAACCCCACACCCTCGCGCCGCCGGTGGCGCCCGCCGTGCCCGCCGTCGAGATCCTCTCGGCCGAGAAGACCTACCCCAACGGCCCGCAGGCGCTGCTGCCGGTGGACCTGTCGATCGCCGAAGGCGAGTTCGTCACGTTGCTGGGCCCCTCGGGCTGCGGCAAGAGCACGCTGCTGAAGATGGTGGCGGGCATGCTCGAACCCAGCGACGGGCGCCTGCTGGTGTGGCGCAAGCCCGTGGCGCAGTTGCACGACTGCCCGCACAAGATGTCGTTCGTGTTCCAGTCGCCCACGCTGATGCCCTGGGCCAGCGTGCAGACCAATGTGCGGCTGCCGCTGGACCTGGCCGGCGTGCCCCGCAAGGAGGCCGATGCGCGGGTGACGGAATCGCTCGCGCTCGTGGGGCTGGAGAAGTTCGCCAATGCGCTGCCGCGTGCGCTGTCGGGCGGCATGCAGATGCGCGTGTCGATCGCGCGCGGCCTGGTCACGCAGCCCGACCTGCTGCTGATGGACGAGCCCTTCGGCGCGCTCGACGAGATCACGCGCCACAAGCTCGACGCCGACCTGCTCGAGCTGTGGCGCAAGAAGAAGCTCACGGTGATCTTCGTGACGCATTCGATCCACGAGGCGGTGTTCCTCTCGAGCCGCGTGGTGATGATGGCCGCGCGGCCGGGTCGCGTGGTCGAGCAGTTCCAGATCGACGAGCCCTACCCACGCCAGGCCGACTTCATGGTCACGCCCGGGTTCGCGCGCCACGCGAAGCAGTTGCAGGACAGCCTGCTGCGCGCCAGCACCACAGAAGAAGAGGAGACCGCGCCATGAAGGCAGCGACGAAACCCGCGGCGCCCCTGCTGAGCCAGCCACGCGTGCAGCGCGTGCTCTATCCGGTGCTCATCGGCGTGGTGCTGATCGCGCTGTGGCAGTGGATGGTGGTGGCGATGGAACTGCCGCCCTACCTCGTGCCCTCGCCCTGGCTGATGGTGCAGACGCTGGTGACCGACTGGGCACCGCTGGGCAGCGCGCTCCTGGTCACGCTGAAGATCACGGTGCTGTCGTTCGCGCTGGCCACGGTGGCGGGCGTGCTGATCTCGTTCCTGTTCGTGCAGAGCAAGCGCATCGAGACCGCGCTCTTTCCGTACGCGGTGCTGCTGCAGGTGACGCCCATCGTGGCCGTGGCGCCGCTGATCATCATCTGGGTGAAGAACCCGGTCGCGGCCATGACGGTGTGCGCGGCGCTGGTGGCGCTGTTTCCCATCATCAGCAACACCACGCTGGGCCTGCGCAGCATCGACCCCGACCTGCAGAGCTACTTCAAGCTGAACCGCGCCACGCGCTGGCAGCAGCTGGTGCGCCTGCGCATTCCGAGCGCGCTGCCGTACTTCTTCGGAGGCCTTCGCATCTCCAGCGGCCTGGCGCTGATCGGCGCGGTGGTGGCGGAGTTCGTGGCCGGCACCGGCGGCTCGGGCGCGGGGCTGGCCTACCAGATCCTGCAGGCGGGCTTCCAGCTGAACATTCCGCGCATGTTCGCGGCCCTGCTGCTCATTTCCCTCACCGGCGTCGCGCTCTTCGTGCTGATGGCCTGGCTCACCAAGGTGGCGCTGGGCTCGTGGCACGCGAGCGAACTTTCCCAGGATTGAAATCGACCATGAATGCTCCCGCTTCCGCCATTGAACAACTGCTGCTCGAACTCCCCGACCTCGACTGGATCACCGACGAAGGCCGCGTCACGCGCCTCTCGCAGGACTTCTCCTGGTTCAGCCCGGTGCTCACGCGCCAGCTGAAGGACAAGCGCGCCGACGTGGTGGTGCGCCCGCGCACCGAAGAAGACATCCGCGCGGTGGTCGGCGCCTGCGCGCGCCGCGGCGTGCCCATCACCATCCGTGGCAGCGGCACCGGCAACTACGGCCAGACCACGCCGCTCGCCGGCGGCGTGGTGCTCGACATGACGGCCTACAACGCCTGCCTGTGGGTGCAGCCCGGCGTGGCGCGCGCGCAGGCCGGCATCCGCCTGGGCGAACTCGAGAAGCAGACGAAGCCCACCGGCCAGGAGATGCGCTGCGTGCCCTCGACCTACCGCAGCGCGACGCTGGGCGGCCTGTTCGGTGGCGGCTTCGGCGGCGTGGGCTCGATCAACTACGGGCCGCTGGGCGCGCCCGGCAATGTGCTGGGCATTCGCGCGATGACCATCGAGGCCGAGCCACAGGTGGTCGAGCTGCGCGGCGCCGAAGCGATGCGCATGCACCACCTGTGGGGCACCAACGGCCTCGTGCTGGAGCTGGAGATCGCACTGGCACCCGCGCATCCGTGGCTCGAGACGCTGGTGACCTTCGACGACTTCGAGAACGCGCTGAACTTCGCGGACAAGCTCGCGCATGCGCCGGGCATCGTGAAGCGCGGCGTCACCTTCTTCGCGGCGCCCATCGCCGACCACCTCGCGCAGCTGGCGACGCACCTGCCGAAGGGCTGCCACACCGTGCTGTCGCTGGTGGCCGAGCAAAGCGAGCCGGCCATGATGCTGCTGGTGCAGGCGCACGGCGGCACCGTGAGCTACCGCAAGACGGCCGCCGAAGTACAGAAGAGCAACCGCACGCTGATGGAGTTCACCTGGAACCACACGACGCTGCACGCGCTGAAGATCGACCCGACGCTGACCTACCTGCAAAGCGGGTTCATCCCCGGCCGGCATGTCGAGCAGGTCATCGAGATGGAGAAGCTGCTGGGCGGCGAGGTCATGATGCACGTCGAGTTCCTGCGCAACGCGGCGGGGCTCCTCACCTGCAGCGGGCTACAACTCGTGCGCTTCAGTACCGAGGATCGCCTGAACGAGATCATCGACATCCACCGCGCGCACCAGGTGCACATCAACAACCCGCACGTGAACATCGTGGAAGACGGCAAGGCCGGCGGGCCGCTGCCGCCGGAAGTCATCGAGGTGAAGCAGCGCTTCGATCCGATGGGCTTGCTGAACCCAGGCAAGCTGCGCGACTGGCCGGTGAAGGCGGCGACCGCGAACTGAAGACGACCTCAGCGAGCGCCCGTCAGCCCTTGCGCGCCGCGCTGCTTCGCTGCGTCGGCGCCAGTGCCTTGAGCGCCTGCACGAACTCCTCGAGGAGTGGGGAGCGATAAGTATTCGGACGTGAGAAAAGCGAGATGCGCCTCGGAATCGACAGCGCGTCGAAGGGAATCACCTTGACGCCACGCGCCTGGGGCAGCGCGAGCACGGAGACCGGGACGATGCCCATCAGATCGGTCGCTGCAAGCACCGGCAGCGACCAGGACGCATTGAAGTGCACCTCGATCGCGCCTTGCGGCGGCGTCGCGTCCGCAGAGCGAAACACCTCGTCCAGCTTCGCGCGTGCAGCCGAGTGAACGGATGGCAGCACCCAGGAAAACTTCGACAGATCGCCCATCGTGAGGCGGCGACGCGCGAAGACCGGATGCCCCACGCGCGCCACGGCGACGAGCGCATCGGTCAGGAGGTCCTCATGCACCAGGCCGTGCGGCATGGACTCATAGGTCGGAATCACGGCGACATCGAGCAGGCCCTGGCGCGTCCAGTCGATCAACTCGTCCGAAGACGCCACTTCCAGGCGCACGTGCATGCCCGGGCGACGGGGCTGCAGCGCCGCAAGCGCCGGTGAGAGCACGGCATCCAGAACCGCCAGCGTCGCGCCCACACGGATGAGCCCGGCGCGTCCTGCGCGGACGTCGCCCGCATGACGAAGCGCCTCGTCGTGCTCGGACTTCATGCGTTGCGCACGTTCGCGGAACGCGACGCCGAACGGCGTGAGCGTCATGCCATGGCCCGAGCGCTCGAAGAGACCGAGCCCCATCTCGTCCTCCAGCCGGCGGATCGCCTTGGACAGCGCCGCGGCCGTCACCGTCAGGCTGGTTGCTGCACGGGCCAGCTGCCCATGGCGCGCCACTTCCAGGAAGTAGTCGAGGTCGCGTGCCGAGAAGGACATGAATAAAAGTTAACGAAGATTTCCCAATTGGAAACACCCGAATCCTAGCCGTTCCTAGACTGCAGTCGCAATGAGTCCCTCCATGAACCCACCCAACATCGTTCTCATCCTTGCCGACAACCTCGGCTGGGGCGAGCTCGGCTGCTACGGCGGCGGGGCGCTGCGGGGCGCGCCCACGCCACGCATCGACGCGCTCGCCAGCCAAGGCCTTCTGCTGCAGAACTTCAATGTCGAGAGCGATTGCGTGCCGACGCGCTCCGCGCTGATGAGCGGGCGGCACCCGATCCGCACGGGCTGCCTGCAATCGGTGCCGCCCGGCCTGCCTCAGGGCCTGGCACGCCGCGAGATGACGCTGGCGCAGTTGCTCTCGGCACAGGGTTATGCGACTGCGCACTACGGCAAATGGCACCTGGGCGATGTGGAAGGCCGCTTCCCGAGCGACCGGGGATTCGACGAGTGGTACGGCATTCCGCGCACCACGGACGAGAGCCAGTTCACGGCCAGTGTCGGCTACGACCCGAGCGTGGCGGACATCCCGTACATCATGCAGGGCCGTGCCGGTGCGCCCTCGGAGAACGTAGAGGAATACAACCTGGATTCGCGCCGGCGCATCGACGAGACGCTGACGAACCGGTCCTTGGAATTCATCCAGCGCAACCACGCGGCACAGAAGCCGTTCTTCCTTTACCTGCCGCTCACGCACCTGCATTTCCCCACCCTGCCTCACCGCGATTTCGCGGGCCGCACCGGCCATGGCGATTTCGCCGATTCCATGGTCGAGATGGACCACCGCGTAGGCCAGGTCATCGACGAGATCGAGCGCCTCGGCATGTCGGAAGACACCCTCTTCATCTTCGCGAGCGACAACGGCCCCGAGTTCCGCGCTCCGTACCGCGGCACGGCCGGCCCCTGGCGCGGCACCTATCACACGGCCATGGAAGGCAGCCTGCGCGTGCCGTGCATCGTGCGCTGGCCGGGCAAGATCGCCGCGGGTCGGGTGAGCAACGAGATCGTGCACGTCACCGACCTCTTCTCCACGCTGGCACGCGCGGGCGGCGCCCGCATTCCCGAGGACAGGCCGATCGATGGCATCGATCAGATGCCCTTCTTCCTCGGCGAACAGAAGTCCTTGCGCGAGGGCTTTCTCTTCCACATCAAGAACGAACTGCGCGCAGTGAAGTGGCGCGACTGGAAGCTGCATTTCTACTGGGAGCCCGAGGTGAACGAAGGCAAGGGCAAGCTCGAATCGCCCTATCTCTTCAACATCACGCGCGACCCCAAGGAGGAGTCGGATGTGCTGGTCTACAACACGTGGGTCCTGGGGCCGATCCAGCGGATGGTCCGCGCCTTTCATCAGAGTGCGGCAGCACATCCTCACACGGCGCCGGGCGCGCCGGACTGAGGCCGCGGAATCCCTGACGCGCTCGCGCATCTCCCCACCGTCCCAGAAGGCTCACTCCATGTCCAAGCATCCAGGCGGCCGCCGAGGCCTCTTTCTGATCTTCTGCGCACTCACGGCGCTGGCGTCTTCTGCGGCGCTCGCGCAAGAGAAGTACCCCTCTCGAGCGATCACCTGGGTCGTCGGCTACCCACCGGGGGGCAGCGTCGATGTCGTCACGCGCCTTGTCGCCCGCAAGCTGGAAGCGACGCTCGGCCAGCCCATCGTGGTCGACAACAAGCCCGGCGCCACGGGCTCGCTCGCGCTGCGGTATGTGGCAACCCAGCCGGCCGACGGCTACACCCTGGTGACGGTTCCCGGCCCGGTGCTCACGAGCATCCCGATGCCGCAAATCGGCAAGGAGATGAGCGCCATCGCCATGCTCGCCAAAGGCTCCACCGTCCTCGTGGGACCGGCACGGCCCGATGCGCCCAAGGACCTCAAGGCCCTGCTCGCCGACGCATCCGCCCACCCGGACAAGTACAGCTACGGCTCCTCCGGCAACGGCACCGGCCAGCACCTGACCGGAGAACTCATCCAGGCACTGACGGGCGTGACGATGACGCACGTGCCCTACAAGGGCGGCAACCAGGCGGTGACCGACGTGATCGGTGGACAGCTCCCCCTGGCGGTACTGGGCATCACGCCCGTGCTCCCGCACATCAAGTCCGGCAAGCTCAAGGCGTACGGGGTTTCCACGGCGATCCGTTCTGCCTCCTTGCCCGAGGTGCCGACACTCAGGGAAGCCGGCATCGCCAACTTCGAGGCCAGTCAGTGGTTCGTTCTCGCTGCGCGCACGGGCCTCCCGGCAGACCGAAGCGATCGCCTCAACGAAGCGGTGGCACAAGCCCTGAAGGACCCGGAGGTCATGAAGGGCTTCGAGAACGTCGGGATGTTTCCCGAAGCCAGCAGCGCGAAGCAGACCGCCGACTACATCTACACCGACATGCGGCGCTGGGCAGACCTCGTGAAGAAGAACAAGATCGCGATCGACTAGCTAGTGTGTGGAGTGAACCCCATCGACGGGACCGCGGGGGTCGTCCGAACGAAGCCGCCTGGCCAATGAAAAAGGGCGTTCACTGAATTTCAGTGAACGCCCTAGGTCGTTGTGTGGTGGAGCTGGGGGGATTTGAACCCCCGTCCGCAAGCCTTCATCGCGCAGTTCTACATGTGTAGTGATCTGATTTAAGTCTCGCTTCCGGAGTCGCGCAGTCACACGCTAAACCGGACGCCAGCACCCTATTTTCTCGCCCCGACCCAAGGTACCCGGATCGGAGCCAGCCCATGTAATTATCCTTGCAGCCGGGAGGTCAGGATTGCTCCAGACCCCCTTGCCCAGCCCATCGGCCAACTGTTGCAAGGCTCACTGGCAATTAAGCAGCGAGTGCGAAACGTTCGTCGTTTGCAGTTAGTTTGTTTGAATCTGTTTTACGAGCGCATTCAGCTCGACATGCCCCGCTGCGACTCCGAACCCACGTCGAAACCAGTGCAGCCCCAAGCGACTCATTTTAGGCGCTATTGAGTAACTTCAAGAGCTCCAGGGGCGAAGAGATTGAGGCATCGGCTTTCCACAGCGCCGCATCGGCCTGCGAACCCATGTAGCCGTAGGTGGCCGCCACGGTTCCCATGCCCGCGGCGCGGCCCGCGATGATGTCGCGCTCGTCGTCCCCCACGTAGATGCAGGCCTCGGGCACCACGCCGAGACGGCGCGCCGCCTCGTGCAGCGGTTCGGGGTGCGGCTTGGCGAACGGCGTGGTGTCGCCGCTCACGATCGCGCCCGCGCTCGCGAAGAGCGGCATCGCGGCGGTCAGCGGTTCGGTGAAGCGGGCCGACTTGTTGGTGACCACGCCCCAGCGCAGGCCGCGCTCGCGGATCGCCTCGATCAGCGGCGCCACACCGTCGAACACCAGGGTGTTGAGCAGCATGCGGCGTTCGTAGCCGACGTAGAACTCCTCGCGCAGCGCATCGAACTCCGGCGCATCGGGCGTGATGCCGAAGGCAATGCCGAGCATGCCGCGTGCGCCGGCGCCGGCCATCGGGCGGTAGCGCTCCAGCGGGTAAGGCGCCAGGCCGCGGTCGGTGCGCATCTTGTCGGCCGCCGCGCCCAGGTCGGGCGCGCTGTCGATCAGCGTGCCGTCGAGGTCGAACAGGATGGCCTGTGTGGTCGTGCTCCCGATCTTCATCATCCCTGCGCCTCCGGCAGCGCCGGCTTCTGGGTCGCGAACAGGTAGTTGACGCTGGTGTCGGCGCTGAGCCAGTAGCGGCGGGTCAGCGGGTTGTATTCCATGCCTCGGGTGTGGCGCAGGTCCAGGCTGGCAGCGCGGCAGTAGCCGGCCAGTTCGCTGGGACGGATCAGCTTGGGGTACTCGTGCGTGCCGCGCGGCAGCATACCCAGGACGTACTCGGCGCCCACGATCGCCAGCATGAAGGACTTCAGGTTGCGGTTGATGGTCGAGAAGAACACCCAGCCGCCCGGCTTCACCAGGGTGGCGCAGGCCTGGATCACCGATGCCGGATCGGGCACGTGCTCCAGCATTTCCATGCAGGTGACCACGTCGAAGCTGCCGGGCTGCTCGGCAGCCAGCGCCTCGGCACTGATTTCGCGGTACTTGACGCCGCGCGTCCCTGCTTCGAGGGCGTGCAGTTGAGCGACCTTGAGCGCCTTGGTCGCGAGGTCGACGCCCAGCACGTCGGCGCCCTTGCGCGCCATCGAATCGGCCAGGATGCCGCCGCCGCAGCCGATATCGACGACACGTTGCCCCGAAATAGGCGCAATACCGTCAATCCATTCCAGCCGCAATGGATTGATTTCGTGCAGCGGGCGGAATTCGCTCTCCAAATCCCACCACCGGTGTGCGAGTTCCGAAAACTTGGCCAGTTCGGCCGGGTCTGCATTCACGTTTTCTGTCATGGGGCAATTATGAAGCGAGCAAAGCCCGGCTCGAACGCAATGGGCTTGCCTCAGGCACGGCCGCAAATACGGCAGGCATAAAAAAACCCCGCCGAGGCGGGGTTTTCATTCGTCGATGGAATCGATCGATCAGTTGGCGCGGGTGCCAACCACTTCGATTTCCACGCGACGGTTCTTGGCGCGGCCTTCCTTGGTGCGGTTGTCAGCCACAGGCTGCTTCTCGCCCTTGCCTTCGGTGTAGACGCGGTTGCGTTCGATGCCCTTCGAGACCAGGAAGGCCTTGACGGCTTCGGCGCGACGCACCGACAGACGCTGGTTGTAGGCGTCGGTACCGATGGAGTCGGTGTGACCCACAGCGATGATGACTTCAAGGTTCACGCCACGGATCTTCTCGACCAGGTCGGTCAGCTTGGCGCGACCTTCGGGCTTCAGCACCGACTTGTCGAAGTCGAAGAAGGCGTCAGCAGCGAAGGTGACCTTCGAAGCAGCGACTTGAGCCGGGGGAGCCACGGGAGCCACGCCAGGAGCGGTGGGCACAGCAGCCGGAGCAGCCGGAACCAGGGCGCCGTCGCAACCGGCGGCAGCCGTTGCGGGCGTCCAGTTGGCATCGCGCCAGCACAGTTCGTTCGTGCCGTTCTTCCAGACCAGTTCGCCGGTGCCGTTTTGCCAGTTGTCGATCGTAGGACCGCCGTTCGCAGCGGTGACACGGGTCTGCGCGCCGGCGGCAGTGGCGAGCGCAGCGACTGCAAACATCATCGCCACTTTATTCAGTTTCTTCATGGTTCTCCTCTTGGGGAAAAAGCCGCAGCCGCGCTGCGAATCAAGGACGCTTTAAGTGACCACCACCCAAAACGTTGAGACGATTGTGCCATAGGGTCTTTGGCAAACAGGCCGCTGGACGCCCCTGAAGCGTAGGACGGAGGCGGAATAGAGCCCTTGTGTTGCGGCGGTGCGACACCCCTCACAGCGTAAAATTTCGCCTTCCTGCCGCCAGCCTCTTGCTCATGACCTCCTTCGCCAAAGAAACCCTGCCCATCAGTCTCGAAGAGGAAATGCGCAGCAGCTACCTCGATTACGCCATGAGCGTGATCGTCGGCCGGGCGCTTCCCGACGCCCGCGACGGCCTCAAGCCGGTGCACCGGCGCGTGCTGTACGCGATGCACGAGCTCAACAACGACTGGAACCGGCCGTACAAGAAGTCGGCCCGTATCGTCGGCGACGTGATCGGTAAGTACCACCCGCACGGCGACCAGTCGGTCTACGACACCATCGTCCGGCTGGCCCAGGACTTCTCGATGCGCCACATGCTGGTCGACGGCCAGGGCAACTTCGGGTCGGTCGACGGCGACAACGCCGCCGCAATGCGTTATACGGAAATCCGGCTGGCCAAAATTGCGCACGAAATGCTGGCCGATATCGACAAGGAAACTGTCGACTTTCAGGACAATTACGACGGCTCCGAAAAAGAACCGAAAGTTTTGCCCAGCCAGCTGCCGAATTTGCTGGTCAATGGCTCCGGCGGTATTGCGGTCGGCATGGCCACCAATATCCCGCCGCACAACCTGAATGAAGTGGTGGATGCCTGTCTGTATCTGCTGCGCAATCCGCAGGCGAGCATCGACGAGCTGATGGAAATCGTGCCGGCGCCCGACTTCCCCACCGCCGGCATCATCTACGGCATCAACGGCGTGAAGGACGGCTACCGCACCGGCCGCGGCAAGGTCGTGATGCGCGCCAAGTGCCACTTCGAGGACATCGACCGCGGCCAGCGCCAGGCGATCATCGTTGACGAGCTGCCCTACCAGGTCAACAAGAAGACGCTGCAGGAGCGCATGGCCGAGCTGGTGCACGAGAAGAAGATCGAGGGCATCAGCCACATCCAGGACGAATCCGACAAGTCGGGCATGCGCCTGGTGATCGAGCTCAAGCGCGGCGAAGTGCCCGAGGTGGTGCTCAACAACCTCTACAAGCAGACGCAGCTGCAGGACACCTTCGGCATCAACATGGTGGCGCTGGTCGACGGCCAGCCCAAGCTGTGCAACCTGAAGGACCTGATCGAGGTCTTCCTGCAGCACCGCCGCGAAGTGGTCACGCGCCGCACCGTCTTCACGCTGCGCAAGGCCCGCGAACGCGGCCACGTGCTCGAAGGCCTGGCGGTGGCACTGGCCAACATCGACGAGTTCATCCGCATCATCCGCGAATCGCCCACCCCGCCGGTCGCCAAGGCCGAGCTCATGACCCGCAGCTGGGACAGCAAGCTGGTGCGCGAAATGCTCACGCGTTCGCGCGCCGACGGCGGCGTGATCAACGCCGACGACTACCGCCCCGAGGGCCTCGAGCGCGAATACGGCATGGGCGGCGACGGCCTGTACCGCCTGTCGGAAACGCAAGCGCAGGAAATCCTGCAGATGCGCCTGCAGCGCCTGACCGGCCTGGAGCAGGACAAGATCGTTGCCGAGTACAAGGACGTCATGGCCGAGATCGACGACCTGCTCGACATCCTGGCCAAGCCCGAGCGCGTCTCGATCATCATTGGCGACGAACTCGGCGAGATCAAGCAGGAGTTCGGCCAGTCGAAGATCGGCGCGCGCCGCAGCCTGGTCGAGCACAGTGCCTACGACCTCTCGACCGAAGACCTGATCACGCCGACCGACATGGTCGTCACGCTCTCGCACAGCGGCTACATCAAGAGCCAGCCGCTGGGCGAGTACCGCGCGCAAAAGCGCGGCGGGCGCGGCAAGCAGGCCACGTCCACCAAGGACGACGACTGGATCGACCAGCTCTTCATCGCCAACACGCACGACTACATCCTGTGCTTCTCCAACCGCGGCCGGCTGTACTGGCTCAAGGTGTGGGAAGTGCCGGCGGGTTCGCGCGGCTCGCGCGGACGCCCCATCGTCAACATGTTCCCTCTGCAGGAAGGCGAGAAGATCAACGTCGCCCTCGCCCTCACCGGCGAGAAGCGCAACTTCCCGGCCGACCAGTACGTGTTCATGGCGACCTCGATGGGCACGGTCAAGAAGACGGCGCTCGACGAATTCAGCAACCCGCGCAAGGGCGGCATCATTGCCGTGAACCTCGATGAAGGCGACTACCTCATCGGCGCGGCACTCACCGACGGCAAGCACGACGTGATGCTCTTCAGCGACAACGGCAAGGCCGTGCGCTTCGACGAGGAAGACGTCCGCCCGCTGGGCCGCAACGCCCGCGGCGTGCGCGGCATGTCGCTGGAGCCCGGCCAGGGCGTGATCGCCATGCTGGTGGCCGAGGACGAGCAGCAAAGCGTGCTCACCGCCACCGAAAATGGTTACGGAAAACGCACAAGCATTACCGAATACACGCGTCATGGCCGCGGAACCAAAGGCATGATCGCGATTCAACAGAGTGAGCGCAACGGCAAGGTCGTTGCCGCCACGCTCGTTCATGCGGACGATGAGATCATGCTCATCACCGACAAGGGTGTGCTCGTGCGCACCCGTGTGGCCGAGATTCGCGAACTGGGTCGGGCGACGCAAGGCGTCACGCTGATCGGGCTCGACGAAGGCGCCAAACTCAGCGGGCTTCAACGCATCGTCGAAAACGACGCGAACGGCGAAGGTGAGCCGGACGCAGACGACACTTCCACATCTTCAACGGAGAATCCTCAGTGAAAAAACAACTCAAGCTCGCACTCCTGACCGCTGCCCTCGCCGGCTCGTCCATGGCCGCCATGGCCCAGGACAAGGCCACGCTGATCAAGCAGTTCATCGAGATCCAGCGCCCCGGCATCGAGTCGCTGGCACGCGGCCTGATCGAGCAGTCGAGCGCCCCCATCGCGCAAGCCGGTTCGCAGTACCTGCAGACCCAGGTGCCCGAAGCCAAGCGCGAATCCGCCGCCAAGGCCGCCGACGCCGAGCTGAAGAAGTACTTCGACGACGCCTACCCGCTGGTGCGCGACAAGGCCGTGCAGATCGCCCCTGGCGCCCTCACGCCCATCCTCGAGCAGAACTTCAGCGAAGACGAACTCAAGCAGCTGCTGGCCTGGATCAACTCGCCCCTGAGCAAGAAGTACCAGGAACTGAACCCGAAGATGCAGACCGCTCTGACGGAAAAGCTGGTGACCGAAACCCGCGCCACCATCGAACCCAAGATGCGCGCACTCGACACCAACGTCGCCAAGGCCCTCGGTGCTCCGACCGACGGCGCAGCAGCTCCCGCCAAGGCACCCGCTGCCAAGGCTCCCGCCAAGAAGTAAAGCAACGTGACCCAGCAGCAGACGCCGGCCGGCAAGCGCCCCTACAACTTTTCGGCCGGTCCGGCTGCCATGCCGGAGGCGGTGCTGCAACGCGCCGCTTCCGAGATGCTCGATTGGCAGGGCAGTGGCATGAGCGTGATGGAGATGAGCCATCGCGGCAAGGAATTCGGTGCCATCTGCACCCAGGCCGAAGCCGACATCCGCACGCTGCTGGCCATCCCCTCGCACTTTCACATCCTGTTCATGCAGGGTGGCGGCCTCGGCGAGAACGCCATCGTGCCGCTGAACCTGTCGCGCGGCGGCGTTGCCGACTTCGTCGTCACCGGCAGCTGGAGCGCCAAGTCGCACAAGGAAGCGCAGCGCTACTGCACCGCCCGCGTGGCGGCCAGCAACGCCGACAACCAGCACACAAAGCTGCCCGACCCCGCGAGCTGGCAGCTGTCCGGCGATGCCTCGTATGTGCACGTGTGCAGCAACGAGACCATCAACGGCATCGAGTTCCAGCAACTGCCCGACCTGGCCGCGCTCGGCAGCAAGGCGCCGCTGGTCATCGATTTTTCTTCCCACGTCGCCTCGCGCAGCGTCGACTGGAGCCGCGTCGGCCTGGCCTTCGGCGGTGCCCAGAAGAACCTCGGCCCCGCCGGCCTGACCATCGTGGTCGTGCGCGACGACCTGCTGGGCCACGCGCTCGAGATCTGCCCGAGCGCGTTCAACTACAAGACCGTGGCCGACAACCACTCCATGTACAACACCCCGCCGACCTGGGGCATCTACATGGCGGGGCTCACGTTCCAGTGGCTGCTGCAGCAGACCGAGGGCGCGCTCACCGGCGTTGCCGCCATGGAGCAGCGCAATGTCGAGAAGGCGAAGCTGCTGTACGACTTCATCGACGGCTCCGACTTCTACGCCAACCGCATCGACGCCAACTGCCGTTCGCGCATGAACGTGCCGTTCTTCCTGGCCGACGAGGGGCGCAACGAGGCCTTCCTGGCCGGCGCGCGCGAAGCTGGGCTGCTGCAGCTCAAGGGCCACAAGTCGGTCGGCGGCATGCGCGCGAGCATCTACAACGCCATGCCGTTGGCAGGGGTGCAGGCCTTGGTGGCCTACATGAGAGAATTCGAGCGATCGCATGCGTAGGCGCATGCCCTGTTGCTCGCACCGATGACCGCCTCTGCCCCCACACCACCCACCACCCCCGACAATTCCGAAAGCTTGGCCGGTCTGCGCGTGCAGATCGACTCCCTCGACCAACGGCTGCTGAGCCTGCTCAATGAGCGCGCCCATGTGGCCGAGTTGGTCGGCGAGGTCAAGAAGCGCGAAGGCACGCCCTTCTTCCGCCCCGACCGCGTCGCCGCGGTCATCGACAAGATGCAGAAAAGCAATGGCGGTCCGCTCAAGGACCTCCATGTCGCGGCCATCTGGCGCGAGATCATGTCGGCCTGCCTGGCACTCGAATCGCCCCAACGCGTGGCCGTGCTCGGCCCCGAGGGCACCTTCTGCGAACAGGCCGCCATCGAGTACTTCGGCGGCGCCGCCGACCTGATCTACTGCGCCAGCTTCGACGAGGTGTTCCACGCCACCGCCGCGGGCAGCGCCCAGTACGGCGTGGTCGGCGTCGAAAACTCGACCGAAGGCGTGGTCACGCGCTCGCTCGACCTGTTCCTGCACTCGCCCACCCATGTCGTCGGCGAAGTCAGCCTGCTGGTGCGCCACCACCTGATGCGCAGCAGCAACTCGCTCGAAGGCGTCGAGGCCGTGCTGGCCCATCCGCAGGCGCTGGCGCAGTGCCAGACCTGGCTGTCCAAGCACCTGCCCAACGCCGAGCGGCGCGCCGTGTCGAGCAACGCCGAAGGCGCACGCCTCGCGGCCACCAATCCGGCCTGGGCCGCGCTGGCCGGCGAACGCGCCGCCACCCGCTTCGGCCTGCACATCGTGGCGCACGCCATCCAGGACGATTCGTACAACCGCACCCGCTTCTCGGTGATCTGCCTGCCGCAGACGCTGGCCATGCCGCCGGCTTCGGGCAAGGACTGCACGAGCCTGATCGTCTCGGTGCCCAACCGCCCCGGCGCGGTGCACGACCTGCTGGTGCCGCTGAAGGCCAACAACGTCTCGATGACGCGCTTCGAGTCGCGCCCCGCGCGCACCGGCCAGTGGGAGTACTACTTCTACATCGACCTCGACGGCCACCCCTCGCAGCCCAACGTGGCGGCGGCGCTGGCCGAACTGCGCGGCCTCTGCGCCTTCTACAAGGTGCTCGGCGCCTACCCGATCAAAGCCTGAGCCGAACGGACCGACGCGATGTTCGAGCAACTGGGATTGATCGGCTGCGGCCTCATGGGCGGCTCCTTTGCGCTCGCGCTCAAGCGCGCGAAGCTGGTGAAACGCGTGGTGGGCTACAGCAAGTCGCCCTCCACCACCGAGCGGGCGCGCCAGCTCGGCGTGATCGACGTGGCGGCGCCCTCGGCGCTGCTGGCGGTGTCGGGTGCCGACATCGTGCTGCTGGCCGTGCCGGTGGCCGCCTCGGAAGCCACCTTCAAGGCCATCCGCCACGGCATCTCGGCCGACACGCTGGTGATGGACGTGGGCTCGACCAAGGGCGACGTGATCGAGGCCGCGCGCAACGGCCTGCAAAAGCAGTTCGCCAGCTTCGTGCCGGCGCATCCGATCGCCGGCAAGGAAGTCTCCGGCATCGAGCATGCCGAAGCCTCGCTCTTCACCGGCCGCCAGGTCGTGCTGACCCCCGTCAAGACCACGCTGCGCTCCAACGTGCAGCGCGCCTCGCAGGTGTGGAGCGGCATCGGCGCCAACGTCGTCACCATGACGCACGAAGAGCACGACGCCGCCTTCGCCGCCGTGAGCCACCTGCCGCACCTGCTGGCCTTTGCCTACACCAACGCCCTCATCGGCCAGCCGCAGGGCGACCGCTTCCTGAGCCTCGCGGGACCGGGCTTTCGCGACTTCTCGCGCATCGCCGCCAGCGACCCCGTCATGTGGCGCGACGTGCTGCTCGCCAACCGCGAACAGGTGCTGCAGCAGTCGCAGGCCTTCCGCAAGGCGCTGGAAGACCTCGAAGCACTGATGACCGCCGGCGACCTGCAGGGCCTGGAGCAATCCATCGCCGCCGCCAGCAAGGCGCGCGCCGCCTGGCGGCCGAATTCGAGCACCGACGCTCTGGCCCAGCAGGACAGCTGACATGTTCTCGACCGCCTTCCTCGACCTCCCGCCCCTCGCGGGCGCCGCCGGCACGGTCCGGCTGCCGGGCTCCAAGAGCATCTCCAACCGCGTGCTGCTGCTGGCTGCGTTGGCCAGCGGCACCACCACGATCCACGACCTGCTCGATTCCGACGACACGCGCGTGATGCTCGACGCGCTGCGCGCGCTGGGCTGCGGCATCGAGCCGGCCGGCAGTTCGCTGCGCATCACGGGCCTCGGCGGCCAGTTGCCGCCGTCGCTGGGCGCAACGCTGCTGCCGCTGTTCCTGGGCAACGCCGGCACCGCCATGCGTCCGCTGACGGCGGCGCTGTCGCTGCTCGGTGGCGAGTTCGAACTCAGTGGCGTGCCGCGCATGCACGAGCGCCCGATCGGCGACCTGGTCGACGCCCTCACGCAGCTCGGCTGCCGCATCGACTACCTCGGCAACCCCGGCTACCCGCCGCTGCGCATCCACCCCGTGTCGCACGACGAACTGGCGCTTGGCGCGCCGATCCGCGTGCGCGGCGACGTGTCGAGCCAGTTCCTGACCGCCCTGCTGCTGGCGCTGCCGCTCGCGGCGGCCCACGACATCGTGATCGAGGTCGTCGGCGAACTGATTTCCAAGCCCTACATCGAGATCACGCTGAACCTGCTGGCGCGCTTCGGCATCACGGTGCAACGCGACGGCTGGGAGCGCTTCACCATCCCCGCCGGCAGCCGCTACAGCTCGCCGGGCGAAATCCACGTCGAGGCGGACGCCTCGTCTGCTAGCTATTTCATAGCGCTCGGCGCTATTGCGACGGGCGTTTCGGGGCAGAACGGCATCCGTATCGAAGGTGTCGGCGCGGCCTCGATCCAGGGCGACATCCGCTTCATCGACGCCGCCCAACAGATGGGCGCGCGGGTCGACAGCGGCCCGAACTGGCTCGAAATCCGCCGCGGCGCCTGGCCCCTGAAGGCCATCGACCTCGACGCGAACCACATCCCCGACGCCGCCATGACGCTGGCCGTCATGGCGTTGTACGCCGACGGCCCCACCACGCTGCGCAACATCGCGAGCTGGCGCGTGAAGGAAACTGACCGCATCGACGCCATGGCGAACGAGCTGCAAAAGCTCGGCGCCACGGTCGAGGCCGGCCCCGATTTCATCCGCGTCCACCCCCTGCCCGCCGCCGGCTGGCGGCCCGCCAGCATTCGCACCTACGACGACCACCGGGTCGCCATGTGCTTCTCGCTCGCGGCCTTCAACCCGGCCGGCGTGCCGGTGCGCATCCTCGAGCCGCACTGCGTCGCCAAGACCTTCCCCGACTACTTCGAGACCCTCTTCTCGGTGGCCGAGGCCGCCGAAGTGCCCGTGATCTGCATCGACGGCCCGACCGCCTCGGGCAAGGGCACGCTGGCCGCCGAGGTGGGGCGCCTGCTGGGCTACCACTACCTCGATTCGGGGTCGCTGTACCGCGTGACCGGGCTTGCCGCGCGCCGCGCCGGCCTGGAGGCCAACGCTGCGAACGAAGCGCAGATCGCCGCCCTCGCCGCCGCCCTGCCCCTGCAGTTCACCGAGGGCAAGGTGCTGCTGGCCGGCGAAGACGTGAGCGACGACATCCGCACCGAAGCCGCCGGCATGGACGCCTCCCGCGTCTCCGCGCTGCCGGCCGTGCGCGAGGCGCTGCAAGACCTGCAACATCGCTTTCGCCGCCTGCCCGGCCTGGTGGCCGACGGGCGCGACATGGGCACCGTGATCTTCCCCGACGCGGCCCTCAAGGTGTTCCTCACGGCGGGTGCCGCCCAGCGCGCCGAACGGCGGCATAAGCAGTTGATTTCAAAGGGTATTTCGACTACACTCGACAGTCTTCGCTCCGACTTGGAAGCACGTGACGCCCGGGACTCTTCCCGTAGCGTCGCCCCTCTGAAGCCGGCGCAGGACGCTCGCCACCTCGACAACTCCCAGCTGTCCATCGAACACTCGATCGACACGGTGTTGAACTGGTGGCAGCAGGTTCAACCGTTCAAGTCCGCTTGAGCGAATTGAAGTGCAGCCTTTCAAGTCCGCTTGAAAGGCTTGCGTCTCCCGGGTGTTCCGGGAGGCGCCTACCGCTCCAGCAGGCTCCTTCCGCGCGACAGCGCACCGGCCTGCTGGTTGTTCAACCAACCGGGCTCACGCCCACAACCTAACCGCCGTCTACAGACCCACAGCAGCCGCACGCAATTTCGCAAGAGCGCCTGCCAACCCTGCCTGACGGAAGGAACCATAAATGTCTGAATCTTTTGCCGACCTATTCGAAGAGTCCCTGAAGCGTTCCGAAATGCGCAGCGGCGAGGTCATCACCGCCGAAGTCGTGCGTGTCGAACACAACCACGTCGTCGTCAACGCCGGTCTGAAGTCCGAAGCGTATGTGCCGATCGAAGAGTTCAAGAACGACAAGGGCGAACTCGAAGTCCAGGCCGGCGATTTCGTTTCCGTTGCCATCGGCAGCGTTGAAAACGGCTACGGCGACACCATCCTCTCGCGCGACACCGCCAAGCGTCTGGCTTCGTGGCTCGCCCTCGAGAAGGCCCTGGAATCGGGCGACTTCGTCACCGGCACCACCAGCGGCAAGGTCAAGGGCGGCCTGACCGTCCTGGTCAACGGCATCCGCGCGTTCCTGCCGGGTTCGCTGATCGACACGCGTCCGATCAAGGACCTGACCCCGTACGAGAACAAGACCCTCGAATTCAAGGTCATCAAGCTCGATCGCAAGCGCAACAACGTCGTGCTGTCGCGCCGTGCCGTGGTCGAAGCCAGCATGGGCGAAGAACGCGCCAAGCTGATGGAAACCCTGAAGGAAGGCGCTGTTGTCCGTGGCGTGGTCAAGAACATCACCGAATACGGTGCGTTCGTGGACCTCGGCGGCATCGACGGCCTGCTGCACATCACCGACATGGCATGGCGCCGTGTTCGCCACCCGAGCGAAGTCGTTCAGGCCGGCCAGGAAATCACCGCCAAGATCCTCAAGTTCGACACCGAGAAGAACCGTGTCTCGCTGGGTCTCAAGCAAATGGGTGACGACCCGTGGATGGGCGTTTCGCGCCGCTACCCGCAATCGACCCGCCTGTTCGGCAAGGTCACGAACATTGCCGACTACGGCGCGTTCGTCGAACTCGAACCCGGCATCGAAGGCCTGGTGCACGTCTCCGAAATGGACTGGACCAACAAGAACATCGCTCCGAACAAGATCGTCTCGCTGGGCGACGAAGTCGAAGTCATGGTCCTGGAAATCGACGAAGACAAGCGCCGCATCAGCCTGGGCATGAAGCAGTGCAAGGCCAACCCGTGGCAAGAGTTCGCTCAGAACACGAAGCGTGGCGACCGCGTCAAGGGCCCGATCAAGTCGATCACCGACTTCGGCGTGTTCGTGGGTCTGGCTGCCGGCATCGACGGCCTGGTGCACCTCTCGGACCTCTCGTGGAACGAAACCGGCGAAACCGCCGTTCGCAACTACAAAAAGGGCCAGGAAGTCGAAGCGATCGTGCTGGCTGTCGACGTCGACCGCGAACGCATCTCGCTGGGCATCAAGCAGCTCGACAGCGATCCGTTCACCACGTTCACCACCGTGAACGACAAGGGCCAGATCGTGACCGGCAAGGTCAAGACCGTGGACGCCCGCGGCGCTGAAATCGACCTCGGCGAAGACATCATCGGCTACCTGCGTGCTTCGGAAATCTCGCGCGACCGCGTCGAAGATGCCCGCAACGTGCTCAAGGAAGGCGACGAAGTCACGGCCATCGTGGTGAATGTGGATCGCAAGACCCGCAACATCCAGCTGTCGATCAAGCAGAAGGACATGGTCGACGAACAAGGCGCCATGGCCAGCCTGAGCCAGCAGTCGGCACGCGAAAACGCGGGCACGACCAGCCTGGGCGCCCTGCTGCGCGCCAAGCTCGACAACAGCGACAACAAGTAAGCTGAGTCCGAAGACAGAGGCAGGCCCCCGGGGCCGCTCTGTCTTTTTTTTCGTCCACGTTTTTCGTTTATGTTTGGCCTATGACCCGCTCAGACCTCGTCGAAGAACTCGCAGCCCGTTTCGCGCAGCTCACGCACCGCGATGCCGAATACGCCGTCAAGACCATCCTGGACGCCATGAGCGACGCGCTGGTGCGTGGCCACCGCATCGAGATCCGTGGCTTCGGCAGCTTCTCGGTCAACCGCCGTCCGCCGCGCATCGGCCGCAACCCGCGTTCGGGCGAGAGCGTGCAGATTCCCGAGAAGCGCGTGCCGCACTTCAAGCCGGGCAAGGCGCTGCGCGAAGCCGTCGACGCGAAGACCGCCGAGCTCGATGCAGGCAAGGAAGCCGCAGGCCGCAAGGCCTGATGCAAATGAATGCAAACGTAGAATGCTCCCGGCAACGGGAACAGCTATGAAGTACCTCCTGTGGCTGCTCAAGGCAGCCATTTTTTTTACGCTCTTCGCCTTCGCGCTGAACAACCAGCACGACGCGACCGTCTACTTCTTCTTCGGAACCCACTGGCGCGCGCCACTGGTGCTCGTCGTGCTCGCGGCCTTTGCCGGCGGGCTCGTGGTCGGCGCGCTGGGCATGCTGCCCGGCTGGTGGAAACACCGCGCCGCCGCGGCCCAGGTGCCTGCGGTTTCCGACGCCCCTTCGCCCGCACCGCTGGCCACTGCGACCGCCTCCGCGGCAACGCCGTCCATCTCCGCCACCGACCTTCCCGCCGTACGTCAACATGGACTTTGATCCCAGCTGGCTGCTGATCGGCCTGCCCGTCGCCTTCGTGCTGGGCTGGCTCGCATCGCGCTTCGACATCCGCCAGCTCAAGCTCGAGAACCGGCAGGCGCCCAAGGCCTACTTTCGCGGCCTGAACTTCCTGCTCAACGAGCAGCAGGACCAGGCCATCGACGCCTTCATCGAGGCCGTGCAGAACGACCCCGACACGCAAGAGCTGCACTTCGCGCTCGGCAACCTGTTCCGCCGCCGCGGCGAGTACCAGCGCGCGGTGCGCGTGCACGAGCACCTGCTGGGCCGCGGCGACCTGAGCCGTGCCGACCGCGAGCGCGCGCAGCACGCGCTGGCGCAAGACTTCCTGCGCGCTGGCCTGCTCGACCGCGCCGAGGCGGCGCTGCAGAAGCTCGAAGGCACGCGCTACGAGAACGAGGCCCGCCTCGCGCTGCTGGCGATCTACGAGCGCTCGCGCGAATGGGCGCAGGCCGCCGATGTGGCGCAGAAGCTCGACGAGTCCGACCAGGCCAGCTACAGCACGCGCCGCGCCCACCACCTGTGCGAGCAGGCCAACGAACACGTCGCGGCCGGCGACCTGCAGGGCGCCAGCGACCTGCTCACGCAGGCCCGCGCCCTGGCGCCGCAGGCACCGCGCCCGGCCATCGACACCGCCACCTTGCAACTGCGCAACGGCGAAGCCGCCGCGGCCTTCGACACGCTCGAAGGGCTCAGCGACACGGCGCCGCTGGCGCTGCCGCTGTATGCCGCGTCGCTGCAGAAGGCCGCCGTGGCCGCGCAGCGCGAAGGCGAGGCGCTGGCGCTGCTGCAGCGGCGCTATGCCGAGTCGCCATCGATCGACGTGCTCGAGGCGCTGATCGCGCTCGGCGGCACGCCGGCCCGCACGGCATCGGACACGCCCGCCGAAGAAGCACCCGCCCCCACGCCGCGCGACAGCTACATCGCCCACCTCGCGCACCAGCCCTCGCTCGTCGCGGCCTCGCGCTGGCTGGCCGGCGAGCGCTTCGAGCACGAGCAGTTCCACCCGCAGGTGCAACGCGCGCTCGACCAGGCGACCCGTCCGCTCATGCGCTACCGCTGTGCGGCCTGCGGCTTCGAGGCGCACCAGTACTTCTGGCACTGCCCTGGCTGCCAGGCCTGGGACAGCTACCCGCCGCGGCGCGTGGAAGAACTCTGACCACGGTTCGGAACAATCGTCACACGGGGCCCTGGGCCCCGTTTTCACGTCAACTGGTGCGTTCGCCCTCTCGTTGAGCCGAAGCCGATATTCCTGTCGGCATAGCCATACCAACGATTGAAGAGGGAGTTTTCACCATGTTCAAGAAAGTCATCGCCACGCTCGCCATGTGCTTCGCGGCCGTCTCGTTTGCCGCCGTCGACGCCAACAAGGGCAGCGCCGCCGACCTCGACGGCCTCAAGGGCGTCGGCCCGTCGCTGTCCAAGCGCATCCTCGACGCGCGCAAGGAAGGCGAGTTCAAGGACTGGCCCGACCTCATGCAGCGCGTGAAGGGCGTGAAGGAAAAGAGCGCGGCCAAGCTGTCGGCCGAGGGCCTGACGGTCAACGGCCAGAGCTTCAACGGCGCGGCGGCCCCGGCCAAGGCAAGCAAGGCCGGCAAGGTGGCCGAGGCGAAACCCGCCAAGCAGTGACGCCAACCTGAACCGAAGAAACCGCCCTCGAGGCGGTTTCTTCATGCCCGCGCCGGGTGCCGCATCGACACCACATGGCAGGGAAATGCCTCAGCGAATGGCCCGGAATTTGCACGTATGCTTTTCTTTCATTCAGCTTTGACTACATTCCGGAGCGCGTCCATGAATCACAAGTTCGGCATTGCCCTGGCGGGCCTCACCCTTGGCGCCGCCGCCTTCGCGCAAACCAAGTGGGACCTGCCCACCGCCTACCCCGCGACCAACTACCACACCGAGAACATCACGCAGTTCGCCAAGGACGTGGACGCGGCCACCGGCGGCAAGCTGAAGATCACGGTGCATGCCAACGCGTCGCTGTTCAAGGCGCCCGAGATCAAGCGCGCCGTGCAAAGCGGCCAGGCCCAGGCCGGCGAGATCCTGCTGGCCAACTACGCCAACGAGAACCCGATCTACGCGCTGGACGGCGTGCCCTTCCTGGCCACCACGTACCCCGAGGCCCGCAAACTCTACGACGCCTCCAAGCCCGCGATGGACAAGCTGCTCGCAGCCCAAGGCATCAAGGTGCTGTTCGTGGTGCCATGGGCGCCGCAGGGCATCTACACCAAGAAGGAGATCGGCTCGGTGGCCGACCTGCGCGGCATCAAGTGGCGCGCCTACAGCCCGGCCACCGCCAAGATCGCCGAGCTCATCGGCGCGCAGCCCGTGCAGATCCAGCAGGCCGAACTGAGCGCCGCCATGGCCACCGGCGTGATCGAGAGCTACATGAGCTCGGGCTCCACCGGCTACGACACCAAGACCTTCGAGCACATCAAGAACTTCTACGACACGCAGGCCTGGATTCCGAAGAACGCGATCCTCGTGAACGCCAAGGCCTTCGATGCACTCGACGCCGCCGGCAAGGCCGCCGTCACCAAGGCCGCAGCCGATGCCGAAGCACGCGGCTGGAAGGTCGCGCAGGAAAAGAACGACGAATACAAGCGCCTGCTGGCCGAGCGCGGCATGAAGATCCACAAGCCGTCGCCCAAGCTGGACACCGACATGCGCCAGGTCGGCGGCATCATGCAGGCCGACTGGCTCAAGGCGGCCGGTGCGGACGGTGCCGCCATCGTCGACGCCTACAAGAAGAAGTAAGCCGTGAGGCGCTTCCTCGACCGCCTGTACAACGGTGCCGGCGCGCTGGGCGCGTTCTGCGTGTTCCTGATCTTCGTGCTGATGATCGTGGCCGGCGTGGGCCGGCAGATGAACTGGCACGTGAGCGGGCTCAACGACGCGGTGGCCTGGCTGTGCGCGGCAGCGGCCTTCTTCGCGATGGCGCACGCCTTTCGCCACGGCGACTTCGTGCGGGTCACGTTGCTGCTCGACGCCGTGCCGCGGAAGGTGCGCCGCGTGCTCGACGTGGCCTGCCTGCTGGTCGCCGCCGTGTCGGTCGCCTACCTGACCTACTGGGCCACCAGCTTCACGTACGAGAGCTACGAGTTCAAGGAAATGGCCACGGGCCTGCTCGTGATCCCGATCTGGATTCCGCAGTCGAGCTTCGTGATCGGCTGCTGGCTGCTCTTGATCGCCATGGTCGACGAACTCGTCGGCGTGGTGCGCGGCGAGAAGCCCAGCTACCAGCGCGCCGTCGAGGAGCGCCACGCGGCGGGCGACTTCTCTTCCGACGTCTGACCGACAACGACAACAACAAAAGACACCGATGCTCGAAACCCTCCTGATGGGCGCGCTGCTGCTCGGCATCATGCTGTTGCTGCTCGCCGGCGGCGTCTGGATCGCCATGACCCTGGCCATCGTCGGCTGGGTTGGCCAGGCCTTCTTCACCAACACCCTGCCCGGCAAGAACCTGTTCTCGGCCTTCTGGGAAAGCAACGCGAGCTGGGAGCTGGCGGCGCTGCCCCTGTTCATCTGGATGGGCGAGATCCTGTTCCGCACCAAGCTCAGCGAGGAGATGTTCGAAGGCCTGCGGCCGTGGCTCAACCGCGTGCCCGGCCGGCTGATGCACACCACCATCCTCGGCTGCGGCGTGTTCGGCTCGGTCTCGGGCTCGTCGGCCGCCACCTGCGCCACCATCGCCAAGGTGGCGCTGCCCGAGCTCAAGCGCCGCGGCTACAACGAGAAGCTGGCCATCGGCTCGCTGGCCACGGCCGGCACGCTGGGCATCCTGATCCCGCCCTCAATCACCATGGTGGTGTACGCGGTGGCGGCCGACGCTTCCATCATCCGCATCTTCCTGGCCGGCTTCCTGCCGGGCTTCCTGCTGATGCTGCTGTTCTCGGGCTACATCGGCTGGTGGAGCCTGCGCCACCCCGACCAGGTGCCGCCGGCCGATCCGCCGACCACCTTCATGGAGAAGATCCGGCTGTCGGGCAACCTCATCCCGTGCGCGCTGCTGATCGTGTTCATCGTCTGGGTGCTGGTGGCCGGCTGGGCCACGGCCACCGAGTGCGCGGCCTTCGGCGTGCTGGGCTCGCTGGCCATCGCGGCCTACGGCAAGAGCCTGACCTGGCAGAACTTCAAGGACGGGATCATGGGCGCCACGCGCACCAGCTGCATGATCATGTTCATCCTGGCCGGGGCTGCGTTCCTGACCAAGACCATGGCCTTCACCGGCATCCCGCGCGAGCTGGCCGAATGGGTCGACAGCATGCACCTGTCGCCCTATGCGCTCATCGGCGCACTGGTGGTGGTGTACCTCGTGCTGGGCACGGCGCTGGACGGCATCTCGATGATCGTGCTGACCAGCGCGGTGGTGCTGCCGATGATCCAGAAGGCGGGCTTCGACCTGGTCTGGTTCGGCATCTTCGTGGTGCTGCTGGTCGAGATCGCCGAGGTCACGCCGCCGGTGGGCTTCAACCTGTTCGTGCTGCAGAACATGACGGGCAAGGACAGCAACGTGATCGCCAAGGCGGCGATTCCGTTCTTCTTCTGCCTCGTGCTGTGCATCGCGCTGATCACGCTGTTCCCGGGTATCGTCACGATCCTGCCCGACCTGGTGATGGGCAAGGAGAAATGACAGTGCGACGACGACAAGGGAACGGATGCCTCCTCTATTGCCGGTTCTAGCGATCTGCGTGGGCGCCTCGTGCGGCGCCCTCGCCCGCTGGGGCCTGGGCCTGTGGCTCAACACCGGCGGCCCCGTGCCCTATGGCACGCTGGCCGCCAACCTCGTCGGCGGCTACCTCGTCGGCGTGGCCGTGGCCGTCTTCCAGGCGCTGCCGCAGCTCGACCCGGTGTGGCGGCTGCTGCTCATCACCGGCTTTCTCGGCGGGCTCACGACCTTCTCGAGCTTCTCGGCCGAAGTGGTCGCGCTGCTGCTCGGCGGACGACCCTTGCTGGCGCTGGGCACCGGCCTGCTGCACCTGTGCGGCTCGCTGGTGCTGACCTGGCTGGGCATCCGCAGCGTGCAGCTCGTGCTGGCTGCGTGACAGCGACAAAACTGCCCGTGCTCCTGCGGTTATAGACAGGGGCTTCCCAGAGGGTCGGTCGATAGAATCGACCCCCGATGCCCCTCGCCCTTCTCGTCGCACTCCCCTTTCTTGCCAGCGTGCTGGCCGCGTTGATGCCGTCCAACGCGCGCAACCGGGAGTCGACCCTCGCAGGGCTCGTCGCATTGGGCTGCGCGATCCAGGTCGCCTGGCTCTTTCCGCAGATCGCGCACGGCAACGTGCTGCGCCAGGAGATCGAGTGGCTGCCGGCCCTCGGCCTGAACCTCGTGTTCCGCCTCGACGGCTTCGCATGGCTGTTCTGCATGCTGGTGCTGGGCATCGGCGCACTGGTGGTGCTCTATGCGCGCTACTACATGTCGGCCTCTGACCCGGTGCCGCGCTTCTTCTCGTTCTTCCTCGCGTTCATGGGCGCGATGATGGGCGTGGTGCTCTCGGGCAACCTGATCCAGATGGTGCTGTTCTGGGAGCTCACCAGCCTGTTCTCGTTCCTGCTCATCGGCTACTGGCACCACCGGCGCGACGCGCGGCGCGGCGCGCGCATGGCGCTCACCGTCACCGGCGCGGGCGGGCTGTGCCTCTTGGCCGGCGTGCTCGTGCTGGGCCGCATCGTCGGCAGCTACGAGCTCGACATCGTGCTGGCCTCGGGCGACATCATCCGCGCGCACGCGCTGTACCCGGTGGCGCTGGTGCTGATCCTGCTCGGCGCGTTCACCAAGAGCGCGCAGTTCCCGTTCCACTTCTGGCTGCCGCGCGCCATGGCCGCGCCCACGCCGGTGTCGGCCTACCTGCACTCGGCCACCATGGTGAAGCTGGGCGTGTTCCTGATGGCGCGCCTGTGGCCCGTGCTCTCGGGCACCGAGCAATGGTTCTGGATGGTGGGCGGCGCGGGTGCCATCACGCTGCTGCTGGGTGGCTTCGCGGCCATGTTCCAGCGCGACCTGAAGGCGCTGCTGGCCTACTCGACCATCTCGCACCTGGGCCTCATCACGCTGCTGCTGGGCTTGAACAGCCCGCTGGCGGCCGTTGCGGCGGTGTTCCATGTCATGAACCACGCGACCTTCAAGGCGTCGCTGTTCATGGCGGCCGGCATCATCGACCACGAGACCGGCACGCGCGACATCCGCAAGCTCAGCGGCCTGATGCGGCTCATGCCCATCACGGGCACGCTGGCCATCATCGCCAGCGCCTCGATGGCCGGCGTGCCGCTGCTCAACGGCTTTCTCTCGAAGGAGATGTTCTTCGCCGAGACCGTCTTCATCCAGGCCACGCCCTGGATCGACCTCAGCCTGCCAATCGTCGCCACCCTCGCGGGCATCTTCAGCGTGGCGTACTCGGCGCGCTTCGTGTTCGACGTGTTCTTCGGCCCGCCCTGCGGCCCCGACGTGCCCAAGCCGCCGCACGAGCCGCCGCACTGGATGCGCGTGCCGGTCGAGCTGCTGGTGCTGGTGTGCCTGGTGGTGGGCGTGGCGCCGGCCTGGTCGGTCGGCCCGATGCTCGCGGCCGCGGCCACGCCGGTGGTCGGCGGCACGCTGCCCGTCTACAGCCTGGCCGTGTGGCATGGTTTCAACCTGCCGCTGATGATGAGCTTCGTCGCACTGGCAGGCGGCGCCGTGCTCTACCTGCTGCTGCGCCGCCCGCTGGGCAGTGGCCGCCTGGAGCACACGCCGCTGCTGCACCGCTTCGACGGGCAGCTCATCTTCGAACACCTGATCGCGCTGCTGAGCGAAGCCGGCCGGCGCAGCCGCCGCCTCTTCGGCACGCGCCGCCTGCAGTGGCAGCTGCTGTGGCTGGTGGTGGTGGCCGTGGCGGGCGCCGCGGCCTCGCTGTGGACCACGCCGGCCGAGCGCGGGACGCGCGAGCTGCTGCCGTTCTCGCCGATGTTCGCGATGACCTGGCTCATCGGCTGCACCTGCGCCGTGGCCGCCGCGTGGCAGGCCAAGTTCCACCGGCTCGCGGCGCTGATGCTGGCCGCGGGCGCCGGGCTGGTCTCGTGCGTCACCTACATCTGGTTCTCGGCGCCCGACCTCGCGCTCACGCAGCTGGTGGTCGAAGCCGTGACCACGGTGCTCATCCTGCTGGGCCTGCGCTGGCTGCCGATGCGCAGCAAGGACGTGGTGCAGCCCGCGCGCATGCGGCTGCGCCCCTGGGGCCGGCGCGGGCGCGACCTGCTGGTGTCCACCATCGCCGGCTGCGGCATGGCGGCACTGGCCTGGGCGATGATGACGCGCACCTTCCCGCAGAGCATCTCGCCCTTCTTCCTCGAGCGCGCGCTCACCGAAGGCGGCGGCACCAACGTGGTCAACGTGATGCTGGTCGACTTCCGCGGCTTCGACACCTTCGGCGAGATCACGGTGCTGGGCATCGTGGCGCTCACCGTGTATGCGCTGCTGCGGCGCTTCCGCCCGGCCATCGAATCGATGGCGCTGCCCATTCAGCAGCGGCTGCAGGTCGACGACGGCAGCAGCGACCTGCTGAACCCGCGCCGCGCCACCGACTCCGCCATCGGCTACCTGATGGTGCCGGCCGTGCTGGTGCGCCTCGTGCTGCCGGTGGCCGTGCTGGTGTCGGTGTACTTCTTCATGCGCGGCCACAACGCGCCCGGCGGCGGCTTCGTCGCGGGGCTGGTGATGTCGGTCGCGCTGGTGCTGCAGTTCATCGTCTCGGGCACCGAGTGGGTCGAAGAACACCTGCGCATCTACCCGCGCCGCTGGATCGCCATCGGCCTGCTGTTCGCGCTGGCCACGGGCGGCGGCGCGATCGTGTTCGGCTACCCGTTCTTGACCACGCACACCGCGCACGTGCACGTGCCGCTGCTGGGCGACATGCACGTGCCCAGTGCCCTCTTCTTCGACATCGGCGTGTTCGCGCTGGTGCTCGGCGCCACCATGCTGATCCTGACCGCGCTGGCCCACCAGTCCATCCGAAGCCACCGCTGGGCCGACGAACAAGAAGAGAAAGAAGCGCAGGCTCGCGCCGCCGCCGAAGCCGAAGAAGCGGCCGCCGCCACCGGAGGGGCCCGCTGATGGAAATCGTGCTGGCCATCGCCATCGGCGTGCTCACGGGGTCGGGCGTGTACCTGCTGCTGCGCCCGCGCACCTTCCAGGTCATCATGGGCCTGACGCTCATCTCGTACGCGGTCAACCTGTTCATCTTCAGCATGGGTCGGCTCAAGGTCGACAGCGAGCCGGTGCTGGTCGAAGGCTTCAAGGCCACGCTGGCCAACACGGCCGACCCGATGCCGCAGGCGCTGGTGCTCACGGCGATCGTGATCGGCTTTGCGATGACCGCCCTGTTCCTCGTCGTGATGCTCGCCTCGCGCGGCCTGTCGGGCACCGACCACGTGGACGGTGAAGAGCGGGAGGCCGTGGAATGAACGACGTGCTTCACCTGCTCGACCGCTTCCTCGAGTTCAGCATGCCGCACCTGGTGGCGGTGCCCATCCTCGTGCCCATGCTCACGGCGGCGCTGATGCTGCTGATGAACGAGAACCACCGGCGCACCAAGTCCTTCCTCAGCGTGGTCTCGGGCCTGGTCGGCCTGCTGGCCGCGCTGGCGCTGCTGCGCTGGGTGAACGCGGCCGACACCGGCGGCGGCCCGGGCTCCATCGGCGTGTACCTGCCGGGCAACTGGCGCGCGCCCTTCGGCATCACGCTGGTGGCCGACCGGCTCTCGACCATGATGGTCGCGCTCACGGGCGTGGTGGCCTTCGCCGCCTCGATCTATTCCACTTCGCGCTGGGACCGCGCGGGCGTGCACTTTCATCCGCTGCTGCAGCTGCAGCTCATGGGCCTGAACGGCGCCTTCCTCACGGGCGACCTGTTCAACCTGTTCGTGTTCTTCGAGGTGATGCTGGCCGCCTCGTACGGCCTGCTGCTGCACGGCTCGGGCCGGCTGCGCGTGCGCGCCGGGCTGCACTACATCGCGATCAACCTCGCGGCCTCGTCGCTGTTCCTGATCGGCGCGGCCATCCTGTACGGCGTGACCGGCACGCTCAACATGGCCGACCTGGGCGCGCGCATCGCCGAGCTGGCGCCGGGCGACCGCGGCCTGGTGCACGCGGCTGCAGCCATCCTGGCCACCGCGTTCTTCGCCAAGGCGGGCGCGTGGCCGCTCAACTTCTGGCTGGTGCCGGCCTACAGCGCGGCCGTGTCGCCGGTGGGCGCGGTGTTTGCGCTCCTGACCAAGCTCGGCGTGTACACCGTGCTGCGCCTGTGGACCGTGCTGTTCGCGCCCGACACCGGCGCCTCGGCCGCCTTCGGGCAGGCTGCGCTGGTGGGCGTGGGGCTGGCGACGCTGTTCGTGGGCGCCATCGGCATCGTCGGCACGCAGCGGCTGTCGAACCTCGCGGGCTTCAGCGTGCTGGTGTCGGCGGGCACGCTGCTGGCCGCCGTGGGGCTGGGCGACCCCGCCGTGTGGGCGGGCGCGCTGTACTACATGCTGAGCTCGACGCTCGCGGTGGCGGCCTTCTTCCTGCTGATCGACATGATCGAGCGCTGGCGCAACGCGGGCATGAGCGTCGCGCCGCACGAAGCGGCGGGCAACGCGCCCTTCCTGGCCGAAGACCTGCGCGCGCTCGACGACGTGAACCTCGACGACGATGCCCAGGCGCTCTACGGCCGCGCCATCCCGGCGGGCGTGGCCTTCCTGGGCCTGAGCTTCATGCTGTGCACGCTGCTGCTGGCGGGCCTGCCGCCGCTGTCGGGCTTTGTCGGCAAGTTCGCGATGCTCTCGGGCCTGCTCGACGGCAGGGCCGTCACCACCGCCGGCTGGACCTTCCTCGGCCTGCTGATCGTTGCGGGCTTTCTCTCGCTGATCGCGCTGAGCCGCACCGGCATCCGCCACTTCTGGACCCAGCACCACCCCACCATGCCCTCGCTGCCCGCGCTCGAGGTGCTGCCGGTGGCCGCCCTGCTCGCAGCCTGCGTCGCGCTGACGGTCTGGGCCGAGCCCGTGATGCAGCACGCGCAAGCCACCGCGGGCGGCCTGCGCACGCCCACCGCGTACCGCGAGGCCGTGCTCGGCGCGAAGCAGAAGCCCAACCCGGTGCCCGCGAAGAAAGAGGAGGCCAAGCCATGAAGCGCTTGATGCCTTCCCCGCCGCTGTCGTTCGCGCTGTTCGTCATCTGGCTGCTGCTCAACCAGTCGCTCGAGGCGGCCACGCTGCTGTCGGCCGCGCTGCTCGCCATTGCCGTGCCGCTGATCACCAAGGGCCTGCGCCCCGCCACCGTGCGCATGCGCCGGCCCGGCGTGGCGCTGCGGCTGTCGTTCCTCGTCACCTTCGACATGCTGAAGTCGGCGTACGACGTGGCGCGGCTGCTGCTCACGCGCCGCACCGCCGACATCTCGGCGCGCTTCGTGCAGATTCCGCTGGACATGCGCGACCCCAACGGCCTCGCCGTGCTCGCGATGATCATGTGCCTCACGCCCGGCACGGCCTGGGGCGAGGTGTCGTTCGACCGCACCACGCTGCTGATCCACGTGTTCGACCTCGAGGACGAGGCGGCCTTCATCGCCCTGATCAAGACCCGCTACGAACGTCCGCTGATGGAGATTTTCGAATCATGACGCCTGTTCTCTTCTGGGCCCTGAAGGCCGCGCTCTTCCTGCTGGCCGTGGCGATGCTGTGCGCGCTCTTTCGCCTGCTGGCCGGCCCGTCCGCGCAGGACCGCGTGATGGCGCTCGACTGCCTCTACATCAACGGCATGCTGATGATGCTGGTGCTGGGCATCAACTACGCGAGCAGCGTGTACTTCGAGGCGGCGATGCTGGTGGCGCTGTTCGGCTTCGTGGGATCGACCTCGATCGCCAAGTTCTTGCTGCGCGGGGAGGTCATCGAATGAGCGCCACCGCACTTCCCCTGTGGGCGGAGATCATCACCGCCGTGTTCGCGGTGCTCGGCGCGGCCTTCGCGGCCATCGGCTCCTTCGGCCTGGTGCGCATGCCCACCTTCTTCCGCCGCATCCATGCGCCCACGCTGGGCGCCACGGTGGGCGCCTGGTGCCTGACGGTGGCCACCATCGCCTACTTCTCGGTGCAGGGCTTCAGCCTGTTCCTGCACGCGGTGCTGATCGTGCTGTTCATCGTGCTGACGGCGCCGATCACCACCATCTTCCTGATGCGTGCCGCCCTCTTCCGTGAACGGCAGAAGGGCAACACGAAGGTGCCGCCCTCCTCCGAGTCGCGCTGAAGCGGCTTCTTCCAATCAGTTGGGCGCCATGCGCACGCCCTTGTCGAGGAACTCGTTGGTGAAGAGCGTCGCGGGGTCGTAGGCCTTGTCGATGCCGATCAGCGAAGACACGAGCTCGTAGTCGGCCTTCACGCGCGCACCGTCGAAGGCGCCGAGCGCCACCTTGGTGGTGGTGTCGTCGCGCATCAACTGCTTGATGCGATTCCACTGGTCGCGCTGGTTGTCGGGCGTGAGGCCGCTCACGCTGGCCTGCAGCGCCTGCAGGCAGGGCTCGAAGCTCTTCACGCAGGCGTCGTAGGCACGCTGCGTCACGGCGACGAACTTCTTCACCTGGCCCGGGTTCTTCGCGAGGTAGGGGCCGTTCACGATCAGCGAGTTGCCGTACACGTTCACGCCCGCATCGCGCCACGGCTGAAAGCCCAAGTCGGCGCCGAACTCGCGCGCCTTCAGGTCGTGCTCGTTGTAGAAGTCGCTGATGATGTCGACCGACTTGCTCTTCAGCGCCGCCACCTTGGCCTGCGGGCTCACGTTGACGAAGGTCACGCTGGCCGGGTCGAGCCCCACCTTCTTGGCGAAGGCCGGCCACATGAGGCGCGCGGCGTCGCCGGGCGGGTTGCCGATCTTGCGGCCCGCGAAGTCCTTGGGCCCGTTGATGCCCGACGACTTGAGCCAGTAGAAGCCCTGCGGGCTGTTGGCGTAGATGACCATCACGGCCTTCACGTCGGCGCCCTTGCCCTTGGCCTGGATCGTGGTGGGCAGGTCGGAAATGCCCAGGTCGCTGCCGCCGGTGCCCACGCGCTGCGCCGACACGGCCGAGCCCTTGCCGGCCTCGATGTTCAGGTCGATGCCCGCCTCGGTGTACCAGCCCTTGGCCTTCGCGAAATAGATCGGCGCATGATCGGCCGTGGGTGTCCAGTTGAGCATCAGGCTCATGGCATCGGCCGCGAACGCGGCAGGGGCCGAGGCCATGAGCAAGGCGGTGGCGCCGGCGGCCGACAACAGCTTTTTCATGCGGAACACTCCAAAAGAAGGTAAAAACAGGTCCTGAAATTCATATTACCAACTGTTTGGTTGACAGGCAATCCAGATCATCCAGACTGCGTTGCCCCTGCCGGGAGAATCAAGAACACCATGACCGCTACCAAGCCCGCGAGCCCCGCCACCCCCGCCCGCACCGCCGTCGCCACGAAACGCGAGCGCGATCCCGTCGCCGCCAAGCAGGCCCTCATCGCCGCCGCAGTGGCCGAGTTCGCCACCAAGGGCTTCGCGGGCGCGCGCGTCGACGAGATCGCCGCCAACGCCGGCGTCAACAAGCAGCTCGTGTACCACTACTTCGACAGCAAGCAGGGGCTGTACCTGGTCGCGCTCGAATCGGTCTACGCCGAGATCCGCGAGAAGGAACAGAAGCTCACGCTCGACGCACTCGAGCCGCTCGAAGCCATGAAGCAGCTGGTGGCCTTCTCGTTCGACTACCTGGCCGAGCACCCCGAGTTCATCGCGCTGCTGGCCGACGAGAACCGCAACCACGGCGCGCACCTGCGCGAGTCGGAGCGGCTGCAGAAGATGCACTCACCCTTCATCGAGATGCTGGAGGCCACGCTCGAGCGCGGCGTGGCGGCCGGCGTGTTCCGGCCCGACTTCGATGCGATCAATCTCTACATCTCGATCGCCGGCATCTCGTATTTCTTCTTCTCCAACAACCACACGCTGTCGGCCATCTTCGGCAAGCCGCTCGATGCGCGCGGCGCGCTGCTGCAGCGGCGCCGGCACGTGATCGAGTTCGCGCTCAACGCCTTGCGGCCCGACAAGGCCGCCGCATGAAAATTATCAACTAGTTGGTTGACTCGGGTCGTGGCGACTCCTATGATTCGCCGCATTGCTTCCTAGACCCAGGAATTGAGATGACGGCACCTGATGGCGCTCTGGCGCCCCCCGCTCCTGCGCCCTTGTCGGGCGAGCGCCCCGAATGGCAGCGCTGGGCCCTCGTGGTCGCGGTGCATCTGGCGGGCATCGCGCTGTGGGAGCTCGCGGTGCGGATCTTCGCGATCCAGCCCTTCATCCTGCCGGCGCCCTCGAAGGTGCTGGCCACCCTGGCCAATCCGAACTACAGCTGGCTCAAGAACACCGGCGTCACCGCGCTCGAAGTGTTCGGCGGCTACGCGCTGGGCCTGGTGCTCGGCATTCTTTGCGCGCTGCTCTTCATCACCAGCAAGCGGCTGATGCTGCTGGTGTTCCCGCTGCTGGTCACGCTCAACATGATTCCGAAAGTGGCGATGGGGCCGCTGGTGATCGTGTGGTTCAGCTACGGCATCGGGCCGAACATCCTCATCACGTTCAGCCTGTGCTTCTTCCCCATCTTGCTGACCACCATCCGCGGCCTGAACGAGACCGAGCCCGAGCTGCTCGACCTCGTGCACGCGCTCAAGGGCTCGCGCTGGCAGCTGTTCCGCTACATCCAGCTGCCGGGTTCGCTGCCGTACGTGTTCTCGGGCATGAAGGTCGCCACCATCCTCGCCGTGGCGGGCGCGGTGGTGGGCGAGTTCATCGCCTCGGAACGCGGCCTGGGCTATCTGATGATCCAGGTCCAGGCCTCGCTGGACACGCCCGCGGTCTTCATGGCCGTGCTGCTCATCACGGGCCTGGGCGTGCTGCTCTATCTGCTGGTGCTTCTGCTGGAGCGCCTCTTCATCACCCAGGACGCAAGAATCCAATGACCTCCACGCCTGTCCTCGACGACCTGCCCTTTCCCGAGCGCTTCGAGAGCGAAGCCGCGCTTGAAGACTACCTGGCCACGCCCTCGCGCGACCTCGTGCGCGACATGGCCCGCCTCGATGGCGACCTGATGATCCTCGGCGTGGGCGGCAAGATGGGCCCCACGCTGGCCCGCCTTGCGAAGAACGCCATGCCCGGGCGTCGCGTGATCGCCGTCGCTCGCTTCAGCGAGGCCGGCGTGCGCGAGGCTCTCGAAGCGCACGGCATCGAGACCATCGCCTGCGACCTGCTCGACCGCGCCGCCATCGCCGCGCTGCCGCCGTGCGCCAACGTGGTCTTCATGGCCGGGCGCAAGTTCGGCGCCGACGCCGACAACCCGCTGACCTGGGCCATGAACGCGCACGTGCCGGCGCTGGTGGCCGAGCACTTCCACGCCTCGCGCATCGTCGCCTTCTCGACCGCCTGCGTGTACCCCTTCGTGCCCGTGACCAGCCAGGGCGCGAGCGAGAGCGACGCGCCCAACCCGCCCGGCGAATACGCCAACTCGTGCGTGGGCCGCGAGCGCATGTTCGAGTACTTCTCGCAGCGCCACGGCACACCGGGCCGCCTGTTCCGCCTGAGCTACGCCATCGACCTGCGCTACGGCGTGCTGGCCGACGTGGCGCTCAAGGTGTGGCGCGGCGAGCCGGTCGACGTGACCATGGGCCACGTCAACGTGATCTGGCAGGGCGACGCGAACGCGCAGGCGCTGCGCTGCCTCGCGGCGGCCACGGTGCCGACCTCGCCGCTGAACGTGAGCGGGCCCGAGACCACGTCGATCCGCTGGCTCGCGGAAGAGTTCGCGCGCCAGTTCGACAAGCCCGTGACGATCAGCGGGCAAGAGGCCCCGACCGCGTGGCTGATGAACACCGGCGAAGCCGAGCGCCTGTTCGGCTACCCGCGCGTGCCGCTGGCGCAGCAGATCCGTTGGGTGGCTGACTGGATCTCGCGCGAGCAGCGTCAGTACGGCAAACCGACCAAATTCGAATCGCGCGACGGTAAGTACTGAGCCCATGACCATGCCCGCCGTCGAAGCCCTGTCGTCGATCACGCCCGGCATCGCCCCGATGCTCGACGCGCTGGTTGCCGCGAGCGGCTGGAACCAGACCGCGCACGACTGGCGGCTGTTCGAGCGGCTCGGCACGGTGCATGGCGTGCGTGACGGCGAAGGCCTACTCATCGCCAGCGGCGCGGTGCTGCCGATGGACGGCGTGGCCTGGATCAGCATGATCCTCGTGATGCCCGCCGCGCGCGGACAAGGCCTGGGCCGCGCGGTGTTCGCGCGCTGCCTTGAGCAAGCGAAGGCCGCCGGCCTCGTCGCCATGCTCGACGCCACGCCGCAGGGCGAGCCGCTCTATGCGAGCTTCGGCTTCACGCCGCTGTGGCGGCTCACGCGCTGGCAGCGCGAGGCCGCGCCCGCCACTGCATCGCTCGCCACCGACAAGCCGGCCCTCGACAACCTGGCGGCACTCGACGCGCAGGCGCTGGGCTTCGCGCGCCCCACCGTGCTCGCTGACCTGCTCGGCCGCGAGGACAGCCGCTGCGTGCGCAACGGCCTGGGCTTCGGCCTCGTGCGCGCGGGCCGCACCGCGCACCACATCGGGCCGCTGCTGTCGTCCGACGAAGCCGTCGCCGCCGCGCTGCTGACGCAGGCCGCACGCGGCCTCGACGGCCGCATCTACATCGACGTGCCCGACGACCGCAAGGCCATGACCGCCGCATTGCGCGCTGCCGGCTTCACACCGCAGCGCAGCTTCGCACGCATGGCGCTGGCCACGCGCGAGGGCGCGCAGCCGCCCACCGGACACCCCGCCTTCATCCACGCCATCGCCGGCCCCGAGTTCGCCTGAGGACCTTCGCCCATGCCATTGAACCGCTCCGACCTTCCCGCCGACGTGCTTGCGCTGCTGTCGCAAGGCACCGCCATCCCGGCGCATCCGCTCGCACTCGACGCGCATCGCCAGCTCGACCGCCAGCGCCAGCGCGCGCTCACGCGCTACTACGTCGATGCCGGCGTGGGCGGCCTCGCGGTGGGCGTGCACACCACGCAGTTCGCGATCCGCGAGCGCGGCCTGTACGCCACCGTGCTCGAAGCCGCGATGCAGGACCGCCTGGCCTGGAACGACCGCCCGATGGCGATGATCGCCGGCCTGTGCGGCCCGACCGCGCAGGCGCAGGCCGAGGCGCGCACCGCCGTCTCGCTGGGCTACCACGCGGGGCTGCTGAGCCTGGCGGCGCTGGCCGGCGCGTCGGAAGACGCGCTCATCGCCCACTGCGAGGCGGTGGCGCAGGAGATTCCGCTGATCGGCTTCTACCTGCAGACCGTGGTCGGCGGCCCGGTCCTGTCGAGCGACTTCTGGCGCCGCTTCGCGCTCATTCCCAACGCGCTCGCCATCAAGGTCGCGCCCTTCAACCGCTACCGCAGCATCGACGTGGTGCGCGGGCTGGTCGATGCGCGCGCCGAGGAGCGCGTGTTCCTCTACACCGGCAACGACGACCACATCGTGCTCGACCTGGCGCTGCCCTTTGCCGCGATGCGCGACGGCGCGCCCGTGCAGGTGCGCTTTCGCGGCGGCCTGCTGGGCCACTGGTCGGTGTGGACGTCGAGCGCGGTGCACCAGCTGCAGCAGATCAAGGCCGAGCTGGCCGCCAGCGGCGGCGCGTTGAGCCCCGCCCTGCTCGCGCTCGACTCGCGCGTGACCGACTGCAACGCCGCCTTCTTCGACGTGGCGAACAACTTCCACGGCTGCATCGCGGGCTGCCACGAGGTGTTGCGGCGCCAGGGCCTGCTCGAAGGCATCTGGTGCCTCGATCCCGAAGAAGGCCTGGGCCAGGGCCAATCGGCGGAGATCGACCGCGTCTACCGCCAGCACGGCGACCTGGCCGACGACGCCTTCGTGCGCGACAACCTGGCACGGTGGCTGGCATGAGCGCCGTACTCGCGCCCGCGCAGGAGGCGCCGCTGATCCGCATGCGGCAGCTGCGCAAGGTCTACCGCAAGCGCAACGAAGAATTCCTCGCCGTCTCCGACGTCACGATGGACGTGCATGCGGGCGACATGATCTCGCTGGTCGGCCCCTCGGGCTGCGGCAAGTCGACGCTGCTGAAGATTCTGTCGGGCCTGCACGGCCACGACGGCGGCACGCTCGAAATCGGCGGCCCTGGCGGCACGGGCTTCAACCCGGGCCGCGACGTCGGCATGGTGTTCCAGCAGCCGCTGCTGCTGAAGTGGCGCACGATTCTCGAGAACGTGCTGCTGCCCGCCGACATCCTCGGGCTGGACCGCAAGGCCGCCAAAGCGCGCGCGCACGAGCTGCTCGACATGGTCGGCCTCACGGGCTTCGCCGACAAGCTGCCCTACGAACTCTCGGGCGGCATGCAGCAGCGCGCGGCCATCGCACGCGCGCTCATCCACGACCCGAAGCTGGTGCTCATGGACGAGCCCTTCGGCGCGCTCGATGCGCTCACGCGCGAAAAAATGAACCTGGAGATGCTGCGCATCTGGGAGCGCAGCCGCAAGACCTTCATCGTGGTCACACACAGCATCCAGGAGGCGGTGTTCCTGGGCTCGCACTGCGCGGTGCTCACGGCGGGGCCAGCGCGCATGGCCGACTTCTTTCGCATCGAACTGCCCGAGCCGCGCAAGCTGCATGTGAAGACCAGCCCCGAGTTCGGCGAGTACGTGCGCCGCATCTACGACCTGCTGGGCGTGGACTGAGCCTCGCGCAGCAGGCCGGTTCAACTCAGCTGGGTTGCAGCTGCTGGATTTCCTTGGCGCGCGCTACCTCCACTTCGCGCGGCAAGGTCACCGCGTTCTTCACCGCCAGAATTTCCGCCATCACGCTCACCGCGATTTCGGGCGGCGTCTTGCTGCCGATGAAGATGCCGATGGGCCCGCGCAGGCGCGCGAGCGACTCGGCCGTCTGGTCGAAGTGTTCGATCATGCGGTCGCGCCGCGCGTCGGCGTTGCGGCGCGAGCCGATGGCGCCCACGTAGAAGGCCTCGCTCTGCAATGCCTCGAGCAGCGCGAGGTCGTCGAGCTTGGGGTCGTGCGTGAGCGCGACCACGCAGCTGCGGCGATCGGGCCGGAAGGCCAGCACCGCGTCGTCGGGCATCTCGGTGGTGATCGTCACGCCGGACAGCGTCCACGCGGTGCGGTACTCGGCGCGCGGGTCGCACAGCGTCACGGCGAAGCCGCTGAACTTGGCCATGGTCGCGAGGTATTCGGCGAGCTGGCCGGCGCCGATCAGCAGCATGCGGTACTCGGGGCCGAAGGTGTTGGTGAGCTCGGTGTCGTTCACCGTGAGCTCGTCGGGCGCGGTCGCCTCGGCCAACCGCACCGCGCCGGTGGCCAGCGTCACCGTGCGGCGCATGAGCTTGCCGCGTTCGAGTTCGGCGACCAGCGTGTCGAGCGCGTCGGCGTCGGGCGCGTATTCGAGCAGCAGCTCGAGCGTGCCGCCGCAGGGCAGCCCGAAGCGGTGCGCCTCGTCGGCCGTGATGCCGTACTTGACGAGCGCGGGCGGCGCGCCCAGCGGTACGTCTTCGCCCTTGCCGTGGGCGTGGCTGTAGCGCGCGATGAGGTCGTCCTCGATGCAGCCGCCCGAGACCGAGCCGACCACGGCGCCGTCCTCGGCCAGCGCCATGATCGAGCCCACGGGCCGCGGCGACGAGCCCCAGGTGCGCACCACGGTGGTCAGCAGCGCGCGCTTGCCGGCACGCCGCCAGTCGCGCAGCGTGCGCAGCACCATGACGTCGAGGTTTTCCATGGCAGGACCTTGTGCGTCAGGCGGCGTCGCCCGGGGTGGATGCGTCCTTGGCGTCCTCGCCGTCCTTCTTGCCGAAGCCCATCTTCTTCATGAGGCCCGACATCACGCCGGCCTTCTCGGCGGGCGCTTCGGCCGCCGCTTCTGCGGGCGGTGCGGGCGGCGGGCCGTAGCGGCTTTGCATCTCGGCCTCGAAGCGCTTGAAGAAATCGTCGGCGGTGGACTTGGCCGCGCCGTCGATCAGGCGCTGGCCGAGCTGGGCGATCTTGCCGCCGACCTGGGCCTGCACGGTGTAGTCGAGTTCGCAGCCGGCGGGTGCCGCCGCCACGGGGGCGGCTTCGGCAGCAGGTGCGCCCTCTGCGGTGGGTGCGCTGTCGGCCACGGCCACCGGCTTGAGCGACACGCTCGACGAGCCCTTCGCAAACCCCGCCACACCGCCCTGCCCCTCGAAAGTGAGCTTGTAGCCGTCGGGCGCGACGATGTCCGACAGCATCACCTTGCCGCTGAACTTGGCCGACACCGGGCCGATCTTCACGGCCAGCGCCACGCTGTAGGTGTTGTCGCCCGTGAGCTCGAACTTGTCGCAGCCGGGGATGCACTTCTTGAGCGTCTCGGGGTCGTTGAGCGCGTCCCAGGCCTGTTGTTGGGTGACGCCGAGGCGGCGGTTTCCGAGCATTTCCATGGTGGGTTTCCTTTGTTCCTTCCTGAGTCCGGTCCTAGCGACTGGCGCGCATCAGCGCGGCCAGGCTGGCGGCCAGCTGTTCGAGTGCATTCAGATTGTGGACCGCCAGCATCGCGTCCGCATGGCGGTGCAGCACGGCGGCCCCACGCGCCAGAGGGGCGTAGCCCTCGAAGCGCAGCAGCGGGTTGAGCCACAGCAGCCGACGCGAATGGCGCTTCAGCCACTGCAGTTCGGTCTCGAGCTGCGCGGGCTCGCCCGTGTCGAGGCCGTCGCTGATTACCAGCACCAGCGTGCGGCGGCCGATGAGCCGGCGCGCGTGCGACTGGCGCAGCTCGGCCAGCGAGCCGCCCAGCCGCGTGCCGCCCGCGAAGTCGTCGATGGCCAGGCTCGCGGCCCCCAGCATGGCGTCGGTGTCGGCCAGCCGGAAAGCCGGCGTGAGGTCAGTCAGCCGCGTGCCGAAGGCGAACACGTCGCGCCGGCCGGCGCGCCGCGTGGCGGCATGCAGAAAGGCCAGCAGCAGGCGCGCGTAGCGCTCCATCGAGCCCGACACGTCGACCAGCACCAGGAGCGGCAGAGGCTGCTCGCGCCGCGCCAGCCGGGGCAGGCGCAGGATCTCGCCGCCGGTGCGGGCCGCCTCGTGCAGCACGCCGGGCCAGTGCATGCGCGCGTGCGCGCGGCCGGCATCGCCCGCCGGGCGCAGTCGGCGCGCGGGCAGTTCGGGCACCGGCAAGCGGATGTCGCGCGCCAGCCGCTCGACCAGCCGGTACTCGGCCGCGCCCAGCGCGTTGAAGTCGGCATGCTGCAGCCGCTGGCGGTCGCTGGCCGTCATGGCGGCGTCGAACTTGATTTCCTCGTCGGGCTTCGTCGGCGCCGCGGGCTTCACGGTGTCGCGCGGCGGACTCAGCGCCTCCCGCACGCGCGGGCGGCGCTTGGAAGGTTCGGCCTTGCCTTCGGCGCTGGGCAGCATCTGGGCGAGCAGCTTGTTGGCCAGCTCGGGGTCGCGGAACCACGCATCGAAGAGTTCACGGAACACCAGCCGGTCCTGCTCGCGGCTGACCATCACGGCTTCCATGGCGGCGCCCAGGTCGAGCTTGTCTTCCACCCCGACCAACGTGGCCGCCTCGGTGGCGAGCGCGATGCGCATGGCGTCGGTGCGCACGCCGGCGCGGCGCAGTGCGCGGCCGAAGGCGGCGATGTTGCCCGCCAGCTTGCCGCTGCGCACGTCGCCGAGTTGCTGGATGCCGGCCATGTAGATGCCTCGGCCGCGCTCAGCTCGCGAGCGGTTCCTCGGGCCTCAGCAGGTCGGAGGCCAGCTCGTGCGTCAGCGCCGCCACGTCGTCGCGCTGCTTGAACAGGATGCCGGCGGTGTCGACGACCACCTCGGGGTCGAGTTCGACAGTGTCGAGCGCGATGAGCGCCCGCGCCCACTCCACGCTTTCGGCGATGCCGGGCGCGCGCTGGAAGGCATTGACGAACGGTGCCGAGCGCAGCCGCGCGACAAAGGCCGCCACCTGCGCCGACAGCGCCTCGCCGGCCTGCGGCACCTGCGCGCGCACGATGGCGAGCTCGCGCTCGCGCTCGGGGTAATCGAGCCAGTGGTAGAGGCAGCGCCGCTTCACGGCGTCGTTGAGCTCGCGCGTGCGGTTGCTGGTGAGCAAGGTGACCGGCGGCACCACGGCGCGCACGGTGCCCAGCTCGGGAATGCTGACCTGGTACTCGCCCAGGTACTCGAGCAGGAAGGCTTCGAAGGGCTCGTCGGCGCGGTCGACCTCGTCGATCAGCAGCACCGAGCCGGGGGCCGGCGTCTGCAGTGCCTGCAGCAGCGGGCGGCGGATCAGGTAATGCGGCTGGTAGACCTCGGCCTCCACGTCGCGTGCCGCCCCGGTGGCCTCGGCCGCGCGCATGTGCAGCAGCTGCGCGGCGTAGTTCCATTCATAGAGCGCCTCGCGCTGCTCCATGCCGTCGTAGCACTGCAGGCGCAGCAACTCGCGGTTCAGGGCCGTCGACAGCGCCTTGGCCAGCTCGGTCTTGCCGACGCCGGGCTCGCCTTCGAGCAGCAGCGGGCGCTGCAGCTTGAGCGCGAGGAACACCGCGGTGGCCAGGCGGCGGTCGGCAAAGTAGCCGGCCTGCCGCAAGCCGTCGGAAAGGGCGTCGATGGTCGGGAAGATCATGGGCAAGCGTAGCGGAAGACGCGAGGCTGTCGCGCCTTCCGGTGATCGGCGGCGCTGGGCTGCTTCAGCCGAGTGCTTTGGTCACGGCGCGCTGCGTCAGCACGCTGATCAGGTTCGCGCGGTAGGCGGCCGAGGCGTGCAGGTCGCTGTTCAGGTCGCTCGCGTCGATCTTCACGGCCGCGGCGGACGCGGCGGTGAAGCTCTTGTTGAGCGCATCTTCGAGCCCGGCATGGCGGAACACGCCGTTGCCCGCGCCGGTGACGGCCACGCGCACGCCGCTGTCGTACTGCGCCAGGAAGATGCCGACCAGCGGGAAGTTGGAGGCCTTCTGGCGCAGCTTCTCGTACACCGCACGCTTCGGAATCGGGAAGCGGATGGCGACGATCAGCTCGTCTTCTTCAAGTGCCGTGGTGAACAGGCCCTGGAAGAAGTCGTCGGCCGCAATTTCGCGCTTCGAGGTGACGATGGTCGCGCCCGAGGCCAGCACCGCGCTCGGGTAGCACGCCGCCGGGTCGTTGTTGGCCACCGAGCCACCGACCGTGCCCATCGCGCGCACCTGCCGGTCGCCGATGCGCGACGCGAGGTCGGCCAGCGCCGGGTACGCGGCCTTCACGTCGGCATTGTTCGCCACGTCGAGGTGGCGCGACATGGCGCCGACGGTGATCGCGCCGCCATCCTTCTTGATGCCGGTGAGTTCCTTGATGCCGCTGAGGTCGACGAGCTGTTCGGGCGCCGACAGCCGCAGCTTCATCGAGGCCAGCAGGGTCTGTCCGCCGGCCAGTGGCTTGCCGCCCGCGGCAATCAGCCGGGCCGCGTCCGCCACGCTGGCGGGCCGTTCGAGTGTGAAGGCATACATGGGGTGATTCCTTCTCTGTTATTTCTTGTGTCGTTCAGGGCTTGGCGGCGGCCTGCATCGCTTCCCAGACGCGGCTGGACGAAGCGGGCATGTCGAAATCCTTGACGCCCAGCGGCGCCAGCGCGTCGAGCACGGCGTTGATGACGGCCGGCGGCGACCCGATGGCGCCCGCCTCGCCGCAGCCCTTGGTGCCCAGCGGGTTGTGGGTGCAGGGGGTGCAGACGGTGTCGAGCTTGAACTGCGGGAAGTCGCCGGCGCGCGGCATGGCGTAGTCCATGAAGCTGCCGGTGAGCAACTGGCCCGTTTCGTTGTCGTACACGCAGTTCTCGAGCAGCGCCTGGCCGATGCCCTGCACCAGCCCGCCGTGCACCTGGCCCTCGACGATCATCGGGTTGATGATGGTGCCGAAGTCGTCCACCGCGGTGAAGCGGTCGACCTTGACTTCGCCGGTCTCTTTGTCGATCTCGACCTCGCAGATGTAGGTGCCGCCCGGGAAGGTGAAGTTGGTCGGGTCGTAGAAGGCGGTTTCGTTCAGACCCGGCTCGAGCTTGTCGAGCGGGTAGTTGTGCGGCACGTAGGCCGTGAGCGCCACCTGGCCGAACGGGATCTTCTTGTCAGTGCCCTTGACCGTGAACTCGCCGTTGGCGAACTCGATGTCGGCGTCGCTCGCCTCCATCAGGTGCGCGGCGATCTTCTTGGCCTTGGTCTCGATCTTGTCGAGCGCCTTCATGATGGCCGCGCCGCCCACCGAGATGGAGCGCGAGCCGTAGGTGCCCATGCCGAAGGGCACGCGGCCGGTGTCGCCGTGCACCACGTCGACGTTCTCGACCGGAATGCCCAGGCGCGCGGCCACGACCTGCGCGAAGGTGGTTTCATGGCCCTGGCCGTGGCTGTGCGAGCCGGTGAACACCGTCACGCTGCCGGTCGGGTGCACGCGGATCTCGCCGCACTCGAACAGGCCCGCGCGCGCACCGAGCGCCCCCGCGATGTTCGACGGTGCGATGCCGCAGGCCTCGATGTAGCTCGAATAGCCCATGCCGCGCAGCTTGCCCTTGGCCTCGGTCGCCGCCTTGCGCGCGGCATAATCGTCGACCTCGGCCAGCACCCGCGCCTTGTCCATGCAGGCATGGAAGTCGCCGGTGTCGTACTGCAGCGCCACGGGCGTCTGGTACGGGAAGCTGGTGATGAAGTTGCGCTTGCGGATCTCGTCCTGGCCCAGGTTCATTTCCCAGGCGCAGCGCGACACCAGGCGCTCCAGCAGGTAGGTGGCTTCGGGCCGCCCGGCCCCGCGGTACGCATCGACCGGCGAGGTGTTGGTGAACCAGGCATCGACCTCGACGTAGATCTGCGGCGTCGTGTACTGGCCCGCCAGCAGCGTGGCGTACAGGATGGTCGGCACCGCGGTCGAGAAGGTCGACAGGTAGGCGCCCAGGTTGGCGTCGGTGTGCACGCGCATGGCCAGGAACTTGCCGTCCTTGTCCATCGCCATTTCGGCGTGGCTCACATGGTCGCGGCCGTGCGCGTCGGACAGGAAGCACTCCGAGCGTTCCGCCGTCCACTTGATGTTGCGGTTGAGCTGCTTGGCGGCCCAGGTCAGGCACACGTCTTCGGCGTAAAGGAAGATCTTGGAGCCGAAGCCGCCGCCCACGTCGGGCGCAATCACGCGCACCTTGTGCTCGGGCAGGCCCAGCACGAAGGCTGTCATCAGGAGGCGCTCGACGTGCGGGTTCTGGTTCGACACGTAGAGCGTGTAGTCGTCGGTGCCGCGGGCGTAGCTGCCTATGGCCACGCGCGGCTCGATCGGGTTGGGCACGAGCCGGTTGTTGACCAGGTCGAGCTGGGTGACGTGCGCGGCGGTGGCAAACACCGCATCGACCGCCGCCTTGTCGCCCAGCGCCCACTTGTAGCACTGGTTGTCGGGCGCCTCGTCGTGCAGGGTGACGCCGCTGGCCTTCTTGGCGGCGTCGGCCACGCTCACCAGCGCGGGCAGCACGTCGTAGTCGACCACCACGGCCTCGGCCGCGTTCTTGGCCTGCTCGACCGTCTCGGCCACCACCATGGCGACGTGGTCGCCCACGTAGCGCACCTTATTGATCGCCAGGATCGGGTGCATCGGCTCCTTCATCGGGGTGCCGTCGGGGTTGTTGATGAGCCAGCCGCAGGGCAGCCCGCCCATCTTTCCTTCGATGTCCTTGCCGCTGAAGATGCCGACCACACCGGGCATCTTCGAGGCCTCGGCGATGTCGATCGACTTGATGACGGCGTGCGCGTGCGGCGAGCGCACGAAGACCGCATGGCTCTGGTTGGCCAGCGTGATGTCGTCGGTGTAGTTGCCCGCGCCGGTCAGGAAGCGGTAGTCTTCCTTGCGCCGCAATGCCTCGCCGATGTGCGGCAGGTTGGAGAAGTCGGAAGCGCCCATGTCGCTCTCCTCAGGCCGTGACCGTGGTTTGCTGGGTCGGCACCGGATTGCCCGATGCCATGGCCTCGCCGCCCATCTTCACGGCCTTGACGATGTTCTGGTAGCCCGTGCACCGGCACAGGTTGCCCTCCAGCAGCTCGCGGATCTCCGATTCGCTCGATTTGGGGTGGTGGGTGCACAGGTCGATGGCGCTCATGACCATGCCCGGGGTGCAGAAACCGCACTGCAGGCCGTGGCATTCCTTGAAGGCCGCCTGCATGGGGTGCATGGTGCCGTCGGCGGCGGCCACGCCCTCGATGGTGGTGACGTCGGCGCCGGCCGCCTGCGCGACCAGGATGTTGCACGACTTGACCGCGCGACCGTTCAGGTGGACCGTGCAGGCGCCGCACTGGGCGGTGTCGCAGCCGACGTGGGTGCCGGTGAGGTGGAGGTGCTCGCGGATCGCGTGCACAAGGAAGGTGTTGGCTGGGGCGTCGACCGTGACCGGCCGGCCGTTGACCTTGAAAGCGACCTGCATGTGGCTGTCTCCGTGAAAGGTGATGGCTGGTTCAGCGAGGCATCTTGGATGCCGCCCTTTCGCACTATCCTAGGCAAAAACCCTTGACACTTGCACAGAGCGCGGGAAATTCTCAAAATGAAACAGCTTGCCAACCGGCCGGCCCGCAAAAGCAGCCCTCCCCGCGCGAAGAAGAACTTTCACGATGATGTCCGCTTCCGCCGTCCCCCCTCCTGCTGAGCGCTCGCTGGCCATTGCGCAGGCGCGCCGCGAGCTGATCGACGGCGACGGCCCCCGCCCGCGCGGCAGCGTGCGGGTCGACCCAGGCATCACGCGCTCCTGGCAGCGCTGCCTGGAGGCCGGCCGCCGGCCCCAGCAGCGCGTGAGCTTCGAGCCCGTGAGCCGCACCGCCAGCCGCGAGGTCACGGAATGCAACCGGGCCCTGGTCACGGCGGCGCGTCCGGTGATCGAACGGCTCTCGCGCGCCATCGCCGACACCCGCTATTTCGCCATCCTGACCGACGCCCGCGGCATCGTGGTCGACGTGGGTACCTTGCCCGACGGCACCGACCCCGCCGCCCGCTATGCGCGCGACATCGGGCGCATCGGCGTCGACCTGTCGGAAAGCGCCATCGGCACCAGCGCCATCGGCACGGCGCTGGCCGAGCAGGAATCGGTGTGGCTGCACCGGGGTGAACACTTCTTTGACGACACCAGCGTGTACAGCTGCGCCGGCGCCCCGCTCTTCGGCCCCCGGGGCGACTGCATCGGCATGCTCGACCTCACGGGCGTGCAGGTGGTCGAGCGGCCCGAGCTGCGCCACCTGGCCACCCTGTCGGCGCGCAGCATCGAGAACCTGCTGGTGCAGCGCGAGCCCTGCGAGCTGCTGCTGCGCCTGCTCTGGCCCGGCTGCCCGAGCAGCGAGACCACCGAAGGCCTGCTGTGCATCGACGCCGCGGGCCATGTCACCGGCGCCAACGCGGCGGCGCGGCAGATGCTGCACCAGCCGCTGGTCTGCCATGCCGGCGGCCTGCATTTCAACGACCTGTTCGCGCTGCCGCTGCACATGATGTTCGACGCCGCCCGGCGCGGCGACGCCACGCTCGAGGTGCCGCTGTGGTCGGGCCTGCGGGTGCAGGTGCGGGCCCAGCGCGGCGGCAGCGAGCATGGCGGCGTGCCCGGCGCTGCAACCGACGGCCGCCCCCGCCTGCGCGACGTGGAAACCGCCCTGATCCGCAAGGCGGTGACCGACGCGCGCGGCAACGTGGCCGAGGCGGCGCGCACGCTGGGCATCAGCCGCGCCACGGTCTACCGCAAGCTCTGGCGCGGCCGGCCGGCGGGCGACTGACCCCACCCTTTCAGGCGCCCACGGGCACCTTGTCGAGGAAGCCCGTCACCACGTGCAGCTTGCCCGCGTCGACCTGCGCGAAGTCGGTGCCCTGGATCAGGTCGTCGGCACCGCTCGGGCCCAGGGTCCACGAGAAGCGCAGGTTGTCGCCGTGCGCCTCGGCCTTGCCCAGCAGGTGGAAGCGAAAGCCCGGATAGCGCTGGTGCACCGCGCCGACCAGCGCGCTGATCTGCTCGCGGCCGCTGGCCTGCGCCATCGGGTCGACATAGCGGGCGTCGGCGGTCCAGCCGGCGTCGATGAGCGCGGCGCGGCGCGCGGCGTCGGTCTCGTTCCAGACGGCGATGTAGCCCGTGGCGATGGCATGGGCGTCGTGGGCGGCGGTGTTCATGGCGACTGTTCCTTTCGAGGGTTCGACCCGCAACAGCGCGGGGTGAAGGAATGGTCGCGGGGCACGCGCCGCGCGTCGATGACGTGGCAGGTTATGCCGGCACGTCCATCGCCGCGTTCGCATCGAGCGGAAACACCGGCCGGCGCACCTGGCTGAACGGGAACAGGCTGTAGTCGGAGCTGGTCACGCCGGGGCTGTCGCACTCCACCAGCGCCGCCGACAGCGGCTCGAACACCGGCCGACAGTACATGCGCGACTTCAGCAGCAGGAAGCGCTCGGTGCGCGGGTCGAGCCCGGCGCATTCGAACACGCCGATGTCCCACGGCTCCTGCGTGCGCTCGGTGACGACGATGCGCGCCGCGCCGATGTCGAACAGCACGGTGCGCCCCATGCTGCTGCGCTGGCCGGTGTAGGTGGGGCCGGTGATCACGTACTCGCCGTCGCTGACCGTTCGCACGACGCCCGTCAATTGCACGGGCGTCTTCGCGAGGCCGATGCCTTCCAGCGACACCTTGTTGCCCAGCGCCACCGTCACTTCGGCGCCCTCGCCCGCCGCGACCAGCGCGGCCACCGCCTCGGGGTCGCACAGCGGCCCGACGCCGATGCCGTCCAGGCCCTGCGCCAGCGCCTCCTGCAGCACGTCCATGGTGTCGCAGCTGCCGCCCGACATGCAGTTGTCGCCGTGGTCGAGCAGCAGCACCGGGCGCGTCGCGCCGCCGGCGATGAGCTTCGCGCGCGCGACCGAGTCGGCCAGCGGCTCGCTGCGGTAGATGAAGGCTTCGCGCTCGGCCCACATCTGCGCCGCGATGCGGTCGGCCGTGGCCTGTGCGCGCGCGGGCGATTGCGCATCGACCACGATCACGCTCATGCACGGCGCCGTGATGTCCGACAGCGAGAAACCCGCCAGGATCGACACCGCCAGCGACTCGGATTCCTCCGCCGCGCGCGCCGCCTCGATGGCCCGCTGCATCGCGCCGGTGAACGAGGCGCTGCGCAGCGTGTGCGCCATGAGCGGCAGCTGGCGCCAGCGCATGTGCGGCTGGCTGCGCCCGGCCAGCAGGTCGAACAGCAGGCGGCCGGCGTGTTCGCCGGTCTCGTACATGTCGACGTGTGGGTAGGTCTTGAAGCCGACGATGACGTCGGCGTTCTCCACCATCGCGGGCGTCACGTTGGCATGCAGGTCCAGCGCCACGCCGATCGGCACGCCGGGCGCGGCAGCGCGCAGGCGCACCAGCAGGTCGCCTTCGCCGTCGGTGCTGTTCTGCGCCACCATCGCGCCGTGCAGGTCGAGCAGGATGGCGTCGCAGCCCGGCGCCGCATCGACGATGCATTGCGTGAGCGTGGTGTAGGCCTGCGCATCGACCGGCCCGCTCGGGTTGGCCGAGGCCGACACCGGCGTGACGAGCTGCGCGCCGGCCGCTTCGGCCAGGTCGATGAAGGCCGACATCGCGGTGCGCATGCCCTTGTTGTCGGTGTAGGCCTGTTCGCCGAAGGTCGGGCCGTCGGGCCCGAAGGCCGCGAGCGGCGTGGGCACGGGCGAGAAGGTGTTGGTCTCGTGGTTGAGACGTGCGATCAGGACTTTCATTGGGCAAACTTTCCGGCGCTGCCCAGCATGGTGATGTCGCCAAAGCTGGAGCCGTTGCGGTTGTCGGGACGGAACGCGACCGTGAAGCCATTGAGGTTCATGGGCGGCGAGTTCTCGATGCTGCGGCGCAGCGATTCGGTGGTGATCGGCCCCTTCACGCGCTGCAGCGATTCCGCGAAGGCCTTGGCCGTGATGTAGCCCTCCAGCCCCAGGTAGGAGCCTTCGCCTTCGCTGCCCGCGGCCTTCCTCGCGCGCTGGTATTCGTCGACGATGGGAAAGCGTGTCTTCCAGAACGGCGGCACCACCTGCGACAGCACGATGCCGCGGCTCTTGTCGCCGAGTTCCTTGTACAGAAGGAACGAGCTCGCCACCGAGTTCGTGTAGATCTGCGGATGGATGGGCGCGGCCACCAGCGAGCGGATGATGTTGATCGCCGGCGTGCCGGCCGCGATGACGTACACCGCCTGCGCCCCGCTCGCAATCACCTGCTGCGCGATGGCGGGATGCTCCTTTTCCTTCGGATCGAAACGCAGCGACAGCAGGGCCGGCCGCTTGTTCTTCTCGAGCGCGGCCACTGCGTCCTTCTCGATGCCCTTGCCGTAGGCGTCATCGCTGGAGACGATGGCGATGCGCGTCAGGCCCACGGTCGTCAGGTGGTTCATCACACGCGAGACCTCGTCGGCATACGACTCCCGCACGTGGAAGATCGGCACCTTCGGCCCGCGCAGCACCGCCGCGCCGGTCAGCCCGCCGAAGATGAAGCTGTCGTACTTCGCCGCCACCGGCACCATGGCCGCGCCGATGCCCGTGCCCATGGTTCCAAACAGGCAGACGACGCGGTCCGTTCCGAGCAGCTTCTCGGCATTGGCCGCGGCCTTCTCGGGCATGTAGGCGTCGTCGTAGGTGATCATCTTGACGGGCCGGCCACCGACGCCGCCCGCCTTGTTCAACTGGTCGAGGAACAGCGTCTGGCCTTCCATGAACGCGAGGCTGTTCGGCGTGAACGGGCCCGTGAGCACCGCGGACTGGCCGACCAGGATCGGCTCTCCAGCCGCCAGGGCCGCCGTCGACGCCGCGACCAGGCCCATCGCCAGCACGCAGTGAAGGCCGATGCGGCGAAGCACCGCCTTCACGTGGCCACTCCCGCGCTCTGCAGCATCGCCTGCAGCAGCACGTTGCAGCCGGCTTCGAGATGGTCGGGCTGTGCGTCTTCGATCTCGTTGTGGCTGATGCCGTCCAGGCAGGGCACGAAGATCATCGCCGCGGGGCACACGCGCGCGAGGTACACGGCGTCGTGGCCGGCGCCGCTGATCACGTTCATCCACGTCATGCCCTGGTCCTGCGCGGCCTCGCGCACGGCCGACACCAGCGCGGGCGTGAACGGCTGCGGCGGGAAGTACACGACCTGCTCGGCTGTCGCCTCGACCTTGCCCTTGGTAGCGATGCGCTGCACGGCTTCCTTCAGCGCCGCGTCCATGGCCGACAGCACCACGTCGTCGGCCGCACGCAAGTCGACGCTGAGCTTCACGCGGCCCGGGATCACGTTGCGTGAGTTCGGGTAGTTGTCGATCCAGCCGACCGTGCCGCGCCCGTGCGGCGCGTGCGCGAGCGCGATGCGGTTCACCTCGACCACCAGTTCGGCGGCGGCCAGCAGCGCGTCCTTGCGCAGCTCCATCGGCGTGGGGCCGGCATGGGCTTCCATGCCCTGCACCACCACGTCGTACCAGCGCTGGCCCAGCGCGCCCTCGACCACGCCGATGACGCGCTCGTTGGCTTCGAGCACCGGGCCCTGTTCGATGTGCGCCTCGAAGTAGGCGCCGACCGGCGACGCCGCCGCCGAGGCGGGCACGGCGCCCGCGTAGCCGATGGCCGACAGCGCCTCGGCCACGCTCACGCCCTCGGTGTCGCGCTGCGCGAGCGCGTGCTCGAGCGTGAAGGCGCCGGCGAACACGCCCGAGCCCATCATCACGGGCACGAAGCGCGAGCCTTCCTCGTTGGTCCATACCGCCACTTCGAGCGGTGCTTCTGTTTCGATGCCCGCATCGTTCAGCGCGCGCACCACCTCCAGCCCCGCGAGCACGCCGTAGTTGCCGTCGAACTTGCCGCCCGTGGGCTGCGTGTCGATGTGGCTGCCGGTGGTGATAGGTGGCAGCGCGTTGTTGCGGCCCGCGCGGCGCGCGAAGATGTTGCCGATGGCGTCCACGCGCACCTCGCAGCCCGCTTCGCGCGCCCAGCGCGTGAAGAGGTCGCGGCCCTGGCGATCGAGGTCGGTGAGCGCGATGCGGCACACGCCGCCCTTCTCGGTGGCGCCGAGCTGCGCGAGCTGCATCAGCGAGTCCCAGAGGCGCTGGCCGTTCACGCGCAGGGCGCGCACATCCGTTGCAGTGGAAAGTTCGTTCGTTGTGTTCATGGTTTTTGCGACGAATGAATGGCGGGTTCAGGCAAGGCCAACACCCAGATAGCGGTCTTTCACGTCGTGGTCGGCCACGAAGGCGGCGTTGCCGGCCTCGTGCACGATCACGCCCTGCTCCACGATGTAGTGGCGGTCGGCCAGCTGCACGCAGACCTCGAGGTTCTGCTCGACCAGCAGGATGGCCACGCCCGCGGCCTTGATGGTCTTGAGCTGCGCGACGATCTCTTCCACGATCACCGGCGCCAGGCCTTCGACGGGCTCGTCCAGGATCAGCAGGCGCGGATGGTTCATGAGCGCGCGGCCGATGGCCAGCATCTGCTGCTCGCCGCCCGACAGCTGCCCGCCGCCGTTGCGCCGGCGCTCCTTCAGGCGCGGAAAGATGCGGTAGATGTCGGCCAGCTGCCAGGGCGAATCGCGCCGCAGGCCGAGCAGCAGGTTCTCTTCCACCGTGAGCAGCTTGAAGATGCCGCGGTGCTCGGGCACCAGGCACACGCCGCGCGTGGCGATGCGGTGCGGCGGCTGGCCCGCGATGTCCGCGCCCTGGAAGCGCACGCGCCCTTTCGTAGGCGTGACGGCGCCGGCAATGCTCTTGAGCGTGGTCGACTTGCCCGCGCCGTTGCGCCCCAGCAGCGTGACCAGTTCGGCCTCGCCCACCGTGAGCGACACGCCCTGCAGCACATGGCTCTTGCCGTAGTGCGCGTGCAGGCCTTCGACTTCGAGGATGTTGCTCATGCCTTGCCTCCGGTGATCATGTTGCCCAGGTACGCGGTGCGCACGCGTGCGTCGGACCGGATGTCGCCCGGCAGCCCCTCGGCCAGCACGCGGCCCAGCTGCATGACGGTCACGGTGTCGGAGATGTCCATCACGATGTTCATGTTGTGCTCGATCAGCACCACGGTGTGCGCGTCGCGCAGGCCACGGATGAGATGCTTCATGTCGTCGAGGTCGTCGATGCCCATGCCCGAGGTCGGCTCGTCCAGGAAGATGGCCTTGGGCTTCGCGGCCAGCGCCATGCCCACTTCGAGGCGGCGCTGCTGCCCGTGCGAGAGCACGCTGGCGGGCGTGTCGGCCAGTCGCTCGAGGCCGACGCGCGCGAGCACCTCGGCCACCGTGTCGGCGCAGGCGCGCTCGCCGATGGGTGCACGCCAGCAGTTCATGGCCTGGCGCGGCGCAACGCCCTGCGCCGCCACGCGCAGGTTCTCGCGCACCGACAGGCTGGGGAACAGGCTCGTGACCTGGAACGAGCGCGCCATGCCGCGCTGCACGCGCTGGTGGTCGGGCTCGCGCGTCACGTCGTGGCCGTCGAACAGGATGCGCCCGCCGGTGGTGGTGCCGGTGCCCGTGAGCATGTGGAACAGCGTGGTCTTGCCCGCGCCGTTGGGCCCGATCACCGAGTGCACGGTGTTGCGCCTGATCTTCAGGTCGACGCCGCCGAGCGCGGCGAACTTGCCGTAGTGCTTGGTGACGCCGATGGCTTCGATGAGGATGTCGCTCATGCCTGTTCTCCTTGCACGGCCGGCGCCTTGGCTGCGGCCGCCGTCTTGCGGAACACCCGTCGCCAGGCGCTTTCACCCAGGCCCCAGAGCCCACGTTGCATGCCGATGCTCACGCCGATCAGCAGCAGGCCCAGCAACAGCAGCCAGCGCGGCCACAGCGTGGAGAGCCAGTCGGCCAGCAACACGTAGAAGGCCGAGCCCAGCACCGAGGCAAACAGGTTGCCGGTGCCGCCGATCACGGTGATGACCAGGATCATCTCGCTCGTGTGGTACTCGGCGTTCGACAGCGGCGCGATGCCGGTCATCATGGCGTGCAGGCCGCCGGCCAGGCCCGTGACGGCGCCCGAGATCACGAAGGCCAGCAGCTTGAAGCGTTTCAGGTCGTAGCCCACGGCGGCGGCGCGGTCCTCGTTGTCGCGGATGGCGAGCAGCGTGCGGCCGAAGACCGAGTCGGTCACCTTGAGCAGCAGCGCGAACGCGGCCAGGAAGATCACCGCCACGAAGGCGTAGTACTTCCACGGCGTGTCCATGAAGGCCGGGCGCGGCACGTCGAGCAGGCCGTTGTCGCCGCCCGTGAGCCCCGAGGCCGTGTAGGCGATGAAATAGAACATCTGCGCAAAGGCCAGCGTGAGCATCACGAAGTAGGTGCCGCGCTGGCGGATGGCGACCCAGCCGACCACCGCTGCGCCCAGTGCGCCCATGCCGATGGCGGCGAGCAAGGCGAGCGGCATCGGCAGTTGCAGCCGCGTGAGCAGGATCGCGATGGTGTAGCTGCCCAGCCCGAAGAAGATGCCCTGGCCGAACGAGAGCAGCCCCGTGTAGCCCAGCAGCAGGTTGCAGCCCAGGGCCGCGAGCGCGTAGATGAGCACTTCGCTCGCGAGCGAACCCGAGCGCATGCACAGCGGCAGCGCGAGCGCGACGATCAGCGCCAGAAGGAAGGTGTATTTCTTTGGCATGGCACGTTCATCCTCTGCGGCCGAGCAGGCCATGCGGGCGCAACAGCAGCACGGCGCCCATCGCGATGTAGATCATCAGGCTCGCCCCCGGCGGCCAGATGGTGCTCATGAGGCTTTGCACGATGCCGATCAGCACGCCGCCGACCAGCGCCCCGCTGAAGCTGCCGAGCCCGCCGATCACCACGACCACGAAGGCCACGCCCAGCGCCTCGACACCCATGAAGGGCTCGGCCCCGCGGATGGGCGCAGCCAGCACGCCGGCCAGCGCCGCCGTGGCCGCGCCGAGCGCGAACACCAGGCTGAACACGCGAAACACGTTGATGCCCAGCAGCGAGACCATCTCGGTCGATTCGCTGCCCGCGCGCACCGCACTGCCCAGGCGCGTGCCTTCGAGCACCCACCACAGCAACACCGCGAGCACGGCGGTGAAGCCGATCACGAAGAGCCGGTACTTCGGGTAGATGAAGCTGCCCCACATCACCACGCCCTGCAGCAGGTCGGGCGTGGGCACGCTGTTGCCCAGCGGGCCCCAGAACACGATGACGATCTCCTGCACCGCGAGTGCCAGGCCCACGGTCACGAGGATGTGGAACTCGTGCGGCTTGGCGTACACGCGGCGCAGCAGCAGCTTCTCGGCCAGCCAGCCGAGCGCGCCGACGAACAGCGGCACCAGCACGAGTGCGGCCCAGAAGTTGAGCCCCCACTGCATGGCCTGGAAGCACAGGTAGGCGCCCAGCAGGTAGAAAGCGCCGTGCGCGAAGTTCACGAAGCGCAGCAGGCCGAACACGATGGACAAGCCAACGGCCAGCAGGAAATACAGCATGCCGATGCCGATTCCGTTGATGGTCTGGAGCAGGTAGACGGACATAGGTGTCGTGGGGGTGGCAAACGTGCAGGCGGCACGCGCCCTGCCCGCGCCCAAAAACGGCGCGGGCGCGGCGCGAAGCCGGGCGGCGTCAGGCCAGCTTGCAGCCGGTCTTGTCGACGGGCAGGAACGACTTGCCCGAGCTCACCACGTCCACGTAGTCGGCCGGGTTGGCCATCTTCGACTTCGCCTTGCCCTTGAGCAGGTAGTAGTCCTTGATCACCTGGTGGTCGGCCTTGCGGATTTCTTCCACGCCCGTGAGGCCGTCGAACTTCATGCCTTCGAGCGCCGCGATGACGGCCTTCTGGTCGACCGTACCGGCCTTGACGATGCCGTCGATGAGGATCTTGGTGCAGATGTACGAACCGGCCAGGCTGTAGTTGGGCACGATCTTCAGCTTGTCGGCGGTGCGCTTCACGAGGTCCTTGTTGAGCGGCGTGTCGACCGTGTGCCAGTACTGCGCACCGAAGTAGACGCCGTCGCACAGGTCGGCGCCCAGCTCGTCGAACTGCTCCAGGCCCGAGGCCCAGGCCATGAGAATCGTCATGTTCTTGTGCATGCCGAAGCTCACCGCCTGGCGCAGCGCCGCCGACGACTGCGCGCCGAAGTTCAGGAGCAGCAGCACGTCGGGCTTGGCGGCCATGGCGTTGGTGAGGTAGCCGCTGAACTCCTTGTCGTTGAGCGAGTGGTAGCTGTTGCCCACGTGCTCGATGCCCTTCTCCTGGAAGATGGTCTTGGCCGCGCTCAAGAGGCCGTCGCCGAACACGTACTGCGGCGTGATCGTGTACCAGCGCTTGGCCTTGGGCATCGACGCGATCAGCGGGCGCACCGTCTGCTCGATCGCACCGAAGGTGGGCACCGACCAGCGGAAGGTGGCGGGGTTGCAGTCCTTGCCCGTGATCTCGTCTGCGCCTGCGGTGGTGATGAACAGGCCCCCGGCCTTCTCGGCCTCCTTGCCCATGGCCAGCGCTTCCGACGACAGGATGCCGCCCGCGAAGAATTTCGCGCCCTGCTGCTGCGAGGCCTCCTGCACCTTGCGCACGGCGGTGGCCGGCTTGCCTTCGGTGTCGAGCAGCGTGTACGCCAGCGGACGGTTCAGCACCTTGCCGTACTGCTCGATCGCCAGCTTGGTGCCCAGGTCGGCGAACTTGCCGTTGGCCGCGAAGGCACCCGACATGGGCACCGGCGCACCGAATCGGATCACGTCGGTGGCCTGGGCGATGGCCGAGCGGCTCATCAGGAGCGAGGCCGGGGCGGCCGACAGGGCGGCGAGCTGAAGGAGTTGTCTGCGTTGCATGGGGTTCTCCGGTCGTGGTGTGGGAAGTGGGGAAGAAAACACAGTGCCTGCGATCGCCGGCAATTTAAGCGGATAAATAGGATTAATATGTTGGTAAAAACCCGTTAGCAAGCCCCGTGCCCAAACCCAACCCGACCCTGCCGATGACGCCGTTAAGATCGCGCGCTGTTGCGCATCCCGCGCATCTCCCGATGTGCATGGATGGAGCGTTTTGATGAGAGTGGGGCACAACCCTCCGAAGCGGCAAAAGCTCTCGGACGTCATCGTCGAAGACGTCAAGCGATGGATCGTTGCCGAGCGCAAGCAGCCCGGCGACCGGCTACCGAACGAGAAGGAACTGATCGAGCTCTTCGGCTATTCGAAGAGCACGGTGCGCGAGGCGCTGAAGGCGCTCGAGGTGCGCGGGCTGATCTCGATCCGCACCGGCCCCGGCGGCGGCGCGTACCTGCAGCAGGTGTCGGTCGACCATGCGTCGGAGCCGCTGCGCAACTTCCTGCACTTTCACCACCTGGACGGCCACCATATCTACCAGCTGCGCAAGGCGCTGGAGCCCGAACTGGCCGTGAGCGTGGTCGGGCGGCTGACGCCCGAGCAGTTCGCGCGGCTCGAAGACAACGTGCGCCTGTGCACCGTCGAGCCGACCAACGAGGACGAACTGCGCACCCAGCGCGAGGCCGAGCTGGCCTTTCACACGATGCTGGCCGAGGCCTGCCCCAACCCGGTGCTGTCCTTCATGTGCCGCTTTCTCAACGACCTGCTGCGCGACCTCGTCGTCTACAAGAAGGCGCTGGACCACCACCACTTCGGCGAGACCAACGTGGACTACCACACGCAGCTGCTGGCGGCCTACCGCAAGGAAGATGCGGACGAGGTGCGGCGGTTGATGGTGGAGCACATGGTGGATGCGGAGCACCATATGCACGAGATGGAAGCGCACATTGGCGCGAAGCACTTGTTGCTGCCCAGCGGACAGCGATAGCACCACAAAGGTCTAGAAGACCTTGCGGAACCGCTCGGCCCTGCCGAAGCGCACGGCGACAGTGCCGTTCGCCTCGAATCCGCATCGAAAGTAGAACGACCCGGCGTGTGGATTGCCGGTGACGTGGAGTGCCGACGCACCCTGGCGCCGGGAAAGCTCGACACAGTGCGCGACCAATGCCTTGCCGATGCCGCGACGCCATGCCTCGGGCTCGACGAACAATCCATCGAGTTCGGCGCTGCCGTCATCGTTGGGCAGCACGACAGCGAATCCCGCCGTCACGCCATGGATCTCTGCCACGAACACCCGGCCATCGACGATCTGGGCCAGAGGCAGTTCAATGGCGTCCGGGTCGGACTGAATTGCCTCGCGATCGCCGGGGTTCGCGAGCGATGCGCGCCGCTGCAAGTCTTCGAGTGCCCGGTGTTCCGACGCAAGTGCAGGGCGAATACGCAGTGGTGTTTCGGTCATCTGGGGTGGTTTCAGTGCCATCAGATCTGCTTCGCACCGCCATGCGCCTGCTCCAGGCACGCCTGAAACGCCAGCACCGCCCGCGAAGGCTTCGGCGACCGCCGCAGCAGGCTCACGAACCGGCACGCATAGTTGAAGCGTGCCGGCAGCACCGCCTTCATCAGCCCGCGCTGCTCGAACACCTGCGCGTAGTGGTCGGGCAGAAAGCCCAGGAAGCGCCCCGACAGGATCAAGGTCGCGATCGCCTCCTGGTCGAACCCCGTCGCCTTGCGCGACAGCCTTGCCCGGTGGCTCAGCTCCATGTTCGGCGAGTGATACCCCAGCCCCGCGAAATGATGCTCGCCCAGCTTCGACCAGGTGAGCTTGCCGTGCGGGCTGTCGAACAGCGGATGCCCCTGGCCGCAGTACAGCAGCATGGTCTCGTCGAACAGGTCGGCGTAGACGAGGCTCTTCGAGCTGCGGTGCGCCGGGATGATGCCGATCTGGAAGTTGCCCTCCAGCACGCCCTGCTCGATGGCGTTGATCGAGCCCACGTGCACCGCCAGGTTCACCTCGGGCGCGATCTCGGTGAAGCGGGCAATGGCCTCGCCGATGCGCGCCTTCGGGTTGGTCGCGGTCTTGTCGAACAGCGCCACGTCGAGCTGCCCGCCCATGCGGTTGTGGATGTCGTCGATGCTGCCGCGAAAGGCGTCGACCGAGGCCAGCAGCCGCAGCGTCTCGTCGTACACGCGCTGGCCCTCGGCCGTGAGCGCAAAGCCGGCCCGGCCGCGCCGGCACAGCACCAGGCCCAGGCGGGTTTCCAGGTCTTTCACGTGGCGGCTCACGGTGGAGGTGCCGATGTTCAGCTCCAGCTCGGCCGCCGCCATGCCGCCGCAGTCGACCACGCTCTTGAACACCTTGAGCAGGCGCAGGTCCATGTCGCTGAGCTGCCCCAGCACGGCGCGGTTGCGGGTGCCCTGGGCAGCGGTTTCGTCGGCGGGCGAGGCCTTGGCCTTTACTTGCATGGATCGTCAAGTGAACATTGATATTGCGCCATTCTCCACACTGAAGGCGTTGCGAACAATCGGCGCATCCCTTCACCCCCGGAGCCCGCCTTGCGCGGGATGCGCCATGACCCTCGCCACACCCGCCATCGAACCCACGCCCACCGCGCGCACCGACGCCGCCTGGCTCGAGGCGCACTGGATGCCCTACACCGGCAACCGCAACTTCAAGGCCGATCCGCGGATCATCGTGGAGGCCAAGGGCGCCTACTTCACCGACAACGACGGCCGCAAGATCTTCGACGGCCTGTCGGGCCTGTGGTGCTCGGGCCTGGGCCACGGCCGCCCCGAGATCACCGAGGCGGTGAGCCGCCAGATCGCCAAGCTCGACTACTCGCCCGCCTTCCAGTTCGGCCACCCGCTCTCGTTCGAGCTGGCCAACAAAATCAAGGAACTGACGCCCGCCGGCCTGGACTACGTGTTCTTCACCGGCTCGGGCTCCGAAGCCGCCGACACCTCGCTGAAGATGGCGCGCGCCTACTGGCGCACCAAGGGCCAGGCCGGCAAAACGCGCCTCATCGGCCGCGAGAAGGGCTACCACGGCGTGAACTACGGCGGCATCTCGGTGGGCGGCATCGCGGCCAACCGCAAGCTGTTCGGCCAGGGCGTCGAGGCCGACCACCTGCCGCACACGCAGCTGGCCAGCAATGCCTTCTCGCGCGGCATGCCCGAAAGCGGCGCCGAGCTGGCCGACCGCCTGCTCGACCTGATCGCGCTGCACGACGCCTCGACCATCGCGGCCGTGATCGTCGAGCCCTTCGCGGGTTCGGCCGGCGTGGTGATTCCGCCCAAGGGCTACCTGAAGCGCCTGCGCGACATCTGCACGGCCCACAACATCCTGCTGATCTTCGACGAAGTGATCACCGGGTTCGGCCGCTGCGGCGCGCTCACGGGCGCCGATGCCTTCGGCGTCACGCCCGACATCATGAACATCGCCAAGCAGGTCACCAACGGCGCGCAGCCGCTGGGCGCCGTGGTGGCCAGCAAGGACATCTACGACACCTTCATGGCCGCCGGCGGCCCCGAGTACATGCTCGAGTTCCCGCACGGCTACACCTACGGCGCACACCCCGTGGCCTGCGCCGCCGGCATCGCCGCGCTCGACGTGCTCCAGAAGGAAGACATGATCGGCCGCGTGCAGACGCTGGCCCCGCACTTCGAGAACGCCGTGCACAGCCTGAAGGGCAGCAAGCACGTCGCCGACATCCGCAACTACGGCCTGGCCGCCGGCATCACTATCGCCGCGCTGCCGGGCGAGCCCGCGCGCCGCCCCTACGAGATCGCGATGAACTGCTGGAAGAAGGGCTTCTACGTGCGCTACGGCGGCGACACGATCCAGCTCGCCCCCCCGTTCATCGCCGAGAAGGCCGAGATCGACCGCATGGTCAATGCGCTCGCCGACGCCCTGGCCGAAACCAACTGATCCCCTTTCGAGACCTGAAGACATGCAACACGACAAGAACGTCACCGCCACCATCGGCCACTTCATCGACGGCAAGCACGTCGGCGGCGGCAGCCGCGTGCAGCCGGTGTTCGACCCCGCCACCGGCCTGTCGGCCAAGAGCGTCGCGCTCGCCGACAAGCTCACGGTCGAGCAGGCCATCGCCTCGGCGCAGGCCGCCTTCCCGGCCTGGCGCAACACGCCGCCGCTCAAGCGCGCCCGCGTGATGAGCCGCCTGAAGACGCTGCTCGAGGAAAACGCCGACACCATCGCCGCGCTCATCACCGCCGAGCACGGCAAGGTGCTGGCCGACGCGCACGGCGAGCTGCAGCGCGGCATCGAGAACGTCGAGTACGCCAGCTACGTGCCCGAGCTGCTCAAGGGCGAGCACAGCAAGAACGTGGGTCCGTCGATCGACTCGTGGAGCGAGTTCCAGGCCATGGGCGTGGCGGCCGGCATCACGCCGTTCAACTTCCCCGTCATGGTGCCGCTGTGGATGTGGCCGATGGCCGTGGCCTGCGGCAACACCTTCGTGCTGAAGCCCTCGGAGCGCACGCCCTCCTCCACGCTGTTCATGGCCGAACTCGCGCTGCAGGCCGGCCTGCCGCCGGGCGTGCTGAACGTGGTCAACGGCGACAAGGAAGCGGTCGACACGCTGCTGACCGACCGCCGCGTGAAGGCCGTGAGCTTCGTGGGCTCCACGCCCATCGCCGAATACATCTACACCACGGGCACGGCCCACGGCAAGCGCGTGCAGGCGCTGGGCGGCGCCAAGAACCACGCGGTCGTGATGCCCGATGCCGACATCGGCAACGCCGTGAGCGCGCTCATGGGCGCGGCCTACGGCTCCTGCGGCGAGCGCTGCATGGCGATCCCGCTGGTGGTGGCCGTGGGCGACGCCACGGCCGACGCGGTGGTCGAGGGCCTGAAGGTCGAAATCGCCAAGATGAAGGTCGGCCCCGGCACCGACAACGGCAACGACATGGGCCCGCTGGTCACCCAGCCGCACTTCGAGAAGGTCAAGGCCTTCGTCGACGCGGGCGTGGCCGCCGGCGCCAAGCTGGTGGTCGACGGCCGCGGCATCCAGGTCGAAGGCCACGAAGGCGGCTACTACCTGGGCGCCTGCCTGTTCGACCACGTGAAGCCCGGCATGACGATCTACCAGGAAGAAATCTTCGGCCCGGTGCTCGGCGTGGTGCGCGTGAAGACGCTGCAGGAAGCCATGGACCTGATCGACGCGCACGAGTACGGCAACGGCACCTGCATCTTCACGCGCGACGGCGAGGCCGCACGCTGGTTCAGCGACAACATCCAGGTCGGCATGGTCGGCATCAACGTGCCGCTGCCGGTGCCCGTGGCCTACCACTCGTTCGGCGGCTGGAAGCGCTCGCTGTTCGGCGACCTGCACGCCTACGGCCCCGACGCCGTGCGCTTCTACACCAAGCGCAAGACCGTCACGCAGCGTTGGCCTTCGGCCGGCGTGCGTGAAGGGACGATGTTCTCGTTCCCCTCGAACCGTTGATGCGGTCTCCGCAGGTCAGGCTTTATCAGCCTTGCCTGCGGCGTTCGCCAGCTTGCTGAGCATGCGGTCCACCAGCCACGGCTGGCGGTCCTCATCCTCAGCGCGTTCCTTGCGGCGGATCGCGTTGCGCACGACGATCGAGCCCACATAGCGCATCGGCTCCGGCGGAAAATAGCCCAGCGGCCCGCCCGTGATCGGGCTGCGCGTCCATGCGTTGTCCTGGTCGAGCACCAGCGACGACAGGATCTGCCCGCCCATGTAGGTCGGCCCCACCCCGTTGCCCGAGTAGCCGAAGCCGTAGTAGATGTGCGGCGCCCCATCGAGCTTGCCGAAGAACGGAAAGCCCGTCACCGAGCGGTCGGACGGCCCGTTCCAGCTCGCGGTGATCGGCGTGTCGCGCAATGCCGGGAAGAAGGAATGCAGGGCCCGCGTGAGCTCGCCCTCATAAGGCGAGCGCTCGTCGAACACCTTGGCCATGCGGCCGCCCCAGGCGAAGGTGTTGCCGCCCTTGCCCAGCATGATGCGGCCGTCGACCGTGCTGCGGTAGTAGTAGACGAAGGTGCGCGAGTCGAGCACCGACACACCGTCGGTCAGCCCGATCTGCTGCAGGAGCTCGGGGCAGCGCTCGGTGATGATCATGTCGCTCGAGACGATGGCGATGGTCCGCTCGAACTGCGGGAAGCGGCTGGCCATCCACGCGTTCATCGCCAGCACCAGTTTCTTCGCGCGCACGCACCCGGTCGGCGTGCGCACCAGCACGGGCTGGTCGGTGCTGAAGTCGAGCATCGGCGTGCGCTCGTGGATGCGGATGCCCATGGCCAGCGCCACGCGACGCAGCCCACGCACCAGCTTGCCCGGGTGCACGGTGGCGGCGATCGGCGAGTACACGCCGGCCAGGTTGCGCGCCGAGCCCGAGCGCCGCGCCACCTCGTCAGGCGGCAGCGCGTGGTACGAGTGGATGCCGCGCGCCTCCAGCGCCTGCATCATCGGATCGAGCGTGCCGATCTGCGCCTGCGAGGTCGCGGTGTAGAGCGTGCCGTCGCGCCGCAGCTCGGCGTCGATGCCGTGCGCCGCGCAGAAGTCGGCGATGTGCCCCACCGCCGCTTCCGACGCCTTCACGAGACGCACCGCCTCGTCTTCGCCGAACAGCCGCCGCAGGGTCAGGAACTTGGCCGACCAGGTGAGCAGGCAACCGCCGTTGCGCCCGCTCGCACCGGCGCCGCACAGGTCGCTTTCGAGAATGACGATGTCGAGCGCGGGCGCCTGCAGCTTGGCCTGGATGGCCGTCCACAGGCCGGTGAAGCCGCCGCCGACGATGCAGACGTCGGCGCTGGTTTCACCTTGCAGCGCCGGTGCCAGATCGCCGTCGTTGAAGAGCGCTTGTTCGATCCAGAAGGGGCGCATCCGTGTGCCTTAAGCGGTGGTGAGGGCTTGCCGGTGTTCGGCGGAACTGATCTCGAGGTGGCGCACGAAGTGCGCGAGGCCAGGCATGTCGGCATCGGCCAGCTTGGCCGTGTCGTCCCACTGCCGCAGGCGCACTGCGTCCATTGCATACGGCAGCGTCTCGAAGGCGTTGGCCTGCGCCTCGTCGAAGACGCCGCCCTGCAGTTGCAGGCTGCGCTTCGAGTCGGGCGACAGCGCCTCCAGGTAGCCGGGCACGCGCGCGCACAGGAATCGCTTGGCGTCCACATGCAGCCGGATCGGCTCCAGCGTGGCCGGACCGAACAGCGCGCGCAGGAACGGCAGGCAGCGGTACTGGTGCAGGTCGTCCAGCCCCTGCTGCGTCGGCGTGCCACCGAAGTCGTGCAGCAGGTGGCCCAGGTCGTGCAGCAGGGCGGCGGCGATCAGCGCACTGTCCGCGCCCTCCTGCTCGGCCAGGTGCGCGGACTGCAGCGCGTGCTCCAGCTGCGTGACCGGCTCGCCGTCGTACTGCGCATGGCCCTTGGTCTCGAAGAGGCCGACGATGTCGGGGATGCTGAGGCTCATGGTTACCAGGGCAGCGAGTAGGTCTTGGTGTTGGTGAAGCTCTTCATCGCTTCGAGCACGCCTTCCTTGTAGCCCAGGCCCGAGTCCTTGATGCCGCCGAAGGGCGTGAGCTCCAGCCGGTAGCCCGGCACTTCGCGCACATTGACGCTGCCCACGTTCAGCTCGCGGATGAAGCGCGTGATGTAGTCCAGCCGGTTCGTGCAGATCGAGGACGACAGGCCGTAGGCCGTGCCGTTGGAGATGCGGATCGCCTCGTCGATGTTCTTGAAGCGGATGACCGGCGACACGGGGCCGAAGGTCTCGTGCTTGGCGACGGTCATCTCGGGGTCGACGTGGTCGAGCACGGTGGGCGAGTACAGCGCACCGCGGCGTTCGTTGCCGTACAGGAGCTTGGCGCCGGCGGCGATGGCTTCGTTGACGACAGCTTCGAATTGCTTGGCCGCCGCTTCGTCGATCACGGTGCCCATGTCGATGTCGGGGTCCATCGGGTCGCCGTACTTCAGCGCCTTGGTCTTCTGCACCAGCAGCTCGACGAAGCGATCGGCCACGGCTTCGTGCACCAGCATGCGCTTCACGGCCGTGCAGCGCTGCCCCGAGTTCTTGTAAGACCCGTTCGCAGCCAGCGTCGCCGCTTCTTCAATGTCCGCGTCTTCCATCACGATGATCGGGTCATTGCCACCCAGCTCCAGAATCTGGCGCTTGTAGGTGGCCTTGCCCGCGATGTACTTGCCGATGGGCACGCCGCCCGTGAAGGTGACGAGGTCGACGTCGGCATTGGTCAGCAACTCGTCGGCGATCTCCTTGGGGTCACCCGTGAGCACCGACAGCATCTGCGGCGGCAGGCCCGCCTCGTACAGGATGTCGGCCAGCAGGAAGGCCGTGAGCGGCGTCTTCTCGCTGGGCTTCAAGACGATGCGGTTGTTGGTCGCAATGGCCGGCGCCACCTTGTGGATCACCTGGTTCAGCGGATGGTTGAACGGCGTGATGGCGGTGATGGCGCCCAAGAGCGGCTCGCGCATCGTGTAGACCTTGCGGCTCTTGCCGTGGTGCGTGAGGTCGCAGGAGAACACCTGGCCGTCGTCCACCAGCGCCTGGTTGGCGGCGAACAGCAGCACGTCGGAGGCGCGGCCCACTTCGTACAGCGAGTCCTTGCGCGACAGGCCCGACTCGAGCGTGATGGTGCGCGACATCTCGTCCAGGCGGGAGGCGATGATCTCGCCGGCGCGCATGAGGATCTTGTAGCGCTCATAGCGCGTGAGCGTGGGCTTGTAGTCGCGGGCGATGCGCAGGGCATTGCGCACGTCGTCCAGCGTGGCCTTGGGCACGGTGGCGATCACCTCGCCGGTGTAGGGGTAGGTGACCTCGATGGTGCGGTCGCGGTGGACTTTCTCGCCGGCGATGCGCAGCGCTTCGCGGTGGACGGTGCCTGGCTTCAGGATGGCTTGGCTCATGGGTGCTTGCTCCGTGTGGCTTCAGCGTGCGTGGTTCAGGGCGAGGTCGAGCGCATCGAAGTTGCGCAGCCGGCGGCCGGCGGCGATGCCTTCGACCTGACGGTTGCAGATCAGCGGCACCTTCTGCTCCGACACCCCGCCGTGCGAGCGCAGCGGCACTTCGAGCGCCGACAGGTCGTGGCGGCTGGCGGCGGTGCCGATGACGGTGCTCTGCTCGCTCACCACCACGATGTCACCGATGCGGTCCGGCGGCAGCTCGAAGCGCTTGGCGGCTTCGGCGCGCGAGAGCACGAGCTCCATGCCCGGAATGCCCTTGATGCGTTCGATCCAGCCCGGCACGCTGGCTTCGTCGGGTGCGTACACCGTGGCGAAGGAACCGAGCGCGCCGTGGTGCACCACGTACGGGTCGGTGATCGGCAGGATCACGCGGGCCTTTTCGGCACCGTACCAGCCGTCGAGCACGTCCTGCAGGTAGATGACGTTGGGCGAACCGTCCGCGCCGTGCTTGTCGTTCATGCCGTGGTCGGCGGTGAGCACGATGGTGGCGCCGAGCGCATCGAGCTGCGCGAGGTAGCCGTCCATCATTTGGTAGAAGGCATTCGCTGCGGGGCTGCCTGGCGCGGCCTTGTGCTGCACGTAGTCGGTGGTCGACAGGTACATCAGGTCAGGACGCTGCGATTCCATCAGCTTCACGCCGGCGGCAAACACGAACTCCGAGAGTTCGGCGCTGTAGACCGAAGGCACCGGCATGCCGACCATGTCGAGCACGTTGTCGATGCCGTTTTCTTCCATCGTCACCTGGTCCGACTTCTCGGACGAGAAGCAGATGCCCTTCATCTTGTGGCCCAGCAGCTTGCGCAGCTTGTCCTTGGCCGTGACCACCGCGAGCTTGGCGCCCGCGTCGGCAAACGCGGCCAGCACGGTGCCGGCGCGCAGGTACTTGGGGTCGTTCATCATCACTTCCTGGCCCAGCTCGCGGTCGAAGAAGTAGTTGCCGCAGATGCCGTGCACCGCGGGCGGTGCGCCGGTCACGATCGACAGGTTGTTCGGGTTGGTGAACGAGGGCACGACGCAATCGGCGAGCAGGTCGGCCCCGTCCTTGCGCATGCGGGCGATGTAGGGCGCCACGCCGGCCGCAATGGCCGCGTCGAGGTACGCCGGCTCGCAGCCGTCCACGCACACGACCACGATCGGACGCGCCATCCAGCGATAGCTCCTGGCATTGACTTCAAGTGTCTCCGGTGTCATTTCAGACTTCCTTTTGGGGTGGGTGGTTCGGGGTAGCGGTGGTGTTGCTGGAGATGGCCGCATCGGCGTCGATGCGGCCGAAGGCCTTGTGCATGCGTGCGCGGCTGCCGGCCACGTGTTCGCGCAGTGCGCGCCCTGCCGTGTCGGGGTTGCCGCTGGCAATGGCGTCGACGATGTGGCTGTGCTCGTCGGCCGAGACCCGCAGGCCGCCGCCGCTGTCGAGCGCGCGCATTCTGAAAAGGTGCAGCTCCTTGACGAGCCGCTTGTAGGTCTCGGTGAGCTTCTTGCTGCCGGCGGTGTCGAGCAGGATCTCGTGGAACTGCAGGTTGAGCTGCGCGTACTGCTCCACGTCCTGCGCCTGGGCCGCCGAGCGCATGGCGTCGACCATGGCGCGCAGGCGCTCCACCGCGTCGGGCTGGATGGCCAGGGCCACGCGCCGGCCAATGATTTCTTCCAGCGCCTCGCGCAGCTCGTAGATCTCGTCGGCTTCCTCGAACGCGATCTCGCGCACGAAGACACCGCGGTTCTTCTCGTTGCGCACGAGGCCCGCTTCTTCCAGTGCGCGCAACGCCTCGCGGATCGGGCCGCGGCTGGTGTTGAAGCGCTGCGAGAGCTCGCTCTCGTTGATGCGGCTGCCCACGGGGAGCTCGCCCGTCATGATCAAACGCTCGATTTCTTCCTGCATCAGCATCGGCAGCGAGCTGGACTGGAGGAACGCGAGGGCGGCGGAGTGATTGCTGGTGACCATGGGGCGTATTTTCCCGAATGATCGTCAACTGTCAACAATTTTTTATTGACAGTCATCAATCAGCAACCTACATTGCAAACACCGGATGGCGTTGCCCACCCTCGCGCCGGCGCCAGCCCTCACCCTTCTTCAGTGACAGCCAGCCTTTCAGGAGAAACAGATGACGATGAAACAAAGCACGCGCCGTCTCACGGCCGCCCTGTGTGTTGCGGCCCTCGGCCTCATGTCCGGCAGTGCGTGGGCGCAAAAGACGCCGCTCCTGGTCTACACGGCGCTCGAGACCGACGCCATGAAGCTCTACAAGGACGCGTTCGAGAAGGCCAACCCCGACATCGAGGTGAAGTGGGTGCGCGACTCCACCGGCATCGTCACCGCCAAGCTGCTGGCCGAAAAAGCCAACCCGCAGGCCGACGTGGTGGCCGGCCTGGCCGCCAGCAGCCTGGCGCTGCTGCAGCAGGAAGGCATGCTGCTTCCTTATGAGCCCAAGGGCTTCAAGGAGCTGAACCCCGCGTACTCCGACGCCGCCCGCCCGCCCGCCTGGGTCGGCATGGACGTGTGGGCCGCGACCATCTGCTTCAACACGGTCGAGGCCAAGAAGCTCGGCCTGCCCAAGCCCGAGAGCTGGAAGGACCTGACCAAACCCGTCTACAAGGGCACGATCTCGATGCCGCACCCCGCCTCCAGCGGCACGGGCTACCTCGACGTGTCGTACTGGCTGCAGAACATGGGCGACGCCGAAGGCTGGAAGTACATGGACGCGCTGCACCAGAACATCGCGCAGTACGTGCACTCGGGCTCCAAGCCCTGCAAGCAGGCGGGCGCGGGCGAGTTCCCCATCGGCATCTCGTTCGAGTTCCGCGCGCACCAGGTGAAGAAGTCGGGCGCGCCGGTCGACCTGATCTTTCCGAAGGAAGGCCTGGGCTGGGACATCGAGGCCACCAGCCTCATGAAGACCAGCACGAAGCTGGCGCAAGGCAAGCGTTTTGCAGACTGGATGGCGAGCAAGGAAGCCAACCAGATCAGCGCGCGCTGGTGGGCCGTGGTCGCCTACCCCGGCGTGGTCTCCAAGCTGGAAGGCATTCCGGACAACTACGAGAAGCTGCTGGCCAAGAACGACCTGAACTGGGCCGCCAAGAACCGCGAACGCATCCTGGCCGAGTGGAGCAAGCGCTACGAAGGCAAGGCCGAACCCAAATAAGCCCGACGGCATCCCCCGGTTTTCAATTCAAGGGTGCCGCCGCAGCTGGTGACGCCCTCCAACGACGAGTGCGAAAAATGGACATGACCGACACCCGCTTCATCGCCAGCCAGTTGACTCCCACTTCGGCCCCGCCCGCGGCCCTCGAGATCGTCGGCGTTCGCAAGGACTTCGAGTCCTTCAGCGCGCTGCGCGACGTGCACCTGCGCGTGAACCCGGGCGAGATGCTGTGCTTTCTCGGCCCCTCGGGCTGCGGCAAGACCACGCTGCTGCGCATCATCGCGGGCCTGGAGACGCAGACCGCCGGGCAGATCCTGCAGAACGGCAAGGACGTCTCGTGGCTCTCGCCGGACAAGCGCGACTACGGCATCGTGTTTCAGTCGTACGCGCTCTTTCCCAACCTGTCGATCGCCGAGAACGTGGGCTACGGCCTCGTCAACAGCCGTGCGAAGCGGGGCGAGATCAAGGCCCGCGTCGACGAGCTGCTGAAGCTGGTCGGCCTGCCGACCTCGGGCGCCAAGTACCCGAGCCAGCTCTCGGGCGGCCAGCAACAGCGCGTGGCGCTGGCCCGCGCGCTGGCCACGCGGCCCGGCCTGCTGCTGCTGGACGAGCCACTGTCGGCGCTCGACGCGCTGGAGCGCATCCGCCTGCGCGGCGAGATCCGCCGGCTGCAGAAGCAGGTCGGCATCACGACCATCATGGTCACGCACGACCAGGAAGAAGCGCTGTCGATGGCCGACCGCATCGTGGTGATGAACCACGGCGTGATCGAGCAGGTCGGCACGCCGATGGAAATCTACGAGCAGCCGGCCACGCCCTTCGTGGCCGACTTCGTGGGCAAGGTCAACGTGCTGCGCGCGATGGCGCTGGGCAACCAGCGCTTCCAGGTCGGCGACATGGAGCTGCAGTGCGACGCCTGCGACGGCGCCTTCGAGCCCGGCGACGCGGTCAACCTGTACCTGCGGCCCGAAGACCGCGCGGTGGAACACCTGCGCGACGACACGCCCAACCGCCTGCAGGCCAAGGTCACGAAGGTCGAGTTCCTGGGCGGCCTGTGCATTGCCGAAGTCACAGCCGACGCGCTGCACGGCCAGACGCTGGGCCTGCACTTCTCGCTGAACCAGCTGCACGACCTGGACATCCGCGAAGGCAACACGATCGACATCGCCCTGCGCGCCAACCGCATCCGCGCCTTTGCCGCGCGCACCGCCAAGCCATGAACACGCTGGCACATCCCCGGCCTGTGCTCGCTGCGCGCCCCGCCCTGCGCTGGAGCCGCGACGAGACCATCGCGCGCGCCATCCTGTTCGTGGTGATGGCGATGCTGTTCGTGTTCCTCATCGCGCCGCTTTTGACCATCCTGGCCCACGCGGTGCAGGACAAGAACGGCCGCTTCGTCGGCCTGGCCCACTTCATCACCTACTTCCAGACGCCGAGCCTGCTGCGCGCGGCCTGGAACTCGGTGTGGGTGTCGGCCGCGGTGGTGATGATCTCGGTGCCCACGGCCTTCGTGTTCGCCTACGCGCTCACGCGCAGCCGCATGCCGGCGCCGCTGAAGGCGGTGTTCCGCCTCATCGCGCTCATTCCGCTGCTCGCGCCCTCGCTGCTGTCGGCCATCTCCTTCGTGCAGTGGTTCGGCAACCAGGGCGCACTCAAGTTCCTGCTGGGCGGCGCCTCGATCTACGGCGCGCCCGGGATCATCCTGGCCGAGGTCTACAACACCTTCCCGCACGCGCTGATGATCCTGGTCACCGCGCTGTCGCTGGCCGACGGCCGACTGTACGAGGCGGCCACTGCCCTGCGCACGCGGCCCCTGCGCCAGTTCATGACGATCACCCTGCCCTCGTGCAAGTACGGCCTGATCAGCGCGGCCACCGTGGTCTTCACCTACGTGGTGAGCGACTTCGGTGCGCCCAAGGTCATCGGCGGCAACTTCAACGTGCTGTCGGTCGACGTGTTCAAGCAGGTGGTGGGCCAGCACAACTTCTCCATCGGCGCGGTGGTGGGCATGCTGCTGCTCGTTCCGTCGATCATTTCCTTCGTGATCGACTACGTGGTGCGACGCAAGCTGAAGGCGCAGCTCACGGCGCGCTCGGTGCCCTACACACCCAAGCCACGCAAGGTGGCCGATGCGCTGCTCACGCTGTTCTGCACCGTGGTCTGCAGCCTGCTGCTGGCCACCATCGGCATGGCGATCTACACCTCGGCGATCTCGCTGTGGCCCTACGACCTGTCGTTCACGCTCAAGCACTACCACTTCGTGCTGGTGGAAAGCGACATGGCCGCCGCCTATGGCAACAGCCTGCTCGTGGCCATGGTCACCGCGGTGGCCGGCTCGCTCATCGTGTTCGTGGGCGCCTACCTGATCGAGAAGACACGCAACCTGGGCCTCATGCGCAAGGGCATGCACCTGATGGCGGTGCTGTCGATGGCGGTGCCGGGCCTGGTGCTGGGCCTGGGCTACGTGATGTTCTTCAACCATCCATCCAACCCGCTGAACTTTCTCTACCAGACGATGGCGATCCTGGTCATCTCGATGGTGGTGCACTACTACACCTCGAGCCACCTCACAGCGGTGACGGCGCTCAAGCAGATCGACAACGAGTTCGAAGCCGTGTCGGCATCGCTCAAGGTGCCGTTCTTCAAGACCTTCCTGCGCGTGACGGTGCCGGTGTGCCTGCCGGCCATCCTGGACATCGGGCGCTACTTCTTCGTGGTGTCGATGGCCAGCCTGTCGTGCGCCATCTTCCTGTACACGCCGGAGACCATCCTCGCGTCGGTCGCGATCATGCACCTGGACGACGCCGGCGACATCGGCCCGGCCGCCGCGCTGGCCAGCCTGATCGTCGTCACCTCGACGCTGGTGTGCATCGCCTACGCGCTTCTCACACGCGTGCTGCTCGCACGCACGCAAGCCTGGCGCAACCTCGGCCGCGGCTGAACGAACCCCTCACCTCTCGCCCCTCATTCCCTTTCCCTGCCTGGAGACACCATGAGTCAAGCCGCCCACCCCATCCTGCTCACGCCCGGCCCCCTGACCACCTCGGACCGCACCCGCCAAGCGATGCTGCGCGACTGGGGCTCATGGGACGCCGACTTCAACCAGATCACGGCGCGCATCCGCAAGGAAGTGCTCAACATCGTGCACGGCACGGGCACGCACGAATGCGTTCCGTTGCAAGGCAGCGGCACCTTCTCGGTCGAAGCGGCCATCGGCACGATCGTGCCGCGCAACGGCCATGTGCTGGTGCCGAGCAACGGCGCCTACTGCCAGCGCCTGGCCAAGATCTGCAAGGTGCTCGGCCGCAAGCTCACCACCATCGACTACACCGAAGAGAAACAGGTCTCGCCCGCCGACGTCGACCGCGCCCTCGCGGCCGACCCGTCCATCACGCACGTCGCGGTGGTGCACTGCGAAACCGGCGCGGGCGTGCTCAACCCGCTGCACGAGATCGCGCTGGTGGTCGCCAAGCACGGGCGCGGCCTGATCATCGATGCGATGAGCTCCTTCGGCGCGCTGGAGATCGATGCGCGCAAGACGCCCTTCGACGCCGTGGTCGCCGCCTCGGGCAAGTGCCTCGAAGGCGTGCCGGGCATGGGCTTCGTCGTCATCAAGCGCAGCACGCTCGAAAAGTGCGAAGGCAACTGCCACTCGCTGAGCATGGACCTGTACGACCAGTGGGTCTACATGGAGAAGACCACGCAGTGGCGCTTCACGCCGCCCACGCACGTGGTGGCCGCGCTCGACACCGCCATCGCGCAGTACATCGAGGAAGGCGGCCTGCCCGCGCGCGGCGGGCGCTACACGCGCAACTGCAAGGCGCTGGTCGACGGCCTCGCCACGCTGGGCTTCCGGCCCTTTCTCGACCCGGCCATCCAGGCGCCGATCATCGTCACCTTCCATGCGCCGGACGATGCCAACTACAACTTCAAGACCTTCTACCAGGAGGTGAAGAAGCGCGGCTACATCCTCTACCCCGGCAAACTGACGCAAGTCGAGACCTTCCGCGTGGGCTGCATGGGGCACTTCGGCGACGCGGGCATCCCGGGCGCGGTGGCGGCCATTGCCGACACGCTGAAAGCCATGGGCATCCGGCAGGTGAGCGCGGCCGTCGCGGCCTGAAGCACCTGTGAGCAGACCGGCGCATTGCAGCGCCGGTCCTACAACGCGGGGGTGATGCGCTTCGCATAATGCCCCGCATGACGGTTCTGCGCAGCGACATCCCTGCCCGCCTGGACCGCCTGCCGTGGTCGCGCTGGCACTGGCGCGTGGTGATCGCGCTGGGCGTGGCCTGGATCCTCGACGGCCTCGAGGTCACGCTGGTGGGCTCCATCGGCGCGGTGCTGGAGCGGCCCGACACGCTCGGGCTCACGGCGGCAGAAATCGGCTGGTCGGGTTCGATCTACATCGCGGGCGCGGTGATCGGCGCGCTGGTCTTCGGCCGGCTCACCGACCGGCTCGGGCGCAAGAAGCTCTTCCTGCTCACGCTCGTGGTCTACACGATCGGCACGCTGGCCACGGCCTTCTCGCCCAACTTCGCCTTCTTTGCGCTGTGCCGCTTCGTCACCGGGCTGGGCATCGGCGGCGAATACGCGGCCATCAACTCGGCCATCGACGAACTCATTCCGGCGCGCGTGCGCGGGCGCGTCAACCTCGCGATCAACGGCAGCTTCTGGATCGGTGCGGCGCTCGGCGCGGCGCTGAGCCTCGTGCTGCTCGATGCGCGCGTGATCGGCCCCGTGTGGGGCTGGCGCGCGGGCTTCGCGCTGGGCGCGGTGCTGGCGGTGGCCATCCTGCTGGTGCGCCGCCACGTGCCCGAGAGCCCGCGCTGGCTCATCGCGCACGGACGCGCGGATGAGGCCGAGCGCATCGTCGCGGGCATCGAGCGCGAAGTCGAAGTGCAGCACGGCCCGCTGCCCGCCGCGCAAGGCCACGTCATGTACACCGCCGCGCGCCAGAACAGCTCGTCGATGCGCGAGGTGGCGCGCGTGCTGCTGCGGCGCTACCCAGCGCGCAGCGTGGTGGCGACGGCGCTGATGGTGTCGCAAGCCTTTTTCTACAACGCGATCTTCTTCACCTACGCGCTGGTGCTCACGCGCTTCTACGGCGTGGCCGAAGGCCGCGTGGCGCTGTACATCTTTCCGTTCGCGCTGGGCAACGTGCTCGGGCCGCTGCTGCTGGGTCCGCTGTTCGACAGCGTGGGCCGACGCAAGATGATCGCGCTGACCTATGTGCTGGCCGGCGTGGGCCTGGCGCTCACAGGCTGGGCCTTCATGCAGGGCTGGCTCGACGCGCGCAGCCAGGCGCTGTGCTGGTCGGCGGTGTTCTTTCTTGCGTCGGCGGCGGCCAGCTCGGCCTACCTGACGGTGAGCGAGGTGTTCCCGCTGGAGATGCGCGCCATGGCCATCGCGATCTTCTATGCCATCGGCATGGGCGCGGGCGGCTTCGCGGCGCCGGTGCTGTTCGGGATGCTGATCGAGACCGGCAGCCGCGGTGCGGTGATGGTGGGCTATCTGATCGGCGCCGTGCTGGTCATCGTCGCGGGACTGCTGGCGTTGCGCTACGCGGCCGATGCGGAACGCAAGCCGCTGGAGGAAGTGGCGCCGCCGCTGTCGTCGGAAGCCGGCGGCGAGCGGCCCTGAAGACGGCTACAGCGCGCAGGTGCGGAAACCGAAGAAACCGTCGTCGCTATCAGGCAACGCAAAGCCACGGCGACGCGGCGAACGCAGGCGCGCGCGGGTCGCAAACGAGGCGCCGCGCAGCACACGCGCACGGCCGAACGCGGCCACCGGATCGAACTCGCCACCGGCGCTCCAGGGATCGGCCCGGAAGCCTGGCCAGGGCTGCAGCGTGCCTGCCGTCCACTCGTGCACGTCGGCCCAGCGGAAGCCCCGCCGCGCGGCCGTGTGGGCGGCGATTTCCCATTCGACCTCGGTCGCGATGCGCCGGCCGGCCCAGCGCGCCCAGGCGTCGGCCTCCCACCAGCTCAGGTGCACGGCGCTGTGGTGCCCGGCCGCGCGCACGGTGACGCCGAAGCGCTGCTGCAGCACCGAGCCGCCGGTGCCGTTGCGCGACACGCCGATCTGCTCCACATGGCGCGGCCCGCGCCGGCCTTCGGTCTGCGCGGCGAGCCAGCGCCAGCCGTCGCTGTGCCACAGTTCCTCGCGGTCGTAGCCGCCGTCGTCGACGAACTCGATGTACTGGTCCCAGGTGACGGGCTGGGCGTCGATCTCGAACTCGGGCACGTCGACGCGGTGCGCCGCGCCCTCCTGCGCAAACAGGAAGCCGCTGTGCTCGGGCAGGCCGAGCTCCCAGCGTGTGGCCGGCAGCAGCAGCGGCTCGCGCGTGACGGCGGTGGGCGGCTGCTCGATGTTCAGCGGCAGGCCCAGCGTCTGCGCCAGCACCACGAGCTGTTCGCCGCGCAGGTCTTCATGGAAGAGCGCAAGCCGGTAGAAGTACAGGCCGGCATCGGTCTCGGCGGCGTTCTCGAGCAGCTCGAGCGTGCTTTCGAGGGTTTCGAGCAGGTAGGCCTTGGTCTGGCCCAGGCCCGGCAGGTCAGGCGACCAGCAGCGATCGGCCGCGCCCTGGGCGGGGTTCCACCAGTCGTCGGCGTCGGGGTCGATGGCGGCCAGCCGCGTGGGCCGCACGGGGCAGTCGATGCCGAAGGCGCGCTGGGTGTTGCGCCCGATCCACCATTCGGCGAACCAGCCGATGTGGCCCGCCAGCCAGACCGGCGGCACCACGCCCGGCTGCGGCGGCACGCGCATGGCTTCGCCCAGCGCCTGTTCGAACAGGGACAGCAGGTGCAGCGTGTGGTTGCGCGCGTCGATGAGGGCCAGCGAGAGCAGGTCGCGGCCGGCGCGGCGCATGTCGGGCGAGTCGATCGACAGGGGCGGGCTCGCCGCACCGAAGGGCGTCGAAGGCGGCGGGCTCGAAGACATGGGCCATTATGGCGACCGCCCGACAGGCCCTCTGGCGACGCGGATTCCGGGTAAACCCGAGTTTGTGTCAAGGCAATACTAAGGTTCACCGAGATACCATTGCGGGCTTTGCGCGCAGCCCCCACCAGGGGCCGGCGCTTCACCTTGGGCTTCGCGGGAGACACCCCTTGTCTGTATTCCTCAAATTCGCGGCCGTCATGGACTGGGTCAGCGAAAAACTCGGCAAATTTGCCGGCTATGCGGTCCTGGCCGCGTCGCTCATCTCGGCCGCCAACGCCTTCGTCCGGTACGGCTTCGACTTCAGCAACAACGCCTTCCTCGAGATCCAGTGGTATCTGTTCGCCGCCACCGTGATGCTCGGTGCGCCGGTGGTGCTTCGCTTCAACGAGCATGTGCGCGTGGACATCATCTACGGCAAGCTCAAGGGCCACGGACCGGTGTATGTCGACCTGTTCGGCCTGACCTTCTTCCTGCTGCCGGTGATGGGCCTGCTGACCTACCTCACCTGGCCGTTCTTCTGGAACACCTGGGTGTCGGGCGAGATGTCGGGCAACATCGGCGGGCTGATCCGCTGGCCCGCCGCGCTGCTGATGCCCGTGGGTTTCTGCACGATGTTCCTGCAAGGTGTCGCCGAGATCATCAAGCGCATCGCCTACCTGCGCGGACTGATCGAGATGAACACGCACTACGAGAAGCCGGTGCAGTGATGGCGTTCGTCGCGCTTCGCCAGACCGCCCCGACACCGCCCGCACCGCCCGCACCGCAGGACAAGTAGACATCATGCACATGGAAAATTTCGCCCCGATCATGTTCGCGGGGCTCGTGGTGATCATGCTGATCGGGTTTCCGGTCGCGTTTTCGCTCTCGGCCCTCGGCCTGATCTGCGGCTTCTTCGCCATCGAGATGGGCTGGTTCCCGGCCGGCTTCATGGCCAACCTGCCGCTCAACGTGTTCGGCATCTTGTCGAACGAGACGCTGCTGGCCATTCCGTTCTTCACGCTCATGGGAGCGGTGTTAGAGAAGTGCGGGCTCGCCGAGGACATGCTCGACTCGATGGGCCAGCTCTTCGGCCCGATCCGCGGCGGCCTGGGCTACTCGGTGATCATCGTGGGCTTCATCCTCGGCGCCATCACCGGCACGGTGGCCGGCCAGGTGATCGCGATGGCGATGATCTCGCTGCCGGTCATGATGCGCTACGGCTACAACATGCGTTACTCGACCGGCGTGCTCGCCGCCTCGGGAACCATCACGCAGCTGGTGCCGCCCTCGCTGGTGCTGATCGTCATGGCCGACCAGCTCGGCACCGACGTCGGCCAGATGTACAAGGGCGCCTGGGGCCCGTCGATCCTGCAGGTGGTGATCTTCGCGATCTACACCTTCCTGGTCTCGCGCATCCGCCCGCACTACGTGCCCGGCCTGCCCGCCACGGCGCGCACGCTGCACGGCTGGGCGCTGTGGGGCAAGTGCCTGCGCGGCATCATCCCCTCGGCCATCCTGATCTTCGCGGTGCTCGGCTCGATGGGCGGCCTGCCCTTCATGGACAAGGCCATCGCCACGCCGACCGAGGCCGGCGCCATGGGCGCGGTGGGCGCGCTGGTGCTGGCGCTCATTCACCGGCGCCTGAACTGGGCGCTGATGAAGGACGCGATGGAAGGCACCATGCGCCTGACGGCGATGGTGGTGTTCATCCTGATCGGCTCGCGCGTGTTCTCGCTGGTGTTCCAGGGCGTGGACGGCGCCAAGTGGATCGAGCACATGCTCTCGGGCCTGCCGGGCGGCCAGATCGGCTTCCTGATCGCGGTCAACATCTTCGTGTTCTTCCTGGCGTTCTTCCTCGACTTCTTCGAGATCGCCTTCATCATCCTGCCGCTGCTGGGCCCCGTGGCCCACAAGCTGGGCATCGACATGGTGTGGTTCGGCGTGCTGCTGTGCGTGAACATGCAGACCTCGTTCATGCACCCGCCCTTCGGCTTCGCGCTGTTCTACTTGCGGGGCATCGCCGACACCCTGTTCAAGAACGGGGCGTTGCCCAAGAAGGTGGAGTCGCGCGACATCTACCTGGGCGCCGTGCCCTGGGTCGTGATGCAGCTGCTGCTGGTGGCCATCGTGATCTTCTTCCCGCAGACGGTGACCGTGTTCCTCGAGAAGGAAAAGGTCGTCGACATCGAGAAGGTCAACCTCGACATGCCGGTCGACCCGAACGCGCCGCCCGCCACCGACAACGGCGTGAACATGGAAGACCCGTTCGGCAACCAGAAGACGCCCGAGGAAACGCCGGCGCCGGCGGCCCCGGCGGCGGGCGAAGCCTCCAAACCGTGAGCGACGCCCGCCCCGGCGACGCCCCGAACGACCACCCCGCGACGACAGAAGGCGGCCCGCTCGAAAGCGCCGCCTTCCCGCCGCTGCTGCGCACGCTGGCAGTGGTGCTGGTGGTCGATCTCTTCGCCTTCGCGCTGTGGAGCCTGCCGTCGCTGCGCACCACCAGCTGGTCGGCCACCAGCCTGTTCGTCTTCGGCGTGGCGGGCCTGTGCGTGATCTGGGTCGGCTACTGGATCGTCTACAGCCGCACCCGCCTCGAAGGCGACGTGCTGACGCAGACCTGGCTGTGGAACAAGCGCGTGAGCGCGCAGGACGTGGCACAGCTCAAGCTGGTGCACATCCGCATGCTCGAGCGCGTGATCGCGCCGCGCCTGCTGGTGCGTCGGCGCTTCGGCGGCATCACCTGGTTCCATGCCTACGATCCGCAGGTGCTGATCGCGTTCGGCGAACAGGTGGCGATGCGCACGCTGCCCTCCGCGCCACCGCCCTCCCCCGCACCCGACCCCGCGTCCAAATGAAAAAAGCCCCGCCGAAACCGGCGGGGCTTTTTTTCTTGTGAGGTGCGAAGCGCCGGGTTGCGGCGCCGCGTGCCTTACAGCTTCTGCTGTTGCATGAAGCGGTCGAAGGTGCCTTCGGTGTAGCGGAACCAGGCGTTCTGGTCGGCCAGGAACTTGGACCAGTCGCTGTAGATCTTCTTCCACTCGGGGTTGCTGTTGTTCAGGTCCGAGTAGATCTGCTGGGCCGACTTGAAGGCGGCGTTCATCACGTCCTGCGAGAACGGACGCAGCTTGGTGCCCGAGCCCACGAGCTGCTTGAGCGCGATCGGGTTCTTGGCGTCGTACTTGGCCGTCATCGTGATGTTGGCGTGCGCGGCAGCCGCTTCGACCACGGCCTTGAAATCGGCCGACAGGCTTTCCCATGCCTTGGTGTTGATGTAGAAGTCGAGCTCGGGGCCGCCTTCCCACCAGCCGGGGTAGTAGTAGAACGGGGCGATCTTGTTGAAGCCCAGCTTCTGGTCGTCGTACGGGCCGACCCACTCCAGGCCGTCGAGCGTGCCCTTTTCGAGCGCGGGGTACAGGTCGGCACCGGGGATCGATTGCGGGATCACGCCGAAGGGCTCGAGCACCTTGCCGGCGAACGGGTTGGTGCGGAACTTCAGGCCCTTCAGGTCGGCGACCGACTTGATTTCCTTGCGGAACCAGCCGCCCATCTGCGCGCCCGTGTTGCCGCCCGGCAGGTTGATGATGTTGTACTTGGCGTAGAAGGCGCGCATCAGCTTCAGGCCGTTGCCTTCGTACATCCAGGCGTTCTGCTGGCGGGTGTTCATGCCGAAAGGCACGGCGCAACCCAGGCAGAAGGTCGGGTCCTTGCCGTAGAAGTAGTAAGGCGCCGTGTGCGCCATTTCGACCGCGCCGCTCTGGATGCCGTCGACCACGCCGAAGGCGGGCATCAGCTCGCCGCCTGCATGCACGGAGATCTGGAACTTGCCGCCCGTCATGTCGCTCACGCTCTTCGAGAACACCTCGGCGGTGCCGAAGATGGTGTCCAGCGACTTGGGAAAGCTCGATGCGAGACGCCAGCGAACGGTGGCTTGCGCGTGAACCGCGGGCGCGATGCCGGCAGCCAGAACGCCCGCGATGCCGGCGTTTTTGATGAGGGAACGACGATCCATTGAATTCACTCCGAGTGCTTTGGAAAAAACAAAACGCGGCTTGTGACCGCGTCAGGGACTTTTGTGAGTCCTTTTGATTGTAAAAACGCGCTTACAGGTGGCCGGCGGGGGTTTACCCTGCGACCTCTTGTCAAACGAAGCGTTTCTTGATCGCGGCAGCGATGCCGTCGGCATCGAGGCCGATCGATGCGAGCAGCTTGGCCGGATCGCCGTGCTCGATGAAGCGGTCGGGCAGGCCCAGTTGCAGCACCGGCTTCTGGACGCCCGCGGCCTGCAGGGCCTCGACCACCGCACTGCCCGCGCCGCCCATGATGGCGCCCTCTTCAAGCGTGACGAGCGCGTCGTGCGTGCCCGCCACCTGCAGCAGCAACTCGACGTCGAGCGGCTTGGCCCAGCGCATGTTGACCACGGTGGCGTCGAGCGACTCGGCCGCCGTGAGCGCCGGGTACAGCAAGGTGCCGAAGGCGAGGATGGCGATGCGTTGGCCTTCGCGGCGGACCTCGCCCTTGCCGAAGGGCAGCGCGTCGAGCGTGAGGTGCGGCGTGGTGCCGGCGCCCGCGCCGCGCGGGTAGCGCACGGCCACCGGGTGGTTCTGCTCGTAGGCGCTCGTCAAGAGCTGGCGGCACTCGCGCTCGTCGGCCGGGCAGGCGATGCTCATGTTGGGAATGCAGCGCAGGAACGGGATGTCGTAGGCGCCCGCGTGCGTCGCGCCGTCGGCGCCCACGAGGCCCGCGCGGTCGAGCGCGAACACCACGGGCAGGTTCTGGATCGCCACGTCGTGGATCAGTTGGTCGTAGGCGCGCTGCAGGAAGGTCGAGTAGATCGCCACCACGGGCTTCAGGCCCTCGCAGGCCAGGCCGGCCGCGAAGGTGACGGCGTGCTGCTCGGCGATGCCGACGTCGTAGTAGCGGTCGGGGAAGCGCTTTTCGAACTCCACGAGCCCCGAGCCTTCACGCATCGCGGGCGTGATGCCCACGAGGCGGCCGTCGTGCGCGGCCGTGTCGCACAGCCACTGGCCGAAGACCTGCGTGAAGGTCTGCTTGGCCGCCGTGGTCGACTTGACCAGGCCCACCTGCGGATCGAACTTGCCCGGGCCGTGGTAGGCCACCGGGTCGGCCTCGGCGAGCTTGTAGCCCTGCCCCTTCTTCGTGACCACGTGCAGGAACTGCGGGCCGTCCAGGTGCTTGAGGTTCTCGAGCGTGGGCACCAGCGAGTCGATGTCGTGGCCGTCGATGGGGCCGACGTAGTTGAAGCCGAACTGCTCGAACAGCGTGGCCGGCACGACCATGCCCTTGGCATGCTGCTCCAGGCGCTTGGCCAGCTCGAACAGCGGCGGCGCATTGCGCAGCACGCTCTTGCCGACGCTCTTGGCGGCGGCGTAGAAATTGCCGCTCATGAGCTGCGCGAGGTAGCGGTTGAGCGCGCCCACCGGCGGGCTGATCGACATGTCGTTGTCGTTCAGGATGACCAGCAGCTTGCAGTCGCACACGCCCGCGTTGTTGAGCGCCTCGAAGGCCATGCCGGCCGTGAGCGCGCCGTCGCCGATGATGGCCACGGCATGGCGCTTCTCGCCCTTCTGCTTGGCCGCCATGGCCATGCCGAGCGCGGCCGAAATGCTGGTCGACGAGTGGGCGGTGCCGAAGGTGTCGTACTCGCTCTCGGTGCGCTGCGGAAAGCCCGAGATGCCGCCGAGCTGACGCAGCGTGGGCATGCGCTCGCGCCGGCCCGTGAGGATCTTGTGCGGGTAGGTCTGGTGGCCCACGTCCCACACCAGCCGGTCGTGCGGCGTGTTGAACACATGGTGCAGCGCCACCGTCAGCTCGACCGTGCCGAGGTTGGAGCTCAGGTGGCCGCCGGTGCGCGAGACGTTGTCGAGCACGCAGGCGCGCACCTCGTCGGACAGCTGCTTGAGCTGGGCCCGGTCGTACTGGCGGATCGGCGAAGGGTCGTGGAGAGTGGGAAGCAGCGGAGCCATGGAGGTGGGTTCTTTGTTCTTCTCAGCGGTCGCGGTCGACCACCATGTGGGCCAGGGCGCGCAGTGCCGACGTGTCGGCCAGGCCGCTCTTGTTCAGTGCGGCGATGGCATCGGCGAGCAGCTGGCTCGCCTGCGCGCGCGCGCCGTCCAGGCCGAGCAGCGACACGTAGGTGGGCTTGTCGGCCGCGGCGTCCTTGCCGGCGGTCTTGCCCAAGGTTTGCGAGTCGGCGGTGACGTCGAGGATGTCGTCGACCACCTGGAACGCCAGGCCGATGGCGGCGCCGTAGTCGCGCAGCGCCGCCAGCGCGGCCGGCGACACGGAGCCACAGGCGGCGCCCATCTCGACGCTGCCCTGCAGCAGCGCGCCGGTCTTCAGGCGGTGCATTTCGCGCAGCTGGGTTTCGTTCAGTGCGATGCCGACGCTGGCCAGGTCGATGGCCTGGCCGCCGGCCATGCCCTGGCTGCCGGCCGCGCGCGCCAGCAGGCGGCACAGCAGGGCCTGCATGGCCGCGGGCACCTCGTCGCCTTCGGGCGCGAGCAGCTCGAAGGCCAGCGCCTGCAGCGCGTCGCCCGCGAGCAGCGCGTCGGCTTCGCCGAACTTCACGTGCACGGTGGGCTTGCCGCGGCGCAGCACGTCGTTGTCCATGCACGGCAGGTCGTCGTGCACCAGCGAATAGGCGTGGATGAGTTCGGTGGCGCAGGCCGCACGCAGCGCGGCGTGGGCGTTGCCGCCGACCGCTTCATTGGCCGCGAGCACCAGCAGTGGCCGCAGCCGCTTGCCGCCGTCGAGCACGGCATAGCGCATGGCGTCGCCCAGCAGCACCGGTGCATCAACGCCGACCCAGCGCGACAGCGCCGCTTCGACCGTGGCCAGGTGGGGCTCGGCCCAGCCGGCCAGCGTCTTCGCGTCCCAGGGGGTGGTGGCAGTGGAGGTCATCGGGACGGCGCTCATTCGGCCGTCCAGGGCTTGAGGCTGCCTGCGTCGAGCACCTTGATCTGGTCCTCGACCGCCTGCAGCTTGTCGCGGCAGAAGCCGAGCAGTGCGGCGCCGCGCTGGTAGCTGCCCAGCAGCTGGTCCAGCGGCAACTGGCCCGATTCGAGTTCTGCAACCAGTTGTTCCAGTTCCTGGAGCCCGGCTTCGTAGCTGGCGGGCAGCGGCCCGGTGTCGGGCGTGGCCGCCGGGCTGGTCGTGGAAGGAGAAGGCACCTTGGGCATGCAACGAATCGTGGATGAAACGGAACATTTTAGGGCGGGGGCGCAACGAACCGCCGGGCAGCCCGCGCACGCGCGCGCGACCCTTTGCAACACCCTGTATGGCGCCCGGCCATGCGAGGCCAAAACCCGGCGGGCGCAAAAATGCCCCCCGGGTACAATCCCCGCTTCCCCCGCCGGTCGCACCGGCACACCTCTTCGGGCCGTCACCCATGCCGACGGCGCCTTCCGTTTTTTCTTTTTTTCTCCCTGTGGGGAGCTTGGTCAGGTCCTCCATGTCTGATTTAAGTCTTCAACTGCAGCAGGCCGCGAGCCAACTTCCAGTTACCGCGTATTTCGACGAGGCCTTGTACGCCCGCGAAATGCAGAACCTTTTCGCGCGAGGGCCCCGCTACGTCGGGCACCGACTGGCCGTGCCCGAGCCGGGTGACTTCCACACCCTGCCGCAAGAGCACCAGGGCCGCGCGCTGGTCCACACGCCCAAGGGCGTGGAGCTCATCTCGAACGTCTGCCGCCACCGCCAGGCCCTGATCCTGCAGGGCCGGGGCCAGCTCGACACCCAGACCGGCGGCAACATCGTCTGCCCGCTGCACCGCTGGACCTACGCCGCGAAAGATGCGCGCACCACCGGCACGCTGATCGGCGCCCCGCATTTCGACCAGGACCCGTGCCTGAACCTGCACAACTACCCGCTCACCGAATGGAACGGTCTTCTGTTCGAGAAGAACGCCGACGGCAGCGGCCGTGACGTGGCGGCCGACATGGCGGGCCTGGGCCCGCAGGCTGACCTCGACTTCTCGGGCTACGCGCTCGACCGCGTCGAGCTGCACGAGTGCAACTACAACTGGAAGACCTTCATCGAGGTCTACCTCGAGGACTACCACGTCGGCCCGTTCCATCCCGGCCTGGGCAGCTTCGTCACCTGCGACGACCTGCGCTGGGAGTTCAAGCCCGAGTTCTCGGTGCAGACGGTGGGCGTGGCCAACCGCCTGGGCCGCGCGGGCAGCCCGGTCTACCAGAAGTGGCAGGAGCAGTTGCTCAAGTACCGCGACGGCAAGCCGCCGAAGTACGGCGCGATCTGGCTCACCTACTACCCGCACGTGATGATCGAGTGGTACCCGCACGTGCTCACCGTGTCGACCCTGCACCCGGTGAGCCCGACCAGGACGCTCAACATGGTCGAGTTCTTCTACCCCGAGGAAATCGTCGCCTTCGAGCGCGAATTCGTCGAGGCCCAGCAGGCCGCCTACATGGAGACCTGCGTGGAAGACGACGAGATCGCCGAGCGCATGGACGCCGGCCGCCGCGCGCTCATGCTGCGCGGCGACAACGAGACCGGCCCCTACCAGAGCCCCATGGAAGACGGCATGCAGCAGTTCCACGAGTGGTACCGCAACGCGATGCAACAACCACGCGCCTGAACGCCGCCCCGCCCCGCACCCGCCGGGGCTTTCTTTTTTCTGATCTGGATGTCAATCGATGCAAGCGCTGTGGATGGTGCTCGGGGCCTTTCTGTTCGCCACCATGAGCGTGGTCGTGAAGGTGGCCTCCGAATGGTTCAACAGCGGTGAGATGGTCCTGGGGCGCGGCCTCATCGGCATCGTGTTTCTCTGGCTGCTGGCGCGCAACCGCGGCACCTCGCTCGCCACCAAGTACCCCGGCATGCACGCCTGGCGCAGCACCATCGGCGTGGTGTCGCTGGGCGCGTGGTTCTACGCCATCGCCCACATGCCGCTGGCCACGGCCGTCACGCTCAACTACATGAGCAGCGTGTGGGTCGCGGCCTTCCTGGTCGGCGGCGCGCTGCTGGCCTGGGTGCCGGTGCCCGGGCGCGACGGCCGCATCGAGCGCCCGCCGCTGCAGGGCCCGCTGGTGATGACGGTGCTCGCGGGCTTTGCCGGCGTGGTGCTCATGCTCAAGCCCACGGTGGGCGGCGGCGACGGCTTCGCGGGCATGCTGGGCCTGCTGTCGGGCGTCACGGCCGCCTTTGCCTACATGCAGGTGGTGGCGCTGTCGCGCATCGGCGAGCCCGAGCTGCGCACGGTCTTCTATTTCGCGGTCGGCTCGGCCGTGGCGGGCGCCTTCGCCACGGCCGCGACCGGGTTTTCGGGCGGCAGCTCGTGGACGTGGCAGCATGCGCTGTGGCTGCTGCCGATCGGCCTCTTGGCCGCCCTCGGACAGCTGTGCATGACCCGCGCCTACGCCACCGCCAAGACCCAGGCCGGCACACTGGTGGTGGCGAACCTGCAATATTCGGGCATCGTGTTCGCGGCCTTCTACAGCGTGGTGCTGTTCGACGACCGCATCGACGCGGCCGGCTGGGGCGGCATGGCACTGATCATCGCCAGCGGCATCGCGGCCACCGTGCTGCGCCAGCGGGCCGTGCCGAAGGCGCCGGCAGAGGAACACTGAACGCAGCAGCCACGGCACCATCGCCGAACCATTCTTCGAAGGAGCTTTTGCCATGTACACCACCCTCATCTCCGTCGAACAACTCAGGCAGCTGCGCGAGGGCGACTCGCCCCTCATGGTGTTCGACTGCAGCTTCGACCTCATGAAGCCCGAGGCCGGCGCGCAGCTGTATGCCGCCGCGCACATCCCGGGCGCGCAGTACGCCAACCTCGACACCGACCTCAGCGCCAAGCATGGCCTGCCCGGCGCGCGCGGCGACGTGGTGGTGGCGCAGGACGACGGCGTGCCCGCCTCGGGCGGGCGCCATCCGCTGCCCAGCCGCGAGAAGTTCGCGGCCTGGCTCTCGTCGGTGGGTTTCTCCAACACGATGCAGGCCGTGGTGTACGACCGCAACGGCGCCAACTACTGCGGGCGCCTGTGGTGGATGCTCAAGTGGATGGGCCACGACGCCGTGGCCGTGCTCGACGGCGGCCTGCAGGCCTGGCAGGCCGCGGGCGGCGAAGTGACCGACCGCGAAGAGCCCGCGCGCTTCCAGTCGAATTTCGTACAGGGCGAGCCGATCGCCAGGCTCGTGACCACCGACACCGTGGTGCGCCGGCTCGGCCAGCCTGACCAGAACCTGATCGACGCGCGTGCCGGTGCACGTTACCGCGGCGAGGTGGAACCTCTGGACCCGATCGCGGGTCACATCCCCGGGGCCCTGAACCGGCCCTTCGCCGACAACATCGGTCCCGACGGCAAGTTCAAGCCCGCCGCGCAACTGCGCGCCGAGTTCGAAGCGCTGCTCGCGGGGCGCGATGCGGCGACCGTCGTCCACCAGTGCGGCAGCGGCGTGAGCGCCGTGCCCAACCTGCTCGCGATGCAGATCGCGGGGTTCGGGACGACCGCGCTCTATGCCGGCAGCTGGAGCGAATGGAGCAACACGCCGGGGCTGCCGACCCGGCAAGGCGCAGAACCATGATGCACACCCTGCACACCCGACTTCGACGCACGTCCTCCGGCTTCGCACTGACCGCCGCCGCGCTGTTCGCGGCCGCCATCCTTCCCGCACAGGCCCAGCAACAGCACGCGCATGTGCACGGCCAGCTCAAGCTCGACGTGGCCATCGACGGGCCCACCATCGTGATCGCCATGGAATCGCCGCTGGACAACATCGTCGGCTTCGAGCGCGCGCCCAAGACCGACGCCGAGAAGAAGACCGTCGAAGCCGCCATCGCCCAGTTGCGCGCGGCCGACAAGCTCTTCACCATCGACCCCGCCGCCAACTGCAAGCTCGGCCCCGTCGACCTGCGCTCCGGCGCGCTCGGCCTGGGCAACCCCGACCCGGCCGAATCGAGCGGGCATGCCGACCTCGACGCTTCCTTCTCCTTCAACTGCACACAGGCCGCCGCCGCGAAGTTCATCGACCTGAACCTGTTTACGGCCTTCAAGGGCGCACGCCAGATCGACGTGCAGATCGCCAGCGCGCAAGGCCAGTTCAAGCGCCAGCTGAAGCGCCCGAGCGGCGCGCAGGCCGCGCAGCCTTCCCGCCTGACGCTGGGCAAGTGACAGCGTGAGCACCCTCCCGCAGGCCGAGACCACGCACTTGCGCGTCGTGCTCGCCGCCGAAGCCCTGCGCTTCACCTGGCCCGGCGTGAAGACACCCTGCATCGACATCGAGGCCCTGCGCATCACGGCGGGTGAATCCGTGTTCCTGCACGGCCCGAGCGGCTGCGGCAAGAGCACGCTGCTGTCGCTGCTGGCCGGCGTGCTGGTGGCCGACGAAGGCCGCGTCACGCTGCTGGGCCACGACTGGGCCAAGCTCTCGGGCACGCAGCGCGACCGCGCCCGCGTGGCGCACGTGGGCTACATCTTCCAGCAGTTCAACCTGCTGCCCTACCTGAGCGTGCTCGACAACGTGCTGCTGCCCTGCCGCTTCTCGGCGCGGCGCGAGGCACAGGCTGCGCGCAACGGCAGCTCGCGCGACGAAGCCGAGCACCTGCTCGACCAGATGGGCCTGGACCGCGCGCTCTGGAAGCGCCAGGCGCTGCAGCTCTCGGTGGGCCAGCAGCAGCGCGTGGCCGCGGCGCGCGCGCTCATCGGCCAGCCCGAGGTCGTGATCGCCGACGAGCCCACCTCCGCGCTCGACGAAGACCGGCGCGAAGCCTTTCTCGACGTGCTGCTCACGGCCTGCGCCGTGAACCACAGCGCGCTCGTGTTCGTGAGCCATGACCAGCGCATCGCACCACGCTTCGCGCGGCACGTGCTGCTGCCGGAGATCAACCGTGCGGCGTCGAGCGCGATGGCGGTGGACGCATGAGAGCACTTTTTTCGATCGCATGGCGCAGCGCCTGGAACCGCCGCTTCACGCTCGCGCTGACGGTGTTCTCGATCGCGCTGTCGACCTTCCTGCTGCTGGGCGTCGAGCGCATCCGCACCGAGCTGCGCGAGAACTTCGCGTCGTCGGTCTCGGGCACCGACCTCATCGTGGGCGCGCGCACCGGCTCCACGCAGCTCTTGCTGTACTCGGTGTTCCGCATCGGCGCAGCCACCAACAACATCTCCTGGAAGAGCGTGCAGGCATTGCAGGCGCACCCCGGTGTCGACTGGGTGGTGCCGCTGTCGCTGGGCGACTCGCACCGCGGCTTCTCGGTGCTCGCGACCACGCCCGAGTACTTCACGCACTTCCGCTACGGCGACCGCCAGACCTTGAAGCTGCGCGAAGGCAAGCCCTTCGACGCGCTGTTCGATGCCGTGGTTGGTGCCGAGGTGGCCGACAAGCTCGGCTACCACGTGGGCCAGAAGATCACGCTGGCGCACGGCAGCGGCGAGCTCAACGTGGCCGAGCATGCCGACAAGCCCTTCACCGTGGTGGGCGTGCTCGCGCGCACCGGCACGCCGGTCGACCGCACGGTGCACATCGGCCTGGCGGCCATGGAAGCCATCCACCTCGAATGGGTGGGCGGCGCGCCGATGCCGGGCGTGAAGATTCCGGCCGAGCAGGTGCGCAAGTTCGACCTCACGCCCAAGAACGTGACGGCCGCGCTCGTGGGCCTGAAGAACCGCGCCGCCGTGTTCGGCGTGCAGCGCTGGATCTCCACCTACACCGGCGAACCGCTGATGGCCATCCTGCCCGGCGTGGCGCTCGACGAACTGTGGAGCGTGATCGGCATCGGCGAAAACGCGCTGCTGCTGATGTCGGCCCTGGTCGCGCTCGTGAGCCTGGCGGGGCTGGTGTCGGTGGTGATGGCGGGTCTGAACGAACGCCGCCGCGAGCTGGCCGTGCTGCGCGCCGTGGGCGCGGGCCTGCGCCATGTGCTGGCGCTGCTGGCGCTCGAAGGCGCGCTGGTCACCGTGCTGGGCGTGCTGCTGGGCGTGACGATGGCGGTGCTCGGCATCGCCCTGCTCTCGCCATGGCTGCAGGCGCAGTTCGGGCTGACGCTGAGCCTGTCCGAACCTACACTGAACGAATGGCTGCTGACGGCGAGCCTGCTGGTCGCCGGCTGGCTCGCGAGCCTGCTGCCCGGCATCCGGGCCTATCGACTGTCGCTGGCCGACGGCCTTTCTCCGAGAATCTGACCATGACGAAGACCTCCACACCCCGCGTGCTCACCGCCCTGTCGATGCTGCTGGCCGGCGCCGGCCTCGCAGCCGCCGCCTGGGCCGCCGAGCCCGCACCGAAGGACACCACCGCGACCAACCCGCTGGGCGGCAAGGCCGCCCCTGCCGCGCCCCAGGCCACGGCGGGCCAGCCGCGCCAGATCAGCTGGGAAGAGCTGGTGCCCAAGGACTGGGACCCGGCCAAGGCCTTCAAGGGCATCGACCTGAGCACGCTCGACGACGGCGACCCGCGCGCCAACGAGCTGCTGATGAAGATGCAGGAGGTGTCGAACAACGCGCCCACCAACCCCGCGCTCAACGGCGTGGAAGTGAAGATCCCCGGCTTCATCGTGCCGCTCGAAGAGGCCAAGGGCGAGGTCACCGAGTTCCTGCTCGTGCCCTACTTCGGCGCCTGCATCCACACGCCGCCGCCGCCGGCCAACCAGATCCTGCACGTCATTCCGCAAAAGGGCGCCAAGTTCCGCGCCATGGACACCGTGTGGGTCACCGGCAAGCTGCAGACGCTGCGCAACGACTCGATGATGGGCGTGAGCGGCTACCACGTGAAGGCCAGCAGCGTCACCAAGTATTCGGGCGGCGCCAAGTAACGACAAAGAGGTCTTTCCCCGGGCGATCGCCACGTCGCCCGGTGGGCTCGTGGTCCTGCGCCGACAGCACAGGCGGCGCACCGCCGACACAGACCGTTGCATCCGGGGCGCAGGCTGTGTCATCGCCTGCTCTGGCCCGCCGTTGAAGGAGTTCCGGGCACCCTGCCGGCGTCTTCAGGACATGCCAGATGACACCCTCTCCCCACCGCCCCCTCCTTCAGCGGCGCCTCATGGCTTCGCTGTGCGTCGCAGCGTTGTTCGTTGCAGGCTGCGACAAGCCCGCACCACCACCTCCCGCCGCTGAAGCACCGGCCACCCAGGCACCAGCGCCCGTCGCCGCGCCGGTGCCGGCCGTCTATACGCCGCCTTCGGCCGAACAGCTCTACCAGCTGGTCGCACCGATTGCGCTGTACCCCGACAAGCTCGTCGCGCAGATCCTGGCCGGTGCCACCTACCCCGATCAGATCACCGCGGCCCACGGCTGGCTGCAGCAGAACCCCACGCTCAAGGCCGGCCCGCTCGCCGACGCCGCCAACCAGCAGCCGTGGGACCCGAGCGTGAAGTCGCTCACCGCGTTCCGGCCCGTGATGGACCAGATGGCCGGCAACATCGCGTGGACCACCTCGCTGGGCAAGGCCTACTACAACGACCCGGCCGACGTGATGAACGCGATTCAGGTGATGCGCCAGCGCGCATCGAAAGCCGGCCGCCTCAAGAACAACGACAAGCTGCGCGTGGCGCGCGCCGCGACGCCGCCCAACTACACGCCCGCGCCCGACATGCAGCCGATGTACGCGGGCCCCCTGGTGATCGAACCGCCCGAGGAACTCATCACCATCGAGCCCGTGCAGCCCGACGTGGTGTACGTGCCGCGCTACGACCCGCAGGTCGTGTACGACATGCCCGTGGCCGTCTACCCCGGCTATGCCTATGCACCGCCACCGGTGGTGGTCGAGCCCGGCTACAGCCGTGGCCAGGTGGCCGCGGTGGGCGCGCTGGCCTTCGGCAGTGGCGTGATCGTCGGCTCGGCGCTGGAGCGCCACGGCTGGGGCTGGAACGCCTGGAACATGAACTGGGGCGCGCCGCGCTGGCGCGACCGCGCGGCACCGCCGCCACCGGCCTACCGGCCTGCGGTGGTCTACAACAACAGCACGTATGTCTCGCGCTCGACCACGGTGGTCAACAACGTGCGCAACGTCTACAACAACAACTACGCAGGCGATCGCAGCGGCCCGCCGACCGGTGCGGCGACATGGCAAGCGGCGCAGCAGCAAGAGCAGCGGCAACAACAGGCGCGTGCCCAGCAGCAGCAGCAGCAACAAGCGCTGATGCAGCAGCAGGCAGCCCAGAACCAGGTGCGCGAGCAACAGCAGGCCCAACAGGAACAGGCTCGGCGCCAGCAACAGGTGCAGCAGGAACAGGCCTTGCGCCAGCGCCAGGACCAGCAGGAGCAAGCCCGTCGACAGCAGATGCAGCAGCAACAAGCGGCACAGAACCAGCAGCGTCAACAACAGGCGCAGCAGGAGCAGGCACGGCGTCAACAGCAGATGCAACAGGACCAGGCTCTGCGCCAACGCCAGGATCAGCAGGAACAAGCCCGTCGCCAGCAGATGCAGCAACAGCAGGCCACGCAGGACCCGCAGCGTCAACAACAGGCCCAGCAGGAGCAGGCACGGCGCCAGCAGCAAGCGCAGCAGGAACAGGCACTGCGTCAGCGGCAAGCGCAGCAGGAACAGGCACTGCGTCAGCGGCAAGACCCGCAGGAGCAAGCCCGTCGACAACAGATGCAGCAACAGCAGGCCGCGCAAGACCAGCAACGCCAACAACAGGCGCAGCAGGAACAGGCACGGCGTCAGCAGCAAGCGCAACAAGAGCAGGCACTGCGTCAACGCCAGGACCCGCAGGACCAAGCCCGTCGCCAGCAGATGCAGCAGCAACAACAGCAGCAGGCCCAGCAAGAGCAGGCGCGTCGCCAGCAGCAGGCGCAGCAACAGGAACAGGCATTGCGCCAACAACGCCAGGACCAGCAGGAGCAGGGCCGCCGCCAACAGATGCAGCAGCAACAGGCGCAACAGGAGCAGCTACGTCGCCAGCAGGAACAGCAGCAGGCCCAGGCCGCCCAGCAACAGCAACGGCAGGCACAGCAGGAACAGGCTCGGCGCGCGCAGCAGATGCAGCAGCAGGCTCAACAGGCTCAACAGGCTCAACAGGCTCAACAGGAGCAGGCCCGTCGCCAGCAGCAGTTGCAACAGCAACAACAGGCGCAAGCCCAGGCCGCGCAACAGCAACGCCAGGCTCAGATGGAACAGGCGCGCCAGATGCAGATGCAACAGCAGCAAGCCGCCCAGGCCCAGCAACGCCAGCAGCAGGAGCAGATGCAACGCCAGCAGATGCAACAACAGCAGGCGGCGCAGAACCAGGCCCGCCAGCAGCAGCACCAACAGGAACAGATGCAACGCCAGCAGGCGCAACAGCAGCAGGCCCAGGCTCAGGCCGCCGCCGCGGCAGCTGCCGCCCATCGCCGCCGCCCGGGCGATCCCAACGCACCGCAGTGAACCCGCGGCTCCTGCCGCGGGCGCACTGCGCGCTACGAACTCAGTTCTTGCCGATCTCGGTCAGCAGCCGCGTCACGAGGTACAGGCGCGGCACGATCGAGTCGACCTCGATGTACTCGTCGCGTGCGTGGTAGCCGAAGCCCGCGAGGCCGAAGCTCTCGACCACCGTGGCCTTGCCCGAGCGGCCCGCGAAGCCCGCGTCGGTGCCGCCGCCGGTCATCGGCGTCAGCGCCAGTTCGCGGTCGAGTTCCTTGTAGATCGCCTGTGCCTTCTCGGCCAGCGCGCGGCCCTTGGCGCCCGCGACGAAGGCCGGGCGGCCCACCTCGACCTTCACCGTGGTCTCGGTGTCGGGAATCAGCTTGCCGCTGGCGATCTTGGCCTGCAGCGCCTCGGTGAGTTTCTTCTCGGCACCGGGCTGCGTGATGCGGATGTCGCCCAGCGCCTGCGCCTTCTCGGTGATCTGGTTGATCGGGCCGGTGGCGCGCGCCACGGTCCAGTTCAGCGTCACGCCAGGGATGTCCTTGGCGAGGTCCTTGGTCTGCAGCATCTGGTACGACAGCTCGTACAGCGCATTGCGGCCCAGCTCGGGCGCGGCGCCGGCGTGCGCCGCGCGGCCCTTCACCTCGAGCGTGGCCTGCGCGATGCCGGCCGCGCCAAGCAGCAGCGACTCGCCCTTGGCCACCGCCTTGGCGGCCGTCGGCTCGAAGGACAGCACCGTGTCGTGCAGGTCGGCCGTGGTGGCGATGAGTTCGCCCGAGCCCACCGAGCCCACCTCTTCGTCGGGGTTCACGAGCACGGTGAGCGTGTCGTAGTCGCGCCAGCCCGCGTCGGCCAGGATCTTCAGCGACGCCATCATCACCGCGAGGCCGCCCTTGTCGTCGGCGATGCCGGGGCCGTAGATGCGGTTGCCGTCCACCTTGTAGGGCTGGCTGTTCAGGATGCCCGGCGCGTACACCGTGTCCATGTGGCCCTGCAGCATGATCTTGCGCTTGCCCGTGCCCTTGATCGTGCCGATGACGATGTCGGCGCCCGCGCCGGCCGAGGCCTTGCGGCGCTCGGTCTTGAAGCCGGCCGCCTTCAGGCGCCCTTCGATCACGTCGGCCATCTTCATCAGGCCCTCGACGTTCAGGCTGCCCGACTCGATGGACACCATCTCCTTCAGGTTGTCGATGACGGCGGGCTGTGCCTTCTCGGCAGCGGCCAGGAGCTTCGCATCGGGCGCCGCCTGCGCGGTGGCCACGGCGCCGAGCGCCAGGCCGCAGGCCAGGGCGACGGAACGCAGGGAGAAGAAAGACGAGGTACGCATGGTCATGAGAGTCTCTTTTCCTGGAGTGATTGGCGGGCGCCAGCATAGCGACATGGCGAGCGACGCGGTGCAAATCGGCGACAGCGCCCGGGCGGCGGTTTACAGTGCGCCGCACCCTTCCACACACCCCGCATCGAAGACCATGAGCCTAGCGAACGACGCCAGATTCTGGGACCGCAGCTCGCGCCGCTACGCGAAGAGCGCCATCGCGGACGAGGCCGGCTACGCGCGCACGCTCGAGCGGACCCGCGCCCTCTTCAAGCCCGACGCGCGCGTGCTCGAACTGGGCTGCGGAACCGGCACGACGGCCCTGCGCCTCGCGGGCCACGTTCGCGCGTACCTGGCGACGGACATCGCCGACGGCATGATCGCCATCGCCGAAGAGAAACACGCCACCGCCCCGGTCCCCGGCCTGTCGTTCCGCGTGGCGACCGCCGAGACGCTGGCACCGGGCGAAGGCCCCTTCGACGCCGTGCTGGGCTTCAACTACCTCCACCTGGTGCGCGACCTGCCCGGCACGCTGCACCACATCCACGCCCTGCTCGCACCGCAGGGCCTGTTCGTCTCCAAGACGCCCTGCCTCGGCGACATGACCCCGCTGCTGCGGCTGGCCTTGCTGCCCGCGATGCGCGCGATCGGGCTGGCGCCGCATGCCGGGGTGTTCCGGGCGGCGGAACTCGGGGCGCATCTGCAGGCTGCCGGCTTCGAGGTGCTTGCGAGCGAGAACCACGCGACGAAGGGTGGCGAGAACCGCCCCTTCATCGTGGCGCGCAAGCGGTGATGCGGGCTTCGGCGCGCGGCGTCGCCCTGCCCCGATCCGCTACCATCCGAGCCGCGGTGCAAGCCGCGCCCGGGCCCGCGGGAAGGGTTGAACCCACTTGCCTTCTTCATGACGATCCACAGCCTTTTGTGCAGCCGGATTTGCGGGTCATCGGCGCCTGATGCACGGAGGTTTCCATGAAGCGCATTCCCGCCCGGCCCGACATCGGCCACCTGAAGAAGCAAGCCAAGGAACTGCTGGCGCTCTACCGAAGCAACGACCCCACGGCCTTTCACCGATTTCGCAGTGCCTTGCCGGCCGCATCGGGCAAGACCGATGGCGCCCTGGCCGCCCAGGCGTTGCGCCTGCACGATGCCCAGTCGTGCGTGGCGCGCGAGTACGGCTTCGCCTCGTGGGCCGACCTGCAGGGCTTTGTCCTGGCCCGCAGGGCACAGGCCGATGACCCGGCCAAAGCGGTGCTCCATTGGCTGCGCCTCGTGTACGCGGGCGACATCGCCGGCGGCACGAACCGCGCACGGCCTGCGGCGGCCTTGCGCATGCGCGACGAGAACCCTGCCTTTACGGCGGGTGGCGACCCTTGGGTGGCCTGCGCCATCGGCGATGAAGCCGCGCTGCGCCACGCCACCGCGCAAGACCCCGCATGGGTCCATCGCGCGGGCGGCCCGCTGCACCTGCCGCCGCTCGTGGCCGTCACGCATTCCGGCCTGATGCGACTGCCCGGCCATCGCGAACGCCTGCACGCGTGCGCGAAGTTCCTGCTCGACGCCGGTGCGTCCCCCGATCAATCGGCCGGCAACCGCTGGCCTCCCGCATCGCTCGAAGCGCCGGCCGACACCGAGCGGCTTTCCGCGCTGTACGGCGCGGCCGGGCAGAACCACGACGCTGAGCTGACGAAGCTGCTGCTCGACGCCGGGGCCGACCCGAACGACGGCGAATCGCTGTACCACTCGCTGGACCAGCCCGCCTGCACGAAGCTGCTGCTGGAAGCCGGTGCGCGCGTGACGGGTTCGAACGCGCTGTACCGGGTGCTCGACCTGGACGACGTCCAGACGCTGCGCCTCCTGCTCGCACACGGCGGCGACGCGAACGAGCCGCCGCAGGGCCCGCCGATCTCGGACTGGGGTTCGCCGCTGCTGTGGGCCCTTCGCCGCCGCCGTTCACCGACGCACATCGAGGCCTTGCTGGCCGCTGGCGCGCACCCCAACGTGTTCACGCAAGACGGCACGCCCGCGCACACCGTCGCCCTGCGCTTCGGGCTGACCGGGGTCGCGCAGCTGCTGCAGGCCGCGAGCGGCGACCCCGCGCCACTCCCCACCAGCGAGGCCTTCATCGCCGCATGCGCGCGCGGCGACGAAGCCACGGCGCGCGAGCTGCAGGCGCGGCACCCCGGCCTCATCGGCTCGCTCGACCCCACGCAGCTTCGCCTGCTGCCCGAGCTCGCCGCCCAGGACTGCAGCGACGCGGTGAAGGCGATGGTCAGGCTCGGCTGGCCGCTCGAAGTCCGTGGCGGCGACTGGGACGCCTCGGCACTCAACCACGCCGTGTTCTGCGGCGATGCGGCGCTCACCCGGTTCCTGCTCGCACACGGTGCCGACTGGCAAGCGCCGCACGGCTTCGGCGACAACGCCTGCGGCACCTTGTCGTGGGCCACGCTCAACGAGCCCGTCGAAGGCGGCGACTGGGTCGGCTGCGCCCAGGCGCTTGTGGCCCACGGCATGCCTTCCGCACGGCCCGACCCGGAGAGTGCGGATGGTGTGCTCATCGGTGCGCGGCGCAGCGTGTTCTCGGACGAGGTCACGGACTTCCTGCTGGGCGCATCGATGGCGTGAAGCCGGACGGTGCCGCGCGCTCAGCGCACCACCATCGCCCCGAACACCGCGATCAACAAGGCCAGGTAGACCTTGGCGTGGACGCGGTCCGGAATGCGCCCGATCCACAGCGCGGCGACGCGGATGCCGATCCACGAACCCACCACGAGCGCCGCCGCCGCGCGCACGTCGACATACCCCACATGCCACGGCCCGAACGACGGCGTCGAGGTGGCGGACAAGGCCACGTAGGTGGCCGTGCCCGCCAGCGCGACCGGCAGGGACAGCGGATTGGCCATGGCCGTCGCGCGACTCATCTCGATGCCGCGACGGCGCATGAGCGGCACCGTCATCACGCTGCCGCCGACGCCGAGGAACGCGGCAATCCAGCCGATCGCCAGGCCCGACAGCGCCGTGGCCGTGAGAGAGGGCGCCGCCCGGCTCGCCACGGCCGGCGAAAGAAAGCCGGGGCGCAGCCAGCAGTCCACGATGGTCAGCGCCAGGTACGCGGCAAACGCCCAGCGCAGCCATTCCCCGTGGACCGCGGTGGCGGCCAGCGCACCCAGCACCGCACCGGCTCCGATGACGCCCAGCAGCGGCCGGATGTGCGACCAGTCCAGCGTCCCCGCTCGCTGATGGCGCCACGTGGCCAGCAGCGCGCCGAAGACCATCACGCAGGTGGACGTGGCCACCGCGATCTGCATGGCCGACTGCCCGACGGCGCTGTCGGCCGCATTCAGCTGGGACAGCAGCTGGTAGAGCAACGGGACCACGACGAATCCACCGCCGAAGCCGAACAGCACGGTGGTGACGCCTGTCAGGCATCCGCACACCACCAACATCACATACAACGACACAAGGCACTCCATCGACACGGAAAGAAGCCTCGAGGCTAGAGTCCGAGGGGCTGGCGCGCTTGCGGTGTTCGGTCAACAATATTTGCGTTCCGGCCAACCCATGAATCCGCTGCCGTGCGCAATCAGCCTCTCGACACCCTCGACCCCACGCCCCGCGCCGTGCTGGCCATCGGCACCGACTACGCGCCCGGCACCCTGCTCGAAATGCACAGCCACCGCCGCGCCCAGTTTCTCTACGGCGCGACCGGGCTGATGGAGGTGGGCACGGACGACGGCGCCTGGGTCGTGCCGCCCCACAGCGGCGTCTGGATTCCGGCCGGCAAGCCGCACCGGGTGCGGATGGTGGGCGTCAGCACGCGCAGCCTCTACATCGAGCCGGCCGCCGCGCCGCGCGGCGGTCCGCAGTGCGAAGTGCTGGCCGTGTCGCCGCTGCTGCGGCAGTTGCTGATCGAGGCCATCGACGTGCCGGCGCTGTACGACGAACGCGGCCGCGACGGCCTGTTGATGTCGCTGGTGCTGAAAGAAGTCGGCCGCGCGGCGGCCCTGCCCTTCTTTGCGCCGCTGCCGGGCGAGCCGCGGCTGGCGGCGCTGTGCATCGCCTTCCTGCACGCGCCCGATGTGCGCACGTCGCCCCTGGCCTGGGCGCAGCAGCTGCACCAGAGCGAACGCACCTTCAGCCGGTTCTTCCGCCAGCACACCGGGATGGCGTTCGCCGAATGGCGCAGCCAGGCCTGCCTGCTCTCGGCCATGGCCCAGCTGGCAATGGGCCGGCCGGTGACGGCGGTGGCGCTTCAGCTGGGCTACGACAGCCCGGGCGCCTTCTCCACCATGTTCCGCAAGCGGCTCGGGCAGAAGCCTTCGGCGTTCATCGCGGCCTGAGGCGCAGGTTCTCGCCCGCAGCGATGCATGGCATTCTTCGCCTGCTTGCCACCGATTCACAGGGAGTGAAACCAATGAAGCCTCGTCTGCCCAAGCACCGCGCCGTGCTGGCATGCCACCTTGTCGCATCCGCCTGCGCAGCAGCGACCTTGCTGACTGCAGTTGCCACACACGCCGCCGACACTTGGACCGAGATCGCCACCACCCCGCGCAAGCAGGTGCTGCTGCAACGCGATTCGATCAAGCCGCATGGCGATGCCGTGGAAGCGTGGACGCTCTACCGCTACGACGAACTGCAGACCGACGTGGGCAAGACCCCGTTTCGCACCTCGCGCTATCTCTACGACTACGACTGCAAGGGCCGGCGCGAAAAGATGCGCCGCGTCGTCAGCCACAACGGGCCGCTGGAAGTGCACGACATCGACCTCGCCCGTCGCAGCGAATGGAAGGCCGTGGGCGGCCCGACCACGGTGAGCGGGATCGTGTTCAAGCGCGTGTGCGCGCAGGTGCGCTGACCCAAAAGACGCACGGGCGCTTTCCAGCAACGTGAAGAGGGCCTGAGGGCCTCACGTTGCCAGCAGGAACTGCCACTGCTACGATGCCCTTCCGCGGGAAAACAGCCTCCCGCGCTGCAAAGCAAGACGGTGTCCCGTCCAAGCGCTGGTGACCCTCAACGGAGTTTTCCGTGGACACCGCCTTGCCCGACGCCTCCTCTGCGCTTCCTGCGCCCCCTGCCCCCATTTCCTTTGCCGAAGCGTTTCGCTTCTGGCTCAAGCTCGGCTTCATCAGTTTCGGCGGGCCCGCCGGGCAGATCGCGATCATGCATGCGGAGTTGGTCGAGCGGCGGCGCTGGATCAGCGAGAAGCGCTTCCTGCATGCGCTGAACTTCTGCATGCTGCTGCCCGGCCCCGAGGCGCAGCAGCTGGCCACCTACATCGGCTGGCTCATGCACCGCACGCGCGGCGGCCTCGTGGCCGGCGCCCTGTTCGTGCTGCCCTCGCTGTTCATCCTCATCGCGCTGTCGTGGGTCTACCTGCGGTTCGGCAACGTGCCCGTAGTGGCCGGCATCTTCTATGGCATCAAGCCGGCGGTCACTGCGCTGGTGCTGCACGCGGCGCACCGCATCGGCAGCCGCGCGTTGAAGAACCGGTGGATGTGGGGCATCGCCGCCGCGGCCTTCGTCGCCATCTTCGCGTTCGATGCGCCATTTCCTGCGATCGTGCTGGCCGCCGGCCTCATCGGCCACGTCGGCGCGCGATGGGCGCCCGAGGTGTTCGCACTCGGCGGCGGCCACGGCAGCGCGCAGCAGCACTACGGCCCGGCGCTGATCGACGACGACACGCCCACGCCGGCGCACGCGCGCTTTTCACGCGCGCACCTGCTCAAGATCCTGGGCATCGGCCTGGGCCTGTGGCTGCTGGCCATGGGCGTGCTCGTGGCGACCCAGGGCCTGCACGGCACGCTCACGCAGATGGGCGGGTTCTTCACCAAGGCCGCGCTGCTGACCTTCGGCGGCGCCTATGCCGTGCTGCCCTACGTGTACCAGGGGGCCGTCGAGCAGTACCACTGGCTTTCGGGCGCGCAGATGATCGACGGGCTGGCGCTGGGAGAAACCACGCCGGGGCCGCTCATCATGGTCGTGGCCTTCGTCGGCTTCGTCGGCGGCTGGTTGACGCAGGTGCTGGGGCCCGACTCGCTGTTTCTCGGCGGCGCGCTGGCGGCGACGGTCGTCACCTTCTTCACCTTCCTGCCCTCGTTCATCTTCATCCTGGCGGGCGGGCCCGCCATCGAGGCCACGCACGGCCGGCTGGGCTTCACGGCGCCGCTGTCGGCGATCACCGCGGCGGTGGTGGGCGTGATCCTGAACCTGGCGCTGTTCTTCGCGTACCACGTGCTCTGGCCGCACGGCTTCGCAGGCCGCTTCGACACGATCTCGGCGGTGATGGCCGTGGCTGCGGTCATCGCCCTGTTCCGCTTCAAGGTCGGCGTGATGACGTTGCTCGGTGCCTGCGCGGCCATCGGGTTGGCGCTCACGTGGCTGTCTTCCTTGCCGCGCTGAAGGAGTTCCCATGGACGCCCGCCCCCAACCATTGCCCTTCGACCCCGCCACGCTGCGCGGGCTGTCGCAGAAGCTTCTGAACAGCCATCACCAGAACAACTATGGCGGCGCCGTCAAGCGCCTCAATGCCATCCGCGCGCAGCTCGCCACCGCATCGTTCACCGCCATGCCCGGCTTCGCGCTCAACGGCCTCAAGCGCGAAGAGCTCATCGCCAGCAACTCGATGCTGCTGCACGAGCTGTACTTCGCCTCGCTCGGCGGCGACGGCCGGACGATGGAGCCCGCCATGGCGCTCGCCCTGGCGGCAAGCTTCGGCAGCGTCGACCGATGGCGCGAAGAGTTCGCCGCCATGGGCAAGGCGCTCGGCGGCGGCTCGGGCTGGGTGCTGCTCACCTTCCAGCCGCGCGAGGGCACGCTCGTCAACCAATGGGCTGCTGGCCACACCCATGCGCTGGCAGGCGGCACGCCGCTCCTGGCGCTGGACATGTACGAGCACGCCTACCACCTGGACCACGGCGCCGCCGCCGGCGCGTACGTCGATGCCTTCATGGCGAACGTCGACTGGGCCCCGGTGTACGCGCGCTACCAGCAGGCGGTGCACGCCGCCAGCGAATCCTTCGGCGCGGCGCAGGACGACGTGGCCGGCTCGATGCTGCTCGACGTGCGCCGTGCCGGCGTGTTCGCGCAGGCCACGTCGATGCTCCCCGGCGCCCGCTGGCGCGACCCGGCGGCGGTCGAGCACTGGGCCGTCGAGCTCCCGGCCGACCGCGCGCTCGTCGTCTACTGCGTGTACGGCCACGAGGTCGGGCGCAGCACGGCCCTGCGGCTGCGCGCCGCGGGCCTGGATGCACGTTATCTGCGCGGCGGCATCGACGGCTGGCAGGCCGCCGGCCGTCCGCTCGAACCCAAGCCTGCCGACCCAGGAGCCACGCCATGAAATGGATCACCCGCGAACGCCCGAAGATCGACCGCATCGCCTGCCCGTGGCTGATCCTGCGCTTCATCGACCGCGAGGCCGAGTTTCTCTACGTGCCGCCGGCCGACGTGCTGGGCATGGCGCAAAGCACCGGCGCCACGCCCTACGACATTCCGGGCGTGGAGATGAGCCACGTCGGCGAGCGCTGCAGCTTCGACGCCTTCCTCGCGAAGTACCGGCTCGCCGAGCCTGCGCTGCACCAGATGGCCGACATCGTGCGCGGTGCGGACACCTCGCGGCTCGACCTCACGCCGCAGTCGGCAGGGCTCTACGCCATCTCGCTGGGCCTGTCGCGCGTGTTTGCCGATGACCACGCGATGCTGCAGCATGGGCTGGTGATGTACGACGCGCTCTATGCCTGGTGCAGCGACGGCCGCGGCGAGACGCACAACTGGCCACCGAAGATGCCGGGGTGAAGCGGGTCGGAGGACGATGGCCTGCCTTGCCGGAAGCACGCTAACATTTCGTCCGGCTCCGCCGCACCACCCGGGTCGGACCCTTGAGCGCACAGCGACAACCCAGGGTGTCACCGCAAATGGAGCGTCCCGATGTGGAGCATCCTGGCCGACCTTGTCGTCGGCATCTTCGATTTCGTTCTCGATGTCCTGCTGTTCCGCGGCCTGCGCCGCAAGCACGGCCAGCGCCACCGCAGCATGGCGGAAGACACCGTCGAGGTCGCGCGCTTCGATTTCGTCACGCTGACTTTCATCGCGCTGGTCAGCGTCGGCTTGATGCTGATCCTGGCGATCGGATTCGATGTGCCGGCGGGCTGGAGCGTGGGCATCGGCATCACCGTCGGCGCGATCTGGGGCCTCTGGCGGTACACCCAGCTGGTTCGTGAGTGAGTGATGACCACATGAAGCATTCAAGAGGGTCAACGATGCCGAGCATGACTCGTCTCGCACGCCTGGCCACCGGGGTTTCGATCGCAGCGGCCGCCTTGCTGATCGCCAGTTCCGCGGCAGCACAGTCCCTCGCCTGCAACGGCTACCTCGTCGGAAAAGGAGCGTCCCCCGCGACCTTGCTCCAGACCTGCGGCGAGCCGGTCTACCGACAGGCGGTCTGTGTGCCGATGGTGCAGCTGGGCTGGGTGCTCACGCCCTATCGGCCAGGCAGCCCCGAGGCCGTGCTCGCCAATCAATGCGTGCCGATGGAAGAGTGGACCTACGACCGGGGTCCGGGCACCTTCTTCGGCATCGTGCGCATCTACAACGGCACGATCGAATCGGTGCGCGATGGGGACCGCGGCCGTTAGGGGATCGACCGATCAGTGCGCCCGAAACGCCCGGCAACATCTCCGGTACCCACTACAGGGGAGGACGCCCGCGCAACGGCGTTGACGACGATGCCTGGCAGGGCCACCATGGCCCATCGTCCCCGTCACGCATGCCCAAACAGGCAACGGACTCGTTGGAGCAAGGGAGCAGGCCCGCTCTGTTCAGAGCTTTCAAGGAGTTCCCATGGCCGACGAAAGCGACAAGGTGTTCGCGGGCTCGATCCCGAAGTTCTACGACACGCTGATGGTCCCCCTGATCTTCGAGGGCTACGCCGTCGACGCGGCCGCCCTGGTCGCTGCGTTCTCGCCCCGCGCGGTGCTGGAAACGGCGGCCGGCAGCGGCGCGGTCACGCGGATGCTGGCACCCCAACTCGGTGCCGGTGCGCGCTACGTGGTGACCGACCTCAACCCCGCCATGCTCGACTACGCCGTCACGCGGCAGGCGAGGGACAACCGCATCGAATGGCGGCAGGCCGATGCGCTCGCCCTGCCGTTCGAGAACGCCTCGTTCGATGTGGTCCTGTGCCAGTTCGGCGCCATGTTCTTCCCTGACAGAGTTGCCGGCTACAGCGAGGCGCGTCGCGTGCTGAAACCCGGCGGGCGCTTCGTGTTCAGCGTCTGGGACCGCATCGAAGACAACGCCTTCGCCGACGACGTCACCCGCGCCGTCGCCACCGTGTTCCCGGACGACCCGCCGCGCTTTCTCGCGCGCACGCCGCACGGCTACCACGACGTCGCACAGATCCGCGACGACCTGCGCCGCGCGGGGTTCACCGACATCGAGGTCCAGACGCACGAGAAGCTGAGCCGCTCGCCCTCGGCACGCGAGGTGGCGGTGGCCTACTGCCAGGGCACGCCGCTGCGCAACGAGATCGAGGCGCGCGACGCAAGCCTGCTCCCGCTCGCGACCGACCGCGCGGAGGAGGCGATTGCCAGCCGGCATGGCACCGGCCCGGTGGCGGGCAAGATCCAGGCGCACGTCATCGTGGCGACGGGCTAGACACGCGCTACGCCCGCAGGATCTTCTCGATCGCCTTGCCCTTGGCCAGCTCGTCGACCAGCTTGTCCATGTAGCGGATCTTCTGCATCAGCGGGTCTTCGACTTCCTCGACGCGCACGCCGCACACCACGCCCTTGATCAACGCGCGGTTCGGATGCAGCGCCGGGGCCTGCGCGAAGAAGGTCCTGAAATCGTTCTGCTGGTCGATCTGCTGCTGCAGCCCCGCGGCGTCGTAGCCGGTTAGCCAGCAGATGACCTCGTCGACCTCTTCCTTCGTACGCTGCTTGCGCTCCGCTTTCTGGACGTACATGGGGTACACCTTGGCGAACGGCATCGCGAAAATCCGGTGCTCTGACATCGTCATGTCTCCTTCAAGTCGGGCCGCAGGCTGACGCGGTCGCTCAGCCCTTGCGGCCACCTGCAGTCTTCTTCGCCGCCACGGTCTTGCGCGCCGGCTTCATCGCAGGCGCTTCGCGCGCCGACTTCATGTGCCCGCTCTCCCCCGAGGTCATGCCCACGATCTTCGCGAGCTGGCGGCTCACGCTCACGTAGGCGTGGCCGAGGCGGCTGTCGAAGTACAGCGAGTCGCCGCGCGCCAGGCGCACCACCTCGCCGTTGTCGAAGTACACGTCGATCTCGCCCGACAGCACGTAGGCGAACTCTTCGCCCGTGTGCCGCACGAAGTCCTCGGGGCCGTTGATGCGGCGTGCGTGCACGGTGCCGACGATGGGGCTCATCTGCTTGCCGGCGGCAGTGGTGCCCAGGAACTCGTAGGCGATGGCCAGCCCCTTGTAGACCACGCCCTTGCCCGCGCGCGTGACGACCGGGCCGTCGAGCTGCTCGGGCTTTACGCCGGCGCCCGCGAACATGGCGTTCATGTCCATCTCGAGCGCGCGGCCCAGCGCGGTGAAGTTCTCGTAGCCGAGCGCGAGCTGGCCGCGCTCGGCGCGCGAGATGGTGGTGATCGACACGCCGGAGCGCTCGGCCAGTTGCGCCAGCGTCCAGCCGAAACGCTTGCGCGCGGTGCGCAGGCGATGGCCGAAAGTGGTGCGGTCCAGCGTGGGCGGCTCTTCCTTCGGCTTCGCCCCGCCCCGGTTCCCTGTGTGTGGAGTCACGCTTGGCTTTCTCTAGGTATGCCGGGTGATTCTGCCAGCCCCGCGCCCGGCCGGCCACGCACGGCGCGACAGCCCCGGCATGCGTTTTGCGTATGCGCAAATTGCGTGTACGCAAATTTCACCTCGGTGGTGCACCCATGGTTTCCCCTTGGTTGGCGCAAATCAATTTGCGTATCCGCAAATTTCTACCTACACTTTTCGGCGATGACAACAAACACAACCACTCCCGTCGTGGCCGACTACCTCGTGATCGGCGGCGGCATCGCCGGGGCCTCGGTGGCCCACTGGCTCGCCCCGCATGCCCGCGTGATCCTGCTCGAACGCGAAGCCCAGCCGGGCTACCACTCCACCGGCCGTTCGGCCGCGCTCTTCATGGAGAGCTACGGCACGCCGCAGGTGCGCGCCCTCACCATGGCCAGCCGCGCCTTCCTCGAACACCCGCCCGAAGGCTTCGCCGAGCACCCGCTGCTCACGCCGCGCGGCGCGATGATGGTCGCGGGCACCGAGCACCTGCACGAGCTCGAGGCGCACTGGGAACTGCTGCGCGCCATGAACGTCGGCGCCCAGCGCCTCGACGGCGAGCAGGCGCGCGAGATGGTGCCGGCGCTGCGCCCCGAGCAGGTGGCCGGCGCGGTGTACGAACCCGACGCCTCCGACATGGACGTGCACGCCATCCACCAGGGCTACCTGCGCGGCATGCGCCAGGCCGGCGGCAAGCTGGTGTGCGACGCCGAGGTCACGGCCATGGAACGCGTGGGCGAACGCTGGCGCGTGACGGCCGGCGACGCGGTGTACGAAGCGCCCGTGGTGCTCAACGCAACCGGCGCCTGGGTCGACACGATCGCGCAGCTGGCCGGCGTGCGCCCGCTGGGCATCGAGCCGCGTCGCCGCTCGGCCTTCATCTTCGCGCCGCCCGAGGGCCAGAGCGTCGCGCACTGGCCGATGGTGTTCGCCGCCGACGAGGGCTGGTACATCAAGCCCGACGCCGGCATGTTGCTGGGCTCGCCGGCCAACGCCGACCCGGTCGAGCCGCAGGACGTGCAGCCCGAAGAGATGGACATCGCCATCGCCATGCACCGCATCGAGGAGGCGACCACGCTCGCCATCCGCCGCCCCACGCGCACCTGGGCCGGCCTGCGCTCCTTCGTGGCCGACGGCGACCTGGTGGGCGGCTTCGCGCCCGACGCGCCCGGCTTCTTCTGGGTCGCGGCGCAAGGCGGCTACGGCATCCAGACCTCGGCCGCCATGGGCGAGGCCTGCGCCGCGCTGGCACGCGGCCTGCCGCTGCCCGAGCGCATCGCGGGCTTCGGGCTCACGGCCGAGATGCTCGGCCCGCAGCGCCTGCGCACCGCCGGCTGATTCGCGTTCCCTCCCCCACCAATCTTCCCCACGAGAAATCACCATGCGTGTCTTCAGTGCCTCCCTCGCGACCGAAACCAACACCTTCGGCCCGATGCCGACCGGCATCGCCTCCTTCAAGGACCGCGGCTACTTTCCCGCCGGCCAGCATCCCGATGCGCTGACGATCTACTCGGGTCCGCTGTGGGCCGCGCGCATCCGCGGCAAGGAAAAGGGCTGGACGCTACTCGAAGGCATGGTGGCGGGCGCGCAGCCCAGCGGCATCACCACGCGCCACGCCTACGAAACCCTGCGCGACGAGATGCTGAACGACCTGCGCGCCGCGCTGCCGGTGGACATGGTGCTGCTCGGCCTGCACGGCGCGATGGTGGCCGACGGCTACGACGACTGCGAAGGCGACATGCTGGCGCGCGTGCGCCAGATCGTGGGCCCTGATGTGGTGATCGGCGCCGAGCTCGACCCGCACAACCACCTCACGCCCGCCATGGTGGACAACGCCAACGTGATGGTCTCCTTCAAGGAGTACCCGCACACCGACGTGCTCGAACGCGGGCTGGAGCTGGTCGACATCTGCGCCGCGGCCGTGGAAGGCAAGGTCAAGCCGGTGGTCGCGATGGTCGACTGCGACATCATCGTCACCGTCCACACCTCGCGAGAACCGGCGCGCAGCTTCGTGCAGCGCATGCAGGCGCTCGAAGGCAAGGACGGCGTGCTCTCGGTCTCGCTCACGCACGGCTTCTCGTGGGGCGACGTGCCCGAGATGGGCACCAAGGTGCTGGTCTACACCGACGGCGACCAGGCCAAGGCCAATGCCCTGGCGCGCCAGCTGGCCGACGAAGTCATCGCCATGCGCGACGGCCTCACGGTCAACTACCCCAGCATCGACGACTCGCTCGACGAGGCCCTGGCCTTCGACGGCGGCCCCGTGGTGCTGGCCGACGGCGCCGACAACCCCGGCGGCGGCGCGGCGAGCGACTCCACCTTCATCCTGCGTCGCATGCTGGAGCGCGGCATCACCAATGCGGCCCTGGGCCCGATGTGGGACCCGATCGCCGTGCGCATCGCCTTCGACGCCGGCGTGGGCGCCAGGCTGCAGATGCGCATCGGCGGCAAGATCAGCCCGCTGTCGGGCGACCCGCTGGACCTCGAATGCACCGTGAAGGCGCTGAAGGAAGACCTGGTGATGACGGGCCTGTCGAACACGCCCACCGCCATGGGCGACTGCGCGCTGGTCGAGGTGAACGGCATCGACATCGTGCTGATCACGCGGCGCAACCAGGCCATGGGCACCGACCTGTTCACGCAGCTGGGCTGCAACCTGGCCGCCAAGAAGATCGTGGTCGTCAAGTCGTCCCAGCACTTCTACGCGTCGTACTCCCAGGTGGCCAAGCACGTGATCTACGCCGGCGCACCTGGCGCCGTGACGCTCGACCTCACCACCCTGCCGTACCGCAAGGCTCGCCTGCCGAAGTGGCCCATCGGCGTCGCCGCCTGAACTCCCTCTTCTTCTTTTTCGTTTCGCCCCACCGACCGGAGAACCGACGATGAAACGACGAACGCTTGCCGCCCTCGCTGCCCTGGCCCTTTCGGCCGCCAGCCTTCCCGCGCTCGCCCAGACGCCGCCCAAGACACTCAAGGTGGTGGCGCATGCCGACCTGAAGATCCTCGACCCGACCTTCACCACGGCCTACATCTCGCGCAACTTCGGCCACATGGTGTACGACACGCTGTTCGCGCAGGATGCCACCGGCAAGCCGCAGCCGCAGATGGTCGAGAAGTACACGACCTCCAAGGACGGCAAGCAGTGGAGCTTCACGCTGCGCCCCGGCCTGAAGTTCTCCGACGGCACCGCCGTGACCTCGGCCGACGCCGTGGCTTCGCTGCAGCGCTGGGCGGCGCGCGACAGCCTGGGCCGCGCCATGACGGCCGTCGGCGCCGAGTGGAAGGCCACCGACGCGCGCACCCTCACGCTCACGCTCAACGAACCCTTCGGCATGGTGCTCGACGCGCTGGCCAAGCCCTCGGGCTTTCCGCCGGTGATCCTGCCCGAGCGCATCGCCAAGCTGCCGGCCACCGCGCCCCTCACCGAGGTCGTCGGTTCGGGCCCCTTCATCTTCAAGCGTGACGAATGGGTGCCGGGCAACAAGACGGTGTTCGTGCGCAACCCGAACTACGTGGCGCGCAGCGAGCCGCCGAGCGGCCTGGCCGGCAGCAAGAAGACCAGCCTCGACCGCGTCGAATGGCTCTACCTGCCCGACGCCAACAGCGCGATCTCGGCGCTCAAGCGCGGCGAGGTCGACTACATCGAGCAGCTGGCGCCCGACTACATCGCGCCGCTGCGCACCGACAGCAACATCAAGATCGGCTCCGGCGGCGCCTACCAGGGCTTCCTGGTGATGAACCAGCTGCACCCGCCCTTCGACAACCCGAAGGTGCGCCAGGCGCTGCTGCAGGCCGTGAACCAGGAACGCTTCGTCGCGGCCATGGGCTTCCCACTGGACATGCGCATGGCCTACTGCGCCACCTGGTTCATCTGCGGCAGCCCCAACGACACCTCGGCCGGTGCGGAGCCCTTCCGCAAGGCCGACGTCGCCAAGGCGAAGAAGATGCTCGCCGACGCCGGCTACAAGGGCGAGAAGGTGGTGCTGATGGTGCCCAGCGACGTGCCCTACCTCAACGCCGAGGCGCTGATGGCCGCGCAGACCATGAAGAGCATCGGCCTGAACGTCGATGCGCAGACCATGGACTGGGCCTCCATCGGTGCGCGCCGCGCCAAGCGCGATGCGTCCGATGCCGGCGGCTGGAACATGTATGTCACGGTGGCCGGCGAGTTCGACGTGAACTCGCCCATCAGCAACGCCTACCTGGGCGCGGCCTGCGGCAACACGCTGCCCGGCTGGCCCTGCGACAAGAAACTCGACGAGCTGCGCACCGCCTGGCTGAAGGAAACCGTGCCGGCCAAGCGCAAGGAACTGCTCGACGCCTTCCAGTCGCGCGCCTACGAAGCCGTGCCGTACATCAACGCCGGCCAGTACTCGGCCGCGTTCGCGGCGCGCGCCAGCATCAAGGGGCTGGACAAGATGTGGGCCGGCCTGCCCACCGTCTGGATGCTCGACAAGTAAGCCACGCGCCACCATGGGCTACATCGTTCGACGCTTTCTTTCCACGCTGCCGGTGATGGCGGTGGTGGCCGTGGTGGTGTTCCTTCTGATCCACCTGTCACCCGGCGACCCGGCCGCGCTCATCGCGGGCGACCTCGCCACCACCGAGGACATCGACAAGCTGCGCGCCGCGCTCGGCCTGAACCTGCCGCTGTGGCAGCAGTTCGGGCTGTGGATCGGCAAGATCTTCACCGGCGACCTGGGCACCTCGATCTTCACGCAGGTGCCGGTGACGCAGCTGCTCGGCCAGCGGCTGGAGCCGACGGTGTCGATCGCCGCGCTGACCATGCTCATCACGCTGGTGACGGCCGTGCCGCTGGGCACGCTCGCGGCCTACTGCGCGGGCACCTGGATCGACCGCCTCGTGATGCTGTTCGCCGTGCTGGCCTTCTCGGTGCCGGTGTTCCTCGTGGGCTACCTGCTGGTCTACACCTTCGCGGTGCAGCTGCCGTGGTTCCCGGTGCAGGGCTACGTGAACTTCTCCGAAGGCCCCGGCGCCTGGCTGCGCGCGCTGGTGCTGCCCTGCGTGAACCTGGCGCTGGTGTACATCGCGCTGGTGACGCGCATGACGCGCGCCACCGTGCTCGAGGTGCTGCACGAGGACTACATCCGCACCGCGCGCGCCAAGGGCCTGGGCGTGCTGCCGGTGCTGGGCCATGCGCTGCGCAACGCGGCCATTCCCATCGCCACCACCATCGGCGCGGGCATTGCGCTGCTCATCGGCGGCGTGGTGGTCACCGAGACGGTGTTCGCCATTCCGGGCGTGGGCCGGCTGGTCATCGATTCGGTGCAGCGCCACGACTACCCGGTGATCCAGAGCGTGCTGCTGCTGTCGGCGGGCGTGTACGTGCTGATCAACCTCCTGATCGATCTGAGCTACCGCCTGTTCGATCCGCGCATCCAGTACTAGAACAAAGAACGAGCCCCACGACGCCATGTCCACTGCCCTGCCCTTGCGTGAGGTCGATGCGCCGGTGCCTGCCGATGCCGCAGCCTCTGCCGAAGACGCCCCTTTCGTACCGCCGCGCTGGCGCTGGGTGCGCAAGCACCCGACGCTGATCGTCGGCGCGCTGCTGCTCATCGCGGTGGCCGCGCTGTCCATCGCCGCCCCCTGGATCGCCACCCACGACCCGCAGGACATCGACCCGCTGGCGCGCATGCAGCCGGCTTCGGCCGAGCACTGGTTCGGCACCGACGCGCTGGGCCGCGACGTGTTCAGCCGCGCCGTGTGGGGCGGTCGCGTGTCGATGATCGTCGGCGCTTCGGTGGCCGTGCTCGCCACCTTCTTCGGCATCGCGCTGGGCCTGGTGTCGGGCTTCGTGCGCTGGGCCGACGGGCCGATCATGCGGGTGATGGACGGCCTCATGGCCATCCCCGGCATCCTGCTGGCCATTGCGCTCATGGCCGTGACGCGCGCCAGCCTCACCACCGTGATCATCGCCATCACCGTGCCCGAGATTCCGCGCGTGGTGCGGCTGGTGCGCTCGCTGGCGCTCACGCTGCGCGAGCAGCTGTTCGTGGAGGCCGCGCACGCGGTCGGCACGCGGCTGCCGGTGATCCTCGTGCGGCACGTGCTGCCGAACATCGTGGCGCCGCTGGTGGTGCAGGCCACCTTCGTGGCCGCCGCCGCCGTGCTCACCGAGGCCGCGCTGTCCTTCCTCGGCGTGGGCGTGCCTTCGCAGACGCCGAGCTGGGGCAACATGATGGCCGAGGGCCGCAACTTCGTGACCGTGGCGTTCCACATCATCCTGTACCCGGGCCTGCTGCTGGCGGCCACGGTGCTGGCCATCAACCTGCTCGGCGACGGCCTGCGCGATGCGCTCGACCCGCGCCTGGCGCGGCAGCTGTGAAGAGGAACGCGCCATGACCATCCCCATGTCCCAGGTCACCCTCGCCCCCGGCGAGCCCTTGCTCGAGGTCGACAACCTGCGCACCTACTTCAGCACGCTCGCGGGCACCGTGCGCTCGGTCGACGGCGTGTCGTACACCGTGCGCGCGGGCCGCACGCTCGGCGTGGTCGGCGAATCGGGCTGCGGCAAGAGCGTGACGGCGCTCTCGATCCTGCGGCTGGTGCCCACGCCGCCCGGCCGCCACATGGGCGCGGTGCGCCTGCGCGGCACCGACCTGATGCAGCTGAGCGAACGCGAGATGCGCCAGATCCGCGGCAACCGCATCTCGATGATCTTCCAGGAGCCGATGACCTCGCTGAACCCGGTGCTCACCGTGGGCCGGCAGATCGCCGAGACCGTGCAGCTGCACCAGAAGGCCAGCCGCGCCGAGGCGCTGCAGCGCGCGGTCGAGATGCTGCGCCTGGTGCAGATTCCCGAGCCCGAGCGGCGCGTGAACGAATACCCGCACCAGCTCTCGGGCGGCATGCGCCAGCGCGTGATGATCGCGCTGGCCCTGGCCTGCAACCCCGAGGTGCTGATCGCCGACGAGCCCACCACCGCGCTCGACGTGACCATCCAGGCGCAGATCCTCGACCTCATCAAGCGGCTGCAGAAAGAGCTGGGCATGGGCGTGGTGATGATCACGCACGACCTGGGCGTGGTGGCCGAGAGCTGCGACCGCGTGGTGGTCATGTACGCCGGCAAGAAGGTGGAAGAGGCCGACGTGGTCGACCTGTTCGACCGCCCGCTGCACCCCTACACGCGCGCGCTGATGGCCTCGATGCCCGCCATGAGCACGTCGAGCGCGCGACTGCACGAGATTCCGGGCATGGTGCCCGCCGCGCACGAGCTCGGGCGCGGCTGCGCCTTTGCCGCGCGCTGCGCGCAGGCGCGCGAACGCTGCCGCCGCGAGACGCCGCCGCTGTCCACGCAGGGCGACGGGCACGTGGTCGCCTGCTTCGCGGTGCAGGAACAATGGACCGACGAGGCTGCCGAGGTGAGCGCATGACGACAACGACGACCCCATCCACCAAGGCGCCGCTGCTGCAGGTGCGCGAGCTGCGCAAGCACTACACCTCGCCGCGGCGCTGGCTGCGCCCGACCAAGCCGGCGATCCAGGCGGTCGACGGCGTGTCGTTCACCGTGGGGCACGGCGAGACGCTGTCGCTGGTCGGCGAGTCGGGCTGCGGCAAGACCACCACGGCCAAGTCGGTGATGCGGCTGGTCGAGCCCACCTCGGGCTCGGTGCGGCTCGATGGCGAAGAGCTGCTGACCCTGCCCGCGAACGCGATGCGCCAGCGCCGGCGCGACCTGCAGATCATCTTCCAGGACCCCTACGCCTCGCTGAACCCGCGCCTCACGGCCGGCGACATCGTGGCCGAGCCGCTGCGCAACTTCGGCGACGTCTCGGTGGCCGAGCGGCGCGAGCGCGTGCAGTGGCTGTTCTCGCGCGTGGGCCTGCGGCCCGAGGCGGCAAAGAAGTTTCCGCACGAGTTCTCGGGCGGCCAGCGCCAGCGCCTGGGCATTGCACGCGCCCTGGCACTCAACCCCAAGCTCATCGTCTGCGACGAGCCCGTGTCGGCGCTCGACGTGTCGGTGCAGGCCCAGGTGGTCAACCTGCTGATGGACCTGCAGGCCGAGTTCGGCATCGCCTACCTGTTCGTGGCGCACGACCTCGCCGTGGTGCGCCACATCAGCCATCGCGTGGCCGTGATGTACCTCGGCCACATCGTGGAGATCGCCGACCGCGACACGCTGTTCTCGGCCCCGCGCCATCCGTACACCGAGATCCTGCTGTCGGCCGTGCCCGTGCCCAACCCGCGCACGCCGGCACGCCGCCTGCTGCTGCAGGGCGATCCGCCGAGCCCGGCCAACCCGCCCTCGGGCTGCCGCTTTCACACGCGCTGCCCGATGGCGCAGGCCGTGTGCAAGGAGAAGACGCCCGAACTGAGCGAGCGCCCCTCGACTTCCCAGGGCGGCCACTGGGTCGCCTGCCACTTCCGTTGAAAGCATTGCCCTCATGACCGACAAGACACCCCACTACGACCTGCTGATCCACGGCGGTACCGTGATCGACGGCACCAAGGCCCCGCGCTTCGACGCCGACGTGGGCATCGTCGATGGCCGCATCGCCGCCATCGGCAAGCTCGCGGGCCACACGGCCGACCAGACGCTCGACGCCACCGGCCGCATCGTCGCACCGGGCTTCATCGACTCGCACACGCACGACGACCAGGCCGTGCTGTCGCATGCGCAGATGCCCTTCAAGGTGTCGCAGGGCGTGACCACCGTGGTGGCGGGCAACTGCGGCATCAGCGCCGCGCCGCTGCGTGCCGACATGGACCTGCCGATGCCGCTGAGCCTGCTCGAGACGCCGCCGGAAGACCGCTTCACGACCTTCGCAGCCTACCTCGATGCGCTGCGCGCCACGCCCTCGTCGGTCAACGTGGCAGCGATGGTCGGCCACTCGACCCTGCGCGCCGTGACCATGTCCGACCTCGACCGCCCCGCCACCGCGCAGGAGATCGCCGCCATGCAGGCGCTGGTCGAAGAAGCCATGCAGGCCGGCGCCATCGGCCTGTCGACGGGCACCTTCTACCCGCCGGCCGTGAAGGCGACCACGGAGGAGATCATCGAGGTCGGCCGTCCGCTCACGGCGCGCAAGGCGCTGTACGTGACGCACATGCGCGACGAGAGCGACCACGTGATGGAGTCGCTGGAAGAGACCTTCCACATCGGCCGCGCGCTCGACATCCCGGTGGTGGTGTCGCACCACAAGGTGCAGAACACGCAGAACTTCGGCAAGACCAAGGTGACGCTGCCCTTCATCCAGGAAGCGATGAAGCACCAGTGCATCGGGCTCGACTGCTATCCGTACACCGCGGGCTCCACCATGATCCGCACCGACCGCGGGATGATGGACGGCCGCGTGCTCATCGCCTCCAGCGTGCCGCACCCCGAATGCGCGGGCCGCGACCTGAAGGACATCGCGGCCGAATGGGGCGTGTCGGGCGAAGAGGCCGCGCTGCGCCTGTCGCCCGGCAGCGCCATCTATTTCATGATGGACGAGGACGACGTGCAGCGCGTGCTCGCCTTCGACGAAACCATGATCGGCTCCGACGGCATTCCGCTGGGCGACAAGCCACACCCGCGCCTGTGGGGCACCTTCCCGCGCGTGCTGGGGCACTACAGCCGCGACGTGGGGCTGTTCCCGCTGGAGACGGCCGTGTGGAAGATGACCGGGCTCACGGCGCGCAACTTCGGCCTGCACGAACGCGGCGCGCTCAAGGTTGGGCACCACGCCGACGTGGTGGTCTTCAATGCCGCCACCGTGCGCGACACCGCGAACTACGAAACGCCGACCGAACCCGCCGAAGGCATCGACGCGGTGATCGTGAACGGCGCCGTCACCTGGCGCCACGGCGTGCATAGCGGGGCGCGCAACGGGCAGGTGATCGTGCGCCAGGACGCAGCCTGACACCTCGCACCTCGGCGGCGCCTGCACGGCGCCCGCCTTCGCATCCTGGTGCATGCGCAGCACCGGATCGGTGAACACGCCGGGCCTCAGGGGCCCGGCTTTTCTTTCTCCCTTGCGCTCTTTCCCTCTGGCAGTGCGTGCCTAGGGGATTTCCCTCGACAGCTGGCCCGGAGCTTGCGTAGTTTGCCCACATAGTTGAACATTTCAACTATTGAAGACTTCTACCAACCCGCCATGCACGCCCCGCTTCGCCTGAAAGACGACTACCTCAACGTCCTGCTCGACCTGGCCTCGCAGCGCACGCGCGACCGCGGCTCGCGCATCTACGAGATCGAGCTCGGCCTGTCGATCCGCGACGTGCGCCTCTTGCGCATGATCGGCGCCGCGCCCGGCATCACCATGGGCCAGCTGGTGCAGACCTGCGCCATCGAGAAGACGCTGGTCTCCAAGCTGGTGAGTTCGTTGGTGCAGCGCGAGCTGGTCGAGCGCCAGATTGGCGCCGAGGACGCGCGGCAGATCCGCCTGTGCCTGAGCCCCGCCGGCATCGACATGGTGCTGCGCGCCGAGCCCATCGGGCATGAGATGGAAGCGCGCTTTCTCGACTGCCTGAGCGTCGCCGACATCGAGAACCTGCGCCGCATCATGCACAAGCTCATCGACGCGGAAGAAGGCTCGCGCGACATCTTCGAATTCCTGCTGGTGCAGCTGCGCGAAAGCAAGGAATCGCCTCCGTCTTCCTCCCCCTCGTCTTCCGCTCCCTCCCGAAAGAAGTAAGGCTCCATGGCAATCCACTTTTCACCGCGCCGCGTCGCGGCGGCTTCCCTGTCGGCGCTCGCTTTGTGCTTCGCCGCCACCGCGTCCGCCCAGACCGTGCTTCGCACCGTGCCCTCGTCGGATCTGAAGATCGTCGACCCGATCTGGACCACCGCCAACATCACGCGCAACCACGGCCTGATGATCTACGACACCCTCTTCGCGATGGACGAGAAGGGCGTCATCAAGCCGCAGATGGTCGACAAGTACAGCGCGAGCGCCGACAACAAGGTGTGGAGCTTCACGCTGCGCCCGGGCCTGAAGTTCCACGACGGCGCGCCGGTCACCTCGCAGGACGTGATCGCCTCGCTGGCGCGCTGGGCCAAGCGCGACACGCTGGGCCAGAAGATGTACGAGGCGATGGACAGCATCGCCGCCGACGGCCCCAACGGCTTTCGCATGACGTTCAAGCAGCCCTTCGGCGTGGTGCTCGACGCGCTCGGCAAGCCCAACCCGCTGGTGCCGTTCATCATGCCCAAGCGCGTGGCCGACACGCCCGCCGACAAGCAGATCGACGAGATGGTGGGCTCCGGCCCCTTCACGCTCGCCAAGGAAGACTTCCGCCCCGGCGACCGCGTCATCTACCGCAAGAACACCGCCTACGTGCCGCGCAAGGAACCCGCCTCGGGCCTGGCCGGCGGCAAGGTGGTGCATGTGGACCGCGTCGAATGGGTGATGCTGCGCGACCCGCAGACGCAGGCCAATGCGCTGCTCAACGGCGAGGTCGACATGCTCGAGACCGTGCCATCGTCGGGCTACACCGGCATGCGCACCAACGACAAGATCGAGCTGGTCGACGTGATGCCGGCGGGCCCCTTCACGGTGCTCTACAACCACAAGGTGCCGCCCTTCAACAACCCCAAGGCGCTGAAGGCCGCGATGCTGGCCATCAACCAGGAGGCGATGCTGCGCGCGCAGGTCACCTTCCGCGACTTCTACAAGCCCTGCGCCTCGATCTACCTGTGCGGCTCGCTCTACGCGAGCGACAAGACGGGCTTCTACACCGGCAAGCCGCAGTTCGAAGAGGCGCGCAAGCTGCTCAAGGAATCGGGCTACGACGGCAAGCCCGTGGTGATCCTTCTGCCGGGCGACGCGCCCGCGCTGAACAAGCTGCCCGCGGTGTACGGCCAGCTGCTCAAGCAGGTGGGCTTCAACGTCGACGTGCAGACCACCGACTGGGCCACGCTCGTGACCCGGCGCGCCAAGAAAGACCTGCCCGAGAACGGCGGCTGGAACGCCTTCATCACCTTCTGGGGCGGCGTGGACGCGAGCAGCCCCATCGGCTACAGCCCGCTGACCGGCAACGGCGACCAGGGTTATTTCGGCTGGCCCGTGGTGCCCGAGCTCGAGGCGCTGAAGACCAAGTTCATCGCCACCGCCGACCTCGCGCAGCGCAAGGAGATCGCCACGCAGATCCAGCAGGTCGTGCTCGAACACGGCGTGCTCGCCCCGCTCGGTGAAGGCAAGGCGCCCACGGCCGTGCGCCGCGGCACCGTCACCGGCCTGCTGCCGTCTCCGGCGGTGCTGTACTGGAACGTGCGCAAGACGTCCGCGCCATCGCCATGACCGCGACATAGGCCGGCCCGCGCGCCCGCCCCTCTCCCTTTCTGATCGCCACCCCTGACCGGCTGCGCCTTGCGCGGCAGCCGGGCGGGACTTCCTTTGCCCGCGCCACACGCCCGGCCCCTCGTCAAGGACCTGATTCACATGCTCCACTTCCTGTTGCGCCGCGGACTGGCCACCGCGCCCGTGCTCCTGATCGTGGCCGTCATCGTCTTCCTGCTGCTGCGCATGACGCCCGGCGACCCCGCGGCGGCCATCGCCGGCGACGCGGCCAGCGCGCAGGACATCGCGCGCATCCGCGCCCAGCTGGGCCTGGACGCATCGATCGTGACGCAGTTCGTGCACTGGCTCGGCCAGGTGCTGCGCGGCGACCTCGGCTATTCGTTCTTCTACCGGATGCGCGTGACCGACCTGATCGGCCAGCGCCTGGAACCCACGCTCTCGGTGGCGGCGGTGACGGTGGTGCTCACGGTGCTGATCGCCGTGCCGCTGGGCGTGCTCGCGGCCTCGCGGCGCGGCGGCCGGCTCGACCGCTTCATCATGGGCGCCTCGGTGCTCGGCTTCTCGGTGCCGGTGTTCGTGGCCGGCTACGTGATGATCTGGCTGTTCTCGATGCAGCTCGGCTGGCTGCCCTCGCAGGGCTACCAGCGCATCGGCGACGGCGTGGGCCCGTGGCTGCGCCACCTGGCGCTGCCCTGCGTCACGCTGGCCGTGATGTACGCGGCGCTCATCGCGCGGGTCACGCGCGCGGCGGTGTCGGAGGCGCTCACCGAAGACTACGTGCGCACCGCGCGCGCCAAGGGCATCGCCGAGTGGCGCATGCTGCTGCGCCACGCACTGGCCAACGCCGCCGTGCCGATCGCCACCGTCATCGGCCTGAGCGTGGCGGGCCTGATCGGCGGCGTGGTGGTCACCGAGACGATCTACGCGATCCCCGGCCTGGGCCAGCTCACGGTGGACGCCGTGCTCTCGCGCGACTACCCGCTGATCCAGGCGATCACCCTCTTCTTCTCGCTCGTGTACGTGGTGGTCAACCTGCTGGTGGACCTGAGCTACCTGCTGCTCGATCCGCGCATCCGGTACTGACCTTCCTTCGAAAGCCCCGCCATGACTTCGATCTCCCTGCGCGACGATGCGCCTGCCTCTGCCGCGGTTCCTCCCGCCGCACCCCGGGCCCCGGCCCGCTCGCTGCTGCGCCGCCTGCTCGCCAACGGCGGCGTGCGCATCGGCGGCGTCCTGCTGGCCGCGATGCTGCTGCTGGCGGTGGCCGCGCCCTGGCTCGGCACCATCGACCCGAACGCGATGGACCCCGCGAACTCGCACCTGCCGCCCGGCGCACGCGCCGAGTTCACCACGCTGGCGGGCGACAGCTTCGATCGCTTCTTCCCGCTGGGCACCGACAGCATGGGCCGCGACCTGTGGAGCCGCACGGCCTACGGCGCGCGCATCTCGCTGTCGGTGGGCGTGGCGGTGGCGCTGGGCTCGGTCGCGTTCGGCCTCGTGGTCGGCATGGTGGCGGGCTACTTCCGGCGCCTGGACGGCGTGATCATGCGGGTGATGGACGGGATGATGGCCATCCCCGGCATCCTGTTCGCGATCGTGCTGGTGGCCGTGTGGCGGCCCAGCCTGCTCACGGTGATCCTGGCCATCGTGGTGCCCGAGACGCCGCGCGTGGCGCGGCTGGTGCGCTCGGTGGTGCTGTCGGTGCGCGAAGAGCCGTACGTGGAAGCGGCCGTCGCGCTCGACACGCCGACCTGGAAGCTGATGTTGCGCCACATCCTGCCCAACACGGTGGCGCCGCTGATCGTGCAGGGCACCTTCATCTGCGCGGCGGCGATGCTGGTGGAGGCCGTGATGTCCTTCCTGGGCATCGGCCTGCCGTCCGAGGTGCCGACTTGGGGGAACATCATGTCCGAAGGCCGCACGCACTTCACCTCGCACCCCTCGACCGTGCTGCTGCCCGGCCTCTTCCTGGCGCTCACGGTGCTGGCCGTGAACATGCTCGGCGACGGCCTGCGCGACGCACTCGATCCCAAGTTCAAGGCACGCGGAGGCTGAGCATGACATCCACCCCTTCCACAACGTCTGCCGCGCCCTGCCTCGTGGTGCGCGACCTCGCCATCGACCTGCCCGCCGGCGCCGACCGCGCACACGCGGTGCACGGCATCTCGTTCGACGTGATGCCCGGCCAGGTCGTGTGCTTGCTGGGCGAATCGGGCTCCGGCAAGTCAGTCATCGCGCAGGCCGCGATGGGCCTGCTGCCCGCGTCGCTGCGGCCCTCGGCCGGGTGCATCGAGGTGCAGGGCGAGGACGTGCTCGCGGCCAGCCCGGCGCGGCTGCGCGCCCTGCGCGGCGCACGCATGGCGATGGTGTTCCAGGAGCCGATGACCGCGCTCAACCCCGTGATGCGCTGCGGCGCGCAGGTCGACGAGATCCTGGCCGAGCACACGACACTGGGCGCCGCCGCGCGCCGCGCGCGCGTGCTGGCCATCTTCGAGCGCGTGCGGCTGCCTGAGCCCCAGCGCATCTACGACGCCTACCCGCACCAGCTCTCGGGCGGGCAGCGCCAGCGCATCGTGATCGCCATCGCGCTGATCCTGCGCCCGGCCCTGCTGATCTGCGACGAGCCCACCACCGCGCTCGACGTGACCACGCAAGCCGAGATCCTCGCGCTCATCCGCGAGATGCAGCAGGAGAACGGCACCGCCGTGCTGTTCATCACGCACGACTTCGGCGTGGTGGCGGACATCGCCGACCAGGTGGTGGTGCTGCAGCTGGGCCGGCAGGTCGAGAGCGGCCCGAAGGACGACGTGCTGCGCCGCCCGAAGGAGGCCTACACGCGCATGCTGCTCGACGCCGTGCCGCGGCTGGCCCCGGTGCTGCGCGCCCCCATCGACGCCCAGGCGCCGCTGCTCGATGCGCGCGGCGTGGGCAAGGTCTACCGCACGGGCAGCTGGCCCGGCAAGCGCCGCACGGTGCATGCGGCGGCCGACGTGTCGCTGAAGCTGCATGCGGGCGAAACGGTCGGCATCGTGGGCGAATCGGGCTCGGGCAAGTCGACCGTGGCGCGCTGCATCGCGCGGCTGATCGAACCCACCGACGGCGACATCCGCGTGCCCGGCATCGAGGGCTCGCGCGGCGCGCAGCGCTCGGCGTTCCGGCGCATGGTGCAGGTCGTGTTCCAGGACCCGAACCGTTCGCTCAACCCGCGCCGCACGGTGGGCCAGTCGATCGTCGAGGGGCCGGTGAATTTCGGCGTGCCTCACGCCAAGGCCTGGCAGCGCGCCGAGGAGCTGATGGCGCTGGTGCGGCTGCAGCCCGAGGTGCTGCACCGCTACCCGAGCGAGTTCTCGGGCGGCCAGCGCCAGCGGCTGTGCATTGCGCGCGCACTGGCCTGCGAGCCGCGCGTGCTGATCGCCGACGAGGCCGTGTCGGCGCTCGACGTGTCGGTGCAGGACCAGATATTGAAGCTGCTGGCGGAGATCCAGCAGCGGCTGTCGATCGGCATCCTGTTCATCACCCACGACCTGCGCGTGGCCAGCCAGATCTGCGACCGCCTGATCGTGATGCACAAGGGCCGCATCGTCGAAGAAGGCAGCGCGCACGACGTACTGCTGTCGCCGCGCGAGGCCTACACGCGCACGCTGCTGGCCGCGGCGCCGGGCCAGGGCTATGCGTTCGGGGCCGGCTGAACGGCGCCCTCTTCCCCTCTTTCAACCCACCTTCATCCCTCCACCCAAAGAAGAAACGAAGACATGACCACACCCCTGTACGAACTCAGTGCCCTCCAGTTGCTCGAACGCTACCGCGACCGCGCCTTGTCGCCGGTCGAGGTGACGCAGGCCGTGCTCGCGCGCATCGAGCGCTGGGAGCCGCACATCCACGCCACCTACGGGCTGGACGCCGAAGCCGCGCTGGCATCGGCGCGCGCCTCCGAGGCACGCTGGGCCCAGGGCAAGCCGCAGGGCGATCTCGACGGCGTGCCGGTCACGCTGAAGGAGAACATCGCCACGCGCGGCACGCCCACGCCGATCGGCAGCGCCGCCACCGTGCTGGCGCCCGCCGCAGCCGACGCACCCGCCGCCGCGCGCCTGCGCGAAGCCGGCGCGGTGATCGTGACCAAGACGACGATGCCCGACTTCGGCTTTCTCGGCGCGGCGCCGTCGAGCTTCCACGCGCTCACGCGCAACCCGTGGGACCTGGGCCGCAACACCGGCGGCTCGAGCTCGGGCGCCGGCGCCGCCGCCGCCGCGGGCTACGGCCCGCTGCACCTGGGCACCGACATCGGTGGCTCGGTGCGCATTCCGGCCAGCTTCTGCGGCGTGTTCGGCCTCAAGCCCAGCCAGGGCCGCATCCCGGTCGACCCACCCGCCGCGGCGCGCGTGATCGGCCCGATGACGCGCACCGTGGCCGACGCCGCACTGCTGATGCAGGTGGTGACGCGCCCCGACGCGCGCGACTACATGAGCCTGCCGCCGAACGACTTCGCGTGGCAGCGGCTCGAGCGCAACGTGAAGGGCCTGCGCATCGGTTTGTGGACCGAGACCATGGGCGGCTGGCCGATCGATGCGGAAGTGAAAGAGGCCGTGCTGGCCGCGGCCCGCCTGTTCGAGCAGGCCGGCGCCATCGTCGAGCCGCTGGCCGACTGGACCACGCTGGACATGCGCATGGGCATGGCCCACTTCTTCACCATGCGCTGCCGCGTCGACCTGGCCGCGATGCCGCCAGAGCGCGCGAAGCTCGCGGCCGGCTACATCCACCAGGCGGCGGAGTTCGCCGCCTCGCTCACGCCCGAAGACACCTTCCGCGCCTTCACGCGCATGCAGGCGCTGCGCGCGGCCACCGTGGCGGCCACGCAGCCCTTCGACTACGTGCTGTCGCCGGTGTCGCCGGTGCTGCCCTTCGCGGCGGAGGCCATCAACAGCGGCTCGGAAAACCTGCTGAAGGACTCGCACTTCACGTCGGTGTTCAACCAGTCGGAACAACCGGCCGCCTCGATCAACTGCGGCCATGCGAAAAATGGCCTGCCGATCGGCCTGCAGATCGCGGGACGTCGCTTCGACGACCTGGGCGTGCTGCAGATGGCGCGCTTCTACGAATCGGTGCGTCCGGCACAGGCGCGCTGGCCTGAACCGGCCTGACCGGGCTGGGTCAGGCGAATCAGTCCGGCGCGTTCATCACGCGGTCGAACTCTTCGTCGGCCGGCACGTTGTCGGCATCGAGCTCGCTGGCATCGGTGAGGTCGATGCCCGTTTCGTCCGACAGATCGTCGGACGCATCGGCTTCGAGTTCGTCGAAGTCGTCGGCAGGCGTGCTGTCGTCATCGTCGTCTTCGGACGACGAGACGGAGCGCGCGGTGGCATCGGCTTGGGGCGTCATGATCGAATTCCTCGGCAGATGAGTAAACGGCCCTCTATGGTGCGCCTGTTTTGCCCCTTGCGGTGGATCGACGGGCTGACGTCGGTGTCGGAAAGTTTCCCGTCTCCCGAGGCCGCCCACACGCGTTGTCGTCAGTCCTTGTGGACGTGGCCGTGCTCGCCGTGTCCTTCATCATGGCCGTGTTCGTGGCCATGCTCGCCGTGCGCCAGCCGGCTCACGAGCGTGACCAGCAGGATGCCCGCTGCCAGCCACGCGATCTGCGCCGCGGTCTGGCGCGCGGGCAGGCGCTTTTGCAGCTGCGGAATCAGGTCGGCCAGTGCCACATAAACGAAGCTGCTGCCCGCCAGCACCAGGAAGTACGGCAGCCAGCCATGCAGCTGGTCGACCAGCCACCAGCCCGCGATGCCGCCGAGCATGGTCATCGTGCCCGCAAGCGACACCTTCACCAGCGCCGCGCGCGAATTGGCCGAGCTCTGGCGCAGCACCACGAGGTCGCCGATGTGGTGCGGCACTTCGTGCGCGAGCACGGCCAGCGCGGCCACGAGGCCCAGGCGGATGTCGGCCACGAAGGCCGAGGCGATCAGGATGCCGTCGCCGAAGCAGTGCACGCTGTCGCCGGTGAGCACGGCCCAGCCGCCGCCGCCCGTGGTGGGTGGGTGGTGGTGGGCGTGGCCGTGTGAATGACCGTGATCGTGGCCGTGGTGATCGTGCGCTTCGCCCTTGTCGGGTGCGACGTCGCCATGGTGGTGCTCATGCCCGTGGTGCCACAGCTCGGCCTTGTCGAGCAGAAAGAAGAACACCAGCCCGAACAGCAGCACCGCAAACAGCAGCGCGGGCTCGATGCGGCTTTCGAAGGCCTCGGGCAGCAGGTGCATGAAGGCCGTGGCCAGCAGCGCGCCGGCCGCCAGGCTCAGCAGGTGCTGCGGGTTCACGCCGCCGCCGCCGCTGCGCACGCCCACGCGCAGCAGCAGGGCCGCGAGCCAGACGCTTCCGATGCCGGCGACCAGGGTCGCCACGAGAATTACTATCAAATTCATAGCTGCTTGCGCAAGAGGGACGGCCGGTACGGCCTTGTTCCGTTCATAAAAAGAGAAAGGCCGTCACTTCGGACGGCCTTCGGCGGCGGGTGGCTACGGGCGCCGTCTTCGGTCAGGCGACACCATTGGCTTTGAACCAGGCCGTGGCACGCTGCCAGCCGTCGTCCGCGGCGCTCTTGAGGTAGCTGGGGCGGTAGTCGGCGTGGAACGCGTGGCCTGCTTCGGGGTACACGACGAAGCTCGATGCCTTGGCCGCCGGAGTCCCACCGGCCAGAGCAGCTTTCATCTTATCAACCGTGTCAAGGGGGATGCCCTGGTCTTTTCCGCCGTACAGGCCGAGCACCGGCGCCTGCAGGCTGGCGGCGATGTCGACGGGGTGTTTCGGCTGCAGTTCGCTGGCCTGCCCGACCAGCCGGCCGTACCAGGCCACGCCGGCCTTGACCTTGCCCGTGGCCGCATACAGCCACACGATGCGCCCGCCCCAGCAGAAGCCGGTGATGCCGGCCTTGCTCGTGTCGCCGCCGTTGGCCTTGGCCCAGGCCAGCGCGCCGTCGAGGTCGGCCATGACCTGCGCATCGGGCACCTTGGTGACGATGTCGGCCTGCAGCTTGGGAATGTCGGTGTAGCCGCGCGGATCGCCCTGGCGCGCATACAGCTCGGGCGCGATGGCCAGGTAGCCCAGCTCGGCGAAGCGGCGGCAGGTGTCGGCGATGTACTCGTGCACGCCGAAGATCTCCTGGATCACCAGCACCACGGGCAGCCCCGTCTTGCCGGCCGGCGCCGCGGCATAGGCAGGCACCCCGAAGCCGTTGACGGTGTACTTGATGGGGCCGGCCTTCAGGCCGTCGGCCGGGGTGGTGATGGCCGTCTGCGCGGCCACCGGCAGCACGGCGGCGGCGTAGCCGACACCGAGGGCGGCCTTGAGCGCGGTGCGGCGCGTGGCCCCCTGCTCGGTGCTGTCGCCGGGGCGCAGCGAATCGAATTCGGAACGGTTGTCGTCGAAGGAGGTCATGCAAGGGCTCCGGTTGAATCGTCTGACAAGGGGGTGTGGCGTAGAAAAACGCACGCCGCAATGTAGGCGAAATCGGGCCGGGCCGTATGACCGGACCGTAAAGCAGCCGGGCCGCTTCGGGCTGCGGTCAGGTGCCGTAGGCCCGCCGTGCCAGCGCCTCGGCCAGCACCTGCGCCGGATCGACGAGGCGCAGCCCCGCCACCGCGGTCGAGCCCTGCAGGCCCAGCGGCACCTCGGTGCAGCCCATGATGATCGTGACCGGGCCGTGCCGCTCGGCCAACCGCAGCGCGACCTCGGAGAAGCAGCGTTCGGCCAGCGGCAGGTTGCCGGCCTTCACGCCGTCGAAGATGCCGCGCATGATGGTCTGGCGCTCGTCGGCCGACGGCACATGGCAGCCCAGGCCGGCCTCGGCCAGCGCCTGCTCGTACAGCCGCACGCGGTAGGTGCCTTCGGTGGCCATCAGCGCCACTTCGCTCGCGCCCTGCGCGGCCAGGTGCTGCGCGGTTTCGCGCGCCATGTGCAGCAGCTCGACCTGCGGAAAGCGCTCCTGCAGGTTGGCGTGCCACGCATGCGCGGTGTTGCAGGCGATGGCCACGGCGCGGCTGCCCAGCGCGGCCAGCCGGCCCAGCGCCTGCAGCATCGGTTCGAGCGGCTGGTGCGCGCCCTGCGCATCGGAGGCCAGCGCGCCGGTGCGGTCGGGCACCGGCACCTGCGCCAGCCAGTGTTCGGGAAAGGACTGGTCGCGCACCGGCTCGCCGCGCGCACGCATCTGCTGCGCGCAGGCCTGCACGAAGAGCCGGACGAAGTCGGCGCCCGCCGCGGGGCCCATGCCCCCGAGGATGCCGACGACCTGTGTGGCTGCGACCATGTCTTTTCTCTTGCCTTCGATCAGGTGGCCGGCTTGTCGCTGAAGGCCTTCAGGTTTTCCTTGAGCTGGTCGCTCATCGGCAGGTTCAGCGGCACGTTCTTCGGTGGGATCGGCTGCATGAACCACTTGGTGTAGAGCTTCTCGAACTCGCCGCTCTTCATCATGGCGGTGAAGGTGTCGTCCACCAGCTTCTTGAAGGCCGGGTCGTCCTTGGGCAGCATGCAGGCGTAGGGCTCGACCTGCAGCGACTCGCCCACCACTTCGTAGTCGGCCGGATTCTTCGAGTTGGCGATGAGGCCGAACAGCAGGATGTCGTCCATGGCGAAGGCCACGGCGCGATCGCTCTCGACCAGCAGGAACGCGTCGGCGTGGTCCTTGCCGAGCACGATGTTCATGTCGAGGTTCTTCTCGGTGTTGTACTTGCGCATGACCAGCGCGTTGGTGGTGCCGGTGGTGCTGGCCACGGTCTTCTTGGCGAGGTCGGCGTAGTCCTTGATCTTGGAAGACTTCTTCGTCAGCAGGCGCGTGCCCGTATAGAAGTGGTTCACCGCAAAGGCCACGTCCTTGCCGCGCGCGGTGTTGTTGGTGGTGGAGCCGCACTCCAGGTCGATGGTGCCGTTGGTGATCAGCGGGATGCGGTTCTGCGAGGTGACCGCCATCAGCGAGACCTGCAGGTTGGGCTTGTTCAACTTCTTCTTCACCGCCTCGACCACGGCGTTGGAGAGTTCCACCGAGAACCCGATCGGCTTGTTGGGGCCGTCCAGGTAGCTGAAGGGCACCGACGACTCGCGGTAGGCGAGCGAGATCTTGCCGGACTCGGCGATCTTGGCGAGCGTGTCGGCAGCCTGCGCGGCCGGTGCAGTGAAGAGGACCGCGGCAGCCAGGGACGCCATCAAAACGGAGAGTTTCATTCGAGCCTTCATCGGTTGGATTGAACAGACAGCCAGTGTAAGAAGGAGTGACACATCGGGACAATTCCAATTAACCCCGGGGTCATGCCCAAAGGTTATGGGCTGGGTTCTTTTGGCATTTCCGGGCACGGCGAGGGGCCTCTACAGTCGCACGCTGTCTCTTCTGTTCCCTTTCTTCTTCACTTCCGGAAAGTTGCCTCCATGCATGTGTGCGTGCTCGGCGCCGGCATCGTGGGCCTGGCGACCGCCTGGCAACTCGAGCGCCAGGGCCACCAGGTCACGGTGATCGACCGCGCGGCGCCCGGCGCGGGCGCCAGCGGCGGCAACGGCGCGCAGCTGAGCTACTCGTACGTGCAGCCGCTGGCCGATCCGTCGATCTGGACGCAGCTGCCCAAGCTGCTGTTCTCCCCCACTTCGCCGCTGAAGCTGCGCCCGCAGCTCGATCCGCTGCAGTGGCGCTGGGGCCTGGCCTTCCTGGCCGCGTGCAACGCCGCGACCTCGCGCGACACCACCGCGCAGCTGCTGGCGCTGGCGGCCGCGAGCCGCACGGGCTTCGAGGCCATGCAGGCCGACATCGCACCCGACTGCGATTTCTCCGCCACCGGCAAGCTCGTGCTCTATGCGAGCGCCGCCTCGCTGGCCGGCGCGCGCGCGCAAGTCGAACTGCAGCGCACACTGGGCAGCGAGCAGCGCATCGTCACGCCCGATGAGTGCGTGGCCATCGAGCCCGCGCTCGCGGACTACCGCGGCCAGATGGCCGGTGCGGTCCACACGCCGAGCGAGTGCGCGGCCGACTGCCTCAAGGTGTGCGCCGAGCTGATGCGCGCACTGAGCGCGCGCGGCGTGCGCTTCATGCTCGGTGCCGACGTGCACGGCTTTGCGCGCAGCGAAGGCCGCGTCGCCGCCGTGCAGACCAGTGAAGGCGACATCGAAGCCGATGCCTTCGTGATGGCGCTGGGCTCGGCCTCGCACAAGCTCGGTCGTGCGCTCGGTGCCTACCTGCCGGTGTACCCGCTCAAGGGCTACAGCATCACGGTCGACGTCGACCCCGCCCCCGGTGCGGCACCCCGCGTGAACGTGACCGACAGCGCGCGCAAGGTCGTCTTCGCGCGCATCGGCTCGCGCCTGCGCGTGGCGGGCATGGCCGAGCTCGTGGGGCACGACGCGAGCATTCCGGCCACGCGCATCGAGACGCTGGCCGACACCACGCGCGCCGTGTTCCCGCGCGCCAGCCGCCTGGCCGAACTGCACCCCTGGACCGGCATGCGCCCGGCCACGCCGAAGGGCCTGCCGATCATCGGGCGGCTGCCGCACGCGCCGTCGAACATGCTCTTCAACACCGGCCACGGCGCGCTGGGTTTCACGCTGGCCTTCGGCTCGGCGCAGCGGATCGCGCAGGCGCTGGACGCGGCCCCGTCGCGCTTCTGAGCTTGCGGCCCAGGCGCCGCCAGCCGATCACCACGCCGGTCAGGCTCAGCAGCGCACCGCCCGCACTGAGCACGACCAGCAGCACGTCCCACAGCGGACGGTGCGCGAGCAGCGGAAGCCAGTCCCAACTGTGCAGCATCGCGAACAGCCAGCGGCTCCACCGGCGCGTGCTGTCGCTGCGGCCGAGCATGGCGCCGGTCTGCGGATCGACATGGACCCAGGTGGCGTGCGTGTCGGCGAACACCACGCGCCAGACGGGCAACGGCTTCTCGCTGCCGCCAGTCATGGTGTGCGCTTCGCGCGTGTAGTAGTGGCTGTCGTAGGCGGTGAGCACGTCGATGCGCGCGACCGGGTCGGGCAGCAGTTGCGCGACGGCGGTGCGCAGCGCCGCGGGTTCGATCTGCCGAGGCTGCGCGCTGGCCGCATCGCGCACCAGCGGCCGGCCGCTGGCGGTGCTGGCCAGCACCAGCGTCTGCCCCGCCGCGCGCACCCAGCGCAGTTCGCGGATGTCGCCACGCGTGGAAGCCAGCAATGCAGCGGGCGTCGCCTCGCCCATGCCTACAACGAGCGGCCCGCCCTGCATCGCCGCCATGCGCAATGCCGGCGCGCCGCTGTCGAACACGCGCCAGGGGTTCATCGACATCAGCCCGCTGAAGATCCACGTCAGCGTGACGAGCGCGAACAGCAGCCCGCTGATGTGATGCCAGCGCATCATGAAGCCCTGGTACGGCGAGTGCGAGCCGCTCTTGTAGGTGCGCCGGAAGCGCCAGCGCATCACGCCCACCACGGTGCCGGTGAGCGTGACGGCGATGCCGACGATCGACAGCCAGTTGACGATGTCGGCCCAGTAGCGGTCCAGGCCCGTGCCGCGCAGCGGGTACAGCCAGTGGATCCACGCGCCGGCGTAGTTCCACAGCCGCTCGGCGCGCGGTGCATCGCGCACCACCTCGCCGGTTCGACCCGAGATGTACAGCCGCGTGGCCTGCGCATCGGCCAGGTCGACCACATGCAGCGGGCGGTGCGCGTCGAGCCCGCGCGAATGGGTGAAGGCGTCTTCGTCGATGGTGCCCCGGTACTGGAGCACCACGCCCTCGCCCCCATAGGCCTGCGCGCTGATGAGTGCGCGGGCGCGGTCGACCTGGCGCAGCACGGCGCCGGTCTGCGCATCGACGACGACCACGCCGCGCCCCGGTGGCGATCGGCGCGCGCCGGGTTCTGCCGCGCTCGCCGGCACCGCGAGGTACACCGACTGCCCGCCGCTGGCCACGGCGAGTCGCAGGTCCTGCAACGGCCCCGCGATACCGGCCGCATCGAGCGCCTGTCGCGGGCCGAGCAAGGGTGCCTTCGCATCGAGCGGCGGCAGGTGCTGCAGACGCTCGGCCTCGGTGAGCTTGGGGTAGCCCACGTACATCATCACCACGCCCGAGACGAACCACATCGCGAAGAAGGCGCAGACGACCACGCCCAGCCAGCGGTGGATCAGGAACAACCAGCGTTTGGCATGCATGGCGGCGCTCCTTCGATTCAGAAGCTCACGCGCACCGACACATCGGCCGTGCGCGGCGCGCCGAGGTAGGCGAAGCCGGTGCCGACGTTCGCGGCGTACACGCGGTCGGTCGCGTTGCGCACGCGCCCCACCAGCGTGACGTTGCGGTTCACCTGCCAGCTCAGCCCGAGGTCGAGCAGCGTGTAGCCGGGCCAGTGCATCGTGTTGGCCGCATCGGCATACACCTTGCCCACATGCCGCACACCCGCCGTGGCCTGCAGGCGCGGCGTGATGGCGTACGACACCCAGAGGTTCGCGACCACCGCCGGCGTGTTGGTCGGCGTGCGGCCCGCGAGCGACACGCCGCCCTGGCGGAACTGCTCGTAGCGCGCATCGACGTACGTGAGGTTGCCCTGCAGCGACCACTGCGGCGTGGGCTGCAGCCCGAGCGCCAGCTCCACGCCCTTGGACGACTGCTCGCCGACCAGCACCGTGAGCGCGCTGTTGGCCGGGTCCTGCGTCGCGATGTTGGTGCGGCGGATGCTGTAGGCCGCGAGCGTGGCCGTGCCCTTGCCCTGCCAGAAGTCGAGCTTGGTGCCGACCTCGACCTGCCGGCCGGTGGTGAGCTCGCTGTTGTTGCGCACATCGGCGAACGAGGCGGTCGAGAGCACGCCCGACGGCGGATCGGCCGCGGTGGCGTACTGCGCGTACAGGTTGGCGCCGGGCGCGAAGTCCCACACCAGGCCGATGCGGCCAGTGGTGGGCCGGTAGCCGCGATGGAAGGTGGCCGGGTTCGCCGCGTCCACGGTGCGGCGGTTGACCAGGTCGAGGTCGATGCGCTCGTGGCGCAGCGCCGTCACGAGGTGCAGCGACGGCTGCAGCGCGGTGCGGTTCTCCAGGTACAGCGCGGTGGTCCGCACCTTGTTGTCGCGGTCGGGCCGGAAGCCCGGCGTCATGCCCGGCACGTCGAAGAAGCGCTCGGTGGCGAAGACGTACGGGTTCACCGTGCTCACGGTGCCGGGCAGGCTGTTGGGAAAGCGCGTCTGCCGGTTCACGCTGAAGTCCAGCCCGAATGACCAGTCGCTCTTGAACCCGCCGAGCTGCCCCTTGTAGAGGCCTTCGACGCGGTTGCCCCACACGTCCTGGTCGTGCCGCTGCAGCAAGGCACCCGAGCGGATGACGGCCGTGTTGCGCGCGTTGTAGCGGTAGTTCTCGACGTTGCGGTAGTCGCGCAGCGCGTCGTAGGCATAGAAGGTGTTCTTGAACTGCAGCGCGTCGCTGGCCTGCCATTCGGTGACCGAACGCAGCCACTGCACGCGCTGCGCATAGAGGCCGTCGGCGCTGTTGTAGTTCTTGAAGCGTGTGCCGCGGTCGATGCGCATCTCGCCGCCCGCCGGGTTCAGCACCGGCGTGCCCCAGTAGGGCCGCGTCACGTCTTCGTCCTGGTACTCGTAGGCCAGCGTGTGCTTCAGGCCGCCGCCGAAGTCCGACAGCAGCGAGGCCGCGAGCTGCGTCGACTTGCTTTTGGTGCCGTCGGTCCAGCCGTGGGCGTCGCGGTGGTTCACGTCGATGCGCGCGTAGTGGCTGCCCGCGCCGCCGTCGCCGGCGATGCGGCGGTTGAGGCCGAAGGAGGCCTCCTTCAGGTTCTGCGTGCCCAGGCGCAGCTGCGCTTCGGCGAAGTCGCTGCGCTCGGGCGCCTTGGTGATGTAGTTGATCGAGCCGCCCAGCGCACCCGAGCCGAACAGGAAGCTCGACGGGCCGCCGATGGCCTCGACGCGGTCGTAGATCCAGCTGTCCACCGGGCGCGCCGCGATCGAGTACTGCAGGTTGATGCCGTTGAACAGCTGCGCGATCGAGCCGCTGCCGAAGCCCCGGTAGCTCACGCCGACGTTGCCGGGCGCATCGTGCGCGGTCACGCCGGGCACGGCGCGCAGCGCCTCCTGCGTGTTCTGCGCGCCGCGCGCATCGAGCACCGCGCGGTTCACCACCGTGACCGAGGCCGGCGTCTCGCGCGGCGTGAGGCCCAGGCGGCTCGCGGTGTCGGCGGGCGTGTCGAGGTCGAGCCGGCCGTTGGGGCGCGGCGCGTCGTCGGCCACTTCGATCGGGGGCAGCGACGACACGGCGGTCTGGGCATGGGCAGGCGCATGAACGGCGCCGAACAGGGCAAGCAACCCCAGGGCGGGGGTACGGGAAAGGGTGGGCATGGCATCTCTCTTGCGACGGCGCTGGCGAAAACAATGAAGCGCAGCGCCGGCCGCACAACGACCGGGAACGCACCGCGCGGCCCGTTCAGGCGGCGTCAGGTGCAGGAACGACGAAGCTCAGGAGAGATGCGTGGGCGGCCCGCGCGCCGGCAGCGGCGAGGCCGTGGCTGCCGCGAGGCGGGCAGCGGGAATCGGTTGCAGCGCGCGGCCCAGCGGCAGCGGCGTGGGCAGCGTCACCTGCGCGGCGGCGGGCGGCGGGCCGGAGACCATGCACAGCGGGCAGTCCATGGCCGCCATGCCGACTTCGGTGGCGCCGTCGTCGCCCTGCACGATGAGCTTGACGGTGCCGGCGGCGGAACACACCAGCTCCATCGCCTGCGGGTTCACGAGCGGCGATGCGCCCGCAATCAACAGCGACGCCATGAACCACGCCAGCACCAGACGGTGCATTGCGCAGAAGGTTCGAAGGGCGTGCATGGGCGCGGATTATGGCGCGAGGCGAATGCCCCGCATCTTTCTCAGGCGGTCTGCTCGATCGCTTCGCGCATGCAGCGCGTGATGCCGCGCACCGCCACCGAGTCGGGCCGGCCCGCAAAGCGCAGCGCGCGCACCGGCACCGGAATGTGCGGCTCCAGCGTCAGCACGTCGACCTTGGCACGGTCGGCCGAGCGCGCCGTGCAGCCGTCGACCAGCGCCACGCCCAGCCCGTGGTGCGCCATGGCCAGCGCCGCGTGGTAGGTCTGCACCGTGACCACGGCCTGCTGGAAGCCCACGCCCGCCTGCCGGCAGGCCTGGCTCAGGCTGGTGCCGACCGGGTCGCGGCCGTCGAGGCCGATCACCGGGCGGTCGATGAGGTCGTGCAGCGCCACCGAGCCGTTGCGCACCAGCGCACGCGGCAGCATGCCCTTGGGCGCGACGCACACCATGCGGCTGTCGGCCAGCGTCTCCTGCGTGAGCGAGGGATGCACCGCGGGGCTGAAGGCAAAGCCCACATCGGCCTCCTGCAGCAGCAGCGCCGACATGATCTGCGGCGAGTGCAGCGACTCGACCGTGATCGCGTAGCCCGGGTGCATCTCGCGGAAGGCCTTGAGCGCGCGCGGCAGGATTTCGTAGCTCAGTGCGAGCACGCTGAGGATGCGCAGCTCGCCCGTGTCGTTGCCCGCGCGCAGGTTCGCCGCCAGCCGCTGCACCTCGTCGAGCTGTGCGAACAGCCGCTCGATGTGCGGGTACAGCGTGAGCGCCTCGGTGGTCGGCGTGAGCCGCCCCTTGGCGCGCTGGAACAGCGGAAAGCCCAGCTGCAGCTCGGCATGCTGCAGCGTGCGGCTCACGGCCGGCTGCGTGATGTTGATGAGCCGCGCGGCCGCGCTCACGCTGCCCGCGAGCATGATCGCGTTGAAGACCTCGATGTGGCGCAGCCGCATGGCCGACAGTCGTCGGGGGCGGTCAGCGGACGGTGGTCTTGCCCGTCGCGATGTCCATCACCATGCGCACGCCCAGATAGAGACGCGGCTCGATCGAATCGATCAGCACGTACTCGGCGTCGGCCGTGTGCGCGCCGAAGCCTTGCAGGCCGAAGCGCTCGATGACCGGCGCCTTGGTCTTGAGCGAGGCGAACGCCGCGTCGGTGCCGCCACCGGCCGCCTTGTCGTCGGCGCCCAGCGGGCGGCCCAGCTCGTCCTTGTAGATGGCCTGCGCATGCTTGGCCAGCGCACGCGACGCGTCGGTGGCCTCGAGCGGCGGACGGCGGCGTTCGAACTTCAGCTCGACCTTGGCGTCAGGCACCAGCTGCTTCTTCACGCGCTCGTTCACCTGCTGCTCGATGCGGTCGTAGTCGGCCACCTTGAGCACGCGCACGTCGGCGCCCGCGGTGGCGCTGGCCGGGATCACGTTGCGGTTGGTGCCCGACTTGGAGATGGTCCAGTTCATCTTCAGGCCCGTGGACGGGTCGGACAGGTCGCGCATCTGCAGGATCTGATGCGACAGCTCGTACAGCGCGTTCACGCCCAGCTCAGGCGCCGAGCCCGCGTGCGAGGCCTTGCCCGCCACGTTCAGCGTGACCGAGGCGATGCCCGCGGTGGCCAGCGAGAGCTTGTCGTCCTTGATCGACGCACCCTCGAACGACAGCACCGCATCGTGCTCGCCGCCGAGCTTGGTGAGCAGCGCGCGCGAACCCGGCGAGCTGATTTCCTCGTCGCCGTTGATCAGCACGGTGAGCGTGCCGTAGTCCTTGAACTTCAGCGCCTGCAGCATCGACACCAGGTGCGTGATGACGGCCACGCCCTGCTTGTCGTCGGCAATGCCCAAGCCGTAGGCCTTGTCGCCGTCGACGCGGAACGGCTGCTTGTTGAGCATGCCCACGGTGTAGACCGTGTCCATGTGCGCGATGAGCATGATCTTCTTGGTGCCCGTGCCCTTGAAGGTGGCGCGCACCACGCGGCCGATTTTCTCGGGCGTGTCTTCCATGCGGTAGGCGTCGGCGCTCGGGTCGATCAGCTCGACCTCACCGCCCAGCGCCTTGAACTTGGCGGCGATGAGATCGGAGATCTTCTCGAGGCCTTCGATGTCGCGGCTGCCCGACTCGATGGAGACCAGCTCCTTCAGCGTCTCGAGCAGGGCGGGCTTTTCCTTGGCGGCCAGCGCGGCGATGCGGGCATCGGGGGCTGCGGAAGCGGTACCGAGGAAGGCCGCGCCGACGGCGGCGAGCAGGAAGGTGCGGGGCTGGAGTTTCATGGGCGTGTTTCTTCTTTCTGTCGTTTGTCTCTTGGGGATCGTGCAAATGTGGATCAGTGAGGATCAGTGGGCCTTGTCCCAGTTGGGACCGACGCCGATCTCGGCGAGCAGCGGCACCTTGAGCGCCGCCACGCCGGCCATCAGGCGCGGGATTTCGGTGCGCACCCATTCGACCTCGGCCTCGGGCACTTCGAACACCAGTTCGTCGTGCACCTGCATGATCATTCGGGTGGCGCGCTTTTCTTCGTCAAGCACGTTCTGTACCTTGACCATGCTGAGCTTGATGAGGTCGGCCGCCGTGCCCTGCATCGGCGCGTTGATGGCCTGGCGCTCGGCCGCCTTCTTGCGGGGGCCGTTGCCGCCGTTGATCTCGCTCAGGTAGAGGCGCCGGCCGAACACGGTCTCGACATAGCCCTTGTCGCGCGCGAACTCCACGATCTGGTCCATGTAGGTCTTCACGCCCGGGTAGCGCGCGAAGTAGCGATCGATGTACGAGGCCGCCGCCTTGGTCTCGATGCCCAGGTTCTTCGCCAGGCCGAAGCTGCTCATGCCGTAGATGAGCCCGAAGTTGATGACCTTGGCATAGCGGCGCTGCTCGCTGGACACCTGGTCGGGCGTGGTGCCGAACACCTCGGCGGCCGTGGCGCGGTGCACGTCGACGCCGTCGGTGAAGGCGCGCAGCAGCGACTCGTCGCCGCTGATGTGGGCCATGATGCGCAGCTCGATCTGCGAGTAGTCGGCGCTCGCGATCACGCTGCCCGCCGGTGCCACGAAGGCCTCACGCACGCGGCGGCCTTCGGGCGTGCGGATCGGGATGTTCTGCAGGTTGGGGTCGTTGCTGCTCAGGCGGCCCGTGACGGCCACCGCCTGCGCGTAGTGCGTGTGCACGCGGCCGGTGCGCGGGTTGGCCAGCTGGCCCAGCTTGTCGGTGTAGGTGCCCTTGAGCTTCGAGAGGCCGCGGTGCTCGAGGATCTTGGCGGGCAGCGGATAGTCTTCGGCCAGCTTCTCGAGCACTTCTTCGTCGGTGCTGGGCGCGCCGCTCGGCGTCTTCTTGACCACGGGCAGGCCCAGCTTGGTGAAGAAGATTTCGCCGATCTGCTTGGGCGAACCCAGGTTGAAGGGCTGGCCCGCGATGTCGTAGGCCTCCTGCTCCAGCGCCATGATGCGCGTGCCCAGGTCGTGGCTCTGCGCGGCCAGCGTGGGCGCGTCGATCAGCACGCCGTTGCGTTCGATGCGGTACAGCGCCTCGCTCGAATCCATTTCGAGCTGGTAGATGTAGGCCAGCTTTTCTTCCTTCTGCAGCAGGGGCCAGAGCGTGCGATGCACGTCGAGCGTCTGGTCGCTGTCTTCGCACGAGTACTCGGCGGCCTTGGCGATGTCGACCTGGCTGAACGAGATCTGGTGCGCGCCCTTGCCGCACAGGTCTTCGTACGAGATGCCGCTGCGCCCCAGGTGACGCTCGGCCAGGGACGACAGGCCGTGCGGCTTGTTCACTTCGAGCACGTAGCTTTGCAGCATGGTGTCGTGCGCGTAGCCCTGCACCTCGATGCCGTGGTTGGCGAACACGTGGCGGTCGTACTTGATGTGCTGGCCGAGCTTTTTCTTGTCGGCGTTCTCGAGCCAGGGCTTGAGCCTGGCGAGCACCTCGTCGATGGGCAGCTGCGCGGGCGCGTCGGGGTAGTTGTGCGTGAGCGGAATGTAGGCCGCTTCGCCCGGCGTGACGCTGAAGCTGATGCCCACGATCTGCGCGACCATTTCGTCGAGCGAGGTGGTCTCGGTGTCGATGGCCGTGAGTTCGGCGGCCTCGAGTTTGGCGAGCCAGGCGTCGAACTGCGCCCACTCCATGATGGAGTCGTACTTCAGGTTGCTCGCGGGCGCGGCGGCCTCTTGCGCTTCCAGCTCGGAAGGCTCGTCGAACAGGCCGCCCTGGTCGCGGTCGGCCTTGGAGGCGGCCTTCTTCTTGGCGTTCTCTTCGATCAGCTCGGGCGGCACTTCCTGCGCTTCGAGCGACTTGACGAGGCTCTTGAAACCGAACTTCTCGTAGAAGGGCTTCAGCTCGGCCGTCTGCGGCGCGCCGACGGGCAGGCCTTCGAGCGACGGCAGGCCTTCGACAAAGCCGTTCAGGTCGCAATCGGTGCGGATGGTGACGAGGCGGCGGCTCAGCGGCAGCTTGTCGAGCGCCTGGCGCAGGTTTTCGCCGGCGGCGCCCTTCACTTCGGCGGCACGTTCGACCAGTGCATCGAGCGAGCCGTATTCGAGCAGCCATTTGGCGGCGGTCTTCGGGCCGACCTTGGGCACGCCGGGCACGTTGTCGACCGTGTCGCCGATGAGCGTCTGGTAGTCGACCATGAGGCTGGGGGGCACGCCGAACTCGGCCGTCACGCCGGCGATGTCGCGTTTCTTGCCGTTCATCGTGTCGATGATGGTGATGTGCTCGTCGACCAGCTGGCTCAGGTCCTTGTCGCCGCTGGACACGATCACTTCGACGCCCTGCGCGGCCGCCACCTTGGCGAGCGTGCCGATCACGTCGTCGGCCTCGACCTCGGGCACGGTGATCACCGGCCAGCCCAGCAGCTTGACCACTTCGTGGATGGGGTCGATCTGGCTGCGCAGGTCGTCGGGCATCGGCGAGCGGTTGGCCTTGTACTCGGGGTACCAGTCGTCGCGGAAGGTCTTGCCGGGGGCGTCGAAGATGCAGGCCGCGTAGTCGGCGCGCACCTCGCGGCGCAGCGCGGTCATCATGTTGATCATGCCCCGGATCGCCCCGGTGGCCGGGCTCTTCGGGTCGCCGGGCACGGCGCGCAGATCGGGCATCGCGTGGAAGGCCCGGTACAGGTAGCTCGAGCCATCGACGAGCAGCAGCGTTTTCTTGTCGGTCATCGGGGCATTTTGCCGTGCCCGGACCGGCGCCCCGAACGACACCAGGGTCGGCTGGCGGCCGACACGCCGCCAGCGGGTGCACGCCTACAATCTGCGCATGCCTAGCTCCCCACTCCTGGTCGCCCGCCGCATCCTGCTGGCGCTGGCTTTCGCCACCCCCGTTGCCGCCCTCGCGCAGGCGCCGGCCGCGCCCGCCGCCAAGCCGGCCCCGGCGGAACCGCTACAAAATCAGGAGCAGGCCGACGGCCGGCGCAACCAGAAGGTCGAGCACATCCACACGGAAGACAGCGGCGCCTCGGTCGACGAGGTGCGCTACGGCGGCCGCACGCAGAGCATCAACGTCAAGCCCAAGTCGAACATGCCCGGTTACGAAGTGCTGCCCAACGACGGCGGCAGCGCCCGCCCCGGCACGACCGGCGACGCGAACAGCGGCGGCAACGGCCCGCGTGTCTGGAACGTGCTGAAGTTCTGACCGTGACGCTGTCGTTCTCCTTCCCGACAACCCTCTTTTCTCCCGCAGCCGCCGTCCGGCGCTGAGCATCGCCATGGCAGTTTTTACCGAAGTCCAGTTCGGCGAGGCAGACGCGCTCGTCCAGCGCCTTGGCATGGGCGCCCTGCGCGAGCTGCGCGGCATCGAGGGCGGCATCGAGAACACCAACTACTTCGCCACCACCGAATCGGGCGAATTCGTGCTGACGCTGTTCGAGCGCCTGAGCGCCGAGCAGCTGCCGTACTACCTTTGCCTCATGAAGCACCTGGCCGGTGCCGGCCTGCCGGTGCCCGCGCCCGTGGCCGACCCGGCCGTGGCGCCGCCGACCGGCCATGCGCTGTCGATTCCCGCGCAGGCGCCTTGCGAGCTGCTGCACCGCGTGGCCGGCAAGCCCGCGGCGCTGGTGCAGAAGCTGTCGGGCCGCAGCGAGCTGGCCCCCACGGCCGCCCACTGCGCCGAACTGGGCGCCATGCTGGCCCGCATGCATCTGGCCGGGCGCGACTATCCGCGCATCCAGCCCAACCTGCGCGGCCTGCCCTGGTGGAACGAGACCACCCCGGTGGTGCTGCCCTACATGGACGAGGCGCAGGCTGCGCTGCTGCGCGCCGAGCTGGCCTACCAGAACCATGTCGCCGAATCGTCGGCCTACGCGGCACTGCCGCGCGGCCCGGTGCATGCCGACATGTTCCGCGACAACGTGATGTTCGCGACCGACGGCGCGCCCGATGCGCCGCCGCGCCTCACGGGCGTGTTCGACTTCTATTTCGCTGGCACCGACACCTGGCTGTTCGACTTGGCCGTGTGCCTGAACGACTGGGCCATCGACCTGGCCAGCGGCCGGCATGACGCCGCCCGCGCCGACGCCCTGCTCGCCGCCTACGAAGGCGTGCGCGCGCTGAACGCCGCCGAGCGCGCCCTGCTGCCCGCGATGCTGCGCGCCGCCGCGCTGCGCTTCTGGATCTCGCGCCTGTGGGACTTCCACCTGCCGCGCGAGGCCAGCATGCTCAAGCCCCACGACCCGACGCACTTCGAGCGCGTGCTGCGCGAGCGCGCCACCCACCCGCACGCCATCGCCCACGTCCTCGAACCGGCGCTGGCAGCCTAAAGAAGGTGTGACCGAACCCGCCATGCCCGCTCATCCCGCCCAGACACACCCACTCTGCGTTGCAAATGCTCGCCATAGCCCAAGCTATGGCTGCGCTTCGCGCCTTGATGGGGCGCGCCTGGGCGGGCTGCTCGGCCACGCCGGATTCATTCACACCTTCTGACCCCCACATGAAACTCCACCTCGTGCCGGCGCGCACCGGCTTCGACTGGGTCCGCCTCGGACTCAAGACCTTCTGGCGCCAGCCGTTGGCCTTCATCTCGCTGTTCTTCCTGCTGATGGCGATGATCTCGACGGTGTCGATGCTGCCGCTGCTCGGCAGCGTGCTCGCCCCGATCCTGCTGCCCTTCATGACCCTCGGCCTGATGGTCGCGACCTCGGTGGCCGCGACCGACAACGCCGACGGCCTGGGCAATGCGGGCGACCTGGGCCGCCCCACGGGCTCGGCCATGTTCATCGCGGTGTTCGACGCCATGCGCACCGAATGGCGCTCGCTGGTGGTGCTGGGCGTGATCTCGGCCGTGTACTTCGTGCTGGCCGTCACGCTGACGGCACTGGTCGACGGCGGCCAGCTCATGCGCGCCTACCTGTTCGACGAGGTGGTGACGCCCGAAGTCATGAAGAGCAGCGAGTTCCTCACGGCGCGCACGCTGCTGATGTGCCTGAACCTGCCGCTGTCGCTGGCCATGTGGCATGCGCCGGCGCTGGTGCATTGGCACCGCGTGGAACCGGTGAAGAGCGTCTTCTTCAGCATCGTCGCGCTGTTCCGCAACTTCGGCGCCTACGCGCTGTTCGGCCTGGCGTGGTTCGGCGTGTTCATGCTCGCGGGCATCGCCATCGGCCTGCTCGCCACCGTGCTGATCGGCGTCGGCGCCATGGGCTCCGACGGCGCAGCCCTGGCGATCGGCAACATCCTGATGATCGGCACCGCGCTGGTGCTGGCAGCCATGTCGCTGGCCTCGACCTGGTTCACCTTCCGGGACAGCTTCGACGCGAACTGAGCGGGCATCGCCCGCTGCCCTTTCGGGCAAGCGGGACCGCCGGACTCAGACCGGCGTGAGCTTCGCCACCGACAGCGCCAGCCACTTCACGCCGTGGCGCGCGAACTTCACCTGCGCCCGCGCATCGTCGCCGGTGCCTTCGAGCGCGGTCACCGTGCCCTCGCCGAACTTGTTGTGGAACACCTGCATGCCTGAGCGCAGGCCGTGCGACGGCGCGGTCTTCTGCGGCGGCACGGGCGGGCTGGCGAAGGTGTCCTTGCCGGCGCTGCTGCCTCCACCACCGTAGCGGTTGCCGCCGCCTCCCCCACCACCGTAGCCACCGGCACCACCGCGCGTGCTGCCGTAGCCGCCGCCATAGCCGAAGGCCGAGGGCGCAAAGCCCTGGTTCTTCGGCGTGAGCCACTTGAGTGCGCCTTCCGGCAGCTCGTCGAAGAAGCGGCTCTTGACGTTGTAGCGCGTCTGGCCGTGCAGCATGCGCGTCTGCGAATGGCTCAGGTACAGGCGCTTGCGGGCGCGCGTGATCGCCACGTACATCAGGCGCCGTTCTTCCTCGAGGCTCTCGAAATCGCTCATCGAGTTCTCGTGCGGGAACAGGCCCTCTTCCATGCCGGTGATGAACACGCAGTCGAACTCCAGGCCCTTGGCGGCGTGCACGGTCATGAGCTGCACCGCGTCCTGCCCGGCCTGCGCCTGGTTGTCGCCCGACTCGAGCGCCGCATGCGTCAGGAAGGCCGCGAGCGGGCTCAGCGTTTCGCCGGTTTCGGCGTCGGGCGCCAGCGGCTCGTCGAGCACCGGCCGGCTGGGGTCGAGCCCCTGGCTGGCGGGCGACTGGCGCAGCTCGTCGACCGGCAGCGCCACGGCGTCGCGGCCGAAGCCTTCCTGCGTGACGAAGCTCTCGGCCGCGTTCACGAGTTCGTCCAAGTTCTCGATGCGGTCGGCGCCTTCGCGATCGGCCTTGTAGTGTTCGACGAGGCCGCTGTGGTCGAGCACCAGCTCGATGATCTCGCGCAGGCTCACGCCCTGGGTCTGCTCGCGCAGCACGTCGATCTTGGCGACGAAGGCCGTGAGGTTCGAGCCGGCCTTGCCGCCGACCGCGCTCACCGCGTCGTGCAGCGAGCGCCCGGCGGCGCGCGCCGCGTCCTGCAGGCTTTCGAGCGTGCGCGCACCGATGCCGCGCGGCGGGAAGTTGACGACACGCAGGAAACTGGTGTCATCGTCCTTGTTCTCGAGCAGGCGCAGGTAGGCCAGCGCGTGCTTGATTTCGGCGCGCTCGAAGAAGCGCAAGCCGCCGTACACGCGGTACGGCACCGAGGCATTGAACAGCGCCGTTTCGATCACCCGGCTCTGCGCATTGCTGCGGTAGAGCACGGCCATTTCCTTGCGGTCGAAGCCGTCGCGCGCCAGCTGGCGCATTTCCTCGACCATCCACTGCGCCTCGGCGAGGTCGGTGGGCGATTCGTACACGCGCACGGGCTCGCCTGGCCCCTGGTCGGTGCGCAGGTTCTTGCCCAGGCGCTTCTTGTTGTGGCTGATGAGCTCGTTGGCCGAGTCGAGGATGTTGCTGTAGCTGCGGTAGTTCTGCTCCAGGACGATCTGGCGGCGCACGTCGAACTCGCGCACGAAGTCGGTCATGTTGCCCACGCGCGCACCGCGGAAGGCGTAGATGCTCTGGTCGTCGTCGCCCACGGCGATCACGCTGTTGTGCTCGCCCGGCGTGAAGTGGCCGCCGATCGCCGTGTGGCCCGCGAGCATCTTCAGCCATGCGTACTGCAGGCGGTTGGTGTCCTGGAACTCGTCGACCAGGATGTGGCGAAAGCGCCGCTGGTAGTGCTCGCGCACGGGCTCGTTGTCGCGCAGCAGCTCGTAGCTGCGCAGCATCAGCTCGCCGAAGTCGACCACGCCTTCGCGCTGGCACTGCTCTTCGTACAGCTGGTAGAGCTCGACCTTCTTGCGGTCGTCGTCGCTGCGGGCTTCGATGTCGCCGGGGCGCAGGCCGTCTTCCTTGGCGCCGGCGATGAACCACTGCGTCTGCTTGGCCGGAAAGCGCTCGTCGTCGACGTTGAACTGCTTCATCAGGCGCTTGATGGCCGAGAGCTGGTCTTGTGTGTCGAGGATCTGGAAGGTCGAGGGCAGGTTGGCCAGCTTCCAGTGCGCGCGCAGCAGGCGGTTGCACAGGCCGTGGAAGGTGCCGATCCACATGCCGCGCACGTTCACCGGCAGCATCGCGGTCAGCCGCGTCATCATTTCCTTGGCGGCCTTGTTGGTGAAGGTGACGGCCAGGATGCCGCCGGCGGACACCTGCCCCGTCTGCAGCAGCCAGGCGATGCGGGTGGTGAGCACCCGCGTCTTGCCGGAGCCGGCACCGGCAAGGATGAGGGCATTGCCCGCGGGCAGCGTGACGGCAGCAAGCTGCTCGGCGTTGAGGTTGTTGAGCAACGGCGAGGCAGGGCCGCCCGTATCGGCTGCGGACGCGCCGGAAAACAGGTCGTGAGGGAGCATGGGCTCCATTGTAGAAAGCTGCCCCGCCCAGGGCCCCGCCGGGCGCGCTTGCCCCTGCGGGCATGACCTGGATCAAGGCCGGGCCCGCTGGCGTGCGCGGGCCTGCCCCTCTTGCGGCAGATCAAGTGATACGGCCGTGCCCGGCGGGAGACTGCCTCTCAGTTGCCGGCCCTGCGCGCCGGCCGTCACTGGAGAACCCATGCCCAAGAAATTCGCCCCCGCCTGCCTCGCCGCCCTGCTCGGCGCCATGGCCGCCCTGCCGGCCGCGGCGCAGGAAGCACAAGGCAACTGGTTGGTGCGCGCCCGCGCCGTGTACCTGAAGCCGGCGAACCACTCGGCCCCGGTGGCCGACCTGTCGATTCCGGCCGATGCCATCACGGTCAACAGCAAGACCATTCCCGAGCTCGACGTCACCTACTTCTTCACGCCGAACATCGCCGCCGAGCTGGTGCTGACGGTGCCGCAGAAACAGACGGTCACCGTGCAACAGAGCGCGCTGGGCGGCCCGGTGGACATCGGCACCTTCAAGCACCTGCCGCCCTCGCTGATGCTGCAGTACCACTTCATGCCCACCGCGAAGATCCGCCCCTACATCGGCGCGGGCCTGAACTACACGCGCCTGAGCAGCGTCAACCTGCAGGTGCCGACGGTCGGCCGCCTTCAGCTGCAGAACGAAAGCTTCGGCCTCGCGCTGGGCGCCGGTGTCGACATCGAGGTGGCGAAGAACACCTACCTCAACCTCGACGTGAAGAAGCTGCGCATCCGCAGCGCCGTGAACATGAATGGCGTGCAGCTGTCGACCGTGAAGGTCGACCCGTGGCTGTTCGGCGTGGGCATCGGCTACCGGTTCTGAGGAAGAAGCGCACCGCGGTCGTCGGGTATACGCAGCAACCCATAGGGTCAATACGCCCCGGCAACTTGCGCATCATCGCCATGGCCGTAAAATCAATCACCGGGCCCAAGTTTCTTGCGTCCGGTTTTTTTTGGCCGTCATTTTCATGACGCGACCACGAGAACCGGCCGGACCAAGCGCTCATTCGTTCCACTCAACGATTCCTTTCAGGAGCCTGGTCATGCAAATCTTCGATTACGACAACATCCTTCTGCTGCCGCGCAAATGCCGCGTGGAAAGCCGCTCGGAATGCGACGCCAGCGTCACGCTGGGCGAGCGCACCTTCCGCCTGCCGGTGGTGCCTGCCAACATGAAAACGGTGGTCGACGAGTCGATCTGCCTGTGGCTCGCACAGAACGGTTATTTCTACGTGATGCACCGCTTCGACCTGGACAACGTCCAGTTCGTGAAAGACATGCAGGGCAAGGGCGTGTTCGCCTCGATCTCGCTGGGCGTGAAGAAGCCCGACTACGACACGGTCGACCAGATGGTGGCCCAAGGCCTCGTGCCCGAATACATCACGATCGACATCGCGCACGGCCATGCCGACAGCGTGAAGAACATGATCGGCTACCTCAAGGCCAAGCTGCCGAAGTCGTTCGTGATCGCCGGCAACGTCGGCACGCCCGAAGCCGTGATCGACCTGGAGAATTGGGGCGCCGACGCGACCAAGGTCGGCATCGGCCCGGGCAAGGTCTGCATCACCAAGCTCAAGACCGGCTTCGGCACGGGCGGCTGGCAGCTGTCGGCGCTCAAGTGGTGCGCGCGCGTGGCCACCAAGCCGATCATTGCCGACGGCGGCATCCGCGACCACGGAGACATCGCCAAGAGCATCCGCTTCGGCGCGTCGATGGTCATGATCGGCTCGCTGTTCGCGGGCCACGAAGAGTCGCCCGGCAAGACGGTCGACGTCGACGGCACGCTCTTCAAGGAGTACTACGGCTCGGCCAGCGACTTCAACAAGGGCGAGTACAAGCACGTCGAAGGCAAGCGCATCCTCGAGCCCATCAAGGGCAAGCTGGCCGACACGCTGGTCGAGATGGAGCAGGACGTGCAGAGCTCGATCAGCTACGCGGGCGGCCGCACGCTGATGGACATCCGCAAGGTCAACTACGTCACGCTGGGCGGCGACAACGCCGGCGAACACCTGCTGATGTGAGCGCGACGGGCGGTCTGCCCGCCCGTCTTTTCTTTTTCTTTCAGGCCTCGAGCAGCTGCACTGCGTAGCGGTGCAGCGCGTGGGCCGGATCGGCCAGCGCATCGACCACGCCGAAGTGGTCAAGCCCCGGCAGCACCTCGCACACCGGCACGGTGTGGCGGCCCCAAGCCTCGCGGATCATCGCGGTGTGGCGGATGAACTCCGCGCTCTCGTTGCCCCCCACCGCCGCATAGAGCTGGCCGCGCGCCGGCGCGGGCCACAGTGCCGGGCTTGCGCGCCGCGCGTCGGCATCGGTGAGCTTCAGCGTGTGCTCGAGGAAGGGCGTGCGCTGCAACGGACGCAGATCGAACAACCCCGACACCGACAATGCATTGCGCACGAGTTGCGCGGGCAGGTCGGGCGCGACCGCCTTCCAGTCGCAGGCCAGCAACGCGGCCGCCATGTGGCCACCCGCAGAATGCCCGGCGACGGTGATGCGCGACGGGTCGCCGCCATGCGCTGCCACGTGACGCCACGTCCATTCGAGCGCCCGCACCATCTGCAGCAGGATGCTGGGCACCGTCACCGGCTGGTCGACCGGGCCCGGGCACAGCGCGTAGTTGGGCTGCACCACGCAGATGCCGCGGTCGTGGAAGGCGGGGCTGATGAACGAGTGGTCCTTCTTGTCCATGGCGCGCCAGTAGCCGCCGTGGATGAAGACCAGCACCGGCGCATCGGGCACAGGCGCCGGAAAGACGTCGAGCGTTTCGTTCGGGCCGGTGCCGTAGGGCACATCGATGCGGCACGGCAGCGTGTCGCGCGCCGCGGCGGAATCGCGCCCCCAGCGCGCGAAGTACGCGGGGTGGTCCTTCACCCGCGCCAGATTGTTGTACATGCCTTCCAGCCAGGCGGGGTCGTGCGCTTCCATGCGGTGCTTGCTCCTTGTTTTTCCGGGGCGCATCTTGGCACGGCCGCGTGCATGGAAATGCGCGGCTGGATAAAATGTGGGCTGTGTTGGGGGGGTAGCTCAGCTGGGAGAGCGCCGCGTTCGCAATGCGGAGGTCGGGAGTTCGATCCTCCTCCTCTCCACCAACCGACCCAGCAAAAAGGCCTTGGCAATCGCCAAGGCCTTTTTCATTTGCAGCTGTGCGCTGCGGCCGGGAAATGTCAGGCGTCGAGCGTCAGGTGCTGGCCGTGCAGCGCCGCGGCGCCCGGCGATGCCAGGAAGCCGATGGTCTGCGCCGCGACCGAGGTCGACACCCACTCGGCCGGGTTCGCGTCGGGCATCGCCTGGCGGTTGGCTGGCGTGTCCAGCACGCTGGGCGCCACGCTGTTGATGTTCACGCCGTGCGGCGCGGCCTCCGCCGCCATCGATTCCACCAGCCGCTGCAGCGCGCTCTTCGACGCGATGTACGCCGCCATGGCCGGCAGGCCGCGCGCCGCCACCTTGGCCGTCACCGCGACGATGCGGCCCGCGCGGCGCTCGATCATCGAGGGCAGCACGGCCTGCGTCACGGCGACGAACGACCAGGCGTTGAGGTTCATCATCCGGTCCCAGCTCGCGCGCGTGAGCGCGTGCGTCGCCTCGCCCATCTCGAAGCCGCCGGCAATGTGCACCAGCGCATCGACGCGGCCGAAGGCCTGCAGCACCTGGCCGGTGAGCGCGGCCATGTCGGGCGCCGAGGTCACGTCCCCGGCCAGCAGCAGGTGCTGCGAGTTGTCCAGGCCCGGAAAGACTTCGGCCAGGCGACCGGCGTGGTGGTCGACCAGCGCGAGCCGCGCGCCCTGGTCAAGAAAGTGCTGGGCCACGGCCCGGCCCAGCGCGCCCGCGGCGCCGGTGATCAGTACATGGGGCGTGTTGCTTGCATCGCTCATCGAAAACTCCTCGGATAGGGGGTGGGGCGGGGCCCCGACGGTCGCGCATCCTAACGCTCTCGTACAAATGTGCAGAAAATTTTTGAAGTCCCAAAAAGATTGGTATATACTCGTGGTCTTGCCAGAAAACACTAACGGTTTTCAAAGCAAGGGCTCTTAGCTCAGTTGGTAGAGCAGCGGACTCTTAATCCGTAGGTCGAGTGTTCGAGTCACTCAGGGCCCACCAACCAACATCGCGGCAACGCTGGAAAGCCTGCTACCCACAAGGTAGCAGGCTTTTTTCATGGTGCGTTCACTTGTACGTTTGATCGCGCCGACGCGAACCTTCGCAAGCCCCTCCCCGACATCCCGTGAAGAAATCCAAACCCGCGCCATCGCCGAAATCCTTCGACCTCAAGCAGCACTGGCATTGGGGCCGCGGCATGCGCCAGTTGCGCATTGCCGACTTCCTGAAGGACGGCCGCCTGCTGGTCCCCGGCGACCTCACGGGCGAAGGCCCGGCCACCGATGACGGCACCGGCGCGCTGCGCACCGTGGGCGGCGTGCAGGTCGGCAGCGCCGACTATGAAACCGGCCTGATGTGGGTCGGCCGCAAGCTGCGCGAAGGCGACCTGCCGAGCAAGCCCCAGGGCTGACCTAGCTACGGCGCCGTGACGCGCCGCAAGAACTGCAGCGAGCGCTCCAGCGCCAGCCGCCCCGGCGCATCGTCGAGGTTGAACTGGTACTCGTGCGGCAACGCCGGCGTTTGATCGGCGAGGAAGAACAGGCTGTCGACCTGCACGCCCTTCGCGGTCAACGTCTCGGCCATCGACCGCGACTGCCCTTCGAGCGGATCGCCATTGCCTGCAGTGATGAACGACGGCGGAAAGGCCCCGGTCACATAGCGGCGCACCGACGCAGTCTCGAAGGCCGGCGCGTTCTGGAAATCCTTGCTGCCGCTGTACGACCAGAACACGGTCCGCAGGAAGCCGCCGAAGGCACCGTCGAGTTTGGCCTGCGCCGCGTCGTAGGCCCCGCAGTGCAGCAGCAAACCACGCAGCTGCTCGCGCGCGATGACGGGCGTGAGACCGACGGCCTTCGCGTAGCCCGGCACGGCCACGGCGTTCGCGACCTGCGCGACGATGTGCGCGCCCGCCGAGTCACCGGCCAGCACGAGCCGCGCGGGGTCCACGCCCAGCCGCGCCGCCTCGCGCACCAGATAACCCAGCGCCGTGTTCACCTGCCGCACCGGCACCGGATAGCCCTGGCCCGGCGCGATCGAATAGCCGACGGCCACCACGGTGAAGCCCTGCCCCGCCAGCACGCGCGCGTAGTTCGCCACGTCGCGCCGGTGGCCCGAGACCCAGGCGCCGCCGTGCACCCACACGATGGTGGGCAAGGGCCGGGTGCCCGCCGAGGCCGGACGGAACACGTCGAGGTAGGCATCCGGGTCGGCCTCGTCGTAGTGCTGATCGAGCACCGCCGCGATGCCGGGCGGCACGTGCTTCAGCAGCGACTGCGACGCGGCGTCCGATCCCTTGCCGAAGGCGTAGCGGATCATCAGCACCGAGGGCCACGGGCTCCACTGGAACGCGGCGTAGCCCACGACGACGAGGCCGGCGATGACGCCGAGGATCCGCAGCAGGATGGTCTTGAGCTTCACGGTGGAGCGCCTGCGCCGGACGGTCCGGCGCTTCAGGGAGCGCCCTGCATTCTGCTTGCCATGGGCAGTGCCCCGCTATGCTCGCCTCACATGTCGCCACCGCCCGTCATCGCGCCCTCCTCCGCGCTCACACAACCGCTGCGCCACGCAGCGCGCACGCTGTGCGCAGCCCTGGCGTTCGCGGCGGCGCCCACCTTCGCATCGGCCGCGTCCGGCTGCCTTGCCACGGCCTCCTACATTCCGCCGCCACCACGCGCCCTCGCGATGGCCGCGCTGGCCCGACAAGAGCACGTGGCCTTCGGCAGCCAGACGATGGACGCCGAAGGCCGACTCACCGAGTCTGGCTATTCGGAAGCAGAAGACACGCGCTATCCGATCGACGCGCTGCCCGCATGGCAACGCGTGCTGCGCTACTGGCGCGCGGTCGATCCGTCGAGCGAGCGGTTGCCCTCGCTCGTTCGCTTCGGCGCCCCGCACGCGGCCGACCGCACGCGATTGACCGACGCGCTGAACCAGGCGAGCGCCGCGCGCCTGCAAGGCCTGGGTGTCGGCCCCGGCCAGGGGCTGGACGCGTCGGACCAGCGCGCCCTCGAAGTGGCCCTGCAGCGCGTCGCGGTGATCGACACGCCCTGGTCCGCCGCGTTCATCAGCTGGGTCGCGCGCGAGGCCGGGCTCGGTGCCGACGAGTTCGTCTTCTCCGAGGCCCACGTCGACTACGCGGGCGCCGCGTGGCAGGCCGGCATCGATGAAGCGGCGGGCCGCGCGACCCCGCAAGCCTTGCGCGCCTGCGACCTGATGCGCACGCCGCCGCGCCCGGGCGATCTCGTCTGCCATGCACGCGGCCCGCGCGGTGCCGCGCTCGACGGCTTCGGCAAGATCGGCGAGTGGCTCACTGGGCGCCCCACGGGCGGCGCACCGTTGCCGATGCACTGCGATGTGGTGGTGGGCGTGGACGGTGCGGGCTTCGATGCCGTGGGTGGCAACGTGCTGCAGTCGGTCACCTTGCGGCGCCTGGCCTTTGCGCCCGGCACGCGGCTGCTGGACCCGAGCTACCTGCCCGAAGGCTGCACGGCGGGCGGCAGCGCATGCATCGATCGCCACATGAGCCGGCAGCCGTGGTCGCTGCTGCTGCAGTGGCGTTGAAAGAAAAAACAGGAACGGTGGGGCGCGTGCCCCGGTCCGTCAGTCGCGGTAGTACACCTCGACAGCGCCCTTGAGCTTGATCAGCAGCGGATAGCCCTTGCGGTCCAGCGTGCGGCCGGCGGGCACCTTGATCCAGCCTTCGCTGATGCAGTATTCCTCGACGTCCAGGCGGTCCTTGCCGTTGAAGCGGATGCCGATCGGGTGCTCGAACACGGCGGGAATGTGGTGCGGGCTGCGCGGATCGGTCGAGAGATGGTCGGGCAGCGTGGGCTTGGAGGTGGCTTCTTCAGTCATGGGAAAACGGGTGTCTGAATCGACCCGAATGATAGAACCTGCCGCATGCCCCTTCGCGGGCGCTGCTAGCGCCGCTTCTTCCAGGCCTTGGGCGGCGGCTTCGGCCCGAAGCCCAGCGCGGCCCGCGCGAGCGCGTCGGCCTCGCCGTTGCGGTGGCGCGGAATCCATTGCACGCGCGCCTCGTCGAAGCCCTGCAGCAGCGCGCGCGCCTCGTCGAACAGCGGCGCCATGCGCACGATCGGCCGCACGTCGGCGCCGCCACTCAACTGTTCGACCAGCGTGCTGTTGTCGCTGAAGGCCTGCACGGTGGTGGCGCCGCGCGCCTGCAGCTCGCGCAGCGCGAGCGTGAGCGCCCGCAGCTCGGCCTCGTTGTTGCAGCCCGTGGTGTGCGTGGCCTGCGAGAAGGTGTGGCGGGTGCCGTCGGGCTGCGTGATGACGACGCCGACACCCATGCGCCCGGGGTTCGGCATGGCGCTGCCGTCGCAGTGGACGACCCACGGGGAAAGGCGCTCGGGCGCGGCAACGGTCATGAAGAAGCAGGAAGCAGAGGAAAGAGGACGAACGCGCTCAGCAGTTGTTGCGCTTGATGCCCGCGAGATTGCACGGCCGCTGGCCGGGCGGCGGCCCCGGATCGCGCGGCGGACGCGGCGGCCGGGGGTGATACCCCGGTCGCGGCGGGCCGTAGTACGGATCGCCGCCCCAGATGTAGGTCGGCCCCGGGTCGGCCGCGGGCGCCTCGCCCACCGGGTAACGCGGAATGATGGCCGGCCCCGAGGGCGCGGGCTGCGGTGGCGGGGCGGACGGTGCCGCGTAGTCCGGCCGGCGCGCTGTGTCTTCCTCGCTGGAGGCGCGCGGTGGTGCCGGCGGGGGCTCGTCGATGCGCAACTGCCGCGACTGCCTGGTCCCCGGCGGGCAGGCGCCGTCGGTGTAGACGATGCGCCCGTCGGCGTCGGTGCAACGCACCACCTCCGCCTGCGCGGCCGGAGCGGCCACGACAAGCCAGAGCAGCGAAACGAAGAGAAAGGTGGTCGAGCGCATGGAGACGCCCTTTGTAACAGTGCGCGGCCGCTCGAACAAGCGGGCACGCAGAAACGGGTGGGGGATGAGGCTCGCAGCAGAGGAAAAGTCGATGCCGGCCGGCACGTCAACGCGACTTGGCTCGCGCCCCTTTCCTGGCCGGAGGACTAGCCTGCGTGGTGATGCGCGGGTAGTGCTCGAAGGTGTGTTTCATCACATCGCGCAGCCAGACCACGGCAGGGTCGTGATGAAAGCGCGGATGCCAGTGCTGATTGAGCTGAAACTGGGGCACGGGCACCGGCGGCTCGAACATGCGCACCGTGCCCATGCGGGCGAAGACCTCCGCCAGTTCGCGCGGCACGGTCGCGAGCAGATCGGCGTGCCGGTCCATCAGGAGCGGCACCATCAGGAAGTGGGGCGTCATCACGGCCACGGTGCGGCGGATGCCCTGGTCTTCCAGCACCTTGTCGTAGCTCTCCGCCGAGTGGCCGGTGAGCGAGACCACGATGTGCCGCATCGCCTCGAAGCGCTCGCGCGTGAGGGTGGCGCCGATGTCCTTGTTCCGCGCGCTGGCGATGGTCACGAAGGAGTGCAGGAACAGGCGCTGATGAAACAGCCCCTCGGGCGCCGCACGGATGGACCCCACCGCCAGGTCGGCCTCGCCTGACGCAAGCAGCCCTTCGACCTGCTCGAGCGGCACCTGCAGCGTGCGCAGCGAACACCCAGGCGCCTCCTTCTTGAAGCGCTCGAGCAGCGGGGGCAGGAACACCAGCTCGCCCATGTCGGTCATGCACAGGGTGAAGGTGCGTCGCGCCAGTGCGGGCTCGAACCGGGCGCCCGCCAGGATCTGCTGGCGCACGGTGGTCATCACCTCCACCACCGCGGCGCGCATGCCCTCGGCCTTGCGCGTGGGCTCCATGCGGCTGCCGACCTTGACGAACAAGGGGTCGTCGAAGAAAGCACGCAGCCGGTTGAGCGCGTGGCTCATCGCGCTCTGCGTCAGCCCGAGGCCCTGCGCGGCCTTCGTGACACTGGCCTCGCGAAACATCGCGTCGAAGACCGCCAGCAAATTCAGGTCGAGGTTTTCCGCATGCATGCCGCGCATTCTATGAATGACTGAAATGACATTGATACATGAGAACCCTCGTCCTACGCTCTGCCCATGCCGTGACCCGAACGCGGCGAACAACAAAGGAGACGCCCCATGTTCATCAAAAACACCTGGTACGTGGCTGCCTGGGACAACGAGCTCACGCCGCAGGGCCTGTTCGCCCGCACCATCATCGGCGTGCCCGTTCTCATGTACCGCAAGGACGACGGCGAGATCGTCGCCATGGAAGACCGCTGCTGCCACCGCGGCGCGCCCCTGTCGGTGGGACGGCGAGAAGGCGACTGCGTGCGCTGCATGTACCACGGCCTGAAGTTCGACGCCTCGGGCCAGTGCATCGAGGCGCCGGCCCAGAAGCGCATTCCCATCCAGGCCAAGGTGCGCACCTTCCCGGTGGTGCAACGCCACCGCTGGGTCTGGATCTGGATGGGCGCCCCCGACAAGGCCGACCCCGCGCTGATCCCCGACACGCCATGGCTGGACGACCTGCACTGGCGCAGCCTGGACGGCTACATCCACTACGACGTCAACTACCTGCTGATCTGCGACAACCTGCTGGACTTTTCCCACCTGCCCTTCGTGCACCCGACCACGCTGGGAGGCAGTGCGGACTACGCCGCCGCCCAGCCCAAGGTCGAACGCATCGACAACGGCGTGCGCATCACCCGGTGGGCCCTCGACACCGAGCCGCCGCCTTTCGCCCAGGCGGTCAAGGACTGGGGCAGCAGGGTCGATCGATGGAACATCTACAACTTCACCATCCCGGCCATCCTGCTGATGGACTCCGGCATGGCGCCCACCGGCCAGGGCGCTGCCGAAGGCAACCGCGACGGTGCGATCGAATTTCGCGGCTGCCAGGCCATCACGCCCGAGACGGAAAACTCCACCCACTACTTCTTCGCGCATCCCCACAACTTCGCCATCGACCAACCCGAAGTCACGCACTCGATCCACCAGGCCGTGGTGGATGCCTTCGATGAAGACCGCGACATCATCACCGCGCAGCAAAGGAGCCTGGCGCTGGCGCCCGACTTCAAGATGATGGCCTTCGGCATCGACGCCGCGCTGAACCAGTTCCGCTGGATGGTCTCGCGCCGGCTGGAAGAAGAAGCGCTCGAAGAAGCTGCGGCCCGCCCCGCCGCCACAGCAGCGCCCGAACCCGTCAAGGCCTGAGCCATGAAGCTCCTCGTCACCCGCCTCACGCAAGAGGCGCAGGATGTGCTCGGCTTGGAATTGCGTGCGCAGGACGGCGCCGCGCTGCCGCCCTTCACCTCGGGCGCCCATGTGGACCTGCTGCTGCCCGGCGACATCCGCCGCCAGTACTCGCTGGCCAACTCGCCGCTGGAGCGCCACCGCTACGTGCTCGGTGTGGGCCTGGCGCCAGCCTCGCGCGGCGGCTCGGCCTTCGTTCACCAGCGCCTTGCCGTGGGCGATGTGCTCGAGGTGGGCGCGCCGCGCGCCCTGTTCGGCATCGACCCGGCCGCCACCGAGCATGTGTTCGTGGCCGGGGGCATCGGCATCACGCCCATCCTGAGCATGATCCTCTGGTGCGAGGCCCACGCCAGGCCCTGGAAGCTGCTGTACTGCGTGCGTACGCGGGCCCGCGCCGCCTATGCGTGGACATTGGCGCGCCACCATGACCGCGTGCAGCTGCACGTGGACCAGGAAGCGGCGGGCACGCCACCCGACCTCGCGGGCTGGCTGGCCGGTGCGGCCCCAGGCGCCCACCTCTACTGCTGCGGCCCCGAAGGGCTGATGAACGCGGTCGGCGCGGCCGCAGGCGTTGTCGGCATCGACAAGGCGGCCACCCATTTCGAACGCTTCGCACCGCCGGAACCCGCCACGCCCGCAGCGCCGGCCGGCGCCTTCACCGTGGTGCTGCATCGCAGCGGCCAGAGGATCGAGGTCGCACCGCGGCAGAGCCTGCTCGATGCACTGGAGGGCGCCAACGTCAGCGTTCCCTTCTCGTGCCGCGAAGGCATGTGCCGCAGCTGCGAGGTGCCGCTGCTCGAGGGCGAGGCGGATCACCGCGACTTCGTGCTCAGCGACGAGGAGCGCGACAGCCACGCCTGCATCCTGCCCTGCGTGTCTCGCGCGCGCAGCGCCGTGCTCGTCCTCGATCTCTGACGCCCCCCCAACAACAAGCAGACAACCCAACCCCACTACTGGAGACAACCATGTTCAAGCAAATGACTGCCGCATGCGCAGCGATCACGCTGGCGCTGCCCATTGCCGCGCAGGAGAGCTACCCCTCGCGGCCGATCCGCCTCGTCGTGCCCTACGCCGCCGGCGGCGCGACCGACTTCGTGGCACGCACCCTGGGCGATCGCCTGTCGAAATCGATGGGGCAGCCGGTGGTGGTCGACAACAAGGCGGGTGCGGCGGGTGCCATCGGCGCCGGCGAAGTCGGCCGCTCCAAGCCCGACGGCTACACGCTGCTGATGACCATCACCGATTCGCAGATCAACAACACGGCGCTGTTCAAGACCCTGGCGTACGACCCGCAGAAGGACTTCGTCGGCGTCACGCAGGTGGTGCGCAGCCCGGCGCTGATTTCCACGCACCCCGGCACCGGCATCAAGAGCATCGAAGACCTGAAGGCCAAGGTGGCCAAGGGCGTGAAACTGAGCTACGGGTCCTGGGGCGTCGGCGGGCTGGGCCACCTGGCCGGCGAGAGCCTCAACCGCGGACTGAGTGCCGGCATGGTGCATGTGCCGCAGCGCGGCGAAGGGCCGGTGGTGACCGACCTGCTGTCGGGCACCATCGACGTCGGCCTGTCGTCGGTGCCCAGCGCGATGCAGCATGTGCCGACGGGCAAGGTCGTGCCGCTGGCCGTGCTGGGGCGCCAGCGCTCCACCACGCTCCCGCAGGTTCCGACCATGAGCGAGCTGGGCTTCAAGGACCCGCTCTACGACACCAACGTCTGGATCGGACTGCTGGCACCGGCGAAGACGCCACAGCCCATCGTCGACAAGCTGGCCCGTGAAGTGCGCGCCATCGTCGGCTCGCCCGACGTCAGCCAGCTGTTCGTGGGCCGGGGCTTCGAGGTGATGAACAGCACGCCCGAGCAGTTCGCGGTGTCGTACAAGGAGGAGTTCAACGTGATCACCAGGCGGATGCGCGAGCTGGGTGTCGAGGCGCAATGAGGCCAGTGACCACCCGGACCGTCATGCAAGGACGACCGATGCATCTTCCGGGTGCCGACCGCCAGTGACCGTGTGGCCGGCCGCATCAGGCGTTCCCTAGGCGACAGGCGCGGCGCGGAGACTTTGCCATCATCGCGAACTCGACTGGCGCCCGCCGCCGGCTACACGGAGCCCTCCCCCATGACCTCGCCTTTCACCACCACCGCCCTGGGCCTGTGCGGCCCGCTGCGCCAGCCGCGCCAGATGCTGGCCGACCAGACCTACGACGACCACAAGTCCATCCACGACGACGCGACAGCGGAAACGCTGGGCCTGCGCGCCGGGCCGATCGAAGGGCCGACGCACTTCAGCCAGTTCGATCCCCTGCTGTTCCATGTGTTCGGACCGGCCTGGTTCGAAACCGGCTGCATCAGCGCCCACTACCAGAACATGGTGGTCGAGGGCGAGTCGGTGCGCGCCTTTGTCGACCTGCCCGCGCCCGGCGCCACCTTCGTGCGCCTGCGCGCCGAGAAGGCCGACGGCACGCCGGTGCTGACCGGCACCGCGTCCGTGGGCGATGCCGCGCAGCACCCGCACGAGCTGCCCCAGCGCATCGCGAAGCTGCGCCCGCCCCAGGGCCTGGTCATCAACCGCGACCTGCGCGTGGGCCAACGCGGCGCCGTCGTCGAGAAGATCCGCATGGGCTTCGACCAGCACATGGGCGACCACTACCCCTTCACGCTCGCCGACAAGCTCAAGGTCATCACCGAGCCCTGCGACTGGTACTCGGCCGAAGGCGGAAAGCGCTCGCCGTGGGGCCGGGCCATCATCCCGACCGAGATGATCAGCGTGCTGCTCGGCTCCACCAGCGCCGAGGCGCAACTGAGTGGCCGCAAGCCGGCCGTGGGCCTGTTCGCCGGGCAGGAGATTCGCCTGATCAAGGGCCCGCTCTTCGTCGACCAGGACTACGAACTGGAGCGCGAGATCGTCGCGCTGAGCGAAAGCGCGCGCACCGAATCCGTGTGGGTGCGCACCCAGGTCTATGAGATGCCGTCGCGCACCCTCGTGGCCGAGATGATCCTCAATGGCGCGACGATGAAGGCGTCGTACCCCCACTACGAAGCCGAGGCCAAGGAGCTGGGGCTGGCCTGAGCGGCGGTTGGCGCAGCTGCGTCGAGCGCCGTCGGTCGAGGGGGCAGAATCCCCTCTTTTTTCCGGGTGCCGTATGCCAGCTGTACTTGAAGGGGGTTGCCTCTGCGGCAAGGTCCGATTCAGCACGACCCAGCCGCCGCTGCGCACGTTCGCGTGCCATTGCACGTTCTGCCAGCGCATGACCGGCACGTCCTTCTACGCCGAGTCGCTTTTTCCGATGGACGCCGTGCAGTTCAACGACGGCGAACTGCGGCAGTACGCGCACCGATCGGACGGCAGCCACAAGCAGGTCTTCGTTCATTTCTGCCCCTCGTGCGGCACGACGATGGGCCTGACCTTCGAGCGCTGGCCCGATGTGCGCGCCATCTCGCGCGGGTGCTACGACGACCCCAACACGGTCGAACTCACGAGCCACATCTGGACCCGCTCCGCCCAAAGCGGCGTGGCCTTGCCGGCCGATGTGGATTGCTTTGCCGGGGCACGGGCCGCGCTCGATGGCCAGCCGGAAGTGGCCTTGCGGCATGAGGCGGCTGTCTTGGCCCGGCAAGACGGCGGGGCCTGAACTTTCGCTTCAGCCGGCCATCAGCGGCCATTCGCCCGACGACGGCGAAGCACGACACCCAAGTAGTAGATGGAGAGGCACGTGAAGAGGCCTGCGACCACGGACCAGACGGCGCTCCCGCCGATCAGATTGGCGCCGTCGGGCGCGATGTAGCTGGATGCGGATGCTTCAATGCAGTCCCTGTGCCTGTAGTACCGCTCATGGAACGCCCACCAGAAGAACCCCGCCGCAGCGGCGTATGCGACGCAGAGGATGGCGGGGCGGGTGATTGGAAGAGGGTCTGTGGTCATGGGCTTGGATCGCTAAGCCGCGCAGCCTGGGAGCATCGCGGCGCACGATGCGAATAAGCGGCTATCCGATGCACCTCACGACGGGACGTTCAGCGCGGTCGCGACGCCACGCGGAGCGCCTCTTCCCTGAGGTACGAAGAGGCCGCCGTGTTCGCCAGATCGTGCAGCGTCTGCAGCAATGAAATGCCGCCGATCTCTGTCGTGCCGGCGTTCAAGATGCGCCCGACCATCGTGATGCCGAGTTCGCTGGGCTGTCGCGCGAGGGAGCGAAGAAGCTCCGGCTGGTAGTTCGGCAAGCTCTCCAATCCGTGAACGATGGTCCACATGACCCCGTAGCCGTCTTCCTCGGGGTAGCGCTCGAAAACGCTCAGCATTTCGGGCATGGCTTGCTCCGGATTGCCTGCCCGCCAGAGTTCATCCAGAAGCGAGTCCAGGTGGCGCCAGCTGCCGTCCTCCGGAGGTTCGAAGTTGGCGATGTCGTGAGCGATCTCGGAAGTGGTTCGGGGCATTGGAAGTCTTGTGCGCGTGGCTGCTTCTGGCCGACTCTAGCGGCTCAGGCGGCCTTCTGCTTTTTCTGTACGGACCTCGGCGCCTCGCTTCGCGCCAGCCACAGTCCGCTCGCAACGATCAACGCCCCGCCGCCCAGCGTCCATGCATCGGGCGCGGCCTGCCAGAACACCCAGTCCATCACGAGCGCCCATGCGAGCGCGCTGTATTCGAAGGGCGCGATGGCCGCGGCCTGGCCGTGGCGGAAGGCCTCGGCGATGGCCAGCTGGCCCAGGAAGCCGCTGAGGGCCAGACCCGCCAGCGCCCACGCGTGCCCGGCCTGCAGCGGCACCCATTGCGGCGCCGCGAGCAGGCTGCCGCCGACAGCCATGCCCGCCGTGGTCCAGAAGACCAGTGCAGCGCTCGGCTCGGTGCGGCTGATGAGCCGGCCCAGCATGTTCGACAGCGCATAGCAGACGGCCGCCACCAGGATCACCAGCGCGCCCGTCGAGAGGAAGGCCCCCTGCTCGGGCCGCAGCGCCACCACCACGCCGACGAAGCCCAGCCCGATGGCGATCCAGTGCCGCGGCTGGACCGATTCGCCCAGCATCGGCACGGCGATGAGCACCATCAGCAGCGGCGCGATGAACGTGAGCGTGTAGGCCTCGGCCAGGCCCAGGGTCTTCAGGCCGTGCACGAAGAGCACCAGCATCGTCATGTTCAGCGCCGTGCGCAGCAGGTGCAGGCGCCAGCGCAGCCGGCGGTTGAAAACGCCGGCCGCCTCGCGCCGCCAGGCGATGTACACGCACACCAGCGGCAGCGCCGTGAGACCGCGCAGCGCCATCACCTGCACTGGCGGGTAGTGCCCGGCCAGGGTCTTGAGCAGCGCGTCCATGCAGGCGAAGAAGGCGCAGGCCAACAGCATCGCGGCGATGCCGCGCAGGGTTCCGGTCGATTGCATGGGCGGGTTGTCTCCCGTCAGTGGCCGGGAGGAAGGAGGCTGGTTTCTGAACGCCTGCAACAGGCGCTGCGCAGGTCGGTCCCGACCGACTGTAGCCGGTCGGCCGGCAAGGCATATGCCTTTGTGCGTATGTCTTTTCCCTTCGCGAATGCGGCGTGCGTCATGACTTTGGTCATTTCAGGTTCGCTGGTGTCCGCACTACCATGCCCGGACCATGGCCACTGCCACACCACAGCCGTCGCATGCCGCGCCGTTGCGCAGCGAGGCCGGCATTGCCATCCCCGCGCGAGGCATCCTGGTGGTCGACGACCACGAGCTGGTGCGCCTGGGCCTGCGGGCGCTGCTGCTGGCGGAGACCGGCAGCGTGCCGGTGTACGAGGCGCGCTCGCTGGCCGACGCACTGCACCTGTACGAGCTCCATCTGGCGTCGCACTTCCTGGTGCTGCTCGACCTCGACCTGCCCGACGCGCAGGGGCTGGACACCCTCGTGCGCTTCAAGCGCGCCTTTCCCGCATCGCGCGTGGTCGTGCTCTCGGGCAAGGACAGCCATGCGCTGATGCAGGGCGCGATGGCGCTCGGCGCGCAGGCCTTCCTGCCCAAGACCGGGCACCTGGGCGAGGTGCTGCGCTACGTGCGCGACAACGACCTGGTCGGCCTGCCGGCCCGGCCCCTGGCGGACGCACCCGCCCCCGTGCACGCGAAGGCGGCCGTGGCCGAGTTGCAGCCGCAGCTCAATGCGCGCCAGGTCGAGATCCTCGACTGGCTGCTGGCCGGCAAGTCGAACAAGGAGATCGCCCAGCTGTCGCGCCTGACCGAGGGCACGGTCAAGAACCACGTGTCCACCCTGTTGCTGCTGTTCGGCATGCGCTCGCGGGCCCAGCTCATCAGCAGCCTGAGGTGACGCCCGCGCACGGTGCGGCCTTCGACATGGCGATGCCCGCATGCCTGCGATGACCGAGCTGCATCCGCCCGCGCTGGCGCAGCGCGTGCTGCGCGAGCAGGTGGCCACGGTGCATGCCAACGCGCCGGCCGCCTACCTCGCGGACTTCCTCACGGCGCAGACGCTGGGCATCGGCCTGTTCGTAGCCACGCGGCGCTGGCAGGTGCTGCTGTGGATGGTGCTGCACCTGGCACTGACCCTGCGACGCGCGTACCGGCGCTACCAGCGCAGCCCCGATGCGGCGGCCCACCCCGAGTACTGGGCCCGCTTCAATGCGCGCAACGTGCTCATGCGCTCCTGCGTCTGGGGCCTGGCGCCCTGGCTGTGCGTGCCGCCGGGGCGCAACCTCGGGCTGTGGGTCATGGTCATCGTCATGATGATGGGCGGCTGCGCCGGCGGTGCGCTGTCGCTGGCCGTTCTCAAGCGCAACATCCCCCGCTTCATCGTGCCCAGCATGGCGAGCCTGACCCTGGCGCTGGCCTGGCGCGGCGATACCGTGCACCTGTTCCTGGCCACCGGCTGCCTGCTGTACATGGGCGTCATGATCATCTTCGCGCTGCAGCACCATCGGCTGCTGACCGCCGCACTGACCATGCGTTTCGAGAAGGAGGCGCTGGCCGAGCAGCTGAGCCACCAGATTGCCGCGACCCAGCGCGCCAGCGAGGAGAAGACGCGCTTCCTTGCCGCCGCCAGCCACGACCTGCGCCAACCCCTGCACGCCATCGCGCTGTTCGGCGCCGTCATCGAGAAGAAGCTCCAGGGCAGCGACGAATGGAACCACGCGGCGCGGCTGATGGATGCGGTCGGAACGCTCGGCGATTCGCTGGACACCCTGCTCGACATCTCGCGGCTGGACGCCGGCGAGGTGTCGCCACAGATCCGCCCTGTGGAACTCAACCCGCTGTTCCTTGCGCTCAACAATGTGTTCGCGGCCCAGGCGGCCGACCGCGACCTGCAATTGCGATTGCGCGCCACGCCGTGCTGGGTGCTGAGCGACCCGCAGCTGCTGCAGCGGCTGCTGTCCAACCTCGTGGACAACGCGCTCAAGTACACGGTGCGCGGCGGCGTGGTGGTGGCCGCCCGTGCACGCGGGCCGCTGGTGTGGATCGACGTCTGCGACACCGGCATCGGCATCCCGCACGAGCACCTGGGCCGCATCTTCGACGAGTTCTACCAGGTCGGGAATCCGGGGCGCGACCGCGCGCAGGGGCTGGGCATCGGCCTGTCCATCGTGCACCGGCTCTCGCGCCTGATGGCGCACCCGCTGCAGGTGCGCTCGCGCCTGGACCACGGCAGCCGCTTTCGCCTGGTGCTGCCGGCGGTGTCGGCTTCGGGCGTCGCGCCGCTCGCCGTGCGCCCGGACGCTGCCTTGCCGTTGCCGCAGCGCGTGCTGCTCATCGACGACGAAGCCGCGATCCGCCAGGCCGTCACCGGGCTGCTGCAGGCCCACGGCGTGCGCATCGACGCCGTGGCCAGCGAGGCCGAAGCCGAGGCCGTGCTCGCGCAGGCCGCGCACGCAAGCGCCCCTGTCGAGGTGCTGCTGTGCGACGTGCGGCTGGCCGACGGCGGCGACGGGCTGGCCGCCGCGCAGCGGCTGTGCGCGCGCTTCGGCCCCGGCCTGCAGGCGCTGTTGATCACCGGCGAAACCGCGCCGCAGCGGCAGCAGCAGATGCGCGAATCGGGGCTGCAGGTGCTGCTCAAGCCTGTGGCGGCCGACCGGCTGCTGCAGACCCTGGCATCGCTGACCGGGCACGATGCAACGCACGCCGGCATGCGCGCCTGAGCACTTTTTTTTGCGGGGTGTCGATGACCTTCGACACTGGATTGCGGGTATTGCCGACCCTACCGTGGAGGCCTTCTCTCTCACTCCACTTGAAAAAAGGAAGGCCCCTCATGACTACCTCTCGTCCCGTTCTTCGTGCATGGCGCGCACCTGCCGCGCTGATGGTGATGAACCTCGTGCTCGCGGCTTGCGGTGGGGGCGGCGGCGGAGGCGGCGGTTTCCCCGGCTTCGCCGTCGCCCCTGCACCGGCCCCTGCAGCCCAGGACACACCGCCGCCCGCCCCCGCGCCGGAAGACACCACGCCCGCCATCACCACGCAGCCATCGGACACCACCGTGGGCCAGGGCGTGGCCGCCACGCTGAAGGTGCAGGCCGTGCACGCCACCGCCTACCAGTGGCAGCGCAGCGTCGATGGCGGCGCCAGCTGGAGCGACGTCGCAGGCGCCACCGGCGACAGCTTCACCACCGCCGCCGGCCAGCTGGCCGACAGCGGCCAGCAGCTGCGCGTGCAGGTGACCGGCGGCAACGGCAGCGTGACCAGCCATGCCGCCACGTTGACCGTGAAGCCCTGGGTCGCCACCGTGCTGGCGACCACCGGCGTGACCTACAACCGCCCCTACCAGCTCGTCCTGGACGCCAGCGGCGCGAACCTCTACGTGGCCATGGGCGGCAACGGCTCGGTCTACCGCATCGACACGGCCAGCGGCACCGGCGCCGAAGTCACGCCGGGGTCGACCATGAATACGCCGTATGGCCTGGCACTGGCAGCCGACGGCACCCTGTACGTGAGCGACCAGCACCGCATCAACAAGATCGCCCCCAACGCCACCACCTACAGCACCTGGGTCGGCGACACCAGCAGCGGCTATGCCGACAGCCCGGCCACGCCGATGTTCGACAACCCCGCCAGCATCGCGCTCGACGGTGCAGGCAACCTGTTCGTGGCGGACCTGGGCAACAAGCGCGTGCGCAAGGTCGCACCCGATGGCACCACGAGCACGCTCGCGGGCGACGGCACGCAGGCCAACCTGGACGGGGTCGGCACCGCCGCCCAGTTTGCGCGCCCGCAGGGCCTGGCGATCAGCCGCGATGGCCGCACGCTGTACGACACGGACACCGACAGCCTGTGCCTGCGCAAGATCGACGTGGCCAGCGCCACGGTGAGCACGCCGCTGGGCGATTGCGCCAACGGCGGCGTGGTCGACGGAACCTCCGCCACGCCAGCCCGGCTCGGCTTCTCCTACGGCGTGACGGTGGATGCGCACGACAACGTGTTCCTGACCCATGCCTGGGACGGCGTGGCGCGCGTGGTCACGCCTGCGGGCGAGATCAGCACGCTGCGCGACAGCACCGGCGCGGCGATCGCGTTCAACTTCCCGATCGGCGTGGCGGTGGCCAATGACGGCAGCGTCTACGTGGGCGCCTCCAACGGCAACCAGATCTTCAAGCTCACCCTGGCGCCCTGAGTCTGAGAGGAACCGCCGGGTCTTCCGGCTCGCACCGCGCGAGCCGAAGACCCGGCGAGCGACATGTCCCGGCCGCCTCCCCTACCGACACTCGTTCCAGTACCCATCCGGATTCGCCTCCAGCGGCGTGGCGATCCGCTTCAGCGATGTGCGGCCCTGCGCATCCTTCGCGACCACGAAGATGTGCCCGTCCTGCACCGGGAACCCGTTGCGCAGGAACTTGAAGCCGCTGCGCACCGACGCAAAATCGGCCGCGTTGAGTGCGTTGCGCAAGGCACCGCGATCGGCAACGGAGCCCTTGGTCTCCTTCAACGCGCTGTCGATCAGGAGCGCCGCATCGAAACCTTGCGCCGCGTACTGCGAGGGGATGCGCCCGTGCTTCTTTTCGAAGGCGGCAACAAAAGCCTTGCTCGTCGGACTCGGCAGGTCGGGGCCCCAGACCGCGCCGGCCACCACACCAAGCGCGGCATCCTTGAGCAGCGGCAGCGTCGTGCCATCGACCGTGCCCACGGTCAGCAAGGGCACCTTGCCCAGCAGGCCCGAGCGGTTCATCTGCTGGATGAAGTTCACGCCCATGTCGCCCGGCAGGAACGCCACCACCGCATCGGGCGCGACGCGCTGGATCTGCGCCAGCGCTGCCGCGTAGTCGGTCTGGTCGGGCTTGACGTTGATTTCGCTCACCACCTCGCCCGAGTAGTAGCGCTTGAAGCCGCGCAGCTGGTCCTTGCCCGACGCGTTGTCGGGCGCAATGAACAGCGTCTTCCAGTAGCCCTTGTCGACGGCGTAGCGTCCCACGATCCCGGCCTGGTACTCGTCCTGGTACGAGGCGAAGACGAACCTGGTGTTGCACTGCTTGCCGGCAATCGGCGCGGGGCCGGCGTTCGAGCCGACGAACAGCATGCCCGCTCGGGCCATCGGCTTGGCCATAGCCATCATCACGTCGGAGAAGGTCACGCCGGTGACAAAGCTGACCTTGTCCTTCTCGATCAGCCTCTGCACCAGCTGCGCCCCGCGCTCGGGGTTGTGCTGGTCGTCTTCCTTGAGGACCGCCACGGGAACGCCGCCGAGCATGCCTTGGCGCTGCTCGACCGCCAGCATGAAGCCGTCGTACTGTTCCTGCCCGAGCGCAGCCCCGGGTCCGGAGAGCGTGCCGATGAAGCCGATGTTGACCTGCGCGGAAGCGGCCAATGCCGCGGCGCCCAAGGTGCAGGCCACGAGGGCCGTGCGGATGCGGTGGATCAAGATGTTCCTTGTGATATCGCTCGCGATGTTTCGCGGTTCGGCTACCCGGCTTTCAAAGGACCGGCGACCTTGTAGGCACTGAGGAGGATGCCTGATGGCATTGCTTTCGTGGTGACGAGCTCGAAGGCGCGGGGTGGCGTTCCCTGCGCGAAGAAGCGCTTTCCTGCGCCCACCAGAACCGGATAAACGATCAACAGCACTTCATCGGCAAGGCCGTGCGCCAGCAGTGTCGATGTCAGCGTAGAGCTGCCCCAGAGAATCAGGTTCGGGCCCGCCTGCGACTTGATGCGGCGAACGCCCTCGACGACGTCCGGCCCCACGCTTTCGAACGGGCCCCACGAAAGGCTTTCGGGGCGGTGGGTCACGACATGCTTGGTCGCCGCATTCAGTCCATCCGCCATCGCGCCGCTCGGCGCCTTGGGCCAGTAGTCCGACCACAGGTCGTAGGTGCGACGCCCGAGCAGCAGATCGAAGCGCCCGCCATGCGCGGCGAGCACTTCATCCCGGCCGGCGGGGCTGCGGTAGGGCGTGGTCCAGTCCGCGTAGGGAAAGCCGTCTTCGCCCGAGGTCTGGATCACACCATCCAGCGAGATGTGCTCCATGATTTTCAGCGTTCTCATGCGGGTCTCCTTGCTTGGGGTGGGAGGGGGCTCAATGGGCCTGCGCATCAAAGTATGCCGGCCACGACAGCGGCGAAGCCTGGAGCCCTTCGGCCCCACGGAATGCAGACATGGCTTTCGCGCGTGAGCCGAAGTTCATCGTTGCCACGCCGAGGTTGAAGAACGTGTTCCGATCGGTGGAGCCGAGTTCGACTGCACGTTGCAGGGCGGATGCAGCCTCTTTGTGCTTGCCTTGATCGGAAAGCACGGCGCCCAAGCACGTCAGGGCAAGGACATTGCCAGGGGATTCAACGAGCGCCTTCGAGAGCAACGCTTGCGCAGAGGCAAGGTTCGCTTCCCATTTTTCGGGGTTGTTCCATGCGTCGTCGACAAGCGATCGACTGAGGGAGATGAAGTCCTCGCTCATAGGCTATTCAGGTTTTTTCGACTCTATTCCGTTCAGCACTCGACTGACCGAGCCCGGTCAATTCAGGTTGCAAGCAGATATTGAAGCACCGCTCTTTGCACCGGCAAGAGGTGCTTCTTCTGCTCGTAGCCGGCAAAGTGCGGATAGCGACGAGGGTCCACCGAAAGTTCACCACCGACAGTGAACGGTGGCGTCGGCAACAGCACGGGGTTTCCCATCCGAGCCAGATCTTCAACGGACAGCGGACGGCTCAACTGCTCCGTGCCCCGAGGCCAGCCATCGGTGATGACCACGTCCGCTGCTTCTGGGGAAGACGATGAAAAGGCGACGTTGGGGATGGTCTCGTGGAAGCCCTCATGGCAGACATGAACCAGCGTAAAGCCCATCACGCCGGCCAGCTCATGCCATGAACGAAATACGTTGGTCGGCGGCCCCCAAAGGCAGATGCGCACCTTCTGGATCGGGCCTATGGTTGTTTCGATGAAGTAGGCGTCCGTAAGAACTTCGCATGGATGGCCGGCGTTTGACATCGCATTGACCACAGGCCTGCGGGACGAAGCAGCGAACTCCGCGAGGCGCTCATGGTTCGATTCCCGGATGACGTAGATGTCATAGAAAGGGTCGAGATAGCCCGCGAGATCGCACACGCGTTCGTTTGTCTTCAGGAGATTCGGCAGCTCGATGACGGACAGGTTCAGTTCGTGGAATGCCTTCAGGAACGTCGTGCGCGTGCGAATGCCGTTTCCTTCGAATGACCAGGCTGCGGCGCCTTGAACATCCACGGGGGGCAATGCAGCCAGGCGCCAGATCGCGCGAACATCCTCGGGGGAAAGTGCTGACAGGCTGACTAGGTGCATGGCTGGGGATGCGTCAGAGGTCTCGCCCACCCTATCAGGCGCGGCTATACGCATTAAGCATCGGGCCTGCACTCTCATTGCGGGCGATGTGCAGCAAGATCGCTTGAGGTAGCTCCACTATCGGATGAGCAGCAGTGTGTTTGCAGAAATAGAAAACCTCATCCAGTGGATCACTGTCATGCCATGTCGTCACGACGAATCGATCCTCTGGAATGTCCTCGAAGGGGAATTGACCTATGTTCGCCCAGTCGACAGAGTCGTCCCACAAAGTGCAGTCCAGCCCCCACGCCATCATGTAAAGGCAGCCGGAATTCACCAACCAGTTGCTGACATCGTCGCGCCACTCAATGGAGACTTCCTCCTCGATGATCACAACAGCCCGAAAGGGGGCCAAGTACCCGATGTTGGGCAGCGTGGCGCCAGGTTGCATATGGAAGTAGACCGGAAGTTCTGGCATGAAATCTAAGCAATAAGGGACTTGAGCTCTTCTTGAACGACAGGCCCTGCCCGCCGACGCGAGTCCGGCTGCGGTCGCCAAGAACCGCTCCCGCCTGATCGTACCTACCCGCCCCGGACGCCTCCCCGGCAAGCAGTGACAATCACCCCATGGCCCAAGGAAAACGAATTTCTTCCGACATCGGAGACGACGCGATCAAGGCGTTCGGTGCTGCTGCCAAGCTGGCGCGCACAACGGCTGGCGAGGGCCAGGCCGTCGCTGCCGCGCGCTTGGGCGTTCACGTCCAGACGATCGCGCGAATTGAGTCGGGTGAGCCGGGCGTTGCCATCGGGCACGTGCTCGGCATGCTGGCGCTCTACGGCATCTCGACGACGCTGCAACAGCGACAGCAGCAACCACCGGCGGAGAACGGCGAGCGCCCCGCCTGAGCCGTCAGCCCCGCTGGGCATCGCCCACGGCAGCACGCAGCGACTGCAGCGTGGCCTCGGCGGCTTCGATGCGCCGCTGCAGTTCTTCGTTGACCAGCCGCACGAGCGCGCCGAGTTCGGTGCGCGTCGGGTACACATCGTCGGTGTCGTTCACGTGTTGCGGCACGATGAGTTTCTCGATGCACGCATACGCGCGGCGCACCGTGTGAAAGCTGTCGAGGTCGTCGCAGGCCTGCAAGGCGAGCGATTCGGCGCAGAGAGTCGCCGAGGATTCGGGTAACGAGGGAGCGAGCGCCATGCGTGGCCTCCGGGAGGTGGGCGCAGAGGTGTTTCGGGAGACCAAGCCCGTTGCGCCTCCTCAGGCGCAACGGGCGGCAGTATAGCCACGCACCCCCACCCCTTTCACGGCGCAAAACCGGGATGCCCCTACGACCCGTGCCCCCTCCCCCGATGCTGGAACAATGCGCCGATCTATGGATGGTCTCGATCTCATCAAAACGTTCCGCGAAGTCGCGTTCCGGCGCAGCTTCTCCCGCGCGGCCCTCTCGCTGGGCATGTCCAAGGCTACGGTCAGCCGCTATGTGGCCGAGCTCGAAGCACGCAGCGGCGTGCGCCTGCTCAACCGCTCGACCCGCTCCCTGAGCCTCACCGACGCGGGCGAGGTGCTGCTGGAGCGCAGCACCGAGCTGGTGACGATGGCCGAGAACACGCTCAACGACCTGCAGGCGCACGGCTCGCACCCGCGCGGGCGCCTGCGCATGAGCGCGCCGCACGGGCTCATCGCGGGCTGGCTTTCGGACGTGATCGCGGAGTTCATCAAGCTCTACCCCGACGTGTACGTGAGCCTGAATTTCACCAACCACGACATCGACCTGATCGAGGAAGGCATCGACATCCACCTGACGGGCGGGCGCATCGACGACATGAACCTGATCGTGCGCCGGCTGGTGCGCTTCGACATGGTGGTGTGCGCGTCGCCCGCCTACTGGGCGCAGCGCGGCATTCCGCAGGTGCCCGAGGACATGGCGCGGCACGACGTGCTGAGCTATTCGCCGATGCCCACCACGCACCTGCCCTTTGAAACCGACGGCCAGCCGCACGATGTGGCGGTGCACAGCCGCATGGAGGCCAACGACGCGGTGGCGCTGATCGAGCTGGCGCTGCGCGGCGTGGGCGTGGCCTACGTGCCCGAGCCGCTGGCGCAGTCGCACCTGGAGCGCGGCGCGCTGGTGCCGGTGCTGCGCGACCACATGCCGCACGAGCACTGGCTGTATGCCGCGTACTCGCAGCGCCGCCACAACAGCGCGGCGATGCGCGCGATGCTCGACTTTCTCGAAAAATCGATGGGACCGGTGCCCGAGCCCATGCCCGCGGCAGTGCCGGTGGCGCTGCCGTCCTGTCCCGCCAACGCCGCGACCACCGCCGCTGCTGCCGCCGCCATCGCGGCGCGCGACACGCTCGCTCCCAACGGAAAGGCCTCCTGACCTCATGACCACGCCCGCGCTCCTGATCCGCCCGCCCAAGCCCGACGACTTCGCCGCATGGAAGCCGCTCTGGGACGGCTACAACGCCTTCTACGGCCGCGAAGGCCCCACGGCCCTGCCCGAGGCGATCACGCAGGTCACGTGGCAGCGCTTCTTCGATGCGTACGAGCCGGTGCATGCGCTGGTGGCCGAGCGCGAGGGGCAGCTGGTGGGGCTGGTGCACTACCTGTTCCACCGCAGCACGACGCGCATCGAGCCCAACTGCTACCTGCAGGATCTGTTCACGCAATCGTCCGAACGCGGCCAGGGCGTGGGCCGGCAGTTGATCGAGGGCGTGTACGAACAGGTGCGACGCGCGGGTGCACACCGCGTGTACTGGCAGACGCACACGACCAATGCGGCGGGGCGCACGCTCTACGACAAGGTCGCGAAGCACGAGGGCTTCATCGTCTACGCGACGATGGTCTGACCGATCAGTACTTGATGGTGATGCCGGCCTTCACGCCGGTGTTGGCCTTGCCGTCCGAGTGCGCGCCGCCCGAGAAGGAAACGTCGCCGCCGGTCTTGGCACCGACCGAATAGGTGGGCCGCTTGCCAGACGTGTCGGTACCGGCTTCCAAAGCACTGCCGTCCGGGCGCTGCACACCGACCGTGGCACCGTTCGTGCGGGCCGAGGTTTCGGTGGAGTTCACGTTGGGCGCGATGTAGGCCGTGCCCTTGTCGTCGCTGTCGACGGGCACTCTCACGGGCTCCGCGATGGCCACCACGGCGGCAGCGCAGGCAACCCCACCCAGGAACGCAAGAATCACTCTGTTCATGGGGACCGATGGTGGATGCAGCGCGTCGCGCGGGCTGTGGGCGTGGCCTCACCGCGCGCGTAGGACGAAGGCGGCATCAATGCCATGACAGGTTGAACAGGAAGAACGCCGCCAGCACCCACAGCAGCAGCACGAGGTGCGTGAGCTGCAGGCCATCCTGCCGTATCCAGTAGCCGAACCACAGGCCGCCCAGGTGCATGGCGAACAGGAATGCGGCAAAGCCGGCCAGCCCCAGGTTGAGCCACGGCCGCGCGGCCGACAGGTCGCCGCCGACCACCAGCATCGCGCCGCCGGCCCAGAACGCCAGCGCCGCGCCGAACTGCAACGCCAGCACCACGCACAGCGCCGCGCGGTGCAGCGCCACCGAGCGGATGGCGCGCGTCACCAAGGGCGTGTCGATGGCCGGATCGACGCGCAACGGCGCCATCGACATCGTGCCCCCGACCGCAAACACCGAGCCCGCGAAGCCGCGCCAGTTGTTGCGCACCGCAATCGACAGCCACAGCGCCATGCCCAGCGCGTGGAGAGACTGGAACAGCCAGACGGAGGTAGGGAGATTCATCGGAACACCTGCGTTTTTAAATATCAAAGATTATTCTTTGATATTGACGCAACCGCCGGCCAGCGCTCAAAGTCCCTCAAGGAAGGTCGAACGAATCCCATGAACACCGCCACCACCCCACCCGGCCCCTCCCCCGAGGCGCTCGAGCGCCTGCTGGCCGCCGGCCGCGACGGCGCCCTGCTGCGCATGAGCCTGGCGCTGGCGTACCACCGGCGCGACGACGCGCCCACGGCGCTGATGCATGTCGAGAAGGCGCTCGCCTTCGACCCCGAGTTCACCGCCGCGTGGCGGCTGCAGGGCCTGCTCGCACTGGCGCTCGGCGACGCCGCGAAGGCCGAGGCCTCGTTCGCGCAGGCGCTGGAGGTGGCGCAGCGGCGCGGGGAGCTTCAGCTGGTGAAGGAGCTCACGGTGCGGCTGCGGCGCCTGCGCACGCCGAAGCCGCCCGCAGACTGAACGGCCTCAGGCCGCCGCCATCTTCGCCAGCGGATTGAGCCCGGGCTCACCGACGCGCGTGAGCGTGTTGCGGTCGGTGTGGTGGAAAGGCTCGGCCTGGCCCAGGATCTGCATCACGGTGTCCTGGTCGTACGACCAGGTGCCGTCGGCGTTGATCTTCACCGTGATGTTCCACGCCAGCGTGGTGAAGGCGCGCTCCAGGAACGGGTTCGACACGATGCCGTTCACCAGGCTGCCATGCCCGGCGCTGAGCGTGAACTCGGTGTCGCCGGGCTTCACGTGGCCGCTGGCCATGGCCACCTGCCCGCGCGGAATGGCCAGCGTGAGAAACACGGTGCTGGTGGCCGGCTCCCACAGCCAGTAGCCGACCTGGTCGTGGTACATCTTGGTGAGGCCGGGCTTGTGGATGTAGGTGTGGTAGCGCAGACCGTACAGCAGCTGCGGGCCGTTGGTCTGCGCGTCGATGGGCTGCAACTCGTAGTGCTCGACGTAGACCTGCGTCTTCGGGCCCTCTTTCTTCGGCTTGACGTCGACGCCCTTCATGCCCTCCCAGATGCCGGCCAGCGGCCGCAGCGGGCCCAGGTTGGCGAGCGTGTCGGGATCGGCGGGGGGTTCGGTGTAGATGTCTTCGGGAGTAGTCATGGTGTCGATCGTGGGAGGGAAAACAGGACGAGGTTGCTTCGATTCGGATTCTGCTTGAGTGCGGTGGCGGGTCGTGGTCAGAGCGTGTCCCAGACCTGCACGAGCCCGACGAGGTGCACCACGCCGTACACGAAGCACACGAGCGAGCTCCACACCCAGAAGGCGCTGAGCCGGCGCCGAGCGAACAGCCACATCGCGACGGCGACAAGGCCGCGCAGCAGGTACACGGCGGTGATGGCAGGCAGCACCAGCGCCTGCAGCGGCAGTGGCTGCAACACGCCGGCGCCTGCCAGCGCGTAGGCGGCCCACACGCCCAGCATGCCGGCGATGACCAGCGTGACGGCCACGGGGTACAGGTGGCCGGCTTCTGCGCTCGCGGCCATGCGCTCGCCCGCACCGAAGAAGCGGTACCAGGACGGGCCGCCGAAGATGACGCAGATGTGCAAGAGCGCGGCGATGGCGCTCAGCACGGCACCGGCGATCAGGAAGAGGTTGGGGGTCACGCAGGCTTTCTCATGAGATCAGAGCAGCAGGTCGCGCGCGCGAACGGCCTCGCGCACTGGACCGAACGCGCCGAAGCGCACGGGCAGGCCGCTGAGGGCTTCCACGCGCCGCACCCACTCGGGGGCGCTGGCGACGGGTTGCGATTCGTACAAAGGTTGGGCGCCTTCCAGCAGGCGGGTGAGCGCGTGCTGGTGGTCCAGGTCGGTCGCATCGCCGAGCGGCAGCGATGACAGCGTGTGGCCGTCGGCGCTGCGGTAGCCGGTGCACCAGCGCAGGTCCGCATGCGCGACGGCATCGAGATGGCTGGCGAGCAGCCCGTCGAGCGGCCCGACGGCGGCGAGCGCGTAGCGCAGCAGCACCGCGTCGGGGTGGCCACGGCGGAACGCGCCCTGCCAGCCGTCGTCGGCGTTGTGCGGCTCGGCCAGCCGCGCATCGAGCGCGCGGTCGTGCGTGGGCAGCGGGCCGGCGCCGTGCCGCGTGAGGTGGCTGCGCAGCACGCCCAGGTGCTGCACGGGTGCGGCAATGCCCGCGTCGCGCAGCACCGCCTCGACGGCGGCGGTGGAGACGGTGCTCCAGGTCGTGTGCGGATGAAAGCCGCGCCACTCGTCGAGCAGCACGCCCTGCGCGCCTTCGAACAGCACGGTGCCGGCGCGCGCGAGCCGTTCGCCGATGGCGTCGGCGCTCGCGGGCGGCGACTGGCGCAGGCAGGGCTGCACGGCGTCGAGCCAGCGTTGTGCGAGCGAGGCATCGGCGAGCACGGACAGCTCTTGCGCGGCCTCGGCCGACGAAGGCAGCGCATCCGCAAACTCGCGGTGCAGCGCGAGGCGCAGGGCTTCGAGCTTGCCGAGCGTGCGCGCGGGGTGCGCAAGGTCGCCGTAGTGCAGCGTCGTTTCAGGCGCGGCCAGTGCCTGCCGCACGGTCTCACCCACACCAACGCCACAGCTGCCGTGCGCCGCCGCACCGCGTGCCCATTCGCGCAGGCGGCCAGCAGCCTGATGAAAAGGCGTGGTCACGCGGCAGCGCGCATCGATGAACAGACGCGCGAAGGCGTCGGGCACGCCGGCGCGCTGCAGCACCTCGGCCTCGACGCGCAACGCCGTCGGGTGCACCACCACCGGGCTGGCGAGCACGGTCGCCACGCCGGCATGGAAGCTTCCGGCGCCGAACTGCGAGAAGGTGTGATGGCGGCCGTCGGCCAGCACCACGTTGTGGCCGGCCTGCGCGCCGCCGTTGAAGCGCACCACGGTGTGTGCGCCCCAGGCGCCGCTCAGGAAGTCGGTGAAGCGGCCTTTGCCGCAGTCGCCGAAACCGAGGCCGAGCAGCGAGACGTAGCGCGTCGAAGTCAACGGCAGGCCGTCAGCCGAAGAGCCGCTTCCACCACGCGCTGCGCGCCCCGTTGCCGGCGGCCGGCGTGGCGCGGCGCGGTGCGGTCGGGTCGAGCAGCGCGGCGTAGCCGTCCAGCGCGTGCAGCACGCCGCCCACGCGTTCCTTGGCCATGCCGGTGGAGCTCATCACGCCGGCCAGCGCGTCGAGGCTGGGCACGGCCTTCTCGGTGAGCGCGACGATGCCGGCCGCCACGGCGCAGGCGTCGTCGGGCGAGTCCATGCAGATCACGTGGTCGCCCAGCAGCTCGCGCCAGCGCGGCTCGCAGCGGCGGCGGCGTTGCGCATCGGGAATCAGGAAGAACAGGTGCGTGGTCTCGGCCGCGGCGGCGATGACTTCTTCGATGGGAATGTCCTCGTCGAGCTTCTCGCCGATGAGGCCTTCGACCTGGTGGCGCGACACGGCCGGGTACGGCAGCTCGTCGCCGGTGACGAACAGGTAGCCGCGCTTCTTGCGTTTCACCCAGCAGTCCATGTCGGTGTGCTGCGCCATGACGTAGAAGGCCAGCTCGTAGCTTTCCTCGCCGCTGCCCCCGCCGCCGCCTTCGAGGTAGCTCCAGGTGAGCCACTGGTCCATGAGGTTGGCGGTCGATTCGAACTGCCCCACCTGCAGCGGCGCCTGGTCGGAGGTGGCGTCGCCGATGGCCATGAACATGAGCTGAGGGTCGGCCACGCCGCAGTCGGTCAGCAGCTTCATGAAGGTCGGCAGCTCGCGGCGCGCGAGGGTCTGCGGGATGTCGCCCATCGAGCCGGTGACGTCGAGCGCGAAGGCGATGCCCAGCGAGTTCGGGTGGTCGGCGTTGTCGCGCGACTCGCGCACCTTGAGCCCCTGCGGGTTCATGAGCGCGTGCGTGGCGGTCTGCGTGAAGACTTCGCTGCCGGACTTGGCGGCGCGGTCGGCCACGATGGCCGCGTGGGCGGCGTGCGAATAGTTTCCGTAACCCATGGACGTGCTCCTTCGTGAGGAAAAAGTGAAAGGCTGGCGGCTAGCCGGCCGGCGCGGGGTCGAAGTGAACGAAGCGCGGCGGCCCGAAGGCCTCGCGCGAGGCCACCGACAGCGCCTGCTCGATGCCCTGCGCGCCCAACCGCTCGCAGGCGACGGCGTCGTCGCTGCACTCGCGCAGCAAGGCGTCCAGCGGCGCGGAGGTGGCGCTGTCGGACAGCAACGCGCGCACGCTGCGCGCGGACGCCATCAGGTCGCGCCCGATGGCGCCGCCCGACACGTCCAGCCTGGCCTGCGACCAGCCGATGAGCAGCACGCCGTGGTCGCGCGGATGCACGAGCGCATGCGCGGGCGTGAGCGCGCGGTGCGTCCAGCCGGCGCCGTGCACGAAGGCCAGCACCTCGAGCATGCGCCGCCAGAGCCAGACGGCATGGCGCGCATCGATGCCTTGCGGATTGGCCTGCTGCACCTCCTGCAGGCTGCCCCAGAAACCGGTCGGGTGGCGCAGCACCAGCGCCTGCCGTTCGCCGTCGCCCAGGCCTTGCGCCACACCCAGGCCCAGCGGCTGCGGCAGCCGCCGCGTGAAGTAGGCCGCGCCGGGCACCGACAGGGCCTGCAGCGCCTGCAGCACGGCGGCCTCGCGCGCCAGCACGGCGTTGCCGGCCTCCTCGCGCGCGAGCTTGATCGTCACGCGCTCGGGCACGGCGCCGAGCCGTTCGGCCAGCAGCACCTCGCTGTGTTCGCCCTGGCCCAGCGGCGCGAGCACGCGGTAGTGCGCGCCGCGCCATTGCAGGAGGCGACCGGTGTCCGACAGCTGTGCCGCGTTGGCGCGGCGCCAGGCGGCGCGAAAGCTCTCGCGCTCGACGGTTTCGGTGCCGCGCGTGATGGTCGCGCCGCAGTAGCCGCAGTTGACGGTGCGCCAGCGCGCCGCACGCGGCAGCGGGGCCGAGCATTGGGGGCAACTCAGTGCAAGCAGCGACAGCATGGCCGCGCCCTCCTCTTCAGTCTTCTTGCGGCGCGGCCGGGTCGGGCGACGCCAGCACGCGGTCGATGCGGCGCCCTTCGAGCGCCACGACCTCGAAGCACCAGCCCGCGCAGTCGATGTGCTCGCCCACGGCGGGCAGGTGGCCCGACACGGACATGAGCAGGCCCGCCACGGTGTTGTAGCGCCCACGCTCTTCGTCGGGCAGCTCGCGGATGCCCAGGCGCGCGCGCAGCTCCGACACGGGCATGAGGCCGTCGAGCTCCCACATGCCGTCGGCGCGCTGGTGCGCCCAGGCGTCGGCCTGCATGCCGGGCTGCAGCTCGCCGGTGATGGCCTCGAGCAGGTCGCGCGGGGTCATGAGGCCCTGCACCACGCCGTACTCGTCGACCACGAACACCAGCCGGCCGGCGCGCGTGCGGAACTGCTCGAGCAGCTCCATGCCGGTGAGCGTCTCGGGCACGAACACGGCGGGCGTGGCCTCCTGGCCGAGCACGCCCTTGTGGGCGGAACCCAGGCGCAGCAGGTGCGCCACGCTGATCACGCCGACCACATCGTCCAGCGAGTTGCGGCACACGGGGTACCACGAGTGCACGAGGTTGAGCGCCGCGGCGTCCGCCACCTTCTGCAGCGCCTGCGCCACGGTGTTGGAGGCGTCGAGCCATTCGATGTCGGCGCGCGGGATCATGAGCGACGACAGGCGGCGGTCGTCCAGGTGGAACACATTGCGCACCATCTGGTGCTCGTGCTGCTCGATCACGCCGGCGTCCACGCCTTCTTCAAGGCTGGCCGAGATTTCTTCTTCGGTCACCGAGCGCGCGGCGTTGGCGTCGATGCGCAGCAGCTTCAGCGTGGTGGCGGTGGCGCCGGCCAGCAGCCACACGAAGGGCTTGGCGCCCTTGGCCAGCCCGCGCATGGGGCGCGACACGAAGCGCGCCACTGGCTCGGGGTACAGCTGGCCGATGCGCTTGGGCACCAGCTCGCCGAAGATGATGGTGAAGAAGGTGATGCAGGTCACCACCACCGCGGTCGACACGATGCTGGAGGTGCCGGCGCCCATGCCCAGGCTTTCCATCCACACCGCGAGCGGCGCCGCGAAGGCGGCCTCGCCCACGATGCCGCTGAGCATGCCGATCGAGGTGATGCCGATCTGCACGGTCGAGAGGAATTGCGTGGGCGATTCCATCAGCTTCAGCGCGGCCTCGGCCCCGGTGTCCCCCGTTTCGGCCAAGGCCGCGAGGCGTGCGCGGCGGCTGGTGGAAAGGGCCATTTCGGACATTGCGAACACCGCATTGAGGGTGGTCAGCAAGGCCAGCAGGAAGACATCCATGAACGGGGGGAGAGAATGAGGGAATGTCACTTTACTGTATCGGCGACGTCCAGGGCTGCGATGCCCCCCTGGGCCGGCTGCTCGACAAGATCGATTTCTCTCCCAGCCGCGACACGCTCGTGGTGCTCGGCGACCTGGTCAACCGGGGCCCCGATTCGGCCGCGGTGCTGCGCCGCCTGCAGGGCTACGGCGCCTCGGCACGTAGCCTGCTGGGCAACCACGACCTGCACCTGCTGGGCGTGGCGCACGGCGTTCGCAAGGGCGGCCGCAAGGACACGGTGGCCGGCCTGCTGGCCGCCCCCGACAGCGAGGCGATGCTCGACTGGCTGCGCCAGCAGCACATGGCGCTGCACATGCAGATCGGCGGCGGCGACCTGCTCATGGTGCATGCCGGCGTGCTGCCGCAGTGGACGGTGGGCAACACGCTGGCGCTGGCGTCGGAGGTCGAGTCGGTGCTGCGCGGCCCCGCGCTGGGCGACTTCCTGCACGAGATGTACGGCAACACACCCGACCACTGGGACGACGCGCTCACGGGCCACGCGCGGCTGCGCGTGATCGTCAACGCGCTCACGCGCCTGCGCTATTGCACGCCCGAAGGCGTGATGGAGTTCGAGAGCAAGGACGGCGCCATTCCCGGCCCCGAGGGCTACCTGCCGTGGTTCGACGTGCCGGGCCGCAAGACGGCCGCGGCCACCGTCGCCTTCGGCCACTGGTCGACGCTGGGCTGGCTCTCACGGCCCGACCTGCTCTCGACCGACACCGGCTGCGTGTGGGGCGGCTGCCTCAGCGCGGTGCGCTTCGGCACGACGCTGGACCAGCGCGAGCTGATCCAGGTGGAATGCGAGCAGGCGCAGAAGCCCGGCAAGGGGGCCTGACGACCGCTAGCCCTGTTCGGGCTCAGAACCCGTGCGTCATCAGCGCGTAGACCGTCTGCACGCCGGTCACGTAGTTGCCCATGCGCAGGTTCTCGTTCGCCGCGTGCTGGTTGTTGTCGGCGTTCACCAGCGGAATGATCGCGAACGGCACCTGCAGCACGCGCACGATTTCCGCCGTCGGCACGGTGCCGCCCATCATGCGGATGCGCACCGGCTCGGGCGTGGTGCCGAAGGTGTCGGTCAGCGCCTTGTAGGCCCACTGGCCGATGGGTGAGTTGATCGGCGAGCCCGCCGCGTCGGCGCCCTCGCTGCGGTAGCTGAAGCTGGCGAGCTTGTCGTAGCGGGCGCGCTCCTCGTCGGTCGGCGCGCCCTTCACGAGGTGGTAGCCCTGCTTGACGATGTGCGCCTCGATCAGCTTGCCCAAATAAGGCGCGTCGGAGTCGGGCGTGGTGCGCAGGTCCATCTCGGCCTCGGCCTTGTCGGGCACGATGTTCGCCACCTTGTCGCCCACGGCCGCCGAGGCCATGCCGCGCACGTTCAGCGAGGGGTACTGCATCGCCTCCTGGTAGTTGGCGCCGACCCGGTCGGTGCGGGCGATGCCCAGGCGGCGCTTGAGCGCGGCCTCGTCGTCGGGCACGGCGGCCATGATCTTGCGCTCGGCCTCGCCGATCTTCACGCGGTCGTAGTAGCCCGGCACGGTCACGCGCCCGGTGTCGTCCTTCATCGTGGCCAGCAGGCTGGCCAGGCGCTGCGCCGGGTTGGGCGCGTAGTTGCCGTAGTGCCCGCTGTGCAGCGGCACCTTGGCGCCGTACACGGTGAGCCGCGCATCGGCCGCGCCGCGGTTGCCGAACACCAGCGTGGGCCGGTTGGTGGCGTGCATGGGGCCGTCGTGGATCACGATGGCGTCGCTGCGCAGCAGCTCGCGGTGGGCCTGCATGACCTGGCTGATGGACGGCGAGCCTTTTTCTTCCTCGCTGTCGAGGATCACCTTCACGTTGACCGCCGGCTGGCCGCCGCCGGCCTTGAGCGCGTCGATGGCCGCCAGCAGCATCATGATCGGGCCCTTGTCGTCCGCCGAGGCCCGGCCGAACACGCGCCACTCGGGGTCGAGCGGGCCGCTGAAGAGCGGGGCCGCGTCGATCTCTTCCCACTCGCCCTTGTCTGTCTTGCGCTTGAGCACGGGCGTCCACGGGCTCTTTTGCGCCCACTGCGCGGGGATCACCGGCTGGCCGTCGAGGTGCATGTAGAACAGCACCGTCTTGCGCGCGGGGTCGCTGCCCGGGAACTCGGCGAAGAGCATCGGCTTGCCGCTGTTGGGCAGCTGCTTCGTCGTGAAGCCGCGCTTGCGGAAGGCCTGCTCCAGCCAGTCGACGTTCTTGCGGATGTCCTCCGGCACGGTGGCGTCGTTGGGCAGGGTCAGCAACTCGAAGTACTCGCGGTAGGTGGCCTGCGCATGGCGCTCGGCCTGGGCCGGCGAGAGTTCGGCCGACTGCGCGAGGCCGTGGCCCAGCAGCAGGACGGCCGTGGGGAGCAGCGCCATCAGGCGGCGGGTGGCACGAGGGAAGCGAGGGGAAGGGGTGGGCATGGGTGGCAGCGCAGAAGGGAGCAGGACGGAGGACCGAGTGTCTGCGCAGCATAAAAAGCGGGCACCTTTTCAACAATTGCTATTTTCTTGAGCTACCTTTGCATTCCTTGCAAACCTCACACTCCCCCATGCCCAGCCGCCGCCTGCAGGAAACCTCGCTGCGCTACTTCCTCGAAGTGGCCCGCACGGGCTCGCTCACCGAGGCGGCCGCGCGGCTGAACGTCAGCATCTCGGCCGTCAGCCGCCAGGTGGCCGCGCTCGAAACCCTGGTGGGCGCGCCGCTGTTCGAGCGCCGCCCGCGCGGCATGGTGCCCAGCGCCGCGGGCGAGCTGCTGGCGGCGCACGCGCTGCGCGGCGCGCTGGAGGCCGAGCGCGTGCTGTCGGACATCCAGGCGCTGCAGGGGCCACTGAGCGGGCGGGTGCGCATCGCCTGTTCCTCGGGCTTCGCCAACGAGTTCCTGCCGCGCACCATCGCGGCGTTCCGCGAACAGTACCCGGGCGTGCGCTTCCGGCTCGATGCCACCGGACCGACACAGGTGAGCGACGCCGTGCTGCTCGGCGAGGCGGACATCGGCCTGACCTACAGCCGCGCGGCGGTGCGCGGCATCCGGGTCGAGCACCGCCAGGCGGCGTCGGTGTTCGCGATCATGCGGCCCGACCATGCGCTGGCGAAGTCGCGCAGCGTGACGCTGGCGCAGATGCATCCCTTTCCCATCGCGCTGGGCAGCCCCGAGAACACGGTGCGCCAGCTGTTCGACGTGGGTTGCAGCAACCGCGGCCTCGTGTTCGAGCCCGTGCTGGTGAGCAACCGTTTCGAGGCGCTCGCCAACTTCGTGCTGCAGGGCGGCGGCCTGGCCATCACGGGCGAGATCACGGTGCGCGACCGCGTGCAGCGCGGCGAACTGGTGGCGGCCGAGATCCGCGAGCCCGGCATGCGCGGGCGTTCGGTCGAGCTGCAGACGCTGGCCGATCGCACGCTGCCCGAGGTGGTGCGCACCTTCCTGGCCTACCTGCGCGAGCAGTTGCCGGCGGCCGGCGGCACGCCCAGGACACGCACACGCAAGGCCGACTGAGCTCAGCCGCGCGCGGGCCCGGACCCCGGGAAGCTGATGACCCGGCGCTGCGTTGCGCCCGAGGGGCGCAGCAGCCCGCGCCGCGTGGCCTCGTGCACGGCCTGCGTGCGCGAATGGACCGACAGCTTGCGGTAGATGCTCTTGATCTGGCTGGCGACCGTGCTGTCGGAGCGGTGCAGCGCCTCGGCCACGCGCCGGTTGCTCCAGCCCTGGGCCACGAGCTCCAGCACTTTCAGTTCACGCGGCGAGAGCAGGCCCTCGTCGCCGGCTTCTTCCTGCGCACGGTCGAGCCCGTGCGCCGCCAGGGCCGCCTCCTCGATGTCGCACAGGATCTGCCGCGCCGTGCGCGCGGCTGCCCACACGTCGCCGCGCTCGACCGCCGTCATCAGGTTGGCCAGGTCCAGCTGGTTGGCCTGGGCAAAAAGCCGCGCCGCGGCGTTCGCGGCCACGGCGGGGCTCAAGGGCGGTGCGTCGTCCAGTTCCGAAATGGCACGCAGCTCGGCGCTTCCTTTGGACATGTCAATGCTCGCTCGGTCGATCAACACTAGGGGAAAAAGTAAACCCGGCGTCCCTCTGCCACGAAATGCAATGCAAGGACGCCTCTCGCGAGCCTGAGGTCGCTTTGTAAACAGCCTTGACCTTCCGTCTCAGTTCTTGGGAGAATTTCGCAAAATCTGTGATTTTTTAACGCTTAGTTAGTACTATTTGGCGGGCATGGACCCTCCAGCCCCTTGGCGCCGCTCCGACCTCGCCCTATGACGCACAGCGCCGCCACGGCCCCCGAACGCCCCCTCTGTCCCCCGGGCGTGGCACACAGCCATTTCGACGTGCACGCAGAGCCGCCCGACCGGCAGTTCCTGGCCTGGCGCGCACGCGTCGGCCATGTGATGGACGCCCTGCCCTCGCGCGACGCGCTCGAGCGCCCCTTCAACGCCGCGATCGACCGCTACGACGTGGGCGGCCTGGTCTTCACCGAATGCCGCTCCGACACGCTGGTGCTGGAGCGCTCGCTGGCCCGCGTGTCGACCGACAGCGTGCGCGACTTCGTGTTCCATGTGTTCGAGGAAGGCGGCGTCGACGACCTGCGGGTGCGGGCCACCCCGGGTGCACGCCGCAAGGACGAACCGCCGCCCGCCCCCGCCGGCACGCCCACGATCCTCGCGCTGGACATGAACCAGCCGGTGCGCATGCGGCGCCACGACTGCCGGGTCCACACCTTCTTCGTGCCCGGCACGCTGGTGCAGGAAAGCTTCCCCGACCCCGAGGCCATCCACGGGCGCATGCTCACCTGCACCACGCCGCTGGCACGGCTGGCGGCGGGGCACGCGATCTCGCTGGCGCGCCACATCGGCGGCATGACGCCGGCGGCGGCCCAGAGCGCGGTGCGCACGGGCGCGCAGTTGGTGGTGTCGGCCTTCGGCAAGCAGGCCGGCTTCGACGGCAACGCGCGCGCTGCGGCACGCGCCGCCATGTTCGACCGCGTGCGCCGCCACGTGCAGACGCACCTGCACCGCGCCGACCTCACGCCCGAGAGCGTGCTGGCCGCGCTGCAGTTGCCGCGCCCCACGCTGTACCGCATGTTCCAGCACGAAGGCGGGCTGGGCAGCTACATCCGCAGCCTGCGGCTGCGCCAGGCGGCAAGCGACCTGGCGCGCTACCCGCATGTGATGGTGACCGACATCGCCTACAGCGCGGGCTTTCGCAGCGCCTCGGATTTCAGCCGCGCCTTTCGCCGCGCCTACGGCATCGCGCCGCAGGACTTCCGCGTGCAGGCGCTCGAACGGCGGTTCTAGGCCGCCGTGCCGAAGCCGGTGTCGAACGTGCCCTTCACGTCGAGCGGCTGCTTGATGAGCCCCACCTGCCGGTAGAAATCGGCCGTGCCCTGCTGGTCGGCGATGACCTGCGCGTCGATGGGAATCCACTGCTGCTGGCGGCGCTCGAACTGCAGCTTCGCCGCCTCGGGCGGAATGCCGATGATGCGTGCGAGCGTGGCCGAGAACGCATCGACGTTGCGGTACGACCAGCGCTGCGCCTTCACCACGCGCTGCAGAAAGTCCTGCAGCACCGGCCGCTTGGCGGCAATGGCAGCGTCGGTCGCGGCGAGGTAGCTCAGCCCCGGCAGCAGGCCGCGCCCGCTGACCAGCACGCGCGCATGGCGACTGATTTCGGCCAGCGCGGTGTAGGGCTCCCACGTGGCCCAGGCATCGACCGAGCCCTGCGTGAGCGCGAGCTTGGCATCGGCCGGTGCAAGAAAACGGATGTTCACGTCCTCGGGCTTCAGGCCCGCCGCCGTGATCGCCTTGAGCGTCACGTAGTGGCCGATGGAGCCGCGGTTGGTAGCGATGCTCTTGCCCTTGAGTTCGGCCGCGCTCTTGAGCGGCGAATCGGGCCGCACCAGCACCGCCGTGCCGTAGGCGTCGGAGCGGTTCGCGCCGATGGCCTTGACGCGCGTGCCGGCCGCGAGCGCGAAGATCAGCGGCGCATCGCCAATCGGGCCCGAATCGACCGCGCCCGCGTTGAGCGCCTCGGCCAGCGGCGCGGCGGCGGGGAACTCCGACCACTGGATGTCGTAGCCCAGGCCTTCGAGCCCGCCCGCCGCTTCGAGCAGCGCGCGCAGCCCGCCCTTCTGGTCGCCGGCCTTGAGCACCGGGCGGCCCTGCGCGCGGACGAAGGTGGGCAAGGTGGCGGTCGTGGCAGCGGCAAGGCCGCCGGCAAGCAGCTGGCGGCGCGATCGGTCGAGGTGTGAGGTCATGGGTTCGTTCTCCGTGGAAGCAGTGAAAAGGAAATCAGTGGATGAAGCCGCCCTTGACGAAGCGCACCGGCTCGGCGTCCATGCGGGCGATGAGCGCGCCCAGGCCATCGGGCGGCAGCACGGCGCCTTTCGCCGAGGCGGCCGGCGGGCTGTCGCTGCGGCACAGCAGGTCGTCGTCGGACCAGCCGGCCTGTCCCGGCTGGCCGCGCACGCGCAGCCAGCCGTCGCGGTCGGCGATGAGCTGCATGCCCGCGAGCTGGTCGGTGCCCGCGATGAGCGCCAGCGCCTCCCACGCGGCCGGTGAATCGGCCACGCAATCGGCGGTGACGCCCGCCGCCTTCGCCCCGGGCGGCAGCAGCTGCACCGTCACCAGGCGCGGGTCTTCGCTGGGCGCGACCGCGCCCGCCACGACGCGCACGCGCTGCCCGCGCCAGTGCGCGAGCGACCGGGGCGCTTGCGCGCCGCAGCGCACCGCCATGTCGGGCAGGCCAACCGGCTGCGGCCAGTGGCCCTGCGCGCGCAGGCTCTGGCCCGCGCCCTGCGCCTTCATGTAGTCGATGAGCGCCCAGGCATCGGCCGCGTCGAGCGCACCGCCGAAGCCGGGCATGGCGGCGGTGCCGTGAAGCACGCGCCAGAGCAGGTCGCCATCGGCGCGGCGCCACAGCAGCGGGCCCGTGAGGTTTGGCGGCCACACGGCCAGCGAAGCGGCCAGCGGTCCTTCGCCCTTGCCGTCCGCACCGTGGCAGCTCACGCAGTGCTGCGCGTAGAGCACGCGGCCTTGCGCGATGGATGTGGCCGTGAAGCCGGTCGGCGACGCGTGGAAGCTCGCCGGCGTTGCAGGCACCAGCACGACATTCGCGTGGGGCCAGGGCGCGGCGATCAGCAGCATCGGCACCAGCGCGAGCAGGTACCAGCGCGGGCGCCGCCAGAGCAACGCGATCAACAGCAGCAGCAAGGCAACGCCGACGCACGCCAGCGTCCACGCGAGGCTGCGCGCCTGCCCCAAGTCGATCAGCAGGTTCTCGCCCGACAGCCGATGCGCCCACGGCCACGCCGGCTGGCCATGCACCTTTTGCACGAGGCCGAGTGCATCGAGCACGCGCAGCAGCTGCAGTTGGGCGCCCTGGAGCAGGCCGATCAGCAGGTTGAGCCAATCGGCCTCGGGCGTTGCGTTCATGTCACCAGGTGGCGTCGAGCCCCAGGTGGCGCAGCGCTTCGTGGCGAAGCTCCGCCAGCCGCGCGTGACCGCGATGGCGCGGGTACGGCAGGTCGACCACGAGCTCCGCCGCGATGCGCGCCGGCCGGTCGCTCAGCACGATCACGCGGTTGGCGAGGAACAGCGCTTCTTCCACGTCGTGCGTCACCAGCAGCGCCGAGAAGCCCGCGCGCTGCCACAGGTTGACCAGCTCGCTCTGCATGGCGATGCGCGTGAGCGAGTCGAGCTTGCCCAGCGGCTCGTCGAGCACCAGCAGCTGCGGGTCGTTGACCAGCGCGCGCGCCAGCGCCACGCGCTGCGCCATGCCGCCCGAGAGCTGGTGCGGAAAGGCCTTGGCGAAGTCGGTGAGGCCGACGAGCTTCAGCGCCTCGTCAACGCGCCCGCGTTGCGCCTTGAGCACGCCGCGCGCCTGCAGGCCGAGCGCCACGTTGTCCCACACGCTGCGCCAGGGGTAGAGCGTCGGGTCCTGGAAGACGACGATGCGCGACGGGTCGGGCCGCGCGATGGGTGCGCCGTCCTGCGTGATGCGCCCGGCCGTGGCGGGCTCCAGCCCGGCCACGAGGCGCAGCAGCGTCGACTTGCCGCAACCGCTCGGCCCGAGCAGCGCGACGAACTCGCCAGGCTTCACCGTGAGGTCGATGTCGTCGAGCACCTGCAGCGGACCCGCCGGCACATCGAACCAGTGGCTCACGCCCTGAATGTCGATCTGCGCGCCGGCCTGGCGCACACCCGCTTCGGCTTGCGCGGTGGCTACCATTTGACGGTCCCCTTCTGCCACGACAGCACGCGGTCGCGCACCTTGAACAGCAGCGTGATCAGGCCCGAGCACAGCAGCGCCATCACGATCAGCGCGGCGTACATGTTCGAGTACGAGGCCCAGCCCTGCGCCCACGAGAGGTAGAAGCCCAGCCCGGCCTTCACGCCCATCATCTCGGCCGTGACCAGCACCGAGAACGCGGCGCCCAGGCCCATGAACAGCCCCACGAACACCTGCGGCAGCGCGGCGGGAATCGCCACGCGCAGCACCAGGAAGCGCTCGCTCGCGCCCATGGTGCGCGCCACGTCGTAGTAGTTGCGGTTGACCCCCGCCACGCCCGACCACGTCAGCACCGCCACCGGAAAGCCCGTGGCCAGCGCGATGAGGAACACGGCCGCCGCGTAGCTCGACGGAAAGAAGAAGAACGCCAGCGGCAGCAGCGCCGAGGCCGGCACCGGCCCCACGAAGCGCAGCACCGGATGCACCCAGTAGCCCGCGATGCGCGACCAGCCGATGGTCACGCCCGTGAGAAAGCCCGCCAGCGCGCCCAGCACGAAGCCGTGGGCGAGCAGCCGCGCCGAATGCGCCAGGCTTTCGCCGAGGCGGCGCCAATCGTCGATGTAGGTTTCGATGAGGCTCTGCGGCGGCGCGAAGAACGGCGTGGGCAGCAGCGCGAGCTTCGCGGTCGCGATCTCCCAAATGGCGAACAGCACCGGCAGCGCGACCAGCCATGGCCCGGTCGGGCGCAGCGTGCGCGCCACGCGGCCTGCGCGCGTGCCGAGCAGCGCCACGAGCAGAAGCGCTGCGCCGATGGCGATGGCGGCGATGCCGAACTCGTCGGTGTAGGCCCAGTCGCTGAAGCCCACGGCCTTGTTGGGCCAGTAGACGGTGAGCAGGCCCAGCGCGATCCAGCCCGCGCTCGCGAGCGCGCCGGTGCGCCAGAAGCCTTCGGCGGGGCGCGCGAACACGGCGGCCGGCGCGGCCTTCTCGATGCCGGGGCGGCGCCAACTGCCCGGCGCCGGTGGCGGTGCCTCGAGCACCCGGTCGATGACGGCGCTCATGCCAACGGATCGAAGGACACGTGCTCCGCGAAGCGCACCGGGTCGGTGGTCTTCTTGAGCACGCCGACGCCGCGGAAGTCGCGCGCGTAGAACTCCACCTCGTCGCGCAGCTTGCGGCCCAGCGGGTGGTGGTTGTGCGTGAGCGTGCCCAGCAGCGCGCGCAGGTCTTCGACCGGAACCTTGGGCGAGTACTTGGCGAAGAGCTTGGCCGATTCGTTCGGGTTCTCGGCAACGTAGTCGGAGGCCTGCGCGATGGCGCGCACCAGCGAGGCGACGGTCGCCTTGTCCTTGCGCACCAGCTCGCCGCGCGCGCCAACGATGCAGCAGACCTTGTCTTTGTACTCGCCCGAGAGGTTGCTCGCGAGCTCGACGAAGGTGCCCTGGTTGCGCTTCTCGATCAGGTACACGTTCGGGTCGCCGTCGGCAATGGCGTGGATCTCGCCCTTCTTCACCGCGATGTCGAGCAGGTCGGCCGGGTACTGGCGCCAGGTCACGTCGCGGTCGGCGTCGATGCCGTTCTTGGCCAGCAGGATCGAGAAGAAGTTCTTGCCCGGGCTCGCGATGTCCGACACGCCGATGATCTTGCCCTTGAGGCTGGCCAGGCTGGTGGCGCCCGCGTCCTTGGCGCCCACCAGGCGCACGCAGCCGCCGTGCGAGCTGCCGACGATCTTCACGTCGAAGCCCGACTCGAGCGGCTTGAGCCAGCGGTGGATCATGCCCACGGCCGCGTCGGCCTTGGCGGTGGCGAGCGATTCGAGCAGCTGGTCGGTCGAGCCCGTGTAGTTGACGAGGTCCACCTGCAGGCCGTTGCGCTCGAAGTAGCCGCGCTCCTGCGCCACCACCACGGGCGAGAGGCAGAACGCGGCGGCGTTCCAGGCGAAGGTGAGCTTGCGCGCCTGCTGCGAGAAGGCCTGCGAGGCAATGAGGCCGCCCGAGGCGACCACGGCGGCGGCGGCGCCGGTGCGCAGCACGCTGCGGCGGGAAAGGGATGCGTTCATCGGGGAAAGGCTCCGGGGGTTCGTCGTCATCGTCAAAGCAGAAGTTCGGGCTCGGCCTCGACCAGCCCTTCGTACAGGCTGTCGAAGGAATGGATCGCGCCTTCGGGCCCGCCGATCTGGCCGTGCGTGTGGCGCGCGGTGGCCTCGTCGATCGGCTGCGGCGTGCCTGCCGCCTCGGCCAGCAATTGCGTGTGGCAGGCGTTGTCCAGCGCGATGTACCACCACGCGGCGGCCTCCACCGTGGGGCCGGCCGTCAGGATGCCGTGGTTCTTGAGGATCGCGCCCTTCCTGTCGCCCAGCGCGCGGGCGATGCGATCGCCCTCGCTGGTGTCGACCACCATGCCGGTGAAGTCGTCGAACAGCGCCACGTCGTCGTGGAACACGCAGGCGTCCTGCGTGAGCGTGTCGAGCTTGCGGCCCAACGTGGACCAGGCCTTGCCGTAGGTCGAGTGCGTGTGGGCGGCGGCCACGATGTTCGGGTTGTGCTCGTGGATCGCGGCGTGGATGGCGAAGGCGGCCTTGTTGAGCGGCCGGTCGCCGACGACGGTTTCACCCTTCGCGTTGACGAGCAGCAGGTCGGACACCTTGATGCGCGAGAAGTGCACGCCCAGCGGGTTGACCCAGAAGTGGTCGGTCAGCTCGGGGTCGCGCGCCGTGATGTGGCCGGCCAGGCCCTGCGCGAAGCCGAAGCGCGCGAACAGGCGGAAGGCGCCCGCCAGGCGCTCCTGCCGGTGGCGGCGCTCGGCCTGCACGGTGGGGCGCGGCGGGATGGGGTCGAACCAGTGCTTCTGCTGCGGGTTCGCGTGCAGCTTCAGCGGCTGGGCCGCGTGGCGGTCGATGGACAGGACGGCGCTCATGGCTCAGGCCGCCTTGCGCTGCGACTGCAGGCGCTGCGCGACGAGTTCGCGCGTGCGCGGAATCAGCGCGCGGCCGTAGTCGGTCGCGTCTTCGAGCGGATCGAAGCCGCGGATCAGGAAGGTGGTCACGCCCAGGTCGTAGTAGTCGAGCAGCGCATCGGCCACCTGTTCGGGCGTGCCGACCAGCGCGGTGCTGTTGGAGCGCCCGCCGATCTCCTGCGCGACCGCGGTCCACAGGCGCTTGTCCAGGCGCGAGCCCTTCTCGGCCGCGGCCAGCAGGCGCTTGGCGCCTTCGCTTTGCTGCGGGCCGCCGCGGTTGTAGCCCTGCACCACGCGCAGGCGTTTCGTCTCCGCCAGGATGTTCTCGGCGCGCGCCCAGGCAGCCTCTTCGGTGTCCGCCAGGATCGGGCGGAACGATACCGAGAAGCGCACGCTGCGCCCATGCCTGGCGGCTTCGGCGCGCACGCGCGTCGTGAGTTCGCGCGCCTGGTCGAGCGATTCGCCCCACAGCGCGTACACGTCGGCGTACTTGCCCGCGACCGGGATCGCCGCTTCCGACGCACCGCCGAAGTACACGGGCACGTGCGGCTTGCCGTGGCGCGTCTGCACCGGCTTCACTTCGGAGAACGCGTTCTGGAAGCGGTAGTGCGCGCCTTCGTGGTCGAAGGGCTTCTCGGCCGTCCACACCTTGTGCAGCACCTCGAGGTATTCGTCGGTGCGGGCGTAGCGCTGGTCGTGGTCGAGCCAGTCGCCGTCGCGCTTCTGCTCTTCGTCGGAGCCGCCCGAGATGTAGTGCACGCCGAGCCGCCCGCCGCTGAACTGGTCGAGCGAGGCGAACTGGCGCGCCGCGAGCGTGGGCGCCACGAAGCCCGGGCGGTGCGCGAGCATGAAGTGGATGCGCTCGGTCACCGAGGCCGCGTAGGCCACGGTGAGCGTGGCGTCGGGGCTGGTGGAATGGTGCGGCACCAGCACGCGGTCGAAGCCGGCGTTCTCGTGTGCCTGCGCGAAGGCGCGCACGTAGTCGCGGTCGATGGCCGGGCCCTTGGCGGCATGGATCTCCGAGACCTTCTGGCCCTGGATCATGCCGATGAATTCAACGTCGTTCTGGCTCATGGTGTCCTCGTGGATGCGGATGGAATGAAGGGGTCAGGCGGCGGGCAGCCGCAGCAGGTTTTCGAAGCGGCGGTCCCACAGCGGCTTCACGTCGGCCGGGCCGTCGAGCACGCCGATCTTCTGGAAGGTGTCGGCCACGTCCTGGTGGCTGCGCACCACGGCGTCGGTGACCGGGCCCAGGCTGTAGTCGCCGCTGCGGCCGTTGAACAGCTCGACCAGGTCGCCCACGGGCACGCGCGTCTCGGCCGACTGCGCGCGGGCGTAGGCCAGGAAGTTGCCGTTGATCCAGGCGAACGCGCGCTGCAGGCGCTGCAGCAGGTCGCCCAGCGCCGCGCGGCGCAGCGTGTCGTCGAGCGCGCGCGGGTTGGCGTAGATGGGGAAGTTGCCCGACAGGTAGCCCACGCCGGTCTTGAGCGTGCGCGCGCCGTACTGGGTGCGCGCGAGCTGGCCGTTGTAGCCGTAGATGGCCCAGGCATCGAGGTCGCCGCGCGCAAAGGCCGAGAGGCCGTCGGCCGGCGTGAGGCTCACGGGCTGGATGTCGGCGAACGACAGCCCTGCCTCCGCCAGCTGCTTGGCCAGGTAGTAGTGCGAGGTGGTGGCACGCACGTAGCCCACGCGCTTGCCCTTGAGGTCGGCGATGCTGCGGATGGCCGAGTCCTTGCGCGCCAGCGTGGCCTGGTTGTTGAGGTCTTCGTGCGTCACGGCCACGAGCCGCACGCTCGACTTCTGCCGCGCCGCGAACACCGGCGGGATCTCGCTGCCCGATCCCAGGTCGAGCGCGTCGCCGTTGATGGCCTCGATGTGCAGCACGCCGTTGTTGAGCTCGCGCCAGTCGATCTTGTAGGGCGTGTCGGCTTGGCCCGAGGCCGTGAGCAGCGGGCGCCACAGGCCCTTGTAGGTGCCCACGCGCAGCGTCACGCCCGACAGGTCGCGCGAGGGCGCGGCGGCCTGCGCCACGCCCGAAGCCGCCACGCCCCATGCGGCGGCGGCCTGCAGCAGGCGGCGTCGGTCCAGCGGGAAATCGGGTGTCATGCCTTGTGTTCTTTCTTCTTCACTCACTCACGAGGAGAAGCGAGACCGTACCGAGACGGGCCCTGAAAACGAACGCAGAAAAACGAATTTGGATATGCGCGATGCATCCTTCGCACACTGGCAGCGGGCCTTTACCGTGCGGGCACCATGAGTGCACTCCCCTTGCGCCGCGCGCCGGCCGTTCCCGAAACAGACACCCCGCCCTCCGTCGACCTCAGCGTGCTGGCCCGCCTGTCGGCGCAGTTCTCGTCCACGGCCGAAGACCACGACCGCAGCGGAGCCTTTCCGCGCCAGAACTTCGAGGCGTTGCAGGCGCACGGCCTGGTCGGCCTCGTCGCGCCCGTCGCATACGGCGGCGGCGGTGCCACGCTGGCCACGGCGCGCCGCGTGATCGCGGCGGTGGCGCGCGGCGAGCCCGCCACGGCGCTGATCCTCACCATGACCTACCTGCAGCACCAGGCGCTCGCGCGCCGCGAGAGCCGCTGGCCCGCGCACCTGCGCGAGCGCGTGGCACGCGATGCAGTGGCGCACGGCGCGCTCATCAACGCGCTGCGCGTAGAGCCCGCGCTGGGCTCGCCCGCGCGCGGCGGCCTGCCCGGCACCGTGGCGCGGCGCACGCCCGAGGGCTGGCGCATCGACGGCCACAAGCTCTACACGACCGGCATCGAGGGCCTGTCGTGGCTCGCGGTCTGGGCGCGCACCGACGAGGCCGCACCGCGCACCGGCGTGTTCCTGGTGCCGCGCGACGCGCCCGGCATCCGCGTGATCGCGAGCTGGGACCACCTGGGCCTGCGCGCCTCGGGCAGCCACGAGGTGGTGTTCGAAGACGTCGCCATCGCCGCCGACCACGCCGTCGACCTGCGCGCGCCCGCCGACTGGGCGCCCGGCGCCGGCAGCCAGACCGACATCGACGCCCATGCGGCGCAGCAGGCCTGGATGGTCGTGCTGCTGGGCAGCCTCTACGACGCCGTGGCGCGCGCCGCGCGCGATTGGCTGGTCGACTTCCTGAACCGGCGCGCACCCGGCAGCCTCGGTGCGCCGCTGGCCAGCCTGCCGCGCGTGCAGGAGCAGGTGGGCGAGATCGAGGCACTGCTGCGCACCAACCGCGTGCTGCTCGACGACGCGGCCGCCGCGGTCGACAGCGGCCATACGCCGCCCGCCGCCGACAGCGGCCTGCTCAAGCACACCGTGACCACGCACGCCATCCGCGTGGTCGAGCTGGCACTGCAACTGAGCGGCAACCACGGCCTCACGCGACAGAACCCGCTCGAACGTCACTACCGCGACGTGCTGTGCAGCCGCATCCACACGCCGCAGAACGACGCGATCCTGGTCGCGGCGGGGCAGCGTGCGTTGCAGGCATCGGGAGGTGCGGCATGAGCGCGCTGCCAATTTCTCGCCGCACCTGGCTCGCGCAAGGCGCCGCGCTGTCGCTGGCCGTGGCCGGCCCGTTGCGCGCGGTGGCGCAACCCCAGGCCACGCTGGTGCTCGGCGACCAGGCCGGCGGCCTGCGCTCGCTGTTCGAGGCCTCCAAGGCCCTCGACGACGCGCCCTTTGCCTATCGCTGGGCCAACTTCCAGGGCGCCGCGCCGCTGTTCGAAGCGCAGCGCAGCGCCGCCGTCGACACCGCGATGGCCGGCGACCTGCCGGTGCTCGCGGCGGCCGTCGGCAAGACGCCGCTGAAGATCGTCGCCACGCGCGTGGGCAAGGCCGAGTCGCTGGGCATCGTGGTGCAGCCCGACTCGCCGCTGCGCCGCGTGGCCGACCTGCGCGGCCAGACAGTGGTCGTCTCGTCGGCGCGCGGCAGCATCTCGCAGTACCAGCTCTACGGCGCGCTCGAAGAAGCCGGCGTGCGGCGCGACGAGGTCACGGTGAAGTTCGTGCTGCCCACCGACGCGGCGGCCGCGTTTGCCTCCAGGCAGATCGACGCCTGGGCCATCTTCGACCCCTACTACGCCATCGCACTGCAGCAGGGCGGGCGCATCCTGCGCGACGGGCGCGGCATCAACACGGCGCTGGGCTTCATCACCGCAAGCGAGCATTCGCTGGCCGACCCGGCCCGGCGCGCGGCCATCGTGCAGTTCCTCGACCGGCTTGCCCGCGCGGGCGACTGGGCGCTGGCCAACCCCGAGGCCTATGCGCAGGCCTACAGCCAGCTCACGCGGCTGCCGATCGCCTCGGCGCGGCTCATCACGGCGCGCGCCTCGGTGGCGGGGCGGCCCGTGAGCGAGGCCGACATCACCGCGCTGCAAACTGTGGCCGACCGCTCGGCGCGTGACGGTATCCTTCCCACACGCGTGGATGTGCGCGCGATCACCGACACCCAACTCTGGAAACGCCCCGCATGATTGCTCCGCTGCGCGATTTCGTCGGCGCCTTCGGCCGGCTGCTCGACAGCCGGCCCGATGAGCCGCGCATCCTGTCCGAAGGCGGCGCGCTGCTGCGCACGCTGGTGGCGCGCGACGACTGGCTGCCCGACGCCTTCGCCGTGGCCGACCCGACCTACTACCAGCAGTTTTTGCTGCACGCCGACAGCACCGAGCGCTTCTCGGTCGTGAGTTTCGTCTGGGGACCGGGCCAGGCCACGCCGATCCACGACCACACGGTGTGGGGCCTCATCGGCATGCTGCGCGGCGCCGAGTACAGCCAGCCCTACGCGCTCGACGCCGACGGCACCGCGCGACCCCAGGGCGCGCCGGTGCGGCTCGATGCGGGCCATGTCGAGGCCGTGTCCCCCACCGTGGGCGACCTGCACCGCGTGCACAACGCGCACGCCGACCGCGTGTCGATCAGCATCCACGTGTACGGCGCCAACATCGGCGCCGTGCGCCGCCACACCTACCCGGCCGAAGGCGGGCGCAAGCCCTTCGTCTCCGGCTACTCCAACACGCTGCTGCCCAACCTGTGGGACCGCTCCGCCGAACTCCGAAACACTGCCGCATGACGACGACAACGACCGCCTCCTTTCCCCTGCTGCCCTTCGCCGCGCTGCGCGAACGGCTGATCGCGCGCGAGGAGACCGCGCTGCTCGACCTGCGCGAGGAAGACCCGTTTGCACAAGAACACCCGCTGTGGGCCGCCAACCTGCCGCTGTCGCGCATCGAGATCGAAGCGTGGCGGCGCATTCCGCGGCGCGACACCTTCATCGTGCTGTACGGCGCGCACGACGGTGTCGATCTCGCGCCGCTGGCGGCACGCACCTTCGCCGCGCTCGGCTACACCAACGTGCACCTGCTCGACGGCGGCCTTGAAGGCTGGCGCGCGGCGGGCGGCGAGTTGTTCCGCGACGTGAACGTGCCGAGCAAGTCCTTCGGCGAACTGGTCGAGCACGAGCGGCACACGCCGTCGCTGTCGGCGCCCGAGGTGAAGGCGCTCATCGACAGCCGCGCCGACGTCGTCGTGCTCGACGCGCGCCGCTTCGACGAGTACCAGACCATGAGCATCCCCTCGGCCACCAGCGTGCCCGGCGCGGAGCTGGTGCTGCGCGTGCGCGAGCTCGCTCCCGACCCGGCCACGCGCGTGATCGTGAACTGCGCGGGCCGCACGCGCAGCATCATCGGCACGCAGTCGCTCGTGAACGCGGGCATCCCGAACCCGGTCGCGGCGCTGCGCAACGGCACCATCGGCTGGAAGCTCGCAGGCCAGGTGCTCGACCACGGCGCCGGCCGGCAGGCACCGGCTGCGGTGTCGGACGCGAACCGCGCGCAGGCGCAAGCCGACGCACGCCGCGTGGCCGACGCCGCGGGCGTGCGCCGCATCGCGCTCGACGCACTCGGCACGCTCGAGGCCCCGGGCCGCACCGTGTACCGCTTCGACGTGCGCACGCCCGAGGAATACACCGCCGGCCACCTGCCCGGCTTCGCGAGCGCGCCCGGCGGGCAGCTCGTGCAGGAAACCGACCACCAGGTGCCGGTGCGCGGCGCACGCATCGTGCTGGCCGACGACGACGGCGTGCGCGCATCGATGAGCGCATCATGGCTCGCGCAGATGGGCTGGGAGGTGTACGTGCCCGATGCGGTGCCACCGACCGCCGCGCACAGCGAGACCGGCACGCCGACGTCGGCCTACCCGCCCGTCGCAGCCACGGTCGCCGAGATCACACCCGAGGCACTGGCCGCGCTGCTGAAGCAGCAGCCCGCCACCGCCGTGATCGACGTGACCACGAGCGCCAACTACGTGAAGCGCCACATTCCCGGCGCCTGGTACGCGATCCGTGCGCAGCTCGCCCAGGCGCTCGACCGCCAGGCCCTTCCGTCCGCCCCGCGCTACGTGCTGACCTGCGGCAGCAGCCTGCTCGCCCGCTACGCCGCCGCGGACCTGCGCGCCCTGCTCGACGCACGCGGCCAGCGCGACGTGGAAGTGCAGGTGCTCACGGGCGGCAACACCGCCTGGTTCGCCGCCGGGCTGCCGGCCGAGACCGGCGAGACCCGCCTGGCCACCGCCCGCACCGACCGCTACCGCCGGCCTTACGAAGGCACCGACGCACCCGCCGAGGCCATGCAGGCCTACCTGGACTGGGAGTTCGGGCTGGTGGAACAGCTCGGGCGCGACGGCACGCATCACTTTCGCGTGGCCTGAGTTCGCAAAGCGCAGACGAAAAAAAAGCCGGGCATGCCCGGCTTTTTGCTTTCACTGTCGCGCGCCCCCGGTTCAACCCGGCTCGGCCGCCTTGAACAGCGCCGCGACCTTGCGCTTGCTCTTGATGTTGCTCGAGATGCCGCGTGCGGGCGCCGCCTTGGCCGACGCTTCCCAGGCCGGCGCGGCTTCGCGCTCGCCGGATTCGTAGGGCTTGTCGAAGAACGGATCGCGCGGCGCGGACGGCGCGCGGTGCGGGCGGCCACCACCGCTCATGCTGCGGCGGGTGTCGGCTTCGCGGCGTTCGCGCGGCTGGTCGAGCACGTCGCGTGCGTCGCCGGCTTCGCCTTCTTCACGCCAGTGGCGGCGTCCGTCGTTGATGCGGCCGCGCGGGCGGTCTTCTTCGAACTCGACGGGTTCGAGCTCGATCTTCTTCTTGATCAGCTTCTCGATGTCGGCCACGAGGCGCGCATCGTTGCCGCCGCTGGCGAAGCTCACGGCCAGGCCCGAGGCGCCGGCACGGCCCGTGCGGCCGATGCGGTGCACGTAGTCTTCGGCGTTGAACGGGATGTCGAAGTTGAAGACGGCGGGCACGTCCTTGATGTCCAGGCCGCGGGCCGCGACGTCGGTGCACACCAGCAAGTCGACTTCGCCGGCCTTGAACGAGGCGAGCGCCTTCAGGCGTTCGTCCTGGCTCTTGTCGCCGTGCAGTGCGGTGGTACGCAGACCGTCGCGCTCCAGCGAGCGTGCGAGGCGCGCGCAGCCGAGCTTGCTGTTGACGAACACGAAGGCCTGCGTAATGCCGCGCTGCTTGACGATCTGCTTGAGCGCACGGCGCTTGTCGTCGTCAGAGACGCTGTAGAAATGCTGTTCGACGGTGGAGGCCGTTTCGTTCGGCCGCGCCACTTCGATGGTGACCGGGTTCTGCAGGTAGCTGCTGGCCAGCCGCTTGATCTCGGGCGAGAAGGTGGCCGAGAACAGCAGCGTGGTGCGCTGCTTGGGCAGGTAGCTCAGGATGCGCTGCAGGTCGGGCAGGAAGCCGATGTCGAGCATGCGGTCGGCCTCGTCGAGCACGACGTATTCGACCTGGTTGAGCACCGCGTTCTTGGCTTCGATGTGATCGAGCAGCCGGCCCGGCGTAGCCACGAGCACTTCGACGCCCTTCTTCAGCTCCAGCGTCTGGGGCTTCATGTCGATGCCGCCGAACACGACCGTGCTGCGCAGGTTGGTGTACTTGGCGTACAGCTTGACCTGTTGCGCGACCTGGTCGGCCAGCTCGCGCGTGGGCAGCAGCACCAGCGCACGCACCGGATGCCGCGCGGGCGAGGTGGAGGCGTTTTCGTGCTTGAGCATGCGCTGCAGCAAGGGCAGCGAGAACGCCGCCGTCTTGCCGGTGCCGGTCTGCGCGGCGCCCATCACGTCCTGGCCTGAAAGCACGACCGGAATGGCCTGTGCCTGGATGGGCGTCATGGTCTCGTAGCCCATTTCGGCCACGGCGCGGGCCAGCGGTTCTGCCAGCGAAAGATTGGAGAAGGACATTGTCATTGAGCCTTCTATTGTCGCACTGCCGCAAAAAACGGCAGTGACAACGAAACGACAACATCCGCGCAGGCCGAATTGCTATTTATTCAATAGCAAAAACCCCAATGAATTCGGGGCTCTCGGGAGACAATCTTTACAGATTGCGCGCGTTGAAAGTGTCGCAGGACTTCATTTCACCCGTCTGATAGCCCGTGCCGAACCAGCGTTGGCGCTGTGCACTGGAGCCGTGGGTGAAGCTGTCGGGCACCACGGCGCGGCCCGCGGAGCGCTGCAGGGCGTCGTCGCCGATCTTCTGCGCGGCGTTCATGGCGGCCTCGATGTCGCCCGGGTCGAGCCACTTCTTCGATTCCTGCGAGTGGTGCGCCCACACGCCGGCGAAGCAGTCGGCCTGCAGCTCGACGCGCACGCTGATGGCGTTGTTCTGCGACTGGCTCAGGCGCCCGCGCATGCCGTCGACCTTGGCGGTGATGCCGAGTTCGTCCTGCACGTGGTGGCCGACCTCGTGCGCGATGACGTACGCCTGCGCGAACTCGCCGGGCGCGCCGAGCTGGTTCTTGAGGGTGTCGTAGAACGCCAGGTCGATGTAGACCTTCTTGTCGCCCGGGCAGTAGAACGGCCCCATGGCCGACTGACCGGTGCCGCAGGCCGTGGGCGTGGCGCCGCGGAACAGCACGAGCCGGGGCGCCTGGTAGTTGCCGCCGCTCTTGCGGAAGAGATCGGTCCAGACCACCTCGGTGTTCTTCAGCACGGTGGAGACGAAGGCCGCCTCGCGGTCGCCGGTGGGTGGCTTGGGCGCGGGGCCTTGCTGCTGTTGCTGCACCTGGACCGGGTCGCCGCCGCCGCTGAGCAGGCTCAGCACGGTGAGCGGGTTGATGCCGAAGATCCAGCCGGCGATGAGCGCGACCGCGATGGTGCCGATGCCGATGCCGCGCCCACCGATGAAGCCGCCGCCTCCGCCGCCACCCCCGCCGTCACGGCGGTCTTCGACGTTGTCGGATTGTTCGTTGCCTTCCCATCTCATCGCAGTCTCCTTGCCGGCTTGCTGAACGGCGTATTTGCCGGAACGTCGCAGGATGGTACTTGGCCCGGCCGCCCGGAACGTAACCGGCGGTCAGGATGCCTGTATCAGGCTGTCAGGTCTTGGGCAGCGTGACGCCGCGCTGGCCCTGGTACTTGCCGCCGCGGTCCTTGTAGCTGGTCTCGCAGACCTCGTCGCTCTCGAAGAACAGCACCTGCGCGCAGCCTTCGCCCGCGTAGATCTTGGCGGGCAGCGGCGTGGTGTTGCTGAACTCCAGCGTCACGTAGCCTTCCCACTCGGGCTCGAACGGGGTCACGTTGACGATGATGCCGCAGCGCGCGTAGGTGCTCTTGCCCAGGCAGATGGTCAGCACGTTGCGTGGGATGCGGAAGTACTCCACGGTGCGCGCCAGCGCGAAGCTGTTGGGCGGGATGATGCAGTAGTCGCCGTGCATGTCGACGAAGCTCTTCTCGTCGAAGTTCTTCGGGTCGACCACGGTGCTGTGGATGTTGGTGAAGACCTTGAACTCGGGCGCGCACCGGATGTCGTAGCCGTAGCTGGAGGTGCCGTAGCTGATGATCTTGTGGCCGTCGTTCTCGCGCACCTGGCCCGGTTCGAAGGGATCGATCATTCCTTCGTTCTCGGCCATGCGCCGGATCCATTTGTCGCTCTTGATGCTCATATGCGCTCGCTGATGCTGCTGCGGGGGAAATCGGGGCCGAATTGTGGCATGGGCGCCCTGCGCGCCCTCCCCCCGCAGGCGCCGCTCAGCCCGCCTGCGAAATCACCGTGCGCTCGACCAGCCGGTCGTCGCCCAGCACGATCATCGCGAACAGCAGCTCTTCGAGGTTGTTGGCCAGCGAGGTCTTGCGCGCCAGGAGCGGCGTGGCGGACGGGTTGAGCACCAGGAAGTCGGCCTCGCAGCCCGGCTGCAGGTTGCCGACCACGCCGCCCAGCCCCAGCGAGCGCGCGGCGCCGCCGGTGTGGTGCCACCACAGCCGCGAGGGCGCGATGCTCAGGCCGGTCTTGGTCTGGCCCTCGCGGCCCACGTAGTACGCGGCCAGCATGGTGTGGAAGGGGCTGAAGCTGGTGCCGCCGCCCACGTCGCTGGCCAGGCCGTAGGGTTGTTCGAGGCGGTCGGCCGCGCCGAAGTCGAAGAAGCCGCTGCCCAGGAACAGGTTGCTCGTGGGGCTCACGGCGGCGGCCGTCTTGGTCTCGTGCATGAGCGCACGGTCGGTGTCGTCCAGGTAGATGCAGTGGGCGTACACCGCGCGTTCGCGCAGCAGGCCGAAGTCGGCGTACACGTCGAGGTAGGAGCGCGACTTGGGGTACAGCTCGCGCGCCCATTTCACCTCGTCGCGGTTCTCGGCCACGTGCGACTGGATCCAGGTGTCGCCGTACGTCGCGGCCAGCTCGCCGGCGCCGCGCATCTGCGCATCGGTGCTGGTGGGCGCGAAGCGCGGCGTGATGGCGTAGCCCAGGCGATCGACGTTGTGCCACTTGCGGATCAGCGCCTCGGTGTCGAGCAGGCTCTGCGCGGTGTCGTCGCGCACGCCGTCGGGCGAGTTGCGGTCCTGGAGCACCTTGCCGGTGATCATGCGCAGCTGGCGGCGCTGCGCGCTCTCGAAGAAGGCGTCGACCGAGGCGACGTGCGAGGTCGCGAAGGTCAGCGAGGTGGTCACGCCGTTGCGCAGCAGCTCGTCGAAGAACACGTCGGCCACCACGCGCGAATGGGCGGGGTCGGCGAACTTAGCTTCCGCCGGGAAGGTGTAGTTCTCGAGCCAGGGCAGCAGGCCGGCGGCGGGCGCGCCGATGATGTCGGTCTGCGGGTAATGCACGTGCATGTCCACGAAGCCCGGCGCCAGGATGCGGCCCGGCAGGTGGGTGGTGTGGGCGCCGGCATGGCGCTGCGACACATCGGCATGGCTGCCGGCGTCGAGCACGCGCTGGCGGCCGGTGCTGTCGGGGGCGACGACCAGCAGGCCGTCCTCGTCGAAGACAGGCAGGCCGGCGGCGTCGAATCGCAGGAGGGAGGCGCGGTAGGCTTTTTTCATCGTGGATTCGGAGGGTAATCCAGCCCCGGACGGCGGGAATTGCCCTGCGCGTATGAGTGCTATACGCGCAACGCTCTCTTCAAGCAGGGCAAAAGGCCGCGCTCAGCGCGTCACCCGCCCCTGCACGCCCTCGGCCAGCCAGTTCATCTGCAGGACCTGTTCGTCGCTCAGCTGCGCGCCCTTGGCGATCGCGACGCGGCCTTCGTTGTCGCGCACATCGGCCGCCACCGCGCGGAACGGCTGCAGCTTGCCGGCCGCGATGTCCTTCTGCCGCGCCAGCACCTCGTCCTGCACGGCCTTGGGTACCTTCGTGCCGAAGTCGCCGACGCGGATCATTCCTTCCTTCACGCCGCCCCAGAGGTTGCCGCTCTTCCAGGTGCCGTCGAGCACGGCCTTCGCGCGTTGCGTGTAGTAACCGCCCCACTGGTGCGTGACCGCGACGATCTGCGCGTCGGGCGCGATCTTGCGCATGTCGGAGTGGTAGGCCACGGCCATCTTGCCGCGCTCCTGCGCAGCGGCCATCACGGCGGTGGAGCCGGTGTGGAAGGCGAGCACGTCGGCGTTCTGGTTGAACAGCGCCATCGCAGCGTCGCGCTCCTTCGGCGGATCGAACCACTCGTTGAGCCACACCACGATCACCTTGGCCTTCGGGTTCACCGAGCGCATGCCGAGCGTGAACGCGTTGATGCCCTGCAGCACCTCGGGAATCGGAAAGCCCGCCACGTAGCCGGCCACGTTCGTCTTCGTCATGCGCCCGGCCGCGATGCCCGCGAGGTAGCGGCCTTCGTAGTAGCGGGCGTTGGCGGTGGCGACGTTGGGCGCGGTCTTGTAGCCGGTGATCGATTCGAACTTCACGCCGGGGAAGTCCTTCGCGACCTTCAGCGTGGGCTCCATGTAGCCGAAGCTGGGCGTGAAGATCAGCTGGCTGCCTTGCTGCGCGAGGTCGCGGATCACGCGCTCGGCGTCGGCGCCCTCGGGCACGTTCTCGACGAAGACGGTGTTCACGCGGGGGCCCAGCGCGGCCTCGACAGCCTTGCGGCCTTCTTCATGCTGGCGCACCCAGCCGGCATCGGTGACCGGCGTGACGTAGACAAAGCCGATCTTCAGCGCGTCCTTGGCGGGAGGCGGCTTCGGCGGCGCAGTCTGGGACAGGGCGGGAGATAAAAAGCAAGCGGCAGCCAGCGCCAGAACGGCGCGGCCCGCGAGGTTTTTGTACATGGTGTTCCTCTACATGGCCCCGGAAAAGCAAAACCCCGCAGCAGGCCGGGACGCCCTGCTGCGGGGTTCGGATTTTAGTGCCGAGGCCTCCCGCCAGCCAGGGCCGCCGCAGAACGCGAACGCATCCGGCCGCGCAGACGCATCGGATGCGGCGGCCAGGAACGCCGCACACTCACTACGATCCGTGCCTCCGCATCACACCCTGCCAGCCATGACCCTCAGCATGCATTTCGACTTCACGCCGCTGCCACGAACGCCCGTGCTCGAGCCATGCATCGTCGCCAACGCGGCGGGCTACGACCTCTTCACCAACGAGACCGTCACCCTGGCCTTCGGCACGAAATGCGTGATGGTGAAGACCAAGAACCGCGATCCGATCCCCTTGCCCTACTTCGAGCTGGCCGAGCTCACGATCGAGAACCGCGAAGTCGCGACAACGGGCGAGACCACGCAAGGCCTGGCGGGGCGGGAACACATCTCCGCCACGACGCAACCGACCCTGCAGAGCTTCATTTCCTTCGTCACGCATCTCGGCGAACTGCACCTGTTCTACCGCGGCATGCCGCCGACCGTGCTGCGCATGGCACTGGCCGAGGCCTTCGCCGTCTGGCGCCAGCACCAGCCGGAATGGCTCGAGAAGCGACGCAAGGTCGTGGACGCCTATGCCGACAGCGAAGGACTGGACGCGCAGACACGCGACGCGCTGAAAGCAAGGTTGCTGACGCCGATCGTGCCGCCTGCGTCGGCCGCGCCGCTCTCGTTTCCTTCCGCCGGCTTCCCCACCGATGACGTGCTGGCGCCGGACACCTTCGACCCCGCGACCCGCCTTGGCGTGTGCCCCTCGTGCAATGCGGAGATTCCGTACTTCTCCGACGAATGCCCCCAGTGCCGGGCACTTTTCGGACCGGACTCCGCATGGCAGGTGCGGCCGCTCTGACCGACCCTGAAGTGAAGCCAGGCTGGCGGAGTTCCCGGGGCACGTCTTCTTCGTGTACGACCGACGACCTCACCCACCGAACGCAGGCGTCATGCCAGTAGCGCGGTGGCACCAACGCCATAGCGCGCCGCCGGCGCCGTGCTCGACAACCTGCCCGACATCGCACGCCGCGCCGCGTCGAACGCATCCCACTCGGCCAGATCGGGCAGCGCCGGAATCGTGACCTGCTCGCCCTGGTCGAGCCCCGCAAGGGCGGCATCGACCATGTCTTCCGCGGTCATCACGATCTCCTTGGGCAGGTGCGCCATCGGCACGCCCGCGACGCCCCAAAACTCGGTGGCCGTCGCACCGGGCAGCACCGCCTGCACGCGCACGCCCTTGTCCTTCAGCTCGTGCTGCAGCGACTGGCTCAGCGCCAGCACGAAGGCCTTGGTGCCGCCGTACACGCCGTTGAGCGTCTCGGGCGAGATCGCCACGATGGAGGCGATGTTCACCAGCGTGCCGGCACCACGTTCGACGAAGCCGGGCACGGCCGCATAGGTGAGCCGCGTGAGCGCGCTCACGTTGAGCTCGATCATTTCTTCCATCTTGTCGATGTCCGAGCCGAGCAGCGGCGCGGCGGCGCCGAAGCCGGCGTTGTTCACCAGCAGGGTGATGTCGCCGCGAGTGCGCAGCACGGCTTCCACGGACGCGATGTCCTTCCGGTCGGACAGGTCGGCCGGAAGAACCTCGACCTTGCGCCCGGTCTCGTCAGAGAGCTTCGCGGCCAGCGCGGCAAGGCGCTCGCGGTTGCGCGCCACCAGGATCAGGTCGAAGCCGCGCCGCGCGAGACGGTCCGCGTACACGGCGCCGATGCCCGACGACGCGCCGGTGATGAGGGCCGTGCCCTTGTTCGGATTTGCTTGCGTTGCAGTCATGGAGTTTCCTTCGTCGCCACGGGTGTGTGGCCGTGGGGAGAAGTCTCTTCCTGCAAGGCGATGGCGTAAATGTCATATAAGCCACCTTTTAGGACATACGCTGCTCAAGCCGTCGCGGCCTCCCGACGGGCCACGCGGCGCACGCTCTGCGGCGGATGCCCCAGCGTGCGCAGGAAGGCACGGCGCATGCGTTCGGGGTCGCCGAAGCCCGTTTCGCGCGCGACCACGCCGAGCGCGAGGCTGCCCTCGTCGATCAGCGCGCGCGCCGCCTCCACGCGCAGGTTCTCGACCGCGTGCGCCGGCGACTGCCCGGTCTCGGCCTTGAAGGCGCGGCTGAACTGGCGCGGGCTGAGGTGCGCGACCTCGGCCAGTTCGTCCACCGACAGCGTCTCGCGCAGGTTGGCGCGCGCATGCACCAGCGCCTTCTGGATGCGGTCCGACTTGGGTGCCAGCTCGAGCAGCGCGGAATGCTGCGACTGCCCGCCCGCGCGGCGGTGGTACACGACCAGCTTCCTCGCCGCGAACCGTGCCGCCTCCACGCCGAGGTCTTCCTCCACCAGTGCCAGCACGAGGTCGATGCCCGCCGTCATGCCGGCCGAGGTCCACACCGGCCCGTCGTTGATGAAGATGCGGTCGGGCTGCACCTTGACGGCAGGGTGGCGCTTCTGGAGTTCGCCCGCAAAGGACCAGTGCGTGGTTGCCCGGCGTCCGTCGAGCAGGCCCGCGTCCGCCAGCCCGAAGGCGCCGGTGCAGATGCTGGTCACGCGGCGCGCGTTGCGCAGCCCCGCACGCAGGAAGCGGCACATCTTCTCGGACGTGGGCGCGATGAAGAGCGCGCCGCTCATCACCAGCGTGTCGAACTTCCCCGTGCCGAAGCGCTTGCTGTCGGTGACCACGCCCGACGAGCTGGTCACGGGGCCGCCCTCTTCCGACAGCAGCTCGACCTGGTAGACCTGCTTGCCGGCATGGATGTTCGCGAGCTCGAACGCGGCAATGGCAGCGAGGTCGAGGATCTGGAAACCGGGGAAGACGAGCATGCCGATGCGTTTCATGGCCATGTCCTGAAAAGAGGGTTGTTCGAGGTAGCAGACGCAAGGCTAGACCAACCCGTCCCACCGCGCCAGCGGGAGGGATACGGCCCGCGCCCTTCCCGCGCCGCGATGGGTGCCCCCACCAATCGGCAAGCGCCAGCCGCGCGGGTCGTCCCACAATGGGCGTTCCCCACCATGACCAACCCGACGACAACGACAGCAGGCGCCCCCACAGCCGAACCGGGCGCCCACGCACACTGGCAGCGCAACCTCGCGGTCTGCATGTTCGGCTCCTTCACGACCATCATCGCGATGACGCTGCTGCTGCCCTTCCTGCCGCTGTACGTCGAGCAGCTCGGCGTGAAGGACCACGCGGCCATCGTGCAGTGGTCGGGCGCGGCCTATGGCGCCACTTTCCTGAGCGCCGCGCTGGTCGCGCCGCTGTGGGGCCGGCTGGCCGACCGCTACGGGCGCAAGCCGATGCTGATCCGCGCGAGCCTCGGCATGGCCGTGGCGATGGCACTGATCGGCCTCGCGGCCAACGTGTGGCAGCTCGTGGGCCTGCGACTGCTGGCGGGGCTGCTCGGCGGGTACGCCTCGGGCTCGATGGTGCTGGTCGCCACGCAGACGCCCAAGGACCGCACGGGCTGGGCGCTGGGCACGATGTCGTCGGCCATCATGGCGGGCAACCTCGTGGGGCCGCTGGTGGGCGGGGTGCTGCCGCCGTTGGTCGGCATCCGCAACACCTTCTTCGCGGCGGGCGCGATGATCTTCGTGGCCTTTCTCGCCACGGCCTTCCTGATTCGCGAGGAGAAGAAAGCACCCTCGGCCGCAAGGCAAAGCGGCACGCCCGACACTGGCTGGGCCGCCGTGCCCGACAAGCGCCCGCTGGTCGCGATGCTCTTCACCGGCATGCTGCTGATGCTCGCGAACATGTCGATCGAGCCGATCATCACGGTCTACGTCGCCACGCTGCTCGACGACCCGCAGCGCGTGACGATGATGGCCGGCCTCGTGATGTCGGCCGCCGCGCTCGGCAGCATCCTCTCGGCCTCGCGGCTGGGCAAGCTGGCCGATCGCGTCGGGCACTGGAACGTGATCGTCGGGTGCCTCGCGGTGTCGGCGCTGCTGCTGATTCCGCAGGCCTTCGTCACGGCGGGCTGGCAGCTGGTGGTGCTGCGCTTCCTGATGGGGCTGTCGCTCGGCGGGCTGCTGCCCTGCATCGCGAGCGTGATCCGCCACAACGTGCCCGAGCGCGTGGCCGGCAACATGCTGGGCTACTCGACGTCGGCGCAGTACGCGGGCCAGGTGGCGGGCCCGCTGCTCGGCGGCTTCGTGGGCGGGCACATCGGCATGCGCGCCGTGTTCCTCGGCACCTGCGTGCTCATGGCCGCAGGCGCCGGGTGGAACTGGCTCGCGCAGCGAGCCGCGTCCCGTACTCCGTCCGCTACTCGCTGACGACGGCGCTGCGGTAGGCCGCGTCGCCCTTGATCTCGGCTTCGGAGAACGGCACCTTCAGCCACTGCCCCGCGCTGTAGGCCCGGGTGTAGTCGGCGTTGTGCGCCGAGGCCGGGTCGTCCGACAGCGAGAACGTCAGGAAGGTGTGCGCCTCGACGCCGCCCTCGGGGAAGCGCACGATCTGCATGTAGCTGTTGCCGTTCGGGTTGCCGTCCATGGTGTAGCCGCCCTTGTCCAGACGGTTCTCCGAGCACGCGATGGTGAAGTAGCCCGGGCCGTGGCAGCCGCCGTACAGCGGAATCTTCTGGCCGCCGCGCGTGGCGAACAGGTAGTCGCCGCGCTGCGCATCGAGTGCGAAGCCGCTGGCCTCCACGCGCGCGACGGCCGCGCCGAAAGCCTGCTGCAGGGCACTCGCGGCGCCGGCCTTCAGGTCACGTGGCGTGTGGATCGGATCGCTCGCGCTGAAGGGCACGTTGTAGAGCGTGGCCGCGGATTGCAGCGACGCGCGGTTCCAGAACTCGTCCCAGATGTGTGCGCCGCGCGCGCCGATCGTGCCCGTGTTGTTCCAGGCCTTGAGCACCGCGCAGGCCGGGCCGGTGTCCACGTCGCGCCCGATGGCGGCGCCGCCTTGCGGATCGCTCACCACGTTGATCGTCGGCGTCGCGCACACCATGGCCAGCGCCTGGTCCTTGAACAGTTCGGCCGTCAGCACGCGGCTGTTGAGCACCATCTGCTTGACGGTCTCGGGCGTGGCCGCCTTGCCGGCGTAGCTGTCGGCGCCGTCGATGCGCGCCTGCGCCATCAGGTTGCCCAGGCGCGTTCGGAAGCTCACGGCCTCCGTGCCCGCGGGTCCCATGATGGCCGGGTAGCCGGTCATCGGCGCCTTGGGGTTCGCGAGCCAGTAGCTGTCGTTCGAGTTCTCGACATAGTCGTCGCGCAGCAGGCTCGGCAGACGGGCCGCGCCGATGGCGCCCTTCTGCGCCGAGTCGGCATCGGTCTGCCAGTCGCATTCGCTCTTCGAGCCGTCGAAAAACGGCGCCAGCGGGAACGCAGGGGCTGCCGCCGCACCCAGCGGCGTCGTGCAGCTGGCCACCTGGGCGGGCGACACGTTGGGAATCGCGCCGATGTCGGCATACCAGGCCTTGGCCGCGCCGCGGCCCACGGCCACGGTGTTGACCCACGGAATGGCCGCTTCCTCGCGCTGGATGGCGATGAACTCGTCCAGCGACTTGGCCTGGTTCCAGCGCAGCCAGTTCTTGAAGGTGCGGTAGTTCTCGCCGTTGATGTCGCGGATCGCGAAGGCCGTGGTCTGGCTCCAGGCGAACGGCGCACCCAAGGCCGTGAGGTTGACCATCGGCCCGTACTCCGACTTGTAGAGCGTGCGCGTCACCGGCGCCACGCTGCCGTCGGCCTGCTTCACGTTGACGGTGATGTTGAGCGCCTGCATCTTCACGGGCTTGCCGTCGCGCATGTAGCTGGTCGGGTCGCCCGCCGCGAGCTTCAGTTCGTACAAGCCGAAGCGCCGCGCAGTCGACACCGTATGGCTCCATGCGATGTTGTCGTTGAAGCCGATGAGGATCACCGGAATGCCGAGGAACGAGGTGCCGCTGATGTTGAGCTGGCCCGGAATCGTGAGCTGCGCCTGGTAGAAGCGGTCCGGCCCGCGCCAGTACCAGTGCGGGTTGCCGAAGAGCAGCGGGCTGCTGTCGCCGGTGGCGGCCGTGCCGAAGCCGATCATGTTGCTGCCCACGCCCTCCTTGCCACCGACCTGCAGCTCGGGCACGTTGACGACCGCCGCCAGCTGCAACGAGGCCTTCTTCGCGCTGCCGCGCGCGGCCATCTTGGTGGGCGCTGCCGGTGCGGGTGCGATCGCATTGGCGATCTTCGCCACGAAGTTGCTGTAACCGCCCGCGAGATTGGCCGCGTACATGCGCCGGTAGATGTCTTCGGCCGTGATGGGCGTCACCCAGGCTTCGTTGCGGCAGGCCTGGTGCGCCGTGCCGCCGGCCTTCACGTCGCGCACGTAGCGGTTGTAGCCGGCGGCGAAGCCCTCGACCAGCTGCTTCAGGTTGTCGGGCTGGGCCGCGATCATCTTCGCGAGCACGTCGGCCGAGATCACCTGCTTGTGGAAGAAGTCGGAGTCGATGTTCTGCGGCCGCGCGATGGTGCTGCTGGCCACGAGCTGCGCATCGCCGCCGAGGTACTGCGAACGCTCGCCGCGGTAGGTGAGGAAGGAGTCGGCCATCGTGCACAGGTCGTCTTCCGCCTGCGCAAAACCGTAGCCGTAGCCCACGCCGGGCCAGTTGTCGGCCTTGATGTGCGGCACGCCAAGGGCGGTGCGGCGGATCTCGGCCTTGTAGCGGCCTTCGGCCGGTGGGTTGGTGGGCGGGTTGCCGCCGATGGGAAAGAACGGGAACCCGTTGCCGCCGCCACCACCGCCACCGCAAGCGGTGAGTGCAGCGGCCGTGGCCAACGCGAGCAGGGACAGCGGCATGGCGCCGCGCGAGGATGTCTGTCTCATGGATGTCTCCGGTTGATGCTCTCTTGATGGAGCACCACCAGCTTAGGCACGCAGGCCGGCTGCGGCTTGAACGCAGCCGCTGTCCTGCGCCGCGCCTGGAGACCGCTGAAGACTCAGTGCGCCATCCCGCGCCCCCACGCGTGCGAGGCCTGCTCGTCGGCCGTCACGCGCACCTGGTTCGACAGGAAGGACGGCGACAGGCCGAAGTAGCGCTGGAAGGTGCGGCTCATGTGCGCCGCGTCGGTGAAACCGCTGACCAGCGCCACGTCGGTCAGCGGGCGGCGCGCGGTGAACTGCTGCACCGTGCGGCGCACCTTGGTCCACAGCGCATAGCGCTTGATCGACACGCCCACCTGCTGCGCGAACAGGTGCGTGAGCCGGTCGGGCGAGAGAAAGGCCAGCGCCGACAGCTCGCGCAGCGGGATCTGCCCCGCATGCGTGCGGATGGCCTGCAGCACGCGCTCGATGCGCGGGTCGATGGCGGCCTGCAGCTCGGGGCACTCGGTGATCGACGTGACCAGCTTCGAACTCAGCACCTGCAGGCGCCGGTCGGACAGCGCGCCGTGCTGCGCCGGTTCGAAGTCGTCGCGCGCGCGGCCGAAGCGGCGCGCGTCGAGCGGCTGGATGCCGTGGCCGCCCAGGTGCCGCGAGAGCATGCGGTAGGCGCTGGAGGCCGGGTCGAGGTTGAGCGACAGCAGCCCGCAGCCGTCGACATCGAGGCGACGCGACACATGCGGCCCCACCAGCGCGGCGGTGCAGCGCACGCGCGTGCCGTCGACCGCCTCCAGCGTGAAGGGATGGCCGCTGACCGAGGCCAGCAGCGTGGCCGACGAACGGGCCGTGAGCCCCGACTGGATCGCCGGTGTGATGTAGAGGAACCTGTCGTCCCACAGGTGCAGGGAGTTGTGCCGCGTGGTGGTCATGCCGTCTCGCTTGGGTCTTGTCTCTTGTACTTGTCTCCAGCGGCGGATTCTCACGCATCGCGGCGGCGGCCCGCGCAAGGGCCTGCGCTCAGCGGGGTTGCACGGTCTCGACCTGCAGATGCTGGCGCACGGCCTCCAGCAGCAGCGTGGCCAGCCGGCTCGCAGGGGCCTCGGCACGGGCCTGCGCGCGGTACAGCACGAGCGAGATCTGCGGCAACGCCGGCAGCGAGAGCACCGCGCGGTCGAGCGCGCGCACATGCGCAGGCAAGCCGAACGGCGTGCGCACGGTCAGACCCAGTCCGGCCGAGGTCGCGGCCCACAGCGCCGCCAGGCTGGCGCTGCCGAAGGCGCGGCGCCACGGCAGGCCGGCGCGGTCGAGCGCGGTGATGACGATCTCGCGCAGCGGGCACGGGGCGTCCAGCATGATGAGCGGCAGCGGCTCCTTGCTCTTCACGGTGCGAACGCCCGCGCGGTGCTCGCGCTCGGTCCACCAGGGCGCATCGACGCGCTCGGGCGCCGTGGGGCCGATCCACAGCAGCGGCATCCGCGCCACGCGCTCGGCATGCGGCGACAGCGGCTGGTCGCCCGCGTCCCAGGCCAGTGCCAGGTCGAGCTGGCCCAGCTCGAGCCGCTCGCGCAGCTCGCCGCTGCGCGCCACGCAGGCCTCGATGCGCACCTTGGGGTGGGCGCGCGCGAAGCGGCCGAGCACGGCCGGCAGCAGCGTCTCGCCGAAGTCTTCCTGCAGGCCCAGCCGCACCCAGCCCTGCAGGTCGGCGCCACGCAGGGCGGCGCTGGCCTCGTCGTTGAGCTCGAGCATGCGGTGCGCGTAGGCCAGCAGCGTCTCGCCCGCATCGGTGAGCGCCAGGCCGCGGCCCTCCTTGCGGAACAGCACGGTACCGGCCTGCGCCTCCAGCTTCTTGAGCTGCGCGCTCACGGCCGAGGTCGAGCGGCCCAGCTTGTCGGCCGCGCGCGCGTAGCTGCCGAGCGCCATGCCGGTGGAAAAGGTGCGCAGCACGTCGAGATCGAACATCACCTGGGTCATCGCGGGTCCTTGCATGAGGCTTTTCGATCATCCTGAATTTCAGGACGATCCGCTCATTATTTTCTGATTTTCAAAACCTTTGCAGCGGCGGACACTGCGCTGCAACATGACCCAATCGCCCTCCTCCACCCCGCTGTCGCCCCGCCACCGCTGGAAGGTGCTCGCCGCCGGCGTGGCCGCCAACGCGGCCTTCTCGGTCGCATTCAGCGGCATTCCCATGACCGCCGTGCTCATGCGCACCGGCTACCAGCTGGACAACGCCGCGCTCGGCCTGGTGCTCGGCCTCATGGGCCTGGGCATCGCCGTGAGCGAGCTGCCCTGGGGCCTGCTGACCGACCGCTGGGGCGACCGTCCCGTGCTGCTGGCCGGCCTGGGCAGCACGGCGATCGCCCTGGTCGCGATGGCGCTGTGGGCCGCGCCGGGCGCCGGCCATGTGCCGGGCCTCGGCGTGCTCGGCGCGGGGCTGCTGCTGGTGGGCCTGCTCGGCGGCAGCGTGAACGGTGCCAGCGGGCGCGCGGTGATGACCTGGTTCGACGCCGGCGAGCGCGGCCTGGCCATGAGCATCCGCCAGACCGCCGTGCCGATGGGCGGCGGTATCGGCGCGCTGGTGCTGCCCTTCGTGGCGCTGCACTTCGGCTTTGCCGCGCTGTACGGCCTGCTCGCGCTGCTGTGCGCGCTCAGCGCGGCGATGAGTTGGGCCTGGGTGCACGAGCCGCCCGTGGCGCCCCGCCACACGAGCGTGGAAGCACCGGCGCCGAAGACCGGCCCGCTGCGCGACGTGCGCGTGTGGCGCATCGTGGCCGGCATCGGCATCCTGTGCGCGCCGCAGTTCGCGGTGCTGTCCTTCGGCACGGTGTTCCTGCACGACTTCGGCCACGTGGGCCTGGGCACGATCACCGCCGCCATGGTCTTCGTGCAGGTCGGCGCGATGGCGATGCGCGTGTGGAGCGGCCGCTGGACCGACCGCCGCCGCAACCGCCCGGCCTACCTGCGGGCCTGCAGCGCGCTCAGCGTGGTGCTGTTCGCGGGCCTGGCCGCGCTGGTGATGGCGGCGGGCACCGAGGCGCCCTCCGCGCCGCTGCGCCTGGCGCTGATCGCGCTGCTGGCCGTGAGTGGCGTGTGCGTGTCGGCCTGGCACGGCGTGGCGTACACCGAGCTGGCCACGCTGGCCGGCGCGGCGCGCGCCGGCACCGCGCTGGGCATGGCGAACACCAGCGTGTTCTTCGTGTGCTTCGTCACGCCCTTCTCGATTCCGCACCTGCTGGCACTGCAGGGCTGGCCGGTCGTGTGGCTGGCGGCCAGCGCCTGTGCGCTGATGGCGATGCCGCTGCTCGTGCCGCGCCGCGACGCCGGTCCCGGCGCCTGCACGGCCGAGCTGGCTCAGAAGGTCGCGAAGACGGCGTTGAGCCGGTCGACGTAGGCGCGCTTGGCGGCCGCGTCGATGAAGCTGCCCTCGAAGCTGTTGGCCGCGAGCTGCCAGGCCTGCTGCACGCCCAGGCCGGTCGCTGCGAAGGTCTGCGTGAAGTTCTGGTTCATGTAGCCGCCGAAGTAGGCCGGGTCGTCCGAATTGACGGTGGCGACCAGCCCCGCGTCGAGCAGCGCACCGAGGTTGTGCTGTGACAGGTCGGGGAACACGCACAGCTTGAGGTTCGACAGCGGGCACACGGTGAGCGGAATGCGGTCCTGCGCCAGCCGCTTCATCAGTGCCGGGTCTTTCGCGCTTTGCACGCCGTGGTCGACGCGCTCGACCTTCAGCACGTCGAGCGCGCTCCACACGTAGGCCGGCGGGCCCTCTTCGCCCGCGTGCGCGACGAGGTGAAAGCCCAGTTCGCGGCAGCGCGCGAACACGCGCGCGAACTTCTCGGGCGGGTGGCCGACCTCGCTCGAGTCGAGCCCCACGCCGATGAATTTGTCGCGGTACGGCAGCGCCTGCTCCAGCGTCTCGAAGGCCTCTTCCTCGCTCAGGTGGCGCAGGAAGCACAGGATGAGCGAGGCGCTCACGCCCAGCTTCGGCAGCGCATCGACGCAGGCGCGGTGCAGGCCGTTGACCACCGTTTCCATGGCCACGCCGCGCGCCGTGTGCGTCTGCGGGTCGAAGAACATCTCGGTGTGCACCACGTGGTCGGCCGCGGCGCGCTCCAGGTAGGCCCAGGCCATGTCGTAGAAGTCCTGCTCTTTCAGCAGCACGCTGGCGCCGGCGTAGTAGATGTCGAGAAAGCTCTGCAGGTTGGTGAAGGCGTAGGCCTTGCGCAGCTCTTCCACGCTGGCATACGGGATCGAGACACCGTTTCGCTGCGCGAGCGCGAAGATCAGTTCGGGCTCGAGCGAGCCTTCGATGTGCATGTGCAGCTCGGCCTTGGGCATGGCGCGCAGCAGCTCGGGCAGGCGTTCGGCGGGGATGCGCTGCGCGAAGCTGGGGTCGAAGAGGGGGCGGCTGGAATCTGTCATGGGGCGTGGGAAATCGACGTTGTGATCGCGCACAGCATAAGGGCAGACACCCTGCGCGGCATCCCCGAAAACGTATACGCTGCCAGCCCCATTTCCCCCAAACTGATCTGGGTCAAATCGGGCCATGGCGGATGCGCTAGGCTTGGACCCCGGCAGGCCCGGCATCGGGCGTGTTCCCTCCAATCCGCGCGCAGCGTGCATTCGTGCCCCTGGCGCCGTCCTTGATCGACTCGCATGACCCTACAAAACGCCTTCACCCGCGAAGACCTGCTGCGCTGCAGCCGCGGCGAACTGTTCGGCCCCGGCAACGCCCAGCTGCCCGCCCCGAACATGCTGATGGTGGACCGCATCACCCACATCAGCGCCGAGGGCGGTACCTACGGCAAGGGCGAACTCACGGCCGAGCTCGACATCACGCCCGACCTGTGGTTCTTCGCCTGCCACTTCGAAGGCGACCCGGTCATGCCGGGCTGCCTGGGCCTGGACGCCATGTGGCAGCTGGTGGGCTTCTTCCTCGGCTGGCAGGGCCTGCCGGGCCGCGGCCGGGCCCTGGGCTCGGGCGAAGTGAAGTTCACGGGCCAGGTCCTGCCGACCGCCAAGCTCGTCACCTACAGCATCCAGATCAAGCGCGTGCTCAAGGGCAAGCTGAACCTGGCCATCGCCGACGGCTCGGTGAGCGTCGACGGCCGCCAGATCTACACCGCCGAGGGCCTGCGGGTCGGCGTGTTCACTTCCACCGACAACTTCTGAGGGTTTCGCCATGCGACGCGTCGTCATCACCGGTCTGGGCATCGTTTCGTGCCTGGGCAACGACAAGGAGACCGTCTCCGCCAACCTGCGCGCCAGCCGCCCCGGCATCCGGTTCCAGCCGGCCTACGCCGAAATGGGCCTGCGCAGCCAGGTGGCCGGCTCCATCGACCTTCCCCTCGAAGACCTCATCGACCGCAAGCTCTACCGCTTCGTCGGCCACGCCGCGGCCTATGCCTACCTGGCCATGAAGGACGCCATTGCCGATGCCGGCCTGACCGAGGAGCAGGTGTCCAACCCGCGCACCGGCCTCATCGCCGGCTCGGGCGGCGCCTCCACGCTGAACCAGATGGAAGCGCTCGACCTGCTGCGTGAAAAGGGCGTCAAGCGCGTCGGCCCCTACCGCGTGACGCGGACCATGAGCAGCACCGTGTCGGCCTGCCTGGCCACGCCCTTCAAGATCAAGGGCCTGAACTACTCCATCGCCTCGGCCTGCGCCACCAGCGCGCACTGCATCGGCAACGCCATGGAGCAGATCCAGATGGGCAAGCAGGACATCGTGTTCGCCGGCGGCGGCGAGGAAGAGCACTGGACCCAGTCGTTCCTGTTCGACGCCATGGGCGCGCTGTCCACCAAGTACAACGACACGCCCGAGAAGGCCTCGCGCGCCTATGACGCCGAGCGCGACGGCTTCGTCATCGCCGGCGGCGGCGGCATGGTCGTGGTCGAGTCGCTCGACCACGCACTGGCGCGCGGCGCCAAGATCTACGCCGAAATCGTCGGCTACGGCGCCACCTCCGACGGCTACGACATGGTCGCGCCCAGCGGCGAAGGCGCCGTGCGCTGCATGCAGATGGCCCTGTCGACCGTCGACACGCCCATCGACTACCTGAACACCCACGGCACCTCGACGCCCGTCGGCGACGTCATGGAAATGAAGGGCGTGCGCGAAGTCTTCGGTGACAAGGCGCCGGCCATCAGCTCCACCAAAAGCCTGTCGGGCCACTCGCTGGGCGCCGCCGGCGTGCACGAGGCGATCTACTGCCTGCTGATGATGGAAGGCAGCTTCATGGCCGGCTCGGCCAACATCGAGGCGCTCGACCCCGAAGTGGCCGACATGCCCATCCTCACCGCCACGCGCGAGAACGCCACCGTCGACACCGTGATGAGCAACAGCTTCGGCTTCGGCGGCACCAACGCCACGCTGGTGCTCAAGCGCTGGCAAGGCGCGTAGCCCGGCCGCCTGCCGGCCCCGTCGCGCCCGCGACGATGGGCCCGCGGGCGCTTCGCTAGACTGGGTTTCCCCATCCATCCACCGCGCGAGGAGACCCATGGCGATCGACACCCTTTCCACCTGGCACCGGCTCGTCAAGACACGCGACGTGGCGGGCCTCGACGCCCTGCTGGCCGACGACGCCGTCTTCCTCTCGCCCGTGGTGCACCGACCGCAGGTCGGCAAGGCCATCACCAAGCAGTACCTCGCCGCGGCCTTCCAGGTCTTCTTCAACGAGAGCTTCCGCTACGTGCGCGAACTCCAGGGCCCGAACGACGCCGTGCTCGAGTTCGAACTCGAACTGGACGGCATCGCCATCAACGGCGTGGACATGATGAAGTGGAACGCCGAAGGCCGGATCACCGAGTTCAAGGTGATGCTGCGGCCGCTGAAGGCGGTGAACCTGATCCATCAGAAGATGGCGGCGCAGCTGCAGGCGGCTGCGCAATAAGCCCGTTCAGGGGCAGGCCAGCTCCGTCCTGGCCACGGCACACAGCCGAGCCTTCTCGGCCGCGGGCAACGTGAGCCCCGGCATCAACCCGTCCAGCCGCAGCACCGCCGGGTAGAGGCGCGTGTCCTGCGGGTTCTTGCGGTAGGCCCGCAGCACCAGCTGCTGGCCTTCCTTGCCGCAATGCTGGCGCTGTTGGCGCGTCACTTCCTTGTCGTGCGCCGAGCCGTCGCCGTTGAATTCGCCGGCGAAGTGAAAGCACATTTCCGCATCGTCCACGGCCTTGCGCAGGCGCTGCTCTTCTTTCGAGAACGTCGGCGGTGCGGCGAACGACATCGACACGGCCAGCAGTGCCGCGCCTGCCGCCATGACCCTCTGCAGCTTCATGGTGTGAATCCTTTTCCTGAATGAAAAAAGGGCCGTCCGCAGACGACCCTTCTCGTGGCAATCGCCGAAGCGATCGACCAATGATTACTTCTTGTCGCCGCCCGGCACCTTGCCTTCCACGCCCTTGACGTAGAAGTTCACGCCCGACAGGAACTTGTCGTCGGCGACCGCGTCCTTGGCGATCAGCTCCTTGCCGTCCTGGCCGACGATCGGGCCCTTCCAGATCGAGAAGCTGCCGTCCTTCAGGCCCTTCTTGATTTCCTCGACCTTGGCCTTGGCTTCGGCGGGCACGTCTTCGGCGATCGAGACGATGTCGATCGCGCCTTCCTTCACGCCCCACCAGGTCTGGCCGGTGGCCCACTTGCCGTCCAGCGCGTCTTGGGTGGTCTTGATGTAGTACGGCGCCCAGTTGATGATGGCCGAGCCCAGGTGGGCCTTCGGGCCGTAGGCGGTCATGTCGGAGTCCCAGCCGAAGGCGCGCTTGCCCTTCTCTTGGGCGGTCTTCAGCACGGCCGGCGAGTCGGTGTTCTGGAACAGCACGTCGGCGCCGCCGTTGATGAGGGCGGTGGCGGCTTCGGTTTCCTTGGGCGGGCTGAACCACTCGTTCACCCACACGACCTTGGTCGTGATCTTCGGGTTGACCGACTGCGCACCCAGCGTGAAGCTGTTGATGTTGCGCAGCACTTCGGGGATCGGCACCGAGCCGACCACGCCCAGCGTGTTGCTCTTGGTCATGGAGCCGGCGATCACGCCGGCCATGTACGCGCCTTCGTAGGTGCGGCTGTCGTAGGTGCGCATGTTCTCGGCGGTCTTGTAGCCGGTGGCATGCTCGAACTTCACGTCCTTGCTGTCGTTGGCGACCTTGAGCATGGGTTCCATGTAGCCGAAGGTGGTGCCGAAGATCAGCTTGTTGCCCTGGCCCACGAAGTCGCGGAACACGCGCTCGGCGTCGGCCGACTCGGGCACGCTTTCGACGAAGGTGGTCTTGATCTTGTCGCCGAATTCCTTCTCGAGCGCCTTGCGGGCGTTGTCGTGCGCGAAGGACCAGCCGCCGTCGCCCACGGGACCGACATAGGCGAATGCGATGTTCAGCGGGGCCGCCGGTGCGGGGGCCGGGGCGGCCGCGGGGGCCGGCGCCGGCGATGCTGCGGGGGCGGCCGCCTCTTCCTTCTTGCCGCAGCCGATGAGGGCCGCCGAAGCCACCGCGGTGAGGGCGGCGAGCTTGAGAAGGGAACGCTTGTTCAGATCATTCATTGTCGAAATCCTCGGAAGAAAAGGACGGGTTGGCAAAAAAACGAGAACGCGATTATGAGCCGGGGTAGAACGGTTTCCCCATCGATGCCGGCATGTTGATGCGGATGAAGGCGGGGTTGCGCGAGATCAGCGCCAGCACCACGATCGGCGCGATGTACTGGGCCATGCTGAGGAACTGCGAGGGCACGTCGACGCCGCTGCTTTGCAGGTGGAAACCCAGCATCGAGACGCCGCCGAACAGGTAGGCGCCGAGCAGCACGCGGATCGGGCGCCAGGTGGCGAAGGTGGTCAGCGCCAGCGCGATCCAGCCGCGGCCGGCGACCATGCCCTCGACCCACAGCGGCGTGTACACGGTCGACAGGTACGCGCCCGCCAGGCCGCACAGCGCGCCGCCCGCGATCACCGCCAGGAAGCGGATGCGCCGCACCGGGTAGCCCAGCGCATGCGCCGACTCGGGCGACTCGCCCACCGAGCGCAGCACGAGGCCGGCGCGGGTGCGGTACAGGAACCAGATGAGCCCGATGGTCAGCAGCACGGCCACGTACACCATCGGGTGGTGCCGGAACAGCGCCGGGCCGGCCAGCGGAATGTCGGCCAGCACGGGAATGGCAAAGGGCGTGCTCTCGGGCAGCTTGGCCTGCACGAAGCTGATGCCCGCGAAGGCCGAGAAGCCGACGCCGAACAGGCTCAGCGCGAGCCCCGTGGCGTACTGGTTGGTGTTGAGCCAGATCACGAGCACGCCGAAGAACGCGGCGAGCAGCGCACCGGCCGCCATGCCGGCCAGGAAGCCGAGCCAGGGGTTGTGCGTGATGACCACCGTCGCGAAGCCCGCGATGGCGGCGCACAGCATCATGCCCTCGGCGCCGAGGTTGACGACGCCGGCCTTCTCGTTGATCAACAGGCCCAGCGCCGCGATGGCGAGCACGGTGCCCGCGCTCAGGGTCGAGCCCAAGAGGAGTGCGTAGCTTTCCATGGTTCAGAGACCCCCTTCGGTAGCACGCGCGGTCGGCGCAACGGGCGCGGTCGGCGCGGTGATCGGCGTGCTGACCTGCAGCGAGCTCGTGGTCAGCGTCGCGGCCTTGGCGCCGGCCTTGCGGCGGATGCGGTAGGCGATGAGCGTGTCGCAGGCCAGGAGCGTGAACAGCAGCAGGCCCTGGAACACGCCGGTGAGCGACTTGGGCAGGCCCAGGCGCGACTGCGCGAGCTCGCCGCCGATGTAGAACATGCTCATCAGGATGGCCGAGAAGATCATGCCCACCGGGTGCAGCCGCCCGACGAAGGCCACGATGATGGCCGCGAAGCCGTAGCCTGCGGGCACATAAGGCGTGAGCTGGCCGATGGGGCCCGCCACTTCGAGCGCCCCCGCCAGGCCGGCCGCGCCGCCCGAGGTGAGCAGCGCGATCCACACCGCGCGGCGTGCCGAGAAGCCGGCATAGCGCGCCGCCGCGGGCGCCAGCCCGCCGACCTGCTGCGCGAAGCCCGCGCGCGTGCGGAACAGGAACACCCACAGCGCGCCCGCGCCGACCAGCGCGATGATCAGCCCGATCGACACGCGCGAGCCCTTCATGAGCCGCGGGATCTGCGTCACCGCCTCGAAGGTCTTGGTCTGCGGGAAGTTGTAGCCCTGCGGATCTTTCCAGGGGCCGAAGACCAGGTAGCTCAGCATCAGCGTGGCCACGTAGACCAGCATCAGGCTCACGAGGATTTCGTTGGCGTTGAACTTGTCGCGCAGGAACGCGACGATGCCCGCCCACACCATGCCACCCAGAATGCCCGCCAGCAGGATGGCCACGACGATCCAGCTGCCGGTGCTCTTGTCGGCCAAGAGCGCCACGCCGCCCGCCGCGATGGCGCCGCAGACGAACTGCCCTTCGGCGCCGATGTTCCAGACGTTGGAGCGAAAGCACACAGCCAGGCCGAGCGCAATGATGAGCAGCGGCGTGGCCTTCACCATCAGCTCGCCGATGGCATAGCCGCTCTTGATCGGTTCGTAGAAGAACACCTGCAGGCCCTTGACCGGGTCCTTGCCGAGCGCGGCGAACAGCGCCACGCCGATGAGCACGGTGATCAGCAGCGCCAGGATCGGCGAGCCATAGCTCCAGAAGCGCGACAGCTCCGGGCGGGGTTCAAGCTTGAGCATGCGCGCCCTCCTTCTTGTTGTTCTGGTGGGGCTGTGCCTGCGGCCACAGGCCGCTCATCCACTCGCCGATCTGCGGCAGCGTGGCCGCGGCGCGGTCGATCGAGGGCGACAGCCGCCCCTTGGCGATCACGTGCAGCCGGTCGCAGATGTTGAACAGCTCGTCCAGTTCCTCGCTGATCACGAGCACGGCGCAGCCGGCATCGCGCAGCGCGAGGATCTCGGCATGGATGAGCGCGGCCGCGCCCACGTCCACGCCCCAGGTCGGCTGCGAGACGATGAAGAGCTTGGGGTTGGCGTCGATCTCGCGACCGACGATGAATTTCTGCAGGTTGCCGCCCGACAGCGAGCGCGCCGCCGCGCCCGGGCCGCCGGCCTTCACCTTGAAGCGATCGATGATGGAACGCGCCTGCTTGTCGAGCTCGGCGGTGCGAATCCACCCGCCCTTGCCCACCGCGTTGCTGCGCGTGAGCAGCAGGTTGTGCGCCAGGCCCAGCGTGGGCACGGCGCCGCGCCCCAGCCGCTCCTCGGGCACGAAATGCAGGCCCAGCGCACGCCGCGCGCGCGGGCGCAACCGGCCGGCCGGCTGGTCGAACACGCGCACCATGGCGGGCTCGGCGCGCACGTCCTCGCCCGAGAGCGTGTACAGCAGTTCCTTCTGGCCGTTGCCCGAGACACCGGCGATGCCCACGACCTCGCCCGCGCGCACGTCGAACGAGATGCCGTCCAGGTCGACGCCGAACTGGTCTTCGCGCGCCAGCTTCAGGCCCTGCACGCGCAGCGCCACCGCGCCGGCATGCAGCGGGCGGTGCTGCAGCGGCGGCGGCTCGCTGCCGATCATCAGGCGCGAGAGCGATTCGGTGCTCTCGTTGCGCGGGTTGCACACGCCCGTGACCTTGCCGCCGCGCAGCACGGTGCAGGCCGTGCACAGCTCCTGGATCTCGTGCAGCTTGTGGCTGATGTACAGGATGCTGCAGCCTTCCGAGGCCAGCTTGTTCAGCACGCCGAACAGGCGGATCACGGCCTGCGGCGTGAGCACCGAGGTCGGCTCGTCCAGGATCAGCAGCTTGGGGTTGGTGAGCAGCGCGCGGATGATCTCCACCCGCTGCATCTCGCCCACCGACAGCGTGTGCACGGGGCGCGAGGGGTCGATGTCCAGCCCGTATTCGCTCGCCTTGGCCGTGATGCTGCGGGCCACCTCGGCCAGCGCGAGCGACTTGTCCAGGCCCAGCCAGACGTTCTCGGCCACGGTGAGCGTGTCGAACAGGCTGAAGTGCTGGAACACCATGCTGATGCCCAGCGCGCGCGCCTGCTGCGGGTTGCGCAGGTTCACCGCCTGGCCGTCGAAGGTGACGGTGCCTTCGTCGGGCTTGACCGAGCCGTAGATGATCTTCATCAGGGTCGATTTGCCCGCGCCGTTCTCTCCGAGCACGGCATGGATTTCGCCGGGCTGCACGGCCAGGGAGATGTCGCTGTTGGCCACCACCGCGGGGTACCGCTTGGTGATGTGCGCCAGCTGGAGTCTGGGGGTTGTCATGCCGGGTTTCGTGGGTTTGTCTCGTTCAACATCAACAAGCGGGGACAGCTATAAGTTTAATAGCGTCCCCGCGACCATCGGCGCCCGACGGCGCGTCCTTCAGTGTCCGCCGATGTAGGCGAACTTGAACAGGAAGATCGCCGCGATCACCCACACCATCGCATGCACTTCCCGTGCCCGGCCGGTGCACAGCTTGAGCACGGCGTAGGTGATGAAGCCGAAGGCCAGGCCATTGGCGATCGAGTAGGTGAAGGGCATGGCCAGCGCCGTGACGGCGGCCGGGATCACCTCGGTGGTGTCTTCCCAGTCGAGCTCGACCAGGTCGCGCAGCATCAGGCAGCCCACGAACAGCAGCGCCGGTGCGGTGGCGTAGGCCGGCACCGAGCCCGCCAGCGGCGAGATCATCAGGCAGGCCAGGAACAGCACCGCCACCACCACGGCCGTGAGGCCGGTGCGGCCACCGGCTTGCACGCCGGCCGCGCTTTCCACGTAGGCCGTGGTGCTCGACGTGCCCAGCAGCGAGCCCGCGAAGATCGCGCCGCTGTCGGCCAGCAGCGCCTTGTTCATGCGCTCCATCTTGCCCGGCACCAGCAGGCCGGCGCGCTTGGCCACGCCCATCAGCGTACCGGTGGCGTCGAACATCTCGACCAGGAAGAACACCAGCACCACGTTCAGGATGCCGCCCTTGAGCGCGCTCAGGATGTCCAGCTGCATGAAGGTGGGCGCGATGGACGGCGGTGCGTCGAACACGCCGTGGAACTTGTTGCCGCCGAAGAAGAACGACAGCACCGTCACCGTGAGGATGCCGATCAGGATGGCGCCGCGCACCTTGAGCCGGTCGAGCGCCACGATCATGAGGAAGCCGATGGTCGCCAGGATCACGGGCGCCGAGTGCAGGTCGCCCAGCGTGACGAAGGTGGCCGGCGAAGCCGCGACCACGCCCGCGCTCTTGAGCGCGATGAGCGCCAGGAACATGCCGATGCCCACGGTGATCGCCGTTCGCAGCGACTGCGGTATGCCCGCGATGAACAGCTCCCGCAACCCGGTGACCGTCACGATCAGGAACAGGCAGCCCGAGATGAACACCGCGCCCAGCGCGGTCTGCCACGTGTAGCCCATGCCGAGCACGACCACGTAGGCGAAGTAGGCGTTCAGGCCCATGCCCGGCGCCATGGCGATCGGGTAGTTGGCGTACAGGCCCATGATCAGCGTGCCGATGGCCGCGATCAGGCAGGTGGCGACGAAGACGGCGCCCTTGGGCATGCCCGCGTCCCCGAGGATCGACGGGTTCACGAAGATGATGTAGGCCATCGTCAGGAAGGTGGTCAGCCCTGCGATGACTTCGGTGCGCACGGTGGTGTTGTGCTCGGTCAGCTTGAAAAAGCGTTCCAGCAGACCGGCGTTGGCCGGTGCGGTGGCCGCACGCAACGGCGCCGCCTCGGTGGCCCCGGCGGCCCGGGGAGTGGTGGCCTTGGGCACCTCTTCATACCTGTTCATTTCGCTTGTCTCCAGCTGTTGTATGTGGCGGTTCGTTCATCGTTGCCTCGGTCGCGACGCCGGCGCGACGGAGGGCTCAGGGAGGATCGGAAAGCGGCTCAACCGGCAGGGTTCGGGCAGTGGCAGCCGGCGCGGCATCGAAGCCGGGGCGCAGCGACGCCGCCACGCCCTTGATGCATTCGCGCAGCCAGCGCGCGGAACTCGACGAATGCGTGCGTTCGTGCCAGAGCTGGTAGTACATGAGGCGCGGCAGCGCGGCCGGGCACTCGAGGATCTTCACGGGCAGCCGTGCGGCGAAGCGCTCGCAGTACTGGCGCCCGGTGGTGAGCACCAGCAGGCTCGAGGCCACCATGTCCGGAATGAGGCTGAAGTGCGCGCAGCGCGCCGTGATGTTGCGCTGCCGCCCCAGCTCGTCGAGCATCTGGTCGATGATGCCGCGCCCTCCCGGGTGCATGGGCGTGGGCGCGATGTGCTCGGCCGCCAGCCAGGTCTCCAGGTCCCACCCGCGCCGCACGGCCGGATGGTCCTGGTTGACCAGCGACACCACCTCGTCGCCGAAGAGGCGCGCCATGTGCAGGTCTTCCGGCGGCTTGAGCCAGTTGCCGATCACCAGGTCGACCTGCCCGAGCGCGAGGTGCCCGTGGTAGTCCGAATCGGGCGAGAGCGCATGGATCTCGATCTGGCACAGCGGCGCCTCGCGCTTGACCTGTGCCACCAACATCGGCAGGAACAGCGGGTCCATGTAGTCGCTGGCCGCGATGCGGAACGTGGTGGCCGCCGACTGCGGCTCGAAGCCGCGCGCATCCGAGAACAGCATCTCGGCCGCCCGCAGGATGCTGGCCGCGGGCTCGATCATGCGCAGCCCCGCGTCGGTGGGCACCATGCCCGAGCCCGAGCGCACCAGCAGCGGGTCGCCCGACAGCTCGCGCAGGCGCTTCAGCGCGGCCGAGACGGCCGGCTGGTACATGCCCAGGCGGATGGCGGCGCGCGAGACGCTGCGGTCGGTCAGCACGGTATGAAGCACCCGAATCAGATGAAGGTCGATCTTGTCGAAAAGCGCCTGGTCTCTCATGGCTGTTCACACCTTTCTTGTCTGTGCGAACAGTTATACAGCGCAGCATTTGGAGAACGGAAGGACGCTCGGACCGTGCGAGCACGGCCGGTGCTCATTCGCCAGAGGCTGCCTGCACCGCGGTCAGGGCGCGGAGGATGGATTCGCTCGTGGCCGGCGCCTTCAGCGGCGGATCGACCCGGTGCCCGCCCGCGGCCGACACGGCATCGCGGATGGCGAAGAACACCGAGAACGGCAGCAACAGCGGCGGTTCGCCCACGGCCTTGCTGCGGTGAATCGAGTCTTCGAAGTTCTGGCCCTCGAACAGGCGCACGTTGAACACCGGCGGGCAGTCGTTGGCCGTCGGGATCTTGTAGGTGCTGGGCGCGTGCGTGGTGAGCTTGCCGCTTTGCGGATGCCACACCAGCTCCTCGGTGGTGAGCCAGCCCATGCCCTGGATGAAGGCGCCCTCGACCTGGCCGATGTCCACGGCCGGGTTCAGCGACTTGCCCGCGTCGTGCAGGATGTCGGCGCGCAAGAGCTTCCATTCGCCGGTGAGCGTGTCGACCACCACCTCGCTCACCGCCGCGCCGTAGGCGTAGTAGTAGAACGGGCGACCCTGCATCTTGTCCTTGTCCCAGCTCAGGCCGGGCGTGGCGTAGAAGCCGTCGGACCACAGCTGCTTGCGGTCGAGGTACGCCTCGCCCACCACGGTGCTGAAGGCCAGCGTGCGGCCGTTCACTTCGACCTGGTCGTTGGCAAAGCGCACGTCGGCGGCGTTGCCGCCATGGCGCTCGGCGGCGCAGGCGGCCAGGCGTTCGCGGATCTGGCGGGCGGCATCCTGCGCGGCCTTGCCGTTCAGGTCGGCGCCGGTCGATGCGGCCGTGGCCGAGGTGTTGGCCACCTTGGTCGTGTCGGTCGCGGTGACGCGCACACGCTCGAAGCTCACGCCCAGCTCGTGCGCCACCACCTGCGCCACCTTGGTGTTCAGGCCCTGGCCCATCTCGGTGCCGCCGTGGTTCACGAGGATCGAGCCGTCGGTGTACACATGCACGAGCGCGCCGGCCTGGTTGAAGTGCTTCACGTTGAACGAGATGCCGAACTTCAGCGGCGCCAGCGCCAGGCCGCGCTTGAGCACCGGGCTCTTCGCGTTGAAGGCGGCGATCTCTTCGCGGCGCAGGCGGTAGTCGCTGGTTTCCTCCAGCTCGGCCACGAGTTCGTGAACGATGTTGTCGGTCACGGTCTGGCGGTACGGCGTGACGTTGTTCTCGCCCTTGCCGTAGAAGTTGACGCGCCGCACGTCGAGCGGGTCGCGCTTCAATTCGCGGGCCACCGAGTCCATGATGTTCTCGATGGCGATGGCGCCCTGCGGGCCGCCGAAGCCGCGGAAGGCCGTGTTGCTCTGCGTGTTGGTCTTGCCCGAGAAGCCGTGCATGCTCACGTTGGGCAGCCAGTAGGCGTTGTCGAAGTGGCACAGCGCGCGCGTCATCACCGGGCCCGACAGGTCGGCCGAATGGCCGGCGCGCGACACCATCGTGATCTCGGCGCCGAGGATGCGGCCCTCGTCGTCGTAGCCCACCTCGTACTCGTACCAGAAGCAGTGGCGACGGCCGGTGATCATGAAGTCGTCGTCGCGGTCCAGGCGCAGCTTCACGGGGCGCTGGAGCTGGCGCGCCGCGATGGCCGCCACGCAGGCGAACAGCGCCGACTGCGATTCCTTGCCGCCGAAGCCGCCGCCCATGCGCCGGCATTCGACGTGCACTTCGTTCGAGGACAGGTGCAGCGCGTGCGCCACCAGGTGCTGCATCTCGCTGGGGTGCTGCGTCGAGCAGTGGATGTGCAGCGTGCCGCCCTCCTTCGGGATGGCGTAGCTGATCTGGCCTTCGAGATAGAACTGTTCCTGCCCGCCCACGTCGAGCGTGGCGCTGTGGCGGTGCGGCGCCTTCGCGATGGCGGCGCGCACGGCGGCCTCGTCGCCGCCGTTGGCGGCCCCGCCGCTGCGCACGATGTGCATCGGCGGCACCACGTACTGGCCGCGCGCATGCGCGTCCTGCGGCGTGATGACGGGCGGCTGCGCCTCGAGGGTGATCGCGTCCTTGGCCTTGGCGGCGGCGCGGCGCGCGGCATCGCGCGTTTCGGCGATCACGGCGAACACGGGCTGGCCGAGGTAGCGGATCTGGCCGCCGTCGTTCACGGGCAGCAGGATCGGGTCGTCATGGATGATCGAGCCGCAGTCGTTGGTGCCGGGGATGTCGTCGGCGGTGAGCACCGCGACCACGCCGGGCATGGCGCGGATCGCGTCGAGCGACAGCGCCGTGACGCGGCCGTTCGCCACCGGCGACAAACCCAGCGCGCAGTGCAGCGTGCCGGCGAGTTCGGGGATGTCGTCGATGTAGGTGGCTTCGCCGGCCACGTGCAGGTGCGCCGACTCGTGCGGGCGGCTGATGCCCACGCGCATGCCGCGGTCGTGCGCCAGCGCTTCGGCGCCCACGTCGATGCGGGCGGCGGTGTTCTTCAGGTAGTCGGCAAAGGCCTCGGCGGGCTGCAGCAGGCGGGCGTCGATGGGTTTGTTCATGGTCAGAGTCCTTCCGCCGCCACCTTGGCAACGACATGAGGCATCACGCTCCAGACGCTGGTTTCCTCGAGGGACAGCGCGTCCTGCGTGCGGGTTTCGAGCCACAGGCGCTGGATCAGGTTCTGCGCCACCTGCAGGCGGTAGTCGGCCGAGGCCCGCATGTCCGAGAGCGGCTTGAAGTCTTGCGCCAGCGCCAGCTTGGCGGTGGCCACGCTGGCCTGCGTCCAGGGCTTGCCCACGAGCGCGGCTTCGGCGTTGGCGGCGCGCTTGACAGTGGCGGCCATGCCGCCGAAGGCCAGGCGCACGGCCTTCACCGTGTCGCTGCCGGCTTCCAGTTCGATCGCGAAGCCCGCGCACAGCGCCGAGATGTCGCAGTCGAAGCGCTTGCTGATCTTGTAGGCGCGCACCTGACGACGCATGGCGGCCAGCGGCACGGCCAAGCCCTGCACGAACTCGCCGGGCTGCAGCTCGTTCTTCATGTAGTCGAGGTAGAAGTCGGGCAGCGGCATGCGGCGAACCACATCACCGCGGCGCAGTTCGATCTCGGCGTCGAGCGACATCAGCACCGGCGGCGAGTCGCCGATGGGCGAGCCGTTGGCGACGTTGCCGCCCATGGTGCCGGCGTGGCGGATCGGCGGCGAGGCAAAGCGCAGCCACACGTCGGCCAGGCTGGGCACGCGCTCGACCAGCGCGCCGAAGGCGGCTTCGAGCGAGGCGCCGGCGCCGATGTAGAGCTCGTCGGCGCGCTCTTCCACCGTCTTCATCTCGGCCACGTCGCCGACATAGATGATGTCGCCGAGGTCGCGGAACTGCTTGTTGACCCACAGGCCGACGTCGGTCGAGCCGGCCAGCAGCTGGGCGCGCGGCTTCTGCACGCGCAGCGCGGCGAGCTGGGCGATGGTCTTGGGGGCGTGGAAGTGGTCGATGCGGGCGCCGAGCGGGGCGGCGTAGTCGAGGCCGTCGTTCTTCAGCGCGGTGAGCGCGGCCACCACGGGGGCGGTGTCCAGGCGCACGGCCGGCAGGTCGAACATGCGCTGGCCGGCGTCGAGGATGGGGCGGTAGCCGGTGCAGCGGCACAGGTTGCCCGACAGGTCATCGGCCAGCTGCTGGCGCGTGGGCTGCGTGCCCTCGGCCTGGTGGTGTTCGTAGGTGGCCCACAGCGACATCACGAAGCCCGGCGTGCAGAAGCCGCACTGCGAGCCGTGGCAGTCGACCATGGCCTGCTGCACGGGGTGCAGCGGGTGGACGGCGTGTTTCGCCGGAGCCTCGGCCTTGGGCTTGCACTGCGACGCGCACTGCCCCTTGAGGTCTTCGACCGTGAACAGCGCCTTGCCGTGCAGCGTGGGCAAAAACTGGATGCAGGCGTTGACGGTCTGCAACTGCAGGCCGTCGACCGCGCCGGGTGCGTGGGCGTCGGTGGCCAGCTCGCCGATGACGACGGTGCAGGCACCGCAGTCGCCTTCGTTGCAGCCTTCCTTGGTGCCGGTGCAGCGCGCGTCCTCGCGCAGCCAGTCGAGCACCGAGCGGGTCGGATGGACCCCGCTGACGTCGACGATCTTTCCGCGATGGAAGAAGCGGATCGGTTGAATCGGATTGCTGCTGCTCTCGGTGCTCATGCTTTTTCAGGCTCGTGGGCGGCCCGTCGTGGGCCAGTCATGGACGTTAGCGGCTTGCGTGGGGTCTTGCATACGGGCACGCCCATAACGCGTATGTGAGGGTCGGTATGCCACGTCCGGGGAAACCCTTGGATTGACGCTGCAATTCCCGGGCCACGCCGGAAACCGAGGGTTTTCAGCCGTTTTTCAGCCGTGTGCGATGGCGGTCCAGGCGGTGGCGAGCAGCGTCACGCCGGCCACGAAAAGCAGCCCGGCGACCAGCCATTGCAAGGTGCGCGGCTGCAGCTTGTTCGGCAGACGGTGGTGCAGCCGCGTCGCGGCGTAGACCACGGGCATGGCGCAACCGGCCAGCAGCGCCGAGTGCCACGAGAAATGGCCCGTGGGCACCACGATGACGAGCCGCACGAGCGAGTTGAAGGCGAACATCAGCAGCAGCGCGCGGCGCACGAGTTCGCGGTCCAGCGGCTGGCGGTACATGTGGAAGACGATGGGCGGGCCGGAGGCGGAAAACAGCCCGCCCAGCACGCCCGAGAGCCCGCCGATGAGGGCGAAGCTGGTGCGGCCCGACACAGCCGGCAGCGGCTTGCCCTGCAGCATCAGCAACACCGCGCACACCAGGATCGACACGCCCAGCAAGCCCCGCAGCCACGACACGGCGCTGCCGCTGAGCCACACGAGCAGCATGAGCCCGACGATGACGCCGACGGTGCTGCCGTTGAGCGCGGGCTTCATCAGCTGCCAGGGCACGGGGCCGGGGCGCGCTCGGAAGTAGGTCCAGGCGTTGATGAGGCTCAGCACGGTCGCGGCATTGGCCGCGTCGTTCACGCTGGCGATGTCGAGCACCGACACGAGGCCCAGCAGGATGAGGCTGAACGCAAAGCCCGTGAGGTTCTGCGCGTAGGTGGCCAGGCCCACGCAGGCCATGAAGATCAGGACCGGGACGGCCCCGGAAAGAATCGCTTGCACCGGCGGTGTCGTCAGCGCGCGCCGAAGCCTGCGGGACGGTGGAGGGAGACGGGGGAAAGGGGATGCGGGACGGACATTCGGACGGGGATCGGGGGACGGGGGCGCGAGGCGGGAACGCTTGAGAATAACGCGTGTGTCCGGGGGGCGTGCCCAGGCCACCGGGTACTTCCCTCCGCGAATGTCCCCCGGGCTTCGCCCTCCTCCTTGATTTCGCTGCGGGAAGCACCCAGTGCCCTGGTCACGAGGGGCGCTGCGGGTGTTCGCAGGTCAGCCGCGCTCCGAGAACAACGCCACGATCACCTGCCGCAACCACCGGTTGCCCGGGTCGGCCTCGAAGCGCTTGCTCCAGTGCAGCGACACGGTGAAGTCGCGCAGCGGAAACGGCGGCTCGACGATGGCGTAGCCGCCCTCGGCCGCGAAGCCGCGCGCGATGTTGCGCGGCATCACCACCGCCAGGTCGGTGGCGCGCACGATGGCCGGCAGCACCATGAAGTGCTCCGTCGTCAGGCGCAGGCGGTCTTCGAGGTTCAGCAGCTGCAGGATGCGCAGCGTGTCGGCGTGGGTGCGCACGGCCACGTAGTCGAGCTCGTGCAGCGCCGCGAGCAGCGTCTGGCCGCTGCGCCGGCGCTTCACGAAGGGGTGGTCGTGGCGCAGCAGCACGATGTAGCGGTCTTTCAGCAACTGCGTGCGCTGGGTGTCCTCCACGTGCGGCAAAAAGCCGAAGGCGAAGTCGACCCTGCCGCTGTCCAGCGCGGTGGCGATCTCGCCCGGCGCGAGTGGCATGGTCTCCACGCGCACGCCCGGCGCCAGCTCGCGCAGCCGCGCCATCAGCGCGGGCAGGAAGCGGCCCTCGCCGATGTCGCTCATGTGGATGCGGAACAGCTTGCGCGAGGCGGCCGGGTCGAAGCGCTCGGGCTCGCTCAGTGCCTGCTGCAGCATGGCCAGTGCCGACTGCACGGGCACCGCCAGCCGCTCGGCGCGCGGCGTGGGCGCCACGCCGCCGAGGCTGCGCGTGAACAGCGCGTCGCCCAGCAGCAGGCGCAGCCGCGTGAGGCCGTGGCTGGCCGCCGGCTGGGTGAGGCCCAGGGCCTCGGCGGCGCGGCTCACGTTGCGGGTGCGGTAGACGGCGTCGAACAACCGGAGCAGGTTGAGGTCGACCGAATCAATATGCACCCCATTCATATTCGATAGCTGGCTCATTGCATTGAAGTATGACGCAGGCCCGCCCACACTCCCGCGTTCTCCCCACGACAAGAAGCACGAGACACGATGGAAGTTTCATTCAGCAAGGAAGTGGAAATGCTGCGCCTGGGCGCGGGCGACACCTTCCACGGCGAGGGCATCCTCGCGATCACCAAGGGCCTGCTGCAGTCGGGCGTGGCCTACGTCGGCGGCTACCAGGGCGCGCCGGTGTCGCACCTGCTGGACGTGATGGTGCAGGGCAAGGCCTACATGGACGAGCTGGGCGTGCACGTCGAGGCCTGCTCCAACGAAGCCTCGGCGGCGGCGATGCTCGGCGCGTCCATCCACTACCCGCTGCGCGGCGCCGTGACCTGGAAGTCGATCGTCGGCACCAACGTGGCGGCCGATGCGTTGTCGAACCTGTCGTCGCCGGGCGTGACCGGCGGCGTGCTGATCGTGGTGGGCGAGGACTACGGCGAAGGCGCCAGCGTGATCCAGGAGCGCACGCACGCCTACGCGCTCAAGTCGAGCATGTGCCTGCTCGATCCGCGGCCCGACCTGGGTGTGATGGTGCGCATGGTCGAACAGGGCTTTCAGCTTTCGGAGGCCTCGAACATGCCCTGCCTGATGGAGCTGCGCATCCGCACCTGCCACGTGCGCGGCAGCTTCGACTGCAAGGACAACATCGCACCCGCCGTGTCCACGCGCGCGCTCATGGACGAGCCCGCGGGCTTCGACTACATGCGGCTGGCGCACCCGCCCGTCACCTTCCGCCACGAGAAGCTCAAGGGCGACGAGCGCATGCCGGCCGCGCGCCGCCACATCATCGCCAACGGCCTCAACGAGCTGATGCCCGGCCGGCGCCACCCCGACCTGGGCATCGTGGTGCAGGGCGGGCTGTACAACGCGCTGATCCGCAGCCTGCAGCAGCAGGGCCTGGCCGATGCCTTCGGCGACACCGACATCCCGATCCTGGTGCTCAACGTGACCTACCCGCTGGTGCCCGAGCAGGTGGCCGACTTCTGCGTGGGCAAGCGCGCGGTGCTGGTGGTGGAAGAAGGCCAGCCCGAGTACATCGAGCAGGACATCGCCACGCTGCTGCGCCGGCGCGACATCCAGACCCCGCTGCACGGCAAGGACCTGCTGCCACAGGCCGGCGAGTACGGCGTGGAGGTGCTGTCGGGCGGCCTCGCGGCCTTTGCCGAACGCTACCTCGGCGCGAGCGAAGCCGCCGCCTCGGCGCAGGCCTGGCTGGCCGGCAACCGCGAACGCCGCGAGGCGGTGGCGCGCCGGCTCGACGCACCGTTGCCTAACCGTCCGCCAAGCTTCTGCGTCGGCTGCCCCGAGCGGCCGGTGTTCTCGGCGCTCAAGCTGGCGCAGCAGGAGACGGGGCCGGTGCACATCGCGGCCGACATCGGCTGCCATGCCTTCGGCACCTTCGAGCCCTTCTCGATGGGCCACTCGATCCTCGGCTACGGCATGAGCCTGGCGAGCCGCGCGGGCGTGGCGCCGATGATGAACCGGCGCACGCTGTCGATCATGGGCGACGGCGGCTTCTGGCACAACGGCCTGCTCACGGGCGTGCAGAGCGCGCTGTTCAACGACGACGACGCGGTGCTGCTGATCTTCAAGAACGGCTACACCTCGGCCACCGGCACGCAGGACATCATCTCCACGCCCGACGACGAGATCAAGGAACGCGCCGTCGACAAGCAGCAGAGCCTGGTCGACAAGAACCAGACCATCGAGGCCACGCTGAAGGGCCTGGGCGTGAAGTGGATGCGCACCGTCACCACCTACGACGTGGAGCGCATGCGCAAGACGCTCACCGAGGCGCTCACGAGCGACTTCAACGGACTGAAGGTGGTGATCGCCGAGGGCGAGTGCCAGCTGGAGCGCCAACGCCGCATCAAGCCGTGGATCGCCGGCCTGCTCAAGAAGGGCCAGCGCGTGGTGCGCGTGAAGTACGGCGTCGACGAGGACGTGTGCAACGGCGACCACGCCTGCATCCGCCTGTCGGGCTGCCCCACCCTCACGCTCAAGGACAACCCCGATCCGCTGAAGGTCGACCCGGTGGCCGTGGTCATCGACGGCTGCGTGGGCTGCGGCCTGTGCGGCGCCAACGCGCACGCGGCCACGCTGTGCCCGAGCTTCTACCGCGCCGAGGTGGTGCAGAACCCGAAGTGGCATGAACGCCTGCTGCACGGCCTGCGCAGCGCGATCGTCGGCGCCCTGCGGCCCGCCTGAGAAGAAAGAACAGAGACATGGAACAGAACCGTCCCACCACCCTCCTCGTCTGCGCCCTCGGCGGCGAAGGCGGCGGCGTGCTCACCGAATGGCTGGTCGACGCCGCGCGGCACGCGGGCTACGCGGCGCAGAGCACGTCGATCCCCGGCGTGGCGCAGCGCACCGGCGCCACCACCTACTACCTCGAAGTGTTCCCGGTGCCGATGGCACAACTCGGCGGCCGGCGGCCGGTGTTCAGCCTGGGCCCGGTGCCGGGCGCGCTCGACGCGATCGTCTCGTCGGAGCTGCTGGAGACCACGCGCCAGATCGGCAACGGCATGAGCGCGCCGCTGCGCACGCTGGTCATCAGCTCGTCGGCGCGCGTGCTCACCACGGCCGAGCGCATGGTGCCCGGCGACGGCCGCGCCGACGCGCAGCGCCTGCTGGACGTGGTCAAGGCCTTCAGCCGCGAGCACCACGTGCTCGACATGGGCGCCATGGCGCGCGAGGCCGGCACGGTGGTCAGCGCCGTGATGCTGGGCGCGATCGCGGGCAGCGGCCTGTTCCCGTTTCCGCGCGAGGCCTACGAGCGCGCGGTGCGCGGCGGCGACGCGGTCGCGCCCGACAAGCTCGGCAAGATGGCCGCCGCCAGCCTGCGCGGCTTTGCCGCCGCCTTCGAGGCCGTGCGCGCGCCGCGCGCGCAGGCCGCCTTCGTGCAGGGCGTGCTGGCCGGCGACGACACGCGCGACGCGCCCCCGCCGCCGCAGGCCCTGCCCGACGAGGTGGCGCGCCGCTTTCCGCCGGCCGTGCACGACATGCTCACGCTGGGCCATGCGCGGGTGCGCGACTACCAGGACGGCGCCTACGCCGCGCTGTACGCCGATCGCCTCGCGCGGGTGCTCGAGGCCGAGCGCGCCGCCGATCCGTCGGGTGCGCAGGGCTTCGCGGTCACGCGCGAAATGGCGCGCTGGCTGGCGCTGTGGATGGCCTTCGACGACATCGTGCGCGTGGCCGCGCTCAAGGGCCGCGCCAGCCGCGCACAGCGCGTGCGCCAGGAAGTGCGCGCGGGCGACGACGACCTCGTGAAGGTCTTCGACCACTTCAAGCCCGGCGCGCCCGAGTTCGCGGCGCTGCTGCCGCCGTCGCTCGCGCGCCGCGTGACCGCCTGGGACCGCGCCCGCCAGTCGCGCGGACTCGCGCCGTGGGCGCTGCCGCTGCAGGTGGGCAGCCACTCGGTGCTCGGCATGGCCTCGCTGCGGCTGCTGGCCTCGCTCACCTGGCTGCGCCGGCGCGGCAGCCGTTTTGCCGAAGAGCAGGCGCTGATCGAGCGCTGGCTCGCCGCCGTCGAGACCGGCACGCGCGCGCACTGGGCGCTGGGCCGCGAGCTGGCGCTGTGCGGCCGGCTCATCAAGGGCTACGGCAGCACCAACGAGCGCGGCAAGCACAACCTGCTGCACGTGATCGACGAGCTCGCGGGCCGCGCCACGCTGCAGCCCGCCGCGCGCGCCGAGGCGATCGCCGCGGCCCGCGAGGCCGCGCTCGCGGACGAAGGCGGCAAGGCGCTGGACGCCGCGCTCACGCGCCACGGCGCCGCGCCGCGCCCGGTGCAGGCGCAACCCATCCGCTGGATGAAGCGGCCCAAGACAACGACCACGATCTGAGGAGACAAAGAACCATGACCCCATCCACCCCCGCCTCATCGCGCCGCCTGCTGCTGGCGCTCGCGTTGGCCAGCACCGCCCTGTGCGCGCCCGCCGTGCACGCCGACACCTGGCCCTCCAAGCCCATCAAGGTGATCGTCAACTTCCCGGCCGGCGGCGCGGCCGACCAGCTCGCGCGCGCCGTCTCGCAGCCGCTGCAGGAAGCACTGAAGCAGCCCGTGGTGATCGAGAACCGCGGCGGCGCCAACGGCAACGTCGGCGGCGAGGCCGTGGCGCGCGCGGCAGCCGACGGCTACACGCTGCTCATGAGCTCGGGCGGCATGGTGTCGGTGAACCCGCACCTGTATGCACGCATGAGCTTCGACCCCGCCAAGGACCTGGTGCCCGTGGCCGCGGCCGCGCGCGTGCTGGTGTTTTTGGTCACGCGGCCGTCGCTGCCGCCGACCGACGTGAAGTCGTTCATGGCCTACCTCAAGGCCAACCCCGGCAAGCTCTCGTACGGCTCGCCGGGCAACGGCAGCTCGCCGCACCTGGCGGGCGAGATGTTCAAGAGCCAGGCCGGCCTGTTCGCGCTGCACGTGCCCTACCGCGGCGCGGCGCCCGCCTTGCAGGACCTGCTGGCCGGCCAGATCGACTACGCCTTCGACCCCGGCATTGCCCTGAACCAGGTGCGCGCCGGCAAGCTCAAGCTGCTGGCCGTGGGCAGCCCGCACCGCTCGTCGCAGTTCCCCGACGTGCCCACGCTCGACGAGGCCGGCCTGCGCGGCTTCGACGCCGACACGGTGTTCGGCTTCTATGCCCCGGCCGGCACGCCGCCCGAGGTGGTGGCGCAGCTCAACACGCAGGTCAACCGCGCGCTCGCGCTGCCGGCGGTGAAGGAGCGCATCGCGGCCATCGGCGGCGAGCCGGCACCGGGCACGCCGGCCGACTTCCAGCGCCGTGCGGCAGCCGATTCGCAACGCTTCGGCGCGCTCATCCGCGAGCGCGGCATCAAGGCGGACTGAGCAGCCGGGACAATCGACGGATGAGCAGCACTCCAACTCCCAACGAGGCTTCCGGCAAGGAAGTCGTCTACACCGCACGCGTCGAGTTCGGCGACTGCGACCCGGCCGGCATCGTCTGGTTTCCCAACTTCTTCCGCTGGATCGACGCGGCCTCGCGCCACTTCTTCGCCGAGTGCGGCGTGCCGCGCTGGGAAGAAACGGCCCAGACCCTCGGCGTGATCGGCACGCCGCTGGTCGACACGCACACGCGCTTCGTCAAGGCAGCCAGCTACGGCGACACGCTGCAGATCGCGGTGCGTATCACCGAATGGCGCGACAAGAGCTTCGTGCAGACCTACCGCGTGACGCGCGGCGACGACCTGATCCTCGAATGCGAAGAGGTGCGGATCTTTGCGGCCAAGCGCGAAGGCGGCGGCATCCGCGCGGTGCCGATTCCGCCGACGATCCGGGCGCTCTGCACGGGCTGAAGAAGGCCCGCAGGCTCAGGCCGCGTCGCGACGCAGCTGCGCGAGCAGGCCTTCCACGCCGAGGTCGATCAGGTCGAAGGCCTCGATGAAGGCCTGGTGGCCGCCGTACCACGGGTCGGGCACGTCACCGCCGATGGCATCGGCGAACTCCGAGAGCAGGCGCACCTTGCGCCCCGCATCGGCGGGCGCACGTCGGCGCAGCGCGGCGCAGTGCTGCTGCGTCATGCCGATGAGCCAGTCGAAGCGCTCGAAGTCGGCTGCATGCACCTGGCGTGCGCGGTGCGCGGGCATCGCGATGCCGCGCCGTAGCGCCTCAGCCACCGAGCGCGGATCGGGCGGATTGCCGCGCTCCTCGTCGGAGATGGCGGCGCTGTCGACCTCCACCGCGAAGCCCGCGCGCTGCGCCTTGTGAAGCAGCAATGCGTGCGCGGTCGGCGAGCGGCAGATGTTGCCGGTGCACACGAACAGGATGGCGGGGGTGCTTGGTTTCATGCGCGTCGACTATAGGCACAGGGACAGGCATTCGGCATAGGCCACCCTCCCCCTGGCATCCCCCGGTCAGGGGATGCCACGAGGGAGCGAGGGCGAATCGCACCCCCTCTGTCCAATGGACAGCTCCCATATCTTCGGTATCGCCTGACACAACTCCTTGCGCTTCACTACGGCCCATGGTCAGTGCAAAGGAGGTCACGATGCCCCGACCCAGTCTTCACAGCGCGAGCATCACGCTGAAACTCCCCTTCGACATGAGCGCCGCGCAAGAGGTCGAGGCCCTGCGCGCCGCTGGCATTCCGGTGGACGACCTGGGCAATGCCATCTCGGGCTTCCTGTTCGTGCGCTTCAGCAACGGCTGGCGCAGCGACTCGAACATCTTCCGCTGGTTTCCGGCCCCTATCGAACGCAGCGCGAACGAGGCCCGGCTCCACGCCACGCAGCCCCGACGCAGCCTGTTGCTTCATGCCAAGGGTTGACGCTGGCAATGATGCGGTGCAACAATCCGGAAATCATCATTTCGGAGCCCCGTGCGTGGACAGTGCCAGTTGGATCAGTGACAAGACGCGTGCCTCGGCAGGCGTGACACCCCCGGCCCTCTAGCGCAGGCAGCTCCCGCGCTTGCGGCCGCCGTGTCCGCAGCGCGAACCCCTTGCCCCACGGGCAAGCGGCTCCCCCTACCGATTCCCGTTGTTCTTCGTCGCTGACTTTGTCAGTCAGCTTGCGTGCGTCCGTGCGCGAGGCCCTTCAGCGTGAAGGAGCCTTGTCATGCGCCAGTTTCAAATTCGTCCGCTGCATCCGCAGGTGCGACCGTCGCACGGTCGCCCGTCGGCGCACGCCGGTGCGCCTGTGCGTGTGAACCCGGCCCCGCACGTCGACGACGAGCAGGCCCTGGACCGCGCCGCCGCGCTGTGGACCACGCGCCGCATCCGCAGCTTCTTCCTGCTGCTCGACCCACCCGGCCACGGCACCACGCGCCGCTGAAGCCCGCCCCTGCCACCCCCACAGAACAGGAGGCCCTCATGGACCCGGACCCTTGCTTGCGCCGCTGTGCGCCGCCTTCACTGCCCGATCGATCCCCCATTCACCTCGCAGCCTGCCGCGCTGCGGAGGAGCCCCGCCGGCTGACTGCTGAGTAAGTAAGCAAGTCGTCACGGGCGTTTCCTTCCTTCGCGGCGCGCCGCACCCGAAGGAGAAACTCCCATGACCCGCGAACGCCTGCGGCGTGTCGTGCGGACGGCCACGGCCGCCCGTTCCAGCGCCCGCCCCTTTGCCCCCCGCCGCCCCGCGCCAAGCCGCGCCTGGCTCGCCACCCTCTGCGGCCTGGCCGCCACGCAGACCCACGCCGCCGGCGGCCACCATTCGGTGGACGACGCCGCCATCCTCGATCCGGGCCAGTGCCAGATCGAGACCTGGGGCGGCCAGCGCCTCGTGCACCTCGGCCCGGCCTGCCGTGTCGGCCCCATCGAGCTGGGCCTGAACCTCGAGCGCGAGCGCGGTGCCGACGGCCGCACCGTGCGCGCCGGCCCGCAGATCAAGTGGGCCTTTGCGCTCACCGACACGCTGAGCACCGGCGTGCTGGCCTCGGCCACGTGGCAGCGCAGTGATGCCAGCCACGCCTCGCTGCGCCTGGCCGACAGCAGCGTGGTGATCCCCGTCACCTGGCAGTTCGACGACGCCTGGCGCGCCCACCTGAACCTGGGGCGCGACTTCCATCGCGCGCAGCCGAGCACCAGCCACTCGGGCGCGGCACTCGAATGGGCCGCCCTGCCCGCGCTGTCGTTCGTGGCCGAGCGTTTCCGCGAAGGCGGACGCAACGCCTGGCGCGCCGGCCTGCGCTGGGCGGCCACGCCGGCCCTGAACGTCGACCTCAGCCACGCACGCGACCTGCGCCACGACGGCCCGCGCGGCTGGACGCTGGGCCTCACCTGGGCGTTCGCTCGCTGAGCGCCCTCACACAGGAGAAGAACAATGAAGAACGTCCTGAAGTCCTTTTTCGAAAGCTTCCTGCGCAGCCGCCACATGCGGCATCACTTCGAGCGCTGGCAGACGCTGCTGAGCGCCAAGCCCAGCAGCCTCGGCTCGGCCGCGATGCCGGCCGAGATCGCCAAGGCGCTGGCCGCCGCCTCGCACACCGACGCGGGCGAGGTGCTGGTGCGCATGAACAGCTCGTCGCAAGGCCTCACCGAAGCCCACGCGCTGGCGCTGCGCAAGCGGCTGGGCAGCAACGAGGTGCGCCACGAGCAGCCGCTGCCGTGGTGGAACCACCTGTGGCAGTGCTACCGCAACCCCTTCAACCTGCTGCTGACGGTGCTGGCGCTGGTCTCCTACATCACCGAGGACACGAAGGCCACGGTGGTGATCGGCAGCATGGTGCTGCTGTCGACCGTGCTGCGCTTCCTGCAGGAGTCGCGCTCCAACAAGGCCGCCGACCGGCTCAAGGCGATGGTCAGCAACACCTCGACGGTGCTGCGCCCCGCGCCCGGCGAGAAGGCCGGCCGCGCGGGTGACGGGGGCTTCGACCTCGCGCACGCGGGCACGCAACGCATCGAAGTGCCGATGCGCGACCTCGTGCCCGGCGACGTGATCGCGCTGTCGGCCGGCGACATGATCCCGGCCGACGCGCGCCTGCTCTCGGCGAAAGACCTGTTCATCAGCCAGTCGGCGCTCACCGGCGAATCGATGCCGGTGGAGAAGTTTGCAGCCACCGCCGCCGACCACCAGGCCGGCGTGCTGGAGCGCGACAACCTGCTGTTCATGGGCACCAACGTGATCAGCGGCACCGCCACCGCGGTGATCGTGCACACGGGCGAGCGCACCTTCTTCGGCGCGCTGGCCCAGCGCGTGAGCGCGACCGACCGCGGCACCACCGCCTTCCAGGCCGGCATCAACCGCGTGAGCTGGCTGCTGATCCGCTTCATGCTGGTGATGGCGCCGCTGGTGCTGGTGATCAACGGCGTGACCAAGGGCGACTGGTGGGAGGCGGCGCTGTTCGCGCTGTCGATCGCGGTCGGCCTCACGCCCGAGATGCTGCCGATGATCGTGACGGCCACGCTGGCCAAGGGCGCCGTCGTGATGTCGCGCCGCAAGGTGATCGTGAAGCGGCTCGAGGCCATCCACAACTTCGGCGCGATGGACGTGCTGTGCACCGACAAGACCGGCACGCTCACGCAGGACCGCATCGTGCTCGAACGCCACACCAACGCCTGGGGCGAAGACTCCGACCACGTGCTGCAGCAGGCCTACCTCAACAGCTTTCACCAGACCGGGCTGAAGAACCTGCTCGACAAGGCCGTGCTCAGCCACGCCGAGGTGCAGCTCGACACGCAGCTGCAGACCGGCTGGCGCAAGGTCGACGAAGTGCCCTTCGACTTCTCGCGCCGCCGCATGTCGGTGGTGGTGGCGCACGGCGAGGACGAGCACCTGCTGATCTGCAAGGGTGCGCTCGAAGAGATCCTGTCGGTGTGCACCTCGGTCGAACGCGGCGCCGAAGTGCTCGCGCTCGACGCCGACGTGATGGCACGCATCCACCGCGTGGCCTCGGAGCTCAATGCCCAGGGCCTGCGCGTGGTGGCCGTGGCCAGCCGCACGCTGCACGCCGACGCACGCAAGCCGGCCTACGGCGTGGCCGACGAGGCGGGGCTCACGCTGCTGGGCTACGTGGCCTTTCTCGATCCGCCGAAGGAATCGACCGCGCCCGCGCTGCAGGCGCTGGCCGCGCACGGCGTGGCGGTGAAGGTGCTGACCGGCGACAACGAGCTGGTCACGCGCAAGGTCTGCGGCGACGTCGGCATCGACGCCGGACGCATGGTGCTCGGCCACGAGGTCGAGCGCATGAACGAGGCCGAGCTGCGGCAGGTGGTCGAAATGCGCCAGGTGTTCGCCAAGCTCACGCCCGCGCACAAGGAACGCATCGTGCAGGCGCTGCATGCCAACGGCCACGTGGTCGGCTTCATGGGCGACGGCATCAACGACGCGCCCGCGCTGCGCGCCGCCGACATCGGCATCTCGGTGGACGGCGCGGTGGACGTGGCCAAGGAATCGGCCGACATCATCCTGCTCGAGAAGAGCCTGATGGTGCTGGAGCAAGGCGTGGTCGAAGGCCGCCGCACCTTCGCCAACATGCTCAAGTACATCAAGATCACGGCCAGCTCGAACTTCGGCAACGTGTTCTCGGTGCTGGTGGCCAGTGCCTTCCTGCCCTTTTTGCCGATGCTGCCGCTGCACCTTCTGGTGCAGAACCTGCTGTACGACGTGTCGCAGATCGCGATCCCGTTCGACAACGTGGACGAGGAGTTTTTGAAGACGCCGCAGCGCTGGAACCCGGCCGACCTGGGCCGCTTCATGGTGTTCTTCGGGCCGCTGAGCTCGGTGTTCGACATCCTGACCTACACCGTGATGTGGTTCGTGTTCGCAGCCAATTCGGTGGAGCACCAGACGCTGTTCCAGTCGGGCTGGTTCATCGAGGGCCTGCTGTCGCAGACGCTGATCGTGCACCTGATCCGCACCCGCAAGATTCCGTTCCTGCAAAGCCGCGCGGCCTGGCCGCTGCTGGCCATGGGCGCGGCGATCGCGGCCGTGGGCATCTGGCTGCCGATGGGACCGCTGGCGCACTACTTCAAGCTGCAGGCGCTGCCGCTCGCGTACTTCCCCTGGCTGGTGCTGATGCTCGTCGGCTACGCGACGCTGACGCAGGCCGTGAAGGGCTGGTACGCACGCAAGTACGGCTGGCAATGAGACACAGACAACCGTCCGGACGCAGGGTCGCGGCTGTCACACAAGGCCGCTACCCTGCTTCGCACACAGAGGATCAGGAGGATCACTCATGGAAGCCATTCGCCACATCAACATGCCCTCGCTGCTGGACACCCTGGTCAGCGTGGGCGCGGCCTTTCTGCTGGGCTCGTTGATCGGCTTCGAGCGCCAGGTGCGCCAGCGCACCGCGGGGCTGCGCACCAACACGCTGGTGGCCGTGGGCGCGGCCGTGTTCGTCGACATGGCGGCCCGCCTGGGCGGCCCCGACGGCGCGGTGCGCGTGGTCGCCTACGTGGTCTCGGGCATCGGCTTTCTCGGCGCCGGCGCGATCATGAAGGAAGGCGCCAACATCACCGGGCTGAACACGGCGGCGACGCTGTGGGGCTCGGCCGCGGTGGGCGCCTGCGCGGGCGCCGACCTGCTGGGCGAAGCGTTGATCGCCGCGCTCTTCGTGCTGGCGAGCAACACGCTGCTGCGGCCGGTGGTGAACCGCATCAACCGCCGTCCGGTGCACGAGGAATCGAGCGAGGCGACGTACACGGTGCGCGTGATCTGCTCACGCGCGGCACGGCCCGAGGTGATGGACCAGCTGCTGGTGCAGCTGGAAGCCGCGAACTACCCGGTGCGCGACATCGACCAGCACGCCTTCGGGCAGGCCGACACGGAGATTGCGGCGACGCTGTACGCCACCGCGGTCGAGCCCGAAGAGCTCGACCAGGTGATCGCGGAGCTGGAAACGCTGGAGGGTGTCCAGCAGGCGTTCTGGAACGCCTCCGCCGAAGACTAGTTAAACGCCGAGGATCGAAACAGCCTTGGTGTTGAGGTAAGCCTCGATCGCCTCGGGGCCACCTTCCGAACCGTAGCCCGAATCCTTCACGCCGCCGAACGGCATTTCCGGCGAGGGCGTGGCGGGCTGGTTGATCCACAGCATGCCCAGCTCGAGCTTCTGGCTCAGCAGGTGCGCGCTCTTGATCGACTTGGTGAAGGCGTAGCCGGCCAGGCCGAAGGGCAGGCGGTTGGCTTCGGTGATGGCTTCTTCGAGCGTGTCGAAGCCGCGGATGGCTGCGATGGGGCCGAAGGGTTCGTTGTTGAACACGTCGGCGTCCAGCGGCACGTCGGTGATGACGGTGGGCGCGAAGAAGTTGCCGGTGTCGCCGACGCGTTCGCCGCCGGTCGCGATGGTGGCGCCCTTCTTGCGCGCGTCTTCCAGCACATGGGCCATGGCCGTGAGGCGGCGGGCGTTGGCCAGCGGGCCGAGGTTGGTGCCTTCGACCAGGCCGTCGCCCATCTTCAGGCCTTCGGCGTGCTTGACCAGCAGGCTCGCGAACTCATGGCGCAGGCTGTTGTGCACCAGGAAGCGGGTCGGCGAGATGCAGACCTGGCCCGCGTTGCGGAACTTGGCGGCACCGGCGGCCTTGACGGCCAGCGCCACGTCGGCGTCTTCGGCCACGATCACCGGGGCGTGGCCGCCCAGTTCCATCGTGACGCGCTTCATGTGCGAACCAGCCAGCGCGGCCAGCTGCTTGCCGACCGGGGTCGAGCCGGTGAAGGTGACCTTGCGGATGATCGGGTGCGCGATGAGGTAGCTCGAGATCTCGCCCGGGTTGCCGAACACCAGGCCCACCACGCCGCCCGGAATGCCGGCGTCGACGAAGGCCTTGAGCAGCGCGGCCGGCGAGGCCGGGGTTTCTTCGGGCGCCTTCACCAGGAAGGAGCAGCCGGTGGCGAGCGCGGCGCCGAGCTTGCGCACGATCTGGTTGACGGGGAAGTTCCACGGCGTGAAGGCCGCGACGGGGCCGACCGGCTCCTTGATGACCAGCTGCTGCGCGGCCAGGTTGCGCGAGGGCACGATGCGGCCGTACACGCGGCGGCCTTCGTCGGCGAACCATTCGATGATGTCGGCGGCGGCCATCATTTCGACCTTGGCCTCGCCCAGCGGCTTGCCTTGTTCCTGCGTCAGCAGCTTGGCGATGTCCAGGGCGCGTTCGCGGATCAGGCCGGCGGCGCGGCGCATCACGGCGGCGCGCTCGTTGGCGGGCGTGTCGCGCCAGGCTTCGAAGCCGCGCTGGGCGGCGGCCAGGGCACGGTCGAGGTCGACGATGCTGGCGTGCGCCACCTTGCCGATGGCCTTGCCGGTGGCGGGGTTCAGCACGTCGAGCGTCTTGCCGTCGGCGGCGTCGACCCATTGGCCGTCGATCAGCAGGCGGGTGTCGGTGTAGGTGGCGGTCATGGCGAACTCTTTCCTTCGAGGACTGGATGGTGAAAACGAAACGGGAAATCGGGCGCGCGGCGCGGCACCCCGTGGGGGTGCGCATGCGACAACGGCGGCCAAGCGCCGCCGGGGCCGTAGATTAACCTGAGTTCACAAAGCTTGCCGGCGGCCCCCGCCAGGGGCCGGGACGCGCCTACAGCACGAGGATCGCGCGGAAGTCGTTGACGTTGGTGTTCGTCGGACCGGTCACGAACAGGTCGCCGATGGCGTCGAAGTAGCCGTAGGCGTCGTTGCGGTCGAGGTGGTCGGACAGCTTTTTTCCCTGCGCCGTGGCGCGCGCCAGGGTGTCGGGCGTGACGAAGGCGCCGGCGTTGTCTTCCACGCCGTCGATGCCGTCGGTGTCGGCGGCCAGCGCCCACACCTGCGGCTGGCCCATGAGCGCGCCCGCCAGGCCCAGGCAGAACTCGCCGGCCCGCCCGCCACGGCCCTTGGCCTGGCCGGGCTGGCGCGGGCGGATGGTGACGGTGGTTTCACCACCCGACAGGATGACGCAGGGCCGGGCGAAGGGTTCGCCGCGCAGAGCCACGGCGCGGGCGAGCGCCGCATGCACCTTGCCCACTTCGCGCGATTCGCCTTCCATTTCGTCACTCAGCACGTGCACGCCGATGCCGGCGGCGCGCGCAGCGGCGGCGGCGGCTTCGAGCGACTGCTGCGGCGTGGCGATGAGGTGGGTGCTGTGGCCGGCGAACACGGCGTCGTCGGGCTTGGGGGTTTCGAGCGCGCCGCTTTCGAGCTGCGCGCGCACGGGCGCCGGCACCTCGATGCCGTAGCGGTCGAGGATGGCGAGCGCGTCGGCGCAGGTGGTGGCGTCGGGCACGGTGGGGCCGCTGGCGATCACGGCCGGGTCGTCGCCGGGCACGTCGCTGATGGTGAGCGTGACCACGCGCGCCGGCGCGCAGGCCGCCGCAAGCCGGCCGCCCTTGATGCGCGACAGGTGCTTGCGCACGCAGTTCATCTCGCCGATGTGGGCGCCGCTGTCGAGCAGTTGCTTGTTGATGCGCTGCTTGTCGGCCAGCGTGAGGCCTTCGGCCGGCAGCACCAGCAGCGACGAGCCGCCGCCGGAGATGAGGCACAGCACGAGGTCGTCGGCCGTGAGTCCCTGCGTGAGCGCCAGGATGCGCTCGGCCGCCTGCTGGCCGGCCGCGTCGGGCACGGGGTGCGCGGCCTCGACGAGCTCGATGCGCTGCGGCACGCCTTCGGGACGCGGCGGGATGTGGTCATAGCGCGTGACGACCAGGCCCGACAACGGGGCGTCGGCCGGCCACAGCGCCTCGAGCGCCTGCACCATCGAACCGCCGGCCTTGCCGGCGCCGAGCACCACGGTACGGCCCTTGGGCGGTTTCGGCAGATGCGCGCCCAGCGTGGACAGCGGCAGTGCGCGGTCCACCGCCACGCGGTACAGGTGTTCGAGGAAAGCGCGCGGGGCTTCGCGCGGATCGGGAGCTGTTGCTGAGGGCGAGGTCGATGCGGTCATGGCTTGCGTGTTGTCTCCATTCGGCGATTGTGCGACGACCGGCGGCCCGCCCTCGCAGGCCACGGTCTGCTAGTTCGTCTTGGCGCCGGCCTGGAACCAGCGGCTGATCAACGCCCGCTCTTCGTCGGTGATGTTGGTCGCGTTGTTCATCGGCATGATCTTGGTCACCACGACCTGCTGGTAGATCGCCTGCGCATGCGCCGTCACCTGGTCGGGCGTGTCGACGCGCACGTTCTTCATCTGCACGGCCGCGCCGTGGCACATGAAGCAGCGCTGTTCCAGCACCTTCTGCACGTCCTGGTAGGCCACGGCGGGCGCGGCCTGGGCAGCGGTGGCCGCCACGGGCGCGGCCGGCTCGGGCTTCATCCACACGATCGTGAGACCCAGCACCGCGATGCCGACCATGGCGTAAGGCAGCGGGTTGCCCGCGTTGCCCAGCTTGAAGCGGTGGCGCACCACGAAGAACTGCCGGATGGCCGCGCCGCCGAGCATGATCAGCAGCAGCACGATCCAGTTGTACTTGTGCGTGTAGGTGAAGCTGTAGTGGTTGCTCAGCATCGCGAACAGCACCGGCAGCGTGAAGTAGGTGTTGTGCACGCTGCGCTGCTTGCCGCGCTGGCCGTGCACCGGATCGACCGGCCGGCCTTCGCGCAGCGCCTTCACGTTCTTGCGCTGGCCCGGGATGATCCAGAAGAACACGTTGCCGCTCATGGTGGTGGCCATCATGGCGCCCACCAGCAGGAAGGCCGCGCGGCCCGCGAACCACTGGCAGGCCAGCCAGGTCGCGAAGGCGATGAAGATCGCGATCAGCACGCCGACGATGGTGTCGCCGTGCTTGCGGCGCCCGAAGATCTGGCAGATGCCGTCGTAGACCATCCAGAACACGACGAAGAAGGCCAGCGCCACGGCAATGGCGGCGCCGGGCTGCCAGTCCATCTTGCTCTTGTCGATGAGGTACGTGCTCGCGTTCCACAGGTACGACATCGTGAAGAGCGCAAAGCCCGTGAGCCAGGTCGAATAGCTCTCCCAGTACGACCAGTGCAGGTGGTCGGGCAGCTTCTTGGGCGCCAGCGCGTACTTCTGGCTGTTGTAGAAGCCGCCGCCGTGCACGGCCCATTGCTCGCCGCCCACGCCCTTGTCGAGCGATTCCTGGTCCTGCGGCTTCTCGAGGCTGTTGTCCAGCATCACGAAGTAGAAGGAGGCGCCGATCCAGGCGATGGCGGTGATGACGTGGACCCAGCGCAGCAGCAGGTTGGCCCAGTCGAGGTAGTAGCTTTCCATATAGCGCTCTCTCAACCCTGTTGGCGCGTGGGGGCGCCAAGGAGGGGTTTCAGCCTGCTCACCACCGCGGGCGCTGTAAGCAGAGAAAGTGCCGCGAACGCAGGTCCGTTGAAATGGACCTCGCTCCGCTGCGGCTTGTTGTGGACCGAAAGTGTATACAGTTTTGGCACGAGGCGGGATGCTATTTGCGGCGTCGCCGCCAAGGGAAAACCCTGTTCAGCCCAGCGATTGCAACAACTGTGCCGCCACGGCCACCGCGATCACCTCGGGTTCCTTGCCCGTGATGCCGGGCACGCCGATCGGGCAGGTGACGCGCGCCAGCTCGTCGGCCGTGAAGCCGCGCGCCTCCAGCCGGTGGCGGAAGGTGGCCCACTTGGTCTTGCTGCCGATGAGGCCGATGTAGGGCAGGTCGTTGCGCGTGCGCAGGCGCTTCAGGCAGGCGATGACGATGTCCAGGTCTTCGGCGTGGCTGAAGCTCATGATCAGCACGCGGCTGCCGGGCGCGAGCGCGGCCACCGCGTCCTGCACGGGCTCGGAGTGCTCGGTGTCGATCTGCGCGGGCAGCGCGTCGGGGAACACGCCGTCGCGGCTGTCGATCCAGCGCACCGAGAACGGCAGCACGGCCAGCAGGCGCGCCAGCGCGGCGCCCACATGGCCGCCGCCGAACAGGGCCACGGGTTCGAGCTGCGCGACCAGTTCTTTTTGCAGCGCGGGCGCGTCGGCCGCGCCGATGCGCCGGTAGGTCAGGAACATCACGCCGCCGCAGCACTGGCCCAGGCTCGGGCCCAGCGGGTAGCGCTGCACGCCGTCGAGGCTGCGCGTGCCGGCCAGGATTTCGCGCGCTTCCTGCGTGGCCTGGAACTCCAGTTGCCCGCCGCCGATGGTGGCCGTGAGCCCGTCGGCCCAGACGGCCATCCAGGTGCCGGCCTCGCGCGGGGCCGAGCCCTGCGTCGATTCGACGCGCACCAGCACGGCGTCTTCCTGTTGAAGACGCGCCAGCAATTGATCGACCGCACCGTTCATGACCGATACCTTCGGTTGCCTGGCCCGCAACGACTCACGGTATAAACCCGGCGATGATGACGAACCGCCAGCTTACGCCGCGCCGCCTCGCCTGGGCCGCCACTGTTCTTTCCGCCTTGTGGCTCGCCGGCTGCGGCTCGACGGGCTCGGTGCCCGGCCAGCTCAGCGGCGCCAGCAGCGCACAGGGCAGCGGGCCCGCACCGCGCGCCTCCAGTGCGGCCACCGCGCGCGAGTACCGCCGCGACGCCGCACGCCACATCTACAACGCCAACCCCTCGCGCATCTACAAGGGCCAGATGCCGCCGCTGCTGTACGCGGTCGGCACGCTGCAGGTGAACCTGGACACCGGCGGCAAGGTGGTCTCGATGCACTGGCTGCGCGCGCCCAAGCACGCGCCCGAGGTGATCGCCGAGATCGAGCGCGCCGTGCTGCAGGCCGCGCCCTTCCCGCCCGCCCAGCGCCTGGGCGCGGTCACCTGGACCGACACGTGGCTGTGGGACAAGAGCGGACGCTTCCAGCTCGACACCCTGACCGAAGGGCAGCAACAAGGCGACTGACCTCAGGAGCCGCGGTACGTGGAGTAGCTCCACGGGCTGACCAGAAGCGGCACGTGGTAGTGCTGGTCGGTGTGCGCCACGCCGAAGTCCAGCGCCACCTTGTTCAGGAAGTTCGGCTCCGGCAGCGTCACGCCGCGGGCCTTGAAGTAACCCGCCACGTCGAACACGAGGCGGTAGGTGCCGACCTTGATCGAGTTGTTGTCGTAGAGCGGACCGTCGCTGCGGCCGTCCGAATTCAGCGTGAAGCGCTTCACCAGCGTCGCGGCGTCGCCGTCGGTGGTGTACAGCGCCACCTCCATGCCGGCCGCGGGGCCGCCGTGCATCGTGTCCAGTACGTGAGTGCTCAAGCCCATGGGGCCTCCTTCAAAGGGTGTCGGATCGGTGAGATCGGGGTGCGGGAAATTCCGGTGGACAAAAGTGTATACAGTTACCGGCTTTGGGTCTATCATGAAAAACATGGAGTCCTCCACCACCCGTTCGATCGTCGATGCCCTCACGAAGGCCATCGTCGAGCACCGCCTTCAGCCCGGCACCAAGCTCGCCGAGCAGAAGCTGGCCGACCACTTCGGCGTGTCGCGCACCTTGGTGCGCCAGGCGCTGTTCCAGCTCTCGCAGAACAAGCTGATCCGGCTCGAGCCGGCGCGCGGGGCCTTCGTGGCCGCGCCCGCCGTCGACGAGGCCAAGCAGGTGTTCGCCGTGCGCCGCATGCTCGAGGCCGAAATGACGCGAGCCTTCGTGCGCAGCGTCACGCCCGCCAAGATCAAGGCGCTCAAGGAGCACGTGGCGCTCGAGAAATCGGCCGTCGGCGGCGAAGACGTGTCGGGCCGCACCGAACTGCTGGGCGACTTCCACGTGCGCATGGCCGAGCTCATGGGCAACCAGGTGCTGGCGCAAATATTGGGCGAGCTGATCTCGCGCTGCGCCCTCATCACGCTCATGTACCAGAGCACCAGCGCCGCCGAGCACTCCAACGACGAGCACGCCGACATCGTGAAGGCGCTGGCCGCACGCGACGAGGAACTCGCCGTGCGCCTCATGACCGAGCACCTGGAACACGTCGAGGCCAACCTCACCTTCGACCGCAAGGTCCCGACCAACGACATCTCGCTTGCACTGTCCTGAACGAACGCCCATGACCGTCTACGACACCACCCTGCCCTACCCGCGCGACCTGATCGGCTACGGCCGCAACCCGCCCCACGCCCGCTGGCCCGGCGGCGCGCGCGTGGCGGTGCAGTTCGTCCTCAACTATGAAGAAGGCGGCGAGAACGCCACGCTGCACGGCGACGCGGGCTCCGAGCAGTTCCTGTCCGAGATGTTCAACCCGGCGAGCTTCCCCGACCGGCACATCAGCATGGAAGGCATCTACGAGTACGGCTCGCGCGCCGGCGTGTGGCGCATCCTGCGCGAGTTCGAAAAGCGCGGCCTGCCGCTCACCGTGTTCGGCGTGGGCATGGCGCTGCAGCGCTACCCCGAGCTCACCGCCGCCTTCAAGGAACTCGGCCACGAGATCGCCTGCCACGGCTGGCGCTGGATTCATTACCAGAACCTCGATGAAGCCACCGAGCGCGAGCACATGCGCCTGGGCATGGAAGCCATCGAAAAGCTCACCGGCGAGCGCGCGCTCGGCTGGTACACCGGCCGCGACAGCCCGCGCACGCGCCGCCTCGTGGCCGACTACGGCGGCTTCGAGTACGACAGCGACTACTACGGCGACGACCTGCCCTTCTGGATGAAGGTGCAAAAGACCGACGGCAGCGTCGTGCCGCAGCTCATCGTGCCCTACACGCTGGACTGCAACGACATGCGCTTTGCGTTGCCGCAGGGCTACTCGCACGCCGACCCGTTCTTCCAGTACATGAAGGACACCTTCGACGCGCTGTACGCCGAAGGCGACCCGAACGGCGACGACAGCCCCAAGATGATGAGCATCGGCATGCACTGCCGCCTGCTCGGCCGCCCCGGCCGCATCACGGCGCTGCAGCGCTTCCTCGACCACATCGCCACGCACGACAAGGTCTGGGTCTGCCGCCGCGTCGACATCGCACGCCACTGGAAGCAGGCACATCCTTTCGAAGCCGGAGCCGCATCATGAGCACCCCTCTCCTCACCCTTGCCCAACTCAACGCCGCAGGGCCGGCTGCGGCCGTCGCCATGCTCGACGGCGTGTACGAGCACTCGCCCTGGATCGCGCAGCGCGCGCTGGTGCAGCGCCCCTTCCGCTCGCTCGCGCACCTCAAGCACGCGCTGGTGCAGGCGCTGGCCGCGTCGTCGGCCGACGAACAGATCGGCCTGATCCGCGCCCACCCGGAGCTCGCCGGCAAGGCCATGGTCAGCAAGACGCTCACCGCCGAGTCGACCAACGAGCAGAACAAGGCCGGCCTGACCGACTGCACGCCCGAAGAGTTCGCGCAGATCCAGAAGCTCAACGCCGACTACAACGCGAAGTTCGGCTTCCCGTTCATCCTGGCCGTGCGCGGCCCGCGCGGCACGGGCCTGGCCAAGCGCGAGATCATCGAGACCTTCGCGCGCCGGCTGCACAACCACCCGAGCTTCGAGCTCGGCGAGGCGCTGCGCAACATCCACCGCATCGCCGAGATCCGCCTGAACGACAAGTTCGGCGCCGACATCACGCTCGGCAACGACGTGTGGGACTGGCAGGAGCAGCTGTCGGTGCACACCGACCCCGGCTATGCCGAGAAGGGCCAGCTCACCGTCACCTACCTGACCGACGCGCACCGCGCCTGCGCCGCGAACATCTCGGGCTGGATGCGCGACTGCGGCTTCGACTCCGTGCACATCGATGCCGTGGGCAACGTGGTCGGCCGCTACGAAGGCGCCACGCCCGACGCCAAGACCCTGCTCACCGGCTCGCACTACGACACCGTGCGCAACGGCGGCAAGTACGACGGCCGCCTGGGCATCTTCGTGCCCATGGCCTGCGTGCGCGAACTCAAGCGCCAGAACCGCCGCCTGCCCTTCGCCTTCGAAGTCGTCGGCTTCGCCGAGGAAGAAGGCCAGCGCTACAAGGCCACCTTCCTCGGCTCGGGTGCGCTCATCGGCCACTTCGACCCGCGCTGGCTCGACCAGAAGGATGCCGACGGCATCACCATGCGCGAAGCCATGCAGCACGCAGGTCTGAAGGAAGAAGACATTCCGAAGATCCAGCGCGACCCGGCGCGCTACCTCGGCTTCGTCGAAGTGCACATCGAACAGGGTCCCGTGCTCACCGAGCTCGACCTGCCGCTGGGCATCGTCACCTCCATCAACGGCAGCGTGCGCTATGTGGGCGAAGTCATCGGCATGGCCAGCCACGCCGGCACCACGCCCATGGACCGCCGCCGTGACGCCGCCGCCGCCGTGGCCGAACTCATCCTCTACACCGAGCAGCGTGCCGCCAAAGACGGCGACTCGGTCGGCACCGTGGGCATGCTCGAAGTGCCGAGTGGTTCGATCAACGTCGTGCCCGGCCGGTGCAAGTTCAGCCTCGACCTGCGCGCACCCAACAACGCGCAGCGCGACGCGCTGGCCAACGACGTCGTCGCCGCACTGAAGGACATCTGCGAACGCCGCGGCGTGCGCTACGAACTCGAGGAAACCATGCGCGCCGCCGCCGCGCCGAGCGCACCGGCCTGGCAGCAGCGCTGGGAACAGGCCGTCGACGCACTGGGCATTCCCTTGTTCCGCATGCCCAGCGGCGCCGGCCACGACGCCATGAAGCTGCACGAGGTGATGCCGCAGGCCATGCTCTTCGTGCGCGGCATCAACTCGGGCATCAGCCACAACCCGCTCGAGTCGAGCACCAACGACGACATTCAATTGGCCGTGCAGGCGTTCCAGCTGCTGCTGGACAACCTCGCCACCGAACAAGCCCACTGACCGACCCCACAAGAACAACCACCATGACCGACTACGCCAAACTCGACGCCTGGATCGACGCCCACTTCGACGAGGAAGTGCAATTCCTGCAGCAACTGGTGCAGGTGCCCACCGACACGCCGCCCGGCAACAACGCGCCGCACGCCGAACGCACCGCCGAGCTGCTGAAGGACTTCGGCCTCGACGCCGAGAAGCACGCCGTGCCCGCGCAGGACGTGAAGGACTACGGCCTCGAATCGATCACCAACCTGATCGTGCGCCGCAAGTACGGCAACGGTGGCCGCACCGTCGCGCTCAACGCCCACGGCGACGTGGTGCCGCCCGGCGAAGGCTGGACGCACGACCCGTACGGCGGCGAGATCGTCGATGGCAGCCTCTACGGCCGCGCCGCCGCCGTCAGCAAGAGCGACTTCGCCAGCTTCACCTTCGCGCTGCGCGCCCTCGAGGCCGTGGCCAAGCCCACCCAGGGCAGCATCGAACTGCACTTCACCTACGACGAAGAGTTCGGCGGCATCCTCGGCCCGGGCTGGCTGCTCGAGAAGGGCCTGACCAAGCCCGACCTCATGATCGCCGCCGGCTTCAGCTACGAAGTGGTCACCGCGCACAACGGCTGCCTGCAGATGGAAGTCACCGTGCACGGCAAGATGGCCCACGCCGCCGTGCCCACCACCGGCATCGACGCGCTGCAGGGCGCCACCAAGATCCTGAACGCGCTGTACGCGCAGAACACGCTCTACCAGAAGGTCATATCGAAGGTCGAGGGCATCACGCACCCCTACCTGAACGTGGGCCGCATCGAGGGCGGCACCAACACCAACGTCGTGCCCGGCAAGGTCGTGTTCAAGCTCGACCGCCGCATGATCCCCGAAGAGAACCCGGTCGAGGTCGAAGCCAACATCCGCCAGGTGATCGCCGATGCCGCCGCCGAAAGCGCGGGCATCACGGTCGAGATCAAGCGCATGCTGCTCGCCAACTCGATGAAGCCGCTGGCCGGCAACAAGCCGCTGGTCGACGCGATCCAGAAGCACGGCGGCGAGCTGTTCGGCGAACCCATCAAGGCCATGGGCACGCCGCTGTACACCGACGTGCGCCTGTACGTCGAGGCCGGCATTCCCGGCGTGATCTACGGCGCCGGCCCGCGCACCGTGCTCGAGTCGCACGCCAAGCGCAGCGACGAGCGCGTGGTGCTCGAAGACCTGCGCCGCGCGACCAAGGTGGTGGCGCGCACGCTGGCCGACCTGCTCGCCTGAGCGCGCAGAAGGTGGCGGCTCAGTAAGCCGCGCGCCCTCATCCCCCGGCCCCTCCAAGGCGCCATGCCCCTCGCGGGGCATGGCGCTTTTTCTTTGCCCCGGCCCGCCCCGCATCAGGGAATCTACGGATATATGATTCCCCGCATGGTCTTGATTGGGTTCAATTTTTGTATACAAATAACGCACCCATAAAGACGGCGCGAAATTTGCGTCAAAAAGTCCCTCATCCCAACCAAGTACGAGGAAAGACCATGAGCACAGTCGCCAGCCATGCCCCCGCCGGGGCCAGCGAAGCCGGCATCGCGCCGCACGCGGAATCGAATGCCCTCATCAAGCCGGGCTACGACCCGCGCCTGACCAACGAGGACCTCGCCCCGCTGAAGAAGCAGACCTGGGGGCAATACAACATCTTTGCGTTCTGGATGTCCGACGTGCACAGCGTGGGCGGCTACATCACGGCCGGCAGCCTGTTCGCGCTGGGCCTGTCGAGCTGGCAGGTGCTGGTGGCGCTGCTGGTGGGCATCGTGATCGTGCAGGTCTTCTGCAACCTGGTGGCCAAGCCCAGCCAGGTGACCGGCGTGCCCTACCCCGTGGTGTGCCGCGCCTCGTTCGGGGTGCTGGGCGCCAACATCCCGGCCATCATCCGCGGGCTGATCGCGGTGGCCTGGTACGGTGTGCAGACCTATCTCGCCTCCGCTGCCTTCATGGTGCTGGCGCTGCACATGGCGCCGGGCCTGGCGCCGTATGCCGACGTGGCGCAGTACGGCTTCGTCGGCCTCTCGGCCCTGGGCTGGGTGGCGTTCATGGTCATGTGGGTGCTGCAGGCCTTCGTGTTCTGGCACGGCATGGAAGCGATCCGCAAGTTCATCGACTGGGCCGGCCCGGCGGTGTACGTGGTGATGGCGGTGCTGTGCGGCTGGCTGGTGTGGAAGGCCGGCTGGAGCAATATCGACCTGAACCTGGGCGGCATCAAGTTCCAGGGCTGGGACGCGCTGCCGGTGATGCTCTCGGCCATCGCGCTGGTGGTGAGCTACTTCAGCGGCCCGATGCTCAACTTCGGCGACTTCTCGCGCTACGGCAAGAGCTTCGACGCGGTGAAGAAGGGCAACTTCTGGGGTCTGCCGATCAACTTCGTGTTCTTCTCGCTGCTCACCGTGATCACCACGGCGGCCACGCTGCCCGTTTTTGGTGAACTGATCACCGACCCGGTGCACACCGTGGGCAAGATCGACAGCACCACGGCCGTGGTGCTGGGCGCGCTGACCTTCATGATCGCGACCATCGGCATCAACATCGTGGCCAACTTCGTGTCGCCGGCCTTCGACTTCTCGAACGTGGCGCCGCAGCACATCAGCTGGCGCACGGGCGGCATGATCGCCGCGGTGGGCTCGGTGTTTCTCACGCCCTGGAACCTTTACAACAGCCCCGAGGTCATCCACTACACGCTGGACGTGCTGGGCTCGTTCATCGGGCCGCTGTTCGGCATCCTGATTGCCGATTACTACATCGTGCGCAAGCAGCGCATCGACGTCGACGCGCTCTACACGATGAGCCCGAAGGGCGAATACTGGTACAGCGGCGGCTACAACCCGAAGGCGATCCAGGCGCTGGTGCCCTCGGCCCTCGTGCCCATCCTGTGCGTGATGGTGCCGACGCTGCGCGGCGCCGCCAACTATGCGTGGTTCATCGGCATGGGCCTGGGCTTCGTGCTCTACGTGCTCTTGAACCGCAACAACAAGACTTGAAACACTGACCGAAGAAGGGACCGCGCCGTGCGCATCAAGATCATCAACCCCAACACCACCTGGAGCATGACCGAGAAGATCGGTGCCTGCGCCCGCGCGGTGGCGCACGCCGGCACCGAGATCGTGGCCGTGAGCCCGGCCATGGGGCCGGTCTCCATCGAAAGCCACTACGACGAGGCGCTGGCCGTGCCGGGGTTGCTGCAGGAGATCGCGGCGGGCGAGCGCGACGGCATCGACGGCTACGTGATCGCCTGCTTCGGCGACCCGGGCCTGAAGGCGGCGCGCGAGCTGGCGCGCGGCCCGGTGGTCGGTATCGCCGAAGCGGCGATGCACCTGGCCAGCATGATCGGCAGCCGCTTCAGCGTGGTGACCACGCTGGGCCGCACCATGGGCCAGGCCTGGCACCTGGCCGAGATCTACGGCATGGAGCGCTTCTGCGCCAACGTGCGCGCCTGCGAGCTGCCGGTGCTCGAACTGGAAGAGCCGGGCTCCAACGCCCGCGAGCGCATCGTCGACGAATGCCGGCGCGCGCTCGAAGAAGACGACGCCGACTGCATCGTGCTCGGCTGCGCCGGCATGACCGACCTGTGCGCGCACATCGAGCAGGTGCTCGGCGTGCCGGTGATCGACGGCGTGGCCGCGGGCACCAAGCTCATCGAATCGCTGGTAGCCCTGAAGCTGCGCACCAGCAAACGCGGCGAGCTGGCAAGGCCCTTGCCCAAGCCGATGATCGGCGCGCTCGAAGGCTTCACCCTCACGCGCTGAGCCACAATCGACGGATGCCCCGCGCCAGTTCCAAAACCTCCGTCCCTTCCGCCGCCCCCGTTGCCGCACCGGCCGAGAACGGCGCGGCGCCGGCCGACAAGAACAGTTCCATCGAGAGCATCGCCAACGACATCGCCACCGCGATCGTCGAGAAGCGCCTGCCGCCGGGCACCTGGCTGCGCGAAGAGGCGCTGGGCCGCGTCTACTCGGTGAGCCGCACCAAGGTGCGCGCGGCGCTCTTGATGCTGTCGAAGGACAAGCTCATCGAGATGATTCCCGACAAGGGCGCCTTCGTCTGCCAGCCCACGGTGGACGAGGCGCGCGAGGTGTTCGCGGTGCGCCGCATCCTCGAGCGCGAGGTGGTGCGCCTGTTCATCGCCAACGCCCGGCCGCGCGACTACCAGACGCTCGAGCAGCACATCAAGTTCGAACGCACCGCGCTGCGCCAGAGCACCACCATGGGCACGGTGCGCGAGAAACTGCTGGGCGACTTTCACGTGGCGCTGGCCGAAGCCACCGGCAACCACACGCTGGCCGAGATGGTGCGCGAGCTGGTGGCGCGCAGCTCGCTGATCGCGATGCTCTACCACTCCTCGAACGACCCGCACTGCTCGTCCGACGAGCATTCCGACTTCCTGCGCCTGTGCCGCAAGGGCGACGTGGAAGCGGCCGTGACCTGCATGATCGAGCACCTCGAACGCATCGAGGCGAGCCTCGAACTGGGCACCGAGAAGCCCGACCGCCAGCTCGACCTGGTCAAGGCGCTGCTGGCCTGAGCCTCTGAGCCCACGCGTCGCTGACGCGCCCCACCCCCAACACCTGAGCGCCGGCCGAAACGCCGGATGCCCCGGCGCGCGCCTCCCACAGCGCTTCTTCAACGGATTCGGGTTTACCTGAATCCGGATTGCCGCATAAATTGTATACAGTTTCGCGTACACAACTGGTGTGCGCGACGGCTCTGCGACGCGCATCACTGCTCCGTTCCCCTCGCCGCGCCAGGAGACAACGATGACGGCAGATTCCCTTTCCAGCAATGTCCATCCCGTGGACCAGCGCCTGCCTTCGGGCAAGCTCGCGGCCCTCGGCCTGCAGCACGTGCTCGTGATGTATGCGGGCGCCGTCGCGGTGCCGCTCATCGTGGGCCGCGCGCTCAAGCTCTCGCCCGACGAGGTCGCGCTGCTGATCTCGGCCGACCTGTTCTGCTGCGGCATCGCCACGCTGATCCAGGCGCTGGGCGCCACGCAGTGGTTCGGCATCAAGCTGCCGGTGATGATGGGCGTGACCTTCGCCTCGGTGGCGCCCATGGTCGCCATCGCCAACGCCAACCCCGGGCAGAACGGAGCACAGCTGCTGTTCGGCGCCATCATCGGCGCGGGGGTCATATCGATACTGATCGCACCATTGGTGAGCCGCATGCTGCGGTTCTTCCCCCCGGTGGTGACGGGCACGATCATCGCGGTCATCGGCATCAGCCTGATGCGCGTGGGCATCAACTGGATCTTCGGCAACCCCGTGGGCCCGACGGCGCCCGCGCTGGTCGACCCGGTGTACGCCAAGTGGCTGGCCGAGGTCACCTCGCCGGGCAGCTCGATCCCCGCAGTGCCCAAGGGCTTCGCCATCATGCCCACCGTGCCCAACCCCAAGTACGCCGACCTGTCGGGCTTCGGCGTGGCCGCGCTGGTGCTGGTGTCGATCCTGCTGATCGTGAAGTACGCCAAGGGCTTCATCGCCAACATCTCGGTGCTGCTGGGCATCGTGATCGGCGCGGTGGTGGCCTCGCTCACCGGCCTCATGACCTACGAGAAGGTCGGCAAGGCCGCCTGGGTCGACGTCGTGCTGCCCTTCCACTTCGGCATGCCGCTGTTCGACCCGATCCTGATCCTCACGATGACGCTCATCATGATCGTCGTGATGATCGAATCGACCGGCATGTTCCTCGCGCTCGGCGAAATGACCGACCGCAAGATCAGCCAGCAAGACCTGGCCAAGGGCCTGCGCACCGACGGCCTGGGTACGCTCATCGGCGGCATCTTCAACACCTTCCCGTACACCAGCTTCTCGCAGAACGTGGGCCTGGTGGCCGTCACCGGCATCAAGAGCCGTTATGTGTGCGTGGCCGGCGGCGTGATCCTGATCGTGCTGGGCCTGCTGCCGAAGATGGCCGCGCTGGTCGAGTCGCTGCCCACCGTGGTGCTCGGCGGCGCGGGCCTCGTGATGTTCGGCATGGTGGCCGCCACCGGCATCCGCATCCTGTCGGGCGTGGACTTCAAGACCAACCGCCACAACGCCATGATCGTCGCCGTGGCCATCGGCGTCGGCATGATTCCGCTGATCGCCCCCAACTTCAAGCAGTGGATGCCGCACTCGATCCACTCGCTGATCGAGTCAGGCATCCTGCTGGCGTCGATCACGGCGGTGCTGCTGAACCTGTTCCTGAACGGTGCGAAGCACGACGAAGAAGCGGTGATCGCGGCGGCCAAGCACGCCGACGCGCACTGAGCCGAACCGTGCGCTAACTAGATCATCGCCAACGGCGTCTTGCGCTTCGGCACCGGATAGATCCGGCCCAGCGCCGCCAGGGTCGTCGCATCGAGCTGCAGCTCGGCGGCGGCCCTGTTTTCTTTCAGGTGCGCGCTGCGCACCGCCTTCGGAATCGCCGCCACACCCGGGCGCGCGATGACCGCGGCCAGCGCCAGTTGCGCGGCGCTCACGCCGAGCTCGGCCGCCAGCCGGCCCAGCGCCTCGTCGCCCGCCAGCGCGCCCTGGTCGATCGGGCTGTAGGCCATGAGCGGCATGCCGCGTTCGCGCTGCCAGGGCAGCAGGTCGAACTCGGGGCCCCGCTCGCCGAGTGACAGGTACACCTGGTTGGCCGCGCAGGCCGGGCCTTGGCCGATGACCTGCGCCAGCTCCTGCATGTCGTCGGTGTCGAAGTTGCTCACGCCCCAATGACCGATGCGGCCGGCCTCCACCAGTTCGTGCATGGCTTCGACCGTGTGCGCCAGCGGGTGGTTGCCGCGCCAGTGCAGCAGGTACAGGTCGATGCGCTCCAGCCCCAGCCGCGCCAGGCTGCGCTCGCAGGCCTGGCCCGTGCCGCGGCGGCTGGCGTTGTGCGGGTAGACCTTGCTGACGATGAAGAGCGCGTCGCGCTGCACATCGCCCGCGCGCAGCGCCTCGGCCACGGCCTGGCCGACCACCGTCTCGGCGCCGCCCTCGCCGTACATCTCGGCCGTGTCGATCAGGCGGTAGCCCAGGCCGATGGCCTCGCGCACCGCGGCCACCTCGGCCGCGCGACGGGTGGCGTCCTCGCCCATGCGCCAGGTGCCGAGACCAAGAACCGGCATCTCGCCGCCGGTGGGGAGTGGAAGTGTTCGCATGGGCACGATGGTACGCAGGCCCTCGCGGCGGGTGCCCGGGTGCGGGTTTTCCGCCCCCGTCGCCTTCTAATTTTTCGAAGCTCAAGTCAGTTCGATGACCATCAATTGCTTATCTTCCGCCGTGTTCTGGCGTTTTGGCCTTCGCTTTTTGTCAATGCCCGGTGGGTGCCAACCCCCATCGCGCGCGCCCCACCCGCTCCTAGAATTTTTTGACGGCCCGGTGTCACAAGCGTCGGCGCTCTTATCGAAACGGTTCAGGAACAGGTTGAGTCAATGCAGCAGAAGCAAAAGCACAGGATTGCCGTCATTCCCGGAGACGGCATCGGCGTCGAAGTCATGCCCGAGGGCCTTCGCGTGCTCGACGCGGTCAGTCGGCGCTTCGGCATCGATTTCGCGTACGACCATTTCGACTGGGGCTCCGACCACTACGTACGCACGGGCCTGATGATGCCGGCCGACTGGGCCGACAAGATCCAGGGCCACGACGCCATCTACTTCGGCGCCGTGGGCGACCCTGCCAAGGTGCCCGACCACATCGCCGTGTGGGGCCTGCTCATCAAGATCCGCCGCGACTTCGACCAGTACGTCAACCTGCGCCCCGTGCGCCTGATGCCCGGCGTGCCCGGCCCGCTGGCGCACCGCAAGCCCGGCGACATCGACTTCCTCGTCGTGCGCGAGAACACCGAAGGCGAATACACCTCGGTGGGCGGGCGCCTGTTCGAAGGTACGCCGCGCGAAATGGCGATCCAGGAAGCCGTGTTCACCCGCGTGGGCGTGGACCGCATCATCGACTACGCGTTCCAGCTCGCCAATCGCCGCAAGCGCAAGAACCTGGTGGCCGCCACCAAGTCGAACGGCATCTCCATCACCATGCCCTACTGGGACGAGCGCCTGGCCGAGATCGCCACGCGCTACCCCGACGTGGCCACCAGCAAGTACCACATCGACATCCTGTGCGCGCACTTCGTGCAGCACCCCGACTGGTTCGACGTGGTCGTGGCCTCCAACCTGTTCGGTGACATCCTCTCCGACCTGGGCCCGGCCTGCACCGGCACCATCGGCATCGCGCCCTCGGCCAACCTGAACCCCGAACGCAAGTTCCCGTCGCTCTTCGAGCCCGTGCACGGCTCGGCGCCCGACATCGCAGGCAAGGGCATCGCCAACCCCATCGGCCAGATCTGGTCGGCCGCGCTCATGCTCGATCACCTGGGCAACGACGACCCTGTGTACGCGCAGGCCTCGGCGGCCGTGCTCTCGGCGATCGAGACCGTGCTCAGCGAAGGCCCGCGCACGCGCGACATGGGCGGCACCGCCAACACGGTGGACGTGGGCCGCGCGATTGCCGAGTGCATCGCTTCGGCATGACGCCTCCCGGCCTTCTCTCTCGTGTCAAGCGAAACGCGCTGCGTCCCGGTGCCCAGGGCACTGGGTGCTTCCCGCAGCGAAATAAAGGAGGAGCCAGAAGGGCGGGGGACATTCGCGGAGGGAAGTACCCGGTGGCCTGGGCACACGCCCTGAACAGCGACAAACAACGGAGCCACTGAACCATGGGCCTGTTCCTGCTCAAGCGCACCTTGACGCTCATCGGCACGCTGATCGGCGCGTCCGTCATCGTGTTCCTGGTGCTCGAAATTCTCCCGGGCAATGCCGCGCAGATGCTCATGGGCCCCGACGCCTCGCCCGATGCCGTCGCCGCCCTGGCCACCAAGCTCGGCCTGGACCAGCCCGCGTGGACGCGCTACTGGCACTGGATCGGCGGCCTGCTCACCGGCAACCTCGGTGACAGCTACGCCTACAGCTCGCCCGTCATCGACCTGATCCTGGAACGTTTGGCCCTCACCGTGCCGCTCGCCGTGATGGCGATGGCCCTCACCGTCGTCATCGCCCTGCTCGTAGGCGTGACCGCCGCCGCACGCCACAACAAGCTCGGCGACGTCGGCCTCATGGGCATGGCCCAGGTCGGCATCGCCATTCCCAACTTCTGGTTCGCGATCCTGCTGATCCTCGTGTTCTCGGTGCAGCTGCAGTGGTTCTCCGCGGGCGGCTTCGAGGGCTGGGGTGAAGGCATCTTCGCGGGATTGAAGTCGTTGCTGCTGCCGGCCTTGTCGCTGGCCGTGGTGCAAGCGGCGATCCTCGCGCGCATCACACGCTCGGCCGTGCTCGAGGTGATGCGCGAAGACTTCGTTCGCACCGCGCGTGCCAAGGGCGTATCGCAGCGCATGGTGCTGTGGACCCACGTGCTGCGCAACGCGATGATCCCGGTCATCACGGTGATGGGCATGCAGTTCTCCGAGCTGCTGGCCGGCACCATTGTGGTGGAGAACGTGTTCTACCTGCCCGGCCTGGGCCGCCTGATCTTCCAGGCCATCAGCAACCGCGACCTGATCGTGGTGCGCAACTGCGTGATGCTGCTCGCGGCCATGGTCGTCATCGTGAACTTCGTGGTCGACGTGCTCTACGCCGTGATCGACCCGCGCATCAAGGCGAGCGACATATGAGCGCCATCCTCTCCCCTTCCTCCGTGCCCGCATCCGCCGCGCCCCTCGCGCCCGGCTTCTGGCGCCGCGCGGTCAAGCACCGCAGCTTCGTCATCGGCGGCGTGTTCGCGCTGCTGCTGTTGCTGGCGGCCTTGCTCTCCTTCGTCTGGACGCCGTGGTCGCCCTACGCGATGGACATGGCGAACAAGATGCAGGGCCCTTCGGCCACGCACTGGCTCGGCACCGATGCCTTCGGTCGTGACGTGGCATCGCTGCTGCTCGTGGGCGCACGCGCGTCCATCCTCGTGGGCGTGATCGCCGTGGGCATCGGCCTCGTCGTCGGCACGGCGCTGGGCCTGCTCGCTGCGGCGAGGCGCGGCTGGGTCGAGGAAGCGGTGATGCGCCTGTCGGACTTCACGCTCGCCTTCCCCGCGATCCTTTCGGCCATCATGATGACCGCCGTGTTCGGCGCCGGCATCGTCAACGCGATCATCGCGATCGGCATCTACAACATCCCGACCTTCGCGCGCATCACGCGCGCTTCGGCCAACGCCATCTGGTCACGCGAGTACGTGGCCGCCGCACGCGCCTGCGGCAAGGGATCGTTCGCGATCACGATGCAGCACGTACTGCCGAACATCTCCGCCGTGCTGATCGTGCAGATCACGATCCGCTTCGCCATCGCGATCCTGGCCGAAGCTGCGCTGTCGTACCTCGGCCTCGGCACGCAGCCACCACAGCCGTCCTGGGGCCGCATGCTCAGCGAAGCCCAGACCCTCATGTTCCAGCAGCCGCTGCTGGCCGTCTTCCCCGGCATGGCCATCGCCTTCGCGGTGCTCGGCCTGAACCTGCTGGGCGACGGTCTGCGCGACCTGCTCGATCCGCGCCTGGCCCGCGCAAGGTAGACCGCCATGCCCCTCCTCGAAGTCAACGACCTCCACATCGGCCTGCAGACGCAACGCGGCCCGGCCGAAGCCGTGCGCGGCATTTCCTTCTCGCTGGAGCGCGGCGAAACGCTGGGCATCGTCGGCGAGTCGGGCTGCGGCAAGTCGATCACCGTGATGTCGCTCATGGGCCTGCTGCCGTCCACCGCGAAGGTCACGGGCAGCATCAAGCTCGACGGCCAGGAACTCGTCGGCCTGCCCGAAAAGCAGATGTGCCAGCTGCGCGGCAACCGCATCGGCATGATCTTCCAGGAGCCGATGACGGCCCTGAACCCCGTGCACACCATCGCGCGCCAGGTCGGCGAACCGCTGATGCTGCACCGCGGCCTCACCAAGGCGCAGGCGCGCAAGGAAGCCCTCGACCTGCTCGACCGCGTCGGCATTCCCGATGCCGCCTCGCGCCTTGACGCCTACCCGCACCAGTTCTCGGGCGGGCAGCGCCAGCGCATCGGCATCGCGATGGCGCTGGCCTGCGGCCCCGACCTGCTGATCGCCGACGAGCCCACCACCGCGCTCGACGTGACGATCCAGAAGCAGGTGCTCGACCTGATCCAGGGCCTGGTCGCCGAAATGGGCATGGCGCTGATCCTCATCTCGCACGACCTCGGCGTGATCGCCAGCAGCGTGCAGCGCATGCTCGTGATGTACGGCGGCAGCGCGGTGGAAAGCGGCCCGACCGAGACGGTCTTTGCCGACCGCGCCCACCCCTACACGCGCGGCCTGTTCGCGGCGCGCCCCGCGCTCGGCGCCGTGCGCGCGGGCCGGCTGCCCACCATCCGCGGCAGCGTGCCCGAGCTGGTCGACATTCCGCGCGGCTGCGGCTTCGCGGGCCGCTGCGACTTCACGACCGACGCCTGCCACACCACGAAGCCGCCGGTGGCGCGCCAACCCAACGGCCATGCGGTGAGCTGCCTGCACCTCGACGCCGTCGCCGCGCACGCCACGCTGGCCGCCGCATGAGCACCCCGATGACTTCGACGTCTTCCTCTTCGACCCCGCTGCTGCAGGTGACCGACCTCGTGCGGCACTACGCATTGCCGCGCGAAAAGCTCTTCGGCCCGCCGCCCACCGTGAAGGCGCTCAATGGCGTGAGCTTCGAGGTGCAGGCCGGCAAGAGCGTGGGCATCGTCGGTGAATCGGGTTCCGGCAAGTCGACCATCGCGCGCCTCGTGATGGCGCTGGACAAGCCCACCTCGGGCAGCGTCGCCCTCGAAGGCCGCAACCTGCACGCGCTCTCGAAGGCCGAGCTGCGCACCGCGCGGCGCGACTTCCAGATGGTGTTCCAGGACCCGTACGGTTCGCTCGACCCACGCCAGACCGTCGCACGCATCGTCGCCGAGCCGCTCGAAGCGCTGGCCGAAACGCGCCGCGCCGAGCAGCGCGAACGCGCCGCCGAAGCGCTCGCCGCCGTGGGCCTGCGCACCACCGACCTCGACAAGTACCCGCACGAGTTCTCCGGCGGCCAGCGCCAACGCATCGCGATCGCACGCGCGCTCATCACGCGGCCCAAGCTCATCGTGGCCGACGAGCCCGTGAGCGCGCTCGACGTCTCGGTGCAGGCCCAGGTGCTCAACCTCATGCAGGACCTGCAGCAGCAGTTCGGCATCAGCTACCTGCTCATCAGCCACGACCTCGCCGTGGTCAACCACCTGTGCGACGAGGTGTGCGTGGTGTTCAAGGGCCAGATCGTGGAACGCGGCCAGCCCGCCGAACTTTTTGCCCACGCGCAACACCCATACACACGCACCTTGCTGTCGGCCGTGCTGCATACGCCATCGCGGTAGGCCTGAACGGGTCGAACCGGCAGCCTCTTTTTTCTTCCAGGAGAACCCCCGAATGTTGAAGCGACGCACCCTCATGGGCACCGCCATCGCCGCCGCGATCCCCGGCGCCTTTCCGCTGTTCGCGCAGGCCCAGACCGGCAAGAACATGCTGACCATCGGCATGCCGCTGGAACCGCCGGGCCTGGACCCGACGACCGCCGCCGCCTCGGCCATCGCCGAGATCGCGCACTACAACATCTTCGAGACGCTGACCAAGATCAACGCCGACGGCAGCGTGACGCCGCTGCTGGCCGAGAGCTGGACTGTGTCGCCCGACCTCAAGACCCACACCTTCAAGCTGCGCAAGGGCGTGAAGTTCGAGAACGGCGAGGCCTTCGACGCCGCCGCCGTCAAGTTCAGCTTCGAGCGCGCGGCCGGCGAGAAGAGCACCAACAAGGACAAGCGCTTCTTCAGCGAGATCAGCCTGAAGACGCCCGACGCCGACACGGTGGTCATCACCACCGCGCAGCCCAACCCCGACCTGCTCTTCATGCTCGGCCAGGCCACCGCCTGCATCGTCGAGCCCAAGAGTGCCGACACCAACGCCACCAAGCCCGTGGGCACCGGCCCCTACAAGCTCGACAGCTGGCAGCGCGGCTCGGCCTGTTCGCTGGTGAAGTCGCCGACGTACCGCAACCCGGCGCTGGCCAAGGTCAACAAGTTCGTCTTCAAGTTCATGTCCGACTCGGCGGCGCAGACCGCGGCGCTGATGGCCGGCGACATCGACATCTTCCCGCGCGCCGGCACGCGCAGCGTGGGCCAGTTCCGCGCCAACCCGCGCTTCCGCGTGCTCGAAGTGGGCACGCGCAGCAAGGTGATCCTGGCGATCAACAACAAGCGCAAGCCGCTGGACGACGTGCGCGTGCGCCGCGCCATCCTGGCCGCGGTGGACCGCAACGTGGTGATCCAGGGTGCGGCCGACGGCTTCGGCAAGGCCATCGGCAGCCACTACCCGATCGGCGCGCCGGGCTATGTCGACACCACCGGCATCAACCCCTTCGACATCGCCAAGGCGAAGAAGCTGCTGGCCGACGCGGGCGTGAAGACGCCGCTGGAGCTGCGCATGACGCTGCCGCCGCCTTCGTACGCGCGCCAGGGCGGCGAGGTGATCGCAGCCCAGCTCGCGGCCATCGGCATCAACGTGAAGATCCAGAACGTCGAATGGGCCCAGTGGCTCAGCGGCACCTTCGGCGGCGGGCACGACTTCGACCTGAGCATCGTCGCGCACGTCGAACCCTTCGACCTCGTGAAGTACACCGAGCCCGACTACTACTGGGGCTACGACTCGAAGAAGTTCCGCGACCTGTACGCCTCGGTGCAGAGCGAGCCCGACGAGAAGAAGCGCAACGCGCTGCTCGGCGATGCGCAGAAGATGCTCGCCAACGATGCCGTCAACGGCTTCCTGTTCCAGGCCGTGTTCCCCACGGTCGCGCGCAAGGAAGTGAAGGGCCTGTGGCCGAACATGCCGATCGTCGCGAACGACCTGGCTGCGATCTCGTGGGGTTGATGCGGCCATGACGAAACCTCTTTACGCCCTGGGCGTGCAGGAACTGCACGCCGCCTACGCCGCCAGGGAACTCTCGCCGGTCGAAGTGACCCGCGCGGTCAACGAACGCATCGCGGCCTGCGAGCCGCAGCTGCGCGCTACCTGGCTGTTCCGCCCCGAAGCCGCGCTCGAACAGGCGCGCGCTTCTGAACAACGCTGGCGCGCCGGCACCCCGCGTGGCACGCTCGACGGCGTGCCCGTGACCATCAAGGAAAACCTCGCGACCGAGGGAGACCCGATGCCGCTGGGCACCGCCGCCTACGAGCTCGTGCCGGTGAGCTACGACTCGCCCCCCGCCGCGCGCCTGAAGGCCGACGGCACGGTGATGGTCGCCAAGACCACGATGCCCGACCTGGGCATGCTGTCGTCGGGCCTGTCGAGCTTTCATGACCTCTCGCGCAACCCGTGGGACACCTCGCGCACGCCGGGCGGCTCCAGCGCGGGCGCCGGCGCGGCTGCTGCGGCTGGCTACGGCCCGCTGCACGTGGGCACCGACATCGGCGGCTCGCTGCGCCTGCCGGCCAGCTGGTGCGGCATCTTCACGCTCAAGCCCAGCTTCGGCCGCATTCCGCTGAGCTCGCCCTACATGGGCCGCTGCGCCGGCCCGATGACGCGCACCGTGGCCGACGCGGCGCTGATGATGGCCTCCGTTGCGCAGCCCGACGACCGCGACTATTCGGAACTGCCGCCGCCCGTGATCGACTGGAACGCCTTCGAGGTCGATCCGTCGTTCCTCAAGGGCAAGCGCGTGGCGCTGCACATGGACGCGGGCTGCGGCCTGCCGCTCGATCCGCAGATCGCGCAGGCCGTGCGCGATGCCGCCAAGCGCATCGAGGCCGCCGGCGCGCACGTCGAGGAAATCCCCGCCTTCATGACGCCGCAGATGCTGCAGGGCATGGACCACTTCTGGCGCATGCGCTCCTGCCTCGACATGCAGGCGATGAGCGCCGAGCAGCGCGCGAAGATCCTGCCGTACATCCGCGAATGGGCCGAGAGCGCGGCCGATTTCTCGGGCGCGCACGTCTTCGACGGCTACAGCCAGTTCGTCGCCACGCGCGCGGCCACGGTCGCCGCCACCAAGGCCTACGACTTCGTGATCTCGCCGGTGTCGCCGAACATGCCCGCGCCCGCGGACCATGCCTCGCCCACCAACGACCCGATGCGGCCGCTGGAGCACATCGGCTTCACGGTGCCCTACAACATGTCGGAGCAGCCGGCCGCGTCGGTCAACTGCGGCTACTCGGCCGAAGGCCTGCCCATCGGCCTGCAGGTGGCCGGCCGCCGCTTCGACGACCTGGGCGTGCTGCAGTTCAGCCGCGCCTTCGAACAGATTCGCGACGCACAGAAACCCTGGCCCGAACCCATCTGATCCGCCACACCGAGACACACCTTCCCATGAACGCCACCCACTACATCGACGGCCGCCGCGTGGCGTCCGAAGGCAACGCCACCATCGACGTGATCGACCCGAGCGACGGCCAGAAATTCGGCGAGATCGCACGCGGCACCGCCGCCGACATCGACGCCGCCGTGCGCGCCGCGCGCCAGGCCATGGGCGAGCACTTCGACGGCCCCTGGGGCGCCACCACCGCGCTGGAGCGCGGCCGGCTGCTCGCCAAGCTCGGCGCGGCCGTGATGCAGCACCATGAAGAGCTGGCCCAGCTCGAGGCGCGCGACACCGGCAAGGCGCTGCGCGTGGCACGCAACGACGCGACCGCGCTGGCGCGCTACTTCGAGTACTACGCCGGCGCCTGCGACAAGCTGCACGGCGACACCCTGCCCTACGAGCGCGGCTACACCGTGCTCACCGTGCGCATCCCGCACGGCGTGACGGGCCACATCATTCCCTGGAACTACCCGATGCAGATCGCGGGCCGCAGCGTGGGCGCCTCGCTCGCCGCGGGCAACGCCTGCGTGGTGAAGCCGGCGGAAGACGCGAGCCTCTCGCTGCTGCGCCTGGCCGAGATCGCGACCGAAGTCGGCTTTCCGGCCGGTGCGCTCAACGTGGTCACGGGCTACGGCAAGGAAGCCGGCGCCGCGCTGTGCGCGCACCCGGGCATCGACCACATCTCGTTCACCGGCTCGACCATGACCGGCCGCAGCGTGGGCCTGGCCGCGGCCGAGCGCCACTGCCCGGTGACGCTGGAGCTGGGCGGCAAGTCGCCGCAGATCGTGTTCGCCGACGCCGACCTCGACGCGGCCGAGCCCGTGCTGCTCAACGCCATCATCCAGAACGCCGGCCAGACCTGCTCGGCGGGCAGCCGCGTGCTGGTGGAGCAATCGATCTACGAAGAAGTCGTGCAGCGCCTCGCGAAGCGCTTCACGGCCGTGCGCGCGGGCACGCCCGCCGAAGACCTGGACATGGGCCCGCTCATCAACGAGAAGCAGTTCCGCCAAGTGCGCGACATGGTCGCGACCGCCGAGGCCAGCGGCATGAAAGTGGCGGCGCGCGGCACCGTGTCGCCGCAGGCACCGTCCACCGGCTACTACCAGGAAGCCGTGCTGTTCCGCGACGTGCCGCATGACAGCGACCTGGCCCAGCGCGAAGTCTTCGGCCCGGTGCTGGCCGTGATGCCGTTTGCCGACGAGGCCGAGGCGGTGCGCCTGGCCAACGGCACGGACTTCGGCCTGGTGGCCGGCGTGTGGACGCGCGATGGCGCGCGCCAGCTGCGCATGGCGCACAAGCTGCATTGCGGCCAGGTGTTCGTGAACAATTACGGGGCGGCGGGTGGTGTAGAACTGCCTTTTGGCGGCGTGAAATCGAGCGGCTTCGGCCGCGAGAAGGGCTTCGAGGCCCTGCTCGGCTTCACGACCCTCAAGACCATCGCCATCAAGCACGGATGAATTCATGACCACCACTGAACAGCAACCACAAACCTCGCGCAAAGTCGGCCTTGTCGGCGTCGGCCTGATGGGCCACGGCATCGCCAGCAACATCGTCAAGCATGGCCATCAGCTCACCGTGCTGGAGCACGCGGGCAACCAGCCGATCGACGACCTGCTGAAAGCCGGCGCCACCTCGGTCAAAGACGTGGCCACGCTGGCCGCGCAGGTCGACGTGCTGATCCTGTGCGTCACCGGCACGCCGCAGGTCGAGGCCGTGATGCTGGGCGACAACGGCGCGCTGAGCACGCTGCGCCCCGGCACCGTGGTGATCGACTGCTCCACCGCCGTGCCCGCCTCCACCGCCAAGGTCGCGCAGGCCGTGCTCGCCAAGGGCGGCCGCTTCCTCGACACGCCGATGACCCGCACCGCCAAGGAGGCCGCCGAAGGCCGCCTGAACCTGCTGGTGGGCGGCGACGCAGAGGTGCTGGCCTCGTGCCTGCCGCTGCTGCGCTGCTTTGCCGAGAACGTCACGCACGTCGGCGATGTGGGCGCGGGCCATGCGATGAAGCTGCTGCACAACTTCGTGTCGCTGGGCACCGTGGCGCTGCTGTGCGAGGCCGCGGCCTGCGCACAACGCGCCGACGTGAAGCCCGAGGTGTTCGTGGACGTGCTCGCCAAGGGCGGCGGCAACGGCGTGGCGCTGGAACGCCTCAAGCCCAAGCTGCTGACGGGCAGCACCGATTCGCTGAAGTTCTCGATGGCGAATGCGAAGAAGGACCTGGGGTATTACAACGACATGGCGGAGCAATCGTCTTCGAGCCATGGCATTGCGCAGGCGGTGGATGCCTTGCTGGCGCACGGGGTCGAGGTCTTCGGGCCGGATCGCATGGTGCTCGATCTGGTCGAAGCGCTGCGCTGAAACTCTTCGGGGCGCGTGCGCAGGCCACCGGGTACTTCCCTCCGCGAATGTCCCCCGGGCTTCGCCCTCCTCCTTGATTTCGCTGCGGGAAGCACCCGGTGTCCTGCGCACGATGAGCGTGGCTGTGGCACTGGCCGTTCGGGCGCTGCGGCGAAGTGCCAGTCCCGACCCGCCTGACCGCTTCAGCGTTGCTGGATGGCGCAAGCCAGCTCAGCGCACACAGCGGCGAACACGGCTGCAGGATCTGGGGCACGCGATATCGGGCGGCCGATGACCACGTGCGTCGCGCCAGCCCCGATGGCCTGCGAGGGCGTCGCAACCCGCGCGTGGTCATTCTTTTCATCGCCTGGGAGCTGCGTGCCTGGCGTCACGATCAGGGCATCGGGCGGCAGGATCTCGCGAAGCAGCCTCACCTCCAACGGCGACGAAACAACGCCATGGCAACCGGCCGCGGCGGCCAGGCGGCCCAGCCGTGCGACCTGCTCTGGAACCGTCGAGGCGACGCCCACCTCTTCCAGGTCCTGGTCGCTCATGCTGGTGATGACCGTGAGCGCAAGCACCTTCAATTGAGGGAATTGGCTCGCGGCCTCGACGGCCGAGCGAAGCACGGCGGAACCGCCTGAGGCGTGCACCGTCACCATCGAAGCCCCCAGGTGCCCGGCTGCGGTGACTGCACCCGCCACCGAGCTGGGAATTTCCAGCAGCTTGAGATCCAGGAAAACGCTCTTCCCGGCATCAACGAGCTCGCGGACGACCGAAGGTCCTGCCGCTGTCAGCAGCTGCAGGCCTACCTTGTAGTGCGTGGTCGCTGCGCCCAGTTGCTTCACGAGGTCCGCCGCCAATGCGGCGGCAGGGAAGTCGAGCGACACGATGATGCGGCTGTCCGTACTCATTGGCTTGTCCTCCATGCCGACGCCCCGTGCTCCGAGGGAACTCAAGCCTCCGAACGCTCCACGACCACCTCGCTGATCTGCACCACGGGTTGAATGTCCGTGTAGTTGGCGATGTCGCCCCGGATCTCCTCCTGGTGCTGGGCAGAAGCTGCCCGGTACGCGTCGACGGAAGTGCAGACGAAGTCGCACTTGGCGATGTACGCAGGGTCGGTGCCCGCACCACGCCCCGAGATGCCTTTGTCCACCATGTAGTACAGGCACGCAGCGCCGAGCAGTCGTTTCATCATGGGCATGTGCCTCTCGCGGTAGTACGCGTGATCGAATCGCGCGCCTGCGGCGTAGGGGTACATGACACTGACCTTGATCATCGAGATTTCTCCTGGGGTTGCACGCTGGTTGAGAACCTCAAGCGGGGAATCGTGCGCCCGACGCTTCCAAGGGAAGGCGCAGCCCGTTCGTGAGGTAGCTGACGGTGCGATAGAAGCCAGCCAGCATCAGCAGTTCGATGATGGCTTCTTCGCTGAAGTACGTTCGCAACGCGTCCCACAGGCCATCGTCGATGTCGGCGTGCGCGTGCAAGGCGTCGCACAGGCGCAGAAGCACCTGGTCCTCGGCCGACCAGCAGGCGTCGTTCGCCGAAGCCGTGACGCTCGCCCGAACCTGCTCTGGCGTCAGGCCAGCGAGCCTCGAGAAGACCGCGACGTGGACGCCCCATTCGTATTCGGATTTGCACAGTGCCGTGGTGCGATGAATCACGATCTCGCGCTGTCGGACGCTCAAGTGGCCTTTGTCCAGCAACCCGCCGGCAAAGAACTTCTGAAACAGACGCGGGTCGCGTGCCAAGGTCGTGAACAGCCGCAAGAGGGGCTGTCCCTTCATCACCCTGTCGAGTGACCTGGAAATGTCTTCACCGAATGGTGGCGTTGCTGGCTCGATGCGTGCGGGCATGCAGACTCCTGATTCAAGGGCCACGCCATCGTAGGTCCGTTGCTGTATAAAGTAAAGCATGACGACACCTCGCATCGGCCGCCCAGTTCGCGGTTCCACCACCGGCCGCCCCCTCATGGTCGCGCTGGACCTGCTGGGCCGGCGCACGGCGCTGCGCGTGCTCTGGGAACTTCGGGAGGGCTCGCTGACCTTCAGGGCCCTGCAGGACGCGTGCGAGACGAACACCCGATTGCTCAACACGCGGCTCACCGAACTGAGGGAAGTCGACCTGGTCGAACATGCCGAAGGTGGCTATCGACTGACGGACGAAGGGCGGCGGCTTTCGAAGGCGCTGAAGCCGTTGTCAGCCTGGGCGGACCAGTGGGGGCGCGGAAAGCGATGAGAAGCGGAGCATCCGCGGCGAATGGCTCCGCCTATGATCAGAAACGTTTTTGTGGAGGAGCCCGTGACCGGCATGTTCGCGCTGCCCAGCCTGTCTCGCAGGTCGTGCGGGACACATCGCGTCAGTGCCTTGGAAAACCTATGAGAAAAATCTTTCCTCTCTGTGCCCTCGTGTTGCTGTCCGCCCTCTCGGGTCAGGCCCTCGCAGGTGCCAATACCGCACGACTGAAGTGCACCGGAAGTCACGCGGGGCAGGCACTCACCTTGGTGGGTGATGTTCCCGCCTCCATCGTGGAGGTCGATCTGAAGCTCTCCTACGGCGGGCAAACCATGCGCCTGACGTCACCCCAGGCGGAAACCTCCGAGTCCACTGATTTCCGCCATGGCGTCTTCAGGTTGGAAGCTGCGCTGTCCGGTTCGAACAAGCTCCAGCTTCAAGCCAAGCCCAAGAGCATCAAGTACAAAGGCAGCATGGGTGCCGGCAAGCTCAACGCCAGCTTTGGCGCCATCCTCAAGAATGCGCCTGAGCCCTTTCAATCCGCGCTGAAAGGGGCCGAGCTCACTTGCATCTATGCATACGAAGTTTGAGCGAGGGCCCACAAATCGTTCAACCAGGCAGACAGCCGCCGCGCGTTCAACCGCGAGCGCCTCGGCGAACCGCGATGTCTGCGATGGAATGGCATCCATCTGCGGCCACGACCCGAGGCTGAACCCTTGTTTTTCGCTCGCCCGATGAAGCGGCTGCGCCTCTTTGCCGCCCTGCTGTGGCTCGGCATCGCCCTCGGTCCGGCCCGCGCAGCGCCACCGAGCTACCAGGCGCTGTACGCCAACCCGGAACGCGCGTTGCCGATGCAGCCGACCTGGCAACTGCAGCCAGTGGATGCACAGGCGCCACCGTGGGAAGACATCTTCACCTTCACCATCGGCATCGCCCCCAACCTGATCGAACGGGCGCGTTGGCTGAGCCTGAATCCGGGCAAGCACAGCGAGCGCGCCCCCGCGTTGTTCGACGGCCTCGACGGGCGCGTGCTCTTCCTTTCGCCGACCGCTCGCAGCTTCTGCGATGGACGCTGGCAGGTCGTGCGGCAGGAATACATCTCCGTCAATCCCGCACTGCAGCCGCTGCACCGGGTGTGGCTGGTGGAGCGAAAGCCCGGCGGCGGGCTGCGGACCACCACGGCCAACGGGCGCATCGATGCGCAAGGCCAGTGGGCCGTTCCGCCCGTGAGTTGCGATGGCAAGAACACGATCTCCACCGACTCCCCTGCGGCCCTCTCCTACCTGATGCCCGATGGATCCAGGCCTGTGCCCTCCGAGCTGCAGGTGGACACGGTGTTCGCACAGCCTGGCCTGCGCGATGCACGGGGACAGTGGCGCCCCCCCGCCCCGCCGCGGGACATCACCACGGCACGGTGGATGGACTACAAGCGGCAGATGGTGACGCCTGGCTCCACCGGCTCGGGCCTGATCGACGCGCGCGGACGCATGGTGATTCCGTTCATCTTCGGCGAGCGGCCCGACGCCACAGCCCAGCGGCGCATCCAGCTGTGCACCGCCACCGGGCTGGATCTGCAGCGCAACGCCGGCACGCCGCAGGTGTGTCGCTGGCAACGACTGCATGGCAGCAGCAATGCCGGCGCCGCGCTGCGGCCGGTCAAGGACGCGGCCACCGGCCGATGGGGCTACCAGAACGCGCGGGGCCAATGGGCGATCGCGCCGCAGTTCGAATCGGCGCGCCGGTTCCGTCATGGCTACGCCGTCGTCTCGGGCGCGTTCCCAGAGGACTGGCGGCCGCCCGGGTGGCAGGACGAACGGCCGATCATCCGGCAGTTCCACCGCGTGGGCCGTCATTGGGTGGTCGACGCCCTGGTGCGCAACGCGTCCACGGGCGGTGCGTGGGAATTACGCTATGGCCTGATGAACGATGCAGGGCAATGGCTTGCCGCCGTGCCGCAGCCCCCGCTTCACGTCACCGTGCTGGTTCCGCCCGGTGGCCGCAGCGGCCACTATGCCGAGATGCTGGCCAGCCACTTGCCCACCCTGCTGGGACGCAGCGTGCAGGTCGATCACGTGCCGACAGCCACCGAGGCCGACTACCGCCGGCTGATGACGGAGGGCGGCAACGAGAAGGTCTTGCTCGCGGCGTTGCGGCTGCCGCGCGGAGGCATCGAGGGCGTGCACCAGGCCGCGCCGATCGATGCGCTGATGCATTCCCTTCGCCCCGTCACGCTGCTGGCATCGGAGCCTCTGGTGCTGGCCATCGACAGCACGAAGGCCGACACGCTGGGCATCCGCAGCACGGACGACCTGCTGGCCTACGCACGGGCCCACCCGGGCAGCCTGCGCATCGGCACGGGCGACGACGGCTGGACGGGCCACCTCGCCTTCGGCCAGTTCCGCGCAGCGAGCGGCGTCGACGTGCAGCGTGTGGTCTTCAAGGGCATGTACCCCGACTCGGACGTCATCACGAAGGAGCATGCGGTGGACCTGCTGTTCGCGCCCGTGAACGGCGTGGCGGTCGCCGTGCGGCGCGGCCAGTTGCGTGTGCTGGGCACCACCGCCGACCCGGCGCACCCGCAAAGCTTCGAGGGTGTGCCGTGGCCGACGCTGGGCTCGAGCGCGCCCTTGGCCGGCTACACAACCTACGATCACTTCAGCCTCTGGGCGCCCGCGAATTCGGAGGCCGCGTCCAATCGCACCCTGCAGGAGGCCGTGGCCCAGGTGCTTGCCACGCCCGAGGTGCGCAAGCAGCTGCAGGACCTTCGCGTGGTCGGCGGCGGCGGTTCGCCGGAGAGCCTGCTGGCGCTGGAAGACGAAGAGCGCGAACGCTGGATGCGTGCGCTTTCATCACCGGCGCGCTGAGGGCGTTGAGGGCGCTGTCCCGCACCATCACTCGAACCGTATCTCGGCCACGGTCGGCGCATTCGGCTCCCTGGTCCTGGCATTCGCAATGGCACCGTCTTTTTCGTTCCTGAACCAGTAGCGGCACCCGGTTCGGGAAATCATCGTCACGCACATCGAGCCGTCGGCGTTGAGAACCCATTTGCCCGACGCCTTGCCGGGCCCGCTCTGGTTGACGAAGTCGACGCGGCCATCCGTATAGAACTGCCAGCGCGAGACCATGCCGGTCGACAGATTGCTCGAGACGATGGGTTTGCCGATCAAGGTGCTCTCGACCTCGGCTTTGCTGAGGAACACGCGGCCATGGATGGGTGCGGGCTCCTCGGAGATGGCCGGCACGACGGCGATGCACAGCAGCGCGCGGATGGCGTAACGGGTGAACATGACATGCCCCTCTGACGTCGCGCAGTCGGCATGCGTTCAGCCGAGCGCGTGCGTCCAAGCGCCTGGTTGGCCTGTCGGTAACGCCCGATGGCGTTACATGGCATTAACTAAAAAGCGCTACTTTTCTGCGCGCCAGATCCAGCCGGCGTACGCGAACGAGGCCTGCTTCTTCCTGCGCGCCACGGCCACGCCGGGAGGCGGTGGCCCGAGGTCGAGACGAGGAAGGCGGCGTTCTTTTTCTGCGACGACACGGCTTGTGCTCCGATGGCCCCTCGGCAAGGTGGCCGAAGGGCGTTGTGGGTGGCCTACGCAAACTCCGTGGCAACGGCGCCGGCGACGGCGGAAGAGCACTGTGAAGGCAACTGTGCAGTGGCATGTATGGCACTGTGTCGTGCGTACGGTGCCTGTAAACGGCTTGTCGATTTTGCGGGCCCGTTTCGCCTACCGGCTGTCGCGGATCACAGGCGCTGCTTGCGTGCGAAGCGCGCCGGCCCCTGCACCGTCCAGCCACCGCCGGCCGGATCGAGGTCGCGAAGGCACTGCGTGAGCCCGTCGTCCAGATCGAGGGTGACGCCGATCCGCCAATGCCCGGTGGCGCCGCGCTCCACCTGCAGCACGGCGAAGCCGTTGCCGGTGCCCACGGCCGCCGTGACCATGGTGGCGCCGAAGGCACCCGGCACGGCGCCGAGCTCGACCTGGCCGTCGAGCCAGAACGCGTCGGGCCGCGCATTGACGAAGGTCCAGGGTGCATACAGGCCCGAGGACACGACCGAGATCACCTCCACCGGCCCGCCCGCCGCCTGCAGCCAGAGGCTCGACACGCTGGACATGTGGCGGTCGCCCGACAGCACCACCACGTGGCGCGCGGTGGTGTCGCGCAGCAGTTCGAGCAGCGCGCGCTGCGAGGCCGGGTAGCCGCTCCAGTCGTCCATCCCCAGGCGTTGCGCCGGGTCGCCGAAGACGGCCGCGCGCGGCACCGGGAACAGCGCCACCGGCGACACGATGAACTTGGGCAGCCCGGCGGGCGCGGCCTCGAGCCACTTCTTCAGGTCGCCCATGCCGGCCCCGGCCCGGATCGCCGCCTGGTCCAGCGGCGTGGCTTGCGCGTCCGTGCGCAGCGCCCGCCGCTGTCGCGTGCTGCGCGTGTCGAGCATGTAGAACGGAAAACCGGCCGGCGCCATGCGGTAGTCGAAGGGACGCGGGTCGCGCTGCGGGCCGATGCCCCGCACCAGCTTGTGCTGCTGCGCGACGTAGCCGTCGAGCGCGGCGCGCACCGCCGGCGTTCCATAGGGGTCGGGGCCCGGCTCCCAGTCGTCCATCACCTCATGGTCGTCGAGCAGCGGACAGGTCGGCAGCGAGGCCATCACCTGGCGCAGCGCCTCCAGCCTGAAGGTGAGCGCATAGGCCTGGCCGACGTCGTCGCCGCCGGCCGGCACGAAGAGCCCCGCGGTCTGGTCGACATACACCTGGTCGCCTGCCAGCACCAGCAGTTGCGGCTTGTGCGGCGGCGCGAGCACCTCGAGCCGCTGCGCGAGCCGCCGGTACGACGCCTGTGCGGGCACCCGGTCGACCAGGCCCGGCACGTACTGGCAACTGGCGAGCACGAAGCACAGCGAGGCCTGTGCGGGCTCGCCCTCGCGCTGCACGGCGCCGGTCCATGCCCGGTCGAGGCGCACCACGGCCCGCTCGCGCTGCGCGTCGGTGGCGGCGCCCAGCGTCTTCATCACCTGCTCGCGGATGGGCTCGATGGGTTCGTCCTGCGGCTGCGCGAACAGCCCGGCCGACAGCCTCCGGCCCAGCACCTCGAGGGGGCCGCGCGCCATGGGCAGGTCGTCGTGCGCCGTCAGCACCGCGAAGCCCTGGTAGTCGGCGAGCCGGTCGTCGAACAGGTCGATCTCCACCGCCTCCTGCAGGAGCTTTTCGCGCGTGGTCTCGAGCCCCACCATCCATGCGAAGTCGAAGCACCAGCGCCCGTCGCGGCGCCACGCGGGCACGAAGACCACGGCGCGCGCCGACACATGCGCGGGCGGCGGACGCAGCGCCAGCCGGCAATGCAGCCGGCCCGCGTTGTCCGCCGACCGGCTCGCAAGGCCGAGCCACGGGCCGGTCCACGGCAGGCTGGCCCGCCAGTCGGGCGGCACCGGGTTGCCGCGACCGGGCTTGTGGTCGAAGGCCTCGAGGAAGCGCACGATGTGCGGGAACACGTCGATGCAGGCCTTCTCGCCGATCAGCGTGTCCTGGTGGCCGTAGTCGCCGAGCACCAGCAGCTGGTGCGGGGTACCTTCGCCGAGGAACAGGTCGCCCCCGGAAGGCTTCGAAGCGTCCGACGGGTCCGGCAGCTGCGGAGGCTCCCGCGGCAGGCCTTCGTCCTTGCCGAACACGCGCTTGAGCAGCCAGAAGCTCTCGTACGAGCCGCGCCAGTCGAACACCGCGTTGCGCTGCCCGTGCAGCATGAACACCGGAAAGCCGAAGCGCTGGCCGACCTGCTCGAAGCCGACCGCATGGCCCAGCCCGCCGGCGTCGGTCAGCACCTCTTCGCGTGCGTAGTTGCCGACCTGGGCGAGGCCGCGCACCTTCACGAAGCCGTAGATCGAATCGAGCGCATCGAGCGTGTCCTTGCCGATGTTGTGCAGCCGCATGGTCTGGCCAAAGATGGCGTCGGCCCGGTGCCGCACGGCCGCGAAGCCCGGCGCCTCGCGCAGGCGCTGCGCCTCCCCGTCGTCGTCGGGGTAGGGAAAGGTCGCCAGCAGGCCGTCGACAAGCAGGCGCTTCATGCGCGTGAGCGTGGGTCGCGTGTCGAACTCGTCGATGCCGATGAACTGCTGCAAGTAGCCCGCCACATAGCCCCGGAAGCGGTTGAAGGCCGTGGCACGCAGCAGCGGCCCCACCTGCGACAGCACCACCGCGCCGATGGAGGCATGCAGCCCCGGCAGGCGCAGCACCGCCACGCTGAACATGGCGGCACCGATGCAATGCGCCACCACGTCGACCTGGATGGGCGCCGCTTCGTCGGGCGTTGCATGCGCCGCCTGCACGGTGCGCAAGGCGTCCGGAATGTCGGTCTCGGCCACCTCGTCGAACGACCAATAGCGCCGCGGCCGGTTCGGAAAGCCGATGCTGGTGCGCAGGTCGAGCACCCAGACCTCGCGCCCGGCCGCGAGCAGGCTGTGCACCAGGTTGCCGGGGATGCTCCTGTGCGCGAAGGTGGAGCCGCTCGCGCCATAGCCGTGGATCAGCATCACGGGCCGCGTGCCCGCGCGGCGCACCGGCGGGTGGTAGCGCGACAGCAGCCGCGGTGGCGCGCTGCCCGGACCGGCCGCGGTGACGAGCTCGACCGGCTCGGGCCGCACGCCGTACACCTCACCCGGCAGGCGCTCCCAGTCGTGCTGCGGCGAGTCGGGTGGCGGCACGAAGTGCAACAGGTGAATGTGCAGCACGATGCGCAGCACCCACAGCGCCAACTCGGCCAGGTCCGCCAGCTGGTTGGGCATGTCCTGCTGGTGCTCGACGCGCAGCAGGGGTTGCAACGTCTCGACGAAGTAAGAAGGGTCCAGCACCAGCCGGCCCAGCGACTTCGGCGCATCGGGGCCGAGCTGATGCAGGTCGCCCTCGCTCAGCTGCCGCCACGGGTTGCCGCCTTCGACGAACGCGATGCGCTTGGTGAGCCGCAGCCGGTCGCCCTCCTTCAGTGGCGCACCATGCGCGATGCGCGCCACCGTCCAGTCGTACTCGATGAGGCGCGCCTGCCCCAGGTGCGAGCACAGCGCCAGCAGGTCGGCCATGGCGGGGCCCTCGAAGACGGCATCGTCCTCATCGATCGCGCCGCCGGCCGATGCGGCGCGCGCGTCCAGCAGGCTTTGCACCAGTGCCAGCAGCTTCTTGCGTGCCAACCCGTGGCTGCGCAGGATGCGTTCGATGCTGTCGCTCTTCTCGCGCACGAGCATCGATGCGGTGCCGGTGCAATGCGCGACGGGCGCATCGTCGCCCTTGCCGAAGCGCAGGACGACCACGGGCTGGGACAGCACGCGCGGCGTCACGCGCAGGGACGGCACGTCGAACGGCTCGAATTCCACTTCGGCGCTCAGCGCGAAGGCCTGGCCGTCGATGTGCACGCGGCCCGTCATGCGCTCGCGCAGCGAGACGCGCGTGGGCGCGGGCGCATGGGGACGGGTCAGGTCGCGGCGCAACGGGCGCTGCGAGGCCGGCGGCTGCGGCGAACCCGCCAGCGCCAGGCCCCAGTCCTCGGCCAGCACGGGCACCGCGCGCTCGGCCAGCGCGGCGATGGTGAGCGAGGGGTTGATGCCGAGCGACACCGGCACGATCGAGCCATCAAGCACCGCCAGGCCCGGCAGCAGCGACGGCACAGCAGAAGCACCCGCAGCGCCGTCGTAGACGCGGCCCCAGCTGTCGACCACGCCGCGCTCGCACCCGTCGGCCATGCGGCAACCGCCCAGCGGGTGCACGGTCAGCACCGAGCCCACGCCCTCCAGCTGGCCGACCAGGTCGGCGAGGCTGCCGAACGGCGGTATCGGTTTCCACAGCGGGTTGGCCAGCACGCGCCCGCCGAGTCCGCCCGCGCCATCGTGGGCCGCATGCAATGCGCGCATCTGCGCCTCGAACACGGGCAGTGCGGCCACCTTCGGCCACGCCACGCGCACCTGCGCGTCGGCCAGCACGGCGCCCTCGCCGCCATGACCGACGAAGCCGATCTGGCCGGCCGCCCCGTCGTCGCCCATCATTCCGTAGACCGGCGTGCGGCGCAGCAGGTCGTCGTCCACGGCCAGCGGATCGCGCCCTTCGTCCGGCGCGTGCAGGTCGAGGTCCATGTGCGCGAGCGCCTGCAGCGCGTCGGTGGTGGTCACCACTTCGACCAGCAGGCGGCGCAGCGGCGCGGGAATGGCGAACTCCTCGATCACCAGCGGGCGTTCGCCCGGCGTCGCGCAGGTGCGCAGCAGCCCGGTGATGGTCGGCCCGATGCTGCGCTGTGCCGGCGCCTCGCCTTCGGGCGCGCTGGACAGCGCTTCGTCGTTCTGCGCGGCCGCCACCGCGATCATGTCGCCGTTGGCCGAGAAGCCGCGGCCCACCGCCAGCGAGACGGGCAGCCCCGCGCCCCTGGAGCGCAGCAGCAGCTCGGTGGAGCCCAGCGTGCCGGCAGCCACCACCACGCGCCGCGCGCGCACCACGTAGGGCCGGACGTTGTCGGTGCGCGCCTTGCGCCGGTCGGTGAAGAAGAACTCGACGGCATAGCCGCCGCCTCCCGGTAGGGCCGCGATGCGGTGCGCGGTGCCGCCGGTGAACAGGCGCGCGCCCCGTGCATGGGCCAGCGCCAGGTAGTTGGTGTCCAGCGATTTCTTGGCGCGGTGGTTGCAGCCGCTCACGCAGTCGCCGCAGCGCAGGCAGCGGTGCATCGCCACCTGGGCCGGCGTGCGCGTGCCGTCGGCGAAAGCGATGGCGACATGGGCCTTGCCGCCCGCCGCATGCAGCCGCGCGCCGGCCTTCAGCAGGGAGTCGAGCTTCGACACGCTCTCGGGGATCTGCTCCGGCGCCAGCATGGCTTCGGCCTTGACATAGCCCTGCGCGAGCGCGGCAAGGTCGAGGCCCTCGGGCCAGGCGCCGCCCTCGAAGGCATCGGGCGTGGCGCGCTCCATCACCGCCGCATTGATGAGCGACCCGCCGCCCAGCCCGTTGCCGAGCAGCGCGTTCACCTCGCCGCCCAGGCGCAGATCGAACAGCCCCGAGGCGTTGCCGCGCGCAGGCTTGCCGTCCTGCATGCTGAAGCGCACATGCCCCGGCAGCTCGGCGAAGGTGGCCGGGAATTCGCCCGGCAGGTATTCGCTGCCGCGCTCCAGCACATAGACCTTGATCGGCACGGCGCCCGGTGCGATGCCGGGCGCCGCGTCCAGCGACAGCGCGCCCGCCAGCCGTGCCGCGGCCACCGCGCCGCCGTAGCCGCTGCCGATGACCAGCACATCGCAGTGCAGCGCGTCGGGCGGCGCCGCGGCGATCTCGCGCACCAGCACCTCGGCGCCCTGCGAGAGCAGGCGGTCTCCGGGGGCATCCTCATCGTCGCGGCCACCGTCGTTCATGTTCGGCTCCTCGCGGAATGAATCGCGGATTCAGGAATGCTCGATGGCTGCGGCCAGCGCGCGGCCGAGCGTCTGGTCGTCCACAGGTTTGCGCAGCAGCGGCAGCGCCTGACGCCGCGCCGCCTCGACCACCGCCGGGTCGGTGTCGGCCGTGACCATGACGATGGGCAGCGCTGGCTGTGCGGAGCGCTGCGCGCGCAGGCGCCCGGCGGCATCGAAGCCCGAGACGCCGCCGCCGAGCCGGCAGTCGAGCACCACCGCATCGGGCTCGTCGACCTGCGCCAGCGCCTCGTCGAGCGTGGCGGCGGACAGCACGCGGCAGCCCATCGCGCCCAGCGCGTTGAGGTAGGCGCCGCGCACCATCGGGTCGTCCTCCAGCACCAGCACGCAGCGCCCGGCCAGGCTCCACGTCGCGCCGGCGCCCTCCCCCTCGCAGCCGTCGACACCGACAGGCGCGGCGCGCGGCAGCCGCAGGCGAAAGCAGGCGCCCGCGCCGAGGCGGGACTCGAGCTCGACCGGCACGCCCAGCAGCTCGGCCATCCGCCGCACGATGCCCAGGCCCAGGCCATGTCCCGCGGCAGGCGCGGTGCCGGAGCTCGACGCCTGGAGTTGCACCAGGTCCTCGAACACGAGCCGGTGGTTCTCAGGTGCGATGCCGGGGCCGCTGTCCTGCACGGTCAGTTCGACCCCGGCGTCCGATGCGTCCTGCGTGCAGACCCGCACCTCGACCTGCCCGCCCGCGGGCGAGAACTTGATCGCGTTGTCCACGAGGTTGGCCAGCATGCGGCGCAGCAGGTCGGGGTCGGTGCGCACCGCCAGGCCGGGCGGACAGTCGGTGTGCAGACCGACCCGGCGCGCCGCCGCCGCGGCGCCGAAGCTGGCCATCACGGCGGTCAGCAGCCGGTCGATCTGCACGCGCTGCGGCTGGGCCACCACCACGCCGGCGTCGAGTTTCGAGACGTCGAGCAGCGCGTCGAGCATGGCGCGCAGCTGCTCCAGGCTGCTGTCGACCACCTCGACGATCGCGCGCGCATCGGGCGCCATCGCCACGTGGCGCAGCGCCCCCACGTTGAGCGCCATCGCCTGCAGTGGCTGGCGCAGGTCGTGGCTGGCGCCGGCCAGGAAGCGGCTCTTGTCGTTGTTGGCGCGCACCGCCTGGTCGCGCGCGATGGCCAGTTGCGCGCGCTCGAACTCCAGCGAGGTGGCCAGCGCCTGGTTCTCGGCGCGGATGCCGAACGACTCCTCGAAGGTCTGCAGGTTGCGCCGGGCAAAGCGTGTCTGCACGCCGAAGAACATCAGCACCAACGCGGCCACGCCCCAGCCGAGCCAGCCACCCGCCACCAGCCACATGGCCGCGGTGGGCACGAAGAGCAGCCCCGCGTAGGCCAGGAAGGCGGGCATCACGGTCGCGCTGGTGGACACGGCGCCCGCGCCCCAGGACACCAGGATCATCGTGAGGACCGCGTCCAGCGTCGGGTCGAGCCGGGCCATGAACAGCGCCGCGGAGCCGTTGCAGGCACCGATCAGCACGTTCCAGTGCACGGTGGCGCGCAGCCGCGCGGCGATCGGGCGGGCGCGGTCGGCGGCCATGCGCGCGAGCGCGGCAGCGCGCCACTCGCGGCTGGCGATCACTGCCGCGAACCAGCCGAGCACCCAGGGCGTCGGCACGTCGCGCCAGACGATGGCCGCGACGACGACGGCGGTGAGCAGGATCTGCCAGCGCAATCCCACGGCCTGCTCGGCGACCACCTGCAGGCGCCGCTCGTCCAGTTCGTCCAGCGCGGCCGGCATGCTCACGCAGCCTCGAGCGCCCATGCCGCCTGCGCGTCGAAGACGCGGCACATGGCATCGGTGCGGTTGCGCGCGCCGAGCGCCCGGTAGACCATCGACAGGTGCACCTTCACGGTGCCCTCGGCAATGAGCAGCTGGCGCGCGATCAGCTTGACCGGCATGCCCCGCATCGCCAGCGCCAGCACCTCGCGCTGGCGCGGCGACAGCTCGACGCGCAGGAAGCCGGCGAGGTCCTCGCGCGGCAACTCGTCGGGGTCGCGCGCGCGAGTCACGTCGTCGGCCAGCACGAACTCGGCCGGCAGGTAGATCTTGTGGCGCAGCACCACGCGCAGGGCGGCCTCCATGTCCTCGAGCCGGTACGACTTGGGAATGAAGCCGGCCGCGCCGGCCTCGATGACCTCGCGCACGCGCTGCGGCGAGCTTTCCGCCGACTGCATGCACACGGGCGTGGCCTCGAAATGCGCCTTCACGGCCTTGAGCGCCGCCAGCCCGGACAGCTGGGGCAGGTGGTAGTCGAGCAGCAGCAGATCGATGCCGACGGGGTCGCGCTGGCAGGCCTGCTCGGCGTCGCGCACGGCGTCGAAATGGAAGGGACGGCCGGGTTCGATCTCGGCGGCCATGCGCTCCAGCAGGAGGCGCGTGCCGTTCCAGACGATCTCGTGGTCATCGACCAGCAGAACCTTCATACAGGCCTCTCGTCTACGGTGACCCTCCCCGTCCTGAATGCAGATTAGCGCAAAGCCCCTCAAGAAGCGAGCGTGCGCACCTATACCAAAGGCCTAGTCGGATGGCCACGCCGGAGACTAGGCGCTGCGCGCAATGGTTGCGGCGGGCGCCGCGCGGAAAACTGCCTGCATCGATCGCCACTTCGCATCCGATGCACCGAGGTCCGCCATGAACACCCCTCCATCTCTTGCCGCGCTGCGTGCCGCATGGGAGCCCCTTGCGTGCCGCTTGTGCATCCTGGCGCTGCAGCATGCGGCGCTCGCCCGCTGGCTGTGCGCCGCGGCCATGCTCGCCGTCTCGCTGCTCGCTGGCTGCGCTGCATTGCCCGGCGAGGTACCCCGTGTCGTGTCGCACGCGCGCACCGACCTCGGGGACAGCCCCCTGGCGCGCATCGCCGCCGCGTCGCTGCCGGCTGCGGACAGCGCGATGTCCGCGATGTCCGATGTATCCGGCGTGCGCCTGCTGCCCGGCGGCGACCAGGCCTTCGACGCACGCATCGCACTCGCGCAGGCCGCACGGCACACCGTCGACGCGCAGTACTACGTGGTGGCCCCAGACAGCGCGGGGCGGCAGTTCCTGCGCGAGCTGCGCGACGCGGCGCAGCGCGGCGTGCGCGTGCGCCTGCTGGTCGACGACCTGTACACGGGCGGAGACGACGAGATGCTGGCCGGGCTGGCCGCGCACGCCAACGTCGAGGTGCGCGTCTTCAACCCGCTGCCGGTGCGCAGCGGTGGCCTGCGCACGCGCGTGCTGCTGTCGCTGCACGAGATCGGCCGCGTGAACCGGCGCATGCACAACAAGCTCTTCATTGCCGACAACAGCTTCGCCATCACCGGCGGACGCAACATCGCCGACGAGTACTTCGGGCGCAGCAAGCCGGCGAACTTCATCGACATGGACGCACTGCTGGCCGGGCCGGCGGTGCGCGCGCTGTCGGCGAGCTTCGACGCCTTCTGGAACGGACCGCTGTCGTACCCCTTCGAAGCCATCGCGGCCGACAGCGCCCCGGCAGCGGCTCCTGCGCGCGAACGCTTCGCTGCGCTGGTGCGCGACCTCGCGCGCTTCATGCCGCCTGCCGACGAACCCGATGCGCTGGGACGCGGCCCCGTCGGCGCGCAGCTGGCGCAGGGGCGCGTCGCGCTGGTGCCTGCGCAGGTGCGCGTGGTTGCGGACGCGGCGGTGCAAGGCCGCTTCGCTGATGATGCCGGCGGCAACGTCGAAGAAGCCGCAGCGCCGCAAGGCCGCGAGGGCGCGGTCATGGCCGCGAACCTCGACCTGTTCCGGACCGCGCGCTCGGAGGTGCTCGTCGTCTCGCCCTACTTCGTGCCCATGCCCCGCATGATCGAGGCGCTGAGCCATGCGAGCCGCGAGGGCGCGCGCGTGTCGGTGATGACCAATTCGCTCGCCACCACCGATGAGCCGCTGGTGCACTATGGCTACGCGCGCTACCGCAGCGCCCTCCTGCAGATGGGCGCCATGCTGTATGAGCTGATGCCGGCCGGCGAAGCGCATCCCGCCTGGAGCGACACCGAAAGCAGCCGCGGCTCGCTCGGTCGCCTGCACGCCAAGCTGGCAGTGGTCGACCGGCGCTGGTTCTACGTGGGGTCGATGAACATGGACCGACGCTCGGCGCACTGCAACACCGAACTGGGCCTGATCGTCGACAGCCCCGCGCTGGCCGGCGAGCTGGCCGATCTGATCCAGCGCGTGCGCATGCCCGCGAGCTTCACGGTGAGCGAGGTACCTCTGCGAGGCGGCCTGCAATGGAGCTTCCTGCGCGACGGACGCCGTTGGGTGTTGCATAGGGAGCCCGAATCGAACTGGGCCCAGCGACTGCGCTGGTCCGTGCTGTCGCTGGTGGTGGACGAAGATTTTCTGTAACCCGGCTTACGCAAACTGCCACATGACACTCATCGAAAGAGCGGCACTTCCGTGCAAGAAATAGATCACTGCATGCGTGTCCCAGGACTACCATTCCATCGTTCACGTGCGGTTCGGCACGAGACTGCCGCGGACTGTTTGCTCACTCGTGTCGCAAGGAGAGTCGCGATGGCAAGTCCGATGAACGTCAACAAGCTTCAGACGAAATCCCATGACGAACCGGATGAGGTTCGACAGCCCGAGAAGACCCGGGTCGAAGTGGTCCGCCTCGAGGGCTACACGCTCGGACGCTTCAAGTTCGAGCCCGGGTGGCGCTGGTCGAAGTGCATCAAGCCGGTCGTGGGCACGGACAGTTGCCAGGTGGCTCACGTCGGGTACGCGGTCTCCGGCCGGGTCACCGTGCAAATGGATGACGGCTCGCAGACCGTCATCGAGGAAGGCATGTCGTACACCATTCCGCCGGGTCACGACGCATGGGTCGAAGGCAACGCGCCGTTCGTTGGCCTGGAGATGATGAGCGCAGAGGAATTCGCAAAGCCCCAAAGCTGAGCCGGGGTGAGAGGCCTCGGGAAGAGACTTCTTCGGGATGGTCGAACGGGGCGTGACACCCGCGACCATCCGGCTCACGCGCCCGGGTCTACGGATTGCCCGGGCGGCGAGCCGGACGCCGGGGGCGTTTCAGCCCTTTCGCATGGTGATCGCTTGAAAAGGGCAAGTCACTGCGCAATCGCTGCAGCCCGTGCACCGATCCGCGTCTTGAAGCGTCGACAACTTCTTCCATTGCTCGACTTCGAGGCTGAGAAGGTGAAGGTCGCACGCGGCGACGCACCAGCCGCAGCCCGTGCAACGCGCGGCGTCGACAACGGGCAGCCAACCGGGTCGGTGCGGGCGGCGAGGCTGATGTACGTCCATCTTTGATTCCAACGAGCCGTAGCGGTCCGGAAGGTAGCATGCTGCTGGCTCCAGTCGGCCAATACCGGACCTTCCCGCCCGCCCGCCAATCCCCGTCAATGCCTTAGCATGACCATCGAAGCTGACCTCAACATCGCCGAAATTCCCTACGAGTCAGGAGCCGTCAAGTTCCGCTATGCGAGGGTGATGGCACCCGACAAGACCCGATGGATTCGGCACGGCCTCTTCGTTGCTTACCACGAGCATGGCACGGTGGCGTCCGAAGGGCAGTATGTCGATGGCAAGGAGGACGGCGGGCTTTGGCGCGACTTGCATTCGAACGGGCAGCCTGCGGCCGAGGGCCGCTACCGCGCGGGCCAGGAAGTCGGAGTCTGGCGATTCTGGAAGCCCGACGGGGCCGAAGAGCCGAGCACGGACTACGGCGACTGACGGCCAACACAGGACATTCGCAGCGCGTCTCTAATTTCTGAACATGCAGCTGAAGCACCTCACCATCGAACGCATCGAGCGGCCTTTTGCAGACGACGAAGAGGCCGATGTAACGCTCTCCAGCAAAGAGAGCACGGTGGTCGCCTTCTGCCACCCATGCGCCTATGTCGCCGGCCAGCTCATCCCGAATCTGCTGCGCCCTTTCGAGGTTACCGAGCTGCGCGCTCCATATCTTGAGGATTGGCCTGCAGACGAAAAGACTCGGCTCAGCGCTGAGCGACTTGAGCAGTACGGGCAGTCCGGATACCGCGGATGCGGCAGAGTTATCGACCGAACCGCTGGACTTGTCGGAGTCCTCGGCTTCGTCCTCGATTTCGGTGACCTACCGGTTGCGGATGTGGTCGAATTTCAGTTCGACCGACTCGACCTGTGGTGAGCTGCCGAAGGCTACGCGGCGGTGTGCGGGAAAGCCTACAGTCGGCCAGAAGCGGTCGGTCGCTTTACCAACCCATAAGTAACAAGATGGACGCTCTGCTGCACCTATTTGTCCACGATGCCGAGGACGATGCGTTCGACTTGGAGCGAGAGGTCGCGTCTTTTGCCTCGCAGGCAGGATGGGACGCGACGCTTGCGGAGCTGATGTTGTTCTTGGCGAGACCGGCCAGGAAGGAGTTCTGGTACTCAGCTGCAGCGGTGCTGTACTGGGCCGTTAGCGATAGACGGCCGCTTCCCATGCCTTCCGCCGACTGCATCGCGCGGTTGTATCGCTGCCTGGAGGTGCTTCCAAACCTTGGCGCCGACGCTCCCGGGGAGGGTGACAACCTGGTCTGGAGCATCGCTACCAAGCTCAAGGGAGTGAGCTACGAAACGTCCTGGCAGCCGCTTGCTGACCCCGAAATCAAAGAGCGGCTTGCTGCGCTTCGCCCGTCCTGAGCAATGGCTACAGTCGGCCAAGAGCAGCCGCTCAACACGGCCTACTCTCGGAGTGGTCGAGTCCAAAAAATCACTTCTCACGACAACCTATGAAACGAATTTCTGATCGCCACGCCCCCGACGATTGGACTAAGGAAGGAGCCAAGATTCTTTCCGAAGCAAGCCTTGCCAAAATCAAGAATGCATTGGCTAGAGGTCCTGTCATTGTTCAGCACTGGTTCTATCGAGGGGCAAGTTGTCCGTGCGTCGTTTCGTTCGAGGACCTCGAAGAATTTGAAGCCTATCTGGAACAGCATGCAATTCCGGGTGATGCCTTTGAGGTCTGGAGCTTCAACGAGGTCTGCAAGAGGAAAAACGTGCTCGCTGAAGGTAAGTTGCATGACTCGGATGGCTGCGTACCTAGGGGCGGCGCCTACTGACGATCGCCGCGTCCGGCCGCAGCCGGCCAAAACCCGACCTTCGTTGCCCCCTATAAATCACGCCCATCATGAGCAGCATCGGCCTAATTTTTCGCGAAGACAAAGACCTGACGGCATTGCCATCGGATTGGACACCAGTGCCGCTTGGCGCCAGACACTTGGTGAGCGCTACTGTTGAGCGGGCACTTGCTAGCGAAGCAACCACTCTGTCGTTGCGTCTCAGCATCGAGAGTCAGGACGAAAGTCCTGACCCAAGGACAATTTCAGCTTCCGGCGTTTGGGGCCCACGCGAAAGCGCGGTCATCCGCACTATCTGCCGGGAACTCTCGGCTCGCTTTTATGATGCCGAAGCCGGTGGGTTCATCGAACTTTGAACATCGGCAGTCGGCCACAACCGGACCTTCACAAGCAGGTTAGATTGGCGTCCATGACACGCTCACGAACACCACTTGAGGCCGCCGCAGGCAAACTCATTGCGGCAATTCAGAAGGAGTGGGGCATCGAAGCTGGGGGGCCGGAGGCGGCCGCGAGCGAGGAGGCAATGCATGCGGCCCACGGTCTGCTGCAGGCCGCTTCGAAATCCGGGGCAATCGAGAGCGTCATCGGCTCGAGCTCCGTAGCGACGTACTTGGGTGAGCAGTGGGTTCAGGCTCATCCACAGGTGCTGCCATACATCGAGGCCCTTGAAGGCGCTCAATGAGCAACCGACATCAAGCGGCCAGAACCGGACATTTCCCGGAGGCGGGCGGCCTGTCTTGCCGCCGCAAACATTGGAGGACTGGCATGTGGAAACGGTCTGAGGTTGACCCGAGCAAGAAGTACCAGGTCGCGCTTTGCGCGTCGCCAAGTGGCAGTAGGTCACATGCACTGCATCCTCTCGAGCATGGCGTAACCCCGGAGAACACGGTTTTTTTAACTGAAGTTGTGCCCACAAACTTGCTGCTGCGTCGCGATTTCCACGGTATCTCGAAAGCGGTTCGCATTGATGGCGGCAAGCAATACTGGGTGGACGCCCACGGGGTATGGCTCACGATGGAAGAAGTGAGTGCCTTGGAGGAAGAGCTCGAGGTGCCCTGGGTCAACGGCGTGCCTCCCCGCTTTGCGCCCAAGTGATTCAAGCCTGAGGCTGCCGAGTCCGTAGCAACCGGCGTCCGCTATGGAGCGGGGCCACCGACGGCTTTGGGCCCACAAGAGACACTCCAGCAGCTCCAAAGCAGGCACTCATCAGCGCGGCTCAAGCCCGCTGCTTGACAGCGTCATGAGTCGATCGCATCAAGACTTGATTGCTGCGCCTCGACTGCTCAGAAACTCGCGTCTGTGAGTGTGTTCGCTTCACGATGACGTGCGATCTCACGGACATCGGCCCACCATTTTGACCATCGCTGCGCCACCTTGTCCGCAGTGAAGCGCTCCGCGGACGTCAAAGCGCCGAAGCGAAGGTCATAGGCTTTCTCGGGGTCCTCCAGCAGCGCGACGATCGCATCGGCCATCGCGTCGACGTGCCCGGGGGGAATCAGGATGCCGGCATTCCTGCCTTCCAGCAAATCCTTCGGGCCGTACTTCACGGAAAAGGCGACCAACGGACGTGCGTGGGCCAGGCATTCCAACCCGAACAGCGAGAACCCCTCCTCGTTGGACGCCATCACGCCGAGACTCGACTCCTTGAAGAGGGTTGCAACATCATTTGCATAGCCGTGGATGTGGATGCTCCCCGCCAGACCGGAGGCGTCGACGCGGGCCTGGAGCGTCGCTTGCAAAGGGCCCACGCCATGGGTGTGCAACTGTGCGTCCGGAACCCTTTTGAGGACGCGCTCGAACACTTGGAAAAGCAGTTCATGCTGCTTCTCCGGCGTGTAGCGCGCCAGATAGATCACCCGCTTCTCCTGCAAGGAAGCAGATTCGACGATCTCGGGCACACCAGGCAACGCGTGCGGAATCACTTTCAGCTTCGTCGCCGGCATACCGGTCTCGAGCAAGTCCCGATGCTGCTCCTCCGTGGCAACGATCAGGCTGTCGCAGGAGTCCGCATCTTCGAACAGGTGCCGATAGCTGGTTTTCAGTTGCCCATTGGGAAGCCGATGGGTGCTGTGCAAGAAGGCACTGACAGTGTGGCGAAACCGGCGGCTCGCCGTACTTTGCCGGAGCTTGCGATACATCTTGTTCTTGTCCACGAGGAAGTGCCAGGTGACGTCTTCCTCCAGATTGGCGGCCATCATTGCGCAGACAAAATCGCTCTCGGTCGCGTGGGTGACCGCAGTGCCCTGCGCATCGCGCAACTCGATGGCCTGAAGATCCGCGCCGCTTCGGCCCGACTTGAACGTCTTTCGCATCAAGATCTGACCGTTCGCCAGCCCGAACTCTTCACACCCGACCTGTGTCGAATCCCAGGCTGCGGGGTGACTGACCTTTCGCAGCGAAGGCTTGGCAGCGCTGGCAGAAGATGAACTGCCTGGTGAACGTGATGGCCGTGATGAAGCGAGCGGGGTCAGCAAGCCCTGAGAGCTCATGTCCACCAGCCATTCGTAGACATTGAGCACCTTCGTTTCCGAAGGCAGCATCCCTTTGTCCTTCAAGCTCGCTTCGTTCTCACGCAGGCGAGGAGAGAAATTGCTGGTCAGTATCCACGGCGTGATGCCGAGCTGGCCGTGGAAGAGATGGGCGCGGCGGATGCCTGCGACCTCAATGCCGTTGCCGATCTGACGCAAGTTTTCCTGCAGGAACAACACGCGCTCTGTCGGGGAGGACTTCTGACTTCCTGCAGCCCCATCTGCAGGGGGCGTCGATGTCTTGAGTGCGGGCCGGACCTGCTGGAACAGATCGCCCCCTTGAGTTTTTCCTTGCTTGCCTGTGGATGCAGTTGAAGCGACCGAAATATCGACATATTTCATCTCTGCAGCGCTTTCTTCTTCGTTGGCAAGGCGCTGAAGATAGCTGACCAGAACCTGACTTACAACAGAATTAGGAATCGGCCATGGCTTTGGGTAATGACAAAGTACTGGATTTGAAGCCGGCCGATCTGGCATTTCCACGCAGAGTTTTGCTGCCAGTGCGCCCATGAACGGCTGCGACTGCATGGCGCATTCAACTTTGAAAACGCACGCGGATGCTGGCTGGTGAGTGGAACGACACGCGTCCAGCCGAACTTGATAACGCCCGACTCGCAGGGAATCTCGACGGTGTTGAGGTCAGCGTCGATGGCCATCTTCAAGCGCTCCGCACCGCGCCTTCTCACTCGCCTGAAACAACTCCCCCGCCTTGCGCGCCAGTTCCGCCGCAAGCCAAAGCAGGTTGTCCAATTGCCGGGGGCCTTCGCCACTGCACCAGTCGATGTCTTCCCCGTGGCAGACCCACAGCAGGGCTTCGAGTTGGGCGAGTGTGTTTTCGAGGAGGTTCGCCGGGTCCTGATGGGCGCTTCCGGCGGGGGATACCGGCGTGCGAGGCCGGGCTATAGTCTTGGTAGCCATTCTTGTGCGCTCCTTTAGAGGTGGTTGCACGTCTTTGGTTAGACGGCCGGGGTGCTCGTAACACCCTGGCCGTCGCCTTTTGATACCTCGCATTTGCATCGCTGCTTTCGCACCGACAACCTGCCGCGAGGCAAGCAGCCTTTCAACATTTCAACGGCTGTGTATGTAGCGCCTTCCGAGTCCCCTTGTTGGGGTTTTGAGTGACAGGGGCAGCTACTTTAGAGAAGAGCGCAGCGCAGTGGCGCTTTCGTGCGGCACGAAGTCCCGACGAGCGCCAACAAATGCAGCTTCCGCAATGCGCCGCACGCGGGCCTTACGAGCGCCGTGCCAATCCGCAGCAGCGCTGAGCACGCTCACGCCGATGGGGTGCCTTGCGCGGCAAAATCAAGGAGGAGGCCGAAGGCCGGGGGACATTCGCGGAGCAAGGTGCCCCATCGGCGGGAGCGTCGCCCCGAATGACTCCTAGGGCATCCCTCGCGCCAGCAGATGGTCCACCAACCGACGCTGCGGAAAGCTCAACGCCTCCTGCCGCGTGCACAGGTACATCCGGCGTGAAGCCCACGCATCGGTGAGGTTGATGAAACGCAGCTTCATCTCCTTGCGGTAAGTCACCGCCGCGCCCTCGGGCAGGATGCCCACGCCCATTCCCGCTTCGATCATCCGGCACACGGCCTCGAAGCTCTTCACGCGCACGCGCAGACGCAGCACCTTGCGTGCGCTCATCGCGGCGTCTTCCATGGTGCGGGAGATGGCCGAGTCGTCTTCGAGACCCACGAAATCGAAGTCGAGCAGTTCTTCGAACGACACCTCGCGCCCGCGCCACGGATGCTTCTGGCGCACGATGGCCACGAGCCGGTCAGTGCGGTACGGGATGAAGTGCAGCGCCGGGTCGACCGCCTCGCTGGTGATCACCCCCACGTCGGCCTGGCGGTCGCGAATCGCCTGCACGATGTAGACGCTGCGGTGCTCTTCCACGCTCACGCGGATCTCGGGGTAGCGCAGCCGAAAGCTCGCCACGTCGTCGGGCAGGAACTGGCCCATCGCCGACGCGTTGGCATGCAGCCGCACGCGGCCGGTGGCGCCCTGCGCGTAGTCGGACAGGTCGGCGCGCATGCGGTCCACGTCGCGCAGGATCTGGCGCGCATGCATGGCCAGCGACTCGCCCGCACCCGTGGGCGTGACGCCCTTCGAGGTGCGGTTGAGCAGCCCCACGCCGAGCTGGCTCTCGAGGATGGCCAGGCGCCGGCTCGCGGCCGACAGCACCATGTGGCTCTCGGCGGCCGCCTTGGACAGGCTGCCGTGCTCAATGGCGCGCAGGAACAGCGCCAGCGAATCCAGGTCGGGTCTCATCGGGTCCTCGGTCGATCGGGCGGACATTGTCGGGCCTGTGCGGTTGTGGGCGCATGGCCGAAGGCCTTTCGGCGAATCGACGGCCGCGGCGACGGATCTTCCGGAATGCGGGTTTCCCCGTCGAAACGAAGAAGCACTTTCGGGCCGGGGTGCGAAAGAATCGTCGCTGTCTCGGCGGCAACCCCGGCGAGGCGTTTCGCGGGCCGGCCCTCTACCGGGGCCACGCCCGCATTCCACGAGTCCTACCCGGAGTCTTTTCTCTCATGGCAACCCACGAACTCGCCAGCGTTGCGCTGGACGACAAATACACGGCCACCGAAGGCCGGATCTACCTGAGCGGCATCCAGGCGCTGGTGCGCCTCATGCTCGTGCAGAAATGGCGCGACCAGCAGGCCGGCCTGAACACCGCGGGCTTTGTCTCGGGCTACCGCGGCTCGCCGCTCGGCGGCCTGGACGAAGCGCTGTGGAAAGCCCAGCCGCAGCTCGAAGCCAACGCCGTCAAATTTTTGCCCGGCGTGAACGAGGAGCTGGCCGCCACCGCCGTGTGGGGCACGCAGCAGGTGCACCTGACCGGCGAGAGCGCGGTCGATGGCGTGTTCGCCATGTGGTACGGCAAGGCGCCCGGCGTGGACCGCTGCGGCGACGTGTTCAAGCACATGAGCCACGCGGGCACGTCGCCCCAGGGCGGCATCCTGCTGGTGGCGGGCGACGACCACGGCGCGTCGTCCTCTACCCTGCCCAACCAGAGCGACCACCTGTTCGCCGCCTCGATGATCCCCATGCTCTACCCGCAGAGCGTGGAGGAGTACATCGAGCTGGGCCTGCACGGCTTTGCGATGTCGCGCTTTGCCGGCCTGCCGGTGGGCTTCAAGGCGCTGGCGGACACGGTGGAGTCGTCGGGCTCGATTGCCGCCGGCGCGCTCGACGTGCACACGCGGCTGCCGAAAGACTTCGTGTTCCCGCCCGGCGGCGTGCACGCGCGGCTGTCGACCGACACGCTCGGCGTACAGGCGCGCAAGCAGGAGGCGCTGATGCAGGACTACAAGATCTACGCCGCCATCGCCTACGCGCGCGAGAACCGCCTGAACCGCGTGACCATCGATTCGCCCCAGGCGCGGCTGGGCATCGTGGCCTCGGGCAAGTCGTACCGCGACGTGCTCGAAGCGCTGGAAGAACTGGGCATCGACGCCGACGAGGCCGCGCGCATCGGCATCCGCCTGTTCAAGGTGTCGATGCCCTGGCCGCTGGAGCCCGACTCGATCCGCGAGTTTGCCGACGGGCTCGAAGAAATCCTGGTGGTCGAGGAGAAACGCCAGATCGTCGAGTACCAGCTCAAGGAGCACCTGTACAACTGGCGCGAGAACGTGCGCCCGCGCGTGATCGGCAAGTTCGATGAGCAGGGCGAATGGGGCGCGCACCCGCGCGGCCAGTGGCTGCTGCCGGCCACGGCCGACTTCTCGGTGGCGCAGGTCGCGCGCGTCATCGCCGGGCGCGTGGCGCGCTTTCACACCAGCGACCGCATCCGCATGCGGCTGGCGATCCTCGACGCGAAGGACGTGGTGCTCGGCAAGGCCGTGGCCACGCCCTCGCGCCCGGCCTGGTACTGCGCGGGCTGCCCGCACAACACCTCGACCAAGGTACCCGAAGGCAGCCTGGCGCTCGCGGGCATCGGCTGCCACGTGATGGCCACGGCCATCTACCCCGAGCACAACCGCACCACCACGCACATGGGCGGCGAAGGCGCGCCGTGGCTGGGGCAGGCGTGGTTCTCCAAGCGCAAGCACGTGTTCGCGAACCTGGGCGACGGCACCTACTACCACTCGGGCTCGCTGGCGATTCGCGCGGCCGTGGCGGCGGGCGTGAACATCACCTACAAGATCCTCTACAACGACGCGGTCGCGATGACGGGCGGCCAGCCGGTCGACGGGCCGATCACCGTGCCGCGCATCGCGCACCAGGTGGCGGCCGAAGGCGTGAAGCGCATCGCGCTGGTGGCCGAAGACCCGACGCGCTGGGCCGAACGCAGCCTGCTGCCGCCCGATCGCGACGGCCTCTTTGCGCTGAGCGTGCACCACCGCGACGACATGGACGCGGTGCAGCGCGAGCTGCGCGGCTTCGAGGGCGTGTCGGTGCTGATCTACGACCAGGTGTGCGCGGCCGAGAAGCGTCGCCGCCGCAAGAAGGGCGAGTTCCCGCCCGCCGCGCGGCGCGTGTTCATCAACGACGCGGTGTGCGAAGGCTGCGGCGACTGCGGCGAGCAGTCGAACTGCACCGCCCTCCTACCGAAGCAAACCGACCTGGGACTGAAGCGCAGCGTGGACCAGAGCGCGTGCAACGCGGACGAGTCGTGCATCAAGGGCTTCTGCCCGAGCTTCGTGACGGTCGAGGGCGTCAAGCCGCGCAAGCACGCGCCCGTGGCCGTGAAGGCCGCCGAAGAGCCCGCCCTGCCCGCTCCCGTGCCGCTCGCGCTCGAAGGCATGCACAACATCCTCATCACCGGCATCGGCGGCACGGGCGTGATCACCATCGGCGCGCTGATCGGCATGGCGGCGCACCTCGAAGGCAAGGGCGTGAGCGTGCTCGACATGACGGGCATGTCGCAGAAGAACGGCTCGGTCACGTCGCACGTGCGCATCGCGCGCGACGCGGCGCAGCTGAAGGCGCAGCGCATTCCCACCGGCGAGGCCGACCTGATCCTGGGCTGCGACATGCTCACGGCCGGCGCGCCCGACGCCATCGCGCGCATGCGGCCGGGCCGCACCTATGCGCTGGTCAACACCTTCGAGCAGCCGACCGGGCACTTCGCGCAGCAGCCCGACTGGCAGTTCCCGGCCGCGCAGGTGCGCGCGCTCATCGAGGAATCGGTCGAAGGCCGCGCCGACTTCATCGACGCCACGCAGCTGGCCACGCGCCTCATGGGCGACGCCATCGCGGCCAACCTGTTCCTGCTGGGCTTCGCGTTCCAGAAGGGGTTCGTGCCGCTGTCGGCGCAGGCGCTCGACAAGGCCATCGAGATCAACGGCGTGGCCGTGAAGGCCAACCAGGCCGCGTTCCGCTGGGGCCGCAAGGCGGCGCTCGACCTCGCGGCGGTCACGCGCCAGGCCGCGCCGGCGCAGGTGGTGTCGCTGCAAAAGCCCCAGAGCTTCGAGGCGTTGGTGGCCGACCGCACCGCGCTCCTCACGGCGTACCAGAACGCCGCCTATGCACGCAGCTACGCGGACCTGGTCGAACGCGTGCGCGAGGCCGAACAGCGCACGCGCGGCAGCACGGTGCTGGCCAAGGCCGTGGCCTCGGGCCTGTTCAAGCTCATGGCCTACAAGGACGAGTACGAGGTGGCGCGCCTGTATGCCGACCCGCGCTTCATGGAAAAGCTCGGCGAGCAGTTCGAAGGCAAGCCGGTGCTGCGCTTTCATCTGGCACCGCCGGTGCTGGGCCGGCGCGATGCCGAAGGCCGCGCGGTCAAGACCAGCTTCGGCCCGTGGATGCTCGGCGCCTTCCGCGTGCTCGCCAAGCTGCGCGGCCTGCGCGGCACGGCGCTCGATCCGTTCGGCCGCACCGCCGAGCGCCGCATGGAGCGCCAGCTCGTCGCCGACTACCGCGCGATGGTCGAAGACCTGCTCGCGCGCTTCGAGCGCATCGACTTCGACACGGCCCTGTCGCTGGCGCGCCTGCCGGAGCAGATCCGCGGCTTCGGGCACGTGAAGGAAGAAAGCATCGTGTCGGCGCGCGTGCGGTGGGAGATGCTGCGCGGACAGCTCGATGCTGTGGCGCCTGCGCGGGCCGCTCGGGCGGAGCCGGTGGCCGCCTAGTCGATGGAGCGGCCGGCGCGGCCCGCTACAGCAGGCCTCTGGCAGAGGCCTTCAGCGTGGCGGCCGCGCGGGTCGAGCAACCGAGCTTGCGGAACACACGCTCGACGTGCGTGCGCACCGTGCTCGCACTGATGCCCAGCGCACGCGCGACCTGCTTCGTGTTGTCGCCCTGGCTGATGCAGCGCAGGACGTCCAGCTCGCGCTGGGACAGCGACGCGTCGTCCTGCGCGGGCACCACGGGCTTCGCAGGCGTGCCCGATAGCGCACAAGCGAGCAGCGCACTGATGACCTCCGCGTCGAAGCGGCCGGCTTCGACGTCCGCCTGCATGCGATCGCGCGCCTGGTCGTCGGTCAGTTCGGATCGCCACGGGCGGCGGGTGCGGTGCGACACCCACTGCTCGGCCGCCGCGACGACCTGCCCTTCGAGCGGCATCGACGCGCCGGAGCGGCCACGGAAGTAGCCGGAGCCATCACGCCGCTCGAAAGCGAACGAGGCGATTTCTGCTTCTACCGTGAGACCGTCGATCTGCCCCGCCGCGCGGGACGTCCAGTACGGCACGAGCCGCAGGCGCTCTATCGACGCGGCCGGCAGCGGCTCGGGCGCATTCCAGATGGCGTTGGGCACCGCGGCCCGCCCGATGCCGTGGATCAGGCCGGCCCGGTGGATGCGATGGCACATCGCTTCGCTCAGGCCCAACTGGGCGCCGCAATCGCGCGCCAGGCGGGCCACGCGCCGCGAGTAGCCCGTCATCCACGGCAGCTTGAGATCGCTCACGTCGCCGACGAGTTCCAGCCCGACGCGCCGGCGCATCGACACCGGCGGATCGGCAGCATCGGTCCACGGCGCGGGCGACGCATCCAGCCGCGTCATCCATGCTGCAGCGTGCGGTGCGCAGGCGTCGACCAGGAAGCCGGGGTAAAGGCTGTCGGCGCGCCCCCGCGCGAGCGTGAGGGCTTCGTCGAGCCCGTAGAGGCGGCTGAAGATTTCCAGATCGCTCGCCAGGGACACGACGTAGGTCGCCAGTGGCACGTCCTCGCCCTGCAGCAGGCCCGGGACGCCGCTGCCGTCGAAGGCCTCGAAGACGGCGCGCAGTGCGGCTTCGGCCTCGGGCCCCAGGCCGAGCATGTTCGCGATGTCGCCGGCAATCTCGCAATGGATCTGGGCCATCGCCACGACGGCCCCGGGGATGGACGCCTGGTGGGGCTGGCGCAGGCGCGGTTGCGCGGAGGCCAGAAGGGCTCGCCGACCCAGCACGTCGTCTTCCAGGAAGTCCGCGAACTCCTGCGCGTTCGCCGTGCAGCCCGACCAGCGCAGCAGCGCCACGTGTTGCGCGACCTCGACCTGCGCCGCGTGGCAGCCGGCCTGTGTCGCGATCATGCCGGCCAGCCAGGCAGTGCGCAGCGAATGGTCGATGGGCTGGCCCATGCTCAGGTCGCCGATGAAGGCGAGCGCGCGGGCCGCGTCGAAAGCGGTGAGGGTGGTGTCTTCGGGCATGGGATCGCGGGGGCGAGCGCACAGCATCGCACAGCCGCCGGTTCGGCGCGTGTCGGTCATTCGACCGATACCGTGGTCCGGGGGAACGCAGAAGAATCGTTGCACCCGCCTCGTGCGAGGCGCCCCCCCTCCTCCTACCCACCCCCCTTCCATGCCCGACATCATCCAACCCCCTCTGCAGCCGGCCGCCTGGCTGCGCAAGCTCTACTTCACCCGCGCGGCCTTTTCCTTCGTGTGGGTCGCGCTGGCCTTCAGCGTCGCCAGGCAGTCGCCGGTGCTGACGACGATCCTGCTGGTCGTCTATCCGGCGTGGGACGCGCTGGCGAACCTGGTGGACGCCCGGATGACGGGCGGCCCCCGGGCCAACCCCAGCCAGATGCTGAACACCTGGATCAGCGCGCTGGTCACCGTGGCCGTTGCGGCCTCGCTGGTGCTCGGGCTCCAGATCGGCCTGGCCATCTTCGGCGTCTGGGCCATCGTGTCGGGCCTGCTGCAGCTGGCGACGGCCGTTCGCCGCCGAAAGAGCCATCGGGGGCAGTGGGTGATGATGCTGAGCGGCGCGCAGTCTGCGCTGGCCGGCGGCCTCTTCGTCGCACGGCAAGGCACCGACGCCCCGGTCCTGCAGACGCTCGCGGGCTATGCGACGGTGGGCGCCGTGTACTTCCTGATTTCCGGCCTCGTGATCCTGCTTCGCAAGCCGCAGGAGCGGCCCGTGAACCCGCTCCCGGCTACGCCTACAGCATCTTCCACTTCTGGCGGTCGATGACGCGGCGGCGCGTGTCCATGTTGAGCTGCGACAGCTCGATCTTCACCTGGTCCTTCGTGATGTCGACCAGCCCCCAGTTGCGCTGCAGCGCGCCGACGGTGACCGCCGTGCGCAGCGCGGCGCCGGAGGACGTGGCTTCGAACAGGCTCCAGGGGCCCGCCGGCCACGGCACGGCGAAGCGGTTCTCGTGCACGTCGCCGCTGAGGATGAGGATGCGGCGCTTCTCCGCGAGCTTGAGGATCGCGGCGTGCTCGGCCGCGCAATCCATCCAGGTCTCGCCGTGGCGGGCTTCGAAGGTGAGACCGCTGGCGATCAGGTGCACGGTCTTCTCGTCCGAGTCTTCGATGGCCTTCTTCAGCCTCTTCATCTGCGCGCTGCCGAGCACCGCCGTCGCGCCGCCCTTGGTCTTGTAGCTGCGGCCGTCGGTGAGGTGCAGCATCACCGGGCCATCCGCATCGCCGACATTGCTCAGCATAACGGGCCGGTAGCCGGGCTCGGCAACGCCCGAAGCCCAGGGATCGCCGGCCTTGGGAAAGGTCTTCGGATCGTGCGAATCCAGCGCCTTGCGGTATTCCTGGAACGCGGCGCGGGTCGGGTCCAGCAGGTGCCGGTAGGAAGGCTGTCCCTCGATCTGCGCACCGCAGGCGCCGTTCCACAGGAAGTCGTGGTCGTCCCAGATCGGATGGATCTGCAGGTCGGTCTTGCGCACGAGCTTGGCGAACTCCTTCTGGTTCAGCTGGTCGCGCAGCCGGCCGAAGGCGTGGACCGCGAAGTCGTTGGCGCCCATGGCCTTGACCGCGCCCATGCTGGAGCCGTCCGCGTCGTAGTAGGCCGAGTCGCCCAGCAGCACCAGGTGCGTGGCGCCGGACGCGCCCACCTGGGTCCAGACAGGTTGTTCTTTGAAGGTCTGGGCACTGAAGCAGGAAGTAAAGGCGATCTTCATCGGGAGGCTCCTCGTTGTGGGTGCGCGGATGCTAGGAGCCGCCTCGAAACGTCGCCTCCCCCATCCATGGGAGGCGCATGCCGCGGGCCGCAAGAGCTCAGCGCCCCTCGTCTTCCCAGTCGACCCACTCCACCGGATGGGTCTTGAGGTACCCGCTGACGGCGGCACCGACGGTCGGAAAGAACGCGGCTTCGCCCAGCCGCGCGAAGAGCCCGAAGCGCTTCAGCTTGTCCTTGACGGGGTCCTTCATCTCGGCAAAGCACAGCTGGATGCCGGCGTCCCGCAAGCTGTCGACCAGCTCGGCCAGCATGTCGGCGGAGGTCACGTCCACGCTGGTGACGGGCTCCGCCGCGACGACCAGCCAGCGCACCGGCGCGGGCGACGACGCCATGGCCTCGCCCACCCGGTCGCGGAACAGCTCGGCATTGGCGAAGAACAGCGGCGCATCCCAGCGAAATAAAACCAGGCCCGGAATGAGGCGCGCGTCGGGATAGCGCGTGATGTCGTGGTAGCCCTTGACGCCGTCGGCACGCCCCAGCACCGCGGAATAGGGGCGCCAGGCATCCCACAGGAATTCGATGACCGCGATCACGATGGCCAGGCCGATGCCCTCGACGGCGCCCAGCACGACCACGCCGACCGTGCAGGCGATCGACAACCAGAACTCCCAACGCTGGATGCGGTAGATCCGCCGCAGGTCGGCAATCTCGATGAGGCCGATGGCCGATGCGATCACGACCGCGGCCAGTGCGCTGGTGGGCAGGTTCTTCAGCAGGTCCGGCGCCGCCACCAGCAGCAGGGCAACGGCCAGCGCGCCGACGACGCCGGTCAGCTGCGTCCTGGCGCCCGCGGCCTCGGCCACCGGGGTGCGCGACGAACTGCTGCTGACGGCAAAGCCCTGGAAAAATCCGGCCGCCAGGTTGGCGGCGCCCAGCGCCACCATCTCCTGGTTCGGGTCGACGTGGGTGCGGGTGCGCGCCGCATAGACACGGGAGAGCACGCTGGTGTCGGCGAACGAGACGAGCGCGACGGCGCAGCCGCCGATCAGCACGGGGCCGATGTCCGCAGCCGTGATCCACGGAATGCCGAACGCCGGCAGGCCTTGCGGGAGGGCACCGAGCACCGGCACCCCCTCGCGTGTCGCCAGGCCCAGCACGCCGACGGCCACGGTCGCGCCCACCACGGCGATCAGGATGCCCGGCACGCGCCGGCGGCCCTTGAGCAGCAGGATGACCGCCAGGGTGCCCGCGCCGACCATGAGCGTGGTCGCGTGGGTCTTGCCCTCCATCACCGACACGGCAATGGCCTTCAGGGTCGCCAGCGGTGCGTCGCCCTCGACCGAAAAACCCAGCAGCCTGGGCAGCTGGCTGATCAGCACGGTCAACGCGATGCCGTTCATGTAGCCGTAGCGGATCGGCTTGGAAAGAAGCTCGGTGACGAAGCCCAGGCGCGCGACGCCCGCGAGGATGCACACCGCGCCCGACACGATCGCCATCAGGCCCGCCAGGGCGATGGCGCGCTGCGGGTCGCCGCCCGACAGCGGAAGGACGACGGCCAGGATGAGGGCCGCCAGCGAGGAATCCGGGCCCAGCACCAGGATCCGGCTGGGGCCGAACACGGCGTACGCGAGCAGCGCGACGATGGTCGCGTAGAGGCCGTGGATGCCAGGGACGCCCGACGCCTGCGCGTAGGCAATGCCGACGGGCACCAGCATCGTGGTCAGCACCAGCCCGGCCACGATGTCGTGCCGCAGCCAGGCCAGTTCGTACCTGCGCAGCGTGCGCAGCCCCGGCAGCCAGCGGCGCCATCCGGCCGCATCGGCGGCCTTCGCCCGCGGCGCACTGCGGCCGGGTTCGGAAAGAGGAGGTGGAGGTTCCAGGTCGTTCATGCGCCGCGGGCCACAGGGTGGACGGACAGTGCAGAGGCACGCCGGGAAAGGCAAGGGGGAAGACACGGGTGCCGGCGCGGGCCGCGCGCCCCTCCCCGCCCCTGCGCCTAGGGCGCCCGCGAAACACGCACTTGACCGGCTGCGCCCGTGCCCGAAATTCGCTAGGCTGTGGTGGCGCGCGATGCCATCGAGCGCGGAGACAACGCGATGAGCCAAGGCACATCTCTTCGTCTGCATGTACCGGAGCCCACCGGGCGGCCGGGGCACGAGACCGATTTCTCCTACCTGCACCTGTCGCGTGCCGGCGAGGTGCGAAAACCTCCGGTCGACGCATCGCCGGCCGACACCAGCGACCTGGCCTACACGCTGGTGCGCGTGCTCGACGACGACGGCCGCGCCGTCGGCCCGTGGGCGCCGCCGGCCGACCCCGAGCTGCTGCGCCGCGGCCTGCGCGCGATGATGAAGACACGCGCCTTCGACGCCCGCATGCTGATCGCGCAGCGGCAGAAGAAGATCTCCTTCTACATGCAGTGCCTGGGCGAAGAGGCCATCGCCACCGGCCACGCGCTGGTGCTGCAGCAGGGCGACATGTGCTTTCCCACCTACCGCCAGCAGGGCCTGCTGCTGGCGCGCGACGACGTGACGCTGCTGGAGCTGACCTGCGAGCTGATGTCCAACGAGCGCGACCCGCTCAAGGGGCGGCAGCTGCCGGTGTGCTATTCGATGAAGCGGGCCGGCTTCTTCTCGATCTCGGGCAACCTGGCCACGCAGTTCATCCAGGCGGTGGGCTGGGGCATGGCCTCGGCGATCAAGGGCGACACGCGCATCGCCTCGGGCTGGATCGGCGACGGCGCCACCGCCGAGTCCGACTTCCACACGGCGCTGACCTTCGCGCACGTCTACCGCGCGCCGGTGATCCTCAACGTGGTCAACAACCAGTGGGCGATCTCCACCTTCCAGGCCATCGCCGGCGGCGAGGCCACCACCTTCGCGGCGCGCGGCGTGGGCTGCGGCATCGCGTCGCTGCGCGTCGACGGCAACGACTTCCTTGCGGTGCTGGCGGCCTCGCGCTGGGCGGCCGAGCGCGCCCGCAGCAACCTGGGGCCGACGCTGATCGAGTGGGTCACCTACCGCGCCGGCGCGCATTCGACCTCGGACGACCCGTCGCGCTACCGCCCGGCCGACGACTGGGCGCATTTCCCGCTGGGCGATCCGATCGCGCGCCTGGCGCAGCACCTGACGGCGATCGGCGCCTGGTCGCAGCAGGAGCACGCGCAGACGCAGGCCGACATGCAGGCGCAGGTGAACACCGCGGTGAAGGAAGCCGAGCGCTTCGGCTCCATGGCCGACGGGCATGTCGCGGGCGACGCCGCCCTGTTCGAGGACGTCTACAAGGACATGCCCGAACACCTGAAGCGCCAGCGCGAACAGCTGGCGTCCGAGGGGTGACGGCCATGGCCTCGATGACGATGATCCAGGCCCTGCGCTCTGCCATGGACGTGATGCTCGAGCGCGACGACAACGTGATCGTCTACGGCCAGGACGTGGGCTACTTCGGCGGCGTGTTCCGCTGCACCGAAGGCCTGCAGGCCAAGTACGGCCGCTCGCGCGTGTTCGATGCGCCGATCAACGAGGGCGGCATCGTCGGCTCGGCCATCGGCATGGGCGCCTACGGCCTGCGCCCGGTGGTGGAGGTGCAGTTCGCCGACTACGTCTATCCGGCCTACGACCAGATCGTGTCGGAGGCGGCGCGCCTGCGCTACCGCTCGGCGGGCGATTTCACCGCGCCGATCACCATCCGCATGCCCTGCGGCGGCGGCATCTACGGCGGCCAGACGCACAGCCAGAGCCCGGAGGCGCTGTTCACGCACGTGTGCGGGCTGCGCACGGTGATGCCCTCCAATCCGCGCGATGCCAAGGGCCTCTTGATCGCTTCGATCGAGAACGACGACCCGGTCATCTTCCTGGAGCCCAAGCGGCTGTACAACGGCCCCTTCGACGGCCACCACGACCGGCCGCTGGTGCCCTGGTCGGCCCATCCGCTGGGCGAGGTGCCCGAGGGCTACTACACGGTGCCGCTGGAGTCGGCGACGGTGTTCCGCCCCGGCGCCGACCTGACGGTGATCAGCTACGGCACCATGGTCTTCGTCTGCGAAGCGGCCGCGCGCGAGACCGGCATCGACGCCGAGATCATCGACCTGCGCAGCCTGTGGCCGCTGGACCTGCAGACGCTGATCGCCTCGGTGAAGAAGACGGGCCGCTGCGTGATCGTGCACGAGGCCACGCGCACCAGCGGCTTCGGCGCCGAGCTGACGGCGCTGGTGCAGGAGCATTGCTTCCACCACCTGGAAGCACCGATCGGGCGCGTGGCCGGCTGGGACACGCCCTACCCGCATGCGCAGGAGTGGGCCTACTTCCCCGGTCCGGCGCGCGTCGGCGCGGCCTTGCGCCGCGCCATGGAGAACTGAATGGGCACGCTCACGATCAAGGTGCCGGACCTGGGCGAAGGCATCGCCGAGGTGGAGCTGGTGGCGTGGCGCGTGCAGCCCGGCGACACGGTGGCCGAAGACCAGGTGCTGGCCGACGTGATGACCGACAAGGCCACCGTGGAGATTCCCTCGCCGGTCGCGGGCCGGGTGGTCGCGCTCGGCGGCGAGGTGGGGCAGCAGATCGCGGTGGGCGCGGCGCTGATCCGGATCGATGTGGCGGACGGCGGCGAGACGCGAGAGGAGGCGCCGGTCGTATCGACGCCGGCGCCTGCTGCGGTGCCTGCACCGGCACCGGCCGAACGCGCGCGCCCCTTGGGCGGCAAGCCGCTCGCCGCGCCCGCGGTGCGCCATCGGGCGTCGGTCCTCGGCATCGATCTGCGGCAGGTGCCGGGCAGCAGCGCGGACGGCCGCATCCTGCACGAGGACCTCGACGCCTGGCTGCTGCGCCGGCCCGGTCCGCCGGCGCCGGATGCCGCGCGCTACGCCGAACGCAACGACGAGGAGGCCGTGCCCGTGACCGGCGTGCGCCGCCGCATCGCGCAGCGCATGCAGGACGCGATGCGCCGCATTCCGCACTTCACCTACGTCGAGGAGGTCGACGTGACCGAGCTGGAGTTGCTGCGCGCCCGCATCAACGAACGCTGGGGCGGCGAGCGGGCGCACCTGACGCTGCTGCCGCTGCTGGTGCGCGCGGTGGTGCTGGCGGTGCCGCGCTTCCCGCAGATCAATGCCCGCTTCGACGACGAGGCGGGCGTGCTCACGCGCCACGGCGCGGTGCACGTCGGCATCGCCACCCAGACCGCGGCCGGCCTCATGGTGCCGGTGCTGCGCCATGCGGAGGCCCGCGACCTCTGGTCGAGCGCGACCGAGATCGCCCGCCTGGCCGACGCCGCGCGCGCGGGCCGGGCCACGCGCGACGAACTGAGCGGCTCGACCCTCACCGTCACCAGCCTGGGCGCGCTGGGCGGCATCGCGTCCACGCCGATCATCAACGCGCCCGAGGTGGCGATCGTCGGCGTCAACCGCATCGTGCAGCGCCCGGTGATGCTGGGCGGCGCGGTGGTCGCGCGCCGCATGATGAACCTGTCCTCCTCCTTCGACCACCGCGTGGTCGACGGCCAGCTGGCGGCCGAATTCGTGCAGGCCGTGCGGGCGTCGCTCGAGTGCCCGGCGCTGCTTTTTGTCGAGTAGCTGCCGGCCATGTGCACGGCATGCGGCATGAACCGGCGTCTGCGCAGTGCGCCGGCCTCATCGGCCCGCCCGGCCGGCTAGGGAAAATCGCTAGACCAAAAAGCACCGAAGTATCAATTCGGACAAGTCGACGCGTTACAGGAATCGGACCATCCTCGCGATCCTTGGGGGAGATCGGAATCGCCGATTTCAACCCGATGGGAGACACCTCATGACCTATACGAAACTGCTTGCAGGCTTGGCCGGCTCGGCGTTCGCTTTTTCCGTCTCGGCCACCGAACTGGTCATCGCGACCGTCAACAACGGCCACATGATCGAGATGCAGAAGCTCACGCCCTTCTTCGAAAAGGCCAACCCCGACATCAAGCTCAAGTGGGTCACGCTCGAGGAAGGCACGCTGCGCCAGCGCGTAACCACCGACATCGCCACCAAGGGCGGCCAGTTCGACGTGATGACCATCGGCCTGTACGAAGCGCCGATCTGGTCGAAGAAGGGCTGGCTGCAGCCCATCGCCACCGATGCCGCCTACGACGCCGACGACCTGCTGCCGGCCATCCGCGCCGGCCTGTCGCACGAAGGCAAGCTGTACGCCGCGCCGTTCTACGGCGAGAGCTCGATGCTCATGTACCGCAAGGACCTGGCCGACAAGGTCGGCTTCAAGATGCCCGAGCAGCCCACCTGGGCGCAGGCGAAGGAGCTGGCCGGCAAGATCCACGACCCGAAGGCCGGCGTGTACGGCATGTGCCTGCGTGGCAAGCCGGGCTGGGGCGACAACATGGGCCCGATCACCACCCTCGTGAACACGCATGGCGGCCAGTGGTTCGACATGCAATGGAAGCCGCAGATCGACACCAAGCCCTGGAAGGACGCGATCAACTTCTACGTCGACCTCATGAAGGCCTACGGCCCGCCGGGCGCCTCGGCCAACAGCTTCAACGAGAACCTGGCGCTGTTCAACGAAGGCAAGTGCGGCACGTGGGTCGACGCGACCATCGCCGCTTCGTTCATCAGCGACCCCAAGCAGTCGAAGGTGGCCGACAAGGTGGCCTTCGCACAGGCACCCGTCGCCGTGACACCCAAGGGCGCGAACTGGCTGTGGACCTGGAACCTGGCCATTCCCGCCAGCTCGACCAAGGGCGCCGCCGCGCAGACCTTCGTGAAGTGGGCGACCTCCAAGGAGTACGTCAACCTCGTGGCCAAGGAACACGGCTGGGGCACGGTGCCCACCGGCACGCGCAAGTCGACCTACGCGAACCCCGAGTTCCAGAAGGTCGCCAAGTTCGCCGCCGCCGAGAAGAAGGCCATCGACAGCGCCAACCTCAGCGACAGCACCCTGCCCAAGTCGCCGTACGTCGGCGTGCAGTACGCGGCCATTCCCGAGTTCCAGGCCATCGGCACCGGCGTGGGGCAGCAGATGAGCGCGGCGCTGTCGGGCAAGGTCACGGTCGACCAGGCGCTGAAGACCTCGCAGAGCATCGCCGAGCGAGAGATGAAGAAGGCCGGCTACTACAAGTAGCCGGCGCTTTGAAGCCAACGCAACGGGCGACCGGACAGCGCATGGAGAAGTCTCACCCGTCCAGGGAAGATCCGCTGTGCCGCAACGCAGAGCTCGGCTACAGCCCCTCGTCCGATCTCGACAGGCTCGTGCGCTGCGTGAGCCACGGCACGCCCTCGCCGCTCATCCGGTGGCACTACCACGACGACTACGAGATCCATCTGGTCGTGTCCACCTGCGGAAAGATGTTCGTGGGGGACTACATCGGCACCTTCGAGCCGGGCAACCTCGTGATCACCGGCCCGAGGCTTCCTCACAACTGGATCTCGACGAACGCACCCGCCAGCGGCGTGGCACTGCGCGATCACTGCATCGTCTTCGACCGGGGACCGCTGGACCGGGCGTCCGAATCGATCTCGGAACTCAAGGACGTGCTGCCCCTTCTGGACCGGTCTGCACGCGGCATCGAATTCTTCGACATGTCGGCGCTCGCCGGCGACTACTTCGGCCGCATCCGCGCCAGCCAGGGCATATCGAGGTTCTCGGTCTTCCTCGAGTTCCTCTGTGTGCTCGGCGAGTGGAAGGACTACCGGCTGCTCTCCAACCCCTGGACCGATGCGGCGGAGGACGCAAGCTCGATGGCGCAGATCGACGCGATCATCGGCTTCATGAACGACCGCTATGCCGAAGACCTCTCGATGCCGCGGGTGGCTCGGCACTTCGGCATGAGCAAGAGCCACTTCTCGCGTCTCTTTCATCGGCGCACGGGCAACACGTTCACGGATTTCCTGATCCAGCTGCGCGTGTCCAGGGCGTGCCAGCTGCTGGCGCATGCGCGCGATCCGATCGCCGCGATCTGTCAGGACGTCGGGTTCAACAACGTCGCCAACTTCAACCGCCGCTTCCTTGCGGTGAAGGGAATGACGCCTTCCGCGTTTCGCAAGGCGTTTGCGGACCCTCGCTGAGGGCGGAGGGCCTCAAGGCCATGTGAACACGTGGTGAGCGCGTGCCTTCGTTGCAGCGATCAGCCGCGCGTTCGGTGCATCGGTGTTGGCCACCCAGTCGCGCGCGGCCTCGGCATTGCGGCCGAACTGCCGATGGCGCGCGATCAGGCGTTCCTCGCGCACCGCGTCGTCGATGTCCACGTACCAGACTTCGTCGAGCATCGCCGCCGCCCCCGCCCACGGGCCGGCGTCGTGCAGGAGGTAGTTGCCTTCGGTGATGACGAGGGGCGTCGACGGCAGCACCGCAATGGCACCGGCGATCGGCTCTTCGATCTCGCGGCGGAACTCGGGGGCGTAGACGATGTCGCCGTCGGGGCGCTGATTGCGCAGCCGCTGCAGCAGGGCGACGTAGCCGGCGCTGTCGAAGGTATCGGGCGCGCCCTTTCGGTCGGCACGGCCGAGCCGTTGCAACTCGACGTTGGCGAGGTGAAAGCCGTCCATCGGCACGACCTGCGCGCAGCCGGCGCCAGCCGCCTGGCGCAACGCCATCGCGAGCGTGGACTTGCCTGCGCCGGGCGCACCGACCAGCCCCAGCAGCTTGCGCTGGCCGCCGGCCATCAGGGCATGCAGGCGCGCGACTGAATCTGAAGGAAGAAAGAAGGGCTGCGGCATGGCGTTCATGGCTGCAGCGTATCGCCCGCGCCGCCCCGGAGTTTGCCGATGGCGCCTTCGTTCTTTGCACATGGCGCACGGCGCTTCAAAGCTGGAAGGTTCACGCCCGAGCCCCCGGCAGGCAGCCGGAACGCCCCGGGAATACCCTCTGAACCCCCTGCAATCTTCTTGCCTACAGTTCTTGTATGCAAGAAAAAGCGATCCTTGCATGCAAAACCTCGACACGACAACGACAGGAGATTTCCATGCCTCGCTTTGCCAAATCGCTCTTCGGACAGGTGGTCATCGCACTGGTGATCGGCGTGCTCGTCGGCCTCTTTGCGCCCGAGTTCGCCGCCAAGCTCAAGCCGCTGGGTGACGGCTTCATCAAGCTGATCAAGATGATCATTCCCGTGCTGGTGTTCTGCGTGGTGGTGCATGGCATCGCTGGCGCGGGCGACCTCAAGCGCGTGGGCCGGGTCGGCGTGAAGGCGCTGATCTACTTCGAGGTGCTGACCACCATCGCGCTGGCGATGGGCCTGGTGCTGGCCTTCGTGTTCGAGCCGGGCGTGGGCATGAACGTCGACCCCAAGGCGCTGGACGCCAGCGCCATGAGCGCCTACGCCTCCAACGCCGACAAGCTCACCAGCGGCGGCACGGTCGAGTTCCTGATGAAGCTCATTCCCACCACGGTGGTGGCCGCCTTCGCCACGGGCGACGTGCTGCAGGTGCTGCTGTTCGCGGTGCTGTTCGGCTGCGCGCTGTCGCTGCTGGGCGATCGCGGCGCGCCGGTGGCGGCGGTGGTCGATGCGCTCTCGCTGGTGCTGTTCAAGATCATGGGCATCATCATCAAGCTGGCGCCGCTGGGCGTGCTGGGCGCCATTGCCTTCACGGTCGGCAAGTACGGCATCGGCTCGCTCAAGCAGCTGGGCATGCTGGTCGCCCTCTTCTACGGCGCGGTGCTGGTCTTCGTGTTCGTGGTGCTGGGGCTGGTGATGCGCATGTCGGGCTTCAGCCTCTGGAAGCTGCTGCGCTACCTGCGCGAAGAACTCGCCATCGTGTTCGCCACCACCTCGTCGGACAGCGTGCTGCCGCAGATCATGGCCAAGCTGCGCCGCATGGGCATCCGCGATTCGACGGTGGGCCTGGTGATTCCCACGGGCTACTCGTTCAACCTGGACGCGTTCTCGATCTACATCACGCTGGCGGCCGTGTTCATCGCGCAGGCCACCAACACGCCGATCTCGATGGCCGACCTGCTGACCATCCTGGCGATCGCACTGGTCACCTCCAAGGGCGCGCACGGCGTGCCGGGCTCGGCCATCGTGGTGCTGGCGGCGACGCTGCATGCGATTCCGGCGATCCCCGCCATCGGCCTGGTGCTGGTGCTGTCGGTGGACTGGTTCATGGGCATCGCCCGCGCGCTGGGCAACCTGATCGGCAACTGCGTGGCCACCGTCGCGATCGCCGCGTGGGAAGGCGACATCGACCGCGAGCGTGCCCATGCCGTGCTCGACGGCACCTATTCGCCCGACGACGAGCCGCTGGCCGAGGCGCCCGTGGTAAACACCGGCACCGCCGCTTCCACCGCCCACTGAAAAAAATGCCCGCCGACGTCAGCCCCACCGCCATCGCCGAACGCGTCGTCGAGGCCATCCTCGCGCAGAAGCTCGCGCCCGGCGACCGGCTCGGCGAGCAGGCGCTGGCCGAGAACTTCTCGGTCAGCCGCACGATGGTGCGCGAGGCGCTGATGCAGCTGCAGGCGCGCGGTTTCGTCGAGGTGCAGTCGCGCCGCGGCTGGTACGTGGTGGAGCCCTCGGCCGAGGAAGCGCGCGACGCTTTCTCGGCACGCCGCATCGTCGAGGCCGGCATCCTGGCCGCGAGCGAAGGCCGGCCCCTGGGCCAGGTGATCCGCAAGCTGCGCGACCACATCGCCGACGAGCAGCGCGCCATCGAAGGCGCCGACGCCGCCACGCGCGCCTTCCTGCTGGCCGACTTCCATGTCTGCCTGGCCGAGCAGATGGGCCACCAGCTGCTGGTCGACGTGCTGCGCGACCTCACGGCGCGCACCACGCTGGCGGCCACGCTCTACCAATCGAAGCACGAAGCCGGACAGTCGTGCGCCGAGCACGGCGCCATCGTCGCGGCGCTCGAGGCCGGCAACATCGAGCAGGCGCGCCAGCTCATGCTCGACCACATCGGCAATGTCGAACGGGCGCTGGAGGTCGACGCCACCACCGAGCCCGATGCGCCGAGCCGCCTGCGCGCCACGCTGGCACCCGTGGCGCTGCCGCGCGCAGCCAAGCGTTAGCGCTGTGCATTTGTGCCGCCGCCAGCTATCAATTGAGTAGCTGACACACGCCGCCGGCCTTAGGCCCGCGGCGTTTTTCCTTGGCAAGCCTGCTGCATCGCACAAGGGCGCGCCGGCTGACACGGCGGCGGGTTCCGGCTCGGCTACAGTCCGAGACACTTATGAACTCTCCCCAACTCCAGCGCGGCGTCTTCCTCGCCCTGCTTGCCGCCGTCACCGTCGCCTTTCTGTGGGTGCTGATGCCGTTCTTCGGCGCGGTGCTCTGGGGGGTGGCGCTGGCGATCCTGTTCACGCCGCTGTTCAAGTGGCTGCTCAAGAAGATGCCGGGCCGGCGCAACGTGGCCGCGATGTCCACGCTGGCGATCTGCCTGTTCATCGTGATCCTGCCGCTGGCGATGGTGGGCGTGTCGCTGGTGCAGGAGATCGCGCTGATCACCCAGAGCATCCGCTCGGGCCAGATCAACTTCGCGGCCTACTTCCAGCAGATCCTGAACGCCACGCCGCAGTGGCTGCTGAACATCGTGGAGCGCTTCAACCTGGGCGACATGGCGGCCTGGCAGGCGCGCGTCTCGGCCATCGCGGGCCAGGCCAGCCAGCTCATCGCCAGCCAGGCGCTGGCCATCGGGCAGAACACCTTCGACTTCGTGGTGAGCTTCTTCGTGATGCTCTACCTGCTGTACTTCCTGGTGCGCGACGGCACGTCGCTGTCGAAGACCATGCGCGACGCGCTGCCGCTGGCCAAGCCGCACACGCACTATCTGCTGAACAAGTTCACCACCGTGATCCGCGCCACCGTGAAGGGCAACGTGGCCGTGGCCATTGCGCAGGGCACCATCGGCGGGCTGGCCTTCTGGTTCCTGGGCGTTCAGGGTGCGCTGCTGTGGGCGGTGCTGATGGCCTTCCTGTCGCTGCTGCCGGCCGTGGGCGCGGCGCTGATCTGGGGGCCGGTGGCCATCTACTACCTGGCCACCGGCCACTTCTGGCAGGGCGGCGTGCTGATCTTCATCGGCGTGTTCGTGATCGGCCTGGTCGACAACATCCTGCGCCCCGTGCTGGTGGGCAAGGACACGCAGATGCCCGACTACATCGTGCTGATGTCCACCATCGGCGGCATGGCGATCTTCGGCATCAACGGCTTCGTGATCGGGCCGGTGATCGCGGCGCTGTTCATGGCGGCCTGGAGCCTCTTTGCGGACTCGGGCCATGTGGGCACGGGGCACGCGGTCGAAGAGGCCGCGCAGGCTCCGAAGGACGGGCAGGACAAGGCCTGACACCGGTCGCGGCCCTTCCCGGGCCGCGGCGTTCACTCCCTCTGCGCGCATTTCGCGCGCGCATTCGCGCATTCCGTCGCATGGCGCTGGGCACCGCCCGGCGACTGCGGGATCGTCGGGCCCTCCACCCACCACGAGGCCTGCCATGCACCTTCCCGCTTTCCTCTCCCGCCCCGCCGCGCGCGGCCTGATCGCCGCTGCCGCGCTCGCCCCGCTCGGCGCCCTGGCCGCCGACCTGAACCTGCGCATCGCCGACGGCCCGGCCGCCGGCGCCACGCTCTACGTCGCGCTGTACAACGACGCCGCCAGCTACGCCGAGAGCAAGGCCCTCGCCTCGCAGACCGCGCCCCTGCGCGAAGGCAAGGCCCGCTTCGTCTTCACCGACCTGGCGCCGGGCCGCTACGCGCTGCGCGTGTTCGCCGACGAGAACGGCAACGGCAAGCTCGACACCAACCTGGTGGGCATGCCGATCGAACGCTACGGCTTCTCGAACGACGCCAAGGGCAACCGCGGTGCACCCGACTTCGAGGCCGCGGCGCTGCGCATCGACGCCGACGCGCAGGCCGTCATCCACCTGCGCTGAGGAGACACGGCCATGGAACGACGCGAACTCCTGCACCTGCTGGCCACGGCCGGCGCCCTGCCCCTGCTCGCCCCGCTCGCACGCGCGGCCGGCACCACCGACGACTGGCAAGCCCAGTTCGAAGCCGCCGACGCGCCCTGGAAGATCGGCTTCGCCACGCCCCCGGGCGACCTGCCCCTGACCCGCGCCACCGTGCGCGGGCGCTTTCCCGACGCCGTCGCCGGCACGCTGTTTCGCATCGGCCCGGCCGGCCACGACCTGGGCGGCGAGCGCTACCACCACTGGTTCGACGGCGACGGCATGGTGCACCGCTTCGTGATCGAAGGCGCCGACGTGCGCCACCAGGGCCGCTACGTCGCCACGCCCAAGCGCGTGGCCGAGGTGAAGGCCGGCCGCCACCTCACCGAAGCCTTCGGCACCATGCCGCCGGGCGTGGAGCCGCCCACCTCGGCCGACGCCATCAACGTCGCCAACACCAGCGTGCTGCCGATGCAGGGCGAGGTGCTGGCGCTGTGGGAAGGCGGCTCGGCCACGCGCATCGATGCGCGCACGCTCGACACGCTGGGCGTGAAGACCTGGCGCGCCGACCTCGCGGGCATGCCCTTCTCGGCCCACCCCAAGGTCGACCCGGACGGCACGGTGTGGAACTTCGGCGTGAGCTCGGGCCAGAGCCTGCTGGCGCTGTACGAGATCGCGCCCGGCGGCGCGCTGCGCCGCGCGGCCGTGGTGCCGGTGCCCGAGCTGCCCATGGTCCACGACTTCGCCGTGACCGCGCGGCACCTGGTGTTCCTGATGCCGCCGCTGGTGTACGACAGCAAGCGCAAGGAGGCCGGCGCGAGCTTTCTCGACGCCCACGTCTGGCGGCCCGAGCTCGGCATGCGCGCGCTGGTGGTCGACAAGCAGGACTGGGACAAGCGCCAGCTGTTCGAGCTGCCCGCCGGCTTCCTGTTCCACGTCGGCAATGCCTGGGAAGAAGACACGTCGCGCGGTACACGCATCCACATCGACTACGTGCGCACGCAGAACGCCGAATCGGTGTTCACCAGCAACCGCGAGGTGATGCGCGCGCGCCGCGTGCGCCGCAACGAGCCGCGCCTGACCGTCGCCACGCTCGACCTGGGAACGGGCAAGGCCACGCAGCGCGAACTGCCGCTGGAAGCCGAGTTCCCGCGCATCGACCCGCGCCGCGTTGGCCTGCGCCACCGCCAGGTCGTGCACGCCACGCAGACGCGCGCCGACATGCCCGGCTTCGGCGCGGTCGCGCGCACCGACATCGAGAGCGGACGCAGCCAGCGCTTCAGCTACGGCGCGCAGGCCATCGTGGAAGAGCACGTCTTCGTGCCGGATGGCGCGAAGGCCGGCTGGGTGCTGGGCACGGCGCTGGACTTCGGCCGGCAACGGACGGTGTTGTCGTGTTTCGCCGCAGACCACCTTGCGGCGGGTCCTGTAGCGCAGGCGACGCTGCCTTACGCGCTGCCGCTGGGGTTGCACGGCGCCTTCGTGAAGGCCTGAACGACTGACCGCTGCAGCCACGCGCACGCGGGGCCTGCAGCGCTCTCGCGTTCAGGCGGCCTTCGCGATCGGGATCGTCATGCCCCGGTGCACCTCCACCTCGCCGTGCCTGGCCAGCAGCTGCATCAGGTGCTTGCGGATCAGCATGCCCGGCCGATCGGACTCCATCGAATACTCCACGCCGCGCCGGCGCGTGTCGACCAGCGCATCGGGGTCGGTCGATTCGAGGATGTCCTTGTCCTCGCGCGTGATCTCCTCGTCGAAGTCGATCAGCATCTGCGCCGCGCAGTCGGCCTCGGTGTCGTTGCGGAACAGCCACTGGCACAGCTGCATGCGCCCGTCGTCGATGGGCGTGAAGCAGTTGATGATGATGTGGCGGATGCCGCTCGGGTACTCGATGTCGAGGCGGCGCGCGAACGGCAGGAAGTAGGCGTTGCGCATGTGACGCGTGGTGATCGCATCGGTCACGCCGCTGATCGCGTGGAACTTCACCGGGTTGGTCGCTTCGATCACCGTTTCGGCGTAGAAGCCCGACTCGTTTTCCACCAGCTCGTACTTGCTCGGCTTCGGGCTTGCGGCCACGCCGAAGGTGGCGCGGTGCACGAAGCTGAAGTGCGAGTTGTCGAAGGAATTTTCGAGCGCGCGCATCGGGCTGGTCTGCCACTCCTCGTAGAACTGGAAGATGGTGCGGTAGCCCGGGTCGTCGAACTCGGGAATGGCCGGGATGTCGGCAATGGGGTCCTCCAGCGCCACCCAGGCGTAGCCGTAGCGCGCGGTGCAGGGGTAGGCGGTGGTCTTGTACTCGGGCGAGATCTTGCGGTCGGGCTCGTACTGCGGGATGCGCACCACCTGGCCGCTGCGGTCGTAGGTCCAGCCGTGGTAGCCGCACTGGATCGCGCCCTGCCCGCAGGCCTTGCCTTCGCCGTCCACGCACCAGCCCTTCGAAAGCTTCGCGGTGCGGTGGCAGCAGCGGTCGCGCAGCGCAGCCGGCTGGCCGTCGGCGTCGAGAAAGAGAACGATGTCTTCGCCCAGCAGCCGGAAAGGCTTGGGGCCATGGGCCAGTTCGGTGAGCGGCATGACGGCATGCCAGAACTTGCGGAAGACGGGTTGTCGGGTGACGAGCATGGGCGAACTCCTTCGTTGTTGCGTGGGGGGACGAACGTGAAAGAGCAATTTCCTGCTTCGTCGGCATGCCGGATGAAAGGCATGCACGAGGCTGAACGCTTCTACTCTGCGCCGATCGACTTGCAATTAGCGCGCCCGGATTGTGGCGCGCCCTTGTCGCGCGTCCAACCCCCACGCCGCCATGCCCGAGCGCCGCACCCTGGCATGCCTCATGCAAGACAGCGAGCAAGAGTAGAAGCGTTCAGCAGCGCACGCACCATCCCCGTGCGCCCGCCCGGAAATTGCTCTTGAGGCGCCTCCCGCCCGCGGTGGGAGGCATCCGTCAAGACCACCGACTCCGAGGCCCCACCATGCAACGCCGATCCTTTCTTGCCGCCGCTGCCGCCACCCTCGCCGCCCCTGCCGTGTTCGCGCAGGGCGGCAAGCTCACACCGCTGAAGTTCACGCTCGACTTCCGCATCAACGGCCAGACCGCGCCCTTCTTCCTGGCCCAGGCCAAGGGCTACTACCGCGACGAAGGGCTGGACGTGACGATCGACACCGGCGCCGGCTCGGTCGCGTCGATCACCCGCATCGCGAGCGGCGTGTACCAATTGGGCCTGGGCGACATCAGCTCGCTGGTCGAGTTCAATGCACAGAACCCGGGCACGCCGGTGGTGCAGGCCGTGTACCAGTACTACAACCGTGCACCGTTCGTGATCATCGGGCGCAAGGACCGCGGCGTGACGACCGACTTCAAGAGCCTCACCGGCAAGAAGGTGGCGGCCGCCGCCGTCGAGTCCACGCGCCGCGCCTGGCCGATGGTGGCGCGCAAACAGGGCATGCGCGGCGACGCCTTCCAGTGGCAGACCACGGACTTCAGCGCGCGCGACAACGTGATGGTGCGCGGCGACGTCGATGCCGCCACCTACTTCCACGACTCGGCCGTCTCGCTCTTCGCGCGCATGAAGGCCGACGAGCTCTCGGTGCTCAAGTACGCGGACGCGGGCGTCAACCTGTACGGCAACGCGATCCTGGCGAGCAGCAATCTCATCGCGCAGAACCCGAAGGTGGTGGCGGCTTTCTTGCGCGCCACCAACCGCGCCATCGTCGAGACCTTTGCCAACCCGGTGCCCAGCATCGCGGCCATGCGCCAGCGCGAACCGATCCTGGACGAGAAGGTCGAACTCGAACGCTGGGGCCTCACGGCGCAGTACGTGGGCGCGGCGGACACGCGCGGCCACGGGCTGGGCGACATCCGCAAGCTCACGCTCGAACAGCAGGTCGACGAGGTGGCCGACACCTTCGGCCTGAAGACGCGGCCCTCGGCCGATGCCCTCTTCAATAGCTCGATGCTGCCTGCGCGCAGCGAGCGCCTTCTTCCCGCACCCAAGGCATGACCCCTCCTGAAAACCCCACTCCTTCCCTCCCCGAAGAAACCACGCTCGACGAGCGCGACGGCCGCTACCTGCGCAAGGCCATCGTGTGGTCGCATGCCGCACGCCGGCGCGGCAACCGGCCCTTCGGCTCGGTCATCGTCTCGGCCGCCGGCGAAGTGCTGGCCGAGGCCGCGAACAGCAACGCCGAGACCGGCGACTGCACCGCGCACGCCGAAGTGAACGCGCTGCGCGCATTGGCCGGCCGCGGCCTCACGCGCGAGGAACTGGCCGGCGCCACGCTCTATGCCTCGGGCGAGCCCTGCGTGATGTGCGCGGGCGCGATCTTCTGGTCGAACATCGGCCGCGTGGTGTTCGGCATCGACGCGCAGCGGCTGCGCGTGTTCCGCGGCGAGCGGCAGGACCAGCGCGACGCAGAACTGTCGTGCCGCGACGTGTTCCGCGCCTCGCCGCATGCCATCGAATGCATCGGGCCGGCATTGATCGACGAAGCTGCCGCCGCGCATGACGGCGCCTGGAAGACCTAGACTCCCCGCATGCCCTGGCACGCCCGTCTCCACCTCGCCTACCAAAAAGAAGCCGACCGCAGCGTCGCCCGTTTCCGCCACGACGGCCCGCTGCGCATCCTGCAGAGCCTCTACCCCGAGGGCGATGCCGTGTGCCACAACGTGCTGGTGCACCCGCCGGGCGGTCTCGTGGGCGGCGACACGCTCGACATCGACATCGAGGCCGCCGATGGCAGCCACGGCCTGATCACCACGCCCGGCGCTTCGCGCTTCTACCGCTCCGAAGGCGAGACCGCGCTGCAGCGCACGCGCATCCGCCTCGCACCGGGCGCGCGACTCGAATGGCTGCCGCTCGAAGCCATCTGCTACAGCGGCTGCCAGGCCGAGAACCGGCTCACGCTCGAGGTCGCACCGGGTGCCGAGATGATCGGCTGGGACGTGTGCGCACTCGGCCTGCCCAACGCCCACCAGCCCTTCGAACGCGGCACCTACCTGCAGCACATCGAGGCGCCCGGCGTGTGGCTGGAGCGCGGGCGCATCGACGCGAGCGACCACCGCCTGCTGCAAAGCCCGCTGGGCCTGGGCGGCCACCGCTGCCTCGCCTCGCTGTTCGTCGTGGCCGGCTCGCCGATGGCCAAGGCACGGCGTGAAGCCCTGCTGGCACAGGCGCGCACGCTGCTCGACGCGCACGAACTGCACGAGAGCGCGGGCGCGACCAGCCCGCATGCGGAAGTGGTGGTGCTTCGCGTGCTCGCGCCGGTGGTCGAGCCTGCGATGCAGCTGCTGCGGCAGGTCTGGCAGGCGTGGCGCAGCGAGCTGTGGCAACTGCCTGCGGCCACGCCGCGCATCTGGGCGACCTGAGAAGCGGGCGGCGGTCGCCGCTACTTTCGTGTCTTCAGGCGGTAGGTGCCGTTGAACGGATACGGGGTCGAACTGCCCTGCCCCACCGCCTGCACGTCGACCGTCAGCGTGTTGCCCGAGAAAACGAGCGCGCCCGTGAGACGCGGCCTGCGCTCCTTCTCGTAGTGCTCCCGCAGCCGAAGATCGACAGGGTGCGTGGAAGGCGCCTTCTTCTCGGCCGCCTTGTCGAATTCGCTCACCTCGTACACCGAGGCCTCGGCTGCGTCGACGCGTCCTTCGATCGACGGCACCCGGATGCGGGATTCGAGTTCGTAGCTGCGGTGGAAGATCAGCGACACAGGGTCATGCACCATCAGGCCCCGGGTGGCGTAGAGCGTGACCTCGTAGCCGTCGGCGGTCCGGGTGACGGTCGCATCCGGCTTGTTGCCTGTTGCCGTGCACCCGGCGAGCGCGAGCACGAACAGGAACCAGGACATGGCGCGCATGCGTCGGTCCGCGGGGGAAGGAGTGGGCATGCAACGGCGCGCTCGTGAAGGAGCGCCGAGTATGGCCGCGCCGCACCCGCCATCAACCGCAGGCGATCTTTCCGGACGGCGCGCTGCGCAGCCTGTTGAGAAACGCCAGCTGCACCCTGGCCGTTTCGCTGCCCTGCCCGGCGGCGCGCAGCATCCACGTGCGCGCCTCGCAGCGGTCGGCCTTCACGGCCGGGCCGTACAGCGTGGGCCCCGTCAGCAGCACCATGCCCAGCATCTCCTGCGCCTCGGGATGGCCTTCGGTGGCGGCCTGGCGCAGTTGCTCGAGCATCGTGCGGTAGTCGCGCGCGGCCTGCGCTTCGAGGGCGAGTTGGTAGCGCTGCTCGGTCTGCAGGTCGACGTTCGCGTCGAAGGGCTTGGCCGCCGCGATGGCGGCGACGAGGCACAGCACGCCTGACAAGACAATGCGCCAGCGCAGCGACCAACTGGCGATCTGGTTGAGTTCGGATGACATCGGTTTTTTCTCCACGGGTTGCGTGGCACCGATGGTCCCGCGAAGGCGCGCGCAGGAGAAACTGGAATTCACGCAGGACGCCTCAGGCGGCGCCTGAGCCCTGCGCAAAATTCGTTCAGAACATCGCCAGCACGGCCGCGTTCACCGCATAGCCGCCGGCCGTCAGGAACACGAACAGCAGCGCCCCGAGCTTGAGCGGTTGCGCCCCGGCCTTGCGCAGGCTCGCGGCGCTGGTGCGCAGGCCCATCGCGGCCATGGCGGTAGCCAGCAGCAGCGTGTCGAGCTGCACAAGCCCGGCGACGAGTGCATGCGGCAGCACGTCGAGCGAATGCACGGCGCTCACGACGATGAACAGCACGGCGAACCATGGCACGCGCACCTGGCGCCAGCACGCGCCCAGGCTCGCCGCGCCCGGCGTCGAGGCCGCCACACGGAACGACAGGCCCATGAGGAACGGCGCCAGCATCATCACGCGCAGCATCTTCTCGACCACCGCCGCGTTGGCCGCGCCCGGGCTCACGGCCTCGCCGACCGCGACCACCTGCGCCACCTCGTGGATGGTGGAGCCCGCGAAGAGGCCGAAGGCATGCTCCGTGAGCCCGAGGTACGGATAGAGCAGCGGGTACGCCACCATCGACAGCGTGCCGAACACCACCACCGTGGCGACGGCGATCGACACCTTGTGCTCTTCGCCGCGCACCACGGGCTGGGTCGCCATCACGGCGGCGGCGCCGCAGATGGCGCTGCCCGCGCCGATCAGCGCGGCGGTCTCGCGGTCCAGCCCCAGCCAGCGCGTGCCGATGCGCACGGCGAGGCCGAAGGTCAGCGCCACCATCGCCATCGCGATCAGCACGCCGGGCCAGCCGACGGCGCCGATGTCGCTCAGCGAGATGCGAAAGCCGTAGAGCACGATGCCCGCGCGCAGCAAGGCGCTGCGCGCGAAGTCCACCCCCGCGCCGGTGCGCTCCGACACCGCGGGGAACACCGTGTTGCCCGCCACCATGCCCAGCGCGATGGCCAGCGTGAGCGCGCTCAGGCCCAGGTGCACCATCGGCGGCCACTCGGCCAGCAGCGCGGCGCCAGCCGCCAGCAGTGCAGACAGCAACACGCCGGGGCCGCAGCGGCGAACGAAGGAGAAACCGGGCAGGGAGGCGGCAAGGGAGGACATGGACCCGAGCTTAGGAATCGACACCCCATGAGTCAAAGACATAAACTTCACCGATGCATGAAGTTAAGTTATGACCCTGAACCTGCACCTGGTGCGCCTGTTCGTCGCCGTGGCCGAGGCGGGCAGCTTCTCGCGCGCGGCCGAGGGCCTGTGGATCAGCCAACCAGCGGTGTCCAAGGGCATCCGCGAGCTGGAGCACCAGCTCGACCTGACGCTCATCGAGCGCGGCGCGGGCAAGGGCTTGCGGCTCACCGAGGCGGGCGCGTCGCTGCTCACGCATGCGCGCGGCATCTTCGCGATGGAGCGCGCGGCGCTGGACGACGTGCGGGCGCGCGTCGGCGTGCAGCGCGGCAGCCTCACGCTGGGCGCCAGCACCACGGTGGCGAGCTACTGGCTGCCGCCGCAGATCGCGGCCTTCTGCGCCGCCTACCCGGCGGTGGTGCCGCGCGTCACGGTCGGCAACACGCAGTGGGTGTGCGAGCAGCTGCTCGAATGCCGCATCGACCTTGCGCTGGTCGAGGGCCGCGTGGACGAAGAGCGCGTGGACGTGCGCGAATGGACCACCGACCCGCTCGCCATCGTCGCGCCGCCCGATGCCGCCCTGCCCCGGCGCGGCGTGACGGCCGCGCTGCTGGGCCGGCAGAACTGGATCCTGCGCGAGCCGGGCTCGGGCACGCGCCAGGCCACCGAGGCGCTGTGCACGGCGCACGGCATCGACGCGCCGCCGTGGATGGAAATGGCGAGCAACGAAGCCATTGCGCGCACCGTGGCCAGCGGCGTCGGCATCTCGATGCTGCCGCGCGTGGTGGTGGCCGACATGCTCGCACTGGGCACGCTGCGCGAGCTGAAGCTGCCGGGCGCGGTGCTGTCGCGGCCGCTGTACCGGTTGGCGCTCAAGAACCGGCCGCTCTCGCCGGCGGCGCTGCGGATGGCACAGATCCTCGACGCCTCCTGAAATGAAAAAAGGGCGCATCGCATGCGCCCTTTTCTTGTTGTCGGCCGGCTGCCGCTAGCAGCAGCGGCCCTTGCCCGCGCCATAGCGCGCCTCGAGCCGCTCGCGGAAGAATTCCTCGTAGCTCATCGGCGCCCGGTCCGGGTGGGTGGCCGCCATGTGCGTCAGGTAGACGTCGTAGTCGGGCAGCCCGACCATGAGCCGCAGCGACTGCTTGATCGAGCGGGCGATGTAGCGCCCGGCTTCCGGCATGGCGAGGCCCATGGCGTTCTTGCGTCCGATCAGTGGGCGGCGGACGAGGCCGCGCCCATCGCCTCGAACGGCGTCTCCTGCGTGGTCGGCCGGTTGGCCGCACGGGCCGCCAGGCAGGCCTTGATGCTGTAGACCAGCACGCTCAGCACCACGAAGATGAACAGCGCGCACAGCGCCGCGTCGAGCCGGTCGTTGAAGACGATGCGCGACATGGCTTCGGGCGTCTTGGCCGGCGCGATCAGCACGCCGTTGGCCAGGCCGTCGGCGTACTTGGCCGCGTGCGACAGGAAGCCGATCTTCGGATCGCTCGAGAAGATCTTCTGCCAGCCCGCCGTCAGCGTGCAGGCCAGCAGCCACACGGCCGGCGCCGCCGCCACCCAGGCGTAGCGCTCGCGCTTCATGCGGAACAGCACGACCACGCCCAGCATCAGCGCCACCGCGGCCAGCATCTGGTTGGAGATGCCGAACAGCGGCCACAGCGTGTTGATGCCGCCCAGCGGATCGACCACGCCCTGGTACAGGAAGTAGCCCCAGGCCGCCACGCACAGCGCGGTGGCGATCAGGTTGGCCGGCAGCGAGTCGGTGCGCTTGAGCGCGGGCACGAAGCTGCCCAGCAGATCCTGCAGCATGAAGCGGCCGGCGCGCGTGCCGGCGTCCACCGCCGTGAGGATGAAGAGCGCCTCGAACAAAATCGCGAAGTGGTACCAGAAGGCCATCATGGCCTGCCCGCCGATCACTTGGTGAAGGATGTGGGCCATGCCCACGGCCAGCGTCGGCGCGCCGCCGGTGCGCCCGAGGATGGTGGTCTCGCCCACGTCCTTGGCCGTCTGCAGCAGCATCTCGGGCGTGACGACGAAGCCCCAGCCCGAAATGGTGGCGGCGGCCTGTTGCACCGTGGTACCGACCAGCGCGCCCGGGCTGTTCATCGCGAAGTAGATGCCCGGCTCGATGCACGAGGCCGCCACCAGCGCCATCACGGCGACGAAGGATTCGGCCAGCATGCCGCCGTAGCCGATGAAGCGCGCGTGGCGCTCGTTGTCGAGCATCTTGGGCGTGGTGCCCGAAGAGATCAGCGCGTGGAAGCCCGAGACAGCACCGCAGGCGATGGTGATGAACAGGAACGGGAACAGGCTGCCCGACCACACCGGGCCGTTGCCTTGCGCGAACTGCGTGATGGCGGGCATCTGCAGCGTCGGCATCACGACCACGATGCCGATGGCCAGCGCGATGATCGTGCCGATCTTCAGGAAGGTCGAGAGGTAGTCGCGCGGCGCCAGCAGCAGCCACACCGGCAGGCTGGCGGCCACGAAGCCGTAGCCCACGAGCATCCAGGTGAGCGCCTTGCCGTCGAAGGTGAAGGCCGGGCCCCACACCGGGTGCTGGCTGACCCACTGGCCGCCGAAGATGGCCGCCATGAGCAGCACGAAGCCGATCACCGACACCTCGCCGATGCGGCCCGGGCGGATGTAGCGCAGGTACACGCCCATGAACAGCGCCACCGGAATCGTCGCGGCCACCGTGAAGCTGCCCCAGGGCGATTCGGCCAGCGCCTTCACCACGATCAGGGCCAGCACCGCCAGGATGATGATCATGATCATGAAGGTGCCGAACAGCGCGATCATGCCGGGCACCACGCCCATCTCCTGCTTGACCAGGTCGCCCAGCGAGCGGCCGTCACGGCGCGTGGAGATGAACAGGATGATGAAGTCCTGCACCGCCCCCGCGAACACCACGCCCGCCAGCACCCACAGGAGGCCGGGCAGGTAGCCCATCTGCGCGGCGAGCACCGGGCCCACCAGCGGGCCGGCGCCCGCGATGGCCGCGAAGTGGTGGCCGAACAGCACGTTCTTGTCGGTCGGCACGTAGTCCAGGCCGTCGTTGTGGCGGTGCGCGGGCGTCTTGCGGTTGGCGTCCAGCCCCAGCACCTTGTCGGCGATGAACAGGCTGTAGTAGCGGTAGGCGATCAGGTAGGTGCAGAGCGCGGCGGTCACGACCCAGAGGGCGTTGATGCTTTCCCCCCGGCTCAGGGCGACGGTGCCCAGCGCAAAAGCGCCGAGCACGGCCACGGCCAGCCACACCAGATGGCGGCGAATGTTGGGCATGCGGATGTCTCCTCGATATGAACCGGGCGAGTGTTCCCCGCCCGCCGCCGGGCCGCATCCGTCGGACTGCGCGGGCCGGGCGGGTGGAATTGCCTAATGGATAACCCCTATCCGCGCCCAAATCGCCTCCGCCCGACAGCCATCAGAAGCGCCGCAAAACCGTTGCGCTCACATTAGATGTGATAAATTCACATTCACTAACAATGTGAAACATCTCTGACGAGTCCACGATGACCCAGCATTCGCAGGCACGCGCCCCCCGCGGCTTCACATTGATCGAGGTCATGATCACGGTGGCCATCGTGGCCATCCTGGCGTCGATCGCGCTGCCCAGCTACCAGCAGTACATCGTGCGATCGAAGCGCTCGGCGGCCCAGGCGCAGATGATGGACATCGCCAACCGGCAGCAGCAGTTCCTCATTGCCAACCGCGGCTACGCCGACAAGACGGCACTGACCGCCAGCGGCTACAGCCTGCCCGCCGAGGTCAGCAGCAACTACAGCTACGACGTCGCGCTGCAGGAATCCGGCCCGCCCACCTTCACGATCACCTTCACCGCGATCGGCAGCCAGCAAAGCGACGGCAACCTCGGGCTCACCAGCGAAGGCGTGAAGACGCCGTCCAACAAATGGTGAGCCCCGCCCTGCGGCGCCAGCGCGGCGCCACGCTGATCGAGGTGCTGGTCACCCTGCTCGTGCTGGCCTTCGGCCTGTTCGGCCTCGTGGGCCTGCAGGCCCGGCTGCAGGCCTCCGAGATGGAGTCGTACCAGCGCTCGCAGGCGTTGATCCTGCTCAACGACATGGCCAACCGCATCGCCATCAACCGCCGCGTGGCGGCCAGCTACGCCACCAGCGCACCGCTGGGTGGCACCGATGCCTGCCCCACCGGCACCGGCACGCGCCAGCAGATCGACGCCAGGGAGTGGTGCAACGCGCTGCAGGGCGCCGCCGAGTTCTCGGGCAACGACAAGCTGGGCACCGTGATCGGCGGGCGCGGCTGCGTGGAAGACATGGGCAACAACGAGTACCTCGTGACCGTCGCCTGGCAGGGCCTGGGGCCGATCTCGGCGCCGCCGGCCGGCGTGGCCTGCGGCAAGGACCTCTACGACACCGGCACCAAGTGCATCAACGACCTGTGCCGCCGCACCGTGACCACGCTCGTGCGCATCGGATCGCTCTCATGAACCCGCGCCTCACCGCACGCCGCGCCCAGCGCGGGCTGACGCTGATCGAGCTGATGGTGGCCATCACCATCATGCTCATCGTGATGGCCGCGCTGCTCACGCTGTTCCTCAACGTGAGCGGCTCCCAGCGCGAGATGGAACGCGTCAACCGCCAGATCGAGACCGGGCGCCTGAGCATCTTCGTGCTCGAGAACGAGATCTCGCACGCGGGCTTCTGGGAAAACTACATGCCCGAGTTCGACGACCTCACGGTCAGCGCCGCGCCCACGCACGTGCCCACCGGCAACGTGCCCGACCCGTGCCTGGCCTACTCGGCGGCGAACTGGACCGAGGACTACAAGCGCCAGCTGCTCGACCTGCCCGTGCAGGTCTACAGCAGCGTGCCGGCCACCTGCACCGACCTGCTGACGCACCACAAGACCGGCACCGACATCCTCGTGGTGCGCCATGCCGAAACCTGCCTGCCCGGCGCGCCCCATTGCGACGCCGACGTGGCCGGCGCGATGTACTTCCAGTCGTCGCTGTGCGGCACGCAAAAGCCCTCGTCGTTCGACCTCTCGACCGGCGCCTTCGACCAGATGTTCCTCAAGGACTGCACCACCCCTTCGCCCAAGCGCAAGCTGGTGGCCGACATCTACTACGTGCGCGACTACGCCGAGGCCGAAAACGACGGAATTCCCACGCTGGCACGCTCGCGCTTCGACCTGGTGGGCGGCACGCTCGCGCAGCAGCCGCCCACGGCGCTGATCGAAGGCGTCGAGGGCTTTCGCGTCGAGCTCGGCCTGGACACGCTGAGCAAGACCGGCGCCGCCGTCAACTACACCCAGGCCATCGCCTGGGCCGATCCGGCGAACAAGTCCACCCCGTCCAACCGCGGCGACGGCAGCCCCGACGGCGCCTTCGTGCACTGCGGCGCGACCTGCACCGCCGACCAGCTGGTCAACGCGGTGGCCGTGAAGCTGTATGTGCTCGCGCGCGCCACCACCATCTCGCCGGGCCACACCGACACGCGCAGGTACCAGATGGGCGCTGCGACGCTCGCGCCGTTCAACGACCACTACAAGCGGCACGCGTTCGCGACCACCGTGCGCCTGACCAACGTCACCGGCCGGAGGGAAACGCCATGAAGCCACGCGTGCGCGCCGGCCGCTCCACCCAGACCCAGCGCGGCGCCGCGCTGATCATCGGGATGATCATGCTGCTGCTGATCACGCTCGTGGTCACCGCCGCCTTCAACCTCAGCGGCGCCAACCTCAAGGCCGTGGGCAACCTGCAGACCCGCAACGAAGCCGTGGCCGCCGCCAACCGCGCGATCGAGGAGGTCGCGGCCAGCCTGCTGGTGCCCGGCAGCGACGGCACCCCGTCGCTCGCGCCGCCGCAGGGCACCGTGAGCATGGTCGACATCAACAACGACGGCGTGGACGACTACAAGGTCACCGTCGCCCCGCCCGTGTGCGTGCGCGCCACCAAGGCCGTCGACAGCGGCGGCGGCGGCAGCACGGGCCCAGGCGGCATCACGGGCGGCGCCTCCAGCAGCGGCTCGGGGCTCGCGGCCCTGCCCGACCAGTACAACGCCGTGTGGGACATCAGCACCACCGTGACCGACACCACCGCCGGCGCCACCGGCACCACCACCTCCGTGCGCCAGGGCGTGCGGGCGCTGCTCAACAAGGCGCAGTTCGAAGCGCTGTGCGCGCCGCCGCCGGTCGCGCCAGCCGAACCCGCGCCGGCCGCCTCTTGAACCACGACGATGAACGGGTCCCCGCCATGACAAGGAAACTACTCACCACGCTGTGGGCCGCCGTGCTGCTCGCGCTGCCGATACAGGCTGCGCAGGCGGAGGACATCGATCTCTTCGTGGGCTACAACCCCGTCGCCGCGCAGTCCCCCAACGTGCTGTTCGTGCTGGACAACACGGCCAACTGGAACCAGCCCTTCACGGCCGAGATCGCCGCGCTCTCCAACGCATTCGCCAGCCTGAAGGACGCCCGGTTCAAGGTCGGCCTGATGATGTTCACGGAGACCGGCCAGGGCAACTCGAACACCGACGGTGGTTACGTGCGCGCCGCAGTCCGCACGCTCGATGCGCCCACCAAGGACAAGTACAGCGCCATGATCAGAGGCCTCGACAAGGTCGGCGACAAGTCCAACGGCGGCAAGGCCGGCAAGACCATGGCGGAGGTCTACCGCTACCTGTCCAGCGGCGCGCCGATCGCCGGCAACGGCAAGGTCAAGACCGACTACGCCGGCAACGTGAGCGGCACCGCGGCATCGAAGGCCATCTATGCGCTGCCGCGCAACGCGCTCGCCAGCTTCAACGCCAACGCCTACGTCGGCCCGAGCACCGAGAACTGCACCGGCACGTTCGTCATCTACATCAGCAACGGCGCGGCGCAGGACAACAACAACGACAACCAGCTGTCGAACGAGGCGCTGCGCGCCGCCGGCGGCAGCACCGCCCAGATCACCCTGGGCACCAGCGGCTCGCAGGACAACACGGCCGATGAATGGGCGCGCTTCCTGCAGACCAACATGGGCGTGAAGGTCTACACCATCGAGGCCGCCAAGGCCGACCAGGGCCAGGGGCCGGGCTGGACCGCGCTGATGCAGAGCGTCGCCAAGGAGAGCAAGGGCGAGTACTACGACATCACCGGCAAGCCCGAACTCGGCGCCGCGCTCGGCGAAGCGCTGGACGACATCTTCAGCAAGATCCAGTCGGTCAACAGCGTGTTCTCCTCGGTGAGCCTGCCCGTGAGCGTGAACACGCAGGGCACCTACCTGAACCAGGTGTTCGTCGGCATGTTCCGCCCCGACCAGGACGCGTTTCCGCGCTGGAACGGCAACCTCAAGCAGTACAAGCTCGGGCTGGACAGCAGCAACCAGCTGGTCCTGCAGGACGCCGTTGGCGCCAACGCCATCAACAACCAGACCGGCTTCGTGGCACCGTGCGCGCGCGCCTTCTGGACGCCGGCCCCCAGCACCACCGACACCTACTGGAGCTTCCGCAAGTCCGGCGACTGCATTGGCAAAGAGGCCGCAGACAGCCCCGACGGCAACGTGGTGGAGAAAGGCGCGCAAGGCTACATGCTGCGCGGAATTTTGCCGGACAGCCGCAACATGAAGACCTGTGCGCCTGGTGGCTGCACGGCGCTCACAGCGTTCAACGCCGGCAACACCGACATCACCCGCGCCGCCCTGGGCACGGCCGACGCCACCGAGCATGCGAAGCTGATCAACTGGGTGCGCGGCCTGGACAACCTGGGCGACGAAAGGCCCAACGCCCAGGGCAACCCAGTGCCCTCGAGCGCCATGCGGCCTTCGGTGCACGGCGACGTGGTGCACTCGCGCCCGGTGGCCATCAACTACGGCACCGACGCCGCACCTCAGGTGGTGGTGTTCTACGGCGGCAACGACGGTGTGCTGCGCGCCATCAACGGCAACCGCAACACGGCCATCGGCGGGGCCGCCGCAGGCTCCGAGCTGTGGTCGTTCATGCCGCCCGAGTTCTACGGCAGCCTCAAGCGCCTGTACGACAACAGCACGCGCATCAACTTCCCCGAGCTGCCCGTGAGCATGGGCGCGGTGGCGCCCAAGCCCTATGGCATGGACGGTCCCGTGGCCGCCTACCGCCAGGGCAGCAACACCTGGCTCTATGCCAGCATGCGCCGCGGCGGCCGGCTGATCTACGCCTTCGACGTGTCCTCGCCCGCAACGCCCACGCTCAAGTGGCGCAAGGGCTGCCCGAACCAGAACGACGACACCGGCTGCGACACCGACTTCGACGGCATCGGCCAGACCTGGTCGGCCCCGAAGGTGTTGCGCGCCAACGGCTACGGCAGCGCAAACAGTCCGCTGCTGATCTTCGGCGGCGGCTACGACAAGTGCGAAGACGTCGACACAAACAGCGCCGCCCAGGCCTGCGGCAGCGGCGTGAAGGGCAACCGCATCTACGTGCTCGACGCCGACACCGGAGCGCAGCTCAAGATGTTCACCACGGCACGCCCCGTGGTCGGCGAAGTGACGGTGGTCACCGACGCGCTCGGCGTCGCCAAGATCGCCTATGCCGCCGACCTGGGCGGCAACGTGTACCGCATCGCCATCGGCAGCGCGGCACCGTCCGCCTGGGGCATCACGAAGATTGCTTCGCTCGGCTGCGACACCGTGACCACCTGCACGCCCAACCGCAAGTTCATGTTCGCGCCCGACGTGCTGGAAGACAACGGCGCGTACGTCGTGCTGCTCGGCTCGGGCGACCGCGAGAAGCCGCTGCGCTACTACAACGTCGCGCTCGGCGTGTCCAACCGCTTCTACATGCTCGTGGACAAGCCCACCGCCGGCACCTGGCTGACCAGCGAGGCCGACCGCTGCGGCACCGGCAACGAGGTGCTGTGCCATGCCTCGCTGCAGGCCATCACCACCGCCGAGAACCCGACGTCCACCGACCTCGCCACCAAGAAGGGCTGGTACCTTGCACTGGCCGCGGGCGAGCAGGTCGTGACCGGCTCGGTCACCGCCTACGGCACCACCACCTTCAACACCCACACGCCCACCGCCCCCAACACGCAGACGTGCAAGGCCGACCTCGGCACCGCACGCGTCTACAACGTGTCGTATGTCGATGCCGCCGCCCAGGGCACCAACGGCCGTTTCCAGAACGTGGTGGGCGGCGGCCTCGCGCCCTCGCCTGCCGTATTCCGCGTGCAGCTCGATGGCAACGGCGGCATGCGCGACGTGGTGATCGGCGCCAACCCCGACTCCTTCCTCAGCCCCAAGGGCACCGCCCCCAAGGCCGCCTTCAAGCAACCCAAGGGCCGGGTCTACTGGTTCATCCAGAAGTAAAACCGTGCACCCGCGCATGCGCCACCACCACCCCAGGCAGGCCCGCACCCGGCCGCGCGGCTTCACGCTCATCGAGCTGATGGTCACGCTGGCCGTGCTCGTGGTGCTGATCGCCATCGCCGTGCCCTCGTTCGACGGCATCCGGCTGTCCACCCGCCTGAGCAGCTACAGCACCGCGCTGGTCGCGGGCAGCCAGCTGGCGCGCAGCGAGGCCATCAAGCGCAACGCCCCCGTCACCCTGTGCGCCTCGGCCAACGGCACCAGCTGCAGCACCAACGGGCAGTGGGAAGCCGGCTGGATCGTGCGCAGTGACACGCAGGTGCTGCGCGTCGAGCCCGCGGCCGCCAGCGGCTACCGGCTGCGCGAGGCCGATGGCGCCAGCGCCATCGTGTACCAGGCCACCGGCCTGGGCGCCGGCCGGAGCAGCATCACCATCTGCCGCGCCACCCCGAGCGCCGACCAGTCGCGCGCCGTGAGCATCAGCGCCACGGGACGCACCACCGTCACCCGGTCCAGCGGCGGCACCTGCGCCGCGACCTGACCCGGGCCGGCCGAGGGGGTCCGCCGGACGAACGACAATAGGGCCCTGTGGCAAGCCCGGGCGCCGGTCCCGCCTCTCTTGCCTTGACGACCTTCACCAGGAACAACGCTCCCGCATTCATGGAACACCGGCTGGACTGGGCCCTTGCCGCCTGCGCTCGCATCCTCAGGCCCGTGGTCCGGCTGGCGCTGGGCATGGGCGTCAAGCACCCGCACCTCGAAGCCCTGCTGCGCGACCTGCTCATCGAGGAAGCCCAGCGCACCTGGCGCGCCCAGGGCGTGACCAAACCCAACCTCAGCCAGATTTCGGTCACCACCGGGCTGAACCGCAAGGTCGTCACCGCCAAGGTCCGCGCCACCGTCGACCCGCTGCCGCACACCGAGCTGTCAGCGGCTGCCAAGACTTTTACGTTGTGGTTACAGATGACCACCGACGACGACACCCTGCGCCGCCTGCCCATCGTCACCGAGGGTGACGGGCCGTCGTTCGAGCGCGTGGCCCGCCTGGCCAGCCGGGGCAATGTGCACCACCGCACCATCCTCGACGAGCTGGTGCGCCTGCAGATGGTGGCCGAAAGCGACGGTAGCGCCGAACTCACGGCCGACGGCTTCGTGCCGGTGGAAGACCTGCAGTCGATGCTCGCCTTCCTGGGCGACAACGGCCGCGACCACCTGCTGGCCGCCGTCTCCAACACCCTGGGCGAGACGCCCCGCATGCTCGAGCGCGCCGTGTACGCGCGCGGGCTCACGCTGGCCGACTGCACGGCCATCGAACGCCTCGTGCGCGAACGCTGGGCCGGCCTGCACCACGAGCTGGCCCGCGAGATGACCGAGGCCGTCGACCGCGTGCCCCCCGAGGCCACCGCGAAGGCGCGCATCCGCGTCGGCATCTACACGTATTACGAAGACGAAGAAGGCGCGCCCGCCCCCGGCGCGCCCCAGCACAACGAGTCCCCCCGATGAACACGCCTCCCCTCTCCTTGCGACTCGTGCGCGGCCTGCTGATGGCCGGCGCCATGGCCCTGCTTCTGTCCTGCGGGGGAGGCGGCGGTGGAGGCGGCGGCACGCCGGGCTTCGGCACCGCCGGCACCACGGCCACCGGCAACGGCGGTGGGGGCGGCGACGGCGGCTCGGGTGACGCCGGCTCCGGCAGCGGCACGGGCAATGGCAGCACCGGAAGCACCGGTGGCGGCGGCGACAGCACCGCCGGCAACACCAACGGCGACGGCTCGGGCGTGGGCTCCGGCGGCACCGGCGTGACCGCGGACGCCGCCGGCATCGGCGCGGCCGACGGCCTGGGCAGCGTGATCCTCAACGGCCTGCGCTACAACACCGACAGCGCCACCTTCAGCCTCGAGGACACCACCGAGCTGCAGATCGGCATGAGCGCGCGCATCGCCGGCAAGGTCGACGCCGACTTCAACAACGGCATCGCCGCCACGGTCGTCTCGGCCGCCGAGTTGCGCGGCGCCGTGTCGGCCATCGACCTGAAGGACGGCAGCTTCACCGTGATGGGCGCCCGCGTGACCACCGACAACGCCACCGTCTGGGGCGACGCCAAGGGCGCCGCCGACCTCGTGGACACCGCCGTGGTGCAGGTGTGGGGCCTGCCCGCCGCCCCGGGCATCCTGCGCGCCACGCGCGTGCTGGTGGCGCCCGCCACCACCGCCCCGCTGGTGACCGGCACCGTGCAGAACCTCGACCGCGGCGGCCAGCAGTTCACGCTCGGCCTGCTGACTGTCGACTTCGGCGGCGCCGCCTTCGGCCCCGGCATCGATGCCGCGAGCCTGGCCAACGGCGCCATCGTGCGCGTGCGCGGCACGGCGGCGCCGGCCGCCGGCCGCTTCACCGCCACCCAGGTGCAGGGCTGGTACGCCATTCCCTCGGCCGACGGCATCGCGCTGCAGCTGGCCGGCGTGATCACCGACTTCGCCGCGCTGGGCGACTTCCGCGTGCTGGGCAACAAGATCGACGCGCGCAACGCCCAGATCACCGGCGGGCCGAGCGGCTCCATCGGCAACGGCGTGAAGGTCGAGGTCGACGGTTTCCTCTCGGGCCAGGTGCTCGTGGTCAAGAAACTGCGCATCCGCCACGTGCCCGGCACCGGCGGGCCGGTGTCGTTCACCGTCATCGGCGCCATCGGCGGTTACGTGTCGGCCGCCGACTTCACCGTGCGCGGCCAGCGCGTGGATGCCAGCGGCTCCGGTACCATCTTCGAAAACGGCACCGCCGCAGACCTGGGCAACGGCAAGCGCGTGACCGTCGTCGGCGACCGCGTGGTCGACGGCGTGCTCATCGCCCAGCGCGTGAGCTTCACGCAGCCCTGAGGTCCGGGCCCCGGCGGTCCGGCCGCGCAGTGCATGCACCCAGGGTGCACGCACCGCGCACCCCACAGGCCACGCCACCCATGGCGCGACCGGATCGATCGGAGCCATGGACACCCACACCACCTCTGCGCCCGCTCCCACCACGTCGCCCCGCTGCTGCATCGCCGGCGGCGGCCCGGCCGGCATGGTGCTGGGCCTGCTGCTTGCGCGCGCGGGCGTGCCCGTCGTCGTGCTCGAGAAACACCTCGACTTCCTGCGCGACTTCCGCGGCGACACCGTGCACCCCTCGACCCTCGAAGTGCTGCACGAACTCGGCCTGCTCGACGCCTTCCTGCAGCGCCCGCACAACCGCATCGAAGAGCTGCGCGGCACCTACGAAGGCCGCGGCGTGACCATTGCCGACTTCAGGCGGCTGCCCACGCACGCACGCTTTCTGGTGCTCATGCCGCAGTGGGAGTTCCTGGACTTCATGTGCGACGAGGCGCGGCGCTACCCCGGCTTCGAGCTGTGGACCGACGCCGAGGCCGTCGGCCTGCTGCAGGACAAGGGCCGCGTCAACGGCGTGAAAGTGCGCGTCGGCGCCCGGCGCCCCGACAGCGGCGGCCCGAAGGACATCGAGCTGCACGCCTCCCTCATCGTGGCCGCCGACGGCCGCCACTCCACCCTGCGCGACGCGGCGGCGCTGCCGCACATCAGCTACGGCGCGCCCATCGACGTGCTGTGGATGCGCATTCCCAAGCTCCCCGGTGACCCCGAAGCCACTGGCGGCCACATCGCGGCGGGCCACCTCCTGGTGACGCTCAACCGCGGCGACTACTGGCAGTGCGCCTTCGTCATCCGCAAGGGCGGCAGCGCCGAACTGCAGTCGCGCGGCATTGCCGCCTTCCACGCCGAGATCGCGCGCATCGCGCCCTTCTTCGCCACGCGCCTGCCCGAGGCCCTGCCCGACTGGGAGGCCGTGAAGCTGCTCGAAGTGACCGTCGACCGGCTCGAATCGTGGTCGTGCCCCGGCCTGCTGTGCATCGGCGACGCCGCGCACGCCATGTCGCCCGTGGGCGGCGTCGGCATCAACCTCGCCGTGCAGGACGCCGTGGCCGCCGCCAACCTGCTGGCCGCGTCGCTGGCCGGCAGCGCCACCGACAAGGAGATCGACAACCTGCTGCCCCAGCTGCAGCGCCGCCGCGAATGGCCCGTGCGCGTCACGCAGGCCGCGCAGCGCCTCGTGCAAGACCGCGTGCTGATGCCCGTGCTCAGCCGCAGGGCAGCTGCATCGACCGCGCCCCGCCCCATGCCCTGGGCCCTGCGCCTGCTGGGGCGCTGGCCGTGGCTGCGCACCCTGCCGGCGCGCGCCGTGGGCATCGGCGTGCGGGCCGAGCACGTGCAATCGCCGCGCGCGTGACGCGCGAATCGGGTTCGCCGGATCAGCCGGGCCGGCGCGCCTGCGTCGGCTGCCGCGACCAGTACACGCCGTCGAGCCGATCGAGCCGCACCTCGCCGCCCGTGGACGGCGCATGCACGAAACGCCCGTCGCCCACGTAGATGCCCGCATGCGTAGGCGACGCCGAGCCGAACAGCACCAGGTCGCCCGAGCGAAGCTCCGACATCGGCACCGGCCGGCCGAAGCCCGCCATGCGCGACACCGTGCGCGGCGGCACCTGCCCCACGCTGTGGCGGTACACGTAGCCGATGAGCCCGCTGCAATCGAACCCGCCTTCGGGCGAGTTACCGCCATAGCGGTACGGCGTGCCGACCAGCCCCAGCGCATGGATCGTGATGCTGTTCGACTGCTCCGGCGTCAGCGGCGGGATGTTGCTGCTGGGCACCGAACCACCGGGCGTGCGCGTCGGCGGCGGGCTCGCGCAGCCGATGGCCAGAAGGCAGGCGGTGACGGCGGGGATCAGTCGGAACAGGAGCCGCTGCTGCAGCAGCGACAGCGATGCGGGGGAATGAGGAGGCGTCGGCAATGGTGTGTCGAGCATGGGCGCAGGCCGGTCTTGCGGACGTGGCCCGACTCTAGCGCGAGTGGGCCGGATCGCAATACAGCGCCCCTTGGCGGGCGACAACGCCCTCGCCCTTCATCGCCATCAACTGAAGCCGAAGACCAGCAGCAGGTTGTTCGCAGGCATCGCGTGCCGCTCGCGCAATGCGAGACCGACGCGACGCGCCTCTGCCACCACGTCGTCGAGCCGGCGAATGCCCCAGGCGGGATTGCGCGCGCGCAGGTCTTCGTCGAACGCCAGGTTGCTCGGCGCCGTGGGACCGTGCTGCGCTTCGTCTTCGAAGTACGGCCCGTAGGTGATCAGCACGCCAGTGCCGGCACGCAGATGCCGCGCGGCACCGGCCATCAGCGCGGCGCAGGTGGGCCAGGGTGCGATGTGCAGCATGTTGGCGCAGTAGATGGCGTCGAACTTTTCTTCCTCTTCTTTGCCTTCTTGAGCGAACGCAGGGCCTTGCGAGGGCCACTGCGACGCCATCACGTCGAGCAGCAGCGGCAGGCGCAGATTGGGCAACGCGGCTTGCTCGACACGGCTGGCGATCGCGGGGAGCGAGCGGGCTTCTGCGTCGGTGGGCTGCCAGGTCCATGAGGGCATGGCGGCGGCGAACCAGGCGGCGTGTTGGCCTGTGCCGGAGGCGATTTCCAAGGCGGTGCCGCGCTCATCGAGGATGCGGGTCAGGGCATCGAGGATGGGTTGCTTGTTGCGGTCGGCTGCGGGGCTGAAAGCTATGGCGCACATTGAGTTTGAAAAAATGCATCTTCGACAGAGGACTCGGGTACTCAACGAAGCTCTTCTTGCTACAAGACGGCGGATATTTGCATTGGCGAAATTCCTAGTGATTTCGATGCAGCGCGGTCAGCCGCCACTCCTTGCAATTGTCATCGAATCCCCTGTTTTGGGGATAAGTAATCTAAACAACTGTCGCTACGATGTTGGATATACCAAGACCTTCTTCGCAACTGAAGATGCTCACTAGTTTTTGAATTACTCACCCCACACATCAAATGGATCATGCTGAAATCAACACTATCCGTGGGCAATATCAGGCGGGGATGTGGCCACAGTTCCTCCAGATGGTTCAGATTGAAGGGCTTCGAGGTTGGACAGGACAGGCAGTCGAGTTCAATTTTCCTGTAGTTGCAATCGTTGGCGAGAACGGAAGCGGGAAGAGTACCCTCATGAAGGTTGCCGCCTGCGTCTACGACAACAAGGAAAAGGAGAAGCGGTTCTATCCATCCACCTTTTTTGTCGAAACCCATTGGGACACGATTCAGGGTGTGAAGATCGACTATCGAGTAAAGCGAGGGCCGAACGTCGAGAGTTTTCGAATCACAAAACCGACAGCAAGGTGGCGCGTACCAGAAAATGGGCCTAAGCGAGAAGTCTTCTTGTTGGATATCGCAAGAACTTTGCCGTTGGATGCGTCTGTTGGGTACGCCAAGATTGCTCGATCGGCCGCGGCGGAAGTAGAAAGCGCTGATATCAGCGATGCGTTTCGTGAACGACTTTCTCACGTGTTAGGTCGCAACTATACGAAAGCACGCTTCGCAACATCTGACGTCGACAAGAAGCGCCAAATTGGACTTCTAGAACGAGAATGGGGCGAACTCTCGCAATTCCACCAGGGTGCAGGTGAAGATGCAACGCTTGACCTATTTCGAACTCTGCAAGGTTTGCCAGAAAACTCTCTGCTGCTTATCGACGAAGTTGAAGCATCTCTGCATCCTCGTGCGCAGCGACGCCTAGTTAGATTTCTGCTCTGGCTATCTCGCCAACGCCGTATCCAAGTGGTTCTTTCGACCCACAGCCCCTTCGTACTTCAAGAGCTCCCGCAAGAGGCACGCATTCTTCTACTCCCTGGCCCTCAGGGTTTAAGCGTTGTCTATGGCGTCTCCGCAGACTTCGCAATGAGCCGGCTCGATGATGAAGTTCATCCGGAGGCGCATGTTTTTGTCGAGGACCGAGAGGCTGAAATACTGCTGAGAGAAATCTTGGCATCCGATCAAGACACGTCCAAGGTACTCCCGCGCATTGAAATTAGTCCAGTCGGTCCGGCAAATGTTGTCGCAATGCTCGGGACCCTTGGGAAAGCGGGCAAGCTTCCATACAAATCACTTGCTGTCGTAGATGGCGATCACGCTGACCCAAACTGCTTTCGGCTACCGGGCACAGTCGCTCCGGAGAGAATGGTCTATGCAGACTTGAAGGAAAAAGGTTGGCCGAACCTTGCACAGCGATTCGGCATCGGAGCAGGTTCTCTCCTGACGGCTCTCGAAGATGCAATGCTTGAACCTGATCACCATAGATGGAATGCCTTAGTTGGCGATCAGATCGTGAAGAGTTCTGTAAGTGTTTGGGAAGTGCTCGCCAACGAGTGGTGTAAGTCTTGCCTCGATCCCCAGGACCGAAAGTCGTTAGCTGAAGCCCTGACCGCGGCGGCGGATGGAGGCTAATCGCTACGCTCTGAAAACGGCCTCGAGGGGCTCATGACCCCCCTCTACATACATCACCCTCCCCCACTCTCCTGAAACAACGCCGCCGCATCCCGCGCCAAATCCGAAGCGATCCAAAGCAGGTTGTCCCGATGCCCGGCCCCCGCCTCTTCGAACCATCCATCGCCGGCGCCGTGGCAGCACCACAGCAGTGAGTTCAGTTGTTCCAGCTTGCACTCCAGCAGGTCTGCTGCGCTGGGGGTGGTTGCTTGGGGAGAAGTCGGCCGGGGAGCCCGAGCCATAATTCGATCAGCCATTGATGTGCTCGCTTTCCAAAGTTATTGCACGTCATTTGGTTAGACGGTCATGGTGTTCGCGCAGCGTGGCCGTCGCCTTTTGTGCCTCACGTTCGCATCGATCGGTCTGCATCGATGGCCCGCCGTGAGGCGAAGCTGTTCATTCACTCAATCAGTCAGTCGGTGGTCCGTGGTGTGGTGTGTGCTGCCCTCCTCGCCCACATGGCGGGTCGTTTCATCACAGGGGCATTCACTGTGGAGAAGTCCTGCCCGGCACAGAGAGAAATTTCGCCGAGGAATGCGCGGTTCGCGCAAGTAATCGCGCTGCGGCAACGGCGATTCACAAAGCCCTGACAGTCGGGCCCTGAAAGCAGAGCCCGAGCCCCGCATCGACAGCAGCGCCTCAGCCCTGCCCGCCGAACTCCCGCGCGTGCTCCACCGCGTACTTGATGAGCTCCGCCTGCCCTTCGATGCCCAGGCGCCGCTTGATGCTCTGGCGGTGCGCCTCCACGGTGCGCACGCTCAGGCCGAGGTCGCGCGCGATCTGCTTGCTCGATTCGCCGCGGCCGAGCGCGCTCAAGATTTCGCTCTCGCGCGGCGTCAGCAGCGGGCGCGGGGTCTGGTTGCGAAAGAGTTTCTTCGACACGGCCGGGCTCAGGAAGGTGCCGCCCGCCGACACGGCCTCGATGGCGGCCACGATCTCCGCGGCCGGCGCGTCTTTCAGCACGTAGCCGCGCGCGCCGACCTGCAAGGCCTTCTGCACGTACTCGGGGTTGTCGTACATGCTGAGCATCACGATGTGCGGCGCGGGCTTCTGGTGCTGCGGCTGTTGTTGCAGCAGCAGCGCCGCCAGCTCGATGCCGTTCATGTCCTTCATGCCCACGTCCATGAGCACGAGGTGCGGCTGCGCAGGGCCGATGAGTGCCAGCGCCTCGGCCGCGCTGCCGGCCTCGCCCACGATCTCCAGGCCGGGCATGGCGCCCAGGCGCGCGCGCAGGCCGTCGCGCACCAGCGGGTGGTCGTCGACCAGGAACAGGCGCACAACCACGGGGGCAGCGGGAGCAGCGGCGGGGTTTTCGTTCATGGCCGCTATTCTGGCTTTGCGCGCCGCACGGGCACTTCGGCCACGATGGAGGTGTGGCCGCGGCCCGAGCGCATGCGCAGCCGGCCTTCGATGGACTCCATGCGCTCGCGCATGTTGCGCAGGCCGATGCCGCGCTGCGGGTCGAGCTGCATGGCCTCGACGTTGAAGCCGACGCCGTCGTCGCTGATCTCCAGGCGCACGGCCTCTTCGTCGAAGCCCAGTGCGATGTGCACCTGTTGCGCACGCGCGTGTTTGCGCACATTGGTCAACGCTTCCTGCGTGACGCGAAAGAGCGCGGTCTTGGCTTCTTGCGACAGCTCGAAGGGTTCGCCCTCGACCATGATGGATGCGTCCACGCCGCCTTCTTCACCGAACTCGGCGCCCAGGCGCTCCAGCGCGGCGGGCAGGCCCAGGGTGTCGAGCAGCGCGGGGCGCAGCCGGTGCGAGATGCGGCGCACCTCGGTGAGCGAATCGTTCAGCCGCTGCAGCGCCTTGCCGAGCGCGGGCGGCGGCGACTGGTGCGCGCGGTCGAGCTGCTCCACCGCCGATTCGATCAGCAGCTTGGCCGACACCAGCGTCTGGCTGGTGCCGTCGTGCAGTTCGCGCGCAAGGTGGCCGCGCTCTTCTTCCTGCGACTGCACCACGCGGCGCGCGAGCAGGCGCAGCTTGGCTTCGGCGGTGCGGTGCTCGCTGAGGTTGAGCAGCAGCCCGGCCGCACTGACCACGCCCAGGCACAGCGCGGCGATGCCGGCGATCCACAGCAGCGTGGCGGTGACGTTGGCGTTCATCTGCCGGTCGAGGGTGTCCATGGTCGACTGGATGTCGTCCAGGTACAGGCCGGTGCCGACCATCCAGTTCCAGCGCGGCAGCGCGGTGACGTAGCCGAGCTTGGGCGCCATCTGCGCGCTGGAGGGCTTGCGCCACTCGTACTCGACGTAGGCGCCGCCCTTGTCGCGCGCGCCCTTGATCAGCTCCTGGATGGTGAAGCGGCCATGCGAATCGCGCAGGTTCCACAGGTTCTGGCCCACCAGCTCGGGCTGGCGCGAATGCATGAGCGAGTTGCCGTCCATGTCGTAGACGAAGAAGTAGCCGTCGTCGCCGTAGTTGAGCGTGGCCAGGCGGCGCAGCGCCTCGGTGCGCGTGGCCTCGTCGTCCAGCCCCGACTCGTACAGCGGCAGCAGGTTGCTCACGGCCAGGTCGACGTAGCTGCGCAGCTCGCTGCGGCGCTGGGCCATGTAGCTGCGCTCGATGAGCGCCCGCTCGCGCTGGGCCAGGTCGTGCTCCTGGTGACGCACAGCCAGGGCCACGAGCACCAGCGCGACCAGCAGGGGCGCAACGGCCAGCGCGACGATCTTGGTGCGGAGGTTCATCGGGGAGGGAGACTACCACTGGGGGTGGGCAGGGAGCTGGCCTCGCGGCTTCGCGGAGAAATTCCGGGGAAGAAGGACCGGGTGACGTTGGGTGACAGTGTGCAGCGCCGAACCGGCCTACAACGCGGGGACATCAACAAACGGAAGAGGGAGCACGTATGCGCAAGACGCAAAAGACGACGGCAGCCGAGACAGAGAATGAAGGCTGGAAGCGCGGCATCGACAACGCCGACGACAAGTGGAACAGCCACGACTGCGAGATCCGCTCGGCCGTCCATGAATACGACATGCACCTCTCTCGAACCAAGGGCTACGTCCCGTTGGACTGGCGCCTGGTGAAGGCCATGCTGTGGGTCGAAACGGGGGCCAAACGGCCGCAGTGGAAGACCCGCCCGATGCAGATCGGCAATACAGGAGATCTGGGCCTCCAGGCGCTGCTGGGTGGCAAGGACGGCGGTGACCTGATCCTCCCGCCCTCTTACCGCAGAAGCCTCTCCGTCGACGGCGTACGCCGCGCGCCTGCCGACAACATCCGGGCGGGCATCGGCTATCTGCTGCTGCGCATGGCCAATTTCTCCTTTCAGAGCGTGCCCGATGCAGACACCCGCACCCATCAGGTCGTCGTGAAAGCTGGCGATACCCTGAACAGCATCGCCAGAGCGAAAGGCAGCACGCCAGAGGTGATGAAGCGGCTCAATCCGTCCGCACACATGCTTCGGCCCGGCGAGGTGCTGCACTACCAGAGGGCCTCGGTTCAGAGGGTCATCACAGGCTGGAAGCCCATCACGGTATCGGGAGCGGCAACTTACTACAACGTGGATGGCGATGCGACGTATGCAGACAAGCTCGGCTATGCCTTGGCGGCCGTTCGCAGAGGCTCCGAGGCAACCGCATGCAAGTAGGCCGAAACATCGGGCGGCGTCTCCTGGCACTCGCCTGCTCAGCAGTTATGGCTGGTCCCGCGCACGCCCACACATTCACCGGGAAGTTCACCGGCACGGGCCGGGCATGCAACGGTGTACTCCATGTGCGCAGCCAGACCATCGAATGGCGATCGAGTTTCAGCCGCTGCGCACGCAGCAGCTATGAGGTGCTGGACATGAGCCGCCCCGGCGAACCCGGGCGGATGGCTTTTCGCTTCAAGGCACGCGACGCCAAGTGCCTGTACGAAGTGGTCGCGCTCGAACAGGTGGACGGCACCGACTGGACGGCGGACGGCTATCCCTCGCTGGAGGCCTACCGAAAGAAGGACGTACCCGGCTGGCAGGACTCACCCCTGCCCGCCCGGCTCGTTCTGGAGTGCCCAATGACACAACAGCTGCGATGAGCAGCTGCGAAGCAGGTCAGTGCAGGCTCGTCGGTCGCCCCGACGCCACCCACGCATCCAGCCCTCCCGTCAGCGGCAGCGCCCGCCGCGCCCCGCGCGCCAGCAGCACGCGCGCAGCCTGCGCGGCCGAGACTTCGTTGGGGCAGTTGCAGTACAGCACCACGTCGCGGTCGGGGTCGATGGTGAGGTCCAGGTTGCGCTGCTGCAGCGCCTTGAGGGTGTACGACAGCGCGCCCGGAATGCGGCGCGGGTCGACCTGCACGCCGGCTTCGCCGCGCACGTCGATCACCAGCGGCGGCACGTCGCCGCTCATCAGGTCGAACAGCTCGTCGACGCTGATGCGCGGCATGCCGGTGAGGCGCGCGAAGGCGCGGCGGCGCCAGTAGCGCACGGCGAGCATCACGAGCAGCACCACGCCCAGCGCGGCGGTGGCGATGCCGCCGGCCTGGGCCAGCACGGCGAGCACCTGCTGGATCTGGTCGCGAAAGAGCCAGCCCAGGCCAAGGAACAGGCCCGTCCAGACCAGCGCGGCCACGATGTCGAAGCCGACAAAGCGCCGCACCGACATGCCCAATGCGCCGGCCATGGGCGGCGCCACCACGGACACGCCGGGCACGAACTTGGCGGCCACGAGCGACATGCCGCCCCAGTCGGAAATGAGCGATTCGCCGCGCCGCACGCACGAGTCCTGCGACAGCGAGATGCGGCACAGCAGCCGCATGAAGCGGTAGCCGAAGCGGCGCCCGGCATAGAACCACGCGCCGTCGCCCAGCAGGTTGGCGATCACGGCGGCCAGCACCACGCCGACCACCGACACGTCGCCCGCCGCCAGCAGCGCGCCGGTGACGACCAGCACGGCCGCGGCCGGCACGGGCAGGCCCAGGCGCGCGGCGAAGCTGGCGGCAAACACCACCAGGATCGCGTTCTGCACCAGCAGCGACATCAGCTGTGCCATGCGGGCCGCCGTTCGGTCGTTGCCGCGTGCCGCAGGGCGGCGCACCGGAAGGTGGTGTGGGAAGTCGTCATGCCGGCCGCGATTCTCCTGCATGGCCCAAGCACGTACTGCGCGCAGGCCATCCTGGGGCGCCGGCAGGCGTTCGTTCAGCGGGGGGCGTCGCCCTTGCGGTACTCGGCCGTGAGCGCGTCGAGCTTCTGCTTGAGCGCGGGGTCGAGCATGTAGCTGGCGGCAGCCACGGTGGCGTCGAGCTGTTCGGGGCGGCTGGCGCCCAGCAGCGGCGCGGTGATGAGTGGGTTGGCCATGACCCACGCCACGGCCAGCGTGGCCAGCGGCACGCCGGCTTCGTCGGCCAGCGCGTGCAGCTGGGTCACGGTGTCGAAGCTGCGGTCGTTCCAGTAGCGGTCCTGGTACATGCCGCCGGCGGTGCCGAGGGTGAAGCGGGTGTTCTCCTCGGGCTTGGCGCCGGGCTTGTACTTGCCGGTGAGCAGGCCGCCGGCCAGCGGGTTGTAGGGAATCACGCCCAGGCCCTCTTCGGCCGCGAGCGGCAGCAGCTCGCGCTCGATCTCGCGGAACAGCAGGCTGTAGCGCGGCTGCACCGACACGAAGCGCGTGAAGCGGTGCAGCTCGGCCTTGCCCAGCGCGCGCGCCAGGCGGTAGGCCAGGAAGTTCGACACGCCGATGTAGCGCGCGCGGCCCGACTTGACGATGACGTCGAGCGCCTCGAGGCTTTCTTCGAGCGGGGTCTCGCGGTCGTCCATGTGCAGCTGGTACAGGTCGACGTGGTCGGTCTTCAGGCGCTTGAGCGAGAGGTCGATGGCGTCGAGCAGGTGCTTGCGCGAGGCGCCCTGGTCCCAGGGGTTGGGGCCGACCTTGTTGACGGCCTTGGTGGCGACCACGAAGCGGCGGCGGCCGGCGGGGCCCTGCTTGTCGAGCCAGTTGCCGATGATCTCTTCGGTGCGGCCGGTGGTCTCGATGGTGCCGCCCAGCGGGTACACGTCGGCGGTGTCGAGGAAGTTGATGCCGGCGTCGGCGGCCTTGTCCAGGATCTGGTGCGACACGGCCTCGTCGGTCTGCAGGCCGAAGGTCATGGTGCCCAGGGCCAGGCGGGACACGGTGAGGCCGGTACGGCCCAGGCGGGTGGTGGGGATGCTCATGCAGGCTCGCTCCGAGAAGGTGGGAGAGGGAGGAAAAGAGGCGGCGGCCATCATAGGCACGGCCGCGCATTCCTGCAGGCGCTGGAGATTCAGGTGGATTCGAGGTGCACGCCGGGCGCGCCGCGTTCGACCGAGAAGCGGGCCATGGCCGCCACGGCGGAGTCGGCGTTCTTCTCGTCGTCCACCGCGCGGAACTCGACCGCGCAGCCGCGCGCGTCGAGCGTCATGAGGCCGTAGCCGCGCTTGTCGGCGCGGCCGTAGCGCAAGTGTTCGTTCTTCGCGCGCATGTGGGCCACGCTGGCGGCGCTGGGCCCTTCGGAGGTGATGGCGCCGCCGACGAACTCGGTCGCGACGACGGGCCCCTGCGGCGCGCGGCGCAGGTCGGCGGCCCAGAAGGCGTGCACGTCGCCGCCGAGCACCAGCGCATCGCCACCGCGCGACGGGTTGGCGGCCAGCGCGTCGAGCAGGCGCGTGCGCGCGGCGGCGTAGCCGTCCCAGCCGTCCATCCAGTAGCCGTGCCCCGCGCCGCGCTGGCGGTCGGCTTCGGCGAGCAAGGTCGGTTGGGCGATGACGGTCCAGCGCGCCGGCGGCGTGGCGAGTTCGTTCGCGAGCCAGGCTTCCTGCTGCATGCCGAGCAGGCTGCGCTCCGGGGCCAGCCGGTCGGCGCAGTCGACCAGCGGCTTGGTGCTGCGGCCCGGGAGGCAGGCGTGGTGCGAGCGGTACTGGCGGCCGTCGAGCAGCATCACGTCGAGCATGCGGCCGAAGCGATGGCGCCCGTAGATGGTCGCGCTGGCGCCGCGCGGGCGCATGGAGGCGGGCACGGGCATGTGCTCGTACCAGGCTTGGTAGGCGGCGGCGCGGATCGCGAGGAACTGCGCCGGGTCGGGCGTGCGCGGCGAGACGTCGTCGGTGTAGTCGTTGGCAACCTCGTGGTCGTCCCAGGTCACGAGCCACGGGAAGGCCGCGTGCGCGGCCTGCAGGTGCGGGTCGGTCTTGTAGAGCGCGTAACGGTTGCGAAAGCCGGCCAGGTCGGTGGGAATGCCGCCCTCGTGGCGGCGCACGTTGTGCGAGCCGCGCGTGCTTTCGTAGATGTAGTCGCCCAGGTGCACGACGAAGTCGAGCGGCTGCGTGGCCATGTCGCGGTAGGCGGCGTAGTAGCCCTCCTCGTACTGCTGGCACGAGGCGAAGGCGAAGCGCAGCGGCTGCACGGCGGCGTCATCGTCGGCCGGCGCGGTGCGCGTGCGGCCGACGGGGCTGCACACGCCGGCGGCTGTGAAGCGGTACCAGTAGGGGCGGCCCGGGCGCAGGCCCTGCACTTCGACGTGCACCGAGTGCGCGAGGTCGGCCTCGGCGCTGGCGATGCCCTTGGTCACGATGCGACGAAAGCGCTCGTCCTCGGCTATCTCCCACTGCACCGCCACGGGCGCGTCGCCCATGCCGCCGCCCTGCAACGGCTCGGGCGCGAGCCGTGTCCACAGCACCATGCCGTCCGGCCGTGGCGCGCCCGAGGCGACGCCGAGCGTGAACGGGTCGCGCGCGGCCGAGGGCTGGGCGCGCAGGTGCAGGAAGGGATGGCCGAGCGCGGCGGCGGCGAGGCCGGTGTGCAGCAGGCGTCGGCGGGTGAAAAGCGGAGTGGTCATCGGGCGTCTTTCTTGGCGCGTCGCTCGGCGATCTCGAGGTCGATCGATGCCTGCAGGCGCGCTTGCCGGTCGAGCTGCCTCTGCCGGGTGTCGACGCTCGTGTACTCGCGGTCGATCAACGCCTGCAGGCGCGCCAGCTGCGTGAGATCCATCTCGCGGGTGTTGGCGCTCGCGTGCTCGAAGTCGATCGACGCCTGCGGGCGCACTGGCCGCTCGGGATCTTTCGGATGGGTGTCGACGCCCCTTGTGCGCAGGTCTTCGCTCGACTGCGAAGAAGCACCGCCGGAGCGTCCCTCCCAGATCACCAATGCGCCTACAAGAAAGAGCACCGCGAACATGAATTCCATGGCGACGGGGTTCAGGTCGTCCTTGAGGATCGGCTTGAGCGAGCCGTCCAACCGATCTTTCGGAGGCAGCAGGACCGCGACCTTCTTGCCCACGGGGCGTGCATCGAACTTGCCGCCGCTGCGTGCGTACAAGACAGCCCGTCGGCCGTCGGGCCGGACGTAGTCGACCCGGACCTCTGTGTTGCCGGCGCCGGTGACGACACCCTCGACCTTGTCGTAAGAAGAAAGAATGACCGCGGCATCAAGCGCCGACAGCAGCGCGACACACAGCATGGCGACGCCCATCGCCGCGAGGCACACCGCCACAAACACTCGAAGGATCTGCATGGACTCCAGCCGTCAGGAACGTGCCTGATTCTGGCGCCCTTCTCTTACAGCACCGCCACTGCAGAACGGCGTCTCAGCCCGCCGACCCTTCGCAAACCACAGCCACCGGCCGCCGCGCATCCGCACGCGCGCTCGCGACCGCCCAGGCGAAGATCCCCACGCCCGCCAGTGCCAGCAGCGCGCCGACCCAACCGGTCGAGGTCCAGCCCAGGCCGGCCGCAATGGCCACGCCGCCGAGCCAGGCGCCGAGGGCGTTGGCCATGTTGAAGGCCGAGTGGTTGAGCGCGGCGGCGAGCGTTTGCGCGTCGCCGGCCACGTCCATCAGGCGGATCTGCAGGGCCGGGCCGATGGCGACGGTGGTGCCGATGAGGAACACGGTGAAGGCCGCCGTCACGACGTGGTGCGCCGCGAAGGTGAAGCTGGCGAGCACCAGCGCCGCGTAGACGAGCACGCCGCCGATGGTGCGCATGAGCGACTTGTCGGCCAGCCGCGAGCCCACGAGGTTGCCGGTGACCATGCCCAGGCCGAACAGCGCGAGCACGAAGGGCACGCCGCCCAGCGGCAGACCGGCCACCTCGATCAACGTGGGCTTGATGTAGCTGAACACGGCGAACATGCCGCCAAAGCCGATGGCGCCGATGCCCAGCGTGAACCACACCTGCTTGCGCTTGAGCGCGCCGAGTTCGCGCCAGGGGCTGGCGCCGGCGGCGGGTGCGATGTCGGGCACGTCGCGGCGCAGCAGCGCCACGGCGACGAGCGCGATGACGCCCACGAACACGAAGGCCGCGCGCCAGCCGAACAGCTGGCCCAGCCACGCCGCGATGGGCACGCCGACCAGCGTGGCGCCGGTGAGCCCCAGCATCACGAGGCCGACCGCGCGTGCGCGCCGCCCCGGTGGCGCGAGCGTGGCGGCCACGAGCGCGGCCACGCCGAAGTAGGTGCCGTGCGGCAGGCCGGTGGCAAAGCGCAGCAGGTTGAGCGACAGGTAGCCGGGCGCCATCGCGCTGGCGAAGTTGCCGGCCGCGAACACGGCCATCAGCGCGATCAGCAGCGCGCGGCGGCCCCAGCCGGCGGCCAGCACCGCGAGCACGGGCGCGCCGATGACCACGCCCAGCGCATAGGCGCTGATGACGTGGCCGGCCTGCGGGATGGTGACGGCGATGTCTTTCGCAACCTCGGGCAGCAGGCCCATGATGACGAACTCGCCGGTGCCGATGGCAAAGCCGCCGACGCCGAGCGCGAGCACCGCGCGCAGGAACTGGGCGGACGAGACGGACGGTGCAATGGCGGTGGTTTCCGCGCCTTCGCGGGCGGACGGTGAGGCGTTCAAGGCCGGGCTCCTGGGGGGTGCCCGGCGGACGCGGGCAAGGCCCGATTCTAGGGTAAACCCTTAAATTGTGAAGATGCTCTCGTGCGGCGCGTCGGTACCGTCTTGCAATTCAGATCGCAACCAGCTGCCGCACGCCCTGCGCTTCCATGTCCTTGCCCAGGCCGCGCGCAATGACTTCGCCGCGCTCCATCACGAGGTAGTCGTCGGCCAGCTCCTGCGCAAAGTCGTAGTACTGCTCGCACAGCACGATGGCCATGTCGCCGCGGTCGGCGAGCATGCGGATGACGCGGCCGATGTCCTTGATGATGCTGGGCTGGATGCCCTCGGTGGGCTCGTCGAGGATCAGCAGCTTGGGCTTGGGCGCGAGGGCGCGGGCGATCGCCAGTTGCTGCTGCAGCCCGCCGGAGAGGTCGCCGCCTCTTCGGTTGATCATCTGCTTGAGCACCGGGAACAGCTCGAACAGCTCCGCAGGAATGGGCGTGCCGCCGCTCTTGTAGGCCAGGCCCATGCGCAGGTTCTCCTCGACCGTGAGCCGCGCGAAGATCTCGCGGCCCTGCGGCACGAAGCCGATGCCTGCTCTGGCCCTGTCGTAGGGCGTGGCCTTGTGGATCGGCTTGCCTTCGAGTTCGATGCTGCCGCTCTTGATGGGCACCAGGCCCATGAGCGACTTCAGCAGCGTGGTCTTGCCGACGCCGTTGCGGCCGAGCAGGACCGTGACCTTGCCGAGCGTGGCCTGGAAGCTCACGTCCCGGAGGATGTGGGAGCCGCCGTAGTACTGGTGGATGTTCTTGACTGTCAGCATGACTGGATGCCTTCCTTGGTCTTTATCGGGGGCGCCCGGTGGGCGGCACGGCGCGGTCGGCCCCACTGTGCCGGCCCTTCGGGCTGCCCTGCGGTGCTCGCGTTTCGCGGGGTCTCGCAGAACTCGCTGCGCTCAGACAGCTGCGAGCCCTGATCCGCGAAACGCTGCGCTCCTCGGCGGCACAGAGGGGCCGCCCACACCGCACCGCCCACCGGGCGCCTGGGGTGGGTTGGGCGTCGGCTGCTTCGTTGTCGGGAGAAATCAGCGGCCAAGGTAGACCTCGATCACTCGCTCGTCGGCCTGCACTTCGTCGAGCGTGCCTTGCGCGAGCACCGAGCCGTCGCACAGCACGGTCACGATCTCGGAGATGGTGCGGATGAAGCTCATGTCGTGCTCCACCACCATCAGCGAATGCTTGCCCTTGAGCGTGAGGAACAGCTCGGCGGTGCGCGCGGTTTCCTCGTCGGTCATGCCGGCCACGGGCTCGTCGAGCAGCAGCAGCTTCGGGTCCTGCATGAGCAGCATGCCGATTTCGAGCCACTGCTTCTGGCCGTGGCTCAGGTTGCCGGCCAGGCGCGAGACGCTGTCGGCCAGGTGGATGGTTTCCAGCACCTCGGCCAGGCGGTCGCTCTGCGCCGAGTCGAGCTTGAACAGCATCGAGGCGCGCACGCCCTTGTCGGTCTTCAGTGCGAGCTCGAGGTTCTCGAACACGGTGAGGTGCTCGAACACCGTCGGCTTCTGGAACTTGCGGCCGATGCCCAGCTGCGCAATGTCGGCCTCGCGGTGGCGCAGGAGGTCGATGGTGCTGCCGAAGAAGACGGTGCCCGAATCGGGCCGGGTCTTGCCGGTGATGATGTCCATCATCGTGGTCTTGCCCGCGCCGTTGGGGCCGATGATGCAGCGCAGCTCGCCCGGCGCGATGTCGAGCGAGAGCTTGTTGATGGCCTTGAAGCCGTCGAAGCTCACGCTCACGTCCTCGAGGTACAGGATGCGGCCGTGGGTGATGTCGACCTCGCCCGGCGTGACATGGCGACCGAAGTCGGCGGTGCGGCCGCCCGATTCGGTCTGGCCCGTGGCCGCGTGCAGACCGGCTGCGCGTGCGGCGCGCTCGGCGCCGGCTTCCATCAGGTCGGGCGTCATGCGCGGGCTCCCTTCACATCGGCGACCAGGGGCGCCTGCACCGTCGCTTCGGGCTCGGTATGCGAGGCGGCGGACTCGCGCCGCGCTTCCTTCGTGGCCGGCGCCGCGGCCTTCTGCGTCTTCTCGCGCGAGAGCCACTTGCGCACCAACCCCACGATGCCGTTCGGCAGGAACAGCGTGACAGCAATGAACAACGCACCCAGAAAGTACAGCCAGTACTCGGGGTAGGCCACGGTGAGCCAGCTCTTGGCGCCGTTGACGATGAAGGCGCCGATGATCGGCCCGATCAGCGTGGCGCGCCCGCCGACTGCGGCCCACACCGCGATCTCGATGGAGTTGGCCGCGCTCATCTCGCCCGGGTTGATGATGCCGACCTGCGGCACGTACAGCGCGCCGGCCACGCCGCACATCACGGCGGAGATGACCCAGATCGTGAGCTTGTACGGCAGCGGGTTGTAGCCCGAGAACATCACGCGCGTTTCGGCATCGCGAATGGCCTGCAGCACGCGGCCGAACTTGCTGCCGATGAGCCACTTGGCGAACAGGAAGAAGCCCAGCAGCGTGAGGCCGGTGAGCGCGAAGAGCGTCATGCGCATCTCCTGCGTGGCGATCGGGATGTTCAGGATGCGCTTGAAGTCGGTGAAGCCGTTGTTGCCGCCGAAGCCGGTCTCGTTGCGGAAGAAAAGCAGCATGGCCGCGAAAGTCATGGCCTGCGTGATGATCGAGAAGTACACGCCCTTGATGCGCGAACGGAAGGCGAAGAAGCCGAACACGAAGGCGATGAGGCCGGGCACCGCCACGATCAGCAGCAGCGTCATGCCGAAGCTGCCGCTGAAGGTCCAGTGCCAGGGCAGTTCCTTCCAGTCGAGGAACACCATGAAGTCGGGCAGGTCGCTCTTGTAGTTGCCGTCGCGGCCGATCTGGCGCATGAGGTACATGCCCATCATGTAGCCGCCGAGCGCGAAGAACAGGCCGTGGCCCAGCGAGAGGATGCCGGTGTAGCCCCAGATCAAATCCATGGCGAGCGCGCAGATGGCGTAGCACATGATCTTGCCGACCAGCGCCACGGCGTAGTCGCTCATGTGCAGCGGGCTGTCGGCCGACACCCACATGTTGAGCACGGGCGCCACGGCGCACACCACGATCAGCGCGACGAAGAAGGCCGTCCAGCCCTTGCCGCTCAGCAGCGGCCCCTTGGTTGGCAACGTGACCTTGCTCATGCCTCTGCGCTCCGGCCCTTCATCGCGAAGATGCCTTGCGGGCGCTTCTGGATGAAGATGATGATGAAAACGAGCACCGCGATCTTCGCGAGCACCGCGCCCGCCCAACCTTCGATGAACTTGTTGAGGATGCCCAGCCCCAGCGCCGCATACACGGTGCCCGCGAGCTGGCCGACGCCGCCCATCACGACCACCATGAAGCTGTCGACGATGTAGCTCTGGCCCAGGTCGGGGCCGACGTTGCCGATCTGGCTCAGCGCGCAGCCCGCCAGGCCCGCGATGCCGGAGCCGAGCGCGAAGGCGTAGGTGTCGATGCGCGCAGTGTTGACACCCATGCAGGAGGCGATCGGGCGGTTCTGCGTGACGCCGCGCACGAACAGGCCCAGGCGCGTCTTTCCGATGAGCCAGCCCATCGCGAGCAGCACCAGCGCCGCGAAGACGATGATGCAGATGCGGTTCCACGGCAGCGTGACGTTGCTCAGCATGGTGAAGCCGCCGCTCATCCAGCCGGGGTTTTCCACGCCGACGTTCTGCGCGCCGAAGAGCGAGCGCACGAGCTGCTGCAGCATCAGGCTGATGCCCCAGGTGGCGAGCAGCGTTTCGAGCGGGCGGCCGTAGAGGAAGCGGATCACGCCACGCTCGAGCACCGCGCCCACGAGCGCCGATGCGAGGAAGGACACGGGAATGGCGGCCACGAGGTACCAGCCGAAGGCCGCCTCGGGCATGTACTTCTGGAAGATGCCCTGCATCACGTAGGTGGCGTAGGCGCCGATCATCATCAGCTCGCCGTGCGCCATGTTGATGACGCCCATGAGGCCGTAGGTGATGGCCAGGCCGAGCGCGGCGAGCAGCAGCACCGAGCCCAGGCTGATGCCGCTGAATACCGCGTTGATGCGGTCGCCCCAGACCAGCGCGCCGTCGATGTTGGCGATCGATGCGGTGATGGCTGCCTTGACGTCGGCTTCGGTTTCGTCGGCCAGGCGCTGGTTGAGCAACAGCTTGGTGTCGGGGCTGCGGTTGTTGCCCAGCTCCTTGGCCGCGGCCAGGCGCCTGGCCTTGTCGGCGCTCGTGAGCATGCTGGCGGCGCGCACGAGTTCGAGCTGCGCCTTGATCTTCGGGTTGGTCTCGGCGGCCAGCGCCTTCTCGACCATCGGAATGCGCGACTCGTCGGGCTCCTTGAAGAGCGCCTGCGCGGCCTCGGCGCGCACCGCGTCGTCGGTGCTCGTGAGCTTGAGTGCGGCCTGCGCGGCATCGAGCGCGCCGCGCATGAGGTTGTTGTTGACGACGTCTTCGGCGGTGTCGGGCACCTTCAGCTCGGCGCCCGTCACGGGGTCGAAACCCTTGTCGTCCTTCATCACGAAGACCTTGTCTTCGGTGTACTTCACGGCATCGTCGGCCATGGCCTGGATGAAGGCGGCGGTCTTCTCGTCGGCGGTGAGGACGGCCTTGTTGAGCGCGGCGATGCGGGCTTCGGATTCGCCGGAGGCGATGGCCTTGGCCTCGTCGGTGGTCAACGCATGGACGGGCGCTGCTGCCAGCAGCAACAGCGCCGTCGTGCAGGAACAAATTGAGCGCAGTAATGGATGCACAGCGGTTCTCTCATTCGGGAACACCGAGGAACCGGCTTTGCCGGGCCTCAGGTGTTGCCCCCGGTAGGGGGTTGGCGAAGCGACACGAAGTGCGCGCAGCCTGGGGGCGAGCCCCAGTTACATCGACTTGCCAGCGGGGTAATCCGGCTTCTTGTCGTTGCCTTCGATGTACGGGCTCCACGGCTTGGCCTTCACAGGACCCGGCGTCTTCCACACCACGCTGAACTGGCCGTCGGCCTTGATCTCGCCGATGAACACGCTCTTGTGCAGGTGATGGTTCTTCTCGTCCATCTTCGAGACGATGCCCGACGGTGCCGTGAAGGTCTGGCCGGCCATCGCCGCGATCACCTTGTCGGTGTCGGTCGACTTGGCCTTCTCGACCGCCTGCTTCCACATGTGGATGCCGATCCAGGTGGCTTCCATCGGGTCGTTGGTGAGCGGCTTGTCCTTGTGGCCGGCGATGTTCTTGGCCTTGGCGTAGTCGCTCCACTGCTTGATGAACGCGGTGTTGGTCGGGTTCTTGATCGACATGAAGTAGTTCCATGCCGCGAGGTGGCCCACGAGCGGCTTGGTGTCCACGCCGCGCAGTTCTTCCTCGCCGACCGAGAAGGCCACCACCGGCACGTCCTTGGCCTTCAGGCCCGCGTTGCCCAGTTCCTTGTAGAAGGGCACGTTGGAGTCGCCGTTGATGGTCGAGACCACCGCCGTCTTGCCACCGGCCGAGAACTTCTTGATGTCGGCGACGATGGTCTGGTAGTCGCTGTGGCCGAAGGGGGTGTACTTCTCGTCGATGTCCTTGTCGGCCACGCCCTTGCTCTTGAGGTAGGCGCGCAGGATCTTGTTGGTGGTGCGCGGGTACACGTAGTCGGTGCCCAGCAGCACCCAGCGCTTGGCGCCGCCGCCTTCCTTGCTCATGAGGTAGTCGACGGCCGGAATCGCTTGCTGGTTGGGTGCGGCGCCCGTGTAGAACACGTTCTTCGAGAGCTCTTCACCCTCGTACTGCACGGGGTAGAACAAGAGGCCGTTCATTTCCTCGACCACCGGCAGCACGGACTTGCGCGACACCGAGGTCCAGCAGCCGAAGATCACCGAGACCTTGTCCTGGCCGAGCAGTTGCTTGGTTTTTTCGGCGAACAGCGGCCAGTTGGAGGCCGGGTCGACCACCACCGGTTCGAGCTGCTTGCCCAGCACGCCGCCCTTCTTGTTGATGTCGTCGATGGCCATCAGCACCGTGTCCTTCAACACGGTTTCCGAGATGGCCATCGTGCCCGACAGCGAGTGCAGCACGCCGACCTTGATGGTGTCGGCGGCGAATGCGGGCGCAGCAGAAATGCTGGCCAGCGCGACGGCGGCGGTGAGCGCCTTGAGTGTGAAACGACGTTGCATGTGGACTCCTGCTCCGGGTGGGTTGAACCTTGTCGACAGCGCGGGGCTGGCGATGGAGAGGAGTCTGCGGAACGCACCACAAAGGGGAAATACGCCGGGTGGCGTACACGGAGGTACTCAGGCGGGTGGCGGGGCCGGGTACTTCACGGCGTTGGCGAGCATCTTGCGCTTGGCCGCCTCGACCGGATCGATGCCGAGCTTGTCGGCCAGCTGCAGCAGGTAGAGCAGGACGTCCGCGATCTCGGTGCCGATCTGCGCGCGCTGGTCTGCGGGCAGCGCCCGGCTCTGCGCTTCGGTGAGCCATTGAAAATGTTCGAGCAGCTCGGCCGCTTCGACCGACAGCGCGGCGGCGAGGTTCTTGGGGGAGTGAAATTGCTCCCAGTCGCGGGCTTGTGCGAAATCGCGCAAGGCCTGGGTCAGTGCTTGAAGTTCGGTGGCCATGTCAATCCTGCGGGGGTCTGCCGCGAGTTTGGCATGGCCGCCCGGCTACGCCATGCGACTTCCCCGTCCATGCAGCACCGCCACCAGCAACGCCGACACCATCAGATTGGACACCAGCGGCGCCATCACCATGCCGAGCCCCGCGCCCTGCACGAACAGCAGCGGCACCATCCACGCCACGACATGCGCATGGCCCGGCCAGCCGGCCACGTTGGCGCACTGCAACGCATGCCCCGCCGCGAGCACGAGGGCGCCGAGCGCGATCGGGGGCGTGCCGCCGAAGCGGCGGGCGATGCGGGCGCCGGCCATCGAGGTCGCGAAGAAGCCCACGGCCAGCGCCGTGAAGACGATGCCCGAGTGGAGCGCGCCCAGCCCCATCCCCTGCTGCAGGTACAGCGCGAGCACGAAGTAGAACGAGGCGTTGCCGGCATAGAAGGCCAGCGTGGTGAACAGCCCGGTCACGAAGCGGCGGTTGGCGAGCAGCACCGGCGCCACCAGCGGCGCACCGCCGCGTGCCGCAAGGCGGCGCTGCTGCCCGGCGAAGAGGCCCCACAGCGGCACCGCGGCGGCCAGGCACAGCCAGCTCCACAACGGCCAGCCCTGCTGGCGCCCTTCGACCAGCGGCAGCACCACGGCCACCGAGCCGGCCGCGACCAGCGCCATGCCGGCAAGGTCGAGCCGGCTGTCGCCCCGGCCCTGCGCCAGCGGCGGCACCACGCGCGGCGCGAGCAAGAGCGCCAGCAGGCCGATGGGCACGTTGATGAGAAAGCAGCTGCGCCAGCCGAGCCCCGCGAGGTCGGCATGGATCAGCGCGCCGCCCACCAGCTGCCCCAGTGTGGCCGCCAGGCCCAGCGTGAGGCCGTAGGCCGCGAAGGCGCGCGTCCGGTCTTCGCCCGTGTAGGCCAGGCCGATCATCGCGAGCACCTGCGGCTGCAGCAGCGCGCCGGCCAGGCCCTGCAGCAGGCGCGCGGCCACGAGCAGCCCGGCGTTCGGCGCCACGCCGCAGGCGGCCGAGGCGAGCGTGAACAGCAGCAGCCCGAGCATGAACATGCGGCGCCGGCCGAACAGGTCGCCCAGCCGCCCGCCCGTGACCAGGCCCGCGGCGGTGGCCAGGCCGTAGCCCGCGACCACCAGCTGCAGCGTGCCCGCGCTGGCCTGCAGGTCGTGCTGCATCGATGGCAGCGCGACGTTGACGATGAAGAAATCGAGCACCACCAGGAAGGTGCCGCTGAGCATGACCCACAGGCCCAGCGGACCCGGTGCGGCGGACGTGATCGATGGGGCAGAAGAAACGGCAGGGTTCGACGAGGTCATGGCCCCCACTGTCGGCACCGGCCGGCATCGCGGCAATGACCTGCGAGGTCATGCGCGCAGGGCGCCGCGCGCTCAGCGCTTGTCGAACTGCGCGGACGCAAAGGCCCAGGTCATGCGCGTGGCGTCGGGCCCGAGCGGGTCGCTGAACAGCTGCCCCCGCGACCCGCCGCTCCACGAGTGGCCGAGCCCCGCGATCTCGCACAGCGTGACCAGGGTGCGGCCCTGGCGCTTGAAGTCGGTCACGCGCATGGCACGGCGCTGGCCGCGTTGCAGGTCGCGCGCCATGCCGGCATGCGCGCCCACGGCGGTGGCCCAGACGGCCGCGCTGCTCATGGCGTTGCTGGGCGCCACCACGGCGTCGGCGTCGCCGTGCAGCACCAGCATCGGTGGCAGCGTCGCGAAGACGGCCGCGGCGCCCATCGCCTTGCCGACCGCGGTGACGGGCATCGGCGGCACGTGCTCGCCGCGCATCGCGCCGAGCGCGGTGGCCGGCGACTTCGCGGCGCCGGGCGCCACGCCCGAGTGCATGACCACGGCGCGAAAGCGATTCGGGTAGCGCGTGGCCAGCAGCGCCGCCATGCTCGCGCCCGCCGACAGGCCGGCCACGGCCACGCGGTCGCGGTCGGCGGGGTACAGCATGCAGGCCTGGTCGACGGCGGCCATCAGCGTGGCGGCCTCGGCGTCGGCCTTGCCGGAGCGGCGCTCGTACCAGTTCCAGCAGCCCTGCGGATGGGCGATGCGGTCCTGCTCGGGATAAAGCACGAGAAAGCGCTGGCGCACGGCGAGCGCGTTCATGCGCGTGCTGGCCGCGAAGTCGCGTCCGGTCTGGCCGCAGCCGTGCAGCATGACGATGAGCGGGAGTTTCTCGCCGGGCTGCAGCACCAGGTCGGCCGGACGGAACAGGTGATAGCCGCGCGCCCCACCCGCGCCCATCGCCATGCCGCTGATCCAGTCGCCCTTGCCGGGCGGCGGCTTGAGCCGCTTGGCGGTCGCGCGTTGCACCTGGCCGGCCACGCGCTTGCCGTTGCTCAGCGTGAGCTTGGTGAGCGCCTTCAGGTTGCGCTCATAGGCGCGGGCGAAGAAAGAAGCGGTGGAGCGACGGGCCATGGCGCAGTGTGCAGGCAAAGCGCCGGGCGGCCAAACGGCCGCGAAGCCTTCAGTAGATTTCCGGCACGATCATGGTGGCGGGCACGGGCTGGCGCAGGTAGTCGTCATGCCGCTCGCGCGCAGGCAGTTCGACCGGCGCGTGCGCCACTTCCTGGTAGGGCAGCTGGCCCAGCAGGTGGCTGATGCAGTTCAGGCGCGCCTTCTTCTTGTCGACGGCCTGCACCACCCACCACGGCGCCTCGGGGATGTGGGTGCGCTCCAGCATGATCTCCTTGGCCTTGGTGTATTCCTCCCAGCGGCGGCGGCTTTCGAGGTCCATGGGGCTGAGCTTCCACTGCTTGAGCGGGTCGTGGATGCGGCCCAGGAAGCGCATGTGCTGCTCGTCGTCGGTGATGGAGAACCAGTACTTGATGACCTTGATGCCCGAGCGCACGAGCATCTTCTCGAATTCGGGCACGGTGCGGAAGAACTCCTCGTACTCGTCGTCGCTGCAAAAGCCCATCACGCGCTCGACGCCGGCGCGGTTGTACCAGCTGCGGTCGAACAGCACCATCTCGCCGGCCGCCGGCAGGTGCGCCACGTAGCGCTGGAAATACCACTGGGTGCGTTCGCGGTCGTTGGGCGCGGGCAGTGCGGCCACGCGGGCCACGCGCGGGTTCAGGCGCTGGGTGATGCGCTTGATGACACCGCCCTTGCCCGCCGCGTCGCGGCCCTCGAAAAGAATGACCACCTTCTGCTTGCTGTGCTGCACCCAGTCCTGCAGCTTGACCAGCTCGCCCTGCAGGCGAAAGAGTTCCTTGAAATAGGCCTGGCGCGCCGCCTTGTCGGACACGGAAGACGCGGCCGAGCCGGGGTCGAGCCCGTCGAGGTTGCGGTCTTCGATCTCCAGTTCGAGCTCTTCGTCGTAGCTGTCGATCAGGTCGCGGGCGATGCGTTGCATCAGGTCTTCGTGGTCGGGAAGTGCGCTCGTCAGCATGATGAAAAGGGGCAAGAGTGGCGGGTAGACAAAAAGCATGCTGCACTCGCCGCATGACGGCGGCGTGACGGTTTTGCGGCTGTTTTCTGTAAGCCGACACGCCGTTGTCACATGACACGAACACCATCCGGGGCACGCTGGCAGCCCGCCAAACGGGCGTCTGCCTGTTCACATGTCTTTTCTGACCACGCACCTTGTCGGTATTTCATGACCTCGCCGCGCAGTCCTATGGCGGCGACGAAGCCGGGCTGATCTGCGGCTACCTGTTCGACGCCGCGGCGCCGGAGCCCGCGCGGGCCATCGATTCGGCGCAGGCCGCCGCGTGGCTGGCGGATGCCGGCCAGCTCGGCGACAGCAACGCCTACGTGTGGCTGCACTTCAACCTGAGCCATGCGCACGCCGAACGCTGGCTGGTGCGGCACGCCGCCCTGTCGGACACCTTCTACGAGACGCTGCACGAGGGCTTGCCCTCCACGCGCATCGAGCGCGCCGACGACTCGCTGATCGCGGTCATCAACGACGTGCACTTCGAGTTCAGCTTCGAGCCCTCGGACATTTCGACGCTGTGGATCAGCGTCGGCCCGCGCCTGGTGGTCACGGCGCGCACCAAGCCGCTGCGTTCGGTCGACGCGCTGCGCACGGCCGTGAAGGCGGGCGAGGCGCCGCGCTCGAGCACCGAGCTGCTCGAGCACCTGCTGCGCGCGCAGGCCGACGTGCTGGTGAAGATCGTGCGCGGCGTCACCTCGCGCATCGACCGCATCGAGGACGAGCTGCTGGCCGGTCGCCTGGACCACAAGCGTGCGCGCCTGGGCGTGCTGCGCCGGCTGCTGGTGCGGCTGCAGCGGCTGCTGGCGCCCGAGCCGGCCGCGCTGTTCCGCCTGCTGCAGGGCCCGCCGGCCTGGATGGCCGAGCCCGACGTGCAGGAGCTGCGCGGCTCGACCGAGGAGTTCTCGGTGGTGCTGCGCGACATGCAGGCGCTGCAGGAGCGCATCAAGCTGCTGCAGGAAGAAATCGCCGCCAACGTCAACGAGGACAACAACCGCAGCCTGTTCGTGCTGACAGTGGTCACGGTGCTGGCGCTGCCGATCAACATCCTGGCCGGCCTGTTCGGCATGAACGTGGGCGGCATTCCGCTGGCGGAGCACAGGCACGGGTTCTGGATCGTGGTGGCGATCGTCGCCACCTTCACCGCCGTGGCCGCCTGGACGGCCTTCCGCAAGAAGCGCTGAGGCGCGGCCGCGTCCGCCCAGTCAATCCGACGGCAGCGGTGCGGCGGCCGCGTCCTGCATGCATTGCAGGAAGACGCGCGTGGGCGTGTTCATCGCCTCGCTGCGCAGGCGGAAGGCGCACATGGGGCCGCGCAGCAGTTCGCCCGGCATGGCGATGCGGCGCACGAGCCCGCGCCGCTCGAAGTCTTCGGCGTAGTGGTTGGCGGTGGCCCACAGCAGGCCCGAGCTGCGCACAAGGTGCAGCGCGAGCGGGGCCGAGTCGGCCTGGATGTCGGCCGGATGCGGCCCGCCCGGGCGGCGGTGCACCGACAGCATGCGGTCCAGCTTGGGCCGCAGCGGCGTGCGGTGCGGCGGCAGCACCCAGCGCTCGTTGGCGGCCTCGGCCCAGGTCGGCGCGCGCTTGAGCGCCAGCCGGTGCCGCGGCGCCGCCACGATGCTGCTGAACTCCTCGTACAACGGCGTGACCTCGACGCGGTTGAGGTCGACCGTCCACTCCGCGTGCGCGAGCATGAGGTCGATGCGCCCGTCCTGCAGCGCGCCGTGCAGGTCCTCGATCTCCAGCGTCTGCACCATCGGGCGCACGTGGGGCAGCATCTGCGAGGCCTGCAGCAGCGCAGCCGCGAGCCGCTGCGCCGAGAACACGGGCAGCACGCCCAGGCGCAACTCGCCGCTCACGCCCACGCGCAGGTCGCGCAGCGACTCCTCGGCCAGCATCAGCTCGCCCAGCACGCGGTCGGCGTGCCGGACCATGCTCAGCCCCGCCGCCGTGGGTGCGATGCGCTTGGTGGTGCGCTCGAACAGGCGCACCTGCAGCGTGGCCTCGAGCTGGGCCAGCGTGCGCGACAGCGCGGGCTGGGTGGTGTTGAGCAGCTCGGCCGACTTGCTCAGGCTGAGCGTGCGGCCCAGCTGGCTGAGCAGCCGCAGCTGGCGCAGCGTGAGGTTTCGTTCCAGGAAGGAGGCCATGGTCATTTATATCGGCAACGGTATGAGTACGCTCGGATTTCTCATTTGTCGCCCTCCCCCGGCCTGCCCAGAATCCGCCCACCGCCCTGGCACCCCGGAGACCCGCGATGACCGAACCGACGAAGCGATCCCTTTGCGCCGCCCTCATGGCCGCCGCCCTGCTGGCCGGGCTGCTGCCCGCCGGTGCGGCGGCCCAGGCGTACCCGTCCAGGCCCGTGCGCCTGATCGTGCCGTGGGCGCCCGGCACGCCGGCGGACGTGGCGGGCCGCGTGGTGGCCGAGCGCATGGCGGGCGGGCTGGGCCAGACCGTGTTCGTCGAGAACCGGCCGGGCGCGGCCGGCACCGTGGGCCTGGGCGAGGTGCTGCGCCAGCCGGCCGACGGCTACACGGTCTACATGCTGTCGTCGGCCTCGCTGGTGGCGCCGCTGCTGTTCCCCGGCCAGTCACTGGACCTGCTCAAGAGCCTGGAGCCGGTCGGCATGACGGCCTGGAGCTACAACGTGCTGGTGGCGCCCGCCGCCTCGGCGCTGGGCTCGCCGCGCGAGCTGGAGGCCGCGGCCAAGGCCCGGCCGGGCACGCTGAGCTTCGGCTCCGGCGGCAACGGCACGCCGGCGCACCTGGCCGGCGCGCTGTTCGCCCAGCAGACCGGCAGCCAGCTCACGCACGTGCCGTACAACCAGTTCCCGATGGCGGTGGGCGACCTGCTGGCCGGGCGCCTGGACACCATGTTCCTGACCGCATCAGCCGCATTGCCGCAGATCCAGGCCGGCAAGCTGCGCGCGCTCGCGGTGACCGGCGCGCACCGCCTGCCGGCCCTGCCCGCCGTGCCCACGATGATCGAGCAGGGCTACGCGGGCTTCGAGCTGCGCTCCTTCGACGGTATGACGGTGCGCAGCGGCACGCCGCGCGAGATCGTCGAGCGGCTCGGCGACGCACTCGCCAAGGCGCTGGCCGCCCCCGAGGTGCGCGATCGCCTGGCCATGCTGGCGCTCGAGCCGGAGCCGATGACGCCCGCGCGCTTTCGCACCGTGCTGGCGGCCGAGTCGGACAAGTGGCTGCGCCTGGGCCGCGGCGCCGGCATCAAGGCCGACTGAGCGCGCACGATGCAGGCGGACATCGTGATCGTCGGGGGCGGCTCGGCGGGCTGCGTGCTGGCCGCCCGCCTGAGCGAAGACCCCGCGCTGCAGGTGGTGCTGGTCGAGGCGGGGCGCCCCTCGCGCAACCCGTGGCTGCGCATTCCCATCGGCTACTTCAAGACGGTGGGCCACCCCCGGCACGACTGGCGCTTCGAGACCGACCCCGAGCCCGACATGGCGCAGCGCCGCCTGCCCTGGCCGCGCGGGCGGGGGCCGGGCGGCTCCAGCCTCATCAACGGCATGCTGTACCTGCGCGGCCACCGCGCCGACTACGACCAGTGGGCCGCGCTGGGCAACCCGGGCTGGGACTGGGACAGCGTGCGCCCCTACTTCGACCGGTCGCAGCCCGCGGCCGACGGCCCGCTGTGGGTGTCCGAGCTGCCGCGCGATGCGTTGTCGGATGCCTTCATCGCCGCGGCGGCGCATGCCGGCATCGCACCCACGGCCGACTTCAACGGCGGCGACAACAGCGGCGCCGGCTACTTCCGGATGACGACGCGCCACGGCCGGCGCATGGACACCGGGCGGGCCTTCCTGGCGCCGGCGCTGGGCCGGCCCAACCTGCGCGTGCTGTCGGGCGCGCAGGCGACCCGCGTGTGCTTCGAGGGGCAGCGCGCCGTCGGCGTGGACTGTGTGCGCGACGGCAAGGCCGAACGCGTCTCGGCGCGGCACGAGGTGATCCTCAGCGCCGGCGCCATCCAGTCGCCGCAGCTGCTGCAGCTCTCGGGCGTGGGGCCGGCCGGGCTGCTGGGCCGCCTGGGCCTGCCGGTGGTGGCGCCGCTCGAGGGCGTGGGGCGCAACCTGCAGGACCACCTGCAGGTGCGGCCCAGCTACCGCTGCCAGGGCATCGAAACGCTCAACGACATCGCCCACAGCCGCTGGCGCAGCGCGCGCGAGTTCATGCGCTACCTGCTGACGCGCGGCGGCGCGCTGAACGGCGGCGTCTACCGCGCCGGGGCCTTCTTTGCCGCGGGCGACGAGGCCGCGGGGTGGCCCGATGCGCAGATCCACTTCGGGCTGGTGAGCTTCGAGCGGCCGCACCAACCGCCGCATCCGTTCCCGGGCGTGACGCTGTCGGCCTGCCTGCTGCGCCCGCACAGCCGCGGCGAGATCATGCTGCGCTCGGCCGATCCGCTGGCGCCGCCGTCGATCCAGCCGCGCTACCTGTCGCACGAAGCCGACCGCGCGCTGGCCGTGCGGCTGGTGCGCAAGATGCGCGAGATCGCCGCCGCGCCGCCGCTGGCGCGCTACCTGGCGCAGGAGCACGAGCCCGGGCCCGCGCTGGCCAGCGACGCGCAGTTGCTGGACTGGGTGCGCCGCCGCGGCAGCAGCATCTTCCATCCGGTGGGCACCTGCGCCATGGGCCCCGCCGACGACGGCGCCGCGGTGGTCGATGCCCGCCTGCGGGTCCATGGCCTGCAGGGGCTGCGCGTGGTGGACGGCTCGGTGATGCCGCGGCTGGTGTCGGGCAACACGAACGCGCCGATCATCATGATCGCCGAGCGCGCCGCCGACCTCGTCAGGCACGACCTGCGCGCCTGAGCGCCCACGGGACGGCACGCGCCAAGCCGCTTGGGCGATGAGGTTAATGCTATTTATCTAGTAGCACCGCAAAGCATCCACACGCCGGTGTCGGCGGACGAGAGCGCCTAGAATCGGCCGGTGTCTTCTACTCTCAATGCCGATCTTCACTGCCACTCCGTGGTCTCCGACGGCACATTGACGCCCGAAGCGCTGGCCGCCCGCGCCGCCGCCAACGGGGTCGAGCTCTGGGCCCTCACCGACCACGACGAGGTCGGCGGCCAGCACCGCGCCGCCGCGGCCGCGCGCGAAAACGGCATGCGCTACCTCACGGGCACCGAGATCTCGGTGACCTTCGCGAACGAAACCGTGCACATCGTCGGCCTGGGCTTCGACCCCGACGACGCCGCCATGTCGCAGGGCCTGTACGACACGCGCGGCGGCCGCGGCAAGCGCGCGCAGGAAATGTCCGCGGGGCTGGCCAAGGTCGGCATCCACGGCGCCTACGAAGGCGCGCTCAAGTTCGTCGGCAACCCCGAGCTCATTTCGCGCACGCACTTCGCGCGCTTCCTGGTCGAGCAGGGCCACTGCCGCGACACCCCCGAGGTGTTCCGCAAGTTCCTCACCGAAGGCAAGCCCGGCTACGTGCCGCACCGCTGGGCCTCGCTGAAGGACGCCGTGCACTGGATCACCGCCGCCAAGGGCATGGCCGTGATCGCGCACCCGGGCCGCTACAAGTTCACGGCCAACGAGGAGTACGCGCTGTTCCTCGAATTCAAGGCGCACGGCGGCCAGGCGATCGAGGTCGTCACGGGCAGCCACACGCCGGCCGAGTTCGTCGAGTACGCCGACAAGGCGCTCGAGTTCGATTTCGCCGCCTCGCGCGGCAGCGATTTCCACAGCCCCGACGAGAGCCACTGCGATCTCGGCAAGCTGCCACCGTTGCCCGGCAGCCTCACGCCGGTGTGGGAACTGCTCGGCCACCGCATCCAGCAGTGAGCCAGAGCCCCGGGCCCGGCATCGACAGCGCGGCCACCGCCGCGCTCGCCCAGGCACGCGCCGCAGCGCAAACCCGCCGCCGCACCGAATCCGAACGCATCCTGGCAGGCATCGGGCTGGTCATCCTGGCGGTGGCCTGCTTCGCCACGCTCGATACCGCCACCAAGTATTCGACGCTCGCCGTGCCGATCCTCATGGGCGTGTGGTTCCGCTATGCCTTCCAGGCCATCGCCACCACGCTGGTGCTGCTGCCGCTGCGCGGCACGGCCCTGCTGCGCACGCAGCACCCGCGCTACCAGGCGCTGCGCGGGGCGCTGCTGCTGGGCTCGAGCCTCTTTGCCTTCCTGAGCCTGCGCTACATGCCGCTGGCCGAGTTCACGTCGATCGTGCTGATCGCGCCGCTGGTGATCACGCTGCTGGCGGCCACCACGCTCAAGGAGCAGGTGTCGCCGCTGCGCTGGACGCTGGTGGCCGGCGGCTTCATCGGCACGCTGGTCATCCTGCGTCCGGGCGGCGGCAGCTTCAGCTGGGCCGTGCTGCTGCCGCTGGGGCTGGTGCTGACCAACGCCTGGTTCCAGGTGCTCACGAGCAAGCTCGCTCAGACCGAGAACCCGCTGACCATGCACTTCTACACCGGCTGGGTCGGCACGCTGCTGGCCTCGGTGGCAGTGCCCTTCGCCTGGACCGCCCTGCCCTCGTGGGAATGGTGGGCGCTGCTGTGCCTCATGGGTTTCATGGGCACGGTGGGACACTTCATGCTGATCCTGGCCTACCAGCGCGCGCCGGCCTCCACGCTCACCCCGTACCTGTACGCGCAGATCGCCTTCGCGATGCTGGGCGGCTGGCTCATCTTTTCCCACGTGCCCGACCGCTTCTCGCTGATCGGCATGGCGATGATCGCCGTGTGCGGCGCCGCCGGTGCGTGGCTCACCGTGCGCGAGCGGCGCGTGCCGATCGAACCGGCGGAATCCTGATCAGGAGCAATTCACCATGGCCCAGTACTTCGAAGTCCACCCCGAGAACCCCCAACAGCGCCTGCTGAAGCAGGCCGTGGCGCTGCTCGCGCGCGGCGAGGTCGTGGCGGTGCCCACCGACTCCAGCTACGCGCTGGCCTGCCACCTGGACGACAAGGACGCGGTCGACCAGCTGCGCCGCATCCGCCAGGTCGACGACAAGCACCACCTCACGCTGCTGTGCCGCGACCTGAGCGAGCTGGCCAACTACGCGCGTGTCGACAACAAGCAGTACCGCCTGCTCAAGGCCGCCACGCCCGGGCCCTACACCTTCCTGCTCGAAGCCACCAAGGAAGTGCCGCGCCGCGTGAGCCATCCGCAGCGCAAGACCATCGGCCTGCGCGTGCCCGACCACAAGGTGCTGCTGGAGCTGCTGGAACTGCACGGCGCGCCGCTGCTGGCCACCACCCTCATCGCCCCCGGCGAGACCGAGGCGCTGAACGACGCGCAGGAAATCCGCGAGCGCTTCGAGAAGCAGATCGGCGCCGTCATCGACGCCGGCGCCTGCCCGTCGCAGCCGACCACCGTGGTCGACCTCACGCCCATGGGCTCGGGCGACGACCCGGTCGTGGTGCGCCAGGGCCGCGGTGCGCTCGCGGTGCTTGGCCTCTGACGAACGGCTCGGCCGCCCCATTCCTCTCTGACACAATCGCGCAGTGGATATTTCCAATCTGATACAGACGGTTCTGATTTACGCACTGCCGGTGATCTTCGCGATCACCGTGCACGAAGCGGCGCATGGCTACGTGGCGCGCCACTTCGGGGACAACACCGCCGCCATGATGGGCCGCGTGACGCTCAACCCCATGAAGCACATCGACCCCATCGGGACCATCCTGATGCCGCTGATGCTGTACTTCGCGACCTCGGGCGCCTTCCTGTTCGGCTATGCCAAGCCGGTGCCGGTCAACTTCAACCGCCTGCGCCATCCCAAGCGCGACATGGTGTGGGTCGCGCTCGCGGGCCCGGCCTCCAACTTCATCCAGGCCATCCTGTGGGCCGTGCTGCTCATCGTGATCGTCGCGGCCGGCGTCAGTGAAACCTTTTTCATCAAGATGTGCCAGGGCGGCGTGCTGGTCAACCTCGTGATGTGGGCCTTCAACCTGTTCCCGCTGCCCCCGCTCGACGGCGGCCGCGTGCTGGCCGGCCTGCTGCCCAGCGGCCCGGCGCAGAATTTCCTGGCGCGCATCGAGCCCTACGGTTTCTTCATCGTGATGGCGCTGGTGCTCGCCGGCATCGTCAGCAACTACTGGCTGCGCCCGCTGATGGATGCCGGCTACTTCGTGGTCAACCTGCTCATCACGCCGCTCAAGGCAATGCTGCTCTAAGTTTCTCTTCCGTCCCATGGCTTCGTCTTCTCCAGCTCCCCTGCGCGTCCTGACCGGCATCACGCCGTCGGGCACGCCCCACCTCGGCAACTATGTCGGCTCCATCCGCCACTCGGTGCGCCAGAGCGTCGCGGCCGGCGTCGAGAGCTACTTCTTCCTGGCCGACTACCACGCGCTCATCAAGGTGCAGGAGCCGGCGCTCATCCAGCGCTCCACGCTCGAGATCGCCGCCAGCTGGCTGGCCTGCGGCCTCGACCCCGAACGCGTCACCTTCTATCGCCAGTCGGACATCGCCGAGATCACCGAGCTCACCTGGTTCCTGACCTGCGTCACCGGCAAGGGCGTGCTCAACCGCGCGCATGCCTACAAGGCCCAGCTCGACAAGAACATCGCCAAGGGCGAGGAGCCCGACGCCGACGTGACGGCGGGCCTGTTCATGTACCCCGTGCTGATGGGCGCCGACATCCTGATGTTCAACGCCCACAAGGTGCCCGTGGGCCGCGACCAGGTGCAGCACATCGAGATGGCGCGCGACATGGCGCAGCGCTTCAACCATCAGTACGGCGAGCACTTCACGCTGCCCGACGCCGAGATCGACGATGCGGTCGCCACCTTGCCCGGCCTCGATGGCCGCAAGATGAGCAAGAGCTACAACAACACGATCCCGCTGTTCGCGCCGCGCGCACAGCTGCAAAAGCAGATCGCCAGCATCGTCACCGACTCGCGCGCGCCCGGCGAGCCCAAGGACACCGAGGGCTCGGCCCTGTTCCAGATCTACCAGGCCTTTGCCAGCGCCGAAGAAACCGAAGCCCTGCGCAAGGCGTACGCCGACGGCATTGCCTGGGGCGACGCCAAGCAGGTGCTGTTCGAGCGCATCGACCGCGAAGTGGCGCCGCTGCGCGCGCGCTACGAGGCGCTCATGAACGACCCGGCCGAGATCGAGCGCATCCTGCTGCTGGGCGCCGAGAAGGCACGCAAGCTGTCGCGCCCCTTCATGACCTCGCTGCGCCACGCGGTCGGCCTGCGCAACCTCGCGGCGGGCCGCGACGGCGCCGGTGCCAAGGCCGCCAAGGTGGCGAAGCCCAGCTTCAAGCAATACCGCGAGAAGGCCGACGGCCTGTTCTATTTCAAGCTGCTCGATGCGCGCGGCGAAACCCTTTTGCAAAGCCGTGGATTCGCGTCGCCGCAGGAAGCGGGCCGTACCATCGCCGACTTGCAGGCGCAACGCGGCGCGGCGCTCACGGCACTGGCCGCGCAGCTCGAACCGGTCGACGCGCAACAGGCTCGCGCCGCCACCGAGGCGCTGGAGGCACTGGCGGAGGCAACGTCCACCACCCAGGGACATTGATCCGGCAACAACCCGCGGGCCATCCGCCGGCGGGTGTGACAAGAGAGAAGACGGTGCGATCACAAAGGAAGAAAACATGAGCATTTATGTCATCGACGACCACCCCCTGATGCGCGACGCGATCGTGATGGTCCTGCGTCGCCTGCGCCCCGCCGAGAACATCGTCGAGCTCGAGCGGCTCGACAAGCTCGCCAGTTCGGTCCAGCAGCGTGGCGCGCCCACTCTCTTCTGCCTGGACCTGAAGCTGCCGGACACCAATGGCGTCTCGGGCGTGATCGCGGTCAAGCAGGTCTATCCGAACGTGCCGATCGCCGTGTACTCGGCAGCCCCGGCCGCCGACATGGAAGATGCGTGCATCGAGGCTGGCGCCGACACCTACATCGAGAAGTCGGCCAGCTCCAACGAGCTGGCAGCCGCCCTGCGCGGCCTGCTGATGGCCGGGTCGGAAGACGACACCGAGGAGATGCCGGCCGCCAACAGCGGCAAGCTCTCCAAGCGCCAGACCCAGCTGATCGCCATGCTCGACAAGGGCATGAGCAACCGCGACATCGCCACCGACCTGGAGATCAGCGAACACACGGTGAAGGTGCACCTGTGGCGCCTATTCCGCCGTCTGGGCGTGAAGAGCCGTACGCAGGCCTTGCACTATGCAAGAACGAATGGCCTGTTGTCTGGCTAACCCCCAGGCTTCGCGCACTTCGTGTCGCTACGCCAACCCCCTTGCAGGGGGCAACACCTGAGGCCCGGCAGAGCCGGTTCCTCGGTGTTACTGGAAGGAAAAAACCGCGCAACAGCGCGGTTTTTTTATGGGCGCGTCGCTCTCGTGCTCAGCCGCCCGACGCACTCACCCGCGCCTGCGCCACCGCTTCGTCGGCATCGTGCAGCGCCACGCGGAACACGCTGCCGCTGCCCAGGCGCGAACGCACGCTGACCGGGTGCCCCAGCACGTGCGACAGCCGCGCGACGATGGCCAGGCCGAGGCCGAAGCCGTCGGAGGTGCCGGCGTGGTCGGCGACCTTGTAGAACTCGAGGAACACGTCGCGCAGGTGCTCGGGCGCGATGCCGATGCCGGTGTCCCACACCTCCACGCGCATGCCCTCGCGGGTCTGGCGCGCAGCCAGCAGCACGCCGCCTTCGGTCGTGTACTTGATGGCGTTGGCGAGCAGGTTGCCGATCATGCGGCGCACGCGGATCGGGTCGGTGAGGAACGAGCCCTCGGTCACGTGCACCCGGAAGTCCAGGCCCCGGCTCTCGGCCACGGGGCGGTACTGCAGCTCCAGGTCGTGCAGCAGCTCGGCCACGTCGACGCGCTCGATGTGCAGGCGCACCTGGCCCGCGTCGATGCGCGCCAGGTCGAACATGGAGTCGAACAGCGCGTTCACCGCATGGGTGGCGCGCACGATCTTCGGCGCCAGTTCGAGCACCAGCTCGGGCTCGTTGCGCAGCCAGTCGGCGTACAGCGACAGCGCCAGCACGGGCTGGCGCATGTCGTGCGCGGCGCTGGCCAGGAAGCGGTTCTTCATGGCCACGGCCGACACGGCCGCCTGCCGCTGCTGCGTGAGCGACTTGATCAGGATGTGGTTGTGGAACAGCAGCTCCAGGCTGTTGCGCGCGGTCTCATGGATGTTGCGGCCGGCGCGCAGCAGCAGGAACCAGTGCAGCGCCGGCAGCAGCGGCATGAGGTAGCCGTACTGGAAATGCGGGTGCTGCATGGTGACGGCCACGAGGCGCACCAGCACCGCGCCCAGCATGGTGATGAACAGCGTGTTGACGTAGCGCTTGAGCAGCGGCGGATGCAGCGCCAGCCCGTTGAGCGGGAAGGTGCCCACGCCGGCCACGATGAGCCAGCTCATGAACTGGTTGACCTGCGGCGTGCGCTCGAAGAACAGCAGCACCGAGCAGCCCCAGACCACCGCACTGGTGCTCCACACGAAGCCGTAGCGGTCGGTGAACTGCTGCTGCGCGACGGCGCTGCGCCCGGCATAGCGCACGGCATACACGCGCGCGCCCCAGGCCCGGCAGGCGGTGGCGATGATGCCGGCGGCCAGCCAGGTCAGCAGCTCCCAGCGGGGCACGTGGCCCCAGCTCAGGCCGACCATGGCGGGCATGAGCGCCGCCGAGACGAGGTAGGAGCCGCGCGCCGAGCGCATCAGGCTGCGGATGAGTTCCCCGCGCACCCACGACTCGGCCTCGTCGGCCGACGCCGGAGCGGGTGTCACGCTTGCGATCGACGCATTCGCCATGGATGCATGACCGTGGTGGATTCGGCCAAACCAGAGAAAGATGGAGACAGGCGCCTGCGCAGGCGCCGGAAGTTCGCGATCTTAACGGCCTGTCGGCCATGGTTTCGGGAAGTAACCGCAGAAAATCCACCCGCCCCGCGCAGCGGTCCGCCGCGACGCCCCGTTTACCATGCGGGCTGCCGACACACACCGCACGCCATGCTGAACAACATCACCCCTTTCCTCGTCCACTGGGCCATCACCGGCATCTCGCTGTGGGTCGCCAGCCATCTCTTCAAGGGACTCAAGTTCGACAGCACCTCGGCGCTCATCGTGTCGGCGCTGCTGCTCGGCCTGGCCAACGCCATCGTCAAGCCGCTGCTGATCTTCCTGACGCTGCCGCTGACGCTGCTGACCTTCGGCCTGTTCCTGCTGGTCATCAACGCGCTGATGATCCTGTTGGTGGCGGCGCTGGTGAAGGGCTTCAAGGTGTCGGGCTTCTGGACCGCGCTGTTCGCGAGCATCTTCGTCTCGCTGCTGAGCATCGTCATCGGCTCGTTCGTGACCGGCGGCGACCCGGCCGAGCAGATCCAGATGCCGCAGGGCGGCAACTGGCTCTGAGCGAGCCCTGCCTTTCTCGCGGGCCCCGCCCGTTGCGCGCGAAATGCTCCGCGCCCTTCGGAATCAGTTGGACGACCGGTGCGGTCTCGCAGGGAATCCGTGCGCACGCGATGTCCAGGCAATCAGAAGGCCGGGAAGCAGCAGCACCAGCAGTGCCCATGGAAAAGCGCCGACGCCCGATGTCTCCAGCAGCACGCCACCGACGATGCCGCCGCCCGCAATGGCGATGTTCCACACCGTGACGAGGATGGATTGCGCCACGTCCGCGCCGGGGCCGGCTGCTTCGGCCGACGCGGTCTGCAGCAAGGCCCCGGAGCCGCCGAAGGTCAGCCCCCACGCGGCCACCGCGACATAGACCACCACCGGCTGCGTGCCGGCGACGCCCAGGGCCAGCGACGCCAGCGCAAAGCCCGCGAGGGCGAGCAGCACCAGCGAGCGCAGCATGCGGTCGATGAGCAGCCCGCTGATCCAGATGCCGGCCAGCGATGCCACGCCGAAGACCAGCAGCACCGCATCGACCCGATCGGACAGGCCGGCCGGCGCCAGGAACGGCATCACGTAGGTGTAGAGAATGCTGTGCGCCAGCACCCACAGCGCAAGCACGGCCAGCACCGGTCGCACGCCGGGCGTGACGAAGATCCGGCGCACCGGCGCGCGCTTTTCGGCCGCCTGCCCCGGGTAGTCGGGCACCTGCAGGAAGACCCAGGCCATCACCGCCAGCGTGAGCAGCGACATGCCGCCGAACGCGGTGCGCCAGCCCAGCGTGGCGCCCATCAACGTCCCCAGCGGCACGCCCAGCGACAACGCCAGCGGTGCCCCCAACCCGGCCACTGCCAGCGCGCGCCCCTTGAGGTGCTCGGGCACCATGCGCCGCGCATAGCCCGCCAGCATCCCCCAGATCAGGCCGCCCGCCATGCCGGCCAGGAAGCGCGCAACCAGCGCGACTGCATAGCTCGACGTCAGCGCCGTGAGCGTGTTGAAGGCCAGCACGGCAACCAGCGCCGCGATCAGCAACGGTCGGCGCCGCCAGCCCAGCGTGGCCGCCGTCAGCGGGATGGCCGCAACCAGCGAGCCGATGGCATAGAGGGTCACGAACTGGCCCGCGAGCGCTTCCGACACGCCCAGGTCCTGGCTGATGCGCAAGAGCATGCCGGCCGGCATCGTTTCCGTCAGCAGTGCCAGGAAGCCGGTCATCGACAGGGCCAGCAAGGCGGCCACGGGCAGTCGTTCAGTGCGCTCGCCCCCGGTGGCGGTTGTGGTGGTCATTCAGTTGTTTTCCATCGTCTGTGCCCGCGTTGGCCGGGTGGCCCGCGTTGGCGTTCACCGCAGTGTGGGCGGGAATGCATCAATGAAAAATGGGCTAAAGTTTCAAATACATATGACTCTCCAGTCATCAATCAAAGTCGCTCCATGGAAAACCTGGGTTCGCTGAACGTCTTCGTTCGCGCCGGCGAAACGCGCAGCTTCACGGCCGCGGGGCAGCAGTTGGGCATCTCGGCCTCGGCCGTCAGCAAGGCCATCGTGCGGCTCGAAGAACGGCTGGGCGTGCGGCTGTTCCATCGCTCCACGCGCACCGTCCACCTGACGCCGGAAGGCGCGCTGTTCCTGGAGCGCTGTCGGCGCATCCTTTGCGAGGTGGAATCGGCCGAAGCGGAACTGCTGCAGACACAGAGCGCACCCCGCGGCAAGCTGCGCATCAGCCTGCCGTCGGTGGGCACGCTGTTCATGCCCAAGCTGGCGGCGTTCAAGCGGCTCTACCCCGACATCGAACTGGACATCGACTACGCCGACCGGCTGGTGGACGTCATCGAGGAAGGCTTCGACGCGGTCATCCGCACCGGCGAGCCCAGCGATTCACGGTTGATGGCGCGCCGCATCGGCTCCTGCCGCAAGGTGATCGTCGGTGCGCCGGCCTACTTTCGCCGGGCCGGCGTGCCGCGCGAACCGCAAGACCTGGCAAGCCACGCCTGCCTGCTCTATCGCTTTCCCAGCACCGGCAAGCTGGACGTGTGGCCGTTGGGCCTCGCGGCCGGCTCGCCCCCTGTCGACCTGCCGGCCAGCATGGTGACCAACACGCTCGATCCGCAGGTCTGCTTTGCCGAGCAGGGGCTGGGCATTGCCTGCGTGCCGGAGATCGCCGTGCGCCAGCAATTGGAACAGGGCCGCCTGGTCACAGTGCTGGACGACCACAACCGCGAACACATGATCTTCCACGTGCTGTGGCCGTCGAGCCGGCAGCTGTCGCCCAGGATCCGTGTGTTCGTGGACTTCATCGCGCAGCACCTGTTTCCGCTTTCGGATGCGCTGGAGCAGCCGATTCGCTCAGGTCAGCGCTGCGCGCCCGCCATGTAGTCCACCGTCAGCTGCGTCAGCGTGCGCACGCCCACCAGCAGGCTGGCCTCGTCGACGAAGAAGCGCGGCGAGTGGTTGGGCTCGGCCTTGTTCGCGTCGCGGCCGGGCGGCGTGGCGCCGATCATCACGAACAGGCCGGGGGCCTTCTGCGCGAAGAACGAGAAGTCTTCGCCGCCCGTGCCCTTGGGGATCACGATCGGCGTGGCGCCGGGCACGCGCTGCAGGCTCGGCACCATCTTCGCGGTCAGGGCCGGGTCGTTCACGGTGGGGGCGTAGCCGTCAGCCTCGACACGAACCTCGGCCGTGCCGCCGCCGCTTTGCGCGATGTGCGAGGCGGTCTCGCCCATGCGCTTGATGATGAACTGGCGCATCTCGTCGTCGTAGGTGCGCAGCGTGCCGCTCATCTCCACCGAATCCGGAATGATGTTGTAGCGCGTGCCCGCATTGAAGGTGCCCACGCTCAACACGGATGGCTCCTTGGTCACATTGACCTGGCGGCTCGCGATGGTCTGGAAGCCCAGCACGATCTGCGAGCCCAGCACGATCGGGTCGACCCCGCTCCAGGGCTGCGAGCCGTGCGTCTGGCGGCCCTTCACGCTGACCTTGAAGGTGTCCGAGCTCGCGGTGATGGGGCCGCTCTTGTAGCCGATCTGCCCGGTGTTCAGCGCCGAGACCAGGTGCAGGCCGAACACCGCGTCGGGCTTGGGCGCGTCGAAGGCGCCTTCGGCCAGCATGCGGCGCGCGCCGCCGATCTCGGCATTGGGCAGTTTTTCTTCGGCCGGCTGGAAGATCAGCTTCACGGTGCCCGGCAGCTGCGCCTTCATCGAGGCCAGCACCTCGGCCACGCCCATGAGGATTGCCACGTGGCCGTCGTGCCCGCAGGCGTGCATGACGTCGACCGTGGCGAAGCCCCACTGGGCACGCGCCTTGGAGGCGAAGGGCACGTCGACCTGTTCCTTCACGGGCAGCGCGTCCATGTCGGCGCGCAGCGCCACCACCGGGCCGGGCTTGCCGCCGCGCAGCGTGGCAACCACGCCGGTCACGGCCACGCCTTCGCGCACCTCGTAGCCCAGCGCCTTCAGGTGGGCCGCGACCAGCGCGGCGGTGCGCTTTTCCTGGTTGCCCAGCTCGGGGTGCTGGTGGATGTCGCGGCGCCAGTCGATCACCTTCTGCTCGATGGCCTTGGAACGCTCGGCGATCAGCGGGTACAGCGGCACGGCGGCGGCCGGTGCGGGCGGCGTGGCCGCAGCAGGCGCCTCCTGCGCCGAAGCGCACAGGGACGAGACGGCAAGGACGACGGGCAGGCACAGGCGCGTGGCCGGACGGAATCGGTGGGACATGGTGATGTGTGGTCAGAAAAGCAAGAAAGGGAAGGACCCGCCGAGCGGGAGCCCTTCGTCTGCACGGCCCCGTCGGGCCGGCAGCCGATGCGCCCTTGTCTGCCGCCCGACCCCGTGAGCGTAGGAAGGCCACCGATTGGCGTCCAATCGCTTTTGCATCGACTGATAATGATTGCCTATCGATGGCCGCCGACACACCTACGCCCTCCTCCGTGCTGCACGAGCGGCTGCTCGCGCGCCTGCGCCTGCGCCACCTGAAGCTCATCGACGCGCTGGCCGCGCACTCGCACCTGCGCCGCGCGGCCGACGCGATCCACATCAGCCAGCCCGCGGCCACGCAGATGCTGCAGGAGGTCGAGGGCCTGCTCGACACGCCGCTGTTCGAGCGCCACGCGCGCGGCATGCGCATCACCGAAGCCGGGCGGCTGCTGGCGCTGCACGCGCGCATGGTGATCGACGCCATGCAGGTGGCCAGCGACGGCCTCGCGGCGCTGGCCGCGCAGGAGACGCGCGCGCTGCGCATCGGCGCCATCGAGGCGGCCATCGCCAGCGTGCTGCAGCCCGCGCTGAACCTGCTGCATGCCCAACACCCCAAGCTGCGCCTGTTCATCGAGGAAGGCAACATCGAGCGGCTCACGATCGGCCTGCGTGCGGGCGCCTTCGACGCCGTGCTACTGCGCCAGCCGGCGCGCGTGCCCGACGCCCACCGCTTCGTGCCGCTGCGCAGCGACGAGGTGGTGGTCATCGCCGGCATCGGCCACCCGGCTGTGCAGCGCAAGCGCCTGCGGCTGCGCGACCTCGCCGATTCGCGCTGGGTGCTGCCGCCCGCGCACTTCGCGGTGCGCCAGGTGATGGAAGCGGCCTGGGCCGCCGAGCGGATCGTGCCGCGCCCGCATGCCATCCAGGTGCTCACGCCGCAGCTGGTGCGCGCCCTGCTCTCGCAGTCCGACGTGGTGGTGCCGGTGCCGCGCACGGTGCTCGACCAGCTCGACCGCGCGGCCGTGGCCGAGCTGCCGCTGCGCATGAACGCGCCCATTGCGCCGCTGGGCATCCTCTACCGCAGCGACAACGAGGTCGGGCCGCTGCAGCTGCTGGTCGATTTCCTGGTCGCGCAGGCGAAGAAGAAACCATAGAGAGCGCTTCAGGCGGGTTTTTCTTGCGGGCAATGCCCCGCTTCACACCCGCTTAACTGTGGGGCCGCACACTCGACGCCACCCGCCAGTCCCCTCGGGACATGGCACGGTTTCCGCTCTGTAAAGTTCGCCGCCCCCGCGCCGCGGCATTGAACTCGACGGCGCGAGCCCGCTCCATCTTTGGCTTTCGTTACTTCTGCCCGTCCATGCCCGTCCACTTTGCCTCCCGCTCCGCCCCGCTCCTCACGGCCCTGTGCATCGCCGCCGCCCTCGCGGGGTGCTCGCGCACCAATGTGGAGGCCCCCGGCGCAGCCAAGGCGGCCAACGCCCCGGCAAAAGAAGTCGGCATCGTCACGCTCAAGTCCGAGGTGCTGGCCCTGAGCACCGAACTGCCCGGTCGCACCGCGGCCCCGGTGATCGCCGAGATCCGCCCGCAGGTCGGCGGCATCCTCAAGGAGCGGCTCTTCACCGAAGGCTCGCAGGTCAAGGCCGGCCAGGTGCTCTACCAGCTCGACCCCGCCTCGCTGCAGGCGGCCCACGCCAGCGCGCAGGCCAGCGTGCGCAAGGCCGAGTCGGCCCTGGCCACGGCCCGCACCGTGGCCAAGCGCAATGCCGAGCTGGTGAAGATCGACGCCATCAGCCGCCAGGTGTTCGACGAGACCCAGGCCGCCGAGCAGCAGGCCGAGGCCGACCTCGGCGTGGCCCGCGCCGCCGAGCAGACCGCGCGCATCCAGCTGGGCTACACGCGCATCACCTCGCCGATCACCGGCTGGGCCGAGCTGTCCACCGTCACGCCGGGCGCGCTGGTCACAGCCAACCAGGCGGCGGCCATGACCACCGTGCAGCAGCTCGACCCGATCCACGTGCACGTCACGCAGTCCAGCAGCGAACTGCTGCGCCTGAAGCGCGAGCTGGCCAGCGGCCGGCTGCAGCGCGCCAGCGAGGCCGAGGCGCGCATCCAGCTGCTGCTGGAAGACGGCAGCCCCTACCCGCACGCCGGACGCCTCACCTTCAGCGGCGTGACGGTCGATGCCGGCACCGGCAGCGTCACGCTGCGCGCCGTGGTGCCCAACCCCGACAAGCTGCTGATGCCCGGCATGTACGTGCGCGCCGTGCTGCAGGAAGGCGTGAACGACGCCGCGCTGCTGGTGCCGCAACAGGCCGTCACGCGCGCGCCCGACGGCAGCGCCTCCACGCTGGTGATCGACGCCGAGGACAAGGTCCAGAAGCGGCCCATCCGCATCGGCCGCGCCATCGGCACGCGCTGGCAGGTGATCGACGGACTGGCCGCGGGCGACCGCGTGCTCATGGAAGGCTCGCAGCGCGTGAAGGTGGGCGACAAGGTGCGCACGGTCGACCTGGGCGCGAAGCCGGCCGGCGCTGCCGTCGCGAGCGCCACGCCCGACGCTGCTTCCACCACCCTCGCGCGCTGAGGCCGACCCATGGCCCAGTTCTTCATCGACCGCCCCATCTTCGCGTGGGTGCTTTCCATCGTCGTCATGCTCGCCGGCCTGATGGCCATCCGCACGCTGCCGCTCGAGCAGTACCCCGACATCGCGCCGCCGCGCGTGTCCATCAACGCCACCTACACCGGCGCCTCGGCCAAGACGGTCGAAGACTCCGTCACCCAGGTCATCGAGCAGCAGATGAAGGGGCTGGACAACCTGCTGTACATGCAGTCGACCAGCAACTCGTCGGGCGTGGCGCGCCTGTCGCTCACCTTCAACGCGGGCACCAACATCGACGTGGCCCAGATGCAGGTGCAGAACAAGCTGCAGCAGGCCATGTCGCGCCTGCCGCAGCAGGTGCAAAGCCGCGGCGTCACCGTCACCAAGGGCGGCAACGACTTCCTGCTGATCGTCTCGATGTTCTCCGGCGACGGCAGCGCCTCGGCGGTGGACGTGGGCGACTACATCAGCAGCAACCTGGTCGACGTCATCAGCCGCGTCGACGGCGTGGGCGAGGTGCAGACACTGGGCACCGGCTACGCCATGCGCCTGTGGCTGGACCCCGACAAGCTGCGCAAGTACGCGCTCATGCCCTCCGACGTGGGCAGCGCCATCACCGCGCAGAACGCGCAGGTCTCGGCCGGCCAGCTCGGCGCGCTGCCGGCCGGCGCGCAGCAGCAGCTCAACGCCACCATCACCGCGCGCAGCAAGCTGAAGACGGTCGAGGAGTTCGAGAACGTGGTGCTGCGCGCCACGCCCGACGGCGCCGTGGTGCGCCTGCGCGACGTGGCCCGCGTCGAGCTGGGCGCCGAGAACCTCACGGTGCGCTCGGTGCTCGGCGGGCGCCCGGGCGCCGGCATGGGCATCGTGCTGGCCGACGGCGCCAACGCGGTGCAGGTGGCCGAGGCCGTGAAGGCCAAGGTGGCCGAGCTGCAGCCGCTCTTTCCGAACCAGATGCAGACCTTCGTGAGCTACGACACCACGCCCTTCGTGAGCGCGTCCATCGACGAGGTGGTGAAGGCGCTGGCCGAGGCCATGGTGCTGGTCGTGCTGGTGATGTACATCTTTTTGCAGAACTTCCGCGCCACGCTGATCCCGGCCATTGCCGTTCCGGTGGTGCTGCTGGGCACCTTCGGCGTGCTCTCCGTGGCGGGCTACTCGATCAACACGCTCACCATGTTCGGCATGGTGCTGGCCATCGGCCTCTTGGTGGACGACGCCATCGTGGTGGTGGAAAACGTCGAGCGCGTGATGCACGAAGAGGGCCTGTCGCCCAAGGAGGCCACGCGCAAGTCGATGGCCGAGATCACGCCCGCGCTGGTGGGCATCGCGCTGGTGCTGTCGGCGGTGTTCATCCCGATGGCCTTCTTCGGCGGCTCGACCGGCGTGATCTACCGCCAGTTCTCGATCACCATCGTCTCGGCCATGGCGCTGTCGGTGTTCGTGGCGCTCACGCTCACGCCGGCGCTGTGCGCCACGCTGCTCAAGCCCGTGGCCAAGGGCGGCCACGCGGCCCCTCGCAAGGGCGTGCTGGGCGCGGTCGACCGCTTCTTCGCGGGCTTCAACCGCCGCTTCGATCAGGGCGCCGACCGCTACCAGGGCATCGTCGGCGGCATCGTGCGGCGCGGCAAGCGCAGCCTGGTGGTGTACCTGCTCATCGCCGCCGTGATGGCGCTGCTGTTCATGCGCCTGCCCACCTCCTTCCTGCCTGATGAAGACCAGGCCTTCCTGCAGGTGCAGGTGACGCTGCCGCCGGGCGCGTCCGACGCACGGCTGCAGCCGGTGGTCACGCAGATGCAGGACTACTTCACGAAGCAGCCCGAGGTGGTGAGCGTGAACGTCATCACCGGGCAGAACGGCGACCAGAGTTCGGCGCGCGCCTTCGTGAAGCTGAAAGACTGGGCCGAGCGCGAAGGCGCCGGCCAGTCGGCCGCCGAACTCGCGCGGCGCGCCAACAAGGAACTCTCGACCATCCGCGACGCGCGCATCTTCGTGCTGCTGCCGCCGGCGGTGCGCGGGCTCGGCGCCAACGCGGGCTTCAACTTCCACCTGAAGGACATCAACGGCCTCGGCCACGACGCGCTGGTGAAGGCGCGCGACCAGCTCATCGACCTGCTCTCCAAGCGCCCCGAGGTGGCGAACGTGCGCAGCAACAACCTGGACGACACGCCGCAGTTCGCGGTGGACATCGACGACGCGCGCGCCGGCGCGGCCAGCCTGGCCACGTCCGACATCGACAGCACCTTGTCGAGCGCGATGGGCGGCACCTACATCAACGACTTCCTGGACAACGGCCGCGTCAAGCGCGTCTACATGCAGGGCGACACGGCCTTCCGCATGCTGCCCACCGACATCGACCGCTGGAGCGTGCGCAACAGCCTGGGCCAGATGGTGCCGTTCCCGGCCTTCTCCAGCTCGCGCTGGACGTACGGATCGCCGCAGCTGCAACGCTACAACGGCAGCCCCAGCTACGAGTTCGTCGGCGATGCCGCACCGGGCGTGAGCTCGGGCGACGCCATGGCCGCCGTCGACGAAGTCATGAAGCAGATGCCCGCCGGCATCGGCTACGAATGGACCGGCGCCTCGTTCCAGGAACGTCTGTCGGGCGCGCAGGCGCCGGTGCTGTATGCTATCTCGATCCTGTTCGTGTTCCTGTGCCTTGCGGCGCTGTACGAGAGCTGGTCGGTGCCGTTCTCGGTGATCCTCGTGGTGCCGCTGGGCATCGTGGGCGCGCTGCTGTTCACCAGCCTGCGCGGCCTGAGCAACGACGTGTACTTCCAGGTCGGCCTGCTGACCACGGTGGGGCTGTCGTCGAAGAACGCGATCCTGATCGTCGAGTTCGCCAAGCAGCTGCAAGAGCAGGGCAAGGGCGTGATCGAGGCGACGCTGGAGGCCGTGCGGCTGCGGCTGCGCCCCATCCTCATGACCTCGCTGGCTTTCGGCTTCGGCGTGCTGCCGCTGGCCATCGGCACCGGCGCGGGCGCAGGTGGGCGCCAGTCGATCGGCACCGCGGTGCTGGGCGGCATGGTGGTCGGCACGGCGCTGGGCATCTTCTTCGTGCCGCTGTTCTTCGCGATGATCCGCGGCTGGCTGGAAGGCCGCCGCAAGCCGGCCGACACGCCACCGGATGCCTTGCCGGCAGAGCAGGGAGCGCAATGATGAAGCGCACCACCCTGCCCCGCCTTCCCCTGCGCGCACTGGCCTGCGCCGCCCTGGCCTCGGTCGTGCTCGCGGGCTGCGTCAACCTCGCGCCCGCGTACGAAACGCCGGCCTCGCCGGTGCCCTCGGCCCTGCCCTCGGCCGGCGTCGCCACGGCCACGCCGCTGGACATCGGCTGGCGCGATTTCTTCGTCGACAAGCAGCTGCAGGGCGTGATCGAACTCGCGCTCGCCAACAACCGCGACCTGCGCGTGGCGGCGCTCAACATCGAGCGTGCGCGCGCCCAGTACGGCATCGCGCGGGCCGACCTGTTCCCCACCGTCAACGCCGGCGCCGCCGGCACGCGCTCGCGCACGCCGGGCAGCCTGTCGACCAGCGGCGAATCGCGCATCGCCTCGCAGTACAGCGCCAACCTCGGCATGACGGCCTACGAGCTCGACCTGTTCGGGCGCGTGCGCAACCTCGGCGAATCGGCGCTGCAGGGCTACTTCCAGACCGAAGAGACGCAGCGCAGCACGCAGATCAGCCTCGTGGCTTCCGTCGCCACGGCGTGGCTGCAACTGGCCGCCGACGAACAGCGCCTGCAGCTCGCGCGCGGCACGCTCGAGAGCCAGCGCAAGTCCTTCGAGCTGGTGCAGCGCAGCCATGCGCTCGGCGCGCAGTCGGGCCTGGCGCTGGCGCAGGCACAAAGCACCGTCGATGCCGCGCGCGCCGACGCCGCGGCCTTCGACAGCCAGGTCGAGCAGGACCGCAATGCGCTGGCGCTGCTGGTCGGCGCCACGCCGCCGCCCGAACTGCTGCCGACCGCCGCGACGACCGCCGACGTGGCGCAGCTGCTCGTGCCGCCGGCCGGCCTGTCGTCGAACGTACTGCAGCAGCGGCCCGACGTGCGCGCCGCCGAGCACGCGCTGCGCGCGAGCAACGCCGACATCGGCGCCGCGCGCGCGGCTTTCTTCCCGCGCATCGCGCTCACCGCCTCGGCCGGCACCGCGAGCAGCACGCTCTCGGGCCTGTTCGCGAGCGGCAGCAAGGCCTGGAGCTTCGCGCCGTCGATCAGCGTGCCGATCTTCGACGGCGGCGCCAACCGCGCCAACCTGCAGGTGGCGCAGGCGCAGCAGAAGATCCAGGTCGCCGCCTACGAGAAGGCCGTGCAGACCGCCTTCCGCGAAGTGGCCGACGCCCTGGCCGAACGCCGCACGCTGGCCGAGCGCCTCGACGCACAGCGCTCGCTGCGCGCCGCCACCGCGCGCAGCTTCGAGCTCTCGCAGTCGCTCTTCAAGAGCGGTGCCGCCAACTACCTCGACGTGCTGGACGCGCAGCGCAGCGACTATGCGGCGCAGCAGACGCTCATCGGCCTGCAGCTCACGGAGCAGACGAACCGGCTGGCGATCTACAAGGCGCTGGGGGGTGGGTGGAGCGAGGCGTCCGGCACGCAGCAGCCTGCGCAAGGCGACTGACGCGCCGCCGCCCTACGCGCCGGCCACGGCATAGGGCGTGAACCTGCTTTCGTTCTCGTTCACATCCAGCGGCCGACCGATGAACGGGAACGCCCGCTGCGGGCAGGCCACGCGCTCGCACACCTTGCAGCCCATGCCGATGGGCGTGGGCACGTCGGGGTCCTTCAGGTCCAGGCCCTTGGCGTAGACCAGGCGCGGGGCGTGGCGGATGTCGCAGCCCAGGCCGATCGAGAAGGTCTTGCTCGGTGAGCCGAAGCCGCGCTGACCGTGCGACACGGTGCGCGCGATCCACAGGTAGGCGCGGCCGTCGGGCATGCGCGCCAGCTGCGGCAGCACGCGCCCGGGCTGCGCGAAGGCCTCGTACACGTTCCACAGCGGGCAGGTGCCGCCGGTCTTCGAGAAGTGGAAGTGCGTGGCCGACTGCCGCTTGGAGATGTTGCCGGCCCGGTCCACGCGGATGAAGAAGAAGGGCACGCCCGACGCGCCCGGTCGCTGCATGCTGCTCAGGCGATGGCACACGGTTTCGAAACCCACGCCGAACTGGCGCGCGAGCAGGTCGATGTCGTAGCGCAGCGCCTCGGCCGCCTGCAGGAACGGGCCGTAGGGCAGCAGCACGGCGGCCGCGAAGTAGTTGGCCAGCCCGATGCGCGCGAGCGCGTGGGCCGGCGCGTCGCCGAAATCGGCCTGCACGACCAGCGATTCGATGAGCGCGGCCTGCTCCAGCAGCGCGAGCTGCGTGGCCAGCTGGAAGGCCTGCTGGCCCGGCTCCAGGCCGGCCGACAGGCGCAGCACGCGGCGGGCCGGGTCGTAGCGGCGCTGGCTGTCGAGCACGCCCTCCGCTTCGTCGCCCGGCACCACGCGCACGCCATGGGCCGAAAGAAGCCGCTGCTGGAGCCATTCGGCGAGCGGCCCGCCCTGCGCATGGGCCTGCGCCGCGAGCGATTCGGCGGCGGTGTCGAGCGGGTCGAAATGGTTCTGGTGGGCAAAGAAGAAATCGCGCACCACCTCGAAGGGCATCGGCCGGCTGCGCGAGATGTCGCCGCGCCCGTCGCCCAGTTCGGCGGCCATGAGCTCCAGCCGCTCCTGCGCCTCCTGGTGGCGGCGGTGCAAGGCGAGCAGCGCGCGCGCCACGGCCGGCATCTGCGACGCCACCTCGCGCAGCTCGGGCAGCGCCACGGCCTCGCCGCCGGGGTTGTCCGCCAGCGCCTCGCGCATGCTCGCCACGAGCCGCGCCTCTTCGTCTTCGGAGAACTGCTGCACGTCGACGCCGAGCGTCTTGCTGATGCGCAGCAGCACCGCCACGGTGAGCGGGCGCTGGTTCTGCTCGATCTGGTTCAGGTAGCTCGGCGACAGGCCCAGCATCTGGGCCAGCGCCACCTGCGTGAGGCCGCGTTCGGCGCGCAGCGTGCGCAGGCGCACGCCCATGAAGGTCTTGCTCATCGGGTCACCTCGTGGGTCTTTGCGATATTCGCAATATTTGCAAAATCAGCCGTCTTCATTCGCAATGATTCGCCAATTCAGGCCTTCATTATGGGCGTTCGATTGCGTAAATTGCGAAGCATGACCCACCGATCCGCCGCCATCGAGCTGACCGACATCGTGTTCCCCGAGCACGCCAACCACTACGGCACGCTGTTCGGCGGCAACGCCCTGCTGCTGATGTCGAAGGCCGCGTTCCTCGCCGCACGCACCTTCGCGAAGTCCGACGTGGTGATGGCCAGCCTGGGCGATGCGCAGTTCTTGGCGCCCGTGCCCGTCGGCCATGTGCTGCGCCTGCGGGCCTGGGTGACGCGCGCCGGGCGCAGCTCGCTCACGGTCTGCGTCACCGGCGCGGCCGAGCCGCCCGATGGCGAAGCCCGCCCTTCGCTGAAAGGCCTGTTCGAGATGGTGGCCGTCGACGGCCGCGGCCGTCCCGCGCGCCTGCGCAACACCTACCTGCACACCGACAAGGAACCCGCATGAACGACACCGCCACCCCCACCGGCTTCAAGCCCAAGAAATCCGTCGCCCTGTCGGGCGTGACCGCCGGCAACACCGCCCTGTGCACCGTGGGCCGCACCGGCAACGACCTGCACTACCGCGGCTACGACATCCTGGACATCGCCGAGGTCTGCGAGTTCGAGGAAATCGCGCACCTGCTGGTGCACGGCAAGCTGCCCACGGCCGCCGAGCTGCGTGCCTACAAGGCCAAGCTCAAGGCCATGCGCGGCCTGCCCGCGAGCCTGAAGGAAGCGCTGGAGCAACTGCCCGCCAGCGCGCACCCGATGGACGTGATGCGCACCGGCGTCTCGTCGCTGGGCTGCCTGCTGCCCGAGAAGGAAGACCACAACCTGCCCGGCGCGCGCGACATCGCCGACCGCCTGATGGCCTCGCTCGGCTCGATGCTGCTGTACTGGTACCACTGGTCCACGCAGGGCCGGCGCATCGAGGTCGAGACCGACGACGACTCCATCGGCGCGCACTTCCTGCACCTGCTGCACGGGCGCAAGCCCAGCGCGCAGTGGGAGCGCGCGATGCACACCTCGCTCAACCTCTATGCCGAGCACGAGTTCAACGCCTCCACCTTCACGGCGCGCGTGGTCGCGGGCACGGGCTCCGATGTGTATTCGGCCATCACCGGCGCCATCGGTGCGCTGCGCGGCCCCAAGCACGGCGGCGCGAACGAGGTGGCCTTCGAGATCCAGAAGCGCTACGACGCACCCGACGAGGCCGAGGCCGACATCCGCCGCCGCGTCGCCGCCAAGGAAGTCGTGATCGGCTTCGGCCACCCGGTCTACACCGTGAGCGATCCGCGCAACGTGGTCATCAAGGGCGTGGCGCGCACGCTGTCGCAGGAGGCCGGCTCCACCAAGATGTTCGACATTGCCGAGCGGCTCGAGGCCGTGATGTGGGACGTGAAGCAGATGTTCCCCAACCTTGACTGGTTCAGCGCCGTGAGCTACCACATGATGGGCGTGCCCACGGCCATGTTCACGCCGTTGTTCGTCATCGCGCGCACCTCGGGCTGGGCGGCGCACATCATCGAACAGCGCATCGACAACAAGATCATCCGGCCCAGCGCCAACTACACGGGCCCCGAAGACCTGAAGTTCGCGCCGATCCAGGATCGGAAGTAAAAACACGAGAAGAAGAAAAGCGCCCGTGCCTGCGCGCGGGTGCCGAGCGACAAGCGCCCCATGAACACCGACTACCGCAAGAACCTTCCCGGCACCGCGCTGGACTACTTCGATGCGCGCGAAGCCGTCGAAGCCATCCAGGCCGGCGCCTGGGCCCCGATGCCCTACACCGCGCGCGTGCATGCCGAGAACCTCGTGCGCCGCTGCGACCCGGCGATCCTCGTGCAAAGCCTCACGCAGCTTGCCCTGCGCCAGCGCGAGCATGACTTTCCGTGGTTCCCCGCGCGCGTGGTCTGCCACGACATCCTCGGCCAGACCGCGCTGGTCGACCTGGCCGGCCTGCGCGACGCCATCGCCGAACAGGGCGGCGACCCCTCGCAGGTGAACCCCGTGGTGCCGGTGCAGCTCATCGTCGACCACTCGCTGGCCGTGGAGTGCGGCGGCTTCGACCCCGATGCCTTCGCGAAGAACCGCGCCATCGAGGACCGGCGCAACGAAGACCGCTTTCACTTCATCGAATGGACGAAGCGGGCCTTCCGCAACATGGAGGTGATCCCGCCGGGGAACGGGATCATGCACCAGATCAACCTGGAGCGGATGTCGCCCGTCGTGCATGCGCAGGACGGCGTGGCCTACCCCGACACGCTGGTGGGCACCGACAGCCACACGCCGCACGTCGATGCGCTGGGCGTGGTCGCCGTGGGCGTGGGCGGGCTCGAGGCCGAGAACGTGATGCTCGGCCGTGCCTCGTGGATGCGGCTGCCCGACATCGTCGGCGTGCGCCTCGCGGGCCGGCCGCAGCCGGGCATCACGGCCACCGACGTCGTGCTCGCGCTCACCGAGTTCCTGCGCGCGGCGAAGGTCGTGGGCGCCTACCTCGAGTTCCACGGCGAAGGCGCGGCCAGCCTCACGCTGGGCGACCGCGCGACCATCTCCAACATGGCGCCCGAGTACGGCGCCACCGCCGCGATGTTCGCCATCGACACGCAGACGCTCGACTACCTGCGCCTCACGGGCCGTGCCGACGAACAGGTGCGCCTGGTCGAGGTCTATGCGAAGCAGGCGGGCCTGTGGGCCGACACGCTGCGCGAAGTCGAATACGAGCGCGTGCTGAATTTCGATCTGTCGACGGTCGTGCGCAACATGGCCGGCCCGTCGAACCCGCATGCGCGCGTGGCCACCGCCGACCTCGCGGCGCGCGGCATCGCCGCCCCGTGGGACGACGTGCCCGGCCGGATGCCCGACGGCGCCGTGATCATCGCGGCCATCACCAGCTGCACCAACACCAGCAACCCGCGCAACGTGATCGCCGCGGGCTTGCTCGCGCGCAACGCCAACCGCGTGGGGCTGGCGCGCAAGCCATGGGTCAAGACCTCGCTCGCGCCCGGCTCGAAAGCGGTCACGCTGTACCTGGAAGATGCGGGCCTGATGCGCGAGCTCGAACAGCTGGGCTTCGGCGTGGTGGCCTATGCCTGCACCTCGTGCAACGGCATGTCGGGCGCGCTCGACCCGGTCATCCAGCAGGAGATCGTCGATCGCGACCTGTACGCCACCGCCGTGCTCTCGGGCAACCGCAACTTCGACGGGCGCATTCATCCGTACGCGAAGCAGGCCTTCCTGGCCTCGCCGCCGCTGGTGGTGGCCTACGCGATCGCGGGCACGGTGCGCTTCGACATCGAGAAGGACGTGCTCACGGTGGTCGACGGCAAGGAGATTCGGCTCAGGGACCTCTGGCCGCGCGACGAAGAGATCGACGCCATCGTCAAGGCCAGCGTGAAGCCCGCGCACTTCCGCCAGGTGTACGAACCGATGTTCGCGATCCAGCCCGACACGGGCGAGCAGGTCGCGCCGCTGTACGACTGGCGCCCCGCTTCCACCTACATCCGCCGCCCGCCGTACTGGGAAGGCGCGCTCGCCGGCGAACGCACGCTCACGGGCATGCGGCCGCTGGCGATCCTGCCGGACAACATCACGACCGACCACCTGTCGCCATCGAACGCGATCCTGCTGGACAGCGCGGCCGGCCAGTACCTGCACCGCATGGGCCTGCCCGAGGACGACTTCAACTCCTACGCCACCCACCGCGGCGACCACCTCACGGCGCAGCGCGCGACCTTCGCCAACCCCACGCTGAAGAACGAGATGGTGCGCAAGGCCGACGGCGCGGTGCGCGCCGGATCGCTGGCGCGCGTGGAGCCCGAGGGCGAGGTGATGCGCATGTGGGAGGCCATCGAGACCTACATGCTGCGCAAGCAGCCGCTGATCATCGTGGCCGGCGCCGACTACGGCCAGGGCTCGTCGCGCGACTGGGCCGCCAAGGGCGTGCGGCTGGCCGGCGTGGAAGCGATTGCGGCCGAAGGCTTCGAGCGCATCCACCGCACCAACCTCATCGGCATGGGCGTGCTGCCGCTCGAATTCAAGCCGGGCACCAACCGCCTCACGCTGGGCCTGGACGGCACCGAGACCTACGATGTGACCGGCGCGCGCACCCCGCGCGCCGACCTCGTGCTGGTCGTGCACCGACAGAATGGCGAACGGCTCGACGTGCCCATGACCTGCCGCCTCGACACCGCCGAAGAGGTGTCCATCTACGAAGCCGGCGGGGTGCTGCAGCGCTTTGCGCAAGACTTCCTCGCCGCCACGAAAGCCGACTGACGATGCCGCACACCCAGCAGATCAAGATCCCCGCCACGTACATGCGCGGCGGCACCAGCAAGGGCGTGTTCTTCCGCCTGCAGGACCTGCCCGAGGCCGCGCAGGTGCCGGGCCCCGCGCGCGACGCGCTGCTGCTGCGCGTGATCGGCAGCCCCGACCCCTACGGCAAGCAGATCGACGGCATGGGCGCCGCGACGTCGAGCACGAGCAAGACCGTGATCCTCTCGAAGAGCGAACGGCCCGGCCATGACGTGGACTACCTGTTCGGCCAGGTGTCGATCGACCGGCCTTTTGTCGACTGGAGCGGCAACTGCGGCAACCTCTCGTCGGCCGTGGGCCCGTTCGCGATCAGCAACGGCCTCATCGATGCGGCACGCGTGCCGCGCGACGGCGTGGCCGTCGTGCGCATCTGGCAGGCCAACATCGGCAAAACCATCGTCGCGCACGTGCCGATGACCGGCGGCGCGGTGCAGGAGACCGGCGACTTCGAACTCGACGGCGTGACCTTCCCCGCGGCCGAGGTGCAGCTCGAATTCATGGACCCCGCCGCCGAGGAAGACGGCGCGGGCGGCGCGATGTTCCCGACCGGCAACCTCATCGACGCGCTGGAGGTGCCCGGCCTCGGCACGCTGCAGGCCACGATGATCAACGCCGGCATCCCCACCGTCTTCGTGAACGCCGAGGCGCTCGGCTACACGGGCACCGAGCTGCAGGACGCGATCAACGGCGATGCCGCCGCGCTCGCCCGCTTCGAGGCCATCCGCGCGCACGGTGCGCTGCGCATGGGCCTCATCCGCACGCTCGACGAAGCCGCCAGCCGCCAGCACACGCCCAAGGTCGCCTTCGTGGCCAAACCCGCGGGCTACACCGCATCGAGCGGCAAGACCGTCGCGGCCGGCGACGTCGACCTGCTCGTGCGCGCGCTGTCGATGGGCAAGCTGCACCACGCCATGATGGGCACGGCGGCCGTGGCCATCGGCACGGCCGCCGCCATTCCCGGCACGCTGGTGAACCTCGCGGCCGGCGGCGGCGCGCGCGAGGCCGTGCGCTTCGGTCACCCCTCGGGCACCTTGCGCGTGGGCGCGCAGGCCAGCCAGGTCGAGGGCGAATGGCAGGTGACCAAGGCGGTGATGAGCCGCAGCGCCCGCGTACTGATGGAAGGCTGGGTCCGTGTGCCCGGCGACACCCTTTGAGCTTTCAGATCCATTCACAGGAAATTCCGATGTCGACTCGCAAGACCCTCCGTTCCCTCGCCGAGGCCCGCCGCGGCGTGCTGGTGCCGGGCGCCTTCAACGCGCTGTCGGCGCGTGTCATCGAAGACCTGGGCTTCGAAGCCATTTACGTCACCGGCGCGGGCGTCACCAACATGTGGTTCGGCCTGCCCGACCAGGGCTTCATGGGCCTGCACGAGATCGCCGACCACACGGCGCGCATCCGCGACGCGGTGAACCTGCCGCTGATCGTCGATGCCGACACCGGCTTCGGCAACGCGCTGAACGTGCGCCACACGGTGCGCGTGCTGGAACGCGCGGGCGCCGACTGCATCCAGTTCGAGGACCAGGTCGCGCCCAAGCGCTGCGGCCACTTCTCGGGCAAGGAGGTGATCTCCACCGAGGAAGCCGTCAACAAGATCAAGGCCGCGGTCGATGCCCGCACCGACCCCGACCTGCTCATCATGGCGCGCACCGACGCGGCCGCCACGCTGGGTTTCGAGGCCGCGATCGAGCGCGCGCAGAAGTTCAGCGAGGCCGGCGCCGACATCCTGTTCGTCGAGGCCGTCACCACGGCCGACGAGATTCGCGCGCTGCCGCAGCGCCTGCACAAGCCGCAGCTCATGAACATGGTGATCGGCGGCAAGACGCCGATCTTCGGCGCCGAGGAACTCGGCGGCCTCGGCTACGGCATCGTGCTGTACGCCAACGCCGCGCTGCAGGGCGCGCTGGCCGGCATGCAGAAGGCGCTCACGGTGCTGCGCGACACGCGGCGCATGGACGAAGACCCGTCGCTGGTCGCGCCCTTCGCCGAGCGGCAGCGGCTGGTGCGCAAGCCCGAGCTCGATGCGCTGGATGCACGCTACGCCAGCTGAGGTTCTCTACAAAGAGTCCTTCAGCTTCGCGCGCAGCCGGCTCACCGCCTGGCCGTGCAGCTGGCACACGCGCGACTGGCTCACCTCGAGCACCGCGCCGATCTCGCGCAGGTTCAGCTCTTCCTCGTAGTAGAGCTTGAGCAGCAGCTGGTCGCGCTCGGGCAGCGCGCCAATGGCGTCCACCAGCTGGTGGCGAAAGCCGCTTTCGAGCAGGCGCGCGAGCGGGTCGTCGAAGTCGCCGCGCCCCTTGCGCGCCTCCTGCGCATGCAGGTCGAGAAAGGGGTTGTCGGGGTCGCCCTTGGCGAAGTCTTCCACGTACAGCAGCTGGCAGCCCTGGATGTCCTGCAGCATCGACTGGTAGGTGTCCAGGTCGACCTTCAGCTCCTTCGCGATCTCGCCTTCGGTGGGCGCGCGGCCCAGCCGGTGGCCCAGCGCCTGGATCGCCTTCTCGATGCCGCGCGCCGACTGGCGCAGCCCGCGCGAACCCCAGTCGCTGGCGCGCAGCTCGTCGAGCATGGCGCCACGGATGCGCTGGCTGACGAAGGTCTCGAACTGCGCGCCGCGGTGGTCCTGGTAGCGGCTCGACGCATCGAGCAGGCCGAGCATGCCGGCCTGGATCAGGTCGTCCAGCTCCACGCTGGCCGGCAGCCGCGCCATCATCTGCAGCGCGATGCGGCGCACCAGCGGCTGGTGCTGTTCCAGCAGATGCGATTTCTCGATGGTGCCCTGTGCGGTGTACACGGCCGTCCGTCCTCGTGGTCGTGTCTCAGGCCGCGAGCGCCTGCGGGAACACGGCCGGCCGCGCGGGCGTGCGCCAGGTCCAGCGGCCCATGTCGTCGGCGATGGCGCGGAAATCGACCGCCGCCGCGCTGGCCGGAAAGGCCTCGACCACGGTCTGGCGCAGCCGCGCCGCATCAGCGAGCCAAGGGTCGGTGCGCACCCAGCCCACGGGCAGCAGCGACAGCGCAAGGTAGCGGCTGGCGGCCTGCGCGAGGTTGTGCATGACCTGCTGCGCGGTGCCCGCATCGGCCACGCCGTTGAGCAAAAAGCGCAGCTGCTTCAGCGCATGCGCGCGGTGCAGGCGCTTGATGCCCGCATAGGCCGAGGTGATGGCCGCCGGGTGCGGCTGCAGCACGAGCAGCAGTTCGTCGGCGCCCTGCGCCAGCGGCGACAGGCAGCCTTCGCCGTCGAAGGCCGCATCGACGAGCACGATGCCGCGCGGCCACAGCGTGCGCGGATCGATGGTCGCGCCGGGTGATGCGGGCAGCACCTGCACGCCGCACACCGCGCTCGCAGCGGCCTGGTCGATGCGCAACCGCCGCCCCGCCACATCGGCCAGCGTGCCGCGCGGGCCGAGCGCCCACACGTCGCACACCGAGCGCACCTTCGGATGGTGTTCATCGAGCAACAGCACGTCCTTGCCCTGCTGCGCCAGCGCCGCGCCCAGGCTCATCGCGGCCGTGGTCGCGCCCGCGCCGGGGCCCATGCCCGCGACGGCGACGACGCGCACCGGCGCCTTCCCGAGCAACCGGCGCAGCCCGTCGGCCTGGTCCGTGACGCGTGCGCTCATCGCCTTCAGCCCAGGCGTTCCAGCGCGCGCGGCGCTCGCGCGGGCGCGGCCGATTCGGTGCCCAGCGCATCGAGCAGCAGGAACAGCTTGCCCACGCCCGCGTACAGCGCGCCGCCCGTCAGCGCGCGGCCGGCGCGCGTGGCGCGGCCCGTGAGCTGGCCCAGCAGCAGGCGCGTGCGGTCGGCCCATTCGCCTTCGGCCTGCAGCAGGCGCCACACGGTGGTCGTGACCTGGCCGGCGACGAGCAGGCGCTTCATCATGTGCGGATCACCCGGTTCGCCCATGCCGCCCACGAGCTGCACGCCGTCGCGCAGCAGGCGGAAGCACGGCTCGGCGTCGGCGGCCCAGCCCTGCCATTGCGCGAGCTGAGGTGCGCCGACTTCGTCGCCCAAGTTGGTGAGCACGCAGGTGTGCGACAGCAGCTTGCGGCTGCGCGCGTCGACCACGCGCACGGCCACGCAGCGCAGCGTGGGCAGGGTGTCGCGATCGATGGCGGTACGCGGCAACACCTCGAACTGCGCTTCGCATTGCAGTGCAGCCTTGCCGCGATAGCGCACGGGCCGCTCGGTCGCATCGTCGAACGCGAAGGCCAGGCGCGCGAGCGTGGTCGCGGCACCGGTGTGCGCATCCGTCACGGCGGTGCTGCCGGGCGCGCGCGCCAACCACTGCGTGCCTTCGGCCTGCCACGCCAGCATCTGTTCGACCGCCGGCGGCTTGCCCAGCACATGCACGAGTCGCTTGCCGAAATCCTGTTGCTGAAGCCACTGCGCCTGACGCTGGCCCGGTGCGGCCGACTGACGCGCCGCAGCGGTCGAAAGCCACTGGTTCGGTGCCGCCAGCGGCAGGCCGCTGCGGTCCGACAGCAGCAGGCTGCCATGGCACACGTAGGCGTCGCCGCTGTCGGTCGCGCGCAGGCCCACCTGCCCGGCCAGCGCGAGCACGTGGGTGTCGCAGCCCACCGCCACCTCGCCGCGCGCGAACGTCGACAGCTCGTGCAGCACGGCCTTGGCATCGACGGCCTCGTCACCGGCCTGACGCCACAGCGTGCGTGCGCCATCGAAGCCGATGTGCGCCCCGGCGAGCGCGCCGGCGGTCGTCGCCAGTTCCTGCGCGTCGTGCGCCATCGCACGGATCAGGCTCTGGTAGCGCAAGCGCAGGCGATCGGTCTCGCCCTGCGCCTGCGGCGAAGGCGTGGCCTCGTCGGGCAGGTCGGCCTCGGCCGGCACGAAGAGCGGGCTGTGCTGGCGCGGCTGGAACACGCTGTCCACCAGCTGCACGCGGTCGGCGCGCAGCAGGTTCTCGGGCACCTTCTGTCCGCCCGAGATGTAGTGCACCGGCAGGCGGTGGCGGATCACGGTGTCGATCAGCGCGCCCGGATGCGTGGCCTCGTCGACCTTGGTGAAGATGCAGCCCGCCAGCGCATGGCCCTGGCGGTAGGCGTGCACCACCTCGTTGAGCGTGTCGCCGTGGCTGGTGGCGTTGAGCAGCAGCAGCCGCTTCACCGGCCGCTGGCTGCTGCCGAGCATGGCGATCTGCTCGGGCACGGCGCGGTCGCGCTGGCTCATGCCGACGGTGTCGATGAGCACCATGTGGCGGTCGCGCAGGTCGTGCAGCACCAGCTGCAGGTCGGCCGCGTCCTTCACCGCATGCACCGGCACGTTGAGGATCTGGCCGTAGATGCGCAGCTGCTCGTAGGCGCCGATGCGGTAGCTGTCGGTGGTGACGAGCGCGAGCTTGTCGGCGCCGAAGCGCATCACGCAGCGCGCGGCCAGCTTGGCGGTGGTGGTGGTCTTGCCAACGCCGGTCGGGCCCATCAAGGCATAGACGCCGCCCTGCGCGAACAGCGCGTCTTCGTCTTCATGCACCGGCACCGCGCGCACGAGCTCGGAGCGCACGAAGGCCATGCCGTCGGCGTAGCTCTGGCCCGTCGGCAGCTTCTCGAGCATGGCCTTCGACAGGCGCGCGCTGAAGCCGGCGCCCAGCAGCGTGCGCAGCAGGCGACCGCGCACCGGGTCGCGGCGCTGGCTGTCGCTCCAGACCACGCTGGCGAGCTGTTCCTCGATCATGCCGCGCATCGAATGGAGTTCGCTGAGCACGGTCGGGTCGGCGGATGTGGCCGTGACAGGCACGACTGCGGGCACCGCGGCCTGCACCGTCTGCTGCACATCGCCCTCGGCCATGGCGACGATCTCGACGCCCTGCGCGGTGGCGCGGTGCGTGAGCACGATGGCCTCGGCGCCGAGCGATTCGCGCACCAGGCGCAGGGCCTCGCGGCCGGTGGCGGCGACGAATTTGCGTGCGGTGGTGCGCACGTCGATCTGTGGATTCAAACGGCTCGTCCTCCAATGGCGGCGGTGATCTTGATGGTCCGGGCGTCAGGGATCTCGGCGTGCGAGAGCACCTTGAGCTGCGGCAGGCTGCGCCGCAAAAAGCGAGACAGCAGCACGCGCAGCGCGTGCTGCACGACCAGCACCGGCGCCAGCCCCATCTGCTCCTGGCGCACCATGGCGGCCTGCGCCTGCTTGAGCAGGTTGTCGGCAATGCCCGGCTCGATGCCACTGCTGTTGTTCAGGGCCTGCTGCAGCACGCTGTCGAGCGAGCCGTCCAGGCCGATCACCTGCATCTCCTCGTCGCCCGGGAACAGCTGCTGCGTGATGGCGCGGCCCAGCGCCAGGCGCGTGAGCGTGGTGAGCTCGGTCGGGTCTTTCACCGTGGGCGCGTGCTCGGCCATCACGTCCAGGATGGTGCGCATGTCGCGGATCGGCACCTCTTCGTCGAGCAGGTTCTGCAGCACCTTGTGCAGCGTGCTCAGCGACAGCACCTTGGGCACCAGGTCTTCGGTGAGCTTGGGCGCGGTCTTGGCGATCTGGTCGAGCAGCTGCTGCACTTCCTGACGGCCCAGCAGCTCGGCCGCGTGGGTGTGGATGAGGTGGTTCAGGTGCGTGGCCATCACGGTGCAGGCATCAACCACGGTGTAGCCGTACACCTGCGCCTGCTGGCGCAGGCTGGCGTCGATCCAGGTGGCCTCCAGGCCGAAGGCCGGGTCGCGCGTGGGCGTACCCGTCAGCGTGCCCGTCACCTGGCCGGGGTTGATCGCCATCCACTGGTTCGGGAAGGCTTCGCCGCGGCCGATCTCCACGTCCTTCAGGCTGATGACGTAGGCGTTGGGCTTGATCTCCAGGTTGTCGCGGATGTGGACCACCGGCACCAGGAAGCCCAGCTCCTGCGCGATCTTCTTGCGGATGCTCTTGATGCGGCCCAGCAGCTCGCCCTGCTGCGACTGGTCCACCAGCGGGATCAGCCGGTAGCCGACCTGCATGCCCAGCGGATCGACCATGGCCACGTCGTCCCAGGTGGCTTCGGCCTGCTCGGCCGAGGCGGGCACGCCCGCCCCCTGCGTGGCGGCGGCCGCGGCGGCCTGTTGCGCGGCCGCCTGCGGCTTGCGCTGCACCAGCCGCCTGCCGAGCCACACCAGGCCGCCCGCGATCAGCAGGAAGGCCAGGTTCGGCATGCCGGGGATCATGCCCAGCAGGCCGACGATGCCGGCCGTGAGGAACAGCACCTGCGGGTTGGAAAAGAGCTGGCCCGTGAGCTGGCTGCCCACGTCCTCGTCGGTGGTCACGCGCGACACGATCACGCCGGCCGCGGTGGAGATCACCAGCGCCGGAATCTGCGCCACCAGGCCGTCGCCGATGGCCAGCAGCGTGTAGGTCTTGCCGGCCGTGGAGAAGTCGAGCCCGTGCTGCAGCATGCCGACCACCAGCCCGCCGATGATGTTGATCACCATGATGAGCAGGCCCGCGATCGCGTCGCCGCGCACGAACTTGCTGGCACCGTCCATCGAGCCGTAGAAGTCGGCCTCCTGCGCCACCTCGGCGCGGCGCTTGCGGGCGATCTCTTCGCCGATCAGGCCGGCGTTGAGGTCGGCGTCGATCGCCATCTGCTTGCCCGGCATCGCGTCGAGCATGAAGCGCGCGCCCACCTCGGCGATGCGGCCCGCGCCCTTGGTGATCACCATGAAGTTGATGAGCACGAGGATGATGAACACCATCACGCCCACCGCGAAGTTGCCGCCCACGAGGAAGTGGCCGAAGGCCTCGATCACCTTGCCGGCCGCGTCGGGCCCGGTGTGGCCGTGCATGAGCACCACGCGCGTGGAGGCCACGTTGAGCGACAGGCGCAGCAGCGTCGAGAACAGCAGCACCGCCGGAAAGGCCGCGAAGTCCAGCGCCTTCATGGTGTACATGCTCACCAGCAGCACCATCACCGACAGCGCGATGTTGAAGGTGAACAGCAGGTCGAGCAGGAAGGGCGGCAGCGGCAGCACCATCATGCTCAGGATGAGGATGATGAGGATCGGGCCCGCCAGCCCCTTGAACTGCGAGCCGGAGAAGATCCGCGCCGGCAGGCGCATCAGGTCGTTCAGTCCGTTCATGCCACCGCCGGCGAATACTGCAGGTCGGCCGGCACCGGCAGGTCGGTCGGCGTGCGCGGCGCCTCGCCGCCCTCGCTGTTCCAGCGCTTGAGCTGGTACACCCAGGCCAGCACCTCGGCCACGGCGGTGTACAGCCCCGCCGGAATTTCCTCGCCCAGCTTCGTGTGCCGATACAGCGCGCGCGTGAGCGGCGGCGCCTCCAGGATCGCGACCTTGTGTTCCCTGGCCATCTCGCGGATGCGCGCGGCCACCAGCTCGGTGCCCTTGGCGACCACGCGCGGTGCGCGCATGTCGCTGTCCAGGTACTGCAGCGCGACGGCGAAGTGCGTCGGGTTGGTGAGCACGATGTCGGCCTTGGGCACCTCGGCCATCATGCGACGGCGTGCCATCTGCTGCTGTTGCCGGCGGATCTGCGCCTTGATGTGCGGATCGCCTTCGCTTTCCTTGTGCTCCTGGCGCACGTCCTCGCGCGACATGCGCAGCTTGCGGTAGTAGTTCCACAGCTGGAACGGCACGTCGACGAGCGCGACGAGAAAGAGCGTGGCGGCGATGAGCGCGCAGTGCTTGGCCACCAGCACCAGTGCATGCGGCAGCGCCTCGTGCGCAGGCTGCGACATGAGCGCCATCACCGCCTCGATGTCGTCCACGATGACCCACCACGCCACGCCGCCGATGAGCGCCGACTTGGCCAGCGCCTTCACCAGCTCGGCCAGTGCCTGCGCCGAGACCATGCGGCCGATGCCGGCCAGGGGATTGAGCTTGCCGAAGTTGGGTGCAACGGCCTTGCCGGAGAACATCCAGCCGCCGAGCATCAGCGGCGCCGCCACGGCGGCCACCACCATCATGGCGAACAGCGGCCCGATGGCCATGAGTGCGTGCAGCACCATGAGCCCGCTCTGCGAGAGCATGTGCGCGGGGTCGAAGGCGCTGGCGCGTTCGAACTGCAGGCCGCGTCGCAGCGCGCCGCTCAGGCTCGCGCCGAGCGACTCGCCCGCCAGCCACAGGCCGGCGCTCGCGGTGGCGAGCATGACGAAGGTGGTGAGCTCGCGCGAACGGGCCACGTTGCCTTCCTCGCGCGCCTTCTCCAGGCGCCGCTCGGAGGCGGGTTCCGTTTTCTCGAGATCGCTTTCCTCAGCCATTCATGCTCCGAACCAGCACTGGCGAAGTACGCCTTGCCCAGAACCAAATTATTGGATCCGGTGGTGCGGAACAATCTGCCGATCAGGACCGGTATCGCCCTGCAATTCGGCCAATCAAGCAGGCTGAAAGCGGCTCAGAAGCCGAGGCTCTCGAGCAGGTCGTCGACCTGTGCCTGGTCGGTCACGGCGTCGGGGTTGCCGGGCTTCACCTGCGGCCCGTTCTGCAGGCTCTGCACGGCCTCGTGGCGCTTCTCGGGCGGCGAGTTGTCGATCAGCACCTGCAGCAGCTGCGTCTCGACGTCGTTGACGACTTCCATCATCTTCTTGATGACCTGGCCCGTGAGGTCCTGGAAGTCCTGCGCCATCAGGATCTCCATGAGCTGCGTGTTGATGGCGCTGGCGCGCTGGGGCACGTCGTTCAGGTAGCCGCGCGTGTCCAGCACGAGCTCGCGCGCCTGGTCGAGTTCGATCGGGTTCTCGAACCACTGGTCCCAGCGCTGCGTCAGGGCCTTGGCGTCGGTGGCCAGGGCCTCCTGCAGCGGCTGCGCCACGTCGATGGCGTTGAGCGCGCGGTGCGCGGCGCGCTCGGTGGTGGCCGCCACGTAGTTGAGGCGGTCGCGCGCATCGGGAATGGCCTGCGCGGCCTTGGCCACCTGCTTGTCCAGGCCCAGTTCGCGCAGGCCTTCGCGCAATTGGCGCGTGAGGTGGCCGATGCGGCCCAGCAGTTCTTCGGTGGTGTTGTTGGTGGCGTCTGCCGCGCCGGCGGTGTCCTGGCTCATGCCTTGGCCAGCTTCTCGAAGATCTTGGTGATCTTCTCTTCCAGCGTCGCCGCGGTGAAGGGCTTCACCACGTAGCCGTTGGCGCCGGCCTGCGCGGCCGCGACGATGTTTTCCTTCTTGGCCTCGGCCGTGACCATCAGCACCGGCAGCGTCTTCAGCTCGGGGTCGGCGCGGATGGTCTGCAGCATGGTCAGGCCGTCCATGTTCGGCATGTTCCAGTCGGAGACCACGAAGCCGAAGCTGCCGCCGCGCAGCTTCTCCAGACCGGCCACGCCGTCCTCGGCCTCGTCGACGTTGAGGAACTCCAGCTCCTTCAACAGGTTGCGCACGATGCGCCGCATGGTCGGGAAGTCATCCACCACCAGGATCTTGATGCTCTTGTCGATCACGATTTTTTCCAGCTCCACAGGTCGTTGTTCAAACTCGTCATACCCGGTTCGCACGTTCACCGAACGTGCGAAGGTGCGCCATCACGCGGCGACTGATCTCGTTCAGCGGCGACACCTCGTCCACCGCGCCCAGCGCCACCGCCTCGCGCGGCATGCCGAAGACCACGCAGCTGGCCTCGTCCTGCGCCAGCGTGTGCGCGCCCGCGCGCCGCATGCGCAGCAGGCCCTCGGCGCCGTCCTTGCCCATGCCCGTGAGGATGATTCCGATGGCGTTCTTGCCCGCGTGCTTGGCGGCCGAATCGAACAGCACGTCAATCGACGGCCGGTGGCGGTTCACGGGCGGCTCCTGGTCCAGGTGCGCCACGTAGTTGGCGCCGCTGCGCGCCAGCGACAGGTGAAAGCCGCCCGGCGCGATGTAGGCATGGCCCGGCAGCACGCGCTCGCCCTGCTCCGCCTCCTTCACGCGGATGCGGCACAGGCCGTCCAGGCGCTGCGCGAAGGAGCGCGTGAAGCCGGCCGGCATGTGCTGCGCGATGAGCACCGCGGGCGCGTCGGGCGGCAGCGGCTGCAGCACCTCGCGGATGGCCTCGGTGCCGCCGGTGGAGGCGCCGATGATGAGCAGCTTCTCGGTGCTCAGCAGCGGGCTGCGCAGCAGCGCCTCGGGTGCCGCCTCGTGGGCGGGCCGCGCCGCCGTGGCCGCTGGGCGCGCGGGCAGCAGCCGCGCACTGGCCGCCGTGCGGATCTTGCCGGCGATGAGTTCGGTGTAGTTGAGCAGGCCGTCGCGCACGCCCAGGCGCGGCTTGGTCACGAAGTCGATGGCGCCCAGCTCCAGCGCGCGCAGCGCGATCTCCGAGCCGCGCTCGGTGAGCGATGACACCATGACCACCGGCATCGGCCGCAGGCGCATGAGCTTCTCGAGAAACTCCAGCCCGTCCATGCGCGGCATTTCGACGTCGAGCGTGAGCACGTCGGGGTTGGTGACCTTGATGAGGTCGCGCGCCACCAGCGGGTCGGCCGCGGTGCCGACCACGGTCATGTCGCTCTGGCTGTTGATGATCTCGCTCATCACGCTGCGGATCAGCGCCGAATCGTCGACGCAGAGCACCTTGATCTTTTTCTTGCTTGGCAGGCTCACCGGCTTCCTTTGGTTCTGTCGATCTCGTGCGGCGCGGCGGGCACCGACAGCCGGCGCAGCAGCTCGCCTTCGTCGCGGCGCACCCGCAGCACCTCGGTCTGCGCGCGCAGGCGGCGCACCACGGCCTTGCCGCTCTCGGGCAGGAAGCACACGCGGCGCGCGTGCGGTCCGCGCAGGTCCTGCGCCGCCACTTCGATGCGTTCCGCCTCCAGGTAGCGCAGCACGAAGTCGGCGTTGCGGTCGCCGATGTTGAGCGTGGTCATGCCGGCCAGCACGGCGCCGCCGCCGAACACCTTGGCCTGCAGCCGCTCGCGCCGCGCGCCCGCGCGCACCAGTTCGCGCACCAGCACGTCCATCGCGAAGGCGCCGTAGCGCATCGAGCCGCCACCGGGCTCGCCGTCGTCGGGCAGCATGAAGTGGTTCATGCCGGCCACGCCCGCCTGCGCGTCGTGCAGGCAGGCAGCCACGCAGGAGCCGAGCACGGTGCTCAGCACGGTGTGGTCGGTGGTCACGTAGTACTCGGAAGGCAGCAGCTTGACGGCCATGCGCCCGACATCGCGGTCGAAGTAGTGGTGGCTCGCCAGGCTCATGCGATGCCCGGGGTGCGCGACAGCTCGTACACCGTCTGCCCCAGCGGGCGGAAGGCCGGGTTGACGAGCGAGGCGTTCTCGGAATGCCCGGCGAACAGCAGGCCGCCCGGCTTGAGCAGCGGCGCGAAGCGGTCGAGCACCTTCTTCTGCGTCGGCTTGTCGAAATAGATCATCACGTTGCGGCAGAAGATCGCGTCCACCGGCTCCTTCACCGACCAGGCGCTGTCCAGCAGGTTCACGCGCGAGAACTTCACCAGCGTGGCCACCTCGGGACGCACGCGCACCTTGCCGGCGTTGGTGCCAGTGCCCTTGTTGAAGAAGCGCCGCAGCCGCTCGGGCGACAGGCGCCGCACCTGCTCGGTGGTGAAGACGCCGGTGGCGGCCTTGGCCAGCACCGCCGTGTCGATGTCGCTGGCGATGACGCGGGCCGAGCCCGCGCGCTCGCCCAGCGCTTCCATCAGCGTGATGGCGATCGAATACGGCTCCTCGCCCGTCGAGGCGGCGGCGCACCACACGGTGACCGGGCCCGGGCGCTTGCGCACATGGTCGGCCAGCGTGGGAAAGTGGTGCGCCTCGCGAAAGAACGAGGTCAGGTTGGTGGTGAGCGCATTGATGAACAGCTGCCACTCGTCGCCGTCGTGGCGCGCCTCGAGCTGGTCCAGGTACGGCGCGAACGCCGGCAGCTGCAGCTCGCGCAGGCGCCGCGACAGCCGGCTGTACACCATCTGCCGCTTCTGCTCGCCCAGGGCGATGCCGGCGCGGCGATGGATGAGGGTCCGGATTCTGGAGAAGTCGTGGTCGGTAAAGTGGAACTCGGTCGTCACAGCCAGCCTGGAAGCGTGACTTTCAATGGTCACGGAAACCGCCGTTTCCAATCGGCCGATCAGACGCGCAAAAGCCCTGCATTTCCGGGGGTCAGGCAGGCGGCGCGGTCACGGCCGGGCCGGCGTCGAGCGCCCACACCAGCGCCGACAGCTGCGCGGCGTTGACCTGCGCGGCGCTCAAAAAGAGCGCCTCCGACAGGCGCGCGGCGCGGCCGTCGTCGGTCTCGCAGCTTTCGGCCAGCGCCACGAAGGGGCCGTAGACGCCGCTGCGCGACAGAATCGCCTGCTGCACGGCCTCGGTGAGCTGCACCTTGCGCAGCACGCCCTCCATGGGCACGCCCAGCAGCTGGTCGAGCAGCGAGAACATGCCCGCGACGAACAGGTTGTCGGCCTCGCCGGGCGGCAGCATGCCCTGCCCCATCAGCTCGACGAAACGCCCGCGCAGGATGGCCTTCTTCATCATGAAGGGCGAGCTGACCTTGTTGCTGGTGGCCAGCAGCAGCGACAGCCAGCGGTACAGCGGCGAGTAGCCGAGCATGGCGACCGCATGGCGCAGCGAGTGAATCTCGACCGCCAACCCGACCGAGGGCGAGTTGATGTAGCGCAGCAGCCGGTAGGTGAGCGCGGCGTCGTGCTTGAGCGCGCCCTCGATGGCACGCACGTCTTCGTTACGCAGGATCATCTGCATCAGGTGCACGATGAGCTGCGACTCGGGCTGCAGCGCGTCGGCGCTGTCGCGCGCCGGCGGCAGGCGCACGGCGCCGTCGACGAACACTTGCACGCCGCGCGCGGCGCAGGCCTCGAACTCGGCCCAGCTCGCCACGCGCGCGGCGATGGGGGCCGGGCCAGTGGGCGACACGTCCGCCAGCTGGGAGGGCAGCACCTCGCGGTGCGTGACGATGGCGCGCAGCTCGTCGTCGTCCGGCAGCGCGACGCCGCCGCACAGCATGAAGCCGAAGCCCTGCTCGCGCAGGAACAGCAGGATGGAACGCATGTCGGCGTCCATCAGCTCGTCGGCCTTCATGCACAGCACGACGTTGCGCGGCGGCAGCGACTGCAGCTCGCTCTGGAACAGCGCATCGACCGTGACGTCGACGAACACCCTCTGTGCGCCCAGCAGCCAGCCGTGGCCGCCCGGGTTCAGGTGCAGGCCCAGCGTGTCCATGAGCGCCTTGACGCCGGCCGCCGCACCCGCGTCGGTGCCCTGCCCGGCCGCGCGCCAGGCCATGCGGTAGCCGACCACGCGGCGCTTGCCGTCGAGCAGCATGGCGTAGGCCACGTGGCCGTCGGCACCGACTGCGGGCGTGATGGCGGGCGTTGCGTCGGCTTGCGCGCCGTTGCCTTCGACGCCGGGGCGCCGGAAGAAATCGAACCTCATGCGGCCGTCCCTCGCGTCGGGATCAGGACGCCAGCGCGTCGGTGCGGCGCGCGGCGCCCGCCAGGGCCGCCGCGCTGGCGGCCTGCGCGCGCTGGATGCGCGGCATCGCGCCCACGTCGACGATGAAGGCCACGCTGCCGTCGCCCACGATGGTGGCGGCCGAGATGCCCGGCACCTTGCGGTAGTTGGTCTCCAGGTTCTTCACCACCACCTGGTGCTGGCCGAGCAGTTCGTCGACCAGCAGCGCGAAGCGGCTGTCGTCGGCCTGCACGATCACCAGGATGCCCTGCGTGGGCTGCGTCTGCGCGCCGGCCACGTCGAACACGCGGTGCAGCTCGATGAGCGGCAGGTACTCGCCGCGCACGCGGATCACGTGGCCGTCGGCGGTGATGGAGTGCAGGTGCTCCGGCAGCGGCTGCAACGACTCGATCACGTAGCTCAGCGGCAGGATGTACGCCTCGCTGCCCACGCGCACCGACATGCCGTTGAGGATGGCCAGCGTGAGCGGCAAGACGATGCGCGTGGACGTGCCCTGGCCGCCGCGCGAATGAATCTCGACATGGCCGCCCATCTCCTGGATGTTGCGCTTGACCACGTCCATGCCCACGCCGCGCCCCGAGATGTCGGTCACCTGCTCGGCCGTGGAGAAGCCGGGCGCGAAGATCAGCTGCCACACCTCTTCGTCGGGCATGGCGTCGTTCACCGGCAGGCCCTGCTGGCGCGCCTTGTCGAGGATGCGCTCGCGGTTCAGGCCGGCGCCGTCGTCGCTCACCTCGATCACGATGTTGCCGCCGTGGTGCTGCGCCGACAGCAGCAGCTGGCCGGTGGCGTCCTTGCCCTTGGCCAGGCGCACCTCGGGGGCCTCGATGCCGTGGTCCAGGCTGTTGCGCACGAGGTGCGTGAGCGGATCGACGATGCGTTCGATGAGCCCCTTGTCGAGCTCGGTCTCCTTGCCGTAGGTGTCCAGGCGCACCTGCTTGCCGAGCTTGGCGCTCACGTCGCGGATCACGCGCGGGAAGCGGCTGAACACGTAGTCCATCGGCATCATGCGGATCGACATCACCGACTCCTGCAGGTCGCGCGCGTTGCGCTCCAGGTGGCCCAGGCCGCTCAGGAAGCGCTCGTAGGCCACGGGGTCGAGCACGGTCGCGGCCTGCGTGAGCATCGACTGCGTGATGACGAGCTCGCCCACGAGGTTGATGAGCTGGTCGACCTTCTCGACGTCGACGCGGATGGAGCTGGATTCCTTGGCGCTGGCGGGCACGGGCGCGGCGGCGACCGGTGCAGGCGCGGCGGGTGGCTGCACGACCGGTGCTTCAACTGCGACCACAGGTTCGGCAACGTCGGCCACCTCGCGCGTGATGTCGATCTGCGATTCGTCGATGACGAAGCAGCACACGGCCACGATGTCGTCGGGGTCGCAGGTGGTGGCCAGCCGCACGGTCAGCTGGTCGTTGCTGCGCGTGCGCGTCAGCACGGTGCCCAGGTTGGTCAGCTCGCCGGCGAGCAGCTCGCATTCGCTGTCGGACAGGCGCGCGAAGCGCACGACCAGCACGCCGTCGCCGCTGCTGCCTTCATCGGCCGGCGCAGCGGCTTGAACGACAGGCGCCGGTGCGGGCGCGGGTGCCGGCACGGGCGCGGCGGCGTTGTTCTCCATCGCCAGCTGCTGCAGCACGCCGCAGATGTGGGCGACCCTCTCGGCGTCCGGCTCCTTGCCGGCCTGGTAGGCGGTGAGTTGTTCTTGCAAGGCGTCCTTCGTTTCCAGAAAGGCATCGATCATCGGAGCGCTCAGGTGCAGCTGCCCGTGGCGGGCCCTGTCCAGCAGCGTTTCGAGCACGTGCGTGGTGTGGGTCAAGGCGGTGAAACCGAACGTGGCCGCACCGCCCTTGATGGAGTGCGCCGCGCGGAAGATGGCGTTGAGCTGCTCGCCGTCGGGCGCCTCGACGTCGAGGTCGAGCAACAGCTGCTCCATCTCCGCCAGCAGCTCGATGGCTTCGACGAAGAAGGCCTGGGTGAATTGACTGAGGTCCATCTGTGGTGCTCCGGGGCCCGCACTCTCGCGCGCGGCCGCTTCCTTGTTCTTGTTATCCCGCCGTGTGTCCTGCCGCGGTGCGCGCCTGCGCGGCCGGTGGCGGCAGGCCGATGCGCGTGGCGCCGGCGTCGTTGCTGTTCTCGCGCTCGATGCGCTCCTGCGTGCGGTGGTTCAGCAGGATGATGCTGATGCGGCGGTTGATGGGGTTGCGCGGATCGGCGCGGTCCAGGTGCATGCTGTCGGCCAGGCCGATCACGCGCAGCACCTTGTCCTCGGTCATGCCGCCCGTGACCAGCTCGCGGCGCGAGGCGTTGGCGCGGTCGGCCGAGAGCTCCCAGTTGCCGTACGAACGGTCGTTGGTGTAGACGATGGCGTCGGTGTGGCCCGACAGCGTGAGCTTGTTGGGCAGGCCGTTGAGCACCGGCGCCAGCTCGCGAAGAATGGCGCGCATGTGCGGCACCACGCGGGCGCTGGCCAGCTCGAACATCGGGCGGTTCTCGCTGTCCACGATCTGCAGGCGCAGGCCTTCGGTGGTGATGTCGATGAGGATCTGCGAGCGGAACTGCTGGAACACCGGGCTCTTCTCGATCAGCTCGTCGAGCTTCTTCTTCATCTCGGCCAGGCGGCTGGCGTCAGCCGCGTCTTCGCTGTCGGCCTCGGTGTGGCGCACCTCGCCCTCGGCATGCATCACGTCGGCGCCGCCGCCGGGGATCATGCTGGTGCTCATGCTGCTCTTGTCGCCGCCCGCCAACGCCACGCGCAGCGGCATGCGAAAGTGCTCGGCAATGCCTTCGCGCTGCTTGGGGCTGGAGATCGACAGCAGCCACATCACGAGGAAGAAGGCCATCATGGCCGTCATGAAGTCGGCGTAGGCGATCTTCCAGCCGCCGCCCGCGTGGCCGCCGCCGTGCCCGCCGCCGTGGGCGCGCTTGATGATGATGCGGGGCTTCGCGTCGCTCATGGCCGTTAGAGAATCAGCGTGCCTTGACTTCGCGCACGTGGTCGTCCAGCTCGGTGAACGAGGGGCGCTCGGTCGAGAACAGCACCTTGCGGCCGAACTCCACGGCCAGCTGCGGCGCGTAGCCGTTCAGGCTGGCCAGCAGCGTGACCTTGGCGCACTGGTAGATCTTCATGCCCTCTTCGACCTTCTGCTCGATCAGCGAGGCCAGCGGCGACACGAAGCCGTAGGCCAGCAGCACGCCCAGGAAGGTACCGACCATGGCGTGCGCGATGAGCGCGCCCATCTCCGACGGCGGCAGGTGGGCCGATCCCAGCGCATGCACCACGCCCATCACGGCCGCGACGATGCCCAGCGCCGGCAGTGCGTCGCCCACGCGCGAGAGGCTGTGGCCGGGCACCGCGGCCTCGTGGCGGATGGTGTCGATCTCGTGGTCCATCAGGGCCTCGATCTCGTGCGCATCGGTGTTGCCGCTGATGACCAGGCGCAGGTAGTCGCACAGGAAGACGGTGATGCCCTCGTGCGCCAGGATGGTCGGGTAGCGGCCGAAGATCTCGCTCTGCTCCGGCGCTTCCACGTCGGACTCGAGCTTCATCATGCCTTCCTTGCGGGCCTTGGCGAGCAGCTCGTACAGGAGCGCCAGCAGGTCCATGTAGAGCTGGCGGTTGTGCTTGGAAGAACGCAGCAAGAGCGGCAACTCCCGGATGGTCGCCTTGATGGTCTTGCCGTTGTTGCCCGCGATGAACGCGCCGAGCGCGGAGCCGCCGATCATGAGCAGCTCCACGGGCTGGAACAGCACGCCGAAATGCCCGCCCATGAGGCCGTAGCCGCCGAAGACGGCGCCGATCACCACCAGATATCCCACCAGAACCAGCACGCGCTTCCCCTATGCCCTGAGGCGTCCAAAACAAAAAACCCGCGCCGGGCGCCGGGGCACTTTCACGAGACGGCGCCGCCGATGTCGAGCACCGGGCCGCCGGCAATGAGTCCGCCGCGGCGCACCGGTTCGAGCTTGGGCTTGCGCGCCTTGCCCGCGCGCGAAGGCGGGCGGCACAGCACGCACACATAGCCGTGCTTGTGGTCGTGGGCATGCGCCACGAAGTGGCCGCCGCAGCGGCTGCACGGGCTCAGCTGCAGCATGTCGCTGTCGAAGAAACGCACCATGGTCTCGGCGCGCGTGAAGTCGAGCACGACCTCGCTGCCCTGCGACTCGACCTGCTCGGTGTACAGGCGGTAGGCCTTGATGAGCGCGGGCAGCTCGCCCTCGCCGGCCTCGTCGCGCATGAAGCGGTAGATGTTGTAGAACATCGACGAGTGGATGTTGGCCAGCCAGGTCATGTACCAGTCGGTGGAGAACGGCAGCAGGCCCTTGGGCGGCGAGACGCCCTTGAGTTCCTTGTACAGGCGGATCAACCGCTCGCGGCTGAGCGCGACCACGGCCTCCAGGAACTGCAGGCGCGCACCCAGGCCGATGAGCTCGACCGCGAGCTGCACCTGCCGCACCTCGCCCAGGATGCTCTTGGCAGTCATGCGCTGGCCGAACCTGCTTTGCGCATCTGCGGCTGGGCTTGGGCCTGTGCCTGGCGCGCGCTCATCAGGATCGACATGTGGGCCTGCTGCAGCGCAGGCTCCTTGCCCTCGCCGACCACCGCGAACATGGGCCGGTCGTCCAGGCGGAAGCTGCACAGCAGGAAGTTGGACGCGGCCAGCTTCACGATCTGGCTGAGCGACATGTTCATGAGCAGATCGGCCAGTTCGCGCCCCACGCCGAGACGGAACATGGCTTCCGCCCGGTCCCGCTTCACGAGCTTCTGCGCGAGCAGCATGTAGGCCAGATTGATCTCGCCGATTTCCTTCGAAATCACGCCGCCTGCGTTGACATTGCAATTTTCCACGTCTACTTCCATTTCCGATTCCATGTCGACTCCGCACGTCCATCCAACATGTATACATTATATACACACTTATTTACACTTCGAAGACAAAGTAGACCAAAAAGTAAAAGGGTTTTGACGCGGTTTCCGACGGAAGGCTTCAGGACTCCCTCTGGGGAAGCGGTTTCAGTCCTGGCACCGGCGCGCGGTCACGGAGCGCAAGCAATTGTTACGATCGTGCGTATTCCGGCAATTGGCAATCCCCTCGCCAATTGAATTTATAAAGACTATCGAACACCGACGAGCGTTAATCGACGGCTTTATTCAGGGTCTTTCAATAGGTCAATGACTTTCCATAGAACAACCGCCGATCAAGGCGCCGCCGCCTCGGCGCCGCCTTCCAGCCGGTGAATCCAGGCCATCACTTCCGCGACCGCCTGGTACAGCTGCGGCGGGATCTGGCGGTCGAGGTCGATCTGCATCAGCAGCTTCACGAGGTCGGCCGACGCATGCACATACAGCCCGTGCGCGCGCGCCTCGCGCAGGATCGATTCGGCGACCACGCCATAGCCCTTGGCGACGACGACGGGGGCCTTGCGCGTGTCCGCATGCGAGAGCACGACGGCGCTGTGGCGGTTGCGAAGGTCATCGCTCATGCCGGCGCCTTCTCCGTGACCTGCAGCTGCTGCAGTTGAAGACCGACAGCCTCGAAGCGTTGCGCGAGCCGGCCGGCGTCGCCGCGCAGGCGGGCCACGGTGGCGTGCTCGCGCGCCTGCAGCTGCGCCTGCACGGTCGGACCGCTGAGGCTCAGGCGCAGGTCGACTTCGCCCAGGCGCGGCAGCACGAGCGACACGGTGGTCGACCAGCGGCGCGCGGCTTCTTCCTCGGCGGGTTCGCCTTCGCGTGCGTTGGAGCTGGCGGGTTCTTCCTCGATGGTCCACGCCATCGGCACCTCGGGCCAGGCGTGGCCGCTCCAGCGGAAGGCGGCGCTGGCCAGCAGGTCGAGCTGCTGGTGCACGACGGTGACGGCTTGCGGATGGATCACTTCGGCGCTGCGCGGGGGCGGCGTGCTGGTGACGTCGGCCGCAGCGCGCGCGTGTTCTGCGATGCGGGGCGCGGGCATTTCCGGCGCGGGATCGGAGAGGCCGTAGGCCGCCTGCACGCGCGCCGCATCCGGTGCGGGCGCGGCGGCGGTCTCGCTGCGCGCAGCGCCACGCGCTGCTTGTGCGATGTCGGCTTCCGGCGCGTCGACCTGCGGGGCCTGCGCCTGCGCATTCGGCGCGGGCGGCGTTGCAACATCGACCGCAGCCAGCGCCGTCGCCGCAGCCACCACGCCCTGCCCTGGTGTGCTTGTCGTCGTCGCCACCATCACCGGACTCGCCCAGCGCGCCTGCGGCTCCCGCGCCATCTGCGCGAGCGTGCGCGTGCCGGCCGCGAATTCGGCGAGGTGCGATTCGTAGAAGAGCCCACTGTCCGCCACCGTCTGCGCCAGCGTGCCCGCGAGTGCCGCGGTGTTCGTGCCCTGGCGCGCGACGGGCTGCAGCAACGGCGCCTCGCCCCGCACCGGCCCCGGCGCGGCCTGCAGGTCGGCCAGCACCGCGCCGATCACGCGCGCGGCCAGCGACAGGCGGGTGTCGATCGAAGGCGGTGCACCGCCGGCGGGCGGCGCAGCCACCTCGCCACCGGACGCGCCCGACGGCACCAACCGGTCCAGCGCCGCGCGCGACGGCAGGCGCACGTCGTTCGCCGTCTTCGGCACGGCCACCGCCGCACCGGGCGCGCCCACCGTGGTCTCCGGCCGCAGGCCGAGCAGGTCGAGCGGCGGCGTCAGGCGCGCGGCCCTCAGTGCATCGATCAGTCCGGTGAGTCCCAGCATGGCCACGGTGGTGTCGTCCTGTCGGTTCGCGTCAGTGCGCGAGGCCGTAGGCCTTGCCCAGGTTCTTCTGGTGGTTGAGCGAATCCATGCGGCGGATCAGGTCGTCGAGTTGCGGCTTGATGAGCCCCGACAGTTCGGCCTGCTCGGTGCAGATGCGCTCGAGCAGGCGCAGCACCAGGTCGCGCTGCGCGGGCTCCAGCGACGCCAGTGGCTGGATCGCCTTCAGGCGCTCGACCGACGCCGAGCACCGGGCCTCCAGCTCGGGCAGCTGCCCCCATTCCTTGGCACGGGCCAGCGCCAGCATCGTCGAGATGCACGCAGCCAGCTGCTCGTAGCAATGAACGATCTCGCTGCGCACGGCCATCTGTTCCTGCCCCCAGGTCACGCTCTGCATCATCAGTTGGAAGGCCTGTCGTCGATCTCGCGCCAGGCGGAAGCCAGGTGATCGAGCAGGCGGTCGGCCTCGTCCAGCGCCTGCACGTCGTTGCGCAGGTTGGCCAGCAGCAGGCGCTGCACCACGTAGTCGTACAGCGACGACAGGTTGCCGACGATGTCGCCGCCGGCCTCGCCGGCCGCCTCGGCGTCGAGGCTGGCCTTCAGGCCGTTGTCGACGATGTTGATGGCTTTCGAAATGGCCTGCCCCTTGGCGCCGATGTCGCCGGCCGTCATGTGCAGGCGTGCCGCGCCGATGGCGGTCTTCGCGCCGTCGAACAGCATGTGGATCAGTTGCAGCGGCGACGCGCTCATGGCGCGCGTCTCCACGCCGACGCGCGCGTAGACGCCGGCACCGGTGCGGGAGTGGTGAGAGCTGTACATGTCGCGTCCTGTCCTCAGCCCTTGCTGGCGTTCATCGCGTCGAACTGCTGCGCGAGGTATTTCAGCGTGCCGTTCATCTTGTTCATCGCCACGTCCAGCTGCACGAACTGCTTGCGATAGCGCTCCACCGTCGCGTCCGCGCGCTCCTTCATCGCGGTGTACTGGGTGTCGAGCTGCTTGAGCGAGCTCGTCACGCCGTCGGTGGCGACCTTGAGCGCGCCCTTGGTGCCGGTGAGGTCCTCGACCAGCGCCGTCAGCTGCTTGCCGTAGCCGGCGGTGCTGCCGGTGCCGCTGGAGAACAGCTTCGCCACGCCCTCCAGGTTGGTGTCGATGGCCTTGTCGAGCTTGTCGTTGTCGATCGCCAGCGTGCCGTCCTTCTGGAACGAGATCCCGATGGACGTGAGCACCTTCAGGTCGTTCGGGCCGCCCACCTGCGGGGCGACCAGCGCCTGGCGGATGCGCGTCTGCAGGTTGCGCAAGGTCGAGTCGCCCACCAGCGGCGCGGCGGCCTTGGCGTCGGTGTCGAAGGCCGTGAGCGACTTCGCGGTGCTCTGCAGCGCGTTGTAGGCCTTCACGAAATCGGTGATGGCCGTCTTCACCGACGTCGTGTTGGCCTTCATCACCAGGCTGAGCTTGCCGGTCTGCACCAGCGTGAGCGTGGTGCCCTGGATGGCGTCGGTCACCGAGTTGCTCGTGCTGGTGACGGCGATGTTGTTGACGGTGAGCTTGGCGTTCTGCGCCGCGGCCGTCTGCTTCAGGTTCTGCGTGCCGGCGGGGTCGTTGCCCAGCAGGTTCTGCAGCGCGGCGTCGCCGTCCACCGAGATGCGCATGGCCGAGGCCTCGCCGGTCTGCGTGGAAGTGAGCACCAGCCGGTTGGGCGTGCCGCTGCCGTCGTTCACGATGGTGGCCGACACGCCCGCGTTGGCCGCGTTGATCGCATCGCGGATGCCGCCCAGCGTGTTGTTGGTCGCATCGATGGTGATCGGCTTGGCCGTGCGCGTCGCGTCCTTGTCGAAGGTGGCGCCGGTGTACTGGCCGGTCGCCAGGTCCAGCGTGCCGCCGGAGACCTTGCCGAAGTCGATGGTGATCTTGCCGCTGCCGATCGCGGCGGTGGTGCTGGCCTGGCCCTTCGCGATGACCGACTGCGCCTGCGCGAGCTGCGAGATGTCGATGGCATAGGTACCGACCGACCTCGGGTCGGTGCCGCTCGCGGCCAGGATGCCGCTCACGCTGGGCGTGCCGGTGATGGCCTGGAACAGCGCCGGGTCGCCCAGCTTCTTGGCAGCCGCCTGGATGCCGGTGAGCGCGCTTTGCAGCGTGCCGTAGGCCGAGAGCTTGCTGTTGTAGCTGGTCTGCTTGGCCTTCAGGGCCACCAGCGGCTGGTTCTCCGCGGCCTGCAGCTGGGTGAGCAATGCGCCCAGGTCAAGGTTGGCGCCAACGCCGATGCTGCTGATCGATGCCATGTCGGGGGTGTCCTGAAATGCGAATGAAATGAAGAGGTCCGGAGCGGGTCGTGATCAGGCTTGCTGGCTCACCAGAAGCCCGGCCTGCCGGTCCATGACCTTGGCGATGCGAACGACCTCTTCGGTCGGAATCTGGCGAATGACTTCGCCGTTGCTGCGGTCGACCACCTTGACGATGAGCTTGTCGGTGTCGCGGTCGACCTCGAACTGCAGGCTGATCGAGCGGCTTTCCAGCGAGGCGTTGACGGACTTCACCGCCATCTCGATCTGCACCGGCGTCGCCTCCTCGACTTCGGCCTCGGCCTTGCGCAGTGCGGCGGCCTCGGCGGCGGCCGCAGCGGCGCCGCCGGTGCGGCCGGCGAGCAGTTGCTGCAGCCAGGGGCTTTCCACGGCGGAGGCGGCGGGTACGGGCTGGGACATGGTCTGCGTTCTTCTTCTGGAGTTCGTTGTCCTGTGCGGCCTCGCCATGAACGTGGCCGCACAGGACAACGCAGGCGGCTTCGGGTCGCCCCGAAGGCCTGCGAGCAAAAAACCAAGGCACCGGGCGCCGCCCTCGTGAGGGGCGCCCGGCGGTCTTAGCGAATCAACGCAGCAGCGACAGCACGCCTTGCGTGGTCTGGTTCGCCTGTGCCAGCACCGAGGTACCGGCTTGCTGCAGGATCTGCGCGCGCGTCATGTTCGACACTTCCACGGCGTAGTCCGAGTCTTCGATGCGCGAACGCGACGACGACAGGTTGGTGATGGTGGTGCCGAGGTTGGCGATCACCGAGTCGAAACGGTTCTGCACCGCACCCAGCGAGGAGCGCAGCTTGTCGACCTTCGACAGGGCGGCGTCCAGGGCCTTGAGCGGGTCGACCGTCGAGGTCTTGCCGCTGCGGGCGTTCAGCGTGAAGGCGCCAGCCTTGGCCGAATCGGCGTAGACCGCATTGCCAGCGCCGTCGGTCACTGCGCCGTTGCTGTGCACGCTGTAGGTCGACACGGTGGTGAGCGAGTTGCCGAGCGAGCCGTCGGCGCCCACGTAGGCACCGGTCACCGTGCCGTTGGCAGCGATCGTGACACCTGCCACGCCGCCGAGGGTCGCCGCCGTCACGGCGATGCCAGCACCTGCGGCCAGCTTGTCGTTCAGCGCGGAGGCCGAGATTTCGTCGCCGGTCACGTCGAAGTTGGCTGCAGCGGCAGTGGCCGTGTAGGTCGTGCCGCCCACCTTGATGGTGCCGCCCGTGCCGGTGCCCGACGCCATGCTGGTCGTCAGGCTGGTCAGCGTGGCTGCCGTGCCCGTACCGCCCGCATTGTTCTGCGTCAGGTTGCCGGCCGTGTCCACCCACAGCGCGGAGCCGTCGGTTGCCGTGATGGTGCCTGCGCTGTCGATCTTGACGTCCAGCGAGTTGCCGCCGATGGTGACCGTGGCGGTCTTGCTCGCGCCCGCTGCGGGCTGGAGCGAAGCGATCGTGGCGGCGTTCGTGCGGCCCGTTTCACCGAAGGTGAACTTCGACTTGGCGGCGTCGTAGGTGTAGGTGGAACCTGCGGTGACGACCGAGTCGCCCGCCTTGGCGCCCGCCAGCAGCTGGCTGCGCGTGGCCAGCGTGTTGGTGGCCGTGACGTCGTACTTCTGCGTGCCGTTGACCGGTGCGCCGTTGGCGACAGCGCCAGCCAGCGTCAGGTCGTCCTTGGTGGCGGCCTTGTTCAGCGTGCCCGTGCCGTTCACGTTGAAGCTTTCCAGACCCAGGGTCTTGGCGCTGATTTCCTGCAGGTCGATGTCGATGGTTTCGCCATCGTTCGCGCCCACTTGCACCGTCAGCTTGCCGGCGTTGGCCGACAGGACCTTCACGCCGTTGAACTGGGTCTGCTCCGACACGCGGTTGATTTCGTCCAGGCGCTGGCCGATTTCCGACTGGATCGAGTCCAGGTCGGTGGCCGAGTTGGTGCCGGTGGCGGCCTGCACCGACAGGTCGCGGATGCGCTGCAGGTTGTTGTTGACTTCGGTCAGCGCGCCTTCGGTGGTCTGCGCGATCGAGATGCCGTCGTTGGCGTTGCGCGCGGCTTGCGTCAGGCCCTTGATGTTGGCGGTGAAGCGGTTGGCGATGGCCTGGCCGGCGGCGTCGTCCTTGGCGCTGTTGATGCGCATGCCGGAAGACAGGCGCTCGATGGCCGTGTTCAGGGCCGATTGCGACTTGTTGAGGTTGTTCTGCGTGAGAAGAGAAAGGCTGTTCGTATTGATGACTTGCGCCATGTTCGACTCCTGATTGACAAAAGGTTGTGGACTCCGGCCATCGGCCGTAACGCTGGACCCGCTTCCACGGTGAGACTCAAGCCATCGTTGAAGGGGATATCGGCGGGTGTCCGCAAACCTTTAGGGCCGCAACGAAAAAAGTTCTACGTTGCCGCCCTCTGCCTCGTCATGCCTGCATGCTCATGATTTCCTGGTAGGCCGTCACCAGCCGGTTGCGCACCTGCAGCCCGGTCTGGAACGCCACGTTGGCCTTCTGCAGGTCGACCATCACGTCGTTGAGCGCCACGCCGGGCTTGCCCAGCTCGAACGACTCGGCCTGCGCATAGGCCTGCTGCTGCGCGCCGCTGATGTTGGCGAGCGAGCGCTGCAGCTCGGCCGCGAAGCCGCCCGCGCCGGCCGGTGCAGAGGTCGCGGGCCCCATGCCGCTGGCCAGCGCGGTGGCGCGCATCTGCTGCAGGACGGATTCGATGGCATTGATGGACATGGGGAAAAGTTCACTTCCAGCTGACTTGACACGGAGCGCGCGAGCGCTCCAACCGGCAGGCAGCGTATCAAGGGAAGACCCCCATTCAAACGCGCAACTGAGGGCAAAACCCCCGGCTGTTCGACCGATCGAATTCCACATCGCCTGCTGACAATCGTTCGCGAAACCACAGGCCGCGCACGACGTCGCCGGCCACCGGCATGACATCCCAACACCGAATTCCCTCTCTCACACCGGCGCCGGCCCTGCGCGGCGCAACGGCCCCGGCGAAGGCGCGCCGATGAGCACGGCCGCGCCCACGGGCGGCCTGGCGGCGGGCGCCAACGGCCTGCCCCCGATGCTGGAGCGCATGCGCGCGCAGCCCCGGCTGCCGCTGATCCTCGGCGCCGCGGCGCTGGCGACGGTGGCGGCCGCTTTCTTCCTGTGGAGCCGCGGCCCCGACTACAAGGTGCTCTACACCAACGTGTCGGACCGCGACGGCGGCGCGATCATCGCGTCGCTGCAGCAGATGAACGTGCCCTACAAGTTCGCCGAGGGCGGCGGTGCGATCCTGATCGCGGGCGACAAGGTGGCCGAGACGCGGCTGAAGCTCGCGGCGCAAGGCCTGCCCAAGGCCGGCGGCGTGGGCTTCGAACTGATGGACAACCAGAAGTTCGGCACCAGCCAATTCGCCGAGCAGGTCAACTACCAGCGCGGGCTCGAAGGCGAGCTGGCGCGCTCCATCGAATCGATCGGCAGCATCGAGGCCGCGCGCGTGCACCTGGCGCTGCCCAAGCCGTCGCTCTTCGTGCGCGACCAGAAGAAGCCTTCGGCCTCGGTGGTGCTCACGCTGATGCGCGGGCGCAGCATCGACGAAGGCCAGGTGAGCGCCATCGTGCACATGGTGTCCAGCAGCGTGCCCGACCTGGACGCCAAGAACGTCACGGTGGTCGACCAGCGCGGCAACCTGCTGTCGTCGGCGCGCGGCACCAGCCAGGGGCTGGACGTGAGCCAGCTCAAGTACGCGCAGGAGATCGAGCAGGGCTACGTGCGCCGCATCGAAGCCATTCTTCAGCCGCTGGTGGGCGCGAGCAACGTGCGCGCGCAGGTCGCGGCCGAGATCGACTTCTCGGTGGTGGAACACACCGACGAGAAGTACAGGCCCAACCAGGACCCGGCGCAGGCCGCGATCCGCAGCCAGCAGTCCAGCGAATCGGCGCAGCACAACGGCGCGCCGCCGGGCGGCGTGCCGGGGGCGCTGTCGAACCAGCCGCCGGTGAACCCGACGGCGCCGATCACGGCGCCCAAGCCACCGAACGCGCCGGGCGCACCGAACACGCCGAACGCGTCACCCGCCGCTGCACCCGCCGGTCCGAGCAACACGCGCAAGGACGTCACGACCAACTACGAGCTCGACCGCACCATCCGCCACGTGCAGCAGGCCGCCGGCGGCGTGAAGCGCCTGTCGGTCGCCGTGGTGGTGAACCACCGCGACACGGTCGATGCCGCCGGAAAGGCCAGCGCCCGCGCGCTCGCGCCCGCCGAGCTGGAGCAGATCCGCAACCTCGCCAAGGAAGCGATGGGCTTCAGCCAGGAACGCGGCGACTCGCTCAACGTGGTCAACAGCGCCTTCGCCCGCGACGGCGACAGCGAGGCCGGCCCCGCGCCCGAGCTGCCGTTCTGGCGCGACCGCGACACCCTCGCGCTCGGCAAGACGCTGGTCCCCTACCTGCTCATCGGCCTGCTCGCGCTGTTCGCCTGGTTCGCCGTGGGGCGCCCGCTGATGCGCCGGCACCTGGCTGCGCTGCCGCCCGCACCACCTGCGACGCCCGTGGCCGCTGACACCGTCGCGCCTTCCGCCGAACCCGAAGAAACCCTGCAGCAGCGCGAGTCCGCACGCCAGAAGGCCGACATGGACTACGCCCAGCAGACCGCCGACAAGGACCCCAAGCTCGTGGCCGCCCTGATCCAGCACTGGATGCACTCCGATGACTAGCAGCGAAGCAGGCACCCGCAAGAGCGCCATCCTGCTCATGGCGCTGGGCGAAGACCGCGCCGCCGCCGCGCTGCACCTGCTGCCCACCTCCGAGGTGCAGGCGCTGGGCCTGGCCATGTCCAAGCTGAGTGCGGTGTCGCGCGACGAGCTGGCCTCGGTGCTGGCCGAGTTCCGCCAGGAGACCGAGCAATTGTCGGCGCTGCACCTGGGCTCGACCAGCTACATCCGCGCCGTGCTCAAGAAGGCGCTGGGCGACGACCGCGCGAGCAACCTGCTCGAGGACATCCTGCAGCCCGACGAGCCGCACGGCGGCATCGAGCGCCTGAACGAACTCGAGGCCGGCGAGGTGGCCGAGCTCATCCGCGACGAACACCCGCAGATCCTCGCGACGCTGCTGGTGCACCTGGACCGCATGAAGGCCTCGGAGGTGCTCGAGAAGCTGCCCGCGCGCCTGCGCCACGACGTGATCATGCGCGTGGCCACCTTCGGCGGCGTGCAGCCTTCGGCGCTGAACGAGCTGACCGAGGTGCTGACCGAGATGCTCGCGGGCCAGGGCCTGCGCCGCAGCCGCCTGGGCGGCGTGCGCACCGCGGCCGAGATCGTCAACCTGATGAGCACCACGGTAGAAGAAGAAGCCATCGCCCATGTGCGCGAGCAGGACGAGGCGCTGGCCCAGCGCATCGTCGACGAGATGTTCGTGTTCGAGAACCTGCTGGGCCTGGAAGACCGCAGCATCCAGCGCCTGCTCAAGGACATCGAGAGCGACTCGCTCATCATCGCGCTCAAGGGCGCGCCGCTGGAACTGCGAGACAAGTTCCTCAGCAACATGTCGCAGCGCGCGGCCGAGACGCTGCGCGAGGACATGGAGCTGCGCGGTCCCGTGCGCGTGTCGCAGGTCGAGACCGAACAGAAGGCCATCCTGCAGGTCGCCCGCCGCCTGGCGGACGCCGGCGAGATCGTGATCGCGGCGCCTGGCACCGATGACTTCGTCTGACCCCGGCGCCTTCGGAGGATCGCGCGAGCGCCTCGCCGCCATCCACGCGGCCGCGCGCCAGGCCGGCGCCGGCACGCCCGCGCTGTCGGCCTGGGAACGGTGGGAGATGGGCACGCTCGATGGCAAGGCGCCGTCGGGCACGGCCCTCTCGCGTCAAACCGTGCAGCGCCCTTCCCCGCCTGCTGCACCTCCCGCCCCCAAGGTCGACCTCGCCGAACTGGCCCGCATCCGCAAGGAAGCGCGCGCCGCGGGTGAGGCCGAGGGCCGCGCCGCCGGGCTGGCCGAAGGCCGCCAGGTCGGCCACACCGAAGGCCTGGCCACCGGCCTCGCCGCCGCCAGCGTGCACGCCGAACGCCTGCGTGCGCTGGCCCGCTCGCTGCCCGAAGCGCTGCGCGGCGCCGAGGCCGAACTGGCCGAGACCGTGCTCGCGCTCGCGCTCGACGTGGCGCGCCAGGTGGTGCACCGCACCTACCAGTCCGAGCCCGAGTGGGTGCTGCCGCTGGTGCGCGACCTGCTGCATGCCGAACCCGCGCTGCGCGGCGAACCGCGCCTGCTGCTGCACCCCGACGACCTGGCACTGGTGAAGAACAGCCTGGGCAACGAGATCGAGGTGGCCGGCTGGCAGCTGCGCGCCGACGACAGCCTGGCGCGCGGCGGCTGCCGCGTGCAGTCGGCCACGGGCGAGCTGGACGCCAGCCTGGCCACGCGCTGGGAGCGTGTGGGTGCGGCGCTGCGTGGCGACGCTTCCTGAACCGATGCAGACGACGGCTACCAACCCTCATCTGACCAGCGTGCGCGCCGTGCTGGAACAGGCGCGCGCCGACGTCGCCCGCAGCACGACCACCACCGCCTCGGGCCGCCTCACGCGCGCCGTCGGCCTCGTGCTCGAGGCCGTGGGCCTGCAGCTGCCCGTGGGCAGCGACTGCCTCATCGAACTGCCGCCCGGCCATCCGCAGCGCCATGCCGAGGCCGAAGTGGTGGGCTTCGCGGGCGACCGCCTCTTCCTCATGTCGCAGACCGAGGTGGCGGGCCTGCTGCCCGGCGCGCGCGTGTTCGCGCGGCCCGGCCTGCGCGAACCCGGTGCGACCGGCGACGCCCACACCAAGCGCCTGCCCGTGGGCGAAGGCATGCTGGGGCGCGTGGTCGATGCGGCCGGCCGGCCGCTCGACGGCCTGGGCCCACTCGACGTGGCGCGCCAGGTGCCGCTGGCGGCGCCGCCGATCAACCCGCTGTCGCGCGCGGCCATCGACTCGGTGCTCGACGTGGGCGTGCGCGCCATCAACGCGATGCTCACCGTCGGCCGCGGCCAGCGCATGGGCCTGTTTGCCGGCTCGGGCGTGGGCAAGAGCGTGCTGCTGGGCATGATGGCGCGCTACACCAGCGCCGAGGTGATCGTGGTCGGTCTCATCGGCGAACGCGGTCGCGAGGTGAAGGACTTCATCGAGAACACGCTGGGCGAGGAAGGCCTGGCCCGCGCCGTGGTGGTGGCCGCGCCGGCCGACAACTCGCCGCTGCTGCGCCTGCAGGGCGCGGCCTACGCCACCTGCCTGGCCGAGTACTTTCGCGACCAGGGCAAGGACGTGCTGCTCATCATGGATTCGCTCACGCGCTATGCGATGGCGCAGCGCGAGATCGCGCTGGCCGTGGGCGAGCCGCCCGCCACCAAGGGCTACCCGCCCTCGGTGTTCGCGCGGCTGCCTGCGCTGGTCGAACGTGCCGGCAACGGCGCGCGCGACGCGCAGGGGCGCGGCGGCTCGATCACCGCCTTCTACACCGTGCTCTCTGAAGGCGACGACCAGCAGGACCCGATCGCCGATTCGGCGCGCGCGATCCTGGACGGCCACGTCGTGCTCTCGCGCACGCTGGCCGAAGCGGGGCACTACCCGGCCATCGACATCGAGGCTTCGATCAGCCGCGCAATGACGTCGCTGATCGCGCCCGCGCAGTTCGACACCGTGCGCCGCTTCAAGCAGATGCTGTCGCGCTACCAGCGCAACCGCGACCTGATCAGCGTCGGCGCCTACGCGCCGGGGCACGACCTGCAGCTGGACCAGGCGATCGCGATGTACCCGCGCATCGAGGCCTTCCTGCAGCAGTCGATGCACGAACGCACCGGCTACGAGGAGGCCATCGCCCACATGGACAGCCTGTTCACGAACATACCTTCCCCAGGACGCCCATGAGCAGCAGCAAGCTCCCCCTCGGCATGCTCATCGACCTGGCGCAGAGCCAGACCGACGACGCCGCGCGCCGCCTGGGCGCCTTGCAGAGCGCGCACCTGAGCGCGCAGCAGAAGCTCGAACTGCTGCTGCAGTACCGTCAGGACTACCACGCGCAGCTCGACACGCTGATGCGCGGCGGCCTGCCGTCGTCTCAGTGGCGCAACTACCGCAACTTCCTCGGCACGCTCGACCACGCGATCGCGCAGCAGCGCGCCATCGCCGAGCGGGCCGGGCACCAGCTCGACCGGGGCCGCACCGACTGGCAGCGCGAGAAGCGCCGCCTCAGCTCCTTCGACACGCTGGCCGATCGCGTGCGCGCGCAGGAGCTGATGGCACAGGCCAAGCGCGAACAGCGCGACAGCGACGAACGCGCCGCCCGCCAGTTCTTCGACCGCGCCTCGCACCCCACCCACTGAATCTCCTCCAGGAACCGACATGCCTCCCATGATCCCGCCGTCCGTCACGCCTGCCGCCACTTCGCCGGTGGCGCAGGGCGGCGCACGTGGCCGCAGTGCCGACGAAGCGCAGGGCCGTGCGTTCGGTGCCGCGCTCGAACGTTCGCGTGCGAGCCAGGCCGAGAAGGCGTCGGATGCCGACACCGTGGTGGCGGAGGCCAAGCCGCCGCGCAAGGCGGATCTTGCGGAAGAGGTGCGGGATGCACAGCCTGCAGAGCCGGATTTCGCTTTTCTTGCAGCAGCCGTCACGCCGCAACAGGCATTGGTGCTTGCTGGAGGTGCGGCCACGCAGGGCAGCGGTGCGCCAGAAACTTCACTGGCGCCGGTCACGCCCGACGCGCAAGCCGGTCTCCCTACAGGCACGGTCCGAGTGAGCAGCGATGTCGCCGCCACGCCCGCGCCTGCCATCGCCACCGAAGACGCTTCCGCCCCCACCGCCACTGCCGCCACACAAAGCGCAGCACCTGAAGCCGACAACGCAGCACCGCCCTCGCTGTACGAGATCGTGCGCGCCGCCGTGGCCGCGCAGCCGGTGGCTGTCGATGGCAAGAAGCCGGCGGCCGCACCTGCGGGCCCGCCCGTCGGCACCGCCGCACCGGGTCGCGCGGGCGCACCGCGCACCGTGAGCGCCACCACCACCGAACAGCTGGCAGCCGCCGCGCAAGCCCAGCCCGCTGGCGATGCGAAGCCCGTGACGGCAGAAGCCGCACCTGTCACCGCAGTGCCCGCCACCGTTTCAAGCGACGACGCGGCAACCCCAGCAGCTTCCTTTGCACTTCAACAACCCGCCGCCGCTTCCACCGACCGCACGACCGAAAGCCCCGTCGCACGCCCCGCCGTGCACACGCTCGCCCCCGAAGTCGGCAGCGAGAAATGGGCGCCCGCACTCGGCCAGCAGCTCGCGCGCATGAGCCTCGGCGGCACGCACACGGCCGAGCTGAACCTCAACCCCGCCGGCCTCGGCCCGCTGAAGGTCACGCTGTCGGTCGGCGAGCACCAGGCGCAGGCCGCGTTCGTGTCGGCGCACGAGAGCGTGCGCAAGGCCGTCGAGGCCGCGCTGCCGCAGCTGCGCACCAGCCTGTCGGAGCAGGGCATCACGCTGGGCCAGACCTCGGTGGGCGCGGACACGCGCGCGCCCTTCGGGCAGGACGCGGCGTTTGCGCAGCAGCAACAGCAGCAACACCAACGACAGGGCGCGTGGCGACCGCAGGGCACTTCCGCTGCCACCGACATCGCCCGCACGGCCACGGCAGCACCCCGCCCCGTTGCCACCCCACGCACGGGCCCGGGCGTCGACACCTTCGCCTGAAACCGCCCCTCGCCTCCTGCAATGAACGGATGTGAAGCGCCTTTGTGCGCTTGTTCGGCCGTTCGCAGGCGGGCGACTTCGCAAAGAATAGATCGGACCCGTCCACCGTTTCACCATGGCTACCTCTTCTCCCGCCGCCACCGCGGCTGCGTCGGTCGCGACCGACCCGCCGGCCTCGCGCCGCACCTCGAAACTGCTGATCGGGCTCGTGGCCGTCCTCGGCCTGGCCGCGGCCGGCGCGGCCGCGTACGTCTTCGTGCTGCCCCGCTTCACCGAGCACGCCGCCGCCGAGACGGTCAAGGCGCCGGTGCCCGAGAAACCCATCTTCCTGCTGCTGGAGCCGCTGACCGTCAACCTGCAGTCCGAAGGCCGCTCGCGCTTCCTGCAGATCGGCATGGCGCTGAAGGTGCGCGACGAGCAGGCCAAGGCGCAGATCGTGGAGTTCATGCCCGAGTTGCGCAGCCGCCTGCTGGTGCTGCTGTCGAACCGCCCGCCCGAATCGCTGGTCACGTCGGAAGACAAGGCCCGGCTGGCCACGGAAATCCACAGCGCGCTGAACGCACCGCTGGCCGAGGGCCTGCCCGAGCTGGGCATCGCGAGCGTGTCCTTCAACTCCTTCGTCGTGCAGTGACGACGATGCCCGTTTGCGGACCCGCGATCCATGGCGTATGAACAGGTGCTCTCCCAGGACGAGGTCGATGCGCTGCTGCAGGGCGTCACCGGCGGCGACCTCGACCAGGCCGCCGCGCCCGCGCCGCCGCCCGACGGCCTGCCGGCCTACGACCTCGGTGCGCCCGACCGCGTGGTGCGCAACCGCATGCACACGCTGGAGGTCATCAACGACCGCTTTGCGCGCGGCCTGCGCAGCGCGCTGCTGAACTTCATGCGCCGCAGCCCCGACATCTCGGTCGGGCCGGTGCAGATCCAGCAGTTCGGCGAGTTCGTGCGGCACCTGCCGGTGCCCGCGAACATCAACATGGTCCACATGAAGCCGCTGCGCGGCACCGCCCTCTTCGTGTTCGACCCGAAGCTGGTGTTCCTCGTGGTGGACAACCTGTTCGGCAGCGACGGGCGCTACCACGTGCGCGTGGAAGGGCGCGACTTCACGCGCACCGAGCAGCGCATCATCAAGCGCCTGCTCGACCTGTCGCTGCAGTGCTACGGCGACGCGTGGCAGCCGGTGTTCCCGCTGGCCTTCGACTACGTGCGCGCCGAGATGCACGGCAAGCTCGCCAACATCGTGGCGCCCAACGAGGTGGTGATCAACACCACGCTGCAGATCGAGTTCGGCCCCATCGGCGGCTTTCTGCACGTGTGTCTGCCCTACTCGATGATCGAGCCGATCCGCGACTTGCTGTCCAACCCGATCCAGGACGAGGTCGAGGTCGACAAGCGCTGGGTCACGCAGATGTCGCGCCAGATGCAGGCCGCCGACGTCGAGCTCACCGCCGACTTCGTGACCATGCCCTCGACGCTGGGCGAGGTGATGAAGCTGCGCGTGGGCGACGTGATTCCCATCGAGCTGCCGGCGACGGTGGTCGCCAAGGTCGGCGGCGTGCCCGTGATGGCCTGCGGCTATGGCACCTCCAACGAGCGCTACGCCCTGCGCGTGCAACACATGATCTCCCACCAAGACAGCGATTCGAAGAACGACCATGACTGACAACACCTCTGCCGCCAGCGACGCGGACGACTGGGCCAGCGCACTGGCCGAGCAGACTGCGGCCAGCGCGCCCGCGCCCGACCCGGCCGTGGCTCCCGCAACGGCGCAGGTCTTCCAGCAGATCCAGGATGCACCGGCTGCATCGTCCGCCACGCCCGTGGACATCGCACGCGTGCTCGACGTGCCGGTGCAGCTCACCGCCGAGATCGGCCGCACACGCATCACCATCAAGAACCTGCTGCAGCTGTCGCAGGGCTCGGTGGTCGAGCTCGACGGCCTGGCCGGCCAGCCGCTGGACGTGCTGATCAACGGCTACCTCATTGCGCAGGGCGAGGTCGTGGTGGTGAACGAGAAGTACGGCATCCGCCTGACCGACATCGTCACGCCCTCCGAGCGCATGCAGAAGCTCGCGCGCGCATGAACCTGGCGCGGGTGTCTTCGCTGCTTGCGCGGAGCGCCGCGCTGCTCGCACTGGGCTTTCATGCGGCGCATGCGGCCTTGCCCACCGTGCCCACGCCGGTGCGCGAAGCCGCGCCTCCCGCTGCGGTCGGTGGCGCGGGCCTGCTGCAGGCGGGCTTCGGCATGGCGGCGGTCGTCGGCCTGATCTTCCTGTGCGCGTGGCTGGCGCGGCGCTTCGGCCTGCAGCGGCTGGGCGGCGGCCAGGTGGTGAAGGTGGTGTCCACCGCCATGGTCGGCCCGCGCGAGCGCGTGGTCGTGGTGGACGTGGCCGGCCAGTGGCTGGTGCTGGGCGTCACCAGCAGCCAGGTCCGCACGCTGCACACGCTGCCGGCCCAGGCAACGCCTGCGGCAGTCACACCCATGTCGCCACAGAACCCGGTGGGCCTGTTCGCCCAGAAGCTGCGCGATTCGCTCGCGGGCAAGGCACGCACCGTTCCATGACGCGCCCTGCCCTGCACCGCGGCCTGCGCACCGCCCTGCTGCTGCTCGCTGCCACGCTGCCCGCCGTCGCATGGACCCAAGGCCTGCCCGGCCTCACGAGCACGCCGGGCCCCGGCGGCAGCCAGACCTGGTCGCTGAGCGTGCAGACGCTGGTGCTGCTGACCTCGCTCACCTTCCTGCCCGCGCTGCTGCTGTCGATGACCAGCTTCACGCGCATCCTCATCGTGCTGGGCCTGCTGCGCACCGCCATCGGCACGCAGACCTCGCCGCCCAACCAGATCCTGGTGGGGCTGTCGCTGTTCCTCACCTTCTTCGTGATGTCGCCGGTGTTCGACAAGGCCTACACCGAGGCCTACGTGCCCTTCTCGGAAAGCAAGCTCAGCGCCGAGAAGGCGCTGGAGCGCGGCATCGCGCCCTTCAAGACCTTCATGCTCAAGCAGACGCGCGAGACCGACCTGGCGCTGTTCGCGCGGCTCGCCAAGGCGCCCGAGATGCAGGGGCCCGAAGACGTGCCGCTGCGCATCCTGCTGCCGGCCTTCGTCATCAGCGAGCTGAAGACGGCGTTCCAGATCGGCTTCACCATCTTCATTCCCTTTCTCATCATCGACCTCGTGGTGGCGAGCGTGCTGATGTCGATGGGCATGATGATGGTGCCGCCTGCGTCCATCGCGCTGCCCTTCAAGCTCATGCTGTTCGTGCTGGCCGACGGCTGGCAGCTGCTGATCGGCGCGCTCTCGCAGAGCTTCTACTTATGACGCCCGAATCCGTCATGACCATGGGCCACCGGGCCATGGAAATCTCGCTCCTGCTGGGTGCGCCGCTGCTGCTGGTGGCGCTGGTGATCGGCCTGGTGGTCAGCATCTTCCAGGCGGCCACGCAGATCAACGAGGCCACGCTGTCCTTCATTCCCAAGCTGCTCGCGGTGTTCGCGACGCTGGTCATCGCCGGGCCGTGGATGCTCGACCGCATGCTCGACTACATGCGCGCCCTGTTCGCCAGCATCCCGCAGATGCTGGCGTGACGCCCTCGGTTTTCTCCGTCACCTCGGGCCAGCTCGAGGCCTGGCTGGTGGCCTTCCTCTGGCCCTTCGTTCGCATGCTGGCCATGGTCTCCACCGCGCCGGTGTTCGGCGAGCCCTGGGCGACGCGGCAGGTGAAGGTGGGCATCGCCGCCGTGCTGACGCTGGTGATCTCTCCCACGATCGGGCCGCTGCCGGCGGTGCCCGTGGTGTCGGCGGGCGGCCTCTGGATCATCGTGCAGCAGGTGCTGATCGGCGCCGCCATGGGCTTCTCGATGCGACTCGTGTTCACCGCAGTGCTGGCCGCGGGCGAGTACATCGGCCTGCAGATGGGCCTGTCGTTCGCGTCCTTCTTCGACCCCATGAGCCACGGCAGCACGATGGTGGTGTCGCGGTTGCTGAACATGCTGGCGATGCTGATCTTCATGGCGCTGGACGGCCACCTGCTCATGCTGGAGGCACTGGCCGCGAGCTTTCACACGCTGCCCATCGCCGACGCACCGCTGGCGGCCGGCGGCTGGATGTTCCTGGTGCTCGCGGGCGGCGACATCTTCGCAAGCGGCCTGCTGCTGGCGCTGCCGCTGATCACCGCACTGCTCACGCTCAACCTCGCCATGGGCATCCTGAACCGCGCCTCGCCGCAGTTCAGCATCTTCGCGGTGGGTTTTCCGCTCACGCTGCTGGCGGGGCTGGTGATGCTGCAGCTGCTGATGCCGCACCTGGCGGCGTTTCTGGAGCCGCGGTTTGCGGAGTCGCTCTCGAACATGCTGCGGTTCACGCAGGGGTTGCGGCGCTGAGGGGTGAAGGGCTGCTTGCGGCCAGTCCGCTGGTTTGAAGGACAGCAGGGTCACGGGATGACGCGCCACTCCTACTAAGATGATTCCGGCCGCAACACGGAAGGTCGCGCATGTCACACCCCATTTATCTGTCCAGCTCCTCCCTGCCCCGGATGCCGGAAGGCAGCCGCAACGAATGGCGCAGCTTCTTCGGCCATGGCGCGGAGCTGGAGGCCAACGCGTTCTTCCCGCTGTTCTGGCGGGCACTCTTCAGCACCAGCGACATCCGGCATGCGCGCTTCATCGACGAATACGACATCGACGACGAAGCCTCGGCCGTCGACCGCGAGGAATGCATCGAGGATTTCGGCGCCGACGCGACCTACCCCTACCTCGTCATTGACAAGGCCGCAGCGGTTGCGCGGTTGACGACACGGCGTGAAGCGATCCTCGGCGCTGTCGGAGAACGCTACCGCCCGATCTACGCGTCCTTTGAAGCACTGATCGCGCAGCACTTCGGGGACTACCTCCTGCTGCGCACCTCTGGCTTGCCGGATGCGGCCGACGCCGAGCCATGGCTGCGCGCCGATCTTGAGGACATCGACGGTCTCCACAACGGCAAGGCGCTCGAAAGCCTGATGTCGGATCTTGCGAGGCACGATGTGGACCCGGTCTGGACATTGAGCGGCCTCGCGTCATCCAGCGATGGCGCCTGGCCCACGCCGGCGTTGCGAGAACACTTCCCCGACCCGCGACAACGGAAGGCCCGCAGACCGCCGACAACAACACAGCAGATCGACGAACACGATCGCGCGTTCGCGGAACCCAAGGCGCACGCTGCGAAGAGCTGGCTCGACCCCGCCCTGGAATGGCTGGGCGCCTTCGTGGCGGCGGGTGCGGCCTTGGGCGCCTATTACTTCACCCAATCCACCTGGCTGGCCGTGCTGGCATTCTTGTGCGTCGCCGTGGCCTTGGGCTTCGGCATTGCGAGGCTGCGCGCCCCGAGACGATGAGCCCGGCCCTGGCCCCGTCCATCCACGAGCCCGCTGCCGCTACATCGCGCGAAACAGGTGCCCGAACGCACGGCTGACCTTGAGCGATCGCGCCAGACCCCGCACCGACAAGCTGTAGCGCCCGTTCTCGTCGCGGGTGGCGCTCACGATGCTGTGGATGTTGACGAGCACGCCGCGATGCACCTGCGTGAAGTCGGCGGCGTCGATCCGCGACACCAGATCGCGCAGGCTCATGCGCACCAGCGCCTCGCCCTGGGCCGTGACGACATTGACGTACTTCTCGGCGGCTTCCAGGCAGATCACCTCCGAGACCGGAATCATCCGCACGGTGTTGCCGACGCCGGCGCGGATGACTTTGATCTTTTCGGGTGCATCCGCCGGATCGGTGATCGACTGCACGCGCTCCATCAGGGCCGCCATGCCACCGGCCGCCGGTGTCCGGGCGCGTTCGTGCAACCTGTGCTTCAGGCGTTGTACGCAGACCTGCAGGCGTTCGAGCGTCGCCGGCTTGAGCATGTAGTCCATCGCCGCATGCTCGAACGCCGAGATCGCGAAATTGTCGTACGCGGTGATGAACACGAAGAGCGGTTCGGCCTGGTCGTCGGGCCACTCGTCAGCGACGGCCTCGGCGACTTCCAGGCCTGTCTTTCCCGGCATCTTGATGTCCAGGAACATCACATCGGGCGCCAGGGTCTGTGCCAGCTCGATCGCCTTCAGGCCATCGTCGGCAACGCCCACGATCTCCAGCTCGGGCCAGGCTTCGTGCAACAAGCGCTGCAGCGTTCGCGACAGCACCGGTTCATCTTCGGCAATCACGCCGCGCCACGCGCTCACGATGGAATCCTCACGACCGCGCGAACGCCGCACGGCGATCGCGCTTGCAGAGACAGGGACGCACGCAAGCCATAGCGGGTCTGGAGACGGTCACGCACATTTTTCAGTCCGGCCCCGCAGACCTCGTCGCCACCCGAGGCGGGCAGGTGCGGCGACAAGCCCAGACCGGAATCGTCCACAGTGACCTCGATGCCGCCCTCGATCGAACGTGCCAGCACTTCGACGCCCCCTGCGCCCAACTTCGGCTCCAGGCCGTGCCTGATGGCGTTCTCGACCAGCGGCTGCAACAGCATCGGCGGGATGGCGATCCGCTCCAGCTCGGCGGGCAAGTCGAGTCGGTAGGCCAGCCTGGGGCCCATGCGCAAGGACATGATGTCGAGGTACGCCCTCAGCTGGGCGAACTCCGACTGCAGCGTCGTCACCTCGTCGCGTGACGCTGCATGCGTGCTGCGCAGGTAGACGATCAGCTGGTCGATCATGCGCTCGGCCTGTCGCGGGTCCTCGTCGACGAGCGAGCGCAGAGTCGCCAGTGTGTTGAACAGCATGTGGGGTTCGAGTTGCGCGCGCAGCAGCCGCAGCTCCGATTCGGTGGCCAGGCGCTGGGCGTCGGATCGGGCGACCTCCTCCTTGGCAAGCTGGTCACGCGTCGCAGCGACGTAGAGGACGAACATGGCCAGCACCAGGCCGAAGGCGAAGGCCACCATGTAATCGCTGCCATGACCCACGACGCGGCCGACCGGTTCGTCCAGGATCAGGAGCGCGACCAGGTGACCGCCGAAGTACCCCGTCGGGATGGCGATCGCGCCGGTCAGAAGCCAACGGGGCAGCGCCTGCATTCGCCGCAGTCGTCCAAAGCGGCCCAGCACCGCGACGCACGCAACAAACACCATGCCGACACATTCGACGAAGACGAACAGACGCGCCGGCGTTTCGAGTGCAGGAGCGGCCCAGAAGAGCAGCCCGGCCGCGATCGCGCACAGCAGGAACGCGCCGGCCGTCAGCCGCGCTGCGCCCAGCCATCGGGCGGGAATCGGTGAATCAACGCGGATCACGGGCGGCAGTCGACAGCATCGCGCCACTGTAGAGGTTGGCACGCCATGCCGCTACCGATCGAGGGCCCGTGGGGGCGAGTTTGTCCTCGAGCCGTCGTTTGAGGGGACCGAACGGCGACCGCTCGATGCCGCCTCACGACCGTTGATGCCCTCCACCGGGCGTTTGGGCGCCAAACCGGATGCGCGCCTGGCTGCGGCCGCCGACAGTGCGGGCCTCACCACCCGGGAGTCCCCATGCAACGATCTTCTTTTTCTCTTTCGAACACGCTGCTTTGCGCCACGGCCGCCATCTGCGCGGCCATCGTCACCACGAACGCACAGGCCTTCGACGGCATCGTGGAAAAGCAGGTGTTCAACCTGCCCACCTACACGACCGTGAACGGCCAGGTCATCAAGGGCGTGCGCATCGGCTATGAAACCTATGGCCGCCTGAATGCGGCGCGAGACAACGTGATCCTCATCAATCACTTCATCACCGGCACCTCGCACGCCGCCGGCCGTTATGCGGCGAGCGACGCCGCGCCGGGTTATTGGGACACGATCATCGGCGCCGGCCTGCCGATCGACACCGATCGGTTCTTCGTCATCGCGACCGACGCGTTGTCCAACCCCAATCGCGCATCGGCCACCGTCGTCAGCACCGGCCCGGCCAGCATCGACGCCGCCACCGGCAAGCCGTATGGCTCGCGCTTCCCGGTCTTGGCTGCGCGGGACACGGTGGAGGTACAGAAGGCCCTGCTCGATGCGTTGGGCATTCGAACCCTCTACGCCGTGGCCGGCGCGTCGGCCGGCGCCTGGATGTCGGTGGAATGGGCCTCGGCCTACCCGGAGCGCGTGCAACGCCTGGTGTCCATCGTGGGTCCTGGCGTCGACAGCCCGGCCTACGCCATCGCCAAGATGAGCTCGTGGGGCGCGGCCGTGCGGCTGGACCCGAACTGGGCCCACGGCGACTACCACGGCAAGGCCGAGCCGCTGGCAGGCATGACGCAGGCCATGCGGCTGGTCACGCTCGACGCGCTCAGCTTCGCCTGGGCCGACAAGGCCTTCGGTCAGAAGTGGGCCGACCCGGGCAAGAACCCCGGCGAAGCGGCTGCGAACCAGTTTGCGGTCGATGCCACCCTCGAGAAGATCGGCGAAGCGCGTGCCAAGGGCATGGACGCCAACAGCTGGCTGTACACGCTGAAGGCCTTGCAGTTGCCCAGCGCCAAGCCAGAACGCATCAAGGCCAGGTCGCTGTTCGTGGGCATCAGCTCGGACCAGATCTTTCCGCCGCTCCTGTCCAAACGCGCCGTGGAGATCCTCAAGGCGCAAGGCACGCCGGCAGAGTATGTCGAGATGAACAGTCCCAATGGCCATGCCGATGCACTGGGTGCCACCATCGGCCTGGCCGGGCCGGCGATTGCGTCGCTCCTGGCGAAGTAGGCGCGCGGTCTGTGGCGTTGTCAGCAAGCGTTCGGTCGGGAAGAGGAAGCCGGCCTCTTTCAAATTCCGTCCGCCAGTTTTCTGGGATCGCGCGATGGATGCAGGCTTTCTTTTGGAGGCTGAAGGAGCCATTCCTCAGGCAAATTGCGCCAACCCATGCCCGACGGACCAGTTCTCCTTGGGGGCATCGGCAAGGGTCACGAACACGTCCTCCGGCCGTATCCCCGGGCTCTCGGCCAGCAGCTGCGCAATGCGCTGGAACAGCGCCTTCTTCTGCTGCGCGGTGCGCGTGTTGAAAACGGTGATCTGGATGTACAGGAGATCGTCGCTGCGCGCGACGCCGAAAGCGCCTCCATATCGGAAGTTGGCGGCCTCGTGCTCGGTGATCGTCATGAACTGGTCGTCTTGCGGCACGTTCAACGTGTCGCGCAGGGCGCGATAGAGGCTGTCGAAGATCGCCTGCCGGTAGGCCTCTGGCTTTCCCGCGCGCATCGAGATGTGAATGGTGGGCATCGCTGCTCCGGGTCATGGTGGAACAGCGGATGTTATGTATTCGGATTTGCTATTGATACTTATCTCAATAACAATCTTTTGTCATGACTGATCGCCCGCTGGATCTCGATGCCGTTCAGGCCTTCGTTCGCATCACCGAGCTGGGCAGCTTCACGCGCGCCGCGGAAGTCATGCAGACCACGCAGGCAGGGATCAGCCTGAAACTGAAACGCCTGGAAGACAGGCTGGGCTGTCGGCTTCTGGAGCGCACACCGCGGCACGTGGAGCTGTCGGCGCGGGGTGCCGCCTTCCTCGGACATGCCCGGGAACTCCTGGTGGTCCACGATCGCACGCTGGCGGCCTTTGCGAGCGCCCGCCAGCGACTGACCATCGGCATCAGCGACCACGTGGCAGGACCGGAGTTGCCCGCGCTGATCGCCCGCATGAACGCGCAAGACGCGCAACTGCTGATCGATATCCGGATCGGCTCGTCGGGCGATCTGCTCCAGAGCTACGACCGACGCGAACTCGACACGGTCATCGTCCGGCTGCATGCCGGACGCACGGACGGAAAGCTTCTGACGCAGGAGCGCTTCGGCTGGTTCGCTGCCGCAGGCTGGCAGCACCGCGTGGGTGAGCCCCTGCCGCTGGCCACGATGGCGCAGCCCTGCGGCGTGCGCGCGCTGGCGGAGCAGCTTTTGGACACGGCCGGCATCCCGTGGACCGAGGTGTTTGTGGGGGGCGGCGTCGCGGCCGTGGCGGCGGCGGTGGTGGCCGGACTGGGGGTCGCTGCATTGGCGCCGCGCATGCTGCCCCTGGGCTGTGTCGACGTGGGGCCGAAGCTCGGTCTGCCCGACCTGCCGCGCCTGCCGGTCCTGCTGCACTCCCGGGTCCGGGAGGCTCGGGCGCGGGATGCCGTGGACGCACTGTCTGCGGCGTTCAGGAGCGTGGCGAGAAACTGATCCGACCGCGTCAGGGCGCGCGTTCGTCCACCACGAAGCCCCAGAAATCGTCGTCGCAGTGGATGCAATGGTCCAGGAAGGATTGCATGCCGCTGGCGTGGAACCACACCAGGCCCTGCGCCTCGTCGCACAGCGCATCGGCCTGCGCGTCCAGGCTGAGCGATGGGAGGTGGGCCAGCTCCATGTCGGCCAGGAACTCCTGCGTGTCCAGCTTGCCTGCAAAGAGGTCGTGGTCGAGGCTGGCGATACGGCCCTTGTGCCGGCCGTGCAGCACCTCCACGAACGGGTTGCCCGCGGGGTCGCTGCCGATGTCCAGAAACCAGTCGGCCAGCAGGCTCTCGGCCTGCAGCGTCTCCAGGTCGCAGTGGGGGTCCGAGGCGCCGAAGCTGTTGAGCACGCGGAAGTTGGCGTGCGAGGCGCTGCTCGCCGTGCCGTCTGGCTGCACATAGGCCGCGATGTCGCCGGCCTGCTCCATCTCGTACAGCGAGAAGCCGTTCTGGGTTCGCAGGAAGGTGGCGTAGGCGTCGGAGAAACCGAGGCGGCGCTGCAGCGCGTCGACCGCCTGCGCGGAGGCTGGCGCGCGGCCGAAGGGATTGGGGAAAAGTACTTTCATGGCGTGCGCTGCAGCCTAACGCGGATCACGGCGCACCGGCCCCGCGTCGAGGTCGTGCACCGTCCCTATCGGCCAGGCAGGTTCAGGCCGTAGGTGGCCAGGGGCCCATTCTGGGCCAGAAGCCGAACCGCGAGAATGCGGGCAACAGACACTTCAGAGGAGCTCGCCTTGACCACCGTCGCCATCACCCCCGCCATCCACGTCAGCAACAGCAAGGGCTTTGTCCTGTTCGGCGGCGTGAACGTCCTCGAGTCGAAAGACATGGCCCTGCGTGCCGCGGAAGAATACGTCCGGGTCACGCAGAAGCTCGGCATCCCCTACGTCTTCAAGGCGAGCTTCGACAAGGCCAATCGCTCGTCCATCCATTCCTACCGGGGCCCCGGCCTGGAAGAAGGCCTGAAGATCTTCGAGGCCGTCAAGGCCGCGTTCGGCGTGCCCGTCATCACCGACGTGCACGAGCCCTGGCAGGCGAAACCCGTCGCCGAAGTGGTGGACGTCCTGCAGCTGCCCGCGTTTCTCGCCCGCCAGACCGACCTGGTCGTCGCGCTCGCTCAAACCGGCAAGGTCATCAACGTCAAGAAGCCTCAGTTCCTGAGCCCGACGCAGGTGCTCAACATCGTGGAGAAGCTCAAGGAGGCGGGGAACGCCTCCGTCATCCTGTGCGACCGCGGCACCTGCTTCGGCTACGACAACCTGGTGGTGGACATGCTCGGCTTCGGCACCATGAAGAAGGTCACCGGGAACCTGCCGGTCATCTTCGACGTGACCCATGCGCTCCAGCAACGCGAGGCGAACGCCATCGCCTCCGGCGGGCGGCGCGAGCAGGTGGCCGAGCTGGCGCGTGCGGGCCTGGCAGTGGGCCTGGCAGGCCTCTTTCTCGAAGCTCATCCCGACCCGGCGCAGGCGAAATGCGACGGTCCCAGCGCCCTGCCGCTGGACCAGCTGGAGCCTTTCCTCACGCAGCTGAAGGCGTTGGACGACCTGGTGAAGTCGTTCGCGCCCTTGCACATCCGCGCCTGAACAGGACGCTCCCGCAGGGGCCTCTAGCGGCTGTCGAGGCGGGCCTTCATGTAGCAGGCCCGCAGGAGCGCCTGTTCGCGATGGGGATCGTGCAGGCCATTGCCCATCGGCCGGGTCCGGCTCGCCGCCTCCTGCAGCGCCCCGGCGTGGTACTCGGCCAGCGACTGGGGCGGAACGGCCAGCGCGCCTGCGGCGTATTCGACCCTGGCTTTTTCCGTCATCCAGCCCTGCACGCGCTCGCGAGACCCTGTGTGCGTGCGGCGGTAGTAGCGGTCGGCCTCCACCTCCGATTGGTAGAAGGTGTCGATGGCGGTCCGCAGGGCGTCCGAGCAGCGCGACATCAGCATGTCCACGGAGGGTTCGCTGCGCGAGGAGGCTTTCGCCGCGGGAACGCTGCCCGCCTGGACCGTCGGGCGTTCCGGCGCCGCGGCCTCGTTCGGCATGGCGGCCGAGTCGCAATTCCTCGCGCCCGAATGCCTGCATTCCGAGACGAGCCGCACGTATTCCTGCTGATAGACCTTGCGCGTGGCCGCGCGGTCTTCGGGCGTCAGGTTGCCGCAGCTGCGATCGAGGTACTCGATCATCGTGTAGTTGTGGACGCGGTCCGCGCCTGGGCCCGAGGCCTGCGTGGCGCGTTGCTGCAGCGCCTTGCATTCTTCAGATGAGGCGCGCGTTCGCTGCGAGGGCGCAGGATTCGCGGCCTTCGCCTCCTTCTCGGAGAAGCAGTACCCCCGGTAGCCTCGTCCTTCCACGTACCGCCAGCGGCCCGTGCCCCGGTGCTTGGTCGAGCAGGCCCACCAGTGCACGGTGCCGTGCAGGAGGTTGCCCTCCTTCTTGCCGGGGCCCAGCGTGCTGAGTCCGCCGTTGGGACACTGGAAGGCCTCGGAGCTGTCGAAGAAGTGCTTGGTCTGCCGCGGGTTCTCGACGCAGAAGCCGACGTCGACGCTGTAGTTGCATTGGTTGAAAAGCGTGCTGTCCTTGCCGATGACGCAATGGCTGTCGGTGCCGTCGTTCGCGGCCAGGGCGGGCAAGGCCGTGCCCAGCAGGAAGACGCTCAGGGCCAGGGTGCGAACGATCGGCATGCTTTTCTCCTCCAGGATGGCGCCTGAATCTAGCCGGCCGATTCGCAAACGAAATACCGCTTTTGTGGGAGGCCACGGGAACCGGTGGCCCGCATCGCATAACGCAAGCGGAGAAGCAATCCCACGCCAACGGCAGGCAGCTTGCTTCCTGCCTCGTGTTCATCGCACCCGCGCTGTCTCGCTTCTATTCCTCCGGCCTGACGTCCATTCCCAGCGCCTCGGCAATGGTCAAGGCTTGCACGGCGGTGATGACTGCGCCTTGGAGCTGCACGTGCTGCGGTTCGAGTGCGCTCAGGTCACTGCCGCGCAGGTCGCAGCGCGAGAGGTTGGCGCTGTGCAGCCAGGCCCCCGACAGATCGACATCGCGAAGAACGCCGCCGTCGCATCGTGCGCCCGTGAGGTCGACCTCCCGCATCCGTGTGCCATTGAACGACGCCTTGCGCAGGTCGGCCCCCGGCAGGCCGGCAAACGACCAGTCGCCGCCGACCGCTTTCATCACCTCGAACATGCAGCCATCGAACATGCTGCCGATGAACTTGCAATCGATGAAGCTGGCGTCGAAGAACTTGCAGGCGACAAACGTGCAATTGACGAAAGCCGCATCCGTGTGGACCGACGAATTGAAGCGCGCGCTCCGGAACGTGCAGTCGGTGAACACCGACCCGGTGTTTCTGGCCTCCGTCATGTCCAGATCGTTGAACAGGACGGCGGTGTAGGTTTGCCGGTCGATGTCTTTCCCGTACCAGCGCTCTCCAGCCAGCGTGGTCCGGGTCGCAGGTGCCGGTGCCCCATATGCACGGTCGGCCATGGATCGATTCTCCGAGGAAGGTGGGTGTGGTGCGCGGCTGCCAGGCGGACGATCGACGGCAGCCAGCCGACGCATTCTGCCCGCGCCCATCGCGACGATCGGCTTTTCCCCTCCAGTGGCCAGCACGCAGCCGCTGGCCACCCCACACTCACAGGTAGTTGAAAAGCGAGATGCTGTTCAACTTGGCAAACGTCATCTGCGTTGCCTGCAGCGACGACTGCCGCTGATAGAACTCGGAAATCGCCGTGTACGGATCGAGGTCCTCGATCGACGACAGGTAGCTTTCTTCCTGCAGCTTGTTCATGGCACCCGCGCTGTCGAGCGCCTGCAGCTCGACCTGGCGCGAGCCCACCGACGACAGCACCGTGAGCACGTTGTCGTGTGCGTTCGTGACCTTCACGTTGGCGGTGCTCAAGGCGTTGCGCAACTGCGCCTGGGCCGCCGCGCCGCCGCCGTTGAGCGGTGCGCGCAGCGCTGTCACCAGTTCGCCCAGGGCCGCGAAGATGTCGGTGCCGGCGTTCTGCGCGGTCGACACGTCGAAGCTGTCGCCGGTGGCCGGCGTGCCGCTGATGGCGATCTGCACGCCGCCGAACGAGATCGGGGTGCCGGCGGTGAACGGGCCGCTCGCGGCCACCACGGGCGGCGTGTCCTTGGTCGTCACCGTGTAGTCGGTGCCGGTGAAGCGGATGGTGAAGTCCTTGCCGTAGTTCGGTGCGGTGGCGTCGGTGATGCTCACCGCGCCGAACACGCCCGAGCCGGTGTTGGCAGGTGAGCCCGAGGTCACGTAGCCCGCACCGCCTTGCACCGACTGGAAGATGCTGCGGCCGTCGTCCGAGGTCGACATCTGGCGCGCCACGTCGATCTGCATCAGCCGCTCGCCCTGGTCGCCCACGTACTGCACGCCGCCGCCGGCAGCCATCACGAAGGGCGGGCTGCCGCTCTTGTAGCCGGCGAACAGGTACTGGCCGCTGCCGTTGTCGCTGTTGGCCACGCCCACGAGCTGCTCCAGGCTGCTCTGGATGGCCGTGGCAAGCGAGCCGCGATCGGCGTCCGACAGGCCGCCGCCGCCGGCCTGCACGACCAGCGTCTTCACGTGCTGCAGGATCGACGTCACCGAGTCGAGCGCGTTCTCTTCGGTCGACAGCGCCAGTGCCGCGCGCTGGCGGCTGGTGGCGAACTGGGCGCCCTCCGCCAGCGTCTGGCTCACGCCGAGCGCGCGCGCCGCGCCCACCGGGTCGTCGCCGGCCGACAGGAACTTGGAGTTGGTCGCCAGCTGCTGCTGGACCTTGAACAGCTTCTGCTGCTGCAGGCCCATCGACTGCAGGCTCTGTTCGTAGAAGGATTGGGTGCTGATGCGCATCGCGGGTCCTGGAATCTGTACAAAAGGGTTCAGCTACGGATGCCGAGGATGGCGTCGAACATCGCCGAGGCGGTCTGGATCACCTTGGCGTTGGCTTGGTACATCTGCTGGAACATCAGCAGGTTGCCGGTTTCCTCGTCCTGCACCACGCCGGAAATCGCGCGCTGGCTGGCCTTGATCTGGCCGGTGACGCTGTCCTGCGTGACGGCGGCCACCTTGATCGACATGGCGCGGTTGCCGACGTCGCTCACCAGCTGCGAGTAGGCGCCGTTGAAGGTCGCGGTGCCGTTCGACATCGTGGTCTTGCGCTGCAGCGCGCCCAGCAGCAGCGCGTTGCCGCCGTCGGAGACGCCGCCCGTGTTCTTGCCGATGGTGAAGGTGTCGCCCTGCGCGGGTGCGCCCGTCATGGCCACGGTGATGCCGTCGAAGCTCATCTTCGCGCCGGCCGTGTAGGGCACGGGCGTGCCGGCCGGGTAGCTGGTGGCGGTGCCGTTGGCAAGCGTGACGGTCACGGCCGAGCCGGCCGGAAAGCCCGACAGCGTGCCGGTGCCCGCGTTGAAGCTCAGCGTGACGTTGCCGGCCAGCGGCGAGCCCGGGTAGGCCGCATCGACGGTGGCCGCGCCCAGTGCGCCGCTGCCCTTGTTGCCCGCGGTGTTGCCGGTGATCACGGGCGAGGCGGCGGCCACCTTGGCCGGGTCGCGCACCAGCACCTCGAGGTCGCGCGCACCGGTGCGCGTGGGCTGCACCAGGAACGAATCGCCGGCCTGCGCCGTGCCGCTCGCGGCCGTGAGGCTCACGCCGTCGAAGCTGATCGGGAAGGTGGTGAAGCTGCCCATCGGCGTCTTGTCCGACAGCCGCGTGACCGTGTAGGTGAGCGTGCCCGCCACGTCGGTGACGCTCACGTTGTAGTCGCTCGTGGTGAGCTTCGACGCATCGGTCAGCGTGGCGCCGAGCTCGAGGTTGCCGCTGTTGCCTGCATTGGCGATCGTGCCCGGCACGGCCTGCGAGAAGAAGTTCTGGCCCAGCGCGCCGTTCAGGTCCACGCCCAGCTTGTGCTGCGCGTTCACCGCGTCGGCCACCGACATGGCGAGCCGGCCGATGGCGTTCTGCGTGGGGATCAGCGTGTCTTTGCGGAAGGCCATGAGGCCGCCGAGCACGCCGCCGGTGAAGGCGCTGTCGTCCAGCTCGACGGTGTTGCCGGCAAAGCCCGAGAGCGCCACCACCTGGCGCGTGGGGTCGGCCGACGACGTCACCGCCGCCATCTTGGACGCGTGGTCGCCCACCACCAGCGACTGGCCGGTGGCGATGAACACGTTGTACTTGCCGTCGTCCTGCTGCAGCACGCGCACGTCGACCACCTGGCTCAGCTCGCTCACGAGCTGGTCGCGCTGGTCGAGCAGGTCGTTCGGCGCCTGGCCGCCGGCCACCGCGCTCATCTGGCTGATCTGCTGGTTCAGGCTGGCGATCTTGGCGGCGTAGGTGTTGATCTGGCTCACGCTGCCCACGATCTGCTCGTTGACCGAGGTGTTCAGGTCCGACAGGTACTGGTCGGTCGCGCGGAACTTGCTGGCCAGCGACTGCGCCGCGCTGATCATCTGCTGGCGCGCCGCAGGGTCGGCCGGCGTGTTGGCCACGCCCTGCACGCTGGTGAAGAAGCTCTGCATCAGCGGCGCGATGCCCGAGGTCTTGTCGGCCAGCAGCTGGTCGATGCGGTTGACCTGCACGCCGTTGGTGGCCAGCGCGGCCGACTGCGACTGCGCGGTGGCCAGCTGCGCCGTGAGGTAGCGGTCGTAGCTGCGCGACACGGTCGTCACGTTGGCGCCCGAGCCGATGAAGCCCGAGCCGCTGGCAATGCCGCCGGCCGTGGCGATCTGCGCGATCTGGCGGCTGTAGCCGGTCGTGTACACGTTGGCGGTGTTGTGGGCCGTGGTCATCAGCGCGGTGCGGGCGACCGCGAGGCCGCTCAGACCTGTGTAGAACATGCTTCCGGACATAAGGCTTTACCTGTCAAAGGGGTGTGGGGGAGCGGCATCACGCGCGATGCCTCTCGGTAGTTATCGGCAGCGCGCGCCCGAAGTTGAGGGGCGCGCGTCGTCTTTACGCCTGGCTCAGAACTCCGACCAGTCGCCCTTGGCGTCGCCGGCCATGGCCAGCTGCGGTGCGCCGGTCGGTTCGCGGCGCGTGGGCAGCGCCTTGGCGCGCGGCTTGGGCGTCGGCTTCGGCGGCTTGGGAATCGGCGTGATGCGCGTGAAGCTGGCGCGGGTCGTCGCGACCGCGTTCGCGTCGAGCTTGAAGACGCTCACGGCCTGCACGAGGGCGCCGGCCTGTTCCTGCAGCGACTGCGCGGCGGCCGAGGCTTCCTCGACCAGCGCCGCGTTCTGCTGCGTGACCTGGTCCATCTGCGTGATCGCCTGGTTGATCTGCTCGATGCCCGAGGTCTGCTCTTGGCTGGCTGCCGTGATCTCGCCCATGATGTCGGTCACGCGCTTGACGCTGCCGACGATCTCTTCCATCGTGCGGCCGGCTTCTGCGACCTGCTTGCTGCCTTCTTCGACCTTTTCCACCGAGTCACCGATCAGGGTCTTGATTTCCTTGGCGGCGGCTGCGGAGCGTTGAGCCAGGCTGCGAACTTCGGACGCGACCACTGCGAAGCCTCGGCCTTGCTCACCAGCGCGTGCGGCTTCAACAGCAGCGTTCAGCGCCAGGATGTTGGTCTGGAATGCGATGCCATCGATCACGCCGATGATGTCCACGATCTTCTTGGACGATGCATTGATCGAACCCATCGTGTCCACGACCTGCGACACGACCGCGCCGCCCTTGACGGCGACCTCAGAGGCAGAGACCGCAAGCTGGTTCGCTTGACGCGCGTTGTCCGCGTTCTGCTTGACCGTCGAGGTCAGCTCTTCCATCGACGCCGCCGTCTGCTCCAGCGAGCTGGCTTGCTCTTCGGTACGCGACGACAGGTCCTGGTTGCCCGAAGCGATCTGCCCCGACGCCGTGGCGATCGTCTCCGTGCCCGTGCGCACTTCACCCACCACCTTGGCGAGATTCGCGTTCATGTCCTTCAGCGCCTGCATCAGCTGGCCCGTTTCGTCGCGGCTGTCCACGCGGATGTTCGCGCTCAGGTCGCCGGCGGCCACCGTCTCGGCCACGCCGACGGCCTTGGCCAGCGGGCGCACGATGCTGCGCGAGATGAAGAAGGCGAACAGGCCACCCAGCAGCACCGTGAGCGCCGTCAGCAGCAGCCGCAGGTTGAAGCTCTTCGCATTCGCCGCGTCGATGGCGTGGCTCATGTCGTCGATGGCGCGGCGTTCGATGGCCAGCAGCTCGAGCACGCGGTTCTCGTAGGCCTTGGCGGCCGGCTGGAACGACAGCTGGTAGGCGCGCACGGTCTCGACCGTGTTGCCGCTGGCCTTGGCGCGGGTCACCTCGTCCTTGGCGGCCTGGTACTTGGCGCGCAGCTCGACGATGGACTTGTAGGTCGCCTTCTCCTCGTCGGTGACCAGCAGCGCCTCGACCTTGGCCATGGTCTCGCTGCCCTTCTTCACGCTCTCGGAGATCACGTCGGCGAACAGCATCGGCAGCGCCTCGTCGGTGGTGCGCGCGATCATCGAGGTGCGCGCGATGGCCGAGTAGGTCAGCACGTACCAGTCGGAAATGAGCCGCTCCTTGGCCAGCGGGCTCTGCATCATGATGCGCGTGGCTTCGGCGTTCTTGTGCGCCGACATCAGCCCCACCGCGCTGGAGATGAGCGTCAGCCCCAGCACGATGGCGAAGGCAAGGGTCAGGCGGGTGCCGATGCGAAGGTTCGAAAAGAATGTCATGGGGTGGTCCTCAAACGGTGGCGGCGGCTTCGATGAGGCCCATTTCTTCGCTGGACATCAGCCGGTCGATGTCCACCAGGATCAGCATGCGTTCGTCCAGCGTGCCCAGGCCGATCAGGTAGTCGGTATCGAGCACCGAGCCCATCTCGGGCGCCGGCTTGATCTGCTCGGCGGTGAGCGTGATCACGTCGGACACGCTGTCCACCACCATGCCCACCACGCGGCCCGCGATGTTCAGCACGATCACCACCGTGAACTGGTCGTAGGTGGGCGCGCCCAGCTCGAACTTGATGCGCATGTCGATGATCGGCACGATGATGCCGCGCAGGTTGACCACGCCCTTGATGTAGTCCGGCGCGTTCGCGATGCGCGTCACGGCGTCGTAGCCGCGCAGCTCCTGCACCTTCTGGATGTCGATGCCGTATTCCTCGTCGCCGAGCTTGAAGGTCACGACCTCCAGGCGGTTGGCCACGGCGGACGCGGACGGCGCCGCGCCATTCGATCGCGGTGATGTGGTGTCTCTGGTGTTGTTCAACATGTGTTCTTCTCCTCGTTCAATACGCATCCCGGGCGCCGGCACCCTCGCCCGCCCCGGTCCTGAATACCCCTGCGGCCCGGACCAGGCCCTCCGCCTGTTCCTGCAGCGACTGCGCCGTGGCCGACGCTTCCTCGACCAGCGCGGCGTTCTGCTGCGTCACCTGGTCCATCTGTGCGATGGCCTGGTTGATCTGCTCGATGCCCGAGGTCTGCTCCTGGCTCGCGGTCGTGATCTCGCCCATGATGTCGGTCACGCGCTTCACGCTGCCGACGATCTCCTGCATGGTGCGGCCGGCCTCGGCCACCTGCTTGCTGCCCGCCTCGACCTTCTCCACCGAGTCGCCGATGAGGGTCTTGATTTCTTTCGCGGCAGCCGCCGAGCGCTGCGCCAGGCTGCGTACTTCCGACGCGACCACCGCAAAGCCCTTGCCCTGCTCGCCCGCGCGCGCGGCTTCCACGGCCGCGTTCAGCGCGAGGATGTTGGTCTGGAACGCGATGCCGTCGATCACGCCGATGATGTCGACGATCTTTTTCGACGAGGCGTTGATCGAGCCCATCGTGTCCACCACCTGCGACACTACGGCGCCGCCCTTCACCGCCACTTCAGACGCGGAGACGGCCAGCTGGTTCGCCTGCAGGGCGTTGTCCGCGTTCTGCTTCACGGTCGAGGTCAGCTCTTCCATCGATGCGGCCGTCTGTTCGAGCGAGCTGGCCTGCTGCTCCGTGCGCGAGGACAGGTCCTCGTTGCCCGAGGCGATCTGGCTCGACGCCGACATCACGCCGGCGACGTTCGCGCCCACGTCGGCGACGATGGCGAAGAGGTTGGCGCTCATCTGGTTCAGCGCGCGCAGCAGCCCCGCGATCTCGTCGCCGGGCCGCACCGTGAAGCGCACGAGGTCGCCGCCCGCGATGGTGCGCGCGACCTCGATGGCTTCGTCGAGTGGACGGAACACCGTGCGCCCGAGGAACGCGCCGAGGCCCAGCCACGCCAGCGCGGCGCCGAGGCTGCCCGCTGCCACGGCGGCGGGCAGCCAGCTGTGCGCGCCGGACGCGGCCGCCAGGCGGGACGCCTCCATCCAGCCCATCGCGCCCAGGCCCGCGGACAGCACCGCCGCCGCGACGGTCACGCCGAGCACGCGGCGCCGCACCGGGATGCGGCGCAGCCGCGCCAGCGGATTGGCCCAGCCGCTGCGCACCACTTCGCCCTGCAGCAGCTCGAGGCCCTTGGCCCCGCCCTCGCGCATGCGGCGGTAGAGGGCATCGGCGGCGGCCACGTCCTCGCGCGCGGGGCGGCTGCGCACGGACATGTAGCCCTCCACGCGGCCCTGGTGGCGGATCGGCGTGACGTTGGCGAGCACCCAGTAGAAGTCGCCGTTCTTGCGCCGGTTCTTGATCAGGCCGGTCCAGGGCAGGCCCTGGTCGAGCGTGCGCCACAGGTCGGCGAAGGCCTCGGGCGGCACGTCGGGGTGGCGCACGATGTTGTGCGCCTTGCCCAGCAGTTCGCCGGCCGTGAAGCCGCTGGCCGCGACGAAGGCCGGGTTGACGTAGGTGATGCGGCCCTTGAGGTCGGTGCGGGACACCAGGGCCTCTTCCTTCGAGAGTTCGTATTCGATGTCGGTGACGGGCAGGTTGACACGCATGGCCGGTGCGTCGCCTTCAGGCCAGGACCAGCGCGTTGCCGTGGCTGCCGCTGCCGCCGAGGCGGAACACGCCGACGACCTGCGACAGGCTGCCCGCCTGCTCCTGCAGCGACTGCGCGGCGGCCGAGGCTTCTTCGACCAGCGCCGCGTTCTGCTGCGTGACCTGGTCCATCTGCGTGATCGCCTGGTTGATCTGCTCGATGCCGGAGGTCTGCTCCTGGCTGGCCGCAGTGATCTCGCCCATGATGTCGGTCACGCGCTTCACGCTGCCCACGATCTCTTCCATCGTGCGGCCGGCTTCTGCGACCTGCTTGCTGCCTTCTTCGACCTTTTCTACCGAGTCGCCGATCAGGGTCTTGATTTCCTTGGCGGCGGCTGCGGAGCGTTGAGCGAGGCTGCGGACTTCCGAGGCGACAACAGCAAAGCCGCGACCTTGCTCACCTGCACGAGCCGCTTCAACCGCCGCGTTCAGCGCGAGGATGTTGGTCTGGAACGCGATGCCATCGATCACGCCGATGATGTCGACGATCTTCTTGGACGAGGCGTTGATCGAACCCATCGTGTCCACGACCTGCGACACGACCGCGCCGCCCTTGACGGCGACCTCAGAGGCAGAGACCGCAAGCTGGTTCGCTTGACGCGCGTTGTCCGCGTTCTGCTTCACCGTCGAAGTCAGCTCTTCCATCGACGCCGCCGTCTGCTCCAGCGAACTGGCCTGCTCTTCCGTGCGCGAAGACAGATCCTGGTTGCCCGAAGCGATCTGCCCCGAGGCCGTGGCGATCGTCTCCGTGCCCGTACGCACTTCACCCACCACCTTGGCGAGATTCGCGTTCATGTCCTTCAGCGCCTGCATCAGCTGGCCCGCTTCGTCGCGGCTGTCCACGCGGATGTTCGCGCTCAGGTCGCCGGCCGCCACGGTCTCGGCCACTTCGAGCGCATGGCCCAGCGGGCGCACGATGCCCAGCGTGAGACGCCAGGCGAACAGCGCGCCCAGCGCCAGCGCGATGGCCGACAGCACGAGCAGCGTGGTGCGGCCCTCGGTGTGGTCGGCCGCGATGCCCTTGGCGGCGGCGTCGATCTTCTCGCGCTGGTGGTTGGCCAGGTTTTCGACGGCGCCGGCATAGACGGCGAGCGCCGCGCTGAACTTGGTGTCGACCAGCACATTGGCTTCGTCGATCTTCTTCTCGTCCTTGAGCTTGTTGAGCGTGCCCACGGTCTCGAGCACGACCACGCGCGCCGCGACCACCGCGGCATAGAGCGCCTTTTCTTCCGGCGTGGCGAGCATGGCTTCCAGCTGCTTCTGCGCCGGCGTGATGCGCGCCGATCCGGCCGCCTGGAGCTTGGCGAAATAGGCCGCCACCTCGGGGTCGGTGGTCTTGACCATCGCGTAGTTGGCCACCGTGTTCGACTTGAGCAGGCTGAGCCATTCGGCCGCCAGCCGCTCCTTGACCAGCGCGCCCTGCACCATCTCGTCGGTCGCCTGGCCCACGTTCGTCAGGCGCAGCACGCCCGTGCCCGCAATGAACGCCATCAGCAGCAGCAGCACCGCGAAGCCGAGCCCCAGGCGGGTGCCGATTTTCAGATCCTTCAAACTCATTGCGCTTCTCTTCCTTCAATAACGGGGGACGGTGGCCGCATCGCGCGGCGGGCCACCGGCATGACATGACGGCATGGCGGGGCGGCGGCCTGCGCCACCCCGTCTCCCTGTTATCGGCAGCGCGCCGCCAGACTTGAGTCTTTTTTCTAAAGAAAGACGCCGATCGGGGCGCGGGCGCATGCGTTCTCTGTCAGGCGTCGGTGGCGTTGACGTGCTGGAACACCCGGTCCAGCCGCTCGGCGACCTTGGCTTCGTGACGGCTCGAATGGGCCCGCGCATGCGCCGCGAAGCCCGCGAGACCCAGGCCCGTCAGGCAAGCGGCGCCCGCCAGTGCCCACACGGCATGGAGCGCCCAGGCGCAGCCGGTGCCGACGTGGAAGCCGAGGAAGAGCGCCACGGCCAGCAGCAGGAGCAAAGCGGCGAAGCCCATGCCGACGCGGCGCAGGGCTTTCGGATGGAAATGCGTGGACACGGGGTGTTCAGGCCGCAACGGCTTCGTCGGCGTCGAGCTTGAAGGTGCTCACGGCCTCCACCAGGGCGCCGGCCTGCTCCTGCAGCGATTGCGCCGCCGCCGAGGCTTCTTCGACCAGCGCCGCGTTCTGCTGCGTCACCTGGTCCATCTGCGTGATCGCCTGGTTGATCTGCTCGATGCCCGAGGTCTGCTCCTGGCTCGCCGCCGTGATCTCGCCCATGATGTCGGTCACGCGCTTGACGCTGCCCACGATCTCTTCCATCGTGCGGCCCGCTTCTGCGACCTGCTTGCTGCCTTCTTCGACCTTTTCCACCGAGTCGCCGATCAGGGTCTTGATTTCCTTGGCGGCTGCGGCTGAGCGTTGGGCGAGGCTTCGCACTTCGGAGGCTACGACTGCGAATCCACGACCTTGCTCACCCGCACGCGCTGCTTCAACAGCAGCGTTCAGCGCAAGGATGTTGGTCTGGAACGCGATGCCGTCGATCACGCCGATGATGTCCACGATCTTCCTGGACGAGGCGTTGATCGACCCCATCGTGTCCACGACCTGCGACACGACCGCCCCACCCTTGACGGCCACTTCCGAAGCCGACACCGCTAGCTGGTTCGCCTGCCGCGCGTTGTCCGCGTTCTGCTTCACCGTCGAGGTCAGCTCTTCCATCGACGCCGCCGTCTGCTCCAGCGAACTGGCCTGCTCTTCAGTGCGCGAAGAAAGATCCTGATTGCCCGCCGCAATCTGCCGCGACGCCACCGCGATCGAATCGGTCGAGGCCTTGATGCGCGTCACGAGGTCGGTGAGCGTGTCTTCCATCTCGCCCATGCCGCGCAGCAGCCGGCCGAAGTCGCCGCCGCGTTCGGTCTCGAACTCCTGGCTCAGGTCGCCGGAGGCCACGGTCTCGGCGATCAGCAGCGCCTCGGCGACCGGGTCGGCGATGCTGCGCGTGAGCAGCCATGCCAGCACCGCGCCCAGCGCCAGCGCGGCCACGGCCAGCGCGACGATGTAGAGGAGGCCTGCGCGGTACTGCGCGTCGATGGCCGCGGCGGTGCTGTCGATGTGCTTTTGCTGGTGCGCCACCATGGCGCGGATGCCCGCGTCGTAGCCGTCGAGCATCGGCAGCAGCTGCGTGTCGGTGCGCGTCGCGGCCTCGTCCTTGCGGCCTTCTGTCTTCAGCTGGAGGATCTGCTGGCGCAGCGCGATGTACTCGCCGCGCCGCTTCTGGATGTCGGCGCTCAGCGCCAGCTCTTCCGGCGACACGAGCAGCGCCTCGAGCGCCTTCTGCGTCTCGGAGATGGTGGCGCTGGTGGCGGCGATCTGCTTTTGCAGGTGGGCCTGCACCTGCGCGTCGTCGCTCTTGAGCAGCGAGAAGGTGCGCACGCTGTTGGTGGCCGTGCCCAGCTGCCAGGCCGTGGCCAGGCGCTCCTTCGACAGGGTGCGCGAGGCCATGTCCTGCGTGGCCTCGCCCACGCCCTGCAGCCGCAGCACGCCGATGCCCGCCACGGCCACCAGCAGCGCCAGCACCAGCGCAAAGCCGGCGCCCAGCCGCATTCCGATCGTCCAGTTCTTTATCGTCATTCGCTTGTCTCCTCTCGGGGCCTCTCGTTTCGTTGTTCTCGGGTCCGGGCAGTCAAGTCAGGCTGTGCGAGCGGCTCAGCCGAACTTCTGCATGATGCGAACCAGCTTCTCGCCGTAGCGTGGGTCGGTGGCATAGCCCGCGCGCTGCAGGCCGTGCGCGGCCTGCGCCGGGTCGGCAGTCGCCAGCACGTTCGCGTAGCGCGGGTTGCGCGTGATGAAGCGCGCGTAGTCGGTGAAGGCCTCCTCGTACGAGGCGTAGGCGCGGAATTTCGCGCGCACCTTCTGCGGCTCGCCGTCGACGTATTCGGTGGTCGTGGTCTCGACCGTGGCGCCCTTCCAGCCCTTGTCGGCCTTGATGCCGAAGAGGTTGAAGCTTTGCGTGCCGTCGTCGGCGCGAATTTCTCGCTTGCCCCAGCCGGATTCGAGCGCGGCCTGCGCCAGGATCAGCGGCGCGGGCACGCCGCTGGCAGCGCTGGCCGCCTGTGCGGAGGCGCCCATGCGGTCCACGAACGCATCGACCTGGCCTTGCAGCGAGGCGTTCGCGGCCGGTGCGGGACCGCTCCTGACTTGATAGACGCCCAGATCGGCAGCCGTCGACACGCGCGCGCCAGGCGACGAGCCGATGGGAATGCCCGCGCGCGGGCCGTACGGCAGACCGGCGGGCGGCTCCAGCGACATCGGCCGTGTGCCGATGCCGTCGTCGGCTTCGGGCGCCGCCGAGGGCAATTGCCGCCGCAGCTGCGCCAGCATCGCCTCGGCCAGCCCCACGCCGCGCCCCGAGAGGTTCTGCGTGAACTGCTGGTCGAACATCGACAAATAGACCTTCTGGTCCTGGCTGTCGAGCAGGCCGCTCGAGGGCGTGGCCTCGCGCATGCTCTTGAGCACCATGTTCATGAACAGCGCCTCGAACTGGCGCGAGACCTGCTGCAGGCCTTCCTCGGGCGAGGTACGCACCGTGCGCCGCAGCGCATCGACACCCTGCACGTCGAGCGCAAAGCGCTGATCGAGCGCGCCGCTGCGGCTGGCCGCGTCGGCGCCGCTCCATGCGCTGTTGGGAGAGATGGTCATGACGGCGGCCTCAGATGATCTCGAGCTCGGCACTCAGGGCGCCGGCCGACTTCATGGCCTGAAGAATCGACACCAGGTCCTGCGGGTTGGCGCCCAGGCTGTTCAGCCCCTTGACCACATCGGCGAGCGAGGCGCCGCCGCGCACCATCTGAATCGCGCCGCCGCCCTGGTTGACGGAAATCTGCGAGGTCTGCGCCACCACGGTGCTGCCGCCCGAGAACGCGCCCGGCTGGCTGATCACCGGCTCGGTGTTGATCACCACCGACAGGTTGCCGTGCGCGATGGCGCAGTCCTTGACGCGCACCGCCTGGTTCATCACGACCGAGCCCGTGCGCGCATTCACCACCACCCGCGCGCCCGCCTGCGTGGGCGTGACCTCGAGCTCCTGCAGCTGTGCGAGAAAGCCCACGCGCCGCTGCGGCTCGGGCGCCTGCACGCGGATCACGCGCGCGTCCATGGCTTCGGCGGTGCCGGCGCCGAACTGGCGGTTGATGGCGTCCGTGGCGCGCTGCGCGGTGCCGAAGTCGGAGCGGTTCAGCTCGATGGTGAAGGAGCCCTCCGCGCCCACCGGCGCCTCGACCGTGCGCTCCACCAGCGCGCCGGCGGGGATGCGCCCCGAGCTCAGCTGGTTGACCTGCACCTTGCTGCCGTTGGCCGACGCACCCGCGCCGCCCACCACCATGTTGCCCTGCGCCACCGCGTAGGTCGCACCGTCCACGCCCTTGAGCGGCGTCATCAGCAGCGTGCCGCCGCGCAGGCTCTTGGCATTGCCCATGGACGACACCGTGACGTCGATGTTCTGGCCCGGCCGCGCGAACGACGGCAGCGTGGCCGTCACCATGACGGCCGCCACGTTCTTCAGCTGCATGTTCACGCCCTGCGGGATTGTGATGCCCAGCTGCTGCAGCATGTTGTTCAGGCTCTGCGTGGTGAACGGCGTCTGCATCGTCTGGTCGCCCGTGCCATCCAGGCCGACCATGAGGCCGTAGCCGATGAGCGGGTTGTCGCGCACGCCCTGGATGCTGGCGAGTTCCTTCAGGCGTTCTGCGTGCGCAGGCGCGATGAACAGGAGCGCGCACAGCGCCGCGATGCGCCAGCGATTCGAAGAGGGTGAGGCCTGGAGGTGTGTCATCAGAAAGGCATCACGTTGAGGAAGATGCGCTGCATCCAGCCCATGTGCTGGGCTTCATCGATGTAGCCCTTGGCCGAGTACTCGATGCGCGCATCGGCCACCAGCGTCGAGGGCACGGTGTTGTTGCCCGACACGGTGCGCGGGTTCACCACGCCCGAGAAGCGGATGTACTCGGTGCCCTGGTTGATGCCCATCTGCTTCTCGCCGCTCACCAGCAGGTTGCCGTTGGCCATGACGTCGGTCACGGTGACGGTGATCACGCCGTTGAAGGTGTTGTTGGCGTTGGCGCCGCCCTTGGCGTTGAGCGTGTTGGTGCCCGACAGCTTGGTGTCCTGCCCATCGAGCAGGCCACCGATTAGCTTGGGAATGGCCGCGAACACGCTGGTCGTGTTGCCCGTGCGGCTGGCATTGGCGCCCGAGTTCTTGGTCGCGTTGACCTTCTCGCTGATGAGGATGGTGAGGATGTCGCCGACGTTGCGCGGACGGCGGTCTTCGAACAGCGCGTTGGCGCCGGGGCCGTCCTGGAAGATCGCGCCCGGCGCGCGGCGCGCCTGCACCGCCGCGTACTGGTCCGCGCGCGCCGTCATCGGCTGGTGCACCAGCGGCTCGCGCGGCACCTGCGCGCAGCCGGCGGCCAGCGTGGCCGCGAGCAGCAGCGCCGCCGCCCGGCGAAGAAGACGCACCCCCGCCCGCATCACAACTGGGCCAGGCGCTGCAGCATCTGGTCCGAGGTCTGGACCGCCTTGCTGTTGATCTCGTACGAGCGCTGGGTGGCGATCATGTTGACCAGCTCTTCCACCACGTTGACGTTGGAGGCCTCGACATAGCCCTGGCTCAGCGTGCCCGCGCCGTCCACGCCGGGGTTCACCTGGTTGGGTGCGCCCGAGGCGTCGGTCTCGGCATACAGGTTCTCGCCCTGGCTCTGCAGGCCGGTCGGGTTGACGAAGGTCGCGAGCTGCAGCTGGCCGACCTGCACGGTGTTGGTGCCGCCCGCCTGCACCACCGACACGATGCCGTCGCGGCCCACGGTGATGCTGGTGGCGTTGGCCGGGATGGTGATGGCCGGCTGCACCGGGAAGCCGCTGGCGGTGACCAGCTGGCCGTCGCGGTCGGTCTGGAACGAGCCGTCGCGCGTGTACGAGGTGGTGCCGTCGGGCATCAGCACCTGGAAGAAACCGCTGCCGCTGATGGCCACGTCGGTCGGCTTGTCGGTCTTGGTGAGGTTGCCCTGCGAGTGGATGCGCTCGGTGGCGACCACGTGCACACCGGTGCCCACCTGCAGGCCCGAAGGCAGGCGCGTCTGGTCGGAGCTCTGGCCGCCGACCTGGCGCAGGTTCTGGTAGACCAGGTCTTCGAACACGGCACGGCTGCGCTTGAAGCCGGTGGTGCCGACGTTGGCCAGGTTGTTGGAGACCACGTCGAGCTGCGTCTGCTGCGCGTCCAGGCCGGTCTTGGCGATGTAGAGGGAGCGGATCATTGAAAGGAGTTCCTGGAAGAGGGTCAGCCGTAGGCCAGCAGCTTGTTGGCGGTCTGCGCGTTGATGTCGGCGGTCTGCAGCGACTTCATCTGCATCTCGAAGCTGCGCGCGTTGGCGATCATGGCCACCATGGCATCGACCGGCTGCACGTTGCTGCCCTCGATGGCGCCCGAGATGAGCGTGACGGCCTCGTCGGCCTCGGCCGGCGGCAGGTCGGCGCGCATGCGGAACAGGCCGTCGTCGCCGCGCACGAGGTCGGTCACGGGCGGGTTGACCAGCTTGAGCCGCCCCACTTCGGCGATGCCGGTAAGCGTGGTCGAGGCCGCGTCGCGCGAGCCCACGAGGCCGTTCGACGCGATGCTCACGGCCGAACCCGGCGGCACGGTGAGCGCGCCGTTGTCGCCCACCACGGGGCGCCCGCCCATCGTCGTGAGCTGGCCGTCGGCGCCGATCTGCAGGTTGCCGACGCGCGTGTAGGCCTCGCTGCCGTCGGCCGCCTGCACCACCAGCCAGCCCTGGCCGCCCACGGCCACGTCGAGCGCGCGGCCGGTCTGCGTGAGCGGGCCGTGGGTGAAGTCGGCGCCGGGCGTGGTGGCGGCCACGAAGGCGCGCGTGGGCGCTTCCTCGCCGACCACGGGCACGGCGCGGAAGGTCGCGATCTGCGCGCGGAAACCCGGCGTCGAGACGTTCGCCATGTTGTTGGCGACCACGGCCTGCTGCTCCATGGCCTGCTTGGCGCCGCTCATGGCGACATACAGCATTCGATCCACGAAGTGCTCCTGCTCAGCGGATGTTCATGAGCGTCTGCATGACCTGGTCCTGCGTCTTCACGGTCTGCGCGTTGGCCTGGTAGTTGCGCTGCGCGACGATCAGGTTCACCAGCTCGGAGGTCAGGTCGACGTTGGACGACTCCAGCGCGCCCGAGGCCAGCGAGCCGGCCTTGGTGCCTTCGCCCGGCGTGCCGGTGAGCGCGTTGCCCGAGGCCTGCGTCTCGGCCCACACGTTGTTGCCCTTGGGTTCCAGGCCGTTCGGGTTGGCGAACGACGACAGCACGACCTGGCCCAGCAGGCGCGTCTGCTCGTTGGAGAACTTGCCGGTGATGGTGCCGTCGGGGTTGATCGAGAACGCCGTGAGCTCACCCGACTTGTAGCCGTCCTGGCCCAGCTTGCTCATGCCGTTGGCGCTGCCGAACTGCGTGGTGCCCGTGAGGTCGACCGAGGCGGTGAGCGGCGAGGCACCGTTGGTGAAGGTGAGCGGCCCGATGTTGAACGCGCCCGAGGCCGGCGCGGTCATGACGCCCTTGGCATCGAAGCTCACGTTGGACAGCGCGGCGCCGCCGTTGAGCGGTGCGCCGTCGGAGGTGCCGTACACGCTCCAGGTGTTGGCCGCCGTCTTCACGAAGTACACGGCCACGTCGTGCGGGTTGCCCAGCGAGTCGTAGATGGGGCCGATGGCGTTCGGGTAGTTGTAGGTGGCGGCGTCGGTGGGGTTGAACGGCGTCTTGGCGGGCACCGTGCTGCGCGCGTCGAGGTTGAACTGCGCGTCGATGTTGGCCGTGGGCTTGGGCGGCATCATGCCGCCCTGCACCTGGATCGGGCCCGGCGTGCCGCCGCTGATGCCGCCGCTGGCGTTGGCGCCGTAGCCGGTGAGCTGCAGGCCCTGCGCGTTGACGATGTAGCCGTCCTTGTCGCGCGTGAACTGGCCGTTGCGCGAATAGAAGACCTCGCCGCTGGGGCTGGCCAGGCGAAAGAAGCCGTCGCCGTTGAGGATGGCCACGTCCAGCGGGCGCGTGCTCGACTGCGTCACGCCCTGCGTGAAGTTCTGCGTCACGCCCGACACCGAGGCACCCAGGCCCACGCGCGAGCCGGCGTACACGTCCTGGAAGGTGGCGGCGGCCGACTTGTAGCCCACCGTGCCCGAGTTGGCGATGTTGTTGCCGATGACGTCGAGGTTGGCCGCGGCCACGCCGAGTCCGCTGATGCCTTGGGAGAAACTCATGAGGGGGTCCTTGTTCGGTGCGAGGAAGAAGAGTGCGAAGGGCGCGGCCCGCACGGGCCACGCCGAAGACGAAGACGAAGACGAAGACGAAAGCTCAGAGGAACAGGCGCACGTCGCCCAGCCCGATGCTGGCGCCCGAGGCCAGCTCCAGCGTGACGCCGCCGGCGCCCTGCTTCACGGCGGCCACCTGCGAGAAGGTGAGCGCGGTGGCCTTCACCGTGGTGCCGTTGTTGCTGGCGTCGACCGTGAAGCGGTAGGCGCCCGGCGGCACCGCCACGCCCAGGTCGTCCTTGCCGTCCCAGGTGACGGCGTTGACGCCTTCCTTCATGGCGCCCGCGTCGAGCGTGCGGATCACCTTGCCGGTGCTGTCGACGATCTTGATCTCGACGTCGGCGGCGGTGCCCGGCAGCTGCACGGCGAAGGCCTGCGTGGCGGGGTCCTTGCCGTCCTCGGGCTTCTTGGTGGTGAGCACGTCGCCGGGCGACAGCACGTTGTAGCCGATGAGCGAGGTGGCCTGCAGCAGCTGGTTGGCGCCGGTCTGGTTGACCAGGCCCGAGAGCGTGGCGTTGAGCTTCTCGATGCCGCTCACGGTGCTCATCTGCGCGAGCTGCGAGGTGAGCTCGGCGTTCTGCATCGGGTTGAGCGGGTCCTGGTTGTTCAGCTGCGTGACGAGCAGCTTGAGAAAGCGCTGCTCGCTGTCGGCGCTGGACACGTTGTTGTTGCTGTTCGCCGCCGTGGGCGCGTTCAGCCCGCTGATGGACGAGGTGTCGGAAAGGGCCATGGGGTCGGAGTTCTTCCTGCGGGAGGCGCGTGGGCGTGCGTGGGTTACTGGCCGATGGTCAGCGTCTTGACCATCAGCGTCTTGGCGGTGTTGAGCACCTCGACGTTGGCCTGGTAGCTGCGCGAGGCCGAGATCATGTTGGTCATCTCCTCGACCACGTTGACGTTGGGCATCGCCACGTAGCCTTCGGCGTTGGCGTGCGGGCTCTTCGGGTCGAACACCAGCTTCGCGGGCGACGGGTCTTCGATGACACCCGCCACCTTGACGCCGCCGATGTCGCGTCGGCCCGAAGCCGCCACTTCGAACACCACCTGCTTGGCGCGGTAGGGCTGGCCGTCGGGGCCGGCCACGCTCTCGGCGTTGGCGAGGTTGCTCGCGGTCACGTTCATGCGCTGCGATTGCGCGGTCATGGCGGAGCCCGCCACGTCGAAGATGTTCATGGCTGTACCGCCGACAGGAGCGACTTGATCTTGGCGTTGATGAGGGTCAGGTTCGACTCGTAGCGCAGCGCGTTGTCGGCGAAGGCCACGCGCTCGACGTCCATCTCGACCGTGTTGCCGTCGAGGCTGGACTGGTGCGGCACGCGGTACAGCAGGTCGTCGCCGGCCGTGGCCTGTGCCTGGCCCGCGAGATGGCGCGACGAGGTGGTGGCCATCGACACCGACGAGGCGGCGCGACCGCGCTCGACGGCCTCGCTCAGGCGTGCGCCGAAGTCGAAGTCGCGCGCCTTGTAGTTCGGCGTGTCGGCATGGGCGATGTTGGCCGCGAGCACCTCCTGGCGCTGGGCCCGGAGATGGAGCGCTTCGCGGTGGAAGCGAAACGCCGCATCCAGCTTGTCGATCATCTTTGTTCCATCTGTTGAGGCGTCGCCAGTGCACGGGGCGCAGCGACCGATGGAAAGCAAGTCTATGCATGCGGCGCGTTGGCAATCGCCCGAACAAAGGGGGGTTTCGCCTGCTGCTCGCACCTTCGCCGGCGGGGCGAATTCATAAGAATCCAGGGGCGCCGGTTGCGGCTTTCCCGCACCGGCGCCCTCATTTTTCTGGCCCTCTTCTTTCGCTTTCGATGACCCTCTCGCCGCTTCGCCAACGCCTGCTGCGCACTGCCTGCGCGATGGGGCTGTCGTGCGCGGTGTCGACCGGTGCGATCGCAGGCGACACGGCTGCGAAGGCGGTCGAGACCTACCTCCAGGTGCAAAGCGCCGGCCTGCCGGGCAAGGTGACGGTCAGCCTCGAAGGGCGCGGCACCGATGCCCTGCCCCCGTGCGAAGCCCCCGAGGTGTTCCTGCCGCCGGGCGTCACGCCGTGGGGCCGCCTCTCGGTGGGCGTGCGTTGCCATGCCGAGCGGCCGTGGACGCGCTTCGTGCAGGCGCGTGTCGCGGTAGAGGGCCGCTACCTGGTGGCCGCGCGCGCCATCGACGCGGGCCGGGCACTGGGCGCGGGCGACGTGGTCGAGCGCACCGGCGACCTCACGCGGCTGCCGCGCTCGGTGGTCACCAGCGCGGCCGAACTGGTCGGCGTGGTGAGCGCCAACCGCGTCGCGCCCGGCGCCCCGATCCGCAAGGAACTGCTGCGCGGCGTCGCCGTGATCCAGCAGGGCCAGGCCGTGAAGGTGGTGGCGCAGGGGCAGGGCTTTGTCGTCAGCACCGAGGCCAAGGCCCTGAGCGGCGCCGCGGTGGGCGCGGTGGTGCAGGCCAGGACGCTGGACGGCCGGGTGATCCGCGGCGTGGCCGACGAGGAAGGACAGGTCCGGCTGGTGCAGTAGCGGCCGCCGCGTTGGCGCAGGCTTCACTTCATGCACGCCCTTCCTAAAGTTCTTGCACCGGCTGCCGATATACGGGTCAGCCCCTGAGGAATCACCTTGAAAATCGATCCCACCGCCCCTTCGGCCACGCCCCTGCACCGCACGCCCGCACCGGGCGCGCCGGCTCCGTCGACGCCTGCCGAGGCCGTGCAGCGCCCGAAGGAAGCGGCGCCCGTTTCCGCGCTCGTCCATGCGATGCCCGCCGCCGTGGGGGGCAGCGATTTCGACGCCGCGCGCGTGGCCGCGATCCGCGAGGACATCCGCGCCGGCCGCTACGAGATCCGCCCCGAACGCATCGCCGACGGCCTGCTGGCCAGCGTGCGCGAGCTGCTCGCACCGAAGGGCCAGGCATGAGCACCTTGCTGGCGCACCTGCGCGCGGAAGCGGGCTGCATCGGGGAATTTCTTGTCGCGCTGGACCAGGAGGCGCAGGCCATGTCCGCCAGCGACTTCGACGCGCTGAACGCCATCGCCGGCCGCAAGACCGCGCTGCTGGACCGCATGGCAGAGCTCGACCGGCAGCGCGAATCGCTGCAGGCGGCGCAGGGCTTCGCGCCCGGCCGCGCGGGTGCGGATGCCGCCGCGGCCGCGGGCGGTGCGCCGACGCGCCAGGCCTGGAGCGAACTGCTGGCGCTCGCCGAAGACGCGCGCAACCGCAACCTGCACAACGGCACGCTGGTGTACGCGCACCTGGACTTCACGCAGCAGGCGCTGCACTTCCTGCAGGCGCGCGCCCAACCTTTCTACGGCCCCGACGGCGTGCGCAAGACGCAGCCCGGCGCGGGCACCCGGCTGGCCGCCGGCTGAACAGCAGCCGTGAACGCGCCCGCACGTTTCGCCCCCCGACGCACCGCGATCCTGCGGGTGCTGATGCTGTGGCTCGCGTGCGCCGGCGCCCAGGCCTTCGAACTGGCGCCCGCCGTGCGCCCGGACGACGCCATCAACCTGGGCCAGCTGCAGCCGGTGCGCGCGGCCGTCGGCGAGACGGCGCGCATCGCCTACTCGGGCGCGGCCATGGCCATCGCCATGTCGGCCGCCTACGTGCCGACGTACCGGCCGGGAGAACAGTCGATCGGCCTGGCCTTCGGCAGCTACCGGGGCTATTCGGCCGCGGCGCTGGGCTTCAAGCGCAGCTCGGGCGACGGCGACACGGCCTGGGGCATGGGCGTGTCCAGCACGGGCCGGGACTGGGGCTTCAACGCGGGCATCGGCTGGAAGCTGCCGCGCAGCACGGCCGCCGCCCGCCCCTGAGCCCACGCCATCGCCCCGGGACGCCCTTCACCACCTTCGCATGGATGCCACCGACATGAAGACCTCTCCTGCCACGCCAACGCCCCGCCACGAGAAGGTCGCGCGCCGGGGAGCCCGCGCGTGATGGCCGCGCAGCAGGGCGCGCGCCGCATCGCGATGGTGGGCTGCGACGAGGCGCAGCAGGCCGGCTGGGGCAACCGCCTGCGCCTGATGGGCTGCGATCCCGTGTGCTTCGACGACAGCACGGACTTCCTGCTGGCCATCACCCAGGGCCTGCAGTTCGGCCTGCTGCTGGTGGTGCTGAAGGACGAAGGCGCCTGGCCGATCCTCACGGCGATGTGCCGCGCCCTGCGCATTCCCATTTTCCTGGTGGCGCGCGCCTCGCAACGCGACCTGCTGGTCGACGTGCTGTCGGCCGCAGGCGGCGAGACGCAGGGCGCCAGCATCGACTTCGCGGTGCTGCCCGTCGACGAGTTCGAGGTGGAGCTGCGCGTGCGCGAATCGCTGCGGCGCAACCGCACGCTGCTGCAGCCGCACGCCACGGCCGCGTGCTTCGGCGACTACCAGTTCCTGGGCGAGCGCCGCGTGGTCGTGTGCCACGGCACCGAGGTGCGCCTGAAGCCGCGCGAGTTCGAACTGGCGCTGCTGCTGTTTCGCAACGCCGGCCGGCTGCTGGAGCGCGACTGGCTGCTGGCCTCGCTGTGGGTGGATGCGCGCATCGAACGCACGAGCCGCACGCTCGACTGCTGCGTGGCCAGCATCCGCCGCAAGCTGTCGCTGCACAAGGGCGGCGAGTTCGTGCTGGTCTCGGTGTATGGGCGGGGCTACGAGCTGCGGCACATGCCGGCCGCGCGGTGCGCGTCGGACGTCGACGAGGCGCCGCTGATCGACACCGCGGACTTCCCGGACACCTCGAACGAGCCCGTGTGGCTCGGCGAAAGCGCGCGGGCCTGAGCATGCGCCCGCGCGACGAGAAAACCGTGACGACCTCCGGCCTCGAGGAACCACCCCGAAGGGCGGGTGCCGAAGCGTCCTCTACCAACGCCAGAAGACCGTCGCCGCCAGTATCCGCGCCTTACCTGAAGACAGGCTGAAGCCCCGCACAAAACCCTTCTGCTTCCGCACTCAGCCACCAGTCAGTGAACGCACGTTCAATGGCGGGCACATCGTGAGGGGGAGATTCATTGCAGGACACCATGAGACTACTCGCAGAGGCATCGCTGATTCTTGCCCTGGCCATCGTCCTCGGCGGGTTGGTGCTCGGGCTCCTGGCGGGCCCGCAGGATTCCGACGACTAGTGGGGTGTCCGGGGTCGTGAAGGGTTAGCAGGTCAGTTCGCCCTGAGATAGATCCGCACGTCCGTGCAGATCGACATGCGCCATGTGTGTCGAGGTACTTCTTCTGCCGCGCGGCGGAAGTGCATGACTCCGGCCGATTGCGTCGTCGCACGCATGCCAAATCGCCTCAAAAAGCGCATCATCGTCACTGACGAACCCATGGTGTGGACTGTTCGCGAGGCAGAGCATGACTTGGTTCAAGAAGCTTGTCTGGATCGGCGCGGGACTCGCCGTGGGAGGCGGGTTTGCCCTGTTCGTGCTGGACGAACTGAAGACGTCCCGGCTGCAATCGGCCCTGTGGCGCGACTTGGCCGAGGGCGCCCGCTTCAGCGTCGAAGACGGTGCCAGCGATGCCATCCGCTTTCCCCGGACCGGGCCCTACGACGAGCGGCTGGGCTACCACCAGCTGCCGGGCTACATCGACCGCCTGGCGCCGCGGGGCTATGTCGTCACCCGCCAGGCCCGCATGTCGCCGCGGCTGCTCGAACTGCAGGACTACGGGCTCTTTGCGCCCTACCGTGAGAAAAACCAGGCCGGCCTGACCGTGCGCGACTGCCGGGACACGGCGCTGCTGCACACCCGCGTGCCCCAGCGCGCCTACGAGCGCTTCGAGGAGGTGCCGCCGCTGCTGGTAAGCGCCCTGCTGTTCGTCGAGGACCGCCACCTGCTGGACGCGCAGCCGCTGCAACGCAACCCCGCGATCGATCCGGAACGCTTCGCCAAGGCGGCGCTCGAGCAGGCGCTGCGCGCGGTCGGCCTGGGCCAGACGGCGACGGGCGGCAGCACGCTGGCCACCCAGCTCGAGAAGTACCGCCATTCGCCGCAGGGCCGCACCGGGTCGGTCGGCGACAAGCTGCGCCAGATGGCGTCGGCCTCGCTGCGCGCCTACCAGGACGGCGACGACACGCAGGCGCGGCGCCGCCAGATCGTCGTCGACTACCTCGACACCGTGCCGCTGGCCGCGCGCCCGGGCATGGGCGAGGTGCACGGCCTGGGCGACGGCCTGTGGGCCTGGTACGGGCGCGACTTCGGCGAGGTCAACCGCCTGCTGGCCGACCAGGCGGAAGAGGCGGCAGCTCCCTCGGACGAGGCGCTGCGGCAGCAGGCGGAGGCCTTCAAGCAGGCGCTGTCGCTGATGATCGCGCAGCGCCGCCCGTCGCAGCACCTGCTCGGCGACGGCGCCGGCCTGGCGCGGCTGACCGACAGCTACCTGCGGCTGATGGCCGAGGCCGGCCTGATCTCGCCCACGCTGCGCGACGCGGCGCTGCCGCTGTCCTTGCACCTGCAGCCACCTTTGCCGCCGACGCCCCGGCCCGACTTCGTGCAGCGCAAGGCCGCGACCGCGCTGCGCACCCACATCGCCACGCTGCTCGACGTGCCGCGGGCCTACGACCTGGAGCGCCTCGACCTCGAGGCCGAAACCAGCCTGGACGGCGAAGCGCAGGCGCTGGTGGCGCGCGTGCTGGCCGGCCTGCGCACGCCCGCCGCGACGAAGGCCGCGGGGCTGGTCGGCTCCCACATGCTCGACCCGGGCGCCGACCCCAGCCCGCTGATCTACAGCTTCACGCTGTTCGAGCGCAGTGCCGGGACCAACCTGCTGCGCATCCAGGCCGACAACATCGACCAGCCGTTCGACGTGAACCAGGGCGCGCGGCTGGACCTGGGCTCGACCGCCAAGCTGCGCACCCTGGTGAGCTACCTGGAGCTCGTGGCCGAGCTGCACGCGGGCTGGGTCGACCTGAGCCCGGCCCAGCTGTCGGCGCTGGCGCCGAACCCGCGCGACCCGCTGGGCACGTGGGCGCGGCAGTACCTCCTGCGCACCAAGGATCGGCGTCTTGCGCCGATGCTGGAGGCGGCGATGGAGCGCAAGTACTCGGCGAACCCGGGCGAGGCCTTCTTCACCGGCGGCGGCCTGCACCAGTTCGAGAACTTCGAGCGCTCGCGCAACAGCAGTTCGATGACGGTGCGCGAAGGCTTCAAGCATTCGGTCAACCTGGTGTTCATCCGCCTGATGCGCGATCTGGTGCGCCACCGCATGTTCGGCGGTGCGTCGGGCGCCGAGCGCCTGCTGAAGGACCCTGCCGACCCGGGCCGGCGCGAGTTGCTCGCACGCTTTGCCGACCGCGAAGGCTCGGCCTTCCTCACCCGCTTCCATCGCAAGTACCAGCACCTGCCGGCCGCGGACGCCGAAGCGCTGCTGCTGCGCGGCCTGAGGCCATCAGCACCGCGCCTGGCGAGCGTGCTCTTCACGATCGAGCCCGAGGCCGACGACGCACGGCTCGACGCGCTCCTGGTGCAGCGGCTGGGCCGCGGCGCCGACTCGCCGCGCGCATTGGGGGCGCTGCGCCGCACCTACGCCGGCCTGTCGCTGGCCGATCGCGGCTACGTCGCGCGCGTGCATCCGCTGGAACTCTGGCTGGTCGGTTACCTGCGGCGCCACCCCGGCGCCTCGCTGACCGAGGTGCTGGACGCGAGCACGCGCGAACGCCAGGAGGTCTACGCCTGGCTCTTCAAGACACGCCACAAGAGCGCGCAGGACAGGCGCCTGCGCGAGCTGATCGAGCTCGACGCCTTTGCACAGATCCATCGCTCATGGCAGCGCGTGGGTTACCCCTTCGCATCGCTGACGCCGTCCTACGCGAGCGCGATCGGCGCGTCGGGCGACCGGCCGGCCGCCCTGGCGGAGCTGATGGGCATCCTCGCGAACGACGGCGTGCGGCTGCCCACGCAACGGGTCGGCGCCTTGCACTTCGCGCGCGACACGCCCTACGAGACGCGGCTGGAGCCGCGCCATGCGAGCGCGCAGCAGGTGCTGCCCGCCGAGGTGGCTGCCACGGTGCGCCGTGCCTTGGTCGAGGTGGTGAACGACGGCACCGCACGGCGGCTGAAAGGCGCGCTGGTGGACGAGAGCGGCCGCGCCCTCGAGATCGGCGGCAAGACCGGCACCGGCGACCACCGCTACGAACAGACCGGCCGCGGCGGACGGGTGATTTCGCAGCGCAAGATCGACCGCTCGGCCACCTTCGTGTTCATGATCGGCGACCGCTACTTCGGCACGATCCTGGCCTACGTCCACGAGCCCCACGCCGCCCGCCACCGGTTCACGAGCGCGCTGCCGACGCAGCTGCTGAAGTCGCTGGGGCCGCAGTTGCTGCCGGTGCTGCAGCGCAGGGGGTGTGGGGAGCCGCAGCAACGGGCGCCATGAGGCGACATGGGCGGCCCAAAGACAAAGCCCCTGTAGCAGGGCTGCTACAGGGGCTTGAATCTGGAGGAGAGGGAGGGATTCGAACCCTCGGTACTATCGCTAGTACGCCTGATTTCGAGTCAGGTACATTCGACCACTCTGCCACCTCTCCGGTGCTGTCGAGCCTCAGATTATAGCCAGAAAAATCTGACTTTTGACGCCCGGCTTCTCAACCGCGCAAAACTTCGAGGCCGCCGAGGTACGGACGCAACGCCGTCGGCACGTTGATCGAGCCGTCTTCGTTCTGGTGGTTTTCCAGCACGGCGACCAGCGCGCGGCCCACGGCCAGGCCGGAGCCGTTGAGGGTGTGCACCAGCTCGTTCTTGCCCTGGGCGTTCTTGAAACGGGCCTGCAGGCGGCGCGCCTGGAAGGCTTCGCAGTTCGACACCGAGCTGATCTCGCGGTACGTGTTCTGCGCGGGCAGCCACACCTCGAGGTCGTAGGTCTTGGTGGAACCGAAACCCATGTCGCCGGTGCACAGCAGCACCACGCGGTACGGCAGCTCCAGCGCCTGCAGCACGGCTTCGGCGTGACCGGTCATCTGCTCGAGCGCGTCGTAGCTCTTCTCGGGGTGCACGATCTGCACCATCTCGACCTTGTCGAACTGGTGCTGGCGGATCATGCCGCGCGTGTCGCGTCCGGCGCTGCCGGCTTCCGAGCGGAAGCACGGCGTGTGGGCCGTGAGCTTGATGGGCAGCTGCGCCTCGGGCACGACCTCGTCGCGCACGAAGTTGGTCAGCGGCACTTCGCTGGTCGGGATGAGGTACAGCGCCGAGTGGTCGGGCGCGGGCTCGCCGTCCTGGCCGCCCTTCTTCGCGGCGAACAGGTCACCTTCGAACTTGGGCAGCTGGCCGGTGCCGCTGAGCGTGGCGGCGTTGACCACGTAGGGCACGTAGCACTCGGTGTAGCCGTGCTGTTCGGTCTGCAGGTCGACCATGAACTGGGCCAGCGCACGGTGCAGGCGGGCGATCGGGCCCTTCATGACGGTGAAGCGCGAGCCCGAGAGCTTGGCGCCCATCTCGAAATCGAGCCCCAGCGGCGCGCCGAGGTCGACGTGGTCCTTGGGCGCGAAGGCCAGCGGCGTGGCATTGGCGCCGGCGCCGCCCTGGGGCGCCCAGCGGCGCATCTCGACGTTGCCGGTTTCGTCTTCACCGAGCGGCACGCTGGCGTGCGGCAGGTTGGGCACGGCGAGCAGCAGCGCGTGCAGCTCGGGCTGGATTTCCTCGAGGCGCTTGGATTGCGATTCCTGCTCGGCCTTGAGCGCGTTGACCTCGGCCATGAGCGCGTCGACCGACTCGCCCTTGGCCTTGAGCGGGCCGATCTGCTTGTTCAGCGTGTTGCGGCGCGCCTGGATTTCCTCGGTGCGGGTCTGCAGCGTCTTGCGCTCGGCCTCGAGCGCGGTGAACGCCGAGACGTCGAGGTAGGGCTGGTTCTTCTTGCGTTTTTCGAGGCCGGCCACAGCGGAGGCCAGGTCTTTGCGGAGCAGGGTGATGTCAAGCATGGGGAGATTTTAGGTGGGCGCCCGGCCCGCGCCCGCCCTCCCCGCTCGCACGCCTGCGGCGACTCAGGCGACCGTGGCCGGATCGACGTTCGCCCCGCAGATGATCAGGCACACCTTCTCGCCCTCGCGCGGCACGTAGGCGCCGGTCTGCAGCGCCGCCAGCGGCAGCGCGGCGGCCGGTTCCACGGCGAGCTTCAGCTCCTTCCAGAGCCACTGCTGGGCGGCGCGGATGGCGTCGTCGGACAGCAGCAGCGCGTCACGCACCTGCTGCTGCGTGATCTCCCAGGCGATGGCGCCGATGCGGCGCGCGCCGAGCGAATCGGCCGCGATGCCGCCGACGTCCACGTCGACCGGCTCGCCGGCCTCGCGGGCGCGGAACAGCGTCGGGGCCTTCTCGGGCTCGAGTGCCACCACGCGGGCGCGCTGCTCGAACCAGCCGGCCAGGCCGCCGATCAGGCCGCCGCCGCCCACGCTCACGAGCACGGCGTCGGGCAGGCCGCCCTGCGCCTCGATCTCGCGGCCGAGCGTACCGGCGCCGGCCACCACTTCGGGCTGGTCGTAGGCGTGGGTGAGCAAGGCGCCCGTTTCCTTCTGGCGCGCCAGGCAGGCGGCCAGTGCGTCGGGGTACAGCTCGCCGACCACGACCACTTCGGCGCCCAGCGCCCGCAGGCGCGCGCGCTTGGCTTCGGGCGACACGCCCGGCAGGAACACCTGGCAGGGCACGCCCAGCGCCTTGGCGGCGGCCGCCGTGGCAATGCCGGCGTTGCCGCCCGAGGCCACGATCACGCCCGCGGCGGGGATGTCGTTGGCCAGCAGGCGGTTCATCATGCCGCGGGCCTTGAAGCTGCCGCTGACCTGCATGTGCTCCAGCTTGAGCCAGACTTCGGCGCCGGGCGCGGCCACGCCCAGGGCGGCGGCCGGCAGCTTCCACAGTGGCGTTTCACGCAGGAAATGGCCGGCGCGTTCGCCCAGCCTGCGGGAGGCGCTCTCGATGTCGGAGCGCCAATCGGTGTTTGTCATGATGTTCAGGAGATGTGCCCAGGGGGCGGGATGTCGTCGAGCTTGAGGCCCTTGGGAAGCGGGAACTTGATGGTTTCCTCGATGCCGTCCATCTTGCGCACCGACACGGCACCGAAGGCGCGCACGCGCTCGATCACCTCGTGCACCAGCACCTCGGGCGCCGAGGCGCCGGCGGTGAGGCCGATGCGCGACTTGCCCTCGAACCATTCGGGCTTGAGCTCGTCGGCCGAATCGACCATGTAGCTCTCGGTGCCCAGGCGCTGCGCCAGCTCGCGCAGGCGGTTGCTGTTGGAGCTGGTGGGGCTGCCGACCACGATCACGAGGTCGACCTGCGGGCTCATGATCTTCACCGCGTCCTGGCGGTTCTGGGTGGCGTAGCAGATGTCTTGCTGCTTGGGCTCGCGCACGTTCGGGAAGCGCGCGCGCACGGCGGCAGCGATCTCGGCGGCGTCGTCCACGCTGAGCGTGGTCTGCGTGACCACGGCGAGCTTCTCGGTCTGCAGCGGCGAGGCGTTGGCCACGTCGGCCACGTCCTCCACGAGGTGGATGCCGCTCGACAGCTGCCCCATCGTGCCCTCGACCTCGGGGTGCCCCTTGTGGCCGATCATGATGAATTCGTAGCCCTCTTTGGCGAGCTTGGCCACCTCGACGTGCACCTTGGTCACGAGCGGGCAGGTGGCGTCGAAGATCGAGAAGCCGCGGTCGCGCGCCTCCTGCTCCACGGCCTTGCTCACGCCGTGCGCGCTGAACACCAGCGTGGAGCCGGGCGGCACGTCGGAGAGCTCTTCGATGAAGATCGCGCCCTTGGCCTTGAGCTCGTTCACCACGTAGGTGTTGTGCACGATCTCGTGGCGCACGTAGATCGGCGCGCCGAACTTGGCGAGGGCGCGCTCGACGATCTCGATGGCGCGGTCCACGCCGGCGCAGAAGCCGCGCGGCTCGGCCAACAGGACTTCTTCGATGTTCGGGTTCATAGCACGCCGATCAGCTTCACTTCGAAGGTGACCGGTTGCCCCGCGAGCGGGTGGTTGAAGTCGAAGCGCACGCCGGTCTCGTTCGACTCGACGACCGCGCCCGCGTAGCTGCCCGCGCCATCGGGCGTGGGGAACTGCACCACGTCGCCGACGGCGTACTGCTCGTCGGGGTCGCCCATCTGGGCCAGCAGCTTGCGCGCCACCCATTGCTGCATGTCGGGGTTGCGCTCGCCGAAAGCCTCGCCGGCGGGCAGCTCGAAGGTGGCGTGCGCGCCCTCTTCCATGCCCATCAGGCGCTGCTCCATGGCCGGCGAGAGCTCGCCGGTGCCCAGCGACAGCGTGGCGGGCTTGTCGGCGAAGGTGTTGATGATGTCGCCCGCCGGACCGGCCAGCCGGTAGTGCAGGGTCAGGAAGGAGCCGGAAGTCACAACTTGGGACATGGGTGCAGCGAAGGTGGGCAAAGACGAGGGAGGTGTCCCGATAAACTGACCCTCATTTTAAGGATCGGGGCAACATCTCGCCCCGGCCCAGGTTTCTGCAGGGTTTCATGGCATTCAAGGATCTCCCTCTCGACGCCCGGCCGCGCGAAAAGCTCATCGCGCGGGGCGCCGCCGCGCTGGCCGACGCCGAGCTGCTGGCGCTGCTGCTGCGCACCGGCGTGGCCGGCAAGAACGTGCTCCAGCTGGCCCAGCAACTGCTCGAACGCTTCGGCGGGCTGTCGGGGCTGCTGCACACCGCACCCGATGACCTCAAGGCGGTCAAGGGCATGGGTGGCAGCGCCAAGCGCTCCGAACTCACAGCGGTGCTCGAACTGGCGCGCCGCGCCATGGGCGAGCGCCTGAAGGAGCGCACGGTGTTCGACTCGCCCGAAGCGGTCAAGCAGTACCTGCAGATGCACATCGGCTCGCGCCCGCACGAGGTGTTCGCGGTGTTGTTCCTCGACGTGCAGCACCGCCTGCTCACGCTCGAGGAGCTGTTTCGCGGCACGCTCACGCAGACCAGCGTCTACCCGCGCGAGGTCGTCACCCGCGCCCTGCACCACCAGGCCGCGGCCGTGGTGCTGGCCCACAACCACCCCAGCGGCAGCATCGAGCCCTCGCGCGCCGACGAATCGCTCACGCAGACGCTGCGCGCCGCGCTGGCGCTGGTCGACGTGCGTGTGCTCGACCACGTGATCGTGAGCCCGGGCCAGAGCTTCTCGATGGCGGAACGGGGGCTGCTCTGATGGCATCGTCTTCTTCGCGTCCCCCGGCCCTGAAGAACCTGGCCGACCTCAAACAGGTGCAGCGCGTGCTCGCCGAAACCCGCGAGCGCGAGGCCGCCGAAGCCGCCGCGCGCGCCGCGGCCGAGCGCAAGCGTGCCGCCGAGAAAGACCTGTTCACGCGCGCCATCGGCGCCACCGAGCCGCTGCGCCGCAAGGCCGCCGTGGCGCTCGCGCCCGAGCCGCCCGCGCCCATTCCGTTCCAGCACCAGCTCGACGAGCAGCGCGTGCTGCGCGAGTCGCTGTCCGACGAGTTCGACGTGACCACGCTGCTCGATGTCGACGACGCCATGAGCTTTCGCCGTCCCGGCATCGGCACCGACATCACGGCGCGGCTGCGCAAGGGCGACTGGGCGATCCAGGGGCAGGTCGACCTGCACGGCCTGCGCAGCGACGAGGCGCGCGAGGCGCTCGGCGGCTTCATCCGCAACGCCCACAAGCAGGGGCTGCGCTGCGTGCGCGTGGTGCACGGCAAGGGCCTGGGCTCGCCCGGCAAGCAGCCGGTGCTCAAGACCAAGACGCAGCGCTGGCTGATCCAGAAGAACGAAGTGATCGCCTTCGTGCAGGCCAAGCCGGCCGAAGGCGGGGCCGGGGCGCTGGTGGTGCTGCTGGCGCCCGTGCGGCGCTGACACGGCGCCGCACGGGCCCTGCCCTTCTTACTTGCTCAGATCGACCTTGTAGACCGAGCGGCCCTTGCCGCTGCCGTCATCCGCGGTCAGCAGCGAGATGTTCGTCAACCCCGCGTCCGTGGCCGCGCTCAATTGCCCCTGGCCCGACGTGATCGTCACGTTGCCCGCGGTCGTCACCTTGGTGAAGCGCCAGCTGCGCGCCGCGCCGTCGGCCGCGCGCGTGATCGTCTTCTTCGCCTTGATGTACGCGATCAGCACGTCGCGGTTCGCATCGGGCGAGGCGTAGATCGTCGCGCGCCCGTCCAGCGCCGGGATGAAGCTCGCACCGCTGGTCGCGCGGTAGTTGTTCGTGGCAATGACGAACTCCTTCGCCGGATCGATGGGCGCGCCCAGGTACATGAGGTTCCTGATGCGGCTGCCCACGGCCTGCGTCACGTCGATCTCGTACTGCATGTCGGGCGTGGTGAACATGTCGAAGTTGTAGCCCGGGAAGGTGCTGATCAGCGGCTGGTCGGTCGTGAGCGCCGGGTCGATCTTGTTGAAGCGCTTGGCCGCGGCTTCGAGCCAGCCCTTGATCTCGGCACCCGTCACCTTCACCGCGTACACCGTGTTCGGGTACAGGTACAGGTCGGCGGCGCTGAAGATCGCGAGGTTGCCCACGGCCACGTCGGTGTAGTCGCGTCCGCCCTCGAAGCCCGACTTGAAGGGCGCGCTCACCGACAGCACCGGCAGGCCCGCGTACTGCGGCAGGCTGGCCTGGATGTAGGTCTTCACATAGTCGGCCTGGGCCTGGTTCACGATCTGGATCGCGCCCGGGTCGCCCACGTCGGCAAAGAAGGTGTTCATGCGGAAGTCGGTGCTGCCGATGGGCGTCTTCACGTAGTCGATCGCGGCCTGGTGCTGGGTATCGACCATCGGTGCCACGCTCGGGTCGGCATCGACGTACACGCCCTTGCCGATCTGGGTCGAGCGCGCCTCGACCAGCGTCTTGCTCTTGTCCACGCCCCAGGCCTTGCCGTCCCACACGAGCTCTAGCTTCACGAGACCCAGCGCCTTGCCCCACGAACTGGGCATCACGGCCGGCACGCCGTTGACGGTGCCGGCGGCGTTGTCCACGCCGGGCTGCGTGTAGCCGGGCTTGGCGCCGCGGTCGGGGAACAGGCCGTGCTGGTGGCCCATCATCAGCACGTCGATGCCGGGCACCTTCGACAGGTACAGGCCCGGGCTTTCCATCGTCGGCGAGTACGGCGAGGCGTCGAGGCCGCCGTGCTGCAGCGCCACGACGATGTCGGCGCCCTTCTCGCGCAGCTCGGGCACGTAGCGCTTGGCCGCTTCGACCGCGCCTTCGGTGCGCAGCTTGCCTTCGAGAAAGCGCTTGTCCCAGTTCATGATGCCGGGCGTGGTGAAGCCGATCACGCCGACCTTCACCGGCACCGTCACGCTCTTGCCGTCCGGCGCGGTAGCCGTGAATTGCTTCGTGACGATGGTGTACGGCGCCACGAGCGGCTTGCCGCTCTTGAGGCTGTGCACGTTGGCCACCACCATCGGGAAGCTCGGGCCCGCGCACTTCTTGTTGCCGTCCACGCCCTCGACATCGAGGCCGCCGCCGAGCACCTGGTTGAGGAAGTCCAGGCCGTAGTTGAACTCGTGGTTGCCCAGCGTGCCGGCGTCGTAGCCGGTGGCGTTCATCACCTTGTACATCGACAGCGGCTGCGAGCACGGGATGCGGCTGACCAGCGCCTCGTAGTCGGCCAGCGCGGTGCCCTGGATGGTGTCGCCGTTGTCGAACAGCATCGTGTTCGCGAACTCCTTGCGCGCGGCGTTGATGAGCGTTGCGGTGCGCTCGTAGCCGTACGACTTGTCTTCGGCGAGCTTGAAGTAGTCGTAGCTGCGCACGTTGAAGTGCAGGTCGGTCGTTTCGAGCAGCGCGACCGTGGTGCGCGTGCCGGCGGCCACGGGCGCCGGGGCGGGTGCGGGCGCAGGAGGCGGAACGATCGGGGGGAACGTGGTGCCGCCTCCGTTGCCACCGCCACAGGCGGTGAGCACGGCGGCCAGGACGGCGGCACAGGTGGACATGGGGGCGAGGCGCGCCAGCGACGCGGCCACTGCGTTGTTCATCGAGAGGTCTCCCTGCGGATATGAGGAAGGCCAGTCTCCGAAAGCAGGGTGACAGACCGGTGAATCCGGGCCTGTCGTGCAGCGCCGTTGCGACAGCCGTTACGCCAGGTTCAGGCCAGGTGATTCTTTAGTGGTACCGCCGCGTCCGCCACCGCCTCCGGCGCGGGGCTGCGGCCCGCTTCGAGCAGCTTGCGGCTCATCATGTGATCGACCGGCGCGTTCACCGATTCGACGCACACGAGCTGGCCGTCGACGTAGTGGAACAGCGAGAACGCCTCGGGCTTCGGCCCCGCGCGGCGCACGCTCACCAGGCCCGGCGTGCCTTCGGCCGGCATGAGGCCCGCCATCTGCAGGCGCAGGCCGCCCTGGTCGGACCAGAACCACGCCACCGCATCGTGATCGCGCGCGGCGCCGGTCAACGTGGCCACGGCCGTGCGCGCCTGGTCGTTCGCGTTCTGTACCGATTCGAGCCGCAGCGCGCGGCCTGCGCGGCGGTCGGGGAAGCGCGTGCAATCGCCCACCGCGAGCACGTCGGCCGCGCTGGTCTGCATGTGGCCGTCGACCACGATGCCGTCGGCGCACTCGAGGCCCGCGGCCTGCGCGAGCGCGGTCTCGGGCACCGCGCCGATGCCCAGCAGCAGCAGGTCGATCGGCTGCTTCGTGCCGTTGACCTCGACCGACACGAGCCGGTCGCCCACGACCTCGAAGGCGCCGGTCTGCGCACCCAGCACGATGTCGATGCCGGCCGCGCGGTGCGTGGCGAGCACATGCGCCGACAGCTCGGGCGACACGGCGCGGCCCAGCAGGCGCGGCGCGCATTCGATCACCTGCACGCGCTTGCCCAGCGCCTGCGCGGTGGCCGCCACTTCGAGGCCGATGAAGCCGCCGCCCAGCACCGTGACCTGCTGCGCCTCCGCCAGCCGCGTGCGCAGGCGATGCGCCTCGTCGGCAGCGCGCAGGCTCGCCACGTTCTCCAGGCCGGCCTGCAGGCCAGGCATCTGGCGTGCGCGCGTGCCGGTGGCCAGCACCAGGCGCTCCCACGGCAGCACCGCACCCGAGCGCAGCGTGACGGTGTGCGCCTCGCGGTCGATGGCCACGGCCGCGTCGCCCAGGTGCAGCGTGATGCCCGCTTCGCGGTACCAATCGGCGGCCTTGTGCGGCTGCGTGGTTTCTTCGGCGCTCTTGAGGAAGGCCTTCGACAGCGGCGGACGGTGGTACGGCTCGCAGGCCTCTTCGCAGACCAGGTGCACGCGCGAGCCCTGCCCGGCTTCCGCCAGGCCCGCGCAGAGCTGGGCCGCGGCGTGGCCGCCGCCGATGATGACGATGGAATTCATGGAGAACAGTCTTTCGGGAATCGTTGTCTGGTCACTCGCCGCGGTTGCGCATCCAGTCGGCAGTTTTGAAGAAGGAGTCTCTGAGGCGTGCGCGCAGGTCTTCAGGCACGCCGGTCTCGCCCATCGCCTGGTCCATGCACGCCAGCCACTGGTCGCGCTCCTTGATGCCGATGGTGTGGCCGCCGATGGCCTGCGGCAGGTGCCTCGCGCGCAGCATGGGGTGGCCGAAGCGGTCGGTGTAGTGGGCGGGCCCGCCGAGCCAGCCGCACAGGAACCAGAAGAGGCGCTGGCGCGCGTTGTCCAGGTCGGTGCCGTGCACGGCGCGCAGTTGCGCGTAGGCCGGCTCGAGGTCCATCAGGTCGTAGAAGCGCTCGACCAGCGCCGCCACCTTGGGCTCGCCGCCGATCCACTCGAAGGGCGTGCCGGCGGGCGGTTTGTCTTGAATCTGCATGGGCGGAAGTATCCCCTCGGGGCCGCTCTAGAGTTGGATCAGATCGGGAATGCCCACATCGGTGCTCACGTCGGCCGTGTAGTCCACGCCCTCGACGGCAAAGCCGAACAGGCGCAGGAACTCGGTCTTGTAGCCCGCGAAATTGGTCAGCTCATCGAGGTTGGCGTCGGTGACCTGCGGCCAGAGTTCCTGCACGCGCGCCTGCACCTGCGGCGCCAGTTCCTTGTAGTCGGCGCGCAGGCGGCCTTCGTCGTCCAGATGCGGCGTGGCGCCGTACAGGCTGTCGGCGTACAGGCCGTGCACCTGCTCGATGCAGCCTTCGTGCGTGCCTTCGGCCTTCATCACCTTGAACAGCAGCGACAGGTACAGCGGCATCATCGGAATGGCCGAGCTGGCCTGCGTGACCACCGCCTTCAGCACCGACACGCGCGCGTCGCCGCCCTTGGCGGCCAGCTGCGCGCGGATGTCCAGCACCTTCTCGTCCAGATCCTTCTTGGCGGCGCCGATGGAGCCGTTCCAGTAGATGTCGTGCGTGATCTGCTCGCCCAGGTAGGTGAAGGCCGTGGTCTTGGCGCCGTCGGCCAGCACGCCGGCCTGCTGCAGCGCGTCGATCCACATCTGCCAGTCTTCGCCGCCCATGACGGCCACGGTGTTGTCGATCTCTTCCTGCGTGGCGGGCTCGAGCACCGATTCCTTCACGGTCCCGCTGTCGGTGTCCAGGCCGCGCAGCGTCACGGCCTTGCCGATGGGCTTGAGCACGGAGTTGAAGACCTGGCCCGTCTTGGGGTGCGTGCGGCGCGGCGCGGCCAGGCTGTAGACCACGAGGTCGACCTGGCCGAGGTCGGCGCGGATGGTCTCGATGGCCTGCTGCTTCACCGCGTCGGAAAAGCCGTCGCCGTTGATCGTCTTGGCATAGCGCCCCTCGGCCGTGGCGGCGCGGTGCAAGGCGGCGGTGTTGTACCAGCCGGGCGAGCCGGGCTTGGTCGCGCTGCCCGCGCGTTCGAAGCACACGCCCAGCGTGTCGGCGCCGCTGCCGAAGGCCGCGGTGATGCGCGCGGCCAGGCCGTAGCCGGTGGACGCGCCGATCACCAGCACGCGCTTGGGGCCACCCGCGATGGGAGGTTTGGCTTTGACGTACGCGATCTGTTGCCGGACATTGGCTTCGCAGCCCACGGGGTGGGTGGTGACGCAGATGAAGCCGCGCACGCGGGGTTGGATGATCATGAAAAGCTCGCTCGGTAAGACATTCGGGGGACGGCGGCGGGGCACGTCGCGGCGTCGCGAATTTAACCCAGCCGGCAACAGGCCGATTCATCAGCCCCATATGCATATGTCGATTGACGATTTAATAATCTTGGGTTTTATTGATATGGTTCCGGCCTGAATTTCACTCTGGAGAGAGGACGATCCCCACCATGCGCCACACCCTGCTTGCCGCGGCCCTTGCCGCTTCCGCCCTGCTGACCGGCGTTGCCGCCCATGCGGACCAGCTCGCCGACATCAAGAAGAAGGGCGAACTCGTGGTCGGCGTGCTCGGCACCGACGAGCCCGCCACCTTCATCGATCCGAAGACGCGCCAGATCGTCGGCTACGAGGTCGACCTGGTGAACGCCATCGCCAAGAAGATCGGCGTGAAGCCTGTGCTCAAGCAGATCGCCGTGGCCGCGCGCATTCCCGAGCTGCAACAGGGCCACGTGGACCTGGTGGCCGCCGGCCTTACGCACAACAAGGAGCGCGAGGCGCAGATCGACTTCTCGCTCACCACCTTCGTCACCGGCCAGAAGGCCATCGTGAAGAAGACCAGCGGCATCACCGAGGTGCCGCAGCTCGGCGGCAAGAAGGTGCTGACCATCCGCGGCGGCACGCAGGAACCCAACATCCGCAAGGCCGTGCCCACCGCCGAGGTCGTGACCTTCGACACCAGCCAGCAGGCCTTCCAGGCGCTGCAGCAGGGCAAGGGCGTGGGCTACGTCGACGACGAGGCCGCGCTGCTGCGCAGCTACGCCAAGCTGGGCCCGCAGAAGGCGCAGTACGTGGTGCTCAAGCAGAACCTGAGCACCGAGTCGCTGGCCATCGGCATCAAGAAGGGCGAGAGCGGCCTGAAGACCGTGGTGGACGACACGCTGCGCGAACTCGAGAAGTCGGGCGAAGCGCAGAAGATCTTCCTCAAGTGGTACGGCCCGAACACGGCCTCCGGCTTCCAGACGCGCGACTTCAAGCTCGAGACTGACAAGATCGACTGAGCCCGCGCGCTCGGCACACAGGGGCGGGCCGCCATGCGACCCGCCCTTCGCTTTTGAGCGGCACGGCGCGCATGCGTACCATGTGCGCCCCGGCGCCTTTCGCCGTGCCTCCCGTTTCCCATGCCCCTGTTCGACTATTCGCTGCTGCTGACCGGCCAGTACCACGACATGCTGGTCGCGGGCCTGTGGCTGTCGCTGCAGCTGCTCGCGGTCTCGCTCGTCTTTGCGCTGCCGCTGGCGCTGGTGGTGGCGCTGCTGCGGCTCTCGCCGCTGGCGCCGCTGCGCTGGCTCGGCTTTGCGTACGTGGAATCGATCCGCAACATCCCGCTGCTGGCCCACATGCTGTTCTGGTACTTCGGCGCGCCCGAGCTGCTGCCCGAAGGCCTGAAGACCTGGCTCTATGAAGGCCACATCGAGGCCTACAGCGCGATCGTGGCGCTGTCGCTGTACACGGCCGCCTTCATGGCGGAGGACATCCGCAGCGGCATCCGCTCGATCCCGGCCGTGCAGTTCGAGGCCGGCCGCGCGCTGGGCTTCAGCTTCCTGGCCACGATGCGCCGCGTGGTGCTGCCGCAGGCGCTGCGCGTGACCGTGCCGCCGCTCATCTCGCAGACGCTGAGCCTGTGGAAGAACACCTCGATCGCCACGGTGATCGGCGTGGCCGAACTGATGTACCAGGCCGGGCAGGTCGAGAGCGCGACCTTCCGCAGCTTCGAGTCGTTCGCGTTCGCGAGCGCGGCGTACCTGACGGTGTCGCTGGCCATCACTGGCCTCGCCACCTGGTACCACCACCGGTTCCCGGTGCGGACCATCTGAAGGCGGCGCGCTGATGCTCGAAATCATCCACGACTACTGGGTCTACTTCCTCATCGGCCAGTACCCGAACGGCCCGCTCGGCGGGCTGGTGCTCACGCTGCTGCTGGCCTCGTGCGGGCTGGTGCTCGCGCTGCCGCTGGGCATCGTGCTCGGCCTGGCGCGCGTGAGCCCGTGGCGCTGCGTGCGCTGGCCCGTCACGGCGCTGGTGTTCGTGGTGCGCGGCCTGCCGCTGTTGATGGTGATCTTCTGGGCCTACTTCTTCCTGCCCAGCGTCACGGGCGTGAAGACCGACCAGTTCACCACCATGCTGATCGCGCTCGTGATCTTCGATGCCGCCTACCTCGCCGAGATCGTGCGCGCCGGCATCCAGGGCCTGCCGCGCGGGCAGATGGAAACCGCGCGCGCGCTCGGCCTGAGCTACTTCGGCGCGATGCGCCTCGTGGTGCTGCCGCAGGCGCTGCGCAGCATGCTGCCCTCGCTGGTGAACCAGTTCGTCTCGACCATCAAGGAGACCTCGCTGGGCTACATCATCGGGCTGGCCGAGGTGTCGTTCATCGCCACGCAGATCAACACGCAGGTGTTCACCAAGCCGGCGCAGATCTACCTGATCCTGGGCCTGACCTACTTCATCCTGTGCTTCGGCCTCTCGCGCTTCGCCTACTGGCTGGAGCGCCGGCTCGCGCGCCGCGGCCTTCCCGCCGCGCCTCTCAAGGTGCCCGCATGATCGAACTCCAACAAGTCAACAAGTGGTACGGCAGCTACCACGCACTGGTCGACGTGACCGAGACCATCCACAAGGGCGAGGTGGTCGTGGTGTGCGGGCCCTCGGGCTCGGGCAAGTCGACGCTGATCCGCACCTTCAACCGGCTGGAGCCGATCCAGTCGGGCCGCATCACGCTCGACGGGCAGGACATCCACGCGCCGGGCCTGGACGTGAACGCGTTCCGCTCGCGCATCGGCTTCGTGTTCCAGCAGTTCAACCTGTTCCCGCACCTGAGCGTGCTGCAGAACTGCACCATGGCGCCGATGCAACTGCACGGCCTGTCGCGCAAGGAAGCCGACGCGCGCGCGATGGCGCTGCTGGAGCGCGTGGGCCTCGCGAACAAGGCCAATGCGTGGCCCGGCGAGCTGTCGGGCGGCCAGCAGCAGCGCGTGGCCATTGCGCGCGCGCTCGCCATGAAGCCGCCGCTGATGCTGTTCGACGAGCCCACCAGCGCGCTCGACCCCGAGATGGTCGGCGAGGTGCTGCTGGTGATGCGCGACCTCACGCGCGACGGCATGACCATGGTGTGCGTCACGCACGAGATGGGCTTCGCGCGCGAAGTGGCCGACCGCGTGCTCTTCATGGACCAGGGCCAGGTGCTCGAACGCGCCACGCCCGACGACTTCTTCAACCGCCCGCAGCACCCGCGTGCGCAGCAGTTCCTGTCCGACATCCGTTCGCCTTTTTCGAGAGACGCATGACCGACCAATCTCTTCCCCTCATCGACGTCGCCCCGCTGGTGGCCGGCACGCCCGAACGCGCACGCGTGGCGGCGCAGATCGGCGACGCCTGCCGCGCGCACGGCTTCTTCTACGTCACGGGCCACGGCGTCGACGCCGCACTGATCCAGCGGCTCGAAGACCTGAGCCACCAGTTCTTCGACCTGCCCGAGGAAACCAAGATGCAATGGCGCATGGCCCTCGGCGGCCGTGCCTGGCGTGGCTTCTTCCCGCGCGGCGGCGAGCTGACCTCGGGCCGCCCCGACTGGAAGGAAGGCCTGTACCTGGGCACCGAGCTGCCCGCCGACCACCCGCTGGTGCTGGCGAAGACGCCGGTGCACGGGCCGAATCTCTTTCCCGACGTGCCGGACTTTCGCGAGACCATCCTCGCGTACATGGACGCCGTCACGCAGCTGGGCCACCGGCTCATGGAAGGCATCGCGCTGAGCCTCGGCCTGCCCGCCTCCTATTTCGCCGAACGCTACACGGCCGACCCGCTGATCCTGTTCCGCCTCTTCAACTACCCGACGCAGGCCGTGCCCGAGGGCTTGGACGTGCAATGGGGCGTGGGCGAGCACACCGACTACGGCCTGCTCACGATCCTGCACCAGGACACCGTGGGCGGCCTCGCGGTGCACACGCCGGGCGGCTGGATCGATGCGCCGCCGGTGCCCGGCGCCTTCGTCTGCAACATCGGCGACATGCTCGACCGCATGACCGGCGGGCTCTACAAGTCGACGCCGCACCGCGTGAAGCGCAACACCTCGGGCCGCGACCGGCTGTCGTTCCCGCTGTTCTTCGACCCGAACTTCGAAGCGCGCGTGCAGCGCATCGAAGGCCTGGCTGGCGCCGACGCGCTGGACGACAGCGCCGAACGCTGGGACCGCGCCAACGTGCACGCCTTCAGCGGCCGCTACGGCGACTACCTGCTGGCCAAGGTGTCGAAGGTGTTCCCGCAGTTGCGGGACGAGGTGCTCTGAGCCCCGGCCCAGACTTCGTCAGGGAAACCAGCGCGGCACGTGCGGCATCGCGTCGTGCAGCGAATCGAGCACCTGGAAGGCCTGCGCGACGATCGCCTCGGGCGGGTGCTTGAGGTCGGGCACCACCACCACGCGCATCCCGGCGGCGAGCGCGGCCTTGGCGCCGTTCTCGCTGTCCTCGAAGGCGACGCAGTCCGCAGGGTCCACGCCCAGGCGCTCGGCCGCGAGCCGGTACAGCGCCGGGTCGGGCTTGGCGCGCGCCACCTCGTCGCCGCCCGCGAAGGCCTCGAAGTGGTGAAGCACGTCGAGGCTGCCCAGGCAGGCCGCGATCTGCCCGCGCGTGGACGACGAGGCCACCGCGCAGCGCGTGCCGCGCCCGCGCAAGGCGGCGAGCAGCTCGGCCGCGCCGGGCTTGATGGGAAAGAGCGGCCGGGCGTCGCCGTCGGCGCGCTCCAGCTGCAGCGCGGCGGTCACCTGCGTCGCCGCGTGCTGGTAGGCGGCGGGGCCGCCGAGCAGCGCGGCAAGGATCTGCTTCGATTCGCTCATGGCCAGCCCCACGCATTGCAGGTACTGGGCGTGCGAAAGCTCGACATCGAGCGTGCGGGCCGCGGCGATCCAGGCGGCCATGATGGGGCGCTCCGAATCGATCAGCAGCCCATCCATGTCAAAAATGGCGGCGGTGAACATCGAGGCGAATCCTAAGCGAGCGACGCGACGGCCATGAAAAAAGGGGCCATCGGCCCCTTTTTTGACAACACAGCGGCAACGCCGGTCAGTCCCGCGCCAGCGCCCGGTTCAGCCCCAGCGCCGCCAGCGTGCCGAGCGCGCCCGACAGCAGGTAGATGCTCACGAAGGCCAGGCCGAAGTGCGCCGACAGGCCCAGGGCGACCAGCGGGGCGAAGGCTGCGCCGATGAGCCAGGCCAGGTCGGCCGTGAGGGCCGCGCCCACGTAGCGGTACTTGGGCGCGAAGTTGGAGGTCACGGCGCCGGCCGCCTGGCCGTACGACAGGCCCAGCAGTGCAAAGCCCAGCACGATGAAGATGTCCTGGCCGATGCGTCCGCCGTCGAGCAGCGTGGGCGCGAAGCCGCTGAACACGGCGATCATGGCGGCCAGGCCGCCGAGCGTGAAGCGACGGCCGATGCGGTCGGCGATCAGGCCCGAGGCCACGATGCCGATGGCGCCGAACACCGCGCCGACCATCTGCACGATCAGGAATTCGGTGATCGACTGGTCGGAATACAGCGAGATCCACGACAGCGGGAACACCGTGATCAGGTGGAACAGCGCGTAGCTGGCCAGCGCGGCGAACGCGCCGATCAGCAGGTTGGCGCCCTGCGAGCGGGTCAGCTCGACCACGCTGGTGGGCTGCAGCTCGCGCTCTTCGAGCAGGCGCGCGTACTCGTCGGTGGCCACCAGGCGCAGGCGCGCGAACAGCGCCACCACGTTGATGGCGAAGGCCACGTAGAAGGTGTAGCGCCAGCCCCAGTCGAGGAAGTCGGCCAGCGGCAGGCTGGAATACAGGTACGCGAACAGCGCGCTGGCCAGGAAGAAGCCCAGCGGTGCGCCCAGCTGGCCCAGCATGGCGTACCAGCCGCGCTTGTTGGGCGGTGCGTTCAGCGCCAGCAGCGACGGCAGGCCGTCCCACGAGCCGCCCAGTGCCAGGCCCTGGGCAAAGCGGAAGATCGACAGCAGCACGATGGCCGTGAAGCCGATGCTGGCGTAGCCCGGCAGGAAGGCGATGCCGGCGGTCGAGGTGCCCAGCAGGAACAGCGCAATCGTCAGCTTGGTCTCGCGCCCGAAGCGCCGCTGGATCGCCATCGAGATCACGGTGCCGAAGGGGCGCGCGATGAAGGCGAACGAGAAGATCACGAAGGCCCAGAGCACGCCTTCCAGGCGCTGCTCGAAGGGGAAGAACACCGCCGGGAACACCAGCACCGAGGCGATGCCGTAGACGAAGAAGTCGAAATACTCGGAGGCGCGGCCGATGACCACACCGACCGCGATCTCGCCCGGGGCGATGTGCGAATGGTCGGCGTCTGCGGCGCGGGCGCCGCCTTCGGTCGGGTGCGACACAGGCTGGGCGCCTGGTGGACTGATGCTGGACGTCGTCATCTTGCTAGCTGGCTGGCTGTAATTCGGGTGTCATGCCGGGGCACGACACAGGGGAAATTCTGGACACCCTGTAGCGTCTCACCGAATTGCGTTTACCGCCATAGGACAAAACGTCCAATAGGCGGAATCCCTTGGGCGGCGTAGATTGCAGGGTCATTTTTGCGCGGCCTTCGCACTTTCCTCTCCCGGCATGCACATCCTCAAGACCCTTCGCCGAGCACTTCTGCTGCTTTCCGTCATTTTCCTGGCGGGCTGCAACACAGTGCTGTTGAACCCCTCCGGCGACATCGCCAACCAGCAGGGACGCCTGATCGTCGTCTCCACGGTGCTGATGCTGATCATCATCATTCCGGTGATCGCCCTGACCATCTTCTTTGCCTGGCGCTATCGCCAGTCGAACAAGGAGGCCACCTACAGCCCCGACTGGGACCACTCCACGCAGCTCGAGCTGGCGATCTGGGCCGCGCCGCTCCTGATCATCATTGCACTGGGCGCGATCACCTGGATCAGCACCCACACGCTGGACCCGTACCGCCCGCTGAGCCGCCTGGACGCGCAGCGCCCGATTCCCGCCGAAACCAAGCCGCTGGTGGTCGAGGTGGTGGCGCTGGACTGGAAGTGGCTCTTCATCTACCCCGAGCAGGGCATCGCCACGGTGAACGAGCTGGCCGCCCCGGTGGACCGCCCGATCAGCTTCAAGATCACGGCCTCGTCGGTCATGAACTCCTTCTTCATCCCCGCGCTGGCCGGCCAGATCTATGCCATGCCGGGCATGGAGACCAAGCTGCATGCGGTGATCAACAAGCCGGGCGAGTTCGACGGCTTCTCCGCCAACTACAGCGGTGCGGGCTTCTCGGGCATGCGCTTCAAGTTCCACGGCCTGAGCCATGACGGCTTCGACCAGTGGGTGGCCAAGGTCAAGACCGGCAAAGAGGGCGAACTGACCCGCGAGCAGTACAAGAAGCTCGAAGTGCCGAGCGAGCGCGAGCCCGTGCGCCACTACGCCGCGGTCGACCCGGCCCTGTACGACGCCATCCTGAACCTGTGCGTCGACCGCAACAAGATGTGCATGAAGGAAATGATGGCCATCGACGCCGACGGCGGCCTGGGCAAGCCCGGCGCCTTCAACGTCGCCACCAAGCAGGCCTGGCAGGCCGACTCCCTCGACACGCCCAAGCGCAAGTACGTCACCGCGATGTGCACCACCGAAGACTAAGATGTTGCAGAACCTAGACCTGACGAAGCTCGTCTTCGGCCGCCTCTCCTGGGAGGCGATTCCCCTTCACGAGCCCATCCTGCTCGTGACCTTCGCGGCCGTGATCCTGGGCGGCCTGGCGCTGCTGGGCGCCGTGACCTACTTCAAGCTGTGGGGCACCTTGTGGCGCGACTGGATCACCAGCATCGACCACAAGAAGATCGGCATCATGTACATCATCCTGGGCCTGGTGATGCTGCTGCGCGGCTTCGCCGACGCGCTGATGATGCGGGCCCAGCAGGCCGTCGCCTTCGGGGACAACGCGGGCTTTTTGCCGCCGCACCACTACGACCAGATCTTCACCGCCCACGGCGTGATCATGATCTTCTTCGTGGCGATGCCGCTGGTCACGGGCCTCATGAACTTCGTGGTGCCGCTGCAGATCGGCGCGCGCGACGTGGCCTTCCCGTTCCTGAACAACTTCAGCTTCTGGATGACCACCTTCGGCGCCGGCCTCGTGATGGCGTCGCTGTTCGTGGGCGAGTTCGCCAAGACCGGCTGGCTGGCGTACCCGCCGCTGTCGGGCATCCTGTTCAGTCCTGACGTGGGGGTGGACTACTACATCTGGTCCTTGCAGATCGCGGGGGTGGGCACATTGCTGTCCGGCGTGAACCTGCTGGCCACCATCGTGAAGATGCGCGCGCCCGGCATGACCATGATGAAGATGCCCGTCTTCACCTGGACCGCCCTGTGCACCAACGTGCTGATCGTGGCTGCCTTCCCGGTGCTCACGGCCGTGCTGGCCCTGCTGTCGCTCGACCGTTACGTCGGCACCAACTTCTTCACGAACGACATGGGCGGCAACGCCATGATGTACGTGAACCTGATCTGGATCTGGGGCCACCCCGAGGTGTACATCCTGATCCTGCCGGCCTTCGGCATCTTCTCGGAAGTGGTCTCCACCTTCTCGGGCAAGCGCCTGTTCGGCTACGCCTCGATGGTGTACGCCACGGTCGTGATCACGATCCTGTCGTACCTCGTGTGGCTGCACCACTTCTTCACCATGGGCTCCGGCGCCAGCGTGAACTCGTTCTTCGGTATCACGACGATGATCATCTCGATCCCCACGGGGGCGAAGATCTTCAACTGGCTGTTCACCATGTACCGCGGCCGCATCCGTTTCGAGCTGCCCATGATGTGGACCATCGGCTTCATGATCACCTTCGTGATCGGCGGCATGACCGGCGTGCTGCTGGCCGTGCCCCCGGCCGACTTCGTGCTGCACAACAGCCTGTTCCTGATTGCCCACTTCCACAACGTGATCATCGGCGGCGTGCTGTTCGGCATGCTGGCGGGCATCACCTACTGGTTCCCGAAGGCCTTCGGCTACAAGCTCGATCCGTTCTGGGGCAAGTGCTCGTTCTGGTTCTGGATCGTCGGCTTCTGGATGGCCTTCATGCCGCTGTACATCCTGGGCCTGATGGGCGTCACCCGCCGCATGAGCCACTTCCAGGACATGTCGCTGCAGATCTGGTTCCAGGTCGCCGCCGTCGGTGCCGTGCTGATCGCCCTGGGCATCGCCTCGTTCCTGATCCAGCTGGTGGTGAGCTTCATCCGCCGCGACTCGCTGCGCGACACCACGGGCGACCCGTGGAACGGCCGCACGCTGGAGTGGTCGACCTCGTCGCCGCCGCCGGCCTACAACTTCGCGTTCACGCCGCGCGTGCATGACAACGACGCCTGGACCGACATGAAGGCCCGCGGCTACCAGCGCCCGCTGGACGGCTTCAGCCCCGTGCACATGCCCAAGAACACGGCCGCCGGCTTCGTCATCGCGGCGCTGAGCGCGGTGTGCGGCTTTGCCCTGATCTGGCAGATGTGGCTCGTGGCCGGCATCGGCTTCGTGGCCATGCTGGCCGCGATCATCGCCCACACCTTCAACTACAAGCGCGACTACTACATCCCCGCGGAAGAAGTCGTTCGCACCGAAGAAGCACGCACGCGCCTGCTGGCCACCGCCCATGTCTGATACCACCGCCCTCCCCTCCCGGAACGCGAACGCACCGGCGTTCGACCTGTTCCACGTCCGCAACGAGGACCACCACCCCGAGAACGGCACGCTGCTGGGCTTCTGGCTCTACCTGATGAGCGACTGCCTCATCTTCGCGTGCCTGTTCGCGGTGTACGGCGTGCTGGGCCGCAGCTACGCGGCCGGCCCCTCGGGCGCCGACCTGTTCGACCTGCCGCTGGTGGCGATGAACACCTCGCTGCTGCTGCTGTCGTCGATCACCTACGGCTTCGCGATGCTCGAGATGCAGCGCAAGCGCATGGGCGGCGTGCTGCTGTGGCTGGGCATCACGGGCCTCTTGGGCCTGGGCTTCATCGGCCTGGAGCTGTACGAGTTCGCGCACCTGCTGCACGAAGGCGCCGGCCCGCAGCGCAGCGCCTTCCTGTCGTCGTTCTTCGCGCTGGTGGGCACGCACGGCCTGCACGTGAGCTTCGGCATCATCTGGCTGGTCGTGCTGATGGTCCAGCTGCCCAAGCACGGCTTCACCGCCGCCAACCGCCGCCGCCTGATGTGCCTGTCGATGTTCTGGCACTTCCTGGACGTCGTGTGGATCGGCGTCTTCACCTTTGTCTACCTCATGGGATCGATGGCATGAGCGCCCCCGCACACACCGCCACCGCCGCACACGGCCACGGCGCACACGACAGCCACGGTCACGGCGACCACCACGACGACGGCCCCGTCAGCCACAGCACCTTCAAGGGCTACATGACCGGCTTCGTGCTGGCCGTGATCCTGACCGCGATCCCGTTCTGGCTCGTGATGGGCAAGGTGATCGCCAACCCGAGCACCACCGCCCTCGTCATCCTCGGCTTCGCCGTGGTGCAGATCGTGGTCCACATGGTGTACTTCCTGCACATGGACGCCAAGTCCGAAGGCGGCTGGAACATGCTGGCGCTGATCTTCACGCTGGTGCTCGTGGTCATCACGCTGGCCGGGTCGCTGTGGGTCATGTATCACATGAACACCAACATGATGCCGGCCATGGTCCACGACATGAAGAACATGCCCTGATGGCCCCGGCCGCCCGCCCGCGCTCCGTTGTCACGCGTGCGGCGCTGGCGGCCTGCGCCCTCCTGGCCTTTGCCGGCTTTCTTGCGCTCGGCACCTGGCAGGTCGAGCGCAGGGCCTGGAAGCTCGATCTCATCGCCCGCGTCGACCAGCGCGTGCACGCCCCGGCCGCCGACGCGCCGGCGCGCTCCGAATGGCCCACGGTCAACGCGGCCAACGACGAATACCGGCACGTGCGCCTTCGCGGCACGTTCCTCCATGACAAGGAAGCGCTGGTGCAGGCCAGCACCCGGCTGGGCGCCGGCTTCTGGGTGCTGACGCCGCTGCGCACCGCCGACGGCAGCGTCGTGCTCGTCAACCGCGGCTTCGTGCCGCCCGAGGCCCGTGAACGTGCGGCGCGCACCGCCCCCGAGCCCCAGGGCGACACCACCGTGGCCGGCCTGCTGCGCCTCACCGAGCCCAAGGGCGGCTTCCTGCGCACGAACGACCCCGCGGCCGACCGTTGGTTCTCGCGCGACGTGCAGGCGATTGCCGCCGCGCGCGGCCTGGCCGACGTGGCGCCCTACTTCGTCGATGCCGAGGCCGGCGCTGCGCCCGCACAGGCCGCGCCCACGTGGCCGGCAGGCGGCCTGACGGTCATCGCCTTCCCCAACAGCCACCTCGTCTATGCCCTCACCTGGTACGGGCTGGCGCTGATGGTGCTCGGCGCCTATGGGTTCGTGTGGCGCGACGACCGGCGCCGACGGGCATCGCAAGACGGTAGCGGCGAAAATGCTCCGCATGCCGACGCCGCACGCCCCGACCCCGCCGATGCCCGCCGCGACTGACAAGCTGGTCGCGGTGGCCGGCGAGCTGCACGCCCCGCGCGCGGGCGTCGCGAGCCTGGACAACGCCATCGGCCACCAGAACATGCAGCAGCTGATCCAGCTGCGCTGGTTCGCCGTGGTCGGGCAGGTGGCCACCATCCTCGTGGTGCACTACGGCTTCGGCATCCGGCTGCCGCTGAACCACATGCTGCAGGTGCTCACCTGCCTGGCGCTGTTCAACATGGTGAGCCTGCTGCGCCTGCGCATCCATGGCCGCGTGACCAACGAGGAGCTGTTCGTCGCGCTGCTGGTCGACGTGGCCACGCTCACGGCCCAGCTGTACCTCAGCGGCGGCGCCACCAACCCCTTCGTCTTCCTGTACCTGCTGCAGGTGATCCTGGGCGCGGTGCTGCTCAAGGCCTGGTCGACCTGGACCATCGTGGTCATCACCGGCCTGTGCTTCGCGGGCCTGGCGCTGTTCTCGCGCCCGCTGCCGCTGCCGCTGGACCACGACCGCGGCCTGTGGAGCCCCTACGTGCAGGGCATGCTGGTGTGCTTCGCGCTCAACGCGGCGCTGCTGGTGGTCTTCATCACCCGCATCAGCCGCAACCTGCGCGTGCGCGACGCGCGGCTGGCGGACCTGCGCCAGCGCGCCTCCGAAGAGGAACACATCGTGCGCATGGGCCTCTTGGCCTCGGGCGCGGCGCACGAGCTGGGCACGCCGCTGGCCACGCTGGCCGTGATCCTGGGCGACTGGCGCCGGCTGCCGCACTTCAGCTCCGACCCCGAGCTGCTGCAGGAAGTGGCCGAGATGGAAGTGCAGATCCAGCGCTGCAAGAGCATCGTGAGCGGCATCCTGCTGTCGGCCGGCGAGACGCGCGGCGAGTCCTCCGAAGAGACCACCGTGCGCACCTTCCTGGACGACCTCGTCGAAGAATGGCGCACCACGCGCCCGGTCGAGGAGTTCGACTACGAGAACCTGTTCGGGCAGGACCTGCCCATGGTGTCCGATTCGGCCATCAAGCAGATGGTGTGCAACGTGCTCGACAACGCGCTCGAGGCCTCGCCGCACTGGCTGCGCCTGGAAGCCACGCACGACGCCGACGCGCTCACCATCACCGTCACCGACGCGGGCCCCGGCTTCATGCCGGCCATCCTCGCGGAGTTCGGCAAGCCCTACCAGTCGAGCAAGGGACGTCCCGGCGGCGGACTGGGCCTGTTCCTGGTGGTGAACGTGGCGCGCACGCTGGGCGGACGCGTCGCCGTGCGCAACCGCCCCGAGGGCGGCGCCATCGTGACCATCACGCTGCCGCTGGCGGCCATCGTGCTCGAAGAGGACGAAGACGACACCGCCACCGCCCTCGCGGACACCGCCGCCCCCAAGGCCCCCACCAGCCCATGACACCCACCCCCGACACCGCCGAAGTCCGCCAGCTGCTCATCGTCGAGGACGACGAGGCCTTCGCGCGCACGCTCGCGCGCTCCTTCGAGCGCCGCGGCTACGTGGTGGTGCATGCGCGCAACCTCGAGGAAGTGGAAGCGCTGCTCGAGGAAGGCGACGGCCCCTCGCCCGGCTACGCCGTGGTCGACCTGAAGCTCAACGGCGAGGCCTCGGGCCTGGCCTGCGTGCAGATGCTGCACAGGCACGATGCCGAGATGCTGATCGTGGTGCTCACCGGCTTCGCGAGCATCGCCACCGCCGTCGAGGCCATCAAGCTCGGCGCCTGCCACTACCTGGCCAAGCCCTCGAACACCGACGACATCGAGGCCGCCTTCGGCCGCGCCGCCGGCACCACCGAGGTCGAACTGACCAACCGCTCCACCTCGATCAAGACGCTGGAGTGGGAGCGCATCCACGAGATGCTGGCCGAGACCGGCTTCAACATCTCGGAAACTGCGCGCCGGCTCGGCATGCATCGGCGCACATTGGCACGCAAACTCGGCAAACAGCAGGTCAAGTAACATGATCTGCCGGTTTCGCGAATTCTTGCGGAACCAACACCGATCCCGGAGGCTCTGTTCCTGATGACGAATAGCCCGCCGCTGCAGCTGCAGCCCGCCCGTTCCACCGATCTGCAGAAAAAGCAGGCGTCCGCCGCGCGCGACCAGACCGCGATGGAAGAGCTCTTCAACGCCCTGAGCCACGGCCTGGGCCTGTTGCTGGCGATCGCCTCGCTGCCGATCCTGGTCTACAGCGCCGCCCAGAAGGGCCAGGCCGCGGCCGTGGTGGGCGCCTCGCTCTTCGCGGGCACGGCCATCGTGCTGTACCTGATCTCCACGCTGTACCACGCGCTGCCCATCGGCCGCGCCAAGGCCTGGTTCAACCGGCTCGACCACGCGGCCATCTACCTGTTCATTGCGGGCAGCTACATGCCCTTCCTGTTCGGCGTGCTGCGCGGGCCCTGGGGCTGGACGCTGTTCGGCGCCATCACCGCCGCGGCTGTCCTGGGCGTGGGCGCCAAGCTGTTCAACCGCCTGCAGCACCCGCTGTGGTCCACCGGCCTGTACGTGGCGATGGGCTGGATGGCACTGATGGCGGCGGTGCCGCTGTACGAGCGCATGTCATCGGCCGGTCTGGCCTGGCTCGTGGCCGGCGGGCTGTTCTACACGGCCGGGGCCGTGGTGTTCCTGTTCGACAACAAGGTGCGCTACGCGCATTCGGTGTGGCACCTGTTTGTCTTGGCCGGCAGCACCTGCCATTTCTTTGCCGTGCTCTGGCACGCGCACGGCTGAGCGCTCTTCTTCAATAGTGGGGAGGGAGTTCGTCGCGCAAGTTACGCGCGCCCCCGTCCTGCCCTGCGTTCTGGCTTTGCAGCCGCAGCTGCGCGACCTGCAGGATCAGGCTGTCGATCTGCTGCTGTTGCCGGTAGATCGTCATGTTCAGCTGCTCGAGCAGGTCTTCGGCATAGCTCGACTTGATCTCGAGGTCGTTCAGGCGCTCTGTCACGTCGTTCGGTGAATGTTCCATGCCGCTATTGGACAGGAAGATCCACCGCTTCTTGTTGACAGCGCCCCGCTCAGCGCCGGACCTTCGCCTCGAGCAGGTCGCCCATGCCGATGCGCCGGGCGAAGTCGATGCGCACGCGCTCCGACACCTCGAAGACCTCGGCCGCACCGTCGCCCACGAAGTCGATCAGCGAACGCATCGGCCGCGTGCCGGCCGGCAGGCCCACGATGCGCACGATGTCATCGGCCACGGCCTGCGGATCGGCGTGCTCCGGCGTGAGGGCGGACAGGCGCTCGCCGATGCGGTCCATCACGCCGTCGTAGCGGCCGTAGGCGGCGGCAATGGCCGCATCGGAGGGCCTGCCCGCACTCGGAAAGTGATCGGTGCCCCGGGTGAACGCACCCGGCACGACGATCGAGGTCTCGATGCCGAAGCGCGCGATCTCATAGGCCAGCGTCACGGCCAGCGAATCCATGGCCGCCTTGGCCGCGCCGTACGGGCCCATGAACGGCGGAAAGCCGCCCTTGGTGGTCGTGCTGCTGATCCACAGCATCAGCCCCGACTCCTGCTGGCGCAGGTACGGCAGCACTGCGCGGTTCACGCGCTGGGCGCCGAGCACGTTGGTGTCGAACACCTGGGTGATGTCTTCCGGCGTGAAGGCCTCGGTCGGCCCGACCACGAGATGGCCCGCGTTCTGCATCACCACATCGAGGCGGCCCTGCGCCTGGACGATGGTCGCCGCGGCGGCATCGGCGGAGGCCTGCGACAACACATCGAGTTCGAGCGGATGCAGCTGAAGCCCCTGCGCCGCGGCCAGGGCACGCAGCTCGGCCGCGCGCGCCTTGTTGCGGCCTGCGATGTCGCGCATGGAGGCATAGACGATGTGGCCCGCTTCGGCGAGCGCCTGCGCGCTGAGCTTGCCGATGCCGGAGCCGGCGCCAGTGACGAGGATGACGGATTGCATGAGGGAACCCCTTGAATGAAGGTGAGAGGGAAGAAAGGAAAGTCCGGTGGTCAGTGCACGCGGCGCTGCAGCAGGTGGGCCACCCACGCCGCCATCGATCCGAGTGCCGCCGCGCCGGCCAGCGTGGCGAACAGCGACAGCGAAGGGGGCTGGTGGACCGCGAAGAACGCGATCAGCCCGAGGAAGTAGCACAGCAGGTTGTTCAGCCGCGGCACGCTGCGCATCGACACCACGAGGAGCGCCACGAACAGCACCACCACCGGCAGCGCCGCGGCGCCCGCGATCGGGGCCAGCGCGGCGATGGCCAGGGCTGCGCCCTTGCCGATCAGCAGGCCCAGGCTCACGCAGACGAGGTTGAACACACCGTCGCGTGCGCTCGCGCCGCGGGTGTAGAACGCCACCCAGCCGACGAACATCGCCCACACGGGCAGTTCGAGCACGAGCGCCATCGCCGAAGCGGCAGCCGCCACCACCGCAGCGGCGGCCGTGAACGCCGTGTAGGCGAGGCTGAAGAAGCGCGGGGTGGCCGCGTGGGGTGAAGGCGGGTGCATGGTGCGTGCTCCGTGGATGTCGTGAGAGGCCACCGCTCAGGCCACGCCGCCATTGGCCCGCAGCACCTGCCCGTTGACCCATCCCGCGTCCGGCCCCGCCAGGAACGACACCACCGAGGCGATGTCTTCCGGCTGGCCCAGGCGCTGCAGCGGTGGCATCTGGGCGAAGGCCTGGATCTGCTCGTCGGTCTTGCCGTCCAGGAACAGCGAGGTCGCGACCGGCCCCGGCGCCACGGCATTCACCGTGATGCGTCGGCCGCGCAGTTCCTTGGCGAAGACGTGCGTGAAGGCCTCGACCGCCGCCTTGGTGGCGTTGTAGATCGCGTAGCCGGGCATGTGCAGCGCCAGCGTGGTGCTCGAGAAGTTGACGATGCGGCCGCCCTCGGCGAGCCGGGTCGCGGCCTCGCGCAGGGTGTTGAAGGTGCCGCGCACGTTGATGTCGAAGGTGTGGTCGTACAGCGCGTCGCTGTGCGCGGCCAGCGGCGCGGTCTGGAGCACGCCGGCGTTGTTGACCAGCACGTCGACCGGGCCGAGCTGCGCTTCGACGGTGTCGAACATCGCGCGCACCGCGTCGGCGTTCGCCACATCGGCCTGTACCGCGAGGGCGCGGGCGCCGGTAGCCTTCAGTTCGGCGACCAGCGCTTCGGCCGGCGCAGCGCCTGCAGCGTAGTTGACGGCAATGGCGAAACCGTCGGCAGCGAGCCGGCGGGCGATGGCGGCGCCGATGCCGCGCGAGGCGCCGGTGACGAGGGCGACGCGGGTGGGCAGCGAAGCAGAAGTGGCGGTGGTGTTCATGGCGCGATTCCTTGGGGTGGTGAGTGAATGAAGCGAATGGTCAGCCATTCCACCCAAAAGATAATCAGAGAAAATTCGTCAATAAAATTCCATTTACTTAAACAATAGGCACGAAGGGCAACCCCATGGACCGCTTCCAGGAAATGCAGGCCTTCGTGCGCATCGCCGAGCGCCAGAGCTTCACGCAGGCCTCGGACGACCTGCAGATTCCGCGCGCCACCCTCACCACGCTGATCCAGCGGCTCGAATCGCGCCTGGGCGCCCGGCTGCTCGAGCGCACCACGCGCACGGTGCGCCTCACGCAGGACGGCGAGGCCCACTACCAGCGCTGCGTGCGGCTGCTGGCGGACGTGGAAGAGGCCGAGGGCGCGTTCACCCATGCGGCGCCCCAGGGCCTGCTGCGCGTGAACTTGCAGGGCACGCTGGCGCGGCACTTCGTGGTGCCGGCGCTGCCCGCCTTCCTCGCCCGCCATCCGGGCCTGCAGCTGCACATCGGCGAGGACGACCGGCTGGTCGACCTGGTGCGCGAAGGCGTCGACTGCGTGCTGCGCGCCGGCCCGCTGCAAGACTCGTCGCTGGTCGCGCAGCGCGTGGCGCTGCTGCCGCAGGTGACGGTCGCGAGCCCCGGCTACCTCGCGGCGCACGGCGAGCCCGTCGACCTGGCCGCGCTGGCCTCGCACCGGGCGGTGCACTACGTGTCGAGCAGCACGGGCAAGGCGCTGCCGCTCGAGTTCACGGTCGACGGTCAGGTGCGGCCCGTGCAACTGGCCGCCACCGTGTCAGTCACAGGCGCTGACCTGTACACGGGCGCCGCCGTCGTGGGCCTCGGGCTGGTGCAGGTGCCGCGCTACCGCGTGGCGGCCGAGCTGGCGGACGGTCGCCTGCAGGCGGTGCTGCCGGGCTTTGCGCCGCCGCCGATGCCGGTCTCGGTGCTGTATCCGCAGAACCGGCAGCTGTCGTCGCGGGTGCGGGTGTTCACGCAGTGGCTGCGCGGTCTCTTCGCAGAAGACACCGCACACCCCTGAGCACGACTCAAGGCGCCTTGTACGACTTGGTGCTGTACAGCTCGACCGGGAGCTTCTGCAACAGCGACAGGCCCGAGCCGACGTCCTTCGGCTTGGACTCGATGTAGTTGAAGAACACGTCGGCATCGAGCACGCCGATGTCCAGGCGCCGCGCGGCGGGCACGGCGGCCAGCGTCTTGTAGCCGTCGCCGCCGCTGGCGTTGAAGCTCAGCACGAACAGCTTGTAGGTCTTGTCCAGGTCGAGCGGGCCCCACACGCCGGTGCCGGGCGCGCGCACCTCGATGTTGCTGGCGCGCTGGCCGTTGGCCTGCGTGGCGTCGACGTCGAAGCGCAGGCCGCCGGTGTACGGATACGGGCCGGTGGAACCGCCCGGGCCGTACACGGCCTGCAGGCCGTCTTCGAGCATGCCCTTGACCTCGCGGCCGGTGACGTCGAGGCGGAACAGCATGTTGCCGAAGGGCAGCACCTGGATCACGCTCGCCGCGGTGACGTTGCCCGGCACCAGCGGAATGCGCGCGCCGCCGCCGCTTTGCAGCGAGATGTCGGCGCCGCCGTACTTGCTGTGGCCGATCTCCAGGTAGGCCTGCGCCGCCATCTGCTGGATGTCGCCGCCGCGCAGGCTCACGCTGCCCAGCGCGTTGCACGAGACGCTGGAACGCGAGTAGTCGACGGTGCCCACGCCGCCGGGCACGCGGCGCGAGCACAGCTCTTCGGTCACGGTGGCCACCAGCGTGGTGTTGAACACCGCCACCTTGTCCTTGAAGGGCTGCAGCACGGCGGTGGCCGTGGCGTCGGGTGCGGTCATGCGCAGGAAGCCGCTGGCCGCCACGTCGGCCAGGATGGCGCTGCGCTGGTTGGCATCGACGGGCTGCTTGCCGAGGCGGAAGTCGTCGCCGATCAGCACGTGCGGCGTGCCGCTGCAGGCCGTGACGTCGCCCTTGTCGTCGAAGCTCACCTTCAGCTCGCCCACCACCTGGCTGTACTCCCAGGCGTGGACCAGGCAGACCTTCTTGCCGTCCTTGTCGGTCAGGGCCGTGGGGTAGGCGCCGGCTGGCGAACCCACGCCGTAGCGGGTGAGCGCGTCGGGGCCGATGAGCGTGTGCGAATCGCCGCCCACCACGACGTCGACGCCGCTCAGGCGCGACGCCACCTGCTTGTCGTACTCATAGCCGATGTGGCTCATGACGACGATCTTGTTCACGCCCTGCGCACGCAGCAGGTCGATCTCGCGCTGGGCGGCAACGGTCTCGTCCTCAAAGGTGGTGTCGGGGTCGGGGCTCGACGACGCCTTGGTCTTGCCCGCGATGGTCAGGCCGACCAGGCCGATCTTCTCGCCACTGCGTTCGAGCACCGTGGAGCGCTTCACGTAGCCGGGCGCCTTCGACGGGTGCAGCGCCGAGTTGGCGCCGAAGTTCACGTTGGCGCTGAGCACCGGCGTCTGGCAGCTGCCCTTGCGCAGCAGGTCGAGAAAGCCTTTCAGGCCGGTGTCACCCTTGTCGAACTCGTGGTTGCCCAGCGTGAAGGCGTCGAAGCACACGGTGTTCATCAGCGCCGCATCGGCCTCGCCGTCGGCGCCCGCGCGGTTGAAGTACAGGGTGCCGGTGAGCGCGTCGCCGGCGTGCAGCTTCAGCACGTTCGGCGACTGGGCAGCCAGCGCCTGGATCGCCGCGGTGACGCGCGGAAAGCCTGCCGCATTGACCGTGACCGCCACCGGCGCGCCACCGCCCGCGTTGAGCTGCAGCGTCTTGTCCTTGGCTTCGAGGTTGGAGTGGTGGTCGTCGATGTGCAGGATCGTGAGGTCGATCGCCTTGCCCTGTGGCGCCGGTGCAGGCGCAGGTGCCGGCGGCGCCACGGCGATCGGCGGGAACGCGACACCGCCGCCTCCACCGCCACCGCATGCGGCCATCACGCAGGCTGCAATCACCGTGGCAGCTGCTCCCACGACCCGTCGACTGTTGGTCATCACCATCTCGCACTCCGCTCCTGTTGATCGAGCGGGGATGCTGGCAACGGCGCATGACGTGTCCATGAAAGCACCTCATCGGGTGCGGGGTGAGGCGACTTACGCGTTCTGACCGAGTGCTTCAGCGTGGCCTCGCGCGGACGCATCGCCGCGCAGGAATGCGAACACCACCACCGCCGTCAGCACCGTCACCCCAGCCAGCACGCACAGCAGCGTCGCGAACGCGGCGCCATACGCATGCAGCAGCGCCGCGCGATCCATGCCCGGCAGCAAAGCCAGCGCCTGCGCCATGTCGCCCGTCGCCACGCGCTGCGCCGCCCGCGACACCGCCACGGACGAAGGCGACGACGACGCCTTCAGCTGCAGCGCCACGAGCGCCGTGAGCCCCGCCCCCACCAGCGCCAGCGCGATGCCCTCCCCCGCGACGCGCACGGTGTTGAAGATGCCCGACGCCATGCCTGCCCGCTCGCGCGGCACCACGCTCACGGCCAGGCCGTCCATCAGACCCCACGGCAGGCCGATGCCCGCGCCGATCAGCAGCAGCGGACCCACGAGGCCGTGCAAAGGCGTGCCCGGCGCGCAGCGGGCGAGCCACACGAGCCCCGCCGCGCACACCAGCAACCCCACGGCCGAGATCACGCCCGCCGAGAAGCGGTGCGCGAGCCACGCGGCCAGCGTCGGCACCACGAGGATCGGCCCCGACAGCGCGAACATGAAGCCGCCCGCCTCCAGCGCGCTGCGCCCTTCGAGCCCGATGAAGCGGATCGGCAACAGCACCAGCAGCACGACAAAGCCGTAGGCCGGCGCCGCGGCCAGCAGTTGCACGCCGACGAAGCGCGGAAAGCGGAACAGCGACAGATCGAGCATCGGATGCGCCACGCGCCGCTCGATGGCGATGAAGGCCGCGCCCATGGCCAGCGCGCCGGCCAGCGCCGCGAGCACCCACGGGCTGCCCCAGCCGCTGTCGGGCGCCTGCAGCACGCCCAGCGTGAGCAGGCTCAGCGCGGCCGTGAAGCTCAGCGTGCCGGGCACGTCGAGCCCCATCGCCTGCGGGTTGCGCGACTCGCGCATGCGCGGCGCGGCCAGGCACAGCGCGACGAGGCTCACGGCGCCGGGGCTCAGCATCACGGCGTGCCAGCCGACGGTGTCGGCCAGCCAGCCCGAGAGGATCGATCCGCACGACAGCCCCACGCCGAACGAGGTGCCGATGAGGCTGAACGCCCGCAGCCGCGCCGGCCCGTCGAACAGCTGCGCCAACGCCGCCGTGCCGGCCGCGAAGGCCGCCGCCGAACCCAGCCCCTGCACGGCGCGTGCGAGGTCGAAGGCGACGATGCCCGGCGCCAGCGTCAGCAGCGCGCTGCTCAACGCCACCACCGCCAGGCCCAGCAGGAAGACGCGCTTGCGCCCGTAGGCATCGGCCAGCGCGCCGGCCGCCATCAGCGTGGCGCCGAAGCTCAGCATGAAGGCGTTGGTGACCCAGTTGAGTTGCACCGGCGTGCCGCCCAGCGCGTCACGGATCGCGGGCAGCACCACGGCCGGGCCGGTGAAGCTCAGCGGCATGCCGAGCGCGGCCAGGCAGACGGCGGCGAGCAGCCAGGCCTTGTGGGAATCGGGGGAGGACATCGGGAGGGCTTTCACGCGGGAGAAGGAAAAGGGAAATGCGTGAAGCGAAGATAAAAAGGATTCAATGAAACGAAAATGGGCCCTCAGCTCCTCACACTGCCAACCCCAGGTTGCCAATCAAGCCCATGGACAGCTTCAGCGGACTCGAATCCTTCGTGCGGGCGGCCGACCTGCAGAGCTTTGCGCGGGCGGGCCGCGACCTGGGCATCTCGGCCTCGGCCGTGGGCAAAAACGTCGCGCGGCTCGAGGCGCAGATGGGCGTGCGCCTGTTCCACCGCACCACGCGGCAGGTGCGGCTCACAGCCGAGGGCGCGATGTTCCATGAGCGCTGCCGCCGCATCCTCGACGAGCTCGGCGATGCGCGCGCCATGCTGCAGGACGCCGTCGCCACGCCGCGCGGCCGCCTGCGCGTGAGCCTGCCGACCATCGGCTACCGCTTTCTGCTGCCGATCCTGCCGGCGTTCAAGACGCGCTTTCCCGAAATCGAACTCGACCTCGACTTCAACGACCGGCTGGTCGACGTGGTGGCCGAGGGTGTCGACGTGGCCATCCGCAGCGGCGAGCTGGTCGATTCACAACTCGTGGCGCGCCGCCTCGGCCCGTTCAGCTTCGTGCTCGCGGCCTCGCCGGCCTACCTGGCACAACACGGCGTGCCGCAGGTGCCGGCCGACCTCGCCCGTCACCGCTGCCTGCGCTACAAGTTCGTGACCGGCGGAAAGATCGAGGACTGGGACCTGCCCGGCCTGCCGCCCCAGCTGCCGCCGGGCCTGGTCTGCAACAACATGGAAGCCATGCTGGGCGCCGCCGTTGCGGGCCTGGGCATTGCGTACATGCCCGACTTCCTGGCGCGCGACGCGCTGCGCCGCGGCGAGCTGCAGCGCGTGCTGGCCGCGCACCTCGTGCGGCAGGGACAGTTCTCGGCGCTGTGGCCGTCGAGCCGGCAGCTGTCGCCGAAGGTGCGGGCGTTTGTGGACTTTGCGAGCGAACACATGTTCACTGCGACCGCCGACGAAGAAGAGAAAGACAACCGCCCGCCGCGCCGCTGAACGGCGGGCGGGGCGGGTGCGTCAGGCCGCGACCGCGAGGTCGGGCGCTTCGACCGGCTGCGGGGCTGGCGCAGCCGCCACGGGGGCTGGCTGCGGTTGCACCGGCGCAGCCGTGCGGCCCCACAGTGCCGCCAGTGTGTCCAGCGGGAACAGCGTGCGCGCATCCTCCGGCGTCGCCGCGCGCACCGTGGTGCCCGCCACGTCGTCGATGTGGGCCGCGCGCACGGCGTCGGGCCGGTGCGCCGGCACCATGAACGGCGAGTGCGTGGTGTAGAGGATCTGGTGGCCGAAGTCGTTCTCCAGGTGCGCGAGCAGGTCGGCCTGCGAGCGCGCGTGCAGGTGCAGCCCGGGCTCGTCGAGCAGCAGCACGACCTCACCGGATGCAACACCCCGGGTGCCGGCGAAGAACGCGATGTAGAACGAGAAGAACCATTGAAAGCCGCGGCTGCGCTCGTCGAGGTTCACTTCGACCTCGTAAGCGCCGTTCGGGTCCGACACCAGCGTCTCCAGGTGCTGCCCGTCGAGGTTGAAGCGGATCTTGAGCGGGCGGTCCTTCCACAGCCGACGGATCTCGGCGGTCACGACGGCACCGGCCCGGTTCACCAGTTGGTTGCGCGTCGCCAGGTCGTTCTTCGCCAGCAGGTCCTGCAGCTGCTGCGGGTCGAGCCCCGCCACCTGGCACAGCTTTTCGAAATTGCGTTCGCCCGCCGTGCGCTCGCCCCAGCCCTTGCGCGTGAGGTACTCGGCGATGTTCTGGCGGCCGGGCAGCGAGGCGTAGTCCTCGACGTAGATGAAGCGCGGCAGTTTCTCCAGCACCCAGGCGCGGGCGCGGGCCAGCGCGGGCTGGTCGTTGTCGATCGTGCGCGCCAGTTCCTCGAGCTCGGTCAGCATCTGCGCCTGCTTGTCGGCGATCTCGGCGCCGGCCGTGGCCAGCGCCTGGCGCAGCGCCTGCAGTGCCAGCAGCGCGCCGGCCGACCACTTGACGAAGTCGGGGCTCGGGATCATGGCGGCGTCGAAGGCGTCGGCCTCCTGCTCGAGCGCTGCCTTCAGCTCGTCGACGACCTTCTCGGCCGCGGCCTTCACGGCGGGCACGATCTTGCGCACCTTGGCTTTGATGTCGCTCACGTCGATCGACAGCGGGCCCAGGCCCTCGAAGCCGGTCGTGCGCGTGGCGCCGTAGCCGCGCCCCGCCGTCACCTGGCGCACGCCGGCCGCGCGCGGCAGGATGGCGGCGAGCGCCAGCTGTTCGGAGGCGTCCAGGTCCCAGCGCGTGTGCACCACCGGGGTGTCGTCGGTGCATTCGTCCAGGCGGCGGTGCCGCGGAAAGTCCTTGATGGGGCTGAGTGCCGTGAGCCCGTCGGTCGGGTTCAGGCTGTGCAACGCGCGCAGCAGGTTCGACTTGCCGCTGTCATTTCGGCCGAGGATCGCTGTGATCTGGGAGGAATCGATGGAGCCGCTGTCGTGGATCGAGCGATAGTTGGTGATCTGGAATGACGCCAAGCGCATGCAGGAATTTCTCTTCTGAATTGAATACGGGGCCGGGGAATGTATTGCATCCCCGGCCCCGTCCTGCCGATCGCGGAAGAAAAAAACTGTACGGGCCTGCGCAGCCCTACTCGGCCGCGCGGCGCAGCGTGTCGACCACCGGCCGGCGCAACACATCGCGCAGGCCCCACCACCCCGCCGCCAGCGCGAGCACCGCGCCGGCCAGCGCGCCGGCCACCGGCACGAGCGGCGACGCGGTCCAGGTGAACTCGAACACGTAGCGCGCCAGCCCCCAGCCGATCACCGAGGCCACGATGCTCGCCAGGAAGCCCGCCAGCAGGCCGACGCCCACCAGCTCGGCGCGCTGCACCTGCCGCAGCAGGCTGGCGCGTGCGCCCACCGCGCGCATCACGGCGAACTCGCGCGCACGCTCCTCGCGCGTGGCGGTGACGGCGGCGAACAGCACCACGAGCCCGGCCGCCAGCGTGAAGCCGAACAGGAATTCGACCGCGCGCACCACCTGGTCGAGCACGCGCTGCACCTGGTTGATGGTGGCGCTCATGTCGACGTTGGTCACGTTGGGGAAGCTGCGCACCAGCGCGTTGTCGAAGCCGCGCGTCTCGGGCGCGCGGAAGGCGCCCATGTAGGTCACGGGCACGTCGGCCAGCGAGGCCACGGTGTACATCACGAAGAAGTTGGCGTGCAGCGAGCCCCAGTCGACCTTGCGCAGCGAGGTGATGCGCGCGTCGTTCTGCATGCCGCCGATGTCGAAGCGCAGGGTGTCGCCCAGCTTCAGGCCCAGCGTCTGGGCCAGGCCTTCTTCCACGCTCACCTCGTTCTTCGCCTCGGGCGTCCAGGCGCCGGCGGTGACGCTGTTGTGCGCGGGCGCCTCGGTGCTGTTGCTCAGGTTGAACTCGCGGTCGACCAGGCGCTTGGCGCGGTCCTCGGTGTAGTCGTCGGGCGTCACGGGCTTGTCGTTGATCGCCACCAGCCGGCCGCGGATCATCGGGTACCAGTCGAACTTGGCGACGCCCGCATCGCGCAGCGTCTTCTGGAACGCCTCGCTCTGCTCGGGCATCACGTTGATGACGAAGCGGTTGGGCGCGTCGGGCGGCGTAGCCTTGCGCCAGCTCGCCACGAGGTCGGTGCGCAGCAGCACCAGCAACACCAGCGCCAGCAGGCCCACGGCCAGCGCGCTCACCTGCACCACGGCGTAGGCCGGCCGCGCCGAGATCTGCCGCGTGGCCAGCACCAGCCAGCGCGGCGCGGTGGTCTCGCTGACGCTGCGGCGCAGCACCTTCACGGCCAGCCAGCTCAGCAGCGCGAACACGGCCACGGCGCCGGCAAAGCCGCCGACCGCAATGAGGCCCAGCTTGAGGTCGCTGCTGGCCGCCATCAGCAGCGCCGCGAAGCCCGCCACGCCGATGCCGAGCACGGCGAGCGATGCGGGCTTGAGCCCGCCCACGTCACGCCGGATCACGCGCAGCGGCGGCACGCGCGCCAGCTGCAGCACCGGCGGCAGGCCGAAGGCGAACAGCAGCGTGAGCCCCATGCCCAAGCCGAAGGCCACGGGCCACAGCGTGGCGGCGGGCAAGGCGGTCTCGACCAGTCCGGCCAGCAGCAGCACGAACACATAGTGCACAGCGAAGCCGATGGCCACGCCGATCGCGCTGGCCACGGTGCCGATCACGGCGAACTCGAAGGCGTAGGCCGCGGCGATGGTTCGCTGGCCCTGGCCCAGCACGCGCAGCATGGCGCAGTCGTCCAGGTGGCTGGCCGCGAAGCCGCGCGCGGCCAGCGCCACGGCCACGGCCGACAGCAGCGCCGCGAGCAGCGCGACGAGGCTCAGGAATTTCTCGGCGCGGTCCAGCGTCTGGCGCATCTCGGGCCGGCCGCCCTCGAAGGAATCGAGCCGCACGCCGCGCAGCTCGCCCTTCTTGATGGTGGCGTCGGCCCATTCGGTGAAGCGCTTCACGGCGGCGTCGTCGCCCGCCACGGCGTAGCGGTAGCCCACGCGGCTGGCCGGCTGCACGAGGCCGGTGCGCGCCACGTCGGCCTGGTTGAGCATCACGCGCGGCGAAAAACTCATGAAGCCCGCGCCCCGGTCGGGCTCCAGCGTGATCACGCGGCCCACGCGCAGGCCGGTATCGCCCAGCAGCAGCGTGTCGCCAACCTTCAGGCCCAGCGAGTCGAGCAGCGAGGCATCGACCCAGACCTCGCCCGACGCCGGCACGTCGCGCGTCACCGCGCCCGCGCCCTCGGCCGTGGTGGCCGTCTGCAGGTTGCCGCGCAGCGGGTAGCCCGGCGTCACGGCCTTCAGGGCCACGAGCTTGCTGGCGCCGCCCTGGGCGTCCTCGGCCCGCGCCATGGTGGGAAAGCCGAAGGTGCCGGTGCCCGCAAGGCCCAGCGACTTCGCCTGTGCAATGAAAGTTTCGGGCGTCGGGTTGTCGCTCACGACCACCGCGTCGCCGCCCAGCAGCTGGCGCGCGTCGCGCTGCAGCCCGCCCTGCAATCGGTCGGCGAAGAAGCCGACCGCCGTGAGCGCGGCCACGGCCAGCACCACGGCCACGATCAAGAGGCGCAGCTCGCCGGCGCGCAGGTCGCGCCAGAGCGTGCGCCAGCCAAGGCGAAGGGAAGCGTTCATGGCGCGAACGATAGCCGACGCCTACCGGCACCGGCGGACTCAAGGGTTATTGAATGAAAGGGCCGCCAGGTGTTGCCCGCTGCGCGGACCTGTCGCACGATGCGAAAAAGAAACGAAGGAGCGCGTGTCGATGACGACCCCACCCGCCCGGCGGCGCCCCGGCTCAGGGCAACACGACGAGGCCCGGCGCGCCAGCTTCCACGCGGCCGATGACCGCCGCCTGCCCGAAGCCTTCGTTGCGGAAGATCTCCAGCACCGCCTCGACCGCCTCGGGCGCGCAGCTCACGAGCAGGCCGCCCGAGGTCTGCGGATCGGTCATGAGCGCCTGCGCGGTGGCCGGCAGGCCCTCGTGCAGTTGCACATCAGCGCCGTAACCCGCCCAGTTGCGGCCCGACGCGCCGGTGACCAGCCCGCCGCCGGCCATGGCGATCACGTTGTCGAGCAGCGGCACGCGCGACCATTCGACCACCGCCGCGAGCCCCGCGCCGCGCGCGAGCTCGAGCGCGTGGCCGGCCAGGCCGAAGCCGGTGACGTCGGTCAGCGCATGCACGCCGTCGAGCGCCGACAGCGCGATGCCGGGCGTGTTGAGCTTGGTGGTGTTCTCGATCAGCTGGCGGTAGCCGGCCTCGGACAGCTGCTGCTTCTTGAGCGCCGCCGACAGCACGCCCACGCCCAGCGGCTTGCCCAGCACCAGCACGTCGCCCGCCTGCGCGTCGGCGTTGCGCCGCACGCGCTTGGGGTGCACCAGCCCCATCGCGACCAGCCCGTAGATCGGCTCGACCGAATCGATGGTGTGGCCGCCCGCAATGGGAATGCCGGCCGCGCGGCACACGTCCTGCCCGCCGCGCACGATCTCGGCGATGACCTCCACCGGCAGCTGGTTGATCGGCATGGCGACCAGCGCCAGCGCCATGATCGGGCGCCCGCCCATCGCGTAGACGTCGCTGATCGCGTTGGTCGCGGCGATGCGGCCGAACTCGTAGGGGTCGTCCACGATGGGCATGAAGAAATCGGTGGTGGCGATCAGCGCCTGCTCGTCGTTGAGCCGGTAGACTGCCGCGTCGTCGGCGGTCTCGATGCCGACCATGAGCTCGGGCGGAATCAGCCCGCCCGCATGGTTCTTGAGGATCTGCGACAGCACGCCCGGCGCGATCTTGCAGCCGCAGCCGCCCCCATGCGAGAAGCTGGTGAGCCGCAGCGGCGCCAACGGATTCAGGAGCTTGGAAGGTGCGGCTTCGATCATGGCGGCAGGTCGGTCGAATGGAACAAGCCGCGATTATCGAAGCCTGCACCGCCGTCTGCCCGAGTGCCCCGACACACCCTTTTCTTTTTCCACTGAACGCGTCATCACATCATGCAAACGAAACAAACCGTGTCCCGGCTCGCGCTCGCGCTGGCCCTGTCCCTCACCGCCGTGGGCGCCTTCGCCCAGGGCGTGCTGCGCGTGTCGGCCATTCCCGACGAGGCGCCCACCGAGCTGCAGCGCAAGTTCACGCCGCTGGGCGACTACCTGAAGAAGGAAACCGGCATGGACGTGCAGTTCACGCCCGTGACCGACTACGCCGCCGTGGTCGAGGGCCTGGCGACGAACAAGATCGACCTGGCCTGGCTGGGCGGCTTCACCTTCGTGCAGGCGCGCATCCGCACCAGCGGCGGCGCGGTGCCGATCGTGCAGCGCGCGGAAGACGAGGTGTTCACCAGCAAGTTCATCGTGCCGATCGACAGCCCCGCCAAGACCCTGGCCGACCTGAAGGGCAAGACCTTCGCCTTCGGCGCGCCCTCGTCCACCTCGGGCAGCCTGATGCCGCGCTACTTCCTGCTGCAGGCGGGCATCAACCCCGAGAAGGACTTCAAGACCGTCGCGTTCTCGGGCGCGCACGACGCCACCGTGGCCTTCGTGGCGGCCTCGCGCGCCGAAGCGGGCGTGCTCAACGCCTCGGTGTGGGACAAGCTGGTCGAGGCCAGGAACCCCAACGCCGCCAAGGTGCGCGTGCTGGCCACCACGCCGACCTACTACGACTACAACTGGACCGTGCGCCCGGGCCTGGACGCCGCCGTGACGAAGAAGCTGACCGACGCTTTCCTGAAGCTGGACCCGGCCAACCCGGCGCACAAGGAGATCATGGCGCTGCAGCGCGCGAGCAAGTTCATTTCCACCAAGTCGTCGAACTACGACGGCATCGAGACGGCGGGCAAGTCGGCCGGCCTCATCAAGTGAGCGGAATGCGCGGATGAGTTTTTCGCTCGACAGCGCGGGCGTGGTGCACCCCAACGGCCAGCGCGCGCTGGCCGGCGTGACGCTGGCCGCGCGCGATGGCGAGCGCATCGCCGTCATCGGGCCCTCGGGCGCGGGCAAGACCACGCTGCTGCGCGTGCTCGGCGCGGCGCTGCGGCCCGGCGAAGGCCAGGTGCAGGCGCTGGGCCAGCACCCGTGGCGGCTGCCGGCGCGTGCGCTCAAGCAGCTGCGCGCACGCATCGGCACCGTGCACCAGGCGCCGCCGATCACGCCGCGCCTGCGCGTGGTCACGGCCGTGCTCGCGGGCCGGCTCGGCCAGTGGTCGGTGGCGCGCGCGCTGGGTTCGCTTTTCTATCCGTCCGACATCGCGGGCGCGCACGCGGCGCTGGCCCGGCTCGCGCTCGAAGACCGGCTGTTCGACCGCTGCGACCGCCTCTCGGGCGGCCAGTTGCAGCGCGTGGGCATCGCACGCGTGCTGTACCAGCGCCCGGCGCTGCTGCTGGCGGACGAGCCGGTGTCGGCGCTCGACCCCACGCTGGCGCACGCGGCCGTGGGCCAGCTGGTGGCGCAGAGCGAATCGACGGGCGCCACGCTGGTCGCGTCGCTGCACGCGGTCGACCTGGCGCTGCGCTGGTTTCCGCGCATCGTGGGCATGCGCGACGGGCAGGTCGCCTTCGACCTGCCGGCCGCGCAGGTGACGCCGGCGCTGCTCGAGGCGCTCTATGCGAGCGAAGGCGGCGTGGCGACGCAAGGGCCCCTGCCGGTCGCACCGGTGGCCGGTACCACCGAACCGGCCTTCCATCGGCCGGACTGCCCGTGACGGCGACACTCGCCCGCCCCGCCCTGCGCGATCCGCACGCGGGCCGCCGCCTGGCCGCCTGGCTCGCGGCGCTGGTCATTGCGTGGCCGGTGCTCGCGCTCTCCGAATTCAAACCCTGGGCGCTGTTCGGCAGCGGCAACCTCGCGGTCATCGGCGGCTTTCTTGCGGGCTTCTTTCCGCCCGACAGCTCGCCGGCCTTTCTCGCCTTGCTCGCCAAGGCCACGCTCGAGACCCTGGCCATGGCCACGGCCGGCACCGCCATGGCGCTGCTGATCGGCGCGCCGCTGGGCTTCGTGACCACGCGCGCGCTCTCCATCTCGCGCATCGGGCCCGGCCCCGGCCGCGTGCAGGCCGGCGTCGTCCGCCAAGCAGCGCGCTGGCTGCTGATGGTGCTGCGCGCCATTCCCGAGATCGTGTGGGCGCTGCTGTTCGTGCGCGCGCTCGGGCTCGGCCCCGCGGCCGGCGTGCTGGCGCTGGCCATCACCTACGGCGGCATGCTCGGCAAGGTCTACGCCGAGATCCTCGAATCGACCGACACGCGCCCCGCGCGCGCGCTGCTCGAAAGCGGCAGCGGCCGGCTCGCGGCGCTGTGCTACGGCCTGCTGCCGCACACCGCGCAGGAGCTGGCCTCGTACACCGTGTACCGCTGGGAATGCGCGGTGCGCGCCTCGGTGGTGATGGGCTTCGTGGGCGCGGGCGGCCTCGGGCAGCTGATGGACCAGTCGATGAAGATGCTCAACGGCGGCGAGGCCAGCAGCATCCTGCTGGTGTTTCTCGCGCTCGTGCTGCTGGCCGACATGCTGAGCAACGCGCTGCGAAAGCTCCTGGCATGACCGCGCTGCCGCCACGCCCTCCCCTGTGCCTGCGCTGCTGGCTCGCCGTCGCGCTGATCGCCGCGGCCGTGGTCGCGAGCTTCGTCTACCTGGGCATCGACTACGGCGCGCTGGGCTCGGCCGAATCGCTCCGGCTGATGGGCAAGTTCATCGCCGAGTTCTTCCCGCCCGATGTGTCGCCCGAGTTCCTGGCCAAGGTCGGCCACGGCGCGCTGCAGACACTGGCCGTGTCGGCGCTGGGCACCGTGCTGGCCGCCGTGGCGGGCGCCGTGCTCGCGCTGCCGGCCTCGGGCCGCATCGGCGCGCCGCTGCGCCATGGCGCACGCTTCGTGCTCAACTTCTTGCGCAGCGTGCCCGAGCTGGTGTGGGCCGCGCTGATGGTGCTGGCCGCCGGCATCGGGCCGTTCGCGGGCGCGCTGGCGCTGTCGCTGCACACGACCGGCGTGCTCGGCCGTCTCTTTGCCGAAGCGCTGGAGAACGCACCGCGCGAGCCCGAGCAGGCGCTGGCGCTCTCGGGCGCCGGCCCGGTCGCCGCCTTCAGCTACGCCAGCCTGCCGATCGTGCTGCCGCAGTGGGTGGCCTACACGCTCTACCGCTGGGAAATGAACATCCGCATGGCCGCGGTGCTGGGCTTCGTGGGCGGCGGCGGGTTGGGCCAGCTGCTGTACTTCCACCTGTCGATCTTCCAGCAGCAGCAGGCGATGACGGTGCTGATCGCGATGTTCGTGCTGGTCACCTTTGTCGACTTGGCGAGTGCTCGCTTGCGAAAAGGCTTAGGTCCGGCCTACGCCTGAGTGGCCGACAATCGGGGCATGAGGTCCCTTCAGCCATGAGTCATCGCCAGCCCGTCCGGGTGGCCGACCGCCACGCCTTCGATTCGATCATCGACGCCCGCTCGCCCGCCGAGTTCGCGCTCGACCACATCCCCGGCGCCATCAACTGCCCGGTGCTCAACGACGAGGAGCGCCACATCGTCGGCACGGTCTACGTGCAGACCGGCGCCTTCGAGGCGCGCCGCATCGGCGGTGCCATGGTCGCGGCCAACATCGCGACGCACCTGCGCGACACGCTGGCCGACCGGCCCGAGAAGTGGAAGCCTCTGGTCTACTGCTGGCGCGGCGGCATGCGCAGCGGCTCGATGGTCACCTGGCTGCGGCTCGTGGGCTGGGACGCGCAGCAGCTCGCGGGCGGCTACAAGAGCTTTCGCCGCCACGTGATCTCGCAGCTCGACGCGCTGACGCCGCAGCTCGACCTGCGCGTGGTCTGCGGCGCCACCGGCAGCGCCAAGACGCGCGTGCTGCACGCGCTGGCCGAACGCGGCGCGCAGGTGCTCGACCTGGAAGCCTTCGCCAACCACAAGGGCTCGCTGCTCGGCGCGCTGCCGGGCGTGCCGCAGCCCTCGCAAAAGCAGTTCGAGACGCGCATCGCGACCGTGCTCGAAGCCATCGACCTCTCGCGCCCGCTGTATGTCGAGGGCGAGAGCGTGCGCATCGGGCGGCTGTCGCTGCCGCTGTCGCTGGTGGCGCAGATGCGCGCCGCGCCGTGCATCGAGGTGGAGGCCACGCCCGAGGCGCGGCTGGCCTACCTGCTGCGCGACTACGCCTATCTGGGCGACGACCGCGCGGCGCTCGCCGAGAAGATGGGCGTGCTCAAGGAACTGCAGGGCAAGGAGACGGTGACGCGCTGGCAGCAGTGGGCGCACGAGGCCGACCTGCCGCACCTGTTCGCCGAACTCATGTCCTTGCACTACGACCCGCACTACCAGAAGTCGCAGGAGACGCACTTCCGTGCCTGGGCGAAGCGCCAGCGCGTGGGGGCGACCGACCTGTCGGATCAGGGCATCGAGGCCGTGGCCGACGCGGTGCTGGCGCTCGGCGACCCAAGCCCGTCGGCGTAAAGCACGCCGCGCGGCGCGCGGCACAGCCCCCAGAAACGCAGCCCGCTGAGCTCGGCCATGCGCACGCCCATCGCGGTCGGCGCCGAGATGGTCGCCATCGCCGCGATGCCCAGGCGCGCGCACTTGCGCACCAGCTCGTGGCTGCCGCGGCTGGACATCAGCACGAAGCCGGGCTCCTGCAGCCGATTCGCACGCGCCAGCGCGCCGAGCAGCTTGTCGAGCGCGTTGTGGCGGCCGACGTCTTCCATGAGATCCGTGAGTTCGCCGTCGATCGTGGCCCAGGCCGCCGCGTGGATCGCGCCGGCTTCGGCATTGAGCACCTGGCGCGGCGGCATGGCGGCGAAGGCGCGCAGCACGGTGGCCAGGTCGATGCGTTCGATCCAGTCGCGCGGCGGCACGCGCTGCGGCGACAAGTCGAGCCCCGCGAAGCTTTCGACACCGCACACGCCGCAGCCGGTGCGGCCCGCGAGGCTGCGGCGCCGGTCCTTCAGGCGTTCGAAGCTGCGCGTGGACACTTCGAGCTGCACCTCGATGCCGGGCATGCCTTCGGGCAGGCCCGCATCGAGGGCCCCGACCGTTCGCACGTCGATGCCGCGGCAATCGGCGGCGCTGTCGAGGATGCCCTCGCTGAGTGCAAAGCCCAGCGCGAAGGCCTCGAGGTCTTGCGGCGTGGCCATCATCACCGCGTGCGAGACGCCGTTGAACACCAGCGCCACCGGCACCTCGGCGGCCAGCGTGTCGTCGCGCACCACGCCCTCGGGCGCGAGGCCGCGCTCGCCGAAGACGTGCACGGCATGCCGAGCGAGGGGCGGCAGGGCGTCGGATTCGGGGGTGTCTGTCATGGCCGCGGCCATTGTCCGCTCAGCCGCGGTTTTCGTCAGCCGGCAGGCTGTCGACCACCGCACGTCCGGCGTCGGTGAGGTGCGCGACCCAGCGATCGTCCAGCTGCACCACGCGCACCCAGCCCGGTCCGCGCACGCCGCCCAATGCGGCATCGCCCATCAGCGTGAGCTGGCGCATGACCACGCTCGCGCCCTGCCCCAGCCGCTTGCCCAGGCGCGGCAGCGACATGCCGCCCTCGCCGGGCGCTTCGGCGAGCGCGCGCAGGATCGCGATGGAAAAGGCGTCGGCGTCGAACCCTGAATCGCTCATGCCGCCACGGCGTCGGCCTCCGCCGCGACCGGCGCCACATGCAGCGACAGCACCACGGGAATCGACTTGGAGGTCGGCGTGCCCGCGTTCTCGGCCACCGACGACAGCGGCACCAGCGGGTTCGTCTCGGGGTAGTAGGCCGCGAGGTTGCCGCGCGGGATGTCGTAGGCCACCAGCTTGAAACGGTCGGCGCGACGCTCCTGCCCATCGCTCCACACGGTCTGGATGTCGACCCAATCGCCGTCCTTCATGCCGAGCTGGCGGATGTCGTCTTTGTGGATGAACACCACGCGGCGCTGGCCGAACACACCGCGGTAGCGGTCGTCCATGCCGTAGATGGTGGTGTTGTACTGGTCGTGCGAGCGCGTGGTGAGCAGCGTGAACACCAGCGTGTCGCGCTGCGACGCGAAGCGCGCGCGGGCCCGGTGGGCGTGCGTGTCCAGCGGCACGGCGTGCGTGAAGAACACGGCCTTCTTCGACGCGGTGGCCCACACGCGCTCGCTCGCCGTGTTGCGCAGGCGGAAGCCGCCGGGGTGCGCCACGCGCGCGTTGAAGTCCTTGAAGTCGTCGAACACGGCTTCGATCTTGTCGCGGATGCGGGCGTAGTCTTCGACGAGCCAGAGCCACGGTGTCTTGCTGCGCGCGCCGATGGTGGCCGCGGCCAGGCGCGCGACGATGGCCGGCTCGGACAGCAGATGCTCCGACGCGGGCGGGTTGATGCCCATCGAGATGTGGACCATGCTCATCGAGTCCTCGACCGTCACGCCCTGCGGGCCGTTCGCCTGCATGTCGATCTCGGTGCGGCCCAGGCACGGCAGGATGAGCGCCTCGCGTCCGTGGATGATGTGACTGCGGTTGAGCTTGGTGGTCACGTGCACCGTGAGGTCGCACTGCTGCAGCGCCTTCCAGGTCTGGTAGGTGTCGGGCGTGGCCGCAGCGAAGTTGCCGCCCAGCGCGAAGAACACCTTGCCCTTGCCGTCGAGCATGAGCTGGATCGCTTCGACCGTGTCCACGCCGTTCTGGCGTGGTGGCTCGAAGCCGAACACCTGCTGCAGCCGATCGAGCAGCGCGGCCGGCGGCTTTTCCCAGATGCCCATGGTGCGGTCGCCCTGCACGTTGCTGTGGCCGCGCACCGGGCAGGCGCCCGCGCCTTCGCGGCCCATGTGGCCGCACAGCATGAGCCAGTTGCCGATCATCTGGATCGTGGCCACCGAATGCTGGTGCTGCGTGATGCCCATGCCCCAGCAGGCGATGACCCGCTTGGCGCCCAGGTACACATCGGCCGCCGCGCGGATCTGCGCTTCGCTCAGGCCCGACTCCTGCACCAGCAGCGGCCACGATTCGGCGCGCAGGTCGTCGGCCAGCGCCTCGAAACCGAGGGTGTGCTCGGCGATGAATGCGTGGTCGAGCACCGAGGGCTCGCCGCGCGCCACCGCCGCGTCTTCGCGTTCGATGACGTGCTTCATCATCCCCTTCACCGCCGCGAAGTCGCCGCCCACGCGCAGCTGGAAGTAATGCGTGCTGATCGGCGTGGAGCCCAGCGTGGCCATCTCCAGCTTGTCCTGCGGATCGGCAAAGCGCTCCAGCCCGCGCTCGCGCAGCGGGTTGAAGCTCACGATGCGCGCGCCGCGCTTGGACGCCGCGCGCAGTTCGCCGAGCATGCGCGGGTGGTTGGTGCCCGGGTTCTGGCCGAAGATGAAGATCGCGTCGGCCTTCTCGAAGTCTTCCAGCGTGACCGTGCCCTTGCCCACGCCCAGCTGCGGGCGCATGCCGCTGCCGCTGGGTTCGTGACACATGTTCGAGCAGTCGGGAAAATTGTTGGTGCCGTACTCGCGCACGAACAGCTGGTACAGGAAGGCCGCTTCGTTGCTCGCGCGGCCCGAGGTGTAGAAGATGGCCTGGTTCGGGTCGGGCAGCGCGTTCAGGTGCTGCGCAATGCGCGCGAAGGCGTCGTCCCAGTCGATGGGCACGTACCTGTCGCTGGCCGCGTCGTAGGCCATGGGGTGCGTGAGGCGGCCCTGGTCTTCGAGCCAGAAATCGCTCTGCTGCGCCAGCTCGGCCACGGTGTGCTTCGCGAACAGCTCCGGGCCGGCGCGGCGCGCGGTGGCCTCGGCGGCCACGGCCTTCACGCCGTTCTCGCAGAACTCGAAGGTCGAGGCATGGTTGCGGTCGGGCCAGGCGCAGCCGGGGCAGTCGAAACCGTCGGGCTGGTTGGCCGAGAGCAGCGTCTTCGCACCCTTGACTGGAATGTCCTGCCGCAGCAGCGCATTGGTCACGCTGCGCAACGCGCCCCAGCCACCGGCGGGGCCCTTGTAAAACTCGATCTTCTGCTCGCTCATGGCGGCAGTGTTGGCCTGCGGGGGCGTGGCGTCAAATTGAATCGCGACATGCGGCGATTCAAAATGGAAATGACGAAGGGAGAAAACGGCGATCAGGCCTCGCGCGCGCCACCCATCAGCAAACCCCGCAGCTTGCTGCGCAGCGGAGTCTCCTCGACCTCCTGCACCCCGGCAATCTCGCGCAGCGCAAAGTCGCGGCTGTCGGCGTTGTGCAGGTCGATCTCCCGCACCACCTGCCCGTCCTTGTAGACAAAGGCCACGTCGGCCAGGGCGAGCACGTCCTCGATGTCGTGCGTGATCATCAGCACCGGAATGCCCCATTGCTTGCGCACCTGCGCGAGCTCGTTGCGCAGCTCGGCGCGCAGCATGGGGTTGAGCGCGGCAAAGGGTTCGTCGAGCAGCAGCACCTGCGGCTCGCAGGCCAGCGCGCGCGCCAGGGCCACGCGCTGCTGCTGGCCGCCCGAGAGTTTCTGCGGCCGGCTGTCGGCCAGCGCGGCGAGGCCGAAGCTGGCCAGCAGCGCCTGCACGCGCTCGGCGTCGCGCGCCGGCAGCGTGCGGCGGTGCCATGCGGTGAGCCCGAACGCCACGTTCTCGCGCACCGTGAGGTGCGGGAACAGCGCGTAGTTCTGGAACAGGTAGCCGATGCGGCGCGCCGGCGCGGGCACGTCGATGCGCTGCGCGGCGTCGTACAGCGTGCGGCCATCGAGCCGCACATGGCCCGCCGACGGATGCAGCAGGCCGGCGATGGCCTGCAGGGTCAGCGACTTGCCGGCCCCCGAGGGGCCGTAAAGCGCAGCGAAGGGAACGTCGGTCTGGAAGCGCACGGCGAGGTCGAAGCGCCGGGCCCCGTCCTTCACCGTGAGCTGCAGATCGACATCGATCATGGCTTGCCGAAACCGTAGCGCGTGAGCACTTCCTGGGCCGCAGGCGTCGACAGGAAGGCGATGAAGTCGCCCGCCAGCGCTTTCTGCTTGCTCTCGGCCACCACGGCGATCGGGTAGGTCACGGGCGTGTGGCCGGTGGGCGTGAAGGCGACCTTGACCTTGTCGCCAGCCACGGCCGCGTCGGTGCGGTAGACGAAACCGGCCTCGACCTCGCCACGGCTCACGTAGTCGAGCACCTGGCGCACGCTGTCGGCCTGCACGAACTTGGGTTCGAGCACGGTCCAGAGCTTGGCGTTGTCCAGCACCTGCTTGGTGTAGCGGCCGACCGGCACGGTGGCGGTCTTGCCGACGGCGATCTTCTTCACGCTGGCGGCGCTCAGGTCCTGCAGCGACTTCAGGCCGACGGCGCCCTGCGCAGGCTCCACCAGCACGAGGCTGTTGGTGACGAAGTCCTTGCGGGTGGCGGTGTCGATGAGCTTCTGGTCGTTGCCGCGGTTCATCGTCTCCTGGTCGGCGCTGGCGAACACGTCGACCGGCGCGCCCTGCCCGATCTGCTGCAGCAGCACGCCCGAGGCGGCGAAGTTGAAGCGCACGGTGCTGCCGGCCTTGGCGGCTTCGAACTTGGGACCGATTTCCTTGAACGCATCGGTCAGGCTCGCGGCGGCGGACACGGTGATCTGCTGCGCGACGGCCGCAAGCGGCAGGGCCAGGGCAAGCACGACGGACAAAAGACGCAACGGACGCATGGGCACAGTCTCCTGGAAAAAGGGGGAATCAACGAAGCGAAAAGAAGCGGTTCGACACCACCAGCACGGCGATCGACAGCACCGACGTGACGACCACCAGCAGCAGCGCCAGGTCGTCGTGGCCGGCCTGCACGGCGTCGTAGATGGCCATCGACAGGGTCTGGGTCTGCTTGGGAATGGAGCCGGCCACCATCAGCGAAGCGCCGAACTCGCCCATGGCGCGCGCGAACGCGAGCAGCGTGCCGGCCAGGATGCCGGGCCAGGCCAGCGGCAGCGTGACGCGCAAGAACACCGAGAACGGCGACTGGCGCAAGGTGCTCGCGGCGGCCTCGAGCGAGCGGTCGACGTTCGAGAACGCCGCGCTGGCCGACTTGAGCACCAGCGGCAACGCGACCACGGCCGACGCCACCACGGCGCCGTGCCAGCTGAAGATGATGGTGTAGTCGAAGTGCTCGCGCAGCCAGGCGCCGAGCGGGCTGCGGCGCCCCGCCGCCACCAGGATGGCGTAGCCGATCACCGTGGGCGGCAGCACCAGCGGCAGCATGAACACGGCCTCGAGCACGCCCGAGCCGGTGAACTGCTTGCGCGCGAACACCCAGCCCAGCGCCACGCCCGCGACCAGCGCCAGCAAGGTCGCGACCGCCGCGACCTGCAGCGACAGGACCAGCGGCGACCAGTCGGTGGTGGCGATGAGCGAAGAGGTGGTCGTCGTGTTCATTGAGATACGGCGTAATTGTTACATGAGCGGCCTTCTGGTTCCCACGGGGATGCACGGATGCGCCGGTCTTCATATACTGGCGAATACAGCGTTGGAGACTTTGTCCATCCGCCCCATGCGCCTTTCCCCTCATGACACCGTTGTCCGCTCGACCTCCGGCAGGCCCGAGCTTCGCCATGTGACGCAGGTGCACGAATGGCGCATCGAGCGCACGCTGGACGCTGGCGGCTTCGTGCTGTCGATCATCGCGCCGGGCGGCGAGAGCCAGTCGTTCCTGGTGGCGCCGGGCGACGCGCAGGACATCGGCGAGGTGCTGCGCCGCAGCGCCGCATGGACCGACCGGCGCGGGCAATGACAACGATGTGGCGCCACATGACGGGTGCGGAACGCATCCTCGAAGTCCTGCTGACGCGGCGCTCGGTGTCGCCGCGGCGGCTGCAATCGCCCGGCCCGAACCCCGACGAACTCGACGCCATCATTCAGGCCGGCCTGCGCGCGCCCGACCACGGCGGGCTGCATCCGTGGCGCGTGATCGAGTTCCGCCCGCAGAACCGCGAGGCGCTGGCCTGGTGCTTCGAACAGGAAAAGCTGCGCCGCGATCCGCTCGCCAGCCCGACCGACCTGCGGCGCGCCCGCGAGCACGCCACACGCCCGCCGCTGCTGCTGGGCTTCGTGGTGTCGCCGCGCGAGCGCAGCATGATTCCCGCGCGCGAACAGTGGCTGGGCGCCGGCGCGGCGCTGGGCAACCTGCTGGCCGCCGCGCACCAGCTGGGCTACGGCGCCATCGTGCTGAGCGGCGAGCGCTGCTTCGACGAGACGCTGGTGCGCCAGGTCGGCGTGCAGCCGGGCGAGTACCTGGCGGGGTTCATCAGCATGGGCACGATCCGCGAGGCGCCGCCGCAAGCGCGCGAGACGCTGTCGCAGGACGTGTGGTCGTGCTGGCAGGGCGACCTGCTGCCGGGCGCGGCCGGCGAGGCGTCAGGCGACGGCGATCAGTCCATCCGGCCGTCGGAGCGCGTGCGCGGCAGCTGATCGAGCCGCGCGCCGAACCAGCCCACGCGCTCGGTCTCGCGCACATCGAAGCGCGGCACGTAGGGCTTGATGTCGAGCACGGGCGTGCCGTCGATCATGTCGTTGCCGCTGAAATGCAGCGTCGTGCCCTCCACCGCCGTGAGCCGCACGATCGACAGGCCCAGCCGGTTGGGCCGCGCGGGCGCGCGCGTGGCGAACACGCCATGCGTGGCGTCGTCGAGAAAGGGCACCACCTCGAGCCGTTCGTGCGCGCAGCGGTGCAGGTGCGTCACGAGGATCAGGTAGTCGAAGCCTTCGATGTCGCGCAGCCCCGGCGCGAATTCGGCGAACACCTCCAGGCGCCCCACTTCGTCGGGCGCACCGGCCGTCTGGATGGGCATGCCCGAGGTTTCGGTGAAGCGGCTGCGCACGACGCCGACCGGGCGGCAGACGACGGGGTCGATGTCGGCGGCGTTCATGGGGCCAGCAGGCGCGTGAGCGCGCGAACGTCGGCAGCCGTCGCGAGGCGCGCAGCGTTCTCGATGGCGCGGTAGCGCTTCACGATGTCCTCGCCCACGGGCGTGAGCGCCGTGCCGCCGCCGCGCGAGCCGCCGGCGGCGGTGTTCACGGCCGGCGAGGCCAGCGTCTGGTTCATCTCGTCGATCAGCATCCACGCGCGGCGGTACGACATGCCGAGCAGGCGGGCCGCCGCCGAGATCGAACCGGTCTCGGCCACGGCTTCGAGCACGGCGATCTTGCCGGGGCCGATGGCGATGGTGTCGTCCCGGTAGATGCGCAGGCGGAACTGGGCTTTGGATTTCATGATGGCGCGAAGGGTAAACCATCCAGGTGCCGTCGGCACCCGTGGGCCGGGGCTACGCGGCGTCGAGCGCGCCGCTGTGCTGGCGCGCCTGCGCCTGCCATTCGGGCGTTTGCAGGAAGGCCAGTGCCGCATCGAGCGCGCGCGCGGACCGCACGCCCTCCTGCGTCATGAAGCCGATGGGCGTGCGCACCTCGGGCGCCACCAGCGGCAGCGCCTCCAGTTCGCGGTGGCTGCGCACGGCCGCCACCATGGCGCCGGGCAGCACGCTGCTGACGGTGCCCACGCTCACGGCCAGCGCGAGCGTGAGCACCGAGTTGGTTTCGATGGCCGGTGCCACCGCGGCCACGCCGGCCTCGCGCAGGGCCTGGTCGATGATGGCGCGGTTGTGCATGTCGGGCGTGAGCAGGCACAGCGGCAGCTTGCCGGCCTCGGCCCAGGCGATGGGGCGGCCGATGCGCAGCCGGTCGGCCGAGGGTTTCTTCGCGCGCCGCAGCAGGAAGTAATGTTCGATGCTCTGCGGCCAGGCCTTGAGCTTGACGCCCGGCAGGTGCATGCGCTCGGTGTAGCCCAGCGCGAGGTCGACCGAGAGGTTTTCCAGGCCCGTTTCCAGCTCCTGCGAGCTCATGGAAAGCACGGCCGGCACGATGCCCGGATGGCGCTGCTGCAGCATCGCGGCAAAGCGCGACAGCATCGGGATCGCGGTGGGCACGGCGGCCATGCGCAGCCGCCCGCGCGGGTCGCCGGCCTCGCTGCGCAATTCCTGCAGCAGCACCTCGTTGTCGCGCAGCATGCGCTGCGCCGTGGCCAGCACGCGCTCGCCTTCGTGCGTGAGGCCCACGTACACGCGGGAGCGCTTGACGATGACGACGCCGAACTCGCCTTCCAGCGCGCGCAGCGCATTGGAAAGGGCCGGCTGCGTGATGTGGCAGGCCTGCGCGGCGCGGCCGAAATGCTTGTGCTCGCTGAGTGCGACGAGGTAGCGCATCGAGGCGAGCAGGTTCATTGCGTGCGTCCTTTTTCTTCTTGCGGGCTCGCGTCCGGGGCGCCTGCGCAGGCCCTCGCCCTGCCCCGCCTCGGCCTCAGGTGTTCTTGCTGATCGAGATCGTCGGGAACTTCGCGGAAAAGTCCTTCGCCTTCTCTGCGATCCCCACCGCCACGCTGCGCGCCACGGCCTTGTAGAGCCCGGCCACCTCGCCGTCGGGGTCGGACACCACCGTGGGCGCCCCGCTGTCCGCCTGCAGCCGGATGTTGATGTCCAGCGGCAGCGCGCCCAGGTAGGCCATCTGGTACTCGGCCGCCATCTTCTTGCCGCCGTCGGCGCCGAAGATGTGCTCGGCATGGCCGCAGTTCGAGCAGATGTGCACCGCCATGTTCTCCACGATGCCCAGGATCGGCACGCCGACCTTCTCGAACATCTGGATGCCCTTGCGCGCGTCGAGCAGCGCGATATCTTGCGGCGTGGTGACGATCACCGCGCCCGTCATCGGCACGCGCTGGCTCAGCGTGAGCTGGATGTCGCCGGTGCCCGGCGGCATGTCGACGATCAGGTAGTCGAGGTCTTTCCAGTTGGTCTGGCGCAGCAGCTGCTCGAGCGCCTGCGTGGCCATGGGGCCGCGCCAGATCATGGCCTGGTCGGCGTCGACCAGGAAGCCGATCGACATCACCTGCACGCCGTGGCGCTCCTTGGGCTCCATGTTCTTGCCGTCGATGCTCTCGGGGCGCCCGTCCAGGCCCATCATCATGGGCTGGCTCGGGCCGTAGATGTCGGCGTCGAGCAGGCCCACGCTGGCGCCCTCGGCGGCCAGCGCCAGCGCCAGGTTGGCGGCCGTGGTGCTCTTGCCCACGCCGCCCTTGCCCGAGGCCACGGCCACGATGTTGCGCACGTTGGGCATCAGCTGCACGCCGCGCTGCACCGCATGGCTGATGACCTTGGTGACGATGTTGACCGACACGTTCTCCACGCCCGGCACGGCCTTGGCCGCGGCCACGAGCGACTTGCGGATGGCCGCGTGCTGGCTCTTGGCGGGGTAGCCGAGTTCGAGGTCGAACGAGACATCGCCCTCGGCGATCTGCAGGTTTTTGAGCGAGCGGGTCGCTGCGAATTCTTTGCCGGTGTTAGGGTCCGTGACGCTCTTGAGTGCGTCCATGAGCCCGTCGGGGGTGAGTGCCATTGATCAAACTCCTGAATGGCGGGTAGTCTATTCCGCCCGCCAAGCCCGTACCGGGACGCGCTCATTTCCCGTCCGAAAAACGCCGAAGAAGAAAAGACACCGACGCAATGCCCGAGACAAGCCCCGCCACCGGCCTGCTGCTGACAGGCGGCGGCGCCCGCGCCGCCTACCAGGTCGGCGTGCTCGAAGCCATCGCCGAGATCCGGCGCGACGCCGTGGCGGCGGGTGCGGCCACCGGCGGCGGCAACCCGTTCCAGATCATCACCGGCACCTCGGCCGGCGCCATCAACGCCGCGGCGCTGGCCTGCGGCGCCGACGACTTCGACCGCGTGGTCGCGCACATCGCGCAGGTGTGGGGCGAGTTCCGCGCCGAGCAGATCTACCGCGCCGACTCGCTCTCGGTGCTCGGCAGCGGCGCGCGCTGGCGCATGCTGCTCGGCCTGGGGCGCTTTGCCGCCAACTGGATGCGCATCAAGCCGAAGTCGCTGCTGGACAACACGCCGCTGGCCGGCCTGCTGCAACGCCTGGTGCCGCTGGACCGCCTGCCACAGCTCATGCAGCAGGGCCATGTGCAGGCGCTGGCGGTCACGGCCTCGAGCTACAGCTCGGGCGAGCACGTGACCTTCTTCGAGGCGGCCGTGCCGATGGAGCCCTGGGTGCGCTCGCAGCGCCTGTCGGTGCGCGACCGCATCACGCATGCGCACCTGATGGCCTCGTCGGCCATTCCCTTCGTGTTCCCGGCCACGGCGCTGCCGATGCCGCCGGGCCACACCGAGTACTTCGGCGACGGCTCGATGCGCCAGTCGGCCCCCATCGCGGCGGCGATCCACCTGGGGGCGCGGCGCATCGTGGTGATCGGCGCGGGCCGCATGCACGAGCTGCGCGACGAGGCTGCGCCCAACACCCACAGCGGCTACCCGACCATGGCGCAGATCGCCGGCCATGCGCTGTCGAGCATCTTTCTGGATGCGCTGGCGGTCGACATCGAACGCCTGCGCCGCATCAACCACACGCTGGGCCTCATTCCCGAGGAGGCGCGCGCCGCGAGCACGCTGCGCCCGCTCGACCTGCTGGTGATCTCGCCGTCGGAGCGCATCGACATGATCGCGGCGCGCCACGTCGACGCGCTGCCGGGCGCCGTGCGGCACCTGCTGGGCGGCTCGAAGGTCGCGGCCGACGTGAAGGGCGGCGCGCTCGCCAGCTACCTGCTGTTCGAGTCGGCCTACACGCGCGAACTCATGGCGCTGGGGCGCGCGGACGCGATGCGCCAGCGAGACGAGGTGCTGCGGTTCTTCGGGTGGGTGCCGAAATAAAGGCGCACGCGGCCGGCTGAGTTCGCGCCGCTCAGCCCGCCTCGTCCACCAGCCCCAGCACCACGTCCAGCAGCACGTTCGCGCCCTGCGCCAGGTCGGCGCTCGCCGTGTGCTCCTTCGGGTTGTGGCTGATGCCGCGCACGCTCGGCACGAAGACCATGGCGGCGGGCGCGATCCGCGCCATCATTTGCGCGTCGTGGCCCGCGCCCGAGGTCATGCGGCGGTGGCTCAGGCCGCGGGCGTGCGCGCTGGCCTCGACGAGGCGCACCAGCCGTTCATCGAACTGCACCGGCTCGAAGCGCGCCAGCGTGCGGGCTTCGATGGTCACGCCTTCAGTGGTCTCGAGCTGCCGCAGATAGTCCGCCAACTCGCCTTCAGCGTCCTTCAGCGTCGCCTCGTCGGTGTGGCGCAGGTCGACCGTGAGCGTGGCGCGCGCCGCGATCACGTTGATGAGGTTGGGGTGCAGGCCGATCGCGCCCACTGTCGCGACCTGGCTGCCGCCGTAGCGGCGTGCCAGCTCGCGCACGAACACCGCGATGGCGGCAGCGCAGTAGCCGGCGTCGTGGCGCAGGCGCATGGGCGTCGTGCCCGCGTGGTTCGACTGGCCGGTGACGACGATCTCCTGCCACGAGATGCCCTGCAGGTCGGCCACCGCGCCGATGGTGACGCCTTCGGCCTCCAGCACCGGGCCCTGCTCGATGTGCAGTTCGACGAACGCGTGCGGCACCAGCGCGCCGCAGGCCATGTCGCCCGCGTAGCCGATGCGCGCGAGTTCGTCGCCCAGCCGTGCGCCGTCGGTGGCGACGGTGTCGAGCGCCGCCTCGAGCGCCAGCCCGCCCGCATGCACCAGCGAGCCCATCATGTCGGGCATGAAGCGCACGCCCTCCTCGTTGGTGAACGCGGCGACCACGAAGGGGCGCAGCGTCTGGCGCTGGCGTTCGTTGAGCCAGCGCACCACCTCCAGGCCCGCCAGCACGCCGTAGTTGCCGTCGTAGCGCCCGCCCGTGGCGACGGTGTCGATGTGGGAGCCGGTCATCACGGGCTTCGCATCGGGCAACTGGCCGGGGCGGATGCCGAAGATGTTGCCGATGCGGTCGATGCGCACGGTGAGGCCCAGGTCGCGCATCCACTGCGCGAGCCGGTCGCGGCCCGCGCGGTCGGCGTCGGTGAGTGCGATGCGGCAGACGCCGCCTTGTGCGGTCGCGCCGATGGTGGCGTGCGCGTCGATGCGCGCCATCAACGCGGCTTCGGCGATGCCTTCGCGCTGCAGCCATTGCGCCTGCGCCGCCACGACTTCTTCGCCCGAGCGGCCGGTGAGCGCGCGGTACACGCCGGGCGCGGTCGCGCCTTCGGTGCTGAACAGCAGCACGCGCGAGGTGGCGTCGAGGCCGGCGGCGCGCGCCAGTTCGGGGTCGGCCGCGAGCACCTGCAGCGCGGCGAGGCCGGCCGCGCCGGATTCGCCGACCAGCACCGGCAGGTCGCCCGCCTCGCCGGCGGCGAAGGTGCGCATCGCGTGCTCGGCGTCGGCATCGGTGACGGTCATGAAGAGGTCGACCGAGGGTTGCAGGAAGCGCCACGCGAGCGGCGAGGTCTCGCCGCAGGCCAGCCCCGCCATCACCGAATCGACGCTGCCGGTGGCGCGGTCAGGCCGGCCGCTGCGCGCGCTCTGCAGCAGGCAGTCGGCCTGCTCGGGCTCGACGACGATCAGCGTCGGCCGCGCGGCGCCGTAGCGCTCCCAGAAATGGCTCGCCACGCCGGCCGCGAGCCCGCCAACGCCGCCCTGCACGATGACGTGGGTGAAGGGGCACGGCGCGCCGGGCGCGGTGTTCTCGAGCAGCTCGTCGACGAGGATGCCGTAGCCCTGCATCACGTCGCGCGGAATCTCTTCGTAGCCTTCGTAGGAGGTGTCGGAGACGACCTCCCAGCCGTTCACCCGGGCCAGGCGCGCGGCCTCTTCGACCGAGGCGTCGTAGTTGCCGGCGATGCGAACGATCTCGGCGCCGAGCGCGGCGATGGGCGCCTCGCGCTCCTCGCTGACCTGCGCGTGCAACACGATCACGCAGCGGCAGCCCATGCTCTGCGCAGCCGCGGCCAGTGCGCGTCCATGGTTGCCGTCGGTCGCGCTGATGACGACGAAGTCGCGCAGCGCCTCGGCGTGTCGGCCCGCGAACAGGTCGGCCGGTGTCCAGCCCCGCTCGGGCCAGCGGCGCAGCACCAAGCGCAGCAAGGCCACGGGAGCGCCCAGCACCTTGAAGCTGCCGAGCGCGGAGCGGCGCGATTCGTCCTTCACGACCACCTGCGCGACGCTCAGCTGCGCGGCGAGCCGGGGCAGCGGCCACGCCGGCGTCGGCTGCGGCGAGAGCCGGTCCCAGGTGGACAGCCACTGGCGGCTCTCGCGGCCGCGTGCGATGTTCATGACGGCCTGCAGGGCCGCGTCGTAGCCGCGCCGTTGCGCGTGAGGGTTGGCGAAGAGCATGGGAAGAAAACCGGAAAAGAAGAATGGATCAGGCCGCGGTGCGCACGGGAAGCCGCTGGCGCACGATCTGCGCGAAGTAGCGCGCGCCCGTGGTCAGCACCGCGTCGTTGAAGTCGTAGCGGCCGTTGTGCAGCGGCGTGCCGCCGGGCTCGCCCTCGGCGCCGTTGCCCAGGAAGACGAAGGCGCCCGGCACGGCGCGCAGGAAGGCGCCGAAGTCTTCCGAGATCATCATCGGCGCGACATTCGCGTCGACCTTCCCGGCGCCCACCACGGCCGTGGCGGCGGCCACCGCGGTCGGCACGCACTCGGCCCAGTTCACGGTGGGCGCGAACTCGTGCGTGTAGCTGAACGTGCACTCCGCGCCGTGCAGGCGGCAGATGCCTTCGCTGATCTCGCGCATGCGCGTCTCGAGCATGCGCTGCACGGCCGGGTCGTAGCTGCGCGTGTCGCCCTTGATGACCACGTTCGACGGAATCGCGTTGCGGATGCCGTCGGTGATGAACTCGGTGCACGACACCACGGCCTGCGCGCCGGGGTCGAGCGTGCGCGAGACGATGGTCTGCAGCGCCAGCACGATCTGCGCGCCGATCACGATCGGGTCGATGCCCATGTGCGGCCGCGCGGCATGCGTGCCCCGGCCGTGGATGTGGATGACGAAGTTGTCCTCGCTCGCCATCAGGCCGCCCACGCGCGTGGCGAAGGTGCCGGCGGGCAGGCCGGGCATGTTGTGCAGGCCGTAGATCTCGTCGACCGGGAAGCGCTCGAACAGGCCGTCGTCCATCATGGCGCGGGCGCCACGGCCGTGCTCTTCGGCGGGCTGGAAGATGAAGCGCACGGTGCCGTCGAAATCGCGCCGCTCGCGCAGCAACTGCGCGGCGCCGAGCACCATCGCCATGTGGCCGTCGTGGCCGCAGGCGTGCATGCGCCCGGGCGTGCCGGAGGCGTAGGGCCGCTCGGTCGCCAGCTCGGTGATGGCCAGCGCGTCCATCTCGGCGCGCAGGCCGATCACGCCGGTGCCGCTGCCGACCGTGAGGCTGGCGACCAGGCCGGTGCCGCCGATGCCGGTGTGGACCTCGAGGCCCAGCGCCCGCAGCGCGCTGGCAATGAAGGCCGAGGTTTTTGCCTCCTCGAAGCCGGTTTCGGGCATCGCGTGCAGCTGGTGCCGCCAGCCGGCCAGCTGGTCGCGCAGGGGTTCGTCTGGAAACTTCATGGCGAGATGCTATTGACAACGCAGCGGGACAGGTGCGCAAAATGAGCCGCTGCCACGCAACGTTTTTGCGTGAAGCCTTTTCTTTTCATGACACCCCTCGACGCCCTCGACCTGCACCTGCTCGAACTGATCCAGGCCGACAGCCGCCTCTCGCAGGGAGAACTGGGCGAGCGCATCCACCTGTCGACGGCGGCGGTGAACCGCCGGCTCAAGCGCCTGCGCGACGAGGGCGTGATCCAGCGCCACGGCGCCGTGCTGTCGCCCGCCGCGCTCGGGCACCCGCTCACCATCGTGGTCGAGGTCGAGGCCGAGAGCGAGCAGATCGAACGGCTCGACGCCATGAAGCAAAGCTTTCGCGACTGCCCGCAGGTGCAGCAGTGCTACTACGTGACGGGCGAGTGGGACTTCATCCTCGTGTGCGTGGTGCGCGACATGGCGCAGTACACCGCGCTCACCCGCCAGCTGTTTTTCCAGAGCAACAACGTCAAGCGCTTTCGCACGCTGGTGACGATGGACCCGGTGAAGGTGAGCCTGGACGTGCCGGTGTCGGCGGGGGTCTGAGCGCGCGTCACGAGCCCAGGCCGAACAGCGCCAGCAGGCCTGCGACGAGCCAGCCAGCCTTCTTGGCGGCGTCGGCACTTTCCTTCGAGATGGGCCACAGCTTGGCCCGGCGCCAAGCCCGGAAGTTGTTGGCCACCGCCAGGCCCACGCCGACCAGCAGCAGCGGCGGCATGTTCCACGCGGCAGCGCCGATGCCCGACAGCACGATGATCAGCAGGCCCGCCGTCCAGATGCCGTTCGACGTGCTGGCCAGCACATGCGAGAGCGTGCCGCAGCGCCCGCACGCCGCCGGCGAGCCGCGGCTCGAAAGGCGCTTGGCCATGGCGGCGATGCCCGGCTGACGGCAATGGGGACAGGCGTAGGTCATGCGGCTCCCGCGAACGACGTGGAAGCCGACGATAGCCGATGGGCTCAGCGCGCCGACAGCATCGACCGCAGCATCAGCAGCACCGCGCCGACGATCGGCGCCAGCGCCAGCAGCCGGCCGGGTTCGAAGGCCAACCCTGCGACGGCGCCGATGAAGCAGCCAACCTTGATCCACATCGGCACCGCGCTCCAGCCGCGCCCATGAGTCACGGCGAGCGCGACCAGCGCGACCCAGCCGATCGCGCCGCCGAGGACCGACAGCGTCCAGCTCAGCAGGTAGAACGCCGAGTCCGCGTCGCGGAACGCGAGCGCGGTGCCCAGGCCGCGCCAGGTGTGCCACCAGCCGTCGAACAGCAGGAAGCCGGTGGCCGAGGCGGCCCACCAGAAGAAGGCGTAGAGGCTGGCCACGCCGGCCAGGGCCGCCAGCCCGCCCAGCAGGCGGCGGGTGATGTCGTCGAAGGGCGCGGGGTCGCGCCAGGTGGCCGTTTGTCCGTGGTCCATGCTCGGAGCTCCATTGGGTTCGCAATGGGTCCGACGGTAGGCGGCGAATGTGCGGGCTGGATGAAGCCTTTGTGAAGCGGGGGGATCAGGCCTCGGGTACGTCCGGCGCGTCAGGAGAAATGCCCAGCTCCGAGCACACGCGCCCCAGCAGCGCCTTCAGCGATGCCACCTCGGTCTCCAGCCGCGCCACGTTGGCCTTGAGCGCCGCGACTTCGCCGAGCGAATCGCCGTGCGTGACGAAGGCGCCGTCGCCCGAGGCGCCCGGCCCCGCCACCTCTTCCGCGGGCGGCCCGCTCAGCAGGTGCGCCCAGCGGCTTTCGCGCGCGCCCGGCAGGCGCGCCAGCTTCACCACCAGCGCACCGGCTGGCCGTTCGGCGAGTTCGTTGAGGAAGCCCTCGACCGACGAGATGTCGGCGAAGTTGTGCATGCGGTCGCAGGCGATGCGCAGCTCGCCTGCTGTTTGCGGGCCGCGCAGCATCAGCACGGTGAGCAGGATCACCGACTGCGACGGAATGCGCAGCACGCGGTCGATGTTGTGCTCGTAGCGGAAGGCGCGCCCGCCGCTGGTCTCGGCCACGAGGCTGTAGCCCTTCAGGCTGTCGATGGCGGCCTGCACCTGCGACTCGCTGAGTTCGAGCACCGGGTTGCGGCTGGTCTTCTGGTTGCAGCCCGACACCAGCGAGTTGAGCGTGAGCGGGTAGCTGTCGGGCACGGTGCGCTGCTTTTCGGCCAGCACGCCGAGGACGCGGGTTTCGAGGAGGGACAGGACGGGCAGCGGTGTGGTGGACATGGCTCGGGAAGAAGGGGCGACAGAAGTGAAAAGGGCACGCGCCTCAGGGCGCCACCACGGCCAGCATCGGCCCGAGGTCGCGCACGAAGTCGTTGCGCTGCAGTGTCTTCGAATAGATCGCCGACACGGTGCCGTCGAGGTACAGCGCATCGCGGCAATGCAACACATCGCGCAAGTACAGCGCGAAGTCGTAAAAGTTCACCGGCGTCTCGGCAAGGACGAAGATCGCGGTGGTGCCCGACACGCACACGCCGTTGCGGGTCTTGCGCGAATCCGAATTCGGGATGAGCGCCGGGTGCACTGCGCCGTGGCGCAGCAGCAGCGGGCCCGACTGCGTTGCCAGCTGCACGCCGCCCTTCGCGGCAATCGCCGGGTATTCCGACGCCTCGACGATGCGCGGCCCCTGGGCCGTCACCAGGAACACGCCGTTGGGCTTGCGAAAGAAATTGCCGACGCCGTCGGCCAGATTCAAAGGTGCTTCTTCACGGCCTTCGCGCACCAGCAGGCCGACGGGTGCGAAGTCGGCGTGGTACATGCCGGCGTTCACCGCGAACAGCAATTGCTTGTGGCGCGCCTTCAGCCAGGCCTCGAGCCGGTCGAAGCGCTTGAAGGCGGCGCCGGTGTCGTCGTTCAGGAACAGCGCGAGTTTTTCGGTGCGCAGGTCGACCTTGACGACGGTGTAGCGCGGCGGCGCGTCCACCGCGCCGGCGGCGGACCACGCCAGGCCGGCGAGCAGGAAGACCAGCGCAGGCAGCAGCAGTTTTTTCATGCGACCTGCACTGTCTGCTCTTCTCAACCGCCGTTGATGCGCGCGACCAGCGCCTTCGTGAAGGCCGCCGTGCCGGCGCTGCCGCCGAGGTCGCCGGTGCGCACGTTGTCCAGGTTGAGCGTCTGGTCGATGGCGGTGCGCAGGCGCGTGGCCAGCTCGGGCCGCTTGACGTGGTCGAGCATGAGCGCAGCCGCCAGCAGCAGCGCGGTCGGGTTGGCGATGCCCTTGCCGGCGATGTCGGGCGCCGAGCCGTGCACGGCCTCGAAGATCGCGGCGTTGGTGCCGATGTTGGCGCCGGGCGCCATGCCCAGGCCGCCGACCAGGCCGGCCACGAGGTCCGAGAGGATGTCGCCGAACAGGTTGGTGGTCACCAGCATGTCGAACTGCCAGGGGTTGAGCACCAGCTTCATCGCGCAGGCGTCGATGATCACGGTGTCGAGCTCGAACTGGCCCTTGTACTTCTCTTCGTACAGGTCCAGGCCGGTCTCCAGGAAGATGCCGGTGAGCGCCTTCATGATGTTGGCCTTGTGCACCAGCGTGACCTTCTTGCGGCCGGTGGCCACGGCGGTGTCGAACGCGTATTCGAGGATGCGGCGGCTGCCCTTGCGGGTGTTGACGCCGGTGGCCATGGCCACGGCGTGCGGGTCGCCGTCGATGGGCACGTAGTGCTCGTGGCCGATGTACAGGCCCTCGAGGTTCTCGCGCACCACGGTCAGGTCGATGTTGTCGTAGCGACCGCCCGGGATGATGGTGCGCGCGGGGCGCAGGTTGGCGTACAGCTGGAACTCCTCGCGCAGGCGCACGTTCGACGAGCGGTAGCCGCCGCCCGAGGGGGTTTCGAGCGGGCCCTTGAGCGCCAGGCGGGTGCTGCGGATGCTGTCCAGCGTGGCCTTGGGCAGCGGGTCGCCCGAGGCCTTGACGCCGCCCAGGCCGGCGATCTGGGTATCCCACACGAAAGGCGCCTTCAGCGCGTCGAGCGCCGCCAGGGTCGCATCGACGATCTCGGGGCCGATGCCGTCGCCGGGAATGAGGGTTGCGGGGATCGAGGTGGTCATCGGCGGCGGCTCACTTTCAGTAAAGAGGCTGCGAGCATACGTCGCACGGGCGACACCCCCGCGGCCTTCGGGGTCACTCCGGGTACCCCGCCGGCGGGGTGAGCAGCCCCATGGCGGCGGCTGCGGGACGGGCCGCCTAAAATGCCCGGTTCCCGGACGCGGCCCCTGGCCGCCTCCACGGGCCCCGCGCCCCTTCCGTTCGTCACTCCCGAAAGCGCCCTCCCCGATGTCCGCCCCGCGCAAGCTCTTCGTCACCACCGCCCTGCCGTATGCCAACGGCAAGTTCCACATCGGCCACATGATGGAATACATCCAGGCCGACATCTGGGTGCGGAACCAGCGAATGAATGGCGCCGACGTCAACTTCGTGTGCGCCGACGACGCGCACGGCGCGGCCATCACCATCGCGGCCGACAAGGCCGGCGTGACGCCGCAGGCCTTCGTGGCCGAGATCGCCGCGGGCCGCAAGCCCTACCTCGATGGCTACCACATCGCCTTCGACAACTGGCACTCGACCGACGCGCCCGAAAATCACCAGCTGGCGCAGGACATCTACCGCGACCTGCGCGCCAACGGCCTCATCGAGACCAAGAGCGTCGAGCAGTTCTACGACCCGGCCAAGGGCATGTTCCTGGCCGACCGCTTCATCAAGGGCGAGTGCCCCAACTGCCATTCGAAGGACCAGTACGGCGACAACTGCGAGGTGTGCGGCGCGGTGTACGCGCCCACCGAGCTGATCAACCCCTATTCGGCACTGTCGGGTGCCAAGCCCGAGCTGCGCAGCTCGGAGCACTTCTTCTTCAAGCTATCGGACCCGCGCTGCGAGGCCTACCTGAAGGAATGGACCGCCGCCCCCGGCCACGTGCAGCCCGAGGTGCAGAACAAGATCCGCGAGTGGCTCTACAAGGACGACGAAGGCAAGGGTGGCCTGGGTGACTGGGACATCAGCCGCGACGCGCCCTACTTCGGCATCGAGATCCCCGATGCGCCGGGCAAGTACTTCTACGTGTGGCTCGACGCGCCCGTGGGCTACCTGGCCTCGCTGAAGAACCTGCTGGACAAGCGCTGCATCGAACTGGGCGGCGACGGCATCTCGTACACCGAGTACATGGCCGACCCCGAGCTGGAGCAGGTGCACTTCATCGGCAAGGACATCATCACCTTCCACACGCTGTTCTGGCCCGCGATGCTGCATTTCAGCGGCCGCAAGGCGCCCAACGCCGTGTATGTGCACGGCCACCTGACGGTGAGCGGCGAGAAGATGAGCAAGAGCCGCGGCACCGGCATCGACCCGCTCAAGTACCTGTCGATCGGGCTCGACCCCGAGTGGCTGCGCTACTACATCGCCGCCAAGCTCAACGGCCGCAACGAGGACATCGACTTCAACCCCGACGACTTCGTGGCGCGCGTGAACAGCGACCTCGTGGGCAAGTACATCAACATCGCCAGCCGCGCGGCCGGCTTCATCGGCAAGCGCTTCGGCGGCCAGCTGGGTGCGGTGTCGGCCGACGGCGAAACGCTGCTGTCCACGCTGCGCGCCGCCGCCACGCAGGTGCAGTCGCTGTACGACGGCCGCGACTACGCCCGCGCACTGCGCGAGGTGATGGCGCTGGCCGACAAGGTGAACGAGTACGTCGACCAGAACAAGCCCTGGGAACTGGCCAAGAAGGAAGGCGCCGAGGCGCGCCTGCACGACGTGTGCACGGTGTGCATCGAGGCCTTCCGCCTGCTCACGCTGTACCTGAAGCCGGTGCTGCCGGCGCTGGCCGTGAACGTCGAGGCCTTCCTGAAGATCGCCCCGCTGGTCTGGGCCGACGCCGCGCAGGCGCTGCCGGCCGGCCACGCCATCGGCGACTACAAGCACCTGATGCAGCGCGCCGACCCCAAGCAGGTCGACAAGCTGTTCGACGTGCCCGAAGCCGCCGCCGCTGCGCCTGTCGCCGCGGAAGCGCAGGAGCTGCCCGGCGGCGAAGCCATCGCGCCGACCATCACCATCGACGACTTCGCGAAGATCGACCTGCGCATCGCGAAGATCGTGGCCTGCGAGAAGGTCGAGGGCTCGACCAAGCTGCTGCGCCTAACGCTCGATGCGGGCGAAGGCAAGACACGCAACGTGTTCAGCGGCATCGCCTCGGCCTACCAGCCGGAGCAGCTCGTGGGCAAGCTCACGGTGCTGGTCGCCAACCTCGCGCCGCGCAAGATGAAGTTCGGCGTCAGCGAAGGCATGGTGCTGGCCGCGAGCCACGGCGACGAAAAGGCCCACCCGGGCATCCACGTGCTCGAGCCCTGGGCGGGCGCGACGCCGGGCATGCGCGTGCGCTGACCCGAAGACGCAAAGAAGAACTAGCCGAACTTGTTGTTCAACACGAGGTCGGCAAACACCTTGCCGCCCACCGAGATGTGGTCGCGCATCGCCTCCGCGGCGTTGTCCGCGTGGCCTTTCAGAATCCACTCGACCACCCGTTCGTGCTCCCGCTGTGAAGCGGCGAGCCGGCCGGGCTTCTCGAACATCCGCCCACGGTAGGCCGAGATGCGCAGCCGCACGGTCTGCGCCTGCTCCACGATGAAGGGGTTGCCGCTGGCGCGGTAGATCACGTCGTGCAGCGCGGCGTTGGCCTGCTGGTAGGCCTCGGCGTCGTCCGCCTGCGCCTGCGCGGCGGTGCCGGCCAGGGCGCGCAGCAGTTCCTCGCGCAGCGCCGGGCCGATGCGCAGCGCGGCCAGCCGCGCCAGCACGCCTTCGAGCTCGCCGAGCGCTTCCATCATCGCCACCAGTTCGTTCGCCCGCAGCTGGCGCACGTAGATGCCGGTGCGCGGAACGATGTCGACCAGCCCGCGCGCACTGAGCAGCAGCAGCGCCTCGCGCACTGGCGTGCGCGAGGTGTTGAAGCTCAGGGCCAGGGCCTTTTCGTCGATGGCCATGCCGGGCGACAGCACGCCGCCCAGGATGTCTTGTTCGAGCCGGGCGCGGATGCGGTCCTGCAGGCTGTGGGTGTCGAGGGTTTTCGCGGGTTGCATGGCGATCTGGATATTAGCTAACCTTACAGATATATCAATTCATCTGTTTGGTACATCAATGTCTCCCACCCTCGCGATCGACGGCCACGTGGCCTACCTGACGCTACACCGTCCCCAGGCCGCCAACAAGCTCACGCCGGACGATCTTCCCGTGCTGATCCAGCATGTGGACACAGTGAACCGCACGCCCGAGGTGCTGGTGCTGGTCTTGCGCGCCGAGGGCAAGTACTTCTGCAGCGGGTTTGATATATCAGAGGTGGCCGCCCAGAGCCAGACCGAGGGCCGCAGCTTCGGCGAGATGGTCGATGTGTTTGAAAACTGCCGCGCCGTCACCATCGCGGCGGTACACGGCGGCGTCTACGGCGGCGCGACCGACCTCGTGCTGGCCTGCGACTTCCGCGTAGGCGCCCGCAGCGCCGAGATGTTCATGCCGGCCGCCCGGCTCGGCCTGCACTACTACCAGAGCGGCATGGAGCGCTACGTGTCGCGGCTGGGGCTGGACACGGCCAAGCGCCTCTTTCTCACCGCCGAGAAGCTCGACGGCGCCGCCATGCGCGACTGCGGCTTTCTCACGCAGCTGGTCGACGACACCGCCACGCTCGACACCGAGGTGCAGCGCCTGCGCACCGTGCTCGCCGGCATGGCGCCGCTGGCGCTGCTGGGCATGAAGAAGCACCTGAACCAGATCGCGCGCGGCACCGCCGACGCGGCCGCGATCTCGCACGAGGTGCAGCGCACCGTCGCGTCCGAAGACCTCGCCGAGGGCGGCCGGGCCTGGCGCGAGAAGCGCACACCGGTGTTCCAGGGCCGCTGAGCGCGCCCGCCCTTCCCCCCACAAGACTCAGGAGACAAACCCATGAAGCAAGAACTGCGAGCCCTCTCGTTCGCGGCCGCCGCGCTGCTGGCCTCGGCCGGCGCGCTGGCCGACACCTACCCCGCGCGGCCGATCACGCTGGTGGTGGGCTTCCCCGCCGGCGGCGGCGCCGACACCGTGGCGCGCATCGTGAGCGACAAGATGGCCAAGCTGCTCGGCCAGCCCATCGTCATCGACAACAAGCCGGGCGCCGGCACCACCATCGCATCGGACCAGGTCGCGCGCGCCGCGCCCGACGGCTACACGCTGCTGCTGGGCAGCGCCAACCTCTACGGCAGCGACAAGCTGCTCTACAAGAGCGTGAAGTACGACGGCGCCAAGAGCTTCGTGCCGATCTCGCGCTGGAGTTCCGCGCCGATGCTGCTGGCCGTCAACAAGGACGTGAGCGCAAAGACCGTGCAGGCGCTGATCGCCGAGGCACGGCAGAACCCCGGCAAGCTGGCGTACTCGTCGTCGGGCGCGGGCGTGGTCACGCACCTGGCCGGCCTGTCGTTCGAGAAGGCGGCCGGCGTGCAGATGCTGCATGTGCCGTACAAGGGCGGCGCCCCGTCGATCCAGGCGGTGGCCGCGGGCGACGTGCAGCTCACCTTCGGCACGCCGCCGTCGGTGCTGCCGATGGCGCAGGGCCAGAAGCTGCGCGTGCTGGCCGTCACTTCGGGCCAGCGCTCGCCGCTCTTTCCCGACGTGCCCAGCGTGGCCGAGGCCGGCGTGAAGGGCTACGACTACACCTTCTGGTTCGGCCTCTTCGGCCCGGCCGGCCTGCCGCCGGAGGTGGCGCAGAAGCTGTTCGACGCCAGCGTGGCGGCGCTGAACGACCCCGAGGTCAAGGCCCGGATGGAGAAGTCGGGCAACGAGTCGGCGCCCTCGAAGTCGCTGGCCGAATTCCGCGCCTGGGCCCTGGCCGAAGGCGCGAAGTCGAAGGAACTCACCGAGCGCTCGGGCGCGAGCGTCGAATGAGCTCGCACGCACCCAAGGCAGGCCCGCTGCAGGGCTTCACCGTCATCGACCTCACGCGCGTGCTCGCGGGCCCGTACTGCACGCTGCTGCTCGCCGACCTGGGCGCGCGCGTCATCAAGGTGGAACAACCCGGCCTGGGCGACGACGCGCGGCAGATCGGCCCCTTCGTCGAAGGCGACTCGGCCTACTTCATGTCGGTCAACCGCAACAAGGAGTCGATCGCGCTCGACCTGAAGGCGCCGACCGACCGCGCGGTCTTCGAGCAGCTGCTGGCCACGGCCGACGTGCTGGTCGAGAACTTCCGGCCCGGCACGATGGAAAAGCTGGGCTACGACTGGCCGACGCTGCATGCGCGCTTTCCGAAACTCGTGTTCACCTCGGTCTCCGGCTTCGGCCAGACCGGGCCTTACAGCAGGCGCCCCGCCTACGACATGGTGGTGCAGGCGATGGGCGGCATCATGAGCCTCACCGGCCACCCGGGCGCGCCGCCGACGCGCGTGGGCGTGTCGATCGGCGACCTGGGCGCAGGGCTGTACGCGGCCGTCGGCACGCAGGCCGCACTGCTGCAGCGCGGGCGCACGGGCCTGGGCGACCGGGTCGACGTGGCCATGCTCGACTGCCAGGTCGCGCTGCTCGAGAACGCGATCTCCCGCATGGAGGCCGAGGGCCGCGCGCCGGGGCCGATCGGCTCGCGGCATCCGTCGATCACGCCCTTCGACGTGTTCCGCGCGGCCGACGGCTGGTTCGTGATCGCGGCGGGCAACGACGCGCTGTTCCAGCGCCTGTGCACTGCGCTCGAGCTGCCCGCGCTCGCCGGGGACGCGCGCTTTGCCACCAACCCGGCGCGCTGCCAGCACCACGAGGCGCTCAAGCAGCTGCTCGAAGCGCGCCTGTCGACTGCGCCCTGCGCGCACTGGCAGGCGCTGCTGATGCAGCACAACATTCCCACCGGCGACTACAACGACGTGGCGGCGGTGGTGAACGACCCGCAGGTGCAGGCGCGCGAGATGCTGGTGCAGGTGCGCACGCAGGGCGGCCAGCCGCTCACGGTGGCGGGCAACCCGGTGCACGTCGGCGGGCTGCGCACGCAGGTGCGGCGGCAACCGCCACGGCTGGACCAGGACCGCGAGGCGATCCTGGCGTCGCTCGCCCGATCCAGCGCTGCGGGTGCAGAATCCGCCCATGCAACGCAGTGACCGCCTCCGCCCCCTCGTCCTTTCCGCGCTCGGCCTCGCGGGTGCGCTGCTGCTGAGCGGCTGCGCGGTGGTCAGCGTCGCGAGCACCGCCGTGAGCGTGGGCGCCGGCGCGGTCGGCCTCGCAGCCGATGCCGCCATCGGCACCGCGCGCATCACCGGCAAGGCCGTGGGCGCGGCCGCCGACGCGGTGATTCCCGACAGCAAGGACTGACGGCCGTTCAGCGCGGCAGACCCAGCGCCGCGAGGTGCGCGGGCGTGTGCTGTGCCTTTTCCTTGCGCACGAAGGCCGAGCGCAACACCGCGTGCGGCTCGGCGGGATCGAAGAAATTGCGCCGCATGTGCGCCAGTTCCTCGTCGCGGTAGGCCTGCAGCGGCTTGATCGCCTCGTCACGCGCACGCGCTGCCTGCTTGTCCGCCAGGCGCGCAGCCAGGTCCGGCGATGCCGCCAGTTGCGCGGCCAGCCGGCCGACCTCGTCACCCAGCTCTTCCGGCGCGGCCTGCAGCACGCGCTGCGCCAGGCCCAGCGCCACCGCGCGCTTGGCGCTCACGGGCAGCGCCGACTGCGTGAGCCGCGCGGCCTCGTCGGCGCCCACGCGACGCGGCAGGCTGTAGGTCCAGTACTCGGAGCCGTGCAGGCCCATGAGCTTGTAGTGCGGGTTGAGCACCACGCCGTCGCGGCACCACACCTCGTCGGCCGCGAGCGCGAGCATCACGCCGCCGGCCGCGGCATTGCCGCCCAGCGCGGCCACCGTGAGGCGGTCGGTGGTCGTGAGCACGGCCTCGACCAGGTCGTTCATGGCGTGAATGTTGGCCCACGACTCTTCGGCCGGATCGGCCGCCGCCTCGATCACGTTCAGATGGATGCCGTTGGAGAAGAAGTCGCGCAGCCCGCCGAGCACCAGCACCGAGGTCGGCCGGGTGCAGGCGAAGCGGTAGGCCGACAGCAGACGCCGGCATTGCGCGGTGCTCATGGCCCCGCCCGCGAACGAGAAGTTCAGCACGCCGACCGGCCCGTGCTCGCGGTAGCGGATGTCGGTCCACGTGCGACGGCCGGCCGGCAGCTCGAGCGGCGCGGGCACCTCGGGCAGGCCGGCGGGCAGCCGCGCGCCCAGCGCCTCGACAGCCGGCAGCTTGTAGCTCGGCAGGCCGGAGCCCGGCTCGCGCCAGGGCCGCAGCTGGGTGAGCCAGACCGCGCCGTCGACGGTGGCGCGGCAGACGGCGCCGGCGCGGGTGGCGATCAGTTCGCCGGGCGTGCCGCGCAGTTCGTCCTCGGCATGGCCGCCGTGCAGGTACCACGATGCGCCCAGCAGCTCGTCAAGCACGCCGGGCTGCGAATCGGCTGCGCGCAGCTGCCGCAGCACCGATTCGGTGGTCTGCGTGGCCCAGTCGATGCGGCGCTCTGCCTGCTTCATGAACGGCCGCCAGCCGGCGGCGAGGTCGGCCGCCTTCTGCCGCTTCGGCTTGTAGGTGCCCGAGGCGAAACGCTCGACGGCCAGCAGCACGGCGTCGACGGCGGCATCGGCCACCTCGCCGCGGTACAGGTCGCTCTTGCCGGCCTGCGGCGGCACCTTCAGCGGCGACCAGGCCCAGACATCGCCCGCGTCCATCTCGGCCACGGCCTCGAGCACGGTGACGCCCCAGCTGTCGACGCCGCCCTGCAACGTCCGGTCGAGCGAGGACGGGCCGCGGTCGCCGGGCGGGCCCGGATGCACGATGAGGCAGGTGTGGGCGCGCCAGACGTCCTCGGGAATCGCCGTGGTCAGCATCGGCGCGATGACGAGCGCGGGCGCGTGCTGGCGCACCGCCTCGCGCAAGGCCTCGTCGTCGCCGAGCGCCAGCACGATGCCCGCGGTGTGGCCCCGGTCCTGGAGCTCGGCCAGCACGCGCTGCGTGAGGCTGTTGAACGCGCTCGCGACGAGCAGGATGTGCATGGCGACCTCATTGACGTTTGTTTCAAAACGTCAAAAATGTATCTGCCAGCCTCGCCGCCGATAAGCTGACTGAAAGTACTCACCGCCTGGAAATCGCGGGGCCGCCGCGACGGCCGGGCCACAATGACCGCACATGTCGTCGCCGCTGAACCTCACCCGCTTTCGCCCCCGCCTGCTGGACACGATGGCCGGCTACGACCGGGGGCGGTTCCTGGGAGACCTCGGCGCGGGCGCCACGGTGGGCATCGTGGCGCTGCCGCTGGCCATGGCCTTCGCCATCGCCTCGGGGCTCAAGCCCGAGGCCGGCATCTGGACGGCGATCATCGCGGGCTTCCTGATCTCGCTGCTGGGCGGCTCGGCCGTGCAGATCGGCGGGCCGGCGGGCGCGTTCATCGTGATCGTCTACGGCATCGTCGAGCGCTACGGCGTGGCCAACCTGCTGATCGCCACCGCCTGCGCGGGCGTGCTGCTGTTCATGGCGGGGCTGTTCGGGCTCGGGCGGCTGGTGCGCTTCGTGCCGCTGTCGATCGTGGTGGGCTTCACCAACGGCATCGCGGTGCTGATCCTGCTGTCGCAGCTGAAAGACCTCCTGGGCCTCACGGTGGAGCGCATGCCGGCCGACGTGTTCTCGCAGCTGCACGCGATGGCGCTGCGGCTGGACACCTTCAACCCGCACGCCTTCGCGCTCGGGCTGGCCTGCGTGCTCGGGCTGTTGGCGTGGTCGCGGCTGTTTCGCGGCGACTCGGCGCTGGCGCGTGCGGTGCAGCGCGTGGGCGGACGCTGGGTGCAGACGCGCCCGGTGCAGATCGTCGGGCGCATCCCGGGGCCGATCGTCGCGCTGGCGTCGCTCACGCTGGTGTCGTGGGGCTTCGCGCTGCCGGTGGAGACCATCGGCACGCGCTTCGGCGGCATTCCCGAGGGCGTGCCGGCCTTCGCGCTGCCCGATTTCTCGTGGGAGACCGTCAAGCAGCTGGTGACGCCGACGCTGACCATCGCGCTGCTCGGCGCCATCGAGTCGCTGCTGTGCGCGCGCGTGGCCGACCAGGTCAGCGGCCAGCCGCGCCACGACCCCAACCAGGAGCTGATGGCGCAGGGCATCGCCAACCTGGTCACGCCCTTCTTCGGCGGCATGCCGGCCACGGGCACCATCGCGCGCACCGTGACCAACATCCGCTCCGGCGGCAGCTCGCCCATTGCGGGCATCGTGCATGCGGTCACGCTGCTGGTCGTGGTGCTGCTGGCGGCGCCGCTGGCGCGCCACGTGCCGCTCGCGGTGCTGGCGGGCATCCTGGTGTTCGTCGGGCTGAACATGGGCGAATGGCGCGAGTTCACGCCCGGCCAGCTGCGCCACTTCAGCCGCCACTACCGCCTGCTGATGCTCGGCACCTTCTTCCTCACGGTGGTGTTCGACCTGACGGTGGCGGTGCAGGTGGGCATCGTGCTGGCGTGCGCGCTCTTCATCCGGCGCATGAGCGGGCTGTTCAGCGTCGAACTCGTGACGCTGCAGCCGCCGGTGCTCACCTACCGGCTGTACGGCGCCATGTTCTTCGGCGCGGCGGCCAAGCTCGACGAAGCAGTGAACGCCGCGGAGCGCGCACCGCGCGGCATGACGCTGGTGCTCGACGCCACGCACCTGATCTACATCGATGCCACCGGCGTCGATGCGCTGCGGCAGTTGCACCGGGCGGTGCTGGCGCGCGACGGGCTGCTGCGCATCGAGTCGCTGCAGCCGCAGCCGCTCGAGGTGCTGGAGCGCTCGGGCTTTGCCGAGGAGTTGACGACGGGCCAGCCCGGCGCGTCGCACGGCGCGTAGCTGTCAGGGCGCCTCGGTGCCTCGATCAGGCGACGACCCGCTGCGCACCACGCGCTGGTCGTCGTTCAGCGTGGCGGTGAAGACCATCGACGAATTCGGTGGCTGCACCCAGCGCCATTCCCATTCGGTCTCGCGCTTGAGCGCATAGGGCGTGACCTTGGCCGGCTTGCCCAGCAGCTTGCGCAGGTCTTCCATCATCATGCCGGGCTGCACCTTGGCGAAGTTCTCGGGCGTGAGCACCTGGCGCAGCGCGCTCATCTTGCCGTCGGCGCCGATGGTGATCATGTAGTTCTTCTGGCCCTGCGGCTGGCGGTTGAACTCCAGCACGCGGCCGTTGGGCACGTCCCAGACGTTCTCGGGTTCGCCGAAACGCGCGCGCACGTCGGCCTCGGTCGAAACGCCCTCTTCGAGCTCGCTGATGCGCTGCGGATCGCAGCCCGCGAGCCCGATCAGCGCCGCCAGCAGTCCTGCCACGAGGCCGATCCGGCCCTTCTGAAATCGTTGCATGCCGTCCCCGGTAAAATTCGAGCGATAAAGGTCCAGTCTATGTCCATCTTCCGCCGCCCCCACTACACCTCCGAGATCACGAACTTCATCGAGGAGATGAAGCAAAAGAAGCCGACGCTGGAATCCGAACAGCGCGCCGGCCGCGCCCTGCTCTGGGACAAGCACCTCGACCGCAGCCTGCTCGAGGAGTACAGCGAAGCCCGCGTGCCGATGCAGCCGTACGTCTACCAGACCCAACCCAAGTGAATGGTGCCCACCCGGCATCCCGCCGCCCAGCCTGCGCGCACAGCTATTAAGTTGATAGCAACCGCCTCATGAGTGCAGACGAGGACAACGGCACGATCGTGGCCAGCATGCCCGAGGTCGTCGACCAGGTCGCCCTGGCCCGGCTCTACGGCGAGCCGCTGTTCGCGATGCCGAAAGACCTGTACATCCCGCCCGAGGCGCTGCAGGTCTTCCTGGAGGCCTTCGAGGGCCCGCTGGACCTGTTGCTGTACCTGATCCGCAAGCAGAACTTCAACATCCTCGACATCCCGATGGCGGGCCTGACGCGGCAGTACCTGAGCTACGTCGACGAAATTCGCCAGACCAACCTCGAGCTCGCGGCCGAGTACCTGCTGATGGCCGCGATGCTGATCGAGATCAAGTCGCGCATGCTGCTGCCGCCCAAGAAGGTGGCCGACGGCGAAGAGGCCGAAGACCCGCGCGCCGAGCTGGTTCGCCGGCTCATGGAGTACGAGCAGACCAAGCTGCAGGCCGCCGCCATCAGCGCGCTGCCGACCTACGGGCGCGACTTCTGGAAGGCCCAGGTCTACATCGAGCAGTCGATCAAGCCGCGCTTTCCCGACGTCGACGTGGTCGAGCTGCGCGACGCCTGGGCCGACATCATGAAGCGCGCCAAGCTTGTGCAGCACCACAAGATCTCGCGCGAAGAGCTCAACGTGCGCGAGCACATGAGCATCGTGCTGCGCCACCTGCAGGGCCAGCGCTTCGTCGAGTTCGAGAAGCTCTTCGACGTCTCGCGCGGCGTGCCGGTGCTGATCGTCACCTTCATCGCGATGCTCGAGCTCGCGAAGGAGACGCTGATCGACATCACGCAGGCCGAGGCCTTCGCCCCTATTTACGTCCGACTGGCCTACTCGCCGGCCTGACCCAACCGGTTCCCACGCCTGTGACTTCCGCCGTTCGCGACTTCGACGTCCTCATTGTCGGCAGCGGCCTTGCAGGCCTCTCCGCCGCGCTGCACCTGGCCCCCACGCACCGCGTGGCCGTGCTCACCAAGCGCGCGCTGAACGACGGCTCCAGCGCCTGGGCGCAGGGCGGCATCGCGGCCGTGCTGGCGGCGGGCGACAGCTTCGACGCCCACGTGGAAGACACGCTGGTCGCCGGCGCCGGCCTGTGCGACCCCGAGGCCACGCGCTTCGTGGTCGAGGGCGCGCCACAAGCCATCGGCTGGCTGCGCGAACTGGGCGTGCCCTTCTCGGAAGAAGGCGGCGACCTGCACCTGACGCGCGAAGGCGGCCACAGCCAGCGCCGCATCGTGCACGTGACCGACGCCACCGGCGCGGCCGTGCAGCAGGTGCTGATCGAGCGCGTGCGCCGCACGCCCAACATCACGCTGTTCGAGCACCACACGCTGGTCGACCTGGTCACCGGCACCAAGCTCGGGCTGGCCGATCCGTCCTGCCAGGGCCTGTACGCGCTGGACGACGAGACCGACGAGGTGCTGGCCTTCCGCGCGCCGCACACCATCCTGGCGACCGGCGGCGCAGGCAAGGTGTATCTGTACACCACCAACCCCGACACCGCCACCGGCGACGGCATTGCCGCCGCCTGGCGCGCGGGCTGCCGGGTGTCGAACCTGGAGTTCATCCAGTTCCACCCGACCTGCCTGTACCACCCGCACGCCAAGTCGTTCCTGATCAGCGAGGCGGTGCGCGGCGAAGGCGGGCTGCTCAAGTTGCCCGACGGCACGCGCTTCATGCCCAAGCACGACGAGCGCGCCGAACTGGCGCCGCGCGACGTGGTGGCCCGCGCCATCGACTTCGAGATGAAGAAGCACGGCCTGGACTGCGTGTACCTCGACATCTCGCACCAGCCGCCCGCGTTCCTGAAGGAACACTTCCCCAACATCCTGGCGCGCTGCCTGGAGCTGGGCATCGACATCACGCGCGAGCCGATTCCCGTGGTGCCCGCTGCGCACTACACCTGCGGCGGCGTGCTCAGCGACCTGGCCGGTCGCACCGACATCCCGGGCCTGTATGCCATCGGCGAAACCGCCTGCACCGGCCTGCACGGTGCCAACCGGCTGGCCAGCAACTCGCTGGTCGAGTGCATGGTGTTCGCGCGCGCCGCGGCCGACGCCATTGCGCAGGCCCCGTCGCGCGAACGCGCCGCGCTGCCCGCCTGGGACGAAAGCCGCGTCACCGACGCCGACGAAGCCGTGGTCATCTCCCACAACTGGGACGAGCTGCGCCGCTTCATGTGGGACTACGTCGGCATCGTGCGCACCAACAAGCGCCTGGAGCGTGCGAGCCACCGCATCGCGCTGCTGCAGGCCGAGATCCAGGAGTTCTACGCGAACTTCCACGTCACGCGCGACCTGCTCGAGCTGCGCAACCTGGTGCAGGTGGCCGAGCTGATCGTGCGTTCCGCGCAGGCCCGCCACGAGAGCCGTGGCCTGCATTTCAGTCGCGATTACCCTTCGCTGGCCGAGCCCACCGCACCCACCGTGCTGGTGCCGCCGGTCTGAGAAGGTGTAAGCGAACCCACCATGCCCGCTCATCCCGCACAGACACACCCCCTCTGCGTTGCAAATGCTCGCCGTAGCCTCTGCTACGGCTGCGCTTTGCGCCTTGATGGGGCGCGCCTGCGCGGGCTGCTCGGACACGGTGGATTCACTCACACCTTCTAAGCCCACCCTTCGTCACCTTTCGATCACCCTCAGGATGCCCGGCCACCGACGCCCGCAGGGAGAAAGCCAACCATGTCGAACACCCCTACCCCACCCACCCCACCGTCCGAAGCCCCGCCCGCCTCGCCCTACGGCACGCTGCCGCCCGCCTCGCCCCTGGCGCAGCGCAAGCCCGTGAGCCTGCCGCGGCTGGCCGACATGCACGCGCGCGGCGAGAAGATCGCCATGCTCACCGCCTACGACGCCACCTTCGCGGCCATGGCCGACGCGGCCGGCATCGACTGCCTGCTGGTCGGCGACTCGCTGGGCATGGTCTGCCAGGGACTGAACAGCACCGTGGGCGTGAGCCTGGAGGCCATGCGCTATCACACCGACAGCGTCTCGCGCGGCCTGCGCCGCGTGCAGGGCACGACCTGGCTCATCGCCGACCTGCCCTTCGGCAGTTATCAAGAATCGCGCGAGCAGGCCCTGGCCAGCGCCACCGTGCTGATGCAGGCCGGCGCGCACATGGTCAAGCTCGAAGGCGGCGGCTGGACCACCGAAACGGTGCGCTTCCTGGTCGAGCGCGGCATTCCCGTGTGCGCCCACCTGGGCCTGACGCCGCAGACCGTGCATGCGCTCGGCGGCTACCGCGTGCAGGGCAAGGGCGACACCGCCGGCGCGCTGCTCAAGCAGCAGGCCCACGCGCTGCAGGACGCGGGCGCCGCCATGCTGGTGCTCGAGATGGTGCCGGCCGCGCTGGCCGCCGAACTCACCACGGAGCTGAAACACTGCGCCACCATCGGCATCGGCGCCGGCAAGGCCACCGCGGGCCAGGTGCTCGTGCTGCACGACATGCTGGGCATCAACCTCGGGAAGATGCCGAAGTTCGTGCGCAACTTCATGGCCGACGCGCCGGGCGTGCTGCCCGCGCTGCAGGCCTACGTGCAGGCCGTGAAGAACGGCAGCTTCCCCGACGACCGGCTCCACGCCTGGTAAGCACAGAAGGACACCGACCATGTACATCGCCAAGACCATCGACGAACTGCGCCAGCACCTGTCTTCCAGCCAGCGCCCCGCCTTCGTGCCCACCATGGGCAACCTGCACGAGGGCCACCTCGCGCTCGTGCGCCAGGCCAAGCCGCTGGGCGACGCCACGGTGGCGAGCATCTTCGTGAACCGCCTGCAGTTCCTGCCGCACGAAGACTTCGACACCTACCCGCGCACCTGGGACAGCGACTGCGAGAAGCTGCGCGCCGCCGGCTGCGACGTGCTGTTCGCGCCCGACGAGAAGGCGCTCTACCCCGAGCCCCAGACCTGCAAGGTGCACCCCGACCCGGCGCTGGCCGACCTGCTCGAAGGGCACTTCCGCCCCGGCTTCTTCATCGGCGTGTGCACGGTGGTGATGAAGCTGTTCCAGTGCGTGCAGCCGCGCGTGGCCGTGTTCGGCAAGAAGGACTACCAGCAGCTCATGATGATCCGCCACATGGTGCGGCAGTTCGCGCTGCCGATCGAAATCGTGGGCGGCGAGACCTTCCGCGCCGACGACGGCCTGGCGCTCTCCTCGCGCAACGGCTACCTGAGCGCCACGGAGCGCGCCGAGGCCGTGCAGCTGTCGAAGGCGCTGCGGGCCATGGCCGAGGCCGTGCGCGCCGGCGAGCGCGACGTGGCCGCCCTCGAGGCGCGCGCCATGCAATCGCTCGCGCAGCGCGGCTGGCAGCCCGACTACGTGGTGCTGCGCCGCCGCGCCGACCTGCAGGCGCCGCAACCCGGCGATGCGCTCGTGGCCCTGGCCGCCGCGCGGCTGGGCAATACGCGGCTCATCGACAACCTCGAAATCGACACCCCGCTCGCGACATGACCTACAGCGTCAAGGAAATCTTCTACACGCTGCAGGGCGAAGGCGGACAGGCCGGCATGCCGGCCGTGTTCTGCCGCTTCGCCGGCTGCAACCTCTGGACCGGCCGCGAGGAAGACCGCGACACGGCCGTCTGCCGTTTCTGCGACACCGACTTCGTCGGCACCGACGGCACATTGGGCGGCAAGTTCAAGAACGCCGACCAGCTCGCCGACACCATCGCCGCGCAATGGCCCGCCGGCGACACCGCGCACCGGCTGGTCGTGCTCACGGGCGGCGAGCCGCTGCTGCAGGTCGATGCGGCGCTGGTCGACGCACTGCACGCGCGGCACTTTCGCATCGCGGTCGAGAGCAACGGCACGGTCGCTGCGCCCACGGGCATCGACTGGCTGTGCATCAGCCCCAAGGCCGGCGCGCCCTGGGTGCAGCAGCGCGGCCAGGAGCTGAAGCTGGTGTGGCCGCAGGTCGGCATCGACCTCGATGCGATGGCACGCACGGGCGAATTCACGCACCGCTTCCTGCAGCCGATGGACGGGCCCGACCGCGTGGCGAACACCGAGCTGTGCATCGCCGAATGCATGAAGCAGCCGGTGTGGCGCCTGAGCGTGCAGACCCACAAGATCACGGGCATCCGCTGACGCGCGGCCCCTTTTTTAGTTTCGAGTTTCTTTTTTGACGATGCGCTTCACCATCAGCCAACGCTTCTTCTTCGACGCCGCCCACACGCTCAAACGCGAGATCGAGGTCGAAGGCAGCCGCCGCATTCACGGCCACACCTACCACGCGGAGGTGTGGCTGGCGGGCGAGCGCGACCCGGTGACGGGCATGGTGATCGACCTGGGCCTGCTGCGCCGCCGGCTCGAGGACGTGCGCGAGCAGCTCGACCACCACCTGCTGGACGACGTGCCGGGGCTGCATCCGCCGACGCTGGAGAACCTGTGCGTGTTCATCGCCGACGCGCTGCCCGACCTGCGGCCGTCGCTGGCGCGCGTGCGCGTGTGGCGCGAGGCGCTGGGCGACAGCTGTACGGTGGAGTTCTAAACGCCGGTCAGGCCGCGCCGATGCCGGCCACCAGGCTGCCCGGCGCCTGGCCGTTCTTCAGCCCGGCGGTGAACGCCAGCATGCGGTCGATCGGCACGCGCGCGCGCACGCCCAGCGCCGGATCGACGTGGATCTCGCCCGCGCCGGTCTCCAGCGCGTTCGCCAGTTCCACGAGCCCGTTCATCGCCATCCACGGGCAGTGCGCGCAGCTCTTGCAGGTGCCGCCGTTGCCCGCCGTGGGCGCTTCGATGAAGGTCTTGCCGGGGTTCAGCGTGCGCAGCTTGTGCAGCATGCCGGTGTCGGTTGCGACGATGAACTCGGTCGCGTCGAAGCGCTGCGCCGCGTTCAGGATCGCCGAGGTGGAGCCCACCGCGTGCGCCAGCGCGATCACGTCCGAGGGCGACTCGGGGTGCACCAGCACCTTGGCCTTCGGGTGCTCCTTCATGAGCAGCTCGAGTTCGAGCGCCTTGAATTCGTCGTGCACGATGCAGGCGCCGTTCCAGCTGACCATGTCGGCACCGGTCTGGCGACGGATGTAGTCGCCCAGGTGGCGGTCGGGGCCCCAGAGGATCTTCTGGCCGGCCGCATGCAGCGCGTTCACCACGTCGAGCGCGCAGCTGGAGGTGACGAGCCAGTCGGCGCGCGCCTTCACGGCCGCGCTGGTGTTGGCGTACACGACCACGGTGCGGTCGGGATGCTCGTCGCAGAAGGCGCTGAAGGCGTCGACCGGGCAGCCCAGGTCGAGCGAGCAGTTCGCGTCCAGGTCGGGCATCAGCACGCGCTTCTCGGGCGAGAGGATCTTCGAGGTCTCGCCCATGAAGCGCACGCCCGACACCACCAGCGTGGTGGCGGCATGGTCGCGGCCGAAGCGCGCCATCTCGAGCGAATCGCTCACGATGCCGCCGGTTTCCTCGGCCAAATCTTGCAGGTCGGGATGCACGTAGAAGTGCGACACCATCACCGCGTTGCGCTCGCGCAGCAGGCGGCGGATGCGGTCCTTCAGCGCGACGCGCTCATCGGGCGAAGGCTCGGGGGGCACGCGGGCCCAGGCGTGGCGCGTGTCGCAGACCGCGCCTTGCGCGGGCTGTTCGTAGTCGACATCGATGACGGAAGCGGTCGTCATGGCGGTTCAGTGGGTCAGGAAGCGCATCGAGTAGTCGATGGCCTTCACGTCCTTGGTCAACGCGCCGATCGAGATCCGGTCGACACCGGTCTCGGCCAGGGCGCGCAGGCCGTCGAGCGTGACGCCGCCGGAGATCTCGAGCACGGCCTTGCGGCCCTCACCCACGGCGTCGTTCAGGCGCACGGCCTCGCGCAGCGTGGGCAGGTCCATGTTGTCGAGCAGCACCATGCGGGCGCCGGCGTCCAGCGCTTCCTGCAGCTGGGCCAGGGTCTCGACCTCGACCTCGACAAAGGCGGCCTGCGCGGCCACGGGCGCCACCGCGCGCAGGGCGGCGGCCACGCCACCGGCCGCGGCGATGTGGTTTTCCTTGATGAGTACCGCGTCGTACAGGCCGATGCGGTGGTTCAACCCGCCGCCGGTGCGCACGGCGTACTTCTGCGCCAGGCGCAGGCCCGGCAGGGTCTTGCGGGTGTCGACGATGCGGGCACGGGTGCCCTTCACGGCGTCGGCGTACAGCGCGGTCTTGGTGGCGACCGCACTCAGCAGCTGCAGGAAGTTGAGCGCGGTGCGCTCGGCCGTCAGCAGCGCGCGGGCGCCACCCTGGATTTCGAGCACGGGCTGGTCGGCGGCGCAGCGCTGGCCCTCGCCGCACAGCCAGGTGATGCGCGCCTGCGGATCGAGCCGCCGCACGGTGGCCTCGACCCAGGGCGCGCCGCACACCACGGCGGTTTCGCGCGCGAGCACGCGGGCATGGGCGGGGCGGGAAGCATCGACCAGCGAGGCGGTCAGGTCGCCGTCGGCGACGTCTTCCTGCAGGGCGCGGGCGACGTCGGACTCGGCCAGCGCGGCGACGGCCGACGCCGAGAAATCAAAGCGAGGGCTCATGTCTCTGGAATCTCTAATCTTCTTCAGGAGGAATGGCGCGAGGCCGGGCCGGCGGGCGGCTGCACCGACTCGGGCACCGGATCGCGCCCGGTCAGCGCCGCGACGGCGTCGCGCGGGCTCACCTGGCCGTCGAGCAGCGCGACCACGCCTTCGGCGATGGGCATCTCGATGCCCAGGCCGCGCGCGCGCTGCACCACGGTGCGGGCGCAGTACACGCCCTCGGCCACGTGGCCCAGCGAATCGACGGCCTGCGCCAGCGTGCGGCCCTGGGCCAGCAGCAGCCCGACCTTGCGGTTGCGCGACAGGTCGCCGGTGGCGGTCAGCACGAGGTCGCCCAGGCCCGACAGGCCCATGAAGGTGTCGGCGCGAGCGCCGAGCGCCAGGCCGAAGCGGGTCATTTCAGCCAGGCCGCGGGTGATCAGCGCCGCGCGGGCGTTGAGCCCGAGCGCGAGGCCGTCGCACAGCCCGGTGGCGATGGCGAGCACGTTCTTCACGGCGCCGCCGACTTCGACGCCGACGATGTCGTCGTTGGCGTACACGCGCAGGGCCGGGCCGTGGAAGGCGTCGACCAGCGCATCGCGCACGCCGGCGTGCGGGCTGGCGGCCACCAGCGCGGTCGGGCGCCCTTCGGCGACCTCCTGCGCAAAGCTGGGGCCACTGAGCACGCCCGCCTTCAGTTCGGGAGCGACCTGGGCCCAGATCTCGTGGGCGAGCAGGCCGTAGGCGGTGGGAGAGGCATCGAGCGCGGGTTCGACGCCCTTGCACAGCCACGCCACCTGGGCGGTGGTGCCGCGCAGGGCGATCAGCTGTTCGCGCAGGGCGGCCATGGGCGTGGCCACGATGACGAGGTCGGCCCCGGCCTGCGCCTGGGCGATGTCGCCCGCGCGCACGGCCAGCGAGGCCGGCAGGGCCAGCCCGGGAAGGTAGCGGGTGTTTTCACGCGCGGCCGACATGGCGTCGGCCTGGGCGGCGTCGCGCGCCCAGAGGGTGACCTCGTGGCGGGCCGCCGCGTTGACTGCGACGGCCGTGCCCCAGGCACCGGCGCCATGAACGCAGATCTTCATCGTGCGCTGGCGGCGTCGTGCGGCCGGTTTACTGGGCCAGGGTGGGGGCAGCCTGGCCGGCGGCCTGGGCTTGCTGCTGCTCGTACATGGCCTGGAAGTTGATTTCGGCCAGGTGCACGGGCGGGAAGCCGCCGCGCTGGATCACGTCGGCGACGTTGCCGCGCAGGTACGGGTAGACGATCTGCGGGCAGGCGATGCCCAGGATCGGGCCCATCTGGTCTTCCGGCAGGTTGCGGATCTCGAAGATGCCGGCTTGCTTGGCTTCGACCAGGAACACGGTGCGGTCTTCGATCTTGGTCTGCACGGTGGCCGACACGGTGATCTCGAAGATGCCGTCGGCCACGGGCTGGGCGTCCACGCCGAGCTGGATGTCGACGGTGGGCTGCGTCTGCTCCAGCAGGATCGCGGGCGAGTTGGGTTGTTCGAGCGACAGGTCCTTGAGGTAGACGCGCTGGATCTGGAACACGGGATCTTGGGCTTGCTGGTCGGCCATGGCTGAACTTTCGAGGATCAAAACAATGCCCGCCGGGGAGAGGGTCCCGCAGCGGGCTGCAGATGAGGGAACAAACGATTATCGCCCGACGGCCCGCGCACTTTCGTGACGCCCGGCCGCGCGGGGCTTCAGGCGCCTTGCAGCAGCGGGACCAGGCCGCCGCGGCTGTCCAGGGCCATGAGGTCGTCGCAGCCGCCCACGTGGGTGTCGCCGATGAAGATCTGCGGCACCGTGCGGCGCTGGGTGATCTCCATCATGGTGGTGCGGGCTTGCGGGTCGGTGTCGATGCGGATCTCTTCGATCTGCTCGACGCCCTTGGCCTTGAGGATCTGCTTTGCACGCGTGCAGTACGGGCAGACGGCGGTGGTGTACATCTTGACGGCTTGCATGCGCTCTACCTTGGGAAGAATCAGGCTTTTTCAACCGGCAGGTTAGCCTCTTTCCAGGCCTTGAGCCCGCCAGCGACGGCTTGGGCCTGCTCGTAGCCGAGCTTCTTGGCCGTGGCCACGGCGCGCTGGGCGCGGGCGCCGGTGGCGCACACCAGCAGCAGCGGCACGTTCTTGTTCTTGACCGTGCTGGCCAGCTTCTCGTCCAGCAGGTTCAGGGGCACGTTCTTGGCGCCGATCATGTGGCCGGTCGCAAATTCTTCGGGTTCGCGCACGTCGACCAGCACCGCGCGTTCGCGGTTGATGAGCTGCACGGCGCCCTGGGCCGTCAGGGTGCCACCGCCCGCACCCCGGAGCATCGGCCAGGCCAGCATGCCGCCCGAGGTGAGCGCCATCAGGATCAGCATCCAGTTCGCGGTGACGAATTCGATCAATTTCACGGGGGTTCCTTGGATGGCAAACCCGGGATTTTAGAATGCTGGTTTTCCCACGCGCTGCCAAAGGCCTCCGACATGCACAAACTGGTACTGATCCGCCACGGCGAATCGACCTGGAACCTCGAAAACCGCTTCACCGGCTGGACCGACGTCGACCTGACCGAAACCGGCGTCGAGCAGGCCAAGCAGGCCGGCCGGCTGCTCAAGGCCGAGGGCTACGACTTCGACGTGGCCTACACCAGCGTGCTCAAGCGCGCCACCCGCACCCTCTGGCACACGCTCGACGAGCTCGACCGCACCTGGCTTCCCGTGGTGCACTCCTGGCGCCTCAACGAACGCCACTACGGCGGTCTCCAGGGCCTGAACAAGGCCGAAACCGCCAAGAAGTACGGCGACGAGCAGGTGCTGGTCTGGCGCCGCAGCTACAGCACCCCGCCGCCGCCGCTGGAAGCGGACGACCCGCGCAGCGAGCGCTCCGACGTGCGCTACGCCAAGCTCTCGCCCGAGCAGATCCCGCTGACCGAATGCCTGAAGGACACGGTGGCGCGCGTGCTGCCGTTCTGGAACGAGTCGATGGCCCCGGCCATCCGCACCGGCCGCCGCCTGGTCGTGGCCGCGCACGGCAACTCGATCCGCGCGCTGGTGAAGTACCTGGACGGCATCTCGGACGACGCCATCGTCGGCCTGAACATCCCGAACGGCATCCCGCTCGTGTACGAGCTGGACGACGACCTCAAGCCCCTGCGCCACTACTACCTGGGCGATGCCGCGGCCGCCGAAAAGGCCGCCGCCGCGGTGGCTTCGCAGGGCAAGGGCTGAAGACGTAAGCAAAAGAAGAAAACCCCGCCTGCCGGTTCCTCCGTGGAACCCCGGCAGGCAATTTGCTTCCAAGCTGTGTATATTGGTTCGACAGCCGTCGACATACAGGACATTTCACTCATGATGGGCCAGAAACTGAAGATCACCGGCTGGGTCGCCGCCGGCGCCGTTGCTGGCGTCCTGACCACCGTCTCGCTGCAGACGGTCGCGCGGGGTTCGCTCGCGCCGCTCCCGCTCGAGGAGTTGCAGCAACTCGCGGCCGTCTTCGGGATGGTCAAGAGCGACTATGTCGAAGCGGTCGACGAGAAGAAACTCATCTCGGACGCCATCTCGGGCATGGTCGCCGGGCTCGATCCGCACTCGCAGTACTTCGACAAGAAGTCCTTCAAGGAATTCCGCGAGGGCACCACGGGCCGCTTCGTCGGCGTGGGCATCGAGATCTCGCAGGAAGACGGCCTCATCAAGGTCGTCTCGCCCATCGAGGGCTCGCCGGCCTTCCGTGCCGGCCTCAAACCCAATGACCTGATCACCAAGATCGACGACACGGCCGTGCGCGGCCTGTCGCTGAACGAAGCCGTCAAGCGCATGCGCGGCGAGGCCAACACCAAGGTGCTGCTGACCATCTTCCGCAAGGACGAGAGCCGCACCTTCCCGGTCACGATCACGCGCGAGGAAATCCGTACCCAGTCGGTGCGCGGCAAGATGATCGAGCCGGGCTACGGCTGGATCCGCCTGTCGCAGTTCCAGGAACGCACGGTCGACGACTTCGTCAAGAAGATCGAGGAGCTCTACAAGGAAGACCCGAACCTCAAGGGCCTGGTGCTCGACCTGCGCAACGATCCGGGCGGCCTGCTCGACGCGGCCGTGGCGGTGTCGGCGGCCTTCCTGCCCGAGAACGTCACGGTGGTCACCACCGACGGCCAGCTGGCCGAAAGCAAGTCGATCTACAAGGCGGCGCCCGAGTACTACCAGCGCCGTTCGGGCAGCGACCCGCTGCGCAACCTGCCGGCCGCGCTCAAGAACGTGCCGCTGGTGGTGCTGGTGAACGAAGGCTCGGCCTCGGCCAGCGAGATCGTGGCCGGCGCGCTGCAGGACCACAAGCGCGCCACCATCATGGGCAGCCAGACCTTCGGCAAGGGCTCGGTGCAGACCGTGCGCCCGCTCGGCCCGGACACCGGCCTGAAGATCACCACCGCGCGCTACTACACCCCCAGCGGCACCTCGATCCAGGCCAAGGGCATCGTGCCCAACGTGCTGGTCGACGAAAGCGCCGAGGGCAGCCCCTTCGCCGCCCTGCGCATGCGCGAGGCCGACCTCGAGAAGCACCTGGCCAGCGGCCAGGGCCCCGAGGTCAAGGACCCCGAGCGTGAAAAGGCCCGCGACGAAGCCCGCAAGCGCCTCGAGGAAGAAGCCAAGAAGCCGCCGCAGGACCGCAAGGTGCCCGAGTTCGGCACCGACAAGGACTTCCCGCTGGTGCAGGCGCTCAACCGCCTGAAGGGCCAGCCGGTGCTCGTCAGCAAGACGCAGGTCATCGTCGACAACAAGGACGAGAAGAAGGAAAACTGATCCCGGCGAGCGGGCCGCACGCACCGTGCGGTTCGCGCCACCGGCGTTTTCCCCTCCCCCGCACAGGCCCAGGCAGGCGCGCATGGACGATCACGACCTGCTGCGCTATTCGCGGCACATCCTTCTCGAAGAATTCGGCATCGACGGCCAGGCGCGCGTCAGTGCCGGGCGGGTGCTCGTCATCGGCGCCGGCGGGCTGGGCTCGCCGGTGGCGCTGTACCTCGCAGCAGCGGGGGTCGGCCACATCGTGCTGGTCGACGACGACGAGGTCGATCTCACCAACCTGCAGCGGCAGGTCGCCCACACGCAGGCGCGGGTCGGCCAGCCGAAGGTCGCATCCGCCGCGCAGGCCATGCGCGACATCAACCCCGACATCGCCATCGAGACCCACGCCGTGCGCGCCGACGAGGCGCTGCTGTCGCGGCTCGTGGCTGAGGCCGACGTGGTGGTCGACTGCTGCGACAACTTCGCCACCCGGCAGGCCGTGAACCGCGCCTGCGTGGCGCACGCCAAGCCGCTGGTGGCGGGCGCGGCGATCCGCTTCGACGGCCAGCTGAGCGTGTACGACACGCGCGACGCCGCCTGCCCCTGCTACGCCTGCCTGTTCCCGCCCGAGGCCAGCTTCGAGGAAACGCGCTGCGCGGTGCTCGGCGTGTTCGGCCCGGTGGTCGGCACCATCGGCACGCTGCAGGCCAGCGAGGCGCTCAAGCTGCTGGCCGGCATCGGCCCGTCGCTGGCGGGCAAGCTGCTGATGTTCGACGGTCGCAGCACCGGCTTCGACACGCTGCGCGTCTCGCGCGACCCGCACTGCAGCGTCTGCGCGCAGCGGCCCCAGGCCGGCGCCTGAGCGCCCGCCTGCCCTCTTCTTTCTTTCGTTAAGGCTGGCGAGCCCCCTTGGCCCGCGCGGCACCGCGCGCGGCGGCCCCGGCCGTGGGCCGGTTCGCCAGTGCCAGCACGCCCGTGCAGTCGGCGTTCTCGCCGGGGCCGGTCTCGATGGTCGCGGCCAGCGCCAGCAGCGGGTTGATGGCGCCCAGCGCCAGCGCCGCCAGACCGCGGCCGGCCAGTGGCCCGATCTCGACGCCGCCCTTGGGCGCACCGAAGGTGCCGCTCACGACCAATGGCGTGCGCAGCGACAGGAAGCTCGCGCTCTTGGGCTCGGGCCGGATCACGAAGTCCAGCGTCTCTGTCGCGAGGTTGGCCTGGCCGGTGGCGGTGAAGACGGCGTTGGTGGTGTCCAGCACCAGCGTGCGCCCGTTCATCACGCCCTTGTTCACGTCGAAGGCCAGCGCCGCGCAGCGCAGCTCGACGTCGCGGTCGCCGCGCAGCAGGAACTTCAGGATGTCGCCGCCCACCAGCGTCGCGAACACGGGCATCAGGTTGCCGAACTGGCCGCGGCCCGACAGCACCGCCATGTCGCCCGACGCGCCGCCGAGCCAGCCGGCCACCGAATTGCCCGCGCCCGACAGGTTGATGCGCCCGTCGAGCCGGCCGACGCTGTTGCCCGAGTTCTCCAGCTTGGGAATGAGCCGGGCCAGCCGCAGGCCGCGCACGTCGAGCGAGGCGCGGATGTCGGCCGGCGTCTTGGTGGCGTCGATGCGGATCGCGCCCACGAGCTTGCCGTTGGCCACGCCCAGGTCCAGCGGGTCGAGCGACAGCACGCCGTCGGTCAGCCGGATCTTGACGCTGCCGCGGTCCAGCGGCACCTCGCGCACGTTGCGGATGCGCTCGGCCGTGTAGGCCACGTCGGCGTTCATGGCGTGCAGCCGCCCGAAGTCGAACGGCGTGGTCGGCAGCACCTTGCCGCCGGGCGGGCGCTTGGGCTGGGCCGAGGCGACGGGCGCCACGCCCTCCACCGCGTTGGCCGAACGCGCCGTGGGCGGCAGGCCGATCAGCGGGCCGAGGTCGTCCATGTCCATGACACGCGAGCGCAGCGTGCCCGACAGGCGCGGCACCTTGCCGGCCTGGTCGAAGGCCATATCGCCGCCGATGTCCGACAGGCCCAGCCGGCCGTTGAGCCCCGCCGCCTCCCAGAGCTTGCCGCGCTTGCGCAGCCCGCCGCTCAGCGCATAGGGCGGGGTCTGCGGCAGCACGATGCCCAGCAGCGGGTACAGCGCGCTCAGCGTCTGGCCCTTGATCTGGAACGTGGCGTCGATGCCGTCGAAGCCCGCGAGCTGGGCCACCGTGCCATTGGCCTTGAGCCGGGTCTGGCCGGCGGCGGCGTTGATCTCCAGCGGGAACGGCGGCGCACCCGCGGCGTTGATCTGCAGCACGTTGCCGGTGCGCCCGTCGGCCGTGAGCGGCTGGCCCTTGTAGCGGCCCTTGATGCGGTAGTGCAGCGGCAGCTCGCCGCGGTTGCTGTCGTAGTCCAGATCGGCGTGCACGTCGACGCCCAGGTGCTGGGCCAGAAAGTCGACGGCGCCCTTGTCGACCTGGATCAGGCCGATGGTGGGCACGGTGCCGGCGTCGGAGGTGTCCTTGCCGAAGGCCCAGGTGCGGCGCCCATCGGATTCCATCTGCAGGCCGACGGTGGGCGCGGTCAGCGCCAGGCTCGGAATGACCACCCGCTTGTCGATCAGCGGCCACAGGCGGATCTCGAAGCTCGCGCGCTCGGCCTTCACCAGGTAAGGGTCGCGCGCCCAGTCGGGGTTGGCGAACTCGATGCCGTCGAAGTGGATGGTGGCGGCCTTCCAGCCCAGGTCCACGTCGAGCCGGCGGGTGATCTCGAACTTGCGCCCGGTCTTCTCGCTCACGAAGCGGTTGAGCGGCTCGCGCAGCGTGTCCCACGGAAAGAAGGCCACGAGGAGCGCGAACGCGGTCAGCAGGACGGCGACCAGCAGCACGAAGGCCGCCAGCAGCTTCTGCCAGCGCGGCCGGGTGCGAAGGGATTGGGTTGCCATGGTCGATTCTTACCCGGATGCGCACCCGAAGCGGGTCGGCGGCGGGCCGCAGACCCCGTGCGGCTTGGCCTACGGGCAGGCACGAGGCGGCGTGGAGACAGCCGCCTGCACATGCGTCAGAACCCGCCTACAACGCGCGGCCCTTGAACCCTGCATGATCCGCTGCGGGAAAGCCTCAATGTCCATGGGCAGGCTCTCTCCTCCGCAGGGCGCTTGGACACGAGCACCTGCCCACCTCAGAGGAAGCGCGGTTCGGCATGGATTCCAGATTGCAGACCTACGTTGTCGAAGACAACCCCACGATCCGTGAAAACCTCATCGGCACTCTGGAAGAGCTCACCTGCACCACGGTCGTGGGCTTTGCGGAAACCGAGCAGCACGCGCGCGACTGGCTGCGCGACCATGCCGACGAGTGGCACCTGGCCATCGTCGATCTCTTTCTCAAACAGGGAAGTGGCCTGGGCATCCTGCAGGCCTGCCAGTCGCGCAAGCCCGGCCAGAAGGTGGTGGTGCTCAGCAACTATGCGACGCCCGACATCCGGCGCCGCTGCGCCGAGTTCGGGGTCGACGCGGTGTTCGACAAGTCGAACGAGATCGACGCACTGGTCGACTTCTGCATCCGCCAGGCCGCCGCGCTGCGGTCCGCGCCCGGCGATGCCTAGGCGCAGCTCAATCGATGAGCTTGTTCTTCAGCGCGTAGTAGGTCAGGTCGCTGTTGGAGGACAGGTTCATCTTCTCCATCAGCCGCGTGCGGTAGGTGCTCACCGTCTTCACCGACAGCGACAGCGTCTTGGCGATGTCGCCGGCGGTCTCGCCCTTGGCCAGCTTCAGGAACACCTGGAACTCGCGCTCCGAGAGCTGCTCGTGCGGCGCGGCGTCGTCCTTGCGGTCGAGCTGGCGGGCCAGCAGTTCGGCCACGGCGGGCGTGATGTAGCGCCGGCCCAGCGAAATGGTGCGAATGGCGTTCACGATCTCGATCGGATCGCATTCCTTGTTGAGGTAGCCGCTGGCGCCCTGACGGATCAGGTTCATCGCGTAGTGCTCCTCGGGGTAGCCGCTGAGGATCAGGATGCCCACGTCCGGCGCCTTGGCGCGGATCATGGCAAGGGCATCGATACCACTTTGTCCCGGCATGGAGAGATCCATCACCAGCACGTCCAGTTCGGTGGTGCGTACCAGCTCGATGGCTTCACGGCCGCTCGCTGCCTCGCCCGCCACGCGCAGGTCCACGTGCTCGGAGAAGAACTGCCGGAGGCCCGATCGCACGATGGCGTGGTCGTCCACAATTCCAATTTTGATCATCTGTTACTTTCGTCGTTGTGCCGCAGCTTTGGAAGCCGCAGCATGCCGGTCCCTGATTGTTATCAATTATTCACGAAGTTGCATTGAATGCGACCCTAAGGGTGTCATGCACTGGTTAGCCCCCCAAAAAATGGCCGTGAGCCTGTTGCTCGCGGCGCTGGCCGCACTGGCCCTCGTGGGCATCAACGAGGCAGGATACCGGCAATCGAGCCGCGCCCTGGCGGACATCGACGAGGCGCAGCAGATCCGCGGCACGCTCAACCAGATCCTGCAGAACATGCTGGACGCCGAAACCGGCCAGCGCGGCTTCCTGCTCACGGGTGAAGCCGCCTACCGCCAGCCCTACGACATCGCGGTCAAGCAGGTGGACGGCAACCTGGCCACGCTGCGCCAGCTGTACGCCGAACGCCCGGCCGAGCGCACCCAGCTGTCCGAGCTGTCCAAGCACGTGCTGCGCAAGATCGCCGAGATGGACATGAGCGTGCGGCTGCGCCACGAGGGCAACGAGGACGCCTGGAAGTTCGTCATGACCACCGACGTCGGGCGCGAGGAGATGGAAGCCATCCGCGCCACCGCCAACGAGCTGGTGAAGACCAGCAACGCGACGCTGCAGGCCGGCCAGCTGCAGGTGATGAAGTCGCTGCAGCTGGCACGCGTCGGCACCGGCATCGTGGCGCTCGCGGCGCTGATCGCCTTCTTCCTGTACCTGCGCCAGACGCACGCGCTGCGCTCCGTGGGCGAGCGCCAGCAGGAAGCGCTGCAACGCGAACGCAACGCGCTCGAGGACGAGGTGCGCGAGCGCACCGCCTCGCTGGCCGAGCTCGCCACCCACCTGCAGGACGTGCGCGAGACCGAGCGCGGCTACCTGGCGCGCGAACTGCACGACGAGCTGGGCTCGTTGCTCACGGCCGCCAAGCTCGACGTGGCGCGGCTGAAGTCGCGGCTGGCCGACTCGCCCGACGCCATTCAGCGGCTGCAGCATCTGACCGAGCTGCTCAACAGCGGCATCGCGCTGAAGCGCCGCATCATCGAGGACCTGCGGCCTTCGTCGCTCTCCAACCTCGGGCTGGTCGCCTCGCTGGAAATCCTGGGGCGCGAGTTCGGGGAGCGCTCGGGGCTGGAGATCGAGATGGCGCTGGAACCGGTGACCATGGACGAGTCGCGTCAGCTCACGATCTACCGCATGGTGCAGGAGAGCCTGACCAACATCGGCAAGTACGCCGAGGCCAGCGAAGCCACCATCGTGCTGAAGAACTACGCCAACCACGTGATCGTGGAGGTGGCCGACAACGGCAAGGGCTTCGACGCGCAGCGCATGCGCCCGTCGACGCACGGCCTGGCGGGCATGCGCCACCGGGTCGAGGCGGCGCGCGGCAAGCTCACCATCACCTCGGCGCCCGGCCAGGGTACGCGGCTCACCGCGATGCTGCCGGTGGTGAAGCCGGCACCGCAGGCCGGCACGCCGGCGAGCCCCGACACCCCCGCGTCGCGCGGCGCCTGACGCAGGCGCTGGCATTTCTTCACGCCCCGGGCCTGCGGCGACTCGGTCGCCTCCTACGCACCCCCGCCCCGGTCGCTGACAGGGCCGATGCGGCCCTGCCCTTAAGGTGGGTCCTGTGTCATCCGGCACCGGGCCGCGTCTTCAGCGATGCGCCCGGATGCATGGTTTCAAACCACAAAGAGGGAAGCCTCGAAGGAGTTCCGCATGCTGCACTACGCCGTGGTATTTCTGGTCATCGCACTCATCGCTGCCGTGTTCGGCTTCGGTGGCATTGCCGCCAGCGCGGTGGGGATCGCCAAGGTCCTTTTCATCATCTTTGCCGTGCTCGCCATCGCCAGCTTCCTGGCCGGCTTGCTACGACGCAAGTAGCGTAGTTACGATCCATAGGCTCCCGCATTTCATCTTCCCGGAAAGGACTCTCCCATGAACACGACCAAGACCCCTTCGCAACTCGCCGACGACGTGCGCCAGACCGCCCAGGAAGCGGCCGAAACCACCCGCGCCTACGCTCAGAACGCGGTGAATGCGGCGGGCGAAAAGGTCCGCGAACTGCGCCGCGACGCCGAACCGGGCGTCGAGCAGTTGGCCGCACGCGTGCAGCAAGCTGTGCAACGCGGCCTCGACGCCGCTTCGACCACCAGCGCCCGCGCGCACCGCCGCATCGAACAGGCCGCCGACGTGACGGGCCGCTACATCTCCGACCAGCCCGTGCGCTCGGTGCTGCTGGCCGCCGCGGCCGGCGCCGCCATCACGGCACTGATCGTGCTGGCCAGCCGCCGCAACCGCGACGACTACTGATCCGTTGCATCGCCACTGACTGACCGACCGACCCCGCCCGACCACCCTCGCACATGCTTCATCCGATCTTCTCGACGGTGCTCGGGCACCCGGAACTCATTGCCGATCACATCGCCAACTACGCAGCCCTTGTCCGGCAGGAGAGTGCCGTGGCGGGGCGCGGCCTGGTTGCCCGACTGGTCGCGGGCGTTCTGGCCGTGGCCACCGCCGTGCTCGCCCTCGGGCTGATCGGCGTGGCCGTGCTGCTCGGCGTGCTGCACGGCAGCTTCCACTGGGTGCTGGTGGCCGTGCCTGCCGTGGCGGTGGTCATCGCGGCGATCTGCACCTGGATCGCCACCCGCCCGAGCCCGAACTACGGCTTCGACGATCTGCGTGCCCAGCTGGCCGCGGACCTCGACGCGCTGCATGCCGCCGGAGCCCGCCATGAGCAGCCCTGATCCCCGCCGCCCTGCCGCACCGCAACTCACGCCGCAACAGCGGCTGGCCCTGTCGCGCCGCGCACTCGTGCGGCAACTGAACGGCGGCGAGCCGGACGCACCGGCGCCCCATCGCGCCTTGGCTGCCGGTGACACCGACGACGATCTCGAATACGCACACACCGACGCCGGCGATGCGCCGCCCGCCTCGCCGGGGCGCCGCCACAACGTCTGGAGCGCGATGGCGCGCGGCGTGGTGCAGCGCTGGTGGCGCCGCCATCCCGCGCACGCGGCGGGCCAGCTGGCCCGCCCCCTGCTCGAACACTACGCCCGCACCGAGCCCGTCAAGCTCATGGCCGCCGCGGCCGCCACGGGCTCGCTGCTGGTGCTCGTGCGGCCCTGGCGGCTGCTCTCGGCCACGGCCGTGATCGCGGCGGTGCTCAAGACCTCCGACGTGGCCGACCTGGTCAACACGCTGCTGCAGAAGCCTGCGCGCCCTCCCCGGCAAGACCCGCCCTGACGTCACGCCAACGCGTGGCATGCAGACAAGAAAAAGCCCGGTCGAACCGGGCTTTTTGCTGGGCGCGGCGCAAGGGCCGGTCAGCCCTTCACTTCGAGCTGGTTGTTCACCGACTTCACGCCCTGCACGGCCTTGGCGATCTCCTCGGCGCGCGACTTGGCGGCGGCCGTCGGGGCCGGACCCTTGAGGCTCACGGCGCCGCCCTTGGTGTCGACGTCGATCTTGATCGCGCTCAGGTCCGGGTCCTTGGCCAGGCCGGCCGAGACCGAGGCGGTGATCGCGGCGTCGTCGACCGTGGCGGTCACGGCGGCGGTGGCGTCCTTGGCGGCTTCCTTCACATCGGCGGTGGCGCCGGCCATGCCGGTCTTGGCGTCGGCCGCGGCCTGTTCGGTCTTGGCCTTGGCATCGGAGGCCGCCTGCTCGGTCTTGGCGACGGCGCTGTCGAGCTTCTCACCGGCGGTCTGGTTGCCCGGCTTGTCGCAGGCGGCCAGGGTCAGCGCGGCGCCGGCTGCGAGCACGGCGAGCCAGGTGCGCGAGGTGGCAAAGGGAGCGAGGGAACGGTTCGACGTTGTCATGGGAAATCCTCCTGCGGTCGGAATGGGTGCATGGACCGGCTTGGTCCACGCCAGTCAATCTAGTCCCCACCGCCCGCGCCCGGGTGTCGCCGCAGGCCCGAAGCGCTGTAGGACAAGCAAGCGACGGCAGGCGGCTCAGGCGCTGACGATCCAGCCTTCGAGCGGGTCCATGGCCCCCGGCAATCCATAGCCCGGCCCGGGGCTATCGGCGCGCTGGCGGGCCCAAGCGGCCTGCAGCAGGCACAGCACGGCGTCGAGTTCATCGCCCTTGGCGTCGGCGCACAGCCCGTCGCGCTGCGCGACCGTGAGTTGGAGGCGCAGGCCGAGCCGCGTGCGCCCGGATTCCAGCGCGGCCAGCAGGTCGGCGCGCGCGGCTTCGCGTTCGGGCGACTGGCGCGCGAGGTCGTCGCTCTTGTAGCTGCGCCGGCCGATCAGCTCGCGGGCCAGCAGCCCGGGATACGCCTCCAGCGCGATGCGTTCCTTGTGGGTGCCCGCGTGCAGGCCCGGCAAGGTGGCGCCGGCGGCGAGCAGGCGCGGCACGCCGGCGTGCAGCATGTAGGCGACCGGCGGGTTCACCCACTTCATCGACGGGCTCGAGCCGGCCGGCGCATCGGTCGCACGGTGCGCGAACTTGCCGCCGACCGGACGCGCCGCGCAGAAGGCGGCGAAGGTGTCGCGGATCTCGGCGCGGCTCAGGCCGGCGTAGTGGGCGATCAGCGCGTCCCACGCGGTCGGCCACTGCAGGTGCTCGACCAGTTCGCGCGGCAGGCCGAAGGGAAAGTCGAAACCGCCGACCCAGGCGGGCGTGCTGCTGTCGAGCCACTGGCCCCAGGCGTCGAGCGTGGCGAAGCGGTGCAGGCCGGTCAGCGTGACGACGTCCGGGCCGGCCAGCTCACCGACGGCCACGACGATGGGCTTGCGGGCGGTCGGTGCGCTCGAGAAATCGCAGCCGAAGAGCATCGCCCGCCTTCGGTCAACCCAGTGCGAGCGCGATCACACCGGCCGCGATGAACAGCGCGCCCAGCAGCCGCAGCATGCGATCGCCTTCGCGCAGCAGATGCCCACCGATCAGCGCGGCGAACAGCATCGACACCTCGCGCGCCGGCGCGACGTGCGAGATGGGCGCCTGCTGCACCGCGTACAGCACCAGCACGTACGAGACGGGGCTGATCACCGCCACCAGCAGCGCGTACTTCCACTGCTCACGCCACATGCGCACGGTGGTCGCGCGGTCCTGCAGCGCGGCGGGCAGCAGCAGCACGAGGCGCACGAAGTTGCTCATGTAGTCGAGCAGGATCGGCGACATGGCGAGGAACTTGACGGCGTAGCTGTCGGTGACCGTGTAGGCCGCAATGAAGGCGCCGGTCAGCACGCCGTAGCGCATGCCCTTCTGTACGCGCTCGCGCTGCACCGGGTCATGCTTCTTGTGAAAGAGGCGCGGGCCACCGGCCACCAGGAACACGCCGAGCACCACGCCGAAGATGCCGGCCACGCCGACGAGGCTGATCTTCTCGCCCAGGAACAGGATCGCCACCAGCGACGACAGCAGCGGCCCCGAGCCGCGCGCCAGCGGGTAGACCACCGTGAGGTCCGACTTGCGGTAGCCGCGCAGCAGCACGACGTAATAGAAGACGTGCAGCACGCCGCTCAGCACGATGAAGGCCCACTCCTTCGTGCCCCAGGTCGGCACGACGCTCCAGCCGAGCGTGATGCCCACGGGCGCCCACACCACGGCCATGAACACGCCGCTCTGGAACGCGAAGCGCGAATCGCCGTTCGCCTTCTTGGCGGCGATGTTCCAGCTGGCGTGAATGACCCCGGCGAGCAGGATCAGCGCAAAGGCAGAGAGCGGCACCCCGGCGGAACCGGGATCAGTGGCGGCCGACGATGGCGGCGGTGGCCATCAGTTCTTCGAGCAGCGCGAGCGAGACCTTGCCCGAGACCTTGTACGGGTCGAGTTCGGGCTTCTCGGAGTACTTCAGCAGCGTCGAGGCATTGAGCTTGGAGAGGTTGACCTGCCCCATCGTCCAGCCACCGAAGCGGCGCTCGGAGATTTCCTCGTAGTGCAGCAGCACCACGTCCTTGTGGCGCGGATCGCGCTGGATGTGGCCGTAGAGATCGCTGATGGCGTCGCGACCACCCTCGATCGCCTGCAGGAAGGTGCCGGCGCCGTAGCAGAGGATGCCGGTGATGCCGCAGGCCGGATTGTGCGTGCGCGATTTCGCGAGGATCGCCTCGATGGCCTCGGGGCTGGTATCGACGGCGCGACTGGCATAGAGAAGTCGGACCAGCATGGCTCAGCTCTTTCGTGGCAGGAGGGAGAGGAATTCGCGACGCAGGCTCGGGTCTTTCAGGAACACGCCGCGCATGACGGAGTTGATCATCTTGCTGTCCATTTCCTTCACGCCGCGCCAGGCCATGCAGAAGTGCTCGGCCTCCATGACCAGTGCGAGGCCGTCGGGCTGCGTCTTTTCCTGGATCAGGTCGGCCAGCTGCACCACGGCTTCTTCCTGGATCTGCGGACGGCCCATGACCCATTCGGCCAGGCGCGCGTACTTCGACAGGCCGATCACGTTGGTGTGCTCGTTGGGCATCACGCCGATCCACAGCTTGCCGATGATCGGGCAGAAGTGGTGCGAGCAGGCGCTGCGCACGGTGATCGGGCCGACGATCATCAGCTCGTTCAGGTGCTCGGCATTGGGAAACTCGGTGAGCGGAGGTGCCGGCACATAGCGGCCGCGGAACACCTCGTTGAGGTACATCTTGGCCACGCGGCGCGAGGTGTTGTCGGTGTTGTGGTCGTTCTCGACGTCGATGACCAGGCTCTCGAGCACGCCCTTCATCTTGACCTCGACCTCGTCGAGCAGCGACTCCAGCTCGCCCGGCTGGATGAACTCGGCGATGTTGTCGTTGGCGTTGAAACGCTTGCGCGCTGCATTCAGTCGCTCGCGGATCTTGACGGAGACGGGCGTGCCCTCGTCATCGTCTTTTCGATCGGGAAGCGGTTCGACGTCGGTTTTCCTCAGCATCCGCAGATGGTATCAGTGAACCCTTTTTCAGCACCGCCAGAGGGGAAACACCGCGGAACCGGCTTTGCCGGGCCGCTGGTGTTGCCCCCGGCAGGGGGTTGGAGAAGCGACACGCAGTACGCGAAGCCTGGGGGCGAGCTCAGGCCAGCGCGAAGTCGGCTACCAGCGGAAGGTGGTCGGACATGCGGGCCCAGATGGGACCCCGCGGCACATTGCAGGCCAGCGGTTCGAGCTGGCGGCCGTAGACGAAATCGAGCTGCGTCACGGGCAGGCGCGACGGGTACGTGAGCGTGCGTGGGCCGCGCAGGTCGCTGGTGTCGCGCAGGCCCATGGCGTTCATGGCGTAGCGCATGCGCGCGCCCCAGTCGTTGAAGTCGCCGGCCACCACCACGGCCTCGTCGGCCGGCACCTCGCGCTCGATGAACTCGCGCAGCCGGGCCACCTGCCGCACGCGGCTGCCCTTGATGAGCCCCAGGTGCACCACGATGGCGTGCACCCGGCGCCCTTCGACGTCGATCACGGCATGCAGCAGGCCGCGCTGTTCGAAGCGGTGGTCGGAGATGTCCTGGTGGCCGGTGCGGATCACCGGCCAGCGCGTGAGCAGCGCGTTGCCGTGCTCGCCGTGGCGCGTGACGGCGTTGGTCTCGTAGACGGCCGTGTAGCCCTCGGGCGCCAGAAAGTCGGCCTGCGGCAGTTCGGGCCAGCGCGGAAAACGGGCGGCGGCCTGGCGGTTCATCTTGCGCACTTCCTGCAGGCAGACGATGTCGGCATCGAGCTGCTCGATGGCATGGCCCAGGTTGTGGATTTCGAGCCGACGCGCCGGCCCGATCCCCTGCACCCCCTTGTGGATGTTGTAGGTCGCGACCCGGAGGTTCTGCGTTGCTGCTGCTGCGGCGGCCGGTGGGTTCATCGCGCAAATTCTGGCAGCAACAGAATGGCTTCGGCGTTCGACGGGGAAAAGCAGGCGTCGGCCGCCTCGTGGTACGGCAGCCATTGCCAGTCGGTGTGCTCGCGCGGATCGAGCACGGGGGTCAGGCGTTCGGGCACGCACAGGCCGAACAGGTGCTCGGTGTTGTGGGTGACGCCGGGTTCGTAGCGCGCGCGCCAACCCGGGTAGATCTCGTAGACGTTGCGCAGCTGCCAGTTGACCAGTTGCGACGCCAGCGGCGTGCCTTCACTGCAATCGATGCCGGTCTCCTCGGCCACTTCGCGTGCGGCGGTGAGCGCGAGCGGCTCGTCGACTGCGTCCTTGCTTCCAGTGACCGACTGCCAGAAGTCGGACTCGGCATCCGCACGCCGGATGAGCAGCACATCGAGTGCCGGCGTGTGGATCACGACCAGCACCGACTCCGGGATCTTCCAGGGCCGGGTGCCGGTCGTCATGGCTGCATCAGGCCGCCTGCGGCGTGTTGCGCAGCTTGATGTGCAGTTCGCGCAGCTGCTTCTCGTCGACCGGGCTCGGCGCCTGCGTCAGCAGGTCTTGCGCGCGCTGGGTCTTGGGGAAGGCGATCACGTCGCGGATCGACTCGGCGCCGGTCATGAGCATGACGAGGCGGTCCAGGCCGATGGCGATGCCGCCGTGCGGCGGGGCGCCGTACTGCAGCGCGTCCAGCAGGAAGCCGAACTTGAGCTGCGCGTCCTCGGCGCTGATCTTCAGCGCGCGGAACACCTTGCTCTGCACTTCCTCGCGGTGGATACGCACCGAACCGCCGCCCATCTCGATGCCGTTGAGCACCATGTCGTAGGCCTTGGCGATGCACTTCTCGGGCGCGGTGTCCATGAGGTCTTCATGGCCGTCCTTCGGTGCGGTGAACGGGTGGTGCACGGCGCTCCAGCGCTGGCCTTCCTCGTCGAACTCGAACATCGGGAAGTCGACCACCCACAGCGGGGCCCAGCGGTCGTCGAATAGGCCCGCCTTCTTGCCGAAGGCGCTGTGGCCGATCTTCACGCGCAGCGCGCCGATGGCGTCGTTGACGACCTTTTCCTTGTCGGCGCCGAAGAACAGGATGTCGCCGTTGCGGGCACCTGTGCGGGCGATGATCTCGGCCAGCGTGGCGTCGTCAAGGTTCTTGACGATCGGGCTTTGCAGGCCGTCGCGGCCGGCGGCGGCGTCGTTGACCTTGATGTAGGCCAGGCCCTTGGCGCCGTAGATCTTCACGAACTCCTGGTACGCGTCGATCTCGCCGCGCGACAGGCCGCCCTCGGCACCGCCGCCGGGCACGCGCAGTGCGACGACGCGGCCGCCGGCCATGGTGGCGGCGTTGGAGAACACCTTGAACTCGACGCGCTTCATCAGCTCGGTGAGTTCGGTGAATTCGAGCTTCACGCGCAGGTCGGGCTTGTCCGAGCCGTACTTGAACATCGCGTCGGCGTAGCTCATGGTCGGGAACACCGGCAGGTCGATGTCCGCGGCGTTGCGGAACACGTTGCGGATCATGCCTTCGAACATCTCGCGGATTTCCTCTTCGGCGAGGAACGAGGTCTCGATGTCGATCTGCGTGAATTCAGGCTGGCGGTCGGCGCGCAGGTCTTCGTCGCGGAAGCACTTCACGATCTGGTAGTAGCGGTCGTAGCCGGCCACCATCAACAGCTGCTTGAACAGCTGGGGCGACTGCGGCAGCGCGAAGAAGCTGCCGTCGTGCACGCGGCTGGGCACGAGGTAGTCGCGCGCGCCTTCGGGCGTGGACTTGCCGAGCATCGGCGTCTCGATGTCGATGAAGCCGTTGGCATCGAGGAACTTGCGCGTTTCCATCGTCACCTTGTAGCGCAGCATCATGTTGCGCTGCATGGCCGGGCGGCGCAGGTCGAGCACGCGGTGCGTGAGGCGGGTGGTTTCCGACAGGTTGTCGTCGTCCAGCAGGAACGGGGGCGTGACCGAGGGGTTGAGCACCTTCAGTTCGTGGCACAGCACTTCGATCTTGCCGCTCTTGAGGCTGTCGTTGGTCGTGCCTTCGGGGCGCGCGCGCACCAGGCCCGTGATCTGCACGCAGAACTCGTTGCGCAGGTTTTCGGCCACGGCGAAGGTCGAGGCGCGGTCGGGGTCGCACACCACCTGCACATAACCTTCGCGGTCGCGCACGTCGATGAAGATCACGCCGCCGTGGTCGCGGCGACGGTTGACCCACCCGCACAGGGTGACGGTCTGGCCCAACAGGGCTTCGGTCACAAGACCGCAATAGTGAGTACGCATGGCCATAGAGATGACTTCCGGCGCCGTCGTGGCGCGTTCGTTTTTATGAGTTGGATGGCTTGATCGCCACCGAGGAGGGGCCGCCTGGAACGACCACGCCCATCGAGACGATGTACTTGAGCGCTTCGTCCACGCTCATCTTCAGTTCGACGCAGTCACTGCGCTTGAGCATGACGAAGTAGCCGCCCGTGGGGTTGGGCGTGGTCGGCACGTAGACGCTGAGGAATTCCTCGCTGCCTAGGTACTCGGCCACCTCGTTGCCCGGCGCGCCGGTCACGAAGGCAATGGTCCACACGCTCTCGCGCGGCCACTGGATCAGCACTGCCGTGCGGAATGCGTTGCCGTTCTCGGAGAACAGCGTGTCCGACACCTGCTTGACGCTCGAGTAGATCGAGCGCACGACCGGAATGCGGCGCACCACAGCGTCGCCCCAGCCGAGCAGGCGCTTGCCGACGAAGTTGCTCGCAATGGCACCGACCACCAGCAGGATGGCCAGCGTGAGCAGCACACCGAGCCCGCGGATGTTGTTGTCGTAGAGCCAGCGCTGCCATGCGCCCGGCAGCACCCACAGCGTCTGGTCGAGCGTGTCGATGATCCACTTCAGCACCGCCAGGGTGATGAACAGCGGAACGATCACCAGCAAGCCGGAGAACAACCATTTGCGCAGGGCGGACATGGGAGAGGGTTCCGTCAGTCGCCGCTCTTGGCGGCAGCCGTTGCAGCGGGGGCCGGCGCGGGAGCGGGCGCCGGTGCGGGGCTGGAGGCGGGGGACGAAGAAGAGGCGTCGGCCGATTTGGCTCCGTCGCCGGACGCAGCGGGCGCGGTGGCGGCCTCGGACTTCTTGCCGCCGCCCTCGCGGAAGTCGGTCACGTACCAGCCCGAGCCCTTGAGCTGGAAGCCGGCGGCCGTGACCTGCTTTTCAAATGCGCTCGCACCGCATTCCGGGCACACCGAGAGCGGCGTGTCCGACATCTTCTGCAGAACGTCCTTGGCAAAGCCGCAGGAACTGCACTTGTAGGCGTAAATGGGCATGGGAAATCGGGGTGGGAATGAGCGACGCAGCTGCCGCTCGCAAAGCCCTCGATTATAGGGGCGCCCCCGCCCGCAGGGGCCGTGGGGGCCCGGCCCGGCCCGCCGTCAGGCCGGCTCGGTCGCCAGGAGGCGGTGCGGCGTGTGAGTGTTCGCTATCCATTGCGGCAGCAGCGAGCCGACAACCATGCCCCCGAACGAGGACAGCACGCCCGCCAGCTGGGCCGGGAAGGCGGTCCCCCAGGGCATGGCCATGAACAGCAGCCAGACGCCGATGCCCCCCACGATCGAGGCGATGGCGCCCTGGGTGGTGGCGCGGCGCCAGTACAGGCCGCACACCAGCGGCACGAAGGCCCCCACCAGCGGCACCTGGTAGGCGCCCGAGACCAGTTCGTAGATCGGCGTGCCCTGCATGCGGATCGCGTAGGCCAGCACGGCGGCGCTGAACAGCAGCACCGTGATGCGCATGGTCATCAGGTTCTCGCGGTCGGTGCCGGCGGGACGGAACTGGCGCCAGATGTTCTCGGTGAAGGTGACGCTGGGCGCCAGCAGGGTGGCCGAAGCGGTCGACTTGATGGCCGACAGCAGCGCGCCGAAGAACAGCACCTGCATCACGAAGGGCATCTTCTGCAGCACCAGCGTGGGCAGCACCTTCTGCGGATCTTCCTTCAGCAGCACGGCGACCTCCTCCGGCATGATCAGCAGCGCGCTGGCCACCAGGAACATCGGCACGAAGGCGAACAGGATGTAGGCCACGCCGCCGATCACCGGCCCGCGGGTCGCGGCCTTGACGCTGTTGGCCGACATCACGCGCTGGAACACGTCCTGCTGCGGAATGGAGCCCAGCATCATCGTGATGGCCGCGGCAAAGAAGAACACCATGTCGTGCCAGTTGGGCTCGGGCCAGAACTTGAAGAGGTCCTTGCTGACCGCGAAGGCCACCACCTTGTCGGCGCCGCCGGCCATGTCGCCCGCGAACATCGCGATCACCGCGAGGCCGACGACCAGGATGATCATCTGGATGAAGTCGGTCACGGCCACCGACCACATGCCGCCGAACAGCGTGTAGGCCAGGATCGAAACCACGCCGATCACCATGCCCAGCGGGATGCTGATGGCGCCGGCCGACAGCACGTTGAACACCAGCCCCAGCGCCGTGACCTGCGCCGACACCCAGCCCAGGTAGCTCAGCATGATGATCAGCGAGCAGGCCACTTCCACGCTGCGGCCGTAGCGCTCGCGGTAGTAGTCGCTGATGGTCAAGAGCGTCATGCGGTACAGCTTGCCCGCGAAGAACAGGCCCACCAGGATCAGGCAGGTGCCCGCGCCGAACGGGTCTTCGACCACGCCGCTCAGGCCGCCCTCGATGAACTTGGCCGGGATGCCGAGCACCGTCTCGGACCCGAACCAGGTCGCGAAGGTGGTCGTGATGATCATGAACAGCGGCAGGTGCCGCCCCGCGATCGCGAAGTCGGTGGTGTTCTTCACCCGTTTGGCCGCATACAGGCCGATGGCGATGGTGACCAGCAGATAGACGATGACCAGCGTCAACAACACGGCGAAACTCCTCCAGCCTCTAGAACAAACGCACGCGCACCAGCACTTGCATGGCGAGCAACCCCAGGACGAATCCGATGCCGCCATAGAGGATGGCCTGCAACAGCCGGTTGGTGCGCTTCTGCGCGGCCAGCAGTTCCTGCAACTCGCGGCGGTGATCGGGCGGCCGATTTTCCAGGAAATCGTGCAGCAAACGCGGCAATTGCGGCAGCAATTTCGCGTAGCGCGGCGCCTCGGCCCGCAGTTGCTGGAACAGCTTCTTCGGCCCGATCTGGTCGATCATCCACTTCTCGAGGAAGGGCTTGGCCGTGGCCCAGAGGTCGAGCTCGGGGTCGATGCTGCGGCCCAGGCCCTCGATGTTCAGCAGGGTCTTCTGCAGCAGCACCAGCTGCGGCTGGATCTCGACGTGGAAGCGGCGCGAGGTCTGGAACAGGCGCATCAGCACCATGCCCAGCGAGATTTCCTTCAGCGGCCGGTCGAAGTACGGCTCGCACACGGTGCGGATCGCCGCCTCGAGCTCGTCGATGCGCGTGCCCTGCGGCACCCAGCCGCTTTCCAGGTGCAGCTCGGCCACGCGCTTGTAGTCGCGCCGGAAGAAGGCCGCGAAGTTCTGCGCGAGGTACTCCTTGTCGGACTCGGTGAGCGTGCCGATGATGCCGAAGTCGAGCGAGATGTAGCGCCCGAAGGTCTCGGGCGCCAGGCTCACCTGGATGTTGCCCGGGTGCATGTCGGCGTGGAAGAAGCCGTCGCGGAACACCTGCGTGAAGAAGATCGTCACGCCGTCGCGCGCCAGCTTGGGAATGTCGACGCCGGCGGCCCGCAGCTTGTCGATCTGGGCAATGGGCACGCCGTTCATGCGCTCCATCACGATCACTTCGGGGTGGCAGAAGTCCCAGAACATCTCGGGAATCAGCACCAGGTCGAGCGAGGCCATGTTGCGGCGCAGCTGCGCGGCGTTGGCGGCCTCGCGCACGAGGTCGAGCTCGTCGTGCAGGTACTTGTCGAACTCGCCGACCACCTCGCGCGGCTTCAGGCGCTTGCCGTCGGGCGAGAGCTTCTCGATCCAGCCGGCCATCATGGCCATGAGGGCCAGGTCCTTCTCGATCACGCCGCGCATGTTGGGGCGCAGCACCTTCACCGCCACGTCGCGGATCTCGCCCTGGTTGGTGCGGATGGTCGCGAAGTGCACCTGAGCGATCGAGGCGCTGGCGATGGGCGTTTCGTCGAACTGCACGAACACGTCGCTCACCGGGCGGCGGAAGGCGCGCTCGATGGTCGCGACCGCCACCGCCGAGGGGAACGGCGGCACGCGGTCCTGCAGGAAGGCGAGCTCGTCGGCGATGTCGGGCGGCAGCAGGTCGCGCCGCGTGGACAGCACCTGGCCGAACTTCACGAAGATGGGGCCCAGCCGCTCCAGCGCCTCGCGCAGGCGCTGGCCGCGCGGCGCGTCGAGGTTGCGTCCGATGGAGACGATGCGCGCCACCACGCGCAGCCAGGGCTTCTGGAAGCTCGTGAGCACGAGCTCGTCCAGGCCATAGCGCAGTGCGACCCAGACGATGAACAGGCCGCGATAGAAGCGACTCATTCGGCGTGGCCCGCCGCACCGCCGGCACGGGCCGAGCGGTCGCCGACGAACTGGCGCAGCGCGCCCACCACGCGGCGCACGCCGTTGCCCAGCGTGTGCGCAGGCACGTCGCCGATCACGCGGGCCAGGTCGTCCTCGACGTCCCAGCGCACGTGGTCGACCAGCCAGTTGACCTCGGCCGCGAGCTGCACGTCGCCGACGATCTGCACGGAAGGCTTGTCGCCGCGCAGCGTGGCGCGGGCGATGTCGAAGGGGGAGTCATCGATCACGGTGAGCGTGAGTTCGGGCGTGGCACCGGCAGGTGCCAGGTCGAGCAGGCCGGCCGGCGTGGCCACCAGTTCCATCGTCACGAAGCGCCACTGGAAGCGCACCACCCTGCCCTGCTGGCGCAGCAGCCGCTGCTGCGCTTCGGGCTCCTGCTGCAGCACGTGGTTCAGGAACAGGACCGCGCGGTGCTGGATCTCGTGGACAGCCCAGGCCGGCGGTTGCAGGCGTTCGCCGATGCGGTTGAACAGGTCGCCGAGCAAAGAAAAAGGGGACGATGGTGTAGCCATGGTCCCCATTATCCCGTCAGTGCTACGGCCGGGTGACGGCCGTGGCTCAGGTTTTTGTCACTGCAGCGCTTGCACGCCTGCGACGAGCCAGCCGGCGCTGCCGGTCTTGGTCATGTTCCAGACTTCGCGGAACGGGGCCGGGCCCGCCGAGGCGTCTTCGCGGATCATGCCGGAGAACTCCACGCTCGCCATGTAGGCGTCGGGCAACTCTTCGATGCCCAGCAGCTTCGCGTCGAGCATCACGACCTCGGTCTTGTTGAGCGCACCGCCCGTGTGGCTGGCGCGATCGGCCAGCTGCGTGCGGATCTCTTCGACCATGCTGTCGGTCATCATGGAACGCAGCATCGACACGTCGGCGCGGTCCCAGGCGTCTTGCAGGGTCACGAAGTTGCGCTTGGCGGCGGTGAGGAAACCGTCGGCATCGAAGCCCGCGGGGATGCCCCAGGACTGCGAACCGGCCAGTGCCGAACCGATCATGCTGCCGCCGGCTGCGGCACCCGCGGCCGAGAGGCTGCTGCCGTGCGATGCCGGCGTGGCGTCGAACGCCGCGGCGTTACGCTCCCACGGCCGTGCCGAGGCGTCGTTGCCGACGTTGGCCGGGCTGTACTGTGCCGGTGCGCGTGCATCGGCGGGGCTGCCGGCGCCCTGGAAGGCGAAAGCGCCCTGGCGGTTGGCGCTGCCCGACGACGCAGCCGAGCGCGCCTTGAAGATGCGCCACACCGCGAGCGCGGCAAAGGCCAGCAGCGCGATCAGCAGGATGTTGGCGAAGCCGGCACCCAGGCCCAGCGAATTCGCGAGCCATGCCAGGCCCAGGCCGGCGGCGAGACCGCCGAGCATCGCGCCCCACGGACGCTTCGGTGCAGCGGCGGCGGGCGTTGCGGGCTTAGGCGCCGCATTGGTCGCGTTCTGCTGCGCGGGGGCCGCGGGCTGCGTGGCCTGGCGCTGCGTCACGTTGGACGACTGGCGACCGACAGACTTGCCGCCACCCATGCGAGCAGCTTCCGCCTGAACGCTCACCAGCACCAGTGCTGCTGCCAAGAACAAAGAACCCAAACTCTTCATGCCGTCTCCTCTTGAGCGAAAAATTCGCGTCGTCATCGTGATCAACACTTGATTCCAACATGGAGGGCAGCAATTCCCCCCGTCATGTTGTGATAGTCCACATGTCCGAAACCGCCCTCTTTCATGAGGGTCTTGAGCTCCTCTTGCGAGGGATGCATCCGGATCGATTCGGCCAGGTAGCGGTAGCTCGCGTCGTCCCCGGCCACGAGCTTGCCCAGGCGCGGCAGCACGTTGAACGAATACCAGTCGTAGGCCTTCGTGAGCGGCTTGGCGACCTTCGAGAACTCGAGCACCAGCAGCTTGCCGCGCGGCTTGAGCACGCGGTTCATCTCCTTGAGGGCGACGTCCTTGTGCGTCATGTTGCGCAGACCGAAGGCCACGGTGACCACGTCGAAGTGGTCGTCGGGAAAGGGCAGCTTCTCGGCGTCGCAGACCGTGGTGGGCAGCACCACGCCGGCGTCGAGCAAGCGGTTGCGGCCGGTGCGCAGCATGGCTTCGTTGATGTCGGTGTGGACCACCTGGCCCGTGGCGCCGACCTTCTTCGAGAAGGCGAGCGCGAGGTCGCCGGTGCCGCCCGCGATGTCGAGCACGCGCGAGCCTTCGCCTACGTTCGCGACCATCACGGTGTAGGCCTTCCAGGCCCTGTGCAGGCCGGCCGACATCAGGTCGTTCATGATGTCGTAGCGCGAGGCCACCGAGTCGAAGACGCCGCGAACGCGTTGCGCCTTCTCGCTTTCGTCGACTTTCTCGAAGCCGAAGTGGGTTGTACTCATGCGCTGGATGTTAGGCCGGAAGGCATTCCTTCAAGGCGACGACCCCGCGGGCACGGCGGACATTTGTTGCTTTTTCCTCCAACGGAGGGCCGCCGCAACGCGCGTCTTTGCTGTGTGTAAGGCTATCTTTTCAATAGCAACAGGGTATGTTTACCCTCGGTTCCGGCGACGCTCAATGGCTGCTGCAGGCGTGGCCGCCCTTGTCGGCCATCGGGGCATCGCGGTCCACGCCCGCCGCGGCCAGGCGCCGCTCGTAATCGGCCCACAGTTCGGCCTGCCGCGCGCCCAGGTCGTACAGCAGGCTCCAGGTGTAGATGCCGGAGTTGTGGCCGTCGCTGAAGGCCGGCTGCACGGCGTAGTTGCCCACCGGCTCGAGCCCGACCAGATCGACCTCGCGCTTGCCGGTCTGCAGCACCTCCTGCCCCGGGCCGTGGCCCTGCACCTCGGCCGACGGCGAATAGATGCGCATCAGCTCGAAGGGGATGCGGAAGGTGGCGCCGTCCGAGAAGCCGACCTCGAGCACGCGCGACTGCCCGTGCACGGTGATCGATTGGGGTGTCGGCGCGCCGGCTTGCAAACCTGCCATGGGGAATCCGTTCGGAAGAAGAGAAAAAGAGAAAAGGGGTGGGACTCGCGCAGTATGCCGCGCGCTGCGCGCCAGCGTGCCGGCCGCCTGCGCTTAGCATCGCTGCATGCCGTCACGCACACGCTCTCCCCTCCTCCTGTCGCGTCCGAACCAGGCCGCCCTCGTCCTCTGCGCCGCGCTCGCGGGCACCGCCCTCGCCCCACCGGCCCATGCCTTCTGGGGCCTGATCGGCAAAGCGGCAGGCAAGGCCGCGACCGCCGGCAAGGCGGCCGGTGTGGCGGGCAAGGGCGCAGCAGTCGGCGCCGGTGCGGTGGCAGCCGAAGGTGCCACCGGCGTGGCCGCCAAGGGCGCGATGGCGCTGGGCGACGACGCCGCGCATGCCGCCCAGGCCGGCTCGCGCGGCTTCGGCGGCGCGCATGAACTGAGCACCGTGAACGCCGCGCTGCCACCCGAGGTCGCGGCCTACCTTGCCAAGCCGGCGAAGGAGCTCACGCCCAAGGACACGTCGTTCATGATGGACAGCTACCGGCAGATGGTCGAGCGCGCTGGCAAGAGCGGCGACTTCACCGCCGTCGAGCGCATGCCGACCTCTGCGGGCACCGCGCGCACGCTGCCTGCGGAGCCGGTCAAGGCTGCAGCAACACCGCAGCCGACGACCACTGCAGCAACCGCGTCACCCGGCAGCTCGGGCGCACTGCCCTTCCACGCGGTGCGCCTGCTGGCCCACGCCGCGCATGCGGGCAACAAGAGCGCGCAGGCCGAGCTCGATCGCGTGTGCAGGGATGGCAGCGTGGCCTCGAAGCGCTTCTCGAAGGAAACGCGCGCCACGCCGGAATTCAAACAGGCCTGCGCGGACCGCAAGGCAGGCAGCGCGACGCGCACCGCCGCGGCCAACTAAGAAGAAACGAAGGCCTCAGGCCAGCGTCGCCAGCCGACGGACCATGTCGGCCTCCGCCTGCGGCAGCAGCGCCTGCACGGCGGCCAGCCGCTCGGCTGGCGCGGTCCGCTGCACGGCGGCCCAGACCGAGCCGGGGAAATGGCTGTCCCAGTCGAAGCGCGCGATCACATGCCAGTGCAGGTGCGCCACCATGTTGCCGAGCGCGGCGATGTTGAGCTTGGTGGGCGCCAGCGCGTCGCGCAGGCATTGCTCCACGCGCACCACGGCCTCCATGCACAGCACGCGGTCGGCCGCGTCGAGATCGGAGAACTCCGCCGCATGATCGCGCCACACCACGCGGTAGAAGGCCGGAAAGCCTTCTTCCTGCGCATGGATGACGCGCAGCTTCGCGCCTTCGAACACGACACGCCCGCCGGGCGCGTCGCACAGCGGGCAACCGGCCACCGCCGTCATACGAGCACCCGCTCGATGCCGCCCTGGTTGGCAGCGGCCACGTAGTTCGGCATCCAGTCGTCGCCGAGCAGCTTGTTGGCCATCTCGACCACGATGTAGTCGGCTTCGAGCAGGCCGTTGTTCAGGTCGTTGCCGTAGCGCGAGAGGCCTTGCAGGCAGCTCGGGCAGCTGGTGAGGATCTTCACGTTGTCGGTCGCGCCGACATTGCCGCTCTCGCGCAGCGCGGCCTCGCCCTTCTTCAGCTCCTCTTCCTTGCGGAAGCGGATCTGCGTCGAGATGTCGGGCCGTGACACGCCCAGCGTGCCCGACTCGCCGCAGCAGCGGTCGTTCTTGAGCACGTTGTCGCCGACCAGCGCCTTCACGGTCTTCATCGGGTCCTGCTGCTTCATCGGCGAATGGCAGGGGTCGTGGTACAGGTAGCCGCCACCGCCGGCATCGGCCAGGGTGATGCCCTTTTCGAGCAGGTACTCGTGGATGTCGATGATCCGGCAGCCCGGGAAGATCTTGTCGAACTGGTAGCCCTGCAGTTGGTCGTAGCAGGTGCCGCAGCTCACCACCACCGTCTTGATGTCGAGGTAGTTGAGCGTGTTCGCGACGCGGTGGAAGAGCACGCGGTTGTCCGTGATCATCTTCTCTGCCTTGTCGAACTGGCCGCTGCCGCGCTGCGGATAACCGCAGCACAGGTAGCCCGGCGGCAACACCGTCTGCACGCCCGCATGCCAGAGCATTGCCTGCGTGGCCAGGCCCACCTGCGAGAACAGCCGCTCCGACCCGCAGCCCGGGAAGTAGAAGACCGCCTCGGTTTCCGAGGTGGTCGTCTTCGGGTCGCGGATGATCGGCACGTAGTCGGCATCCTCGATGTCGAGCAGCGCGCGCGCCGTCTTCTTCGGCAGGTTGCCCGGCATCTTCTTGTTGATGAAGTGGATCACCTGCTCCTTGATGGGCGCAGGCCCCAGCGTGGCCGGCGGCGCGCCGGTCTGCTTCTTCGCAAGGCCGCGCAGCAGGTCGTTGGCCATGCGCTGCGCCTTGAAGCCGATGCCCACCATGCCGGCGCGCACCGCCTTGATGGTCTGCGGGTTGGTCGCGTTCAGGAAGAACATGGCGGCCGCGTTGCCGGGTCGGAAGCTCTTCTGGCCCATCTTGCGCAGCAGGTTGCGCATGTTCATCGACACATCGCCGAAGTCGATCTTCACGGGACACGGCGTGAGGCACTTGTGGCACACGGTGCAGTGGTCGGCCACGTCCTCGAACTCTTCCCAGTGCTTGATGCTGATGCCGCGCCGGGTCTGCTCCTCGTAGAGGAAGGCCTCGACCAGCAGCGAGGTCGCGAGGATCTTGTTGCGCGGGCTGTACAGCAGGTTGGCGCGCGGCACGTGGGTGGCGCACACCGGCTTGCACTTGCCGCAGCGCAGGCAGTCCTTGACGCTGTCGGCGATGGCGCCGATGTCGCTCTGCTGCATGATCAGCGACTCGTGCCCCATGAGGCCGAAGCTCGGCGTGTAGGCATTGGTCAGGTCGGCGTGCAGGGTCTGCGCCTGCCCCGCGGGCGCGCGCAGCAGCTTGCCCTTGTTGAAGCGGCCTTCGGGGTCGACCCGGGCCTTGTATTCGGTAAACGGGCGCAGCTCTTCGTCGGTGAGGAACTCGAGCTTGGTGATGCCGATGCCGTGCTCGCCCGAGATCACGCCGTCCAGGCTGCGTGCCAGCGCCATGATGCGCACCACTGCGGCATGCGCGGTCTGCAGCATCTCGTAGTTGTCGCTGTTGACGGGCAGGTTGGTGTGCACGTTGCCGTCGCCCGCGTGCATGTGTAGCGCGACCCACACGCGGCCCTTGAGCACCTGCTTGTGGATGGCGGTGCACTCGGCCAGGATCGGCCCGAACTCGGCGCCCGAAAAAATCTCCTGCAGCGGCTGGCGCAGCTGGGTCTTCCAGCTCGCGCGCAAAGTGTGGTCCTGCAGCTGCGGGAACAGCGTGTCGACGTTCTCGAGCCAGCCGGCCCACAGCGCGCGCACCTCGTGCACCAGCGCCACGGCCTGCGCCACGCGGTCTTCCAGCAGCTCGGCCGCGGGAATCTCGTGCGCGTCGTCGGTCTTGCCCAGCGGCAGGTTGCCGCGCGTGAGGAAGGCTTCGAGCGCGTCGGTGAGCGCCAGCTTGTTCTGCAGCGACAGCTCGATGTTGATGCGCTCGATGCCGTCGCTGTACTCGGCCATGCGCGGCAGCGGGATCACCACGTCTTCGTTGATCTTGAAGGCGTTGGTGTGCTTGCTGATGGCGGCCGTGCGCTTGCGGTCGAGCCAGAATTTCTTGCGCGCCTCGGGGCTGATGGCAATGAAGCCTTCGCCGCTGCGCGAGTTGGCGATGCGCACCACTTCCGAGGTGACACGGGCCACCGCATCGGCGTCGTCGCCGGCGATGTCGCCGAACAGCACCATCTTCGGCAGGCCGCCGTGCTTCTTCGACTTGGTGGCGTAGCCCACGGCCTTCAGGTAGCGGTCGTCCAGGTGCTCCAGGCCGGCCAGCAGCACGCCCGAGCGCTTCTGCTCGGCGAACATGAAGTCCTTGATCTCGACGATGCTGGGCACGGCGTCCTTGGCGTTGCCGAAGAACTCGAGGCACACGGTGCGCGTGTGCGCCGGCATCTTGTGCACCACCCAGCGGCAGCTGGTGATGAGGCCGTCGCAGCCCTCTTTCTGGATGCCCGGCAGGCCGGAGAGGAACTTGTCGGTCACGTCCTTGCCCAGGCCTTCCTTGCGGAAGGTCTTGCCGGGAATGTCCAGGCGCTCGGTGCGCAGTTTCGTCTTGCCGTCGGCGGCGTAGTACTGCAGCTCGAACACGGCGCTCTCGGCGTCGTGGATCTTGCCCAGGTTGTGGCCGATGCGGGTCACTTCGAGCCATTCGGCCTGCGGCGTGACCATGCGCCACGAGGCGAGGTTGTCCAGCGCCGTACCCCACAGCACGGCCTTCTTGCCGCCGGCGTTCATCGCGACGTTGCCGCCGACGCACGAGGCCTCGGCGGAGGTCGGGTCGACCGCGAACACGAAGCCCGCGCGCTCGGCCGCGTCGGCCACGCGCTGCGTGACCACGCCGGCCTCGGTCCAGATGGTGGGCACGGGCGCGGCCAGGCCGGGCAGCGCGACGTGCTCGACCTCGGTCATGGCCTCGAGCTTCTCGGTGTTGATGACCACGCTCTTCCAGGTCAGCGGGATCGCGCCGCCGGTGTAGCCGGTGCCGCCGCCGCGCGGGATGATGGTCAGGCCCAGCTCGATGCAGCCCTTGACCAGCAGGGCCATCTCGGCCTCGGTGTCGGGGCACAGCACGACGAAGGGGTACTCGACGCGCCAGTCGGTGGCGTCGGTCACGTGCGACACGCGCGAGAGGCCGTCGAACTTGATGTTGTCCTTGGCCGTGAGCCGGCCCAGCACGCGGGTGGCCTTGCGGCGCAGCGCGGCGACGTCGCGGAAGGTGTCGTCGAAGGCGGCGACGGCCTGGCTGACCAGGCCGGTGAGCTCGCCCACCAGCTGGTCGCGCGGCAGGTCGCTGTCGGGGGTGCGGCGCTTCTGCACCTCGCCCAGGCGGTGGCGCAGGGCGTCGACCAGCTGGCCGCGGCGGCGCGGGTTGTCGAGCAGGTCGTCGACGAGGTAGGGGTTGCGCTGCACCACCCAGATGTCGCCCAGCACCTCGTAGAGCATGCGCGCCGATCGGCCGGTGCGACGCTCGGCGCGCAGGGTCTGCAGCAGGTCCCAGCCGCGTTCGCCCAGGAGGCGAATCACGATCTCCCGGTCGGAGAAGCTGGTGTAGTTGTAGGGGATCTCGCGCAGTCGTACAGGCTCTGCGGCCTGTGACAACAGCGTATTCAACGCGGTCGGAGCATTCATCGGGTGGGGCCCTTGGCCAGGCGCTGCGCGCCCATGTAGCCGGGGGGTCGATTTTAGGGCAGGCCCCGGGGGCTTTGCCGTGCCCGGCCGCTATTCCCTATCGCGGGGCCCGCACGGGCCCCGGCGGGCTCAGAACAGCACGCGGCTGCGGATCGTTCCGCCTACCTTCGCCAGCTTTTCCAGCGCCAGGTCGGACGAGGCGGCATCGATGTCCATCACGACGTAGCCGATCTTCTCGTTGGTCTGCAGGAACTGGGACGAGATGTTGATGTTGTTGTCCGAGAAGATCTTGTTGATCTCGGACAGCACGCCCGGCACGTTGCGGTGGATGTGCAGCAGGCGGTGCTTGCCCGGGTGCGCCGGCAGCGCCACCTCGGGGAAGTTGACCGACGAGGTCGAGGTGCCGTTGTCGCTGTACTTGACCAGCTTCTCGGCCACTTCGAGCCCGATGTTGGCCTGGGCTTCCATGGTCGAGCCGCCGATGTGCGGCGTGAGGATCACGTTGTCCAGCCCGCGCAGCGGCGACAGGAACTCGTCCTTGTTGGTGCGCGGCTCGACCGGGAATACGTCGATGGCGGCGCCCAGCAGCTTCTTGCTCTTGAGGGCCTCGGCCAGCGGCTCGATCTCGACCACGGTGCCGCGCGAGGCGTTCAGCAGGATGGCGCCCGGCTTCATGGCGGCGATCTCGGCCGCGCCGATCATCCATTGCGTGGCCTGGGTCTCGGGCACGTGCAGGGTCACGATGTCGCTCTGGCCCAGCAGCTGGTGCAGCTCGCGCACCTGGCGGGCGTTGCCCAGCGGCAGCTTGGTGACCACGTCGTAGAAGGCCACGTGCATGCCCAGCGCCTCGGCCAGCACCGACAGCTGCGCGCCGATGGAGCCGTAGCCCACGATGCCCAGCGTCTTGCCGCGGATCTCGAAGGCGTTCTCGGCCGACTTGAGCCAACCGCCGCGGTGCGCCACGGCGCTTTTCTCGGGCACGCCGCGCAGCAGCAGGATGGCTTCGGCCAGCACCAGCTCGGCCACCGAGCGGGTGTTGGAATACGGCGCGTTGAACACGGCCACGCCGTGCTCGCGGGCGGCTTCGAGGTCGACCTGGTTGGTGCCGATGCAGAAGCACCCGGCGGCCACCAGCTTGTGCGCGGCGGCGAACACCTCGGCCGTCAGCTGGGTGCGCGAGCGGATGCCCACGAAGTGCACGTCGGCGATCTTGGCCTTGAGTTCGGCGTCGGGCAGCGCACCCGGCAGCGACTCGATGTTGGTGTAGCCGGCGGCGCGCAGCACCTCCACGGCCGAGGGGTGGATGCCTTCGAGCAAAAGGAACTTGATCCTGCTTTTGTCGAGGGAGGTTTTGCTGCTCATGGCGTACTCAAGGAAGCCCCGGCCATGGCGACAAGCTAGGCCAAAAAAGGGAGGGCGATGCTAGCATGGTGCAGCGCAGCATGAGGCCCGCAACCCGCGCCGGGCTTGACGCCAAAGGGGTTTCCCCGATTGGAGGAACCCTTCGGTCCGTGCCCCAATGTGACGCGGCTGTGTCACGCACATGCCCTAGCATTCGCGCTTTCCATTTTTTCCCTTCAGGAGTCTTCATGCGATTCAAGACGCTCGCGTTGGCATCGGCGCTGGCCGCCACGCTGTTCAATGCAGCCCAGGCCCAGACCGAGATCCAGTGGTGGCATTCCATGACCGCCGTCAACAACGAGTGGGTCAACGACCTGGCCAAGCAGTTCAACGAGAGCCAGAAGGAATACAAGATCGTGCCGACCTTCAAGGGCACGTACGACGAATCGATGACGGCCTCCATCGCGGCCTTCCGCGCCGGCAACGCGCCGCACATCCTGCAGGTGTTCGAAGTGGGCACCGCCACCATGATGGCCAGCAAGGGCGCCGTCATTCCGGTCGGCCAGGTCATGAAGGACGCGGGCGAGAAGTTCGACCCGTCCGCCTACATCCCCGCCGTGGCCGGTTACTACACCGCCCCCAACGGCCAGATGCTGAGCTTCCCGTTCAACAGCTCGACCACGATCTTCTATTTCAACAAGGACGCCTTCAAGGCGGCCGGCCTGCCCACCGACAAGGCGCCCGCCACCTGGCCCGAAGTGGTCGCCGCCGCCGCCAAGCTCAAGGCCAGCGGCCACAAGTGCCCGTTCACCACGGCTTGGCAGAACTGGACGCAGGTCGAGAGCTTCTCGGCCTGGCACAACGTGGAATTCGCCAGCAAGGCCAACGGCCTGCAGGGCCTGGACGCGCGCCTGAAGGTGAATTCGCCGCTGCACCAGCGCCACATCGAGAACCTGGCCAGCATGTCCAAGCAGGGCCTGTTCATCTACAAGGGCCGCGGCAACGTGCCTGAGGCCTCGTTCGTGTCGGGCGAGTGCGCCATGATCAACACGTCGTCGGGCTTCTACGGCAACGTGGCCAAGAACGCCAAGTTCGCCTACGGCCTGGCCCCCCTGCCCTACTACCCGGACGTGCCGGGCGCACCGCAGAACACCGTGATCGGCGGCGCCAGCCTGTGGGTCATGTCGGGCAAGAAGCCGGCCGAGTACAAGGGCGTGGCCAAGTTCTTCAGCTTCATCTCGACGCCTGAAGTGCAGTCCGCCAGCCACAAGCGCACCGGCTACCTGCCGGTGACCACCGCCTCGTACAAGCTCACCGAGGAGTCGGGCTTCTACAAGCAGAACCCCGGCACCGACGTGGCCGTGACGCAGATGATCCGCAAGGTCACCGACAAGAGCCGCGGCATCCGCCTGGGCAACTACGTGCAGATCCGCGCCATCGAGGACGAAGAGCTCGAACAGGTCTGGGGCGGCAAGAAGACCGCCAAGGAAGCCCTCGATTCGATCGTGACCCGCGGCAACGAACAGCTCGAACGCTTCCAAAAGGCGAACAAAAGCTAACGATTGAAGATCCGGGCTCCGTGTCCGGCTAATATCGCCCGCCCCCGCACGCCCTTCTTCCAGGGTGCGCCGGGCGGGATTTTTTATGTAGGGGCTTCATGGAAAAACGCGTTTTCTTTCGCTCGGGCTGGTTGCCCTGGCTGCTGCTGACACCGCAGATGGCGGTGATCCTCGTGTTTTTCTTCTGGCCGGCCGGCCAGGCGCTGTTGCAGTCGCTGCAGCAGCAGGACGCGTTCGGCACGTCGGTCGAGTTCGTCGGGTTCGACAACTTCCGCCACCTGTTCGACGACCCGGCCTATGCCGAGTCGTTCAAGACCACCGCGCTGTTCTCGGTGCTGGTGGCCGGCATCGGCATCAGCCTGTCACTGATGCTGGCCGTGTTCGCCGACCGCATCGTGCGCGGCGGCATGTTCTACAAGACCATGCTGATCCTGCCGTACGCCGTGGCGCCCGCCGTGGCGGCCGTGCTGTGGGTCTTCATGTTCTCGCCCTCGCTGGGCGTGGTGGCCTATGCGCTGGGCAAGATCGGCATCAACTGGAACCACCTGCTCGACTCGGGCCACGCCATGACGCTGATCGTGATGGCCTCGGTGTGGAAGCAGATTTCGTACAACTTCCTGTTCTTCCTGGCCGGCCTGCAGTCGATTCCGAAGTCGCTGATCGAGGCCGCGGCCATCGACGGCGCGCGCCCGTGGCGCCGCTTCTGGACCGTGCAGTTCCCGCTCCTGTCGCCCACCACCTTCTTCCTCTTGGTGATCAACGTGGTGTACGCCTTCTTCGACACCTTCGCGATCGTCGATGCGGCCACGCAGGGCGGCCCGGGCAAGGACACGACCATCCTGGTCTACAAGGTCTACCACGACGGCTTCAAGGGCCTGGACCTCGGCGGCTCGGCCGCGCAGTCGGTGGTGCTGATGGTGATCGTGGTGGCGCTGACCGTCATCCAGTTCCGCTACGTCGAGAAGAAAGTGCAGTACTGATGAAGCAACAAGAACAAATCGAATCCGGCGGAGCGCAGCATGGTTGAGAAACGCGGCACGCAGGGCATCCTGGCCCACGTCATCATGATCCTGGGCGTGTTCATCGTCGCCTTCCCGCTCTACCTGGCGTTCGTGGCCTCCACGCACACGGCGCAGGAGATCGTGCAGGCGCCGATGCCCCTGACACCCGGCTCGAACATCGTCGACAGCTACAAGGGCGCCCTGTTCGGGCGCGAGAGCAGCGCGGGCTCCAACGCCCCGGTGGCGCACATGATGTGGGTGAGCTTCGTGACGGCCATGGTCATCGCCATCGGCAAGATCACCATCTCGCTGCTGTCGGCCTTCGCCATCGTGTACTTCCGCTTCCCGTTCAAGAAGATCTGCTTCTGGGCCATCTTCGTGACGCTGATGCTGCCGGTGGAGGTGCGCATCCTGCCCACCTACAAGGTGCTGTCCGACCTGAACATGCTGAACACCTACGCGGGCCTGACGGTGCCGCTGATCGCGTCGGCCACGGCGACCTTCCTGTTCCGCCAGTTCTTCCTCACCGTACCCGACGAGCTCACCGAAGCGTCGCGCATGGATGGCGCCAGCCCCATGCGCTTTTTCTTCGACGTGCTGCTGCCGCTGTCCAAGACCTCGATCGCGGCGCTGTTCGTGATCCAGTTCATCTACGGCTGGAACCAGTACCTGTGGCCGCTGCTGGCGACCACGAGCGAAGACATGTACCCCGTGGTGGTCGGCATCAAGCGGATGATTGCCGGCGGCGACGGACAGAACGAATGGAACGTCGTGATGGCCACCGCCATCCTGGCGATGCTGCCGCCCGCGCTGGTGGTGATCCTGATGCAAAAGTGGTTCGTCAAGGGCCTTGTAGATACCGAGAAATAAAAAATGGCAGCTCTTTCCCTACGCAACGTCATCAAGCGCTACGGCCACGGGCCGAAAGCCAACCAGGTCATCCACGGCGTGAGCGCCGAGATCGCCGACCACGAATTCATCGTCATCGTCGGCCCTTCGGGCTGCGGCAAGTCGACGCTGCTGCGCATGGTCGCGGGCCTGGAGGAAATCTCGGCCGGCGAAATCTGCATCGGCGGCAAGGTGGTGAACCAGCTCGAGCCCTCCGAGCGCGACATCGCCATGGTGTTCCAGAACTACGCGCTGTACCCGCACATGAGCGTGTTCGCGAACATGGCCTACGGCCTGAAGATCGCCAAGGTGCCGACGGCCGAGATCAAGGTGCGCGTCGACAAGGCGGCCAAGATCCTCGAGCTGGGCCACCTGCTCGAGCGCAAGCCGCGCGAGCTCTCGGGCGGCCAGCGCCAGCGCGTGGCCATGGGCCGCGCCATCGTGCGCCAGCCGCAGGTGTTCCTGTTCGACGAACCGCTGTCGAACCTGGACGCCAAGCTGCGCGCCCAGACCCGCCTCGAAATCCAGAAGCTGCACCGCGAGCTCGGCATCACCTCGCTGTTCGTCACGCACGACCAGGTCGAGGCCATGACGCTGGCGCAGCGCATCATCGTGATGAACGGCGGCGTGATGGACCAGTTCGCGACGCCCGAAGAGGTGTACTCCAGGCCCGCCACCACCTTCGTGGCGAGCTTCATCGGCTCACCGCCGATGAACCTGCTCAAGCACGCACCGGGCGTGCGCCCGGGCCAGATCCTGGGCATCCGCCCCGAGCACATGAAGCTCGACGAAAGCGGCTGGACGGTGCAGGTCGAGCAGGTCGAACTGCTGGGCGCCGAGCGCCTGGTGTACGGCCGCATCGGCGAAGAACAGATCATCATGCGCACCGACGAAGGCGACCACCCGCCGGTGGCCGGCGACACGGTGAAGATCGCCGCGCGCGAAGACAAGCTGCACTGGTTCGACGCCGGATCGGGCAAGCGGGCAGACTGAGCGATGGCCGAACGCAGCCCCTGGCCCTACCCCCGCTGGGTCGCGCACCGCGGCGCCGGCAAGCTGGCGCCCGAGAACACGCTCGCGGCCTTCCGCTTCGGCGCCTCGCACGGCTACCGCATGTTCGAGTGCGACGCCAAGCTCAGCGCCGACGGCGTGGTGTTCCTGATGCACGACGCCACGCTCGATCGCACCACCAACGGCCACGGCATCGGCGGCCAGCAGGCGTGGAGCGCGCTGTCGCAGCTCGACGCCGGCGGCTGGCATTCGCGCGCCTTCGCCGGCGAACCGCTGCCCACGCTGGAAAACCTGGCCCGCTTCTGCGGGGCCAACGACCTGCTGCTGAACATCGAGATCAAGCCCACGCCCGGCACCGAACGCGAGACCGGCGAGGTGGTGGCGCGCGAAGCCGCGCGCCTGTGGCAGGGCGCAGCGGTGCCGCCGCTGCTCACCTCGTTCCAAGTCGATGCGCTGAAGGGCGCGCAGGCCGTGGCGCCCGAACTGCCGCGCGGCCTGCTGCTCGACACGCTCTGGAACGGCTGGCTCGACACGGCATTGAGCCTGGGTTGCCAGGCCATCGTCTGCAACCACGCGCTGTGGGACGCCGCCACCGTGTCGCAGGTGCATGGCGCGGGCCTGCGCTCGCTGAGCTACACGGTGAACGACGACTGGGCGGCGCAGCGGCTCATCGACCTGGGCACCGACGGCATCATCACCGACCGGGTGGACCTGTTCAGCCCCGCGGGCTGACGCTGCATTTCTTACCCGTTCTTACGTCATGGCGGCTTCTATGATGCGGCCATGAATCGGACCTCTCGCCTGGCGGGCCTGTGCCTTCCCGCCCTCCTGGCTCTGTGGGCCCTGCTGACGTGCGGCGGCGCCTTCGCGCAGCCGGACGCCAGCATGAACGCAGGCAACGGCAACCCCAACAACAGCGCCAACACCGCGGCGGCCGCCACCCCGCCCCCCACCATCGCCGAACTGCGCGCGCAGTTCGCCCGCATCGCGCCTTCGGGCAAGGGCAACGCCAGTGTCGTTCCGGGCGCCGAAGACGACGCACGCAAGCAGCTCGCGCAGATCAACGAGATCGGCGTGCAGGCCGACAAGTTCGTCGCCGCCCGTACCAGCGAACTGGCCGACCTGAACGCGCGGCTCGGCGAACTCGGCAACCCGCCCGCGGCCGGCGCCACCGAAGACCCCAACATCACGCGCCAGCGCGCGCAGCTGACCAAGGAGCGCAATGCGCTCGATGCGGACATCCGCCTGGCCAAGCTGCTGGCGATCGACGTGCGCCAGCGCGGCACCGACGTGGTGTCGCAGCGGCGCCAGCAGTTCGAGGCCGAACTCACCAGCCGCGCCGCCTCGCCGCTCAGCGGCGAGTTCTGGGACGACCTGCGCGAGGCCTGGCCCGACGACTTCGAACGGCTGCAGGCGATCGGCGCGGCGCTCGGCGACGGCTTCGACCAGGCGCTGCAGCCCGAAAGCCGCACGCCGGTGATCGCCTCGTTCATCGGCGCGCTGCTGCTCGCCTGGCTCGGCGTCTGGGCCGCCGAGCGCGGGCTGGCGCGCCTGGCCACGCGCGTGCTGCCGGCCGGGCGGCTGCGCCGCTCGCTGCTGGTGATCGCCATCGTCGCGACGCACGTGCTGCTGGTCGCCGTGGCCGCGCACGGCGTCGTCGAAGTGCTCAAGGCCCACGCGATGTGGGACGCGCAGGCGCGCAAGGCGCTGCAATCGGCGGCGCAGACGCTGACCTTCATGGCCTTCATCATCGGCCTGGGACGCGGGCTGCTGGCCACGGGGCGGCCGTCGTGGCGCCTGCCGGCCATTCCCGACCTCACGGCGCAGCGCCTGTCGGCGCTGCCGTGGCTGGTGGCGCTGGTGGCCGCTCTGGCGTGGACGCCGGCCGAGATCAACGCGCTCATCGACGCCAGCTTTGCCGCCGTGGTCACGACGCACGTGGCGACGGCGCTGCTGCTGACCGCGCTGGTCGGCACCGTCGTGTACCGCCTGAAGGCGCTGCGCGCCGACGCGCCCGAGGCCGGCCTGCCGGAACGGCCGATGTGGGTCGGTGTGCTGGTGGCGCTGATCGTGGTGCTGGTGATCGCGATCTGGGTGCTGGTGGCCTTCGGCTACGTGGCGCTGGCGAGCTTCCTGGCCTCTCAGCTCACCTGGAGCGGCATCGTCGCGGCGGCCTTTTACGTGCTGTTCAAGTTTGCCGACGACCTGTTCATGGCCGTGGTGTCCTCGCGCAGCGCCTCCGGCCAGCGGCTGCAGAAGAGCTTCGGCCTGGCGCCGCAGACACTCGACCAGGCGGCCACGGTGCTCTCGGGCCTGAGCCGCGTGGCGCTGTTCTTCTACATGCTGGTGGCGCTGGCCGCGCCGCTGGGCACGGGCCCGGGCGAGGTGTTCCAGCGCGGCGGCAAGCTCGGCACCGGCGTGAAGGTGGGCGAGTTCCAGCTGGTGCCCGGCGCGATCCTCAGCGCCGTGGCCGTGGCCGTGATCGGCTTCATCGTGCTGCGGGTGTTCAAGCGCTGGCTCTCGCGCAGCTACCTGCCGAGCACGCAGTTCGAGCCCGGCATGCAGAGTTCGATCACCACGCTGCTGGGCTACGTGGGCGGCATCCTGGTGGTGGCGTTCTCGCTGTCGGCGTTGGGCATCGGCATCGAGCGCATCGCGTGGGTGGCGAGCGCGCTGTCGGTGGGCATCGGCTTCGGCCTGCAGGCCATCGTGCAGAACTTCATCTCGGGGTTGATCCTGCTGGCCGAGCAGCCGGTGAAGGTGGGCGACTGGGTGGTGCTGGGCACCACCGAGGGCGACGTGCGGCGCATCAACGTGCGCGCCACGGAAATCCAGTTGGGCGACCGCTCGACGCTGATCGTGCCGAACTCGGAGTTCATCACCAAGACCGTGCGCAACATGACGCTGGCCAACGCCGAGGGCCGCGTGCTGATCCGCCTGCCCATGCCGCTGACCACCGACGCGCAGCGCGTGCGCGAGCTGATCCTCGAAGCCTGCCGCGCGCACGAGGGCGTGCTGGAAACGCCGACGCCTTCGCTCACGCTCGAAGGCATCGAGAACGGGCTGCTGATCTTCCAGGCCATCGCCTACGTGCCGAGCCCCCGGCTGGCGGGCGGCGTGCGCAGCGACCTGCTGTTCACGATCCTCGACGCGCTCAAGCAGGCCGACCTGCCGCTGGCCACGCCCACGACGCTGGTCATGGCGGCGCCCGCGCCGGTGCTGCCTGCCGAACCGTCGCCTGCGCCGGCCACGCCGGCCTCTCCTTTGCCGGGCACCGCCAGCACCTGACGCGCCCGCGGCTCTATTCGAGCGGCAGCGCCCCGGTGCACTTGATCTCGTTCAGGCACACGCTGGAGCGCACCGCCGACACGCCCGGCATGTGCATCAGCGTGTGCATGAGGAACTGCGACAGCGCCTCCAGGTCGCGCGCGACCACCTTGAGCACGTAGTCGAAGTCGCCCGTCACCGAGTAGCACTCCAGGATCTGGCGCATGTCGGCGATCAGGTCCTGGAACTTGGGCAGCTCGTCGACATGGCCGCGCGCCATCGTGACGTGGATGAAGGCAATCACGCCCAGCCCGATGTGGCGCGCGTTGAGCCGCGCGGCGTAGCCGCTGATCAGCCCCAGTTCCTCGAGCCGCCGGTGGCGCCGCAGGCACTGCGCGGGCGACAACTGGGCCACCTCGGCCAGGTCCAGGTTGGACGCGCGGCCGTGCGCCTGAAGGTGGTCCAGAATCCGTCGATCGGTCCGGTCGAGTTCGATGATCTGCAATTTCGTCTCCCCATACGCATTAATGATGCAATTATGTTTCCTAAAGCGGGGAAAGCCCGAGGCATTCATGCACCTTAATTGTGCAAAGTACGATCTAGACTTCGACGCGCCCGGACGGCGTTGCGCCACGCCGGGCCGCTGAATTGCGCGCCCTGGTGCTTTGCCGGTGCCTTGCCGGCGGCTTCGAACGCACCCACACCCCTTTCCCCACCCGGAGACCCTTACGTGAAAAACGCTTTGCTTCGCACCCCCTTCAGCGCCGTGGCCCTGGCCCTCGGCGTGCTCGCCGCCGCACCGGCGCTGGCCGCCGACAAGTCGGTCGCCGTGACCGCCATCGTCGAGCACCCGGCGCTGGACGCCGTGCGCGACGGCGTGAAGGAAGAGCTGAAGGCCGCCGGCTACGAAGCGGGCAAGAACCTCAAGTTCACCTACCAGAGCGCCCAGGGCAACGTGGGCACCGCCGCCCAGATCGCCCGCAAGTACGTGGGCGACGCGCCCGACGTGATCGTCGCCATCGCCACGCCGTCGGCGCAGGCGACCGTGGCCGCCACCAAGACCATTCCCGTCGTGTACTCGGCCATCACCGACCCGGTGGCCGCCAAGCTGGTGAAGAACTGGGAGCCCTCGGGCACCAACGTGACCGGCGTGTCCGACCTGTCGCCGCTCGAAAAGCACATCGACCTGATCAAGAAGGTCGTGCCGAACGCCAAGCGCGTCGGCGTGATCTACAGCCCCGGCGAAGCCAACTCGGTGGCCATCGTCGAGTCGCTCAAGAAGGCCGCCTCGGCCGCCGGCATGACGGTGGTCGAAGCCGCCGCCGCGCGCACGGTCGACGTGCCCACCGCCGCCCAGAGCCTGGTCGGCAAGGCCGACGTGATCTACACGCCCACCGACAACAACGTGGTCTCGGCCTTCGAGGGCATCGTGAAGGTGGCCCAGCAGGCCAAGCTGCCCGTGGTGGCCGCCGACACCGCCACCGTCGAGCGCGGCGCCGTGGCCGCGCTGGGCCTGAACTACACCGACATCGGCCGCCAGACCGGCAAGATCGTGGTGCGCATCCTCAAGGGCGAAAAGCCCGGCACCATCGCCTCGCAGACCAGCACCAACTTCGAGCTGGTGGTGAACCCCGGCGCGGCCAAGCTGCAGGGCGTGACCCTGTCGGACGCGCTGCTGAAGTCGGCGAAGGTCGTCAGCACCAAGTAAACGCCGCCCCGGCGGGCCTTCCGCTCCCGGCGCAGGCCGGGCGCCGGGGCCCGCCGACTGCGCTCCCGCCGGAAGCCCCCATGTCCCTCATTGCTTCGCTGGGCGCCATCGAGATCGGTCTGATTTTCGGACTGGTCGCGCTGGGCGTCTTCATGTCGTTTCGCATCATCAACTTTCCAGACCTCACGGTGGACGGCAGCTTTCCGCTGGGCGCCGCCGTGGCCGCGACGCTCATCGTCGCGGGCTGGAACCCCGCCGCCGCCACGGCCGTGGCCTGCGTGGCCGGTGCCGCCTCGGGCTGGCTCACGGCCTGGCTCAACGTCAAGCTGAAGATCATGCAGCTGCTCGCGAGCATCCTGGTGATGATCGCGCTGTACTCCATCAACCTGCGCGTGATGGGCAAGCCCAACGTGGCGCTCATCACCGAACCCACGGTGTTCAGCATGGTCAGCTTCGGCGGCATGCCCGAGCAGTGGGCCAAGCCGCTCTTGCTGCTGATCATCGTGATCGCCGCGAAGATCGTCGTCGACCTGTTCTTTGCCTCCGAAGCGGGCCTGGCGATGCGCGCCACCGGCGGCAACGCGCGCATGGCGCGGGCCCAGGGCATCTCGACCGACTTCCAGACCATGGCGGGCCTGGCGCTCTCCAACGCGCTGGTGGCGCTGGCCGGTGCGCTGTTCGCGCAGAGCCAGGGCACGGCCGACATCTCGATGGGCGTGGGCACGATCGTGATTGGCCTGGCCGCCGTGATCATTGGCGAGACCCTGCTGCCCGCGCGCAGCATGGTCATCACCACGCTGGCCTGCGTGCTGGGTGCGCTGCTGTACCGCTTCTTCATCGCGATGGCGCTGAACACCGACTTCATGGGCCTGCAGGCGCAGGACCTGAACCTGGTCACCGCCGTGCTCGTGGCGTTCGCGCTGCTGGTGCCCGCCTACAAGCGCAAGCTGGGCGGACTCTTCAAGGGGAAGAACTGATGCTGCGCGCCCAACAACTCGAAATCACCTTCAACCCGGGCACGCCGATCGAAAACCGCGTGCTGCGCGGCCTGAGCCTGGACATTCCGACCGGCCAGTTCGTCACCGTGATCGGCTCGAACGGCGCGGGCAAGTCGACCTTCCTCAACGCGATCAGCGGCGACCTGATGGTCGACAAGGGCCGCATCGACATCGACGGCAAGGACGTGACGCGCCTGAACGCCTGGCAGCGCTCGGGCATGGTGGCCCGCGTGTTCCAGGACCCGATGGCCGGCACCTGCGAGGCGCTGACCATCGAGGAGAACATGGCGCTGGCGTGGAAGCGCGGCGAGCGGCGCGGCTTCGGCTTCTCGCTCAACCGCAACCTGCGCGAGCTGTTCCGCGAGAAGCTGTCGATCCTGAAGCTGGGCCTGGAAAACCGCCTGGCCGACCGCATCGGCCTGCTCTCGGGCGGCCAGCGCCAGGCCGTGAGCCTGCTGATGGCCTCGCTGCGGCCCTCGCGCATCCTGCTCCTCGACGAGCACACGGCAGCGCTCGACCCGAAGACCGCCGCCTTCGTGCTGGAGCTGACGGCCAAGATCGTCGAAGGCAGCCAGCTCACCGCGATGATGGTCACGCACAGCATGCGCCAGGCGCTGGACTACGGCACGCGCACCGTGATGCTGCACGAAGGCCAGGTGATCCTCGACGTGGCCGGCGACCAGCGCGCGGGCCTGGACGTGCCCGACCTGCTGCGCATGTTCGAGCAGACGCGCGGCGAGAAGCTGGACGACGACAAGCTGCTGCTGGCCTGATGGACGCGGCGGCTCCTCTTCTCCTCGTGCGCGACATGCGCGCGGACGACCTCGAGGCCGTGCTGGCGATCCAGCTCGCCTGCTACGGCGCGGGGTTCGTGGAGGACGGCGTGCTCATCGCGCGGCGGCTGGCGGCCTCGCCGCACACCGGCTGGGTGGCCGAGCACGGCGGCGCCGTGCGGGCCTACCTGGCGGCCTACCCCTCGCAGCGCGGCAAGCTCACGCCGCTGCACGGCGACTTCGAGGTGGCGCCCGACGCCGACGCGCTGTACCTGCACGACCTGGCCGTGCACCCCGAGGCCTCGGGGCTGGGCCTGGGGCCGCGCCTCGTGCGCCATGCCTGGGCGCACGCGCTGCGCGCGGGCTGGCGGCATTCGACGCTGGTGTCGGTGCAGGCTTCGGTCGGGTTCTGGGAACGCCAGGGCTATGCGGCCACGGTGCCGGCCGATGACGCGCAGCAGGCCCGGCTGGCGACCTACCCCGGGCACTCGGTCTACATGGCCCGCCGGCTGGACTGAGGCCGGCTCAGCGGCCCCAGCCGCGCATCGCGATCCACTGCACCGTGCCGCAGACCACCGCCAGCGCGGCATAGGTGGCCATCGAGCCGTCGCGGCCCGTGAGGATCAGCCCGGCCAGCGAGGTCAGCAGGCCGGCCCCGAAGGTGATCGCCCATTGCTTCCACCAGTGCGGAATGCCGGTGCGCGGGCCGCCGAGGAAGCGCCCGACAGCCACCAGCACCAAGGCGATGAAGGCCGCCGGTGCCGCAAAATTAAGCAGGTGGTTGAAGAGATCCAGCAGGTCCATGAGGGGCTGTGAGTGAGCGCAAGGCCATGTGGCGGCGCATATGGCTGTCATAGGGAAAGCCATTTGCCCCTCGGCAAACCTCGCCCGGCTGCTGATTTTATAATCATGGACATGTCAGTCTGGGCTCTCGGCTTGAACCACACGACCGCGCCGCTCGATCTGCGCGGTCGTTTCGCGTTCGCGCTCGACCAGATCGCCCCGACGCTGCACAGCCTGCGCAGCTCTTTCGCCGGCAACAGCAGCCACCCGCAGGTCGAGGCCGCGATCATCTCGACCTGCAACCGCACCGAGATCTACTGCGCCTCCGAGCACATCGCGCTCGACCACACCTTCGGCTGGCTGGCCCAGAGCGGCGGCGTGGCCCCCGCCCTGCTGCGCTCGCACGCCTACACCCTGCACGACGACGAAGCCGCGCGCCATGCCTTCCGCGTGGCCAGCGGGCTCGACTCCATGGTGCTCGGCGAGGCCCAGATCCTGGGCCAGATGAAAGACGCCGTGCGCGCGGCCGAAACCGCCGGCGCGCTCGGCAGCACGCTCAACCAGCTGTTCCAGCGCTCGTTCGCGGTCGCCAAGGAAGTGCGCACCGCGACCGAGATCGGCGCCCACTCGATCAGCATGGCCGCCGCCGCCGTGCGCCTGGCCGGCCAGCTGTTCGAAGACCTGCGCAAGACCCGCGTGCTGTTCGTCGGCGCGGGCGAAATGATCGACCTCGCGGCCACGCACTTCGCGGCCAAGGAACCCAAGGCCATCGCCATCGCCAACCGCACGCTGGAGCGCGGCGAAAAGCTGGCCTCGCGCTTCGGCGGCGAAGCCATGCGGCTGGCCGACCTGCCGGCGCGGCTGGCCGAGTTCGACATCGTCATCAGCTGCACCGCGAGCACGCTGCCGATCATCGGCCTGGGCGCCGTGGAGCGCGCGCTCAAGGCTCGCAAGCACCGCCCGATGTTCATGGTCGACCTGGCCGTGCCGCGCGACATCGAACCCGAGGTGAAGGCCCTCGAAGACATCTACCTGTACACCGTGGACGACCTCGCCCAGGTCGTGCAGCAGGGCCAGGCCAACCGCCAGGCCGCCGTGGCGCAGGCCGAGGTCATCATCGACGCCGGCGTGCAGAGCTTCATGCACTGGCTGGGCCAGCGCGGCACCGTGCCGCTGATCCAGCAGCTCAACGCGCAGGCCGACGAATGGCGCGCCACCGAGATGGCCCGCGCGCGCAAGCTGCTCGCCAAGGGCGAATCGATCGATGCGGTGCTCGAAGCCATGTCGCGCGGCCTCACGCAGAAGATGATGCACGGCGCCATGGCCGAGCTGCACGCAGGCGATGCCGCCTCGCGCGAACAGACGGCGCAGACGCTCTCGCGCCTGTTCCTGCGCAAAGAGCGTTAGCGACGAAGCTCGCCGATGGCCCGCCCGCCGCGCGGGCCGCGCTTTTCATGCGCCCTGCCGCTGCACTGCGGCGCTCCCCTCCCCATTTTTCGAGCCCCTTCCGTCGTGAAATCCTTTCTGCGCCACCAACTCGAACGCTACGTCCAACGCCTGGGCGAGCTCGACTTCCTGCTCTCGCGCGAAGACATCATGAGCGACATGGCGCAGTACCGCACCATTTCGCGCGAGCACGCCGAGGTCACGCAGATCGCCGGCCGCTATGAGCGCTTCAAGCAGCGGGAAGCCGACATCGCGGGCGCCCAGGAGATGCTCGACGACCCCGACATGGCCGAGATGGCCAGGGAAGAAATCGCCGGTGCCGAGGCCGAGCTGGTGCAGCTCGAAGACGAGCTGCAGCGCCTGCTGCTGCCCAAGGACCCCGACGACGCGCGCAACGCCTTCATGGAAATCCGCGCCGGCACGGGCGGCGACGAATCGGCGCTGTTCGCGGGCGACCTGCTGCGCATGTACACGCGCTACTGCGAGCGCGCCGGCTGGCGCTGCGAAGTGGTGAGCGAAAGCGAGAGCGAGCTCGGCGGCTACAAGGAAGTGGTGATCCGCATCGTCGGCGACGACGTCTTCGGCCACCTGCGCTTCGAGTCGGGCGGCCACCGCGTGCAGCGCGTGCCGGCCACCGAGACGCAAGGGCGCATCCACACCAGCGCCTGCACCGTCGCCGTGCTGGCCGAGCCCGACGAGACCGTGGCGGTGCAGATCAACCCGGCCGACCTGCGCATCGACACCTACCGCGCCAGCGGCGCCGGCGGCCAGCACATCAACAAGACCGACTCGGCCGTGCGCATCACGCACATCCCGACCGGCATCGTGGCCGAGTGCCAGGACGACCGCAGCCAGCACCGCAACAAGGCCAAGGCGCTGCAGGTGCTGTCGGCGCGCATCCAGGAAAAGGAGCGCAGCGAGCGCGCCGCCAAGGACGCCGCCATGCGCAAGGGCCTGATCGGCAGCGGCGACCGCTCGGACCGCATCCGCACCTACAACTTCCCGCAAGGCCGGCTCACCGACCACCGCATCAACCTCACGCTCTACAAGCTGCTGGCCATCATGGAAGGCGACTTGGGCGACGTGCTCGAGGCGCTGCGCGCCGCACGCGAGGCCGAGCAGCTGGCCGAGCTGGAATCGAGCCTGCCCGCGTGATGACCGACGCCGCCGCACCCTCCACCGTGGCGCAGGCGCTGGCCGCGGCCATGGCCCTGGGCATCGACCGCCTCGACGCCCAGCTGCTGCTGCTGCACGCGCTGGGCCGCCCGGTGAACGATCGCGCCTGGCTGCTCGCGCACGACACCGACCCGTTTCCCGGCGAAGCCTGGCCCACGTTCGCGCGCCAGCTGTCGCGCCGCACGGCGGGCGAGCCGGTCGCCTACCTGCTGGGCGAGAAGGAATTCCATGGCCTGCAGCTGCAGGTCGATGCCCGCGTGCTGGTGCCGCGCCCCGACACCGAGACGCTGGTCGAGTGGGCCCTGGCCTGCCTCGACGGCCGCCCCGCCCCGCGCGTGCTCGACCTCGGCACGGGCAGCGGCGCGATCGCGCTGGCGCTGCAGCATGCGCGCCCCGACGCGCAGGTCGACGCGGTCGATGCCAGCGCCGACGCGCTCGCGGTGGCCCGGGCCAATGCGCAGCGCCTGGGCCTGCCGGTGCGCTTCACCGAATCGAGCTGGCTCGACGGCGCCGCCGACGGCTACGCGGTCATCGCCAGCAACCCGCCGTACATCGCCGCCGGCGACCTACACCTGCCCGCGCTGCGCCACGAGCCGACCCGCGCGCTGGTCGCCGGCGCCGACGGCCTGGACGACATCCGCCAGATCGTGCGCGACGCGCCCGCCCACCTGGCCGACGGCGGCTGGCTGCTGCTGGAGCACGGCCACGACCAGGCCGAGGCGGTGCGCCAGCTGCTGGCCGAACGCGGTTTTGCCGAGGTGCAAAGCCGTGACGACCTCGCCGGCATCGCGCGCTGCTCCGGCGGCATCTGGCGCACGGTGAAATAATCCCCCCAGCCCACTTTTCTTCAGGAGTCCCCATGTCCGACGCTCAACAACGCATCGACGACCTCGTCAAGTCCAACGAACTCGTGCTCTTCATGAAGGGCAACGCCAGCTTCCCGATGTGCGGTTTCTCGGGCCGCGCCATCCAGATCCTCAAGGCCGTGGGCGTCGACACCAAGACGCTCAAGACCGTCAACGTGCTCGAAGACGACGGCATCCGCCAGGGCATCAAGGAATACAGCAACTGGCCCACCATCCCCCAGCTCTACGTGAAGGGCGAATTCGTGGGCGGCTCCGACATCATGATGGAGATGTACGAGTCGGGCGAACTGCAGCAGGTGATCGGCGGCGGCGCGTCCGCCTGAGCCCTGCGCTCCCTGCTTGACGGGCGCCGCGCCCCGCGCGCGCCCGGACCCGGTGCCAGTCATGGCACCATGGCGGTCTACGACGTGCCGCCATGACCCTCACCCAAAGCCTGCTCATCATCGCGCTGCTGATCGCGATGAGCGCCTTCTTCTCCCTCGCTGAAATCTGCCTGGCCGCCTCGCGCCGCCTGCGTCTGCGCCAGATGGCCGACGAGGGCGATCCGCGCGCGGAAAAGGTGCTGCGCGTGCAGGAGCAGCCGGGCCACTACTTCACCGTGGTGCAGATCGGCCTGAACGCGGTGGCGATCCTCGGCGGCGTGGTGGGCGAAGGCTCGCTGAGCCCGTATTTCGCCCGCTTCTTCGAGAACTGGCTCAGCGTGGAGGTGGCGGCCAACATCGCTTTCCTGTGCTCGTTCGTGATCGTGATCGCGGTGTTCCTGGTGTTCGCCGACCTGTTCCCCAAGCGCCTGGGCATGAGCGCACCCGAGCGGCTCGCGGTGCGCATCGTCGGGCCGATGCTGCTGCTGATCACCGCCTTCAAGCCGCTGGTGTGGTTCTTCACGCGCGCGACCGACCTGCTGTTCAAGGTGCTGGGCATGCCGATGGCACGCGACGACAAGATCACCTCGGCCGACATCCTGGCCATGACCGAGGCCGGTGCGCAGGCCGGCGTGCTGGCGGCGCGCGAGCAGCAGGTGATCGCCAACGTGTTCGAGCTCGACACGCGCCTCGTCAGCAGCGTGATGACCGCGCGCGAGAGCATCGCCTGGTTTTTGCACGACGACCCCGAGTCGGTGCTGCGCGCGCGCATCGTGGCCGAGCCCTATTCCGCCTACCCGGTGTGCGACGGCGACATCGACCACGTGCTGGGCTACGTGGATGCCAAGGACATGTTCCAGCGCGTGCTCAGCGGCCAGCCGCTGGCCTTCGACCAGGGCCTGACGCTGCACAAGGCGCTGGTGATTCCCGACCGGCTCTCGCTCACCGAGGTGCTCGAGCAGTTCCAGCAGGCGCGCGAAGACTTCGCGATCATCGTCAACGAGTACAGCCTGGTGGTCGGCGTGATCACGCTCAACGACGTGATGAGCACGGTGATGGGCGACCTGGTGTCGACCTCGACGCCCGAAGAAGAGCAGATCGTGAAGCGCGACGAGAACTCATGGCTCATCGACGGCATCACGCCCATCCAGGACGTGCAGCGCGCGCTGCACATCGACGAGCTGCCGCACGCCGAGGAATACGAGACGCTGGCCGGCTTCCTGATGGTGATGCTGCGCCGCGTGCCCAAGCGCACGGACAGCGTGACCTGGGGCGGCTACACCTTCGAGGTGATGGACGTCGACAGCTACCGCATCGACCAGGTGATGGTGACCAAGGGCTCGGCGACCGCCAAGGCGGTGGTCGCCGACTGAGCGACGACCTTCAGGCCGCCGAGCGGTCCCTGTCGACGTAAGCCCACAGCCGCTGGTTCGCGAACACCGCGTTCGGGTACGGCGCGCGGCCCCGGCTGCCGTTGTAGCGGCCCAGCGTCATGAACAGGTCGCCCTTCTCGCGGTCGAGGTAGTGGCGCAGGATCACGCAGCCGAAACGCAGGTTGGTCTGCATGTGGAACAGCTTGGCCGAATCGCTGTCGCCGATCACGCGGGTCCAGAACGGCATCACCTGCATGTAGCCGCGCGCACCGGCGCTGGAGACCGCGAACTTGCGGAAGTTGCTCTCGACCTGGATCAGCCCGAGCACCAGGCTCACGTCGAGCCCCGAGCGCTTGGCCTCGTACCAGACGGTCTGCAGGAACTCGATGCGCGTGGCCGGGTCGGCGACCTTCTTGCGCAGGCGCTCGCTCATCTCGCCGAGCCACCGCAGGTACGCGAGGCGGGCCTCGGTGTCGGCGAACTGCGGCACCGGCGGCGCCTTGTTGTGGATGGCCGAGCTCAGCGCGGTGCGCACCGAGTCGATCAGCGGCTCTTCGATCTGCGCGCCGGCCCAGGCCACCTGAGGCAGTGCCAGCGTCGTCAGGGCGCCTGCCGCAACGCTGCCCAACAGACAGCTGCGTCGCGAAAGGCCCCCCGCCACGCTCATGCCGCGAGCTTGCCGGCGATGAAGTCGGCGATGCCGGCCGCGGGCACCTTGGTGGCGGCGGTGTCGCGCCGGCCCTGGTACTCGAGCTGGCCTTCCTTGAGGCCGCGGTCCGAGATGACCACGCGGTGCGGCACGCCGATCAGCTCCCAGTCGGCGAACATCGCGCCGGGGCGCTCGCCGCGGTCGTCGAGCAGCACGTCGACGCCCTTGGCCAGCAGTTCTTCGTAGAGCGCTTCGGCCGCGACCTTGACCTCGGGGCTGCGGTCCATGCCGATCGGGCAGACCACGACCGTGAACGGCGCCAGCGCGTCGGGCCAGATGATGCCGCGCTCGTCGTGGTTCTGTTCGATGGCGGCGGCCGGCAGGCGCGTGATGCCGATGCCGTAGCAACCCATCTCGAGGAACTGCGGCTTGCCGCCTTCGTCGAGGTAGGTGGCGTTCATGTCCTTGCTGTACTTGGTGCCCAGCACGAAGACGTGGCCCACCTCGATGCCGCGCTCGATGGCCAGCACGCCCTTGCCGTCGGGCGAGGCGTCGCCGGCGACCACGTTGCGCAGGTCGGCGACCAGGTCGGGCTCGGGCAGGTCGCGGCCCCAGTTGACGCCGGTCATGTGGAAGTCGATCTCGTTGGCGCCGGTGATCCAGTCGGCCAGCACGGCGGCCTCGCGGTCGGCCACGAGCTTGACGGGCTTCTTGAGGTTCAGCGGGCCGAGGTAGCCCGGCTTGCAGCCGAAGTGCTCGTCGATCTCGGCAGTGGTGGCAAAGCGGAAGCCCTTGTCCAGGCCAGGCAGCTTGCTGACCTTGATCTCGTTCATGTCGTGGTCGCCGCGCAGCAGCAGCAGCCAGATCTGCGCGCCCTTGATGTTGCCGGCGTCGTCGAGGATGTCGGTGGCCAGCACCAGCGACTTGACCGTGGTGGCCAGCGGTACGCCGAGCAGCTCGGCCACGTCGGCGCAGGTGCTCTTGCCGGGCGTGGGCGTCTTCTCGAGCGCGTTGGCGGCGGCAGGACGCGGACCGGCCGGAGCCAGCGCTTCGGCCTTTTCCATGTTGGCGGCGTAATTGCTGTCGGGGCAGTAGACGATGGCGTCTTCGCCGGTGGCGGCGATCACCTGGAACTCTTCGCTCAGGTCGCCGCCGATGGCGCCGCTGTCGGCCGCCACCGCGCGGTAGCGCAGGCCGAAGCGGTCGAAGATGTTGCGGTAGGCCTGGGCCATCACCTGGTAGCTGGCCTTGGCCGCGTCGAGGTCGCGGTCGAAGCTGTAGGCGTCCTTCATGATGAACTCGCGCCCGCGCATCAGGCCGAAGCGCGGACGGCGCTCGTCGCGGAACTTGGTCTGGATCTGGTAGAAATTCTTCGGCAGCTGCTTGTAGCTGCGGATTTCCTGGCGCGCGATGTCGGTCACCACCTCTTCGCTGGTCGGCTGGATCACAAAGTCGCGGTCGTGGCGGTCCTTGATGCGCAGCAGCTCGGGGCCCATCTTGTCGAAGCGACCGGTCTCCTGCCAGAACTCGGCCGGCTGCACCACGGGCATCGTGAGCTCGACGGCGCCGGCGCGGTTCATTTCCTCGCGCACGATCGCCTCGACCTTGCGGATCACGCGCAGGCCCATGGGCATGTACGTGTAGATGCCCGTGCCGAGCTTCTTGATCATGCCGGCACGCATCATGAGCCGATGGCTCGCGACCTCGGCGTCAGCGGGCGCTTCCTTCAGGGTGGAGACAAAAAATCGGGAAGCTTTCATCGGGATCGCGCAGGTGGGTTCGAAGTGAGGAGGGAGACAGGCACCCCGGAGAGACCCTGAGAGCCCGGAACCGGTCGCTTGCCGAGTGCAACCCGGCATGCATAATCGACTCAGTTCAAAAATTGGGGTTTGATTATGCTCGACCGGGACGGCTTCAGGCCCAACGTCGGCATCATCCTGCTCAACCAGAGAAACCAGGTTTTCTGGGGCAAGCGCATACGCACGCATTCCTGGCAGTTTCCGCAAGGCGGCATCGACCGTGGCGAAAGTCCCGAGCAAGCCATGTTCCGGGAACTGCACGAGGAAGTCGGGCTCCATCCGGAGCATGTGCGCATCGTGGCCCGTACCCGCGACTGGTTGCGCTACGAGGTGCCGGATCGGTTCATCCGCCGTGACGCACGGGGCCACTACAAAGGCCAGAAGCAGATCTGGTATCTGCTGCAACTTGTCGGCCACGACTGGGATCTCAACCTGCGTGCCACCGACCATCCCGAATTCGACGCCTGGCGCTGGCATGACTACTGGGTCCCGCTCGACGTGGTCGTCGAGTTCAAGCGCGGCGTCTACGAGATGGCGCTTACCGAGCTTGCTCGCTACCTGCCCCGGCAGGATTTCCGCAACCGCTTCCTGCGCAGCAACGTGCGCGCCCGAGAATTCGAGCGCCACACGCTGGACCATGGAGCGCCCGCGGGCCTGGATCTGCCGCCCGGCGGCAGCTTCGACCCGCATCCCGACATTCCTTCTGCGAGCGATGAACCTCATCCCAAGAACAGCGCGCCTTCTTCTTTCCCGACGCCACGCTGAGCGTGCGCTCGTCATCGCCTGCGTGGGCCTGCTGGCCGCCTGCGCCTCCCGCGGCTACGACACCGACAACCCCGACTGGGCCCAGGCCGGCATGCCACCCGCGCCCAAGAGCACGGAGCAGGACAAGGAGTGGGAAGAAACTGCGGTGCCGCCGCCGCCCGCCTTCAGCGAAAGCCGTCTGCTGCCGATCGCGATGCCGCCCTACATGACGCTGAAGTTCGGCGTCGACCCGAACACGATCGCCATCACGAAGGACGGCATCGTGCGCTACGTGGTGGTGGCACAGAACCGGGCCGGTGGCGCCGTCAATGCGTTCTACGAAGGCGTGCGCTGCTCGACGGCCGAGATGAAGAGCTATGCCCGCTACAACAACGGCGCCTGGCAGGAAACGAAGTCGCCCGAGTGGAAGCGCGTGAAGGACATGAACTCCAGCTACGTGCCGGCGCTGTCGTCGCAGGGCCTGTGCCGCGGCAACGCGCCGCGCAGCTCGGTCAACGAGATGGTGCAGAACATCCGAAATCCGCTGCGCGAACTGCCGTGAAGCGGCGGCGGGGCATGGCACCCCGCCTTGGCGATCAACCGGGCATCAGCACCATGTTGTCGCGGTGCACCATCTCCGGCTCGGCCGCGTAACCCAGCAGCCGCTCGAACTCGGCCGAAGGCTTGCGGCACAGCAGCCGAGCCTCCACGCTCGAATAGTTGGCCAGCCCGCGGGCCAGCTCGACGCCGTCGACGTCGCGCACCGCAATCACGTCGCCGCGCGAGAACTCGCCCGACACGCCCGTCATGCCGATCGGCAACAGGCTCTTGCCTTCACCACGCACCTTCGCAGCCGCACCGGCATCGACGATGACGGCGCCACGCAGTTGCAGGTGATCGGCCATCCAGCGCTTGCGTGCCTGGTGCTTGGCGGTCTGCGCCACCAGCAGCGTGCCGATGGATTCGCCACGCGTGAGCCGCAGCAGCGCGTCGGCTTCGCGGCCCCAGGCGATGACCGTGGAAGCACCGGAGCCCGCCGCGCGCTTGGCCGCGAGGATCTTGGTGATCATGCCGCCGCGCCCGATGCTCGAGCCGGCGCCGCCTGCCATGGCTTCGAGCGCCGGATCGCCTGCGGCAGCTTCGTGCACGAATTTCGCGTCGGGGTCCTTGCGCGGGTCGGCCGTGTACAGGCCCTTCTGGTCGGTCAGGATGATCAGCGCATCGGCCTCGACCAGGTTGGCGACCAGCGCGCCGAGCGTGTCGTTGTCGCCGAACTTGATTTCGTCGTTGACCACCGTGTCGTTCTCGTTGATCACCGGCACCACGCCCAGGCGCAGCAAAGTGACGAGGGTCGAACGTGCATTGAGGTAGCGCTCGCGGTCCGCAAGGTCGGCGTGCGTGAGCAGCACCTGCGCGCTGCCGATCTGGTTCTCGCGCAGCTTGGTCTCGTACATCTGGGCCAGGCCCATCTGCCCGACGGCCGCCGCCGCCTGAAGCTCGTGCACTTCGTGCGGACGGGTCTTCCAGCCCAGGCGCTTCATGCCCTCGGCGATCGCGCCACTCGACACCATGACCACTTCGCGCCCGTCGCGCACCAGCTCGGCCAGTTGCCGGCACCACTCGCCGATGGCACCTTCATCGAGGCCGCGCCCCTCGTTGGTCACGAGGCTGGAGCCCACCTTGACGACGATACGGCGGGCATCCCGCAAGGCAGTGGAACCGGAATTCGAGGTCATGAAGAAAGAAGGCGTGTTTCAGGAATGCAGCCTGCGCTGCTTGCTATCCATTTTGCAGCACCGAAGGTGCCGCGACGCCCTCAGTTTCCTTCGGGCGGCAGTGGGACGAAGCGCGGATCGACCACGACGGTTTCGTGCTCGGCCACCTGCTGCGCCTTGACCTGCTGGTACACGGCCTTGATCAGGTGCTCGCAGCCTTCGCGCGTGAGCGCCGAGATCTCGAAGACCGGGCCCTTGAAGCGCAGGCGCTTGACGAAGTCCTTGACCAGTGCCGCACGCTCGTCGCCGGGCACCATGTCGAGCTTGTTCAGCACCAGCCAGCGCGGCTTGTCGTAGAGCGCGGCATCGTACTTCTTCAGTTCGCCCACGATGGCTTTTGCCTGGGCGACCGGATCAACCGCATCGTCGAACGGTGCCATGTCGACCACGTGCAACAGCAGGCGCGTGCGCTGCAAGTGCCGCAGGAACAGGTGACCGAGGCCGGCGCCTTCGGACGCGCCTTCGATCAGGCCGGGCAGGTCGGCGACCACGAAGCTTTGCTCCGGACCGACGCGCACCACACCCAGATTGGGGTGCAGCGTGGTGAAGGGGTAGTCCGCGATACGGGGACGGGCATTCGAGATGGCGCTGATCAGGGTCGACTTGCCCGCGTTGGGCATGCCCAGCAGGCCCACGTCGGCCAGCACCTTGAGCTCGAGCTTGAGGCTCTTCTTCTCGCCGGGCCAGCCAGGCGTCTTCTGGCGCGGCGCACGGTTGATCGCGCTCTTGAAGCGCATGTTGCCGAAACCGCCATCACCGCCCTTGGCGATCGTGACGACCTCACCTTCCGTCAGCATCTCGTACAGAACCTCGCCGGTTTCGGCGTCGGTGATGATCGTGCCGACCGGCATCCGGAGCACGATGTCATCGCCCGCGGCGCCGAACATGTCGGAGCCCATGCCGTGCTCGCCGCGCTTGGCTTCGTGCCGGCGCGAGTAGCGGAAATCGACCAGGGTGTTGAGGTTCGAGTCGGCCACCGCGAACACGTGGCCGCCACGGCCGCCGTCGCCGCCGTTGGGGCCGCCGAACTCCTTGTACTTCTCATGACGGAACGACACGCAGCCGTTGCCGCCATCGCCCGCGGCGATGTCGATGAAGGCTTCGTCGACGAACTTCATGGGATGTCCAGTTTACAAATGAAGAAGCCCCGGCAATGCGGGGCCTCGGAAAGATCGAAGTGACTGCGGGGCTTAGGCCGCGGGCGTCACGTTGACCATGTGCTTGTTCAGCGCACCCTTGTGACCGAACGACACGTGGCCGTCGACCAGGGCGAAGAGCGTGTGGTCCTTGCCCACGCCGACGTTCACGCCGGGGTGGAACTGGGTGCCGCGCTGGCGCACGATGATCGAGCCTGCGCTGATCAGTTCGCCGCCGAAGGCCTTCACGCCGAGCATCTTGGGCTTGGAATCGCGCCCGTTTCGCGTGGAGCCGCCGCCTTTTTTCTGTGCCATGGAATGTGCTCCTTAGCCGGCGATCGCGCCGATTTGCAGTTCGGTGAACTGCTGGCGATGGCCTTGACGTTTTTGATAGTGCTTGCGACGGCGCATCTTGAAGATGCGAACCTTGTCGTGCAGGCCGTGCGACAGCACCGTGACTGTCACCGTTGCGCCGGACACCAGGGGCGTGCCAACCTTGATTTCAGCGCCGTTTCCGACAGCCAGAACCTGGTCGATCACGATTTCCTGGCCTACGTCCGCAGCAATCTGTTCTACTTTAATTTTCTCGCCGGAAGCAACGCGATACTGCTTGCCGCCGGTTTTTATGACCGCGTACATGTAAACCTCTTAGAAATGAGTCTCCGCAGCGAATTCCGCAGAGCCCAAGATTATAGCGCGGTTTGCGAACACTCACCACCCCGACGCTGAGACGCTCCAGGGAATCGTGCACGGCTCCCTATAATTCGCGCGTTCCGGCCTCCAGGGCCGCCCTCATCCTCGCAGCGCCCCGCGCCTTCGCTTTGCCAGTTCCCGCCGCCGACACCTCCCCCACCGCCACCGTGCTGGACCTGATTGCCGGCGACATGGTCGAAGTCGACCGTGTGATCGCCCAACGCCTCAATACTGGCGTTCCGCTGGTCAGCCAGGTTTCGCAATACATCATCTCGGCCGGTGGCAAGCGGCTGCGGCCGGCGCTGCTGCTGCTCATGGCAGGCGCGCTCGGCTACACGGGCGAACAGCGCTTCAACTTGGCGGCCGTGGTGGAGTTCATCCACACCGCGACCCTGCTGCACGACGACGTGGTCGACGAATCGACCCTGCGCCGCGGCCGTGCCACCGCCAACGAATCCTTCGGCAACCCAGCCAGCGTGCTGGTGGGCGACTTCCTGTACTCGCGCGCCTTCCAGATGATGTTGGATGCAAACAACATGCGCATCATGCAGATCCTGGCCGAAGCGACCAACGTGATCGCGGAAGGCGAAGTGCTGCAGCTGATGAACATGCACGACGCCTCGCTGGACGAAGCAGCGTACCTGCGCGTGATTCGCTCCAAGACCGCCAAGCTCTTCGAGGCAAGCACCCGGTTGGCGGCCGTGCTGGCCGGCAGCACATCCGAAGTCGAAGAGGCCTGCGCCACTTACGGGCAAGCACTGGGCACCGCCTTCCAGGTGATCGACGACGTACTCGACTACGCGGGCGACGCCCAGGAAACCGGAAAGAACGTCGGCGACGACCTGCGCGAAGGCAAGACCACTCTGCCGCTGATCTTCGCCATGCAGCGCGGCACACCCGAACAGAGCACGCTGGTGCGCGCCGCCATCGAGGCCGGAGATACCGCCCAGCTGGGGAAAATCGTCGAGATCGTTCGCGAAACCGGCGCGCTGGAAGCCTCACGCGCGGCTGCCGCGGCAGAGGCCGAACGCGCAATTCATGCATTGCGCGACCTTCCGTCGAATTTGCACGCTTCAGGTTTGCTACAATTAGCGGCTCAGTTGCTTGAGCGACGTGCCTGAAACACCTCCACAGAGTTGGCATCTAGGACGAGTTCTTTTTCTTGCAACCAATCGGGGTGTAGCTTAGCCTGGTAGAGCGCTACGTTCGGGACGTAGAGGCCGGAGGTTCGAATCCTCTCACCCCGACCAGTTTTTCTCGACTGGTCCAGTTAATGTCAGCCCCTGTTGCTGTGTAACGATTTACAGCACAGGCGTGTTCAGCGATGATCGTGAAGCACTTTTTCACATCTTTTGCATTCGCTGAATGGCCGCTGCCGAAATTCCCGTTAAAGAAACTACGCAGATCGCCCTTCCCGGCCTGGCGCGCGCCCTCGTGTCGGCCGGCAAGCTCGCGGCGAAGACAGCCGAAGACATCTATCAGAAGTCACTGAGCGGCCGCACCAGCTTCATCGCCGAACTGACCGGCACCGGCGCCGTCTCGGCCGCAGACCTCGCCCACACCCTGTCAAGCGCCTTCGGCGCCCCGCTGCTCGACCTCGATGCCATCGATCACCAGCGCCTGCCCAAGGACCTGCTCGATCCGAAGCTCTGCCATGCGTACCGCATCGTCGTTCTCAGCAAGCGCAACAACCGCCTGATCGTCGCGACGGCCGACCCGTCGGACCAGCAAGCCGCAGAAAAAATCAAGTTCGCGTCGCAGATGGGCGTGGACTGGGTCATCGCGGAGTACGACAAGCTCTCACGCATGATCGAAGCCGCCGCAGCCAGTGCTGCGGAAACGATCAACAGCATCGTCGGCACCGAGTTCGAGTTCGACGACGTCACGGCCGACACCTCGGGCGATGCCAACGAACAGGCCATCGCCGAGGTCGAAGACGCACCCGTGGTGCGCTTCCTGCACAAGATGCTGCTCGACGCCGTGAGCATGCGAGCCTCGGACATCCACTTCGAGCCCTACGAACACCACTACCGGGTGCGCTTTCGAGTCGACGGCGAGCTGCGAGAAATCGCCAGCCCACCCACGGTCATCAAGGACAAGCTGGCCTCGCGCATCAAGGTCATTTCGCGGCTCGACATCTCGGAGAAGCGCGTGCCGCAGGACGGCCGCATGAAGCTCAAGATCGGCCCCGATCGCGTGATCGACTTCCGCGTGAGCACGCTGCCCACGCTGTTCGGCGAGAAGATCGTCGTGCGTATCCTGGACCCGAGCAGCGCGCGCATGGGCATCGACGCCCTGGGCTACGACGCCGACGAAAAGGAACGGCTCCTCCACGCCATCGGCCGCCCCTATGGCATGGTGCTGGTGACCGGCCCCACGGGCTCGGGCAAGACCGTGTCGCTATACACCTGCCTGAACCTGCTCAACCAGCCGGGCGTCAACATCGCGACGGCAGAAGACCCGTCGGAAATCAACCTGCCCGGCGTCAACCAGGTCAACGTCAACGAGAAGGCCGGCCTCACCTTCGCGGCGGCGCTGCGCGCCTTCCTGCGACAGGATCCCGACATCATCATGGTCGGCGAAATCCGCGACCTCGAAACCGCCGACATCTCGATCAAGGCCGCGCAAACCGGTCACCTGGTGCTGTCGACGCTGCACACCAACGACGCCCCGACCACGCTCACGCGCATGCGCAACATGGGCATCGCACCGTTCAACATCGCGTCAAGCGTGATCCTGATCACCGCGCAACGCCTCGCGCGCCGGCTGTGCATGCTGTGCCGCGCGCCGATCGACATCCCGCGCGAAGCCCTGCTCGAGGCCGGCTTCAACGAGGAAGACATCAACGGCACCTGGAAGCCCTACCGCCCGGTCGGCTGCGCCGCCTGCAGTGGCGGCTACAAGGGCCGGGTCGGCATCTACCAGGTGATGCCGATTTCGGAAGCCATCCAGGAAATCATCCTGCGCGACGGCAGCGCGCTGGACATCGCGAACCAATCCGAAGCCGAAGGCGTGCGCTCGCTGCGCCAGTCCGGCCTTCGCAAAGTCATGCAGGGCCTCACTTCGCTCGAAGAAGTCGTCGCCTGCACCAACCTATAACGAACACACTGAACCGGAGATCGAATGGCAACAGTGGCATCCTCCCGCTCCCAGGTCACGCACAAGGAATTCGTCTTCGAATGGGAAGGCAAGGACCGCAACGGCAAGCTGGTGCGCGGCGAACTTCGCGCCGCCGGGGAGAACCAGGTGCAGGCGGCCTTGCGTCGCCAGGGCGTGCTGGCCTCCAAGATCAAGAAGCGCCGCATGCGCTCGGGCAAGGCGATCAAGCCCAAGGACATTGCGATCTTCACGCGACAGCTCGCGACCATGATGAAGGCGGGCGTACCGCTACTGCAGGCCTTCGACATCGTCGGGCGCGGCAACGCGAACCCGAGCGTCGCCAAGCTGCTGAACGACATCCGCAGCGACGTCGAGACCGGCACCTCGTTGTCGGCTGCTTTTCGCAAGTTCCCGAAGTACTTCGACAACCTGTATTGCAACCTGGTGGAGGCCGGTGAGGCGGCCGGTATCCTGGAAGAGTTGCTGGATCGTCTCGCGACCTACATGGAGAAGACCGAGGCGATCAAGTCGAAGATCAAGTCGGCATTGATGTACCCGACCTCGGTGGTCGTCGTGGCCTTCGTGGTGGTGGCGATCATCATGATCTTCGTGATCCCCGCGTTCAAGCAGGTGTTCTCCTCGTTCGGGGCCGACCTGCCCGCACCGACGCTGTTCGTGATGGCTATGAGCGAGTTTTTCGTTGCCTATTGGTGGCTGATCTTCGGCGTGCTCGGCGGTGGCATCTACTTCTTTCTGCAAGCGTGGAAACGCAATGAGCGCGTCCAGAAAGTCATGGACCGCCTGCTGCTGCGCATTCCCGTCTTCGGCACTCTGATCGAAAAATCCTGCATCGCCCGCTGGACCCGCACGCTCGCGACCATGTTCGCAGCCGGCGTACCGCTGGTGGAGGCGCTCGACTCCGTGGGCGGCGCGTCGGGCAACTCGGTCTACGGCGACGCCACCGCCAAGATCCAGCAGGAGGTCTCGACCGGTACCAGCCTCACGGCCGCCATGACCAACGTCAACCTGTTCCCTTCGATGGTGATCCAGATGACGGCCATCGGCGAGGAGTCGGGCTCGATCGATCACATGCTCAGCAAGGCCGCCGACTTCTACGAATCCGAAGTCGACGACATGGTCGCCGGCCTCTCCAGCCTGATGGAACCCATCATCATCGTGTTCCTGGGCGTCATCATCGGCGGCATCGTGGTGTCGATGTACCTGCCCATCTTCAAGCTCGGCCAGGTCGTCTGATGCTGGTGTCGCAAGGGTTCGACACCGCGCTGGCCGGTGTGCTGGGGCTATTGATCGGCAGTTTCCTCAACGTGGTGATCTACCGCACCCCGGTCATGATGTACCGGGGCTGGCTGAGCGATGCGGTCGCCAATCTCATGTCGTCGAAGGACACGCCTTCGCTCTGGTCGCTGGTCTTCGGCCCAAAGGCCGTGCCACCCGCAGGCCTCGAGGCGGCCGCCGACAAGGCCGCCGAAGCGCTCGAGAAGCTCCCGCCTTTCGATCTCACGCGCCCCGCCTCGCGCTGCGGCACGTGCGGCCACAAGATCCGCTGGTACCAGAACATCCCCGTGCTCAGCTACCTCGTGCTGCGTGGCCGGTGCGCCAGCTGCAAGACCTCGATCAGCCCCCGCTACCCGCTCGTCGAACTGATCACGGGCGCGCTGTTCGCCCTGTGCGCACACCGCTTCGGCATCACCCCCACGGGCGCGCTCTGGGCGGCCTTTGGCGCCGTGCTGATCTGCCAGTTCCTGATCGACTTCGACACCCAGTTCCTGCCCGACGCCCTGAACTACCCGCTGCTCTGGCTCGGCCTGGTCGGTGCCGCCATGGGCTGGACCGGCGTCAGCCTGAACACCGCGGTCTGGGGTGCCGTGTTCGGCTACCTGAGCCTGTGGCTTGTGTACCATGCCTACCGCCTGGCCACAGGCAAGGAAGGCATGGGACATGGGGACTTCAAACTGCTCGCCGCTCTGGGCGCCTGGCTCGGCGCCGACTACCTCATTGCGATCATCCTCGTCTCGTCGGTGGTGGGCGCCGTGATCGGCCTCACGCTGCGCTTCGCCGGCAAGCTGGCCCACAAGGACATTCCCATCGCCTTCGGCCCCTTCCTGGCCGGCGCCGGCCTGATCTGCCTCGTGGCCGGTCCCGCTGTCGTCAAGCAATGGATTCCCTTCGCCTTCCCTTTCGGGGCCCTGGCCCTTTGAGAACGACAGCGGCATGGCGGTGAAGCGCATCGGCCTGACCGGCGGCATCGGCAGCGGCAAGAGCACGGTCGCGTCGCTGCTGGTGGCCGAAGGGGCGGTGCTGGTCGACACCGACGCCATCGCGCGCCGCATCGCGCAGCCCGGCGGCATCGCGATGCCCGCCATCGAGGCCGCGTTCGGCGCCTCGGTCATCGCGCCCGACGGCGGCCTCGACCGGGCCGCCATGCGCCAGATCGTGTTCGCCGATGCGGGCGCCAAGGCCCGCCTCGAAGCGATCCTGCATCCGCTGATCGGCACCGAGACGCAACGCCAGGCCGCCGCCGCCGGCGATGCCATCGTCGTCTTCGATGTCCCGCTGCTGGTCGAATCCGGCCGCTGGCGCGCCCTCGTGGACCGCGTGCTGGTGGTCGATGCCCGCGAAGACACGCAGCTCCAGCGTGTGGTCGCACGCTCGGGATGGGAGCCCGAAGCCGTGCGCGCCGTGATCGCCCAGCAGGCGCCGCGCAAGGCACGCCGGGCCGCCGCCGACGCCGTGATTTACAACGAGTCACTGACGCTCGCGGAACTGGGCACCGAGGTGCGGGGTCTCTGGAAGCTGTGGGCTGCGGCCGCCACGCGATAATCCGAGACCAGCCGCCCCGGCGGCTCTATAACGATTACGACAAAAAGGCGCTCGCCCCTGCAGTGCCCTCCCCGAGATGCTTTTCAACTCGTATCCCTTCATTTTTGTCTATTTCCCGCTGGTCCTGATCGGGTTCTTCCTGATCGGCAAGCGCAACGCCCGCGCCGCCGCCGGCTTCCTCGGACTGGCCTCGCTGTTCTTCTACGGCTGGTGGAGCGTGCAGGCCCTGCCGCTGCTGCTGGGTTCCATCTGCGTGAACTACTGGTTCGGCCTGCAGCTGACGCCCGCGCCAGGACGCAACGACCGCAAGCGCAAGACGCTGCTGATCGCCTCGCTGGTGATCAACCTGGGCGTGCTGGCCGTCTTCAAGTACGCCAACTTCTTCCTGGAAAACGTCGACGCCGGACTGGTCGCGGCGGGCCTCACGCCGATCGAGCTGGTGCACATCGTGCTGCCGATCGGCATCTCGTTCTACACCTTCACGCAGATCGCCTTCCTGGTCGACTGCTGGCAGGGCAAGGTGCACGAGCGCAGCTTCATCCACTACGTGCTGTTCGTCACCTACTTCCCGCACCTGATCGCGGGCCCGGTGCTGCACCACGCGCAGATGATGCCGCAGTTCGCGAACCCCGCGACCTACCGGATGGACCCGAACAAGGTCGCCATCGGCCTCACGATCTTCGTCTTCGGCCTCGCCAAGAAACTGCTGATCGCCGACCCCATGGGGCAGTACGCCGACCTGATGTTCAACGGCGTTCACAAGGGCATCGAGCCCACGCTGTACACCGCATGGTTCGGCGCGCTGGCCTACACGCTGCAGATCTATTTCGACTTCTCGGGCTACTCGGACATGGCCGTGGGCCTCTCGATGTGCCTGGGCGTGCAGCTGCCGCTCAACTTCCGCTCGCCCTACAAGTCGACCAACATCATCGAGTTCTGGCGCCGCTGGCACATCTCGCTGTCGACCTTCCTGCGCGACTACCTCTACGTGCCGCTGGGCGGCAACCGCAAGGGCCCGGCGCGGCGCTACCTGAACCTGTTCCTCACGATGCTGCTGGGCGGCCTGTGGCATGGCGCGGCCTGGACCTTCGTGGTCTGGGGCGCAATGCACGGCGCGTTCCTGATGGTCAACCACCTCTGGAACGCCAAGGTCCGCCGCAACGCCACCCCGGGGCGCATCGCGCGCGTGCTGGGCTGGCTGCTGACCTTCCTGTGCGTGGTGGTGGCCTGGATCGTCTTCCGCGCCGACGGCATGAACACGGCCATGTCCATCTACAAGGGCATGCTGGGGATGCACGGCGCACCGGTCTCGGCGTTCAGCGAGTTCGGCAAGGTGCCATTCCGCAAGCCGGAGTTCTTCCAGCTCATGCTGGTGGCCATCGTCATCTGCCTGACGCTGCCGCCGACCATCACCCTGGAGCGCTGGATTCCCCATCCCAAGTCGATGGCCGGCCGTCCGGTGATGGCCCGCCTGTCGACCGTGGTGCTCGCCATCGGTACCTTCGCACTGTTCGCGTGGTGCGTTTCGAAGCTGGGCGGCTACAGCCCCTTCCTCTATTTCCAATTCTGATTCGACATGACGACGACCACGACGCCCGCGAAAGTCTGGCTGCGGTTCTTCCTCTTCGGCTACTTCGTCCTGATGGCCCTGTGGATCATTTCGCTCACCAGCCCGGTGCCCTACGGCGACCTCACGCGCATCGGACGCCTGTCCGAACGCGAGTTCGGCTGGCGCGACCCGCCGCCCAAGGTCGACCCGGTCTACCTCGCCAGTACACCCATCGAACAGGCGGACGTGATGGTCGTCGGCGACAGCTTCTCCATGACGCACCGCTGGCAGTCCGTGCTCGCCAAGGCCGGCTACCGGGTCTCGACCTCGTACTGGGGCCAGTACGGCGAATCGCTGTGCGGCGACTTCAGCCAATGGGTCCACGACTCCGGCTTCAAGGGCAAGCTGGTCATCATCGAAAGCGTGGAGCGCCTGCTGGACATGCGCATGCGCTACAGCGAGCGCTGCAAGGACGGCAAGACCATCTTCCCCTACAGCGCCAAGGCCGAGCCCCTCATCGAACCCGACGAGACCGTGCCGGCCTTCGCGCCCAACTGGGAAGTCCAGTACATGACCGGCGTCGTGACCTATTACCACACGTGGAAGGCCAAGAACTCGCCGGTAGACACCTATTTCGATCGTGACACCTGGGTAAGGAAAGTCCCCGACGGTTGCAAATTCTTCTCGCATCGCCAGTGCGACCGGATGCCCTTCTTCCAGGAAGACGAGGACAATGGCCCGTTGACCTCCGACACGCTGGCGCGAATGAAGACCTTCACCCAGGCGCACAGCACCCTCCCGATCCTGTGGATGGTGGTGCCCAACAAGACCACGGTCTACCTCAAGCCCGATTTCTCGAAGGACTTCGAAAGCGGCTTCCGCGACGCGAAGCTGGGCCCCGACCTGTACGCCTTCACCCGCGAAAAGCACACGCAGATCCGCGACTTCTACTTCTCGAACGACACGCACATGTCCATGCACGGACAGCTCGCACTCGGCGAGCGCATGCTGGCCGCGGTGCGTGAAGTGATGCCCACACCCCCTTCCAAATCGCCCTGAAGTTATGATTCCGCGACAGGAAACCGACAAATACGCGTGATCCTCTACGAGTACCCCTTCAACGAGCGCATCCGCACGTACCTGAGGCTGGAGCATCTGTTCCGTCGTCTCGGGGAACTGGTGCCCTCGGAATCGCCGCTTTCGCACCACTACGCCCTGGTCACGATCTTCGAGATCATGGACGTGGCGGCACGCGCCGACCTCAAGGCCGACGTGCTGCGCGACCTCGACAAGCACAAGAACGTCTTCAACAGCTACCGGGGCAATCCGGCCATCGCCGAGACGGTGCTGAACCAGGTCGTCGACCAGCTCGAACGCAACTTCAGCGCGCTCAACGGCGTGGCCGGCAAGGCGGGACAGGCACTCACCGAGAACGAGTGGCTCATGAGCATCCGCAGCCGCGCCGGCATTCCGGGCGGCACCTGCGAGTTCGACCTGCCCGCCTACTACGCCTGGCAGCACCGCACGCCGGCCAGCCGCCGCGCCGACCTGGAACGCTGGTCGAACACGCTGTCGCCATTGGCCTCGTCGATCTACCTGCTGCTCAAGCTGCTGCGCGACGCCGACGTGCCCTACAAGGTGATCGCCACCCACGGGCAGTTCCAGCAGAACCTGCCGCAGGGACGCAGCTTCCAGCTGCTGCGGCTGCGCATCGATCCCAAGCTGGGCCTGGTCCCGGAAATCAGCGGCAACCGCCTCATGGTCTCGGTGCGGCTCATGCGGCACGAGGCCGACGACCGCCTGCACCCGAGCACCGAAGACACCCCCTTCGAACTGACCCTCTGCGCGTGAGGTCCGGTGTGAGCAAGAAGAAAGAAGACGAACGCATCGTCCGCTGCCCGACCTGCGGCGGCGACAGCATTTATGCGGAGCGCAACCCGTTCCGGCCGTTCTGCAGCGCACGCTGCAAGGGCATCGACTTCGGCGCCTGGGCGACCGAGGAATTCAGGATGCCGGCGGAGACACCGCCCGACGAAGAGCCCTTCGGCGATCCCAAGCTGCAGCAATAGATTGCCTGCACGCCACCGCAGCCCAAGGCTGCGGGGTCGTCAATTGGCCGCCGCGGGCTGCACGCCCTCTTCCAGGAACACCTTGTCCAGGTAGGTCGCGAACTGCCGCGTGAACGCGGGCCGCAGGTGGCCGTGGTCCTTGTAGGCCGGCGCACCGTCAGGCATCGTCCGCGGGCACTGGCCGTCCTTGCACAGGGCGCCCAGCACGTCGATCGCCTCCGCGCCGCTGGCGGCCGCAATCTGCAGGAGCCGCTGGTTGAGCTTCACCTGGTCGGCGAGCACGGGCGCGGTCGGCGAATTGCCCACCACCGAGAGCGTGCGCAGCCGGCTGCCCTCGATCATGCGGCGGGGTTCGAAGTCGTCACCCAGCGCGTTGTCGAGCAGCAGATAGACCTTTTTCTTCTGCTTGACCAGCTCGGTCACCCACGCCTGCAGCGCCACCAGCGAGGGCTCGATGCCGGCGCGGTCGCCGCGGGTCAGGGAGAGCGACGCGCCGTTCGCGCGCAGCACGTAGTCCAGCGGGAAATCGCCCGTGAAGTAGCAGTTCCAGCAGCTGCCGATCAGCACGGTGTCGATCTGCGGGTCGCGTGCCATCGCCATCCACTGGTCGCGGGCCGGGCCGCAGCCCGGGTTCTGCTCGGCGAAGACGTTCGGAATGGCCGGGCATGCGCCGTAGGTGAAGAAGTACGTGGTCGCCATACGCTCGGGCGCGAGGCGTGCCAGCTCCGCGGCACGCGGGCCGTACTCGATGACGTGGCTGTCGCCGATCAACAGCACCTTGCGGGCGCCGTTGCCGATGCGATTCACCGCGTAGGGGCCGAAGTTCTCCGAGGAAAAGCCGGCGTAGTAGTCGCCGTCCACCGTCGCATCGGTCACCTTCTGCAGCAGCTCGCTGTTGTGGCGGGCGGGCAAACCGTTGAGCACCGCCACGCCGGCCACGGCCACGAACGCACCGGTGCCCACGAGCGTGCGCAGCATGCCCGCGCCCAGGCGGGCCCGCGTGAACCGCTCGATGAAGCGGTAGGTCAGCCAGGCCAGCAGCACGCTCGCGACCACCATCGTCACGCGCGTGCCCACCGACGGCTCCGCGCCCTTGACGATTCGCGCGTACACCAGCAGCGGCCAGTGCCACAGGTACAACGGATAGCTGATCAGGCCGATCCACACCATCGCGCGGTTCGACAGGAAGTACTTGTTCAGCACGCCCGTCGGGCCGGCCGCGATGCAACTCACCGCGCCCAGCGTCGGCAGCAGCGCCCACCAGCCGGGGAAGGCCTTGTCGCTGCGGATCATCACGAGGCCCAGCACGATCAGGCCCACGCCCAGCACCGACTGCACATGGCTGCGCCAGACGCTCAGCGCCGACGGCTTCATCCGCATGCAGGCCAGGATGCCGCCCACCATCAGTTCCCAGAAGCGCGAGGCCGGCGAATAGAAGGCCGCCGTGCGGAACGGGTGGATCGTCGTCACGTTGATGAGGAACGACACCACCGCCAGCACCCACAACACGCGCACGATCGGCCAACGCCTGCGCCAGGCCAGCCCGAGCAGCAGCGGCCAGAAAATGTAGAACTGTTCCTCGATGCCCAGCGACCACAGGTGCAGCAGCGGCTTGGTCTCGGCGGCCGTGTCGAAGTAGCCGGCCTCGCTCCAGAAGACGAAGTTGGCCACGAAGCCCACGCCGCCCAGCGCCTGTTTGCCCAGCTCGACGAATTCCTTGTTCAGCAGCACGTACCAGCCGAAGGCCAGCACGCCCGCCAGCACCAGCATCAGCGCCGGGAAGATCCGACGGATGCGCCGTGCATAGAAGTCGCGGTAGCTGAAATCGCCGGCCGCGTGGCTCTGCATGATGATCGTCGTGATCAGGAAGCCCGAGATCACGAAGAAGATGTCGACGCCGATGAAGCCGCCAGGCAGCAGCTTCGGAAACGCGTGAAAGATGACGACCGAGGCCACGGCCACGGCGCGCAGGCCGTCGATGTCGGCACGGTACTTGGGATGCATATCTCTTACTTCTGGACCACGGTCGTGCCGTGCGTCGTCAGGCGACGGTCGACACCGCCTCGGCGGCCGACGCGGGCAGGCCGCGTTCCTCGACCAGCCACGCCAGCACCGGCAGCGCGCCCGGCAGCACCGGCGCCACGTCGAGCGGCAATTGCTGCCAGGCCATGGCCTGGCTTTCGCGCATTTCGAACTCGCCGGTCCAGTCCGTCACCTTGCACCAGTGCAGGCGCACCAGCGCGTGCGGGTAGTCGTGCTCCGTGACCTTCCAGACCTCGGCGCCGCCGATGGTGATGCCCAGTTCTTCCTGCAGCTCGCGGCGCAAGGCTTCCTCGACCGTCTCGCCGGCTTCGATCTTGCCGCCCGGGAACTCCCAGTAGCCCGCATAGGCCTTGCCTTCGGGGCGCGTGGTGAGCAGCAGCGCCTCGTCGGCCAGCCGGATCAGCACGCCGACGGCCACTTCGGTGTGCTTGCGCGCCGATGTCACAGCCTCGCTCACGCGCCGGCCCGCCCTGCGTAGTCGCGCGCGAACTGGTAGGCCACGCGGCCGCTGCGCGAGCCGCGCTCCAGCGCCCACACGAGCGCCTCGGGCCGCGCTGCGGCGATGGCCGCGTCGTCGACGCCGAACGACGAGAGCCACTGGCCCACGATCGTCAGGTATTCGTTCTGGCTGAAGGGGTAGAAGCTCACCCAGAGGCCGAAGCGCTCAGACAGCGAGATCTTCTCTTCGATCACCTCGCCCGGATGCACTTCGCCATCGTCGGTGTGGGTGTACGTGAGGTTTTCCTTCATGTACTCGGGCAAGAGGTGGCGCCGGTTGCTGGTCGCGTAGATCAGCACGTTGGGCGTCGAGGCGGCAATCGATCCGTCGAGGATCGACTTGAGCGCCTTGTAGCCCGGCTCGCCCTCGTCGAAGCTCAGGTCGTCGCTGAAGACGATGAACTTCTCGGGACGCTGCGACACCACCTCGACGATGTCGGGCAGGTCGGTGAGCTCGGCCTTGTCGACCTCGATCAGGCGCAGGCCCTGCGGCGCATAGGCCTGCAGGCAGGCGCGGATCAGCGACGACTTGCCCGTCCCGCGCGCGCCGGTCAGCAGCACGTTGTTGGCCGGCTTTCCTTCGACGAACTGGCGCGTGTTGCGCTCGATCTTTTCCTTCTGGACGTCGATTTCCCTCAGCGAATCGAGCGCCATCGTGGCCACATGCTTCACGGGCTCCAGCACGCCATGGCCGGAACTGCGGCGGCGGTAGCGCCAGGCGATGGAGGCGCTCCAGTCGGTCGGCGCGGCCAGCGGCTGCGGCAGGATCGATTCGATGCGGCCGATGAGCTGCTCGGCGCGTTCGATGAGCTTCTGGAACTGCTCGTTCATGACCGGTAGTCGGCGTTGATGGTCACGTACTCGTGGCTGAAGTCGCAGGTCCACACGGTGTCGCTGGCGGTGCCGCGGCCCAGGCCGATGCGCACGGTGATTTCGCTCTGCTTCATCACGCGCTGGCCGTCTTCCTCACGGTACGACGGATTGCGTCCGCCCTTCACCGCCACGTGCACGTCATCGAGGAACAGGTCAATGCCGGTCTGGTCGAGGTCGGCAATGCCGGCATAGCCGACGGCCGCCAGGATGCGGCCCAGGTTCGGGTCGCTGGCGAAGAAGGCGGTCTTGACCAGCGGCGAATGCGCCACGGCATAAGCCACCTGGCGGCACTCGGCCCCGTCCTTGCCGCCATCGACCTGGATGGTGATGAACTTGGTGGCGCCTTCGCCGTCGCGCACGATGGCTTGCGCCAGCAGGCGGGCCACGTCGCGCATTGCGGCCACGAGCGCCTGGCCGTCGGCCGAGTCGAGCGAGGTGATGGTCGCGTGCGCAGCCTTCTGCGTGGCAATGACCACGAACGAGTCGTTGGTCGAGGTGTCGCCGTCGATGGTCACGCGGTTGAACGAGGCGTCGGCCAGCTGCGTGGCCAGCGGCTGGATCAGCGCCGGGTCGATCTTCGCGTCGGTCGCCATGAAGCCGAGCATGGTCGCCATGTTCGGGCGGATCATGCCGGCGCCCTTGCTGATGCCGGTGATCGTGACCGTGGCGCCGCCGATCTGCACCTGGCGGCTGAACGCCTTGGGGATCGTGTCGGTGGTCATGATGCCTTCGGCGGCACGGGCCCAGTTGTTTTCCGACGCGTCGGCCAGCGCGGCCGGCAGGCCGGCCTCGATGCGGTCCACGGGCAGTGGCTCCATGATCACGCCGGTCGAGAACGGCAGGATCTGCTCGGGCGCCAGCTCCAGGTGGCGCGCCAGCGCGATGCAGGTCGAGCGCGTGCGCATCAGGCCGTCTTCGCCGGTACCGGCGTTGGCGTTGCCGGTGTTGATCACCATCGCGCGGATGCCGTAGTTGGCCTTCAGGTGGTCACGGCAGACCTGCACCGGGGCGGCGCAGAAGCGGTTCTGCGTGAACACGCCGCCGACCGCCGAGCCTTCGTCGATCAGCACGACGGTCAGGTCCTTGCGGTTGGCCTTGCGCACGCCGGCTTCGGCCACGCCGATGCGGACGCCGGGCACCGCGAACAGCGCGGCGGGATCGGGGGCGGACAGGTTCACGGGCATGGGATTTCTCTCAATGAAAGGTGCGGGACTTCAGCTCAGTTCAGCTTGCCGTGGCACGCCTTGTACTTCTTGCCGCTGCCGCAGGGACAGGGGTCGTTGCGGCCGACGCGCGCAAACGCCGCGGCTTCGGCGCTCAGCGCGCCGGTGCCAACAGCCGCCAGGCGGCGCTGGTTCTCTTCGTCGACGCGCACCTCGACCTCGCCGGTCTCGGTGGGCGCGGTGTAGGTGATGTTCGAGACGTTTTCGCCGCGGCTTTCCATTTCCTCGGCCGCCTGCTCGAGCTGTTCGCCCGACTGCACGCGCACCGTCATGAGCTGGCGCGTGACCTCGTTCTTGACCGAGTCGAGCAGCTGGCCGAAGAGCTCGAAGGCTTCGCGCTTGTATTCCTGCTTGGGCTGCTTCTGTGCATAGCCGCGCAGGTGGATGCCCTGGCGCAGGTAGTCGAGCGAGGCCAGGTGTTCGCGCCAGTGGGTGTCGATGCTCTGCAGCAGCACCATGCGTTCGAACTGGGTGAAGTTCTCCTGGCCGATCAGCGTGACCTTGGCGTCGAAGCTCTCGTTGGCATAGGCCACGATCTTCTCGACCACTTCCTCGTCGGAGATGGCATCGGCGGCCTCGACCTGCTGCTTGAGCGGCATGTCGATGCCCCACTCGCTGAACAGGCTCTTCTCGAGGGCGTCGAGGTCCCATTGCTCTTCGACCGATTCGCGCGGCACGTACTGGCGCGCGAGGTCGGTGAAGCAGCCTTCGCGCAGCGCGGCGATCTGCGCCGTGAGGTCGGCCGCGTCGAGGATGTCGTTGCGCTGCTGGTAGATCACCTTGCGCTGGTCGTTCGACACGTCGTCGTATTCGAGCAGCTGCTTGCGGATGTCGAAGTTGCGCGCCTCGACCTTGCGCTGCGCGCTCTCGATGCTGCGCGTGACGATGCCGGCCTCGATGGCTTCGCCGTCGGGCATCTTCAGGCGGTCCATGATCGCCTTCACGCGGTCGCCCGCGAAGATGCGCATGAGCGGGTCGTCCAGGCTCAGGTAGAAGCGCGAGGAGCCCGGGTCGCCCTGGCGGCCCGAACGGCCGCGCAGCTGGTTGTCGATGCGGCGCGATTCGTGGCGTTCGGTGGCGATGATGCGCAGGCCGCCCAGCGACTTCACGAATTCGTGGTCCTTGGTCCACTCGGCGCGCACGTGGGCGATGTCGGCCTGCTTGGTGGCTTCGTCGCGGCCTTCGTCGGCCTCGATCGCCTCGATCATCTTCTCGATGTTGCCGCCCAGCACGATGTCGGTACCGCGGCCGGCCATGTTGGTCGCGATGGTGATCATCTTCGTGCGACCGGCCTGCGCGACGATGTCGGCTTCGCGGGCGTGCTGCTTGGCGTTGAGCACCTGGTGCGGCAGGCCTGCCTTCTCGAGCAGGGCATCGATGATTTCCGAGTTCTCGATGGACGAGGTGCCCACCAGCACCGGCTGGCCGCGCTCATAGCACTCGCGGATGTCCTGGATCGCCGCTTCGTATTTCTCGCGCGTGGTCTTGTAGACGCGGTCGAGCTGGTCGTCGCGCTTGCTGATGCGGTTCGGCGGAATGATCGTGGTCTCGAGACCGTAGATTTCCTGGAACTCGTAGGCCTCGGTGTCGGCCGTGCCGGTCATGCCGGCCAGCTTGCCGTACAGGCGGAAGTAGTTCTGGAAGGTGATCGAGGCCAGGGTCTGGTTCTCGGCCTGGATCTCGACGCCTTCCTTGGCTTCCACGGCCTGGTGCAGGCCGTCGCTCCAGCGGCGGCCGCTCATGAGGCGGCCGGTGAATTCGTCGACGATGACCACTTCGCCCTGCTGCACCACGTAGTGCTGGTCGCGGTGGTACAGGTGGCGGGCACGCAGCGCGGCATTCAGGTGATGCATCAGCGTGATGTTGGCCGGGTCGTACAGCGACGCGCCTTCGGGGATCAGCTTGAGCTCGCCCAGGATGCGCTCGGCGTTCTCGTGGCCGTCTTCGGTCAGGAACACCTGGTGGGTCTTCTCGTCGACCGTGAAGTCGCCGGGCACCGTGACGCCCTCGCCCGTGCGCGGATCGGCTTCGCCTTCCTGCTTCTTGAGCAGCGGCACCACCTTGTTGATCGCCAGGTACAGGTCGGTGTGGTCTTCGGCCTGGCCGCTGATGATCAGCGGCGTGCGGGCCTCGTCGATCAGGATGGAGTCCACCTCGTCGACGATCGCGAAGTTCAGGCCGCGCTGCACCCGGTCGCCAGGCTCGTAGACCATGTTGTCGCGCAGGTAGTCGAAGCCGTACTCGTTGTTCGTGCCGTACGTGATGTCGCTGCTGTAGGCGGCCTGCTTCTCTTCGCGTGGCATCTGCGGCAGGTTGATGCCGACCGACAGGCCCAGGAAGTTGTACAGGCGGCCCATCCAGGTCGCGTCGCGGTTGGCCAGGTAGTCGTTCACCGTGACCACGTGCACGCCCTTGCCGGACAGCGCGTTCAGGTACACGGGCAGCGTGGCGGTCAGCGTCTTGCCTTCGCCGGTGCGCATTTCGGAGATCTTGCCGTTGTGCAGTGCCATGCCGCCGAGCAGCTGGACGTCGAAGTGGCGCATCTTCATGACGCGCTTGGAGCCTTCGCGCACGGTGGCGAAGGCTTCGGGCAACAGGTCGTCGAGCGACTCGCCCTTGGCGATGCGGTCCTTGAATTCCTGCGTCTTGGCGCGCAGCGCGTCGTCGCTGAGCTTTTCGAATTCGGGTTCGAGCGCATTGATGCGCGTCACCGTCTTGCGATACTGCTTGAGGAGCCGGTCGTTGCGACTGCCGAAGATCTGGGTCAGGAAGTTGGTTGCCATGGGCGTGGAGAGGGGCGGGCACCTGACACGACAGGCACTGCGACCGGATTCCCTAAGATATGGTGAAAGCAGTTGGGCGCACCTTCTTCGAATGCAAGCTTCGCAAGTCTCGAAGTCGGATGGCCCCGTTCCGGAACAAACGCCGACGCACGCGTCGGCAAACCGGGCATTTTAGCTGTCTTGTTTCTAACCCCTGGATTACCCATGTATCGCCGACTGCCCCCCGCCATTTCACTGCACGATGCTGCGGCAGGCGCCCCCACCCTGGGGAGCCTGATGGCGCGCGCGCGGGACACGGCCGAGCGGCTGAAGGCCATCGAAGGGTTGATTCCACCGGCCATGCGCGCGGCCATCCAGCCGGGGCCGGCCGAGGGCGACGTGTGGTGCCTGCTGGTCAAGGGCAGCGCCGCGGCCGCCAAGCTGCGGCAGCTGTCGCCGATGCTGGTCACGCGGCTGAAGAACCGGGGCTGGGACGTCGCGACGATCCGCATCAAGGTGCACACGGGGCGCTGAGCCCCGGGGTCGCGCACCGCCTCAGGCGGCCACGGCGCGGTCGGGCCAGCTTGGGTCGCTCGATGCGTCGGAGGTCAGCACCATCACGACATGCGCATCGGCCGCGATGGTCTCGGCCTCGCGCAGTTGCCGCACGGCCCCCAGGCCCGCCGCTGCCGCGAGTTCGGCGCTCACGCCGGCCGCGGTGAGCAGCCGCCGCGCCGCGCGGGCTTCGTCGTCGCCCACCACCACGGCACCGCCGCCGCTGGCCGTGGCGGCCTGCCATTGCAGGTAAGTGACCGTCGCGCCCGCACTCGACAGCTGCGCCGTGCGACCGGGGTAGCTGCCGTTGAGCGCCCCGCCGCCGAGCACGCGCGACAGCCGCGGGAAGGGCTCGACCAGCCACATCCGCGGCAGGCGCGCGATGCGCCCCGCCGCCAGCAGCTCGCGAAAACCGGCGTAGATGCCCCACGCCATGTCGCCGCGGCCGGTCGGCACCACGACGTGGTCGGGCAGGCCGCCGTCCTTCAGGCACTCTTCGGCGATGGCCTTGTAGCCCTCCACGCCCAAGGGCGCGCTGCCCAGCGCGGGCAGGCGGTAGTTGGAGAGCGCGAAATACCCCGGGTACTGCGAGCGCTCGCGCACGAAGCCCCAGCGGCCGGTGTTGTCGGCGAACACATAGCGCCGCGCGCCCAGCGCGTCGAGCTGGCGGGCATAGGTGGCGGGCATCGCCTCGTAGGAGGCCACCTCGCAACCGAGCCCCGCGGCCCAGGCGTAGTGCGCCGCCGACACCGCCGTGTTGCCCGACGAGGCGAGCACCAGCGTGTGGGCCCCGGCGTCCAGCGCCTGCGCCACGCCCATCGCGGTCAGCCGGTCCTTGGGTGAGCCGGTGGGGTTGCGCGATTCGTCCTTGATGCTCAGGCGCGCGATGTCGAACTGCCGCGCGAGCTCGGGCATGTCGTGCAGCGGCGTGTTGCCCTCGCCGAGCGAAAAACCCTGCACGTACGGCATCGGCACCACGTCCGGGCCCCCGGGCCGGTAGCTCGCGCGCAGCCCGACGTGAAAGCCGGCCTGCCGGCAGGCCGGGCAGCCGTCGTTGGCGAGCGTGACCGGGTACAGCGCGTCGCAGCGCAGGCACTGCAGCCCCTGCAGGCGCGGATTGCGCTGCGGCGTGAACGAGCGGCCGAGCACCCCGGCCGGCCGGCCCGGCAGGAAGGTCTGCGCGGGGCTCTCCGGCGGCGCGGTGAACTTGAAGTCCAGAACGGGCGATGGGGTCACGGATCGTTGACTCGTTAATAAATGTGACGGAATCTTATTCAAAATCAACGAAATCCACGATACGGGAGTTCATCCCATTGCAGCGGATTTCAGTTTTCCTTCACTTATTTCCAGCTGAATTCGTGGTTCAGCCCGATCACCACGCCGCGCACGCCCTGCGGCCCGGTGCGCGAGGTGCTGATGTCGACGCTGATCAGCGGCGTCAGGCTGAAACGGCCGCCCACGCGCGAGGTCCACAGGCCCCCGGCCCGGTTGCGCTCGGCGATCAGCGACACGGCATCGTTCAGCGCCCACTCCACGGCCAGGCCGCCGCGCGGCGTGCGCACGCCGGTGCCCAGCGCCCAGTCGGCGCCCAGGTTGGCGTGAATCTGCAGGCTCCCGGTGGGTCGCCAGGTGAGCGGCACCACCAGCTGGCCGCCCCAGCGACCGCCGCGCCGCAGATCGGCCACCGCGCCCATCGACACGGCGGCGCTGAAAGGCGCGTCGGCGGCCGCGCCGGCAAAGGTCCACTTGAGTTGCGGGCCGCCCGTGACCGAATGCACGCCCTGCGCCGAGAGCCGGTCGAAGTTCAGCCCCAGCTCGACCGGCCCGACCCGGCAGGCCGGCCCGACATGGAAACCCGTCGTGACCGGCCCGGCGCCGCTGCGGCCCCACCAGGTCTCGTACTGGCACTGGCCGGGATCGAGCGTGCCGGCGTCGTCGACATCGAAGTGGCCGGCGGCCTGCGCGCCCAGGCCCGGCAACGCCGCGACTGCGGCAACGAGCAGGCGTGCGGTGCGCGTGTTGTTGTTCTTCATTTCGTGCTTCCCTCGGAGAGCCCTGCCTCATTCTAGGAAGCCGGAAAGTCCGCGCCATGACGCGGCAACGCCATCCCCCACCCTTCAGAGTTCGAACTGCGGCTGCAGCTCGCGGATGCGCTTGATCGCCACGCCGGCCGCTGCCGTGCGCGTCTCCACGCCCAGCTTCACGTACACGCGCTCCAGGTGTTTCTTGGCGGTAGCGGGACTGCTGCCGAGGATCTCGCCGATGTCCTTGTTGGTCTTGCCCTTGACCACCCAGTACAGCACCTCGGCCTCGCGCGCCGTGAGCTTCAGGCTCAGGCTCATGGCCTCGATCACGGCGGTGTCGGACACCTCGCGCATGACGATCATCCATTCGTCGCCGGCATCGTCCTCGCCGGTCTGGCGGTGCAGCCGCAGGCTCAGGCTGCGCGCGCCCTGCGTGATGACCAAGGCCGGCGGCTCGATGCCGCGCGCGCGGGCTTCGGGCGCGTGCTGGCGCAGCCAGCCGAGCACGGCCGGCGGCGTCTCGGGCGCCTGCGTCTCGCAGTAGCGCGCCAGCAGCTCGCGCGCCAGCGCCGTCTGCCAGATCAGCCGCCCCTCGGGCAGCCGCACCGTGATGCTCGCGTAGCCGAAGGCGTCGAGCGCGTTGCGTGCCTGCCCGGCCTGGTGCGCCTCCTGCCGCGCGCGGCGGGCGCCCTGCAGGTGCACATTCATGCGCGCCAGCACCTCCTTCGGCTTGATCGGCTTGGTGACGTAGTCGACCCCGCCCGCCTCGAGCGCGGCCACGAGGTGCTCGGTTTCAGTGAGGCCCGTCATGAACACGATGGGGATGTGCGCGGTGGCCGCATCGGCCTTGAGCCGGCGCGCCACCTCGAAGCCGTCGATGCCCGGCATCATCGCGTCGAGCAGCACGATGTCGGGGCGCGCCTGCGCGGCGCGCTGCAGCGCCTGCTCGCCGTTGGTGGCGATCAGCACGGTGTAGCCCGATTCGTCGAGCGCGTCGTGCAGCACGGCGAGGTTGTCGGGCACGTCGTCGACGATCAGCACCAGGTCGCCGTGGGCGCCCTGCTGCTCGCGCAGCGTGCGGGCGAGCGGTGAAGCGGGCATGGTCGGTGGAGACAACAAGGTCATGCGGCGCCCTCGGCGGCTTCGGCCAGCGCGCGGCCCATGGCTTCGAACTGGAACTGGCGGGCCAGCGCGCGCTGGGCCTCGGTCCACGCGGCGCACTCGGGCTGCGCGGCGTCGATGTCGTCGAGCTGGTTCATGATGCCCCGGAAGTAGCCCAGGCCCACGGCCTCGTCGAGCGCACGCAGGCGCGCCAGCGACGGCGGCTGCATCGCGCGCGGCGCGGCCGCGGCGGGCGCGGGCCGCGCGGCGGTGTCGGTCCACTGCAAGGCGAGCCGGCGCTCCAGCCAGTCGAGCAGTTCGGTGTGGCGCACGGGCTTGACGAAGAAATCTTCGGGCGCAATGCCCACGTCGTTGTCCAGGCCCTTGTCGAAGGCGTTGGCCGAGACGATGGCCACCGATGCCTCGGCCAGCCCCAGCTTGCGTGCGCGGCGGATGGTTTCCCAGCCGTCGATGCCGGGCATCGCGAGGTCGACAAACATGGCGTCGGGCCGGTAGCCGGCGGCGATGAGGTCCAGCGCGTCGTGCCCGCTGGCCGCGCTGCGCAGCTCGAAGCCCAGCGGCGCGAGCACATGGCCCAGCAGCTCGCGGTCGGCCTCCTCGTTGTCGACCACCAGCAGGCGCCGGCGCGCGCCCTCGTAGCCGCGCCGCGCGCGCGGCGCCGGTGCAATGCGCGCAGCACCCGCCACCGCCTCGTGCACGCGCGGCAGGAACAGCCGCACGCAGAACAGCGAGCCTTCGCCCGGCGTGCTGCGCACCTTCATCTCGCCGCCCATCAGGTCGGTCAGCATCTTCGCGATGGTCAGGCCCAGGCCCGCGCCCGGCGCCGACGACACCGCCGCGTGGCCGCGCGCGAAGGGCTCGAAGATGCGCTCGATGTCGGCCGCCGTCATGCCCGGCCCGGTGTCCTCGATCTCGATGGCGGCGAACTCGCGCGCGTACGAAATGCGCAAGGTCACCTGCCCCGCCGCCGTGAACTTGATCGCGTTGCCCAGCAGGTTGATGAGGATCTGGCTCACGCGCTTCTCGTCGGCGCGCACCACGTCGGGCAGCGTGCCTGCCGCCTCGAAGCGAAAGCGCAGGCCCTTCTCGGCCGCCTGCAGCTCGAACATGTCGGCCAGCTCGCGCATCGCATCGGCAAAGCGCATCGGCCGGGCGTCGAGCGTGAGCTTGCCGGCCTCGATGTGGGCGATGGCCAGCGTGCCCTCGATGAGCGACAGCAGGTGCTCGCCGCCGCGCTTGATGACGGCCACCGCCTGCTGGCGGTGCGGCGGCACCGAGTGGTCTTCGCCCATGAGCTGCGCGTAGCCCAGGATGCTGTTGAGCGGCGTGCGCAGCTCGTGGCTGATGGCGCTGATGTAGCGGCTCTTGGCCTGGTTCGCGAGGTCCGCCGCGCTCCGCGCCTGGTCGGCCGCGAGCTTGGCGTGCTCGGCGATTTCGCGGGCTTCTTCGGCGCTCTGCTTGGCGTCCTGCAGTGCGCGGTCGGTCTCGCGGTGCAGGGCAATCTCGCGCACCAGCAGGTGGGTCTGCCGGTTCGATTCTTCCTGCGCCACCTTGCGGCTCTGATGCGCCAGCACCAGCCACCACGCGACGATGCCCGCGATGACCAGCAGCGCCATGTAGGCCTTGAGAAAACCCGAGCGCAGCGACGCCTGCTGCACCGCGACCAGCGCCCCGCCCACGTCGGCCTGCGCCGCCAGCGCGAGCGCGCCTTCGCTCAGGGCCCGCAGCTCCTGCTGGTAGAGCACGCCGAACACCACCGCCAGCAGCGGCACGATGACCAGCATCAGCAGCAGGAAGTGCCCGAGCCCCGTGTCCAGGTAACGCCAGCTGCGGCGCGGCAACAGCCAGCGCAGCACGGCCGACCACTGCGCCGACAGGCTCGCGTGCGGCTTGCACAGGTCGCCGCAGCGCGCGTCGAGCGTGCAGCACAGCGAGCAGATCGCGCCCTGGTAGGCCGGGCAGTGCGCCATGTCGGGGCCTTCGTACTCGCGTTCGCAGATCACGCAGTGCTGCACCTTCAGGCGCTGGTAGCTGCCGCCTTCGTCCGGCGACGGCTCGACCCGCGCCCAGCGCACCTTGCGCCCGCCCGCCGCCGGCGCGAACAGCACGGAGCCGCCCGCGTCGGACGTGCGCGCGAGGTAGTACTTGCCGCCCGTGACCCACGCCAGCAGCGGCGACGCGACCAGCGCCGTGCCCAACGCGATCAGCGCCGAGAAGGCCTGCGCCAGCGGCCCGAACACGCCCAGGTGCGCCGTGATCGACAGCACCGACGCCAGCGCCATCGCGCCCACGCCCACCGGATTGATGTCCCACAGGTGCGCGCGCTTGAACTCGATGCCCGGCGGCGACAGCCCCAGCGGCTTGTTGACGACCAGGTCGGCCACCACGGCCATCATCCAGGCGATGGCGATGTTGGCGAACAGGCCGAGCACGTCGCCCAGCGCCTCGAACACGTTCATCTCCATCAGCATGAAGGCGATGAGCGCGTTGAACACCACCCACACCACGCGCCCCGGGTGGCTGTGCGCCACGCGTGAGAAGAAATTGCTCCAGGCCAGCGAGCCGGCGTAGGCGTTCGTCACGTTGATCTTCAGCTGCGAGACCACCACGAACAGCGCCGTCGCCGCCACTGCCCAGCCGTAGTTCGGAAACACGTACTCGTAGGCCGCCAGGTACATCTGGTTCGGATCGACCGCACGCTCGACCGGCACCATGTGCGTGATCGCCAGGTAGGCCAGCGCCGCCCCGCCCAGCATCTTGACCACGCCCAGCACCACCCAGCCCGGCCCGCCCGCCAGCACCCCGGCCCACCAGCGGCGCGCCGTGCCCGCGGTGCGCGCGGGCATGAAGCGCAGGTAGTCGGCCTGCTCGCCCATCTGCGTGATGAGCGCGATGCCGACCGTCAGCGCGGCACCGAACAGGTGCAGATTGAATCCTTTTGCGCCCGACTTCGCCCCGCCGTAGTGCGTGATGCCCGCGAACGCACCAGGATCGCGCACCAGCACGAAGACAAAGGGCACCACCAGCATCAGCAGCCACAGCGGCTGCGTCCACAGCTGCAGCCGGCTGATCACCGACACCCCGTGCGTGACCAGCGGAATCACCACCAGCGCGCACACCAGGTAGCCCCACACCGGCGGAATGCCCAGCGCCAGCTCGAGCGCATAGGCCATCACGGCCGCCTCCAGCGCGAAGAAGATGAAGGTGAAGCTCGCGTAGATCAGCGAGGTGAGCGTGGAGCCGATGTAGCCGAAGCCCGCGCCGCGCGTGAGCAAATCCATGTCGACGCCGTAGCGCGCCGCGTACACGCTGATCGGCAGCCCCGCCAGGAAGATGATGAGCCCGGTGACGAGGATCGCCCAGAAGGCGTTGGCGAAGCCGTACTGCACCAGCAGCGTGGCGCCGACCGCCTCCAGCACCAGGAACGAGGCTGCCCCGAAGGCCGTGTTGGCCACCCGCCATTCGGACCATTTGCGAAAGCGCTGCGGCGTGTAGCGCAGCGCGTAGTCCTCGAGCGTTTCGCTCGCGACCCAGCTGTTGTAGTCGCGCCGTACCTTGACGATGCGCTGGGGAGCGTCGTCGGTCAGGAGAGGTGGGTCGGCGGAATTCACACCGTTTCGGTGCAGCTTCCGTGCCACCGGGTACGGCATTTGGCGAACAGGGCACGACTGTTGCAAAGAGACCGGCTTGCCCATAATCACCGACCGCCACCCGACCCCACCCCCGCCATGGAACTGACCCCGCGCGAAAAAGACAAGCTGCTGATCTTCACGGCCGCGCTGCTGGCCGAACGCCGCAAGGCGCGCGGGCTCAAGCTCAACTACCCGGAAGCCGTCGCGCTGATCACCGCCGCCGTGATGGAAGGTGCCCGCGACGGCAAGAGCGTCGCCGAGTTGATGAGCGAAGGCCGCAGCGTGCTCACCCGCGCCGACGTGATGGACGGCATCGCCGAGATGATTCCCGACATCCAGGTCGAGGCCAGTTTTCCCGACGGCACCAAGCTCGTGACCGTTCACCAGCCAATCGTCTGAACCTCCGCCACAAGAAGAAAGATCCCTCCATGCGCTTCGCAAAGACTTCTGCCCTGCTCGTCACCCTCCTGCTGCCGCTGGCCGCCAGCGCCCACACCGGCGTCGACGGCGGCGTGCACCACGGCTTCACCGCCGGTTTCATGCACCCGCTGACCGGCGCCGACCACCTCGCGGCGATGGTCGCGGTGGGCCTGTGGAGCGCGCTGGTCGCGCGCCGCGCCTGGCCCGACCTGCTGTGGGCGCCGCTGGCCTTCGCGGGCATGCTGCTCGCGGGCGCGCTGGCCGGCCTGGCCGGCGTGCAGCTGCCGGCGGTGGAACCGATGATCGCCGCCTCGCTGCTGGTGCTGGGCCTCTTGGTCGCCACGCGCGTGCACCTGCCGGCCGGCGTCGCCATGGCCGTCGTGGGCCTGTTCGCCGTCTTCCACGGCGTGGCGCACGGCCACGAGCTGGCGGGCGAGCACGGCGCGGCCCTCACGCTGGCCGGCATGGTCAGCGCCACGCTGCTGCTGCACGCGGCCGGCATCGCGCTGGGCTGGGCGCTGCGCCATGCCAACGCCTGGCTGCCCCGCGTGGCCGGCGCCGCCGTTGTCGGCCTCGGCGCCACGCTGCTGGCCCAGGCGATCTGAGGCGGCCATGACGCCCGGCGAACTCCTCACCGACGACGGCGAGCACACGCTCAACCCCGGCCGCCGCGCCCTCACGCTGGTCGTGCGCAACACGGCCGACCGGCCGATCCAGGTCGGCTCGCACTACCACTTTGCCGAGACCAACGGCGCCCTCGATTTCGACCGCGCCGCCGCGCGCGGCATGCGGCTGAACATCGCCTCGGGCGCCGCGGTGCGCTTCGAGCCCGGCCAGCAGCGCACCGTCGAGCTGGTCGACTTCTCGGGCGATCGCATCGTCTACGGCTTTCGCGGCCTGGTTCAAGGAAAGCTCTAAAACATGGCCACCATCGGGCGACGCGCCTACGCAGAAATCTTCGGCCCCACCGTGGGCGACCGGGTCCGCCTTGCGGACACCGACCTGCTGATCGAAGTCGAAGCCGACTACACGCTGCGCGCCGGCGGCTACGGCGAAGAGGTGAAGTTCGGCGGCGGCAAGACGATCCGCGACGGCATGGCGCAGTCGCAGCGCACGCGCGCACAGGGCGCCGTCGACACGGTGATGACCAACGCGTTGATCCTCGACCACTGGGGCATCGTGAAAGCCGACATCGGCCTGAAGGACGGTCGCATCGCCGCCATCGGCAAGGCCGGCAATCCCGACGTGCAACCGGGCGTGGACATCGTCATCGGCCCGGGCACCGAGATCATCAGCTGCGAGGGCACCATCGTCACCGCGGGCGGCATCGACAGCCACATCCACTTCATCTGCCCGCAGCAGATCGAGGAGGCGCTGGCCTCGGGCGTGACGACCATGCTCGGCGGCGGCACCGGCCCGGCCACCGGCACCTTCGCGACCACCGCCACGCCCGGCCCGTGGCACATCGAACGCATGCTGCAGGCGGCCGACGCATTCCCGATGAACCTGGGCTTCCTCGGCAAGGGCAACGCCAGCCTGCCCGATGCGCTGCACGAGCAGATCGAGGCCGGCGTCATGGGCCTGAAGCTGCACGAAGACTGGGGCACCACGCCCGCGGCCATCAGCAACTGCCTGGACGTGGCCGACGCCACCGACACGCAGGTGGCGATCCACAGCGACACGCTGAACGAATCGGGCTTCGTCGAGAACACCATCGCCGCCGTGGGCGGGCGCGCCATCTGCGCCTTCCACACCGAGGGCGCGGGCGGCGGCCATGCGCCCGACATCCTGCGCGTGGTGGGCGAGGCGAACTTCCTGCCCTCCTCGACCAACCCGACGATGCCCTACACCGTGAACACGCTCGACGAGCACGTCGACATGCTCATGGTGTGCCACCACCTGGACGCCGGCATCGCCGAGGACCTGGCCTTTGCCGAATCGCGCATCCGCAAGGAAACCATCGCCGCCGAAGACGTGCTGCACGACCTGGGCGCGATCAGCATGTTCAGCTCCGACAGCCAGGCCATGGGCCGCGTCGGCGAGGTGGTCATCCGCACCTGGCAGACCGCGCACAAGATGAAGCAGCAGCGCGGCACGCTGCCCGAGGACAGCGAGCGCAACGACAACTTCCGCGCGCGGCGCTACGTGGCCAAGTACACGATCAACCCGGCCCTCGCGCACGGCATCGCGCACGAGGTGGGCTCCATCGAGGTCGGCAAGTGGGCCGACCTCGTGGTCTGGAAGCCGGCCTTCTTCGGCGTGAAGCCCTTCACCATCATCAAGGGCGGCACCATCGCGATGGCCGCCATGGGCGACCCCAGCGCGTCGATTCCCACGCCGCAGCCGGTGCACTTCCGGCCGATGTTCGGCGCCTACGGCGGCTCGCTGGCGAAGAGCTCGCTGACCTTCGTCTCGCAGGCCGGGCTGGCCGCGGGCATCAAGGAGCGCTACGGCCTGAGCAAGCACCTGAGCGCCGTGAAGAACATCCGCAACGTGCGCAAGCAGGACCTGATCCACAACGGCTACACGCCGAAGATGGAGATCGACGCGCAGACCTACGCCGTGCGCGCCGATGGCCACCTGCTGACCTGCGAGCCGGCCAAGGTGCTGCCGATGGCGCAGCGCTACTTCCTGTTCTGACGACTTACACCGCCGGATGCCGGCGGTGCCAGTCGGTCGCCCGCTGGAACGCCCAGCCCGCGCGCACCAGCAGGTCTTCGCCGAAGTGCGGCGCCACGAACTGGAAGGCCACCGGCACGCCCGCCTCGGTGGCGCCGCCCGGCAAGGTGAGCGTGGGACTGCCCGTGAGGTCGAACGGGCAGGTGTAGCGCAGCATGCCCGCCAGCAGCTCCGGGTCCACGCCGAGCTGGCCGGCGCGCTCAAGCGTCGGCGCCGCGAAGGGAATGGCCGGGATCAGCAGCAGGTCGACCTCTTCGAAGAACGTGCGCACGCGACCCGTGAAATCGGCGCGGCGCAGCAGCAGCTTCTGATAGTCGGTGGCGCTTTGCGACAGGCCCAGGTCGATCAGCCCCGAGAGGCCCGGACCGTACTCGTCGCGCCGCGCTGGGTACGTCGCCTCGTGCGCCACGGCGGTCTCGACCGCGCACAGCGGCGACCAGTCGAGCACGGCCTGCGCCGTGTCGGGAAACACCACCTCGCGCACCGAGGCGCCCAGCGATTCGACCGTGCGGATCGCAGCCGCGAGCGTGGCGCGCGTGGGTGCGTCCACGCGGTCCAGTGTCCACGCAGGGTCGATGCCCACGCGCAGGCCGGCCAGGCCGCGCGTCATCGTCGCCAGGTAGTCGGGCACCGGCAGCGTGCTGGCCGTCGGGTCGCGCGGGTCGGCGCCCGCGATGGCCGCCAGCATCGCACCCGCATCGGCCGCGCTGCGCGTCATCGGGCCGATGTGGTCGAGCGAGGCGGCGAGTTCGAAGGCGCCGTGGCGGCTCACTCGCCCCCACGTCGGCTTGAGGCCGGTGATGCCGTTGGCCGCCGACGGAAAGCGGATCGATCCGCCCGTGTCGGTGCCCAGCGCGCCGAAGCACAGCCCCGCCGCCGTGGCCACGCCCGAGCCGCTGGACGACACGCCGGGCCACAGCGTGGCGTCCCACGGATTGACCGGCGACGCGATCTGCGGATGGTGATCGGCAAAGGCGCCTTCGGTCTGCTGCAGCTTGCCCAGGATCACCGCGCCGGCTTCGCGCAGGCGGTGCACCACCGTCGCGTCCTCGGTCGGACGGAAGGCTTTGTGGATCGTCATGCCGTGCGCGCTCGGCACGCCCTCGGTCCACAGAAGATCTTTCACGGCCAGCGGCACGCCGTGCAGCGGCCCGCGCGCGCGGCCGGCGGCGATCTCGGTGTCCGCGCGGCGCGCCTCGTCGAGCGCCTGCGCGTCCATGCGCGTCGCGTAGCTGCGCAGTCGGCCGTCGACGGCCTCGATGCGCGCGAGCATGGCGCGCGTGACCTCTTCCGACGAGCGCTCGCGCGACTGGATCTGCCGGCCGACCTCCAGCAGTTCGAGATGATGCAATTCCTTGTCCGCCATGACTGACTCCCGCGTGTGTAGGGTTGAGAAAGAAGGTCCGAATCCAAGTGGCGACACTGCCACCCCGGGCGAACCTTATCGGCGCGGGGCGGCCCGCGCTGGTCTCTTCCGGACATGCACTTGTGCTGGGGCGGACACCCCGCGCGCGGCGCTCAGCGCGGCTTCAGCAGCGTGTGCGGCGCACAGCCGTAGGCCTTGCGGAAGACCCGGCTGAAATGCGACAGGTCGGAAAACCCGTGCTGGAACGCGACGTCGGTCACGCTGTGCGCGCGCCCGCCCACCAGCGCCTCGCGGCTGGCCGCCAGGCGCGCCTGCCAGACCGCGCCCATCGCCGTGGCGCCCTGGCGCGCGAACGCCCGCGCCACGGTGCGCGCCGAGACGTGGTGCGCCTGCGCCAGCGCCTCGAGCGAGAGCGCCGGGTCGTCCAAGTGGCGTTCGATGTAAGCCGTCATGCGTGCGTGCAGGCCATGCTCGGCGCTGGCGTCACCAGTCCCGTCCTGCTGGAGTTCGAGCGTCACGGCCAGCAGATCGATGAGCGCGCCGCCGAAGCGCTCGGCGGCGACGGAATGCGGCTGCGCAAAGGCCGGGTTCGCCGTCTCCCGAAGCATCGCGTGCAGCGGCGCCGCGCCGGGGCGGTCCGCGGCGATGGTGCGGGCGGTGAAGTCTTCGGCCTTCGCGAAGCGCCGCAGCAGCAGCCGGCGCGGCATGCGCGCCAGGTAGACCGAGCGCGCGTCCAGCGTGCATTCGAACGGCCGGCCGGCGTCGTAGAGAACCATGTCGCCACTGCGCAGCCGCCCCTGCCGCCCGCCTTGCACCAAGGTGCCCTCGCCCTCCTGCACGAACGCCAGCCACAGGTCGTCCAGTGGGTGCCGGCGCAGGTGGGGCGCGTCGCGCGACCAGTGATGCATCGGCGCCGACATGCGGTTGACGCTGACCGCGCCCACCTCGCGCACGTCGAGCCGCCCTTCGAACGGCTCGGCCGTCATCGCACGGCTGGCCGCGGGAATGCAGTGGCGGCACACGACGTCGTGCCAGTAGTCGAAACGCAGCGGGGTGGCAACGTCGGTCGTCAGGTAGGCCAGGCTGTTCATGACGCGGATGCTGGGGCGGATGGGGCGCGCAGGCAAGCCCTGCGCGGGGCCCGGTACTTGCTACAGGAGGAGGAACCCTTGTTGCACCGTGCCCATGCCTGCGTCTTCACTCACCCGCGCCGCGCGCGCCGCTTCAGTCGTTCCGTGGTGCCAGGTGCTCACGAATCCACTGGGCGAGCGCGTCTTCGTCCAGCCCGCCTTCGGCGAGCTTCAGCGTGATGAGCACGCAGTCATGGTCGGACGCCACCAATTCGAAGCCGTTGAGGTCGAGAAACACTTCCATCGCGACGAAAGCGGTTCGCTTGTTGCCGTCGGTGAAGGGGTGGTTGCGCGCAATGCCGAAGGCATAGGCGGCGGCCAGCGTGGCCGCATCGGGCGATTCGTACAGCGCGCGGTTCTGCGGCCGGCCCATGGCCGAGGCCAGAAGGCCCTCGTCGCGGACGCCTGCGGGCCCGCCGTGCTCGGCCAGCTGCTCTTCATGCACCGCATGGATCAACTGCAGGCTGAGCCAGACCCAGGCCTGGTTGGCCGCGCTCATTTCGCCAGTTCGCGCAGCACGTTGCGCCGCTTCTTCATGACGCGCCGCGCCGCCTCCATCTGGCGTTCGAAAGCGTCGTCGTACGGCGTGAGCGTGAAGCCGCCACCCGCGGCCTGCGTGAGGTAGACCGTGTCGCCCTTGCCGACCTTCATGCTGGCCAGCACCTCCTTGGGCAGGATGACACCGACCGAGTTGCCGATCTGGGTCAGTTTGAGTGCGGACATGGCGGACTCCCACGAGCAAAAGTTATAACAAGCGTTATATTATTCTGCCTCATCTGGAGTCGCAACCCGCCATGCTCACCGCCAACAAACTCATGCCCCAGGGCCGCGGTCTCGCGCCCGTGCTGCTCAAGCGTGCCGCCACCATCGAACTCGATTGGGACGTGCGCCAGAAAAGCCGTTTCGACGCCACCGACTCGCAGGGCCGGCAGATCGGCATCTTCCTGCCGCGCGGCACCGCGGTGCGCGGCGGCGATGTGCTGGTCGCGGAAGACGGCTCGCTGGTGCGCGTGATCGCGGCGCCGCAGCCGGTGCTGCGCATCACGCACTGCACCGCCCACGGCACGCCCTTCGACCTGACGCGCGCGGCCTACCACCTGGGCAACCGGCATGTGCCGATCGAGCTCAAGCCCGACCACCTGAAGATCGAACCCGACCACGTGCTGGCCGACATGCTGCGTTCGATGCACCTGATCGTCGTGGCCGTCGAAGAAGCCTTCGAGCCCGAAGGCGGCGCGTATGGGGCGCAAGGACATTCGCATGGCGGCCACAGTCATGACCACGACCATGGCCATGACCACGGACATTCCCACGGCAAGAGCGGCCCGAAGCCCCTCGTGCTCGCCCCCGAACTGCTCGACGACGATCACGGCCACTCACACTGAAATGACCCACCGCCCTTCCCGTGCGCAGGACACTGGGTGCTTCCCGCAGCGAAATCAAGGAGGAGGGCGAAGCCCGGGGGACATTCGCGGAGGGAAGTACCCGGTGGCCTGCGCACGCGCCCTGAACAGCGGCGCGCGCCAATAAACAGATGCCAACCCCGCACAGCCTCCTCCAGCTCATCTGGCTAGCCTCCCCCGCCCTGCCGGTCGGCGGCTTCTCGTACTCCGAAGGCGTCGAGGCCGCGGTCGAATGGGCCGGCATCCATTCCGAAGCCAGCGCCACCGAGTGGCTCTCCGACCAGCTGCACCTGAGCTTCGCGCGCGGCGACCTCGCCCTGGCCGCCCAGGCGATCACCGCCTGGCGCGCAAACGACGCGCAACGCATCCGCACCCTCAACGACTGGGTGCTGCACACCCGCGAATCCGCTGAGTTCTTCCTGCAAACCGAGCAGATGGGCCGCTCCTTCGTCGAGTGGCTCAAGCTGCACCATGCCGACACGGCCGAGGTCTTCGCCGGCCTGCCCGCGACCTACCCCGTGGCCTTCGCGTTCGCCGCCAGCCGCACCGAAGCCACCGTGCAGGACGGCTGCTTGGCCTTCGCCTTCGGCTGGGCCGAGAACATGGTGGCCGCCGCCGTCAAGGCCGTGCCGCTGGGCCAGAGCGCGGGCCAGCGCATCCTGGCGCGGCTCGCGAACGAAATTCCTGCGGCCGTCGACCGAGCGATGACCCTGGGCGACGACGAGCGCCAGGCCTTCGCGCCCCTGCTGGCGGTGTTGTCGGCCCGCCATGAAACACAATATTCCCGCCTCTTCCGAAGCTGACCGAACCGGACCTTTTCGCCCATGACTTCCGCCCTGCACCACATCCCGAATCGCACCAAGAAGCTCCCGCCGCTGCGCGTGGGCATCGGCGGCCCCGTCGGCTCGGGCAAGACCACGCTGCTCGAAATGCTCTGCAAGGCGATGCGCGACAAGTACGACCTGGTCGCCATCACCAACGACATCTACACCAAGGAAGACCAGCGCCTGCTCACCGTGGCCGGCGCGCTGCCGGCCGAGCGCATCATGGGCGTGGAAACCGGCGGCTGCCCGCACACCGCGATCCGCGAAGACGCCTCGATCAACCTCGAGGCCATCGACCGCATGCTCGAAGACTTTCCGAACGCCGACATCGTGTTCGTCGAATCGGGCGGCGACAACCTCGCCGCCACCTTCAGCCCCGAGCTGTCGGACCTCACCATCTACGTGATCGATGTGGCCGCCGGCGAAAAGATCCCACGCAAGGGCGGGCCCGGCATCACCAAGAGCGACCTGTTCGTCATCAACAAGACCGACCTCGCGCCCTACGTGGGCGCGAACCTCGACGTGATGGAACAGGACACCCAGCGCATGCGCCGCCAGCGCCCCTACGTGATGACCAACCTCAAGACGCTCACCGGCGTCGCCGAGGTCGTGGCCTTCATCGAAACGCGCGGCATGCTCACCGCCGCCTGATCCTTCAACCAGGGCGGCGGCGAACGCGGCGTCGCGCTCAGTGCGCCACGGCCTCCGGCATCTGACCGAACTTCCCGCTGCCGAAGTCCTTCATCGCCTGCACGATCTCGTCGCGTGTGTTCATCACGAACGGGCCGTGGCCGACGATGGGCTCGTCGATCGGCTCGCCGCTGAGCAGCAGCACCACCGCGTCGTTGTTGGCGTCCAGCGTGAGCGCGTCGCCCGCGCGGTCGAGCAGCACCATCTGCGCGTCGCGCACGACCGTCTCGCCGTTCACCTGCACCGTGCCGCGCAGCACCACCACCGCGGCCGTGTGGCCTTCGGGCACCGGCAGCGTCACCTGCGCGCCCTGGTTCAGGCGCAGGTCCCACACGTCGATGGGCGTGAAGGTGCGCGCCGGCCCCTTGTGGCCGAGGTAGTCGCCCGCGATCACGCGCACGCTGCCCGCGCCTTCCGGCAGCGGCACCGACGGGATCTGCGCATCCACGATGGCCTGGTAGCCCGGCGTGGCCATCTTGTCCCGGGCGGGCAGGTTGACCCACAGCTGCACCATCTCGAGCTCGCCGCCGTCGCGCGTGAACGCTTCGGAATGGAACTCCTCGTGCAGGATGCCCGCGCCGGCAGTCATCCACTGCACGTCGCCGGGGCCGATGGTGCCGCCCTGCCCGATCGAGTCGCGGTGCGACACCTCGCCCTTGTAGACGATGGTCACGGTCTCGAAGCCGCGGTGCGGGTGCTGGCCCACCCCGCGCGGCTGTGCGGTCGGGGTGAAGGGGGCCGGGCCGGCGTAGTCCAGCAGCAAAAAGGGGCTGGCGTGGCGGCCCAGCGTGTCGTAGCTGAACAGCGAGCGCACGGGAAAACCGTCGCCCACCCAGTGCGGGCGCGGTGCGCTGTAGGTGCCGAGGATCTTCTTCATGGTCTGTGTTCCTTTCCATCTGGCGGCTCGCCCGGAACGGGAAAGCCATGGATCAAGGATGGGGCCGCAACGATGCTTTGAGTAGATGCCAGAATTCGCCCTCATCGTTCCATCTGGCGAACGATCAACGGCACGGAGGGCCCCCAAAAGCCATGCGCGACCTGAACGATCTCTACTACTACGCCCAGGTGGTCGACCACGGCGGTTTTGCCCCCGCCGGCCGCGCGCTCAGCGTGCCCAAGTCGAGCCTGAGCCGGCGCATCGCGCTGCTCGAGGAGCGGCTGGGCGTGCGCCTGATCCAGCGCTCCACGCGCCGCTTCAGCGTCACCGACATCGGCCGCCAGTACTACGAGCACTGTGTGGCTATGCTGGTCGAGGCCGACGCCGCGCAGGAGGCCATCGACCGCCTGCAGGCCCAGCCGCAGGGGCTGGTGCGGCTGTCGTGCCCGCCGGCGCTGGTGTACTACCAGGTGGCCGAGATGCTCGCCCGCTTCATGACCGAGTGCCCGCGCGTGACCGTGCAGCTGGAGAGCACCAACCGCCGCGTCGACGTGATCCGCGAAGGCTTCGACCTCGCGCTGCGCGTGCGCTTTCCGCCGCTCGAGGACACCGACCTGGTGATGAAGGTGCTGGGCCACAGCACGCAGCGGCTGGTGGCCCACCCGCGCCTGCTCGAAGGCCTGACGGCACCGGCCAGCCCCGCCGACATCGGCCTGCTGCCCAGCCTGGACCTCGGCCCGGCCCAGCCGCACCACACCTGGTCGCTCGAGGGCCCCGACGGCGCGAGCGCCGAGGTGCGCCACCAGCCCCGCCTGGTGACCGACGACATGGCCGCGCTGCGGCATGCCGCCCTGCAAGGCGTGGGCGTGGCCAAGATGCCGACGATGATGGTGCGCGACGACCTGCAGGCCGGCCGCCTCGTCGACGCACTGCCGCAATGGGCGCCGCGCAGCGGCATCGTGCACGCGGTGTTCCCTTCGCGCCGCGGCCTGCTGCCGTCGGTGCGCAAGCTGGTGGACTTCCTGGCGGTGGAATACGAGGCGCTCGAAGCCCTCGAGCTTTCGGGCGTATCGGCCGCGTCGGGGCCGACGCGCACCTCAGTCGACTGATCCGGCGGTCACCGCCGGCGCATACAGCGGCAGGCGCAGCGTCAGCCCGAGCACGCCGCCGTCGTCCGGCGCCGAATAGATGCGCCCGCCGTGGCGCCCCGCGATGCGCTCGCAGATGCGCGCGCTGGCCAGCGAGGCGGCGTCGAGCGCGTCGAAGAAGCGCGCCAGCGGTGGGCGTTCGCTGTCGGCGTCGAGGTCGCGCCAGTGAACGACGGCCTGCGTGCCTTCGATGCGCGCGCGCACCTGCAGCGTCGCGCCCGCCGCCATCACGCGCGCGGCATGCGCGGCCACCTTGGCCAGCAGCTCGCGCAGCTCCGACGGAATGCCGAAGACCGGCACCGCTTCCGCGGGCAGGTCCACAGCGAGACGCAGCGCCGTTGCGTCGCCGGGCTCGGCGCCGAGCAGCGGCCGCAGGTCCTGCACGCGGCTGTCCGCCAGTTGCTGGCGCTGCAGCGTGCGGGCCTGCTGCGCGAGCCCACGGGCGTGCACGGCCGCGCGGGCGTTGGCGACGAACAGCGCGCCCATCAGCGCGAGCACGCCGGCCAGGCCGAGGCCGATGAGCGTGGCGATGACCAGACCGAGTGAACTGCCGTACATGGTCGACAGTCCCTCAGCGCGTTTCGGGAAAGGCCGGCCGCGCGCAGCCGCTCGGGGCCTCGCAGCGTGGCGGGGGCCCTTCGCGAAACCCCGGCGGTGGCCCGGGCGGATAAAGAGGCGGCGGCAGCACGATGCAGCCCGACAGGCCGAGTGCCGCCAGCACGCCTGCGAGGTGATGAAGTCGGATCATGGGGATCGATGCGTTGCGTGTTCGACGGCAGGGCCCGTTCGCGTGCGCCGGCAGCGCCGCCGCACGCGAACGGAAGCCGATCAGAACGCGTGGCGAATGCCGAAGTCGTAGCCCGTCGACGAACGCGGCAGGCCCGTGTAGCCCACGCCGGTGCTGCCGTAGCCCGTGGTGCTGGCGGCCGTGAGGCTGCCCGTGTAGTTCGCGTCGTTGCGGTTGCTCACGCGCGCCACGGTGGCGTACAGCGCCGTGCGCTTGGACAGGTTGTGCACGTAGCCGATCGCGAGCTTGTTCGCGCGCGGGTCGTCGCCCGTGATGCCCACCGCGCCTTCGTTGTAGCGCACGGTCGAGTACGACGCGCGGATCAGGCCCGCGCCCACCGGCATGCTCGCGCCGATCAGGTAGCCGTTGTAGCTGTCATGGCGGTTGCCCAGCGCCGCGAGGTCGAACTTGTTCTTCACGTTCGACAGCTCGCCGAACAGCTTGACCGGACCGAAGTCGTACGACGCGCCGAGGTTGATGGTCTGCACCTTGCGCGTGAGCGTGGTGGTGTCGACCGCCACGTTCTGGCCCACCGCCAGCGCGATGTCCAGCGGCCCGTTCGCATAGCCGAAACGCCCGCCGACGTAGCGGCCCGCACTGCTGCTGGTGGCAGCGGTGGTGTCGGTCGCGCTGGTCTTCGTGTTCTCGTTCAGGCTGTACTGCAGCTGGCCGTAGAAGCCGCCGAGGTTGGGCGGCAGGAAGTAGCCGACCATGTTGCTGGCGCGCACGTAGTTCGTGTTGCCCAGCGCGGTGCTGCCGCTCACCGTGTTGATCACGCTGGAGCCCGAGCCGTTGGTGCCGAACGGGTCGAACACCGTGTCGTTCCAGAACGTGGCCGTGTAGTCGCGGCCCAGCCGCACTTCGCCGAAGCCGCCCGACAGGCTGACGGTGGAGCGGCGGTTGAAGTTGGCGATGCCGGTGGCGCCGTCATCGTTGCTGATCGGCGCCTCGAGCCAGAAGCTGGCCGCGAGCCCGCCGCCCAGGTCTTCCGTGCCGCGAAAGCCGATGCGGCTGGAGTTGTAGCCCGAGTTGGCCAGGCTCCATTGGCTCTGCTTGCTGGTGGTGCCCGTGACGGGGTTGCGCGACGTGGCGCTCTGGTAGCTCACGCCGGCATCGACGACGCCGAACAGGGTGACCGACGATTGGGCAGAGGCCAGGCCGGTGACGGCCAGCGCGGCGAGTGCCGTGAGGGATTTCTTCATTCAGGTTTCTCCGGGGTTTTCAGCTGCTCTTCATCGAGCCGCTGACCGGATGGTCCTGTTCAAAATTGGAGGAATCTGGTGGACGCCAGCCCTCCCCTCGCGGGTGTTGTTTTGCGTTCACGCGCCGGCCGGGGAGTGAACACCCTGCGCCGGCAGCCTACTCGGCCGTGCGCAGCGCAGGCGCCGGGGCTGGCGCCGCGCGCCGTGCGTAGCGCTGCGCCAGCACCGCGCACACCATCAGCTGCATCTGGTGGAACAGCATCAGCGGCAGCACGATCGCACCGACAGCGTGCGAGGCGAACAGCACCTTCGCCATCGGAATCCCGCTCGCCAGGCTCTTCTTGGAGCCGCAGAAGACGATGGTGATCTCGTCCTCGACGCTGAAGCCGAAGCGCCGCGCCATGAAGGTCGTCAGGCCCAGCGCCAGCGCCAGCAGCACGCCGCACACCAGCAGCAGCCCCAGCAGCGCGCTCACGGGAATCTGCTTCCAGAGCCCTTCGATCACCGCCGCGCTGAAGGCCGTGTAGACCACCAGCAGGATCGAGCCCTGGTCCACGAACTTCAGCACCGCGGCGCGCTTCTGGATCCACTTGCCGATCAGCGGGCGCGACAGGTGGCCGATGACGAACGGCACCAGCAGCTGCAGCAGGATGCGCCCGATCGCGTCGAGCGACGAAGACGACGCCACCGCGCCACCCTCGGGCAGCACCACCAGGCTCACCAGCACCGGCGTGATGAACACGCCCAGCAGCGTCGAGGCCGAGGCGCTGCAGATGGCGGCCGGCATGTTGCCGCGCGCCATGGCCGTGAAGGCGATGGCCGACTGCACCGTCGCCGGCAGCACGCACAGGAACAGCACGCCCGTGTACAGCTGCGGCGTCACCAGCGGCCCCAGCACAGGCCGCAGCGCGAGCCCCAGCACCGGGAACAGGATGAAGGTACAGGCGAACACCAGCAGGTGCAGCCGCCAATGCGTGATGCCCGCGAGGATCGCCTCGCGCGACAGCTTGGCGCCGTGCAGGAAGAACAGCAGCCCGATCGCGACCGTGGTCAGGCCCTCGAAGAAATGCGCCACGCGGCCGCTGGCGGGCAGCAGGCTGGCCAGGGTGACGACCGCGACGAGCGTGAGCGTGAAGTTGTCGGGGAGAAAGCGTGAACGTGCCATGCCCTGCATTGGACCTTCCGACCATTCAAAAGAGAAATGGATTTATCGGATGGATATATGATTTGAGCGCATGAACGTCACGCTGCGCCAACTCCGCGTCTTTCGCTCGGTGGCCGAGGGCCGCAACTTCAGCCGTGCCGGCGACCAGGTGGGCCTGAGCCAGCCGGCGGTGAGCCGGTCGATCTCGGAGCTCGAGGCCCAGCTCGGCCTCAAGCTGCTGGACCGCACCACGCGCGAGGTGGTGCTGACCGAAGCCGGCCACTCGTTCGCGGCGCGGCTCGATCGCGTGCTCGACGAACTCGACCAGACCCTGCAGGACGTGGCCGGCCTGGCCAGCGCGCGCGGCGGCAAGGTGCGCGTGGCCAGCAGCCCCACGCTCTCGGCCAACCTCATGCCCGACTGCATCGCGGCCTGCGCGGTGCAGGCCCCGGGCATCCAGTTCCTGCTGCTCGACCGCATCCAGCAGGACGTGCTGGACAGCGTGCGCAGCGGCGAGGTCGACTTCGGCGTGGTGATCGAGCCTTCCGAGGCCGACGACCTGCACTGCGAGTCGATCCTCGCCGACCCCTTCATGGTGGTCACGCTGCCCGGCCACCGGCTGACGGAAAAGAAGGCCTCGGTGAACTGGTCGGCGCTCGACGGCCAGCCGCTGGTGCTGCTCGACCATGCCTCGGGCAGCCGGCGCCTCATCGACCAGGCGCTGGAGCGGCACGGCGCGCGCTGCGACGTGAAGCAGCAGCTGGGCCATGCGACCACCGTGTTCCGCATGGTCGAGGCCGGCATCGGCATCAGCGTGATGCCGGGCCTGTCGCTGCCACCCGAAGGGCTGGCGCGGCTGGTGGTGCGCCCGCTGGTGCCGAACGTGCAGCGCGCGATCATGCTGATCCGGCGCCGCAACCGCGAACTGTCGCCGCTGGCGCAGCGGGTCTGGCGCATGGTGCGCGAGACGGCGGCGCTCAGTGAGGCGCCCGCGGCCCGGCCGACGAAGGCGCGCTGAAGAAGCGCTCCTGCCGCTGGCGCACGCAGAAGTCGATCAGCTCCTCGACCTCGGTGGCCTTGTCGAACACCGCGTCGGCGCCGAGCTGCGCGCACTTGCGGCGCGTCTCGGGCGTGGCGTGGTTGCTGAGCACCACCATCTTCTGCCTCGGGTCGCGGTTGCGGCAGGCTTCGAGCACGCTGAAGCCGGTGCCGTCGCCCAGGAACAGGTCGACGATGGCCAGGTCCCACAGCGCCGGGTTGCGCGTGAGCCAGCGCGTGCCCTCCGCCTCCGATTCGGCCTGGCCGACCGGATCGATGCGCGCCATTTCGCGCAGCGTGCCCGCCAGGCTGGCGCGCTGGGCGGGGTTGTCTTCGACGATGAAAGCGCGGACGGTGGTCATGGCGGGCTCTGCAAAGGGACAAGTGCAGGCTACAAATTGCGCCCGCCACAAGTCGAAGGTGTGACACCCCACCACGCGTAGGACATCACCCGCTGGCCCGTGCGCTGGTTCAGAGCGTGAGGATCGTGCAGCCCGTGGTCTTGCGCGCCTCGAGGTCGCGGTGCGCCTGCTGCACGTCGGCCAGGGCGTAGCGCTGGTCGATCGGGATCTTCACCGCGCCGCTTTGCACCACCGCGAACAGGTCGTCGGCCATGGCCTGCGTGCGCTCGCGCGTGGCGATGTGCGTGAACAGCGTCGGGCGCGTCACGTAGAGCGAGCCCTTCGAGGCCAGCAGGCCGAGGTTGACCGGCGGCACCGGGCCCGAGCCGTTGCCGAAGATCGCCAGCAGGCCGAAGGGGCGCAGGCTGTCGACGGAGCCCTCGAAGGTGTCCTTGCCCACCGAGTCGTACACCACCTTCACGCCCTGGCCGCCGGTGATCTCCTTCACGCGCGCCGCGAAGTTCTCGGTGCTGTAGTTGATGGCGTGCGCCGCGCCGTGCGCCAGCGCGAGCTGGCACTTGGCATCGCTGCCGGCCGTGCCGATGAGCTGCAGGCCGAGCGCCCTGGCCCACTGGCAGGCGATGAGTCCGACACCGCCGGCCGCCGCATGGAACAGCACGAAGTCGCCGGGCTGCAGGCCCTCGGCGGGCAGCGTCTTCTTCAGCAGGTACTGCGCGGTGAGGCCCTTGAGCATCATGGCCGCGCCGGTCTCGAAGGAGATGTCGTCGGGCAGCTTGCACACGCACTTGGCCGGCATCACGCGCAGCTCGCAGTAGGCGCCGGGCGGCTGGCTCGCGTAGGCGGCGCGGTCGCCCACCTTCAGGTGCGTCACGCCCTCGCCCACTGCCTCGACGAGGCCCGAGGCTTCCATGCCCAGCTGCAGCGGCATCTGGAACGGGTACAGGCCGGTGCGCTGGTAGGTGTCGATGAAGTTCAGGCCCACGGCCTTGTGGCGGATGCGGATCTCGCCGGGGCCGGGCTCGCCCACCTCGACCTCGACGATCTTCAGTTCCTCGGGACCGCCGTGGCGGTCGATACGGACGGCTTTGCTCAACATCGTTGCTGTCTCCACGCAGGGGAAAAAAGAATGGGACGGGCATCGTGCCACGTTTGCCTTTTTCTCGACGCGGCACGGTCTCCGTGCGGGCCCGGTAGAGTCGGCGGCCATGTCGTCCGCATCGCACCACCGCCTCACGCCCCTCACCGCCCTGCTCCTCACCGTGCCGCCGCTGCTGTGGGCCGGCAATGCCGTGGTCGGCCGGCTGGTGCGTGCGCTGGTGTCGCCGCTGACGCTGAACTTCGTGCGCTGGGTGATCGCGTTCGTGCTGCTGCTGCCGCTGGCGGCCTGGGTGCTGCGCCGCGACAGCCCGCTGTGGGCGCACTGGCGGCGCTACGCACTGCTGGGCCTGCTGGGCATCGGCCTGTACAACGCCTTCCAGTACCTGGCGCTGCAGACCTCCACGCCGATCAACGTCACGCTGGTGGGCTCCAGCCTGCCGCTGTGGATGCTGGCCGTGGGCACGCTGTGCTTCGGCGCGCGCGTCAGCCGGCGCGCGCTGGGCGGCGCGCTGCTGTCGATGCTGGGCGTGCTGCTGGTGCTGAGCCGCGGCGAGTGGCAGCAGCTGCTGGCGCTGCGGCTGGTGCCGGGCGACCTGTACATGATCGCGGGCACCATCGCCTGGGCCTTCTACAGCTGGCTGCTCGCGCGCACGCACGAGCCCGCCAACGTGCGCGGCGACTGGGCCGCCTTCTTGATGGCGCAATTGGTGTTCGGTGTCGCGTGGTCAGGCGCACTGGCCGCCGGCGAGTGGACGTTCACGTCCGCCCACCTCGACCTGGGCTGGCCGCTCATTGCGGCGATGCTGTTCATCGGCATCGGCCCCGCCGTGCTGGCCTACCGCTGCTGGGGCACCGGCGTGCAACGCGCGGGCCCGCAGGCGGCGAGCATCTTCATGAACCTCACGCCGCTGTTCGCGGCCGTGCTGTCGGCGGCCTTCCTCGGCGAGGCGCCGTCCTGGTACCACGGCGCCGCCTTCGTGCTGATCGTCGGCGGGATCGTGGTGTCGTCGCGGCGCTGAACGCGCGCCGCTGCGTCGGTCAGTAAGTGCCGGGGTAGGCGCCGCCGTCGGCGAGCACGTTTTGCCCGGTCATGTAGCCGGCCTGCATGCTGCACAGGAACGCGCAGATCGCGCCGAACTCCGCCGGATTGCCGAAGCGCTTGGCCGGAATGTTCTTCTTGCGCGCTTCCCACACGGTGTCGAAGTCCTGGCCCGACTTCTGCGCCGCGCCGGCCATCGTGCCCTTGAGGCGGTCGGTCTCGAAGGAGCCCGGCAGCAGGTTGTTGATGGTCACGCCCTGCGCCGCCACCGACGTGCGCGCCACGCCGGCCACGAAGCCCGTGAGGCCGCTGCGCGCGCCGTTCGACAGGCCCAGGATGTCGATCGGCGACTTCACCGAACTCGACGTGATGTTGACGATGCGACCGAAGCCGCGTTTCGCCATGCCATCCACCGTGGCCTTGATGAGCTCGATGGGCGTGAGCATGTTGGCGTCGACCGCCTTGATCCACGCCTCGCGGTCCCAGTTGCGGAAGTCGCCGGGCGGCGGGCCGCCGGCGTTGGTGACGACGATGTCGAAGTCGTGGCCCAGCGCGAACACGGCCGCGCGGCCGGCTTCGGTGGTGATGTCGGCCGCCACCTGCTTGACGAAGGGGCCCGAGGGCCCGGCCACCGCCACCAGCTGCTTCGCAGCCGCATCGAGCGCCTCGGCGCCGCGCGCCACGATCACCACGTTGACGCCTTCGCGCACCAGCGCCTCGGCGCAGCCGTAGCCCAACCCCTTGCTCGCGCCGCACACGAGTGCGGTCCTGCCTGCAATGCCCAGATCCATGTGTTTGCTCCAGTCGATCGATCGATCGATGTTGCAAGGACGGCTAACGCCCCTTGCGTGTGAAAACGAAGATGCCCGCGATGACGAGCACCGTGCCGGCCGCGATCCACGCGGTGAACGGCTCACCCAGTATGACCACCCCCATGAGGATGGTCGACAGGGGCCCGATCATGCCGGTTTGTGCCGCAATGGCGGGGCCGATGCGCTCGATGGCCATCATCACCATGAGGACAGGCACCGCCGTGCAGAGCGTGGCGTTGAGCACCGACAGCCAGATCACCTCGGGCGCCACCGCCATCGCCGCGCTCATCGGCCGCGTCAGCACGAACTGCAGGATGCACAGCACGCAGGCCACGGTGGTCGCCAGCCCCACGAGCCGCAGCGAGCCCAGCCGCTTGACGAACTCCCCGCTGTACACGAGGTAGCCCGCATAGCTCACGGCGCTCAGGAACACGAGGAACGCGCCCCATGCGGCCGCGCCGCCGCCCTTGCCGTCGCCGCCGGTCCACAGTTCGTGGCCGAACACCAGCAGCACGCCGGCATAGCTCACGACCATGCCGAACACCTGCGGGCGCGTCGGGCGGCGCCGGTACAGCAGCCAGCCGAAGAACAGCACCAGCGTGGGGTTGAGGTAAAGAATCAGCCGCTCGAAGCTGGCCGAGATGTAGGCCAGCCCGGCAAAGTCGAGAAAGCTCGCGAGGTAGTAGCCCGAGAAGCCGAGCCCGAGGATGCCGAGCCAGTCGCGCGTCGTGAGTGCGGGCTTGCCGCGCCCGGCCCACCACGCCATCAGCGCGAACAGCGGCAGCGCGAAGAGCATGCGCAGCATGATGAGCGTGATGGCGTCGACGCCGTAGCGGTACGCCAGCTTGACGATGATGGCCTTGCCGCTGAAGGCGATGGCGCCCAGCGTGGCCAGGACGAGGCCGGTGGCGTAGCCCTTGCGGGCGGCCTCGTGTCCGTGCGGGGGAATGCCGACCGATGCGGCTGTCTTGTTCATCCCCCGATCATCCCTTGATCCTCAGTAGCCTGCAGCGAGGCCGTCGCGGCGCGGATCGCTCGCGGCCACGTAGCCTTCCACCGAAGGCTCGCCTGCACGCCAGATGAACTGGCCGGCGCCGAAGTCCTGGTAGGAGTCGTTGATCACCTCGAGGTGATGGCCCAGGTCGCGCAGCCCTTGCAAGGTGTTGGCATTCATCGCGGCCTCGACGTTGATCTCGAGCCCCGCGTTGAAGCGCCAGCGCGGTGCATCGCACGCGGCCTGCGGGTTCTGGCCGTAGTCGAGCATGCGCACCAGCGTCTGCATGTGGCCCTGCGGCTGCATGTTGCCGCCCATCACGCCGAAACTCATCACCGGCTGGCCGTCCTTGGTGAGGAAGGCCGGGATGATGGTGTGGAACGGGCGCTTGCCCGGCGCCACCACATTCGGGCTCTCGGCCTTGAGGCTGAAGCCGTGGCCGCGGTTCTGCAGGCTGATGCCGAATTCGGGCTCGACGCAGCCCGAGCCGAAGCCCATGTAGTTGCTCTGGATGAAGCTCACCATCATGCCGCTCTCGTCGGCGGCCGTGAGGTAGATGGTGCCGCCCTTGACGGGGTTGCCGGCCTTGAAGTCCTGCGCCTTGTTCACGTCGATGAGTCTCGCACGCGAAGCCAGGTAGGCGTCATCGAGCATTTGCGCGGGGGTCACCGTCATCGACGATGGCTCCGACACGTAGCGGTACACGTCGGCGAAGGCCAGCTTCATGGCTTCGATCTGCAGGTGCTGCGACTGCACCGAGTCGACCGGCAGCGAGGCGATGTCGAACTTCTCGAGGATGCCCAGCGCGATCAGCGCCGCGATGCCCTGGCCGTTCGGCGGGATCTCGTGCAGCGTGTGGCCGCGATAGTCGCGCGAGATGGGCTTGACCCACTCGGGCTGGTAGGCCGCCATGTCGGCCACGGTGAGCGCGCCGCCCTGTTCCTTCGAAAACTTCGCGATGGCTTCGGCGATCTCGCCGTTGTAGTAGGCCTCGCCCTTGGTGCGAGCGATGGCCTTGAGCGCGCGGGCCGCCGCGGTGAAGCGGAACAACTCGCCGACCTCGGGCGCGCGGCCCCAGGGCAGGAAGGCCTGCGCGAAGCCGGGCTGCGACTGCAGGATCGGCGTGGCCGCCGCCCACTTGCCCTGCACCACCGGCGGCACGAGGTAGCCGCGCTCGGCGATGTCGATGGCGGGTGCCATCAGGTCGGTGAAAGGCAGCTTGCCGAAACGGTCGCTCATCGCAACCCAGCCGCGCACCGCGCCCGGCACCGTGACCGAGTCGATGCCGCGCATCGGCGGCGTGGCGGCATCGGCGCCGTACTTGGCCTTGAAGTACTCGGGCGTCCAGGCCTTCGGCGCGGGGCCCGAGGCGTTCAGGCCGTGCAGTTCCTTGCCGTCCCACAGGATGCAGAAGGCGTCGCTGCCCAGGCCGTTGCTCACGGGCTCGACCAGCGTCATCACGGCGGCCGTGGCAATGGCCGCGTCGACCGCGTTGCCGCCCTGCTGCAGGATGCGCAGGCCGGCCTGCGCGGCCAGCGGGTGCGAGGTCGCGACCACGTTGCGCGCGAAGACCGGGAGGCGGGTCGAGAGGTAGGGGTTGGCGTAATCAAACTTCATACGGTGCTTTCAAGGGCGACATGAACCATTCAGGAACACCGCGGAACCGGCTTTGCCGGGCCGCTGGTGTTGCCCCCGGTAGGGGGTTGGCGAAGCGACACGAAGTGCGCGCAGCCTGGGGGCGAGCCGAGTCAATCGTTGGTGATCTTGCGATCGACGACGATCTTTTTCCACTTGGCGGCGTCAACGGCCACCATCTTTGCAAACTGCTCGGGCGTGCCCGCGTTCGCCGGCTCGATGCCCAGGCGGGCGAGCTTGTCTTTCAGTTCCGGATCGGCCAGCGCCTCGTTGGCGGCCTTGTTCACGCGCGCCACGATGTCGGCCGGCAGCCCCTTCGGGCCGTAGAAGCCGAACCAGGTGGTCGACTCGAAGCCGGGCAGCGTGTCGGCGATGGGCGGCAGCTCGGGCGCGAGCGGGCTGCGCTTGAGCGAGGTCACGCCCAACGCGCGCAGGCGGCCGTCGCGCACGTGCGGCATGCCGGTGGGCAGCGAGTCGAACAGCACGTCGACCTTGCCGCTGATGAGGTCGGGCACCGCCAGCGCCGTGCCGCGGTAGGGAATGTGCGTGACGAACACGCCGGCCTGCGCCTTGAACAGCTCCGCCGTGAGCTGCACGATGGTGCCGTTGCCGCTCGATGCGTAGTTGAGCTTGCCGGGGTTCTTCTTCGCGTTGTCGATCCATTCGCGCACCGTTTTCGCGGGCGTGTTGACCGGCACCAGCATGATGCTCGGCGCGTCGCCCACGTGGGCGATGGGCGTGAAGTCGCGCACCGTGTCGTAGGGCAGCTTGGGCGTGATGGCCGGGCCGATGGCGTGCGTGCTCGTGGTCGCGAGCAGCAGCGTGTAGCCGTCGGGCGGCGCCTTGGCCGCGAGGTCGGAACCAATCGCACCGCCGGCGCCGGGCTTGTTGTCGACCACCAGCGTGGCCCCGAGCTTCTCGCCCATCTTCTGGCCCAGCGTGCGGGCAAAGAGGTCGGTGGCGCCGGCCGCCGGGAACGGCACGATCAGGCGGATGGGCCGGTTCGGGTAGTTCTGGGCCAGTGCAGGCACCGCGGCCAGCACCAGCGCAGCCGCGGCAAGCGCGGCGCGGGTGGTTCGTTTCATGGAATTCATTGTGTCCGAGGTGGTGTGTCGGGAGCGCGCCTTGTCCGACGTGGCCGCAGGATTGGACACGCGGGGCATTGAAAAGGGAAATGGATTTATCGGATAGATATATGAATCTGGCGCATCAATGTTGCCACGGCCATCACGCGGCACACGGCCTTGCGCCCGACCATCAGAAATAGCGATGGGGTCGCATCAGCAAACGGTATTTCCTCCCGGGCGCCCTGCCGTCCGATAGTCGCGCCAGTCCACTCGACACAGAAGTGGCGCACAGGAGACCTCCCCCTTGAACTTTCCCTCCCTCGAGGGCGCCGATGCCGGCGCCCTCTGCTTCAGTTCGCGCGTTCTTCGCGTGAAGCGGCACCCGCTCGGCCTGGCCCTGCTGGCGCTGGCCGGCGCGGCCTCGGCGCAGTCCTCGGTGACGCTGTTCGGCGTCATGGATGCGGGCGTCAGCCATTTCGAGACCGTCAGCGAGTACCGCCCGGCGTTCGATCCGCGGCGCCCTGCCGCCGCCCTGCTCGCCGCGGCCGTGCCGCGGGTGACGCAAAGCCAGACCACGCTGTCGCGCGGCGGCTACCGCGGCAGCAGCCTGGGCTTTCGGGGCACGGAAGACCTGGGCGGCGGCCTGGCGGCGAGCTTCTGGCTGGAGTCGAACATCGCCAACGACGATGGCAAGACGGGCCTGGCCTCTTTCGCCAAGCGTTCGACGCTGAGCCTGTCGGGCGGCTTTGGCGAGCTGCGGCTGGGCCGCGACTACACGCCGATCTTTCGCAACGACTCGCTGGCCGACCCCTTCGCCGTGCAGGGCGCGGGCCTGTCGGTGATCGCACGCGTCAACAGCGCCTCGTCCACGCTCCTGGGCGGCGCACCGGCCGGCGTGGCGGCCGGCGACAACTACGCGCGCGCCAGCAACAGCATCGGCTACTTCCTGCCGCCGGACCTCGGCGGCTTCCACGGGCAGCTCCAGTACGCCTTGCCCGAGAACACCCGCTACAGCCCGGACGTGACGCCGACGAACGCGCGCGGGCGCTACCTGGGCGGGCGCTTCGGCTACACCAAGGGGCCGCTCAACGTGGCGCTGGCGTTCGGTGAAGACAACAAGGACCGCCTGCCCTCGGGTTCGGCGGCCCGGCCGCCCGTCGACGCCGGCGGCGAGGACCGGCTGAAAACCCTCAGCCTGAGCGCCACCTACGACTTCGGCCCCGTCAAGCTGCTGGGCGAACTGTCGCAGCTGCGGCACCGTCGCGCGCAGGCGCAGCCTTGGATGCAGGATCGCACCGACAAGTACAACGGCTACCTGGTGGGCGCCACGGTGCCCGTGGGCCCGGGACTCGTCCGCGCCTCGTTCGGTCGCGTCAGCTACAAGGCCGGCGCCACCGGCCTGCCGGGAGACACCGCACAAGGCGCCAGCGCCAGCCAATGGGCGCTGGGCTACGTGCACCACCTGTCCCGCCGCACGGCGCTGTACGCCACGTTCGCGCGCGTTCGCATCCGGGACGGCCAGAACGACAAGGCGATCGGCGCCGTGACGAGCGCCAGCGACGCGCCCTATCCGGGCTACGTGGCCGCCAGCGGCTGGCGCCCGCGCAGCGCCACGGGCTACGACTTCGGCATCCGCCACATCTTCTGATCTTCGTTTTCATGCGCCCCTGCATTCATTCCATGTTGACCCACACCTCCACCTTTGCCCTTCGTTCCCTGGCCGTGGCCGCCCTCCTCGCCTTCGGCGCAGGCGCACAGGCCCAGCCCGCCCCATCACCGCAGGCGTCGACGATCCCACTGCTCGTCAATGCGATGTACCCCCGGCTCGACACCCTCTACAAGGACCTGCACGCGCACCCCGAGCTTGCTTTCAAGGAAACACGCACCGCCGCCCTGCTCGCCGCCGAGATGCGCGCCATCGGCTTCGAGGTGACCGAGAAGGTCGGCGGCACCGGCGTCGTGGCGCTGTATCGCAACGGCCCCGGGCCGGTCGTGATGGTGCGCACCGACATGGACGGCCTGCCGATGGAAGAGAAGACCGGCCTGCCCTACGCCAGCCAGGCTCGCACCGAGTGGGGCGGGCGCGACAGCTTCGTGGCCCACAGCTGCGGCCACGACATCCACATGGCCAGCTGGCTCGGCACCGCGCGCACGCTGGTCGCGCTCAAGGACCAGTGGAAAGGCACGCTGATGTTCATCGGCCAGCCCGCCGAAGAAATCGTCTCGGGCGCCAAGGCGATGCTCGCGGACGGCCTGTTCACGCGCTTTCCCAAGCCCGACGCCGCGTTCGCGCTGCACACGGCGCCCACGCCGCATGGCGCCATCGGCTATGGGATCGGCATCAGCAGTTCCAACTCCGACGCGCTGGAAATCGTCTTCAAGGGACGCGGCGGCCACGGCTCGCGGCCGCACACCACCATCGACCCGATCGTGATCGCCGCGCGCTTCGTGACCGACGTGCAGGCCGTGGTGAGCCGCGAGAAAGACCCGGCCGAATTCGGTGTCGTGACCATCGGTGCCATCCAGGGCGGCACCGCCGGCAACATCATTCCCGACACGGTCACGCTGCGCGGCACCATCCGCTCGTACAAGCCGCAGGTGCGCGAGCAGCTGCTGGCCGGCGTGCGCCGCATGGCCATGGCCGCCGCCGCGACGGGCGGCGCGCCCGAACCCGTGGTCAAGCTGGTGCCGGGCGGAGAAGCGCTGGTCAACGACGAAGCGGTCGTGACCCGCGCGGCCGCCGCGCTCAAGCAGGCGCTGGGCGCGGCGCAGGTCGTTCCATCCACGGTGCCCTCGACGGGCAGCGAAGACTTCTCGGCCTTCATCAACGCCGGCGTGCCGTCGATGTACTTCACGATCGGCGTGCTCGATGCGCGGGACATCGCAGCCTCCGCCCAACCCGGCGGCAAGCCGCTGGCCCGCAACCATTCGCCCTTCTTCGCACCGGTGCCCGAGCCGTCGATCAAGACCGGCGTGCACGCGATGACCGTGGCGGTGCTCAGCGCGCTGGGCAGATAGGGACAACGGCATCCCCCAAAGAAAAACGGCGCCCGAGGGCGCCGTTTGTGCGTTCAGAGAAAGCCCGTCGATCAGTCTTCGACGAAGGCCTCTTCGCGCTTCGATTTCACGGCCGGCAGCAGCACGATGATGAGCAGCAGGGCCGCGGCCGCCAGCAGGCTGGCCGAGATCGGACGCGTCACGAACACGCTCCAGTCGCCACGCGACAGCAGCAGCGAACGGCGCAGGTTCTCTTCCATCATCGGGCCCAGGATGAAGCCCAGCAGCAGCGGCGCAGGCTCGCAACCCAGCTTGAAGAAGGTGTAGCCCACCAGACCGAAGATGCCCACCATCCAGATGTCGAAGGTGTTGTTGTTGGTCGAGTACACACCGATCGCGCAGAACAGCACGATGGCGGGGAACAGGAACTTGTACGGCACCGACAGCAGCTTGATCCACATGCCGATCAGCGGCAGGTTCAGCACGATCAGCATCGCATTGCCCAGCCACATCGAGGCGATCAGGCCCCAGAACAGCTCGGGGTTGCTGGTCATCACCTGCGGGCCGGGCTGGATGTTGTGGATGGTCATCGCGCCCACCATCAGCGCCATCACGGCGTTGGGCGGAATGCCCAGCGTCAAGAGCGGAATGAAGGAGGTCTGCGCACCGGCGTTGTTGGCCGACTCGGGAGCCGCCACGCCGCGGATGTTGCCCTTGCCGAAGGGCACTTCGCCCGGCTTCAGCTTGGTCTTCTTCTCGATCGTGTAGGCCGCGAAAGCCGCCAGCAGTGCACCGCCGCCGGGCAGGATGCCCAGGGCCGAACCCAGCGCCGTGCCGCGCAGCACGGCAGGCACCATGCGCTTGAAGTCTTCCTTGGTCGGGAACAGGCCCGAGACCTTGGCGGTGAACACTTCGCGCTCGTCGTCCGGACGCGAGAGGTTGGCAATGATTTCGCCGTAGCCGAACACGCCCATGGCGATGGCCACGAAGCCGATGCCGTCGGTGAGTTCAGGGATGTCGAAGCTGTAGCGTGCGACACCCGAGTTCACGTCGGTACCGACCAGGCCCATCAGCAGGCCCAGCACGATCATCGCGATCGCCTTGAGCAGCGAACCCGATGCCAGCACCACGGCGCCGATCAGGCCCAGGATCATCAGCGAGAAGTATTCGGCCGGGCCGAACTTGAAGGCCAGCTCGGTCAGCGGCGGTGCGAAGGCGGCAAGAATCAGCGTGCCGACGCAACCCGCGAAGAACGAGCCCAGACCGGCCGCAGCGAGCGCCGGACCTGCACGGCCCTTGCGCGCCATCTGGTAGCCGTCGATCACGGTCACCACCGACGACGATTCGCCCGGCAGGTTCACCAGAATCGCGGTGGTCGAGCCACCGTACTGTGCGCCGTAATAAATACCGGCCAGCATGATCAGCGCCGACACAGGCGGCAGCGCGTACGTGGCGGGCAGCAGCATCGCGATGGTCGCGACCGGGCCGATGCCCGGGAGCACGCCGATCAGCGTGCCCAGAATGCAGCCGACCAGGCAGTACAGCAGGTTGGTGAAGGTAAAGGCAACGCCAAAACCCATTGAGAGGTGTTCAAACAGTTCCATGTGAGCAGCTTTCTTCTCTCAACCGATGAAGGTCGGCCAGACCTGGATCTGCAGCTTCAGCGCCCAGATGAATGCAACGTAGCTGCCGATGGCCAGAACGGTGGCCAGGATCAGCACGGTGGGCAGCTTGAACTCGTGGCCCGCGAGGCTGGCGATGATCACGAGCGCGTAGATCGCGATGATCATGCCCATGGCCGGCACGCCGATGCTCGGCAGGCCGCCGAGCAGCACGCCGAAGGCGAGGTTGGCGCCCAGGATGAACACCACTTGCTTCCAGGCCCACTTGCCGATCTTTTCGCCATCGGTCGTTTCAACGGTGAGCCCGCTGAACATGATGCCCAGGCCGATCAGCGCCATCAGGATGCCCAGCATGAGCGGGAAGTAACCCGGACCCATGCGGGCGCCGCTGCCCACGCTGTAGGTGGTGGCGCCCCATGCGAACGCCACGCCCACGACGGTGAACATCAGTCCCGAGAAAAAGTCTTTCTGACTTTTGATTTTCACGAACAGTCTCCTCGAACAATTTCGATGCGGGATTGTCGAGTCAGCCTCCGGTCAGGCCGATGTGGATTCCACTAACCGAAGGACTAGGGATAACCCGAAATGACTCATGGGATCCCTTCAAGAAACACCGCGGAACCGGCTTTGCCGGGCCGCTGGTGTTGCCCCCGGCGAGGGGGTTGGCGTAGCGACACGAAGTGCGCGAAGCCTGGGGGAGGACCTATTCCAGCGGAGGCGTTGCGCTGAGCACTTCTTCGATGGTCGTCACGCCCTCGGCCACGCGCAGCGCACCGGCCAGGCGCAGCGGCCGCATGCCGTCGATCACGGCCTGGCGCCGCAGGCCCGTGAGGTTGGGTTCCTTGGTGACCTGGTCCTTGAACGGCTCGGTCACGCTCAGCAGTTCGTACAGGCCCATGCGGCCCATGTAGCCGGTCATGCGGCAATCGACGCAGCCCACGGGCTTGTAGGCGCGCACCGGACCGGTGATCTGCCACGGCTTGACGATGGCCTCGAGGCTCTCACGCGTGACCGCGTCGTCGGGCTGCTTGCAATGCGGGCACAGCGTGCGCACGAGGCGCTGCGCGAGCACGCCCAGCATCACGGCGGTGATGAGGTACGAGGGCACGCCCAGCTCCATCATCCGCGTGATGGCGCTGGGTGCATCGTTGGTGTGCAGCGTGCTGAACACGAGGTGACCGGTGAGCGCGGCCTGCACCGCCATCTCGGCGGTGGCGAGGTCGCGGATTTCGCCGACCATGATGATGTCCGGGTCCTGCCGCATCAGCGCGCGCAAGCCTTCGGTGAAGCCGAAGTCGAGTTGCGGCTGCACCTGCGTCTGGTTGAACGAGGGCTCGATCATTTCGATCGGGTCTTCGACCGTGCTCACGTTGACCTCTTCGGTCGCCACGCGCTTGAGCGTGGAATACAGCGTGGTGGTCTTGCCCGAGCCCGTGGGCCCGGTCACCAGGATGATGCCGTTGGGCCGCGTGACCAGCTGCTCCCAGCGCTGCGCGTCGTGCTGCGCGAAGCCCAGCGCGTCGAGGTCCTTCACCGCGGTGTCGGGGTCGAAGATGCGCATCACCATCTTCTCGCCGAAGGCGGTCGGCAAGGTCGACAGGCGCATCTCGATTTCGTCGCCACGCATGTTGCGGGTCTTGATGCGGCCGTCGAGCGGGCGGCGCTTTTCGACCACGTCCATGCGGCCCAGCAGCTTGATGCGCGCGACCATCGCGTTCATCACGCCCATGGGCATCTGGTAGGCCGGGTGCAGGATGCCGTCGATGCGAAAGCGGATCACGCCCTGCTCGCGGCGCGGCTCCAGGTGGATGTCGCTGGCGCGCTGGTCGAAGGCGTACTGCCACAGCCAGTCGACCACCTGCACCACGCTCTGGTCATTGGCGTCGAGCTGCTTGTTGCTCTTGCCCAGTTCGACCAGCTGCTCGAAGCTCGCGCCGCCGGTGTTGCCGCCGGCCTTCTGCGCGGCGCGCACCGACTTGGCGAGCGCGAAGAATTCGGCCGTGTAGCGCTGGATGTCGGCCGGGTTGGCCACCACGCGGCGCACGGTGCGCTTGGATTGGCGCTCGACCTCGGCGATCCAGTCGATGAGGAACGGTTCGGCCGTGGCCACCACCACCTCGTTCGGCAGCACCTGCACGGGCAGCACCTTGTGGCGCTCGGCGTAGCCGGCGCTCATGGTGTCGGCCACCTTGCCCACGTCGACCTTGAGCGGGTCGATGCGCAGGTAGGCCAGGCCGGCGCGGCCGGCGAGCCATTGCGTGAGCGCCTCGAGGTCGAGCGGCTTGCCGTCGGCCTCGCGCGTCATGGCCACGTTGGCCAGGCGCACCAGCGGCGCCTGTCGGCTCTCGGCCTGGGCGCAGCGCGCGATGGTGCGCTTGGCCTCCATCGGCGAGATCACGCCGTCGGTGGCGAGCCATTCGATCAGGCGACGCAGGTCGAGCGGACCTTCGTGGCGGGCAGCAGAGGCGGAAGCGGCGGCGGGTACAGCGCTCATGAACCGGAGGTCAGGTGATCAGGTGGTGAGGGAAAGCGTCATCGGCTTGAACACCCGCAGCCATTTCGGCGCGGGCAGGCCCCAGCGAGTCTGGATGGTTTGGGCGCGCTCGGCAAGCACCTCGCGCTTCGGGCGCGACGCCGTGCGCTGGGCCAGCACCACCGTGTTGCCTTCGCGCGTCGGCTTGAAGGCCCAGACCGCGTCGGCGCCGAAAGCGGCGGCGATTTTCTCGAGGCTGCGCTCGTAGCTCGACGAGCGGCCGAAGAGGTTGACCGTCATGCAGCCGTCTTCGGTGAGCAGCGCGCGGCAGTCGGCATAGAAGGCTTCGCTGTCGAGCACCGGCGCGGCGGCCTCGTGGTCGTACAGGTCGACCTGCAGCGCGTCGACCGTGCCCTGCCACTCGGGCTTGCGGATCTCCTCGGCGGCGTCGGCGATCACCACGCGCAGCTTCAGGTCGTCGGCCGGCAGCTTGAACCAGCCGCGGCAGGCCGACACCACCTGCGGGTTCAGCTCGACCGCGGTGGTGCGCATGCGCAGCGTCTTGCGGCTGAACTTGGTGAGCGTGGCCGCGCCCAGGCCCAGCTGCATCGCGTGGCGGTTGCCCACGCCCTTGCTGTCGACGAACAGCAGCCAGGCCATCATGCGTTGCACGTACTCGAGCTCGATTTCAAAAGGCGCGTCGAGCTTCATCGAGCCCTGGACCCATTCGGTGCCCAGGTGCAGGTAGCGGATGTCGCCCCAGTCGGAAAAATTGACTTCGGGCAGAACGAGGGTTTTCTTGGAAGAAGCGGAAGAAGCCATCAGAGAAGGTGGTGGGCAACGAAGACCTCGCGCCAGGCCGCGAGCTTGCGCTCGAAGGACCACGACGCATTGGCGGGGCTGGTGGAGGGCAGCGAATACACCGGCACCCCGAGGGTGCGCGTGTGGCGTGCATGCTTGAAGCTCTCGCCGCCGTTGTGGGCGATGGCGGCGAGCTTCGGCAGTTGCAGGCCGGCGATGTCGTTCGCCACCGGCGCGCGGATGGCCGAATCGAGGCTGCCCTCGCGCTCGCAGGATGCGTACACGTCCCACACGCCCAGGCCGCGGTCGAGCAGCCAGCGGCAGCGCTGCGCGTAGCTGTCGACGCCCGACGGCAAGGGGACTTCGGGCCAGACGGCTTGCAAGATCTTCCAGAACTGGTTTTGGGGGTGTGCATAGTACTGCTGCCGCTCGAGCGACCTGACCCCGGGGAAGCTGCCGAGGACGAGCACGGCGGTCTGTGGCGAGACGATGGGCGGCAGGCCGGTGAGCAGGGCGGCGGCGGTGGCGGCATCGGGTGCGGCGGAAGGCTTCATGGGCGGTATCGTGCCACCGCCGCCGCCTGCCCGGCGCCGCTCAGCGCACGAAGTACAGGCCGCTGAACTGCGGAACACAGCGCTCGGGAAAGCCCGGCAGGTACAGCGAGCGCTCGAGCACCGGCCATTGGTCGCGCAGGACGTAGCCGCGCGCCTCGATCTCTTCGACGTACTGCTTACGGTTGTAGACGTGCACCGGCGAGAAGCAACCGGCTCCGATGTTCTGCGCCGTGACGTAGTCCTGGCCGTCATGCAGCGGGAGCTTGTTCAGCAGGAGATAGCGCGGCCGCACCGCGCAATGCCGAAGCAATTCGCCGGGACGCGCGTTCTCGAAATACTGCAGGGAACCGGCGGCGATCCAGATGTCGTCGCCACCGCCCATGACATGTTCCAGGTCGCCCGTGAAGCTCAGGCCATCGGCCTCGGCCCCGGGGCGCCCGACCATGTCCCGACCGATCGATGCGATGGCCGGCACTTCGACGACACGCCACGACAAGTCGCGCGGCATCTCGACATAGCGGCGATAGGCGTAGAAGTGCACGCCCACCGAGCCGCCGATGTCGAGCACCCGGTTGGCGCCATCCCTGAACGCGCGGTCGAGCCACCACATCACGGGGTAGTCGTAGGGGAACACCCTCTTCGTGCGCACGTCCACGTACTCGGCCGCGAGCGCCGCGTGGTCGAACTCCGGGCTGGCCGGCAGCCAGTCGCGCGCCTGCGCGAAGGAATCGAACACGCCGAAGTAGCTGCCGAACCCGGCTTCGGAAAGAAACTGCTGGCGACGCCAGCGCAGCAGCGCCGGGCGGGTGACCGGCCCCTCGAGGATTTGCCGTACGACTTGCGAGGCGCTGGAGTGAGTCACGTCCTTCTCCATCATTCCGCCGGAAAGCGGAGCCTGTCCAGCGTAGAGCCACCACCTGACTGCCAGCACACCGCCGCCATGCCGGCGAGCGGCCATGAAAAAACCCGCCGAAGCGGGTTCTTTCGAGAAGGCCGGAACAGGTCCGGCATCGGGATGGGTGACTTACTTCTTGGCCGCTTCGTTCTCGGCCGTGCCCGGCACCTTCTCGCCGATCGCCTTGCCGGCGCTGCGCATGCCGTCGGCCGTCTTGTGGCCGGCCGTTTCCACGGCGTCGCCGGTCTTCACGGCCGCCTTCTTGGTGGCGGTGGTGGCCTTCTTGGTGGTGTTCTTGGTCGCGTTCCAGGCCTTCTTGGTGCCGCGCTCGGTAGCGTTGGCTGCCTTCTTGGTGCCGCTCTTGGTGGCATCCCAGGCCTTCTCTGCGCCGCTTTCGGTGGCGTTCACGGCCTTCTTGGTCGTGCTCTTGGTGGCGTCCCAGGCCTTTTCGGTGCCGCGTGCGGTCGCATCGACGGCGTCCTTGCCGGCTTCCTTCACCTTCTCGGTGGTCGTGGGCTCGGCCGCGGTGGTCTGCGCGATGGCCGACACACCGATGGAGGCCAGCGCCAGTGCGAGCGCGACGGGCAGGGTACGAACAAAAGATGTGGTCATGAAAGACTCCTTTTTTGAGTGAAGTGCGGAGTGACGACAGTGCCACTGGACAACCAACGTCACTTCGAACTTCAAGGATGACAGCAAAAAGGGCCCGATGACCTGCGCTGGCGCAACTCGGGAACTTGGCCTACGCGGCGGGCGGACGCCCCTCCGACACGTTCAGCAGACTTTGGAGCTTCGGCAGGGCTGCCACCGCATTGCGCGTGGTGTTTTCGGCCAGCGACGCGATGTCGATGCCCCGCAGCTGCGCGACCACTTCGGCGATGCGCGGCAGCTCGCCGGGCTCATTGCGGCCCTGCGCCTGGCCCGCGTCGCGCTGCGCCTGCGTGCGGTACAGCCAGTGCGGCTGGATGTCGGGCGCGTCGGTTTCCATCACCAGCGCGTCCATCGGCAAAGTGGCCGCGAGGCGGCGCAGCTGCAGCGCGCGCTCGAAGGTCACGGCGCCGCCGAAGCCCAGCTTCAGGCCGATCTCGATGCAGGCCTGCGCCTGCTGCTCGCTGCCGTTGAACGCGTGGGCGATGCCCTGCCACGGCCGCCCGCCCGCGGTCTGGCGCAGATGCTTGAGCACCTTGTCGACCGACCGCCGCACATGGATGAGCACCGGCAGCCCGTGCTTGCGCGCCAGTTGCAACTGAGTGTGAAAGAAGCGTTCCTGTCTATCGGCGTCCAGGCCTTCGACGAAGTAGTCGAGCCCGATCTCGCCGACCGCCACCAGGCGCGGGTCGTCGCGCCGCGCGTGCAGCTCGTCGTCGAGCGTCTGCAGGTCCGCATCGCTCGCCTGCCCCGTGCACAGCGGGTGGATGCCCAGCGCGTAGGCGTCGCCCTGGGCGTGCGCCAGCGCGCGCACGGTGGCGAAGTTGAAGGCCGCCACCGCCGGAATGACGCACAGCACCACGCCCTGCGCCGCCGCGCGGGCGCGGATGACGGGCATCTCGGCACCGAATTCGGGCGCATCAAGGTGACAGTGGGTATCGACAAACGCAGCCATCGCGCGATGATGCCCGAAGGGATGCACAGGCGCGGAAAGCGTGCTACTGTGAACTCCTTCACGCGTCCTTTTTTGCCGGAGGTGCTCCGATGCGCAGGCCCGCTTTCTACAGCCGCTCGCCCCGCACGCTGCCGCCGGCCGCAGCACCGGCGGCCGGGTCGCCGGCGGATGCCGCGGCTGTGGCCGAGGCCGACGCCGTGCAAGCCCCACCCCCTCGCGCACGCTGGCAGCCGGGCCGCCGCGCCTTCGCCCTGCTCACCGTCAGCTGCATCGCCATCGCCGCCGGCGGCGCCTTCTGGGCACCGCGCCCGGGCGCCAAGGCGCTCACGCAGAAAGACATCGACGCCGCCGTGCTGCGCACGCTGCAGACCGCCACCCTGCCCTCGCCCGCGGCCAAGGCGGCCGACATCGTGCGGCCCTCGGTGGTGCGCGTGGTGGGCTACGGCCCCGAGAAGGCCACGCCCGAAGCCAAGACCCAGAAGCGCGGCCGCAACATGGCCAAGGGCAAGCCGCCCGAGGCGCCCGCCGACGGCGGCACGCCGGGCGAGGTCGAGCGCGGCGTCGGTACCGGCGTGGTGATCGTCGACAAGGGCGTGATCCTCACCAACCTGCACGTGGTCGCCGGCGCCGAGAAGATCAAGGTCACCTTCGCCGACGGGCTCGAAGCGGTGGCCGTCATCACCGGCGTGCAGCCCGAGAACGACCTGGCCGTGCTGCAGGCGCAGAAGATCCCGGACGACCTGATTCCCGCCGTGATGCGCTCCACCGCCGACCTGCGCTCCGGCGACCAGGTGGCGGCCGTGGGCTTTCCCTTCGGCATCGGGCCCTCGGTGTCGGCCGGCGTGGTGTCGGGCCTGAAGCGCTCCTTCCGTTCGCCCGAGGGCAAGCAGGAGCTGGGTAACCTGATCCAGTTCGACGCCGCCGCCAACCCCGGCAATTCGGGCGGCCCGCTCATCAACATGGACGGCGAGGTGCTGGGCATCGTCACCGCCATCCTCAACCCGACGCAGCAGCGCACCTTCATCGGCATCGGCTTCGCGGTGCCGATCGAGAACGCCGCCTCCGCGGCTGGCTCGCCGCCTTTCTGATTTCTTCGAAAGCCCTTCGCATGAGCACAGAAAACCCGACCTCGTCGACCTTTGCAACCGCCCCCGCCACCGCCGAGCTGATGGAGCAGATCCTCTACGAGGTGAAGCGCGTGGTCGTGGGGCAGGACCGCTTTCTCGAGCGCGTGATGGTCGCGATGCTCGCAGGTGGCCACCTGCTGGTCGAAGGCGTGCCGGGGCTGGCCAAGACGCTCACCATCAAGACGCTAGCCGACACCGTGCGCGGCCAGTTCAAGCGCATCCAGTTCACGCCCGACCTGGTGCCGGCCGACCTCGTGGGCACGCGCATCTACAACCAGAAGACGGGCGAGTTCAGCACCTCGCTGGGCCCGGTGTTCGCCAACCTGCTTTTGGCCGACGAAATCAACCGCGCGCCGGCCAAGGTGCAGAGCGCGCTGCTCGAAGTGATGCAGGAGCGCCAGGTCACCATCGCCGGCGAAACGCACAAGGTGCCGCGCCCCTTTCTCGTGATGGCCACGCAGAACCCCATCGAGACCGAAGGCACCTACCCGCTGCCCGAGGCGCAGGTCGACCGCTTCATGATGAAAGTGATGGTCGACTACCCGAGCGACGAGGAAGAGTTCGTGATCGTGCAGCGCGTGATCGGCCCGGTGGTCTCGGCCACGCCGGTCGCCACCACCGAACAATTGGCCGAGCTGCAGGCCGAGGCGCGGCGCGTGTACGTCGACCCCTCGCTGATCCAGTACGCCGTCAAACTCGTGTCGGCCACGCGCACGCCCGAGAAGCACGGCCTGAAGGACCTGCGCCGCTTCATCACCTTCGGCGCCAGCCCGCGCGCCAGCATCAGCCTCACCGAAGGCGCTCGCGCCCTGGCGCTGCTGCGCGGTCGCAGCTACGCGCTGCCCGAAGACATGAGCGCGCTGGTGCCCGACGTGCTGCGCCACCGCGTGACGCTGTCCTACGAAGGCCTGTCCGAAGGGCTCACGCCCGACGGGCTGATCGAGAAGATCATGAAGGCCGTCCCCGCTCCTCCCAAGCCCCTCGAACATGAAAAGCTGGTGGCGTAAGGCCCCCGAGGCCGCGAACGACGACCGGCTCGCGATCGAAGCCGGCGGGGCCGAACGCGCGCTGCGCCGGCTCGAATGGACCGTGATCCGCCGCCTCGACGGCCTGCTGCAGGGCGACTACCGCACACTCATGCGCGGCACCGGCCTGGACCTGGCCGACCTGCGCGAGTACCAGCACCACGACGACGTGCGCCACATCGACTGGAACGTCACCGCGCGGCTGCAGACGCCGCACGTGCGCGTGTTCACCGAAGACCGCGAGATGGCCGCGTGGTTCGTGCTCGACCTGAGCCGCTCGGTCGATTTCGGCTCGGGCCTGAAGGCCAAGCGCGAGATCTCGGCCGGCTTCGTCGGCGTGCTCGCGCGGCTGCTCACGCGGCACGGCAACCGGGTCGGCGCGCTGGTCTACGGCCGCGACCTCGAGGCCGTGATCCCGCCGCGCACCGGCCGCCGCCATGTGCTGCACCTGCTGCACGCGATGGAAAAGCGCGCGAACCAGGCCGAGGCCGCGCCCGCGCAGAAGGGCATGACGCGCCTGGCCGACCTGCTGACCTCCGCCGCCGCGCTCATGCCGCGCCGCTCCACCGTGTTCGTGGTGTCCGACTTTCTCAGCGAGCCCGGCTGGGAGCGCCCGCTGGGCCAGCTGGTGCAGCGGCACGAAGTGATTGCCGTGCGCCTGTTCGATCCGCTCGAGCTCGAGCTGCCCGACCTCGGCCTGGTGCCGCTGCGCGACGCCGAGACCGGCGAGCAGCTGTGGGTCGACACCCATGACGCGGGGTTCCGCAAACGCTTCGCGCGGCTGGCCGCCGAGCGCGAGACCACCCTGCGCGAGTCGCTGGCCCGGGCCGGCGTCGACGCCCTCGAACTCTCGACCAATGACGATCTGGTCGAAGCCATCGTGCGATTCGCGGACCTGCGCAAGCGCCGGGTCCGCGGCGTCGCAGCGGGTGGCGGGAAGGCGGTGGTGGCGGCATGACATTCCTCTGGCCTCAATTCCTCTGGCTGCTGGCGGCCTTGCCGCTGCTGGTGCTCCTGTATGTCTGGCTGATCCGCCGCAAGAAGAAGATGGCGGTGCGCTACGCCAGCCTGTCGATCGTGCGCGAGGCCATGGGCCCGGGCCAGAGCCTGCGGCGCCACATCCCGCCGCTGCTGTTCCTGGTGGCCATCACCGCGATGCTGGTGGCGGCGGCGCGGCCGATGGCGGTGGTGGTGCTGCCGTCGAACCAGCAGACCATCATCCTGGCGATGGACGTGTCGGGCAGCATGCGCGCGGCCGACGTGCAGCCCAACCGGCTGGTGGCGGCGCAGGAGGCGGCCAAGAGCTTCATCAAGGACCTGCCGCGCCACGTGAAGGTGGGCATCGTCGCCTTCGCGGGCAGCGCGCAGGTGGCGCAGCTGCCCACCACCAACCACGACGACCTCGTGACGGCCATCGACAGCTTCCAGCTGCAGCGCGCGACGGCCACGGGCAACGCCATCGTGGTGTCGCTGGCCACGCTGTTTCCCGACGCGGGCATCGACATCTCGCAGTTCAGCGCACCCAGCCGCCAGCGTGGCATCCCGATCGACCAGAACGAGAAGCAGCTCAAGGAGTTCACGCCCGTGGCGCCCGGCTCGTTCACCTCGGCCGCGATCATCATGCTGACCGACGGCCAGCGCACCACCGGCGTCGACCCGCTCGACGCCGCCAAGGCCGCGGCCGACCGCGGCGTGCGCATCTACACGGTGGGCGTGGGCACGGTCGACGGCGAGACCATCGGCTTCGAAGGCTGGTCGATGCGCGTGCGGCTGGACGAAGAAACGCTCAAGGCCATCGCCAACAAGACCAGCGCGGAGTACTTCTACGCCGGCACGGCGAGCGACCTGAAGAAGGTCTACGAGACGCTGAGCTCCAAGCTCACCGTCGAGAAGAAGGAAACCGAGATCTCCGCGCTGTTCGCGCTGGGCGCCGCGGTGCTCACGCTGCTGTCGGCGGGGCTGTCGCTGCTCTGGTTCAACCGGATTCTTTAGCGGCGTTTTCTTCCTGTGCCACGGCGGGCGGCAGCTTCACCGCCCCCACCCCGCCCAGGAACAGGTCGGCCACGATCGGCGCGATGGCCGCGTGGTCGAGCCGGCCGCCGGGCTTCATCCAGGTGAACATCCAATTGATCATGCCGAACAGCAGCATGGTCAGCGGCTTGGCGAGCTCGTCGCTCGGTGCGCCGGGGCGCAGCGCCGACACGGCGCGCGCAAAGCCCGCGACCACGGCGCGCTCCTGGTCGAGCACGCGCTCGCGGTCCTCGTCCTCGAGAAAGCGCACGTCGTCGGTCAGCACGCGGTGCGCGTCCTGCGCGCCGGCGTACTCCTCGACGATGCGGTAGATGAAGCGGCGCAGCCGCTCCTCGTCGGTGGACGGCTGGGCCTCTTCCTCGGCCACCAGCGCCGCCAGCTTCGAGACGTGCGTCTCGGCGATGCTGATGAGCAGGCTGCTCTTGTCCTTGTAGTAGTGGTAGAGCGTGGCCTTCGACAGGTTGCAGGCCTCGGCGACCTGGTTCATCGAGGTCGCGGGGTAGCCGCGGCGGGCGAACAGCTGGGCGGCCTGCGCGAGGATCAGTTCGCGCTGGTCGTCGTAGGTGGCGGATCTTCCACGCGGCATCGGGTCTTCTTCCTGGGTTGTCTGTCGGTTGCTGGCGTGCAGCAGGCTCGATCTTGCATGAAGCCGCAGAGCTATCCGCGGCGGGTGGCGATCAGGGATTTCACGTCGGTGGCGGGCAGGCGCGGCCTGTCTTTTTCCACCTCGGCGAGCGGCGCCACCTCGTGCAGGCTGGCCAGACTGCGCACCGTCAGCGCCTGGTAGGTCTGCGTGCCTTCGAGCTTCCAGGCGATCTCTTCGTCGCTGAGTTCGCGCCGCACCTTGGCCGGGATGCCCGCCGCGAGCGAACGCGCGGGCACCTTCATGCCGGCGGGCACGAAGGCGCAGGCCGCGACGATGGCTTTCTCGCCCACCTCGGCCTCGTCCATCACCACCGCGTTCATGCCCACCAGCGCATCGCGCCGCACGATGCAGCTGTGCAGGATCGCGCCGTGGCCGATGTGGCCGTTGACCTCCACCACCGTGTCGTTGTCGGGAAAGCCGTGGATGCAGCAGTGGTCCTGCACGTTCGAGCCCTCCTGCAAGACGATGCGGCCGAAGTCGCCGCGCAGGCTGGCGCAGGGGCCGACGTAGCAGTGCGGGCCGACGATCACGTCGCCGATCAGCACGGCCGTGGGATGCACGTAGGCGCTCGGGTCGACGACAGGAATCACGCCGTCGATGGAATAGCTGGGCATTCGGTCTCCTTGTTTTTTCGCGGGCTGCTCGGCCACGCCGGATTCATTCACACCTTCCTAGGGTTTGCCCTGAAGGCATCCCGCTTGTGCCGGAATCGAGGTCGATCCTAAAATCAACCGAACGGTCGGTCAATAGTGTTTACGCACCGAACCGTCCCCACAAAGGATGAAAGAGACACGCATGACTGAGCCTTTGGTACTCATCAGCAACGCCGGCGCCGTCCGCACGCTGAGCCTGAACCGCCCCGCGGCGCTCAACAGCTTCACGACCGGGCTGCACGCCGAGTTGCTGGCCGCGCTCGAAGCCGCTGCCGCCAACAGCAGCGTGCGCTGCGTGGTGCTCACCGGCGCCGGCCGCGCCTTCTGCGCGGGGCAGGACCTGGCCGACCCGTCGGTCGCGCCCGACCCCACGCCGGGCGCCGCGCCCAAGGACCTGGGCCACGTCATCTCTACCTACTACGGCCCGCTGGTCGCGCGCCTGCGCTCGATGCCGGTGCCGGTGGTTGCCGCCGTCAACGGCGTGGCGGCCGGCGCGGGCGCCAACCTCGCGCTGTGCTGCGACCTCGTCGTGGCCGGCCGCTCGGCCAGCTTCATCCAGGCCTTCACCAAGATCGGCCTCGTGCCCGACACCGGCGGCACCTGGCTGCTGCCGCGCCTCGTGGGCCCGGCGCGCGCGCTGGGCATCGCGATGCTGGGCGACAAGCTCCCGGCCGAAGAAGCCGCGCGCATCGGCCTCATCTGGCAGTGCGTGGACGACGCGGCCCTGGCCGACACCGCCGCCGCGCTGGCGGCGCGCCTGGCCGGCATGCCCACGCGCGCACTCGTGGCCACCCGCGAAGCGATGGCCGCCGCGCAAAACCTCGACCTGGGCGCGGCACTTGCCGAAGAAGCGCGCATCCAACGCGAGATGGGCAATGCCGACGACTACCGCGAAGGTGTCGAGGCTTTCCGCGCCAAGCGCGCCCCGGTGTTCAAGGACCGCTGAGATGACCGACGCTTCCCGCACCCCGCAACAGACCGCCGAGTACGTGCGCGACGGCATGTTCGCGAACGACAACGCCAGCAAGGGCCTGGGCATGCGCATCGTGGAGGTCGGCCCCGGCCAGGCCACGCTCGAGATGCGCGTGCGCCCCGACATGCTCAACGGCCACGCCATCTGCCACGGCGGCTTCATGGCCACGCTGGCCGACTCCACCTTCGCCTTCGCCTGCAACTCGTACAACGAGCTGACCGTGGCCTCGGGCTTCGCCATCGACTTCCTCGCGCCGGCGCGCGAAGGCGACGTGCTCACCGCGCGCTGCTTCGAAGTCTCCAAGGCCGGCCGCACCGGCGTGTACGACACCGAAATCACCAACCAGCGCGGCGAGCGCATCGCGATGTTCCGCGGACGCTCCTACACCGCCAAGGGCCGCCCGGCCGTCCCGGCCGCTTGAGGAGACACAACACCATGACCGTGAAACGCCCCGCCCCCGGCGACCTCGAGCCGATCGAAACCGCCAGCCGCGACGAGATCGCCGCCCTGCAGCTCACGCGCCTGCGCGCCACGCTGCGCAACGCGTATGACAACGTACCGCACTACCGCCAGGCCTTCGATGCCAAGGGCGTGCACCCCGACGACCTGAAGTCGCTGGCCGACCTGTCGAAATTCCCGTTCACGGTGAAGACCGACCTGCGCGACAACTACCCCTTCGGCATGTTCGCCGTGCCGCGCACGCAGGTCGCGCGCATCCACGCGTCGTCGGGCACCACCGGCAAGCCGACCGTGGTGGGCTACACGAAGAACGACATCGACACCTGGGCCGACCTGGTCGCACGCTCGATCCGCGCGGCGGGCGGACGGCCCGGCGACATGATCCACGTCGCCTACGGCTACGGCCTCTTCACCGGCGGCCTGGGCGCGCACTACGGCGCCGAGCGCGCCGGCTGCACCGTCATCCCGATGTCGGGCGGCCAGACCGAGAAGCAGGTGCAGCTCATCCAGGACTTCAGGCCCGACATCATCATGGTCACGCCCAGCTACATGCAGGTGATCATCGAGCAGTTCGAGCGCCAGGGCCTCGACGCGAAGGACAGCTCGCTCAAGGTCGGCATCTTCGGCGCCGAGCCGTGGACCGAGGCCATGCGCCGCGACATCGAGACCCGTGCCGGCATCGACGCCGTCGACATCTACGGCCTCTCCGAAGTGATGGGCCCGGGCGTGGCGAGCGAATGCGTCGAGAGCAAGGACGGCCCGGTGATCTGGGAAGACCACTTCTACCCCGAGATCATCGACCCCGAGACCGGCGAGCTGAAGGCCGACGGCGAAGAAGGCGAACTGGTCTTCACCTCGCTGAGCAAGGAGGCCATGCCCATCGTGCGCTACCGCACGCGCGACCTCACGCGCCTGCTGCCGCCCACCTCGCGATCGTTCCGCCGCATGGGCAAGATCGTCGGGCGCAGCGACGACATGATGATCATCCGCGGCGTCAACGTCTTCCCCACGCAGGTGGAAGAGATCGTGCTCGCGCACAGCGCCCTCACCGGCCTGTACCAGGTGCGCGTGAGCCGCGAGGGCCTGCTCGACCAGGTCGAGGTGCACTGCGAGCTCACACCGCACGAAGCCGCCGCGGCCGACCGCAACGCCATTTCCGAGTGGGTGCAGCACCGCGTGAAGACGCTCATCGGCATCTCCACCCGCGTGGTCGTGCACGGCCCCGACGAAATGGAACGCACGCAGACCGGCAAGGCCCGGCGCGTCGTCGACACGCGCCCGCGCTGAGCGCCCGCGCCCCCACACACCGCACCGAAAGGACACGCACATGTACACCCAGGCCATGGACACGATGGGCAAGGACGCAGGCGACGGCAAGCAGAAGGCCGTGCGCTCCGCCGACGAGCTGCGTCTCGAGGAACGCTTCGACGCGCGCATCGACGCCGGCGACTTCATCGAGGCGAAAGACTGGATGCCCGAGCACTACCGCAAGACGCTGGTACGCCAGATCAGCCAGCACGCGCATTCGGAAATCGTCGGCATGCTGCCCGAGGGCAACTGGATCAGCCGCGCGCCCACGCTCAAGCGCAAGGCCATCCTGCTGGCCAAGGTGCAGGACGAAGGCGGCCACGGCCTGTACCTGTACGCCGCCGCCGAAACGCTGGGCACCTCGCGCGACCAGATGTTCGACGCGCTGCACACGGGCAAGGCCAAGTACAGCTCGATCTTCAACTACCCCACGCTCAGCTGGGCCGACATGGGCACCATCGGCTGGCTGGTCGACGGCGCGGCCATCATGAACCAGGTGCCGATCTGCCGCTGCTCGTACGCACCGTATGCGCGCGCCATGATCCGCATCTGCCGCGAAGAGAGCTTTCACCAGCGCCAGGGCTATGAAGCACTGCTGACGATGATGAAGCAGGGCACCGAGGCGCAGAAGGCCATGGTGCAGGACGCGGTCAACCGTTGGTGGTGGCCCTCGATCATGATGTTCGGCCCGCCGGACGACCAGTCGCCCAACTCGGCGCAGTCGATGCGCTGGGGCATCAAGCGCTTCAGCAACGACGAGCTGCGCCAGAAGTTCATCGACGCCACCGTCGAACAGGCCGCGATCCTCGGCGTGACGCTGCCCGACCCCGACCTCAAGTGGAACGAAGAACGCCAGGCGCATGACTTCGGCGTCATCGACTGGAGCGAATTCTGGCGCGTGATCGCCGGCGACGGCCCCTGCAACCGCGAACGCCTGCAGGCCCGCGTCGATGCCTGGGACGACGGCGCCTGGGTGCGCGAAGCCGCGATGGCCCACGCCAACAAACAACCTCTGAAGGAAGCAGCATGAGCACCGAAGTGAAGCAAGAGTGGCCCCTGTGGGAAGTGTTCGTGCGCAGCAAGGCCGGCCTGGACCACAAGCACTGCGGCAGCCTGCACGCGGCCGACCCCAAGATGGCGATCCAGATGGCGCGCGACGTCTACACGCGCCGCCAGGAAGGCAGCAGCATCTGGGTGGTGCGCTCCGACCAGATCGTGGCCAGCGACCCGGGCGACAAGGACATGTTCTTCGACCCGGCCGAAGACAAGGTGTACCGCCACCCCACCTTCTACGCACTGCCCAAGTCCGTGGACCACATGTGAGCCAGGAACGGCACGCCATGCAAGCCTCGATCGAACTGAACCGCACGCCCGCCGTGCACTACCTGCTGCGCATCGGCGACACCTGCCTGGTGCTCGCGCAGCGCCTGGGCGAATGGTGCGGCCACGCACCGGTGCTCGAAGAAGACATCGCGATGGCCAACATCGCGCTCGACCTCGTCGGCCAGGCCCGCGCGGTGCTCACGCACGCCGGCCAGCTCGAAGGCGCTGATCGCGCGCACGACGAAGACCAGCTCGCCTACCTGCGCGACGAGCGCGACTACTTCAACCTCACGCTGGTCGAGCTGCCGCGCGGCGACTTCGCCTTTGCCGTGCTGCGCAACACCATGGTCGCCACGCTGCTCAAGCTGCTGTGGCAACGCCTGGCCGCGTCGAGCGACGCCGAGGTGGCCGCCATCGCCGGCAAGGCGCTGAAGGAAGCGCGCTACCACCAGCAGCACTCGGCCGACTGGGTCGTGCGCCTGGGCGACGGCACCGACGAATCGCGCCGCCGCACCGAGAAGGCACTCAAGCAGCTGTGGCTCTACGTGCCCGAGCTGTTCGACAGCGACGACGTCGATGCGCAGGCCAGCGCCAGCGGCCTCGGCCCGGCCTGGAGCGAACTGCGCGAACCGTGGCTGGCCGAGATGCAGCAGGTGCTCGACGCCGCCGGCCTCGCCATGCCGAAGGAAGCCGCGTTCCGCAGCACCGGCAAGCACGGCGTGCACAGCGAGCACATGGGCTACATCCTGGCCGAGATGCAGCACCTGCAGCGCAGCTTCCCTGGAGGCGTGTGGTGATGAACGCCGTGGCGTCGCGCATTGATGCGGCGTGGGCCGTGCTCCATTCGGTGCCCGACCCCGAGGTGCCGGCCGTGTCGGTCTGCGACCTGGGCATCGTGCGCGAGGTGATCGAGCACGACGACGGCCTGGAGATCGTGCTCACGCCGACCTACTCCGGCTGCCCCGCGACCGAAGCCATCGAGCACGACGTGCTGGCCGCCATCGAGAACGCAGGCCTCGGCCGCGCGCGCGCCACGCTGCGCCGCGCGCCCGCCTGGACCAGCGACTGGATCAGCGACGAAGGCCGCGACAAGCTCAAGGCGTACGGCATCGCGCCGCCCGCGCACCTCACGCCCGAGCAGGCCTCCAACACCGCCATGCCGATCAAGCTCTTCGGCCGCATGGCCGGCGAGCGCATCGCCTGCCCGCGCTGCGCGAGCGAGCGCACCGAGCGCCTGTCGGCTTTCGGCTCCACCGCCTGCAAGGCCCTGTACCGCTGCATGGCCTGCCGCGAACCCTTCGAACATTTCAAGCCTATCTGAGGCACGCCCACGATGAGCACCCTCTTCCACCCCCTGCGCGTGAAGGCCATCGAGCCCGACACGCACGAGGCCGTCATCGTCTCGTTCGAGGTGCCGCCGGCGCTGCGCGAAGTCTTCGGCTTCACGCAGGGCCAGTACCTCACGCTGCGCCATGACATCGACGGCCAGGACCTGCGCCGTTCCTATTCGATCTGCGCCGGCCTCGACGACGGCGAGCTGCGCGTCGGCGTGCGCAAGGTGCGCGGCGGCGTGTTCTCCAACTGGATCAACGCCCACCTGCAACCCGGCGACAGCCTGCAGGTGATGGCGCCGCAAGGCCGCTTCTTCGTGCCCATCGAGCCCGAGGCCGCGCGCCACCACGTGGGCATCGCCGGCGGCAGCGGCATCACGCCGATCCTGTCGATCATGAAGACCGTGCTGGCGCGCGAGCCCAAGAGCCGCTTCACGCTGATCTACGGCAACCGCCAGCTGCAGTCCACGATGTTCAAGGAAGAGATCGAGGACCTGAAGAACCGCTACATGACGCGGCTCGTGCTGCAGCACGTGTTCTCCGACGAGCACACCGATTCGCCGCTGGGCTTCGGCGTGATGAACCGCGAGAAGATCGGCGAGTTCCTGGCCTCGGTGGTGCCCGCCGCGCAGATCGACCACGTGTACGTGTGCGGCCCTTTCCAGATGAACGACGAGGCCGAGGCCGCGCTGCTCGCCGCGGGCGTGCCCGAGGACCGCATCCACATCGAACGCTTCGGCGTCGCGCTGCCCTCGGCCAGCCAGGTCGGCGCGGTGGTGCACGAGGCGCAGCCGGGCGATGCCAAGCAGGCGCGCGTGACCATCGTGCGCGACGGCCTGCAGCGCGAGATCACCTACACCGAGGGCCAGCCCAGCATCCTCGATGCGGCGTCGGCGGCCGGGCTCGAGGTGCCGTTCTCGTGCACCTCGGGCGTGTGCGGCACCTGCCGCGCGAAGTGCGTGGACGGGGAAGTCCGCATGGAAAGAAACTTCGCGCTCGACAAGAATGAGGTGGCCGCGGGATTCGTGCTGACCTGCCAGGCCCACCCCCTGACCGAACGCGTCACGCTGTCCTTCGACGAGCGTTGAACGCACGGCTTTTTCCTCGGCCTTTCCCCTTTCAACCCGGAGACAAACCAACCATGAAATTCTTCAAGCCCCTGCTGATCGCCGCCCTGTGCGCCACGGCCCTGTCGGCCTGGGCCGACGTCAACGTCGGCGTGACCATCTCGGCCACCGGGCCGGCGGCGTCGCTCGGCATCCCCGAGAAGAACACCATCGCGCTGATGCCCAAGACCATCGGCGGGCAGAAGATCAACTACATCGTGCTGGACGATGCCTCCGACACCACGGCCGCCGTGAACAACACGCGCAAGCTGATCGCCGAGAACAAGGTCGACGTGATCCTGGGCTCGACCACCACGCCGGCCTCGCTCGCGATGATCGACGTGGCCAGCGAGGCGCAGACGCCGATGATCTCGGTGGCCGCCTCGGCCCGCATCATCGAGCCGATGGACGCCAAGAAGAAGTGGGTCTTCAAGACACCTCAGAACGACATCATGATGTCGCTGGCCATCGCCGAGCACATGGCCGCCAACGGCGTGAAGACCGTCGGCTTCATCGGGTTCTCCGACGCGTACGGCGAAGGCTGGTCGCAGGAATTCGCGAAAGCCGCCGACCTGAAGAAGATCAAGATCGTGGCCAACGAACGCTATGCGCGCTCCGACACCTCGGTCACCGGCCAGGCGCTGAAGCTCATGTCGGCCAAGCCCGACGCGGTGCTGGTCGCCGGCTCCGGCACACCGGCCGCGCTGCCGCAGAAGACGCTCAAGGAGCGCGGCTACACCGGCAAGATGTACCAGACGCACGGCGTGGCCAACGCCGACTTCCTGCGCGTGGGCGGCAAGGACGTGGACGGCACCTTCCTGCCGGCCGGCCCCGTGCTCGTGGCCGACCAGCTGCCCGCCAGCAACCCGGTGAAGAAGTCTGCGCTCGCCTACGTCGCCGCCTATGAAGCCGCCTACGGCAAGGGCACGGTCTCGACCTTCGGCGCGCACGCCTGGGACGCGGGCCTCCTGATGAGCTCGGCCGTGCCGGTCGCGCTGAAGAAGGCCCAGCCGGGCACGCCCGAGTTCCGCGCCGCCCTGCGCGATGCGCTCGAGCAGACCAAGGACGTGTCGGGCGCGCACGGCGTGTTCAACATGACCGCGGCCGACCACCTGGGCCTGGACCAGCGCGCCCGCGTGATGGTCAAGATCGAAAACGGCGCCTGGAAATTCCAACCCTGAGCCATCCCCCTTCCAGGGGCAACACCTGAGGGCCGGCGAAGCCGGTTCCTCGGTGTTTCTGGAACAGGCCACGATGGTGTTCGTGGCAACGACCGCAACGACGGTCGCTCTTGATCTGATCTGACGCACGGGCCCGGCCCGAAGGTTTTCATATGGACTTGCAGATTGCCCTGTTGCTGGGGCAGGACGGCATCGTGAACGGCGCGGTCTACGGACTGATGGCGCTCGCGCTGGTGCTGGTGTTTTCGGTCACGCGCGTGATCTTCATCCCGCAGGGCGAGTTCGTCGCCTTCGGTGCGCTCTCGATGGCGGCGCTGCAGGGCGGGCGCACGCCGGCCACGCTGTGGCTGCTGGTGGCGCTGGGCGTCATGGCGCTGGCCGTGGAGGTGTGGCGCTGGAAGCGCGGCGCGACCATCGACTGGCGCTCGGCCTTCACCTGGTGCGTCGCCTTCCCGGCGATCGCCGCGGTGCTGGTGCTGGGCCTCAAGCCCACGTCGATGACGATGCAGGCGGTGACCACGCTGGTGCTGATCGCGCCGCTGGGCCCGTTGCTCTATCGCCTGGCGTACCGTCCGCTGGCCGATGCCACGGTGCTGATGCTGCTGATCGTCTCGGTCGCGCTGCACGGCGTGCTGGTCGGCCTGGGCCTGTTCTTCTTCGGTGCCGAAGGTTCGCGCACCACGCCGTTCTCCGACGTGCGCTTCGATATCGGCGGCATCCCCGTGAGCGGGCAGTCGCTCGTGGTGGTGGGCGTCACGCTGCTCTTGGTGATCGCCATGTTCTGGTTCTTCGGCCGCTCCATGGTCGGCAAGGCGCTGCGCGCCACGGCCATCAACCGCGTGGGCGCGCGGCTCTCGGGCATTCCCACCGAGCTGTCGGGCGACCTGAGCTTTGCGCTCGCGGCGCTCATCGGCGCGGTGTCGGGCCTGCTGATCGCGCCGATCACCACGGTCTACTACGACACCGGTTTTCTCATCGGCCTGAAGGGCTTCGTGGCCGCCATCGTGGGCGGGCTCGCGAGCTACCCGCTGGCGCTCGCGGGCGCGTTGCTGGTCGGCCTGCTGGAGGCCTTCTCTTCGTTCTGGGCCAGCGCGTACAAGGAAGTGCTGGTGTTCACTTTGATCATTCCGGTGCTGTGGTGGCGTTCGCTGCGCAGCCACCACGTGGAGGACGAGGAATGAGCGCGCCGTCGACTTCATCTTCGCCCGCCACCGCCGCGCACGCGGGCCGTCCGCTGGTCACGCCGCGCACCCTCACGCTGGTGTGCATCGTGGCGCTCGCGCTGGCCTGGGGCTGGCTGCCCGACTTCACGGTCGCGGTGCTCAGCAACATCGGCCTGTATGCCTTGGTGGCCGCCGGGCTGGTCATGCTGACCGGCGTGGGCGGCATGACCTCCTTCGGCCAGGCCGCGTTCGTCGGCATGGGCGCGTATGCCACCGCGTGGATCTGCACCTCGCCCACGGCCGCGGGCTGGTTGGGCGGCATCGCCGGTTCGGCGCTGGTGCCGTGGCTCGGCCTGCTGCTCGGGCTGGTGCTGACCTTCGCGCTGGCCTGGGCGCTCGGCGCGGTCACGCTCAAGCTGTCGGGCCACTACCTGCCGCTGTGCACCATCGCCTGGGGCCTGAGCCTGTACTTCCTGCTCGGCAACATGGAGTTCCTGGGCGGCCAGACCGGCATCACGGGCGTGCCGCCGCTGGTGGTCGCAGGCATCTCACTGGCCTCGCCGCGCGCACTCGGCGTGGTGATCTGGGCCGTGCTGCTGCTGGCGCTGTGGGCGCTGCACAACCTGCTCGATTCGCGCGAAGGCCGCGCCATCCGCGCGCTCAAGGGCGGCCGGCTCATGGCCGAGTCGATGGGCGTCGACACCGCACGCCACCGCATCAAGCTGTTCGTGCTGGCCGCGCTGCTGGCGGCGGTGTCGGGCTGGCTCTACGCGCACATGCAGCGCTTCGTGAACCCCACGCCCTTCAACCTGAACATCGGCATCGAGATGCTGTTCATGGCGGTGGTCGGCGGCGCAGGCCACCTGTGGGGCGCGGTGCTCGGCGCCACGCTGATCACGCTGCTCAAAGAGAAGCTGCAGGACATCCTGCCCGCGCTGCTGGGCACCAGCGGCAACTTCGAGGTGGTGGTGTTCGGCCTCTTGATGCTGTTCGTGCTGCAGCGCTTTGCCGACGGCCTGTGGCCCACGCTGGCGCGGCTCGTGAGCCGCTGGGTGCGGCCGGTGGCCAAGGCGCCCGCCGCCAACGCGGCCGCACCGGCGGCGCAGCTCGCGCAGCGCGTGCTGCCGGCGGCAGGCACGATGCTGCTGCAGGCCGACGCGGTCAGCAAGCGCTTCGGCGGCCTCATCGCCAACAACGACATCTCGATGACGCTGAAGGCCGGCGAGATCCATGCGCTGATCGGCCCGAACGGCGCCGGCAAGAGCACCTTCTTCAACATGATCTCGGGCGTGGACGACCCCAGTTCGGGTGAAGTGCGGCTCGAAGGCGATGCCATGTCGGGCCGCCCCTCGCGCGCCTTCGCGGCACGCGGCCTGGGCCGCACCTTCCAGCACGTGCGCCTGCTGGGCCAGCGCAGCGTGGTCGAGAACGTGGCGCTCGGCGCGCACCTGCGCGCGAAACGCGGCTGGCTCGCCGCGATGCTGCGGCTGGACCGCGCCGAAGAAGCCGCGCTGATGGCCGAGGCCCGCAAGCAGATCGAGCGCTGCGGCCTCGGCGCGCATGCCGACACGCCGGCCGCTTCGTTGTCACTCGGACAGCAGCGCGTGGTCGAGATCGCACGCGCGCTCGCCGGCCAGCCCTCGGTGCTGCTGCTGGACGAACCCGCCGCCGGCCTGCGCCACCTGGAAAAGCGCGCGCTGTCGGAGCTGCTGGGCCAGCTGCGCGCCGAAGGCCTGGGCATCCTCGTGGTGGAGCACGACATGGAGTTCGTGATGAACCTCGCCGACCGCATCACCGTGCTCGAGTTCGGCACCGTGATCGCCACCGGCACGCCGGCCGAAGTGCAGGCCAACCCGCGCGTGCTCGAGGCCTACCTGGGCGGCGCCGACGACGAACTGCTGGAAGACGCCCGATGAGCCACCCGATCCTTCAACTGGAAGACTTCTGCGTCGCCTACCGCACCGTCGAGGCGGTGCACAGCGTGCGCCTGCACGTGAACGAAGGCGAGATCGTCACCGTGATCGGCCCCAACGGCGCCGGCAAGACCACACTGCTGTGCGCGGCCATGGGCCTGCTGCAGTCGACCGGCAAGCTGTCGCTGGACGGCGAGCGCATCGCACGCCCCGGCGTCGAGACCATGGTGGCGCGCGGCGTGGCGCTGGTGCCCGAGCGGCGCGAGTTGTTCGGCGAGATGTCGGTCGAAGACAACCTGCTGCTCGGCGGCTTCTACCAGTGGCGCAAGGGCCAGCGCGACCAGCGCGCGCGCATGGACGAGATCTTCGAGATCTTTCCGCGCCTGAAGGAACGCCGCCCGCAGATGGCCTCCACGCTCTCGGGCGGCGAGCGCCAGATGCTGGCCATCGGCCGCGCGCTGATGGCGCGCCCGCGCCTGCTGATGCTCGACGAACCCTCGCTGGGCCTGGCCCCGCTGGTGGTGCGCGAGGTGCTGCGCGTGGTGTCGCAGCTGCGCAAGCACGGCGTCTCGGTGCTGCTGGTGGAACAGAACGCCCGCGCCGCGCTGCAGGTGGCCGACCGCGCCTACGTGCTCGAGATGGGCGCCGTGGCGCTCGAAGGCAATGCCGGCGATCTGCTGCACGACCAGCGAATCATCGATACCTACCTGGGCATCGGCAACAAGAAATGACCCCCGCGCAGCGCGCGCCCCGCGCCGCTGCGCCATCCCTTTTCAAAGGACACGCGCCATGACCACCCTTCAAAGCTACATCGCCGGCCGCTGGATCGGCCAGGAAGCCGCGCAATCGCTGCGCAGCGCCGTCAACGGCCAGGCCGTGGCAAGCACGCACGCCGAGGCCATCGACTTCGCCGAGGCGCTGGCGCACGCGCGCCGCGTCGGCATTCCCGCGCTCATGAAGCTCGACTTCCAGCAGCGCGCCGAGCGCCTGAAGGCGCTGGCCAAGTACCTGGCCGCGAACAAGGAAGCGCTGTATGCCGTCTCGGCCCACACGGGCGCCACGCGCGCCGACGGCTGGATCGACATCGAAGGCGGCGCCGGCACGCTCAGCGCCTACGCCAGCATCGGCACCAACGAGCTGCCTTCGGGCAATCTCGTGCACGAGGGCCCGGCCTTCCCGCTAGGCAAGAAGGGCGGCTTCGCGGGCACGCACATCCTGGTGCCGCGCGGCGGCGTGGCGGTGCACATCAACGCCTTCAACTTCCCGGTGTGGGGCCTGCTTGAGAAATTCGCGCCCAGCTTCCTGGCGGGCATGCCCTGCATCGGCAAGCCGGCCACGGCCACCAGCTACCTCACCGAAGCGCTGATGAAGCTCATCGTGCAGTCGGGCATCCTGCCCGAAGGCAGCCTGCAACTCGTGATCGGCAGCACGGGCGACCTGCTCGACCGCCTCGAAGGGCCCGACGTGGTCACCTTCACCGGCTCGGCCGACACCGCCGCCAAGCTGCGCGTGAACGCGAACCTGGTGCGCCAGTCGATCCCGTTCAACGCCGAGGCCGACTCGCTGAACTGCGCGATCCTCGCGCCCGACGTGACGCCCGACGACGAGGAGTTCGATCTCTTCGTGAAGGAAGTGGCGCGCGAGATGACCATCAAGGCCGGCCAGAAGTGCACGGCCATCCGCCGCGCGATCGTGCCGCGCCAGCACCTCGATGCCGTGGCCGAGAAGCTGCGCGCGCGCCTGGCCAAGACCGTCATCGGCGACCCCTCGCGCGAAGACGTGCGCATGGGCGCCCTCGCCTCGCGCGACCAGCAGGCCGACGTGGCCGAGCGCGTCGCCACGCTGCTGCAGGGCGCGGAGCTGGTGTACGGCGAACGCGACGGCTTCGCGCCCGTGGGCGACGGCGTGGGCGAAGGCGCGTTCTTCGCGCCCACGCTGCTCCTGAGCCGCAAGCCGCTCGAACACGACGCCGCGCACGACGTCGAGGCCTTCGGCCCCGTCAGCACGCTCATGCCCTACGACGGCATCGACGAAGCGCTGGCCCTGGCCGCACGCGGCAAGGGCAGCCTCGTGGGCACGCTGGTCACGCGCGACCCGGCCATCGCGGCCAAGGCTATCCCGGTGGCTGCCGCCTGGCACGGCCGCCTGCTGGTGCTGGACCGCGAGGCCGCCGCCGAATCGACCGGCCACGGCTCGCCGCTGCCGGTGCTCAAGCACGGCGGCCCGGGCCGCGCGGGCGGTGGCGAAGAACTCGGCGGCCTGCGCGCCGTGAAGCATTACCTGCAGCGCGCCGCGCTGCAGGGCTCGCCCACCATGCTCGCGGCCGTGACCGGCGAGCACGTGCGCGGCGCCGCGCTGCGTGAGAGCGAAGTGCATCCCTTCCGCCGCTACTTCGAAGAATTGCGCATCGGCGACTCGCTGCTCACGCACCGCCGCACCGTGGGCGAGGCCGACATCGTCGCCTTCGGCGGCATCTCGGGCGACTACTTCTACATGCACTTCGACGAAGAGGCGGCCAAGGCCTCGCCCTTCGGCAAGCGCATCGCGCACGGCTACTTCGTGCTGTCGGCGGCCGCGGGCCTGTTCGTGTCGCCCTCGCCCGGCCCGGTGCTGGCCAACTACGGCCTGGACACGCTGCGCTTCGTCAAGCCCGTGGGCATCGGCGACACCATCCAGGCGCGCCTGACCTGCAAGCGCAAGATCGACCGCAACAAGAAGGACGCCAGCGGCCAGGGCCAGGGCGTGGTGGCCTGGGACGTGGAGGTGACCAACCAGCTCGGCGAGCTGGTCGCGAGCTACGATATCCTGACGCTCGTCTCCAAGAAACCCACTACCACCTAAGCTCCACCTGATGTTCGATCTCACAGGCAAAGTCGCGCTCGTCACCGGCGGCAACGGCGGCATCGGCCTCGGCATGGCACAGGGCCTCGCCAAGGCCGGCGCCCGCGTCATCGTTGCGGCGCGCAATGCGCAGAAGTCGGCCGCCGCAGTCGAATCGCTGAAGGCATTGGGCAGCGACAGCTTCGCGCTCGCACTCGACGTGACCGACGAAGCCTCGGTGCAGAAGGCCTTCGACGAGGTCGCCGCGCGCTGTGGCCGGCTCGACATCCTCGTGAACAACGCCGGCACCACGGTGCGCAAGCCGGTCGATCAGCTCGCGCTGGCCGAGTGGCACCAGGTGATGGACACCAACCTCACCAGCGCCTTCCTGTGCAGCCGCGCCGCGCACCCGCACCTGAAGGCCGCAGGCGGCGGCAAGATCATCAACATCGGCTCGATGATGTCGATCTTCGGCGCGCCCTACGCCCCGGCCTACGCCGCGAGCAAGGCCGGCATCGTGCAGCTCACCAAGTCGACCGCGCTCTCGTGGGCGGCCGACCAGATCCAGGTCAACGCGATCCTTCCGGGCTGGTTCGAGACCGAGCTGACCGACGGTGCACGCAACCAGATCCCGGGCCTGTACGAGCGCGTGAAGGCGCGCGCCGCGGCCGGCCGCTGGGGCCAGCCCTCGGACATCGCAGGCACCGCCGTGTTCCTGGCCAGCGCCGCCTCCGACTACGTGACCGGCACCGCCATCCCTGTCGACGGCGGGTTTTCGATCTCCGGCTGAGTCTTGCGGGCCGTGTAAATTCGGCCGCCATGCTCCTCTGGTTCCAGCTCTTTCTTTTCGTCGCCGGCACGGCCGCGCTGCTGTACGTGTCGCGCGGGCCGCTGAGCCAGCCCGGCTCGCACGGCTTCTACCGCTTCTTCGCGTGGGAATGCATGCTGGTGCTGATCGTGCTGAACCTGCCGGTGTGGCATGTCGATCCGCTCTCGTTCACGCAGCTGCTTTCGTGCGTGCTGCTGGCGCTGTCGATCTGGCTGCCGATCCACGCGGTGCGGCTGCTCAAGGCGCAGGGCAAGCCGAGCGAGGCGCGCAACGACGACCCGGCCCTGTACGGCTTTGAAAAGACCTCGGCGCTGGTGACCACCGGCGCCTTCCGCTACATCCGCCACCCGATGTACACGGCGCTGATGCTGCTGGCCTGGGGCGCCTTCCTCAAGCAGTTCACCTGGCTCACGCTGGCGCTGGTGCTGATGGCCACGCTGTTCCTTTTCCTGACGGCGCTGCGCGACGAAAAGGAATGCCTCGCGCATTTCGGCGACGACTACCGCGACTACATGCGTGGCACGCGGCGCTTCATTCCTTTCGTGCTGTAGCGCCGGGCGCTTCGGACGCGCCCTCTTCTTTCCTCGCGCCCCACCAGGCGGAGAGCACCAGCCCGCCCTTGCGCACCAGCAGCACCGCCATGACCACGAGCACGGCCCGCGACGCCACGTAGCCCGCGATGCCGAGCACCGTGGACGGCAGCGGCTTGGACGCCCAGAAGATGACCCAGGTCGCCAGCCCGGCCATCGCCAGCCCGCCGACGACCAGCATCACGCCACCCACCATCCACGTGAGGATCGCCAGCCGCGCGGCCAGGCCGGTCAGGCGGTCGGCGCCGGGCCAGTCGCGCCACGTCCACAGCGCGGCCAGGCCCAGCGACCCCATCATGGCCGCCAGCAGCCCCATGAGGCTGTAGCCGACGACGGTGATGATCTGGTTCAGGTCCGGCATGCAGGCTACGGTGTCAAACGCGGCAGCGCCTTCGCATCGACCGCATCGCCGTCGACGATGAAGTGCCCGCCCGCCACATGGTGCAGCGTGCGCAGGTCGTCGTGCCCCTCGAAATGCCAGCGGCCTTCGGAGAACACGCGCGCATCGGCCTGCGCCGCGATCACCTCGCCCAGGAACAGGTCGTAGCGCTGCTGGATCGGCGGCTCGGGCAGCAGCCGGCATTCGAGCCAGGCCGCGCAGCCTTCGAGCAGCGGCGTGCCGGTGACCTCGCCCGCGAAGGTCGAGAGGCCGTAGGCGGCGAACTTGTCGCTGCCGTCGCGCTCGGCGATCTCGCGGCCCGAGCTGTTGCCCAGCGCCTCGGTCAGGTCGAGCTGCGCGCGCGTGGGCACCTGCAGCGCGAAGCTGCCCGCGCCTTCGAGCAGCACGCGCGTCCAGGTGCTCTTGTCGAGCACCACGGCCACCTTGGGCGGATCGAAGTCCAGCGGCATGGCCCAGGCCGCGGCCATGATGTTGCGCCGGCCGTCGTGCGCGGCGCTCACGAGGACGGTCGGGCCGTGGTTCAGGAGACGGTAGGCCTTGTTCAGCGGAACCGGCCGGCGGTGGGAGGCGTTCATGCGCGTGGGGCCCGCGAAAGCGAGCCCGGAGGATGGCGGCCCGCCAGCCTACCAGCAGGCGCCGGGCGGCTCAAACGCGCGGTTGTTTGCCCGTCACGCCGCGTAGGCGTCGCACAGCGCGAGGTACTCGTCGCCCGAAATCTCCAGCGCCGTCGCGCGGCGCAGCACGCGAGCCTTCGGCTTGGGCAGGTCGGTCTTGATCTGGATCTGCTTGCCGATGGGAATGCCCATGTAGTCCTGGTTGACCCAGGTGTTCTCGACGATGTTGTGCCACGGCAGCAGCAGGCCGTTCTCAAAGGTCAGGCCCTGGCGGCCGATGACGAAGGCGGGCGTTGCGATGTTGGCCAGCGTACGGATGCACTTGACGGCCAGCCAAGCGGCCAGCAGGCCGAAGCCCGCCGCGATGAGGATGCCGATGTTCTTGTCCTGCGCGCGGATGCACAGCACGGCCAGCACGACCGCCACCACCACCCAGAGCGTGGCACCGGCGATCAGCCGCGTGCGGGAGTAGAAGACGGGGCGGTCCTGGCGGGTTTTTTCCTGTTGGCTGGCGGAGCTGTAGATTTCCATTTTGGAGTCGCTGTACTTTGGAGATTGAAGAAAGAAAAAGAAGAGGGAGTCACGCCGACGGCAGGCGTTGCATGAGGCAGCTCATCAGCACCGGCTCGTTGTCGATCTTGGAGCGATCGATCTTGCGGGTCTTGCCGTTGGCGACGATGAGCAGGTGCTCGTCGACGTCCATCGCTTCGGCGTCCGACTGCGTGCGGATCGTGTCGATGCTCGACCACGCGATGAGCTGGCCCTTGTGCACCAGCCCTTCCGCATTGAGCGCCAGCGCGCCGAAGGGCACGGTGTCGCCCGCATGCAGGCGCCGCTCCACGTCGTGCCGCAGCACTTCGCCCACGGCCTCTTCCACTTCGGCGACGAGCGCATACGGGTCGTCCCACAGGTCGAGCCGCAGGCGCAGCGTCTGGCCATCGCGGGTGGTGAGCAGCAGGTGGTTGCGGTTGTGGCGATGGCGCAGCCGCGTCACGTCGGCGAAGGCGATGGTCTGCGTGCCCAGCTGCAGGCCGTGCGCGGTCAGCGTCAGCACCTGCGGGGTGCGCAGCCACGCGAAGAAGTCGCTGCCCTTCCAGCAGATCAGGTAGATCGCGGCCGGGATCGCCAGCACCAGCACGAAGAAGGCGCCCTTGTAGCGCACGAAGTCCGGCGTGATGAGGTACGGAAGGATGTAGATCTTTGCCGGCACCAGCACCATGGCGCAGAAGACATAGATCGCGGCCAGGCCGGCCAGCACACAGTAGAACGCGTAGCGCGGAAAGATGCGGTCGTGACGAAGGGGCATGTGAAGCAAGTACCCAATGCGTCGACAACGGGCGTGGTGGCGTGGAGCTGAATTGCGCGCACGACCATACCAGCGGGAAGCGTCGCTCTCGAGGCTTCGCATGCGTTAACGCATCTTTTTTTTGATCTGAAAACGCCCGCTGCGAAATCAGTTAACCGAGAAGATTTAAGTTTGATGCCCGCTTCGACACAAGCGCTGCTTAAGCATTCATGGCAACTCTGCAAGCAGCGCGCGGTGTGCGGCCAGTGCGCGCCCGCGCATCGGGGCCTGCGCGTCGCGGCCCGTGAGCGGACCGAAGCGCGCATCTTTCGACACGGCCGCCACCGCCTCGCGAAGACAACGGTGCGCCGGGTCCACCTCATCGCGTGGATGCCAGGCCTGCAACACCTGCTCGGGCGGCACGGCCACCGGCAGCTTGAACATCGCCAGGCCGAGGCTCGCGGCCACGGTGCGTGCCAGCGGCTCGGGCACGCAGGCCACCAGCGACGAGCGCGCGGCGGCCATCAGCGCGCCATAGGCGCTGGGCACGGTCAATGCAATCTGCCGCGCGCAGCCTTGTGCCGCGAGCAGGCTGTCGAGGGGCTCGACCGACCTGGCACGCCGCGTGACCGCGACATGCTGCTGGGCCGCCAGGCGCTTGGGCGTGACGCGCGCCTTGAGCAGTTCGTGCCCCGCCCCGACCACGCCGACGATGCGTTGCTCGTACAGCAACGCGGTCTGCGTCTCCGGCCCTCGGTCGGGCAGCGTGCCCACGTCGAGATCGATGCGCCCTTCGCGCAAGGCCATCGCATCGCTGTCGCTTTCGGGCACGAAGCGCAGGCGCGCCAACGGCATGTCGCGCCGCAGCGCGGCCAGCAAGGTCGCGCCGTAGACGATGCCCATGCCTTCGGGCGCGCGCACCGTGAACTCGCGCGTCACACGCGACAGCGGCACGCCGCCGTCGGGCTGCATCAACAGGCGCGCGTCGGCGATCAGGCGGCGCACCGGATCGCGCAACGCCACCGCACGCGGCGTCGGCACCAGCTTGCGGCCGGCCCGCACGAGGATCGGATCGCCCAGCGCCTCGCGGATGCGCGCGAGCGTGTGACTCATGGCCGGCGCGCTCAGGTGCATGCGCTCGGCCGCCGCGCTCACGCTGCCGGTGCTCAGCAGCGCGTCGAGTGCGGCCAGCAAATTCAGGTCCATGGAATTCATTTCGTGCAGGTCATTGCTTTGAACAATGCACTGTACAGACGCCTCGTGCGGGTTGAAACTTCGCGCCCCCGCACCACTGGAGCCCCGCCCTTGAATCCTTCTTCGCAAGCCAGCCGCACCGCCCTCGCCACCGCGCTCATGCGCTCCATCCATTCGCGCAGCGCGCCTGCGCCGCTGCTGGACGACCCGTGGGGCGAGCGCCTGGTGCCCGACAGCGTGCGCGTCGCGTTCCTGGAACGCGCGCTGGCACGGCGCGACGCCACCTCGACGGACTCACCCGACACAGCGCTCGACGACGCGATGCGCGCCAACGCCGCCTACCCCGACGTGATCCTGCGTTCGCGCTACACGGAAGACGCGTTGAAGGACGCGGTCGCGCGCGGCGTCGCCCAGTACGTGCTGATCGGCGCCGGCTTCGACAGCTTCGTGTGCCGCATCCCCGAGTGGGCGCAGGGCCTGGGCATCTACGAGGTCGATCACCCGGCCACGCAGCCGCTGAAGCGCCAGCGCCTCGCGGCCTGCGGCGTGGCACCGTCCGCATCGGTGCATTTCGTCGAAGCGGACCTGTCGGCCGAACGCCTCGGCGCGGCGCTCGCGCGTTCGCCCTTCAACGCCGCGCAGCCGACCTTCTTCTCGTGGCTCGGCGTGACGGTGTACCTGACGCGCGAGGCCAACCTTGCCGCGCTGCGCGACATCGCCACCTGCGCGGCGCCCGGCAGCGAACTGGTCTTCACCTACATCGACGAGGCCACGTTGCACGCAGGCCCCTCCGGCACCGAGGCCTTCCAGAAGCTGCGCAGCGACGTGGCCTCGGTCGGCGAAGAGTTTTTGTCGGGCTTCGATCCGAAGACGCTGGCGGCGCTGCTGCGCGGCACCGGACTCGATCTGCTCGAAGACATCGACGGCCACGCAGCACTGGCGCGCTACGACCCGGCCGGGCGCAACGGCCTGCAGCCGGCCGGCGCGGCGCACATCGCGCACGCGCGCGTCGTCAGCGCGGCACCATCGCCTGCCGCCTGAACTCGCTCGGGCTGCCGCCCGTGTGCGCGCGGAATACGCGGCTGAAGTGCGAGAGGTTGCCGAAGCCCGCGCCCAGCGCGATGTCGGTGATGGAGCGCGCGGCGTTCGCGGGGTCGATCAAGTCGCGGATGCTGGCCGCGAGCCTCTGGTGCTGGATGTAGCCGGTGAGCGTGTCGTCGTCGCCCGCGAAGGCCTGGTGCAGCAGGCGCTTGCTGCAACGCAGGGCCAGTGCCATGCCGTCGATCGACAGCGCGGGGTCGCGCAGGTTCTGCGCCACGTGGCGGTGGATGCGGTCTTTCAGCGCCTCGCGCTGGGTCTGGGCGGTGCTCTGGCCCGCGAGCTCCATGAGCGACAGGCGCACCAGCTGGATCAGCAACTCGCCCGCGCCGCGCGCGGCGGCTTCGCTCATGTAGGGCAGCTCCAGGTAGGTGTTGCGCATGGTCTCCAGTGCCACGCGCGAGATGCCGCTGTCGCCGCCGATGCGCCGCGCGACGAGGTCGCCCAGCGGCAATGCGGGCGAAGCGATCTGGTCTTTCGGCAGCATCACGATGAGGTGGTCGCTGCGCTCGGGGTTGGCCACGGTGTAGTCGAGCGTGGTGTCGTACAGCGTCCAGCCGCCCGCACGCACGGCCGCCGCGCGCCCGCGCTGCGTGACCTCGGCCGAGCCCTGCCAGGGCGCGACGATCTTCAGGTACGGCGCGTCGCTCAGGCGCGCCATCTGCGGGGTGCGCAGCACGCGATGTCGGTTGGCCTCGAGCCGCGTGAGGATCACGTCGCCCGCGTGCGAGGACGCGAGGTGGCCATCGAAATCGCTGTCGCCGTACAGGTCGGAACCCAGCCCGCCGAAGTGGCGCCACACCCATTCGCACCACAGCGGCCCGCGTTCCTTCGGCGGGATCTCGTCGGTGGACAGGAGCAGGGACGCGGTCATGGGGTGAAAGCAGTGAAGACGAAAGATTGCAACACGGCGGCGGGATGCCGCGCATTGTGGAGTGCCCGCAAAGCCCTCGCCTTTGCGGGTTAACCACTAGGCGCCTGCACGCTGCGTCAAGTGCTTTGTGCGCGGCGGGCACAGCGCCAAAAGGCGTGCGTTTCTACGATCCCGGTCAGCGGGCGCATACCGACGCCCGGAAGGAGACCTCCATGCTTCACCCCACCCGCCGCCACTGGATCCAGGGCACGGCCACCGCGCTGGGCGCAGCCGCCGTCGCGCCGCAGCTGTTCGCGCAAAGCGCCCCCGTTCGCATCGGCTACGCCATCGCCCGCACCGGCCCCTGGGCCGCGGGTGCGCAGGTGAGCCAGGAACCCAACTACCTGCTGTGGGCCGAGCAGGTCAACGCCGCGGGCGGCCTGTCGGTGAAGGGTGCCAAGCGCCCCATCGAGCTCATCGGTTACGACGACCGCAGCGAGACCGAGACCTGCGTGCGCACGTTTGAAAAGCTCATGGGCAGCGACAAGGTCGACCTCGTGCTGCCGCCCTGGGGGTCGGGCGCCAACTTCGCGGTCGCGCCGCTGGCCAACCGCTTCGGCTATCCGCTGCTGGCGCCCACCGCGCTGTCGCGCAAGCTCATCGACATGCGCCTGCCCTTCTTCTTCTCGCTCTTGCAGCAGCCCGACAAGATGATGGGCGCGCTGGTCGACATGCTGGTGGCGCAGAACGTGAAGACCATCACCATCGTCTACATGGACGACCTGTTCGGCCTGGAGAACTTCGCGGCGCTGAACAACGCGCTGAAGAAGACGCAGATCCAGGTGCTCGACCGCAAGAGCTACCCGCTGGGCGTGAAAGACCTCGCGCCCGTGCTGCGCACCATGAAGGACCTGAACCCCGATGCCTTCATCGGCATCACCTACCCGCCGGACACCATCCTGGCGAGCCGGCAGGCGCGCGAGGTGGGCTTCAACCCGAAGTACTTCTACGCCTCGGTGGGCACCGCCTTCCAGCTCTACAAGAACGTGATGGCCGCCAACACCGAGGGCGTGATCGGCATGGGCTCGTGGAACAGCAAGACCAGCCCCGAGGCCAAGGCCTACTTCGATGCGCACACCAAGAAGTTCGGCAAGGAACCCGACCGCTGGGCCAGCGGCCATGCGTGGGCCGGCCTGCAGATCCTGCAGCAGGCGGTAGAAAAGGTGGGCCTCGATCGCAAGGCGCTGCGCGAGCAGATCGCGAAGAACGAGTTCAAGACCATCCTCGGGCCGATCCGCTTCGAGGGCAGCGAGAACGCGTCGATTCCCGGCACCGTGTCGCAGTGGCAGGGCAGCGACTTCGAAGTGGTGTGGCCCAAAGACCGTGCCACCGCGCAACTGATGCCGAAGCCGGCCTGGAAATAACAGCGTGTCGTTCTCTGGATGGGCCGAGCTCCTGGCCGGCGGATTGATCACGGGCGGCATCTATGCGCTGGTGGCCATCGGACTGAACCTGCAGTACGGGCTGATGCGCATCATGAACATCTCGCACGGCGAGTTCCTGATGCTCGGCGCCTTTCTCACCTGGTGGGCACACACGGCGCTGGGCATCTCGCCGCTCCTTTTCATGCCGGTGGCCTTCGTGCTGCTGATGGCGCTGGGCATCGCGGTGCACTGGCTGTGCTTCCGGCAGGTGGCAGCGCGCGCGCCGAACGTCGACGTGTTCGAGGCGCGCAGCCTGATGGTCGGCTTCGGCCTCATGTTCTTCGTGCAGAACACCGCCCTGCTCGTGTGGGGCGGCGACCTGCGCGGCTACGACTACCTGGCCGAACCGGTGCAGCTGGGCGAGATGCGCTTCACCGCCAACAAGCTCGTGCTGTTCGGCGTGGCGCTGGCGCTGAGCCTCGTGCTCATCGCGCTGCTCAAGCTCACGCTGCTGGGCAAGGCGGTGCGCGCGCTGATGCAGTCGCCCACCGGCGCGCAGCTCGTGGGCATCAACACCAGGCGGCTGCATCCGCTGATGTTCGGCATCGGCCTGGGCCTCTCGGGCGTGGCCGGTGCGCTGCTGTCGATGACCTATGAAATCTCGCCCTCGATGGGCGAGCCCTACACCGTGACGGCGCTGATCGTCATCACCCTCGGCGGCTTCGGCAGCATCGCGGGCAGCCTCGTCGGCGGCCTGCTGCTGGGCGTGGTGGAAGCGCTGGGCATGTACTACACGAGCCCCTCGCTCAAGATGCTGCTGTCGTACGCCGTGTTCATCGGCGTGCTGATCTGGCGGCCCAACGGACTGTTCTCCAGAAGATGAATTCCCTCTTTCAAAACAAACCGTGGTGGTTGCTTTGCATCGGCCTCGCGCTGGCGGCCGCCGTGCCGTGGGTCGCGAGCGAGTTCATCGCGTCTGTCGCGCTCGGCTGCCTGATGTACATCGCGCTGGCCACCAGCTGGTCGCTGTTCTGCGGTGCCACGCGCTACCTGTCGCTGGCCACCTCGGCCTTCTTCGGCCTGGGCGCGTACGCGAGCGCGACGCTGCTCGAGGTGCTGCCCTGGCCGCTGGTGATCCTGAGCGGCGCGGCCATCGCGAGCGCGGTGGCGGTGCTGATGGGCGCGGCCGTGCTGCACCTGCGCGGCACCTACTTCGCCGTGCTGACCTTCGGCATGACCGAGCTGATCCGCCATGCCGTCACCTTCGTCGAGAAGCAGGTCTCGGGCACCGTGGGCCGCGTGCTGACGGTGGTGCCGTCGAACGAGACGGTGTACCTCACGGTGCTGGCGATTGCGGGCGCGGCCATTGCCACGGCGCTGCTCGTGAAGCGCAGCCGCTTCGGCCTGGCGCTGGCCGGCATCGGTGCCGACGAGCAACGCGCGCAGACGCTGGGCGTGGACACGCGCCGCGTGAAGATCGCCGGCTTTGCGCTCACCGCCGCCTTCGCCGGCGCGGTGGGCGCCGCGATGGCCGTGCGCTGGACCTACATCGAACCGGCCGCCGTGTTCAGCCCCTTCATCGGCTTCCAGACCGTGCTGATCGCGATGATCGGCGGTGCGGCCAGCATCGGCGGACCGGTGGCCGCGGCCATCGTGTTCAGCCTGCTGTCGGAGACGCTGCGGCTGCAGCTGCCCTACGGCTACATGATGGTGCTGGGGCTGCTGCTCATCCTGTGCGTGATGTACCTACCCAACGGCCTGGCGTCACTGTGGCAGCGCAAGGCGGCGGCATTGCGGAGGCACGCACCATGAAGGCCACGCCGCTTCTCGAAGCCCGCGACCTCACGGTGCGCTTCGGCGGGCTCACCGCCGTCGATGCCGTGAGCGCCACGCTGCATGCGGGCGAGCTGGTCGGCATCATCGGCCCCAACGGCGCGGGCAAGACGACCTTCTTCAACGCGATCTCGGGCGTGGTCATGCCGACCTCGGGCCGGCTGCTGGTGGAAGGCGACGTCGACCTGACGCGGCGCGGCCCGCACCTGTATGCCGCACACGGCATCGCGCGCACCTTCCAGACGCCGCGCGTGATGGCCGACATGACGCTCGAAGACAACGTGCGCTTCGGCATGCAGTTCGCCGGCCGCCGCCGCGCGCCCATCGCGGGCCTGGGCAGCACCGGCGAGATCCTCGACATGCTGGGCCTGGGCGGCCTCGCGACGCAGATCGCGGCCGACGTCACGCCCTCGCAGCAGCGGTTGCTCGAGATCGGCATGGCGCTGGGCACGCGGCCGCGCGTGCTGCTGCTCGACGAGGTGGCGGCCGGCCTCACCGAGGCGGAGGTCGATGCCATGGCTCGGCGCATCCGCCGCCTGCGCGACGACCATGGCCTCGCCGTCGTGTGGATCGAGCATGCCGTGACCACGCTGCTGAAGTACGTCGAGCGCGTGCTGGTGCTGCACCAGGGCCGCAAGATCGCCGACGGCACGCCGGCCGAGGTCGTGCGCAATGCCGAGGTGGTCGAGGCCTACCTGGGCGACGAGATGGAGACCACGGCATGAGCGGCACCCAGATGACCGTGCGCGGTCTTGCGGCCGGCTACCACGGCTTCCAGGTCATCCAGGGCCTGGACCTCGACGTGACGCCCGGCGTCACCGTCGTGCTCGGACCCAACGGCGCGGGCAAGACCACGCTGCTCAAGGCGCTCGCGGGGCTGCTGCCGCGCACGGGCGACGCGGTGCTCGACGGTGCGGCCTTGCCGTCCGCCGATGCCACAGCCTGCGTGCGGCGTGGCCTCGCGCTGGTGGCAGAAGGTAGGCAGCTGTTCCCGCAGATGACCGTCACCGAGAACCTCGAACTCGGCGGCTGGCTCATTCCCGCGCGGCTGCGCGCCGAGCGCCTCGCGCGCGCCTTCGACGACTTTCCGCGCCTGAAGGAACGCGCCACGCAGCTCGCCGGCACCATGAGCGGCGGCGAGCAGCAGATGGTCGCCGTGGCGCGCGCCCTCATGAGCGGGCCGCGCCTGCTGATGCTCGACGAGCCCTCGCTCGGCCTGGCGCCGCGCATGGTCGACGAACTGCTCGCCATCGTGCGCCGCATCGCCGACCAGGGCGTGACCGTGCTCATGGTCGAGCAGAACGTGCGCAAGGCCTTGCAGGCCGCCGACCGCGGCTACGTGCTCGAACGCGGGCGCGTCGTCGCCTCGGGCGAAGCGCAGGCGCTGCTGCATTCCGACGCCGTGCGCCAGGCCTACCTGGGCGTGGCCTGAACCACCCCTCTTCCTCTTTCTTTCTTGCAAAGGACACCCATGACCGACATCTCCATGCTCATCGACGGCGAACGCCGCGCGGCCACCGGCGGCGCCACCTTCGAGCGCCGCAACCCGCTGGACGGCGGCATCGCCACGCGCGCCCCTGCCGCCACGCCGGCCGACGCAGTCGCCGCCGTCGACGCCGCGCAGCGCGCCTTCGCCACCTGGTCGCAGACCGGCCCCAACGAGCGCCGCGCCCTGCTGCTGAAGGCCGCGCACGCGCTCGAAGCGCGCGCCGACGCCTTCGTGCAGGCCATGGCCCGCGAGACCGGTGCCTCGGCGCTGTGGGCGGGCTTCAACGTGCACCTGGCGGCCGGCATCCTCACCGAGGCCGCGTCGCTCACCACGCAGATCGCGGGCGAGGTCATCCCGTCCGACGTGCCCGGCAGCCTTGCCATGGGCGTGCGGCAGGCCGCCGGCGTGGTGCTGGGCATCGCGCCATGGAACGCCCCCGTGATCCTGGCCACCCGCGCCATCGCCACGCCGCTGGCCTGCGGCAACACCGTCGTGCTCAAGGGCTCCGAGCTGTGCCCCGAGACGCATGCGCTCATCATCGAAGCGCTGGCCGAGGCCGGCCTGCCCAAGGGTACGGTCAACTTCGTCACCAACGCGCCCGCCGACGCGGGCGCCGTGGTCGAGGCCATGGTCGCGCACCCGGCGGTGCGGCGCGTCAACTTCACCGGCTCCACGCGCGTGGGCCGCCTCATCGCGCAGACCTGCGCCACGTACCTGAAACCCGCCGTGCTCGAACTCGGCGGCAAGGCGCCCTTCGTGGTGCTCGACGATGCCGACATCGACGCGGCCGTGGACGGCGCGATCTTCGGCGCCTTTGCCAACTCGGGTCAGATCTGCATGTCGACCGAACGCCTCGTGGTCGACAACGCCGTCGCCGACGAGTTCGTCTCGAAGTTCGCCGCCCGCGCACAGGCCTTGCCGCTCGGCGACCCGCGCGAAGGCCCCGTCGTGCTGGGCTCGGTCGTCGACATGAGCACCGTGACACGCTGCAACGCGTTGATCGACGACGCCCTCTCCAAGGGCGCCGTGCTCGTGTGCGGCGGCAAGGCGCAGAACACGCTGATGCCCGCCACCGTGCTCGACCACGTCACGCCCGCGATGGCCATCTACCGCGAGGAATCCTTCGGGCCGGTGAAGGCGGTCGTGCGCGTGAATGGCGTGGAAGAAGCGGTGGCGGTGGCCAACGACAACGAGTTCGGTTTGTCGTCCGCCGTGTTCGGCCGCGATGTGGCGCGTGCGTGGAACGTGGCGCAGCGCATCGAGGCGGGGATCTGCCATGTCAACGGGCCGACGGTGCACGACGAGGCGCAGATGCCGTTCGGGGGGGTGAAGGCGTCGGGGTACGGGCGGTTTGGGGGGCGGGCCGGGGTGGAGGCGTTCACGGAGCTGCGGTGGATCACGGTGCAGACGACGCCTCGGCACTATCCGTTCTGAACGAAGGAGCGGCAGGACACCGCCCTGCCGTTCCGATCAGGCCATCATCGGCTCCGGCGAAGCCCTTTCGGCGGGCCGACGGTTCTGGGTCAACCGTGTCTCGTCCGCGCCCGCATACACACGGCGATAGCGCAGGTAGCCGGCCCCCCATGCATACCATTCGCGCCCTTCCGTGAACTCGGGCGCGTACTCGCCCTTGGTCAGGTACAGGTTCACCCATTGCTCCTGCCGGCGCGTCAGCCCGGCGGGCGCCCCGCCTCTGGGTGGATCGATCTGCCCGCGCGCCTCGTCCGCTCTTTTCTTTCGGGCCACCAGTTTTTCGAGCTGCTCCTTGAACTCGGCCGCTTCGGGCCCGGTGAGCTTGAACCATGCATGCGAATCGTGCACGCGGTCTTCGAACAGCTTGCTGGTGAGCACAGGCTCGTTCCAGTACGGCTCGATGCGCCCCCACTCGCCGACCCGCTCCGAATCGATGCCGGGCACGTTGTCGACTTCGTGCGGTGTGCCGTCGGGGCTGTTGCGGCCGCTGATCCGCTTCTTTTTCTTGAGCCAGGCTTCGAAGTCCTTCACTTCCTTGACGAACTGCTCGTCGGCCGACAAGAGATCCGCCCGGTCTGGGGCCGGAGCACGCAGGACAAAATCCATCTCCAACGGGCGACCGGCCCATGATTTGCGCCACAGGATGAACAGCTTGCGCTGTTCCGCCATGATGTCGCGCAGCACCCCTTCCTTGACCCGGCATACGGCAAGGTAAGCGTTGAAGTCCCGGATCAGGTCCTTGGCGACCATGAACTGCTTCTGGATGACTGGGCGTGCCAGTTCCAGTTTCAGGGGCACGCCCAAGATTCGTGCTTCGCGGTACATCAGGGCCAAGGGAATGCGCGAAAGCATGTCCTCGCCCGCCTCATCGATCCCCTTGCCCTGCTCCTTCGGCATGTAGCCTCCGCCGACGTCCGAGTGCATGCCAGGGCACACCCACTCCCGAGAGTTCTCAGGCAACGTATTGCCGACATGAATGGAATCCGATGGAAAGCTGCGACGGAACTCATGCGCGGCCACGATGTGCAGGCAGGGCACGTCGGCCGGGATGCGCATCGAAGTGTCAGCGTCAGCCCAGCCGCCATGGCCGTCGGCGAAAAGGGACGAGGCCGCCACACCGACCGACGCGACGGTATCGAACAGTCCCAAAAAGTCGAAGGTCACCGGAAACGAGGCCAGTGTCGGCCCGGTCTGCCCGCGGAGTTCGGCATCGATCTCGCACATCGCGAGGAACCAGTTGACGAAGACCCGTGCCTCCGCTGCGCCTCGCGAAAAGCCGAATGCGCTGACGAAGATGCGCTGCACGCGCCCCGGATCAACCTTGCTGCACTGGCCCGTTGCGGGATCGATCATGTGCGGCTTGACTGACTCGTGCAGCTTGTTGAGCATCGCTTCGAGCGTGCGACGATTCTTGTTCTCGCGTTGGCGTTTGTCGGCGGGCCCTTTGCCCGCTTCCAGCAGCTCCTCCCGCCCGAGGTCGAAAGCCTTGCAAAACTTCAGTACTTCTTCGCTGGAGAACAGCCCTGGTCCGTTGCCGCTTCGGGTGAGGTAGCGGTAGACGCAGTTGAGCGCTTGCGCCAACGCCCACAGGATGCGGCGCTCGCCGTAGAGCGCCGTGGCGTTGCCCAGCAGCGCGTCCTTGCCGGTGCCGCTGTCGTCCACCTGCGTGAAGGGCGTCCCCACGCCCGGCACATACACCTTGAAGAACTGCTGGTAGTTGTCGGGGTTGGTGGTCCACTGCGCATCGGGGTCGGCTGGCACCCCGGGCACGTGCTGGCCCGGATAGGCACCGTACAGGCGTGCGACGTTGGAGTGCGTGTGATCCTTTTCTCTGGTGCTGCGATCGTAGTTGTTGCGCGTGCCGTCGAAGAAGAAGCCCATGAAGAGGTTCACGTCGCAGGACTTGCCGGGCTGACCCACAGGGCGCAGTTCGCGGCTCACCTCGTAGTCGACTCGGATCTTGTCGCTTGCTGGTCCAAAGAAAACTTCTCGATTTGAAGGATTGGAGAATATTTCCTCTTCGATGGGATTGACCAAATGTGCGGTCATGGCTTGACCTTCATCAACCTATCGACCTTTTCTTGGTCCCAAGCCACAAGTCGCTCCAGCATGGCCCTCTCCTTGGTGAAGAAGGCGGGATCGTCTGGCCCCGAGAACGCTGCGAGTTCCTTTCGATAGGCGAACTCTTTTGCGCGCCATTCCCATGTCTTGTGGAGGTATTTTTTTGGATCTGTACTCAGTTCCTCCAGCGATTTCTTGCTCGACTTCAACCCCTCCTGCGCCAGTCTCATATCTCGTTCCCACAACTCCTGCTGGAAAGCCAATGAAGGCTTGGGCCACCCCTTGATCTTCCCGGGCCATTCGTCGCCGTTGGGTCGGTACGCAGTTGAAACCACCCCCACCGTGCCATCGGGATAGTTGATGAACCACACATCCCCTGCCTTGCCGCTTTTGTCGTAAGGCGGCAGGTCGACGATGAAGGTCTGGCGCGGCCGGTAGTCGCCCGCCTTGTTGTCGTAGCTCTGCAGGATCACGCCGACCTGGATGCCGGGCGCCCACATCTTCGGTACGTTGTAGCAACAGATCACGCCTCCCGCGGCGAACGGGCCGATCTCTTCGGAGGCGACCACGGTCTGCTTCGGGTCCTTGGGGTCGAACAGCCGGTAGCGGATGTCCTGGTCGGTGTAGTTGACGCCGCTGACCGAGGCCGGAACCGTGTCAGCACGACCAGTGGCACATCCTGCCGTAGCCAGAGATGCAAGAAACGCGAGGGGAAGGAGCCAGTTTTTGAGAATCATCTGTTGTTCCTGCGGCAATGCGCTAGACCATCAAGGCGCGCAGCGCTTCATGGTCCGGGCCAGCGCCGTGGCTGAGTTCGGGGTGCTGCCAAAAAACTTCACACAGCCTCATCCGTTGCGCCACCGTGTCGAACTGCATGGCATCGGCTGCGGCGAGACCGCATACAGCCAGTGCGTGCAGCACCGAGGGCCGGTGCTGCGCTTCGTAGGCTGGCGAAAGTTGAAGCAGGTTCGCGATCACTTCATCCGCTTCGCTGCCGGCAATGAGCAGCGCGCATTGATCACCATCGAGTACCGGTGCGCATGGAGCCAGCGACGTGGATGCCATTTTCTCCGGTGCAAGGAAACTGCTCCAGCTGGCGTCGCGCCGACGGAAATTCCATGTGGCTCCGGGACCGCAGAACGCCATCTGCTGCAACGGAGACAGCGCAGCCAGCACATCCGGCAGGCGGCGCGTGTCGGGAAAGCGCAGCACGAAATACTGCCCGTCCGCATTCACGATGCACCAGGGGCTCAGGCGTTCGAACAGCGATTCGAGCGGTTCGTTCGAGCGGATGAAGCTGAGCATCGGCAAGCCATTCGTCAGCAGCAGCACACGATAGAGCAAGGGCCTCTCGACGGCATCGATGTTCAGCAGCATGGGTGAATGCTGGATCGCTTCATCCGAAGCGCCGGGCATGTTCTCGTAGAGCGACCGCCAAGAGCCGGAGCCCAAGTGACTCGTGAGCAGCTGATGGCATTGCGGAGCGAATGCGCAATCGATCAAGGCGTAGCGAAATCCCTCGATGCCGGAGGCAAGAGGGCCGTCGTCCGCAAACAGGGCGTCGATCCATCCGGGTGCGTGCTTGTCGATCAGGTTCATCGTGCGTTACTCCACCTGGGTGAAGGCCGGCGCCGACTTGAGCGACTTGAGGAGGCACGCCACGCAGATGCTCTTGGGGAATGCCGGCAGCGGGTAGCTCTTCTGCACCGGCCCAGCCAACTTCCGCTGCACCGAGTGATAAGTGATCTTCCCCGGACACTCGAAGGTGATGTCCCCATCCTGCAGCGTGATCGACGCACCTTGCGCCGTCGCGATGCGGATCTTCTTCTTGGCCGCGAACTCCACCGTCTGGTCGGTGCTGGCGATCTTCAGCGCTTCCTTGGCCTGCACGCGCAGTTCGTCGTGCTGCGCCTGGAAGTCCAGGTCGTCGTTGCCCGCGATGACCGACAGGCCTGTGTCCGCATCGGCCTTCTGCGCCCCGGCCAGCACGCCGATGGCTTGCCCGCTGTGCACGCGCAGCACGTCGGCCAGCGCCATGTTGATGTCGCCGCCGCTGGCCAGCGTGGCAGTCTCGCCGCTGACGACCTGCAGCTGCTGGCCCGCCACCATCGCCAGGCCGCCGCGTGCGG